>NZ_CM174519.1:0-5460897 GCF_057840755.1 Pedobacter sp. KH_004 | reverse complement strand
TGCGATTTTTATAATTTATTGGTTTACAGTACCGATTCGAATTAAAAGGATGGTCCGTTTCGGGACTACGAATATTGAGAAAATTATCAACATTTTAAACAAAAATCTCAAATAAATCGTAACGTACTGATAAGGAATATGGTAGACTGCTTAATCTCAATTTTTTGTGTTGATAACTATTTATTAACATCGGTTTTCCACATTTCCCTCCATTTAACCCCAATATTCTACCTCGTTTAAATCTCCCTTACAAAAGCAAAATCCAAGCCACTATACCAGATTGTTGGGCTATTTGTTATAGTTTTTGTTTTGGAAAAACCAAAAAGCTGACTATCAAAGCAATTATTTTAAAGTAAATAAATTGACATTAAATTTGCCAGCTGAAACGGAATAAATTGTGGTAATATTTCGCTTTTTACAACATTAGCAAAGTAGATTTCTATTTAATATCCGATGCCAGTTTAGTCATAGAATACGTAGTTCCATTTGTAGCGTTATAGCTGTATAATCGAAAACATACAACCAGACCGAAAGCGCTGACTATATAAAAAGCTCTGGTTTAAAAATGAAGCATCTATTGTTAATACTCTCCAAATACTTTGCGCAAGACATTGGCAATTTCTCCTAATGTTGCATATTTTTCAACGGCATCAATAATGAGCGGCATCAAATTTTTCGTACCGCTCGCTGTTTCTTCCAATGCATTCAATGCTTCAGCTACCACATCGTTGTTACGCTCGCTTTTTAAGCGGTGCAGTTTTTCAGTTTGCAACACGCGAATAGAATCATCAATATTAAAAACCTCTGTTAAACCCTCCTCTTGTTGGGTAAATTTATTTACCCCCACCGAAATCCGCTCACCTGTTTCAATTTCTTTTTGATATTGATAAGATGCACTGGCAATCTCATTCTGCATGTAATCACTTTCTATGGCATTTACCGAGCCACCCATCGCATCGATCTTATCAACGTAACTCCAGGCCGCAGCTTCAACTTCATCAGTCAGATTTTCGATAAAGAATGAGCCCGCTAAAGGGTCGACTGTATCGGTTACGCCACTTTCAAATGCTATTATTTGCTGTGTACGCAAAGCGATTTTTGCTGCGGCTTCGGTGGGTAATGAAAGTGCCTCATCATAGCCATTGGTATGAAGCGACTGTGTTCCGCCTAATACCGCAGCCATGGCTTGGTTGGTTACTCTGATTACATTGTTAAGTGGTTGCTGCGCAGTTAACGTTGAGCCACCCGTTTGAGTATGGAAACGCAACATTTGAGCCTTTTCATCGGTAGCGCCCAGGTCTTTCGTTATCTTTGCCCACATTCTTCGGGCTGCCCTAAACTTGGCAATCTCTTCAAAGAAGTTGTTGTGGCAATTAAAGAAAAACGACAAACGTTTTGCAAATACATTAATATCTAAACTCTTATCTATCGCAGCTTTCAAATAGGTTTTGCCATTGGCTAGCGTAAATGCCAATTCTTGTACTGCAGAAGATCCCGCTTCGCGGATATGGTAACCAGAAATAGATATCGTGTTCCATTTTGGCACTTCCTTACTGCAAAACTCAAAAATATCAGTAATTAACCTCATCGATGGCTTTGGAGGATAGATATATGTTCCTCGTGCAGCGTACTCTTTTAAAATATCGTTTTGGATGGTACCAGATATCTGTTTCAAATCTGCTCCCTGTTTTTTAGCTAATGCAATGTACATGGCCAATAAAATTGATGCAGTCGCATTGATCGTCATCGAAGTGGTAATGTTTTTTAATTCAATACCATCGAAAAGAATCTCTATATCTTTAAGTGAATCGATGGCAACACCAACTTTTCCAACCTCTCCATCTGACATTTCATGATCAGAATCGTAACCGATTTGAGTAGGTAAATCGAATGCTACCGACAACCCGGTAGTTCCCTGGGCTAATAAATAATGGTAACGTCTATTTGATTCTTCTGCAGTTGAAAACCCCGCGTATTGACGCATGGTCCATAACCTTCCGCGATACATATCTTTCTGAATTCCTCGGGTAAATGGAAATTCACCAGCCTTTTCTTCCATCGGCTTTGCCGAAGTATAAATCTCCTTAATTTCGATGCCGGAAGTGGTTGTATGTTTGTTATCGCTCATATTCGGTTAGTTCAATAGCCACTTGTTCATTGTTTAACTGATAGCTACTTGTAATATCACTAAATCAATTAATACTTTTTTTAAAATTGATCAACTTCGCAGCTAATCGCTTATCATCAATTTAAAATAGCTTCTGAATATCTTTTTTGACCAACTCTATCGTCAAATCATAGGGATTTTCATCAATGCTGGTCATGTGCTGCAAAATTGCTTTGCTTAGCTCAATACCATTTGCATCAGCAGGTAATCCATGCACAGCATTATTAATCATGGCAATGGTATCATCCTTAAGTTTTCGTACTACATTCCAGGTTACGCTATCTACATAGAGCTGCTGCGAAATGTTGTGTTGATACTCAGACCGTACCTCATTTAAAATTCCGGCTTGCAATGTTCCAATGCCTATCCCCTGCTGGTGGAGGCGTATCAATAAATTAGCAGGATTAATGCGGTCAGTAAAAATGATTAATCGTTCGTGCGCCTGTAAGCGCAACGGTAACAAATGTGCTCTACTTTCCTTATTAAGTTCAATATTTTTTAAGTCGAAAAAACGCTGTATATCGTTCTTTAAAATATAATAAACTCCCATCAAGGCTAAAAAGATACCTGCAAAGAGAATCACTATATCTGTTAAAATCTGTTGAATATTCATACTATTGTTTAAATACGGTAATATTAGCCTACCATTAAAAGCAAAAATGTGCATTATTATTTATATTTGTAACAGATAAAATTTAAATAACATGAGCACAACAGTTGATACATCATTTGCACCAGTTACTTTTTCAGAAGGTGCAGCAAAAGAGTTATATAAATTAAAAGATCAGCAGGAGATTAGTGAGGATTATGGTTTACGTGTAGGCGTTGAAGGTGGTGGCTGCGCTGGAATGAATTACGTTTTAGGCTTCGACCAGAAAAAAGAAGGCGATCAGGAATTTTTTATTGATGGCATTAAGGTTTTTATGAACAAAGCACATCAAATGTACCTCATGGGTATGATGATTGACTGGCAAGATGGTTTAAATTCTCGCGGTTTTACATTTGTTAACCCGAATGCAACAAGTACTTGCGGTTGCGGAACGAGTTTCTCGGCATAAATAAAATATTATTGTAACATATAGTGCGGTCCCTTTGTCTAAACATCGGGACTTTTTTTATTTTTACAGGCTTTGTCCGCCAAACGCTTATCGCAATACTAAATGAACTACAGAGAAAACATCAGACTGGCATTAGAATCTATCAAGGGCAATCGCTTACGCACCATGCTTACTGCCCTAATTATTGCCATAGGTTTAATGGCTCTAGTAGGTATTTTAACCACGCTTGATGCTGTAAAGAAAAGTATGACTGATGCCTTTAGTAGCATGGGCGCTAATTCTTTTACGATTAGAAACCGCGGAACAGGAATTAGAATTGGAAACGGAAAAAGACCAAAACCTTTTAAATCTATCCGTTACGAAGATGCTGTTAAATTTAAAAATGGCCTGAATGCCCCGGCAACAGTTGCTGTAAGTGTTTTTGCAAGCGGTGGCTCAACGGTAAAGTATGGTACATTAAAAACAAATCCGAACATTAACGTTCAGGGTATAGATGAGAATGGCTTAGCTTCTCAAGGCTTGAGTTTATCAGAAGGTAGAAATTTCGGACTTTCAGAAGTCGCCATGGGAAGCAATGTGTGCATTGTTGGAGGAGAAGTTGTAGAACGACTTTTTAAAGATTCTGATCCGATTGATAAGTTGATCAACGTTGGAAACAATCGTTTCAAAATTATCGGCGTTTTAGCAAAAAAAGGTTCTAGCATGGGTTTTAGTGGAGATAGGGCTGTATATGTACCCCTGCTAAAGGCCAAACAGATTAATGCAAATGCTAATCCATCTTACACCATCACCGTTATGGTATCTGATAATAATGATCAGGAAAATGTAATTGGCGAATCGACCGCGTTATTTAGAAATATCCGTAAAGTAAAAATTGGGGAAGGGAATAATTTTGAAATTACCAAGAGCGACGCCGTTGCGCAAACCTTGTTCGAAAACCTAGCTTTTGTTGCCGTTGGCGGCGTAGCTATTGGTATTATCACTTTACTAGGTGCTTCTATTGGTTTGATGAATATTATGCTAGTAAGTGTAACAGAGCGTACACGGGAAATTGGAATTAGAAAAGCCATTGGTGCCAATCCTCAGGTTATTCGTAGACAGTTTTTGATTGAGGCTGTGGTAATTTGCTTAATGGGTGGGGTATTAGGAATATTCTTAGGCATCGTTTTAGGAAATGTGATCTCTTTAGCCATGGGTGGCGCTTTTATTATTCCATGGTTTTTTATTATCGGAGGCTTTGCCCTTTGTGTATTGGTAGGAATCGTTTCCGGATATTATCCAGCAAAAAAAGCCTCAAAATTAGATCCTGTTGAGGCATTGCGATATGAATAAGCCCCAATTTCGGGAGCTGGCTGATTAAATCAACACATTATTTAGCTGATGCTCGCTCAGTAGGCGCTGCATTATTGGAGTATTCAAACTTTCTTCGAGCGCAGCGGCATGTTTTAAATGATGCATGTCGCTTCCAATAAAATCTACCCAATGGTTTTCTGCCATTTCTTCAGCAACTTTTTTGGCTCCAGAACCATAATATCCTGTTAAGGCAATTGAATTCATTTGCAACAAACAACCAGTTTCTTTGATCTGGCTATAATTTTCTAAACTGACGTAGTAGTATGGATACCGCTCGGGATGAGCAAGCACCGGCTTATAGCCTGCATCTTGCATCATTTTTATAGTGTCGAAAAGATTTTGAGGCGCATTGATATAAGAAAGTTCGAAGAGCAAGTAATTACTACCAAAAGTGAGAACTTCTTTTTGCTTAACTTTCTTTTCTAAAGTTTCATCCAGATAATATTCGGCGGCGGCATCAATTTCTAAATCAAGCTGAATTTCTTGTATACCTTTCCTCAAAAGATCTAAATTGCGATTGATGGTATCAGGCGTATTGCGAAAATAATCGGCCATGATATGCGGGGTGGCAATCAGTTTTTTAAATCCTAATGATTTGAATTTTTTAGCCAATAGAATCGAATCGTTTATGGTTTGTGCACCATCATCTATCCCAGGAATAATATGAGAGTGCATATCAGTTCCAATATTTGAAAAGTTAAATTCGGGAACTATTTTTTTCTTCTTAAACAATCCGAACATAGCGATAGATCATGACTTTAACTTAATTCTTTTGGCAAATTCGATGCTTCGGCTGCCGATGCTAATTTAGAAGAATAGATTCTATCGAGCAAATTATTTAAGTTTTCCCTCAAATCAAACTGCAAATCTTCATGCAATTTATTGTACTTGTTAAAGGTTATTGTAACTGTTTTAATGTAAAACGATGAAAACAAAATCATGTAATCTCTATAGCCAAAAATAGATTTACGGTAATCGAAAGGAATGATATTTAAAATGAAAAGCTTGAGTTCTACTTCTCCAATAGGATCTTTTGTAACCTTGTAAAAATGGTTAACCGATGTGATCATTTTCCGCACTTTAACTAAAGCCTCTTTTGCATTCAGTATTTTAAGTTCAGAAACTTGTTCGGTCGCATCGGTTTTGATTTTTTCTTTGCGGTCTTCCAGATCACTTTCGCTTTCTAAAAGTTTGTAGTGGAGATGTTCTGTGAGCACTTTATCTTTGGCTATTAAACGCAATAAGAGCTTATCTTTTTCTTTGATAGGCAAATCTGTAATGGCCGTTTTTAATTCTTTGTGCTCTGATAATTTCATTTAAAAAAGATTAGCCATAATGTATTTTTCCCACTTCCAAGCCGAACGCATCATTTCATTGATATCAAGATTCACTTTCCAGCCTGATTCATTATTTGATTTTTGCACATCGCCAAAAATCTGTACAATATCACCAGCTCTTCTTGGGCCGATTTTATAGTTAAGCTTTTCACTGGTAACATTTTCAAAGGCTGAATAATTTTCCAAACACATCGTTTGCTGTCTAGGATAAAAATGTTCCGGTAACCAACCCTACATATCCGCTACCAATAACGGCTATCTTGATATATTTTTAAGCTTTTTAAATATATTCGTTTTATCTTGGCCACGAAGATAGGAATTTACAACAATGCTTTTGCTTTACAGATTAGGAATTAGAGTTTACCAGGTGATTATTTTGATTTTTTCGCTATTTAATAGCAAAGCGAAATTATTTATAAAAGGCCGTAAAAACCTTTTTAATGAAATAAAAAAACAGGTGGATGCCGGAGAAAAACATGTTTGGTTTCACTTTGCTTCATTGGGAGAATTTGAACAAGGAAGGCCGGTATTAGAAAAACTTTTGGCCCTTTTTCCAGCAAAAAAGATTGTAGTGACGTTTTTTTCTCCTTCGGGATATGAGATTAGAAAAAACTATCCGCTCGCAGATGTTTTTTACCTTCCAATTGACACCGCTCAAAACTCCAAGCGATTCCTGGAATTGATCAATCCAGAGATGGTTATCTTTACCAAATATGAATTCTGGTATTTTTATTTCGAAGAATTAAGAAATCGCAATATTCCACTCTATGTAATCTCGGGAATTTTTAGACCAAACCAAGTTTTTTTCAAATGGTATGGAGGTTTTTATCGCCAGATTTTAAAAGCAGTTTCCTATTTCTTTGTTCAGAATGAGGAAAGTAAAAGACTTTTGATCTCGATTGGATTGGTTAATGCAGTAGTGAGTGGCGATACGCGTTTCGATCGGGTGTATGAAAACGCTAAATCTCCTAAAAAGCTTACTGAAGTAGAAGCTTTCATCGGCGGTTCGCCAACATTAATTTGCGGAAGTACGTGGCTCGAAGACGAAAAATTATTATCGGCTTTACCTGAAAATTATCCTGATTGGAAATTTATTATTGCACCGCATGAAATTCATGAAAGCCATATCGAAAGTATCGAGAAGCAGTTTCCTGTGGGCAGTGTGCGGTTTTCGGTTCTCAATTCCAATAATCGAAGGCCAACCGCCGAATACCAAACGCTAATCGTAGACAACATTGGCATGCTTTCTTCTTTGTATCATTATGGGAAACTGGCTTATATTGGTGGCGGCTTTGGAGCTGGAATACATAATACACTCGAAGCTGCGGCATTTGGTCTACCTGTAATTTTCGGCCCGAAGTATGATAAATTCCAGGAAGCTAAAGATTTGATTGTACTCGGTGCGGCAAAAAGTATTTCTTCTGGTGAAGAGTTACTAACTGCATTCGAATTGTTTGCAGCAAACGAAACTGCTTCGATTGCTGCTAAAAAATATGTAGATGATCAAAAAGGAGCTACAGAAATTATCATTCAGCACATTTTATGAAAACCAAATTTATTGCATTTATCGGGCTTCTATTTGTCTTTCACACCAGCTTCGCTCAACGAATCGAATACACAAAAATTGCACTTGACAGCGTAATGATCGTCACGCCAATAGTGGATGCAGCTAAAAGGGACTATAGTGATTCTAACGTATTTATGCCGAATTAAGTTCAAAAATATCTAAAATGTTGTTCAATGTCATAAGAGAAAAACTTCCAAATACACGGTATGAGCAGGTATCTCATCTTGAAACACTTCCACAGAAAGAATATGTCAACATTACTCATAATTATCTCGCCTGGGCCAGATTGAAAAAAGCAAAAGATTTTTTCGATGCTCCAGCAAGTTTAATTCAACCCAATAGTAGGCATACACTTCACATCGCTTTCTCGGGCTACTATGGACCATCTTCGGAAAATGAAATTTTCGCCAATCTCTTCATATTAGATAACAAAATGAGGAAAATAATCTACTGTGACCTACTAAGCAGGAGCTTTACCGAAATCACAGATCAAAAAGCCGTGACGAAAGCAACCATTGAACTTATTGATAAGTACCTCGCTTATAAGGAAAACTAAACCAAATCAGCCTGAACAATATCATCCACAATTTCTGAAATTTCCTTATCTATAGAGACAATAAACACATCCTTTTCATCGGCTTGCGGTTCTTCCAAAGTATCAAACTGGCTTTGCAGTAAACTACTAGGCATATATTGGTGTGAGCGTTTTGAAATCCTATCAAAGATTAGCTCATAACTTCCCTTCAAATAGATGAAACCCATTTTCGGATTGGTTGTTCTTAGAATATCACGGTATTTACGTTTCAATGCCGAGCACGCAATAATACAAGTGGTTCCATGTTCGGCATGATCATGACCAACCTTTGCGATAAGATCTAACCAATCCAACCGATCTTCATCAGTAAGCGGAATGCCGGCAGCCATTTTATCTACATTTCGTTGAGTATGCAAATTATCACCGTCAATAAATTCAGCGTTGAGGTTTGGGGCAAGGGATTTACCAATAACCGTTTTGCCACTACCAGAAACCCCCATTAAAATGATAAATCTTGCCATTCTTAATTTATTTAATCATCCCGGCAAGTGCCTCAATAAATACCGGACTATCATTTAAACTTTCTACCAACTGAACATGTTCGCCACCTAAAGCTTTAAATTCTTCCTGGTATTCCACTGTAATCTCGTAGAGTGTTTCTAAGCAATCGGCTACAAAAGCAGGACTGAAAACAAGTAAACGTTTTTTTCCCTCAGCGGCTAATTTCTTTAAAACATCGGTTGTGTAAGGCTGCACCCAAGGTTCTTTACCTAAACGAGATTGAAAACAAACAGTATATTTTTCTTTTGGCAAGTTCAATTCGGCCGCAATTAATCGCGCGGTATCATGGCCTTGTGCTGAGTAACAAAATTTATTTGTATCGTTTAATGTCTTGCAGCAATCATCGCTTTTTAAGCAATAGTTTCCGGTATGATCACATTTAAGCAATTGTCTTTCCGGTAGTCCATGAAAACTAAATAATACATGATCATAATTTGCTACTCCATGACTACGGGCATTTTCTGCGAAAAGTTTAATCATCAGCTCATTATCGTGAAATGAATTAACAAAAGATATTGGTGGTACAGTTTGCCACTTGCTTACCAGCTCCATCACCAGTTGGATAACGGAACCAGAACTCGCTGAAGCATATTGAGGAAACATTGGGATCACTTGAATGCTTTCTACCAAACCCGCCTTCAAGTTTCCCAGCGCCGAAGATATGGAAGGACTTTGATAACGCATGGCTAACTCCACATGGTAATCATCACCTAATCTATCTTGCAACATTTTTGCCTGCAAGCGACTATAATACAACAGTGGGGAACCATTTTCATTCCAAATTTCCTTGTATAATTTGGCTGTTTTAGGGCTACGGAACGGAACAATAATGCCTTTCACCAATAATGTTCTATTCAACTTAGGAATATCAATTACCCTTTCGTCCATCAAAAATTGATCGAGATATTTTCTAACATCTGCGGTTTGTGGACTATCAGGCGTTCCTAAATTTACCAGTAAAATTCCCTTCTTGCTCATTTAATTATAGAATATGTTTTGTGCCGCAAATATCGCTTTTTTAGCGTCAAATATGGTGTTGTAAGTATCAAGATTTGGTAAAAACCTTTGCTGAATTTATTTGGTTTTGTACAATTGCCACCAAGGCAAATGCGGCTTCTGATGATGTTCTAAATGATAACCGAAAAAATAGCAGGTAATAAAAGCTATAGAATGATTTTTTTGCAAGGTTGATGCATGATGCTCGTTGTCATGTTCACCTTTATGAGGTACGTAAGTACCGAAATAGAAAAGTTGAAAGGTGCTGAGTAACGATGGCAATACCCAAAAAAGCAGCAAATTTTCTTGTTTCACCCAGATTTGAAGAACATTGAAAGCAACAGCCATGATAACCAATTGAATAATGGTAACGTAGTTCATCATGAAGCTAAAATACCATTTCCAAAAACCATGAGGTGCAAAATCAGGATCATTGACCGTGTGAACGTGATTATGATGATTGTGGTGTTTTGAGTAGAGTCTATTGTAGAAAAAACCTGCGTAAAGAAATACCGATAAATAGCCGAAAAAATTATTGATGTTTTTATTTGCAGATATAGTACCATGCATTGCATCATGAGCCGTGATAAACAAACCGGTGTATAAGTGCATTTGTGCAAAAATCATTATATAGACTAATGGATTGTTCCAATTGAAATCCCACCTCAAAAGAAAACACAACGAAATAAACCAGCATAAAATTACGATAGAAGCTACTATTACACCAAGAAACGAGCTTTGATTTTTTCCCACGAGGATACCTTTAGTATGATTTATAGCTGAACTGCAATAATTTAAACAGTTAACATTCAAAAAGGTTATCTAAAAATTTGAATTAGTAGTGCTCCAATGCAACCTTTACCTTTTCCATTAACCACATTGGAGTTGATGTAGCGCCACAAATCCCCACTTTATTATTTGCTGCAAACCAGTTTTGATCCACCTCCTCTACATTGGAAACGAAATAGGAATTATCATTATACTTTTTGCAAACATCATAAAGCACCTTTCCGTTGGATGATTTTTTACCCGAAACAAAAACGATTTTATCATAATTACTTACAAAATTTTCCAACTCTTCGTAACGGTTAGATACTTGTCTGCAAATGGTATCATTTGCTTTAACTTCATAACCTCTGGATATGAGTTCATCTTTAATATGATAGAACTTATCAGTACTCTTTGTAGTTTGGCTATAAAGGGTAAATTTTGAAGGCAGATCTACCTGATCAAGTTCTGCTAAATCCTGGAAAACAATTGCTTTTCCATCCGTCTGGCCTTGCAGACCAATCACTTCAGCATGACCGTGTTTCCCAAAAATCAAAACTTGTTCGTCATCATCATGAGAGTTTTTAATCCTGTTTTGTAGTTTTAATACAACCGGACAAGAAGCATCGATAAGGGTCAGGTTATTTTCTAAAGCCAATTGGTACGTTGAAGGTGCCTCGCCATGCGCCCTAATTAAAACTTTCTCATTTTTAAGGTTTTTCAAAACATCATGATCGATGATTTTCAACCCTTTTTTAGTTAACCTTTCAACTTCTTCGTCGTTATGGACAATATCGCCAAGGCAATACAGATAGCCTTCACTTTCTAAAATATCTTCGGCCATTTCTATGGCGTAAACCACGCCGAAGCAAAAGCCTGATGATTTATCGATATTGACCTGTAAGTTTAAATTGCTCATTTTATCTCAGGATTAGTTATTTATCGTGGTAATGTCCTCTAGCAGAAATTACAAATACAGTAATAATCTCTTCATCGATTCTATAGACTAACCTATCTTTTTATTTATTTGTCTTGACCAATAGCCAGAAACTTCAAATTTTAATTTTTCAGGTTTATCTACACCTGATGCTGGATGAATACTTAATTCTATAAAAATTTTCTGGATTTTTTAATGGCAGCTTTATCTCCTTATTTAAGTATCTCAGTTAATTGCTTTTAGCTTGATCTGTAATGTCTACAAAATACTTTCCCATATATTTTGAACATTCTTAACCCTGGTTAGACGTCCATTTTTTATATCCTCTTCCCCTTTGGCTATTTCAATTATAAATTCAGGACTATAGCTGTTCTCTTTTTTAAAAGTTACATTCAATGCTTGTAACACGCCTCAATAGCCAAAAGCTGCTTTTTATTCTTAGGCTGTACGATTAGTGTTTCCATAATATAAAATTACTTAAATAACTTCACAAAATTAAGCAAAAATATTTGTTCCGGTTGTCATGTATAAAACAACAAAAAAAATTAATTGCGAAGCAAACATAGTAACACCAATATATTTCTGTTGTTTTAAACCTAAGGCATAGTAAAACTTAAGCAATATCACCGAAACGATAAACCAAGCCACAAAGTTCTGTCCCGGAATTTCGTGCAGGTCCCAGTGCCAATAATCAAATTTCATGGCTACGGGTTCAATAAAATAATCGAGTGTTACCAGCGCCACAGCACCAAGTAATGATGCGATAATGGTATTTCTAACCTTAAAGTTTTTCATCATCTGGCCGATGCTGAAAATTAAAATCACCCAGTTAACTCCCATCAATAGTGGAACTGCTGCAATTTTATAGCCTAATGTATCTCCGTAATAGTAGCTTCCGAAAATTTTACCCGTGTGTACGCCTAAAACTTCTACTAAATAGCCACTGAGGAAAACGCCTGAAACGAATAGCAGTAAACGTTTGACATCTGCATTGTAAGAAAAAATAATCACAGCAAACATCAACAACAAATGGAACGGAACCAATCGAGTAAAATAGGGTTGGGTAGCTGGAATCAGAAAGCCAATCATCCCTACCAAATGGAATATAACAATAATAGCAACTGCAATTCTTTTAATTTTTAAATCGCTTTGATCGTTCTGCCCTTCCATGTGCCTTGTTTAAGAATGTGTTTTTTTATAGAGATTAGTGATATTACCAAAAACAATAACATCTGTAAAGGATGTAAAATCAAATTTATAAAAACATTTTGTCCTGATAAATAAGAGATCATCATTCTACTTAAAATGATTAATGTTATTGGCAAGGCAAGCAGATCAAAGTTAAAGTTAAACAACAATATGATTGGCCCTACAATTACCAAAAGCTGGTAAATTAATAATATTAAAATGTTATTACCAAAACCTGCAAGCAAATTTTTACTAAAGCCGGAAAGGCACTCAGCAAGGTTTTTATACATGCGGCAATGAATCAGCTGGTTACCTAAGAGTGCTTCTGCTGTGTAATTTGATTGTTTCACCAATTTTATGATCTCTACATCCTCTACAACCTGTTTCTTTACCTTTTCATGCCACTGATTTTCGTGGTAGTTTTTAGCATTGAAAAACATGCATTGTCCACTTGCCGCGGCAAAAGCCGGATTGGCAGAGAATTTAACCAGCCGCAGTGGGAGTAAGTTTAACAGGATAAAATGCATTAATGGAACGGTTAGTTTTTCGCCAAGTGTTTTCATTACCTGATTGGTAAAAACACTCAGCAATGCTAGTTGGCCAACCTCCATTCGTTCAATTAAGCTATTGATCAATCCACGTTTTATTGATTCATCTGCATCGAGGAAAAAAAAATATTTTCCAGTAGCTAATTCAGCCAACTGATAGCAAGCGTAGTTTTTTCCCAGCCATCCCGTTGGAAGCACTTTGCCCTTAACAACCCTGAAATTTTGATTCTTATTGGCGAAGTTTTCAACTAAGTTGTAGGTATCGTCGGTACTATCGTCATCAAGAACAATTACCTCATAATTTTTATAATCCTGGTTGCGAATAGATTCTAGCAAAAGAACTATATTTTCAGCTTCATTTCTTGCAGGAATGAGCATCGAAACCTTATCGTGATAGTGCTTAACTGTTCGTTGCAGCTTCGGATTAGACAAAAAGTTGAATACCGTGACCGAAAACCTAATCACCAGGAAAATTAAAACTGCGTAAATAAAAATTGTCATTCAGTAATTTGTGTTTGTTTAACAAGCGACTGATAGTAATGTTTATTGTATTCGCTTTTTAATAACTGCAAGCTTACATACTCTTCGTTAGTCCAATTTTGCAGATAAGTATAAGCAGAAGGTTTTCGTTTTGAAAAATAGTCAATAAATGTTGCGGCGAACACAACGTTAAGCTTCTTTTTACTGGCATTGATTACCTGCATCACTCCTTTTTCAAATTTGACAGTCTTTTCATGATTCGAATGTAATTTCCCCTGCGGAAAAATAAGAACCAAATTCTGTGGATCATCTAGCAGTTTACCAGCATAATCAAGTGTGGCCAATACATCTTTACCCCTCGTTTCTGGCGCAAAGGCTCCGAGGTATTTTAAAAACCCAACTTTTTTATAGTTATCAGCATTAACCAACACATAAAATTGTTTCTTGAAAACTTTCTTATTGAGATAAAATATAAAAAAACCATCCCACCAACTGAAATGATTACTCAGAATTAGAATAGAAGACGCTGTATCCAATGCTGCTTCATCATATTTAAATGCGGCAAAATCTTTCCTGATGATGAATTGAATATACCAGGAAAAAAAATTAAAAATGATTGTATTCTTTTTGGGCTGATACATGCATGAAAGTTGCAAAAAATTGAGGTGAATTGCAAACTGGAGTGTGAGATATTAATGATTAAAGAGAATATGAAAGGGATAAAGATTAACTTAAGTAAACCCGATCCTCTTCGCCTTCTACATCCATTACCACATCTACATGTTCTTTTAAAATCGTAGCTAATTCTAAGCCAACAAAATCAGTTGCTATCGGGAAAATTTTATGACTTCTATCTACTAAAACTACCGTACGAATTTTTTTATGTGGCGTATTGAGGAATACACCAAGGCCATAGGCCAGTGTTTTACCACTATTGAGCACATCATCAACAATAATTACCACCTTATTTTTCCAATAACTTTCATCCAAATCGGTACTGGCAATTAGCCTACTGCTCTCTTTCTGTAAATCAATACGTAACAAAGTCAGCTTAAAAGGGGAAATTTTCTTCAAAACCTTTTCTAAACGAAGCGCAAGTTTATATCCCCGATCCCAAATTCCAGCCAGTACAATCTCTTTTTCGTTCAAATTATCTTCTAAAATTTGGTAAGCGATACGATCTATCTTTTGTTGGATTTGTTTTTTATTAAGAATAAGTAGTTGCGATGCCATTGTATAAAAAGGTTGAATACAAAAAGAACGATTTTAAGGCTGAAATTCAAACTATTTGAAAAATAATTTCGATTGCTTGCAACGTTTTGGCTATGGATGCGTCTAATCAATAACCAAAAACAAAACCCATGAAGTCATTAATTAAATCATCCGCCTTTTTGTTCATTATAGTGATGAGCTATATGGCAAAGGCACAAGAGTCAAAAAATTATCCCGTAAAAAACTTTAACAGTGTCAGAGTAAGTAGTGGCATAGATTTGTATTTAACTCAAGGCGGTAGTGAAGCAGTTACCATAAAATCGGATGCAGAAACCCTGAAAGATCTTATTGTTGAACAAAACGGCAGTAACATTTCTATCAAATTTAAGGATGGGATTAACTGGAGCGGGATGTTTAAAAACCGAATAATTAAGGCTTATGTGAATTATAAAACCTTAAACGCTTTAGCGGCTTCAGGTGGATCTGATGTTTTCACTCAAAATCAGCTAAAAACCGATAAGTTGGCTATCCAATCTTCTGGCGGATCAGATTTGAAGCTGAATGTAGTTTGTAAGGATTTAACCATCCAATCTAGCGGTGGTAGCGATATCGATTTAACAGGAAAAGCTGAAAATATGAGCATTCAATCAAGCGGCGGAAGCGACATTGATGCTTACGAATTTGTTACGGATTATGCCAAGGTACAAGCCTCAGGGGGTTCTGACGTAAACTTATATGTAAATAAAGGTTTAGAAGCTTCAGCCAGCGGCGGTGGCGATGTGAGTTATAAAGGAAATGCTTCTTTGAAGAAAACCTCAAAGTCAAAAAGTGGCGATGTACACCACGTCAATTAAGAACTTAGTTTAGTTAATGATAAAATTAGCCGCTTTGTGGATGCAAAGCGGCTCTTTTTTAAAACTGATTTTAGATTTTAATTCAACACATCTATAATAATCCTTACACCTTAACCCTCTACCCCTTTTTATAAGGATAATAGATAAAATTAGCGCCTTCGGGTACCACTACAAATACGCACATAAAATCTTCAGGCTTTTTGTAAACCTTTAAAAAAGCTTCCTTTTTATCTTTCTTAATGATCCCTTTTTCTACGAATTCTTCCAAAGTAGAGGCTTGTATTGTCCAATCTGTATTCAACTCTTCTTTATTTAGAATTAACTCTCCAATATTAACCTCATGTTGATGTGCAATAAAAATTGGATGCGCAGAAATTCCCTCCACCATAATTTCTATTGAAACTTCTTTAATGGCATCAGCATAAAATTCAAGGTCCTTTTCTAAACTTACCAGAGGACTCTCCTGCTTTTTCTGCGGTTGTCCACTATCTTCTGGTGTTGCACTTAATAATTCTTCTCTATCCATTTTTAATGTTGAATTTTGAATGTTTGATTGAATGAATTTTAACAAGCAATCTTCACATTCAGTCATTTATCATACACCAATTCTATCCTTTTAATTTCAACAGAACTACATTTTCTACGTGTTGCGTATGTGGAAACATATCAACGGGCTTGATTCGGGCAACGTCATATTTAGCGCTTAACAGCTCCAAATCTCGGGCCTGGGTTGCTGCATTGCAACTTACATATACAATTTTTTCCGATTCCATCTCCAGCAAGCGCTGCACCACATCTGCATGCATCCCTGCCCTTGGCGGATCGGTAATCACTACATCAGGTTTACCATGAGTCAAGATAAATTCTGAAGTTAAAATGTCTTTCATATCGCCAGCGTAAAAAATGCTATTATCAATTCCATTCAATTGCGCATTGAATTTAGCATCCTCGATGGCTGTTGGCACATATTCTACCCCAACCACTTGTTTTACATGTTTAGCAATGAAGTTAGCAATGGTTCCGGCTCCGGTATATAAATCGTAAACCAGTTCATCGCCTTTAAACCCTGCAAAATCTCTTGTAATCTTATACAATTCGAAAGCTTGTTCCGAGTTGGTCTGGTAAAAAGATTTCACCCCAATTTTGAAGCGGATAGCTTCCTCTCCTGGCAAACCAGAAGGCATTTCTTCGAAAATATGATCGCGACCAGCAAAAACATTGACGTTCTGATCAAAAATAGTATCATTTTTCTTCTGGTTGATGATATACAGAAGTGAGGTAATTTGAGGAAATTCTGTTTTCAGGAAGTTCATTAAGCCATCAATCTGCTCTTGTTCAGGATAAGCAAATACCACTGCAACCATCACCTCTCCTGTGCTAGAAGTACGAATGATCAGATTTCTTAAAACCCCTTCATGATTACGTAAATCATAAAACGATAATCCTTTTTCTAAAGCAAATTTACGTACGGAATTCCTGATGGAATTTGATGGTTCATCTTGCAGATAACAATGTTGAATATCCAAAATTTTATCAAACCGCAAAGGAACGTGAAAACCCAGTGCATTCATATCAAAATCTTCATCCCGCTCCACATCGGTTCTTTCTAACCAACGTTTATTTGAAAAAGTAAATTCTAACTTATTGCGGTAATATCTATTTTTAACAGAACCTAAAATAGGCTCAGCATTGGAAGTATCTATCTTACCAAGTCGCTGTAAAGCTGCCTCCACATTTTTCTGCTTAAACTTCAATTGCGAATCGTAACCCATGTGTTGCCATTTGCAACCGCCGCAAGTTCCGAAATGAGGACAAAAAGGATCGGTGCGCAATGCTGATTTCTCATGCAATTGATCAATAACTGCTTCAGCAAAATTCTTTTTCTTTTTAGTTAAACGAACGTCGACCACATCGCCTGGAACGGCTTTATCAACAAATATAACCAACTCATCGGCTTTGCCTACACCTTTTCCTTCTTCAGCAATATCAATTATATGTACGTTTGGAACTATTGTTACCGTACCTGGTTTTCTTCTACTCATTATTTTGCAAAGATAGAAAAAAGAGGCTAAAGGTTGAAGATAGAAAGGTCAAAGCCAGAAAAACCTAGACACAGGGGTGCAACATTCCACTTGAACAGGAACTGTTACTTTAGAAAATTTGATTTGAAAAAATTATTTCCCAAAAATTTTAAATGCGGTTTCCCAGAAACCTTCAAGCCAATTAAATTTTAGGTCGAACTTTTCATCTACCAATACAGAAAACTCTAATATTTCTTTGCTCATGATAAAAAACCTATCTATTTACACAATAATACAAAATTCATACCGAAAACCATAACGGTATTAGTTAACTTTATGTTAATTTTACATCAGTTGGTTAAAAGTTTATTTGTGCTTCAGATTTTATTCATGTGGCAGGCCTTTAGCTGCAAAGCGGAGAACAATTTAGTCACAACTGAATATTCTTAGTATATTTCACCTTTTAATTCGAAATGAAAATAAGGATACTTTTCGCTCTTCTTCTTGCGGGATTGGCAGGATTTGCTCAAAATACTACTGACGGCTATTTCATATTAACCAGAAATGGTTTCAAAGAAAAAAACGCTTACGAAACTACAGCTTTTATTGATAAATATTTTCGCGTTCCTGGAAATAGCGGCTTCAATGCAAGTATTTATTATGTAGAGAACATTCTTAAAAAAGCGGGATTTGTTGCAGAAACACAAAACGAATTAGAGGCACCCCTGACCTACCGAATTGAAAAGCGACCGCTCAAAAACAATACCTGGGAACCTATAGATGCGAGTGTAGAAATTGTTGGAGAACAGCAGCCGTTAATTTCTTTTAAAACCAACCGGAACATGATTCCTATAAACTGCAAATCTACATCTCTTGGTGGCGTTACGGCAGATGTGATATTGGTAAATAATTTAAAACCGGCTGAGTTAGAAAAGCTGGATCTTCAAGGGAAAATTATTTTTTCTGAGAATCATCCAGGGCGATTATTGGCTATTGCAACAAAAGCAGGCGCAATTGGTGTTCTTGGCTATTCCATGCCGAAATATACGCAACCAGAAGTACATCAAACCTCCATACAATTTGGGAGTATGAAGGCCGATAGTGAAGTTTGGACTTTACTTTTATCTTATGCTGCCAAAGAGAAACTTAAGGCGGCTTGTTTAAAAGGTTCGACAAAGTTGAAAGTTAATATTCAAACCAAAATCTATCCTTCGGAAGAATTAACAATTGTAGCAAATGTAAGAGGCGCAGTGAAAGCTAATGAACGATTCGTTTTCAGTGCGCATGTGCAAGAACCTGGTGCTAACGACAATGCGAGTGGCGTAGGCACATTAGCCGAAATGGCCAGACTAACAGCCGAACTTTATCAAACGAAAAAACTTATACCACAACGAACCCTAACTTTTTTATGGGGCGATGAAATTGTATCGACAAAGCGATACATTGTTGAAGATACCACCCGGGCAAAAGGCATTATGTGGGGAATGAGTTTAGATATGGTTGGCGAGGATACCAAAAAAACAGGCGGATCATTCTTGATCGAAAAAATGCCTGACCCATCAGCCATTTGGACGAGAGGAGTAGATAAACATACTGAATGGGGCGCTGGCGAAGTTTCGGAGAAGAACCTGTTTCCACATTATTTCAACGATTTTATTTTTGATATCTGCAAAGCTCAAGGAAAATTTGCCAACTGGACGGTAAATTACAATCCTTTTGAAGGAGGAAGTGATCACACCCCATTTCTTCAAAACAAAATTCCAGGATTGCTGATGTGGCACTTCACCGATGTATTTTACCATACAGATAATGACCGATTAGACAAAGTTTCTCCAACGGAAATGAAAAACGTAGGCATTAGCGGATTAACCGCAGCTTACACCCTAATTTCTGCAGATGAAAATACCGCTCTAACCACCGTTAAACAAGTTAAATCTGATGCATTGATTCGTTTAAAAACGGAATTCGAACTCAGTAAAAAAGCAATAACTGAAGGAAAATCGGCAGCCGATGAAAAACACATTTTAGAAGTATGGAGCAAATGGTACGTTGACGCCTTGGCCACTATTAATAAAATGCCAGTTAAAGCTGAAACCACCCGTGTAGGTTCGACAATAAAGTTTGCAACGAATGAAATTGAGAACCAAACAAAAGTTTATCTCGAAGAGTTGAAGTAAGATGCCTGAGCAAAAAGCCATTGTTATTGGAGCAGGAATTGCAGGAATAGCTTCTGCAATTAGATATGCTGTAAAAGGTTTTGATGTAGAGGTTTTCGAAGCCAATGCTTATGCTGGTGGAAAACTCGCTGAAATCAATTTTCAAGGTTTTAGGTTTGATGCCGGTCCGAGTTTGTTTACCATGCCACAATATGTGGATGAACTTTTCCAGCTGGCCGGGAAAAACCCGAAAGATTATTTTGAATACGAACGCCTGGATGAAGTTTGCAGATATTTTTATGAAGATGGTTTACGGCTAACTGCGCATACTGACGCAAATAAATTCGCCGCGGAAATTGAAGCGAAAACAAAATCTGATGCCAAAGAAATCCATCAGTTTCTTAGAAAAAGTAAAACCATTTATGAAGTCACGAATAAAGTATTTTTACAAAGATCACTTCATAAGATCAAAAGTTATTTGCACTGGGATACGCTTAAATCGGTTTTTCGTTTCGGACAAATCGATGCTTTTAGAACCCAGGCAAAGGCAAACCAAAGCTTTTTTAAAGATGAGCGAATTGTACAGCTTTTTAACAGATACGCTACTTACAACGGTTCAAACCCGTATCGGGCACCTGCGACTTTAAATGTGATACCGCATTTCGAATATCATTTCGGCGCTTTTATTCCAAAAAAAGGAATGTACAGCATTACGACTTCATTGGTAAAGCTAGCAGAAGATCTGGGTGTTAAATTTCATTTTAACTCCAAAGTAAGCGAAGTTGTTTATACCAAAAAGAATGGAACGTTAGTGGTTGAAGGCATCATTTGCAACGAACAAAAAAGTGCTGCGAGAGTGGTTATTTCTAACCTCGACGTTTGGTTTACCTATCGGAACTTACTAAAGAATTTTCCAGCGCCGGAAAAATTATTAATTCAGGAACGGAGCAGTTCTGCCTTAATTTTTTACTTGGGAGTTAAAGGGAGTTACCCAGAACTGGATTTGCACAATATCCTTTTCGCGGGAGACTACAAAGCTGAGTTTGATACCATTTGGAAAGACAAGACCATTTACGCTGACCCAACAATTTACATCAATATCACTTCAAAATACATTAAAACGGATGCTCCTGATGGCTGTGAAAATTGGTTTGTGATGATTAATGTTCCTGCAAACGTTGGCCAAAACTGGGAGGAGTTGATCGCTACTGCCAGGCGAAATATCACCGATAAAATAAAGAGGATTTTAAAAGTTGATATTGGTGAGCTCATCGTAGCTGAGCAAATCCTGGACCCAAGAAGCATAGAATCCAAAACCGGATCTTATCAGGGATCTTTATATGGAAATAGCTCAAATAACCAGTTTGCTGCATTTCTGCGGCATGCAAATTTTAGTTCTACAATAAAGGGGCTTTATTTTTGCGGCGGTAGTGTTCACCCAGGAGGTGGAATTCCGTTGGCACTACTTTCGGCTAAAATAATAGATCAGGATTTAACGAATTAGCTAATTAATAAATAAGCCAATTAGCTAATTTTATTTTTTATTGTTTCTTCCAATTGCTCAGCATCCAGATCAAAAGCATCGACAATTATTCTAGCCTTCATGTAAAAAGGGTTGCGCTCTTCTAATTTTACTTCAATAAAAGCTAAAAGCTCTTCATCGTTCAAATCTTTAATCAATGGTCGTTTTTGGCGGTTATGTAGTCGTGAAACCAGAGCTGCAGGTTCCATTTGGAGGTAAACCGTTGTTCCGTTGGCATTCATCCAATCCATATTATCGAAAAAGCAAGGCAAGCCGCCACCTGTTGCAACCACACAAGTCTTAGGATAATCAAAAGTTTTAAGCATCTCACTTTCAAAATTCCTAAACCCACTTTCGCCAAATTCTATAAAATATTCGGCGATCGTTTTGCCTGATTTGCTTACAATTTCAGCATCCAGATCAACAACAGGACATTCTAACCGATGCGCCAACTGTTTTGCTTTGGTACTTTTACCGCAACCCATATATCCAATGAGGAAAATTAATCCCTCAGCCCTTAAATGGGAATTTGAATTGCTAAGCACTAAATCCCCTAAAGGGGACTTCTCCTTTTTATCGTACCCTGAATTTTCATCAGCCATATATAATGTTTAATTTTTTATTTCTTTTTTATGTTGTCGCTATTTCCATCTCGCCTGCGGTCCCCCTTCGGGGGGTTGGGCGCTAAGCCAATTTTACTCTTGGATCAACGTAAGCATAAAGTATATCTACCAGAATATTGATTACCACAAACACAAAAGCGATAAATAAGATAGAGCCCATGACTACTGGAAAATCTGACATTTCTAACGCAGTTACAGTAGTTCTGCCTAAACCATTATAGCCAAAAATATATTCTACAAAGAAAGAACCGGCAAGCAATGAAGCAAACCAACCCGAAATCGCGGTAATTACCGGATTCATAGCATTCTTTAAAGCATGTTTGTAAATGATTGCGTTTTTACTTAGTCCTTTGGCTCTTGCTGTTCTGATATAATCCTGTGCTAAAACATCAAGCATAGCGCTTCTGGTAAGCTGTACAATGATGGCAAGTGGCCTCAAACCCAGCGTAATCATTGGTAACCAAAGATTTCTTAGTGTTAAAATTTCTCCACTAAAAGGATCGTAAGAATACAGGCTTCCGCTCATTTTCAAACCCGTATAGTCGCTTAATACGAAACCAAAAAGCCAGGCTATGATGATTCCGGCAAAGAAAGAGGGTGCCGAAATACCCAGAATGGCGAAAGCATTGGCAGCTTTATCAATCCATGAATCTTTGTAAACGGCAGACAATACGCCTAAAAACACACCAATAATGGTCGCAAAAATCATTGCGGTAAGCGCTAATACAAAGGTATTTGGAACGGTTTCTGATAAAATTGCCGTTACATCGCGTTTAGTCTGGTAAGAGCTTCGCAGATAAGGCCACTTTAATACCATTGCTTTTTGATCGAATCCGATTAATTTGGCGTAATGATATTTGGCTTGAGTTACACTATCATTGTCCAAAATGCTTATCGGTGAAAGATCATTTACATAAAGTACAAATTGCATGGGTTTTGAACGATCTAAACCAAATTCCTTTCTCACTGCTTCCAGCGATTGAACATCAGCTCGCTGACCCATCGTCATCCGGGCCGGATCGCCCGGCAAAATATTAAAGAGTACAAAAACAACCAATACTACGCCCGCCATTACCAGCAAGCCATACATCAGTTTTTTTATAGCATATGCAATCATTATCTATCGAAATATTTTCGGCTCAGTTGATCAAAGGTAGGCACATTGTGATAGTGCCATTTGTTAATCACTACGCCATTTTTGAGTAACAGAATTCCTGGGTTTGCCCGCACCATGCTTTTCAATGGAACAGCATCAGCGTAAAAAACCTCTGAGAAAAGGTTATTCTTTTTAATAAACGCTTCTGCATCCTGAGCTGAATTTGCCGTTAATAAAACCGTGCGAATATTAAACTGTTGCGTCGCATTTATTGCCAGTGCATTGAGCTTTCCAACTGCAGCCTGGTTGGCATTTTTTAAATCATAAGCAACGAAAATCAAAGTATAGTATGGATTTTCAATGAGCTCTTTTGTATAATCGGTGCCGGAAGCATCAGTAATTTTTAAATCTTTTATCTTCGGCTCATAGCCTTTTTTAACCAGGCGCTGCACCGGCTCACCAACGATTTCCCAATTATTATCTTTCCAAATTTCGGTTTTTAGATAGGCTTTATCGCTCATATCCTTCTCTTCTTTGGTTTTCTTATTTACCAGATGATACATAATTTCATACTCATCTGGTTTTTCGCCTGGCGGAATAATCATTTGAGACGGGATGTGCACTCCCACTTTATACGGCAAAAAATCTATTATCGGTAAAACGTTATAAGTGAAAATTCCAAAACCTAAAGCCACGAGCATGATGAGGATCGCAATATTTCGCTGAATAGCTGGCTTGGTAAAAACTGGTTTAATTTGGTGTTTATTGAAGAAAATAACCAATATCAAAGCGAGCAAAATTAAATCTTTACTGAACGACTGCCACGGTGTAAGCGGTATGGCATCGCCAAAGCAACCGCAACTGGTAACCACCTTAAATGCAGCTGATACGAAAGTAAGTAAGGTAAAAAAAATGATAAGGACAAGTAAACCCCAGGCCACTTTTCTGCTCCAGAAACCTAAAAGAAGCAGTGCGCCAAGTATAATCTCAAGTGTGCAGAGCAAAATCGCAATCCCTGTTGCTGCACCACTCAAAAAATTTAGATGGAAAACTTCAAAATACTCCTGCAACTTATAGCCGAAACCCAATGGATCGTTAGCCTTTATTAGACCTGAAAATATAAAGAGAACACCAACGAAAATTCTTGAAATATTTAAGATTATATTCTTCATCTACTTTACGCCTAGTTTAATTAATGCAAACACGGAGTAGTTTAGCATATCCTGATAGTTTGCTTTTACACCTTCTGAAGCAAGTGTTTGGCCTTCGTTGTCTTCAATTTGCTTTACGCGAAAAACCTTCATCAATATTAAATCAGTTAAAGAACTGATCCGCATGTCTCTCCAGGCTTCGCCATAATCATGGTTTTTTGCAAACATCAGGTTTTTGGTTTCCTCAATCTTTGCATCGAATTGGAGTTCAACCTCGCCGTAAGGCATTTCATTTGGGTCAGTTTCCGATAACTCCATTTGCATCATCGCAATAACGCAATAATTTACAATTCCAATATATTCAGAGATGATGCCTTCGCCTACCAGACTAACTTTTTTCTCCTCTAAAGTGCGGATGCGTTGTGCTTTGATAAAAATCTGATCAGTGATTGAACTTAACCTTAAAATACGCCAGGCCGTTCCATAATCCTTTGTTTTTTTTAGAAATAAAGATCTGCAAACCGCGATCACTTCATCAAATTCTTCAGCAGTATTTGTTTGTATCAAAATCAATAAATTATTAGTTTTAGTGTATTTTTGTCTAGATTGAACAAAAGCTAAAGATACATTTTTATAGCGAAACCCAAATCCCGAAAGGGTTTATTATGTCAGAAAAAAACTTTTTAGAAGCCCAGCAAAGTATAAACGCTAAGGGACGAATAATTGATTTAAGTGAGCCTAAAGTGATGGGGATACTAAACATTACCCCAGATTCTTTTTTCGGTGAAAGCAGAACCAAATCAATTCATGAAGCGCTTTCCAAAGCAGAAAAATTTTTGAAAGAAGGCGCTACGTTTATTGATATTGGCGGATATTCATCGAGACCCGGAGCTGCTGATGTATCAATTGAAGAAGAGTTATATCGCACTGTTTCAGTAGTTGAGGCCATTTCAACCATGCTTCCGGAAGCAGTTATTTCTATCGATACTTTTAGAGCCAAAGTGGCCGAAGAAACTGTTTATGCTGGGGCACACATTGTCAATGATATTTCTGCTGGCGATCTGGACGAGGGAATGTTCGAAATGGTAGCCACGCTAAAAGTTCCATACATGATGATGCATATGCAGGGCACACCACAAACCATGCATCAAAACCCTCATTACGAAAATGTAACCTTAGAAGTCGTAGATTATCTGGCTAAGAAAGTGGCCCAACTTCGAGCACTTAAGATACACGACGTAATTATTGACCCAGGTTTTGGTTTTGGAAAAACACTCGAACACAATTATCAATTGCTTAAGGAAATGGAAGCTTTCAAACTATTTAAACTCCCGGTTTTAGTTGGTTTCTCAAGGAAGGGTATGATTCATAAAGTATTGGGGACAACTGCAGCGGATGCATTAAACGGCACCACGGTTTTAAATACCATTGCTTTGCAAAAAGGAGCTAAAATATTAAGGGTTCATGATGTAAAGGAAGCTGTTGAATGTGTGAAATTGGTCGAAAGGCTTCAGGGTTAATCTCACATATCATACTGAAAATTGTAAACTGATAACTGTTTTAGTATCTTGTGACTGATGAAAGGTTTTGATTTTGATTTTCTTAAGGTATCGCCAACAGATGTAGTAGACATTGTACTTGTTGCAATATTGATTTACTACGTTTACACACTGATACGCAATACGTTGGCGGTAAACTTATTGGTCGGCATGTTTATTATCACAGTTTTTTACTGGATAGTAAAGGCCCTTCACATGGAATTACTCACTACCATCATAGAGAAATTTATGAGCGTTGGGATCATTGCGCTGATTGTTATTTTTCACCCTGAAATCAGACGTTTTCTTTTGCTTATCGGCAAAAATGCATTTCTGCAAAAAAATAAAGCTTGGTGGGGTTACTTATTTGGCCGCAAGGAAATTGAGCGGAATAATTTAACCCGGATAAAACCCATTATCGATGCCTGTAAAACAATGAAAAAAACTCGTACAGGGGCGTTGATTGTGTTTGTAAAATTTTACGACGAACAATTTTTTGCCAATAGCTGTGAGGTTGTTGATGCGAAAATTTCGAAAAGGCTCCTGGAAAGTATTTTCCAAAAAAACAGTCCGTTGCATGATGGCGCTGTTGTGATTTCGGAAAATAAAATTAAAAGTGCCAGTTGTATTTTGCCTTTAACAGATAACGACCAACTGCCTTCTCAATTTGGGTTAAGACACCGGGCTGGTATTGGTGTGTCTGAAACTACTGACGCAGTAGCGGTAATTATTTCAGAGGAGACAGGAGAAATTTCTTATGCCAAACAAGGACGAGTGAGAATGAATGTTTCTTTCGGAGAGCTGGAGAAATTGCTTAATAAAGATTTTTAAGAGAAAAGAACAAAAATTAAAGAGCAAGGAACAAAGAACAAAGATCCAAAAGCTAAAAAAGCTGGTAAAATAAAAGAGCAAGGATTTATAGACATTGAATCTTTAATCCTTACTCTTTTATCCTTGTTCCTAACTAGCAATATCGTTCAAAAGCGCCAATCAGGTTATCTGCAATCATTTGTGCAGGGCGACCTTCAATTTGATGACGCTCGATCATATGAACCAATTTACCATCTTTAAATAAGGCCATTGCAGGAGATGACGGAGGAAAAGGCATCATGTAATTTCTAGCCTGATCTACAGCTTCTTTTTCCATTCCGGCAAAAACTGTTACCAATTTATCTGGATGTTTTTCGTGAGCTGCTGCTGCTCTTGCTGCAGGCCGGGCATTAGCCGCGGCACAACCGCAAACCGAATTCACTACAACCAACACAGTGCCCTCGCCTTTAATGGCTTGGTCAACATCTTCTGCGTTTTTTAACTCTTGAAAACCTACGTTAGTTAATTCCTTACGCATTGGTTCTACTAAATATTCTGGATACATTATCGTTAGTTTTTATTTACAATTTGAATGGTACAAAAATAAGAAAATCGGATGGTATGCACCATCCAATTTATATTTTTAAGGTAAAATTAGCACCTAGTTAAATCCTTTGAAAAATCTATCGTAAGCCTCTGGGTGGGTAATGGCACCAGCTATAATTAACACGAAGAAGATAATAAAAAGTAAACTCAATATCGTCGCAATCATCCCGCAGATTTTACCTGCTTTAGCATTTTTAAATGATGATTCAGTATACATGGTTGGGTTTAAATGATATTTTTTTACATCGCTACCACCAAGTGCCCAGGCAATGATACCAAATATTAGACCGAAAATGCCATAGAAACAACATGCCGGAAGCGCCAAAATCCCTAAAACTAAAGCTACCGTAGCATTTGGAAGATTTTGCTGACCGCCCATTCCACCAAATTGACCAAATGGAGGTGGTTGCTGAAAAGGTGGTGGAGTTATTGGTCCAAAACCAGAAGGAGGAGTGTTAGGTTGTTCTGGTTTATTTAAATCAATTGGATTATTTTGTGGCCGATTTTGCTGTTCGTCTGACATAGTTAAGCGATAAGTTGATGGGTATATATTTTGTAAATGTAGTTGATAAACACAATTGCTGCAATACCTAAAAATGCGAATTTTATTACAGAAGCCCCCAATTTAAAATCGAATTTTAAATGAAATGCGGTAAAAATGATGATGAAAATTAAAGGAATGGTGGCCGGATAATACTTAAATGAAGCAAGGAAATCGCCTTCCAGAAGTGAAACTATAGACCGCTGCAAACCACAACCCGGGCAATCATAACCGAAATAGCTTTTGAAAGGGCAAGCTAAAAGATGGTGGCTTAGCCAATCGATAAAACTAAGTTGTTGAAGGATCATCTAATTTGCCGATAACTTTCAGTTGAGCATCTTTCCATATTTTGTACTTTTCCAGGTCTTTTAAAACTTGTTTATATACTAAATTAAGTACAAAAATATCGTCCATAAAACCTAAAAGTGGAACAAAATCCGGAACGATATCCAAAGGAGAAAGAAAATATATAATTCCTCCCAAAATAGCAACGATAGATCTTTTTGGGATTTCGGTATAGTCGCCGTTTACATAATCTTTTGCCACGCCAAATAGCAAAACCATTTTAGTCCAAACCCCATCAAGATCGCTTTTATTATTTATGGCTTTGCCCAAAGCATCTTTAATTGTGCCACTTGCTTTAGATTTGTCGTTCAAAATCAACGTTGCTCTGTTTTCAGATTTCTTAAAAAAATCTAAAACTCTCTTCCTGTTAAATCTCATAAATAATGCTTTACAAATTAACGTCCAAAAAAGTTAAACCATATGCTATTTAAATAAATAGTCAGCTTCAATTATTTTTGATCAAACAAAAAAAGCAATTTTTTATCGAAGGAAATCGGCACCAGCTTATCATTTGCAGTGTCTTCCTCAAATAACTGCCTTTTTACAGGATCAAAGATGAATCTGGCAATGATGGGCATCCGGTCACGATAGCTTTCGTGTAAGTTAAAATCATAGGTTTTGGAATAGCTTTGGGAAGGATCTGTTTTAGGATTTGGGCTAGATTCTAACATTACACCATAAGATGTTCCTCCATTTTTCTTTATCCTTTCGAACAAGCCTTTAGTAAGTTGTTTACATCTGGGCGAGGTTTCTACAATTTTATAAGCGACTTTTGCTTTCTTACTCTCACTAATCTGGGCAAATGTTTTTAAACCTAAAGAGGCCAGAAAAAACAAACTCAATATCAGTTGTTTAGCACTCATCATATTTTAAGCTGCTGATGCGTTCATCATCTCAAGAATATCATCAATATATTTTCGCTCATTGGCCAAACGCGGAACCTTATGCTGGCCGCCCAATTTATCCCGGCTTTTTAACCAATTGTAAAAGGTGTTGGCTGGTGCGTTATGCACTGTAGGCCTACACAAAGCCATATCTTTAAATCGTTTGGCATCATAATCAGAATTTACCTCACGCAAAGTACTATCCATTACATCGATAAACTTTTCAAAGTCGCTTGGTTGTTTGTCAAACTCGATAATCCATTCATGTCCTCCGGCTTTCTCACCTTCAAAATAAATCGGACCGGCAGTGTAATCCTTAATTTCGGCACCAGTGGCAAGGCAAGCCTTTGTTAAGGCCTGTTCAGCATTATCTATAATTACTTCTTCGCCAAAAGCATTTATAAAATGTTTCGTACGACCAGTAATTTTTATCCGATAAGGAGAAAGTGAGGTGAACTGAATAGTGTCGCCAATCATATAGCGCCATAAACCACCATTCGTTGAGATTATAATCGCGTAATTTTTATGCAATTCAACTTCACCCAATAAAAGTGCTTTTGGATTATCTTCTCCAATGTTTTCCAGCGGAACAAACTCATAGAAAATACCATAATCAAGCATTAATAGCATTTCATCAGAATCATCCTGATCCTGGATTCCAAAAAATCCTTCAGAAGCATTGTAGGTTTCCAGGTAGTACATTTCGTTGGATGGAATGAGCTGTTTAAACTGCTCACGATATGGGGCAAAATTTACGGCGCCGTGGATATAAACTTCCAGATTTGGCCATACTTCCAATAAATTATTTTTGCCGGTAAGTTCTAAAACCTTCTTTGCCAAAACAATGGTCCAGGTTGGTACGCCTGAAATACTGGTTACATTTTCATGAATAGTAGCCTCTGCCATCCTATCCATTTTTACTTCATAGTTATCCATCAATGCGATAGACATATCGGGAGTGCGGTAAAACTCAGCCCAGATGGGCAGGTTTTTAATCAATACTGCTGATAAATCGCCATAAAAACAGTCTTCATTGAGTTGATTCACCTGATGGCTACCACCAAGCACTAAACCTTTTCCGGTAAACATTTGATTGTCTGGGCGATTATTGCAGTAGATGGAAAGCATGTCTTTACCACCTTTGAAGTGGCACTCTTCCAAACTTTCTGCCGAAACCGGAATGAATTTACTTCTATCGCTTGTAGTTCCTGATGACTTGGCAAACCATTTGATATCTGATGGCCACAAAATATTTTGTTCGCCAGCCAGCATTCTTTCAATAAATGGCTTTAATGTATCATAGTTTTGAATGGGAACCCGTTCCTGGTATTGTTGCGGGGTTAAAATAGATTTGTAATCATATAACTTACCCCATTCTGTATTTTCTGCACTATCAATTAAAGTATGAAACCACTCTTGTTGAACATCGTGTGGATATTTCATAAAAAGCTCGATCTGATGGATCCGCTTTTTCATTAACCAGGTAAAAATTGAATTTACGATTGCCATGCTTTATTTTTTTCCACAGATAAACACAGATCTGGCAATGAACCAGATTTATCATCAATTCTCAAAATACTCCTATTTACGTTCATTTTTTTTTCAATGGGATTTCAAATATTAAAAATGTGTCTATCCTATATCTCTGCAGTTAATATTTAAACATCAAATTTCTTGCGTTTCAATACGAAGTTAGATCCTAAATATACTTTCCTTACCATTTCGTTTTCTGCCAAAACCTCCGGAACACCTTGCTCTAAAATTTTTCCTTCGAAAAGCAAATAAGCCCTATCAGTAATGGAAAGCGTTTCCTGTACATTATGGTCGGTTATTAGTATACCAATATTTTTATGTTTTAGTTTTGCAACAATGCTTTGAATTTCTTCCACAGCAATTGGATCTACCCCGGCAAATGGTTCATCTAAGAGAATAAAGTTCGGGTTTGCCGCTAAAGCACGGGCAATTTCGGTTCTTCTACGCTCTCCGCCTGATAATAAATCGCCTCGGTTTTTCCGAACCTTGTGTAAGCTAAACTCATTGATCAATTCTTCAAGCTTGTCTCTCTGTTCTTCTTTGGTCAGGTTACTCATTTCTAGAATGGCAAGAATATTATCCTCAACGGTTAGCTTTCTAAAAACAGAAGCTTCCTGGGCCAAATAGCCGATACCTTTCTGTGCCCTGCGGTACATGGCATCTTCCGTAATATCTTCATCCTCCAAGAAAATGCGACCTTCATTTGGCTTAATCAAACCTACAATCATGTAAAAAGAAGTCGTTTTACCGGCGCCATTCGGGCCAAGCAAACCCACAATTTCCCCTTGACTCACATTAAATGAAACATCGTTTACAACAGTGCGTTGCTTATATTTTTTTACCAGATTTTCGGCTCTTAATATCATTCTTTATCAATTTTTAGATAAAAGAACAAAGATCAATGAATAAAGATTGGGCTGTTCATTCCTCAGTCTTAAGTCTTGTCTTTTCTCTTTGATCTTTACTTTTTATTCTTTACGCTTTGCTCCTTTGTCCTTGCTCTTTTATCCTTGTTCTTTCATCCCTGCTCCTTTATCTTTATCCCTTTAATATTGAGCTGCAATCGCTTTTTATCTCGCCACACATTTTCTTCAATAGTATAACAAACAGAAAATGGCACTTTTGGTTGTAAGAGATTTTGAAATTCAGCCAGACCAAAACCAATGCCTTCAAAAATAAGTGAATTTTGTTGCTTTATATTTATTTTAAGGTGGTTTGCACCTACTGCCATTGCGGCCCGATCTAAGTATACGTTATGTGTAATAAAAATCGGAGCCATGTTTTCAGGTCCGAATGGACCCATTTGCGCCAATACGCGATAAAATTTACCATCAATTTGAGCAAGATCTATTTCTGCATCAATTTTTATCATCGGTGTTAACAATTCATCAGTGATACTTGAAGAAACAATTTCCTCAAATTTATCGGCAAAAGCATTAACGTTTTGCTCCTGCATGGTTAAACCAGCCGCAAATTTATGACCGCCATATTGGTCGAGTAAATCAGCGCAGCCACTTAACGCTTCATACAAATCGAAGCCTACAACTGATCGGCAAGAACCTGCCACATGACCGTTTGATTTAGTCAAAACGATTGTTGGGCGGTAATATTTTTCTGTTAACCGCGAAGCTACAATGCCAATAACACCCTTGTGCCAATTTTCGTTAAATACAACAGTGGTTTTTCGGTGAATAAGCACTTCGCTTTCCCCTATTAAAGCCAATGCTTCCCGGGTAATATCCTGATCGTATGTTTTGCGCTCTGTATTTTTCAGGTTAATTAGTTCACTCTGCTCTGAAGAATTTCCATCTACCTGGCAAAGCAACATCGCTACGGCATGTTTTGCATGGTCTATACGGCCTGCGGCATTTATCCGCGGACCCAAAGTAAAAACCACATCCGTGATGGTGTAATTTTCAGTTTTACCCGAAACCTCCATTAAAGCCCTTAAGCCCTCACATGGATTGGTATTTAATTTTTTTAACCCATAATAAGCTAAAATTCTATTTTCGCCAACTACCGGAACAATATCTGCGGCAATGCTTACCATTACCAAATCGAGATACTGCAGGTAGGTTTCTGTTGGAAGATGATGTTTTTGAGCATAGGCTTGTGCCAGTTTGAAGCCTATTCCGCAGCCTGCCAATTCTTTAAACGGATACTCACAATCCAATCTTTTTGGATCTAAAACCGCTATTGCCTTTGGCAATTCATCACCAGGTAAATGGTGATCACAAATGATAAAATCGATTCCTAAGCCATTTGCATAATCAACCTTATCGATGGATTTTATACCACAATCTAAAGCAATAATCAGAGAAAATCCGTTCTCATTTGCATAATCGATACCCGCGGTAGAAATTCCATATCCTTCCTGGTACCTATCCGGAATATAGTATTCGATGTTTTTTGTAAGTTGAGAAAAAAAACTAAAAGCCAATGCTACCGATGTGGTTCCATCAACATCATAATCACCGTAGATCAGAATTTTTTCGTGAGTTGCTAATGCATTTTCGATTCTTTCTATGGCTTTATCCATATCTTTCATCAAGAATGGATCGTGAAGATGATTTAAATCAGGCCTGAAAAAATACTTTGCCTGGTCAAAATCACAAACATTGCGTTGAACTAAAATTTGTGAAAGCGATTGATCTATATTGAGTTGTTCTGCTAATTTCTTTACCGTGTCATCATTACAATTTGATGTCAGCACCCATCTTTTTTCCATTATATTTGTTTCCGAACAGTAAATATACTTTTTTAATTTAAATCTCTACATTTTGCAAGTTCATACCTTATTCGAAGGCACCTATTCTGTAGATGCCTCAAAAAAATTCATACCGTTTGATTCATCCATTCACAACTATAAAGATCGCCCGGCTTCGTTGTTTATCAACGTCCAACCTTTTCTGGTAGAACTTAAGAATGATTTAGTCCTTTTTGATACTGGTTTAGGTTTCAGTGATGACCATGGCGAACTGATTTTACACAAAAACATCCGGAATGCTGGGTTTGACCCAACAGATGTTACCAAGGTTTTGATGTCGCATTTGCACTACGATCACTCTGGTGGAATGATTCACAAATTAGGCGATCAAACAGAGCTCAGTTTCCCGGATGCAGAATATGTAATCAATCGTGGCGAATGGGAAACGGCATTTAGCAGTACATCAAGCTCTTACCACACCGATATTTTCGAATACCTGCAACGTAATGCACAGCTGAAATTTGTAGAAGGCGATGGAAATCTGGATGAAACCATTGCATTTGAATTTACAGGTGCCCATTGCCCAAACCACCAGGTTTTTCTATTAACTGAGGGGAATCAGAAAGTTTTTTTTGGAGGCGATGTATTGCCAGAACCTGGAGAACTGATTAAAAACTTCATTGCCAAATACGATTTCGATGGCCGCAAAGCAATGGAATTACGAAAGGAATTTGGAAAAAGAGCTGCTGCTGAAAACTGGGAATGTTTATTTTACCACAGCAAAGATCAGGCTACGGGTTTTGTTGATGAAATTGACGGCGGGTTTAGAATAAGATAATTGAATTGTTATCCGTTGGCTGAAGCCAACGGCAATGAAATGCAAGTCGAAAAAACTAGTCACAGGAAAAGCTTAAAGACCAAAGCTGAAAGCTTAAAAGCTAAAGTAAAAGGATTAAAGCCGGCAAAACCGCTTGGCAATAATTCATTGCCGTCAGTTTCAACTGACGGAAAATAAACAAAGCAAGCAAGGCTTTAGCCAAATCCTGCAATTTGAAAATCTTTGTTTCTTGTAGCTCATTAAGTACCTAAACCCGACAGCAGCGAAAATACTTTTGATTAAACCTATAAGGTTTTAAAAAGATTGTAGCGAATGGCGGGAATAAACTTTAATAATTATACCGCAATTGCTTTCCAGAACCAAGATAGAATTCATAAAAAGTCTACTACAGGCGTGCAAGGATTGCTTCGTAACTCGCTATGAGGATACAAAAAAAGGTCCCGATAAGATCGAGACCTTTCTTTTTAAAGTCCTCACTTTCAGAGGAGGTTTGGGAGGTTTTATTTCTTAGCTACTAATTTCACGCCGATTTCGAAGTTATCATCAATTGCTTTGTCGCCAATGCTATCGAAGAAAGATTTTGAACCGTAACGAATGTCATATTTAGTTCTATCCACTAAGATTTTACCAGCTAAAGCAGAAACAGTTCCATCTGCATTTACAGAAATAGTTGCAGGGAAAGTTACTGGTTTGGTAATACCTTTAATGGTTAAGTTACCTGTTACATTGTTTCCAGCAACTTTGGTAATTACGAAAGTTGAAGTTGGATATTTCGCCGTTCCGAAGAAATCGTCTGCTTTTAAGTGACCTTCTAATTTCGCACTGCCATCAGCATCTTTAATAGAATTCATATCGATTGTGAAAGTACCACCTGTTACTTTTTTGCCATCAACATTTAAAGTTCCTGATTGCAAAGCGATAGTTCCGTTGTGAGAACCTGTTACTTTTTTACCAATCCAGGTGATGGTTGATTTTGCTGCATCTACAGTGTAAGTAACTGGTTTAATAGTTGTAAAAGCTGATAATGACACAACTGCAACTAACAAAAGGATGGAAGAGATTTTTAATTTCATGTTTGATTTTTTAATTTATTTTGCAAATATAAGTTTAAGATAGATTGTTTGTTATTGATGTATGTTAACTTTTTCAAAAACGATCGATTTATCTGAAAGCACTCTATTGACTAAGGATTGCACTCGAGGTTTAATTAGTTTATTTTAATTTAAAGTTTTTATGGGATAATAATTTAAAAAAATATTGTATTCGGCTTAAAACACATAAGAAAGAAATTTTTCCCTATATAAAAAGAAATAATTCCGTATATTTAAAACAAACATTTGCATATATGTCGATCGCAACTTTAGATAAAAGACAACAGAAAATTTTAGAGGAGATTCCGACTTTAAATGATTTTTCAAAAATTTATTTCTACACCGTACAAAGTAAATTTGATAATGATTTTGTCAAAACTTTAGATAGTATGATCGGACTTAATGATACTATCTTATCTGATTGGTTAAGCATTACACCAAGAACATTTAGGAATTATAAAAAAAATACCGATTTAATACTAAAAGGCAATATTAAAGAACACATTGTATTAATTATTTCATTATATAAACACGGCATAGAGGTATTTGGAGATACCGATAATTTCGAGAAGTGGCTCTCTATGAAAAACCACTTATTGGATAATAAAGCTCCAACTTCATTTCTAGATACTGTTTCAGGGATAAAATTTATTGATAACAGATTGTCGGCTCTTGAATATGGTGAAAATGTTTAACTATGTTAATTTATAACATTAGAAAAGAAAAATACGCCAATAGGTTGGTTGCGTCTGGTATTGCAAACAGATGGAATAGAGATGATGAGTTTATAATCTATACAGGCAGTTCCATAGCATTATCTGCATTAGAATTGATTGCTCATCGAAGCGCAATTAATATTGATCATCAATACAAACTCTTATCGATTAAGGTAAATGCAGATAAAAGTGATGTTTCAGAAATCCAATTAAAGAATTTACCCACAGATTGGAAGAGCGTGAAATCTTATCCTCGACTACAGGAGATTGGGTCTGATTGGTACAAAAATAATAAGAGCTTATTATTGAAAGTTCCATCCGCATTGGTTCAAAACGAGTACAATTATTTAATAAATACCAAACACCCTGATTTTTCAAATAAGGTAGCTATATATTCAATTGAAAATTTTGAATGGGATAATATATTACTTTAGTTTAAACTTCGTTTGAGGCCGTCAATTAAATATCAAAATAAAACCATGAATCACAGCGCAAAATCACTTCGACCATTTATTGGAGCTAAAAATTTCGAAACGTCAAGAAAATTCTACCGCGATCTTGGTTTTGAAGAAGTAACTCTGGGCGAAAGCATGTCGGTTTTCAAAAGCGGCAACCTCGCTTTTTATCTACAAAATGCCTACGTTAAAGATTGGATAGATAACACCATGATTTTTATGGAGGTGGATAACGTGAATCAGTTTTACAATGAACTTTCAGCGCTTGATTTACCTGCGAAATATGAAAATGTAAAGCTAAGTCCAATCAGAATTGAAAGCTGGGGAAGTGAATGTTTCCTCCACGATCCATCGGGGATTCTTTGGCATTTTGGGGAGTTTAGTTAACTTTTTTATTTCACAATCAAAAGTCGTCTTTTCGACTGAACGTAGTGAAATGGAGAAATCTTTTCACATAGGTTTAATTACAAAGATTTCTCGCCTTCACTCGAAATGACGGGCAAAAAAAAATCTGCAAGCTGTATGAAAATAAATTCATAAAACTTGCAGATGATTTATCTAATTAGATTGCCACGTCGGCTGAAAAAGCCTCCTCGCAATGACGAATAGTGAGCGTTACGGCACTATTTCTTCCAAATAACTTTCTACCGGTGGGCACGCACAAATTAATGATCTATCGCCATGGCTATCATTTACACGACCAACTGATGGCCAGAACTTGCGTTCCAACACATAAGGAAGTGGAAAAGCTGCTGTTTGGCGGCTGTAAGCGTGTCCCCAATCGTTGGCGGTAATTATAGCAACAGTATGAGGTGCGTTTTTCAATGGATTATCAACCTTATCAAAAGTTAAATTTTCAACCTGATCTATTTCTTTTTTAATCGCGATCAGTGCATCACAAAAACGATCTAATTCATGTTTAGGCTCCGATTCTGTAGGTTCAACCATTAACGTACCTGCAACCGGGAATGAAACCGTTGGGGCGTGGAAACCATAATCCATTAAACGTTTGGCGATATCAGTAACTTCAATTCCGAAAGCTTTGAATGAACGACAATCTAAAATCATCTCGTGTGCACAACGACCCTGAGCACCTGAATAAAGTACTGGGTAGTGTTGCTCTAAACGAGCTTTCATGTAATTGGCGTTTAAAATCGCATATTTAGTCGCATTGGTTAATCCCTCAGCACCCATCATAGCGATGTAAGCATGAGAAATAATCAAGATCGAAGCTGAACCCCAAGGTGCAGAAGAAACCGCAGAAATCGATTTTCCTTTGTCGATATCAACCACAGCATGACCAGGAAGATAAGGAACCAAGTGTTTCGCCACACCAATTGGGCCCATACCTGGACCGCCACCACCGTGAGGGATACAGAAAGTTTTGTGCAAGTTTAAATGGCAAACATCGGCACCAATATTAGCTGGGCTAGTTAAACCAACCTGTGCATTCATGTTTGCACCATCCATATAAACTTGTCCGCCGTTAGCGTGGATCGTTTCACAAATTTCGATGATGCTCTCTTCGAATACACCATGAGTTGATGGATAAGTCACCATCAAACAAGATAAATTGTCTTTATGTAACTCTGCTTTTGCTTTTAAATCTTCAACATCAATGTTACCATTTTCTAAAGATTTCACAACAACGATTTTCATATCAGCCATTGCTGCAGAAGCAGGATTTGTACCGTGAGCAGATGCAGGAATTAGCGCAACGTTACGGTGGAAATCGCCTCTATCGTGGTGATAAGCACGAATAACCATTAAACCTGCATATTCACCTTGAGCACCAGCGTTTGGCTGTAAACTCATCGCAGCAAAACCGGTAATCTCACTTAACCATTTATCAAGCTCGTTAAAAACCGAATAGTAACCCAAAACCTGATCTGCTGGAGCGAATGGGTGAATACGACCAAAGTGAGACCAGGTTACCGGAATCATTTCTGCAGTAGCATTCAATTTCATGGTACAACTTCCCAAAGCAATCATCGAGTGGCAAAGCGATAAATCTTTCGCCTCTAATGATTTGATGTAACGCAACATTTCATGCTCTGAATGGTGCGAATTGAAAATTGGGTGACTTAAGTACGCTGAAGTACGTTGTAAAGCTGATGGAATTACGGATTCAACATTTTCTACTACCTCAACCTGATCAGCAGCAACTGCTTTTACTTTAGCGAAAATTTTAGCAATTAATGCAACATCTTCAAAAGCAGTGGTTTCATCGATAGAGATGGTAGCCACGTTACCCACATAATTCAAGTTGATTTCGTTATCTAAACAACCTGAATGAATGCCACCTTTTAAGTCGCCTAAATCGAAACGAATGGTATCGAAATAAGCTGAATTTAATTGCTCGTAACCTAAACTTTTTAACGTTGATGCTAAACTAACCGCCAAACCATGCGTACGTTCTGCAATGGCTTTTAATCCTTTCGGGCCGTGATAAGCTGCATAGAAGCCAGCCATAATCGCCAATAATGCTTGCGCCGTACAAATGTTCGAAGTTGCTTTATCTCTACGGATGTGTTGCTCGCGGGTTTGCAAAGCCATACGTAAAGCATAATCGCCGTGGCTATCGATGGTTACACCAATAATACGACCTGGGATTGAGCGTTTATATTCTTCTTTAGTTGCGAAAAATGCTGCGTGTGGACCGCCAAAACCCATCGGAATACCGAAACGTTGCGTTGTACCTACCACGATATCAGCACCCCATTCGCCTGGAGGCGCTAATAAGGTTAAGCTTAAAATATCAGCTGCAACCGTTAATTTAATATTTTTATTGTGTAATTCAGAAGCAAAGTTTTTGTAATCGAAAACTTCTCCATTACCTGCGGGATATTGAACAATCGCACCAAAGAAATCTTCGGTAGCTACGAAATCCAAATGATGGCCGATGACTAATTCAATACCGTAAGGATTAGCTCGGGTTTTTAAAATATCTATCGTTTGAGGAAAAACTAAATCTGAAACGAAATACTTCTTTGCAGCTTGATTTTTACGCGTACTGTATTGCATAAACATCGCCTCTGCCGCAGCCGTACCTTCGTCTAAAAGTGACGCATTGGCAATTTCCATTCCGGTTAAATCGATTACCATCGTTTGGAAATTTAATAACGCCTGTAAACGACCTTGTGCAATTTCGGCCTGGTATGGTGTATATTGCGTATACCATCCTGGATTTTCAAATACGTTACGTAAAATTACACCCGGGGTAATGGTATCATAATAACCCTGTCCAATAAAGCTCTTGAAAACTTTATTTAACAATGAGGTTTGTTTTAAAGCACCCAAATATTCAGTTTCTGACTTCGCCGCAGGCAGATTTAATGGTTGTTTTAACCTAATTGCCGTAGGAACAGTTTGTTCAATCAGTTCATCAATAGAATTTACGCCAACAGCTTGCAACATTTCAGCAGTATCTGCCTCATTTGGTGCAATATGACGATTTTGAAAATCTTCCTTGTAGTGGATATTTAAGCTCATGCAGGTATGAATAATAATTTGCTGCAAAGGTAGGAAAAACGATATTGTATTTTGCTATATATCAGTGTAAAAAAGGTGTCTTATTTACGCTTAAAGGCGACAAAATTGGTAGATTTTAAATTTGTATTTAAAGACAAACGTTTGTTCATTCAAGAAGAAATTTCATTTAGTTGGAAAGCAGTAACGCTACAAAATTAAAGCTTGTTGCCGCCATTTGCTACAATCTTTTTTCAGGTTTTCTGTTATGCTGAGGCACGAAGCATCCCTGCCTACCGCAAGCAGGTGTTTCATCGCTTGCAGATGCTTCGTACCTGCCATTGACGTTTTTAACTTTCCGTCTTTGATTGCCTGCGGCAGGCAGGCGATCCCGATTCTTTATCGGGAGAAGCTCCCGAGGAATGCCTTTGGCACAATCTAATTTCTGGAGTTATTTTCTTAAATGAGATTGCTTCGTGCCTCGCAAGGACGACCGTCAGCAAGTCCGGAAAGCTCGCGAGCCGAGTTTATCAGGCAAAACAGAGGCTGAAATAAATTCAGCATGACGACTTATAATTCATTTCCTTACTTCTGCACTTTCCAACCTTCATCTTTACTCAACTTCAACTTGTAAGTCTTCGTAATGAAGTTGCTGTTTTTATTGGCGTCTTTATCAAAAGGTTCAAAATCGGTAGTCACCATTTTTAAGGAAACGGTAACCTTAGCTGTGCTCGAATTTACCTGTTCAAAATTTACCGGCTTTTCATCTGCTAAAACATAGGTAACGGCTTTAACAGTAGCTTTATCGGCATCTTGTTTCAAAACCAGCGGACTAGCTTTATCAGTTAAAGTTATTTGATATACGAAACTGCTATCTTTAGAAAGGAACTTCTTTTTCGCTTCTTTTAAATTCAAAGTTACCAATCCTTTACTTGCTAATGATTTGTATTTCCCTAACTCAAACATGTCATTCGTGCTGTTAAACTTAATTTGTCCAAAGTTGAAACGAATGGTTTTATACTCAGGGTTGGCTTTTAAGTAATCTGTAATCACTTCTCCCGCCTCATCCTGATTGATGGTTGTTTTAGTTTTACATCCGGCGAAGCCGATAATTAGAAAAGAGAGAATATAAAGAATTTGCTTTTTCATGTTTTTGTTTTTGCTTTTTAAAGGTATTTATTTTTTATTCTAACCGCAAAGAACACTAAGTTTTTCGCAAAGGAAGAGAAGTAAAAATTTGAGCACCCAGATTTGTAATCTTTGCACCTTGTCTTTGCGTCCTTTACGGTAAAACATCAACGTCTCTTCAAATACTTCAAATTGGGCAACACCATTGCCGACAAGATGACACACACGCCTACCCAACGGAATAATGAAACCTGTTCTTGCAGCACAAAGCCAGCCATCATTACCGCAACAGGCAATTCTGCTGCACTTAAAATTGAGCTCAACGCTGTTCCAATGCGGGGAACACCTTCAGCATAAAATAACGGTGGAATTACTGTTCCGAAAACGGCAATAATTAGCCCCCATTGAAGCAGAGTTCCGTTTAATGCGCCATTAAACAGAAACGCAGGTGGAAACAGGATAAAGATCAAAATACATGCTCCAGTAATCATTAATGCACTTTTCTGCAGTGGTGGATACTCGTTTCCGATTCTTCCGCTTAACATTAAAAAGCCCGCATAACATACTGCAGCGAGCAAACCAAAGCCGATACCTTTGTAGCTCAAACTTGAAATAGTTGTTTCTAACATACCACTTGCTAAAACTGTTCCACCCAAAACCAAAAGGATCGCTAAAAACTGTAATCCCGTCGGCTTCTTTTTGTAGATGATAAACTCCAGTAAAATACTCATCCAAATAAATTGCATAAGCAAAATGATAGCCACTGAGTTTGGCACAAGTTTAACTGACTGATAATAGAAAATACTTACCAAACCTGTACAAGTTCCAGCTAGAATCATCTTCCATTTAGGTGTAATTAGCTTTATTTCTTGTGCCTTATACTTTGAAGTCCTGCTTTGAAAGAAAAATAAAACCCAAAGAATTACTGCACCAAAAAATGCCTGCGCACCGGTAACATCTCCGAGAGAATATCCATCGTGATAGGCCAATTTTACAAAAGTAGAAAGGATACCGAAACTGCAGGCACCAAAAAAAACAAGGAGAATTCCTTTTAACATGTTACGGGTTTAGAAATAATTTTGAGTGAAGGTTTAATTTGTCAGGTGTTTTTTTTTGCCAAGCCAGCCAACTCAAAACCTTTAACTCGTAACTAAGCGAGTTGTTGTAAATATTTTTGAACTGTAGTTTCTAAACCCAAATAAAGCGCATCGCTAATTAAAGCGTGACCAATGGAAACTTCCAATAAACCAGGAATGCTTTGGGCAAAGTAATGAAGGTTGTGCAAATCTAAATCATGACCAGCATTTATTCCTAAACCTAATCTATTTGCGTGGTGTGCAGCGGCAATGTAGTTAACAATTGCTTTTTCTCTATCAGCGTAATAATTATGAGCATAAGCCTCGGTGTATAATTCGATTCGATCTGTACCTGTTTCTGCAGCTCCCTCAACCATTTCAACTACCGGATCAACAAAAATGGAAACCCGAATGCCTTCTTTTTGAAAAACCGAAACCATCTCTTTTAAATACTCTCTATGTTTTATCGTATCCCAACCGTGGTTAGAAGTAATTTGTCCTTCGGCATCGGGCACTAATGTAACTTGTGCCGGTTTATTAGCCAAAACAAGATCAACAAATTTATCTTCACGGCAATTGCCTTCAATATTAAATTCAGTGGCAATAACGGCTTTCAAATCGTAAACATCCTGGTAACGAATATGGCGTTCATCTGGGCGTGGATGCACCGTAATTCCTTGTGCACCGAAACGTTCACAATCTAAGGCAACTTTCACTAAGTCAGGATTATTACCTCCACGACTGTTCCTTAAGGTAGCAATTTTATTGATGTTTACCGATAACTTTGTCATGCAACAAAGATAAGGCTTTGGCTTTGTTAATCTTTAAAGGTTCAAAAAAATTGACTTATTTTTACTCATATTTGCTTTCAGTAAATGAAATCGAAAGACATCACTCTATATAAAATTCTAATCGGAATTATTACTGTAATCAGTTCGCTGGCACTCTTTGGTGGGATTATGGAACCGGATTCTGCGCTATATGCATCAATAGCCAAAAATATGGTTTTGCGTGATGATTGGATTAACATCTACGTTCGTGGTGCAGATTGGCTTGACAAACCGCATTTAACTTTTTGGCTGGCAGCAGCCTCTTTCAAAATTTTCGGCATCAATGCCTTTGCTTATAAACTGCCTTCGTTTTTGTTTGGGTTGCTCGGAGCAGGTTATCTCTATAAGTTGGCGAAAGACATTTATAACCATAAAACGGGCTTGATAAGTGCGGTAATCTTTCTAAGTTCATTACACATCTTAATATCAACTTTTGATGTAAGGGCCGAAGTTTACATTACAACATTTACTTTGGCAGCGATTTACCATTACTACAAAGCACATTTAGGGTCTTTCTGGCATATCGTTTTTGGTTCACTCTTCGCTGCATGCGCCATCATGATCAAAGGAATCTTTGTTTTGATTCCGGTTTTTGGTGGTTTTATCCTTTATTGGCTCATCACCAAACAATATAAAGAGTTATTAAAACTGAAATGGTGGCTTGCGATAGTGCTAATTCTAGTTTTCATCATTCCCGAACTTTACACCTTGTATGTGCAGTTTGATTTACATCCAGAAAAAATTGTATTTGGAAAAACGGGAGTTTCGGGATTAAAATTCTTTTTCTGGGACAGTCAGTTTGGTCGCTTTTTTAATAACGGACCAATAAAAGGCAAAGGCGATATCTCATTTTTCTTACACACCACCATTTGGGCTTTTTTACCTTGGTCTATCTTACTTTATACTGCGGTAATTAATCTTTTCAAAAAGAAAAACAGAGTTTCTTTGCCCCCCGAAAGTATTATAATCTGGACAAGTGCCGCCATCACTTTTCTGCTTTTTTCACTGTCCAAATTTCAATTGCCACATTATATATTGATTGTTTTGCCACAATTTGCCATGATCACGGCCTTGTATTTACAGAAACTAGAAGGAAAGAGTCTGAAAATATTTCTCGCCGCTCAAACGGTTTTGGCAGTTTTAATTGTAGCGATATTAATCTGCGTTTCGATATTTTTCAAATTCGATTACTTCTTCGTTGCAAACGCCCTGCTAGTCGTTTTGCTATTTTTATCTGTATTGTTTTTTCGAGGATTAAAAATTGAAACCATCATTGCCAGAAGTAGCGTGATCTCCATTGGCTTGATGATTTTTCTTTCAGGTTTTTTTTATCCTGCTTTACTCAAATATGAATCTGGAATGGAAGCAGGCATTTGGTTAAAGGAAAACTACCCGAATGCTAAACCTGCAGTATTGATGTATCCTGATGCTTATTCTTTTGATTTCTATGCAAATGGAGAACCTCAGTATTTTTGGGATTTTGAGACATTGAACAAACATAGGACAGATAAGAACATGGTCATTTATGTTTGGGAGCCGGAAATGGAGCGATTGAAAAAGGATTACAATACGCAAATCCTCAAATCATTTGAATACTTTCACATCACAAAACTGACGGGAAAGTTTATTAATTCTAAAACACGCCCTCAGGTTTTAGAACGTTTTTATCTGGTAAGAATACAATAGCATGGAGTTATTTTTTCGCATTCTGAAATTTGGTATAACGGGCTTGCTTGGAATGGCAATTGATTTCGGCGTGACCTGGCTTTGCAAAGAGAAAATTAAAATAAATAAATACGTGGCCAATGCGCTAGGCTTCATTTTCGCTGTCACTAACAATTATCTAATTAATCGCGTTTGGACTTTTCAAAGCACCAACATCCACTGGGGAACCGAGTTTAGCAAATTTATTGTGGTAAGTGTAATTGGATTGGCATTAAACACCGTTATTATATATCTTTTCCACCAACGTAAAAACGGCACAAACTTTTATGTGGCTAAGTTTTTTGCTATCGCGATTGTTTTTGTTTGGAACTTTATCGCCAACCTGATGTTTACTTTTAGGTAACGTTTTTGCCGATAAAATAGAATACCACCAACCAGATTAATCCTTTTATCAGGAAGAATAAAAACCCGATTAAGCCCACACGCTTAAACCATAATTTTAGTTTTTCTTTGTTCATGGCGATGTGGTAAAGATAAAATTTTTGCCTTAAATTAGAAAGATTTTAAATAAGCAAAAGATGAAATGCTCCAGGTTCTTTTATTTTATTATTTCTATTCTTCTTCTCAGTACCAGTTCGAGTTTGGGTCAAACTTTTAAATCTATTAAGAAATACAAGATGGAATATTTTGTAGCGAATAAGGGTACTGAAAAACTAATCGGTATTCGAAGTTTCGCGAATGATGGGCGACGATATTTATTGCTTATTAATCCGCAGACGCTTGATAGCAAAGTTGACCTCGCTTCAAATTATGTTATAAGTAAAACATCATGGACACAGATCTTAACCGAATTTAAAACCAGCCCATACATAAAATCTTTAACTGCAGCTGCCGCAAAAGATTTTCAAATACAAGATGCAGGCATCGATAATGCTATACCAGAAGAACAAGGAATAACATTAACGATTGATCTTTGCCCCTCTCACAAACCCTTAGAAAGAATTATTTTTCAATCGGTATTCGATGAATTTAAAAAGATAGAGCAGCCAGCGCCTCTAGCCATTTCGCTTTCGGGAAAATGGATGCTTAAACACCAGAACGACCTAAATTGGCTAAAAAGTTTGGTCAACAAAAAAGACTTAGATATCACCTGGATAAATCATTCTTATAATCATGAGGTAAACAATCTGCCTCTGGCCGAAAATTTTTTACTAGCACCTGGCACCAACCTGGATACAGAGGTTTTAGAAAACGAAAAACTAATGCTCAAAAATGGGCTGACACCTTCTATTTTTTTCCGTTTTCCAGGTTTAGTTTCCGATAGAAGTATTGTGCAAAAAATTGAAGCTTATGGCTTAATCCCAATTGGAAGCGATGCCTGGTTAGCAAAAGGACAACAAGCAAATAATGGAAGTATTGTGCTTATCCATGGTAATGGAAATGAAGAGCTTGGTGTTAAAGACTTTCTGGAGTTATTGAAAACGAAAAAGGAAGAAGTTATCAGCAAACAATGGCTGTTGTTTGATTTGAGAAAAGGATTGCAAAAAGTATATGAGTAAACGCTATTTATGAAAAGTATCTAAAAACAAATCTTCAACTTTTTTACGAGCCCAAGGCATTCTACGCAAAAAGTTGAGGCTTGATTTAATGCTTTGATTGTTGTTAAAACAGTCGATTCTAATTAGCGACCCTAACTGCTCCCACCCATAATGCGCTTGCAAATCAGTAACGATTTTCTCAAGAGTGATTCCATGAAGAGGATTATTTTTCTGTTGATCGGCCATGCACAAAGCTAAATAAATTATAAAACTATTGCGGATTAAATTGTGAGAGCCAAACCGTTGCATTGCCGCACGAAGGATCATTTACGGTTTGATTTAAAATTTTAAATTGGTTTTTAACCAGCAAGTTGTGGTATTCGTCGGTATCAAGCGAAGCATGGAAAAGATTTTCGCCACCATTTATTCCCCACGCCTCTCCTCTTTTGGTGCCCGAGGTAAATAAAATTATTCCATTTGGAAGGAGATGATTGGCAAATATCTCAAACATTTTCGGCTGATCCTCCGTGGGTAAATGAAAAAAACTATGCCAGGCAATGATTGCATTAAATTTGGTTTCAAGTTTAAGCTTGCGCATATCTTGCAAGAGAAATTCTTCTGACGGAAAATTTTGTTTAGCCAGTGTCAACATTTTTTCACTTGCATCAACACCTGTTACCATAAACCCTGATTGCAGGAAATATTCCATAATAGGTTTTCCGTTCCCACAGCCTAAATCTAACAGGCTTGCACCCTTTGGTATTAACTCAATAACTGTATCCAAATAACGTTTCTCCATTAAATTACGAGGCCTGTTTTCCGCAAACCAATCGGCAATTTCATTATAAACTTGAAAAACGTTCTTTTTTTCATTCATCACCATAAAAATAAAAGCCCTTAAATTTGCATTTAAGGGCTTTGAAAAACTGAATATTACTTTCCTGCGATCCAGGTATTATTGTCAGGATTCGAATCTGGTAAAACCTTATTTGGATCTAAGGTAACTGATACTATTTCTTCAGTGGTTGGGAAACGCACCAACCAGGAGGTATTTTTCATCCAAACATCAACAGGTACTTTTACAATACTTTTTTTACCACTTTTAGTTTCTACCTGAAGGATAATTGGCATTGGCATTTTTTCCAAATTATTTACACGGATAGAATATCCTGATAAGTTTCCATCTTGTCTAATTTCCTCAACCGAACCAATGGCCTGATCCATTTTCCAGCTATTTAAAAACCAACTTCTCCAAAACCACGCTAAATCCTCACCTGCTGCATTTTCCATCGAGCGGAAAAAATCATAAGGAGTTGGGTGTTTGTAAGCCCAGTTTTTGATGTATTGACGAAACGCATAATCGAATCGGTCCTCACCTAAAATTTCATTTCTCAAAATATCTAGTCCCCAGCCTGGTTTAGAGTATAAGTTAATGCCAATATTTGCCTCCGTCATTCCATCAGGCATTTGCATAATGTTTTCATACTTAGGATTACCGATATAGTTTTTGCCTATAAAGTTCATGTTGGTTGGGCGACCAATATATTCTCCATTATTGAAGTTTTTAGCCGAAATGCCGTTGATAAATGTATTGAAACCTTCATCCATCCAACCGAATTTGCGTTCGTTCGAACCCACAATCATTGGGAACCAGGTGTGACCAAATTCGTGATCGATCACGCCCCAGGCACTGCCTTTTTTAGCCTTCCAACCACAAAAAACAATCCCTGGATACTCCATACCACCAATATTTGTAGCAACGTTAACTGCCATTGGATAAGGATATTCGAACCATTGTTTGGAATAATGTTCGATACTGGCTTTAACATATTCTACCCCGCGGCCATAACCATCAGCTCCATTACTTTCTACAGGTTGCGCAGAAACCGCTAATGATTTTTTTCCACTTGGTAAGTTGATGCGAGCAGCATCTAAAACAAAAGCTTTCGATGAAGCCCAAGCCGCATCGCGGGCATTTAAAATTTTAAACTTCCAGGTTAATTTATCTTTCGCCGGACGAGATTTAGGATCGGTAACCTCCGCCTCAGAACGGATGTGAACTGTTGCATCGCTATTTTTAGCAGCATTCCATCTTTGCAATTGTTGTGCAGTAAAAACTTCTTGTGGGTTTAAGAGTTCTCCAGAGGCCATTAAAATATGGGTTGCTGGTGCTGTTAAAGCCATAGTAATATCGCCATATTCGCAGTAAAACTCTCCACCGCCCCAATACGGTAAAGTATTCCAGCCAATTACATCATCGTAAACACACATGCGTGGAAACCATTGTGCAATGGCATAAATTTCGCCGTTTTTAGTAGTTAAATGACCAGTTCTATCCGATCCTTCTTTAGGAACAGTATAAGAATAGTCGATTTTAATAGTTACTACATCGCCATTGGCAGCCATCGGCTGATCCAAACGAATCTGCATACGGGTGTCTTCAACAATAGAAGTGAATTTTACTGCCGCAGCTTTTTGAGATACACTTACATTTTGAATTTTGTAACCTCCATCAAATTTTTCGCCTTGCGCACCATAACGACTGCGGGCTGGAGTAACTTGTTTGCCACGAGAATCTTCCTTAAATGTATTTTGATCTAGTTGTAACCATAAATACGGTAACTTATCCGGGCTGTTATTTTTATAGGTTATGGTAACTGTTCCGGTAACCAAACTTTTTGCTTCATCCAAATTGGCTGTAATGTTATAATCAACACGATTTTGCCAATACTTTGGCCCTGGGATTCCCATTGCTGAACGAAACTCGTTTCCGTTTTGAGTGTAAAACAAAGGCCCGAAAGCTTCAGCAGGATTGTAATTTGTAGCAGGAGCGGTTTGCTGAGCATTTGCCGAAATAACAAAAGCGCAACAAACAACACACAAAGTGAATAATTTATTAATTTTCATGAGTTTAATAAGTTGTTATTTGATCGTAAAGATAAAAAATAACCACATATAGCGCTATATGTGGTTACAATATTGATACATGAAAGTTTTAGTTACCTAATTTGGCTTTAACTTCGGCAAATCTTGTAGTTTTCTTTGCTGAGGAGTTAATTTTTGCCAAGCAACAAAGGCTTTTGAGATGTGATAATCATATCTGAAAGGTCTTTCTGCTTTGACCGACTCTATTGACGGCCTATAAATGATCATAAAATGTTTGAGATCTTCGCCTTTAAGCTTTGTTAAATCGATAATAGTTTTCTCACTAAAACCAGCGTCAATTTCTTCCTGGTACATTTCTTTTTCTTCTAGCTCGGCTTCTTTTCTTTGCTCCCGCTTGTATTTTCCGTAACCAAGATTCAGGTTTAAACCACCAACTTTATCTTTCATGCGCTTTCTACCTAAATTACCGCCGGTATTAAGTAGCGTGTATTTTTCTGCCAATGGGTCTTTTGCATCTGTAATCTGGCTATTCATTCTCACCCCTTTTACATCAACATCCATCAGGCTGGTCGATTTTACCGGAAGATAAATGCTTCTATTCAATAAGCTGGTTAAGTAAAGCGTATCGGTATGGTAACCAACGGCAGAAAACTCAATTAAATCTCCTACAGAAGCAGGAATGGTGTACTTACCTGTACTTGAGGTGGTGGTTACCTTTTTGCTATTTAAATTTCTGACAGAGACACCTGGTAACGTGAGCGATTTTTTATTGTAATCGAATACAGTACCAGTGGTAACTGTTTGCGCAAAAACACCAACAGGAAGGGCAATTAAAAGAAAAATAATCAGCTTATACATAAATCAAAAGTAAGTATTAAAATGTTCCAAAGCTGTAATTAACAAACTTTAACACTATAACAACTGGATCAGCCAAGTGTTTGCGTATAGCGATCCTCATCAAAAGAAATTAATATTGCTTTACCATCTTTCTCTATAATCGGGCGTTTAATTGCGCTGGTATTTTCCATCAGATAGGCGATCGCCTTATCTTGTGTATCAATCGCAGCTTGTTCTTCTTTCGACAATTTTTTCCAGGTTAATCCTTTTCTATTCAACACCGTTTCCCAACCGAAAACTTTGCTCCAAGAGTTTAGCTTTTCGGCAGTGATTCCTTTCTTTTTGAAATCATGAAATTCGAAATCAATTTGATGAGCCTTTAACCAATCGAGTGATTTTTTTACTGTATTACAATTTGGGATTCCGTAAACGATCATTTGTGTTCTAAATTTTAAGTGAAGTTGGAATGCCGAAGATAATAAAGTGTTGTAAGTTGTACATAATAAGTTTTAGGTTTAAGAGCCAAGTCGCCCAACTTAAAACGTATAACGTATAACTTTCCAAGTAAAAAGTACAACATAAATAGTTCATCACATTTTTACCCCCATCCATCACATTTTAAAAAATTGAAGTGAGAAGAGTTAGTAACATTGTGGTATAAACTACAACACATTATGATTATTCTTTCTGGCGAAGACCCGACAATGAAAACTAAAAGCATCAATCAACTGGAATTTTGGATTTCGACAGCACTTTACGTTCTGGCACTAATTGGCATATGTACGTCTACGAGTTATGGCACCGCAAACGCTTATCGTTTTATCGAAAATCATTTAGAATACAGCAGATTAACTAATTTCTTTCTGCCAGAAATTTTTAAAATAAGCATTCTTTATATCAGCTTCTTACTGATTAACTTTTGCTTTATGCCACAGCTAGCGAGAAAGAACAATGTAGTTTTAAATATCATTCTTACTGTAATGGTCACCGGAGTTTCCGTAATCATTTGGATGGTTGCAAATACCTATTCTCAAGCCGATCGATTGATTGAAGAGGCCGATATTAATCATGCTTACGCTATTTTATTTGGAGAAGCTTTCACCTATATTTTTTTACTCTATTTACTGTTCAACATTTATGCTTATTTCAACGAGAGAGGAATATCATTATTGGAGAAGATTCCATTTTTGAAACGTTTCAAGACAGATATTCTGCTGGAAATTTTCACATCGGCTAAGATATGGCTAATTACGCTAATGGTGTTTGCGGTTGTTTTTTCTCCAACACGCGATTATGAATTTGTGGTGATCTGGCTAATTGCTCCGCCTGTAAATATCTTATTGGCCTTCTATTCAATTTATGAGATCATTCCAGGCCTCCGGAAAAAGGGAAAAAGATTTGGCCGATATTTTTGGGGGAATGTTGTTCTTTCCATACTAATCGTTTTATTACTCTTGATCATGCTTGCAGCCTTCATGAGAAATGGCGATGCATTACCTATAGCACTAATTTTTACTTCTATTAGTCTTGTCTGCATTACTACGCCATTGGCATGGTACATTTATAAACATAAATTTGAGAAACAAACGGAAATCCAAATGCTCAAAACTGAGCTAGGAAAATCGGATGCAAGTTTAAATTTTCTTAAATCACAGATTAACCCACACTTTCTATTTAATGCATTAAATACGCTATTCGGTACGGCACTTCAAGAAAATGCAGAAAGAACGGGTGAAGGCATTCAAAAACTGGGCGACATGATGCGGTTTATGTTGCATGAAAATACACAAGATAAAATTTCATTGACCAGGGAAGTTGAATACCTGAACAACTACATCGACTTGCAAAAACTCAGAACATCGCGTTCTGGCGATATAAGAATTGAAGCGCATATTGAAGAACAACTGAATAGTTTGCAGATTACACCGATGTTATTAATTCCATTTATCGAGAATGCTTTTAAACACGGCATTAGTTTACAGCAACCATCATACATCAAAATGACTTTGCAAACAAAAGAGAGAACGTTATTTTTCGATGTGAGCAACAGCATTTACATTAAGGCAGACAACGATCCGGAAAAATTGAAAAGTGGCATCGGTTTAGAAAACGTAAAGCAGCGATTGGCTTTGCTGTATCCAGAAAAACACGAATTAATTATCCGCGAAAGTGCAAATGAGTTCTTTGTGCATTTAACTTTGCACTTGGATTGATCCTTCGACTACGCTCAAGATGATTTAAAGGTTAAATCGAGAATATGTTTTGATTTGTTTTTTCGTACGGAGGTCACCCTGAGCGTAGTCGAAGCGCCTTTTCTTTAATCAACAAACAGAAACTATAGCAATTATTATTTCAATAAAGGTTTGTATCTTCATTACCAAACAACTCTAAAAGTGGAGCAATACACCGTATATATTTTAGCTTGTTCTGACAAATCGTATTACACTGGCGTTACCAATGATGTCGATAGAAGACTCTATGAACACCAAAATGCAATCAATCCTGAAAGTTACACTGCTAAAAGAAGACCACTAATTTTAGTATTTTGCGAACATTTTAAGGATATAAACGACCCAATAGCTTTTGAAAAACAAATAAAAGGCTGGTCAAGAAAAAAGAAGGAAACGCTCATTAGTTCAAATTGGGAACAATTAAAAGAATTATCCCATTGCACAAATATGAGCAGCCATAAAAACTACCAAAAACATTAGGCTTCGACTAAGCTCCGCCTGACAAACGCAAAAACTATGATTGCCATTGCTATAGATGATGAACCCATTGCACTTGAGATTATAAGCTCCCATGCATCAAAAGTTCCTTTTGTAGACTTACAGCAAACTTTTACTGATGCTTTTGAGGCAATTGGATATCTCCAAAAAAACAAAGTCGATTTAATTTTTCTGGATATTAAAATGCCCGACATCAGCGGGATAGATTTTTTGAAGAGTTTGAGCAATCCGCCGATGGTTATTTTTACAACCGCCTACACGGAACATGCGATCCAGAGTTTTGAACTTGATGCTGTTGATTATTTGTTAAAACCTTTTTCTCTTTCGAGGTTTTTAAAGGCCTGCAACAAGGCACATGAATTATATAATCTGCGTGGACAGAAACAGGGAGCAAAAAATGAATATATTTTTGTGAAGGATGGTTATGAACAAATTAAAGTTGAACTAGATGAAATCCTGTATGTGGAAGCTTCAGGAAATTACACCCAGATTCAATTAAAAGACAAGCTTTTGAGCTCAAGGATTACCATTAATGATTTGGCAGAGCTACTTCCAAAAACTGATTTCATTCGTTGCCATCGGGCATTCATTGTAGCTAAAAACAAAATATCCAAATTTGACCGCAGCCAAATTTGGATAGGAGAAAAAATCATCCCGATTGGGGCAACTTACTCCGGTATTCAACTGCTGTAGTTAAGGTTCAACTGTTACCCTAATCCCTGCAGAATGCGTAGTAAATTCTGGTGCATACATGCTTTGCAACGTCGTAATTCCGTTAGAAAAGTTGCCGGCATGCGTAACCCTGAGTGGGTATTCAAAAACATAAGTTCCTTTGCGTAAATAACTGATAAAGAAATTGGTTGAAGCATCTTTCGTACTTTCATAATAACCTAAACCATCCTGATATTTGAATTGAGAAATCACATTAACCGGCTCAAAACCAGATGATCGCATATCTTTTAGATGAACATATTCCATATCTCTATCACAAAAAATTTCAATCCTCACTTTTAATAAATCGCCTGGAGCTAATTTATTTGAATTTGTTAGTGGGGTAAGCAAATTTCCTTTATCGGTTTGTTTTTGGAGGAATAATTGTTTATTTATTTTCACCCCCGTTGCAGCGGATGTGATTTTATCCAACTGCTCGAAATATTGCCAATAATATGCACCCCAGGCCATACTTTTATTGTTGTTTGTAATTTCTACCTTAGCCATTTCGGGTTTAACATTTTGCCCGGCAATGGTTATTTTTTGATAGCCTGTTCCTGCTTCTCTTTCGGAGTCTGCAATGCCCATTTCGGGGAATGATTTACCGCCGATCACAATCTCCGGTGCTGCTGATTCATTTAATAAATCGTATCCCCGCATCAGTAAAGCATAACTTGCAGCAGCCGTTGCTTTTGTAGTTTTCCAGTCATTGGTCTGCTTATTTTTTAGCAACCAAATTTTCATTTCTTCCACGGAGTGCGTATCTTTTGCCACCTCGTCGAAGGCTTCTATTAACAAAGCTTGCGTTTCAATGGCACTTTGATACCAAAAATATCCGTTGCTATTATCTGCCCAATACATACCCAGTTCATCATGATGCTGTGCCGTTTGTTTGAGTAGTCCTATCACTTTTAGTGCCTCAGCTTCACGCCCATTTCTATAGAGAACTATGGCTGCCTGTGCTTGCTGATAGGGATCTAAATATTTCCATTTCGAAGTAAGTATTTTTAAGAAATAGTTAACTGATCTAATATAACTAGGATCATCATTTTTCTGCTTTGCATAACTGCGGGCATATAAATAGTGCAGGGTTAAATAATTAAATCCTTGTCTTTTAAGCTTAAGATCTAAAGTATAATCTTCAATCAATTTAGCATCCAAATAGCCGATAACTTTCGAAAGCATCTGATTCAATTTTGGAAAAGCTTTTTCATCGATTAATTTAAGGTGTTTCAGTTGCCCCATACCCATTGCAATGTGTTGGGTGATGTATCGATCTTCCTGCATTCCTGTAAACCATGGAAATGCACCATTGCTAAACTGCATGCTCTCCAATTTCTCGAAATTCGCTTTAAGCTCATAAGTCATCCTGTTCAAATCAAACAAAGTAGCTAAGCGTTTCTTCCGCTCGGTTTCATTACTAGCTTGTCGCACCCATGGCGTTTCTTCCAATAAAATTGATTTTAAAGCTGGGTTTTTCTCCAAATTGAATACTAAAGCTTCGCCATTGTTGATTTGTTGCCAGGATTGGAAAACCGTCTTTATTTTGGGCGATGAATTGATGATGCCTGTTGCAAAACTGTTGGCGTAAAACCTGCTGAATGTTTGCTCGGCACATTCATAAGGATATTCCATTAGATATGGTAGAGCCTGCACCGCATACCAGATCGGATTTGAAGTAAACTCAAAAGTTAAGGCTTGGTTTCTTAATGTTTTCGAATCTCCCGCATGCAGTAATTTATCCATAGTGAAGGTTTTTTTAACACCCCCACGAACGTTTATCTGCATACTTTCAGTTACCAACATAGAATTTGGTAAAACCGGGATGGTCATTTCTTCTCCATCAGCATAATTTTCTGATTGAGCGGTAAGTTTATAAGTAATCGCTCCAATGCCTGGAGGAATGATCAGTGACCATTTTAATGCCTGGTTCCCGTTATTTTTCAATTGAAATTTTTGCTGAACCGCATCCTTATTGCTTACAATCGAGATCTTTTTCCCTGTAATGGCATCTGTCAAATCTAGAATGGCAAAACCACCAATCGGTTTACCAGAGAGGTTATTGAGCTTAGCGCTAAACAAAATAGTATCTCCTTCACGAAAAAAACGTGGTGTATTTGCCGAAATGGAAAGCTTTTTCTGCGTAACCAATTCTTTGGTAATGATTTTTGTTTTGAAATCTTTGGTATGCGCAAAACCCATCATTTTATACCGCGTTAACGATTGTGGAATTGTAAATTCTACTTCAATTTGCCCTGACTGATCGGTTTTCAACTGCGGATAAAAGAAAGCGGTTTCAGTAAAATTGGTACGTGGAATAACTTTAGGCTTTTTAACAGGCTTACCATTAACGATGTAGGTATCCGTCTTCGGATCGTAGCCTTCGATACTCACAAAATCGTAAACTTTATTATCATCAACAGCAATGGCCACTCTCAGCATTTCAGGGGCGGGAGCTCCAGCCCGATCATACGCCACGCTGGTTGTTCCCCGTAATTTGATCGTTGTTACAGGGCCGCTTCCGGCCAACACTTCAACCTCTTCCCTTAAACTGGATACACTACCGGTTACATTTTTCTTTTGTTGGGCTCCGTAGCCTGTAACAACAATCTCATTTAATCCTTGTCTATCCTCCATCAATTTAAAGTCGATTCTTTTAGCTGTTTTAACTATCGCTGTTGCTCGGTGATATCCAATATAACTCACAGTTAATTCATCTCCGCTTTTAGCATCAACACTATAAATGCCATAGGCATCAGTAATTACCCCTTTTTTACCAACTCTTACGGCAACTCCGGGCACGCCATAACCATACTGATCGGTTACAATACCATATACCAAACCAGATACCTTTAACGAAGCAAGTTTTTTGGTTGCCACTTCGCTGTTAGATTTTCGATTATTAGCCTCTACTCCAGCCAAATATTGCGTGTAATTATATTTTAAATTGTAGCTATTGAAATCGAAGCCGTAATAATTTATCGCTTCGTATTCTCGCTTCCTTATGTCGTAATAACCACGATATCGGTCTTTGTGCCAGATCTCATTCCCCATTTGTATCGCAGTGAGATTATAGCCCCAGCTGTAAATATTGTAGTTGTATTTAGGCGAAACGATTTTATTCCAGCTCATGGTTTTTAAATCATCCAACGATGCATCATATAAAGACACCACCATTTCAGCCATTTGTTTCTCGCCCTTTTTATCAGTGATTTTTAATTTCCATATATCCTTTTCACCTGGCTGTAGTTTATCTCTGAAACTTGTAAAATTAATATCTAACTCTTTACTTTCATCCACAATGGTGATTACATTCATAGATTGGAATATTCTACCATTTTGAATTAAGGTAAATTGAACAGCGAAGCCTTCTACAAATTGAGCTTCTGGCTTGATATTTATTACTTCCTGTTTATGGGTTAAATTAAACCAAACCTTCTTTATAACCTGGTCTTTGTAATACACTTCATAGTAAGCCCTGGCATTTGGCAAAATACTGGCAAACCTAAAAACAGCTGATTCATCAGGTGTCACAACGGTCTTCTCCGCTACAAGCCACTCTTTTGCCAGTAAAATTTTCTCGCTTGGACTTTCGTAAATTCGTACAATTTTCTCAACAATGATAGAATCCAGATTCTCATTAAGTGCTTTAAACTTCACCTTATAATATCCCGAAGGAAGTTTAACGCCCTTCATTTCTAAAGTACCAGTACCCTGTTCTACTTTTTGATGCTGGACAAAACTGGTTTTACCTGTCATCCAACTTTCAGGAGTTCCATCATTCTCATATTCATCGTAAGGAAATTGCTTAACAAATTCGGCCCTGCTCAGGTTGTATTTTTCTACTTTACCTAAGGTATTTGGATAAACCACTCTACCCGGATATTCCAGTTTGTACCACTCTACAGTTAATTTGCCATTAATTGGCGCCTTATTTAAATTGGTAATTTCGAAAGCTAGGTTATCCCTCCAGTTGGCAGTAAAGATATTTGCAGGCATATCCACGTTAAGTAAAATATCACTTTTGCCAGCATTAATAAACTGTGATTTGCTTCTTGTTTCGCCATTCACATCAGTGATATCGACATTGATTTGATAGGAATATGCATTAATGCTGGTATTCTCTGCCGCAGCAAAAAAGCGAATGTCAAAAACACCCCCGGCTTTCGTTTCAGTTGTGCCAATAGCTATTTGCTTACTCGGACTGTAACCATAAACACGATCATTGGACGAGAGGATATTTCTGGTAATAACATACTTAACTTTTGCACCAGAAACGGCATAACCCGTAAAACCAATTGCCTTTCCCTGTACAAGTATCGAATCGTTCAACTTGTATTTTTCATTCAATGGATTAAATGATACCTCGAAAGTAGGTCGCTTATACTCCTCTACCTGAACATCAACATTACCATAAGCTGTATTTATGCTCATCCTGCCGTTTAATTTACCCATTGGAATAGTAAACGAACCGTGGAAAGTGCCAAACTCATTCGTAATTTTTGAAGTTTTTTCAATCTCCTTTCTGTTGGCATCATTAAAGGTGATTTCGATAGTTGATTCTTTTAAGATCCGGTTCTTGTCATCCTCAAATTCAAAATAAATTCCTTTATAATAAACGGTTTGTCCTGGCCGGTAAATTGGCCGATCGGTAAATAAAACCACTTTCGACTTAGCAGACATATATTTATAAAAACGCTGGTTAATATCCATTATAACCGTATCATTGCCATAGATGGTTTCAATACGGTTTACCGATGCATTTAGCGAACTCTCTGCAAATCCATTTTTATCTGTGTTTAAAGTTCCCCTGGGTTTATATACATATTTTCCATCCTCATATTCATTATTTTCCTCATTTATAATTGCATTTATTATAGCCTCTCCCGTGGAGCTATTGGAAACAAAATATTGATGATTAAGGATTTCTGTGATTCGATTGGTTACAGCCAGATCGGTAACTTGAAAGGTTAGGTAGTTAAAAACCGCATTATTGCCGGTAGTATTGGCGATGATAACATATTGGCCTTTCTCCAAACCATCCAATTTGTCTATTAAAGTGTGCTCCTGATAATCATCAGTTTCAGGCAAGCTTACCATCCATTCTTTTTGGATTTTATTTGTAGCGATGAATTTCTCATAATCTTCCAGATTGCCAAGGTGAAAACGGTTGGTAATTCTGCTTACCTTAAAAAGCTGTAATGAAATTGCATTCGTATTTTTATACCTAAAACGTATCTGTGCTGGTTTTTTTGGGACTAGAAATTGACTCATCTTAATTTCCAGCATTTTACTTTTTATATCAGCAGTTAACTTTTCGAAGTTTTTGGCACCAGTACTTTTCGGGTAGGCTTTAATAGCCAGGTTGCCCATCGCTAGCAACTCCTTTAAATCTATATCCTGTTTTGGAATTTGAAGATTTCGCATCTCGTATTTTTTCGATGCAAGTTCAAAAAGTACATCGGCATACAGTTCTGATGATTTGGAGAAATTGGCAAGTTTTTGGATCGCTGCATCATAAAGCGCCATTTTATCTTCGCGGGTGCTTCTGGAATAAACGTAATTTAACCGTTTCAGATCCACATCAACTAAAGCACCGATATTATTACTTTCTTGATGGCTGCGGATAAGTTTTTGGAAAATGGCTAATGCCATTGATGCGAATGAAGTCGAATCGTTAGTTGGAAGCTCAATTTTTAAAAATGCCTTATCATCGTCAAACCATTTCACATCATTAAAATCGATTGCATCATCATTTTTGGTAATTTCTATTTGTGCATTTACCAAAACATCTATAGCTCTATGTGCCAGCAAATCATAAAGTGTAGGCCTTAAAAACCTATTTTGTTCATTGCCAATCATCATTTCGCTCAGACTATCAATTTTTGTGTTTTGCAAAATTTTACTTTCTGCAATTGATGCTAAATAATTTTTAGCAGTTTCCTCTAAAAATTTACTGGCTGGCCAGGTTTTTATATCATCACTCAGTTTTAATTCGACATTGGTGCGATTAAGCAGCTGGAATCGATTCTGATCGTAATATTTCCAATAACTTTCGGCTAGTAATGATTGTAAAATACTTTTGGCGGGCTGGTGGGCAGTAAGAACATCCTGTTGTAGCTCTTTATTTATTTTTCCAAACGCATTTTCTTCCAGGTAACCCTGAAATAACATTCGATACATGGTTGCCTTAATGATGACAGCTGTTTCTTGATCTTTTCGGGCTTTTTCGATTAACTTATTTAAGATTGGGATGGCTTCCTTCGGCTTTGTTGCGAGAGCGAGAGAATCTATAGTTTTAAAAGCTGACTGATAATAAGTTTGCTTCTTTTGGGAAAAAACGGATTCGGAATAAAAGCAAAAAGAAATGATTAGCAATAAGATTGGTAGCGTTTTTTTCATAACCGGGGATTTAGACCTTAGATGGAATATTAAAATGGATTCCATAAATTATTTAAACATATATCTGATGAGTTACTAAACTAAACAATTTTGCACTTCCCACTTGACCAAGTTTCGCCGAAAAGCGTAAAGAGAATTTTGAACAAGCACTTGAAAATATTTAAGCGAAACTTTGGCAGTTTGCTTTCGAAGGCTTAAATAGTAGCAAAGCATTAAGCATTTTAAACCTGATCGTAGTGAACACGAAACCCGATTTTTCTATCGGGTGAGTAAAACGGAGAGCGGGACGAACATTTAATTGAAATACTGGTTTTGCTTTCCAAATCAATCAAAATATTTCTTTCTCTGCTTTAAAATGATTTCACGTAGCTCCTTAACGAAAAATCTAGGTTTAAAATCAACTTGCCTTAAATTAAAGTTACAACATTTAAACATTAAGCGCTTTCAACATTAAACGCTTAGCATTATATTTGCCACATGTCTACACAACTAAAAAATCTTTCTGATTTCTCTCATACCACTGTTCCGAATGGAGCGAACTATAAATTTGGAATCATCGTTGCAGAGTGGAATGCCGAAATTACTGGCGCTTTGTACAATGGTGCATTAAAAACTTTGTTGGATAACGGCGTAGCCGAAGAAAACATTGTTTCGTTACCAGTGCCTGGGAGTTTTGAATTAACTGGCGGAGCGGAAATTCTGCTAAGCAAAAGAAGCGATATTGATGCCGTAATTTGCTTGGGTTGTGTTATTCAAGGGGATACAAAACATTTCGATTTTATTTGCGATGCTGTTGCACAGGGCGTGACTAATGTGGGCATTAAATATAGCAAACCTGTTATTTTTGGTGTTTTAACTACCAATAATTTGGAGCAGGCACAAGATCGTGCTGGAGGGAAACATGGTAATAAAGGCGATGAAGCGGCCATTACTGCAATTAAAATGGCCGACTTTTCTGCCAATATTTAAAATTGTGTTTTAATAAACTATTTGTACCTTAGCGCTTTAATCTCCCTATCTAATGAAAAAAGTTGCCATCTTATTATTGGCGGTGTTTTGCACCATTACCATTTTAGAGTCATGCTCTTCAAAACTTTGTCCTGCTTACAGCTCTTACCCTGAAGGTAAACGCAGAAGAAACTAAGATTAAAACATCAAAATTTCATTTTACAGTCATCTGCAGAACTTTATTTAGCTGCCTGTGTTTACGTATAAAACAATATTATTATGACTTGGGTTAACTTAACTTCGATAGATCAGCTTAATGAAATAAAATCAGCAAGCGGATACAGCCTTATTTTTAAGCACAGTACACGGTGCTCAATTAGTTCGATGGCCAAAAGAAATTTTGAATTTAGCTGGGATGTTATCCCGGAGGATACCAAACTTTATTTTCTGGATTTAATCGCCTACCGGGAAATTTCTGCTGAGGTTGCCCATCTTTTTCAGGTTACACACCAGTCGCCACAAATTTTATTAATTAAAGATGGAGATTGTGTTTTGGAAGCCTCACACAGTGATATCTCTGCAGAAGAAGTAGCTGAGGTAATTGTTGCAGCATAATCAAAAAATATTTAGCAAAAAGGGGCGCAACTTTAAAATTTGCGCCCCTTTTTTATTGTTTCCTATCTTAAAAATGTGTTATTTCCAATTTAGAAAGGATAACAAATTTTAGCTAGCTTTTTCTATTTCTAAAACTCTTGATGTTCTCGCTCTGGTTTCTTTGCAAAGTTGAGGATTGTTAGCCAGCTCTTTACCGAAAGTAGGGATCATTTCTTTCATTTTAGCCTGCCATTCATCAGTTGCCAAATCGTCTTTGAAACAACGACTCAGTAATTCGATCATAATTGATACCGCCGTTGATGCTCCTGGAGAAGCGCCCAGTAATGCCGCTATAGAACCATCGCCAGCACTTACTACTTCAGTACCAAATTCTAAAATACCCCCTTGTTTTTCATCCTTTTTGATTACCTGAACACGTTGGCCAGCATATTCCAGTTCCCAATCTTTCAATTGGGCTGTTGGTAAATATTCTTTTAAAGCTTCTAATCTATCTTCAGGAGATTGCCTTACCTGTTCAATTAAATATTTAGTTAAATCGAGATTGTGCAAACCTGCAGATAACATCGGGCGGATGTTATTGAATTTGATCGATTTTGGTAAATCTAAAAACGATCCATTTTTTAAAAATTTGGTAGAAAAACCAGCGTAAGGACCGAACAACAAGGCCTGTTTACCATTAATCATCCTGGTATCTAAATGCGGTACCGACATTGGTGGAGCGCCAACTGCGGCTTTACCATATACTTTAGCATGATGTTGTTTAATGATCTTTTCGTTAGTACATTTTAACCATTGGCCACTTACCGGGAAACCACCAAACCCCTTTCCTTCCGGGATATCAGATTTTTCGAGCAATGGCAATGAACCGCCACCAGCACCAATGAAAACAAATTTAGCAACGCGTTTGCGTTTCTCTTTTGTTTCTAAATCCTTAACTTTTATAACCCAGTTACCTTCTTTGTTCTTCTGCAAATCACGAATCTCATGATTGAAATAAAGACTCACATTGGATTGCTCTTTAAGATGATTAAACATGTCGCGGGTTAGTGAGCCGAAATTAACGTCGGTACCTAAATCCATTTTTGTGGCGGCAATTTTATCACTCTTTTTACGGCCATCCATAATTAATGGTGCCCAATTTTTCACCACTTCCGGATCTTCGGTATATTCCATGTCGCTAAACAAATCACATTGCTGCAAAGCGTCGTAGCGTTTCTTTAAATAATCTACATTCTTTTTGCCCCATACAAAACTCATGTGTGGAATTTTCCGGATAAAATTCTCGGGGTTGGAGATTAATCCTTTTTCGATAAGATAAGACCAGAATTGTTTTGAAACCTCAAAATGTTCGGCAATTTGAACCGCCTTTTTAGTTTCAACCGTTCCATCTTTTTTTTCAGGCGTATAATTTAGTTCGCAAAAGGCAGAATGTCCGGTACCGGCATTATTCCAGGCATCCGAGCTCTCTGCTGCTGCAATATCCAATCTTTCATATATTTCAATACTTAAATTGGGTTCTAATTCTTTTAATAAAACACCAAGTGTTGCGCTCATAATTCCAGCGCCAATTAAAATCACATCTGCGTCAGTTTTACCAACTGTCTTTATCTTTTTTGTCATCTTATTTTAAAGGAGTTACAAATTTAGGATCATTTTAAACATGAAACGAATTTTCGCATATGAAAACTAAAAAATTGCTAAAAAATGTATTTTTATTTGAAACCGGTAGCATTAATTAGCATAATTAAATTGAAACGTAAATTTTTATAGCTAAATTATTAAATCTTCATTAGGATTATATTAGAAATCATAACCCGATAAACAATTGATTTGTTTTTGCCCATCAAACAATGGGTTCTGCATCTATCACACACGAATAATAAAATAAATGCAGCAGAAATTTAGATATTGTAGGCGAATAGTCATCCGAAAAAAACATCCCACTTCAAAAGTATATTTTTATTTAGTTGAAGCGTTTGCTTCTTTTAACGGAGTGTTTAAGATGAAAAATTTAATTCTACTGATTTGCATCATTGTATTTACCGGCTGTTCCGGAGAAAAAACCGACGAGGTTTTACTTCAATTGGATAAAGAAAAGCTTAAGGAAAATATCAATTACGACAAGATCGTGTTTTACAAGTTTGCCAAAATAGCGGTACGTTCAAATGCCGTACTCGATACCAATATGGTGGAATACCAAAAGTTTTCATCACAAACCCGAAACATTTTAAAAACGATGGATCAGCTCGATACCAATAAAAAAAGTATCTCTGTGATGGAGGCGCTGCGACTTTATAATGATTATCGTAAAGTAAAAAAACTGGTCAAAAATACCGACGAAGATGTATTTCCTAGCCTAGTACAAGGTTTTAACATAATGTATGGAGCACCAAAAGTTGACATGAATACTGTTGATCCCAAAGAGAAAACACGCGTTCAGAATATCGAACACGCGATTCTAAGCATGGCGGTTTTAACCACAAGAGACTTAGGTCAGCCGTTTGCCTTGTATGAATGTTCAAAAACACAACCAGAGCTTTTGGACGATTCGGAGATTAAAACGCTTTTAGAGTTTGTTCGAGGCTTCCTTTTCTTTGGCAACAACCTTTATTACTTATCCGAAGATGGTTTATCTCGCAATATTAAATGGCTTGATAAAAATGAAACTATTCCCATGCCATATACTAAAGCTTTTTTTGGCTGGAGAAATTTGAGCGATGCACAAGCACATACCGCTTTCCATGGAATGAACTACCTTTTTAGAGGGTTTGATAGAATGCGAATGGAAAGAAAAGTTGATGAAGAAAGATCTTTGGAGGATTTTGACTCTTTCGTTAAGGATATGAACAAACTTGGCTTAGAAACTGAATTAGTTTGGTTGGTGGATGCCTATCTGAATTTGAAAAGAGAAAAGCCGGAGAAGGCAATTCCGGCTTTAGAAAAATTAAAAACGAGTCCTTTATTTTCTGACAGTGAACGTGAGGCCATCCAAAAAACCATCGATTATGTTAAAGATCGTGAGCCGGATGCTGCTTTGAAAGGCGTTTATGACAAAGCATTTATGGCCAGGCTGGCTTCAAAGTATATGATTTCAGTATTAGCGAAAATTAATTGGGAGAAAGTGATGAGAGAAAACAATGTTCCACACACAAAAGAAATCTTTGCAAACATCAATAAATTCAAAGAAATGTCTAATGCGGTAAGCCAATATACTCAACCCTCTACTATTGAAAACGGCAAAAAGGAAATCACTAAAAAGGGCAGCGAGTTATTGGATAAGGCAAAGTCCGTATGGTAAAACAATTTTTAAAAGGACGTTTTCAAGTGCTGAATTCTAAAAATTTAATTATCAACAGCTAAACCTTTCCTGAATTGCTCGCTTTGCAACCAAACATTACAACAGAACAACATTTCGATATTACAACATTTCAATCCTAATCCTTAACTTTGCGATATGATTGATTTACCGGTAGTACCTGCTGTAACTGAAGTTAAACGTAAACCCGATTGGTTGCGTGTAAAATTGCCTGTTGGAAAAGAATATGCACAAGTTCGCAGTTTGGTAGATACACATAAGTTGCACACCATTTGCGAAAGCGGAAATTGTCCTAATATGGGTGAGTGTTGGGGAGCTGGCACAGCAACTTTCATGATTTTAGGTAACATTTGTACCCGAAGCTGCTCGTTTTGCGCAGTTGCAACCGGCCGTCCTTTAGCGGTTGATGTTGATGAACCTAACCGTGTAGCCAATTCTGTAAAACTAATGGGCGTAAAACATTGCGTTATCACATCAGTAGATCGCGATGATTTAAAAGATGGTGGCTCAATTATCTGGGCAGAAACATTACAGGCCATCCGTGAGGAAAGCCCGATTACAACGCTAGAAACATTAATTCCTGATTTTAAAGGTCAGTGGGATAATTTATACCGGGTATTGGAAGAACGCCCTGAAGTGGTGTCGCACAATATGGAAACTGTAAAGCGCTTAACGCGACAAGTGCGTATTCAAGCGAAATATGATAGAAGTTTAGAAGCACTGAAACGAATTTCAGAATTCGGTTTAAGAACAAAAACAGGCATCATGCTTGGGCTAGGTGAAACTGAGGAAGACATCTTTGAGGCCATGGATGATTTAGTTGCTAATGGTGTTCATATTTTAACACTAGGTCAATATTTGCAACCAACCCGCAACCATCACCCGGTTGTTGATTGGATTCACCCTGATACTTTTGCCATGTATAAAGAAGTTGGTTTATCTAAAGGTTTAAAGTATGTAGAAAGCGGCCCGTTGGTACGTTCATCATATCATGCTGAAAAACATCTTTTCCCAATTGAAGGAATTGCTTAGTATCCAGTTTTTGCCAGGCTCAAAAATGTTTCCAAAATAGCATTCCTTGCGGGAATTGATTATAAAAACATTTTTTTGGTTTTGCTGTTGTGTATTGTATCTTAGTAACCAATAGTGACTGCATATAAAAAATTAACCCTAACCGAGCCTGAACTTGTTCTCGCCCTGCATTCGAAAGATCCTGCGGTGTTGAAGACCTTGTATAGCATGTATTCCTCTGCACTTTACGGTGTTATTTCACGCATTATTACCCATACTGAGTTAGCGGAAGATGTTTTACAAGAAACTTTTGTGAAGATATGGCAATCTGCAGCACACTACGACAATACCAAAGGACGTTTGTTTACCTGGATGATGAATATCGCCAGAAATTTATCTATTGATAAACTCCGTTCTAAAGACTTTAAGAATTCACTTAAAAACCAAGATATAGAAAATAACGTAAGTTTCGTTGATGAGCAAAACAAGGTGACTTTTAACCCGGACATACTTGGAGTAAAGCAACTTGTAGAGAACCTGAAACCAGACTTACAAGCAGTTCTCAATTTAGTTTATTATAAAGGCTACACGCATGTGGAAGCCGCAGAAAAGTTAAATTTGCCATTAGGTACGGTGAAAACCCGTATTCGCCTGGCTATTATTGAATTGAGAAGGAGTTTTAATTGAACGTGGAAAATTTAAAAGCATATATCGAATCTGGAGTACTTGAATTGTACGTTTTAGGTGATTTATCGCCTGAGGAAGCGTTACAGGTAGAGGAAATGGCAGCTCAATATCCTGAGGTTAAAAGTGAGTTAACCGCCATTGAGATTGCCATGGAAAGTTATGCTATGGAAAATGCTGTAGCGCCATCTGCAGATATAGAAACCAAACTATTTGAAAAATTAGGATTAGGAAAAAATGAAGGAGTAGAGGCAATGTCTACAATCCCAGCCTACACTGAAGAAGCCAAAGTAGTTAAATTGGATAACAGTGATAGTAAAGTTAGAACATTACGTTTTGCATTGGTTGCTTGTGTTGCGTTATTGATTATTAGCACTGGAGCACTTTTCATCACCTATAATAAATTAAATGCTGCTCACGATCAAATAGCCAGCTTAAATCTCGATAAAGAAAAATTTGCCGGGGTAGTGAGTAAGCTTGAGTTTGAGAACAAAGGTTTGGATAATATGGTGGCCATGAACGACAGTAAAGAATGGGCAATCATTCGAATGTCTGGACAGGCTTTTAGTCCTAAATCTAAAATGAATGTTTATTGGAACAAAAAGGATAAAAGTGTATTGATAAACTATGTTGCTATGGATTTACCAAAAGCCGACGCTGAACACGAATATCAGCTTTGGGCATTAGTAAATGGCAAGCCAGTTAGCTTAGGCGTATTTGGAAAAACAGATTCTACTTCAACAGAAGCCTTAAAGAAAATGCAGGCCATACAAGAAGCTCAAGCCTTTGCTGTAACACTTGAACCAATGGGCGGAAGCGTTAACCCAACTATGGAAAAACTAGCCGTAATGGGTGGAGTATAAGTAAATCTGGTTACAAAATATATAAATCCCGGCAATCAAAAATTGTCGGGATTTTTTTTATTACTTACGATTTTTGAGCATACTTTACTTCTTCGTAAGGCTGTACCAAAACCCAACCTTCACCAAAAAATTCTAGCTGAAACGATTCTCCACTTCCCCTCCCGATAAAAGAACCAAAAGTTAAATTCGTTTTAATATTAGGTGATAAATTTTCTGACCAAGCTACCGTTGCATTCGGATCGGTGTATACAGGTTGATTAGCACTTACACGCAACAAAATTGGTTCGCCATGTGTGGTAATTGCAATATAACCACTTCCAGATAATTTGACCTGGAAAAGGCCTCCACTCATCATCCCTGCCACACTTTTCAGCATTTTAATCTCATTTTTGATGGTATCTTCCAAGGCTAAAACATCGTTGCCATTCACAAAAATCGACTCGTTTTGAAGTTTAATGATCTTCACTTTTTTGCCCTCATCAGCCAAATAAAGTTTGCCTGTACCGGCTGCATGCATCAATGATGTACCTTCTCCAGAAATGGCTTTCTTTAATAATCCACCAAGCCCTTTACTTAACAAACCTTCGCGTTTAAAATCTACATTCCCAATATAGGCCACCATGGAGCCTGCCTTGGCCATAATTTTTTGATTTTTTAAGTTTACCTCCAGCATTGCTGGCTTTTCCAATTCGAAAAAATCATTTTCATTTGGGTTCTCTGCTGATTCTTGTATAAGTTCATTAAGGGTGTATTCTCTTTTTTCCATTGGTGATTAGATTTATTTATTTTGATCATTCGGTTATTTTTAGAATTAGTCAATTCTTAAGCCAAAGGATGATAATTATAACAGCAGCGATTTTATTTCTTTAGGCACTTGCATGGCCACCTGCGAGGCGGTAACTACAATCCTTGAATGAGCTAAACTGCTTCCCGCCAAACCGTGAACGTAGCAGGCCAAAACTGCGGCATCGGCAGATGTGTATTTTTGAGAAATAAAAGCTACAGTAATCCCTGTTAAAATATCGCCCATACCACCTTGTGCCATAGCAGAATCGCCGGTTGGATTAATATAAATTTTGCCATCGGGAAGGCAAATAAATGTAAACTGATTTTTGAGTACGATGATTATCTTACCTTTTTGCGCTCTATTTTTAGCTGCTTCTATACGTTCCCACCAAGTTTCGTGATCTCCAAATAGCCGATCGAACTCTTTCATATGAGGAGTCAAAATACTATTTTCAGGCAGCTTTTCTATCAAATCAGGCCTTTCACCTAAAATATTCAAGGCATCAGCATCTATAACTAAAGGCTGATTACTGGCCATTAAACTTTCCAGCAGCCGTTCGTTTTCTGTAGAAATACCTAAGCCTGGTCCAATTGCAATGGCCTGGTATTTAGCCGGGTTTTCAATTCGTGTATATTCATCTCTTGGCAAAGCCATTACTTCTGGCAATACCGTATTAAGGGCTATCAATCCGCTTTGCGGAATACATGCAGTAGTTAAACCCGCTCCGGCATACAAACAAGCCATTGATGAAAGTATGGCTGCACCCATTGTGTTAACATTCCCGGCAATAATTAGCGCATGTCCGTAAGTGCCTTTATGACTGAATGATTTCCTTGGCTTAACAATTGCCCGGATATCTTTCTCTTCCAACAAATGTAAATCAGAATCTTGGCCCTGAATAAAACCCTCATCCAACCCAATATCAACAACCTCATATTTTTCTGTAGCTAAAGCCGATTCTGGGAAAAAGAAATTGATTTTTGGCCGCTGAAAACAAATGGTTTTATAAGCCTTGATCCCCCGGTAATCGGCTGAAATTTTCCCCTCTGCCGGAAAGCCTGTAGGAACATCAACAGCATAGATTTTTTTATTAAGTTTATTAATACTCTTAGCCAGTTCGGCATATTCTCCCTCCAAAGGTTTGTTTAAGCCAGAACCTAAAATGGCATCAACGATAATATCAGCTTTCACATTTCCTAGACCGCCCGCAGTGTTGATGATTGTTTTCCTACATTTCGATTCATCTAAACGCTGTAGGTTGATTGCATAATCATGGCTTTGCTTACTGCTAAAGTTAACAATATAAACACGCACATTTTCGCAGCCGTTGTTGCAAAGCAAATGGGCTATCGCCAGTCCATCACCTCCATTATTACCCTTACCACAAAATACGGCGATACTTTTATTGGCATCAAACTCGTCCCTTAAAAAGGTTTGAACGAAAGCACGAGCAGCTTTCTCCATTAAATCAATCGATGCTATTGGCAACTTGGCAATGGTGAATTCATCAGCCTTGCGCATTTGGGCAGAAGTAAGCAGTGTTTGCATATGACTAATATACCATTATAAGCGCTAATGAAAAAGTTTAAGCTTTGATTGATTATTTAAAAACATGGCGAAAAGATAATTACAGGCTCATATACCTTTTATCAAACTTTAGCGTTTTCCATTGAATTAAATTAAACTCTAATCAAATGAATCAAAAACCATCGAATGCATTTGTGGCTGCGGCCTGGATTGCATTGGGCATTGGAATGATAGGCTTTATTGTTGGCCTATGGCGTTCTGACATGCTTCTTAATGAAAAAGGATATTATTTTACTGTCTTGATGTTTGGTCTTTTCGCCGTAATCTCATTACAAAAAGCTGTTCGCGATAAATTGGAAGGTATTCCGGTAACGGAAATCTACTATGGTTTAAGCTGGTTTTCAACATTATTAACCATTACCTTATTGGTAATTGGATTATGGAATGCCACACTTTTACCCAGCGAGAAAGGATTTTATGCCTTTGCCTTTCTACTTTCGCTATTTGGTGCCATCACGGTACAGAAAAACACGAGAGATAGCCAAATTTTTAACAAAAGTCAGGATTTGCATTAACTCATTAACAGCGCCGATACCTGAAAAGATCGGCGCTTTTTAATTTAAGTTAAAACCGGAGCACCCAATTGGCCTTCAAATTCCAACAGCTTCTTTTTCGCCTTAAACTGAATGTCGGTAATCACGTCAGCATAATCAGCCATCGCCTGGAATAGTACTTTGAGCTCCTCGTCGAAATATAAATCTGCACCAAAATACTTGTAATCATACTTCAAATATTCTTCAAAGCGAAGTTTCACTTCCTCACTTAAACCTTCATAATCTTCATCAGCAAGAATGGAAAGTATGCTCTCCTTAAATTTCTTTTCTTCTTTTTTTACCACAACCATATTTTTTTTAATCACATTAAACGGTGTGGTGCTGTGCATAAATGAGGTTGCATTTACCAAATCAGCATAAACAACTTGTTGGAGTTTGAACTTTTCGGCTATTCTTTGATAGCACATTGCTAAAACCTGGAATTCAGGAGCGAGCTTTTGCCTAAAAGACGCATGGCGGAAAAACTCGAAAATTTTCATATCCAAATTCTCTAGTTCTATCTTCTTATTTTCAATCTCCGAATTCAAATAATCAATCATAGCCCTACAATCAGCTTTCGAATATTTTTGGCCATTGTAATTGAAGGTCTTTATATCAATCAAACCAGAATCTATTCTATCAATTGTATTCCAATCAGCTTCAAGGGCATTCAATTCATAAATTAAAGTCAAACTCTTATCTCCAAACAGGAGATCAAAGCCTAAATCAGTATCAGGTATTGATTTTTCAAAATCACTTTCGGTGTACTTTATATAGGGATTTCTATAATCGAAGTACTCATTAAATAAATCTGGGAAAGAATTTTGTTTGGTTTGGCTTATAAAATCTTGCTCAAAATCTTCCTTTTCCTGATCAATAGGCTCTTCCAAATAATTCACATTAACAAACATTTTATCGGTTAGCTGAGCCGATATCTGGTCTTTGTTTACCAGCAAATTTATCGCAAGGCCAGTTTGGCTATTCTTTAACTGACCGTTAATTTGTGCCAGTTTAACTACTCGGTCTTCAGTTTCTGGATGCGACGAATACAAGTGACTAAAACTGAGTTTTGATTTATTAAACCTATTGTAGTAACGAAGATTTACTTCTGGGAATTCGTTTTTAACGGGCAATTTATTCACTTTCGCCAAAAAATTCATTGCAAGTATTTGCTGCGGAAATACATTAGTTGTTTTAATATTTGCCTCGATTTTTCTATCATAGTAACTTAATACCATATCCAGCGCTTGATTGGCCAACTGCATACGCAACAATGAATCAATTAAGGGTTTCGAACCCACAACATGAGCGGCTATGGCATCTGCGTGATATTCCATCTCATGAGAAAGTTTAGAGTAATTTGCGTTAAGTACGCCATAAACCCAAACTAAAATTTGCTGCATTAAGCCAACAATTTTATCAGATAGCAAAACAAATATCCCAAAATACGAGGTTGAATCAGCTATCCTTCTGGCCACCTGGTTATAACTTTCATTGTCATATAAGATATCATGAATAATGCGATTCACATTATAAACATAGCTTCCAATCTTTAGACTTTTTTGCGAAAAATGACCAAACTCGTGTGCTAATATAGCCCTCAATTCATCTACAGTTGTTGTATTAATTAAACCGACACCGATTTGCAGGTTTTTTCGAATTGGAAAAAACATGCTCCAGAAGTTAGAGTCGTAGAAAACTGCTGCATTTACTTCGCTTGATAGATATACCTTTTTCGGAAAATCAGTATGGACATCCTCTACTATTTCATCAATCATTTTAAATAACTGCGGCTCTTCATCTCGAGTGATTTCCACCAAATGCGATCGATCCATTTTATTGCTCTTAAACATAAATTTGATTAAGAAAAACAATATTAAGAAGCCAAAACCAATCATGCCTAATCCTAACATTAGCGTAAAGATATTTACATAAAACTCAATCAATTTTACCCCTAAATAACCGCAAACTATGGTGAGCGCTATAGAAATAAAAATTAAGAAAGCATAGGTAAATACAAATAAGGCGATTGCCCAAACTGATCTTACAGCTGATTTTCTGAAATTTTCAGAGGGTTTGAGTGCGTATTCCAACATGAAATATATTTTGATGCCTGCAATATAATCAATTGAAATAAATGCTAAAATTTCTTTAACTGCATAGTGCTTTGTCTTTATTAAACGGATATCTCTTTAAACAAACACTGATATATTCTGAACCTTTTTTTTGAGTCCAATCTTGATTTTAAAAAATAAAAATTGCTACATTAACCGATTCCACTATTGATTATTATTCCCTTTATTTTGTGGTAAAAAAATATTTATGTCTGATAAAATAATTATAGGCGTTACAGATTGTAGCAAATTCGATATTTACAGCGACTGGGTTTTATCCTACAATGAAAATGTTCAAGTCATCCAGCTGGGTTATAAATTGAATAATTTTGAGGAAATAGAAAAATGCCACGGCATTGTACTAACCGGCGGTGAAGATGTTCATCCGAGGTTTTACAACATGCCAGAGTATTTCCCGTATTGTTACGAAGATGATATTGATGAGAAACGCGATGAGTTTGAATTTAAGGTTTTGGAATACACCGAAAAAAACGGTATTCCAGTTCTAGGAATTTGCCGCGGAATGCAGGTTGGAAACGTATTTTTTGGCGGAAATTTAATTCCGGATATCCCAACGTGGGGAAAATTTAACCATTCGAAAATGCCTGATAAAAGCGACCGTTATCATGAAGTCATCGTTAACCCCTCCTCATGGTTAAGTGGCATTATAAATACTGATAAAGGTTTGGTAAATAGCAATCACCACCAAAGTACCGATCGCACAGGAAAGGGCTTAGTTGTTAGCGCGATATCTCCTGATGGTGTTACAGAAGCCATGGAAAGATTTGATCCCGAAGCAAAATCATTTCTTCTCTTTGTACAATGGCATCCCGAAAGATTAAAAGATCAGCAAAGTCCTTTCAGCAAAAATTTACATGAGGCATTCATTAATGCGATTAGAATAAATATTAACCACAAATAACCAAAAGGGTACCATTTGAGAGGACAGCGTATAAATTGTATTAAATAATACTGCTTGTAAAAATCTTTTTTAATAAATTGCGGATTAACACTTATTCGGTTAAACTGCAATTTAATATTAATGAAAAAGATATTCCTTATCGTTTCCGCCATCGTTTTTGCAACAAATATATACGCTCAGAGTATTATAGGTGAACCTGAGGTTTCTGAGGGCGATAGTCCGATTTTACAGGCTCAAATCGCCATTATTCCTGAACCAGTTTCTTTGATGAAAAAGGCAGGAACCTTTACACTACCGGAAAACGTCAGCATTTTAGCATCAAAAAGCGAAGGTTTGCAACAATCTATTGCTTTATTATCAAAAAGAATTGAAACTGCTACCGGCAAGTTTGTCAGCAATGTCACCACGGCAAATCATCCTACCATTAAGTTAATTCTAAATACCGAAAATGAAAATCAACTCGGAACTGAAGGCTATAAGCTGAATGTTAATCCAACTCAAATTGTGATTACGGCCAATAAACCTGCGGGTATATTTTGGGGTGTTCAATCTCTAATTCAACTTTTCCCTGTTGAAATTGAAAGCAAGGAATTGACGAAAAATATAAAGTGGAAACTACCCTGTGTTGATGTTGTTGACTATCCAAAATTAGGCTGGCGAGGCCTGATGTTTGATGTAGCCCGTCACTTTTTCACCAAAGATGAAGTGAAGCAGTTTATCGATCAAATGGTTCGTTATAAATTCAATTTGCTGCATTTTCATTTAACGGATGATGAGGGCTGGAGAATCGAAATTAAGGGTTTACCAAAATTAACAGAAATTGGGGCCTGGAGTGTTCAGAAAACTGGCACTTTTGGCGATTTCATTCCACCAGCGGCAAATGAACCGCGAACTTATGGTGGCTTCTACACCCAGGAAGATATTAAAGAACTGGTTCAATATGCACAAGATCGATTTGTAAATATTATGCCCGAAATAGATGTTCCAGGGCACAGTTTAGCAGCAATTGCTTCTTATCCTGACCTTTCTTGCACGCCTGATGCAGTGAATTATAAAGTGCGATCCGGAGAAAAAATAATGGATTGGAGTCGCGGCGCACCCCCAACGGCTTTAGTAGACAATACACTTTGCCCTGCAAACGAAAAAGTTTATGTTTTTCTCGATTCGGTGATTACGCAAATTGCAAAACTTTTCCCCTTTGAATATATCCACTTGGGAGGAGACGAAGCCCCTCATAATTTTTGGGAAAAGAACGACCAGGTGAAAGCATTAATGCAGCGTGAAGGCTTAAAAACCATTCCACAAGTTCAGGCGTATTTTGAAAAACGAGTAGAGCAAATTGTAGTTTCAAAAGGCAAAAAATTTATGGGCTGGGATGAAATTTTAGAGGGTGGTGTTTCGCCAACAGCCTCGGTTATGAGCTGGAGAGGCTTAAAATATGGTATAGAAGCCTCAAAAGATAAACACAATGTAGTGATGAGCCCAACAGATTTTGCTTATCTGGATTACATGCAGGCAGATCAAATTACCGAACCGAAAGTTTATGCTTCTTTAAGGTTAAACAAGGCTTACCAATTCAACCCTATTCCTGCCGGAGCCGATCCTAAATACATTATTGGTGGGCAAGCAAACCTGTGGACGGAACAGATTTTTAATTTCCGCCAAGTGCAGTATATGCTGTGGCCACGTGCTTTTGCAATCTCAGAATCAATTTGGAGCCCGATTGAAAAGAAAAACTGGACAAATTTCATCTACCGTACTGAAGAACACTTCAAGCGCCTTGATCTTGCAGAAATCAAATACTCTCCTGCCATTTATGATCCTGCCTTTACAGTGAAACGAAGTGCTGATAAACAACTGATTATTGAGCTTACCCCAGAAATCGACGGTCTGGACATTTACTACAGTTTTGATAACTCGAGCCCCGATCGCTTCTATCCAAAATACACTGGAGCTTTAACCCCACCAAAAGATGCCAGTATGCTTCGAATTATTACCTACAAAGGTAAGGAGCCAGTGGGTAGGTTAATTAGCATGCCAATCGCCGAATTGCAAAAAAGGAGCAGATAATGGGCAGAGAAATTGAAAGAAAATTCCTGATTAAGGCGTCTGAATGGGCCAAGCTTGACAAGCCAGGTGGGAAACATTTGAGACAAGGCTATTTGGTTAGCGCTCCCAATAAAACCATTCGGGTACGTACCACTGACGACAAAGCGTGGATAACTATTAAGGGCATTTCTGTCGGTGCCTCCAGATTAGAATACGAATACGAAATTCCATTAGGTGAAGGATTGGAACTACTGGATAATTTCGCCGAAGCAGAACTTGAAAAAATAAGATATGAAATTCATCACCAGGCCAAACTTTGGGAAGTTGATGTATTTTTAGGCGACAACAATGGATTAATTGTGGCGGAGATCGAATTAGATTCAGAAGACGAGAAATTCGAATTACCAGAATGGGTAGCTGAAGAAGTTACCGAGGAAAAAAAATATTACAATTCAAATCTAACTAAACACCCATTTAAACTCTGGAAAATTAATGTTCAAAAATAAAATCCATAATTCCTCTTTCAATTAAACGCTATTCCTATATTCGTTTTTACAAAATCATCCTTGTTTAATTTCAGAAGCCGGACATCCCAAATTTCCGGTTTCAACGGTAAAAAATATTAAACATAATAATAAAAAAAGGATGAAAACAACTAAATTTTTTGATGAGTATGGTTATCGCCGCTACATTGTTTTTTGTAGCGTGTAAGCCAAAAGATGCAGATTTACAGGCTGAAATTCAAGCCAAAGAAGCTGCCGGCATCATTGTGACTGTAGCAAAAGGCGATGTAACTTTAACAGGCGAGGTTGCTGATGATGCTGCAAAAGCAGAAGAGATTGCCAAAGTAGAAAAGGTATTAAATCGGTAATCAATAGCTTAACAATTAAACAAGAAAAGCCTGTTATAATTGGTGAAGATCCAATTTTAACTAAAATTGTTGCTGATGCCACAAAAGATTTTCCAACAGTTAAAGATGGCGTGGTTTTGCTTACAGGCGAAATCAAAAAGGCTTCACTTATTACATTAATGCAGCACCTAAGCGCATTAAAGCCTAAAAAACGACAAAAAATTAACTGTAAAATAATTCTACCATCGGCATTAGAAGATAAATATAAAGCATTAACCGACGCTGCAACTGCAGCTGGTATAACTGATTTGGCTGTTCGCGAACAAGATGGAATCTTATGCATCAATGGAACAGCAGCTGATGGCGCTACAAAAGATCATTTATGGGAAGTGTACAACGAAATCAATCCTAATTTTACATCCGGTGATTTGGTTTTGAACGTAAATGTCAGCATAGATGCAGCAGTTACGCATGCAAAAGTGATCACACAGATTAGCAATTTAAATATACGCAAAGAGCCTGAAACAAACCAACCAATTGTTGAAAAGCGGCACATGATGAAATTATTACAATTGTTAAACATAAGTAAGGATTTGTGGTGGCTTGTACGAACCAAAAATGGTGAAGAAGGCTATTGTTACGCACAATATTTAGAAGCTCAGACCTAAATTTCAAGTTTAAAAAGAAAATCCGCAGCATGTAAATGTTGCGGATTTTTTCGTTTTATCTCGTAATAGATTCAAACGATCTTGATGCATGATCTATCTGGAAAGTGGCACCGATGAAATTCCATTATTAGGCTTAATTATTGATTTTAACTCTACATCAAAAACTAATGGTGTAAAGGGATTTATAGACCCGCCTCCGTTTTCGCCATAGCCTAATTTAGATGGGATAATTAACTTTATTTTACCGCCCACGCCAATTAGCTTAATACCTTCAGCGAAACCAACAGGTAATTGATGTAGCACCAAAGGCCGAGCAGCATATTGTGCCGAAGGAGAATAAATTCCAGCATCTTTCGCAATTCTAGCATTCGAAGTATCAAAAACATTGAGTTTACCATCTGCTTTTTTATTTGTAAACTCACCGGTATAATCTACTAAAATAGTATCAGATGGCGCTGCCCTTTCTGCATTTCCAGGTCTCTCAATCAGATAGCTTAATCCAGACGGCGTTGTGTTCATTTTCAAATCATTATCTGCAATATATGTTGCAATTTTTGCTGATTCATTTTCTTTATTTCGCTTAACCAAGCCTTCGTATTCCGCTTTGTAAAACGCTCTTTTTTTATCTTCAAAAACCGAATCAGTTTCATTAGCAACCTTATGCAAAACCTTTTCAATTTTCACCGTAATGGTTGCATAATTGTTTTGAGCTGCTAATGGCTTGGGTTGGTCGTTGTATTTGGCTAATGAATCTAAATTTAATTTAAACGAAGCACTATCTCCTTCGCCCAAAAGCTTTAGCGCAGCTACTAAATCTCCCTTAAATTTAGATTTTGTGACCGTAAAAAACGGCGGACGCTCATTATCATAAGTATTTACCAAAGTAGAATCGCCATCCTTCGTATCAATCATTTGGATAACGTTGAACTTTACTAAATCCCCTTCCTCAATTTTGGGCTTTCCTTCATTTTTATAAATTTTATAGGTCATGTCACCCTCGCCCTTTTCAAATTTATTGCAAGCAGACAAAGCTAAAACGGCTGCAAATAAAATCACTAATCCTTTTTTCATTGCTATATTAAATTGATGTTGCCAATGCAACCTTCCCTTAGTTTTGATATCGCGTTTAAACACAAAAATCTTGCCCAATATCATGAGCAAGATTTTTATGAATAATAAATTTTATAAATTCTTATTGAGCTGCAGGCATTGCTGGTGCACTTGGTGCCGGAGCGGTACCTTTTTTAATATCAGTAATTTCGATTTCGAAAACAATTGGGCTGTAAGGCATAATACCAACTTGTGGTGCACCTTGTTCGCCATAACCTAATTTCGAAGGAATGATAGCCATGATTTTTCCACCTTTACCAATCAATTGAATCGCTTCAGTAAAACCTGGAATTGTGGATCCGATAGCCATTTTAGTTGGACCATATGGTCTACCTGCCTGGAATTTACCTTCTTCTTTAGCTGTTTTTTCGTCACTTGTATCGAAGATTGGATATTTACCTTTGCTATTTTTCTTTGTTACTCTACCAGTATAGTTTAAGGTAACAGTATCCCCTAGAGCAGCTCTTTCAGCGTTTCCTGGTGCTTTGATAATATATTGCAGGCCACTTGCAGATGTAGTAGTTTTTAAGTTATTATCAGCGATGTAAGATTTTAATTTACCTTCCTCAGCATTTTTCTTTCTATCAGCATTTGCTTTGAAGTCAGCCTGAAAAAATTCACCAGCTCTTTTGTTGAAAGTAGAATCAGCTTCACCAGCTTTTTTAGCAAATACTTTTTCGATTTTTACTGTAAAAGTAAGGTATTTATCATTTTTGAATTGTTCTGGCTTAGGCTGTTTGCTATAAAAAGCCATAGTATCCAAATTCACTTTAAACGTTGCGCTATCACCTTCACCGAACATGGTTAAAACATCATTCATGTCACCCGCGTACATTTTTTTCTGTACAGGAAAAACCTGAGGATTCTCCATGTCATAAGTACTACCTAAAACTGAATCTTTATCGTTTTTCTGAATAAAATTCATTTTAACGATATCACCTTCCTTAATTTTTTCTTTTCCTTCAGAATCGTGAATAGTGTATAATAAACCACCCGCACCCTTTTTTTCTTTGTTACAAGCCGCTAAACCTAGAGTTGCTGCTAAAAGAACAATTATTCCTTTTTTCATTTTTATAATTAAACTTGTTTTTATTTGGTTTCTTGCTTTATGCAATTAATTGATTTTTATATTCTTCTAATATCGACTTGAACTCATTTACCACTTCGTTCAAAGGTTTTTCTGAAGCACCGCCAGCAGCATTTCTATGTCCGCCGCCATTGAAATATTTCTTGCAAATTTCATTGGCCGGAAAATCGCCGGTTGATCTTACTGACAATTTTACCTTATCTGATCTTTCAACTATTAAAGCAGCCAGGCGAACGCCATTTATCGATAACGCATAATTTACTACGCCTTCCGTATCGCCAGTTTCGCTTTTAAAACGCGACAACTCTTCTTTAGTAACCGAGATGATTGCGGTATTGTATTCTCTAATTACTTCTAATTTATTTGATAAGCAATAACCCAGAAAACGTAAGCGATCTTCACTTGCATTATCATATACTGCCTGATGAATTTTCCAATGTTCGGCCCCAAGGTCGATCAGATCTGCTGCAATGCGATAAACATTTGATGTTGCCGATTCAAAACGAAATGAACCAGAATCTGTCATTATGCCTGTGTATAAACACGAAGCCACATCTTTATTAATCCCCGCTTTATCTTCCAGTTGATTGACGATAAAATCGTAAACCAGTTGTGCAGCAGCGCAAGCATTGATATCCCAATGACGGTAATCGTCGAAATCTTCAGGCTCTAAGTGATGATCAATCATTACCTTTTTAGCTCCTGCAGCCCGAACTAATTCGCCAAGTTCGTTAATGCGACTTAACGTATTAAAGTCAAGACAAAAAATGATGGAAGCTTCATCTACCAATTTAGCGGCCTTTTCCTGCTCTTCGGTAAAAATAATTACATCGCCATTATTTGGCATCCAATGCAAAAAAGTTGGATAATCTGTTGGAGTAATTACTGTAACATGGTGTCCTTTTTGAATCAAATATCCATATAAACCTAATGATGAGCCCATCGCATCGCCGTCAGGTTTGTGATGTGTTGTAATCACAATTCGTTGTGGCGTAGCCAACAGGGATTTTACTTCAGTTAATGTTAACATATATTTTTTGCGATGCAAAGCTAAGTAAAAATTAATATTAATATCGGGTATTTAACGTTATCCTTTTAATATTCATCAATTAAAACGTATTTTTGCAGAAAATTTCATATCAATACAATGAGCACTAACAGAACTTTTACAATGATCAAGCCTGATGCTGTTGCTAACGGCCACATCGGATCGATCATAAATGACATTACCAATGCAGGTTTCAAAATCATCGCATTAAAATATACTAAGTTAACTGATGAAACTGCTGGCCAGTTTTATGCCGTTCACGCTGAACGTCCGTTTTACAAAGATTTGGTAACCTTTATGTCTTCAGGCCCTATCGTTGCTGCTATTTTAGAAAAAGATAATGCAATTGAAGATTTTAGAAAGTTAATTGGCGCTACTAATCCAGCTGAAGCGGCTGAAGGAACTATCCGTCAAAAATATGCTAAATCAATTGATGCAAATGCAGTTCATGGGTCGGATTCTGATGAGAACGCAGAAATTGAAGGTAACTTCTTCTTCAAGGCAGACGAGCGTTTCTAGTCTTTAAAAAAAAGAAAACTATAATGAAACCTCGATTTTCGGGGTTTTATTGTTTTATCTATTTTGTATCTTTCAGCCTTAAAATAATCCATCCAACTCAGCGTTGGGATATTAACACTATTTTCATAATGAAAAAATTTTTATTGGCGGTATGTATTTCTGGTATCGCTATTTCGGCAAATGCGCAAACCAAAGCTGTAGCAAAGAAGCCTGTAGCTAAAAAAACCATAGCCACTTCGAAAACCCTTCCAGGTACAATAGCATTAAAATCTGGTTTAGATTCTACCAGTTATGCTTTTGGAACATCAATGGGCACTAGTTTAAAATCTACCGGTTTGTCAACCCTAAACTACGAAGCCTTGTTAAAAGGTTTGAAAGACGCTTTTGCAGGCGGCAAAGTGGCATTAACGCAACAACAAGCGCAGCAATGTATTAATGATGCGATCACAAGAGCATCAGCAGTAAAAACAAAGGCAGAAAATGAAGCTAACAAAATTAAATTTGCACCCATGATAAAAGAAGGACAAGAGTTTTTAGAAGAAAACAAGAAACGTGCTGGCGTTCAAACAACTGCCAGTGGTTTACAGTACGAAGTTTTAACTGCCGGAACCGGCGTAAAACCTACAGCTACCGATTCAGTTTTAGTTCATTATAAAGGAACCTTATTAAACGGTAAACAATTTGATAGTTCTTACGATAGAGGTGAACCAATTAGCTTTCCTTTAAACAGAGTTATCCCGGGGTGGACTGAAGGTGTTCAATTAATGCCTGCTGGTTCGAAATATAAGTTCTTCATTCCTTATCACCTGGCTTATGGCGAACGTGGTGCAGGAGCCGATATCCCACCTTATAGCGCTTTAATTTTTGAGGTAGAGTTGTTAAAAGTTAATGGTAAATAGCCTTAATTAAAACTTTATGTAATGATTGATGTTAGGATATACATAATTAACATCAATATGAAAAAGATATTACCTATAGCACTAATCGCATTTTTATGCACTACCTTAAGCAGTTGTGAACTTGTTGGAGGTATATTTAAAGCCGGCGTTTGGTCGGGTGTCATTATAGTTGTAGTAGTTGTTGCACTACTCATCTGGATACTTGCCAAAATATTTGGCGGCGGAAGGAGCTAGTTTTCAGTCTTGAGTCTGAAGTCCAGAGGCCTAAGTCAAAGCTTAATAATGAGGGCTGGTAAATTAAATTTGCCAGCCCTTTTTGCTACATTGTGATTATGAAAATTTTCGATCTCCAACCTATTACCATTACAGAGTATATTTTTAATGAGCAACATTTAGCAGATAGCTACAATAGCCAAAGCGGCTCCTACGGATTTGATTTTCAATGTATGGTTGTTGATTCTCAAAAAAAAATGATTATTACTTTTGAAATTCTTCATTCGATAGGTGATGTTGAATATGAAGAAGAAATTTTCCTGACGGATGACCCAAACGAGCTCCTTATTGTGGGATCCTCAACTGTTGGAGAGGGTGCAGGAGAAGTGTTAATGTCATACAAGAGCTCCTGTCAGTTTAACCTTGAAAATGAGGGTTATGATGCAGACGTGTTATCATTAACAGAACTTTTAACCGAGTATTATGCACATACTCAAAAATTCCTAGACGAGTATGGCTTCAAATCCCTGAGATTACAGAGAGAGGCTTTATTGCCTCATGATATAGAATCGAACGCTAGGTGCGCAATTGAAAATTTAAAGGGAAATAATATGTATGAATTTTGATGTAGTAAGTTCTCCAATAAAAGTGGCAATATTTATTAATTGCTGTTCCTATAGAAAAACCATTTCGGTAATCACTTGACTACCTGCATGCTCGTTCAATTTTTGAATTATTCCTTGGCGCACCATTACCAACTCATTTTTGATTACCGATGATTCGATTCTAATAAAAAGTTTCTTATCATGAATATAAATCTGAGTAGTTCTATTGGCAATAGCAGTTCCCATAATTTCAGGCCAAATAGCTAAAATAGAGGTTTCGTCAAACTTACGGCGTAAGCGATACACGTCGAGCATTTTGCTAACGGCATCTTTCATAGTTAAATCATTAGGTTTACGCATTTTTTATTTGTCCCTCCTCCACTTCAAACAAAGTTACATCAACATCTATGTTTTCAAAAATCGATTTTACCCTTTCTTTACCCGTATCGGTAATAAATATTTGACCAAAATCGTGGTGAGAAACCATTTGCATCAATTTTTGTACCCGGCTATCATCCAATTTATCAAAGATATCGTCCAGCAGAAGCAAAGGTTTAAAACCTTTATTTTTTGCCAGATAAGCGTATTGTGCAAGCTTTAAAGCAATCAAAAAAGATTTCTGCTGCCCTTGCGAACCGAATTTTTTCAGGGGCATCCCGCTGATTACGAAAGCCAATTCATCTTTATGAATTCCAGTAGTAGTTCTTTCTAAAACCCGATCTTTTTCTACTGATTTTGCCAACAACTCGTTAAAACTGGAATCGTTTAGTTGCGACTGATAATTAAGTTCTACAGTTTCCTTATTTTCTGTAAGGTAGATATAATATTGATTAAATAGCGGAATAAACTGATCCATAAATGCTTTACGGATAGCAAAAATTTTATTGCCTGCCATTACCAGTTGTTCGTCTAAAATCTCCAACAAAGCTGGATCGTACTTGCGGCTGATGGCTATCTGCTTTAAAAATGCATTCCGATTTAAAAGAATTCGATTATAAGAGATAAGCTGATCCAAATAATGTGAATCGGTTTGAGAAATTACATTGTCGATAAATTTCCTCCGTTCCTCGCTCCCTTCCATAATCAGGTTTACATCATAAGGTGATACCATCACCACTGGAAAAAGGCCAATGTGATCAGCTAGCTTATCATATTCCTTTTTATTACGTTTAAACTGCTTTTTCTGATTGCGTTTTACTCCGCAAGAAATCTTTTCATTTTTGCTGCTTCGATCAAAATCTCCCTGAATCATGAAAATTTCCTGGCCAGTTTTGATCTGTTGCCCATCAATTGGATTAAAGTAGCTTTTGCATAGGCACAGATAATGAATTGCATCGAGCATATTCGTTTTGCCTGAGCCATTGTTACCTGTGAAAACGTTTACCGTATCCGAAAATTGGATATCGGCATCGTTATAGTTTTTAAAATTTAGAAGCGTAATATTCTTTAACCACATAAATATAGCGCAATTTACCGTTTTTTACCCTCTAAATAACTAATGTTTAATTAAATACTTCAAAATAAAGATTGATTCTTTGATTGAAAAATGTATTTTTGCAATCTTAAATTTTTTAAACAAACATGTCTACAACAGATAACCAGACAATTCAACCTATTAAAAAAGGTTCATTTTTACAGGAAAACACTAAGAGCTTATTATTTATAGCAGGTGCTGTAGTTTTATTAATCTTAGTATATCTTTGGTACCAAGGTGTGTATTTAAAAGACCGTGCTGAAGAAGCTGCAAGCAAAATGTTTAAAGCTGAACAATTTATCGGTGTAGATTCTTTATCAAACAAAGCGATTAAAGGTGAAGGTGGATATCCAGGTTTAGAACAAATCGCAAAAGAATACGACAACACAAAATCGGCTAATTTAGCCAATTTATACCTAGGTGGAATTTATTTGCGCAAAGGCGATTACAAACAAGCTATTGAATCGTTAAGCAAATATAGCTCTACTGGCAGCCCAGTTGCAGATCCATTGGCTTTAGGATTACTTGGAGATGCTTATAGCGAATTGAAAGATTATAAACAGGCTACTACTTACTATAAGAAGGCTTCAGATAAAGCAAGCAAGTTTACTTCTCCAATGTTCCTTAAAAAATTAGGACTGGTTTCAGAAAATCAAAAAGACTTTAAGGGTGCTATTGATGCTTACACAAAAATCAAAACACAATATCCTGAAAGCGCTGAATCACAAATGATTGACGCTTATATTGCCAGAGCTCAGGGACAAGTGAAGTAATCATTCACCAAAAACATATCAAAAAGACCATCTTTCGATGGTCTTTTTTTTTTAGGAAAAATCCGCCTTCATCCTCATAATAACTATAGAGCAATACTATTACTGGAATCTGGCCAGAGAAATTATTTAAGGAATCGGGTAACTAATTGATTCCATTCCTCTTCCAAAGAGATATCTGGACGAGTTTCTTTGGCTCGTGCATACCAGTAATCTGCATTCCAGATGTCACCTTCTTTTCGATGCAAATATGCGTGTACCAAAGATGCTGAAGCACTATTAAGATGATCTACTTGTTTATGTGCATTATCCCAATCTCCCTTCCCATCGTACCAGAGTGCTTTCAACTCAACATTAAGTTGCGCTGGCGGCTGACCGGTTTTTAGAGATTGTTTAAATTCAGAAAGCGTCATAAGAATTTTTTATTCTATTTATTAAAAGCAGTCATCGTGTGAGCAGGCCCAATAGTAACAAAACTCTTAATCAAGTCTACACTTTTATCTATTAAGGCTGGGAGTTCGAGCTGCTCATTTTTATCGAACAAACCCAGCACAAAATCAACCTGGCGACCCTTTGGGTAATCGCTACCGATTCCAAACCGAAGGCGGGCATAATTTTGTCCGCCACAAACTTCTTCAATACTTTTTAGCCCATTGTGGCCAGCACTCGAACCTTGAAGTTTAAGTCGTAATTTTCCTAACGGAAGCGCAAGATCATCCACGATCACCAAAACATTTTCTGGAGTAATCTTCAACTCTTTCATCCAATAGTTTACAGCCTTCCCACTCAAATTCATAAACGTAGTGGGTTTGATTACATAAAGTTTTTTTCCTTTGAAACTTACTTCCGAATAATAAGCTAAACGGATGTTGTCAAAGCTACCATTTAAGCTCTTCACCAATTCATCGGCAATATCAAAACCTATATTGTGACGAGTATGAGCATATTCTGGTCCGATATTTCCTAAGCCAACGATGAGATATTTCATGTGTGCAAATGTAAAAGCTTAAAGCTGAAAGACCAAAGATAAATACAGGATGTATGATATTTAGCGGAATAAAGGAAATGGACAGTGGGAAATGGAGAATAGAGGCAACAAAATAGCAGCATATTTAAAAATTTTGAATAAAAAAAACGGCTCGATTTGCATCGAGCCGTTTCTTAAAATCAAGAGAACTTGATTATTTTTTACCTTTAGCAGCTTCAGTTTCTGCTTGTTTTAATGCTCTAGACATTGCAACAGAAACGATAGTATCTTCAGGAGTGTTAGTAATTACGAATCCGTCAACTTTTAAGTCGCGAACACGGAATAAACTACCAACTTCTAATTTATCTAAGCTTACTTCAACGTTTTGTGGCATGTTAGCTGGTAAAGCTTTAACGCGAAGTTTACGTAATTTCTGAATTAATTTACCCCCCATTTTAACACCTGGAGAAGTTCCTGTTAATTTAACTGGAATTTCCATCACGATTTCTTTCTCGTCGAATAACTGAAGAAAATCGATGTGCATTAACACGTCGGTAAGTGGGTGGTATTGAGTGTCTTTAACGATAGCTTTAGTTTTAGCACCGTTCACATCAATTTCCACAAAATTTACTTCCGGGGTATAAATAACATCTCTTAAATCAGCAATAACTACAGCTAAGTGTTGTTGCTCTTTTCCACCATACAATACCGCCGGAACCTTACCTTCGTAACGAAGTTCCTTGGCATCGCGTTTCCCTACGTTCTCTCTTGGAGAACCGCTAATTGCGATTGTTTTCATTTTATTTATTTAATTAGTAGTAAGTATTTAGTATCAAGTATCAAGACCTTAAGCCTTCAACCCTCTACCTTTTTATTAATTAGTATAGGTATCGAGTATTAAAACTTAAGCCTTAAACCCTCTCTACCTTTTACCTATTTTTAAACTCTAAACAAGTCACTAATCGAGCCATGTTCGTTTACATTAGCAATTGCTCTTGCAAATAAACTTGCTGTACTTAGCACTCTAATTTTCGGACTTTCAATTCTTAAAGGAATAGTATCCGTAACAATTAATTCAGTTAACACCGAATTTTCAACCGTTTCTACTGCTTTGCCTGAAAGTACAGCATGTGTACAAACCGCTCTCACACTTGCAGCACCATTTTCCATAATCAAAGCCGCAGCTTTTGATAAGGTTCCGGCGGTATCGCAAATATCATCAATCAACACTACATCCTGCCCGGTTACATCTCCAATAATCGACATTGATTCGATCTCATTGGCACGTTTACGGCGTTTATCGCAAATAATTACCTCTGCATTAAAAAACTTTGCAAAAGTACGGGCCCGGTAGGAACCACCCATATCTGGCGACGCAATAGTTAAATTAGGTAGATTTAAACTTTTGATATAAGGAACAAAAATTACCGATCCATCCAGGTGATCCACCGGAATATCGAAGAAGCCTTGTATTTGTGCCGCATGTAAATCCATCGTCATGATGCGGTGGATACCTGCAGATTTTAATAAGTTAGCTACCAATTTCGCACCGATTGCTACACGAGGTTTATCCTTTCTATCCTGACGGGCTAAACCATAATAAGGAACAACTGCAGTAATATAATGTGCTGAAGCTCTTTTAGCGGCATCAACCATTAGCAAAAGTTCCATTAAATTATCGCTGGGCTGATAAGTAGATTGGATTAAAAAAACATCGCAGCCGCGGATAGATTCATCAAAAGAAGGTTGAAATTCGCCATCACTGAATTTGTGAATGGTAACATCACCAAGTGGTTTGCCGTAACTTTCAGCAATTTTAAGTGATAGTCCTCTTGAACCTGTTCCGGAAAATAACTTTACCGGGTTAAACTGCAATGGCATGATCCGTGTAGTTTACGGTTAAAAAAAATCGGATCATGTCATTTTACAAACACGATCCGACATTAAAATTTTCGTTGTCCGACCTGGATTCGAACCAAGACAAACGGTACCAAAAACCGTTGTACTACCCTTATACTATCGGACAATCTTTCTCGAGAACGAATCCTCGAAAGGGAATGCAAATGTAGGAACCTTATTTTAATTTTGCAAGAGTGATTTTAAAATATTTTTAATTTCTCTCCTACTGTTCCTTCTTGCGTTGCAAAGATAAAAAAATCATCATATCGCATGCAACATTTTATTTTTTTATACGACTTTTTTTAAGTGAGGACCACTTAAATCATTTATTATCAAAGACTAAATTTTACTATGAACTACGCTAAAATTAACACCATTACGGGTTGGCTATGCTTTTTAGTTGCCGCTACAGCCTACATTCTAACTTTAGATCAATCGGTAAGCTTTTGGGATTGTGGCGAATTCATCGCCTCTGCCTTCCGGATGCAGGTGGTTCATCAACCTGGCGCTCCTCTCGTTTCCATGGTTCAACGGCTATTTTCTACTCTCGCTTTCGGCGATAAAACGATGGTTGCATACTTCATGAATTTAGCATCTGCATTAGCAAGCGCTGGCACCATTTTATTTTTATTCTGGACAATTACTGCCTTGGCCAAAAAAACCATCATGAAAAACGGCGAAGAAATCAATACATCAAAAACCATCAGCATTATTGGCGCTGGCTTAGTTGGCGCTTTAGCCTATGCATTTTCAGATAGTTTCTGGTTTTCGGCAGTAGAGGCTGAGGTTTATGCCATGTCATCGCTATGCACAGCGATAGTTTTTTGGGGAATTCTGAAATGGGAATCGCAAGCCCAGGACGCCAAAGCAGATAGGTGGTTGCTTTTCGTGGCGTATATCATGGGCCTATCTATTGGTGTGCACTTGTTAAATCTATTAGCCATTCCGGCTTTAATCTTCGCGTATTACTTCAAGAAATATCCAAAACCAAGCTGGCAAGGCATTCTCAAAGTTTTCATGATATCAATTGGTACTTTGGCCTTTGTTCAGTTCGGAATTATTCAATACCTGATCTCCTCTGCTGCAAACTTCGATTATTTCTTTGTGAACAACCTCGGTTTAGGTTTTGGAACAGGTATTTTGTTTTTCGCTATTTTGGTTATTGGTAGTTTAAGCTATGGGATAATTTACTCTATCCGCAAGCATAAAAGAGCAATGAACTTAATTGTGCTTTTTACCACGCTGTTGATTTTTGGCTACAGTTCATTTGCCATTTTAATCATTAGAGCACATGCGAAACCAAACCTTAACAACACCAATCCAGAAAATGCTTTTAACTTTTTGAGTTATGTAAACCGATCCCAATACGGCGATCGTCCGCTACTTTACGGCGAAAATTACAACTCTGAGAAAATCGACATCAAAGAAACTGGGCAGCTTTACAGAAAAGGAAAAGATAAATATGAATCTGCCGGCACTAAATCAGAATATGTTTTTGCTGATAAAACATTGGCTCCGCGGATGTATAGCGATAAAGCTGAACATGCTAATTTCTACAAAAACTACATGGGTTTTGATGATTCCCATAAGCCAACTTTGAGCGATAACTTAAGTTATATGTTCTCTTTTCAAACCGGCCAAATGTACATGCGTTATTTTATGTGGAATTTTGTGGGTAGACAAGATAATGAAGACGGACAGTTGGGCGGGCGAAACGGTGCCTGGTTAAGCGGCGTTAAACCACTCGATGCATTAAGATTGGGTAATCAAACCAATTTGCCACCATCTATTACCGAAAACAAAGCCTACAACAGGTTTTTCTTTTTACCATTGATTATTGGTTTAATCGGAGCCATTTGGCATTTCAAACGTAACCAGAAAGATGCAGGTATTATCGGATTGCTTTTCGTTTTCACAGGCGTGGCCATTGTAATTTACCTCAACTCGGTGCCTATCGAACCACGTGAAAGAGATTATGCCTATGTAGGCTCATTCTACGCTTTCGCAATTTGGATCGGACTCGGCGTATTTGGTTTGAAAGATTGGGTTTTCCAGAAGCTTTCCCCAACCAAGGCAAGCATTTTCGCTTCTTTAATTGCCCTTTTATCCGTTCCTGTACTCATGGCCTCACAAGGCTGGGACGACCACGATCGTTCTGAAAGCCACCTAGCACATGATATGGCTGTGAATTACTTAAAATCATGTGCTCCAAACGCTATTCTTTTTACCTATGGCGATAACGATACCTATCCAGTTTGGTATGCTCAGGAAGTCGAAAATGTTCGTCCCGATGTACGGGTAGTAAATTTAAGTTTGTTTACTGCCGACTGGTATATCGATGGAATGAAACGGAAGCAAAACCAATCTGCACCGCTGCCGTTAACTATAAAACCTGAACAATATGTAGCCGGAACGCGGGATGTGATGTATTACCAAGATTATAAAATTGCACAACCAGTAGAACTGAAAGATATTTTGGAAGTTTTGCTCTCTGATAATGATCAAGACAAGGCAACCATGAGCGACGGTTCGAAATACAATATATTGCCTACAAAAAACTTAAAACTAACTGTTAATCCGAAGCAGGTTTTAGATACTGGAACAGTGCCAAAAGAAGATGCGGGTAGAATCGCGAGCGCCATGGAGTGGACTTATGAGGGTAATTATGTAAGTAAAGGCACTTTGGCTCTATTCGATCTTTTAACGCACAACAATTGGAAACGGCCGATTTATTTTACAAGTGCCATGCCGAAAGATCAATACCTTGGTTTAGACAAATACCTTTACACCGAAGGGCTCAATAAGCGATTGCTTCCGTTAAAACCAGATCATTTGGAAACTGAAAATGATGAATTAATCAATCCAAAGCCAATGTTTCATAATTTAATGAGCGTTTATGGCTATGGAAACATTAAACACGCCAACCACCTGGATAGACAATCGGCAGATGATGTTACTTATGTTTCGAATATGTTTGGTGGATTAGCAAGCACACTGATTAATCAAGGCAAAACCATCGAAGGCAAACAAGTGGTGAACAAATATTTTGAGGTCATTCCAGAAAAATTTTATACCATGCGCCAGGTAGTAAGTTCATTTTATATTACTGAAAGCCTTTATCGATTAAACGATTTGAACAGAGCTAACCAAATGATAAATAAATCAGCAAGCCACATTGATAAGGAGCTTACTTATTTGGCTGATGTTTCTGAAAGCAAAAGCCAACTAGTATCTGAGCAAAATGTCCGCATTTACCTTACCTATCTTGCCCAGATGGTGCGGTTGACAGAAACATTTAAACAAAAAGAATTAAGCAAAAAACTGGAAGATCAATATAATAATCTAATCGGTCGCTTCAGTCCATTTGCTTCAAGTTAGGTTATCATCTTTCAAAAATGAACTCCGTAAACAAGATTTTCAATCTAGTTTACGGGGTTTTGTATTTATTGAAATTAAAAGTTGATTAAAATAGTGAATGCAAATGATAGTTAAGCCGTTGAAATTTGTTAAATCAATCCAATAATTTACCTGTTTTATCGACTAGAATAGTTAATTTCGGCAGCATTTTTATGTGAAAACATTTTTTAATATCATCAAACAACCCAATGAATTATTCAAAAGTCAATAATATAGTCGGCTGGATCTGCTTTTTAATTGCCACAATAACTTACGTTTTAACTCTTGAACCATCAGCAAGTTTCTGGGATTGCGGCGAATTTATCGCCTCAGCATTTAGAATGCAGGTTGTTCACCAACCAGGAGCACCATTATTTTTGATGATTCAACGCTTCTTTTCTGTTTTCGCCGCAGGAGATTTAACCAGAATTGCTTACTGGATGAATATTGGCTCGGCTATTTCCAGTGCCGCCACCATCCTATTCTTATTCTGGACCATCACCGCTTTGGCCAAAAAAACAGTTTTCAAGGCTGGAGATGAACTGACCACTGGGAAACTGATCAGTATTATGGGTGCTGGTGCTGTAGGGGCCTTGGCTTATACGTTTTCTGATAGTTTTTGGTTTTCAGCAGTTGAATCTGAAGTTTACGCGCAATCTTCATTGTTTACAGCAATCGTTTTTTGGGCAATTTTGAAGTGGGAAGCCCATGCAGATGAACCAAAAGCCGACCGTTGGCTACTTTTCATAGCCTATATCATGGGTTTATCAATCGGAATTCACTTACTAAACTTACTTACCATACCAGCCTTAGCTTTTATTTATTACTTTAAAAGAACAGGCAAAGCCACAACTTCGGGAATTGTAAAAACTCTAGCAGCTGGTATTTTAATTTTGGCGGTGATCCAATACGGAATTATCCAGTACCTGGTTTCATTTGGTGCTTACTTCGATTTGTTCTTTGTGAATACTTTAGGATTAGGCTTCGGAACCGGTGTTTTATTTTTCGCTGTTCTAGTGATTTCAGCCTTGGTTTGGGGGATTCGTTACTCCATTAAACACCAAAAGAAGTTATTAAACTTAGGCTTAATTTCTACTGTATTAATCATTTTCGGTTACGCTTCTTTCTCAATGATTATCATCAGAGCCAAGGCAGACCCGAACTTAAATAACAGTGCTCCGAAAGATGCATTCTCCTTTTTGAGTTATCTAAATCGTGAGCAATATGGCGAAAGACCTTTAGCTTATGGTCCAAATTATAATTCGGAACGCACTGGAATTAAAGAAGGTGGAAAGACAATCTGGAGAAAAGGAAACGAAAAATACGAGAAAGCTGGAGTAAAAACCGATTACGAGTACAATAACAACACTTTATTGCCGCGTATGTATAGCGACGATGCTAGACATGCTGCCTTTTATAAAGAATGGATGCGTTTAGATGATGCCAAAGTTCCAAACTTGGTTGATAACGTAGGCTTTTTATTCAGTTATCAAATTGGTTATATGTATATGCGTTATTTCATGTGGAATTTCGCTGGTCGCCAAAACGATGAACAAGGCCAAGGCAGTGGCCACGAAGGAACCTGGATTAGTGGGATTAAGCCAATTGATGCCATCTTGAGGGGCGATCAAACTAATTTGCCACCATCTACAGTGGATAACAATGCTTATAACCGTTTCTTCTTTTTACCATTAATTATGGGAATTATTGGAGCATTATGGCACTTCAAACGCAACCAAAAGGATGCTGGCGTAGTGGCATTATTGTTCTTCTTTACAGGCATTGCCATTGTTTTATATCTAAATCAGAAACCTTTAGAACCTCGTGAACGCGATTACGCCTACGTAGGATCGTTCTATGCTTTTGCCATTTGGATCGGTTTGGGTGCCTTGGCCATAAAAGAATGGGTATTTAAAAAGCTATCAGCAACAAATGGCGCTGTGGCGGCAACCGTAATTGGGTTATTGGCCGCTCCGGTAATTATGGCGCAACAAGGTTGGGATGATCATGATCGTTCTACCAAGATGGTTCCGCATGATATTGCCTTAGATTACTTAGAATCTTGCGCACCAAATGCCATCCTGTTTACTTATGGCGATAATGATACTTATCCGCTTTGGTATATTCAGGAAGTAGAAAATGTGCGCCCGGATATTCGTATAGTTAACTTAAGTTTGTTTGATACCGATTGGTACATCAATGGAGCCAGAAAGAAACAAAATGAATCTGCACCGCTTCCAATTACAATGAAACCAGAGCAATATGTTCAAGGTGAGCGTGATGTAATGCCATACGATGACTATAAAATTGCTGGTGCGGTAGAATTGAAAAACATTGTGGATCTATTATTATCAAATGATGATAATGATAAGGTTGCCATGCAGGATGGCACTAAATCAAATTTCTTGCCTACTAAAAACTTCAAAATTACAATTGATCCTAAACAAGTGTTAAGAACAGGTACAGTTAGCGCAGCCAATGCTTCGAAAATTGTTCCTGAAATGACCTGGACTTTCAACAAAGGTTACGTTACAAAAGGTACACTGGCGATGCTTGATATTTTGGCGCATAATGATTGGAAACGTCCAATTTATTTTGCTTCAACCGTTCCTTCTGAACAATACAATGGTTTAGATAAATACTTGTATAGTGAAGGTTTAGCATTACGTTTAATGCCTTTACAACCTGATACAACAACATCTGAAGAGAGAGCAGAACAATTAAATACACCTGTATTGTACAACAACGTAATGACTAAATTTAAATGGGGTAACATGAAAAATGCTACTTATTTAGATCCACAATCATCTGACGACACCTTTATCTTCACTAATATTTTCAGTAACCTAGCCGGAAGTTTGATTAAAGAAGGTAAAACTACTGAAGCTAAAAAAGTGGTAGATAAGTATTACGAAGTAATGCCTCAAAAATTTTATGGCATTCGTACGGTGGTTGTTAAATTCTACATGGCTGAAAACTTGTACAAGCTTGGTGAAACCGCAAGGGCCAATGAAATCCTAACTCAATCTGGCGATTATATCAATAAAGAGTTGACCTATCTGGCGGATCTTTCTGCATCGAAAGGTTTGACAGGATCACAAAATGTGCAAACTGGACTGTACTATCTGGATAGAATGATTCGAACGGCTAAAGCGAATGGGCAAACCAAAGTAAGCACACAGCTGGAGAAAATATTTACTGGTTTAGAGGCAAAGTTCTCAGCCTATTATTCGCAGCAAGGGCCACAGTAAATTAGTTTACAAAATACACTCAAGCAGCTGCATTTCTTTGTAGCTGCTTTTTTATGGATTATCGAGTGGTTTCGAGGCCTGCGTTCATTTCTAATGAGCGCATTATAGCTTTACGATTCTATCGTAAAATACGATTAGCTATTTACACGCTGGTTTGGAAACGAGCGTAGGAGTGTATGAACGGGGCAAACAAAACGAAGGTGTCCATGAAACCAATAATCCAAAAAAAATCCCGTTGAGCGATGCCAAACGGGATTTAAAATTTATTTTTTAATGATTATTCATTAACAACGCCCATTTCACAGAATTTTTCAATTCTTTGCTCAATCATTTTATCGGTTTTCAACTTACCTAAAGCAGCCAAATCTTTTATAAGGTATTCTTTCAGCGTTTGCCCCATTAATTCAGGATCTTGATGAGCACCTCCAAGTGGTTCTGGAATAATTCCGTCGATTAATTTGTTGCCAAACATATCATCAGAAGTTAACTTCAAACATTCAGCAGCTTTTTCTTTAAAATCCCAGCTTCTCCAAAGAATTGATGAGCAAGACTCTGGTGAAATAACCGAATACCAGGTATGCTCAAGCATATAAACTCTATCGCCAATACCAATACCTAAAGCGCCGCCAGATGCACCTTCGCCAACAACAATACAAATAATGGGCACACGAAGCACCGACATTTCTAATAAGTTGCGGGCAATTGCTTCACCCTGACCACGTTCTTCAGCTTCCAAACCAGGATATGCACCCATCGTATCGATAAAAGAAACTACAGGTTTGTTAAACTTCTCTGCCAGGCGCATTAAACGTAGAGCTTTGCGGTAGCCTTCGGGGTTAGCCATACCGAAATTACGAAACTGGCGTTCTTTGGTGTTTTTACCCTTTTGGTGCCCGATAACCATCACGGTTTGACCGTTTATGGTAGCAAAACCCCCGATAATGGCCTTATCATCTTTAACTGTCCTATCTCCATGTAGCTCAATAAAATCATCACAAATCATACTGATGTAATCGAGTGTTTGCGGACGATCGGGATGGCGGCTCATTTGAACCTTATTCCAACCAGTTAAATTTTTATATAAATTATTCGTCGTTTCTTCTAATTTGCCATCAAGCTCGTCTAACGTGGCAGACATGTCTACCTTAGTTTTATCGGCAACTTGTTTAACCTTTTCTATCTGCTGAACTAAATCGGCAATAGGTTTCTCAAAATCGAATGATGTTTTTATTTGCTGCATAATTGAACCACAAAAATAAGTAATTATTTTTAGTTTGCGGTCAACAGTTTTTCTTTACCATTCAATGGGTCTAGAAAACGAGTATAAACAATTGAATTGATTTGAAAAGCAAGGGCGCCAAAGAATAGCAGAGGTCCCGCCCTGCTCTATCTTCTACCCATAAAGAATCGATATCTGGCCGATCGGGTTGAGGTTGCAACACCTGAATAAAGATTGACGAAGATCATAAAACGTTCCTAACGGAACAAAATAATTATCACACCTAATTTGCGGTCCATAGACTTAGCGTTAAAACAAGAAAAAAAGTGAATTGGTTATCTAATTTGTAAGCCATCTTTGGTAAGATTGATAATTAATATCGCTGGGTTCTATTCCTGGAATCTGGACAATTATTGCTCAAACTTTCTTAGGCTTGATTGCAGCGAAAATACTTTTTTGATGATTTCTGATTTTCCACAACAATTACACAAAAAAGATTGAAGCGCAAAGCAGGACCAACATGAATAGCTATACTGGCTTGGTGCTTCAAATAATTTTATTGTAGACCGATTAAACCCCTGCACATTGATCTTAAAATCCCTAAATCCTAAAAAATCCCGGTTAAAACTTTGCCGCTTCACCTGCTTTTGGTAATGCTTTTTTGATGAACTCCCGAATGTGATTATTGGAATTTTTCAAGTCCTCTTTACGCAGGTACATCATGTGTCCGCTACGGTAGCCTTCCCAACTCATGCGATCTTGAAATTTGCCTGCAGCATCTAATTGCCACATGCTGTATTTTGCATTGAAATAGTCGCAAGCACCATCGTAATAACCCGATTGCACCAATAAATGTAAATAAGGGTTTTGCGCCATCGCCTGACGAAGGTTGTCACCGGTTTGGTCGCCACTTCGATCCCATGGATAAACCGAGCCAAACATGTTATACTTTAAATCGGTTTTGTAATTCAGCTCGTTGCGGATGTACATGTTAATTGCAGGCGTGAAAGAATGTAGCCACGAAGTAAGCTCAGCATTATAATCCGGACCCTCACCTGCACTCATTTTATCGATTCCGCGATAGCGCGAATCTAAACGGCCAACAGTAAAACCCTTGTCTCTCATCAGTTCTTTCCAGAAAAAATTTGTTGGCACATTTAAGTTATAGTCTATTATTACTTTTTCTGATAAGCCAGAATAGCGAGCCATTTTCGCTGCTATAGCTTTCTTTTTTTCAGCACTCAACATGCTGCCTTGAGAAATTGCGGGAATCACCTCATTAATAGTGAAGCTTTCTACTTCGGGTAACATGGCTGTTAAATCTTTTGATTGCAAATCCTGAGGCAACAATTTGTGGTACCAGGCGGTCGCCGCGAAGTAAGGCAAACGTAAAGCCGCTTCAACTGGCCCGCCACGCTCTATTCCCAGTTCTGTTGGAGAAACCAAAACTACCCCATTTAGATACATCCACTGGTTATTTTGAAGCTCTAGAGCCAAACCTGAAACACGGGTGGTTCCGTAGCTTTCACCAATTAAGAATTTCGGAGATGCCCAGCGGTTGTTTCTGGTTACAAAAGTATTGATCCATTCTGCCAGATATTTGATATCGGCTTTTACACCAAAAAATTTATTGGTTGGAATATCCTTACTTACTGCTCGAGAGTAACCCGTGTTTACCGGATCGATGTAAACGATATCTGCAACATCCAAAATAGAGTAAGGATTTTCCTTGTAGCCATATGGCTGAACCGGGTAACCTTCATCATCGATGTTTAACACCACTGGGCCAGTGTAAGCAATGTGCATCCAAACTGAAGCAGAGCCTGGACCACCATTGAAGGAGATTACCAGCGGTCTTTTATCGCGGTTAGAAACATCACTTCTTTCGTAATAGGTATAAAATAAGCCAGCTATGGGTTTTCCATCCTCATCCCAAACAGGAAGGGTGCCAGTAGTTGCTTTGTAGGGAACTGCCTTCCCATCGATATTTACAGAATGATTGGTAATCACCGAACTTTCGACCTTTATAGTCCGTTCACTAGCTATTGATTTCGGCTCTTCTTTTACGGTAACCTGGGTTGAGGTAATGGTTTCTTTTGACTGGTTTCTTTTTGGGTTTTGCTGAGCATAAGTAGCTATGCCTGCAAGTAAAAACATGCTTAGTAAAAATCTGGATTTCATTTAGTTGAGTTTGGTTCATAAATATCAAGTTAAACTGCCGTTAATCAAAAACCTCATTAGAAATGTTACTCAAAAAAAAACCGGTGCCAAAATAAATGACACCGGTTTTCAAAGCTTTAAGTCTGTTTATTTATCCCACCAAACTCTTCCAACCAATTTATCGCCACCCGGAACCGCTGCTGACGCTGTTTTGTAATTCGCAGCATTAGATACGCCTTCTATTAAAGGATAAGGGAACCTTCGTGGAATTGAGCCGCCTGTATTGGTGTTTGGGTAAACAATTGGAACCAGTGCAGGTAATCCAGTTCTTCTCCAGTTCGACCACGTTTCGTAAAAATCCAACATGGTAATGGTGTGCGCCCAATATTGCGTTGAAATCATTTCTAAGCCATTAGCTGCAACATAGGGATGAGCATTTAAATAGGTAGCAGCATCGCCGGCAGTTAAAGCCATCGATGGATCAAACTGAGATAGATAAGTCATTGCGGCGGTAACGCCAGCATTATAGTGTGCAGCTGCCGAGCCACCAATATTGAAGCGTTGTGCGGCTTCTGCCCAAAGTAATTCAGTTTCGGCATAGGTAAGAATAATGGTATTTCCATCTCTTTTTAACATGCCTGGATTAGGAGAAGAATAATCGGTAAAATCGGTATAAGAAGCATCCTGACGGACATCTCTGCCTGCAATACCACTTAAATCTTTACCATTTGGCATCCCTTTTTGAACCGATGCAGTTGTAATAAAAGCAGGATTCATGTTTGGCTCTCCCTTTAAATCATCTCTTAAAAATAATTTTGTAACAGCTACCTTGCTTAGCCTAGGATCGTTATTAGTTTTTAAGTAATTGATAAAAGTACTGCTCCATCGAGTATAATAGTGCTCCTGACCACCATCGCCCAACAACACCTGTGCAGCTCTATTTTGAGTTACCCGGCCACCGTTAGCATCATGTTTAAATAAGGCGTTATCGGCATCGCCAGTCATGGTTTTACCAACAGCTTTTGTAATATAGCTTTGTGCTAAAGTTGCATCAGCTTTCGTTAACCTCATCGCCATGCGCAACATTAAACTGGCAGCAAAACGCTTCCATTTGTTTACATCACCACCATAAACCAAATCGCCCGTTACTGCATCACCACCAACTGTAAGCGCTGTTCCTGCTTCATCAACTTCTTTTAAAAGATCGGCATAAATAGCCTGCTGTGAATCATATTTTGGATATAAATTTCCGGTGTAATATCCTTTCCCAGCATCGAAATACGGTATATCGCCATACAAATCTGTCAACCGTTGAAACATTAGCGCTTTCCAGATTCTACCAATTTGATGTACGTTGTTGTACTGCGCTTTCCCTTTGGTAAACTCAACCAAGTCTGCTGCATATTTTATTTGATCAGGATAAGCTTTTTCCCAATAGGCGGCGGTGTAGCCCTCATTCAGCATGTATTTATCACCAGCCCAGTACCCAATTACTGATGACATGCCCTGCATCATTGTTGAGGCATAAATCAGGTTGCCACGCCAGGTTTCATAAGCAAAATCTACACTGCCCGTATAATTCAATTGGGCTGTTGATAATAAATAATTTGGGTTAAACTGTTCTTGATTTACCGATAAAGGGTCGGTATTAATTTTCTCGAAGTTTTTAGTACAGCTTGTTATTAGCGCCAGGCCTGATAAAAGAAGTGGTACGTATAATTTTATGATCGTTTTCATTTTCAATTCTTTTTAAAGATTATAACTTAACACTTAAATTTAAACCATAGGTACGCACCGGCGGAACGCCCCCGAGTTCCATCCCAGGAATGGTTGCGTTATAGCTGGATTCGGGATCGATATTATCGGTTTTCTTCATTAAGATGAACAGATTACGCCCTACAAAACTTACGTTTAAGCCTTTAATTCTGTTATTAAAAACCTTTGCTGGAAAGTTATATCCCAATATAAATTGACGGAACTTGATGAAACTGGCATCTTGCACAAACTGTTTGGAAACATTGTTGGCGTAAGTGCTGTAATAATTTGCTGCACCAATACCCAATTGATCACGGTTTTCCAATGTGGCTTGGTGTAAACCAAAAACATAGCCATAATAATCTGTTGCTGAGAAGATTTTACCACCCCATTTCCCATCGATTAAGAAAGAAAGATTTACGCCTTTATAATTAAATTCGTTATTCCAGCCGGCAGTCCATTTATGATATGCAGAACCATAGTCTTTTAATTCTCCTCGTTGTGGAACACCATTAGTATCTCTTACAATGTTTCCATTTGCATCGTACTGAAAATCGTAAGCCATGATTTGTGCAATAGGCTTACCTTCTAGATTTTGAAGAAAACCCACGTTACTCCGTGACGTTGCCAAACCCTGCGATGCCGTTCCAGGAGCAAGCGTGAGTACCATATTATTATTACGAGATCCGTTGATGCTTGATGTCCAGCTAAAATCCTGATTTTTTAATATCACCCCAGAAACCAATGCTTCAATACCCCGATTTCTTAACTGACCAATGTTTAATACCGCCCCATTGTATCCTGTTGTGGTAGAAGTGGGCACATCGATAATTTCATCTTTTGATTTTTTGTTGTACCAGGTGAAATCAACATTTAACCGATCTCCGAAAAATCTCAACTCCGTTCCAACTTCTAACTCGGTTGCACTTGATGCAAATAAAGAAGCGTTCGGAATTGCGCCGTTGACAATATTACCCAGTGGATTATTGTTGATGGACTCGCTACGTAAATTGTAATACAATTGCGTTTGGAAAGGACTAGTAGCCTGACCAACTCCAGCGTATCCTGCTCTCAACTTACCAAAGCTTAAGAAAGATGGTTTCCACAATTCTGAGAAAACAAATGATCCGCTAACTGCAGGATAGATTGTATATAATTTATTGTCTCTTCCAGGAGTTGCCAATGTAGAAAACCAATCACTGCGGGCACTTCCTGTTAAGTATAAAATATCCTTATAAGTAACTTCCAGAGTACCATAGATGGATTGTGTTTCCTGATCTTGTTTATAGGCAGAAACAGATTTTCCACCCGTATTGGCCAAAGTATAAATTCCGAAAAGCTGGAAATTCGCACCACTATTGGTTATCCCTTCACTATGTGTTCTACGGTAACTAGCGCCAATATTGGGCGTGATAGAGATATCATCAATTTTGAATGATTTACCCATTAACCCATCCACATTGATATCAGAAAATTTACTGCTCTGTTCGGTATATCCTCCGTCAGCATCATAGGCGGTGCCAGATGGCGTAACTGCAATGTACGTATCCTTATAAGAATCTCTTCCGGCTCTGGCTTGCAAAAACAATCCATTATCAAAAGTATATTTAGCACTTACCGAACTTAACAAACGTTCTCTATTGGTATCATGAATAAAATCGTTTGCAGCGAACCAAGGATTTGTAGCATACGGATTGCCTGTATTGTAAGAAAGTTCATTTCCATCGGGCTTTTTGCCTGGCTGTAATGTGGCTATGTTTACACTCGTTGGCAAAAATGCTGCATTATAATTGGCGTTACCTGCCCCATCTGATAACATCGGGCGGTTTTTTGCCTGCTCCAAAATGTAGTTGACACGGGCATCAATCACCAGGTTTTTAATCGGATCGAATGTGCTCGACAACGTAAAGTTTTGTCTGTTTAAGCCTGAATTTGGCACCACCGAACGATTCGTTAAATCACTTGCAGATAAACGAATTACTCCACCTGTAAACGATTTGTTCAAAGCCAAAGTGTTTGTCCAGCTGCCACCAGTTCTGTAAAAGTCTTCGATATTATCTTGCTGTGCTGAATACGGCCTGCTTACCCCATCAAACTGAATTACGCTTGATCCATCAAGAGGTGCACCCCAACTCGAACTTCCTGTAGAAGCCGCAGCCAATTGTGTGGTAGGTTTCTGTCCGTTTACCCCCTGACCGTAAACATATTGCCAGTTGGTTCTGTCCATTACCTGCTCTGCAACATAATTACTGCTAAACTCAATGCTGTTTCCTTTACCACTTTTCGTGGTGATCAAGATTACCCCTGCTTTCGCCCGGTTGCCATATAACGCTGATGCTGCAGCTCCTTTTAATACTGAAATGCTCTCGATATCGTCAGGATTGATGTTGCTAATGGCATCTCCCAAATCTGGTGCGTTATCGTATTGTCCCCCATTGTTTCCAATACCGATGGTACTTTTATATCCTACCGGCGAGTTTTCCATCGGTATCCCGTTAACCACATAAAGCGGCTGACTTGATGGACCCATGCTTGAAACGCCACGAATAGTGACATTGGTAGCTGCTCCCGCTCCTCCTGAAGTTCCGGCAATATCTAAACCCGCAACTTTGCCTACTAACGAATTGGTGATGTTATTTTCTCTGGCTTGTGTTAAAGTTTCGCCGGAAAGCTGCGTAACCGAATAACCAAGTGCCCTTCTTTCTTTCTTAATACCCAGTGCAGTTACCACTACATCAGTAAGTTGTTTGGTATCTTCAACCAATGTAATACTGATCGTCGTCTGGCTTCCGATAGAAACTTCTTTGGTTTGAAAACCCGCATAAGAAACGACTAAAACAGCGTTTTCTGGTGCATTTAAAGCAAATTTGCCATTAATATCGGTAGAGGTTCCAATTCCTGTTCCTTTAACGCGAACGCTTGCACCCGGCAATGCACCTCCTGAGGCATCTTTGATTGTGCCAGTAATTGGTACTTCTTTATTCCTGCTAATGACGATCAAACCACCATCAGAAACAGAATATTTCAGGTTCGTTCTGTTTAAAATAGCGGCTAAAACATCAGTAACCAAAGTATTGGTTACGGTAATGCTTACATCTTTATTTACCGGGACATAAGAAGCGCTATACACAAAGTGGTAGCTGCTCTGCTGTTCGATAATCTGTAAAACCTTACCTAATTTCGTTTTCTTTACATCAAGTGATATTTTTTCCTGGGAAAACACCGATGCAGAAACATTCAGGCAAGTAATGAAAACCATAATACAGGCCAATTTCATTAGCAAAATGAATTTTAAGAGCTTCCGGCGAAGCGGATGCTCTTGCAGTAAGTAATAATAAATCATATTTTTGTTTTTTTGGTTGCATAAGTTCTTGGCAGCAATCTGTTTGCGCATAAACTGCCATTAATTAATCAAAGAAGAAATATTAAGGGCGGTGCTCCAACACCGTCCTTTTTTATCCTTATTTTGAGATGACCACCTCATTTCCTTTTATCTCATATTTAAAATATTCTACGTTTTGTAATGCTGAAAGAACTTGTTGAATGGTTTCGTTGCTGAATGTAGCAGTGAAACGATATTTTTCAACTTCGTTGTTGGTAAACTTGATTTTGACATTGTACCATTTTTCCAAAACAGCTTTGATTTCCTCAAAATCCTGATCGTAAATTTCAATGCGATTTTTAGTCCAGGCGGTTTCTACAATTGTGCTGTCTTTTATAACGGTATAATGGTTTATTGCGATTTCTGGTCGTGCCAGCGACGGCTTTGATAACTTGGCTTTTTTTATCGATGGTTGGGTTTTGTAAAACGTTACCTTTTGGCTTGGTTTCAAAGTAATTGTACCTCCATTGCCATTTGCGGCTTCCATTGTAATCAACCCGCGGATCAAAGTCGCTTCGGAGGTGATTTCATCTGGATAAGATTTAACGTTAAATGCTGTACCCAAAACATTGATATCAAAATCGGAAGTATGTACTTTAAAAGGTTTTTCTTTATTATGAACGACATCAAAAAAAGCTTCGCCAACAAGGTTTACTTCTCTTTTATCATGATTAAATCCTTTAAGAATTGAAAGTGTACTTTTTGCATTTAGCAGAACTACCGTTCCATCCTGTAGCTTGATTTTTTTTCTTTCGCCGCTTTTTGTTGCCCAGGTGAACACTTCCTGTGTGGATTCGCCGCTCTTAAAATTAAGATAGCTTAAATAAAGTAAAGTGGCAGCTAAAGCTACCACAATGGCCGATGCAATTTTTAGCCATAAAAAAGACCTTATTTTAGCACTCGTCTCCTGTTGTGGAAACATCTCTTGCTTAAAAGACTCTACTTTTAAATTTAACTGGCGTTTGTTTCCGCTCAAAATCACATATAATTTCTTCGCTTCGGCAATTACTTCCGCCTGCTCCGGGTGGGCATTAATGTACTTCTCCCAATATCCAACACAAAGTTTGTCGGTTCCAGCGCAATATTGCTGAAATGTAGAATCGACAAGAAAATCTTCTGCGTTGAATTTACTTCTATCAACCATTGTTGTTTGCCTTTTATATATCAGTGCCTAAAAGTTTAATTTTTTCCTAAAGAAATTTTAACTTTTTTATAAAATTCAGAATAATTGGCCTCTGCAGGCTTGAAAACAGGAAATAAAATTGCGGGATAAAGTGATTCTTCGATAATTTTTATTATTATCAAACGATGAAATCTTGGAACGCTGTGAAATGATCAGAAAAGTTCTCTCCACTACGTTGCGCTTCGGTCGAGATGACGGACAGAGGAATACCTGTCGAGATGATGGACGGTTGAGCGCTTCTTGAGAAGACCAGCGGCGGGCTTTCATTGAAATGCAGCAGGTTAATCTTTGGTTGAGGAACTGCGACGAAGCTAAGCTTGGCTTAATATGCGAAGTAGCAATCTTATTTATCCCTTAAACTCTTTCCTCAATATTTTTAGCGCATCATAAATGGTGTTGTAAGCCGTTTTAATACTTTGGCTCGTTTGTTCAGCAATCTGCTCGTAGCTTAAACCCTCAAAAAACTTTAAATGAATCAGTTGTTTCTGACGAAAAGTGAGTTTCTCAAGCGCGTTTTTGAGTTGGTGTTTAACCAGTTCATCGCTTTGCATCTTTACCATAAACTCCTCATAACTCATTTCCATCCAATCTCCATCGGCACCAGCGTTCGAAAGTGCGTCGTTAATTTTACGTTTTCGCTCGAGGATTCGCAAGAGTTTGCGTTTTAAAAAGGTTCGAAGATATGCCTCTACATTATCTACCCGATTGAGTGTTTCATGCTTTTCCCAAATGGTGGTAAAAACCAGATCCGTAGCTTCGCTGGAAGTATCTGCATCGGCACAAACCCGAATTCCAAAATTTACGAGTGGATAATAAAGAGTTCGGTAAAGATCAAAAAACGCATCTCTGTCGCCAGAACGAAGTCGTTCCCATAACAGGTGATGCGTTAATTTTTCGTTCATTTAGGATGAGTTGTTGTTAAAACAATATTAACTAAAAACATCAAGATTATTAAGACAGAAGCCGCAGATTTACAGATATAATCGAATTAAAGTGCAAAACGGCAGCTTCGAAATGAAATTATAAAAGCGCTATTTCAACACACTTTTACTGAAAATATGATATTCGCCTGGAGCCAAAGTCGCCGTGTAAGCGTTAGAAGACAAGTTAATGTTGCTACCAACTGCATCAAACCACGATCCGGAAGATCCGAAATCAATGTTTGCAGTTTGATTAACTACATCAAAGTTGCCAACAACAATTACCGTATTCGAATCCTCTATAAGCTTGATATATTTAGTCCCTCCAGCTAAACTATAACTTGAATTTGCCGTATTAAAAATAGAATTGTTCTGTTTCAAACGTATAAATTTTGCATAGGCATCAAACAGCGTCTTCCGGCTAGGATCGGCGAAATATTCCCATCTAATGGGTTTTTCGCCAGTTCTTCCATTGAAATCGATACTGACATCGTAGCCCAATTCACCGAATTGCCACACCATTTTGGGCCCGGGAATAGCCAATAGAAAAGCTGCCGCCATTTCTTCTCTTTTTAAAGAGATAGCTAAATTGCCTTTGATTGAATAAGCACCAGCGGCATTTCCATAGGTGAAATTTTTAAAATTTAAGCGCTCTTCATCGTGACTTTCACCATAGGTAACCAGGTTCTCTGATTTTGAAAAACCATGATTGGCATAAAATCCCCATTGGAAATTGGAATTCCCTAACCAGCCCATGGTGGCTTCATTTATGTTGTAGTTTATGTTGTTCCAAAGCATCATCCCATCGTCAGCCAACACTTTTTCTTCTGTCGCATCAGCAAAATGTTCCAAAATAACATAGAAATTATTGGGGTCGATGCTTTTGATATAGTTATTGTATTCTTTCCAAATCGCAATTCTGCTTGCATCATAAGCACTCATGTTAGCATCATCTGTAGAAATTTTTTGGGTGAAGCCTTTTGACAAATCAAATCTAAATCCATCAATTTTGTATTGCTGCATCCAGAATTTCATCACATCTTTCGAAAACTTTTTGGTTGCTGCACTTTCATGATTAAAGTCGTACCCTACATTATACGGATGTTTCGCATCAACATTAAACCATGGGCTATTTAAAGTAGGTTTCGAATTATCAAAATACATTTGTACCATTGGCGATTGACCAAAAGAATGATTCAAAACGAGGTCTAAAATCACAGCAATTCCTTTTCCATGACACTCGTCGATAAAGTTTTGCAATGCCGTTTTGCTTCCATAATATTTATCCGCAGCAAAGTAAAACGAAGGATTGTAACCCCAGCTTAAATTTCCTTCGAACTCGTTTACCGGCATTAATTCGATGGCATTGATGCCTAAAGTTAATAAGTAGTCGAGTTTGGTTAACGTAGAAGCATAGCTGTGATCAGTTGTAAAATCGCGGATCAGCAGTTCATAAATAACCAAATTGTTTTTTTCGGGTCTAGAAAAGCTTGCGTTTTTCCAGGTGTAAACCGGTTGATTAGCCTGCATCACACTCACAATTCCCGTAGTTTTTCCTACCGGATAAGCTTTCAGATTTGGATAAACAGTTGCAGATATATACTTGTCATTATCCGGATCAAGCACTTTTTCGCTGTAAGGATCGGCAACCTTTAATTTGCCATCAATAAAAAATTGATAAGCATACTCGGTATTCGGATTTAGGTTGTCTACCTGAATCCACCAGGTGTTACCATCTGCAGTTTTTTTCATCACCGAAGCCGTTGCAGACCAATCATTAAATTCACCAATAAGTGAAACTGAATTTTTCCCAGGCGCATAAAGCGTTACAATTGCCGAAGTTCCGTTGTTAATGAAAGCGGCACCATCTTTTGCGCCCGCAGGTAAATCTACCGAGGGTTGGGTCGGAATTTCTGTTCCGCTCTCTGTTGAAGATTTTTTGCACGAGGTATTAAATGCTGTAACCAGCAGTAACAGGTAAATAATTTTTTTCATTTGGTTAGGGATTAAGGGAGTTTTACCATCGAGCACACAGAGCGTTTAACAGAGTAAACAGAGCAAAATATTCAACTCTGCTTACTTTGTGAATTTTCTTTTTGTTCTCTGTGGTTACAAATTATTTGCAGAGTTATTAGACCGATCTATTTTCTTCAATAGCCAGTTCTGAAGCTAATGTTTCATCTGTTTTCTTAGGCTCTCTGATAAATAGATAACAAATAATAGCGGCTAAAATCATTAATACGCCACCCAACTGAACCGCTAAAAGCCTATCATTATTTAAAACATTACGCATTAACCAGCCGAAACCCAGTGATGCAATGATCTCAGGCAAAACGATGAAGAAATTAAAGATCCCCATGTAAATACCGATTTTATCTTTTGGTAAAGAACCACTGAGCATGGCATAAGGCATTGAAAGAATACTTGCCCAAGCGATACCAACACCAGTCATACATAGGTAAAGCATATTTTTATCATGTACCCAAGCCACGCTGATTAGTCCAAGTGCGCCACAAAGCAAACAAATGGCATGAGTTGTTTTTCTGCCCAATGCATCAGCAATTTTAGGTAACACCAATGCAAAGAGGAAGGTAATAACGCTGTAATAGGCAAGGGTTAAACTACCAAAATCTGCTCCCTGGGCATATACAGGATCGGCAGCATCTTTGCCACCAAAAACATTTACCGCCACTGCTGTAGTGTAATAAAACCACATTAGAAATAAGCCTGGCCAGGTAAAAAATTGTACAAGAGAAACAATTTGCATACGCTTAGGCATGTTGCTTAACGCATGAAAGATCTCTTTTGCACCACCTAAAAAACCACTGCTGTTTTCCTTCAACTTCTCTTTAAAATCGGGATCTCGTGGTGGATATTCTTTGGTGGTAAAAACCGTCCACAATACTGCGGCGAAAAAGAAAAACGCACCGATATAAAAAGAGAATTTTACATTCTCGGGAATCTGACCTTGAGCCGCTGTATTCTGTAAATCAAAAACATTGTTCATCAACCAAGGTAAGGCCGAAGCTACACTTCCACCTAAACCGATCATCATGCTTTGCATAATAAAACCGCGATTTACCTGGCTATCTGGCAATTTATCGGTAACAAAAGCACGGAAAGGTTCCATCGCAATATTGCCAAATACATCTAAAACCCAAAGTAAGCCCGCAGCCATCCACAAAGCGCTGCTGTGTGGCATAAAAATTAAAGCGATACTGCTTACAATTGCCCCAATCATAAAATAAGGCCTTCTTCTCCCCCATTTCGGGTGCCAGGTTCTATCACTTAGATAACCAATTATAGGCTGAACCAACAAACCCGTTAACGGGGCAGCTAAAAATAATAGCGGAACCTGATCGGGGTTTGCGCCCAGGTTTTCGTAAATACGCCCCATGTTGGCACGCTGCAAATCCCAGCCAAACTGAATTCCGAAAAACCCGACACTCATATTGATAATTTGTGCAAGCGTTAGTTTCGGGTTCTCGAATATTGTTTTTAAGCTCATTATATTTGGTTTTTATTTAACCGCAAAGTACGCTAAGTGAATAACGCAAAGGCGCAAATTTTTTTATTGCAATTCCTCGGTATGCGTCCTCACAGACCGAAATGTAAATTTACAATGGTCTGTGAGACATGGTCCATCAAACTCATCATTCTAAAATTCTATTACTTGTGACGAAACTGGTGCAAGTTTAACGGGTATAGTTGTTCCTGCTGGTATGTTCAGTTTTGTATCCGTTAATAATTCCGTAACCGGAGAGGAATTCTTAACTTTCAATACCTCTTCAGGGATTTGGATATTGGTCTCCAACGTTAAATTTCTATCGAAATTTGCCACTACCAACAAACGTTGCCTACCAGAGTAACGAATGAAAGCATACATCCGGTTATTCATGTTTCCGCTTTGAGGAATCTCATAGATTTCGCCGTTCAATACTGCATCACTTGCCGATGTGACTTTCAAAAGCTGTTTGTAATAAGCTCTTAAATGTTGCTGGGCAGCATTAAGTTTATGTCCATCAAACAAGCCACCATTCATCCATTTTTGATGATTTGGAACACCCCAATAATCAAAGATAGTGGTGCGGTTGTCATCTCCGCCATAACCTTCTTTACCTTTTCCCGGTTCTCCAACTTCCTGTCCGAAATACAACATTACCGGACCAGCACCTAAGGTAGCCGAAACCACCATTGCAGGTAGCGCAAGTTCGGCCTTGCCCGCAAAGCCTGTAGATGCAATCCGTTCTTCATCGTGGTTCTCTAAAAAGCGCAACATTTTTTTTCCAAAGCCAGCGCTTTCTTTCTGCCACACGTAACGAATAGCCGACACATCTGCCTCGGGTTCATTTCTAATCAGCTTTTTTAAGCCATCGTATAAACCCACTTTATCGTATAGGTAATCAAATTTTCCTTCGTCTAAATATTGTTTATAAACCTGAGGATTGTAAGCTTCACCTAAGAAAATCAAATTAGGATTAACTTTTTTAACCTGTGGAATAACCCAATTCCAAAATGCAATAGGAATCATTTCGGCCATATCGCACCTGAATCCGTCAACACCTTTATCCGTCCAAAAAACTAAGATATCTCGCATCTTCGTCCAAACCGGAGGGATGGGATTAAAATATTCTTTTCTTCCGTTTAAATAATCCACGCCATAGTTCAGCTTAACGGTTTCGTACCAATCGTCGTATTTTGGAGCAGCAGTAAACGCATCATTGCCAGTAGCCTTTGCCGGGTTTTCGTCGAATTTTCCATCTTGAAGAATAGAAAGCGGCGTCTCTTGTCCGTTCGTAGGCACTACAAGTGGCTGACCAGGGATGTAATAAAAATCATTTTTTGTGCTGAAAGCTTTAGTTACCTCGTCATTAGCGCCAAAGTCGATAACTTTTTCTGGTTTGGAATAAGAATGGTAACCTCTGGCTACATGGTTTGGAACAAAGTCGATAATGACCTTTAAATTCTTTGCATGTGTTCTTTTCACCAACGCTTCAAATTCCTGCATCCGGTTTTTTACATCCACCGCTAAATCAGGATTTACATCATAATAATCGCGGATTGCATAAGGCGAACCAGCTCTTCCTTTCACCACGTCAGCATCATCAACCTTAATTCCATAATTCGAATAATCGGTTAGGCTTGCATGTGCAATAATGCCCGTGTACCAAACGTAATTTACATGCAACTCTTTGATCCCATCTAGCGCCCTATCTGTGATATCTTTAAACTTGCCAGAACCATTTTGCTCAATGGTTCCGTATGGGATGTTGGTGGTATTCTTGTTTCCGAATAAACGGGGCAATAACTGATATATAACGATTTGCTTATCGTTCATACTTTTACTCTTTTTTTGTGCAAAGGATGATTGTGAAATTAATAAAAGGGAAACCGCAATTATACAAGCTATCGCATTAAGATTGCTTCGTTCCTCACAATAACGAGGAGTCGAAAACAATTTCAATACATTTTCCATTTTATATTTTACCTCTACAATCATACCAACTCCGCATTATTTACTTCGATTTTTGCGTTTCCAGACAGTTTATAAAACTGATTTCTGATTCCGATTTCTAAATCAACAGCGTTATTATTTTTAATATTGATGCCGTTTTCAGTGATATTTATTTTTAAAGTTGCTCCTCTGAAACCAATGGTAAACGAGAACGATTTCCACTGCTTTGGTAAGAAAGGATTAAACTGCAATTTGCCATCGCGAACACGCATACCGGCGAAACCTTCTACTACACTCATCCAGGTTCCGGCCATCGATGTAATGTGTAAGCCATCTTCCGTATCGTTGTTGTAATCGTCCAAATCTAAACGGGCAGTACGTAAGTAGAATTCGTAAGCACGAGCTTCATCATTTAATTTAGCGGCCAAAATACTGTGTACGCAAGGCGATAATGAACTTTCGTGAACGGTACGTGGCTCATAAAAATCGAAGTTTCTTCTGATAGTTTCCAGGTCGTAATCCTCTTCGAAGAAATACAGTCCTTGCAAAACATCTGCTTGTTTAATAAATGGAGAACGCAAAATCCTATCCCAACTCCATTTCTGGTTAATTGGTCGTTCACTTGCTGGTAAATCCTTAACTAAAGTTTGCTCTTTGTCCAAATAACCATCTTGCTGCAAGAAAATGCCTGAATTTTTATCCTCCGGATAATACATTTTCTCGATGATATCTGCCCAATCAGCAAATTCCTGAGCATCGAAATTTAAGCTTTTTAATAAGCTGTTATATTTTTCTGGTTGCTGATTTTTCACAATTTCCGAAGCTTGTGTTGCATACTTCATGCACCAGGTTGCTAATAAATTGGTATACCAGTTGTTGTTTACGTTGTTCTCATACTCGTTCGGACCAGTAACACCAAGCATTACATATTGCTGTTTTTCGCCGCTCCAGTTAACACGCTGTCTCCAGAAACGGGCGATGCCGATGAGCACTTCCAAGCCAAAATCTGATAAATAACTTTCATCTCCAGTATAGCGGATGTAGTTGTAAATTGCGAATGCAATAGCTCCATTGCGGTGGATTTCCTCGAAAGTGATTTCCCACTCATTGTGGCATTCTTCGCCATTCATGGTAACCATCGGATACAATGCAGCGCCATCTTTAAAACCCAATTTCGCCGCATTTTCAATGGCTTTGCCCAATTGTTTGTGGCGATAAACCAATAGGTTTTTGCTTACTTCTTGCGGAGCAGTGGCTAAGTAAAAAGGTACACAATACGCTTCGGTATCCCAATAAGTAGAACCGCCGTATTTCTCACCGGTAAAACCCTTCGGACCAATATTCAACCGATCATCTTTACCTGTATAGGTTTGGAACAACTGGAAAATATTAAAACGAATGGCCTGTTGCGCCGAAACATCACCTTCAATAATGATATCGCTTTCCTCCCATTTCGTGGCCCAGGCTTCAGTTTGTTCTTTTAATAACGTATCGAAACCTTTAGCTGCAGCTTTTGCAACAACTGCTTTCGCCTCTTTCAAAAGCGATTCTTTTGCATAATTTTCTGAAGATAAATTCGCTGCGATCTTAATCAAAGTGATTTCCTCATTCGCTTTTACCTGAACAGAAAAAGTTTGCCCAACGAATTTTTCTTTCCGAACAGCTTCCGGATTGATTGCCACTTTTTCAGCATTCTTATACAATTCAATATGGCTTCCGGTGCAAACTTCAAATTCAGTTTTCTTTGTTCTTAGTTTGATATAGGCCTCTGAGTCGGTAATTTCATCAGAAACCAAAGTCCAGAATTTCTCATCATAGTTGCTGTCCTGATTTTTGATATCGCCATCGATGAAAGGCATTAACGTGATTTTGCCCTCAAAGTTTACAGGCGTAATGCTGTAACGGATCGCTCCGACTTCATCATCGGCAATGCTACAGAAACGAGTTGATTTCACTTTAACAATTTTTCCACTTTTAAGTTTTGCTGTGAAAGTACGCTCCAAAACCCCGGCATGCATATTCAAAACACGTTTGAACTCGCTTACTTCGGCTGTTGCTAAATCCAAAATTTCATCATCTAATTTCACTTCGATACCTACCCAATTTGCCGCATTTAAAACTTTAGCAAAATATTCTGGATAGCCATTTTTCCACCAACCCACGCGGGTTTTATCAGGATAATAAACGCCTGCAACGTAATTCCCCAAAAGAGTTTCTCCAGAATAAGTTTCTTCAAAATTGGCACGCTGGCCCATACGACCATTACCCAAGCTGAAAATACTTTCTGAAATTTTATTTAAATGTGGATCAAAGCCTTCTTCGATAATACTCCACTCGTCTGCTTTAATGTAATTCTTCATCTTTTATACTTTCATCATTGCGAGGCAAGAAGCAATCTCCTATAGAGTGTACGTCCTCACAATTTTATTGAATTCCTTTATAGAGATTGCTTCGTGCCTTGCAATGACGGCACTTGCCATTTTATAACTTTTCTAAATCTTCAACCGTTAATTTATCTAACCCACTTACTACAAGGTCTGCCTCTGTAAGCACGCTTTTTTCGCCAATTCCTATGGCCTTCATTCCGCCACGTTTTGCAGCCTCAACGCCTGCAACAGCATCTTCAAAAACCACGCATTCATCAGGTTTGAAACCTAAAAGTTCTGCTCCTTTCAAAAATACCTCTGGATCTGGTTTTGATTTAGTAACCATATTTCCATCTACAATTTCATCAAAGAAATGAGCAAGATTGGTACGTTCTAAAATGATTCCTGAATTTTTACTGGCTGAACCCAAAGCCAGTTTATAGCCCGCCTGGTGAATAGCCGTTAAAAAATCAACCGTTCCAGGCAACACTTCAGCAGGATTCATTTTGGTAATCATATCTACATACCAGCTATTTTTCAAACTGGCAAGTTCTTCCTTCTCCGCATCGGTTTTTTGTACGCTACCCCAGGCCAAAATTTTATTTAAACTTTCTACACGACTTACGCCCTTAAGCTGCTCATTTTGTTCTTCTGTAAAATCGAAACCCATGGTATTGGCCAGGCGTTTCCAGGCTTGGTAATGGTAAACTGCTGTATCTACCAATACACCATCCAAATCAAAGAGACAGGCTTTAATTGAGGTTGAGGGTAGTATGTTTGATGTGTTTTGCATTGCTATTATAAAAATCCGTTGGCTAAAGCCGAACGGCAATGAATGAATATTAATTTAATTCTAAAACTAAGGTTGTTTTTGCTGGCATTTTAATTTCTTTGATTTGGATGCTTTCTCCCGAAATCACATTTTTGGCAGTAGTAATTCCAGTTGTTCTTTCTGCAAATCTCTCTGTATTGAGCGTTTTCTCTTTATCTGTATTATTCACGATAACCATTACCGTACCTTTTGCAGTAGCATTGTATCTAAAATAAACATACATATCATCTTCAGGTACAAACTGCATTAATTTACCAGTTTGTAAAGCTGGGCTATTTTTGCGGTAGTTGGCCAAAGTCTTCACAAAATTGAAAGCTTCGTTTTCTTTGTTTGTTCTACCATCGGCGATAAACTTATCTTTTTTATCCCCTTGCCATCCGCCAGGAAAATCAGAACGAACCAGACCATCAGGGGCAGAGAAATTTTTCATCAAAATTTCTGTCCCATAATACATCTGAGGGATACCACGCATAGTCAAAAGCATGGCTAAACCCATTTTATATTTATCAAAATCTTCATTCACTACAGAATAAAAACGACTCATGTCATGATTATCTAAAGCGATACAATTTAATGTGGGGTCTTTGTAAAGAAAATCATGGGCTACCACATCATACAATCGGTTAATACCATCTGTCCAGCCGTTTTTGCCATTCAAAGCCTCGTAAATCCCTTCTTTAACGGCCATGTCGGTAATGCCCGGCAAGTGCGTATCGAAACCACGATTAACGGTATTTCCACCCGTGAAGTAAGCTTGGTTGGCTACACCTGAAACAAATGTTTCGCCAAAAATGGATAAAGTCGGAAACTCAGCTCTCAGTTTAATTGCCCAATCAGCCATGTATGCCGGATCGTTATAGGGATAAGTATCTAAACGTAAACCGTCAATTCCCGCATATTCAATCCACCAAATATGGTTTTGCGTTAAATAATTTTGAACATAAGGATTGGTCTGATCAAGATCGGGCATGGATGGAACAAACCAACCATCTAACATTTTTTTACGATCAGCAGCAGATGCGTGAGTATCCATCACGGTTTGATCGCGATAACTGGTTTGTGTATATTTTGGCCATTGGTGTACCCAGCTTTTCATGGGCAAATCTTTGAAAAACCAATGACCCGTACCGATGTGATTATGGACCACATCTTTAATTACCTTCATGCCTTTTGCATGAGCAGCTTCTACATATTTTTTGTAAAGTTCGTTTGTTCCGTAACGGGGATCAATTTTGTAATGATCTGTTACCGCGTAACCATGATAAGAAGCCTTTTCCATATCATTTTCGATTTCTGGAGTCATCCAAACCGTGGTGATTCCTAAATCCTTAAGGTAGTCTAAATGATTAATTACTCCTTGAATATCTCCCCCATGGCGATAATACATACTATCACGGTTGAGTGCTGTTTCTGCTAAGCCTTTAACAACGTCATTACTTTCGTCGCCATTCGAAAAACGATCTGGCATTAATAAGTAAATAAAATCTTTTTGCGATACCCCCTGAATTCTGTCTGCGTTTTTATTGCGGTTCTTTAATTCGTAGTTGTAACTTAATATTTTTTTTCCTTTAACTGTGAAATTAATCGGGAACGTTCCCGATTTTACTGCTGAAGAAAGTTCTAAATCCAAAAATAGATAATTTGGATTTTCAACTTTGTTTACCTTAACCAGCTTTACACCTGGGTAAGTTAATGAGATCGTACTGGCAGCAATGTTTTCTCCATGAACAAGCAGTTGGAGTTTCGGATTGTGCATTCCTGCATACCAGAACAATGGTTCTATGCGCTCTACTTTTTGAGCAAAGAGGTTTGCACTTGAAAGAATTAAAAAAGAAAGTGCTATTAATTTTATTCTGGCAAAACGCCAATTATTGGAACGAGCATTAGAAAAGATAGGACGCTGAAGGATAGGTTGGGTTTTGATCATGCTAAAACTTTGAAAGATTGAAAAAGTCCCGTGGCGTTTACCACGGGACAAATTTTATAGATTAGTTTTTAACAATAGTGTAAATACCACCAGTTACTTTATCTCCTGTTTTAATAACAGTAAGCGTAATGGTGTAGTTACCAGCAGCGGTAACTTTGATGTTATCGCCACCTGTAGTAAGTGTTGCGCCACCACCTAAATTCACATCCCATGCATGACCGAAGCGGAATTTAAACTCGCCTACGCCTAATGTGGTTTTGATAGAATAAACTGTAAATTTCCCATCGTTCACACCTTTCATATCGGTATCGTTGTTCCATCCACCTGGTGTAGCATCACCTATAATTGACCACTCATTTGGTGTACCAAAAACGATTGTGTTTTTATTTAAGTCAACAGTTACCTGTTTCACAATTGCATCAGGAGATTTTAGGTTATCGCCGGCGCTTGAGCTAATTTTACCGCCACCAGCATCTCCATAAGCTACATCCCATTTCTTTGCAGGAGTAATTTTGAATTCTAAATTACCAGTAGTATAAGCGATCATACCAGTATAAACACCATTGCTTGACAGAGAAATTAAACTATCTGCAGTTGATGGATTCCAACCCTGGTAAGCGCCCGGAGCATAAATCCATGCAGATGCCAAATAAGGCGTAGCCGTTAATGTTACCACATTAGAGTATGTCAAATCGTTTACCGCAGCTCCTGATTTTAATCTCACCTCAACTTCTGCAGGTTTACCCACTAACCCGCCAAAAGCAAGGATCATATTATTCACTTCTGTAATAGTTGGGGCATAGCTTTTGGTGGTTACTACCACCTCTTTAGGCGTAGCAAAATTAGTTCCTTTTAAAGCGAACTGTAGCGTTGTATTTACTGGAACCACATAACCAGAAGAGGTAGCCAAGGGATAAGTTAATGTTGTTGCCGGTAACGCTCCGTTAGCTTGAATTAAATTTAATGCGATAGTTGAAGCGGTAAGCGTACCCGCCGCTGTAACATTAGAAACCGTTCTGGTTTCTTCTTTTTTACACGACCAAAGCGATACTGCAATTAAGCCTAAAGCTAAGGTTTTGAATAATTTTGATTTCATATCTTTCTATCGATAAAGATTAATAGCCTGGGTTTTGAACCAAATTCGGATTGGCAATCAAATCTGCATTTGGAATTGGGTATAAGTTGCGATAAGCAGGCACACTCGTTCCAGCTTTTACGCCGCCTTTAAATGGCCACAGGTAAGTAGAACCTGTAAATTTGCCATAACGTATTAAATCTGTACGGCGATGACCTTCCCAATATAATTCGCGACCACGCTCATCTAAATAAAAATCAGTAGTAAGGGCAGCGGCACTCACATTTCCTGAGGTATTGCCATAAGCCCTAGATCGTAAAGCGTTTACATAAGTTAAAGCTTGTGCAACGCTACCGCCAGAACCACCACGGGCAACTGCTTCCCCGTAAATTAAATATTGTTCAGCCAAACGAAATAGCGCAAAATCTAATGAACTGAACGTTCCATTTAAAGATGGTGGAGTGGTGTTAGTTGAAGTTATATTTTTAAATTTAGTAACTTTCAAGCCATCATTTGGTGCATCAATTGCATCGATTACGGCTTTAGTTCCGGCAAAAATTCCACGTTTATCTAAAGTACCATTTGGATCAGGGAATAAAGCCGGAAGATTTTGACGTGTACGATTACCTGCCCATCCGCCGTTAGGAACGCCGTAAGCAGTTGAAACCATACCAGCAGCATCTGGCGCTGTGTAAACCATTGCATTAATTAAAAAAGTTGTTCCGCCATAGTTTGTTCCATTAACCCCATCATAATTAATAGTTAAGATGTTTTCCGTATTGTTAATATTGTTATCAGCTAAAAACAAATCTCTATAGTTTGGTTTTAAAGAATAACTTGACGCAATTACCTTACTCGAGTAAGTAATGGCTTCCGTATATTTCGCAGTTCCGGTGTAAACTTGTGCATTTAAATATAATCTTGCTAATAATGCCCAATCCGCACCTTTATTTGCCCGTCCGTATTCACTTTCGGCACTTCCTGGATTGGCTAAATCACCTTCAATAGCTTTTAATTCAGATTCTACATATGCAAATAATGCAGCTTTGGTAGTTTGCTTAGGATTTACCTTTCCAATTAAATCATTTTCAGTTAAAAAAGGTGGGTTACCAAAAGCATCTAATAAAACCCAGTATTGAAAAGCACGTAAAAAACGGGCTTCAGCACGATAGCGTACAACATTTGTAGCATCTGCACCTGTAATGTTGCGACTAGCCAATTGTTCTGGTGTACTTTGACGAAGATATTCGTTAACTAAAGTAATTTGCGAAATACTTCTTGAGTATAATCCCCTTAAAAACTGGTTATCGGTTGACCAGGTAGAGTTATCCAGTTCAGGAATACCAGTATCGCCCCAATTACAAATTGCTTCATCCGTGGTTAACTCTTGACTGGTCCAGAATAGCCTTAAAAAATCTGCAAATCCTGCGTTTAAACCACCAACATCGCTGTTATCAGACCCTGAAGGACTAGTTAAAGCATAATTTGCATATAATCTAGCCAACCCTTGTTTGTATCCTGCTGGTGTAGCATAAACTACACTTTCTGTTACATCATTAGTTGGAAGTACGTTTAATGACTCTTTTTTACAAGAGTTTAACGACAGCAATACTACTGCCGAGGTTAATATTGTTTTAAATGAGTTTTTCATTTTTATATCTTAATTAAAAGCCAACGTTTAAGCCTAAAGTATATGTTCTTGGTCTAGGATAAAGATTATAATCAATACCTGTTACTAACTCTGGATCAAGCCCTTTGTATTGAGATACGACAAAAACATTTTGGCAGTTTGCTGAAATACGCATTGTGGTATTTCCGTTTTTAGATAATTTACCAACATTATACGCCAGCCCCAAATTATCCATTTTAAGAAACGATGCGTTTCTAATATAATAATCACTTAGAAATTGCGTAGCAGTGAAACCTGTATTTAACAAATCGGTGCTTGCATTATTTATTACACCTACCGAAGTAAGAATATTAGATCTCACACCATAATTTGATGCCACGTTATCATAAACATAATTACCAATATTAGCTCTTAACACGGTATTGATTGTCCATTTTTTATAACTAAACGAAGTATTGAAGCCAAAGGTAAAATCTGGATTAGGGGATTTATAAAAATACTGATCATCTGGTGTAATTGCGCCATCACCATTCAAATCTTCAAAAACACCTTCCAGTGGTTTTCCGTTGGCATTATAAACTTGTTTGTAAACAAAATATGAACCCGGAATTTGATTAACTGCGTTGTATTTTAAGTGAACACCAGTACCTCCAGTAATATCTCCTGCATCGATTTTAAAACCAGAATTTGGATTTAAAGTTAAGTTAGTAACCTTTCTTCTGTTATAAGCAGCGTTAATTCCAAAATCCCAATTGATATCATCAGATTTAATTGCTACAAAGTTTAAACTAGCTTCAGCACCTCTTACATCCATATTTCCAACATTCGTTGTTAATACATTGCTAAAGTTTGTTCCCACAGGTATAGTTACTGTGCTTAATAAGTCTTTGGTTTTTTTGTAGTAAACATCTACACTACCGTACAATCTTCCTTGTAAAAAACCATAATCTAAGCCAGCATTATAGGTGGTTGTTGATTCCCATTTCAAATCTGGATCATAACCTGCAGGTGCGTAATAGTTATAAAAAGTGTTGCCAATTTGGTATTGACCAGTATTGGTATTGGCATAATATTTAGATAGGTAATCGTAGTTACCGATCCCATCTTTGTTACCCGTTTCACCGTAACTTAATCTTAGTTTTAAATCAGATATTACTTTGCTATCCTTTAAGAAATTTTCACCAATAATTCTCCAGGTAAAACCTGCTGATGGGAAATAACCCCAACGGTTATTTTCAGCAAATTTTGAAGATGCATCAGCTCTCATTGTACCAGAAAGAATATATTTATCAGCTAAGGTATAAACTAACCTTCCATAGTAGGAAAGTAGCTTGTTTCGTTCAACAGAAAAGGGAAATACTGGAGTTACAAGCGGAACACCTGTGCCTGTATAATTTGTAAAATTGTAGCCTGTAGTTGAGATATCATAATACCCATAACCAGCAGTTGCGTCGAATCTACTTTTAATGCTTTCTACAGTATGAGCATAGTTTAAATAAAACTCAGAAAACTTATCGTTCCCAGTTCTTAATGCCCGAGAGAAAGATCCTTGAGTTGAAGCACTTTGAGCAGCAAATGTTGGAACTCTGATTGAGCCATAACCTTTAGATACATCATAACCTAAGTTTAAGTTGGCATGCAATTCTGGCAAGAAATGGAAAGAATAATCAAACTTAACATTACCAACACTTCTAGCGGCATGGCCATTGTTGTCCTGTAATCTGATTAAACCAACAGGGTTACGAGGTGAATTTGGATTTGGAACCATATCAGCACCCGTACCTTGTGTCCACTCGTAGTAATTGCCGTAGCTGTTATTCACATTTACAGGCTGCGTTGGATCAAATTGAATGGCGTTCGCAATTGCACCGCCATTTGCAAAATGAGAATCAGTTAATGAACCTTTCACGTTCAAGTCGATTTTTAAATGATCGTTAAACAATCTCGGTGACAAAGTAATTGAACCTGTTCCACGCTTAAGTTTATCGGTAATTAACAATCCATCCTGATCTAAATATCCAGCCGAAACACGATAAGGAACACCCTTGAATGAACCTGCAATACTTAAATTGTTATCAGTTGTAAAGGCTCTTTGATAAATTTCATCTTGCCAATTTGTGTTTGCAGTGCCCAATAATGCTTTTTGAGAGGCACTACCATTGGCATTTACATAAGCACGGACTTGATCAGCAGAAAGTACATCAACATTTTTAATTACTGTCGCAATAGAATTGTTGGTACTAAAATTAATTACCGGAGCACCAGCACTACCTTTTTTAGTGGTAATTAAAATAACTCCATTTGATGCTCTTGAACCATAAATAGCCGTCGCATTTGCATCTTTTAATACTGTAAATGTTTCAATATCATTAGGATTAATTAATGATAAAGGACTTGGCGCATTGTCGATTGTGTTTCCACTGAATGGAACTCCATCGATCACTACTAACGGATCATTACTGGCGTTAAGTGATGCCCCGCCACGGATACGAATTGTACTTCCAACACCAGGCTGACCGCTGTTTGAGATTACATTTACACCTGCAACTTTACCTTGAATTAATTGTTCTGGTGTAGTAATTGCACCCTTTTGGAAGTCTTTTGAACTTACTGTAGTGATTGAACCAGTCAAGTTTTTCTTTTCGGCAGTACCGTAACCGATTACAACAACCTCATTCAATTTTTGTGCATCGGGCACCAATTGGAAATTAACAGTGGCATTAGCTGAAACAGTAACTGGCTTATCAAGCGTTTGATAGCCAATGAAGCTTGCAGATAAAGTTACAGCACCATTGCTTAAGCCTGCTAATTTAAAAACACCATTAACATCGGTTGAGGTACTTCTTGTTGTTCCTTTTACAACAATAGAAGCACCGGGTAAAGGTTGGCCGGTTTCATCAAGCACCTTTCCGGATACCGATCCGGTTTGTGCTTTTACGATTAATGCTGAAAAAACTAACAGCACTAAAAGCCCCTGTTTTAACAGGTAAAATACTTTCATATTCGAAGCTCTTTTAAGTATATAATTTGGTTAAATATTATAGTGATTTACACATAGGCCTAATTTACAGCACTTAATGAGATTTCAAAATTTATTTAAAAAATATATTTTAAGCGATAAAAAATAAAGGGAAAACTTAACATAAATTTTATTTTTGATTAATAAACGAACACAAATTATCGCGATTTATAAAATTTAAACGTCTATAAATCAAATGTTTAAAAAATTAATTTGATAAATTTTAGTGTACTTTTTACACTAAGTTGTTTTCAAGAGGTTTTTCGGGAACGTTCCCGAAAATGAAGGAGAAAAACACTGGTCGTTTTCGGGAACGTTCCCGAAAATCATGCCGAATTCTGCTTATTTTACACTAAGTGAAGAAAAAAATTGAAAATTTCAGACCAAAATTAAGCGCTGTTTTTTAGCTTTTTTTGCTCCCAATTGCTGTAGAATTTCTTTTGATAATTTTCGATTCCAAAACAACTTCTGTAAAGAGATTTTTATCCTGGTTATCATCCAATATTTTGAAAAGCAACTTGGCCGCCTGCTCCCCTATTTCTGTTGCAGGTTGTGTAATCGTTGTTAAAGATGGGTTTAGTAATGGTGCGATTTCCAGACTAGAAAAGCTGATTACTTTTAAATCGTTTGGGATACTAATATTCAAATCGTAACAAGCATAGTAGGTAGCAAATGCTAAACGCTCTACCGAGGTAAAAACACCATCTGGTTGCAATTGCTGCAACGCATTTTTGATGATCACACTGTTTTCTTCGTAGCTGTTGCTACAATCTACAATCAAATTTTCTTCAAACGGAATTTGGTATCTGGCAAGGGCGTCAATGTAGCCCTGCATCCTGGTTTTTCCGATAGACAAACTTTTGTTTACCACCAAATAGGCAATCCGTTTGCAACCTTGCTCAATTAAATGCTCAGTAGCCAAAAAGCTACTGTTATAATCGTTGGTGATTACTCTTGGCGTTTCGATATCTTCATAAATTCTATCAAAGAAAACCAGAGGTAGCCTTTGCGCACCGAATTTATTGAGGTAATTATGATCGTTGGCTTCACCAGAAACCGACATCACTATGCCATCTGCCCGGCCATTATGTAGGTGGCGAATAAAATTGACTTCTTTTTTATAATCATCATCGGTAACATAAATTAAGATATGATAACCGTTTTCCCTAGCCACCCGCTCAATACCATGTATGGCTTGAGAGAAATAATTATTAGCTAATTCGGGAACAATTACTGCAATGGTTTTGCTTCTTTGCTCTCTTAGATTGCTTGCATAATGGTTAGGTTGATAATTCAGTTCTTTGGCTTTTGCCAAAATACGTTCTTTGGTAGCAATGCTGATGTCACTATTATCTCTAAACGCCCTAGAAATAGTCGAAGTAGATAAATTTAAAGCCTCAGCTAACTTCTTAATATTAATGCTATCCATTTTGGCTACTCACCTATGTAATTGAATTTTCGTTGTAAATATAATCTATAATATATCGAAATAGATAAATGAAACTGCTCAAAACTTCTAGTTTCTTATTCTGATAAGCGTATAAAAACATTTGAGCAATAAAAAACCAATTTGTTACGATGTGGGTGAACTAATCTAAAATTATCGATAACCAGGCTAATCTATATCAAAATAAATTGCGATTTTTGAAAACAAAAACCTCTAATTCAGTATTAATACTATACTTAATTATCATCTTTATCCTCACATTTAAATAAATCACTATAGCAAAAATTTACGTCAATGGGAACTAAGAAAATACTCATCGCCGATGATGATGAAGGGATTGTAGATGCAGTGACGATGATATTAGAAGTAATGGGTTATGAGGTAGAATTTACTTACGATGGCGGAGCAGTTTTCGAGGCCGTTAAAAATAAACCAGACTTAATTCTGTTGGATATTTGGATGAGTGGACATGATGGCCGCGATATCTGCAAATTGCTTAAAAGTGATCCTCAATATCAAAAAATACCCATTTTAATGATTTCAGCAAGTAGAGACATCCGTCAATCTGCTTTGGATGCCGGCGCCAACGATTTCATGGAAAAACCGTTTGAAATGGATTCGCTGCTCAATAAGGTTGACTTCCTATTGAACTAAAGTCATACCTTAAGGTGAACTAGAATTGCCAGATTACGCGCTCCAGAAATATGCTGTTATCAAGTTTAAATTTCCGAAATTTAGGCATTACATGTCTGATCAAAATCTATCTCTTTTAAGAAAAATAATCCATATTGATATGGATGCATTTTATGCTTCCGTAGAGCAACGAGATGTTCCGGAATATAGAGGCAAGCCTATTGTGGTGGGCGGCAAACCCGACAGCCGTGGCGTTGTTGCAACTGCCAGTTACGAAGCTCGTCAGTTCGGAATTAAATCTGCTATGTCTTGCAGCAAAGCCTATCAGCTTTGTCCTACTGCGATTTTTGTGTACCCCCGTTTTGATGCTTATGCAGCCGCATCGAAAGCCATCCGAGAAATATTTAGCCGATACACCGACATTATTGAGCCTTTATCTTTAGATGAAGCCTATCTTGATGTTACCGAAGATAAGCTCGGAATAGGCTCTGCAATTGACATTGCAAAATCAATAAAAGACGCCATAAAAAATGAATTGAATTTAACCGCATCGGCGGGTGTTTCGGTAAGTAAATTTGTGGCGAAGGTTGCTTCAGACATGAACAAACCAGATGGATTGACTTTTATCGGTCCGTCGAAAATTAAAGCTTTTATGGAGAAGTTACCTGTAGAAAAGTTTTTTGGCGTGGGTAAAGTAACGGCTGCTAAGATGAAAGCAATGCAAATCAATATCGGTGCTGATTTAAAAAAGCTAAGTGAGGCGCAACTAATAGCCCAATTTGGGAAATCGGGCAGGTTCTATTATAAAATTGTAAGGGGAATTGATGATCGTCCGGTAAGAGCAAATCGGGAAACAAAGTCTGTAGGTGCCGAAGATACTTTATCTGAAGATACCAATGATGATGCGGTAATGCATGATTTACTTCGACAGATTAGCGAAACCGTAGCGAAGCGATTAGAAAAATATCAGCTAAAAGGCAAAACTGTTACACTAAAAATTAAGTTTGAAGACTTTAAAATTATTACCAGAAGCAGGTCTTTTCCTGCCTCAATTAATAAAGCGGAAACCATTTACAACGAAGCCATCAACTTATTAAATGAGGCCAATATTGGCTTTGCAAAGATAAGACTCCTGGGAATTACGCTATCTCGATTTTATGATGACATGGCGGAAGAAAAACTAGAAAATAGTCAGCTAGAATTCGATTTCTAATTATTTCTCCCTAGCGATTTTATAACGAGGATCATCGATGATGTTGACTTCAATAATATCTTCAGCATTTTTAAGTAACCGTTTACAATCTTCGCTTAAAAACTGCAAATGAAGTTTTTTATTTGCATTCCGATATTTTTCAGTCAGTTTGTTTAATGCGTCGATTCCAGACATATCATAAATTCTACTGCCTTTAAAATCGATTACTACATACTCAGGATCATTAGACACTTCAAAGAGATCGTTAAAATTTGCTACGGAACCAAAAAATAAAGGACCATAAATTTCATAATGTTTAACACCATCTTCATCTTTAAATTGATTAGCCCTTATCCGTTTTGCACTCTGCCAGGCAAATACCAAAGCAGAAATAATAACGCCAATTAATACGGCCAAGGCTAAATTGTGGAGCCAAACCGTAATCACTGCCACAGAGATTCCTATAAAAATATCTTGTTTTGGCATTTTATTGATCACCTTAAAGCTCATCCACTCAAATGTGCCAATGGCAACCATCATCATTACGCCAACCAATGCTGCCATTGGTACTCGCTCAATAACCGGCGCACCGATAAGAATAATAAGTAAAATCGTTAATGCTGCAATAGTGCCCGAAAGTCTTGCCCTTGCTCCGGCAGATAGATTTACAAGCGTTTGTGCAATCATCGGGCATCCGCCCATACCTGTAAAAAAGCCATTGGTAATGTTAGCAATTCCCTGAGCAATACTTTCCCTGTTTCCATTGCCTTTGGTTTCCGTAATTTCATCAACTAAATTTAGAGTCAGCAAACCTTCTGTTAAACCTACACCAGCCATAATTAATCCGTAAGGAAAGATGATTTTCAAAGTATCTAAATCAAAAGGGATTTTAGGAATGTGAAAAGGTGGAACCCCCCCGCTTACCGAAGCAATATTTTTAACCAGTTTGGTATCTATATTGAAAACGAGAACGATAACAAATACAACAATAATAGCGACTAGCGAGGATGGAACTGCCTTAGTAAATTTTGGCAAGACAATAACAATAAGCACCGTTAGGGCAACTAAACCCAACATGGTGTAAAGTGCCGGTCCGCTCAACCAAGTAGTGTTGCCGCCGACAATTGTTTTAAACTGCTCTAGCTGCGACATAAAAATAATTACGGCCAGCCCATTTACGAAGCCAAACATTACAGGCTGAGGAACGAGTCTTACAAATTTACCAAGTTTAAAAAGGCCAACCAAGATCTGTACTACTCCCGCAAAAGCAACAGCAGCAAATACATATTCTATGCCATGGGTCTTCATTAAAGCTATGAGTACAATTACGGTTGCTCCGGCCCCTCCTGATACCAAGCCCGGCCTACCGCCAAAAACTGCGGTAACTAGCCCCATAATAAAGGCTGCATACAAGCCTGTTAAAGGTGGGAAACCTGCTAAGATGGCGAATGACAAAGATTCGGGAATCATCGTCATCGCAACAGTAAGTCCTGCTAAAATCTCTGTTTTATAATTTATTTTTTTAGAGAAGTCGAATAGCTGCAGGTAGGGTTTCATTGCTGTTTTTTGAAGCTACAAATATCAGCTTTTATCTTGAAATCGATAATAATAAATGATATTGCTTAATTGATTTGCTTCAACCCTTCCTTGCAAATCCTTTTCGAACGCGACCAGAAGAAAGTACTATAAATTATCCCGATATGGCCCCAAACAAAAAGATTGTAAATACCGTTAATACAACTTTGCGTTGATTTTAAGCCTCTAAACTTATGTAGTGGGCTGTAAACAAATGTTTATCATCACCTATTATTAATGATTTTTTAACCATCCAAGTCGTCTCTGATCTGGCAAATGTTTAACCTTAAACGCTTCAAATTTTGCTTCAAAACCATTGCCATCCGGGCTGGCAGCCATTAATCCAACCATAACAGGGGTGTTATCTTGTAATGGTGCATTTCTGGTCATGATATAATTTTTATCATCAAGGGAGTAAAAAATCTCAACAGCATCGAGCCTTCTTACTGCCTTAACCCAAATAAATGGAGGTACTTTTTCAAGTGGTAGAACACTCCAGTCGCTTTTTTGGTGAGTGACTACAGTGCTCACGTTAAACTTTCCATCTACAAACTCCACTCCTGTTTTGATATAATTTTGATGATCAATGCGAATCATTAAACCCATCTGATCAAAACGAGCTTTATAATCTCCCGTTAATTTTACTTTTACCTCAAATTCACCACCATAAGTGCCGTAGTAGAACGGAGCATCATCTACAGTGAAACCATAATGCGAAATGCGCCAATAATCGCTTTGAGGAGTTACCTGCATCATTAAGCTATTATCTTTCACTGACCACTTCTCAGGCTCATTAAACCATTGCATATTATTTAAATTTTGGGCTTGTAATTTATTTAGGCTTACCAACATACAGATGGCTAATAGTATCTTTTTCATTCTTAATCTTATCATTTTTAAGGTTGCATCTAAACCTGAGTCTATCCAACCGGAAGCTCAAAGTTATCTATGATTTCCCTATCGCTCAATGGTGAAAAATAACCATTACCTTTGAGAAGCAATGAGAAATTTACTTGACATAAAACTGTTAGGGCAAACCTTTAAAGGTAATGCAAGTGAGAATTTACAAATTGAGCAGGCTAAGGCAATTGCTGAAATGTACAGTAAACTTGAGAACGGGATTAGCGTATTAAGCGATTTGAAGAGCAGGAAAAGTTATATTTTTTATAATTCCATTGCTAAAGACCTCGGCCTTTCCGAGCAAAAAGATGAAATCAATTCCATTTGGGAAGATGAACTATTAAGCAAAGTTCATCCGGAAGATTTGACTAAAAAATACCAGTTAGAATTTCAATTCTTTAGGATGATTCAGTCCGTTAGCCTGGACGAAAGGCACCATTATGAAGTAATTACCAGGTTAAGAGCAAAAAATAGGGAGGGAAAATATGTGATGCTGAAGCACCGGCTAATTTATATCGCAAACGCCACTGATGGTAATGTTTGGCTGGCGCTATGTCTTTACAACTTAATATATGACCATCCGGAATGTAGTATTCCGAGTGGTTTAATCGTGAATAAACAAACGGGAAAAGTGATAGACAACGAGATCAGGAATCTTTCCAACCTACTCTCCAGCAGGGAGCAGGAAATTCTAAAATTGATTAAACACGGAAAACGAAGTAAAGAAATTGCCGATAAACTTTCATTGAGCATTAATACGATAAACCGCCACCGCCAAAATATTTTTCAAAAACTAAACGTGACGAGTGCCTTGGAAGCTTGCAGAGTTGCAGAAACGCTTGAATTATTTTGAGACTGCTGGCTTTTTACTGAACAGACCGATTAGCTTTTTGCCCACCATCATTACAGGAACAGCAATTAAACCACCCACTATCCCCGCTCCAAATTCTTTTATCGTAGATTGAAGGTTTGGCAGAACATGGTGCATAAATTCAATATTATGAACAAAAATCCCTCCTGCAACCAGAATCAAAGCAATGGTACCCACTACAGCTAACGTTTTTATAATGATTGGCAAAGCTTTAACCAATAAATGCCCCAGAGATGCCCAAAAACCTTTATCGTTGGAGCGTTTTATTAATTTATGGCCAGCATCATCCATGCGGACGATTAAAGCAACAATGCCATAAACTCCAATGGTTGCCAATATCGCTACAACTGACACCGTCAGAATTTGTATCGCCAATGATTTATCTAAAACACTTCCAAGCGCAATAATCACGATTTCTATCGAAAGGATAAAATCTGTTAATACCGCCGATTTAACCTTCGCCTTTTCTGCTTCAGCATCGTTTTGTCTAACTTCAGCAGCAGCCACCGGTGCTGGCTTTGATCGATGAAAAAAGAATTCGATAATTTTTTCTACTCCTTCATAAGCTAAGTAAAAGCCACCTAAAACCAAGATCACTTTGATGGCAACCGGAAAAAATGCCTGAAGCAATAACGCAATAGGAACAATGATCAGCTTATTCAAAAATGATCCTTTTGTAATGGCCCACAGTACCGGAATTTCTCTCGACGCCAAGAAACCAGTGGCTTTTTCAGCGTTAACAGCCAAATCATCCCCTAATATGCCTGCGGTTTTGCGGGTTGCCAACTTGCTAGCCATGGCCACATCATCCATTAAAGCACCTATATCATCTAAAATTGCAAAAAAACCTGAAGCCATTTGTATCTAATAATTATGCCGCAAAATAGAAATTCGTTTCGGAATTGAGCGAATATACTGTACAACATTAATCCGAATACTTAAACTAAATTATGGAGCGATAGTTTTATAATCTTTCGTAATACATCTAAATTTATGTCATCAAGCTTATTAATGTAAAGGCAACCTGCTCCGGCTTTGTGCTTTCCAAGTTCTTTCATCAGATCCAAATGTTTTTCATAATTCACAGTAAGGTACAACGATAAATTTGCCTTACGTGGCGAAAACCCAATCCGCAGCCAGTTTACTGTTCTTCCCGTTGCCGCACTGGTAACTTGTTTATTCCCAAACCCAATAATCGCACTGCTCCACAATACCGGCTCTTCACCACTGGCATCCTTCATCATTTGCGAAATAGTAAAGCTGTCTTCACGTTTTTGCTCATCATCGATGCTGTTAATAAATTCATCCACACTGGCTTGTGTTGGTTTTGTTTTAATTTCTGCAAGCTTTTTTTTCCGAGCCATGTTTATATTTACAGGTAATAGTTTCCAAAAGTATTGTAAAAGAAATGGGGCAATTTATTCGCCCCATTCTAATGCTAAAATAACTTTTCGGCAGGCGGAGTTGCACCAGCCAAACGAATGTAAACAGTTCCCTGTCCTCTGTGATGCGTTTGGTGCTCGAAACATTTGTTCAGTGCATCTTCCCGGGTCATTTCGAATTTCCCAAAAAGTTTTACTTTTTCTGATAGCTTCTCGGCGGACATTTTTTTAATACCAGCAATGACGAAGTCGTAGCTTGCTAAAACATCTTTTGTTACCGTTGCTTTCGATTTATCGGTGCCTTTCTCTAAACCACCCATCGCTACCGGACTCTTTTCATCCGTAGCTGCCGATGCGAATGCGTAGTTTGCATCAGCAAGGTGAAAAAACTGATCGGCAAAAGACCGCATTTGAGGCGTGGGTTTCAAAGAAAAAGAGCCTTCAGGCATGGCATCTAAATATTCTTTTGTGTAAGTTTTGGCTCGTTCCCAATCGGCAACGGTTTTTTCAAGAGCAGTTTGCGCTTTAGCTGTTACGATGGAAAACATCAACAGCACTAGCAAAGAGGATTGTTTAATTATTTTCATTTTGTCGAATTTATACTCAAACATATGGAGTATTGATGGAATAAAAGAATTAAATCAATGAGCCAACTGATGCTGCTTAAACAATTCCCTTGTGATCAACTTCACATTGGTCGCGAGTTGATCATAGGTGCAATGTTTGGCATTAATCGGAAAAGGGATGCCTCTTTCCCATTTAATAAAATCAATTAACATAATAGACTCTTTTGTGATGTTTTCGGTTCCTTCCAACATGTTAAACAATTCCTTTGCAAAAAGCTCATTGGCACCAACCTGAAAGCATCCGTATTCTTCAATACCTTTACACAGTTTGAACTTTAATGATATTTCGAACTTAGTTTCCATATCAAAATAAAAGAGCCGCCATTACAGGCAGCTCTAAACTGATTATTAAGTGCTAATTATTGAATTTCGATTTTTCTGGTAACCATTTTAGCTTCTTCTCTTTTTGGAATATCAATATTTAAAATTCCGCTATCGTATTTCGCCTGAATCTGATCAGCGTTTGCACTTTCTGGTAAGGTGAAGCTTCTCACAAACGAACTATAGCTATACTCCCGCTTTGCATAACTTCTTTCCTGCCTTTGATCTTGGTGACTTTGCTCTACCGAGATAGACAAAACATCGCCTTCAAGTTTCAGTTTGAAATCTTCTTTGGCGAGGCCAGGCACAGCAAGTTCGATGTGAAAGTGATCTGCAGACTCGCTAACATTTGCAGCAGGCACTCTTGTAACCATTCGATCAGAGAAGAATGTATCGTTAAAGATCGAATCAAAAACATTGTTAAAGGCCGGCATTGAATTGGTCTTTTTGTTGTTTTCCGAATTAAATTTAACCAGTGTCATAGGTTTTTCCTCCTTAAATTTATTAATGACTAAAAAACTAAATAATTAATTAAACTCTTGAGCTAAATGCTCAGACTACATTAAACAACTCAAATGCCAAACCTTTTCTGCCCGGGTTTAGCTGAAAAATTTTCATAAAAAGTGAAAAATTTTCAGTCGCAATGCCAAAAATGCATTTAGGCTAGCTATTAAAAGGCATATCGAGTCTCTTCGCTCAATAATATAGAGTGGTACTAAAACGCAGAAGCCTCTTCTAAAGAAAAGGCTTCTGCAACAAATTTTAAATAGTGATTTTTGAAACTTAAGCTTCGATGGTAAATGCGCTCAACTCCACAAACTGTTGTATTCTTGCTGCCACTTCTTCTTCTGTTAAATTCAATAATTTTTCGGTACCAAATTTTTCTACACAAAATGATGCAAGGGCAGAGCCATAAATAATAGCATTTTTCATATTGTTGAAATTGATGGTACCAACTTTAGCGAGATAGCCAATAAAACCGCCTGCAAATGTATCTCCCGCACCTGTTGGATCGAATACTTCTGCCAATGGTAATGCAGGTGCAGAGAAAATCTGATCTTCATGGAATAATAATGCACCATGCTCTCCTTTTTTAATAATCAGGTACTTTGGACCCATAGCCAAAATTTTCTTGGCAGCCTTAACCAGAGAATATTCTCCAGACAATTGACGGGCTTCTGCATCATTAATCGTTAGAACATCAACTAATTTAATGGTTTCCAGCAAGTCATCCATCATAATATCCATCCAAAAGTTCATGGTGTCCATCACGATTAATTTCGGGCGATTCCTTAAACGTTTGATTACCGTTTGCTGAACTTGCGGCGTTAAATTGCCCAACATTAGGTAGTCGCAATCCTGATAACTCTCCGGAATAATTGGATCGAAATTTTCCAATACGTTCAGCTCAGTAATTAAGGTATCCCTGCTGTTCATATCGTTATGATATTTTCCAGACCAGAAAAACGACTTTTCACCCGCTTTTACCTGTAAGCCTTCGGTATCAATACCATGTTCCTTGAAACTATCTATATCAGATTGTGGAAAGTCATTACCTACTACTGCAACAATTTTCGCCTTATTATAGAAGTAAGATGCAGCTAAACTTGCGTACGTTGCGGCGCCACCAACAATTTTATCTGTTTTTCCAAATGGAGTTTCAATAGCATCGAAAGCTACAGTACCTATGATTATCAGGCTCATATATTTTATTTTGAATTTTTTTAAAAATTTTTCACTGCAAATATTGCATAAATAATTTAAAAGCCCTAATATTGCATTCCCAAAACGAACAAGGCCTGATAAGCTGCAAAGCATAAAGAACCTCGTTTTAGGAAACAACCAGCACTCCTTCTTAGCTCAGCTGGTTAGAGCATCTGACTGTTAATCAGAGGGTCGCTGGTTCGAGCCCAGCAGAGGGAGCCAACATCCTCACAGCAATGTGGGGATTTTTTATGAAATGATTGCCAAAGGATTTTGGCAAATTGAATACAAAAAGAATAATATTCCTTCTTAGCTCAGCTGGTTAGAGCATCTGACTGTTAATCAGAGGGTCGCTGGTTCGAGCCCAGCAGAGGGAGCCAATATCAAGAACAAGCCTTACCATGCCCGGTGAGGCTTTCTTGTTTTAGAAATTCTAATAATCAAGCGGCTGTTGAAGGCGCTTGAAATAAGTTAATATTGGCAATAAATATTTCTATGAAAAAAATAGGACTGGTTGGCGGAATAAGCTGGGTATCAACAATGGATTATTACAAACTCATTAACGAGGGGGTAAATGCCAGGCTTGGCCGCTTGAACTTTGCAGAATGCATCATCTATTCCTTGAATTTTGGCGACATTCAATCCGCAGGCTGGGATAATTCTTATGAATTATTAATAGGTGCCTGCAAAAGCTTAAAAAATACCGGGGTGGAAAGTATTGTTTTATGTGCAAATACGGCCCATCTTTTTGCAGATAAACTTCAGGATACAATCGGACTGCCTATCATCCACATTGGAGAAGAAACTGCAAAAGCGATTAATAAAACTGGGTACAAAAAAGTAGGCCTATTGGCTACAAAGTTCACAATGGAAATGAACTTCTACAGAGACAAACTAGAAACGTATGGACTGGAGGTTCTCATACCTAAAAAGCAGGAAACCAGAGATTACATTCAACGAACCTTAAAAGAAGAGTTAGGGATAGGTTTTATCAATCCGGAAACAAAAATCAATTACATCTCTATTATAAAAGAACTTGTAGACAGTGGCGCTGAATGTATCATATTAGGGTGTACAGAAATCCCTATGCTTATCAATCAGGACGACTTTGATATCCCCATGTTTGATACTACAAAAATACATTCGCAAGCAATTGTTGATTATATCGTTTCGTAAAACCATAAGGCTGTCGGTTTTGATATCAATCAGCCTTCTCTTGTTCAGATCGAGGTTTGGTAGCTTTTGCTTTCGTTGAGTATTCGGTATTGTAGCATTTACCAAAATTGTTTTGAAGATTTTTTTGAAATGGAGAACATGTACCCTGAATGGAATTGAGCCTTTTTGGCCTCATTTGCATATCCACTGATAACATCATAAGATCTGAAATTACACAAACCAATCTGCCAGGCGTAGCTTTTGCAATTATGGTAGAACTATTCTTTACTTCCACTAAACTGATATCCATGGTTAGAATATAGATAGGCCGCAAGTTGATAATTTGCAATTGCTTCTTCTGTCAACCAGTTTTCTGAAGGAATAGATATAGCATTTCCAGTTCTAAAATCAGGAATAAATGTGGTTACTTTTTTATTGGGATCTAAAATTACAAGCTTATTATTTTTGATGTAACCTAAACTCTGATATGTACTTATAAACGCTCTTTGTTGATCATCTTTCATTTTGAAAACATCCTGCCCGAAAAATTTGCTGTGATAGTTGAAGTTTAATAACCCAAGGATGGATGGACCAATATCAATTTGAGCCGTCAATTTCTCAAACTTACCAGGTTTAATAATCGCCGGAGAGAACATGATCATCGGGATATGATATTTATCTACCGGAAGCTCTACCTTGCCCGCACTTGATGCACAATGATCTGCAACGATAACAAATAACGTATTTTTGAACCAGGGTTTAAGTTTTGCCTCATTGATAAATTTCCCGATTGCATAATCTGTATATTTAACTGCACCTTCCCTTCCTGTATGCGATGGAATATCTATTTTTCCGCCTGGATATGTATATGGCCGATGGTTTGAAACGGTCATAATGTGTGCAAAGAAATGTTTTCCGCTCCTATAATCTTTGTCCAATTCATGCATGGAAAGCGTAAATAAATCTTCATCGGCTACGCCCCAGGTATTTTCATAATGGATTTCTTCTTTACGCAACGCATTTCTATCAGAAACCTCATAGCCATCCTGAGAGAAAAACTCGTTCATGTTATCAAAATAACCATAACCGCCATAAATAAACCTGCTGCTATAGCCCTTCGATTTAAATAGACTTCCGAGTGTGAAAAGATTTTTATTATTTGGCCGTTTAATAATAGATTGCCCGGGAGTTGGTGGAATACAAAGTGATAATGCCTCTAAGCCACGTACAGTTCGTGTTCCGGAAGCATAAAGATTGGTAAATAAAAGTCCGTGTTTGGCTATTGAATCGAGATTTGGTGTAATACCTTGCGTATTGCCAAAACAGCCTAGAAACTCGGCGCTTAAACTCTCTACGCTGATTAAAACCACATTCATCTTTTTTTCTGCGGAAAAAGATTTTATAGCTCTCGACGTATTAAGCTCTCTTGTACTTACTGGTATAAATGCCAGGTCTTTGCCAACAATGTTTAACGCCTTTTTAATAGAAACTGTTTTGTAAAAAGTATTGTATTCTAATTGATTATGCCAGAAAGCAAACCCAAACTCATACATGCCATTTCCCGAAAGTTCATTAACATATTGATTACGACTTTGATTTTTCCAATTATGACTAACTAGAAAATAAGCAGAGAGTGGCGCTATCAAAAATAAAAGGAGAAATTTCGAACGCTTTGCAAAACGCATTGGAACATTTGTCGAAGCCCATATTTTTGTTCTTAAAAGATAGGTTACGGCTAAAGATAGAATTAAAAGTACAGCGACGATGGTGTTTATTGGATACGATTGCCTGATGTTTCCGATCACTTCGGTAGTGTATACCAAATAATCAACGGCAATAAAGTTATAACGCACAGAAAATTCTTCCCAAAAGAACCATTCCGAAATGGCATTGAAAAACAGTGTTGTCACCACAATAAAAAAATAGCTGATCAGCAATACGCGATTCAACCCTTTGCTATACCAGCGAGATGGAAATAGCCATAGATAAAGCACCAACGGAATAATTGCATAAGATCCGGCAGCCAAATCGTAGAGTAGGCCAATTACAAACACTTTTATCAGATTGAATGCGGTCCACTCAAAAGATGCCGCGGAAGCTACTAAAAGAACAAGTCTCGTCAGTAGTGAAGCAGCGCAAAGCATAATAAGGGATATTAGTATGGGTCCATAGCGGTATTGAAATAAGGTATTTATTTTTTTAAAAATAGTCGGCTTTGGGGGCATTTGTTTGGTTATTTAACCAAAGCTAACTTTAAAGTGTGAAGAAATACTGAATTTTAATTTAGCCAACTTTTCCAATAGGAGTAAATTTTTCGAAGACGGCATCGGTATGTGGTGCATCAGGTAATTCGTCGGTTAAATCTTGCCCAGCCCAATGCTCGTAATGTTTACCGTTTCGCCATAACCGACTGTCAGTCATGTCGTAAATCAAACCTTTGTATGCAACCCAAATCTGCGGCTTATCTTGCCCGTTCTTTAACGCTAATTGTTGTTTCGTATAAATCGGTAGCTCCATCAATTTGTGTACATTTCGAGGTTGTCTGTAGTTTTGTTCTTGCACAAGCCCTTGTTTTTTAACCCGACAAAAGCGTCAGCCTCCGGCCTTCCCGGAGCTATAGCGTATGGAGGGACGATCTGACCCAAGATGTAAAAAAATTTCATTTCCTAAACGTATCATCCCGTTTGTAAGGCTTTACTTTTAAATCGCTCGTATAAATAAATGTTCATTAACAACAAACCCATTAAATAAAAATGATCTTCAAAAGGAATAGTGCCAACGCGGAAATTTAAATTTTCATTGTTATTATAAATCACCACCGGGATGGATGTTAAAAAACCGTTCACAATATAAAAAGGGATCAGCGCAACTAAATAGGCCCGATAAAATTTGAACATGAACCTGTATTTTTGGTTGACGTACTCTACTGCGAACAATAAAACGAATAGAAAACCGAAATTGATTAACGTATACCATTTGGTGTAACCGAAAAATAAAAATGCAAAGCAGATACCCAACACGGCATGGCTTACCGCCAAACTATATTTTTGCAGGTTGTTATTAGGAAAATACGCGTTAAGGCATTCGTAGATAAATACGCAGGCGTAAGGAACGGTGAGAAAGAACAATATTTCTTCCAGTGGCAGGCCCCATAAATAAATACCCACGAGGTAATCTGGATTGAAAGACCAAACATCAAGCTTCACAAACAACAGATCCCAGATTAAAAAAACAACCCCGGTAATGAGGATAGCGGGTATGATAAATTTCCATTTGCTATAGAAATGAACCTTTTTATCAAAAGACAAGGCAAGGGGAAATAAAATTACTCCGATATTGATGAGTAGGTAAACGTAATTCATTATATGTATTTCTGTAATGTTTTAACTTCTTCGGCGGTACAACGCTTACTATCAATCATAAACCGGGCTACATTTTTTATTAAGGCGTCATCTGCAACACCAAAATTACGATTCTGGTAATGCTTAACAATTTCTTTCCTATCGGTGTTTAGATTTTTACTAAGCCCTAAAAAGCCTGGGGTGAAGTGCTCAATCGAAAAGCGCATAAAACGGATTTCCAGATTTTCTTTGTCCATATTTACTGCTTTTTGCATGGTTTTCAGGGAACCTTTAACATATTTAATTTTATTATAGGGGTTCCAGGTATGTTTAGCTTTCAACGCTTCTAAAGTACCCGCATAGGCAACGGTTAACGCGGTTTTATTCGGTAACCGGTTGAGTTTTTTAAACAGCGAATCCGTTAATGCTTCATTCTCTACTGCTTTAACCAAATCGGTTTTTAAAACTGCAATCTCTTTTGGAGAAAGCTGTGCTTTTGCAACGTTTATCAATGCAAAACAGGTTAGAAAAAAAAATCGCAGTTTTATCATGTATAAGCAAAGGTAAGAAAAGCGAATGGTTTTATACTTTCGTATTTTTGTTGACTATCGACAAGGGAAAAGCATGCTGATCAAAACAAAATCATTAAAAATCGCTTTATTTACACCATGGATAAAAAACCAAAGGTAACCGTGATCGGTGCCGGTTTCGCAGGAATATCTGCCGCAGCATTATTGGCTAAAGATGGTTGCGATGTTACTGTTATTGAAAAAAATGAAATGGCCGGGGGCCGAGCCAGAACCTGGAGTAAAGATGGTTTCTTATTTGACATGGGGCCTAGCTGGTACTGGATGCCTGACGTTTTTGAAAATTTCTATCAAATATTCGGCAAGAAAACTGACGATTTCTATGAGCTTAAAAGGCTGAATCCATCTTACCGCATCTATTTTGGCAAAGAAGAAACTATAGATGTACCTGCTACTCTTGAAGAGTTATATGAGCTTTTTGAAAAATTCGAACCTGGGAGTTCTAAAAACCTCGATTCTTTTTTAGCACAGGCCAAGTACAAATATGATGTAGGAATGAATGAATATGTATTCAAACCTTCACACAGTGTGATGGAATATTTTGATCCGCGTTTGGCAATTAGCGGGATTAAACTGCAGCTTTTAGGTAATATGCGCAAACACGTGCATCAGCTTTTTAAAAATGAGCAGCTTCGGAAGCTTTTGGAGTTTCCTGTACTATTTTTAGGTGCTACTCCACAAAACACTCCAGCATTGTATAGTTTAATGAACTACGCTGATTTAGTTTTGGGTACCTGGTATCCAATTGGTGGCATGCATAAAATTGTTGAAGCAATGCAAAGCATAGCGGAGCAACAAGGTGTGAAATTCCTGTTCAATACCGAAGTAAATAAAATTAGCGTAGAGAATGGAATTGCAAAGGAACTTTTAACCAATCAAGGCAACTTTACTACTGATTTTGTAGTTGGCAACGCTGATTATCATCATATAGATCAAAAATTATTGGACAAGGCTTATCGCAACTATGATGAAAAATATTGGCAATCGAGAACAATGGCTCCTTCTTGCCTGCTTTTTTATATTGGCTTAAATAAGAAATTAAACAATATCGTTCACCATAATTTATTTTTCGATGAGGATTTTGATGCACATGCTGAAGAAATTTATACGAAACCAAAGTGGCCCGCAAAACCTTTGTTTTATGCTTGTTGTCCTTCGATAACTGATGCAAGCGTTGCTCCTACTGACTTTGAGAATCTATTTTTCCTTATCCCCATTGCACCCGACCTGGAAGACAGTGACAATAAGCGTGAGGAGTATTTTAATTTATTGTTAGAACGATTTAAGGTTTTAACAGGTAATGACATCAAAGAAAACATCTTGTTTAAGCGAAGTTATGCCATGAATGATTTTGTTGAAGATTACCACGCATTTAAAGGCAACGCTTATGGCTTAGCAAACACTTTGAAACAAACAGCATTTTTAAAACCTAAAATGAAGAGCAAAGTAACAAACATGTTATACACCGGGCAATTGACGGTTCCAGGCCCTGGAGTGCCACCTGCAATCATATCTGGCCAAGTGGCAGCAAAAGAAATAATAAAAAAGTTAAAAAAAGCTTGACAAACTTAAAATTTCCCTTATCTTTATATCCACAAAACAAAAACACTGCAAATAACCTTTTAAACGCAATATTGTTTGAGGTTTGCATTTGTTTCGAATAGAGAGAGAAGGCAAATTGTTGAAAGCAACCATAAGAATCAACTAACCAAATATATGATAAGCAATAAGGCCTGGATATTTTCCGGGCCTTTTGCTTTTACAAAAAATCGTTCGAACAGCAATAATTTCTACACTTTTAACGTCTGCAACTCCTGCCAATAGCAGTTCATTTTAAACATTAACCCCTGTTGTAAGAGAAGCTCAGAGCTGTGCTTGTGACGGTGTAGTGGAAAAAGCGAGGACTTGTACGGAAAGCGGGGACTCACTTACAAAAGAGTTCTAATTGTTGCGCTCCAAAAAACTGGACAAAAAAAAGTCTCAGCTTTCGGTGAGACTTGTAATTCTTTTCAGAAAAATATCAGTTATGCCATTTCTGCAATAGCAATATTTTTAGAATACGTTTTTAAATATTTTTTCAAAATTCCTCTCGCCACGTGAATACGGGTTTTTACAGTACCAATCGGAATCTGCAACATATCGGCAATTTCGTGGTATTTGTAACCTTCGAAATAACGAATGAAAGGAACGTAATATTCTTCTGGTAATTGAGCAAGTGCTTTATCAATATCACCAAGTACGAATTTACTTTCTGCCTGGTTTTTGGTTGCGCTATAAGAAAGGTTAGCCGAAGAAATATCTTCACTTTGTGTAATTAAAGTATTTGTTTTTACTAAACGACGATAGTTGTTAATGAAAGTATTTTTCATGATCGTAAACAACCATCCTTTTAAATTTGTTCCTTCTTTAAACTTGTTGTAGTAAGTGATGGCTTTGAGCATCGTATCTTGAACAAGATCATTTGCATCTTCGGCATCTTTGGTAAAATTTAAAGCATAAGATCTAAGTGAAACTGAGTGATGGTTAACCAGATGATTGAATTCAAATTTTGTCATGATATTTAGCTTTAGGTAAGATTTAAAACAAATGAATTGATGTTCATTGTTTTTTACTAAACAAACTTAATACCAAGTTTTTTTGGCACGGAACTAAAACAGCAAAACCGTGCTAAAGGTTGCTTCCGTCACAGAATATTTACTTCTCTTTCCAGAGTGACTCCAAAAGTAGACTTTACACTGTCTATTATTTGTTCAGAAAAATTATACACTTCCGAACCTGTTGCATTTCCATGATTAACCAATACCAGGGCCTGATTTTTCCAGGTGCCGGTTTGGCCAACTACTTTGCCTCTCCAGCCACATTGCTCTATCAACCAGCCCGCAGCAAGTTTGATTTTGTTATCGGGTGTTGGATAGTGCACCACATCCGGATGTCTGGCCACCACATCGGCAAATTCATACTTCTCAATTACCGGGTTTTTAAAAAAGCTACCGGCATTGCCAATCGTAGACGGATCGGGAAGTTTACTAACCCGAATATGTGAAACCGCTGAAGAAACATCGGCAATGGTTGGATTTTCTATCGCCCTCTTTTGAAGCTCAACCTTGATAGCGCCATAAGAGGTATTTATTTTTGGTTGTGCAGATAAGCGGAAAGTTACTGAGGTAATAATAAACTGACCTTTTAACTCCGCCTTGAAAATACTTTCGCGATAACCGAAATGGCAATCACTGAAATTAAAGGTTTTGATTTCGCCGGTTTTGATTTCGAATGCGGTACAACTTTCAAAAACATCCTTAAGTTCTACCCCATAAGCGCCAATATTCTGAATGGGCGAAGCGCCAACCGTTCCAGGAATTAAGCTTAGGTTCTCTACTCCTGCAAAGTTATTTTCTATGCAATAGTTTACAAAATCGTTCCATACTTCGCCAGCACCAGCAGTAACGAGTATATTATCGCCATCGGCTGTTGATTCGATTCCTTTAATGCTGATCTTGATCACTAAACCCAGATAATCTTGCGTGAAAAGCACATTGCTCCCACCACCGATGATTAATAATTTCTGCAATTTACTAAGCTCGTTCTCGAATAAGGCTTTTAAATCTGCTTCAGAAAAAATCTCCGCAAAATAGTCTGCCTTAACATCGATACTGAAAGAGTTGTATGGCTTAAGCGAAATATTTTCTTGAATGTGAAGCATATCTAATTTGTATTTGCCACAAAAGTAAAATAAAAAGGGATGAAATTTTAAAATGGATTAAAAGCAGTTTTTTTTACTCCACGATGTGAGTGATCGCTTTATCAAAATTGAAACTGATGCTTTCTCTGTCTAAACCTTCGATTTTTACACGCGATAGCGTCCAGCCTAGAAACTTTGGTTTATTTTTTGCCAATTCGAGCAACCGATAACGTTGTTTTGTCAGCGCTGCACTTACTAAACCCACGCTATCTGACTCGGCTTGAGGTAAATGCTCAATCTCAGTTTCCAAAACTGCCAATGTGGAATCTAATTGATGGCCTTTACTTAGGCTATCAGCGTAAGCTTTTGGCGAGATATTGTAAAGGCTATCTAGCTTTGCATTTTTAAAATTCAGTTTCTGTTCAGCGTTTTCATATTTTGATTCAACCAAATCTATGGCTCGATCTTTATCTGTTTTTTTTGTACAGGAAAATATTAGTATTGAAATTGCAAAGAGGCGGAATATATTTTTCATAAAAGAAGTTTACAAGTTGGAAACAAGCACCTTGCCAAAATTTATCAGCTATTTAATAGCCCCTTCCTCACAAACAGTAGCCCAAAGGCTCTGCTTTTTTCTTTGCCTTGATTTTTGTGATGAATTTTATGCGCTTTTCTTACTGCTTTTAGATAGCCATTATCACTCTTAAACGTTTTAAATCTTCTATGTACAAACCAATCGTGGATGATAAAATAGATTACGCCGTACACACTAATTCCTAACCCAATAAAGAAACGATAGCCAAAAACATCTTTATCAATAAACATTAAGTAAAGTGACAGGCCCGCAAAAAGCAAGGCAAATAAATCGTTCCATTCGAAAAATGAGTGTGATTTTTGGTGATGACTTTTATGCACAAACCATAGCGGACCGTGAAATAGGTATTTATGGATGCACCACGAAACACATTCCATTACAACGATGGTACAGATTACTATCAAGATGCTTAAAAATACAGTCATTCTAAAGCTTAGCTAAGAATTGCAAATTATCCAATAAATCATTTAAAAACACTTTTAAGTGTCATAACATTGTAACATAATATTCAATTTTTAATCAAATGATTAACATTTAAAAATATTGATCTATTTTTGACTAAAATATTAAAAAAGTCAGAAAGTAGAAAAGTAAAATGGTTGTAGCTGATAAAAAGAGAGAACAGATTATTGAGGGTGCTATAAAAAGATTTAGTCATTTCGGTATTGGAAAAACCACTATGAACGATATTGCTGATGACCTTTCGGTTTCCAAACCCTCTCTTTATTATTATTTCCCTGATAAGAAACACTTGATTCTTGGTGTGATTGAGAAGATTTTTAACGAATTTTTTGAGGCCATACAAAAAAAGTACAATCCCGAACTGGGATTAGAGACCATACTGGTAAATACAATAGATGTTAGAAATACCTTTTTCCAAAAATATTACATGTTAAAAATTGCGGAGGGTGTTCCAGATTTATTAAACGATGAATCGATTAAAACCAAGCTGAATGAATTAAAAGATATTGAAAAAGATTTTTTCGCAAAGGTTTTCGGTAGTGCAAAAGAAAAAGGTGAAATAGACCATGAAGACGTAGCTCATATTGCAGAGCTATACTTAGAAAGCTTGATGGGTTTAACCACCATGTGTGTGATGGAAACGGCTAAAGATATTTTCCCTGATAAGAAAGCATTAAATAAGATGAGCCAAAAGCAGAAAGATCTTTCGTCAATTTTCACAAAAGGATTGAAGTGCTAAAAGAATAAGGAGTAAAGAACAACGAGTGTAGAGTAAGGAGCAAAGAACAAATATTTCGATTGCCAAGTATGAAAAACTGGAATTACGTATTGACACTTTATAATAATTACTCGATACTAAAAATAAGAACCCAAAAAACAAAATCAATATATTATGCTTAGAGTAAAAATGGTAAAATTAATGCTCATCCTGTTAATAGGCATGGCTTTACCTGAACTGGTAACTGCACAACAGCAAGTTACCTTAAAAGATGCGCTAACCTACGCGCTTCAAAATAATGCCCGTGTTCGCAAAGCGAAACTCGACATTGAAGGTGGACGATACAAAGTACAAGAAGTAAGGGCACAGGCTTTACCTCAACTTACTGGTACTGCTGGCTTAACCTACAACCCAATCATTGGGCAATTAGTTGCCGATTTCGGTGGTCAGGCACAAGCTATAAAGTTAGGACAAAACTGGAATTCTAATGCTGGCGTACAACTTTCGCAACAATTGTTTAACCAACAGGTTTTTACAGGCTTGCAAGCGGCTCGTTCCAGCGAAGAGTATTACAACCTCACCTCACAGTTAACCGAAGAACAGATAATTGAATTGGTTGCCAATAACTATTATCAGGTTTTGGTGAACAGACAACAATTAAATGTATTAGATACCAACATCAAAAATGTTAAAACAGTTGAGAAAGTAATCTCCAACCAGTTTAAAAATGGGTTGGCACGAAAAATTGATGTAGATCGGATCAGTGTAAATTTAACCAACTTAAATACCCAAAGAGAGCAAGTGGTTAACGCGATTGTTCAATTGGAAAATCAGCTTAAATTTTCGATGGGGATGCCAGTAAGCACACCTATCCAATTGCCGGTAACCGAGTTAACACAGGTTACACAATTGCCGGTTTTTACTGATTCAGTTGATTTGGCAAACAGAACAGAGGTTAAATTGCTCAACACCCAGGATAAACTACTTAGCTTGCAGCGTAAAGCTTATCTGGCAGAATATTATCCTTCGTTGGCATTAACAGGCAACTATACTTATTCCAGTCAGAGTGATGGTTTTGATTTTTTGAGCTCGAATGCTGCAGCTATTGGCTACGGAGCATCGGCAATAGGTTTGACATTACGTGTTCCAATTTTTAACGGTTTTTTAACGCGTTCAAAAGTTCGCCAGGCAAATGTTGAGATTTTAAAAGCAAAAGAAGACAGAAAGGAATCGGTAAACTCATTGAACCTGGCTTACGAAAATGCTAAAATTCAACTTCGCAATAACTTGAATACCATCAACTCACAACGTAAAAACGTAGAGTTGGCACAAGAAATTTACAAAAGCACTCAAAATAACTATAACAACGGGTTGGCTTCTTTAACTGATTTATTGGACACAGAAAATTCACTTACATCATCTCAAAACAGTTATACCCAGGCTTTATTAAACTATAAAATAGCCGAAATACAATTAATAAAATCAAACGGAAATATTAAATCGCTAGTACAATAAAAATGAAAAGAATAATTATCATCATTGTTGTAGTTATTGTTGCCCTTGGCGCAATTGCTTATGTTTTAACAAACAACAAGAAAAAGGCAGAAGAAACCACAGCATTTATCGCGAAGGGCAGCGGCGCTGTTGCTGTTAAAACCGCTACAGTTGAGCGGAAAGAAATTAACCTGGATTTTACGGCGAATGGTACTTTCGCTGCTAATCAAGAGTTAAACTTTATGGCAGAAAACTCTGGTCGTGTAAGCAAAATTTTTGTAGAAGAAGGTAGCCGTGTAAGCAAAGGAACAGTGTTGGCTAGAATTGATGCTGAGATTTTAAATACGGATAGAGAAACCGCCGAAGCTACTTATCAAAACGCTCAGAAAGACTTACAACGTTATGAAAGCTCTTTCAAAACAGGTGGTGTTACTCAACAACAGGTAGATCAGGCACGTTTAACTGCTCAGAATGCTAAAATTCGTTTACAGCAACAACAACGTAAGTTAAATGATGCTAACATTAGATCATCAATTAACGGTATTGTAAACAAAAAAATGATCGAAGTTGGCGCTGTTGTAGCACCAGGAACTCAATTATTTGAACTCGTAGATGTTTCAAAGTTAAAGTTGAAAGTGAACGTTAATGAAAGCCAGGTGGCTAACTTAAAAATTGGCGATGCAGTTCAAATTCAATCTTCTGTCTTTCCACAGGATAAATTTACAGGTAAAGTAACTTTCATTGCTGCTAAAGCTGATGAAACTTTAAACTTTCCTATCGAAGTTGAAGTAACAAACAATGTTAAAAATAGCTTAAGAGCCGGCATGTATGGTTCAGCGGTTTTTAAATTCCCTAAACAAGCGCCAGCTATTTTGGTACCGCGTACAGCTTTCGTAGGTAGCGTAAGTAGCAATGAAGTATATATTTTAAATAAAGCTAAAAATACAGCTCAAACTCGTAAAGTAGTTTCAGGGCGTATTTTGGGTGAAAACGTAGAGGTGATAGATGGCTTAAAAGAAGGTGAAACGGTAATTACCAGTGGCCAAATTAACTTGAACGAGGGCACACCAGTTACGGTTATTAAGTAAAACATCGAAAGTAAAAAGTAAAAAGCTCCGGGCTTAAACGCTGGGCGCTAAAACCGGCCAGCGCTAATCGCTGTACGCCAAACGCAATACCAAGAAAAATGAAAATCACTGACATATCAATAAAAAGACCTTCATTGGTTATTGTGGTATTTACCGCACTAACGCTGATGGGTTTATTGAGTTATTTCTCGCTGGGATACGAACTTTTACCAAAGTTCTCTTCTAACGTAGTATCTATCTCAACCATCTACCCTGGTGCTTCACCTAATGAGGTAGAAAGTACCGTTACCAAAAAAATTGAGGATGCGGTTTCCTCAATGGAAAACATCAAAAAAATCAACGCCAACTCTTATGAGAGTTTATCTGTAGTAATTATTACTCTTACCGATAAAGCAGAGATAGATATTGCCTTAAATGATGCACAAAGAAAGGTAAATGCGATTTTAGCCGATTTACCGGACGATGTAAAACAACCATCTTTAAGTAAGTTCTCTTTGGATGACTTTCCGGTAATCACGATGTCTGCATCAGGCAACATGGACGATATTTCGTTCTACGATTTGATGGACAAACGTATTGCACCAATTATTTCGCGTGTACCAGGTGTGGCACAGGTAAATTTAATTGGTGGTTCTGAGCGTGAAATTAAAGTAGCAATGGACGCAAAAAAACTGCAAGGTTACGGTTTATCAGTTCCTGCAATTCAGCAAGCTATCTTATCTTCTAACTTAGATTTCCCTACCGGAAGTGTTAAAACAAGAGCGCAAGACATTTTAGTACGTTTATCTGGTAAATACGCCAGTGTAGAAGACATGCGTAACCTAGTGGTGAGTACCAGTAAAGACGGCGCGCAAATTCGCTTAGGTGATATAGCCGACGTTCAGGATACGCAAAAAGAAACTGAAAAAATTGCCCGTATTAATAGAGCAAACTCTATTGCGGTTCAAATTATTAAACAAAGTGATGCCAACGCTGTAACGGTAAGTGAGGGTACAAAGCAAACCATCGAAAAACTTAAAGCCGATTACAAAAATGTTGGTTTAGATATTAAAATCGTAAACGATAGTTCGGTCTATACGCTAGAATCTGCCGATGCGGTAATCCACGATTTAATGCTGGCTGTTGTGTTGGTAGCAATCGTAATGCTTTTCTTCTTACACAGTCTTCGTAACGCCGTAATCGTAATGATTTCGATTCCTGCATCGCTAATTGCAACATTTATCGGTATTGCTTTATTTGGCTATACCTTAAACTTAATGTCGCTACTGGGTCTATCACTCGTGGTAGGGATCCTGGTCGATGATGCGATTGTGGTTTTGGAGAACATTCAGCGCCACATGGAGATGGGCAAAAACAGGGTCAGAGCAGCTTCTGATGCAACCCGTGAAATTGGTTTTACCGTAGTTTCCATCACCTTCGTAATTGTGGTAGTGTTCTTCCCAATTGCAGTGAGTACCGGTATGGTGGCTAACATTTTACGTCAGTTTTGTGTGGTGGTAATCATTTCAACATTGCTTTCGTTGGTAGCATCATTTACTATCGTACCATTAATTTTCTCCCGTTTTGGTAAATTAGAACGTATTGAAGGAAAAAATATCTTCGGGAAATTTATCCTTTGGTTTGAAAAACAATTGCGCAAGTTTACCCAGTGGATTACAAACCTATTAATATGGACCTTAGGTCATAAGGCACTCACATTAATAATTATGTTTGTAATGTTTATCTCATCATGCGGTTTATTGGCAGGTGGATATATTGGTTTTGAGTTTTTCCCTAAATCAGATAAAGGCGAATTCTTATTACAAATAGAAATGCCTAAAGATGTTTCTTTGGAACAAACCAACTTCTACACGCAAAAAGCTGAGGATTATTTAAGCAAACAGAAAGATGTAATTCAAACCATTGCTACGGTTGGTCAATCGAGTGAAGGCATGGGTGCAAGTCAGTCTACGGCTTATAAATCGGAAATCAACGTAAAATTAAAGGAAAAAGAAGAGAGAGGAAATGTTTCGTCGGATATCATTTCCACTACCTACACCCGCGAATTAGAGAAAGTATTGGTGGGTGCCAAAATCAAAACCGTTCCGATTGGTATTTTGGGAACTGCCGATGATGCACCAATCCAATTGGTAGTGATGGGTTCTGAACTGGATAGCGTTTTAGCATTTGCACAAAAGGCACAAAATGTTCTTGCAAAAATTCCTGGAGCTACACAAACTAAATTATCTGTAGAAAAAGGAACACCAGAGATTAACGTAAAGGTTGATCGCGATAAAATGTCGGCCTTAGGCCTTACGCTGCAAACAGTAGGTGCAACGATGCAAACTGCTTTTGCTGGTAATACTGATGGAAAATTCCGTCAGGGAGAATATGAGTATGATATAAACATTCAATATCAGGATTTCGACAGAAAAGATATTGATGATGTTCGTAATTTGATTTTCACCAACCAAGCCGGGCAACAAATCAAGCTTTCTCAGTTTGCCGATATTAAAGAAGGTTCTGGTCCAAGTTTATTGGAGCGTTTAAATAAATCTACTTCAGTAACCGTAAAAGCTCAAACAGTTGGTGTGCCAACAGGTACAGTTGTTACCAATTTCCAGACTGAACTGGATAAATTGAAAAAACCAGCTGGAATTAGTTTCTATTGGGCCGGTGACCAAGAAAACCAAAGTGAAGGATTTGGTACTTTAGGTATCGCCTTACTTGCAGCGATTGTATTGGTTTATCTAATCATGGTAGCCTTATACGATAGTTTTGTTTATCCGTTGGTAGTAATGTTCTCGTTACCTCTTGCCTTAATTGGTGCCTTGCTTGCCCTGGCATTAACCAATAATGCATTGGGTATCTTCACTATTTTAGGTTTCATTATGCTGATGGGTTTGGTGGCAAAAAATGCGATTATCCTCGTCGATTTTACCAACCAAATGAAAGCACAAGGAAAGTCTACTCACGAAGCTCTTATTTTAGCTAACCATGCCCGTTTACGCCCGATTTTGATGACAACCATTGCCATGGTAATTGGTATGTTGCCTATCGCGTTGGCCAGTGGTGCTGGTGCCGATTGGAAAAACGGTTTGGCTTGGGTTATTATCGGTGGTTTAACAAGTTCGCTCTTCTTAACATTGGTCGTTGTACCAGTGATGTATCAAATTTTCGACAATATGTTGCACAAATTTGGTTATGATAAAAAGGGTCAAACTATTGAGGATTTAATGGTTGAGCCTTACGATCACAAAGACGTAAATGAATATGACTTAGATCACGGTCATTAAAATATTAATTCATCCACATTAACAATCAATCAGGTCGCCTCCCAAAGGCGACCTTTTTTTTGCAATCTGTTTTAGAAATACGCCACTTGCAAACAAAATATTATGCAACGTTGTATATTAGTGATATGTTTAAAATTGCTTCAACTCTCATTTTAATCATCGCTTCACTGTTAGCAAAGGCTCAACATCCCCCTGTTTTTCCAGCGATGACCACAGATTCATCATTTATCAAGATTGCTGATCTAAATATCAATTTAGTTAAATACTCATACAAACCCAATGGCGTAAGGTTTTTAGTGGTTCATGATAATGAAGATACCGGCGTAAAGGCTGGTTTTGATTATATCCGCTGGAGTGGTGGAGAGCTAATCGATAGCCAGTACGGTGGCGTACGTGATTATGTTTTCACTCACATGGACGATCAATACCGAATAGATCCAAATGCAATTTATACACAACGGGGTGTAAATAGCAGACTTAAAAAAGATTATTTTAGCTCTAACGAGATAGAAAAACTAATTCTGGATGCAGGCAAACAAATTGTTGATTTCTACGATCCAAAATCAACTGGCTACATTTTAACATTACACAATAATGCTGATGGCGGTTTTGGCATTTCTTCTTATTTGCCTGGTTACGATTTATCAAGCACCGCTGATTCTGTATTTATAAATTTTGAAATGGATGGCGATGATTTACTTTACGTAACTGAACCAAGATTATTTACTAGCTTGAAAAAAGCAAATGTAAACGTAATTCTGCAATCGAAATTTGCCGAAAATGATGGATCACTTTCAGTATATGCCATGCAGAACAATATTCCTTATATTAATGTAGAAGTGCAACATGGCCATCAGTATGAAAACCTCAGGTTGATTGAATTGGCGATCGCTACGTTGAAGGAGCACGGCTTGATTAAAAAAGAAAGCTCAAGTATTCAAAAAGATCGTGCAGGCAAATCCTCTACTCAATAGCTTTTATCTTGGTTACCAAAAAGCTCACCAATAATCCAAACAGCCCAATTACGGCATAAGAGTATTGAAGGCTGGATAATGCAGAAATATAACCAATGAGCGGCGGCCCCATCAAAAAGCCTAAGTAACTCACACTAGAAACCATAGCGATAGCCATACCTGCCGACATCTTTCCATTTTTGCCGGCAACGCTGTAAACTGTAGGAACGATACTCGATACACCTATACCGACCAACATAAAACCGATAGTCGCTGGAATAATATAAGGCAGAAAAACAGAAAGAAACATTCCGGAAGATATAATCAAACCACTAATTTGAATGGTTTGTTTTCTTCCCAGGCTAGCAATAATTCGATCACCTACAAACCTTCCGGTGGCCATCATGACCATAAAAGAAGCGTAACCTAAAATCACTAAAGAAGAAGGTGCTTTAACAATTTCCTTGAAATAAACCCCGCTCCAATCGAACATTGCGCCTTCCGTTGCCATGCTACAAAAACCAATAATGCCCAACTGTAAAAGAACGCCCTCAGGCTTTACAAAAAGCTTTCCTTTTCGTTCAGTTCTGGTTCCTTTGCCAGGAACCAAGTGTTTATAATTGAAAAATACGTTTATAAAAATTAAAGCGACAATAATCCAAAAGTGATGATAAGGAACGATATGGAGATTAACCATTAATAAACCAACCAATGCACCTGTGAAACCTGCAATACTCCAGGCGCCGTGAAAAGATGTCATAATAGGTCGACCGAATAATTTTTCCGCTTCTGAACCTTGCGTATTCACGGCAATGTTGCACATATTTCCTATTATACCAAAGAGAAAGAGAAACGCGGCTAAATGCCAGGAAGCGGTAGCCAGCCCCAAATTACTTAAGGCCAAAACATACAACGGAGCCGTGATGGTAAGAATAGCTTTACTGCCATATTTAGTAACTAACCCACCTGAAATTGGCATAGTAACCAATTGCCCCAACGGAAGCGCCAACAAAATACTACCAAGTTCGCCATCTGATAAATTTAAGCTGTGTTTAATATCAGGAATTCTACTGGCCCAGGAAGCAAATGCGATGCCTTGGCCGAAATAAAACAATGAAACCGCTAAACGAATCCGGTTTGAAGAACTTTGGATTTGAACAGGTTTAACTTCTGCCTGATTTAAAACTTCCTGATGCGTACTATTCTCTTCCAAAACTTGATTTTTAATATCCCGGGGATTTGGATGCAAAGTTCTTCAAATCAAACGGCAATTAAAAGATGTATTTATCATTTTAACCTAATAAAGTTAGGTAGCATAATTAATTTAATTCGACCTACTGTTAGAAATAAAAAAACCGCCAAAAAGGCGGTCTAATCATAGGTAAAAGTGGTATTTATATTTTATTTGGCTGGAAAAATTTTACTACACCATCGCCCTCGCTGGCAACAATAAGTAAACTTCTTCCATTCGGACTATCTTTTGGTTTTACAAATAATAGACCTTCAGGGGCATCTCCTGTACCAAACAATTGGACAAATTTAGGGGCAGAAGGGGTGCTCACATCATAAACCGCAATCATATCTACTCGCTCCATACCGATAAAAGCCAGGGTTCTGCCATTTACCTCTGCCACTGTAACACCTTCAACTTCCACTCCTTTGTTATCCGATCGGGTATCATCGTATTTGCCAGCGTCGATAACCTGCTGTTCCAGATCCTTACCTACGTTTGCAATTAGTGCGCCAGTATTTGCATTGATAATGCTCATACTTCTTCCGCCAGTAGCATAAAGTTCATCGTAATCTCCATCCCCGTCATTATCGCCGAAGGCTTTCGTTACCGTTAATCTACCCAGGTTTGCATCTAATTGTAAAGTTGCCGCTGTCGGAAATTTTGTAGGGTCTAACTTTAAACTCTTCACTCTTGCTTCTTCATCGTAACCTTTCCATGCTCTCGTATCACCTTCATTCGCTAATGCCAGATAAGAAGTACCGCCAGTGCTGAAATACGAAATAGCATCCGGTAAGTAGAAAGCTTTAATTGGCCAGTTTTCTAACTGAATCTTCTTTCCGCTTTTTTCGTCGTCGCTTACATCCCATGCATTTTCGGCTAAGCTTATATCTCTTGTTCCTAGCGGAGTAATTTTAGTAATCGTTCCGGCAATGATATCAACTTCGGCAACACCATTGTTTTCCTGCAAGGTTACATAAGCTTTCTTGGAATCAGAACTTACTGCAATGTATTCCGGTTCAATGTCTTGAGCAAAACTTGCTTTCGGGCCATATATTCTAAAACCGCCCGCCACCAAAGTTGCTCTTTGCGATTCGAAAGCCGAAAAATCTAAAGTTTTAACTGAATAATTATCTTTTATACTAATCACTGATACCGTCCCTATTGGATCAACAGTATATTCATCATTCGGTTCACCTTCGTTTGCAGAAAGAATATAGTTTCCATCAGGGCTAAAAGTGACCATATCGGGCATGGCGCCAACAGTCACTTTTTTTACTTCTGATAAATCTGATGTTTTCAATATTACTACATCTCCATTACCTTGTTTATTTGCGCCATCTAAGGCAATAGCCAATAAACCATTGTTCACTGCAACACTGTTAATCCCTGCGTTACTGGCATATAAAAGTGTTTTTATTTTGGTAACTGTAGGATAACTGGCTAAATCCAATACTTCAACTTTAGCACCACCATCGTTGCTCACCACAAAAAGCTTCTTAGTTGAAGAATCGTAAGCGGTGATTTCTGCTGCAGTTTCGCCGCCCAAATCTACTGAGGCTGTTTCCTTAAAACTCGCAATATCTTCGGCCACAATCGGCTCTTCTGTATCTATCGGTTCTGATGCTTTTTTACAGGCGCTGAAAGCCATCGTTGCAACTAATAAGGCAACGAAAAGTTTTTTACAATTCATGGTTTATTTAATATCTGAAACGCAAAAATAAATTTGAACAACGCTTTTTTTCAGTCTGTACTTGTTATCATTTTGTTAAGGAATTGCGCTAAAAGGAGTAAGGAGCAAAGATTAAAGAACAAGTAGCAAAAATTTAGAAGTAGGGAGTGTAGAGTGTAGCGTAAGGAGCTAATTAACGAGCGGATGATATGCTATGGGTTTTGCATGAGGGATAGCAGAGGAAATCCTTTTTGTTGTCATCCTGAACGTAGTCGAAGGACAATAAAAAGATTGGAACGAATAGCCTGACCCTTGCCTAGCTTGGGCATGCCCAAAATTTTAAGAAATCTTTGAGAGATCTCCCGCTTGCAGTGAAAATGACTACAATTAAAAAAACAAGTTTCGCAAAAGAGGCCGATAATTTCTTATCGGCCTCTTTATATAATTGACCTGTGAAGACACAGACCACGACAATTAAATATGTATCGCTCTGTTTTCAGTTGCAGCCATTGCCGCTTCTTTCAATGCCTCAGTATAAGTTGGGTGAGCGTGACAGGTACGGGCAATATCTTCAGCAGAAGCACGAAATTCCATCGCGATAACGGCCTCAGCAATCATATCTGCAGCACGTGGACCAATCATATGCACACCTAAAACTTCATCTGTTGCAGCATCTGCCAAAACCTTGATAAAGCCATCGGTATCCATACTGGCTTTTGCACGTCCGCTAGCTTTAAACGGAAATGAACCTGCTTTATATTTTGTACCTTTTTCTTTCAATTGCTCTTCTGTTAAACCAACAGATGCAACTTCTGGCCAGGTATAAACCACCCCTGGAATGAGGTTATAATTGATGTGTGGTTTTTGTCCGGCAATAGTTTCAGCTACATAAATTCCTTCATCTTCGGCTTTGTGGGCCAACATTGCACCCGTAATTACATCGCCAATAGCATAAACTCCGGGTACCGAAGTTTCTAAATGCTCGTTTACCGGAACTTTCTTACCTCTTTCTTCAATAGTGATTCCAATTTTCTCTAAGCCTAAACCTTCAGTATAAGCTGTACGGCCAACCGCTACGATACAATAATCGGCATCTAGAGAAATAGTTTCGCCTTTGGGATTTTCAGCAGTTACCGTAACTGTTTTACCTTTTGTGGTTGCGCCGGTAACTTTATGGCCCATGTAAAATTCCATGCCTAAGTTTTTCTTCAATACACGTTGAAGTTCTTTACCCAAACTTGCATCCATGGTTGCAATAATAGACGGCAAAAATTCAACCACGGAAACTTTTGTTCCTAAACGGGCATAAACCGAACCTAATTCTAAACCAATAACTCCACCCCCGATAACCACCATCGATTTTGGAACTTCTTTGATATTTAAAGCCTCAGTTGAGGTAATGATACGTTTTTTATCAATTGGCAAAAATGGTAACGTAGTAGGTTTTGAACCCGTTGCTATAATAACGTTTTTGGCTGTTAACGTTTCAGTAGAACCATCTGCCTTAGTGATTAAAACAGTGTTTTTATCTATAAAAGAACCCACCCCTTCATAAGAATCAATTTTGTTTTTCTTGAATAAATAAGTGATCCCGGCAGTATTCTGTGCAACAACATCGTCTTTACGAGCGATCATTTGAGGCATATTTACTTTCAGGTTTTTTAAATCGATACCATGAGTGGTAAAAGTATGAGCAGCGTTGTGGTAATGCTCTGAAGAATCTAATAAAGCTTTCGATGGAATACAGCCAACGTTAAGGCAAGTACCTCCAAAAGTTTTGTATTTTTCTATAACGGCAGTTTTTAACCCTAACTGAGCACAACGGATTGCGCCAACATAACCGCCCGGCCCTGAACCGATAACAACGACATCGTATTGCATAATTTCTTGAGAATTTTGATTAGTCAAAGGTAGGGAAAAAAGGCGGAAAGCTGAAAGTCAAAAGCGCTAAGCTGCAATGCAAAAAGCACAATTTTACAATGAAAAAGGATTGAAAAAGACAATCTAAAATGCACAATAATGCTTCCTACAAAAGGAAGTGTAAAAAACGTTAATTATAGATATGTATTAATAAATCACGAAATAATCGTCGATTGGCTCTTTTTGAAGGTTAAAAGCTAAAATATAATAACCGATTTCAAAATCGTCTTTAATAATTAAGCTCTTGATAAAAATTGATTCCTGATCTTTTATTTCAAAAGAAAGGTTATCAACATCCAAATAAATATCATTTGTGGAAACGTCCAAATCAAAATTGGTATTATTATCGATTAAATATTGGAAGCTTTTAGTTATCTGCTCTTTTATCTCTCTCGAATCAATAAAGCTTTTAATTTCTGATTCTTTCATACTCCTTATTAAACTTATCTTAAAACACTACAAAATTCCATGCTCCAGGATATAAGTTTTTACATGAGCGAAATTTAGAAATAGTTGATCGGCGATTTTTAATTTTTGGTGAGCCCTAACATTATTTTGAACGGCATAGGTCGTTATTCCAGCTGCCATTGCCGATTTTACACCATTTATAGTATCTTCGAATACGATACATTCCTCTTTCTGGAGCCCGAGTTTTTGAACACAAATATTGTAACTTTCAGGATCAGGTTTGCTTTTCGTTACATCGGTTCGGGTGACAAATAATGTAAAATATTTAGCTAATCCATTTCTCGCAAAAACCGCATCTACGTCTATTTTCGGACTTGCAGTAACCACTGCCAGGGTAAATCCTTTATCGTAGAAATACTGAACAAAATCTAATGCAAATGGCATTAGGGCAATATCTTTTGTTCTAAATCCATCGAAGGTAAGTTGCTCTCTTCGCTCGATAAAGTCATCCAGATCTGCATCTATTTTATACTTGCTGATAATCGTTTTTGCATTTTGGGGCAAAGGAATACCAGCATAACTGCTCAGCCAATCCTTAAAATCAAGCACCACATGATATGGGGAAAGAAACTCATTCCAACAATCAAAGTGAAACTTTTCGGAATCAATTAATGTTCCATCTAAATCAAATAGTAGCGCTTTTATTTTACTCATATCTTCTAAGGGTTGATTGCATAGATTTATCTTTTGGATAGTTACACAGATTAATAGATTTCAAAGATTAATTTGTTTTCCCGCCTGGCATCTAACTTCCGACTCGGCTTTTAGACTCTAACCTACGGACTTTCAGATTACCTGATCACTTCAAAAAGAAAAAACTGTTGAACTTGTGCTTTACCAAAATTATTATCTACACAAAAAACTAATGTATTATTTCCATTTGGCAATTTCGGGCCAAAAGTAATTCCTTCAATATTATCAATATGCATATTCAAAGAATCAAAATCGAAAAGTATTGTTTTTTTTAATGGTTTAGGCGGATTCGCGATAAAAGAAGGATTGTTGATTACATTTTCAGCGCCATCCAAATCCACCAAATAGAGCTTCACAAAGGAGTGATCGTCGCGTCCTTTTGCCCAGGCCCTTTCCATCACCAACAGGGTATGATTATTTATAGTCAGAATTTCGGAAATACCGTTCAAATTCCAATCACTTTCTGCTGTCGGCTTAATTGGCAAAGCATCTAATCTGTATGCATATTGTGCTGTATTTTGTTTTTTATCTACATCAAATTTCACAATTCTTGTTAAGGCTTGATTAAATTCAAAATGCGACTGCTCACCGTCTTGATATAAGGGTTCCTCTAAACTGGCATATAAAGTTTTGAAATTATCTGCATAACTTAAACCTTCAAAAAAGGCATTTTTACGAACGCCAAACTTCTGTTTGGTGATGTGAAAACCAGCGGGCAACGGAATGGTATCTAAATATTTTCCTGTTGTAGATAGGAATGTTAGCGCAGGCTGAACAATGGTTGTATCCGTTTTTCTGTAAAGCCGTTCGCCCTCGTTGCTCCAAACAAAAGTTTGTTTTAAAGGATTATAGCGAACCGACTCTCCATCAGCTTTTGAATTTTTACCGTATTGATATTTCGGATATTCCGTTCCATCGTTTTGCAGAATAAAGGTAACTCCTGTCAACCTAACCGTATCTATTTTATCTTCTTTGATATCAATTTCTGCGGTGTAAATCCTCGCCGGACTAAACTGCGATGGATCGTCGCTAATCATATAATATTGATTTTTTTTTCTATCATAATCAATACCAGATAAACCACCCACCAATGTATTCTGGAAGGTTCCATTAAGCGGCATAATGTATTCGCTCAAAAATTTTATTGATGAAATTGAATTTTCCTTATTTCTATCAACAACATTTTTTGTTGTGGAACACGAAGAAAACAATAGGATAGCAACAAAATTGAAAAGGGAGATTTTCGAGAATATTTTTTTCAAATCGAAATGTTTTGGTGGCAAAAGTATAGAATTTGATGAAATAAATAAGCCGTTCCAATTTAATATCGAAACGGCTAATTTTTTATCCAATGAATGGTTTAAAACAACTTGCCAATGATGCGATAAGAAATCTTATCTCCATCAACAACTTCTTCGTAATAAACATCGGTAGGAGAAACAAAATACTTTTCGTTTTTAATGGTTACTTCTCGACATCCATCTGGCAACTGTGTAATAATTTCACCAATTTGATGGGTATCAACCGGGCCATCAGTTGTATTTAACACGCCATCTTTTCCAGCAACAATATAAACCGTAGCGCCATCTGCATTTTGGCCCTGAGTATAGTAAACACCTTTATATTCATAATAGTCTACCCCATCAATAGTGACTAGATTTGCATCTTGTGGCAAGCTTGGTACTTCTGCCCCAACTGGAGGTACTACTACCTCATATTGGTTATTATTTTGCTGATAAAATAATCCCCCGGAATAATAAAACTGGTTCGGACCATAATTAAATGGGTAATAACCATATGGTAAAACGCCAATTCTAAAACCTAAAAACGGCCTGTAAAAATTATAATAGCTGTAATATGGCCGATAGTATGGCCTTCCAAAACCTGGGCGATACCCATAACCCGGCCGGTAATTTCCTCCTGGGCGAAATCCCGGTCTGTTATAACCTGGTCTGTTGTAACTATACCCAGGGCGTTCAGGCCTGCCCGAATTAGAGCGACTAAATCCTGGATCTATTGACCTATTTGAACCTCTATTTGGAACCTGCGACATCCTATTATTTGATGGAGCCTGCATAGAAGGTTGCCTCGATAAACTACCCCTTGATGGTGAAATGGAGCTTGACCTACCGCCTCCAGCACTTGATGAACCCCCGCCACCTCTACTTGGGCGTTGAGCTGAAACACGCTCGATAGTCAAAGTTGTCATCATCACTGCCGCAGCCAAAACAACTATTCCTTTATTTAATAACCTTTTCATGTTTGTGTTTAATTTAATTATAAATATGACGATGAAAGCGTTCGAAAGATTAATCATTAACATTATTTAACTTAATTCTGATAGAGCAATGACGATCGCCTCTAAGGCAGCTAACAAACCTTTTACGGGATGTTTTTTCTAATCAATTTCTAATCACCTATATTTAAATTTTATTACTAAAAACCAAACCTGAATGAACTTTTCAAGATTTTTAAATCTCCTATTTTGTTTATTTATTTCCACTTCACTATGGGCTCAGCAACCTGATTCGGCTTATGTTAGAGAAAACTACACTAAAATAGAACGCAAAATACCCATGCGAGATGGAGTTAAACTCTTCACTTCCATTTACATACCCAAAAATCAATCCAAAAAACATCCATTTTTGATTAACCGAACGCCTTACACAGTTGCTCCATATGGTGCCGATAATTATAAAGTAAGCCTGGGAAATTTCCCTGGCATGGCTCGTGAGGGGTTTATCTTCGTTTATCAGGATGTACGCGGACGTTGGATGAGTGAGGGTACTTTTGAAGATATTCGACCACAAACTAACAAAAGAGGTAAAACGGCTATTGATGAAAGTACCGATACCTATGATACCATAGATTGGTTAATAAAAAACGTGAAAGACAATAATGGCAAAGCAGGCATATATGGAATTTCATATCCTGGATTTTATTCCACTACTTCTCTTCCAAATGCGCACCCAGCGCTAAAAGCTGTTTCGCCACAGGCTCCCGTTACCGATTGGTTTATGGGTGATGATTTCCACCACCGTGGCACTTTGTTTTTAATGGACGCTTTCAGTTTCATGAGCAGTTTCGGAGTTCCACGTCCAAAACCAATTACACCAGATAAAGGGCCAAAAGGTTTCCAATTTCCTATTCAGGATAATTATCGCTTTTATTTGGAATCAGGCTCGATAAAGAACTTAAAGGAAAAGTATTTTGCTGATAGCATTAAATTTTGGAATGATTTATTTAAACATCCAAACTTAGATACCTTTTGGAAAGCACGATTGATTACCCCACACTTGAAAAATGTTAAACCAGCTGTGATGGTGGTTGGTGGTTTCTTCGATGCCGAAGATGCTTATGGAACTTTCGACACTTACAAAGCCATTGAAAAACAAAATCCAGGAGCTACCAATATTCTAGTGGCTGGACCGTGGTTTCATGGCGGCTGGGTACGAGGTGATGGTTCATCTTTTGGCGATATTCAGTTTGGAGCTAAAACAAGTATCGATTATCAACAAGAGTTTGAACTTCCTTTTTTTAAACACTACTTAAAAGGTGAAGGAGATTTTAACGCTGCCGAAGCGAACATTTTTGTCACGGGATCTAACGAATGGAAAAAATTTGCAAGCTGGCCACCTCAAGAAATAGAAACTAAAAATCTATACCTGCAACCTAACGGAAAATTGAGCTTTGAAAAAGTGGGCAGAACCGATAGCTGGGACGAATATGTGAGCGATCCGAATAATCCTATACCTTATCAGGATGGCGTTCAGGCAAGAAGAACCCGAGAATACATGATCGATGATCAACGTTTCGCTGCCAGAAGACCTGATGTAAAAACATACCAAACGGATGCTTTAACAGAGGACATTACCCTAACCGGACCAGTATTGGCGAATCTGGTCGTTTCTACTACCGGAACAGATGCTGACTATGTGGTTAAATTAATTGATGTTTATCCGGAGGATGAACCAAATCCGAATCCGAATCCTGAAAACATTATCATGGGAGGATATGAAATGCTGGTTCGTGGCGAGATTATGCGTGGCAAATACCGCAACAGTTTCGAAAAGCCCGAAGCCTTTACTCCTGGTGCTATTACTAAAGTGAATTATCCACTACCAGACGTGGCACATACTTTCAAAAAAGGACACAAAATCATGATTCAAATTCAGAATTCATGGTTTCCTTTAGCTGATCGTAATCCACAAAAATTCATGGATATCTACCAGGCTGAACCTGGTGACTTTCAAAAAGCAACGCACAAAATTTATCACGATGTAAAAAACAGTTCCTTTATAACGGTTTCGGTTTTGAAGTAACTTCAAGCAATAACTAAAGCAATCGTCATTGCGAGGCACGAAGCAATCTCATTTTGATTGCATCTCAAGTTTTTGTGAGATTATTTCATACCTCGCAATGACGCAAAGAAATATTAAAAATGAAAAAAATACTCACCCTTATCTCCATTGCATTAAGCATTGCAAGCGTTCAGGCTCAGATGCTTGGCAAAAATCAAGTAAACTCAAGAGCCGATAGTTTACGTGGAACGCTTACACCATTACGAACTTGTTACGACATTAATTACTATCACTTAGATGTTAAAATTGATATCGACCAAAAATCAGTTGCAGGAAGCAATGAATTTGCTTTCACGGCTATGGAGGATTTTAACAAACTGCAATTTGATCTTTTCGATAATCTGAAGGTTGAAAAAGTAGTTTATAATAACACAGCGTTGAAATTTTCAAGAGAATATAATGCGGTTTTTGTAACCTTCCCTAAAACAATTAAAAAAGGAAGCAAAGACAAATTTACCGTTTTTTATTCTGGGAACCCGAGGGTAGCTAAAAATGCTCCTTGGGATGGTGGCTTTATCTTTAAGAAAGATTCTGCAGGGAATCCATTTATTTCGGTAGCGTGCCAGGGTTTGGGAGCGAGTGTATGGTGGCCAAATAAAGATCATCAAAGCGATGAAGTTGATAGCATGCTCATCAGCATCAGCGTTCCCAATACACTGCAAGAAATATCAAATGGAAGACTAAGAAATACTGTTGACAAACCTGATGGTTTCAAACAGTACAATTGGTTTGTTAGTAACCCAATCAACAACTATGATGTAAGTTTCTATATCGGAAAATACGCCCATTGGACAGATAGTTATGATGGCGAAAACGGAAAATTATCGATTGACTATTGGGCACTTCAGGTGGATAGTGCAAAAGCCCGTCCACATTGGGATGCTGACGTAAAACCGATGCTAAAATGTTTCGAATATTGGTTTGGGCCTTATCCATGGTATAAAGATGGCTACAAATTGGTTCAGGCGCCGCACTTAGGCATGGAGCACCAGAGCGCTGTGGCATATGGAAATCAATTTAAAAAAGGCTACTTGGGTCGAGATTTAAGCGGAACGGGACACGGTCTAAAATGGGATTTTATCACCGTTCACGAAAGTGGCCACGAATGGTTTGGAAATAATATTACCACCAAAGATCTTGCAGACATGTGGGTGCATGAAGGCTTTACTAATTACTCTGAAACGCTGTTTACAGAATGCACCGATAGTAAGGCATCAGGTAGCGAATATTTAATTGGTATTCGCAGTGGGATCAGCAATGATATTCCGATTATTGGCCCTTATGACGTGAATAAAGAAGGTTCTGGTGACATGTACCCAAAAGGTGCAAATCTTATTCACAACATCCGTCAATTAATTAATAATGATGAAAAGTTCAGACAGATTTTACGTGGCTTAAATAAAACCTTCTACCACAAAACGGTAACCACAGCGCAAATAGAGAACTACATTGCCCAGCAAAGTGGATTGAAATTAGATAAAGTTTTCGATCAATATCTTCGCCACACCAACATACCATTACTGGAATATAAAATTGAAAACGGAACACTTTCCTATCGGTGGATAACGGATGTTAAAGGTTTTGACATGCCGGTTCGCGTAACACTAAAAGATGGAGTTTATAGTTTGATAAAACCTACTAATAATTGGAAAACTATAAAAGTTGATGCCAGCATTACTGCGGAAAACTTCAAAAATGATCCTGCATTTTATATTAATATTAAAAAAGGATAGCAACAATTGAAAGGTATCCAAAACAAAGCCCATTGCATAACGCATTGGGCTTTGTTGTTAAATGGATGGTAACAACCCTGCGATTAATAAAAAGAAAGGAGAACTGCTCGACACCTCATTATTCTATTTGACGGAACAATGATTAGAATCATTTTTTATACCTATGGCCCACCTACTCACCGAGAAAATTGAATTAGTTTTAATAAGCTATGCAACTTTTTGATAAAATGATCGTCTTATAAGAAAACCGTATTCATCAACCAATTGAGGCCATCTCCATTGGCTATAAAACTTTTATCAATAATGAAAAAACTATTTGCCCTATTATTCGCCGCATTTACCTTAACAACAGCCATCAGCGCAATTGCCAAAGAACAAATTAATATTAAATCATCGAAGCTTAATGATGATGAAAGAGAGGTTGGCAATTTCAATGGCATCGCTTCCGCCGGACCGATAAATGTTGTGGTTACCTTGGGCAGCAAAGAAAGTTGCCGTTTAGAAGGTGATGCTGAAGCGATTTCATCGATCATCACTGAAGTGAAGGGCAATGTGTTAATTATTCGTCCTCAAAACAGCATCACCAGTTGGTCTAGAAAATATGAGGGTAAAAAGATAACCGCTTACGTATCGGCTAGAGAATTGGCCAGCTTAACCATGAGCGGTTCTGGTAGCATGGTTGTAAATGGAAAAATCAGCATGACTGACTTAACCACCACCTTAAGTGGTTCGGGTAGCATCAAAGCTTCGGCAGATGTTGATCACTACAACGGAGTAATTAGCGGTTCTGGTTCGCTGAACATTACAGGCAGCGCCGATCGTGCGAAGATTGTTATAAGCAGTTCGGGATCTTTCGAAGGAAAAAGTTTTGCAGTAAGTGCATTAACGACTACCATAAGTGGTTCTGGAACTGTTCACATCAAAGCAGATGAATCAATTAAAGCATTTATCAGCGGTTCTGGAAGTTTAAGTTATTCTGGCGATGCAAGGGTTGATAAAACCATCATCGGCTCAGGTAGGGTAAGAAAAATTTAAAAAGTATAAACCTTTTAGTTCTAACGTCTCAATGAAATTTGAGACGTTTTTTTATATGAAGTGAATTTAAAATTTGATTCTCACATCACACTCCTTAGTTCAATTTTCATACGATGAAATCACAAAGCTTTCTCACTACGCGATGCTCATCAATTTAATTAGATAAAAGCGCCCGTTTCCAGTAAGATACCTCCGTTTTGTTAGGCTGAATTTTAGCATTTAAAACTGAAAACCTATCACCGTTAAATTTTCGATATAATTTATTTTCTGACTAGCCTTATCAAATTCATCCCACCCAGTAGTGTGTACCCGGGTTAAGTTAGTTGCTCCAAATTTGGTGCTGTTTTGTAGATAAACATTTTTCCAGACATAGAATTTTAATCCAACTTTAGCCGAAATGCCATAACCTGATATACTGAAGTGGTTATTTCTACCCAATCCAAAAAGATGAGCTTCCGTTCGTGGAACCATCAAGCCAGCTCCTAAACCTGTTTCCAAAGTCAACGATGTGTTTCCACCTGGAGCTACCCAGATATCATCATAACGCTCTACTTCAACATTTGCATAGTTAAAGCCATCAGTATGTTCGTAGGTCAACATGCTTTCCTTCACATTAATCATTTGCCCATTATAAGTGCCAGCAAGAGCACCGGTTGGGGTATTTTCTGGAGTAATGTTCGCACCGATTTTGCCCGTAATAGCTACCGTTTGCGGAATATCCATTACGTATTTCATGTGATCCCAGCCAATGGAAATGCTATAATTATCTTTGATGAAATAACCAACACGAATATTGTATTGGGGAACGGTGATTAAACTTGGATTTAAATAATCCCATCCCAGTCTTGATTGCCTATCGTGAGCGACAACATCGTGCAGCTTGAAATCGTAATTTGGGCCTTGGAATTGAATATCGCTTTTACCATACCATGAATTGTTATACCCCCAATGAAAATAAAAATCTCCTTTACGGGAAAAATTCCTTTTATGCTCTGGATTAAATAAACTTTTGGAAGTTGGTGTACGATTAACAGAAGACGTTTTCAACTCTTGTGCTTGCATCCGCTTGCCAAACAAGAGCGCAAAAAATAAGATAGACAATTTTTTCACGCGGCAAATTGAGTGAAAACGATGACCAATTACAACACCTTTAACATTTTGTAATCCATCTCAAGCAAAATATGACTTTAAAACATTAAAACCATATTAAAACCTGGTATATACCGCAAATTGAACAATGCTGTTATTCGTGTGGTTAGTAAAATTCTTAACCGCCTGATTCATATAGCCAACTTCCAAATCTACTTTCTTTGAAAAACGATATCCACCAGCCAAGTAAAGTCTGTTTTGATCGAAAACACTATTGTTGATTTTTTCCTTATTTTGAAAGTTTAAAAAAACCTCATTTTGCAAAACCACAAACATACCTTTATCAAAACTTTCCGCTGTTTTTTGCAAAGGCTGAATTAGGCGAAAAAAATACCTGAAACGTTGCGAAAAAACGTCTTCCTTGGCCCGCCCAATAAATCGCTGCTCTACCCTTACTCTATGGCTTGCAAATATGGAACTTAACTTATGGCTGAAGATATATTGCTCAAAAATACGGTGTTCATGCAAAAATGTATTCGAAACACCTTCAGCCTTATTTTGAGTAGTTTGCCATAAATAACCTAGCGCTACATTATGATCTTTATTGATGAAATATTGCAATGCTGGTCTAACTAAAGTATTTCTAACATAGCCCCAATCATCTGCAGAACGTACCTGTACATCGAAGTGCAGACCCCATTTCTGATTAAATTTGGTATTATTCACAAACATAAACCAGCCCGAATTTTGATATTGGGTTTGTGCGCATAAGGTGCCCGAGGTAGCCAACAATATAATAAAAGGGAATAGTAATTTTCTCATAAAGGTATTTGATATTTAAGTAGAAATCGTAACGCTGCGCTAAAATAGCAGAATTTTGATAAAGCCTTTCGATAACATTAAATTAATATAAGCTTAACAACTTCGAAGTTAAAATTGTTGATGCAAATTGTCTTTATTTAAAATTCATTTAGCCGAAAGGAATTAAAAATTTATCTTCGTTAAAGATTTGGCTTTGTACCATTTGGATTAAAGCCATTTTAACATTACGAAACGTAAAAAAGAACAAAATGATTATTGAACCGAGAATGAGGGGCTTTATCTGTTTAACAGCGCATCCAGATGGTTGTGCTCAAAACGTAAAGAACCAAATTGAATATGTAAAATCAAAGGGTGCCATCAATGGGGCTAAAAAAGTATTGGTAATTGGTGCATCTACAGGCTTTGGCTTGGCCTCTCGTATTGCTGCTGCCTACGGTTCTGATGCGGCTACAATTGGTGTTTTTTTCGAAAAAGCACCATCAGCAGGCAAAACCGCATCTCCAGGTTGGTACAATAGCGCTGCTTTCGAAAAAGAAGCCCATGAAGCTGGTTTATACGCAAAAAGTATAAACGGCGATGCTTTCTCTAAAGAAATCAAAGCAAAAACTATTGAGTTAATTAAAGCCGACTTAGGTAAGGTAGATTTAGTAATCTACAGTTTAGCTTCTCCGGTTCGTAAACACCCAGATACAGAAGTTTTACATCGTTCTACTTTAAAACCAATTGGCGGAACTTACACCAACAAAACCGTAGATTTCCATACAGGTAATGTTACAGAAATTTCAATAGACCCTGCAACTGAAGAAGATATTAAGAATACTGTGGCCGTAATGGGTGGAGAAGACTGGGCAATGTGGATTGATGCATTAAAAGCAGAAAACTTATTGGCTGAGGGCGCTACAACAGTTGCCTACTCCTATATTGGCCCTAAACTGACAGAGCCAGTTTATCGCAAAGGAACTATCGGCCGTGCAAAAGATGATTTAGAGGCTACTGCTTTTACGATTGCTGATAAGTTAAAAGATATAGACGGTAAAGCTTACGTTTCGGTAAACAAAGCTTTGGTTACACAAGCAAGTTCGGCTATTCCTGTTATTCCATTATATATTTCATTGTTGTACAAAATAATGAAAGAGGAAGGTATTCACGAGGGTACGATTGAACAAATTCAACGTTTATACGCAGAGCGTTTATACACTGGTGGAGATATTCCTGTTGATGAAAAAGGAAGAATCAGAATTGATGATTTGGAAATGCGTGACGATGTACAAGCTAAAGTGGCAAAGCTTTGGGAAGAAGCCACTACCGAAACATTACCTGCAATCGGCGATTTACCAGGTTACCGTTCAGACTTTTTAAGCTTATTTGGTTTTGAGATTGATAAAGTTGATTATCAAAAAGAAGCAAATGAACTGGTAGAAATTGAAGGATTAGTAGAATAATTATCAAATTAAGCCTTGTCAAAATGCGTTCACCCGTTCTTAGACAAGCTCAGAACGACATTAAAAATTAGGCTCGCTTCTAACGAGTGCATAGCTAATCGATTGTTTCGTTAACATTTTAGGCGGCTGACCTGTAGTCAGCCGTTTTTATAACCCCATCATATGCACTTCGACCTACAACCTACACTAGAAAACGATTTGATTGAAGTGGTTCCTTTAAAAGCTGAAGACTTCGAAAAACTTTTCGAGGTAGCTACCGATCCACTAATTTGGGAACAACATCCAAATAAAGACCGCTATAAAAGGGAAGTTTTTGAGAACTTTTTTAAAGGCGCATTAGAATCAAACGGCGCTTTTATTGTTTATGATAAAGCTAGAGGTGGTGTTGTCGGCAGTTCCCGGTTTTACGACTTGGATGAAGAAAACAATTCGGTTGTTGTAGGATATACCTTTATTGGGCGTAGTTTTTGGGGTAAAGGACATAATGCCACATTAAAAAAGTTGATGTTTGATTATGCTTTCCAGTTTGTAGATAAAGTTATTCTTCACATCGGTGCAACAAACTTCCGCTCTCAAAAAGCTACAGAAAAACTAGGTGCTAAAAAAATTGGCGAACTTGAGGTAGCTTACTATGGTGAACCTGTAAAATGGAATTTCGTTTATCAAATGGAAAAAGCGAAATGGGAAGAGCAGAATTTAGGCGACCGCAGATTCTAAGATTATTCTAGACTTAAAGCTTTAGAAAGATACAATTCGATAAATCTGTGTTCTGATGGCAATATCTTTAGTAAAAGATTAAATCTGCTAATCTGTGGCTAAAAAAATTATATCCTGTATTTGCGTAACGCATAATTGAATAAAATCGTGTTTTCGTTTTAGTATTGTTATATTTGTATAAATCTCTGTTTCCACTCACCTTAAAAACACAAAACAATTAAATATATATGGCTAAATCTCAGGCAACATACAGTAAAAAAGAGAACGAAAAAAAACGATTAAAAAAACAAAAAGACAAACAAGAGAAAAAAGAAGAGCGTCAATCTAATGCTAAAAAAGGCTTAGCGCTTGAAGAAATGTTTGCATACGTTGATGAAAACGGTAACATTTCCTCTACTCCACCAGATCCGAAAAAGAAAAAAGTTTTCAATATTGAGGATGTTCAAATTGGCATTACAAGACAAGAAGACATTATCGATGAAAATCCGGTTAAAAAAGGAACAGTAACTTTCTTTAACGATAGCAAAGGTTACGGTTTTATTAAAAACACTGAAACTCAGGATAGTATTTTTGTGCACGCGAACGGTTGCGTAACGCAAATTAAAGAAGGCGATAAAGTAACTTTTGAGGTAGAAATGGGTCAAAAAGGACCAACTGCTGTTAAAGTTTCGAAAGTTTAGTTCTCACTCAGGCCCATACTCGGGCATTGTAAAAATTCTGCAGATCAATTTCTGCTGCGCAAGGTTTTATAAAATATATAATTCCGTCTATTTAAGCATAAAACCTAGCGCATATTTTTTCCTTTCAACAGCTTATAATGTCAGGAACTAGCATTTACTTCGCTAATGCTATCGCGTACACTATATTTTTTTAACAATAATATCGATAAACATAAAATAAACGGACGGCAGTTCTTATTTTTATCGCGACGAATTTTAAAGGAACCTTTTTCAGCATTATCTAAATAGTAGTTGAAAATCTAAAAATAATAAAATGAACTTTAAAGATTTAGCTAACAAAACCTTAATTTGTGATAACGATTTAGACTGGCAAGAATTAGGTGCCGGTGTTAGGCGTAAAGTAATGCCCTTTGATGATAATCTGATGCTGGTGAAGGTCGAATTTGAGAAGGATGCCGTTGGTTCGCTTCATAATCATCCGCATTTGCAACTTAGTTATGTAGCAAAAGGAAGTTTTGAAGTTACCATGGGTGATGAAAAAAAGATTCTTAATGAAGGCGATGTATTCTTCGCACCATCAAATGTTTTTCATGGTGTAGTTTGCTTAGAAGCTGGTTTATTAATCGATGTTTTTAATCCACACCGTGAAGATTTCTTATAAACGAACTTCATACTGGGTTTACTCAAAAGTTAACCTTACATTCTTGTAACCCAATCCCTCAATTATTGGTTTTAGCACATTTGTCGCATTGGTTTTGGTCTGCTTTAAAATATCCGATTTTTTCACTTCAGCAGTGATCTGTTTTTCCGCAGCTTTGTAAGCCTCATCCACTAAACGTGCTTCTCTAAAAAAGGCCATCTTGGTATCGTATACCCTTGAATTTTTGTGGTCAATTTTTACATAGCAAATCTCTGGCTGTGGTAAATTTACTACAGCTGTATCTGCTGTCACTTCAATATCGTCCTTTGTTATTTTTGTAAGGTCGATACAACCAACAGCCTCTGCTTTAACAATAAGCAACACACTTGCTTCAGGTAAAAAATCTGTTTTGTTTTTGTGTTCGAGTACGTCGCTAATTTGATAACGAACCAGTTCTAATTTACCTATGGCCTCTATTTTATCTACTAAAAGCTGATGTTTGCTTTCTACGGATGTACTGATGCTGAACTTTTTTGAGATGAAGAAGTAACCTGCAATTAATAAAATCAACCAGGGTAAAACTCTAAAAAATACTCTCATTGCGGCGATGTTTTAATTCAATTTTCGATGTTGTGCATTACCCTTTAAACAATTATTAATCCACATTGTGTTTTCCAGCATTTTTGGCAGTTGTTTTGTATTACGCAAAGCACACACAAATAAAACTGATCAAAATGAAAAAATTTACTATCCTCATGCTATGCATTGTCACACTAGGTTTGGCATCTTGCAAGAAAGACACAATTGTTGAGAACACTCCAAACATTACATTGTACAAAACCATTCAACCAAATCAGTGGCAAAGTAATAATGATAATGGAATTTATTATTATGTAGACATTACTGATAGTAGAATAGAGCAGTACGAGGACGATGGTATCATATTATCTTTCGCCCGTTTCAATGATGATGGTTACGATGCCTTACCATTTAATTACGGTCCTGATTCATACAGTTACAGTTCTTTCCCAAGCAGAATAAGAGTATATCTGCAAAACAATAACAATAAAAATTTAGAACCAACTAGGCCCACAGCGAGCATAACTGCAAGAATTGTTTTGGTTGCATCATCTTCAGAATAATAATCTTTTTAAAACTCTAAAAAACGACTAATGTTCAACTGAACGTAGTCGTTTTTTTTATGCTCACCTCTATTCAATTGTATTGCTCTAACAGTAACACCATTTCTTTCCAATAGCAGTTCATCATAAAAACCTTTATAGTAAACATCCTTTACCTCAAAGCGTCTGCTACTCCAGTTACTGTTAATTTCTGCCCATTCGGGATAAAAAACAATATTTCCGGAAAAGGTTTTCAATCCGAGTTTCTCCGCGTCGCCTCGAGATAAGACAACAGCATTTCCTAAGATTTGAGCTGTATAAATGTGTTTCGGGTGCTGATAGATTTCGGAGGGCTTACCGGTTTGAAGCAGCGCCCCGTTACGTAAAATTAAGAGTTGATCGGCCAGAAACAAACCATCCGCAGGATCATGGGAAACTAAGATCACGGTAACACCAGTTTCTGCTGCCACACGCTTAATATCGGCCCTTAACTGGTTTTTTAGTAAAGCATCAACCTGACTAAAAGGTTCATCCAAAAGCAAAACTTTGGTATCTGCTACCATTGCCTTGGCAATGGCTACACGCTGCTGCTCGCCACCGCTGAGTTCAATAATCTTTTTATTTTGCAGTGGAAGGATCCGGAGATGTTCCATGATAGCCAAAGTTTTTTCGGCCTTTGTTTTTAAGTCAGTATTCGATAGTTGTGAGGCAATATTATCATAAACCTTGGCGTAAATATTGAGCGAAAAGTCCTGAGTAACCATTTTCATCTGCTTATGACCCGGAATTAGTTGTTCATCTGGGCCTTTTACTTTTTCGCCATCGAAGAAAATCTCTCCTTCATCAGTTTTCAGCAAACCGTAAATCGATTTTAATAACGTCGATTTCCCACTTCCGCTTTCGCCAATAATCGCTACTACATCTCCCCTGTTGATATTAAAACTGATGTCTTTAATACCACTTGCTTGTTCTGCCTGATACTGCTTTGTTAAATTTTTAACGCTTATTATATTATCGCTCACCTGGTAAAGATAAAGCTTAAAGCTTAAAGAGAAATGTTTTTACGCAAAAAATCCTGTTCCGCCTAACCGAAACAGGATCTAATTTGTGTGTTGCTATTTTTTAATTTAAACCGAAGGTAATACCGAAACTCATGTTTTTTAAACCAGCTTGTGCAGGGGTATCAAACATATCGTTGAAGTAATATTTGGTAAATAAACCTAAGCCGCCATATCCAAATCTGAATGAACCACCGTAACGTACCGATTGAAAATGGTAATTATCATATTGCTTTTGTTTTCCAAATTCATCACTTATTTGTTTTACTTTCCCTCCAAGTAAGAAACTAACCTCCGGACCTAAAACAAAGTAAAAACGTTTGCCTTTGTCATTTTCTTTAGTGCGGATCTCGAAGTTCAAAGGAATGTGTACATAACTGCTTGAGAAACGATTTTTAGAGAATTCAACACTTTCAGGAAGCGCAGTTAGCGTTGGCAAGTTCTTTTGGATGGTAACATTATCTCTTAATCTGATTAAGGTCCAGTCGAAACCACCAGCCAAATAAACTTTAAAGTTTGAATTAAAGCGATATCCGAATTGCAAAACATCGAAAGAGAATGTACTTGTTTTACCGCCTCTATAATCTAAAAACTCGTTAGCGGGAGATAAGTTAAAACTTCCATTATCTATTAACCTGGAGAAGCCTAAATCTACTCTGGTAAAAGTTATCCCCCCTACAAAACGACCTTTTTTTTGATTATTCGTAGAATCTGTACTTTTAGTTATTAAGTTACCTCCACCTATCGTTAATGTGTACTTGCTTTTCTTTTTAATAACAGTGTCTTTTATTACTGTATCTTGCTGAGAGAAAGCACTTGGAGCCATAACACCGGCAAGCCCGCTTACCAAAAGTGTTGTAAAAATTAGATGTTTCATATGTGTTGCGTGTGTTTTTTAATGATTAACTGAGAGAGTGATTGAATGAGAGCACTATAAGACCTGATCTTGCATTCTTTAAATCCTCACCAATCCTGGTTTATTTTTTCTTTTTACCAAACTTAAACGGACCAATATTAATTGCTGAAATTGAAGAGTCATCATCATCAGTACGGAATTGGATAAACTTATCTTTTCTCTTGTCTACTTTATTTACAATCAAGTTTACCACGTCGCCTACATTACGGATCCCTTTATTATCAGTTTGATCGTCTCCTCCAGCTACCTCATCAGCTTTTATTGCAGCTACGTTCGAAGCGAGTATCGGTTTTTCCTGTTCTAAAATGGCAGCATCAATCTTCTCTTTAAGATCTTGTTTAGCGGGTTCATTTTTAGCTAGAACAACCTCCTGTTTTTGCATTTGAAGCGCCGTAACTATCTTCTGTTTTTCTACAGACTTGATTGTTTCCTTAACTTTAGTTTTTGCAATTGCTGTGGAGGGTTGAGTTATAGTTGGTGAAACTTGCCCAATTTCTTTTTCCTGCGTGATAACTACTATTGAAGAATCTTGAAGAGGTTGCCTTTCAACAACTGGCTTTGTAACTTTTAATTCAAGCCTGCTTGCAAATTGTTTTGGTTTTTCCTGCTGTTGGTAAACTAAAAACCCAACTGCTGTAATTAGTAAAACTGCTGCTGCAGCCAACCAATAAATCGGAAAAACCCTTTTTCTCTTTGTTTCAATTTCACTTTCAATGCTACTCCATAAATCTTTCGATGGCGTTACTTCGGCATCTTCGAAAGCATTTTTAAACAACTGATCAAAATCCTTATCCTGTATAGGTTGCATAACCAAATCCCTCCATTTTTATAATTTCTTCTTTTAATATTGCCCTAGCTCTCGATAATTGCGACTTACTTGCGCCTTCCGAAATGCCGAGTGTTTCTCCAATTTCTTTGTGTGAATAACCTTCAATTGCATACATATTGAAAACCATTCGATAACCATCGGCAAGCTTTTGTATCACTTTCATTAAATCCTGCATACCTAGTGTTCCAAAATCGAACCCTGTTGAAGGCTGCTCGTATGCCTCGTCAATCTCAACTACATTTAAACTGCGCAGATTTTTGCGATAGCTTTCTATAGCGGTATTCACCATCACTCTTCTAATCCAACCTTCAAAAGAACCCTCTCCTCTGTATTCTTTAATCTTTTGGAAAACCTTAATGTATCCCATTTGCAATACATCTTCAGCTTCCATCCTATCTTTGGCGTAACGCATACATACGGCCAACATCTTCGATGCAGTTTGCTTGTAGAGCAACTCTTGCATCTTCCGGTCGCCAGCCTTGCAGCCTTCCATCAAATCGTTTATCGTATAGCTTCGCGTCAATTTCATTGTGTGTTTGTATATAGAAGATGGCAGTTTACAAACATTGGTTGCATGAGTGGTAAGAAAAAGTTAAATAAAAGTTAAAATTTATTTTTAGCACCTGATTATCAATTAGATAAATGTTAATAAATGTTTAGAAAAATATAGTTTTTTGATTTAAGAAGCAATGTCAGGGGCTTTTCTGAGGTGTTAGTCTCCCTATCTGCTCCAAAGCCTAGGTTCATTTCCCTACCGTCGAGTTTTTCACTCATATCGAGTTTAGCTAGCAGAAATTTTGAAGCTTAAATAGGAGTAAAGCGGTGTGGAACTTGGGAATTCTATAAAACATAAACCCCCTTGGTTTTAAAACCTAAGGGGTTGATACCTTATGAAAATCAATCACCCTCGACCTTTCTAGTTTCTACCTTCCATCCTTTTTAACCTTAAACAATCTGAAATCCTGCTTATAAGTTAAGAAAAAAGAGTGGTTAAATTGAAGTTGTTTATCTGTATTGTCCAAATCAACATGTGGTTCAAAACGAACATCAAGATATAAATGTGGAATCAGTTCCTTTTGATAAGCATAACGCAACGACACAATATTCCTGCCGCTTTGCTTTAAGCCATTTGTATATAAATTATTCGAAACCGATTCATACAAAGGCATTCCTTTTATCGAAATGAAGTTATTTCCTTTCCAATAAGAGGCTACTAAACTTCCCCACTTACTTTCCACACCGGCATTTAACCACAAGCCAAAACCACCTTGGTAGGCTCTCCTTTTATCAGGCGATAAATCTTTATAAACAGCGATATAGTTATCGGTATAAACTTGAGTAATATTAGTACCAATCTCTTTGTGCAATTTCAATCCAGCGGCACCATTCAAAACTGTACTAATCGGAATCTCTTTTAAAACATCTATTTGTCCGCCTTGATGAAAAGCTAAAAATTGTGCAGGGAAGCTCAGTTTCCATCCATTGCTTTCTGCCAATGTAGTTTCAGTAGATAAACCACCTACAATTTCCTCTTTGGCTGCTTCGCCTTTATCAATCATTTTTTGCCAAGCAATCCAGGCATCTAAATTAAATTTCTTGCGCTCCACCAATAGCTGTGTTCCATATTCAATTGGATTAGTAATTGTTCTTTCGAAATTATAAATCGGCTCAATGTATTTATGCTGAATGCCTCCTTCAAGACTACCAAAAATTAAAGTGAGGTTGCGCTTGTGATACTTTAAACTGAATAAGGGTTTCGCATCTGTAACTCCATTTCTACCAAAATCTTTACGAATAAACGCACCAGCAGCGATGGCCAGGTTTGGATGCGCATAATAAACAATTTGAGGTTGCAACTGTGTTCCATACAGCGTATAACCATCGTGAAAATCGTTTGTGTACTCGTAATTACGCACGTAATTGAAATTGTAGAAATTGAAGTGAACTTCGTTCGTTAAGCTGCTATCCGGACGGATTCTGTTTTCCAAAGCAGTTTGATTAAACTGTGCCGAGGCGAAATAAGAACTAAAAAAAAATGATATCAGAAGTAAGGTTTTTTTCATCTAATGGAAATATACTTCCAAAAGTACAGCTTTAATTTCAGGTAATATTCAATGCAAAAAAAGCTTTGACAATTCCATTATTATATTCAATTAGTATCCCATGAATGGAACCAAGAACATACCGATCTCTCAAACACCCAGTTGTTTCTAACCTTTTTGTAAAGTTTAGCAACTCCAATCTCCCCACTATCGCTATAATTTGCTTCATAATAAATACAAAAGCTGTAGTTTTCAAAAAACACGGGACTTGATATGACGTAATAACTTGAACTTATATCCTTCTTAAAAGCTACCCAATTAAAGGCATTATTTAATTTATTAAATTCTTTTAAATTGCCAGATGAAATGAATTTAATTTTATAAGGCCAAACCTCTTCCCATGATTTAACACGCTGACTTTTAAGCTGCTCGTTTAGTTTATTTTTCTCAGAAATAGAAAATAAAGAATCAGATGCCGCAAGTTTTTCACAAGTAACCTCTATCTGGGGTTCGTTTAACAAAACATATGTAGAATCTTTCAATCGGTCTTTGTGAATATATCGAATAAACGCTCGAACTTCTTTAAGATATATTCTCTCGTCTTGATTGGATTTCTGTTTTCGGGAAGTAAAATCTTGTCCGTATGAAGACAGACTTAAAAACACAAGAAATATTGAGAGGGCTTTATACATAATTTTTTTTTAAAAAATGATGTAGATTATATCTCTATTCCATATTTGCTAGTAAAATTACCTTCTTAACCTATAATTTTTATAAAGCTTTACTGCGATCATAATCGCCATGGCAATTCCCATGATACCAATCAAACCATAAATCCAGTTAATTGCACTTTTGAGAATAACCACAAACACAATCGCAATCATGAAGATCGTAGCCAGTTCACGCCATAAACGCAACTGAAAGCTATTCATTTTGAATACATCGTTTTTAAGTTGCTTTACAATGTTTTGGCAGATAAAATGATAAATAAGAAGGCCTATTACAAAAGCAAGCTTTACCCACATCCAATCCATTTGTAACAGGCCGCTGTTGAGCATAAGCATCCCGGCACCAGCCAGAACAGAAATAATCATGGCTGGAGTAGCGATTATTTTCCACAAGGTAGCCTCCATTTTAACAAATTGTTTTTGCAGAATACCTCTTTCAGGCTCCTCTTTTTCGTTGGCTTCTGTATGGTAGATAAACAGACTTAATATATAGAATAACCCCGCCATCCAGCTAATCACAAATACGATATGAACAGCTTTAAAATATTGATAATATGGCTGAAGAATTTCTATCATTATAGGATTAAAGAAATAGATTTTTGATCTAAAATAAATCAGAATGAGTGAATAACCTTAACAAGATGATCATAATCTTCTGTAATCTCGAACCAAATTATTAGTAGATCAGGTTTAATATGAGCCTCCCAATTACCTTTGTAGTTTCCAGCAAGCTTGTGGGGCCAGATGTTTTTTTTCAATGCCGAAGAAAGCCTCAATCAAGTCTAAGTTTTGAGATGCTCTTTTAATTGCTTTTTTTGCATCCGTTTTGAATTGATTTGTAAGTTTTAAAGTAAACATTATAAAGAACCTAAAAATGATTTTATTTCCTGTATGGGTTCTCCAACTCCAATCCCATTATGTGCATCTTCAATGGTTTTGCGTGTAAGTTTATTCGGAATTCTAGCTTTTTGATCACTATCTCATGAATAGTAACGCCAAGTTCTTTCAAAAGACTTTTGACCAATGAACTTTTGTTTTCAAGAATATCGATAATTAATGTCTCCATACTCAAATATAATCAATTTTGTTCCGCTGTCAAATTCCGATATAAAGGATTTAGTACCTAAACTCCTTCACTACATCAATCGCGTACTTCACATTATCGAAAGGAATATCTGGCATAATACCGTGACCCAGGTTGAAAATAAATCCTTCTGTTCCACGCATGCGCTCAAACAGTTTATGAATTTGTGCTTTAATTACCGATTGATCAGCGTATAGAATATGTGGATCTAAATTTCCCTGGACAGCGATACCTTGTGGCAAAACATTTTTAATATTCAATAAATCGGCATTCCAATCAACTGAAATTACATCTGGTTTTGCTTCTGCCATCATTGGCGCAAATACAGAACTTCCTTTACAGAAAGAAATCACTGGGATATCTTTTCTATTTAAGTTCGAAATAATTTCCTGGATATAACGGTGAGAAAATTCCTGATAATCGTTCCATGATAAGGCAAGAGCCCAACTATCGAAAATCTGAACCGCGTTAACACCCGCAGCAATTTGAAGGTTCAAATAATCTGCCGTAACCTTAGCTATTTTAGCCAAAAGCTTATGCGCTAATTCTGGTTGATTATGTATAAACAGCTTCGTTAACTTGAAATCTTTAGATGACCCACCCTCAATTAAGTAACTCATTACTGTAAAAGGAGCACCAGCGAAACCAATTAGTGGAATATTGCCATCTAATCGCTGCTGAATCACTTTAATAGCATCAGCTACATATTGTAACTCATCCAAACAATTTACGTTAAGGTTTTCAACATCTTGTGCCGAACGTACCGGATTAGCAAACTTAGGGCCAACACCTTGAGTAAAGCTTAAGTCGCCACCCATGGCTTCGCCCGTTACTAAAATATCACAGAATAAAATCGCTGCATCAATTCCTAATAAATCTACAGGCAACATGGTTACATCGGCAGCAATTTCAGGAGTTTTACACATCTCTAAAAAAGAGTATTTGTTTTTGATCTCCCAATATTGCGGCATAAAACGACCAGCCTGACGCATCATCCATACCGGTGGACGTTCTGTTTGTTTCGAAAATGCAGCGTCTAAAAATAAATTATTCTTCATGATTTGTAGTTACTATCCCTTTAATCGTCATGCTGAATTTAATTTTAGCATCTTCTTAGCAATGAGATCCTGAAGTAAATTCAGGATGACGCGTGGATAAAAATTTAATTGCGCAAAGGTATGAAATAAAAAAAAACGAAGAACCTTTTTATTCCTAAAGCGGTGCCTCGTTTCTCAAAATGACAATACGAATATTATAATTTGCTTATTTCTTTTTCAATTTTAACGATAATGTCTTTAGAGCGTGATGATTCAGAAAGTTCTTTGGCCTTGGCAACATAAACTTCTGCCCGTTCTTTATCTTTTCTTCGTAAAGCGAGGTTGGCCAAATGGATCAATACATAAGATTTCTCATTTTTTCCGCCAACGGGAAAACGACTGGCCAACTGGAAATGATATTCAGCTTTTTCGTAATCTTCCTCTTTCAAAGCCATATTGCCTTGCATGAATTCATAATACCCTCTACGATTCTTTGATAATCGCTCAGGATTTGGAACTTCAGCAAGCATCAGCTTTGCTTTTCCAAACTCATTGTTTTTAAAATACCTGGAAGCCATTAAAACAGAGCTGTGCCTGAAATGACTCCAAATCAAAAAGAGCAATAAACACCCCGCCACTGCTGCCAACTCGTATTGATCGTAAACGATACAAACCAAAGCAGCCAACAAGAAAACGGCCATTAAAACATACCGGCCTAAACTATTGTACATTAATGACTATCAGTGAATTTATAACCTACACCACGAATAGAGTGGAAATAAACTGGATTTTTTTGATCTGGTTCGAAATACTTACGGAAAGTTAAAATGAAGTTATCAATCGTTCTTGTTGAAGGATAAACATCATAATTCCACACTGTTTCCAAAATCTGTTCACGAGAAACTGCGTCGTTTTTGCGCTCAATTAAAAGCTTTAACAACATCGTTTCTTTTTTTGTCAATGGAGTAATGGTGCCATCATCATGTTTCAATTCAAAAGAATTAAAATAGATGGTTTTATCGCCAATTTTGTAAGAATTTAATTCTTTCAAATCATCAGATTTCAAACTGCGTTTAACCAAAATTCCAACACGAAGAATTAACTCCTCTAAATTGAAAGGTTTAACTAAATAATCGTCAGCACCCTTTTTCAAGCCTAAAACACGATCTTCTGAAGTGTTTTTAGCTGTTAAAAACATAATCGGAACTTCTGCATTCTCTAAACGGATTGTTTCGCAAACCTGGAAACCATCCATTTCTGGTAGCATCACATCCAGGATGATTAAATTGAAACGTTCTTCTTTAAATATTTTAAGAGCGGTTTTGCCATCTTTAACGGCATGAACTTTATAACCCTCAAGTTCTAGGTTTAATTTGATAGCATCTAACAAGTGATCCTCGTCTTCTACCAATAGAATTCTTAATTTTTGTGACATAATTGAGATTAACTAAATGTTACTTCAAAAATACTTCCTTGAGGCAAATTGTCTTTTACTGTAATATCTGCATCATGGTATTGTAAAACCTCTTTCACAATAAACAAGCCTAAACCTGTTCCCTTCGCTTTCCTGACATTCTCATTACCAACGCGGTAAAATTTATCAAATATCAACATTTTTTCGGCATCTGAAATCCCTGGGCCTTTATCTACTACACTCAACTGAATATGCCCTTCCACCTTATCTAAATAGACATTTATCTCATCGCACGGACTAGAATATTTAACAGCATTCTCAATTAAATTGGTAACTACTGACGATAAGGCAAATTTGTCACCCAATATCTGCAAATTTGGCTGAATATGCGCATTAATAAGCTGTTCGTTTCCACACGAGTGCACCTGTAGCCTGTCTGTAATTTTATAAACCAACTCCGAAAAATTAAATTCCTCCTTTGGAAAGGTATACGAGCGGTTTTCAATTTTGGTTGCAAGCAACATATTTTCAACCAAATCATCCAAACGCTCAATATCTTTCAACGAGTTATTTAACAATGAAACCTGCCGGGCTTTATCTAAATCTCTTTTAACAATGGTTTGAATGGAAAGTTTGATGGCGGCCAATGGCGATTTCAACTCATGCGTGATAGACATTAGGAAATTTTGCTGTTGCTCCCTCAATTTATCCTCCCGTTTCAAGGATTGATGCAGGAAATATCCACCAATGCAAAGCAAAAACAGAAATACGGATCCTTCACCCATAATCATTGTCATGCGGCTTGGCTGTAAACGCACCACCAAAGTGCCCCAGGAAATGAGTTGGATTAATGCGTAAAGTAATAATGCGTAAAATATGATAATGGATTTCTTCATCTGTCTTTACCAGGATTGTTATGATTTAAGGATATTAAGATTTTTCTCAGATAACTAAATTATTATTGGAAAGCAATTTTCTGTACATTTCGGTCCCGCTTTCGGTTGCAATCCTTTTGCGATTGTCACTGCTCCATTTTTGTCACTGAGAGGAGAGACGACCTGGCAATCTTTATAGTCAATAACATCAAAAAGTATTTTCACTTCAATCGGGTTAGATAACTTTGATTTGTGCATCAAACTTACAACCATCCCCAACCCCTCCTTGAAAATAAGGAGGGGAGTCGCCCTCATAGTTTTGATCCTTCTTAAACCAACATGAGCCTATATTTCTTATATGTCTCATAAAGTTAAAAATTTACTTCTGTAGTGTAAATTCTACTTCTTAAACACTAGATCCAGGGCTTCAAAAATCGCTCTCTTCGCTTTCTCCAACTCAATTTTAGTATGTGCCGCTGAAACAAAACCCACTTCATATCCCGATGGACCTAGATAAATGCCACGGTTTAATAGTTCACGGTGCATAATCTTGAATTTATCCATGCTACTTGCATCAATATCATCCGCCGATTGGATTTTGTCCTTATCCGTAAAAGCAAACCAAAAGATAGAACCAACCGTAAACACCTTAAATTTATAATTTCTCGCCGTCGCAAAACGCTGAATACTGGCTACAAAATCCTGCGTTTTGTTATTTAAGTCTTTATAGAAACCAGATTTATTTAATTCCGTTAAAGTTGCGATTCCCGCAGCCATCGCCACTGGATTTCCCGACAAAGTACCGGCTTGATAAACACCGCCGTCCGGAGAAATGTGCGCCATAATTTCAGCCCTTGCACCGTACATACCAACAGGTAAACCACCACCAATAATTTTTCCATAAGTGAGAATATCAGGTGTGATGCCATAATAAGCCGCAGCACCTTCAAAGCCAACTCTAAAACCGGTAATGACTTCATCGAAAATTAAAAGTGAATTATTTTCCTTACAGATTTTACTCAAGAATTGAATGTATTCCTCATCCTGCATAATCAAGCCATTATTGGCAGGAATACCCTCAATAATTACCGCGGCGATTTGGTCTTTAAATTGATTAAAAGCTTGTTCAATTGCAGTCTTATCATTTAAAGGAATCACAATTGTTTCTTCAGCAAAAGATTTTGGAACACCAGCCGAAGAAGTTTCGCCAAAAGTAACTAAACCCGAACCTGCTTTTACCAGAAGTGAATCGCTATGACCGTGATAGCAACCTTCGAACTTTAGAATTTTATCTCTTCCGGTAAAACCTCTGGCTAAACGAATGGCCGACATCACCGCTTCTGTACCAGAACTTGTAAAACGGATTTTCTCTACAAAACGATTGTTTTTGATAATCAATTCTGCAAGTTCATTTTCTAAAGCAGTCGGTGCACCGAAGCTCATTCCGTTTTGCATTACCTCAGTAACTTTCTCGCGAATTTTAGAATGGTTGTGGCCCAAAATTAATGGCCCCCAACTTCCGCAAAAATCAATAAACTGATTTCCATCGGCATCCCAGATATAGCAACCATCACCTTTTTCGATAAAAAGTGGTGTTCCGTATACTGATTTAAAAGCCCTAACCGGGGAATTTACACCCCCAGGGAAATAAGTTTTTGATTTCTCATATAACTCCGCAGACTTTACTCTTGAAATATCAGGCTTACTTCCTGAATTTACTGGAACATCGGCCTCGTTGCCTGAAAACATTTTCTTCAATGAATCTAACATCTTATAAAGTTTTAAGTTGCACGTATTAAGTTTTAAGTATCCGAAAAAACGTATAACTTATAGCCTACAACTTTTATTAAAATGTAAATATCAAGTTTTAATTATACGCCAGAAGTACAACTTATAACTTAAACTTACAACTTTTAAATCCAATCGTTATTTAAAATATCTTTAATGTGGTAAGTGGTTATAATACTCGCTCCTGCTCTGGCAAAAGCGTGCATGGTTTCCATTACTACCTTTTGCTCATCGATCCATCCACGTTCTGCAGCTGCTTTCACCATCGAGTATTCTCCTGAAACATTGTAAACAGCAATAGGCAAGTTTGTATCTTGTTTCAAGCGCTGAATAATGTCCAGATAAGCCAAGCCTGGTTTTACCATCAAAACATCTGCTCCCTCCTGTTCGTCTAATTGTGCTTCACGCAAAGCCTCTAATGGGTTTCTGAAATCCATTTGGTATGCTTTTCTATCACCTTTGCTTGGCGCACAATCGGCAGCTTCTCTAAACGGACCATAGTAAGCCGATGCAAACTTTGTGGCGTGACTCATAATGGCTGCATTTACAAAACCATTTTCGTCTAACAGATTACGCATCGCTTCAATTCTCCCATCCATCATATCAGAAGGGGCAAACATATCGGCTCCTGCTTGCGCATGCGTCAAAGCCATTTTAGCAATCACATCAACTGTTTTATCGTTTTGAACATAATCGTTCTCCATAATTCCACAGTGACCGTGAGTGGTATAGGAACAAACGCAAACATCTGTGATCGCATATAAATCTTCACCGAATTGTTTTTTTAGCTCGCGAACTGCAGTTGGAACCAGTGAATGATCATGATAAGCTGATTTTGCATCAGCAGATTTTTCGTCGCCTACGCCAAAGAGCATGATTTTGTTCAAGCCTTTTTTCATTCCCGCTTCCACATCCTTCACCAAAGTATCAACCGAATAATGGTTTACACCTGGCATGGCATCAATTGCATGCGTAACATTCGTTCCTGGCACCACAAAATAAGGGTACACAAACATATCTTTCGATAGTCGGGTTTCGGCTACCATCTCTCTAACCAACGGGTTTTTCCTTAATCTTCTCGGACGATGTAACATTTTATTAGTATTAAAGCCCCACCAAACCTCCCCGGAAGGGGGTGGCCTTAGCGAGTGTATTAGCATTTAGAATCAAGCTCGCCTGCCGCTTAGGCAGGTATCAAGACTTGTATATATATATATATATATTACGTTTTCGAGCAGTGAGTTGTTTACGGTCATCATTGCGAGGTAAGAAGTCTGCCTACCGCAGGCAAGCAATCCTAATGCATTGCAATGAAGATCTTTCGCAGTAAGATTGCTTCGTGCCTCGCAATGACGATGTGCTCTTGCTTATCGCTTTAGTCTTTATGCTTTAGTCTTTCAGCATCCAAACACTCAACCTTAAACCCTTAAACTCTATTTAATTTCTATTCCAAAAACCGCTTCCGCCAATCCAATTTCATCAGGCGAATAAGGCAAAGCATATTTTACGCCCATTTCGTCAAACTTCTTGCCTGTAGAATTTCCAATTGCAATAACCTGTTGGCCAGGTTCCAATAAATTATCAGCGAAGTAAGCATCAACATTTGATGGACTGGTAAAAATTAAAACATCAGCATAACTCTGATCGATATTTTCTTCGATTACTGTTTCGTAGATTGGCAAGTCGATAATTTTTGCATCAGCAGGTAAAGACTTCTGAATGGATTGTAAAGAATCCTGCGCTCTCGGAAATAAAACATTTTTTCCGGAAACCAGTTTCGCAAAATCTTCTGCAACTTCGGAAATGTCGCCGCTTGTACCCACAAAATCGGCAAAATGATTAAACTTGCGCAAAGCATCTTCCGAGCCTCTTCCTACTACACCAAACTGTGTTTTCTTTGGCAATTGCGGTTTTAAATTAAAGAAATACTCCACACTGTTTCTACTACTGAAGAAAATCCAATCGATGTTTTTTAATATAAACTGATCTAAAACAGTTACAATAGGAAACGTACGGATTAACGAACGACCCTCAATTTCTATATTGTTATTCTCTAAAGCTTTGCGAAAATAACTGTGCTCACCAATTTCACGAGAGATGAAAACCTTTGCCGGCTTTTTTCTTTCTTTTGAAAATTTAGCTACGATTTTTTCTGCTAAACCCTCTGTGGTTTCAGAACGTAAGAACAAACGCTCAGGAAAATCATCGGCTGTTTCCGCTTTTGAAGTCCACACTTCGAAGGCGCCATCTTCATTTTTACAATAGCAACCCAAAGGCATATGGCAGCCGCCTTCAAAGATATTAAGCACTTTCCGTTCTACACCAACCTCTTCTGCTGTCGCGGGATCATGCAATTTTTGAAGTTCATCGAAAAGTTCAGTATCATTTTCCCTGATTTGAATAGCTAGCGCACCTTGAGCCGGAGCAGGCACAAATTCTGTTGGCTCCAATTCTTCTACATGGAACTCACTTACATCTAAGCCCAGGCGTTTGATACCTGCTTTCGCCAGCATAATCGCATCATAATCTTCATCTCTGAGTTTTTGAATCCGGGTTGGAACGTTTCCACGTAAATCCTCGATTTCCAAGTCAGAGCGTAAACCCAAAAGTTGGGCTTTCCTTCTGTTTGATGAAGTACCAACCATTGCGCCTTTTTTCAGAGACAACTTTTGAGAAACATCAACACAATCTTTTAAAATCAAAAGATATTCGGTTGCTTCTTCTCGTGGGGGAATTGCAGCAATAGTTAAACCAGCAGGATGGTTGGTTGGTAAATCTTTAAGGCAATGTACAGCCAAATCGATTGTTCCGCCCAAAAGTTCTTCTTCCAGCTCTTTGGTAAAAAAGCCTTTGCCTTCTAATTTATCCAGACGTAAATTCAGGATTTTATCGCCCTGCGTTTTAATAACCTTGATTTCTGCTTCAATACCGATTGTTGCTAACTCACTTTGAATGTGATTAGCCTGCCACAATGCAAGTTCGCTACCGCGTGTTCCGATGATTAATTTCTTCACTATAAACTTTTAATGAACTGCAAATTTAACGTTAATTTGCTTTATACCATGAATTGTTTAAAAATGAGACAGTGCCGTTACAGAGCAAATGTTTTGTGGGTTTTTACTGACAAATTAAAAACTAACGGATTGTTATCAGCACAGATTTCCCTCAATAAACCCCGCAGTAGTGGAAAGCCGCATTCCAATAATTCATTGGAAGATGACTTGTAACGAATAACAGAAATGGTTTTTCCGATTAGTACTGACTCACATTTTCAAAATATTTTGATAAAATTAAATCTCGGTGTGGAATTTGTACACAAGGCACATCATAACAACACACACAAAGAAAACAGAATTATGAAACCTGCATAAGCAAACAAAAGCTAAATAAAAGAGCTTATGCAAGCTTCATTACAATTAAAAACACTAAAGATTATGAAAAAGTTAATAGCAGTTGCACTAGTTGCATTTTTAGGCCTTTCATCGGCAATGGCTCAGCAAACAGATTTACGTAGGAAAATTAGCGTAAGCGGAACTTCTGAGACAGAGGTTACTCCAGACATCATTTACATTGGGATTTCGTTGAAGGAATATTTGAACGGAAAAAAGAAAGTAGACATCACGGAGTTGGAAAAACAACTTTTTGCTGCTGTACAGAAAGCAGGAATTGCAAAGGAAAATTTGACCATTAGCAACCTGAGCAGCTGGAATTATGCTACGGAGAAAAAGAAAAATCCTGATTTTTTAGCGAGCAAACAATATCGTTTAAAAGTAAGCGACCTTAATAAATTCGACGCCATTTTGGAAGCTATTGATCCAAAAGGAATTGCCAATACCAACATTGAAAGCTACGATTATTCGAAAATAGAAACCCTTAAAAAAGATTTAAAGATTAAGGCGTTATTAGCCGCAAAAGAAAAAGCAGCTTATATGGTTGAGGCCCTGGGCGATAAATTAGGTAGTGTTATAGAGATACAGGATGGCGGCGACAATATTATACAGCCTGTTTATAGAAATTATATGATGAAATCTGCAATGGCTGAATCTGCAGACGCAGCACCAGAAATCGACTTTAAGAAGATTAAATTAAATTTCACTGTGAATGTAGTCTTCGAGATTAAATAATCCATTTTAGCGCTGAGAGATTCGCATTTTAAAACCTACCAAGAACATTTTGGTAGGTTTTTTGTTACGTACAAATCGAAACACTAAAAAAATAGAAATTATGAAAAAATTCATTTACACACTAGCACTTATTTTCTCTTTAGGTATCAGCTTCAACTCTGTTCAAGCGGCTAACAAACCTGCTAAAAACCCTACAGAATTAACGGCTGAACAATCTGCACAGTTAGAAAGAATTAAAACTCGTGTCGAAGAAATTAGGGATATGGATAAATCTAATTTAACAAGAGCAGAACGTAAGGCATTACGCAGCGAATTAAGAGAATTGAAAGGTCAGGCCCGTGCAGTTTCTGGAGGCGTTTATCTTTCAGTTGGTGCAATTATCATCATCATCTTATTATTGATTTTGATTCTATAATCAGAAAAACAATTACATCTATCTATAAAAAAAGAAAAGCTTTGCAGTGATGCAAAGCTTTTTTTGTGCCTATTTATTTTCCGTCATTGCGAGGTACGAAGCAATCTCTTTTGCTGTTAGATTGCTTCGTACCTCGCAATGACGACTTGTGGAAAACCTAATCAATCATATCAAATCCTGTGTATTTTACCAGTGCTTCTGGAATTTTAATTCCGTTTTCAGTTTGATAGTTTTCTAAAATTGATGCTACGATTCTAGGTAATGCCAATGCGCTTCCATTTAATGTATGTGCCAATTGCGCTTTGCCCTCTTTACCTTTAAAGCGAAGTTTTAAACGGTTGGCCTGATAGGTTTCGAAGTTGGAAACTGAAGAAACCTCTAACCAGCGTTCTTGTGCTGCACTCCATACTTCCATATCGTAAGTCATGGCAGAAGTGAAGCCCATATCTCCACCACATAAACGCAAAACACGGTAATGCAGGCCAAGCTCCTGTAACAAAGACTGTACATAGTGACTCATGTCTTCCAACGTTTGGTAAGATTTTTCAGGATGTGTAATCTGAACCACCTCGACTTTATCAAACTGATGCAAACGATTTAAACCACGAACATGCGCCCCATAAGAACCAGCCTCTCTACGAAAGCAAGGTGTGTAAGCTGTGTTTTTTATCGGCAAATCTTCTTCCTTAATAATTACATCGCGGTATAAATTGGTAACCGGAACTTCTGCCGTAGGAATTAGATATAAATCATCAACAGTTGAATGATACATTTGTCCTTCTTTATCTGGCAACTGACCAGTACCAAAACCAGATGCAGCATTTACCAAATGGGGCACCTGCATTTCTTTATAGCCCGCAGCAGTTGCATGATCTAAAAAGAAATTAATCAAAGCACGTTGTAACCTCGCTCCTTTTCCTTTATAAACCGGAAAACCTGCACCCGTAATTTTAACCCCTAATTCAAAATCGATAATATCGTATTTAGCCGCCAGTTCCCAGTGTGGTAACGCTTTGGTTGGCAATTCTGCCGGTGCGCCATGCTCATAAACCACCTCATTTTCTTCGGCAGTAGAGCCAGTTGTCACTAAATGGTAAGGTAAATTCGGCAACTGAACGACCGCATTAAACTGAGCAGTTTCCAGCTCGTTTAATCTTTCGGTGAGGCTTTTAATATTTTCCTTGTGAGAAGTGGTTTGTGCTTTAATAGCTTCGGCCTCTTCCTTTTTACCTGTACGCATTAAATCGCCAATTTGTTTGGCTGCTGCATTTGCTTCTGCGGAAATTTGATCAAGGGAGGTTTGGGTAGCACGACGATCTTCATCAATTTTGATAATTTCATCTACTAACTCTGGTTGTTTAAAGTTACGTACACTCAAACGTTCTAAAACTTTCTCTCTATTTTCGCGGATATAGTTAACTTGCAGCATTATTTAATTTTTTTACAAAGATAGGATTGAATTACGAATTACGAGTTACGATTTTGGATTTTTATACCCGTGGTCAATTAGATCCGCAAATCAAAATTTCAAGTATAGTTACCCGTCAACCAATCGTCACTCGGAAAACTAAAATCTAAAATCAAATGGGCAAACTGTTCCTCGTACCTACGCCGATTGGCAATTTGGAAGACATGACCTTTCGGGCAATTCGGATTTTAAAAGAGTGCGATTTAATTTTAGCAGAAGATACCCGCACAAGTGCACCCATGCTTAAACACTTTGGCATTGATAAACGGGTATTTTCCCACCACCAGCACAACGAACATAAGGCGACTTCGGAGATCATCAAATTTTTACAGGAAGGACAAAAAATTGCGTTGATCTCAGATGCTGGAACGCCGGCTATTTCAGACCCAGGCTTTTTTCTTGTCCGCGAAGCGATAAAAAACGAAATTGATGTAGAATGCTTGCCAGGTGCAACGGCGTTTGTGCCTGCATTGGTAAATTCCGGTTTACCTGCTGAGGCCTTTTGTTTTGAAGGGTTTCTGCCCGTAAAAAAGGGCCGTCAAACTAAATTTAAAAAACTTGCCGAAGAAGATCGAACCATCATACTTTATGAAAGTCCACACCGCCTATTAAAAACCTTGGAAGAGTTTGCCCAGTATTTGGGGGCGGATAGACAGGCGTCCGTAAGTAGAGAACTTACCAAAATGTTCGAAGAAACCGTTAGAGGCACATTATTAGAAATAAAATCACATTTCGAGAACAATACTTTAAAGGGAGAATTCGTAATTTGCATTGCAGGGAAAGATATGAGTAAGGATAAAAGAACAAAGAGCATGGATAAATACAACGATGCCGAAGATTGATTGATTTAATTAAAGATTATGGAAAGTTTAATTTTGAATCATCTACCTCAAATAAAATTGCTCTTTAAAAAATACGATGTTAATGAGGCTTGCTTATTTGGTAGCGCAGTTAAAAATAACCTCAAAGAAGACAGCGATATAGATTTTTTGGTAAACTTCTCAAATAAAACAGATTTCGAGCGTTAGGGAGAAAATTATTTTAATCTACTTTATGGACTGCAGGATTTGTTAAACAGAGATGTCGAGTTGGTTGCTGAGGAAACGTTGAGTAATCCATATCTTATAGAAAGTATCAATGAGAGTAAAATACAGTTGATATGAGTTTATTAGAGGAGAAAAAGCTACTAACTGACGTTTGGAAAACAACCTTGATTTTGAAGTTTACAAGGCTAATAAAACAAAGCGAAGAGCTGTTGAACGTGAACTGGAAATAATTGGCGAAGCAATTAACAAATTGATCAAAATAAATCAGCAAATTAAAATCTCTTATTCAAGGCAGATCGTTGATTTAAGAAATAAAATAATCCATTCCTACGATAACGTTAATGATATCGTTATTTGGAAAATTATTATAAAAGATATACCCGTTTTAAAAAATGAGATATTAAATTATCTTAGTTAAAAAATAACCATTATGATTAGCATAGATAGATTTTTAAGCGACGAACAAGACCCAAAAGCGGTTGAAAAAGTTATCGGAAAGCTTAATGACCTTTTAACAACAGGCGAAGAAATTTTATACCTCGCCGTGCAAAAAAAACCTGCTGTAAACTTGTTGCCAGATAGCATTGCAGTAACTAATAAACGCATTTTTTATTGCGAGCCGGGAAATTTAGGGTTGACCATGAACTTTAAAGACATTTCGCTTAAAAACATCAAAGAGGTTTCATTTAAGGAAGAATTGTTTGGTTCAAAATTTATTTGTGTGCCGCAAACTGGCGAAAACATCGTTACAGAGTTTATACCTAAAACGCAGGCCAGAAAGTTGTACCAAACGGCAAATGAGCAGCTAGAAGATCATAAGGAATCTTTAAGACAGCAGAAACTGGAAGAAGATCGGGCAGCTGCACCTATTCAGCCAGCGCCTCAACCTTTCGCAGATTTTACACCTATTGAATCTCATACTCCAGAACCTGAGCCAATTCAAATTGCGGAAGTAGTAGAAGAGCCGGAAGATGAGACTACATTAAAACTTCGTAAGCTGAAAACGCTTTATGATAAACACTTGATTACTCAGGAAGAATACGAAGCTAAAAAAGCAGCAATTTTAGATAGTTTTTAAATTCAGGAAATAGGGAATGGAGAATAGTGAAGCAGACACAAAGTCAACCAACTAATCCATTTCCTATTGCCCATTTCCCAAAAAAATGAAAAAAAGCTATCTATTAGCCATATTAAGCGCCTTCTTACTTTGGCTGGCCTGGCCACCTATGCCCTTTACAACTCCGCTGTTGCTTATTGCATTAGTGCCTTTATTTATTGCACTTGATTCGATTTTTAATAGCGACCGAAAAAAGAAAGGCAAAAAAGTTTTTTTAACCGCGGGGCTTACTTTTCTAATTTGGAACACAGCCTCTATCTATTGGGTATATAATGCCATTAGTGCCTACAATGGCACCGCCGTTGCTATTCCAGTTTCCATAATTCCTTACGGACTGGGAGCATTTTTAATGACTACCGCTTTCTGGCTTTTTTATCGCTTAAGTACATATACCAATAAAGTGATTGCCTATTTAGGCTTGATCTCATTTTACATTGCACTTGAATATTTACAACAAACCTGGGATCTGGCTTTCCCATGGATGACTTTAGGAAATGGCCTGGCAGGTATGCACCAGCTTGCGCAGTGGTATGATTATACCGGTATTTATGGCGGTTCGTTATGGATTTTGTTAAGCAATATTTTCGCCTTCGAAGCTTACAAAACATTCAAATCAACAACCGGATATGCGAAATTTAAACCAGCGGGTATTTGGGCTTTAGTCGTACTTGTTCCAGCGACAATTTCGTTAGTAAAATACTCTAATGCCGAACAACAAGGTACCCCCAGCAATGTGGTAGTCGTTCAACCCAATATTGATCCTTACAAGAAGCTAAGTGAAATTCCTCCTGAAGAGCAAATTCAGATATTGACTCATTTATCTGATTCCCTTGCACAACCGAATACCGAATATTTTATCTGGCCGGAAACTGCTGTGCCCATTTATGCCGATGAGGATCAAATTAGGATATATCCTGAAGTTATTACTCTACAGAACTTTTTAAGTAAGTATAGAAACGGCACTTTAATTACCGGAATGGAAACCGTAAAAATTTATGCGGATAAAAAGACAATATCTGCAAAACTTGACGAGCGCAGCGGGCGGTATTACGATAATTTTAACACGGCAATGCAGTTGGAAAATTCAGCCAATGTTCAATTTTACCATAAATCGAAACTTGTTCCAGGAGCAGAAAAAATGCCTTTTCCAAAAATATTCTCATTTTTAGACGGCGTTTTTTCTGAACTAGGCGGAAGTGTTAGTGGATGGGGCTGGCAAGAAAAACCCAGTGTTTTATATGCACAAAGTGGCATTGGTGCCGCACCTGTAGTGTGTTATGAAAGCTTATGGGGCGATTGGATAGGACAACAAGTTAAAGATGGCGCACAGTTTATTGCCATTATTACCAACGATGGCTGGTGGGGAAATACATCAGGCAAAGACCAGCATGAAATGTATGCCAAACTACGGGCCATCGAAAACCGCAGAGACATAGCCCGATCGGCAAACACTGGTATCTCTTGCTTTATCAATCAACGTGGCGATATTACTCAAAGTACAAAATGGTGGACAAGAACCGCCCTAAAAGGTGATATCAACCTCAATGATGAACTGACATTTTACACCAAAAATGGCGACATCATTGCAAAAGCGCTTTCTATATTAGCTTTAATCCTGGCGCTGATTATTCCTTATAAAAAGTGGATTAAAAAGTAATTTTATGCTGAAACAACAATATGAATTCGTTTTGTTTTCCAGAGAAACCATTTTAGATTACATTAAAACCATATCTCACGAAGACTTTATTTGCAATAACAGTGCTTTTGGCAAAGGTTCTATCCGTAATCTGTTGGTTCACATTTGCGATACTTACTCCTCATGGATTGCTGAGCGCGGATTAGGTTTACCATCAACATATCCCGCTTTCGACAATTACTCAACATTGAATGATTGTATTGAATACTTTAACCGGGTTAATCTTTTCATCGATCAATTTTTAAATCAGTTTGAAGGAAACTATCAAAAAGAGATTCAGAGTGTTCGCAATGGCACAACAACAAAGATTAGTGTCTTGCAATTATTTACACACGTGATTACGCATGAGTTTCACCACAAAGGACAAATCATGTCGTTGAGCAGAATCTTGGGCTACACACCCGTTGATGCTGACATTATTCGCTAAAATTCAAAGAAATGCAATACCATAAAAATTACACCTGGTTTTTCCTTCTGATTGTTTTGAGTTTAAACATCGCCCTTGATCAAATTTCAAAATTCGTCGTTCGAAATGAGATTTCTGATTACGAACATATTGTGTTGATTAAAAATTTTTTCACCCTAACTAAAGTGGAGAACAGTGGGGCTTTCTTAAGTTTAGGCGACAATATGCCTTATATTTTTCGTCTCATCATTTTAACAGGTCTACCCGTTATATTTCTAGGTTACGGCCTATATTATTTATTTTCAAAAAAGAATTTACCGAGCACCATGCAAATTGCGCTTTGCTTTTTAATTGGCGGTGGAATAGGTAATTTGTACGACCGGATTCTTCACGGTTCGGTTACTGATTTCATGCACATGGATTTTCAAATCTTCCAAACCGGTGTTTTTAATATTGCCGATATATCAATAATGATTGGCGTCGGAATCTTACTCATCCAATCATTAAGAATGAAGACAACACCTACAGGAGATCCATCTAACGTACAAAAAGAAGATTAAAACTTTATGAAATGTTAACGAAATAATTGCGTTTGCTAAACAAATATTAGATTATATTTATTGTTAGAATCTTATCTCAAAAAAAATAATTCAACATGAAAAGAAATGCAACAGCCGTATGGCAAGGCTCTATTAAAGAAGGTGCCGGTAAACTGACCACACAAAGCACTACATTAAATGACACACAATACTCTTTCAATTCTCGTTTTGCAGAAGGAGTCGGTACCAACCCTGAAGAATTAATTGCCGCTGCGCATGCAGGATGTTTTACCATGAAGCTTTCTGCTAATTTAGCTGAAGCAGGTTTTACCGCCACTAAATTGGAAACGAAATGTGAAATTAACTTAGATCCTTCAAAGGGAGAAATTGTAGAATCGCATTTGACTTTAACTGCGGAGGTTCCAGAGCTTTCTCAAGAAAAATTCGATGAATTAGTAGCAGATGCGGAGAAAAACTGCCCGATCTCAAAATTATTAAATACTTCAATCACCGTTGAGGCAACGTTGGCATAACTCAAAAAAAGCTTGTTGATTATTCGTCAACAAGCTTTTCAACATCCTTAAATCTACTAGATCTGGTGTTTACCTACAATGGGCATTCGTCTACCCATACCGAAGGCTTTAGGCGAAACTCTTAAAATTGGAGGAGTTTGATAACGCTTAAACTCAGCTACGTTAACCATTTTGATTATCTTTTTGACAAGTTCTTCATCAAAACCTTGCTCAATAATTGCTTTTGATCCTTTTTTTCTTTCGATGTGTTGATATAAGATGCGATCGAGCGTGTCGTAGTCGGGTAACGAATCAGAATCTTTTTGATCTGGCCTTAACTCTGCCGAAGGTGGTTTAACAATCGTGTTTACTGGTATAATTTCTTTTTCTTTATTGATGTATCTCGCCAATTCAAACACCTGGGTTTTATACACATCGCCAATTACCCCGATTGCCCCACACATATCGCCATACAAGGTTCCATAACCAACAGCGCACTCACTTTTATTGGATGTATTAAGTAAAATATAGCCAAATTTGTTACTCATGGCCATATTTATCACCCCACGAATACGGGCCTGGATATTTTCTTCAGTCAAATTGAGAGGCAGACCTTCAAAAGCTGGTGCTAAAATGTGATCAAAAGCTTCCGCTACTTCCTTTATAGCAATGATCTCATGCTGGCATCCAATATTTTTTACCAAATCTAAAGCATCCTGAATGGAATGATCTGAAGAAAACTTAGAAGGCATTAAAACCGACATTACATTTTCAGCACCCAAAGCACGACAAGCCAGCGCACAGACCACTGCAGAATCAATGCCGCCCGATAATCCTAAAACCGCCCTTTTAAAGCCTGATTTTTCAAAATAATCTTTAATGCCCAAGATTAATGCATCATGAATTTGCTCTATATCGGTTAACCGTTCGGGCTGTGGGTATTTATTTTTAACATTTTCAACTTCGTTTAAATCAAATACTTGAAGGTCTTCTTCAAAATACTTCATTTCAGCTTTCATGGCGCCATCGGCATCAAAAACGAGTGAGCCACCATCGAATATAATTTCCGTTTGCGCACCCACCTGGTTTACATAAAAAACCGACAAATTGTATTTCTTTGCATTATCGGCCAATACTTTAATCCGTTCATCATCATGCGTATAAGAAAAAGGAGAAGCCGCAATATTGATCATTAAATCGGGTTGCTCCTTAATCAATTCATCCATTGGGTTTGAAACATATAATGGGTTATCATTAATGTTCCACAAATCTTCACAAATGGTTAGCGCAATCTTTTTCCCTTTGAAATCAATACACGTGAAGCTTGAAGCAGGTTCGAAATAACGGTATTCATCAAATACATCATAAGTGGGCAGCAATGCTTTCTTTGTTATGGCTTTTACCTTACCATTTTCGATAAAATAAGCCGCATTGAACAAATCCTTACCATCGAGGATGTCGTTTTTAACCGGCAAGCCAATAATACAGGCAATATCCATACAGCTCTTTGCAATTTTTTGAGCCGCATCTTCGCAAAGGGCTATAAACTCATCAAACTCCAGATAATCTCGCGGTGGATAACCACAAACAGCCAACTCTGCAAAAACAACCAGATCAGCACCTTTACTTTTTGCAAGCTGAATGTGCTCTACAATCTTGTTCGTATTGTTTTCGAAATTACCAATGTGGTAGTTGAGTTGGGCCAGCGCTATTTTCATTTTGAAGAATTAAGTATCGAATATTAAAAAAAATGTAAAATGCAAATTAAAAAAATACACCAAAATTAAGTGCAAGATAATGGTTTCTCACGTCTCGATTTTTATCGGTTGTGATATTAGTAAAACCATTATTATAAGTTAAACCAGCCAAAATGCTTGCGTTACCAGAAATATCGAATTCACCTCCAGCTCCGAGTATTAAACCCGCCCGGTAGAATTTCGTAAAATCTGATATTTTTTGATTATCGCCAACAGTACTAGCACCACTTACTGCATCTTGCTTGGCGCTAATGTTAAATCCGTTGGATAAACCAAACTGCCCATACCAACGTTTGCCATCAGCTTTTAGCGTTTTAAGCTTCACCGTTAAGGGCAACTCAATATATTGCATCTTATATTTCAAATCGTAAGCCACAGGAATACTACTATTTGCATTTGCATAATAAGGCGAAACGTTTACCTCAGTACTTTTTCCGTTGATAGTTGTAATGGTTAAACCCGTTGAAAAACTGTAGTTCGGGGCAAAATTAAAATCTCCTATCAATCCATAAGAAAACCCAAGTGCAACGCTGTTTGTTTTTCCAGGTTCAGGTTTTATCCAACCGATAGTTGGTGTTGCGGTTAGGCCTAATCTGAAACCATAACTGGTTAGAGGAGAATTTTGGGCATAGGCGATAAAACCCAAAAAAGATAAAATTAAAATAGTCGTTATTTTTTTCATGCTTTATGTGATTATATTTGTTGTACATGATGTATAACGTAAAACACAGGCAAATTTATCTAATTTTTCTTTTTGCTGCCGCATTTATTTCCTGCAAACAAAGCAAACGCCCTGATGTAAGCAACATTAAGCTCGATATAAAAATTGAACGATTTGATAAAGAGTTGTTTGCCTCGAAAGATAAAAATGTAACCGCTACCAATACCTTTCTTTCAAAAAAGTATGGTTTTTTTTATGATGATTACATTCATAAAATGATCGGCTCTCCTGATTACAGCAATGAAGAAATATTGAATACCCTATTTAATGATAAAGCTTACAGTGATTTAACAAAGGAAGTTGATAGTGTTTACCCTAATTTAAAAATTCAGGAAGCGGGTTTAACGGAAACGTTTAAATACATCAAGTACTATTATCCGAAGGCCAAAGTACCAAAATTAATATCATTTGTTTCTGGTTTTGCTTACCAGATGCCCGTTGGAGACAATTATTTGGGTATAGGTTTAGATATGTTTTTAGGTAAAGACAGCAAGTTTTATGGTGCCATAGTCCAAAGTGTTCCGTTATATCTATCGCGAAGATTTACTCCCGAATATATTGTGCCTCGAGTGGCTGAAACCTATGCTCATGAGGACTTATTTCCAGAACCGGATGAGAACCGAACATTGTTATCCAAGATGATTTTCCAGGGAAAAATTCTTTACTTTCTGGATCAGGTATTACCGGAAAATATGGCCGACTCGACCAAAATTGGCTACACACAACAACAATTACAATGGACCCAAGATTTCGAAGGTGATATTTGGGCTTACTTTTTGGAAAACAACTTCCTTTATGAAACCGACTACCACAAAATCCAGGTTTTCCTTTCTGAAGGACCATTTACACCAGCATTGGGCGACCAAAAGTCGGCACCAAAATTAGGCGTATGGACAGGTTGGCAAATTGTGAGGAAGTACATGGCCGAAAATCCAAAAATAACGCTACAGCAACTCATGGCAGATAACGATGCACAAAAAATTCTCAATCAATCTAAATATAAACCAAAACAGAAGTAAACGTTGGCAATTGGAACGGCCCAACCAGCAAACAAATTAGGCGGTTCTTCAGTTTAAACATCAAGTATTTGTAAATGAGAGTAGGTATCGTATTATCAGGAGGAGGAATTAGAGGGATAGCGCACCTTGGCATTCTTAAGGCATTTAAGAATTTGGGAATTACCTTCAGCCACATCAGCGGAACAAGTGCGGGAGCAATTGCAGGCGCTTTTTTTGCAGCAGGAATTGATCCCGAAGAAGGACTAAGCATTTTCTTAAAAACTAAACTCTGGCGCTTTATTCGCCCGGCCGTTGGCTCACTGGGGTTGATAAATATTGAAAATACCGCACAGATACTTAGAGAATATTTTCCTGAAGATAGCATCGAAAAACTGAAAATACCATTTACAATTGCGGCTGTAAACTTTAGTGAAGGCCGCTTGGTATATTTTACCAAAGGACCATTGATCAGGGCCATACAAGCGTCAAGTTGCATTCCGGGTATTTTTAAACCCATAATGATTGATGGGCAGATGTACGTTGATGGAGGAATTCTGAATAATTTCCCAGTCGAGCCTTTAATGGAAGAATGCGATTTCATTATTGGTTCATCTTGCAATCATTTAAAACCTGTAGATAAAATTACAGGCATTACCAATTTAATGGGACGAGCAGGAATTATGTCGATAAACCATGATATGGAGCGTAAAGCTAAGTTCTGTAATGTGATGATTGAACCAAAAGGTTTAGGTGCTATCAGTACTTTCGATATGAAACGGGCGGAAGATATTTATTGGCTGGCACACGAAGAGGCCTTAATTACCATTAAAAACACCCCAGAAATCAGGGAACTTATCACGCCAGTCCGCTAAAAGTGAATTTGCCCGCCCACAAGTAAGACCAGCTGTAGGATTCTAAAGCAAAATTATAGCTAGAGACTTCGCATGCCAAGGGGTCAGGCAAATTAAAAGATTTTCACCTTCCCCTATTTCCATCATGCTTTTAAAGCCCCCTTCAGGGGGTTTGGGGGTTTAGGCTAACCAATCTTTCCCCGTCCAAAACCGGAATAGCCTTACAAACATTTAACTGCAAACAAAACACCACATCATCCTCAATATCTAATTGTGCTAAACGGTGACTGTGAGAAGATTTATGTAGATATTTCCTTAAATCGTCTTTTGCAAGCAGGTATAGATCCTCAGCTGCAACGCTGGAATCATCGAAGTGTTGAAAATTTTTGCGCAATTGATTTACAACTGCACCAGCAAACAAGGTATCTTCCAGGTTAAATTGGTCTTTCCATCCAGCGCAAAGTAGCAGCACATTCTTATCCCGGCTTGCCAGGTAATTACAAAGCGAATCTAAATTTAAAAATGAACCAATCACCACCTGATAAGCCCGTTTATTGGCCAAATGCAATGCCTTAGTTCCGTTTGTGGTAGTAAGAACAATTGTTTTTCCTGCCACTTTTTCTTTAGTATAAGAAAATGGCGAATTCCCAAAGTCATAACCTACCACAACTTCACCATTCCGCTCCGCAGCTAATAAATAACCTTTATCGCTGTAGTTTAAGCAATCATCTACATTGGCAACCGGAATAATGGCTTCTGCACCATTTTCAATTCCGTAAGTTATCGACGAGGTAGCCCTTAAAATATCAATAACAACCACAATACTTTGCTCAATATCATACAGATCGATCAAAGCAGGGGTTAAACAAACTTCTATTTTTTTTGACATCTTTGAAGTTATGGGTTATAAGTTATAGGTTATAAGTCTTAAAACGTACAACCTATAACTTACTACTTATCTATTTATAAAATGGAAACTTGACAACTTTAGCCTTAATCGGGGTATTGCGAATGTTGATGAAAATTTCCGTTCCTTCTTGCGAAAATTCTTTAGCTACATAGCCCATACCAATTGCTTTCTGTAACGAAGGTGCCTGAGTTCCAGAAGTTACCTTACCAATAATATTTCCATTGGCATCAGCGATTTCATAATCATGTCGAGGAATTCCTCTGTCAATCATTTCAAAACCAATTAATTTCTTTTGAATGCCAGCTTCTTTTTGTGCTTGTAGTGCATCAGAGTTTGTAAACGGTTTTGAAAACTTGGTAATCCAGCCTAAACCAGCTTCAATTGGCGAAGTAGTATCATCAATATCATTTCCATACAAACAGAAACCCATTTCTAAACGCAACGTATCACGGGCACCTAAGCCTATTGGCTTGATATTATAAGCTGCACCAGCCTCAAAAATTGCATCCCAGATTTTATCTGCATGCTCATTATCAAAATAAATTTCAAATCCTCCTGCACCAGTATAACCCGTAGCCGAAATAACGACATTATCAACGCCTGCAAATGTTCCCTTAACGAATGTATAATACTCCATCGAAGCCAGATTAACATCTGTTAAACTCTGCAAAGCATCAGCCGCTTTTGGTCCCTGAATTGCCAACAAAGAGGTTTTCTCAGAGATGTTGTGCATCTCCACGTTTTGATTGTTAAACTGTTTAATCCAGTTCCAATCCTTTTCAATGTTCGATGCATTAACAACCAACATATAGGTTTTTTCATCTATACGGTAAACCAAAAGGTCATCAACAATTCCCCCATCTTGATTAGGTAAACACGAATATTGAACTTTGCCATCATATAATTTTGAGGCATCGTTACTGGTTACCCGTTGAATTAAATCTAGAGCATTTTCACCTTTCAGTATAAATTCACCCATGTGGCTCACATCAAATACACCTACACCATTACGCACCGTTGCATGTTCAGCGTTTATACCCTCGTAAGTAACAGGCATATTATAACCTGCAAATGGAACCATTTTAGCGCCTAAAGCGATGTGTTTTTCTGTTAATGCGGTGTTTCTCATGAGTAAATTTTAGTTGCGCAAAAGTAATAAGAAAACCGGAATGTTTAAGCCTTAAATTTTTGGCTTTTTAATTGGATATGGAAAAGAATGCAAGCGTTTCATCGCACTTTCAGTCCTGCTTACCGCCTTATTTACCCGATGAAAAACCGGGACTCGTCTTCGTTCCAATCAGGTTTACATTAACTAATTTGTACTTAAAATTTAAGTTGTAATAAAGGTAGTGAGTTGATATGTTAGTTAAAGCAGTTGCGAAATATGTAAATTAGAAAATTAAATCACTAACCGAATAAACATACAATGGCAACAAAAATAATAAGTACCACGCCAGAATCAGAAATTCTAAGCACAAAAAACTTTGATGCTCCTCGAGAACTCCTTTATAAAGCATAGACAGATCCAGCACATTTGAAAGACTGGTGTGGACCAAAAGGTTTCACCAATACCTTCAATATTTTCGACTTTCGCGTAGGAGGCAGGTGAAGCTTTATTGTGCAAGGCCCAGATAAGGGTAACTATCCTAACGAATGTGAATTTACAAAAATCGAAGTGCCATCGCTAATACCCTGGAAAAGACATTCAAAACCTCACTTTCAAGTTTTGGCCACTGTTGAAGAAACCGCTAAAAACGAAACGCAGGTTGGTTTTTAAAATGCTGTTCAGTTCTCCAGAAGAGTATAATAAACTCAAGCCTTCGTAGTGGATAAAAAGAGGAAATTCTAATCGATTGGAATAGATTGAATAAGATGGAATAAGTGAAACCAATTTATGCTAAATTACAAACTTTAAGAAACACCAGATCATGACTAAAATTCGCTTCCAATTGCTCATCTGCTTCCTTATTTTTTCAACGAGCCAGGTTATTGGACAAAGCAAAATCACTAGAAAAGAACTAAAACCTTTTATCGGGAATTGGAAGGGAAGACTTACTTATATCGATTATTCTTCAGGTAAATCCTATACCATGCCTGCCAATATCGAGATTAAGAAGGGTTTAAACGCTAACGAACTGTTGATCTCTAATATCTATCCTAACGAACCCAAGGCCAATTCAGTTGATACCCTAATTATTTCTGCAAATGGAAATAGCTTTGATGGAGCAGCTGTAAAATCGATTTTAAGATTAAGTGACGGAAGTACTCGAATTATAACGGAAAGTAACGGTACGGATGGAAATGAAAAGAAACCGGCGCTGATTAGACATACTTATACGATCAGTAAAACGAATTATTCAAACACAAAAGAGGTACAGTTTTTCGGGGAAACAAAATGGTTGAAGAGACACGAATACAGCTACTTAAAAAGCATTTAATGATTCACGCTGTGATTAATCCTTCATAAATCTCCAGCATTTTACCAGCAATCAATTTTATCCCGTGGTCATTCTCCACTGTTTTTCGGGCATTCTCTCCTATCTCCATCCAGCGCTTCGGATTAATAATACATTGCAAAATGTAGCGGTAAAATTCGTCGGCAGAATCTGCTATTAGAATATCATGCCCATGTCGGCAATTAATTCCTTCAGCTGCGGTAGTGGTAGCGATAATACATTTTTTCATTGCCATGCCTTCAATAATTTTCACCCGCATGCCTGTTCCAGAAATAAGTGGCACAATCATAATCGCTTTCGAATTCATAAATTCAATCGCATCAAAAACTTCTCCCTCAACAATTAGATTATCCGAATCATATTCAAAAAAATGTTTCTGCATATTTTTACCGGCGATGTAGAAACGAAGGTCTTTATTCAATTTTTCAATATCTGGCCAAATATCATCAAGAAACCACTCCAACCCTTCCTGATTTGGACGCCAGTCCATTGCCCCCAGATGAAATAGCGTAGGGAAACTCGTTTTCGTTTTATCAACTTTATACTTTTCTAAATCAATGGCTACGGGGAAAACTGTCATCGGCACTTCGCAACCAAACCTGATAATAATTTGCCTGTCGGGTTCGCTAATGGCAAATATTTGATGGAAACGGTTAATTTGATCCGTTTCATAAGCTTTTAACCGTTGAGCTAAAAAGGCTAAATACTTTCTTCTGATTAAAAAACTTTCAGAGTGAGACAGTCGTTCCCACATCGTAAACTCGATATTATGGGCCCGGTAAATGAGCTTAGCATTGCTATTTGCTTTCACAATATCCAAGTAAGGCACTACAAATAATCCTTCGAACTGGATGACATCAAAGACATTTTCCCGCAGAATATTTTCGAGTTGCCGTGCTGCATCCTCACTAAAATATCTGGAAACGTTATACGATTCATTGGTGAAAATGTTAAAAAAAGCAGACCATACATTTACTTCGGTGTCAAGATCTACCGTATGATACTTGATCTTTTCGAAAATCGGATCGTAAACATCCTCCATATCAATCCGCCCTTTCATAGGGTTTAAGCTAAACAAAGTAATGTCTGCACCAAGTTGCAGCAACCCTTTCATGGTATTATAAACCACAATTGGATAACCACTATTTGGCGGGAAGGGGATCCGCTTAGTAATTAACAGAATTTTCACAATGTGGTGAATTTAACTAATTTAAGCACTCTTTTAAAATTTATTAGTCACGGAGAGCAACAAATTTTTTGTTCAATACATCGAGTTTTCTTACTCTTCCTATTTTATTCTCGTACACGCTAAATTTACCCTCGGACTCTGTTCTAATGTCATCATAGGTTGGATTGATTATCCAGTTACCTCTCGCATCTACAATGCCATATTTTTTGTTTTTTGAATCTTTAGCTACAAAATGGCCTTTATTGAACCATTCCCGATCATCTTTATGGAGCTTCAAAGTCACTTTTTTAACTACATTTTCCGGCTTAGCATTCTCAACATAAATCATTATATAATCTACAGGGCCGGAATAAAAAGTTGTAGCGAAGGTTTTTGTGTCCTTTTCGACTGGCTTTTGTTGAAGATTTTTAGCTAAATAATCATCCACTTCCTGTTTCGATTTTAGTTCTTGTTTATCCATTAGATCAATTGCTTTTTGGTAAATGGGCAATGATTTTTTCGCCCATTCTAACACAGTTATCGAGGGGATTGAATAACTTGTACGCCCTGAACTTTTTAGCATTTTGCCGTTTTTATAAAAGCCGAATGTTTCGCCAATGCGATTATCAATAGCTTTGGGATAGCTTACTTTTACCTCTCCGTTTTGATTGCCTCGCCATTCAATTTGAGCACCGTCAGTCTTGACTATTCTGTTCACACTATCCAATCGATACCCTGTAAAGCTTTTATGCCTAAATTTCACATCAAAATCTACCATCTTAACGGGTTTATCGCTTGGAATTAAAAATTCATTGTAACCCAGTTGGCTGCCATCTGCATTCTCCTCATCTAGCTTAGCAGTATCTAGGGTTTTATAATTTCCGTTTACGGCCAAAGTGGTTCCGTCCCAAAAATGTAGGCTTGTTGGAATAAACGTTGGGTCATTTGCAATAAGCGAATTGTCTTCAATCTCCAAACCTAACATGTCTTTCAAATCGATAACATCAACAGAGACCTTAATTAGGTTGTTTGGTTTGATCACTTCGGCATCAATTTGTTCATTTTTTTGAATGTAGGATGCGAATTGATCAACGGTGAAATACTTTACTTGATCTACAGTAAAATTATTTTCATCTTTTTCATCAAAATCATTCTTTCCAGACTGATTGGAAGGTTTTATGCTTAAACTCGTTAAATCAATAATGTTTTCAATTTCATCGACATGCGCCTGTAACTCATCTCTTGTTTTGCGCAAATCGTTATCAACATTGCATGCTGAGAGAAGGGTAAAAAAGCAACAAATTAGTGTGAATAATTTAACCTTATAAAAGTGATTTGTTTGAGAGCACGTCATAAAAATTTTATTTTTAAAAATGAATTGATTTATCAGACAAGATAAAAATGAATTTTAATAAAGCGAATTATATCGCCTTTGAAAACAAGTCGAGTTGAGGATCGCTTACATTAAAAGTTTTGCGATGAAAAGGCGATAAACCTATCTCAATGACTGCTTTACGGTGGGCAATGGTTGGGTAGCCTTTGTTTGATAGCCAATTATAATGTGGAAAATCGAGATGAAGGTTGCTCATGTACTCATCGCGATGGGTTTTTGCCAGAATAGAAGCTGCAGCAATATTCAGATACTTTCCGTCGCCTTTTATAATGCAGCTGTGTGGAATTTCCGGATAAGCTTTGAACCGATTTCCATCGATAACAAGGTAACCAGGCCTAGTGTGAAGCTTCTCAACTGCTCTATGCATCGCCAGAAAAGAAGCATTAAGAATGTTGATTCGATCGATTTCTTCATGATCACACGAAGCTACCGCCCAGGCCAAAGCTTCCCTTTCAATTATCGGGCGCAGTAAATCTCGCTGTTCGTGTGTTAATTGTTTTGAATCGTTTAAGCCTTCTAACACAAAACCTTTTGGTAAAATTACCGCCGCGGCAAACACCGGACCCGCTAAACAGCCTCTTCCAGCCTCATCGCAACCGGCCTCTAAAAATTCTTCCTGATAACAAGCTAATAACATCATGCAAATTTAAAGAATAACGATTAAAATTTGTGACCAGGATAAGAAAGGGTTAAATTAGTTTTAAACAACTTTTAATGAAGAGGCTAAAATTACTACTTATACTTCTATCTTTTTGTAGTAGTGTTTTAGCTCAAGGCAACAAAAAAGCACGCATATATCCACCCACTGAAGAAGAAGGCAGTATTCTTGAACAAAGATGGGATTGCATGTTAAGGAATAATTATACTGTTAGCGAAAGGTTGAAAATATTTCCATTTAGCACGTATAAAAAAGTTGTTTTGGTTTCTTTCGAACCGCAGGAACCAACTCTAGATACTATTGCAGATGTAGATGGAAATCCTTTGTTAGATGATAATATCAAGCAAGATTCTATTGGTTATTTTCCTGTAAAGAACAAGAGATTCTACAAAACTAAAGCTCTTGAGATAAAAATTTTGACAGGAAAAGAGATTGCTAAATTGACACACATCCTTTACAACATTGGCGTTAAATCAAACAAAAGTTATCATGGCCTTAAAAATTTTGAGAAAGGCGCTAACTGTTACAATCCTAGAAATGCAATTTTATTTTTTGATGACAAAGGTAGTGTTCCAGAATACATAGAGTTTTGCTTTGAGTGCAAAAGACGAAAAGTGAGTTCAGAAAAAGTTAAATTGAATGTATTTTGCAACCAGAAATATGATATTATTAAAGCATTCTTTATATCTACGGGAATTAAGTATGTTGAAGAAAACAATAATTAGCCAATGAGATACAATGAAGTCCTTGCTAACCGTGTACGCGAAAAATTAATGCTTTTACCAGATGTAGAAGAGAAGGAAATGTTTGGTGGGTTGGTTTTTATGGTAAATGATAAAATGTGTATCGGAGTGATGAAAGAAAAATTGATGCTTAGGATTAATCCTGGAATCTTAGCATCACTGGCTAGCCAAGATGGATGGGAGCAAATGATGATGAGTAAAACTGTTATGAAGGGTTATATTTTAGTTTCAGAAGATGTGCTAAATAGAAAAGATGAACTCAGTTTTTGGGTAGACACAGCCTTAGCGTTTAATCCCTTTGCTAAAGCATCAAAGAAAAGAAAAAGTTAAACCGTAGTATTCTGCCCCTTTACATCAAAAGCATCCCTTAAACCAATTGCTAAAACATTGAAAGCATAAACGGTGAGCATAATTGCCAAACCAGGTAAAACTGCTAGATAAGCGGCATCCATAATGATATAGCCATAATGTTCTTTGATCATGCTTCCCCAGCTTGGCATTGGCGGCTGCGCACCGAAACCCAAGAAACTCAGTCCAGTTTCCAACAAAATAGCTGATGCAAAATTAGAGGAGGCAACAACTAAAATTGGTCCCGCAATATTAGGTAAAATGTGTTTAATGATGGTTCTTGAGGTGCTAAAGCCCAAAGCTCTTGCGGCCTCTACAAACTCCACTTCTTTCAAAGCCATTACTTGCCCACGTACCAAACGGGCCACATCTACCCATGTAGACAAACCAACAGCAATAAAAATTTGCCAAAAGCCTTTTCCAAGCGCAAATGAAATCGCAATAACCAATAGCAGCGATGGTAATGACCATACTACATTCATAAACCAACTGATTGCAGCATCAGTTTTCCCACCAAAATAGCCTGCAATTGCGCCTAAGCTAACTCCAATAAATAACGAAATTAAAACAGCCATTAAACCAACAGATAGGGAAACACGAATCCCCAGAATCATTCGGCTTAATAAATCACGCCCGTAGATATCTGTACCTAGCCAATACGTTTTTTCGTGAACATTATATTGTTCAAATAATGTAGCGGGTGTACCAAGCTTAGAATATGGCGTACACTTGGGACAAAGTTCTCTTAAACTATACTTTATTTCTGAAGCTTTCTCTTCGTCACCGATGTATGGCGTTATAAAGACATCCTTATCTTCAATCCGATAAGACACAATTGGAATACTTGTAATACCCGACTTCTGTCCATTTAGCATTTTCCTAAAAAAACCATCCTCTTTTATATTAGGGTTTTTATTGAGAATGACAAATTTAAATGTACTTCCAGGCTGTTTCTTATTAAGGGGTAATATTTGCGTATTGGCATCAGGTGTACTATCGGGCGTAATGATATAACCTAAAATACCCATCAATACCAAGAGTAAAATAAAAATGAGACCGCCAAAAGCGAGCTTATTTCTTTTAAACTTTAACCAGACTTTTCTAGATGGGCTATTATCCATTATTTAACCATTCTGCCTTTCCAATTGTACTTACCGCTGTTTCCGGCAATACCAATGTAAACGATGTAAAGTATATGCAAAACATTTAAAACTGGGATTAATACGAGTAGTCTCCGCTTATTTGCGAAGCCGGTCACATCCCATAAAAATAATGTTTCTAAAATCATTTTAACGATCAATTGGTAAATTGTTATGGTTAAAAATCCCGAAATAAATAATCCTGTAATGAAGTTTGCTAAAATACTTAAATTGAATACCCAAACGAAAACACCTAAAACGATGATAGCTTTATTTTTATAACGTGTGCTTTTGGAAGCCCACCTTTTCCGTTGTTGGATAAATGATTTTAAGTTTTCCTTCGCCTGGGTATAAACAATAGCTGATCTGTTTTTCAGAAACCCTATTTTATCTGGATACTTTGCAGCGATTTTATGCAACAAAAGTTCGTCATCGCCAGAGGCCAAATCATCTATCCCCTTAAAACCGCCCACCTCATAAAACGTAGCTTTCTCATAAGCCAAGTTGGCGCCGTTACATGTAGATGGCTTTTTATTCCCAATTGTGGATGCACCTAAGCCAATTAGATATAGAAACTCTAAGGATTGTAACCGTTCAAAATAATTTTTCTCTTCAAAATAAGAGACAGGCGAAGAAATCATCTTATATCCCTTATCCTGATAAAATTCTACCACCGAAGTAAGCCACTTTGTACCCATCACACAATCGGCATCTGTAGTGATAATTAAATCGCCACTGCAAGAGCCAATGGCTGTTTGAATCGCCTTTTTCTTATAGGAATTTAAAGCCAGATTCTCGTTTAGCTTGATAAGTTTAACACCACGATTAGCATAAGAAGCAACAATTTCTGCGGTGTTATCGGTAGAATGATCATCGATAAAAATGATTTCTGTTAATTCCTTTGGATAATTCTGGGCAATTAATGCTTCTATTGTTCGCCCGATATTCAACTCCTCATCACGTGCAGCAACAATAACAGAAACTTTGGTAGATGGAGTGATGATACTTTTTTTATATCCATTCAGGCTATACCAGCCTTTGATAAAAGTAAGCACAAGTAAACCATAAACAATGGTTAAAGCAGCGGATAGTAGACTAACTAGTTTTAGGATTTCCAAAAAAATTGAGTTTAAAGACGAAATATGTGCCTAAGATAGCAGGAATAATAATATTTATTAGCCAAATACTGGCTGTACAGGCAATAACCGCAACGTGTTGATTGGTTACATGTTTAAATAATTCTACCGCGGTTACACTTCTGATGCCTACATCGAAGAGATCCAATGATGGCAGTGCAGATTGAATCAGGAACAAAAGGCAAGTCATCATTACGATATCCAGATACTGCAAACCAGGGATCAGCCATACAAATAAAATGAAGTATTGAAAACTAAAAACCAGATACCGGGCCAAACAGAAAAGCATGATTTTAAAAAGTTCTTTTTTTCTATATCGACCTAGAATGCTGTAAAATTTTTTGTATTTACGGGTGAATTTAAAAGAAAGCAGAATGCCATTAAGCCATTGAATATTGAAATAAAATACAATGAAAAATAAGCAGATTCCCATAGCCAAAATCACAACAGCTAGAAAAACAAGATGATCGATCGGTACAAATCTGTAAACAAAAAAGCAGGCTGCTATAGCGCCGAAAACGTTTGTCAACACCAGTTGACCAATGTTACCAACCGTCATAGCAACAATGCCCACTATTCTACGTTTTGGGGAAAGAAAAAAAACTCTTCCTCCATATTCGCCTAACCGGTTTGGGGTAAATATCGCTAATGTTAAACCGCAAAAAACAGATTCGATTGCCCTGTAAAAACTGATGCGTTCGATGTGACTCATTAATCTTTTCCACTTTGCGGCTTCCAGAAACCAGTTTAAAAACATGAGCAAGACCACGAACCCTATAATGCCAAAAATTTCGACTTGTGGAATATCTTTCAAAAGTGTTGCAAAATTCTCAAGATTTTTATTGGCAACAAGCTTATGATAAATGAACCAAAAAGCAAATACTACAATTGCAGCTTTGATTAATATTGATAATATATTTTTATTCTTGCCTGTCAAGATTATCATTTTAGTTTGCAAATATGCTTAATATTGCTGTAATGTTGAATGAAAAAAAAGAGCGGATAATTATGGGCATCGACCCCGGCACTGCAGTAATGGGCTATGGCATAATTTTAGAGAAGGGAAATAAAACAGAACTGATTAGTTTAGGGGTAGTTAAGATGACACACCTTGATGACCCATTCTTAAAACTGCAACGCATTTTCGAAAAAACAGTGGTGCTAATTGATCAATACAAACCAGATGTTTTAGCGATTGAAGCACCTTTTTATGGAAAAAACATTCAGGTACTCTTAAAATTAGGAAGAGCGCAAGGCATCGCAATTGCAGCAGCACTTTCCAGAAATATTTCGGTAACAGAATACGCTCCGAGAAAAATCAAACAATCCATCACCGGCAACGGAAACGCAACTAAAGAGCAAGTTGCTTCGATGTTACAAAGGTTATTGAATTTTAAAGAAACACCAGAGTTTTTAGATGCAACCGATGGTTTAGCCGTTGCTGTTTGCCACTCTTTTCAAAAAATCACCTCAACGGGCAAATCGAAAACTTATTCTGGGTGGGAGTCTTTCGTGAGCGATAACAAAACGAAAGTGAAGGGTCTGGCTGTGAAAGTGAAGAAATAATCGGTCAGTGAAACACCGACCGCCTGATTAGACACCTTTTTCGTCATTGAGAGAAATGATTCCTCCTATCATTTCGTGGCCGTCTTAATCAAAAATAAAACACTTATTGTCTTGTTATTAAGTTCTGTTTAACTTGCTTGCGGAGGCAGACCGATACTAATATCTGGTAAAACTTCAGTGTTCTGATCCAACTTCTCTTGTAATATGACGGTATAAGATGTAAGAATATCTACTGAAATTACCATAAAAACCAGACTATGCCTATCATCATCATACCGAAGGAAGCTTGATGTAGCTTTTTGATCTTCGTGTATCAAAATATAACCCAAATTAACCTTCGCATAGTTGATAAACGTGAGATAGTTTTGTTCATCCATGGTTTTATAATTAAGCTGAACTATATCATCACCTAATAAGCTGATCATCAAGGCCTCATTTCTTCCTTTATATAGTTTAAAAGGATCTTCATTGCTTTGAGAAATAAACCCCAAGCGACGCAGATAATCATCTACTTCCTCAAAATGATCAAAGTCGTATAAATACCAGAGTGCTTCCGGTTTAATAAGCATAGAGTTCATTTGCTAAAAATATAAATTTTAATAATGAAGTCACAGCGAAGTCGAAGCTTATTAAGCTAATAGCATCATCTAAAATACCTATAGAACCGGACAGAAGCTTTCCTAGAATAACATTTAGAAAAAGAAAAAACAGAATGCACCAGACATATAAATACCTTAAGTTAATAGCATTGGTGTCCTCGCCGACCAACTTACTTAAACGCGGATACCTTCTGTCCTATCGGTTAGTACCTCCCCCATGCTCGGGAGAAAAACTCTTCTATCATTCCGTGGCAATCTCATGATGAAAATGAAATTCTATTGCCTATTTTCCATCATGTTCCTGGTTGCCCTTTCCATGGCCACCTTATTTTTTCTCACAAAATATCTAACGGTAAAGAAGGCTGCGATGCCAACAAGAACCAACATCCATAAGTTAGCAAGGGCGAGGATAATCTCTTTAAAAATAGTCCAGCCGTTTACGATGTTTAACCACAAACGGTTACCAAATGCCGGCCGATAATCGTAGAGATTGTCATTTGCAACGATCATTGTTTTAACCGTATTATCCTGGTAGAAGTTCAGCGTAATAGTGCTAAACTTCACCTTGGCATCAATACTCATGTTATCTATTTTCCGGTCGATAGATTCATCACTTAAATTCATAGAAGTTGTGATGTTAGCTGTTTTTTTGCTCGGAATTTCCCCAATTTGCTTAGAAGCATCTATCCTATTCTGGCCTTTTAACTGATTAGCCAGATAATTTATACTTTGATCATCAAGTTTTAAAGAAGAACTATTTACAAAAACAGCCATTTTCGCAATTGCGTTGGTAAACTCATCCAAGCCTTGTGCTGGGATCTTAGCTACCAAAATACCATCGGTTCGATAGGAAGTAATTTCCTTCGACGAGTCGGCTGTTAATTTAAATTTGTCGGTTTCTTGTATGGTACTATTGATAGAAAATTCGGCAACTGTTCCTCCTTCTGATCTAATAATCTGACTCAGCTTTTCTTTGGTATTTTGAACATCCTTCACACGGAAGCGCATGTCGGCAGTTTTAATAATTTTATCTGCAATTACCGTATCTGGTATTTGTATTTCTTTGGCTTCGGCAGCACTATCTGTAACGTATCCTTCTTTTTTGCTATTGCAGCCAAAAATTATTAAAATAATGGCAGCAGCAATGATATTCCTTTTCATGATTCTGGGGTTCTAATAAATTAATCATTTTAAATATTTGCTTCAAATGGCCATTAGAAGTTAGACGTTTTTGGTTAGGTTAAGTCGTCATATTTCCCCTTTATACTAAAAATAGAAATAGGTAACCCAACCTTAAAAACGTTTAAGTTTAGATGCAATAGGACTGATTTTTCCATAAAAGGAAAGGACAGTAAATAAAAAAGCCGATGATACTGGTATATCATCGGCTCTGTATTTAGAGAGAAATATTTTATGCGTCTAAAATTTTGAATACTCCTTTAATGCTGATGATGGCACCAATAAAAAGGATAATCCATGAAACCAATGATAACACCCAAGAATCGAATGCAAAACGAGCGTAAGTACCAACCATACAAATCAATACACCAAAAATCATTAATTTATATATCCCTGGCTGATTAGCCGTTTTCATACTTTCTGTATTGTGCTTTAATTCGCTGTTCTCCATAATGTTTATTTTTATGATGCAGCAAAAGTAATACTTATTGCTGAATATTTATATATGTTTAGTAACTTTTTAATCGTTCTAAACGCTGTTTTGCTTTGTCTTCATCGTTTAGTTTTTCACCGGTGTACAATGGTTTTTCCCAATCGCCATACATGGGGTTTGGTAACACAATAAATTTGATCCCGAAAAGGTTTTGATTTGCCTTTACCTGATCGAAAGTAATCTTTTGTTCACGGTAAAAAATGTTAGAAAAATCGCTCAAATTATCGCCACAAAACAAGAGTATATCATGAGTTTCAGCGATTTTTTGGCGTCGAGGTTCTTTATTCGAAGTTCCTTTTGCAACTAATAAATGTGCATCATCTGCATAAGGAAAACCAAAAGCTTGTAAATTTTTAAGCGTTGCGGCATAATCCTTTTCATCGCGATTGCTGAGGTAAAAAGTTTCAATATTTTTTGAAGCTGCAAACCTCAAAAATGCCAATGCTCCTGGTACGGTATCGGCTTTCGCCAGGCTGGTCCACGCTGTCCAATCGGCAGGATTATAACTCAAGCCTTTTTTAATTTCGTGTCCTTGAAATGGAGAATTATCCAAAACGGTTTCATCTATGTCTACAATAACGCAGTTCGGTTTTTTGCTGGTATCAGCCCACATTGCTTCTTTTAGTGACAAGCGAGCGAAGTTATAAGCCTGAAAACATAACGCCCGATATTCGCCACTGGTTTGTTGCCAAAGTACGGCATTGGTGTAATCTCTGGCTGGATTTTGAGCTGACGCAAAAAAAGGGAGGAGCGATAGAATGATGAAGATGTGTTTTTTCATAACTGGAAATCATTGACAAAATAGAATTAGAGATCCAATAAAAACATAATCATTCTGGATTTCATTCCAGAATAATCATAATAATTTTGGATTATAATTAAATCTGTTTTAAAACTATATGTATCTATATCTAATTTAAATTAAACACAAAAGTAACAATAGCCTTTACCAAAGCACATAAAGACTAATTATTTGTTTTCTTTGCCCCTTTGGCGGCAACCTCAAACGCTCAGCATAAAAAAGCCCATTTCAATTAAGAAATGGGCTTATAATATTAAAATGAGTCTTGACTCCAGACTAAACTTATCCGTTCAACGCTGCTGCACCACTTACAATCTCCGTTAACTCAGTTGTAATTGCTGCCTGACGAGCTTGGTTATAAGAAAGTTTCAAGGCCTTCAACAACTCGCCAGCGTTTTCAGTTGCTTTATCCATTGACGTCATACGGGCACCGTGCTCAGATGCGTGAGAATCTAACACAGCTTTGTATAACTGAATTTTAATAGACTTAGGGATTAATTGCTCTACAATTTCTTCCTGAGAAGGCTCTAAAATATAATCAACATTTGCTGCCTTTTTCTCTTCTTTAGTTTCTGCAACTGCTTCTACTTTTGGAAGAGGCAATAATTGTTCAGTAGTAATAAACTGTACGGCTGCGTTTCTAAAACGATTGTAAACTACTTCCACTTTATCAAACTCGCCCTTTAAAAAGCCAGCCATAATGGCATCTGTAATCTTAGTTACATTTTCAAAAGTTAAAGCAGAATACACTTCATTATTGTTGCCAATAACATTGTATTTACGTTTTTCGTAAAAATCTTGAGTTTTCTTACCGATAGAAATAATGCTTACGTTACCGTTTTTAAACTGTTCGCTATATTTTTCTGCAATTAAATTATTGGCCGCTTTAATTACGTTCATGTTAAAAGCACCAGCCAAACCACGGTTTGATGATACCGTCACAATTAAAACCTTATTAGGTTCACGCTCTTGGATAAAAGGCGATGAAGAACCTTCCAAACTTGCAGAAAGATTTCCTAAAATCTCTTTCAGTTTCGTTGCATAAGGACGTAAAGCGATAATTGCATTTGTAGCACGTTTCAACTTCGCCGCCGAAACCATTTTCATAGCTTTGGTAATTTGCTGTGTTGATTGTACCGATGCAATCCGGTTTCTTACTTCTTTTAAATTAGCCATTCTTTATAATAGTCTTCAGTCTTTAGTCTTAAGTCTATAGTCGACTAACGACTGTGGACTTAAGACTGTTGACTAAATTTAGTATTTACTTGAAATCTCTTTTGCTACTGTATCTAAAACGCCAGTAATGGTATCATCAAATTTACCAGCCTTTAAAGCCGCTAAAGTTTCTGGATGACGCATTTCTAATTGAGTTAAATATTCAGTTTCAAATTCTTTAACCTTGTTAACAGGGACGCTACGCATTAAATTTTTAGTACCTGCATAAACGATTGCAACTTGTTTCTCTACCGTAAATGGAGAAAACTGCGCTTGTTTTAACATCTCTACGTTACGGGCACCTTTATCTAAAACTGATTTCGTTGCAGCATCTAAGTCAGAGCCGAATTTAGAGAAAGCCTCTAACTCGCGGTATTGAGCCTGATCTAACTTTAAAGTACCTGCTACTTTTTTCATCGATTTAATTTGAGCATTACCACCCACACGTGATACCGAAATACCTACGTTAATAGCCGGACGGATACCCGAGTTAAACAAGTTCGACTCTAAGAAAATCTGACCATCAGTAATCGAAATTACGTTAGTTGGAATATATGCAGAAACGTCACCCGCTTGAGTTTCGATAATTGGTAAAGCTGTTAATGAACCACCACCTTTAACGATATGTCTAATCGAATCTGGTAAATCATTCATGTCTTTAGCGATATCATCATTCGCATTGATTTTCGCAGCTCTTTCTAACAAACGACTGTGTAAATAGAAAACGTCACCTGGATAAGCCTCACGACCCGGTGGACGACGAAGTAATAATGACACCTCACGGTAAGCAACTGCCTGTTTAGATAAATCATCATAAACAATTAGAGCTGGTCTACCTGTATCGCGGAAAAACTCGCCAATTGCAGCACCAGCAAAAGGAGCATAAAACTGCATTGGAGCAGGATCAGCAGCCGAAGCAGCAACAACAACAGTATATGGTAAAGCGCCATTTTCTTCCAGTGTGCGTACAATGTTAGCAACGGTAGAGTTTTTCTGACCGATAGCTACATAAATACAAAACACAGGCTGGCCTGCTTCATAAAATTCTTTTTGGTTAATAATAGTATCGATACAAACAGCAGTTTTACCAATCTGACGATCGCCAATAACCAACTCACGTTGACCACGACCAATTGGAATCATTGCATCAATTGCTTTAATACCCGTTTGTAAAGGCTCATTTACCGGCTGACGATAAATTACACCTGGTGCTTTACGCTCTAAAGGCATCTCGTAAGTTTCACCTAAGATTGGACCTTTACCATCTAAAGGCTCACCCAAAGTGTTCACTACGCGGCCAAGCATACCTTCACCAACTTTAATAGAGGCAATTTTTTTGGTACGTTTAATGGTATCACCTTCTTTAATCTCGTCAGATGCACCCAAAAGTACCACACCAACGTTATCTTCTTCAAGGTTTAATACAATGCCTTGCAGGCCGTTTGCAAATTCAACCAACTCACCCGATTGAACTTTAGTTAAACCGTAAACACGGGCAATACCGTCGCCCACTTGCAACACGGTACCAACTTCTTCCAGTTCGGTTTCTGATTTGAAGCCCGCCAATTGCTGTCTGATAATTGCCGAAACTTCGTCTGGTCTTACCTCTACCATAGTTTTAATTATATCTTTTTGTAAATGTAAATCTTGTAGTTCTTTTGTTATTCTAGTCCCACTTCTGCTTAACTTTTGTCCTTCAACTACGCTCTGGATGACAAAAATACCGCTGTCAATCGGGTTTATATATTATTGTGCTATAGCCCTTTGTTATTTCAGTCTCCCTCAAAGTTTAACAAAGTCAGTCTTGATACTCAATACTAAATACTTTATACTTCTAAGCAGCAAATTCTTTTTTAAGTTTACTTAAACCACTGGCAATACTTGCATCAAATTGCTTATCACCTACTTTTAAAATAAACCCACCAATCAGCTTCTCATCAATTTTTTCTTTAACGATAACTTCATTGGCACCTAATTCTCTTTTTACAATGGCAATAATCTCCTGCTTAGCAGTTGGGCTTAAAGTAGTTGCTGTAGTTACATCAGCAGTTACAATACCTTTAATTTTATTATACTGTTGAATAAATTGTTTTGCAGTAGCAAATAAAATAGCCGAACGGCCTTTATTAACAACAATTTTAAAAAAAGCAAGGGTCAACTTACCTAGTTTATCAGCAAAAATTCCATTCAATATGCCAATCTTTTTATCTAAAGGCACAATTGGGTTCTTCAATATCGCTTCTAGTTCAGGAGTTTCATCAACCACTTTTTCAAATAAAACCATATCATTATAAGATTCAGCCAGGCCGTTATTTTCAACAGCTAAGTCGATTAATGATTTGGCATATCTGCCTGCTACTTTAATTTCTGACATATATTTGAGTTGAAAGTTGAAAGTTGAAAGTTGAAAGTTTAACCCAGAGATTGAAACTTTGAACTTTGCACTTTAAACCTTATACTTTGAAACTTAATTTAATTCAACGTCTTTTAACAAATTAGCTACTAAAGCTTCTTGTTTTGTTTTATCATCCAATTGGTTACGCAAAACACGTTCAGCAATCTCTAATGATAAAGTAGAAACCTGATCTTTCACTTCAGCCAAAGCCACTTTCTTTTGGTTTTCAATCTCGATTTTTGCTTTCTCGATCAATTTAGAACCTTCTACTTGTGCTTGTTTTTTAGCCTCGTTTAAAATACTATCTTTTAGCGTTTTGGCTTCTTTCAAAATCTCATCGCGTTCAGCACGTGCTTGTTGCATCAAATCTTGATTTTGAGCAGTTAAACGAGCCATTTCTTGCTTAGCTAACTCCGCTTTGTTTAAAGCCTCATCAATACTTTGCTCACGCTCATGAATAGCTCCTAAAATTGGCTTCCATGCAAGTTTTCTAAGTAATAGTAATAGGAAAATAAAAGCTAAAGCTGTCCAGAAAACCAATCCAATACTTGGGGTAACTAATTCCATTTTTTATATTTTTTTATTGACTTTTTCGTTAAAATCGGGAAAACAACCAATCGTCGAATTCCCGATTAATAATTCTAAATTGCTATTAAACGCCTAAGCCTAATAATGCAACTACCACACCGAATAATGCAGCACCCTCAATAAGGGCAGCAGCAATAATCATTGCAGTTTGAATTTTTGATGCAGCCTCAGGCTGACGAGCAATACCTTCCATTGCTTTACCACCTACATGACCGATACCGATACCGGCACCAATTACTGCTAAACCGGCACCAATTGCCGCGATTGAACCTACCATAACTAATTTAATTATATAATTTGTAAAAAATAGTTTTCTGTTAATGATGCTCTTCTACTGCCATTCCGATAAACAGCGCAGATAACAATGTAAAAATAAACGCTTGTAAAAATGCTACCAATAATTCCAAAACATCCATAAATAAAACGAATGCAACTGAAACAGGAGCGATAGCTAATGTTTTGAAAATAAAAATAAGCGAGATTAAACTCAACACAATGATGTGACCAGCGGTAATGTTTGCGAACAAACGAACCATTAAAGCGAACGGCTTTGAAATAATACCAATAAGCTCTACAGGTATCATGATTGGATATAGCCACCAAGGCACATCTGGAGTAAGAATGTGTTTCCAGTAATATTTGTTACCGTTTAAGTTAACTACTAACATGGTAGCTGTTGCCATCACAAAAGTTAAAGCAATATTACCGGTTACGTTTGCACTACCAGGGAAAACTGGAAATAAACCTAATAAGTTATTAAATAGGATGAAAAAGAATATTGTTAACAAGTAGGGCATAAACTTTGCGTATTTATGTCCGATGTTTGGTTTTGCGATATCATCTCTCACAAATATGATCACCGGCTCCAAGAAAGACTGTAATCCTTTTGGAGCTTTCCCAATTCTCTTTCTGTAGCTGGCAGCTATTGAACCGAAAATAACCACAATCAAAAGAATGGAAATGAACATCGCAGCTACATTTTTTGTAATTGAGAAATCAATTACTGTATCAGATGCTGCTTCATCAATTTGGCCGTCAGCACCAACTACTTTAATGTTCTTGTTGAACATATCTTTAGTCATGCTTTGTTTTAAACCTGTTACCAAACGGTATTTATTGTATTTACCTTGATAATCTTGCTCACCATGATGAAAATGTGCTGAAGAAAAAACTTCCAGACCACCAGCAGTATATAGAATTACTGGAAGAGGAATCGAGGTGTGTCCCCATAAATGCCACACATGCGAATCTGCGATGTGTTCCATAATCACTTTAGTTGGCTCGAACTTCTCTTCACCGTGTTCTGTTGCTCCGTGCTCGCCGGAAACTGCATGAGCAGATTCAGCAACAACACTATCAGGAGAAGCAATAGTACTATCAGCCTGGGCGAAAGTATTATTTCTGATAGATAAAAACGCGATTAAAAGCGTAAAAACAAAGATTACCTTCTTAACTTTCGACACAAAAACTTGGTTACAATCCATTTATTGGCAGTTTTTTACTTTAAATTTTGGTGGCGCAAGTTACGCAACAAACAGTATATTTCAAAGGCTGTAAACAATAAATACACAGAAAAAAAATTTAGTGCAAAAAGTAGCCCGTTTCCCTTTGCTTTTATACTGTAAACCAGCACAAAAGCCATACAAAAAATCATCTTCACTGCAATTGATCCCATGATCGCCATCACGCCTACCTCAGGATCACGTTTTATACCGATATCAACCAGCATATATGCGATGTAGGTGATGCCAGCCATAAAGCCAAAAATTACCCAAAAATTCTTAACCAAAATCTGCTTTTCAGGAAAAATGTCGGGTAACACAGCGATTATAGCTATCAGTATTCCAACAAAAATGAAGTAGATGCTTGTAAACTTGGTTAGCGTCAAAGGAATAATTCTTTACAATTAAAAACTTTGGCAAAGATAAGATTTAAGGATGAAATATTGTTAAATTGTTTGATTTCTAATTAGTTTACCATCAAATTAAATAGCAATGAAGCGATTTAAGATGGGCACGGTTTATCGTGTAGCTTGCTTTATAGCCTGATATAATGCAATGCCCACACCAGCAAGTGCAAATGCAGCCGTTATTAACTTTGTTTTACTATTTCGATGTTCATCTATTTTATAGCCTATAAAAGTTAACAATCCAATAGTGGCAATCATTTGAAAGCCTATGGCTGAATATTTTGCCGCTGCATTTACTTTTTTTGATGTATCTTCTTCTTTAGGATTTTCCATTTATAAATGCAATAATTAAGTTAACTTTGAATATTAAGTTTTGCCAACAAAGAAAATATTCTTGCTAAAATTTTGTTTGTTGTATATTCACTAACGCGACTGATTATACTTGAAAAAATACTCCAACCAGACCTTCAATCCCCTCATCATTCTTTTCAGCCTGCTTTTTGCTTATGGCTGTGTAGCAAATAAAGATACTGCTATCGACCGTAAGTTTCAAAACTTGACGGCACGCTATAACTATATCTATAATTCTAAGGTACTGCTCACCGAATATAATGACGGTTTACTGCAAAGTTACCCTGATAATTACGAAAAAACATTACCTGTTTATCTTGATCCAGAACCACAGGTTAATTTAGTGCTTACTCCAGGTGCTCCAAATAAACAACTTGATGAGGTAATTACAAAAGGACAAACTATCATTAACGATAAAAGTTTCAGTAATTATATAGATGATGCTTACATGCTTTTAGGCAAAGCGAACTATTTAAAAGGAAACTATTTCATTGCATCCGAATATTTTGATTATGTGGCTAAAGCTTACGACAAAGATCTACAGACCTTTATTATGGCCATGAACTGGAAAGCACGCAGCCAAATGGAATTAAATAATATGGTGGTGGCTGAGAAAATTCTAGATACCATGCTTCGTGCTGCCGATAATCTAAAGAAAGATATCGCCGAACCTTTGGCTACAACCGCCCAAATGAGGATATATCAAAAAAGAAATAAAGAGGCAATCCTGCTGCTCGAAAACGCTGTTCGGTCAAGCGATGAAAAACAATTCCGTATCCGATGGCGGTATATTTTAGCGCAACTGCAAGAACAGGAGAACGACCTTCAAAATGCATTTATTAATTACACAAAAGTTGAAAACAGTAATGCACCATTTGAAATGTATTTCCATGCCAATTTGCAACGCATAAAGCTAAGGGCATTGATTAGCGGCTACAAAGTCGATGAAGACAAGGCGTTGTTGGCGTTACTAAAAGACGATAAAAATTTCGACTATACCGATCAAATATATTATCAGGTTGGCGAGCTTTTCTCGAAGGAAGGCAAATTTGTGAAAGCAGAAGAAAACTATCAAAAATCAGTTCAGAAGAGCACAAAAAATCAAAACCAAAAAGCATTATCTTATTTAAAAATTGCCGATTTAAATTTTAAGGAGCTTAACAACTACATCAAGGCAAAACTATACTATGATAGCACGGTGTTGATTATGCCAAAAAACTTTCCTGATTATGATAAAATTGTTAAAAAGGCAGATAATCTTCAGTATTTAACAGATCGTTACACGATAATTTCGAAAGAAGACACAGCTCAAATGATTGCGAAGTTACCAGCAACGGATCGCGAGGCAAAAGTGAAAGCGTATTTAACTCAGAAAATTGAAGTAGCAACTATTCCGATTGCAAATAATCAAAGCCTTAATAATCCCGATTTTCCGAACCAGACTTTAAATTCACCTCAAACTGGTTCTGGTAATACCTTCTATTTTAACAACAATGCAGCAATAAGTACTGGTTTTGCCGATTTTAAAAAGCGCTGGGGCAACAGACAATTAGAAGATAACTGGCGTCAAAGCCAGCGCTCATCTGCTCAGGAAAATGCACAGGTAATGTCTGGCGGAAACGTAGCCAACACCATCGCCCCTGCAAATGGAACAACTGCCGCAACAACAGCAGATCAAACTTCGATAGAGAAACAATATCTGGACGCATTGCCAGTTACACCAGAACTGCTTATTACTTCAGATCAGAAAATTATAGATGCTTATTTTGAAATCGCTAGTTTCTATCAGCAAGAGCTGAACGACAAAAAAGAAGCTAATAAAATTTACGATGAACTTTTAAGAAGATATCCAAACAATAACCACCTCGCTGCCATTTATTACAGCTTATACCTAAACAACAAAGGTGTTGATGAGAATAGATCAAATGAGCTTAAGCAGTTAGTGCTAACAAAATACCCTGAATCGAATTACGCCAAAACGATTTTAGATCCATCATTTTCTGCCAAACAGAGTGCGATGGAAAACATGGCAAATAAAAACTACAACGTGGCTTTTGAGGCCTACGCTAAAAAGGATTATCCAAGCGTAATTAAACAAGCCAATGATAATGTAAACGCGTTTCCTGATGACGATCTGGCCCCACAATATGCCTACTTAAAGGCAATTGCCGTTGGCCGTACCTCGAAACTAGATCCATTATTGGCCGAGTTTAATTCCATTACCGCCCAATACCCAAACGATTTAATTGTTACGCCATTAGTGCGCGATCATTTAAAGTATATCGAAGCAAACCTGGCTGAGTTTAAGCAGCGCCCTGTTGCCTTGATCGACTTTGATTCAAACGAGCCTCGTTTCCTGAGCCAGGTAAAACCAATTGCTTTACCTACAAAGCCGCTGAATACAGATATTAATGCTGCCGCAGAAGTGAAACCAGTAGAAACCGCTGTAAAACCAATGGAGAAACCCAAGGAAGTTAAACCTGTTGACGTAGTAAAACCCACCAGCATTTTTAGCGCAGCCACATCTAACGAGTATTATTATGTTATCGATGTAGCCGATGCTACATTAACTTTAAGTTCGTCACGCTTCGGGATTGGTCAGTTTAACCGTGGAAATTATCCAGATAATGATCTCGCGCACAAATTGGTTGAGCTGGATAATAACCAATTGATTTATATTACCAGTTTTATCGATTTAGAAGATGCGAAGATTTACGAATCGAGCATTGCTGGTCAGTTAAAAAACATAATGAAAGTTCCGGCAAATCTTTACAGAGGATTTATTATCAGCAAAGAGAATTTCGAAAAGCTGAATAGCAGAGATCGCGTTAATGAATATTTGGAATTTTTAAAAGACAACTATAAATAGGCATATAACTGCCTAAAAAAAGGCCGAAAAAAGAGTTCATCAAAATTTTAATAAATTTGTGGCCAAAATGGCTTCCAATTTGCTAGGCCTTTGCATTAATTACAACACAAAATGAATAAATCCCTTTCTGCACAAGAAACAAAAAGTTATAGTTTAATCATCTGGAAAATCTTGGTAGGCGGAATAGCGCTTTTTGCCATTTTTATATCTATGATCGGACTTGGTCTTTTTGGCGAATTACCTTCTTTCAGAGATATTGAACACCCAAAAAGTAACCAGGCATCAGAAATTATTGCGGAAGATGGACGCCCTCTGGGAACCTATTTTGTACAAAACAGATCCAATGTTACCTATAAAGATATTTCCGAAAATGTGATCAATGGCTTAATTGCAACTGAGGATACCCGTTTCAAAGATCACTCAGGAATCGATTTCAAACGTACCTTCACCATCATCGGCTATAATTTAATCGGCAAAAAACAAGGTGCAAGTACAATTACTCAACAGTTGGCCAAAAATCTATTTCCGCGAGAATCCAACCTGAATTTTTTCTCTTTGGTACTCACCAAATTTAAAGAGTGGATAGTTGCAGTAAAGTTAGAGCGTAATTACACAAAGGAAGAGATCATCACGATGTACCTCAATACTGTAGATTTCGGTAATCAGGCTTATGGAATTAAATCAGCAGCAAGAGTTTATTTTAATACCACTCCCGATAAACTAACTTTAACCCAGGCGGCAACTTTGGTTGGCATGCAAAAGGGGATTACGATGTACTCGCCTACCCGACATCCGGAGCGTTCGAGAAACCGGAGAAATACTGTTATGGCTATGATGGTAAAATCTGATTTGTTAACCCAAAAAGATTTTAACGAAGAAAAAGAAAAACCTTTAGGTTTGAAATTTAACGCTGCAACTGTCAATGATGGCATTGCACCGTATTTTAGATCAGTTTTGAAAAACGATATCAAAACAATCTTCCAGGAGCAGGGAATAGTAAAGCCAGATGGTACACCATATGATTTGGACCGTGATGGATTGAAAATCTACACCACCTTAAATTTCGACATGCAGAAATATGCCGAAGAAGCCCAAAAAGAGTATATGAAGGTTTTGCAGGCCCAGTTTATCAGTAGTTGGAAAGGGAGAAATCCATTTAAAGGAAAAGAATTACAAATTGAGCAAGGTGTAAAAAGGTCAGATCGGTATAAAGCCTTAAAACTGGAGGGTAAATCTGACGAGGAAATAAAAGAAAATTTCAACACTAAAGCAGAGATGACCATTTTTACCTGGAAGGGTGACATTGATACCGTTATGAAACCCATTGATTCGGTTCGCTATTATAAAATGTTATTGCGTAATGCGATGATGACGATGGATCCAACAAACGGCCATGTGAAGGCCTGGGTTGGGGGAATTGACTATGAGCATTTTAAATATGATCAGGTTAAAATGGGAACCAGACAAGTAGGGTCAACAGCTAAACCATTTACTTACGCCGTTGCTATTGAAAATGGATATTCGCCTTGTTATACCGTTTCTAACACACCGGTAACGATTGAAGGTTACGGAGAAAACTGGACGCCGAGGAACTCAGGAAAACCACTTCCTGGCGCCATAACACTACAAAAAGCACTAGCTTATTCTCAAAATTATGTGACGGCATTTTTGATGAAACAGGTTGGACCAGTAGCAGTTTCCAATTTGGCAACCAAAATGGGTATTCCAAATGTTCCTGCTTATCCTTCCATTTGCCTTGGAACCTTCGATTCATCTATCTATAACATGGTGGGTGCTTATGGTGCATTCGCAAATAAAGGCGTTTATACAAAACCAATTTACTTGCTGAAGATTGAAGATAAAAATGGGGTTGTGCTTTTCTCGCAAAAAGAGATTCCAAAACCGATCATGAGCGAAGAGGTGGCCTACGTAATGACCAGAATGCTGAAAGGGGTTGTCTCAAATGGAACAGGCTCCAGATTGAATTATAAGTACAAAGTTAACGCACCAATCGGCGCAAAAACAGGCACCACACAAAATAACTCTGATGGTTGGTTTATGGCCATTACACCCCAGTTAGTAACCGGTATCTGGACCGGTTGCGAAGATCGGGCATTCCACTTTATCAGTACCAATCAGGGAGAGGGTGCAAATACGGCGCTTCCTATTTTTGCAGGCTTTATTAAACGGGTTTACGCAAACCCGGCGTTAAAAATAAGTCATGCTGATTTTGAAGCCCCGAAAGCAGGCGTATCCATTACCTACGATTGTAACCAATATCAGCAACAGGAAGAGGAAACCAACCCTGAACTCGATGAGAAATTAGGCTTTTAATCCAAGCATGGATAGTCTGAATCTTTGCGTAGCTTATGGACGAGCCGAAATTCTTTTACACAACATTGAATCCTTATCGGTTTAGATAGCGGTTTCGCATTTGAATACTATTTTTGTAATTAATGAGCACTTTTGACCATAAAACCGCACTGACCGCAATTCCGCATAAACCTGGTGTTTATCAATATTGGGATGCAGATGGAAAGTTGATGTATATTGGTAAAGCAAAAGACCTTCGCAACCGCGTTGGCTCTTATTTCAATAGCGATAAGCAACAATTTAACGGCAAAACCAGAGTGCTGGTTTCCAAAATCAGGAAGATAACTTTTACTATTGTTGATACAGAGATTGATGCCTGGTTGCTTGAAAATAGTTTGATCAAAAAGCATCAGCCTAAATTTAATATCAATTTAAAGGACGATAAAACCTACCCATGGATAATCGTTAAAAACGAACCCTATCCACGCATTTATTGGACTAGAAAAGTAATCAAAGATGGATCAACCTATTTCGGCCCTTATGGCTCCATTGGCATGATGCACACTATCTTAGATCTAATTAAGGAAACATATCCTCTACGAACTTGTTCGCTGCCATTAAATGATAAAAATATTGCTGACGGCAAGTTTAAAGTATGTCTGGAATTTCAGATTGGAAATTGTAAAGGCCCATGTCAGGCCTACCAAACAGAAAGTGATTACAACCAGAATATTGTTGAGATTAAAGAGATTTTAAACGGCAAAATTGGTAATGTGATTAGGGATGTCAAGGGCATTATCAAAACTGCTTCAGAAGAATTGAACTTCGAACTGGCACATCAATATTCGCGAAAACTTCAGGTTTTAGAGAAATATCAAAGTAAGTCGACCGTGGTTAATAGTGCCATTACCAATGTTGATGTGGTGAGCATTGCTTCTGATGAGCGTTATGCTTTTGTGAACTACCTGAAAGTGATGAACGGAACTATCATTCAAACGCAAACTATTGAAATTAAAAAGCAATTGGATGAAAGTGATGATGAACTTTTGATCACAGCGATGTTGGAGTTCAGAACAAAGTTCAACAGTACATCAAAAGAAATAATTATTCCATTTGAACCCTCTTTGGAAGATGAAACGTTAAAATTTACGGTTCCAAAACTCGGTGAAAAAAAGAAACTTTTAGAGCTGTCGCAGAAAAACGTATTGTTTTTCAAAAAAGAAAAACTAAATCAATACGAAAAGTTAAATCCTGATTTAAGGACAGATCGCATTTTAACAACCATGCAAAAAGATTTGCGACTAACGCAATTGCCGAAGCATATTGAATGTTTTGATAACTCCAACTTTCAAGGCAAATACCCTGTCTCGGCAATTGTTGTTTTTAAAGATGCCAAACCTTCCAAGAAAGATTATCGCCACTTCAACGTGAAAACAGTTGAAGGTCCAAATGATTTCGCGACCATGGAGGAGGCTGTGTTTAGACGTTATAGGCGCATGCTTGACGAAGACCAGCCTTTGCCTCAACTAATTATTATTGATGGCGGTAAAGGGCAGCTTTCATCGGCCATGAAAAGCTTGAAGTTGCTTGGCATCGAAAATCGTGTAACGGTTATTGGTATTGCGAAACGATTGGAAGAACTTTTCTATCCAGGTGATTCGTTTCCGCTTTATCTCGATAAAAAATCAGAAACGTTAAAAGTAATTCAACAACTCCGTGACGAAGCGCACAGGTTTGGTATTACCTTTCACCGCAAAAAGCGTGATCAAGGAACTTTAAAAACCGAATTGGAACAAATTGAAGGCATTGGTAAAACTACAGCCGACAAATTGCTAAAACATTTTAAATCGGTTAAGAAAATAAGAGAAGCTACAGAAAAAGAATTAAGCGAGGTGCTTAATAAGAAGCAGATGATAACTTTGCAGGATTATTTTACCCCGCAGCCCCCTGAAAAGGGATTTGAAAATCCATCCTAATAGTTTAGGTGCACATCAATTTTTAGTAATAGAAATTAGTCAATTGCGTGCATGCGGTAAGAAGGCTTCATACCTCGCAATGACGATCTGTTTAACTGATGGGGAGCTAAAAATAAAAAAGCTCCGATGAAAATCGAAGCTTTTCCTTTAGTATTCCCAAAGTCCCTGTTCGTAATCAAGAACCGACTTTTTAATTCTTTCTGATTCGTATAGTCGTTGTCTAGGATCAGCAATAATATCTCTTAACTTATTATCTCCAGGATTTGATTCCTTAACAATATAACTGCTAAACAGACGGCGTATAAAAAAATCATCAAAGCTTAACGATGAAGCATCATTGTTGGTATTGATTAAACGTTTCTTTGTCAATATTTCCCTTGCTTCTGGATAATATACCCAAAAAACAGGTTGCCATTGCTTTGAAACCTCATTGTATTTCATTGGTGCAATACCTACAATACGTGGCTCAAAAATAGAACGTTTAACATCAAAAATCCAGTCTTCTTTAATTCTAAACTTTAAAAAAGATTCAGGGTTAAGATCATTTGCAACAGTTTTTACAGTACCTGCTTTAGCATCTGTAACTTCTACGGTTCCGGCGGCTGCCATCATTGCAGAATCTTTCGTCATTGGTGTATTGAAAGCATCATCTTCGTTCAGCACACTATCAATAGGCGCATAAGCAGTTAATTCTTCGGCTTTAACAGCAGCTAAGATCACATCAATTAATCTTGATTTCGGAGACTTTAGCGATGAATTCACGGTATCCCTTAAGTCAATTTCTCTCCAGATACGCTTTGCATAAAATACATCTTCCTCTCTAACATCAGCCAAAGGCACCATTTCCGTACTATCAATATCCTTACGGGCATAAAAACCATCCTTCGGTGGAACCTTAAGCTTTTTCTTGGCTACTTTAACTGGCGCTGCAACGGTATCGGCGACAGGTGCTGGTGCAACTGCAACTTTTTTTGGAGCCAATTTACTTGGCTTTTTCTGTGCGAAAGCCAACGTAGTAAATAAAGCCAAGGCAATGATGCTTACAATCCTTTTCATCTTCTTCTTATTTAACACTGAATGCTAATGAAGGTAAAACATTCTGGCGGCCATCAGGACCAACAGAAACGATATCTTCAAAAAATACTCTGGTACCTGGGGTTACAGAATTAATTGCCGCTTTGACAGCGCCAGCAAAATTACCACCACTACCAGAAATAGTAACCGCGTCTGAACGTGGTTTTATAACCGTTAATTTATAACGTTGAATTCTGAACTTTACATCGAAAGGGAAATCATCAAGATCTGCTTCGATTTCTGATTCACTTTTCAATTGAACAGAAGCGATGTCACCACCAGCTCTTCCACCAACTTTAGCTACTGGCTTTGGAATTGCTTTTACTCTAAATTTCTGTGCGCCTAAACTCACTGTTTTACCAGCATTGCTTGCACTTACGTTTATAGAAACTTCGCTCCCCACCTGTCCCCCAGAAACGTTTACACTGTAGTTTCCATTTGAACCAGACATTGATCCGGCCGATATAGAAGCACGAACACTTTCTAACGGAAAACCGGCAGCAGAAACCGTGAATGGGTTTGGAATACCAGCATAAATTACATTCATCTTTGTAGATGAAACGGTAGCAGATGGCTTTGCTACCTGATATTTTTGAGGCTGCGTTTTGTATTCCTTAACTTGTCCATCAGTTTGGCGAACACGAATAGTACCTACCCAAGTAAATTCACCAACGCTGCTTGTACCACCCGTGTAAGTTCCTTTACCTTCTTTAATGGATAATTTATTCCCGTTGACGGTAATATCAGGAGTTGATCTTGAATCACTAGCTGTCAAGAATACCTCAGCGGTATAAGGCTGTCCTTGAATAACATAAGATGTGGGTGCTACTGCTACGGCTGCAAACTGATCTAAGTTAACCTGAGCTTTATCCATATTTCCGAATAACTTTTTAACTACCTCTGCCTCGGCATTTTTAGTATCTGTTTGCAGTTTTGTCAAAATGGTCATCGCAGCTGTTAACGGTGTTCCCTCACCAAAGTAAGTTTCTTGCCAGTTGCCTTTTCTCTTTCTAACCGGATCTTTGGCCTCTAGTGAAAAAGCAACAGTTGCTCTATCAGCTGGATCTAGTAAGGAAATCAGCTTCTCACGCGTAGCGTTAATTCTTTTCTTTAATTCATCAGCTTTCTTTTGGTTGATCATGATATTCTGAGCAATATCCTGATTAGATCTGTTTACCAAATCATCAGTTTCGGGATCTATACCATCTCCAGCTGTAGTAAATTCTTTCTTTAAACTCTCAATGTAGTTATTCAGATTATCTGCAGCTGCCTGTGCTTGTTTAGCCTTCTCGTAAATCGGTTGTGCACGAGCCGGCTCTTCTTTCAGTTTCGAATTTTCGAAAGCAGAAAATAGCTGATTGATACTGGTGTTTACATTGTTTTTAGAGGTATCCAAACTATCGTTTATATTTTTGAATGCATCTAAAATTGTATCTGATACGTTTAAGGCAAGCATAGCCAACAATACCAAATACATGATATTGATCATCCGCTGCCTTGTTGTTTCTTTTCCTCCTGCCATGTGTTATGTAGCTTTTTTTTTAAAAAATTAAAAACTAGATAATTTATACACGTGGGCCATTCATAGCCGATAACATATTGCCATAAATCGAATTAAGCGATGCCAGGTTCTTCGCTAACTTATTCACTTCTTCTTTAAACTGTTTCGAATCTTCCATCGATTCGTTAAAGTTTTGCATAGTTAAAGATAAGTTCGAATAGAATTTATTCATCGATTTTAAATGTGCGCTTGAATCCTGTAGTTCCAATTCATACACTGCATTTAAAGCAGATAAGTTTTTAGCCAAGTTGTTAACCTGATCGTGATAAGCTTGAGAATCCACATTGCTCTCACCCATTGCTTTTAAGTTAGCTGTGGCTTTTTCAAAAGATGCGCTTAAATTATCAAAACCAGCAGACGCTGTTTTTACTTTGCTTGTAAATTCGTTTGTAGCAGTTGATGCATCAGCAACATTTGAAATCGTTGCAACTTTATCACCAAATGTGCGCAAACCAGAACCTAAACTCTCTATCAATTCCGGTCCAATTTTAGCGTCTGATAACATTTTATCGAATGCTGCTGTATTTCCTGCTGAAACAGGTGCCGCAACCGATCTTGCAGAAGCTGTTGGCAATTCACCTTTAAAATCTTCTCTTAATTCTGGATAAACCCTCTCCCATGCTGGTTCTGGTTCTGGTGGGAAAAACCCTGTTAGAAAGAATAATATTGCTTCTACGCCTAGACCTATACCAATCATATAGTTACCCACGATACCGCCAATGTGAAGAATTTTAAATAATGCTCCTACAATTACGATACTTGCTCCCCATGAAATTGCTACGTGTAACCAGCCTGGTTGTTTCTTTGCTGCCATAAAATTTTGATGTTTTTCTTAGTTTTTAGTTGTTTGGTTTGTTTTTTAATTTCTTAAATCAGTTCCTGGGTAAGAGGAAACGCATCTAAAGCCAATATATGATCTTTGTGTATCCTGATATTCATATGTTGAAACTGCATTTTGAAGGAAATATCCTGTATCCTTCCAAGAGCCACCTTTAATGATTTTACGTTTTTTATACTTGCTATCTCCAGCATTTGCATCGTAAGTAAAGTTTGGACTTAAATCATGTAATAATGGGGCTGCACCTTTATTATAAGCAGTAATTGTCCACTCAGAGACGTTCCCGGCCATGTTATACAAACCGTAATCGTTAGGAAAGTATGATCTTACACCAACCGTATAAATACCACCATCGCTAGAATAATCTCCGCGGCCAGGCTTAAAGTTAGCTTGTAAGCACCCTTTTGTATTTCTGATGTATGGGCCTCCCCAAGGATATTTTGTTTTGGTATTACCACCTCTGGCTGCATATTCAAACTCGGTTTCCGCTGGTAATCTGTAATCAGATCGCGAGCCTACAGGCATTCTCCTTGCCTGCGCAACACCATCATATAATCTTGTTCTCCACTGACCGAATGCTTTTGCCTGCTCCCAACTTACTCCCACCACAGGATAGTCATCATAAGAAGGGTGGCTATAGTAAGCACGAACCATTGGATCATTCATCGAGTATGAGTAATCTGTTTTCCAAACCATTGTATCAGGATAGATAGCAATGGTATAACGATCTATATAATCCTGACGTTTGCTATTCGGATTTTTATGTCCTAAAGCCGCTTTATCCATGTTAAGCTCCGCATACGAATACTCCAATTTGCGTACATCTATTTCCTTTTTTCCTGGTAAGGCATCTAATCCTGAATAGTACATGCCGTCCAATTGACTAACTTGAGCACCACTGGCACCTTTCCCTTTGTTCCGCCAAATATTTACACCATTGTTGCCTACTTTTTTCCAATCGATGTATTTTTCACCACCGAGTGCATTAGCTGCGTTTCCTTTTGAAGTAATCATAAACTGCTGTGGATTACCCATCATGGCAATTGCAATCGAATCTCTAACCCAATTGGTAAACTGACGATACTCAGCGTTTGAAATTTCAGTTTGATCCATAAAAAAGGCAGGAATAGTAGTCATCCTACTAGGACCATTCTGCGAGAAAGTAATATCTTCATCGGATCCGCCGAGTGGTGTATGCCCTGGGGGGATGTAAACCATACCCAAAGGGATTCTGTTGTTTTTGAATTTCCGGTTATAAGCCCCCACTAGCTCGCCCTGACCCCCATGGCCACAACTTGCTAGCAAAACAGTTATACCCGCAATAGCTAGAAGGTAGATTTTCTTCATATTTTTTATAATGTGCCAAGCACGATTAGGAGCAATTTTATCAAAAATCATCGAAATAATCAACAATTGCAAATATTTTAAGTTAAATCGTTTGTTTAAAACAAATTGGGCTAGTTAAACCCTGTTTGCCTAATTGTTTGTTACAAATAAAAGCGTAACCCTGTTATAACAGCAAAGTTACGCTTTTATTGTGTTGAATAAGAATAGATTGTCGAGTGTATTATTTATTAGATACTTTAATATAATTTTCAATGGCCATTGTCATTGAGGGAACACCTGGGGTTGGCGCTGCAATATCAACAGTCAGATCCATATCAGTACACGCTTTACTTGTATTTACGCCAAAGGCAGCAATACGGGTATTATTCTGTTTAAAATCAGGGAAATTTTTGAATAGCGATTGAATACTAGATGGGCTGAAAAAGGCAATTACATCATAAAAAACTTCGGCAAGATCAGATAAATCACTAACTACGGTTCTAAAGAGCACAGCAGGTGTAAAATTATAACCAGTCTTTTCCAAAAACTTCATGGTATCTTCTGTTGCTACATCAGAACAAGGGTATAAAAACTTTTCGTTCGCGTGTTTTTTTAGCACTTCAGCCAAATCTGCAGCGGTTTGTTTACCAAAGAAAATCTTACGCTTTCTGTACTGAATGTATTTCTGAAGATACAAGGCGATGGTTTCAGACAAGCAAAAATATTTCAATTCTGCAGGAACATCATAACGCATTTCTTCACAAATTCTGAAAAAATGATCGGCAGCATTCCTACTGGTAAAAATAACAGCCGTAAAATCGGCTAGGTTAATTTTGTCTTTTCTAAAGTCTCTTGCTGGCACTCCTTCAACATGAATGAACGACCTAAAGTCAACCTTTAAATTGTGCTTTTTGGCCAAATCGTAGTAAGGAGATTTTTCTGTTTCAGGTTTTGGTAAAGTAACCAAAATACTTTTCACTTTGCGAATTCTGGAGTCGTTCTTTTCTTGCATTTTCCTTTTTCCTGCTACAATCCTATCGTTTTAATTAGTATTAAAATAGGACATATTTCGAGGGCGCAAAAGTACAAAAATAAATGCATTTTGGAAAACTTATTGTTAGAAAGTATAGTAACCCCAGCCCTAAGCAATTGAAACGCAAAAATTACCCCTAACAATAAGACCGCCAATATGATATATACTTCTCCATATTTTAAAGGTGATAAAGCAAACGATACCACTAAAGGGATAAAGAGCAGGGAGGCGTTAAAGTAACTAAGATACAATATGGAGATGTACTCACCTACGGGTTTTTGAACATTAAATAAAAATCCCAAAAACCTTAACACGACTAATTTTAAGGCATAGAACAGTATAATCGTGATCGAAATCGTGAAGAAAAACTTAAATCCATCCTTCGCTTGATACATATCTCTCCACTGGGCAACCAAAAAGAAAAACATTCCAAAAACGAAACCAAACTGAACAAATAAAAGCAGAAATGGCCATGAACTGAAAAGGTTATCTTCTTTGTTGATATTATTTAAAATCCGGTTACTAAAAAATGATTGTACAATTGCCGAGAGCTGTTTAGAAAAGGCGTTTTTCAAAATCGCAAAAATCACCAGCATCGCAAATATAAAACCAAGTAAGCCTACGTTACCTTTTGGAATTTGCGAGCCCAGTTGGTATGGATTTGCTTTTCGCTTAAGGTGTGCATATTTTTTCTGCCAGGCAATTATATCGAGTGATGGGAAGAGAAAATCCTTTTCAACACTATCTAGAAGGATGGTTTTGTCTAATAAACTATCGGGCAGCACCCAGGTATGTTTAACAATGGAGTCGGTAACAAATTTTTGCCGGGCAAGTGCAGCCGAATCCAAACGGTATCTCCTGAATTGATATTTCACCACCGCTGTTGAATCGGTATTCGCGGAAATCTGCTGTGCGACCAAGAAGTTGGATGACAACAAAAAAGCGAATAAAACGACAATGAACTTTGGCATGCTGCAAATAAAAATTAAGAAAGCAAAAGTAATCGATTAATCATTGTTTACCTAAAGAAAATAAATGGATATGGAATATGCTGTATCTTTGTGGTCAATGTCCGGTATCTATATTCATATTCCTTTCTGTAAAAAAGCTTGCCACTATTGCGATTTTCATTTCAGTACCTCATTAAAATATGCCGATGAAATGGTTGAATCCATTTGCAAGGAAATCAAAATGAAAAGGGATAGGATTTCGGGGCAAGTTGGAAGCATTTATTTTGGAGGTGGAACACCTTCCATATTATCGCAAGCCGCTTTGCAGAAAATATTTGATACCATTAACCATACTTTTTCTGTTGATACCGATGCTGAAATTACCATTGAAACCAACCCTGATGATTTAACTTCTCAAAAATTAAAGGAGTTAAAACAGCTACCTGTTAACCGGTTTAGCGTTGGGGTACAATCTTTTTACAATGAAGATTTAATCTGGATGAACCGGGCGCATAATGCTGATGAAGCCGAAAATTGTATAAAGAGAAGTCAGGATGCTGGTTTTGAAAATTTGACTCTCGATCTAATTTATGGTTATCCGCTTTTAACAGATGCAAAGTGGTTAAGCAATATTAACAGAGCAATTGAGTTAGCTGTGCCACACCTTTCTGCCTACGCTTTAACTGTTGAGCCGAGAACAGCTTTGGCCCATGCCATAAAAAACAAGCAGCAAACTCCAGTGAGCGATGGCCAAAGTGCTGCCCAGTTTGTAATTTTGATGGAAAAGTTACTGGCTTCGGGCTTCGATCACTATGAAATATCAAATTTTGCTAAGCCAGATCGTTATGCCGTTCATAATACCAATTACTGGAAGGGCGTAAATTATATTGGTATTGGCCCATCGGCACATGGTTTTGATGGACAAAACAGGTATATGAATCCGGCAAACAATGCACTTTACCTGGAGACAATTGAAAGCAATAAACTGCCAGAAGTTATAGAGCTGCTTAGCGTGAATGACAGATTCAACGAATATATCATGACATCATTAAGAACAATGTGGGGAACGGACTTGCAAAAAATAAAGGATGATTTTGGAAAGGATTTTCTGGAACAAACCAAGCACAATATTTTAGGTTTAAATGATAAGGACTGGCTTACCTACGATGGGGATAAAGTAAAGTTGAGCGAACAAGGAAAGTTATTTGCAGATCATATTGCATCGGAGTTGTTTATAATAGAATAGAAAATAGTGAATGTTTGAATTTTGAAGGAGTGAATTTTATATTTTATTCAATCCCCCACTCATTCAATAATTAAAATAGTATGTCGAAAATTGTTTGGATAACAGGTGCATCTTCAGGAATTGGAGAAGCCTTGGTTTACGAGTATTTTAAAGCTGGAGATAAACTGATCATTTCGGGTCGCAACCGTGATGAGTTGTTTCGAGTAAAGGGAAACTGCCAAAATTCATTTAATGTACATGTTTTACCTTTCGACTTAAGCGAAACTTCAGAATTAGATAGCAAGGCGAAAGATGCCATTAAAATTTTTGGCAAAATTGATTTACTCATCAATAGCGGGGGTGTAAGTCAGCGGAGCCTGGCTTTGGAAACCGACATAAAAACTGAGCATCAAATTATGAACACCAATTTTTGGGGAACTGTTGTTTTAAGCAAGGCAGTTTTACCAACAATGATAGCAAACGGCGGCGGCCAAATCGTTGTGGTCAGCAGTCTGGTTGGAAAATTCGGAACGAAGTTAAGGTCAGCGTATTCCGCTTCCAAACATGCTTTACATGGCTATTTTGATTCTCTTCGATCAGAAGTGTTTGACCAAAACATAGATGTTACTATCATTTGTCCCGGATTTATTAAAACGAATGTAACTTATAATGCCTTAACAGGCGATGGGAAATCATTGAACATCATGGGTGATGCACATGATAAAGCCATGTCTCCAGCCGAATGCGCCAAACAGATGATAAAAGCTATTCAGACAAAAAAAGAAGAGGTTTACATTGGAGGAAAAGAAACGAAAGCGGTTTGGCTGAAACGTTTCTTTCCAAAGGTTTTCTCCAAAAAAGTCCGTACAGCGACCGTAATCTAATAAATAGCAATATCATTTGATAGTGATCAAGGCTATTTTCAGGTATAAGTACTTCAGTTATTACTTGAAAATATACTTAAAGTGAAATCACCAAATGCGACCGAACTATTTAAATCATAAATTGGACTAAGCATTTAGCTGGAAAGTGATGAACTGCACTTTCCCTCAGAATCAGCGGATAATACAACCCAAACAGACCTAATTCCGCCATCGATTGAAAGATTTATGGCGGAGTTAACCTTGTTTTTTCTTGTGTGATGAAATCATGTTATATCTTATCCATTTCGAATGGCAACACAAATTAAGAAGCTGTCCTTTCTCTTGGCTTCGTTTTCAGTTAAGTTCGTTAAGTCTCTATCTATTCTTATATATCTCAATCATCGCGTCACTTTTATGTCAACAGCGTTTCAAGTTTTGTTGATTATACAGATTGAACCTACTAAGTCATTAACTTTGGCCTAATAACTAAAAGCTAGCCGCAAATAGAAATAGACTTGGCATTATACAACTGAACATGCATCCCAATATTCTAAAAATACAAAATAATATAGCGCCTTTGAGGCAGCAAATTATTAATCACAAAGTTTATTCCTCAATAAGTGATCTTGAAGATCTGCAGACATTTATGGAACACCACATTTATGCAGTTTGGGATTTTATGTCGCTGCTTAAAGCATTACAAATAAATTTAACGTGTACAACTCTACCTTGGTTTCCTGTTGGAGATGCCCTTACCAGGCAACTGATCAACGAAATAGTTGCCGGTGAAGAAAGTGATGTAGGTGCAGATGGAGAAATTAAAAGTCATTTCGAGCTATACCTGGAAGCGATGGTTCAATGCGGCGCAAATGTTAAGCCCATCAATCAATTTCTGTTGTCTTTACAGAAAGGTCGTGATTTCGACATGGCTTTTGAGTTAGCTCAAGTTCCGCCTTCAGCAAGAGCGTTTGTTGATTCGACGTTTAAGACAATAAAGAGTGGAAAAGCCCACCTGCAGGCAGCTAGTTTTACTTTTGGCCGTGAAGATCTAATCCCAAATATGTTCTTTAATATGGTTAACGATTTGAATAGCAAGCAACCAGATCAGGTTTCAACTTTTAAATATTATCTAGAACGCCACATCGAAGTTGATGGAGATCATCATAGTCACTTAGCATTAGCTATGACAGAAAAACTTTGCGAAAAAGACGAAAGTTTTTGGGCAGAAGCAGAAGAGGCAACGATAGAAGCCCTGCAAAAAAGAATTGATTTATGGGATGCCGCTTATGCAGAAATTGTGGGCAGAAAAGTTTTGGCTTAGCGTTAACAAAACATCAAGCTAATGCTAATTCTGAATTAAGTAAATTGCGTCACATTTGATTAGAGATATATTATTTGTAAAATAAAATTTACACATTTGTTGTTCGGCAACAAATAACCGATTTAAAACGCATGAGTTTCATATTAAAACCTGTAGATATCGTCGAGAATATTTCTCCCGAAGATTTCAAAAAAAATTATTTGAAAACAAAAAAACCATTGGTAATTAGGGGCTTAACAAAAGATTGGCCAGCTAGAGAAAAATGGACAACTGAATATTTAAAAGAGATTGGTGGCGACTTGGAAGTGCCTTTGTACGACAACTCAAAAGCAGATCCTTCTAAACCAATTAATGCAGCTACAGCACACATGAAATTCGGCGATTATTTGGATTTAATTAAACGCGAACCCACTGAATTGAGAATATTTTTCTTCAATTTATTTAAGAAAGTGCCAAGCTTAATTAACGATGTAAAAATACCAAAGGATTTAATGGGTGGCTTTATTGAAAGTATGCCTGCCATGTTTTTTGGCGGCTCCAATTCAGTAACATTTTTACATTACGACATCGATTTACCGCACATTTTTCATACTCATTTTGGTGGAAGAAAACATATTGTACTTTTCGACAATAAATGGAAAGATAGATTGTATTGTCTTCCAAATGCCACTTATGCTTTGGAAGATTATGATGTAGCTAATCCAGATTTCGAAAAGTTTCCTGCTTTAAAAGGCGTGGAAGGCTACGAAGTGTTTTTAGAACATGGAGATACCTTATTTATGCCAACTGGAATGTGGCATTGGATGAAATACCTTGATGGCTCATTCTCTTTAAGTTTACGTGCCTGGGATCAATCTGTTACGCGTAAAGTAGCAAGTGTTTGGAGTTTATTTACCCATGGCGCCATTGATAGCTTGATTAAAATGACTTTTAAGGAAAAATATGCACATTGGAGAGAAAAGAAAGCTGTTAAAATTGCCGAAAAAGCAATGAGAAACGGTAATCCGAGATAAATATAAATCTAAAGGGTCTTTGATTGAGGATTCAAAAAAAGCGAATAAATCGGGGCATAGGAAACGATAGTCCCGTTTTTTTTTGTTTCTGCTTTCGCAAAATCTTCATTTTCGCGAGAAAGAAAGATGAAAGCATTGCATAATCTTTATTAAATAAACGAATATCAGAATATTAATGGAACACGAAATACTTACCGAAAAACAGAAAATGCTGGCTGGCAAAGCCTACCAAGCCGGAGGGAAAGAATTATCGCAAGAAAGACTCAAAGCCCGTGAAATTGTTTATGAGTTTAATAACCTCGCTCCAAAATTTATTAAACAACGAAAAGAGTTGCTTAAAAGATTATTCGGTAAAACGGAGAAGATGTTTTACGTAGAGCCTCCTTTTCGCTGCGATTATGGTTACAATATCGAAATTGGCGATAATTTTTATGCTAACTTCAATTTAACTATTTTAGACTGCGCAAAAGTGAGCATTGGCAATAGCGTTTTCATTGCCCCAAATGTATCCATTTACACCGCCGGCCACCCGATACATGCACACCTACGCGATCAGGAATATGAATGGGCGCAAGAAGTGACGATTGGCAACAGCGTTTGGATCGGAGGAAACGTGGTAATCAACCCAGGAGTAAAAATTGGTTCAAATGTGGTGATCGGTTCGGGCAGTATTGTTACGAGAGATATTCCGGACCATGTTTTTGCAGCAGGAAATCCTTGCAGGGTAATCCGCCACCTCACTGATGCAGACAAAGATTTTTACTACAAGGATTTCAAGTTAGAGTTGTAATCCACTAGCTAAATATAGAGAGTGACTGTGGCTTTATGGATTTTTACAGCTATATTTCCGCTAAGGTAATTTTCAGAAGATATGCCCAAAAGCTTTACGTTCAAAAGTCAAATTAAAACAGGTTTATATGCTGCTGCGGTAGTTTTCCTGGCTTATACGATGATTTTTGGCTTCAGAAAGACATTTACAGTCGCTACTTTTGACGGATTAACCATAGCTGGATATAGCTACAAAACCATTTTAGTAATTTGCCAAATGCTTGGCTATTTACTCGCCAAATTTTATGGCATTAAATATATTTCCGAACTTAAACGCACAGGCCGAGGAAAAATTATTATCGTCCTAACAACCATAGCGTGGTTAAGCTGGCTATTATTTGCCCTCGTTCCCGTACCCTATAACATCGTTTTTCTTTTCATTAACGGCTTTCCGCTCGGCATGCTTTGGGGCGTTGTATTCTCCTACGTAGAAGGCAGACGAAGCACCGATTTCATTGGTGCAACTTTAGCCGTAAGCTTCATTTTTGCTTCAGGATTTGTAAAATCGGTTGGCTCATGGTTAAGTATAACCTTTAATTTAACTGAATTTTGGATACCATTTTATGCTGGCTTAGTCTTCATGGTTCCGCTTTTGATTTTCGTTTTCTTAATGGAGAAAATACCTCCACCCAATGATGAAGACATCAAAGACAGAGCCGATAGAATACCAATGACTGAGCAGGACAGAAAGCTGTTTGTAAAAGAATTTTTTGCTGGCTTGGTTGCCTGTGTAATTATTTATTGCTTCGCCACAATTTTTAGAGATATCAGAGATAATTTTAGTGCCGAAATGTGGAATGAAATGGGTTTTGCGAACCAACCCGCCATTTTTGCCAAAACAGAAACACCAATTACATTAATTGTTTTGCTATTAATTGGCAGCATGGTGCTGATTAAAAATAATTTTACAGCCCTTAAAACAGCCCATTATTTTATCCTAGCGGGATTTATTTTAGCGGGTACATGTACACTACTTTTTAAAGCAAATCTACTCCAACCCATTTGGTGGATGACTTTGGTTGGCCTTGGGCTCTACATGGTTTACATCCCATTTAACGCAGTATTTTTCGATCGGTTAATATCAACATTTAAGTACGTCAGCAACGTAGGTTTTTTAATTTACATCGCCGATTCGTTTGGTTATGTAGGGAGTATTGGCGTTTTATTGAGTAAAGAAATATTTAAAGTAAAATTAAACTGGGTAACATTTTTTTCTAACAGCGTAATCATTTTATCTATCATTGGCTGCCTGCTTACTGTTTACTCACTCCTGTATTTTTCGAGGAAATTTATTTCACATTCAAAGATTTGATTACCGAATCAACCACATTGAAATTCTCCTTTTTATCTTTAACATCAACACTGAATACAAATGAAAAGGTTTTGCCTTTCCAATTGAAGACGCTAAAACTTCCCTTATTTCGATTTGTAATTACCTTTGTTTCAAAATCAGCCCTTAAAACCTTTTGCTTCCCAACCATAATTTCCTTTGGTTCGTTTAGCATCCCAAATTCAATCTTTCTTTTATGGTAACTTGCTCTTGATTGTTTGATCAGATTTTCCAGGTTCTTTTCTACACTTACCGAATCAATTGCGGTTATGATGAGGTAAGCGTCTTTAGAAAAGGGCTCGTCATCGCTCGCAGAAATAAACCGGCTATTTGGAACGCCTTCAATAGGGCGGTCCTTTTTAACCTTCCAATATTTAGGTAAACTGAAACTCCAACCTCCTTTACGGTATAAAACAAATTCTTTCTTTTTTGTGGATGAATAATTGCAAGCTGTTAGCAGCAGTATCAGAGCCAACGCCAAGAGAAGAGTTGTTTTCATTTTTAAGAGCTATGGTCTACTATTATTTTCCAAACACCCTCAGTCTTTTTAAAAAGTAAAGTATAATAGCCTTGTGGTTCGTCATTTTCGCGTTTTAAATGCCAGCTACCCAAAACGAAAGCCACATCGTTATTTAAGAAATCGATTTTCTTAATCCCGAAAGTCAATTGGCCCATTCCAGCTTCTCCTGAATAAGTTTTTTTGTAATTATCCAACGTTTTCTGCCAACCATAAGTGGGTCCGCTTTTGCCTACAAAAAGTAAACTATCACTTTTAACATAACCCTGCATAAATGTTTCCAGGTCGCCTTTGTTCCAGGCTAATCTTTGCTTTTCAAGCACGTCAAGAATAGCTTTTTTATCTGCTGATGTTTGTGCTGCAGCAGAAAAAGTAATCAGGCAAAAGAGTATTGCAAAAATTGATTTCATCATATTAATTTTAATTTTTTTGGGACCATTAATTTCCGTTAGGTATGAATGTAGAAATACATCCTCAACTAAAATACTAAAAAGCTTTTAAATTTAAATAATATCGTATTTTAATCATGGAATAAGATTTGTGACCTGTTTTCAATTAATTTCGAGTACCAAAACAAAGTAAACCTATGAATGACTTTTACGAGAAGTTTCGCGACCTAACTTTTTTTGATAACCACCCAGAAGCGATCGCCAATCACCTTGATAATTTTTATACATCCGAAGAAATCACGGTTTTCCATGAAATGGTATCACCCGATTTTCATCTGGATGTCTACTTTATCAATTCTGAGAAGCACAGCTTTAACATTTTATTAACTTCTGGGATGAGTTTGCTGGAAATGACCGTGCCGGAGCGTGTAGAAAATCCTGAGCAATACAAGTTCGCCGAGCTCATGATTCTGCTACCAAAAGAAATTGAGTTTGGAAAGGTTTTTCCAAGTGAAAACGAGAACGATTGGATTTTGGGCATGTTAAAAGAAACTGCTCGTTTTCCGCACCATTATGATACCTGGTTAACCATTGGCCATACCTTACAAGCCACTTCAGATATGGAACCTTATGACCAAGAAACTGATTATGTTGGTTTGGTTGTTCTACCCTCGGTAACGTTCGACGAAGAATTTACCGAGATAAAAGTAGATAACGAAGTAATAAACATTTTGTCTATTTTCCCATTGTACAAGAATGAACTGGACTATAAAATTGCAAATGGCTACAATGCTTTGCTAGATCGTTTGATTGAAAAAGATGAGAAAGAAGTTTTTAGTAACCAAAGAGGAAACTTATTAGATTAATGAAAGCAATCTATAAAATATTATCGGGAGGAATATTACTGTTCGTCATCATTAATTGGGCAACTGCAAGCCTAAATTACAATGCTGATGGTGCAGACCAATATGGATTTCCACTAAACTTTTATACCAAAGTAAGTGGCTATGATGTGATAACAAAAGAAGGAAGAACCAGTACAAATTTTAATTTTTTTGCGTTTTTAGCCGATGTAACATTCGCTTTAGCAAGTAGCTGGCTCATCTTTACTTTTATAGATAGGTTCAAGAAAAAAGCCAATGTTTAACGTAACAAATAAGAGCAGCAGAACCGAAACTTCAATCTTTATCCGGATAACATCGCAAAAAGCTGAAATACACTACATTTATTAAATCTGGAAATGGAATAGCGTTGATAGAAGTAAATATAACCGACAATTAACAGACCTGAAAATTGCTACCTTGCAAAACATAAAATTTATCATGACAAAAAAAGTTGTAGCCATTGGCGAAATATTGTGGGATGTTTTTCCCGAAGGAAAAAAGGCAGGTGGATCTAGTATGAATGTGGCGCTTAACTTGCACAAACAGGGTATAAAGAGCCAATTTATTAGCGCCATTGGCGATGATGAAAACGGAAAAGAACTTTTAACCTTTTTATCCTCAAATCATTTCCCAATTCACCTCATCCAAACAAACAACTTACCAACAAGTACAGTAGAAGTTCAATTAGATGCGCAGCATCAGGCTACTTATACTATTGTGGCACCAGTTGCCTGGGATGCGATTCAACTTACTGAAGAAAATGTTGCTGCTGTGAAAAACGCTGACGCCTTTGTGTATTGCAGTTTGACTTGTAGAAATGAAAGCAGCCGAAACACCATTTTATCTTTATTAAAGGAAGCCAAGCTTAAAGTATTTGATATCAATCTTCGCCCACCATTTTACACCATAGAAACTTTAAAGGTGCTACTTTCTGTAGCCGATATTTTAAAAGTAAACGAGCACGAATTATTTTATTTGAAAAACGAACTCGGATTAACCGGCAATACAGATGAACAATTGCTAAAACAATTGAGCAACACTTTCAACATCAACATGATTTGCTTGACCGTTGGCGAAAAGGGTGCATATGTATTACAGGAAAACAAACTTTACCAACATAAAGGCTACCGGGTGGAAGTGGCCGATACCGTTGGGGCAGGTGACTCTTTCTTGGCCACTTTTATTGCCAGCTACTTAAAGGGCTACCCCATTGACACAGTTTTGGATAGAGCTTGCAAGGTTGGCAGTTTCGTGGCTTCACAAGCTGGAGCAAACCCTGATTATGGAGAAGAAGTTTTTCATTAGAATGCTAATGTTTTAATTCATTAATATCCTCCTCTAAAGAAGGCATTTATTTAAATACAACCTCCGTAGCTCCATAACCGAACTTTTCTTTTCGAGCATCCATGTAGGTTTTAATATGAGGATTTTTACTAATTAGTTTATGAATTTTATCTCTCAACGTTCCGTTTCCTGAACCATGTATGAAAACCATTTTGTCAAAGTGATGCACTACTGCAGCATCTAAAGCATTTTGAAAATGATTCAGCTGAATTTGGAGAATTTCATCAGCCTCTAAAAAATGGTGATCGTCTCTTAATTTCTCAATATGAAGATCTATTTCTCTTGCAGGAGCATCAACAGTCCGTTTTTCAGCAGGCGATTTGAAGAAACTTTCTTTCAGCTTTTGTGCATCGATAATAATAGGTACCAGATCATCCAAACGGATTAACCAACCTTTGAGATTAGATTGTGGCAGTTCTTTTTGTTCGGTCGAAAAATCCTTTGCCCTGAATTTTTTGCGAATCACCAAAGGATCAGTCGGTTTAATATCAGCTTTGCTAAAAACCAAAATCTGAAAAGTAAATTCGGGCCAGATATCCAAATCTGCTAATGATGCCGAATAAATCAAACTTGATTGATAAGATTCAATCACACCATGAAATAAGCCTGAGTATTTCTCTTTCTTCTCTGAGGTTAGACTCACCAACAACACATTAGGTGATTGGTTTTGAAGATAAAAATGAACCACATTACCGGCTTTATTATCTGTAGCAACGGCGACATAAATTCCATTTTCAATTTTGCTTATCGATGGAACGTTTACCTGAATGGGTTTGGGCGCATCGATTTCTTCTGCAACTACACCATGCCCGTGCACCGAAGTTAAATTGCTTACGGCAACCGGAATTTCAAAACCATCCTCATCGGTAACTCCCAAAGTTTGTGCATCGATAATTCTGGTTACATAACCCTCCCGTTTTTCATCAACAAAACGAACAAAATCTCCTAATTTAAATTTCATAACTTATTTTTACAGCAAAGACACAAAGTACATGAATCTAGTCTTTAAGCTTTTCTTTAATGCCTTGTATCGTTATTATGGTAAATACTTAAATAGCTTTCATAACGTGACACAGCAATACCACCCTCATTCACCGCTTCGATTACGGCACATCCAGGTTCATTTATATGGCGACAGTTATTGAACCTACATTGGTGTGAAGTTTTAAAAATCTCCCTAAAAAAATGACCTAACTCCTCTTTTTCAATATCAATTACACCCAATTCTCTAATTCCTGGCGTATCTACAATAAAACCACCTTGTGGTAATTCGAACATCTCAGCAAAAGTTGTGGTATGCTGACCTTTATCGCTCCAATCTGATACCTCCCCTGTTTTCAAATCTCTATCAGGCAGCAAAGCATTTATTAAACTGGATTTACCGACGCCGGAATGCCCGGAAATTAAGGTAATTTTATTTGTAATTAACTCCTGAATAACTGGAATATTGATCCCTTTTAAAGCCGAAACTTCATAACAGGGATAACCAATATTTTCATAAATACTTTTGAATTCCTGTAATATTTCCAGACCCTCTTTACTAAATAAATCAAGCTTGTTGAATACCAAAACGGCAGGTACATCGTAGGCCTCAGCGGTAACCAAAAACCGATCAATAAAGCCCAATGATGTTCTCGGTGAAGCAAGTGTAACCAGCAAAATGGCCATATCCAAATTTGCAGCCAGAATTTGCGCCTGCTTGCTTAAGTTAATCGATTTGCGGATAATGTAATTTTTTCGAGGCAGCAACTCGTTTATTAAGCCTTGATTACTGTCTTTCTCCAGGTCGAATTTCACCCGATCGCCCACAGCAATTGGATTGGTAGTTTTAATTCCTTTAATCCTGAATTTACCAATAATACGACAGTCGTAACGCTTGCCAGTATCAGCCAAAACGCTATACCAACTTCCCGTAGATTTAATAATTAAGCCCTGCATAGTTGAAAACAAAGGTATGAAAAGGATGGAAGATGTGGGTGGGAAAAATTACTTGTAGCTCATCATTTCGACCATAGCATAGCAAAGTCGAGAAATCTTTTAACCATAACGTTCTTTATGATACAGGAATTCTCTGCTGCGCTCGAAATGACGGATATCTTTAAGATTTTAAATATTAACTTCGCCAAAAACCTACAAATGGAAAACTTCAAAATTATTGGCATCTCAACAGAAACCAGCAATCAAAACAATCAGGCAGCAGCAGATTTAGGAAAACTGTGGCAAAGATTTTTCGCTGAAGAAACAGCTTCGAAAATTCCCAATAAAGAAAATGAAGATATTTATGCCATTTACACCGATTATGAAAGCGACTACACTGGCAGATACACCACGATTATCGGGCAACAGGTAAGCACATTAGATAACATTCCAGATGGTTTTGTGGGTAGAGAAATTAAAAATGAGAGGCTCATTAAATACAAAGCAAAGGGAGAAATGCCACATGCTGTTGTAGATACGTGGCAGGAAATATGGGCAAACGACATTGCTTTATATAGAACCTACAATGCCGACTTTGAAGTTTACGGAGAAAAATCTCAGCAGGGGTCAGATTCGGAAGTAGAGATTTATATTGGGGTGAGGAGTTAGATTAGCCTTTTTTAAGATAGGGTTTTAAGCGATTAAATTCCCTTCTTGAGTCTGCATTCTTTATAGTTACCACAATAACACCATTTGCTGCCCTGACACCATAGATCGCAGTAGCAGCCGCATCTTTTAACACTTCTACCTTTTCAATTGTATTCGGGTTTATCATTGTTGAAGAGGGATCATTTAAAATATAACTCTTCTTTTTAAAGACAACTACCCAAAGCGGAGGATTATCCGAAATCGTTGAAGAACACCTTAATCTTATTGTTGGTTGAGTTTGTGAATAAGCATTGAAACTAAAAGCTGTGCATAGCAGAATAAAGAAAAGAGATTTCATAAAGATGTTTTAATGATGATTCTTACTGGATGGAAATTCCATAAAATAGTAAAGGCAGTATAGCGCTCGAACATTCTACATCACGATTTTTTAAAACATACCAGCAACAAACTCAAATAGTACCTTAAACTAGCTTAGCTAAACCTGACAGCAGCGGAAATTTTGTTGCATTGACTAAATAGATTGCCACGTCGTTCCTCCTCGCAATGGCGGAAATGGGAAAGGCAGAGGAATCCGCAAAAAAGATTGTAGCGAATGGCAGGATTGCTTTAGCATAAGAATTACTGAATCTGCTTTTTCAACAAAATAAAATAATCATTTATTAACCACCCCGCCCTGCGGGCACCCCTCCTTATAATAAGGAGGGGAGATGAAAACCCAGAGCATTAAGATTCTTGCGTCGATCATCTTCGAAATAACGATTTCTATTTTAGTTTTCGGTTCAAAAAATGCCGCTATTTCATTTGATTAAACGTTTTATTAAAAGTTTTTCAAATAAATTTCAAAATTGTTTGCAATTAAGAAAAATAATCTGCTACTTTACGGTGTACAAAATACACCAACAGAAATGATTTTCAATACTTCAATTATTACAACCATTATTATTACCACCGGGATAAACCAGCGGGGCTAATTTGTTGTAAGTTGAATTAACATAAAACACAGAAAGCGTCCCGACACAAATCGGGGCGCTTTTTTTTTAAACCAAAACCATTGAAAACTGCACAAACTAATTAACAAGCAAGCGTGCAAGGTTCATTAAAACTAAAAACTAATGAAAGTATTAAAATTCGGCGGCACATCCGTAGGTTCGGCCGAGAACATCAAAACGTTACTGAGCATAGTAGCCAAAGAAAAATTACAGAGCAATCCGGTAGTTGTATTATCGGCAATGAGTGGCGTAACCAATTTGCTAACCGATATGGCCGAAAAAGCCGAACGTGGCGAAGATTATGACACTGGTTTAAAAGAAATTGAGGCCAAACACTTTGCAGTGATTCGTTCGCTTTTACCGGCAGCGGCCCAAAACCCCGTGTTTACGCGTTTGAAAATCTTCTTTAACGAGCTGGAAGATCTATTGCAGGCCGTAACCAACCTTCGCGAATTGAGTTTGCAAACCAAAGACCAGATTTTAAGTTATGGTGAACGTTGCTCTTCTTTCATGATTGCACACATCGCCTCACAGCAATTTGCTGAAGCTTTGTATGTAAATGGTTCGGAATTTATAAAAACCGATAGCAATTTCGGACAAGCAAAGGTTGATACCGAGCTGACTGGAATGTTGATTAATGATTTCTACCTAGCCAATAAAAATAAGATATTGTTTGTTACGGGTTTCATTGCCAGCAATGCGACCGGCAGAGTAACTACTTTAGGTCGTGGCGGTTCTGATTATACCGCAGCAGTTTGGGGTGCTGCTTTAAATGCTGAAGAAATTGAAATTTGGACTGACGTAAACGGGATGATGACTGCCGATCCACGTATTGTGAAAAAGGCTTTTTCATTACCTGAGTTGAGTTATACGGAAGCAATGGAATTGAGTTATTTCGGAGCCAAGGTAATTTACCCACCAACAATGATTCCGGCTTTCATGAAGAAAATTCCGCTGGTAATCAAGAATACATTTGAGCCTGATTTCTCTGGAACCTATATCAAAAGTGATGTTAAAGCGTCAACCCTGCCGATAAAAGGCATTTCATCTATCGACCATATCAGCATTATCAATCTTACCGGTAGCGGCATGGTAGGCAAAGCAGGTTTCAGCGGAAGATTATTTTCTTTATTATCTCGCGAGCAGATTAACGTTGTGCTGATTACGCAATCTTCATCAGAGCACAGCATTACTTTTGCGGTTAAGCCCACTGATGCGGGTCAGGCGATTGCTTTAATTAAAAAAGAATTTGAACTGGAGCTCGATGCCAACAAACTGGCTCTACCAGAGGTTGAAAACAATCTAGCCGTTTTGGCCATTGTTGGCGAGAATATGAAACGTACGCCTGGCATGAGCGGAAGGTTGTTTAACGCATTGGGTAGAAACGGAATTAATGTTAGAGCAATTGCCCAGGGTTCATCCGAATACAATATCTCAGTAATTATCAGCGCAGCTGATTTATCAAAAGCGGTAAATGCCGTTCACGATGCTTTCTTTACCGACTTAAAACGCACATTAAACATCTTCTGTTTGGGAACAGGAAACATTGGTAAAACCTTGTTCAACCAGCTGAAAGAGCAAATGCCATTCTTAGCCGCAAACAATGATTTGCAAGTTAAGGTTGCCGGAATTAGCAATACCCGCAAGATGATTTTCAATGCCGATGGTTTATCACTTGAAAATTGGGAAAGTAACTTGGATACAAATGGTGAGCAGGCAGACTTAGCGGGTTTTGTAGAACGCATGAAAGCATTAAACTTACCCAACTGCGTTTTTGTGGATAATACCGCAGCAGAATCGCCGATTGAATATTATCAGGGCATTTTTGAAAACAGTATTTCTGTTGTTACTTGCAATAAAAAGGGAAATTCAGCAGACTTTGCTCAATACAAATCGTTCAAAGATACTGCCCGAAAATTTGGTGTTGATTTCTACTACGAAACCAATGTTGGTGCAGGCTTGCCAATCATCCGTACTTTAAGAGAGTTGATGATGAGCGGCGATAAAGTTGCTCGTATCGAGGCAATTTTATCTGGAACAATTTCTTACATCTTTAACAACTTTAAAGGAGATGCCGGATTTTATGAAACGGTTAAAGAAGCGCAGGAATTGGGTTATACCGAACCCGATCCACGTGATGATTTGAACGGAAAAGATTTCATGCGCAAAATGTTAATCCTGGCTCGTGATGCAGGCTATCCATTAGAAGCAGCTGATGTTAAAATTGATAACATTTTACCAGAATCTTGTTTAAAGGCAACTTCTGTAGAAGATTTCTATGTTGAACTACAAAAAAATGCATCCTACTTTGAAGATTTGAAAACTAAAGCTGCAAACGATAAGAAAGTGTTGCGCTACATTGGTAAACTCGAAGATGGAAATGTAGAAATCAGTTTGCAAATGGTTGATGACAGTCATCCTTTTTATATGCTTTCGGGGAGTGATAACATCATTTCATTTACGACAGATCGATACAAATCTCGCCCACTAGTGGTTAAAGGCCCTGGTGCAGGAGCAGAGGTTACCGCGGCAGGTGTTTTTGCAGATATTATAAATGTTGGAAGCAATTAGACAGCGATAAATCAAAAACAAAATATATAAATATAAATGAGTTGGAGTCTAGGCCTATAATTTTAGCTCCTTCATCATTATTCAAATTATGAAAGAAATAAAAGTTTTCGCACCTGCAACCGTTGCAAACGTAGTATGTGGCTTCGATGTTTTGGGTTTTGCTGTTAATGAACCCGGCGATGAAGTTGAAATGCGTCTAAAAGATATACCCGGTGTGGTAATCAAAAGAATTACTGGCGATGATGGTCGGTTGCCTTTGGATTCGACTAAAAACACGGTTAGTGCAAGTGTTCAGCATTATTTGCAACACATCAATCGGGTAGATGTAGGCGTCGAAATCGAGCTACATAAGAAGATGCCAATTGGTAGCGGATTAGGTTCAAGCTCGGCAAGTACCGTTGCAGGTTTATTCGCCATAAATAAATTGATGGGCGATTTACTAACGCCTAAAGAACTTGTTCCTTTTGCCATGAAAGGCGAAGAACTAGCTTGTGGTTATGGCCATGCCGATAATGTTGCACCAGCCATTCTTGGTGGGTTTGTATTAGTTAGAAGTTACCATCCTTTGGATGTAATTTCATTACCTACTCCTGCAGGGATGTATGCAGCGATTGTTTATCCTGAGGTGGATGTACCCACAAAAGATGCCCGTCAAATGATTCGCAGCAAAGTATTGTTGAAAGATGCGGTTACCCAATGGGGCAATGTTGCTGGTTTGGTTAGTGGCTTATTTATGAATGATTTTGACTTAATTGGCCGCAGCATGAAAGATGTTTTGGTAGAACCAACCCGATCGATTTTAATTCCAGGTTTTGAAGAAATGAGAGCAATAGCCATGGAAAACGGCGCTATCGGTTTCGGAATTTCAGGCTCAGGCCCATCGGTTTTTGCTTTAGCAAAAGATGAAGAAACTGCCAAAAGAATAACAAAAGCACAGCAACAACATTTACATAAAATAAATATCAACAGCAAAGCTTATGTTTCTTCGGTTAATGCCGAAGGACCTAGAGTAATTTAAGTAATAATTTTTTACTGAAAAGTTAGCCTGTGCGAACTTATAACGTAAAAATTAGAACCTAAAACTTAAACCATGAAACTATACTCAACCAACAATAAAGATTTACGTGTTTCTTTCAAAGAAGCCGTTTTTAACAGCATGCCTCAAGATAAAGGTTTGTATATGCCTTTGGAAATCCCTCAATTGGATGCAGACTTTTTAGCTAACATCGAACAGTATGCTTTGCCAGAGATTGCTTATAAAGTAGCTTCAACTTTATTAAAAGATGAAATCCCTGCGGAAGATTTAAAAGCTTTGATTGAAGATGCCATTAACTTTGAAGCACCAGCGGTAAAACTAGACCAAAAAACCTTTGTACTTGAACTTTTCCACGGACCATCCTTAGCTTTTAAAGATTTTGGCGCCCGCTTCATGAGCAGGGTGATGGCTTATTTCTTAAAGGATGGCGAGCAACTTTTAGACGTTTTAGTTGCTACTTCCGGAGATACCGGTGGTGCAGTTGCTTTAGGTTTTTTAGGTGTACCCAACACCCGCGTAACTATTCTTTATCCCGAGGGGAAAGTAAGTCCGATACAGGAATTGCAATTAACCACCAACGGACAAAACATTAGAGCAGTTGAGGTAAAAGGCACTTTTGATGATTGCCAGGCTTTAGTTAAACAAGCTTTTGCAGATGAAGAGTTGAATGCAAATTTCCGTCTAACATCAGCCAATTCGATAAATATCTCGAGGTTAATTCCGCAAACGTTTTATTATTTTAACACTTACGCACAGCTAAAAAAACAAGGGTTAAATGATTTAATATTTTCCGTTCCGAGTGGAAATTTTGGCAATATCGGGGCAGGTTTATTGGCCTTTAAACTAGGTTTGCCGGTTAAGCAATTTATTGCTGCTACTAACATAAACGACACTGTTCCACGCTTCCTGGAATCAGGTATTTACGAAACGAAACCGTCTACTCAAACTTATTCAAATGCGATGGATGTCGGTGCGCCAAGTAACTGGGTTCGCATCATGGATTTATTTGGCGAAGATGTAAATGCCTTGAAAAAGGTGGTTACATCGTATCGGTTTAATGATGAAGAAACGCTTGCTGGAATCAAAGAAATCGACTCAAAATTTGATTATGTTGCCTGTCCGCATACAGCGATTGCTTATCTTGCAATTGAAAAATACAGGCAGGAAAATCCGGAAGATGAGAGCGCAGCAATCTTTTTATCAACCGCTCATGCTTGTAAGTTCCCGGATATTTTCCCTTTAGATATTGCAGCAAAAATTGAAATTCCCGAGCAGGTTAATGTATTAGAAAGCCTGCCTCGATATGCAGATAAACTAGGTGTAGATTTTGAAGCTTTTAAAAATTATTTGTTGAAAAGCCATGAAGAATCTAGATTGTAAATCAGCATTATAGGAGTTGAAATAAATCTCTCGAATAAACCCAAGTTAATTAGGTTACTCGGCCAACTGAAATTTACTTAAAATAACATCGATGGCTGATTTAATTCATGCCTAGTTTGGAACTTTTGCATTAATAAGCTTTGCTTCTCGAGTTTCGAGCAAAAAATGAAGTCTAAAGTAAATAAAGCAAATGGAATTTTGCAGGGTAAAAAAAGATGATATAATCATAAATAATCTAGTTAGTAAACTACAAACAAAAAAGGCTGAAATTAAAAACTCCAACCTTTTGAACTATAAAACTAAACCTAACTATTTCGATGCTTGCGACTTTAGTGAATGCAATTCGCGTTTCAACTCGTCAATTTGCTGTTGCTGTTCTTTAATACTACCCACCAAAAGCGGAATCAAGCTTTCATAATCAACTTTGGTTATTGTAGCTGAGTTGTAGGCATTTTTGCCTGCCGGATATTGCTTGGCTTGTACAGTAACCACACTTGGAACAGCACTTTTAGCCTCAGCTCCCACAAAACCATATTGGGAGGTGGCTGGAAGTTTTAATTTTTCAGCCCAGGTTTTGTCGTAATTAAAGCTTACTGGCTGAAGTTTTGAAACCATCTCTAAAGAGTTACTTACTGGTTTTACATTAGCTTGCGTCACTTCTTGTGCGCTAACTTTTAATGATGCGGAAATTGCAAATACCGCAAAACAGAATGAAATTGCTCGTTTCATATTCTTTATAAATTAATAGAAATAAATACTGGATATTGCCCGACAAAGGGTTTGTTTAGAAACTAGTTACTAAACGGAGGGCGGAGGGGTTAAAACATCCGCGAAGTAGGGAGGGTGATCAAGACATGCTGGAATAGCTATCTTTTGTTTCATTGCAAGGGGAAGATTGCAAAGTTCTTCAGCAATAAAATTTTGCATAAAGTACTCTGTTTCAACTTTTTTTTCTTCTTTCTCAGTCGCATCATCATTTGACACGATATTTTCAATATAGGAAGACGAATAGCTTAAATACGACAATACATTGCCAACCTTTAAAAAAAGAGTGATGGCGATGCATAAAACCAAAAAGTATTTAAGTGTTAAAAACTTCATCCTTACAAATATAAGCTGTACAGTTAAATTAACAAAAATAGACAGTTAAAGTTCTGTAAAATAAAAATCCGCTCTCCCAAATGAAGCGGATTTTGTGTCAAAGTTAAAATATAGCCTTCGCGATGGCTTTGGTTTGCTGCGGTTTTCCCATGGTATAAAAATGGAGCACTGGTACTCCGAAGTCGATTAACTCTTTGCATTGTTTAATCATGGCTTCGGTTCCAATTTCTTTAGCTTCAGCGTTGCTTTTTGCATAAGATAATGCGTCTGTTAACTCATCAGGCAAATCAATATGGAAAATTTTTGGCAAGACATTTAGTTGAGTAAGTGTGCTTATAGGTTTTAAGCCAGGAATAATGGGCACATTGATATCATTCTCCCTACACTTTTTCACAAAGTCAAAATATTTCTGGTTATCAAAAAACATTTGCGTAACGATAAACTCTGCACCCATATCAACTTTCTTTTTTAGGTATTTGAAGTCGGCATTTAGATTGGGTGCTTCAAAGTGCTTTTCGGGATATCCGGCAACACCTATACAGAAATCGCTTTTGAAAGTTTCTACATCTTCATGCAGAAATTTACCATCGTTATGATTTTTGATATGCTGAATTAAATCAGTTGCGTAGCAGTGTCCCCCTTTAGTTGGAACAAAAGAATGATCGGCTGCACGCGCATCACCACGTAAGGCCAATACGTTATCTATCCCTAAAAACTGCAAATCGATTAAAGCGTTCTCAGTTTCCTCTTTGGTAAAACCACCACAAATTAAATGAGGAACTGCATCTATCTTATATTTGTGAATAATTGCAGCGCAGATCGCGATTGTACCTGGACGCTTGCGGTACGACACCTTTTGCAACAATCCGTTTTCCTGCTCTTTGTAAATATAATCTTCCCTTAAGGAGGTTACATCAATAAAAGGAGGATTAAACTCCAGCAAAGGATCGATGGCATCGTAAATCCATTGGATACTTTGTCCCTTAATAGGCGGCAGAAGCTCAAACGAGAATAGGGTTTTGCCCTTTGAATTATTTATATGGTCTGTAATTTTCAATTGTAGTTAAAAGTTATGGGTTAAAGGTTATAAGGCTGGATGCTTATTTAATCAGCTTCTGATAATAATTTATAAATCCGTTAAGTAGTTTTCTAGTTGTTTCAATTTTAAGCACTAGCGTTTTTAAGTCTATTTCTTCGATAAATCCCGAATCAAACGCAAGAGATAGTTGAGTTTCGACCTCATAAACGGAACCCCTTGCGACAAAAAAAAATGAATGCTGTCTTTGGACGATTTCTACCACAACCCTCAGCAATGTCCGATGGAATAGATACAGCGGCTTTTCTAATCTGGCTTATCAACCCGATTTTTTTGTCAATTGGAAAATTTGAAGATACTAAATATACTTCCTTAGACAAAATTCGGTCTTGTTTCCAAACATCCACATCAGTATAATTTTCCTTTTCCTGGTCCATGTTATCTGCAATTTGACTTGTAACATTTAACTCATAACTGGCAACTGCTAGTACGCCAAATTAGGCGAGAGCCATTTCTCCGCTTCTTCTATAGTCATACCTTTTCTGATTGCGTAATCTTCCACCTGATCTTTTGTGATTTTTCCCAAGCCGAAATATCTTGATTCGGGATGGGCAAAGTAAAAACCACTTACCGCAGCTGTTGGATACATGGCGTAACTTTCTGTTAAGTGTAAGCCTATTTTGTTTTCCGCATCAAGCAAGCTAAACAAAGTTCCTTTTTCCGTGTGCTCCGGACAAGCTGGATAACCCGGTGCCGGGCGAATACCGGCATATTCTTCCTTGATCAATTCCTGATTGCTTAAATTTTCGTCCTTTGCATAACCCCAGTATTCTTTACGAACCCGCTCGTGCATGCGTTCGGCAAAAGCTTCAGCCAGACGATCCGCTAATGCTTTGGCCATGATGCTATTATAATCATCATGATTGGCCTCAAATTCTGCTACCAACTCATCAATCCCTATTCCTGCAGTTAGAGCGAAACACCCAAAATAATCTTGAATACCAGATTCTTTAGGAGCAATGAAATCTGACAAAGCATAATACGGCTGTCCATCAACCTTTTCGGCCTGTTGGCGGAGGGTATGGATAGTAACCAGTCTTGAGTCTTCAGTCTTAAGTCCAGAGTCGACATTCAGACTTCTGACTGCAGACTTCAGACTTTCGACTTCTAAATGAATATCGTCTCCAACGGAGTTTGCTGGCCAAAATCCAATTACCGCTCTAGCAGTTAACAATTTTTCGTCTAATATCCGTTTCAATAATGCCTGCGCATCATCAAAAAGTTTTTTTGCTTCACTCCCTACATTTCTATCATCAAATATTTTCGGGTAGCTTCCGCGAAGTTCCCAGGTATGAAAAAAAGGAGTCCAATCGATATATGGAACTAATTCATTCAAAGGATAATGATCAAAAACTCTGGTTCCGGTAAATTCAGGAACTGGTAAATTTTGATCGAAATCTATCTTAAATTTATTTTTCCGTGCCTCTTCAATGGTTTTGAAACGCTTGTCAGAACGCTTGTTCAAATGCGCTTCCCTGGCTTTTTCATACTCTGCTTTTATGCCTGCAACGTAGTCGGCTTTTGTTTCAGGATTCATCAGCGTACTGCAAACGGTAACACTTCGCGATGCATCTAAAACATGGATAGCCGGACCAGAATAATTCGGGGCAACTTTTACAGCAGCATGAATCCTTGACGTGGTCGCTCCACCTATAATTAATGGAATGGTAAAGCCTTCTCGTTCCATTTCTTTGGCAAAGTGGACCATTTCATCAAGTGATGGCGTAATTAAGCCACTTAAGCCAATAATATCAGCATTTATTTCTCTAGCTTTTTTGATGATCTCCTGAGCAGGAACCATCACGCCCATATCTACAATTTCAAAGTTATTACAAGCCAAAACTACCCCCACAATGTTCTTCCCGATGTCGTGAACATCACCTTTAACAGTAGCCATCAATACCTTACCTGCCGAGGAATTCTGATCCTGATCTGGATTGTCTAATTTCTCCTGCTCGATAAACGGAAGCAAATAAGCCACGGCTTTTTTCATCACCCTAGCCGACTTTACCACCTGAGGCAAAAACATCTTTCCAGCACCAAATAAATCACCAACAATGTTCATTCCGTCCATCAAGGGTCCTTCAATTACTTGTATTGGGCGGGCATATTTTTGACGAGCCTCTTCAACATCATCGTCAAGATACTCTACAATTCCTTTTACCAGGGAGTGAGAAAGGCGTTCTTCAACGGATCCTTTCCTCCATTCTTCATCTTTTACAATTTCTTTCCCTTTTGATTTTACCGTATCAGCATATTCAACCAATCGCTCCGTAGCATCATCCCGTCGGTTCAAAAGTACATCTTCTACCCTTTCCAAAAGCTCGGGTGGAATTTCCTGATACACCTCAAGCATACCTGCATTTACAATCCCCATATCTAACCCGGCCTGAATGGCATGGTAAAGAAATGCAGAGTGCATCGCTTCGCGAACAACATTATTTCCTCTAAATGAAAAGGAAATATTTGATACACCCCCACTTACTTTTGCATGTGGTAGGTTTTCTTTGATCCAACGGGTCGCATTAATAAAATCGACCGCGTAGTTATTGTGTTCTTCTAAACCTGTGGCTACGGTAAGGATATTCGGATCGAAAATAATGTCTTCTGGAGGAAAACCGATTTCATGTACAAGAATATCGTAGCTTCGTTTACAAATCTCTTTTCTACGCTCGTAGTTATCGGCCTGGCCTTGTTCATCAAAAGCCATTACAACAACGGCAGCGCCATATTGCATAATTTTGCGGGCGCTTTCACGGAATTTATCTTCGCCTTCTTTAAGTGAAATAGAATTAACGATACCTTTCCCTTGCAAACACTTCAATCCATTTTCTATCACCGACCACTTAGAGGAATCGACCATGATAGGCAATTTGGCGATATCCGGTTCGGAGGCAATCAGATTCAAAAACTTCGTCATCGCAGCTTCAGAATCGAGCATGCCCTCATCCATGTTCACATCAATAATCTGCGCTCCACCTTCTACCTGTTGTAGGGCCACAGCTAAGGCCGCTTCGTAGTCGCCACCTAAAATTAACTTCGAGAATTTTGGAGATCCGGTGATGTTTGTCCTTTCGCCAACGTTTACAAAAATACTCTCTGGCGTTATCGTTACAGGCTCCAATCCACTCAATCGCATAAAAGGCTCAATGGTTGGCAATTTCCGTGGCGAAGCTTTTTTAGCATTCTTTGCAATGCAGCCAATATGATCAGGAGTGGTGCCGCAACAGCCACCCACAATATTTACAAATCCAGATTTAATAAAATCGTCGACCAGATGAGCCGTTTCGTGCGGTTGTTCATCATAAGCACCAAACTCATTCGGGAGGCCGGCATTTGGGTAAGCAGAAACATAACATCCCGCTTTTGTAGCCAGTTCTTCGATGTGCGGACGCATTTCTTTAGCCCCTAAAGCGCAGTTAAAACCAATACTCAAAGGTTTTGCATGCATCACCGAATTTAAGAAAGCTTCTGCTGTTTGACCGGAAAGCGTTCTTCCAGAAGCGTCGGTAATGGTTCCCGAAATCATAATTTCGAGCTTACGACCGATTACTTCCTCATATTTTTTGATGGCCACAATGGCCACTTTTGCGTTTAGTGTATCGAAGATGGTTTCGATGAGAAGCACATCAGAACCTCCATCTACCAAACCGCGAACCTGTTCATAATATGCCGCTTCAAGTTCGTCAAAATAAACCGCCCTAAAACCTGGGTCGTTTACATTTGGTGACATAGAAAGGGTTCTGTTGGTTGGCCCGATTGCGCCTGCAACAAAACATTTCCGATCAGGATTAGCAGCCATAAATTCAGTAGCAGCCTCTTTTGCCACCTTCGCACCTTCAAAGCTTAACTCATAAGAAAGATCTTCCATCTGGTAATCAGCCATAGAAATTCTTTGTGTACTGAAGGTATTGGTTTCAATAATATCCGCACCAGCGGCTAAATATTCAAGATGTATGGCTTTAATAATATCAGGCCGAGTGATGTTGAGCAAATCGTTATTGCCTTTTACATCACATGGATGATTTTTAAAACGTTCCCCTCTAAAATCCTCTTCAGTTAAAGTATAACGTTGAATCATGGTACCCATCGCACCATCAATTACCAAAATACGCTTTTCTAATTCTTCTCTTATGCTCATTCTGTAGTTAGATGTGAGATTGGAGATGTGAGCTATGAGAAATTCAGTCTTGCGTACCAAGTCTCAAATCTCACATCTATAATCTAAAATCTCAAAAAGCTTATTTAAAAAGTTGGTACGAGAATCGTAATCCTAAACTTATCTGTTTCTGCCAGTTGCAGAATAGAATTTAGCACCTTGTAGGTTACAGGTTGCTAAGACTTCGTTGGGTCTAATCCCTCCGTCTTTCTTAATAAGCGTACAAAAATGCAACAAAGCAACATCAATTCCAAAAATTATCGCTCCGCTACCAAATAAAATTACAAAGGCCATGCAAATTTGCACAGCCTTAAGAATATTGTTTTGTATGAGGGCTTTAAACAACCTCTCTTTTTATAAATCTTTTGTTGTAGTAGGTAATCAAATATCCCATCCAAAATGCACTAGGCAAACAACTAAAAAATACATGATCTGTAATATAAGTTACAGTAATTGCCTCAATTATGCCGCCAACTAAAATGAAAAACATGATTACCAAAAACTTGCTCATTATTTTCTACTTCCGAAAATACGTAGCAAGAAAAGGAAGATATTAATAAAATCAAGGTATAGCGATAAAGCTGCCATTATAGCTAATTTCTTTGTATCAGCAGATGGAATTGATTCTCCGCTTTCTTCAATTCCCATTCCAATTCTTTTAATTTTTTGAACATCGTATGCAGTAAGTGCTGTAAAAACAGCTATACCAACAAATGCCATAATTAAGCTAAACTGTTCGCTTTTGATAAACATGTTTGCAATACTGGCTATAAATAAACCGGCAACACCAACCATTAAAATTGGGCCAAACTTACTCAAATCTATATTTGTTGTATAGCCCATTACAGCCATTATACCAAAAATACCTGCGGCGGCAGCAAAACAAGTTATAATCGATGTGCCAGTGTAAATTAAGAGAATGAAACTCAAACTTACGCCCAGCAGCACAGAAAACAGCACAAACACACCTAACAAGGCGCCATAAGATAGTCTCGAAAAGCCAGCTCCCATTACTAAAACTAGCCCAAGTGGCGCAAACATGGCCACATAACCTAACGCAGTTCTTCTTCCAGTTTCAAAGTCTATTAAAGATCTTAATGCCGACTCCGTGTTTGAAATATAAAAAGCAGATAGAGTTGATAAAGCCAACGCTACAAACATCCACAGGAATACGTTTGCAAAAAACTTTTTCGATACAGAGTTTTCCTGTACAAAGACACTATCGGTTTGATAATTATAATTTTGTTGTTCCATTTTAATTTTGCGTATTTAAATAATTTTAAAAATAACAATTTAGTTTAATCTTTTTGTCAGCAGTTCTTCAACTTTTTTAAAGAACTGTAGCGGTTTAAGTGTACGCCAAGGCAGATTATCAAAAGCTCCTCCGAAATTGATATAGTAATCTATATTATTGTCTTTAAATTCGGAAATAACGTGTTCTTGAAAATTCACACCAACAATCCATCCATCTTCCACTTCCTGAAACCACTCTTCATAATAGCTATCATCAGATGCGTGAAAATTTAAAACGTTCTCGCCAATAAGAATAAATTTGGTAATGCCTTCGTCCATCATCAATTCTAAAATATCACGCTTAAGTAACATGATATCATTATTGATCGCATCATTCCATTCGCCGATAAATTCGATAATGGCATAACTGCGATCATAATCGGCATACAAAACCTTCATGTAAAGGGTGTTCGATCCAAATTCGTCCCACTGCGGATGCAGCAAGAAATTATAAATCTGCTTGTCGAAATAAATTTCCGAATACTCGGTATTGAAAAATGGCGAGCGCTCATCTTCTGCCGAAACATAATCATCTCTCCACTGGTAATAAGGCTCGATTTCGTGCATTTTAATATCTAATTTTTTTGAGTGAGTGAACTTTGAATGACTGAATCTAGCGGCGATGCTAACTCTATCATTCACTCATTATATCATTCATTCATTTACTGTGGTTGTCGTTGTCCCGCCTCTACCGCTTTACGTACGCTTCCATATTTTGCAAGTAAATCTGCCGCTTCATCATAGCCTATGCTTAATTCATCGGCCACCATCTGCGTTCCGCGATCAACTAATTTGTTATTGGTTAACTGCATATCTACCATTTTGTTTCCAACTACACGTCCTAATTGAACCATCACGGTGGTACTCAACATGTTTAAAACCAATTTCTGTGCAGTACCAGATTTCATTCGTGTAGAACCAGTGATAAATTCCGGGCCAACAACAACCTCAACCGGAAAATCAGATTCAGCAGCGATTGGTCCACCAGTATTACAAACAATACAACCGGTTAAAACACCGTGTTTACGAGCAGTATTTAAACCACCAACTACATAAGGTGTGGTTCCAGATGCTGCTAAACCCACTAAACAATCTTTTTCGTTGATGTCGAATTCTTCCAAATCTTTCCAGGCTTGTTCGGCATCGTCTTCCGCAAATTCTACCGCCCTTCTAATCGCCGTATCGCCACCGGCAATAATTCCAACAACCCAATCGAAAGGAACCCCATAAGTTGGTGGGCATTCAGAGGCATCAACTACACCTAAACGACCGCTTGTACCTGCGCCAATATAAAATAAGCGGCCGCCTTTTTTCATTCTTTCGGCAACTGCCGAAGTTAGTTTTTCTATCTGAGGCAAAGATTTTTCGACAGCAAAAGCAACCGTCTTATCTTCGTTATTAATGCCCTGCAAAACCTCCAATACCGACATCTTGTCGATGTTATCATAATTAGATTCCTGCTCGGTAACTCTGTTCATAAATTTAATTTTGATAAAATTCGGTAAATTCTTTTTAAAAAGTGGCGTAAAAACTTAAAAATATATCTTCCAGTCGCTGTAAGAAGAATTACATCCGTTAATTTATGTTAAATATTAGAAACAAAAGACACGAAAATGTAGTTAAAAAACATAGTAACCCGCTAAATTTCATAAATTTGCAAAACGCCAATGAAAAAAAATACCCGAAACAACCTACTGATTGCAATAAGCTATTCTGTAATTTTAATAGTAGGTATGATTTTGGGGATAAAATTCATAAAAGACCAGGGTTTTGGCGTTCAGCGAAGTCCGCAGTTGGCTGTAAATAGTGACGGCAAACTTGAAGAGATTCTGCACATTATCAATAAAAACTACGTTGATGAAATCAATACGGATTCTTTACAGAATCTTCCTATAGATAGCGTTCTACATCAACTAGATCCTCATAGTGTTTATTTGCCTCCTACCGATGCGCAAGATATGACCAACAGTTTGGAAGGCAACTTTGAAGGTGTTGGCATTGAGTATTATATGCTCAATGATACGATGATGGTTACTGGAGTAGTCAAAGACGGGCCTGCCTACCAGGCCGGAATAAAACTGGGAGATAAAATTTTGAGTATTGATACCGCAGTTGTAAGCGGGCGAAACTTACCAAAAGAGCAGTTAACCGGACGCTTTCGAGGTAAAGCCGGAAGCGGCGTTAGCGTTGTTTTAATGCATAATGGAACACAGGTACAAAGTAGGTTAATGGTTACCCGTGGCAAGGTAAACATTAGTAGCATTGATGCTTCTTATATGATTGGTCCTGAAACTGGATATGTAAGAATTAGTAAGTTCGGAGCAAATACCGATAATGATTTCGCTAGTGCTGCTAATAGTTTAAAAGCCAAAGGCATGAAGAAGCTCATTCTGGATCTCCGCGATAATGGTGGAGGGTATTTTTCTGCTGCTACGGGTCTAGCTGATCAGTTTTTACCAGAAAATAAACTTATTGTTTACACTCAGGGTAAACACGAACCTCGTACCGATTATTTTTCAACAGGGACCGGTGCATTTCAAAATGGCAAATTAGCAGTATTGATCAACGAGAATACTGCATCTGCAAGTGAGATTGTTGCAGGTGCTATTCAAGATTTAGGTAGAGGGGTGATTATAGGCAGGCGATCTTTTGGCAAAGGGTTGGTTCAAGAACAGTTTTCTTTTGGTGATGGATCTGCTTTAAACTTAACCATTGCTCGATATTATACCCCATCGGGACGAAGCATTCAGAAATCGTACAAAAAAGGTTATGATGCTTACAAACATGAGTTGGATGAGAGAATGATGGATGGAGAACTGACCGGAGATCGCACATCTTTTCAGGACTCGATAGAAAAAGCAGAAGGTGTAGCCATACAAAATGTAAAAAGACAAAAGCCTAGTGGAGGCATACAGCCAGATGTTTTTGTTAAACTGGATACCGTTGGTTACAATAAATTTTATGCAACCCTGGTAAGCAAAAAGATTCTATCAGATTATGTTTTTAATGTATTAACAAACAAATATAACGCTGGCTTTGTAGAGCAAAACATTAATTCTTTCGCGTTAGGAGATAATGATTTCAAAGATTTCATAGGTTATATTCAACGCAAAAACGTACAGATCGATCGTTTTCAACTGTACAATGCCAAGCCTGTAATTTTGAGTGATTTGAAAGCATTGTTATGCCGTTATTACCTTGGCGATGTGGGCTACTACCGGTCAATAAATCAGACCGATAACGCGGTAAAGCAAGCCTTGATAAACCTTCAATAGTTATCTCCAGTCCCAAACCACCACATTCCACTCGGTGCTCATTTGATCTGTGTAGGTATCAATCGTTTTGAAGCCAATACGCTCATGCGCTTTCATTGAGCGTAAATTTATAGTGGCAATTTCAGTTATTGCGAATTCAAATTTATCTTCGAAAAAATTCTTATAAGCCTGATAGCATTGATCAAATAAGCCTTTCCCACGGTAATCTTTATCAACACAAACCTGGCCCACAACAATATATTGATACTCAGCCACCGATTTTCCATGATATTGAATGTGATCGAAACTCTCGTACATTTCTACTAATCGGGGAATATCGTTTTTCGATTGCTCCGTCATCCCTAGTACATAAGCGATTACCCTTTCACCATCCTTAGCAATGATGTTCGGTTCATGCTGATGCATTTTTTCCAAATCATCAAGCGTGTGCGATACCGTTACGAAACCCTGCTGTTCAATTTCTTCTGGAGATAAATCTGCTCTTAGATTCTTTTTTTGAAGCGTAATAATACCTTCTAAATCCCGTACTGTTTGTGATGTTGAAATTTCAATCATGAGTATGCTTTAAACTAATCGCCGAATATAAGAAATTCAGTTTTTCATCCATCTTTTACTTCGGCACATTTATTATCTTTGCGACATGCTTTTATATAACGTTACCCTAATTTTAGATGATGCTGCAGCTGAAGAATGGTTGCAATGGATGCAGGAAACCCATATTCCAGAAGTGATGGCTACAGGAATGTTTGTATCCAATCGCTTATTAAAGGTGCTTGATTCGCCAAATGAAGGCGTAACTTATTGCGCACAATATGTTGCCGAAACTTTAGAAAATTACAACGAATACCAAAGCACATTTGCTCCAGAGCTACAAGAGAGATTAAACAGCAAGTTTAAAAACCGCTTTGTGGCCTACAGAACTTTAATGGAGTTTGTGCCACCAACCTCCTAAAGATGGCTTTTGAAAGACTAAGCCGATTTCGACACATAAAAACAAATGTGAGTAGCGCTTATTTAAGTCATGACTCTTGACTAAAGACTTAAGACTTATTTTAGCTTCTCGTTGTTATTATGTCTGTCTGCATCGCGAATGGTTTTCTTTTCGAGATTTTTCTGAAAGGCGTCGGTTAAGTCAATACCTGTTTGATTGGCCAAACAGATCAGCACGAACATCACATCGGCCATTTCATCGGCAAGGTTTACCACTTCATCACTCTTTTTAAATGACTGCTCACCGTATCTCCGAGCCATAATCCGAGCTACCTCCCCCACTTCTTCCATTAAAATAGCAGTATTGGTTAACTCGTTAAAATACCTGATACCTGTAGTTCTGATCCACTGATCTACTGTTTCCTGTGCTTCATTAATGGTCATCGTGTTAGCTTTTATATTTCGCTGATTACTTCTTTAAACTAAAATCTCCTTTAAAAGATTGCAGTGACGAGGAATATAGGTTTTTTACTCTTTATTCTTCGTATCAATTAAAATTGTAGTTGGCCCATCATTTACCAAAGCAATTTTCATATCCGCTCCAAAAATCCCTGTCTGAACTTTCCTGCCCATTAAAGTCGACAACTTTTCGATCATTTTTTCGTAAAGCGGAATAGCGGTGTCTGGCCTTGCGGCTCGGGTGAAACCTGGGCGGTTACCTTTTTTTGTAGATGCAAATAAGGTAAACTGGCTAATCAACAAAATATCTCCATTAACATCAGCCAACGCTTTATTCATTAAGCCATTTTCATCACCAAACACCCGCATATTAACAATTTTCTGAGCAAGCCAATCCAAATCATCGGCTGTATCGGCATCTTCAATACCTAAAAGCACCAAAAATCCGGTTTTAATCTCGCCCGTAATTGTGCCTTCAACTGTGCAACTTGCTTGTGTAACTCTTTGTAAAACTGCTCGCATTTTATCTTACTTTTGATCAATAAAATTGATATGCGCAAGATAAGTATTTTAGTGATTTCTATATTTTTCTTATTCGGTTGTAAGCAAAAGTCAATCGTTCACCCCACTTTTTATTTTTGGCGAACAAACTATAAAAACAAAAAAGTTGAAACTGATTACCTCGAGAAATTTAAGTCAAAATCGCTTTACGTTCGCATTATGGATGTAGATTTTAATCCCGACTTTCAACAGGATGTTCCTATTTCTCCTATAAAGTTCTCCGATCCGCTTCCAAAAACAATCGGCATCATTCCTGTGGTTTTTCTTGTTAACCATATGTTTAAGGACATAGATTCGAGCAGAATAAAATCGCTAGCCACTAGAATTGCAATATTCGTTGATGCCAAAGTTAAGCAGGCCGGAAAGACGGATTATTCTGAACTTCAAATAGACTGCGATTGGACTAAAACCACTAGAGACAAGTATTTCAATTTTCTAAATCAACTGCAAGCTCAGCCGCTTTTGAAGAACAAAACAATTTCCGTCACCTTAAGATTACATCAGGTAAAAAACAAGTCGACCAGTGGTATTCCCCCGGTAAAAAAGGCCATGCTGATGTGTTACAACATGGGGAATCTGCGTAAGTATGGCGAGCAAAATTCCATTCTTGATCAAAGAGAAATAGATATCTATTTAAAAGATTACCTCCGCAATTACCCATTAAAGCTTGATGTTGCCTTACCAATTTTTGAGTGGGCAGTCGTATTCAGGAATAAAGAATATGCTGGAATTTCTAAACGAATTACCAAAGATCAAATTAATGACAAAAACCTATTTAAGCAAAAAGGCCATTCCATTTTATACGATCTCTTAATCGATAATCCAGCGGCGGGCTTAAAACGTGGTGACGTGATTAGGTGGGAAGAAATCTCAGCCGGAGATTTATTTACAACATCTAATTTTTTATCCCGATATTTAAAACCTGAAGAGCGAAATCTCGTTTTTTATCATCTGGATACCGACCTTTTAAAACATTTTACAGATGAAGACTTTCAAAAAGTTATCGCTAATTTTTAGCGTTTTTCTTGTTACTTTCTTTGGCGAAATCGCGGTAAATATCGCGTGTGGCGGCGAAATTGACCCCTACGATTATTATATTTCCTATTTCCACAACAATGTTGAGGGTGATGAGTATACGCCTTTTGCTTATAACCAAATGGCCTATTTGAACAACGAGGAAGATGTAGAAAGCGAATCGCAAATTAATAGCCGAGAATGGGCGAAATATTTAGATGTTAAGGAACAGGATATTCATGAGATTATGTACAATGTAGATAGTGCAACAAGTCACAAGCTTGCACATTTCGACGGAAAGCTTTCAGATTTGGCAGATAGTTTGCAAAACAACACTTTCGTACAAGGATTGAGTAAAAACAAATCCGCCTTGAAATATTATACTTTCGCTAAAAGCTGTGAGCCCTATGCTAATATTAACTTCGATCTTTGGGATCCAATACCTCGAGATAGCACACAAATGGATGTGCTTGCGAAAGAAGCCCTCAAATCAACAGAATTGGAGAAAGATGATTTCTTAAGATTGCGTTATGCTTATCAGGCAGAGCGGATGTTTCATTATGCAGGCCTGCATACCGATAGCAAAAGCGTTTACGAAAAATTTATCAAAACTAATAAAACCAATAGTGCTGTTAAAGGATGGGCTTTGGCACTTTATGCCGGTTCTATTCGCCGATTGGGAAATCCAGCAGAATCTGCATTTTTATTTTCAAAAGTATTTGCAACCAACCCGGAAAGGAGAGTGCAGGCTTATAAGAATTATTATTACAACAGCGCTCCTATAGACGGGGCCTTGAAATATGCTAAAACCAATAGTGAAAAAGCCAACATTTGGGCAATTAACGGCTTTGGAAATCCAGATTTCAATATTGAAAGTTTATATAAAGTATATCAATACGAACCTAAAAGTGAGCTTAACGGGGCGCTATTGGTTAGAGAAGTTAACAAACTGGAGCAGGCATTGATTGAGGCGAATGATATTGCAAAAATATCCTATAGCTATTATTTCTCTCAGAGTAACCCGCGACGAAGGGATAGTGTTAAAAACTTGAACTTAAAACAGCTAAACCTGGTTAGAGATTTTGCAGTTAAATTAGCAACCGAAAAGAAATATCCGCAGCCAGAATTGGGTACTTTAACAGCTGCTTATTTATCGTGGCTGGAAAATAAAGATGCAGTTGCCACCAATTACTTAAGTACACTGAATCCTGAAAAACTTCCTGAAAAATTGCGTGATCAATACCGAATTACTGATTTATTGATTAAAGCTAAAAATATTAAGAAAGGAAATCCATTTAACGAAAATGAACTATTGCCGACACTGAAATGGCTAGACGAAAAAAGATTTGCCGAAAATAAATCGCATCCTGGAGATAAATATTATGATTGGGCAGATGCAGAAAGCAAACATTTTAGCAGAACCACAAGAAACTTCTATCAGCAGCTATTAGCACCTGCATATTTAAAATTAGGCGATACAGCCAAAGCTGCCCTGGCAATGGTTAAAGGGGATTTGGAATACAAGATCGTAAAAGATAACTCTCTTTTCAAAAATATGAGCTATCAAACGACTGCTTTCTGGCAACAATTTTTAAGTCCGAAAAGTATGCAAGGTTTGCTAAATTATAAAAAGAAAGCAGTTGGAAGCGATGTAACGGCTTTGCTTTCGAAGGCTTTAAATCAACTTAAGAATGATGATTTCTATGAGCTATTTGGAACCACTTATTTGAGAACGCATCAGTATGAAAAAGCGGTTCAAATGTTTGCAAAGGTATCGCCGGATTATAATTATTTCAATCCCGAAAACTGGTACGCTGATGATGCCCATTCGAAGCTTTATGCAAATCCATTTATTCAAACCATTAATGATTTCCCTAAAAAATATGTAGCGGCAAAAGCTTCTATTACGAAGAAAACTTTTGCGGCGGAAATGCTTCGGTTACAACGACTGATTGTTAGTGAACAGAAGAATGCTTCCCTGTATTATTACAAAATGGCGAACGCCGTTTATCAAACTGGCTATTACGGAAATAGCTGGTTTTTGATTAGCTACGATTGGTCGACTTATGACAATGCCAGCCCGGCAAAGTACGGTTATGATGTAGACTATAAAAAAGCTCAAACTGCCAAAAGCTGGTATTTGAAAGCTAGAGCGCTGAGTACAAATGCAGATTTTAAGGCAAAATGTACATTCATGCTCGCCAAATGTGCTCAAAAGCAGATCATTTTGAACGCCAAAATAAATTCATTTAGTTACTGGGATAAAGATGATGTGAAATATCAAAATTTCATCAATGCAAATTACAACAATCCGTATTTCAAAGAATTGAAATTGAAATACAGCAAAACGCCGTTTTATCAGGTGGCAGCTGGAGAATGTAGTTATTTAGGGGATTTTATAGCGAGGAATTAAAGGTTGAAAAGCTGTTAGACCTGGGACAAAAATTGAAATGGCACTGATAAAAGTATTTGGAGTTTCGTTGATCCTGCTCGGATTTTTTCTGGCTTATGGATTGATAGGTTCGTATCGCCCATTACTATTCGGAACAAAAACCGAAGCTACAATTGTTGCTGTTGAACGGGTGAACAATAAAAGGTTTACATATATATATTATCCCGTGTTTCAATTCAAACATAAGAACAAATTGGTTAAAGCGGTAGATAGAAGCCGTGATATTGAGGAAAATAGCATCGGAATAAAGGAATTTATATTTTATAACGAAAGCTATGGCATTAGTAGGAGGCTTGCATCAACCACTATAGTTTTTTCCTGCATTAGTGCTTGCTTCACCTTATTTGGCTTCGTTGCGCTATTTTATAAAGGAAGGATTTAAACTTCAAATAGATAATAAATTTTACTGTTCTAAACAAAATGACGTTGAGGACATTAGTCTTAAGCTTCAATACCCTCAACCTTTTACCTCAAGTTACCACCTGATTAGCGCACTTGCCCAGGTAAAACCTGATCCAAATGCGGCAAGGCAAACTAAATCACCATCTTTAATTTTTCCGGCTTCCCAGGCTTCGCACAAAGCAATAGGGACAGATGCTGCTGTGGTATTTCCGTATTTTTGAATATTATTAAATACCTGATCATCGCTCAAGCCTAACAAGTTTTGTACGTATTGGCTGATCCGTAGATTTGCCTGATGTGGCACAAGCATATCAATGTCCTTTTCCGTTAAGTTGTTTGCAACCAAAGCTTCTTTAATCACCTCTGGAAATTTTACTACTGCTTTTTTGAAAACCGAAGGTCCATCCATGTAGGGCAGTGCGGCACCACTTTCTAAAATTTCAGGCGTCATAAACAATCCGCCTAATTCCTGATCAGGAAAAGCAGGTTTATCCTTCATCCATTTATTTGCATGAGAACCTGGATAATACATGGCTAAAATCTCTGCATCAGCACCATCACTGTGTAAATGAGTGCTCAAAATCCCTTTACCTTTCTCATCGGTAGGTTGTAAAATGACAGCACCTGCACCATCGCCAAAAATTACTGAAACATTACGACTGCGAGTTTCGAAATCCATAGCAAACGAATGTTTTTCGCTACCGACCACCAAAACATTTTTATACATACCGGTTTTCACAAACTGATCGGCAACCGAAAGTGCATAAACGAATCCTGAACATTGATTGCGAATATCCAGGGCACCGATTTCGCCCATCCCCATTTCGCGTTGTAGCAAAACACCACATCCCGGAAAATAATAATCAGGGCTTAAGGTAGCAAAAATAATAAAGTCGACATCTTTTGTGGTGATACCAGCACGCTCGATAGCAATTTTTGCTGCTTCAATTCCCATTGTGGTGGTAGTTTCTTCATTACGATCGGCGAAACGACGCTCCTTAATCCCGGTTCGTTCCCGAATCCACTCATCGTTGGTATCCATAAAACGACTTAAGTCGGTATTGGTATAAACATTTTTTGGAACGTAGTAACCTATTCCTGCTATTTTGGATTGATGCATGCTCATATATTTGATTAGGTAAATGTAATTATTTTATAAAGATATGAGATGAGGGAGAGATAGGAAACGCATATCCTCTGACTTGTCAAATCAAATATCTCAAATCTTCTAATTATTGTTTATTTTTGCAACCATGTCTACAGAAACCAAAGAAGAGACCTTTACGCTCGAAGAAATTTTAACTTCCCTGAAAACTGTGCATCGCCTTATTTTGTGGAATGATGATGTAAATACTTTTGATCATGTGATTTACTGCATGATGAAGTATTTGGATTATAACGAATCTCAGGCGGAAAAAATTGCGTGGAAAGTACATAATGACGGAAAGTGCCCAGTTTTGGAAGGTTCTTTTACTGAAATGGAAGTTTACCGTAAAATTTTACAGCAAGAAGGATTAACGGTTTCAGTTGATTAGATTTTGGATAAAGTTTTTGTTCAAATAATGCATGAAAAGTATTGATAAAAAAAGTTTGGAGAATGCATTCCATTTATTCGAGCGTGGTATATCTATGAAATAGAAATTGGCATTACGAAAACCTTACAAGATATACACCTCTATCTTTTTAAAGACTTGTTTGATTTTGCAGGCAAAATACGAACATTAAATATTTCTAAAGGTGGTTTTCGATTTGTTGCAGCTTTATATCTAAATGAGATTTTGGTAAAAGTAGAACAGATGCCAGAAAGCACTTTTGAAGAAATTGTAGCTAAATATGTAGAAATGAATATTGCACACCCTTTTATGGAAGGGGACGGCAGAACAATGCGAATCTGGCTTGATATGATCTTGAAAGAACGCCTAACGAGATTGGTTAATTGGCAGTTTATTGATAAGACATTGTATTTACAAGCGATGGAACGCAGTCCTATAAATGATTTAGAGTTAAAAACCCTACTTGCGGCTCACCTCACAGATGATGTAGATAATAGAGAAGTAATCTTCAAAGGAATTGAGCAATCATACTACTATGAAGGCTACGAAAAAGATAGTGAAGAAAATTAGTTATTTAGTTCTAATCCTCTCAAAAGCACATTTAACTCTGCTTGTGTTGTTTGTGTTTTATCTTTAGCATACCAGCTGTGAAGTTTCTCTGCCAGAACAGGCATTTCAGTTGTTTCTTTTCTCCACTCTTTAAGCAATTCTTGCAAAACCTGTGGACGTGGTGCCCACGTTGCTAAAACTTGATCTGCATTTTCATTCAACACAATCAAAACCGGTATTGCTCTCCCTCCGTTAGTCAAATGCGCATCTATCAATGGAAGATTCTTATCACGAAGTACAAATCTTAAATCAACTTTGCCTAAAGACGCTGTGGCTATTTTATTAAAAATAGGAATAATTTGAGCCGCATCTCCGCACCAACCTTCTGTAATTACCAAAAATTTGTAGTTGGCTTTAAAATTATCGATAGCAGCAATTAATTCATCAGTCAAACTTGCGGTTTTATCAACTCGGTTCATACGTTGCACATTCATTTTTGTATAGTGCAAATCGTAAGTAACATCGCCGGTAGCCTTCCCTTCCAGCAAAAGCTGATCTACCAGCGCACGGTACGTTTGATAATCCATTCCCTGCTCATTGAAAATTTCGCTATAGTTAACCATGATGTTTTTAATTGATGTGACAAAGAAAAGGAGAAAGTTGATAATTTAAATCATCGGTTTGCAATTTGATTGTTCTATAATTAATCAAATTATTAAACCTATTAAAACGCTGAAACTGCTGAAACAACTTTAGCTTTATGATCAAAAATCCTGACAATAGGTTTGATAGTCTTTTTAGATACATTTAAAATCTCCAGATGATTTCCAGCCGGAATAGATAGCGAAACTTTATCATTAACGATAACCTGATCCTGATTATTCGGTTGTTTAATGATCAAGGTATCTTTAGTTGGATTTTGTATATCCACATTAAATGCGCTTGTATCTGCCAAATTCACCGTTAATTTCTTTTTAGCTTCTAAAGGAATCATAAGTGTCCATGACTTTGGATCCGTTCTTAGCGTTGCGCAAGAAGATATTAACAGGATAGACAATAGATAAGTAACAGAAGCAAATTTGTTTTTCATATTTTTTAGTTTGTTATTTATCAGACGAAAATTTGTAAATTTTAGTTGCATGGACAAGCAAGAAAATTTAGCTCTTAAATTCGCTCGTTTTATGGAAATCGATATCCGGGTAATCTTGCTTCGTTAAATTAATCATATAGTCACTGTCTGATAGATAAACTGGGTTTGCCTCTTTATCGAAACCAATGTGCTGCTGTTTACGCTTCACAAATTCATCAAGCTTTTTCCTATCTGTTGAAGTTACCCAGCTCGAGCGTGTGTAACTTAATGTACGGAAACGACATTTAGCACCATATTCGTGTTCTAAACGGAAATTAATCACCTCAAATTGAAGTTCTCCTACTGCACCGATCACCTTTCTATTTCCGGGCTGCATCACAAATAATTGCGCAACCCCCTCATCAGTTAATTGTTCAATACCTTTCTCCAGCTGTTTAGTACGCATCGGATCCATGTTTTCTACCTCTTTAAAAATAGATGGCGAGAAACTTGGAATACCTTTAAATTGCAGTTTTTCGCCCTCAGTTAAAGTATCGCCAATTTTGAAGTTGCCACTATCATATAAACCAACCACATCACCTGGCCAGGCTTCTTCAACAATACTTTTCTCATTCGCCATAAAATCCATCGGGTTCGAAAACTTTAATTTCTTATCCTGACGGGTATGGTAATAAAATTTGTTACGTTCAAATTTCCCTGAACAAATCCGTAAAAACGCAATTCTATCACGGTGTTTTGGATCTAAGTTGGCATGGATTTTAAATACGAAACCACTAAAGTTTTTCTCCTCTACCAATACATCACGCTCTTCGGCTTCTCTATGGCGGGGACTTGGCGCAATATCAATGAATGTATCTAAAAGCTCCTTAATACCGAAGTTGTTAATGGCACTTCCAAAAAATACTGGCGCCACCAAACCCTCGGTATATAAATCTTTATCAATGTTTCCATAAATACCATCAACCAATTCAACATCATCTTTCAGGTTGTTAATTTCGTTTTCTTTTAGGTAGTTCAACAAAGAAGGATCATTCAAATCATTTGCCGCCACCACAGAATCGGTTACTTTGGTTTTATCAGAATTGAATAGGTTTAAATGTTTGTTATAAATGCTGTAAACACCTTTAAAGGTATGGCCCTGACCAATTGGCCACGAAAGCGGGCACAGGCTGATGTTTAGTTTTTCTTCAATTTCATCCAGCAAATCGTAGGCTTCTTTACCCTCACGATCCATTTTATTGATAAATATAATTACCGGGGTGTTACGCATCCTACAAACCGACATCAGTTTTTCGGTTTGTTCCTCCACTCCTTTTACACAGTCTACCACCAAGATAACGCTATCCACAGCAGAAAGCGTTCGGTAAGTATCCTCAGCAAAATCTTTGTGACCAGGGGTATCCAAAATATTAATTCGCTTGCCGCTGTATTCGAAACCCATAACCGAAGTAGCTACCGAGATTCCACGTTGCTTCTCAATTTCCATAAAATCGGAAGTATTGCTTTGGTTCGCTTTATTCCGTTTTACCGCACCAGCTGTGTTAATGGCGCCACCAAACAACAGAAATTTTTCTGTCAATGTGGTTTTGCCCGCATCGGGGTGACTAATAATGGCAAAGGTTTTACGTTTTTCTATTTCAGGGTTAAGCATAATAAATTTGGGGTAAAAATGGCGATGAAACCGGGTTAAAGAAATTTAACAGCGATAAGATTTGAATAATTTTGTTTCATCAGGCTGCAAAGATAAGAAAATTGGTTAACTGTTTGAACTGGTTAATGGTTTAATCTTTAATAGGGTTACCCGTTCAAATCTTAAATCACGTTTAGAAAAGCAACTGCAGTAGTTCATCGGTAAAAGCAGTCCCGCCATTCATTACAATCTCTTTTAACTTCTGTCATTCTGATGGTTAATTTATTTCACAAAAATCAATATGAATGACGCTAAGGGCGGTCGTCATTGCCTGCCTACGGCAAGCAGGCGAGGCACGAAGCAATCTCATTTGATAGCGCAATACCACCAATGATATTGTTCCAAAGGCACTCCTCTGGAGCTTCTCCCGATGAAAAATCGATTTCGAAATGACGGAAAAAATAATATCGTCAATGGTAAGAATCTGTTTCATCGCTTGCAGATGCTTCGTTCCTCAGCATGAACTGTATTTTCACGGTTAGTGCAATATTTAACCACATTTGCCCCTTCTAGATTCGGAAGAGAGTAGGGTTTGCTATTTCAAAATTGTGCCAGTTTTGAAGTGTATGCTTTTAACCAAACGGCAAATTCTGTTAAATTTTAATATTAGCACCGTACAGCTCCCCTCCTTATTTTCCAGGAGAGGCAAGGAGTGGTTTTCTTCTCAAAAGCGGTAACCCCTTGTTAAATAAACCTAATGGAGCGGGCATCCCGATTTTTTCGTCGGGATAAAGCAAACAACAGGACTACCATTCCCGATGAAAAACTGAACATTCATTTCCAGATATTTAACTTTGATTACCTAAATTATTAACTGAAAACTAAAAATCATACCTATTTTTGTACTAAAATTGTTAGCTTTAATCATCCCTCCAACTAGAGCAAACCAAAATCTTACTGCCGATGCCACAACTGGAAGAAACTTCTATGCCCGCAGAAATTGCTGCAAAGTTTGTCAATTACACCTCAAAACATGTTTTCTTAACTGGAAAAGCAGGAACAGGTAAAACTACTTTCCTGCGGAAATTGATTTCGCTTACGCACAAGAAGGCGCTGATTTGTGCCCCAACGGGTATTGCTGCAATTAATGCTGCCGGTGTAACCATTCACTCTTTATTTCAATTGCCTTTCGGAGCATTTTTTCCTGATGCGGCGGGTAATATGATCAATCAAAACATCACTTTTAATTTTAATACGCCGCGAACCATTGTTAAGCACCTGAATATGCAGGGCAACAAAAAGCGTATGATTCAGGAGCTTGAATTGCTGGTGATTGATGAAGTGAGTATGCTCCGAGCCGACATGCTCGACGCGATTGACTTCTCGTTAAGGTATATCCGGAGAAATAGAAATGTGCCTTTTGGCGGTGTGCAGTTGCTATTTATTGGCGACTTACACCAGTTGCCCCCGGTAGTAAAAAACGACGAATGGCGGGTGATGGCTGGTTTCTACAAGAGCATTTATTTTTTTGATGCACTGGCTTTACAAAATAATCCGCCAGTATATATCGAGCTGGATAAAATTTACCGTCAGGATGATGCAGTGTTTATTGATTTGTTAAATAACCTGCGGAATAATAAGATTACGCCCGAAGATACCGCTTTACTGCGCCAGCATTTTAAACAAGATTTTAAGCCTGCGGCTGATGAGAACTATATCACTTTAACCACTCATAACAATAAGGCTGATACCATTAACCGTGAAAGGCTCACGCAGTTGAAAACAAAGTCGTATTTTTTTGATGCGAAAGTTACCGGCGAGTTCAATGAATACGCTTACCCTAATGAAAAAAATTTAGAGCTGAAAGTCGGCGCTCAGGTCATGTTTATCAAAAATGATATGACTGCCGAAAAGCGCTATTATAATGGAAAAATCGGGGTTGTGCATCACATTGAAAAGGATATTATCGAAATAGAACTTCCCGAAGAGCGCACAGTAATTGCCGTTTCGCCCTATACCTGGGAAAATGTAAAGTACAAACTCAACGAAGCTACAAATGAAATTGCAGAAAATGTGGCGGGCTCATTTGTCCAATATCCACTAAAATTAGCCTGGGCAATTACGGTTCATAAAAGCCAAGGTTTAACTTTTGATAAAGCGATTATCGATATCGGGGATGCCTTTGCCCCGGGTCAGGCTTACGTAGCGCTATCGCGTTTGCGCTCGCTGAAAGGTTTGGTACTTACTTCGCATTTGCGAGAGAATGGTTTGCAGCAAGATCAGAACATTCACTATTTCTCTAGCACAAAACAACCTGCAGAGATCTTAACCCAACAAATAAGCGTTGAGAGTTACGATTTTATCAGAAGTTATTTACTGGCTACATTCGACTTGAACCTGGTTCGATACTATATGAAAGAGCATGTGGAGACTTTCGATAAAAGCGAGGCAAAATCTACCAAACAGCGGTACGATGGCTGGACGATGGACTTGTACAAGGAATTTCAGAAAACTACTGCCACAGCTGATACATTTCTAAATCAACTGAAGGGCTTATTCGCCGAACAAACCGAGCATACCTTATTTAATGTTTCTAAAAGAGTTGAAGCTGCACTAAAATATTTCAATCCGCTTATTAAAGCTGTATCCGACAAACTGTTAGCACAAATTGAATCCATTAAGGAAGAGAAGGGAATCAAAACTTACTTAACCGAATTGCTTGAACTGGAAATTTTAGTTTATGAACAATTGAAAAAAATGCACAAAAGCAAAGCATTGCTCAATGCGATTATTAATGGAAAAGAATTTAGCAAAGCCGATACTGACAAACTGTTGAATCTGGCTGAACGAAATGAGCAATTGCAGAAGGCCATTCAACTTAAAGGCCAGGTTTTAAAAGTGAAATCGGCTGTTGAGAAGAAAAAGAAAGAGCCGAAAGTTGATACAAAATTAATCAGTTTTGAGCTTTACGAGCAAGGCAAAACATTGGAGGAAATTGCAAAAGAAAGAGGTTTTTCTGTTGGTACAATTGAGGGCCACCTGGCTTATTATGTGTCTACGCAGCAAATAGATGTGTCGAAGTTGGTTAAGCCTAACAAAATTAGAACTATTGCTGAGGCGGTGGAGAGCCAGAAAACAAAATCGATGGCTACGATCAGAGATTTTTTAGGAAAAGATTATTCATTTGGGGAGATTAAACTGGTGTTGGCTTCTTTGTTTCCATCAGAGGAGTAGGTTTTTATTTAACCATAAAACGGTCTTCATTGCGAGGCACGAAGCAATCTTATTACTATGGGTTTTATAGCGACCGCATTAGGATTGCTTCGTACCTTGCAACGACGAATTGGCAAATTAGTGTGTATTGAAAACCCGGTGCACTCTGTGGTTAATTACTTCGTTAACTCTGTGTAAATCTTTGTATCCTCTGTGGTTGAATGTTTGGCAATTTCTTACCTTAGCATTCGTGGAGAAAGTTGATTTGTTAGCGCAATATATGCCTGCCGAGGCGGCGCCGCTAATTGCAAAGTGGATAGATTATTTTCAATGCGAATTTAAAATCGCTAAAACCCGTTCTACAAAACTTGGCGATTACCGCCACCCTTACCGCGACAAAGGCCATCGCATTTCTGTAAATTTTAATTTAAATCATTATGCTTTCCTGGTTACCACGGTTCATGAATTTGCGCATTTACTCACCTGGAATGATTTCAAAAACAAAGTAAAACCTCATGGTTTGGAGTGGAAAAAAAACTTCCAAAGAATGATGGTTCCATTTTTTGACATGAATATTTTCCCTACTGATATTCATCAGGCTATTGACAACTACATGTCTAACCCTGCTGCGTCGAGCTGTTCAGATTTGCATTTATCAAGAGCTTTGAAGAAGTACGACTCTAATACCGTTGAAACGCTGCATTTAGAACAACTCTCGGTCAACACAATCTTTAAAATAAAAGACGGTCGTCGGTTTACTAAAGGCGAACGCATACGGAAACGCTATCGCTGTGTATGTTTAGATGATAAAAGAATCTATCTTTTTAATCCTTTGGCAGAAGTTTTTGTGGTTTAGTTGCTTAAACAAGTTCGAATTTATCACCATCAAACAGACCTTTATCGCTTAACTTTAAACGTGGAATAACCAGCAAAGCCATAAAAGAAAGTGTCATAAATGGCGCAAGCAAAGTAGAGCCTAATTCTTTCGCGAATTTATCAATAGAGGTATAGCTTTCTGCGACTTTGTATCCATTTTGATTGCTCATTAAACCCGCTACTGGCAAAGTCAATAATTCTAACCTTCCCTTTCCAAGTGCAACTACGCCACCAGTTTTTTCAATAACATGGTTTACAGCTTCACAAATACTTTTATCATCTACCCCTACAGCAATAATGTTGTGACTATCGTGAGCAACGCTTGATGCAATCGCACCATTTTTGAGTCCGAAATTCTTGACGAATGATATTGCAACAGGTGCATCGTGATAGCGATTCACCACCACCATTTTCAATACATCGTTTTCTAAATTACTAACAATACTACCATTAGACACTTTAGGTTGGGCAGCAATCCGATTGGTAATTAATTGTCCATCCAGTGCTTCAATTACCGCAAGTTCTTCCTCTCCTTTGAAAGGATAAATAAAATCTTTCTCTTTTTTCGGGCTGCAAGCAAAATGATTGACAGATTTTGCATCTTCAATATGTGTTACCCAATTACCCACTGTTCTGCCGTTTTCGGCAAGTAAATCGCCATTAATATAAGTTTGCCTCACGTTGAAGCTTATCAAATCTTTAATAACGATAAAATCTGCCGCATCGCCAATTTGCAAAGTGCCTACATCAAGTTTATAGTGAAGAATAGGATTGATACAAGCAGCCTGAAGAACTTTAAATACATCAACCCCTTTGGCAACTGCTCTGGCACAAAGTGCATTGATATGATTTTCAACCAAGCTATCCGGATGTTTATCATCACTACAAAACATCATCATCTCGGGCCAATCGTTTAGCAAATCGATCAACGCTTCGAAATTTTTAGCAGCACTGCCCTCACGGATGAGGATTTTCATTCCGCGTTGCAATTTATCTAAAGCCTCCTCTGCAGTGAAACATTCATGATCGGTAGAAATCCCTGCATCAATATATTGCTGAACGGTATCACCCCTTAAACCTGGTGCATGTCCATCAACAGGTTTACCCAACTCATGTGCAGCAGCAATCTTCTTTAAAACCTCATCATCTTTGTAAAGCACACCAGGAAAATTCATCATTTCACTGAGGTATTTTATTTCTGGTCGCTCCAAAAGTGACCAAACATCATCGTGGTTCAATTCTGCCCCAGCGGTCTCAAAAATAGTTGCCGGAACGCAGCTCGGAGCACCGAAATTAAACTTGAAAGGAACAGTATTACCATTCTCAATCATAAATTCTACACCTTCCAAACCGCAGACATTAGCTATTTCGTGTGGATCGCTGATGGTAGATACCGTTCCGTGAACGACAGCCAACCTTGCAAACTCACTCGGAATTAGCATGCTACTTTCTATGTGGACATGGCTATCAATGAATCCCGGGAGGATAAAATGAGCATCACTTTTGGCTTCAGAAACTTTGCTTATGTTCCTTATTTTGCCTTCTTCAACTTCAACTTCGCCAAAGAAAATATTTCGCTTTGTGATGTCAACTATATTTCCCTTGACTTTAAAATTGCTCATTTCTGTTATAACTTATTTGAAGTTGTGATTATTTTAGGATTGACCTTTGTAAGTTCTATAACAAAGCGTTCAACTTCTTTGGGGCTTATATAAATTTCATTCCATTTATTATATTTTACAATAATTCCGTTGCATGCCAAAGCCGGTTTAAAACCTACAAAAGTCTTTGCATTTAATTGTAACTCCCTAATCTCATCAATTTTTATTTGTCCAAAAAAAGGACCAGACCTATATTTTAAAACTTTATTTTGAATGGTATATTTTGTACTAAATAATAACCATAGCAGTAATGTACCCACTAATGTTGATATGATAAATGTATATAAAATTGAGAAACCATCGGTATATCTTATCAAAGTATAAATCGATACGCTGATTAATAACAAGATTGTTATCACAACGATAATAAGGTAAAATAAGTCGACTTTACTTTTGAATGTCATATTAGTATAAAAGCAATTTTTCAACGGTTTCGGCCAATCTTGCCTTTGCCAAAAATTCATCCTCCAACGCTTTATTCATCGGGATTGCAGTATCTAAACTTGCGCAACGCATTACCGGCGCATCTAAGTCCTGAAAACAATGTTCACCAATCCATGCTGAAATTTCTGCCCCAAAACCGTTGGTTAGTGTATCTTCGTGTAATATCAAAACCCTTCCGGTCGCTTTTACTGCTGCTCGCACGGTTTCTTTATCCCATGGTTGAAGTGTACGTAAATCAATTAATTCCGCATCACTTTCTGGATTGTTTTTTAGATAATCTAAAGCCCAATGAACCCCTAAACCATAAGTAATGATTACAAATTTATTTCCTTTTTTTAAGGTTAAAGCTTTGCCAATTTTGGTGGTGTAATAACCATCAGGAATGGGAGCGGATAAACTTCTGTATAAATATTTATGCTCAAAATACATTACTGGATTTGGTTCTTCAATTGCAGCTAAGAGCAAACCTTTAGCATCTTGTGGAAACGCAGGGTAAACCACCTTTAATCCTGGAGTTTTTGTAAACCAGGCCTCGTTGCTTTGTGAGTGGAATGGACCGGCGCCCGTTCCTGCACCAGTTGGCATCCGAACCACAACATCTGCTTTTTCGCCCCAACGGTAATGTGTTTTGGCCAAGTTATTTACAATCTGGTTAAAACCAACCGTTACAAAATCTGCAAACTGCATTTCTACAACTGCCTTGTAACCGTTAATAGACAAACCCAAACCCGTGCCGACAATTGCAGATTCACAAATTGGTGTATTGCGAACTCGGCCCTTGCCATACTTGTCGGTAAACCCATCGGTTATTTTGAAAGCGCCGCCATAATCAGCAATATCCTGCCCCATTAAAACGAGGTTTTGATGTTTCTGCATGGCTAAATCTAATGCATCAGTTATAGCATCTAAATATCTTTTTTCTGTGGAGGATTGACTTGGCGCAACAACAGTTTGTTGGTATGGAAAATACATATCAAGCTCTTCCTGTTCAGCATTCGCTTCAGGCTCCGGCTCATTAAAGGCTTCTTCTACTTCTAGCTCTATACTTCTTTTAATTTGAATTTTAATGTCGATCGCTGCATCGGTATTTAACACACCTTGTTCAATCAAATACGATTCATAATTGCTCAACGGATCTTTCTTTTCCCATTCATCAAATAACTCCTGAGGAACATATTTAGTGCCTGATGCCTCTTCGTGTCCACGCATTCTGAAGGTCAAACACTCCACCAAAACAGGACGAGGGTCTTTTCTAAGCTCATTAGCCAGTTGATTAATGGTATCGTAAACTTCTAGAATATTGTTTCCATCTATCTGAACGCCTTCAATGCCATAGCCAATCGCTTTATCAACCAAATTTTTACACTTAAACTGTTCAGATTTTGGTGTGGATAAACCGTAGCCATTATTTTCTATCAGGAAGATAACCGGCAAATTCCAGACTGATGCAACATTAACGGCTTCATGAAAGTCGCCCTCACTTGTGGCACCTTCTCCAGTGTAAACCAACGTTACTTTTTGTTTCTTGTCTAAAATATCTGCCAGTGCAATACCATCAGCTAAGGCCATCTGCGGCCCAAGATGGGAGATCATTCCAATGATTTTATAATCTTGTGTCCCAAAGTGAAAGGAGCGATCTCGGCCTTTGGTAAAACCAGTCATTTTGCCTTGCCATTGCGCCATCAGTTTTTTTAAGGGAATATCTCTTGAGGTGAAAACACCCAAATTGCGGTGCATTGGCAAAATATATTCATCTTGCTGCATGGCTAGTGTACTGCCAACAGCAATGGCTTCCTGCCCAATTCCTGAGAACCATTTGCCAATTCTACCTTGCCGCAAAAGTTTAAGCATCTTTTCCTCAACCATTCGAGGATAAAGCAATCTTTTATATAAATTCAGTAAGAATTTGTCGTCTTTATCGCGGCGGTTGAAGTGCATATGAATTTTGAAAGACCTGGTTATTTTTTCTAAAATTGATTCATGAGGTGTAAATTAAAAAAAACCTCCAAAGCTCAAATCCTCATCAAGCTCCACCCAATGTATTCCAAATGGCGAAAGTGTAAAATTTTCTAGTGAAGATTTTGATGCCATTTGCAACCTTGGAAACCAACTCAGTGGATGACCTCTTACTTCATCGGTATTTGTTTTAATGAAAATGTTCCCATCATCAAACCAAACTCTAACTACATCAATGTCCATGATATTCATTCCATTTATTGGTGATAATTTCTTTATTCTCTTCATTTAAAGCAATCGCCAAACTCACATCTTTATTCTTTAAGCCTTTATTTGAAATCAATTTAACTTTTTCAACCTCGAATTTAGCTTCACCGCCAGCATTTTTAACATGAACATGAACAAGTAAGTGCTCATTAGAATAGAAGAAAAATTTAAATCCAAAGACGATGAAAAGTGTGGGCATTTACTCGACTTTAATAGTGAATTTACGAATTCGATAGGAAAAGCGGTAAGGATAGTTAACGTTTTTATTGATCTTCCTTATTCTTCTTCAATTCCTCCCACTGTTTTGCAAAAGACTTATCGGCCACTTTGGGCATTTCACGGTATTTTCCCCAACTTTTTCTGAAGAATGATTTTAGCATAAAGTTCTTGAATTTCCCCCCGAAAAAATCCATCCACTTACGTTTTTGCATCATTCGGTTAAACATTCCCCAACCCATTTCTTCTACTTTGCCATTTTCATGTGTAGCAGCCGCGTCTCTGCGGTTAAGGAGTAACATTTTGTGAATATCAATTTTAACAGGACAAACTTCAGAGCACTTTCCGCATAAACTAGAGGCGTAACTTAAGTGTTTAAACTCCTCCATGCCTTTTAAATGCGGAGTAATCACCGAGCCGATGGGACCGCTGTAAGTGGTGTTGTAAGTATGGCCACCAATATTTTTATATACCGGACAGGCATTTAAACAAGCACCACAGCGAATGCAATACAAGCCCTGACGCTGGTCTTTTTGAGCCAACAAATTTGTTCGGCCATTATCTAACAGGATCACATACATTTCTTCTGGACCGTCCGTTTCGTTTGGTTGGCGCGGGCCGCTTAAAATGGTATTGTAAACCGTTAAGTTTTGTCCAGTTCCATGTGAAGCTAATAATGGCCAAAACAAATCCAAATCAGCCATGGAGGGAATTATTTTTTCGATCCCTACAATTGCAATATGAATTTTTGGAAATGTGGTGCTTAATCTGGCATTCCCTTCATTTTCCGTAATGGCAATGCTCCCTGTATCGGCAATCAGAAAATTACCGCCACTAATCCCAATATCAGCGTTTAAATATTTATCACGGAGCAATTCCCTAGCTTTTTGAACCAGCTGAGGTGGAGTAGCATCTACTGGTGTATCAAATTTATCATGAAACAACTGTGCGATGTCAGTAGCACTTAAGTGCATGGCTGGCGTTACAATATGGTAAGGAGCTTGACCCAGTAACTGAACTATATACTCTCCCAAATCACTTTCTAGCGACTCGATTCCGTTTTCGGCAAGAAAATCGTTGATGTGGATTTCTTCGGTGGTCATCGATTTTGATTTGATAACCGATTTACCGCCATTCCGTTTGATGATATTTAAGATCTCTTGCTGTGCCTCTGCCGCATCATTCGCCCATATCACCTTGCCCCCCCGACGTTGGAAATTGGATTCGAACTCCGGCAGATATTTATCAAGATTTTCCATCACACGCCATTTGATAACATGTGCTTTTCTTTTTGATGCCTCCAGGTTTTCGAATTTAGATAAACCGCGTTCTACCGCAGTATTATATTTACCAATATTAAAATTAATGGTTTTACGATGCGGTAGATCGAACGCTTTCTTATCAGATTTCTCTAAAAATTCATCGGCAGTTTTCATCATATTTCAAAGATAGGAATTTCTATTGCCACCAAAAGTATTGTGCATAAAAAAGCCCCGATTCGTAAATCGGGGCTTAAAATTTCAATTTTCTATTTTTTTGGATTTCCTTTTCCGTCTCTATCGATAGCAGGACGCTTTGGGCGGTTCGCCAATTCCCAAGCGGTGAAATAGGTAAGTTTAGCTCTCTTAGTCAATAGCGGAAAGTTAATTTTGCTTACTTCATCACCAGGTCGGTGATAATCCTGTTCCAACATTCCATCATAATAGAAAATAATCGGAATCCCCAACTTCGCAAAGTTATAGTGATCAGAACGGTAATAGATCCGGTCTGTATCATTAGGATCATCATATTTATAATCCAATTTCATTTTGGTATAAGTGGCATTTACCTGCTCGCTTAGGGTTCCCAAATCACTGCTCAACATATTTGAACCTACAGAATAAATATAGTTCGCTGAATCTGGTGTACCTAAATATTTCTCGCCGGTACGACCAATCATATCCGTGTTTAAGTTAGCGATGGTATTTTCTACCGGGAATACAGGATGCTGAGAATACCAATCAGAACCCCACAAACCTTTCTCCTCACCAACAACAGTCATGAAAAGAATGCTACGTTTAGATCCTTTTCCGGCTTTTTTGGCATCTGTGAACGCTTTGGCCATTAAAAGAACACCGGTGGTACCAGAACCATCGTCATCTGCACCGTTATTGATTTTGTCTGGTCCTTCAACTTCTGGCGTAATGCCAATGTGATCGTAGTGGCCTGTTAATACCAAAACTTCTTTCTTCAATTTTGGATCCGTTCCCTCAAGGAAACCTAACACATTTTCTCCGCGGACATCAGTGCCTTTTTTCATTGCACTTGCAGAAATGGCTAAACTAATGGTTTGCGAGGCAGGTTTATTTGTTTCGGCCACTTTTGCTTGAAAAGCATCGATAGAGGTATTTGCAGCCTTTAAAATTTCGTCTCCGGTAGCGGTAGAAACGCTGATGACGGTAAATGGATTTTGCTTTTTCATGCGCTCCACCACTTCTTCGGTTCTCATTACCACCTGGCCAGCTTCTAAAGATGCTTTACGTTCTGCAGAAATATTGTCAACAGACGGGTCGATTAATATAACTGCTTTGGCTTTATTCTGAGCCAGATAACCCAATTTCTTCTGCCTTGCCATCATTGCAGCACGTCTATCTGCTTTATCAGTTGCTTTCATTGTCGGATCGCCAACTGCAAAAATGACAACTACTTTTCCTTCTACACTGATACCGTCGTATTCATTGAAACCGTCTTTAGAAATGCCATAGCCAGCAAAAACAACCTCATCAGCACTAAAAGTAAAGCCGTTTAAACCTACAGCATTACTGGTGATTAAGTAATCTTTGTATGCCTGTTTCGGTTGACCGTTTATAGTGAGCATACTTTCACTAATCGCGTAAGTTGCCAGGTCAATTTTCTGGAAATAACCACCATCAACCGGTCCTTTTAATCCAATGGATTTAAAATAGTCGCGAATATAATCTGCAGCCATCCACGCACCTTTTTTACCTGTTTCACGACCTTCATATTCATCAGAAGCCAAAACAGAAAGGTGTTTAAATGCGTTTTCAGGATTGATCGCTTTGCTAAACCTAATTGCATCCTTATTTGGCGCTAAAGGTTTAACTTGTGCGAAGCAGCCAACACTTAATATCGAGGCCAAGCCTAGGGTTAAAAATTTTTTATTCATTATGGGTAATAGTTAGTTTAGTTTGATAGGGTTAACATGAAATTTTATCAACACGGGTTTGATGGCGACCGCCTTCAAATTCGGTATCTAAAAAAGTTGATGTAATTTCTTTTGCCAATTCTTCTGAAACAAATCTGGCCGGAATACACAATACATTAGCATTATTATGTTTTCTTACTAGTGATGCTACTTCATTCTCCCAGCATAAACCTGCTCTTATACCTGCATGTTTGTTGGCGGCTATGGCTACCCCATTTGCCGATCCACACAATAAAATGCCATAAAGGAACTCGCCACTTTCGACAGCAGCTGCTACCGGATGGGCAAAATCAGGATAATCGACAGAATCTAACGAATAGGTACCAAAATCCTTTACGTCATAATTGGCAAGAAAATCTTTTAACAATTCTTTATATTCAAAACCAGCGTGATCTCCACCAATCGCTATTCTTATTCTAGTTTCAGACATGTCCAAATTTATATAGAATTATAAAATCTATTCGTAATGTTTTTGTTAGTTAGCGTAGAATGCTGCCTCATCTTTTTTCTTTTTCCTTTCGATGAAAGCAGAAACGAAAATACTTAATTCATAAAGCAAAAATAGTGGTGTCGCTACAATCAACATCGTCATAATATCTGGTGTAGGCGTAACGATGGCTGCTATAATTAAAATAATTACCGCTGCATATCTTCTGCTCGACCTCATTAACTTTGGCGTCATCAATCCAAGCTTCGATAGAATAAAAATAATTACAGGAAGCTCGAAGATAATTCCGGTACCCAACGTTAAAGTAGCTACGGATGATAAGTATGAATCAACCGTAAATGTATTTTTAATCTCTTCACTTACCGTATATCCTGTCAAAAAGTTAACCGAAAGCGGGCAAACAATGAAATATCCAAATAGAATACCAATAACAAAAAGCACTGATGCAAAAAACACAAAACCGCTGGCAGATTTACGCTCATTTTCATGCAAAGCAGGTTTAATAAATCGCCAGATTTCCCATAGCAAATAAGGAAATCCTACCACGATACCGCACATCACGCAAACATTTAATTGAAGATTAAACTGCCCTGCCATTTCGGTATTGATAATTTCACCATTAATTTTGGTGATACACATATCTGCTCCAAGTGAAGGAAATTTCTCTACCAACTTGCACATCATGCGATACGTCCAGAAATCGGGTTTCTTTGGTCCAAAAATAATCTTATCCAGGATAAATTCGTTGAAATAGAAAGCGATACCAGTAAAACCGGCAATGGCAATTACAGCTCTGATTAAGTGTTTACGGAGAACGTCAAGGTGATCGAAGAAAGACATTTCTGCCTCTAAGGTTGTACTCTTTTGTCCTATAGCTTTTGTAAGGGAAGTTTTTTTAGTGTCGCTCATGTTGAAAACAAAAATACCATTCTAATTGAATAGAATGGTATCTACGTGTTAAATATAGAAATAGTTTAGATAATTATGAGAAATGCATATAAAAATTGATTTTACATGTTTCCTACTTTATTATTTCACTTTAATTAAACTCATCTGTTTCAAATTAGAAGCATTGCTATAATTAAATTGGTAAACGCCGTCTTCTCCGGTAACAATTAGCGATTTCGGACCTGCAATTACATCGAAACTCTTTACCGTCTGCAGATGCTGTAACATGTTACTTCCAATAGCCTTGTTATCAGAAATATTGAAGCTTTTGATGCCGAAATTACCTTCGCACAAAAACAAATTATTCCCGCTAATACTTAAGCCGTGTGGGTTCTGCATCTGGTAAAGCGCTACCTGCTTCGGTTTTGTTGGGTCTTCGATATCTACCACTTCCAGCTGATTAACGGTTTGTCTGCAAAACGTTCCTGTTCTTAAAGTAACATAGGCATACTTCCCTTGCACCACAACCGGGTCGCAGGCAAAAACATGACTGTAAGTAGATAGTTTTACCGGATTTGCAGCATCAACAGCATTAAAAATATGCATACCTGTATTGGTACCGATGAATAATTTATTATCATAAGGAAAAATGGTTTCAACTCCCCAACCCAGGTTGATTGATTTGACATAAGATGGACTCGAAGCATCTTTTACATCAAATAAACCCAGCTCATACATGCCTACAGTATACAGGTAATCATTCATCAATGTAAACCTTGCCATGGAACCGCCCTGACCAGATGAGCCACTTTGAGAAGATGAACTGGAGTATGCAGAAATGTCATTTACAACACCTGTGTACCTTTGTTTTTTAACCACTGTATCTTTGGTGTAGTATAAATATTTTTGAACCCCAGTAGAATAAACCTGCTTAAAAACGTCGTTTAGTCGTTTAACTTGCTTAATACTGCTCATATTCGAAATATCGAATGCAAGCAAATCGATGAAACTATCTGCGTAGAGAATATTGTTACGAACAGCAAGATCGACGTTTCCAGGAATTTTTAAAAAAGCAATATTTACCGGTGAACTGGGATTTGCATTATTGTAAATATGAATGCCTTCATAAGGCTCATTAATTAAAAGGTAATCGTTGTAAATGTAGATTTTTCCAGTTTTTTTGGCTTCGATAGCTTTGCTAACTCCTACTGGCAAGGCTCTCATTGCCTCAACAGAAATCATTTTTGTGATTTTGATGACTTCATATTCATCTTTTTTGCATTGTGTAAACAATACTCCAACAAAAAGAAGCAGAAATACGTTAAGTAGATTTTTTTTCATGGTTTGAGGGTTTTAATTTAGAAACGAGCGTAATTACTTAAACGCTACAAGGTTAAGGATTTATCTTTGATATCAGTTGAGATTGATGTTTAACACTCAACCAAATTGCCACAAAAAAAAAGCCAGATTTGAAAAAAACCTGGCTTCTTAAATATTTGAATTTTCAGTTATTCAGAATCTATAAATTCAAACGTTTCCATAAATTTTGTAGTGAAGTTACCTGCTCTAAAGTTAGGGTCTTTCATCAACTGTAAATGGAAAGGAATAGTGGTTTTAACACCTTCGATCACAAATTCTCCTAAAGCACGTTCCATAGTACAAATGGCCTCTTCGCGGGTTTGTGCCACGCAAATTAGCTTTGCAATCATCGAATCGTAGTTCGATGGAATTGAATAACCTGCATATACATGTGTATCTACACGAACTCCATGACCACCCGGAGAGTGGAAATTCGTGATTTTTCCTGGTGAAGGACGGAAATTATTCGCCGGATCTTCAGCATTGATACGACATTCAATCGCATGCATATCAGGGAAATAATTCTTACCCGAAATCGGAATTCCGGCAGCTACTTTGATTTGCTCCTTAATTAAATCGAAATTGATTACTTCTTCAGTAACTGGATGTTCTACCTGAATACGCGTATTCATTTCCATAAAATAGAAATTGCGGTGTTTATCAACCAAAAATTCGATTGTACCAGCGCCTTCATAGTTTACTGCTTGAGCACCTTTAATAGCAGCCTCACCCATTCTCACACGAAGTTCTTCAGTCATAAATGGTGAAGGAGATTCTTCTACCAACTTTTGGTGACGACGTTGAATAGAACAATCACGCTCGGATAAATGGCAGGCTTTACCAAACTGATCTCCAATAATTTGAATTTCAATGTGACGTGGATCTTCGATGTATTTCTCTAAATATAGACCATCGTTACCGAAAGCAGCACCAGATTCCTGACGGGCGCTATCCCAGGCATTTTCAAAATCTTCATCTTTCCAAACTACACGCATTCCACGGCCCCCACCACCGGCAGTTGCTTTAAGGATTACAGGGTAACCCATTTCATTGGCAATTGTAATACCATCTTTTACGCTGGTAAGCAGACCTTCTGAACCTGGAATAGTAGGTACACCCGCAATTTTCATGGTTTCTTTAGCAGAGGCTTTATCGCCCATGCCATTAATTTGCTCGGGAGTTGCACCAATAAATTTGATACCGTATTCGCGGCAAATGTTAGAAAACTTAGCGTTTTCTGATAAGAAACCATAACCTGGATGTATGGCATCAGCATTAGTTAATTCTGCTGCTGAAATAATATTTGGGATATTTAAATAAGAATCTTTACTTGGAGGAGGACCAATACAAACAGCCTCATCAGCAAAACGTACATGTAAACTTTCGCGATCGGCGGTAGAGTAAACAGCAACTGTTTTGATGCCCATTTCCTTACAGGTGCGGATGATACGCAAAGCGATTTCTCCCCTGTTGGCAATCAGTATTTTTTTAAACATATATTGTAAATTAGCTAATTGGCTAATCAGTTAATGATCTAATTAGATAGGTTCTACTAAAAACAACGGCTGATCGTATTCAACTGGCGATGCATTATCAACCAAAATTTTAACGATACGACCTGAAACTTCACTTTCAATTTCGTTAAATAGTTTCATTGCTTCAATAATACAAACTACTTTACCGGTGCTGATTTCATCGCCAACGTTTACAAACATCGGTTTATCCGGACTAGAAGAACGGTAGAATGTACCAATCATTGGAGATTTGATAGTAATATATTTTGATGTATCTTCTGCAGCTGGTACCGCAGGTGTAGCCGCAACCGGAGCTGTAGGAGCTGTAGCAACTGGCGCAGCAGCCTGCACAAGTGGTGCTTGCGGCACGGTAGCATGCACAACTGTTGGTGCCTGGTTTGTTTTAATCGTGATCTTGAAGTTTTCCTGCTCAATAGCAACTTCGTTTACTCCAGAACGAGAAACAAATTTAATCAGTTCCTGTATTTGTTTGATATCCATTTTTTAAGCCTTGTTATGTAAAAAATAGTGTATAAATGAATTAACTAAGTTATACTTTTTTTGTTTGTAATTATATGGGAAATAGGGAATAGCGCTGACCCAAGAGGACATCCATCTATTTCTATTTACAATTTTCCGTTCTTTAATTTGTATCGTATGCCCATTTAAGGTAAACAGAACCCCAGGTAAAGCCTCCTCCAAAAGCAGCTAACACAATGTTATCTCCTTTTTTCAGTCTACTTTCCCATTCCCATAAGCACAATGGAATAGTTCCGTTTGTCGTATTGCCATAACGCTCAATGTTGATCATTACTTTATCAGTAGTTACCCCCATACGGTTAGCAGTAGCATCGATAATGCGTTTGTTAGCCTGGTGAGGCACCAACCATGCAACATCATCAGCAGTTAAGCCGTTGCGTTCCATAATTTCTGCTGCGACATCTGCCATGTTAGTTACCGCAAATTTAAATACCGTAGGACCTTCCTGATGTGCGAAATGCTCTCTGGCATCAATGCTTTCGTGAGTTGCTGGCTTAACAGAACCTCCGGCTTTCATTCCTAAGAAATCTCTTCCTGAACCATCAGTTCTCAAAATCGAATCTTGAATGCCTAAACCCTCTTCATTTGGCTCTAATAAAGCACAACCACAACCATCACCAAAGATGATACAGGTTGTACGGTCTTCATAATTGATAATAGATGACATTTTATCGCCACCAACAACTAAAACTTTTTTATGTCTTCCTGATTCAATGAAAGATGCCCCGGTGGCTAAACCGAAAATAAACCCCGAGCAAGCAGCTTGTAAATCGTAACCCCAGGCATTTGTTGCGCCAACTTTATCGGCTAAAACATTTGCCGTTGCAGGGAATGTAAAATCCGGAGTAGTGGTGCAAAAGATAATCAGCTCAATTTCTTTTGCATCAATACCTCTCTTTTTAAGTAACCCGTTTACAGCATGCACAGCCATATCAGAGGTACCTAAACCTTCGCCCTTTAAAATCCTACGCTCTTTAATGCCCGTTCTGCTGGTAATCCATTCATCAGACGTATCAACAATGGTTTCTAACTCTGCATTCGTTAACACATAGTCAGGGACGTAACCATTTACTGCAGTAATAGCAGCATGAATTTTACTCATTTTAAAAATTTTAATAAATTATTTAAATGCCATTCTAATCTTTTCTACCAACCCAGTGGTAATCATTTCTCTGGATTGAAGAACCATATTTTTAACAGCCAGCGGACTAGAAATTCCATGTCCGATAACAACGGGAGCGTTAACGCCTAAAACCGGACTTCCACCGTATTGCTCGTAGTTGAAACGATCGAAAAACTCATCTTTCAAGCCCTTTTTAATGGTAATTACATAAAATGATTCTGCTAATTTTAGCATTACATTTCCAGTAAAACCATCGCAAACGATTACATCCGATTTATCATTGAATAAATCTCTACCCTCAACATTCCCAACAAAATTAAAAAGACTGGTATCCTTCATCAATGGAAAAGTAGCCATGCTTAACATGTTTCCTTTTTCATCCTCTTCACCAATATTCATTAAAGCTACCCGAGGGTTTTCTATCTGCAATAAATTTTCGGCATATAAGCTTCCCAAAACGCCAAACTGAAGTAAAATATCTGGTTTGCAATCAGCATTTGCACCTACATCTAATAACAGACCGGTACCACCTTTAAGTTTTGGAAGAATAGAGCAAAGGCAAGGGCGAATAATGCCAGGAATAGTTTTAACGCTGAAAACAGCGCCAACCAGCATAGCACCAGAGTTACCAGCACTTGCAAAAGAATCGATTTTACCTTCTTTTAAAAGGTTAAAGCCAACCGCAATGCTCGAATTTGGTTTCTGAACAATAGCTTTGGTAGGATGCTCGCCCATACCAATAACTTCATCAGTATGAACGTATTCAAAATGATCCGGACTAAAGCCCTCTTCTGCAAGAATGGGTTTAATCTGTTCGGTATCGCCGATAAGAACTAAATGTTCTCCAGCGTTTAGCGATTGATGAGCTGCTATTGCTCCCAAAACGATCGCTTTGGGAGCATAGTCTCCGCCCATTATGTCGAGGCCTATTTTCATAGAAAAAATCTGTTTGTGTTAGATTAGGTAAAATCCTAAAATTATCAGTCGACTAAGGTATGACTAAAGCCGCTGAAAACACAAACAATTTTTTAAGAAAATTACCCGATTTGAGTATTTTCGATAACCAATTTACCGTTATAGTATAAGTTACCATCAACGTTGTATGCACGGTGAGGTACGTGGATAGCACCTGTTGCTGCGCAAGTTGCTAAAGAAGGAGTCACTGCTTTATAGTGTGTTCTTCTTTTATTTTTTCTCTGTTTCGAGATTTTCCGTTTTGGATGTGCCATTGGTGTATAATCTAATTATTTTTTTAACTTATTAAGGGCTTCCCAACGTGGGTCGCTTGTTTGTTCGTTTTCTTCTGCTTGCTTATCAATAGAGAGCTGCTCTAACCGGTCAATCATTTCCTGGTCACACTCTTTATCTGCCTGCTCGCAGTTTTTGATATAAGGTACAGCTACGTTAATCATTTCGTACAAAGGCGCCGATATATCAATCTCGGTATCTTTGCGGTTTAGCGTAATAATTTCCTCATCATCGCTTTCCAACTCATCCTCAGCAAATTTTACAATCTGTCTTTCGTATAGGTTTACCGGGTAGGCAAACTCCGATAAACATTTATCGCAGTCTAAATTTACTGTTCCAATAACTTTAAATTTTAAAAGCAACATGGTCTCTTGTTTCTCAAGTTCCAGCTCTACTTTTAAATCTCCGCTTTTAATCAATGAATATTCAAACGCATTAAAAAAGCGGTCATCAAGCTCATAATCAAAGTGATGAACTCCCAATTTTAATCCGGTAAACGGTATAGAAAATTGTTTTAATGGCTTCAAAGTACTGTAAAATTTTAGCCTGCAAATGTAGGGATAAAATAGTTATATAAAAAATGTTTTTTAAAAATTGTTATTGTTCTCGAAGTGAGATTTTAGAATGTTAGCCTAAATCATAATTTTTTCAAAATCAGTTTCGTTGATAAGCAGTTACGAAAGTTTCGTCTTTTATTTAATCTTTTTATTGGAAAGCTACTAACTCTAACATGCACCCTGCGCATCAGAGTTGGTAACTTTAAAAAACAACAAAAGGATTTGTAAGCTAATCGCCTACCTGCCGCGGGCAGGGCTTATTTATAACTTCCTTTAGAAGAATCAAAGATCACTGTTTGGCTAATACCATTTCCTTATTGTTTCTACTCCATTCACTCCATGAGCCCACATACAATTTAGCAATAGCCAAACCGGCATAATCCATTGCTAAAAGCGTATGGCAAGCAGTAATACCCGAGCCGCAATGAACAATAACATTTTCAGGCTCAACTTTTTCTAAAGCCCGGGTATAATTTTTTCTTAAAACCTCTGGATTTAAAAATCTGCCGTCCGAATCCAAATTTTCTGTAAAAGGAATGTTTATTGCACCTGGAATATGGCCAGCTATCGTATCTATAGGCTCTGTTAAGCCTGCAAAACGATTTACATCCCTTACATCGATTACCAGATGATCATCTGCCTTAGAAACTCTTTCCACTTCACCTATATCAGACAGAGGCAAATTCCATGAACCAACTTCGTATTGACCAACAGCTCTTGGAATCTCAACTTTATTTGTTGTCGGGAAATTTACTTTTACCGCCGCTTGAAAACCTCCATCAATTACCTGAACTTTTTCGTGACCAACAGATCTCAGCATCCACCAGAGTCTGGCAGCAGCATTACCACCGTTTTTATCATCGTAAATGATCACATGACTGTGTTTTGTAATGCCAAGTTTTTGCAACGTATTGGCAAATTGCTCCAAGCCCGGCAATGGATGGCGACCACCTACTGCAAAGTCGCCGATATTAGCTAAATCATCGTTTACATCGACAAAAATTGCACCTGCCAAGTGTTGCTCATCATAACGAACTTTCGAGCCCGCACTAGCATCTACAATTACGATTTCATTCTTTTGATTTAACCAGGTTAAATCTTCGGGCTTGATAATTGGGGAAATTTTGCTCATTTCATTTTTATTTGATACACAATTTTAACCAAAATAAACCTGATAGCAGTGAAAATCTCCCGATTCTTCATCCTACCGTGTGGACGCAAATAATTTTTATTTTTGTTGAAGTCATTTCAAAAAGGTTTTATTGATTGTTTTTCGGATAAGCGGCTGGATTATCGCTGTGGCGAGGTGATCAGTAATTTATTCTTCAAAGGAGTACACTCCATTCGTCAACTTTCCAACACCGGTTCACAGGCCAAGGGCTTCTATAGGTTTTTGAAGAATGAGCGGGTTGAAGAGGAAAGTATTATTTCAGATATTTCATCACGTTGTGGACTGAGCTGTAAAGGAAAGACTGTTCTATGCATTCAAGATCGTACAGAGGTAAATATGTACAATCATCGGAATCGGCTAAAAAGTGATGGTAGTTTAGGGACCACCAATGCCAAGATTGGGGGATTAGGTTTTTTACTTCATCCCTTACTAGTTGTAGATGCCCAGACCTGTATCCCTTACGGGTTTTCCCATATCAGGATATGGAAGAGGCCTGAGGTGCGGATAAACAAGCATATCCGTAACTATGGTAAGCTTCCCATACAGGAGAAAGAATCATACAGTCTGATAAAGATATTGGAAGGGAAAACTGAGAAACAAAAAAATATCCACAAAGGGCAAAGCCTAAAAACGCATGTGTGGACAATAGCAAGATTAGGGGCTGGAAGGGCTATTCAAGTGAAAGACCACCAGGAATAACAACACTATGGATAGGTTTACAGAAATTCTTTGATATAAATATATGATGGAAAATAAATAACCTAGAAACAATCAATAAGATCTTATTGGAATAAGATATAGCAAATTAGCAAAAAGATATCTCCACACGGTAGGAACAAAAATCGGGGAGCCTTGACTTTGTTAAACTTTGTGTCAAGACAAAGTTTAGAGCCACTCGGCGGCGGCGAGCCGAGGCAAGGTCGTGTTAGTGAAAAGGGTCAGGTTGATCGAGATTTATAATCTCGTCCTACCGTATGCTTCTTCTAAAGAGGTTTATTAATATAGCAGTTAATTTTGAGGAATACTTATCCGAAAAGTCCATATTACATTGCTTGGAGCACTGATCTTGTAAACATAAAGTAGACAACTAAGCCTTTCACCATATCCAAAAACTGGTAACTACCTGTTAGTCGAGATTTGTAATCTCGTCTTGCCGTATGCTTGTTCTAATGACAGTTATTGGCTTGGCCACCATGCTATTTGCACCATACTTTCCGGCCTAGGGGATGATCGTATGGGAAACCACCAAAAGCTTTCACTATAAATTTCCTTTACACGAAAAAGCGGCAGCGCGTATCTGCCGAATTAACAAGTAACCTCGGGAATCATCGGCACTTGTGCTACCGTAAAAAGCATTGGTCGGTTTATTCAAGATCAGGGATACTTGTCCCAATTTTACATCAGGTAGTCTTGATTTTTGCTCCACTTTTTATCAAGAAAAAGTAGAAAGCCGCTCGGTGGCAAACCGAGGGAAGCCTTTGCAGCAACCGAAACTCAATCTCGCTGTAAAGAAATAAACTACCAAACAAGAGGAACCCCTATTGATTAGGCGTTATCGGTATACTGGTTTTAAGCCCAATCATCCCCTCTGTATTTTTATTAGCGATATCTCTCGTCCATTTATAATAAACTCCAATATTGATTTTTGCAGCATAATAATAAACTCCCGAAGCAAAACTATAATCATTACCAACAACTAATTTCGTTTGATCATCCTTACTTAAAAGGTTGTAGTCACCAAAAACATTAACAGCGACAGATCTTACTGGTGAAGCCACAACTTCAAATGCCGGTGTGAAAGTATTATACTCTTTGAATATTCCGGTGTAGGCATTCTGGCTCTTTAAGGTCTGCCTAGTGATAGAGCCATTGGTCTGTGTGGTGCTAATGTCATTCACTGTAGTTTTCTTCATCTTGTTAATATTGTTGCCCAAACCATATTGAAGGGAAACATTTGCATAAACAAAATTCAGCCTGTAAGCACTCCAATGTAGTTCCGCTTTATTCCAGTACCAATAAGTATTCAATGTCGCTTTGGCTGTCCAAGGTGTATAATGTGGTTCTGAGAACTGTTTATCAAATGCTTGTGAAGCATCATAAAAACTGTATTTGCTATTTTCATATTTGCCTGTGATACTCACCCACGTAAACCGCTTCATAGTATACACCTTAGCTTGGTCATCACCATTTTTGATTTTCTCGATTGTACTCCTTCTAAAGGTGAAACGATTATCCCAGCTTGTATCATTTTCGTCAGCAATATTAGCCCTTAATGTTTTATAATCTGCACTATAAAACCATCGGCTAGCAGCCCCAGCAATCAATAAATGATAAGTTAGTGAACCCGAAAAAGACGGTAAAGTTTTGCTGTCAAATAGATTAGATAAGTTTGTGGTAGTTCCAACAGAACCTTTCAATTGGAGAATTGATGTACTCGGCTTGTTTAGGCTGAAACCTCCTGCCCCCTCGAGAACAGTTTTTTCACTACTGTAACTCACAGCTATGCCCTCTTGGATACCTACCCCTAATAATTTTGAAAACTCAGTTTTTCTTGCATCGAGAAAGTTAGCTTGCACTTTTTGTTCATTGTTTTGTGCTTTAACTGAAAATGAGTTGAAGCCAATAAAGATTCCAATAGCCAACAACTTTATAATGTAAATATGGTGATGATTTTGGTGCCTCACGGTGCGATTGCCTTGACCGCCTTGGTGATAAAGAATGGAGTACATGAGTGCTGTGTTTTTTAGATGAAAAATAAATTTAGGCATTTATTTTTCAATTCCCATAAGTTGTATAACAAATACCCATTTGTACGTATAAACAAAAAGACGGGTGTATATTCCTGTACACCCTTCCTAAATAAAACAAATAACTTCAACTATTTACCTTTCAGCTCCTTTTAGTCGAGATTTGTAATCTCGTCTTGCCGTATGCTTGTTCTAAGAGGCATATTTAATCTAGTAGTTAATTTAAAGAAATACTTCTCTAGTAAGTCCATCCTACATCCATCAAGAAATAAAATCTAAACAAATTAAATGTCTAAGAAGATTTTAATTCAGGTGCCATATTCTTGGGCAGAATCACCATTTCTATTGTCGTGGTGCTCGCCTACGGTTTGCTCGTTTTACAAAAAATGTGAGTAGTGTTGCACCCGCTCATTCTTCAAAAACCTATAGAAGCCCTTGGCCTGTGAACCGGTGTTGGAAAGTTGACGAATGGAGTGTACTCCTTTGGAGAATAAATTACTGATCACCTCGCCACAGCGATAATCCAGCCGCTTATCCGAAAAACAATCGATAAAACCTTTTTGAAATGACTTCAACAAAAATAAAAATTATTTGCGTCCACACGGTAGGATGAAGAATCGGGAATTGGAACGAATAACAGGACTTTCGCAACGATAAGACACAGAACCTGCTTTAAAAATTAAGATTTAAGCCTTACGAAGCATCGTCCTTAATATCGAACTGTGTTTCCACAACCTTTCCACCGCCGCGTAATTGAGTACTTAACATTTCTTCCTGCTCTCTGCGGTTTTTAACGATGTGTATGGCTGAAAATAATGCCTCGGTAAATGAAGTAGAATCGGCCAAATCTTTACCGGCGATATCATAACCCGTTCCATGATCTGGCGATGTGCGAACGAAATTTAAACCTGCCGTAAAATTTACACCATTGTGGAAAGCCAAAGTTTTAAAGGGAATTAAACCCTGATCGTGGTACATAGCCAACACTGCATCGAATTGTTTGTAGCTTCCATTTCCAAAAAATCCATCGGCAGGGTAAGGACCAAAAACCATTAAGCCTTTATCGTAAGCCTCTTGAATGGCTGGTGTAATAATTTCGGCCTCTTCAGCACCCAATAAACCATTATCACTGGCATGAGGATTTAACCCCAAAACAGCGATTTTTGGTTTTTCGATCCAGAAATCTTTTTTCAAGCTATCATTAATCAGTTTTAATTTACTAATAATTTTCTCTTTAGTAATAGCTGTCGGAACATCCTTAACAGGAATGTGGCCGGTAACTACCCCAACACGTAAATTCTCGCTTATCAAAAACATCAGCACATCTTTACTTCCGCTTTTTTCCTGCAAATATTCGGTATGACCAGGAAACGAAAAGGTTTCTGATTGAATGTTGTGTTTGTTGATCGGAGCCGTAACCAAAGCATCGATGTCGCCCGCAACTAAATCAGCCGTTGCTCTTTCGAGCGATAAAAGCGCATATTTTCCACCTGTTTCAGTTACCTGCCCAAGCTCGATTTTTACATCTTCTTCCCAGCAATTAATCATATTTGCTTTTTTGAGCTGCGCTTGATTAGCATGATTAATAACGTTAAAACTGAAATCGCCCAGATTATTTGCCTTTCTATGGAAAGAGGAAACCTTGGTATGACCATAAACAATTGGTATACAATAATTTAAAATAGCCGGATTTGATAACGTTTTGATGATTACCTCCAAACCTATGCCATTCACGTCGCCTATACTGATACCAATCTTAAGTTTATTGCTCATAATTACTGGAATATTTTAGCGCAAATTACTGATTTTCGTTTAAAGACTTTAAAAAAAATGAAACCGCAAAGAACACGAAGCTATTCTCAAAGAAATATTAAGACTATCTTTGTTAACAATTTTAATTTTTAAAAGTCTCGAATCTCCGGGATTAATGGTATGAGTTTAGTAAAAGCGAAAAAACATTTAGGTCAGCATTTTTTAACCGATAAGGGCATTGCCAACCGTATTGTAGAAAGCTTGGTGAATACTGAAAAGTACAACCAGGTTTTGGAAGTTGGGCCAGGAATGGGAATTTTGTCTGATTTTTTGCTACAACGCGAAGACTTACAAACTTATCTAATCGATATTGACGCTGAATCTTTCCATTTTCTCAATGAAAAATATCCGCAATTGGGCGATCGCTTAATTAATGGAGACTTTTTAAAACTAGATTTCGACGCCATTTTCCCGGATAAATTTGCCATCATCGGGAATTTCCCCTATAATATTTCATCACAAATTCTATTTAAAATTTTAGATAACCGGCATAAAGTGGTAGAAATGGTGGGCATGTTTCAGAAAGAGGTGGCGCAACGTTGTGCTGCGCCAGCAGGCAATAAAGAGTATGGAATTTTGAGTGTTTTTCTTCAGGCTTATTACAAAATCGAATATTTGTTTACCGTAAAACCAGGCACTTTTAATCCACCACCAAAAGTGCACTCTGCAGTGATTCGTTTAACGCGAAATGAAGTTGAAACTTTAGATTGTGATGAAAAACTCTTTTGGCGTGTGGTTAAAGCAGGTTTTAATCAACGTAGAAAGACCTTGCGCAACGCCGTTTCTGCCGTAATGCCAAAAGATAAAATGGACAATCACATCTATTTCGAGAAACGTGCTGAACAGTTAACCGTGGATGATTTTGTAAAGTTAACACAGCATGTAAGCGATTTGATGCAACAAGAGTAAGGTTGGTATGTTATGATTTTTTGTCGCCGTTATCTTCGTACTGGTAATAAGATTGCTGCAACCGCCTTTTAATTTTTGAAATCAAGAAACGTGGCGACAGCACTTTAACGCATTCTCCAAAGCCTAAAATCTCTCTTTCAAGTTCGAAATTTAAAACCACATCAATTCTAAAAGTTGTTGTTTTTTCAGTTTTTGTTAACACCACCTGAGAAGAATGTAAAGGCTTAGTTACTACATAGGGTGCATGATCGTTTGTAAATTCTAAAACTACTTTTTGCGCTCGGTCTCTGTCATTTTTTGTCACTCCGATCAAGTCATCATAATACCGATCGAAATCTACGCCCTGATGAGTTACAAATTCTTCGTTGGGTAATTCCTGAAAATCAATTATTCTATCTAAAGCCAAGTTCAAAATTCCAGGTCTTTTTTTTGCTTTGCAGATTAAAAACCACCTATTTCTGTATTCCTTCAATAAATAAGGATAGTAAATTCCTTGCTGCCCTTGTTGTGCTTTGAATGATTTATATTCAATTAACAACGATCGCTTATTTAAAACTGCCTGATACAATGGAGGAATACACTCTAATCCTTTTACCAACTTATTTCCTTCTAACTGGATGTTATTTCCGCTTTGTTTTGTGCTTTTATAAAGATTATTTTCCAGGCGGGCAATCATATCGCTCATTTCATCGAAATAGTTAAAGGCATTAAATTCTTTTAACACGCCAACAATTTCTTTCATTTTATCAACGTCAGCATTATTTATTGGAGCTTTAGTAATGCTGTAACTCGAGTCCGAATAGGCGTAGAATCGTTTATCTTGAACCACAATGGGCGCATTATAACCTAACTTGTCACTTCGCATTAATTGAATATCGGCTTGTATCGTTCGCTTACTTACACCAGAAGTTATTCCCTCCAATTCGTAAAGCGTGTGTGCAACTTTTTCTATGATATCTTCAAGCGTCCATTTTCGGAAACGATTTTTCAGACAATCGTCAATGGTTTTGTATCGAATGAGCGCTAATTTATTAATGGCCATATTTAGACTTTAATGAACTTTCACAGAAACTATTGAAAATTAATTGTTTAAATATAGCATTATTCAATCTATCTACGCAATACAACTGCGCAATGGGTTAATGACAAAGTAACCAACGAAAATTTTATAATTCATTATCAAACACTTGAGTGTTATTTCTAAAATATTTTCTATTGCGCAAATCTGCTGCGCAGTTGGGTAACAACTTTGTATTGTCGCCCGGCGATAGAGTTCTTTGATTACATATAGAAATAGATATAAAGATATTCCGGTGTAAAAATCGGGATGGCAATATACAGAGGTATCTATCCACAGTTGCGGGTTTTAAATAGCCCCAAAGTATGAGTGCCGTTGCATTTCATATTCTGATAGAGAGGAAAATGTATTGTCTAAACACGTTGTGTGTCGTGGGTTCGAGTCCCACTTTCAGGAAACCGAAATAGCTCAGGGGTAGAGTAACAACACCAAATATGCAGGTTCGAATCCTGCTTCCAAGTGATTGGAATAGCAAAAGGGTAATGCAATGGATTAGGGTTCCATCTAAAAAGAAGAGATACTTTAAACTTCTCAAACCAAAAGTGTTGCGAAATGCGTTCGGCTCAAAAGATTTCATAAATCTCAATAGCAAATTTGCTTTTTGCTTTGCAAGTAAAACGAAAAGGGTGCTGATTTAAAAATCAAATCTTCTAGCTGTAGAAAGCCATATTCAACAGAATATCGCCAAAGCTAAAAGTAGATTTCATTCTTAAAAACAACCAGAAGCAATTTACTTCCGCAGAAAACAAATGAATGTTATCGCAATGCTTTTTAAAAGAATAAACAATTGAATAATTATAAATTTTAAACATCAAAAACATGAGAAAAATAACAATTAACACCAATTATGTTGCATTGGTGTTTAAAAAAGGAGAATTAAAAAGAGTATTAACAGCAGGTAGTTATTGGTTGAGCTTTGGCGAGACCATCACTTTGTACGACATGAGCAAAGATTATGAGTTCTCTGTTGCTGAATTAGATAGGTATTTATTAAATGCCGACTTTGCCAAATTAGTTTATTTGGTAAGCGTAGCTGATAACGAGTTGGCCTTGGTTTATCAAAACAGAAATTTTAAAAACGTTTTAAGAGCGGGCAGATATACCATCTGGAAAGGTTTGTCGGAATACAGCTTTGTTAAAGTCGATATCAGCAAAATAGAAATTGAGGAAAACATCGATAGAAATTTGTTTGAAAAAGTTGCTTTGATCAACTATATCAGGGCCTATAAAATTGAAGCTTACGAAACAGGTTTGTTATTTATTGATGGCAAGTTTGAAAAAGTGTTATTAGCAGGAAACTATGTTTACTGGAAAAATAACATCACTATCCAAGTTTTGAAAACTGATATGAGGCAATTGAACATGGAGATTATCGGTCAAGAGATTTTAACAAAAGACAAAGCGCAATTGAGAATGAACTTTACAGTTCAATACAAAGTGGAGGATGTTGTTAAAGCATTGTTGGTCAATAAAGATTTCGAAAAGCAATTATATATTACTATGCAATTGGCTTTGAGAGAAGCTGTAGGTTTATTAACTTTTGATGAATTGATGGAAAGTAAAAAAAAAATCGGAACATCTGTTTTGGAAAGCACCATTAACAAAGCAGAAGAGTTGGGCGTAAAACTGGCAAATGGTGGTGTAAAAGACATCATTTTATCTGGTGAGATTAAAGATATCATGAACCAAGTTTTGATTGCGGAGAAAAAAGCGCAAGCCAACATGATTACCAGAAGAGAAGAAACTGCATCGACCAGGAGTTTGTTGAATACCGCAAAATTAATGGAAGACAATTCCATGTTGTACAAATTGAAAGAGATGGAATACGTGGAGAAAATTGCAGAGAAAATCAACACCATCAGTTTATCCGGCAGCGGGCAAATTGTTGACCAATTGAAACAAATCTTTGTGAAGTAAATTGGTCTCTCGTCATTGCGAGCTTCGCGAAGCAATCTTACAACTATCGCTAGTTGTTTTAAGTATTCGCTTTAAGATTGCTTCGTACCTCGCAATGACGGATTTACTGTAAAAAAAAATCAATTTTAGAAACCCTCGGCTAGGTGAACGATGCCTGCCGAGGTTTAGTTAGGAATAAAATGAAAACAGAAATAACAGGTAAAACCCTAAAGGCATTAGGTTATACCGAAGGAAAAATATTAGGCTTGGCATTGGAAATCTTGAAGGATAACTTTAAGGACGTGGAAGCTAATGAAGTACAAAAATTATTGAAAAAAGTAAAAAATTATCCAGAGAGCTTTTTGGATGATGAAGTATTAGGTGTTTTAGCAACGGCATTAATTGAAGAAGCCACACCGAAAAATGATGATACAATTGGGCTAGTTGAAAATGCCAAAAGCTATACTGTATTTGGCGAAGCTTATATTGAAGATGGTGCGAAAGAACAAATGAATATTGCTATGAAGTTGCCTGTTACCGAAGCTGGGGCGTTAATGCCAGATGCGCACCAAGGTTATGGTTTGCCAACTGGCGGCGTTTTAGCCACACGAAATGCGATTATTCCTTATGGAGTTGGTGTTGATATCGGTTGCCGAATGGCTTTGAGTATTTTCGATATTCCGGAGAAATATTATTTCGGGAAGGATGCGGTGTACAAACGAGAATTAATTGCACATACTAAATTTGGCGCTGGGCAAAATTATAAAGGAGATGAAAGAGCAGACCATGAGGTTTTAGAAAACGAAGATTTTAATGCTACGCCTTTCTTAAAAAACTTACACGGCAAAGCTTGGGCGCAATTGGGAACTTCGGGTGGCGGTAATCATTTTGTAGAATGGGGAATTATAGATTTTGCAGAGCGAGATGAGGTTTTAAACATCGATAAGGGACGTTACGTGGCTTTGTTAACTCACTCTGGTTCTCGTGGATTTGGCGCAACTATAGCGGGTCATTATACCAAACTGGCTAAAGACATTTGCAAGTTGCCTAGAGAAGCTGTAAATCTTGCCTATTTAGATCTGAACACAGCTGAAGGCCAAGAATATTGGATTGCCATGAACTTAGCCGGCGATTATGCTTCCGCTTGTCATGAGGTAATCCATAAAAGATTGACCAAGGCCATTGGCGCTAAAGTTTTAGCGAAGGTAGAAAATCATCATAATTTTGCATGGAAAGAAACCCTCAATGGCGAGGAAGTTATCGTTCATAGAAAAGGAGCAACGCCAGCGGGCGAAGGTGTGATGGGTATTATTCCCGGAAGCATGACAGCACCAGGGTTTTTAGTTAGGGGAAAAGGTGAAACAAGTTCAATCAATTCAGCTTCTCATGGCGCAGGACGATTGATGAGCCGTACAAAAGCCATTCAGTCGATTACCAAATCTGACATGAAAGCAATTTTAAAAGACCACAATGTAACGTTAATCGGTGCAGGTTTAGATGAGGCGCCAATGGCTTATAAAGACATCAATAAAGTAATGGCCGCACAAACTGATTTAGTTGATGTGATTGCGAAGTTTGAACCAAAAATGGTGCGCATGGCGGATGATGGAAGTCGGGAAGATTGATTTTAGGAGGAATGAATCCAAAGTTGTCAGTCAGGCATTTATAAAACCGCCCTATTCTCAATAAATGAAAATAGGGCGTTTATTTTTTTTATATTTTTCTGCTACAACATCACACTAAATATTTGCGTTCTGTAGCGGATAAAATTCAATAATATTATTCATTTTTTTGTCTTTCGCTTTCCCTGTCGGGTTAGAGACATTCAAAATACTAATGTACTTTACCGGATCGCCATTTGATTCGTACACAACCACCTCCGAGTAATTCTGCTCATTGATTAATGATGGATCATCACTCAAAACCGCAAAATTTTTATTATTTAATTCATTCAAGATTAAATTTTTATCATGTACCAAAGGAATTCGGTTCTGTAATTTACGTTTTTTCATCCATTGATCGTTTATTTCCGAATAAGGTTTACCCACCTGACCATTGAAAACAGTAAATATGATTCCACCTATAATCACAATAAACTCTCCTGCCCAGATCAACCATAAGACCAGACCGCTTACCGTACCCATGCTCTTGATCTGAAAAGAACCTACTGCATTTAGGTTTACAATTTCTTGAAAAAGTATGTGAGGATGCGTGAACAGAAAAAAGAAATCGCTAGCTAAAATTTTTAAATCAGCGCTGGTCAAATTAAAGGTGAATCCTTTAGCGCTGTAAATTAATGCATCGAAAAAAACCCATTGAACATAGAAGGCCAGTAATCCGCAAAAAATCGCGATGGATACAACTATTTTTTTATTTCGGAGTTTGCCGATTTTTACGCCAAAATCAATACAAAAACCTAAGCTGATACCAAGAAGTAGCGCAATGATAGCGATAAACCAGATGTTAGGAATTAGCCTTCCAAGGATAATATAGAGGAGCGGTAAGATGAAAGCTGATAAAATACCAATGACAAGAGTGATAAGGATTGCTGAGGGCGAAGCATATCCCTGAGGAGTGTATTTGTTTTCCATAAAAGCGTTTAGATGAGATTTTTTATTTGAACACCCGAGCCAACTAATTGTTTGCCCGGGTGTTCAAATGTTTTATTTTAACTTGCTTAAAGCTGTTTTAATCCGGGGTAGCATGTCTTTTATATCCTGCAGGGTGCAAGCACCAACCGATGCCCTGAACCAAGGCATGCTGTGTTCGTTTCCAAAGGCTGAAAATGGAACCAATGCGGCTCCAGCCTCTTTAATTAAGTAGAAGTTTACATCCGCACTATCCTTTAAAAGCTGACCATCTTCAGTGGTTTTTCCGATGTAGTCGATTTTAATGGTGAGATAAATTGCACCCATTGGCTCAACCGCATCAACATTAAAACCTTCGTTTTTCAATTCATTAAAGCCATTGTAAAGCGAATTTAAGCTATCTTGAATTTGACCTTTAAAACTGGTTAAAAATGTATCGACCTGCGTTTTATCATTAAAATAATTAGACATTGCAACCTGCTCGGCTTTTGGTGCCCAAGCACCCATGTGCCCAACCAATGCCTTCATTCTGTTAACAATATCTTCAGGGCCAAAACCCCAACCTACACGCACACCTGTTGCAGCTAAACATTTCGAAGAACCATCTACGAAAACCGTAAATTCACGCATTGCCGGGCGTAATGAAACCGGATTTACATGTTCCTTGCCAAAAGTTAAAAGTGAATAAATCTGATCGTACATTAAATACAATGGTTTTTCATCCGCTCCGCGTGATGCATTTTCTTCTAAAATAACATCACATATCTCCGCTAAAGAATCCGCATCAAACATGGTTCCTGTCGGATTCAATGGCGAACAAAGGGCTAATAATGTTGCACCTTTTAAATGTGGTTTCAATTGTCCTGCAGTTGGCATAAAGTTATGCGCTGCATCAGTTTCTACCGCAATGGCCTTCGCCGATGTTAAGTGACAGTAGTGATTGTTATTCCATGAAGGTGCAGGGAAAACAACTGTATCACCTGGATCTATCAAAGCTAAATAAGTAGCATAAATCAATGGTCGAGAGCCGCCTGAAACCAGAATACTATTGGTGTTGTACTCCAAACCGAATCTATCTTTCAATAGTTCAGAAACGGTTTGTCTCAATGGCAAAACACCGTCGGCAGGCGGGTAATTTGTTTGATTTGCATGATAGGCATCTACGATTCCGGCTTTTAATTCCGCTGGAATGGGATAGATGTTTGAATCAAAATCGCCGATGGTTAGATTGGCGATTGAAGCGCCTTTGCGTTTCATTTCATTAACCTCGTTACCAATTTTTATAATTTCTGAGCCTATTAATGAACTGGCTAATACTGAAACTTTCATATATTTGAATTGATTGCTGACATCAGCAAATTATAATGCTTTTATTATATTTTGGAGTTCTTTTTTATCAATACTACTTTCTTCTGATTTGTCATAAAGAGTCAACATATTGATAACAATTCCATTTAGGTTGTTTGATACTAAATAAGTTATTATCCTAAAACCTCCACTTTTGCCCTTACTTTACTTTTAACAGCTAGACGAACTTTGAAAAGACCGCCACCCAAATCGTTCCCTTGTTGAGGGTTCTTCGAAAGACTTTCTTCTAAACTGTAAAGGTCTTCTACTAACGATTGGTGCTTCTTCTTATAGATTTTTGCTTTTTTGATGAAAACTGCAGAATAGATAATGTTGGTAACCACTAAATATCCTTTAAGGACAAAGATTTGCGATCACCTTGCTGCATCTCTTTAATTTCTTTTAAAGCTTGTGCGATTTCTTGAGTAATTTGACTTGTTGGTTCTGCTTTGACCTTAGCGCCAATCTTGCTAAGAAATTCTTTCACGAATCCAGCATCTTTATCTTTAATTTCAATTGTTAAAGTCGTCATATTTACAAAATTAGCAAAAATTATTTAACCAAATCTTCTATTGCTTTATTCACTTTCTCAAAGCCAAATTGTGACAAAACTGCCTGCATTCCTGCAGAAATTTGCTCATTACAAAGATTGCCGATACTTCCTTCGTGTGTATGATTTATTTGGCCCGATGGTGCAAAAGTACCATTTTCTATCTGCTCGCCAACTATTTTGTAGGCTTCTCTAAAAGGAACCCCTTGCAACGCCAAGTCGTTAACCACCTCAACACTAAACAAGTAATCATATTTCTTATCCTGTAAAATATCATCCTTTATGGTGATGTTCTGGAACATGAAGGTCGCAATTTCCAAACATTCGTTTAATGAGGTAATCGCTGGAAATAGATTTTCTTTCAACAACTGTAAATCGCGATGATAGCCAGATGGAAGATTGGTAATCATCATTGCAATCTCGTTTGGCAACGCCTGTATTTTATTGCAACGTGAGCGAATCAATTCAAAAACATCAGGATTTTTCTTATGTGGCATAATACTCGAACCGGTTGTCAGTTCAGGAGGGAAGCTGATAAATCCAAAATTCTGGTTGATAAACAGACAAATATCCATCGCCATTTTGGCTAGCGTTGCGGCAACAGCGCTCATTGCCTGCGCTAAAATCCTTTCCGTTTTCCCTCTACCCATTTGTGCATAAACCACATTGTAATTTAAGCTTTCAAAACCTAGTAATTCGGTGGTTAATGTTCTGTTTAAAGGAAATGATGATCCATAACCTGCTGCAGAACCTAAAGGATTTTTATTGGTGATTTTCCATGCAGCAAGCATCAATTCCATATCATCGGCAAGGCTTTCGGCATAAGCACCAAACCATAAACCAAAAGATGACGGCATCGCGATTTGCAAATGCGTATAACCTGGCATCAACTTATCCCTGTGAGTATTGCTTAATTTGATGAGCAGATTAAACAAGGTTGATGTTTGGTTAACCATATCTTCAATGCAGGCACGGAAAAACAACTTCAAATCAACCAAAACCTGATCGTTACGCGAACGGCCACTGTGTATCTTTTTGCCCGCTTCGCCGATACGTTGCGTTAGCAACCATTCTACCTGCGAATGCACATCCTCAACGGTAGCTTCAATAGTAAAATTCCCGGTTTCAATTTCAGCGTAAATATTTTTAAGTTCCTGTTGAACCGTTTTCAATTCTTCAGCGGTAAGCAGGTTAATAGTTTCCAACATTTGTGTATGCGCTAAAGAGCCCAAAACATCAAACTTTGCCATTTGCAAATCCAATTCGCGGTCTTTACCAACCGTAAAAGTTTCCACGAATTTATTTACATCTATATTTTTTTGCCAAATTTTCATAATCAAACTTCGTCATTGCGAGGCACGAAGCAATCCCCTTTGTATGAAACTAAAAACACCTTACGATTCCTCTGCAATTAAGATTGCTTCGTGCCTCGCAGTGACGGATCTAGTGTATCACTGGTTTCAACATATTTACATATCCTTCAACACCTTCAGCAACCTCTCTAACGTATAAAAACTCATCTGCCATGTGCGAGCGACCAGAAAACCCCGGTCCACATTTTACTGATGGGATATCTAATAGCGCTTGATCTGATGTGGTTGGCGAGCCATAAGTGGTTTTGCCCAAAGCAATACCAGCTTGAACTACCGGGTGGTTTTTATCTATCGACGATGGTTTCAAACGAATGGAACGAGGTGTAACATCGCAATCTACATTTGCTCTGATGATTTCTAAAACTTCCTCATTTGTGTAAGCATCGGTTACGCGAACATCAACTGTAAAAGTACAATTTGCCGGCACCACATTGTGCTGAGAACCTGCATTGATAATGGTAACCGTCATTTTCAGCGGACCGAAAACTTCCGATACTTTAGGAAACTGATAATTCCTGAACCACTCAATATCTTTCAGCGCTTTGTAAATTGCGTTTTCTCCCTCTTCCCTAGCAGCGTGACCAGCTTTACCATGAGAAACGCAATCGATTACCAACAACCCTCGTTCTGCAATGGCTAAATTCATTTCTGTTGGCTCTCCAACAATCCCAAATTCTAACTCACCTAAATCGGGTAAAACCAGTTCCAAGCCATTATTACCAGAAATTTCTTCTTCTGCCGTTGCGGCCAAACAGATGTTATATTTTAAATTCTCCTGCTCGTAATAATACAAAAACGTACCAATTAACGAAACCAGGCACCCACCAGCGTCATTACTTCCTAAGCCGAATAATTTATCGCCTTCAATGGCAGCATCATAAGGGTCACGAGTATAGCCCGAGTTTGGTTTAACGGTATCATGATGCGAGTTCAGTAACACCGTAGGTTTACTTGCATCAAAATACTTATTATAAGCCCAAACGTTATTCATTTTGCGTTGGGTTTTAATTCCTCGCTCTTCTAAAAATTGAGCAATTAAATTCGCTGTTCTGTCTTCTTCTTTGCTAAAAGACTGAATGCGGATTAACTGTCGCAACAAATCCAGACTTTCTTTTTGTATATTTTCTAACCACATAGTATCAAGTATTTAGTATTAAGTATCAAGATGTGGAGCCTAAACCCTAAACCTTTTACCATACACCTTTAACCTTCTTTAGTGTACAAATTTCCAGCTTTTAAAGCCGATAATTTTATACCTTTTATTAATGATGAACTAAAGCCATTATGCTCCATTTCGTTTAAGCCCGCAATAGTACAACCTTTCGGCGAAGTTACTTTATCTATTTCTGATTCTGGGTGTGTGCCATGTAATAACAGCAAATCAGCTGCTCCCTTAGCTGTTTGCACCGCCATTTTAAGTGCTTCATCTGCATGGAAACCAATTTCGACCCCACCTTGGGATGCGGCTCTTATTGCTCTTAAAAAGAACGCAATACCACAAGCACAAAGCGCCGTTGCCGAAGTCATTAAATCTTCGTTAATCTTCACAACAGAACCAACCGTTTCAAACATTTTGGTTACCTCGGCAATATTTTCGGCAGATGCGTTGTCGCTAGCCATACAAGTCATGGATTGCCCGATGGCAATGGCTGTATTTGGCATTACCCGAATCACCTCTATATCGTCGCCCAATTTTTCTCTAACCGCAGCACAACTCACACCCGAAATCACCGAAATTACAAGGTGTTTAGCTGAATTTATCGAGGACTTGATTTCGTCTAAAACCGTATTTAACTGTTGAGGCAAAACGGCAAGAATTACAACATCTGCACTTGCAACCGCTTGGTTATTATCGTTTGAAACTTCAAAGCCTGCTGAGGCGAAAGACTGCAAGTGGTCGATATTTCTTCTGGTAAGCGTTATGTCGCCAGCTTTAGCGAAGTCGGCTTTGACCAAGCCTTTTGCTAAAGATAACCCGATATTTCCGCTACCAATTATGGCTATTTTTTTCATGTGGTTCGTTTTATTTGGTCCAGTTACTTAAACTGATTTTTATATTTCTTGAAAAGCAATTGCAGTTCTTCAATTAATGTCAGTCCTGCTATTCACTTCTCCCGATGAAAAATCGGGACCCGTTTCTATCAGGTTTATTTCACATCCGTCATTGCAAGGTACGAAGCAATCCTAATGCACTATACTAATAGCTATAGCTTTAAGATTGCTTCGTACCTCGCAATGACGAAACTTAACCTCCCCTTTTTAGCGGATTTAGAGGTTCATTTTCGTCCCGAAAGTCCCATTCGCAAGTTCTCCCAATTCATTAGCTTTCCCTATATAAACCGCAGACACACCTTTTTTGATCGCCTCAAAAGCATTGTGCAATTTCGGAATCATTCCACCCTGTACTGTTCCGTCAGCTTTTAAACCCTCAAATTCATCCGCTTTGATTTCTCTGACAACTGAATCATCATCATTTACATCTTTCAAAACGCCCTTTTTTTCAAAGCAATATACCAAACGCGTTTCATATAAAGCCGACATTGCAACTGCAACAGCTGAGGCAATGGTATCCGCATTGGTATTTAATAACTGTGTATCTCCATCGTGTGTAATTGCACATAAAACCGGCGTTAATCCAGCTTTTAACAAACTATCCAATGTAGTTGCAGAAACAGAATTTTCATCTAAATCGCCAACAAAGCCATAATCGATAACTTCTCCAGCTAATGGGCCCGGAGCTGCTCCATGTGTTTTTGTAACTACAGGACGCTTTTTAGCTTTGATGATGTTGCCATCCGCTCCCGATAATCCAATTGCATTGCTGCCCTTAGCTTGTAATTGGGCTACCATATTTTTATTGATCAACCCTGCATAAACCATCGTAACGATCCGCAAAGTTTCAATATCTGTAATCCGACGGCCTTCAACCATTTTAGCTTCAATGCCTAAGCTTTCGCCCAGTTCGGTTGCAATTTTGCCCCCACCATGAACCAAAATTTTATCTCCAGGTAAGGCTGTAAAATCTAATAAAAACTGATGCAGATTCGCCGAATTATCAATTACATTTCCGCCTATTTTTATGATGGTAAGTTGTTTCATATATGTGTTATGAGTTGTGGGTTGCCAGTTACATGTTTAGGCACTTAGACCGGCAACATGTAACCGGCAACTCACAACAGATTATTTCATTTCTTCCAACATCGCTTTAATTACCGCTTGCGCTGCCCATAAACGATTACCTGCTTCATGAATTACCAATGAATTTGGTCCATCTAAAATCTCAGAAGATAATTCCAAATCGCGACGAACAGGCAAACAGTGCATTACTTTGGCGTCGTTAGTGAACTTCAGTTTTTCATTGTTCATCATCCAGCCATCAGGATAAGTTAAAACTTTACCATATTCTTTATAACTACTCCAGTTTTTCACATAAACATAGTCAGCGCCAGCCAAAGCTTCTTCTATGTTATATTGAATTTCTGCACCAGGCGTAAATTCTTCGGCCAATTCGTATCCTTCTGGCTGTGCTATGGTGAAATCAATCATTCCCTCTGCTTGTGCCTTGCACATCCATTCTGCAAATGAATTGGGAACAGCCTGAGGCAATGCCTTCACATGAGGTGCCCAAGCCAAAACTACCTTTGGTTTACGTCCATCTGGTTTTTTATTCCAGGTTTCATGGATGGTAATGATATCTGCGAAACTTTGTAACGGGTGACGCGTAGCACTTTCTAAACTCACTACAGGTACAGCGCAGTATTTTACAAACTTGTTAAAAAAGTCTTCGCTATAATCTTCCTCGCGATTGGTTAATTTCGGAAAAGAACGCAAGCCTAAAATATCGCAATATTGACCCATCACGGCTGCCGCTTCACGGATATGTTCGACAGTAGAACCGTTCATTACCACACCATCCTGTGTTTCTAAAGCCCAACCTTCTTTATCCAAATTCATCACCATCACGTTCATACCCAAATTTAAGGCAGCCTTTTGGGTGCTTAAACGTGTACGCAAACTTGGGTTCATAAAAACCAATCCTAAAGTTTTGTTTTTACCCAAGCTTTGATGGGCATAAGGATTTGCCTTTAATTCAAGTGCATCTTTTACAAATTGTTTGATGCTCGGAACATCGTGTACGGAAGTAAATAACTTCATATTTTTTAGGGTTTAAGGTTTGAGGTATAGGGTTTAAGGTTTTCCTGCACCACCTCTTAAAAATTTCAAAAACGAAGTTAGTTTGCACCCACTTCGTCTTCGTCCGTCATTGCGAGGTACGAAGCAATCTTAAAGCAATTGCTAAGTATTTTTAGCGATGTAAGATTGCTTCGTACCTCGCAATGACGAGTGTATTATTTCACCAACTTGGTAAACGCCGCTAAAAACTCGTCAGCATTTTCTTTTGTTAAATTCAAAGCTGGCAACAAACGAATTACGTTTGGCTTGGCTTCGCCGGTGAAAATATGATGTGTAAATAATAATTCTTTTTTAACGTGGGCAAGTGCTTCTGGTAATTCAATTCCAATCATCAACCCACGACCACGAACTTCTACAACTTGCTCGAATTTCTTTAGTTCGGTAATTAAATAATTTCCAATCTCCTGGGCATTCTCGATTAGATTGTCTCTTTCCATCACCTCCAAAACAGCTAAACCTGCAGCACAAGCCAGGTGATTGCCGCCAAAAGTGGTTCCCAATTCTCCATGCCAAGGTTTAAATTTCGGCGCAATGGAGATTCCTGCTACTGGAAATCCGTTACCCATTCCTTTCGCCATCGTGTAAACATCTGCTTCAACGCCCGAATAATCATGCGAATAAAACAATCCTGTTCTACCATAACCGCACTGAACTGAATCGGCGATATAAACTGAATTGTACTCATCGCAAAGAGAACGGATTTTCTGCAGGAAACTTTTTGAGGCTTCCTTAATTCCGCCAACACCTTGAATACCTTCAATAATTACAGCCGAAATTTCATCGCCCTGCGCTTTAAAAGTTTCTTCAAGTGCAACCTCATTATTAAAAGGCAAAAATATGACATTCTCGGTTTGATTAACAGGCGCCACAATTTTCGGATTATCAGTTACCGCCACTGCCAAAGAGGTACGTCCGTGGAAAGCGCCAGTGAAAGCAATCACTTTTTTTCTACCATTATAAAACGAGGCAAGTTTCAAGGCATTTTCATTGGCTTCTGCACCAGAATTAACCAAAAACAACTGGAAATCTTTTTTGCCTGAAACCTGGCCTAATTTCTCAGCCAATTGAGTTTGCAAAGGGATTTTAACCGAATTAGAGTAAAAACCAACTTTGTTTAATTGATCAGTTAAGCGACTTACATAATGCGGATTGGTATGTCCAATTGAAATCACTGCGTGACCTCCGTATAAATCTAAATATTTTTGTTCGTTAGCATCCCAAACATTGCTGCCAGATGCTTTTGCAATTTCTATATCATTAAGAGGGTAAACGTCGAATAGTTGCATGTTGCTGTATTATAAGTTATACGTTTTAAGTTATAGGTTTGGGTGCTTAGCTCTCACCTGGAGATTAAATTAATAAGCATTGCCTTAACTTCATTAATACTATTAGATTAAGTTGTGAACAGTTCTTCAGTTAGCTAATCTAAATTTCTTGATCAAATCAAAAAGTATTCAGTTTCATTAGCCGAACCTAAAGAAATCTTTAAAAAATTAGCCAAGCCTGCTTGTGAATTTTTACCACGACCTTCGGCAATATTTGCTCGTATTGATGCCGATGCCCGCCGAAGTTGATTGGTTAAACTATAAATATCTTCCTTTAGAAACCTGGCGCTTGTTTTATAAATACTCAGTGTAAGCTGATGAGCTTTCTCCCAAACCTTTAATTCTTTAAAATTTTGCATACACTTAGAACCCTCCTGCCTTCAATCTCAGCCCCGCTGTTTCTTCCAAGCCAAACATTAAATTCATATTCTGAACTGCTTGTCCGCTGGCTCCTTTTAGTAGGTTATCAATAATGCTGATGATAAATAATTTATTTCCATGTTTTTCTACGTGAACCAGCGCTTTGTTGGTATTTACAACCTGCTTTAAATCGATGTTTTTCAGACTCAGGTGGGTAAAAGGATGAGCACTATAATATTCTTCGTAAATATTTTGTGCTTCTTCTAAAGTCAAATCACTTTCTAAATACATGGAGGCTAAAATCCCTCTGGTAAAAGCGCCTCGTTGTGGGATGAAACTCAGAGCCTCGGAAAGTGTTGGTTGCAATTGCAATAAACTTTCTCCAATCTCATTTAAGTGTTGATGCTCAAAAGCCTTGTAAATGGAAAGATTATTATTTCTCCAGCTAAAATGCGAAGTAGCTGATAAACTTTGTCCGGCACCTGTTGAACCGGTTGTTGCGTTGATGTGAACCTCGCTTTTGATTAAATTTTTGGCTGCCAAAGGCAATAAACCTAACTGGATACAGGTTGCAAAACAACCTGGATTAGCGATATTCTTAGCTGTTTTAATTTTATCACGATTTAACTCTGGAAGACCGTAAGTGAAGTCTTTAGTCTTAAGTCCAGAGTCTGGAGTCGAAAAACCAGCATTTGCTGAAAGTCTAAAATCCTGAGATAAATCGATGATTTTAATGTTATCGTTAATCGGGTTCGCTGCTAGAAACTTTTTCGCATCACCGTGACCAACGCAAAGAAAAAGTACATCGATATCCTGAGGAATATCGCTTGTAAATTTCAAATCCGTATCGCCGATTAAGTCAGTATGTACATCAGAAATTAAATTCCCTGCATTGCTGGTACTATTTACGAAAGCAATTTCAACATTTGGATGATTGACCAGGATACGGAGCATTTCGCCACCTGTGTATCCCGCACCACCAATTATTCCTGCTTTTATTTTACTATTCATAGTCTATATAACTTTAATCCTTCGACAAGCTACCGATGTAAATCCGATAGCTATCGGATCGGCTCGGGTAAAGATGCCAAAATTAAGGAGATTGCTTCCTCGTGTCTCCTCGCAATGACGAGAGGCGAGGGAACCTTCCGCCTTCAACCTTTTAGCCCTCTACCTCGTTATTTACTTTGTGCCAAATCATTACCTGGTTACCGAAGATTTTAGAGAAACCTTTAACGTCTTCGCCACTCCAGGCATTGTTCATTTCGCCGTAGCTGCCAAACTTGTTGCTCATCAAATCATGGTTCGATTCAATCCCGATTATCTGGAAACGATATGGCAATAATTCTACAAACACTTTCCCACTCACCACTTTTTGCGTATCTGCTAAGAAAGCCTCAATATTCCGCATAATTGGGTCGTGGAACTGACCTTCATGCAACCAGTTGCCGTAAAAAGAAGACAACTGCTCTTTCCAGCTCAGTTGCCATTTGGTTAAAGTATGTTTTTCTAAAGTATGGTGTGCTTTAATGATTAAAACAGGGGCTGCAGCTTCGAAACCCACACGGCCTTTAATGCCGATAATCGTATCACCCACATGGATATCTCTGCCAATACCATAAGGTTGCGCAATGGCTTGTAATTTTTGAATCGCTCTAACAGGATCCAAAGTTTCGCCATCAATAGCAACAAGCTCCCCTTTTTCAAAGCTTAATTCTATCCTGCGAGATTCTGTTTCACTCACCTGCGTTGGCCAAGCACTTTCTGGTAAAGTTTCGTTTGAGGTTAAGGTTTCTTTACCACCTACTGAAGTTCCCCATAAACCTTTGTTAATTGAATATTGTGCTTTTGCTGCGCTGTATTCAACGCCATGTTCAGCCAGGTATTCTATTTCCGATTCGCGGGATAATTTCAAATCTCTGATTGGCGTAATGATTTCAACCTCTGGAATTAAGATATTAAAAATCATGTCGAAACGCACCTGATCGTTTCCGGCACCGGTACTTCCATGAGCGACATAATCAGCTCCGATTTTTTTAACGTAGTTCGCAATTGCCGTTGCCTGACTCACACGTTCCGCACTTACAGAAAGTGGGTAAGTAGCGTTTTTTAATACGTTTCCGAAGATTAAATATTTGATGCAATCGTTATAATAACTTTCCGTTTCATCTACCACAGCATGAGATTTCACGCCTAAAGCATAAGCTCTTTTCTCTATTTCTTGTAATTCTTCATCAGAAAAACCACCAGTATTTACAATTACCGAGTGAACTTCCAAGTCGCGATCTTGAGCGAGATATATACAACAAAATGAGGTATCTAAACCTCCGCTAAAAGCTAAAACTACTTTTTTCTTCATTACTTATTAGTTAACAGGGTAAATAAAAACATCAATACTTTGAAGCCAGATTTAGGCTTCGGTTTTACAACTAAACGTTGCTTGATGCGCATAAAACGCTCATATAATTTGGGTTTCTTCTGTAATTCTTCGGCGAATTTCTTTGCAGCATCGTGCTTTTGAGTTGCCGGATCGTAAAGCATGGCAGTACACATGCAGTTTTTACGTTCCTTCATTTTCAAGATTTCGAAATTGACGCAGCTCTGGCAGCCTTTCCAAAATTCCTCATCCTGGGTTAATTCAGAATAAGTAACTGGTTCGTAACCCAAATCTGAATTAATCTTCATTACAGCCAAACCAGTGGTTAAGCCAAAAATCTTTGCTTTAGGGTATAAAGCTCTCGATAATTCGAAAACCTTCTCTTTAATGGCGTGTGCTAAACCTGCTTTTCTAAATTCAGGAGATACAATTAGGCCGGAGTTGGCCACAAACTGACCGTGGCTCCAGGTTTCGATATAGCAAAAGCCAGCCCAAGTACCATCTTTATGGAACGCAATAACAGCTTTGCCTTCTTGCATTTTATTGGCAACGTAATCAGGAGAACGTTTTGCAATGCCCGTACCACGTGCTTTAGCAGATTCGGCCATCTCGGTTACGATTTGTTCTGCAAATACACGATGTTCAGGAAGTGCGACCTGCACTATAAATTCGTTAATATCCATTCGTTTTCTAACGAAAAATTATAAGTATTCTTGTTAATTGGGTTTTTAGAGAGGATCAATTCCTCGTTACGTTTAGTGGAGTACTAAATACGTGGAGTGAAATTTTGCCGGCTTGTGGGATAATAAAATACGGGCTGAAAACGATTAATAAATAAACTTTCACCAGCAACCAGGTGGGCTGTGAAACTAGAAAGTTTATGTAAAAATTGTTTAATCATTTCTTGCGTATTAAAACGGCTTTAACTCTATTGAGGTGCAAAGGTTTAAATAATAATTGAGTTCCACAATTTTTTTTAACTTTTTTACATTTTTTTACTAATCAGTGCAAACAAAAAATCCCGAAGATTCGGGATTTTATTTTTATTCTTTCATGATTCCTACTGAAACTCTTGTTCCATCTAAGAAGAAATTGAGCTTCGATGGATTCGCATTTGCGGGCACCTGAAACTTCCATACCGCTTCGCTTGAAGCTTCGGCATCTGGTTCGGTACTTCCACTTTCTTTACTTCCCGGAATCGATGTGCCATTGTCAAGTTGTAATCTCGCATCAGATGCTGGAATTGAAAAATACTTTTTGGCATCGAGGGTACTCTTGTTAGTCACCAATAGCTTTACAGTAAGCTCTGCCCCGGTCGATTTTCCTTCTGCATCTTGCAAATTAACAGCACTTGCCTCCACAACTTTAACAAGCGCTTCTTTCGCCTTTCCTAAAACCGCAGTATCTGGCGAAGCGGTGTAAGCAATCGTTTCAGGACCGTTTTCTGCTTTATCACCATGCTTAATAATGGTTTCGCTTTTGGTGATGGTTGTGTCTGCATCAGCAGCCTTATCTTTTGAAGTACCGCCACACGACGAAAGCGCAATCGTTCCTAAGGAGATTAGCGCAAATTTTGAGATGTTTTTAATCATTGTTTTAAGATTTGATGGTTAGACGAAATTATAATCGCAATAAGTATTTAATGTTAAGATTATTAAATGGTTAAATAAACTTTAGATGAACAACCACATCGATTTTTTGTTTTCGAGGCATTTAATATCAAACCCTATGATTTCACAAAAATTAACATTGTTAAAATCTATAGGGAAAGTTTAACAAGCATTAACACCATTTAACAACCACAGAAGCCATTAACTTCAATCTTTGCATTGGCTGTAGCGAATTGGTTTTCGATGCCGTTTAAATAGTAATCGCTTATATAATTTAAAACCTCAAAAAATTGATGAAAACATTTTCCCTATCCTCCTTCAGAACATTAGCCTTCGCTCCCATTATTTTTCTATTGATTTTAACAACCTTTAGTGCTTGCAAAAAAGAAGAAACAGCCAGTTCCGTGAGTTATATTCGGGTAGTTAACGCAGCACCAACTTTAGCCACCTACTATCCTTTTTTAAATAGTGCATCACTGAGTTCCGCAGCACTGCCCTATGGTGGATCCACTGCTTTCGGACCGGTATCGGCTGGTGTCAGCAATTTAAAATTTACAACTGAAAACAATGCTGAAAGTGTACTAACCAAAAGTTTTTCGCTTACTGCAAGCACCTACAATAGTTTTTACTTAATTAACAAACCTGGTTCGTTGGATGGTTTACTGATCGCTGACGATTTAAGTTTACCATCGGCAGATAAAGCTTATGTCCGTTTCATTAATTTGTCGCCTGATGCACCAGCACTCGACCTGGCTAAAACCGGCGAAACCGCTATTTTAACCAGCAATAAAACATATAAAACTGCAAGTGGGTTTATAGCAGTTTCTCCAGGCACCTTTACTTTCGATGCAAAGGAAACTGCAACTGGTAAAACGAAAGTTGTTTCAGAAAATACAACTTTACTCGCCGGCTACCATTATGATATTATTTGTGGCGGTTTAGCAAGTCCGGCAAATGATACTGAGCGCTCACTTAATTTATTCTTATTAACCATCAAGTAAAGATTTTTACCCAAAAAACCATCGTTCAAAGGATTGTCGGCTAGCTGACAGTCCTTTTTTATTTTTGTATGATGCACCAGTTAACTTACTTCAGATCAAAAAACTAGTGCCTACTAAATGTTAAAACTCGCTGCCCTTATTTAGAATTGTTCAAAATAATTTGGAAAATAAATTTTTGTGCTGTTATTTTGCGGCTGTTTAGAATTAATCCAAATAAATTTAAGATGCGCAAAATTGAACTTTTCGTTTTAACGTTTTTACTCACTACACTCTCACTAACATCCTACGCTCAACAATTTGGCACTATTAAAGGTCTGGTAACCACTTCAAATGGTAATCCTGCCGCCTATATCTCAGTTGGACTTACAGGTAAAGGACAAGGAACAATCACCGACGAAAGCGGAAAATATACCATAAACCGTGTGAAGGCGGGCAGTTACACCATTAAAGCTTCCGCAATAGGCATTACCCCTGCCCAAAAAACAGTGAATGTTGTAGCCGGAGAAACTGTTTCAGTTGATTTTTCTTTGCAAGAAAATGATCAGGCCCTGGAAGAGGTAACGATTGCTGGCATCAACAAAAAATACAAAATAAGTTTGCCCTCCGCTACTTTAAGGCTGAATGAGCCTTTGCTGGAAGCCCCTCAAAACATCCAGGTGGTGAGTAATCAAGCTATAAAAGATCAGCAGCTGATTAGCATGAGTGATGGGGTATTGAGGAATGTAAGTGGCGCTGTTCGTTTAGAGCATTGGGGAGATTTATACACTAACATTACCATGCGTGGCTCTCAAATTCAAGCCATGCGTAATGGATTTAATATTGTTTCTTCCTACTGGGGCCCATTAACTGAAGACATGAGCTTTGTTGATCACATTGAGTTTGTTAAAGGTCCTGCTGGTTTTATGCTGGGCAATGGAGATCCGAGTGGATTGTATAATGTGGTGACTAAAAAGCCTACGGGTTTAAATCAGGGTGAAGTTTCGTTTACAGCTGGCAGCTACGATTTATTCAGAACAACTGTTGATTTAGACCACAAACTCACTTCGGATGGTAAATTTTTATTCAGGTTAAATGCGGCTGCACAAAGCAAAGGTTCATTTAGGCCATACGAAGAAAACAACCGCTTCAGTTTTGCCCCGGTTTTAAGCTATCAAATTACACCTAGCACGAAAATAACAGCAGAATATACTTTGCAAAACGCAAAAATGACTGAAGTTGGTTCATACTATTTATTTAATACCACTGGCTATGCAACCTTGCCAAGAGATTTTACCCTCACGCAACCCGGCGTACAGCCCACCCGCATTAATGATCATAGCTTAACCTTAAACCTACAGCAACAATTAGGTCAGAATTGGAAATTAACAGCACAGGCTGCCTATTATAAATACTTACAAACGGGCTCGAGCTCCTGGCCATCAGCCGTTTATCCTAACGGAACATTGATTAGAAATGTAGGAATCTGGGATGCATCAAGCTCAATGAAACTGGCTCAGGTATTTGTAAACGGAACAGTGAAAACCGGAGGTATCGTTCATAGAATTCTTGCAGGCTTCGATGGAGGTAAAAAGGGATACATGGCAGATTTCGGTCAGTCACATGATTTAGACCTTCCAGGTTCGCCATTCAGTCTGGCAAATCCTAATTATGGATTTCCATCAAATGGATATCCGGATTTCGACAGAAACACCAGTCTTGAGGAAAGAGCAATAGCTGGCGGAGGTTTAATTGATCAAAAATATTTAAGCGGGTACGTTCAGGATGAGTTGGGTTTTTGGGAAAACAGAATTCGGTTAACACTTGCTGGCCGTTATACTTATGTAAGTCAATCGGCCTGGGGTGCTGCGCCAGATAAAGCCAAACATGTTACGCCAAGAGTGGGCTTAAGTGTTTCGGTTGATAAAAACACTTCCGTTTATGCCGTTTATGACGAGGCTTTTACGCCACAATCTGGTTTGTTGCGTGATGCATCGACACCAAAACCGATCACCGGAAACAACAAAGAAATCGGGATTAAAAAAGACTGGCTTGATGGCCGTTGGAATACTACGCTATCTGCATACCGAATTACCAAACAAAATGAACTTGCTGCCGATCCCTTTAACCAGGCAGGAGAAAACTATAGTATTGTTGTTGGCGAAAAACAAGCCCAAGGGATTGAATTTGATGTTCGTGGAGAATTGACAAAAGGATTAAACCTGATTGCGAATTATGCTTATACCGATGGTAAAGTAACCGAGGTAGCCGAAGGCGCTGTAACGGATGTTCTTTTCGTAGGACAAGTGGTACCGGGTTTTGCAAAACATACCGCTAACGCCTGGTTAACCTATACTTTACAAAATGGAGCATTAAAAGGTTTCGGGATCTCCGGAGGTTTTACCTATCTGGCTGATCGGGCTACGGCGAATTTTAGCCCTACCAATCCTGAGCAAAACCTACCTGATTATTTCAAATTGGATGGAGGTTTATTCTGGGGAAACAGGAAGTTGAAAATCAACGCCAATGTTTTTAACATTCTTGACAAATATTTGTACAGCGGTTCCTACTACACAGGCTACTGGAATGCGCCAGATTATAATCAGCCAGCTTATTCATGGCAAGCTGAAGCACCAAGAAATTTCAGAGTTAGCGTAGCCTATAAATTTTAATCAGCATACATGTCTGAAAAGAAAAAAAATAAAACCTTCAAATATTGGGTGGGAAGAATACACTTATGGCTCGGATTAATTTCCGGGCTGTTTGTTTGTTTCCTTGGAATTACAGGCTGCATTTTGGCCTTTGAACGAGAAATTGAAAATGTGACCCAACCCTACCGCAATCTGGCGGTTCAAAACAAACCCTTACTTCCACCTACCGCATTAAAAAAGATTGCAGATCAAGCCTTGCCAAACAAGCATGCCCACAGCATTACTTATCAACCGGGCAAAAGTGCACAAGTTGTTTACTACAATTTCGATCCGGAATACTATTATATCGTTTTCGTAAACCAATACACGGGCAAAGTAATTAAAGTTAAAAACATGAGCGACGATTTTTTCAGAATCGTGATCATGGGGCATTATTATTTATGGCTGCCACCAGAAATTGGCCAACCAGTACTCACTACAGCTACCTTAATGTTTGTAGTTTTATTGTTTTCTGGTTTGATATTGTGGTGGCCGAAAAACAAAGCGGCTTCAAAACGACGTTTTACCATTAAGTGGAATGCAAAATGGCGTCGCGTTAATTATGACTTTCATAACGTGTTGGGCTTTTACATCACCTGGATCATCATTTTTATTGCACTTTCGGGGATGGTGATGGGCTTCCAATGGTTTGCCAAATCCGTTTACTTTGTAAGTTCGGGCGGCAAAACGCTCAATCAGTTCGAAGAAACCTATTCTGATACCACCCGGAATGCGAAGCTGCAACTAAATGCTTCAGCTGCTGATCAACTTTGGAAATCTTATCTGGATGCCGATCCAAAATTTAACGGAAGTCTTGATGTGCATGTTCCCGAAAACGAAAAAGCATCAATCGAAATTGCAAAAAACCCGGATCCGGAGACCTATTGGAAAGCTGACTACAGCTATTTTGATCAGCACACCTTGAAAGAGATTGAAGTGAAACATGTTTTCGGAAAGTTAAAAAACGCAACTGTTGCCGATAAAATCATGCGGATGAATTACGACATCCACGTAGGTTCTATAGCGGGATTACCTGGAAAAATCATCGCATTTTTCGCCAGCTTAATTGCAGCAAGTATGCCAATTACAGGTGTTCTCATCTGGATTGGAAGAAACAAGAAAAAGAAAAAATCTGCCCCTGCAGCTCAGTAAACGATAACAACTTAAACTATGAAAATTTTAAACCTCCTTCTGGCTATAACCGTATTTTTTACGTTTAGCGCTAATGCTCAAGACAAATTAGAGCAAGATAGAAAAGCCATCAAATCATTGTCCGGATTTTATAAAGTAAACTTCAACTATGGCGAAGTGACCTCACCTGATCCAAATTATACCTTTAGCAAGCCATACAGAAGCCATGGAAATGAATGGGCTGAAGTAATTGTTGATGAGCCTAAAAAGATCGTCATTCAGCACATGTTGGCGATTAATGATTCGACCGTAATAAAACATTGGCGCCAGGATTGGACTTACGAAGACCCTGAAATTATGCTTTATACTCAAGATAATGCATGGAGAAAGGTTACCTTAAATGCTGCTGAGGTTAAGGGTAAATGGACGCAAAAAGTTTATCAGGTTGATGATAGTCCACGTTATCAGGGTTACGGAACCTGGAGCCATGTTGGTGGCCGCGATGCGTGGCAGAGTGAAACCGATTCTCCACTTCCTAGAAGAGAATCTACCGTACGTAAAGATTACAATGTTTTAAACCGCGGCAGTAGAATTACCATTACCAAAGAGGGTTGGATGTTTGAGCAAGACAATAAAAAAGTTGTTAGAACACCCCAGGGTGATAAACTCATTGCTGTTGAAAAGGGTTATGAGGAATTTACGAAAATAGATCCGGCTAAATTTGCCTATGCCCAAAAATGGTGGGATAGCCAAAAAACATATTGGGCAGATGTACGCGACGTTTGGGCAGATTTAGCCAAAACTTCAAATACAAATTTTAAAGTTCAAACCAATGTAAATGGCAAATTGCTTTATGAAACATTGTTTACTTTAGGCGATCAATCTATTAAAGAAAAATGGACTGCCAGCCAGAATAAGGAGAAAATAAAAACAGCTTTGCAACCCTATTTAGTTAAGTAGATTTATTCAAATCATATTTAGGTCGGTTGATTTTCAACCGACCTTTTTTTTGATTGCAAATTAAGTTTCTGTAGTTATATTAGCTTATAAAATTAATCGCCTTATAAAATGAAGCTTATCAACTTTTCAAAACACTTTTTCCTGGCATCTGGTGTAATCTGGACATTATGTGCACTTTCGATCTTATTATTCCAATTAAATTTTCAGCGTCAGGAAATCATTATCACGCTAATACTGCCTCTGGCTTATGCCGTAATTAAAACATTAGAAAAACCTAAAGTGGCAGAATTGCAACAATGATTTTATAGCATCTTCGCTTGAGTACTTTATAAATAAATAGCGAAATATTTCTGTGATTTAACAATCGATAGAAAAAACTTGCATCAACATTGGTAAATTACAAGCATGAAAAACTTGTTGCTTGTAGTCGCCTTATTTTATTCTTCTGCTTGTCCTGCTCAAGATTCTGCCTACACCAGAAAAATGGTAAATAAACTTACCGCAAAAGAATTTTGGGGCCGAGGTTACACAAAAGACGGAATGAAAAAGGCTGCAGATTTCATTGCTGAAGAATATAAGGAGCTGGGTTTAATTCCCTTCGGAACAGGTTACAAACAGGATTTTAATTTCCCGGTTAACACTTTTCCTGGAAAAATGATGGTAGAAGTTGATGGGAAAAAGCTATTTCCAGGGAAAGATTTCATCATCAATAACGAAAGCCCTACTGTTAAGCTAAAAGCAGCCTTAAAGCAAATTGATAGTTTAAATTTTCAGGCAAGCCCAATATTAAAAGTTTCGTTAAAAGATAAACTCACCTGGTCGGTGGCTACTGAAGTTGGTGAGACGACACAAATTCAAATCAACGAAAAAGCTTTAACTGCTACTCCGGAGCGAATAAATGTTGCTATTGAAAACAAATTTATTACCAACTTCCAGGCTTCTAATATTTGCGGTTTAGTTAAGGGTACCAAATACCCCGATTCGATTTTAATGATTACCGCCCATTACGATCATTTGGGTGGCATGGGCAAAGACACATATTTCCCTGGCGCAAATGATAACGCTGCCGGTGTTGCTACACTTTTAAGTTTGGCGAAATATTATGCTTCAAATCCTCAGCCTTACTCCATTGGTTTTATTTGTTTCGCAGCCGAAGAGGCAGGCTTATTGGGCTCAAGATACTATACCGAAAATCCACTTCTGCCGCTGAATAAAATTAAATTCCTCATTAATCTCGATTTAGTGGGCACAGGCGAAGCTGGTATGACAGTGGTTAATGCGTCTGTTTATCCAAAAGCATTTTCCTTATTAAAGGAAATCAATGATCAGCATCGATATATCTCAAAAATAAATTCAAGAGGCAAAGCTGCAAATAGTGATCATTATTTTTTCTCCGAAAAAGGGGTTCCTGCGTTTTTTATTTATACTCAGGGTGGGCCTTCTGCCTATCACGATGTGTTTGATCAAGCAGATACTTTACCATTAAATGAGTATAATGATCTTTTCAAATTGCTGGTCAGCTTCCATAAAAAGTTAATGAAATAGCTTCAATTCTGGGATGAATTACCTCAAATTTTATATCAACGCCATCCATGTACTGACGAATTGTTGATTAAGCTTTAAACCCTATTGGGATAAAATTTAAAGTCGTTGGGATAATTAAATAGCGGGGCAGAGTTGTTCTCCTCATATTTGAATCAACAAAAAAAAAGAGATTCATTATGAAAACCATCCTAAACTTCAGCTTCGCATTGCTACTATTATTCGGCATATCTGTTAATAGCAAGGCCCAAAATCAAATAGAAATTGTAATCGTGGCCTCTTCTCACGATAACTCAAATCCGACACAAAATTTTCAGGCAATAATTGACAAGCTTAAAAACTTTAAACCGGACATGGTTTTCGGAGAGTATCTGCCAGCAACAGATTATGCTACGCTAAGTGATGACCATTGGGCTAAACAAGGGTTTGCAAAAAAGGTCAACTACATTACCAGATTGAATCCAGAACCACTGAAAAACAGTGCTGCTTCGATTAAGAAAAGACAGAAAGCGTTAAGCTCTTTTCCATACTACCACAAAACAAGAATGGATTTAGCTGTTGAATATGCTAAAAATTGGGACAGGGGTAATTTCGACTATCAGATGTTTGTACTAGAAAATCAAATGAAGACTAGATTTGGAAAGCAAGAGCAAGCAACCTATGCTAAAATGTTTGGAAGCCTGGATTCGCTAAAAAAACTTGGGATCATCAGACCAGGAAGCGAGTATAGCAAAATATATTTTCCGTTGATTTATCAACTCGGTCAGAACCAAATTTACAATATGGATTGCCAAACTTACGATAAACCTTGGGGTGAAGCTTGGAGTAAAATGGATTCTGCCTATAAAGTAATGGCCCAAAAAGCTAAAGCAGATTCATTATCACCAGAAGGAAGAACAATGACTGCGATAAACAAATATTGGGTTTACAGTAATGAAGAAGAAAAGAAGTTTTCTGCTGATGAATATGCAGGAATGGCTACAGCCAAATACGGAGAATTAATTGAAGCCTGGAACTTTTATGGCGGTCGTAAATTTTATGGCTATGCAGGTTTCCCTACCGAAACTTTAAAGGACATGGTGGCACAATGGACAAACAGAAACGAAGGTATGTGCAAAAACGTGATCGAACAGGCTAGAGCTAAAAATGCGAAGCGGGTAGTGGTTGGTGTAGGAGCAGCGCATAGGGTTTGGATGGAAGAAATTTTAGCAAAAAACTCCGGTGTAAAAATCATTGATTACAACGACTTGAAATAAATTTTTCACTTCAGCTTTAAATCCTCTTGATTAATTTCTTGGGGATTTTGCTTTGCCTAATATAATTCCTTTGTCGAAACTAACTCCTGTCCATTTAAAAGATAAGATCTTCATCTGTTATTGTAATTTTTTCGATTGGAATTGTAAATGCTCATGAACACAGTTATATTTAACTAAATATTTAGTTAATCAGTTTTTATTGCAACACTTTCGAATAGTGGGCGTCTTGCATTAAACAAACCTGTTCGTCACATTTTTACACTTGCTCATCCCATTTTTAAAAACCAAACTTCAAGCAACTATAAATTAGCAATTCCATTATTACGATATATATATGAAGAAACTAGTACTATCAATCGCTTTTTGCCTTGCCTTTTTAAATCTTTTTGCTCAAAAAAATGGAAGTATTATTGGTGTTTTAGCCGATAGCGCCAACCACAAAACCACTTTAAATTATTCAACAGTTTCGGTTTATAAAGTTGGTGACAGCGTTCTTAATAGCTACAAGCTATCGGATGACAAGGGAACCTTTAAAATTAACAACTTACAGATTGGCATCAAATACCGTTTAGTTATTACTGCGTGGCAATATGGAACCTACCGAAAAGAAGTATCCATCACCGCTGAAAATCCAAATATTAACCTGGGCACACTTTATCTATCAACGCAGTCAAATGATTTGAATGAAGTTAATATTGTGGCAGAAAGGCCGCCGGTAATTGTAAGAAAAGACACTATTGAATTTAATGCTGAATCATTTAAGACCTTACCTTCGGCTGTAGTGGAAGATTTATTGAAGAAACTACCGGGTGTACAAATTGCCGAAGATGGATCGATTATGGTTAATGGGAAAGCAGTAAGTAAAATTCTGGTTGATGGAAAGGAATTTTTTGGAGGCGACCAGCAAATCGCCACTAAAAATTTACCCGCTAACATTATCGATAAGGTTCAGGTGGTGGATGATAAGCAGGCCAAAAGAAGAGACCCTGATTTAACCGCGGCAGAAATCCCTCAAATCATCAATTTGAAATTGAAAAAAGCCATTAAAAAAGGGGCTTTCGGCAAGTTGTATGCTGGTGGCGGCATCAAAGAGCTTTATCAAGCCGGGGGTTTAATGAATTTTTTTCGCGATACGACACAGGTGAGTATTTTGGCTTATGGAAACAACATCAACCAGCCGGGCTTTAATCCAAATGATGTTCAACGTATTGGTGGTTTTAACCGAAGTGGTGTCAACTCGATGATGATGAGTTCTGGTGGCTATTTTGAGTTTAATGGAATTAGTTTTGGTGGGAGCTTTAGCGGTATACAAACCTCATCGGGCGGCGGCTTTAACTTTAACACCCTCACAAAAAAAGGCATTAAGCTAAATACACAATATTTTTTCGGCCGTAATGATAATTTACTGGAACGACTAACCAATACCAACCAAACGCTGGGCAATGATCGGTTGATTACCAATGCAAATGAAAACACAAGAGCATTGACACTTAAACATAATATTGCAGGGAAATTAGATTGGCAAATCGATTCATTAACACAACTTACCATTGAGCCTTTTATCGTTTTAAATTCGAACAACGCTATCAGCACCAATCGCTCCACAAACACAAATGCTGCTGGTCAGCTGGTTAATAACTTGCAGAATATAAACGACCGAAATTCATCAAGTAATAAATATCAGCTGGTAGCCGATTTAAGTAAAGATTTTAAGAAAGCGGGCAGATCATTCAATATCGGTTTTGATATTTCGACTACCCCAAATCCAACCTTAAATTATAACCGCAGCATCAGCAACTTCTTCATTACCCCATCAACTTCAGAAATAGATCAGCTGCGGAATAATCAGATAGAGAATTTTCGATCGTACATCTATGCCAATTATAGCGAACCCATCAGTAAAAAGTTAAGCTTTAAAATTGATTTAAGCGGAAATATTTTAAACAACGAAAATGCGTTGAGCACATTTTACAGAAACCCTGCAAACCAACTGTACGATATTGTGATCCCTAGTTTAAGCCAAACTGTAGAGCAGGCTGGCTTTAAAACGAACACGAATATTAGTTTGAAATACCGAATAACCAAAGATTTTAATATCCAACCTGGAATTGTACACAACTACATTTCATTAAATAACCGCTTTAGCAATAGCGCCAACATCGATCAGCGATATCATTTCATTTGGCCTTCGTTTCAACTGGTGTATAAAATTTTCAGGTTGAATTATGATGCCCGGTTTACAGAGCCAAATGTAAGTTATTTGCAACCTGTAGCCGATAATACCAATGCCCTTTACATTAGAAATGGTAACCCTAATTTGTTGCCAGCCAGAACGCAAAGATTAACTTTAAACTTGTACAAATACGATCCGAAGTTGTTAGTTAATTATAATTTGTATGGTTACGGAAATTTCACCAAAAACGGCATTGTAAATACCACAACAATTAGCAATGGTGTGCAAACAATTACGCCAATTAACGTGAGTGGCATTTATAACTTTAGTGGTGGTGCAAATGGTTCGAAGGATTTCAAAATCAACAAAACTACTTTAAAAGTAGGCTTGGGTGTTTGGGCAAACTTCAATCATACGCCTGTCATCATTAATAATATTAGAAGTGATGCAAACGTTTTTTATGTTGGGCCAAATGGAAATGTGCGATTAAATTTTAATGATATTGTTGAACTTAATCAAGGCTATTCCATTAACTTAAATCGCAGTCGCTATCAGGATGATTTCTATACCGACCTGAGCTACAACACACAGAACGCAACCTCAGAATTAATTATTCGATACCCAAAAAAGGTAGTTTTTGAAACCAGTTTTGCAATAACGGCTAACACACAACAAATTGCTGGATACAACAATAACATTAAACTGTGGAATGCAGCAGTAACCTATCTCTTCATGAAAAATGACAGGCTACAATTGAAATTAGCGGTGAATGATATTTTGCAAAGTAATGTGAGGCGCTCTGTGGAGATTACCGGGAATAGCGTAATCGATTATCAAACAAATAATTTAGGTAGGTATGGAATGGTAACGCTGACTTACAATATCCAAAATTTTGGGCAGAAAGTAGGCGGAAGACAAACGTTTTTTAGCTTTTAAACTTAGTCAGATCGTCATTGCCTGCAGCAGGCAGGCAATGACGAATTTATGCCAAGGTCAGCTTCACCAAATACTGGTCTTCTCCATCGTCAAAGATCATCTCACAATTCCAGCCGGTTTCTTTCGCGATGGCTTTAATGGTTTCTTCATCTACATAAACCCAGTTAAACCAATTTCCCTTATCTCCTTTGTATTCATATTGATAAGAAACTTCACCGTAATATTGATCTTGGGGCTTTCGCAAATCCTCATATAAATAAGAAATATCAGATGAATCGAAAATTACCTGTCCGCCTGGATGGAGTAGATCTTTAATTTTGATTAAAAAATCTTTGAAACCGGCCAACGTTCCGGTTAAGCCAATGCCATTCATCAACATTAAGATGGTGTCGAACCTTTCCTGATAGGTAAAGACATCTTGCAGCAAAGCTTTTTTCACTCCACGGTCTTTCATAATGTTAACCGCAGCTTCAGAAACATCAATAGCGGTTACATCAATATTGAAGGCTTGCAAAAGCAAAGCGTGACTGCCGACACCTGCTCCGACATCCAGAACTTTCCCGTGACAAAGGTGCAAGGCCTGAAGTTCCAAAACGGGCATATCTTCATCATCACGGAAGAAAAATTCTAAGGGCATTTCTTCAGGCTCACCATAAGAATTGTGCAACCAAAGTGTATCGGCTTCGCCGGTTTTGTAAATATCAGTAAGCGCTTTGCCAAAAACATCCATGGAAGCAAAGATAGAAAATTGGAAGATGGAATTGGAGGATAAGAATCAATTGGCACCGCCCTTTCGACTGGATCAAAGTCCGTAATATTCGGGAGAGAAATCTTTGAAGCATATTTGCTGGTCAAAGATTTCTCCTTTCGATCGAAATGGGCGGGTTACTAAAAACTACCCCAATTCAAACTCCTGATGATATTCTGGAATAGCCACATGTTTAAATCCATGTTCTTTTAATCGCGTTGCGAAATGCTGCTGAACTTCATATTCTCCATGCACAAGAAAAAGTTGCTTTACGTACGCTGGGTCCTGACAAGACAGAAACTGCAATAAATCTTCGTAATCACCATGCGCACTCATCGATTTTATTGCTTGCACTTCCGCCTTCACATCATATTCATCGCGGAAAATTTCCACAACTTTTTTACCAGCAACCAATTGCCCACCCAGAGAATTCGGTTCGCAATAACCCACCATTAAAATGGTATTTTTCTGGTTTCCGATATTGTTTCTGATGTGATGTTTCACCCGGCCAGCATCTGCCATGCCCGATGCAGAAATAATTACACAAGGACGCGGATCATCGTTCAGTTTTTTTGATTCTTCTACACTTTCGATGAAACGCAAGCCTTTAAATCCAAAAATGTCGTGGTCAACTTTTAGAACTTGTTTTACACCATTATTGTAAACTTCAGGGTGGTTACGCAAAATTTCGGTAGCCTTTGAGGATAGCGGACTATCAACATAAAATGGAACATCTGGCAATTTTCCTTTTAACTCCAACCCGTTTAATGCATACAGTAACTCTTGCGTTCTCCCAACCGCAAATGCCGGTATAATTACTTTACCTTTTTTTGAGATACAGGTGTGATTAATAATTTCGTAAAGCATTTCTTCAATCGGATCGAGGTCTTTGTGAAGTGAATCGCCATAGGTAGATTCCATCAAAATGTAATCAGCCTGATCGAATTGCTGAGGACTTTTCAAAAGTAAATCTTCATAGCGACCAACATCGCCAGAAAAGGTAATCCTCTTGGTATCTCCTTCTTCGGTAATAGTTAAATGAACCGCCGAGCTACCCAAAATGTGTCCGGCATCAGTAAGTTTTAAACGGATGTGTTCATCAATTTCGAAATCTTCCTCATATTCCACAATTTTCATCTGACTCAAAGTCTGGGTTACATCTTCCTCTGTGTAGAGCGCCTCTTCCATTTCTTCACCTTCACGACGATGCTTATTCGAAAAATCAGCGTCCTGCATCTGGATCTTCGCTGAGTCCATCATTAAGATGCGAGAAAGATCCATTGTGGCGGACGTACAGAAGATTTTTCCGCTAAAGCCATCGGCTACCAGTTTAGGCAACAAACCGCAATGATCAATGTGGGCATGAGATAAAATGAGATAAGTAATTTTCTTGGGATCGAAACCAAAATAGTCATTTAGTTTATCGGTAACACGACCCATTCCCTGAAACAGTCCACAATCTAGTAATATCTGAGTGTTATTTTTTAGGGTAATAAGGTGCTTACTTCCCGTAACTGTACGGGCAGCACCATGAAAGGCAATCTTCATTAGATGGTTAGAATTAATGTAGCATAAAAATGCCGGATATTTCCGGCATTTTCAATTTCTTTAAGCGTGAACTTCTGAGATTTTATCTTTAACTCTCTCTGCTACCCCAGAGGCTTTGTCTGCTAAACCTGATGCCTTATCTGCTAATCCAGCTAACTTATCTTTTGAAGCATCTAAAAGATCAGCAAAAAAATCTGAAACCTTACCTTTTAAATCACTAGATGAATCTGATGATAATGCTAATGCAATTGTTGCACCTAATGCTGCTCCGGCTAAAACGCCCACTATAATTTTTGTCTCTTTTTTCATGGTTTTCGTTATTTAGTTATTAAACATATTAACCCTTAAGGTGTTTTAACTTTTTTTACCTTGCAAAAACCAAACCACAATGAAACAAGTATTTTTTATCGATTTAGATAACACGATTTACTTTACCAAACCGAATGAAGATGTTTTGATGAAAAGACTGTATGATTTGCTTGAGCGGCAAGATTTAAAACTCACTGACGAACAATATATGGCCGCAAAAGCGGAAATGCTAAGAACACCATTCTTAAAAGTTGCCGAAAAATACGAATTTCCAAAAGAGGTAACCGATCGTTTAATTGATTATTTATCGAATAGAGAAGTAACTCAGGCACTAATTCCGAGTGATGATTATCATTATATAAAAAGTTTAAAGGGCAGAAAGTTTATCGTTACCGCCGGTTTTCCTAAACAACAGTATTCAAAGGTGAAAATGTTAGGAATTGCGGATGATTTCGAAGATGTTCAAGTTGTTGATGTAGCTGCTAGCAATAAAAAACAGGCATTCCTGAGTTTAATTGAAAAATTTAAGCTAAATACTGAGGATATCCTGATCATTGGCGATGATGCAGAATCGGAAATTAAATATGGGTTGGAACTCGGTATCGAAACTTTTTTGCTGGATCCTGAAAATCTTCATCCAAACGCCAAAAGCACCTATATTGGAAAAAATTTAAGTCAGCTTCACCAGGCTGCGGGGCAATAATTACCAAAAAAAAGTCCCGGTGAAAACCGGGACTTTTCATTAATCTATCCTCTGCCACCTCTTGATGGCCTGCCTTCAGCGCCACTTCTTTCGACACCACCTCTTTGTTGTTGAGGGGCCGATTCAGTTCTTCTTTGTTCCTGGCGTTGTTGCATTTGTTGCTGTTGTTGAGCTCTTTGCTGTTGCTGTTGCGCATCGCGTTGCGCCCTTTGTTGCTCTGCCTGCTGACTGCGTTGCTGCTGCATCTGCTGATCACGTTGCGCTCTTTGCTGTTCTGCCTGCTGAGAACGTTGCTGCTGATCACGTTGAGCTCTTTGTTGCTCCGCCTGCTGAGAACGTTGTTGTTGCATTTGCCGATCACGTTGAGCCCTTTGTTGCTCCGCCTGCTGACTGCGCTGTTGCTGCATCTGTTCGTTGCGTTGTGCATTTTGTTGTGCTGCCTGCTCGGAACGTTGTTGTCTTTGTGCATCTCCTGAGCGGTCAATATTTCCTCTCGTCTCATTTTGAGCACGTTGCTGATCTTGACTCATGCGATCTTGCTGATTACGTTGCTGACGCATTTGGTTTGTCCGTTCCTGATCTTGACCTCTATTTACGTTGCCATCATTGTTACGTTGGTCAATTCCATTTGAATTGCCTCTGCTCGTACGGCCATTTGCGTTTCTATCGTAAGCTTGACCCCTATTATTTGGTTGATTATTGTCACGACCGGCGTTAGCTTCATTTCCTCTATTCGGTTGGCCACCACGGTTATCGTTTCTGTTTCCAAAGCGGTTATCATTATTTCCCCTTTGATCATTATCGTTGCGATTGCCGTTGTTATCTCTACCAGGTTGATTACGGTTTGCGTAACCTTCATTTCTTCCACCTCTGCTTATCCCTGCATTTCCCTGCTCAAATTTTCTTGGCGCTGCATTGCGGTTATCGGCATTACGCTCTGGTCTTGGTCTGTAAATCGAAACCTCTCTTCCACCAACTCTACTTGCACCTGGGCGGTTACTTTGCGCATACCTGTAAACCGTTACATCACGATTAGTTGCCCTTCTGATATCATCAATCCTCGGACCGCCATAATAAGACCTTCTGTTGTAAACGTAAGTATTATTGATGATCGTAGTATTGCGGATGTAAACATTGTTACGACCATAATCGTACCTTGGAAAAGTGTTTATATAAATATTACGCTGAGGAATAAAATTCCAGCAGAACTCGGGAACTGAATAACGCCTTCCAAAGCTTAAATTAATGCTGATGCTTGGTGCCATTGGTGCCCAACCATAGTATCCATCGCCACTTCTCCAGTCCACCCATGCTGGTCCCCAGTTTGTATCTGGCAACCAAATCCACTGGCGGTAGCTGTTAATTACCCAACGCCCATAGTGAAACGGAGCCCAACCCCAATCGTAGTTCGAAACCCAGGTATTTCCATATTCTGTCATTGCCCAGCGGCCATTGGTATAATATGGGCGAAATTCGTTTTGATCAACATCAGGCCTCCAAACATAACCGTATTGCGGATCTTGAATCCAGGTACCGTAAGGAGAAAGTTCATCATAAAAGGTTTGCATAGAAACATTCCCTGTGCTATAACCATCATTCTGGTAATTGTCTTGATAGTCTTGTGCCCTGACTAAGGTGGTGGTTCCGGCAAGGAGCCCAAAAAGCCCCAGCACAATTGCCGATTTTTTCAGTGTTTTCATTTGTGTGTTTATTTAATAACCTAACCTGTGTGTATCAATTAGAGAACCAAAATTCATCAGGGTTTAATATGCTTGCATAGTTTTTCGCTTTTTGGCCTGATATTCCCTCTGAAGGCATATTTAACTAATATTTAACGTTTTAAGCGAAGGTTAATTGTGCAGAAAACAAGTCAGCCAGAAATAATATTTGCTACACCACTGTTTAGAAAATAGATTATATCGCATTAACACAAAACTTTAAAACTAAAATTCTGTTTATTGTGCCTATTTTTGCAACATGCAAAACGGCACCTTATATCTTATTCCTGTTCCTCTGGCAGAAGAAGTTTCACACAAAACTTTTACTCCTTATTTGGTTGATACCATCAATCAGATTGACACTTACATTGTGGAGAATAGCAAAACAGCCCGTCGCTTTTTAAAAGAGGCCGGATTAAAAACACCACAAAAAGACCTTATTGTACACGATTATGGCAAACATAACCGCACAGATTTAGGACAGTTTTTTAACGAACTAAAGGAAGGAAAAGACGTTGGCCTGATGAGTGAAGCAGGTTGCCCGGGCATTGCAGATCCAGGTGCAGAAATCGTTGCTGAAGCACACAAACGTGGCATTAAGGTAGTTCCTTTGGTTGGCCCAAGTTCGATCTTGTTGGCTTTAATGGCTTCAGGCTTTAATGGACAAAGTTTTGCTTTTTGGGGATATTTACCCATAGATAAAGAACAGCGCACCAAACGGATTAAAGACTTAGATTTATCAGCAAGTCGCTATAAACAAACACAAATTTTTATCGAAACGCCTTTTCGTAACAATCAGCTTTTTGAAGAGGTGTTAAAAAGTTGTAAACCCAACACGCAGATTTGCGTGGCCAGCAACCTCACTGCTGAAGACGAATTTATCAAAACTCAAAGCGTTTACAATTGGCGCAAAGAAGAAATTGATCTTCATAAAAAACCTACTATATTTTTGATGTATTAAAACAAATGGCCTGTGACGAACAGGCTTTTTATTTACTGTATCCCGTCGGCTGAAGGCTGACGGCAATAAAGGGTGTATGTGCAGTGAAAAAATTTTAACGCCTCGGTCTGGTCCTCATAGACCGAAACAGTAACAAACAAGTAATAGCCTATGTCCAATCGGCTGAAGCTGGACGGAAATAGAATAGAAAAATCATTGGTATGGGATGTCTTTACGATTCGAGATAACGCCTCGGTCTTTGTCCTCACAGGCCGAAACAATAAATCGAGATCAATGAAAGGTATCTCCAATGAAAAAAATTTGATGAGATTTATTTTTAAAATGTAAACATTTCAAGGTTAATCGATATCATGATGATGCAATTAGAATTTGCGCAAAAGGCAAAAGAAATATTTTCAAAAAATGAAAACGTAATTGGTTTAGCTGTAGGTGGATCCTGGCTAAGCAACCAAATGGATGAATTTTCTGATTTGGATTTGATTGTGGTAACAGCAGAAAAAATTACCGATGGTAAAACTTTGATGATGCAATATGCCAAAAGTTTGGGTAATTTTTTATCGGGCTTTACTGGTGAACATGTTGGCGAACCCAGAGTTTTAATATGCCTTTACGATAATCCGTTGCTACATGTAGATTTAAAATTTGTTACGACGGAAGAATTTCATGTCCGGGTGGAAACGCCTCATATACTTTTCGATAGAGATGGCCAACTCAAAAGGAGCTTAGATAATTCGGAAGCCAAATTTCCTTTTCCAGGTTACCAGTGGATTGAAGATCGGTTTTGGACCTGGATACATTACGCATTGTTGAAACTTGGACGAGGTGAATATCTGGAAGCTTATGATTTCTTAGGTTTTTTAAGAATGGTTGTATTTGGTCCGCTGCTGCATATCAAAAACGAAAAGTTGCCCCGAGGCGTAAGAAAAGCTGAAATGGACTTAATTCCAAAAGATTTCGAGAGTTTAATTAGCACGGTTTCGAACTACGAGAAAGCCTCAATACTGATTAGTTTGAAAAATGGGGTTGAATTGTATAGGCAACTTAGAACATCTCTTTATAACAATGCAGTTGACATCAATCAAACTGCAGAGCAGAAGGTGATGGAATATTTCGAATATATTGAAAAAAGACAGCATAACGATACTACAAATCTCGACTAGCGTCGTTTAATATCAAATTGAACAGACCTCTAATAAGTTTGAGAGGAAGAAAATGTTAATGGGGGCACGGCCTGAAAGAGCTGATAAGTCCGACCGTATTTTGTGTTAATCAACCTGGCTTGTACCTTAGGCGGTGGTCTGTATCCCGATAGACCACTTCAGTTAATTTCCCTTTCGGTCAGATGAGAAAAACGCAAGCAGTAGCCATTCCTCAGGGCCTTAGAAAGATGAGACGCTTTGCCACTGCAAATAGCTGAACTTACTTAAATTAGATTGCAGCGGTATCGCCCGATTTTTCATGGAGGATTTAGCAAAAACCAGACGTACGTTTAAATCAACAACTTTCTTTGCTTTCCAATCCTCACTATTAGTTAATCAACGAACAAACCGGCCATCGATCTGTAAATAAACATTAATTTCTTCACATTTTCTGGTGGAAAACTTGATTTTAAAAATCGTAAAATACGGCAAATCCTAATTAGCTTTGCTGCCTTTAATATTGAATACATTATATGCTAGCTCATCATAAAATAATTGCTGCAGAATTAAAAGTTGCAGAAAAACAAGTGACCGCCACCGTAAGTCTATTGGATGAAGGTGCAACTGTGCCTTTCATTTCACGTTACCGTAAAGAATTAACAGGAAGTTTAGATGAAGTTGAAGTAGCTGCAATTCGCGATCGTATTACACAATTAAGAGATTTGGACAAACGCCGGGAAGCGATTCTAAAATCGATGAACGATCTTGGCAAACTAACGCCCGAGTTGGAACAAAAAATTATCGCGGCTGAAACCATCTCCCTACTTGAAGACATTTACCTCCCTTACAAACCTAAGCGTAAAACAAGAGCGTCGGTTGCAAAGGAAAAAGGTCTGGAACCTTTGGCTTTACAAATATTCGATCAGAAAAACTTCGATTTAGATGGAGCGGCTGATCAATTTTTAAATGCTGAAAAGGGCGTCAATTCTTTGGAGGAAGTCCTGGCTGGATCACGCGATATCATTGCGGAAATGATTTCGGAAAATGCAGAGGCCCGAGCCAAGATGCGCAGTTATTTTCAGGAAAAGGCTGTTTTCAAATCAGAAGTGATCAAGGGAAAAGAAGAAGAAGGAATTAAGTATAAAGATTATTTCGAGTGGAATGAGCCTGTTAAAACGGCGGCATCACACCGTGTTTTAGCGATGCGCCGGGGTGAAAAAGAATTGATTTTGAGACTTGATGCTTTACCACCGGCAGAAGGCGCCATTGAACTACTTCAAAATCAGTTCGTATTGGGTCATAATGAGGCTTCGAAACAAGTACAACAGGCTTTGGAAGATGGTTACAAGCGCTTACTGGAACCGGCAATGGAGACTGAGCTTCGGGTACTAACCAAACAAAAGGCAGATGAAGAAGCGATCCGGGTTTTTGCCGAAAATGCCCGCCAGTTGTTATTGGCAGCACCAATGGGACAAAAAAACGTACTAGCTATTGACCCGGGTTTTCGTACTGGTTGCAAAGTAGTTTGTTTGGATAGCCAAGGTCAACTATTAGAGAACACCGCCATTTATCCGCATACCGGACAAGGAAATGTTAAAAATGCTGAAATTACCATCAAACAACTCTGTGAAAAGCACAAGGTTGAAGCGATTGCGATTGGCAATGGAACTGCAGGAAGAGAAACAGAAGCCTTTATTCGTGGGTTGAACTTACCCAATATTACCATTATAATGGTTAATGAAAGTGGTGCATCCATCTACTCTGCATCAGAAGCTGCCCGAGAAGAATTCCCTACACAAGATATTACCGTTCGTGGTGCCGTTTCGATTGGTCGCCGGCTTATGGATCCTTTGGCGGAGTTGGTAAAAATCGATCCAAAATCAATCGGTGTTGGGCAATACCAACACGATGTTGACCAAAATAAACTGCAAGCCAGTTTAGATGATACCGTAGTGAGTGCGGTAAATGCCGTTGGAGTAGAATTGAATACCGCATCGAAACAAATTCTTGCTTACGTTTCTGGCTTAGGCCCAACGTTAGCCCAAAATATTGTTGATTACAGAAATACTCATGGTGCGTTTAAAAACCGTGAAAGCCTTAAAAAAGTGCCCCGTTTAGGCGATAAGGCCTATGAGCAGGCTGCGGGTTTCTTGAGGATTCGTAATGCCGAAAATGTTTTAGATACCAGTGGCGTTCATCCTGAACGATATGCTGTAGTTGATAAAATGGCCAAAGATTTAGGTACAACAATTTCTACTTTGATGAAGGATAGCCGGCTACAAAAGCAAATTAAACCGCAGCAATATGTAACCAACGATATTGGTTTACCTACCCTAAATGATATTTTAAAGGAGCTGGCCAAGCCAGGTCGCGATCCAAGAGAACAGTTTGAAACTTTTAGCTTTACAGATGGCGTAAATGAAATTAGTGATTTAAGAATTGGTATGAAACTACCTGGAATCGTAACCAACATCACCAATTTTGGTGCCTTCGTAGATATTGGCGTTCATCAAGATGGTTTGGTTCACACCAGTCAGTTGGCTAACCGTTTTGTGGCAAACCCGAACGATATTGTTAAAGTACATCAAAAAGTAGAAGTTACTGTGATGGAGGTTGATGCCGCTCGTAAAAGGATATCTTTATCGATGAAGAGTGAGGTTAGTGCAAAGCCTAATGGGGTAAAGGGCAAAGAACAAGGATTGGAGAAAAAAGAACAAGGAGCAAGAAACAAAGGCCAAGGCACGAAAAGTTTTGCACAGAAAACTCAGCCAGTAAAAAAAGATGCTGATGGTGATTTACAAGAGAAATTGGCGAAGCTAAAAGGGATGTTTAAGTAATAATTGTATAGCTGGTAAGAAAAGATAAATCACAAAGTGCATAAAAAAGGCTTTCTTGTTTTAATAAGAAAGCCTTTTGCATAAATATATTTCGAATTAATTATTGGAATACATAAGTTGAAGAAACATCAGTTAAAGTATTTCCACTACCAGTTTTCTTATCGACACTTTTACCGTCAACAAAAATTTCACAATCAATTGTACCACCAGTGTGTGAGGTTCCGCTGATCAATAAAGCATCAAATTGTTTAACTGTCATATCAAATTTATACGAATAAGGGAGTGCCTGATTACTATATAATTCAGTAGCGCCAGTTGCATTTCTTCTAACAATGCTGTATAAACTTGTAAGGCCAGATGGAGAGGTGATTCTATATTCTACAGACACCTTTCTAGGATAGGTATTTTGTTCTGTAGGTGAAGGCTCGTCCTTTTTACAAGAAAACATAAGTGTTGTAAATAAAATAAGGGATAGGGAAAATAATACTTTGATTTTTTTCATAGTAAATGCTTTTAATTAAATGTTTTTCTTCAAAAACAACAATTATACCAATGGAACTGAATTTCAAGCCATTTTTATCAAGTCAATCCGCAACTAAAAGTTAACTCACAGATTATCAAAACAAAACTATATGGAATAAAAACGTAATTTTAAAATTACAAATTAATGGGAATGTACATCTAGTGATTTAATCCCAGTACAATCAAATGAATAATGCTAAAGATTTTGAAACTTATCTTTATGTTCGATTCTTGTTTTTGGTAAACTTTCGGGATAATTATTTTGAATAAAGGTAATCATCGATTCACGGACGTAACACCTTAAATCGAAAGCCCTTGAAGAGTTGGAAGCACTCATTAAAAATCGAATTTCAATAGAGCCATCTTTGTTTGTGTCGGTAACCTGAACTACATTAACTCTTTTATCCCAAAGGGGATTATCAGTTAAAAGCCGGGTTAGCTCCTGGCGCAAGGGTTCAATTGGGATGGTATAATCCATATAGAGGAAAACCGTTCCAAGTAAATCCGCAGATACACGCGTCCAGTTTTGAAAAGGCTTTTCAATGAAGTAGGTAATTGGCAAAATCAGTCGCCGTTGATCCCAAATACTCACCACCACATAGGTTAAAGTGATTTCTTCTACCCTTCCCCATTCACCCTCAACAATTAAAACATCGTCGATTCTTATCGGTTGTGTAAAAGCAATTTGAAAACCTGCCAATAAGTTTCCCAATGATTTTTGTGCGGCAAAACCGATGATAATTCCACCGATCCCGACACCAGTAAGCAAACCTGCACCAATTTTTCGCATGCTTTCAAAGCTGAGCAAAATAATGGCAGCTGTAATGATAATGATTAATGAAACGATAAATTTTCTAACAAACTGTAGCTGGGTACGTATTTTTCTCTCTTTGAGATTATTTTCTTTATTAAGATCATATTTAAGATAAAAGAAATCTTCTAATACGTTTATCAACCGGATGAGAATAAGCGCAAATACTGCGGTTAATGCAATTTCTATCGCTTTATCAATATGCAGACGAGCAGAAGAAGACATCACCATCAAATCCAAAGAAGAATTTAATATCAATAAGGGAATGAATACCCCGATAGGTTGCCGAAGATGTTTAATCGTGGATTTAATAATAATGAAATCCCACCAACGCGAAAGCAAGAGGAAGGTTTTATGGACAAGGTATTTAACAAGCAAGCCAACCAAAATGGCTATAATACCGATAATTAAGTTTTTAACAAAAATAGGAATGGGATAACCAAAAAAGTGGTCAAGGTACTGCATAAACGAAATTTGTTGGTTAAATAATAGAGATTACTCCTATGTTTAACAACAGCGTTTATGGTTTGTTTGCGAAAGAATTTTATGAGGTAGAATACCTGCAGACTGCAACAAAATCCCTTGCGGCAATTAGTCAAAGCAAATGATTGATCTATTCGATATAAGAATGGTCACCTCGAGCTAGTCGAAATACAGAAGAAGGGTCTTCGACAGGCCCATACTGATAAAATTCAAGAAGATCGTTTCAAATTTCCGCGACAAATTCTCTAATCGAGGCCCCAGGATCATCAGTCTTCATAAAATTTTCTCCAATTAAAAACCCGTTGAAGCCCACTGCTTTAAGCTCTTTTATGGTTTGCGGATTACTAATGGCACTTTCCGAAATTTTTAAAAATTCATCTGGAATTTTGTTCACCAAATCAAATGAAGTTTGGATATCAACCGTAAAATCGGCGAGATTTCTGTTGTTTACACCAATGGCATCCAGGTTAGGGCAAATGCTTCTTTCCAGTTCTTCGAGGTTGTGCACCTCTAACAATACGTTCAGCCCCAAATCTTTTGCAAATTTCCCATAATCGCTGATTTGCTTTGGAGTTAGAATTGCAGCGATTAACAAAATAATATCTGCGCCCCAAGCTTTGGCTTCCAAAATCTGATATTCATCAATAATAAAGTCTTTGCGAAGAATGGGAATAGTGTTGACTGCTCTTACGGCCAATAAATCATCGGCTTTCCCACCAAAAAAATCTACATCAGTTAGCACAGAAATTGCAGATGCACCAGCATTATTATAAGCAAGTGTAACCTCAGCAGCATCGGCTATACCATTTATTAATCCCTTTGATGGCGAACGGCGCTTGAACTCGGCAATGATTCCGGTCCTATCTTTTGCCAACAAAAAGTCTTTAAAGGAATAAGGTGTACGCTTAAAGTAATCAGCTTTTTTCAAATCCTGTATAGTGATCAGTCGCTTTGCATCAGCAACTTCTTCTTTTTTACGTAATACGATTTTATCTAAAATATTCATATCATTCATTAACTGTCATTGCTGGGCACGAAGCAATCCTACAATTTAACTGTCAAACCCAAAGCATTAAGATTGCCTCGTACCTGGCAATGACGACTTGATTATTAATTCGTTAACCAGTTCTCCATCATTTGCTTTCCGTGCTCTGTTAATACACTTTCAGGGTGAAACTGTACCCCGCGAACATCCAAACTTTCGTGTCTCAAAGCCATAATTTCGCTCTTGTGGTCTCTGGCAGTGATTTTTAAACAGGATGGAAAATTTTCTTTACTCACCACCCAACTGTGGTATCTGCCCACATTTATCGTTTGAGGGCACTCCCAAAACAAAGGTTCATCGCCATCTACCACAGTAACTGGCGTGGCAATTCCATGCATAGGTCTGCCCAGGTTTAACAGCGTACCGCCAAAAGCTTCGGCTATAGCCTGCTGACCTAAACACACCCCAAAAATACTCTTTGTTGGCGCATAAGTTTTAATTACATCCAATAATAATCCAGCCTCTTCCGGAATACCAGGACCAGGAGAAAGCAATATTTTATCGTATTGTGCCACATCAGCCAATTCGAATTTATCATTTCTCCAAACTACCGCTTCGTAGCCTACTTCGTTAATTAAATGAACGAGATTATAAGTAAAACTATCATAGTTATCAATCACTAGAACAGTCTTTTTGTCTTTATTTTCCATTGATAATCCTTCTTTTATAAACACATCATCTATTTTCATCTTCCTTAAATGCCTTCGGCCATTTGCAAAGCTTTGCGCAAAGCCGCAATCTTATTATTCACTTCCTGCATCTCCATTTCCGGAACAGAATCTGCCACTATTCCCGCACCGGCCCGGTAGTGCAGTTCGTTATTCTTACTCATGAAAGTCCTGATCATTATGGCATGGTTAAAATCTTCGTTAAAGCCCATAAAGCCAATTGCGCCGGCATAAAAATTACGTCCAAGCTTTTCATTTTCATCGATCAGCTGCATGGCCTTATATTTTGGGGCACCGCTTAAAGTTCCTGCGGGATAAGTATCTGCCACCACTTTAAACGCACTCACGTCCTCCTGCAAATGTCCGCTTACTTTACTCACCAGGTGAATCAAATGGGAGTAATATTGTACTTCCTTAAACGATTTTACTTCTACGCGATTACAGTGACGACTTAGATCATTTCTGGCCAAATCAACCAACATCACATGTTCTGCGCTTTCCTTTGGATCTTGCTCTAACTTTTTCGCTTGCTCTGCATCTTCGATATCATTACCACTGCGCTTAAAGGTTCCGGCAATTGGAAAAATATTGGCGGTATTATTTTTAATTGTAATCTGGGCCTCTGGAGATGAACCAAAAAGTTTGAAGTTACCATAATCAAAATAAAACAAATATGGCGATGGGTTAATGGAACGCAAGCAACGATAAACGTTAAATTCATCACCAGAAAACGCTTGTTTGAACGCCCTGGAGGGAACAATTTGAAAAACATCACCTCTGTAAATATGCTTCTGTAGTTTCTCTACCAAGTCCATAAAACCCTGATCAGTTAGGTTTGAGCTTTCCTCTCCCCGCAGCTGAAATTTGTATTCCGGATAATTTTTATTCTGGATGAGATACTCCATTTTTTCCAATCCACCTTCTTCTTCTCCCTCAAAAGTATTTTTGAAAAGGGTGATTTCATTTTTGAAGTGATCAATTGCAATGATGTAGCGATACAAATGATACTGCATTTCGGGAATTTCCTCTCCCTCCGGAGTTTTAGAAATGAATTTAATATCTTCAAAATGCTGAACGGCATTCCACGTAAAATACCCGAATAAGCCACTTGAAATAAATTTAATTTCAGGCAATTCTGTTTCTTTAAACTGATCTTTGAAATCGGCTATTTCATCAATTAAATTTCTGCTTTCTTTAATCGCCACCGTCCCGTCCGGAAAATAAGTTTCCAAACGACTACCTTTTAAAACAATCCCGGCTACGGGTTCTGCACAAACGAAACTCATTGAGTTTTCCCGACTATGATAATCAGAACTTTCTAACAATATGCTGTTGGGGTACACATCGCGTAAGCGTAAATAAATGCTCACAGGCGTGGTAGTATCGGCAAGCATTTTTTTGTAAGTGGTATTAATTTTAAACATTTTCTATCTTCATTGCGAGGAGGAACAACGAAGCAATCTCCTCTCTGTAATTTTTTTTTAAAAAAACAAAAGCCCGGCGTGTGGTTCTACGCCGGGCTTTAATGGTTCAATTAGGTTTAGGTTGATAAAAATATTTTCCTCATACGCAGCCGGCGCAATTCTGTTGTGAATTACTTTGCCAAAGCCAGGTATGTATATTGTTAATCATGTGGGACAAAAATATAAAGAATTTTGAATAATGGAAATATTTGTGAAATTTCCTATAAACATTAACCTAATATAAAAGGGAAACTCATTTTTGAATTGAATTTTCTTTATCGAATTGGAAATTTAGTTACTCAATCTTTATTGAAACAATAATATGCTATCAATAAAGTACTAGTTTTTAAGAGATCCCGAAAAATGATCTTCCAGGAACATTTTTCGTCATTATTAAAATCGAAACGATAATCAATAGCAAAGCCAGTCCAAAGAAAATAGAGATTGTACGGTGTTTGGCTACAGCATCTGCCACTTTTTTAGATCTCGCATTTCCAACGGTGATCAAAATGATAGCAATAAGCATCATGGAAGTGTGTTCTACCTTGAAGTATCTTCCTATCGCATCGCTCATTGGCAATTTTGTTAAAGGGCTAAAAAAGAACAGTACCAATCCGATAAGAAATTGAATATGAGCACTAATTAAAGTGAATACATTTAACTTCCGGTTGCCTTCTGTATAAGTTTTATTGCCAAACCACCCCGATAAAGCGTTAACAACGGCAACAACTAATAAAATTAATACGATGTAGCGCCATCCAGAGTGCGCAGATTTTAAAATATTGTACATTTTGATCTAATATGTTTCTTCAAAAATAGGGAATAATTGTAAAAAATAGGATATTCAGTGCAACCAACGTTAATTTATATTAGTTTTAAACAAAATAAACCCCTAAACTTATTATGAAGAAAATTTTACTCGCTATCGCGATGGCATTTTCTACTACAATCTTATTTGCGCAGCAAACAACTTTCCCGGTAAACGGATCTTTTGATACCCGGCCTGGTATGTTTGCTTTTACAAATGCAACAATTGTGGTAAATGCGAACCAAACTTTATCAAATGCTACGCTTCTAATTAAAGGACAAACTATTCAGGCTGTTGGAGCTGGAATGGCTGCGCCAAAAGGATATGTTGTGGTCGATTTGAAAGGCAAATTTATTTATCCATCAATGGTAGATGCTTTTTCAAGCTATGGAATTACTGAAGCACCTGCACAAGTAAGAGGATTTGGCGGGCAGCGTCAGTCTATTTTTATCTCTACAAAAAAAGGTGCTTATGGCTGGAACGAAGCCATCAGACCTGAAACGTATGTGAAAAACATTTTCTCGGTTGATACCAAAAAAGCAGACGAATTACGTAAGGCAGGCTTTGGAAGTGTGAATGTAATCAGTCGTGATGGAATTGCCCGGGGCGTTTCTGCAGCAGTAAGCTTAAATGAAGGCGCTGATAACGCCGTAATTTTGAAAGATCAAACCGCAGCTAATTATTCCTTCAACAAAGGAACCTCATCAAACGATTACCCCACTTCCTTAATGGGTTCCATTGCTTTGTTGCGCCAAACCTACTACGATGCGCAGTGGTATGGCAAACAGAAAGACGAATACAATATTTCGTTAGATGAATTTGGCAAGCAACAAAACATGCCACAAATTTTTGAAGTTGACGGATGGCAAAATGTACTTCGTGCCGATAAAATCGGCAAAGAATTTGGCAAGAAATTTATTATCAAATCTGGTGGCGATGAATATCAACGAATCAATGAAGTAAAAGCAACAGGCGCTAGTTTAATTATCCCTCTATCTTTCCCTAAAGCTTATGATGTGGAAGATCCGGCAGAAGCCAGAAATGTAACGCTATCGCAAATGAAAGGTTGGGAGTTAGCTCCAACTAATCCAGCTGCTTTAGAAAAGGCCGGAATTAATTTCGCTCTAACTGCTTTCGGATTAGAAAACAGTCGCGACTTCTGGGCGAATATCCGCACTGCGGTTGAAAACGGCTTAACTGAAAAACAGGCGCTTCAATCGGTAACATCCATCCCTGCTGAACTTCTGGGGATAAATGATAAAGTGGGCACACTTGAAAAAGGTAAAATTGCCAACTTTTTAATATCATCAGATAACTTATTTAAAAACGGCAACATCATTTTCGAAAACTGGGTTCAGGGAAAACGTTTTATTGTAAATAAAATGGACGTGAGTGATGTGCGTGGAACTTATAATTTAAATGTGGATGGCATTGGTGCTTTAACACTTAAAATTACGGGAACAGGTGGCGGCTCAACTGCAGCCATCGAAAGAGCTGGAGTGGATAGCGTTAAAACTACTGCAACTTTTACCAGAAATGGCGATTGGGTAAGTATCAACTTCAATCTAAAGAAAACCCCTAAAGGTGATGTTCGTTTGAGTGGATACATTACCTCTGCTAATCCAATTACGATAAAAGGCGAATCTGCATTGGCAGATGGAACTTCCGGGAAATTTACAGCTACCTACAAAGAAGCTGCTAAAGAATCGCCTAAGAAAGAAGATCCTAAACCTACACTTGCGGTGGGTTCTCTGATTTATCCTTTTACTGCCTTCGGCGCCGCGGAATTGCCAAAGGTAGAGACCGTTTTGATTAAAAACGGCACCGTTTGGACAAATGAAAAAGACGGTATCCTTCAAAATGCTGATGTACTTCTAGAAAACGGCAAAATTAAGGCTGTTGGAAAAAATCTTTCAGCTGGTGGTGCCAAGGTAATCGATGCCACTGGCAAACACATTACCGCTGGCATTATTGATGAACACTCTCACATCGCTGGTAGCGGCGGTATTAATGAGGGGGCGCAATCGGTTTCTGCCGAAGTTCGTATCGCGGACATTATCAACTCCGAAGATGTAAACATTTATCGCCAATTGGCGGGAGGTGTAACGACTTCGCATATTTTACACGGTTCAGCAAACCCGGTTGGCGGTCAATCGCAATTAATTAAACTGCGCTGGGGTAAATCGCCGGAAGAATTGAAGTTTGCTGGTGCTGATGGTTTCATCAAATTTGCACTGGGAGAAAACGTAAAGCAAAGTAATTTCGGTACAGGTGCCCGCTTTCCGGTTACACGTATGGGTGTAGAGCAAACTTTTGTTGATGAGTTTACCCGGGCCAAAGAGTATGAGAAAGCGATGAAAGTGAAAGGCAATAGCGTTCGAAGAGATTTAGAACTGGATGCCATTGTTGAGATTTTAAACAACAAACGTTTCATCACTTGTCACTCGTATGTGCAAAGCGAAATCAATATGTTAATTCACGTTGCCGACAGCCTTGGATTCAAAATCAATACTTTTACCCACATTTTAGAAGGATACAAAGTAGCAGACAAAATGAAAGCACATGGCATTGCCGGTTCTACTTTTTCTGATTGGTGGGCTTACAAAAACGAGGTTGCAGAAGCGATTCCGTATAACGGCAAAATTATGCACAATGTGGGTGTAACCACTGCCTTTAACTCTGATGATGCAGAAATGGCTCGTCACCTAAACCAGGAAGCAGGAAAGTCGGTGCTTTATGGTAACGTTCCGGAAGAAGATGCACTAAAGTTTGTGACTTTGAACCCGGCACGCATGCTACACATCGATGATAAAGTGGGCAGTTTAAAACCTGGAAAAGATGCTGATGTGGTAATCTGGACTGCCAATCCGCTTTCGATATACGCAAAAGCAGAAAAAACATTTGTGGATGGCGTCGCTTATTGGGACATTGAAAAAGACGCTCAGGTAATTAAGGCACAACAAGCTGAAAAAGCCCGTTTGATTCAAAAAATGTTGGAAAGCAAAAGTAAAGGTGGCAGAATGCAACGCCCAATGGGTGATGCTCCACGCCTGTACAATTGCGAAACTCTAGAAAACTATTCAGCAGAATTAACCGAAAAAGAACATGCACACTAACATGAAAACCTATTTAATGAGTCTGGCTTTTTCGGCATCAAGCCTGATGTGTTTTGCACAAGCAAACATATCGCCAGCAAAAAAACAAACTAAAACCATTGCCATTAGCGGAGCTACTGTACACGTGGGCAATGGAACAGTAATTGAAAACGGAACTATTCTTTTTAGCAACGGAAAAATTATTTCTGTTATGGCCAATGATCAGGTACCACAAGATGATGTAACCAGGATTGTAGCTAAAGGGAAACACATTTACCCGGGTTTTATTGCAGCGACAACAAACTTAGGGTTAGCAGAAACTGAGTCGATCAAAGCTACGCTGGATTTCCAGGAAATTGGCGATTTCAACTCCCACATCCGTTCGATCGTAGCCTACAATACCGATTCGAAAGTGCCGGCAACATTGCGAAGTAATGGTGTATTAATGGCACAACCTACTCCACAAGGCGGAACGGTATCCGGAAGTTCTTCTGTAGTACAATTGGATGCCTGGAACTGGGAAGATGCAGCAATTAAAACGGATGATGCCATGCACATGAGCTGGCCTGTAACGCCACGTTTTAGAGGTGGCTTTGGTGGTTTCGGCAGGCCACAAATGTCGGCCGAGGCTTTAGCAGAAAGAACACAAGCTGCCATCGCACAATTGACCTCGTTTTTTGCAGAAGCTAAGGCTTATTCGGAAATGGGCAAACCGGAGGTAATTAACACCCGTTTTGAGGCCATGAAAAAAGTTTTTTCTGGGCAGGAGAAATTGTTCATTTCAGCGGATAGCCAAAAGGACATTGTTGCCGCGGTAAACTTTGCCAAAAAATTCGGTATCACGCCTGTAATCACTGGCGCTGATGAGGCTTATTTGGTGATCGATTTCTTAAAAGAAAACAACATCAGTTTAGTGGTAAAACAGCCTCATGCTTTGCCAAATAATAATGATGACGATGTAAATATGCCCTATAAAAACGCAGCTGTATTAGCTAACGCTGGCTTAAATGTGGTGTTAAGTATCGATGGTTATTGGCAGCAACGCAACCTGCCTTTTATGGCCGGAACGGTTACCGCATGGGGTTTGGACAAAGAGAAGGCCTTGTCTACCATCACGCTAAATGCTGCAAAAGTAATGGGCGTTGATAAAACTACTGGAAGTATTGAGGCGGGAAAAGATGCCACTTTCTTCATCTCTGCAGGCGATGCTTTGGATATGAGAACCAACAAAGTGGAACAGGCATTTATCCAGGGAAGAGATATCAATCTGGATAATTTGCACAAACAACTGGACAAGAAGTTTAGCGATAAATATACCGCTGAAAAGAAGTAAGCAAACACTAATTTAACAGAAACGGCCAATATTAACTTATTGGCCGTTTTTTATTTTAACACTAGCCAATAAATAACATCATTTCTAAACGATTTCATAATATAAAATAGAAACCATCTTAACACAACTCGTAGAATTTTGCATCATAAAAAATCAAAACTAATCATGCTGAAATGCTTTTGAACAGCAGCCTAAATTCAGGCGGCTTGATAAAGGCTTCACAACCCATTAAAAATCCAACGATGATGAAAAATCTACTAGTCGCAGTAATGCTACTACTGTCTTTTGCAACCCGACCTGCAATGGCACAAACAACACAAGCATCCATATCCGGTATTGTAACCGATGAACAAAAGAAACCCATTCCAGGTGTTTCCATTGAAATTAAAAATAACTCTACCGGTTTTACTACCAGAACTTCAACCAATGCCCAGGGAGAATATACATTCAAAGAGCTTCCTTTGGGCGGTCCTTATACTATAAAAGCTGTATACGTAGGTTTTGGCGAACAAACTAGAACAGGCTATATGTTAAACTTTGGCGATGTTGCCAGAGTTGGCATCACCATGCAAGAGGCCGCACAAAATCTGGAGGCCGTTCAGGTCGTGGCTTCGGGTTTAAGAAATAAAGTGCAGAATTTTGGCGCCTCAACCGAGATTTCTGCCAAGACGATGAACCAGTTGCCTGTTAACGGCCGTAACTTCTCCAACTTGATGGATTTGTCTCCGTTAAGTCGTGGTGGTGGTATTGCTGGTCAGTTAGGTTCATCTACCAACTACACCATTGATGGTATGAACGCAAAAAACCCTACTTCGGCAGGAAGCACAACCAGCCGTAGTGGTGCGCCATATTCAATTTCCATTGAGGCAGTTCGGGAATTTAAAGTAGTGACTAATCAATATGATGTTACTTTAGGAAGAGCCGGCGGCGGTACGGTAACAGCGGTAACCAAATCAGGAACGAATACAGTTAGCGGTAGTGCTTTTATGTATGGAAGAGCAGATTGGTTAGCTTCTCCATACGATATCAGAGGTGTAAAACGTGATAACGATTTCTCGACTTATCAATATGGCTTTACCTTGGGTGGACCGATCATTAAAGACAAATTACATTATTTTGTGGGATGGGATCACCAAAGAGATGCCCGTCCGCTTATTATTGCAGATATTAACGGTCCTGCCGATGAGGCAAGATTTAGAATAACCAATAGCACCTTAGAGGAATTTGCCGGAGTTGCACGTGCTAAATACGGCGTGGCTAGTGGCGATCAGTATGGTTCATTTGATAAAAAGCGTGGAACAGATGCAGCTTTCGCCCGTTTAGATTGGCAAATCAATGAGAAAAACCTGTTAACTATTCGCGATAATTATACCAACGATAGAAATCCACTAGGGCTGGCAGACAATACGGCCATAAATTTCTTCGAAAGTTATGGTAATGACAAAAATGTTGATAACAGTTTATTGGCAACTTTACGCTCAACCGTAAATAGTAAAGTAACTAACGAATTGAAAGTTCAACACCTATACACCTTTCAGGCAAGCACACAAAATGACCAGTTGGAATATGCGATACCAAGAGCAATTGTTCGTAACGTCACTTCAACACTAGCTGATGGAACAACAGGAAATACAGCAATTCAAATTGGTGGTCATCGTTTTGGCCAGGAAGGTTTCACCAATAACGTACTTCAATTGGTAGACAACTTCTACTACAATACCGACAAAGTGAAATACACTTTCGGTGTTGATGTAATGTATACTCATGCCAAGTCGCTTTACGGAAGTGAAGTAAACGGACGTTTTGAATATACAAACGGAGGTGCCACGGCTATCCAAAACTTCAACAATCTTGCTCCATATCTTTACTATCGTGAAGCCCCTTTGGTGGAAGACCCAACAGTTAAGGCCGGAATCTGGAACATGGCATTATATGGTCAAATGCAAACTAAGTTAGCTAAAGGCTTAGAGTTTGTCGGAGGTTTGCGTATGGACTACAGCTCATATCCAAAGTCGCCGTTAAACCAACAATTGTTTGATGCCATAGGTGTTAGAACTGACCATGAACTGAAACAGTTTCTTATTCAGCCAAGAATTCAGTTTAACTGGGATATCAATGAAAACAGAACAGATTTTGTTCGTTTCGGCGCAGGTATCTTTGGTTCAGACATTAACAATTACATGACTATTAATAACCTAACTTTCGACGGAAAGCATTTTGCTACCGTGGATGTTCAAGGGGCTGATGTGCCAAGACCAGATTTTATCGGTTACAGAAATGGGGTGGCTGCACCAACCTTAACAGCTTTACAGGTACCAACTATCAATACTTATGCTGAAGATGCTAAAGTACCCGTAATCTACAAAGCCAATTTATCATACAGTAAATTAATTACGGATAAATTTAAAGTTGGAATTACAGGTTACGCAAGTTTAGGTCGAAACAACTACATGTATGTAGATAGAAATATGGTAGCTAATCCTTTCTTTACCATTTCAAATGAAGATAATAGAGGTGTTTTCGTTCCTACTATCAATGCCTCAAACGGTGTTGTAGACTGGAAAGCGGGCCGCTTATCAAATCAGTTCGGACGCGTATTGGAAATGAACAGTAAAGGTAAAGTAAATCAGTTTGCAGTGGTATTAGATGCAACCTGGAATTACTTTAAAGATGGAGAAATTACAGCAAGCTATACCTGGAATGACGCAAAAGACAATACTTCTTACAATGGTAACGTAGCGAATACCGCAACATTATCACTTCCGGTAAAAGATGATCCGAGAGATTTAAGCAGAATGTCGTATTCAGATAATCACTTCCGCAACAAAGTAGTGGTTTACGGTACGCTTCCAACCTTTTACGGCGTAACCATTGGAGTTCGGTATTCAGGCATTGGCGGTACTCGCTATAGCTTGTTATCTGGAACAAACACCAATGGTGACTTCGTGGCCACTAACGATTTAGCTTTTATTTTCGACAGAAATAACCCTGCAGTCTCCCAAACAGTTCGCACCGGCTTACAAGCGATTATGGATAATCCATTGGCCAGCCAAAGTTTAAAAGATTACATCAATAAATATTCAGGACAAATGGCCGAAAGGAATGGTGGAGAAAATGGCTTTTATGGAATTGTAGATTTAAGAATCAGTAAAAAATTCAAGCTTTATAAAACTCACACACTTGAAATTTCTGGTGATATCTTCAACTTCGCCAACCTGCTGAATAAGAAATGGGGTGTGAATGAGACCTTGGGTACGCAAGCGCTTTACGCTTTAAACGGACGTGCGGCTGTACCTGCAACAGGCACTACACCTGCCGTTCCTGCAATACCTGCTTATTTTTCAGATAGCAGAACTTTCAATTACCGTGTAAATAATGCCGGTATTGTTAACCCAAGTGGCAATCCTTACCAGTTTCAAATCGGTTTGAGATACGGATTTTAGTCATTGAAAGATAGACTGTATCTTTCCAAAAAGTCATAAAAAAAGGGAATGGATTTTTATCCGTTCCCTTTTTTTATGTTTGCATTACAAACAACAAAACGTTAATGGGATTATTATTAGACTACCTGAAAAACCACAAGTGGATTGTGGCTTTAGCACTATTGCTTGCAGGTTTAAATATTGGCTTTTCACTTTTAGATCCATATATCACCGGAAGAATTTTAGACAAATTCATCAATCAAAAAGATAAATTAACTTATAGCCAATACCTATGGGGTTCGCTCGGATTAATTGGCCTGGCGATTGGCGCAGCAATGGTTTCGCGTATCGCTAAAAACTTCCAGGATTACTTCACTAGTGTCATTGTTCAAAAAGTTGGTGCAAAAATGTATGCTGACGGCTTACAGCACTCTCTAAAACTACCTTACCAGGTTTTCGAAGATCAGCGCAGTGGAGAAACATTGGGCATTCTACAAAAAGTACGTTTAGACTCCGAGAAATTTATTACCTCTTTCATCAGTATTTTGTTTGTGAGTTTGATCGGCATGATTTTCGTCATTGTTTACTCCGTTTCCATCAGCTACAAAGTAACACTGGTTTATTTTACGGCTATTCCAATTATCAGTTTTGTAAGCTGGTTTTTAAGCCGCAAAATAAAGACCATCCAGCGCTCCATTGTTGGTGAGACAACCGCTTTGGCGGGTTCTACAACAGAATCATTAAGAAACATAGAACTGGTAAAAAGTTTGGGTCTGGCCGATCAGGAAATTGAACGTTTGAATAAAACCACCTACAAAATTTTAGGTCTGGAGTTGAAGAAAGTAAAGTATGTCCGCAGTATGAGCTTTGTTCAAGGCACCACTGTAAACCTGGTTCGCAGCACGATGATCTTGGTTTTATTGTTGCTTATTTTCGATAATGCCATTACAGCTGGCCAGTATTTAACTTTCCTGTTCTATTCGTTTTTCCTCTTTGGCCCATTGCAAGAACTTGGAAACGTAATTCTGGCCTGGCGTGAAGCAGAGGTTTCACTGGGTAATTTCAAAAAAATATTAAGTACGCCAATTGATAAAAAGCCAGAGAACCCCATTTCCATCAATAAAATTAAAGATTTAACTTTCAGCAATGTTGGCTTCAAACACCAAACTGCAAATAGAAATGCTTTAGAAAACATTTCGTTTAAAACGCAAAGTGGGCAAACCATCGCTTTCGTTGGTCCATCAGGAGCAGGAAAGTCAACTCTGGTAAAACTGTTAGTTGGCCTTTATCCAGCTAAAGAAGGGGAGATTTTATACAATGGCACACCAAGTAATGATATTGATTTAGATGCGCTAAGAGAAAAAATCGGTTTTGTAACACAAGACACGCAGCTGTTCTCAGGCACCATCAGAGAGAATTTACTATTCGTAAATCCGACTGCTACCGATGAAGAGTGTTACAAGGTATTAAACCAGGCAGCTTGTCAAACTTTGCTTGCCAGAGCAGACAAAGGTTTGGATTCGTTAATTGGTGAAGGAGGTGTTAAAGTTTCAGGAGGCGAAAAACAGCGGTTATCTATTGCCCGGGCTTTGCTTCGCCGACCAGATATCTTAGTTTTTGATGAAGCTACATCCTCATTGGATTCTATCACAGAAGAAGAAATTACCAAAACCATTCGCTCTGTTTCCGACTTAACAGACCACATTACAATCTTGATTGCCCACCGTTTATCAACCATCAAACATGCTGATGTAATCTACGTTTTGGAGAAAGGACATATCATCGAGCAAGGATCTCACGAAGCGTTGATCGCTCAAAACGGGTTGTATCAAGCCATGTGGCGACAACAAATTGGTGAAAGAATTGTTGAAGTATAATAAAACTTCATCCTATGTTAGTAGCACAAATTGAAAGCAACGAAATTGGCATAATCATTATAATTGGCGCCATTTTATGGTTGGCGCTAATTTTAACCGCACTTTATCATATCTCGAGGAACAAAGGAATGCTGTTCCCGGTAAAAGCGCTATGGTTTGTTATCATATTACTGGCTCCATTTTTAGGGTCAATTATTTATTTAATTTGGGGTAAGAATAGAAAGTTTTAGGCTTTTTGCTTTATCCAGGGTTGATAAAATAAAAATTTAGTAAGAAATACTTCAGTTTGTATCTACCCCGCTGTATCTCCAAGCGCTATGAGAAATAGCGGCTTTCCGTCCCGTCCATTAGGTTCAATTTGCAATAGATTTCGTTTTGTTGAAAGTCTTTTACACTTGCGCTCATCTTTATAATTCACACCTGCGCTGGTTTCTAACAATTGCAATATAGCTTAACGGTTCCTGTCGTTTATTAGCATTTACCTTACTCACTACGCTCGTGTTAATGAGTGCAAAGAGCTCGTTTCCAATTATTAAAATGCAGAATATGCTCTAAGCTAAACCTAAGTGTACTAAAATCCGTTTTGTTTTTGGTTATTAATCGAATCGGCACAACCAGCGCAGAAAGATTGCGGAAAAGGCAGGCTCCAGCTCAATAGAGGCAGCGATGCCAGTTTTATTATATTTTATACTAACCTTTAGCAGTTTGCTCATTAATATCCTGTAAACTCAATTTGGTAAGAGATTTAGTTTTTAACCAGGTAATAAAAGCAATTGCGATGGTCATACTGCCGCCAAAAACTACCGCAGGAACTAGTTTCATATATTTTGCCGTTAAACCTGACTCAAACTCCCCAATCTCATTTGATGAGCCGATGAACATGCTATTTACCGCAGAAACGCGACCCCGCATATGATCTGGCGTGAGGAGCTGCATGATGGTTTGGCGTATAATTACGCTGACACTATCAAAAGACCCTTCTAAAAACAAAAAGAAAAGCGTGAGATAGAAGTTTTTGGATAAACCATAACAAATAATACTGAGCCCAAAACCGGTCACAGCAATGAGCAAATTTCTCCACGGCTTGCCCATAGGAGAAAATCGCGTCATCAAAAGCATCGTAATCACTGCCCCAGATGAGGCTGCTCCACGCATCATACCCAAACCAAATGAACCTAAGTGAAAAACATCTTTCGCAAAAATGGGAAGCAGTGCCACTGCACCGCCAAAAAAAACAGAAAAAAGGTCTAAACTCATTGCCCAAACCATCATTTTGGTTTTAAAGACAAATTGAATTCCTTCTTTTAAACTGTGAAAGATATTTTGTGTTGGCGCAAAGGTAGCTGGATGTTTTTTAAATGTGAAAATGCAGACGAGTGACACTGAAACTAGAAAAACGATAACGCTATAGGCAGCGGTGATTCCCCAAAGCCAATTAATTAATCCACCAAGTAGCGGACCAATAATGGTGGCCAGCTGCCAGCTGCTGCTACTCCAAGTGCTCGAATTCGGGTAGAGTTCCTTCGGGATGATATTGGCCATCAATGAAAAGGTCGCTGGCCCGAAAAAGCCACGAGCCAAACCGATACAGAAAACTAAGCCGTACATGATCAGTACAATTAAATCCTCTTTCAGGTTTAAATATTTACTGGTGATAATAAGCATGAGCACCGAAGCAAGCCATACACCCGAAAATATTTTAATCAGCAAGCCCCGTTTTTCACTTTTATCGGCGATGTATCCTCCATAGAGTGCAATTCCGATCGCAGGGATTGCTTCACACAAACCCACCAAACCAAGCTTCAATGCATCGTGGGTTAAATCGTAAATGTGATATCCGATAACCACAGCCTGCATTTGATAGGCCAACGTAAAGAAAAAACGCATTCCTAAAAAAGAACGAAATTCTTTAAAACGCAATGCTGCGAATGGATCCTGTTTAACTATAATGGGGTTGGAATCTGAATCTGCCACGAGAAAATATTTCCTACAAAACTAATGTTTGAAAAATTAAAAATCGCAAATGAATTAAACTCGGATTAGAATTGTTACCAGAAACCGATACTAAGAGATTTTATCAAATGAAATGCCTCTCTCTAGTTTTTGCAAATGCAGTTTCAAAACTTTATTCTCTGGTTTTTCCAATTGTGGATCATCTGAAAAAAGTTCTATAACTGTATTTCTAGCTTCAGATAGAATAATCTGATCCTTTGCCAAATCTGCCAGCTTCAAATCAAGGACACCACTTTGTTGGGTTCCAGAAATATCCCCAGGACCACGAAGCTGCAAGTCAATTTCCGAAATTTCAAAACCGTTATTGGTTCGCACCATGGTTTCTAAACGTACTTTACCTTCTTTACTGAGTTTGTTTCCGCTCATTAAAATGCAAAAGGACTGCTCCGCCCCCCTACCTACTCTACCGCGCAACTGGTGCAATTGGGAAAGCCCAAAGCGTTCAGAATTCTCAATTACCATAACAGATGCATTGGGAACATTCACACCGACCTCAATCACCGTAGTAGCTACCATGATCTGGCTTTTTCCATCAATAAACTGTTGCATCTCAAATCGTTTATCTGCATTTGGCATCTGCCCATGCACAATGCTAATTTGATAATCAGGGCGAGGAAACTGGTAACTCAACTGCTCTACACCGGCTTCAAGGTGTAAAAGATCCAACTTTTCGCTTTCTTTTATCAATGGGTAAACGATGTAAACTTGTCGGCCTTTAGCAATCTCTTGTTTCATGAACCCGAACATCCTTAATCGTTGTCCTTCAAACAAATGCCGCGTTTCGATAGGTTTTCTTCCTGCAGGCAGTTCATCGATAATGGAAACATCAAGATCGCCATAGAGTGTCATCGCCAGCGTCCGTGGAATCGGCGTTGCGGTCATCACTAAAATATGTGGCGGAATGATGTTCTTCCGCCAAAGCTTCGCGCGCTGCTCTACCCCGAAGCGATGCTGTTCATCAATAACTACTAAACCGAGATTTTTGAACTTTACCTTATCCTCAATCAAGGCATGGGTTCCTATAAGAATATCTATTTCTCCATTTTCCAGTTGCTCATGCAGGATTGTCCTCTCTTTTTTCTTGGTGCTTCCGGTGAGGATTGCAACTTTAACCAAATCATCAGTTACCAATTCTGTAATTGAGGCGAAATGTTGTCGAGCCAAAATTTCTGTAGGAGCCATCATACACGCCTGGTAACCGTTATCGTTTGCTAAAAGCATACTCATCAAGGCTACAGCGGTTTTGCCACTACCTACATCGCCCTGAACAAGCCTGTTCATCTGAACTCCACGTTGTGTATCAATTCTAATTTCTTTAATAACACGCTTCTGAGCATTGGTTAGTTCAAACGGTAAAAACTCCTTATAAAATCGAGTGACCTTTTCGCCCACCTTATCAAAAGTCACCCCTTTAAATTTCAGTTGTCTCAATTGTTTGTTATGCAACAATTGAAGCTGAATAAAAAAAAGTTCTTCAAACTTCAATCTTCTCTCCGCAGCGTTCAAATCCTGTTGATTTTTTGGAAAATGAATACTCAGCAAAGCCCTTCTTTTATCTGGCAACTGATATTTATCAATAATATACTGAGGCAAGTTTTCAGGAACTTCTGTGATAACTTGATCTAGCAAACCAGCAATTAACCTTTGAATCCCCTTTGAATCCAAAGTAAACTTTTTTAGTTTTTCAGTAGAATTATAAACAGGCTGTAAAGTTAAATTGCCCCTCCCTACAAGTTTGTTTTGGTACAGTTCCATTTCTGGATGAGAGATACTGAACGTTCCGTTAAATAAATTCGGTTTGCCGAAAGCCACATAAGCTGTTCCAACGGTAATATGATCATCTACCCATTTCAAACTTTGAAACCAAACCAGCTCCATCATACCCGTCTCATCTTTAAAAACAGCCACAATCCGCTTCGTTCTTTTATCGCCAATAACCTTTTTGCTGATTACACGACCAATAATCTGAATATATTGCGAATCGGGATTGATTTCATTGATTTTAAAATACTTTGTACGGTCGATATAGCGAAAAGGATAGTGCGCTAACATGTCTTGAAAAGTAAAAAGACCTAAATCCTTTTTCAAAACATCAGCACGACTTGGTCCTACGCCTTTTATAAATTCAATTGGTGTATCTAAAATCGAATGAAACAAATTTCTAAGCTTTTTTGTAAACAATGCTTTTTAGCAACTGCGCATTAAAAATAACAATCGACAACAGCAATAGCAAATAGGCGAAAAGCTGATGCACATCTATCGGTTCCTTAAAATAGAAGAATGCAACTGCGAAAGCAACGATAGGATTTAGATAAATTAGAATACCTAACGCCGATGATGGCATTCCTAGTAAAGCATAAGAATTTAAAAAGAGTGGGATAATGGTAAACACCGCAGCAATTAAAAATATATGCGACCAAAAAAAATTATCTACAGGAAATGTGTTTGGGGTAAACAAATACATGGGCAACATCATCAGACCTGATAAAATTAACTGAACGCCTAAGAAATTGAACTTATCAATACCCTTAATTATTTTGAGCACAATAACATAAAGTGCATAAAATGATGCGATAAGTATTGCCCATAAAACCTCACGTAAAGACCCTGTGGCTAACAATGCAATGCTCATAGATGCAATAATCAGCGCAATTACTTTAGTCCTGGTAAGTTGCTCCTTAAGGATAACGAACCCACACAATGCGGTTAGAAGAGGACAGACCATATAAGCAAAAGCGGCAGCCCTTAGACTTACGCTGTTTACTGTATAGATGTATGTAAACCAATTCCCTGTTATTAAAAAGGCAGAAAGAAGGGTTAATAACAAGAACTTGGTCTTCTTAGGTGATATTAAATTCTTAAAGAAATTGAAATCATTTTTTAAGGCATCTTTCCTGAAAAGTAGAATAATTGTCCATACCATTATGATAGAAACAAATATTCTATAATAAAGAATTTCTTGAGGAGGAAAACCCTTGATGTTCCGTAGCGGAATTGACATTGTACCCCAGATAATGTAGGGAATAATGCCAGCTACAAAGTATTTCGCTCTAGCGGTTGCCAAAACTATTGAACGATCGCAATTACAGAAATCTCTACGTTCACATTTTTAGGCAGTACAGAAACCTGAACGGTTTCACGGGCTGGAAAATCAGCTGTAAAGTACTGACCATAAATTTCATTTACTTGTGAAAAGGTACCCATATCCGAGAGAAAAATAGTTGATTTTACAACGTTATCGAAAGATAATCCCGCCTCTAAAAGCACCGCTTTCAAGTTGCGCATAACCTGATGAGTTTCTTCTTCGATATTAACCAAATTTAGCTCTCCATTTTCTGGATTAATAGCTACCTGACCTGAAACAAATAAAAAATTGCCGGCTTGTACCGCCTGGCTATACGGCCCAATCGGAGCTGGAGCATTTGTAGTTGTAATGATTTTTTTCATAAAATTTATTTAGAAAGCCATTGAACGACTTTATAGGTTATACCTGCAAGAAAGATAATGATCACCAATGCATTGATGAAATGCATAATTTTGATGTTGATGTTATTTGGCCTGTTAGGATCCTTTTTCCTGAAGAAATACATAATGCAAACTTAGATAAAAAGCCTTATACACAAAATTAAAAGGCATAAAAAAAGTCCCGATCTACATCGGGACTTTTCTATTAAACTTTATATTGAAATACTAGTTTCTAGAAGTTTCAACACGACGGTTTTGGATGCGACCTTCTTCAGTATCGTTAGAAGCAATTGGATTAGCTTCACCCATTCCTTTAGTAGCAACTTGACTAGCGTTAACACCAGAGTTTACTAAGTAAGTTTTAACAGAATTAGCTCTGTCTTTAGATAATTTCATGTTATATGCAGCAGTACCTTCGCTTGAAGCGTAACCGTTTACAGTTACTTTACCACCGTTTTCACGTAACACTGAAGATAATTTATCTAAAGTTGGATAAGCTTCAGTTTTTAAAACTGATGAGTTGAAATCAAAACTGATTTTTTCGAAACCTGTTACGTTACCAGTTGAAGTCGAATCAGCTTGAAATTTAGGAAGTGGACATCCTGAACCATCAACAGCAGTACCTGCAGGAGTTCCTGGGCATTTGTCGAATTGATCAGCAACACCATCACCATCAGTATCTTTTTTCAAATCTTCAACAGATTTTTCTACGTTAGATACACGGTTTTTCAAAGCTTCAACTTCCTGACGTAAAGTAGGATCTTTTAACTCATCATACATTGTAGCTAATGGGTTAGACCACTCTAAACTTGGTTTTGCAGAAGAACCTAAAGAAAATTCTAATCCAGCATATCCGTAAGAGAATTTATCTTGTGAAGTGCCTTTTGCATAAGTTCCGTCTAAGTTATCAGCATCAACAAAGTTCATCGTATAACCTAAGTTAAAATTAACACGCTCAGATACTTTGAACTTAACACCAGCACCTACTGGAATGTAGAAACCTTTAACGTAGTCATTTCTTTCACCTGTCTTAACAACGCTGTTACCATTTCCGTCATTACCACCAGCGTTACCTTTCCAATCAATAACGGTACCGTTATTCAAAGTAACCTTTGGTGCATAAGCCATATAACCGTAACCAGCAGTTAAAAAGAAACCAACTGAATTCTCACGACGTAAGAAGTCGATAGATCCCAAGTTTACAACACCGCGTAAATCTACCGCATATTGTAATTCAGTTTCAAATTCTCTGTTTGTAGAACCAGCACCTGTGAATGCAGCGTCATTTGAACCAGAGATTTTACCACGTGTACCATTCAATTCTAAGGCAAAAGAATGACCTAATTGTTTACGGATATTCAAACCGTAACCTAGATTAACATCCCATTTGTTGTAATCATTAGTACTGCTGATTGGAGCGATTGGCATCAAAACACCACCGTTCAAACCAATTGACCAAGTTCTGTACTGACCTCTGCCACCAAATGCCTTGGTACCAGAAGTTGTTGCAGGTGCATCTTGAGCGACAGCAAGAGTAGCAACTCCTGTTAAGGCCACTAAAGAAAGCGCAACACTTTTCTTTAAAGTAGAATAATTCATAATCTTTTTTTCTTTTTAAGGGTAAACAATCTAATTGATTAATTTTTTAGTAATCGCAAAATTAAACAAAAATTTAAATTTTCAAACTTTTATACAAACTCCGTTCCAAACTTCTCTCTATTTAATCATTTTCTTACATTTGGCCATTACCTGATTAAAACTGTAATAACTATGAAATATCCCCAAATTGATCAATCACTTTTTATATTAAACAGAAAAAACTACACTAAACAACTAAAGAACAATTCGTTAGCTATATTCAATGCAGCTGATGAGTTCCCTAGAAGTGGTGATCAAAATTTTATCTTTAAACAAAATCCAGATTTATTTTATTTATCAGGAATTGATCAAGAGCAAACAATATTACTCCTATATCCTAATTGTCCTAATCCTTTGTACAGAGAAGTCCTGTTTTTAAGACAGACCAACGATTATATTAAGGTATGGGAAGGATATAAATATACAAAAGAGCAAGCAAGAGCCGCTTCTGGCATAGAAAATATATATTGGTTAGAGGATTTCGATAACGTACTGCACAGCATTGTACATTATGCAGATCATATTTATCTCAATACAAATGAAAATGATAGGTATTCACATTCAGTTCCATATCGCGATGTTCGATTTATTGAACAGATGCGCTCAAAATATCCATTGCACCATTATGAGCGATCTGCTCCAATTATGCGTGGTTTAAGGGCTGTAAAATCTGAGCTGGAAATTGAACTGACTAGAAAAGCTTGTGCCATTACACGGGATGCTTTTGTAAGGGTGTTAAAATTTACTAAACCTGGAGTAAAGGAATATGAGATTGAAGCTGAAATTATCCATGAATTTATAAGGCAGGGCGGAACAGGACATGCTTATACACCAATTATTGCTTCGGGCCACAATGCAAACATTCTTCATTATAATGACAACAATCAGGAGTGTAAAGACGGCGATGTGATTCTTTTCGATTTTGGGGCTGAATATGCTAATTACAATGCAGATATGAGCCGGTCAATTCCTGTAAACGGAAAATTTACCCCCAGACAAAAAGAAGTTTATAATGCAGTTTTACATGTAATGAAGGAAGCTACTAAACTCATTGTCGCCAATACCGTTTGGAACACTTATCATGAACAGGTTGGAGAGATCATGTCGGAGCAACTCATTAATTTAGGTTTAATCTCGACAACTGAGGTTAAAAACCAAAATCCAAACTATCCTGCCTACAAAAAATACTTTATGCATGGTACATCCCATCATTTGGGAATAGATGTACACGATTTTGCTGGGAGATACACGCCGTTTGCCGAGGGAAATATATTAACCGTAGAGCCCGGTATTTATATTCCTGAAGAAGGACTGGGGATTCGATTAGAAAACAACATTTTAATCAATGGCAGCGGCAATATCGATTTAATGGCTGATATTCCGGTAGAGGCTGATGAAATTGAAAGTATTATGAATAGTTAAAATAAATCTGAAGTCGATAGTCTGAAGTGCCAAGTCCCACTAGCCAAAATTGAAATGGCTAACTTTTCTTCGCGAAATCTGCTGCAAACTGATAAACATTAAAATCTGCTTTTATTAAGGCTGCCTGAATATCTTCTCGCAGCCTTTTTTTATCCACATCCATCATTTTATGATTTTGAATAAGTCGCCAAGCTTTCTCGGCAAAAAGATATTCCTTGCGCTGATTGGAAAGTTTAATGGGTTCTAAAATCCATCTACATAATTCATCAACGCCAAAGTTTTTATCCGCGACGGTTTTAATGATAGGCAATGTCTTGATGCCTTGATGAACAATCTTTTTCAAGTTATTGGCAAAAGTATCAGCTCCTTCCCTATCGGCTTTATTAATCACAAAGCAATCGGCAATTTCCATCAAACCTGATTTAATATTTTGCACCTCATCGCCCGATTCTGGAACCAATACTACAATTGTTTTGTCTGCAAGTCCGGCAATTTCGACTTCCGATTGACCTACCCCAACCGTTTCAACAATAATCAGGTCAAAATTCGAAACTTTTAGCACATCAACCATTTCAATGGTTTTAGCCGAAATACCTCCCAAAGCACCTCTGGTTGCAAGCGAACGAATAAAAACATTTGGATTGTTAAATTGTGAGGCCATCCTAATTCGATCGCCCAGTAAAGAGCCAAAATTAAACGGCGAGGTAGGATCGATCGCCAGGATCGCTACACGTTGGCTTTTAGCGGTGAAATGATTTGTAATTGCATTAACCAGGGTACTTTTACCCGCACCAGGTGGGCCGGTAATACCAACCACAACTTTAGCCGACTGGCTATCCAGATTTTTGAGAATTAAATCAGCAGGCGCAATATCATTTTCAACGAGCGTCAATGCCCTCGCCAATGTCTTGTAATTACCGGCCTTTACTTCGCTTAAAATGGATATATGGGTATTCATCAATAAAACTATCTTTGTACAAATTAACAAAATAATTAGCCACCAAGCGCAAAAACCAATATCCCGAATGAAAGTAACTGGATTTACCTTCTTAAGAAATGCGATTGCAAATGATTATCCTGCTAAAGAAGCGATACTTTCTGTACTGCCGTTGTGTGACGAATTTATCATTGCGCTGGGCGATTCTAGTGACACAACCGCTGAGTTGGTGAGCAACATTGATCCAAAAATCAGAATTATCAACACCGTTTGGGATGAATCTATCCGCGAAGGCGGAAGAGTTTTTGCAGAAGAGACCAACAAAGCCATTGCAGCCATATCTCCAGATACCGATTGGATGATGTACATACAGGGTGATGAAGCCATTCATGAAGATTACCTACCATTGATCAAAACGGAGATGGAGCAAGAGTGGAAGAACAATGACGTTGAAGCACTTTTGTTAAAATACAAACACTTTTACGCTTCTTACGATTACCTGGCCGAATCAAGACGCTGGTACCGAAGAGAGGTTAGAATTATTAAAAATTTGCCCGGAGTTCGCTCTTACCGGGATGCGCAAGGCTTTCGAATTAACGATCGTAAACTGAGAGTGAAGTTGATTGATGCCTATATTTATCATTACGGCTGGGTAAAACCGCCCAAAGGTTTGCAGGGAAAAGTGAGAAACTTCAATCAATTTTATCAAACGGAAGAATGGATTGAAGAAAACTATCCCGTGCAGGAAACTTTCGACATGCATAATGCCGATCGGCTAGTTCACTTTAAAGGGACACATCCGAAGGTGATGGCCACAAGAATTGCAGCAGCAAACTGGAAATTCGATAAAGACCTCACTAAAGAGACGCCGAGAATGACTTTCAGAAGAAAGCTGCTGCAAAAAATTGAAGATCGGACCGGGTGGCGTTTGTTTGAGTATCGAAACTATAAAATTGTAAAGTAAGCGGTAATTTAAACTACCTATATTTGCCTTACCTTTAATAAAAAAAATCTTCTTTAATGAAAAAACCTCATGTTTTAGTCACTTTTGATTCTATGAAAGATGCCAACTGTGGCTATTTTTCTTTCGGAAAGGGACTCGGAGATGCGCTAATTAAACAAAATAAAGGAAAGTTTGAGCTAAAATTTTATCTATTTAAAAAAACTCAATATTTATTTGATGGCTTGGTTAATATTATTTATCTGTCCAGATTAGATCGGTTATTTTTTAAAGGTAGAAATGATTTTGACGTTGTTCATCTTTCTGACCAAACGTGTAGGTTGCGGCCAAGTAAAGTAAATGCAAAAAAAATAATGACTGTTCATGATATGAACAAGGTTCATTTGAAATTCAGCCGGCCTCATCGCATTAAAGTTTATCTCAAAAAACTTGGTAAATTGATATCTCAATGTGATGAAATTGTATGTATTTCGCAATTTGTAGCTAACGATGTTAAACACTATTTCCCCGAAGCGGCGTCAAAGATACAAGTGATTTACAATGGTGCCGATAAGTTGGTAGCTAATGCCCAACATCAACCAGGTTTCAGCCCGAAGAAAAATTTTCTTTTCACTATCGGACTTTTATCAGTTCAAAAAGGATTCCACTTATTACCTTCATTATTAGAAAATAACGATTTTGAGCTGGTAATTGCTGGCCGTGAAACCCCGCATAAGCAACGGATTTTAGAAGAGGCAGAAAAATATAACTGTACAGACCGGGTACATATCATCGGCCAGATTAGCGATGAAGATAAGGCCTGGTATTATAAAAACTGTAGTGCATTCTTGTTTCCGTCTGTTGCTGAAGGATTTGGTTTGCCAATTATTGAGGCGATGCATTTTGGCAAACCAGTATTCTTATCGAAGTTTACATCATTGCCTGAAGTTGGAGGAGATGCCGCCTACTATTTCGACAACTTCGAGCCCGCGCACATGCAAAGTGTTTTCACCAACGGCATGAAAGATTTTATTGAGCGGGACAGAGCTAATGAAATGGTAAAGCAAGCCGAAAAATTTACCTGGGATATTGCTGCCAACCAATATTTAAGTTTGTACCAGAAATGCCTTGAAGAGTAAACATTTGTTATCAAGTTTATTAAATTGAAAAAAGTTGCCGTAGTAATTCCATTTTATCAAGATAAACTATCTGCTTATGAGGAGATAGCACTACAGCAATGCGAAAAAGTATTAGCCAATCACGACAAGATTGCAATAAAACCCATAGATTTCAACCTTCCGGCAGCAGCAGCAGGTACAGTAAACTTTCACCAAATAGTTAGTTTTGACAATCATTATTTTACAAGCATCTCCGGCTATAACAAGCTTATGCTCTCCGCCCAGTTTTATAAAGCATTCCTAGATTATGAATATATTCTAATCTATCAAATGGATTGCTTTGTTTTCTCAGATCAGTTGAATTTTTGGTGTAGCCAGAAATGGGATTATATCGGCGCACCCTGGATTAAGAAAACGTATCACAAAAGCACCCTGTCTTTACAGTTTTTAAAAATCAAGCATATTATTACCTCTCGGTTCAATAGAGCAGACAATACGCAGCCCAATCAATATCAATTACATAATCAGGTAGGCAATGGAGGATTTTCATTAAGAAACGTGAAAAAATTCTATGATTTAAGTTTACTTCTGCGCCCAACAATAGAAAAATATCTTTCTTTTGGAGGGAATTTATATAACGAGGATGTTTTCTGGAGCATTGAGGTAAATAGGGAAAATAGATTGCTGAATATTCCAGATTGTGAAACTGCCCTAAAATTTGCAATTGAAGTTCCACCTATTAAGTTAAGAAAGTTAAAAATTGCAGATTTACCATTTGGATGCCATGACTGGGATCATTACTTAGATTATTGGAAACCTGTATTTCAAAAACTCGGCTATACCATTTAAGAAGTATCCATTAATGTGCTGAAAATTCAACATCATTGTAATATTAAAAGAATGCGATGTTTGATTTTAAGCAGGTTTATTTGAAAAGCGTACATTTGCGAAGTTGTTATTTAGCGTTCTTAGAGCGCAAATTTTAGATTTTCTAATTAATATATATCCATTTTCATATAATGAAGATTTATTTTCGCCTATTATCATTTGCCAAGCCAATTGAGAAATTCGCTATTCCATATGTTATCGCTACGCTATTCGCAATTATTTTTAATACGTTTCTTTTTACCCTACTTGGCCCTTTAATGCAGGCTTTATTTTTAGGGAAAGTTATAGAAACGGATAAGGTAGCGGAAACCAAGGGCACATTCGATTTTCTGGGGCAGTTCAACAACTTCATGAACGAGGTAATTGCTGATGATAAAATCCATGCTTTGAAAGTAATTTGTGCCGTCATTGTAGTAACTGTAATCTTGTCTAATTTTTTTCGTTATTTTTCTCAGCGCTTTATGGAAGATTTACGTGTTCACACATTACTGAATTTAAGGAAAACCGTTTTCAATAATGTCATGAATCTTCATGTTGGTTTTTTCAACAATGAACGTAAAGGTGATATTATTTCAAAAGTCGCTTCAGACGTTCAAGTGGTCCAGTTTACGGTAACCAATACGCTCCAGGTCGTATTCAAAGAACCCGTACAGCTTTTATTCTATATCGGCGTGTTAGTTTCTATTTCATTAAAACTAACGCTTTTTTCGCTATTGGTAATTCCAGTTTCTGGATTTATTATTAGTAAAATAGTAAAAAGATTAAAGCAGCAGGCTACACAATCACATGAATCTTTTGCGAAAATGATTAGCTTTCTAGATGAGTCGCTTAGCGGCATTAAAATTATAAAGGCATTCAATGCAACTTCAAGAGTTACTCAAAAATTTGATGAAGAAAATAAATTCTATTCTTTTTTAAATAGAAAGATGGCTAGACGACAACAATCTGCATCTCCGGTTTCGCAAACACTGGGCGTAATTGTGGTGGTCTTTATCCTTTTGTATGGCGGAACAATGATTTTAAGTGGTAAAGGAGATTTGGAAGCAGCCGAGTTTGTTGTTTATTTAGCGACATTTTCTCAGGTTATGCAGCCTATTAAAGCTATAACTGATTCTTTCAGTGGTATTCATTCGGGCATTTCAGCAGGTGAACGGGTTCTAGACTTAATAGATACGAAACCGGAATTAATTGATAAGCTTGATGCTATAGAACTTCAAAAATTTAATCAAGCGCTGACTTTTAGTAACGTATCTTTTCTCTATGGGGATAAGCAGGTACTCAAAAATATCAATATTGAGATTGAAAAAGGGAAAACTGTTGCGCTCGTTGGGCCCTCAGGTGGGGGTAAGAGTACTTTAATGGACTTAATCCCTCGCTTCCATGATCCAAAAACCGGCACATTAAAGATAGACGGCCAGGATTATAAAGATTTGAAGGTAGAGAGTATCAGGTCTAAAATGGGAACGGTAAATCAAGAATCTTTTTTATTTAACGATACTATTTTTAACAATATTGCTTTTGCTAAACCAAATGCCACTGAGGCCGAAGTAATAGCGGCTGCAAAAATTGCAAATGCCCACGATTTTATATTGAATACCGAAAATGGTTATCAATCTACAGTTGGAGACAGGGGCAATAAATTATCTGGCGGGCAAAGACAACGCGTTTGCATCGCAAGGGCCGTATTGGCAAACCCTCCAATCATGTTGCTTGATGAAGCTACATCAGCGTTGGATACAGAATCTGAAAAATTGGTTCAGGAAGCTTTGAATAATCTGATGAAAAACCGCACCTCGATTGTTATTGCACATCGTTTAAGCACCATTCAACATGCGGATAAAATCGTTGTGATTGATAAAGGTGAGGTAGTAGAAACAGGAAGCCATGCGGAATTGATGATGCAAAAGGGGCTTTATCGCAGATTGATTGATATGCAGGCGTTTAATGATTAATAATGGAGAAGCCGCTTGTTTCAATTGCAATCTGCACCTATAACGGAGAGAAGTTCCTGAAGGAGCAGTTGGATTCTATTGTAAATCAAACTTACCCAAACATCGAAATTATTGTCGTAGATGATCAATCGTCAGATAAGACCCCTGAAATCCTAAAATTGTTTGAAGTATCTTACAAAAACATTTTTGTTCATGAAAATGAAAGTAATCTTGGCTACATAAAAAACTTTGAGAAAGCTATATCTCTGTGTCATGGTGAATACATTGCGTTATCAGACCAGGATGATATTTGGAGCTTGAATAAAATTGAATTGCAAGTCAACTTTATTCAAGATAATTTGATGGTTTATCACGACTCGGAACTAGTTAACGAAGATGGCAGCTCATTAAATAAAAAAATGACTGACTTTAGAAATTTTTATAATGGTAACGATTCTAGATATTTGTTGTTGGAAAATTGCGTTTCTGGACACTCGATATTTTTTAAACGCCAACTCATTAATTATTTACTTCCATTTCCTAATGAAATCTTTCATGATTGGTGGATTGCCTTTGTTGCAACAAATCATGGTAATATCAACTTTCAAGACAAAAGCTTGGTAAAATATCGTCAACACTTAAGTACTAGTACCGATATTCAACAAAAAAAAAAATCTAATAGCAAGAAAAGATTAGAAAGGTTGGTCGATCTTGAGAAGCAATTAACCGTATTTAACGATTATCACTCGAATAAACACCGTAGCTTTACTAGTAGGCTGTTAAAACTATTGCAAGAACATACTTATGCACTTTCTCTGTTTGTCTGGAAGCACCGTTTAGTATTATTATTTATCCAGAAAAAAAATAGTTGGAGTAAGTTTAACTTCTGCAGAAAATTAAGGACTTAATCCCCTTTAAAGCCGATCAAATAATACTTTAACAGATACAAATGAAGCTTATAATAAAGGCTTTTTTTCAGCTTTCCTACTTTGTATACATTTTCAATTATTTGTTTTGAAAATGCGTAAGAATAATCCATCTCTTTGAGTTTTTTGAATAACATTTTGAAAGCTCTTTTTTCTATATTGTCTTTCTCTTGATCATCAATAGCTATCGTGGATACAGGTAGTATAGACTGCCACTTTTTATGTAGTGATATCGTATCTTCCATCCAAGACCTGTTATAAGAGCCCTCAGAAAAATGTTCCATGAGAATATCAAAGATTACTCCCACTTTAAACTTTCCACCTACATTTAAACAAAAATCTATATCATAGCAATGGAAGCCAGTTAGGAGTATTTCATCAAAAGGATGGGACAGGGCAATTGATTTCCTCGTACAAAACCACATACCATCAACGCAAGCCACCTGGTTAATTTTATCACCTGATGGATTAACGCTAATAAGATGTGCTGGCTTTACCTCATGCTTGTAATGCTGTATGTAGTTCGAAAAATAAACATTGTTCATAGCGCTCGCTGCGCCCCAACCAGAAGGTGCTAACGGTTTGTAGCTACTACCGACCACGCCAATAATTCCTAAGTCAGTGTTATTTTCAAAATGACTATTAACATTCAAACCCCAGTTTTCGGTCAATAACCTTAAATCTTCATGCATGAAGCATAGTATGTCAAATTTTGCTTTTTTAGCTCCGTCATTATAAATTTCACAAATTCCCCTTTGCCCATTGCTATTATCGGAAGCTATTATTTCATAAGGAACGCCAATAGTTTGCTCAACATTCTGATAAATGGCTTGTAAATAGGAGTTATTTGCGGAAGATATAATAATTGAAATCATAATTTAAAACAATTATTCAAAGATACCAAAATGTTTAACTTCAGTTCAAGGTGTAATTATTTCATCCCGCTTATTTATGAAAATACATATATTATAATTCTTCCCTCATTCACTCAACAATTGTTTATTTTTGACACCATTGAAAAAAAGTATTCATGCAGTTAAAATCATCCTCTAAAATTTACATATTTTGCCCAGCAAACTTCGCAACAGGTGGCCCTGAAGCACTTCATCAGCTTGGAAATCGGTTAAAATCGCTAGGATATGATGCTAACATGTACTATTTTTTCTGTACACAAAATAATCCCGTACATGAAAGTTACAGGAAATATAATGTACCCTATTCAAGCGAAATCGTTAATAACAGCGATAATTTTATCATTATTCCCGAAACCTATTTAGTGCCTGTTTTTGATGAAAGGTATTCCTCGGTTACCAAAATAATTTGGTGGCTAAGTGTCACAAATTTTCATATCACTATTAGTTATCTCAAAGATGAAGTAAAGCATAAAAAGTTCTATGCACTGAAGTCTTTATTAAACCCTAAAAAGTATAAACCATTACCAACTATTTCAGCACTTAAGCGTAAAGGTGTTTTAAATATTGCACACTCCTATTTCTCACTGGATTTTTTGAGAAAAAACAATATGACGGTTGCTGGAAAGATATCCGACTATATGAGTGATTCTTTTTATACAAAAATTGCAAATAATGTTGTTAAGGAAGATATAGTTCTATATAATCCTAAGAAAAACGGGGAATATTTGGAGCGTATTAAAGCTCTCTCCAAAACCTTAAATTGGAAAGCGATAGTAGATATGTCACCAGAAGAGGTAGCGTATTGGATGAATAAAAGTAAACTATATGTAGACTTTGGCTACCATCCGGGACAGGAAAGAATGCCGAGAGAAGCCGTTTTAATGGGTTGCTGTGTAATAACGGGCATTAAAGGATCGGCAGCATATGATGATGATGTTCCGCTTCCTGAAGGTTATAAATTTAATGAAGAAGCTGATTCACCAGAGAAAGTAATTGACAGAATACAAACTACGCTAATTAATTTTCACACAGCTATTATACAGTTTGATAATTATAAGAGAAGGATAATAGCTGAAAGAGAAACTTTTGATGCTGCAGTGCAACAAGTATTTGGTAGTGCAATAAAAATAAAAAATGACTAACATAAAAAGCCATAAAATTAATTACGATTTTATTGATTCTTTAAGATTTATCTCCATGTTTGGAATTGTAATGGAACATAGTTCCTTTTTTTTCGGAGCTAAGTTTAAGTCTTTTGATGAAAAAATAGTACAGATTTTTAGTCTGCAATTCTTCAAATTTGGTACCATTATATTTTTTCTTCTAGCAGGGTTTCTGATTGGTGACAAATTTAATACCTACAGCACCAAAGAATATTTAACAAGACGGCTGGATAATACAGTAAAACCTTGGCTTTTTTGGGTACTTATCTTATTTTTACTTAACTATGCAGATGTTGCCGTACGAAACATTAAATCTGGAGAATCCATCTTTAGAGGTAAGACTATTGAAATCTTTTTAAGAGATATTGGAGAGATCGTTTTCAATACTAGTTTCTGGTTTATACCCAATTTTCTCATTTGCATAGCCATATTATTACTTTTCAGAAAGTATCTCTACAATATTTTTTTCGGAGGATTTCTTCTCTTATTATCTTTATCATATTCCATAAATCTTTATTTGAATATTTTTCCAACTTCCCATACAACAGCGTTATTAGGTTTTATTTTCTATTTATGGCTTGGCGTTCAAATCAATAAACACTATGAAAAATTTAAAGTTATAATCCAAAATACGTCCATTTCCCTTTTAGCAGTATTAACCTTCATTACATTTATGCTATCCAGCTTGGAGAGTTACTATCTGCTCATCGAACTTCCAAATGATCCTTTTAATACACTCAGAATATCAAATATTATCTACTCATTAGTTTGTTTTGCTTTACTATATAAGTTGGGCGACAAAATTTCTTTAAGGAGGTTTAAGCCCAGTATATTTACTTTTGGCATCTATTTAGTTCACCAAATACTTGTATTCAGGCTCATGCCATTAATCTTTAGGCCACTTCAAATTAGTTTCGAAAACAAGTCGGCATATTACTTTCTATCCATTCAACTCTTAACATTTGCAGTTGTATATAGTGGATCGATTTTAATAGTGTATGCTATTAATAAAATTCCAAAGATAAGATGGATTGTTGGACGATAATTTCTGCAAGATAGATTAAACCCTATAGCTAACAACTAAGCCTATCTGATTCCATGCTACTTACCTAAAGCAAATAACTCTGATTGAGTTCATAGCTAGAGAATACTCATGGTTGTTGAAAAAATCTATTGAAATAAAAGCCGAAATTTATTGAGGCCTTATTAATTATATTTTAATTGTTTAACCTTTCCTATCCACTTCTACTTTTTGGTAAGCTTGTACGATATACTTCGATGTTGTTAAGATTTGAATATTCAAACCACACTCACATAGCTTACCGTCTTTTTAACTCATTATAACGATACCAAATCACCTTATTTAGACTTACAAAAATAACAACTAAAAAAAGTTTGACAACTTTTATGCGAGTTACGTGTTAACTTGTCAAAACTAAATCGCAATTATATCGCGTTTAGAACCTGATTGCCTTTATGCTATCACTTTTACTAATTTCCTTACTAATGCAGCTTAATGTAAACGTGGGATAAGCCTATAAGAATTTTCTTGTATTTACTTGGCTTATACTGAATATCGTTGTATTTAACTTCATAAGCTTTTCCAATATCCAATCTTTCTTCAACGATAAAATCTACTACATTTACATCTGCTGTATGCCAAAAATACAATTTATCTGCACCATGCAAATGCTGCAAGCAGTTGCAAATGTAATTTTCTAGCGATGCTCCTTTATCTGCCCGATCATTAATCTTGATAAAGTTTTTAAGATTAAAACTGATAAACAAAAAAAGTGGCCTCTGGAGGCCACTTAAAATGAATTATACGAGAAATATTACAATTTCCTAGCTACTTCTACTTGTTCGTAAGCTTCAACGATATCGCCAACTTCGATGTTGTTAAAGTTTTGAATGTTTAAACCACACTCATAACCTTTATTCACTTCTTTCACATCATCTTTAAAGCGTTTTAGTGATGCTAACTCACCTGTGTAAACCACAACACCATCTCTAACGATACGGATTTTGCTGTTACGGGTAATCTTACCATCCAATACCATACAACCTGCAATGGTACCCACTTTTGTGATTTTGAACGTTTCGCGAATTTCTACGTTAGCCACAATTTTCTCTTCAAATTCTGGATCCAACATACCTTCCATTGCCGATTTGATCTCATTGATCGCATCATAAATGATAGAATATAAACGGATATCGATTTGTTCAGCCTCAGCTAACTTACGTGCACCTGTGGATGGACGAACCTGGAAACCGATGATGATCGCGTCCGAAGCAGATGCTAACAATACATCAGATTCTGAAATCTGACCAACACCTTTACTAATGATATTTATTTGGATTTGTTCGGTTGAAAGCTTCAATAATGAATCGGCCAATGCTTCAATCGAACCATCCACATCACCTTTAACAATGATATTAAGCTCTTTAAAGTTACCGATAGCCAAACGACGGCCAATCTCATCCAAGGTAATGTGTTTCTGAGTGCGTAATCCTTGCTCACGTTGTAACTGCATCCGTTTGTTTGCAATATCACGTGCCTCAGTTTCACTTTCTAAAGCATTGAAACGGTCACCCGCTGTTGGCGCTCCTTGCATACCCAAAACCTGTACTGGTTGCGATGGACCTGCAGATTCTACCTTCATACCGCGTTCGTTAGTTAATGCTTTTACACGTCCGCTGTAACTACCTGCTAAAATTGGATCCCCAACTCTTAACGTGCCCGCCTGAACCAGTACTGTAGTCACAATACCACGACCTTTATCTAATGCTGATTCAATTACTGAACCTGTTGCTCTCTTATTCGGATTAGCTTTAAGTTCTAATAATTCAGCTTCTAATAGTACTTTATCTAAAAGTAAATCTACATTTAAACCGCTTTTGCTTGAGATTTCTTGTGATTGATATTTACCACCCCAATCTTCAACCAAAATATTCATTACCGATAACTGTTCACGCACTTTATCTGCGTTAGCCCCTGGTTTATCCACTTTTGTGAAAGCAAACACCAACGGAACTCCTGCTGCTTGTGCGTGGTTGATGGCCTCCTTTGTTTGAGGCATTACAGCATCATCCGCAGCAATAACGATAATGGCAATATCTGCAACTTTAGCACCACGGGCACGCATCGCTGTAAAGGCTTCGTGACCAGGCGTATCTAAGAAAGTTACTTTTTTGCCTGAAGGAGTTGTTACCATGTATGCACCAATGTGCTGCGTGATACCACCTGCCTCACCAGCAACCACATTTGCTTTACGGATATAATCCAGCAATGAAGTTTTACCATGATCGACGTGACCCATAATTGTAACAACTGGGGCTCTTTCGATTAAGTCTGCTTCGTTATCAACTTCTTCAATTACGTTTTCTTCGTCTTCATCTGGTTTAACAAATTGGATTTCGTAACCAAACTCATCAGCAACGATGGTTAAAGTTTCAGCATCTAAACGTTGATTGATTGATACGAACATGCCAAGACTCATACAAGTACCAATAATTTTGGTTACCTGAACATCCATCATGCTGGCCAACTCATTCGCCGTAACAAATTCTGTTACCTTTAATATTTTCGATTGAGATTCAAGCTCATTTGCTGCTTCTTCTGCATTATAAGCTACATCATCACGTTTCTGACGACGTAATTTAGCACGTTGAGCAAATTTACCAGACTTACCAGCTCCACTTAAACGGGCAAGCGTTGCTTTAATCTGATCTTGAATTTCTTTCTCAGTAGGTTCTTCCTTAGGTCCGCTAGGTGTAGCGTTTCTATTTTGGAAACCTGGTCTGTTGTTATTTCTGTTTCCTTGATAAGGAGTTCCGCCTTGTCCGGCCGGTCTGTTACCTTGGTAAGGTGTGCCACTCGCTGGTCTGTTACCTTGATAAGGTTGACGTGGTTGCCCTGGCGCACCACCCTGGCCTTGGCCTGCAGGGTTTTGCCCTTGTTGGCCTTGACCACCATGTTGCCCTGGCTGACCGGGAGCTCCGGGAGTTTTTTTACGTTTACGTTTACGTTTTGCAGCTTCACTATCGCTAGATGAGGCTACAGGACCATTTCTTCTATCTGGCGTAGTCGGTAAAACAATTTTACCAATTATATTAGGACCAGTTAATTTAACAGTACGTGCTTTTATAACTTCAGGCTCATTACTTACCGGTTTAACCTCAGCAGGTTTTTCTTCCGCTTTAGGTTGTTCAACTGGTTTAGCTGGCTCTGGTGTTTTAACTTCTGGAGTAACTGGAGCTGATGGAGCAGGCTGAGCTACCGGAGCTTCTTCCTTTTTAACCTCTACAGGTTTTTCTTCTGCTTTTGGTTGCTCAACTGGTTTAGCTGGCTCCTCTGCTTTAGCGGCTGGAGCAGGTGGAGCAACAGGTGCTTCTTCCTTTTTAGAAGGACGCGTTTTCGAGTTAAGATCATTTAAATCGATCCTTCCTACAATTTTCACGCCTGGCAAACCGGTTTCCTCAGCTTTATCTTCAACCTTGGTTTCTTTCACTGGTTCTGCTGCCGCAGGAGCAGGAGTTTCTGTCTGAGGTGCTGGTGTTTCAGCAACCTTAGGTTTCTCTGCCGGAGGATTAAATGTCTGAGCATTCTTAATCAGAATCTCATCGCTTTTTTCAAAGTCGGTATTTTTCTTCGGTGCTTCTACTGGCTTTTCAGTCTCAGGCTCGTCACGACGTATTTTACCAATCACTATTTGTTTGGCTTCTTCTCTTACGATCTTATCTCCCTGATACTCTTTCAATAAGGCATTATACATGTCTCCCGTAAGTTTAAACATAGGGCTTTTCTCGGCAGAGAATCCCTTTTTGTTTAAAAACTCAACGGCCGTACCCATGCCTATATTAAGTTCTTTAATAGCTTTAATTAAAATGATTGGTTTGTCGTCTGACATTTAGCTCCTGTTATTTTATTCTTAATAATACAAAAGTAGTGTTTATTTGGCAATTACACCACTTATTCAAATTCTGACTGTAAAATCTGAACCACTTCTTTAATGGTTTCTTCTTCTAAGTCGGTGCGTTTTACCAAATCTTCTACTGTTAGTGCTAACACACTTTTAGCAGTATCGCAACCGATAGCCTTTAATTCATCAATAATCCAGCTATCAATCTCATCTGAGAATTCTTCTAGATCCACATCTTCGTCGCTTTCTTCACCAGCTTCACGATACACATCAATTTCATAACCGGTTAATTTACCAGCCAGTTTAATGTTGTGTCCGCCACGTCCGATTGCCAATGAAACCTGATCTGGTTTTAAGTAAACCGATGCATGTTTAGTTTCATCATCCAATTTAATAGAAGTGATTTTTGCCGGGCTTAAAGCACGGGTAATATATAATGAAATGTTATTTGTGAAGTTAATCACATCAATATTTTCGTTTTTCAATTCGCGTACGATACCATGGATACGGGATCCCTTCATACCTACGCAAGCACCTACCGGATCAATACGATCATCGTAAGATTCTACCGCAACTTTAGCACGTTCACCTGGTTCACGAACAATTTTCTTAATGGTAATTAAACCGTCGAAAATCTCCGGAACTTCCAATTCGAACAAACGTTGTAAAAATTCTGGTGCTGTTCTTGAAATGATAATTTTTGGATTCGCGTTAATCATTTCTACTTTCGAGATTACAGCTCTCACAGAATCACCCTTTTTGAAATAATCCGCGGGAATCTGCTCAGTTTTAGGCATTAAAAGCTCGTTACCTTCATCATCTAAAACCAAAGTTTCTTTCTTCCAAACCTGATAAACTTCGCCGGTGATAATTTCACCTACACGATCTTTATATTTTTTGAAGATTTCGTCTTTCTCTAACTCCAATACTTTTGAAACCAATGTTTGGCGTGCAGCTAAAATGGCTCTGCGACCAAAACTCTCTAAGGTAATTTGCTCGATATAATCATCACCAACTTCTAAAGTAGTGTCTAATTTAGAAACCTCTGCAAGTTCAATTTCGAGATCATCATCTTCAGAAAACCCATCCTCCATTACCTTTCTCGTTCTCCAGATTTCCAAATCCCCATTGTCCGGATTCACAATTACGTCACAGTTTTCGTCTGTTCCGTATTTTTTACGCAACATACTACGAAAAACTTCTTCCAACACACTGATCACCGTAGGGCGATCTATATTTTTAAAATCCTTAAACTCCTGAAAAGAGTCGATCAAATTAATTGTTGTAGTACTCATTTTTATTTAAATGAAATTAACACACTTGTTTCTAATATATCATTAAACGGCACTTCTGTTTGTACGGTAGCCGCTTTTTTTCCTTTTTCTTTAACCGATTCTTCAATTATTAGGTTATCTTCTGTAACCGATAAAAGTTTTCCCTCTTTTTTAAGTCCACCGTTTAATTTAATACTTAAAGTGCGTCCGATATTTTTAACATATTGGCGATTTAACTTCAAAGGCTCGCCAACACCCGGCGAAGAAACTTCTAAATTATAAGCTTGCTCGATTACGTTTTCTTCTTCCAAATGAAAACCAACATGCCTGCTTATGGCTACACAATCCTGTATGCTAATACCTTCGTCACCATCAACATGAATAATTAATTTATTGTTTGGCAACATTTTCACCTCAACCAGAAAAAGCTCTGGCCGATCTGCAATTTTTTCCTCTACAAGGGCTGCAACTCTCTTTTCTACCTGCATATTTTAACCTGATTTCATAGAAAAAGGGGACACGGTCCCCTTCTCTTTTCTTCGATTACGATGCAAATGTAAGAAAATTATATGTAAAATCAAACATCGCCCTTAATTATTCTGCTGATTCTTACCGCTTAAGTAGTTCTTTTTGTGGTTGTAGATTATAATTTGCCTTGCCTGTAATCAATTTCCCGGCATTGCCAAATTGCACATCAATATAACTCTCTACGATGTAGGTGCTACCTTCGCTAAAAGGCTCACCGGGCAAAAAAACAATGGAGTCTCCTGCGAATTTAAATTTCCCCGAAACCAGAATATCATCTTGTAAACTATCCAATTCTCCAGCCTGTTTGAACACAGATACCAACTTATTCGAATCGGCATCATTTAAATATGCATTTCTAACCTGCAACAGGCTCGACTCATCAAAATTTTTAATTATAATTGACGTACTATCACTAGAAAACTTAATTGATGGTTTGTTGTTTGAACCAGAACATGAAACAATAAACGATGTTATTACAACAGTAGCCAAAAATTTAAATAAGCTTTTAAACATTCACAAAATTAAACATTATGAGATTAATTATCGAAATCCTTTTAATGGGATTAGCCTTTTTTATCGGCGCAAAACTGGTACCTGGAGTCGAGGTATCTGGCTATACAAGTGCGCTTATTGCCGCAATTTTAATAGCCCTGGCAAATGCTACTATCGGTTTTATTTTAAGATTGCTGACTTTTCCGATAAACTTTTTAACCTTGGGCTTAGTCTCTTTCATCATTACCGTTTTGATGATTCTTTTGGTAGATAATATGATGACCTCTTTCAATACATCGGGTTTTCTGGCAGCTGCTTTCCTAGCTATTATTGTTGCCTTAATTAAAGCTATTTTCGGCGCAATAGCAGGAGATAAAGATTAGTACTTAGGCCTGAGTCTGTAGTCTTCAATCGATTTAGACTCTGGACTATAGACTCTGGACTGAGGACTCTGGACTGAGGACTATCTAATCACTTCCCTCGAAATCACCATTTTCTGAATTTCTGAAGTTCCTTCGTAAATCTGGGTAATTTTAGCATCACGCATCAAACGTTCTACGTGATATTCTTTTACGAAACCGTAACCACCATGAACCTGTACCGCTTCAATGGTTACATCCATGGCCACTTTAGAAGCAAATAACTTCGCCATAGAACCTGCCTGCGTGTAAGGCAAACCTTGATCTTTTAACCATGCCGCCTTATAAACCAATAACCTGGCGGCTTCAATCTGCGTCGCCATATCCGCTAATTTAAAAGCAATAGCTTGATGCTCGGAAATTGGCTTACCGAAAGATTTACGTTCTTTTGAATACTGAGTAGCCAATTCAAAAGCACCTTGAGCAATACCTAAAGCTTGCGCAGCAATACCAATCCTTCCGCCTTCCAAAGTTTTCATTGCAAACTTAAATCCGAAGCCATCTTCCCCTATCCTATTTTCTTTAGGCACTTTAACATCGTTGAACATTAAAGAATGGGTATCAGACCCCCGAATCCCGAGTTTATTTTCCTTGGGACCAATTGTAAATCCCTCCATTCCTTTTTCTACGATAAAAGCATTGATTCCTTTATGTCTTAATTCGGGATGGGTTTGCGCAATGACCAGATATGTTGATGCAGTACCACCGTTAGTAATCCAGTTTTTGGTTCCGTTTAACAAATAATAGTCGCCTTTATCTTCGGCAGTTGTTTTTTGAGAGGTAGCATCAGATCCGGCCTCAGGCTCTGATAAACAGAAAGCACCGATTTTTTCTCCTGTAGCCAAAGGCTTCAAATATTTTTCCTTTTGTTCTTCACTTGCATAAGCCTCCAAACCGTAACAGACCAACGAATTGTTTACAGAAACCACCACCGATGCAGAAGCATCAATCTTGGAAAGCTCTTCCATCACCAACACATAGGAGATGGCATCAAGTCCGCTTCCGTTATATTTTTCACTCACCATCATCCCTAAAAAACCAAGTTCTCCCAGTTTTTTAACTTGTTCGGTAGGAAATTTTTGATGCTCATCTCTTTCGATTACACCAGGCTTCAATTCTTGCTGCGCAAAATCGCGGGCGGCCTGCTGGATCATTAACTGTTCTTCACTTAATTCGAAATGCATAACATTTATGTATAAAAGGTTAGTAAACAAATGTAACATTTCAAATCAGAATTACTATGGCTGCATAGTAATATTTTTAACAACTTACATCCGCTGGGTTTTTCTTTAAGCAGCATCCTTCTTGGCTGTTCTGCTGAGCGTAGTTGAAGCACAGCCGAAAAGACATATCAAACAGCGTGTAAAAACGCCCAAATATTTATTTGATTTTGGCTTCCTTACTTAAAACAATTAATAAACTGATGCTTCCAAGAAAAAGAATAAGTAGAACCTGCGAAGAGTGAATAATGGTTGCATAAGCTAAGCCATCTTTAAATGATACGCCGTATAATATTAATGCCTGGGCAACAACCCAATGAAAAACCCCAATTCCACCCTGAACAGGTGCAGCCATGGCAAAACCCGAAAATACAACCGCTGTAAAGGCGGCGTCAAAATGCAGGCCTGATGTGGATGGAATAGCCGAAAATGCAAAATACATAGACAATAAGTAAAACGTCCAAATACCAAGCGTGTAAACCAGGAACAAACCTTTTTGCTTCAATTTCCTGTAGGAACCGAAGCCTTGGCGAAGATTTACAAAAATCCGCAGCAGCTTTTTGCTAAACTTTTGCCGAAGAAAATAGATGGAAATAAAAACAACACCAACCAATAAAATGGCTATGCCTATAAGCCAAAGAAAACTTATACTTGAAATTTTATTAAGAAGATTGAGGTAACTGGTATCGTGTAAAAAACCGGAAACCAGATCATATTGAAATATGACCATAACTGCAGCTGTGAGCAGAAGCACAAGTACATCGAAAATCCGCTCGGTTATTACTGTGCCTACTGAAGCAAACATGGGCACACTTTCTACTTTTTGCATCACCGAACAACGCCCGATTTCACCGAAACGAGGCAAGGCTAAATTAGCCAAATAACCAATAATTACTGCGTGATAGGTGTTCCAAAAAGTAACATTGAACTGGATGGATTTGTAGAGCATTTGCCACCTCAATGCTCTTAAAACATGTGCTATTAAAACAGAAATAGCAGAGGTAGCAACCCAAAAATAGTTTGCTGTTTTAATCTCAAGCCATATTCTTGCTAAATCCTGACCTCGAAATGCTAAGTACAAAACCCCCATTCCTATTAAAAACAGGATGATATACTTAAGCGCTGTTTTTAGGTCAAGTGTCACAAAGTTATTTTAGCAAATGGTTGTTATCATCAGGAAATACAAGTATCGGATTATATTTTTTAGCCTCTTCAATTGGGAGAGCGCCATACGACATTATGATTAGTACATCACCTAATTGGGCCAAACGAGCTGTTGCGCCGTTTAAACAAATTGTTCCGGTACCGCGTTCGCCTTTTATTACGTATGTTTCAAATCGGGCTCCGTTGTTATTATTTACAATCTGCACCTTTTCATTGGCAATAATGTTTGCTGCATCCATTAAATCTTCATCCATCGTAATACTACCAACGTAATTCAATTCGGCCTGCGTTACTTTAACACGGTGTATTTTCGATTTTAATATTGTGATAATCATTTGGCAAAGTTAGTAATAAAGCTTTGTAGAAAAAACACATATAAGCCATGAGAATTTTTACATAAAGTTAAAATATCAACTAGGAAAAGTTTTTATCTTAACTATTAGGACTGAAGAAAGGAAATCACAACTGATTAAACTGTATCTTTGATTCACACAATAGCCTAAAGGGTTTAAATAAAAAACGAGTCAATCATGAGAAAAATCTATTTTTTTATTTTATTATTTATAAGTGCAAATTTGACAGCACTTGCAACGTCAGTAAACACTGATGTTAAAATTCACGGAACCAATTTTCAAATTATTTCTCCGCCTTTAATAGAAGGTTACCTGTATAGAGATAATAGTACAGGCAAAGTTTACTGGTTAGTGTCAGGTATTTTGCATCATATAGTGGATCATTCAACATATACAAGATTATTCAGTGGCGACCCTACTCAATACACATTTAATGTAGATAATTTTCAAGCATTCATAGCAAAGCCAATACCATCAGTTGGAACTATAGTTGGAACGGACCTAACTGATTACGCTGTTTTAGGTCAAAATTCTGGCACTGTATATTTAAGACTATTCGGCGGTACAGGAACTCACTACAAAATCCCTAACCCACAAACAATGAATACATATCATCTTAAATGGGAGTCAATTGTTACATGGCCTTATAATCCGATGACATTCGATTCAGAAAACCTTCGCATCTTTCCTTCAACTTTTTAACTAAAACATTTAATACCAACCTAAATAGGTTATTGTGCAATTTCAATTAAAATCAGAATCAATATGCAATAAAACATTATCTATCAGTCGGGTGTCGCCAACCCTGGCAGCAACTAAAGCTACCAAGCTTTCTTCATCTTTCGATTTTGCCGGTTCTAACGTATCGCCATTCGCAATGGTGAAATAATCTAATTCCACACCATTAAGGTTTTGATAAAATAATTTGGCCCTGTTTTTGAGTTCCGTTAACGAAAGCTTTTCAAAATTATCGATCACAAATTGAAGTGACTTACTCAAGACTAACGAGTTCTCACGATCGATAGCAGTTAAATGGATATTGCGGCTACTCATGGCAAGCCCGTCCTCTTCCCTAATAATCGGGCAAGTGATGAGGGCAATGGGCAAGCCAAAATGAGCCACCATATTTTTGATCATGAGCACTTGTTGAAAATCTTTTTGGCCGAACATGGCTACATCGGGTTCAACGGCATCAAAAAGTTTTTTCACGATTTGAGTTACGCCTTGATAGTGACCTTTTCTAAAAGCACCTTCTAACAAAAACTCTGCATTTCCTAAATCAATATGCCAATTTTCATCAGCACCTTGCGGATACATTTCTTCTACCTTGGGCATAAAAACACCATGGCAACCCGCCTTGTTCAACATGGCTAAATCATGTTCTATGGGGCGAGGATATTTCTCTAAATCCTTGGGATCAGTAAATTGGGTAGGGTTTATAAAAATGCTACAGATAATAATATCGGCATTTTCTTTGGCCAAATCAATTAAAGAAATATGGCCATGATGCAAAGCACCCATTGTAGGTACAAGTGCTATTTTTTTACGCGATGCTTTTAAAGGATTTAAGAAAGCCTTAAGCGCTGATTTGGTTTTAAATATTTCCAATTGGACAATCTAAGTTAAAGCAGTAAAGGTGTAAAATAATCTAAACGAAAGCAAACAAATGCTTGCCTATATTGATAAATAGTATTATTATGCTTACCTTTGCAGCTCATTATCTTTTATTTAACTTAATATTTTCTTAGAATATGGAGATGGCAAAAACGAAGCTGCTGATTGTTACACACGAGATGTCGCCTTTCCTCGAGCTTACTAAAATTTCTGAAATCACACGTCAATTACCACAGGCGATGCAAGAAAAAGGATTCGAAATCCGCATCTTGATGCCAAAGTTCGGTAACATTAACGAAAGAAGAAATCGTCTACACGAAGTAATCCGCTTATCGGGAATGAACATCATTATTGATGACAACGATAACCCCTTAATTATTAAAGTAGCATCCATCCCAGCTGCACGCATGCAGGTTTATTTTTTAGACAACGAAGAGTATTTCCAACGCAAACAAGTATTTAGAGATGCGAGTGGAAAATTCTTTGACGACAATGATGAACGTACCATTTTCTTTTGCAAAGGCGCTTTAGAAACCGTTAAAAAATTAGGTTGGGCTCCGGATATCGTTCACTGCCACGGCTGGATGAGTTCTTTAGTTCCTGCTTACATTAAAACTACTTACAAAAACGATCCAACGTTTAAAAATTCTAAAGTTGTTTACTCGGTTTATGAGGATTCATTTGAAGAAAAATTGAACGCTAATTTCGCCAAGAAAGCAGTAATGGCTAACATGACTGAAGAGGATACAAAAGCTTTCTTACCTTCTGATTGCAATAGCATGCACATTGGAGCGGTAACTCACTCTGATGCAGTAGTATTAGCAGATGAAAACTTAGATGCAGCTGTGTTAAAATTTGTTAAAGATTCTACTAAACCAACATTAGCTTTTAACTTAACCGAGAATTTTGAAAACTTTTATAATTTTTATGAAGAAATTTCAAATGACGAATTGGTTTCTCTTGCTTAATTAAGGTATTATTATTTAAATATGAAATTTACAAAACAAGACTTATTAACCCTGTTGATAGGTCTTTTTCTTTTTGCATCGTGTAAAAACCCTGATGGTGTGGGTTTAGATGTGGATCCTAGCACTGCTATTACCGGAACATTGGTCAATAATGAGCCGATCAAATCGCAGACTATTAAAGAGGGCGATGTGAACACATCAGGCTTAACGGGCTATCCCTTAGGATACATGGTTGATCCTATTTTGGGTAAAACGGAGTCTAGTGTTGCAATGACTGTTGTTCCCGATTCACTTAACAAAAACTTTGGAACAGCCCCGGTTTTAGATTCTGCCATATTGGTGCTAAACCTTGGAGGCCAGTTTTATGGAGACACAGCAACAACTAAATACAGTATTGATGTTTATCAGCTGACGAATAAAATCACCAAGTACAAGAGTTCGGATGTGCAGGCGCATAATGTTCAATTACTAGGCAATTTTAACAGTAAAATTTTCCCGAAAACAAAGATCAAAGTATTTGATATTGTTCGCGGAAAGGCAGATACGTTGAAAACTGTACCCGCACAAATCAGGATTAAACTGGATAAAGATTTTATACAAGCTGCAATCCTGAACTTAGCTCCTGCTGCAACCTCTACCGAAGCTAAGTTTGTTGACTATTTCAAAGGATTATATGCTGAGGTAAACAAACAAAACACTACAGGTTCTGGCGGCGTAGCATTTTTAAACTTTGCAAGTACAAGTTCGTATCTGCAATTGGTTTATAAAAAAACAAATACCTCAAATGGTAAAGATACAGTATCCGTAAATTTCCCATTAGCGGCAACCAATGCTGCAGCTAACATTAAACATGATTATACCGGAACTGAGGTAGCTACACAATTGCTTCCAGCAAATGCAAATACGCAGTATAACGTTACCTACCTACAAGGTTTAGCGGGCTTAAAAACGAAGATTTCTTTCCCGACACTCGCTAACTTTACCAACACTTATGGCAAGGCCCTGGTAAATAAAGCAGAGCTGGTTATTGATTTAAGCGCTGGTACTTTCGCCAATCCATTTGCACCTGCACAGCGGCTTTCACTATATCGTTGGGATATTGCCGAGCAGCCAACATTTTTACCAGATAATAATCCTAATGATCCCCGGTCATCTATTACTGGGCCTTATTTCGATGGATATTTTGATTCATTAAAGAATAGATATGTATTTATTGTAACATCGTACGTACAAGATCTTATCGATAAAAAATTAACCGATTATGGTACGTTCTTGGCTCCAACATCATTGATAACACCTGCATCACCAACAAATGCCTATGTTTTGCCTGATGTTACATCGGCAGGCAGATCGGTAATAGGATCTGCAGGAAACGCCACTAACAAAATCAAACTCAATATTTATTATACCAAAATAAATTAAGAATTCAACATTCTGAAAGCGTTGCAACGATGATAAATGGTTGCAGCGCTTTTTTTTGCGATGTAAATTTTTGTTTACAATACTAAACAAACGTTTGTTTAGTATATTCGTGCAATTTATTATACTCAAATTATGTGTGGAATTGTAGGCTACATAGGCTATAGAGAAGCTTGGCCAATAGTGCTTAAAGGCTTAAAAAGACTGGAATACCGAGGTTATGATAGTGCGGGTATCGCACTTATGAACCAAAGCGGACAACATATTTATAAAAAAGCTGGCAAGGTTGCTATATTAGAAGAATTCGCTGGAGATCAAGATCGTACTGGCTCAATAGGCATGGGGCATACCAGATGGGCAACCCATGGTGTCCCATCCGATCGAAATTCTCATCCGCATACTTCGAATAATGGCAAACTTTCAATCATCCATAACGGAATCATTGAAAACTACGCCACGCTTAAGGAAGAACTAACAGGCCGTGGGCATGAGTTCAAAAGTGATACCGATACAGAGGTTTTGATTCATTTGATCGAGGAGATTCAAAAAATAGAACAAATCGATCTATTGGAAGCTGTTCGTTTATCGCTACACCAGGTTAGCGGAGCTTACGCTATTGTTATCATGGATAAAGAGAACCCAGACCGCTTAATCGCAGCCAGAAAAGGAAGCCCGATGGTAATTGGCGTTGGCAAGGGTGAATATTTTATTGCCTCTGATGCTACTCCAATCATAGAATATACAAAAAATGTGATCTACCTAAAGGACAATGAAATTGCATTGATCACTAAAAATGATCTTTTAGTTAAGCAATTGGATAATGTTGTTCAAACACCTCTTATTCAAGAGTTAGAGCTTAAGCTAGAAATGCTTGAGAAAGGCGGCTTTGACCATTTCATGCTAAAAGAAATTTACGAGCAACCTAGATCTATAAAAGATTGTATGCGCGGCCGCATTTATCCGGAGGAAGGAAAAGTTCAATTGGGCGGGATAAAAGAATTTGCGGAGAAATTAAAAAATATAGACCGAATAATCATCGTGGCCTGTGGTACCTCTTGGCATGCTGGTTTGGTTGGGGAATATTTGATTGAAGAATACGCACGGATCCCTGTTGAAGTTGAATATGCTTCAGAATTTAGGTACCGTAATCCAATCATCACAGAGAAAGATGTAGTAATTGCCATTTCGCAATCTGGCGAAACAGCAGATACCATGGCTGCCATTGAAATGGCCAAAGAACGTGGAGCCACTATATTCGGCATCTGTAACGTGGCCGGTGCCTCAATTCCAAGACTATCACATGCTGGTGTGTATACTCACGCCGGACCAGAGATTGGTGTAGCATCAACTAAAGCTTTTACGGCCCAGGTCACTGTACTTACATTGATGGCTTTTTACATGGCGCAGCAAAGAGGCACGATTACCACGTCAAAAATGATCGAGCTGCTTACCGAGCTTGATAATATTCCAGAGAAAATCCAAAAGGCCCTTGAGTCTAACGATATCATCAAACAAGTGGCGGAAAAAATAAAAGACTCTACAAATTGTTTATTTTTAGGTAGAGGAAGTGGTTTCCCAGTTGCATTAGAAGGTGCGTTAAAGCTTAAAGAAATTTCTTACATTCACGCAGAAGGCTATCCTGCGGCCGAAATGAAGCACGGCCCAATCGCTTTAATCGATGAGGAGATGCCGGTAGTGTTTATTGCAACACAAAATTCATCATACGAGAAGGTAATCAGCAATATTCAGGAGGTTAAAGCCAGGAAAGGAAAAGTAATTGCAATCGTAACCGAAGGTGATACTGAAGTGAAAAAAATGGCAGATTATTGCATCGAAATTCCTGATGCGAATGAAGCTTTCTTACCATTATTGGCCACTATACCTTTACAACTATTATCCTATCATATTGCGGTAATGAGAGGTTGTAATGTAGATCAACCAAGAAATCTGGCAAAATCAGTTACTGTAGAATAAAATCATTAGACCTGCTCTTGAAAATTGAGCAGGTCTAATCATAAAGTTTCTCATATTTCAAGACCTTCTTATTATCCCATTTAATCGTCAAGGCTCTATTGTCGATCTGTAAAATCCGCGCTTCCCGGTTTAATTTAGGGTAGGTAATGATAACCGTACTATCCCGAATTTCATATTTCGCTAGTTCACTATCTGGATCTAAATCATAATAATATTTTTCCCTAATTTCAAATGTATGCTGATTTTTGGAAGATGATACTGTTTTCCACCTGCCATATATTTTGAAGGGCTTCAAATTTTCAGAAGGTTTCTTCCCAATTGTAAGGCTCCAGGATGAGGAAAACTCAGTGCTTTTTTCTTCGTTATAACCTATCGTGGCTTCCTTCAAAAAAAGTTCTTTATCATAAGCTTTAATTTGTTTCCCTAAACTATCTGTAAGTGTAATTTTAAAACCTGCCGGAAACTGTAAACTATCTACTTGAATAATTGGCGTAATAAATCTTTCGCTTCTACCTGGGAGTAGCATTACGGTATCAATACGATTAAACTCATTGTTTAAGCTACTATCCTGAATAATGCTTGCATTGGAATATCTAAAATCAACAATGGCAATAAGTTTTGTATCTCCCTGATTATAGATATCAATTGATTTAAAACCATCCTCATAGCTGGGCGCGTCTCTCCTTTGAGTTGTTGCAACAAAACCAAAAAGAGAAGCGAACAGCAATGACTTCGATAGCACGGCCTTAGCTTCAAATCGATCTGGCCGATTAAGACACAGGTAAGAAAAAAGTACACTTGTTAACGCAATATAGTCTGTGTAATCTACGGTTCTAAAAGTTTTAAAACCAAGTAATTTATAAAATCAATTACAGGCTGTGCACATTCCGCTTTCCAAAAACAAAAAAGCACTGCTGTGCCAATATGTACTTGTTTTGCCCTATCTGGAAAAACAACACTCCAAAAAAATGGGAAAGCAAACAGACCAACAAAATCTGATAGCTTCCCCGTAAAGGTATTGTGAAAAATATACTTAAGATAAAAATCGTTGATAATTAAAAGTGAAATTGATAATACAAAAAGTGGATGTACCAATTTGTTTTTATTACCCATAAAGACCTTTAGAAAGGTAAATCTCCATTTTCATCTGATGGGCCAAGGGTAAACTCATCCTGAATCTTCGACTCTGTACTTTGCGGCACCGCGGTAGTAGGACTTTGCTCAAAGTCACTTTTTCTACCTAACATCGTGAAATTTTCCGCAACAATTTCGGTAACATATTTCTTTACCTTCTCTTTGTCTTCAAAAGAACGTGTTCTGAGTTTGCCTTCAATATAGACCAATTTTCCTTTTTGAAGATATTTTGATGCTACCTCTGCAAGGCCACGCCACAATACAATATTATGCCATTCGGTTTGTTCAACTCTTTTTCCATCCTTGTTATAGGTTTCTGATGTAGCTAAAGGAAAACTGGCTACAGTTACGCCGCCATCTAAATGACGTACTTCCGGGTCTTTGCCTAAGTGGCCTACTAAAATAACTTTGTTGATGCCAGACATAAATATTTTGGTTAGTTTTTTTTTATAAATAATGAAATCCCCCCAATGGTCAGTTACTCCATTTTATTTCTCCTAAAGATATTCTTTTATAAAATCATGAATTACTTTCGGTTGTGGCAGATCATCCAGTTCACTTAAGGAAACCCAATAGAGTTCCTTTTGTTTACTAAAGTTAAATATATAATTTTTTAATGCAAAAAAACGTAAATGGATAATTTGGTGTGATAATATATGTTTTTTCGTAGCGATAAATGATACCTCAGCTCCTGATCCAAATGTAGATTTTAGTTTTTCTTCAAAAGAAATGTCTGTCCAAGGGATCTGCTCCTCCACGTCAATGCTGGGAAAATCATACAAATGCTGCCAGATATCACCAGCCTGACGTTCCCTAATCAAAACCTTCTCATCTGATTGGCAAACAAAATAGTCTAAAAAACGATGTTTTTGCGCTGCCTTTTTAATCTTAACAGGTAAGGCATTAACCAGGTTATTTTTCAGCGCATAGCAACTTTGATTTAATGGGCAAACGTTACAGTTGGGAGATTTCGGCTTGCATTGTATTGCCCCAAATTCCATAATCGCCTGGTTGTACAAAGCAGGATCTCCCTGATACAACAATTCATTCGCCAAAGCAAAGAACGTCTTCTTTCCTGCCGGAGAATTAATCGCTGTATTGATTCCGAAATATCGGGCAAGTACCCTGAACACATTTCCATCAACAACAGCTCTAGCTTCTCCTGATGAAAATGAAGAAATTGCTGCAGCCGTGTACTCACCAATCCCCTTTAACTTTAGTAGTTCATCATGCAGGCTTGGGAAGATTCCATTGAAATTATTGACTACAATTTGCGCAGTTGCATGCATATTTCTCCCTCTGGAGTAGTAACCTAATCCCTGCCAGAGCTTCAAAACTTTTGTTTCTGTAGCAGCTGCAAAGTCTTGTACAGTTGGAAAGTTTTCTAAGAATTTATTGAAATACGGTAAGCCTTGTTCAACACGGGTTTGCTGTAGTATAATCTCTGATAACCAGATAGTATAGGCATCTTTTGTATGCCGCCAAGGCAAATCTCTTTTGTTTGATTGATACCAATTTATCAGTTCATTTTGGAATGTCATTACTGCAAATTACGGTCTAATTATCGGTTTAAAAAAAAACTTGCAATCGAGTGATAACTTAACTGATAAAAAAATCATCTTTTATTTCCCTATCTCATTAAAAAGCAATACTTTTGCAACCCCAAAACAGTAGTAATATAAAACACAATATATATAAATAAGTAAATATGACTAAGGCAGATATTATTTCAGAAATATCAACAAAAACCGGAATTGAGAAGGTTGATGTACAGGAAACAGTTGAGGCATTTTTCAAAGTTATCAAAACGAGTATGATTGGCGGTGAAAATGTTTATGTAAGAGGCTTCGGAAGCTTTGTTGTTAAAAAGAGAGCGCAAAAAACTGCTAGAAACATCTCTAAAAACACTGCAATAATTATCCCAGAACATTTTGTACCTAGCTTTAAACCAGCAAAAGTTTTTGTTGATAAAGTGAAAAGCAACTCTAAAAAAATTAGCGTAGAAGCCTAAGTCTTAATTTATGAATAGCAGCATAAGATCAAAACAAATCATCATTATCGGAGCAGTTTTATTGCTTGTTGCTTTTTTATTTACCAGAGACATTAAAGGTTTAGTTAAACCAACTGAAGAGAACGGAAAAATGCCTGCAAGCGGCCAGATGGCTGGAGCAGAAAGTTCTCCTACTTCATCCGTACTTAGTATCGAAACTTCTTCTACAGCTGCAAAGAATGTGCTAAACAAAAATTTAGCTACTGATATTACCGCATTAGAAAATAGTTATAAAGGCGCTAAGGGAACAGAGAAACTTGATTTTGCAAAAAAACTGGCTCAGAAATGGGATGATGTTGAGCAAATCACACCATCAGCACTTTATTTAGAAGTTGTTGCGCAAGGCGAACCATCAACTAAAACATGGTTGGCTGCAGGAAACCAATTTATAAAGGCTTTTGAGAGTACACAGGATAGCTTGGCACAACCGGCATTATTGCAAAAGGCTAATACATCTTACAAAAAAGCATTAGAAACAGACTCTACGAATATAGAGGCAAAAACAGGTTTAGGTGTTACGATAGTAAACGGTTTGGGCGCACCAATGCAAGGTATTGCAATGCTGCTTGAAGTGGTTGCTAAAGAGCCTAAAAATGTTAAGGCTAACATGAACTTAGGAATCTTTTCTATTAAATCAGGTCAATTTGATAAAGCGATACCGCGTTTCAAAACAGTTATTGCAACATCACCAACACCTGAAGCTTACTTTTACTTAGGCACAGCCTTGGAAAATTTAGGCAGAAACAAAGAAGCAGTTGATGCTTACTTAGACAGCAAAAAATTAGCAGCTAACCCAACTTTATCGTCGTTCATTGATAAAAAAGTGGCTGAACTAAAGAATAAAAATTAATTAACGGATTAATAAAAACATTTAAAACTTAAAACTATGCCAAGCGGTAAAAAAAGAAAAAGACATAAAATGGCTACCCACAAACGTAAAAAACGTTTAAGAAAAAACAGACATAAGAAAAAATAGTTTCTTATTTTGATTAAGCCTTTTAAGCCTCATAGTGTAAACTGTGAGGTTTAAAGTATTTATGTGATTTTTTTTTCTCATGATAAAAGGCTACATCAAAGTTTTTTTTACGTTTACTATCCATTTGTTAATAGGCGAAAGCCTTAAATCTGTAGCTGTTGGTAAAAGAATTAATTATCAATTCGACTCCTGCCGGAGTTACCATAGCGTTGATTGAAGACAAACAACTTGTTGAGCTTCACAAAGAACAAATCAATAATAACTACGCCGTAGGCGATATTTATTTAGGCCGCATAAAAAAAATTATGCCCGGACTAAATGCTGCTTTCGTAGATGTTGGTTATGAAAAAGATGCTTTTTTGCATTATTTCGATTTGGGCCCTCAGGTGCAATCTTTAATTAAGCTAACTAAGATCAAGCGTAATGGCTCGGTTACAGGCACATTATTAGATAATTTAAAGCTAGAAGCCGATATAAACAAGGCAGGCAAGATTTCTGATGTGCTTTCCAAAAACATGCTCCTTCCTGTACAAATTGCAAAAGAGCCAATTTCTACAAAAGGTCCACGTTTGAGTTCCGACATTTCGATTGCCGGCAGGTATGTGGTACTGGTGCCATTCTCCAATACCATATCTGTATCAAAAAAAATTAAAAGTAATACCGAACGTAATCGCTTAAAAAAGATTATTGAAAGTATTAAGCCTCAAAATTTTGGGGTAATCATCAGAACCGTCTCTGAAGGCCGTGGAGTTGCCGAAATGCAAAAAGATCTTTTAGATCTAATTGCTAAATGGGAAAACTTCATTAAAAAGCTGCCTTCAACAGAGCCCTCAAAGCGAGTTTGGGGCGAAATGGACAGATCTTCTACGTTGATTCGTGATATTCTGAATCCTGATTTTACGAATGTTTACGTGAGCACACCTGAGCTTTTCGACGATATCCGTTCTTATGTACATGATATTTCTCCAGAAATGGAAAAAATCGTGAAGCTTTATAAGCAAAAAGAACCCATGTTCGATCACTTTGGGATAGAAAAGCAAATTAAAAATGCTTTCGGAAAAACAGTAAACCTACCGGGTGGAGCCTACTTAGTTGTAGAACATACCGAAGCACTTCACGTCATAGATGTGAACAGTGGAAACCGTACTGCCAGTAAAGAAAACCAAGAGGAAAATGCTTTACAGGTAAACAAAGAGGCGGCTAAAGAAATTGCTCGTCAGTTGCGCTTGCGTGATATGGGCGGCATTGTGGTAATCGATTTTATCGATATGCACAAGCCTACAAACCGTAAAATGCTATTCGATTATTTGCGTGAGCTGATGTTATTGGATAGAGCGAAACACACCATTTTACCTCCAAGTAAATTTGGTTTGGTTCAAATCACCAGACAACGTGTTCGTCCGGAGATGAATATTGTTACGGTAGAAAAATGTCCAGCCTGTGGAGGTACTGGAGAAATTAAAGCCAGTATCGTTTTAATGGATGATATTGAAAATAACCTGAATTATATTTTACGTGAACAGAATGAAAAAGGCGTAACCCTTTGCGTTCATCCTTACATAGAGGCTTATATAACCAAAGGGATTTTTAATTTACAGCGACGTTGGTTTTTTAAATATGGCCAATGGATCAAAGTAAAAGCTCAATCATCGTATTATCTAAACGAATTTCACTTTATCTCATCAAAAGATGAGGAGATAAAATTATAACTCAAACCTTTACTCAAAGCCTGAACTTTAAACGTTCAGGCTTTTTTGTTTAAAAGTGATTTAGCTTTTGCGAGCTTTAACACTTAAATTCGTAAATCTAAAATCAAAAATCACTTGGCAAAAACTAAAACAGCATTCTTCTGTCAGAGCTGCGGCTACGAATCGGCAAAATGGTTGGGTAAATGCCCCTCATGTAACCAATGGAATACTTTTGTAGAAGAAGTTATTGAAAAAAATGCATCATCAGTACCCACCTGGAAAACAGAAACCAGCGCCAGAAAATTAAGTAAACCCAGTAAGGTGGATGAAATTGAATCATCTATTGAAAGAAGAATTTTAACGGGCGATAAGGAGCTTGACCGCGTTTTAGGCGGTGGTTTGGTAGAAGGCTCATTAGTGCTCATCGGGGGAGAACCAGGGATAGGGAAATCAACATTAATGCTACAACTGGCATTGAACCTTAAAGGCAAAAAAATACTCTACATTTCCGGAGAGGAAAGTGAGCAACAAATAAAAATGCGGGCAGAAAGAATTAAAGAAAGTCCTTCTGCTGATTGCTATATCCTGACAGAAACATCTACCCAGAATATTTTTAAACAAATAGAAATTTTGGAGCCAGAAATTTTAGTGGTAGACTCCATCCAAACTTTGCATTCTTCGCACATCGATTCTACTCCCGGAAGTGTATCGCAAGTGAGAGAATGTACTGCAGAGCTTTTACGCTTTGCGAAGGAAACTGGGGTTCCTGTATTTTTGATTGGCCACATTACAAAAGATGGTGCCATTGCTGGCCCAAAAATACTCGAACACATGGTAGATACTGTTTTGCAATTTGAGGGCGACAGACACCATATTTACCGCATCTTACGTTCGATCAAAAACCGTTTTGGAGCCGCAGCCGAACTTGGAATTTACGAAATGCAAGGGAGCGGTTTGAGAGAGGTTTCCAACCCATCAGAAATTCTTTTATCGCAACGAGATGAGGAGCTTAGTGGAATTGCTGTATCTGCTATGTTGGAAGGTGCCAGACCAATGTTAATAGAGACCCAAGCACTGGTGAGTGCTGCCGCATACGGAACTCCGCAAAGATCTGCAACTGGCTTTGATACCAAAAGGATGAATATGCTCTTAGCAGTACTTGAAAAACGTTGTGGTTTTAGGCTAAGTACACAAGATGTATTCTTGAATATCGCTGGCGGAATTAGGGTGGAAGATCCCGCAATCGACTTGGCAGTTTTAATCGCGATCATTTCATCACAACAGGATATTCCAATATCATCGAAAAACTGCTTCGCTGCAGAGGTAGGTTTATCTGGAGAAATAAGGGCGGTAAATAGAATAGAACAACGAATTGCAGAGGCAGATAAATTGGGCTTTGAAACGATCTATATTTCCAAATACAATTTAAAAGGTATTGACATTGCTAAATATAGCCTGGAAATTAAAGCGGTAAGCAAAATTGAGGAAGTTTTTGGAATGATATTCGGTTAGATATGCGTGGATGTTGGGTGATATCTTCTACAAATTTATTTAGATAGTTGAGTTGTGTAACCATTTCCACATTTGATGTTTTTTGGCCCGACATCCTAAAATGTATTAATAATTGATAATTAATACAATAAAGAATACCTACTTATACATAGGCACTATGGATTAACATTTGCCTAACGCAATATGTTATATATCATGGGATGTGATCTATAACAATGGGGATGATTTTCCTCGTTATTGGGAGCTAACGAGGATTTTTTTTTGCTTTCGCTATTAAGAAAAATTTTAAATAACTTTGGTTCAGATAGGAAACTGCAACAAATCTTAAAAACTAAAATAATGAAAAAGATCATTTTAAGTCTTAGCTTCTGCTTATTCGCAGCGATCGGCTTTGCACAAACTGCATATACAGGTCAGAAATTTGGCGAAGAAGTTAAGCCTGGCGACGTGAAACCTGCGGCTAAAATGGAAGCTGCCATGGGCGACAAAAAAACTATCGACATGAAGATTGAAGGTAAAGTTGTTGATGTTTGTAAGAAAAAAGGATGTTGGATGACTTTACAAATGCCAAACGGCGATCCGATGCGGGTAACCTTTAAAGATTATGCATTCTTCATGCCAATGGATATTGTTGGCAAAAACGTGGTTCTGGATGGTATAGCTAAAAAGCAAACCATTTCGGTAGAAACGCTACGTCACTATGCTGAAGATGCTAAAAAATCACCAGAAGAAGTAGCTAAAATCACTGACCCTAAAAGGGAGTTGGCTTTTGAGGCTAAAGGTGTTGTGATCTTAGATAAATAAGAATAAAGATTAAGGATCAAAGATTAAAATCAAGCTTAACAAAAAAGCCTCGAAAATTTAAATTCTCGAGGCTTTTTTATGCTTAATTTAGACTTATAACACCCAGTTCCAGCCAAATTCATCAGGCGCTAAGCCATATCTGATATCATTTAACTTCTTAGCTATTCCATTAGAGATATGCCTTGTTGATGGATCTGATAATTGGTAGGTTTCCTCTTTGTAACCAATAACGCCAACATGAGTAACTGTAGCCGCGGTACCTGCTGCAAAAGCTTCAGTTAGCGTGCCATTTGTAATGCCTTCAATTACTTCTGCAACAGAAACCCTACGTTCTTCAACTTCAATGCCTGCATCCTTAGCCAATTTAATAATTGTATCGCGGGTAACGCCATCTAATACCGTACTACGAATGGAAGGTGTAACTAACTTTCCATTGATTACAAAGATTAGATTTGCAGTGCCTGCTTCTTCAATATATTCGTGAGTTACAGAATCTGTCCAGATTAATTGATCAAACCCTTCTTTTTTGGCTTGCTCAAAAGGATAAAGTGATCGGGCGTAATTTCCGGCGGTTTTTGCAAACCCAACTCCACCTTCATCAGCACGGGTAAATTCTGTCTCAATTTTAACTTTTAAAGCAGAACTATAATAAGGGCCGGTAGGCGTTGTTAATAAAGCAAATTTGTAAGTATCTGATGCTCTAACGCCTAAATAAGGATCTGTAGCAAACATAACCGGACGAATATAAAGTGCATAATCTTCCTGGTCGGGTACCCATTTCTCATCAACATTAATCAAAGCGGCTAATCCTTGCATAAAAATTTCTTCAGGAATAGTAGCCATAGACATCCTCGCTGCAGATTTATTAAAACGCTCAAAGTTTTTGTCCGCTCTGAAAACACTAATCTTCCCGTCAGGTTGGCGATAAGCTTTTAAACCTTCGAAAATAGCCTGACCATAATGAAGGGCAGAAATTGCCGGACTCATTGGAATAGGTCCGTAAGGAATAATTTGTAAATTTTTCCATTCGCCATCTTCGTAATCGGCGGTAAACATGTGGTCGGTAAAAACTTTACCGAATGGTAATTGAGAAAAATCTGTAACTGTCAAACGAGTTTGATCAGCCTTTGTGATTTTTATATCTAGTGTCTCGGTCATAATTTAAATTTTGGGATGAGAGAATTTTGAATGATCGATTGATTTGCGGATCGCAAATTCACTCACTCTATCACTCAATCCATCTATCATTTTCTAATTGACGCAAATTAGCAAAAAACGAGCTTTTTTAATAGTGTTTTCTGATATTAATGTTTGTTTTTGAGTGTTTTGAGTACACTAAGCACCCAGCCTTTTCCCCATTCTCCCATTTGTTCATCACTCCATAAAAAAGGGTAAAAAATTCGTTTCTGAAAACGCGGAGGCAAATATTTCTGCCAGTTGGTACCGCCGGTTGCGGCTACATCAATCGGATCTTTTTCTAAATAACGCACTGCTGATTTATAGTGCGACAATGGCCACTCGACATTGACATATAAATCGAGCTTCTGCAATTCTTCTGCAAGCGCAGAAACATCAACACCCTTTGCTGCCAGCTGATGATATAAAGCCGAGAAATTTGTAACTGATCTAGCTTTAGCCAGCTGTAAAAACTGAGCGGCATATTTTTTAATAAATTGCTTCAATGTTAAGGTTTGTTTACCAGATGATAACTCTGTAGCACCAAACTTCCAATAAATATGTTCAAACTGTTCTTCGATAGTAGCGGTGCTTAACGTTTCGCGTTTACTTTTATCAACCAAACGAATAAAATCTGTTGCGCATATCTCAATCATTCGATATTGCCCGGATTGAAAACCGCTAGCGGGCAATAAAGACATTCTGAATTTCAAAAATTGTTCTTTCTCCATTCCATCCACCATCACTTCGAAAGAAGTTGTTAATGCATTAAAATAAGCATTAATTCTTTTTACGCGAGCGGTAAAAAATTCGACAGTTAAATTCTCTTTTTCGGCTATTTGCCTGCATTCATGCAACGCCAGCTTAAAATATAGTTCTGTAATTTGGTGGTACATGATGAAAATTTCTTCATCAGGAAAGGGCGTTTTCGGACTTTGTAAACTTAGCAGAGTATCCAAATGGATATAATCCCAGTAGGTGAGAAAATCGGCATATAGAAACCCATCCAGGTAAGAAGCCATATCCTGCCCCATGGCAGTATATTTTTCTTGTAACTGATGAAGTTTATCTTTTATTTCAGGGGTAAAATCCATTATTTGAAGTTAGCTGTACAAAGGTGTTAAAGATTTTGGAACAAATTGCTAAAATTTATACATTTGAAAAACGGCGATGGGGTACCGCCAAAACCGCCAAACAGGCTGATGACTCCTGCAATTTTATTTAAATTGAATTCGAATGCCTGTTAAAAAACTAACAGAAGGATTTCTTCTGTCTATCAATTCCTTTATTAAAAAGGATTTCGGAGTAGTATTATTGAGCACTTTAAAATGGCTTTTAATAGCAGCGCTAATTGGTGCAATAGTTGGCTCTGCATCTGCCCTATTTTTAGTAACCTTAAATTGGGCAACAAATTTCAGAGAAAGCCACCTTTGGATCATTTCATTTTTACCAGTTGCAGGTTTTTTAATTGGCTTAGCATATCATTATTGGGGAAAGCATGTAGTTAAAGGAAACAATCTTTTAATTGAAGAATTACAATCACCCAAAAAGGTAATTCCATTAATTATGGCACCATTAATTTTTGCAGGAACGATCATTACTCATTTATTTGGAGGATCGGCAGGAAGAGAAGGAACTGCTGTACAAATTGGAGGTGCTTTTGCCGATCAGTTTACCAAGCTATTTAAGTTAAAGTCACGCGACAGAAAAATTATTCTCATCTGCGGAATTAGTGCTGGCTTTGCGTCGGTATTCGGGACGCCATTAGCAGGTGCAATTTTCGGCCTAGAGGTTTTCGTGGTTGGTAGTTTAGTGTACACTGCAATTTTGCCTTCGTTTTTAACAGCTATAATTGCCGATTATGCATGCAAAGTTTGGGGCGTTGGCCACACCCATTATTCCATTGGTATTGTGCCACAAATCGATGCCATTAATTTGTTACTATCGTTGGGTGCTGGAATTGTTTTTGGCTTAGTGGCCAGATCTTTCTCCGCCTTGAACCATGGCTTTTCTAACTTGTTCAGTAAAATAAAGTATCCGCCTTTAAGGCCAGTATTTGGTGGGATGATTTTAATTGTGATTATCTATTTCTTGGGTACAACAAGATATATAGGATTAGGAATTCCTGTAATTTCTGAAACATTTACCCAACAGGAGCCTTATTATACGTTTGCCATTAAACTTTTTTTAACGGCATTAACATTAGGTTGTGGATTTAAAGGTGGAGAAGTAACCCCCTTGTTTTTTATTGGCGCAACATTGGGTAGTTTCTTGAGTGTTTTTATTCCCTTACCTATCGGATTATTGGCTGGAATAGGTTTTGTAGCCGTATTCTCTGGCGCAGCAAATACGCCATTGGCTTGTATTTTTATGGGCGTAGAATTGTTTGGTGTAGCATCTGGAATGTACATTGCTCTTGCTTGCGTGGCGGCCTATCTATTTTCCGGGCATACTGGGATCTATCGTTCGCAAGCTATTGGTAGCCCAAAACATTTGTTATTAAAGAGACATCAGTTTTTGAGGTAAGCTTTGACAACGTTCTTTCTTAAGCGCTAGTAAAGTTGTCAAAACTTAAACCCATTGATAATGGTCAAAACCTTGAGCTAATACAAGACCCTAAATTTTATAGTGTGCTCAATTTTTTTTAGGGATTTGAATAATTGTTTATCGTATTCAGCATTGATATCGGTAATTGCATATCCAATTTCGGGATTCGTCATTAGAAACTGGCTTACAATGTTGATATCATGTTTGGCGAACACTGTATTAATTTTGGCCATAATGCCTGGAACGTTTTTATGGATATGAATTAACCGGTGCGATTTATCGATTTTCGGCAACTGCAAATTCGGGAAATTGGCACTCAAATAGGTAGCGCCGGTATTCATAAAATCAGCTACTCGTTTTGGAACAAAATCAATATTACGGGGATTGTTTTTCGGATCATCGAATACTACAATTCCTTGTTTAGTGCAAACATCAAAGTCGATTTTATTTTTTGCGCTTCCTAAATAACCAATCGTTTTAAGTTTCGCTGCATTTTTTAGTTGCTCTTTATCAATCTTTTCACCATCTGCTAAAACGATAATGCCGACATCTTTTACATATTTTTCTTCGAAAGAAGTTTTATGCCTGATGGACAAGCCGTCATTCTTCAGTATGGAAAGCGTTAATGGATCAACATCGCCAATAACTAAACAAAGAATCCTGTTTTTGGGGTAAGAAATTGCTCTTGGCAAATCATTCACATAGAGGAATTCGTCAAAACTCGGTGTTACGTGATCGGCTTTAGCAACAATGCTTTCACGGGCAATATTTTCTGTAAAAGCGAAAAACTTATTGATCAGCCCACTTTCCCGCAGCTGAAAATCTGAATATCCATCGCCAATACCGAAAAGTTCCCCTTCTAATTTTAAATGCTGCAATAACTTTACTTTCCCACCTTCTTCACTTAAAGGGTTCGCGTGATCATAATCTATAATTTTTCCATCGCCAGTGGTCACAAAAGTATTGGCATAAATATTTTCTTTTTTAATGTGATATTGGCTCACCACCGGCGTAATAAATTCTTTAAAACCGCCAGAAACGATTAAAACATCATCAGCATGTTTCTTGAAAAATTCTGCGTTACGCGAAAATGAGGTAGAAACTTTCTTTTTTAAATGTTTGATCAGTTGTTTCAAATGATCTTCATTTGCCTCCAGCAATTTAACCCGTTGCGCTAAACTTTCTGAAAATGAAAGCTTGCCTTCCATGGCTAAATTGGTGTAGTCCTCAATCTTCTGGAAAATCGCCTCTTTGTCTGGGTGGTTCTTCAAAGAGATTCTAGCGAGTTCATCAAGTGCTTCTACCTGAGTAAAGGTGCTGTCGAAATCGATAATGTAATACGCTTTTTGTTTGGGCATTATTTTAAGTGTTGGGTAATTTCATTTATACTTTGAGCAAGCGGTTTAAAAACGATCCCGGTTTGCTCAATCACTTTTTTATTATGGTAATAGCTTAAAGTGATACTACTTTTAGCAGTGTCTTTAGTTATTGATGGTTCATTTCTGGTGAATAAGGATGTGAATTTCAATGCTCTCCAGGCTATACCAAGCATCCATGCTTTTGCTTCTTTTGTTGGCGGCTTAACTCCAAAACCTATTGCTATCTGTGTAAATAAATCTTTGTAATGAATATCTTCAGATGATAAAATATAGCGCTCTCCTGAAACTTCAGCGTCCATTAACAAAATCATCGCTTTCACTACATCTTCTACATCTACAAAACCAGAAGCACCAGTTGTATAGAAAGGAAATCCGTCCTTTACTAATTTGAAGATGGCTCCGCTCCCCTCGAAACCTGCATTTTTCCCAATAATAACCGAGGGGTTTACAATTACGGCATCGAGCCCTTCATTAATTCCACGCCACACTTCCATCTCACTTTCATACTTCGATAATCCATAAGCATGTGCTTTTGAATCATACTGCCAAAAGCCTTTTTCAGAAATTTTATTTCCTCTTTTTGCTATTCCTAAAGCAGCAACTGAGCTCACATGTAAAAGCCTGCAATTATTTTCCGCACAGAGATTTACAATGTTTGATGTTCCATCGATATTGACATGGAACAATTGTTTTTTATGTTTAGCGCTTAAAGATACAAAAGCCGCACAGTGATAAACATGAGTTACTTTTTCAAAGGCTTCTTCCAGGTCAGCTGGTTCATTAATATCGCCCAAAACCCATTCAATTAAAGAATTGTCTTTAATTATAGCCGGAATTTTTGAATTTTCACGTTTCAGCGCTCTTACGGTTAAACCCTTATCGGTTAACTGTTTTAATAATTCAGACCCTAAAAATCCCGTTCCTCCGGTTACCAGTATCATTTTATTTTTTTCGAGCTATATGTGGAAATACGCATTCAAAAATAGATATTTGAGCCGAGAGTTTTAAATATATGTCATTAACGGATTTCTTTTCCCCAATAAACCCCGATAGTTTTATACCAAAGCAAGGATTTTTAACGAGCCAGCTGGGTTTAAAAGCACACATTTATACCGAATCGTTTCCTGATTTTGAAGAGAACACTTACGATTTGGCCATTATTGGTGTATTAGATGGAAGAGGCGCCGTAGATAATGAAGGGTGTGCGCTAGCACCTGATTATTTCAGGGAAAAATTTTACAAGCTTAACGAAGGCGCTTTCAGCACTAGGATTGTTGATTTAGGAAATATTAAGCACGGCGCAACGGTTGCCGATACTTACATTGCTATCAAAATGGTGGTGTCTGATTTGATCAAAAAAGACATTATCCCGATTATTATCGGCGGAGGCCAGGATTTAACCTATGCCCAATATTTAGGCTATGAAGATTTGGAGCAAAAAGTGGATCTGGTAATTATCGACAATCAATTTGATATTGGCGACGATGATACCCCTGGAATAGAAACAAGATCAGACTGTTACTTGAATAAAATCTTTCTTCATCAGCCCAATTATCTTTTCAATTACAGCAACATTGGGTATCAAACTTATTTTGTGAATCAGGAAAGCCTTAGTGTGATGGATAAGCTTTATTTTGATGTTCACCGCCTTGGAGAATTTGCTCAGGACATCACGTTGACAGAGCCGATTATCCGCAATGCGAACATGATCAGTTTTGATCTGGGCGCGATCCGATCGGCAGATGCTGCAGCGAATGCAAACACTACACCTAATGGTTTCGACGGTGAAGAAGCCTGCAGAATTGCCCGATATGCCGGCATGAACGATAAATTGACTTCAATTGGTTTCTACGAATTTAACCCGGCATACGATAATAATGGGCAGACCGCGTTTTTACTGGCGCAGATGATCTGGTATTTTGTAGATGGTTTTTATGCCCGTAAAAAGGATTTCCCGCTTACACCAAAATCACAATTTATGATTTACAGAACCAGTTTAAAAGATGGTTCAGGCGAAATGGTTTTCGTGAAAAGCAAAAAATCAGATCGCTGGTGGATGCAGGTGCCATATCCTTCAGGCCAATCGAAAAATGAACGTTATCACCTCGTACCTTGCCGTTACGATGATTACCAGACTGCAGTAAGCGGAGAAATGCCCGATCTATGGTGGCGTACTTTTCAGAAGTTGTCATAATCCAATAGGTAAACTGTAGAATTGCAAACATTCAAGCGCTACCATAATTTTACACAGGTAGTTGCGTTCTAGCTGTAGATATCACTACTTTTGAAAAAACAAATCTCATTCATGAAAAAAATATTATTATCTGCGCTGGCCTTGTTGCCTTTAGCAGCGTTGGCACAAAAACCGTTTACATTAAACGGCAATATAAAAGGATTAAAAGCTGGCGATAAAGTTTATCTGATTTACCAGGGCGATGGAAAAAATATTACCGATTCTACAACGGTAGTAAACGGAGTATTTTCTTTTAAAGGTACGGTTGAAAATCCTGCACAGGGAAGTCTTTATTTGAACAAAAACCCCTACGTTACCCGTCCTGCTGAAGGGGAAAAATTAGATGGTTTATCTATCTACGTAGAACCAGGAAATATCAATTTAACAGCTACAGATTCGTTGAAAAACGCTACAATTGCTGGCTCTCCAGTGAATGATGATGCCAGGAAATTAAAAGCATTAACCAAACCAGTTAATGATAAGTTGATGGCTATCGATGCTGAATATAGAGCATTTACTCCAGAGCAGAAAAAGGATGAAGCCTTAATGACTAAGTTAAGAGAGAAATTTGAAAAAGAATCAGAAGCGCTTCCGCCGCTTTTATTAAATTTCGCACAGAATAACCCGAAATCATATATCAGTTTGAGTGCGATTGGTCAATTAGCGAGCGATCCGGAACAAGCTGGTGCTGCTGAAAAGGCATTTACAGCGCTATCTCCAGAATTGAAGGCAACTCCCAACGGAAAACAACTTACACAAATGTTCGATGCGGGTAGAAAAACCGCTGTGGGTGTAATGGCCATGGATTTTACACAGGCGGATACTGCAGGCAAACCTGTTAAGTTGTCTGACTTTAAAGGGAAGTATGTTTTGGTTGATTTCTGGGCTTCATGGTGTGGCCCCTGTCGCCAGGAGAACCCAAATGTAGTAGTAGCCTACAACAAGTTTAAAGATAAAGGTTTTACCGTATTGGGTGTTTCGTTGGATCAGCCTGGTAAAAAAGCTGCCTGGTTAAAAGCCATTGCAGATGATAAGTTAACCTGGACTCATGTTTCTGATCTGAAATTCTGGAACAACGAGGTTGCCCAGCTGTATGGTATTCGCTCTATTCCAGCTAACTTTTTGATAGATCCAACTGGGAAAATTATTGCTAAAGGTTTAAGAGAACAGGCATTGCAAGACAAGCTTCAGGAACTTTTGGGAAGCAAATCGAAATAGATTCCATTTTATAACCAAGCCGCAGATTCGCAGATTTTATTTAATAAACAATCTGCAAATCTGCGGCTTTTTGGTTTTAAGGATTATTGTCTAATTTTCCAAAAAAATCAGAACTTCTTTAAAATAATCATTTAAGCCCTCATACTCATCTTCCCCTGGAATCCATGAGGCAAATTTCCAATAGTTCCAACTTCTATCTTCTTCTGAAGGTGGAATAATTAAAAAAAGTTGTTCGTTGCTACCTATTCTTATACTTTTTTTAAGTTGCTGGGAAATATCGTCCAAAGACTCATGTCCACTCCATATCTCGATCAGTTGACTATCCAAATCTTTTAAATAGCCAACTTTTTCAATTGCATCAAAAGTTGGTTCAGTACTATCTCTAGGTGATAAAAACCCATTCGTTACTCTTAGAAACTCTTTATAATCATCTGGAAGACTTATGGAAAGCCTTTCCTCTGCCATAAGTATTTGTAACTCTGTTGCAGGCTCATATCCTAACCAATTAGACTGCATTACCTGATCGGGAAAATCCTGCTCCCCTAGTGAGATTGCAACGTTGGAAATCTGCTCCAGTAGATCTGCTATCATTTATTATATCAAATCAAAACCAATATCTTCTCTAAAGTATTTACCATCGAAGTAAATTCTACCTGCATCGGCCGTAGCGGATTGCAAGGCAGTAAAAAGGTCTTTCTGTAAGCTTGTGATCGCAATAACTCTACCGCCATTGGTTTTCACTACATCATTATCAAGCAAGGTGCCTGCGTGAAAAGCATTTGAATGGCGTAAATTTTCAATCCCCGAAATCGCCTTGCCTTTTAAATATTCTCCAGGATAGCCACCAGCTACAATCATTACCGTGGCCGCAGTTTGTTCAGAGATCACAAGCTTCACCTGGTTCAACTGTTTGTTTGCTGTGGCCATAAATAGCTCTACCAAATCATTTTCGACGCGCGGAATCACACTTTCGGTTTCCGGATCACCCATACGCGCATTGTATTCGATTACAAAAGGATCATCACCTACTTTGATTAATCCAAAAAAAATGAAACCTGTGTAATCGATATTGTCTTTCTTTAAACCTTCTACAGTAGGTTTAATGATTCGCTCTTCCACTTTTCGCAAAAATTCTGGGGTGGCAAATGGAACTGGAGAAACCGAACCCATACCGCCAGTGTTCAAACCCGTATCATTTTGCCCGATTCTTTTGTAATCCTTGGCTGAAGGAAGGGTTACATAGTTTTCGCCATCACTTAAAATAAAAACCGAAAGCTCAATGCCGCTCAAAAATTCCTCTATCACAACCGTTGCTCCAGCGGCACCAAATTTACCGCCAAGCATCAATTTTAATTCTTCTTGTGCTTCAACGGTTTCAGTGCAAATTAAAACGCCCTTACCTGCTGCTAAACCATCTGCTTTTAAAACTACAGGCAAAGCATGCGTTTCAAGGTAAGCTAAACCCTCTTGTAAGCTTTCGGGAGTAAAGGATTTGGAGGCGGCAGTTGGAATGCCATGACGCTCCATAAATTGCTTGGAAAAATCTTTACTTCCTTCCAGAATAGCCCCTTCTTTTTTCGGCCCGATTACTGGAATATGTGCAAGCAACGCGTCGGCTAAGAAAAAATCGTGAATACCATTTACCAAAGGTTCTTCGGGACCAACAACAACGAGTTCGATATTTTCTGCAAGAACTACCTTTTTTATCGAATCGAAATCATTTACGTTGATGTTGATATTGGTACCGTAAACCCCTGTGCCACCGTTTCCTGGTGCAATAATCAATTTATCGCAGTGCGAAGACTGGCTCATTTTCCAGGCAAATGCACTTTCTCTGCCGCCTGAACCTAAAAGTAAGATATTCATATCGGCAAAGATAATATTTTAGTAGCAAGTAGAGAGTATCAAGACCTCAGAGTTTAACTGCCTTTGGCACTTCTGGTCATTTGTTCCAACATATCCCACATCTCATTCGGAATGGCTTCCAAACCGTTCATTTGTCCGGCGCCTTGCAGCCACTCACCGCCATCAATCGTAATCACCTCGCCATTGATGTAACCTGAAAAATCGCTCACTAAGAACGCAGCAAGATTTGCCAGCTCCTGGTGTTCTCCAACTCTTTTTAAAGGCACACGGTTTTTGAAATCGAATTTTTTAGCTAAATCACCAGGCAATAAGCGCTCCCACGCCCCTTTCGTTGGGAAAGGACCCGGTGCAATCGCGTTGGTTCGGATGCCATATTTGCCCCACTCTACCGCCAATGATCGGGTTAAAGCCAATACGCCACCTTTCGCACAGGCCGATGGAACCACATAAGCCGAACCTGTGAACGCATAAGTAGTGACAATATTTAAAACCGTGGCCGTTTGCTTTTCTTTGATCCAATGTTTACCAAAAGCCAGGGTACAATTCACTGTTCCTTTTAAAACTATGTCGATAATAGATGAAAATGCATTTGCTGACAATCTTTCGGTAGGAGAAATGAAGTTACCAGCAGCGTTGTTCAAGAGTACATCTACAGAACCGAATCGCTCTAAAGTTTTTGCCAGTACATTGTCTACCTGTTCGGGATCTCTTACATCGCAAGCTACAGCCAAAACTTTACCTCCTGTTTTTTCTTCCATTTCGTCGGCCGTTTTTTGCAAAACCTCTTGCTTGCGACTTGTAATAACAAGATTTGCCCCCAACTTAAGAAAGTATATTCCCATTGCTTTTCCTAGGCCAGTACCACCACCTGTAATTACAATGGTTTTGCCTTTTAGAGCATCTTCTCTAAGCATAGGAGAATTGTAGTTGAGCATGATATTTTGGTTAGTGGGTTTATTATAGTTAGATTATTATTAGGTTGAAAAACTGTTGAATGGCGAGAGTTGAAGCATAGTTCAATTTTCAGACGAAAACATCAAAATAAAAATCGCATTACCTTCTTTGCAGGCTTTCAATAATAGTTTTCAAAATATGGCGTGTAGCAGGCGACCACCATTGTGCAAGCATTTTTTCGAGAGAAGCGGATTGATCTGCAGACACTGCTGCGATTAATTCTTCGCGGATATTTAGTTTACTTTGCGACCAGGTATTGCTTTCTAATTCCATGAACTTTTTAATCTTTCGCGCTGCAGCGGTAAGCAGGCTTTCGTTCTTCACCAGCTCATCCACCAAACCAACCTTAAGGGCTTCTTCGGGGCTGTAAAGTTTACCTGTCAATAAGCTCCGGGTTGCTTCCGCTTTGCCCAACCAAAAAGAATACATCTGAAAAATGCTGTTTGGAACAATTATCCCAACCGGAACTTCATTTAAACCGATAATATACTGCCCTTCGGCCATAACACGATAGTCACAGGCAAGTGCCAAAACGCATCCTCCGGCAGGACTATGGCCACTGATTGCTGCAACAATCGGCTTCTTAAAGGAGACAAGATTGGCAGTGAAATTTAAAAACAGCTTCCAAAAATCTTTTGCTTCTTCCTCATTATAATTATAAAGTTCAACTAAATCTAAACCTGCTGAAAAGAATGGAGCCGTTCCAGTTAAAATTACTCCACCAACATTGTCATCAGCGGAGATATTTTTAAGCATGTCATCTAGTTCGGTGATCAGTTGTCCATTTAATGCGTTAGACTTTCCTCTGCTCAATGTAATTGTTGCTAACCTATCGCTAACGCTTACTTTAATTGTTTCCATGTTAAATTTCAAAATGTAAATATTGATCGTATCAGGCAAACCTATAAGCTATGCTTGCATAATATTCAAATCTATCTATTTTTCTTTATTTCACCTCATAAGTATAAACTTTTCTGGCTAAATGGCCAAAAGCATCAATGCCTTCCATTACCATGCGGTATTGCCCCGGCTCATCGGCATTATAAAATTCGAATTTCCCTTTGCCATCATTCTCAGCAACAACCTGTGGATTCCAATAAATGGTTGTCCTTAAATCTGCCCGGTTACTATTTGTGCCTGCATCGTATTTTGGAGAATAAAACTCCCTGGAAACAGAAAACCCTTTCGGACTAAGCGTTACCACTCCTGGTGCATACCTATTATAGTTTGCCGTCCCGCCACCGCGTTTAGTTGTAATGACGATTAACCCACCGCTACCTTGCGAGCCATAAATAGCGGTATTGCCAATGCTTTTTAAAAGTTCGATTGATTCTACATCTGAAGGAACAATGTTATCAAGAAAGTCAGCTTCAACCCGCATTCCATCCAATATAATCGACATTGGCGTATTTTGGCTCCGCATCAGATAAGGGATTCCTCCTTGAAAAATAACTCCCGGCAAACGCCCTTGTAAACATTGAGACAAAGTTATGCAGGTGGAAAGATCATCAGCTGTCATGATATAATCTGCTCTTCCTGCGCCATTTAAATTAGCAGAATTTTTTGCCGGATTTCTTTTTTCAGTGATGGTCACCTCCTCTAACTTTATCGTTCGCTCCAGCAAGCCTAGCCGTGTCATTTCGTTAAAATAATTGTCGCTTTCCTTAATATATTTCATCAAAGAATTATTCACATTTACTTCAACATCTCCTGTGTTTTTATTCTTGGTTACGATCTGGTTTGGTACCACATCCAAATTAATATCTACAAACTTACGTTCTGATTTGGTCCTCGCCTGAACCACAAATTTAGTGCTGTCAGGGAAATCTAAATTATCAAACACAAACCTTCCATCTGCATTGGTAACCGTATCTAGAATAAAAAATGTTCCTTTTGATGCCATGATCATTACCTTGCCCCCCGGAACCGGTTTGCCACCTTTGGTAACCGTTCCACTGATGCTAAGCGAATTTTCAGGCTTGTAAGTAATTGCAGGCCCTGTTCCGGCTGCTACATTGCGCCACAAAAATCTACTCCACCCATGCGTTAACATCAAATTATCCAACTCTTTCACTGTTTTAACGTCATCATTTAGAAAGTAATGATTAGGCTTTTCAATGTATCCAGTTAAATCTGAAGTTAACAATAACGATGTCAGGATATTCGACTCGTTATCCTCGTCAGGTGCCACTTTGGTAGCATTGGTAACGGCGACCGAGTAAACACTCAATACCGGCTTATTTTGGTTAGTGGCATCAAAACTAAAAGAGGATTTTCCCTTTCTGGTGGTTGACACGGCCGATGTATTCAAATTTAGATCGATTAAATCGACCTTATGATTTACAAAAATTAAACGTTCGGCTATAGGTTGGTTAGTTGTGGAAAATAAAGTGAATTGTACTACACCAATTGGTAAATTTTTCTTCGGGATATTGGCAACCAAAACCTGTTTATCCATTTTGGCTTTGGAAACATAAAAAACATTCCCACCCTGTTGTGCCACAACTTTTAATTCACTACCATTAATTAAGCTTTCGCTGGCCATTATTTTAACCGTAACCTTTGCTGTATCTGTATTGGTAACGGCGATGGCATATCCCGCTTTTTGAGCTAATGGAAGTTTCAAATCTTTGCTGGATCCATCTTTAAATTTAACTTTCGCTATATAGTTTTTTCCCGGCTGAGCATTAAAAATAAAGTTCCCCATCCCTAAATAACTGGTTTCAAATGAGGTAATCTCAGATCCTGTTTCGTCCACAATCGAGCCTTTTATATCTTCTCCATGTCCACTGGCATTTACTGTTTTAATGGCGATCTTTTGAGGAAGATTCTCAATCATCGAACCGCCTTCGGGTAAAAACTGTACATCAACATCGTTAGAAGTGGAGGTGATTGGAATTGTTTTTACCACTTTCTGCTTATTTTCTAAAGTGAGCGTTGCCACAATTTTCCCTGACTTATTGGCAAGCGCCTGGCTGCTGGTGAAATTTATTACAGCATCACCAGAGAGATTTGTTTTGACTTTGCCCTTGGCAACAGATCTATAATCAAGCTGTACATCGTAGCTGACTTCGTTCTCCTTATAACCAATGCCATTTTTATCTTCGAAATGGATGGTTGCCTCAACCTTATCCACATTGCTTTCCTTTGTAAAGGTGTAATCAGTTTTCGTAAATACCTTGTTCGCCCAACTATTTCCGATTTTTATGGTTTTATCAAAAAAGAATTCAGTTCCAAAGTTTCGCATGTAATTGGTATATGCCCTAATTCGATAATTTCCTTCTCCTAACGAATCTGTTAGCTTAAAATCGCCCCATGTTATACCGCTAATTAATGGTAATTTCACTAATTTCTTTACCGAATCTCTTTCATTAATTAACTCTACATATAAAATTTTGCTCAATTGAGAAGGTGCAGTGGTTTTTGTATTGATCACATACCCTTTAAACCAAATATCATCTCCTATGGCGTAATACGGTTTATCTAAATGCAGGTATACCTTTTCCTGTTGATATTTATTGGTGTAATCCTCTAGCTTTTTCAAAAGCAAGGTAAAAGGATCATCATCGATCTTAAAAGCAGTAAAACCAATAAGCAGTGCGAGAAAACTGATTGCGAGTGTAATTTTGATTTTCATTTGTGGCTAGGGTGTAAAAAAATATGCCTCAAGGTACAAAACCGGAGGCATATTTTTATGAAGGTAACGTGAATTTTAGTTCTAAAATTTGTTCTTCCACATCATGCTTTCCACTGGTTTAGTAGTCTTATTATTATATTTTGCATTCCCTTTGGTATTATACATGGTTTCGATATTTCCTTCTACCACAAAATAAATTAACTGGCCTATGGGCATCCCTGCATAAATTTTTACAGGTTGAGCAACAGAGATTTCCAATGTCCAGGTATTGCAGAAACCCACATCACCCTTACCCGCAGTGGCGTGTATGTCAATCCCAAGGCGTCCGGTGCTGCTTTTTCCCTCTAAAAAAGGTACGTGGCCATGTGTTTCCGTGTATTCAAGGGTTACGCCAAGGTATAAGGTACCTGGGTGTAATACAAAACCATCTTTCGGGATTTCAAAATGCTCAATTTCATTATGCAGCTTGGCATCCAACACGCGGCTTTTATAGGTAGCCAGGTATTTACCTAAATGGACATCGTAAGAATTTGTACCTAAACTTTCTCTTTTAAAGGGCTCGATTATGATTGTTCCCTTATCAATTTCTTCTAAAATCCTTTTATCAGATAATATCATTTTTATGCGTATTTTTGGCCTAAATTATCAATTAATTAAGATAGTTTTGCATGCTAATCTCAATTTTATAAATGCCTATAATTTATAATAAAAATGTTGATGAGCATTCAGTTCTTGCAATCTGGAAAATTGAGGAAACTGAAGCTGAAATGTTGGCTGGCCTTCAGCTTAAGCAACATGAGCTTGATGTTATATCAACGCTGAACAGTGGCAAAAGGCTATTGCATTGGTTAAGCACAAGACTTCTTCTTCGTACCATGTTAAATACCAAAGAATATATCGATTGCCAATTTGATGAAGATGGAAAACCTTATTTAACCAATTTCGATTATCAAATCTCTTTAAGCCATTCGTACGACTATGCAGCTGTTATGATCAGCAAAAAAGATGCTGTTGGAGTGGATATAGAATTGATTAAACATAAAATAAAAAGTATACGCCATAAATTTTTGAGTGATCTCGAACTTGCCCAAAAACAAATTGGCGACAATATAGATGGCCTTTATGTGGCATGGTGCGCTAAAGAAGCTATTTACAAGTGGCATGGAAAGAAGGGTTTGGAATTCAAACGCGACATCCATATAAAGCCCTTTAAGCTTAAAAATGAAGGAAAATTAAATGCCATCGTGGCTCTTCCCTCGGGTTCAAGAGAATTAACGGTAAATTATTTCAAGACAAAAGACGGCTATATGTTGGGCTACGTTGTGCATTGAGTCTAAATGTTATTAAGAATTATAAATGGATGATCAACCTACAAACGCTCCTTTAGTTCCTACGCAATTTATTGATTGGGGCTTAACAGATTACCAGCAAGCCTGGGATAGACAGGAAGAATTGCTTAATAAAACAGTAGCATTAAAAACCGAGAATAGAGTAAACGGCACTCAGTTACCCACACCAAATTATCTTATTTTTAATGAACATCCTCATGTTTACACATTGGGAAAAAGCGGCCATCCAGAAAATTTATTATTGGATGAACAAGGCTTAAAAGATAAGGGCGCCACTTATTATAAAATTAATCGTGGTGGAGATATTACCTACCACGGTCCGGGCCAAATAGTGGGTTACCCCATTTTGGATTTGGATAACTTTTTTACGGACATTCACTTATATCTTCGAACACTTGAAGAAGCTGTTATTTTAACTTTAAAAGATTATGGCATTGAAGCTGGTCGTTACACTGGTTATACCGGCGTGTGGTTAGATGCAGATAACGAAAAAGCCAGAAAAATTTGTGCAATGGGTGTTCGCTGCAGTCGCTGGGTTACCATGCATGGCTTCGCCTTTAATGTAAATGTAGATCTCGATTATTTTAAAAACATTGTTCCTTGCGGAATTGACGATAAAGCCGTTACCTCTTTGGCTAGGGAACTTGGATATCAACCCGATATAGAAGAAGTAAAAGAGAGCCTAAAAAATCATATCGCTGAGCTTTTTAAGATGAATCTGATCTGATTTTAAAAGAATAGCGAACTTGAAACTAATGATCTGCCATTTGCGTAAATTGGGTTATGAAATTTTTATTAAGTGTCGTTTTATTTTCTTTCTTAACTTCGGCTTGTAGTAAGCAACCAAATATGCCCGAAATCGATCAGCCTAACCCAAGCACAATACCTACTTCTGGCCAAAGCCGAACCTATCTCGCTCTTGGCGATTCTTATACCATCGGCGAATCTGTTAAACAGAGTGAATCATTCCCCTTCCAGTTGCAAAGTTTGTTAAAGAATAACGGTATCAATGTGGCAAATCCTAAAATTATAGCCACCACAGGCTGGACAACCAGCGAACTGCAAAGTGCAATTGTGCAGGCTAAAGTCACACAGAAATTTGATTTTGTTACGCTGTTAGTCGGAGTGAATAATCAATATCGAGGCAATTCCATCGAAACATATAAAAAGGAGTTTGCAGAATTGTTACAAACCGCCATTTCATTTGCCAATGGCGATAAAACAAAGGTCTTTGTGGTATCTATACCCGATTGGGGTATAACTCCTTTCGGCAAAAACGCTGGTAAAAGTCCTCAAGTTATCGCCGCAGAAATTGATAGTTTTAATGCTGTTAATGAGCAGATTACTATTTCAGCTGGTGTTAGCTATACCAATATCACACTTGCATCAAGAAAAGCAAGTAACGATTTATCCCTTATTGCAAATGATGGACTTCATCCAAGCGCCAAAATGTATTCCGAATGGGCTGATGCTTTAAGTCCAAAAGTAAGTGCCGTTCTGAAATAATTTGAGGTCGATTCATTCTGTTTTTAAATTAAAAATTTTACTTTAGTTTAACTATTTGAATTAAAACCCTTAAAAACATTTATTATGGATGAGTACGAAGTAAGCGGAGCAGCCGCAGGAATTGGTGCAGGTATGGTTATTTTTTATTTGGCAATAATCGTTGTGATGGTTATTGGAATGTGGAAAGTATTCGAAAAAGCCGGCAAACCAGGTTGGGCTGCTATCATTCCAATTTACAATCTTATTGTGTTGATAGAAATTGTAGGTAAGCCGATGATCTGGGTATTATGGCTAATCATTCCTTGTGTTAACATTGTATTTATGGTTTGGCTTTACAACTTGGTAAGCAAAAGCTTTGGTAAATCAGAAGGCTTTACAGTGGGTATGGTTATTTTCCCTTATATTTTCTGGCCAATTCTAGGTTTCGGTGATGCAAGGTATTTAGGCCCATCAGCTGCTGAAGCACAAAATGGCGGATTTGGAAACAACTCTTTCAACAATCCTAATAATCCGTTCAATAATCCGAATAACCCTTTCGGCAATCAAAATAAGCCATTTGGCGATCAGAACAATCCGAACGATAATCCTCCTCCGGTAGTTTAATCTCAATGACAATTACATTTATATTTTGCAGCTTAATCAACATACTTGATTGGCTGCAAAATCATTTAATACCATGCCCTTTCAAAGCATTGACAGGAATTGACTGTCCGGGATGCGGATTCCAAAGATCTCTAATGGCGCTCTTCCAAGGCGATTTCCTTAAAAGCTGGTCAATTTATCCGCCAACTATACCAATACTTCTTCTCTTTTCACTTGTGGCTATACTATATCGTTTCCCAATCAAAAACAATCATCTGGCCATGAAAGTATTGATCATTATCGTGGGCAACTTCGTGATGATTTCATACTTTATAAAGATGTTTCACTAACTGGATTAGGTACTAAGGTTAGAAGTGATATAATTATAATCCTTTAACACCGTTTCTAAAAACTGCAACTCGTTCATTCCTGCAGGCACACTAACAAAAATATGTTCTTTAGTTTTTGCAGCCATCGCATAAATTAGGCTGGCGTTTCCCGTTTGATAATAACCTGTAAGCACCTCGTGGATCAGTTCTACATCTCTATCGGTTAAATGCATTACCTCTTTAAATTGAGGTTGATATTCTTCTGGCAAACTAAGCTTAAAAGCTACCTGATTGAGTTGGGTACGCGGAATCATTTTTATCAGTGTCGTTTTGGCAAGTAAGTCTCCCAGCCGTTGATGATTTTCGGTTACCGCTACAGATGCCAATGCAATCACCCCCCAGCCTAATGGAAAACCAAAATCAATCATTCTGAATAACCACCTAATTAAGTATTGTCCGAAAGTTGGTTGTGTTCCATCCAGATTAATCACTTTAATTTTCATCACTCGCTTGCCAAACGATTGTCCGTTCATGGTGAGCTCGCAAACTAAATCATAAAACGCATATATAATAAGATAGACAATCAAAATTACCACACCTAATGTTCCAGAAACACTTATAGATCCGATGATAAACAAAATCCAGGCAACAACAAATAGTATCGCAAAGCCTGCTAAATCTATACATCTAGCCGCTATTCGCTCACCCAAACCTGCAATTTCATATTCAATATCGATATTTTGAGCAGTGTTAATTCTGATACTATCCATTTTTCAAACATAATTTTTTTTAAGGATAATCAGACTATTTTACCGTTAAAATTAAAGATGAAATAAAAGCTGTTTTTTTTTGAAGAAAAATTCCGCACTGCCATAGGGTTGTCACTCCGGCATCCTTTCTTTGTTTAAGCAAATCAAAAAAACCATGAGTATAGCAGATTTATTATTGATGGAATTAAACACAATAGAAAAAACAAAACAACAAAATATGGATATTATTAAATTATTATTGAAAGAATTCGAGGCAGAATTCAACACCACTAACAAATTTTTGGCTTTGGTTCCTACAGAAAAATTTGATTGGGCGCCCCACGAAAGAAGCATGAAAATGAAATCATTGGCGAGCCATATTGCAGAACTTCCAGGATGGGTAAGTTTAGCCATTACCGCAGATGGTTTGGATTTCGCCACCACTCCCTACGAAGAAAAAAAGGTAAGTACCAACGATGATTTGATTCATCTCCTGGAAGAGAGTTATCAACGTGGAAGGAAAGAATTAGAAAATGCCGACGCTCAACGGTTAAACAATCAATGGATTTTGCGAAATGGAGATCAAATTCTCGGCGATTTGACTAAATATGAAATGATCCGCCTAGCCTTTAGCCAGACTATTCACCACAGGGCGCAATTAGGTGTTTATTTAAGATTACTGAATATCCCTATTCCAGGTAGTTATGGTCCAAGTGCGGATGATCAAGGTTTTTCTTAAGTAAACAAAGAACACCAATTATTGTTGGTGTTCTTTGTTTCTTAGTGGTCATAACATAATTTATTTCCGTAAAATTGCATCATGAACAATAATGCTGCAACCCGGTTAAATAAATTTATAAGTGAGAGCGGTTTGTGTTCCCGCCGTGAAGCAGATCGATTTATCGAGAAGGGCAATGTTTTCATCAATGGCAAAAGAGCCAAAATCGGAGATCAGGTTTTTGCTGGTGATAAGGTGATGGTTAATGGTCATAACATCGAACCGAAGGAAGAATCAAATTTTATTTTATTGGCTTTTAACAAACCTGTAGGCGTTACCAGCACAACAGAATCTAATGTTAAAGATAATATCGTTGATTACATCAACCATAGCGAACGTATATTTCCTATTGGCCGGTTAGATAAAGATTCATCTGGGTTGATTTTCTTAACCAACAATGGTGATATTGTTAACAAGATTTTAAGAGCAGGAAATAAACACGAAAAAGAATATGTGGTTACAGTTAATAAGCCGATAACCGAAGATTTTGTGTTTGAGATGAGTAGTGGTGTACCTATTTTGGGCGTAAACACCCGCAAGTGCAAGGTCCGTCAAGTCAGTACATTTGTTTTCAACATCATTCTGATACAAGGTTTAAACAGGCAAATCCGCAGGATGTGTGAACATTTTGGTTATGAGGTAACCAAGCTGGAACGTACAAGGATTATGAATATTAATCTGAAAGGCATTCCCACAGGTGAATTTAGAGAGTTGAGTGAAGAGGAGATGAATGGCATCATGAAGAGTGTCGAAAAATCTTCATCTGAGGCTGTAGCAAAACCGAAGAACAGCAAAAAGAAAACAAATTCCTGGGAAGAAATCCCCGAGTTGAAACAAGATCAACCTAAAAAAACATTTAAGTCCAGTAAACGAGTTTCGAAATCGGGTGGAGCAAAAAAAAGCACGTCTCATTCTTCCTCAAAATCTGCTGGGAAAAGTGGAGCTGCCCATAAAAATTCTAAACCTCAAAAAGGTAAACCTTCAGGAAAATCAAATACCAGACAAAGAGGCAGATAGCCTGCAAATTGTAAAATTCGAAACTAAGCTGTTAGCTTTCTGCTTTGATCTTTCAGCTTAAAAGCTTTTTTAAGTACCTTTGCAACAAATGGTAACAGCAAAAAAAATCGATATCCGCTCATTGGATTTGCCTCAATTGCAACAGCACTTAACCGCATTGCAACAGCCTGCATTTAGGGCGAAACAAATCTATCAGTGGTTATGGGAAAAATCAGCCACTACGTTTGATGAGATGAGCAATCTTTCTAAAGATTTGCGCAAAACATTAGATGAAAGTTTTGCCATTAATGCTGTTCAGGTGAACAATTCTCAGTTCAGTAACGACCATACTATTAAAAACACGTTTCGTCTTGCAGATGGAAATATCGTAGAGGGCGTTTTAATTCCGCTTGAAGATCGGATGACTGCTTGCGTAAGTTCGCAAGTGGGTTGTAGCTTAACCTGTAAATTCTGTGCAACGGGTTATATGGATCGTAAAAGAAACCTTAATGCAGATGAAATTTATGATCAGGTGGTTTTGATCGACAAACAAGCCAAGCAAAACTACAATAATCCCCTAACCAATATTGTGTACATGGGTATGGGCGAACCGCTTTTAAATTACACCAATGTACTTAAGTCAATAGAGCGAATTACCGCTCCAGATGGATTAAATATGAGCTACAAGCGGATTACGGTTTCCACTGCAGGAATTGCCAAAATGATCAAAAAGTTGGGCGATGATGGAGCAAAATTTAATCTTGCTCTTTCTCTCCATGCTGCAGATGATAAGAAACGCAATGAGATTATGCCCATCAATGAGGCAAATTCATTAAACGCTTTGGCCGATGCCTTGAAATATTATTTCGCCAAGACTAAAAATCCGGTCACTTACGAATACATTGTTTTCAACCATTTTAATGACGAGATTTCCGATGCGATGGATTTAGTGAAATTCTGTAAACATATTCCCTGCAAAGTAAATTTAATTGAATACAATCCAATTTCATTTGCAGATTTCACTAACGCCGAAGGCGATAAAATAGATGCTTTTTCAAACTATTTGAAAAGCCAGGGAATCAATACAAATATTCGCCGAAGTCGTGGTAAAGATATTGATGCCGCCTGCGGTCAATTGGCTGTAAAAGAAGAAGCTGCTAACTAACTACTGCTAAGCAAAGTTAATTCAGTTAATATGTCATTGAAACCAGGCCGTAGGTGTTGGTTTTCAGATAAGCACAGATTGCGAAGTTTACAAAGCTCATCATAAGCAGAAATATCCGCACTGCAAAGCGAAAGCAAATCATCGAGCAGAAATCCGAAGGCCTTTACTTCAATTCGTTCCAGATGGAAAGCTAAAGCAAGATCTCGCTTATCGTACGATGAAGCCGCACCAAAATCGCCGAATAATGTTTTCCCAGCATCATCAACTAGAACATTATGTGCATATAAATCCCCATGCATAATTCCTCTTTCATGCAGATGTGAACCTACAGAAGCCATACTAATGGCAATTTCGAACAGTTGCTGATCAGTGAGTTTAAAGCCCTTATCAAAAACGTCCCGCGTACACGTATTCAAAGTTGGTGGTTTTCCGAGATTGTAAAAGTGAGGAGGAATTAGTTCCATCACCAAACCCTTTTTACCCTGATCATCCAACTCTATTACAGACTTCAATTTTACAATCGAAGGGTGATGCCCCGCGGCCAAATAAGTTTGCAACTCATCCTCCGGAAAGCCATCACTGGTAACACTTCCTTTAAATATTTTTATGGCAACCTCATCTTGGTTATTAACATCTATACTGGTCGCTTTAAATATCGTACCGGAAGCACCTTCTCCCAGTAACTGCCGAAGCTGAAATTGATCAATATTTACTGTTGCAAATGACTCACCTTTAATCTGGTTTATAATATGATTACCTGAAAAAGCCAGCCATGCTAAACCTGGCATTGAAACTAACCATTCAGGCAGCTTAGTTAAATGATTCGCTGCAATCCGCAACAGTGCAAGGCTACCGCAATCTGCAAGTTCCTTGGGCAACGCCGTCAACTTATTCCCTGCAAGCATCAGCTTTTCCAGCTTTGAACACTCACCAATAGATGCTGGTAAACTGGAAATCTGATTATTGGTAAGGATTAACCACCGCAGATTAGGATGTAATGAGTCATTTGGGATATGCGTTATTAAATTACTCTTAAACCCAATAATTTGAAGATTTTCGCACTTACCTAAAACGGCTGGAAAAATGGCAAATCTATTTTCGGATGCGAAAAAAACCTTTAGCTTTTTGAACTTGCTAAAATCATCTGGTAACGTTGTTAGCTTATTGGATGATAAATCAAGGTATTCTAAGGTATCAGTAAGCTCAAAAAGCTGCCCGGGAAATGTATCAAGCCCTTCAGATATTTTTATAGTAGTGGCTCCAGAAAGTTCCCCGTTAATAAGTTGTGTTAAAGTTTGCAATATGAATTTTTCATCGAAGATAAGTTTTGTCTTGAGAACAATCAAAAATTGGAAATAATATTATTCTCTATTCTTCAGAAGCCGAGATCTATGAGCACAGTTATTAAGAATTTAAATAATTTGATCAAGCTCAGCATTTACAATCATCTTCAATAGCGCAATTTTCAAGGTAGTAAGATGGAAGGATATAGATGATCATCGCCCATAGCGGGCCTTTGCCGAATAGATTTCTGAAGTTGATCTGTCTTCATTAGCAAGCATCAGGGACAATATCCGCGGAGAGGTGAATACATTTTTAGATAGGCGATCAATAACTATAACGCTGACCAATGTTTTTTTGTTAATATTATAGATCAGCTCCACATTATGGGCTTTTTTAAGATATTCAGATAGTTCAGACCGGTGAGCTATTACTGGATTATGTCTAATTACCTTATTTGACCTGTAAATCGGGTACCAAGTTTTATCAGAGAATTCGGAAGTTTGTAAAATGAGGGATTCAATTTCAGCTATTCTATATTTATCAAACGCATTTGTTAGCACAAACTCTTTAACAACTTCTTCCTTTAATCTGAGAAACACTTTTCCATATCTGCAAATTTTGAGCATTCCATCAGATAAGAAACTTTTGTATCCTTGCTGTCGAAGCAGTAATTGGAAATCTGATAGGCACGAATATTTATATCCCATCATTCGGCTAACTTTTTTTTTAAACTCCTCGAGTGAGTCTAAGCCTAATAACGTATTGAGAGCCCCTAATGCTTTGGAATAATCAAATTCATCAGAAATCTTTGATCCGTCCATCCGAATAGTTGTAGAAACAATATGTATATGTCTATTTTGAGTATCCTTATGAAAAAAAATCATATAGGGCTGTTTTTCAAACCCCATTTCTTTCATCCATTTCATTCCCAAAACCTCGAAATTCTTCTTGGAAAACCTTTCTCCTTTTTCTGAAAATACCACATGGAGTTGATCTTTTTTACTGATAGAGTTTGCCCGTGAAACCGCGGAGAAATATTGCTCTATGTCTCGAGCACTAATAGCTAAAAACCCATTAAGTATACCAGCGTTGGCCATACTTAAGATTTCAGCTTCACCTCTAGCCACTTTGGTCATATTATACTTAATGGCAGGAAAACCAACTGACTTTTTTAATATTTTAACTATCATTGAAACCAGGCTATTGTTTGATCATCTGAGATAATAACTTTCTGATAAGCCCTTCAAGAGCTTTCTGTGTATCTATGTATTTTAACAATAGTGTATTATTCAGGCCTTGTCCTTCTCTTGATAAGGCATCAAATCGGTTGCTCGATTTGATTGCTGAATTTATTTTTGCCATCTCATTACCTATACTTACTAACTTTGATAAGACTTCAGCGGAATTGATTCCGAGAAATTGTTCATTAAGTAATCGATACCTTATCATTTCTGATTTTGTCGATCCAAGTTGATGGCAGATCTTTTTGATTTTAATATCCTCTTCCTCCGTAAAACCAGCGGCATACCGGACAGTACGGTTCAATATTTTTCTTCCCATAGCAATATCAAAGGTTAATTGAGTTTTTTGATGAAATAGAAATTAACTAAAAGGCTTGCACGAATTGGATAACAAGGCAAAAGCCACGACCAGGCAAAATGGCATTCTACAACTGGGGGAAATACTTTCTTTTGGTGAGAGATTTACATGAATTTGGTAATGAATGTGCTCAAACAAATATCCAAAATGGAAAACCTTGTTTAGCAGGCAGCGATGGCAGCAATATTGGCGGGATCAATATGAAAACCACCAACGAAATGCTGATTGTTTATCCCGCTTTGTTCGATTGCCTGTGCCTGGTCCCATTCCATATCAACCCTATTATCTTGATCCAAATCCTGATTCAAAACACAATGGTGAAACAAGGGGAGCCAGAGTTGCTGAGTTTTTTATCCGAATAATCAAAAAGTGGCCGGACCAGGTGAAGGGAACTGGATTCGAAAGATTGGTGATAATTACGGTAGAAACTCTAGACAAACCAGGATTTGCGAGCACGGAAAACATCCCTATGAAATAGATCCTGGCAGCCTACTATAATGTTAAATTGTTGCATCAGCTCCTTATTCTCTGTGAAATAAATTAACCAAAATATAGAAGTTATAAATTGCTGCAGGCAATGGAATTTTGTGTATTTAGCAGGAAAAGGCAAGGAATTAACATGATATGTTTAAGCTATTTGACATCCGGACGGTTAAGGGATTTCTTCATCAAAAAGACATCAGTCAACTTCTTCCAAAGTTCAAAGTAATGCAAGAAAATATTAACGGAGTGAAGGCTCATTTTTTCTTCAGCATAAAACTATCGCCTAACGTAACGAGTTTCCCCGGACCCTTGTTGATGTTCCTGTTCACCGGTCATCGAACGCTCGGCCTGCGGGGAAACCGGACGGATTTTTTCAGCAAAAATCAAATCAGGATGAATACTTTGCATCTTTTGATCATAAATATTCAGCGTTTTATCTTCCGGCTCTGCCGAGATGTAAACCTCTTGCCTTTTCCCGTCAATTTCCATGGGAAGGCTAATCAAATTTCCATACCGTAAAGCTTTGATAGCAGATTCCCGCAAATCATTGTCAGTTAGATCTAGAAAGGGAAACCTGCTGAAAGATTGCTCAAGATCGTAACCATGTTTAGGAAAGAACCATTTGATGGGATGTTCGCCAAGCTTGTCAACAGCATTGAAATTGAGCTTATACCATAAGTCTATCTTTTTATATTGCTTTGACCCGGGGTCGTCGGTATCCAAAATCAATGTTGGCTTTTCGAAAGAAAGTCCGCAAAGCAGTTTATAAGATTGAAGCGCGCTCATTCTGTTCTGCTGATCCAGCACAAACTTTTTCACGATGGGTTCAGTGGCATTATAACGCAAAAGTGAAGTTTCCATTGCATTCAGAAAGTAAACTTCACCGTTTTTAGAGCGGTTAAATTTTAGCTCAAAATGCATATCATCAAACTTTTTTTCCACCTGAGACCGGAATTCCGCGGGGATATAACGCTGATTGATTCCGATGGAAAAAAACTGTTCTCCTTTCGAGATAGCATTTTCAAGTGCCGCGTTTAGTTTAGTGCCAAAACCTAAATAGTCAAGGCTCTTTTGCAGGTATTCTAGATTATTTTGATTCATAACTGATAGTTGATTAATGACGCGTCATTTTTCTTGGACCGAGATGTTGAGTTGTATCAGGCTGAAGGGCTTGCTGATCAATCTTTTTAGCACCTTCCATTTCTCCAAGTGCCTGATTGAATGCAGGAGTGCGGTGATTAGCCTGAATGGCTCCATCTCTTAACGATTGTATGCCACGAATTAAAAGGTAACTGATTCCTCCATCAAGTAATACCGAAAGCACCAGGGCCTTCCGGTCACTGCGAATTCCATTTGGATCTGATGCCCTGTGCTGCACCCTTGTCCCATCGGTAAGCTCAATGAGTTCGCCCCTTTTAAAAGCAGACTTTTCTTCCTCACTCAGCAGCATTCCATTGATCCGATCAGGAGTTTGCACTTTGGAAACATCATAGCCTACAAAATCCCTTGTAACGGGATCATATTCGATGTTGTACATGGCCCATCTCCCCTCTTCCTTTTCAATGCGTCTGCCAACAAAATCCTTTCTTCCATTGATTAAATCATCCATTTCTCCAGCAGTAAGCAAAGGATGCTCACGTGCAACTTTATAAATGGGATGGATCATTAAGGAGAGTTCTCCGCTATCCTCACGCTGAAGAGACAACCTGGCATCGAGCCTTTCTATTTCAAACCCTTCGCCTTTTAGCCCGCTAAGGGAAATCAGATCGGTTCGCCTTCCGTTCAAAAGCGCGTGAATTTCTTCGGGACCGAGCAATAGCTGCTTGTCGTGATAAAGCCCTAAATCCTTGAACTGGGACAAGGGTAAATCCTTGATATCAAATAATGTAGTCATCATTTATCTTTTATTGGTTAATGAACTGTTTACTTGCGCCGGATCTATAGTTCTATCCTGGCGCAGGGATAGCTTTTGATCAAGAAGCGAACGGTAAAGCGGATCAGAAGAAGAAAGGGTAAAATGGAGTCCGGAAGGCAGCTGTTCCATACGGAGCCGGCCCTGCTTCAAGTGACCCTCGACCCTGTAGATGCAATCTCTGTAGGAAATCTGGTCTCCTGTAGATAGAAAATTTTTTGGCCGCTGGTCAAAAAAAGAGACTTCAAGATCCGGCGAGGCTTCGATCTCGCGTTTACGTTCAATATTCATCAAAAAATCAAATATTTTTTCTGCATCCATCGCCGCAGAATGGATTTCAAAAGGAGTATCTTCCAATATCGACACCCAGCTTTCCACGTACGCGGCATGCTGACCGGTATCATGACCGATGCCCAGCTCACCTGCTATGAACATAGAGGCAATTTCTGCTCTAAGCTCTTCTTTGCTATAGGCAATCATTCCACTATTCATCAGCGTGGCGCGGTCCAGTCTGTCCGGATGCCCGGTCCAATGGGCAAGCTCATGGAGCGCGGTAGCATAATAGCCCTGCGCGTTTGCAAACTGTGCCCGCTCGGGAAGGGTTATACTGTCATAGCGAATATTATAAAAGGCGTTATCGATATAGCGGTGGCTGATATCCGCGCCGCTGGCCTGGATGAGCGCCTCGGCTCTTTCAATAGGATCCCAGGCGACTTCTTTTTTAGGATCATGGGATAGTGCGGGAAGACCTGTAGTCTGCTCAGCGTTGAATACCCATGCACTGGAAACGATGGGTCTGGCAAGCTGCGTTTTTTCCATCAGCGGCTGCCCGAGTTCATCATAGATGATCTTACCCTTATCATCCCTCAGGGTTTTCTGCTGATGGGTTTTGATGAACTGTATGAGTGTGCCTTTTTCTCCCCTGTTTATTTTAGCATCTATTGCCTCTGCCTGCTTAAAGGTAAGCCACCTGGGATCTTCTCTACCGGAAATCATTAAGTTTATCGCATTAATTCCTCTGTAACGGTTTCCGCTTTGCACATTATAGGGAAGCATGGGTAAGGGTATCCCCTCGCCGCTCCAGGGCTTAAGCCAGGGCACTGTACCTTTTTTGAGCTGCTCGATAAGCGAATTTGCGACCTGGACATGCAAGGGAAGGTTTTTATTTTCCATTGTCTTCCTCCTCAAGGTCAGGTAACTCATCAGCGACTCCACTGCCATATTCTTCCGCCTGGGCGGGAGATAACAGGACTTTATTATGATCGGTAAGTAGCATTAATAATGCAGGCAAACTCAGCTGATCCTCTTGAATGACTTGCTTTTCTTTCATGATTGGGATAAATTGGGAATGGATTATTTTTGTGATTACAGCTACCGGATCAATTGTCTTTCCCAGAAGACGCATGGCAAAATGAAGATGTGGGGCGGTAGTTCTGCCGCTATTTCCGCTCACCCCGATCTGATCCCCGCTTTCGACCAGGCAGCCGGGGCCTACCAACAGCTTAGATAAATGGCCGTATACAGTTTCAAGAACGCCATGTTTGATTCTGATAAACTTGCCCAAAATTTCATGCTCTCCACTTGCAATCACCCTGCCCTCCATTACTGCGAATACAGGTTCGTACCTCGCCCTAAAATCAGTTCCATAATGATGCTTGATCTGGTTTGATACCGGATGGCATCGAAGTCCGTACGAGCTTGTGATCCTGATATGGGCTAATGGCAAGCAAAACTGCGCTACTGCTGAGGAGGTGATATGGCAAAGGAAAAGCAGCATAGCGCTACAGACTACAGTACCGTTCATCTTGAGAATGCTTTAAGCGCTTCAGGATTTAGCGGCTGTTTGGAGCGTTGGAAATCTGAAAGGATATCAGTTGCGCTGTCTACAGCACTGGGATTGTTTTTTAATAAATGATAAGCTTCCAAAATCGAAGCCGGATCCCCACGGTCCTGCAGCATATTGATTTTGAAAAGTGTTTTGAAATCCCCAAGATCAATGTCAGCTGTGCTGGACAGTAAGTGACGATATAAACTCGACCGGTCTTTTAAAAGACGTATATCATTGACATCTACAATTTCTCTGTGAAGATCACCAAAACTCACATGGGCGCTATTCTGGTCAATGTTTATCTCGCCCATAAGCCCTATGCGCGCAGCTGCGCCAGGGTTCTGCCGATCGATAACAATGATCAGCGAACCGTTTAATTCATCTTTCATAATTTATTGGTTTAACTTTTTAGAAACCTCCCTGTGATAAGTTTGATTTCGTTATTGATTTTTTTGAAGTTTTCAGAAAGTACCTTCATTTTATTTCCCTTAAAATCGTAGAATACAGGAAGTGGTAGATAGGATGCCTCTTCAGCCGCGACTGCTTTCAGATCAAGATTAATTTTACAGTTAATGACTGAGGGTTCGTATGCTTTCGCATAATTTTCGTTGGGCTCCCTGGCTAAAATCCCTACCATTTCTCCAGTTGAAAGGGCAGCTATTTTTCCTGAAGGAATCAGATTTTCTAAACGTTCAGACAACGATATCGATAATTTGGACCGGTCAATGGACAGACTTTCAGACTCCTGCTTTACCCTTCCAAAGAGTTTTTCCAGCCAGTCCAGCGTTTCCTTACTTCTTACAGAGCCTGAAAGGACGTTTCCTACCACCGAGCAGATGGTGTTGGCTACTTCCTTTCCATAATGCTGGTGGAATTGGGGAAGTTCCTGCAACCCCATCAATACCGCCACTTTATTTGACCTGGCGGTCGCAATCAGATTTTCAATCCGGTGGACAAAAATGGTCGGAAGCTCATCGAGTATCAGTGCACTGGGCAGGTTGCCCTTGGAATTGATTAACCGGGTAAGCCGGTTAAGAACAACGGAATAACAGGTAGAGTTGATATTCTGGGTGGCGGGATCATTTGCAAGGACCAAAATCGAGGGGTGCTCAGGGTCACTGATCTTGAGCGAAAAATCATCCCCGGAAAAAACCCAGAAGGTCTCCAGGGTCGCCATGCGGGAAATAAATATTTTAAGGGTTCCCACCTGCCCTTCTAGCTGGTCAAAAGCTTTTGCGCGGTAGGCGCTCATAAAAGGGGAAAGCAGCGAGGAGAGCTCCTCATTACTGGTCAGACAGTCAAATATCTGCTGATAGGTGCAGTTTAAAAAGGAAAGCACATGGGGTAGGGTAGAATATTTTCCGCCTTCCAGCCTGGCAAAAAAATAAATACACGCTGCTAGAAAATTAACAGCGCTCTGGGTGAAAAACTGATCGCTTCCCCCGGACTTATCTCCTTTTTTTAATGCCTCAACCAGCGCCTCAGCTGTTTCTGCCGCATCAGCGAGGGTCTTGATGTACCCGGAGTTAAAAACATTGATCCGCCGGCTCATTTCGACTTGATTGAGGTTAATCACATGAAAATCCATATTTACCCCCTTGGCCCTGTTATTCAGGTAGCGCAGGTAAGCAAGGCTTGCCAAATCGGGAAACTTAAAATCGTATAAGCATATGCAAAACCGGTTATCTATCAACTCACGAATGAACGGCATGACCACGCCAAAGGATTTCCCTGAACCAGGGGTGCCGATGAGTAAAGTGCCCCGAAAAATGTTTTCGATATTGATGAATCCCTTTCTGACCTTTTTTTTATAATAATAAAGCATAGGAATACTTACCGATAGAGGAATCCTGCTTTTATTTTCTTCCTGTTTAAAAGATTCTCCTTCCCTGTTCCAGATATCTTTCCCGAGTTTAGAGGAAATAATCTTTGAGATATTATCCAGGGCAAGGTGAAAAATAATGGTACCCGCTAACAGTAACAGCACATAAAATACCCATGGTTTTATGATTATACTCAGCCATACAAACGGCTGAAGGGAATAAAATAACAGGCTTGAAAAAAGTAGGATCAAGGAAACCGATAAGGGAATAACAATGTGCTTTTTCGCTGAAAGTTCGCGGCTTTTTTTACTTAGCGTCCCTAATGAGGTTAAAAGAACAAGCAGCATAATAAATAACCGGCTATAAAGGGGCTTCTGATAGATCAATAAGCGGCTTAAACCTCGGTGCAGGTTTAAAATAGCCAGTTCACTACGTTCGCCTGAAAAAGTCAATGCGGGCAGGATGATAAAGTAGGCGATATCCAGAGATACAAATAAATAGATGCTGAACTGCATGAAGCGGTGCAGTCCCTGAAGCTCTGTTCTTTCTTCCATAGATCTGGCCGCTTAAAAACTGTCTGCTCCCAGCAGCTTGCCATAGGATAATGCTAAACAGACCTGACGGGAACTGGGCTGCTTTTCACTGACAGTAACTACGAGCTGTTTAGAGGGAGAAAAAACGGCCTTTGGTAACACATAAATGTTCCTATGGCTTTTATCAAAGTGATCAGCAGGGTTTAACACGAACTTGGGGAGCATTGAAAACTGTTGAAAGTTTGTGGATCGGGATACCTTTTTATCCTCGATGGTAAAACTGACCTGCTCGATCTGATAGCCAATATGAGTATCATTGGTCAGAGTGAGATCTAAAAAAATATGATCTCCTGCGCTAGCGATCCGGTTAAGCTGCAAACCGATTCCCTGTGAGAAGCGCTGAAGAATTGGTTTTTTTACCTTTCCGGAAAATAGCGCAAGCGCCTTTTGCTTCATCTGGGGAGTAGAGAGAGACTGATCGGATGGCAAAATCGGCACCATGTCTTTGGGCAATATCTCAACCTGGGTGGGATGGGTAAGTTCGGGAGAATCTGAATAGATGAGCTGGTACTGCGCTAAAAAATGCTCTCCGGTAAGGGTAAGTACCCCAAGATTTTTTCTGTCAGAAGGGGTAAAACTTTTATCCAGTCGCAAACGCAGCAGGTTTTTTAATGGCAAATCTCCGCTTAACATGCCTATGGGCAGATCCACATAGCTGATGGGCTCTGGAGACCTGAGGTGAATAGATGCCGATGGGCCGAGCCAAAGCACAGGAAGCGTTTTGATGTTCTGGCCATGGCTATAATAGCTCAGCAGCAAAAGATGGGCAACAAGAAATATTGTTAGATTTTTCATCAGATAAGTATTATTTGTGATTGGATTGATCGACCAGGTAAAGCATTGAGGGATAACGGATACGGGCCTTGTTTGATCGGATGAGTTTATTGAGCGCCCCGGTAGTGGATTGAAACATCCTGCCGAGCAGGCTCATGATCTGTTGGTTCTTTTCAGAAGAAGAATCCATGGCGATGCCCGAAACTGCGCTACTGGAAAGTTCCCTGCTGAATTCCCGGTAAATAGAAGAAGGAATATAAACCCCCTTTATTCCGTCCATATCATATACTTCAAGCTTTACGGGCAATATCTCCCCCTGATAAAAAATGGAAGAAATACTCAGATTCACCCTTTGGGAAGCAAAGCCGCTGATGATCGCATAGATGGTGGTTCCCGCTTTGATTTCTCTGCTTCCCACCCTTACCGGACTGGCAAGGCGAACGCTCACCCTGGATCCGGAAAATCCGGTAAGCGATTCGCCGATCATGGCCTGGATAAAAGTTCCCTTGTTCTCTTCGGCCCTGATCGTGTATGGATCTATGGATAACCCCGTTGATAACTTCACCTGTAGCGGCCTGGTCGTGTCTGCCGGAATGGCTTTGTTTTTTGATTTTACAGGGGAAGATGTCGCAGAAGCTGAAGAAACAGCAGCTTTATTCATACTGTCCACAATAGCCATCTGCTGCCGAAAAATCCTCATCGGGTCTGAGGAAGGAACTGGTTTGTATTCTTTGGTACCAAGCGGGGAGAAAACCTGGTTTAGCTTTTCAGCACCTGTGATGGCTTGGCGCTGCCGATAACCGGTCCGCTCTTGCAGATCCGGCGCCATGTAACGCTGCTTCTGGGATTTTAAGGCCGCACTGATAGAATCAAGCATCTGCTTCTCTTTTTGGTTGTAAAGGGATCCCTGCTCCTCTAGCGGGAGACCCTCTGGATCAATAGTAGCTAAAGCGGTATAGCCATCGCCTTTTTTATATCGCTGCTTATAAGCCTGTAGCTTATCTTCTATCGCTTTACCGGAAACCGCTGGGGCAACTGCAGAGATTTCGCTTTGCAGGGCGGGATCATCAGAAGCCACACTTTGACCCGCCGTATAAATCCGGAAGACATAAAATAGCAGTAATATAAAAGGCAGACAGATCAATGGGATTACGTAGCGGGGCTGCTTAAGGTTTATGGATTTCATTTGTGGTCAATTTTGATTGAGTTGCTGGATTCTTTTTAAAATCTGCGCCATCCGGAGACTGTCCAGGGGGCCTGGCTCATCTTTATCAGCGAATGATTTAAGCTCGGACTGTAAGGCTAACACCTCGAGTAGTGCACTTGGACTTATCTTGGGAGGAGTTCCGGGATATTGAGCGATCTTTGCAGAAAAAGATGTGGAGGGTTCCCCGGCCCGCATGAGTGTAAAACTCAGCGCTGCAGATAAGACCATCAGTAGAATCATGCCCGTAACAATACTTCTGGGATACCGTCTTGCAGCAAGCGTTAGATATTTTCCAACAAAATGCAGGCGCGAGGCAAGAGCGCTGCTAAAAGCAGAAGAAAAAATGTTGTCTTTCATAAGCTAAACTATAATGGGTTTTTCTCTACGGTGGACCTGTCGGTATTTTCCAGGGTTTTCCAGGAAGTGATCAGCACCGCATGTGGATTATTTTCTGATCTGGAAGGCAGATCCCGCAAGTGGCCTTCTGTGACCAGTGAGCGCAGGGTAACTGCGCTTCTGCGGTCGATGCGCTGGGTAGCATAATACTTAAAATATCCTTTTTTTTCATCCAAAGTGATCGAATCCATATGAATGGTAAGCACCGCGGAGGAGGAAAGAACCGAACTGAAAAAATTTCTTTCTTTTAAGTTGTTGTACTGCTGCGCGCCGCTTTCATCAATGAGATACATCGCCTGGCGCATCTGGGACTCAATGAAATTCTCATCGGGTATCAAGGAAAAAAAAAGAGAATGAAACCTGGCAATATGTGCCCTGTATTCCGCTCCCCTGTTAATTTCAAGATCTGTTCTCCTGGCCAGTACCGGGCTGTTTCCGTCCTGCAGTACATAGATGGATTTTCTGGAATCCGAAACCTGCCGGTAGGCATAGATGCTTACCGTAAAGCAAATGGCGAAAGCCAGGATGAAGCTTAAAAGCGACAGCCTGGTCGCCAGGCGAATCTTTTCTTCTATGTTTTTTACAATCATCATATCCCCCCTACTGCGCTAGTGGCCATACTGCTGATTCTGGTGGCGCCGCTGCCCATTGCGCTCGCCGCTGAACTTACCCCTGAAGTGCTCACAATCCAGGTAGAAATACTCGGAACGGTAAACATGGTGATCGCGCCAATGATAAAGGTAATGATCACCATTCCAAAGGAGAGTACCCCGTTGGCGGCAAACCAGCTCAATTTTTCAATGCTCTCTCCCTCTCCGCTGAGCAGTTCGCTATAGCGCAGAATCTCAGCTTCCAGCGCATACTGCTGAAAAAGGGATGCGACATACATGACCAGATAAGCAATCCCTGAATACAGGCTTACCGAAACAAACCTTGCGATCCATTCGGTGAAAGACTGCCGGAAAGCGGGCAGAATACTTGCCGCTACCGAGAAAGGCCCGAGGATGATCAGGATGGTTGAAAAGATGATCTGCACAATAAAAATCACATAGACGCTGATCCTTAAAATCCAGATGGCCATGGTTTCCAAAAGCGAGCTGGCCAATAGCTGAAGGCCCACCTGCAGGCGGTTGCGCATTTCCACTACCGGATTCCAGACCTGGGAAAAGCCTTCCTTTACCGAACTCTTTACAGATTCCCACGCATTTTCATACCAGGTATCCGCTTCGCTTTTCGCAATTTCGGTACTGGCCTGGAGCTTAAAAAGTGCATCGGACACATCCACCATCAGCTTTGCCCGCTGCATTCGAAGGTCATTGATATGGCTTTGACTGCCATCAAAAAGCTGTTCGGTGCGGTTTTCTACCAATGCTCCGGGATAGGCGATAACTTTAGTGAAAGCTGGCCACCACAAAATAACCATCACCAGCCCAAAGGGACGCAGTAAGGGCATCACTTCCAGTTTTTTATCTCCCGAAATCATCCCGTAACAGATAATGGCAAAGTAAATCAGCATCAATATCGCGCATAAGGCCTGCGCATCGGCCAGGAACACATCGTAATGGGTCCAGATGGTTTCCTTCATACCCTTTAAAAAGTGCATCATCCCTTCCTCATACACCCCATTGCCCTGCAGAAAATTGAAGGTATCCTTGAAAGATCCCGGAACCTCAACCTGGAGTATGGGCACCATTTTGGAAAAATTCAGTAAGCTCATAATTTCGAATTTTTAAGAATTTTGTTTGCTATTTCGATATCGCTTTTAGCGGTTTGGCTTATGGCAGTTTCTCTTGTTTTCACCTTTTCTTTAGCAACGGAGAGATTCAGATAGCTTCTGCAATGGCTTTTTTTATCCTCCCAGGCTGCCCGGAGCTTTCGGTATTCCAGTAATAGCCGGTGATAGGAAAGGATTCTGGATCCCCTTTCCATAGGCAGACTTCTGGCAAGGGAAAGGCGCTCGGACAAAGAGGCATACTGCTCATCATACCACAAGCTTAACCCGCTGGAATTCAGGTAGGCGATTTCCCTGGGGCCAAGGCCGCGAAACCTTTTGGTATAATCAGCGGAAAAGGCGGAAAATTCGCCCGAATAATACAGGGACCACAATGGGTCAAGATCGGATAGCGAAGGTGAATAGGCCGCATAATTCGCCGCTGAGGTCTGGGCGAGGGTATCGGAATGCTTTTTATAAGCCTGCGTTGAAACACCCGTAGCGATTGCCAGTGCTAAGCGCATGGTCTGCGGCCCTACAGGACCCAGCGGCCTGAGATCCTGCTTTGGATAATTGGGATGAAGCCCCCAGGTCATCCAGTAAAGCGGATTGAGGCCTAAAAAACTCGAGGTAGGGGTAAACTTGTTTCGGTCCCATGATTTGAATACCATCCGCTCCTGCTGATTGATGATCGCACCGTCGCGGATTTTCATCTGGGCGTTCAAACCCAGGTTGAGTGAAAACAGGGTTAAACACAAAATTGTTAATTTCATTTTTTTAGCGTTTTATAGTTTAAAATAATTTGCCCCGCGAGCCTTCGATCGGTATTGACAAAATCCTTAAAGGGGTTGATCTGCATAATAAAAGAGCGCTGGGCAGCCCAGAACATGGTCTTGTGCAGGGAAAAGACCAAAGCCCGGATAAGCTTTAATTCAAGTGAAATCTTTTTTATAAGTGCATCACGCCTTTCAAAATTCAGCAGTAAATTTTCGCCCTCCTTTAATGCCAGCTGGGATACTTCCTTTACCAGCCTGAGTCCCCTGTCTTTTAACTGAGAAGAAACCTGCTCTGCGAAAAGTAAAAGATGAGGATGCCGGGAGGCAAAACCGATCATCTCCTGCGAGGCGGAAAAGATTTCACCACTCAAAGCAGAGATCTCTTTTACCGCCAGCGCAGTTTTGAGGCCCTGATCAACCTGGGTGAGCGAGCGGTAAATGAGCTGTTGGCTCAAAACCAGCGCCGAGGTATTGATTTTAATGTTTTTAAGACTTTGATTCATCTCATCGATTTTGACCTGCATCATCATTTCCGAAGATATCCGTGCAAAGCCGTTTTCATTCACAATAGCGAAGTGATCTTTATCAAAAACCACCGTTTGTGCGCAGCTGGATTTTCCCAAAAGCAATGGGAAGACCAGTAGTGTCCATAAATGTCTCATATTATTTGAGTTGCTTTATCCGGGAGAGAATCTGATCGATCAATTGCCTTTCCTTTTTGCCGGTATCAGAAAATACAGGCCCGCGGGAACGGAGTTTTTTCCTTGCAGATTTCAGGGTAGTGCTTAATCCGGACAGCATGAGCGAAACAGTCCTCAGCTCGCTCACCACAAAGCCCGAAAGAATACGCCGGTCAGCTCGCTCCATGGCATTGATCTGCCCTATACTCAGAGAAATTCCGTACAGGTAGTTCAGCAGTTTAACGGACCGATCTACAAGATCTACCTGGGTTTCCATGGCAAGAACGATCAGCAGCGGGTCATCCGCGCAGAGCAATAAAACCGTTCTCTGGTCAGCAGCGATTTTGGAAATCAACGGAAGCGCTTCCTGCCCGATCTGAACAGCATCAATAGTGAGTCCGATGGCCGAAAACCGTTTTGCGTTGTTGCGGTAAGTGGTCTTCAGCCATCCCTGCTGAAGATTATTGCTCTGCTCAATTGCCGCGGACAACCCTTGCTTATCGCGCAGTTCGCTCTGGCGGGAATGCTCTGAGCGGCTGTTATCAATGAGCTGATGAAGCAGGGCAACATTCACCTGCGAAAAGCAGGAACAGCTGATTGCCATCAGCAAAAACATAAATCCCGCCGACTTCATTTTTTGATAAGTTTACTTTTGGAAAGCACCTCATCGGCAATTCGCTTATCTACGTTTATAAATCCCGAATAGGGATTTACCGAATTCCAGAATCCGCGCACCGATGCCCAGTACATGCCCCTGTAAATTCCGTAAATCACGCCCCGAAGAATAGAAAGCTCAGTTACAATCTTTGCAAGCATCCGGGAGCGTTCACCCGCATCCATGAGATTATCTTTGGATCCATGGAGTACAAAACCGCTTACCTCAGCTGACAGGCGCAGCGCCCTGGCATGAAATTCTTCGGCTCCCTGCTGTGCAAAAAGAAGCAATGCAGGATTTTTCGCTGCAATATTCATTGCTTTTTTCCCATCGAGAAAAATATCCTCGGTGATTTCGTAAATATCTTTCACGGCCAGCAGACTGCTTAGCGCTGATGATACCTCGGTAAGCCCGCGGTATATCCTGCTCTGCAGATCATTGGCGATCGCAAGTTCCGCTGCAACGCTCAGCTGCGCACGTTGCAGCAGGGTGAGCTTTTCATTGCTGCTGTTCAACTGGGAATTGATCAGAACCGAATGGCTGGCCATTGCCGCAGACGTGCTCGGATCTACATAGATCTGGGCGCTGAGCAAAGTTGGGATACTGCTAAAAAGAAGTGCATAAAGTAGTTTTTTCATCACGAATGGCTATTGACTTGGTTGATAAATTCATTTAAAGAAAGGCCTGATCCTTCCAGATCCAAAATAAAAGCATCCAGCGCATCCTGATAGTTTCCATGATGCGCTAAGTAAAATTCAAGCGCTCGCTTTTCAGGCTTCTCGGTAGAAAAAGTCATGTACTGCCTGAGCGAAACCTCCACCCCATACACCTCTCCGGTGCTGCCCCGTTTGATGTAAACTTCCTTGAACCTTGAGCGGGCAGACTTATTATCCAGGGAATTGATGGTAAAGATTTTTTTCTGTTCGGTTTCATTTAAAGACAGCAGCGCAGCGACTTTGGTATAGTCATCCCGGAATTTGCCCTGGTCAAGCAGACAGATGGTATCGGAATTGGCGATAATGCTGTTTTTGACTGTTGGACTGGAAATGATGTCTTCGAGTTCCTGGGTTACTACGATCGCCTCGCCATAAAACTTTCTCACCGTTTTATACATGTATACCAGATAAGAGGCCATTAGTTCAGATGCGATCGCTTTCCAGGCTTCTTCCAAAATCAGCGCCTTGCGCTGATGATCCCTGAGTCTCATTTTTTGCAGAAAAACATCCATGATAATCAGCGTGACGATAGGAAAAAGCACCTTATGTTCACGGATCGCATCAATCTCAAAAACAATGAGCTTTTCTTCCAACAGTGAAGAATCTGTAGCCAGGTTCAGCAGCAGACCAAATTCTTCACCCAGACAAAACTTCCTGAGCACAAAGCGGTAAGCATCCACATCAAAACCGACATGATCCTTGGCGCAGATTTCGCGTATCCTCTGAATGGAATAAAAATAAAAAGCATCAAAGTTGAGTTCGCTCTTTGCCTCACCTGCGCTAAAATGAAGGGCATAAAAGGAAGAGATGACGCTGGAAATGATGCTGTCCTCTACCGCTGATACCTCGCCATTTACCCCCTTTAGAAGCAGAAAGATAAGTGTCTTTAAAAAATCGCGCTTTTCGATATTATATTCCGATGCTTTAAAGGCAAAGGGATTCATCGTTATCGGCTCCTGTTCAGAGTAGGTCAGATACCTTCCCTTATAGTAGGCACAAAGTCCGCTATAGGAATGCCCGGTATCCACGATCACCACATCCATATTATAAAGCAGGTACTGTTCCACCAGGCTGTTCATGAAAAAAGACTTTCCTGAGCCTGATCCGCCCAGAACAAACTTAGATCGGTTGGAAATTCTTCCGCTGCTCATCGGCAGGTCTGCAGGGTCGATGTTGATGGGAATTCCCCGCCTGTCGGTGAAGCGGATTAAAAATCTGGAATCTTCGCTCCTTGACTGCCTTTCTTTGAAAAACAGGCAGGCTGCAGCTTTGGCGCTGAGCAGCGCCAGGTCATACTTTTTTAAGGCAGATGCATTCGCCGGTAATGATGCCCTGAAGAGCTCAAGCTGATTGTAGGCGTTTCTGCTGGGAATAATGCCCAGTGAAAAAAGAGAAGACTCTACGAAATTTACAGCCTGCTGAAGCCCCTGGCCCTTGCTGCAGAGCATGCAGTTAAAATGAGCATGAACTAAAAGCTGATTATCCCTTGCTACCTCGGAAAGCAATTGCGCGATATCCTGCTCGCAAAGGCGGTTAGCAGGATCAGGAATACCTGCATGCCGCTTTTGCTTTAGGGTGAGCGAGGAGATAATGCCCCGCTGGGAGGGAATGGAAATGACCTGGTTATAAATCATGCACTCAATTCCCGGTACCTGGTGAAGGAAGGAAAGGTTGTCCATGGGAAAATCCCGCATGGACTTACCATCGCTTTTTTTCTGATATGGAGATAGCGCAGCAGGTAAATCCATCACATCGCTGTCAATCAGGGATAAACAGCGAACCGACTTTTCTCCGATCTCCAACTGATGATCTGCGCTAAGGATATTGTTTTTTACGCCAAGGTTTCCGCTAAAATCCATGCAGAGGCATTGTTGTAGATAACGGTCAATCTCCGCCTTTTTCAATATCATGGGATCTCTTCCTGCCTGCTGTAAAAGATCAAATATTTTGGAGACTGAGGTGGAAAAACTGTGGAGTAATTTTTCATCAAAAACATAAAATCTTCCCCTGTCTACCACTTTGGTAAGAACCAGATAAGTTCTCATTTCGATGAATGGTCGACCTTCAAAGTGTGCATTATATGCTTTTTGAAGATATTCCCCGCTTGGTGGGGACTGAAAGTTCCTGGATATGAACACATCCTGTTTTTGTAAAAGATGACCCTCCCCGATCACCTTTATGATTTTCATCAGCAGCTCCTGAAAATCCTGGTATCCCCTTTCATCCGCACTGAGCACCAAAACAGGATTTTCAATCTGAATGACTACTGAATAATCCCCGGCTGAGGTGTAGAGCATGTCAACGCCTTCAAAATTGCCGTATCCAAGATAAGGCAACTCAAAAACATGGGTTTTCATAATCGAAGTCTGTTTTGGTGTATGAATAAACCACTGGTCTTTGTTTTATTGTATAATCCGCCTTTCTGACGGTACAGGGTATAGCTGAAAAGTCCACCCGAGAGTAAAATGCTCAGCAAAAACCCCAGATACATGCTCGATAACGCACCGATGAGTCCGCCAAAAAATAATCCTGAGCCTAGTGAGGCTATTCCCCAACCAATGAATTTTCCCTTTAGCCCTTTATAACTTAAGGGCTGTTCCAGGCCTTTGTAAATGGGGTAACGTTCCATAGGCATATGGTTTATACGCCAAAAAATGCTTTAATCACCACAGACACCAGTACCAAAAAGATGCACGATCCGCCCCAGCTCATGACCTCTTTACTGATATCCCGGTCTCCGGAATTCCACTTGATATACACCATAATGCCACCAATGATCCCCACGACAGCCCCGATGGCCAAAGTCAGGGTAGATACCGGATCGATGTAACTGGTAAGGGTAGAGGTTGCAGCATTGATTCCGGTGGTGCCTCCGCCGGTCTGAGCAGATGCCTTGGCACCCGCGAGTATGCCTATTAATAAGGCAATTGATAATTTTGAGTTTTTTTTCATGTTTTTTTGATTTTTATAATCTGAATAATCCGCGGAGAAATATCCCGCAGAGATTTAAAAAGAGGCAGGAATATAACCAGCCCGTCACCTGAGCATCAATATGATGCCTTCCCGATTGCCAGTTGGCGAAAACACGTAAGCCGCCCAGTAGCCCAGTGATCGCCCCGATCACAAAGGCCAGATCACTAAAAGAAAAATAGTGGTTTCGAATTTCAGCACTCGCCTGATAAAATTCGGGGATTCCCGGGACCTGGGCTCTTAGTATCCCTGAAGCGCTGCACAGAATAAGAATACCGAGCATTGTGCAGATCTGCCTGGAAGTGATTTTCATGAGTGCATGATTTTCTTTGTGCATTCGATGGCTTCCGCCTGCGCCTCCTTGATCAGCTCGTCTAATTTTACAGCACCTGTAACTTCTAGCGCTCCGGAGGAAAGCACCTGAGCTTCTTCAGGGGTATAGGATTCTTCTTGGGGAATCATGGAGGCATCTATTGGCTCGGGCTCCGTTTGGATCTGGTAAACCGGGAAAGGCTTAGCTTTAGCATCCCCCGGAGATCTGATAAGCAGATCCAGCAGGACGTTGACCAGGTAATATAAACCATATGCGCCAAGGAGATAAATAAGAAAGGTTGTCCAGTTCATTAGTGATGGATTATTAAGGTTAGCGAATTAATTCACCTGTAGGTACTGATCGCAAAGAAGTCCCAGGGGAGCCCAGAAATCAAAAAGAATTTGAGCCGGGATGCTCAGGCTTTCCAGGCTTTTTAGCCCCAGATGAAAACTTAAGGGTGCTGACAGCTTTCCTAATTTTCTCAGTAACTCCTGTGCAGAGGCGCTATGTTCACCTGTGATATTTTCACCCTGTCCATTAGGCAGAAAAATGGTGTTAGCGTGTTTTGCAAGTTTAGAGGCGATCAATGCATACCGAACAGCAGCGCTAATGCCGAGCGTGCCATAGGTAAAGGGGATGATAAAGGTATTGATCTGCGTGAATATCCTTAGATAATGCTGATCTTCTGATAACTTGGGCAGATCAAAAAGTAACACCACATCTCCCTTGGAGAGCCTATTGATCAGCAGTAGTGCTTTGGAAAGGTCGGAGGAAAAAAATTCAAAAGGCAGTTTTTCTTCCAGCAGCAAAGATTTCTGGTGTAGTATTTCTAGCGAACGCTCATGAGTGAGATCGATCAGATACACGGTTTTATTTAAGCTGGCCAAATAATGCGCCATGAGTAAAACCAGGGTCGTACTGCCGCAGCCGCCCTTTAGGTTGGAAAATGCAATGTTCATAGTTTTGTTTTTTTTTAGGCTTTAGCGTTGCAGAACCCTGCTAGCCTGGAAGCATAGCCGGCAGATTCTCCTTTGAGCTTCACTTTTCATCGGCTTAAAAATTTGGTTTCATCAACTGACCCGTTCATATCCTTGCTTTGCAATTTGCATTCCGGGAGCCCCCTTGCTTTCAGCTGAGATTGATGGTACTCATTGAAATCATTATATCCGGCATAAACTACCGAGCGGTCTACTGCCCATGGGAATTGCTCTTTTAAAGCAGCAGTCGCGTTTTGTCCGGCCAGATCATGATCAAAATAAATATCAATAATGGGAAAGTGCCTGGCCAGCTTGATTCCAGAAGAAAGCAGCGAGACTGAATTGAGTATAATTGCGGCAGATCCTTGAGCACCAGATTGTACTTTCCAGCTCAAAAAGTCCATCATCCCTTCAAAAAAGCTGACCTTATTCTCATTTCCGGCAATAAAATTTACCCCTTTATTGCCCAGGCATCCTTTAAATCCGCTACTCCTCACCTCCCATCCTCCCAGATCATTTTTCCAGCCTGCTGCTGCAAAGGACATCCTTGTTTTTCCTTCCGGCTTTATTGAATAATAAAGTTCTCTTAAAGGAGAACTTTGATCATATACGCCTCTGGACTGGAGATAGGCTTTGATCTGCTTATTCCCACCAAGGGCAAGGTCTTCGTGAACGATGTAACTTGGGTGGCGCAATGGAATTTCAAGCTGCGCGGGTTTTGGCTGTAGAGGTAAATGGTTCTGGTGAGCGGATCCCATAGTTGCCAGAATCTTTTCCACGACATCCTTAAAGTCAAGCGTGGGCCATAGCGCTTTGCCCAGGTCGAAAATTGTTCCCCCTTTGCCCAGACCATGATCATACCAAAAACCCAGTTTGTCATTTACACAGAATGATGGATTTCTATCCCCGTCCCGGAGCATAGAGTGATAAAAGTGTTCACCTCCCGAATAGCGCTTAGGCTGCTGGCCGAGCTGGTGAAGAAAGGAACTTAGCGGGTATGCATTTCGGATCTGTTCTAAATCAAATCTGTTTTCATTCATAAAAATCTTGATTAAATCCGTTAGCCATCGGGATTAAAAAAAGGCGGATGTTTTAGAAACTGATATCGGTGCTGATGTATCGTTGACCTTTTAAGAGACCATTGAAGTCAAAAGCCCTCCTTTAGCTAAATTGGTTGTAGTCAAATCTGCCATTAGTTTTTCATTGTAGTTTTTGAAGCCCTCATAATTGAAGGAGCAGTCCGCACTATTGCTTACTTCCCTGGTAAAATCCCGGGTAGCCGAAATACCCGCGTTATCCTGATCGAAATAAAGCTCGACCCATCGGAAGTGTTTGGATCTTGCCTTTGCCGCCTGAAGAAATGAAAGCGAGTTCAATACCAGTATAGATGCTGGGTCCCGGGGATGTTCCAGCTTCCAGCTTAAAAAATCAAAATAACCTGCGAACACGCTAAGTCGGTCAACTGATCCCTGGAGGAAGGTCATGCCCTTGTACCCAATGCAGCCTTTGACGTATTTGTTCCTTAACTCCCACCCTCCGTTTTCGTTGGGCCATGCGGATGCAAAATAATTCTTTCCCGGCTGTCTGTTATCCATAACAGCATAATGAAGTTCATATAAATAGCCCTCAGCAACTTCAGCTATTCCCCTTGCTTTGAGGTAAGCGTCAATGGCTTCATTATCTATTGCTTCAGAAACCGTCATGACCTGATATTCGCGGTTTTTTTCAAGCGGATGTTTACGTTTTCCTAGAACAACGCCGTTGTGTGGTTTACTCAGGTCCAGCTGCGCATATTCTACAATTTTTCTTAAAACCTCCGGAAAGGTTGAGGGATACCAATAAGCCAGGCCGAAATCGATTATGCTTCCGCTTTTTATGCCCGATACCCCGGCCCCTGCATAGTCGAACCAGACACCAAGTTTGTCATTGATACATAACGAGGCGGTATATTCTTCACGCAGCATGCTGAGAAAGAAATGCTCTCCACCGGAAATTTTCTGGGGCGTAAAGCCCAGATTCTTCAAAAGTCCAAGAAGAGATACCTTCTCCTTGATCTCGTTCACGTTTAAAAAAGCTGACATATTGTTTTGGTTTTAGAAATTCATAAAATGAATAAGGGCCTTAACGCTCCTCGAGGTAGAAGTCTCAGAGAAAAGCCTCTATCTATAGTATAATTTGGAAATACCAAGGTCGGGTTTTACAAACCGGACCCATCGTCCACCAGTACGCTTTCACTTTTTAGCATTTGCTCAAAGCTTCACAAAACCTGATAAGCTTTCTCATCAATCGCTCAAGATCGATTTTGACCTCATTGTTTTCCGAGCTAAAGCCAAAGCCGCTCCATCACTAAAGCTGAAAGCAGTTCATCCTATTTAAGATCTTAGCATATCGTGCAAGCTGATAAATTTTGCACACAGACCCCAGGAAAACTCCAGGACTTTAACATCCGGACCATTGTCCACCGGCATCCTTTCACCATCCAAGAGCGACTTCTTTTAGGTCGGATTCGCTTTTTTCCATCTCGGAAGAACCTCCCACTAGCAGAAACCAGGTCAAACTTTCCTTTGGGTTAATTAGACATATTGTTTTTGATCCCTTCCCCCAAAACTAATGGCGGTCCACCCATCTATTTCATATGTAAAAGATCCTAAATGAACTGCTTTAAAACTTCAAAAAATGGAAAAGAGTTGCGAGTTTCCTTTACCTTTTATACCGAGCGGATCCATCCAAAGAATAAGGGGGGGGCTGTCAGGTACGAAACATCTTGCCAATAAAAAAACAATACCTCATCCATATTAACCTGGCTCCCCATATTAAAGAAACTAAAAAGAAAGAACCTTAACGGATCCGGAATTTAAGGCACAAAAAAAGGGCCTTTCAGCCCATACACCTTAACCAAAACACAAACAAACCATGTGCTCCAAAAAGGTAATTCGGAATTACTCACGTCAATCCATACGGACCGGGCCCTCGCCTGCCCCTGCGCTTTCGCCATATTGAAATAATCTCAGCTTCGCAGGATTTTCCGCTCCTCGCAGAATAATGCTTTATTCCCAAATGTCAAAGATCCCAAAGACCATGGCTGAAAGCAGCTTATGCTGCGCCCGGATAGATCCGTATCTGCCTAGCAGCGAAAAATGAGCTAGCTAATTTTCTTTAGACAAACCTATTAATGGAAGAAGAACTTTGAAATTTTTGGACTGAAATGGGCTGAATTGGCCTGTATATGAGCGGGATATGAACCTAAATGACTTAATAACAAAAATATAGCTAGGCAAAACAATTACAGACTAACTTGTTGTCTATCAAACTAAAGCTATGCAAGTGTATAATTTTGGCATTAATACCTAGGCTTTTTTTAAATATAATGGCTTCACTAGCGGAATATGAAAGAGAATTAATTAGAGAGAGAACGAAAGCCGGTTTAGAATCTGCAAGGGCAAGAGGAAGAATGGGTGGTAGACCAAAAGGTTTTACCAAAGATACCATATCCAAATTACTGGTTATGCGCTCTGTTTATAAGGATTTAGATAAAACTCCAGAGGAGATTTACAAGGGACTTCAATTAACAAGAGCAACATTTTACCGATATGCCAAGATTCTGGATACCCATACTAATGAGAAAATAAAAAAAATGCAGAAGAAATAGGAAAAGATGAATACTCCAATCATAAATAGAGAATACAATAGCTTAATAGAATCTATTTCTAATACCTATACCAATGGTAAAATTACAGCTTTGAGAGTAGTAAATAGTGAGCTCCTGCTGACTTATTGGCAAATTGGGCGCAACATTATTGAGTTTGAACAAGGAGGAAAAGCAAAAGCGACTTATGGTAAAGGTCTCCTTGAGAATTTATCTAAAGATCTTCATAGTTTACATGGGAAAGGCTTTAGTCGTAGTAACCTCAATTATATGAGGTTGGTTTATGTATATGTTTTCCAATTTGTGAGGAGCTTCCTCACAAATTGAGTTGGACACATGTTTGCGAACTGGTAAAAATAAATGATCCCTTAGAACGAAGTTTCTACCAACAACAAGCAATATCCGAAAATTGGAGTAGCACTGAGTTAATTCGCTAAAAAAAAAGTTCATTATATCTACGTCTGGCATCATCAAAAAATAAAAAAGAAATTTTAAAACTTGCACAAGAAGGACAACCTATAGCGCAACCAACCGATATTTTAAAAGATGTTTATGTGTTCGAATTTCTAAAAATAGCTGAGCCCTATCATTTATCTGAAACCGATCTAGAGCAACGATTAATAACCCATTTACAAAGTTTTCTATTAGAGCTGGGCAAAGGGTTTGCTTTCATTGGAAGGCAATACCGAATAACATTAGGCAATAGAAATCACTATGTAGACTTAGTATTTTATCATCGTATTTTAAAGTGTTTTGTTCTAATAGATTTAAAAAGAGAGGAAGCTAGTTACCAGGATGTAGGACAAATGAATATGTACTCAGGCTATTTTGAAAGTGAAGAAAACACAGAGAGCGATAACCCTCCTATTGGCATTATCTTGGCAAAAGAAAAAGATGAATTGGTTATACAATACGCAATGCACAATATCTCCTCACAATTGTTTGTACAAAAATACCAGTTGTATTTACCCAATAAAGATGAATTAAGAAAAGTAATTGAAGATCAGCTAAATAGTGAGAACTGATAGCCCGCATCAACATGATAAAATTAAATTATTATCAAGCAAAAAAAATGGCTCCAAGATATTGCTTCAGCCGATATCTCGGCGAGTTCCAATATTTAATCGTAAATATACCTAAGTTGAATTCAGGAGTTACATAAAGCATATTAACCAAGCGGCAATGAAGAAGTATTATCCAAGCCATATGTCTAAGAAAACGAAGAAATAAAAAAATATATAACAATAAAACAATAGCATGCAAAAACATATTACATATATTGTGTATATAATATATTTCATATATTTTTACGTTAATAAAATATTAAAATGAAAAAGAACATTGATATTGACGAAAGTCTTTTAACTAAATTAAAAATATTATCTGTTTTTGAAGAGGTAAGTGTTAAATCAGTAATGGAAAAGGCTGTTTCTTTTTACGTGGAATATAAAGAAAAAGAACGCTTGAAGACATTATCTGAAGAAGATAAAGAGGATTTGGGTTTACTATTACTTATGCAACAAGCAGATAGAAATGATGTAGTAAGTCGTGATGAATTAATGAAGGCTTTGGACTAATGGAAATTATTATTTTACGAAGTTTTCTAAATGACATTAAGAAACTCACCGATAAAAAATTGAAAGATAAAATCAAAGACTTTGTTATAGAGATTGAAAATGCTGAAAGCTTAGAAGAGCTTGTAAAGATAAAAAAAATGAAAGGTTTCTCTACAGCTTATCGTTGGAGAGTTGGTGATTATCGATTGGGATTTTATAAGAATGAAAACACTATTGAGTTAGCCCGATTTGTGAAAAGAAATGATATATACAAGATATTTCCTTGATCGCAATTAAATAATACAAAACCTCAAAAAATTTTAATTGGCCAACAGGCTGTTGACCAATTAAAAGATAAGAGAACTCTACTATAAAACATCACTACACTTTGCTAATCATTTCTCCGATTGCAATCAGAAGATTCCGTCTCACAAAACGAACTTTTAATTTGCCATTTTAGTTTATCATTTACTCATTATCAAAAACTAAAAATTGAATTTGATTAATGAAATGAGTTTATGATAATATTGGGAAAAAGCAGAGTACAGTAGGACAATATTAGGCGACTCTGCGAACTATAAAATTCTCAAGTCCTAGCTCGTGAAACTTATTAAATAATCAGGGGATAATGAGAATGCAAGTAGGTTAGCTATATAATAGACCTCGCCAGATAATTAGACGTGTACTATATTTCTCCCTAGCCATGCTTCAACACATCAGAAAATTATATATTTATAAAAAGATCACACCCTGGGACCTTACTCTACTTAATTTTGCCAATATGTTAACTACACCGAAAATATTTATGATTTCGTTATTTCTTTTATCTCCAATCCTGAGCTACGGGCAGTTGTTAAAACCGACTGATGAAAAAATAAACAAAAGTGGTGCATCTAAGCTTGTTTTCGCTGATAGTCTGGCACAAGCAAAAAATTTAGCTAACGCAGATATAATTGAAGGTACTCGATTTTTACTCCTAAGAAGTGGAATATCTCCTGTGGAATTTGCAAGCGATGCGAAATTTCAACAAGATTATAAGATTTATTACCACGAGTCAGGTTGTACCGGTCCTAGGGAAAAGATAGCTATTGAGTATAATAGAGTTATGTTTAAGTACTTGACGCAGACATATGGGAAGAAATGGTTAAAGACCGTAAGGAAAGACATATTAGGTCTGAAAAGTTATAAGTAAAATGTCAAAAAAGGGTCGATTTTTGATAGGTTGAGGGGTTTGTAATTATATTTTTCGTCTCAAAAAATGAAGCTTTGTAGGTTTTAAAAATGCCGCATTAATGCCAATATAACAACTGGTCGCTTTACTTTCAGCATTTTCGCTTTATAGACGGAGTTTGAATGAAAATTAGTTCCTAAAAAACTAATGCAGGATTGAGATCAGCCAGGGCAAGAAATAGAAAAGGTGGCAAGCCTGCTGGATAGATCCAAAACACGGTTACAAAAATTAAAGTGGTTAAAATTCTTTATGACATTGCTGATAACCAGTCTGGCAAAAGATTGCATAGAGTCTTCATGTAAGTTGCGCAACTGGTTAAAGGTATCTAAAAATTTCTGATAAAATAACTTATGCTACAGGCAAATAGACTATAAAATAATATAGGTCAACGAGCAGTTGACTGATTGCCAACAAAATTCAAGGACATTTAGAGTTCTTGTATTCATCATCGAATTAGTTCCCCATTTTCTCTAATTTTGCAACTTAATATTGCAGAATTTAAAATAATCATACAGTAATAGCAGATTTCATTACAGATAGAAATTATTGAGTTTTATACTATTAATTTCTTAACAAATATGTCATTGCAAAAGGAAGGCAGTTCTGATGAGAATGTACTTTACAGCGATATTGCGCAAATTATAGACAACAGTCGCCAACGGCTAGCCACTACTATCAACGCTGAAATATGTGAAATGCATTGGCAAATAGGCAAGCGTATAAAAGAAGATGTACTGTATAACGATCGAGCAGAATACGGGAAACAGATTGTAAAAAAATTAACAGAATAATTTGGCAAAGAGTGGAGTATCTCTAAACTCCAACACTGTGTACGCGCTGCGTACACTTTTACCGAAGATGATATTCTATACGCCGTGCGTCCACAATTAAGTTGGACGCATCTTCGCTCATTAATGAGTATTGAGGACCCATTGAAGCGCCAGTTCTATGTGGAAATGACTCGGATTGAGAATTGGGACGCCCGGACACTCGATCAAAAAGTCGATGCAATGCTATTTGAACGCACAGCGCTTAGCAAAAAGCCAGAGGAGCTAATCAAACAGGAACTACAAAAGATAAAATCTACTAATTCTCTAACACCCGATGTTGTTTTTAGAAGTAGTTATTTTTTAGATGCCATCGGTTTATCAGAAACCTATTCTGAAAAAGATTTAGAGGACGCAATTCTTTTAAATCTTCAAACGTTTTTAAAAGAAACGGGAAATGATTTTGCTTTTCTCGATCGTCAAAAAAGAATAACAATAGATGCAACAGATTATTTTATCGACCTTCTATTTTATCATAGAGGATTACGTAGATTAGTTGCCATAGAGCTGAAACTCGGAAAATTCAAACGAGAAGATGAAGGACAAATGCTATTGTACTTGCGTTATCTAAATCAAAACGAGCGTAAGGAAGGCGAAGAATCTCCTATTGGTTTGGTATTATGCAGCGAAGGAAATACAGAACATATAGAATATCTTATGCTTGAAGATTCAAACATAAAGGTAGCGCAATATTACACGCAACTACCGGATAAAAATCTATTGAGTGAAAAACTGAACAAAGCTATCGCAATCGCAAGAGAACATCATCAAAAGTAATATAAACACAACCATATGCAATTGCCTATCATTGCAGACCTCAAACTCCGCCTTTACTACAGAAACTGCGTTATGAGCTTTATTTTTTGCGGAAAAGTCACCTTGTTTTCAAAGTAATTGACATTCATCGTAAATGTAGGTTCATATTTGCCAATGGCCTTAGGCTCCATCGTCCTGCCCACCAAACTAAAATCCTTGGAATGATAAAACTTAAAAGAAGTTTTGACAGGGCTACCCTCTTTAACATTCTGGGATAGATATGCCAGCCCTGATGTATAACTCCCTTCAGATATAGTACCGCTTCTGTTTTACTGGTTCTTTTTTTTTCAGATAAGACCAGACAACAGTTCTTTCAGGAAAAGTTGAAAATAAAGAATATTCAAGCCTGGACCCAATTTGAATTGAATGACGATAAATATGAGAGCGTTATTGAAAATGCTAAAGCAGCCTTATTTAACAGAAAAGTTTCTAAAACTCAATTATCAGAAGCCGCTTTTGATTCTTTAGCTGATTTAGAATTACACCTTTTTAATCGGAGATAAATGACCAGGTTTAAGGTTAAAAGAGATAGCGTAAAGTATCTGTTTGTATAATAGTAAATAGTGCGAGATTTAGCGATAATCTCGCACTATTTACTATTTAACTAAAGAAATCAATTCCAATTAAATTGTAATTGTTATATTTGAATAAGGGAGAATTTGAGTTATGGCAACAATAGTAAATAAAAAATCAAAAGGGGTAACTGCAAGTGTTACCAGTACAAAACGTAAAAAACTATCAATTAAAAAAACTGATGTTGTTGTTTCTAAGCGCCTTTCTAATTCAGAAGAGCGTGTATTGGTTTCAATTGCAGCTAAAAAAGCTTCTTCTCGTGCAGTTCGCATATCTAAAGCTTTACAACTTCCTATACAATACATTTTGAATGGTAAATTAGTCGAAAAATCTTCAAACGGTGAGTTAAAAGAACTCAAAAAGATAGTGCGTTTAAAAAGTAATATCGATCTTAAAAAAGGCGTTAAAATATGTCTAAAACCAAGAGGTTAAGAATATTCTCGGGGCCAAATGGCTCGGGTAAATCTACTTTGTTTACTGATATTGCCAATCAATTTAATGCAGGCCATTTTATTAACTCCGACGAAATCGAGAAAGAAATCCGCTCCTTAGGCTATATCAATTTGGAGAAATTTGGACTTAAACTTACCCAAAACCATTTTGAAAAATTTCTAGAAGAACCTAATGCTGTAACCTTATTAGATAAAGCCAAAACAGAGGGACATCCTATTGATATAGAAATAAGGGAGAACGTAATCTTAGATAAGTCTAAAAATACCCATAGTTATGAAGCTTCGCTAATTACCTCCTTTATCCGAAAATATTTGCAGCAAAAGGGCATTTCGTATTCATTTGAAACAGTGATGAGCCATGTTTCTAAGCTTGATGAAATAAAAGCAGCCGCTAAAATTGGATATAAAACTTACCTGTATTTTGTCTGCTTAGATGACCCTGAATTAAATATTTCCAGAGTTAATAATAGGGTAGAAAAAGGAGGGCATATGGTTCCTGAAGATAAAATTATAGGTAGATACCATCGAACATTAGAAAATTTATTGCCAGCAATTTCTTTAACAGATAAAGCCTATTTATTTGATAATTCTGGTAATGCTATGATTTTGATTGCTGAAGTAAACAATGGACAAATTGTAGTACTTGTTGATCAAAATAAACTTCCAAATTGGTTTATTCAATATATTGTAAACAAGTTATAAATTAAAATCACGAATATAGGGGTAAGAATGACTAAATTCCTAATTATTCACCCCTAAATAAATTAATGACTGCTCAACCTCAACAATTATTAAAAAACAACTTGATCATCCAATTGGTTGGTTTGGGTTACGAATGCGTCATACTTCGTGAGGAGAAAGATGTTATTACTAATTTTAAGCATCAGTTAGAAAAACACAATCAAGTTTCGCTTAGCGATGCAGAGATTAATCAAATCCTCATTTACATTAATAAAGGAAACACTTTTGAGCGAGCTAAAACTTTGCGCTCGCGTATTCCTTATGTAAATGCATTGGGCGAAAATAAAACCATTCAATTAATCGATCAAAAAAATGGTGTAAAAACGAGTTTCAGGTAGCCAATCAAATTTCTATTAAGGGAAGTTATGATAACCGCTACGGTGTAACCATTCTAATAAACGGTTTGCCTCTAGTGCAAATAGAATTGAAGGGCAGAGGTTTGGAGCTTAAGGAAGCTTTTAATCAAATTAATCGGTATCAAAAACATTCTTACGGTACGGGTTTTAGCCTATTTCAGTTTATCCAATTGTTTGTAATTAGTAATGGCGGTAACACCAAATATTATTGCAATGGTCGGGTAAAAGATCGTGCCTTCAAACAAAAGTATTCCTCCCTATTTATATCTTTCTTTCAGCTGTAAGTTTACATGCACTAAATACGGCAAAGAGAAAAATGTCTCAAAAAAGGAAGGTATGCATCCCCTCTTGTATATCTCTCGTTCAGTTGTAAGTTTAAATGCAACCGGTACGGCAAAGAAAAAAAATTAAAAAAAATTAATTGAATGCAACCTCAAATGGCTAATTTTCATCTCAATTTTATGAAACGAATTTTAGCAGTAATTATATTTTTGACGCCTTGGATAGTAAAAGCTCAAAATGATAAATCATTGATGGCCGATAGCGTAAGAGCTTACTTAGATAGCAGCTTAAATATAATTAGAAAGCACTCCTTAAATACTAAAGTAAATTGGAATGATTTACGGTCAAATGTGTATGCTAAAGCTATTGGAGCAAAGCGGTATGAAGATGTTCTACATCTATATCCTTATATATTCGAGCAAATTGATGATCATCACGGCAGTTTAAAATTTAGAGAAAAAACATATAGTTGGAATAAAAAGGCAGCTAATCCTGTAAACAATATTATAGCCACCGCTACAAAAAAATATCAATCCGTTCATGCAGAAAAGATTACTAAAGATATTGCCTACATTTTAATTCCTGGAAACAACGATTTTAGAGGAAAGCAAATGGATAGCATCGCTAAAGAAATTAAAAATGCACTATCTAAAGTCAATGACAAGAATATCAAAGGATGGGTTATTGATTTGAGAGTAAACACTGGAGGCAATATGTATCCAATGATCGCGGGTTTAAGCGATTTAATAGGAGAAGGAAAAGTTGGTGGATTTCTCACCTCCACATACGAGCCTGATGGATCCTGGATTATTAAGAATGGCACTTTTTATGTCGACTCAGTTAAAGTTTCACCTATAAAATATAGTGGCTATCCGGTAAGTAAAGATATACCTGTCGCAATTTTGATCAGTGGAAATACCGCAAGTTCTGGTGAAATGACCGCAATCTCATTCATTGGCCGAACGAAATCTGTTATTATTGGCGAGCAAAGTGGCGGTTATACGACGAGTAATCTAGGCTTTAAATTAAATGAGTATTCAGGACTCAATTTAGCTGTAGATTATGCGGCAGATCGTAATGGAAAAATCTATCCAAAGTATCTTGAACCAGATTTGAAAGTTGTTAATGGTGATAACTTCGAAAACCTGAATGATGATTTAAAAATCAAAAAAGCATTAATTTGGCTCAGAAAGAATAAATAGTTCATAATTGTCTCAAAAAAAGAAAGTATTCATCCCCTACTGCTTATCTTTCAGCTGAAAGTTTAATTGCACAAATTGCGGCAAAGAAAAAAATTGTCTCAACAAACGAAGCTCTGTTTTTTGATGCATTAGTAGGAAATTAACCAATTTCTATTGCCCGGTGTGCAAGAAAAACAAAAACAATATACATATGTATTAGCATATTGATGAATTTATGAATCTTCGTATGCTTCAATTACAGTAATATTGGTATGTTATTATAAGTTTAAATGAACTGTCCAATTAAAAGAGTTAAATGTATTAGCTTATTATTTTATGATATTGAAAATAATCGGGTACCTGTTTTACGTAATGGTATTTACTTATTGTTACTTTTTTTTAAACAGAAGACTTAAAACTAGATGGATTCTGATCGGGTACCCTCTATTTTTTGTAGCTAGTATATATCCCGTTAAATTGTGGTTCGATTACATTCGGGAAATTTATAGCGTGGCATTCGCTGATACCTGGCTTAAAATTATACTGATGTCTTTAGCTGGTTTTACACTTTTTAATTTCATATATGGTATATAGTAAACCTAATGATAAATACCCAAGTCAATTTCAATCAAAAATATGGAAAGCCTCATTTGAATCCTGTCCAGTTTATAATTGAAAATGCAAGTACAATCAAAGGTAGTTACCATCTGTTTTTTTATTCCGGTGGAGGTTTGCTTATCGCTATAGCCTTTTGGAAGTATTAAATAAAAGTAACTATAAATCAGAGCAAAATTTACAGATAATAGAATTAATGGTATGCTATTAAATTTATTTCAGAACAGAATGTTTTTTCAACTGGGCTAGACATGTTTTAATAACCGAATGAATGTTTCGTTTTTTCACCGCTTATTAATCTTAACCAAGCGCTGTATTGCGCTTGTTAAAAGATAACAGTGATTACCAAAACGTTATTATCATAAGTCGCACTGAAAATCAGCTGGTTAAGCAAAAAAAGTATATAGATTTTAATAACGATCTACTTTCGATAAAACATTCTGCGTCCCAGTAAAAGAATTAGAGCAGTTCCTCCAACCAACCGCATTTCTGAAAATTCATGCGTATTCATCAGTTTTAGTAAACTTACCTTAAGCAGTTCGTTAACGGTATTCCACTTCAGCATCTACTTTGTATTAAGTGTTTCCATGATATGGATGTGGTTATTCTTTACCCCACTACGTCCAGTTACAGATTTTATTTTATTTCTACCGTAAAAATCAAGTAGCGTCTTTTTTTCAATATCATTTCCCCGCTCAAAGATTCTTTTGATAATTGATACAGATTGCTTTTCCCAATCAATTTTGTTGATATCGGTATCCCAAAATAAAATCTTCCTAAAGTTATTTAAATCCGGAGTTGGTCCCGGAGACTTCTCCTTTTCCATCTTAATATTATAATAAGCCTGTAATAAAAGCATAGTTCCTTCATCCAGACAAAGAGCCCTATCTATCTTTAACGATACTAATTTAAAGCTGACGTCCCACTTTTTGTATATCCTAAGATTTAATTGTTGTGTATAACAGTGACTATTGGTAAAGCATAGTTACGGGTTTTGGGGCAGTTTTGATTGGGGTATTGGATAGTTGTGCAAAAGAAAAAAAAAGTTGACCCTTCACCCAGAATACTTTCTACCCATATTTTTCCATGATGCCTGCTCATAATTCGTTTTACGATGGCAAGCCCGACTCCGCTTCCATCAATTCCTTTATTCCGGGGATCTACACGCTCGAAAAGATCAAATACGCGTAAAAGATTATGCGTGCTGATTCCTATCCCATGGTCCTTTATACTATAACAGATGGAATTGCCCGTTTCCTGACCCTCGATATAAATCACTGCAGGCTTTCCCCCCTTGCTATATTTGATGGCGTTGCCAATCAGGTTGGTAAATACCTGATTGATCATGAGCTCTTCGCCGTAAAGGACGGGCATATTTCCCAGGGTAATTTTTAGTACCTTATCATAATGGATCAGCCTCATGTCGTTGATGATACCAATAATCATTTTTTCAACATCCACAGGTTGGAATCTGATCTCATGTCTGCCGACTTTTGAATAGTTCAGTACCTCGGTAATCATATCATTTATTTTGTCAGTGACCTGAATTATCTTACCTGATATTTGATCCCTATTTTCCTGGCTGGTGGAATCTTTTGCCAGAACCTGAGCGTACATTCTGATAACCGCAATTGGATTTTTCAGATCGTGTGAAATGGTGTAACTGAATTTATCAAGTTCATCGTAGGCGACCTTCAATCTCTGGTTAAGTTCCTGCATGGCACGGGCCTTCAAACCGAGCGTGTAAGTGATTTCATCTCTCAGATTTCTTATGGAATTGATCTCCTCGGCACTCCATTGATCCGATCTACCTTCTATTGCCTCCTTCCAGGTTTTGAAAGACAGGCGCGGAGAAATATGCAAAGCCCCATCTTCATTTTCAGTGACCGATTTTTCCGGATTTCCTGCCCAACGAATTGAAAGTGCCTTCTCTGGTTTGAACCACACAATGAAATCTCTCCACTCGCGATCAAGTGCTAAAACGACCATACCGCTGGCAAACTTTCTGTATTCCAGTGCAGGTGGAAATACTGAAGATAAAGCATCTGTACGGAACAGGGATCTGGAGCTTTTGTCGGTGATCCAGTTGCGTAGCAATTTGAACTGGCGCTCATCCGGAGTGATCCCAAGGCGAATTTCCTGGTGATCGAGGACAAGTATCGCTCCGTTGGCCTTGACCACATTGAGCAGGTTCACTTTGTTTTCTGTCAGTGCCTGCACGACCGTTTCCTGGTGCATCAGCTGATTAGCCAGTTTTTCAAGATCTTTGCCATAAGATCGGTGGAGTTTCTGGTCTTCGTCTTTCTTGCGAAACTCAAGTCCGGATGAAAGTATCTGCCCAATCATCTTCGCTGATTTCCGGGAGCTGTAATCAATGGATTTTTGGGTATAGTTATGACAGGCAATCAGTCCCCAAAGTTCTTTTTTATGTATCAGGGAAATACTAAAACTCGAAGATACACCCATGTTTTTAAGATATTGAATGTGCATGGGTGATACTGCTCTAAGTTCTGAACAGGTAAGATCCAGGGTATCCATCATGCCTTTCCGGGCAATCAATGGCGAAGATTCAGCGTACACATCAGCAATTAGCCGGGTGAGGTTCCGTTTGTACAGTTCCCTTGCCTGGAGAGGAATGTCTGATGCAGGAAAGTGCAGGCCCAGCCATGATGTGAGCTTCCTGTTCTTGGATTCTGCAACGACTTCGCCATGTCCATCCTTTGCAAAACGGTAAACCATTACCCTGTCGAAACCCGTAATCTCCCGAACTTCTGATGCCGCATTTTTTAATAGCTTTGTTAAGCTGTTGAAAATCAGCATTCCTGACAGGACACGTTCAGTGATAGGGGGCATCTTGACCGATGAATAAGAAGTCAATGGCTCAAATTCGAGCAAAATATAATTTTCATCACTGGAGATGATCAGGTTATAGGGTTTGGTAAAAATGATAACCTCATAGGGATTGTTGGTAGCAAACCCTCTCGTGCTACTTCCCATAATCAATAGCTGGGTGAGAAAACTCTGGTGCGAAACATTATCGATAATAATTTCCAGGTCACTCAATGACTTTCCTAAAAGGTCTTGTGCATAGACGTTAAGAAAATCTTTAACATTCTCGCTGCAGAAACATATGGTATGTTCGAAATCAATTGCAATTAAAAACCCATGGGATTGTACGCGTCCGGGTATATGTATGGGCTCTGTGTCACAATTGCTAAGGTTGACCTGGAATTCTGACATCGTATGTTTGGTTTGGTAATACCGAACCTACACATATAAAACGGTATCAACTATTTAAATTACTGATAATAACTATTTTCGAAATTAACGTTCCAGGAATTTCTTATAATTCTGCTAAGTCGAGTACCAATTTTATCAAAACGATCTACATGGAGCCACTAATAAACGGTGGATAGTTGTTAGGCCAAGAATCCTATACCAAAGATTTATTAAAAAAGAACATCTAATTCCCAAGTTCAAACTTAATTCTCATTTTCAGAGACTGCCCGGAAAATTGAGATTTATTAGTAAAATAATTGTCTCAAAAAACGAAGATAATGGAGTACCTTAATTTGAGGTACGTATATTTATGGTAAAACAGTTTATTATGTAGCCCTATTGTTTAAGTTTGGAGCATCTAGAATTCTTGTATGTGTAAGAATGTTGTCCTCTTATTTGAATGAATTATATTCTTCCATCGTTCTTTTTTTGAATTTTTGCCAGATAATTTTCCAGTGAGTCTAATTTGTTGTCGCAAATTTTCGGTATTGGTCAACCTTATCAAAATGCAGGTGTTAAATCTGCCAAGTTATTAAAAAACGGTAAGCTTATTACTTATCCCGGATTTCCTCACGGCATGCCGACTACACACGCAGCAACAATTAATAAAGACCTACTGGATTTTGTTCAGTCTTAAATGATTATAACATTGACCTGAAGTGCTTAAATGGAGGTGGCAAATTAGTTTGAAACTATAAACATCGATTATAGTTAGGGTAGATACTGTTGAAGTATTTGCCCTATTTATCTTAAAGACCATTTGATAAACATCTGTTAATATGGATGGAAGATGATTTTCTGACCGACCTTAGTTTTCAATTTAAAGGTTGTGCCGGTAAAATTTTTCCTTGCTCCTCCTAGAAGGTAAGTGCATTTTGCCCAAGGTAGCTTAATGTTCAGATTACCTCCCTTTTCACTAAAAATTTCTATGTACTGTACGCTTCCGTTCTTCTGAGTTGCAGAAACCAGGAAAGCGCCAACGGTTCGAAGCTGACTAAAACTGGCATCTTTATTTTGTGGCCAGTTTGGAAATAACCTAATAATGCCATCATAACCTTGTACTAAGCATTCATTGATCACTGCTGGCAAGGCAAAATTCTCAAACCAAATACCCATCCTTGCCATATAAGCATAGTCAGAACCATCGTTATACCGCCCACCAATTTGCGTAACCATATCAGTTGCTGTTCCGTTTGGTAATAGCGAATAATTCACTTCTCTCTTGAATTTTTCAAGATCCAACATTCCAATCCTCGCCGCCTGAAAATTCTTAAATACCAGATCATTTCCGCCTTCTGTTTGCTGGTTTAAATAGGTATTTTGTAATAAAGTACGCTGTCCTTTGTCACTGCCAAGACCCATGTCTTCCCCCGGAAATACATGGAACAGTGCATTTGGAACATTATAAACAACCTGAGCATGTTCGCCGGGAACAGAAACCAATACCTGTCCATATTGTGCAGATTTTGCCGTAGGGTATTCAGGAAAGGCAGCCAATATTAAATCAATTTGTTGAAGTAATTGCGCCTCTTCCTGCGCTGTGTCAGTATTTTGCTCATCGTTTTAAAAGCTTTAAAAATAAATTTCGTCAAGCTTAAATCAACTGAACTATCATAATTATATTTAAATCCAGGCTGCAAGCCATAAAGCTCAGGTGGTACTGAAGGAAAAATATGATACTTATCGTCCGTCCAGCGTTTACCTCCATGGGCATCTGTACGCATCATATAAGCCGTAAGAAATTCAACCGCTGCCTTGATAGGTCCATAAGCCCTATTTCTTAAAAAATGCTCGTCCTTTGAATATTGATAATGCCACCATAATCCTTGCACTGTCCATGGCGTTTCGCTTACCTCCCAGCCCCAGTCGGGTATAGGATATGGATTCATACTCATTTCAACGGGAAAGGCCGAGTGTGGAAAATAGGCTCCGGGCAAGTTGTAGTATTTTTTAGCCCATTTCCTGCTCACTGGCATAAGTGATTCTACTAGATCTACATAAGCCAAATTCTTTTCTATATGATTACTGGAAAAAGTAAGCCAGAAAGGTTGTTGTGTATTATAATTCATGTGGTAATCACCATGCCAGGCCGTGCCAATATTGTTGTAGCTCCAATTAGCAAATAAACCCGGACAGTTTACACCCGGCTTTGTAGCACAATTAAAAAAATAAAGATTTCTATACCATAAACTTTCCAGTAAAGGATCATCCAACTTAACCGATGATTTACTCCAATAAACCTTCCAAATTTCCAAACTGTTTGAAAGCGCATATTTAAGTAAGTTTGAAGTTGGCATCATGGGTTTCGATGGTAGGCGACTTACTGCTGTATCTAAGCCTTCTCTCAGGCTTATGCATGCAATAAAGTTTTTCTGGTTTGATAACCCTGCTTCCAGCTGATGCATCTCCTCCAGATGGCCACTCCAATTCATTCGCTTCTGCTTTGTAAGGACTCCATTAGTAGCAAAAGTTAAACTAAATGCCTTATTGCGATTTGATTTGACATTAGTTTTCTGATCCTGAGGTTCTAGCTGAGGCAAGATTTGCCGAAACTGCATAAAACCTAAAGGTAATTGTTCTTCAAGCTGATAGCTTGGGAAATCTGAAGGGGTAGATGCATCCGGAACAATTTTCACTCTATCAAAAACGTTTTTATGAGGATTACCATTTTCATTTACCAACTCCATCCAAAGCTGATCACTAGTCATATCTGTAAACAAATTTAAATACAATACCCCATTTTTCTTTGTAAGTAATTTTACACGGCACACTCCGTTGGAAATATTCAGTTCATGTCCAATTAGCTGTAAATCGCGGCTATTGAAACCAAGTATAACCGATCCACACGGGAAAGGGCGGGGATACTCTTTACCATAATTTTCGCCAGCCATCGCATTATATTCTCTGTACCAGGGATAGATTGAAATGTGCCAAGTTTTTCTTTGTTATTTTCTGCGATTCTGATATCCCAAACATTGTTGTGGCCAAATCGAAATACAATAGCATCGGGACGAGTGTTAACTACAACGCCCATTCCTCCATTCCCTAGTAAAGCACCACTAAAAAAATCAGGTTCTGGCTTGTTAGTACTTAACTTATGTTTTTGGGCAATTTCAAACCCTACAGTTTTCTTTGTTTGCGAGATAACCGGCAAGAAACTTATCGTGAAAAAAAATAATAGTCCAGATTTAATGTATTTTGTCATTCTTCTCATAAAATTAGCCTTGGCTAGTAAAAGTACCTTGTGAAAAGTATTTGAGGAATGGCATATCCGATTATTTTGATGGATTATTTTATGTTTATGAAAACAACTGACTGTAAATTAACGGGGCCAGTTATGATTGTTAGAATAAATGCTCTTAACACATATTCACCTCTCATCTTTAAAAACGGGCGATTTTTGGGTCAAAGAATGCTGTTCTGTAAATTTTGTCTTAAAAAACGAACATAATTTAAATGTTCTAGTTACTAAATAACTGTAACTCTATTAAAAATATTAGTATATTTGATCATAAATTCTATCCTGATGAGCGACAAAGACATTCAACATCTAATTGAGCTTGCTGAAAAAAAACAACAGGAAGCTAAGAAAATGACTAAAACCGAGGCGATCCGTTCTTTAAACGACGCTGGAATTCTAACTAAAAAAGGCGATTTCAAAGGTGCTTACAGACCATTAAATCACACAGTTTCTAAGTAATTTCAATGTATGATCTTCGGCCTAATACCATCATTGGCTTTCATGGCTGTGAGCTATCCGTCCGCAATAAACTTGTAAACAGTCCGAACCAGATCGAAATCAGTAGTAAGCCTTATGATTGGCTAGGAAATGGATTTTATTTTTGGGAGAATAATTATACTAGGGCGTTGCAATGGGCGACGGATAAGGCGGACAAAGGAGAACTAACCACACCGGCCGTTGTCGGTGCGGTATTACAGTTGGGGAACTGTTGTGACTTTTTGGATTCAAAATATACCGAGATGGTGGCTGCTTTCTATCGAGCTATGTCAGAGGAATATAGTAGCGCTGGTAAATCGTTGCCAGTAAACTTGGATGCAAAAGAAGATGAAAACCAAGACAAATTGGTTCGTCTTCTGGATTGTGCTGCAATTGAGTATATGCATAAGTCAGTTACAACATCTTACTTTGCAGATATAGATGCACGTAACCATAGTGCATGGAAAATCTTTGATTCTGTGCGAGGCGCATTTTCAGAGGGAGGACCAGCTTTTCCTGGAGCGAAGATTGAAATGAAAAGTCACATTCAAATCTGTATTCGTAATTTGAATTGTATCAAGGGTTTTTTCATTCCTCGAGAAGAAATGAGCTTTCCGATTCGCCCATGATCTGCACTTTCTTTACCGAGCTTTTCTGAAAGGAGAGAATACTTCTCCTTATGAATATATCTCACAAAAGGAAAGTATCCTCCCACCCTACTTATATCTTTCTTTCAGCTGTAAGTTTACTTGAACCAAATACGGCAAATAGAGAAATGTCTCAAAAAACGAATATTAATTTGCTATTATAAATTACCATTTACTCATTATCAAAAACTAAAAATTAAATTTGATTAATGAAATGAGTTTATGATAAAACAGGAAAAAAGCGGAGTACTTTAGGACAGTAGTTGGCGACACTGCTTACTATAATATTCTCAAGCCCTACCTTCCGAAACTTATTAAAAAAGTAGGAATTAATAACAATAAGTCATCATTTCATTAGGGCAATTTTAATCTTATCGCTTAAAAGGGATATATTGTCTTGACTAAGGTTATCATTGACAAGTATCATGAGCCCCACTTTATGGTCGGGATAGGCAACACAAAGTGTGCTAAATCCAAGACCTGTTTTGCCACTATGGTAAACAAAGCGTTTTCCTTCATTATTGCCAATCATCCAACTTAAGCCTACACCCGTACTGTCTGTTTGCTTATAAGTTTCCTTGTGTGATAATCTTATAGCAGGGTCGGTTTCTTCAACATTTGCTATTAAATATTTAAGCATATCTGCCATTGTTGAATTCATACTTGGCCCACCAGGATAAAACAGGTTAGTATTAATCTCATTTGTTTTATTATTTGTGAGATCACACCATTGTACAGGACGCGATGCATCTTTATAGCCCTGAATAAAACGGTTTAGTTGATCCACAGGAATTTTTGTTCTTGTATCGTAAAGGCCTAGATGATTTTTGAGATAATTTGTAACTAACAGCTCATACGGTTGATGATATATGCGTTCAAGTAAGAGAATAAGGATTGTCATGGCGTTGCCGTTATATTCGTACTTGGTACCGGGCAAGGTGTCAAGCTTGAATTTATGCATATCCTTCATTAAAGTATCTTGATTAAACTTGGCAAAGAAATCAAGCTGTTTAGGAAGACTTATATTCTTTATGCTATCCATAGTTTTTCCCGAAAAATTTCTGGATGACTTAGGTAGACCAGACGTATGATTAGCTATGTCAATCAATCTTATGGGGCGACCTTCGTTTTGTAAATTAGGATACTTTCCTGGGAGATATTTACGGATGTCGTCTTGTAAGTTTGCTCTTTTATCTATTACAGCTTGTGCAAGCATAATTCCAATAAATGTCTTAGCTACAGAACCTAAATTAAATAACTGATTTACTTTAATTAGTTGGCCTTTTCCTTTCGTTGATTCACCATAGCAGTACATTGAACTGCGTCCATCATTATAAATAGCGATTGAAAGTCCAACCGTACCTGGATTAGTCATATAGTCTGTTGCAGCTACCTGGACAGCGCTATCCAATATGTTTTTGAGTGGATTATCTGTAAGCAATTTTTCTGTTTGAGACCAGCACGGAATAGAGATTAAACAAAGCATTATAGCTCTAAATATTAAAAGGTATCTTTTATTCATAATAAACATTTACACTATGATGTATACCATAGTACCTTGTTACATAAAAAGTAGTTTTTCTTTTTACGCACTTGAAAATTATCATTTAACGGTCGATTTTTGATAGGGCTTAAAGATTTCCTGTTAATTAGTGCCTCACAAAACGAAAGTAAATTATTAGCAATTGAAAATTGATCTTATTGGCCTTTATGATATTCAAAATTTCTATCCCAATGGTGAAATTTAACTACTTATTATTTGATTTGGTAGGAGGATTAATGTTTAATCAACAATTCGAGTCTTGACATCTCTGATTTAAACTTATTCGATCTTTCTTTATAATCTTCATTCTTAACATCCAAATTATCGAGTGCCCTTTGGAGTGATCTTCGGGCATCAGAATATTTTTTTGACTTTTCTTCTGCCATGCTTAAATCAGCATTAAAGTCGCTATCTTCTGGATTTAGACCGACCGCTTTCTTTAGATATGGCAAAGCTAACTCGTACTTTTTTGCAGTAAATAATTCCTTACCGATATTGTTTTGAATTCTGTCCTCAGTTGGGTCTTCATTGAAGCCATATAACGCATCCATCGAAGCCCTTCTTCTTTCATAATATTTGATCGGATCTGTAACCCTGCCTGAAAATAGTTCCCGGTACCAGGCTGAAATATTCCAGCGCTGAAACAGGAAATTCATTGAGCCAAGCATTGAATACAATGGCGTCAGGTTATGTGATCGGCCAGGTAGGTCAATAAACTTAAAATCAAAATTTGCATTACGTTGTCTATGAAAGATTTCAATGAGTTTCTGAGAACCCGCCTTAAAAGCCTTTTCATTTACACCCTCTGTTCCTGATGCCCAGCAAAAATAAGTGTGCTTTTTTAGATCACTTTTTAATGTATTTTCAAGATTAGCAAACAAGATACTATCCCTATCTAACTGGAGAGCTGGGCTTACGGCCACGATGCCATTAAAGAAAGAAGGATCTTTTGTAAAGCTATTCAGAAGAAAAAGACCTCCCAACGAGTGTCCGATTGCTATTTTTAATGGCTGTGTTCGATATTTTTTTTCTAGTGTCGGGGTCAATTCCTCTTTGATGAACTTGAAAAATTTATCTCCATTTACTTTTTCACTATTTGGCAAAGAGCTAATTGCATATAAAGGACCAAAATCAAGTGCCCGGTTTCTTTGTAAAATTCCCACGATTATACAGGGAGGCATTTCCCCAAACCGGGTCAATTGGTCAACATCAGCTAATATCAGGTTTTTTAAATAGTCTTCATCGCCATCAAAAAGAAACAATAGCGGATATCGATTTAAAGTCTTATCGTAATCTTTCGGAAGGCTAACCCAATATTTCCTGCCGGTGGGAATAAGTTTTGGTGGCATTTCATTCATTTCAGGCACTGAATAGGTCATAAGTTCCTGGGCAATCGCATTACTAAGATAAATCTGAAGTGAAACAATAATAATTAATGATCGGAAAATTTGCATGTGTTGTTACGAAAGATTTGAATGTTTATAATATTCTGTTCCAAAACTAATGTCCATTGATTATGATTATGTTAACCAACAAACAATTTTGAAAGTTATGAAAGTCCTCGAAAGTGTTTGAGAACAACAAAGATTTTTTAGCTATTTCGGAAGAATTAATCATCGGAACCGGTCAATATTTGATAGGTCAAATAATCGGCAATCTATGTTTTGTCTCAAAAAACGAAGATATTAGAACCCATGCTTGTACAATATTCTTTGCGCTGTAAATGGATACTAGGAATTGAAACAAAAATTTTCTTTCATAGTAAAATACCTATGTTCACAATCGTACAGTTTTGTTCGTTTACGGACATTGCATTAGATGCACACTAGATGTTTTGAGCTCACCAGTAAGTTTAAACAGCGAAAAAACAACTGGCATGATGAATGGTGATTAATTCGAAAATTGCTCAATGTTTGAATTAAATCTTAAAATTGCTCTAAGAAATCTATACAGCAATAAGTTATATACTTGCGTAAATATACTTGGTCTAACCATTGGAATGACCGGTTGCATTTTAATATTTACGTTTATAAAATTTCAGCAGAGTTATGACAGGCATTTTAATAACGGAGACCGGATTTATAGATTTGTTACGGATTGGAAATACAATAATTTTGATGATTATTCTTCAGGTGTGCCCTTCCCTTTTGCACCTGCTGCTCAGGCAGAATTAGCAGGGATTGAAAAAATCGCAAGAATTTCACGAAACAGCGGAGTTATAATCGTAAAAGATGGAGAAGGAACAATTAAATATAAGGCAAATCGAGAACTATATTTCGTCGAGCCGGCGCTGTTCGACATACTGCAGGTTAACTGGGTTTCGGGAAAATCCAACAATGTTCTTTCAGCACCAAACACCGTAGTACTGTCTGAAAAAACTTCAAAATTACTTTTTGGTTCTGCTAAAGAGGCCGAGAATAAAATCGTGACGCTCTGGAACTCTGTACCGTTAAGGGTTGTTGGCATATTTAAAGACATTCCAAGCAGCAGTAGCGTTCCAATGGAGATTATGGCAAGCTTTTCCACCTTCTGGGGAAATAAAAACCAAGACTGGGAAAGCGTGAGTTCCTATAATCAATGCTTTGCCCTACTGAGCAAAGATGCTTCAGTTACAACTTTTAATCAGTCCTTGAAAAAGTTTAGTAACAAATATTTACAGCAAAAAAAATTACCAGGACAACAGCAATATAAATTGCAGGCACTAAAGGACATCCATTTTAGCCAACAGTATAGCAATTTTGCAGATACATCTGTGACCCGAAATGATGTTTACGGACTTGGGCTAATTGCGATTTTTTTAATAACTTCCGCATGTATCAATTTTATAAATCTTGCGACCGCTCAATCTGTAAATCGGGGGAAAGAGGTTGGGGTAAGAAAAGTGATGGGTGCAATGAGGCCGCAACTGGTTATTCAGTTTCTTACTGAAACAATACTTATTACAGCAAGCTCAATGACTATAGCATGCATATTCTCAGAGCTGGCACTTTCTCCGCTAACTTCTTTTTTAAAAGTTCCAATATCTTCAGCGCTATCTTTGAATGTAGAAATGGCTGGTTTCCTATTCATATTGCTTATTGTAGTAAGCGCCCTCGCAGGATTTTATCCTGCATTAATACTCTCTGGCTTAAATCCCGTGTCAGCACTTAAAAACAGAATTAGAATTCAAACAGGAATTATAAGTTTTAGAACGCTGCTGATTGTAGCTCAGTTCGCTGTTACTGTGATACTGATTATTGGAACATTGATGGTGATAAGACAGATGAACTACATGAGAGAAAAACCATTAGGTTTTGAGAAAGACCATATCATGCTAATTAATTTTCCAGGTGATAGTGCCAGTTTGAGCCATCAACAGCTTTTTCGGAATAAGATATCGCAGGTAAAAGGCATAAAAATGCTAAGCTTCTTCGCAAGACCCCCATTATCAGGTTTAATGAACACCACAAATTTTTACATCGACGGTCGAGAGAACAAAGATTTCGAGGTGAGGCTAAGCATGAGTGATGAACATTATTTTGATTTATTCGCATTAGAATTTATAGCTGGAAAAGTATATGGCAAAAGCGATACCGCAAATGCCTATGTTACAAATGAAACATTTATTAAAAAAATTGGGATTTCTGACCCTCGATTGGCATTGGGGAAAATAATATCACAAAACGAGAGGACAGGGCCAATCGTTGGAATTGTAAAGGATTTCAATGATCAATCACTAAAAGAGCAAATATCGCCAATGATATTCTACCAGGAAAAACGGCAATACTACAGTATGGGCATAAAGCTTGACCAATCACAAATCCAAAACACCAAAAAAGAGATTGAGGCAATATGGACGAATATGTTTCCCAATGAAATTTACAATGCGAAATTTATAGATGATGATATCCAACAATACTATGAATCAGAACGGATTACTGGGATCCTGCTAACAACATTTGGTGCTTTGATCATGTTCATTGCATTTATTGGGTTATTTGGATTAGTCTCCTTCATAGCTGCACAACGATCCCGTGAAGTAGCTATTAGAAAAATACTAGGCGCTTCGAATTTAGAATTAGTAACAATGTTAAACGGTTCGTTTATTAAGCTGGTATTAATTGCAAATGTAATTGCCTGGCCGCTTGCATATGTATTAGTAAGTAAGTGGCTTGCAAATTTTGCATACCGGAGTTCAATTAGCATTTGGCCTTTTGTATTTGCGGTGACAGCATCTTTGCTAATTACGCTAATTATAGTCACCCTCCGATCCTATCGTGTCGCCAATGCAAATGCGGTAAGTGTTTTAAAATATGAGTAAGGGTAACATCTCATAATAGGATTTGCTTAATACATTCAAAATAGTCAAATATTTCACGTGTCAGGAATAGTTAAGAGAAGTGGCTAACTAGATCTTGTTTTGCCAGCCCACTAAAAAAATTCATAGCCCCTTGCGGTTAATCATATTAATAAGTGGTTAGCTTGAATTATAATTGGAGTATAATGGTTTAGCCTCATACCCTGCTAAAGTGATCAATACTCTATGCACCTCTTACAGAGGTAAATTGTCGAGACTATTATGACAGAAAGTGTCTCAATTACTAAGCATTAAAATTTTTAACTATAATCACTCGAGTGGCATAATCCCTAAAATTTTGTCTTTCTTCAAATTCTTTATAGATTCGAGACCATGTTTCAAAAATTCCTTTTACCATCTTTTTTATCCTTAATATTTACAATACATGCTGGTGTATCGTACGGGCAAGAAATATTGTCAATCAAAACTGACCCAAGAGTTGAGGCACTTAGTATATTTTATACATTGGCAACCGCCGATACCCTCGACACAAAGCCAACACCATCCACCTATTATCGCGATGTGAAAGCCTATTTTAAAAAGTACAACGATGACCCTTCCTTAAATTGGTATAGGAAACTAAAAAATTGGGACGGACCTGACATGGCGTCGTTAGGTCTTTTTTTATCAAAACGTTATCCCTTTAAATTAATCGTTAAACCTGAAATCACTTATATTAGAAATGCTCCTTTGGATAGCTTTCTATTGCAATTTAATAAATTCTATAAAAGTTGCCAGGTAGAAAGATTCATCAAAGAAAATCATTCAGTTTACGAACGCGTTAATAAAAATGGTATATCATATATCAAGAACAGCGGAATTCTAAACACTGTAGATTCTTTTTATAGATCCAAACAAAAGGGCCAATACGTCATTTATACTGATATTTTGTGCAACCATGGAAGCAATGCAATACCCTCGAGCAATAAAATCTTTAATGATAATATCATGGTTAAGGCAGGATATATCGAAGATAGATCCAAGAAGCTAACGGATGATAGCTTAGTCAACTTTGAGCCAGCAGTAAATGTGGTTGCTCATGAGTCGAGCCATATTTATCTAAGAAATTTTGTAAAAAAGTATCATGCCCGACTATATAAGATCAAAAATAGTTTCTTAACAACAACTAAGGGAAAGAGATTAGCTGATGAGCAATGGGAAAATGAGGTAGATGAACTTCTAGTAAGGGCTTTTGTAGCAAAAATACTTGCAATAAAAATATGGAAAGGAGAGTGGCGAGGAGGAGATTTCCAATCAGGCAAAGCATTTTAGATTGGCAAAAGATTTGTATTTATTTATGGATAGATATACCGAGGATGGCAATAATTATGAAAGCATAGAGGATTTTTATCCTGAATTAATTTATTTTCTAGAAGCCAAAGACAGTACATAACATTCTCTCACTTCACAACTCGTAGACTGGCGGAAGGGTAGAAAATCGACCTTCTATGAGTTTTCAAAATTGTCTCAAAAAACGAAAAGTTTAATTAATGGTTTAGTAAATATTAACTAATCATTTTATTTATCACAATAACATCATGTTATAACGCTAATCGGCTGAAAACCAACTAGCCCAAAAAGTTATTAAAACTTTATCGTTTGGTACCTGTTTTACAAATAGCCATAGCAGTTATGGTATAATTTACAAAACATTATATGAAAAAAATTTTTATCTCGAGCTTATTTTCTTTCGCATTATTTGCTGGTGTAGCTAACGCACAAATTCAAAAAGGCAACGTAATGGTTGGTGGAAATTTGACTAATATTAACCTTGGTCTTGACGATCCAAAAATTTTCAGCGTGGATATTACGCCAAAAGCTGCTTGGTTTATACAAGATAACCTTGCTTTGGGTGGTTATGTAAACTTCGGCCTGGAAACTGCTAAAAACTCGAATACAACAACCAGTTACGGTGTTGGCGCATTAGGTCGTTATTACGCTGGATCAGACGTGGAAGTTCTACGTCATGGTCGTTTCTTTGCTGAAGCAACTGCTGGTATTGGTGGTGTTAACGTAAGCAAGGGTGGTGGAAATACTAACGGCTTAAACTTAAGTGTTGGTCCCGGTTTTGCCGTAAGCAGCCTACCAATTACATCTTTTAAATAACTTTCACGATGTTTTTCTTTGCATAAAAGAAATATATGAGAACATCAGAAGAAAAAATGTTAGCAGTTGAGGCTTGGCGCACCAGTGGGCTTAGCCAGAATGAATACTGCAAGACCCTTGGAGTCAAACGTACCACTTTTGCCAACTGGGTATCGTGCAATAGACGAAAAAAAGCTGTTCCCAATTTTGTTAGAGTTACCATCCCTCCAGTTACAATTTCGACAGCTGTAGAGGTTGTTTACCCAAACGGAGTAATTATCAAGGCACCCGGCAATGAACTGAAAATGCTATCGCATTTAATAAAGCTGTACTAGCTATGTTTTCATTGAGTTCTTCCCATATTTATCACCTCTATAAGCCCGGCTGTGACATGCGCAAAAGTTTTGACGGCCTCTGCGGGCTGGTTAGTTCCGAGCTGGGCAGCTCCCCTACAAGTGGGGATGTGTTCATTTTTCTTAATAAAAGTGGCACACGCATCAAGCTTCTCCACTGGGAGCATGGAGGGTTTGTACTGTATTATAAAAGACTTGAAAGTGGTACTTTTCGCCGTCCCACCAAAGATGGTAATCTTATATCCTGGAGCGATCTTGTTCTGATGGTTGAAGGTATACACGTGGTGAGGAGTATAACAAAAAAACGGTATTCATTAGTCTAAAAACACACTTTTTACTTGCCCAAGCCATGGCTTTTTTGTATTTTTATGGTATGGAAACGGCACTGGAAAACTTATCAAAGGAAGATCTTTTAAAGATCATTTCCGCCCGTGACCAGATTATTTCCGAGCATAAAAAAGTTATTCAGAATCATGAGAAAGTTATTCAGGACCATGAAAAGATTATGCTCAATAATGAAACTGCCATTCTTGAAAATCACAGTACTATCTCGGCGCTCGGTGAGCAGGTAGACTACCTGAAAGCACAGGTTGCCATGTACAAACGCATGCAGTTCGGACAGAAGCGTGAACGCTTTGAGGGTGATCCAAACCAGGCAATGCTTCCCTTTGAAACTCCTGTTCAGGTGACCCTGTTACAGCAGGAAGAGGTCAAACAAAAGATAGAATATGTGCGCAAACGCCCCAATCACCATGGACGTGCAAAGTTACCATCCCACCTTCCCGTAGAAGAGATTGAGATCCATCCACAGGGTGATCTTACAGAAATGGTGTGTATTGGGAAAGAAATTACCGAGGAACTGGAATGTGAACCGGCACGCTTTTTCATAAAGCGTTATATCCGCTACAAATACGCGAAAAAAAACGGGGATGGGGTAAGTATTGCAGAACTGCCCGAGCGTGTCATAGATAAGGGAATACCGGGAGCAGGTTTGCTGGCCTCCATACTTACCGACAAGTATATCGACCACCTTCCCCTTTACCGGCAGAAGCAGCGCTTCGCCAGGGAGAATATCCAGATCCCTTCTTCCACAATCGAAGGCTGGACAAAACAGGCACTCGAAAAACTTGAACCACTATATGATCAGCTCGTCTTCGACACAAAAACAAAGGGATATCTACAAGTCGATGAAACCCCGATAAGGGTAATGGATAGTGACAAAAAAGGCGCTTGCCATCAAGGTTATTACTGGGTCTACCATTCTCCCTTGGATGGAACCGTATTATTTGATTACAGTCCTACCCGTGGGAGTAGTGCGCCTGTACCAATCCTGGGCAGCTTCAAGGGCTACCTCCAGACTGATGGCTATGCGGTATACCAAAAATATGCACAAAGCAAAGATATCATACACCTGGCCTGCTGGGCCCATGCCCGACGTGAGTTTGAAAAAGCACTTGATAATGATAAACCAAGAGCTGAAAAAGCCTTGTTGATGATCCAGAAGCTTTATGCTGTGGAACGAAAAATCAGAGAACAAGGTTTATCTGCAGATCAGGCAAAAGAACTCCGCCTGGAGAAATCATTACCAATGTTGAATGATATCGGCAAATGGATCTTTGAAGAAATCAAGATAACATTGCCCAAAAGCCAGATTGGAAAGGCAATGGCCTATGCTTATGCAAGATGGGATGCCTTAAGTGCATACCTTTATGATGGCAGCCTTCAAATCGACAATAACCTGGTAGAAAATGCAATAAGACCGGTGAGCCTGGGCAGGAAAAACTATCTCTTTGCAGGAAGCCACCAAGCGGCGCAAAGATCAGCAATGATCTATTCTTTCTTTGCGATCTGCAAAAAACATGAGGTTAATCCCTACAAGTGGCTTAAATACACGCTGGAAAATATTATGTCCATAAACCACAAGAAAATTAAAGACCTGTATCCACAGAACTTTAAAAATATAAATGGTTAATTAGATATGTACTTTATAGGCTGCATACGTTTTGCCTATTTTATTACGCCAAATATTGGTTTAGAAACTTTGTTAAAATACAATGGATTGATAGGATTTGGTAGTGCTACTACACAAAATAATTTAAACCTATCTTTTGGTTTTCAAATCTATCTTCCTGGTCAGCGTACTGCAAACAAGGTTAAAGGTGATGTAAAATAATTAAAAGTCAGGTATTGATGGAGCCAACATTTTATAAAAATGTTGGCTCTTTTTATTTGACAGAAATTTTCTACTTAATAATTATCAATCACTTACTGTATATCTTTCTTTCGATGTATGTTTACTTTATCTGTTACGGCAAAGAGAAAAATTGTCTCACAAAATTACGCCAATGGATTACATAAATTTCGATACAACCTTGGTCCCATAAATCACTTACATTTCCTTAACCTAGCTGATGCAAATCTTTTGATTGTTTACTTTTTAAATTTATTTTCAAAAACAATACAAAAGATAAATAGTCTCAAAAAACGAAAATATTTTCTAAATTTAAGATTATTAAATCCTGACTTGCATGAAAAATCTCATGAAATCAAAATTATCCCAGTTACTAATATTCATGCTTATCTACTTAGTGTCATGGTTGCTCTTAAAATTCACATGGGAGAGATATCAATTAAATAGCGGTTTAAAATACATTTCATTATTTGCTGCTGCCATTTCAGTAATTCTCACGCCCAGAACAAAGATTATAAAGGGCCAATCTGGAGATCGAATTCAAGTTACTGCTATTTGGTTAAAAGAAGCGAAACATATCAGCTTAAAATGAGGGAATAATGATAGCCAACATTCACTAATTGCTCAAATATTTATGCACTGTTCGTCCATTAACGCAAAAAAAAAGGATCTAAGCAGCAACCAAATCAGTGCATCTTTTAGTGAGTGGGTAACGTCAAGTGCAGTTTATGTATTTCTTCGATGTCCGTCTTTATCAAACATTTTGTTGAGATGTTTTTCTGTCGCTACAATAAGTACAATAACAAACAAAACCAAGAGTCCAACGGATATACCTGTACCAATTGCTCCCATATCAGGAAACATAAGTGTTAGAAGCCCAATATTTGTCAGACTCATACCTCCAACAATCATTAGTCTTGCCGAAAATTTATTAGCAACTACCAATGTGTCAAGGTTACGCATTGAAGAAGAAGTCCTGTAACCGTATATCGAATTGATTTTTTTTGGTGGAAGGATTTTAAATAATAAACCAACTACAAAAAAAAGTAGTCCCACGGTTAATGTTAAGAAAGTTAATGATTTGTCCATGAGTTCAGATTATCAAATGTAGTTATTGTTAATATCTGCATTAAACCGTTTGTAATATTAATTTAGTAGCCGTCGATCGGTTGAAAGGGATTAAGCATTTCAAATAGGAAACGGGAGTGCAGGTGCACTTCATCGAACTTTCGTTCCAGTAAATTGAAAATGTTAAAATTGTCTTCTTCATTGAGTTTTTGAAAACGCATGTCGACAATTTCCACCCGTTCCAATAAGTTCACGATTGGCCGCGAGAAGATCTCTTCCATTTGAGAGGGCAAGTATGTATAGATTATATTTTTTGAAGTTGCAAAAAAAATACACGAATCTGAAATATATTGATTTAAAAAAGGTCTCAAAACATGAAAGTAATCATCTCCTTTTGTATAGCTTTCTTTTACCTATAACTTTACTTGCACTAATTACGGCAAAGAGAAAAATCTCAATAAACGAATATTATACTTACGAAAAAATGTAAACCACGTTTAGCACTTATTTTCAATCGCGGTACTGAATATCCGCTTGGACACAGGGAGCTTACATTTGCACTGATCCAAGTTGTCCAAGTTGCCGGAATCAAGGAAGACCTCCAGATTCACCTGGAGCAAGTGGAAACGCGATATAATTCCATAAGATATTTTATTTAGAATATCTTATATTTATATTTTAGCCTAAAATATAATAGATGAAGTATTTATGTTTTCTATGCATCTACAATTTATTTGCCATTGGAATGAGTTTTTCTCAAATTAAAAAGGATGTAAATTTTTTGATCTCTGGCGAAATTGCGGGGAGAGATTCAGGTATGTTAGTATTATCATATTTAGACAAGTACCAAAAATATTCTGTTGATACTGCTAAGATAAAAGATGGTAAGTTTAACTTTAGTATGGCAATTTCTGAACCAACAATGGCATATCTAATTGGCAAAACGACTAGTAGTTCAATGGAGGATCCCAACAGAACAATTATCTTTTTAGAACCAAATAATCTAGATATCCATTTAACTGAAAGTCAATTTAACAATGTTGTTGTGAAGGGCTCAAAAACTCAGGCAGAATATGAAAATCTAAATAATATTCAGCTTCCATATCGTAATAGGCGTCGATCAATTTTGAAAAGTTTGGATAGTGTCGAGAATCTTATAAATGTTAGTGGCTCAACAGATAATCTCACAACAAGATTGAGTTTATTAAAAAATGAATGGAGTAAAAACTCCAATAACCTTATAAATGGAGAATTTCAGTTTATTTTCAAAAATCCAAATTCTGTCATAAGCGCTTTTTTGATGAACTCACTGATTATCAGGTAATTATTGTCTGTAGATTCTGCGATTAAAATTCTGGCATCTTTATCGCCTATTGTTCGATCCAGTACAATTGGTAAGCAAACTCAGTCAGCTATTGACAAAAAACTTATGCTTGTAACTGGAAATGATGCTCCGAAGTTTCGTGCAAAGGATATTGATGGAAACATCATTGCAAGCGAGGATTATAAAGGAAAAAACTTCATCCTTCTAGATTTTTGGGCCTCTTGGTGCAGTCCATGTCATGATCAGGCTCCTTATCTAAACAAACTGTACGATAAATACAGGCAAGGGGGATTAGAAATTATTGGTATTTCTGCGGACCAGAACAGAGAGATATGGAAAAAAGCTATATCTAAGGATAAAACTGAAAGATGGGTTCATCTATTAATGAGTGAAGAAATAGTCCCCTCTGGTGTGGAAAAAATGACTAAGAGATTTGCTGTGGGTTCTTATCCACTATTGCTATTAATTGATAAAAAAGGAACCATTGTTTACATGGACAATGGATTTGGTGGAGAAGAGCAATTTAACACACTTGATGCACTCCTTTCCAAATCAAAAGATTGAGGATTCAATTTATTTAATTAAAACTTATATAGGGATCTTTTGGATTGACAATTAAATTTTTAAACTTTTCTAAAAGTTAAATGAAGCCTACGCTTATAGAACAAGGGTGATTGTCTACCTTCAATATCTATTGAGGATTTAGGTGCTGGTTTTGACATATTTCCAATTTACTAATCATACTCCACATAACCTGTTGCATCCTCAAATTTTAGCGCCACCTTTTCATTTGTATTTTTCTTGATCAATGTCATCCCATTTGAGTTCTTATTCTTAATCAGGGAATCGCCGATCGAAACTTTATCTTTAAAAAACTCGATAGGTATATAATTATAAATTTTTCCATCAATTGTGACGGATGAAACCTGATTCCGACCATAAGTCAAATTAGTAATGATACCCCTAAATTGATAACCGTTTATTCGTTGGGAGCTTTTAAAGTAAATGAATGTGCCTGAAACGAAGAAGAAGAGGCAGGTATAGATTGAAAATTTCCTCCAGCGTGTGTTGTAGCACAATAATATGAAAAGTAATGGAAACAATAGTAACGGAAGTGCATTAAGCATATTTAAAAATATTCTGAGGATAGAAAAAGGATCACATCACTTATAGAGGAAATCCTCTAGCTGGGTAAACAAAGCCATATTTTAGGGAGCGGAAGAACACGCAAGTGAACTACTAAAATCCAGAAACCCAACCACATACTAAGTTCGCTTCAAAAGTAGAAAATTACCTACACTAATTACGGCAAAAAAAATGTCTCAAAAAACGAAGGGATTATCTTCTGCTATTTTTCTTTATGCTATAAATGTTAGCCCATTTAAATATTCTAGCGGTGAATTAGTAATAAAGTTTACTAATTCTTCTTTTTATTAATTACCTTTTGTTCAGATTCCCCGCTTTTTCTACGTTCTTTTTTTAAATATCTTGCTTTCCAAGAGTGGTTTCCAAGGTATAATTGCCAACAAAAACAATAAAAAAGTGAAACGTAGCCGATATCTATCACGAGATAACCCGTCAGGAAAATAAAAGTAATCAAAGTTATCATTATAGATCAAGGTTATTCTTGATCCGACCGGGTACTTAGAACATTCGCCGTTTGCAAGTCGAACAAAATAAGTTTTTCTACTATAGGATATCCGGACAGAAGACGTCCCTTTGGAATTTCTGCAATCCTGATTGATAACTTTGACAAAAGCTAATTTGCCAAACTTTTCAAGTTTTGAATTTTGGAAATAAAAAAAACTCACATACAGACACGCTAAAAAACTCAGCAACCCTAATGTTTTTTGGTGTTTATAATAATAGCTCATTTTTTCATTGAGAATCCTCCCCGCATCATTGATCCGATTTAAATGATAGCTTTTTTGACATCCAAAAATACCTAAAAAATCAATTTTTTGCAAAGCCTCAGCGCCAAATGAGCTATAGGCATCGTTTCCGGTTTTTACTCCAACTAGGACTATGGGATAATCGGCATTTTCTAATTTATTCCCAGTAAATAGCCGAATATCCCCCCCCTGTCTGGTAACTTTCTTTCGATCTTTAACATTATTTAATAATAATTAAACAGTGTTAAACATTATTTTGATAATGTAAAATATTATTTACTAACGATACTGGGTCCGTCAAAATATTTGTAGGTGATTCTGTAAGTGAAATTGAGTGTAACGATTGAGTTTAATACTGTTGTGTTACACTTAAGCGTATAGGAACAAACAACTGTATGAAGTGAATTTTATCAAATACTCATCTCAATTCCTACCAAAAAACGGTGGATTTTTGATAGGTGGAGGGATTTATAATTATATTTTATCGTCTCAAAAAACGAAACTTTTAAAAAAATCAGATAAGCTATCTCTTAGTAAATATTATGATGTATTATCTTTACTATAGTTTTATGGAATTGATAGCTAATTAACATCTACAATGGTATGGATATTAAATTAGGCTCTTTTTTTTTGATAATGGTAGCCATTGTTAATAATGGCTTTGCGTCAATTCGTATACATGATGAATATAATCCTATTACATCTGATAACTCAGATTTTAAATCCATTAAAAATATTGATGATTATCTGTATTGGGAATGCATCTATAATCCAAGCATATTAACAACCTGGAGATCTGGACAGCAAACCATAGCTCAATCTGGAGATATGAATTACTCTAAATATGCAAAAAAGACATTTAGTTCTGTAGGTTTTTTTTCTGCCTGTGGTCCAGGTTTTTGTTCTTACTATATTGTCGCCGTCAAAAAAGATAAATCAATCAAACTGATAAATACACCAAACGACTTTCGACAATTTATTGGAAAAATTGATAATGTAGAGGAGGCAAAATTACTAGTTAGAAATGCCGGGTACATTTTTTCTACCGCGCTTAAGTATATGGCCGTATATAAGCACTCAGCAGATAGATATATTTTTAAGTTATATGACTTCGGTCTTCAATCGTGTTTGCCCCCAGTGCAAACGGAACCAAAATCAATCACTATTGCGGTTAACGAAATGGCATCTATCTCAAGGTTCTAACGTTTTCAGAGGAAAGCAATCTACATCGTAAGCTTTCACCTTAATTTGATGTTCATATTACATTGTTTTGTATCATAAAACGAACAATTGGTTTAACCAAAAATTGCACACACTTTTTTTATCTAAACTTTAACGCATATCCGCTTTCATCTAGGAACTTTCTAAAGTCTACTATGTGAAGGATATCTGAAATAGCTTTTTTCTTATCTGATGCCTTGTTGTAATAGGATTCCGTAATTTTATATCCAATCCAATAACCTAGATCAGGGGGATAACCATTTTTAGGTTTATAGTTATACATCCAATCATGGCTATCCTGCCTATCATCCATGATTTCCTTGAACTCCAACCATAATTTAGCTTCATTAGCATTTCCATAACTATGTGTCTGTTTATTTGGCCCTCCACCGGATATAAGTTCTCCTATGAAATCAGCACTACCTTCATTAATACAAGCAGCCAGTAGATCTAGGCTTTTCTTGGGAACACTATCCTGTTGATAGTGGATGAGTTCATGGGCAACCATAGAGGGAACTGCTGCTGATTGAATCATTTCGGCTCCTATAATTAAGCCTTTTGGATTAGAGTGTCCTCCAGAATTAAATCTACCAACCACAAAATATACATTGGGATAGACTGCTTTAGGATAAAGATATTTTAACGCCATGAATGCTGCCCTGCATTGCTTCTCATTGTCCAACATTCTTAGGCTGTTCAGCCTGGCTTTCTCATAGTCATTCTTCCGTTCGCGAACTGTAGTGAGCAGAGACGCAGCATTTTCTATTCTGCCTTTTGTAAATGCTTGCACACCAGCGGAACCCTGTTTTAAATAGATATGTTCAAAAGGGTTAATCTGTGGCTCTGCATCAATCTTATCAAATGCTTCCCAAAAGTTAGTTATATCCCTTGTTACAAATGATGCCCTAAGCGGATCAGAAACAGGCTGCGCAGAGGAAAAATTGAAAAGAGTTATAATGGTAAAAATTGTTAATAGAGCATTTTTCATATTAATCGAGTAAATCAAAGATAAGGTGACATAAACCTAAAATAGGTATTCAATAATCAATAAGCAAAAAGCTATTTAAATATAGCCATACCATCATTAAACAGCGGATTTTTTATATGCCAAGAATTGTTAATGAATTTTTGTCTCACAAAACGAAGGAATTCATCTCCTACTACCTTATATTTTTTTTTCAGCTGTACATTCCATCGCAACAATTACCGCAAAGAGAAAAATCGTTTTTCAAAACGAAGATATTTAATCCCCTATAATCATTTTCTGTTAGCTGACTATTACTCTAACTGCGTCATAAAATCTATTATTCTTCCCATCCCTTAACTTTTATCAGGTTTATAATACGCCATTAATCCACCTTTTACAGTATTTTGTCGGACAAAAGGAGCTTATTAATGCATTACCTTTGATATAAATGGAATCGAAAGTGATAGTTAGTAAAGAAATACATCTATTTGAATTTGCCAAAAGCTATTCTGGATTAGTTATTACACCAATGCTACCTTCTTTCGTCCCAATCGAAGATACTGCAACAGCATTTGATCCACACCGTCATGATTCCTATGGACTATTCTTATTAAAATCTGGTGAAATGACTATGTTAGTGGAAGAAGATGAGGTTATTATGCGAAATTCTTCATTATTGCTAGTCCAGCCTGGTCAAGTGCATCAATGTATACGTTCGGTCAATATTGATGGCTGGGTAATGTTTTTCGATGGAAAAAACTTAGACACTAAAGCACGTTCCATCAATGAGCAGAGCGTTGTAGAAATCCTATTATTTGAGTTAAATCCTGATGAGTTGCTGATAACCGAGCAACTACTGCAATCCATCTTTCAAGCATTTGAAAATAAGACTCCAGGACCAATGCAAACTCAGATCATGCATTCTCTTACCAACGCACTGTTTTACCACGCTACAAAAATTAATTTATTAAGGAAATCAACCACAAAAAATTATGCTTCCAGACCAGCGCAAATCGTTCATGAATTTAAAGCGCTGACTAAGTCCAACTTCAGAAGTTTAAAGAAGCCAAGAGATTATGCAACACTGATGCATATTTCAGTAAGTCATTTAAATGATACCATTAAAGCAAATACAGGTTATTCATCGACACATTTTATTAAACAGGAGGTAATCGGTGAGGCACAGAGACAATTAAGGTATAGTTCAAAATTAATCAAAGAGATTGCCAGTGATTTAGGCTTCAGTGATCATAAATACTTTATCCGACTATTTTCACAAGCTGTCGGTCAATCACCAGCAGTATTCCGGAATACCATAACAACTTCACAAGTACAAATACAAAATAGTTTTCTCTCTAAAGCGCCTTCAACGTAAAATTTACATACTCACCATATATGAAAAAAACAATTCTGGTTACCGGCGCAAGCATCGCTGGACCAACTCTAGCCTATTGGCTTAATCAATATGGCTTTACAGTAACTATTGTAGAGCGAGCACCTGAACTCAGGTTAGGTGGTCAAAATATTGACGTTAAAGGGCCTGCAAAGATTATTGCCGAAAGAATGGGGATAGAAAAGATTATTCGTGAAAAAAATACTACAGAGACTGGATTAAGATGGGTGAACACTAAAAATGAAACACAGGCAGAATTTCCTAAAGAAAGCGCTTTAAGCATGACTCAGGAATTAGAGATCCTTAGGGGAGATCTTGTTAAAATTCTATATGATCATACTAAACGCGATGTAGAATATCGTTTTAATGAATATATTACAAAGTTGAATCAAAGTGAAACCTGTGTCAATGTTACATTTTCTAATGGGAAGACTGAAAGTTTTAATTTGTTAATTGCTGCTGAAGGAATTGGTTCTTATACCAGAAAACTTTCGTTTCCCAAGGAACCTAAGTTTAAGTATTTAGGATTGTATACTGCCTATATTACAATTAAAAAGGCGATTACAGACAGCAGTTGGGCACGTTGGTGTAATGCTAAAAATGGAATTGTCTTTCTAATACGTCCGGATAACTACGGCACTACCAGAGCTTCGATTACTTTTACAGCAAAAGAAGAAGAATATAAAAACCTGTCATTTGAAGAACAAAAATCTGCACTAATTGAAAGAATCCAGGGCAGTGGCTGGGAGACAGAACGTCTTATAGAAGAAATAAAGGAAACAAAAGATCTTTACTTCGATAGGATAAGCCAGGTGAAAGCAGCAAAGTGGAGCGAAGGAAGGGTTGCTATTGTAGGAGATGCAGCTTATTGCGCCACACCAATTGCAGGAAAAGGTACAGATCTTGCTATGTCTGGGGCTTACATATTAGCAGGAGAACTATCTGTCGCCAATACATATCAGGAAGCATTTAAGGCCTATGAAGAAAAGATGCGACCATACGTTGAAAAATGCCAACAACTACCACCCGGGATACCAGGATTAGTTTATCCTAAATCAAAAATAGGAGTTGGTATTCTAAATGGACTTGTTTCCCTTATTGGCAGTAAACCAGGGCAAAAATTTATAGGGCTTTTTGCTGGTAAACAGAAAGAGGCTCCGCAAGAGATCGATCTACCTACTTATAGATGATAAATCTCTGGTACATTTATGACATTCACTGATATAGATTAAGATTATAAAGAAAAGGGGCCATGATCTGTGATCTTCGTCAATCTTATCTAAATTAACGCTCTCACCTACTATAGCGTTTAAACATTTGATTAGTATTCACGATACAAAATACTTCAGTAGTTTTATTACCTATTTAACGTTTCCACCAATAACGTGAGTGTCTCACAAAATGAACAGAAAAGGATAATTAATACGCATAGAAAAATCTGAGATGTCGCTTTTCAAGTTAAACAATTAAACTCTATTTATCTTCACATTGATAAATTGGTGTGAAATTGTATCTTCTTGCTGAGATTATGTATATACTAATGATTGATTATCTCATCATCACAAGTCTGGCGAAGTGGTTTCAAATCGATTTTTCCTATAACATCCTCAATCTCTTTTAGAGAGTTTAGAAATGATACGTCTTATGCACAATTTTCTCATATGACTGGAAGCTTGACGTATATTAAATTGATAAAATTTTCATACCGATAGCATCGAAGTATGAGCCATATAAGCAAAATAATTGAGCTGTGTAGGCAATTTTATTTTCCTCCTGTGCCTGATATTTGTGTTATGAAAAACATCAATCAAATTCAATTAGGCCAAAATGGTCCTTTCGTATCTAGTCTTGGGCTGGGTTGCATGCGAATGTCTTCAATCTGGGGAGGAGCTACTCCAGATGAGAAGGAAAGTATTGCCACTATTACTGAGGCGTTGGATCTTGGCATCAACTTCTTAAATACCGGCGATTTTTATGGCGCTGGCCACAACGAAATGCTCATCGGAAAAGCGATAAAAGGGAGAAGAGATGATGCCTTTATTAGTGTCAAGTTCGGAGCGATTTTCCATAACGGTCAATGGCTAGGCCTTGAGCTCAAGCCAAATTCAATTAAAAACTTTATCAATTACTCACTTACCAGACTTGGCATCGAAACCATTGACCTCTATCAACCTAGCCGGATGGATGATAGCGTGCCGGTAGAGGATATTATCGGAACGGTGGCTGAACTGGTTAAAGAGGGAAAAGTCCGTCACATTGGCGTATCCGAAATAACCGCCGAGCAGCTGCATAAAGCCAACGATGTTCATCCGATAAGTGCACTGGAAATCGGCTATTCATTAGCGGATAGGAAAATAGAAAATGAATTGCTCCCAGCAGCCAGAGATTTAGGGGTCCCAGTTGTCGCTTTTGCAAACACTTCGGAAGGTTTATTGAGCGGGGGATTAAGCGCACCACTTAGTGATAAGGATTACCGTCAACATTTCTCCAGATTTCAAGAAGGGAACCTTATAAATAATCTTCAAAAAATTGAAATATTGAAAGATTTGGCGTCTGCGAAGGGATTTACCCCCACACAACTAGCGATCGCCTGGGTAAGACAGCAGGACCAACATATCATGCCCTTAGTGAGTATGAGTAAACGATCTCGCCTGGCTGAAAATATCGCAGCAATGGAAATCGAGTTCAGTGAAGAAGAAATGAACACATTAAATACTACTTTTGCAATAGGCGCCATTAAGGGGGGTACATATTTAGCGCGATAAATGGAAAGTCCAGCAGAAATTCTTCCGGGTGTAATTTTTTACTCATATCTCTCTACGCAAAGGAGACAGAAAGCATGTTTCTGGAATCACCATACCTTGATACTGCAGGTTTCCGGTGTATTCACACTGGAAACATCTGCACAAAGCATTTCCATGGGGGCGGGGGAAATGCTACTGATTGGCAAAAACCAATTGGGCACCCTCACCAAGACACCGGGGGAGAACGGAAGCTATGAGACCATTGTAATATCACTTCAAGAAGAATTAATGCGCAAGATTGCATTGGAAGAAAAGATTAAATCCCAGGGCAAATACATCGGAAGGCCAAACCTGCTGATTCCCTTTAATGAATTTTTGCAGGGCTATTTTCAATCCATCGTTCCTTATGCAAGAAGTTCAGGGGCCTCCATGACCGACGAGATGGGGATTTTAAAAGTAAAAGAAGGCATCAAATTATTGTTGCTGGCGCTTCCTGCATTACAGAATTTTTTGTTTGATTACGCAGAACCTCACAAAATTGATCTGGAAAAGTTCATGCTTAATAATTTTCATTTTAATGTCCCAATAGAAAAATTCGCTCAGCTAACCGGCAGGAGCCTAGCGGGATTTAAAAGGGATTTTCAAAAAGCTTTTGATCTTCCACCTCGACAATGGCTGCTATCCAAACGATTAGATGCAGCAAAATTTTTGATTGAAAATAAGCATCAAAAACCTACAGCTATCTATTTGGATTTGGGTTTTGAAAGCCTTTCGCATTTTTCTCATTCTTTTAAAAAGAAGTTTGGGTTAATGCCAAGTCAACTCAATAAGTATTTTGATCGCTCCAAAGAAGAGTAAATCAGTAACGTAAAAAGTTAATCATGCTTTCATTCCATCTGGGAAGTAAGAGCCTACTTTTCTCAGTAAAAAGAAAATTAAAAAACACCTAATTACCCAAGAAATAATACTTATCAGGCTTAAAACCTAGTATGGGACAGTCCAGGCCATTAGAAATAATAACCACAAAAGTCTCAAAAAAGGAATGTTTTTCAATGCATGATTTGCGTAGTTTAAAAGCAACTTGATAGTTTTAAGTTTTTATTGTCTTTGATAATCATCACCTAAAAACTACCTCAAATGATACGATGTATAAACTCCAAAAGTTGCCAATTCTAAATTATATCATTATGATAACAGTGGATGTCTATGCTACTTCTGGTCAATATATCGGTATGCTGCTGAAAGATAAGATTGGTTGGTCTCATTTTTATCCAAAGATTTTTTTATCATAATATTTGGTACTATTCCTTCACCTACTTTAGCATATTCTTTCCCTTCTCGGTTTATAGTATTGCCTATTGATAATGCGATAAAGGCTCCGTCCGCTAACTTGTATTCTTGGTTTCCTGAGGTCAGTCCCTGTGTATTTTCTCCAATAATCACTGCCCTTTTTTGTCCTACAAAAGCAGCGGTGATAAATTCTGCAGAGCTCCCTGTTTTTTTTGATACCAATATAGCTACAGGCCTTTTAATCTTTTTTGGTTGTTTTTCTGTAATTATAAAATATTGGCTTGCTTTTTTTCCTTCGTAAAACTTATAATTTTTGTAATTAAAATATTCTATTTTACCCTCAGCATCCTTAATGCCTACTACATTTGCTTCATCAAGAAATGGAGCAACTGCAGCGTACATTGGATAAAGCATACCTCCAAAATTTTCTCGTAAATCTATAATCCAGCCTTTTGGTGTTTGTTGGTGTAGGAGGTTAACCTGTCTATAAAATTCGTTTAAATACTCGTTCCAATCATCATTATTGAAAGATCCGATATCTGGCAAATTGATGTAGGCATATTTATTGGCCTTCATTTCACTTTTAATCACTGGGAAGGATTGCCCAGTAGCTCTGTAACCAAGGGTATATGCTCGAACTTTTTCTGGTTCATAAAAATTGGAGTGTGAATCATTCAATGCATTTAAAGCTTCCTTAATAATTGGATAGGTGTCTCTAATGTTTTTTGCCTTTATAACACCGCTTAATGCTTTGCGCTGTACTGCATTCCAATCTATTTTTGCTTTGTTTACTGATTTTGTCTGCATTATCTTTAATGCATCCATTAGATAGTTTTTGATGCTGTCTGCTTGTGCGAAAGAACGATTGACAACAGATAGCATAATAAAAATCGCAACCAACAGGGATTTCTTCATAGAAATAAGGATTTGTTAAAAATAATGATTTAAGATTGCAAGATTAACTAACTATTCTTAAACTTTAACTTTTAGTAATAAAGTTGCATAAATAATTTGTTTAGGATAAAAAGGGTGGCTGAGAACTTCATTCGTTTTTGAACGAATATCTATAAATCGCAATTTACCTCTCTATCCTAGCAAACGGTCGATTTCATCCACTAAACACCTTTAGTCAAACTAATAAATATGATGTATATTTACTCTACGCGAGGATTGACACTATGATTATCCTTTTTAAAATATCATTAGAGATTTGGTGCTTTCGTGATCGTATACACCTATTAGTTAGCGGTCGGCCTATAGTTGAAACTTTAAGAATAAGAGAAACATGAAGAAAATATTGACGCTTTTTATAATAATCTTGATTTTTAGTGCTTGCAGCAATAAAAAAGAAAAATCTATGGCAATATCAGATAACGAAAAATTAGTAAAACAGTATTTTGAGCATTTCAATAATCATGATTGGACTAAGTTATCCAAAATGTATGCTGACATTTCGGAGTTTAAAGATCCATCTTTAGGGCAGGGAATTGTAAAACAAACTAGACAGCAAATAATTGCGAAGTATTCTGAACTTAATAAGATATTTCCAGATCTGCATGACCAGATTATTCAAATCTATGCGTCTGGAGGTAAACATATGATTGTCGAGTTCGTCTCAACCGGCACAAGTCCAGAAAATTCTAAATTTGAGTTACCAATCTGTACTATCTTTACAATTGAAAATGGATTAATTACAAAAGACTTTTCTTATTTCGATAATTTTGAGGAAGAACCAACTGATAAATAATTCTGACTAAGCAGTCTATCCGCCGAAAAGCATATGTGAAGTAAAGTGGGATTCGAGATGGAACCTGGGCTTTATATCGGCTCTTTAAATTTATAATCACCAATTATGAAAATTAAAAGATCATAATATAGATAGAGGAGTGAATCTGAAGAAATAAGTTATTCCCCTACATTTTTTCCTCCATGAACTTGCCTGGTCAACTTCCAAAGTTTCGAACTCTGAAGATCAGGGAAAACATGAAGTATCTGCCCAAACGGTTGACTTGCCTGTCAACGATAACATTGTCAAAAACATCCCTCGAGATTCCCGCGTTTTGATTGAACAGATCAAATCCCTCCACCCTAATTGCTGCAGCATTATTTTTCAAAAATCTATATTCGGTATAAAGACGAAGCAGTGTTGGATTTCGGACCGATCCATTGTCATAGCCCATGTTAATCTGTTTGCTGAAATCATATCCCAAAGTGAGGTCATCGAACAGAAAAGTGCGTCCTTCCACGCCATATTCAAACCGTTGGGTTCTTCTCTCAGGAAATAAGTCTGTAGAATAATGAGTAATATTCTGGGAATAAGAAGCTTCGGCTTCCAGGTTAACCACATTTTCTATATCCACCCGCAACTCCACTTCCTGTTGCCAGTTGAAGTTTTCCGCTTCAACTCGGGTATCGTCCGTGAATGAAACATTATTATTAAGCTGGCCTGAACCGGAAAGTCCCAGACTCAGTTTTCGTCCAGGTAAAAGCGGCTGGCTGATGTCATAATCACCACGAAGACTATAATAGCCATCAGTATTGATATAGCTGGTCTGCTGATAAACACTTCCTGGCAAACGTTTTTTAGTGGAAACAATTCTATCATCAATCCGTTCATACCGTAGATTTGCCAAAACCACTTTCCCAGCATTCCAATCTGCCTGCTTATAATGCATATCTATACCATGAATGAATTCGGGCAATAGTTCAGGATTACCTGTGACGATGTTCTGCAGATCTGAATTATCGCTGATGGGCTGTAACTGAAGAAAACTGGGTTGATTGCTCCGGCCCCGATAGTTGAGTTCCAAAGAACGTTGCTGAGAGAATTTATAGCTAATGCGCATCGAAGGGATAAAGTTGAAAGTTTGGTTTATCGTATTTATTTTTCTGCTCAGATTCTCTCCTTTAAGGGTAACAGGCTGAGCACTCAGTCCAACCGTATACTTTAACTTATCGCCAATATGCCGGAAATTTAGACCGAACCTATTGGTGGTAAACTCATAGTCATATAAGTTACTTAACTCACTATTGAAGCTAGGGATTCCCTGATTGACATCAAATACTTCGCGCGAGTTTTTATTGGCAGAGTGGTTATAGCTATAATTTATCTCAGCAAAATTATGCTTCCCTAACGGTTCCATATAAGATGTCCCGATATTGAACTGCAAATTAGTAGCGTTTTGCCCGTTAATCTGATTTTGAACAAGGGTATCTATATTAGTCTTATCAGTATTTATATATCTGTTATCGATATCTCTGCTGTTTTCATCATTCGAATAGGCAATATTGCTCCAGCCGGTAACACTTCTACCAGGCTTATTAAATTTGTGGTTATAAAAGACGTTGGTTCGAATATTGATATTTTGTCCACTGCTAAGTGATGAGCCAAAGCGGTCAGTGGATAGAGAATCCTGACGGGTCAGGGAGCTACTGAAATTGTTTCCTGAATTTTTTTCGAATGAAAGATTAGGGGAGATTTTAAGATAGTTAGACGTATCAATTTTGTATTCTATATTCCCCCCGAGCGAATGGCGGTTGTTGCTGACCGTATTATCACTCCTGGCATCTTCCACGCGACTGGTGGCATTCAGTAAACTATCCTGTAAAAAACTTTGGGTAAAGGTGGAACTGATGGTTGAATTTTTGGTGTCATCAAAATTGTAGCTTAAATCTGCTGAGAGCTTTTTGCTAAATTCATTTTTATAATTCAGCCCTAATTTATTTCGCGTGGTAATACCATCTCCACCTCCGCCCCTTACGTTTGCATTTGCAAGGGTCGCATCAAGCGAGAGTTGACGCTCACCTTTCATGCTATTTCCACGCAGGTTAAAGTTATATCTTTCGAGATTCCCTACACCTGCAGCAGCACGAGCAAAATAACCTTTCTTTTTATCCTCCTGGATGGTTAAGTTGAGCACTTTTTCAGGTTCGCCGGATTTGATACCGGTAAGACGGGCTTGGTCCCCATAATCATCAATGAACTGCAGGTTTTTAATGATATCAGCGGGTAGATTTTTAATCGCTGTGGCCACATCCGTTCCGAAAAAATCCTTACCATTTACCCTGATTTTAGTCACTGGAGTACCTTGGCTGGTTACATTGCCATCCTTATCAACCTCTATCCCAGGCAATCTTTTGAGCATCTCATCGACACCATCCCCTTCCCTTACAGGAAACGCACCTGCATTAAAACTCACCGTATCCTCCGAAATTTTAACCGGCGGAGTTCCGGAGATAACTACTGCATCCAAAGTATTTGACAAAGCCTTGAGTTCAATGAACGGAATTGATAGTTCTTTACCTCTTTTAAAATCGAATGAACCTTTGTAGGAACTATATCCAATAAAATCCGCTGTGAGCATGAAGGGTTTTCCTGATCGTTTGCTAAACAAAAAGTTTCCATCAGGATCAGTGGAAGCCGCGGTACTGTCTTTGCTATCATAAATCCTCACCACTGCTCCCGGCAACCCTACTCCTGAGGTATCTACTACTTTTCCTTTAACCGTAAAATCCTGTGCCAGCACTTCAGTTTTCAACCCCATCCAAAAGGCTACAAGCAAAACTGCCTGAAGTAATTTTCTCATTATTATATTTGTGTGTGGGCTAAAAATACAGGGTAAAGAAAATGATCCCAAATGCGTAATGTATTTTTTACCTCAATTCCCCTTTCGGTATTAAGCATTATCGGAAGTTTTTAGCTGCAGAACATCCCATAATCTTATATAGAGCGGATCTTAGGCTGATAACGGAAGATAGATCCTTCGAAATGTATCAATCTTGATGTATTGACCATCCATATCCGAATTATTTGTGCGACCGAGACTGAAAGGTCATTTTCAAAAAAAACAGTGGACAACAAGATAAATCAACATTGAGTTTTTTGATGGCAAGAGATACTTAAAGCAAAGGGAGATGCTCGAAAGCTCACTTATGCTGGACTTTACAAAAGTCTTTTTCGATACAGATTTTGTCTGATAGTTATAATATATATACGGATTGTCTTGTCCGGAATTAGGTTTACAATTTTGAGCACATAAAACTCAATAAAAGATGAAAATTGTAAAGCATTATTCGGACGATTTCAAGCGCGAGGTTGTTCAAGATTACCTAAGTTCTGATGATCTTAAGGTAAATGAATGTGGCTGAAACCAAGAAGAAGAGGCAAGTATAGATTGAAAGTTTCCTCCAGCGCGTGTTGTAGCACAATAATATGAACAGTAATGGAAACAATAGTAACGGAAGTGCTTTAAGAATATTCTAAGGATAGAAAGAAAGGATCACTTCGCTTATAGCGGAAATCCTCTAGCTAGGTCAACAAAGCCATATTTTGGGAAGCCGAAAAACACGCAAGTTAACTTAACTACTAAAAATCTTTAAACCCAACCACATACTAAGTTCGCTTCAAAAGTAGAAAATTACCTACACTGATTACGTCAAAAAGAAAACTGTCTCAAAAAACGAAGGTATCCTAACCCTACTTTATATTTTTTTCTCGTTTAAGTTTAGTGCACCAATCAAGGCAAAAAAAATAGACTTATATTATCTGAGTCTGGTTTTTCAGAAATGGTAATATATTTTATCATACACTTCCTAAAAAAAGAATAGCTGCAAGGGAATTAATAACCAAAAAGCTCAGTCAAATTTGTATATCAAAACATTTCTATAACACCACTGTTAATGGTTATAGACTACATAATTATAATTGCCAAGTTTTGAGTATAAACCATGCATCTGATCTTCCCATATCAGGGAATGACCCCGCAAACATTAAACTTTTAAAGTCCGCACTTGACTCATCAATTTCCGGCATCATCATCACTGATAATACCCAGTTCGATAACCCGATCATATACTGCAATAAGGCTTTCGAAGTGCTCTCAGGGTACTTACGTGAAGAAGTGATCGGCCGGAACTGCCGCTTCCTCCAGGGAAACGAACGCAATCAGCAGGCAAGAGAGGATATCAGAAAAGCCGTTACCGAAGGTGAGTCTATCACTGTAGAATTGCGTAACTACCGAAAGGGAGGGGAACTGTTTTGGAATGAGCTTTACATTTCACCAATATTGGGGGAAGCTGGACAGGTGACGCATTTCATCGGCGTACAGAACGATATTACCAGAAGAAAAAATGCAGAAGAAAACCTTCAACATGAACGTGAGCAGGTAGAGCTAAAAATAGAAAAAAGAACACGGGAGTTGAATGAAAACAGGGAATATTTGGATAGCATCATCCAAACTATCCGTCAGGGGCTCATAGTTTTAGATCCTGAGTACAAAGTTATATCGGCCAATGATTTCTTTTTGAAGACCTTCAAGGTAGAAAATAGAGATACCATCGGCCGTTCTTTATATGATCTTGGTAATGGTCAATGGGATATCAAACAGCTCAGGGTTTTGTTGGAACAAATACTCCCCACTAATAATCCCGTTCTGGATTTTGAGGTTGACCACGAATTTCCACATATTGGACGAAAACTCATGCTGCTTAATGCGCATAGAATTGAAATAGAAGGCAGTTTTAAGGATAGAATATTAATAGCAATAGAGGATATTACCCAAATTCGCGCTTCAGAAAACAGGAAGGATGATTTCCTGTCCGTATCCAGCCATGAACTCAAAACTCCACTAACTACCATAAAGGGTTATAACCAGACAATATTAAGATTATTACCTGCTGACATTAATCCAAAAATACCGATGATGGTTAATAAATCTGGCAAACAAATCGACCGGCTACAAAACATTATCACAAGCTTACTGGAAATGTCAAGGATACAATCTGGAAAATTGGTACTTGATGCAGACTCAATTGATATGAATATCCTCATTAAAGAAATGCTTGAAGAAGCACAAGAGGGAAATCCAGAGCATATCCTAATCTTTGAAGGACAGACTAACCATACGATACCGGCAGATGAATCACAGATATCCCAGGTGCTAAAGAATCTGATAACCAATGCCATTAAATATTCCCCTGATTCGAGGAAAATCAAATTGATGCTTACTGAAGTGAGTAATTATATAAAGGTCTCCATAACGGACTATGGATTTGGCATCAGTCAGGAAGATCAGAAAATGATTTTCGATAGGTTTTTCAGGGTTTCAACCATCCAGAAACATTTCCCTGGAATGGGCATAGGACTATACATATGTGCCCAGATAATCAAGCAACATGGTGGAACCCTATGGGTAGACAGTGAGCCAGGAAAAGGGGCAACATTTAGTTTTACGCTACCAATAAAGGCAAAGGAGAGTGGTGATGAGTAAAAGACTTCTTATTTGTGATGATGATAGGGATATAGTTGAGATGTTGGAAATTGTGCTCGATGAAAGCGGCTTTGAAATTATCACTGAAACTGACAGTAAAAGGGTATTGGAATTAATTTCAAATACAAGGCCGCAACTGGTTTTAATGGATCTATGGATGCCAGTTATATCCGGCGATCAGATATTGAAGCGTATGCGGGAGGATAAAAATATTTCATCCATCCCGGTAGTGATCATGTCGGCCGCTCAGGACGGTAAGGAAGTTGCCTTAAAAGCGGGCGCAAACGGATATATCCCAAAACCTTTCGATATTGATAAACTTTTAAAGCGCGTCAATGAATTTATAAGTTAAATCTGCTCGATACGGAAATTAGAACTTGTCTGCATATAGGTTAAATCTTTTTAGCGTGTCGGTATGCTCTATATCCAGTCTGCTACAGGCTGTAGCAATCAGGAATTTGATTTCGGATATGTTGGTGATATGCTCATCCCAGCCTCCCATCTCAGCAATAGGTTATTTCGGCAAAAAAAGGTTATTACGTTTATAGACACTTATTGAATATTTGGTTTGATCATGGGCAAGCAAACTTAAATGTTGGCAGCCCAGTTGGCTCACCACCCTTGAGTGCTATGCTAAATTGTTTTGGGGTTTTTTCTTAAGAGAATTAAAATTTCTTACAACTAACCATAATAACCTTCAAACAATTATGGATGGTTCACAGTTGATATGCTTAACAAAAATTAATCTTAAAAAACATATGGAAAACCATACGATGCTGCAGTACTTTGAATGGTACTATCCAAAGGACGGAAGTTTATGGAAAAAAGTAAAAGATGATGCCAGCAGGTTAAAAGCCATGGGCATCGATGCAGTATGGCTTCCACCAGCTCACAAGGGCATGGAAGGCGAATCCTCAACCGGTTATGATTCCTATGATCTTTACGACTTAGGCGAATTTGATCAGAAGGGAAGCATCCGTACCAAGTACGGAACCAAACAGGATTACATTGATGCAGTACACGCAGCTCGCGAGGCTGGCATCCAGGTTTATTCAGATATTGTCCTCAATCACCTGGGGGGCGCAGACGACCATGAGCCGGTTACCGTGCGAAAAGTGAATCCGGATAACCGGAATGAGTTCATTTCTGAACCATTCGAAATTGATGCATACACCGTTTTTAACTACCCTGGCCGAGAAGGTAAATATTCCCAGTTTAAATGGGACTTTCAATGTTTCACAGGCGTAGATTACGATGCCAGAACGGAAGAGTCCGCTGTTTATAGCATCCAAAACGAATATGGAAGCGGTTGGGAGAATGTGCTGGACACTGAAAACGGGAATTATGATTACCTGATGCTCACTGACATCGATTTCAGAAACCCACACGTGAGGGAAGAGTTAAAAAAATGGGGCGAGTGGTTTTATCATACCGCAGAAATGGACGGTTTCCGTCTGGATGCAATCAAGCACATGCCTGCTGAATTTTTCAATGAGTGGCTGGACCACATGCGTTCAGTGACGGGCAAGGAATTATTTACGGTCGGCGAATACTGGTCACCGGGTGATCTTCAATCCATGCTCGATTATATCAACGCAACCGGGAGACGCATGTCGTTATTCGATGCCTGCCTTCAGGCGAACTTTTCACGCGCCTCAAAGGAAGGAGAAAACTTTGATCTGACTACTATTCTTCAGGGCACCCTTGTAGAGGCCTTACCTGAGCTTGCTGTTACACTGGTAGAAAATCACGATACCCAGCCCCTTCAGTCCCTGGAGCAAACGGTAGAACCCTGGTTTAGGGCGCATGCCTATGCCGTTATACTGCTTCGGGAAGCTGGATACCCTTGCGTATTCTACTCGGATGTATATGGTTCGAGTTATACCGATAAAGGTACAGATGGATTCGACCATGAAGTTACCATGGAACCTCTACCACAATTAGAGGTGCTTTTGAATTTAAGAAAAGACAAAGCCTACGGTGAACAAAGAGATTATTTAGATCACCCAAGCTGCATTGGTTGGACCAGATCAGGGGATGACGGCCATCAAAATTCAGGAATCGCAGTGATTTTATCAAACGGCTCGGCGGGAACCAAAAGGATGGAAGTCGGCGTTCATTTTGCAGGGAGCGTATTTCGTGATTACCTATCACATCATCAGGGAGAGGTCACTATCGGCGAAGATGGCTGGGCAGAGTTTTACTGTGAGGCCGGGTCAGTATCCGTATGGGCAAAAGCCTAAGCTTAGAACAATGAAATGTCAGTGAATAAATTTTACTGACATTTCACCTATATCTAAAGTGGCAGATTAAAACGGGCCACCGTTCCTTTACCAGCAGGGTTAGTTTCTATCCGAATCGCACCGCCATGTTGGGCAATAATCTCTGAACAAAGAAATAAACCTATTCCGCTGCCGGATGCAATTGTGCTCGCATTTTCCACGCGGTAGAACTTTTCAAAAACTTTTGTCTGTTCGGTTTCGGATATGCCTATACCATAGTCAATGACCAAAACCTGAATATTCGTATGGTCACCGGAGATTTCGATCTGAATTTTGGATTCACCTGGAGAATACTTAATTGCATTATTGATCAGGTTTGTCAGGACCTGTGCGATTCGGTATCTATCCGCAGTAACCTTGAGAATATCTGTTTTTGTAGCCAGGCTGATTTCAAAATCGCCACTGGTGAGACTGGCATTGGCAATGACCTCTAGTGTCAGTTCCTCAAGATTAACAGTTTCCTTTTTCAGGATCATCTCAGTCTGGTGATATAACTTGTTATTGATCATATCATCCATAAGTCGCTCGACCTTCCCGCTCGCAGTAATTGCCCTTTCCGCAATAAGCTGATGCTTGGTGTCTCCAATTTTAACAATGAATTTGTGCAGTAATTGCAAGTACCCTTTCACAACTGACAAGGGTGATTTAAGTTCATGGGTAGTAATATTCAGGATTTCATCACGCAAAATTTCTGCACCCTTTTTCTCGGTTATATCAATGGTTGTACCTACTATGCGAACTGGTTTTAAATCCTCGAAAATCACCGTCCCCCTTACCTGCAGCCAATGGATATTGTTACCGGTATGCCTGACACGGACTTCGAAATCATAGGTAGGTGTTTCAGGATTCATAGCCTGCCTCAGCCCTTCCTCCCTTCGCCACCGGTCCTCAGGTAATATGGAATCTATAATCGTTTGCTCAGCAATGACCTGATCTGGTGTTAATCGGAAGTTTATCCTGTTCTGGTCAGTACATTCAATCAGTTTGGTTTTAAGATCAAGTTCCCAGAAGCCGAGCTTAACCTGGGCAAGGGCTATAGCCAGGTGTTCCTCAGAAATCCTGGCAGAATTAAAAAAGTTTTTTGGCAATGATTTTAGCTATTTATTTTAGCAAAGTTAAGCATTGATCCATAAACTGCAAATCTAAGAATCCCGGAAAACTCAGATGAGTTCAAACATTTGGGCTAAGGGGGGGGTTAGATAATTAATAGAACAAGAATAGTCAATTTATATATCAAAAACTTTACTTAAAACAATATAATCCGGTTACCGATGGAAGATAATATTTCAGCTGAGCTTAAACATTCACTCAATTTAGTGCCCAGTTGTTTAATGATCATTTCTCCAAGCATGTCGATTTCCATGGTCAACGATTATTTTGCGGATTGCTTGAAGATCGATAAGGATACCATTGTCAATATGGATTTAGCGCCTGGTCTAAAACTCATCCTGAATAGTTCGCCAGATCTCATTCAGGGCTATGCACTTGATCTGGAACAATGGTTTAGAACAAATTTTGATAGGCTTTCCCTGAGCGCTGTAAAGGATGCTTTCAAATCAGAGTTTGAGGGAGTGTCTTATAACATGATATCTACAGATAAAAGTCAAGGGGCAATCATTTTAAACTTCGGTATTGGCAGCATAGCCTGTAAAAAGGCGATGGTTTCGGAGCGTGAGATGACGCTTCAGAACATGACAGATGATTCAGAAGTATTGATCAGTATGGTAGATGAATATGGAAACATTGAATTCCGCAACCTTGCCTGGGAAAAGTTTATGGGAGAAAGAATCCCTTCGCAGGGCAGATTCCATTGGGAGGAACTAGTCCATGGGGATGACCTGGAGCCCTTTCATAATCAGCTTTACAATGCGATTTCAACCAGGGCTTCATTTTCAGCAGAGCTCAGGATAAAGGATCGAAACAATCTGTATAGATGGTTAAAAATTAAAGGTTCACCAAGACTAAATAGTTATCAGCGTTTTTTAGGATATGTCTGCACCGGTATAGAAATAAGCGAAACTAAAAATCAGTTGCTGGAGCTTACCAGGCTAAATGAGGCGCTCATCATCTCTAATACTGAAATCGCTGCCCGGAAAGAAGAACTTCAATCTGCATTGGATGCAGCTGAAATGGGAAGTTGCAGTCTTGACATCGCTACCTTGAAAGCAAAAATGTCCCAAGAATACCGCAATCATTACGGTTTGCCGTTACAGGGAGACATTGACTGGCAAATGGTAATGCAGGCAGTAGAACCGGAATACCGTGATGAAGTAAATCAGGTACTCTATGATGCGGCTGAACATGGAACCGCGGTTGATAGCACCTACCCTATCCGCCACCTGATATCTGGCCAGCGGAAATGGATGCGGGTAGTTGGGAAGGTGAGCAAAGATAAAACAGGAAAACCTCAATCAATATATGCTGTTGTGATGGACGTAACTGGAGCTATTCAGGAAGAGCACATGAAGAATAAGTTTATAGAAATGGTCAGTCACGAGCTTAAAACACCACTAACTTCAATCGGCGGATTTATACAGCTGTTAGCATACAAACATGATCTTGGTCAACAGGTTGATGCCGCAAATATTTCTAAAAAGGTCCACCATCAGCTATCAAAAATGGGCCGGATGATCGAAGGATTTTTGAATATCTCCAGGATAGAGTCTAGCGAAATGAAGATCGAGAAGAGAGAATTTAATTTTTGTGATCTCATTGATGAACTCAATGAGGAGTTTATCAATGAGATCTCAACCCATCGCATTTCCACTACAAAATTTGAAAGTCTTATGGTAAATGGGGATAGGGATAGAATTGGAATGGTTATACATAATCTGATCAGCAACGCTATAAAGTATTCTCCTTCCGGATCTCCAATTCAGATAGAATTCCGGGTCGAAGACAGTAATTTGATATTTAGCGTGAAAGATCAGGGTATAGGCATCATACCGGGCGAGGAAGAAAAACTCTTTAAGCCCTATTTTAGAAGCAAAAACCAGCGCATTCATACGGTATCGGGTTTCGGTATCGGCCTATTCATCTGCGCAAAGATCATAAAATTACATGATGGAGTGATATGGGCAGAAAGCAAACCAGGTGAAACAGGTAGTAATTTTAGTTTTTCTATCCCACATTGATTTGACTATTGGATCACCGTTATAAGGTATGCAAACTATTAAGCCATGGGAAGCGGTAATATTTTCCGTGAGAATGTCTTGAAGGAACACTCCCATCTACCTGCAAAAATAACTTCCCCTTAACTGTAAACTTCATAGTTTAATTTCAAGTCTATAAAAAAGTCTCAATAAACGAATAATTCGTCCAAATATAAGAATCTGAAATTATAGATGTACTTTCAGTACGTACTAGTGCTGCGCGCTAAAATATACATCAAGATACTGCCACAATGAAAACCTACATTATAGCGACACTAATATTATTTCCAAACTTTAATAAAAGCTATGCTCAGACAATTGATACCCTTATTGAGGTAGGTACCTGTAGTCTTCACATCAAAGTAATTAAAGGTAATGCAAAAACTATTTTATTTGAATCAGGTGGAGCGCTTGGTGCCAGTCAATGGGACATAATCTCAACCCGGGCGCATAATATTCTAAACGCTACAGTGATAACCTACGATCGCCAGGGTTCTGGCAAGAGTGATATCGATACAAATCAATACAACATTTTAAACGAAGTAAAATCGCTTGAATTTGCACTGACAAAATTAGGTTATGGAAATTCTGATATGCTCTTGGTCAGTCATTCATTGGGTGCTTTTTATTCTATGCTATACGCAAATAGAAATCCTCATCTAATAAAGGGTATTATGATGTTTGATCCCAGGATAGCCTCAAGAGCAGACATGAGGTTTGCCAGGCAGGTTTACAAGAAGCTGGATCGCAAACAGTTTAAGAAGGAAGAATCATGGCTCTATTATGTTTTAGCTGCAATGGAAAGTAATAGTAATATTGTTCGAAAAATCTCGCTAGAAGAAACAATACCAATATTAGATGTAATGGCAGAATTTGGACCGTTTGATTCAAAGCAGGAAAATGAAAGATTTCAACTCTCTCAAAAAGATTTTGTTAAAAGAAAGCAGAATGCAACGTTACTATATCTAAAAGGCACTTCCCACAATATACCTCAAGATAAACCAGAAGTTGTAATAAATGAGATTGTGAAATTTTATAAGTATCACTTAAATTGATTGATGAATTGATTTAGTGCATTTTCTGTTATAATCTTCATCAATCATAACACTTTAATTACAGCATCAAAGTAATTTTGTCTCAACAAACGAAGATTTAGATTTAACGTTAAATATTTGGGCTACAATCAATTTAGGATGGAAACAACTGATAAATAGTTCTGACCAACAAGTCTATCCGCTGAAAAAGCATATGTAAATTAAGCCGGGATTCATGTTGAGCATTATCATCATTTCCCTTTTAGACGGCAAAGCAATCTACTGTAATACATCCTAAAATTAAGTACATCATCAAAATCCATTCATTTTAATTTTCTGAACATCTATCTTACTTTAAAAAAATGTAAGCTATTAATCTACTATAAAACTGCTCCGTTAAGTGATTTTCATACAATGCGGTTTTTATTATGCCTCGTCGGTTTTAAAACCAATAGGACAATTGGATTAAAATGACACCTGGATAATCAGCGACTTGGTCCATTCAGATTATCGGTATCTCGGCTTTAGTATTTACAAATTATTAATTTGATGTGTTTTTAAGGTTACTGGTCTTGAATAAGTGCTTGTGAAACGTTACATTGCTACGCAAATGAATATTCAACTCTATATTTTTCCTCCATTCCATTGGATATATGGTATAAAAATGAAGTGTAAAAACCTTACTCCTATTCTTACATTTCTCATTACTACTATTTTTTATAATACACAGGCCCAAGACATTCACATTGCCAAACTGGATAGCTTTTTAAATGCAGTTTCTTCGAATAATCAGGTAATGGGAAGTGTAATGATTACGAAACATGGAAAGTTAATTTATGAGAAGATTATCGGCTTTAGCCAGATCGAGGGAGACAAAAAAAATCCCGCAACGTTACAAACTCAATACCGAATTGGTTCTATTTCCAAGAGCTTTACCGCAGTAATGATATTCCAGCTGATTGATGAAAATAAAATTTCTTTAGACACAAAACTCTCCAGGTTTTTTCCAAATATGCCTAATGCAAATCGAATTACCATTGAACATTTGCTTACCCATACTAGCGGCCTTTCAGACCATGTGAACGAAAACATCGAATGGATTACTGAGCCACATACCAAAGCAGAACTGCTTGACAAAATTGCTCAGGTAAAACCGCATTTCGAGCCTGGAGCTAAACAGCAGTATTCAAACGGTGGCTTCTTGTTGCTTGGATATATAGTAGAAAAGATCACGAACAAAACCTACCAAGCAGCACTGAAACAAAGAATTATCAATAAGATTGGCCTGAAAAACACAATTGCAGCAACAAGAAATAATAGTTTATCACTCGAAGCAAGACCTTACTCGTTTCAAGGATCTTGGGTTCCGGTTAAAGAAATCTATTTCCCAAACGTGGTAGGTGTGGGGGATATCTTGTCTACACCCCAAGATTTGTCGATATTTATAAACTCGCTTGTATCGGGAAAATTAGTTAGCAGCAATAGCTACAATCACATGAAGGCGTTTAAAGGTAATAACATATTCGGGATGGGTCTTTTAAAATCCCCGTTTTATGAAAAAACGTTAATAGGCCACAATGGTGGAACTTACGGAAGTTATAGTGTATTATATACAAATCTTGAAGACGGTGCTACCTTTGCCATCACCACCAATGGCATGAATTTCGGTTTAAATGATTTATTCTTGGTACTGCTTAAAGCATATTATAATAAGCCCTACCAAATTCCCCTACAGCTTAAAGAAGAGGACCTTGATGAATTGCTTGGCAATTATGAAAGCAAAGAAAAGCCCTTAAAAATCTTAATCACTAAATCAGGTTCAGTCTTGGTTGCCCAGGCTACGGGTCAGCCGGCTTTCTCACTTGATGCAGTAAACAAAGACAATTTTAAGCGTGAGCAGTATGATGTTGAGTTGAGATTTAATCGTGCCAAAGGTGAAATGATTTTAGTCCAGGACGGTAAAAATTATAAGTATGTACTGGTCATGTAGGATCAGCAGATTTGTTTAAGTATGCTAAAAGAATGGACAAACTCCAGTTGGAAAGCATAAAAGATCATAGAACAAGAAAAATTAAACCCATCGCAAAGTGTTGATTATTGATCGGTAGATAAAGCACCTGATATAAAATGCTGTCTTAAACGAAACTTTTTCTATGCCCTGTTTTTTTCAAAATCGTTTCTCAAACGCTAAAAATCTTGAAAGATGTTCTAAGAATTTAACGTTTTATTTCATGAAAGCAAAATGGGGTCTAGCGATACATGCTCTAAGCAGCTTAATTTTTACACACACTATCAAACTGAAGGCTTATTTCCCTTCTCTGATATATTTCATAGCTCTTTGCAGATGTGCATCTTCTACTCCAACCAAATCTTTGGCAGAGGCTTTAAAATAAATATCAGGTTTGATGCCAACACGCTGGGTTTGTCGTCCATCTGGATAAAAAATACCATTTCCAGTGAAGCTGAAATGATAGCCTCCGGGCAGAGTCAACCTTTTAACATCACCATCAGCACCCGCCGTTTGACTACCGATAATGGTTGCATTGGCGTTGAACTGACGTAGCATCATAGTAAACCACTCGCCCATGCTTTGAGTATTTTCGTCTGTTAAAATTACTATTTTGCCTGAATACAAATCTCCTATAGGTTTTGTGACATCCTTCGAAACGTACATATAGTTTTCAATAGCTTCCCTATGTATAAAGGTTCCCGGGTCTTTCAGGTCTGCAGCATAATAACGGGCAAATGCAAATGGAGCTTTACCCAATACCAATGGCAAATAGTAACCAAACAAACCCAGTGACTGAGGATACTTTCTCATGTCAAAAATAAGCGCTTTTTTACTGTTCAGTTCAGTTGATAATCTTGCAAGGTCTTTGTTTTTTGGAAGGTCTTTATCAAAGAAATTACCAGCCCTGAACAAAGTGATATCATCACCAATATTTTCTATACCTCTGATTTTTTTCTCTTTAGCCCGTTTTTGCAGAATATCATTTTCAAGACTAAGTGGAAAAAGCAGTTGCTAAGCAACATCATGAATATTCAATGAAATCAATCCATATTTTGGTCTCAGACTGAACAACAATTATAGCGGGAAAAACATTCTATCTGTTTATCTTTTGTTTTATTCAATTTTATTATCAATTTATCGCTATAAGGTAAATGCAACTTTGTTGTTTTTATTTGTTCGATAACAATTTATGTTTTACATTTGAAAAGTTTGGTTGATTAATGATTGAGCAGAGAAGAGTGGTTACTTTCCTGCTTATATATTGAATTCTGATTGGCGAAATAGCATGATTTTAAGGTTAGCAGTCGGGTCGTCAGCGCTTAAATACTAAAGACGGATAAAACACTACTATTCTACAGGAATGTCTGAAGGTTGGAATGAAAGTATTGAATAACTGATGATAGTACATATGTCCGAAACATAATAATGAGATGAACGATTTAATTCTCAAAGACATGCTGCAAGCAAGAGGACTAAGGGCGACTGCTTCCAGGATTTTGTTGCTGAACCTTTTCAACACTGATCATATTGCACTTATGCATAGTGAAATTCGTTCTCATTTGCAAAATAAGGTAGACCGGGTAAGTGTTTACCGAATTGTTGCTATTTTGATAGCACATAAGATTCTCATAGGTTTTGTTGATAATGGGGGCAACGAATCGTTTATCCTTTAACCGCTACAAAGAAGTGGCAGAAGAAATTGTTCCACTGGTAAAATGTGAAAATTGTCATCGGGTTTCACAGCTTCCCTCACTGCCTTTTGACTATGAAATAATTCTTAAACAAAACAAACTGAGAAAACAGCCTATCTTCCACGGATTATGCAGACATTGTCAGGTTTAATTAAAAATTAAGCACTATCATATTCTGTATATAAACTGTTACAAAGTTAAATGCTAAACCCCATAAAGAAGTGAGAATTTTAATGCAGCTTTGTAACAAAATGAAAAAGCAATTGGTTTCTTCTCACACCAAAACGCATCGGTTCCTGTCGATGCTTCTTGTGATGCTTTTTCTTTCAATCTCGATTTTACAGCTTGCGCATACCCACCGGGCACTTTCTTCTGAAAAGGAAAATATTACCTCGGATTCAGTGTCCGCAATAGAAAAGTGCGAAATATGTGATTTCATCATCCACAAACAAAGCAAGCATCTTCCAGCGTATTTTTCGCCATACATGAACGTTCTTTCACCCGTTGAAATAACCTATAACTGCAATTCCTGTATCTGCAATTACGAATTTACCCTTCAGGGCTTTACCAACAAGGGTCCACCCATCTTTCACTCCTAACCTACTCTATTCAGCGATCTAAGTAGATAGCTTTGTTCATTGCACGCATTTTTAGTTGCTAAAAATGTGTCTTTCTTTTTTTATTTTTTCATCCGGCTGTGCTGCTGCGCCTATTGTAGCGCATTAAGCCAAATAACGCCTACCGATAAGTGTCTGTTTTTACTAGCATGCAAAAGTTTATTTGCGTATTTATTCTCTTTATTGCATTGTTTTCCGATGCCTTTGGGCAAAACTTTAACCTGGAGGGGCTGATAAGTGATGAACACCATCAGCCAATTTCCGGCGTGGCGGTATCCGTTCCTGGAAGTAACAAAATCGTCTTCACTGATCAAGATGGCCATTTCTTGGTGGAAAGCCTTGAAAGCGGGAAAACAACGCTGAGATTCGCAAGATTGGGTTATACCACTATCGAGAATACCTACAGTATCTATACTTCCATGAAGATCAATGTAACCCTGACTGCTGAGGTTAAACAATTAAAAGAAGTGACTATAGAAGATGATCGTATGGAGCAGCGAAATAAATCCGAATCACTGAACATTCAAACGGTAGATGCGGCTTTTATTCAGCGGAATCTGGGCGGAAGCCTAATGAAAACACTGGAACGCCTTCCCGGAATAAAAACAATCGGCATTGGTTCCGGTCAATCCAAACCCCTGATACGCGGGTTAGGCTTTAACAGAGTGGTGGTGGTAGATAAAGGTGTCAAACACGAGGGCCAGCAGTGGGGCGCCGATCATGGACTCGAGATTGATCAGTTCGCTGCTGATCAGGTGGAACTGATCAAAGGTGCCGCATCCTTTATCTACGGTTCGGATGCCATTGCAGGCGCAATTGCGATAAACCCTGCGCCTATCCCGATGCCTAATTCCATTGGTGGATCTATTGATCTCATTGGCAAAACCAACAATAATCTTTTGGGAACCTCGGTAAATTTTTATGCAAGAAACAAGCACTGGTTTTTAGACTCCAGGTTTACCTATCAGGACTATGGCGATTACCGGGTACCAACTGATGAGGTTTATGTATACGATTACCAGGTGAAACTAAAGGATAATTTCCTGCGCAATACTGCCGGCAGGGAAACCGGTACCCATTTAAATATTGGATATGTAAACGAGCGCTTCCGATCCGTATTTTATCTCAGCAACACCTTCAGCAATAGTGGTTTTTTTGCCAATGCACATGGGCTTGAGCCCAGAAACGTCGATGCGGTGATGCATGACGCGTCATCCAAGGATATATTGCGTCCAAGTCAGAAAGTGAATCATTTTAAAATTATCAACCGAAGCGTTCTGGAAGATGGTAATCATAGATTTGAAGGCGAACTTGGCTATCAGCGAAATTTAAGAAAGGAATTCAGTGACTACGTAAACCATGGCTACATGCCACCGGTCTATCCATCCTTCATGACTATTCCCTCTGACCTTGAACGGGAATTTGATAAGGTGGTTTATTCGGCAAACTTGCGAGACAGGATAACCATTGGAAAACATGAGTTAAGTTTGGGGCTGAACGGCGAACATCAGAACAACGGCATCAACGGATATACATTTCTGGTGCCTGCTTTTAATCAGTATTCAGTCGGATCATTTGTATATGATAAATACAGGCTTAACGATAAAATACTTCTTCATGCAGCGCTGCGATATGATCACAGCCGGATCAGGATGTTCAGCTATACCGACTGGTTCCCCTCCACCATCACCAGCGGCGAAGTAGCAAGAGAAGAGTACGTAGTGCGCTCTTCGGATCTCAAAAGGCAATTCAACAGTCTGGTCTGGTCAGTAGGTGCAAACTATAACCTTGATCGCTTTTCCTTAAAAGCAAATATTGGTAAAAGCTTCCGTATGCCAATTGCAAAGGAGCTTGGTGCGAACGGCGTGAACTACCATTACTTCAGTTTTGAGAAAGGAGATCCATCGCTTGCCCCCGAACAGTCCTATCAGGCCGACCTGAGCCTGGAATGGAAAGCTGAGCGCTGGTCAATATTACTGAGTCCTTTTTACAATTATTTTTCAAATTATATCTACCTGAATCCTACTTCGGGCCACGATACAAATTACGGTGCCGGAAACCAGATCTTCCAGTATGCCCAAAGCAAAGTGGTGCGATACGGAGCAGAACTGCAGTTCAAAATCAAATTCCTTAAAACTTTAAACGCAGAAGTCCTGGGAGAGTATCTTTCCGCCGAGCAGCGTTCGGGTGACAAGGCAGGATACACCTTGCCTTTTTCTCCGCCTGCTTCAGCGTTATTCAACCTGACCTGGTCGCCGGTACTGAAAAACAGACCGGAAGGAACCTATTTCTCAATTGATTGCCGGGTAACCAGTCCACAGAACAATATCGTTCCCCCGGAGAAGAAGACACCGGGCTATCAGCTCATCAACCTACAGGCAGGCACTACGGTGAAATTTTACAATCAAAGCCTGATGTTCAGCCTGCAGGCACAGAATGTACTCAACACACGGTACCTCAATCATACCAGTTTCTACCGGCTGATAGCGCTGCCTGAAATGGGACGAAATATCGTATTATCTATAAAACTACCTTTCAGCAACATCAAAAACAAACCTTAAATATCCAATAACATTAAAAATTCAAATCATGAAAACAACGAAAACCCTTTTATTATTTTTTCTTTTTGCCATCACCTTTACTGCCTGTAAAAAGGATGAGCAGATGCCCCAGGCACCAATGATATCAGCGCTTGAGGTGGGTACCGGCAACAGCAAGATCGCCCATCCTGGAAATGACCTGCATATTGAGGCCCAGATCAGTGCACCAGCCAATATCAAAGATGTTGTGCTTGAAATCCATCCGGAGTCCGGAAACGGCTGGAATGTCAGCACTACCTACACCGAAGGATTTGCGGGGCTTAAAAATGCAGAATTCCATAAGCACATCGATGTACCTGCTGATGCCAAGGTGGGCGCCCACCATGGCCACCTGAAAGTTACCGACCAGAATGGACAGGTTAGCGAAATCGAGTTCGACCTTCAGGTAACCGAAGATCCAAATCTTGCAAAAGTGACAGGTTTCGAAGTCGGACTTAATACCGCCGGAAATGACCTGCATGTAGAAGCGTCTGTTACTGCGCCAAACAAAATAGCTAAACTGGTATTGGAAGTACACGGTAATGGCTGGGAAAAAGAAGTGAGTTATGAAGATGCAGCGGTGGTAGGAAAGACTAGCTACAACCTGCACAAACATCTTGACGTGGCAGCAGCTCCCAAGGGCCATTATCATGTTCACCTAAAGGTCATTGACCAGAGTGGCAAAGAAGTGGAATTCGAGGAGCATTTCGATAAATAGTTTAAAATAGTCGTCAAACTACGATAAGCTCGGGCATTTATTAACAGAATATATTTTTAAATCTACACCCTTTAACAGCTATAAATCCCGCCATCCGGCATGGCTTATAGCCTAACTTTTATCCTATGAAAAAAGCGATTTTTTATTTTTCCATCTTAACGGTGATATGCCTGTCCGCCTGTAAAAAGGAGACTGAAAATGAAATTGATACCGAGTATCCAACAATTGATGTAACCGCGGCCAATGCGTTTCCCAAACAGTGTGGTACGGTGAACCGTGGCGAAACCTTTACTTTTAGGGCACTGCTCAACGACAATACCGCACTTGGTTCGCTAAGCCTTGACATTCACCACAACTTTGATCACCATACCCACAGTACCGAAGTGGAAACCTGCTCAATGGAACCCATTAAAGTTCCGGTCAAGCCATTTCTGCTCATCAAAAGCTTTCCAATTCCTGCTGAACAAAGATCGTTTCTGATGGAACAACAGATCACCATACCAACGGATATTGATCCCGGAGATTATCACTTTATGATCCGACTGACTGACAAGGAAGGATGGCAAACGATCAAAGGACTTAGCATTAAAATCAATTAACCAACTGCATTTCTAAAAAATTCCATTACATGAAAATTAAAAACCTGATACTGTCCCTGGCATTCATCACAGCCAGTATCTCTGCCTGTAAAAAAGAAGGCTCGGAGCCAGAGGCATTAAAGCCAACTGCCGAGAATGTAGAGATTGGTACGGCCAATAATAAAAGGGCGCTTAGGGGCCGCGATTTCCATTTCAACGCAGATATTCTGGCAGCCAGTAAAATAAAAGACGTCAAACTCGTCATCTCCCAAAAAGCCGGACACAACTATGCTTCAAGTTTTAAGTTTGAGCTTTCGTGGCCGGAATATATTGGCGTAAAAAACACAAACGTTCACAAGCATTTTACCATTCCAGCGACTGGGCCGGAAGGAACCTATGATTTTGCAGTAATCGTTCAGGATGATAATGGAACTCAACTGGAGATCAAAGAAGATCTCATCATCCTGGATCCGGCGAATCTCCCGGTTGACCCGAAGATTGGAAGAGATTTTGTTTCCAGAAACGGCACACTGATTTATTATACCGACGTTTTTGAAGAGAAAGAACTTATTTTTAAAAAGGGCGACGAGATGAGCCTCCATGCCCAGGTGAGCGAAATCAAGGATGACGGCATTCTTTACTCGGTCCTGATTAAAAGGAAGGCGAACTATTATCCTGAAAGTATAGATAAGCTGGATCTAAGCAAAGTTATTGTGGTGACCAAAGCCGAGCACAAAGGGCTTGGTAATGCAGGAAAGGTATCCACACTCAAACTTGTTAACGGAGTTTATGGAGGAGAAACCATCACGGTCGGTGCAGCGATGGACAATAATGAACCCTCTGCTAATGCAATTACCGGAGAGAAAGCCTGGGAATCCGGTCAGTACCAGTGGGTAATCCTTTACAAAAACACGACGCACAATATCAGCGTATTCAAGAGTGTTCCAATTACTATCAATTACAATTAGTAAGAAACTTTACCAGCTACCCTGCTATGGAGAATCAGCTTTTCCGGCAGGGTCGCTTCAGAATCCAAAAGGATATTATATGAAAAGACGGTACTTATACATACAATCAATTGCATCTTTTTCGCTTCCCGCCATTTGTTTTATGATATGCTTAACTTGTGGAAATGTGGCGTTTGCACAACGAAATGCTTATGAAGAAGCGCTTTCCAGATTTACAGGAGCGCATAATACGATATTGAGAAACCCGGTGCGCTTGATGGGGTACAGTCCCCTGATTTCTCCGCTGAGACTATCGATGGAAGGTCAGTAGGCTTAGCCTCGCTCAAGGGAAAGGTGGTAGTCTTGAATTTTTGGTTTATTGCCTGTAAACCATGTAAACTTGAGGTTAATCCACTGAATGAAATCGTCGAAAAATATAAAAACAAAGACATCGTGTTCTTATCCATTGCCCGCGAAAAGCAGGAAGATCTCTTGCAATACCTTGCAGCCAACAAGTTTGATTTTCAAACAATTGCCGATCCAAAGGCTTTCCTCGCAGGAGATGTTTTTCACGTAATGGGTTATCCAACAACAATGGTCATTGACCGCGCCGGCAAGATCAGGTCTTATAGTTTAGGGGGAAAAATTGATGAAGACGCCGTCCGTGCAGATTTTAAAAGAAAGCTGATCCCTGTAATCGATGAGTATCTCAGCAAAAAAAAAGAAATAGCCCCCTAACGAAAGCATTTATTATAATGCATGTATTTAACGGAGATCCTGATTTACGTTTTACTTCAAATTTGAAATCCATATCTATTAAAAACAAAAACATATATTTTTATTATGAAACCTATTAAAACACTACTACTTATATTATTCGCAGCCCTGGTTTTCACTGCCTGTAAAAAAGACAGACCAGAAGAGGAACTTCCTTTGCCTACGATAACAGATCTGGAAATCGGGTCAGGCAATAACGGGCAGGGCATCATCGGCAGAGACTTCCATTTGGACATGGATGTAACTGCCGGGGATAAAATCAACACCGTTCAAGTCCTTATCAGCCAAAAGAAAGGCGTTACCTATCCGTCAAACTGGTCCTTTGAGCTGACATGGACAGAATTTAAAGGGGTCCGAAATACCAATGTTCATAAACACTTCACCATCCCCAAAGAAGCCGCTGCAGGTGAATATGATTTCACAATCAAAGTCACTGATGAGAACGGAACGCTACTGGAAGAAAAGCACCCAATTAACCTGGTCACAGCGGAAAGTCTTCCCGTTAATCCACAAATGTATTCACTGATGCTGGAAAAAATGGACAAGGGTTTTGTCTATGTTCTCAACAGGGGATTTATGCTTGGGGATGATAAAGGGTATTCAAAAAATGAAAAACTAAGAGCTTATGTGGATATCAGCAAGGTAAAGGGCGATGGAATCATGTACAACATTCTGGTTAAAAAAAATGCCGGGCACCTTCCGGAATCCGTTGATAAAATTGATTTTTCAAAAGTAATCGTAACGGACATGAGGGAACATGCCGGAGTAACTGCTACAAATACTTTTACCAACTATGTGGGCCTTCCAAATTTCAGTCCAAAAGAATTCCAGATAGGCGCTTTAGCGGACAATAACACTCCATCCAGTGCCATTGGTAGAGAAAAAGCATGGGCAAATGATGAATATTATTTTGGTGTAGTCTATACCAATAAAACTTATAACATGAGCGCATACTATTATATCCCGTTAACCATTAAAGGATTTTAGGTTACAATAATTTGCGGGAAAATTGATTTAGATATTCACTTTACCCAGAATAATAATGTAATACAAAAAATCAATAAATGTTGTTACTTAAACAAATCTTGATTATCTAGAAGTAGGTGTTTAATTGAATGACGCAAAATCAAAAACATTACATAATTGCTGGTACGCAACCTACTATAATTGAGATTTGGCCAGCAATTAACAAACAATTTGGCGAAGAGGATTTCAGTATTTGGATTATAAAAAATTCAGCCTCAGTTTCAGCATGACGAATTAGGTTTTTTTTAGTCTCAAAAAACGAACGAAATAAGCCAATCAATCCAATTCAATGTCATAAACAATTTAAAAATTGGATTTTGCGACAAAAATATTTATTTTTAATAAAAATGTCGTAACATGGATTTGATTAACAAAAAAATATACAAGCCAAGAATTAGTGATCTACTGGGCGGGGCATTATCGCTAGCTATTCCGATAAAAAATTATTACGACCTTATCTTACTCTCAAGGGCGGGCATAAGTAAGGCTTCGGCGGAATCAGTAATCAGTTTTACAGGAATGTCCAAAAAAAGCTTCGTGGAAGATATATTGAATTTATCAATAAAAACGCTTGAAAGAAAACAAGCTGACGATAAACTTGATATAAGAACATCATCCCTTGTAATCGAAGTTGCAAGGGTTCTGGAGCATGCTTATCAAGTATTTGACGATAAGGAAAAAGTTCAAAGATGGCTTTCTAAACCCAACAATGCACTTCACGGCGAAACCCCCTTATCTCTTTTTTCCACACCAACAGGAATAGGTATGATCGAAGATGTCTTGACACGCATAGAGGAAGGAGTCTACTCATAGATGCATGTCTACAGAATTGTAAAATCCGAAAAAAGGATTAAAGACTTGTCCGGAATGGGGGCCTTCCGAGCAGGTGGGCGATGGAATGATAAAGGAACTTACGTACTTTACACCTCCGAAAACTCATCCTTGGCATTTTTGGAAAACCTTGTGCATTTTGATATGGAGGAAATTCCACAGGATTTATATATTATAGAAATGAGTGTTACCAACGAAGATTTGATATATCTAATTCCCGACTCAAACTATCCAAAAGATTGGCTAAATACCGATAATTTAGCATGTAAAATATTAGGAGATCAACTATTTTCCGAACATAAATTATTGGGAATTAAGGTTAAGTCGGCAGTCAATCGATCGGAATATAATATACTTTTGGATCCTCTATTCCCCGGATATAATGATCTTGTTAAAATAATTGATGTAATTAAAATACCTGTTGACCGACGTCTAATCTAAAATATATTTTATTACAGTGTATTTTTTACGCAAAAAAAAAAGAAATTATTAATACCTAAATATACAGATATTTCAGAGTAGAACATTAGTTGAAGTGAGAAAAAAGTTTATTAAAAAATTGGCATTTTATGTGCTAATTAATTTTATATCATAAATGATGCGTCTCAAAAAAGGAACATTTTTACTTGATGATTTTTAATAAAAACACATCATTAAAAACCGCAAGACCAAATAGATCAGTAAAATAAGTTTTTGATAATTGGTATGACAGGAAAATATTGCTCTGCATTTATCAATTAAAGCAACATTACAGGCCAATTAAATTATCAACTCACCATAGGTAAATAGATTTAACGCTAAAAATTAATTCTGCTATTTTGCAAACCAAATCTCGCCCAGGCGTCTAAATGTACTTTGCTTTATCGTAATTTTGTTATTAAAGATATGGTAGTTACCGGCCCCGTTCGGGATCTCATTAAAATCGATCACATCTATTGGGCTTTGTCCCGTATATATAGCCATTACCTTTTCGTTATTTAAGGGATTAACCCATCCTATTAACATTCCATACCCGGTACCTTCGTAGATGTTCTCACCAATAATGCGATCATCTTCGATCAAAAGCGGAATTTGTTCAAAATACTTTTGTAAAAACTTATTCCCTTTCGGAGTACCCCAAACAGAAAGATTATACCCAGAAAGATCCATTTTTAGTGCTGTTGTATCAGCCACCACTTTCGCCTCATTAAATGCGGGGAACCTGTTTCTAAATTTTTTAATAAAATCCTTTAATTTCTGGTCTGCCTTTTGGTCCGCTTCATTGCTTGAAGTAATAAACAAAATGTCCTTTTGGTCATAAATGGCATCAATTACCGGCATCATGCTGACATCAGGTTTTTTAATGTTCTTTGCTTCCGCGATCCAAATATCAATGTCACTCTTCTTCACATTCTTCAATGCGTTGATAATTTCCGGGATAAAACTCTCCAGAGTAGGATATTGCTGACGTTCTTTTTCATAACGTTTAAGCGCTTCAAGTAAGGGATGAAGGTATATCCAGTTCATACCATATTGGCGGCGGACATAATTTAGTTCAGCAGCATTTTCACCAAACTTCAGTGCAGCCATACGGCAGGCGATGGCTTCTGTTAGATGTTCTTTCACTACCGAATGCCAGGAATGGTAGGCTTGTGCTTTCATTGATTCTTTTATAGGATTCCACATCCATTCAAACTGGTCAAACTGCGCTTCATATTTTTCAATGGCAGGATTGGCGAAAGAATGCGCAAACTCATGCCATAAAAGACGATACAAAGCAGAAATATCAAAAGTGGGCACCCTAATAGCCGATTTCTCCGGTGCTATCACAGCATACAATTCTGCGCCGCTTTTTTTATACATACGCGGGCCAAAATTTCCCCAGCCCAAGAAGTTGAGAATCACATTAAATTTAATATTATTGCCATTATCGCTTCCACAATATTTTATAAGGCGCTGCTTCTCATTAAAATCAGGCAGGTTGTAGGTCAGTGTCGCCAATGATATCTGGAAAAAATCGATGTTACTATTAAAAAACCCTATATAATTTGATTTCTTAGCAAAATCTTTCATAAGGATTCTCAAAGAGTCGATAGCAGAATTTTTAGCTTCAGGAACATCAATATCTTTACGCCACTCCAAGTCGTTGGTCAAATGAAGCATTGCCCAAATTGGTGCATCGATGGAATCGAAAAGCTTGCCATAAAGATTACTATGTTTTAAATAGGCAAACAGAGGGTGGTTTTTATGTTTGGCAAAACTAGTCAGGATCTTTTGCTTGTAATCCAACTCAATAAAATTCACAAGTGGGGTTCCACCCAGGACTTCTATTGTATGAAACAGCTCTATACGCGGATCCACACTAAAACTTACGCCATTTAAAACCAGCCTGCATTCCTGAAAATTTTTCTTGTTAAAGGTTGATTGAGTAAAGCCTTGTAAATTGGTTAGGCATAAGATTGATAATAAGATGAGTACTATTTTTCGCATAAAATTGTATTGAGCTTGTGTCCTGTATTTTTTCTGTCTCTCAAACTGGCATAGCCATTCAACTTCCAATAGCCATACCATTGTTTTTTGCTTGATTATTGCTATTTTAGGCATGCATGGTCTAAAAAGATTATTAATTATTGAATATTTAACTGCTCAGTAGATCAAAGGATTTGGATTCTAGTGGATTTCGACTTCGCTAAAAGGTGCTTATTTTTCTATAGATAAATAGCTCTCTGTCCAAAAAGGGTAATTTAATGGCGATTGTGGTTTCCGTATTTATAGGGTTAAGTTAAGAAAACGTCGTCAACTTAGTTTTGGCTGAGTTGGTCTGCATATCCGCTGCCTTTATAGATCTCATCACTTGTTAATTTATATATCTCTTTCCATGAATCTTTGCCATGATTTTTTACATAAGCTTCAATTATTCTAAATCCGAGCCAATAAAAAAGAGTCTTGGGAGCATCCGGGAATAATTTGAACTTATTATTATTTAGTAGTGGATTTTCTGCTTTTTCATCAAAATATATCTTAACCTTTTGGAATATCTCGTTTTCATGTAAAAGGTACCATCGCCATTCGGCCTCAGACATGTTCTCAACCGCTTCATATTTCGGAATAGTTCCATCAAAAAACGCCCAGGTAAAATAACAGGCAAAGCCCTCGTCAATTGTTTGTGCTAATGCAGTTTGATGTTTGGGGTCTTTCATTCTATTTGGTTCATAAGCCAGGTGATTGAGTTCATGTGGTATGCCTTTATTGATCGTGTAACCAAGATCATTATTTTCATAATTCAACTCAAGTGCAAATTGCTCTGCACTACACCCGCCAAAACCGATGCCCTGAACAGGGGTAAACAATATACTAATGATCGCTGTGGGTTTGTAGCCAACCATTTTGTTGAACTTTGTTAAATTTACCTTTAGAACGGAATCTAAATTCATTGCCAATAGCGCTTTAGCCTTAGTGTCAAAAAGAGATCTGTTTTCCGGATACAGCGTTTTATTCCATTTTATCATTCCAGTGGAATTATTAAACTTGGATGCATTATCTGGTCCAAAGATTATCCCATAACAACTGTCCCATAACTGCTTGTGTGGAAGGTAAACATTTTGTAGAATCATTGTGCTATCAAATTTGCCAACTTCACGATGAGCCAAAATTTGGCTTTTAAACAAGTTGTGTATTGTTATGCCCTCCACTTTAATACTATCGGAAACCATATTCAGGCTATCCTGTAACGACAATGGTTTGGAATGGACCGACCTTTGTGATGAACACGAAATTAAAAGTGTAAAACCAGCAAACAAGACCAGTATATAACTCTTCATAAATGTAAATTTATAAAGGGTGATCATTTAGTATGCCAATGTTTTGACTGTTCTCAAAATCTGTAATAAACACACAATTGTTATTTATAAAGAGTCTATTGTTCATTATTGAACACCAAATGTTCGATATTGAACGAACAAATGAGATACGAATGTCTTAACATTTGCCAAAATGTATCATAATTCCGATAAACTGATTAATTTACAATTATAAATACGTCATTTCTGAAAACGAAGATCTAAAGCACTATTAAATTTGAACAGTTACCGTCTGTTCTCTATCTAAAATTTTAGTTGACAAATAAGGTTGTAAATATGTAAATAACTCTAGTAGGTTTCGCCATTCGCCTTCCTCAGCTAAGAAACAGTGTAGCAGGTTTCACAAAAAAATCACTTATTAACTTTACTTCGTCGCTTTTTTATCCTGACATCTAACAAAAAGACATTATTCTTTTTCCAGTTTTTACAATTAATCGTCTACAGATTCCTAGAAAAAATTTTTTAATACCCTACAAAATTCGGTAATGTGTCCGATTACGTTTGCCTTAAAAGGTGGCACATGCCTAAAATTCTCTTAAGCTTTTATTAGCTTGTCTCAAAAAACGAAGCTATCAATCCCACTAGCGCATATTTTTCTTCGCTATAAGTTTATTGCACCAATCAGGGCAAAGAGAAAAGAAATCTCACAAAAAAAAGGTATGATCCCCTACTGTATGTTTTTCTTTCAGCTGTAAGTTAAATGCAGCGATACAGTAAAGAAAAAAAATTGTAAACATCGGACATTTAATTTGTTAATATATTTTATCATTTACTCATTATCAAAAACTAAAGATTTGATTTGATTAATGGAATGAGTTTATGATAATAAATGAAAAAAACGGAGTTCAGCAGGATCATAGCACGCGGCTCAGCAAACTCTAATATCCTAAAGTCCAAAGTCTCTAAACATTATCATATATTGAGGGTTATCTTATACATTAGTACACCAACATATTTACTTTTTAGCTTGATTGAATTGGTATCTATGGAAATTAGCTTTTAGTCAAGATATTAATAGCTTTCTCTAGTAATTCGTCTTTTCTATCTATTACTCCTTTTATTGTAGGTTTTATAATATTATCTATTTTCACACCTACGCCTTGGGTCGGAGAATTATCTGGGTAGAATATACCTCTGCTTGATATCCCAGTGGTAATGCCACCTGGAAGGACAATAGTGGATAACTCTCCATCTGCACCTGCTGTTTGGCTTCCAATTACGCTAACGTTTGGTGAACTCTGGAATGCCATGGTAGTAAACTCTCCCTGGCTTTGAGTATCAGAGTTGACAATTACAACCACCTTTCCGTTATAACATTCATCTTTTTTTTGAGAACCATTGGATGCTGAATCTGTGAAGAGGAAAGTGCCTGGATTTGAATAGTCTACCAATGAAATCTTTGCAAATAAATTTTTGCCAGACTTAATATAGTTCACAAAGGTGTAGGGCATAAAGTCATTTGGATACTCTCTTAAGTCGACGATTATACCTCGGGTTTTTGTAAACATTTTTTTCATCTGTGGCAACTCCGAATTTTGATATTTTCCTGCATTAACATAGCCAAGCTGTTCATTAATTAAATAATATGCGCCTTTTTCTTTTTGTGCGGGCGCTCTATAAGTCGATTTTCCCTTGAGCGTTTGTACGTTTAGTTTAATTACCTTTCCGTCTCGTTTAACCACAAACTGCATTTCGTCGTCGTTACTTCTCATCAGGTAATTCCATGGCAAATCTCTCAATTGAGTTTCATAATTGGATGCCGGAGTGATGGGCAGATACCTTTTTACGAGTTTTTCGATACTTTCTCCGTTAATAGACACAATAATGTCTCCTATTTTAACCCGTTCTTGAATACCTAAACTATCGGTACGGTATCCGCTTACGATCAACTTGTCTTCGACAAAATCGGCTCGAAAGGGGACACGATATTTACCCTTGATTGATTCCAAGGTTGGATAATTATTAAAGATGTTTGCATGGGTATCCTTAATTGTAGCTATCAGCCTTAATGTTGCAAGTGTATATTGCTCGGCATTCTCAGCAGCTACAAATTTCGGAATGAAATCTTTGAGAACTTGGTTCCAGTGGTATTCTGTAATGTCTCTGTAGGGTGAATAGTAATTTATGATAGACCAATATCGAAATAACGCAAGTAGCCTATATCCCGCGTCGGGAAATACCATCTCATCATAGCTTTTTTCGTTGACAAATTGCGGGTAACCTAGGCTTGGATCTTTTTTAATCCAATAATTCTCTTTACCGTCGTTGCTTTGTTGGATATTCCTAAGTTTGTATGTTAAGCTCTGTGATAGTTTTTTCCCCGTAAACAGATCTCCATAGTCTGGGACTATTAACGCTTTTGAAGACGAAGGCATTTTACAGTCATCACACTTTCTCACCTTCGGTAGGGAGTCTAAATAAGCCTCTAAAGAATTACTAAGTTCGATAACATTCTTGCATTTAAGCGCATTAGATACCATTTCAAATAGCTCGGCGTCCCAGTTTACATCCCCGCTACCAGCATATGCGTGGTGATACTTTAAAAATCCCCACATCTGTCCAACTATCGCCAAATTGGCTATATTGTTTGCATTTATTTTTATGTCATTTATTCTGGATCCATTCCGATATGAAGTATCGACCTGAGCTTTTTTTTGCGGTATTCGTCTTAAACCACTTAGGGGTTTTCCATCTTTATAAAGCTGGAAATTATCGAACCAGACTTTGCCTACCCCATCTAGAATGCCTCCATAAGCTATCCGCCTTATTTTTTTGGAGTAATTGAGTTTGATACTATACTCTGCCCAATCATACGTGCCTGCACTCTTCTTATCAACCAATGTCGGGAGGGTATCAACTCCATCAACTTTTAACCAAATTCCTGCATACCCATTTTGAACTACATCCATTTTCATATAGCCCCTCAATTCAATCGTACCTTCTTCTCTGCTTAGCGTATCATTTGCGTCAAAGGAAAAATAGTTTCCTACTTCTTGCGGGGTATTATAATCAATGGAATTCTCGATTGATAAGCTATATTTTCCTTCATATCTGATACCCGAATCTAATTTGATATTGTCGTAATTAGGTGCCTGAAACCACCATCCGTTGGGAAGTGAAATGGTCTGATCTACCGATTCAAATCCGCTGTTGTTATCCGGCGATTCATTCCAACCAGACAGAAAAATAAGAAAAACAAGTAAGAAATAATTTGGCATATTTTTATATTTTTTTAGTGGAAGAAATTGATTGTAAGCTGGCATCAATTTACTATTGTATCACAAAATTTTTCAAATTAATACTTCCACACTGAATTTCTTTATCGTCTGATTTAGTGTTACTCTTTGATCCATCAATTTTTATCTTATAATAAAGATTTTGCCCTTTTAGGCTAAGTCCCGTTCGCATGGTACCATGCGCTCCCTCAACCAGGCTGAGCATCACTATGTAAAAACCATTCGATTTTTTTGGACTTATAGTTCTTTTCAACGAAGATGATTTGTGAATACTCTTGTCAAAGAAAGTCTTTAAGTTTGTCAGACCGAATAGGTACAAGGGTTCTTTATCAACTGTCATCGTGTCGGGAGGAATCAATATTTTAAAGTATTTACCAGGTAAAGACGGAATGGCATATGAATCTACCGGAAAGGCAATCTGTAACTCTAAAGGTTTATCTGTTTCATTAATAATTCGAGTCCAAAATACAGCATAGCTATATACCTTACCATCAGGGTCAGTGTATTTCATTCCACCTTTTGGACCACTGTTTTGTATAATTAGGCTTAACCCATTAGTGTCACTATACACATACTTAGTGTGAATATATTTTTCATTTGCTCCTGAGACTGTGGTAAGGTCTTTGGTTTCGGACTGGATATTTGCTTTCTTAAGATCTGTTTTGTTTTGTCCACAGGAAGTGAAAAAAGCAGATATCATTAACAAAGTATATATGTGTACATATTTCATGATTATTTATGAATTTCAATTAATCCTATTTTGTGCTACAATTTTGATGTGGAATTCAATGGAATCTGACATAGTCTGATTAGCTAAATTATCATAGAACTTTGCTGATTTATAACGGACATCCCATTTTGTTCGATCAATGACCAGCTTGGCATTCACTTTTATAGTTCCATCCATAACTTCCATTTTGATAGGAAAAGTAACAGGATGTGTGATTCCTTTAATTGTTAAGTTTGCAGTAACCTTTTTATCCTCATCATTTACTGAAGTAACCTTTTTAATTGAAATAGTTGGAAAGGGAAATCTCTTTACATCAAAAAAATCAGGGTCTTTTAAGTGGTTAACTAGCTTATTATCAACTCCATGTTTTTTATCTTCAATTGTATTCATGTCAACTTCAACCGTACCTCCGACGAGTTGACCCTTTTCAATCATCAATTCGCCTTTTGATATATAAACGTATCCGGTTTGAGTGTTTAAGCCATTTAGGTTTGAACCTTTCCATTGTACAACACTTTCTTTCGTATCTATCATCAAATATTTTTCGTTACCAATGTGCAAGGATAAGCGGCTTACTCTTACCTTATTTTCCTTTTTTATAGGTTCACGACAACTGAATGCCAATGAAGCAATAATTAGAATTAAGTAGTTAATTGATATCTTTTTATTCATAGTTTAAGAATTATTTGTTTGGTAACTAATTATTAGGTAGTCTTAAAATCAGCCTTAATTAGGTGAAGATTAACATCTACTTAACTTTTATTAGTTTTTCATTTCTGGAACCATTATGATATCCCAGTTCAATAACTTTGCCTGCTGCATCCTTTATGAATGTAATGCCAACAGGATTTTCTTTGGAAAAAAAGTCTTTTTCAGCGCTGGCGAATAATTCAAATCCATCCCAACCGGGCTCTGAGTAAAAAAACCGTCCATTAACAAAGCCGATTTTGATATAAAATTTATCATCTACCTTAAACTTATATTCTCCCATATAGCTTTCTAAGATATTTTTTGAAACAGTAATGATCTTGGGTCTCTTTAGTGGATTGTAAAAACCTTTCCAGTCATAAACAGTTGCAACACTATTTATTATTTCGTTTAAAATAGCTCCATTATCGGTATTTGCCATCACCACTACACCATTCCCGCCTTCCATACTACCATAATATTCACTAACAAAACCTTCATCTGAACCAGAATGTTCAAAGTAAGTGTTTTCGCCTCGTTTATAAATGAAAACGCCCAACGCTGCTGATTTGTCAATAAATGGCGTGAGCCTTAATCTAGTCATATCTTGTGAAAGCACTTTGCTAGATCTTCCGGCTAATGCCAACTGTGTTTCAATGATGTAATTCGCCAGATCTGTTGGATTTGTCCATAATCCAGCAGCAGCTTGTTCCGGGTAAATATGATACTTTCCTTTTACCTCCTTACCATTAGCATAATATCCCGAGGCCAAAAGTTTTTGTTTACTTTGTGGCGCGGGCTGAGTATAAAAACTATTTTTCATACCCATGGGCTTTAATACATTTTGCCACATAAACTTATCATAAGTTTTCTTTGTGATGTCTTGTACTACGAGTTGAGAAATCATAGTTCCCCCACCAGAGTATTGACCTTTCAATCCAGGTTCAAATATGGAACGGACGGCAACCGTGTTAGCGGGTCTTTCCCCGTTAAGTATTTGTATTAATGTAGGAATAGTGTCTCCTCTTTCATAGCCGGGAAAGCCATGTACACCTAAACCTGCGGTATGGCTAAGCAGGTTTGCGAGCGTTATTTTTTTGCTTTTAGATAATGAATCATATGGAAACTTCCATGTTGTTAGATAATCGTTGACATCAGAATAGATATCCAGTTTTTTATCCTGTACCATTTTTAAAACACCAACGCCATTTAGCGATTTACTTACTGAACCTGCTTGAAATAAAGTACTTGTAGTAGCACGTCGTTGTTCAGCACTATCAGCCCAACCATATGCCTTTACCCATTCTATTTTATAGTCTTTAATAATTGCAATACTAACACCCTTGACATTATAAAAATTCATTCTTTCCATCAGGGTATGATTCGGATCGCCTTCAATGCTTATGGGAAGTCCTAGATTGTTTTCTATTGCTCTTATTCTTATCTCTATTTTAGGGGAATATTTATTTTCCTGGGCATAAAGTATGGTGAAGAATCCTTGACAAAGGAAAATTAGAACGAAAGTGTATAGGTATTTCATTATAGGTAGTATTCTATTTTCGTTAACTATTTTAAAATGCTTAATTTAATATTCCATTGTCATCGGCCGTGACGACAGAATTAGAATTAATTTCGGTGGCATTCTCGTATTTGAATATTACCACTATTAAACCCAAAAAAAATCTTAGCAGAACTGTTATTTAGGTGTATTGAGTGCTGTTTTAATGGCTGTGTTTTTGGAACCTTTGATTTATGGATATTTTTGTTTTCATACGCTATCAAAATTGATTCAGCAAATCTACTTTGATATTTGCCAGCTTGAGAGATTTGAATTGTAAATAAAAATGTAAACTTTGTAAATAAAAACTTAACATTATGCTCAATAGCCAAAATTTCCTGTCTGGGAAAGGCAAGTACCTTGTTGGATCAATACTGCTTCTATTTATTTCTGCAATCTGCGCATCTTTCAATTTAGCTGATAGTGACGACTTCGATATTGCAAGACGAGAAGTCTTACTCCGCAGGATCGGACATGAATTACTTTTGCAGTCGGGCGACAGTACATCAAGGGTTCTACCGGTAAAAAGAATTGCTGATAAAGAGTACCAGATCAGTTTTGAAAATGAGTTAACCTTTCAAGCAGATACCTTGGTAAATACTACTCAACGCCTTTTATCAAAAGATCCGTTTGCAACTGATTATGTTGTTAATATTATGGATATTGGCAAGTCAGGGGTAGTCTTTGGATTTGCTACATCAAAAAATAAAAAAGATGATATTGTAGCCTGTATAGGAAGGAATCAACCTAAAGCTAATTACCTTATTAACATTAAATTTAAACCGACAGGCATAAATACAATAGAGAATAAAGTTCTGCTCAGCGGTTTGCCTCTTTTAGCATTTTTTGGTTTTATATTTTTGAGATCTGGTAAGCATGGTAAATCGCTGCCGGACATTCCCAATACTAGCACAATCACTTTGGGTTCAGCGTTGTTCGACGCAAAGAACCGTAGGCTAATTTTTAATGGAAACACAATAGACTTGACGGTAACTGAAACCCGTGTGCTTCTCATGTTCGCCTTATCTCCTAATGAGACTATAGAGAGAACCCGGTTGCAAAAAGAGATATGGGAGGACGAAGGCATCATTGTCGGGCGCAGTCTGGATATGTTTATATCCAAGCTTAGAAAAAAATTGGAGCTCGACTCGAACATAAAAATTGTTGTTATACGCGGAAAAGGATATAGGCTTGAAATAAACTTGAAATAATATTCCTAATAAGTGCAGATTAAGAGGCGGGTCAAATTTCTTCAGCTGGAAATTAATCGATGTAATGTTAATGAAGCAATCTATTTCTATATAGTTACTGCTGATGTATAAGATTTCAATTAAACGCAAGTTTTGGTAATCGCTTATCACTATTTCCTATCTATGTTGACATTTTCTTGCTAGATGAAAAACCAATTGGCTTAAGATTGATTTAGAAACAAAGACAAAAGTTAGCTTGATATTTTTTATCATTAAACAGTCGATTCTTAGATAGATACTTCCGTTTTACCAAATAGAGAGGGTATAGTCAGTGATGTAGTTGTGTTGCATAATTGGGATGTCAATTAAAATAAATTAGCTTTGTCTAACCTTACTAGATTCATGCTTGAAGATCTGCCGTTCTATCTAATCATTGCTTTTGGTCTGACCACATTTGTGGCTGTAGGAATGATTGTGCTTTTAATAAAAACATCATCAAAATCAATGAGGAGAGAGTCAGTTCGTAGAATTATTTTTGCGATATCACTTTTCCTTATCATCCAGGCGTTATTAAGTTTCATGGGAATTTATAAAAATTACCCTGATTCAATACCTCCCAAGATCATTCTCTTCGCAGTTATTCCGGCATTATTTGCCATTGTTTTGATCTTCAACACCCGAAAAGGCAAACTGTTTATAGACTGCTTATCTATGCAGATGCTCACTTATATTCATCTTATCAGAGTTCCGGTTGAGCTAGTCCTTTATGGGTTATTTCTTAACGGTGCCATTCCTGAACTAATGACATTTGAAGGGCGCAATATGGATATTCTCGCAGGGATTACCGCGCCAATTGTCGGTTTTTTCGGTGTCTCAAAAAGTAAAATGGGAAAGACTTCTTTATTGGTTTGGAACTTTGTCTGCCTTGGGCTGTTGCTCAATATCGTAATTAATGCTATACTTTCGGCACCGTCTCCATTTCAGCAATTTGGTTTTGATCAACCAAATGTTGCCATCTTGAATTTCCCCTTCAGCTGGCTGCCAGCATTCATTGTTCCCCTGGTTTTGTTTGCTCATCTTGCCGCAATCAGAAAATTATTCAATCATAGTTAGACCCATTTAGTTATAATTAAACGGTGGATTTTTGATAGGTTGAGGGATTTATAATTATATTTTATCGTCTCAAAAAACGAACATTACGAATCAATTAAATCACTAACTAGAGAATAATAAAATAACTTATAAGGTATATTGGAAATAGTTTGCACTATATGATTATATATCGTAATATTGCAATACATAGTTATGGGACTTACAAGAACAGAAATATTCAGCACTGAACAGAACCAATTGGCAACGTTATTAAAAGCGTTAGCCCACCCAGCCCGTATCGCAATTTTACAAAGGATCCTTGCTTCTAATACCTGCATATGTGGCGACCTGGTAGAAGAACTTGGTCTTGCCCAAGCCACAATATCCCAACATTTAAAAGAATTAAAGACAGCTGGAATTATTCAGGGTACCATTGAGGGGGTGAGTGTTTGTTATTGTATCAATCCGATAACCTGGAAATTAATAGAGACCCAAATCGGCGCTTTTTTAGGTGCTTATAAACAAGAAGCTGACTGCTGTTAGTTTTTTTTAAATTAAATCAATCGTTAAATTGCAATATTAAATATACTGTTATGAAACTATCAGAAATTAAAGAAATCCTGGCTACAAGAGAAAGTGTTAATTTTAAACTTGAGAACGGGCAGGTTGTGCCTGAACACTTCCATGTTACCGAAGTTGGTGTAATCACTAAAGATTTTATTGACTGTGGTGGTACGGTACGCCATGAGAAAGTAGCAAATTTCCAGCTTTGGGATGCCAATGACTTTGAGCACCGTTTGAAAGCAGCAAAATTATTGAATATTATTTCCTTATCTGAGCAGATTATCGGTATGGAAGATCTGGATATTGAAGTTGAATACCAATCTGAAACCATTGGTAAATATGACCTGGCTTTTGATGGGGATAAATTTGTTTTAACCTCAAAAACGACTGCTTGCCTTGCCATGGACAAATGCGGCATTCCGGTTAAAAAACAAAAATTGGAAATGGTAAACTTGGCAGGTGATGCAAATGCGTGTACTCCAGGTGGTGGCTGCTGCTAAATAAAAGAACATGGGGATTAGAAATTTAGTTCCTTCAGATTGGGAGCAGGTAAAATCTATTTATGAAAAGGGAATTGCGACTGGCAATGCCACTTTTCAAACCTCTGCCCCAACCTTTGAGGAATGGGACGATTCACATTTAAAAACTTGTCGCTTTGTTGATGATCAGGATGGTGTTATACATGGATGGGCAGCGTTAACCCCTGTTTCTTCCAGATGCGTTTATGCGGGGGTTGCAGAAGTGAGTGTATATGTTGATCCGCAATTCAGTGGAAAAGGTATTGGATCTGGTCTGCTAAATGAATTGGTCAAAGCAAGTGAACGGGAAGGCATCTGGACTTTGCAGGCTGGAATTTTTCCGGAAAATGCATCAAGCTTAAAAATCCATGAAAAAGCTGGTTTCAAGACTCTTGGTGTCAGGGAAAAGATTGGAAAACAACATGGCACTTGGCGGGATACCGTACTATTAGAAAGAAGAAGTCAAACTATAATATGAAGAAAATTGAAAAACATATTAGTCCTGTGTACAGGAAATAGCTGCAGAAGCCAGCTTGCTGAAGGTTATCTGCGTCATTATGCAGATGGTAAAGCCAATATTTATAGTGCAGGGATTGAAACCCATGGTGTAAACCCAAAAGCGGTGCAGGTAATGGCAGAAGACCACATTGATATTTCATCCCATACTTCCAACCACGTGGATGAATACCTATCTATTCCTTTTGATGCAGTGATTACCGTATGTGACAATGCAAACGAAGCCTGTCCTTATTTCCCAGGCACGGTAGAACGTTTTCACCAGAACTTTCCGGATCCTGCAAAAGCGACTGGAACTGCGGATGAAGTCATGAACGAATTTAGAAGGGTAAGAGACCTGATCAAGATTTATTCTGCTGACTTTATCAGCGAACATATAAGCCAAAAGATTTAATGAGTGCAAATAATTGTGTCCCTGTGGCCGAAAGAAAGAAACTTGGTTTCCTTGACAGGTATTTAACTTTATGGATATTCATTGCCATGGCGCTGGGAGTGAGCATAGGTTATTTCGTTCCTTCATCTTCGGGATTTATTAATTCCTTTTCAAGTGGCACTACAAATATCCCTTTAGCTATTGGACTGATCCTGATGATGTATCCTCCGCTTGCCAAGGTGAGTTATGAAAAAATGGGAGAAGTATTCAAAGACACCAAAGTATTGAGCGTTTCGCTAATACTAAACTGGGTAGTCGGACCTTTACTAATGTTTTTTTTGGCCATCATTTTCTTAAAAGACTATCCGGAATATATGGTGGGACTGATCCTGATCGGACTTGCCAGGTGTATTGCCATGGTGGTGGTCTGGAATGAACTTGCCGAAGGAAACAGGGAATATGCAGCGGGACTAATTGCATTGAACAGCATTTTCCAGGTCTTGTTATACAGTGTATTTGCCTATATTTTTATTACGGTATTGCCGCCTTATTTTGGATTGAAAGGCCTGGAAGTCAATATTACCATTGGCGAAATTGCTAAAAGCGTGGCGATTTATCTAGGGTTACCTTTTACGCTTGGAATCATTTCAAGATATGCACTGATCAGTCTTAAGGGAAAAGAATGGCTTAATAATGTCTTCGTACCTATGATTTCGCCCATTACCCTTATTGCTTTACTTTTCACGATTGTGATCATGTTCAGTTTAAAAGGAGAGTTGATTGTACACATCCCGATGGATGTAGTTAGAATTGCCATCCCACTGGTCATTTATTTTTCCATCATGTTTGTCATGAGTTTTTTTGCAGGACGTTATTTTGGGGCAGATTACTCCAAGAGCGCTTCTATCGCATTTACGGCAACCGGGAACAATTTTGAACTCGCTATTGCAGTAGCCATTGGCGTATTTGGGATCAATTCAGGTCAGGCATTTGCCGGAGTGATCGGACCTTTAGTAGAAGTCCCTGCACTGATCGCCCTGGTGAACCTTGCTTTTTACTTCAGGAAAAAATATTATCTTTTTAATTCTGTAAATTCAAGAAAATAATGAATATTATACTTTTTCATGAATGAAGGGCTTAAATTATTACATATAAATAGCGAGTTGTCTCAAAAAACGAATTGTTTTTGAGTCTTTTTGTTAATAAGTTACATCTTTTAACAATGCTATCGATAAAATAAGATTTAGCCATTCTATCAACCCCACGACATAATGTGCCTCATAATTTTGCAAACTGGTTACCTGTGGTTCAACCCAGTGTACATTCCTGTCGAGATTTCATAAAATAATATTTCATTCCCATTAATTGGAAAACATTAGCTTAATTATATGAAATATCGCAAGGGAAAATTCCTGCCCCAGAACACCCATGAAAACTCGAATAGTAAATTAATGAGGATTTCATTTTTATATAATCATCATCTGTAGTAAATGATGATGACCTAACCTGTAGTCTAATTAACATTGTAATTCATTAGGCGATTGCAGCTGAGAAGTCATGGTTTAATTTCATTGATCATATTTTTTCCAGCGACAAATGCATCTGCATTCAAAAAAGTTGTCTCTGCGATTTGCTGCATTGCCTCACGAGTAAAAAAGCCCTGATGTGAGGTAATAAGTACGTTTGGAAATGATATCAATCTGGCAATCAGATCATCCTGAATTACCTCCCCCGAAAGGTCTTGGAAGAAAAGCGCAGCTTCCTGTTCATAGACATCCAGGCCAAGATAACCTAACTGACCAGACTTCAATGAATTGATTACTGCTGCTGTATCTACCAGGGCTCCCCTACTCGTATTGATTAACATTGCCCCTTTTGTGAAATATTTTAACGTGTTTTCATTAATCATATGGAATGACTCATCTGTTAGCGGGCAGTGCAACGATACCATTTCAGCATCGCTCAATGCTTCACGTAAATCCATATATTCCAGACCGTCTGCCACAAGCTCAGCATCTGGATAGGGATCATAGGCAGAAATCCTGCAGCCAAATCCTTTGAGAATTTTATATAACGCTTTCCCGATATTACCCGTTCCAATAAGGGCAACCTTAGCGCCGTGCATATTGAACCCCATTAAAGATTCCAGGGAGAAGTTTCCTTCCCTGACTCTGTTATATGCCTTGTGGGTTTTACGGTTAAGGGTCAGCATCATTGCCAGGGTGTGCTCCGCTACAGCCTCAGGTGAATAGGCCGGAACCCGGAGGATTTTTATACCCACCTCCTCCGCAAAGTCAAGGTCCACGTTGTTAAATCCGGCACAACGGAGAAGTATCACCTTAATCCCGTATTCAGCAAGCGACGAGAGAACTTCGGCATCAGCCCTGTCATTAACGAAAAGACAAACAGCTTGAAAGCCTTGCGCCATTGGCGCACTGTCAAGATTCAATGTCTGTTCAAAAAAGACAAGCTGATGCGAGGTGTTGTATTTTTCTAAAAATTCCTGATCATACTTGCAGGTGCTAAAAACAGCGATTTTCATGATGCCTATAGTTTTCGGTAAGGTAGTCATAATAAGCGTGATACTTTTGTTTATTAACTAGTCCGCTTCGCAAAATGTGCAGCTCCAAGGCACTAAAAATTACCCTGTTAATTTTTAACTTCATTTACCATAATTTAAAATGAATCAAAGAACTTTTAAAGTCGAGTACCAACCCACCATCCTATTCCAATCTGGTGTCGTTATGGTAATATGTAAATGATTCTACGAGCAGAAATCAAGAATTGAATCCTGTGTGCAAAAAATTTATTGACGCCTTGACACCTACCAAATTTAAAAAGATTTCCTTTTAAGTTATTGTCTCAAAAAACGAAGGCTATGTACCATTTTACTATTTATTTCAATTATAAATGCACTTTGGCAATTCCAGTAAACAAACGTATAATGAAACGAAGATTGAAATTATACATAAATAACTGATCAACAATATACCTAGATCCAATTTATTGGAAGCAAGTTTGCAATCTAATTATTCAGATATAAAAGCTTGCTTAATTTCTGCTTATGATGAAATCTCTTATTTGAAATTCCTTCCACCATGGAAAGCTTTTTTAGGCGCTTCATTCCTTACCTGGGCCCGCTTATTCTGCGAGGGATAGGGCGCAGTCTTTTCATCGCCTCTCGCCAAAGTCAATACCGGCAATTCATCCACTTCACGCTGTACCAACTTGCCCAGCATTTTTGTAAAATCGAAACACTTACTAACGATTACATGCACCACATTCCCCTCACGCTGCAAACGCCCTTCTACCATTAGAAGTCTCGAATGCAAAATTTCCTTGCGGTAGGTTTCGAACAATTTTTCAAAAACCACCAGATTCGAATATCCCGTTTCATCCTCAATGGTGATAAAACAAACACCACCTGCAGTTCCGGGGCGCTGGCGCACCAGGACCAGTCCAGCAACTTTCACCAGTTGCCCATCTGTAGAATCGTTGTTGATATGATTGCAACTGCGGATATTTAGCATATCCAGTTGCGGCCGCACAAAACTCACCGGATGTGCCTTTAGCGAGAGGCCGACTGTTGCGTAATCCTGAACGACATGTTCTCCTTTTCCCATAAGGGGTAACTCTACCTGCATTTCAAGTACGCTTTCAGAAGCCTGTCCCTTGAACAGTTCGACGGGCATATCCTTTAAGGCCGAAATTTCCCAAAGTGCCTTACGCCGATCCATTCCCATGGAACGAAAAGCATCAGCATCGGCCAGTCTTTCAAGCGCTGCAATAGATATTCCCGCATCGCGAAGCGCAGTGATGCTTTTATATTTATCACCGCGTGCGTTGATCAAAATCTCTATCTCATCAACCCGAATACCACTGATTTGACGGAATCCCAGACGCAGGGCATGATATTTTCCCGATTTTTCTTCGAGTTTATTATCCCACAACGAATGGTTTACATCCACTTCACGTACTTCAACGGTATGCTTTTGGGCATCAATGACAATTTGCGCGGGCTGGTAAAAACCCATAGGCATACTGTTCAAAAGCGCTGTAGCAAAAACATCGGGATAGTAGTGTTTTAGCCAGCAGGATACATAGACCAGTAGCGCAAAACTTGCCGCATGGGATTCCGGAAAACCATAACTTCCAAATCCTTCCAGTTGCCTGAATATCCGCTTTGCAAATTCCAGTGTATACCCTTTGGCCATCATTCCATCGATAAGCTTCTGCTCATATTGATTCACTAATCCCTTGAACTTAAATGTTGCCATGCTACGGCGCAATCCATCTGCCTCAGCGGGCGTGAACCCAGCTGCAACAATTGCTATTTTCATCGCCTGTTCCTGGAAGAGCGGTACCCCCAGAGTTCTCCCCAAAATCTCTTCTAGTTCGGGTGAAGGATAATCTACAGGTTCTTCTCCATTTCGCCTGCGCAGATAGGGATGCACCATATCTCCCTGTATTGGTCCTGGGCGGACGATTGCCACCTCGATTACCAGATCATAAAACTCCCTTGGCTTTAGCCTTGGCAGCATCGACATTTGCGCCCGGCTTTCAATCTGAAATACGCCCAAAGTATCAGCCAGACAGATCATATCATAAACATCAGGATCATCCTGGGGAATATTGGCCAAAGTAAACTGTTTTCCGTAATGATCCCGGCAAAGATCAAAAGCCTTGCGTATACAGGTGAGCATCCCTAGCGCCAGCACATCCACCTTTAAAAATCCCAGCGCATCGATATCATCCTTGTTCCACTCGATATTGGTGCGATCCTCCATCCGGGCATTTAAAATTGGGCACAGATCTGTAAGCTTTCCTTGGGTAACTACAAATCCCCCGGTATGCTGACCCAGCTGCCGGGGAAAGCCTATCATCTGCGAGGTAAGCTCTAACGTTTTTTTAAGATGCGGGTCGTTTGGATTTAACCCCTGTTCGGTAACCCTTTTACCATCGAACCATTCATCGGTAAATTCCCAAATGGAACTTGACAATCGATTAATAGTATCAACGGAGAGTCCCATTGCTTTTCCCACATCACGGATTGCACCTTTCTGATGCTGCTGGGTAACCGTTGCGACGATTGCCGCCCGGTCACGGCCGTATTTGTTATAGATATACTGGATGATTTCTTCCCGGCGCTCATGCTCAAAATCCACATCTATATCCGGGGGCTCGTTCCTGGCCGGAGAAATAAAGCGTTCAAAAAGCAGGTCAAATTTCATCGGGTTAACTGAAGTAATTCCCAGCACAAAACAGATGGCCGAATTAGCCGCAGAACCTCGTCCTTGGCAAAGGATTCCCCGTGACCTGGCCTCACGCACGATATCTTCAACAAAAAGGAAATAATTCGCATAATCCATCTGCTTCACAAATTCCATCTCATGGTGGATCATCTTGATCACTTTCTCTGGGATCTTTTCACCGTAAAACTCTTGCGCTCCTTTCCAAGTGAGGTATTCCAGTTCTTCCAGTGGCGAGCGGCCACTTTTATTGATCTCTTCGGGATAAACATATTTGAGCTCATCCAGAGAAAAATTACAAGCCTCGGCTATCAGCATCGTATTTTTGATAGCGCTTGGATATTTTCTGAACAAACGCTCCATCTCTGCCACCTCTTTCATATAGCGCTCGGCATTCTGGTGCAAGCGAAACCCAGCTTCCTGGATGGTGCATTTTTCCCTAACGCAGGTAAGCACATCCTGCAATTCCCTGCGCAAAGGCGAATGGTAATGGATATCACCTGTTGCCACCACCGGGATTCCATAAACCTTGGAAAGCTGGGAAGTGCGGAAAATCAGCTTATCATCATTTCCCATATAGGACCTGGTTGCCGCAAGGTACAACTGACCGCCTAATGCTTCGCGGTATTCCGCCAGTGCAGCTACAAAACCGGGGTCATACTCAAACCTGCGATTGAGCTCACCGGGCATCACCAGGTTAAAAATGATCCCCTTGCTATGAGCGTAAACATCTGCCCTGGAAATATGGCATGAACCTTTTTCCGCTCGCATATTGCCAAGAGTCAGCAGCGCGGATAATCTGCAGTATGCTTCCTTGTCAGTAGGATATGCAAGCAGACTAGGCCCATCCAATAAATCCAGCCTGCATGCGGGGATCAACTTTACGTTTTTTTCCCTGCATGCTGCATGTGCACGAACGATTCCCGCAAGCGTATTTCTATCGGTAATAGCTATTTTCTGATACCCAAAAATCTCAGCCTGTTCAACCAGCTCATGGGCGTGCGATGCTCCTCGCAAGAAGCTGAAATTTGAAGTAACCTGTAATTCACTGTATCCCATAACCCCTCTCCTCTATGCAAAAAATCCATGTATAAACCATTTGTACTTTTGTTCGCCGCCATAGTGCCCTAAGCGAAACAGCCAATAGCGGCCGCCCCGCTCATCCTCTACCTGGTAATAATCCCTATGCTCACCCTGATCCAGCCACCATTCGCGCTCGATGCGCTCAGGTCCATCGGCCTTTGCCACCACATGCCGCACGCCTTTATAAATAAAAAACTTTGGCGGGTGATCTGGAATGATAGCCATTACCTCAATTGGCACTGGAGTCTTGAGCAGTTCAGTAGGCCTGGGCTTATCGATCCGCCAACTGGCCTGCGGTTTTTCTGTTACCGAAACAGCCCTTAGTACCGATCTCTCCGGCCAATATTTTGTTGCCGGAAGGTAGCGGTGGATTACCTGAAATCCTACTTTCCCTGCAACACGGTCCAACAATCGGATTACGCTTTTATCATCAAGCCCGGGGGTAGATGTCCACATTTCCTCCTGAGGCACTTCCACATCATCCACCTTTGGGGCATCCAGAACAAAAAGCTCAATGCCCAGGGCAGGGCGGATCTGATCCACTTTAAGCTGAAAAAGCTTGAACAAATGACTTGCGTTATGGGTAGCCCCACCGGTACCGATAGTCACCTGTACCACTTTTCCATCGATCCGGTAGCCCGTGAGCACGCCAGTCCGCAATCCTTTTCCCTCCGACTGCATCCGCTTACATAAACTTTCGAGCAATTTATTAATAGCGATTTCAATTCCGACCTTGGTTTTTATAGGCTCCAAACAGGCCAGCCTTTCGCTAAATGCAACGGGAACCTGCAAGGGAACCAGGACCTCATTCTCTGTTCCGATCGCCTGTGCCAACCGTAACAGAAAATCCTCGCCAAAACGCCTGCGCAAGACCGACCTGGGCATCCCGATAAAGCTCTTAATCTGGTAAAACCCCAGTTTTCTAAGCTTTGCAAGCGTCTGCTCTTCCAGCCTAAGCGCGTCAGGTGGAAGATTTAGCAATGCCTCCACCTGTTCACCAGCAGGAATTAATGGAGTAATCTTGCCGTAATGCGAAACCGCCCAGGCAGCTCCCGGAGTATCGGCAATGCCCAACCTTACGGTATATCCCTTACTTTTTAGTCTAGCAAATATCTCTTTTAAATATCCTCGCTCTCCGCCCCAGAGATGCGTGCATCCAGAAACGTCGAGCAACAGAGCGTCCATTCCAAACTCATCGATGGCAACTATCGGTGAATAGCGAATGCACCACTCGCCAAGGCCGCGCAACAGATTTCTCGGACGGCCAGGCTTATCATCCAGTACCTCAAGTCCCGGGCATATTGCCTTAGCATCAGCTGCACGCATTCCGACCTCTATTCCAAAACCAAATGCCAATGGACTAACGGCTGTGATCATCATTCGGCCATGATCGGGCGCGGAGAAAACAAAGGGAACCTCAGAAAGCTCAGGCCTGCGAATAATCTGCCAGTCAGCCAGTAGCTGGCGAAACCATATGGAAACAAAACGCCTTTGCATGATATCTACCCAATTTGCCTGCGCTCCAGATCAGACCAAACTGTTTGTTTTTCAGTTTTCTTGACTTCCTTAAATTTTTCTCCTGCCCACTCCAGCACAAAACTTCCAGGATTGCCATTGCGCACCTTTAGCAGCTCTACCTTCCAGCGGGGAAATCCCAGCCCTGGCATTCCATCATGGCTTTCACTTGGCAACGGACTGATTTTCCATCTTGCGGTAGCTACCGTGCTTGCTGCTTTATTCCCGTCTTTGCGTAAGATGAATCCCGTAACTCCACTGGACTCTACGGCAAGCTGCAACCTGCGCGATTCGATAAGGCTGACCTTATTTAATTCTGCTACCACCGCAGCGAGCCCTTCGCATTTAAGCGCTTCTTCTGCAATCCATAGCACATCCCTTTCGCTCTGCACATCCATAAAGATGATGCGCTCGGGCTCTACGTTGAATAGGCTAAGCGAGGCTGGGAATAATCTGCGTGAGGTACTAACCCACACGCATGCCGCACTGTTTTCCATTAGTACTGCCAGCAGGCCAGCAATAAATCCGTCGCTTGCCGCGGCATCTTCGGGGGCTATGGTTATAAATTCGTGGATGGCCTTTTTGGGGAATACACCGCCGGGAAAAGAATCTTCGATTCCACCAAGGCCTATGCGTTCAGCCTTGCCCGAGGACGAGGGCTTAAAGCCCTGCCACAACAGGATATCCTGTTGCAGCTTTTGAAACAATTCCTTTTTAGCATCCATGATTGAAACAATTTAAATACTATTATTTTTAGTACAATAAAATTCAACAACAAACATAAAGCTAAAATTGTTAGTAAATAGTGAAATGTGGAAAAGATTGTGTTTTTGGTGGATAAGTTGATCGCCGAGGCAAGTTTTGATTTCCATGAAAATCGAACTGATTATGTCAAAAAAATCGCCATATCAAGATGGAAATTACATATACCTCTGAAGAAAAAACATCAGCATCCCTGAACAGGAAAAATAAATAGAATGAAAATTCACACTTTGGACACCACCAGAATCTTTCAGGAGTCCTTAAAGATAATCCCACGAGTTAAAACTACAAAAGTTGCATTTTCATTTGTATCATTCATAATCATCCAGACCTGATCTAGGATATTAAAGGATTTTGTGGTACCAAGATCTGCATCCACCATAACACCAGTAAATGCTATTTGCTTAAATTCGACATTTTCTTTGCGGCCTCCGATTAGCCTCCCTTCGATTGGATAGGATTTAAAGTAGGCCTCCACTCCAGCGGCTTTTCCTGGTGTAGCTTATTTTGAAATGCGCTCATGTAGTTTCCAAATGAAACTCAGGCGCCAGAAGTACCTCTTTTACGGCTATCCTTTTCACTTTTGGCACAAAGTTCAGCAAAAACAATACAAATTTACTCAATTCGTCTTATCTGCCATCACTTCGTTAATTCGACCTTTATATTATAATTTAAAATCAAAAAAATGAGAAGGACAATCTTAATAACAGGAGCAAGCAGTGGGTTAGGAAAAGAGACAGCAAAACTATTTCAGCAGAAAGGTTGGAACGTTATTGCCACCATGCGTAAACCAGAGAGTGAAACTGAATTAAATCTCCTGGAAAATGTTATGGTAGCCAGGCTGGACGTCTTGGATTTAAATTCTATTGAAACCGCGGTAAATAAGGGGATCGAAACATTTGGAAAAATTGATGTACTACTTAATAATGCGGGTTATGGTGCCTATGGTCCTCTAGAATCCTTTGCTAGAGAGAAAATCATCCGTCAGTTTGATACAAATGTGATTGGCCTTTTAGATGTCACCAAAGCATTGCTACCACATTTTCGCGGAAATAGAAGCGGCACGATCATTAATATTTCTTCTATTGGAGGCAAAATGGCATTTCCGTTGGGAGCGCTGTACCACGGAACCAAATTTGCTGTGGAAGGTATTTCTGAATCCCTGAAATACGAAGTTTCAGAATTTGGAGGTAAAGTAAAGATTATTGAGCCAGGTGCTATTACTACTGACTTTACGGGGCGTTCCCTTGATTTTAGCAACAATGAATCTTACACAGAATACCAACCCTTTATCGAAAAAATCATGTCAGCTATGCAGTCCTTGTTTCAACATGCTTCATCCGCAAGTGTGGTTGCTAATGTAATTTACCAAGCAGCCACCGATGATACTGCGCAATTGAGATACATAGCAGGCGAAGATGCGGAATTTATGATCGGAAATCTTAAGCAGAGTGACGATGAAACTTTTGAGGCAGGAATAAAAGCCCAATTTGGAATTTAATCCCTTTAACCCGATTACTGGAACCATTGCATTGTAATGGTTTCAATAATCAGCATATTTACAAAAAAACCTATGGTGAGGAGTAAAATTATTCATTTACAAACGATCTCAGAGATGTTTTTACTTTTCGGGCTGGCTCACGATATCCATCATCCTTTAGTTGGTGTGGTAGACTTTAGTAAAGTGGATCAGCAGATAGACTGTGAAATAAAATTGTCTGCAGATTATTACTGCATCATGTTTAAGAACTATCCTGATAATAAAATCAAGTACGGGCGGAAAATCATTGATTTTCAGGACGGTAGTCTAATCTGCATGGCACCCAATCAGATTATCGAAATTGACAATAATGATCAAGCGTCCGAAAACATAATGGGTTGGGGATTATTTTTTCATCCTGATCTAATCCGGGCAACGTCCTTAAATGATAAAATGAAGGAATACAGCTTTTTTTCCTATCAAACTTCGGAAGCACTTCATTTGTCCGAAAAGGAAAAACGTGTATTATATGACTGCGTATCCAAAATTAACACTGAATTGGAAGAAAACATAGACGTGCATAGCCAAAGTATAATAGTTTCCACAATTGAATTATTGCTCAATTATTGCAGCCGTTTTTACGGGCGGCAATTTATAACAAGGAGGAGTTCCAATAATTCAGTGCTCGTTCAGTTTGAGAAAATTCTCACCAATTATTACTCCCAGGAAAATAAGCAGGAAAAGGGCTTGCCTACTGTAAAATATTTATCCGAACAGGTGAATTTATCACCTGGATATTTAAGTGACTTACTTAAAAAAGAAACTGGTAAAAATACTCAGGACCATATTCATCTATATTTAATTGAGGAAGCTAAAAACAAGCTGATAGGTACAAATAAATCTGTTAGTGAGATCGCATATGAGTTAGGCTTTGACTATCCTCAATACTTTAATAAACTTTTCAAGCAAAAAACAGGGCAAACTCCTGTCGAATTCAGGAATATGAATTGATGCCGGCAATTAAGAAAGAAATAATCAAAAACAAAAGGAAGTATGAGGCCTACAATATCATCAACTACTAACTAAGACATTACTCATAAATCAAACTCTTCCCCTCCTTTTACTTTCCTTAAATTCCGATAAAAGTTCACTCTTATAAAACTTATCCCCTCCGGGAAGCTTCATTGGCTTCAGCCTACCCTGTCTAACCATGCGTTTATAAGTACTCTCACTAATCCCAAGGTAATCCATAACCTCCTGCCGGTTCATTTGCTGATCCTCATCAAAAACAAGGTTACCGTGGAATTTGCTGTTGTAAACCAGCACCAAAATCTGATATATCTTAGACAAGATATCCAGAAGAGCATCCATCCTATTCATAGGTCAAATAGTTAATGTTAACATTTAAGTCTAATTCGTCAATGACATTTCCAAAGCGGAACATGGGGTATTTATGATCCTACTTCATAGAATATTGAAATTCTCAACAATCAAAATTTTACAGCAATAGAATTTCGGTTTGGTTTCCTAAGAATAATATCTCTTCCATTTTAGAAGAGAAATTCAATTGGTTTACCAATAATTTCAAACGAGCTATATCCTTTTCGATAATGTTTAGTGTGGATAAAAACCTGGTCAGTTCACTGATTGGTTCTCGTTTTACGGCCAGCAGTTTTGCGGTCATTTCTAAATAAAGCTGTTCAGAAGTTTGGATCAACATAGAGAAAGGATTTAGGTAAAAAGTTGGTTGACTGAACCTGCGATAATGCTACAGGAACTTTCGCAAGTTGTGCCAATTCGCACTCTAAATCAAGTTAACTATCAGTTGCATAATTGATCAACCCCCTTTGAATAGATTATTAGCAGATAAATCTTCGAGACAATATTCGTTAAATTTTACTTTTGAGAATACGTTCGTTGGCATAATCAAACTATTCGTGTAACTACCACAGGCCTCGGTATAAAAATCTCTTTGAGAGGTGAATTCAGTCATAAATTGTGCTAAAAATCAGCTATGAATTACCAATTTATTTTTTTCGAGGAACATCTTACTATCCTGCAAACGAAAAAAACTTTTGCAAAAAATTTTGCAATGGAGTCAAAAAAAAATCTGGAAAGAGAACATTCCCGACTGATCAGAGCCTTCAGAGATGTGGCCATTGAACTAAATAACCATGAAAAGTCAAAAGCATATTTCAATTTTCACCAACAAAACTTAACCCTTTTAATGGATAAGACCAGTAGCGAAAAAACGCTCAGGAAAAAAGATCCGGACCACAAGATTATCATAAGTACTCTGGAAGCATTGCTGGATATAATGGAAGAATTACTAACCTGGATGAAACAAATCTTTCCGGAGATCTTCAATTATAAAGGCAGAATCCCGATAAAAATGAAAGAGTCAGAAACTTCCGAAATTAAGGATGATTTAGGTTTAATAGTTGGAGAATTTGCAAATAAGAAATTGGATTCTAACCTGATGCAAGTCACAAGATCGATTTTGGATGTCAGTCAGATAATCAGTTTTATAGATCTGGAATTTTGGAAAGAATCGTGCTATAAAATTCATCAAGATATTGTCTTGCTTGATTCGGTTGATGAGTTTTGCATGATAAAAATTTTCATTGGGCTTGGAATAAATCATCCTGACTTATTTCTTTACACCAAAGGGTATATTGCAAAAGAGATTGAGAATAAGACAACTTTAGGCGAAAAAATCTCAGCAGTCTGTTTTTACAGAAAAGAGATAAGGGTTTTATATAGAGAAACCCAAATGCTCCAGTTTACAAGAAAACCCGATATTCAGCGCACTATAAAAAAATTCCTTCGAGAAGAACTCCTTTTACTCAGGGCTATGGAATTTGTGAATCACGAAGTTGAGGAAGCAGGGATTATGAACGCCAACTATAAAGTTTCCTTTTCAGTTAAACAGCTGGCCTTTTTCGTCCACCTTCAGATGGAGACCGGTATAATAATATGGCAAAGGGCAAAATTTGCGCACCAATATATTGCAAGGCACTTTAGCACGGTGGAACGCGATTCAATATCTGAAAAAAGTGCTAGAAACGCTCACTATAATCATGCTAGTGAAGATATTAAGAAAGTGATTGCAAAGCTCAGTGAAATGCTCGCATTAGCTCAAGAAAGATATTGAAATTGTAAGAATACTGCGAATCTCGCACTTTGATGAGGGGTTGCAAGACGATAAAATTTCTGCAACTTGACAAAGTTTCCAAATAGCCGTTCTTTACCCCTAAAAAGATTATGGACGTCGAAAACTACTCAAAGAAACTAAACGCATTTCACTCACTCTCGCCTGGACTCAAAGCATACATCTCAACAATAGCCCAAAAAACCGCATATAAGGGTGGCCAGACAGTGTTCCTGAAACGAGAAGATAATAATTTTTATCCCCTGATTGAAAGCGGGTCATTGAGGCTAATGGCAATCGACAAAGATAGTGATGAAGAAATTGTTATCCGAACCTATAATGCTGATGAATTCCTGTATCATTTTCCAAACGTTATGCCAATGTCAAGATTTGAACTTTATGTAGAGTTTTTGGAGGATTCTTATTTGGTAGCGTTTAGCGAAAAGCATTATTCGAACCTCATGAAATTATTCCCTGATGCGTACCTCTTGAATTTATCATATACCGCCTGGCATTTGAACATATTGCTGGAACTTCTTCTCGGCAACAATAAACTTCCTGACGTGTAAACACATATTTGACACAGCTTAAAATTTACCCTAAATCATATTCAAATGAAACGACTCATCGAAAAACTGCAAAGTCTTCAAAATGCAAGCGAACCTCTTATAAGCCAACTGGTCGAAATCTCTGTTCAGAAAACTTTCAATAAAGGTTTACTTATTAGCACACCAGATCATTCATACCCAGAACTTTATTTTATCGAAGAAGGTCTGGCAAGAGGATATTTTATTTTCGAGGGGAAAGAAAATACATCGTGGATATTACAGACTGGGTTTATTTTCCCGACTACGTCGTTTTTTTCATTCAGTCAAACAAATGAGTACATAAATTTCTTAAAGGACAGTTCCGGCTATTCAATAAGTCTAACCCAGTGGAGTGAACTTGCCAGGGCAAATCCGAAATTTCTAATAATACTTCTGGAAATCTATGAGGAACAATATCAGGAAGTTACACAGAGAGAACAAATGCTGAGGATCAGACATGCGGAAACAAGATTTCTTTATTTTCAGGACATGCATCCAGAATTAATTAATCTTCCCATTCATAAGATTCTGGCTTCCCTACTCGCAATCGAATCAAAATATCTCTTCAAAATAAAAAGGAAATATCGTAGATAAAATAGGCTATCTCAAGCCTGGGTTATGATTTTGTCTTCTTCCTTCTTTTTCCAAGCCAGATCAGAAAGCCGGAAATCGGTAGTGAAGCGCAGATTAAGGCGGCAAAAAAGGCCAATAGTTGCGTACCCAAACCATATATCCTACCTGTGTGTAGCGGAAGATTCGAATTTCTCCATTTCATGCCCAGCGTTTTTTTTGAATGTGGTAAGACATCAATTATTTTCCCCGTTCTTCCATCGTAAAAATAATAACTAACACCCCGCCAACCATCTGCATTACTTTCAATACTGACAAAAGAGGTTGATACCTTGTTAATTTCCGTTGGGATCCCGATGCCAATCTCCGACCAATCACCTTGAAGCCTTTTCACAAGATCATAATGGATGAGATCAATTTTGTTCAGTGTCGAATCGCTCTCATTTATTACTGGTAGTGTCCGAGCAAAACCGGCTTTGCCGTTATCTCCCAAAAGCTTGTAAATACCGGTTTCCCACCATTTGAAGGACCATACCAGACCTGTAATGGCAATAAGCATCGCAACAGGCAGCACATAAAAGCCTAGTGAATTGTGAAGATCGTAATTTACGCGCTTCCACTTCGCGTTCCATTTGATCGTTATACTTTTTTTAAACTGTTTATAGTTTTTGGGCAACCAAAGGACGAAACCGCTAATGAGCATGAAGAGAAAAAGCAAAATACAAGTGCCCACGATAATACTTCCGACCGGCTTGACCAATAACAACTGTCTGTGCAGTTGTTCTACAATGTTAAAGAATTCATAACGGATATCGATTACCCGCAGGACCTTTCCATTATACTGATTTACATAAACGTCATCCTGATATTCAAATTGACTAAAATACCAGAGGTTGATCTTATCTTTCCTGTTGACTTTAAACCCGGAAAATATATAACTTTTGTTATCTGCTGAAATTTTTACATTCGAGAGTACTTTACCAGGCCCGACCGCCTTCTGGGCAATGGCAAGCAATTTAGAAACCGGCCTTGGCTGGCCAGTTTTCTGAACGTATACAATATCCCGGTGGACGGCATTAAATATCTCCTCATTGAATACATAAACGCATCCTGTTAGGGAGACAATCAAAACAACAAATCCTGTTACCAGCCCTATCCAAAGATGGAGCCATCCGGTAATCTTTTTAAATTTACTTTTGGCCATTAAAATGAGTATCCAACTGTTAGCATGTAGTTTTCAGGCTGTCCTGGAAATAAACGCAGATAATCGTATCCTCCAACCCAATGCTTTTTATTGCCGATGTTATTTGCATTTAACTGAAGCTGTAGTTTGCCAATATTATAGAACAGTCCTGCATTGAAAAGAGTGAACGATGGTATAGTAATCTGTTCTTCCGGAGAAAACTTAGGATCATAAATCAAATTTCTTTTATCCATGTAATTTATGCCCAGGGCGATGCCAAAACCTTTTGCGACACCATCGATGAAGTTGTAGCGTGTCCATAAATTAGCAGTGTTTTTTGGAGCGTTAGGTTTTTGAATTTCCACCTCGCCTGCATTACCGCTTTCCAGTATTTTTGCCCTATTGTATGAATATGATGCAATTACATTCCAGTTAGGCATAATTTTCCCAATGACATCAAACTCAACGCCTCTTGACTGCTCATCCCCTATCTGTCTCAATACATCAACTACTCCAGGCGTTGCATACAGCGCTCCGGTCTGCTTAACCTGATAAACCGCTGCAGTAATACTTAACTGATCTTTGAACCAGCTGGTTTTTGTACCAAATTCTATCATATTGCTTTTCAAAGGATCAAAAGGCCCTCCCACATTTGGATTTGATATGGTCGCTGAAGTCTGCGGATTATAGCCTTCAACATAACTTCCGTAAAAATTGATATTCGAATTAATTGTGTATACTGCACCTAAACGTGGTAGCCAGGCATGAGAATTCGCCTTTGCCTCTGTTGGAGTTTTATAGTTGGCAAAATCGGTATAATATTCATAACGGACACCAAGTAAAACCTGCAGCCCACCGATTTTTATCTGATCCTGCACATATCCTGAATTCAGATAATAATAGGCCGGCGCTACCACTGACTGTGCAAAGAAAAGTTTACTGTCATCCTGCATCCTTTGGGAAGACAACGGGTCATTCAGGTTGAAGTGGGGAACATTTGGCACAGGGTTTCCGGCCGCGTCCAGCAGATATCTGCTTTTGTTTGCTGGAACGTAGTTAGCAATTGAACCGTTGTTCGCTGCATTTCTGTATCCGCTTGCAGTCATCTGGGAACCACCTACAGGGGTCTTTTCACTTCCGAAATCGTAACCTGCTACTATTTTATGTGATAAAAGACCGGTTGTAGGGGTGTAATTTATGTAACCTGAAAAGTTATCGATAAACCGTTTGCGCTTTCTGATCTGTACATTCATTCCGGCAAGATTATTAATTGCGACGCCGTTACCATCAACACCATATGCGTTGGAGGTACGATGTTCATTTAGATCTTCTGAATAACCTGTCTTAAGGTATGAGGCATTCAGGCTCAATACATCGCTAATTTTATGTGTAATTGAAAGCGTTGCATTATAGGTTAGCTCGTTAAGGTAATCATTTGTAGTGTTTAACGATAAAGATTGTGGCGTAGAGTTTAGATCAAAGCTGCCAAAAATCGGTTGTCCCCTATCAAGTCTGCTCTTGGAATCTGTATATACCAGATCAAAGTTGATCCTCGTTTTTTCAGATGGGACAAAAGTAAGTGAAGGGGCAATTACGAAATTCCTGTCGAACATTAAATCCCTGAAGGTTTCCGCATTTTCATAGCCAACATTTACTCGGTAAAGTAAGGTACTGTCCTTTGATGCCGGCCCGGTGAAATCGGCAAGCCCCCGAAAAGTATTGAAGCTACCCAGGGTCATACTGATAGATCTTCTGGTTTCATCAAGAGGCTTTTTGGTTACGCGGTTTACCACACCACCCGGACTTGCGTTTCCGAAAAGTGCCGAAGATGGACCTTTCAATACTTCTACCCTTTCCAGGTAATTGGCAAGTGACTGTTTCCAAAAACCGGTACTTGTTCTTAAGCCGTTCAATAACTGCGTATTGCTCTGACCGTTCACACGAAAGCCACGGATGGTTAAGTCATCATAAAAACTGAACTGGTTTACCCCGCTAAAGTTCTTTACCACCTCACCTACACGCATCAGACCCTGATCGGCGATCAGTTCTTTACTGGCATATGAAACAGATTGAGGAATATCCTTGAGTTCGTTTTCAATCTTACCGATAAAGGTTGCTTTGGTTTTGTAGGCTTTTTCTTTACGCCCTGTAATTTCTACCTGCTGAAGATCTGAATTTGACTCGACCAAAACGATATTTTCATTTGTATCTCCATCAATTTGGACTGTTTTGACAGACTGCTTGTAGCCGATAAAATTAAAGTGTAAAGTCAACTTACCCCTGTTTACCTGAAAGCGGTAAAAACCCTTATTGTTTGTTGAAGTGGTAAGTTTTGTATTAACAACAGCGATGGTAGCACCAGGAAGAGGGTTTCCCTGATTATCGCGCACATAACCCTGCAGATTAACACTCTGTTGAGCCGAGGCCGTGTGTTCAAGGCACAGAAAGAAAAATAGACATAGCGCAACTTGGGTAAAAATTATTTTCATAAATTATAATCAATTATTATTTAGACTCATTAAGAATAAGACGCAAACATAACACTTTGCTTTATCATTTCATAAAATAGCATGGTACAGGGGAGAAATCAGTCAAAATGTATCATTTTTTGATCTGTCAAGGGGTGTAAAAAGAGCAAAAATTGCCGAATTCGGGTAGTAAATATTATTTCTATTGTTTAGAACTTTAATCTACAATCAGATGGGTTTTAATGAACAAAACATGGAAAATAGTTATTCAAATAAATGGGCGCATTTAAGTTATAAAGGATTGGTATTACATTTAAATACTATTGGAATATTCCTGCTAACACTGCTATGGTCTTATGCAGCTTTTGCAAAGCTCGCTGATCTAAAACTTTACCAGCTCCAGATGAAGGAGCAACCCTTTCCTTATTCAATACAGCAGTTACTGACTTATCTTGTCCCAATTCTTGAGCTAACCGCTGCTACGCTGCTTATTTTTAATAAACACAAATGGGGGCTTTGGCTTTCCTTAACTTTGATATTAGGGTTTACGACATACATCACAATGATCCTGACCCATGTTTTTCCAATCGTCCCCTGCAGTTGCGGTGGCCTTATCTCTAAGATGAACTGGGAAACCCATCTCTACTTTAATATGCTTTTGTTTTTTATAAATATGGGTTGTCTTATTACAATCAGCAGACAGGAAAGGAGGTTAAGCGGCAAAGAATAAAAATAAATTATAAAAAAATTAACGCAATCAACCTTGGCATGGTGCCTAAACCTCAAATAAACTTTTTCGCTTGTTTTTTCAAAGTAAAAAGCATCCTTAAATTATGTATACAATACTAAAAAAAGTAAGCAGAGGCCTAGTGGCCGCGGCTTTAGGATTAACAATTGTGATTGCCGGATCGGCATTTAAAGGAAACAGTGGTAAAAAGGATCCACAAAAATTCAGATATGCAGGTTCGACCTATGGGGAGGGTGCAGTGGAAGATTTAAGTAACTGGATTCATGATAATAGTGCTCCAGAATGTGATCCGGGAGACGAACGACCATGTACCATCACTGTTGATCCTAGTTATGTGAACCCAAACGGAACGTTAAAATCCACTTTGAACTTGAATGCTTCTTTGTCGCCAACCTCGAGCGATTACATAGTAGCTGGAAGTTCCGATAATTCAATGGAAATCGTTAACCGCGCTCAATAGTTTAATTTCAACATTTGTTTAATTGCGAGTCGAATTGAATGATTGACTAATACTGCATTAAAGTTAAACAAATGCGAAATGACCGTGCAAAAAAAACACACAGTAACTGCAGGGAGTTTGACACTCCCTACAGTTTTTATTTAATTTTGCTGCATACCGGATATCTCGATTATATCCGTTGGTAAAGGCAAGGCATAAAATGATGAATTCGCGGGCAGTGTTACGACCTTCCCATTGACAATCCTTGTTAAATTTAAATTTGCAGCTTCCTTATTATATCGTTTTATATCATAAAAGCGCAGGCCTCTCATAAGCAATTCCTTTCTCCGCTCAAGCCTTATTTGATTCAGTGCATCTGTACGATCTAAGGCTGTTAGTGGCTGAAACACAACAGATTTTTTCCATCGTGTTTTCAAAAGGGCATTTAGGTCGCTCATTCCGCCGTCAATATCATTAAGATAAGCTTTACACTCCGCACTGATCAAATATAATTCGTCGGTCGCAATACCTGAGAAAAACTGATTGACGTTTGCAGTATAATTGCCTTTAAACTGCTGGTATGGTGCCGCAAGTCGGAAGTAGGCTGTTTTTCGCAGATCATTAACATTATAGCTGTCATAAAGAACCGTGTCTATCCTTGCACGGGAAATTGTATGAATGCCAAACCCGCTTGATAATTCTGTATACCAAATGGTTTCCTTATTAAACTTTTTAAATGGTGTATTTCCAGCTAGGGAGGCAACGTCAGGATCTCCATTAAAATCCATTAGCTTATTGTTTAAAGCTAGTGCCCCTGTGACGTATTTCAAGGCAATATCGTATTGGTGCATGCTGAGATAGCATCTGGCCAAAAGTGCTCCGGCTGCACCCTTCGATGGCCTCATTACATGCTGCGGGTAATCTGGAAGTAATTCGAGTGCGGTGGTCGCATCTTTAATTATTTGCTGATAGCAATCGAATACAGAAGCTCTGACAGATGGAATGTTGAAGTCAGATTCCAGTCGCAGCGGAATTCCAAGATCTTTACCCGAAGAGGCTTCATCATAGGCGAGTCCAAACTGACCAGTTAGCATTAAAAAATAATAAGCCCGGTAAAAATGGGCACTTCCCTTTGCGTTATCCCATTGGGAACTGTTGGACGTATTCCGTTCGAGATTTTGCAATAGCTCCAGGCAAAGGTTGCTATTGTAAATAGCAAGATAGCCAAAACTCCAGTCATTTTGGTATCGGTAAGGAGTCGGTTTCCAGGTGTATATATCCTGGGCAATAGTTGTGATAGCCGTATAGCTTGCGGGCGGAAGAAAGTAATCATCACTTGAGGATTCTCCATATGATGGAGTTTTTAGATTCATATAGTTAACGTCGTCCATTAGCCCCTGCGCATCGCTGAGAGTTTTGGGAATTACCAGCCTCATATCAGATTTTTCTGCAAGATATTTTTTACAACCCGGGAGAATTGCAGTTGAATACGCCAATATCATTAAGATTAAAACATTTAATTTTTTCATGATTGTTTTTTTTAAAAGGAGGCGCGTAGGCCAAAAGTTAACTGAGTGGTTGGAGGAATGAAATTGACGTAGTCCGGATCTATATCAAATGAATTGGCTCGCCAGATCACGCCGAGATTCTGGGCTCCGGCTGAAACTTCCAGATTGCGAAACGGGAATTTCCACTGGACGGTACTTATTTGGTATCCCAGTTTCACATAATCTACTCTTAAATGGCTACCAGAAATTACATTGATAGCAGAAAATTCGTAGAAACCATCTCTGCTACTGTTGACTGGATAGGTAAATGCCGGAACATTTGTTATTGCCTCATCACCTGGTTTCTGCCAGCGTTGCTCGAAATCGGCATGTCCTATGCCATTGCTCACCAATTGATAACTTGAGAAAGTCGGTTTGGTAACTTTGTAGCCGAGTTTGTAATTTAAATTTATTGAAAGGTTGAAGCTACCGAGTCTGAAGGTATTGATCAGCGAACCAAAATAAGTTGGACTGGCTGATCCCAGGTATTCAATATTGTCACCTGTCTTTGTACCCTCATTCAAAATTGCAGTGTAGTCTGTACTCAAAACACCATTCACATAACCCTGAGGATTACCCTTACTGTCCAAGCCGCCCCATTTGTATGCGCCAATTGAATAAAGAGGATATCCTTCCAGCGGAGTTATCGCTTTGCCATTGGTCAAAATGCCAACTAGACTGTTACCTGTTTTACGTAAATATCTTTTTGTTTTGCTTATATTGTAACTGAAATAAAAATCCGTATCCCAAGAGAAGTTCGCAGTCCTAAAATTCCTGGAATGCAAATCTAGATCGATGCCATAACCTTTCATATCAGCGATATTTCGGACTATTTCGTCATTCCCGCCCCAAGCGGTGTAGTCATAAACTGTCTTTCCGTAAAGGTCGGTTCCGGTTTTTGTATACCATGCAACCGAGCCATTCATTCTGTTGTGTTTCATTTCAAAGTCTAGCTTAACATTGAACTGCGCTAACTGTTCCCATCTCAGGCTTGGGTTACCAATCGTATTAATTCTTGTGAAGGGGAGTCCTGTAATCGCTTGAGTCGCATAACTTGCGATCGATGACGCAGTTCTGCTTAAATCCACATTACCACTGTAACCATACGTCGTTTTTATCGATAGAACCGGAAGCCAGTCAATATCATAAAATCCCTCCTCGGAAATTTTCCATCCAATGCCTGCTGACCATAGTGGTTTCCATTTATCGTTGGTGCTGGCTCCAAAAATATTTGAACCGTCTCGTCTGGCACTAGCAGAAAAAGTATAACGTCCCTTATAACTATAGGCCAGGTTCGCGTATTGACTTATAAAGCGATAGGCTGATTTGGTAAGTATTCCTCTACCCCCAATTTGCCCACTACTGCGTGAAGGAAATACGGTATAAATTCCTACTTCATCCACATAGTTAGAAAATAAAGGATCTTCCTGATACCCTAGACGCCTTATAGAATTACCAGAACTATTGACAGCGCGTGCTTCTGCGCCCAGTATCGCCGAAATACTGTGAAAACCAAAAGTCTTGTTATAATTAGCCTGCAATCTTCCTGTTTGGGAATTGATATTCGTATTGGTGTTAGACAAAATTCCGCCACGAGGAACAATGTAGGTTACCACATTGGTATTATAGTTAAATTGACTAAAAGAATTAACAAGATCCCTTGCCGCGTAGCTTTGTGCATCTGAAGTTGCTTGATCCCCGGAATTTTGCCTTTGATACTGATAGCTCAATTGCAATCCGATACCATCCGTCAATTTATAATTCAGAGATGCGTTGGCATATAATTCCTCGGAATGGCGTTCAGTATAATTATGCTCATATTCTTCAGTAGGGTAATATTTCCAGTCTAAAAGTCTTCCCTTTGCTAGAGTATCAGTGTATGCCCGGCGATACACCGTGGAAAGTCCATTTGGATCACTAAAATCAACGTAGGTTGGAAAACGGGTTCCTATGTTTAGCGAACCGTAAGACGGTCGACCAGATTTTCCAACTGCATCGGTAAAATATACATTGGTTTGAAGGTTGAGTTTTTCCAGTATCTTAAAGTCATTCGCAAGGTGCAGGTTCAAACGATTGGATGTTTCATAATTCTGCCCCTTTGTCCTATCATATGCGGCGGACAATAAATAACTGTTGCGCACGCCACCTCCTTTTATGCTAATGCTATATTGCTGTGTCAGTGCCCGTGTGTAAAAGTTGTCCAGATATGATTTTCTGGTATCATTTTGCATTAGTGACTGGACCTGAGCATTGGCATCGCCTTGCGAAATTTTCCCATTTCTTTGAGACAACAGTATTTCAACTACCGGAGTTAACGCAGACCAAGGACTTGTTGTAATGCGATCATTAAAAAATCCCGCGTCGAAAAGCTGTTTTTCTACGGCAACATAATCCTCATTTTTCATAGTGGGCAATTTTTCAAGCTTCGGCAAACCTTGATACAGATAATTCGCATTAAAAGATATTTGAGTTGACTGGTTGAGCTTTCCTTTTTTCGTAGTTATTACGATTACGCCATTACCTGCCCTGGCGCCCCAAATTGATGCTGCGGATGCATCCTTTAAAATTGTAATATTCTCTACGTCATTTGGATTAATATTGTTGTAGTCACCCTCATAGATAAATCCATCGAGGACGATCAAAGGATCGAGAGGACCATTGATTGTTCCCAACCCGCGTATATTTATATTTGTTGTGCTTTGAGGATTTGTATTGGATTTACCCACCTGAAGCAAAAGACCGCTACTTTGACCAATGATTCTATCCAGTATGCTTGTTCCCGAGCGAACATTGATAGTTTTTTCATCAATTACCGAAACCGCCCCGTTGATTTCATTTGGTTTTACCGTCTGATAACCAGTCTGTATCAATACCTCTTGCAATTGCTGCACTTCCTCTGTCATCTTGATCAGCATGAAGGATACTGGACTTTCAAAAACCCGAGAGACAGTTTTAAATCCGGTAGCAGTGAAACGAATGGTATCTCCTATTTTGACATTTTTGATATTGAAAATTCCCTCTCTATCCGTTAGAGTTACTCCGCCCTTAAAACGAACAGAAACGATAATAACCTTACCATCAAGATCAGTCACTTTTCCGCGAACCTCTTGCATATCCTGCCCTAACGCTGTGAGAGCAGAAAGTGTAATAATTAATAATGCGGCAACAATCAGCAAAAGATTCCATTTCATTTTTCTTGAATTAAATTGTTCTATTCTCATCCTACTCAATTTTGTTTTTTATGTTTAGGGTTAAACCTGCTATTAGAAGTTTAATGTTTGGCACTGTAATCTGGTCAGGTCCGGTTATCGCTTTGATACGACCGTCAGAACCGATCCAGATATAATGCGGCATACTTTTTATTGGAAATGTCGCCCTAAGTTTTTCTGTACTCTGTACGATGGGCAATCTAAATCCCGATATTTTGGCATTCTGCTTATTTAAAAGATCGACAAGAATTGCTCCGGTGTCATTGACGTAAGCATTCACAAGAAATATTTGCAGATTTTTATTGAATTGTTTTTGCAATGAATCCATCATTGGAAAATGCTTTAGACAGGCTGTGCAATATGTAGCCCAAAAATCAAGAATGACAGCTTTTCCCCTGAGCTGCGAAAAGTGAATAGCGGTATCCGAATAATTAAGAATTTTTGAAAATCGTGTATGGCTAATTTTGTCCCCGACCATTAATTTCTTTTCAGAATTTTTTTCCTGTGCCTGACAGGTAACAGCGACAAAAAACAAAAGAACCAGCGGATAGCTTTTGCGCTTTAGCCACTCAAAGGCTATTTCCTTTTTCGAAAGTGACGCCATGACGCTAATTGTTGTGTTTAGCTCACAAGGGCATTGAAAAGGAATACTTTTACTTAAGAGGCTATGTGAAAATTTTGAGAAAGGTCTGAAAATATAATGCCTAAAAAAAAGCCACGGCAGTGCCATAGCGATAAATAATATCGTTTTTTTCATTGTTTGTTGGTTTAAGTTAGTTGATCGGAAAATTACATGAGGAATCTCAAATACTGAAGAGAACTAAGGCAGGCGCATTATTAAAGAACCTATTTTCTATCATTAACCATAGGGTTGACCTGCCTTAGCCTGGCATCTTATTCAGGAGAACAGATAACCAGGCTAATTAGGATGATAAATGTCCATCCGAGAGTATAAAAAACAGAGATTTGAGGACCTAAAAAGTAGGCCAGAAAATAGCATGTTTTGCTGCAATTTAAAGAAATGATGATTTCAAATGCTTTCATGGCTAATCTGTGTTAACCGAAAGTCAAACGGAAAAGGGCCGCCTTTACGCTTTATTTGAAGTGAAGGTGTAGGACCACCACCGCCTTGCAGCGGCCGAACTCAAATAAAGCAGGCGACCCAAATCCGTATGCTATACAAAGATAGCATAGGAATTGAGTTTTACCTACCTCTCGTGTTCGAACGTCCTACTTTTCACCACAAGTTCTTTCAGTAATTACTCAATCCAAATTATTGGAAGTTATATTCTGTCGTTTTTCTATATCGTTAATTTTGTTAAAGCTAAGATACAAAATATTAACCAAATCCACAAGTGGAGTTGACTTAAATCATCAAAATCAGTCACTTGCAGATGTAAATGGTAGCAGCTGAAGACGACTTAATTTTTGTTGAAATCTCTCAATTAGATTTTATGTTGATTGAAAGAGTTAGGGCCTTGAGAAGTGCCAGTAAAATGACTCAACTTCAGTTAACTCAGAAGATGAAATTATCTGATGGGTTTATTTCAAAAGTAGAAACTCTTACAGAACGTGCCAAATACAGCATAAGGCATATACAATTGTTAGCGAGCGCTCTCAATTGCACAATACAAGATATCCTCCCCTTAGAGCAACCAAAGTATGACATGGTTATTTTAACTTTAAGGAGAACAAACAAAATTAACAAGGATGGTTCCCTGTCACAAAAGAAAATTACTGAAGTGATTAAAATCGAACCAAAGGAAAAAAGTTAATTTGGATATGCAAAGCAGTTGAGGAATCATTTTTGAGATTACCTTAAACTTTGACATATGGAACAACTTCGTTGCGTCGTGATCGACGATGAAAAACACTCAATCTCTATTCTATCAGATTACATTGAGACAAATCCCAACCTAAAATTAGTCAAGACTTTTCTTGATCCCCTAATTGCACTATCCGAAATCAGTATCAGAGACAAAATAGACTTTATTTTTTTGGATATAGATATGCCAGAAATTACCGGCATTGAACTTGCAAAAAAATTAGTCAATCGCGCTCGATTTATTGTCTTTACTACAGCATTTACAAAATATGCAATAGAAGCTTTTGAGGTAAATGCATCCCGTTATCTGGTTAAGCCGATCTCAAAACCAAAATTTATAAAATCGGTTTGGGACATTTTAGATGCAGAAAGAAAAAAAATTGAAGGGATACGGATTGCTCAAAAAAAATATTTCTACGTCAGCATCGGCGAGAGAGGACAGAAACTTAAGATAAAGAAATCCAAAATATTATTCTTCGAAAGCTTGAAAAACTACATGAAAATTGTCACTGAGGATGAGGACTACACCGTCTATTTGACAATGAAGGAAGTTGAAAAGGAGTTTTGGGGCACACTGTTCTACAGAGTTCACCGCAGTTACTTCGTAAATGAAGAAAGAGTTGAAAAAATAGCTGGGAACACATTAAAGCTTGGAGCACACATCATTCCGATGGGCAACAACTATAAGCAAGGTTTTATTGAATTTTCTGAGAATAAAACATTAAGATCCGGCCGGAAGTCTTAAGGATTCAAATGTGAAAACAAAGTTCAACGATGGTTAATCAGCGTTTCATTGGAAATAATAATGATGCTGGATGTAGTCGGATCAGTTTCGGACTTTCGAATTGTTTGCTGCGATCTAAAAACAAATACTGTTTTTTTGACCAGTTTTTTAGGGTTCTGTTTCATGTTTTTATTTTGAAACTAGAGCCATTATTTAGCGTAAAAAAAGTTTTTACACCGCGATAAAATGAGGTTACACCAAGAGCAATTATAGCATGACAAAGAAAATTTTCGAATGGGGAAAAGCGCAGCGCTTGCACCTTATTGGATGGGCAATATTCATAACATTAGAAATTGGACTGGTCGGACTTTCAGTGGGCTTTTTTGGAAAAGCTCTGAATTATGCCCTCCATTATATTCTTAATATTATTCTATTTTATACGAATGCACATTTTGTGCTTAAGAGGAGTTTTACAAAGGCTGAACCCTGGACAAGGGTAATTATCTTAATGATAATTCAGGTCGGTTTATATGTTTTTTTCAGGTCTTATCTTAATTACGCACTGGAAGGAAGTCATAAAGGGTTTAGCATCCCAACTATTATTACTAATCATAAGAGTTTTTTTCAATCTCTCTGGAGAGGTTTGTTTTTTATCGTTCTTTCCTGCTTTTACTTTTTGTTTTTGAGGTTCAAAGAGGAACGTTTAAAAAGAGAACAGTCAGAAAGAATGCAACATATAAACGATTTGAAAAACAAAGAGATGCAAAATGAATTGAATGTTGCGAAGTATGAATATTTGCGAGCCCAAATCAATCCACACCTATTGTTTAACACATTGAGTTTTTTATATGATAGCGTTCGAAAATTTAATGAGGACGCTGGAGAAGCAGTTCTCAAGTTAGCTGAATTAATGCGGTTTAGTCTTGAAACCAAAGAATCACCAGAAGAATTTCCCAGGCTGGCGGAGGAATTGCATCAGGTTGGTAACCTCATATCCCTAAATAAAATAAGAAAAGACAAAGAACAGTATATCAATCTTTTTTACCCTGAAGAAATTAAGAATTTTCGCTTTATACCACTGGTCATAATCACTTTGTTAGAAAACATGCTAAAGCATGGAAATTTACAAAAGCCACACCAACCTGGTTTATTAGATATTAAATTGAGTAAAAACGAACTGTCAATAAGTACTTCCAATTTAATCAACACCAGGATTCACCATTCAGGTTTTAATAAAGGAATGGAGAATATTGAAAAGCGATTAGGTTTGGCTTATGGCGATAAATTTTTATTATCCTACGGAAAAAGGGATGATATTTATTTTGATGTCAGTTTAATCTTAAAAATCTATCCAGCAGTGTAAATCTTTGACATGTTATATTATTTTGTTAGTTGAATTTCGATCCAAACCTGGCAATGGTCACTGGTTCCCTGCCAGCCTCGGACATGTTGTCGACTCTGCCGTAAATCAGCTTGTCTAACAAATCGGAGACAGGAGAAAATGATCCACTGACAGGCAAAATGGTTAAGGGGAAAAAGTGAAATTGGAGCACCTGAGCGTAAAAATGGCTATAACCCTTATTTAGGTTATCGGGCACATTGATCGAGGAGTATATGCGCTGCTTCACCGAAAAATTCATTTCTTTTGCAGCCACCGGAAAACCCATGTGCGCCAGGTATACGTTGATACCGAATGTTTTCCGACGTACTCTTTCCCGCCATATTCGCCCCTGTAAGAAACATGAGATTTTCTTTCGATGAAATCCCTATGGAGTTCCTTACTGCGTACTCTATTCCGGGATGCCAGATTTCCTCTGCTACAAAAACTTGTTCCTTTGAGGCCAGAGGTTTTTAAGATTAACTCATATCCACTAAACCTTACAAGTAGATATACATAGATTTTCATAGCCAAAAACCTCAACGATAGCGCTTTGCAGGATGGCCGGTTTTAACATTTAAGATAAGTCTCAATCAGTTTTGCTTGCTTTCCTTTTAGATTTTTTTTGGCCAATGGATTTATTATACCACATGAAAAATCCCGTCACCGGCATAGCGGCGCAAATCAGACAAATCAATATGGCAAGGATTTTTGTTGGAATACCTGCAAAAGCTCCAGTGTGCAGGTCATAATTCATACTCCGGAACTTTTCTCCACCAATGACATTCCGGTCATTATAGTGCAAAAGCAATTTCGCAGTGGTCCGGTCAAAATAATACCATTCGAAAAAATGCGTCCTGTTTTCTGCAAGACGAACCTGGACATCCAAAGGATCAGTGCTTTTTTCGCGGAATCTAATTGAAAATACATCTGCACTGTGGTGCTTTTTCAATAGAGAGGCCAACACCTTATTGGTCGGTTCTGCAGGATAACCATCGCTTGGCACAGATTTAGGAATCTCTTTTTTCTGTATGTTCTTTGCGCCGTTTGCCAAAAACTGCATGGAATTATCTGCCCAGGAAAAAGCAAATACAAGACCTGTCAAAGAGACGATCAGGGCGGGAAGGAGAACATAAAATCCAAAGACATTATGAAAATCATAATTCAGGCGTTTCAGACCTACGCCCCTTTTTAACATCAGGCCTTTCTTGAAACCCTTGAGCGTAAATTTTCTTGGAAACCACAGTACCAGCCCGCTGATAAGCAAAATAGTAAAACAGAGGACTGATATCCCGGTAATCATCGTCCCAATTTTATCCCCCAACAGTAGGTTCATGTGAAGATTAAGAATGAGCTGAAAGAATTCATACTTGGTATTTTCTATATAGATCACTTCACCAGTATAGGGATTTACAAATACCCGATAGTAGTAATCATATTGTTTCCAGTAACCAAATGCATTTTTGTTTGCTGATGAGGCCCGAAAAACCCAGGTCCTGCTATTTCCCGGATAAACTTCTGCACGGGAAATCTTGACACCAGGCTTTAGCACTTTTTGTGCATTTTTACGCAACTGAGTAAAGGGTAAAAATTCCCTCGCGGTATTTCCATCAACATAATACCTGTCGTGGTAGAAAAACAATTTTAGCTCATCCGAAAAAACATTGATGCATCCGGTTAGACTCACAATCAAAACGACAAGCCCCGTTACGAGGCCTATCCACTTATGCATCCAAAAAAAAACTTTTCGAAACATGATTAAAAATTATACGAAAGATTAAGGGACAGTGTTGCTCCATTTCCCCGGACATACTCCGCATCAATCGCCCGGTACTGACTTACCACCGGATAATACGAGGTGTTCAGTAAATTTTCTATACCTAGACCTGCCGACCATTTGCTATTGAGCCTGTATGCTGCAGAAAGATTTAATATGCTAACTTCTTTAACCTCCCCTTCGCTGTTGGCAAAAAGCCCGTTAGCTCGTACATCGAAACGGTCACGACTTCCGGTATATACCCAGAAGAGCTTCAAATCAAGGGCTGATGAAGGACGATATGTTAAATAAGCCGTTGCCTTGGGTGGGGCAATACGTAAACCATTCATATAAACTTTAGTTCCGTTGGCCTGTTCCGCCTTACCTTCAACATACGAATAGCTGCCCCCCAGAATCCATTTTGTACTAAGATTTAAATCTGCAGTGATCTCATATCCTTTTATTTTCTCTGGTTCGCGTTGGGGTACTAGAAAGCCACCCATATCAACAAGGTTTGCCCCAAGCCTAGAGGTACTGATAAAGTAAGCTGCCGTCAGGTTAAGTATACCAATTCTGCTGCTGAAACCTGCTTCATAATTATTGGTAATGATGGGATCGGTGGCAATGCTTTCCAGTGTACTGCTGGTTGCTGTACGAAGGATTCTGCCGAGTTCATTGATGGCGAAGCCTTGAGAAAAACTTACAAACGGATTGAAGAGATCATATTTGTTATATCTAAGTCCGGCATTAAAAGTTGTCGCATTGTACGGAATTTCGCCACCTGTAACCGCAATGCTTCCCTGCCCGTTAGGACCACGGGCAATGGTATTGAAATCTTTAACCTTAACCCGGGCATTTTCATAACGGATACCCGCTTTAAGAATAAAGTTTGTCAGGATGTCGAATTTCATCTGGGCATAAGGTGCAACGTTTAGCATATTCATATCCGGGATATAAACTCTTCCGTCGGTAAGGACCTGATTGGTCCGGTCATGCAGCACATCCAGTCCATAAGTAATTTCCCCAGTTCCCAAGTCCCCTGCTTTCCAGGGTGTATTTAAAGTCAATCGAACGCCTTTTTTGAAAGATTGGATTTTTGTTTGTCCCGGCCCGTACCAGGCTGTTCCCTGAGCAACATAGCGGTTCATGGATACAAAACCATTATAATATGCGGAAAGATCAAGTGTAGTTGCTAACGGCAGCGCATCATTGTGATAAGAAACCAGTGCATTATGGTTATAAGGTGTACCTGCAGGATCACCCGGATCAATTCCTTTCTGTCCAACCGAAGGGCTAATACCATACTTACCAACTAGATTAACATAGTCTGAATTTTGGACGCTTCTGAAAAGATTATATGAGCCGACAAATTCGCTATTGTTATTTGGCTTATAAGCTACTTTGATAAATGCATTATACAGGGAATTTTCGCCCAGGCCGTCGGGCTGTGCATTCACGTTTCCTTCTGCGTCTTTGAGTACGCCTGTATAGTTATAAGTCCCGTTCACTACATATGAAAACTTGTTCAGGGTTCCGGAAAAGGTTTGAGAAAAACGGTAACCCAGCGTGTTGGAAGGGTGGGCAACATTGCCGTTCATCCCTATGCTGGTTGTTCCGCTAATGCTTTTATCCGCGGCCGGTTTTTTGGTTATGAAATTGATAATCCCCCCTGCAGAGCCGTTTCCGTAAATAGAGGTTGCCCCTTTGATTACTTCCACCCTTTCGATCACTGAGGGGTCAAGTGTGCGGATATCGCGGCTACCGTTCATCAATGGAGTGGATTGGGGTATTCCGTCTATCAGTACCAAAACCTGACGACCACGTAGCGTTTGACCGGCATTTGTCGCTTTATTATTTGAAGTCCCCAAACCTGGTACAGTATTGCCCAGTATGGCTGTTATCGATGGATTAACATTTGATTGCTCCCTGACATCGCGGGCATTAAGTATGGTCACTGAAGAGGGTACATCCTTTAGGTTTTCAGGCCTGCGGCCCGCGGTAACGGTGACCTCATTTAGGGCATCTTCTGACTGCATGTTGAAAATCAAATCAGCAGATAAATCCTTCGTAACCGAAACCTCCTTAGTTAAAGATTTAAATCCAATGATGCTAACGGTTATCTGGATCTTGGCTGGTGAGATGTTATCGATTTGAAATCTGCCTGAAGCGTCCGTGCTGGTACTCTGGTTTCCACGGACCCTCACAGTGGCAAATGGGAGCCCTTTGCCTTCAGTGTCCAACACCTGCCCTTTTACGGACACTTTTGGGCCATTTGGGATTTGAGCCAATACCGGATGAAAAAAGAACGACACCGCAGTAAGAAGAACCAGGCAAACCCACCCCCTTGCAAATGTTAAAAGCCTGAAGGACTGAGTTAAAAATTTATTGAACATGATCTTGTGATATAAAGAGGAACTTTTATTTTCGGCAAATATATTCTTATTTAGACTTATTACAAACAATCTTTGAAATTCCTGAAAGCCGTATCTTCTAACTTTAGGGACTTTGAATAGAGTTGAGAAGAAAATTGAAGAGTGATGGGTTATTTGGCGATAAACAAAAACGGTTTATTTAAGCTCTAAATAAAAATTTCGTTATGAAGTTTCCAGCCATTGATACAAATCCTATGCACCTTGGTTATTTTAACATACCGTTCGTATTTCGCTATGGATTACTCCTTTAATTTTGTCAAAATTTTGGAAGACGAAAAGGAATCCGATTTTCAGCGATAAAGCATTTCAAATCCAAAACCCATAAAAAATTGACCTGATAAACAAAGTAAATTGACACGCTGAACAAAACCCGTCTTTTCTAAACTGACTAAATTTGTCCTATCAGATTTAATCAAAAACAAAATGAAAAAGAACGAAAAGAACAATTATCAAGGCGTATTACAACACCCAGTGGGTTCAGGATTTAGCGCTGCTTCAACAGCAACAGAGATTATTAAGGGAATAGACCTTACAGGAAAGATCGCCATCGTAACCGGGGGCAACACCGGTATTGGTCTTGAGACCACAAAAGTACTGGCAGCAGCAGGTGCAACCGTAATTGTACCGGCACGGGATATTGAAAAAGCAAGGAAAAATCTCGAAGGTATTCCAAACGCAGAAATCGAAATAATGGATCTTTCAAAACCCGAAACCATTGATGCCTTTGCAGAAAAATTCCTGGCATCAGGCAGGCCGCTGCACTTACTCATCAACAATGCGGGAATCATGTGGGTGCCATTAAAAAGGGACAGTCGTGGTTTCGAATCTCAATTATCGACCAACTACTTTGGACAGTTCCAGTTAGTTGCTAGGTTGTGGCCGGCTTTAAAAAATGCTAATGGCGCACGGGTAATCAATGTTTCATCCCTGGGACACCACATGGCACCATTTGATTTCGACGATCCCAATTTTGAGCACCGGGAATACCAGACACTGCTTGGTTATGGACAGTCAAAAACTGCCAGCAACCTCTTTGCACTGGAACTTGACAATCGCGGAAAAACACATCAGGTAAGAGCCTACTCCTTACATCCAGGGTCGATCGCGGGAACGGAACTTGCCAGGGATGGCGATATGGATCTTTTCAAACAGTTGGGCTTTTTCGATGAAAACGGGAACATTCGCCCGGAAATACTGGTCAACCTGAAAACCATTTCACAGGGTGCTGCTACTTCGATATGGGTAGCCACCAGTCCACTGCTTAACCACATTGGCGGCGTCTACTGCGAGGATGCCGATATCGCAGCGTTACTAACTGAAAAGCCCCTTGAGAAAACGAACGCTAAAATACATCAAAGTGGTGTACAGCCGTATTCCCTGGACGAAGCTAATGCAAAACGGCTCTGGAAGCTAACTGAGGAAATGACAGGCATTAGATTCGAAGTAAACTAATAAAGCGAGTTAAAACCAATAACTTTATCATCATGGAGCATATATCCAAATACCTGACTAAGGACATCAAGCTTTCCAGCTACGAAGACAAGCTGTTCAAATCAGACCTGATGTTCGATGACCATATGCTAGTATGGTTCATCTCGGGAGAAACCAAGATTATACAGGCAGAATCTACCTTCAGTTTCAAGACAGGAGATATTTTCCTGATCCCCAGAAACGAACTGGCCACCATCATCAACTATCCGAAAAACGGATCACCACATAAGACCGTTGTAATGCACTTGTCCACTGAAAGGCTAAAAAAGTTTTATGAAAAAAACGAACATAAAAAGAACACACAGCCCCGGCAGAAAATTTACCATTTCAGCAACCACCCGCTATTGGAAAGTTGCCTGGCATCACTGATCCCTTATTTTGATGTGGAAAGTGAATTCCCCGAAAACCTAGCTACCCTTAAAATCGAAGAAGCGATAAACATCCTACGTCTTATCGAGCCAAGTGTGGACGGTATCCTTGCGAACTTTGATGTTCCAGGCAAGATTGATCTCATTGATTTTATGCAGCGCAACTTTATGTTCAACATGTCCCTTGAAAAATTAGGCTACCTGACAGGACGAAGCTTATCAACCTTCAACAGGGACTTTAAAAAACTGTTCAATACTACGCCACAGACGTGGCTGACAGAAAAAAGGCTGGAACTCGCTTATTACCACCTTGCCCAGAAAAAGAAAAAACCAACTGAAATCTATCTGGAAGTAGGTTTTGAAGACCTCTCGCATTTCTCCTTCAGTTTTAAAAAGAAATACGGAATTTCTCCCAATAAGCTCAACTGTTCGAAACACAATTAACATTTGTAGACAAAGGGACATCGTGAATACATACCCCCCGGAACTGCAAACTGATTTAAGGGTATTGAAACGGGTAAGAACCCCGTTTTATCCCCTGCTGAGTTGAATTGACGATAACCCTTGACCCAATAAGAAAAAACGTAAGGAAAAAAATTGAGTTGATCAGCATATTCTAGCTGGCTAAGCGTGCCGGCCATCCAGCCCTCAACACCCTTGTCTTAAGCTAACATTCCCACTACAGTGTCAGTCTTATGAGGGGCTCTTAAACGAGGAAACCCCATCAGCTGTTGCTGATGGGGTTCTCGTTAATGCCCTTTTGGGCTTTAAGATTTGGCACCGACCTACTCTCCCACGTGTTACCGCAGTACCATCGGCTCTGGTGGGCTTAACTTCTCTGTTCGGAATGGGAAGAGGTGGACACCACCGATATAGGCACCTAAATGTTTTTAAATAAGTCTTGAGTTTTAAGTATTGGGTTTTACGTTCTTGAACGTACCACCCACACCTTATCACCTACAACCTAAATGACATATTATTGAAAGAAGTTATCTTAGAAGAACAAACAACAGTCTGTTTGCTTTGAAAGCTTCGGATGATTAGTACTACTCGACTGTGCTGTCGCCAGCTTTACATCTGTAGCCTATCAACGTAGTAGTCTTCTACGGTCCTATATGGAATTCTCATCTCGTGGCTAGTTTCGCACTTAGATGCTTTCAGCGCTTATCTATTCCCAGCGTAGCTACTCTGCAATGCCCCTGGCGGAACAACAGATTCACTAGAGGCTAGTCCAACCCGGTCCTCTCGTACTAAGGTCAGCCCCACTCAAAATTCCTACGCCCACAACAGATAGGGACCGAACTGTCTCGCGACGTTCTGAACCCAGCTCGCGTGCCACTTTAATCGGCGAACAGCCGAACCCTTGGGACCTTCTCCAGCCCCAGGATGTGACGAGCCGACATCGAGGTGCCAAACCTCCCCGTCGATATGAGCTCTTGGGGGAGATCAGCCTGTTATCCCCAGCGTACCTTTTATCCTTTGAGCGATGGCCCTTCCATGCAGAACCACCGGATCACTATATCCGTCTTTCGACCCTGATCGACCTGTATGTCTCACAGTCAAGCAAGCTTATGCTATTGCACTCCGCGTACGGTTACCAAGCGTACTGAGCTTACCTTTGAAAGCCTCCGTTACCTTTTTGGAGGCGACCACCCCAGTCAAACTACCCATCAAACAATGTCTCCCGCTTAGCGGGATTAGACACCGAATACAGAAAGGGTGGTATTTCAACGTTGGCTCCACGACGCCTAGCGACGCCGCTTCAAAGCCTCCCACCTATCCTACACATCCTGTATCCAATGTCAATGTTAAATTGTAGTGAAGGTGCATGGGGTCTTTCCGTCCCGTTGCGGGTACCCGGCGTCTTCACCGGGACCACAATTTCACCGAGCTCATGGCTGAGACAGCGCCCAGATCGTTACACCATTCGTGCAGGTCGGAACTTACCCGACAAGGAATTTCGCTACCTTAGGACCGTTATAGTTACGGCCGCCGTTTACTGGGGCTTCGATTCAATGCTTCTCCTTGCGGATGACATCCCCTCTTAACCTTCCAGCACCGGGCAGGTGTCAGGCCTTATACCTCATCTTTCGATTTTGCAAAGCCATGTGTTTTTGTTAAACAGTCGCCTGGGCCTTTTCACTGCGGCTGACATTGCTGCCAGCGCCCCTTCTCCCGAAGTTACAGGGCCATTTTGCCGAGTTCCTTAGCCATGATTCACTCGAGCACCTTAGAATCCTCTTCCCGGATACCTGTGTCGGTTTGCGGTACGGGTTTTTATAACCTGAAGCTTAGCGGTTTTTCTTGGAAGTCTGATTACCTGCGCTATCCACTCACCCGAAGGCTTGCGGTACTATCGACTTTCAGCTAGATCGGCGGATTTGCCTACCGTTCCATTACCTACTGTCTTTAACGATCTATTCCGTCAGATCGCGGCAGTGTCACTACTCCGTCCCCACATCGCAGTTATAAAAAGTACTGGAATATTAACCAGTTGTCCATCGAATTTCCCCTTCGGGTTCTCCTTAGGTCCCGACTGACCCTGATCCGATTAGCGTTGATCAGGAAACCTTATCCTTTCGGTGGGCGGGTTTCTCTCCCGCCTTATCGTTACTTATGCCTACATTTGCTTTTCTAGAAGCTCCAGCACCCATTACCAGATACCTTCGCTGCCGCTAGAATGCTCCCCTACCGATATATTTCAATCCCATAGCTTCGGTGTACAATTTAATGCCCGTTTATTATCCATGCCCGATCGCTCGACTAGTGAGCTGTTACGCACTCTTTAAATGAATGGCTGCTTCCAAGCCAACATCCTAGCTGTCTGTGCAATCGGACCTCGTTAGTTCAACTTAACTGTAACTTGGGGACCTTAGCTGATGGTCTGGGTTCTTTCCCTCTCGGCGCGTGACCTTAGCACCCCGCGCCTCACTGCAGATCATATTTCATAGCATTCGGAGTTTGTCTGGATTTGGTAGGATTTGACTCCCCCGCACCCAATCAGTAGCTCTACCTCTATGAAACTTAATATCCACGCTGTTCCTAAAAACATTTCGGGGAGTACGAGCTATTTCCCAGTTTGATTAGCCTTTCACCCCTACCCACAGATCATCCGGAAACTTTTCAACGTTTATCGGTTCGGTCCTCCAGTACGTGTTACCGCACCTTCAACCTGTCCATGGGTAGATCACAAGGTTTCGCGTCTACCCCCTCTGACTATACGCCCTGTTCAGACTCGCTTTCGCTTCGGATCCGTGCCTGAAGCACTTAACCTTGCCAGAGAGGAGTAACTCGTAGGCTCATTATGCAAAAGGCACGCCGTCACACCACTTGGATGCTCCGACCGCTTGTAAGTACACGGTTTCAGGTTCTATTTCACTCCCCTGTTCGGGGTTCTTTTCACCTTTCCCTCACGGTACTGGTTCACTATCGGTCTCTCAGGAGTATTTAGCCTTACCGGATGGTGCCGGCAGATTCCCACAAGGCGTCTCCGACCTCGCGGTACTCAGGATACTGCTAGACTAGCATTCTATACGTGTACCGGGCTATCACCGTGTATCGCTGGGCTTCCCATCCCATTCCACTTCTGTTTGCTAATGCCACGTTGCAGTCCTACAACCCCACCTATGCCGTAACATGGATGGTTTGGGCTCTTTCCCTTTCGCTCGCCACTACTCAGGAAATCATTGTTATTTTCTCTTCCTCTGCTTACTTAGATGTTTCAGTTCGGCAGGTTTGCTCATTATATGTGACTGGTCTTCAACCAGCCGGGTTGCCCCATTCGGAAATCTTCGGATCAATTCCTATTTGCAAATACCCGAAGCTTATCGCAGCTTATCACGTCCTTCATCGCCTCTGAGAGCCAAGGCATCCCCCGTGTACTCTTTATTACTTTCTTCTACTCATATGCCTTTTGCGCCATATGGTATGCTTTTTTTGCTCTTGTTATGATGTCTCATGCTTATCGGTCCCTTGCGGTTCCTTTAAGCGAGCACAAACACAACAGTCGCCTATTGTTGTTTGCTCTTCTTTTTTAACTTCTTCCAATATGTCAAAGAACTTTACTGAGGCTGAAGGTCGAAGGTATAAAGGTAGAGGGTTTCATTGTCCCCTGCCTAAGCTCCGTTTCAGCTTCGTTAGTCAAAAACCGCGGTCTCGAACCGTTTCATATACCTTCAATATATGTGCCCCATGGCGTTTCTTTTTTCTTTCAATCTGTCAATGATGACCACCGATCCCGGTGATGTGTTTTCTTAATGTGGAGAATAACGGAGTCGAACCGTTGACCTCCTGCGTGCAAGGCAGGCGCTCTAGCCAGCTGAGCTAATCCCCCAGGATTATTAAAGTAGTCCCGTCCAGATTTGAACTGGAGACCCCTACATTATCAGTGTAGTGCTCTAACCAGGCTGAGCTACGGGACTGTCTGTTAGGTTGCTTATAGTTGCGGGTTAGTATATTACCGCTACCGCTTCCTTTGCTTACCTAGCTTTCGTTCCGATGACCCTATCGTTAAGGACAACCGTCATTTCTTCTGGGTGTTTCTTCTTTTTTCTCTTTTTTGAAATATCATGTTGCGCAGTGAGTAGTCAACTCCACTCCAGAAAGGAGGTATTCCAGCCGCACCTTCCGGTACGGCTACCTTGTTACGACTTAGCCCCAGTTATCGGTTTTACCCTAGGACGCTCCTTTCGGTTACATACTTTAGGTACCCCCAACTTCCATGGCTTGACGGGCGGTGTGTACAAGGCCCGGGAACGTATTCACCGCGTCATTGCTGATACGCGATTACTAGCGAATCCAACTTCATGGGGTCGAGTTGCAGACCCCAATCCGAACTGTGAATGGCTTTGTGAGATTCGCATCATATTGCTATGTAGCTGCCCTCTGTACCATCCATTGTAGCACGTGTGTAGCCCCGGACGTAAGGGCCATGATGACTTGACGTCGTCCCCTCCTTCCTCTCTGTTTGCACAGGCAGTCTGTTTAGAGTCCCCACCTTAACGTGCTGGCAACTAAACATAGGGGTTGCGCTCGTTGCGGGACTTAACCCAACACCTCACGGCACGAGCTGACGACAGCCATGCAGCACCTAGTTTCGTGTGATTGCTCACTGATCCATCTCTGGATCATTCACTAACTTTCAAGCCCGGGTAAGGTTCCTCGCGTATCATCGAATTAAACCACATGCTCCTCCGCTTGTGCGGGCCCCCGTCAATTCCTTTGAGTTTCACTCTTGCGAGCGTACTCCCCAGGTGGAACACTTAACGCTTTCGCTTAGCCGCTGACTGTGTATCGCCAACAGCGAGTGTTCATCGTTTAGGGCGTGGACTACCAGGGTATCTAATCCTGTTTGATCCCCACGCTTTCGTGCCTCAGCGTCAATAAGACCATAGTAAGCTGCCTTCGCAATCGGTGTTCTGAGACATATCTATGCATTTCACCGCTACTTGTCTCATTCCGCCTACCTCTAGTCCATTCAAGCCCATCAGTATCAAGGGCACTGCGATAGTTGAGCTACCGTCTTTCACCCCTGACTTAACAGGCCGCCTACGCACCCTTTAAACCCAATAAATCCGGATAACGCTTGGATCCTCCGTATTACCGCGGCTGCTGGCACGGAGTTAGCCGATCCTTATTCCTTCGGTACATTCAGCTAGATACACGTATCTAGGTTTATTCCCGAATAAAAGCAGTTTACAACCCATAGGGCAGTCTTCCTGCACGCGGCATGGCTGGTTCAGAGTTGCCTCCATTGACCAATATTCCTTACTGCTGCCTCCCGTAGGAGTCTGGTCCGTGTCTCAGTACCAGTGTGGGGGGCCATCCTCTCAGATCCCCTAGTCATCGTCGCCTTGGTGGGCCGTTACCCCGCCAACTAGCTAATGACACGCATGCCCATCTCCATCCCATAAATGTTTGATCATTGGATAATGCCATCCTGTGATTTTATGCGGTATTAATCCGGATTTCTCCGGGCTATCCCCCAGATGAAGGTAGGTTGCATACGCGTTACGCACCCGTGCGCCGGTCTCAAAGAAGCAAGCCTCTTCTACCCCTCGACTTGCATGTATTAGGCCTGCCGCTAGCGTTCATCCTGAGCCAGGATCAAACTCTCCATTGTAAAATGTGTTGTAAGATTCTGACCAGTTTTAACTATCGTTAAAAATAGTCTTCTTTTGTTTTGTCCGTTGGACATTGACTTTAAAATGTAATAAGGAACTCTGTACTTGAATTCGTACTTCATTACCCCACTACGCATCATTGACATCTCTTTTAAGAACTTATCGACTATCGCCTCACGGCATGTCTTTATATATCGTCTCGCTTCAGTTGGGCGTGAGTCTTGATCGTCTCTCCCCTGTTTCCGCTCGTCTCAATCTTTTTGTTTCCCGTCTTCCGCGACATCCGCCGCTCGACTTTTTCTAACCCTTCCTTTCGGTTGGGAGTGCAAAGGTAGAAAACTTTTTCGAACTTCCAAATAAAATAATTTTTATTTTTTCGTCCCCCGTTTTCTTTCTGCTTTTCAATTCTCCGCTCTTTCAGGCGGCTTCCCGTTTCTTCCGAACCGGGCTGCAAAGGTAGCGATCTTTTTCTTTTCCGCAAATTTATTTTAAAGTAAATTTTTGGCCTTTTCCACTCTCATCTATCAACCAACCGGCTTTTCAATGCAACCGTTTCCTCCGAAGCGGGATGCAAAAGTAGAAAAAAATCCGCTCCCAACAAACCTATAATCAAAGAATCGAAACAGATTTTTATAAAACACTGACCGTCAGATCAAAAAAATAACATATTAAGTCAAACATCTTAACCACTTGTATGTTTAAGCGCTCATCAAGCCCTTATAATATTATAAATATTAATAAGCAATCCTTTTAAAAGCGCTGCTAAAAGAGGAATTTTTATCTTATCCTATTATAAACATATGGTCACTTAATAACGCATACTATAAAAGAGGATATTAAAAACGAATACTGAGATTGACTTCTCAATCAGCACCAGGTTTCTCAAAAATCGAATAAAACACGCCGCGATAAGACAATTACATAAAAGTCAGAACTAAAAATTAAAAAAATATCTAAGTTTGATTGATGGGAAAAATCACTTACTTGGTCATCATAATACTCACCCTTGCTGCATGCAGGAAAGACGAGCGAATTACAGCGGATTCAAACGTAACCCTTGATTTTTCTGAACAAAATATTTCTTTTGATACGGTATTCACCTCGGTTTCGTCAACTTTTAAAAATGTCAAAATCAGAAATAGGAACGGTAAAGCCGTCAATATCTCTGAAATCAGGCTGGCAAACGGAGACACCTCTGCATTTAACATCAATATTAATGGAGAGCGCACAAATAATAAAAATAATATTGTGATCAATGCGGGGGATTCAATCAGTATTCTCATTAAAGTCAGCATAGATCCGAATAGCAAGATTCAACCCTTTCTAGTTGAAGATTCGATTTTACTAAATACCAATGGCAGCAGACAATCTATAAAGCTACTCGCCTATGGTCAGAATGCCGTCTTCATTCACAATCCATCTATTGAGGTAAATACTACCTGGACTGAAGGATTGCCCTATATAATTAGTGGGACAGCAACTGTAAAGAATGGTATCTCTCTTACCCTTATGCCTGGTACAAGGCTTTACTTTCATAAAGATGCAAGGCTAAATGTTGAAGGCAGCTTAATAGTTAATGGTTTGTTGGATAGGCCTATCATTTTTTCAGGAGACCGCCTGGAAAGAATTTATTCCAGTGAACCGGGCCAATGGAATGGAATATTGATAGAAAAAACAGGATCTGCTATAATTAAACATGCCAGGATAATGAACGCCATTGTTGGAATAACCTCGGACTCCCTATCAACCAATACCAGTCCTAAACTGCTTATCAGTAATAGCATTATTAAAAACATGCAGGTAGCTGCCTATATAGGACATCACTCGGAGTTGATTGCATTCAACAATCTATTATATAATTGCGGGAATTACCTGATTTACGGGATTGGTGGCGGTAATTTCAATTTAAAGCAGAATACATTTGTAGGCTTTAATTCAAATTTTGCCCGTAAAACTGCTGCAGTAACCTTATCAGACTTCATCTCCGGGAGATCCTATAACAATCTCAATTTGAATCTAACCAATAATATCATTTGGGGATCATTAGAAAATGAGTTGGATATACAAAACAAATCTAGTGCTGTTGTCAGTTCAACGATCTACAATAATCTTATAAAATCATCGCAGCGAAATTATGCCAGTAGTGGCAATCTGCTAAATGATGATCCAAAATTCATCTCAGAGGGAATGGAGAATTTTCAACTGCAAGATAATAGTCCTCTATTAAGGAGGGGATATGATCTTCGGTCTGATGCGTTTTATGGAAATTACTTAAGCTTGGATTTGGCCAATATGCCGCGTCTGTTTCCATCGACTTTGGGATGTTTTGAAAAAAAATGATTTTTTTCCTTTTGCTAAAACAAATTCTGTATTACGCGGTTTATATATTTGAGAGCGTTAATTTAGATGGTAAGGGTCGATATTTCTTCAAAAGAATATCGGCCCTTTACTTTTTAAACACTTTAATTTTATATGCTCAAAACTTAGCATTTGTGAAAAAATTTAGATCTGTAAAATAAAAGCAGCCTCAAATTAATGAAGCTGCTTTTAGGTATCAAGTCAGAAAAATGTTTTTATCTGTAAAGTGGAAACGCACTAACCAAATTTACAACTTCAGCTTTAACTGCATTGATATTCATCTCATCATCAGGATTGGTTAACACCTGGTCGATGAGATCAACAATTTTTTCCATTTCAGCCTCCTTTAATCCACGAGTGGTAATGGCAGCTGTACCAACACGAATGCCTGAGGTTACGAACGGTGATTTATCATCGAAAGGAACCATATTTTTATTCACGGTGATCTCTGCTCTTTCCAAGGCATTCTCAGCAGCTTTGCCGGTGATGTTTTTATTTCTCAGATCGATAAGCATCAAGTGATTATCTGTACCCCCTGAAATAATTCCATATCCTTTGGCCACAAAAGCCTTAGCCATAGCCTGGGCATTAGTAGCAACCTGTTTAATGTAAGTATCGTATTCATCGGTTAGTGCCTCACCAAATGCAATTGCCTTAGCGGCAATAATATGCTCCAAAGGACCACCCTGTGTTCCGGGAAAAACAGCCATATCAAGTAAATTACTCATTAACCGAATATCTCCTTTTGGCGTTTTCAATCCCCATGGATTTTCAAAATCCTGCCCCATCATGATCATACCACCTCGCGGACCTCGAAGGGTTTTATGCGTCGTGGTGGTCACAATATGGCAGTGAGGAAGCGGGTTAGCTAGCAATCCCTTTGCAATCAGTCCAGCGGGGTGTGAAATGTCTGCCAATACTAAAGCACCGATTTTATCTGCTATTGAACGGATGAAAGCATAATCCCATTCACGTGAATATGCAGATGCGCCACAAATGATTAATTTTGGTCTTTCTGCCAAGGCAACTTCTTCCAGCTTTTTATAATCAATTAAGCCGGTCTCTTTATCTACTCCATAAAAAAATGGTTGGTACAGTTTACCAGAGAAGTTAACAGCAGAACCATGTGTTAGGTGCCCACCATGCGAAAGGTCAAACCCCAATATTTTATCCCCCGGTTTCAACACTGCCAGCATAACAGCCGCATTCGCCTGTGCACCTGAGTGGGGCTGAACATTAACCCACGATGCACCGAACAATTTCTTTGCTCTATCAATTGCTATCTGTTCAACGACATCTACAACTTGGCATCCGCCGTAGTAACGTTTGCCTGGTAGTCCTTCAGCATACTTGTTGGTAAGTACAGAACCAGCAGCTTCCATCACTTGCTTGCTTACAAAGTTTTCAGATGCGATAAGTTCTAATCCGTGCTCTTGACGGTCAAGTTCTTTATCAATAAGTTCAAAAATCTGGGTATCGCGTTTCATCCTTATATAGGTTTGGTATTTTTCTGCAAAAGTAACAAATTAATTTTTAAGGCAGTAACCCAATCAGGGGAAATTAAGTGCTCAACCGAGGATGATTCATCATGAATTACCGATTCTCTAAACGTTAAGAACGAGGTCAATTCTAAATGATTGCAAATCTACTGTCCTCGGGCCTAAAGCGAGTGGTAAACAATCAGGTTAGCTAAGTGATTTTACCTCAAAATTATTGAAACCGCTACCAATGGTAATTTTCACTATTTGCTGCTGAAGCATCTCCAAAATTGCAAGAAAATTATAGACAAAATGCACTTTGTTTTCTGAATTTTTAAGCACTATCGCAAAGTCGATCTGCTTATTGATCTCCAAAAGGTTTGAGATAAAATATTTTTGCTGCTCAATGGTATATGGATACTGGATAACAGTATGCTTAACTTCTTCCACCCGCAAGCTATATTTTTCGACTGTCCGGTGGTAAACAGTGAGCAACTTATACAAATCAAGCGACAGTAGCTCATCCTGATGAGAAGAAGATGCTGCCACTAAAATCAGATCCTGTTCGATATTCCCCCTCCTTTCCTGTAACATTCTGCTATGCTCTAGGACTTTCATTTCTTCGGCAGCTGATTTGAACTGTTTATACGCAATCAGCCTAGCAATCAAATCTTGCTCGGAACTAATTTCATTACCTGCATCATCTATTTCGATCCGAGGCAACAACATTCTAGACTTAATGCGCATCAAGCTAGCCGCTATGAGAATAAACTCACTGGCTACCTCCACATTCAGAGCAAACAACTGATGAATGTAAGACAAAAAGTCATTCGTGATTTTTGAGATCTCGATGTCATGAATACTCAATTCATCACGTTCGATAAAGAATAAAAGTAAATCAAAGGGACCTTCGAATACAGGAAGTTTGATCTTAAAATTATCTGTTTGCATTGATACAAAAATACCAAATAGCAGCTGGATATTTTAGTTTAAATAGCGACTGAACGCAGCGGTTAAAATGAACTGCTTAAAATATAAATGGTTTGCCTTGAATCTAGATGAAATAAATACTCTCTTAGATTATTGACTACAGACTTTCTGATTTTAACCACTCTTCCTTGGGAATTGTATTCATCAGCGATATTATCTCCAATCTTAATCCTGTTTAATTTAATTACTGGTGTTGAGTGCGTTATATTTTGCATGATGTTTCTTTTTTTTACTAAGTTGAATATTATTTGACATGTATTAAATTTTAGTAGACCAGAGTAAATACCCTGTCGAAGAACGTATGGCAAATGTAGATAATAATTACAATAATCGCAAGACATGTATTTTTAATAATACATCACTACAATCAGCTTGTTTTGATTATTCTTAAATAATCTTTATTCGAAACCTCGGTCGACAGGCCCTAATTGGTTGATGACGATTTTTCTTTTGTATTAGAACAAAAATCCCTTACTTTGTATCTTGTTTTTTACCCAAATCTGAATGCAAGTTAAAGCTGGCCCCCTATTATCTAAAATCAACTATCCTGCTGATTTAAAGCAACATAACGAGTCTGACTTAGAACAAATAAGCCAAGAATTGAGGCAATATATCATTGATATTGTGAGCGTAAACGGTGGCCATTTTGGGTCCAGCCTAGGTGTTGTAGAGCTGACGGTTGCATTACATTATGCCCTGAATACTCCCTACGATAAATTAGTATGGGATGTAGGGCATCAGGCTTATGGCCACAAGATACTCACGGGCAGAAGAGATTTGTTCCATACCAACCGCATATACAAAGGCATAAGCGGTTTTCCGAAAATCTCCGAAAGTGAGTATGACACATTTGGCGTAGGTCACTCATCCACCTCGATTTCGGCTGCGTTGGGCATGGCGGTTGCCTCTCAACTAAAAGGGGAAAAAGACAGGCAGCACGTGGCAGTTATTGGCGACGGCGCATTAACAGCAGGATTGGCCTTTGAAGGACTCAATCATGCAGGGATTGAAAATAGCAATGTGCTGGTGATCCTTAATGACAACTGTATGTCAATCGATCCTAACGTTGGGGCTTTAAAAGAATATCTGACAAGTATTACCATATCAAAATCTTACAATCGTTTCCGTGACGATATTTCCAATGTTTTGGCAGGGCTTTCTAAACTTGGTCCTAATGCACATAAATATGTCAAGAAAATTGAGAAAAGTATAAAAGGAACGCTTTTAAAGCAAAGCAATTTGTTTGAAGCGCTAAATTTTAGGTATTTCGGTCCCGTTGACGGACATGACGTGAAACGCTTAGCACAAACCATAAAAGATTTATCAGCGATACCCGGCCCAAAATTATTACACTGTGTAACCGTTAAGGGAAAAGGATTTGCACTTGCTGAAAAAGATCAAACCATTTGGCATGCGCCGGGGCTTTTCGATAAAATAACTGGAGAGATCAAGAAAAGTATTCCAATTAAACCTCAGGCTCCGAAATATCAAGATGTTTTCGGCCACACAATGGTAGAATTAGCGAAGTCGAATGCAAAAATTGTTGGCATCACTCCGGCCATGCCGTCTGGGTCATCATTGAATATCATGATGAAAGCAATGCCAAAGCGTGCTTTCGATGTGGGCATCGCGGAACAACACGCAGTAACATTTTCTGCCGGTTTAGCCGCGCAGGGTTTAGTTCCGTTTTGCAATATATATTCTAGTTTTATGCAACGGGCTTACGATCAGGTAATTCATGACGTAGCTATTCAAAAGCTCAATGTTGTGTTTTGTTTGGACAGGGCCGGCTTAGCGGGAGCAGATGGGGCTACACATCATGGTGCGTACGACATTCCCTATATGAGATGTATTCCAAATATGATCATATCCTCACCGATGAATGAGGAAGAGTTGAGAAACCTGATGTATACCGCGCAGCAGGAAAACATGGGGCCATTCGTGATCAGATACCCCCGTGGAAATGGCGTAATGCCAGATTGGAAAAGGCCTTTCAGGGCTTTGGAAATTGGGAAAGGGAGAAAAATTTGTGACGGAGATGATGTAGCGTTGCTGACTATTGGTCATGTTGGAAATTTCGCTGTAGAGGCACGTAATGAACTAAACAGTGAGGGCATTTATCCAGCACATTACGATTTGCGATTCGTAAAACCTTTGGACCAAGAACTTTTGCACGAGGTTTTTAGCCGGTATAAGCATGTCATCACTGTTGAAGATGGCGCATTGCCAGGAGGAATAGGGTCAGCAGTACTTGAATTCATGGCTGACAATGGTTATAACTCAAAAGTGATACGTTTGGGTATTCCTGATCAGTTCATCGAGCACGGCGAACAGGCGGAACTATGGGCAGAATGTGGTTATGACAAAGCTTCAATCATCAACACGGTAAGATCGGTTGGGTTTAAAAGAATCACAGATAGCATGGTTGGTTAATATCTGTAGGAGATGATAAGCAAACGGATTCCATTCGTAGCAGGCTTAACTGCTGGGCTGCGAATCAATCCAGATCATCCAGCAGCTATCTGATAATGATCAGGCCGGGCGTTCTTAAAGCTTGTTCGTTCGAAAAAATTAGTCAAACCATACGCTCAAAAACTTTAGTAATCCAAACCCCTTTGATGAAACCAGAACTACCTAATAAATAGGCAGATCCAACTCCATTTCTCTTATATAACCTATGATTCCGCCTTCCAGACTATATAGATTGTTCATACTGTAGCGTTCCTCCAGAAGTCTGATGGCCGATTTACTCCGGCCGCCCATTTTACATAAAACGACAACTCGCGCATCGCTGGAAATTTTTTCCCGGTTATCCAAGATGGTGGAAAGTGGTATTAACTCACCGCCGATGTTGACAAATTCATACTCCGAGAATTCCCTGACATCGACAAGCTGTACATCTAATCCCTGCTTTTGCCAGTTTACTAACTCAATAGGTGTTATTTCTTTGATTTTCTTTTCAATAGCAGAAACGCCACAAAATTCCTCATAATCAATTAGTCCGCCTTTGAGGATTGAATCGTTGGTAATATTTTTTTTGATGTTATAGGTCATTGATTCAAAGCTCAGGGCATTGAATGTATAGAACTTTCCGCTCAGAACATCCCCCACCTCTGCGATCACTTTGATTACCTCAAGGGCCTGCATGCTTCCTATTATTCCTGGCAAAACACCTAATACCCCCGCCTCCGAACAATTTTGGACGGTGCTCGGGTCTGGAGGAATCGGAAAGAGATCACGGTAATTTGGGCCGCGGCTGCCATCACCATTTAAATAATTAAATACAGAAACCTGACCTTCAAACTGATAAATGGAAGCATAAACATTTACTTTGTTGAGAATAACACAGGCATCATTAACAAGATACCGAGTTGGGAAATTATCGGTTCCATCTGCAATGACATCATAATCTGCTAATACTTCCAAAGCGTTTTCAGAGTTGAGTTTGATATCATGCACCTTAATATTAATGTATGGATTTAGTGCTCTTAACCTGCGCATCGCTTCAACAGCTTTTGATTTACCCACCGCATTAATATCGAAAATCACCTGACGCTGCAAATTGCTATCTTCGACAACGTCACAGTCTAATATTCCGATGGTACCTATTCCAGCTGCCGCTAGATATAGTAAAACCGGACTGCCCAAGCCGCCAGCGCCAACGACCAGTACCTTAGATCCAGATAGCTTTTCCTGAGCCGCTAATCCGAAGTCCGGAATAATAATGTGCCTGTTATACCGGGAATATTCCTGAGGAGAAAAATTGATCTGTTTCATATCATTCTCCCTTATAATTGCCTCCTGCGATAGCAGGAACTATACTTATAATTGAGAATTCACTCACATCAGTTTGAAGATTATTTAAACTTTTAATATCATCCTGGCCAACAAAGACATTCACAAATGAACGAACTCCTCCTGCCCCATCCAGCAAATGCTTTCTTATTTCAGGAAAGGTGGATACTAGATTAGTGATGATTCCGGAGATATTTGCGCCCGGTATTGATATTTTGGACTGGTTGTTTGTATATTTTCTTAATGGTGTTGGAATAAGTATTGTAGCCATATTAATTAATTTTTATTTTGATCTCTGTTAATTGTTGTTCATCTTCTTTCAACACCCACGCCCGCATTTCCCTTAGTCCTTCCCGACCTACTGAAACGATTATATTCACAAAATTCGGCATGGCAAAATCCAGGTCTTCCCGGGAAGGGACTGCAGGCTGGTTGGGGTGAGAATGAAATACTCCTAATAGCAGTACATTATTCTTCTCAGCAAAATCTTCAGCTGATAAATAGTCTGCATCACTGATTCTAAATGACTCGCTTTTATTTTCAAAGGAATTGTTTTTCACTTCCTTTGCCAGGCGAATAGCATTTTTGTCACCCCAGAAAAAACCGCAGCATTCCTTTGGAAATTCATTGATTGCAATTAACCCTATTGCACTGGCAGCACTACTTTTAATGTGTATTGAGTTCATATTTGGAACCGCCGATTATCTTTTCTACTAATTTGTATTCTTCTGTACCGATCAGGGTATGGGTTAAAAGGTTAATAATTTCCCTAAAATTATCATCATGTATTTCGTCCAAATCCGGATGATTCGGATCAAGACCCCATTTCAAAATGTTTAGCGTATCATGCGAGTCAACATTTTTCAAGGAATCTGCAACGCAAGTCTTCAGGGTTTGCAGCAACCATTTTCTCGCAGCTGATTCATTTTCGCTCCACTTAAATTCAGCAAGGCGAGTGAGCAGTAGCTGTTTGCTTACAGGCAATATTCCGGAAATGATAATATCTTCTTCATCATTTACCTTTTTACCCCGATTTTCATATACGTTAATCAGTAAGTTGAGTTCATGCGGTTCTGCCCAATCTAACTGTCCCCTGAAAAATCCTTCTCTATACCCCAAGGGATTACCTTTAAAGGTCACGGGTATCTGTTTCCGATTTTTTAATATATTATATAGGGCGACTTCGAGACTTTCTACCGGCCACTCCAGGTTCTTGACGATCAAAAAAACCGATTTATCCGGCTGTGCATGAATAAGGGCATTCAGCATTAAGCAGGAAGCCTCTGACACATTTTGAGCAGTAACATATTTACCCGGGCTGTGAATGGAAAAATGGTCAGCATTATCTACATCTTTGAATTCAATATTCATCAAACTGTTATCCAAAATATGCGTAAAGCGGACCATTGAATACAGTACGTGGCTATTCTTAGAATGGGCATCTAATAGGAACTCACAAAGTTTCTTGGTTGCTGCATATACCTCTGATGTGAAATACCTGCTTGCTTTACCGGTAGAAGAAAATACGCATTGCTTTACAGAAAATGTCTCCTCACATGCCCTCACTACATTTAAAGTACCAAATACATTATCCATTATCGCCTCAACTACATTGTTCTCAGCATAACCCGGGCTCCTCTGTGCAGCGGTGTGGAATACGAAGTTTGGATGGTAATGATCAAAACAGGATTTTAAACTTAGCTCATCGCAAATGTTACCCTCAATAAAAACTAACCTATCATCATGCATCAAGGGATTATCAAAGGGTTTTTTATCGAAAACAATTACAGATTCAATGTCGAATCTAAGCAACATCTCTACCAGGCAGGAGCCCACGCATCCGGATCCACCGGTGACCAGACAAATCTGGCCTGAAAGCTTTTCGTTTAATTTATCCTCTTGAATGCTTAAAATTCTATCCTGGGTAGATAAAAAAGGATCAGCATCCAATCTACCGGTTGCCTGATAAGCTTCAATGAGCTCAGTGGTAAGCAAAGTTAGCGCATCAAAAGATTCTGGATTTTTGTAATCCGGTGACAACTGCCATATTCGATCATAAAGAACACCTATCGCTTCATTATCACTATAATTCATATCACTAGATCATTAGGAGTTGTCAAGGTAAATAATGAGCTACTGCCGATAATTTACTTTTAGCTAAGGTATCCTTTAACTGATCTTCAGCCAATAGCCCTTTACTACTAAGCATCATTGGATCTTAATAAAACCGGTATGGGAAGCCGTTTATTTACAGTAACACGCCTAAGTTCTCATAGGGAACGATCACTACATGAATTATCATGACACTTGGGAGAATACCTGGCTATTTAAAGTGTATAAGAGATTATTTTTGATGGCTTAATCCGGTGTTATTTAGCCACTAATACCTTAAGAATGCCGGTTTGAATCTTGTTTGGAAAATGCAGCAGCATACAAGTTCATAAACATTGGCCTTAAAGGGCCATTGCCAATCCTATTAAATTGGTGATAATTTGTATCATCATATTAAAGGGGAATTTGAGGATTTATCATCTAAAAAGGCCACAACAGCTAAATGATTTAAACTGAAAGCTGAACTAGATTTAATATACCATGGGGAATGTTTGTCTCCCCAACAGAAACGAGCTAAAGAAACTCACTTCAAAGGAAAAATTATTTCAAAACCCATTATAGTTTCCCTTGCTTGATAAACATTTGATCATAAGATAAACAAAAACGCTATACTAATGACACGTAAAAGAATTTTAATTACCGGTGCCGCAGGATTTCTTGGATCACATCTCTGTGACCGCTTCATTCGAGAAAATTATCATGTATTGGCAATGGATAATCTGATCACAGGAGATCTTTCAAATATTGAACATCTTTTCCAACTTGAGAACTTTGAGTTTTATAACCATGATGTTTCCAAATTCGTTCACGTATCCGGTCATTTAGACTATATCCTGCATTTCGCATCTCCTGCCAGTCCAATCGATTATCTAAAAATACCTATCCAGACCCTTAAAGTGGGATCATTGGGTACCCATAATTTATTGGGTCTTGCCAAAGCAAAAAAAGCCAGAATGTTAATCGCCTCAACATCAGAGGTGTATGGAGACCCTAATGTAAATCCACAGCCTGAAGAATATTGGGGAAATGTAAATCCTGTAGGTCCAAGAGGAGTCTATGATGAGGCCAAGAGATTTCAGGAAGCGATCACCATGGCGTATCACACTTTTCATGGCGTTGAAACCAGAATTGTTAGAATTTTCAACACCTATGGACCGAGAATGCGTTTGAATGACGGCCGTGTTCTGCCCGCATTTATCGGTCAGGCATTAAGGGGTGAGGATTTGACCATATTCGGTGACGGTAGCCAAACCCGTTCTTTCTGTTTTGTAGATGATTTGATCGAAGGCATCTATCGTTTGTTGATGAGTGATTATTCCTTGCCCATGAATATTGGTAACCCGGACGAGATCACCATTCGCCAATTTTGTGAGGAGATTATACAATTGACGGGAACTTCTCAAAAGATTGTCTACCAGGACCTACCTCAGGATGATCCAAAGCAACGCAGACCGGATATTACAAAAGCAAAGTCCCTTTTAAACTGGGAACCAAAGGTGAATCGCAGGGAGGGTTTAAGGATCACCTATGACTATTTCAAATCATTGCCGAAAGAAAATCTGGAAAAAACCGAACATAAAGACTTTGCGCGCTACAACACCATTTAAGTAAGCATAGATCTTCCAGGAGCGGTTGTTTTAATTGACTGATCAGCCTTTTTTTTTCGGGCGTACCCAATTATGCGTATCCTATGTCAACCTTAATGACAAAAAGCTTTTTTACGAAAGGTAGGCCTTGAGCATTGTGCGCCTATGACTCTGGAGAATCAAAATAGAATTGCAATAAAACAGGCCAAAACACCAGAAATGAGTTATTTAGAAAAGCGCAAAGTTAAAATTATCAAATCATAGCCCTATGGGGCTATTGTGCTACGGAGTAAATATTTAGACTTTAGTGGACGAAATAACAGGACTAGTTGCCTAGCTAAAAAACGCAAATCAAAGAGAATCTTAAAAGAGAAATGAACAACCAGCTATTTGTAGACGTAATGAATTTCAAGGTTTTCTCCGACGACCTGAATACTATTGCAATCGGTGGTGATAAGTGTCGGACCATTAACACCATAAGCCCTAACTCATATGGACTATCCCTTAAGGATGACATTTTTAATCAGGCGTTAAAGAAAACGGACTATCTGGTTTTAGATGGTGTTTATTTCGCCTTTGCCTCATTGATGCTGAAAGGAAAAAATATCAAAAAAAATCAAGGCCCTGATGTTTTTTACCACTTTATGGACCGAATGAGTAAAAAAGGGGGAAAAGTATTTTTCTTAGGCTCAAGTGAACAGACCTTACAAAAAATCGAACACAAAGTAAAACAAGATTATACCAATATCCAGGCAGAGAGCTATTCCCCTCCATTTAAAGACACTTTCTCTAAGGAAGATAATCAGGCCATGCTAAATGCTATAAACAAATTTAAGCCCGATATTCTGTTTGTAGGCATGACCTGTCCTAAACAGGAAAAATGGGCTACCCAGTTCAGGGATGATATTGATGCAGGACTTGTGATTAGCATTGGAAATGTGTTTGACTGGTTTGCCGGAACTCAAAAAGCCATCCACCCCTTCTGGTTTAAGATAAGAATGGCTTGGCTTATACGAATATTTCAGAGACCTGAAATATTCCGCAGGAACATTAGAAACCAAATGACTTTTTTCGGTCACGTGGTATTGATTTTTTTAAAATTAAAGAAAATATAAAGATGATAAAAGTTGCATTAGTAGGGGCTGGAAAAATGGGCGTATCCCATTTATCTATATTAGGAGCCCATCCAGACGTAGAAATGGTTGGTGTGTGTGACACATCAAAAATAGTGACCAATTTTTTAGAGCGCTATTCTAAAATGGATTGCTATGCTGATTTCACTAAAATGCTCGACAAAGCAAAGCCGGATGCTGTTTTTGTGGCCGTACCAACTAAGTTCCACCACCAGATCATCAAAATTGCTTTGGAAAGAAACATCCATGTTTTTGCAGAAAAGCCATTTTGCCTGAATACGGACGAAGGGAAAGAACTTGTTGATCTGGCAGCTAAAAAGAGCCTGGTTAATCAGGTGGGCTACCACAACAAATTTGTGGGCACATTTAAGGAAGTTAAAAGAATCATCAAATCAGGCATGTTAGGTGACGTGTATCACTTCGTTGCCGAATCATATGGCCCGGTTGTTACCAAGCCTAAGCAAAGTTCATGGCGGTCTAAGCCTGAAGAAGGCGGTGGATGTTTAATGGATTACGCATCACATGTAATTGATTTGGTGAATGATATTATTTCTCCAATTACCCAAGTAAAAGGTGCTACACTGAAATCGATTTATTCCAATACCGTTGAAGATGCTGTTTATTCGGTGATGAACACCACAGATAATGTAAGTGGTATTCTTTCGGTTAACTGGAGTGAAGAAACTTACCGCAAAATGTCTACGACTGTAACTATCCTTGGATCTAAAGGAAAAATCATTTCTGATGCTAACGAAATGAAGTTATATCTAAAAGATGAAACAAAAGATTATACTAAGGGCTGGAATGTGAAATACATCACAGACCTCACCGATCAGGTAAACTTCAATTTGAGAGGTGAAGAATATTCCGCACAGATTGACTATTTCGTAGATGCGGTATTAAAAAGAAAACCCAACAACGTAAATACGTTTCAGCAAGCTATGCAAACTGATAAAGTGATTGAATTAATTAAACAACATAGATAAACATCATGATGGACAGAATACTTTTTGGCGACAATCAATTTTTCGCCGTCAACCATATTTCAGATGAAAAATCACGGGCGCAATCCATTCAGTTTAAAACTGATGAGGCGATCATGAAAACCTTAAATAATGCAAAGGATGTGGGGTTGAACACCTTTATGTGTACTACCCACGACAGGATTGTGGCAATTTGTGATATCATCAGAAAAAATCCGGATGAATACTCGGATTACAAAATTTTTCCGTGTATGCCATATGCCCACAAATACGCAAATGCAGTGACTGAACTGGGGATCTCTGGGACAATAAAACAATATGTTCCCGGTAATGTGTTTGGATCGATACTTAAAGGAGGAATGGCAATTATTTCGAAAGATTATATCTCCCTTATCGAGTTAATGATTGATGCTGAAATGAAAATGTTCAAAGGAATTAATACTCCTGTTATATTTTTACAGAACGTGATCACAGATCTTTTATTGGGACTAAACTGTGAGGAGGTGCTGGTCGCTTTCTGCTCTCACATCAAGAAAAAATATAATGCAGAGCCTGGTTTTATCACGATGAATCTTCCAAAACTGCACGAAGTGTTAACAAGAAATGGAATTGAAAATCCTATTATCTGTAGCTCTATTAATAAAGTTGGCTTTAGAATGTCAGGCAGCATTGAAGCATATGAAGAGGTATTAAGAACAAAAAAGGGAAGATTTATTGCAATGCAGGTCCTGGCTGGCGGTGCTATTCCACCTGAGGAGGCAATTGAGTATATCTGCGGACTACCCAATATTGAATCAATTCTATTCGGTGCCTCATCGCAAAAAAATATTGAAAGCACCATGTCCTACATCCATGCTTTTGATGAAAAGCAATTAACTACTGCTATGGCAAGCTGATTTAGGAGTTAAGCTACCGTAATCCAGTGGTAAATTGAAAAAGGGGCTTCACGGCCCTTTTTTAACTAATCAAGAAAGCATTAATCTATTTTGATTAATTTTTGAGTTAATTTAGTGGCCCCGTCATTAAAAAACAACACAAACGTCCCAGCAGGCAGACTGGAAAGATCTATTTCGCTTGAATTACTCCCTCTGGCCACATTGATTTTTTTTACCCGTTGACCATTGACAGAGAAAATGTCAATAGAACCGTTATTGTTTACCTCCGGGTGCTTTACGCTTAAAAGTGTTCTTACAGGGTTGGGGTACAACACTAAACCCGTTACTGCAGGTAAAGAACTGCTCTTAAATGGGGCGCTACTGATTACCGTGCTTTCAATTTGCTCTATGCCGCTCACTATTTTAAAGCGCCAGTAACCTGATGGACGAGCAATATCGCCTACCATGATTGGGGATTGATAAGGCTTGAATGGACCATTATTCTCACTATAAAGTATATCAAAAGGAAACTGATCATGCTCAGCGGATAATGTATTTGCTAAATCGTCCACCACAATTTTTGGAGGAAGAATTTCTTTTCGGACTATAGCAGCTGGGCTGAAGGCTACAGCACGCTCATTAACATTTCCTACTATGTCCGCCGGGTTGGGAACCTGATTTGCAGCCATGGCCTTAGCACCGTCACTTTTGGCGCTAACAGCGGCCGCTACTGTTACACTGCTATTGAATATCGGACTGTTTACGACCGAACTTTCACCGCGATTGCCAGAAGCTTTAACCTTGAACTTCCAATACCCAGCAGCCCTGGCAATATTGCCCACGTTAATTTTACCTGTATAGCTTTGGAAGCTGCCATTGTTAACACTGAATATAATGTCCGAAGCGTATTGATCATGATTCGCCATTAATGTATTTGCGGTGTCATCAGCGGAAATCAACGGTGGTTTTGCCGTGGGGGCGATGCTAAAAGCGGGGCTGTTGATTACAGGACTTTCGATACGGTTGCTTGCAGCTTTTATCTTGAACTTCCAATAACCGGCTGCCCTGGCAACATTGCCTACACTGATTTTACCGGTGTAGCTTTGAAAGCTTCCATTGTTTACACTGAACACAATTTCAGAAGAATATTGACTGTGGGCGGCAATTAGGGTGTTTGCATGATCATCAGCGGAAAGCACAGGTGCGCTTGATGTCAGTTTTGCACTGAAGGCGGGGCTTGGAACCACAGCACTCTCGCTGCGGTTCCAAGCCGCTCGGAGCTTAAACTTCCAATACCCAACTGGCCGGGCAATGGTACCCACATTTACTATTGCAGTGTAAGGTTTGAATGCCCCGTTGTTCACGCTCATCATGATGTCCGCTGGATAGGTGCTATGCGTGGCAGATAAAGTGCTGGTAGCATCATTCTTCATTAGTAAAGGTGAACTCGGGGTTATGACTGCTGCAAAGGCGGGACTATTAATCACCGAACTCTCGCTTCGGTTGGTCGCAGATCTGATTTTGAATTTCCAGTAGCCGGCTGCTCTGGTGACGTTTCCTACAGCGATCGTACCGGTATAGCTCTGAAAGCTTCCGTTGTTTACACTCCATACAATCTCAGAAGAAAGTAAATCATGGGTGGCCGTGAGCGTATTGGAGTTGTCATCAGCAGTAAGAACAGGGGCCTTTGGTATGGTCTTTACTGTAAAGGCAGGACTTGATGCTACAGCACTTTCATTTCTGGTCGTGGCAGATTTAATTTTGAACTTCCAATAGCCCGCATTTCGAGCGACATTGCCGACCTTTATAGTATCCGTATACGCCTTGAACGCTGCCCCATTTTCACTAACCATAATCTCACTCTGATATTGGCTGTGGGTACTGATTAATAAGTCGGTCTGGTCATTAGCTTTAACAGCGGGGGCTGCTGGGGTAGTTTTAGCTGATGTGCGCATTAGAATTACTGAGGCGTAGGGCTTAATGGAGATACTACCCGAATATGAGACATTTCTAGCATCAATGTATGCCGCATCCAACTTTACAACTTTCGCCACATCACTTGCATTGTACTCAAATCTGATAAAGTCATCAGGATTGGTGATGGTCACATCAGCTTCAGAGAATTCGATATCATCCAACCAATAAACCAGGTTTTCGTTATCCGACTGAATAGTGATGCAGGTATTGGGTTCGGAGGTAGGAAATGAAAAGACACATTCATAAGCGGTCACCGCACCAGTAAGTTTGACTGTACTCACCGTTGATATTGTTGCATGAGGCGCATTCCATTGCCTTAAAAAAGCTTTAATATTTGCATCCTTACTGCCAGCAGCCTTAAATCGCAATACATAGTGTTTGGCCGCATCTACCGCTCCAACGTTAATCAAAAGATAAGACCTGGCGCTACTGGTAAGCTTCAGCGAACCTTGTGCCCCCAGTTTATTGGTATTGTCTAACAGGGCCGAAGTGCTACCATCTCCATAAAACATGGTACCTGCGATATCAGCGGTAAATTTACCATTTAGAAACCTGTTAGTCCCAATCGCTTTGTTAAGAATGAAAGTAGGAAAAGTCAGCGGGGATTTCTTGGAATTTTTATCTTGACTGAACTGTGTTGCCCAGTTTGAGACATCGAGATTCATTTCAAGATACGAGGGGCTATGAATGAACTGTTGAGTGTGGATAACTTTATTATCATCAAATGGTCTTAGATAATAATTATTATCCAAGGAACCTATTCTGCTGATATCATTGGTTTTTGAGATCAGTTTGGATGCCCACTGGTTGGTATGTTTTGCAAAAAAAATGTTTTCTGAAACCGAAATGTTTGCAATAGCGTATCCAAGATTGTCGTGACCGGTTCCAAAAGCAGCACCGCAATTGAATACCGTATTTTGAGTGATGGAATTATTTCTGGCATTGTGAATAAAAATGCCGTTGTCAGAAATGGTGCTGATGGTGTTATTTGATACGTTGACTCCAGTTACATTATCATCAAGATAAATACCAACTACGGTCCCGTTTTCGGCGATAGTTCCTTCCTTCACTCCAATTCCATTGGTGATGATGTTATTTACGATAGAACGGTTTGTAAAATTCGTATTAACCACACCTGTAAAAGTATAAATCCCACCACCGTCATCTTTGATGGAACAAAAATGATCTACAAAATTATTTTTAACATGCGTGTTTTCCCCGCCAAAATAAATTCCAACATAGCCAGTATTGGTTATACTGTTGTGATCAATCAGGGTATTATTTGCTGTGGCGTAAATAGCCATCCCGTTATGATCACCGCTTTTCCCCATACCTGAAAATGGCATTGTTTTATCAATCTTATTGCCTTTGATCACAGCACCGGTACAACGATCGGTTAAATCAACTGCATTGTTCAGAGAACCTGTAATAATGCAGTTTTCAATGGTCAGGTTTTTAATATCGGATGCATCAATCGCCGAGTTGCCACTAAAATCAATGCGGCAGTTTTTTATGGTAAAATTAGTTCCAGCTGCAAGCGAAAATGCATTTGCATTTGCCCCTTTGAAATTGATGTTTTCAAATAAAATCTGGGACCTAGCCCCCTCAGCAGTGCTGGCAGTTACGATATTATCAATCGTGCTCACCTCTACCTTATAAGAGGAGGGAATACTGGCTCCAAAATAAACATACACTTTTTTGTTTACCGGATTATAATACCATTCCCCAAAGCGGTCGAGTGTACGTTGATCATTCTGGATAAAATATCCATAATTATTATTGGGCGTATAGGGACTCGACGCGCGGTCATAAACCAGGGTCGAACCCGTATGAGCAGTTATAGCATGTCTATCCAAAATCCAGTTCATCTTCCGGATGACCACTTCTGCCCCTTTCCAGTTTACAGCAGCGCCGAGCTCGTTATCAGTAATGGAATTATCAGTTTTGGATTTGATCTTGAGGTAACCTTTGTTGGCGGCATCGCTGTTGGGATATCTACCCAGTTCCTGCACTGCATTATTGATCAGCAGTATGTTCACCGAAACGGCTGAGAGTGTACTGATACTCTCATATACTCCGTTTCCTATGGATTTCCACTGTGTGATCGTCGTCATTGCACTGATCGTGGGGTTACTTCCGATCCCGAAAGCGTTGAAACTTATTCCGGAGGTTTTTAAAAGTATTGAGCCCTGAAAGACCTCATTTCTCTTAAACGATATCACATCCCCGGCTTTTAAGCTTGGAAAAAACGCATTGAGCTTCGCAATACTTTTCCAGGGAGTCGCCGGGTTTTGCGCATCTGCTGCCGATCTGCTATCATTTCCGGAAACTGAGGAAAAGTAATAGGTGCTTGCGTTACAAACGTTTAAAAAGAAAATTAAAAATGCAGTTATTGGTATTTTAATACCCGGTAATATTCTGTAATGAAAATTTCGAAAATGATCTAGGAGACTTTGAATCATTTAAAATAGCTAATTTGTTTGTTCTCTGTTAAAGTAGTAAATTTTAATCTTATGAACAATCAGATTTTGAGTTTATTATCTATAACAGCTAAATTGTTTGGAATTAAACAAAAATAGACATTAAAATGACGAAATGCTAATGTTTTTACATAAAAGGTTGAAAATTTGCATCTTACGACACACTTTTTAGGAATTGTAAGACAAATAATACATTTTTTCCCTAGACATGAACAGTTTTTCCTGCAGCTTTCCCGATTATTTCCGAGATTTTTTCCTCAAAAGTGTTTAAAGTAAATAACGATTTAAATCTTTCCCTTCCCTTATCTCCCATGACCGGGCCGGCAGTTGGATTATTTACAAAAAACTTAATTTTTTGAGCGAGCTGAACAGGATTATTTTTTGGAATTAGAAATCCTGTCTGATTATCTTCTATAACATCAGGGATACCGCCTTCACTTGTTGATATAATCGGTAGTCCGTGCTGCATCGCCTCCAGATTCACTAGACCGAAAGTTTCATAGTGATAATATGTAGGAAAAATAAAGGCGTCAGCCTCATTAAAGAATGCCAGTTTTTCATCTCCATATTTAGGGCCATGCGCGAAAACACAATCAGAAAGATCGTTTTGTCTTACATAGTCTTCAAATTCTTGTGGAGTGATATCTGTCCATCCTCCTACAAAATTACAGGTAAAGGGAATATTTTCTTTTTTTAACAATACGCAGGCCTCAAGCAATACGTATACCCCCTTCTCAATCATCATATTGGATAGATAAAGCAAGGATATCTTTTGATTAACAGCGGAGGATTTACGCATTGGATTAACTAAACGGGGATCCGAGGTTGGTATTCCATAAGGGCAGTAATGTATCTGGGCTTCATCTACGTACTTAGCGACATCAGGATATAAGTACTTGGAGAGCAAAATTGATTGGGTGTTTTTAAAGGCAAAACGATATAGTGCATCGTTAAGATTATTTTGTTTTGCCATCGAGACGCCTTTATTATGAAAATGATAAAGGATTTTTTTATTTGCCAGCTTGAGTAAAGCGACAACAATAAGGTCTTTATAAAACGCAGGCCCGTTGGCCGTTAAGGATACATAACACAAATCATACTTTTTTGAGGCAATAAGTTTTACCACCTTGGCTAAAATACCAACAAATTTGAAAGCCTTTTTTATACTCCCTTTGCCGGTTTGTGCCAGCACTGTGTTTGTCGACAGGCTAACATAATCAGTAGTATGGTCTGAATTGATCAGTTGACTGTTTTTGATGTAGGTATTCGCTATGGCTGCGCCATGAATTGGTGGTGGTAAATGCAGGATAAACAATACATTCAACTTTTTATTTTCGAGCGGTTTCATATTCGGGCAGTTATAGGTTGTGAAGAAATTGAATTACTCGTACCATTCAAAGCAAAGTGAACGGCATCCTTTAACCCTTTTGCAGCTTGGTTATGGTTATAGGTAGATACCATGGCAATCGAATTAGTAGAAAATTTAGTGTAAAGATCCTTATTGAGTAAAAGTTTAAGGATATGTTCAACCCAGACATCAACTGAGTTGGGAAGAATATATCCGTTGAAATCATGTATGATCAAATCTTCGGCCGCTCCAGCATCTAAAGAAGTAATCACAGGAGTACCACTTGCACACGCCTCATTGGCAACGATACCCCATTCATCGTGTTTGGTTGTAAACAAAAATAATTTTGCTTTACCATAATAGCTCGGGAGGTCCTTTTGATTGAGAAAGCCTGGGAATTCATATTCCACATTATTGGCAGTAAGTTTTTCAAGCATCTGTTCTCGCAGATCACCATCTCCGATGATCAGCGCTTTGAATCCTGAAATCCGCTTGCTTAGCTCCACTGCAATCTCAGCAAAAAACAGCGGAAGCTTTCTATCGATAATCTGGCCTGAGAACATGACAGTAAACTCTCGAAGATCCTTCGGTGTGTTTTGAAATTGTGAATTATCGACACATAGGCAACTTTTAAATATCTTATCATTGCTCACCCCGTAACTCTTATATAAGTCTTCAGTTCCTTTTCCCGGCGCCATAAACGAAGAGGTAAAGCGATAGACGAACTTTCTGAGTGATTTTTGAACAAAAGAAATTCCTTTCTCAGATCTAAAAGTTCCATCATTGTAAACGATGATTTTTCTTCCATTCAGCAAACACCAAATCACCCCATAAAGCATTGTCGGTTTAAAGGCTGTAATGATTAATACGTCGGGATTGAGTTTTTTCAATAATTGCCAAACATTTGGATTATTATGCCTGAACGTCTTAGCCGTTTCTGTAAGGAAATGCATGTTGTAATTGCCATAATCCAACACCCACTTTCTATTAGGTTCCAGTTTTGCACAATAAACCACGTCGTAGGAAAACTGAGGATTCTGGTGAATCAGCTCATGCATCCGCTCCCTGTATGGACCTGGCACCTGAGTTAAATAGGCTATTTTGATTTTATTTTCTTTAACATTCATGTGTAATCAATTAACAACTTTGAATTTATCCCAGATGACAGGAAACAATGTCTTTAACCATAATTTTGCAAAAGCAAGAGGCAATGAGGCTGGAAAAAATTTCCGCGTGAAATAAAGGTATTCCTTGTATGCAAGTCCCTTAGGACTCTTTAAAAATTTTACTCTTTCAGCAAGGGTGCTGTGCTGGGATTTCCAGCTATTGCCGTGGTCATCCTCGCAACTACCCAGAACTCCTGGTGCAACATATACTTTGAACTTGCTTCGCTTAGCGGTCAGCGTATAATCATAATCTGCTATTCCATGGGTATACTTTTTGGACAGAATACCAATTTTTTCAACTACTTCACGGGGGACCAGCATAATATTGGCATTGCCCAGGTCACATTCCATCGATCTGTTTTCGTCGAAAACAGTTTCATAACCGATACCAAATTTGGAGATCAGCCTTTTGCCACCGTAAGAAATCTTTGTACCGCTTACCTCGCGAGTACTACCCACTATAATCGAACCTTTCCCCAATTCATCTCTAAGCTCCTGGTAGGCAGCGATCATGGTGGAAAGGGCATTTTTTTCAAGAATGGTATCATCATTCAACAGAAAATAAAAATCGAAATCATCCTTTACTGCCTCACTCCATGACTTTCTCATACCACCGGCCCAAAACAACTGCCCATCACCTTGAAAGATATTTGCTTGCGGAAAAATTTTTAGCACATCGGCAACAGTACTATCTGATGAATTATCATCGGTTAGATAAATCTGCAGTGTGGCATTATCAACCGATGTTTGATTTTTCAGGCTTTCCAGGCTTATAACCGTTTTGTCCCGTCTATTAAAGGTTGTTAATAATACGGCTATGTTCATAATTTACTTGTTTGAGCTGAAGGGTAAACACTGATGGGCTTCGACAATAGATAGATCAAAGAGTTATAAAATCCCAACAGGATTAAGGTCACCATGAAATAATTGGAATCACGTATAAACTGAATTTTAAACTGATTAATCATCAAAAACAAAAAAAGCAGATTAAATCCCAGAAGAAGATCGACTAAATAATTATTATAGGATTTGAGTTTAAAATACAGCAAGAATCCCCGGATGATGGAGGAGAAAAACAGAAATAGTAAAACAAAGGCACCAAGGTAACCCCATAATACCACAGCACTCATGTACAAGTTGTGATAATCCGGGATACCATCAGTACGGGCCTTATCAAAATGGGCCGTAATATACTGGTCTCTTTTTGTAAAATACCCATCTCCGAAAAAGCCACCCGATCGTTCTATTTTCTTAAAACCATATTCAAAGATATCTCCCCTGTTCATATCCTTGCCACTCATAATGCTTTTTAAGGAAAGGCTGTTCATGTTCACCTGTTCACTTCGCTTTGAAAAAACCTCTACATCAAAAAAATTATAGGAATCATTAACAATAAACAGTAACACCACACCCACCACTCCTAATCCGATATTCACTACACTGATCCGCTTTCCAAGAAATAAAATCGCCATCACAATTAAAACCGGAAGCAATAAAATGGAAGATCTGGTTCCTGATAAAACAATTGCAAACAATCCTAAAAAAGAAACCAAAATAGTGAAGAAAAAAAACCAGATACTTACCTTTTTAAACGAACCGCTCAATATCCCTGGCAGGGATAAGGCAATCACAGAAATAGAATATTCTGCGTAAAACTCAAAGTTACCTAATGTTCCTGCAGACCGGGGGATATCCAGCTCCCAGACGATATCTTCGCCCAGATTCGGAAAAAATTCATAGGGTGAATGGAAAAAATTGTACCTCTGATTTAATGCATTGGCAAACATATATATAAAAAAGATTCCGATAATCTGGACGATCTTAACATAATGGCTTTCATCGAGCCTGATTTTCGAGCAATAAAATAATAGAAAAAAGAAGTTAAAAAAGGTAATGGAAGAGCTGATTAGAAGTCCTGTTGGTGTATTGCTGTTTGCAAGACTCAGCACCTCAACAATGCATAATACAACAATCATAAAAATTGTCGGTTTATTAAAACTCGTCTCAGCAAAAAATGACTTGCCATGAATGAACAGATGTGCAATCAAGGCAATCGTCGCCGCCAGGTTAAATGCCCCGCCTATCTCATAACCATAATTGAAATGATTACAGATGAAAAGCTGCATTAGAAAAGAAAAATAATTTTTCTGATGAAGGGAGATATAAAATAAAAAGATAATCGAGAGCAGCGCCAATATCGTTACTGGAAGCGAATAAATAGAATAGGTAAAGGGCCCGATAACTACAGCAGCGGCTATCTTCAGAAGGATTGATAAGGTATCATTTAACTTTATTCTCATCTCTATTTATTCATTTCTTGATAGATTCTGTGATAATGATTGGCCTGAACCTTCAGATTATACTTTTCACCAATCTTTTTTGCTATTCCCTCTCTATTGAATTGTGCCAGGTTATTTGCACAAACCATCAGCGCATCCCGCAAACTCTCCAGCGTCAAATCCTCTGCTAAATACCCGTTCACTCCATTCTCAATTAAATCCTGCAGGCCACCAATTTTGAATCCTACAACTGGCGTTCCTACCGCCAGACTTTCCAGCATTACATTTGGCAGGTTATCTTCCCGGCTTGGCAACAGGTAGATGTCAGCAGCACTGTAAACCTGACTAATCTCTGATTCTGACTTGATACTCCCTAAATACCTGATATTTGGATTCTTCTCCTTACTTGGAATATTTCCAACTGCTATAAACTCAAATTTCGAGTTAATTGCCGGATCATTTACCAGCTGGGTTACAAAATCAAACCCTTTACGAAAACTTCTGATAGTCTCGGAGATGAAGAGTACTGTGATCTTGTCTAGAGACAAATTCATTGTTCTCTTAATGGGATCACCAGCGCTATATTTGAAGATGGACTGATCTATCCCGTTTGGAATCACCACATTGTTGAAGCGGGCGAGATTCTCTGAATGCAACGCCTCCTGCTGTATCCATTTTGAGGGTGAGACAATGGTCATATCAGCATCCCTTAGATGAGATAAGCCCAACTTTTTACATTGGTATTGTTCACCATCAATCTGATCCAAATGCCGGTTTCTCAAGCTATCCCCCTTATAGTGAAATCCCCCTTGAAAAGCATTCATATCATGCTGGGTCCAAACAATGGGCTTCTTTAATAAATTGAAAAACGTACTATAGTCCAAGAAATTTGGTACCCAGTGTAAATTGATGACATCGCTTTCTTGCACCAGCTCATGACTGGCCAAATGAGAATAGGAAGTTTTCGCAAAGGAGAAAAACTCAAAATGACCAGTAAAATTTCTATAGTTATTATCGTTTTTATGTTCAAGGGTTTGGGGAAACCCTAATTTTTTCAAAATTCTAATCAATAATAAACCAATACGATTTCCTTTTGGAAATTCGAAAATATCCCTTTCATTTCCGGAATTTCTATTCAAAACAAGCATCTTGCTTTGAACGCCTATTTCCAGCAGCCCTTTATGCAGACGGACTGCGGCTGTTCCTGCCCCTCCCCCATCAGAATAACATATGTGCAAAATCTTCATTACTTTACTTCCTTTGCTTTTAATGATTTATACATAAGCTTACCGATCGTCTGATCATAGAAAAGCTTGATTGGACTCCTGCCTTCTAAAAAAAACGTGCGACCATGGTAGGCATCAAAGTCATTCTCAAAGCGGAGGCCATCAGGTCCCATAGGCTCTCCGATAAACTCAGTGCGATCCCGGTGATGTGCACTGGTCGCCGAACTGAAGTGTTCACCCACATCACCAATATTGGTAATGAGGTTATTTACCGGGGTAATGCATAATCCATTGTTTTTGAATATGGCAAATTGCCACTGGTAATCCCATGTGTGTTTTGCCTGTTGATGGTAAACATCATTAAACATATATTCCCATCTTTTAATCAATGGAAAGTAGTTATCCAGTATTTTATTGAGCGCTTCAGTCTGGCTAAATTCAGGCCATGCTTTAATCTGAAAATCATAGCTTTCCCAAGCGCGCTTCCACGTTGCCCAGCCCCAGATATGTCCGTATCGACTAAAAAAATAATTTTTATCACCCTTGATTTGAAACTCTTCATTCCATCTGGTGCCTGCAATATGCATCACCCTTTGATCATCCTGATATTTCTCAAGCAATTGATCACAGAATGGAAAGAAAGATTGTGAGGGAAGGCAATCATCTTCCAGGATGATTAATCTATCTGTTGTTTCAAAAGCCCAATTTATTGCGCCCGAAACCCCAGCCCCACATCCTTGATTGGCTGTATTGAATTTCTTTATCACCTCACAATCCCAATCTATATCGTCAAATAAACTCCTGGTCTCATTGATCATTGGACTGTCCGTCGCATATTTTTCTTGCCTTGGTCCATCAGAAAAGACATAGAGCTTTTCGGGCTTATAATCCCTTATTGCCTCGAAAACATGTTTGGTGGTATCAGGCCTGCTGAAAGTGATTAGCAATATTGGAGTCTTTGCCATAATTTACTTATTGATTCAATAATACTGGTTTAAAGTTCCTAAACTTCTTTACGATAAAAATGCCCTGCAGAATGATCAGGAATAAATAGGATACCACAGATGCAAGCGCCACGCCGACCTGTTTAAAATAGATGCTTCCAATAAAATATGCCACAATACAAAATGCTGCTGTAGTTCCATTGATAAACAAGTGTAGCTTTGTAGCTTGAAGCGCATTGATAATGGCATCGAATATTGAAAATATAATCATCAGACCGCTGGTGATCACAAGAATATTTGCATAAAATACGGCTCCCGGATACCTGCCGTCAGTTAAGAAATTAATGGCCATCGGTGAGATTATCCAAAAGGTGATGATGCTTAATATGACTATAACGACCAGCAGTAGGGAAGTATTCTTGAGCTGGGTTACGTTTTTCTGACTCGCATATTTGTAGATATTGGGCTCAAAGGTTTGAAAAAACGGAAACAACGCGGTATATACATAAGTAGAGATACCCTTGCCGATATTGTATAATCCCATTTCTTTCGGGGCGCCCAGTCTTTCCAAAACGATATTATCAAACCCAATGATGGGTATATAGAGTAAGGAGGCAGGAAGCAGCGGCAGAATCACCTTTAAAGCACTTCTTAAGATCTTCCTGTCAATATGAAAGCTCAGACCTTTATAGATATGAATCAAAGAAAGCAGACAAAAGGCTACCTCTATGATTAAAAGACCTAGCATTCTTCCTGCTAGATTCATGTCCATTTCAATAATTAAATAAAGTCCCAGAAATGTCGAGAGAATCCTGTATCCTGATACAATGAAAAAATAGGAAAGCGGTTTTCCGCCCAGCCTATAGTTGATCTGCAGAAAATTTTTGTACACCCCAATCGATCCGGCGACAAAAGTCAATAGCGCAAATGGATACAAGGGAACCTGTGAATTTGACAATTTTAAGAAAAGCACTACCCCCGCGTAAACCAGGGGAAGAAATACAATGTTCCACAGCACTAAGGCTGAAGTCAGAGTTACCAAAACCTTTTTCCTATCCTGCTCTGCGTAATAAACAGACATGTAATAGGTGGTAAAAGAAAGACTAAAGAAAATATTTATAAATCCTACCAATGAGGTGTAGTAACCAAAATAACCAAACTCTTCAGCCGTTAGATACTTGGCAAATAAGGGAGAGGTAAATATCGAAACGCTAAAATTAACAATAGGAACAAGCAGATATACACCGGTAGTCCGTAATTTTGATTGAATTTCGGCTCTTTTGAATGTGTCGAATTTCAATGCACTTTTTAAATTTATCATAGACCCTGTCCTACCCATGCGCCATTAGTGAATCTATCGCAGCGAACCGATCAAGGGGATTGGTAAACAAGGATTTCATCAGATCATCTCCAGATAGTTGTTCACCGGAGTGCTTTTTATGTAGCGCGATAATGGTTTCAACATAATTTTCACGATCCTTGTTCAATTTCAACAGGGTCTTTTCCCTTATATATTTTGGATCGATCTGCCGCTGAATCATATTTTCCACACCTATTTTAATTGCCCTGGGATTATCATCCACAATTGCAGTGTACTCAGGATCATAATATTCAGATCTGCCGCCAGTGCTTTTGGTACTGACCACAGGAATCCCAGAGAGCATATACTCCAAACTTGCTAACATTGGACCCTCCTCTTTTGAAAGACATAATCCCACCCGTGATTCATTGAAAAGCCTGTTTTTTTCTGATACATTTTTCCAGTTTCTATTGAAATCCGCATGTTTCATTTCGGGATAGGCAGCATAGAGGTCGTTTTCTCTCTCACCTGCCCCTTGGGTATAGGTTAAGATATATAAATTCTCAATTTCTCGCGCCAGGCCAATTCTCTTGAAAGGAATAATCTGCGCGGCATAAATAGCGTCGAACCGCTTTTCCACATTTTCAACGAAATAATCCTTGTCATTAAGATATACATAGATTGGACACTTCATCCCAGGAATTTGAAAAATGTTCCGATAGCGATCCTCAGATGAAGAATTGCACATCATAATGGGTTGCACACCCAATTTCTTAAGCTTCCTGAAAAATAGTTTCTTCTCAACCATCTTATAAAGTTTTGCATGGTTCCATGTCAAATGGACGAATGCAATCAAATCTTCGCTGTTTTTATTTTTAGCGAGCTGCTCCAGGGCTTCATAATCCTGAATACCTATAATCTGGGGATGTTCACTTAATTTATATGCGCCTTTAAATAACATGATCTTACTTGAGTTTGGTTTACTAATTTTTTAAGGACTTTCGGCTTAAAACCTATTTCTAAAATCACTAAAAACTTGGGACACAATACTCTTTTTAGCATTGCTATAATAGGATTCATCATAACTGTATCCATAACCGTGTTTTACTCTTTCAATTGAATTGAACACTACATATGGGTTTCTCAGGTGATTTTCCTCCTTCAGCGATTTGAGAAAATCCATTTCTGATTTGCCGGTAAATCCTTGTCTAACGACATAAAGCGTTACGTCAACTAGATTTGAAAGTAATATTGCATCCGGCACCAAATGAACCGGTGGACTGTCAATAATCACATCATCATAGACTGCAGCCAGTTTTGTGATCAAATCCTTTAACTGCTTGGTTTCAAGCAGTTCCGATGGGTTATCTACGATCTGTCCACAAGGGATAACGTCTAAGAATTTGTTAATGCCACTATTTTGTATAATCTCATCAACACTGGCATTGTTATTTAAATAATCTGTTACGCCTTTTTTCTCATTCGATAACCCAAAATACTTCGCGATTTTAGGTTTTCTCATATCAAGCTCAAGAACAACAGTTCTTTTCTGCGCAAGGGAAAGCGTTGCAGCAAGATTTACAGTCGTAAAACTCTTACCCTCCTTTGATACACTGGAGGTTACCAAAGTTACCCTGCCAGTCTCTTTCCTATTATGCAGGTAATATAATTTAATCCTTAATGCCCTGAGCTGCTCACTGACCGCATTAACGGTAGTCCTGTTAATGGCAATGGGATCCTTTCCCCCCTGATAGGGAATCTCTCCAACAATTTTAACATCAGCAATTTTGGTAATGTCTTCTGCAACCAGAATTTTATCTGACAATGCATTTCGTCCGTAGATCAATCCTACCGGCATTGCAACCATAAATACCAATGACAACAGAAAAACAAAAGGTTTTTTGTTTTTTGGCGTCTCCGCATAAGCATCATCCACAATTCTACTATTGGAGAGATTGGAAGCGTATTTTACTGCGGCTTCCTCTCTTTTTTGAAGGAGATAGGTGTAAGTATTTTCCTTACTTAACTGTTGCCTTTTGATGTTTAACAACTGACGCTCTTCTGTAGGGATATCCCGAATAGAGGCTTCAAATTGATTGTTATATGACTGAAGTTTATTCCTGGCACTAAGCAAATTTTGTTTGATGTTTCTTACACTTTCTTGGATAACGCCTTTGGTTGTTTTGAGCTGCCTGTTGATGGGGTCAAATTCAGGATTTGTTTCAGGCATATTTGCGGCCATCTTATCATGTTCAAGTTGAATCACACTCAAGCGTTCAACAGCGCTAGACAGGGTCGCATCATTTATTCCGATTGTTGATGGAATCTTATTTCCCTCACGGGATGAATTTACATACTGCTCAACTCCATTGATCACATTCAGCTGAAGGTTGATTTCATTCAGCTTCGAATCGTTGGCCTGGAGATTTTGCAAACTGATCTCAGACTGGGAACTGATATCGGTTAAACCTTTACTGCTCTTAAAACCTTCTATACCTTTTTCTGCTGTAGAAAGTTCGTTTGTAAGCGAGGCCAACCGTTGGTCTAAAAACTCAAGCGTTTGCTTTAGCTCAGAGTTCTTACCCGTCGTTGCTGCAGAATAATAATTTGCGATGACAGCATTGAGAATATCTTTTCCCCTCTGCTCATTCACATCAGATACAGCTAAGTCAATAGATGTTCCAAGTTTGCTGGACAGGCTTGCCTCTATTCCCTTTTGCAAATCCAAGGCTTTGGTCCCAGGATCTGTAAGAGAAATGACAAGTGTTTTGCCCTTGGATGCTTTTAACTTTTGAGTTGGAACGAGTTTCCAGTTGCCAAATTTATCGTGATATTCCTGGTGAAATGAAAGGGCAGTTGACTTTCCATCCTTTGAAATTAGTTCAAAATGATTATTATCAATCAATTTAATCTTTATACCTTGATTGTTGAGATTGCCCTTAACACTCGTCATCACGAATTTAACCGGACTCTCCAGATACATATCCGTAGAGGTCAATGCATCATTTTTCGTAATTAATCCCTCTTTCTGGTAATAGGTTACCCAAAGCTGGAGGTCATCCACAATTCTGCTGAGCAGCTGCTTTGATTTTAAAACCTTGATTTCGTTTTCAATGAGATCAGGAGAGTTGGAGATACCAATTTCATCCAGCAGGTCATTCTTTCCACTACTCTGTTTGCTGTTATCCTTTACAATGATCGTTGCTTTAACATCATAGACTGGTTTATACCTTTTCAGATAAATGAAGGCAAGACCAATAGTGAGCAGGATTGAAATTAAAAACAACGGCCAGTGAAAAATATATCTATTTAATACAACCTTCCAGTTTTCGGTTTTTTTTGATCGTTCACCCAACATCATTGGTGCGAACTGGGCTTGTTGTGTACTCATAATTGCCTACCTGTATATATTAGAGAGAACAATGGCTATAATAGAGAGTCCGGACAAAACAAGCGTAGCTGTTCTATATCCCCGGTCGACGGTTGCGTATTTTGTACGATCTGGCTGCACGTATATTTCATCGTTGTTCCGGACATAATAATATGGTGATTCGAAAACCTTTTTTGAGGTCAGGTCGATGGGAATAAACTGTCTTTTTCCATCTTCCTCCCGCACCAAAATGATGCTTTTTCTCATCGCTGTGATATTTAAATCACCCGCTAAACTCAAAGCCTGGGTAATGGTGGTTCGTTCGTTCTGCAGGGTATAGACGTTCGGTCGCTCCACATCGCCATATACACTTACCTTAAAATTAAGGATACGAACATTGACTACCGGATCATTATAGAACTTTAAAAGTGCGACATTCATCTTTTCCTGAAGCTCAGTGGTTGTCAGCCCTTCGACTTTTAATGTTCCAATTACAGGGAGATGAACATTACCCTTGGTATCTACCTGATAACCTGGAATAGCATTTTGTTGATTATTAGGCTCATAACTGAAAATGGATGACGACTCTGGGGTTCTGCTACTCACCTTAATCGCTAAGATGTCGTTCGGTCTAATGGTCAATGGGGAATAATTTTTTACCTGATCGACGGTCGGCCCATTTCTTTCAAGATCTTGATAGTAGGGGATGTTTTTATATGATCCGCAAGAGCTCATGAGTAAAATCATGGCGGAAATCAATAAGAAATAATACTTATTCATAAATTAGGAGTTATAAATGTGAAAGATGTTTGGTGCATAAAAATCACCGTTACGAAAGTCCATCATTGGCGTTGTAAAATCAATAGCCCCAAAGGGCTATGATTACAATTTAGAGCAAAAAAGTATTATAAATACTACACCAAACCACACATTAGAACGGCATTAGAAAGTGTGATTTATTTATAGAAGAATTCGTTTTCAGACCCCAAATCGAAGTTCATAAGGTCGCTATTATTCTTCTAGGACACATTAAGGCCACATATTGGTCGTAGATGACTTTGCGACGCTCCACAATTTAACCTTCCTCTATAAAATCAAAAAATAACTCACCCTGGAAAATCGTTTTCTTGCCAAAAGGTTGACTGTATCAGCTTAATCGCATAGAATCCTTGCGGGCAAGATTGGTTTACTATATATTTGTCCTATTGAAACTTGAGAATTGAAAACACTTATTTCGTTGCAAAAAAATAAATGTTTTAATATATAACCTAAATGATCCTGCGCTTTCTCTTGAAAAAAATACGCTCATTCTCCAAACGTTAACTCAACCAAATCTCTGATGAAAAATATTTTAGCGGCTTTACCACCCCTTATACCAGGCAATGCTTATCTCCGATTTTGATGTTATGAAAATTTTATACTATCATCGTTTTTTAAAAAGCACAGAAACGAACGCGCTACCGGGTCACTTCTTCAATGGTGTATTGGGGATGGAAGAATTCGGTATAAAGGTTTCTTATCTTGAAAATTCTTATTTGGGAAATAGAATAATTTTAGCCATTAAGGTTGCTATACAAGTTATTTTCCAAAGTGAATCATTCGATTTGATTTACGGAAGCACTCCATATGGTCTTGAACTTGTGGTATTACTCAGAAGTCTGGGATTGTTTCGAAAACCTATTGTAGTGTGGCACCACAGGGCGATCAAGCCTGCCAGCAAACCACTAATCAATCGATTACTTAAACTATATTACAGTGGCTTTGATAAAATCCCGATGTTTACCACTAAACACATCGAAGAAAGCCAGCGTGCAAACCTGATAGAAAAAAACAAAATGATGCAGATACAATGGGGTCCGGATGCAGAGTATTTTGATCAGATTATGATGGGTAAGGAAAAGCCCCTTAATACTACCTTTTGTTCTACAGGAAGAGAAAATCGTGATTTCCCTACCCTTATTAGTGCTTTCTCCAAGTTGCCTCAAAGCAACCTAATAATATATACTACCAAAGTTCACGGAAAGATGAACAATGAAAAATTATTGATGGATTATGCCAAGCGGTATCCGAACGTAGATTTCACCCTAGTTGACACCAAAAACTCCAATAAGTTTCTGGCAAATGAAGTTTACAACAGCCTATGCGCAGTAGTATCCTGTAATGAGCACAACTATACCGTTGGCCTGACTTCCTTAGTGGAGGCAATGGCGCTCAAAACCGCAATTATAACCTCAGATAATCCTTACTTTCCATTTGATGTAGAGAAAGAGGGCTTTGGCATTAAAGTTAAATATAATGACGTGGAAGGATGGACCAAAGCGATCAATTACCTGACAGAAAACCCGGAAATCGCAAAAGAAATGGGATTGAAAGGCAGAAAGTTTGTGGATGAGAAATACAATCTATTGCTTTTAACTTCCAGTATAGCCAGAAGTTTCTTCCAAGTTTTAGGCCAACCATTGCCAGCTGGCTTAAAAGCGGCTGAGAAATCAACCTTACAGGCAAGCTAAGTGCATTTAATAAAAAAAATCCTAGCATGATCAACCAATGAGTAAAAGCAATGACGGGGTCACGCATACAAATTTTCTCCATTTCTAGCTCGCTATGAGCAACATTCATTAGTGCTACTTCATTCAGCTAGTCTCCAAAGACAACTCAACATGTTGATAAACATTTTCTGCAACGGAAGGCGTTAGTTAATAGGTCTCTACTAATAAGTCGAGGTGTCTTTTTCCATCATGCAGCCTGACCTCATTAGTTAACACAGCCCTCTTATCCAGGAAAAATACGCAGGGCAGATTCAACATCATGAGCAGCACGCTGAGAACGCCTTTTGTTTTGCAGGCCAACAGCTACCACCGACCACTAATATCCCGATCATAAACGCACTGCTCACTTAGCAAAAAGGATCTATTTTATTACCCCATACCTATCAGTTAATTTCATGTGCCCATTATTTTGGTTTAAAGAAATTAGCCAAACGAAAATAAAAATATTCCCAGAAAAATTACGGCCATAAAAGTTTTTAATCGCCGCTCGATGATAAATTAAACGTCATCTACTATGGGTTGCCGAAATCTTGTTAAGCGCTCAATGAAGGGTATTAATGCGCTTGTTTTTCTGTCACATTCTAGTATTAAAGGGCTATTGTCTTGGCCCTAACGTTGGCATAATTTAGTACTATGTTCTAAAACCCAATAATTACCCTCTAGGGTATTGCAAGAAGTTTTAAGAACGCAAAGCAATACAAGCACAAACTTAATAATCCACCTAAACCCAGAACTAACCAAATAAAGAATGCCTGTGATTTTAAGAGAAAATAAATGGTAGGGAATTCAAAGTAGCAGTTAAAAAATCAAGTATAAAGTATGAAAGCAGTAATTATGGCGGGTGGATTCGGAACCCGTATCAGCGAAGAGAGTGGTGTTAAACCCAAGCCCATGGTGGAAATTGGTGGAATGCCCATTTTATGGCATATCATGAAAATATATTCATGCCATGGCATAAATGACTTTATTGTTTGTTGTGGTTACAAAGGCCATGTCATCAAAGAATATTTCGCAAATTATTGCCTTAACAATTCAGATGTAACCTTCAACATGAAAACCAATTCCATGGAAGTCCATAAAAATGCGACAGAACCGTGGAAAGTGACATTGGTAAATACTGGCCACAACTCGATGACTGGGGGCAGATTAAAAAGAGTAGAAAAATACCTAGACAACGAAACTTTTTGCATGACCTACGGCGATGGGTTAAGTGATGTAGATATTACTCAATCCATCAACACACATAGAAAAAACGGCAAATATGCCACGCTGACTGCTGTTCAGCAACCAGGAAGATTCGGAGTATTCAACTTACCTGAGGGTGAAGATCTGGTCGGATCATTTCAGGAAAAACCAAATGGTTCAGAAATGCCCTGGATCAATGGTGGCTTTTTTGTACTGGAACCAGAAATCTTTGATTACATCGAGGATGACAATTCGGTATGGGAAAAAGAAGCCATGGAAAATCTGGCAAAGGATGGTCAGCTAGCCGCCTATAAACACACTGGATTCTGGCAACCGATGGATACCCTTCGTGATCGAACAGTTTTGGAAGATCTTTGGCAACAAGGAATTGCGCCATGGCATTGGGAATCCCTAATGCATAAAATTGCTTCCACTGAAATCAGCGCATTATAGAAACCCTTATCCAAGCAAATAAAAATGAAAATACTTATAACCGGAAACATGGGCTACATCGGCCCGGAAGTCATCACCCTGCTGCGTAAAAATCACCCAAAGGCTATATTAATCGGCTATGATATGGGCTATTTTGCATCCTCACTTACAAACGCAGCGTTTTTTCCAGAGAGTCAATTGGATCAACAAATTTTTGGAGATGTAAGGTACTTGGGTGCTGAGCTTCTCGATGGGATAGATAAGGTAATTTACCTGGCCGCGATTTCCAATGATGCTATGGGTAATCGCTATGAGGAAGTGACCTATGATATCAACTATAAAGCTGCCATCAAAATAGCCACGGTTGCGAAAGCTGCTGGCGCAAATGCATTTGTATTTGCCTCAAGCTGCAGCATGTATGGGAAGGCTGATGGTCCTGCAAAAACTGAAACTTCCGAGCTTAATCCACTCACCGCATATGCAAAATCTAAAGTTTACGCAGAACGTGACCTGGAAGATCTGGCAAGCGATGAATTTACTATCACTTGTTTAAGATTTGCAACCGCGTGCGGAATGAGTTCAAGGCTTAGACTTGATTTAGTTTTAAACGATTTTGTTGCCGGGGCGGTAAGTTCTGGGAAAATAAAAATCTTAAGCGATGGTAGCCCATGGAGACCTCTGATTCATATTAAGGATATGGCCAGAGCAATTAATTGGGCAATCGAGAGAAAAAAAGATTGTGGAGGTGAATTCCTGGCTGTGAATGCAGGCAGCCGTAGATGGAATTACCAGGTTGTGGATCTGGCCAATGCAGTAGCACTAGCCATCCCTGGCGTGGAAATCGATATCAATAAAAATGCCACACCAGATGAAAGATCATACAAAGTAGATTTTTCTCTGTTTGAACAACTGGCACCAGAGGCTCAACCCCTTTGCAATCTAGAGGACACCATCATGGAGATCTACAACGGGCTGGTCAGTATGGAATTCGACAACGTTAATTTTCATAACTCCCCGTTTATGAGGTTGAGAATATTAAATGCATTGCAGGAAAAGAATCACCTAAGTGAAGATTTGCAATGGAATTTTAAATCTGTCAAAGTCGCAGAAAGCGAAGCGGTAAACATTTAATCAAAGATCCAGATGGAATTTATAGAAACAAAGCTGAAAGGCGCATATATCATAGACATTAAACCCATAACCGATGAACGCGGTTTTTTTTCCAGATCATACTGCAGCGATGAGTTTAATGAATATAAGCTAAACACAAATGCTGTTCAGAACAATATCAGCTTCAACGAAAAAAAAGGTACCCTCAGAGGAATGCACATGCAGAAGGCTCCTTTTGAAGAGACGAAATTAGTTCGTTGCACAAGGGGATCCATTTATGATGTGATTGTGGACATGAGAGACGGATCCGACACCTACAAGCAGTGGATTGGCGTTGAGCTGACAGCGGATAACTACAGAATGTTATATGTCCCCGAAGGATTTGCACACGGCTTTATCACCCTTGAAGATCGTACTGACGTTTCATACCAGGTCACCCAATTTTACACACCGGGATTTGAGCAATGTTTCCGTTGGGACGATCCATCCTTTGATATCCAGTGGCCGATTGAACCTGTTGTAATTTCAACCAAAGACCAAGCACATCGGTTAATAAACGACGGTATTGGTGAACCAAATATTTGATAATACTAAAATTAATTTTTATGATAATTGTTGATAATGCGCTGGCAAAGCTGGCGGCCCAAAATAAATCCATCAAAGTTGGCATCGTGGGTGCAGGCTTTATGGGCAGGGGTATAGCGCTTCAGATTTGTAAATATGTTCCAGGAATGGAATTGGTTGCCATTTCAAATCGAAACATAGAAAAAGCAAAATACGCCTATAACCAATCAGGCGTAGAAGAATGCGTGGAAGTAAACAGCACCGAGCAGCTGGACAAAAATATCCTCAATGGCGTGTATAGCATTACTACGGATCCGACGCTACTATGTAAGTCTGCCGGTATTGATGCCATTATAGAAGTTACCGGTGCCGTCGAGGCTTCTGCCAGAGTGGTACTCTGCGCAATAGAAAATAAGAAACATGTTATATTAATGAACGCTGAACTCGACGGTACAGTCGGGCCGATCTTAAAAGCATATGCGGATAAGGCAGGTGTAATTCTGACCAATGCAGATGGCGATCAACCTGGCGTGATGATGAACTTATATCGATTTGTCAAAGGTCTGGGCGTGAAACCAGTACTTGTCGGGAATGTTAAAGGCTTACATGATCCCTATAGAAATCCCCAAACACAAAAAGAATTTGCCGAAAAATGGGGACAAAACCCTGTCATGGTTACCTCTTTTGCAGATGGAAGCAAGATTTCCTTCGAACAGGCTATTCTGGCAAATGGTACGGGCATGAGAGTGGCAAAACGGGGCATGATCGGACCGACAGTTCCATCAGGAACACATCTAAAAGATGTATTGGATAAATATCCCCTCGAAGAACTTACAAAAGGACCAGGAATAGTAGATTACGTTGTGGGTGCAGAACCATCTCCAGGGGTATTCGTAGTTGGCACCCATGATGACCCAATTCAACAGCATTACCTTAATTTGTACAAATTAGGCGAGGGACCGCTTTATTTATTCTACACTCCTTATCATTTGTGCCATTTTGAAGTGCCACAGACGGTTGCCAGGGCGGTATTATTTAAAGATGCAGCATTGACTCCTTTAGATAAACCATATGTCGAGGTCGTTACCGCAGCAAAGGTGGATCTAAAAACTGGTGATATTTTAGATGGAATTGGAGAATTTATGAGCTATGGCTTATGTGAGAATGCGGACACTACTGCACTTGAAAATTTACTTCCATTAGGGGTTGCGGAAAACTGTATTTTGAAACGGAATGTTGCAAAGGATCAAGTGCTCACCTATGATGATGTAATTCTACCTCAAGGGCGATTAATAGATAAGTTACGAAAAGAGCAAAATGAACACTTTAAAATGCCAACTCATCAACAGGCTACAAAGGTTAAGTCAAATCCTATAGTAGGTGCAATCTTAAAATTTATAATCTAAAAATAGGGGGCTGCATTATAGTGCAGTCTCCTATTGTTAAGACCCGAACAATAAAAAGTTAGTAGTAACAATGAATAACCAAGACGTTATTTATTTGGAAGTTGAGTGATAAATATATCGGGCCAAGAATTTAATCATATCCATCTTTGATTAATACTGAAACTTACTTATAATTACTATTGATACTAGGTTAAGGCTTAATAAAGTTAACAATTATTTGGTTTTGATCCCATGGCAAACTGCAACATAGCTTAGAATATTTCCCGTTTCCCATAAACGAAGCCACTTATGTTTAATTCTCTTTTAAAATTCATTACATGTTAAACTTTAATATTTCATCTTCCTTGTATATCTGGACAAATGGTATATCGAGTCTAAAACCTTAAATGACAAAAAAAGACAAACAATCAAAATATGTGAAATTATGTAAATGTAATTATACATAAATCATAATTAATACAACCTTTAAGACTAAACTTTAATTTAATATCTTAAAAATTTTACCTTTAGTTGTTGATATTAAATCACGGGACGATTTATACTAGTTAACAATTATAATGCATTATTGCATAATGTCTGGATGGACGTAATATACCGAAAGCTATGCGATGCATGGCTTTTGATATTTATATCAAATAAGCTGAGATATCTAAATTTAACCGATAAAAATTTCAGTGTTGTTTTTCGTGCGGCCGCGTTGGAAAGTGTTTATGTTCCGTTCGCTTATTTGCTCGGTGTTGTTCATTGTTTTTTTTCAAAAAGTGCTTTAGTCTATCAATTCCTTACTAATAACAAATCCAGTTTAGACCTATAAATTAGAACTTATATATTTATATACACAAATTTAGAAATCGTTTTCATGCGAAAATAGTTCAAAGTAGTACATTTTAGAATTCAGAAGGATTGATTTGATAAACCTATGGAAAAAGCTTACTTAATAATGGCTCATAAATCACCTGGCCAACTCTACAGATTAATTGACAGATTAAATGACAACCAGTCTTATTTTTTTATTCACATCTATATCCATTCTGATCTGGGACAATTTGGTATCCTAAAGCGATTTGGAGAGCGGGTTATTTTTTTAGAACGATTCGACTCCACTTGGGGAAAACTAGGTTTGACGTTGCCTTTGCTTTCCGGGCTACAAACCATCAAAGATTTTGGCTTGAAGTTCGATAGGATTATCCTTTTAAGCGGGCAAGATTATCCTATTAAGAGCAACATAGAAATTAATAATTTTTTCAAAACCTCACCCTACTCTGTTTTCATAAACCATATTCCACTACCAAATATTGAAAAATGGCCTGGAAGGGATCGTGGCGGATTATATCGGGTAGATAAATATTATTTTGGAGGTGAAAAGACTCAACTACTCTGCTCAAGGGCGCTAAATATGCTCGCTAATTTTTTGCCTTTTCTGCGCAGAAAGATACCTAATCAAATGAAACCATATATTGGGCAAACATGGATAATCTTAGATATGTATGCGTTAAATTACATTATTGATTTCAATCAGAAAAACCCTGAATACCTTAAATTTCACAGACATACCTTTGTTGCTGACGAACTTGTTGTACCTATGATCATCGGAAACAGCAACGATACAGAGCTAATCAAACGCATTAAAAATACAGAGCTCCGTTTTACCATATGGGATACTCCACAAGACGCACATCCAAAAGTATTACGTAAATCTGATTTTGAAAGAATTAAATGTTCCGAGGAAATATTTGCAAGAAAATTTGATGAGGCAATAGATAGTGAAATACTTGATATGATTGATAAAGAACTTTTGCACAAGCACTGATATTTTACCACACCTCCATTCCCGGTCGCTGAATTCCTATCCAAAGCTGGTGGGAGATGGAGGACTGAAAGGTTTACTTAAACCACCACTTTGAGATACTTCTAAATCCTTCATAATATTTGATATACAGACAAGTACTGAGCTACTACACTGGTCCCTGTTTTAGTATTTGTAGGTCGCAGGTCTGCCAACAAAATAGGTATTAGATAAGACTTCGAAGCTCTTGATATCGGTCATAAAGAAGTGACTTATCGGGTTTTAGAGTTGATAATATGGATCACAGTTTGCTACAGGATACTCATACACGACTGGTTTTTTTTGCTCCTGCCCTGTCAGATTTTAAATCCTGTGACCCTAGTAAAATCGTAGTCGTTTGGATAATTCACCGTAGCGGTCTGCTGAAATTTTTCCACCTTCAGAGTATCAAACTTAAAATTAATCGATCTACAAGTAAGCTTCCCAAACTGAAATCAAAATATTCATCTTCCGGTCCAGTGAAATAAGTTTTTTATATGATATTATTTATAATATCATAAGGATCCAACCCGACTGCTTTTTGGTATCATTTTTTTTTTGTAACGCTCCCTTCCCACACTATTGACTACGACATCTTCCGAGGTTCGGATATCCCTTATGTTTCTGACTTGGTCTCAAAAAAATCCACAATCTCATTATTATTTAACTTCATTCATACGAAAAATTGATTGTATTCATATTGATCGGGATAGGAAAAGTGACCATCCAGATTAGCGAGAACCTTATGCTGATAGTGTCTCCATTTGGCAACTTTGACTGGTGTTCGAAAACCTCTGCACTGTTGGTGTGGAAAATATGGGCACCATATTCATGAACCATGATAACCCGCTTCATCATAATGATTATAGGCATTACCTATGTGATTTCGCATGTTAATTATCAATACTTTTACATTAGCGCTCGCAGCAAGTCGCTCTGCAAAGGACGCTGCCAGCGAAACTAGCACCGACGATTAAAAAGTAATACATTTTTAGTTAAAATTGATACTATAACCAAAGAAAGATTCTAATTTTTCACCATCAAGCCCGCTGTGTGAGTTTTTTCATCCGACGAGTCATCTTCGTCAATGCTAAAAATGTAAAATATCAAAATGAAATCCACTAGCTTCAGCCTTCAATTGAAACAAAGTCTAAGTTTTTTGATCGATTTTCTGATTCGGGTTTTTACTGTCCCCAAGGGCAAATTCAAAACCTTTGCAACCTCATCCTGTGTAAACTGTTTAAAATAAAACAAATCGATTATTTTTCTTTCCTCTGCATTTAATTTAGCAATCAACTGCTTAACACCTATTTTCTCAATGTTAAAGCTGCTACTATAATTTGCCCCAAACTCAAATTCTAAAGCATCGAGCGATTGATTGAGTTTGCTGTTTCGAGTACTTTTCAGTCTTACATAATCAATAGCTAAATTTTTTGCTACCGTTTTGCTCCAAGTCAAAAGGTGTGCTTTCTGATAGCTATACGTATGAATACAACCATTCATTTTGACAAATGTATCATGTAAAATATCCTCGGCAGTTTCCTGATGGGGAACAATCTTGAGTATTGAAAACATTAAATCAGCTGAATGATCTCTGTATAGTCCATTGAGTATTTCGACATGACTTTCCGGTTTTGTTTCAAGTAGCATGGGACTTGCGGATGAATGACAGTTTCTACTGACATTTCCATTACAATAAGTCATAAGCATATATGGGGTTAATTTAGTGTAATTTACCTTATAAAAATTTTTCACCAAGGTGACGAAGGTGAGATCACAAATTGAAAAACCGAAAAGAAATAGACCTAAATATCTCTACGTTATTCTCCTAAGTTGTAAACGTACAGTTACGAAATAAATTTAAAAAAAAATAACCAGAACTAAAACCCTGCACTTAAAAAAAGCGTATATTATACTAAGAAATCAGATGTCCCGGTGATTTTTTTAAGAAAGGTTTAGAATCGCTATGGGAAATTTTTTCAATTTAAACGAAACTGGTATCAACTATGATCTCTATACTGGAGAACTGGCAGAACTTTCGTTAAACTCCAAGATTGTTATTAATACAATTAATCAGTATTCTTACTGCATGGCAGAGGAAGATCCCGAATTTAAAGAGGCGTTAACTAGCTCAGACATACTGCTCCCTGATGGTGATGGAGTTGTTCTTGCTGAACGAATTCTTTCTGGAAAAAAAATCAAAAAGATCTCAGGTACTGATCTTCATCAACATATGCTTAAAACCCTGAATGAGAAGGGAGGCCGTTGCTTTTATCTTGGTTCAAGCGAAAGTACTTTACAGAAGATAAAAAATAAGGTCTCATTAGAATTTCCAAAAATTAAGGTGGAGTATTATTCTCCCCCTTTTAAGGCTATATTTAGTATGGAGGACAATCGAGCGATGATTAAAGCGGTGAACTTATTTGCTCCCGACGTACTTTTCATTGGATTGACTGCTCCAAAACAGGAAAAATGGTCTCAATTATGCAAGGACCAGATACACGCTAAAGCAATATGTTCCATTGGAGCTGTATTTGATTTTTATTCCGAGACTATTAAACGGCCAAATGAACGATTAGTTCGGAATAAGATGGAATGGATGGGCAGACTGCTGAGTAATCCCTCAAGAATGTGGAAACGATATATCTATTATGGACCTATCTATATGTTCTATATAATAAAACTAAAGTTATACAGGAAATATCATAAAGTATTGTCGAAATAGTCAATACAACATATGTATTTCGAAATAAATCTTAAGAACTATAACTGTGATGAGTGGTTGCTTATCGCGTCCTTGTAAATAGCGATGAGCAAATTGTAATTGATTTCTGGCGTGTTGGCCTTCTCGTAAGCCTTTCTGGCATTATACCTATATTCTGCTTTGATAGTAGTTGGAAGATTATTGTAACACGTAACCTTTTTCAACAAATCCTGCGCATTCCCTGGCTCGAAAGTCAATCCTGTTTTTCCATCCTCAACTATTGTTTTGATATTACCAAGATCTGATGCAATCACGGGAACAGATCTGGAGTAGGCTTCAATCAGAACCATTCCAAATGTCTCATACCATTGCGATGGAAATACTAGTGCCAACGCACCATTGAGTTGCTCTTTAACCACATGCTGGGGTTGCTGTCCCAAATATGTGATATTTTTATGAATGGAACACTGGGAAATTACCTCGTCTGAAAATTCGCCCGAGCCGATTATCCTTAGCTTTATCGAAGTCGCGGAAAATGCCTTCAATAATGTTTCGACACCTTTTTCCTTACTTAAACGGCCGACAAACAGAAAATATGATCCTTCTTCAACTACAGCAGTGCTAGTTGAAGGCGAAAAATTCGGTTTTACTACGAATTTTTGATGATAATTTTTAAAATGAGAATTGAGGAAAAGGGATTTGGAATGTTCTCCGAGAACAATGAACTTACTGATTTTATCAAAGGTTTTAATTTTATGTTGAAGATAATTAGATGCACCCAATAAGAACGTCAGGAGTCTTGAGTTGCGATAAACGCCTAACTTTATTGCTTTCCACGGGACTTTTGTTTTCAACGAATCCAGAAAAAGTTCTCCGTCAAAATATAATGTTCCAGAAGGACACAGAAAACGGTAATTGTGCAAGGTAGCCACAATAGGCACTCCCATTTTGTGAGCACCATGAATAACTGAGGTAGATGCTGCAAAGTGTAGATTGTGTATGTGAATCAGATCAGGCCTTATACTTTTTATTTTTTCCTTGATTATCAAATAAGAAAAGAAATTGAAAGGAGAAAATAAGATTTTAGCAAGAGTATTGCCCTCATTTTTAAACTCAACTAAGTCTACCTGGTGGCCATTTCTGCGCAATAGTTCCATCTCATTCTTAACAACAGTATCCTCTCCTCCAGGAACCTTATAAAAGGTATGAACAAAAATGATTTTCATTAATTCGCCTTTTTAATACCGTTTGTAAGCTTTAAAAAATCATTTCGCAATTTTCTCACAACAAGTGTTCCAAAGGCATAAGGCGCTTTTATTTGAGATTCCAATTCTGGCAAAACTAAATCGGCAGGAACAAAACTAAATTTTCTTTGTGTGCCATCGTCGATTGGGGTTATCAGGTAATTAATTCCTGAGGTATTTGTCGACTGTTCATCGAACCCAATATTACTCACCTTAGAAAGAGTTGGATAAATAACCTTCAACCGATTTTCAGCCACATGTGTCTGCATTTGAATGTCCCAGGTCGATATTTCACCACTTATTTGTTTTTTCAGCATTCGCATTAAATCATGTCCCTCAGCGTTTAATCTTCGTTTGAAGCCTGGTGAGGTATTGATTAATTTAGCGAGTTCAGCCTCCTCCCATATCACATTAGTAAAACGATCTCCCCATCCTCCCCATCCATATGAACAAAAACGTTTATAAACAATTGAATCATAATCATAGCCTCGAGTCTTGATAGGAAAAACATAAGCAGTCACACAAAACACTGATTTATCCTCCTGATAGAACTTAAGTGCATCAGTTAAAAATTTGATGTAGTTAGGGCTGACAATTAGGTCGTCTTCTACGATAATGAATTTCTCATAATTTTCTGACAAATATGTTAACCCAGTTCTAAAATTGGGGCCAGTGCTTAAATTTCGGTCTCGGTAGTGCTTTATTATTGATTTAAACCCTGTCAAACTATCGATGTAAGCTCTCACCTCATCAATTGGAGCCACATCGCTTTCACGTTTTGGCCCATCGCTAAAAAAAATAATATCCATGCTTTCACATTCTGGATTTTTTAACAGCGCATCAATACAGCTCTTCAATTTGCTAACCCGATTGTAGCAAAACACCCCGATAATAATTGAACTTTTCATACTTATACTTTCTTTAATTTTTGCCAGAACTCCGGGAAAATGGTCCTAAACCATAATTTAAATAAAACTGCTGTTTTATGTGATGGAAAATGAGTATTGATAAAACCCATGTATTCGGTGTAAGCCAGGCCCTTGGGGCTCTTAAGAAACCTAATTCTTTGCCTGAAATTTCTTTTTATTTTCCCTTGTTCATTTAAGTTATCATCTGTGCAAAGCCCCTGAATGCCAGGCACGACAACTACATCAAAGCCGGACTTTTTAGCCCTCAAGGTATAATCAAAATCTGCTATGCTGTGAGTGAATTTATCTGAAAGAATTCCAATTTTTTCGACAATTTGTCTTGGAACCAGCATTATATTAGCATTAGCCAAATCACATTGACAATACTCCGTTTCACTAAAAATATTATCATAGGAAACCTTTTTAGGATCACGGAGCTTATGTCCTCCGTAAGAAATCACCTGCTTTAGAAGATCAATTGTGCTGCCGATCACGATGGCTTCTTTTGACCTTCTTTCAACACGATGATACTTTAATAAATTGGAAATACAATCGTCATTTATTACAGTATCATCATTTAACAAAAGATAGAAATCAGGATTACTTTCCAGTGCTTTCGCCCATGAGTTCCTCATACCTCCGGCCCAGAATAAGGCCCCAGAACCTTTAAGCAGATTCACCTGCGGATAAGCATAAGCAATTGCCTGAGCAGTCCCATCAGATGAATTGTCGTCAGTTAAAAACACATTAATGTTCACCCCATGCAATGATTTCTGTGCAAAAAGATTTTCCAAACAGATTAATGTCTTTTGCTTTCTGTTGAAAGTTGCTAGCAATACAGCTATTTCCATATGTTAACTTGCTTGTGTATGTTTTTTTAACCGCTTTGATACCGCCCTGTAATAACTGAACAAATAGTACCTGAGAAAAGATAAAGTATTAAGTTCTGGAATGCCCAGTAAAGTTTTTACTTTTCCCAGATATGAATCATTTGAGATGCCCAAACCATACTGTGATTCTTTAAGAATAAGATCTTGATAAAGTGCAGATAAGCCATAGGTCTTTTCAGCGGGTAAGTGCCAAATCGCTACATCAAGATCTGTCTTTTCAACATTTCTGTAAAATACCGGGTTTGTCCAGATTCGTTTCAAAAAGGTTTTATCTTCACTTGCTTTGAAATTATTCTTAAAATAAAGATAACTGAGTGTTTGTGCTTCTTCATTGAATTTCGGAAGATTTTCTCGATGCCTTCTTAGGAGTTCAGGCCAAAGCTGCTGAAAATCAGAAAAAATTGTATTAATATTCCTAACACTTGCTAAAAAAAATTCACCTAGATGATAACCTGGAATATGGTCTATTTGCTCTCCAAGCAAATCTTCATAGAGCAATTTCATATCTTTCCTGCTCAGCCCGTGAATCACCAAATCGGTCGTACACCCATCCTCAAAGGAAACAAATCCATCTGGCTTAGCATGAGAAAACAGGGATTCAACTCCTTTAGTGAATATGCAGTCAGAATCCAATATTAAATATTGATCCGCTGGATTTTTATTATTTTCTACAATGTATTCGAGAATCGAAAATTCATAAAATTGATTCTGAAACATGTTAAAGTAACCTTTCGGTGTTTTATATTTAAATTCAGTATAAATAATTTCCACATCGAGATCAGATAATGCTTTTAAGACTTCTCTACCATCCAATTGCGGAATGACTTTAGTATTGCTAAAGAGCACATGTTTTTGCGACTTGTTAAACCTTTTACTGGTTGCAAAAAATAACAAAATGCATCTCCAATAAATATCTTGATGGCGCTTTCCGGATGATTTTTCTCCTGTCTGTGGATAAATGCTCTCTTCGCCAACGGCATCTGTACATATCCAGGTGCATATATAATCCATAATTTAATCAGTTAAGTATTTTTGATGTTGTTGAATATCAATATTGATAGGCCTTTTAGCTCGATTTTCTGAAAATTTGTCTTCTCTACATTTACTTAGATAATAGAGACACAGTCCAACATTTCCCCAGAAAACCAATGGAAGCACGTAACTAAATGAAAATATTAACCCAGCTAGCGAAAACGCAATCAATATGATTGCCTTTTCACTGAGTTTTTTTGAAAAAGCATAAACAGCCAAATAAAGCAAGTAAAAATATTTTAATAATAATCCAAAGAAACCATGATAAAACAGCATTTCCATATAGCCTTCATGAAAATGTTGTCCACTCTTAGCGGGCCACCAATCTACAAGCGGATTTTTCATTTCGAATCCCTCGAAGGTCAAACCAAAAACTGGTTTTTCTAAAACCATTGGAAAATAAACCCGCCTTTGGTCGGCTCTAAATTTACCGGTACCATCTTCACGGGCCGGATCGAGTATTTCACTGAATCTTTCACCAAAAAAATCAATCAAACCGGGCGATATATTGGAAATAACGAAAGTTGTTAGGCCAAGGACAATGATGGCCACAAGAAAAATTCTTGTCACTTTTGGGATTGAAATTATTCCATTTCGTAATGCCATAAATAAATAAATACCCATCCCGAAGAGGCTGCTTGCCCAGACTGACCGATGCTGATGAATGACAATAGCAATGATGCAAAAAACAAAAAGCAATAACGAAGTTTTTTTTCCCTTTACCAGAAACTGATTAAAGTACCAAAGCAAGGGTATAATCAGCATAAAGATCGAACGTGCATGAATGATTCTGCTATCACCAGAAAAAGGTCCGTAATCATCCATTGTTACAGCTTCCAAGCTAAATGAAAAATCACGCCCATACACAGCCATGAATACCACGTAAAGCACTATATAAAACTGGGCAACGATTTCAAGAACGTCCAGATCAAGTGTTCTGGAAATCGCTTTGATAAAAACAATAAACGCTACAGGAAACAAGATAGTGAAAAGAGTAAGCTGCTGAAATATGGTCCCGTAATCGAGCATAGACTCGAATATGAGTTTAATGACAACAAAGAACATTAAACCGAGGTATACTTGCTCATCGAGCATTAGACTTCTAAACTTAAAAAGCAGAAAGGCAAAAATAACAAGACTTAAAACTTTTTCATACATCAGAATAATACTTGAATTAGGTAGAACTAACCATGAAAAAGTATTTTCCATCAAGAAATATGTAAAAAAAAGCAATAAAATTTCTTTTACATCAAATTCATATTTGGATATTCTGATGACAGCACTCATTAAAATATTCGCTTAACTCTTCTAATAACTTTAGGAAAGATATGTGTTACCTGTAATGCATTCAATAACTGATTAAGCATTACCGTTCTCACGCTACCTCTTTCATCATCCCAGCGGATCGGGCGTTCACCTTTAAGATACATACTTTGAAATATATCTTCTTTTTCAGGAATAATGGCACGATAAATCTCTGCTTTTTTGTCAACCAATTCTTTATTGATGTACCCTAAATGTTTCAAACGAAAATCAGTATTTCTTTTTAACCCACTGATTCCCTTTACGTTTGGAGAATCGATGATTAGATCCTGAAAATAACCTTTTGGATTCTCGCGCCACATCAGTCTATCATGACCGGCAGAATAGTTCAATCTATACCACGAACCCGCGAAATGTTTCCTATCTATAAAATGAAACCTCCTAAAGGCATACTTGTTAATGAATTTGCTACGCATAAGTTTGTCGAAATGTGCTCGCGTAAGGTGTGGCTCAAAAATTTCGTCAATATCTATCCATAAACACCAGTCAGGTTTGCGGAGACGAACATGATCATAGAGTAGGTTTTTATCTCTTCCCTCATTATATCCCTCCGTTCTGATGATATCTACAACCTTGGGATGAGCTTTCAGAATTTCATATGTTCCATCCGTAGATCCATTATCCAGTACCACAATTTCGTCTGCGATGTTCTCGAAACATTCCAGCCATTCCTGGGCGAAGAAGATACCGTCCTTGACGCGTAGCATTATAACAAATTTAGCCATATTGTTAAGATTTGTTTGAAAGTGCTTTTTTTACTTGTTGTTTTGAAAAAAATGTTGAAACTCTATCTTGGATCGCTTCTTTGAATTCCCTATCTATTTTTAAAATTAAAATCACAAAAAGAGCGGTAAAACAGAAGCCATTCAAAAGAATGCTGATAATTCTCATATTTACGGGTATAACTAACGAAAAACCGTAATAGAGAACTGAACCGAAAACTCCTGCAAAAGCAATTATTACGAACCATTTTTTGAGCATCGCTTTAACGAAATCCCAATCCAGATAACCAAGTTTGTTAAGGCGATGGCTAAAGAAAATAAAATCAAACGTAAAACTAATTCCGACCATCACGCTCAACAATCCAATTAACCCATAAAATTTCCCTGCGAAATAATAAAGTACACCCATCACCACGCCTTTGCAAATCACGATGAAACTATTCATCTTGATATCACCGAGAGCATAAGCCATGTTTGACATAAAATATCCAATAAGTGTGAAGAAAAAAGTAGCGATCAGCAAATTCACTACCAGACTTCCTGCATATTTGCCTTCACCTGTCCACAGAATAATTAAATTACCGTAGTTAAAAAGAAACCCAAATCCAATGAAAATTGCTGCAAAGGAATAATATTTGAACTGCGTATAAATTAATTTTTTTATTCCTTGATGGTTGCCTTTGCCATTTTCGTGGGATATGAGTGGCATTAGTGCTACTGAATGACGACCAACAAGTGATTGACTCATAGAAATTGGCCGCTTATTTATTTCAAAGATAGTGATCATCGATGGCGCAATAAACCTTGCTAAAACCAACATATCTAGACTCGCAGAAAATCCTCCAATAATTCTAGAGAATGATGTAAAAGAAAAGATCTTGACAAATTGCTTGAGGTGTGCAATATTATAGGAAATCACTAACAAGTCTCGCTTCAACTGCTTCTTTAAAGATATAATATTGTAAATGTTAATGTAGAAAGACCGACAAAGATTTGCAAATGCGATGGATATAACACCATAACCCAAATAAAGTAGTATGACATTTGCAAACAAAAATACAAAGTTAGCTGACAACGAACTGATGGCAACCTGAGCGGAGTTCTGAAGACCCTGATTGATTCCAGAGAGACTAAATGATACTAAGGACATGCCTGTAGCCACGATTGAAATTAACAGGGCAACCTGTAGTCCTTCGTATTGAGAAACATCTTTGTTAATAATTTTCCCGATCAGAAAATAAAATAGAATTCCGGCAAGAATAGAAAACAATAGAATAAACATCGATGTGATAATTCCAGAGCCAATGGTCTTATTTATTTCCTCATTGTTTTTTTGTCCGCGCAAGAGTGCAATTTTCTGTTGCAAAACATCGCCTACACCAGGATCGGCTAGTGTCATCCAAGCCAATATGTTCCCGGTAGCCAGCCAAAGACCTAAAGTAGCAGAATCAATTTTATGCAGATATAAAGGCAATAGAATCAAGGCATTGAAAATATTGGTTATCACATAGCCATATTGAAAAATAAAGTTCCATTTTAATAATTCTTTATTCACGAGCGCTTATTATTAATCAATTAATTTTTGGGTATAAACCTCACCGTACACCATTCCTGTTCCGTATCCATACCCGTAATTATTTTTTCCATAGCCTCTGCGTGCTACACCATTAAAGACAATCGCGGGGTTGGGAAGGTTATTTAACTTAATATTTTCATCCAAACGTTCCACAAATACCTTAGGGGTGTAAGCATGTCTAACTACAAAAAGTGTGGCATCACAAAGCGGAGCTAAAATGTAAGCATCAGATACCGGGCCAACGGGAGGCACATCAACAATAATAAAATCATAATGCTCATCGAGGTAGTCCAATAATTGCTCTGCGCGGCCATTGAGAATCAATTCTGCAGGATCTGCAGGAAGTCTACCGGTTAATAAGATAGAAAGATTTTCATTAATCGGTGATGGCTGAATAATATCTTCAGCCAAGGCTGAACCTTCTAAATATTCAGAGATCCCTAAATTCTGTTTCATATTTAGTTTCCGGTGAAGCGTCGGGTGATTTAGGTCAAAATCCAGGAGGGCTACTTTTTTTCCTGTCATAGCTAAGGTCACTGCAAGGTTGGACGCTACGAAACTTTTCCCTTCACCTGATATTGCAGAGGTAACCATTACGCGCTTATTTTTTTTACCAATTCCGAGAAAATGAAGCGTTGTTCTCAAACTCCTGAACTGCTCGGCAATCAAGGTACGTTGCTGAGAACCAATTACGATATTATTTTTGCCAATATTAATGCTAATCTCGGCGATAATTGGCAAGCTTGTCAACGCAGCAATGTCTCGTTGAAACATCACATTTCTACGCAGTCCTTCTTTAACCGAAATAAAAGCGATACCTAAAATCCCTGCACCAAAAAGAGATGCCAAATAAATCATTTTCTTTTTCGGACTCACAGGAAGGCCAGAGGATTCCGCAGCACTCACTATTTTGCTATCTGAACCATTAACGATATAAGATAAAGCAGTCTCTTCTTTCTTCTGAAGCAAAAATGTGTAGATACCGTTTTTAATTTGCTGCTGACGATTCATATCCACCAATGTCCGCTCTGTCTGAGGCATCGATTTTAAAGCAGAAGAGTAATTACCGGTTGTTCCTGCTAAATTGTTACGACTTGCCGTCAAGCTATTTCTTTGATTGCGCAAATTTTGCAAAATCTGTGGTTTTATTTTATTGATCTGATCCACAAAAGACACCACCATTGGATTGTTCTCTCCAGTTGTTTTCCTTAAACCCTCTGCATTCAACTGAAGTTCGTAAATATCTTTCACCATTTGAGATAATCCAGGATCATTAATCCCTGCAGTAGAGGGTACGATCCCCCCTGTTAAATCTCTTGACTTTACATAATTTTCTACCTGATTAAGCACAGAAAGTTGCATATTGATTTCCCCAACCTTCTGGTCATTAACACTTACGTTCTCCAAATATAATTTACCTTGAACCCCAACATCAATTGCGCTATTTTGAACTCTATAGTTTTGTAATTTTGTCTCGATATCCAACAACTCCTTTTCTACTGACATTAATCTTTTATCAATAAACTCTTGAGTGTTGGCTGCAAGCAAATTATGCTGATCTACCATCGAAGCGCTATAAACATTCAGCATATCATTTAAAATATCTTCGCTCCTTTTAGGATCGATATCTGAGAGAGAAACGTCCAATATTGTAGATAATTTATTGGCTTCTTCAATTTTAATATTTTCCTGGATCGACGAAACAATCTTTTTAGGATGTGTTAGGGCAAAGCTGTATTCACCCTCCAGATCATTTTTATAAGCTGGGTTCAGCCTAAACATAATCGTTCCATAAGGCATCCTCAACCACCTATCAAATGGGTAATTCTTCTCATTTATCACAACCCTTTCTCCTACAATCCTGAACTCAGTCCGTTCAAGTGGTGTTAATGCATTTGGATCCTTAACCATTATTTTCAGAGGTGCATTTTTATAAAGCACAACCCTAGCAATTCCTCTTTTTTGAAAAATTGTCGTGTATAGGCCCAAATTTTCTACCACCTTATAAACAATGGGACTTGATGCAATCACTTCACGCTCATTATCAACAGTTTGCTTAGTTGTCAACCCTGAAATAACTTTATCTTCTGACTTGTTATCCGCAGCACCTTCCCGTTCATTAATCTGAATCCGAGCATTAGCCTGGTAGACTGACGGGGTAATCTGGAGGTAGATAAATGAGCCTGTTATCGCAATAATGAATAGCAATAGAAACATTGGCCAATAGGGTAGCAATCTGAAGATCATAAATCCTCTTGATTGACCTGTGGGTTTAATCTCTTCTGATTTTCCTATAATTTTCATACAATTCTATCTAAATATGCGATCTATAATTATGGCTCCGAATGACAATGCGCTCAATAATATTGGAATTAGCGTAGAACTTCGCGTAGAACTGGCAGCTTTCGCTTTATTTGCCTCGACATAAACGATATCGTTCGACTTTAAATAATAGTAATCTGAGGTGAATATTTCACTTGAATTTAAATTAAGCCGTTTAATTTTCTTAACACCATCCTCTTCCCTAATGACCATCACATTTTCCTTTCTACCGTAAATTGTTATATCACCGGCCAAACCGAGTGCCTCAAGAAGAGATATCTTCTCATTAGGAACATTCACCACAGATGGATGACCAACCTCTCCTAATACAGAGACCCTGAAATTCAACTGTCTCACTATTACGATAGGATCAACAAGCAGCTTTTTACTCAGAAGATCAGCTGTAATTTTTTCTCGGAGTTGCGCAGTTGTCATGCCTGAGATCTTCATCGGTCCAAGCACCGGAAACTGTATTTTCCCATCCTCACCAACTAAATACCCTGGCGACTGCAGGTTCGCTCCCGTAACACTACTGGTACTCACATAAGCATTATTAGGTTTATTAAACACTTCTGTCGCAGCTGGGTTCAAACTGGTAACCGCGATGCTTAAGATATCATTTGCCTGAATTACATTTTTACTGGGAAGATTATTAGCTTCTAGTATGGCGTCCTGCTGATTGCTGAAATAGACCGTATTCTTATTAGCCGCACAAGAACTGATTAGGGCTAATAAACCAATCACAGCAAAAAAGCCATAAAAATCCCTTTTCGGGAAAAAATCAAAAATTTTGATCATAAAAATAAATTTTATTAACTACATTGTAAACAGACAGTTATACAGCATTTTATACTTGAATATAAAACTCGTCATCCGGGACATGACTCTGTCTAATATATCTATACGTTTTTTTTATCGCTACGGTTTTAGCAGAGAAAAAAAAATGAATAAATTCATTTAATTTAAAACCGACCCGATGTCAAACCCAAAAAAAACAAGATGAATAGTTTCAAATTTCTAGCAATAGCATCGTTAGCATTTCTTTCATGCACAAAAAATTCATTAATTGTGCAAACTCAAAATAGGCTCGATGATCATTTAAAGTTCAGCACATACGGCATAGAATCCAATGGACTAACAGATGTGACCCAAGACTTGCAGAAACTTTTAGATACCTCATCTATTATTTATTTAAAAGCCGGTGTCTATACTATTAGTAATACGCTAAATATTAAATCTAATACAAAGCTAATAGGTGAAAAAGGCACCATTATCAAAGGCGGAAAAGACATGACTGGCACACTTTTGGAGTTCGGAAGATACATATTTGCCGAACGTGCAAATAACACAACTATCCAACAAATCACTTTCAGACAATCAGAAAGCAGCTATTCATACCGAGAATGGAACAATGCCTGTATTTTTTTACTCAATTGCAAGACATTCAATGTAGAATCGTGCTTCTTTGATTTTCATTTAAGTTATCAAACCTTAGGCCAAGAAGCGGTGTGGGTATCTGGCTCTGAGGCGCATGGAAACACCATCCAAAGTAACGAAATAAACACATTAGGTATACGATATGCAGAAAATGGAGCCGATGGTACACTTGTAAAAAACAATGTATTAAACAAATCATATTCAAATGCATTGAGCGCTAGCGGTAATCATAAAACAGATTTAATCGTGGGATGTCGAATCCTAAATAACAAGATTTTCGATGCTGGGCGAATGGGCATTGAAGATTGGGGAAATACTGATGGTAGTATTATTGAGGGAAATCTTATTACTGGCACAGGAAAGGATAGCAAGCAAGCAATAGACGGGATAGCACTATCTGCAGTTGGAATAAATTCTTCTGTCCTAAATAATACCATTAGTGATAGCCAAATTTATGCAATTGAAGTTAGGGGCAACTATGGTTCCATTGTTAAGGAAAACAAAATATTTGCAAATCCTAATTCAACAGCTGTGATTCTTAACTATACCTTCACTAAACCTTCAGACAAACTTCCATTAGCTAGAGTAGAAAATAATAATATTAAAGAATCTAAAATCGGTGTCCATATTTTTGGCGACTATGAATCACATGTACTAATTTATAAAAATTCATTTCAGAACATCGACGATAAAGCAATAAGTATTGAATCTGGAGCAAGAAAGTATATTATTGATTTAAGAGCGAATCATTACACGTTTAACAAGCCAAATCAACGGGATCGATTTGCACTATTTTCTTACACCCACTTTCGACCTGGTGTTGCTGATCAAGTTATAAAGTCATTACGAGATACCATAACCTTTACATCCTCTTCAAATGGTGGAGCCGGAGTGGATTTTGGTTTTGTAATTCGTACCGACAGAGCCAGTATTGATCAATTAACTGTACGGGCAAATAATGTGAAAAACAGCAGTAAAGTTCCCGTCAATGCATTTACTGCTCTTGGAGGAAGACCAATTTCCGTAGTACTTAGAAATAGCGATGTTAAAGGTGGACGTGTAGATTTAGGTGGGTTTAAAGACATTAAGCTTTCCAATAACACTTTTTCGCAATAAGTTTCACAACTTAAAGTATTTTTATACATAATTTCTCTAGCTCGTTTTACAGTTATACAACCTAAAGTTTTACATCATAACATTCTGATAATCATTGTATAAATTAGCATTCGATTTATAAACTTTTAATTCAAATGCTATGAAAACAAAAATCATTATCCAACTTGCCGTTTTGTTCATTTTCTTAAACGTTAAGGCGAACGGAGACCACGAGACAAAAACAAAAAATACGACTAAGGCAGCAAAAGCCGTAGCAATTTCTGAGCTTACTAAAAACCTGGAGTACGATTTCGATGGACCAGCAGTTAGAAATGCTTATTATCAGAAATTAGATCAGCTAGCAAAAGCAGTAATTGACGGGGATTATGCTGTTTCTTTAAAGGGCCATGCAGATGGGATCGGCGCATACAAATATAATTGGGTTCTTTCTGATACAAGAGCTATCAACGTAAAAAAATACCTGATTTCCAAAGGTGTTAAGGAAAATAGAATTATAACCACTCCTTTTGGCAGCACACTTCCAATAGCTTCAAACAAAACCGCTACTGGTCGACAAAAAAACAGAAGAGTAGAAATTGATTTAAAGAAAATTGCCGGTTAGCATCGCTTATTAGTTATGGGAAGACAGTCTATCTTTTCCCATAACTAATTCCTTTGCCTTAAAATAAAAACCTAAAAACTTCTTTTTTATGTAAGAATTCGTTCACACCAAATAAATAAGAGTAGTTTTATAATATTAGTTTTTACTTTCTGTATTAGTATTAATACATTTGCTTAGCGAGCATTTAGCAAGCTACAAATGAATCGATATGTCCCAATTTATTCTTTGCATCGCTATTAATAATACTAATGCAGAAAAACAAAGTCAACTAAACACCGCGTTGTACAACCGAAAAATTTATCGCGTAATTAATGTTGGAAACGAGTGGAAGGATCTACCCCAAGGAACTTATGTGCACTATTCAGAACTGACCTGTAGTGATATTGAGCTTTTAGCAATCGCTGCGTTAAATGAAATTGGGATTCATAATAACCCGCCAGATAGAAACTTCGAAATTATTACAGCCCAGGCGCCAATAACAGTTAGCGACTTAAAACTAAATATTGACCCCAGCAAAAGACATGTTTTATAATTGACTTATTGGAATTTTATTTCTCCCTAAGGCTGGTAATCAACTAATTCCATCTTATTCCTTGTCTGCACGATTGAATGATACTGATTTTTACACATTTGATATCGGCTTGTATTGCAAGCAAAGAGTTAAAAGATGCCCTAAGAATAGATCCAGAAACCCTTGAAAGTTGTCGCAACAATTCTGATCAACAATCGATTAAAAACTAATTTGAAGCTGATGGATATAAAGTTGATGCTGATGAAGTATTAACCTCCAAAAAAGCAATACAATGTAAATACTTGATGCTTAAACACAGGGTTCTTAGTTATAAATAATCAGATCAGAAGGCATTTTCTTCTCCACTCACTGCATTGGTTATTGTCTTAAATATAATTTTAACATCTTTTAGCAAACTCCAGCTCTCCATGTAGGATATATCATGCGCTACACGCCCTAACATTTGTGATTCCTCCTTGGTCTGACCGCGGAAACCGTTTACCTGTGCCTGTCCTGTAATACCTGGTTTCAAGAAATGACGCGTCATGTAACCATCGATCGTGTAACGATACTGTTCAGTGTGCTTTACCATATGAGGCCTTGGTCCGACAACACTCATTTGTCCAAATAGCACATTGAAAAACTGAGGTAACTCATCGATACTAGTCTTACGGATAAAAGATCCTATTTTGGTTACTCTTGGATCATCCTTACTCGCTTGCCTGGTATTGCTGTCTTCATTAAGACGCATGCTCCTGAATTTGAAGCAATAGAAAGATTCATTATCTTTTCCTGAGCGCAGTTGCTTAAAAATGGGATTGCCTTTCGATTCTAATAATATCAGAATTACTATTAAGGGAAAAAGCCAAGAGAGCAGAAACACTATCACCAATAGACTAAAAATTATGTCAAAGCCGCGCTTAAGTATCCTATTTCGAAGTTTCGTCAGTGGTTCCATCCTATTGACAAGAATCGGGATACCGTCATAGTACCTACTCAGTTTATAGTTTGCCTTACTGAAAGCCTCCAGGTCGCGTTGATATTGTAGGTACGAGGTTACGAATCTGATACGAACGCAATGTTGCTCAGCTAATTTTAACACCTGGTCAAGCGCCCGGCTTTGTGATGGAAAAACCGTCGAGTAAACCTCATCTAACTCATGCTCTATCGCGTACTTAATTGAACTATGCAATTTATCAACAGGTTGCTCATCAACTAATTCAACTTCATTTAAATCCCTGAATGAACCTGCGAAACTAATCGAAAGTCGATTTTGTAGAAAGAACTTTTCTAAACGATTGCCAAGCGCATCGTCACCGATGATAGCAATTTTTCGTTTATGCAAATCCATTTTCAGGAAATAACGATCCGCAATGTCTACAAACAAGCGAATGGAAATTAACAACAATAATTCTAAGGCAAAAAAATAGAATAACGGCTCTGTAACAGAAAATTTAAACGAGAATAGTTTACTGACGAGAATAAAAATGACAATTTGAAAAAAAAATGCTAATATTATTTTCTTGTACCTGGTATCGCTATTTTGCACATTTGAAAATGTATATAATCTAGCAATCAATGCAGAGATCATATAACAAATATTAATAAGAATCAATAAATTGAATCCCCCGCTGGGGTATGTAAACTTTAACAATCTCAGAAAGTAAATGACTGCAAATAAGCAATTGATTGTAAGCGCATCCAACAGCACCAGAAAGGTAATTAGGATTAAAGCATGTCTGCTTTTCATATGACGGAGTCGTTAACTTATATTAAATAAATAAAGGTTAGTTTTACATAACGTCTTTTAAAGTTATGAATTTTTCGATGAAGAACAAACGTTAGACATTTGATGATCAACTACATAACAGAAAAATCAAATTAACTGAATCTCGGCAGTGATGAATTTACGCGGTATTGATTGAATTTGTTTAACGCCTCTACTTTATTTTGAACATGTAAACGTTTGTAAATATTCTTACAATGATTTTTAACCGTGTTTGGACTAATGCAGAGCTGATCAGATATCTCCTTGTAGAGCAGTCCCTTGCTCAGCAGTGAAAGAACTTCTAATTCCCGCTCTGATAGTCCAAATGCGTCAGGATTACTGTGTTTAGCATTTAGCAAACTAATTACTTTTTTAGCAATATACGGGCTCATTGGTGCTCCACCTTCATAAAGCTCAGTAATCGCAGAATAGATTTCCTGAATACTTGATCCTTTTAAAATGTATCCGGATGCACCAGCTTGTAATGCATTGAATATATTTTCATCGTTTTGGTAGCTGGTACACATCAAAAACTGAGTGTAACTTAGCTTAGACTTGGCCTGGTTAACAAATTCAATCCCAGATTTATCCTCTAGTTTTATATCTACCAGAGCGATATCCGGTTCATCTAAATGTATTTTAGATAATGCTTCTTCAGCGGATGCGTAAACGCCTTTAACAGTAAAAATTTTGTTGACCTGAATTGCTCTGACAAGCAAATCGCGATACAAAGGGTGGTCTTCAACAATAGAAATTGTAATCATATTAAAATCTGTTTTTATTGGTCAACAACCTCAAACGAACAAAGGCAGGAGTAATGTTTATCTTACCTATGTATTTTCGATTTTCGACATTCATGAGAGCCTTTAGTATGAGGTTAAAAATTTATTTCGTTTGTAAATTGATGGATTTCTTTGTCTTGAAACAATAGCCCCTTAGGGCCACACGTATCCTTTATAAATGATCAATCAATGATAATATTTACTTGGGCTCAAACTCCCAGGGTCTTTAAATTTCACAGTTTATTTGGCTTTAGTAAGTTTTATACTACAATTTACGAGCCATTTTGTGTTAAAAAAATCAACTAAAGTAATAGCAGGTGTTATTTCCCTACACGCCTTGGCGTTTTATTTCTAATGGACAAATTGAAATAAATGCTAACAATAAGACAGAATACCTTAATGTAAATTTGATCAATTATATTATCCAATCGGATAATAACTTAATCGGATCATTTGACACCTAGGCTTTCAAAAAAATATCTGAAATTGTTATTGCCAAAACAGCCAAGTTGAATTACTACCCTAAAAAAATTGGAGAACATATCCTGTCTATTCATTTATTATTTGTTTTTTTTTGAAACAGGCATCAGTTTTGTAAGCAAACGCTTCGGGTTATTGCTTTCCATTATTTATTAGCGAGTAGCATTGACGGTAAAAATAAAGAACGATTACCTTAAGGAAAATAATTGACATTTATCAATAAAATTTACTTTGTCGGTTTTTGCTCATACTTAAATTGTTTAATGTGTCTATATTGCTTAATTCTCATATATTTAATACTACTATAATAAGTCACAACTGTGATATGAAAAAAAATACTTCTATTAACTGTAATCTTCAATGGCCGCAAGATAGGGGTAATCAATAAAGTGACAAAAAAAAGGCATGTAGTTTTAAATCAACCTATTATAGAATTATTTGAACGGAAAGCAATGAAATAATACGACATGAAACAAAGGCGAATACGACAAAAAATACAACCAAATTTATCCATTTTTGTATTATTAATATTACAACTTACATGAGCATTTTAGCATTATTAAATAGTGTTGGTTTTGTCCTAGACACAGAAAACTTTAGTATATTATACGACCACTGGCCGTTCATCCTTTCTCTTATTATTTTCCTTCCGTTATTAACGATAGTGATTTTTAGAAAAAATAAATTTTTCTTGAGGTATAAAAATGAGTATTTGCTGGAGAGTCAAGCCATAAAAATAGAAAGACAAAGGATCAGTGCAGAACTACATGACGAGCTGGGTTCAGGATTGTCCGCAATCAAATTATTTGCAGAATTAGCAACGCAAAAACATTCCGATATAGTTGAATTTAAAGAACTAAATGAGATGATAAAGGAAATTTCGTTAAAGATAAATGACATTATATGGACAACAAGCACTGAAAATGACCAACTTGATAGCGTTATATTTTACATGGAGGAGCAATTATCAAAGCTTTTCAAACATTCCGCTATCATTTTTAAGTCAAAAATGCCAGAAGTAATTCCATTTTTGAAAATAAGGAGTGAAAGCAGAAGAAATTTCTATTTGTTGGCAAAAGAGATTGGTCACAACACATTAAAACATTCAAAGGCCACCAAAGTATCTATGGAACTGAATATAAATGATGAAACAATATCCCTTATTATCAAAGATAATGGAAAAGGATTTGATCCTGTGGGCAAAAGTAAGGTTGGTATGGGTTTATCAAATATGAACTCTCGAGTGAAAAGACTCAATGGACAGCTCACTATTGAAAACTATAAAGGCACAAAGATCACCGTCAGCTTCCCAATTGCAGACAATTTCTATCAACAATTGGATGAGACAAAAAAAGGTGGATGAAGTACCAGTATAAAGCCCTATTTTTTATTTCACTACTCCTTCCAATTCCAGCGAAGTCTTAACTAGTGGATATTTGTAGATCATTTTTATTACTACAGCGGGGTTTCCCCCAATAACACTATAACTATCTACGTTTTTGGTTACTACTGCTCCCGCACCAATGATAACATGATTACCGATGTACACTGGCCCAATAATTATCGCATTCACCCCAATATAGACGTGATTGCCAATCACCGGAGAGACTAGGGTCGATCCATCTTCCAGATCTTTGCAACCTATCGTTGTTAAATGGCTTATTGTACAATTCGAACCGATTCGAGTCGTCTTATCAATCACAGTACCAAATCCATTTTCCAGCTTGAAGTTACTGCCGATGATGGCCTTGGGATGAATTTCAATGTTAAATATCCAACCAAGTATGAATTTGTAAATCAAAATATACCAGCAGAAAACAATTTTTAACAGATCATAACGGTAAACTAAAGCTGCACATCTAAAACAGACCATTACAATCCTACCCTTAACGTTATTTTGATTGACCTTCCAGTCCTGGAAGATATGACTTCTATTAACACTCATCTATCTGGTATAATGGTAAAACTTCCTCATGATTAACTTTAAACTTAACTAGAGGAAATAAAGAGGCAAAATGCTGCCTATATTTGTTGATCACTGTAGGCCAATTGTGGTTTTCATAAATTTTATCAAGATTTCTTAAGATCATCTCTTTGTAATTTATCTTTTTAACCTTTCCTGAAATAAGATGTCCGGCAACATCTCTCGAATAGCTAAAGTACAACGCATCATCGCCAAGAATGCTACGGTTAGATTCGTTATCAAGTGCGCAGATTGCGCAACCTGCAGCCATCGCCTCTAATAGCAGATGCATTGAGCCGTCACTACGGTTACCACAAAAATAAAGATCCGAGTAGTACCTGAGTTGGTTCAACCTCTCCGGTTCATAAAAACTTCCCAAGAATTTAACTTGCCGATGATGACTATACTTTTGTTTTAAATTTTCAGCAAAATCCCCTGAACAATTTCCGACAATGACAAATGGTTTCTTGGAGCCAGAGGAAACCACACCATCTAATATGGTCTCTAGATCACAATCAGCATCTAAACTTCCAACATATAAATTATAATGGAAAGGTATTAGCTGATGATCAGATAAACTATCATCAGTACTTGCTGAGAAAGGCTCTATCCCCTGAGGAATGAGCGTTACTTCCTTTTTGTAACGGCCTTGCAAATTTTTGGTTATAAAAACCGAGTCGGATATCAGCGAATGACTATATCTCACCGCTAACCATTCCGCAATTTGAAGAATTTTGGAGGTTACAATGCCGTAACGTCCCCGCTTCCACTCTAAGGAATAGATATTTGTAACCAGTAGGGTTTGCTTCGGCAACATCCACGACCAGATTGAACTTGAGGGCCCAAACTGCATGATCAAGTCAAATTGGTGATGTCTTAAATTTCTATAACAGTTCAAATCGTATAGTAATTTGCCGATGGCACCCAAATTGTATTCAGGATCATGAATATGGATTAATTTGATCCCTTTCCAATTTGATCCCTGAAAGGAATGATTATGAGAACAATATACATGTACCTCATGACCACTTTGCACAAGCCCAAGAGCAATAAACTGAGCTGCTTTCTCAAATCCCCGGCAAAGATCAGGAATCCCTTTTGTTCCAACAATGGCAATTTTCATGATCTTTCGGCCTAAATTAAGTTGACAAACAGCAATTCAATGATGAAGAATAAGTGATGTTTTTACAACAATAAAATTACTCCGATAGCGATCTGCTAACAATAGCCCTTAAATACTAGTTTTATCAGTGATGAAGAAAAATGAGATATGGGCAAAATACCATCAGTTTGAATTGATTACTGACTCACCAAATCCATCAAAAAAGAGTTTCATCCAGAAAAAAAAATGACAAGTTCCTTCCGAGCGAAAATAATCGGCTATACAATTAATAGTCCTTTTATCCTTAAAATAAATCTCTTCGATTCTGAACTCTAGATTTAACTCAAGTTATACATCTACATTCGCTAAAAGAGGCTATCTATGTGAAATCAATACTATAAGCAAAGCAAATATATTTTCTTCTTAGGGAGCTTTTAGGCTGTTCTCCTATTGATTTCCATGTTCAATTCAATAACCACTTTATTGACAGTATCTATAACAAGATTTACCAAAGCAGAAAGCTCTTCCAATGGGGTGTCGGAATGGCTCAAGGTTTCTATATCTCTGACGGTACGCTGAATCGTAATAATTCCAAGATTGTCAATAGTAGACTTGAGCTTATGTGCAATCTGAGATAAATTATCAAAGTCCTTTCTGGCCAGCGCCTCAGCTAAATCGCTTGTAGCGATTGGCATTTGTTTGCAAAATAGCTCCATCATTTTAGTAACGAAGTCCTGCCGCCCTTTACTAATCTCCAATAACCCTTCTAGACTGTACAAGGGCTGATCTATTATTGGCTGTTCCACAGAATAAGGTCTATCTTTTATCCACTGATCGATCAACAAGATAAAAGTATCTTCCTTAATGGGTTTAGTGATATAATCATCCATTCCTGCTGACAGACATTTCTCCCGCTCTCCACTGACTGCCGACGCGGTCAAGGCAATGATAGGTCCTGCATATCCTAAATTACGCAGTCTGCCGGTTGTTTCATACCCGTTTAATACCGGCATTTGAATATCCATGAGTATAACGTCAAAATTTCCTTCTTGGGTCATCTCAATTGCTGATTCGCCGCTTTCCGCAGCCATCACCTGGGCTCCATAATTTAACAAAATGGTTGCTGCCACCAATCTATTCATCTCATTGTCATCAACAATGAGTACTTTTCTATTAAGCAGCAAGTCCTCATCGATTGATATAGGAACTTCATTTCGAATATCACTTTCCAATCCTTTTTCGAGTTTGAGTATAAATGATATGGTCGAGCCAATGCCTTTTTCGCTCTCTACGTTGAAACGACCGCCCATTTGTCCAATCAATTTCTTTGATATACTCATTCCAAGACCCGTTCCTCCGTATTTCCTGGATACAGATTCAAATTCCTGGGTAAAGTTATCAAATAGATGTTCTACAAAAGCAGGGTCCATCCCAATCCCCGTATCACTCACAATCACCTCAATTTCTTGATAAGAGCCCTCATCGCTCAACAACCGAGCTTCCAAACTAACACTTCCTTTTTCAGTGAATTTCACTGCATTACTCAAAAGGTTCAAAATCACCTGATTTATCCTGTAAGGATCTCCGATGAGAATGCCAGCAATACTTCGATCCACTTCCTTGGAAATCATAGCAAGTCCCTTTTTCTCACCTTTATGCATTACAAATTTCATCACCTCATGAAGTAAGTCCTGCAAACTAAATCCTATATATTCCAAATTTAATTGCCCTGCGTCAATCTTTGAGAGATCTAAAATATCATCGATAATAACAAGAAGACTTTTTGATGCAGATTGGATCGTTTGCAAACAATACTTCTGTTCTGGTGTCAAAACTGTTTTAGATAGTTCATTGGCCATGCTCATAATTGCATTCATAGGTGTTCGAATCTCATGACTCATGTTTGCCAGAAACAATTCCTTTGAGCTTGCGGACTTCTCTGCTTCCTTCTTTGCATTTATTAACTCATGCTGTTCTACTTTATGGTCTGTGATATCTATGATAATTGCGATATAACCAATGATTTCTTTTTGTGTATTATAGTTTATGGTCTGATTGACAACGCACCATTTTTTATTTCCTCCCCTATCCTTAAATTCAAGTTGAAAATTATTAAGGGGTCTTTCTTTACCCTCGATGTAATGTGCAGATAGATACTCCTCTCCAAAGAAATCAGTCACGTGCTTGCCCTTCATGGCGTTGGGCTCATATCCTACCAGATTACCAAGACTCCTGTTTACATATAACAACTCGTTATTGCTATCAAGTTCCATTAACCCTAAACCCATAGTGGCAACGGTATCCCGATATTTAATATTAGTATCAACTTGGGCTTTTTCTGACATTCTTTGTTTGCTAATATCCGCTATGTAGCCCAGAAACACCTGTTGACCATCGAGAGGATTAATTGCATTTGCTATCCCTATATTATAGTACAGCATGGTTCCGTCTTTCAAAGGGTATTGCGACTCAATATAGGGGAGCCCCTGCTTTGATTGTTGCTGTTGATAAAGCAATGTGAGCTGTTTCAATCTCTTGTAAAAATGATTTAGCTGAGATGAATTAGTGTGTACTGAAAATAGATTACTAATTTCTGGACTTAAATATCGAAGCGTAATATTACCCTCGATATCATGCTGATATTCGAAGAACACAGATGGCGCATAATGCATTATGCTTTTGGAATGCCTATAGGCACCTTCATTGATTAACTCCCTTGGACCATGAAGTCCTGACTGAGATTCTTTTTCTAAATCCAGAGATAATTCCTCTAATATATTAATAGTATGCATATTGTGATATCAATAGTATATGTTTGATTGAGTTTTTTGCTAGGTTAACAGAAAACAGCAGGAGCTTTCTAACATTAATTAACTCTATTCTTCAATCAACAGTGTCCTCGTTTTTTTATCTCCTTAACAATAGTCTAGCCAGTTACAATTTGCAGAGATAAGTGTTTTCTTTTAAATATTGATCCAAAAAGCAACCAAACCTTATAGGTTATTATAAGCCGTTCGAAAACCTGATATTTCTTGAAAGGGAAGCAACGAATTCACTGCTTAAAAATACATTAAGTAATGATACATATACAAATTTTGTCGAATGATTTTTTGACAATCATATTAAATCTACCAATAACAGACAATCTACACATACATTTTTCACTCCTTTTCAGAATATCATTTATTTTCGCTATAAATTTCCTTATTATTGTATTATAAATTATTTAAATAATTTGGTTTCATTTATAGTCCCGATTACACTAACTTCTCTCCAAAGCATGTTCACATTCTACCGAATTCATCACCTTATGTTTATAAATTACAAATCTCCTCGATGAGCATACAAAATAAGCAGAAGATCCACATTTTAGTTATTGAAGATGACGAATTTATGCAGGCGATACTTGAGGAAATTCTTCAGACCAACTATCGCATCGATATCAAATCAGACGGAATGAGTGCACTTAATCACTTACAGTCTGGTCATCTACCTGATTTGATTATTTCTGATCTAAACACCCCAAATATGAGCGGCCTTGAATTAATTGAGCAGATGAAGGCGAGTGATTTTTTCCACTCTCTACCTATCATTATTCTTTCCGGAGAGGAGAGCTCTGACAAAAGAATCAAATGCTTGGAAGCGGGAGCAGATGATTTTCTATTAAAGCCTTTCAATCCAGCTGAACTGGAAGCTAGAATAAAGGGGATATTGAGAAGAGTTGGAAAAGGGATAAACTAATGGATGCTGCTATTCAAACGAACTCAGCAATTACCGTGGTGGCTATTGTTGGGTTTTCAGATGATTTAAATTCATATTTTCAGCAATTAAATTTCCATGGTGCCGAGGTCATCTGTTTCGAAAACGGAATGAGGCTGCTAGAAAAGTGGAGTAATGAGTCTTTAGATATTCGTGCAATCATATCCCACAGTGAAATCTTGTCTACTGGTGGTCTATCCCTGATAGAAACAATTAGAAATAGAAACATAGAAGAAGTTCCGTTCTTTTTGGTTGTGAATTATTTTAATGCAAATTTAAGATTACTCGCTTTATCAGGTGGGCTAACTGATGTATTCAAATTGCCTCTAGACGGCTATAAAATTGAAAAGAGGGTTAACTTCAACATAGCAAACTGGACCGCGCTTAGATCCAGCGTGAATAACAGTTTGGTTCGGCTTAAGCCAATTGGCTGGGTTAAGCGAAGTTTCGATATCTTTTTTGCGGGACTTGCAATAATTATGCTTTCTCCTGTCTTGATCATTATATCCATATTGATCAGATTAGAATCTAAAGGACCTATATTCTACTATTCCCCTAGGGCGGGCACTGGTTTTAAAATTTTCCCTTTCTATAAATTTAGGTCAATGTATGTCAATGCCGACGCTCGGATTAAAGAGCTTAAGCACCTAAATCAATATGACATTGATGCTCAAAACAGTACCAATGTTGCAGCTCAGGTAGATTTATGCAATAACTGCAGTTCATCAGGTAAATGCCAATATCCTTTATATGCAGATGGCGTTCAATGGTGTGAAAAAGATACAGCCTTCAGAGAAAATAAGCAGGGTAAGTCAGCATTCTTCAAAATCATGAATGATCCCAGAATTACTAGAGTCGGAAATTTCATAAGAAACACCAGCATCGATGAACTTCCTCAGCTCTGGAATGTGATTAGGGGGGATATGAGCATCGTTGGCAATAGACCACTTCCACTTTATGAGGCAGAAAAGCTAACTACAGATAAATACGTATTACGTTTTGCAGCTCCTGCAGGAATCACTGGCCTATGGCAGGTTGAAAAAAGAGGCAAGGGTAATATGAGCGAAGAGGAGCGGTTATTACTGGATAATACTTATGCGAAAAACCAAAGTTTTGCAAATGATCTCAAATTAATCTTGAAAACTATCCCTGCATTATTTCAAAAAGAAAATGTCTGAACCACTATAGTTCTTCATCATTGCAAAACGCAATTATAGTTCAAAATTTTCCTGTAGAAATTAAAATTTTTCGTAAGTTTCTTTATATTTATAACAAAGAGTTATTGTTGCGATAAGTCGCGATTCATTCTTATATATCTATACTAATTAATCCGATTCGAGAGGCTTAGAGTTCTTATGACTTCTTACTTATTACGAAGTTAAGCCTGTACAAAAACCATACAACCAATAAATATGCAACAAAGAGAAGAGGAAAGATTAGCAGCGTTATATGATTATGAGATTATCAATACCAGTCCTGAACGCGATTTTGACCGGATAACAGAAATTGCATCAATTATTTGTGGTTGCGAAATCTCTCTTATCTCATTTGTAGAGACCAATCGGTTGTGGTATAAATCCGCTAATGGACTGGTCATTGAGGAACTTCCACGCGGAGCAGCTATCTGTGAACATACTGTTTTAGGAACGGATTTATTTATTGTAGAGGATCTTTCCAAGGATGAACGTTTTAAAACTCATCCGGATGTTACTGACGGGTTGAAAGTACGCTTTTATGCGGGTTATCCCATCATCGATCCGCAAGGTTTTACTCTTGGGTCCATATGCGTGGCCGATACATCTCCGAAACAGCTTGGTTCTCAACAACGCCATGCATTGGCGCTGTTGGCTGAGGAAGCAATGGAACTCATCATGGAAAGAAAGAAAAGGGAGGAGTATAAAAACTTCAGCACACTATTTGAAGAAACAGATGACCTGATCTGTATTTTGGGAAGCGATGGAAGATTTAAAAAGGCTAATCCTGGATTTATCAAACGATTGGGTTGGAATGAAATAACACTGAAGACAAAGTCTTATTTTGATCTGGTACACCCTGAAGATATTGAGTCTGCGAAATCGTATTGGGATAATTTTTTGTATGGAAAGGAATTTGATGTTATCAGTTTCCGAATACTTACTGCAAGCGGAAAATATAGATCCATTCAATGGTCGACAACTGCCGACAAAAATAAAAAGAATCTTTTCGCTATAGGAAGGGATATCACAGATGAATCAGAAAAAAACCGCTTACTAACCCTCAGCGAGCAAAAGTTCAAGGTATTCTTTGAAAATTCGCAGGGATTGATGTGTATCCACAATTTAAATGGCGATTTACTATCACTTAATACGTCTGGGGCGAGAATTCTTGGCTACGATATTGCCGAGCTAAAAGGGAAAAATCTTCGGGATATTATCCCAGAGGAACGTCATAACAACCTTGATCTTTATCTGAAGGAAGTGTTTGAACAAGGTCATTCCAAGGGACTAATGATTGTCAGAAAAAAATCTGGTGAACAAAGAATCTGGCTCTATTCAAATGTCCTGCAAGAAGATGAGAGTAATGAATTTTATGTAATCGGCAACGCGGTGGACATCACAGACCAAAAGAAATTAGAAACTGACCTCACGCATACCAGAAATTTACTTGAGGAGACGAGTAGACTTGCCAAGATAGGCGGATGGGAGTACAAGATTAATGAACAAGAATTGATATGGACAAATGTCACTAAGGAAATCCATGGTTTAAGCCCGGATTATGTTCCGCAACTCTCCACTGCGATGGACTTTTACAAGGAAGGTGAAAGTAGGGACAAGGTCAGTAGTGCTGTGAGGAAATGTATCGAAGAAGGTATAGAGTGGGATCATGAACTGGAAATTATCAATAGTTTTGGGGAAGAACTTTGGGTAAGGGCAAAAGGAAACCGAGAAATATCTGAACTTGGAAACACCAGAATCTATGGAACCCTTCAGAATATAGATGAGCAAAAGCGTGCTCAGCTAGAGCTAATTGAATCTAAAAAACTTTTAGATGATGTATTGTCTGCATCCTCTCAGGTGAGTATCATCGCTACTGATAATGATGGCATTATCACTTTGTTTAACACAGGAGCTGAAAACTTACTGGGTTACACTGCTGCTGAAATGGTTGGCTTGAAAAGTCCGGAAATTATACACGATAAGTCGGAAATCCTAGCCATATGTGATGATGTTTTGGAAGAAAACGGCAATAGAAATGATAAATTTCGCTTGTTTCAAATTTGCGCTGATACAGAAGAGAAGGAAAGGCCTTTTACATACATTACAAAAGAAGGGGTTCGGTTAAGGGTTTCGTTATCAATTACCTCTATCAAAGATACTGATGGCCATATAATTGGCCATCTTGGTGTGGCTACGGATATTACTGAAAAGGAAATGGCCGAAAAAGCTTTGGCGATTGAGAAAGCTACATTACTTGCATTCATTAATAACGCACCTGCCTCTGTAGCTATGTTGGATGCTAACATGCACTTCTTAGCCGCAAGTCAGAGATGGATGAATACATATATCAAAACCTTGGACAATGTTGATGGACTCTCCTATTATGAAGTGTTCCCGAATCTTGATAAAGGCAGAATTGAAAATCATCAGAAAGTCTTAAAAGGTGATGTGATTAAAAAAGACGAGGATATTTTCGTCGATCCCATTACCAAGGTGCCCCATCACATTTCATGGGAGATGCGTCCTTGGCATGACTTAGAAGGCGCTATAGGAGGAATGATGATTGTCACTCAGGATATCTCTCAGGCTGTTAAACACAGGGAGGAATTAACTGTAGCCAAGCTGCGTGCGGATTATGCTAATGCTGCAAAGTCAGACTTCCTTGCCAACATGAGCCATGAAATCAGGACGCCCTTGAATGGTGTAATCGGTTTCACTGATCTGGTTTTAAAAACGGAATTGACAGACATCCAAAAACAATATTTATTTATTGTAAACCAATCCGCAAATACATTGCTCACCATTATAAATGACATTCTGGATTTCTCCAAAATCGAGGCTGGAAAATTTGAACTTGATGTAGAAAAATGTGATTTATTTGAAATCGCCTCACAGGCAACTGATATCACCACTTATCAAATCCAATCCAGAAACCTGGAGATGCTATTAAACCTTCACACCGAATTGCCCCGTTTTATATTCGCGGATGGATTGCGTTTAAAACAGGTACTTATCAATCTCTTAGGCAATGCTTCTAAATTCACTCATTCTGGAGAAATAGAACTTAAGATAGAATTACTTACCAAAGGTGATGAGCAAGATAGATTTCGTTTTAGTGTAAGAGATACCGGCATCGGAATCCCATTGAGCAAACAAGACAAAATCTTTAGCGCATTTGCGCAGGAGGATTCATCTACAACTAAAAAATATGGCGGAACAGGACTTGGATTAACGATATCTAATAAGTTACTTAACATGATGGACAGTCGTCTTGAGCTGATAAGTGAACCTGGCGTTGGTAGTACCTTCTTCTTTGACATTTCGTTAAAATCTGAAGCCGGCCCTGCGATAGAGTATATGGGGATCGAATCGATCAACAATGTATTGATTGTGGATGACAATGACAATAACAGGATTATCTTAAAAGATATGCTCCTGCTAAAAAATATCAATGTCACAGAAGCTAAAGGAGGTTTTCAGGCCCTACAGTTTTTGGCTGAAGGCAATGAGTATGATGTTATCTTGATGGATTATCACATGCCGTTTATGGACGGTTTAGAAACCGTTGCTAAAATCAGGCAAAGTTTTTCAGATCCCAATCAAAAGTCGCCCATAATTCTTCTTCACAGCTCATCTGATGATGGAACATTAATCGCAGCCTGCAGAGATCTGGGCATTCAAAGCAGGCTCAGTAAACCGATTAAAATTGACGATCTGTATCAAGCGCTAGCTAAACTGAACGAGGTTTCTCCAGACAATACCATTCAAACTACCATCAATTCTGAAGAAGTCACAACGCTAAATCACAATTACACGTTTTTAATTGTTGAAGATAATGAGGTGAATAGATTCCTGGCAAGAGCATTAATTGAAAAAATTCATCCAAATTCAAAAATTTTAGAGGCGGAAAACGGAATCATGGGTCTAGAGGTTTTTAAAAAAGAAGTTCCTGATTTTGTGTTCATGGATATTCAAATGCCTGAAATGAACGGATATGAATGCGCAAAACAAATCAGACTACTCGAAAACGACTATCGCACCCCTATAATTGCGCTTACTGCTGCAAACATCATGCGGGAGAAGGAAAAAAGCATCGAAGCGGGTATGGATGACTTCATCACAAAACCCGTGCTTGAGGAAAATATTGATGATATTCTGAAGAAATGGCTACCCAAAGCTTCAAAAAGCCCTACAGCTGAAGAAGTAATACATTTTGATAAGTCGAAACTAGACTTCTATTTAGATAAAGATGAGAGTAAGCTTAAGAAGATTATTTTAATCACTATTAAGCAATTAGAACAGGCACTTGCCCAGCTCGAAGAAAATGGCTGGCAAAATGATCCGGAAAAAGTGAATGCTTTTGCGCATAAACTTTATGGAATGTCCATCTCTGCAGGGTTGGTAAACATTGCTGAAATTACAAACAGGCTACAAAAGATACACTCCGAAGATTTGATTGATCATAGCGAGCTTTTGGTTAATTTAAAAGTCGGAATAAAAACTATAATCCCAATTCTAAAATCGAGATATGATGTTTAATGGATACCGCAAAATAACGACCATAAAATAAAAGCAAACTCTAGAAAGCTCCACCCTTTAAAAACACTAGAATGTATTGACATGTAATACTTAGAAGTCGTGGTAGATATTTCTAAAACTGCTTCTAAGCCCAAAGGTAATCAGGTGAGAGTTATTAATCCCTAAATCATTACTCTCGCGTCGTAAAGCTCCGGCTACCTCAAGCCTTAGATTATACTTTGGGTTTATCAAATAAGCTACCTGAAGACGAGTATAATATAGATTCGTCTTAATACCCTGTCCAACATGGCTACCGTAGTCAAGTGAGCGGCTCTCATAACTTTTGAAAATATCCTTACCATAATTGCTGCCCACAGCATCTAAACCATACCTGGAATATATCGCTTGTCCCTGAAAATCAAAACGTTTATAACTGTAATTCATCATCCCGAGAAACTCCCTGAAGTTTGCGCCATAAGGGTGGGCTAATGGCTGATTGTAGTTTGAGTAATTAGATACACGATCAAAATGAGCATAAGTATAGGGACGTGCGGAATTAAACTCCGCCAGATAATTTAAACCTGAGATATTCAATAAATCTGAACCTCGAAGCCCAATTTGTACTGCGAATTTATTTGCCCAATATCCATTGCCAGCAAAAAATTCTTTTGCCGTGAATTCATCAAACATAAATTGGCCATATAATGCGGTTTTTTTGAGAACTTCATACTTTACGTTCAAACCAATCCGCATTTTATCTGGAGAGGTGGTGTTGGTGCTCTCCACAGGCCTTAAGAAGATAAACGGATGGATATAATTGAAATCAAATCCTCTTTTACCTTCTACTTCCGCATCAGCCCAGGTCACTGCTTGAAAGAATCCAACGGAAACTTTGTTTGACACATTCCAGTCTAAGTAATGAGCTGCCATCCATTTACCTCTATCACCTAGCCTTCTTCCTGTGGCAAGTTTTGGCGCACCCGGATCAAGCATATATGCAAAAATGGTTTGGTATTGCACAGCGCCTAAGGTTGCCCTTAGACGAAAAAACGAATAATTAGAAGAGACATCGGATAGTAGCATAGATCGATATCCGTCACCTATAAAGTTTTTATCATATCCCAGCGCGAAATTAAGATACTTATTTGGGGTAAATGACAAAAGTGCTGTCACATAAGACCAATCTTGTGTATCATCACCAAGTTTACCTGACCCCTGCCCCGGCACAACTTGATTCTCTTTTACAAATTGATTGACGTAATTTGCAAATTTAGCCTGATTTTCAAAGCCATTCAGATAAAAAGAAAATTGCCTGCCGACATTTCCCCCAACCTGGAACCCCCTAGTGTTTAACCATGTGCTTCTACCGTCATATAGGTCTCTTCCGATTTGAAAATCAGGTAGAAAATCAGCATAAATACGATAATCATCCCCCTTAAATTCAAGCAAATGTTCATTAAATAATTTTCTGTGAACCCAACTGCCTCTATTTAGCGTATCAACGCCTATCTTCATGAGGGAGTCGTATGTTGAGCTTAACTTCGAATCATCAGCATAAACACTCTTAATGGCAGAGTGAAATTTGGCTTGCTGATCGTAAATCTGTCTATTAAATTTTTGATAGAATTGGTAATCATATGGTATATTCACATTTGGTGTGGATTGACCATACGAACGTGTGATGGAAAGGGTAAGTAAAACCCCAAAAAGAAATTTTCGCATACTATTTATTGATCAGATGATCCAGATCTTCAAAGACAGAATTCATACTCTTGAATTCTGGAACCATCGATTTCATATTTTTTACTACCTGTATATCATCATCTTTCTTTGCTGAACTGATTAATTCGGAAATGTTTTCCATCACCTGATCAAATACATACTCCCTCACTTTTCCTATCATGATCTTCTCATGGTGAGTAGGCATCGTATTTTCATTGTCGTTTAGCAATTCCTCATAGAGCTTCTCCCCAGGCCGTAATCCAGAGAACTCCACTTTAATATCAACATTAGGCTCAAGGCCAGCAAGTTTGATCATTTTTTTTGCTAGATCGACAATCCTTACCGATTTACCCATATCGAAAATAAATATCTCACCACCATTACCCATGCAACCAGCTTCCAATACCAGACGGCAAGCCTCGGGTATAGTCATAAAATATCTTGTGATATCCGGATGGGTGACAGTTACCGGGCCGCCTTTTTCTATTTGTTGCTTGAAACGTGGTATAACTGAGCCATTTGAACCCAATACATTACCAAATCTAGTTGTTATAAACTTCGTACCGGGTCTGTTATCAAGGCGGTTAATATAACTTAAACCGTTACTAAAGATAAAGTCTTTTTTTGCCAGTGAATTATTTAAAGACTGAACGTAAATCTCAGCGATTCTCTTCGAGGCCCCCATAATATTAGTTGGATTTACGGCCTTATCAGTTGAAATCATCACAAATTTCTGTACACCATATTTCACAGCCTTGTCTGCTATTATTTTTGTACCTAGTACATTCGCTTTTATAGCCTCTGCCGGGTTGTCTTCCATTAATGGTACATGCTTATAGGCGGCGGCATGATAGACATAGTCCGGCCTATAGCTATTGAACAATTTATCCATTCGCTGTTCATCTCTAACATCACCAACGAAAGCTTGGTAATTTTTTGTCCGATCATTCTCATCGAGCTCTAGGTAAAGATCATGAAGCGCAGTTTCTGATTGATCGCACAGAATAATTAAACCCACATCAAATTTTGAAAGTTGCCTAACAATTTCGCTACCTATTGATCCTGCAGCTCCGGTGATGAGGATTCTTTTTTTATTGAGCATTTTGCCGATTCCATCGATATCAATGTTGATTGGTTTGCGATTCAGCAGGTCTTCGATATTAAGCTTTTGTATCTGTGCAGGCTGTAATTTACCATTGGTCCATACATCCGCAGGAGGAATGTTCAATATTTTTATATCGTGTTCTAGACACAGATCTACAATAGCGTCTCTTTTTTCGGACGGTATCGTGTAGGATGCAAAGATGATTTCATCTATTTCGTGCTTGGCTATAAGATCGGATAGAAACCTAGCATCGATAATGCCTACTCCATCTATGGCTTTTCCTACCTTTCGCTGATCATCATCCACGAATGCGACAATATATTTATTTACTTTATCATCGTGATCAAATGTCCTTTTAGTCGCTAAACCGGCCTCCCCAGCTCCATATATAATTACTTTCTTTTTATCGAGCTTAAGGTTTTTGATATATAAAAAAAAGTACTTGATACAGATACGATAAGTTATCAGAAAAAGGAAACTAAATAAGCCAGCAGTTACCAATATCGTATTGGGAATAATCGGTCTTGTGAAAAAACTGATTGAAACCAGATTGATCAAAAAGTAAATAGCAGTGTAAATCACCACAGAGCCCAGGATTCGAAATGAATCTTGCGCACTGGTATATCTGATAATGCCTGAATAACTTTTCATAATTCCAAAGACAATGCTACAAACAACGAGCATTAACAGTAGATTTCTGGAGAGTTCAGGAATATTTACGACAGTAAGGTTAAGATTGAATTTTAAAATGTAAGAAAAAACTAACGCAACAGAGCAGCAAATAAGATCGAGGCAAAAAATGACCCAGCGTGGAACGATATTGATTTGAGTAAACAATTTTAATAGGCTAAGTTTGTAACTTTAGTGATGGATGTCAATTATCCGGCCAAATATTAAAAGACCTCAATTTAAATTGAGGTCTTTACGGATAATTTTCTACTTCCAAAGATTTTTCGGATAAACTTCTTTCGATGTCAATTCGGCAAGCTGACTCTTTACGATATCCGCGTCTTCTTTAAAAGTGACCCCGAACCATTGGGCTTCTGTCTTGACCAAACTCACAACTCCAGCACCGGTATTAATAAGGGCATCGACAACTTCTGGTATAAGAAATTCGGATTTTATGTCTCCATCATGCCTATCAAGAAAATCATAGTATCTCTGCTCGCTCCAATCAACAAACTCAGGAGTAAAACAGAAGAAATTCATACTCACGGGCGTTTGTAAATCCATTTCAATCTCCTCATCACCGTCTACCCTGATAGCTAGATTCGCTTTTTTGTAGATTTCTTTTCTTTCTGTGATGGCTGTAATGAAATTTTCTTCGTTAACATTTATTTCTCCACGGGTTACGGCACCATGATCACTCAGCGTATTTTTTAATTGATAACCCAAACATGCATATTTTCCGTTGTCTACGGACTGCGTTAAAAAGGCGTATGCCTTTTCGAAAGCATCCAGTCCATAAAAATCATCAGCATTTATTACAGCGAATGGCGCATCAAGAACATCCTTGCAACACAAAAGCGCATGCTGGGTACCATATGGCTTAACCCTACCTTCAGGCAAAGCCCTACCACCCCGAAATTTATCCAGACTCTGATAGACGTACTCTAGCTTAATTCTACCCGCTAACTTTGGCTCAATAGCAGCCTTGAAAGATGTTGAAAATTCTTCCCGGATGATAAAAATCACTTTATCAAAGCCAGATTTTATCGCATCATAAATGGAATATTCCATAATGGTCTCCCCAGATGGCCCAAAAGATTCTGTTTGCTTGGACCCGCCATATCTGCTGGCCATACCCGCAGCTAAAATTACTAAAGTTGGTTTTAAGTTATTCATAAGTTGATTATAAGCGTATATTAATTATACAGAGAATGATTAATTGATTTTAATTCAAAATTAACGACTAAATTTCAGATTTATTTGCTACATATTGTTCCACTTAACAAATAATTAATGAAAAATTAACAATTTACACACAAACCTAGCCCACACCTTAATAATTATCCTGGTTTATTTTAAATTCAGCTCTTTTTTCTAATAAACAATCGTTAAAATACTCATTTTACCGCAAAAAAGGTATCTTTACTCACGAACATTAGCCAAGAAACACCTTAAATTCTGATCATTATGAATCCTTCATCGACACTAGCTGAGAAAAAGAAATGTTCCAAGTGCAATTCTCCTATGGAGCGTATACCCAGAAGTAAGATTTTGAAATCATTGCTACCATGGCTACCAATTAAACATTTCATTTGCTACAGGTGCAAAAAAAAGATATACAGCTTTATAGGTGAATCTTAATGGCATTATTAATAAATATCAGCCTAGTTTTTTTACTAAATTAAAGACCTCATAAGCCGATAACAATTTTTAAAAGATTATCCACAATAAATATTTAAGTAATCTAAAAGGACAGCTTTTAAAATCAAGACCAATATCAATAGGCATTATCTTCTCCACGAAATACATTTATTACCGTCATGAAAATAATTTTGACATCGAGCATGGAGGTCCAGTTTTCCAGATAAAAAATATCAAATTTGACTCTATTTTCCATCGCATCATCCTGCTTGGTTTCCCCTCTAAAGCCGTTAACTTGGGCCCATCCGGTGATACCAGGTTTTAAGAAATGCCGAACCATAAACTGACTAATAATTTGTTTGTATTCTTCTGTATGCTTCAACATGTGCGGCCTAGGACCAACAACACTCATAGATCCAAAGAAGACATTAAAAAATTGAGGCATTTCGTCTAGACTAGTCCTTCTTAGGAAATGTCCGATTTTCGTAATTCGATCATCATCTTTCGTTGCTTGCTTGCTATCGCTGTCCTTGTTGATCTTCATACTCCTGAACTTCCAGCACCAAAACGGCTCATCATTACGACCACTTCTTAACTGTTTGAATAATACTGGACCAGGGCTTTGGATTTTAATCAAAATTGCAATAATCGGGTAAAGCCAGCTCATCACAAAAACAATTACAAAGAAACTAAATATTACGTCGAAAGCCCTTTTTTTAAATCTGTTACCCATCACCTCTAACGGCTCGTTTCTGAGCGTGATCATAGGAAACTCGCCACCAACATAAGAAATTGTATAAGGTGCAGCTAGAGCGCCGCCTATATCAGGCACAAATTTAAGCCTAACGCATTGTTGATCCGCCACAGAAACCAGTCTGCTAACATCATTCATACGATTTGGCGCTATCGCGACGTATATCTCCTTGACTCCTGCTTCAACGGCCAACTCAAGCTTAGCTGAAATTCCATCATCACCATTTATAGAGTCGTAGATGTCATCATCATTTCCAACAAAGCCGATAAAATCAAGGCTCCTATGTTTGGCTATATATTCTGCCAACCTAATGGCGGTTCCATTAGAACCTAAAATCGCTACTTTTTTTGCTGCTTTAAACTTATTTAAAACTACATATTGTATGTACGTTCCAACAAACCTATTTACAATAAAAGATATGACCAGTAAGACATAAAAGACAATTAAAAAGGCTCTTGAGAAACCATGCTCTGCAGAGAACAACAGATAGGAAAGATACAATACAAAATGTACAGAAAGCGTTCGATAAGTGCCTCTATATATCCGCTCTAATTTCCTAGCACCATAAGATGAATATAAGCCAAAAATAGCAGAGGCAAATAGCCATATAAGATTATATACTACTACATGATGCCTATCCATCTCGTTATGAACTTCCTTCCCGAAAACAGGTGTAAGTTGGAATGCAGCAAAATATACTACATTTAGCATAATGAGATCCGTTACAGGCAGAATATACTTAAGCAGATATAGATAGCGAGTCGGAGACGTCATAATTTAAATACAGAGTAGACAAGACAAATATACAAAAAAGCCAATAAATAGAGCCAAAAGTAGTAAGATTAACATTTAGGTAATATTACGCGATTTTCAGATCTTGTATAATACCTATTCTATTAACTCTATCTATTCTATGAAAGGAGTGAGCTAACGATTATTCGATTGCCCACTCCTCTTAAAATGAAAGTAAGCTAGACACCAATTCCAGCAACCTGAAATCCTATAGCTTTGAGTGAATTGTGATCCAAAAGATTTCTACCATCAAATATTTTTGCAGGTTTCAACATCCCATCATATATACGCTTCCAGTCATACTCTCTAAACTCATCCCACTCTGTCAAAACAGCGATAGCATGCGCGCCCTTACAAGCCTCATATGGATCAATAAAAACTTTTATACCACTTTTATTTTCGTCAGCACTTCTGGTGTCCAAGTACTGCAAATCGTGATAAATTTGTTCTTCTTGTACTTTAGGATCGTAAACCTGAATAAATGCTTGCTCGTTTAACAGCTCATCTGCAACATAGATTGCAGCTGATTCCCTGGTATCATTAGTGTCTTTCTTGAATGCCCATCCCAAGAATGCAATTTTTTTTCCTGAAACAGTATTATAAAGGTTCCTAACGATGTTTAGTGCAAATCTCTTTCTTTGGTGATTATTCATTATAATAACCTGCTCCCAATAATCCGCAACTTCCTGCAATCCAAAGGAGCGGGAAATATAAACCAAATTTAAGATGTCTTTTTGAAAACACGAACCACCAAACCCTACAGATGCTTTTAGGAACTTAGGACCTATTCGGCTATCTGTTCCAATAGCTCTGGATACTTCGTTAATATTTGCTTCAGTCTTCTCACAAAGTTCTGAGATCGCATTTACGGAAGAAATACGCTGCGCTAGAAAAGCATTGGCAACCAATTTTGAAAGTTCAGAAGACCATACATTAGTCGTTAAGATCCGCTCTCTAGGAATCCAATTAGCATAAATATCTACAAGTGATTGAATTGCTTGCTGACCCTCTTCAGTATCATCGCCCCCAATAAGCACTCTATCAGGAGATAAAAGATCTTCAACAGCCGTACCCTCTGCTAAAAACTCCGGATTTGACAATACTTGAAATTTTACGCCACTTCCGGTATTATGAAGAATATCACGGACAGCCTCAGCAGTCCGAACTGGTAGCGTTGATTTTTCCACAATTATTTTATCCGAGGTAGACACCCTCGCTATTTGTCTTGCACATAACTCGATCCACTTCAAATCAGCACCCATCCCTTTACCTGATCCGTATGTTTTAGTGGGCGTATTTACAGAGATGAAAACCATCTCTGCCTCGGCGATTGCTTTATCCACGTCCGTGGAAAAGAATAAATTTCTTCCTCTTGCCTCGGCAACCACCTCACTCAATCCAGGTTCATAAACGGGAATGTTGTTTACATCCTCATCATTCCAGGCTGCTATTCTTGCCTCATTCAAATCAACAATAGTTACTTTGATATCTGGACACTGTTTAGCTACAACTGCCATTGTAGGACCTCCAACATATCCTGCCCCTATGCAGCAAATGCTTGTAATTTTCTTCATTTAATACGTAATTAGATTAGAGTGGTAATTTATTAAATATTGTCGTAAAGGTAATTTCTTTTTTTAAAGGTTAAATATTTTTTTGCAAAAAAGCAACTCAACAGTTGGTCTAGATTAAGATTTTCAAATGAAATGAATATATTTACAGCGTTAATCCATTAAATATGGCTCTAAGCAAACAAACAATGATTGGATTTTCATTTAAACTCTGTTTATTATACTTATAAGATAAAATCTATATTAAATTTTTGTTAATCTTCTGAAAATTCTAAAAAAAAATTTAAATAAATGAAAAAAGCGCTTATTACAGGAATTACTGGCCAGGACGGATCCTATTTAGCAGATCTATTACTTAAAAAAGGGTATGAAGTTCACGGTATCAAAAGACGTAGTTCTCTATTCAACACCGATCGAATTGATCACCTGTATCAAGACCCTCACGAAAGTAATGTCCGCTTTGTATTGCATTATGGCGACTTGAGTGATTCGACGAATCTTATTCGTATTATACAACAGGTTCAACCAGATGAAATCTATAATCTAGGCGCTATGAGCCATGTGCAGGTTAGTTTTGAAACGCCAGAATATACTGCAAATGCTGATGGAATTGGAACACTAAGGATCTTGGAAGCTATACGTATCCTAGGTTTGGTTGAAAAAACAAAAGTTTATCAGGCCTCAACTTCTGAACTTTACGGGTTGGTTCAAGCAGTACCACAATCTGAAACTACTCCGTTTTATCCCCGTTCTCCATATGCGGTGGCGAAAATGTATGCTTACTGGATTACAGTAAATTATAGAGAGGCTTATGGAATCTATGCGTGCAATGGTATTTTATTCAACCATGAGAGCCCATTAAGGGGCGAGACATTTGTTACCCGCAAAATTACCAGAGGAACTGCAAAAATAGCACTTGGTATGCAAGATAAATTGTATTTAGGAAACCTAGATGCTCGCAGAGACTGGGGACACGCGAAAGACTACGTAGAAGCTATGTGGTTAATCTTGCAACAAGAAAAGCCTGAAGACTTTGTTATTGCAACGGGCGTGACTACAACAGTACGGGATTTCATTAAAATGGCCTTTACTGAGGTTGGCATAGAGGTAGAATTTAAAGGCGAAGGTGTAGAAGAAAAAGGTTACGTGGTTTCTTGCAGTAAACAAGAATTTCAAGTTGAAGTTGGAAAAGAAGTTGTAGCGGTAGATGCCCGTTATTTCCGTCCTACAGAAGTGGAATTATTGATTGGTGATCCAACAAAGTGCAAAGAGAAACTAAATTGGACGCCGAAATATGATCTAGCAGGATTGGTTAATGACATGATGAATGCAGATGTTCAACACTTTCAAAAGGAAAAAATGTTGAAAGAAGCAGGTTATTCAGTTAAAAATCAATTCGAATAAGAACCATGGAGCAATCAGCAAAAATTTACGTCGCGGGGCACAACGGAATGGTTGGCTCTGCGATCGTTAGGAAATTAAAAGCCGAAGGTTTTACTAACATCATCACGCGTTCCTCGAAAGAATTAGATTTAAGAGACCAACAAGCAGTGCAGTCGTTTTTTGAATTGGAGAAACCGAATTACGTTTTTCTAGCCGCTGCCAAGGTTGGTGGTATTTTAGCCAACAACATTTACCGAGCAGATTTTCTTTATGAAAACTTGATGATTCAGAACAATGTGATTCACTCTGCTTACTTACACAATGTTTCCAAATTAATGTTCTTGGGGTCGTCATGTATTTACCCTAAGCTGGCTCCTCAGCCACTTAAGGAAGAGTACTTGCTGACTGGTGAACTGGAACCTACTAATGAGCCCTATGCCATCGCAAAGATTGCAGGAATTAAATTGTGTGATGCATATCGTTCTCAGTATGGTTGTAATTACATTTCGGTAATGCCCACTAATTTATATGGCCCAAACGACAATTACGATCTAAATAATTCTCATGTTTTACCGGCACTGATTAGAAAAGTAATTACTGCGAAGAACAACAACGAAGATACTGTTACTATTTGGGGAACCGGAACTCCAAAAAGAGAATTTCTGTATGTGGATGATTTGGCAGAGGCCTGCTTTTATTTGATGGAAAGCTATAATGAACCAGGCTTAGTTAACATAGGCGTTGGGGAAGATGTTTCTATCTTAGAATTAGCGCGATTGGTAGTTAAGATAGTTGGTTTTGAAGGAGAGATAGTTACCGATTCCTCTAAACCCGATGGCACTCCTAGAAAATTAATGGATGTTGGCAAACTCAATGCTCAAGGCTGGAAAGCAAAGACTTCTTTAGAGGAAGGAATTATCAAAGTGTATAATGAAGTAAAAGATCTAAACTGGAACTAGTTTCATGAATTCGAACAATTATGTATTGATAATGGCCGGAGGCGTAGGCAGCCGTTTCTGGCCAAAAAGCCGAAACCATTTTCCTAAACAGTTTTTGGATATCTTAGGTATTGGTAAATCCCTATTACAATTAACTTACGAACGCTTTTTGAAGCTATGTCCGAAAGATAATATTTTTATTGTAACGAACAGCCAATATGAAGAGATCATCCTCCAACAAATTGAAAATATCAGCTCAAAGCAGTTGATATGTGAGCCAAGCCGAAATAATACTGCTCCATGTATAGCATACGCCTCGTTTAAATTGAATGCACTAAATCCGAATGCAAACATCGTTGTGGCTCCCTCTGATCATTTTATCTTATATGAGGATATTTTTATTAATAAAATAGAACAAGCCCTTAAATATACCGAGCAAAATCAAGCATTGGTGACATTAGGAATTACTCCAATTAGGCCTGATACAGGCTATGGTTATATTAAGTATGAAACTGCTAGCCAGGATGGAGTACATAAGGTTATCCAATTCAAGGAAAAACCAAATCTTGAAAATGCTCAAAAATTTATAAAGGAAGGTAATTACGTATGGAATGCAGGTATTTTTATCTGGAAAGTAAGCTCCATTTTAAGTGCGTTAGAGAAATATTCAGAAGAAATCTATTTACTATTTAAGAAAGGAGAAGGAGATTATAACACACCTGTGGAGGATAAATTCATTGAGGTCAATTACCCGAATTCTCCGAATATTTCTATAGACTATGCGATTATGGAACAAGCTGAAAATGTGTATACCATTCCTGCAGAATTTGGCTGGTCTGATTTAGGGACTTGGGCTTCATTATATGAATCTGCACCTAAAGATAAAGAGCAGAATGTAATAGCAGCGAAGCAGATAAATGTAAGCGGTACTACTAATAGTATTATTCATATAAGCAACTACAAATTAGCAGTAATTAGAGGGTTGGATAACTTTATAGTTGTTGATGACGGAAATGCTTTACTCATTTACCCTAAGGCAGAGGAGCAAGAAATTAAGGGAGTTGTAAAAAAAATGGAACAATTATTTGGAGATAATTTCACGTGATCTAAATGTTTAAGAAGGGTTTGCAGTCCTAATGAATCTATATAAGTTGAACTGTTAAAATTAGGTATTGAAAGTAAAATTTCCCTATCTGATTAGTAGAGTGTTTGCTATAAGGCGCCGAAGTACATTTTAAAACCAGTTTATTGGTAATCACTTTACATGTGGCATAGTATGGTTTATACCTAATATTATAGCTTATCGTGGCAGGCTGATATTCAATTCGTTAATTTTATACTTAAGTGCTATTTAGTTCTTGAAACGCAGCAAAACATCCACATTAAATTCTCCATTGAACTTGCAGATTTGCGTTAATGTCTAAATTGTGGCTTTTACTAAAATCAAAATTGTTAACCGATCAATTGTTTCAATGGATAGAGTGAGCCGGCTATGGAAAACGTTATACGTTAAGAACACTTTTTGGTGTGGTAACTAAAAAGGTATGAAAAATGAGATGGCTTGCGCTATGCCTTTGCTTTCTATCTGACACTAATTTAATTGAATATAAATTCCCATAAGTAGACAACAAGTTCAATTTATAATATATCCTTTTAAACAAAGTATTTTGGATTTTATAGAATTATTATAATCACTAAGCTAAACAATCCGGCATTCCCAAAAAACTTAAATTTAATATGACTAAGCAGCGAGATTTTACTTTTGACATACTACGTGCGATAGCTATAATCTGCGTTATCTTTATACATGTAAACGGCCTCGGCTATTCGGACAGAAATCATAACTTAGGTACTGATCTTGGAATAATCGGTAGACAAATCTGCAATTTTGCTGTCCCTTTATTCTTGTTTATATCAGGATATTTCATGGCTAACAAACATGTCTTTGATCTTCCTTCTTATTGTAATTTTTTAAAAAAGCAGATTCCGAGGGTTTTGATCCCTTTTATAATTTGGAGTATTATTTATAGCCTTATCTCTATTCTTCAAGGAAAAGACACAATATCTATTCTCAAAAACTTTTTAACTTTCCAGGCATCTGGACCTTTCTATTATATACTCCTAATAATACAGTACTATCTTTTATCACCTATCTTAAGCCTAATGTCAAATTCGCGATTGGGAGTACTATCCTCAATGCTAATTAGTTTTGCTTCATGCCTATTTATCCAGTTTTTGGTTTACATAAAAGGAGTCCATCTTCCCCTATTTATTTATGCTGGAAACTTTGCAACCTGGATCATGTTTCCTGTTTTTGGAATGCACATCTATAAAAACAACATAGCTATCAAAAAAAATATTCTGATTATTATAACACTTACACTACTTACGGCCTCGGTTCTAACAACATTTTTATTAATCAAGAACTTTAATAATGTCGCAACTTCTGTATCTGCGGTAAAAGTATCTTCATTTTTATATTCGATTTCGATTATTTTAGTATTGTTTGTATTTAGAAAAAGTTTAAAATCTAATTGGCCATTAGTACAAATTGGGGAGTTATCATTCGGAATATATTTCGTCCATATGATGTATATAATAATAGTGTTTAAGATTTGGGGTATGGTTACCTCTTCTCAAAACTTTGGTAATTTTCCTTCTCAAGTTATCATAACTATTTTAGTTCTGTTTATCAGCCATTTTACTGGAGTATGTTTTCGTAAGATTTTTCCTTCCACTGCTTCTAAGTTGTTAGGATTTTAGTTATTTATACTATTCCTGGCAGGAATTTATTAGTCAATTGTTATCCTAACTTAGTTAGTGAGGATAAACCGCAGTGAGTAGAAAATCTAGTGTTAGATTTTTTATGCCTCCGTTACCTAGCTTCTAGAAACAGGCAATTGGATCTTAATTATAAGCACTATCTGACTAATATATCTGATAAAATCGATGCACTTGATTGTTCATCCATAATTAAGCTCCGTTTTCGTCGCCCAACCATCGATAACAGTACAAAGCAGCAGATCCTGGCATTATTGCGTGGAGATAGATTTGAGCATTATGACTCGTCCTCGAATTACTGTCGTTGTTAGTTATATAATGAAAATACTTTCCACAATCGTTATGAAGTGGTAGCACATAACTAAATAAAAACCGCATGTGTAGGCTATGGAGAGCTCCTACATATTATGATAACAAAGACACTCTTCCTAGAGAGATAGAACAGTCCCATGTTTTTGCGAACAAGCTGTTAAATGTAAGCAGGTCCATGCCAGGCGCTCGATAGTTACCGAACGGAAAAACCTATTCCTCCATTTAGTGAACCTGTGATAGCTCATAAGCTTGTTTAAATAATAGTTCTTGAATCCGTTGTTTGTTAGGTTTATTAAAAGAAAGAGGTGTGACAAACCTTTTGGTGATACGCACCTAAAGGTAAACCATGTATTTATTCTTGCCAATTTTTGACATCCTTTATTACAAAAATACTGCATTCTCCGTTGCTAACTATGTACATTACTGTTAGTGAAAATTCAATACATCTGAAATGTGCATTGTTAGCTTATTATTCGTTTGTAGAATAAATGTTTTTCATTAGCTTTAAAAAAAATTATGGCTACACAACGCTTTAACTATATCGACGGGTTACGTGGCATAGCTATATTGGGAGTAATCCTTACTCATGCAGAAAGCATAACATCACTAAAGGGAATCGGAAAATACCTTTTACAAATTGGTGGTATGGGAGTTCAATTATTTTTCGTTATTAGTGCATTTACTATATTTTATTCGCTTTCAAAAACAGATGGCACAGAGCATCAATATAGAAACTTTTACATTAGAAGACTATTTAGAATTGTACCCATTTATTGGATCGGTATAATACTATATACTTCCGTTTATGGCCTAAATTCAAGAGGTTGGCTTGATGGCCCTGAATTGTGGCATTTCCCTTTTCACATTTTCTTAATAAATACTTTTCATCCATTGACATCTAGCTCAGTGGTTCCAGGTGGATGGTCAATAAGTGTTGAAGTCATGTTCTATCTGTTAGTTCCTCTGCTATATAAATATTTTTATACAAATAAAAGATTGGCTATCTTAATGATAATTTCACTTTTGATACTGCCAGTTATGAACTTTTATTTTAGGAAATTCTTGCTGGACCATACATTGCTTCAAATGGATAGGGTAACAATAGAATTATTTACTTACAGGTGGATACCAAGTCAACTTGCATGTTTCGGATTTGGTGTTATTCTTTTTAAAATTTATCGAGATGGCAGCTATAAGGATTATGTTTCTAACAAAATAACGAATTTTTTACTAATAGTAATAATGACAGTCCTTCTAATAGTTATAAGGGCTGTTCATATTTCTTTACCACAGCCACATCATATTTATGCATTTTGTTTTATGGTGATTGCGCTACTTCTATCCGTTCATCCATGGAAATTATATATAAATACATTTACTATATTCATGGGGAAGATAAGTTATTCTGGTTATTTAATTCACTTCCTTATTCTTAAACAGATTACACTTTGGATCGAAACCCATGCACCGAGTGTCACTCGAGATCCCTTGATCTACTTTTTAACTGTTAGCATCACTGGCCTTGCAATCACAATTCCCTTAGCGTATTTGAGTTATAGATACATAGAGCTTAATGCAGTGTCGCTAGGAAGGATTTTGATAGAAAAATTAAATTTAAGAAGGGGACAACAGCTCCCAGAATAGAGTCTATATTTTACTTAGTGAACATCTGGTAGGAAGATAATGGATTAATTGCTTATCTGTCCTCTCACAGCTTTATGTGCAGTCCGTTATGCAGTGATTGCTAGAAATAACTTCGTTTGATACGTCGTTTTTCAATAGTAATAGTTAGCGAATCAATTCCGTTGCAAAAGCGATCTATGTTTTTGATATTGAGTAATTTTAGCCTCTTTAATCCACATTTCCAAGTGTTCGCAGCAGAGGAATAATCTCTTTGCGGTTCAGTCTTTGGAATATTGTACTTGTTTCTGACAGAACGCACAAAATTGAAGGCGGTCTTTGGGCTAACAGGTGGGAAATTAACATCGTGCTCCTTCAACCAGTCGTGCATCTGGGCTGCAGAGGTAGATGAATAAAGGATAAGCTTTTCCCGAACGAACTCCTCATAGGCATCAAGGGGACATTTTCTTCCAAGTGGCGCTTCTAGCTTTTGAAGATAAGTTTCCTCACTCAAAAGCAATAGACGTTTAGCGGTACGCCAGTCCATAACCAGGTGCTCGGCAGTCTTCTGAATGAAAAACCTGCTCTTTCCATTTGGTGAACTTCATGATAGATCATAAGTTTGTTAAAATAATAGTTCATTGATGAATCCCTTGTATTTTGTGGTGAAAGACAAAGGTGTTCTAATCTTTTGGGCTTTGCCCCAAAAGATGAACTATGTACTTATTCTTGCCGATTTCTAGACATAATTCTTGCCAATTCCTTTATAGCCTTTGTTACGAAAAATCCTGTATTTTTAATTACCAATCACAACAAGTACTGCTACTCAAGGGGATGCAATAATTTAGAGAAGCATCAACCCTTGTTTGGAAATCTCAACAAGTATCTGCGGTAAATACAGTGAAGTCCTTCTGGAATAAGGTTTGGTAATATCGTTACATCGTTCTGAAAATATTGACTTGAGCGTGCTTTTCTGATCTTTGGGTGAACAGCAGGACTATGGAATCTTATATTTCTGATTGGTATATTCGATCTTCCAGTTATAATAGAATAATGCTGGCGAAATTTCGGTTAAGTATATAAGGTAAAATAAGCTGAAGTATCGGTTTTCAGCGCTTTGAGATACTAGGAAAGAAAGTTGTAAAGCAAGTTTATTTATCGATAAGTATAATGGTTAATAAGTCCCTAACAATAAATATTCGGTTTTTCGGATCGCATTTAAATTCGCGAAGAACCATTCTTTATTACCAACTAAATAACCCTATGATCTGGCTAGAGTATGTACTGATAAAGCTGTCCAATAACCCAACTCAGCCAATTCAAAAGTATTTACCACATAACTGGAAAAAATTTCAAACAGTGGAACCTAAAAACTAAACAAACTTGGCTGCAAAAATAGCTTGAAACCAGGGTTGCAGTCCTATAAATCTAATATGTTCCGTATTGCTAGCTTACCTTCCATCTAGGAATAAGCATTTTCTATCGATCTGTTCTTGTTTTAATCCAATTGAATATACAGTTAGCTAATATCTCCGATAGAAAGCCATTTGCTCATTCCTTAGCTATCAGTTTAGATGCTTTTAAACTAGATCATTGAATATCTTAGCTAAGATATTTTTTTTATTGAGATAATTTTCGGCATAAGTTCTAGCATTAACTCTCAAACTATCCATGTTGTTTTCAGTTATAGACAAAATAGCCTGTGCAAGCAGTTCATCGTTTTCCGGTTTTATTACGACACCCATTTCATGCTGCTTGACAACGTTACTCAATGTAGTACCAATGTTGGCTGTTACTAGCGCAAGTCCGCCAACTGACAAGATGGTTGTCAACTTAGACGGCATAACTAAATCACTTGCGTCTCCCTTTTGCAACACCAGATGGACATCTGCCATATTTAGAAATTTGTTGAATACTGCATTTCGCTGTAAAGGGAAAAAATGCACATTCGTTAATTGCTCAACAGTTGCCATCTCTATTAACTTCTCTTTGTATGGCCCAGTCCCGCAAATTACAAATTGGATATGTTTGTGATTAATGAGACTCTTAGCGATTCGAATAAGGGCATCTAAGCCTTGCTTCTCGCCTATGCTCCCTGAGTATAGAATGATTTTTTGAGTCACATCAAATCCCCACTCACTCTTTAGTAATTCTCTATTGGGTAAAGGACCGAAATTAACAGTATCTACCCAATTAGGGAAAAATAATATGTTTTTACTTACCTTGGCTTTAATACGTTTTATCATACCATCTGAAATAGTGCTCACATAATTTACTCTTCTTAATATAAAACGCTCAAGCGAAAATAACACTGGAAACAAACTTGGAGGTAGCATCTTTAATTCCTTTGATGCATCTACTTGTAAATCCTGAATATGATATAAAATTTTTCCGCCTTTGAAAAACCTATAAAACAAAGCCAAAAAGCCTAAGTGGAAAGGAGGAGCAACAGCAAATATAATATCATATCGTTTCTTAAACAGCAATCGCGTTACTACTAAAAAAGAGGAAATGAAAAAACTAGCTTCGTGCAGCAGCCTTTTAAATCCAGAAGGTTGTTCTGGTATATACATGGGGCAGCGGTAGACGACAAGATTACCACCATGAAAAATCTCCCTTTTATAAAAGTTACCCTTATATGGCGCTTGGACTTTCCAATATGGATAGTATGGGAAACTAGTTACCATTGTAGTGTGATGATTGTGGGCAGCCATCCAGTTAATCATCTCACCACTATATTTACCGATTCCTGTTAATTCTGGAAAACAATTAATACCTAAAACTAGTATCCTCATTATTTAATAAACTTTGTATTTGCAGTAAGCTCTTTTGTCCTTAAAACAATAAAGTATTCGTAAATCGATTGTAGTGTGGCATATGTAATCCCAGCACCGCCATCTAAAAATGCTCTACGCCAAATCACCATGTACAACCATTTGATAACTGGGCGTCCAGGCATCTTATAAAACAAGCCTTTCTGATGATAGCGTTTTTCTGTGAAATCTTTACTGAAAAATGCTTTTGATAACGAAAAGGATTTACCTTCACCCATATCCGTTAACCTCATTCTGGCTTCCATATCGGCATAACTTAAATGCCGCTGGATCCAAAAACGAATGCCCTTGCTAAAGGGATAATGATCTAAAAACCCTTTTAGTTTAGATGTAGGACCATTAGGAATAGATATGGGATTGACCAAGCGCTCATATCTCATTTTAGTCGGTTGAAAAAATCGTAGGTAAAATGGGGAAATCTGTGCATGTTCCAACCAGATGCCATCCCATGAAAAATCTCTTCTTTGTATTTCATATGCAACGACGTCGTCGACAACCAAACTTGCGGCAAAAACTGCATTCTTCAACTCATCTGATACACGCTCATCTGCATCAATATATAACACCCACTTATATTTAAATGGTATATTTGCTAAACCCCAATTTTGGTGCGATGCCCAGTTTTCAAAAACTCGTTGAGTGACTTTTGCACCAGACTTAACCGCTAGTTCAACTGTGCCATCATCACTAAAGGAATCGAATACATGAATATCATCACACCAAGCTACTGAGGCCAAGCAACCAGGCAGATCCTGCTTTTCGTTTTTTGTAAGGATTAGTATAGAAACCATGTTTTAAATATTGATAATGATTTAATAGAATTTTTATTATTCAAGAGTTCTTAGCAATTACTCTTTCCTTTATTGGCTTACACGGATGACCTGCACAGACCGCCCACTTTGGCATGTCTTTAGTAACTACAGCTCGAGCGCCTATGACCGCGCCTTCACCTATAACAACGCCAGGATGTACGAAAGCTTCAGCAGCTATCCATGCCAAACTTCCTATGGTTATTGGCGCCGTAATGAGCGGATGACCTTTTTTTGTATAGTCGTGCGAACCTGAACATAAGAAAGCCCTCTGTGATATTATAGCTCTATATCCAATAATAATTTTCCCTTGAGAATACAAATCTACCCCGTTTGCAACACCGCACTCATCTCCCAATTCCAGATTCCATGGAGCCCAGATTTTCACTGCTGGATACACATGTACCCCCTTTCCTACCTTGGCACCAAAAAGACGTAATAAAAAAGAGCGCCACGCATGGAAAGGACGTGGTGAAAAACGAAATAAAAGAACATAAGCAAGTCCCCATGCTACCCTTCCTAACTTATTTTTTAGCGTAAATGATGATCCAGTATAAGTGTCTGTATTTATATGACTCATGATTAAAGTTTTTCTAATGCCGCTATAAAGTTCTTAGCTGCAGTTTCAGGCAAATAATTATTAACGTAGGCCAGCTTACCATTTTGACTTAATTCAGTAAATTTTGTACTTTCACAAGCTAATATCTTAGTTAAGACTGACTGCGTACCCTCTATGTCATCTTTGAAAATAAAGCCGGAATTAGTATCTCTTATGATGTTATATATATTAACCTTATCAGTGATAGCCACAGGCTTACCACAGGCAATCGCTTCGACGACGGCAATTCCAAAATTTTCCTGATGGCTAGGTAAAATAAACATTTCACAACCGTAAATTGCCCCCCATTTTGCATCTCCAGTTATCATCCCCGTAAATTTTATAGAAGGATAATCTTTGGCTAAGTGAACCATGCGTTGAGCAAAGTCTGATTCTATTGGGCCGGCGATAACCAGTCGAGGCATGTCTGGATTTTCATCATTTAGCTTTATATATGAATTAATAAGGAGGTCAACACCTTTTTTTGAATGTAGGCGACTCAAAAATAACCAATATGGTTTAACATTACCGCCAACTATACTTTGGAAAGCAAAGTGCATATCCGGAGATTCTACGGGTGGCATTAATACGCCCAAACCAACATTAAATTCTCTTTTAGGTTTGTAACCCTTGAAAGTTTCCCTTGCGAGTAAAAGTTCTTGCTCACATGTGAACAAGACCGCATCTGCTGAATTGATAGCATTTTTCTCAGTAAGATGCCAGATTAGCATATTTCTGATCGCTTTCATTTTTCTACCTTTATCTTTTTGAAAATAAGGATCTAACATACCGTGGGGCATAACGGAAACTCTTATTGCCAATTTTAATGTGAATCTTAATTTTCTTACAGCCCGATACGTAGCATAATTATGATACTGCCAGATTCCATGCACAATAATATGGTTATACTTCTTGATATTCGACATAAGCCACCTAGTAACCAAAGAATTATACTGAAATCCTGTTACACCTGTACCGACTTTGTGAATAGTAAATGAATCTTTTAGCCCATATTGATCATCTTCATCATCCATACATAATACTTCATGTAAAGAAAAATTGTTATCAAATATTATATTTCTGACCGCTTGAGAAACACCACCTTTTTTGGGATCCATACTTGCAACTATGTGTAGGACTTTAAGCATATATATGGTTTATTTACGTTTAACTTTATTTATTAAATAGCTCAAACTATCAAATCCAATTATTTTACCTAAAAAATTAAAGAAAGAAGATCTTCCGAAAATTGGCCTATAGCCGAGTAACTTAATCTTGCCTTTAATCTCCGTGGCCAACTCTTCGAAATTACACCAAGAAATTAAGTAGAGAATATTTGAGTAGAACAAGGCGATTGCTTTCGTATCGGCTACCACATATTCACCCTTAAGAAGTCTGTATGAATAACTATCTATAGACCTAAGAAATTGTTTATAGCTTGTTTCTGTCCAACTAGAAGCTAGGGAGCCATTTCTCTGACGATAATAAGAAATTGCTGTGTCACAAAACTTGACGCCATCTGATTCTAACAATAATCTGAAAAATATTTCGCCATCCTGATTACGCATAATGTCTAAATTCCATCCTCCTGATTTAATGTAAAGATCACGACTTATCATCCAAGCAGAAACCTGAGAGTATTGCCAGTATTTAGCCATGTCATATATCATAAGTTTCCCGCTACTATATGATTGATTAATTTTATGCTTTAAGCTCCAGCTTTCACTTATATTAGATTCAAACAAACGATATTCCGAAGTAATTATCTTGTTCTGACCATACTTCTCAAAACAAGCAACTTTGTCTAAAAGATAATTTGGCGATATCAGATCATCTGAATCCAAGAACAAAAGATAGATACCTTTAGATTTTTCAAAGCCGAAAATTCTAGCGGCGTTTGACCCTTTTTGGGGATTCTGATAAAGGTAAATATGCTTGTACTTGCTAAGAAATTCATTGACGACATCGATACTATTATCTGTCGAATGATCATCTATAACTATTAGCTCAACATTTTGATAGGATTGGTTTATAAGTGACAATAGTGTTTCCGAAATAAACTTACCGGAATTATAACATGGAATAATTACAGAGACTAGGGGCTTATTCATAATGTTAATTTAGCTGTAGATACCATTTTTTCAACCGTAAGTTCCGAGGAAGAAAGTAGAGCGTTACTTCTAAATCGTTTGAAATCTCCATCAGAAAGAGTCTGCAACTTTTCGATCAAAGAAGGTATATCTTTGAAAATAATAGAATTAAACCCATTGCTTAAATACGCATACTCAACACATTGTGCTATCCTCTCAGATCTTTCTAAAGTAAAAACTGGAACACCTCGCTTTAAGGCTTCTACTATAGACAGACCAACCCAACCCGGTTGGAAGTATACGTCACTTACATAAAACAGGTCAGATTTAAGCTGGTTATCAAAAACAGACCCAAAATCATAAACATGTTTGTAATTAGAAAAATCAGGTTTTTCAGGGCCGTCGCCGATTATTACGAATCCAAATTTCTGCGGATCAGATTTTTTTATAGCTTCAAGTAATAAGTCAACTCTTCTATAAGCATTGTTAAATCTAGCACAATAGATAATCACAGTATTTTGAGAAATTTTAAACCTTTCCTTTAATTTGATTTTATCAGAAGAACTTGGCATATGTTCAATTGACACACTATTACCTAATGAAACAATTTCTTTATGTGGAAAATAAGAGCTCCAGTAACTCTTTTCAGCATCAGTATAGACCCATACTGCATCAGACAGATATACCAAAAATTTTTTAACTAAATGCGGGCGTCTAACCTCTTTTAGATAGTTGGGGATTGATATTCCATGTCCCCAGATAATAATTTTTTTATTACTAATCAGTTTGTTGAGAAAAAGAACTATCCATACTGGTATTAAAATCATATTGAAAGGCAATACTATAGTTTCATACTTTTTCTTAAAAAAATTAAAAGGATTAAAGAAGACAAACGGACCTAACTTAAAGGATTTCGTTGTAATTGTTTCTAAATCGTCAGCACCCTTCAATTGAATCGAATTAGAGCTGTAATTCGAATATGTAAAAATATCCAAGTTCTTTTCAGAGTTCAACAATAAAAAAAAATCATTTCTGTAAAATGGGATATGTGGTTGGATTATCGCTATCATACGTTTTATTTGAAAAAGAAAGTAAAAACATTAAGAAAAAAATTTGCACGCCTACAGTATCTAAGAAATACCCTTCAAAAAGAGAAGAAACTAAAATCCATACTATTGATGACTTAAAAAGATTTTGATAAGGGCTACTCTTTTGAAGAAAGGTATTATTTGCAAGAGTAAAAAAAGACATATAGAAGAATAATGCACCAAAAAATCCTGCCGAAGTAATTACAAATAAAAATCCATTACTAGTTGCGCCGCTTTTGCCCATTCCCAAAAGCCCTAGATTCATAATTATGTCCCACATTTGCCCCCATGTACCCTCTCTATTATTTCCTCTACCTTCAAAATCCAAATCCTGTATTGAAAAGTTAAGGAAGAAAAAAAGAACTATACCTACTCCACCAAAAATTAATATGAATTTTAAAAAATGGTTTTTAGTTGAAAAGAATACATATGAAGTTATGAATAATATAAAGCTTAGCAGTGCATTTCTCGATCCTGACAACAGCATTACAATAAATGAAATTACAAATAGAAGTAAAAATAATTTCATTTTGCCTGAATTAACTAAGTAAAAAACCGACAAGAATGCAGAAATGGAGCTGATAAGGCCGATGAAGTTCGGATGAGAGGTAAGCCCAAATAATCTGCCTTTCCACATCACTGAGCCAATCCCTAAGAAAAAAATGGCACAATTTAATGCCACAAAAATAACTATTCCCGCATATAGACTTAAAAGAACTGCTTCCATAGACATACTCTTAGAACCAAATCCTAATGAGTTGCTAAAAAACAACGCAATTATATATACAGTAATTATTTTAGCAATCGGCTCAATTTGTAACCCCTTTAGATATAAATCTGAAACATAAACGAATACATAGAATATAAAATAAAAAAATATTAATCTATTTTTTATAAATAATCCATTGAAATTTGTAATTACCTTATAGACTAACAATAATATTCCACTGGGCAACGCCAATCTTTGAATAACCTCAATAAATTTAGGTACAGAATAGGACACGGCCTCGGGTGAAGCATACCTAAATGAGGCTAGGAAAAAGATTAGTGCAATAATATAATCAATCTTTAGCTCAGTAATTCTGATCATCTTTTAAGCACTCCTTATACATTTTTTGTGTTTCACTTGCCATATAATTCCAATCGTAAGATGCTATAGATTGATAGTTGGCCGTTCCAAACTCGTCAAACTTATCTTTCGTTAATATAGAAAGCCTTTCTATCATCTCGGTGAGTTCGTGTTCTTTAGAATAAAGAAATTCGTTACTGAGGAATTCAGGCATACTACCAATGTTGGTTGCGATACAACACTTTCTATAAGACATCCCTAAAAATAAAGATCCTGATGTTAAAATATCTCTATAAGGATAAACCATAACATCTGATATATCCAAAAAAGAAGCTATTTCATTATCTTCTATAAAGCCTCTTCTTAATGTAATCCTTGAATCATTATCTATAAAATCTTTTAAGAATATATAATCGTTTTCATCACTCACCTTTCCAGCTACAATAAGCTTTATCTTCTTGGATTTTGAATTTTTAAAACTCTTTATTAATTCAAAAACACCCTTATATGGCCGGATATATCCTAGAAACATAAAAACTACGTCGGTTTCTGAGATACCGAATTCATCCCGGAGCTTACTTGAAGCAAGAGGATTACTCTGATATGCATTGACGTAGTTAGCGTGCTTTATTAAATGCATTTTATTTATATCTGCACCATATTGAAGTACTAATTGACTTTTCGTATACTCATTGTGTACACTAAAAGCGTCCACTAAATGTATGAACTTCTTGACTATAAATTTTTCGAGCCGTGAAAACTTATTACTGTGACTTACCAAATTATGGACCGTCCAAACAATCTTTTTATTTTTACTAAAGATCCTTAACCAAATAAGAAAAAAAGTTGATTTTACAATCGAAAAAACGTAACTATCACTTAAATAATAGGGTTCAATCCAATGGAAATGAATGATATCAGCCTCCGTAACTCTCTTGTCATAAAGAGATTTTGTTTTTGCATTGACTAATTTAACCTCAATGTTTAGTTTTGCTAATGCGCCCTCTAATTCTGTCTGATAGGGATTGCTTTTATAGTACGGAGCGAAACAAACTTTCATAATATATTATTTATACTTCCAAAGTTTTTTACTAATTCTTGAGAGCATTCTCGAGAAAGCTGATCGACTCTTCCTTGTGAATTGCTAATTTTGCATCAATTTTTTCCCAATCAACTTTTTTATTTAATAACGCCATATAGTTGTTCTCGTTAAATTTATCATGTATATGATCCTCTAAATCCAATAAGCTGAGAATACTCTTTATTCTTTCGTTCATACCGCTAGCCTTTCCTGTATTTGGCAATACGATAAAATTTGTATGGCAGATTAAACAAAATATAACGCCATGGAAAGAAGTTGTAACTACAAATTTTGAATCCTTAATATAATCTACCCAACTTTCTATAGTCGGTAATAGTCCGCCGGAACTATCATTATTAGCAGAAGCATGTTGAACAGAAAATCCTGGAATCTGATTTGAGAAGCTGATAAACATTTCTTTATCTTGAACATCACTATTCCCCAAAGTGTATATAAAGATCTGCGATTTTTCTTCTTTCTTTTTTAATGATAGAAGCTCACACCACTCTTCTAACTTCAAGAGCAACGTTGGATCAAGTACAAACTTTGCATCTGGTCTTCCAAGGTCATTACAAATCTTTACCCCACTATTCTCCCTTACGCCTATAAAATCAATGTTATCAATATTTTCTTTAAACAAGATTTGATCTTGGCGATCTAAAGTTGCATGCCCAAAACTAGCGGCGTAAGCAATTCTAATTATATTTTCATCCCCAAACCCTAATAAAAACGCTTCCGCTGGAACCAATATCTTGTTGTTCCAAACTTGGTCACTCCCAACATAATATACATCGGCTTTGGGAGGATTGGTCTTTAAATCTGCTAAACTAAAATAATTATCATCGCCGAAAATTATTCGCCGACGCTTAAAACTTTCAAATTGTCTAAGGTGATCAAAATTTCTCTTTTTAACAATTGACTTAACAATGGCTAGCAAAGTCTTCAAATAAACCTTAACTCCGGTTCCTCTATCTAATCTTCGATGAAATTTAACCAGATAAGGATCATGCCCCATTTTTTTTAACACTTCCTGGGACGCAAACAATTGTAAAATTTGTCCATAATTGTTTAGCGACTCCCAGAATGTCATTATTCCTATCTTCATATTACAGTTTTTGAAATATTTCGTTTACTGATCTCCTTTTTGATAGTGTTGCTCTAAAATTATCTTTAGTTACACCAATAGGAATGATACAAATCACCTTTTCATTTTCGGCGATTCCTGAAACTTCAGACATTCGGATATCATCTTTAACTTCTTTTCCCCAATTTCCAGGGCAGTGAGCTATTTTATAAAAATGCAAAGAATATAACAAGTTCATTAGGAAAATACCTCCGTCAACGTACAATTGATTTCTTTCGCCTATAGTATAATAGAAATTTCGATCATTTACTAAGATTAATAATTGAGTGATCGAATCTTCGTATCCTCTAAATCCCTTTTGTATAGCCAGAATCTGATTTACTTTAACTTTATCTTCTATTAGGTACACTTTTGAAGCTTGTCTGTTACAAACTGAAGGTGAGGTTGTCGCTAATTCAACTGCACGTTTTACATCAGCAATTGGTACATATTCTCCAGTAAAATTTCTCAAACTTTTCCTAGACCTAGCGAATGTTTCAAAATTTTCATAATTATTCTTATAAAATTCCTCTTTATTAAAGTCAATAATTGCATGAAAGTTATCCTTATGATCGTCACCCAAAATTTCTAAGTATTTTTTATATTGAGACAACGTAAAGTATGATGAGATGTCTAGGCTAAGTTCTTGGTGTATTTCATAATATTTGCACATAACTTGATAAGCATGCAATATTTGTCCATTTGAACTATTAATAGTTATTAGTTCTGAATTGAGGTAATTATGCAATCTTTCAACTCTTTCTTTTGCAAACTTAGGCTTCATCTTTTCAAAAAGCATTCCCTTCTCAACTGCATGATAATCTAAAATTATTAATGCTTCAAGCTTCTTAATGTTATTTTGATGAAAAACAGTAGAATGTTTATAGAATAACTTCATATCAGAACTATAATTTTTCCTCAATTTCCTGGCATTTACTAATCTCCACCGAAACGACTTTATAGCTGATAAATTCCTGGCACCAATTAAGGCACTAAGAATGCTTTTTACCTTTTCTTTCATAGACAAATTTTAATAATGTAGCCTTTTCACTTTTCGTTGTTCCGAAAAAATAAAAAGATAACGTAGTTAGTACACAAACAAAAACAGAGTTTATAATTAGAGTCACTAGGTCAGACGACTCAAGATAACTATTGAATATTACTAACACCATTACAGATATCATGGTTGTAATTGAAATTGGTAATACTACGTTAATCATAAATTGTCTAACATCGAGTTGGATTAAATTTCTCATAAATATCAGCCTAACAATAAAACTTATAATTGATATTGCTACGGAAATATAAAAGATAGTCTCTGGTTGAGCCCCAAACTTTAATGACAAATAAGATAAAGGCAATATAAGAAAGATAAAGGATCCTAAGATTATTTGATACCATTTCACTTTCCCAGAAGCTTGTACCGCTTTTTTTAATGGGCCCGAAAGGCTTTCAATAATCATCTCAACTAAGCAAAGCTTAATAAAAATCTCTGTGTAATTTGGGACAGAAGTTAACCACAGATTAAGTATTCCCTTGGTATTTAAAAAGATGGGACAAACGAGAACAAATACAAGAAAGTAGGAATACTTGCAACTGGCGAAAACTATTCTAAAAAACTTATCCTTTTCACCGCTAGCATAAGTTTTGATAATTTGCGGGGTCAAAGCCATTTGAAAGTTACCAACAAACTGATTAATTGCATTTTGGAATTGAATCATTATTCCATAAGCAGCATTTAAAAGCGTTCCGAAAAACAGATTCAGCAAAATATTAACGCCTTGGCCTTTCGCGACGAACGCAATACTTCCGAAGAGATTCCATCCAGAAAAAGACAATATGTTCAACATGTATGTCTTATCGTAATACCATTTGAAGCGGCTTTCTCTAAATTTTTTCCAACAATATAATTTATATAACGTGCTTATTATAAGTGACACCACAACTACTAAAACCGCGTATGTTTTTAGCTTATCGTACGATGACCATTGCAATAGGAAAATAATTAACAATTTTAAAACAACCTCTAAAAATCCAATAGTAGCAAAAACCCCCATCTTTTCTCTGACGATTATTAGTGCATTGAATGGAACTTGAACTATACCTATCAAGCCGGCAATTACCGAGAAATGATATACAAAGTTTGCAGAACCTATTCTATCTGAAGGAATGTTCAATTTGTAGTTTACGAAATATAAACCTATCGTTTCTGCTAAAATGAGTACAAAGAAAGCAATCAAGATATGAACAATTAAAGTAATATTAAACGTCTTAACTAAATTGCTTTCATCGTTTTTACCGATATCAGTTGCTAAATACCTTTGTGTCCCTGATGCCATCGCAGAATTTAAAAATCCAAAAAGAGCAACAACCCCACCTACCACGGTATAAATACCATAATCATGAATCCCCAATACCTCCAGTATCACCCTTGAAGCATAGAGATTAACAGCCATAGCCAGGCCCATTCTGAGATATAAGAATAGAGTGTTTTTAGCTATTTTTTTACCTGAACTCACAAGCGATTAATTGTTGTATTTAAACTTTGCTTCATAACTAATTATTTTATTTTTTTCATTCCTTCACAAAACGATAGCTCAACAAGTAGTCTAACTATTTCTGGGGAATTAATAAATGTTGTGTTAGATCGATACATTAAGATGTCTTGGCAGATAGAGATAGTTATTTCTCTTCTTATTTACGTTTAGTGAACTTATGCCACCACCTATCGCCTTTATTTTCAACTCCATATTCACCATAACCATAACCATAACCGTACCCATAGCCATAACCATAACTGCTATATGAGCCCTTAGATTTGACGTCATTAACAATAAATTGTATTGATTTAATCTTGTTTTGCATAACCAAATCGTTCGGTAATCTCAATTGTTCTTTGTAGGTATAATCCTGTCTAACCAAATACAAACACAAATCTGAGTATCTAGACAAAAGTTGCGCGTCGGTAACCATACCAACGGGGGGGGCATCCATCAATATGTAGTCATACCTGTTATTTAAATCATCCATAAGTTCTTTTGTTCGAGCATGAACTAATAACTCAGAGGGATTTGGGGGGATTGCTCCAGCTTGTATCAAATCTACATTTTTGTCTGCGCCTGACGGCATTATTATCTCGTTCACTGTCGTTTCTGGACGGACAATATAATGGGAAAATCCCTTTCCAGCTGCTAATCCCAATTTTGATGTAATTGAAGGCTTTCGTAAGTCTAATTCCATAAGTAGTACCTTTTTATCTAATAAGGCAAGAGATAGAGCAAGATTTAGTGCAACGTAAGACTTTCCTTCGCCAGACATTGAGGAAGTGAACAATATTCTTTTACCACCCTGTAAAGAAAATTCTATATTGGTTCTCATTGCCCTAAACTGCTCGGCAATGGCAGACCTTGACGCTTTCGTAACAATAATTTGTGACGCTTCCATTGAATGTGAGACAGCACCAAGAACAGGCAAATCTGAATACTCTTTTATATCAGACAAGCTTTGCACTTTGACATTTAATAATTCCTTGAAATATAAGATTACTGAAGGAATTAGCAAACCCAAGACTAATGCGAATAGATAAATTAAACTTGATTTTGGTGAAAGCGGTAAAGACTTAACTTTAGGGGAATCAATTATCTTAGAATTAGCAACAGTCGCAGTTCGCCCTATCGCAGTCTCCTCCCATTTTTCTTGCAAAAATATATATTGAGCTTGCTTGATAGATTGAATTCGAGCCAAATCAAAATAGCCGCGTTCAATAGTTGGAACATTTAAAATCTGTCCATTCATTTGATTTGAGAGTCGTTCTTGTCCTTGTTTTAATAATGTTATTTGTCTGCGAGTAGATGCCAAATTTTGCAATATATCTTCGTGTAATCCTTCTATCTGCTGATCAAGATTTTTTACTACGGGATTATCAACCGTATTAGCTAACAACAATCTCTGTCGTTGTAAGATCAATTCATTATATTTTGATACTAGCTGGTTAAATGTAACGTCTCCAGGAATTATAGAAGAAGGCAATACTCTAGGATTGGATTTGTCAGCAAGGAAACCTTCCAATGCATCTAACGCAAGTTTTTGATTCTCAAGTTCAGCTATACTTTTACTGAATTGTGAAGAATTTTCAAGCAGTAGATTAGACTGAGCATCAAGATTTGTTAGGCGATTTGATTTTTTATATCCTGAAATATTATCCTCTACTTTACTTAGCTCTTGCGTAATTTTGGTAAGTCGTTGAGAAATAAAGGATAATGTAGAATCAGCAATGACATTTTTATCTTCCAAGTTTCTTTGTACGTACCTATTTATTAAAGAATGCAAATAACGTTCGCCTTGCTTAGGCAAAGTTGTTTGGAAGGTTAAATCTATAGTTGAAACCTTTTCATTGGTCACTTGAGCACTAAATTGCCCAAGATAGCTTCTAGCAGCCTGCCTAATTGGACTAACCTTTACTATATAGCTTTCTTGAGGAACACCTTTGAATTTATTATTCATTGTTATCATAAGTGTCCCGATGTCAGATAATGTAAATGGCTTGTTGACGTCCACTTTTATAATTTTATCATTATAATCAATCTCTAAAGCTTTGTCTCTCTTATTTATACTAAACGATGTCGAAACTTTTATACTATCCAATGGTGAAATTATGGCAATATCGTATGGTATTTCTTCAACAGGTGCCTTATTAAAAGACTCTTCATAGAATGAGATATAAGCATGATCTTCCAGAACCATTTCTGCCATCAAATCAGCCGTCTTAAGAACCTCTACCTCATTTTCAACAGAACTTTTTGCATTAATCATTCCCGACAATTCCCCTAATGCAGCCGAGCCGAGTTCTCCACCCTTTTTTGTATCAGAAACCAATAATTTGGCTTCGACTAAGTAAACTGGTATAGAAAATTTCAAATAAACAAAAGCGCATGCTATTGTGAGCACAATACTTAAAAGAAACCAGTACCAATGTTTTATTAGCTTTCCCAGAAAATTTAAAAAAATTTCTTTATCTCCTTTTATTGATTTATTGGTCATAAATGTTTACCTGTCTTGATTTGTTATTAAAGTACTCTTGCGATTATTAATGTAATAATCGAAACGGCTGATGTGATAAGCGAAATCGTTTGCATTCGTGATGTATTAGTTTGTGCAACCCTCGATTTCGCTGGTTCGATATATAAAACATCACCTTGTTTTAAATGAAAATATGGAGAATTCAACAACTTCGAGTCATTAAGATTTAACCTTACAAATTTATTTTTACCATCTTCCTCTCTAATTAACAATACATTTTCTCTCTTCCCGTAAATCGTAACATCTCCTGCTAATCCCAAAGCATCTAATATTGATACTTTCTCGTTTGGCACTGTATACGTCGCTGGTCGTGCTACTTCACCTAAAACAGTAATTTTGTAATTTGCAAACCTAACTTGAATTGAAGGATCTAAATAGAACTTTTTAGCAAGGCTTTCAATGGAATTACGAGCTTCAAAAGTTGTTAAGCCTGCTACCTTTACCCTTCCCAATAGATTTAATTGAACAGAACCACTTTTATCAACCACATACCCCTCTATATTATTCTGTTGCGCCCCAAAGGTTGCTATATTAGACATAGTCTGATTAACCGCTTGAGTAGAGGTTGGATCTATAGTTGTGACTTGAATATTTAGGATATCATCAATCTGAATTTTTGGCTCTACAAATTTAGCGGCAAAACGCTCAACTAACAATGAATCAGAAGAAAGATCATTAAAGTAAACTACCTTTTGTGATACAGTACAACTATCAACAAAGATTGCTAAACTAAAAGCTAATACTACGATTGTAAAAGTTTTCAAATTATATATGTATTTTTTCATGTGAATACTAGTTTGTGGCCTATGTGTTAACTAAAAATTTAGCAAATTTATTTGACGACTGTTTTAATTGTACGTGGCCAACTGATATAAGAATACTAATTATCAATAAGACATAAGAAATATTCTTGAACATTTGGCAGCAGATTATCTACAAGATCAAAATATAAACATCATTTTAAATATTGGACACTTAATATCAACGTCTTCAATATATCTTGGTATAAGATCAAGATTCCAATGACGTTTTCTTTATATGCGTATCAGACTCCTATTTGTAATTTACGACCATCGGCAAACTTACCATTTTAAATATATTAACCATAATCAATAAAATATATTTAATTAAAAGAGCCAAATAACTTATTATTTTCGAACGGGTAGTACCCAATTTTTGTATGTAAATAACCATTTTCTATAACTTCCGCTAATGCTTTTAAATGTTTATCATTGTGTAAATCTGTTCCCGCGAGATTGTACATCTTATTTTCCAATAGATATTCTGCTGTCCTCTTAACCTCCCTCCCGTAATATCCTGTAACTGAAAGCAAGTTTAATTGAAACAGAACCCCCATATTTTTAAGACGAAGAAATTTTTTGTTAGAATCATGATAAAATGTATATCTCTCTGGGTGGGCTAAAATTACCTTGTATCCTTTAATTTGAAGCTCAAAAATAATTTGTTCAACATTCGGGGTTTCATTTAAATAAGACATTTCAACTAAGATATAATTACCTGGCAAAGTCATATGCTCAACAGAATCAATGAAATTTTCATCTAACATATACTCAGCTGCTGCAGCAATTTCCACATCCACATTTGCTTTTCTCAACGCTTCTATTGTCTCTTTCAGTGCAGGGATGATCGTTTCCGCTGAATTTGGATATAATTCTGTGAAAATATGTGGCGTACAGATAAATTTTCTGAAACCCAATTGATGCAATTTCGTAATTAGTTTGACGGATTGATCAATATTAGGCGACCCATCATCAATTCCTGGTAAAAGATGGGAGTGTATATCAACACCGAGCCAATCGATATTATTCACAATTGGCTTCTTTTTTCTAAAAATTGAGAACATGAATACCTTCGGATTTACTATAAAAATAACATAAAAATTTGATTAAATTCATTATCGGCTTTTGCAAGAATTTACATTGATGATCCCGGTTTCATGTTGTTGCGCACTGCTTTAGTATCTCCCTTTTTCAACGAAGATGTAGCTCTTGACTGCAAACTATCACATAAAGCTACCATAGTGATGAGTTGTAGGCTGTTTAATGAAAATATGTTTGATTGAAAGGCGCCTTTGATGTTAGTCCCTGTCAGATTTACCGCGTCCTTAATATTATACAAAGACTGTAACATAATTAGAATACTACTGGAAGATATCACTTTAAAAAAATGAAAAATAGAAATCAACTTATCGCAAGCAAGTTCGCTCAATGCTTTGATATACCAAACTGATACTTCGACAGTTTTAGCTCCATCGTCAATCCCGCGAAGCAAATCCATGTCAATGTATAACCAACTTGATTCTTTGACTTTTTCTCGTCTTTTCTTAAAAATAGAAAGCATCATTTAATGATTGTGCCTGAGCATAGGCGATAATTAGGTTTTCTTAGTGTATAAATTACAATAACTAAACCTGGCACTAAAATAGAAAAAAAAATGCTGACCCACACAACTTATGGCTATTAAATTTAAAAAATAACTATATTAACATTTATTTAATGGAATTTTAACGTCCTAAGCCCAAAAAATATTTAAGAATGGATACAAACTGTGTTTTACTATACCCGAGATTACTAAAAATTATAAAGAACTCCCACTCTAAAAGAAAAATTGTTAGCACTTTCGTTAAGATATTGATAATTTCCGGAATGAATATAACTTATTTTAGTATTGAATACTAGTTTTTTATAGTTCCAATCAAATTGCCCACCAAAAACAAGGTCTCTCCAGTATTCTTTCTCTCCATCCACTACTTTAGCCAAAGCCACATTTTGATTAACGTGATCGAATCGCAATCCGATCTTTCTTAATCCCTGCACCCAACTTAGCTCGAAAGTTTGCTGATTGCCTTCCGGTCCCACCGCAGCGCCAAGAATTTCACCTTTGTTGGTGTATCCTGCAGCAACATAGTGGAGGTACCAATTAGGCTGATTTCGCAAGGTACCTGTGTTAGCTCCTTGCATTTGCGTAAGCTCTACGCCTAGTTGCAGATAGGTATCTTTCTGCAAGAGTGGCACAAGTTTTCGAAAACCCGCAGTATAGGCGCGTGAACTTTCCGGTTCGAGCATAAAATCTCGCGCATTATAAGAAAAATCATTTCTGCCAAACTGAAAATAAACTTCTGCCTTTGCTTCTGGCATTACCCATCTTGCGTAAGCAGAAAAGTATTGGTCTTGGTTTACCTCCTCTTCAATAATAGTCTCAGTCTCGTTTACAACGGTAATGCCCTTTTTAAGCGTGGCTGAAAAAATAGGAAAATACCCTTTGAATGATCTTTCCATATCCTTACGGTATACATAAAAAGACCTATCTATCCCAAAATACAAGTTGGGAATCCATTTTGGCTGATAGGTTAGCATGATCGCATTAAGATATCGCCAGTCTTGAGATTTAGCCCTATAACCAGGACCTTTGAGCTCATAACCGGAACCATCAAGTCTTCCTGCAATCACCTGCCCTTCAATCGACCCGATGAAAGTCCGAAAGGGTCGAGAGGTATTCAAAGTCAGGTGCTTGAACCCAGCTGCATTATTGCTCATTAGCAACGAATTATGTACACCAGGCCCCCACCATAAATTTTCAGTGGAAAGGCCAATAGATACCGGATCAAAAGTCAAACGTACACTACTTTGACCCCAATTCACTTTAGTATAACTTCCATCGCCGTAACGTTCAGGCAAATCAATTCGATTGTAAAAACCGGCATAAGTAGCGCCTGATTCACTTAAGGCCCTATAATCTTTGTTTTGTGCAAATACGAGTTCAGGGCGCAGCTGTATGCTTAAAGGACCAATCTTCGCAAACACGCCTGCTGACAGCTGCGTCTGATATCCCCTGGACGGAATCATCGAACCATCATTGCTGCCAAACGGATGATGTGTATTATATTGATTCGTCCAGACTACCGGTAAGGCATAGGCGGCTATTTGACCGCTTTCGGATTGGTATAGTTTTTTTCTGAAAAAGGATTGAGAAATCCCGGCTATTGTACTATCTCCGCTAAAAATACTATTGTTCAGATTTAAAGGCCTTAGCATGAAAGAAGTACCTGAGCTGTCTTTGCCTAAGAGTTGCTGCCTTCTTAACATATCTTCGATACCAGGCAATAACCCGCCGACAGGAATCGTTTGAGCGGAAAGTTTTCCGATCATAAACCAGCTTAATACCAAGCAAAAGATTGCCCGTGGCTTTAAAAGAATGATATTCATGCGCATTGAAATCACAGGTTATACATTAGGCCAATTTTGGCACGAAAATTATTTACATCTGTTTTTGGAATGTCCCAGAAGAACCCGCCATCATTGATCTGCTGCCATTGATAATTTAGAGACCTTAAATAACCCAAATCGGCATTAACCATTATTCTATTAAAATTCCAGGCGAAGTTTGCTTTTAAGCCAATATCAACCCAGTGCCTGCGGATATCACCCACAGGAGGACCAGCAGTATAGAAAAAGTCATTGTTGTTCACAATACGCTCAACTCCTAATCCAATCTGCTTTACGCCTTTGACCCAAGTCAGGTCTAAACTCTGCATGCTACTACCTGGGCCTATACCAGCGCCAATGACTTGACCCCTATTGGTATACCCATGCATGATTTTGGGATCTGTGTACCAAGAAGGCTTTACGCTTACCCCTCTGGACCTGGGAACCTCCATCTGGGTGAATTCTATCCCTACCTGAATAAATTGATCTTCTGCCCTAAGTGGGACCAACTTTGTAAACCCGGCCACGTAGGCGTTAGATGCTAATTTTTTACCGCTAGCATCTTCAAGATGTTTATTTTTCCCAACCTGAAAATAAACTTCAGCATGGCTTTCAGGTAATAGAAAGCGGCCAAACCATGAAGAAAATGAAATGGCACTGTCAGATTCATTATGATATGCTACTGCAGTTCTATCAACACCAAGATACAAACCTGGAATCCACTTTGGTTGATAGCTAAATACAAACCCGGATATTGAACGCCATTGATCAGGTTTATTTAGAAAAGAATTCACACTGGATGGCGAAGAAGGTAACGATACATTGGAGTTCTCCAGACGACCAGCAATAATTTGAGCTTCGATCTTTCCTACCTTTATATCTACTGGTCTGGTGGTATTTAAAGTAAGGTGTTTAAAACCTGGCGCATTGTTGCTCATCAGCAATGAATTTTTCCTGCCAGGTCCCCACCATAAATTTTCTGTGGAGAGTCCAAAGGAAATAGGGTCAAAATTGAGCCTGATGCTACTTTGACCCCAGCTTGCCTTGTTATAACCACCACCATCAAATTTTGATGGCAAATCTATCCTGTTGTAAACCAGGTTAGGATATGCATAATACAAATGGTTATCTACCGTTTCTAACTTCTCAAAATCATCATTGGCAGCATAAACAAACTCAGGTCGCAATTGGATGCTCAACGGACCCGCTTTAAAATATACCCCTGCAGAGATCATTGCCTGATAGCCTTTAGCCTGAATCATAGCATTATCATTTATGCCGTATGGATGGTGCGAGTTGTATTGTTGTTGCAAAACAATAGGAAGGGCAACAAAAGAAATTTTTCCACTAGCGTTCTGATAACGTAATCTACTGAATTCATCACCTGACGGTAAGACTATTGGTCTGATCATATAAGAGAAACCAGTGCTATCGGTTCCCAATAATTGCTTACGTCTATAGTAATCCAGAAAGTTTTCTAATAAATCAAGGCTTAAAGTTTGGGCTTGAATCTCCTGGCTTAAAGAAATCAGCGCCAGTACACCTAAAAAGAGTCGTAATTTGGAAAGCTTCGACTTCATCTGCAGATAATTTTTCATTAATAATTATTAATCTATTAAAAATTGGTCTTACTACGGGCTGTAAAAAGGTGTAAATCTGCCTAAATTAAGGTATTGAACAAATATACAATTTAATTGGATTGTGTTCTTAAGGAAAATAAGTTCACCCCGCAGCTTAGTCGATGGAAAAGCAACAAAAAACTCAGAATATCTCACTTTGAATTAAGATGAAGGCTTCAATAATCTTTTGCTCCCTTCTTGCCAGAACCGTAATCCAATAAACAAGACTGAAATAAAAACTGTCGCTAAAATGGCAAGACCAAGGTTATCGTTCAAGAAAAAAAACAATAGACAATTGATCGTTAACTGAAGCAGGAAATACAAGGAAGATACTTTTAAATGCGGCCACTTTTTCTCGTTTGCAAGAAACTGATAATAATGGCTGCGATGCGGCTGCATAATATTTTCTTTCCTGATTAAGCGAAAAATAATGGTGGTTGCAGTATCCAGGCCATACACGAGCAGCAGTAAAATATAGCTTAGATTTGATGTGGCCAGCATCAACCTGCCGATTAGGAATACCAACATAAAGGCAATACTCACACTGCCTACATCACCGGCAAAACATTTCGCCCTTGTTCTAAAATTAAAAAAATTAAATATCAGCAAAGCCATTGCTATCACAATTAAAAGCGAAGGATCTGCAAATGAAATGACATACGTATTGATGTAGTATAAACTTATCACAGTCAGCAAACTATAAGATCCGGTGAGGCCGTTAATACCATCCATAAAATTATAAGCATTAATGATGGCCACTATCAGCACAAAGACTATTAAAATGCCATACACAGGGATGATCTTAAAAAATTGCAAGGCAAATCCCAACATTAAAACAGCTGTAAACTGAAATAACATTCTAATTTTGCTATCCAGGGTAAGGATATCATCCAAAAAACTAATCAGACTGATAATCAATAAACCGATCAAAAACCATGGGGCCTCAAAGCCAAAAAAAATGAATTGAAACAGGCAGGCAATTGGAAAAATAATCCCTCCCCCCCGAACAGTGACTAAACTATGGGAACTTCTATTATTTGGTATATCTAGAATCTGATATTTATTTGCTAGCTTAAAATAAACAAGCATGGAGAGCACCAGACCGATAAAAACAATCAAGTAATTATAATAAATGGACATTAAAATGATTAAAATGACCTCAAAGATAAATTTATTACGCTAGGTATTAAAAAATAGAACCTGATTATTTATAGGGTATACATTTGCCCTACCATAATAAGCACAATAAGATTCTTGTAGTTTAAGGGAACCCGGGCTAATCTTTCTTCCTTAGGAAATTCTTGTATAGCCATAGAACAACTGGCAAAGGCAATAATCTGACGACAGGCTTGGCTAAGATCGCTTTAGACAATTCCCAATGACTGATATATTTTAATTGATTGGCATAAAGGAGAAAACTGATTTCCTTTTTCAGATAATGCCAGCCCCTCCTGCGTTTTATATTTTCACGTCTATTTCCAATTCTAAAATAAATGAGATTATCCTGAATATTATAAAATTCATTGCCCTTTAGGAGCATTCTGATATACAGCATATAGTCCTCAAAAAGCAGAATGTCTCCTTGATAATTTCCAGCTTCAATAACTGCCTGTTTTCTGAAAACAATAGAGGGGTGATTGAGTGGATTTCGATGCTTAGCATAGCGGAGTAAAGGTATCCCGCATTCTGGAAGCTGCTTATAGATCTTTAAATCGCCTGGAACGATATCAAACTCCTCAACATTTGATCCCACAACTGAAATTGATTCATGAGTCCTGAGAAAATCGATCTGTTTTTCAAACCGGTTATAAAGGGCAATATCATCCGAATCCATTCTGGCAACGAGCTCATATTTACAGTTAAGAACGCCAGTCTTTAAAGCGTTCCCTAGACCCTGATTAACAGGAAGTCTGATCACTTTAAATAAAGAAGGGTGCAAGGAAGTAAAATGGCTCACCACAGTTTCGAGTTCAACGCTTACCGGACCATCGATCACCAGCACAATTTCAGAAGGGGGAAGAGACTGATCGATAATGCTGGCCAGTGCCTTATTAAAATGGCCAGGCTGCTCTTTATGATAAACGGATATCAATACACTAAACTGCATTAGGGTTGTTGTATTAATTTTTTAATTAGATTTTTCCATTCTTCGCCGACCTGGCTAAGCTGATAATGATAGCTGGTTTCCTTCCCCTTAAGGCCCAATCGACTCCTTAACTCATGGAACTCAATTAACATCAAAATTTTCTCTGCCAGTTGCCTTGCATTTCCAGCCTGGACCAGGCTCCCATTTTTGTTATCGATAATCAGTTCATTCACTCCACTTATATTAAAACTCACGCAGCATATGCCTTGACTCATCGCCTCTAACAATACAAGGGGAAAGCCTTCAAATCTGGATGAAAGTACGAAAATAGCAGCGCCTTTAAGCGCTTCGCTCACGTTACTAGTCTCTCCAGGCAGCGAAACAACTTGGTCAAGCTGGGCTTTTTTCGTCCGTAGAGTTAACTCATCCCTGCATTCCCCTTCCCCATAAATGATCAATTTCCAATTTGGATACAGTTCATTGACCAGCTTAAAAGAATTAATCAAAGTATCAAAACCTTTCTGGTATGTCAACCTGCCTATTGCCATAATAGTCCGATCAGCATCACAGGTATGCTGATCTGGAATCTTTTCAATAAAATTAGGTATGCGATAAACTCTAGGCAGGAAATTATTATAATAAAGATAATCTGATTTAGTAAGTACGACCAGGGCATTTAGTTTTTTGAATAACAACCTTCTTAAAAAACCATGTATGGGATTAACCGCATCATGATTTACATGTTCACAACCAACTTTAATTGTGTTTTTGGTTTTAGTTAAGCTTAAACTTGCAGATAGGTATCCGCCTTCCGCAAATACGATGTTAAAATGATGATTAGCTAGAAATTCATTTAAGGGTTCGATGAGTTGGTAATACCAATGGAGTTTGCTTAAACCCTTACTTGGGTATGCCCTCATATTTAATGAACTTATTTCTACAAGATCATGGATCTGATAAAAGGAAACTCCAACAAATGGTAGACAGTTTAAAATGGTGACCTGATATCCGGATTCCTGCAGGTAAGAGCTTAACTGTGCTACGATCTTTTGTACACCACCGGCTGTGCTGATCTGGGGAATGATGAAAAGCAGTTTCATAATCTGCTGCCCTCTCTTAAAAACAGATCCAAGTGCAACTTGGCGGAGCACATCCAATCTGAGAATTTGCTGACTTGCTTATCTTGCCGGATTTTAAGCAAAGCCAGGTCGTCATTGCCTAAGTTGAGTAATGCTTGTTTAACTTCTTCATAGTCATCAGGATTTACCAATACTCCAGCGTCCCCTACCACCTCCGGCAAAGCATCACGATCTGATGAAATGATTGGGATGTTAAACTGCATCGCCTCTAAGATGGGTAATCCAAATCCTTCATGATGGGATAAAAATAAAAAGGCTGAAGCATTGGAATACAGGGAAGCTTTTTCTTCCTCTGTTATCATTCCAGTAAATATGATATATTCATTGCCATGCTTTTCAATAAGATCTGCATCTGTTACCCCACTTATTACCAAAACTTTACCAATGCTTCCAGATTTAAATAGGTTAATGTAAGCGGGTAGATTCTTATGTTTTGAACTACCAGTCAAGGTATAGATATAATCCTTAGCCTGCAGCTTTAATTTTTTTAAAATGTGAGTTTCCTTGCTGTGCACTAATGGATGGATATGATTATAGATTTGTGTGGATCCGCTTTTTAATTGTTTAAAAATCTGCGCTTCGGTATACTTGGAAATGGATATGATGCGATTAATTCTTGTTAGACCCCACTTCAATGAGAAGCCCCTGTATTGATCTGCAACTAAACTTTTCAATGAATTAAAATTTTGTAAATCAGATAAGGCAAATTTACGATTTAATGAAACCAAATCATGTATGGTCAAAATCAGTTTGATGTTCTTTTTTAAAAATAAAGGACCTGAATTTGATGGATACCACAATAGATCGAGGCGATCTATCTTAGCCTGACGGGGAAGGTAGAATTGCTCGAACAGGATCAGGCTCTGACAATTAATTACAACAATTTTGAAGTTGGAAGGAAGTTCAACGGCTATTTGATGATCGACATATAGATAGTATGTGTTGATTTTGTCCAAGATGGCCAATTGAAGAATAACACTTTTTAGATAGTAACCTATTCCCCTTACGCTACTTATAGCAGATCTGTAATCCACACCTATTCTCATTTCTGCAATTGTTTAAATAAAGAGACCCATAATCTCAAAATATGGCCAGACTGATATTCCCTGGAGGTAAGTCTTCCCCCTTTAGATATTTTTTCTCTTAAAGGCAAGTTATTGATCAAAGATAGAATTGCTTCCCCGAGTTTATCAATATCCCCAGAAGGACTAACCAATAAGCCATTTTCTTTATTAGAGATGATGTTCCTGGGCCCATGATCACAGTCAAAAGCGATGCATGGAACCCCGCACTCCATGGCCTCTATCAGCACCATACCAAAACCTTCTCTTCTAGAGGGAAGAACGTAAATTGATGAGGATAGATAGACCTGTTTAATATCAGCAGTGTTGCCTATCAAATGAATTCGTGAAGTCAATCCTGCCTCCTGAATTTGCCTGATTAAGGAGATACCTTTACTTCCTGAACCTATTATCTTCAAATTCCAGTCCGTTTGGCTTGCAATTTTTTTAAACGATGAGATCAAAAGGTCGAATCCTTTTTCATACTCCAATGCGCCAACTGAAATGATCGTTTGCTGGGTTAAATCTGTCACCTTTTCTGTTACGAAGGATAATATGTTTGGTATAACTGCAACTTTAGGAAAGTGTACCAAGTAAGATTTCTCATCGCTTTTGGTGAGGCAGACGACTGCATCCATAAATATGAAAAACGTCTTTCTAATAAGTCTCCACTTTAGGCTTGCCGCCTCATAATTAGAATGCTCCCAGGCAATGTATTTGCTCTTTTTATCTCTAAAACTCAAAACGCCTAACAGAGATGAACAATAAGTGCCCACACCAATCCATATATCCGAATCCAATTTCTTTATCAGCGATGCAAATCCCTTTATTTCTCTGTATTTCGATTTGACTTTACTTATATCGGGCGCTGAAATGGTATTGATATAATGTTGCTCTATGCGTGGGTCAACATAAAAGAATGGGGTCTTATTTTGATTATAAAGCGAAACTATATGTACCTGATGGCTAGCCTGCAAGGCGTTAGCCAGTAAAGCAGTAGCGCGTTCACCCCCACGGGTCAGGGAAATATCACTAATCAGAAAACTAATTTTCATTCGCAAACATTTGATAGAATATTCAACCAGGTTCACCTAGCCATAAGCAATCCCTAAAGTCCTCAGTGTCTTAATTTAAGCTTGAAGTAATTGGTTAATATAATTTTTTTAAAATTACTGATTAAATTATGCTTTCGCTGAACAGCCAAAGTTTCTTTCGCAGCAATAAAAGAAGAAGAAATCCCGCCTGACCTAAAGCTGGCTATCGGTTGGGCTAAAAAGAAAAAAGTAAACCCTTGTTCCAAAACCCTGAGCATGAAATCATAATCACCAGCTGCCTTGTATTGTGTATCAAAAATTAGCTTATCATAAACTCGTCTACGAAGAAAACAGGTCGGATGTTCTATCATTCCTTTTCTTAAAAACCCAAAGTGGTGACCAATCACTTTTGTTAAATTTCCTCCAGTATCAACGCATTTTAAAAGACCATGAAATACGTCATAACTGGGATTTTTATGATAGGCATCAACTATCAGTTTAACAGCATTTGGCTCATACCAGTCATCACTATTCAGTATCCCGATCAATTCCCCAGAAACCAATGCAATCCCTTTGTTCATGGCATGATAAATCCCGTTATCTGACTCAGATATAACGATGATTTTATCTTTATACTTCTCAACAATCTCGAGCGTACCGTCGGTTGATTGATTGTCTATTATAATATATTCAATATTATCATAGCTTTGGGCCAATACACTTTGTATCGCTTTCTCAATATAGGCCACTCCATTGTAAACTACGGTTATAACAGAAACTTTAGTAGGCTGCATAATCTGTTTTTTTTCGTCTCATCAAAGTATAGAACACATCCATTAAAAATTCATTCTTATAGATGAGTGCTATGAGAATAATTCCATGAAGTGTGCCGAAAAACATTGATAAATAAAAACTGGAGTAAAATAGGGACAGACCGGCACAAATCATCGGAAACAAAATACTAACCAAGTAAATGATTGAATCTTTGGAATTAAAAAATGCAAATGAAGCAGATAAAGTTGATTCAAAGCTTAAAATCAGATAGACAGAAGGGATTGCCATGGCTAGCGCGGTAGGAAAAAGCACCAATAGCATGCTTGGAGCTTGCCCCAGCAAAACAAATAGTAAAATGTTGAGGCCAGTGGAAAGAGCCTGCGCAATTAAAAGAAATGATAGCTGCCCCTTAGCCAACCTGATAGCATAAGCGGGCGTGGACAACACATTAAACATATAACCGAACACCAGATACCCCAGCATCAGCTGAAATTCGAAGATGTTAATCTTGTGAAAAAAATAACCTAAAGAGAAGCTGGCGCTAATAAGTACTCCAAAAAGTATGCTACAAAGTAACATGGCACCCCTGAAAGACTTCTGATAGATGGATGAAATGGTGTCGGTTTCTTTGAGGCTTTTAGTAACAAAAGGCACAATAACCTGTATGGCATTTACCATTAATGTTCTCAACTGACCAACAACCCGATTGACTAAATCAAATGTACCCACCGCGCTTAGTCCGAAATACCGGTTTAAAAAATATTTTGTCGCCGGTTCAAATAAAATATTGAGAATAGATATATATTGAAACTTACTTCCATAGGTATAAAAAATACGGAGATGATGTAAGCTTATCATCCGGTAGTGAAATTTAAAAGAATTGACACGTACCAATGCTATGGCTGAAAATACAAACACTAAAAATGACTGCAGTAACTGCGCTATAAATAGTCCCTTTAGTTGATACCCATGGATAAGCAAGACTGCACTCACACAAAAGAAAATAGATGATACCATTAAAATTTTGTTCTTAAGCGGTATTTTTTGTAATCCGTCAAGCGCCGATAAGAAGACCGAACTTAGGAAATTTATAAAAAAACAGCATAGCGCTAAATAAAAAAGATGAATAAGCTCGAGAGTTAGTCTAGTCTCACCGAGCATCAGATGCAATAGTCTTTTATCAAATATCAGGGCGAGTATTGTAAGGATGGCTGCCAATAAAAAATTAAAAAATAAGCCATTAGCCACTAATTGGTTAACCTGGTTGGATTGACCACTGGTTTGATAGGTAGGAATATACTTAATCAAAGAGCCGGCAACCCCTGTCCCTAAAAATGAAATCACCATCGGAAGTGCAGTAATTATTGACCAAAGGCCGAGCTGTTCACGCCCCAGCTTGGAAATGACTATCACATATATACCGATATATGCAATAGCGGCCACAATGATTTGTAAAACAGAAAAAAAACCGCTTTTAACGATCGCATTTTTATTTGTATTCAAATTACTTCATTTTAATGTTGATTTGCCTGCCGAATAAGAATCAATTTTGCTAAAATTAAATATTTTTGTTCAAATCCTGTCTCATCAAGCTTAAGGCTTATAGACACTACAGATGCTGGGCGAGTTTGATCTGGCAAATTAATTTTATCTCAAGAAGCTAAAATCACACTAGCCCCCACAAAAAAGTTAAACTTTAAGACTATAGATGATTGTAGAAATTTGGCGTTTCCATTCCATCTTTAAGCTTGAGATATGCATTTAATATAGGAACATAAAAATATCCCTTCTTTTTTTCATAAACCTTGTCCCATTTGAGATTAAAAAAATCCTGATTTGACTTGGCGTATTTGACATTAACCAGATCCACATCTTTACCGTAAGAATACTTTTTAGGGAGTTCTACCACATTAAATATTTCCCTGATTTTAAAATCTGTTAAAGGTAGCTTAGCCATTGAAAGCCTTGCCTCATAGTCTTCATCTTCATTCCCAATTGCAGGGAATCTCTCATCAAACCAACCCACCCTGCGCAAAACGGATTTAGAAATCAAATAGTGGCTCCAACTTCGGTTAATTAATGCAATTTCCGACCCTAATATTTTGCTTGCGTGAAATGCTTTGGCGAACCAAGGCGATAACTTGAGATCATCATTTAGCATTAGAACTTTTTCAGCATCCGCATTGATGACACATAAGTTCCATAGTTTGGATAAACTTTGGGGCCGCTCGAAAGTGACGAGTTTTACGTTTGGATATTGGTCTAAAAAGGCTTTCGCTTTTTTAATGTATCGGTGTTGCTCTTCCAGCTCATAGTGCCCGTTAAGCAGTACAACTAGTTGCGTATCAGGAAAGCAATAATGGAGTTGCTTTATCAAGGGCTTGAAATAAGATTCAAACCTGTTGATGTAGGTTGTTATCCCAATAGAAAAGCTAGATTGCCGCTCTAGCTGGCTTGTAGGTTTATTTAGAAAATACCAAGAGAAAGAAATTAATTTCCAGTAGAAATGATAAGCAATCAACTTAAGTGGTTTATAAATCATTTTCATTCTATCTCAAACTTATCAAGCACCTTCTCTGGATTCCAACCAAGAGTCTTTCGAGCTTTTGAATCATCAAAAGTTAAAGTTGAAGATAGCTTTTCAAATTTATATGCATTCACCGGAGAAATAAATTTAAGTTTATTGGCCAAAATTTTCACCAACCGGTAAAGCCACTTAGGTAAACTCCTCGGCCTTCTTTTTCCCAGTTGATCTGCGATCAAATCAGCTATTTCTTGGAATGATGGATGATAACCATCGGTAAGATTATATGTTCCTCCTACCTGTAAACTTGACGGAATCATCCGGGCGACATCAGCCGCCATTACAATACTTTTTCTAACTACCTCTTTTGTAATGTTAAAATAGTAACCTTGTTTAATACCATCGATCATTAATTTTAAATTACCTGGAGGATTTTTCCCTGCTAATAAAGGTAGCCTTAAAATTAAACAGGATATATGCCTTTCTTCGCACCAATTACGTATCAGCTGTTCAGCTTTTATTTTACTCCGGCCGTATGGGTATTTCGATAATAGTGGCGCATCTTCACTAACTGACAGCCCTTCATTTAGACCATAAACAGAAACAGAACTCAGAAAAACAAAGCTTTTAGGTAACCTTGGTGCCTGTTCTAATGCCTTTAACAGATTCTCAGTGCCCTTTACATTAACCTCATAAAAAGCTGCCTCTTCTTCTACTGTTCTGGGGAAACTGTGCGCCTTTCCTGCGCAATGAACGACCACTTCAAACTCATCTTTTAAACTAGGTATACCAACCGAAATATCAAAGCTATAATGATTATGCTCGCTAATACCCAGGCTATGTACATCATAGTTCTGTGCAGTTAAAGATTCACTGATATGTTTTCCCAAATAACCATTACCTCCTGTGATTAGACATTTCGATATTTGGCTTGTTTGGTTTAACTTCGTCATGCTATACTTAATTATGAGATACTTTCTGAAAGTCGTGTTGCTTTTCTTATCTATGATTTTGTAGAGACCTGGCCGTTTCCAGGAGCCCGTCCCTAGCTGCTAATGGCAAATTGACTTTAAGCACACTGGTAATTTTTTGATTGCTAACTACATAATTCTCTGTTAATTTCCCCAATCGTTCTGAATTCAAAGGTAATTTCAGAATACTGCCAAGCCTTGCAATTGCCGAAATTATTTGTTTTGGAAGCTTTAGAAATGAGGGCTTCTTACCCATTGATTTCGCTAAAATCCCAACGACCTCTACAGTAGATAACGCGTCGTCATCCGCGACATTGTATATCCCAGAGGGGATTTTATGCTGATGAATAATTTCATTGATAACAAAACAAAGATTTGTAACTGTTAAAAATGACCGCCTGTTCTCAAAGGCAACCAGTGGATAAGGTATACCTTTTTTTACAAACTGATACAACAAATTCAGATTCCCCTTATTTCCAGCACCATGGATCATTGATGGTCTAAGAATATAGAAGCTTTTGCCTGGCGGTAGTAGTTGTGCTTGTATATAGGCTTCAGCCATCAATTTTGATTTCCCATAATCCGTAATGGGAGATGGGATTACATCTTCCTGCAATATACCATCTACACTATCGGCCGCAGCTTTAACAGAGCTAATAAAAATAAATTTTTTAGCATCGGATTTTAAAAATGCGTCATATAGTTTTTTAGTTAACTCAAAATTCACAGTATAATATTCACTCGAATCTGACGTCTGCTTTAAATCATGAGCTTTACCAGCTAAATGAACGATCGCCTGAATATCCTTCGAAAATATAAAATCACCGGACATGTCCTGACGTCCTAAAGCGTAAGTTTTCACATCCTTCTTATTCAAGAAAGGAACTAAATTCTGGCCGACAAACCCAGTTGCCCCGGTAACACTAACATTCATTTTTTATTCTTTACAATGGCACAAAATTGGCTTAGGTAGCTAAAAAACAATAAGAGCCAAACTTCAGACCATTCTTTAAAGATTCATTATTGTATTTTTCCCAACGCTAATCTGAAAGTACTTACTAAAGAAAATAGAGAATTAATAACTATACAGGTCTCTATTAGCTCAATTGGCGCCAAATGATTCAAAGGTACACATCACTACCAGTAATTTAAGGATATTTTTTGGATTTATTTAACGATTTTATGACCCATATGGAATTTTACAGACGAATATATAATTTCATTTCCATCGGTATCCCTCAATAAAAACTTATAATTTTCAGAAGAAAATTTGGTTACTAAAGAGTGATATTACTAGTGAAAATCTTAGGCATTCGAGGAATTAATTATGGCGTATGATGTCTTCATTCAATGTTAACGCCCTTTTATAGAGCTAAAAATTTTCGCGTGGAGAAGATCATGAATTTGTTTTTGGAGTGCTCAGACCGCATGATAGGGGATTGTTGATACCGTTAGATGCCCAGCATTGAAAAAATTCAACGCTGTGGAAGAAGACATCTGTCCGAAAACTAAGAAAAAGGCTAAAACTTTGTAAGATAATACGGGAGATTCACCGAGTAAAGAGGCTGGCACCAGCAAAAGTATTAAAGGAGAATAAAGCTAAATCTTAATAACAACTTGATATCCTAAAATTCTGTTAAAAAAAGATAAGTAAAGAAATCGAAGACTTGCAAAAAAATAAACTAGCACATTGATAACTAGCAGCATTGGATTCCAGGCGGTTTAGATCATTTGGGATGGTTACCCCTAAAAGCCAAACTTTTGAGATAGAAACAATGTGACGATGATTACTCTTTGTCCGATGAAATCCATACATACCGGTTTGTAACGCATTTAGGGCACCAGTATACCCTAATAGGTAAAAGTCCAAAGAAGATTTTAAATAATTTAGCCCGTGGAACCTGATAGTGAAATGTGCTGCCACATTTTCTGCATTTGTAGTCCTGATAGCTCATAAATATTTGGTCATAATAATTGTAATAGAAATCCTCATCAAAGAATAAGCCAAAGTATGCATTATCACCATTTGGTGTAGGGTTTATTTACAAAGCAGTCTAAAGATGGGATTAACATATAGCCGCAACACACTCGCAACCTATTGTTTACGCAGAAAGAAGAGAAATTTATTAAGCAGCCATAAAATTATTTCCTGATTGATTTTTCCCATATCACTGATTGCCTACCCATGAAAAACCTCCAGCCTCCCGCAAGGATTGCATAGTTCATTAGACAAAAATAATAGGGAACAAACAAAATTTTAAATCTCACTTTTTTGTGCTCCATCCACATACCGATGATAGCCAACAGGTAGAATAGACCCTGAAGAAAAAATAACAAAAGATAAAAATTCTCACTACCTGCTATAATAAGATAAAGATTAACAAAGAAAGCAAGTAGTAAGGCCAATGGGGTGATTGTCCACCTCAAGACTCTATGACTAATATACTGAAAGGTCAATAAGGGATCTTGAAAAGGAATCAATAAAGATCCTAACCAGATAATAGACTGAAATCCACCAGCAGCTATCCTCACCTTCCTTTTGAGTTCTTCAGATATATTTGCTGAAGAGGTTTCTTGTGCATAGGCCTTTGGCTCGTACTTGATTTGGCAACCCTTTGCAGTAATCCCCATGGATATCATAAAATCATCGAGTATACTATTCTTGGGAACAGGTGAGTATAAAGAAGTCCTGATACTGAAAAGTTCCCCAGCAGCACCCACAACGGAATGAAGCTCAGAATCCAATGACTTCAATTTCGATTCATATTTCCAATAAATGCCTTCTCCTGCTGTGGCATCAGCATGTTGGTCGACAAAGATTTTTTTCTCACCAGCGACACCTCCAACATTACTATCGGCATAATGCTTACATAGCTGAATTAAAGAATCCTCATGAAGATAGGTATTAGCATCTGTAAAGACTACTACAGAAGTTTTAACATGCTCCATCGCACGATGGACGGCCGCAATCTTTCCACTTCTTTGTGAAGAGTGCAATAAGGTGATCTGAGCATATTGCCCTACCATAAATGGGGTTTGATCGGTTGAACCATCCGTTACAAAAATAAGTTCTAATCTTCCAGATGGATATTTGAGCTTTAAGGTATCCTTGATTTTTTCAACTATAAAATCCTCCTCATTATAAGCTGCGACAATCAATGTACAGCTGGGCAACTGATCATAAGCGTATTCAAGCCTGGGTTTCTTGAAAAATATTCGCTTGATCTTAACCATTATAAAAATCACTATACCGTAGCCGATATAGGTGTAAAAAATAATAACTAAGCAAATTATTAAGATAGCGTGCATATGAGTTAAGATTGAGTAGAAAGCATCTTACTACTGTGCGTAAAATTCCATCCAATGGCTCGGAGCATGGCTCGGATTTTATCAAAACGGCCTTTCAAAAGATATTCCAATAAATTTCGTGGAAACACAACAAAAGCAAAATATAGAGAAAACAGACAAAAATGCATCAAACCGGTATGTCTTCTCATCACTAAAATTCTGTTACGGGTCATGTAATAATTCTTTAGCGCACTATCTGTGCCCACAGAAATAGATTCTTTATGAAAAATCTTGACGTGACTATTCACCCTTATCTTATATCCATTTTCGCGAAACCGCAAACACCAGTCAAATTCCTCATAGTAGAGAAAGAAGCCCTCCTCCATCAATCCTACTTTATCTATTGCTACTCTGGAAACCATCATTGCCGCTCCATGTGCAAATGCAGTAGCATAGATTTGGTTATCAAACTGCCCCTTATCTATTTCGTATTGCCCAATACACTTATTTCTCGCAGTGATGGGGTGCAGTTCAGTGTATCCCAAATATTGGATAAGCTCCTTTTGGTCGAAGTAATTTATCTTCGGGCATACTATACCTGTGTCAGGAAAATCTTCAAAAGTAATAAGTAACTTCTCGATTAGTCCAATGGTGAATTCGGTATCATTATTAACCAGGAAAACAAAATCACCATTAGACGCCTGGATCCCGAGGTTATTACCACCGGCAAAACCAAGATTTATTTCTGAGCTTAAAAAAATCACCTCAGGATACTTAGCAGTCCATCTGTCAGTTGGATTCACTTTACTTCCATTATCCACTATGATAATCTCTAAGTTTGGATAGGTATTGGTTTCAAATATTGATTGGAGAAGAGCCTCAGTGACCAAAGGTTGGTTATAGTTCACGCTGATGATGGAAACCTTTTTTTCTGTCCCTGCCTGACTTTTGATAACATTCTTTTCTCTCAATTTTTTAACGTATTTCATGTATTATCAGACTAAGCTGCTGCAGCAGCTAACACCTCAGTAGTAACCTAAACGAACTCCAGATCTGTTTTGCTATAAATTTGCTGTAAACTTATGTTAAAATAATAAGCAAATATTGAGGAAATATAGACAAAATTTCAAAAGTTCCATGACTAAAAGTTTCAATAACACTTCTAAGTATAAGATTTGAATTTAAACATACAAACCTTGAAAAATTAAGTGTACAAAGTACACTAAGAGGCCTTGTTTTTCAATATTTCTTGTACCTTTGTAGCTCAAGGGGTGAGAGCCTTGTATCAATCTAAAGATTGAGAGCGTTAATTAAGAGGGTTACATCAGGAGTGTTGTAACCCTCTATTTTTCAATAAACATTTATTACGCATACAACAACCATAGTAGCACTATATGCGCTTTACACATTATCGTATTTCATCCTAAAAAAGGCTAGATCCAGAAAGAATGCTAAGCGCAACATAACGGACACTCAAAAACTCACTCAGCACCCAGTTATCCCCGTTTGAATTTTTTGGCTATATGGAGATCATAGTTATATTTAACTTGCCGATATACCAACCGCACTAGAGACATTATCCAATTGTTACTCTGTTTCCAATCGGATCTCTGCACCGTACTTGGTTCAGCGGAAGAGTTTTCTTGGATGAATAAGCTCTTATAGTCGTCGAAAAAAATCGCCTTTCCCTTATTTTGAATAAAGGATAAACACATTTGGTACTCGGTTTTATCTGACTTGATTCCTTCAGTATACTTCCCAAAACGCTCAAAAAAATTGTGCCTTCGCAAGTGTGGGTGATCGCTATAATTATATATTTTATTTTTATCCAGAAAATATGGTTTGTAGACCATCTTCGAATACCCATTTTTATAGGGGCTCAAATAGGGATATGGAGCGTAGGCATAAAAGCGTGCGATATCAATATCTTTCTCTTCCTCTAATATCGTAACTGCATCTAGAAAATGACCTAAAAATTGGTCTGTTGGTATGAAATCTTCCTGAACATATAGGGTATATGGGCTATTCACTGCCGACTGCCCTTTATTCAAATTATTACCTAATCCCTTGTTTACAGGTGTTGAGACCAAGGTGAACCCATACTTTCTCTTCAGTTCCAGAAGTTTTTGAGAATGCACCTTATTGCTAGCATCATCGGAAACTATGATTTCATAGAAAGTTATATTTAGTGTTTCAAAAGATGTCAATAGCCGCTCTAGTGAGCTAGTTCTATTATAGTGAGTGATTAATAGTGCTATAGTACTAAAGTGGTGCCCTGTATTCATCAAAAACTTTTAACTTATATTTAACAATTGAAGATATCCAATGATATTCTGCTAAACTAACAATAAAAAACTATTGTTACATTCGATAAACCAACGCTAGAATAATTAACTTAGGATCTTGGTTTTTTTTTCAAATATACCGCAGCAGATAGATAAAAGAATGAACTCTCTTGAAGAAAAAATGAATGGTAAACGCATCCTTTTTATTGGCGTCAAATTTTATCACTATACCGAAGAAGTCATAAAGAAAATGGAATCATTTGGTGCAGAAGTGACCTTTTTCTATGAAAGGGACATCTCACTGAAGTACGCACTCGCCAAAAATTTCTACCCGAAATACGCCAATAAGATTCAGGATAGACATTACATGGAAGTTATCAGAAAGATTGGACCGCTCACTTTCGACTATTTGTTTGTAATAGGCGGCTACAAGATGGAAGAATGGTTTGTAAAAACCCTAAAAGAAAGATTACCTGATCTTAAAACCATCCTTTATCAGTGGGACAGCATTTATAACTGGGAATGCGACTATCGCCACATGATCCCATGGTTTGATGTGACCAAAACCTTTGACTATAAGGATTCGGAAACGCTTCATCTGGAAAACCTGCCTACTTTTCACACCGATGAATTTAAAGTAGTCTCCACAGAAATTCCAAAGTTTGATCTTTTTTTTGTTGGCGGATATTCTCACGTAAGATATGAATTCGTAAAAAAATTGATCCGTTACTGCAAAACACATAAAATTACACTCAAAGTCCATCTTGCCATCAGCATCAAGTTTTTTTTAAAAGAAAAACTATCTGGCAAAGCGCTCGATGCCAGTATACTCTCCTTTAGTAAACTGGATCAAGAGGAATACTACAGATTATTTAATCAGGCCAATATTATCATAGACTACACCAATCCGTCCCAGACAGGAATCACCACCCGATCTCTCGACGCACTAGGTGCCGGCAAAAAACTGTTAACCACAAATGAATATATTGTTCGTGAGCCAGGGTTTAACTCCGAGCAGATCAATATATTCGACCCACATGAAATCCATATTGATAAAGATTTCCTGACACTAAAAACCTTTCCTCATCAAAATTATTCTATTGAAAGGTGGCTAGATGCGGTGTTCGATTAGCCTACCTTTTTAACAGGATACATTAAATAGTCCTTATGAAACTTGAGGGTCTTATATTGCAAATAGACCCCTCGCATAGCACGGATAAACAGATTCTGACTTAGCCGCCAATCTTTTCTAAATGAAGCGGTACTTGGCTCTTGTAAATTATTGAGCTGGAGAAAAAGCGAACTTATTTCAGGATAAAAAATACCTTTTCCGCCGTTTTTCAGAAAGGCCAGACACATATTGTATTCGGTCATATCCATATTGATTCCTTCCTTGTAGCGGCCAAACTTCTCAAAGAAATTACGCCGTCTTAAATGTGGGTGATCGCTATAGACATAAAACTTCAAGTATCCGGGATAATAGAGTTTGAAATCCATCAGGCGGTATCCCTTTTCGAAAGGTTTACTGTAAGGATACCGGACATAGCCATAAAAGCGGGCAATATCCAAATCATCATGGTTATCCATAAGAGATAATGCATCGATAAAATGTTCAGCAAATGATTCAGTTGGCACGAAATCCTCCTGTATATACAGGGTATAGTCTTTAGTTGCCAAATCCTGCCCTTTGTTTATATTGTTGCCCAGCCCCCTATTTATTGGCGTTGTAACAAGCTTGAAACCATATTCACTTTCCATCTGCTGTAATTTGGAAAGGTGCTCTGGCTTGCTACAATCGTCAGAAACAATTATCTCCCCAAAAGCAATGTCCAGTTCCAGAAGCTTGTTTAGTAATCTTAATAAAGAGGATGATCTGTTGTAATGGGTAATCAACAAAGAAACATTCTCGAAATTATTTTTTGACATATTGATTGATGATTTTGGAAATAACTATTTATTGATTTCTGAAAAAATGTTCTAGCGGTTAACTATATATTAATTATCAGCTTTTAGCGTACCCCGACCAATTCTAAAAAAGTAATGCAGTTTACAAAGCCTGATCATTGTGTATACCAATTAAACAATCCTATCATCTTTTCAGGATCACGCGCTTTAGTCTTTTGATTGTTCCAGTAAGGACACCACCGTCCATTTGAATTCTACGGTCAGTAGTCCATACCATGGCTTTTGGATTTTTAACTAAATTTAATCGGCCAAAACCTGAATTTCTTAGCTTAACCGCCAGCCAGCCGTCCTCATTTGTCCCTTCTGGGTGATCAAAACCATCAACCTCTAAGCCCTGAAGACGCCTGAATCCCGAGTTAAATCCATATACATTGACGGCCTCATCTTTAATCTTCTTATTGATCCACCTCGAGAATTCGGCCAGATATTCATAAAAAAAATAAAAAGTACGCCCTGTGGAAGTAGTGGGAATATGTGCAAATCTTCCATAAGTCAGCGCCACAGATGAATCCTCCAGTGGCTTGATCATAAGTTCAATCCAATCCTTGGGGTATATACTGTCCGCATCTGCATTGAGTACATATCTACCCTTGGCAACAGATAGCCCCAAATTCCGGGTAACAGTTATACCCTGTATAGGCTGAAACACACAGATAACGCCACATGCTTTAGCCAGTTCAGCGGTCCGATCAATCGAATTATTATCCACCACGATAATCTCTATTGACCGTCGCGTAAGATTTGAACACAATGAATACAAAGTGGGAACAATGTTCTGCTCTTCGTTATAGGCAGGAATAACGATACTCACTTCGGGCTCATTGCCCGATATCCTGGCATATTCCATCAAAGTAGATGCGATCATTTGTTCCTCAGATAAGCTTTTATCGATAATGCTGGATATTGCGGCTGGAATTTTTAGGGGTCGCATCAAATCAATTTTATACCGTAAAGTTATAAAATATACCCTATATTTATCCTTAACTACGTATTTAACTTTTGCATGTTAAACAAACTTTTCCTAAAATCCTTAAGTCTCTTTATTACAATAAGATATCCGAAAGCGCCTAAAGCCTACCGCTATTTTTATCGTGATACTTACATCTGCCAGCTTCGGCAATTGAAGTATATCATCAAAGATTACATTATTAAAAAGCCTTATAAAAGCATCAGTTTTAGTGGAGAATTTACCCCTGATCTAGCCTTTGCATTGCCATTTGCATACTGGCACTATAAAAATGGAACGCTACTCCATACAGAGGGCGCGAAATACACCCAGGAGCTATACTTTTTTTCACCAGACCATTCCGAAGTTTACCCTACAAGAACAACTGAAGGCAACTATAATTTCGAAACCCCGAGAATTCTCTATAGTCAGGATTACAACATGTCCAAATGGATTCCCGTTCCCCTGAAGGAGACCTATAGAAATCTCATTTATACTTTTGATAAACCAATACTAATTGTTGCCAACCGCTACAATATGGAATGGGACGGACCACCGGTAAGCTTTCTAAGTATAGAATATTTAGAAAAGATTTTCCTTCAATATCAGGATAAATATCAGATCATCTACAATAGACCTAGGCCTGAGAATATCACCAATGACAACAGTGATATTTACGACCTTAATGAATACGACTGGATTGAGCAACAGTTTCCCAAGGTGATCCTAATGGAAAACCTTTTTAAAGAAAACAAGGCCAAAGCCAAAAACTTCAATCATCTTCAAATGATGGTTTACGCAAATAGCGATCACTTCTTATCCACACATGGAGGAACCGGGGCGCTGGCCAGTTATTTTGGAGGTACAAATATTATCCTTTCTAAAAAAGGAGGGGAGCATCATTTCCACTGCTTTAGCAAACTGTACCCTAAGTTATCAGGTGCGAATGTATTGCATGCCCGCACCGAGCAAGAGGCAATGGATTTTTTACAAAAACATTTTTAATAAATGAGTAAACACAAAGACCAATACTGGCTCAGGTCTGGAATTATCAACGTTCTGCAGAACTTTTCAAGCACGCTGTTTGGGATGTTGATGTTTATTCTCTTAGTCCGGTTGCTTAACAAAAACGATTATGGCGTTTGGGGTATCTATGGTCAGACAGTAATTATTTTAGAGATCGTGCGAAGTGGTTTGATCCAAAACGCGCTCATTAAGTTCATGGCAGGCTCAGACCCTAAAGATCATTCGAGCATCTTTTCCGCCTCAGTGGTCATCAGCGGTGGAATGACATTAATCTGTATCATATTGAATTATGCATTCGCGCCTTATATTGCAGGGCTTTTAAAGGCACCACAATTGGAATCCATGCTTTACATGTATAATTTTGTGTTCCTGTTTTCAGGCGTGCTGACCTTATTCAACTGCATTGAACAGGCCCATCTGAAGTACAATGGCATTTTTGTAAGCGGATTACTAAGACAGGCGGTTCCCTGCCTTTTTGTTTGCATTGTATTTTTTTTCAAAATAGACATTGGCCTGATGAGCCTGGTCTATGTTCAGATCTTGGCAGTAATTATAAGTGTCATTACCTCATGGTTTTACGTCAAAAAGTTTATTCACTTTAGTTTTGTATTCAGCAAAGAATGGATCACCAAGATATTCAACTATGGAAAATATGCATTTGCAACTTCCCTTAGCTCTATACTTTCGGGAACGATCGATCAATGGATGTTAAGCGGAATGATATCCCCTGCCGCATCCGGTTCTTTTAATATTGCGGTCCGGGTCACCAATTTGATCGATATCCCAACTAATGCTGTTGCAACGATCGTCTTTCCCCAAAGTGCAAAAAGAATTGAAACAGAAGGAAAGCCGGCAATCAAGTATCTCTATGAGAAATCAGTGGGGACAATCCTGGCCATGGTCATTCCGGTAATCATATTCATATACATATTCGATACTTATATCATCAATTTGCTTGCTGGCGCGAAATATGCGGACACCGTTCCCATTCTTAATATCACACTGCTTTACTGTGTTTTGGGGCCTTTTGGCAGGCAATTTGGGGTCATTATCGATTCTATTGGGAAAACCCGCATCACTTTTATTATCGTTATTGTAAATACAATCGTAATTTTAGTGCTCAATTATTTCTTAATCAGGCGCTACGGAACAATCGGAGCCGCATATGCCACCCTGGCTGCAAATATCTTTGGATTTACCATCGCGCAGATTGTTCTATACAAGGAACTTCGCGTGAATCCGCTGAATGCGTTTGTATATGCCTATAAGTTTTATCCGGAATTCATCAGAAAATATATCCTAAAAAAGCACTAACATGATCGGAGTGAAATTTATCGGGAGATTGGGCAATCAAATATTCCAATATGCTTTCTTTCAGTATCTGAAAACAAACAATCCAGCAAAAACGTTTTTTTTTGTTAATCCCCATCATGGCTATCTAACAAAGTATTTTGATCTGGATACATTTCAAAGTCTGACTTTAGCTTCAAAGGCCTATTCCCTTTATGCAAGGTCATTACCTAAATTATTTACCTTTAAAGAGCATTACATAGAGAGCATACAGGTTCCCAAGGATGTCCAAGTTAAAGACTGGACGATTTACAAAGGTTTTTTCCAGACCGATTTTTTTGTGAAACGTATTCGAGGCGATTTTAATATTAAAATCAAAAAAGAGTTTACAGACAGATTCCATGCTAGTTTCGGTGAAATATTCACCAACCATAAAACCCTTACCGTACACATCAGGCGTACCGATTACCTTAAATATGGCAAAAGAGACATTTCTCTTCCAATCGAGTATTTCAAAGAGAGGCTTGATGCCATAGAGAATATTGACCAATACAAAGTTTTCTTTGTAAGCGATGACATCGAATACGTAAAAGCGTTTTTCAAAGAAAAGCCAAATTATATCTATTCGAACAATGATGAGATAACAGACTTTCAAATCATACAACATTCTGATATCGCTATTATCTCCAATAGCAGTTTTGCCTGGTGGGCAGCATACCTCTCTGCGAAAAAAAATACCGTATATGGACCGAAAAACTGGTTAGGGTTCCGGATTGGTAAAGAACACCCTAAGCGGGTAATGACTGATCGTTTTACTTGGTGCGAGGTTTTATCATGAGAGTACTACACATCACCGCATATATCACTGGAGGAGCTGGAATCGCGGTCAAAAGGCTGCATGAGGCCCTTTTAGAAAAGGGGATAGATTCAAAGATTCTTTGCCTTTTTGCATTGCATGAAAATCTCACGCCGGAGATCTACCAAATACATCAAACCAGAAGTTTTACCAGCCGGGTACTTAGCAAACTCAAATTAGATAAAAACAGTAGGCTGACTAAAGGTCTCCAGGGCGATTATGAAGCTTTCACATTCCCATATTCTCCTTATCAGGTTCATTTGCATCCTTTGGTTAGTCAGGCGGATATTATTCACTTGCACTGGATTGCTGATTTTGTAGACATCCCGTCCTTTTTCTCGGCGGTGAAAAAACCTATGGTCTGGACAGCACATGACCTTAACCCTATTTTAGGAGGATTCCATTATGAACAAGACGCGATACGTAACCCTTCTTTTTCAAGCGCAGAGGAAAGCTTAAAAAGGGATAAGCACAGCGCTATCAAAGCATCAGGTATTCATTTTATTGGCAGTAGCCAGTTGACAGTAGATAAAATTAAGGCGTATTTACCTGCAGTCGCCTCCACCAAAATCCCCTGTATACTTGATACGGTGAATTTCATACCCATTGATAAACAGATTGCAAAAAAGGCGCTGAATATCAATGATCGCGTAATTCTGCTTGGAACCGGTGCGGACGATTTAGGCAACTACCGAAAAGGTTACTGGCTCCTGCAGAAAGCGATTGAGAAGTTAACTGAAGCGGAAAAAAAACGGGTTAAAATTATATCATTTGGTGCCTCTAAATCAAATCAAGGGGGTAGTGGTAATCCGGAACATTTAAGGTTTCAACCTATACATGATAAACGAATTCATTCACTTGTTTATTCTGCAATGGATTATTTTATCATTCCCTCCACTGAGGAAACCTTTGGGCTCACCGGCACAGAGGCGCTACTCTGCAACACTCCACTAATTTCCTCAAGAACCGGCGGAATGATTGACTACATCACTGAGGGGAAAAATGGCTTTCTTTTTGATCCAATGGATGCAGATAGGTTAGTGGAAAAGATTAAAATGGCAATCACCGCTTATGATCAGTCCCCTACCGCTGATGCGAGGAGCTCCATTTTGGAATGGTATAAAAAAGAAGCGCCACTAGAGAAACATATAGCGCTTTATGAAAATATTTTATCTGGAAATGACTAACATGAGAAAATAAATTACCAACTCCAACAACATTGCTGATTTTTTCAGTAAAATATCGGATCTTGGGGTAATGTTCAAAAAATAAAAATCAGAATATTAAAAATGGCTAGAAAAAGAGTTTTAATAACCGGTGCAGCCGGATTTTTAGGATCACACTTATGCGACCGCTTCATAAAGGAAGATTTCCATGTGATTGGGATGGACAACTTAATTACTGGCGACATTGCCAATATTGAACATCTCTTCAAGTTAGAGAATTTCGAGTTCTACAACCATGATGTCTCCAAGTTCGTGCACATACCCGGTCAATTGGATTACATCCTTCATTTTGCCTCACCAGCGAGCCCGATCGATTATCTTAAAATCCCAATACAGACCCTCAAAGTAGGATCTTTAGGTACTCATAATCTTCTTGGCCTTGCAAAAAACAAAAATGCCAGGATGCTGATTGCTTCCACATCGGAAGTCTACGGTGATCCAAACGTCAATCCTCAACCAGAGGAATATTGGGGGAATGTAAACCCTGTTGGACCCAGAGGGGTTTATGATGAAGCCAAACGTTTTCAGGAAGCGATCACCATGGCCTACCATACCTTTCATGATGTAGAAACCCGCATTGTTAGGATTTTTAATACCTATGGCCCAAGAATGCGTCTCAATGACGGACGTGTTTTACCTGCATTTATTGGCCAGGCACTAAGGGGTGAGGACTTAACGGTTTTTGGTGATGGAAGCCAAACACGTTCATTCTGTTATGTGGATGATCTGATTGAGGGGATTTACAGACTTCTTATGAGTGATTACGCGCAGCCAGTTAATGTGGGGAACCCAGATGAGATCACTATTAAAGAGTTTTGTGAGGAGATTATTAAGCTTACCGGAACTTCACAAAAAATTGTATACAAGGATCTCCCGCAAGATGACCCTAAACAAAGAAGGCCAGATATCACCAAAGCAAAAGCGATCTTGCAATGGGAGCCTAAAGTTGGACGCGCCGAGGGATTGAAAATTACCTACGAGTATTTCAAGTCGTTACCACAAGAGGCCTTGGAGAAGATCGAGCACAAGGATTTTACAACTTACAACCGTTAATATGGCAAAAATATTAGTAACCGGAGGAACAGGGTATATTGGTTCCCACACGGTATTGGAACTTGACAAAGCCGGCTATGAGGTAATCATAGTGGATAACCTTTCCAACTCCGATATCAAAATCCTCACACAACTCCATGCCATTTCAGGGAAATGGTTTGAGTTTGTACAAATGGATCTTCAGGATGAGCATGCAGTTCAGCAATTTGCAGAGGAAAATAGAGATATAACTGGAATTATTCATTTCGCAGCATACAAAGCAGTGGGTGAATCGGTAGAGAAGCCGTTAAAATATTATAAGAATAATTTTTACTCTCTAATCAATCTTTTGGTCTCATTCAATAACAGAATGGACTTTGTTTTCTCCTCATCATGCACCGTCTATGGGCAGCCTGATCACCTGCCAGTAACAGAGTCCGCGCCTGTTAAAAAGGCAGAATCTCCATATGGCAATACCAAACAGATTGCTGAAGAGATTTTAAGTGAAACCACTGCAGTTAACGCTGAGTTAAGCGTCATCGCACTACGGTACTTCAATCCCGTAGGCGCCCACGAAACGGCGCTGATCGGCGAACTGCCTAACGGAGTTCCAGCTAATCTCATACCCTTCATCACTCAGTCTGCCATAGGGAAGCGGGGGCCGATTACGGTTTATGGAAATGATTATCAAACGCCAGATGGCTCCGCTATCAGGGATTATATTCACGTAGTTGATCTGGCAAAGGCACATGTTAAGGCACTCAAACGCCTGGAAGAAAAAAAAGCTGATCGCAATTATGAAGTATTCAATATCGGAACAGGAAAAGGAACATCGGTATTGGAAATCATTGCTGCATTTGAGGAGGTGACGGGAGAAAAGCTTGATTACAAGATCGGGCCAAGAAGAGCAGGCGACGTGATGCAGGTATACGGTGATGTTCAAAAGTCAAATGAAGATTTAGGCTGGAGAGCAGAACTTGATATTAAGGAAATGATGCGTTCGGCCTGGGAGTGGGAAAAATACATTAAAGCCAACCCATTCTAGTTGATCGAAATACAGCAGCTGGCGAAAATAATTTATTATTAATAACTGAATGATAGGATAGATTCCTATCATTCAGTTATTGAGTTATCGATACCTTGACTAAAAGTAATGCTAATAGATAAGTTTAAAAACAAAAAAAACAGTTCTGAATTTACCTGCATCAGAAAAAGATATATTAGCCTTTAATTTAGACTTTAGCAGTCAGCTTCGATTGATAAAAATCATACAATAGCGATCCAAGTTGCTGAATCCGCGTTTCCCATGTATTTTCAGCAGCGATTTTGAGTCTTGCCTTTTTAGCATCCTTATGATCATGGGCTATAAAAAAATCAAGTGCATCGCCAAACCTTTTTACCTCATTTGCATAAACTACAGCATCGCCAGTAAATTCAGCTAGATCCGGGTTAAATTCAGTAGCAACCACAGGCTTACCTGCGCCAAGATACTCGAAAAGCTTCAATGGAAAAATGGTCTTACTCACATCATCCTCCTTGAATGGAATAATCGCCACATCAAACCCTTTGATTACCGCAGGCATATCCTGATAATCAAGTCTGCCTGTAAAAAAAACATTCTTAGGATCTTTAAAACCTGCAGGTACGAACTCTTCTGATACCGGCCCGACGAACACAAAGCTTTTTTCACCATGTAGCTTAATCAGCTTGGTCAACAATGGAAAATCCATTCTTCTTTCGATATGCCCAAAATAGCCAATGATGGGATGAGGAATATTGTCCAGTGCGGAATGTACAGCCAAGTTTTCATCGAGAGTCTTTGCGCTGTGGCTAAGGTCCGCAGCATTGGCTATAAAGAAAGTGTTGTCATTGAGCAATAACTTTTCTCTGTAGAGTTGTTTACTGGTGCACACCACAAGATCAGAAGTTCTGGCCAAAATCACTTCCGAGACTTCACCGTGCCTTTTATCATAATCAATAATCAGTGGATCCACACATTGATAAACACTTAAGGTAGCGCCTATTCTGCTTGCGATGGTCGGATAATGAAAGTTAAATGAATTAATGAAAATGAAATCTGATACCTTTCTTGACTTCAGCAAGCGGCTGATTTTTGAGGCAATCCGGCGCTCATTCCATTTTAAAAAAAATCTATATAACTTCCCCTCGGGCAAAAAATTCAACGATAGCACAGGTGAGGGAATCATTACTTTGAGCCGGTCCACCGAAGTATCAATCAACTGGATATTGTGCTCAGAGAAATGCGCCTTACGCCGGTCGTGCCCGGGAGTACCTTTCTCTTTTAAACAATCTTTAAAAGTATATGGGTAATCCACATATATTACATCATTATCTTTGGCCAGAAATTTTGCTGTTGTAAAACTTGTGGATTCATAGATACCGTCGAATTTTGCAGCGCCAAGAATAACTATAGTGGTATTTTTTAATTTCATTTTTTCCTCCTATAATCAATTCTTAAACAATGCTGAGATCTTTCTGGAGAATACCTGTGGCCAGCCCTTATCCATAAAGGGCTTTTCAAATAGCAAAAAGAAAAATCCACTTAATATAAGTGTTATGGGTATAAACAGTACTAACTGTATCATTAAATTGATCGTATAGTCCTGCGTAAAGATAAGATTTTTGGTTAGGCGGATAAAAAACTCAGAGAACGGGAGATGAATGAGGTATATGGTATAACACATCCCACCAATAGACATGATCCACCTGTTGGTAATAAAACGGTTGACATAATTGCCTTTGAAAACCGAGATAAAAAACAAAAACAAAGAGACTAACACGGCGATCCTGCTCATGAGTTCATAATTCCAGCTCCAGAAGTAAAGCAGTGAAGCCAAAGAAATCAAAGCGAGGAGATCATACCAGGTACTCTTAGAGATGACCTTCCATTCAGTGAGGTAAATATCTGCAAGGATAAATCCCAATAGAAAGTAATGCAAATGGCCCAATATGCTAAAGCTATAGGGATTTAGATATAATTTAAGATATTGTTGGGCTAGCACTAGCGATGCCATTAACAGTAAATGGAGTGAACGCCTTAAAATCTTGTTTTTAACGAAAAAGAACAGATAAGCCAAAACAGGTGCAAGAATATAGAATTGAACCTCGATCTCCAATGTCCAGGTAGGTGGGTTAAACGGAGACCAGGTATTGTATATAATGGCATGGGTATAGGTGATATTGGCCAGATAATGCGGGAGGTATTCCATGAATGACTGGTTTTTCTGGATTATAAAAACAATAAAGAAGATGGTCATCCATATGATATACGGGGGCTCAAGTCTAGTTAGTCTTCTCCAAAAATAGGTGCCAATATTCACCTTATGGCTGTCCCTCAAGCGGTGTGATGCAAACGGCAGGGCAAGAACAAAGCCACTGATCACAAAAAATATATAAACACCCAAGAACCCCCTGTGAGCCAAAAAATTCGAGAAGTTATCTTCAATAGGTGTATTAAAAGTAACAGGGGTATTTCTTTCAAATCTCTCGGCAAGATGCTGTATTAAAACCGGAACAATAGCTACAAACCGCAGACCATCGATCTCTTTAATCAACTTACCTCCAGAGGTAACCCGGGTAAGGCGTGCAGGTATTGACTGTATAAATTGATTCATATCTATTTTTTACTCTTTTTATATCCGCTGATAAAGCCAAGGACCAAAAACAACAACGCTGGGAGTGCGACTATCTCAAAAGGCATATTTATCTCTCTTTAAGTGCTAATGGGGAATCAAACATCGGCGAGATCAAAACAAAGGACCATGACATATACATGATCACAGATGAAGGAAAACCATTCATCACTTCATTCCCGTAACTACAAAAGAAAATCCCAGCTGTACCAGAAGTTAACGCCAGGCACTTCACCCGAAGCGCCGGATCACGTAAATTCCAGACGATCCCGCAGCACTTGCCAATCATAAATAAAATCAGAGAAAACCATATCGTAAGTCCCACAACCCCGTACATGACCCATATTTTAACCCAATAACTGTCGGGCGGAATCATGGAGAGATATTTATCTGAATTGTAGGTAATCCCGTTAATGCCTATACTTCCAACACCAGCACCAAATGGCTTGTTCGCCATCAGGGTTTTTAAGGTGGCTTGATTGATCAGTCTTGCATTTAATGAATCATTGTCTGGATCTAAAGCGGTCCTCAGCCTAACCAGGAGATAGTTTGCATTCCCTATCGTGGTATACTTCAAAAAACTATAAAATCCAATCCCAAATACCAAGCCTACCAGCAGTATTTTGAAGTTTTTACTTAGGATCATGGCAAAAATGACGGCTACCACAAGTGCGAATAAGGCTCCCCTGGTTCCCGATATTAGCATTCCATAAACAAAAAACATCCCAACGATAACTAATAGTATTCTTTTCCATCTTTTAAACGGACCTAAGGCGAGTATAAAGGAAATGGCGGCCATTGCAGCCTGAGAGGCGCCGAATTGCCCTGCATCAGTATAAAAAGAAAACACACGCAGGATTCCAAAGTTTATATGGGTGGTTGCACCACCATTATCCAGCCACATTTGTTCTCCGGCCGAAACCCCAATATGGTATTGCTTCATGCCATAAAGGGTTCCCAAGAAGGATAAGGTGAAAATAATGGTAAAGAAAAGATCCATATCCTTTCGGCCCCTGAAAAGCAAAAAACCAATAGGCGCGATCAGCAACCAGTTAAACGAAGTGAAACGGACCTCATTAAGCCATCCTAACAAACTCGCCCCTTCCGGATTCACCAGTTCAAATAAATTAACACCAAACCATATAGCAGCGATAATGACATGGTCATTTTTCAGGTGCTTCCACTCTATCTTTTTATGGTTATAAAGTAGCGAAAGCCAGGTGACCCCGAGCAAAATCTCCATCAGCGGTCCAAAGGGTAAACCCGTGTTTTTCAGTAGCCCGGCAATGATAAAACAATAGGCGAGATAGACAAAAAAGCCAACCCGGGGATTGGAAAAAAGTGCCATCGCAAATACCACGGCGCCCACCGAGAGCAAGATAAAGAATATGGCAAAGTATTCATACGAGATGGTCAAAACCGCCGAAAACAATGAAAAAGAAAATACAATCAGCAAGATCGTTAGCGTTCTTTTGGTAGCTGGTGAAATTGTATAGCGCATCACTTATGTTTTGTCTTCAATATTGTGTTTGGTTGCAACATTGGCCTTTTGAGAAAAAATAGATTTGCCCAATGATATGAACTGATAAAAAACGAATACTGGGATGTATAGAAGCGCACTTAAAATACGTGGGTCGGTTGATTTTTTTAAAATCGGAATAAAAAAGCTGATCAGATAAATCACAAGAGCCCCAGCTAATAGTAATGATACGGTATTGCTGACGAATAGATTAACAATGATCAGCAAGACTGAAGCAGATAAAAAAATAAATAATGGTGGCCTAAGCAAAGTTATACCAAATATGACTTGGTTGAAATTAAACTTCGCTATGCCCAAAACAAATATTTTAAACCCATAACTAAAGTATTTGAACCATGTGGCTATCCAACGGGCCCGTTGATTTACCAGCTGGGTGGTATGTGCGGTCTTTTGGTCATAAACCTGGGCATCTTTGGCAAAAGCAATACGGTATCCTTCGCTGACCAGAGCAGCCTGAAGGACTTTATCAAAGCCTGCGCCCTGCATATTAATGCCAGCTAGCATCCTTTTATATAATGAGGCCGAAAATGCCATTCCCGAGCCAGAAAGTGTTGCCGAGGATCCCAAATCAAACATGACCTCTCCGTCAAAATAGTGATAATAAATGTCCCGGGCCGCATCAAGCCGGGCGATAGTCGTGTCCAGGTTTTTTGCCAACCTAATCCCCTGAACAGCCTGGAAGCCCGCTGAAAATAGATTATTCAGGTTTTGTATCAAGTCTGCGTCGGCCAGGTTATCGCTGTCCATGATGAGTATTAGATCATGGTTTCTTTCAAAATGATCGATGGCAAATCTATGTGAGGCCACATTACTGGCCAATACCGTTTCAGGATAAAGAACCGTTACACGAGGATCCGAAAAATGTAGCGCAGCAGTGGGTTTGCAATTATCAGCAACTATATAGATTTGTAGGCGCTCATAACTCATTGCCAGCAGAGATTCTACTGCTGTTGGGATCATACCTACTTCCTCAAAGGCCGTTACAATTATACCATAATCAGGCAGAAAGGTGTTGTGGGGATAGGACTGTTTCTTTTTTGCTTTGATAGCCCTTAAAAAAAGCAACAGCATGGGGTGAATGAGATAGAAGCCGATAAATCCTGCTACACTATTTAATACCCAAATCGCCACAACATGCAAAACCATAACGCTATCAAACTTTAAAAAACTCCATCTCCTTTGAATCTGGCTCTGTCCGGTTCATGATCCATCCTTTTAACAGGCCATTTTCCTTTAACAGTTCAACATACGACTTCTCTTCTTCACTTATGGTGGATCCACCATTGAATACTGGGATAATATTGCTGGAAAAGGAGATCCATTCCCTGCTTAAACTGCTAGAACTTACCGATGGCAGATCGACAATGACTAAGCTGAATATGTCTTTAGCCACTTCCAATTGCGCTGCGATTTTTTCAGCAGAAGCAATCTCGAGTAAAGAGCGTTCGAAACCTCGGTTTTTCAGTATCGAAATCCCCTCAAAAGCACTCAGGTTCTCTAGCGATACCTTGCCTGATAAAAAATCTTCCACAAATATTTCGCTACGGTCTTCTTTGCCCAAATCAGGATGTTCGAAATTACCATCAATGATCAAGACTTTCCGGTTTGTCTTGGCCCATGCTACTGCGATACCTTTTGAAACAAAAGTTTTCCCGTCCCCGTTTCTCAAACTGGTTATCACAATCAGATTATCATCTATGACCGCTTCCAGTTCATAACGTATCGATCGCAATCCCTGTGCAAAGGAAGGAAATTTATCGCCTGAATCCCAAAGGTCTGGTAGCTTCCCACTGTCTTCTCCCCTTCTATAAACGGTACCAAGCACCGGTACTCCTGTCGATTTTGCCAGTGTCTTGGGATCTGAAATACTTGAATTGGTGATGAACAAGATGAACAGCACCGAGAGACACAGAATTTCACTCACTATCACACTGAGCACGATCAGTAATAGTTTTTTGGAAGGCTGGGCTAATCCGCCCACGCCCCGCTGGACGATGTTCATTCGCGATTCAATACTGGATTCCAGACTACTTTGGTTGTATTTATTTAAAATATCCAGGTATTCTTTACTGGCGATATCCACATTCATCTCCAGGGTCTGTACTTCTGCTTCCTGCGGAACCAGATTTCCGAATTCCTTATTTAAAGAATTCAGTTTATTTTCAAGAGAATTGATTCCGTACCTGGAAAGATCCATTTGGATCTCTAGATTGATCTTTTGATTGATGAGCTCTTGCTTGGCGTTTAGTGGATTGTTGATATATTGATCCGAAGATTTACTGATTTGTTCACTTAGCTTGTTTCGCAGTGAGTCGTAGCTGTCTTTGTATTTTTGGTCCAAATCATTTTTGAGGTATAATTCATAAAGACTGTTTAGCTCGGATTTGGTCTCCACTAATCCTTGATTAACCTTTGATAGCCTTGACTCAATATAGCTGCGTTCGGATGGATTAAACTTGGCATCTATTTCATTTAACGCTCCTGCATAAGATGCAGTTTTTTCGATGGCTTCTTGTTTTTTAGTATCGTATTGTAAGATCAGCGAGTATAACTGACTGGATTGCTCAGTGAGGTTAAGCACCTTGTTTCTGATTTTATAATCCTTAAGACGAGCCATTCTTGTGGCCAGCGAATCGGATTTTTCGGTAAGCATCTCCCGCAGCAGGCTATTTACTTTATTCTGACCTGATTTGGTTTGAGAAACATAGCTTTTGATAAATTCCTCAGAGACGGTATTTACAACAAAAGCAGCTAACTCGGGTCCTTCTGCCTCATACTGGACATTGATGAAATCACTTTCTCCCAACCGGTATACAGACAGTTTGCCTTTTAAAGCGTCAGCATCATAGTTCATCGAACTGATTACCCGAGCTAAACCTTCTTCATCAGGTATAGAAACATCAAGTTCAAGCCTCTTGGCATATCTGTCCCGGTATACCGCTAAAGCATGGGTAATGGCCCCTTGGTTAAGGGTTTCTACAAGATCACTTTTGGGCTTAAAAGGTTTTGGAGCGGACAGGTCATGGATAATCAACTGATAAGACACCTGGTTGAGCACCCGCTTCATCCGGAACATTTCCATTAAATTGCTGAACTGCTGGCGCACCTGCTCACCCTGGATTGCCTCCACGATCATTGCCTGTTGTTGTGTTTCATTCACCAGACCAGTCGAAATCTGTGCCTGGGAAAGGTATGAGCTTTTTAGATTACGGACAAAAAAAGCCGTGATAAGTCCGGTAATAATTGGAATAATGATCAACGCCAGGCGATAACGTCTGATCAATTTAAAAAATTTGTATCCTTCAGTCATTATTTTATCTCTTCTAGCTTTTTGACTGTCAATTCTTCCAAAGATATTTTGGCATTAAGATAATTTGCCTCCATTTGAAGCTTAGCTTGAAGGGCATCATTCAATGCATTTGAGGCGGCATTATAGTCTGCAAAAGTAATTTCAGCTTTCTGATATTTCAGCTTAGCGCTCTCAAAATTGCCTTGGGCACTAACCAGCATGTCATTTACCGGCGCGAGTGATTTCTGATACTGCAATAGCGTAATATATCTGGTTTTTACCTGTGCTTCCAGCTGCAGGTAGTATTCGTTTTCCGTGAACTGCGCAATCTTGACCTGTTCTTTCGCTTTTTTAATTTGACTGGGTTTGGTTAAAAGAGATCCTGGATTAATAGAGATACCAAATTGATATCCGGTAAGCAGATCCGCAGTCTGTACATCCACTATTGTATTTGCTGTACCTTGATTGGAACGTGCCACATACTGAAATGAGAAGGGCTCAAACCAGGATAGTTTGGTTCCGCTCAAATCACTTTTGGCAATATTGACCTGATTGCTCAATATATTCACCCTAGGGTAATTTGCTTTGGCAGCGGCCACTAACTTTTCCATGTAAAGATAGGACACCTCTGTTAAAATACTTTCCTGAGCGAGAACGCTATTTGGTTTAGAAAAAGCACATATCATCAGCACCAGCAGGAGCTTAAACTGGTTTTTAATCATAAAAGATTCTTGTAAAGGGCCAAATATATGCTTATGATTTAAATAATGCTAATATTGTATTTGCAATTAGATCTTCAATCAAGTAATGAAATCACTCTTAAAAGTAGTAAAACAAAATCAAAGACTAAAAAAAATTATCCATTGGATTTTGATTCCCTCCGGTGAGGCCCGTCCCCGGTTATGGGTGAGCCTTTTTATTAATCCTTTTTTTCATAAAAGAGGAAAGAATAGCCGCATAAGATCAAGGACCCGGATGGATGTACTGCCCTTTAATGCATTCGAAATAGGAGAAAGTTCTGTGATCGAGGATTTCTGCACGATTAATAACGGCGTAGGAGATGTGAAGATTGGAAAGGAAACACTCATCGGCATGAGTAATGTCATCATTGGTCCTGTCCAAATCGGAAATGAGGTTATCCTCGCTCAGAATGTTGTTATCAGTGGTTTAAACCATGAATATGAAAATATAAACCTTTCTATATCCAAGCAACCGGTAAAAACTGCTCCAATCATAATCAATGATGGATGTTGGATTGCAGCAAATGTCGTTATAACTTCCGGTGTAACTATAGGGGAGCACGTCGTTATCGCCGCGGGTTCAGTAGTCACAAAAGATATCCCTTCATTTAGTGTCGCCGCAGGGAATCCCGCAAAGGTCATCAAACAATATAATGCTGCGGAGAAAAAATGGATAAGAATGAATAAAACGGTTGAACGCAATTAAATTTTGTCACTTATCATTTGAGAAACGGAAAGGACTACTTCGAAAGGCTACATTTAGGTACCTGTCATTTTAGCTGCAGGGCTCATAGCTAAAAAGCAAATCGGATTTGAACACTGAAAATCGGCTAATGTAATCAGAAGATAACTGGATGTAAAAAATGGCTAAAACGAATAATATTCCTAAATATTGTGAATTAGTTTGAGAAAAATCAAAAAATTAATTCATGAAGGCAATATATTGATTGCGAGATCTTAACTTTGCAAATTATAGCTTATAAAACGCTAAACAAACTTTATGATAAAATTGTTACGCATCTCACTGCTCATCGCATTATGTTTGCATTTAAGCCAAACCTGCGATGCACAGTTTCCTTATGTGGAAAGTTTTCGAAACTCAACCGCTCAAGGCATCATATTCGGAGGTTCCCCTTCCGCTTTTTTAACTGCCGGAGGTAGTTCTTATGATGTAAGTACAAGCTCCCATTTGGGAACCCCGATTGATCCTAACGGAAACGGCTACCTAAGACTTACCAGTAATATACAGAATCAAAAGGGTTACGTGGTTAATAGCACGAACTTTCCATCAGTTAACGGACTGTCTATTAATTTTGAATATTATATCTATGGGGGAAATGGAGCTGACGGGATCAGCCTTTTCCTTTTTGATGCCAATGCTAGCCCTTTTGTTATTGGAGGCTTCGGTGGTTCTCTGGGCTATGCACAAATTACTACCACTACCCCAATTTCCCCTGGTGTGAGTAACGGTTATTTAGCTATTGGACTTGATGAATACGGAAATTTTTCCAACCCAACTGAAGGCAGGCAAGGTGGCACTGGATTTAAGCCAGGATCTGTAACCCTTAGAGGTAAAGGAAATGGGGCGGGATTAACTGCAGGCAATTACAGCTACCTCACCTCTCAACAAACCAGTAATCTTGGGTTTCCCTTAGTAGGCGATGGTGGTCAGCGTCAACCAGATTCCACTAATAATGGTTACAGGCGAGTAAACATGGAACTTGCTCCAAATCCAAATGGTGGGTATAACATCACCGTAAATATTACCCGAGGCGGCTCATCCCCGGTGACGACTAAAGTAATAGACAACTATTATTACGCAGAAATCGCACCTGCTAACTTAAGATATGGTTTTGCCTCCTCAACTGGTTTTCAAACCAATTATCATGAAATCAGGCAAATTACGATACAACCACATACAGATCGGGGACTCACGCCACCTGTTGCAAAGAATGATCAGCTGACTTTGTGCCAGGGGAAGGAGGCGCTAATTGATTTGACGCTCAATGACACGACCAAAAATGAGGGATCTACGCTTAATCGGGGATCAATTGATTTAGATCCTAATGTCATTGGAATACAGAAAAACTATACTGTTGCGGGTAAAGGTTCTTTTACAATGAATTCCCAGGGTATTTTACAGTTTATACCAGAGCCAAGTTTTACCGGACCGGTGAACGCAACTTATACGATTGCTGATTCATTCGGCATCACCTCCAATCAGGCTAGCATAACCCTTAATTACGTATCAGCGCCCGTTCAAGCCGATGCCGGGCAGGACCAAACCATAAACATTTCCACTGCTGGGACGAATTATGTGCTTAGGGGCAATAATCCAGGTAACAATTCAGGAAAATGGAGTCAGGTTTCGGGTCCAACTACCATCACTATTTCAAATTTCACACAACCAGATGCCACTGTTACCAATCTTGTTGGCGGAACATATGTATTTAAATGGGAATTAACCTCTCCGGGGGGGTGTACTTTATTTGATGAAGTGCAGCTCATTGTCAACCATATACCCGTAGCTGTAAATGATAGTGTCACGACCAATAAAGATACCAGTGTGCCAATTTCGATATTGGCAAATGATAGAGATGCTGATGGAAATTTTACAATCAACCCTGCCAGCATAGTGATTAAAGGCCAGCCGATGCATGGAACCCTGGTTATAGATCCCTTGACAGGAATCATAAATTATCGCCCAACTGCCAATTACAGTGGTTATGACTCATTTGTTTATACCGTAAAGGATAACTACGGAGCAGAATCTAACACCGCTATTGTAACCATAGCTATCAACATTAAACCAGTTGGCGTTCCTGATATAGCCAATACCTCTTCCAATCAGCCGGTAGTGATAAATGTTTTAGATAACGACCCTGGAAGAATCGGCGCAGTGGTAATAAAAAAGACCGACCCGGGTAATGGTACAATCACCTTAAACAGTGACGGATCAGTAAACTACCAGCCCAATCCGGGATTTAGCGGGAAGGACAATTTCACCTACATCTTGCAAAACAAGGATGGCTTACAGTCAGATCCAGTAAACGTAGTTGTTAACGTAAAGCCAATTGGTTTAGAGGATGCCATTACAACCTTGGCCAATACTCCTGTATCCATACCCGTGAAAGATAACGACCTTTCAAAAAATGGCACAGCGGTCACGATACAAAATGTACCCTTGAATGGCAATGTAGCCATTCAACCAAACGGGCTCCCATTATACACTCCTAAAGATGGTTTCTCTGGCAAGGATAATTTTACCTATATCCTGCAAACCGCTGACGGATTGTCATCAGACCCAATAACTGTTGTGGTGTCGGTAAAACCTTTGGGTTCGAATGACACCTATTCAACCCCTTTTAATGTACCTGTTGCGATTCCGGTGAAGGATAATGATTTAAGCAAGGACAATACAAGCATCATTTGGACCACCACCCCAAGTAACGGCACGGTGGCAACCGACCCAAGTACCGGCATTATTCGATACATTCCAAACGCAGGATTCTCAGGACAAGATGCGTTCACCTATATCCTTAGCACTTCGGACGGCATAAGGTCTGATGTGATACAGGTACTCGTAACGGTAAGGGACCGGATAGTAGTTGTTGCGCCTAACGTTAGCATTGAGACGCCGGTTGCCGGACCAAAATCGATTGATATACCCATTCCTTCAGGTGGGAAGATCAACATCATCACCCCGCCTCAACATGGAACAATAACATTTGACCCTGTCACTGGAAAACCAATTTACACACCTAATCCAGGATATTCAGGACCGGATGAATTTGCTTATGTCATTATAGATAAGGATGGAAATAGCTCGACGCCAGGAAAAGTTAATATTTCCGTATATGCCCCAGCTAAAATTGGCCTGGCTAAACGCGTGGTAGGCCAACCCGTAAAAAACACAGACGGCAGCTTCAACCTCATTTACGCATTCTCACTATCAAATTTAGGGGATGTGGGAATAAACGACTTAAGTTTAATAGATGACCTCTCTGCAACATTTAAAGGAAACTCCGTGGTGATCGACGGAATAAATGCTACAGGTGGGTTACTGATAAACAACAACTACAACGGGAGTTCTGATAAAAACCTCTTGAGATCTGGCAATACCTTGGCAAAGTTGTCCTCTGGAACTGTTGAGTTACAGATCAGGGTCATGCTGGATAAAACTGATGGGATTTTTAACAACACCGCAGTCGCAGAAGGGAATTCAGCTGTGGATAATAGCAGGATTTCAGACCAATCAACTGATGGATTGAAGCCTGATCCATTAACTATCGGGGATGTGTCACCAGCGATCCCTACCACTATCAATCTGAAAAAAGATGACTTATTTGTACCAGGAGGTTTCTCTCCTAACAATGATGGAATCAATGATTATTTTGTAATAGCAAATACTGATGGCAAGAGAATAAACCTAGATGTATTCAACCGTTGGGGCAATCTGATCTACAGGTCCAGTTCATATCAAAATGATTGGAATGGCCGGACTACGGAAGGCATTCACGTTGGGGATGAAGTTCCAGCAGGCACATATTACTACATAATAACACTAGACGGTGCCGACAAGCGAGTTGGCTATATCACAATCAACCGATAACATGAAAAAATATATAATATTAGTCATTCTTTCCATTTTTTCTACGATGAGCTGGGCACAGCAGGATGCGATGTATACCCAATACATGTTCAACACCCTTGCCATTAACCCAGCTTATGCCGGAAGCCGTAATGTCATTTCCGCCACTGCACTGTACAGAAATCAATGGACAGGAATTGATGGCGCTCCAAGGACGGGAACATTAACTGTAGATGCTCCCATTATGAATAAAAGATTAGGGATAGGTTTCCAGGTTTTTAGTGATAAATTAGGTGTTACACAAACCACAGGAGGCTCTGCCGCACTCGCTTACCGGATCCGTTTAGAGAAAGGGAGTTTAGCATTTGGCATACAAACAAGCATGAGTCACTTCAATGCACGGTATAGTTCTATATCTTTAGGTGGTAACCAAAGTTTTGATCCTGCTTTTGCAAATGATGCAAGTAAAGTGCTTTTCAATGTAGGTACAGGGGTGTACTATAATTCAGATAAATTTTATCTTGGCCTTTCTGCGCAGGATTTATTAACAAATAAGCTGAATAATAGCGGCAATGGAGATGCGCTACAGGCTAGCCAGGTACCACATCTATTCCTTACTGCGGGGTATGTTTTTCCCTTATCATCGGATTTTAAGCTCAAACCTTCATTTCTAATTAAAGGGGTTAAAGGTGCACCTATTGAGGCAGACCTGAATGCAAGTTTATGGATCAAAGATGTATTAGCCATTGGCGCTGGATATCGTTCGAGTGCTGACATTGCTGCCCTTCTGGAAGTTCAAGCAACTCCTCAACTGCGTTTTGGCTATAGCTACGACAGGAGTACTACCCAACTTCGGAATTTTAACTCCGGCAGCCATGAAATTATGCTTAGATATGAGTTTGGGTTTGAGCGAAACAAAATAATATCACCAAGATTTTTTTAGACTATGCTTTATAACAAAAAATTAACGCATCTTTTTTGCCTTTTATTACTCTGCTGCTTTTTTTCCAGTTTGCAAGCGCAGGAAAATGTTTCCAAACAACTTCTGACCAGTGCAAGGAAGAACTTTGATGCTTTAGAATATACTTATGCAATTGTGAAGCTTCAAAAATTTTTATCCAAGGACTCTATGAATGTGGAAGCACAGGAAATGCTAGCGATTAGCTATAGAAAAACAAAAAATTATCCGGGAACACTTAAAAGCTATAGTTGGCTTACTTCCAGAGCCTCCATCAAAAATGATTGGGTACTATATTATGCAGAAAGTCTTGCAAATAATGAGCAATATGAGCAGTCTGAAAGATGGTACAGAAGATTTCTCTCATTATCTCCTGGCGATAAACGTGCAGCCGCATTTACCTCAACGAATTTAAAAAGTATTGCTAAAACCTCAACCAACTGGTCAATCGGCTTTTTAAACATCAATAGTCAGGCCGCTGAATACAGCCCAGCATTTTACAAACAAGGACTACTTTTCAGCAGTAATAGACAAGCATCAACGTTAACCAAAAATACCTTTAGGTGGGACAATACACCCTTTACCCAACTTTACCAAGTATCAGATCTTAAAGCGCTTAAGGTTATCAATCCAGATAGTCTCATCAACAGCAGAAAATCCTCATATCCGCAAAAAATAAGATACAATGATGATGACACCGGGCCGACAAGTAATGATAGCCCCATTTTATCTGCTTACAGTAGTAGTATCGAGCGGGATACCCTCGGTCTATTGGAGGGGCAGGAGAAGTTTGTGAAAAAGATCGGTGGACGATTAGAAAATAAATATCACAACGCATCAGCCGCTGTTTTTCCGGATGGATCAATCATTTACACCAGGAACAACTATAATAACGGGAAGACAACGAAGAGTTCTGATGGCATTGTCAAGCTTAAATTATACACCATTTTTGGACCTAATTTAAATTCAGTAAAAGAATTTCCTTACAATGGGGATGAATTCTCTACAGGACACCCAGCATTGAGTGCAGATGGAAATATCCTTGTGTTTTCATCTGATCGTCCGGGTGGATATGGCGGAACTGACTTGTATTATAGTGTTAAATCAGGACAGGGAGAATGGACCAAGCCAATTAATCTTGGTAAAAATATCAATTCTGAGGGCAATGAAATGTTTCCCTATCTTGATAAAGCAGGCCACCTGTATTATTCTTCAACAGGATTTGCTGGATTTGGTGGATTGGATCTTTTCTATGTACCAATGAAGGATATGAAACCTACAGGAAAGCCGGCAAACATGGGCCAAGGAATGAATTCCTCAGGTGATGATTTCGGGCTTATTATCACTCCGGACGAAAAGAAGGGGTATTTCAGCTCAAATAGAAGGGGGAATGACGATATATACGAGTTCCAAAGATCAGATTACAAAATTACAATCGAAGGCGTAATTACTGATGCCAAGACCAGAATTCCACTTGCAGGAAGTAGGCTCCTTATGCGTCATCTCGACGGCATCGATACCATTCGAACCGATAACAACGGTAGATATAAAAGAGATTTGCCATTGGAAACCGACTATGAAGTGACCGCGCAAAAGCTGGGGTATGTTCAAGGGATTCATTTTACCAGTTCTGTAGGCATCCAAAAAGACTCCGTAATAAAGTTAGATATCCAGCTGAACAGGACCGAAAATGCACAGCAATACGTACTTAATCATTGTGATTCCCTTAAAAAGGTCTATGCAGTAAAAAATATATACTATGACCTCGACAGATCAGAAATAAGAAGTGATGCGAGGCCCGCTTTGGAGGAACTTGCCAGCTTAATGCGGACATATCCTGACATTAAAATCATTACTTCCAGCCACTGCGATAGCCGTGCCTCGGAACAATATAACAGGAATCTGTCCCTTCGCAGGGGCGAATCAGCAAAAGCATTTTTAATATCAAAAGGAATCAGGGCAGAGAGAATTAGAGTAGAGTATTACGGTAAAACACGATTGGTAAACCGCTGCTATGATGGAATTAATTGCTCAGAGGAAAATCAACAGCTTAATAGAAGAACTGAGTTTGATGTCATTCTTTCCGGTGTTAACATCACGCAGCAGAATTGTGCTGATCAATAATGATGTAGCAAATCACTATAGTCAAAGTAAACACTAATCTTAATATGATCTCAAAGGCAATGTGCGCTTCGCATATTGCTTTTTTGCGAACACGCATTTCTTACTGCTCGATAAGCGGTTAAGTGATGCGAACAGACACGTCTCTAGTTAGACCATTGAGCGTAGAGTGACGCTAAAAGATAAATTCTATCTAAGTAGATTTATCCAACCAGAGAGCGTTCCAAATTCATCGCTTAAGTAAACTGTATAGTAGTATACTGCCGAAGGAAGCTCTCTACTTTTAAATTTCCCGTCCCATGGCTTAAAAGGGCCAATACTTTGATAAACCAGCTGACCATTTCTATTGACAACTTTAACGATTGCTTTTGGAAATCCATAGGCAACAGGGATTTCCCAGAGATCGTTTATACCGTCCCCATTTGGGGAAAAAGAATTCGGAATAACAATATTTGGCGAAACATGAATCAAAACATCATTGCTAACAATCGAACATCCAAATTTAGGCACAGCTGTTAAAACGTATCTCATTGTAATTGGAGGAGTGGAAACGGGGGTTAATGATGTAGGATCGTCCAGATAATCTGATGGCGTCCAATAGAAACGCTCAACCTCACCGCTTATCTTACCATTTAACTTTGTAGATTGTCCAGCAAGAATTTTCACATCACTTCCGGCATCAACAATTAGTTTTTTAATGACGGAAATCTTGATTTCAGCGTATTCGGTGCAACCCCCATTGGATACCGCAACTGTGTAAACCGTAGTTTGATTAGGAGATGCAGTTGGATTTGCTGAGCGAGGATCGGAAAGTCCCTCAATCGGCGTCCAACTATAGGTGGTACCACCAGAAGCTATTAATTTGACCGAATCACCCTCGCAAATTGTTGAATCTTTTAGGTTCGTTACAACTTGTATGGGGTCAAAAACTAAAACAGTAGTGGTTGCAGTTGTTGTACAACCATTTGTATTAACTGTCAGGATATAATCACCAGCCATCTCTTTTGTGGCATTTACAAGGGTCGGGCTCCGTTCTGAAGAAGAAAAATTTGGGCCTGTCCAGAGATAAGATCCTGCTTCTCCTGCATCTAAACGAATGGTTCCACCTACGCAGACAGGACCTGAATTTGTAGCATTCGCCGCCCCGTTGACAGTAATGGTGAAGGTAGATGAAGCTGCTCTGCAGGAAGGAGAGTTTATATTGTCCCCCTCTGCGGTGAGTAGACGATATTTATAAATGCCCGCCTTTGAATCATTATTAAAAATGGCGTTATATACCATACTGCTTTCACCAACTAAATCGCTCCAGCCATCACCTGTGTTCAATTGCCATTGATATCTTGGGTCTGAATAAAAATTTTGGGGAACATTCGCCTCCAATCGATAACTTGCATTTTGCCCTTCGCACACGTTAGCACTTGCCATTTCCACATTGTCTATCTTTTGGGTAATGATCGGCCCGCAAGCACGAATGCTAATATCATCTAGGGCAAAGTCGTTTCCAATTCCACCAACGCCTAAATTGATAATTTTAAGCACAAGTTCTGTATCATTCCCAACTGTAAATGTGGTGGAATACCGAAGCCATTCAGGGATTGGACCATCTGGAATCTCATTCGTATTATATGACTTTAGAACTTGTCCGGCTTTAGTTTCAACCTGAAAGATAAGGTTTGGTTTTATTCCCGAATAGTTTATAAGATTTGCAATCCATGCTTCAAATTCATATGTTGTTCCGGGGCACAGTGGCGACAGCATCTTTTGAAATATGATACCAGGATTAATGGATGAGTTTATAATCATCATGTAACCATCAGGATCATCTGGAGTGTGATTAGACATTTGATGCCAACCATTATCGGGATACATCCCGATTGTATTTTTAGCAACGGTATACTCACCATCCTTTGGTTCTGCAGTGACAAACTCATAAGTTGCACCGCTCCCAATTGACGATCCGAAATAAGAAGTTCCCCGACCAAAATCTAGCTTAATTACAGGCTCACCTAACGACCCGACGCACTGTTGTCCAAAGACTTTTAAGCTGCATACTATTAAAAGCAGCATTAACAATATATTATTATTCCGCATTGATTGAGAGGAGCGTTCAACAAAGATGTGAATAATTAGGGGATAAATTAAAATTTAAACGATTAAGTGATAGCTTCGCTAAAACAATTTCAACGAATAATTATTTAATAGCTGACTATCAGAAGGTTGGGTAGAAACACTTAAATAGACCGAAAGGCTTGTAATCTCGAACAGCACCAGATCAATATATCTCCAGCATCCCCGGCACCATAAGCGAGACAATTCAACAATAGCTTTTCAGTAACACAATGAACTTCCATAGTATTTCACATAAAGTATTCGTATAATACTTTCGCATTGATGTCTAACCCGCCCATGTATTAAGATATAAACACTTGATCTAGAAGATGTGACCTTAAAGCGCACTTAAATTTTATCACCGCTGATTGGGGTGAAGATATTCCCCATTGTCTCATTTGACATCTATTCCTCTATAAAAACTGAGCAAATTCTATCCTAACTAATAGCAATATCAAAACGAATTTCTTCAAGATTGATAAAGCTTAAGATAGGACAAGGTCATTTGATCTCTACCAAATTCTTTAGATCTTGCAATAGCGTTACGAGAAAATTTTTCGTATAAATCTCTATCCCCAATTAATTTTTGGATTGCTGCTCTGAGTTTCTCAGTACTTCTTGGTTCTACGGTTAGCCCAGTCACCCCATTTAGTGAAACAAAGGGAACGCCAGAGGCAAGATTTGTATTGATAACTGGTAGACCATTCGCCATTGCTTCCAGCTGAACTACTCCAAAAGCTTCTGCTTCATTAATAGATGGCAATATAAATAAGTCAGAATTTTGATAAATTTCAGACACTTCTTTGTCAGATAAATCCATTTTGAAAGATACGCGTTCATCCATATTCAATAATTTGGTTTTCTTAATCAATGTATCTCTATCTTCGCCATTACCAACAATAGTCAGATCTACTTCTAATCCTTGCACAGCATCAAGTAAATAGCTAAGTCCTTTATAAGCTCTTAATTTTCCAACGAATAGTAACTTAAACCTTCTCTCGTCTGGAAACAACCTTGGCGCGAGATGTGACATGCTAATTGCAGGATCAAAGCTAAGTGGAATGACCCTAACTTTATCTTTATAAAAAGGTAAAATTTCGGATGAATCAGCTAATTGAGGTGAAGTTACTACAATATATGTCGCTAAATCCAACAATTGCTGAATTATTGGATTATAAAACTTACTTATCCAGCTCCATCTTGAATTGTTAATATTCGCATGCCAGGTTATAATGAATTCTTTGTTCTTTAATAACTGCTTATTTTTTAATAGTGCAATTTCCATATTTGGAAAAGGATAGTGGTGGTGAACTATATCGGCATCCGAAATGAGGTTTGATAAAATAGGGTAAGACAAAGAGAGAGGCTGACTTTTGATTATAAAAGGTGTAAATTCTTTTATAGACTGAACTCTTCCCTTTAAAACATCAGTTCTTTTAAATAATGGTTTATGACTATTGGCATATATAGTAAACTGGAAATCTGTAGTGGAGGCAATTACACCGTCCACAATATTTTTAGCTACAGATTCCATTCCACCTTTTGAAGGTTCGTAATATTTAATCGTTTGAAGAACTTTCATGAGATATTTTTTTTATAAGTTCAATTACTTTTGTTCCAGATGTAGTCCAACTAAATTCATTCGCTCTTGCAAAACCTGACTTCGACAAACGTATTCGTAATTCAGTATTGTTGATGACTTCATTTAAGCCATTTCTTATACTTCTAACATCATTAGGATCTATATAATAAGCTGCATCCTGACAAACTTCTCTTAGAGGAGCGATATCAGAAACAATAATAGGACATTTATTTATCATCGCCTCTAAGGGCGGGACCCCAAATCCCTCATAGAGTGATGGGTAAATAAATACTTCGGCTCCAGAGTACAACTCCATCAATTCATTATCAGAAACATATCCTAAAAATTTCAGTCTCTCATTATTATTTTCTTTTAAGTTAATATTGAAATGTGAAGCACCCTTACCTACTAAATACAGGTAGTAATTATCAAACAAATCACTCTCAAAAGCTTCGATTAGCTTCTGATGGTTTTTTCTAGGGTCTAATGACGAGACTGCCAATATATATTTCTTAGCCGTATCGGATGTGGCTTGAATTGAATCGTGATTATTTTTTAAATTTTGTGATATAGAATTATAAACTACCGTGATTTTTTCAGAAGGAACTTTTAAAAATTTCTGAATCTCGGATTTAGAAAAATTACTAACGGTAATAATTGCTTTAGATTTCTTTGCAACAATTGGAGTAAGACACCCATAAAATAACCTATATGAAAACGAGAACCATTTTGGTTCTACATAAAATGATAAATCGTGTATAGTGATTATTTGATTATCATAAAACAATGGTCCTAAGCCCGAAAAGTTTATTAATAGCGGCTTCCCAACAGATTTTAAATATTTTGGCAGATCTACTTGCTCCCATAAATGAGATTGATACTTACCAATACTTAGACAAGTAAAATTGTTTTCAATTTCAATTTTTTGGTTTTTGGGAATAAGCAAAGTGTACTCTACATCCATTTCCTGAAACACTTTGCAAAGTTCAAAAGCAAATCTTGCCACACCTGTAATTTTTTGGGTTAAAAACCTACCATTGATATATATCATAAATTAAAATTCACTTTAAGTTGATCAAAAAGGTCTTTAGCTATTACCTCACTTGACAAAATTTGCTTAGCCTTACTTAAATTGTTTACTTGAGAAAGGTATCTAACATTATCATGATGTTTGATAAGTATCGAGATCTGATCCCTCATTTCAGTAACACTATCAAAAAGAAAGCCGATATCACCTAACTTGTCAAAGTAGTATTGGAAGAAATCATTTCTCAACGCTAAAATTGGTTTCTCAAACTTTATTGCGTCAAAGAATGCCCCACTTGCACAGAGTTTATAAAACTCATTATCGTAGAAAAACAGACTATAATCCAAACTAGATATTTTTTCCTCAAAGTTTTCTTGTGACTCTAGCTTATTGATTGAAGAGACCTTAACAAATGGGTTGATAAATTTTTTCAAATCAGGTAAAAGCCGTCCTACGTGACTGAACGACACAGTTTGTGCTAGAATTTCTGCTCTGAAATATTCGGCTAAGGAAAATAATTTTTCTGTGTTCTTGTTTAAACTCCCAATACCAATGGTGCCAAAATTTATGGAACCTTGGGTAATTTTTTCAGGTTTACCAATTTCATGATATGTATAAGGGTGATCAATACTAATTATTTTTATCGGCGTGATATAATTATATTCCAGAAAGTTTTTTCTTATAACGTCTCCAAATACTAAATATTTAAAATTCGAATCAGTATGTATTCTGAAACTTAATCGAAGAAATAAACCCAAAAATCGAAGCTTAAATGATTTGGTTTTTCTTAAAAACTCTAACTCACCATGTAGTGCTGTAACCAGCGGTACATTATCATATTTCTTTCGTACAAGTTTGAGAAAAAAACTTGAAATTGGGAATGTAGATGAAAGATATACCAACTTAACTTTGTTCTTTTTAGCTGCGCTTAAAATTTTCCAAAAATAGAATGTTTCAAGTATCACCTTAAAGAACCATGTTTGCCAACCCTTATCTATAACTTTAATTGAAGAAAAGCTTAATCCTTTGATTTTAATTAATTCATTGCTAATAATGTTAAAATGTTTTTTTGAACAAAATAGGGTTACTTCAGAATCAGCGCTACTGAGAATTTTAAGCATAGAAGAATTTAAAGCAGAGTGAGCTTCATTATTTTTATTTAATTCTAGATAATATATCATCAGTTTTAAAAAAATTAGATTTGTTTCTATCAAAAAATAGTCTTAAAGGGTGCGAATTCATCTTTATAGGGACCGTTAAGTAGTTGCCACATTCGTAGAAATAAATAAATAAATAATAACAACAACGCAAAGACTCTTAACACTTTAATGTCAATAGTTTTAAAGAAATAAGCGACAAGTATTATTTGAAAAATGTCGAACGCATATGAAAAGCGAACGAAAACTAATGATATTGATATAGAGCTAAAGTATATAATAGCCCCAAACCAATACAAATTTAGATATCCACGAAATTGAGGAAACCGTTCAATGATACGATCATACAAATAAAAAGATGTGAATAGGATAAGAAATTTATTTGCAAACCCCCTAATGATAATTTTCAATAATCCTAAGTCTGCATTATTGTCTTCGTTATATTCTTGACTTAGATATACCTCTAATTTTGCTTGTATAATATTACCAACTCCCCCACTAAATAGCTCTAAAAGTTTAGTTAAAACAACTGAGAAACTGATTGACAAAACTAATATCACCGCCATCTTTAGTCGTGATACCTTCGCATTATAAACCCACCAAGCTAAAAAAAAGATTAAACTTGTCCTATGAAATGCGCTTGCTAAAATCACCAATAAAATGAAGGGTACAATTTTTTTCTTCTCAATAAAAGTGACGGAATACATCAGTATGGCAATTGAAATCCATTGCCTCACAAATAAAATATTGGCAAATTGAATTGACCATAAAAATAATAGAGAAATAATTGGATATGGACTTAATTTTCGGATACCTAAAGTTTGAAAGAGAAACAACAAGAATCCCAAAACAATTAGAAGAATGGTGTAACTATCAGAAAATGTAAAAACTAATCTATTGAGCAAGGAAAATCCCCATTCAAAACCATCATCTTTGAATGGAATTTCTCTTATAGCGTTAAAATACTCGTAATAATTTTTCCAATCAGTTCCAGTTTCCCATCTAATAAAAGAAAGGATATATAAACAGACAGAATATGTTAGAAAAAACCAGCCAGTGATGGTTCTGTCCAAATTCTGAGCTTCTATGAAGGCTGAAATACAAAGTATGATAAATATAAGAATATAGAAACTCATTGTTATTGAATTAATTTTCGGGGAAAACCCCATTTCCTAAATAGCCTCCTTATTCAATACTGTTCCCTATAAAATAAAGCAAGTTTTATTTCAGAATGATAGATTTCATGCGATCTATTATTAGAACAATTTCACTGCTTACCTTGAATCGATAAACTACATAGAAATACAGAATTGTTGTAAGAAAAATTTTAGCTAAAAACATGACAGGTGATAGTCCTAGTACCGAATCAATCATATAGCATATAATTACTATAACTGGCATAATAACCATAACAATTAAAATCTTAGATGTATATGGCGTGATTCCGATTTTAACTTTCGCTACGCCTAATTGGAATAGTACAGAAATGATTACACAAACCGTTATTGAAGAAGCAGCTCCAATTATGCCATAGTTTTTCGTTAGAAGATATCCAGCGACGATACTCACAACTGATATGATTATTGAACCAAACAAAGTATAAAAATACCATTTTGATATAGTAATTAATTGCCCAATAGATCCAATGGAGATATCAATTAATCTTCCTACACTTAAAATCAAAAATATATACTTCCCAGACTTATACAATTCCCCGTTAGGAATATAATTATAAACGATATCAAGGTTTGTCCAAATGACAATGAAGACATATAACGCTAATACAAAGCCAAAAATAGAATTAGTCACAATTAATTCCTTTAAAGTGTTAATGTCCCCAACTGCGTAGCTTTTCGCAATCCTAGGAAATGATATATTTAAAACCGCAGAATATGGCACCAAAAGCAGTGTTACAAAATATGTAGCTGTAGAATAATAAGCTAAATTTGATAGGTCTGTAAATTTACCAACAAAGAAAATATCAATTTTCGATAATAAAAAAAAGGTTAAATTGCTTAAACAGAGAAATAGAAAGAACTTAACAAAATCTTTTAAGAGATTATTTTTCCGTAAAAAATCTAGGCTTGGTGTAACATCTATTTTAAAGTTTTTAAGTCTTAAAATATAAAAAAATACGATCACTGTACTCAAAACATAACCAATCGAAACTACAATAAGGACAAGCTCAAAGCGTCTTGTATAAACGAAAAGAAGTACAGAGAAGATATTGAAAAGTTTTAGAATAATATTCTTAAAAAAATTTATAAATGTAATATTACCTAACATCGCAGAATATGCTTCGAAAACAAAAAAATATGCATTGCATACCACTAAAGGAATAAGAAATAGCAAATATTTGATTATAATATCCAGGTTTTTCTTTGAAGATATTAATTGTGCTACTTCAGCTTTATAGAGACTTAAAATCACACTAAAAACAGTCAAAACTATTAATGGGCAAATAAATACTAGAAAATCGAATCCTTTAACGATTGCTAATTCTCCATGAACTCTATGGTAATACTTATTTATTAAGGTAGGTAATCCAAAATGAAAGTATATTGCCGCTATAGCCGAATATTCAAGAAGTAGGCGTAGTAGACCATTATACTCTGTAGGGAAATATTTCGGCGTTAGATAAAGAGTAAAGAAAGCGCCTAAGAGTATGCCTACATAGTTTATGCCTGAAGTTTTTAAACTTTCTTTAATAATTGAACTCAATAGTCTTTATTTTAATGTAAATAATGTTTGAATTGAATAAAAAGTGCTAAGCTGAGGAAAGTTTCCCTCGATTTCTCATTTATTTGATATTGTTATCGTCAAATTTTTTGCTGATCAAATGAATTTGGGTTTCGAAACGACTGTATGGCCTTAATAACTTTATTATTAATAAATATCTTTCGAAACCCAAAATTTTATATAAAAATCTAGTTAATTTATTAAATATGACTAATTTCCCATCTACGCCTTGAAGATTATTTTTTGTTACCTTATCTAAATTTATCGAAGATCTTTTTATCATTTTCGAATGTTTGAGGCGCTGGTAAAATGTATTATCATCTGTTGAGAATGGGTTAACAATATTTTCACCCTTAATTATCAATGACCTATATATTCTCCGGTGAAATTCAATTATAGAAGTGTCATTATCAAAAGTATTATAAGAATATTTCATATCTATATAACGCTCGAACTCCTGACGCTTATTCAATATTGCTGCCGAGTAAATATCAGTGAGCAAATTGATATCTTCATATAACTTTAATCCATCAATGTTTTTTTGTGCAACTTTTCCACTCATTAAGGATTTATAATCATAACCAGAGAAATGCACAAAAGTAATTGGATATGAGTCATTTTCTTCATTTTCATCCCTGTAAGAAGCAAAAAGTATTTCGTTCTTTGTATAAATTTTTCTTTCATAAAAATTCCAGGGAGCTAAGTTAAGCCCTAAATGTCTAGTGATTAACAATTCATCACTATCAAAATAAGCGGGTAAGAAATCCATCCATTTTTGATCGGTAAAACAGTTTTCATAAGGATCTATGAAACAATTATTAACCAACTTATTCCTCCACCATAGTAACATTCGTTTTGAAACGGAGTTGTTTTTAATTGCACAAAAACCCAAATTGAAAATCCCGTTCCCCAAGAAATCAATATCGGGTAGGTCCCCTAAGTAATTCTCCGTGATTTTGGAAAGATGAGGTGTTAAAACGATAGAGTGTTTATTTAACATATCAAGAACTATATCTATACTGTTATATATATATATATCCGGATCTAAATAAATAATTTTTTCATAACTTGTATTTTCGCATAAATACAAAAAAGCCGAAGGCTTTATTGATGTACAAAATTCCGTCAAATTATATTTAAAACTCATGTCAGTCCATCTACTATTGCTAATATCTAGAGTGTCTTTGGCAATAATGACATTTTCAGGAAGCGAGTATTTTTCTATATCACCTGAAAACTCATCAGCTACAAATATTAAAAAATCGGTATTTTTATTGTGTTTTTCTAAAGATTCTTGCAGAATTTTTGCTAAACCGATATAATTTTTAGCACAGATAGTAAATATTATATTTTTATTCATTATTTAGCATAATTAAGTTTCTTTAGTACAGGTGTATCGGAAAGCCTCTCGATGTTTTTATCCCATAAGAAATTTTCTTTGCATAATTTTATAGATTCGTTATATGCGGTTTGAAAATCAATTTTGTTTGTAAAAACTTCTTTAGTTAAAAAATCTCTTAGTTGATAATCTGAATTTATGTCAATAATTTTACCTACCCTGCCGTTATCAGTAACGTCAGCAGAACTGCTGACGCAAGTCGTTATAATAAAACATCCAAACCGTAATGCTTCTGGAAATACGTTAGGAAATCCTTCTTTATGAGAGGTAAGAAGAAAGACTTTGCTCCTATTATAATATGACCACAAATCCTCTTTTGAATATTTTGGTCCAACAAATATTACGCTATCGGATAAACCAGAATTATTTCTATAAAAAGTTTCGATATTTGCCTTAAATGATGGTTCGATATTTCCAACAAATATAACTTTCCAATCTCCTATACCCAGTCCTGAAAGCGAATTTAGAATCATCTCATGATTTTTGACTTCATCTCCAATGCGAGCAACTATAAGTATAATATTCTCCTTCTGAGAGAAAGGATATACCTCTACTTTGAGCTCAATTCGTGTTTCTTCATCAAAGCCATTTGGCAGCAGAAACACTTTATCACTCATACCTTTACCGAAAAGACCCATTTTTATTAGGTTAAATGTTTCCTTTGTTTCGCAAGTAAGTAAATCAACATTGTTATACAATTTTTTCTTTAAATATGATTTTATACTTTGTTTCCGAAAGTTCCTATCGACGTCTAATTGATAATCTGCTGGATTCATATCTCCCTTTATCAAACAGACGCCGTTCCCATTTAATAATTTATAAATCAGGGCTAGCAATAGATTACGAGGATTCAACCAAACTAGAAAAAGCAAATCTATTTTTTTTGCGTTACGAACAACATACAAAATTGTATGTCTCTCCTTCCATATAGAAAATTCAAATTCACTGTCCGATGTAATAGGAATCAGATTCGAATCTCTATAAACTTTTGGATAATGATTGTTCTCCTTATTCCGAGGGTAAACAAAATTAAATCTCGCTGAGAGTTTCTTTGCAAGTATTAATGGCGCTAAAAAAAAGTCTTTATTTAAAATACTTTCGTCAAGATAAAAAAGTGATGTAACTACTGGCTTATTAAACTTCATTGGATAACTTATTTTCTCTTATTACCTTTGCTGGCACACCTCCCACGACCGAATAAGCTGGTACATCTTTAGTAACTACACTATTTGCACCTATTACTGCCCCTTCACCAATATGGATTCCAGGCATAATTGCCACTCCTTCGCCAATCCAAACATTTCTTTCGATAACGATTTTTCCTTTTGATACCAACCTTCTATGGATTGGGGCTAAGAGTAGATCTTCCATGTCAGTGTTGCCATGCGAATGATCCGATATAAAAACTTTACTAGCAATCAATACATTATCACCTATTTCAATCGAATAGATGCAACCTATGTGACAATCATCATTTATACCAACAAAGTCACCTATTTTAAGATAAGGCGAATATTTGAATTGACGATATTGCTCATATGTTTCAAGTCTCACATTTTTACCAATGACAACATTTCTACCAATAGATATGTTTTTACCACCGATAATCGTGATAGGGTAGCCTATTATGCTGCCTAATTGAAAATTCTTGAACATATTAGAAACATAACCAGCGTATAGGTATCTAAATAGTCTGTTATATATCCCTATTGGATAGTTTGAAATAAGATATGACAATTTTCCAAGCCAGTATAAACATGCTTTCATTCTATTTTATATTAAAGATCAATTTCGCTTGCGATTCAAACTGATTTTTCTCACGCAAAATTTGAGCCCTATAAAAGTCAAAATCTTTAGTATGGCTTTCGTAATCAGCCATTAAAGTATTAATCATTTGTATAATGGAATCAACTGAACTATCAGATTGTTCAAATTTGTATTTATTGATTATTGGAACATCTTCAAAATATCGCGCAGATCCTTTTATACCTGTAATAACACAGCATCCATTTAGAGCAGCTTCTCTTGGAAGCCTATCTTTTCCCGGATGGTAGCCGAAATCGATATACAACTTACTTTCAGCGAAAACTTTAACCAACTGCTCACGAGACATATTTTGAAGAGGTATCCACTCATAGTCGGGTAGTCTTTTTATAATCTTTTCCGTAAACTCTAAGCCTTTTTTAGGATTATAAAGAATAGTATTACTGGACTTAATTAATGGAGATCCAGAGTAAAAGTCGGTATTAATGTAATCACTTAAGGGTACTGTAAGCTTAAATGCATTATTGATCAGGAAGTTTTGAGCGTATTCGGACTGGTATGCATTAATAGCGTCAATCTCACTCAACCATTTAATTGATATTAAATTTTTAAAAAGGTTTTTCCTTCTAAAAATTAGCTGGTAAAGTCTATATGAAAAAACTTTAAATCCAAAAAAGAAATCAAACCTAACTATATCCGATAACTTAAGATGCTCACCTCCAAATAAAAAAAAGTTATCGACACTAAGCCACCACAAAAGGATCTGAGCCCTATTTATTGACTTTAATCGGTCGAAAACAGCTTCGTAGAAGACTACAACGTTGTCATTTAAATCTTCAACTAACAAGGCCATTTTAATATTATAATCCTTGTAAGCATCCGGTATATTTGGGATACCAGAACCATAATAGACTATAAATGCATTTAAATGATTTCTATTCAGAAGATCCACTAGTTGATGAAGTAATTCTGCACCTCCTGTAACTACACCAGCCGGACAATACACGAATATTTTTGTTCTTTCGGTAATATTTAACATTTTTTGCTCAATGTTAATGAAGATGCTATAACTTGATGCATATCATAATATTTATATTCTGCCAACCTTCCTCCAAACAACACATTCTTTTCCCCTTCCGACAATAACTTGTATTTTTGGAATAAGTGATTATTATGGCTATCATTTATCGGGTAATAAGCTTCCCTTCCTTCAGAATAAGCCATTGGATACTCTTTGGTAATCACAGTTCTGGCTTGTTTTCCAAACTCAAAATGTTTATGCTCTAATATTCTTGTGTAAGGTATCTCAGAATCAGTATAATTGATAACAGCATTGCCTTGATAATTCTCAGTTTCTAAAATCTCATGTTCAAACCTCAAACTTCTATATTCTAACTGTCCGTATTGATAATTATAAAACTCATCAATTTTACCTGTAAATACTGTAACATCTGCTAGATTGATCAATTCTTCTTTCTGTTCGAAGAAATCAATGTTTAATCTTGTTTCAATTCCTTCCAGCAATCCATCTATCAATTTATTATAGCCGCCAATAGGTATCCCTTGATACTTATCGTTGAAATAGTTGTTATCGTAGGTGAATCGAACCGGCAACCTTTTTATTATGAATGAAGGTAATTCTGTCGCTTTTCTACCCCACTGTTTTTCAGTATATCCTTTAATCAATTTCTCGTAAATATCTGTACCCACAATGGATAAAGCTTGTTCCTCTAAATTCTTCGGCGATTCAATGTTCAACTGTTCAACCTGATCCTTTATTTTATCCCTAGCGGCCTGAGGAGTTTTAACCCCCCACAATTGATAAAATGTATTCATATTGAATGGTAAATTATAGACCTCATCTTTATAAAAAGCAACTGGAGCGTTTGTATATCTATTAAACTCAACAATAGAATTAACATAATCCCATATACTCTTATCATTGGTATGAAAAATGTGAGCACCATATTTGTGAACATTTATCCCTTCAATATTCTCGCAATAAACATTCCCACCTAAATGTGCCCTTTTATCTATTACAAGACACTTTTTTCCTTTTTTTTTCATCTCATGAGCAAAAACAGAACCGAAAAGTCCTGCTCCAACTATTAGATAATCATATTCTGCCATAAACTTCTTTATCAATTTAAACCATTACTTGGTTGGATCATTTGTAAAATTATTAAAAGGAATTATGAATTTATTTCGTCAAAAATTCTGTAATTAGCTTCTTAAACACTAGGGCTATAACTATTAAAATATTAAATATTGCAAAACCTACAATTAATCCTTTGATCTTTCCAACCTTATCCACCGGGAGGGGATAAATAGGTTCGTCAATTACCTCAAGTAATGGCGCTTCTTTCATTAATGCTAATTTTGACATCTCTAAATTTTGAACTAAGGAGCTTAAAATAGCTTTATTAGTTTCAGCTGAAAATTGTGCACGTTGTGAGGGTACTATTCTTTGAACCTGTCTTGTCGGGTTCAGATTAGGAGTGGCGTCTGAAACAGCTGCAGATGTGTAAATTGCACCATTCATTACCGCTCGTACGGAATCTGTCTTACGCTGCATAATTTGAACATTCTGTAAGGATTTTTTTGTTTTTGTTTTAACATAAAAATCGTTTACATTTTTAACCAACGCTTCATTAAAGGCTTTTGCAAACACCTCGTCTCTGGCCCTTACATCTACTTTAATAATACTTAATTTTTTATCTGGTTTGCCCACACTAAGATAGTTCCTTGCAATATCAGTAATGATCTGATTAATGATACTATCCCTTGTCCTGTTTGACTTGAAATATGCTTGATCACCAGATAAACTGTCACTCTGAAAATTTAATTTCAAAAGTTCAGGCTTGTCAAGCCACTGTCGTCTTAACCCATTATACTGTATATATCGATCAATCAAAGTGTGTTTTTGATCATTGACATCCATCGCTGTTAATAAAGTTTGTTGCAGCATTTTCCTCGACCTGTAAAGTTCTAATATATTATCACCTTGAAAAATACCTCCCCCATTGCTCCCCAGATCAACACCCGCCATGGAAGCTAAGCCTGCCAGATTTCCCAAACCATTCCCACCTTTTTCATCTTCTAAAACAAAAGTAGTTGTGGCAGTATATACCGCCTGTTTTGTTACTGCATAGTAATAACCTAATGCTCCGCCTATAACACCAAAACCAAAAATAATTAACCACTTGGACAAAAGGTAATTCAACCATTCCTTTATTCCAAAAACAAATTCCTTCAAAGAAACCACATCGTTATGGGTATTCATCTTTTGCTGTTGACTTTCTTTAGTCATTATTATTGATTTCATTAATAACTCCCCTCCAAACTTAGGATGAAAAGAGTTCAGTTATCTTAATAAACTTACAATTATTGCCCCTAATGAGGCAACGGCCGTGCCTATACCTATCCAGCTTTGCGCAGTCATTCTCTCTCTATCTGCACGCTTAGGAACCAAAATTTCAGCACCCTGCTTTATTTTTGGATAATTACTAAAAAACAAAAAACCGCCTACTGCTGCTGCTGATCCATTCGCATATTTGACATAAACTCCTGACTTGCGAGCATTGCTAGTAAAACCACCAGCACCATTAATATATTGCCTCAAACTTTTGCCTGGAAGAAATACTATACTATTAGGATTTAAGACCTCACCAGTAACCTTAACTGTTTGTAGGGCGCGGGGTATACGAATCACGTCACCATCTTCTACAATAAGATCATATTTAGATAAAGTATCCTTCAGTATTTTAACCAAGTTAATACCAACCAGATCACTCTGAATAAGCTTCTGCTCAACATCAACTGAAACGGTATCCTTAACACCTGATTCCTGTGCTCTTTTTAGATTCAAAAACTTTTTGTTTTCTTCTTCTTGGTTATTAATTACATTTTTATCAGCAGGATTGACCTTTTCTGCTCCCGGTCTTTTCAATGAAGCGCCATCTGGATAGGCGAATGGAGTTAACCCACCTGCTCGTTTAATAATTTCAGAAATATGCTCATCTTTCCTGGTGATAGTATAGGTGCCTGGATATAAAATCTCTCCTTCTAATTTTACTTGCCTTTGAACCGCGTAACCTTCCGAACTGCGAACACTAATGATATCGAAGGGTTTTAATACAAAAGAATTATCGGTTAACTTTAAATCCCGATCTACGTCTACAATAAAAACTTCCGCTGTGCGAGCCGACGTTGTAGTTGCATCACTATTTTTCACTCTCCTTGAGATTTCGATTCTATTGGGCGTGGCACCCTCTTTGAAGCCCCCAGCCAACTGAATAACAGATTCTAAAGTCATATCATCTGCATATTCAAATGTAGAAGGCGTTCTGACTTCACCCTGGATACTTACTTTATATTCATCACGCAAATCAAATAATGATGATATCGTTATTTTGTCTTCGCGCTGTAAGAGAATATCATTTTGTGTTCCTGCTATGATTTTTGCTACATCAAATGAAATCAGCGATTGTGAGTTATCTGGATTTAAGCGGTTAATATAACCCCTATTTAAAAATGCATCTTCTGTTAAGCCATCTGATTTATTAATTAAGCCACGCAATGTCAAGCCTTTATCCAATTCATAAATGCCAGGCCGAAAAACAGAGCCAATAATTTCGACACGATTAGCAAAACGGTCCAAGATGGCCTCTACCACAAACTTGTCGCCATTCTTAGGTGAGTAGGTAGAAAACTCGGAAGATGATATATCTGAGATCTTACGTTCCCGATCTGTGTTCTGGAAAGCCTTAATTTTAGCAGTATAAGCTTGTGTATTAAAACCTCCCGCAAAATTAATGACGTCTTGCAAAGTTTCATTTTTAACCACTTCAAAGAGTGCGCTCCGCTTTACCTCGCCTAAAATTTCTACGCGTTTATCGAAAACCGGGACATTGATCACGTCTTGATCTTGTAAACGTATATTGCTTTTTTGAATACCTTTTAAAAGGAAATCGTAAACATCGATTGTGGCAATGACCCTATTATTTCTAATTAACTGAATATTACGAAACGAGCCATTTTCAGATGGGCCTCCAGATGCATAAAGAGCATTATAAACAGTTGATAATGAAGATAGTGTGTATGTTCCAGCCTTAGTTAACTCACCTGTCATCGTGATGTTAATACTCCTGATATTTCCTAGATTAACAGCAACATTAGTTCTCCCAGACCTTAATGATGGATAAGTTGACGATAATGCTGATCTGATTTTAGACGTAGCTTGTTCTATAGTTAACCCCCCGACCGAAATTCTACCAACGTATTGTAAACTAATTATTCCGTCTGCAGTAACAGCTAGGTTATAACTCGCTTCATTGTCCCCATTCAGATCTATTAATAGGCGGTCATCTGGTCCGATAACATAATTTTTTGGTGTAGCAATTCTTAAGTTCGGTTCAAAAGTAATACTTCCGTTCTTAAATAACTCGGCACCAAAGATTTTGGGGAATATTTGTTCATCTATTACTTTTTTCTCAATATCTATTTCATCTAAATTCGATACCTTATTCATTTCGGGACCAGTTCTTGTCGTGGTTGTATCTGCTTGGTTAGCTGAACTTGCCCCTTGCTTTTTCACCTTTGCCACCCTTAATTTCAGTTTCTGAACTTCATCGGCCTTCATACCCTGTGCAGTAGCCATCTGTTCAATCTGTGCTTCAGAATACCCTATCGACTCCGCTCTTTTAATCATCTGCAAAATTTGTGCATCAGATAAATCATCAACTTTCACGTTCGAATAATTCTGGGCAAGTAGGGTAGTTGAAAAAGTTAAAAAAATGAACGTTGAGATTAGTATTATACTTTTTTTCATAGCCTGAAAAGCTTCTTTTTTTATTTTGGATAAGGTCTACTTTACTTACTTTGTAATCCTATGATAAAATGGAAATCATGTTATTGTAACGCTCTAATTCAAAGTTCAAACTTTTGATTCTGGTCCTGATATAGTGATCGACTCGATCCATGCGGAACAAAAGGAAACAACTTTAAACATCATCATGTTAAAATCTTTTTTAACACTAACCCCCTTAGTAAGCTTTTCTGCCCTATAACGCGAGACTTCATCAATTTTTTCCACGGATTTTTAGCTTGCAAACATACATAAATATTTATTATGTAGTGCCACTATCAGGAATATACAAAGAATATATTACCACTTAAAAAGCAATGATTTTAAAAAAATCATCATAACTGATGAAAGATTAATGGAGTTATACAGAAGCACAAATGCTGCTTTTCCTATCTATCGTGATTTAAATCTGAAGAGTCTTGCAATAATCACCCTTAGCTCAATATGAGCAAAACTATTTGTGTTGTTTGTGTCCTTATCTTTAGTTTCAGAATGATAAAAACAGAAAAATAATTTTTTGGAATGGCTTATTCGGCATCGTATTCGGGAATTTTGCTCCTAGTCATCTGGACATAATCGTTCCAACATATAGAATAAAATAAGTACAAGCTATTTCAAGAGGTAAGTTCGCATCTAAAATTAATTAAACCTTTTCCTTTTGAATCATTGCTGGCAAGGTTGATAAAATAATTTTAAGATCTAAACGTAGAGAGTAATTTTTCGCATAAAAATTATCGAGTTTTTTTCTTTCCCTTTCTGACATCTCTTTTTTTCCTCGTCTGCTCACTTGCCATAACCCGGTGAGTCCTGCAGGCGCTAAGAATCGCACAGCCCATTCATCCGAAGTAAGATGCATAGCCTCATAGAGTGGAAGTGGACGGTTTCCAACCAGTGACATATCTCCACGTATAACATTAAATAACTGAGGGAGCTCATCTAAACTATATTTCCTTATAAAGCTACCTACTCTGGTGACTCTAGGATCATTCTGAATTTTGTTAAAGATTGGACTCACCCCGTCATTTGTTTTGTATTGGTTAGCGTTGGAAAGATTGATAAGATCTAAGCCGCTATGGTGCTTCATGGAACGAAATTTAAAGAAATCAAATATCTTATATCTAGCCCCTACACGTTTGCTCCTATAAATGATCGGTCCCCTCGATTCAATAGATATAGCCATTGCAATAAGTACAAATACTGGAGCGGTTAACAATAGAATGAAAAGACATACTAATAAATCAAAAAATCGCTTCTTTAGTGGAAATCTTTTGCCAAAATCCTGCGTTTCCAAAACAGAACTGCTAAGCCGCGGCTTGATTGATCTAAATTTTATCAGAAACAAAATTCGGTCCCTCAAGTTCTCGACCGGAATGGGCGCTGTATAATGATCCCCGATGTGATAAGACCTGGCTAAACTTGTTAATCTATTATTTGGAAACGGAGATAGGAATATTATAATAATCTGGCTAAGCAAGGTGTTGCGTTTAAGTTTTTCAACGAAAGCTAAAGTCAGTTCAACATCATCAACTTCAATAACTATAGCATCGGGAAGCGTGATCAGTGTTTGCCTGGAGATGTATTCTTCCAACCCACCAAAATCGCTTATAAACTTGATCTCAAAATTATCATTTAAAATAGGAAGGATTTCATCCGAAAGATTATCTCCCGAGTAAACAACATGTATGGATTCTTTGCTATTTACCTGTGATTTTGCATCAGTTAAGTTCATATTTATTAAAAGCCCCACTTATAGCCAAATTCAATTCCTCAGGATTAAATGGTTTAGCTACATAAGCAACAATAGACTGATTTGATGCACTCATATTAGATTCTAAACCCTGCGTTCCAGAAAGAATAATTACCGGAACTTTATTATATAGGCCACTAATTTTGAGATTGTTTACTAATTCCAGACCGTTCATATAAGGCATATCATATTCAGCAATAATTAGATCTGGAAGATTACCATGCTGTATCCATTGCAATGCTTCCAGGGAACCACTTTCTAATCGCAGTTGATATTTATCTTTTAATAAAGCTTGTAATAGGTTGAGCATATGAATTTCCCTATCGACAATGAGTATTTGCTTGCTGTTCATAAAATAACATTATTAGCAAAAATACCATAATCTTGTATAATAAAAAATACAAATAGTTTTTATAATGCAATATTTTGACTTATATCAACACGTTTATTTAAGTTTGGGGGCAATGTTCACTAACTAAAATTTCCATTGAATATCTTCACCCAAAAAAAGTGTTAGGCAAAAACGACAGTTTTGAAAAAAAAAACGCTGTGAGAGTTGAGATAAAAGTCAATATTAAATTGATAGCGTCCTAAATACGGCATTCTGAAGCTAAGTAGATTAACTGCAACTGTATTTGCCTCCCTATTACGGATATGGTGTATAGTCGCAAGTTTCGTCTTCTTTTATTATTGAGAGAACATCGCCTCCTGGAGGAAAACTGAATTTCGAAGTAAAAGAAAACAATAAGGGTAATTACTAGAGTCGTCCGCTAACGTAGTTTCGATCAATAAACGATTTGGTATCAAAAACGACCGCACCGTTATTCTTAAATTTATAGTAATCTAAATCCAGAAATTGTTGATGAGAAACAGCGATGATTACAGCATCATAATTATAATCTATAACAGGAACGAGCTTAAAACCATACTCTGATAAGACAGCATCGGTATTTGCCCAGGGATCAAAAACCTCAACTTGCATTCCAAATGAGATGAGTTCTCTATAGATATCAATCGCGCGCGTGTTCCGCGTATCCGGGCAGTTTTCTTTGAATGCAAATCCGAGTATTAACACACGAGCATTTTCAATGCTTTTTTTCTCTGCAATCATCAACTTCACAACCTTATTTGCTACAAAAATGCCCATATTATCATTTACCCTTCTTCCTGATAAAATGACTTCCGGTATATAACCTAAAGATTCAGACTTATGAGCCAAATAATATGGATCCACACCAATACAATGACCACCAACCAGCCCGGGTCTAAAATTTAAAAAATTCCACTTCGTCGAAGCTGCTTCAAGTACATCGGAGGTGTCGATGCCCATTCGATCAAAAATAAGTGCCATTTCATTTACGAAAGAAATATTCACATCACGCTGGGCATTCTCTATTGCTTTGGCTGCTTCAGCAACTTTTATATTAGGTGCCAAATGTGTCCCTGCAGTAATTATAGACCTATACAATTGATCTACAACTAAAGCAATTTCTGGATTGGAGCCGGAAGTGATCTTTTTTATTTTAGTAATGGTATTGACTTTATCACCAGGATTAATCCTCTCGGGACTATAGCCGCAATAAAACTCCTTATTATAGCCAAGTCCCGAAACGCTTTCCAGCACCGGAACACAATCCTCCTCGGTACATCCGGGATAAACGGTTGATTCGTAAATGACCAAATCATCCTTTTTTAGGATGGATCCCACCATCTTGGTAGCTGCGATGAGTTGAGATAAATCCGGACGCTTTAACTTATCAATTGGTGTTGGCACTGTCACTATAAATACCGTACATGCACTAATCTGCGAAAGGTCTGATGTGATTTCCAGACCCAAATCGCCGACACTTCTTAATACCGTTTGAAGATCTGGGAGATTAGTCTCATTGGTTCGATCGATGAGGTCTTTTAACTCATTAATGCGATTAACATCAGGATCGAAGCCTATTACCTTGTATTTTTTTGCAAATTCTACAGCTAAGGGAAGGCCCACATAACCAAGACCAAGTACCGCTATCTGCATATTTGTATTCATTTTTTTAAATTTTCAAGACACGTCGATTGGCACGCAGTGTTCAGCATAATAACTATTTAGCTGTTATTTGTTTCAATAAATAAGCTCCATAACCACTCTTGACAAGAGGTGTTGCAATTTCCCGAAGCTGATCTGAGTTAATAAAACCCATTCGGTACGCGATCTCTTCAATACATCCAATTTTAAGTCCCTGGCGCTCCTCAATGATCTGAACAAATTGTCCAGCCTGCATCAAAGAGGTAAAGGTTCCTGTATCTAACCATGCCGTCCCGCGACTCAACACGCCTACTTTAAGCTTCCCTCTTTCCAGGTATATTTTATTGATATCGGTTATCTCATATTCTCCACGCGGCGACGGTTTGATATTCTCCGCAATTTCAACAACCTCGTTATCGTAGAAATACAAGCCTGGCACTGCATAGTCTGATTTTGGGAACTCGGGTTTCTCTTCAATTGAAATGGCATTTTTAGCCCCATCAAATTCAACTACACCATAGCGCTCCGGATCAGAAACTTGGTAGGCGAAAACAACACCTCCATCGGGATTAGCGCTAGATTGTAGTAGTTTGGCCATGCCATCTCCATAGAATATGTTATCTCCTAATACCAAAGCTACTTTATCAGCTCCAATAAACTCTTTTCCTATCACAAATGCCTGGGCCAACCCGTTAGGTTCTGCCTGAACGGCATAACTAAATTTACATCCTAATCTACTTCCATCACCCAAAAGTTTTTCGAATTGTGGAAGATCATGTGGCGTAGAAATAATCAAAATTTCCTTAATACCCGCAAGCATCAGCGTGGATAGGGGGTAATAGATCATTGGTTTATCATATACGGGCATCATTTGCTTACTACAAGCCAGTGTCAAAGGGTGCAAGCGAGTTCCGCTTCCTCCTGCCAAGATTATACCTTTCATAGGTTTTGAAATTAATTGTATTAGATATTTTAACCGCGTGGAATTCCACTAACCCGTTATATTTTCCTTAATTTGAAATTTTTTCTTCCTTTAATTTATTGATGCAAGCGATTAAGCTATCTCTCCAATAAGGAGGCCGAATATTAAAAGTATTTTTAATTTTGGATTTATCCATGACCGAGAAAGCTGGCCTAATTGCCTTAGTTGGATATGCGGATCCTGGAATGGGATTGACTTTAACCCTTGTTTCGCTGATTTCGAAAATTGCCTTTGCGAAATCATACCACGAGGTCACTCCCTCATTGCTAAAGTGATAGACTCCATAAGCAGCAGATCTTGAATCTATAATATCAAAAATTGCATTGGCCAGGTCTATAGCATAAGTTGGCGTACCGACCTGATCGGCAATAACGCCCAATTCCTCTCTTTCCGAGCCCAATTTTAGCATCGTCTTGACGAAGTTGTTGGCATACTCTGAATATAACCAACTTGTACGAATGATGAAATGCTCATTTAATAAAGCAACCACCGCTTTTTCGCCATCTAATTTGGTTTTCCCATAAACGTTGATCGGCAAAGCCTCGTCCGTTTCATTTAATAATTTAACAACATTACCTTCAAATACAAAATCAGTAGAAACATGTATTAATATTGCGCTATTCAAGGCACACGCGCGCGCTAAATTAGCGGCACCTGTTTCATTGACAGCTTTTGCCAGCTCCACTTCTTCTTCGGCTTTATCTACTGCGGTATAAGCAGCACAATTGATGACGAAGGCTGGTTTTTCTTTCTGCAATAATGCGCCAAGTCCAACGGAATCTAAAATATTAGCTTCTGTTTCTGGTGGGAGAACAATATCTATGATGCCTCTAGAAATGGCGACTGCATTCAGACATTGGCCGAGTTGGCCACCAGCGCCAATGATTAATATTTTACCCATGGATTAATTCAACGAAAGGTCTCAATAATAGGTCTTTATCTGATACTGATACCCGATCAGTTGGAATTTGCCAATCAATACTCAAATCAGTATCATTGTAAATCACACCGGTTTCGGAAGACTTGTTAAAATAGTTATCGCATTTATACAAAAACTCAGCTGTTTCACTCAATACGGAAAACCCATGCACAAAGCCTCTTGGAATATAAAGCTGTAATTTATTTTCTGCACTTAATCTTACCGCCACATGTTGTCCATAGGTTGGTGAGCCGGGGCGCGCATCAACGGCAACATCCAAAACCTCTCCTTTTGTCACTCTAACAAGCTTCGCCTGCGCAAAGGCACCTGTCTGAGCATGTAGTCCCCGGATGACTCCATAAGACGAGTAAGATTGATTATCCTGAACGAATGCGCCAGATAGCCCGGTCTTTTCTTCAAATATTTCCTTATTGAAACTTTCAAAAAAATAACCTCTGGCGTCCTCAAAAACTCTAGGCTTTATAATTAAGCAGTCTTTTATTCCTGTCTGTTGAATTTCCATTATTTATTTTCGTACTGCTTCTGGTAATAAGACTGATAATTTCCAGAGGTCACATTATTTAACCACTCTTCATTCTGGAGATACCAGTCTACTGTTTTGGCCAGGCCTTCCTCGAATTTCAAACTCGGTACCCAGTCCAACTGTTTTTGCAATTTACTTGAATCAATTGCGTAGCGCAAATCATGACCGGCCCGATCGGTAACATAAGTAATGAGCTTAGCAGACTCACCTGCTGCTCTGCCAAGTTTTTGGTCCATAATTTCACATAAAAGATGAATCAGATCAATATTTTTCCATTCATTATGTCCACCAATATTGTAAGTATCACCCGTTTTCGACTGGTGGAAAATTACATCAATCGCACGTGCATGATCCTCAACCCATAACCAGTCCCTAACGTTTTCACCTTTCCCATAAACCGGAACAGGTTTATTATTCTTGATATTGTTAATGGCTAGAGGAATCAATTTTTCAGGAAAATGATGCGATCCATAATTGTTAGAACAGTTAGAGATCACGCAATCCATTCCATAGGTGTCATGGTAAGCCCTCACGAAATGATCAGAGCTTGCTTTAGATGCCGAGTAAGGGCTATGTGGGTCATATGAAGTGGTTTCGGTAAACATACCTTCCTCACCCAGTGCCCCGTAAACCTCATCTGTACTCACATGATAAAACCGCTTTTTATCATAACTCCCTTTCCAGTTCTCGCGGGCAGCGTTCAAAAGATTAACTGTCCCGATTACATTGGTCATCACAAATGCAGTAGGGTCCGCAATCGAACGATCCACATGACTCTCAGCCGCAAGGTGTATAACTGCATCAAAATCCTCCTGCTTAAACAATTCACTCATCGCTGGGGCATCCGTAATGTCCATTTTAACAAAACGGTAATTGTCCTTGTCTTCAATATCACCGAGATTCGCTAAATTGCCAGCGTAGGTCAATGCGTCTAAGTTTACAATTTCATAGTCTGGATAAGTGTTAACGAATCGGCGAACTACGTGAGAGCCAATAAAGCCTGCCCCACCGGTAATTAATATTTTTTTCACAATGTAATTGGATTTCCTTTGCTAAAATAGGATTGTTATTGTAAATAACCAAGCTTAACCATAAAAGACACAAACAGCAGAACCATAGAAGCAGCCGATTTTTTGTCCTCGAATTTCGGTAAGCTGTTACGGCTTTAATCAAGACAATAATGATAATGCTTGATAAATTAAAGGGAGGTTACGGCGTTTTCAAGTTCCTGATACCACTCTGCACCATATTTACGGATAAGTGGGCCTTTGAGAAAACTATATACAGGAACTTTCAGCTCCCTTCCAAAGGTACAAGCATCGTGACAAATATGCCAACGATCATAATTCAATACTTCAAATTCAGGATATTTTGTAATCCGGATCGGATACAGGTGACAGGATATAGGCTTTTGCCATTCCACTAGTCCCTGTTCATAGGCTTTTTCAATTGCACATTTTGTGATGCCGCCTTCAAATAAAACATAAGCACATTCTTTATTTTTATCCACGCATGGTGTAGTAAGATCTCCGTCCTCATCCACCACATAGACGCCTTGTTCTTCAATTGCTTTTATCCCTTTTTCATTTAACAAATGCTTGATTTTGGGATAAATCTCCGAAAGAACAGCTGTCTCCTCGTGATCTAAGGGAGCACCCGAATCTCCCTCCACACAACAAATCCCTTTACATTTGCTTAGGTTACACACAAAGTTTTCCTTTAAAATATCTTCGTGCACCAGCACTTGTTCCACTTCTATCATCATTATTCTTTTGCTAACGCATATTTTAGCCCTGCGGCTGATTTCAATTCCATCGTGACAGCTCCAACCAATATCTCCACCTGCGCTTTCACTGGCACCCGGTTTCCATCATCAGTCACCCACAGATACAAACGGCTGTCCTTTTTAAAGATGCGACCGGGTTTGATCGAAGGGCTGAATTTTAAACACCGAATATTCCCTAACTTGGTTTTTATGGTCTCTTTTCCCACATACTCAATCTCCAATGCGGATACTTCGTCCTGGAGAAAATAATTGAGTTTGAAGCTATCACCCGCTTTAAGCTTTGTGATGTCAAGGCTTCTTGCAAAATAATAGGCAGATACCAGATCAAATGTCTGAGTGGTTGGGGTAGTAAACGTCCCCCTATTGGAAACAACCTTTCTGGCCTCCTGATTAAACCGGGCTTTGTCCTGCCTTTTGTAACTCGCTTCCCTAATGTTTTCTTGATAAAAATACGGTAGCAAATCCTTTTTATCTATGTAGGAATCATAGTGATCCCTTATCTTATAAAAGACATCAAAAGTACCTGAAGTCTGCGCATCAACCGTAAGCTTATAAGTAGGCTTATTGTCAAATACTAAATCTGAATTGGTTACCTTTATGGTCGCCTCGGCGGCGGTTATAAAACCGTAGCGCAATCTATACTGCAAGATTTCGCCGTTTTGAAAAACAGGGTCCTTTTTCAACGGCAGCTCCTGTCCCTGGAGCATTAAGCTACCAAGTACCATCGTCAGCATTAGCATTATCTTTTTCATTTGCTTGTGTGTTTCATATGTGTGTAGTCTGCAGCCATTAAAACGTTTGTAAACTATACGAAATATATGCAAAAAGCAAACCAAACTTTAATCTTTCCTTTTGTATACAGGAACTGTTGAACATGGCTCTCCGAACATGATACTCTTCACCACAGGGGTAAGCAAATTCGTTATTTCTACATAGGCAGAAACCGGAACATCAATATCTCCGCAACCTTTAACCACTACACGTTCATTCGCATATTCTTGTGGGTTAATTTTGGCCAGTGCTTTAGTAAACAATACCGCATCCAGCGTTTCCAAACCACCAAAAACTACCTCATTGGCATAAGGCTGAAGCTTGTTGGCTAAAAGCATATACGCCCAGGTAGGTACTATGGCATCTGCCGAACAGATGATCCCTACATTCTTATCTTGATATTGGGACCAATCATGTTCCTTAATAAATGCCCTGAAATCCTTCTCCCTTAGCATCAATCCATGAAAAAGATTATCCTTGATATCATAAATCACTCTTTCTCCTTTATGATAAAAATCTTCCAGATTTAAAGTAATTAAACCGCTACCAGCTACTTTGTTGACGATATTTTCTTGAATTTCCATAGCTTTTAAATAAAAAAACCATCCCCACTCATAGCGGGGACGGTTTCAAATTTACGGAATTTCTAATTAATAGAATTTCACACGATTGTCTTTTATAGTAGCTTGATCAATTAAAGCCTGGAAAGCAGCCTGTCCAGAACGTTGTCCTAAGCTTAAAAGCATACTTTCTTTTTGTTTAAACATGTTTGCAATCGGCGCTGGATTAGTAAATCCATCCACAACGAAAACATAAACACCACGCTCGCCAGCTACTGGAGTAGAAACTTTACCTGGCTGAGCACCAAATACACTACCCACCAATTTATTTTCTTGAGCAACACCTGGAATAACAGGATTTGCGAAAACAATATTTTGAACTGGATTAACCGGGGCACCAACTTTAGATGCAATTTGATCTAAACTTGCTTTACCAGCAGCATTCAATTTATCTTTAAGCATTTTAGCTTTAACTTCATTTAAAACTAGAGGCTGGATTTCTTTTTTAACTGCCTCTAATGGAAGAATACCTTTAGGGTTAACAGCGGTTAAACGAGCCACCACATATTCATTGGTCATGGTGTAAATTTCAGGCAAAACATCACCTTTATCTGCAGCATAAGCATCTTGAATTAATTTACGTGGATTATCTAAACCAGCGGCGAAACCCTGAGTTGCACTGATTTTATCGGCAACTGCTACTTTCAGACCTTTCTCTTGTGCATATTTAGCAAAATCTTTGCCTTTGACATCGTTTAAAAAATTGCTTGCTGCTTTGTAAGCCGCTTGCTGGGTTTTGCTACTTGCGCCTAAAGTTTTCTCAATATAAGCCAACTTGGCCACTTTCGAATTACCCATCTGTCTTTCGATGCTCATGATATGGTAACCGAACTGTGATTTAACCACTTTCAGATCGCCAGCCTTACCATCGAATGCAGCATTCTCAAACTCCGCAACCATTTGTCCACGGGTAAAAGCAGGTAAAGAACCCCCTTGATCTTTCGAACCATCAACACTATAGGTCTTGGCTAACTCCGCGAAGTTGCCGCCTTTGGCAATTAAGCCTTTTAAGGAATCAGCTAATTTGATCGCTTTGTCTTCACCACCAACTTTTGCCGGATCAATTAAAATGTGTTTTACTTTAACCGAATCTGGAGAGAAACGCGTATCAATCACTTTTACTAATTTATAAGAATTTCCAGTTAATGCCGGGCCGTAATAACTTCCTGCTGGCAAAGCAAATACCACTGAATCTAAAGCTGCATCACCGAGTTTACCTTTCGATAGATAAGTGTAAGGAACCTTAACATCAGAGTTGATTGCGGCGAAAAGTGAATCATTTTTCGATGTCCTGAAATCAGCTGCAATTTTTTCAACCTGTGCCTTTACTGCTGCAGAATCTGCTGCAGTTGGGCGGATGCTGAAAGACACATAATCAAATGAACGAGATTCCTGTGGATTATTAAAACGAGCTTTGTTCTCATCGTAATAAGCAGAGTAATCCGCGTCAGTCAATTTCACCGAAGCATCAGCAATGGTGCTGTAATCCAAACCCACATATTTAAAGTTAGCCAGTTTGTTGCGGTTGGTATATTCGTCTGTAGCTTCCAATGAAGTTACATAAACAGAATTACGGATTAAGTTAGAATATTTAGCCTGTAAAGACTGTTCTTTAATTTGCTGCTGCAACATGTTTGATTGCTGCAAAGCCTGTGCATCTTTTGATTTTAAGAAATTCATCAAAGTAGCACGATCGATTTGACCTGTTTGAGGATTTGAAAAGTATTGTTTTATGATTGGGCTAGGATTTTGGCCTTGCAATAAGTCAAACAACTCATCTTCAGAAACCGTTAAACCCAAACGCTCATATTCTTTGTTCAATAATACGCCCGCCAGTTCAGCATTCCAGGCCTGATCAACAGCCATAGCCGTCATTTGAGGATTTAAACTTCCACCGAATTGTTGTTTGTATTGATTTAAACTCTGATCTACCTTTGGTTGAAAATCATCAATACTGATATCATTCCCATCAACCGTACCCACTACTTTTTGATTTGCCGACCAAAAAGGCTTACCCACGTTAATTGCATCGCCTACTAAAAATGCAACAATTGCAAAACCGATAGCGAAGACTAAGATATAGCCAGCACGGTTACGCAAAAATGTCATTAATCCCATATTGTACTTTATAAATTTATTTAGTTTTTTTTAAGAGGGCGCAAGATACAAATTTGCCTTAAAAAAGGAAACACAAAATTTTATTTATCAAGTGTTTAATTTTTAAGCAAATAGAACCGTTAAAATTGTATAATAAGTGAGGGATTTAACGAGAGAACTAACGAAAGTCAGGATACGGCAACGCAGATTAATCGATTGACAAACGATCATTCTCTCATTGAAAATTCAATCATGATTTAGGGCGCTATGCCTTCTTTCATATTTAAATCGCCACTTCCAGTTTCCATTGAATAGGTACTGAAATCTTGAGGAGCTTCAAAGTTGATACCGTTGCCTTCGCTACCGTCGGCGCCCTTCACATAAACGCGTTGTGTAGAATAGAAAATTTTCTTGATTTCGTCCCAAATCAACTCTTGGGAAGAAAAGGTATCGCCCTTGCTATTTTTAACGACTACGTTTTTTCTGAACTCCGTCTTTTTATCCTGATCCTTGCGAATGGCGTAATCACAAATCAGGTTTCCATCAATGGTTCCGTTTGGATTGAAAAAGTCGATATTTACCCCTTTGGGCATTTCCTGATAAATTGCACCTTCAGATGGGGTAACCTTGTCCATGATTGGCGCATTTCCTTTGGCTTTTACCCGGGCTGAGTCGCTGTACACCACTTCTACGCCAAGAGTTCTATCTCTGGAAAACGTAATTTTATTGATGGCAACGGGATTTGCTTTTTTCAGGTCGTCATCTCCACAGGAAGCCAAAAAAAATGGCAACCCCAGCATAAAACCAAAGAAAAAAGTTTGCGGTTTCATTAATCAACTCTGTATCTACGGAACCAGGTATCGTTAAGTGTAAATCCTAAATGAAAGTTAATGAATTTTTCTTTTACAAGGTTATTGCTTACCGTTCCCCGCTGACCAACTTCTGTTGTGAAGTTAATTTTGTAGAACGCCGAACCTGCGTTTGCACTCGGCAATGGAAATCCAAATCCCAACGAAGCGCCCATTTGTTTAATATCCTGATTGTTAATTTGAATGTAGGTTTTATCGTAATTCACGCCTAAACGATAATCAATACGTTTCATATAACTATTATATGAGGTTGCATCTGGCGTCCACTGGCCACCCAGTGATGCACCCCAGCTATCCTGTAAGCCAGAATTTACATTGTTGATACTGGTTGCAGCCCATTTGCTCATTCTAAAGTCGGCACCAATTAACCATTTATCACTTTGTTTAATGGAGATACCGAAATTGTGCGTTAATGGTAAAGTCAAGTTTGATTTCCCGTTATCTACCGAATTTAAAGTATCAAGTGCAGTACTTTCATTACCAGCAGCGTCTCTGGTGTATTGGGTAGCAAAAAATGTTTGGTTAGAATTTAATTTACCCGAGTTACTTCCTGAGTAGCCCAAGGTTACTGATGTTCTTTTGCCAACATTAAAATCATATTGAATACCATATGAAACATTTAAGCCTCCTACGCTATTTTTATTTTGGAGTTTTGCATTAATTGCTCCTGCAAGCGCATATTCAGTTGCTCTGGTTGTTTGAAGATTACCAAAAATGTACTCCGCATTGGCTCCAATTCTTAAGTGATCTCCAATACGATACCCATAACCGATATAGGCTTTTGACAAACCACCCTCACCCTCATAAAGTTGATCTACGCTTGTGGTATCAATTTTCACGGTATTTCTGTATGAATAACCTAAATCAGAATAAGGAAGAATTCCAAAACTCAATGCTGATCTTCTACTTACCGGAATGGCGAATGCCAGGTGGCTGAAAGTAGCATTGAAACTGGTTTCACTTAGGTTGTTACGGGTTAAGCTGGTTAAGCCGGCACTCATTCCTACATCGATAGTAGTTAAAGTAATGGCCGAATACGATGCAGGATTTTGCATGTTAATGTTATTAAATCCTGTAATGGAATTTACTGCAGTAGAAATACCACCCATTGCCCTTAACTGTGGCAACAATGAACCCTTGATATTTCCAAGTCCATATCTTGAATACGGAGATGAAGTGGTAACCTGCGCTTGAGCACTTAAACCACAAACTAGAACGAGTATGGCTGCAATATAATTGATTCTTTTGTACATTTTAATCTGCAATAGCTTCATTTAATCCTTTTAATACGATATAGGGATCTTGTATAATTTGAGGCGCAAAGATGCTGTTTTGTAATTGCTTATACAAAAAATTAGCATCACCACCTGTTATAATCACCTTTAAAGCACTTTCTTTTATGTTGTTTAAGGCAATAAAGCCTTCAATTTCATTTATAATTCCTTGCAAAACACCATTTTTTATGGCCGATTGCGTATCCTTACCTGCCGGTATAGATTCGGCTGCACTCCATTCAATCAGAGGTAACCTGCCCGTATACTCATGTACAGCTTTAAAACGCATGGTTATCCCGGGGCTTATACTTCCGCCAAAATATTCTTTTTTGCTGGTGAGCAGATCATAAGTGATACAGGTTCCGGCATCAACCACCAGGCAAGCATTTTTGGCAAATAAACTATTTGCGCCTAAAATTCCTGCCCATCTATCTAAGCCAAGGGTTATCGGCGTTTCATATTTATTAGTAACGCCCTTAGTTAATGATGCAGAAAACCGAACGTAAAGAGTGTGCTTTTTTAGATATTCCTCCAGCGCTCCAATCTCCTGATTTACACTGCTGATGATTGACTTCTTAGGCGAAAACTTGTCGATTAGCTGACCAAGATCTAAAATACCCAGCTTCGCTAACCGTTGATGATGAACGATTTCTTTTCCTGCAAAAACAGCCACCTTCGCCGATGAATTACCTATATCAATGCTTAAACTATGCATGTATGTATTTTAACACGAAAATTTTGTTTGATACAATACTTATCTTAATCAAGGGAATACAATCCAAAAAGCATTAATCGCAAAATCCTGCCACAAAGCTATCAATCTTTGTTAAGTTTTGATCTAGTATTTTGTTAAAAAAGGTTAAACAAAAAGAAAGTATTGTATGGATAGGACAAATAAAACAAAGAGCGTTTCGTAAAACCAACGCTTTTTCGCATTGCTAAAATAGTAAGCCAGCAATACTGATCCAGGAGGTACGCAGAGCAGAAAATGCCAGATCCGGAAGTTTGGTTTTAAATAGAAACTGGCACCTGCCACAATGAACATAAAAAAGAGCAATTGAAATCCTTTACGTGTACTGATAAAACTTCTGAAAAAGTTTTCACGCAGTTGCAGAGATGCCAGAACGATAATGATAGCGACCGGAATAAGCACCAGATAATCGTTATAGTTCACCTGAAAAACAGAAGGAAACTTATTGCCCAAAGGTTTCCAAATCTGGTAAAAAGAGGATAGGTTATCCCGCCAGTAATAAAATACAGCAAGGAAGAAAAACACGGTGATAAATCCAACAAGGCCGGCAATCCACTCGCGCCAATCAAAAGATCTAAAAAGCAAAAGCGCTAAAAAAATCATCAGTAACATGGCCATGAAGGGAAAATAGATCAATGTTCCAACGCCAATAATCATTCCGATATCGAAAACGGTGGTGATAGAGTTTGCGCTCTTGCCCAATTTTAAAAACTTATCAATTACCCAGATCAATAAAAAATTACTGATCAACGCAGGACTTAAAATCATAAAGGGCATGAATAAGCTCATGCCGGTGATATACATTAATGCCGGCAGGAAACTTGGTTTGGCCAACAAATTGTGGTTATTGATAACACTGTTGAAGATCAAGGCCTGCGAGAAAACGATTGCTGCAGCAAAAAAAATGTTAGCAGAAGCGGAAAATGCATTATCTACATCAATGTTGATCAACAATCTGGCAAAAGGCTCCAAAAAATCGAAATTCAGCTGACTTGGCGTCTCATAAAAAATGGCAATACGCATAAAAAATGTGTAAGCCAATAGAAACAAGAGGTTAATAGGACTTAACTGTCGAAACTGATTAATCATGCCTTTTTAAAGAGTAGGCAAAGTAAAGATAAAAAGCTGAAAGGACAAAGAGCAAGCGTGAAAGAGCAGGGAACAATGAATAAGGAACAAGAAGCAAAGTTTAGTCCGACTGGGACTTAAACACTACCAACCCCACATAAAAAACTACACCCTTGCATATTTTTTCACCATATCATCAATAATTTTTTCCGTTTCATCAGGGAAATTGAATTCATGCTTCTGTGGATTATTGACCCAATCTTTAACAATGGGCAACCAATTTCTTGTACTTCCCCAGATTACAGGCAATCCAAATTGTTTGAGCGCATAGGCATTACATTGTTGCTCAAACTGAAAACGCATGGGGGCTACGAGTAATTTTTTCTTTAAATAAAGCGCCTCCGCTGGTCCCTCGAAACCTCCACCGGTAAATAAACCTTCGCAAGTAGCCAGACTCTTATTAAACTTTTCATTGTTTACGGGCTGTACAGAAACGTTTTCATGAGTGTAAGCTTCCTTGCTATGTTTAGAGAAAACTTCCCATTTCACCTGGGGAATTTGTGAAAATAACTTAACCAACCTTTTATCATCAACCGCTGGCAAGTAGACGGTATAATGGCCAAGGTTCTCGCTTCTCATTGCCCTAATTTCAGCCCTGATTACCGGGGTGTGAATAAAGGTATCGTATCGATCGAAGTGAAATCCAATGTGATACTTAGTTGGTGCATAACGACTCAAGATTAACTTTCCCCAATCCAGTGTTCTCGGCCGCGGTACTTTCTTCGATTTAAAGGCCGCCTGGTGACTAAGCGAAACACAGTCAATTCCTTGCAGCTTACAAGCCCAGGCACTTACCGGCTCGAAGTCGTTCACAATCAGATCATACTCTTTCAACGGCAATTGTTTCATGTCTTTCCTAAAACGAAAAAGATTCATGCTTAACCAGGTAGCAAAATGATCTACACCACCTTTTTTTCCAAAAATGAAACTGAAGCCATGTAATTGATATTTCACCGGCTGACTGAGCTTAACATCTGCCTGTGTACCGCTCACTAAAATATCGAGTTCGCCATATTTTTGAAGCAATGGAATAATTTCCCTCGCCCTGCTAATGTGACCGTTTCCTGTTCCCTGAATTGCGTAAAGTATTTTCATTTATGCCCGAATATCTAAAATTATTGAGCAATTTCATATTTAATATGTTGTAAAAGTATGTTTACATCAAGTTTACTTTTTAAATCTTCTGCATCTGATAAGATCCCCTCATCCAATTCTTCTTTGATAAAATCTAGATGATTGTATTTAAAAATGCTCCAGTTTTGATCTTGATACTCCAACGCAGTTAAACTTTCTACCCAGTCGCCACTGTTCAGATACGTTACCCCGCCATCTTCAGTTGTGATATTTCTTTTTTCTGCCTGATGGATATGTCCACATACCACATAATTGTATCCTTTCTCGATGGCTAATTCGGCAGCAGTTTGTTCAAAGCTATTAATGAACTTCACAGCATCTTTAAACTTGGCTTTAATCTTCTTAGAGAAACTCATTTTCTCACGGCCAAAAGCGGTGAGGATCCAATTTACGAAGCTGTTGATCAAAATCAGTGTATCATATCCAACAGCCCCCATCTTCGCCAACCATTTGGAATGTTGCATCGTTACATCGAAAACATCTCCATGGAAAAACCAGGCTTTCTTACCATCAATCTCTAAAATTAATTTATTCTGAAGGTGAAAGCTTCCCATATCCATCCCATCAAACTTCCTTAGCATTTCATCGTGATTTCCGGTTAAATAATACACCTGAACACCTTCAGATACAAATTTCATCAGTTTTCGGATCACCTTCATATGCGATTCGGGCCAATAGCTTTTACTAAACTGCCAGATATCGATGATGTCGCCGTTTAGGATGAGGGTTTTAGGTTTAATGCTCTTCAAATATTTGAGAAGCTCTTTAGCATGACAGCCGTAGGTGCCCAAATGTACATCGGAAATGACGACTACATCAATGGTTCTTTTATCCATAACGGGAAAATTTAGGGGAGAAGAATTTATTACCGCCTGAATTAAGCAGTTTAAAAATATTGAAGACTATTTTACCACTCTTCTTCCTCATCAAGTTTAACCTCAAAAGGACTAAAGAAATAAAGTACAATAATTAACAAGCAAACGGCGAAGAATGACTCTAGCATATCATCTGATTTTACATTACAAATGTAAGATACTGTTTATCAAGCAAATGTTACCAGACTGTTAAATTTTTCTTCGAAATGATAAAGGATGCAAAAAGTGCAGTCAAGATTGCATAAATAGTATTGCTAAAAGATAAAAGAGGCGATACCTTGGGGGGATAAGTCTTCAAAAAACATAAAAGTCACCTAATGAACAAAGCCTTGCGCTTATATTCATCAGATGACTTTCTGTCTTTTGAGCGCCTGCTTTAAACAGGCTTTTAATTCAGTTAATCGAATTATAAATAATCCGTTAGCCTTTAACTGCCTTCTTTTTATTCTTATTTTCTGAGTAAAACCCGAAGCCCAAACCAGCAAGCAATAAAATTGATCCTGCCAATGAAATATTTTCTCCTAGATAGTAAGAAGTTGGGTGAAAGATAAATTCCAGTTTATGATTTCCACCTTCAAGTTGAGCAGCCCGGAGAATATAATCGGCCCTAAAATAAGGCTTTTCAACCCCATCGATATACATTTTCCAGCCTTTGTTGTAGTAAATCTCAGAGAAAACGGCAATCACATCTTTCGCTGAAGAGTATTCATAAGTTAAGTGATCAGGTGTATAATTGGTCAATTTAATAAAACCTTCTACACCTGTACCCAAACGTTTGGTATCGATTAACGATTTATACTGTTCATCAACAATCGCCTCTTTTTTTGCATCGAAGCTGCTGATGGCTTTCATCTCTTCATCGGCATTTTTAGCATATTGAACACTCTGTACAAACCATGCATTACCCGCAGCCGTAGCATTACGCTGCATCTTATACGATCCGTTTTGCGGATCCTGGGTGATGATGTATTTAGTATTCAACATATCCAAAACATCTTGATTGATACTTTTTGTTAACTGATGATCAACCAGTTCCTGAAAACGTTTTAACCTAGCGGAGTGGAAACCTCCAACAGTTTTATGGAAAAACGAGGTTTCAGCACTTTTAAATGGATCGCCCAGCGATAAATCAAAAACCCTGAAATTTGGGTCCTTATCAGCAGAAATAAAGTTGTCTACATCACGTGGTTGATAATGATTCTCGAGATCTGATTTAGCCACAAAGTTTTGATTGTTTAAATAGCGGCGATCAACCTGCCATAAATCAACCAGGATAACTACTGCCAACAAGCCAAACGCCAGTTGCATGTTCATCTTTTTAGTGATAAATGCCCAGGTTAAGCCAAAGCCAATAGCGATGAAAAGCAAAGTACGTAAAGCATCAGCGCGGGCCAGGCTCACGCGGTCTTCTTTTACCGCTGCCAATATTTGAGCAGTAAGTGAACTATTATTTTGTGTGATCTGATTTAACCAGGTTGTTAATTGTGCTTGGGTTGAGCTGGTGAAGCTGAAAAATACAGTCGGGGCTATTGCAACCAAAAGTGCAAAACCACCGGTAATGCCTGCAGACCAGGTAAGGCGCTGAACCAGATATTTTTGGTCATACTTTCCATCTTGTGCTTCTTTAATTGCCAGTATGGCCAACAGCGGAACCAATAATCCTACAACAGCCAAGATAGACTCTACTGCTCTGAATTTGTTATAGCCAGGCAGGTAATCAAAGAAAAGATCAGAAATTAATGGAAGATTTTGCCCAAACGAAAGGAATAACAACAAAATACTGGTTCCCAATATCCACCATTTCCAACGGTGTTTTACAATAAACAAGCCAAATACAAAAAGGAAGCAAATAATCGCTCCAAAATAATAGGGACCAGAAGTACCCGGTTTATCACCCCAATAATTTGAACCTGCATTTTGAGCTATTGCATTTAATGCTTTCTCGGTATCCTGACCATATATTGGACCTAAAACATTTGATACCGTTCCATCTTGCAAGATCTTTATAAATTTACCCTCAGGATTTAATTGTCCTCCGCTGGCGCCGCCATATAGATTAGGGATTAAAAAGGTGAAACTCTCGCCCACACCCTGGCTCCATTGGTAAGCATATTCTTTGTCTAAACCGTTTGCTGGCTCCGATTTATCGGTCGTTAAATTTGATTTTCCACGAATGGTTTCTTTACCATATTCATAAGTCGTCCAAAGCGTACCTGCGTTAACCATAACTGCTAAGATAATTCCCGCAGCTGCCCAACCAATTGATTTACCAAAAGTGGGCAATTGTTTGGCTTTATAGGCGTGATATAATTCAATGCAAGCCAGAATAAACAAGGCTATAAAAAGATAATACGTCATTTGGATATGGTTGGAACGGATTTCCAATGCCATGAATAGCGCCAATAAACTCGCCCCAACTAAATATCTTCCCCTTAAAACCAGGATGATTGAGGCTAAGATTGGCGCAAAGAAACCGATGGCCAAAGCTTTATTACTGTGCCCGGCTGCAATTATGATAAAGTTATAGGAAGTAAATGCGAATGCAATCGCTCCTGCGGCAGCAAGCCAGGGATTAATTTTGAGAACGCAGAAGAGTAAATAAGCGCCCAACAAATATAAAATCACTGTACCCACAGGATCAGGGAATACACCTTTAATTACATCGATGCCGTAAGTAGTGATGTTTAACGGGTATTGAACCCATATTTGATAAGCCGGCATCCCTCCAAACATCTGGTTAGTCCAAAGCGGACCTTTTCCAGTTGCAGCCTTCACATCCATAATTTCTTTCTGCATGGCTTTTGCCTGCAAAACATCGCCTTGTTGTGGCGCTTTTCCCTGCAAAACAGGACTGAAGTAGGCAAAGGTAATGACTACAAAAAATGCAATAATGGCGAGGTGGATGCCATTTTTATTAAACCAGTTATTCATTAAGGTTTGTTTAAGTTTAAACGAACGTCAAAAATAAAAATTTGGGCGGGATAAAAAAGGAATTAATTAAATGTGAGTGGAATAAAAATTTAGTTTTGTATTATCAATTTATATTTCAACCCTTTTATTATGAGAAAGTTTGTGATTACAGTACTGATTTTAGTGGCTTCATTTTCAGGTTTTACACAAATTGTCAGCCTTAATCAAAAGGAGATATCAACTTTGAAGTTGGAAAATTCATCAACGGAGAAGAATAAAAAGCTTTACCGTAGTTTTGAAAAACTGGCTTCTTCTTTTCTTTTCGATCAACCGAATCCAATTGATACGATCAGGACTGAAGGTTTATTAAAAGGAAACCCTAAAAAGATAAAAACTCAGCAAGCATTGGCCGATATGAATAAAATGTATACGCTTGCTCTGCAATATCGGCTTACTGGAAATAAACAATATTTAGATAAATCTTTGTCCTTGTTAATCGCATGGGCAAAAATCAACCGGCCAAATGGTAACCCAATAGATGATACCAATTTGGATAAAGCGGTTGAAGCCTATGATTTAATCAGAAATTTGATCGGCGGTAAAGACAAGGCACTAATCGAAAAATGGCTAAAGGAAACCGCTCTGGCAGAGATCAACAGCAAGCGAATGCAAACCGGAAGAGGCACGGCTATCAATAACTGGAATGCACACCGATTAAAGGTGGTGGGTGAAATCGGCTATGCCCTAAACGACAAGGGATTGATCGACTGGACAATTGAAAAATTAAAGCAGCATATCAATATCAATTTGTATGCTGACGGTACCAGTTTAGATTTTAAAGAACGTGATGCCATGCACTATCATATTTATGACCTGGAACCGATGCTCGAGCTAGCCATTATGATTGATCGGGCAAAAGGCGAAAATTTTTACACCTATCAATCTGGCGCCGGCTCGTCGATACAGAAAAGTGTCGATTGGTTAATTCCGTATATGAAAGGCGAAAAGCAGCATGAGGAATATGTGCATACAACGGTTAAGTTCGATCGGGATAGAGCGAAAAACAATGAACCGGGCTTTGCCCCCGGCACCCTATTTGAGCCTAAGCTTGCCTTGCCGGTTTTGCGCCTCTCTGTCTATTTTGATCGAGGTCAAACCGATTTGCTAAATACCTTAGATGAGAATGCTAGTTTCCAGCAACTAATAGACCAAATTAAAAGAGAATCCAAATAACAGCTTTCAGAAAAAATAAACTTTCAATAATTTTTGAAACTTTAAAAATGTTGTTATATTTGTTTATGGAATTAGCAGCAGCAAAATTAAAATTCATTGAAGCATGGGGTAAGTTGGGATCTGAATGGGGCATTAACCGTACAATGGCCCAGGTGCATGCTTTATTACTAATCTCTCCTGAAGCATTAACTACAGAAGAGATTATGGAAATTTTGAGTATCTCCAGGGGAAATGCAAATATGACCTTGAGGGATTTAATTGGATGGGGATTGATTGAAAAGCAGCATAAAGCCGGCGAACGAAAGGAATATTTTTTTGCAGATAAAGATGTTTGGAACATTGCCAGGCAAGTAGCTAAGGAGAGAAAAAAGAGAGAATTAGAGCCTGTACTGAAAGTATTAAATGAGCTTTCATCTGTTCAGGGTGATGATAAAGATCCGGAATATAAAACGTTTAAAAAATCAATTACAGATATTAATAAGCTTGCCGGAAATGTAGATAAAACATTGGAAACCATGCTAAAAGCTGAAGAAAACTGGTTCTGGGGATCTGTTTTAAAGGTTTTTAAATAGTCCCAACTCCCACCCTCCATGAAGTGGAGGAGCTTAAAGCCCAAGTGGCTTTATTTTTTAATCCAATCTTTCATTTCTTACTGAAAGTTTAAAATATAAAACAATGAAAGCACTAGACAACCACCTCATTTTATTTGATGAAGAATGCCCAATGTGCCACCTCTATACCAAGGGATTTGTTAAAGCTGGTATGTTGGAATTAAACGGAAGAGTAGCCTATCAGCATATGCCGGCACATGTTTGTCCGCTGGTTGACAGGCAACGGGCAGCCAATGAAATTGCATTGGTTAATACGGAAAATGGCGAAGTAACTTATGGTATAATTAGTTTATTTAAAATCATTGGACACGCCATGCCGGTATTTAAGCCGCTATTTGCATTTGGACCATTCCTTTTCATTATGGCTAAGCTTTACGCTTTGGTTTCCTACAACAGAAAAGTCATTATTCCTGCAAATACCAAATTCAATAGCGTTCAACCCTCCTTTAAACTTCGCTATCGTATTGCTTACCTCCTATTGACCTGGTTTGTAACGGCATACATTTTAACTTCTTATGCACATTTATTAAGCAAGTATGTTCCACTGGGAAGTGCTTATAGGGAGTATTTTATTTGTGGCGGACAAATATTGTTTCAGGGGATAATTATTAGTTTTTATCGCAAAGAGAAGCTTTGGGATTATTTAGGCAATATGATGACGATCTCTTTTGCCGGCTCACTTCTGTTAACTTTAGGTTTGCTTGCCCATCAGCTTTTTAATGTCCATCCGGCATTGTATGTTTTATACTTTTTATTTGTAGCGGGTTTAATGTTTTTAGAACATATTCGAAGAAATAAACTTTTGCAACTGGGTTGGATAATAAGTGTTACCTGGGCAGTTTATCGCCTAATTATTTTGGGTTTAATTTTTAACTTATAGCCGTCATGATTTACAATAAAATAGTATTAGCTGGTGGAAATGGGTATTTGGGGGGCTTGTTAGCCAAGCACTTTAGTAGCTTAGCAAACGAAGTGATTATTTTGAGTAGAAAACAAAAAGCGCAAAATGGAAATGTAAGAACAATTTTATGGGATGGGAAAACCGAAAGTGAATGGACCAAGGCTATTGAGGATGCTGATTTATTGGTAAACCTGTGCGGGAAGAACGTCAACTGCAGGTACACTAAACAAAATCAGCAGGAAATAATAAATTCAAGGGTTATTCCTACCCGCTTGTTGAGTAATGTAATACAGACTTTGCTAAATCCACCTAAGCTCTGGATCAATATTACCTCCGCTACTATTTATCGCCATGCCGAAGATCGCCCACAGGATGAGTATACAGGAGAAATTGGCTACGGTTTTTCTATTGATGTATGTAAAGCCTGGGAAAGTTGTTTCTTCGAAACAGAAACCCCTCGAACAAGAAAGATAGCGCTAAGAATGGGAATTGTATTAGGCCGCAGCGACGGCGCATTTCCAAGATTGCTTAACCTGGTAAAACTTGGTTTGGGCGGCAAACAAGGTGATGGTCATCAATTTGTGAATTGGGTACATGAACAAGATGCAATTCACAGTATCCAATGGTTACTTAAAAACGAAGCCATTAACGGCGTAGTGAATTGCACTTCTCCAGACGCCGTCACAAATAACATGCTAATGAAAACCATTAGAAAAACCTATGGAATTCCGTTTGGTTTACCAACGCCTGCTTGGTTGTTGAGCATTGGTGCAGCAATTATTGGCACCGAAACCGAATTAATTTTAAAAAGCAGGTGGGTTAAACCAGCTGTATTACTTGATAATGGATTTGAATTTCAGTATCGAAAAATTGAAGATGCTGTACATGATATTGTAAGTTTAAGAATTTAAATACGCTCCACGGGTAATTAAGATTCAAATAAATCCAAGCCAAAAATAAAAATGGGAGTAAAAAGAAGATGCCTACCGTCATACTAAAAACCATAATAGCGGCGCCGATGCAAAGATGTTTCGATTTGGCCAGAAGCATTGATCTTCATGTACACTCCATGAAGTTTTCAAAAGAAAAAGCGATTGCTGGCCGAAAATCTGGATTGATTGACCTACATGAGACCGTTACCTGGAAAGCAAGACACTTTGGGATAAATTTCACCATGACTAGCAAAGTCACCACTATGGAAAGCCCCGTTTGCTTTATTGATGAAATGATAAAAGGTCCATTTAAAAAGCTACACCATCAACATTTGTTCACATCAATACAGGACGTGACAGAAATGACCGATATTTTTGAATTTAATGCTCCTGCCGGAATTTTCGGGTTGATTGTAGAGCAGTTGTTTCTAAAAGAATATATGGTCGATTTACTGAGGAAGAGGAATTTGATGATCAAAGCTGCAGCGGAGAATGGGCTATTTCAAGACCTAAGCATAGATTAAAGGGATAGACTGGAACTTTAATAAGCCACCAGTAACTAGTCTATCTTTTGAAGGAATACATCGTTGTAGGTAAAGCTAAAAAAAGTCCTGATTTTCATCAGGACTTGAATACTATTTAACTTCTTCGTAATCTACAAAGTCGCCGAGTTTATCCGTTTTACTTTGATCGGGTTTAGGCGGCATATAATCTATAGATATTGCCCCTTCCGGTTTCGATCTTCGCTGTTGTTGCTGCTGCCCCTGTCCGCTTGCTTGTTGTTGCATTTTGCTGGCCAGGTTATTAAACAGCATCGGCAATATCAATCGAATCAACATTCTGATGATCCAAAGAACTAATATTGCGATGAATATAAATTTAATAAATGCCATTCTTTAATTTAGTGTTGTTACAAATATAGACGTACCAAAATTTATTTTGTTACTTCTTAATTCTTTAATTGCATTCCCATTACAAAATAAAAGGCAAAAATATGGAAGAAAGTTTTATTTTCCTACGATTTCTGCCACTCTGCCAACCTGCCCATCTTCCAACCTCACTTTGATTCCACGTGAGTGAAAAGCAGCTGAGGTAAGTAGTGTTTGGACCACCCCATAAGTAATATTTCCTGAGCGCTGATCCTTTTTCAAGATGATACCAACTTCTAAGCCGGGATAAATATCTTTTCTGTTCTGACCGTTCATTTGCTTCAAAATTCTGAATAAATTTCGATTTTTAGCAATATGGAAGTAAAAACGTTACTTAGCAAACTTTTCGTTATACATTTTTTCCAGGGCAAACATTTCATCACGCAATTTTGCAGCCTGTAAAAAGTCCATATCTTTTGCGGCTTTCTGCATGTCCTTTTTGGTATTATCTATCGCTTTTTGCAATTCAGCTTTACCCATATATTGTACAATTGGATCGGCTGCAATGCTGATTTCCGCATTTTCTACATAAGCTCTGGCTTTATTATCACTGGCTTTCTGAGAGAAATCAAGTACTGAGGTCTGCTCTAAAATCGCTTCCCGAGATTTACCAACTGTTTTAGGGGTAATGCCATGCTCGAGATTGTAAGCAATTTGAATATCGCGACGGCGGTTGGTTTCAGAAATTGTTTTTTCCATGCTCTCGGTAATTCCGTCTGCATACATAATTACCCTGCCCCGATCGTTACGAGCGGCCCGTCCAATGGTTTGAATGAGTGATTTCTCTGAACGTAAAAAGCCTTCTTTATCTGCATCCAAAATGGCCACCAAAGTTACCTCCGGTAAATCAAGTCCTTCACGCAGCAAGTTAATTCCCACCAAAACATCAAATTCCCCTAAACGTAAACCACGAAGAATTTCTACCCTTTCTAAAGTTTTTATCTCTGAGTGGATGTACCTTGTTTTAATATTCAAACGATCCAGATATTTAGTCAATTCTTCAGCCATACGTTTGGTTAAAGTTGTCACCAAAATACGTCCGCCATCTTTTATGGTTAAGTCGATTTCATCAAGCAAATCATCTACCTGATTAATTGCAGGCCTGATTTCGATCACCGGATCAAGTAAACCCGTTGGACGAATCACTTGCTCTACCACCACACCTTCCGATTTCTCCAATTCATATTCCGCAGGCGTTGCGCTTACGTATATAGTTTGCGGTGCCAAAGCCTCGAACTCGTTAAAATTTAGCGGTCTGTTATCCAGCGCAGCTGGCAAACGAAATCCATACTCCACAAGGGATAATTTCCGAGATCTGTCGCCACCATACATGGCCCTGATCTGCGGCACCGTAACGTGACTTTCATCAATTACCATCAGATAATCATCTGGAAAATAATCTAACAGGCAGAAAGGGCGCATTCCAGGCTGGCGACCATCGAAGAAACGTGAATAGTTTTCAATTCCTGAGCAATAACCCAACTCCTTCATCATTTCGATATCGAAGTTGGTGCGTTCTTCCAATCTTTTGGCTTCTAACAAATGCCTGTCGGCGATCAACTGGTTCTTGCGGATTTCCAGCTCTTCCTGTATTCCCCAGATGGATTGATTAAACCGATCTTTTGGTGTAACGAAGAGATTGGCCGGGTAAATGGCCATATCTTCCAACTTTTCCAATGTTTTACCCGATACCGGATCGATAGCAGAAAGTTCTTCAATATCATCGCCGAAAAAAGAAATGCGATAGGCATGATCTAAATATGCCGGGTAAATATCTACGGTATCACCTTTAACCCTAAAAGTTCCCCGTTTAAACTCGGTGGTGGTGCGAGAATATAAGATTTCTACCAAACTATGTAAAAAAGCATTTCTAGAAATCCTTAAACCCACCCCAAAGCGGAAAACCATCCGGGAAAAGTCTTCGGGGTTTCCCATACCGTAAATGCAGGAAATAGAAGAAACCACAATAATATCTCTTCGACCGCTCATTAAAGACGATGTAGTGCGCAAACGGAGTTTTTCAATCTCTTCATTAATGCTTAAGTCTTTTTCAATATAGGTATTGCTCGAAGCGATAAAAGCCTCTGGTTGATAGTAATCGTAATAGGAAACGAAATAATTAACCGAGTTCTCAGGAAAAAAATTCTTGAACTCGCCATAAAGCTGCGCTGCCAAAGTTTTGTTATGACTTAAGATTAGCGTGGGCTTTTGAGTTTGCTCAATTACGTTGGCTATGGTAAATGTTTTTCCGGAGCCTGTAACACCTAATAATGTTTGATAATGTTCGTTGGCGTTTACACCATCAACCAATTGCTTAATGGCATTTGGCTGATCTCCGGTAGGTTTATATTCTGAAGTAATGTTAAATTTCATTGTTAACCAAATTTAGTCAAAATTGGTGTGATAAGCAATTTTGATGATCTCTCTTCCTCGTGTAAAACCTAAAAAAAGTAAGGGGATTAGGAATTAAAGGGTAAACAGGAAACAGGCAGAAAAGTTAGAAATAGTTGGAATAAAATGAAGAGATTCCAACCGTAGTTCAAAACGATTTAACAGCATTGACTTTTTAGTTAATAATTTATTAACCCTACCTCATCGAGTTTAAATCAGCATCAACCTAGTAAATCGAAAGTTGAACTTTTGATATACTAGGTAAAAAAAATCCTCGCTGAAATTATTCAACGAGGATTTTTAATCAAAACAGTAAAATATCTATTTACTTCCTGCCACTTTCATTGGGTTTGAGCCAACCGACTGGCCTCTAACCGCAGTTGCAGCTTTCATTTTAAATGCTCTGAATTTACTTTCTTTTGCTTTGCCGCCCCAAGCGTTATTACTTGTATCAATATCGGCTGTTTCACGTAATGGATCAACTAAAATTGATGCGACTTCTTTATCCTTAACATAAAACTTAGATGTCTTCAACTCATTGTGTCTCCAGATTTGGGCAGGAATACGATCAATTTCCTTGGTTCCATCTTTGTACGTGAATTCTACAATAATGGGCATAACTAAACCGCCCTTATTGCTAAAACTCAGTTCGTACAAAAATTTATTGGCGTACTTGGCCTGATCTGCTTCCGGGACCACTTCGTAAGGCATTGCCATCTCTTGTTTTGTTGTTGCAGTCGTATCAACTGTAACCATACCCCTATCATATTTATAATAGAAATCTTGTGCGCCTGTGTTTTTATCAACGTAAAAATTAATTTTCTTATCCTCACGGTTTCTGATTTTGGAAATATCTTCGAAAGCGTTTAAAGCAGGTTTATCTACTTTAACCATTCTGGATCTTGCAGCAGGTACCTCTTTTGGAAAATCAGCTTTCGCAAATTTCACGCTATCCAAAGAGATATCGCAAGGATCTGTTCCGTAAAACCAACCTCTCCAAAACCAGTCTAAATCTTCGCCGCTGGCATCTTCCATTGTACGAAACAAATCGGCAGGTTCAGGATGTTTAAATGCCCATCTTCTGGAATATTCTTTGAAAGCATAGTCAAATAACTCTCTTCCCATAATGGTTTCGCGAAGGATATTTAAACCTGTTGCCGGCTTTGAGTAAGCATTTGGACCAAAGCGAACAATATTTTCAGAGTTAGTCATAATTGGTTCCAATTCATCTTTCGGCAATTTCATGTAATCAACAATAGTATAAGCCGGGCCTTTTTTGCTCGGAAATTTATTATCCCAAAGTTCTTCCGTTAAGTATTCAACAAATGAATTTAAACCTTCATCCATCCAGGTCCACTGGCGCTCATCACTGTTTACAATCATTGGGAAAAAGTTATGCCCAACCTCGTGGATAATTACGCCCAGCATCCCATTTTTGGTGCTTTCGCTATACGTTCCATCTGCATCGGTACGGCCATAATTGAAACATATCATCGGATATTCCATTCCGTTCGCAGCTTCAATACTTTGTGCTACCGGGTAAGGATATGGGATGGTAAAATCAGAATAAGTTTTAATAGTGTGCGCTACAGCTCTGGTTGAAAACTTACTGTATAAATTGTAAGCTTCCTTACCATAAAAACTCATGCACATTACGGTATTGTTGTTGGCCTCGATTTTTTGCGGCATCGCATCCCAAACAAATTTCCGGGAGGAAGTCCATGCGAAATCACGAACGTTGTTGGCATTGAATACCCAGGTTTTCTTCGCAGTGGATTTTTTAGCTTCAGCAGCTTTTGCTTCAGCTAAAGTTTGGATTTCTACCGGAGCTGTAGCTGTTTTGGCGGTGTTGTATCTGCTTAACTGGGTTGGAGTTAACACTGCGCTGTAGTTGATACATTCACCAGTTGATCCAACTAGGTGATCGGCAGGAACGGTCATTTGTACTTTAAAATCGCCAAAAGTTAAGGCAAACTCACCTCTACCTGTAAACTGGTGGTTTTGCCAACCCTGAAAATCGCTGTACACACATAAACGAGGATACCACTGGGTCATGGTGAAAAGATAATTTCCATCTGCCGGGAAAAATTCATACCCACCTCTGCCGCCAACGCTCATCCTATCGGTGATTTTATAATTCCAATTGATATTGAAAATATACTTCTGTCCGGTTTTCAAGGCTACAGGCAAATCAACCCTCATCATGGTTTTATTCACCGTGTATTTCAAAGTCTTCCCTGTTGCATCTGTCAATTTGGTAATGTTGATACCGTTGCCATTATCGCCCTTGGCACTCAACTGATCAAGTGTTTGCGTAGTTCCGCCGGCTGGCATTTTCGTTGCATCCTGGTAATTTGCACTTTTCGAGGTACTGTGTTCGTTTTCATCCAGCTGCAACCAAATATAAGTTAAAGGATCTGGAGAATTATTGGTATAGGTAATGGTTTCAGAACCCGTTAACATCAGGTTCTTTTCATCCAATTCGCACTTAATGTTATAATCGGCCCTTTGTTGCCAATACTTTACGCCCGGCGCACCACTTGCTGTACGCTGCTCATTTGGGGTAGGCAAAATAGTGCCCAACTGCTCAAACTTATTTCCATGGTTGCTACCAGGATTGTTCTGAATGTTTTGAGCCATAGCCGCGCTACCAGAAATAAGAAGCAGGCCTGTTAATGTAAACAATTTATTCATGATCTTTTCTAATGCTAAAAGGGTATTCTTTCTATAGCCATTTTTAAAGCCAGGCTAAACACGGCTGCCGAAATAAACAAAACCCAGCTGAAGCGCCTGATTCTGGTGTAATTAAAAATAATAAATGTAATCAATAAGATTATCAAAACCATGAAAACCTGCCCTGCTTCTAAACCAACATTAAAGCCGAACAAGCCCCAGCCTAGATTTTGGTCTTTCGCAAGCATCATTCTGATGGAGTTTGCAAAACCCATCCCATGTACCAAACCAAAACCCAGCGCCAAAAAATAATTTATCTTGATCGATTTTAAGGAAAAGTTCTTTCTAGATAAGTTACTCACAGCAGTGATGACAATAGTGCAGGGAATTAAAAATTCCACCCATTTGCTATCAAAACGAATGATATCGAGCACACTCAAAAGTAAAGTTAGAGAATGCCCTATTGTAAATGCGGTTACCAAAATCAATACTTGCTTTAGATTAGTGTAGCTGTAAATTGCAACCAGTGCCAATATAAACAGCTGGTGATCCAAAGCATCCGCACTGATGATATGGCTCCAACCTAATTTAAAGTAGAAAATAAAATCTTGTAACGGCATGAATAACTAGATAACCTACGGGATGTGATAGTTTTAAAGCTTAAAATTAAGGTAATAATTCTAAAAAGCTGTCTTTTTCAAAAAACAACGGATAAGTTTACCTAAAATGTTACCGACATCGGGGTTAATAGAGGAATAGATGTCCATTTTGATAAAATTTCGAAGGGAGAGGATCAAGTCCCACATTGAATCACAACATCGTAGTGATAAATTTGTAAATTCGCATTCCATTGATTCAATCATGAGTAAGATAAAATTCTTTTTTGCCATTCTTATATGCGGTTACGTTTGCCTTGCCCTTAATGTGAAACATCCATTACATGTAAGCACAACTGAGTTAAACTACAATCAGCAGGAAAAAGCGATTGAGGTAAGCTGCAGAATTTTTACTGATGATTTTGAATCAATATTGGCCAAAAACTACAAGCAGAAAATAGACTTAGCTAACCCTTTAATTAAAGGTAAAATGGATGAGGTAATTGAAAAATACATCATTTCCCACCTGCAAATTAAGGCCAATGGAAAGCAGATTAACATGCGTTATCTAGGCTTTGAAATCGACCATGAAGCCACCAACATCTACCTGGAAGCAGAAAAAGTTAACACTTTTAAGTCCGTAGAAGTCAGCAATATTATCTTATACGATTTGTTTGATGATCAGATGAGTATCGTTCATATTGTGAAAGGCAAAACCAGAAAAAGCACCAAGATTTTGTATCCAGACAAAAAGTTTACGACAAACTTTTGAGGGTAATTTTGTATTAAAATATTAAATTTCTGTTAAAATGCACTATTTTTAGCATCCCGTTAACATCAAAATCATACCCGCGGGAAGAATTATTTATAACCTTAGTTTAAACATTGCGCTGTTAAAATAAGTTATGCATTTAATCATCTTCTCATCTGTTTTAACCCCCCGGATAAAATACATTTTCAATTTTATCTTTAAGGAAATACTCAAAGCCGAAATAGAATTCACCGGAAACAGTCAATATTTTTTACAGAGCCAACACGTTAAAATCAGTTATGGAGAACAACCATTGGGAGACGAGATTTTTTTTAAAAGCACTTCCATTCTTTTCTCCAACAAGGTCAATGAACTAAATATTAAAACAACCACTTTTGGGGAATACCAGGTGCCATTTCCGGTAGAAAGTTCTACACTTCCTTTTGATGTTTTCGCTGCATCTTTTTTTATTGTAACCAGATATGAGGAATATCTTCATCAGCAAAAAACCGATAAGGAATTTAAGTCAGTAAATAGCTACCAATATAAATGGAAGATTTTAGACCGACCCATTATCGATGAATGGGCACTGCTAATTAAAAATTTTATCCGCACAAAACATCCCACGATAAATTTCGTAGATAAAAATTTTAGTAGCCAGCCTTGTATAAACTTTAGCATTACACCAAATGCCCCTGAGGGTTTTTTAAGGAAGACCCGGTTTATATTTAGCACTGTATTCAGCAAAGACAACAGTTATTTAAGTTCAAAATTGGATCAATTAACAGGCCTTGGTATTAACAATGAAACGGCTTTAACTGCGCTTGAAAAAACAATTGAGAAGCAAAAAATCAACCCCGTATTTTTTATAAGCTTTCCAAAAGTAGCGATTGAATACATTCAGGCAAATGAAGTCTCCCAAATGCTAACTAACAAAAGCGTTGGCTTATTACGACCCTGTGCAAGTGATAAGGAAAAAATAGATGAAATTAAAAATGGCATATCTAAGCTAAAAAAGATTTTACCCCATCAAATCACTTTAAGCAGTCAGCAATTCGAAACTTTAAAATTCCCGATGTGCTACCTTAACCTACTTAATTCTGGCATTACCACAGATTATTCCATGGGTTATCCAAACATTTCGGGTTTTAGGGCAGGAACTTGTACACCATTTAACTGGTATGATCTGCAACTGGAAAAGGTGACAGCCCTATTGGTTAAGTCTTATTGTCTAAACGACTCGGCTCTAATAGATATGAGCTTTGATAATATTAACAAAACACTAAAAGAATATATCGATGCGGTAAAATTCGTTAATGGCCAGTTTGTAAGCAACTGGGAATTACCTCATATTTCAAATCATTTGAAATATAAAAAACTGCAAGCTGCTTTTAATGAAATGAACAGCTAAGCAAGGCATTAATTTTTTGTTTTTACTAAAATCAGTCTGTCAATATTTAGCCGGTTTCGCTCTTTATCGTTTTTGAAATGAAGCGTTAGGGTATTTTGAAATTCACTGATTTCAACATCGCATAAAAACATTTTCTTTTTGGTTTCTTTTTGGCTGTTGTAAAAGGAAATGGGTTGGCTTACCTGTGTTTGCCGTTGCCAGAAAGTAATCTCCGCACCATCGGGAGCAGTTTCAACATCGGCAAAAAGTTTATAGTTCCCATCGGGAATTTCCTGTAAATCAATTCTGATCTGTGCCCCAGTTGTAGAAATAAAATTATTTCCATTGATAGTGGCTTGTCCGTTAAAACTAAAGTTCATCAATTGTGGATACACCATCATCGTATCCGGAAGATAAACCAACGTATTTTCATTGGTGGGTTTAGCTGATTTCGAAATGGCTTTTTCGGCATAATAAAATGCTACCGATGTATAGTCGACGGGCTTATTATTTTGCTCCGGACCATGTTCAATGGTGTGAAGAATACTTTTTTTGAAGGGCATTTTATCTGTTAAAAACAGGCGGTAGCCGCCTGTTCGGCTGAAGGGCAAGGAATAATCCAGCGAACCATGTAGTGGCAGACTCATTTTCCGGTCCCAACGATCGAGCAAAGCATACCAACCTCCATTGAAATAATCCTCAGAACCAGTTCCATGCAAGGTCATTTTCCCATCAATCGAGGTATAATCGTCTCCTTCAAAAAATAGCGTCATTCCTGGATTTAAACCTTGCGCCTGCAAAATCGTGGCTACGTAGTGTCCTCTACCCTCTCCCTGCAAAAAAACATGTGGTTTACCCATTGCTGCATTCTTATCGTGGTTCCAATGAGTGTAAAGTTTCCCTTCCGTATTTGAGTTGCGCGGAATGGGCGCATAATACCATTTTGCCTTGATTCTTAGCGGTTCTTCCCTTTCAGTCGAGGTGGCTCTCCGGTAGATTACTTCCAGCTTCGCATTTTTATCAAAAGGCATAGGAAAATAATTGTAGTTGATGTTTTTGGCGGTGCCTGCTAACAGACTTTGCATAGATACGCGACCAAAAGCATAGCCAAAAAAATCCGCCAGTGGCATATAAACTGCAGGCTGGCTTTCATCATCCCAGGTGATTTTAATATCGATAAGTTTGCTCAATCCTTCAAACTGTTGGGCATTTTCCATTTCGAAACCAACAAAGCGCCCCGGTTTATCTACTTTTAATAACGTAGTGCTCTCACCTGGATTCAGGACTTTTTCCACTGCAAATGCTTGGGCGTTTGCTACAGAAAGAGTCTGCCCTCTGATATCTGCCCAAGTTTTAGAAATTTTCTCCAAAGCCGTTTTCTCATCAGCAGATAAAGCTGGATTAAATGTTTTAACAACAGCTGCCTTACCGAAATTGCGATACTGGATTTGATAAAACTCAAGTTTCTTCCCTCTAAAAACTACCTTACATCCATTTTTGTATGGAATTGGAAAGTAGCAAAAATAGCCTCCAATCTGGTTGCCACACAGGGGAAGATTAAAGGGCGAAACTTTGCCAGAAAACAGGTCTGCAAACCGGATTGAATAAGACGGCTTTTTACCTCCGTCAAAATAAAAATCGAGCGTATCATTAGTGGGCGTTGGTGTCCAGATCCGATTGATGACCCCCGCACCTTTATCTTCAAAAACAACCGAACTTCCGTCTGCAGTTTTTCTAATAAAGGAATACTTCCCGCTAAAACCATCATCGTTATTCCCTGTTGTATCATAAGATGAAAATTGCTTTACCACCGCATCGGTATATTGAGGCAGATCAGAAAGATTAATCATCGCTCCAAGCTCAGATTGAATGTTGATGATTTTTCGCTGGGCAAAAACGCGAACGAAAGATAGAATTATAAAAGTAAGGGTAAAAATTTTACAAAGCTTAGCTAAATTCATAGACTGAGGTTAAGAAAATATTTGGTTAGCACAACACTAATACGTTTTAGTGATACGATAACTAAATTAAAAATTATTCTCTGGCTAAGAAATATAAAATGCCAGTTTACTCATTAGCCATAAAGATGTTACCCATTTACCAATCAAAAACAATAAATTAGCCATACCCTTACCCAAAACCTGCAAAATGACAACTTTCGATTTAAGCAAGACAAAATCCATAGCAAACACGTTCATCTCCGAACTTCGTGATGAAAATATTCAAAAAGATTCGATGCGTTTTAGAAAAAACCTCGAACGTATTGGAGAGTTCTTCGCCTATGAAATTAGTAAATCGATGAAATATGTGACTAAAGATGTTACGACGCCTTTAGGGGTTTCGCAATGTGAAGTTTTAGAGCAGCAACCTGTTCTGGCTACCATTTTAAGGGCGGGCTTACCCTTGCAGCAAGGGCTATTAAACATCTTTGATAAATCGGAATGTTGCTTCATTTCTGCTTATAGAAAAGTTAAAAAAAGCGGCGACTTCGTGATCCAAATGGATTATATCTCTAGCCCGGATCTGGATGGCAAAATATTAATTATGGCCGACCCTATGCTGGCCACCGGACAAAGCATGGTGATGTGCTGTAAAGAATTAATGAATAGATATCAAATTGCCGAGCTACACATTGTAGCCGCTATTGCCAGTACAGAGGGCGTAATTCATGTAAAAGCCAATCTACCAAAGGCTAAACTTTGGCTGGGTGCCGTTGATGAGGAAATGACCAGCAAATCTTACATTGTTCCAGGCCTAGGCGATGCCGGAGATTTGGCTTACGGAGAGAAAGTATGATCAAGATGTGGATCTTGTAAAAAAGTAACAGAGATAAAAAAATGAACGTTCTTTTTGTTTGCAGTAGAAATAAGTGGCGAAGTGCAACGGCTGAGACAATTGTTAAAAACTACAGTCAACACCAGATTCGCTCTGCAGGCACTGCACCATCTGCCCGGATCAAATTAAACCCACGCCATATATCGTGGGCAGATCTCATCTTCGTAATGGAAAAAAAACATAAACAAATAATAGCGGAAAAGTTTAATGAGGAGATTGTAAACAAGCGGATTATCATTCTGGATATTCCAGATGATTATCAGTACATGGATGAGCAATTAATTGAAGAATTACGCACTAAAACGCAAGGCTATCTATTATTAACATAGATGATCTACTTTTGTAAAAATATTTTAATGAAAAAACATATCTTTTTCGACCTCGATCATACCATCTGGGATTTTGATCGGAATGCCGAAGAAACCCTGAACGAACTCTACCATACCCATAAATTACAGGAACTGGGCTTACAATCGTGCTCCGATTTCATTTTAAAATATACGGAGAACAACCATCAGCTTTGGGCAGATTATCACCTTGGAAAAATTACCAAAGAATTTTTACGGGCAGAACGTTTCAGCAAAACCTTTATTCAATTAGGTATTCACCCCGATTCGGTACCGAACCAATTTGAAGATGATTACGTCAGTATTTCTCCAACCAAGACGAATCTCTTTGAGGCTGCTGAAGAAGTTTTGGCTTATTTACAGCAAAAATACTCTTTGCATATTATTTCAAATGGATTTAAGGAAACGACATTGACCAAAATGGATTTATCCAATTTAAATCCTTATTTCGAAAACGTAATTATTTCTGAAGATGTGGGCGTTAATAAACCAAACCCACAAATTTTTGAATATGCACTGGATAAAGCCAAAGCAACAAAGGCAGAGAGCATCATGATCGGAGATAGTTTGGAAGCAGATGTTTATGGTGCATTAAATTTTGGTATCGAAGCTATTTTCTTCAATCCCTTAGAAAAGGAAAAACCTGCCGATGTAGCCAAACAAATTACTCATCTGAAAGAATTAATGCTGCTTTTCTAATTGTTATTTTATCTTTATTAAATGACAAGCTCGAAAGTGAATACATCAATACATAAAATTGTGAATGCTTACAAAAACAAGCTATCACATTATGATGAAGAAGTTTTTCAGGTAACCCCACCCATAAATGGTTGGAGTTATAGCGAAGTGTATTCACATATATTCGATGCCAGCTTATTATCGCTAATTGCCTTAGAGAATAGTGCCCAAGGCAAAGGTGAAAAGGAAGCGACTCATTTTGCAGTTAAGGTTATTTTATTTCTTGGCGCCTTCCCTCCGTCGCAAAAATATAAAGTACCTAAGCGGTTGATAGCCCGAGTAAAAAAAATAACTAAAGCCGAAGCTTTAGACTTCATTCTTGAATTTGAGGAATCGCTAACGAAAATTTATCCGCTAGTTGCAACAGCCGATAGAACGATCAAAACCAAACATCCTCGTTTAGGATATTTAAACGCAAAACAATGGCTTCGTTTTATCGAAATTCATCTCAAGCACCATTTAAAACAGTTGGTTAGAATTGAGGAGGGTTTTAAACGATAAAAATAATTGTGCATATTTGATTAAACGGATAAGTTTTATGAAACACTTATTTTATTTCTTTGCTTTAGCGATTTTATCTTCGTGCAATAGCGAAAAAAAAGAAGAGAAAAACGCAGTTTTTGCTACCCCTGGTGGGCTGGAAGGATTGCAGAAGGGTACCAATACTAACATGGCTAAAGCGCAGACCATAGGCAAAACATTAATATTTAATCCTAAACATGGCGAGCCAGGCCATACCTGTGATTTGGCAGAAGGCGCACCGTTGAATCAAGCCGCAACTACACCAGCTCAAAAACCCGCCGCGCAAACACAGCCCATTGCAGTTAACCTACCAGCAACATCTACGGAAACCAGCAGTGGAAAAAACTTAAATCCTAAACATGGTGAACCAGGGCACAGATGCGATATTGCCGTTGGTGCGCCATTAGATTCGAAACCAGTTCAAACAGCACAAGCACCTACGGGCAAACCAGTGGTTTCCCAAACTATAAATACCAAAGCGGCCAAAGGAATGAATCCTCCCCATGGCCAACCGAACCACCGATGTGATATTGCAGTTGGTGCACCATTGACTTCTGAAGGGGTTCAGCCGGCAACGACAGTGACCACACCTCCAACTACTATTGCACCAGCAACTGTAAAAACTGCTGAAAACCAGACCGGGGGCTAAACTAATCAAAAACATGGTGAAGCAGCCCACTGATGCGATATTGCAGTGGTGCACCATTCAGTTGATTAACGCACATTTTTTTACATCTTTGCGCCAATGAAATTACCAGCCCTAAAAGGTTTTGATGAAGAAGCATTTAATAAGTATTTAAAAAATACAGGGTGGTTGATGTTTGGCCGCATCCTGAGTATGATTGTTGGCTTTGTGGTAGCCAGATTTTTGGGACCGATTTCATTTGGAGATTTAAGCTTTGCCGATGCTTTTACGGCAATTGCTGCTGCAATTGGAGCGTTAGGGTTGGACACCTTCGTGATTCGGGAGATTATAAATGATCCCAGCAAAAAAGATGAAATACTGGGAACTTCATTATTATTAAGGTTAACAGTTAATTTACTCTTGATCCCTGTTTCAATAGGTTTGTATTTATTGTTCCATCATCTTTCCGATAAGCCTGGAGAACCCTTAACCTATGTAGTGGCGTTGCTTTCATTTGCAGCTTTCTTTAAATCTTTCAACGTAATTGATTCTTATTTTCAATCGCAGGTGCAATCAAAATATGTTGTTCAGGTCCAAAATATTTGCGTAATCGCTTCTGCTGTTTTCAAAATTATCCTCGTGTATTTGAAGGTGCCGGTAATTTGGTTTGCCTGGGCACTCGTTTTCGATGGTTTTATCCTGGCATTAGGGCTAACGATCAGGTATCATTCCAAAGGATTTAGCATCTTTAAATGGCATTTTAAAAAAGAACGGGCGAAATCCTTATTGAAACAATCAGCACCTTTAATATTATCAGCGGTAATGGTTTCTATTTACATGAAGATCGATCAGGTCATGTTAAAAAGTGAAGGAAGTGCCGCGGTTGGGATATATAGTGCTGCTGCAAAAATTAGTGAAGCCTGGTATTTCATTCCAGTTGCGATTGTAACTTCAGTCTTTCCGGCATTAATTCATGCCAGGAAAACCGATCATGCCCGATATATTAAAAGACTGCAAAACTTGTATGATTTACTAGTGGCAATAAGCTTACCTGTGGCACTAATAATCACCTTCAGCTCCACTATCATTATCGATATTATTTATGACAATCGCTTTGCAGGAGCAGAAAATATGTTGCCCATCCATATCTGGTCAGGCGTGTTTGTTTTCTTAGGTAGTGCCAGCTCACAATTTCTTCTTGCTGAAGGATTTACCAAAATTTCCTTTTACCGAACTGCAGTTGGTGCAATAATAAATATACTTCTTAATCTCTGGCTAATCCCGCTATATGCAGGCGTTGGTGCATCTATTGCAACATTAATTGCATGTGCAAGCTCCGCATTTTATCTTTTACTTATCCCTAAAACCCGTCAGCAAGGAATAATGATGTTAAAATCGTTATTTTTGATCACAGCATTTCAAAAAATATTAAAACGTTGAGCACTTTAAAAGCACTTTCTACATTAATTGCAAAACCTAACAGGCTAAAAGCATTATTATCATACGGACATAAAGGTTATTTGAACAGCATTGGCTGGTTCACCGCCTTTGATAAAAAACAAGCGGTTGATGGGAACGGCAAAGCCCTTCCGTGGGTAACTTATTCTTTTATCGATTTTATTAACGAACGGCTCAATAAATCTCAACATATTTTCGAATATGGTTCTGGAAATTCTACTATTTTCTACGCAGAGAAAGCCGGATCTGTCACCTCTGTTGAGCATGATAAAGGCTGGTTTGATAAGGTAAAAGGAACAAGTCCGGCAAACGCAGAAATGATCTTTTGCGAGCTCCAACGCGATGGAGAATACGCAAAAAAGGCAGCGTTGTTAGGTAAAAAATTCGATATCATTATTGTTGATGGTCGCGACCGCGTACGATGCTGCAGATACAGCTTAGAGGCTCTAACCCCAACGGGCGTGATTGTTTTAGATGATAGCGAACGTGAATTTTATGATGATGCACGTACTTTTTTAAAAGGACAAGGCTTTAAGGAACTTAGTTTCAGTGGAATTTCTCCGGGATTTTTCTATGAGAAAGCAACATCGGTTTTTTATAAAACCGACAACTGTCTGGGCATTTAATCCTCAATGTTATGTTAAGCGAAGAAGTTAAAACAGCCTACGATAATTTTTATACCAATAGTGATGTAGCCTGGCGCATGCTTGGTGCTAAATATAAGGCAAAAAATATTGTTGATGTTTGTGAAGGAATCAGGCCGAAAAATGTTTTGGAGGTTGGTGCTGGCGATGGGAGTATCTTACATTTTCTAAATGATTGGAACTTCGCGCCGGAACTTTATGCCTTGGAAATTGCTCAAAGTGGTGTCGATATCATTAAGGATAGAAAATTATCTCGTTTAAAGGAAGCGCGGACTTTCGATGGGTACAAAATTCCCTACGAAGATGATAGCTTCGATTTAATTATTCTCGCACACGTTTTGGAGCATGTGGAACATGAGCGCATCCTTCTTCGCGAACTAAAACGGGTAGCGAAGTATATTGTAGTAGAAGTACCAAAAGATTACCGTTTTGGTGTAGATAACCGCATGAAACACTTTTTGGATTATGGACACATTAATATGTACACGCCAACCTCATTGAGGTTTTTATTGCAAAGCGAGGGATTGGAAATTCTGGAAGATAAGGTTTCGATGACTGCGCCAGAAACTGTAAAATTTAATGAATTCATCAATAGGAAAGCGCCTAAAACCTTTACAAAAAATCTAAAAATCGAACTGGAGTACAAGATTAAAAAAACTTTAGGGAATTTGCTGGGAAGAAAAAAACAAGAACAATTTGCAAACGCCTATACCGTTTTAACGCAGAAATCAGATTCTAATCTGCATATTTTCTAATTAGTAAACCTCATGAGCTCGTCATCCGGAATTTATTTCAGGATCTTAAAATAGCGATGCTGAAATAAATTCAGCAGGACGTATCGGATAGATGATGAAAAAATAAATCAATGCAAAACCTCGCCCCTATAGCCCTTTTTGTTTACAATCGTCCGCAACATACCGAACGAACAATAAAATTTCTGCAGAAAAATAATCTGGCGAGAGAGAGTAGGTTATTTATTTTTTCTGATGGAGCAAAAACATCAAACGAAGAAGAAAATGTTGCAGAAGTAAGAGCCATTATCAATAGAGTTGATGGTTTTAAATCTGTAAAAGTATTTGAGCGGAAAGAAAATGCTGGTTTAGCAAACTCTGTTATAGAGGGGGTAACCAAACTGATCAAGGATTATGATCAGGCAATTGTTCTGGAAGATGATTTGGTTACCTCACCACATACTTTAAGCTATTTTAACGATGCGCTAAATCGCTATCGCGATGAAGTAAAGGTAATGCATATCGGCGCTTACATGTATCCATTGAAAGCAGAGGGTTTACCACAGTCATTTTTTTACAGAGCCGCCACCAGCTGGGGATGGGCAACCTGGGGAAGAGCATGGAAGAATTTCGAGCCGAACATTGAAACGCTAATCAAACAATTTGATAAGAAGAAAAAATCGGCCTTTTCCATAGAAAATAAAATGAATTTCTGGAAGCAGATGCTCGAATTTAAAAAAGGCAAAAACAACAGCTGGGCCATTCGCTGGTATGCCTCTATATTTTTGAAAGGCGGCTTAACACTAAACCCCTCCCAGTCTCTGGTCAATAATATTGGGCATGACGGAACCGGTGTACACTCTGGAATCAACGATATTTATAACGTGGTAATCAACCCAAAACCCATTACTGAATTTCCAGAGGTAATAGAAGAAGATAAAAAAGCCTATCAAATCATCAAAAGCTTTCTATCTACCAGAAAAGGAAATATGGTTTTGAGGGTGAAACGTTTTGTAAGAGAAAAGTTAGCGCAATATTTTACTAAATAATCAAATTTATTCTTAGTAATTTGGCTTCCCGAAGCTAATAATATGAGAATAACATCCCTGTTTTTACTATTCCTTTCAATAACTACCTATGCTCAAAATGCGCCAGAACCTTATGGCGCCCTTCCTTCAAAAAGGCAGCTTGGCTGGCATGATGTAGAGGTGTATGGCTTAATTCATTTCACACCTACTACCTTTGAGAATAAAGAATGGGGGTTTGGTGATGCGGACCCAAAAACCTTTAATCCGGCTAATTTCGACGCTGAACAAATTGTTGCCGCAGCTAAAGCAGCTGGACTAAAAGGAATTATTCTGGTAGCTAAGCACCACGATGGTTTCGCTTTGTGGCCAACCAAAACAACAAATTATAATATTACTAAAAGTCCGTTTCGAAATGGAAAGGGAGATCTGGTAAGAGAAGTGGAGCAGGCGGCACGAAAAGCTGGCTTAAAATTCGGCATTTATTGCTCGCCCTGGGACAGGAATAATCCGCTTTATGGCACCAATAAATATTTAGCAATCTATCAGGCGCAGCTTAAGGAACTATACGGCAACTACGGAGAATTATTTATGAGCTGGCACGACGGTGCAAATGGTGGTGATGGTTATTATGGCGGAACCCGAGAAAAACGGTCTATTGATAACACGACCTATTATGACTGGACAAATACCTGGGCGATTACCAGAAAAATGCAACCTATGGCCAATATCTTTAGTGATATCGGACTTGACATCAGGTGGGTGGGAAACGAAGATGGGCATGCCGCGGAGACCAGTTGGGCTACTTTTACGCCCATGCCACCGAAAGGAAAAAATGTTGCAGTACCTGGTCAGGCAAATTATCCTGAGAGTCCGGAGGGAATAAGAAACGGCAAATTTTGGATGCCTGCAGAATGTGATGTTCCTTTGCGAAAAGGCTGGTTCTATCATCCTACCGAAAAACCAAAAACTCCTGAAATGCTTTTCGACCTGTATCTAAAAAGCGTGGGACGAGGCGCCGGCTTGGATTTAGGCTTAGCGCCAGACACACGGGGGCAGCTACACGATGATGATGTGTTAGCACTAAAAACGTTTGGGGAAATGGTTAAAAAAACGTTCTCAAATAACTTTGCCAAAAATGCAAGCATAACGGCCAATAATACGCGGGGAAAAAGTTATCCCATAAATAAGTTGGTGGATAATGATAAACAAACTTATTGGGCCACAACAGACAATATCCATACTGCAAGTTTGGAGATTAATTTGAAATCGGCAAAAACATTTGATATTGTCAGCCTACAAGAATATATCCCGCTTGGGCAAAGAGTAGAAGCTTATAATATTGAGATATTGGAGAATAACAGCTGGAAAAAAATTTATGATGGAACCAGTATTGGCGCGAAAAGGTTAATCAAATTGGATCAGCCTGTAACTACAAACAAAGTAAAAATCAACATTACTCAATCTCCGGTTTGTATTACCTTGAGCGAAATCGGATTGTATAAAAAAAGTTTATAAAGGTTTTTTTGCCTGCAAAATAATGTAGGGCGATAAGGCCTGGCTTTCAAAAGGAATAATTTTAGTAAAAACTTTACCGCTTAACCATACAGCTTTTTTGAAAAGCTTAACTCCGGCAGATTTCTGACTTTCGTTTTCGAGCCAAACACTAAACCTGCCAAAGTAGCCTGATTTAACTTCGTTCATCCCTGCTTTTTCGCAAATGGATTTTAGAAATTCAGGGTTCATGCTATCGATGTTATGTTTATCGTAATTTTCTTTATCGAAGTTTTTTTGGAACCAGCCATTTACCGCTTTAAAGTTTGGAAGAGTGATAAAAAGTGTTCCGCCTGGCTTTACGAAGGCAATATGGCGGTTTATAATATCAGCAGTATCGTTAAAATGCTCAATTAAACCACAACTCAACACTAAATCATATCGCTGATCTGGGTGATAATTGAATAAGTCGGTTTCTATAATATGAATATCTTTTTCTTTCAAGCCATTTTTTTCCAACAAATCGACTACCACTGGCGGATGAATAAAATAATCCAACAGCGTTACCTCTAGCTTAAGATATTTCTTCAAAAAAACGGCATAATAACCTGGAAAGCCGCCAAGTTCAATAGCTGTTTTAACATTATTGTGAGCAACAATTTCTCCGAGCTGGCGATGGAATACATAATTTGCTGGAATTTGGACTGCAAGTCCTTTTTTACTTTCCCAATAATTTACCCAAAAATTTCTGTCGGTTAATAAATTCGCCATATTTTAAAATAATTCCAAAGGCCAAAGAAACGGAAAAGAAAAGTGATTGGAAAGGTAAATTAATAAAATGTGAGGTACTGGACCGTTTAATTGCCAAGGTATTTAAACCAAAAAACAATCCAGTAACTCACAGCTAGCTTACTTCAAATCTTTCAAAATCTCCGCAACAGCTTTTTCCAACTGCGGATCTTTGTCAGCCAATCGATCTTCGAAGGTGTTTTTTACGAAGATATCTGGCTTAACACCTTCGCTTTCGAGGTTCTTGCCATCCATCGTATAACATCCCCATGAAGGTAAACGGTAAGATGATCCATCAACCAAACTTTTAGCTGAAGTAAAAATAATCCAACGGTAGGTTTCGGTTCCAATGATTTTACCCAATTTCAATTGCTTGAAGCCAGCAGCAGTCATTTCTGCATCGCTTAGCGATTGTTCATTTATCAGCAGTACAATAGGTTTTGCTGCCGGACCGAAGTTACTTTGCGGTGCCAATTTGCCACCACGGTATTTCCACTGCAAATACGGACGTTGAGAAAGAAACTTCAACACTTCATCATGTACATTCCCCCCTGTATTATAACGTAAATCTAAAATGATGGCATCTTTATTTTCTTCCTGAGCGACCATATCCAAAAGGAAAGTTTCCAATTCACCGCCGCTCATATTTTTCATGTAGGAATAGGCAATGCGATTATTCCCCCATTTATCTACATTCTTACGGTTGTTCGAGATCCACTCATCGTAAAGATTTCCACGTAAAGTTCCGGCACTTTCAGGATGGATGTTTACATAAATCTGTTTGCCTTTTCTCTCAAAGGTCAAAGTCATCTCTTTATCCAATGATGGCTTGCTGAAGTAGTAATCGCGATCAATATTTTCATCCACCTTAATGCCATTTACCTCGGTTAAAATATCTCCTGGTAAAATATTGGTTCCTGTACGTGCAGCATTGCTTTTTGCTGCAACCCGCTCTACTTTCAAAGGGTTTTCATTGTCGAAAATAATCCCGGTTTCGTTAGTGGTATAAGTTAAATTCTTTCTCTCCTCGGCACCTGCACTGTTAAAGCCCATGTGCGATGAATTTAATTCGCCCAGCATATCGTTCAGTAAAATCCTCAAATCGCTGCGGTTATTTACATAGGGAAGATAAGCCGCATAGCGGGTTTTCATCTTATCCCAATCCACACCGTGGAATTTTTCATCATAGAAATTTTCATCTAAACCCACCCAGGTTTCGTAAAACATCTGGTTAAATTCAGCATTTAGGTTCCTTGTAAATTTATAGCCATGATCGATCTTATCAAGCTTATTTCCTTCTAACGTATATTTATTGATCACGCCTCTGGAAAGCACAAAAAACTTATCTCCGGCTTGAACCATTGAATAATCACCCCCATCCGCAACTTTTTCCGTTTTATTCGCTTCAAAAGGTTCAATAGTTGTTCTGTAAATACCAGGTGCGCCACCCTCATGATTCGATGAATAAAAAACGTAGGTTTTATCGCCCTTAGCATAAGCATCTGTACCAAACTGACCTCCAAAAGCAGGACCAACCAGTTCAATTCTGTCCAAAATATCTTGCGTATTGATGGTAATTACAGCTGCCGGTTTAGGCGTTGGCTTTACTTCAGTTTTCTTTTTAGCGGTATCTGCCTTTCCTTTTTTGGTTTTGGGTTCAACAATTGCTGGCTTAACCTCGGCAGGTTTGGTTTCCTTAAATAAATCATCAAATTTATCCGAACGGTAAGGCTCATCGTAATTGTTCAAAGCCATGCGGTAAATGTGCGCATTCGACATCCCTGTTGGATAAGAGGGTTTCGTGCGGGCACTGGTGAAGAAAATGTATTTGCCATCTGGCGACCATGAAGGGCCGGTTTCTGTTACGCCCGTATTGGTGAGGCTGATTGTCTTATTGTTTTTTAAGTGATGAACGATGATATCCTGCTCAAAATTTCGATAGACGGTAAATAAAACATATTCATCATTTGGAGAAAAACTTGGCGCTGAATTTTGAAAAGCCCAAAACTCATCGGTTACCAGGGTTTTGCTATCAAAAGTTTTCAAGTCCATTAACCTCAACTCGTTTCTCCCACTTAAGTAAACCGCCATCGTTTTGGCTTTATTTAGGGTGATATCTCTATTGTTCGCTTTATCTTTTGTAAGTTGTTTAATCGTCCCTTTTCCATCGCCGGTAATGGTAAACCAGTTTTGAAAACCATTTGCTGTTTGACTAAAAAGAATAGTTTTATTATCAGCAAGCCACTTACATTCCATAGCCCTTTCGCCGCTATTGGTAATTTTCCTAACGAACTTGCCATCAACATCACTTACAAAAACTTCACCGCGAGAAATAAAGGCGATTTTTTTTCCATCTGTTGAGGCATCAAAAGCAGAGATATTTGCCCGCACATCATATTCTTGCTCTTTACTCAATACCTGATTTCTTGATGTACTGATGCTTACTTTTTCTGTTTTCTTAGCAGCAACATCATAGGTGTAGAGCTGATAATCTTTCTCAAAGACTACAATCGTTCCGTTTGCAGCAACAAATGGACGCTTAATAGAAGTTTCGAATTTTGTTAAGCCTGTTTTCTGTCCGCCAATAAAGGTGTAAAGATTATATTCTTCATTACCTTCATCAGATACGAAAAATACGTTGCCTGTCCGATCAACGCTGGTCCAAAAATCTTTTCCGATGTAATCGGTATAGCGCTTATAAGTTTTGGTTTTAGGATTGTAAGATTGAATATCAGGATTGTAAGCGCCTTTATAATGCTTGCGGTTAGGAAATCGCATACTTTCCCAGGTATCATTAAAAAACAATTCTCCCGTAGGCGACTCTGCAATATGGTGCGTAGTGTTGAAATAGTTATTGAATAAACGTGTTGCCGTACCGCCATTAATACCAACCTTATAGCTGGAAAAAGAATTGTATCTACCTGAAGTGAAGTAGATTGTTTTTGAATCCCAACTCCAGTTATCCACTTCATCAGATGCATCATTAAAGGTAATTTGTTTAATCTCGCCACCATTTATTGGCATCAAATAAACATCATTATTTCCAAATTGGTTGGAAGAAAACGCCAGCCATTTCCCATCAGGAGAAACTTTTGGATTGATCTCCTCTCCTTGCATGGCTGTAATCCGGTCGGCAACCCCACCTTTTACCGGCACTTTCCAAATGTCGCCATCATAACTGAATACTATGGTTTGCGCATCGGGCGTTAAAGCTGGATAAGATGCAAAATACGTTTGATTTTGGGCAAATGAATGGCAAGGTAAGAAAAACGCCATTGCTGTGAGCGATTTTAATAGGGATTTGATCATGATTTTGTTAGTTTGGCTTTGGTTGGATGAAATTACACAACAGATTTTATATTCGTAAACAATAAAATGTATTTTTGATTGATTTGAAAGTTGTACACCTAAATACTTATGATGGGAATGGCGGAGCTGGCAGAGCCTGTTTACGCTTAAGCGATGCACTAAAAGCCAGCGGAATTGATTCAAAGGTTTTGGTTTACTATAAGTTTGGGCAGAATCCAAAAATTGATACCTTCAGCAAAACACCGATTCAGAAAGCGATGGCCGTTTATAACATCTTATCAGAGAGATATTATGCAAAATGGTTAAGTAAATCGGTTAAAACCCCTTTTAGTTTACAGTGGTTTGGTAAATCTATTAAAAACCATCCTGATGTTAAAAATGCAGATATTATTCATTTGCATTGGATAAACCACGGTTTTCTTACGCCTAAGTTTTTAGCAGAGCTTGATGAATTGGAAAAACCAATCGTTTGGACTTTTCACGACAGCAATGCTTTTACAGGCGGTTGCCATGTAAGGTATGGCTGTGAAAATTTTCATCAGCAATGCGGAAACTGCCCTATTTTGAAGATAAGTGGCGACAATGATATCTCTCATAAAACCTGGTTGCGCAAACAGAAAGCTTACGGCGAATTAAACTTCCATATTATAGCGCCCAGCAACTGGATGGCAAAATCTGTAAAGTTTAGCAGCTTGTTGGGTACCCGGAAAACTTCAGTGATACCGAACACCATCGAAACGAATGTGTTCAAGCCTTATGTAAAATCGGAGGCAAAAAAAATATTGAAAATTAACCCTGATAAATTTGTATTAATGAGTGGTTTTATGCCCTCAAAAAACGACAAACATAAAGGAACGCCTTATTTAATCGAGGCGCTCGAAATTTTATCCCGGCGCACAGGCATTCAAAAATCAAATATCGAACTTGTTATTTTTGGAAATAAGGAGAACGCAGAAATGCCTGAGTTCCCATTCAAAACGACTTTCCTTGGCACCATTAATAAAGATGATCATTTGGCCAAATGTTATTCAGCCGCTGATGCTTTCATCACGCCATCTTTGGAAGATAATTTACCCAATACGGTGATGGAAAGTTTGGCCTGTGCCACGCCAGTAATCGCTTTTACTACAGGCGGCATCCCAGATATGGTAAAGCACATGCAAAACGGATACCTGGCCGAATATGAAAATGCAGAAGATTTAGCCAATGGCATCGAGTGGTTGTATCATCGCCCAAATAAAGAAGAGATACAAAAGGCTGCAAGGTTAAGCATATTATCTGATTTCTCTGAAGAGGTAATTGCAGCTGAACACATTCACTTGTATGAAACCCTGATCAATTTACAGCCGAAATAATATGGAACTCGCTGAAAGCCATCTTGGTAATATTAAGGCCTTGAAATCGGCAATTCTGCAGAGTCGTTACAGGGCAGCGGCTCTTGTTAATAAAGAACTTCTATCCCTTTATTTTGCGGTAGGTAAATTTATTTCCCAAAAAATTGAAGAGGAAAAATGGGGTGTAAAAGTTATCGAAAATCTATCAGCTGATTTACAAGTTGAGTTGCCAGGTTTAAGAGGTTTTTACGCAACCAATATGAAACGAATGAGACTCTTTTTTGAGTCGTGGCAAGAACAAACTGTAATTAGACCGACAGTGTCGGCCAAATTACAAATTATTGATTTAGAGGAGGTTAAATTTAGACCAACAGTGTCGGCCCAATTAGAAAAATCATTTTTTGGGCTAAGTTTTTCACACCATTTAGAAATCATACAAGGCACTCAAAAAATAGAGGAGAGAATCTTTTATATTCAAAAAACAGCCTCAGAATTTTGGAGTCTAAGCACATTGAAAAATCATTTAAACAACCAAACTTTTCAAAAAACTGGCAGCTTACCCAATAATTTCTTAAAAACAATTACCAATGATGAAGCTAGGCAAAAAGCCTTGCGATCATTTAAAGATGAGTACCTATTAGATTTCATTAATATCGAAGATAATGATGAGAAAGATGAACGGGTTTTAGAAAGCGAAATCGTTCAAAATATCAAGAAATTCTTAATGTCATTGGGATCAGACTTTGCTTTTATTGGCAATCAATATCGGTTAATTATAGAAGATGAAGAATACTTTTTAGACCTTCTATTTTTTAATCGGCGTTTACAATGTTTGGTGGTTTTTGAGCTGAAAACCGGCAAATTTAAGCCAGAATATATGGGCAAAATGAATTTTTATTTATCAACTTTAGATGAATATGTAAAGCAACCTCACGAACAACCATCAATTGGAATTATTCTCTGTAAAGAAAAGAAAAATAAGATTGTAGAGTTTTCTTTTAGAGATTTTAATAAGGCAATGGGTGTTTCTACCTATAAAACCAGTCATGTCTTACCGGCAGCATACAAAGGCGTTTTGCCAGATGTTGAAACCCTTAAAAAATTAATGGACTAACAATGCCAAAACTAACTGTCATCACCATCGTATACAATAACGTCCGGGATATTGAGCGAACAATCAACTCTGTGCTTAATCAAACCTATACACAAATAGAATACATTATTATCGATGGTAAATCTACAGACGGCACATTAGCAATTGTTGAAAAATACAAAAGCAATATTTCTAAAATCGTTTCAGAACCTGACAAAGGGATTTATGATGCGATGAATAAAGGACTGGCTTTGGCTACAGGAGATTATGTTTTGTTTATGAATTCGGGCGATGAAATATATGATGAGCAAACTGTAGAGGATGTTTTTGCTTCCGCCCAAGGTGCTGATATTTATTATGGCGAAACGGAAATGTATAATGATAATTGGGAAAGCCTGGGACGACGAAGGCATGAGGCACCGGAAAAATTCGACTGGACGAGCTTTAAATATGGAATGAACATCAGCCATCAGGCTATTTATATTCGCCGGAACATTATAGCCCCCTATGATTTAGCTTACAAATACAGCTCAGATATCGATTGGATTATTAAGGCTGCCAAAAAAGCTTCAAGCATTGTGAATGTTCATCGCTATGTGGCCAAATATTTGGTTGGCGGAATGAGTAAGAAGAAACACCGTGAAAGCTTGAAGGAGCGGTTTAAGATCTTTACCAAATATTATGGGTTAATCCCAAATATTTTTAATCACTTGATTATTGCAGGTAATTTGGCTTTTTATTTTCTTAAGCATAGAAGAACGAATGATTAGCATATGAATGAAGAACTTAAAGAGCTCCTCAATTATTATGAAGAGGAAAAAGCATTACTAGATTCATTAATTAAGGAAGATCTTATTGATTATGATTATAAGTCTGCTGGGTTACATTCTAAGGTTCTTTTTAAAATCGAAAATCAAACAAGATTACTAAAATCATTAATAGACCCACTGGCGGATGAAAAAAAGAGACTAAGTAGTCAAATCGAATTTTTCTTAACACAAGCCGATCTAAGTGAATCTAATGACTATAGGATATTTATGCTTGCACAAATTGATAAAAAACTCGACAAGTTACATGAACACAAACCTATATTTTAATGATGGACAAGAATTTGACGATGTCATTTTTGACCTGGTTGAAAAACGGGTCAAAGGTTTCACTTTCCGCTTAAAAGAATCAGCAAATCTCTATTTGGATTTCTCTATTAAAAATAGTTATTTAAGGATAAAGTTAACTCCATTTTCAAAGCTTCGTGATTATCTTAGCGTAGATAAATCAGAGATTGTCAATTTAAAGCAGATTGGATTCAGGAAAAATAAATCTAAGAAATACCTTCGGTACAAATATCCTTTAGTGCAATTTAAAGATTCGATTTTTATAAAAACAATCGTTAGCCGAGTTATATATGAAGTATTTTTCTATCACGATTTGGATGCCGTAACAACCTTAGAAATTAAAGGTTAATCATAAATTCAAAAAACAAAAATTCCCATAAAGCTGTATTTAATACATCACCTATTAAAAACAGAAAGATTATGGGACAATTAAGTAACCGCACAATAGCTGTACTTTCAGAAAGCGGATTTGAAGAAGTTGAATTAACCGAGCCAGTAAAAAGGTTAAAAGAAGAGGGGGCAACCGTTCACATCATCTCCTCTAAAAGTGGAAAAATTAAAGCATGGGATCAGGATCACTGGTCGATAGAAGTCGATGTAGATAAGACGATCTCGGAGGCAAATGCTGATGATTACAATGGCCTGCTTTTACCAGGTGGTGTAATTAACCCAGATGAATTGCGTGTAAATGAAGATGCAATTGCCTTCGTTAAATCATTTTTTTCAGCTGGAAAACCTGTTGCAGCCATCTGCCATGGTCCACAAACATTAATTAATGCTGATGTTGTGGAAGGCAGAAAATTAACATCAGTTAAAAATATTTCGCAGGATTTAATAAACGCTGGAGCACTTTGGAGCGACGAAGAAGTGGTTGTAGACCAAGGTTTGGTGACCAGTAGAACCCCGAAAGATTTGCCTGCATTCAACGATAAAATTGTAGAGGAATTTGCCGATGGCGTACACGAAGGGCAACACGCCTAAATGTTTTGGACGCTCTTTCTAGATTCACTCAAAAAACGGTTGGCAATTTGTCAACCGTTTTATTTATAACTTAACCTGCCGGATGATATTTTTGATATTCAATTCAATAATATCCGTCATGTTTTTGCACATCAAATAATTCGTGTCCTTAAAATATTCGCTCATGCTTTGTTTCAAAATGGCAATATTTTCTGGCGTAGTTAACTCTTCCTTGTTCGAAACATCACGCAGATCAGTCAAGCGATGGCGCTCACTGCGTACACGGTGTACAATAGAAGAACGTTCTTCCTGCTGATATTGAAGTACGGTTTTTTCGGTCAGCTGCTCCATACTCATTTTAACATAAGGCAAATTTTCCTTAAAAAACTGCGGCAGGTAAACCTTCAAATTTCCTTCGTAAAATTGCTGGTCAAAGTCGATTGCCCGAATGCGAAATTGAATATCATCAAAGTCAGGAGTAATTTGAACTACAAAATTGTACGCCCGCATATCGCCCAGCAGCATAATTAAACAACGCTCATTAAATTTTACAAATTCTTTTGCAATTCGCGTCGGATTGAATTCCGGGGTATATAATTGTCCTTTGGTAAAAACATCACCGGGGATGCCTGCAATGTGCTCCTCTACCAGAGTATCGCCATCAACTAAATAATTCACCTGGTTTGGAGAAAGAATTTCCTCCATTTCAAGACCATAAATTCGCGAAGCATCTGCTTTTTTAATATAAAAATAATCGTAAACGTCATTTAAGCGATTAACGATCCTGATCCGGAAAGGATGTGTGTTGCCAAAAGTGCAGTACTCAATCTTATCAATGTATTTATGTTCAACGATACGAAGATTTCCAGAAGCTTTGAGGTTGGCATATATCTCTTTTAAACCGTTATGCAAGGTTTCGATAAGATCTTGAGCATAAATCGGTCCCTCCCAAAGGGAGTCTTTACCAAATTTATCCATTAACGGAAAAGCCTCATTAAACTGCATCAAATCATTGTAGCCAATAGGCAATTTAGCTTCACGCTGATAAGTACGAAGGTACTTTTGCAATGCATGCGTAACCGGAAAAATCGGTTTCTTTTTCAGGATTTTTACGTCTTCATTTTCCATTAAAAGCAATGTAGGATTTTAAAATTAAACGCAAAGAATTTAAAGCAAGCGCAGATAACGCAGAGCTAGATGCAAACCTCGTGTTTCTTTGCGAAAAACATTGTACCCTTTGCGGTTAAATAATTCTAAGGGTAACTGAAAGTCAATCCAGCTAAATACCTGCTTATTTTCCGATATGGATAATCGCCAGCACCACCCGCAGCAAACTGAACAATAATGGTGTTCGTTTTAGGATCGATATAAAGTCGCTGCCCCAACATCCCTTCAGCCGCATAATCTCCATTTTCGCCCGTTTGCGGAACCCACCACAAATAATGATGAGCAGATTTCTGCCAGCCTTTTGCCGATGCCGGTTGCTCAGCGCCTATATTTATAGATTTTTTTACCCATTCTTCTGGAAGAATCTGACTGTTGTTATATTTTCCATAATGAAGATACAGTCGACCAATTTTAGCTAAATCGATAGCGGTAACCTGAAATCTGCTTGCAGTGTTGGCTAAACCGTTAATGTGATCTAATCCGAAAGAGGCATTGTATTCAGCTCCAATTTTTCGCCAGATATTTTCTTCAAAAAACTGAGCTACAGATTTACCCGTTGCCCTTTCCAAAATCCAGCCCAATAACATGGGGTCAATACTTTTGTATTTCCAAACGGTACCAGGTTTATTTACCAGCTTCACTTTCATCAGTTCAGCTTTCATATCGTGGGTATAATAATATTTGGCTTCGTCAGAAAAAAATGCTTTCAGAACACCACCAAATGCATCCTGAAACTCCAATCCCGATTTCATATCCAATAGGTTTTTAACGGTGATATGATCAAATGCCTGATTGGATTTTAACTCCGGAAGATAATCGGTAACCTTATCGTTTAAACTTTTGATATCGCCATTGGCCAAAGCCACACCAAGCAAAACAGAAACCATACTTTTAGCGCCAGAAAATATAGAAGTTAAAGTGCTTTCACTATAACCCGCAGCATATTTCTGATAGAGAATGCTATCATTCCGAATGACGATAAATGCTTTTAATTTCCCATTCTGGAAATAATCAGCAAAAGAAAAAAACTGTTTATTGCCATCACGAACTTTCAAAGTATCAAGATCATTTCTCATTTTCGAAGCCGAAAAGAAACGAAACACCGAATCGCTTTTATGTACGATTTCTTGTGGAAAAGCCTTGTAAGTATTGGCATCGGGCGTACGATACCACAAAACCCGCATTAAATATGGATGCCAGATAAATAAACCTGCGAAAATAAGAAGTACAGTAAGAAAGAAGTAAAATAATGCCCTTTTGAAGATTTTCATCAATATAGATTCCAGAGACAAATATAAAAGATTATGCTTGTTGCCGATATTCTTTATGTGAAAAACTAGCCGCTTTCTTTTTTGGTTTATATTTCCACCGGCGGTGACTCCATAGCCAATGAGCAGGCTCCTCCCGGATAATTTCTTCCAGAAAACGGGTGTGTAATTCTGTAATTTCGAATTCTTTTGTCGTTGCTGGATTTAAGCAAAGCGGCACACAATCTACCTCATAATAGCCCCGTTTTAAAACCTTAACCTTGAAATAAAAAATGGGTTGATTGGTCTTCCGCGCAATTTTTTCGATACCAAGCTGAATAGAGGCTTGCTGGTGCAAAAAGCTTGTCCAATAATGCGATTCATCTTTTGATGGCGCTTGGTCATTTCCAAAACTGAAGATACTGGCGGTACCTTTGCTGGCTGCAAGCGCCCGCATGGTTTGGCGCATTGGTACTAACTTATTTCCAAATTGACTACGCACTTTTTTAAACCACTTATCGAAGGTTTTGTTGCTTAAAGGCTTGTAAATAGGATAATGATCTGCATAGAAATTTAAACCTATTCCTAAAGTGCCCCACTCCCAATTACCATAATGTGCTGAACATACCAAAATGCTTTCGCCTCGATCGAGATAGGCTTGTACGACTTTCTTATTTCTGAAAATGAATCGTTTTTCGATCTCTTTTTTCGAAATACTACCCATCTTAACAATTTCGAAAATAAGTGTAGACAGGTATTTGAAAAAACGTTTCTCAATATGCTCGATTTCGCTCGAATTTTTTTCCGGAAAGGCACGGATTAAGTTAGTTCTAACTACATTTTTACGGTAACCGAAAACTCGGTAAATTAGCACATAGCTCATATCAGCTAGTGTATACAATATGGGTAATGGCAGCAACGATAATACGCCTAAAAAAAATATTCCCAAATGGGAAATGCCCTTTTTAATCATATCAGATTAATTAATTCAAAAACTGAAAACACGATAAAAACTCAAAAAGATTTATGTGTTTGTCATTCTCATTGAAAGCCTAAGCCAAACTAGCAGAAATGCCTCCCTCATTCTCTAATAAACTAACTGGCTTAGGCTGTGGTTTATATTTCCATCTACGGTGGCTCCACAACCAATAAGCCGGCTCTTCCTCGATCATTTCTTCCAGTACACGAGTATGCATTTCTGTGATTTCAAATTCTTTAGTTTTATTGGGATGTAAGCAGATAGGAACACAATCCACTTCGTAGTAGCCTCTTTTCAAATAGTTGATTTTTAAATAAAATACTGGTCTATTTGTTTTCTTGGCAATTTTTTCTATGCCCAACTGAACAGAAGTTTCTTGATGTAAAAAGTGGGTCCAATAGATTGATTCGTCTTTTGCGGGCGCTTGATCACTTCCAAAAGTGAACATACTGGCTGAATTTTTACTAGCCTGAATGGCTCTCAAAGTTTGACGCATGGCTACCATTTTATTACCAAATCTACTTCGCATGGTTAAAAACCAACGGTCGAAACTTCCGCTGCTTAGCGGCTTGTAAATGGGATAGTGTTGACCCGAAAAATTTAAACCGATTGCCATACACACCCATTCATAATTGCCATAGTGCGACGAGCAAAACAGTACGCTTTCATTATTCTGAAGGTAAGCCTCGACTAAATCAGCATTTTTAAATTTTACCCGTTTACTAAGCTCCTTCTTTGAGATGCTTTTCATTTTGATGATCTCAATAAATAGCGAGGATAAAAACTTGTAATATTTCTTTTCTATGGCTTTAAGTTCCAATGCGCTTTTTTCTGGGAAAGCATTGTATAAATTCTCATTCACCACTTTTCTACGATACTTAACAACGTAAAAAATCAATACATAAAAAGCATCAGCTAATCTATACAGTAGAAATAGTGGTAAAAGAGAAAGTGCGTTTAATAAAAATATCCCCAGAAAGGATAGGCTCTTATTAATCATAAAGGGATTGATTAGTTTGGTAATGCCAGCAAAATTAAAAGGACAATGAAATCCATCTGCCATGGAAATGTTAGTTTTTTATTCTTAAAAGTTTTATGAAAAATAGCTGACAGAAAATCAATCGATTGATTAATTTATGAGGATTTCCTGATAAGAAATCTTATGAGTATCAGCTTAGGTTTTCTTAAATCAAAAAACTCACCCACTTTAAGTTTGTGCTTTCGCAAAATCGTAGTCATCCCGCTCCTCGAGGAAAGGGAAACCAAGAGCAATGGTTTGAATCCTTACCTCCATGTTGAACAACAAAAACCCCTCAAAATTAAAAAGCCCCGATTTACATCGAGGCTTTTGATTTTATAATAGCGTTAGCGAACTATCTACCGTTATTTTTACGTTGTTGCTCTGTTAAGAGGATTTTACGCAAACGCATGCTTTGCGGCGTAACTTCGATGTACTCATCAGCCTGGATATACTCCATAGATTCTTCTAAAGAGAATTTAATCGCCGGTGCAATACGAGCATTATCATCTGTACCAGAAGCACGCATATTGGTTAATGCTTTTCCTTTAACGATGTTGATCACCAAATCGTTATCGCGAATGTGCTCACCCAAAATCTGTCCTTCGTAAATATCAGTTCCTGGATCTACAAAGAAACGACCTCTATCCTGTAATTTATCAATAGAATAAGCGGTAGTTGTACCCTTATCCATAGAGATTAATACTCCATTCAAACGACCTGGAATTGCACCTTTCCAAGGCTCGTAAGCTTTGAAACGGTGTGCCATAATCGCCTCACCGGCAGTAGCCGTTAGTACGTTGTTACGTAAACCGATAATACCACGAGACGGGATTTCGAATTCTAAGTGTTGTAAATCGCCTTTTGGCTCCATAATTAACAACTCACCTTTACGCTGAGTTACCAATTCGATTACTTTACCAGCAACATCACCAGGAACATCAACAATTAATGTCTCAACCGGCTCATGTTTTTTACCATCGATTTCTTTAACGATAACCTGTGGCTGACCAACCTGTAATTCATAACCTTCACGACGCATCGTTTCGATTAATACAGATAAGTGAAGAATACCACGACCATAAACTAACCATGAATCAGCACCTTCAGTTTCAACAACTTTTAATGCCAAGTTTTTCTCCATTTCTTTCATCAAACGATCTTTGATACGTTGAGAAGTAACTAATTTACCTTCTTTACCGAAGAAAGGAGAGTTATTGATGGTGAACAACATGTTCATTGTTGGCTCATCAATGCTAATTACTGGTAATTGCTCTGGCGCCTCGAAATCAGCGATTGTGTCACCAATATCAAAACCATCAATACCTACAACTGCACAAATATCACCAGAACTAACTTCCTGAGTACGGATTTTTCCTAAACCTTCGAAAGTATAAAGTTCTTTAACTCTTGTTTTAACAATTTTGCCATCACGTTTAATTAAAGTAACTGGTTGGTTTTCTTTAATAGTCCCACGGTGAACACGACCGATTGCAATACGACCTACGAAAGACGAATAATCTAACGAAGTAATTTGCATTTGTAAAGTTCCATCGTTAATCGGTGCAGGTGGAATGTTAGCCACAACTGCATCTAACAATGCGAAAATATCTGTAGTTGGTTTCTGCCAGTCAGTACTCATCCATCCTTGTTTAGATGAACCATAAATTACCGGAAAATCTAATTGATCTTCAGTTGCCTCAAGGTTAAAGAACAATTCGAAAATTTGCTCATAAACCTCTTCCGGGCGACAGTTTTCTTTATCCACTTTGTTTACCACCACGATTGGTTTTAAACCTAACGCCAAAGCCTTTTGCGTGACGAAACGCGTTTGAGGCATTGCACCTTCAAAAGCATCGCAAAGTAAAAGTACACCATCAGCCATTTTTAATACACGCTCTACCTCACCGCCGAAATCCGCGTGACCAGGTGTATCGATAATGTTAATTTTTACGTCTTTATATTGTACTGATACGTTTTTAGATACGATAGTGATCCCACGTTCACGCTCTAAATCGTTGTTATCTAATATCAATTCTCCTTTTTGTTCGTTATCACGAAAAACAGAACAAGAGTGTAAAATTTTATCAACCAAAGTGGTTTTACCGTGGTCAACGTGAGCTATAATAGCTATATTTCTAATCTTTTGCATAAAATGCGCCTATAAATTTGGCGCAAAGATAGTGTTTAAAAATGGGAAATCTACTATACGAGCCACTATTTAATGCTATGATAATGTTGTAATTATCTCATCTTTAAATAGAAAAGCCAATGATGTAGCACTTAGGTTTGCATCAGCCCGCTGTACACTATAGTCCTCATCAAAATTCGGAGCGCCGTTGCCATTGGGTTTAAATCGCAACCCTATTCAAACTATTGATGTTTTTAAAGGAAAGTACAATCAGCCTTACTGAGCGCTCAACCATTCTGTATAAGAAATCACCCCTAATTCCGGTTTAGCATCACCTTTTAAAATCGCAATAAATTCCAAAGCATGGCCATCAGGATCATTGAAATAAACCGCGATAGCGGGCATCCATGCAAAAACCATCGGTTGGCTATCGTTAGACTTAAGGAAATTATAAGGCTGCAATCCTCTCGTTTTTAAAAAATGTACCGATTTTTCCAGTACATCTTCAACATCACATGTGAATGCAAAATGACGGATGTCAATTTCTTCTTTTGGTTTTTCCCAAATGCCCAACATCGCTTCTTTGGGTTTACCTACCCAGAAAAAAGCAATTTTGCGCTCTGGCTCGTAATGGCATTGAGTGAGTCCTAAAACATTACTGTAGAAATCGATAGATATTTCTAAGTTTTCTACATAAATATGCGTCTCAAATAGTCCTTTAATCATGTGTTGAAGGTATGGCTTTATAAAAGCTATTGAAAATCACCTTTGTTGATGTGCCTATAAGAAATATCGATATAAGAATTATGGGTTACCGAAGAATGATTTCTGGCATTAACAGTAATGAACAAAAGATTTTTAACCTACGCAGCAAGGCTAACAGTGGTATTTCTATCGCTTATAGCCTTTTATTTCCTTGCTGCTTTTATACTCTCGCGGATTACGGTAAACGGGAAGTCGGTACCGAGCAATGGCATTGCCATCTATATCATAAGCAATGGAATTCATACTGATATTGCCGTACCAGCAACGCATTTGCTAAGAGATTGGACGAAAGAAATTAAATACAATCACACTGTGCATGCAGACAGCACCTACAATTACCTCTCTTTTGGCTGGGGCGATGAAAAGTTTTATCTGGAAACCCCTGAATTTTCAGATCTTAAACTGAGCACCGGCTTGCGTGCAATTACAGGCTTAAGTACTTCAGCAATGCATACCAGCTACTATCATACTCCTGTTGAGGATCAGCATTGTAAAAAGATTATCATCAGCAACAAACAGTATCAGCAGTTAATCAACTACATTACTGCTAGCTTCCTTACCGATGACAAGGGGAACTTCATAAACATTGGTCCGGAAATCCACTATGATGAGACCGACGCTTTTTATAAAGCGAAAGGCAGTTATAGCATTTTTAAAACCTGCAACACCTGGGCGAATAGCGCATTAAAAAGCTGCGACCAAAAGGCCTGCCTATGGACAATTTTCGACACCCCAATTCTCAATAAATATCAGTAGCTTATTAAACTTCAAAAGCCCAGTCTAAAAAGGCACGCATCACGCTTTCCCAGGTAGCAACATCATGTTTGCCGCCAACTTTTTCATAGTAAAATATATTTTCAGGCCGCTTATAACCTTTCCTTAAAAGAGATTTTACTACATCAATGGTATCATCAATAGAATCGATGATTAAGTTTTTGTTCCGATCTGCTTTTTCATCTTCAGTTCCAGTCATTAACCAGAATTTCATATCAGGTTTTGTAGATGTAGAATCAATAAGTGAGTGCATTATTCGATCTGCATCTGTATAGCCTTCGGTCAAATCTTTCTTTCTCCACCAAAAAGCTCCCGAAAAAACACCTATTACATCAAAAACTGATGGGTTATTCCACGCAATATCAAAAGCTGACAAACCACCTAAAGAAAAACCGGCAAAACCAACTCTTCCGGTAATAGGCATGGCAATTTTCTTTTTCACAAAAGGCAAAAGCTCCTTAATCACAAAGTCGGTATACAAATTCGCTTTGGCACCGCGGCCTTTAAAATCAGGAACGCCTGCAACTCCATACTCCATTAATCGTTCGGTAGATGCCTTAATGGCAACAACAATTAACCTATGATTTCTTTTATTGTGATGTGCTTCTTGCAAAATTCTACTGAATTCCATCTTGGCTACATCTTGCCCATCGTTTAGCAAAAGGAGTTCTATTTTCTCATTGCCCAAAATGCCTTCAGGTGCATATATATCTATTTCAACCTCCCGCTTCAAAAAAGCAGATGGTATCTTAAAACTACTGGTATTAACTTTTACTGATAAAATTGTTGTGTACATAATATTCTAACCCCCAATCGATTGACACAGTTTGATAAAAGTACAAATGTACAAATCTTGATAAACTATCAATTAAAGGCGGCCAATTTTTACAAAATCCTTTATTTTAAAACGATTACATTCTTTTTGTTGAATTAAATTTCTATCTTAAAACATTCAATTTTATATATGATTAAAGAAGAACATAAAAAGTGGTACAGCCCAAATTTAAGTGCTGAAATCGACATGCTCATCTTTGGTCACAGTGGTATCCCTATTCTACTGTTCCCAACAAGTATGGGGCGTTATTTCGAAAACAAAGACTTCAAATTGATAGATTCTGTTGAGGGTTTTATCAATGAAGGAAAAATTAAGATTTATTGTCCTGATGGCATTGATAAATTAAGCTGGTACAACAAAAGCATCCATCCTGCAGACAGAGTAAAAAATCACATTTGGTACGACAAGTATCTACTGGAGGAAGTTGCACCTTTAGCCAGACATGAAACCGGGCACAGCAAGATCATTACTGCTGGCTGTAGTTTTGGTGGATACCATGCGGCCAATTTTGCTTTCAGACATCCCTGGCTGGTGAGCCACATGTTTAGCATGAGTGGCGCATTTGATATCAGTGGCCAATTAGACGGATTTTATAATGATGATGTTTATTTCAACAATCCGGTTGATAATTTGATGAACAACAGCAATCCTGAACTTCATTACATGAAAATTGTTTTAGGTACTACGGATAGAGATATGTGCCGGCCAGACAACGAAAGGTTATCGGGCATACTTGCACAGAAAGGCATCAATCATTGGCTTGATATCCGCCAGAATGCCGACCATGACTGGCCAATTTGGAGAGAAATGTTTCCCAATTATATTGCGCAATTATAACTGCGGCAGTCAAACAATTTAGCGATAAAAACAATTAATCAGTTATACTGATTATACACCTAAACATAAAAAGTACCAATGAAAAAAATAGGGATTTTATTTGGCCAGGAACGCTCTTTTCCTGAGGCCGTTGTAGAGAGAATTAACCAAAAAGCAGAAAAAGGCATTAGTGCCGAACCTGTTAAAATAGAAAAAATACTGCAAAATACTCCGCTGGATTATGCCGTAATTATCGACCGCATTTCCCAGGATGTTCCTTTTTACAGGGCTTCGTTAAAAAACGCAGCCATTACCGGTACCGCAGTAATTAATAATCCATTCTGGTGGAGTGCCGACGAGAAATTCTTCAATAACGCATTGGCTGAACAAATCGGAGTTCCGGTTCCTAAAACAGCTTTGATTCCATCACGTCAACACCCTACCGGGACAACTGGCGAATCTTTCTCAAACCTAACGATGCCTTTAAACTGGGATGCGATTTTCGATTACGTAGGTTTCCCGGCATATATGAAACCATATGATGGAGGCGGATGGAGAGATGTTTATAAATTACATGATAAAGAAGATTTCTTTGATAAACACAGTGGAACTGAGCAATTGGTGATGCTTTTGCAAGAAGAAATCATTTTCGATGAGTATTTCAGATGTTATTGCATCGGCGGAAAACATGTTCGCATCATGCAGTACGAACCTCGCAACCCACATCATTTGCGATATGCTGTTGATGGAAAAAAACCAGATCCAAAATTGTTAAAAACCGTAGAAGAATACACATTGAAATTGTGCCAATATTTAGGTTACGATTTTAATACAGTAGAATTTGCGGTACGTGATGGTGTGCCTATCGCTATCGATTTTTGCAATCCAGCACCTGATGCTGACATCAAAAGTGTTGGACAGGAAAACTTTGATTGGGTAGTAGAAACCACTGCTAATTATGCAATCGAAAGAGCAAAAGCGCAAAAACCTGGTCAGGATAATTTAACCTGGGGCGAATACATTAAAACTTCTGTTGCTGGAAAACCATTAATGGCAAAAGCAGCTGCTAAACCTGTGGTGCCAAAAGCAGAGGCACCGGCAGCAAAAATAGAGAAAGTAAAAGCTGAAAAAGCGCCTGCCAAACCAAAAGCTGAGCCTAAAACTGAAGCAAAACCTGTGGCTAAGAAAAAACCAATAAAATAACCGGGATTATATAACCAAATATTACTAGGATGAACGAATTTACGCTGGGCATAGAGGAAGAATACATGGTAGTTGATCCCGTTACCAGGGAACTTACCTCGCATGACCAAAAAATCGTAGAAGCCGCCCAAAAAATACATAAAGACCAGGTTAAGGCAGAAATGCACCAGGCTGTGGTCGAGGTTGGAACAGGCATTTGCAAAACAACGGAAGAAGCCCGTAAAGAAATTTCTCAATTGAGATACACGGTTTCTCAGCTTGCCGGCGAGCAGGGTTTAAGAATCGGCGCAGCTGGTACTCACCCATTTTCCCACTGGGAAAAACAATTAATCACAGAACATCCTCGTTATAATGAAATTGTAAATGAGCTGCAGGAAGCAGCTCGCTCCAATCTAATTTTTGGCTTACACGTTCACGTCGGTTTTCAATCTCGCGAGCTCGCTATTCATATTGCAAATCAGGTCAGGTATTTCCTGCCTCACGTATTTGCTCTGTCAACAAATTCTCCTTTTTGGGAATCTAGGAATACAGGCTACAAATCTTTTAGAACGAAGATCTTTGATAAGTTTCCACGAACAGGTATTCCTGATATTTTCAATAGCATTGAAGATTATGATAACTACGTAAAGCTCCTGATTAAAACCAATTGCATGGATAACGCCAAGAAAATTTGGTGGGACATCCGCGTACATCCTTTCTTTGATACAGTTGAATTTCGCATTTGCGATTGTCCGATGTTGATTGATGAAACAATGGCTTTTACGGCATTATTTCAGGCTTTATGTGCCAAACTGTATAAACTTCGTTTGCAAAACATGGAATTTATCAGCTATTCCAGAGCCTTAATTAACGAAAACAAATGGCGTGCTGCCCGTTATGGAATCGACGGAAATTTAATCGACTTTGGCAAAGAAATGGAGGTAAACTGCCGCAACCTCGTGCTTGAGTTACTTGATTTTGTTGATGATGTGGTGGACGATTTAGGTTGCAGAAACGATTTGGAATACGTTCATAAAATACTTGAGCATGGCACAGGTGCAGACAGACAGTTGGCAGTTTACCAACAAACCGGTAACTTTGAATCGGTGGTAGACTATATTACTACTCAAACACTTATAGGCGCAAAGTAATTTTAAAATGGATAAAAGAGAGTTAAAGGTCGCCGTTATTGACATGAATAACGGCGCACCTAATCAAGGTATGCGGGGTATTCAGGAAATTTTATCCCGACTCAGAAACGACAACAACATTAACCTTTCTTTTGATATTTTCGATTTAAGACAGAAAGGTGAAATACCAGGTATTGAATACGATGCCTACGTCTCGAGCGGTGGTCCGGGTAGCCCAATTGAAAGTAAGGGTGAAAAATGGGAAAACGATTTTTTTAACCTATTAGATCATATTGAAGCTTTTAACGCATCGAACGATGAACAAAAAAAATATGCTTTTTTAATTTGTCATTCTTTCCAACTGGCTTGTAGAAAGTTCGGCTTGGGAAATGTAACGGAAAGGCGATCGAATGCTTTCGGAATTTTCCCCATTACTTTAACTGAAGATGGCGAACAAGATGAAATTTTCAGTGGCATCACGAATCCTTTTTTCTCAGTCGACAGTAGAGATTGGCAGGTAATAGAGCCAGATTTCGCTGCTTTTGAGGCTAAAGGTGCTAAACTGCTGGCCATAGAGAAAGAACGTAAACACGTAGATTTGGAAAGATGCATGATGTCAATCCGCTTTTCTAATGAAATTATCGGTACTCAATTTCACCCTGAGGCAGACCCTGTTGGAATGAAAATGTACTTGCTACAAGATGAAAAGAAGAAAGCCATTATCGATTTACATGGTGAGCCGAAATATTTGGACATGCTTAACAGCCTTGATGATCCTGCCAGAATTGTATTAACCCAAAGCATTATCCTTCCTAATTTCCTAAAAAAAGCGATTGGGAATCTTCAGGGGGCGTAGCTCCGAACCCCTAACGGGGCTAAGACAGGTAATCCGTGGTCATTTCGAGGTACGAGGCAACCTCTCTTCTAAATAGATTGCTTAGTGCCTCGCAATGATGATATTATTAAAAGAATAACATTATGATACCAGCTCAACGCCGAAAATATAACGAACAGTTTACCGAAGAAAAATACAAAAACTTCATTAACGATCTGGAAAACAACTATTTCCAAATTCCTTTCCGTGTTGCTGAAACGCCAATTTTTGTACCCAAAGCATTAAAAGAAAAGCTGATTGCGGCAGGTAAAGAAATCATTGATCTCATAAAACAGCCGAACTTTAAGGCGTTAACGCAAAAATCGATTCCTGCAGATTGGAATGTTCCGAATGAGAATGCCCAGCCTCATTTTTTAACTTTTGATTTCGGAATCTGTAAAAATGAAGCTGGAGAATTAACCCCTATGCTAATCGAAATGCAAGGCTTCCCATCACTTTATGGCTTTCAGATTCATTTGGCAAACACCTTCAGAACGTGTTTTGACATCGATAATTCCGTAAATCATTTCTTAAATGGTTTTGATGAAGAAAAATATATCAGCCTTTTAAAAGAAGTAATTATAGGGAATCACCAATCACATGAAGTGGCTTTGATGGATGTTGATGCTCCAAACCAAAAAACAGCTATTGATTTTTTCGTAACTCAAAAAATGCTCGGCATAAAAATACTGGCTTTAGAGGATATCACGAAAAAGGGTAAACAATTATTTTACGAAGAAAATGGCCAGCAAATCCAATTGAAACGGATTTATAACAGGTTAATATTCGATGAAGTAGCTGGCAATACTGAAATCTTTAAAAACAGTTTCGACCCGAGGGAAGAGCTCGACATAGAGTGGGTGACGCACCCAAACTGGTTTTACAGAATAAGCAAGTATACCATGCCATTTTTAAAAAGCGAGTTTGTTCCTGAAACCCGTTTTTTAAATGAGCTTTCTGCAATACCAACTGACCTGGAAAATTATGTTCTAAAGCCACTTTTCTCTTTTGCGGGTATGGGGGTGATTATAGATGTTACCAAAGCTGATATTAATAAGATCTCTGATCCGGAAAATTGGATCTTACAAAGAAAAGTTACTTACGAACCCGCAGTTCAATCGCCGGATGGCGGTGTAAAGGCCGAAATTAGAATGATGTATTTGTGGCCTGATGGTGGCGAACCACAGCTTTGCACGAATTTAGGCCGGTTAAGCAAGGGAAAAATGATTGGTGTTCGTTACAATAAAGATTTTGACTGGGTTGGCGGAACAGTTGGTCTTATGGAAGAATAACCTTTTTACATTAACCTGAGTTCGAAATAGCAAAATCAGCTTATATTTGTTTTATGAATACTCAAACGATTTTAGTCTTTCTACTTTTTGCGGTTGCATTGGTGTATGTTGGCCGTTTGGTTTATAAATCTTTACAGGTTAAAAAAGATGGATGTGGTGGTAATTGCAAGTGTGGCGTAGATTTTTCTGACATTAAGCCTGCGAAAAAGTAAGTTCAGCCGTTATGATTGATCAGTTTAAAAATTACCTCAAAGAAAAAATTCAAATAACTGATGAACAATTCGACAGTATTTCTACTGGTTTAAAAATAAAAAAATTCGAAAAAAGCGAAATCGTTCAATACACCGGCGACATCACGAAACACGGCTTTTTTGTTTGTAAAGGTCTGCTTCGTGCTTACTCCATCGATGCAAAAGGCAAAGAGCACATTCTTCAATTTGCACCCGAAAACTGGTTGATATCCGATCGCAATAGCATGAACAATGAAGCATCTGTTTTTTTTATAGATGCCATTGAAGCGACAGAGGTAGTGATAATGCCAAACGACTTTATGGAACAAGCCGCTATACAAGTTCCTTGTTTGCAGCCCATGCACACAAGATTGCTCAATAATTCTATCCGGTTTATGCAAAAAAGGATTAATATGCTTTTAAGTGCACCCGCTGAAGAACGTTACCTTGATTTTATAAAACTTTATCCAAACCTTACGCTCCGCGTTCCCCAATGGATGATTGCATCCTACCTGGGAATTACTCCAGAATCTTTAAGCCGTGTAAGAAAAGAACTGGCCAATAAACACTTCAGGCCATCATAGAAATTTTGAGTGTTGAGTTTTAAATGAGAGAATGCCAAAATTGTAAATATTCTTAATTCAATCACTCCCTAATCCTTTCGAATAAATCTATGTTTCTCTAATTCACTCATTTAATTAACATACATCAATTTCTATTTCACGCCCTTGCTGTAATTTTGTAGTGTAAATATTAAACACCTCAAAAAACAAAACGATATGGCAACTACTAAATGGACATTAGATCCAACACACAGTGAATTACAATTTAAAGTAAAACACTTAATGATTACTACCGTTACAGGTAGCTTAAAATCTTTCTCAGCTGAATTAACTTCAGAGGGCGACGAATTTGAAAACAGCGAAATCTCTTTTAAAGGCGATATTGATTCGTTAGATACAGGAAATACAGATCGTGATAACCACTTAAAAAGTGGCGATTTCTTTGATGCTGAAAAGTTTGCACACATCGAATTTCAATCTACTTCAGTAGAGAAAGATGGCGGCGATTATATTGTTAAAGGCGACTTAACCATTAAAGGTGAAACTAAACCTGTAAAATTAACTGCTGAATTTGGAGGTATTGCAACTGACCCATGGGGAAATACTAAGGCTGGTTTTACCTTGAGCGGAAAAATCAACCGTTCTGATTTCGGTTTAACCTGGAATGCTGCACTGGAAACGGGGGGCGTTATGGTGAGTGAAGAAGTACGCCTTCTTGGAGAATTGCAGTTTGTAAAACAAGCTTAAGTGTATAGGCGTTTGGTGTTAAGCGTTCAAATCGCTTACCTCCAAACGCTAAACAAAATCTCCAAGTATGGAAACTAAACAAATAGCCAATATTCTAAAAGCACCTGCACCACACATGGTTGGAGATGGATTTAGAGTGCATAATTTTTTCCCGGGCGGTTATGAAATTGATATGAGTCCTTTTTTCTTAATGGATTATGGCTCTAAAATTGAATTCTCTGCCAGGAAAGAACCTCGGGGCGTTGGCATACATCCGCATCGTGGTTTTGAAACAGTTACTATTGCTTACCATGGAGCAGTTGCTCATCATGACAGTGCGGGCCATAGCGGCGTTATTTATCCCGGAGATGTGCAATGGATGACGGCAGCAAGTGGAATTCTTCATAAAGAATATCACGAAGAGAACTACAGCTTAGCGGGCGGCCCTTTTCAAATGGTCCAACTTTGGGTTAATCTTCCGGCAAAATTCAAAATGAATAAGCCAAACTATCAGGCTATTCAGCAAAGTAAAATGGCCCATTATCATCTAAGCGATGATGGGGGAAAAATTGAAATCATTGCAGGAAGCTATCATGGAATTAAGGGCAACGCCAGTACTTTCACACCTATAGAATTGTACAATGCAAGGTTAAACAAAGGCGGAAAAACCGAATTTAGTTTTCAGGCAAACTTCAACACCGGATTTATGGTGATTGAGGGTTCAATTCAGGTAGATAATAATGAAATCGTTTCTGCCGATAATTTCATCTACTTCAAAAATGAAGGAGAAGAAATTAAAATTGAAGCGCTTGAAAATTCCGTTGTATTGATTTTAAGCGGTGAACCAATTGATGAGCCAATTGTTCAATATGGTCCATTCTTGATGAACACGGAGGCTGAGATTACTCAGGCAATTTCAGACTACAACCAAGGCAGATTTGGTTATTTAGAAGAATAATACAGGTTTATAATTTATATTTTGAGCCGGCTTTTTTATAAAAATTGCCGGCTTTTTTTTGTACCTACCTAAGTACTTAGCCCTGATTAAAGCGGTATCTCCCCGGTCCTTTCTTCATCGGGAATATAGCGTAAAAGCAGGAGGAACATTAAGAAATGTTGCAGGCATTGCTCTCCAAATCATTTTCATACAATCTTCATATTCGTTAGTGACATTTGATTATTAAATCAGAAGAAAAATGTCCGGAAAACAAATATTTCAAACTGAGAACAAAAGGCGCTGGAATACTTTTACCTGGGTTAGCCGATCGTTTTTTTTAGTTTTCATCATCGCAATTGTGTGCGTTGCGTTTACTTTATCGTCGGTTCAGGCGCCAAAATTGCCTTTTATCAATACCAATACGCCGCTTACGGCTAGGCAGCTAGATAAATTAAAAAAATCGCAACGATACAAAGCTTTCTCTATAGCGAAAACGAAGCTGCAAAAAATAAAAAAGGACCGGGAGAATAGAGCGCTTCATAAACGTGGCAACCACAAACGCATTAACATGGCTTTTTATGTGAGTTGGGCAGGTACAAAAAACGAATCCATATCAGACCTTAAGCGAAATATTGGCCATCTGGATATGGTTGCTACAGAATCTTTTTTCCTAAATGGCGATTCTATTGTTGACAAGGCCGACACTGCCGCACTGAAAGTTATTCACGACAGTAAAAAATCAGCAATTGCCGTGCTTTCTAACTTTAATAAAGACCATTGGGATGGCAACGCTGTAAAACGATTATTGAATGATCTACCTGCTCAACAAAAGTTGATTTCTAACTTAATCTCTATCGTTCAAAAATATGGATACAAAGGAATAAATGTTGATTTTGAAGAATTGAATCTTGAAAACAGCAATAGTTTCAATTCCTTTATGAAAAATCTGTACAATCAATTTCATGCAAAAAAACTCATTGTATCTCAAGATATTTCTCCTGAAAATGATGATTATCAACCCGATATTTTGCAGAAATACAATGATTACATTGTGATTATGGCTTATGATCAGCATACAGATTTAAGCAATTCCGGCGATGTATCAAACCAGGAATGGGTAGAAGAAAAGCTTGATAATATTTGCACTAAGGTTGATGCGGATAAAGTAATCTTAGCGTTGGCTTGTTATGGTTATGACTGGCCAAAAAATAGCGTTGGCAAATCTGTAACCTATGAAGAAGCGATCACTTCTGCTGTTAATTACAAAAGTACAGTAACCTACAATCCTTCCTCCGCAAATTTGAATTACAGTTTTAAAGATGGAAGCGGCATTCAACATGATGTATATTTTACAGATGCGGCTACGTATTTTAACATCATACGCAAAGCCGATGATTGGGGAATCGCAGGTATTGCCTTGTGGCGTTTAGGATCAGAAGATAAAAGGTTATGGTCTTTCATTTCTGAAGACTTGAGCTTGAGTGCTTTAGAGAAAAAGCCATTTGATCTACGCAAGATATCCACTTTGAACATGACTGGCGTCTCTTACATTGGCGACGGAGAAATATTGGATTTGGTTTCTACGCCCAAACCTGGTGCCGTTCAGTTTACGCTTGATAAAACTGATTTCAGCATCGCAAACCAAAAGTACATTCGCTTGCCAGAAAAATATGTGATTAAACGGTTTGGAGAAGCCGACAAAAAAATTGCGCTTACATTCGATGATGGTCCTGATCCGGTTTACACGCCACAGGTTCTTCAAATTTTAAAGCAAGAAAAAGTGCCCGGTTGTTTCTTTGTTGTAGGCATCATGGCCGAAAAAAACATGGAATTGTTGAGGAGAGAATATGATGAAGGTTATGAAATCGGAAACCATACCTTTTTTCATCCTGATATGTCAGCCATTGGCCCTCGAAGGGTAAAATTTGAGCTTAATGCCACAAGAAGATTGATTGAGGCCGTTACTGGCCATAGCACCATTTTATTTCGTGCACCTTTCAATGCAGATGCCGAGCCGCAAAATATATCAGAAATTTTGCCTGTGGCGCAAAGTCGTAAAGAAAACTACATAAACATTGGTGAGTATATCGACCCTGAAGATTGGGAGCCTGGCAAAACAGCAGATCAGATCTTCAACGAGGTGGTAAAACAAAAAGATAACGGAAACATCCTGCTTTTACATGATGCTGGCGGGAACCGCGAAGCAACCGTTGCAGCCTTGCCACGAATTATCAGATTTTTCAAATCTCAGGGTTATACTTTCATCACCGTTGGCGATTTAATGGGCAAAAAAAGAACAGAGCTGATGCCTGCTGTAAATTCTGAAGCCAATAGCGGATTTACCGGATCGGGAGACTATTTTTTCATAAACTTCTTTTATTACGGAAATATCATCTTGAACGCCATATTTTCAGTAGCTATTGTTTTGGCCATTTTAAGGACGATTTTTATTGCCTACCTGGCAATTAAACAACGTAAACTGGCTAAAATAAATGCGGCGGAGCTTGTTCAAAATCCTAACCAAATGGTAAGTATTATTATTCCGGCTTACAATGAGGAGATCACGGCTGTACAAACCATCCAAAGTCTGCTGAAAATTGATTATCCGAATTTCGAATTGATTTTTGTGGATGATGGATCGAAAGACAACACCTTCCAGGTTATCAATGCCCGCTTCGGCAAACATGCCCAGGTTAAAGTTTTTAAAAAAGAAAATGGCGGCAAAGCTTCTGCGCTGAATTATGGAATTGCCAGAGCCAATGCTGAGTTTATCATTTGTATTGATGCCGACACGCAACTGAAAGCAAATGCAGTAACAGAACTGATGCGTTATTTCTATGGGGAAGACATTGCTGCTGTTGCCGGCACGGTTAAGGTTGGAAATACGCGAAACCTCATCACCAGATGGCAATCGATAGAGTATATCACGTCGCAAAACATGGATCGCAGAGCCTTCGATTTATTGAATACGATAACAGTTGTGCCTGGTGCTATTGGAGCATTTAGAAAAGCGGTAGTGTTAGAGGTTGGTGGTTTCACCATCGATACGCTTGCTGAAGACTGCGATTTAACGATGCGGATTTTAAGAGCAGGGCATAAAGTGAAAAACTGTGATTTAGCCATAGCTTATACCGAAGCACCAGAAACTGTAAATATGCTTTTAAAGCAACGTTTTCGTTGGAGCTTTGGGGTGATGCAAAGTTTTTGGAAAAATCGCAAAACACTATTAAATAGAAAATATGGCTATTTCGGAATGATAGGCATGCCTAATATTCTAATCTATCAAATCATTCTGCCCCTGTTTTCCCCTCTGGCAGATTTGTTTATGCTGATTTCATTGGTAAGTGGCCTGTTTTCTTTAAGCACCATTAACAATTTAACGTTAACAGGTTTCTCCGAAATTTTAAGCCTACACAATGGTTTTGGTCAAGTATTGTTTTATTATTTGATCTTCATTTTTGTTGATATAATTTTTGCAGCCATTGCATTTAAAATGGAAAAAGAGAAGCTAAAAAACCTGATTTACCTTGTTCCTCAACGATTTTTTTGGCGGCAGCTGATGTACCTGGTTCTTTTTAAATCAATAAGAAAAGCCATTAAAGGAGAGCTGGAATCCTGGGGAACGCTAAAACGAACAGGAAATGTGAAGGAAGCTGTTGCTTGATGCAATGAACAATCAATTTGATAAATTTCCAATTGATTTTATTGTCTTCATAAAACGTTCCTACGGAACGAATTTCAACACGAGCCGGATTTCGTGGTTTGGTATCCGCAAAAAATATTACCCATGATTATAACCCTGAAATTAGTTCTTTGTGATAAAGATTATAGAATAGGTGCCATATCTGTGCTACATCTGAGCTCACAACCTAATAACACTGTTCGTTTTGCTGAATTTATTTCAGCACCTTTCATGCTAAATGCTAGAAGAAATGGTTGTCAGTTCCGTAGGGACGGATCCTGGGTAGACGAAAGATTATATTTTTCAATTTCGTTCCCTCGGAACGTTTCATGATCTTCATTTGAATTAATCAAAGCGGCAATTCGTTTTATTTGATAGATCAATTAGGAAACCATCGCTCAGCAACTAGGTTAGCCAGAACTTTTGCAATAAAGTGTTGGCGCCTTGCAACCCTTGGAAATGAATACTATTGCTGCTTTTTAGCCCCAGTTGAAGCATTACCCGGCAGCGAGGAAGCATGACGAGCGAAGCCTGCCTACCGCAGGCAGGCGTAAAAGCGCAAAACGGGAACAAATTTTGTGTTTTGAACTGGCTTTGGGCTTCAAAATATTTATTTGAATTTATACTTTCTCGATTAAACAAACGGCATAGGCCACAACGCCTTCTTCCCTACCCACAAAACCCATTGTTTCATTTGTGGTCGCTTTAATCGAAATATCTTCTGTACTAATCCCAATAGCCTTGGCAATATTTTCTTGCATGGTGGGTATGTGAGGATTAATTTTTGGAGCCTCCAAACAAAGCATGGAATCAATGTTTCCCACTTGCCAGCCTTTATCGGCTAATAATTTAACTGTTTCTTTTAGTAGGATAATACTGCTTATCCCCTTCCAGCGATCATCGGTATTTTTAAAATGAAAACCAATATCACCAAGGTTGGCAGCACCTAATAAAGCATCGCAAATGGCGTGAAGCAAAACATCGGCATCCGAATGGCCAAAAGCACCTTTATGATGATCTAATGTTACACCGCCAACTACAAAAGGGTGCTGATCTTTTAGTTGATGTACATCGAAGCCAAAGCCTACTTTAATTTTCATTGTAAATGATTAAGTGTTTAACTAATTGTCGGCAAAATTCCTGAAAATCTTATCTGATGATCTTCTTATCGCCAAAGTTAAACAAAAGGCCGAAACGGAGCGTGTTTGCCAATGGACTTGTTTGTGTGTTTGCTAACAAATACGAGAAATCTATATTGAAAACGTTGTATTTCAAACCTAAACCCAAAGTAAAATATCTACTATCGCCTTTTAAGGGGCTTTGATAATTATATCCTGCCCGCAAAGCAAATTGTTGGTTGTACCAATACTCTAAACCCGTTGATATTCCAACCTCTCTGAGTTCTTCGCTGAAACCACCCGGTGCATCGGAGAATGAACCAAAAATACCGGCAGGAACGGAGCGGTTTGGGTTTCTACCACTAATAATATTACCGTTCGAATCGTAAATAGGCTGGGTTGGTACCAACAACTTATTAAAATCAAGGGCTAAGGTGAAGGTGCTGTAATCATCAACAACAATAGTGGAGGCACCACCCAATTTAAAATTAGTAGGCAAGAAAAAATTCTCGCCCCCATCAGAATAACTCATTTTAGTACCAATGTTTGAAATATTAGCACCCGCAGACAGCACAGCCTGCTTTCCGAACATGGTTGTAGCTGTTTTATATAAGCCAGAAACATCTACTGCTACTGATGTACCCCCACGTACCTGACCGGATGATGATAACTGACCAGAAGCTAAATTTGAATAAATATATCTAACGGATGAGCCTAAAGAAAATTCCTCGCCAAAGCTTCTAGCGAACGAAATATCAAATGCCAGTTCGTTAGGATTTGCAGTACCTAAATCTTGCTGATTAACATCTGTTAACTGAATCGAGCCTAAAGAAAAATAACGTAGGGAAGCACCGACCGTATTTCGATCATCAAGTTTGTAAAAACCACTTAAATAAGCCAGGTTAATATCAGGCACCAAACTTTTCAGCCACGGACTATAGGAAACTGAAAACCCGTACGGTTTATCGATGAATGCCAGTTTAGAAGCATTTATACTTGCCGAATTTACATCGCCTGCAACGGCAACACCCGCATCACCCATTGCGCCTGAACGAGCATCGGGTGTAATTAATAAAAAAGGAACGGCTGTTACAATATTGTTCGATTCGCTGCCATTCGTTTGAGTTGTACCTATAGCCACCTGAGCATTTGTTTTACCAAATATCAAGGCCAAAGAGAGTGCAGAAAAAGCAAGTTTAATGAGATACTTGAAATTCATTCTTTAAAGGTACGTAATTTTAGATTTTCGGGACATTGTTATTCTGGAGATTGGTTTGATAACGCAGAACTAAAAATTATATTTTACCAAATTACGAAATATGCGATTATTTAATCGCTTAAGCTGCGATTTTTACAGTTTCGTGAAACCACAGAAGTCATAACTATTGATTAACTAGGCATTTGCGTGTTTATTATTTATTCTTTTTTTTTAAAAATGTTATTGATTTATCAGCAAATGATATCCCAATTCATTTTCCCACTTTTTAAAATCATGGCATAAATAGTGGCTTCATTAAGATCTACGGTTTTTTCAATAGGTTCCACCCTTAATTATACTTAAAAAACTAACATTTATTGCATTTGTTTAACATTTGCAGGTGTATCTTTCGCAAAGCTGTCGCCGCGATTATCGTCAGATCGTAGGCGTTTAACCCCAAGTTGGGAAAGAGTGTCCAAACTTAAATCCAGGTCTTTAAAATCTAACTTGGGCTTTATGATATTTATAATTGATTTTAGTTTGGCATCAATCTCTTTTAAATAATGTTGGAATGGCAGCGGCAGAGGTAAGTAGATCACAATAATAATTATTATGGAAATTTTCTTAAACATGGGTTAATCCCTATAATAATATAGGTTTGCGCATGTAGCCTCTCAATAAACGAATGAAATCATTAAACCTTACCTGCAATTGAATATCAAATAAATCAATCAAAAATTTAAAAGGCACAATACCTCATAAAATAATACGTTATGGGATAAAAATATAATCGGTATTTTATTGCCACAATATTTATATATCCACTAAAATTGCTTAATTTTATCAGTTGAATCGTCATTTGGCGATCGTCCCCTGTACTTTATGAAAAAACTTATACTTTATTCTTTTACTTGTTTGTCATTAGCGGCATTGCTAAGTGCTTGTAGCTCCAAGGGAGGAAACAGTTCTAGCAAAACAGGTGTTCCCTACGCAGATCGGAAAAGCAAAACGAATCAATCGGGCGCTTTTGCTGTGGCTACTCAGTATAAAAGAGCCCCGGGACCTGGATTAATTCCCATTGAAGGTGGGGTTTTAGTCGTAGGTGGAAGTGCTATTGAAGTTCCTGGTATTGAACCGAATATTTATAACTACAAAAGACAGGTAACAGTCCCTTCGTTTTACATGGACGAAACTGAAGTTTCTAATACCGATTGGTTGGAATACCTGCATTGGATTAGATATAACTTTCCGGAAGATCAAGAGTTTTACTACAATGAGCTGCCCGATACTTTAGTTTGGCGTAGTGCTTTATCATATAACGAGCCTTATGTAGATAATTATTTACGTCACCCGGCCTACCGCGACTATCCAGTAGTTGGAGTTTCATGGGAGCAAGCTTCGCGTTATTGCCAATGGAGGACCTCTCGGGCCAATGAGTTTATTTTACGGGAAAAAGGTATTTTAACAGATTATAAAACTTTGGCTGGTGGAAATACGGGGAAGAATGGAGCAGCAACAGCAGCAACCCCTAGACCAGATAAACCATTTAACACTGATGCTTACCTTAACGGACAGTACGACGATAAAGGTAGAAATGCACCAATAGATTATAATACTAAATCCGGTGCTGCTACGGGGACAGCAGGCGCTACAGCAGGTGGCAGGGGCAATAATCAACCAAGAAGAACTGCCACATTAGAAGATGGTGTAATTATGCAGCCTTACCGCTTGCCTACAGAGGCAGAGTGGGAATATGCTGCATTGGGATTAATCGGCAATACTGAATACGAAAACATCAATCAGAATAAAATTTATCCTTGGAATGGACTAGGAGTGAGTTCTGCAGCCAAGAAAACTAGAGGTATGATACAAGCCAACTTCAAAAGAGCACCTGGTGATTACATGGGTGTTGGCGGATCATTGAATGATAAAGGAGATTTAACAGTTCCGGTAATTCAATATACCCCTAACGATTTCGGTTTATATAACATGGCTGGAAATGTGAATGAGTGGGTAAATGATGTTTACAGAACTGGTACATTCACTGATGCAGATGCTTTTAATCCTTATCGTGGTAACTATTTCGAGAACAAGAAGCTGGATAATGCGCAAACTGGAAAAATTGCCTTGGATAAATATGGTAATCCGATAAAAGAGAATGCATATTCAGGAAGAAAACAAACCTGGGCAGAAAAACAAGCGCAGGCAAAACGTATCGATTCAATTTCAAAATCAACTGATCCGCAGAGCACAACTGCAGCTACAACTTACCAGGCCGATCAGAGAGGTTATAGAGATAAAGAGAATCTTCTTTTGAATGAAGAAGGGGTAACGTTGATAAATGATAAATCCAGGGTTTATAAAGGCGGTTCATGGAACGATATGGCTTATTGGTTAAATCCAGCAACCAGACGTTTCTTATCACAAGATGAATCATCAGCAGAAATAGGATTCCGTTGCGCCATGACCATGTTAGGTGCTCCAGAAATTAGCACCTCAGGAAAAAGAAGTTTTAAAACGCCTCCTCCCAGACCATACCGGGTAAGTAAAGGCAAGTAACAAAAAACTCCCAACTCTAACGAATTGGGAGTTTTTTGTTACCTTATAATTCTTGTATCATTTAAATTGAATAAGTACCTGATTCTTCTCTACCTTATCACCTTTATTAATTAGCACCTTTTTAACAATCCCCTCAGCTGGAGACTTCAATATATTTTCCATCTTCATGGCCTCCAAAACCAATAGGCTGTCACCCTTTTTAACTTCTACATTTTCTTCTACCATTACATTTAATACCAAACCTGGCATTGGCGCCTTAACCTCCGAAATTTTAGTTCCGGCAAGATTGTCCATGCCCATTTGTTTCAGCAACTGATCAAATTGGTCTTCAACCTTAATTTGATAGATTGCTCCATTAACTTTTATTGCACAGGTTTTATTACTGCTATCAACTGATATGACCTCCGCATTATATGATTTATTTTTATAAAGCAGATGCGAAGAATTGTTGCTCAACTTAATGGAATCCAAAGAAATTTTTTCTCCGTTTAATTTAACCCCGTTATGGTTGATTTCAATATCATAATGAAGCTGATCATTAATTTTTACTTTATACATAAAATTATTGCGTTAGAGCATACTGAACTAAATTAGCGCCCATTTTAAGCGCCTTATCGCGAGTTTCCCGGCTATCTTCGGGATATGTACCAAAATCTTCCCAACCATTACCTAAATCGCACTCAAAGGTGTAGTAGCAAACCACTCTCCCTTTGTATATCAAGGCAAAACCTTGTGGCCGCTTATTATCATGCTCATGAATCTTGGGCAACCCATCCGGAAATTTGAATTTTTGGTTGTAAATGGCATGGCTGGAAGGTAACTCTACGAAATTCAGTTCTGGAAAAACTTTTTTCATTTGAGGCCTGATAAATTTATCCAACCCATAATTATCATCAATATGCAGAAAACCTCCTCCCGTTAAATACTGCCTCAAATTTTTAACATCCTGATCACTAAAAACCACGTTACCATGGCCTGTCATATAGACAAACGGGTAATTGAATAGTTCTTTCGAACCTACTTCGACAATACTTTCTTCAGGATAAAAATTAGTCTTTAAACTGGAATTACAAAATGAAATTAAATTTGGAAGTGCAGTCCTGTCTGCATACCAATCGCCACCACCATTATACTTCAGCTTGCCCATTCGGTAAGAAGGAACATTAAAAGAAGTAAGAACAAAGATTAAAGAGCAAAGAATAAAGATAAACGAACACGAGAGTAACCGTTTTAATGATAATAAACCTATGATTTTCAATTTATAAATTTCAACTCTTTTCATCGGTTAAGATAATTGATTTCAAAACAAACAGATAATGCAGCGGTTTCGGTGCGCAACCTGTTATCTCCTAAAGTTAATGGTTTATAACCTTTGTTCAAAGCTAAACTCACTTCTTCGGGGCTGAAATCTCCTTCTGGACCAATAAGAATTAAATATTTGTGATGCGGGACAACGAGGTCAGAGATGTATTTCTTGTTCTCTTCATCAATGCAATGCGCTATTAGTTTACTTCCTTCAAAAGGAAGGTTAAGGAAAGCATTATAGGAAATTGCTTCATTTAGTGTTGGATGGTAGGCTTTGATGGATTGTTTCACTGCAGAAGTAATAACTTTGCTTAATCGATCTCCTTTAACAACACGTCGTTCAGATCGATCGGTAATGATCGGGGTTACTTCATCTATTCCGAGTTCCGTTGCTTTCTCTAAAAACCATTCCATTCGGTCTATATTTTTTGTAGGTGCGACCGCAATGTGCAAATAGTGATTTCTTTTATGAAATTCGGTTTCTACCTTAAGGATGGATAGACCTACCTTTTTGGGGTTATCTGAAATGATTTCGGCGGTGTAAAACCCCCCTCTGCCATCAACTAAGTTTACTACAGCCCCAACTGATAAACGTAATACCCTAACGCAATGTTTACTTTCCTCTTCGTTAAGCGTATAGGTATCCTGGGTAATATCTGGCGTATAAAAAATATGCATTGTTGAATTTAATGATTATCAACCTGATCTTCTTTATTTATTACCAATTCGAGCTTAATAGTTTCAATGTTTTGTTCTGTTTTCTTTAAGATGGTAAACAGATAACCATAAGATTCATTGCTTTCTCCAACCTCTGGAATCCGTTCAAAAACATGAGAAACTAGACCACCAACGGTGTCAAAATCTTCATCCTCTGGCAAATCATGTGGTAAATGCTCATTCACATCATAAACTGTTGCAAAGGCATTTACAATAAATTCGTTATCCGATACTTTTTCAACTAAAGGCTTTTCTTCATCATATTCATCCTGAATTTCGCCTACCAATTCTTCCACAATATCCTCTAGCGTAACCATCCCTGCCGTACCACCAAACTCATCTAAAACAATTGAGATTTGGATGCGGTTGCTTTGCAGTTCGCTCATTAAATCGTTAATTTTTTTTGTTTCAGTGACGAAATAAGGTTTGCGAATAATATCATTCAGCGTCCAATGTTGATTACCAGAAGCAACTAATGGCAAAATATCCTTGGCGTGAATAATTCCGACAATTTTATCCATTATCTCATCATAAACTGGGAGGCGAGAATAGCCCTCAGCAATGATTTTATCGATTACCTCTTCTTTCGACGAAGATAATTCGATACCTGAAATCTTGGTACGCGGAACCATAATATTCTTTACTACGCGCTCATTAAAATCGAATACATTTTTAATAAGTTCGTGCTCATTGTTATCCAATGCCCCACTTTCCTTTCCCTGATCTAACAGGTATTGAAGTTCTTCTGTACTGTGTAAGGATTCGTGGCCCGCAGAAGTATCGATACCGAATGGCTTCAAAATCACTGCTGCCAGGCTGTTTAAAGTCCAAATGAATGGTTTGAAAACCACGTAAAAAATTTGGAGTGGAACAGAAACAAACAAAGTAGTGGCTACCGGTCTTTGTATTGCAAATGATTTCGGTGCTAACTCACCAAATACGATGTGCATTACAGTAATTAGCGAAAAAGCTACAATTGTTGATGCGGTATGAATAGTGGCGTCACTAAACCCCCATTCGAGGCTATCGAAAAGATTTTTGAAAATAGTATGCATAACGCCTTCACCAACCCAACCTAAGCCAAGTGATGCAAGCGTTATACCTAACTGCGTGGCCGCTAAATAACCATCCAAATTATGGATGATCGTTTTGGCCATTTTACCAACCCGGCTACCTGTTTTTGCTTTTATTTCAATTTGAGAAGCCCGGACTTTTACAATTGCAAATTCTGCTGCAACAAAGAATCCGTTTAGTAAAACTAAAAATAATGCTAGAAACAACCTCCAACCTACAGATGCAGTATCAGGCTCTTCTAAAGCAACCAAAATGGTATTGGTGGGCAATATTGCACTTAACTCTAAATTTAAAAACAAGCAGGCCGTGGGTAAATCCATTATGCTAATTCTCTAAATGTTGTGTTGTAAAGTTCTATACTTTCCTTAATTACTTTATGAGCATAGCGAACACCTAATAAATGTTCGATAGTAACATTTTTATCTTCCAGTGCTTTATAATCTTGAAAGAAACGAACAATTTCTTTCATTTGATGTGGTGGCAATTCATCCAGATCGTTAATGTAATTAACGGACATATCATGTGCTGCAACCGCAATAATTTTATCGTCTTGCTCTCCATTATCAACCATGTGCATTACGCCAACAACTTTAGCTTCAATTAATGTCATCGGGTAAACATCAACAGAACAAAGTACAAGAATATCTAATGGATCTTTATCATCGCAATAAGTTTGTGGGATAAAGCCATAGTTAGCTGGATACATTACTGATGAAAAAAGAACCCTGTCTAACTTGATTAGTCCGGATTCTTTATCTATTTCATACTTAGCCTTTGAGCCTTTAGGAATTTCAATGATTGCGTTTACAATTTCTGGAACGTTCTTACCAGGAGATACGCTATGCCATGCGTGATGATCGTCTTTTGCCATTTTTAATTTAAATCTTTTTTTCCCCTTCCGGGATTTTAACTTTACTTTTTACAAAGGTAATCAATAAAGGTATAGTTGTAATAACGATGAAGCCAATAATAATATATAATAAGTAATCGTTTATCTCTTTTTCAAATCTTTTACCTAAAAAGTAGCCTAACAAAGTGAGCGAGCAGATCCATAAAATTCCACCAACAATATTATAGAAAGCAAACTTTTTAAAGTCTAATTTTACTACTCCAGCAAAAATCGGTGCAAAAGTTCTTACAATTGGAACAAATCTGCCCATGATCAGTGCGAAGGCACCTTGTTTGTTATAATATTCTTCTGCTGCTTTTAAATATTTCTTTTTGAAAAAGAAACTGTCTTTTCTGGTATACAATAGTGGACCAGTTCTTCGCCCAAACCAATAACCCGTGAAATTTCCAGAAATTGCGGCTACACATAAGCCTGCTAAAAGGACTGCAATGTTAACATCAAGTTTTCCAGTTGCTACGAACATTCCTGCAAGAAACAGTAAATAATCGCCAGGAAGGAAGAAACCAAAGAATAGACCAGTTTCAGCAAAGATGACAAATACTACAAGATAGAAACCGCCCTCCCTCAATAATTTCTCGGGGTCAATTAAATGTTGTAGGTGGTTCCAGAAATCCTGCATATTTCAATTATTCGTAAAACTACAAATAATTATCTAACAAGTGCATACCTATATCAGGTTTAAGACGATTGAAGGATAAATACCCAAAATTAGCGTAATCGCCACTGACACAGCTAAAACAATCTTGTATTGTGCAGGTGTAGAAAGCTCGGTTTCAGCGCCATCTTTAAACCATACCGCCACAATAACCTTGAAATAGTAATAAAAACCTACCAATGCATTTAATATAGCGAAAGCAACCAATAGCATCTTGTATTCGCCCATAACATTGAGAAACATTAAATATTTCCCGATAAAACCAGCGGTTAAAGGAATACCTGCTAATGATAACATGGCAACCGTAAGCGATAAGGCCACTAAAGGATTTTTCTTACCTAAGCCATTGAAACTTTCAAAGCTATCGCTACCGGTTTTTTGTTTCACCAATATTAATACCGCAAAAGCGATAATTGATGCAAAAGTATAGGCAGCGGCATAAACCAAAACATTGTTTTGCGAGTGCGGACCAATTACAATCAAAGAGAATAACAAGTATCCTGCATGAGAGATACTTGAATAGGCCAACATTCGTTTGAAATTCTTTTGGAATAATGCAGTAACGTTACCAATGAACAAGGTTATACAAACAATCACGATAAGTGGCGCAACCCAGAAATCGTGAAGCGGTGCAAAAGCATCGGCAAACAATCTTAAAAAAGCTGCAAAACCAGCCGTTTTAACCACTGTACTCATAAACGTAGTGATCAACGTTGGCGAACCTTCGTAAACGTCCGGAGTCCAGAAGTGGAAAGGTGCCGCTCCTACTTTAAAGCACAAGCCAATCATCATCAAAATTACCCCTGGATAAAAGATTGGAGAAACTGCTTTGCTATTATCAACTAAGTAAGCTTGAATTCTATCTAAATCGAATGAGCCGGTGGCTCCGTAAATTAATGTGATCCCAAACAACAAGAAACCTGTTGAAAAAGCACCCATTAAGAAATATTTCAATGAAGCTTCGTTTGATGCAAAATCCTTTTTACGAATACTCGCAAGGATGTATAAACTTACCGACATGATTTCCAAACCAACAAATAACATAGCCATATTTTTGTACGACACCATCATAATCATCCCCGCAAGGGCGAAAAGAATTAAGGTGTAATATTCTGCTATGTTATCGCTTTTAGCATGAAAATAGTTTTGCGTTAATAAGAAAATCAATAATGTGCCTACAATACAAACACCGGAAAATGCCAAAGCGAAATTATCAGTTTGCATCATTCCGAAGTGAACAGCATTGCCATCCCATGCAGCAGCAGTAAAGCCTAATGCAGTAAGTAAGCCAACAACGGTAAGCGGCAATAATGCTTTCTTTGCTTTAAACAAACCTGCATAAAGCACAATGAAAGCGGTTATACTAATGGTTATAATAATATTCATTGCTTATTTTACTGATGTTAATTTTTGATTTACCTGTTCTAATAAATGTTGTACAGATGCCTCTGTTAAGTGCAATAATGGTTTCGGGTAAACACCGAAAAGTATAATTAAAGCACAGATAAGATAAAGAACCAATTTCTCAGTCCCTTGAATGTCGGTAAACGTGATGGTTAATTCTTTTGTTTTTCCAAGCATTACATTTTGGTACATACGCAACATATAAACTGCTCCGAAAATGATGGTTAATCCTGCAATTGCAGCTGCCCAAATGCCGTAGCTATAAACGCCCATCAACAGTAAGAACTCCCCAATAAAACCATTTGTTCCTGGTAAGGCAACAGTACCTAAAACGATGATTAAGAAAACAATCGCCAGTTGTGGTGCTGATTTAGCAATACCACCCAATTCTTCGATTTTATTGGTTTTGGTGCGAGAAAAGATAATATCTAAAACGAAAAATAAACCTACCACGTTAATTCCGTGACTTAACATTTGCACCATGGCTCCTTGCATCCCTTGTTCACCAAGGCCTCCAAGATTAAAGGATGCAAATATGCCTGCAGCAATTAAACCAACGTGAGCAATAGACGAATAAGCCACCAAACGTTTAGCATCTTTCTGCGTAAAGGCAATAAGTGAGGCATAAACGATACCGATAATAGATAAAACCATCACTAGGCCAGACCAAGCCTGAACGCCTGTGGGTACAATTGGTAATAACCATCTGATTACACCATAAATACCCATTTTTAGCATGATACCAGATAACAACATGGTCCCTTGTGTAGGAGCAACTGTATAAGTATCTGGCTGCCAAGTGTGAAAAGGGAAAATTGGCATCTTAATCGCGAAAGCAATAAAGAACGCCCAGAAAATCCAGCCTTGTTGTTCACGATCTAGGTTTAAAGCGTAAAATGCCTGAATATCGAAGTTGTGACCAGGATTTTGCAAATACAAATAAATAATCCCCATCAACATAAACAATGAACCAGCAATCGTGTAAACGAAGAATTTCATGTTAATTCGAACTCTATCTTTTCCACCCCAGAATGCGCAGATAAAGTAAATTGGAATTAATGCAGCCTCCCACCCAATGTAGAATAAGAACGCATCCATAGCAGTAAAAACCAATAATAAACCACTCTGCATGAATAAAATCAATGCATAAAAAGCAGCTGGGTTTTTATAGTCATGTCTGTAACTAGATAAAATGATAATCGGAATTAACAAATTGGTAAGCAATACCACCAACATGCTAATCCCATCAATACCTGCATGAAAACGAATGCCTAAATCTGAAATCCATGGCAGGTTCGCTTCAAACTGCGTACTTGCATTTGGAATAAAGTTACAGGCGATGAACAAGGCCAAGCCTAAAGAAGCGACTGAAATTACCGTCGAGACTATTTTAGCAGACTTACCCGCAAATGCCGTAATGATAGCACCCGCAAGAGGAAGAAATATAAGTAGTAAAAGTTGTTCCATTATTTATTTTTGAACCCTTTTTATATGTAATAAAATGTATAAGCAAGCAATGCGATGATACCAGCTACCATCATAAATATATAGAAACCCACGTTTCCACTTTGTAATAAACGAACTCCCTTACTCGCCTCGTTTGTACTCCAGCCTAATCCATTCACAATCCCATCGATAAATTTTGTGTCGATAATTCTGTAGAAAAATCTAGAGAAAGCATCTAACGGTTTGGTGATGATAAAATCGTAAATCTCATCTAAATAAAATTTATTATAAGATAATTTTGCCAAAGCAGAGCGTGGTGCCTCATCAGCCACAGGAACACGAGCACCTTTAACGTATCTGATGTAAGCGTAAAGCAAAGCGATGATCGCAGCAACAACTGAAACACCCATTAAGGTAAATTCCGTTGAATGACTTAATTCCAATTCGTGTTGTGCAACGCCGGCACCGCTTAACCAATGTGCCAACCATTCGTTTCCACCGAAAACGTGAGGAATATTAATCGCTCCACCTATTGCCGCTAAAATTGCCAGGATGATTAAAGGAATAGTCATCGCTTTTGGCGACTCATGTACATGACTTTCTTCGTGATGTGTACCTCTGTATTTTCCAGAAAAGGTTAAAAACATCATTCTGAACATGTAAAAGGAAGTTAAGAATGCGGTTAACACACCAACTCCCCAAAGAATTGGGCTTGCCTGGTAGGCATTTGCTAAAATTTCGTCTTTAGAGAAAAACCCTGAAAACGGTGGTAAGCCTGCAATTGCGATGGTACCAATCATCATCGTTAAAAAGGTAACCGGAAGTTTCTTCCTTAATCCGCCCATGTTGCGCATATCTTGCTCGTGGTGCATGGCATGAATAACCGAACCAGCGCCTAAGAATAATAATGCTTTGAAAAATGCGTGGGTTAATACATGGAAGAATGAACCTGTATAAGCGCCAACGCCCAAGCCTAAAAACATATATCCCAATTGAGATACCGTTGAATAAGCCAATACTTTTTTGATATCGGTTTGTGTTAACGCAATAATTGCGGCAACTAAAGCAGTTGTTATACCTACAACGGCAACGATGTTTTGTGTAAGCGGTGCTAAATCGAACAATACGCTGGAGCGGGCAATCATGTAGATACCTGCTGTTACCATCGTTGCTGCGTGAATTAAGGCTGAAACAGGCGTTGGGCCTGCCATTGCATCTGGTAACCACGTGAATAATGGCAACTGAGCTGATTTACCACACGCACCAACAAACAATAGAATTGTAATTAAAAACAAAGTATTTTGTCCAGGTAACATATTAGCTGCCTGAGGAAAAACTTTAGCAAATTCCACACTTCCGAAAGTAGTAAAGATTAAGAATACCCCTAACAAAAAGCCCAAATCACCAATACGGTTCATTACGAAAGCCTTTTTAGCTGCTGAGGCATAAGCGCTGTTTGTATACCAGAAACCGATTAACAGGTAAGAGCATAAACCTACACCTTCCCAACCGATGAACATCACGATATAGTTTGAACCCAATACCAATAAAAGCATGAAGAAGACAAACAGGTTCAGATAAGAGAAAAATTTCCCGAATCCTTCATCATCATGCATGTAGCTGGTAGAATATAAATGGATTAAGAATCCAATTCCCGTAATGATCAAAAGCATGATCGAACTCAATGGGTCAACCAGAAATGATAATGGAATATGCAGAGTACCTGCGGTGATCCAATCGAATAAAAATACTTCGTGAGATTTTTGTGTATCGCCTTGTAAACTAAAGAAAATAACTATGCTGATGATGAAAGAAGCTAATATTACACCACTTCCAATGATACCAACAAGTCCTTTAGATAAAGATTTTCTGCCCAGTCCGTTGATTACAAATCCTAAAAAAGGGAGTAAAGGAACTAACCAAATCAATTGTTCTATTGTCATTCTTAATATATATTTACCACTTAAGGCGATTTAAAACATTAATATCTATCGATTTTGTATTTCTGTAAACCATTACGATAATTGCTAAACCAACTGCAACTTCTGCCGCGGCAAGCGCCATAATAAAGAATACGAAAACCTGTCCTGAGGGGTCATTGCTATGTACAGAGAAAGCTGTTAAAAGCAGGTTAACTGCATTTAACATCAACTCAACGGACATGAAAATTACGATTGCGTTTCTACGGGTTAATACGCCAATTACACCAATTGTGAAAATAATTGCACATAAATAGATGTAGTGATTTAGTGGAACGCCTGCCATTTGTGTAGTTAAATTTTCCATTATGCCTCTACCTCATCTCTTTTAGATAATAAAACTGCTCCAACCATTGCTGCCAATAGTAACAGAGATGATAATTCAAATGGCAACAAGAATGGACCGAAAAGCTCTTTTCCCAAATTCTCTACCAAACCTAATCCTTGATTTTTTAAAATTAAGGGACTGTTAATTGTTGCTGCTTTAAAAGACCCAACCAAGGTTACCACAAGGCAACATCCTGCAATTACACCTACAATTTTAATCAATGGTGATTTCACAGGCTCGGTTTCCTTGTTCAGGTTGAGGAGCATCAGTACAAATAAGAATAATACCATGATGGCCCCCATGTAAACGATGAAGTTTACAACTGCCAAAAATTGTGCGTTCAACAGTACATAATGTACCGTGAAGGTAAAAAAGGTAAGGATTAAGTATAAAACGCTATGAATTGGATTTTTTGCAAAAATCACCATCAGCGAAAAGATTATACTTAATGTGGCTACGAAATAGAATACTTGTGTACTCATTAATTTGTTATTTGTTTGTACTCCTCGTCATTACGAGGCACGAAGCAATCTCATTTTTATTGCCATTGCTTTAGGATTGCTTCGTTCCTCGCAATGACGGACTGGTCTTATTATTTTTTCATCTCTAACGGAGCCTCAACCAATTTATCTTTTCCGTAAATAAAATCCTTACGTAAATAATCAGCTGGTACAATTGGTCCGTCTAAATAAATTGCCTCTTTCGGACAAGCCTCTTCACATAACCCACAGAAAATGCAACGCAACATGTTAATTTCATAAGTCGCTGCATATTTTTCCTCTCGGTATAAGTGTTTTTCTTCTGGCTTGCGCTCTGCAGCAATCATGGTAATTGCTTCCGCAGGGCAAGACAAAGCACATAAACCGCAAGCTGTACAACGTTCTTTTCCATTTTCATCACGCTTTAGGGAGTGCATCCCCCTAAAGTTGGCAGAAAATTCACGTTCTACTTCCGGATATCTTACTGTAGCCTCTTTTTTGAATAAGTGGCTGATGGTTATGCCCATTCCCTTTGCAATTGCAGGCAGGTACATACGCTCCATGAAGCTTAAAGGCTTCTGTTCCAGTACTTTTTTCTTGTTACTTAATGATTCCATAATTAAAACTTCTCTATAATCGCAATCACAACCCCAGTTATTATAATGTTGGCAATGGCTAAAGGTATTAAACCTTTCCAACCTAAATTCATCAATTGATCGTAACGGAAACGAGGGATTGTCCACCGTACCCACATAAAGAAAAAGATGAAGAAAACTATTTTCACAAATAAGATCCCAACCCCAAATAGTGGGGCCCAGGTAGGTCCAAGCAATGTTGCCATGTAATCCATTCCTGGGTAGTTGTAACCACCGAAATATAAAGTTGCCATTACTGCCGATGAAACAAACATGTTGATGTACTCGGCAAAAAGGTAAAAACCTAACTTCATCGATGAATATTCGGTATGATAACCACCAATTAGCTCAGTTTCGCACTCAGGCAAATCGAAAGGAGCACGGTTGGTTTCAGCAAAAGAACAAACCATGAAGATCAAAAACCCCAGTGGTTGATATAACACATTCCAATGCCAGCCATGTTGCTGATCAACAATTTCTTTAAGACTTAAAGTGTTTGTCATCAAAAGCAAAGCGATGATAGATAGCCCCATTGCAATTTCGTAACTGATATTTTGTGACGCGGCACGAATAGCACTTAACAGAGAATATTTGTTGTTTGATGCCCAGCCGCCAATCATTACGCCATAAACGCCCAAAGAAACCACGCCGAAAATGTATAAAACACCTACGTTGATATCAGCAACCTGAAGCGGAACAATTTTGCCACCAATTTCCATCGGGCTACCCCAAGGAATCACCGCTGTACCAATACAGGCACAAAGTAAAGCCAAACCCGGCCCAACAATAAATAACCATTTGTTTGATGTGGTTGGAATAATTTCTTCCTTCATAAACATCTTCACACCATCGGCTAAAGGTTGTAAAATACCAAAAGGACCAGCTCTATCCGGACCTAAACGATCTTGAAGATAAGCAGCCACCTTACGCTCTGCATAGGTAGAATACATGGCAATTACCAAACTGATACCGAAAATTACGGCAACCAGAATAAATTTTTCAATGATAAAACCTGTATCCATTAGTATTTAACTGTTTTATGTAATTCAATTTCATTTGCTGCTTGCAAAGCCTGATTTGGCTGAATAACATGCAAAGGTTTCAAGGTTTCGTAATGGTTTGATGCAATTACCGAAGTATCATCAATGTGAGTAGGTTGTTCAATAACCCAATCTGATGTTGCTTTTTTATCGAAACGGCAAGTATTACAGATAAACTCTTCTACTTCGCCAAATTTGTCTTTACGGGCAGTAACACGTAAAACGTCTTCTCCCTTGTACCAAAGTGTTACTTTACCATTGCACTTTTCATGGTCGCAATCGCGATGCGCATCAACCGGTTTAGTAAACCAAACACGGTTTTTAAAACGGAAGGTTTTATCGGTTAAAGCACCTACAGGGCAAACATCAATCACGTTTCCTGAGAAATCATTATCAACTGCTTGTTGAATATAAGTTGAAATTTCTGAATGGTCGCCACGGTTTAAAATCCCATGAACACGTTTGTTTGTAATTTGATCAGCAGTAAAAACACAACGGTAGCACAGAATACAACGATTCATGTGCAACTGGATTTTATCGCCAATATCGATACGTTCGAAAGTACGACGCTCAAATTCATAACGTGTTTTCTGCAATCCGTGCTCGTAACCTAAATTTTGTAAATCACATTCTCCAGCCTGATCGCAAACCGGGCAATCTAAAGGATGGTTAATCAATAAAATTTCGACCACACCTGCACGTGCTTCTAAAACTTCTGGTGAAGTAATATTCAGCACTTCCATACCATCCATTACTGTTGTACGGCAAGATGCAACCAATTTAGGCATTGGCCGCGGGTCTTTTTCTGAACCTTTTGTTACCTTAACAATACAGGTACGGCATTTACCACCACTGCCTTCTAACTTGGAATAATAGCACATTGCTGGCGGAACAATATCACCCCCAATTTGCCTTGCAGCATTCAGGATAGTGGTTCCGTTATCAACCTCTACTGTTATCCCGTCTATCGTAACCTTAACTTTTTCACTCATGGTTAATGATAATCTTTATTTTTTTGCTTTTATGCCGTCACTGCGAGGCATGAAGCAATCTTTCTTATTTTATACTCATTGCATTAGGATTGCTTCGTTCCTCGCAACGACGTAGGGCTTAGGATCTCGCGCTAATTTAAGAACCAATTGCTCTCCCCCTGGTATGTCTACTTTTCTTCCGTTACCGGAGCCTTTTCTATCGGCGTAGCGTAGCTTGCTAAACCATAATTTTGCTGCTGACTCTTCACGGGTTCTTTAATGTGCCATTCAAACTCGTCTCTGAAATGGCGGATGGCACTTGCCACTGGCCAGGCTGCCGCATCCCCTAATGGACAAATAGTATTTCCTTCAATTTTACGTTGAATATCCCAAAGTAAATCTACATCATCCATTGAACCATGGCCATGCTCAATTTTGTGCAATACTTTTTCCATCCATCCAGTACCTTCACGGCAAGGCGAACATTGTCCGCAACTTTCGTGATGATAGAAACGAGAGAAATTCCAGGTATTGCGGACAATACATTGGTCTTGATCGAAAGCGATAAAACCGCCCGAACCCATCATCGTTCCTGTAGCAAATCCGCCCTCTGATAATGATTCGTAACTCATTAAACGAGGTTCCCCATTAGCCAACTTCAAAGTTAAATTAGCAGGTAAGACCGGAACGGATGAACCACCTGCAACCGTTGCTTTTAACTTCTTGCCATTGGCAATACCACCACAATATTCATCAGAATAAATAAATTCTTCAACTGGTAAGCCTAACTCGATTTCATAAACACCAGGTTTTACTAAATTTCCAGATGCTGATATCAATTTTGTACCTGTACTTCTACCGATACCTATTTTTGCATATTCATCACCACCATCATTTATGATAGGGACAACTGCTGCAATCGACTCTACGTTATTTACTACCGTTGGACAACCATACAAACCTGCAATAGCTGGGAATGGCGGTTTAATTCTTGGATTACCTCTTTTTCCTTCAAGTGATTCTAACAATGCAGTTTCTTCACCGCAAATGTAAGCACCACCACCCGGCTGAACATATAATTCTAAATCGTAACCTGTTCCTAAAATGTTTTTACCTAGCCATCCAGCAGCTTTTGCTTCTGCAATTGCCTTTTCCAAAATCCGGATTTGAGGCATCATTTCTCCACGAACGTAGATGTATGAAACCTTTGCACCCAAAGCAAAACTAGATACAATCATTCCCTCAATTAAGGCATGAGGAATATAGGTCATTAAATAACGGTCTTTGAAAGTTCCTGGCTCAGACTCATCAGCGTTGCAAACCAAATAACGGGCAACACCTTCTGGTTTAGCCAAAAAGCTCCATTTCATTCCCGTTGGGAAACCCGCACCACCACGACCGCGTAAGCCTGATTTCTTAACTTCTTCAACAATCTCTTCAGGGGTTAAAGTTTTAAGGGCTTTTTCCACAGCACGGTACCCGCCTTTTTGGCGATAGACCTCAAGTGTATTGATGCCAGGTACGTTTATATGTTCAAGTAATAATTTGCGACTCATTATTTTTTAGATGTGAGATGTGAGACTTGAGATGTTAGACAAATTGCCAATTCTCATATCTCATATCTAGTTTCTCAAATCTTATTTATTTTTCAAATCTTCAATCAGTTTATCTACACTTTCAGTAGTTAAGTTTTCGTAGAAAGTGTATTCCGGGCTAATTTGTAGTACCGGACCAAAACCACAGGCGGCTAAACATTCAACTCCTCTAAAGCTGAATAAACCATCTGCTGTAACTTCCCCTTCTTTAACACCTAACTTATTTTCTAAGTGGTCTAATATTTTTTCTGCACCAACTAAGCAACAAGGACCAGTACGGCAAACCTCTAAAGCATATTTTCCCTGAGGTTTTAAGAAATACATGGTGTAAAAAGTTGCTACCTCGTAAACTTCAATGGGTTGAATATCTAAATACTCAGCAACTTGATCCATCGCAGATGTAGGAACCCAAAGAAATTCTGCTTGTACTAAATGTAATAATGGCAGCAAAGCTGATTTTTCCTTACCCACAGGATAACGACTTTTAACATCATCAAATTTGGCAAGCAATTCTGATGAGAACACTACAGGTGTTTGTTCTTCTACTTTAAGCATCTAATTCTCCTGCAATAATATTCATACTACTCATGTTGATAATGGCATCAGACAATAACATGCCTTCGCTCATTGGTGCAAACATCTGGTAATTTATAAAACTTGGCCTGCGGAAGTGTAAACGATATGGTGTACGACCTCCATCATTAATTAAATAGAAACCTAATTCACCATTTCCACCTTCTACAGCATGATAAACTTCTGCTTTTGGTGCATCAATTTCTCCCATCACAATTTTGAAGTGATAAATTAATGCTTCCATATTGTTATAAACTTCTTGTTTTGGAGGAAGATAAAATTCAGGAACATCGGCATGAAAAATACCTTTTGGCTCTGTTTTCAACTTCACAATGGCTTGTTCAATAATTCGCAAACTTTGCCACATTTCTTCGTTACGAACCAAATATCTGTCATAAATATCACCACTCGTTCCAACGGGGACTTCAAAATCGAAGTCCTGATACGAAGAATATGGGTCGCTTACACGAACATCATAATCTATACCCGTTGCACGTAAAAGTGGGCCAGTCCAGCTATACTCCAAAGCAGCCTCTTGAGTTACTTCCGCAACACCAGCTGTTCTATCAATGAAAATCCGGTTACGGGTTAAAAGATTTTCAAACTCTTTCAAAGCAACCGGAAACTCTTTTAAAAATTTATTAATCTTCGCAAAGGCCAATTCATTGAAATCTCTTTCAAAACCACCAATACGGCCAATGTTTGTTGTCAAGCGGGCGCCGCATACTTCCTCAAAAATTTCGTAAATATGCTCACGGAATTGGAACAGGTAAAGGAAAGTAGTTGTTGCTCCAGTATCCTGACCGATAATCGTGTTACAGATAATGTGATCGGCAATACGCGAAAGCTCCATCACAATTACGCGAAGATAATCTACACGTTTAGGCATCTGGATATTTAACAACTTTTCAACCGTCATGTGCCAACCCATATTGTTAATAGGCGATGAGCAATAATTTAAACGGTCGGTTAATGGTGTAATTTGATAGAAAGGGCGATGCTCGGCAATCTTTTCGAAAGCACGGTGGATATACCCAATTGTAGAAACGCCGCTTACAATACGCTCGCCGTCTAACTGCAAAACATTTTGAAAAACCCCATGTGTTGCAGGGTGCGTTGGACCTAAGTTTAAGGTTACTAGCTCACTTTGCGGGTCGTTATCTGTATATACCGGATGGTTATGATTCATATAAATTACCTTCCAAAAAATTCATCTTTTTTATCAACTCGGTTCGGGTCTTCCAATGGATATTGCTTCAACATTGGATGCACACCTAAATCATCCATATTCAAAATACGGCGTAAATCGGGATGACCTTCAAACTTAACCCCGAATAAATCGTAGGTTTCTCTCTCCATCCAGTTCGCACCTTTCCAAATTGTTGTCGCCGTTGGTATGGTAGGATTTTGCTCAGAAATGAAAACTTTAATTCTAATCCGCACTTTTTCTACCATGTTATGCAGATGATATATAACAGCAATACCATGGTCTTTACCAGGATAATGAACCGCTGTAATATCAGTAAGGAAATTAAATTTTAACTCCTCTTTAAGATGTGAAAGTATATTTACGATTACATCTTTGTAGGTTACGAAGGTTAATAAACCATAAGGCTCAGAAACGGCGGTAACTTTTTCACCAAACTTTTCAGTTAGCTTAACGTGGATGGTGTTATTCAACGTCGTTTCTTCCATTACTTAATGCCGTATTGACCTAAAAGTTCTTTGTAATAATCAGAATTTCTTCTTCTGCCAGATTCATTTTTTACTAAATCCTGAATGCGCTGGAAACCGTCTAAAATAGCTTCTGGTCTTGGTGGGCAACCCGGAACGTAAACATCCACAGGGATTACTTCATCAATACCTTGCAAAACAGAATAAGTATCGAAAATACCTCCACTACTTGCACAAGCTCCAACTGCCATTACCCAACGCGGCTCCGCCATTTGGATATAAACTTGCTTTAACACCGGTGCCATCTTTTTAGCGATAGTCCCCATAACCATTAAAACATCGGCTTGACGAGGAGAAAAACTCAAACGTTCTGCACCGAAACGACCTAAATCGTAGTGAGAACCCATGGTTGCCATAAACTCAATTCCGCAACAAGAAGTAGCGAACGGTAGAGGCCATAATGAATTTGAACGAGCCAAACCTATCACTTTATCTAACGAAGTGGCAAAGTATCCAGGTCCCTCGGTTCCTGGAGGCGCATCAACTATATTAATTTCACTCATGTTTATAAACAAAAAATGCTCATCCCTTTGCAGAATGAGCAACAAATTTACAATATTTTAAAGGCAATTAAACAAGCTTAACTCGATTTAGAACCTTTCTAAATAGCTAAAACTCCTATTGGTTAGTGTGCATGATATACATCCAGTTTGCAGTTGGTAATTTTCACTTTCAACCCCTTTTAAACCGATAACTATGCTACTTGTGAACGATACCTTTAGCCTTTTAGTTCCAGTCTAATACTTTCTTTTTGATCACATAGATGAAGCCCAACAATAAGGTTCCCATAAAGATGAACATCTCAATCATGCCATCCATTTTTAATGCTCTAAAATTTACTGCCCAAGGATACATAAAGATAACTTCAATATCAAAAAGCACAAATAATATTGCCACCACAAAATATTTAATTGAAAACGGCTGACGAGCATTACCAACAGATTTTACACCTGCTTCAAATGTTTCTAATTTATCGAGTGTTTTACGTTTTGGGCCTAAAAAGTGTGTAGCCACTAGAGTGGTAACAACGAAACCCAGGGCTACGATTACCTGAAATATTATCGGTAAAAAATCTATTGAGGTACTTTGCGCTTGCATAATCATTATTTTCTGATGCAAAAGTAAAAGAAAAAGGCAGAGTAACCAAACTCTGCCTTTTCTAAATTATTTAACTTGTTAATTACTTACCTTTTCCTTTTGGTGCCGCAGCTCCACTTAACTCCTTTAATTTCGCACTTGCGTATGTATCTGCAGGATCCAATGCTAAGCACTTATTAAGATAATCAATTGCCTTTGGTTTGTCTTTATCAGCATACCATGCACCTAATAACCTGTATGATTCAATTAAGTTGTTTTTCGCCGAAGCTTGTTCTTCTGGCTTAACTAACGTAACATATTTTTCATAATAAGGAATCATCAAACCTTTTGTCGCATCGCCATTTTTGGTTTGATCGATATAGTCATTGATCCTAGCTCTGTAAAAATATGCTAAAGCAAAATCCGGTGAAGCTTTAGATAGTTGACCTAAAGCCGTATCAGCTCTAACTAAACCTTCAATATTCAGTGGCTTTTTATCTTTTTTCAAATAATAGGATTCTAAGAACCTGTTTATACCGATATATAAATAGTTATAAAGAGACCCTTTTCCATTTGGATTATATTTAGCAGCTAATTCGTAAACGTCAGCCGATTTAGCATATTTTTTTGCTTTATATAATGCAGCAGCAGCTTCCGACAGCGCATCAGCGTTAGCAGAATCTACTCTTGTTGCCTTGATAATATTGTTTAAAGCTAAACTATCTTGTCCAGCTTGTAGCTGTGCTTTACCCAGGTAAAGGTAATCGTTGGCTAAAATTTTGGTTGTGTCTTTTTCCTTTGCAAAGAAAGAAGTCATGCTAGTTAAGGCTGCAGGATAGTTCTTGTTTTCATAAGCCGCCCAACCTTTCATTCTATCAACAACAGCTGCCTTTGCACTTCCTGCAGGCGCCTGAATAGATGACGCTACTTGTTCTAAAGTAGGATAATCTTTAGCATAAAACAAGAACTGAGCGTAACGCAACTGAGATTCCAAAGATTTATCGGTTAAATCCATGTATTTTTTATAGTTCTCAATTCCTTTTTTTGCTTTTTCCTGATCGGTACCAAAGCTACTCCACTGTAAGTAAAGCTCGCCTAGTTCACGGTAGGCAGGACCATAATTTGGATCAGCCGCAATTACATCTTGTAATTCTTTTTCACCTTCTGGAAATGCTCTCGATTCTTTATACATTTTACCAATCTGAGTTTTTGCTCTACGGTTGGTCGGATCTATATCATTTACACGGAAGTATGGACCTAATGCTTCTGAATTCTTTTTCTGCAATGCATACGCATCACCTTGCGCTAAAAAGATCTCAGCATCTTTATCTTTCGAATCCAATTCATCGGCTTTGTTAATATTAGCCAATGCGTTAGTATAATCAGGTTTAGATACGTCATCACTCGGTTTATCTTGAGCTAAATAAGCTTTACCGATATACAGATAAGTTTTGTAATCTTTTGGATCTAAAGCAACGGCTTTATCAAAATTAGTTTTTGCGGAAGACGGATTGTTTGACAACATATCTGCTTCGCCCAAACCAATTAAGTTTAAATTATTTTTTGGATCTGCTGTAACACCCTTGGTAAATACCGCACGAGCCGAATCTATGTAACCAGTTTTCAAGTAAACCAAACCGAGATTATAATAATTTTCACCGTTTGATGCTTGCGAGCTCACCAATGATTTTAACATTGATGATGCTTTTTGGTACTGTTCAGCGTCAATGGCTTTTTTCGCGTCATTTAAATTTTGAGCAAAAACTGCAGAACCCATCAACACCAAACCTAGATTTAAGGTTATTGCTTTCTTTGAAATTTTCATAGTTCTTTATTGTTTTTTAATAGTGATATATAAGCTTGTTAAACGTCTTATACATCGGATATTCCATTTTAGTTAAATGAAGTGTTTTTACAACTTCGTGGTTCAATTTATAGTTTATTTTCCGTTTGTCAAATTAATTTGTCTTGGCATTAACTTGTGCGGACCTAGTCCTGATTTAAGTACAATCAATTGACCTCTCTGACTTCTTAACCATGTTGCAAATCCTGTGCCTAAACCATCTCTTCCCTCGCAATCTATTATGTTCACATTTCTTAAGAATGGATAAACACCATTAATAAGATTATCCTGAGTGGGTTGATAAAACTTATCGTCACCTGGCTTACCTTTAAGGTTTTTAACGCCTAGCATTTTTACTTTGGATAGATATTCTGATAATTGTGTATTCTTATCGGAAACCCAATCAACGCCTAAAATACCGATAAAAGTCTTGTCTTCTGCAATAAGTTTAATCACCTCAGCGCTAGAATCTTTTGAGTAAACACCTTGAGCTGGAAACTGACTTATATTAGCCAATTGCTTAAGGTATTGAAAGGTACTTGAATAAGCGTTATCAAAGACCAATTTTTTTCCAGAACCCTTACCTTGTAAAATATCAACAACTTCTTTAACGGTAATTGTGCTATCAATATTGTCTTTATTTGTAATTAATGCTATTCCGTCAACTGCAAATCTTGTAGAATTAATTCTTATTCCTCGCTGTGTATAGTATTTTTCTTCCGCTTTAGTGAGTAACCTCGGCATCACAATTACCCGAACACTATCGTTTAGAAATGCAGGGATTATTTTCTCCTCTGGTTTTACGGTTAGCTCAAATTTTGCATCTGGATAATCCAAATTAAAAATATTGATCTGCTCCTTTATAATCGGGCTTATACTTTCGTCTACCAGAATTCTTAATGTACCGCTTGTACGTGTTTCCTTCACTTCGGCGGGTTTATCTTTTCTCTTACAAGAAAGTAAACCCAGTACAATAAATAGATAAAGAATGTTTTTCATGTGTCTTATTCTCGTCTCCCCAAACTTAAAAGCCTGATGAAAGCATAAAAGATTAAAAAGATACCAATGGCTATTCTTCCCCAGGCTGGAATAAAATTAAACCTAATGGCCAGGGGCTCCCAGAAGATAAACGCTAGACCCATTACTACATAAAGCACGAAGGTGACTAGGCCTAAAATGAGCAAAAACCGCTGTTTAGGCGATTTTTGCTTAAAAATATCAAAATTTAACATTTACTAATTAGTTCAATGTAAAGTTAACGTTGATGTTGTATTTTACCCTTACAGGCTTACCATTTTGAATACCTGGGTTCCAACGTGGACTTGCCTTTAGTACGCGGATAGCTTCTTCATCGGTACCGCTACCCAAACCACGGGTAACTGTAATATCAGTTAACTTACCATCCTTTTCCACAACGAAAGATAAAAATACTTTACCCTGAACGTTGTTTTCCTGTGCCATTGGTGGGTACTTAATAGCTTTACTTAAATAACCGTAAAACTTAGAAATACCTCCCGGGAATTCTGGTTGTTTCTCGATACTAACGAAGTCATAAACTTTGTTATCATCAACAGCAACAGCAGCTTCTCTTTTTGGACCCTCACCTACTGGTTCGGCAATCACGATATCAGCAGTTGGATCACCTTTGATATCACGCTGACCTGGATCAGCTTCTTTTAATTTCTCAACCGTTGGTGGTTCCTCATCACGTACCTGCTCATCTGGCTTTACGATTGGAGGTGGCATTTTTACCTGATCCACTTTTGGTGGCGGTGGCTCTACCGGTGGCGGTGGTGGTGTTTCTGGATTTACTGGGGGCGGTGGAGCAATAATTACCTCTTTTGCTTTTTCAACTTTCTCTTCGGTATCCATTGAACCTTTGATAAGGCCATAGATTTTAGGAGCGAAGAAGAATGCAAGAAATACTATTGAACCAATAATCAATGCCCTAGTGGTATTGGACCCGTTGGTTTTACGCAACTGGTAAGCGCCGTAGTTTTTGTTTTTACCTTCAAAAACCACTTCAATCCACTGACTTCTTAAAATATCTAACTTTGACATGGTTACTGATTTAACAAATTATAAAATACCTTGAGCTTTCATAGCTTCTTTTTCGTTATCTAAGATATTGTCATCATCAATCTGACGAACTTTTACCTTCAATATTTCTAATTCATCCATGATATCAACAAAGTTTTTGAAGTTAGAACCGCTGGTTGGTTTAACCAATACCACAAATTCTCCTTTTACACCAGATGCATCTGCTGTTTTTCTGTTGTCGATGATCGATTTTTCAACTTGTGATAAATTTTCAAAAGTTGGAGCTGTTGCACCAGCCTCTCCCATATACCAAGCTACCTTATCGTTTTTACCTAATAAAATAGTCATGGTTTTAGAAGCTTTCAGTTCCAATCTATTGTCCTTGTTGTTATCATCTTTATCTGGCTTCACAATATCCATTGCCTGTGGCGTAGAAATTGAAGTTGTTAAGATAAAGAATGTCACCAAAAGGAACATCAAATCTACCATCGGCGTCATATCGACTCTTGGCGTGGCTTTCTTCCCGCCTGTGTTTAATTCTGCCATTTCTTATTTTCTTCTAGCTTCAGCGTTTGTAACCAATAAGAATTTGTTTACTTTTTGCTTCTGCAATACATCCACAATTTTTTTAACTACCGGATATTCTTCTTTTGAATCTCCTTTGATACTTACACGCATTGGTTGAGAATTAACCTCTGCAGTTGCAGTACGGGCTTGTAGTACCCACGAGTTTAACTGGTTATCAGTTGAATCTGTTGGAATACCAGTTTGTACTCCCGGCTTCATACGCTCACCTCCATCAAGTGCAAGAAACGATTTTAGACTTGATACAGGAACACCGAATGATGCAACTAAAGAAAACTTTTTAATTTCTTCAGGAGAAAATGTAATGTTGTACTGCTGTCCAATCAACTCTAAGGTTCTAGCCTTAACTTTCTGACCTGCAACCTCGAAAAAAACCTTACCCTGACCAATGGTTAAAATTGCATTGTTCTCAGCGGGCACCTTAAATTCATACGTTGATGAAGGGGTGGATACCGCTAATGGTTCAGGTTGTTTCGCCGTAGCAGTTAATATGAAGAACGTAAGTAACAGTGCAGCTACGTCGCACATGGCGGTCATATCTGTTACTGTACTGGTTCTTTTAACTTTAATTCTAGGCATAATATTTTTACTTTTTAATAATGATGATCTTTTTTCCGGTTTTCCATAAAGCCGGTAAAAATATTTTCAAAATATTATTTATGCGAGCTAGCGTAAGTTTGAACGATGCTGAAACCAGCCTCATCAATTGCATACGTCAACTTATCAATTTTAGAAGTTAATATGTTGTACATGATAATTGCTAATGTAGATACACCGATACCAGTCATTGTGTTAATTAGTGCCTCAGAGATACCTACTGCTAATGCTGATTGATCTGGAGCACCAGAGTTAGCTAAACCTGCGAATGCACGGATCATACCTGTTACTGTACCTAATAAACCGATCAAAGTACCGATAGATACCAAAGTAGCAATAATAGTTAAATTTTGCTCTAACATAGGCATTTCTAAAGCTGTAGCTTCTTCAACTTCTTTTTGGATGGCAACAATTGATTGCTCAACATCTAAGTTAGTGTCAGCTTCAACTTCGCTATATTTTTTCAAACCAGATTTGATTACGTTAGCAACAGATCCTTGTTGTTTATCACATTCTGCTTTTGCCGCTTCGATGTTACCAGCGTTTAAGAAACCTTTTACTTTGATGATAAAAGTATCTAAGCTTGATTTACCACTTGCTTTTCCAATAACGATTAAACGTTCGATTGAGAAAACGATTGTAGTTAATAATAAACCGATTAGGATAGCTACGATCGGACCACCTTTATAAGCTGTACCAGGATAGTTGTTTGGTAATGGTAAATTTTCGTTGTTATTGTCGATAAAGTTTGATGGATCTCCTAATACAAATCTCCAAATGATAAAGCCGATTACAATACAAATTGGGATTACTAATGTTGCAAAAACATTTGAAGCACTTGAAGAGCTCTCTTTTTTAACAGTTGTTGGTTTTGGTGCGTTTGCCATTTTTTTTTAATTTTTAGTTTTAGTTCTTGTTTTTAATTTTTAGCTGTTTTTACTTTTGTACTACACACAACGATTGTTATCTGGTTTTGTTGCGAAAAACAAATTTATAAATTGATTTTAAATTACAAATTAATAAATCAATAAACAATTAAATCGTTACTTAACATTTAGTTTACGGTAACCACTTAGGTGCATAACAAAAGAATTGCCCCAGCTAGAGGCAATTCTTTCACAATAAAAACTAAAAAAAAACCTAATTGCAAATTTTTCGCCCAAAAAATGTATTTTAAGTACAAATTAGCACGCTTTTAACTCTTCTTGGTGTAGTTTTGACACTTTGGGTTGTTCAAACTGTTTAAAATTATTAGCAAAAGCATTTGCCAGTTCATAAGCTTTCAAAAAGTATTCTTCCTGGCTGCTCCAGGTTTTCGATGGATCTAATATTTCATCGGGAACGTTAGGGCAATGTAAAGGAATCATTAATTTAAAAACATGGTGCATTTTGTAGTGGTGGTGATCTAAATTTCCGTTCAAAGCAGCAGAAATCATTGCTCTGGTATAACTTAATTTCATTCGCTTTCCAACGCCATACGGACCGCCACTCCAACCCGTGTTCACTAGCCAAACATTTACTTTATGGGCTTTCATTTTTTCACCCAATAACGCCGCATATTTTGAAGGATGCAATGGAAGAAAAGCCTTGCCAAAACAAGCTGAAAAGGTGAGTTGAGGCTCGTTAATACCCGCCTCCGTTCCTGCCACCTTAGCTGTGTAGCCGCTCATAAAATGAAACATGGCCTGCTCAACATTCAACCTCGAGATTGGTGGCAGCACGCCAAAAGCATCAGCTGTTAAGAAAAATATGTTTTTAGGAACAGAAGCAATTGATGGTACAATCGCATTGTCAATAAAATCAATCGGATAAGCTACCCTCGTATTTTCTGTTTTTTGAATGTTTGAAAAATCTACCTCTTTAGTATTATTGAAGAAATTAATGTTTTCTAAAAGTGCCCCGAATTTTATTGCTTTATATATTTGTGGTTCTTTCTCTTCTGTTAAATCTACACATTTAGCATAACAACCTCCTTCAAAGTTAAAAACAGAATCATTTCCCCAGCCATGCTCATCATCGCCTATCAATCCTCTCTCAGGATCAGCCGATAAAGTCGTTTTACCCGTTCCTGAAAGACCAAAGAATATTGCAGTATCGCCATCATTACCCACATTTGCCGAACAATGCATTGAAAGTGTATTTCTATAGATTGGAAGGATGAAGTTTAAAACAGAGAAAATTCCTTTTTTAATTTCTCCAGTATATCCACTTCCGCCAATTAAAATTATCTTCTTAGTGAAATTGATAATGGAGAAATTTTCTTGCCGCGTGCCGTCTGCCATTGGATCTGCTAAAAAGCCCGGCGCTGCAATAATTGTCCATTCGGGCGTAGATCCTAAATCATCAATTTCTGGTCTAAGAAAAAGGTTGTTTGCAAAAAGATTTTGATAAGCGGTTTCTGTCACTACCCTAATAGAAATGGAGTAATCAGGGTCGGCACATGCGGAAGCATCACGAACGTAGATTTTTTTATCTATCAGATAGCTTGTGATTTTGGCAAACAATTGATCAAAATTTGCCGGACTAATTTTGATATTTACCTCACCCCACCAAACAGTGCTTTCAGTAATATCGTCGTTCACGATAAATCTGTCTTTGGGAGAACGACCGGTAAACTTGCCAGTATCAACAGCTAATGCGCCAGATGATGCTAATTCGCCCTCTTTATTTAATAAGGCTTCATCAATTAATTCCATTGGAGATAATTGGTACTTTACGGCATTGTTTTCGCCTAAATTTAAATAGCTTAAATCTGGCGCATGCAGTTTCTTTTTGCTCATAACAATAAGTTAGTTAGTGAGGCAAAGGTAAAGAGTAATTGATGAAATAAACTAGTATTTTTAAGTAATTATTTACATATTGTAGCAATTACACTATTGCACAACTATCTTACTTACAGTATTTTAAATGCCATTTTAAAGCCTTAAAAAAATGAAAAAAATACACTAAGATGCAGGCCCGTATAAAGAAATAATAACTCAGATTTTCTTCGCTGGAAGAAACAGCGTTCAAGAGGATGGATCAACGGAGCCTTCCAATGATGTTATGTTCCAGTTTTAGAAGCTAAGGTTTACTACTAAATTATCCCCCAGCTTTTTTCACCTTGTAACCGTCTTTTTGAAGAATAACCATTATCTTATCTCGCACGTCGCCCTGAATCATAATTTCACCATCTTTTACAGATCCACCGACACCACATTTGGTTTTTAGCATTTTTCCTAAAACCTCTAGATCTTCTGTTTTACCTCTAAAACCGGTGACAAGCGTTACTGCCTTTCCTCCCCTATTTTTCTTATCGAGCATTACCCGTAAATCTTGCTGGTTATTTGGTGAGGTTACTGTATCGTCTACTTCCTCTTCATATTCGAATTCCGGATTTGTAGAATACATAATTCCACCAAGATCACTCAGGCTATTTTTTTTTGGTTTCATTATACAAAGGTAGAAAGTAATGGAAGGTTTTGTAAAGCTAAGGAACTATAACTTTTAAAGAAAGTGGGTTTATACTCACTTTAATATCGGCGCTCATCTGCAATGGTTCGCCATCAACATGAACCGGTCCCGCATGTTCTCTTGTAATTTTGATGTTTTTTCCGCGTATAATTTCAATCATATCAGAAGTTTCTGCCATACCTTTTAACATGATGTAACTTAACATGGGTAGTTTCAAGATAGAAAAAGGCTTAATAATGCAAACATCGAGCAAACCATCCTTTACTGATGCGTTGGGCGATATGTAAACATCGTTACCATATTGCGAAGAATTTGCGATACTAACGGCAAAGGCTTTTCTTCTATATTCCTTGCCATCAATATCAAGTAGATATTGTTCGGGCTTATAGTTGAAGACCTCTTGAAACCCTAGCTTAACATATCCTGCAAGACCACGTTTTTTATCTCTTGAAAAAGCTGAGCTCAAATGTGCGTCAAAACCCATACCAGCTAAATTAAAGAAACATTTGTTATTGAATTCAGCAGTATCTATTCTATCAACCTTAAATGCATTTATAGCTAGTATTGCGTGGCGCAGGTTTTTAGGAATATTTAGAAAACGGGCCAAACCATTTCCAGAACCTAGCGGCAGAACCCCTAATGTAATATTATGTTTTAAAACTTTGGTGGCCACTTCATTAATGGTACCATCGCCGCCAGCGGCAACAATCACGTCGAAATTTTTCGTGGCGGCCTCATCTGCCAGTTCCGAAGCATGGCCTACATATTCTGTGAATACGAAATTTGCATTAAACTTTTCTTTATCAAGATACTTATCGATAAAATCAGGAATACGCAGCTTTCCCTTTCCACCGGAAATAGGATTAATAATGAAAAGTATATTGTTCTTTGTGTGCAAAGTGTAAGAATGAGCGTACAAAATAATCTATAATTTTTGAAATAAAGAAAATATGCTAATTTTGCAGGCATTAAAAGTGGATTGATTTGCTATCCCGATCATCGGGACCGGATTGCAACCACTTAAAAAAATTGCTAATGCCTCCTTCCAATCATAACAAACCTGTTTTCAAGGGGTTTTGGCAATTATTTATTTTGTTTACATTTCACTAATAATATTTAATAAATGTCGTATTTATTTACATCAGAGTCTGTATCTGAAGGCCATCCAGATAAAATTGCCGATCAAATTTCGGATGCACTAATTGATAATTTCTTAGCATTCGACGCAGAATCTAAAGTAGCTTGTGAGACTTTAGTAACTACCGGACAAGTAATTTTAGCTGGAGAGGTCAAATCAAAAACCTATTTAGATGTTCAACAGATTGCCCGTGATGTAATCAAAAGAATTGGTTATACAAAAAGCGAATACATGTTCGAGGCTAACTCATGCGGTATTTTATCTGCCATTCACGAACAATCGCAAGATATTAACCAAGGGGTAGACAGAAGCAGTAAAGAAGAGCAGGGTGCAGGCGACCAGGGAATGATGTTCGGTTATGCTACAAACGAAACTGAAAACTACATGCCATTGGCACTTGATTTGTCTCACGCTTTATTGAGAGAATTAGCCAATTTAAGAAGAGAGAATTCTGAAATCAGCTATTTACGTCCAGATGCAAAATCGCAGGTAACGTTAGAATATTCTGACGATAACCAACCTCAGCGTATCGACGCCATTGTAATTTCTACACAGCATGACGATTTTGTGAAGCCTAATTCTGAATCCAAAGCAGATAAAGACGCTGCCAACGAAGAAATGTTGACCAAAATTAAAGGTGATTTGGTTTCCATTTTAATTCCGCGAATCAAAGCAAAATATCCGCAGTACGCTCATTTGTTTAATGATGACATCACTTACCACATCAATCCGACGGGAGTATTTGTAATTGGCGGTCCACACGGTGATACGGGGTTGACTGGCCGAAAAATTATTGTAGATACTTATGGTGGTAAAGGTGCTCACGGTGGTGGCGCTTTCTCTGGCAAAGATCCAAGTAAGGTAGATAGAAGTGCTGCTTATGCTACTCGTCATATTGCAAAAAATCTTGTTGCTGCTGGCTTATGCGATGAGGTGTTGGTTCAGGTTTCTTACGCTATCGGTGTTGCAAAACCAACTTCAATTAACGTAGTAACTTACGGGACTGCAAAAGTTGGCCTAACTGACGGCGAAATAAGCAAGAAAGTGGAAGAAATTTTTGATATGCGTCCTTATTTCATTGAACAACGTTTAAAATTAAGAAACCCGATTTATAGTGAAACAGCTGCTTACGGGCACATGGGCAGAACCCCGGAAACTGTAAGTAAAACTTTTAAAAACCCTTACGGTGAAGAAAAAACCGTTAGTGTTGAACTGTTTACTTGGGAGAAATTGGATTATGTAGATCAGGTTAAAGCGGCATTCGGCATTTAATTCAACAGAAATATAAAAAAAGCTTCACGTAATCATCAACGGGAAGCTTTTTTGCTTTGAGAGTTACTATAAACCTTTCGATTTTAAAAAATCTGTTTCTTGTTTTAATATATTTTTATCGTCAATACTGTAAGACTTAATATCAGCGATCTTCATTTCGTCAATTGCATCAACGAAATCTTGAAATTTAGCAGTTTTAGTTGGTTTGATGATCACAATCATGTATTTTGATGGATCACCTGCATGCACTTTTGCCACTTTAAGTTTATTTCCTACTATTTCTTTCTGAAGATCATCAATAGACAAAATTGTCATTATTGATGCATCAGCTGTGCCCAGATAGCTTACCGCCTGGTTGTTTTTGCCAAGTAAAACCGTCATCGTTCGTGAAGCAGGATAATCCATTGTACAGCCAGCACACTCACCTGGTTTGGCTACATCTGCAGCATTCAAGGTACCCAGCGACGTGGTTAACATAAAAAATGTGGTTAGCAAGAACATCAGATCGACCATCGCCGTTAAATCGACTCTTGGTGCTGCTTTTTGGGCTCTTCCTTTAGCAGGCTTGCCATTTGTAGTTTCGTTTAAAGTTGCCATAAGTTTAGGTTTTTAATGATGATGACAACTGAATAGAGATTGCATAAAAAAAGCGATTAAAAAATAATCGCTGTAAAGAACTGGTGAAGTGTATTACCTAACAGCTTCGATTACACCACAACCGACCCGCGGGCCAGAATTACCTGTAGGCTGTGTTTTATAATCGTCTGTTCCTCCATGAACAATAATACCTCTTCCTATAATATTTTTAACATCGCCATCTTGCACACTCCAGCGATCGGTAGTGATGGAAATTTTTGCTTCGCCTTTCGAATCCAATTTTATATTGCCTATATCACCACTATGGAATGCTCCAGAATCCCACTTGCCGTGGTTTTCCTTCGTTGGATTCCAGTGCCCGTGAGTGTTTTCTCCCATATCGCCACAATCTCCATGCTCATGAAAATGTACAGCAACGCTACTATCTGCTCTTGAAGCAAATTTCAACTCTAAATCCATTTTAATTTTTCCATCACTTAACCCATAAAAGGTAGCTTTGCCGATACTTTTTGACGGATCTGCAGTTTCTGCTAAGCTTGCTGTAGCAAGTTTGCTTTCTTTCTGACCACAAGCACTTAATAATGCAATACTAGCAATCGCTAATCCTAAGAAATATTTTTTCATACTTTTAAATTTAGTTTTCATATGAAACAGATTGGCAATCATTTGGTTTGATTAAAAAACTGAACACATTAAAACCATTTAAGAAGCCACATGTTTAACAAGTATAAAATCATAGAATTATGGAACGGCCAATTGCGATGAATACTTTGAGTCAAATTTTAGAAAAGTTGAGGCTGAAAGGAAAAGATAATGAGTTAAAGATGTCTGATCATGGTAAAATGCAAAGCAAATCGCTTAGCAAGATTTATAAACCAGAAGATTTGACAATAGTTAAAACTTATAGATTTGAGGGGGACTCCGATCCTGGAGACAACTCGGTACTTTATTTAGTAGAAGATAAGGATAAAAATATTGGATATATTTTAGATGCTTATGGTATTTATTCTGATAATATAGGTTCAGGTTTTGATGATTTTCTTAAGAAAATTCCGACTGAAAACCGGGATGAGCAAGAGCTATTCTGCTAAAAGAACTTATTGAAATTACTTGATTAAGCACGAATGACATCATTCGTGCTTTTTTATTAATATGCCTTAAGCATTATGTGCTTCCTCTTTCCATTATATGTATTTTTGCCGCTTATTTATCATTTCTGATGAAAAGCAAATTTATCATTCCACCGATTCCTGCAGTTTTATTGGCCATAGTTAGTGTTCAATGTGGTGCGGCGATAGCAAAAGGTCTTTTCCCGGAGATCGGAGCTGCTGCAACTGCTTCGTTAAGAATAGGCCTATCTGCCATCATTTTACTTGTTGCTTTCCGTCCCAAACTGAGCGAACTTAACGCTAAGCAATGGAAATATGTAATTTTATATGGCCTTTCTCTTGGCGCAATGAATATGATATTTTACTTTGCCATAGAGCGCATTCCTATTGGCCTTGGCGTTACCCTAGAGTTTGTTGGCCCACTGGTTGTAGCAATATTTAGCTCCAAAAAAGCTGTCGATTTTATCTGGGTAATCTTAGCGGCAGCGGGGATTGCGCTGATTGCACCTTGGACTGATAAAGGATTAGATTTAATTGGCGTATTACTGGCACTACTTGCAGGCGCTTTCTGGGCTGCTTATATCTTATTGGGTGGTAGAATTTCAAAGATAATGAAAGGCGGTGAAGCTGTAGCGGTAGGCATGTTATTCGCAACTATTCTCATCCTGCCGTTTGGATTTGCGGGAGGAGGTGTAAATCACCTCAACCCTAAATTATTAGCGCTGGGCGCTGCGCTTGCTTTACTTTCAAGCGCTATACCTTTTACGCTTGAAATTACCGCCCTGAAACAATTACCTCCGAGAACTTTTAGTATACTTATGAGTTTGGAGCCAGCAATGGCTTCGCTTGCAGCTTTTGTCTTTTTGCAAGAATACCTCACGGTGGTAGAATGTGCCGCTGTTGCCTGTGTTGTTATTGCTTCAGCGGGATCTTCACTTACCGCAAAAAAAATGCTGGAAATATAAATTACCCTGCGAATTAAAAATTACGATTCATAAACTTAACAAAGTCGATAAATGTTGATTGATTTGAGTATGCTAAATAGCCTTAGATCTCTCCTTTAAATATAAGATTTGCTATAAAATTTAAACTTTTTCTATCAAGGTGTGTCTATTATGTATGATTAACACACAAGAAGCATATCATTTTATTACGATGCCTCTGCTTATCGGTATCGTATTATTCATTTTCGGAACCGCATTATTTATCATTGCGATTAAACGTAAGGATCAAAGAAAACAAGTTGCAGGCTTAGCAGAATTTACCTGTTCGGATAGAATGGTTAATACTAAAAAAATGGAAAAAGCGATTCGATATATCGCTTTGGTTTTACTACTATCTGGCTTTGTCATTATTACTTACGAAGCTTTAAGAATGGAAAGCCAACCATCGAATCAAACCGACACGGCTACAAATCTCTTATAATTAAAGTCGCGCCAACGTCATCATTAAGCTCGAAATCGTTTTTGCTTTCAAATTATCGTATCTTAAAAAAGATCCTTAAAATGGGAACTCAAAATAATTAATTTTAAACTAAAAATTTTCAAATTTGGCATTAAAAAAAGCAGGATTTTATAGGGGGCCACGCTTGCCCTTCAGAAAAAAAGAAGCAGAACACAAAATTAACCAATACATCACTTCGCCTGAAGTGAGGTTGACCGGAGAAAATGTTGAAACAAATATTTATCCATTGGAAACAGCTTTAGCATTAGCTAAAGACCAGGATCTAGATTTGGTTGAAATATCACCAAACGCCAGTCCACCAGTTTGTCGCATTATTGATTATAGCAAGTTTCTTTACGAACAAAAGAAAAAGCAAAAAGAAATCAAGGCCAAAGCAAAACAGACCATTATAAAAGATATCAGATTCGGTCCTAATACAGATGACCATGATTTTCAGTTTAAACTGAAGCATGCCATTTCGTTTCTAGAAAGCGGCGAAAAGGTTCGGGCCTTTGTTCATTTTAAAGGTAGATCAATTGTTTATAAAGATCAAGGTGAAATATTATTACTAAAATTTGCCCAGGGACTTGAAGATGTTGGAAAAGTAGAATTGTTACCAAAGTTAGAGGGCAAGAGAATGTTCTTAACACTAGCTCCAAAAGCTGGGAAGAAATAAATAGTTCGCTCTTCTTTAATACCTTAGAAACAAGAAAGCCTTAACTTTTCCAAGTTAAGGCTCTTTTTGCGGAATGGACGGGACTCGAACCCGCGACCTCCTGCGTGACAGGCAGGCATTCTAACCAGCTGAACTACCACTCCTTTTGTTCCTCTTTAAAGTTAGAACCTCTCTCCCTTTCGGGAATGCAAATATAGGCACTATATTTACTTAATCGCTATTTTAAACAAAATTTTGCAGATCAAATCTGTAACCTGCTGAATCTCATTTGGTATATTTTCATTTTCTTCATTCAGAAAACAAAAAAGCCTCAACTTTTTTCAAGTTAAGGCTTTTGTTGCGGAATGGACGGGACTCGAACCCGCGACCTCCTGCGTGACAGGCAGGCATTCTAACCAGCTGAACTACCACTCCTTTTGCTCCTCTTTAAAGTCAGAACCTCTTTCCTCTTTCGAGGTTGCAAATATAGAGACTATATCTTTATTTGCAAATTTTATTTTAAAATAATTTTAATTGCCTAGTTTCCAGCACCTTCCTGCATTTTCTCAGCATTTTCAGCAAACTGTAACGCATCGATAATTTCTTGAATATCTCCATCCATAATGGCCGGTAGATTATACATGGTTAAGCCAATACGGTGTTCGGTTACACGCCCCTGAGGGTAGTTATAAGTTCTAATCTTGGCAGAACGGTCTCCTGTAGAAACCATCGTTTTACGTTTAGCAGCAATATCACCATTCTTTTTCTGCAATTCGATGTCGTACAACTTACTACGCAACATCTCCATAGCAATCACCCGATTACCTAACTGAGAACGCTCTTGCTGGCAAACTACTACAATGCCCGAAGGCTTGTGTGTTAACTGCACTTTGGTTTCTACTTTGTTTACATTTTGTCCACCAGCACCACCTGAACGAGAAGTTTGCAGCTCAATATCAGCTGGGTTAATGTAAAGATCAATTTCTTCAGCCTCCGGCAAAACAGCTACAGAAGCGGCGGAAGTATGCACACGTCCCTGCGTTTCAGTATCTGGCACCCGTTGAACGCGGTGTACACCACTCTCATACTTTAGCTGACCATAAACATCATCACCACTCACTTTCAAAATCACCTCTTTATAACCGCCAGCGGTTCCTTCAGTTACATCAACCGTTTCTACTTTCCATCCTTTAGTTTCAAAAAAGCGGGTATACATACGGTACAAATCACCAGCAAATAAAGCTGCCTCATCGCCACCTGTTCCACCACGAATTTCAAAAACTGCATTTTTAGCATCTTCCGGATCTTTAGGAATCAACATCAAACGGATATTGCTTTCCATTTCTTCTTGTTGTTTCAACAACAAATCGAGCTCCTCTTTAGCCATTTCACGCATTTCAGGGTCTTTTTCAACCGCTAAAATTTCCTTGTTGGCATCAATATTACTCATTACATTTTTGTAGATTTTATACTCATCTACAATTTTGCCCAAGTCTTTATATTCTTTATTTAAAGCCGCAAAACGTTTCATATCCTGAATCACATCCGGATTACTTAACGATTCTTCTACATCTTCCCAACGTAGTTTTATGGCTTCTAACTTATCTAACATAGTATTATTCGAATTGAAATGCTCCTAGTTTGGTATTCGCCAAAAATTTAGGAAATGCAAAAATAAACAAAAAAGCTGAATTTGTTTGGAACAGGCTGTTACAGTTTTAAAGGATTTGGGATGGTTCTGTAAATATGGCGGTCAGCAGTCCCGCTAACGTTCAAGCACCGAGAGAAGTGGTGGCTTTACACTTCTATCAAGTTTGGAAACGAGGGTAATTACCTTTTTTGACCTTTACGTTTCTTAAATAGCAGCAAATGCAGAATTAATTTACCGGGATTGAAATGGCAGCTATCGATTCTCTTCTAATCGGAACTATAATGAAAAGCCAGAGAGACGCTATAAATTCTACAGATTTTGCTTTCCAAAACTTAAAAAATCTTTCTGATACGCAATATCAAACAATACTGTAAATTTTATCTGTAATAATCCAGTTTTAATTCTACCCCGTCAAAAACTGCATAGGAATTGTAATTGAGCCACTCACCAAGATTTACGTAGCGGCTTCCACTACCTAAATGAATATCCAAGGGCAAATGCCGATGACCGAAAATAAAAAAATCGAAATGCTCTTTTTTTAACTGCTCTTTGGCATAAATGGCCAGCCATTCTTTATCTTCACCTAAAAAAACCTCTTCTTCAGTTTGAGCTGCCCTACTTCCCTGACTCCAGGCGTTTGCAATACCAATTCCAAAGTTAGGATGTAAACGAGCGAATAACCACTGGCAAAGTTTACTTCTGAATATTTTACGCAAGAATTTATATTTATGATCGCCTGGTCCTAACCCATCGCCATGATGGAGGTAAAACTTCTTACCATTGCGTTCAATAATTTTCTCATCGCCAATGATTTCCATGCCAAGTTCCTGGCTAAAATAATCGCGAACCCACATATCGTGGTTGCCTTTAAAAAAATAGATTTTAATTCCAGAATCGGCCATTGTGGCCAACTTACCTTGCAAACGGATAAATCCCTTAGGGATAACCTTAGAATATTCAAACCAAAAATCGAAAATGTCACCCATTAAAAACAATTCGCTGCAGGTTGGCTCAATAAAATTCAGCCAATTTACAATGCGATTTTCACGGGCACGGCTTTCGCTGTAACTCGGCGTACCTAAATGAAAGTCAGAAGCGAAATAAATGTTCTTGCTCATGTAAGGCTTCAAAGGTAGTGGAAAAAGTCCGAAGGAAAAAGTTTGGAGTCCATAGTATGCAGGCCAAAGTTCGAATGCAAAAAATCACATAAGAGAAAAAATCTGTGTTTTCTAAGCATCTGTGCAATCATCTCGAAAGGAAAAACATATAATAGTAAATAAATCCATTTCGAGATGAAAAAGCAATTTGTATTTGGCTTATTTGCAGTAGTCTCGTTAGCTTGCAAGGCTGAAAAAAAATGACCTCAATGAAATATCCCGCAACAAAAAAAGACAGTACAGTTGATCATTATTTCGGAACCGAAGTTGCCGACCCCTATCGTTGGCTGGAGAATGATACATCAGCTGAAACTGCAGCATGGGTAAGCGCTGAAAATAAAGTGACGCAACAATATTTGTCTCAAATTCCTTACCGCGATGAGATTAAAAAAAAGCTGACCGAAATTTGGAACTACCCTAAAGATGGTGCTCCGTTTAAGGTTGGTGATTATTACTTTTTTACCAAAAACAACGGGCTTCAGAACCAAAGTATCTGGTATATTAAAAAAGGTCTCGACGGAGAAGAGGAAGTTTTTTTAGACCCCAATAAGTTAACTGCTGATGGTACCTCAGCTGTTTCTCTAATCGGTTTTTCTCATAACAAACAATATGTTGCTTATTCCGTTGCTAAAGCTGGATCTGATTGGAACAGTATTCACGTCATAGAAATTGCTTCAAAAAAGGAATTAGCAGACGAGCTGCAATGGACAAAATTTTCTGGTGCGGCCTGGAGAGGTGATGGTTTCTATTACAGTAAATTCGATAAGCCTGAAAATGGTTCGGATTTATCTGCCGCCAATAAATTTCAAAAAATCTACTATCACAAATTAGGCGATTCACAAGAGGATGATCAACTTGTTTTTGAGGATGAAACCAATCCCAACCTATATTTTGGAGCTTTTGTTACAGAAGATGAGCGCTTCTTAGTTATTTATGCAAGTGCCGGAACATCTGGTAATGCTTTACATTATCAAGATTTGAGGATACCTAACGGCAAAGTTTCTCTTTTGGTTAAAGGTTATGAAAACAACTATAGTATTATAGACAGTGTTGGCGACAAGCTTTTATTGAATACTGATCTGGATGCAGAAAATAAATGCGTAGTGCTCGTAGATCCGGAAAACAATGCTCCAGCCCATTGGGAAACCATCATTCCCGAATCAAACCTCGCACTGGAAAGCGTAGATACGGGAGGGGGCTTTTTGTGGGCGTCGTATCTCAAAGATGCCAGTACAAACATTGTTCAATATGATTTAGCAGGAAAAAAAATTAGGGAAGTTGACTTGCCGGACATTGGTACCGCCACCGGTTTCGGCGCTTACAAGGAGGATAAAGAGTTCTTTTACACCTTCTCAAATTTCACCACGCCTGGCACTATCTATCGCTATGACATCGCAAAGGCAACCTCCTCACTATACAGAAAACCTGACCTAAATTTTAACACCGACAACTATGAAACCAAACAAGTATTTTATTCTTCAAAAGATGGAACTAAAGTACCGATGTTCATCGTTCATAAAAAAGGAATTAAATTAAATGGCGATAGTCCTGTTTTCCTGTATGCTTATGGAGGCTTTCAGGTGAGCCTAACACCAGGATTTAGTTTATCAAGAATGCTATTTCTGGAAAAGGGCGGAATTTATGTTCAGCCGAGTTTACGCGGCGGAAGCGAGTATGGCGAAGCCTGGCATAAAGGCGGAATGATGGAGAAGAAACAAAATGTCTTTGACGATTTTATTGCGGCAGCCGAATTTTTGATTGAGGAAAATTATACCAATCCATCTAAAATTGCCATCTCAGGTGGATCAAACGGAGGCTTACTGGTTGGGGCCTGCATGACTCAAAGGCCGGAACTTTTTAAAGTTGCATTACCAGCCGTAGGCGTTTTAGATATGTTACGCTACCATAAATTTACCGTTGGCTGGGGTTGGGTGGTTGAGTATGGCAGCAGCGAAGAAAAAGAAGACTTTGATTATCTGATCAGATATTCGCCATTGCATAATATTAAGGCTGGCGTAAATTATCCGGCAACATTGATTACAACTGCAGATCATGATGACCGTGTGGTACCTGCACATTCATTTAAGTTTGCAGCTACGCTTCAGGAAAAATACCAAGGAGAGAATCCAATATTGATCAGAGTGGATACCAATGCCGGCCACGGCGCGGGGAAACCGACTACAAAAATGATTGAGGAAGCTGCTGATGTGTGGAGTTTTGTATTTCAAAACCTGGGAATGGAGTGGTGAGGATATTTTAACCTGATCAGTACTTCTGAAAATTCTTCACGTTATTTAAGTTCTTGATATAAGCCTGGGAAAACCAGAAATAAACTCAGTGCCTAAACACCCTGTTTTTAATTTTAACCTCACCTTATCATAAGGTGTTATATTTTTAAGGCCGACATATAAATAGAAAAATCCTGAAGTTTCAACAGTGCCCAAACCACCTATTGTTACATGGAAAGTTCTCGTTTTACCGACACCCTTTATGAACCGATTTGCAATAGTTGTTTCGAAATTCCTACTTTCTTTTGTGTAGAGTTGATTAATCAAAAGTAGAATAACATCCGATAGCCAAAATTTTGAGACGTAAATTAACAAGGCAAGGATTCCCAGACCAGCGAAAATAGTTCTTAAAAGGCTATCATCTTTAAAGAGGGAGCGGAAGTTAAAAAGGTATAAAATGACTATGGGCAAAAGGAGGATGCAATTCAAATAACTTACCCAACCTCTAAATTTCGGCTTACTCAATACAGCACTAACATTAAAAACGAGAGCGGAAAGCAAGGGGAAAAGCATTAGCCAATTCCATGGATGATGCTCCAGGTAAGTATAGGCGCCTAAACCTACAGGCATAAACGCAGTTGGGAGTTGCCATGTTTCACTATAAACGATAAAGGTTATCGCCCAAACCACAAACAGCAGTCCTAAAATTGGCAGAAGAATTCCCAAGTCCATCGCTATTGAAGATACCATTTTTGGCTAACATATAAATTAATCTCAAAATATAAAAATTAGTTAACTCTATTAAATCTATAGACCAATTATAATTCGCTTTGGAACGACTAAAACTCTTATCTTTTTAATTTAATCACTTCAAAGCATATAAAATACTGAATAAGATAAGATTACAGAATTATCTAGAATATTTCTAAATAGAGAAATTGATAAAAGTTTATTTTGTAACTTTGCATCAAATTTTTTTGAATGATCTCTACTGATATAGCCGTAATTGGCGCTGGTCCGGTTGGTTTATTTGCCATTTTTGAAGCCGGTTTATTAAAAATGCGTTGCCATTTAATTGATTACCTTCCTCAGGTTGGTGGTCAGCTTTCTGAAATTTACCCAAAGAAACCAATTTACGATATTCCAGGTTATCCTTCGGTATTGGCGCAAGAGCTTATTGATAATTTGATGGAGCAGGCAAAGCCTTTTCATCCAACTTTTACCTTAGGTGAACGTATTGAAGGATTGGAAAAACGTGGCGAAGCTGATTTCGTTTTAACCACGAACATGGGAACCGTTATCGAAGCTAAAGTGGTGGTTATTGCTGGCGGATTAGGTTGTTTTGAGCCACGTAAACCTGCTGTTGAAAACCTCGAAAATTTTGAAAACGGTAAAGGTGTTAACTATATGATTCTTGATCCCGAAAAATACCGTGATCAGAAAATGGTTATTGCTGGCGGTGGCGACTCTGCTTTGGATTGGACGATTTACCTTGCCGAAGTTTGTTCTGAATTAACGTTGGTGCATAGAAGTGAGAGCTTCCGTGGTGCTCCAGATTCTGTTGCTAAAGTGATGGCATTGGCCGAAAGCGGAAAAATTAACCTGATTTTAAACAGTAATTTACAAGCTGTTCACGGATCAGATAAGTTAGAGCAAGTAGAAATTGTACAGAACCGTACCATGGAAAAAACGGTTGTAGAAGCAGATCATTTGATTCCTTTGTTTGGTTTAAGTCCAAAATTAGGCCCAATTGAAGCCTGGAACTTAAACATCAGCAAAAGTGCTATCGAGGTTAATACCGATGATTATTCTACAAACATTCCCGGTATCTATGCCATTGGCGATATCAATACTTACGCTAATAAGTTAAAATTAATACTTTGTGGTTTCCACGAGGCCGCTTTAATGAGTCACAGTGCTTATTCGTATATGAATCCGGGTGTAAAATACACGATGAAATATACCACCGTAAACGGAGTTTCAGAATTTTAGGCTTTGCGTTAATATTGTTTCAATAAAAAACTATTTTAAGTAAGTTTGCGCTAATAAGCGAGCAGAAAAATGGAAAACAACATTACGATATACATGCAAGAACCGGATGGTTCTGTTACCCTTCACGAGGCACCAACCGATATGGGCTTGAGTTTGATGGAATTTTTGAAAGCATCAGAATACGATATTTTAGCTACCTGCGGCGGGATGGCTTTGTGTGCCACTTGTTGCGTTGATGTGTTAGAAGGCGAAGAGAAATTAAACGAAATGAGTGATGATGAATATGCAATGTTAGATACCTTGCCTGATTTGTTACCCAACTCTCGTTTAGCTTGCCAGCTACAGTTAAACAACAATATGGATGGCCTAAAAGTGAAATTACACGGAGTAAGTTAAGTTTATAAGATAGATAAAAGTAAAGGGCGATGTTTTTCAACATCGCCCTTTGTTGTTATGAGTGGATTCATTTAAAGAGCCCGAATGCAGGAATTGATCTCTGAAGAAGGAGCTATTTCATATATATGTACGAAACAGCTCCTTTGTTTTTGTATTGGGGCGTGTAAACTATAATGGATTTTGTGTTACAACACCATTTCCAATGTTAATTTCGTCTTGAGGAATCAAAAATTGCCATTGCTTATCACCAGCTGGAATGGTTAAAACATTAGCATAAGATACGTTATGATTAGCACCAGTTCTATCTAAAGCTGAATTTGTACGTTTCAAATCGTAGAATCTAAATCCTTCTCCCCAAAGCTCTACTCTTCTTTGATTCATAATCTCAGTAATTAAGGCTGCGCCTGTATTTGTTGACAGTGTGTAAGAAGGATTACGGTTAACAGCCAAAGGCAACAATGCCTGGGCAGCTAAAACATCATTTCCTCTTCTCGCTTCAGCTTCGGCTTCAATTAAATACATCTCAGCAGCACGCATATATGGAACGTCACCAATACTTAAAGAAACGTCAGCAACTTTAAATTTTCGGCTCATGTATCTGTAACGACTTGATGCTGAAGTTGGAATTGGGAACTCCGCGGTGTTTGTTCCAGTTGGATCCCAAAGTTTTTTACGCACATCAGTATCAGGAATCCAGTTATATAATGATGAATTGATCGATTTTGGACTGGTTCTAATTACTGTAGAGTTATAATTCGCAGACATATACGCAAAAAACGAATAAAAATAATTTGTTTGATCAGAAGTTATTCGTGACGCCCACATCCACTCGGTGTTGCTGTAATCGTTAAAACCTGCCTGATAAGCTGTATTATTCATTAAAGTATAACCAGTTCTAGCCTCTTTAGCAAACTTTACTGCATCAGCCCAGTTTTGTTGCGTCAGCGCTATTCTCGCTTTAATACCTTTTGCCACATCAATATTGAAATGAGATTTATTTGTTCTTGTGTAGCCTGCAAATAAACCAATAGCATCGTCAATATCTTTATTAGCTTGTGCGTACACTTGTGCAACAGTACTTCTTGGCGTTTTTTCGTTAGCTGGCGTTAATACTAATGGTACAGCCAAACCGCTATTTGCCTGACCAGCAACATAACGCTCTCCAAATAATTGAACCATTTGGTAATATGCCCACCCACGGTAAGTTAGTGCCTCTGCTTTTATAGCTGCTTTATCAGCAGCACTACCTTCTGCATTATCAATATTTGCGATAATCATGTTTGCATTACTTATAATTACATAATAAAACTGGTAATTATAAAACAACATGCCGCTGTTTGGGTTACGGTGTGATATCCATTTACCTTCACTTAGAAGCCAGGTACTAGAAGCGATATTAAACACCATATCCTCACCCAAGATATCCATGTAAAGCATATTTCCACTCTGCCCACCTTGTGCTTGCGCACCGAAAATTTGGTTATACATTAATCTATGGATACCATTAACTGCCGTCCAGGCATTTTTTGTAGTACTAAAAAGTACGTCCGTAGAAACTTGATCTGTTGGGTTAGTTTCTAAAAATCCCTTTTCACAGGAACTGAGTGTGGTTAACAAAGCACCCACAATCATCACTTTACTTATAATTTTTTTCATAATGTTTTATACAATGAATTAAAAGCCTATGTTAACACCTACTGAAACAACTTTACTGAAATAGTAATTGTTCCCTACTATTCCTGTGAAAGTACTTGATACGCCCATCCCTTTACGGTGTGAGAATAACGCTAAGTTTTCTCCAGTTACAAATACGTTCGCCGACTTAGCTTTAATCTCTCCTAACCAACGTGCAGGCAATTGATAGTTTAGCGTGATATTATTCAGTTGTAAATAGCTAGCATTAGTCAACCATCTCGTACTCGCCCCTGTAAAATCTGCAATGCGGTTGTTATCAAATCTTGGAACATCAGTCGCATCACCAGGATTCTGCCAACGGTTCAACGCATCAACATGCATAGCCGTACCGTAATTACCACCGTGCATTAGCGACTGATATGCGCTATCATAAACTCTACCACCGAATTGGAAGGTAAACAAGAAACTTAAGCTTAGGTTTTTATAGGTAAAAGTGTTTGTCATTGATCCATACAAATCAGGAATTGAAGAATTATCTGAGTATCTATAATTTGCTTCTCCAATTACTTTTGTTACTGTGTCAGTTCCATTCACAATCTTTGCATTCGTTGTTAGGCTATTAGTTCTGTACAATGCCTCACCAGTCTGCGAATCAACACCGTAGAATTCTCTTAAATAAAAATCATAAATCGAGTGGCCAACACTATAAGCTTTAAAACCAGTTGACGACTGAATCAATGGTTGGTTGTCTGGCATTTTAGTGATTTGATTTTTAAATTTGGTTAAATTAATGGTTGCTGTATATTTGAAATCTTTATTGCGAACAACCTCTCCGGTAATCTGCGCTTCCCAACCTCTGTTATACAAGCTTCCAATGTTAGTAGGAATAGCGAAATAATACGGACTTGTAGTTGATCCTCCGTTTGATAATGGTTGGGGTACATCAAAAATTAAACCATCGGTAATTCTGTTAAAATACTCGACAGTACCTGTTAATCTGTTTTTAAACAAGCCAAATTCCAAAGCTACATCCAAGTTTTTTGCAGTCTCCCAGGTTAAAGTTGGATTTGATAACCTAGCTTGTCTAGATCCGGATTCAGCCTGGTTATTATTGCCTAAATTATATAAAGCTTTGTAAGCGTAATAATCGATCCCAGCATCATTACCCAATTCTCCATATGAAGATCTTAGCTTTAGTTGGTCTACCCATTTAGCATTAAAGAAAGCCTCTTTGTGGATATTCCAGCCTGCGCTTATACCATAGAAATTATTCCAACGTACCGCTGATGAAAATCTCGAATTACCATCTCTACGAAAGTTAGCACTTAATAAATATTTTCCATCAAAATCGTAATTAATACGACCTAAATAACTTTCAAGAGCATAATTATCCTCAAAAGAACTTGTACCTAAAACAGTTGCAAAGTTTGATAGTTCTGTGATTCCATCAAAACTTTGTCCACTTCTGCTACCTGAAAGTTCATTATACTTACGCGTGAAAGTTTCATGTCCTGCAAGGGCATTAACGTTATGTTTACCGAATTGCTTATTATATTCTAATAATTGGTTAAAGGTAATATTGGTTGTACGGTATAAATATTGATAAGCCCTACCTGCTGGAGCTCCATCACCTACAATCGGGTTATCATATAAGCGCTCGTGAATATCCTGCAAATCGAAACTTACATTAGTAGTCGCTTTTAAATCTTTGGTGATATTAACGGTTGCATAAGTCCTAGCATTGATAACGCCTCTTACTGATCTCTGCGAATCATTTATATTTTCAAAAATAGTGTGGCGACCTTGAGAGAACGGACGGCCGTTACCAAAATCAAACTGACGTTGTCCATTGGCATCCAATACATAATCACCAGTTGTAGCATTGTGAAGGTATACCGGATAGATTGGGCCAATATAACGGGAAATATAAAAAGGATTAACCACTGAAGATCCGCCATCACCAACATTATCTGTTAATGATTTACTGTAAGTCCCACTCAAATTTAACCCCGTTTTAAACCATTTTACTGGATTTGAATTCACAGCCACACGACCGTTGTATCTTTTTAATCCAGATTTTATAAGAAATCCTTCTTCATTTGTGTAACCAACTGAAGCAAAAAAATCAGATTTTTCATTACCACCTGAGTAAGTCATGTTATAATTTTGTCTTTTCTTGCCACCTTGACTAGCTGCATCAGCCCAATCTAAGTCATCACCATATAACAATGACGCATTAGGATTCAAAATACCATCGGCGGATACAATTTGGTTATCAGCAACATTGTAAGGATTGTAACCTAACAGTGATTTAACACCAGTGTAATTTGCACCATTATAACTACTTAATGTACCAGCAGCAATCTGGCCCGCGATATTACGAGGAATGGCTAAAGAACCATATTGTAAAGTATTTCTTTGTACTTCCCACATTAATGGATAGTACGTATTGGCATCAACACGCTCATATTCTGGTAAACCCCGATCCAACCATCCAACTGATGCCTTAAAAGTTAAATTATCAGAATTCTTCTTACCTTTTTTTGTTGTAATCATTACTACTCCGTTAGCTGCTCTTGAGCCATATAGCGCAGTTGTCGAAGCATCCTTTAAAATAGATACATTTTCAACATCGTCCGGATTAATGTTTGACATACCACCATCATAAACCACTCCATCAACTACAATTAAAGCAGAGTTTGAGGCAGAGATAGAACCAAATCCTCTTACGCGAATTGCGGCAGAAGAGCCTGGTGCACCACCTGCAAGATTGGTTTGAATACCAGGAGCAGCGCCTACAACTGCACTAAGTACGTTTGTAAGCGGTCTTTTTTCGAACTCACCAGCGTTGATTTGAGCAGTTGAACCAGTAAAAGTTTCCTTTTTAGCGGTACCATAACCAACAATTAATACTTCATCCAATGATTTGGTATCGGTTGTTAATGCTAAGTTAACGGTTGTTCCGCTAATCGCTACTTCACGTGTTAAAAAACCAAGAGAAGAGATGACAAGTGTTTTTGCACTCTGGCTAACGCGAATGGAATATTTACCATCGTTACCTGTTAACGTTCCTGAACCTGTTGTCTCTTTGATTTTTACGGACGCTCCTGGAATTGGGAGACCGTCTTCACTTGATGTTACTGTCCCAGTAATTGTTCGATCTTGAGCCATTGCATTAGATGCAAAAAACAAAAGCACGAACAAACTTTGTAAAAGTTTTTTCATGAATTTAAATTAGTTGTTTGATTTATTAGTTTAAGCCAACTAATTTAGGGGATATGAAAAATAATTTCAAATATTAATCCGGAAATTGCGGTAAATCTGACGACTTGTAGTATTTATGACTTTAATATTATCTTATGGTTAAAATAATATTAACACTAACTTTTTAGTTAATTTTTATCGACGCAATATTATAAATAACATCTAAAATATTACTTAGTTATAAAAAACTTAGCTAAAACCGATATACCGTGAGCAAAGTTTATATATAGTCTAACAATTCCAATTAAATTCCTTATAAAAAAAAAGGTTTTAATAACAGAATACAAAAATCACAGATTAATTTTCGATTATTCAGACCATTGAAGTTAATAAACTAAGGATAGAACCAAGTATTACTGAACAGTTACTTTTTGTCTCTCTACATTCCAGCCGTAAACCTCAATAGCAGTTTTTTGGTCTCCGTTATATTCCACTGTTATCAACCTGCTTTCTCCAGGCAATATACTCACGTAGTTATCATCATAAAAAGCTGGCAAAATCCGCTTGCCTGTTTGGCTATTGATCAACGCAACACGGTTGAAAAAAGCCACCGGATTGCCTCCGGGATTAGTCAATGTTACCTCCACCTTCTCATCGGATTTTTTGAGCGCAGTCACCTTTAAAGCCGCTGGTTTTAAATTTTGCAAGCCCTTATAATTCCCATCCTTATCGGCCAGCCAGTAAATATTTTCACTTAAAACTTCCTGCTTTTCATTCAACAGTTTGAGTGAGACAAAAACGCCATCCTTTTGGTCAAGTTTCTTCAGGAAATCATTTAATGGAAAAAATCGACGAACGGAAGATGCACCAATGGAGTTGAAAACCTGCGAATAGAAATAATCCTTTCCGTCCATATCATACACCTTGGCCTGAACCATTAAATTATTACGATCTGTAAAGCCGTTATTCACTACCGTTACCATGCTGTCAAGTGGGTTCATCATGATATGAAGTGGCTCACTTCCTTTGCGCAAACCATAAAGGCAGGCATTTGGGTCGAGGTAGTAATCGTACATTTGACCACGAAGGGCCGTCCATGGGTTTTGTGTTTTCCAGATAATAGAACCCGTGTACCAATCCCACATTTTGTTAGAGAAGCCTTCCATCAAAGCACGATATTGATCATAGTTAACGAGCTGTGCCTTCATTGCAAAATCCTTTGCATCTTTAGTTTTGCCGTAAGGATTAATATATTGATCGTAACCAATGTATTTATGATAATCCCAAACCGAATCGGGCTTGCTTTTAAATTGTGGTGCAACCCTATTTTCTTTCGGGATAAAACGCTCCAGTGATTCGTAATCTCCTACGCCGACTGAACCCACTTCGGAGTTGTAGGGAAATGTTTTTACCGCCCAAAAGCTTTTTGGATCTTGAATACCGTAAGGCCCATCGCCATTACCACCGATCGAATTGTACGACATCTCATCACTATTAGAAAAATCGAAAAACCTCCGTGTTCCATCCAATCGTGGCAGAATATCATTTTTAATCGGATTTAGAATGTCCTCTGGAGGCGTAATTTCATTTCCGCCGCACCAGAAAGCAAGTGAAGCATGGTTGCGAATCATTTTTACCTGATCTTCAATCGCTGTTAAAACCAGTGGATGATTGTCTGGATAATTCCTTCTCGTCCATTGATCTTCTTTTTTTAAGGGATCAACCCAACGGCCATTGCAGTCGCCACTGAACCAAAAATCCTGAAAAACGAGTAAGCCATACTTGTCACAGGCGTTATAAAACTCAGGTCTTTCTAAAATGGCACCGCCCCAAATCCTGATCAGGTTTAGATTCATATCCTTGTGGTAACGAACTTCAGCATCATAACGGGCATCGGAAAAACGCAGCATCGCATCGGAGATGATCCAGTTACCGCCTTTGATGAAAATCTTTTGGCCGTTTACATAAGCGCCCATACTTTGTGTACGCTCATTCCAGATATTATTGATCTGGCGGATGCCAACCTGTAAATTTTCCTGATCCAAAACCTGGCTCGCACTTAAAAACTTGATGTTTACAGGATATAAGTCCTGCTTTCCATAACCACTAGGCCACCAAAGCTTAGGGTTTTCCAAAGCTAAATCTGCAAATGTTATTTCTGCATTTTTATTCGCAGCGATAGATACGGTTTTACTAACCGTTTTCCCAGCAATCTGATATTGCAAGATACCTGCGACGGCTTTAGCTGTTGGGTTTTCGACCTCAATCGAAACTTTGATAGTGGCTGGTTGTTGCTTGGCATTCGGTACTCTTTTGCCAGGAACCAGCGTAACTATGTGAGGGTTTTTTAAGTTGATGGATCTTGTTTTTTCGATGATTACCTTATCCCAAATGCCTGTGTTTCGATCACGGGTAGGCTGAATCCAATCCCAGCCCGCCGTATATTGCGTGGTTAGTACTTTCGCGATTGTTCCGTCGCCACCTTGCCCGCCGTTTGGATTGCCCGGAAAATCTGGTGGATAAACGATTACGGCCAAGCGGTTTTTGCCTGTGACAGAAAGAAATTTTGTGATGTTATAGTTGGCACGAATATGCATGCCTTCATGCGTTTTCGCATTGATCTTCTTCCCATTGAGAAAAAAATCAGCTTTATAATTTATCCCACGAAATTGTATCCATACCTGTTCGTTACCGATTGCTTTTTCATCAAAGTCCTTCACAAACCAATAGGTATAATGCTCGTTCCCCGTTTTATAGATGTCGGCAATGTTCTCATTGTTCATTCCGTAAAATGGATCAGGAACCATTTTGTTGTTGAGCAAAGTGGTTAAAACCGTTCCCGGAACTGTAGCGGGTAACCAATTATTTAGCCCGAAGTTCGAACTGGAAATTTGGTTTCCGGTCGCATTAGCATCTTTAATATTGGCACAAAGCCAGCCAGAATTAAGCTCATAACGTTGAGCCTGGGTGTTTAAAGCAGCTAAAAATAGAAGCGAGAAGAATAATTTCCTCATAAATGAGTCTTTTAAATGTAGTATAAATTAATTTTTTTGAGGTGGCCTAAGTAATCCCAAACGCTAATTATAAACCTGACGGTATGGAAATCCTTTTTGTTCAGGCTGATTTTAATCATCTGCATACCTTTCACCAAAAAAGATCGGAAGAAAAGCAGGGCTACCCCTAGCCAAAACGATCTCCCGTAAATGTCCAAATAGCTATTTACCTGAAACTGGTCGATCTGCAGCATTAATGCCCCATAATTTTGATGGCGTACTGCCCATGTAAATTTCCATTGAACCGCCATTTACAAGGGTTTTATGCTCAATAAACGATTTATTATAAGGCCTGCCGTTAATTAAAATGCGTTGTATGTACTTATTTGCCACAGAGTTTCCTAGCACTTTAATGTCGAAGTTTTTATTTCCTTCCAACTTAATGCTTGCCGAATTAATTAAAGGCGTACCGAAAACATAGGTTCCATTGGCGGGATTTACAGGATAAAAACCAAGCGCAGAAAAAACATACCAGGCGCTCATTTGACCTACATCTTCGTTTCCACACAAACCATCTGGCTTCGCAGTAAAGAAATCTTTATCGATTTTGCGAATCAATTCGGCTGTTTTCCAGGGCTGACCAGTATAAGCATATAAATAAGGAATGTGGTGACCGGGCTCATTTCCCTGAGCATAATTGCCTATCAAACCAGAGATATCAGGTGAGCTGTTTTCACCTAAATCGGCAGGAACGATAAATAAGGAATCGAGCTTATTTACAAAAGGTTTATCGCCACCAAAAAGATTGATCAAACCCTCCACATCCTGGGGAACCAACCAGGTATATTGCCAGGCATTACCCTCTGTATAATCATCTTCACGGTGTTTGGCTTTAACCGGACTAAAAGGCGTACGCCATTTGCCATCCGCCATTTTACCACGCATAAACTGAACATCCTGATCAAAATATTGTCTGTAAAGCTGTGCTCTTTTGCTAAAATATTGATAATCTTCAGTTTTATTCAGCGCCTTTGCGAACATGGCTATACAGTAATCGTCGATTGCATATTCCAGGGCTTTCGCAACAGATTCATTAACCTTATCCGCTGGAATGTACTTAAGTTGCTGAATGTAATCGATGCCTTCCGTTTTTTGCATAGCAGATTGTTTTACTGCTTGATAAGCAAGATTTGCATCAAAACCGCGGTAGCCTTTTAAATAAGCGTCTACTATAACGGGAACAGCGTGATAGCCCACCATGGTATTGGTTTCGTTGCCCATTAAATGCCAAACCGGAAGTTTACCCTGCTCCTTATAAATCGCCAACATGGTATTCACCACATCACTCACCCGATCCTGATGCAAGATAGTATATAAAGGATGTGCTGCCCTGTAAGTATCCCAAAGTGAAAAAGTAGTGTAGTTGGTGAAATTTGCCTGTTTATATACTTTCTTGTCGGTGCCCAAATAATCGTTATTCACATCGTTAAAAAGTGAAGGTGCCGTCATGGTATGAAATAAAGCGGTATAGAATATTTTTTTTGTATTGGCAGAAGCATTGATTTTAACCTTCGACAATTCCTTTTCCCATTTCCCATCAGCTTTCTTCGTTGTGGATGCAAAATCCCATCCTGGCAATTCTGTTGAAAGGTTTAAGATGGCATTTTCGATGCTTACCGGAGATAAGGCAACTTTTATTTGAAGCTTATTATTGTTAATTGATACGAATCTGGCTACTGCTTTGAGCTTTTTGCCATCAATATCTTTGCTTTCTTTCAGCTGATTATCTTCATAAATATCAAAGCTTTTTAAGGGTTGAGAAAACTTGATGACGAAATATAAGCGCTGATCATTTGCCCAGCCTTTAGAATTTCTATTCCCGACAATAGTATTGGCGTCGATTTGTTTAAAAGATGCATTTGTTGGTGCATCCCAACCAATGCCTTCCACCAAATCGATCATAACATGTGGCCTTGGGGCATTTTTCGGGAAAGTGTATTGGTGAAAACCTACACGTTCGGTAGCCGTTAATTCTGCTTTGATTTTATATTTATCAAGTAAAACGCTGTAATAACCTGCTTTGGCATATTCATTTTGGTGCGAAAACGTAGAAAGGTAGCCTTTATCTTCTTCTCCCTTTTTACCTTTTTCTAAAATAGTTGCTCCGGTTACGGGCATAATTGAAATGTCGCCTAAATCGCCAATACCGGTTCCACTTAAGTGTGTATGCGAAAAACCAGTGATGGTATTGCTTACGTAATTATAGCCGCTGCACCAATCCCAGCCTTCCATAATATTGTTTGGACCAAGTTGCACCGCTCCGAAAGGAACATTTGCGCCAACAAATACATGCCCGTGTTTTGCAGAACCAATAATGGGGTCTACAAACTGGGTTAGTTTTGAATTTTGCTGGGCGCTGATTCCATTTGTGAATAATATGGCGGCAGCAAAAAAGATTAATTTTGCACTAAAAATTTTCATAGTCTAAATAGGATAAGCTAAATCGATTTACAAATTAATAAATTATAAACGGACTTAGAGAATTATTCGGGAAAAGTTGATCACGTTTACTCAATTAATCCTGCTTCTTTTACTGAGTAAGGTTGTCAATGACTAAATATTTTTCAGTAATCCAACAATGTCTATTTCTTGATTTCTAGCACAATTACCTCATCATTCTTGTTGATATTCCCATCAATAGGAATATGTAGCGAACCGTTTTTTAACGCTGCATTTACCACTCTCTTATTTTTCAAATAATAAGCTTTTTGTATTTTCTTAAATGGGAAACCGTTCAGCAAAATTTCAGGCTGAGCTTTAAAAATATGAATATATAGTTTATCGCTTCTTTGCGTAATGCATCCCCAATCCTGCGGTTTTAAATAACCTGCGTTGGTACCATAAATACTTTCTCCATATATTTTTAACCAATCGCCCATACTATTTAATCGATCAGTAAACTCAGGCTGGATTTCTCCATTTGGCATAGGGCCTATATTTAACAATAAGTTTGCTCCTAAAGCTGCTGCCTTTACCAGGGTTTGAATAAGTTTGGTTTCACTTTTATAAGATGTATCGGTTAAGCTAAACCCCCAGGAACCGTTTATAGTCTGACAAGCTTCTAAAGGAATCTGTACACTTGCTTCCTGAAAGCTTAATCCAGATTTATTCTCTCCAGGTAAATCTTGTTCAAACATTTGAAAATCTTCTCCTGGTAAGGGAGAAAGGTGATGGTTATTACCGATCATGCATTGAGGTTGAAGCTCGTGAATTAAACCATAAATCTCTTCGTATTTCCAATCGAGTCTAGAAGTGCGGTCTTTCTCTCCTTCCGGAGCGGTTTGATCCCAATGACCATCAAACCAAATACCGCCAATTTGGCCATAGTTGGTGAGCAATTCGGTAAGCTGGCTTTTCATAAACTGGAGATAACTTGCGTAATTCCCATGTCCTTTTCTTCCGCTAAACTGGCCGGTTCTGCCCGTTTCATGCGGATAATCTTCGCGGCGCCAATCGAGTATTGAGTAGTAAAGAAAGAGTTTAATACCCTGCTTTCTACACTCATCTGCCATCATCTTCACAATATCCTTCTTGTAAGGGGTGTTCATGATATTGAAATCCGAATATTTGGTATCCCACATGCTAAAACCATCATGGTGTCTGGTGATTAAGGTGATATACTTCATTCCGGCATTTTTAGCCGTAGCAACCCATTTTTGCGCATCGAAATCGATGGGATTGAAGAATTTCCCCAAACGGGTGTAGTTTTCCACGGTAACTTTTCGCTCGTTCATTACCCACTCGCCACTGCCTGGGATGCTAAAAGGACCCCAATGAATAAAAAGTCCGAAGCGAGCATCAGCAAACCACTTACGTGCTTCGATATTGGATGGAGCAGGCACATAATTTTGCGCACCAGCAAGTAATCCATTTACAATTAATGTAATGATCAGGCATAATTTTTTCATAACTGATGTTAAATTTGGTTTCCGAAAGGATGATTTAATCTATGCCTGTTACTTCCTTAACGGGCTTACCAATTACTTTGTAATTGCCATCGCCCTTTAAAATTGCCAACATTTGAGTTTGATTGGCAAACAAGGTTTTCGCTGCCGCAAGTTCTTTATCGTATTGGAAACTCTGCTCTATTCTACCTTTCTCGTAAAAATATCTGCTTATAATTTGCGCTTCTAAAACCCTTTTGATCTCCGACTTATGTGTAGCCAGATCATTCTTTTTAGATGAGGTAAGCTTATATTTCAAATTTTCTAAATCGGCTTTCACTTCTACTGATTTATTTTCTTTTTCTGCCTCCACACGTAAATCAGATAACAGTCTTTCTGTTTTACTTTGATAGGCGAGATCTTTATCAGCCAAGGTGCTTACAAATGCAGCGTAATCTGCATCAGAAACCTGGAAAGTTTTAGCTGATTCCAACTTTGTAGTTTTTTTCGAAAAGATATTAGCATAGTTAAAGAATAAACTTTTGTTAATCATGGTAATAGTAACCGGACTAAGTTTATCTGCATTGACTACCAAATCTGGGTAAACGCCATTCCCGCTATAAACATTTCTGCCAGCTTTCGTTTGATACATAGCGATTGTAGAATCGGCAAATCGCTCAGCAAGTCCATTGATATCCTTGTGGGTGTAATCGAGTTTTTGAATACATCTGCCCGAGGGTGTGTAATACTTGGCTACGGTAACTTTTACCAAACTGTTATATGGAAGATTAAATGTTTGCTGCACCAAACCTTTGCCGTAACTACGTTGGCCAACTACAATCGCCCGATCTAAATCCTGTAGCGAACCGGCCACAATTTCGGAAGCCGACGCAGAATTTCCATTTACTAACACAACCAATGGAACTGAGGGAGACACAGGTAGCATCTGCGTCTTATAGGTGATGGTTTTTTCGGCATTTTTGCCTTTTTGAATCACCACCAACTGATCTTTATCTACAAATAGGTTTACAATTTTAACAGCCTCCTGCAAAATACCACCGCCATTATTTCTCAAGTCCAAAACAATGCCTTTGGGGTTTTCTTTGTTAAGGTTAACCAAAGCATCCTTTACTTCCTGACCAGAATTTTCTAAGAATTTATCCAATCTGATGTACCCAATGCCATCGCCAACCATGCCCGAGTAGGATACGTTGGGTTGCTTAATTTCATCACGATTTAATTTCCTGGCAATCTCTTTACCGTCTCTCATCAACGTTAAATCAACAGGTGTACCTTTTGGCCCACGTAACAACTGACTAATTTGTGCACGATCTTTACCTTTAATTTGGATCCCATTTATTTTTAATATTTGGTCTCCAGGTTTAACATCGCCCTTGTTAGCCGGATAGCCCTCACTGACATCGTTTACAAAAAGTTTTCCATCGATCAGTACCGTTGCTGCGCCTATTCCTCCGTATTGGGTACTGATATATTTTAGTTTATAATCTTCAATTTCCGATTCGGGAACATATTCTGTGTAAGGATCGAGGGTTTCCAACATCGCATCAATCCCTGTCTTCATTAACTGAGGCGCATTGGTTTCATCGACATAATTGATATTGATTTCTTTGTAAAGTGACGCGAAAATGTCTAGGTTTTTAGATACCAGAAATAAATCTTCCCTAAACGAAAAAGAGAAAACAGCCAAAGTCAAGCCTGCTGCTAAAACATAATATTTTAGTTTCTTCATACCTTAAATTCTGGAATCCAAAACAGCAAGCTGATGGATGATTGTATTTTATAAAGGTAAATGTACGAAAACGCCTAAACATTAAAAATAGATATCTGGAAGTGCTTTAGGCAGAAAAGCGAAAAACGGATATTAACTTAAAGTCTGTTGCCTTTAGTATCCGCTAATGCTTTCTGAATGGTAAATTCGATATATGTCCGGTCACGTTTTACCAAGCGCATTAAATCTTCAATCAATTGATCTTCTTTACCAGGCGTAAACTCTAAAGGCTCGTTCGCTAGATCGCGGTATTTCCTTAAAAATTTAGTTTTTACTTTAAAAGCAGTTTCAGAAGTAAGTTGAAAATTAGCCATAGCAGATTTTATTTGATGCAAAAGTAAAAAATATTTGCTCACATCGCCATTTTTTTGTGATGGCATTACAAAAAACAAAGTTAATAGGAGTGTTTTGCACGATAATTGTGCTGAACTGCGGATTATAAAATCCAATTGATTAAACACGCAAACATTTAAACACTCAAAAAAATGAAAAGAATCATCCTTTCTATTGTTTTCCTAACCGCTGGCTGGGTAACATCTCAGGCACAAACCTTTAATTTAGGTATCAAAGCGGGTGTAAACCTGGCTAAACTCAATGCCGATTTCGCTAGCGAAGAAAACCGATTAGGTTATCAAATTGGTGCATGGGCACGTATTGGTGGTGCAAGTTTTTATGTACAACCAGAAGCCTACATTGGCAGCAAAGGCAATAAGTTTATCAGCTTTACCAATAATAACAATACCGAGGTTGCTGCAGAAGGTAAAGTAAAATTCACCACCTTGGATATTCCTGTTTTACTGGGAACAAAATTCGGTGCAAAGAACCTAAATTTCAGATTGATGGCCGGACCAGTGGTATCATTTGTTCTGGATGAAAATTCTAGCTTTAGCAGTGCATACGATCAAGCTACAGATTTTGACAATTACAAAAATCAAGCTATTGGAATCCAAGCTGGTGCAGGGGTAGATGTAGGGTCAATTTCTGTGGATCTACGTTATGAAGCGGGCCTATCAAACATTAGTAAAAGTGAAAAGTATACTCAAAAACCTAACTTATTTCAGTTAAGTTTGGGCTTTAAGATATTGTAAGTGACATAAGCGCCGGAATAATTTTTCCGGCACTTTAACTATTTCAAAGATTAAGCCTCCGGTAAGCTTTCCCCTATCCAAACCTCTGTAAAATTGGCATTACAGCACTTAGTTAGCTTAAAAAAACACGATTTTTATGTCTGCAATTTAAACTAACAACAATGAAGACCCCCATCTTTTTATTATTTGCGCTGCTGATGTCTTTTGGACTTCAGGCCCAAGACTTCAAATACGCATTTGTGACTGACACACATGTCGGATCATCAACAGGAGAAGAAGATCTTCGTCGAACGGTGGCCGATATCAATGAATTATCTGACATAGACTTTATTGTGGTTACTGGCGACATTACCGAAATGGGCACCAATAATGAATTAAGTTTAGCAAAACAAATCCTATCAGGCCTAAAAAAGCCATACCATATTATTCCTGGCAACCATGATACAGGTTGGTCAGAATCTGGTGGAGTAAGATTTATAAAAGAATTTGGGAATGATAAATTCACTTTCGATCATAATGGATATCGTTTTATCGCTTGTGCGTCTGGCCCTTATTTAAGAATGAGCGATGGGCACATTCCAAGAGATGCGACTGTTTGGCTGGATAGTGTATTAAAAGCAACTCCTAAAAACATGCCCATTGTTTTTGCCAATCATTATCCGCTAGATAACAGCTTGGATAATTGGTACGAAGCAACTGATCGTTTGAAAAAATACAACATTCAGTATGCCATTTGCGGCCATGGTCATAACAATAAACCCTATAATTTTGAAGGTATAGAAGCGACCATGGGTCGCTCGAACTTAAGGGCGAAAGATAGCATTGGTGGTTATAACATTGTGAGAATGACCAAGGATAGTGTTTTCTTTCAAACTAAAAAACCGACTCAGCTCATTACTCCGGCCTGGAGAAAAATAGCATTGAAAACGTTTCAGGATGACCAAAATAAATACGAAAGGCCAGATTTTGCCATCAACAATAAATATTCGGATACGAAAGAATTGTGGTCTTATCATTCGAATGCCAATGTGGTAAATACCCCTGTATGCTCCCCCAGCCGGGTTATTTTTGGGAATAGCTTGGGCTTGGTAGAGGCACTAACTAAAAAGACCGGAAAAAAAGAATGGACTTTTCATAGCAAGGGCGCCATTTATTCTTCGCCTGTAGTTTTTGAAAACTTAGTGATTTTCGGATCCGGCGATGGAAGCATTTATGCCCTAAATGAAAAAACAGGCAAAGAGGTTTGGAAAAAAGAAACTCCAAACTCAATTTTAGGATCGCCTGTTGTTAGTGGCAAAAATATTTATCTTGGAGGTAGTGATAATACTTTCAGGGCCTTAGAAGCTAAAACCGGCAAAGAAATTTGGGCATTTAAAGAAGTTGAAGGCACAATAGTGGGTAAGCCACTTATCTATCAAGGTAAAATAATTTTCGGTTCATGGGGAAGGCATTTATATGCGCTTGACATCAATTCGGGCAGTTTACTTTGGAAATGGAACAATGGCCAGGGCAACAGAATGTTTTCTCCGGCAATGGTTACCCCCGTAGCGGCAAGGGGTATTGTGTATATTTCTGCTCCAGATAGATATTTGACAGCAATTGATGTGAATAATGGCACTACGCTTTGGAGGAATAAAGAAGCCACCGTTCGTGAATCAATTGGTCTATCAACTGATAGCACGATTATTTACGGCAAAACGATGCAGGATGAAATTGTGGCGTATAAGGCTCAGCCTCAAGATCCTGGTGTGCTTTGGCGATATAATGCAGGCTTCGGTTATGAGCATGTACCTTCTATGTTAATTGAGAAAGACGGCAATGTATTTTTTGGAACCAAAAACGGTGTCGTTTATGCTATTGATCCAAAAAAGCAATCGACAACATGGGCACATAAAATTGATAACTCGATGATTAATACCGTAAATGTAGTTGACGGAAAAAATCTTGTGGTGAGTACTATGGATGGAAAAGTGGTTTGGATAAATGCCAAGAAGTAATACTTAAATTTTTAATCAACAAAAAAGGGAGCCAATTGCAAAGGCTCCCTTTTTTATTGCTGATTATTATTACCTAGTTACCAACCTGTGGTTTGGGTAAGTTTATAACCCTTTTCTTGATATTGAATAATTTGTGCCTGACCAACTGGCGCCAAATAAGCTCTGTCGGTAAATGCATTTCGGTTTGTTGCATTGGTTACCATCCAATAACCCACCATTGCCGCAGCGTTGGTTCCATTGTAAGTTACAATTGAACCGTCGGCTTTTTTTACTTTAACATTCCCTGCTGTTGCATTGGCTGAAGTTAAATAGGCTGGTGCCTCTGTTTGTACATTTACCCATGGTCCTAAGAAATAATCTGGATTCGTACTAAAGTTCATGTTATTCAATTTCTTCCAGCGTTTTAAATCTAATAGCCTGGTATGCTCGAAAACAAATTCCATGCGTCTTTCTCTACGAATTTCCCATATCAAATCCGGAACATCAGTATCGCGGGCAGGATCTACGGGTAGAGCGCCAATGGTAAGCGGAGCCGTTTTCAAAATGCCTTTTGCAATTGCAGCAGCATCTAACGGACGGTTTCTAATCGCATTTACCGATTTATTTAAATCTGCCTGAGTAACTGCCGCCGCCCCATAATACTGTGCCAAAACAGCCTTTGCCTCAACCCAATTTAACACCACTTCTGCCAAACGGATTACTGGCGCATCGCTGGTATTGGTATTACTTCCCCAAGCTGCCGGATACGTTTTACCAATATAAGTAAGTGCATCTCTTGAAGCGAACTTAAAGCCATACAACAAAGTGGCCGAGGGAATGAGTGCTTTATCATAAAATGACGCTTCAAATCGTGGATCTCTGGTTTTTACCAAATCGGCAATGGTAAATGAATCTGCTCCAGTAACAGCAGAATTTTGCCAAACCTTACCATCATTTAACAAAAAAGATTTAACTAAAACCAGGTTCGCATCTACGCCAACGACTTCTGTTCCATTTTGATATGAACCAATACTATGGGTTACCGCCAAAGCGGCATCATAAGTCCTGTATAATAGCACCTCTGGATGACCGGCCAGATTATCACTTGAGAAAATAGATTTGAAATCGCGGGTAAAATTGTATTTATTGCTATTGATTACATAATCTCCAGCTTCTACTGCAAATTCAAGATATTTTTTAGCTCTTGCAGCATCTAAACCGTGATAGTGTTCATAAGTTCCTTCAAAGAGCATAAATCTAGAGATAAATGCCGCAGCGATATACTTGTTTAAGTATTGTGCACCATCATTTTCACGCATGTTGGCCATCACAAATTTAAAGTCATCGTATACTTTATCCATCACAACTCCTCTGGCATCTCTATCTTTATATAAAGTCGCTAAATCCGTATCCGAAACTTCTTTATCAAAATATGGAACATCGCCAAACACGCTTACCAATCGACTGTATTCAAAACCTCTAAAAAATCTTGCCACAGCCGACCAATGGTTGTAAGCCTCGGTAGAAATTTTAGGTTTAGCCACGTTGTCCAATCTATTGATCATTACATTTGACTTGCGGACCCAGGCAAAATCCCAGGTGGGACCAGCATAAGTACCTAACCAATCTGCCGATTCAAGAGTTGATCCTCTGCTGGTTGGTACACTGCTTTCAAAATTGGTTTGAACGTTTTTCCCTGTTACATCATCAGAAAAAGTATACCCTCTAACAGGAGTATAATCTACCCCAAACCCAGAATTATAGCCATTAAAATAATTAGGATAGTAAGCATTTGCATACATCCGAATATCATCCTCACCCCGCCAGAATTGGCCATCGACATAATCTGTTAATGGTGGACGATCCAAAAGATCTTTTTTACAAGAGGTAATTAATAGACTTGCCAAAAGAGGCAGGCCATATATATATTTGAAATATTTCATCTTCATCATTTTAAAATGTTAACTGTAAACCAAAAGAAACACTCTTGAAAGCTGGAATTCCTGTTCCTGTACGACCGCCATTATAGTTAGACTGATCCCAAACGGAATACCCACTTATACTTTCCGGATCGATTGGTAAATCGCCTAAATGATCCCAGGTAAAGAAATTTTCTAATGCTGTGTACACTCTAAGTGAACTTATACCCACCCTTTTAGTTAACAACTGTGGGAACGTATAACCTACCGTTAAATTTTTAAGCCTGATGTAAGCCATATTTAACAAGTATCGATCTTGAACCTGCATGTTGTTTGTTGTACTGCTTGCCGCATTGTTATAGGCAGCTGGATAGAAAGCATCAGGTGTTTGTGGTGTCCAATAATTACCTGCAATTGCTTCTGGCATTGCACCATCAGCAGAGTTGAAACCTGGAATAGCCAAAAAGCCTGCTCCCCAAATTTTACGGCTGCCCACACCCTGGAAGAAAGCACTGATGTCAACACCTTTAAAATCGGCACCTAATCTAAACCCGTATTCGTAACTTGGATTTGAGTTTCCGATTACTTCCAAATCGCCATGATTAGCTAAAGTTCCGTCGCCATTGCTGATTTCACCATCGCCGTTAACATCCTGAAACTTTACATCACCGGGACCAAAACGGAAGTTGGCAGAATTTTGCAAGAAAGGTTGATAAACGGGCTTTTCACCATTAGGTCCAGCTTTCAATTTATAAGTTTGTTTCCCAGCATTCAGTTTGCTTTCGGCAGCGGTTAAAGTAATTAGGATTGGTTTTCCAGCACCATCCAGTTCAAAATCACTTAACTGATATAATCTATCTGTGCGATAACCCCAAATTTCACCAATATCCTTACCGTTATAGTTACCTGTAACCTGTGTACCCGAGCCATAAGCTGTTAATCTTGTTTTGGCATCAGAAATATTTCCTCTGAAGTTAATGCCCAAACCATTCTTGAATCTATGGTTAAAGTCAACCGTTAACTCCCAACCTCTGGTTTGTAATGAGCCGTAGTTTCCTTGTGGTGCGCCTGCCCCAAACGTTAACGGAATCCCCTCTGCAGGCACAATCATATTATTCGTATTTCTTTGAAAAACATCAAATGAAACATTCATTTTATTTTTCAATAAAGTAGCGTCGACACCGATGTTTGTAGTCACAATATCTTGCCATTGAATATCTGCAGCTACCGCAGCAGGGGTACCCACAAAATTTACTTTTGCACCATTTGCCCCAATCCAAGTTGATTGTCCGCTAGGCATTGTTGCAATATACAAGCCATTAGGAACAGTTTGATCGCCAATAGACCCCCATGAACCTCTGAATTTCAATTGGTCCAAAACAGGCTTAGTCCACGACATGAAACTCTCTTCACTCGCTACCCAACCTGCAGAGAATGATGGAAACCATCTCCACTGTAAATCTGTTGGGAATTTCGAGGAACCATCATAACGGAGGTTACCTTCAATTAGGTATTTATTTTTGAAGGCGTAATTTACGCGACCGAAATAACCTAGCTGTGCCTCCCATCTTTTGTCCGAACCTGGAATGCTTACTCCTCCTGGAATAGTACCCATGATGTTTGATGATGGAATAACTGTTTGTACACCTGTACCAAATTTGAACTGCGGATTGATGATATCAGCAAGATTGGTGATCATTCCGAATTGCGATTCGGTAGTTGAGGCCACACGGTTCAAACCTAAAATAAATTTAAAGTCGTGATCTTCTTTGATGTTCCAATTATAAGTAGTAAATGCATTAATGGTATGCATGAAAAAGTTTGTTGCTGTTCTGGCAAAATGATCCGGACTTGAACCTGGTGTGGTGTACATATCAAGCGATAAATCATAAGCTGCAATAGCGCCAGCTGTAGTGCTAGATACCACCTGCCCCATATCATTCACATAAACGGGTGCACCATTTGCATCTAAACGAGCTTTCGGTGCCACCCATGAATTTCTGGCCGTAAATCTGGTTCCTGGTCGCTTCCAATCTTCGTTTTGATTGGTGAAGGTGTAATCAAAATCAACCTTCCAGTTTTTCATGATGTTTACCGTTGTTCCCAAATTTACGTTAGCGTAATTGAGTAAAATGTTTGCCGTGTTTGCAGCCGCAACTTCACTTTCCGGACTACGAATCATATCGCCATTTTCATCTTTTCCTAAGGGATACAATGAGCTCCAACGGTAAAGATATAACCATGGATCGGCGGTTGTAGAGTTAGTCGCGTAGGCATATTGTTTATTTCTCCGTGAATATAATGCACCTCCACGAATGGTTAAATACTTATTAATTTCACTCGAAATTTTCAACGAAGCATTATATCTGGTAAAGCGGTCTTCCTTCGCAGGTTTCAACATCCCGCTTTGATCCAATAAGGCTAAACCTAAATTATACGAGGTTTTTCCGGTGGTTCCACCAACAGATAGGTTGTGTTGCTGAGTAGGCGCCCATTCCTTAATCATGTAATCGTATGGATCATAAGTTCTTACACCCATTTTTTGATTTGCACCCTGAACATACCAATCTCTGCCAAAGACAGTAGGATCATCAGGCCCTATAGTGCTGCCATATTTTTCTTTCCAGGCTACAGCTTTTTCATAACTTGCTCTATCCACATAATAGAATGCCCCGGTTGGCGTAGTAACGCCAACACGTTCAGAAGCATCGACTGTATATTTCAAACCATTAACATCAGCCATTTTTAGATCCTTCCATACATTTTGGAAAGAGAAGTTATTTGAATAATTGATAGAGGGTTTATCGCTTCCTGAACCTTGTTTTGTAGTAATCAATACCACACCAAACGCAGCCTTAGCACCATAAATCGATGCAGCCGCAGCATCCTTCAAAATGGTAATCGATGCAATATCGTTGGGATTAACCAATTGAATACTCGGAATCTCCACATTGTCCACCAAAATCAATGGCGAACTACCACCTGCGAAAGATGCCAGTTGTCCACGAATTTTAATTACCGGATCAGATCCAATTTCGCCGCTTGGAACCACCACGCTTAGGCCAGAGGCCGCCCCTTGTAATGCTCTTCCAACATCAGCTATTGGTCTCCCTTCCAAGGTCTTTTTAACATCAATGGTAGATACGGCGCCGGTTAAGTTACCTTTGCGTTGGGTTCCGTAGCCAACTACCACCACATCGTCCAAGCCCTGTGCATCTGTTTTTAAGCTTACATTTACGATGGTGCTTGTGCCAACTGGTTTTTCGGCAGTGACATATCCAATGTAAGAAAAAACTAGAATATCACCACTCGCTGCTTTGATAGAATAGCTTCCATCGGCATTCGTTTGTGCAACTGAAGAGCCTCCTTTAACCCGAATAGAAACTCCAGGTATCGGTCCATCTTCTGATGTGACCTTACCGGTAACAGTTATCTGCTGCGCTATGGCATGAGCCAGCAACAAAAACGTACCAATAAAAATTAATAGTAACCTTTTTCTCATAAACGTAAGTTTAGAATATTGTTTGAATGATTAGCTTTTTTAATACTGCACAAAACGGCAATATTTAAGTAAATATCATGAAATATTTTTTGAAATACACAAATTTAAGCTATCAATATTTCTGTACCCTGCACAAAAACGCAAAAAAGCGCAAACGCACCCAGTTTTAAACAAGCTGAGAATATCAATTTGAGTTAAACCATAAAGGCCAACCCGGAGAGGTTGGCCTTTATAATACTACTAGCGCAATTAGATTATCTAATCAAAAAGAATGACACGTATGGCCTTCGTGGCGCAGCTGCTATTCCGCTATAACCGCTTGCAAAAATCGTGTAAACCCGCTGATTTAGAAAGGTGCTCGCACTTGTGTAGTTCGCTAACACGGTAGCAGTAGTAATCGCTGCTCCAGCGGGCCTAACTTTCCATGTCTTAGATTGGGCAGACCTTAGCCTGATTTCATTGGTTATATTTAAATAACTTACATTTCCAGCTAAAAGAGAATCCTTTGTATTATCTGTGGCACTAGTGCCATAATATAAATCAACGGAAGGCACATTAGGCATTAAATTGATAAATCTGTATTTGCAATAGGCAGTGTCAGGCCTTACAAAATTTTCTTCCGTTAAAACGCTTTTGGTTGTCGCAGCGGTATCTGTAATATGAGCCACATAGTTTTTACCCGGCTGAATTTGAAAAGAAGTAGAATAAAGTACAAGAGAATCTGTTCCATCATCTTTCTTTTTAGGTAAAATAATAGAAATCTTTAAGTTTCCTGGAGTTACAGCTAAAAAATCGGCAGTTGAACTACCACCAGTATTATAACCTCCACCAGGAAACGGAGTACGAGCAGTGATGACACTACTCACACGTTTATCATTTATTTTTATCGCTATCGCCCTATTGTTATAATAATAAGAGGCATAGTTTACTTTTAATAAAGCTTGATCACTGTTCAGTTTTTCAACTTCGCCATAATCCAAAACATTTTTGGTACATCCAGATATTGCTATAAGGATGGTTAGTGCTGCGAATAAATTAGAAAATATCTTCATGTTAATAATCTTAAATGTAAAATTTACGGCTGACTGAACCAAGTTTCCTTAGTCATATAATCTATGTCTAAACCACCCCACTTAGCCAACTCTTCAGGATTCCATACATATTCCGAATTGTAGCGTGGCCTGAAACGGTAAGCATATTTTCCTCCTAGCGCAAGATCGGCTGTTGGAATCTGATAAAATTGCTTAAAGACTAATGGATCGTAGTGATATTTTCTGATATCGGACCATTGTTCTAAACCTGCCCATCCCCATTGGGCGATATACTTCTGACCCATTATGTCAGCAATGGTGAGTGTTGCAGCGCTTTGAGCAACCTCTGATGATGCTAAATAAGCATCAATTTCTGCTGTTGTTATTACAGGATCCGGCGCTTTTGAAGCCCTCCCATAAGTGTTACAAAAATCCATGTGACCTGAAATACCAGCTCTATATGCAGTATAGGCTTCAGCTGCTTTTCCCTGCCACAATAGTGCTTCAGCTTTGGTAAACTGTAATTGTGAATAAGTCATCAATGGATATCTTGCTGCATCAGCATAAATATACTTGCCATTGTATGTTATTGCTCCAGCAGGAATAGATCCGAATACTATTGGCAAGCCGGATGTACTACTCCCTTGCGTTGGAACACCAGCAATATAACGTCCTAGTGTGGCTGTGGCTGTACTTGCAGGTAACATCCTGCTCAATCTTGGATCAACAGAGCTGGTTGGATTTGTAGTCGGCGTACCTCTTACTCCTCCCGCTAAATAATTTAAGATAGTTGTTGATATTCGACCATAATAAGTTGATGTAGTACCTGCTGTATTTATATAACCTAAAGTTGGTCCGAATGGATTGGTATCATCCGTACTGGCGGCAGAAAAATAAACTGTAGCCGATTCAGACTCATTCGCAAAAGAAAGGTTGGTATACTTCACTACGCTGTCAGCATATTGGGTTTTAAATTCAGGCTTGTTTACTAGGTGACTGTATTGTAAAGCATAAATTGCATATACAAACTTCCGCCATTTAGCCATATCGCCCTTGTAAATACCATCGCCCGTAATACTTGCCAATTGAGTGGCATAATTTAGCGGGCTTTTCATATTGGAATATTTGATTGATTGTTCGCAGTAATACCTCACTTTTGCATAAACATCTGGTTGATCCTTATAAGGAAACTTTAACAATCCTGGGGTAAAAGCCTCATCAAGGATAATTGGGCCATATAAATCTGTTGTTTGTTGATATGCCCAAGCTTTAATGGCATAACCAATTGCCGCATATTCATATTTTTGATTGGTTACCGCATCGTTAATGAGGTTTTCCAGATTTATTCCAAGATCAACATAAGTCATTCTCCAGATAACCCCTCCATTATCACTTGATCGGACAAAGGTGTGTTTTTCAAAAGCCAAGGCGCCATCATCTGTCGATGAGCCAATTAGGTTTTGTGTAATTTTCCAGATAAAACGATAATCTTGTGATGTTCCGTTTGTCATTTGGAAAAGAATAGGTGGAAGCAATAGCTCCGCTTTACTTGTTTGAGGAACAGCCGGATTAGTATTAATATCCAAATATTTTTTACAACTCCCCATCAGCAATAATACTGCCGCAGCAATATATAATTTAAATAATTTCTTCATGTCGTTCACTATAATTTAACCCTAAATCCAATGTTGAAACCGATTGGCTTTCCAACATTACCATAATCAATTCCGAAACCGCCGATACCACCAACGCCTGGTGAATTTGCATTACTCTCAGGATCTCCACCAGAGTAATTTGTAAGCAAAACCGAATCAGTAACAGTTAAGAATGCGCCAAAACTCTGAATAAATTTAATGCGCTTAACCAATGATGGAGGAAAATCATAACCTAAGGTAACGTCTCTCAGTCTAAGTGTTTTAATGTTTCTTTCTACAAACATTTCTGGCGAAACATTTAACGAATAATAGTTCGAATTATAATAAGGTGTTACCGCAATTGTGTTTGGCGTTGGGTTTGCTGTATTTTGCAAGCCATCCGCTAAAACTCCGGTAATTACTCTCGGTAATTCCCGATCAAGGGTTTTAACACTTATTCCTTTTATATAAGAGGCATATTCTGTACCATTGACAACATCACCACCATATCTTAAATCCCACAAAAAGGAAAGATTAAAGCTTTTGTAACTAAACCTGTTAACAAAACCTAATGTGAATTTAGGATTTCTATCGCCAATAGGATAATATTGTGTATCAGAACTTGTCGGTAGCCCAGATGAAACATTAATTAAAATGTCTCCATTATTATTTCTATCGAACCTAGTTCCGCTAATCGCTCCGGTACTATATCCCGGGTGCACTGCACTTCTGATTTCACCGATAACCCAGGTATCTGATTCATAAAGCTCAGGAAGTTCATTTGCTAATGACAATACTACACCACGGTTCCGCGTAAAGTTGAAAGTTGTATTCCAGCTGAAATCTTTGCCTTTAATTGGCGTACCAGTTAATTGCACCTCAATACCACGATTTCGAACCGTACCTCCATTCATCATTTCAAGTACAAACCCGGTTCCATAACTTAAACGGGGGTTAATGATCTGGTCTTTACTCAAGAGATTATAAAAGTTAAAGTCTAAACCGATCCTGTTTTTTAAAAATTGCATTTCAGTACCAATCTCGAAATTTTGAGATACTTCCGGCTTTAAGTTTGGATTACCTCCGTAGTATGAGTAAGCATAGCCACCTCCTGTAGTTCTTTTGGCTTCATAATTTGTACCTGTCGAATATTCTCTCCAAGGCTCTTTACCAGTTAATGCGAAGGATGCTCTCAGCTTCCCGCTATCCATCCATGGTAGATTTTCTTTCACTTTTTCGATATCTGTAAAATTAAAAGCCAAACTAGCCGATGGATATGCGAAATATGGATTGTTCGGCATTAATCTAGAAGCCCCGTCAACTCTTCCTGATAAGGTTAAATATAACAGGGTTTTATACCCTAAAATAGCTTGGGCAAAGGCGCCTACCGTACGATACCGATTGACGTAAGTAAGGGTTCGCTGGGTGGTGGGTAAAGTATTGTTTATACTGTAAAAGTTGGGGTCATACATGTTTGTTCCACGCTGCGAATCTGTAACGGCATTAAAATCGTAAAATGATGTACCAATAACATAAGTATTGTTAAAATCTCCGAACTTATGTTTGGCTGACGCCGTTAATGATCCACTAAAAACCTTTGCAAGTTTATCATATGTCATAACTGTTCCACCTGTCGGGGTTGCAGCAGATCCAGAACCTCTATAAGATTGTGCATGGTATACCGAAAGCCCTTTTGTATTGGCGATATCGGCTCCAATAATCCCATTAATCCTAAGCCATTTTGTAGGGGTCAGCTCAATATTGGTGTTGGCAATAAAACGATTGTCCTTATCATTATTCACATTTTTAACCACATCCCAAAGAGGGTTATCAAACTCTGCATAGATACTGGCATGGTGTAAAATTCGGTTTCCATTTGCATCCTGATAATCACGGACATTGTAGGCCGAACTAAAACGCATTAATTGAAGCAAAGAACCATTCGCCCCCTTGTTGGCCTTATCATTCTTCGAATTGATATAATTAAAAGTTGTAGTTAGCTTTAATATGGGTGAAATAGTCCCCACTGCGGTAACCCGCGAAGAAATCCTTGTATAACTGGTTGTCGGAATCGTTCCCTTTGAATCGGTATACTCGTTAGACCAGCGATAAGAGAATTTATCTGTACCACCTTCAAATGATAAATTGTGCTTTTGAGTAAATCCAGTCTCAAAGAAGTTGTGCATATTATCATAAAGAGGAGTAGTTGGCAAAAATGCAGGACCAAAAAAGTTAGACGTACCAATGTTGTAAACGCCGTTTGAGAGGCCTGTATTGTACTTGGTTTGAATTTCGGGGAACTTATTTAATTCCTCTACCCTAAACGAATTATTGTAGTTAATGCTTCCTCTACCGGCCTTTCCTTTTTTTGTTGTGATTAAAATTGCACCACTGGCACCAGCACTACCATACAATGCTGTAGCTTCAGGGCCTTTCATAATCACATAGCTTTCAATGTCATTCGGGTTGATGTCCATTCCTCGGTTGGAATAATCCTGATCTCTGTTCGCCGCACCAGAAACAAGCTCCCTTGTTTGATTAAGTGTGCTGTTATTTATAGGAACACCATCCACAACGATCAAGGCATTATTGTCTCCACTTATAGATACAAAACCCCTTAGAACAATTTGAGCGGAAGAACCTGGATTTCCATTTGTACTGTTAATGGATAACCCTGGAACACGACCTTGTAGTGAACCAAAAAAGTCATTTCTTTGAGTGGCAGCAGCCTCATCACCTGATACTTTTGGGGTTGAATAACCTAAAGATTTTACATCACGATCAATCCCATAGGCTGTAACTACCACCTCATTTAGGTTACTGGCATCAGCTTGCATGGAAACATTGATTGTTGTATTATTACCTACAGTTCTTTCAACGGTTTTATAACCAATGTAAGAAAAAGTAAGTACATCTGTTTTCAGTGCTTTTATAGTAAAGTTTCCATCACTATTGCTTTGCGATACAATTGAGGTTCCTTTTACACGAATTGATGCACCAGGAATGGGTCCGTCACTTGATGTGACCTTACCAGTAATGGTGGCTTGTTGCGCAAATACTTGCGCAAGCAGCATAACCATACCGATAAAACTAAAAAGTAGTTTTTTCATCATAATTAGTTAGTAAGAAGTTTTAAAAGGTTGTAGTTGTTTGTTTTCCGGCTTATCCAAACATGCAGATTAACGCATGTTTAATAATAGTTATGTAAATATGCTGATTGTTTTTTAATAAAAAAACAAAATAACAAAGATTTTCATGCAACTATTACGATATATAATTGCTTAAAAACGCATAAACACGCAAATTATTGAAAAGTATTTTTACTTTAGTGCAAAACCAAACATCAATATGCTCAAAAAAGAACGCCATGATTTTATTATGCGCCAAATCAATTTACACAATCGTGTACTCACTTCTGATTTGGTTCAATTACTTAATGTATCGGAAGATACCATAAGAAGAGATTTACAAGAATTGGCAGATGAAGACTTGCTTTTTAAAGTTCATGGAGGTGCATTGTCTAAATCATACCACAGTTCTTTCGATGATAGTACGGTTTATGCCAGGGACATAAAAATAGTAATTGCGAAAAAAGCGACCTCACTTTTTAAAGATGGGATGGTGGTTTTAACTGGTGGTGGGACCACAATTTTAGAACTGGTAAAACAACTCCCACAAAATATCGCAGGAACTTTTTTTACCATTAGCCCTTTGGTGGCTGTCGAATTGGCAAAATACGATAACCTGGAAGTGATACTCATCGGCGGCTTGTTTTCTAAAAATTCGCAGATTACCTATGGTGGACAAGTAATTACACAGCTTTCTGAAATCAAAGCTGATTTATGTGTGATGGGCACCAGTGCTATCCACCCGGAAGATGGCTTAACAGATACTTACTGGGAAATTAATCAATTAAAAAAGGCAATGATTGCCTGTTCCAAAAAAACTGCGGTGCTGTGTATATCTGAAAAGCTGGATATCTCTTTAAGGTTACGGGTTTGCCCGATTGAAAGCATCAGCTATTTAATAACAGAATTAGATCACCAAAACGAAGCCTTGGCAGACTATCGAACAAAAGATTTAAACATATTATAACAAAAAAGAGGCTGTATCAAAGGTAAAAACGAGATAGTCGTTTCGGAATTTGATTTGGCTAAATACCAATAATAGCCAGAAAACGAAGATAAAAAGGGCAATTTTGAAATCGAAAATTGCCCTTTTGGTATTATTAAAGATTTGATAAAAATTATATCTTGTGTCTCTTGTGTCTCTTGTGAAAAAGAGACTTTTGAGAAAGCCTCCTTTGTTTAGAAGGTGGGGTCTGCTGGAGTATTGGGATTATTATCTCGCTCCTGGAAAGGATAAGGGAAAAAATTCCTTTTCCGATCTGCCAGAGGCTGGTTAAATCTTCTCATGTCTTCTAGCTTTAAGCCAGAAGCAAACAACTCAATTGACCGATGTTTGTAAATTAAATCAAGTAACTGCTGCTGAGTATAAGTGCCACTTAATGCCGGCAGAGCTGCCGTAACACCAAATAAATCTGATGTTTTGGTAACCACTTTATTCAACTCAATTAATGCGTTAGCTAAATCCGGTTGTCTTGCAAAAGCTTCGGCTTTGATCAAAGTGATTTCTCCCGGCAAATAAATAGGAAAGGCCGTTGAAGTGGTAGTAGCAAAGCCGCCCATTCGAATTGTTGCCGTTGGTGTGCCTGTAAAGAATGTATAGAAGGGAATTCTCTTGTCTCCCGCATCTGGCACATTAGCACCAGTTAAGCCTAAGTTGACATTCAGCGGCTGAAAAACATTGTTGGAAGAAATAATAGAAAATAAAATATTTGGCGAAGCTGGATCGAAAGCAAAAGCAGATGATTTTGTTAAATCAACCGCATTAGCTTCTGTTAACGCCAATGGATAATTGCCCGAAAATAGCGCATATCTTGCTTTCAGTGCATGCAAAGTATTTACAATATTTATAGCAGGAGGTACATTGCTATTAAAACCCGTAGAAATTGGGGTTGTTGCAATAACGCTTAGCGCGTTATCTAAAACGCCAATTGCTTTTGTAAATCCTGCAGCCCTAGTGACAAACTGAACGTTTTTACCTGTTCCATCCGGAATTTTTTCCCAATACTGCGCCATATTACCTATAGCAAGTGCCTTAAAAACACTTGAATAAGCAATTAATCCTGATGCGTAACCTTTATCACCAAGATTACCCGCGTTAGCAATAACCAAATCTGCATCGTAGATAATCTTGTTGGCGCTTGTCCAAAGATTAAATAAAATGGTGTTGGTACCATCAACCGCATTACCGCCAGTACTTAATTGTAACTCTGGAATATTACCCGAATTTAGCAGTGAAAATTCATTGGTTACAAAGCCGTTTGCTGCTATCGAATTGAACATTACACCGCTTCTGCCCAAAGTGTAAACACGCTGTAACCCTATAGAAACGGCTGTCAATCCTTGTTGAGTTGTTAATGCAACATCGGTTTTGGCTCTTGATGGGTCTAAATATTCTTTTGTACATGATGCCGAAAACAACATGCACGAGAAAGCGAAACAGGTAATATATTTTGAGGTGTTATTTCTTGAATTTTTCATAAAACTTCCTTTAACGATTAAAATTTAACTTGTAAACCTAAACTAAAGGTTCTTGGAATTGGAACAGCTCCAAAATCGATATTTCTTAATATCGTTGATTGGCCGCCTGAGTTTAATTCTGGATCATATCCTTTATAATTGTCCCAAGAAATCAAATTTCTTCCGCTTAACGTAACAGTTAAATCTCTTAAATACTTCACTTTCCCAATATTATAGCTCAGTGAAATTTCTCTGAGCTTAACAAAAGATCCGTCATCAATTCTCCATTCTTCTGTTGCATAAACTCCTGCAACATAGCCTCTAGGCAGCTGACCTAATTGTTCTGCTTCGGCTACCTTTCCATTACCAACGCCTTGGCGGGTTCTCCAATCTGCATTCCAAACATCTCCTCCTTGAACAGCATCTAATTGAACATGAAGATTAAATCTTTTGTAACTGAAATCATTCACTAAAGAAGCGGTATAATCTGGATTTGGATCTCCTAAAACCTTTCTTAACGTCGTTCCGGTTGGTAAACCATTTGCATCACGTTGGGGTGTAAATGTGGTTGCCGATGTTTGGATGCCTCGCTCAAGTAATGGAATACCAGCAGCATTTGTTAACAAACTACCATCCGGTTTGCGGGCAAAAAATGTTCCGTAAAAAACACCAATTGCCTCTCCATTAATGATGGCCACCGGAGCACCAGGGTTGGTGCTAAACAATCTTAAACCACCAACATCCAAGGCTTTATTTCTATTTCTGTTGAACACGATTGATGTGTTCCAGCTAAAGTCCTTTGCTTTAAGAGGAGTTCCGCTTAAAACCAACTCAATGCCTTTATTTCTTAACGAGCCAATATTATCTAAAAAGCTGGAAAAACCGATAGTTGGAGCAGTAACACTTGCTATTAACAAATCGCTAACTTTTTTATTATACCAGTTAAACTGAATGCCTAACCTGTTTTTAAAAAATGACATATCGGTACCTAATTCGAGTTCGCGTTGACGTTCTGGTTTCACATTTTCATTTGCCAATTGCGCACTAGAGAACAGTGAGGCTCTCCCTAAAAATGATTGTGTAGAATAAGCATTAATTCGATCGTAAGCGCCAATTCCAGTCAAGTTACCAGATTCGCCATAAGCAGCTCTGATTTTAAACGTATCCCACCACGATGAAACACCCAAATCTTTCCAATAATCAGCTGATGACAAAACATAACTGGCATTTCCTTTAAAATAAGTTTGTGTTCTATTATCGGCACCAAATACAGTAGATTGATCTACTCTTACTGCTCCCGTTAAGAAAAAATGATCTTTGTATTTAAATGTTTGTTGAAGGTAACCCCCAGTTACAGAAAGTTGGGTCCGGCCATCAACACTTGGCAACTGGGTAGCAGCAGCATTTACAGTTTCGATTAAAGGGGCTAAACCGCGGCCGTTAAGTAATTGATACCGTGTTTGTTCGTACTGAAACGAGTAGCCTAATTGGGTTGTAGAGGTTATCAGATCAGATATCCTAGCCTGATAATTTGCATTGATTTCATTATTAAACTGAAAAGAAGCGTTGCTTGCAGAACTGGCGTAGCCATTTAAAGCCCCATCCAGGCCCGCGCCACCACCAAAGAAATCTGGATTAACATTATAGGCAAAAGGCGGAATATAAGTTGATCCATTTGCACCAGAATTATCAGCTCCAATTAAAAAGTTTAAAGTCAGATTTTTAACTGGATTCAATTTAAGGTTTGCACTGGCGATAACTCTATTGGTTTGCTGCCGTTGCTTAATATCCTCTATCACTGATACAGGATTAACCCTGCCCCTTTCTCCAACTGCTAATAAATTACCGTTGGCATCTCTGGCAAATATATCGTGAAAATTACCAATAATAGTAACCGAATTCATTGGAGAAAAAAATGAGTTTCCATCTGGTTTTTCGTTTGCTGCACTGCGGATATAGTTCATACCCACGCTCAACGAAGCCCAATCTGTTATTCTCTGGTCTACATTTGCCCTTAAATTGTAACGTGTAAAATCGGTATTTTTAATAATTCCCTGGTTGGTAAAATAACTGGCAGAGGTATAAAATTTTGTGTTGTCATTACCACCACTTATCGAAACCGTATTATCAGTTCCGTAACCGGTTTGGAAAATATAATCCTGATAATTATATCTGTTAACTGCAGTAGTATTGGTAAGCAATGCGGCTGTGGTAGCAGGAGGAACAATTGCCGTTTGAATAACGTCTTGCGTAAATGAGTTTACCGAACCACCAAATTTAGTAGGCGATTGATTTACTTCAACTTGTTTTCTCAACTCGCTAATGGTCAAACTGGTATTAAAGCTTACCTGGGTTTTACCACTTGCACCTTTTTTGGTAAAAATCTGAATTACACCAGAGTTTGCACGAGATCCATAAATAGCGGCAGCTGCAGCACCATTTAAAACCTCAATGCGATCAATGTCAGCAGGATTAATATCAACCATTCTATTCTGGCCAATGCTGCCTACAAAATTACCACCATCGTAATTGGCTGAGGTATTGGTAACCCGAGTGGTCGAATTATTTACAATTACTCCATCAATAATATATAATGGTTCAGAAGATGAATTTACTGAACTTATTCCCCTCAGGCGCACTGACATGCCGCCCGCCGGGTCACCAGAATTCTGGCTAATCTGGGCGCCTGCAGTTTTTCCCTGAAGAGAAGAAAGTACATTTCCGCTTGGCGCTTTATTTAAATCATCGCCCTTAACAGTGCTTACATAACTTCCAAGTTCCTTTCTGGTAGTACCAGCTGATGTTCCTGTTACAATTACCTCATCTAACCCAACTGCATCAGCACTTAAGGTAGCATTTGCCTGGACCTGATCGCCTGTGGCTAAGCTTACCGGCTGGATTTTACTTTTGTAGCCAACGAACGAAAATTGAATTTGGGCAGTTCCTGGAGCTAAATCAACAGAAAATGAATAGCCTCCGTTGGCGTTGGTACTCGTTGCTAAATTTGTATTTAAGATTTTCACGACAACACCCGGAATCGGGCCATTGTTGGCGGCATCGGTAACTTTACCGCTGATGGTATAGCGTTTAGTCTGTGCCTGTGCCATTTCTGTAAACAAAAGCAGCAGAAATGGGATCAACAAAATTGCAAAAAATCTTGTTGACCATTTGAGGTAACTTTTTTCCATAAAATATTGGTTTTGTAGTTAAGTTAGGGTTTGAGCAAATGTAACGAAATTGTTGAAAATGCAAATTTTTCTCGCAGACAAAAAGGTTTATTCCGGCAAACTGATTTTACCCATGCAAATAGAAGGTACACCCTTTCTGTCTCCGAAATTTGTGGGCTTACCACATATCGTTTCATTGGCTAATACAGCAAATAAAACAGCCTCCTTTGCATCGGGATTAATGTTTAAGTCATCAGTGGTGAAGAAATTACAATGAGGAAGCTTTTCTCTTAACAGTTCTACCAAAAGTGGATTATGCATCCCTCCGCCGCTCATGAAAATTTGTGCATTAGGTTCGTTGCCAAAGCATCGTTTCACAGCATTCGAAATGGTTTCTGCCGAGAAATGGCATAATGTGGTCATCACCTCTTCAGTTGCTAAGTCCAATGTTGAAGATTGTTTTTGCGCTGCCTGTAAGTAATCCAGATTAAACAGTTCAGGACCTGTTGTTTTTGGAAAATCCAACTCAAAAAAGTCACATTTTAATAATTCCTTCAACAAGGCTTCATTTAACTTACCCGATTTCGCAACAGCACCATTGTTATCGTAAAATTGATTGTAGTGGTGTTGCATAAATTGATCCATCAGGGTATTCCCCGGACCAACATCAGTTGAAAAAATTTCTGATGCATTTAGATTTCCAGGCAAATAAGTAAAGTTAGCGATACCTCCAATATTGAGCATCACCCGATCTTCTCCCCACTTCGAAAAAATTAGATAGTCCCCATAAACTGCTAAGGGTGCACCCTCACCTCCAGCGGCTAAATGTTTTTGCCTAAAATCAGATAAAGTAATGATTCCGGTTTTTACAGCAATGTGATCGCCATCTCCAATCTGAAGTGTTCCATTTGGATAATCTACAAGTTGATGAAGAGATTTGGGCGCATGAAAAATGGTTTGCCCATGGCTGGCAATAAAATCAATTTGATCATTTTTATAGCCCCATTCTTTCAAAGCCTGATTGATCAAACAGGCATGTGTATTGGCAATGTGTTCATTCATCAGACAAACTAACGCCAAGTCAACTTGCTTTTTAGAGAAAATGGCTTTTATCTTTGCTCTGAAGTCATCAGAATATTCCCCGGTTTTAAATTCAAGTATTTTAATATCCGTCTCGGCGCCACTTCCCTTTACCACACATAATGCAATATCCAATCCATCCATTGATGTCCCACTCATTAACCCGATAATTAAACGCTGGTCTTTTTGCGCCTTGTGATAAAGATTTTGAATTTGGATGTTCATGATAATTTTGATCAAACGTTTGTTTATAGCCTCAATCGAATTTTAAGGAAATACTTTTAATAAAAGTAAATAACCTTTGTTAGAAATTGGGCATAACTCTCTATATTTACTGCTCCGTACATTAAAAACCATAAATAAAATGGCTAGATTAAATCTACTGGAGGAGACACGTTTCGAGAAACTCCCTGTGAGCGTGTTCGAAAATCCAAAAATTGCTTCCATTAATGTGGCGCACAGAATTGCCAACCTCATTAAATCAAAACAAGCAAACAACGCACCTGCAGTACTGGGCTTAGCAACAGGTGTTACCCCCATTGCAGTTTATGCCGAACTGGTTAGGCTGCACAAAGAAGAGGGTTTAAGTTTCAAAAACGTAATAACTTTCAACCTGGATGAATACTATCCAATGCAGCCTACCGCCGCACAGAGTTATGTTACTTTTATGAACGAAAATCTTTTCGATCATATCGACATTGATAAAAGCAATGTTCACATCCCTGACGGAACGCTTCCTTTGGAAGATATTCCTGCATTTTGTTTAGATTACGAAAAAAAAATCGGAGATCTTGGTGGACTGGATATCCAGATATTGGGTATTGGTCGTACGGGTCACATTGGTTTCAATGAGCCTGGTTCGGCACCAAATTCCGGCACACGCTTGGTCACACTTGATGATTTAACCCGTCGTGATGCCGCTCGGGATTTCGGTGGAAAAACCTTTGTACCTACCAAAGCCATTACTATGGGGATTGGTACTATTTTTAAAGCCAGAGAAATTATCTTAATGGCCTGGAGCCGCAAGAAGGCATCGATTATTAAAAAAGCAGTAGAAGGCGAAATTTCTGGTGATGTTCCGGCGACTTACCTCCAGCTTTCAGAGCATGTTGAATTTATTTTAGATACTCCGGCAGCAGCAGAACTGACCCGTTTTGATACCCCATGGTTGGTTAAAGATTGCGTTTGGACAGAAGACTTGATTCGTAAAGCAGTGATTTGGCTGGCCAATACATTGAAGAAACCGGTTTTAAAATTAACTGAAGACGATTACAACAATAATGGTATGGCGCAATTGGCGACTGAAAAAGGGCCGGTTTACAATATCAACATCCATATTTTTAACAAGTTACAGCACACCATTACTGGCTGGCCAGGTGGAAAGCCAAATGCGGATGATTCTCAACGTCCGGAAAGAGCAGAACCAGCTAAAAAACGGGTGATTATTTTCTCTCCGCACCCAGATGATGATGTAATTTCAATGGGCGGAACCTTTATTCGTTTGGTGGATCAAAAACATGATGTTCATGTGGCTTACCAGACCTCTGGCAATACTGCGGTTTGGGACGATGATGCCCTTCGTTTTGTAGAATTTAATGTAGATTTTACAGAAAAGATGGGTATGGATAATTCACATCTAACTGAATTGTACAATAAGATGAGAACCTTTATCGACCAGAAGAAACCTAACCAGGTTGATACCCCAGAAATACAAACCGTTAAAGGTTTGATTAGAAAAGGTGAGGCGATAGCTGGTGCTCGTTATTGCGGATTGGAAGATGACCATATTCATTTTCAGGCGCTACCTTTTTATGAAAGTGGTAAAAATCAAAAAAATCCGGTTACCGATGCTGACATCGATTTGACAATTGATCTCCTACAGAAAGTAAAACCACAACAGGTTTTTGCAGCCGGAGATTTTGAAGATCCTCATGGAACACATATCGTGTGTTTTAATATTATTTTAGCTGCATTGACACGTCTTCGCAAAACAGAAGCGTGGGCACAAGATTGTTGGTTATGGATGTATCGTGGTGCCTGGCATGAATTTGAAACCCATGAGATTGAAATGGCTGTGCCTATTTCTCCGCAGGAGTTGGAACGCAAAAGAAATGCAATATTTAAACACCAAAGTCAGAAAGATAGGGCTGTTTTTCCTGGCGACGATGCAAGAGAATTTTGGCAACGTGCAGAAGACAGAAACCGTGAAACGGCAAAAGCTTATGATGAACTAGGCTTGGCAGAATACGAAGCGATGGAAGCTTTTGTAAGGTGGAAGTTTATTGACTAGCAGAATTTTACAATATAAATCCTCACTTGAAAAAGTGAGGATTTTGGTTTACTGACCGGTGAAGTCTCAATGTCCAGGAACACAGAAAGACCTGACAGTTTTTCAAATTTCGTTTTCAGATTTTAACTGAGGAGCTGACGAAGTTTCCATACAAAATGAAAGGCAAACAAAACTTAGTGAGCCAATTACAGATCATTTCCACGATAATCCAACCATTTGAAGTTGGCGCTATTAATGGAAGGAGTACCAGACGAAGTTGCATACAGCCCAAACAATGAACCCACAAAACCGCCTGCCACTTTTGTACTTAAAAACTTACCATCAACATTGGCCTGAAGGAGTTTCCAATCATTTGTTTTAGTGGTATAATAGAAGTTATATTTATCCTTATCTGCTTCTATTTTAAGATAAACGTTCACGCCGGCAAACTTAATTTCAGCAAGTAAATCCATCGATTTTGAATCCCTATTTCCTTTGTATAATTGTAAAACCGGTTGTCCATTCGATATAGATTTACACAAATAATAAAAATTGTATTCGCTTTGAAATATCGTTATTCCTGCTTTTTCATTATCGGTTTTAGCATTAAAAATCAATTCTGTACTAGCTTCGCATTTTAAATGTTGCTGGCGTTTGCCAATAAATGCTGGGTTACCATTTCCCATTACCGTCTCTGAAAGTAAATTCATCGTCAGCCCTGATTGGTTGAGCCTATACCAAGAATTATCTAAAGTTCTTAAGAAAAGCAAAGCAGGATCAAATTTATCTTTAAATTTAATCCGATATGAAAAATTACCACTCTGAGGCCTTGCGTATTTATTCTTTACCTCCTTAAAATCTGCTGAGTAACTGTATTTAATCTCCTTACTTTCAGGATTGATTATCGGCCATTCATTTACCCACTTTACTGGCGCAATAAAAGTTTCCCTACCGGTATTGTAAAAATCGCCTTCGTAGGGACGAACAGCTAAAAATACGGCATAAGTTTTTCCATCCGGTCCTTCGACAAGCTCGGCATGGCCAGCAGAGGTAATGGGGTTATTCCGGTTCGGATCAAGGTCTCTTTGTGTAAGAATCGGGTTATTTTTGTAAGCGACGTATGGTCCAGTAGCCGATGTACTTCTTAAAATAACTTGCGAATGATTAACTGAAGTTCCGCCTTCGGCAGCACATAAATAATACCAATCACCACGCCTGAAAATATGAGGCCCTTCAATCCAAACCGGTTTTTTGCTAATATCCACTCCCCCATTCACCAATTGGCTTTCCTCTCCTATAACCCTCAAGTTAATGGGATCAAATTCATAAACGCGAATGGTCCTATGTCCGCTGTATAACGGTTTATTATCTGGCGCATCACTATTGTAAACGATGTATGCCCTATTCTGATCAAAGAATAAAGATGGATCGATACCCTTAACCTCCGGTAACCAAACCGGATCACTCCAAGGCCCGGCAGGATTTTTAGAGGTAACTACAAAATTTCCCTTTCGATCGATGAGGGTACAGGTCACATAATACAACCCCTTATGGAAATTTATTGATGGAGCGAATAGTCCTCTGGATACACCATCACCCAAAAAATTCATCTGACTTGGCCGGTCGATTACATTTCCGATCTGCTGCCAGTTTTTTAAATCCTTACTATGAAAAACAGGAATACCCGGGAAGTAGGAAAACGTAGAGTTAACCAAATAGTAATCGGCGCCAACCTTTGTTACGCTTGGATCTGGGTAGAAGCCAGCAAGGATCGGATTGGTGAATTTTATTTGTGCTGAACCAGCGATTGCAATAGAGCAGAAAAAAACTAGAATAAGCTTTCTCATTTTATAGTAATTATTTGGTTGAATATTGAAAGGTAAAAAATCAAACTTATAAATGCAACCGATTGCAGAAACTATTTTTTTTCTTATTTTAGTGCTTCCATTTTGATGAAAATCATTCTAACCATTAAAATATTTATGAGAAAGACTCGCATGTTATTGTTTACGCTATTAACTTCTTCTACATTAAGTTTATTTGCTCAGCCCTACTTGAAACAACAAGGAAACATCAAGCAACTCTATGTTCGAGATAAACCATACCTAATTTTAGGCGGAGAGCTAGGCAACTCAAGTTCATCCAATACCGATTACATGAAGCCCATTTGGAGAAAAGTTAAAAGCTTAAATGCAAATACAATTTTGGCGCCTGTATATTGGGAATTAATTGAGCCCGAAGAAGGAAAATTTAATTTTGATTTGGTTAATGATTTAATTGCTAATGCCAGAAAGAATGATCTGAAATTAATATTCTTATGGTTCGGGGCCTGGAAGAATAGTATGTCTTGTTATGCCCCCGGTTGGGTAAAAAAAGATCAGAAAAGGTTTCCCAGAGCCACAGATAAAAACGGAATAGGGCAAGAAATATTAAGTCCATTTTCTGATAACAGTTTAAACGCGGACATCAAAGCTTTCGAGGCGCTCACATCGTTCATAAAGAAAATCGATAGTAGCGACCAGACTGTAATTATGATACAGGTGGAAAATGAAATTGGCATGTTGCCGGACGCCAGAGACCATAGCATATTGGCGAATGCAGCCTTCAAAAAACCCATTCCGGTGAAATTAGCGGATTATTTAAAAAAAAATAAAAATAATTTAATACCAGAGTTTAGTGCGGCTTGGACAAAGAATGGATCGAAGACTACCGGTAACTGGGAAGATGTATTTGGCAAGAATTTGGCTACCGAGGAGATTTTTATGGCCTGGAACTATGCGGATTTCATCAATAAGTTAACCAGAGCTGGAAAAGCAAAATATAACTTACCAATGTATTTAAATGCAGCATTAAACTATAAAAAAGAAGCCAAACCGGGAGAATATCCAAGCGCTGGTCCGCTACCTCATATTATGGATATTTGGAAAGCAGGGGCACCAAGCATCGACATGTTTTCTCCAGATTTTTATAATCCAGACTTTAAATATTGGAATGATTTATATGTTCGTGGTGAAAACACGCTATTTATTCCAGAAATTCGTTTTGAACAAGGCGTTGGCGCAAAAGCATTTTATGCCATTGGCCATTACAATTCCATGGGCTTTTCTCCATTTTCTATTGAGAACGGGGATGAAAAAATGAATGCCGACATTGGTTCTGCATATAAATTACTAGATCAATTAAGTCCGCTTATTTTACAGCATCAGGGTAAAAAAACCATCAATGGTATCTTGTTCGACAAAGCCAATTCTAAGCAGGAAATTCGTTTGGGCGACTACATCTTTCTCTTTTCTCATGATTTAAATCTGGGTTGGTCGGGTAAAGCAAAAGATGAAAATTGGCCAATTACAGGCGGATTGATTATCCAATTGGCTCCTGATGAATTTATCATTGCAGGAACTGGAATAGTGGCCACATTTAAACCCCTAAAAGATAACTTTAGAGCCGGCATTGCCCAGATAGACGAAGGTGTTTTTGAAAATGGAAAGTGGATTCCAGGCTTGAGGTTAAATGGAGATCAAAACCATCAAGGCAGACATTTAAGAATTGCTGAAGGCGATTACAGTATCCAAAAAATTAAACTTTACTCTTATCAATAATGAAAAAGTGGTTTATAATTCCAATTATCTTTTTGAGTAATTCAATCTGTTACGCACAAATTAAGCTTCCAAGACTGCTTAGCGACGGGATGGTTCTGCAGCGCAATGATAGCACAAAAATTTGGGGTTGGGCTGCGGCAAACGAATCGGTCACATTGCAGTTTAAGGGCAAGCCTTATTTAGGCAAAGCCGATCAAAATGGCAATTGGAGCATTAAACTTCCACCACAAAAGGCTGGTGGACCGTATCAAATGGTGTTTTCGGCAAGTAATAAAATTATATTGAAAGACATTTTATTTGGTGATGTTTTTTTATTTAGCGGACAATCCAACATGGAACTGCCGATGGGCAGATTAGTAGACCAATATCCGAATGAAATAGCCAACAGCAACAACTCTAATATTAGGCAGTTTTTGGTACCCGATGAATATGACTTTAAGGCAAAACGGAAAGATTTTTCAGCTGGGTCTTGGCACACAGCCAATCCTACGACCCTACTTGACTTTTCGGGTGTAGCATATTTTTTTGCTTTAGATATCAATAAAAAAAACAAAGTCCCGGTTGGAATTATTAATGCTGCATTGGGCGGTTCTCCGGCACAATCTTGGATTAGCGAAAGCGCCATTAAAAACTTTCCCCAACTAGAAAAAGAACTCCTGGAATTTCAAGACGATCAGCTCATTAAACGAATTGAATCCTCAGATCAGGCGGCATCTAAAGCTTGGTATACCCAATTAAATAACGGCGATGAAGGATTGAAAAACAACTGGCGAAACAACATCAATGATAAGGATTGGTCAGAAATGAATATCCCTGGTTATTGGGCAAATGAGCCAATGGGAAAAGTTAATGGTGTTGTTTGGTTTAAAAAAGAGGTCACTATCCCCCAAAATATGGTGGGCAAATCATCGAAATTGTTGCTGGGAAGAATCGTTGATGCCGACTCGGTATTTATTAACGGAAAATTTGTTGGAGCCACCAGTTATCAATATCCACCAAGAAGATATCTCTTTAATAGTGGAATTTTAAAAGCGGGGAAGAACACCATTACCGTCCGTATTGTAAATAATTCAGGAAACGGTGGTTTTGTAATGGATAAAGATTATTTATTGCTAGCAGGAAACGATACTGTTAATTTAACCGGTAAGTGGAAATATAAGTTAGGAGTAGCATCGAAACCTTCACCCTCACAAACTTTTGTGCGCTGGAAACCCGTAGGCTTATATAATGCCATGATTGCACCTTTGGCAAACCTAAAGATAAAAGCCGCTGTATGGTATCAAGGTGAAGCGAATACTTATGATCCGAAAGCATATTTCGCTTTAATGAAAAGCTTAATTTCGGATTGGAGAGCAACATTCCATAACCAAAATCTTCCATTTTTGTATGTTCAATTGCCCAATTTTATGGAGGCAAAGGAGAACCCGACGGAAAGCAATTGGGCGGAACTGAGGGAAGAACAACGCCGTTTATCATCAGAAAATAATACTGCGATGGCCGTTGCAATTGATTTGGGAGAATGGAACGACATCCACCCTTTGAATAAAAAAGATGTTGGCAAACGATTGGCATTACAAGCTGTAAATCTCATTTATGGCGATAAGAAAACCGTACATTCCGGTCCTACGTTAAAAACGATAAAGGCGGAAAATGGCAAACTCATTTTAACATTTGAAAATATTGGTAAAGGGCTCGTGGCAAAAGGAGCTACAAAACTTAAATACTTCGCCATCGCGGGCGCTGACCAAAAATTTATCTGGGCTGATGCTGAGATTAAGGGAAATCAACTGATTGTTTTTAACAAAGAAGTCACCAAGCCCATGTTTGTACGTTATGCTTGGGCAGATAATCCCGAAGGGGCCAACTTATATAATATAGAAGGATTGCCAGCTTCTCCATTTGAGGTCCGCATAAAATAAATTAAAAAAGAAAAGCCATTCCTGTTCACCGGAATGGCTTAATTACTATATATTTAGTTTATTGTCCTTTCAATCCTTTGGCAAAACCCGAGAAAGCAGGTTTTTTTCCATAAGTAGCATTGAATAAAAGTGGTGCATCATTTTTAGCTAAGCTGGTAGTAATCCAACTATCAGTATCTGCAACACCCCAAACTGTTATTCCGCCGCGTTGCGCTTCCGGAACATATTTTAAATAAGCTTTTACCACGTAATTGTACATTGCTGCCTGAAGGTTTTGAAGCGCAGTTGAGGAACCTACGTTACCCACCTTTTCTGAAGGATTCAACCTGATGTCGAGTTCTGAAATTCTCACCTTTAATCCAGTTGCTGCCAATTTTTGAAACATGTCGTTAATCATATTGTATGATGTGTTGATGTTGCAGTGCATTTGTGTACCTACACCTGTAATTCCAGTATTCGCAGCTTTTAATTCTTTAGCCATCGCTACAAACGCATCCAGTTTAGCGGTGCTGGACTCCAAATTATAATCATTCATGTATAAATCTGCCTTAGCATCAGATGCTCTCGCATAAGTAAACGCCTTTGCGGCATAATCTCTACCCAAATAATTTTGCCAAACAAATACATCAGTTCTTCCTGTCGAGGGCGTATTTGAATTATTTCTCAATTCCGCCGCGTCACTAAACGGTTCGTTAATTACATCCCACGCCGTAATTTTCCCCACATAGTGAGAAACTACTGTTTGAATGTGATTCTTCATCGCGTTATCTACAAGTACAGTTAAGGCACCACCCGATGGAGGTGCAACAATTGAAGCATCGGTGATGCTTACATCATCGATATAAAGGGTATTCTGAGTACCGCCTAAATCAAACGCCAACTGTATTGCGGTTACACCAACTGGAATAGCATAATCATAAGTAACTTTTGAATAAGCAGTTGTTACAGGTTTTCCTCCTTGGTAATTTACCGAACCCGCAGCAGCCCCTAAATATGGACGAATTTCGAATTGAATATTTTGTGCCGCAGCACCTTTTATGTAGTAAGAAATGGTATAAGTTTTACCAGCTGTGACTGGAATTTGCGCTTTTGTGGCTATCTGTGTATTATAGTTTTGTCCGCCAGCAGGCACATTAACCTGAAGTGCTTTTGCACCAGCATTTACATTACTGCCGGTGCTTACAAATTGCCCGGCACCATTTAAAACCTGCCAACCATCTGCAGGTTCGGCCGTCGTGCCGACTGCTGTACTTTCAAAACCAGGATTTACAACCAAATTTGTTGGCCCAGAACCACTTCCGCCACCACCGATTAAGCCATTGTAATAAGATGCTCGTTGCTGCGAGTGCCAAACCAAGGTATGGCCAAAAACTTTAATTCCTGCTGTTGTGGCAAGATTATAAAAGTTATCAGCCCTTGTAAAATCGTAACTTCCATCCGCTTTCACTACGGCATCATTTTTCAATTCATTGCCAAATGTAATCCAACCTGCTTCGCGTTTTACAACAGCCCAATAACTGTTGTTGGTTGACGAAAGCGGGTACTCTGCAGCCATTCCCAATGGGAAAGACACTAGCGATTTTAGTACAGCTGCACTATCAGTGAATTGTACATCGGCCAAGCTATCTGCTCCTTTATATATATCTTTCTTGCAAGAATACATCCCAACTACTGTCAATAACAGTAAGCCAGGTATAATTAATTTCTTTCTCATGTTAATTTCCTTTGATTATTTGACTAGTAGTATCCCGGGTTTTGGTATTTGTTTCTATTCGAATCTCCACCCGGATCTACAACACTGTTGATTTGACTTTGAGGAATCGGACGCAAATTGTGGAAGTCTTTCACATTCGGTGCACCATCAGGGTTGTAAGCTTTAACACGCTCAACCAATTTTTTACGTACAGCCAAATCTGCCCATCTTAAACCTTCTCCACACAATTCTCTTGTACGTTCATCCAAAATAAAATCTAAATTAACTTGGGCTACAGTAATGGTCATTGCTGCCTTTCTCGTTGCCAACTCACCAGCACTAAACCACGATCGGTAAGCAGCTCTTTCTCTCAACGTGTTAATTAAAGGAACCGCATCGCCTGCACGACCATCCTGAAGGGCAGCTTCGGCAGCGATTAAGTAAACCTCCGAAAGTTTCGCTACGATGTATGGCCTACCAGAAACATCTTGAAAGTTGTTACGCACACTATCGTCGTATTTTTTCAAATTCGGATACAATTGGTTGGTTTTGTTTTGGTTCGACCAGTATTCTGATGGACCTAAAACTTTATATTTTTTACCTAGCGCTTTCAATTGCGCCGCTCTGGCATCACTGGGCGCCAGATAAATTGCCGTATCGCCAATGGCGAAACCTACACCAGCCAATCTGGTTTTAAAGGTCTCCAATTCTGCACCAGTTCGCAAGGTTGCTACCCTCCACATTGTTCTGAAGGTTGCATCGTAGCGGCTATCATTTCCCTTATCAGCAAAAACACGATTAAATACATTCGCCGTTGGCGCCAATTGCCTTAATGGGCGGCCATATTGCAATGGCCGATCATCAATTAATGAAACTCCACCTACGGTAACCGCATTTTGATAATTGCAGTTAAACAAGTTATTTGATAAGTTTACTTTATCGGCGAAATCGCTACCTGGATTTGCCACCTCATTATTTGCATTGTTTAATGGCAAACGCTCAACAGAATATAAAATTTCTCTGTTGTAGTCATTGCCTTGTTTATGCACTTGACTATAATCTTGCAGTAAATCGGTTCCGTATTTCGCCTTATTGTTGATTAATTCCATCGCTGTTTTATAAGCATTGGCAAAATCTGAGGATTCTTTAGCATCAGAATATCCGCGGTACAAATAGATTTTTGATAACAAATGTAAAGCTGCAGATTGCGAAAGTTTAAAAGCATTTGTTGGGCGTGTAACCGGGAGGTTCTGACTAGCAAAAGTCAGGTCATTAATCATCGCCTGATAATTCTTTTTCAAGACATCGTTAAATGGAATACGGTTGAAGCCATAATATGCTACATCAGTAAAAACCAGATCACCAGAACCTAAATCCAATGGCACAGCGCCAAATTGAATCACTAATAACATGTAATAATGTGCTCGCAAGTAACGGGCTTCGGCCATGATTACATTTCTTGCTGCATCGCTCATGGTTACCTGCGGTGCAAATTGCAAAATTGCGTTGCACAAGTTAATATTCGAGTAGTTTCTATTCCATGGGGTTAGAATTGATCCATTGGTTGGCGGAATTTGGTAGGTGCCTAACTCAAGGGTTTGTCCAGAGTTTCCCTGGTCCCCAAAAGTCCATTCGTCGGTACCCATATTTGCTAATAAAACAGCTCCAATTGGGCCATAATCGTAACGCATACCTGCATAAACAGAATTGATAGCTGCCTGTAAACCCTCTGGACTTTTAAAATAATCTGTAGTAAATGCTGTGTAAGGGCGTTCTTCAAGTGCTTTCTTACATCCTCCAAACATAATTATAGTTGAGAGGAGAATGGCTTGTATATAATATCTTATTTTCATTTTTATCAATCTAAGTAGTGAGGAGATTTAAAAAGTAACATTTAAGCCTGCCAAAAACGTTCTTGTTGGTGGTATTGCCGCACCAATTGTTAAAGCCCTGTTTGAAATGTTTCCAGGGTTTGAAACTCCTTGATTACCCGTTCCAGTGGCCTCTGGATCCATACCACCAGCTTTAACATAAGGCGAGTAGATAATGAAAGGGTTTTGTGCGGTTACATAAACCTTAATTTTTTGAGCACCTAATTTCCTCGCGATGTTGTTGGTGAAAGAATACCCAAGATTTATACTTCTCATTTTTACAAAGCTTGCATCGTAATAACCTAAAGTTGATCCTGCATCGCTAGTAAGCGCTGTTGTAATTTGTCCACCAGATACATTTGGTGAAGGGAAGACGTTAGTTGGATTGGTTGGTGTCCAATAATCAACAGCCAACTGGTTTCTACGGCCATCGTTTATGGTTAAATAACCTGCCAATGGCTGGTGTACCTGACTAATCAATGTTCCACCGAAGCGGGCGTAAACCACGAATGAAAAATCAAACCCTTTAAAATTAAAACGGTTAGTGATACCCCCTTGAATTTTTGCTTGAGCATTTCCGATTACATGTTTATCATCGACCGTTAATTTGCCATCGCGATTGTAATCTTCCAATTTTAATTGTCCCGGCACAAAACCATATCTCGCCGCCTCAGCAGCCTCATCTGTTTGCCAGATACCAATTTTATTGTAATCGAAAATTGCAGTCAATGGTTCACCAACAAATAGTTGTGCATTCGTTACCTGAGTGATATTTCCATTTAAAGCGATTAACTTATTCCTATTGAAATAGAAATTCAAATCCGTTCCCCAGGAAAAACCACTTTCAGTTTTAAAGTTTTGACTGGATAGGGCAACCTCTAAACCTTTATTTTCTACATTACCAATATTGGTTAAATAGTTTTCTGAAATTCCTGATGTTGGAGGAAGTGGAACGCCGTATAGTAACTTGTCTGTTTTTGCAGTATAATAATCAATGCTACCCGTTATGCGGTTGTTTAAAATCCCGAAATCTAAACCAATGTTAGTGGTACGGGTGTATTCCCAATCCAAATTAGGATCGACAATACGCGATACATAATAACCTATTTGTGATGAAGGGCCATAATTATATCGAACTCCATTCGAAGCCACACCGCCTAAAGTACTATAAGCTGGTACCGCCTGATTGGAAGTGATACCAAAACCTGCACGAAGTTTTAAGTTAGAAATTACCTTGAAATCTTTCATGAAATCCTCGTTGCTAATGCTCCACCCTGCCGAAACTGCCGGATATTGTTTCCATTTATTGCCGTTACCTAGGCGGGATGAGCCATCTCTACGACCGGTAACGGTAATCATGTATCGATCATTATAAACATAGTTCGCTCTCAACATCATCGAAATTAAAGTGGCCGATGATTCACTCCCGCCCAATACGGCTACCGGACCCACCGAGGATTGACCAAGATTGTAGAATTGTACAAAATCAGCAGTGATTGAATCCTTACTCACTGAAGTATTGTGATATTGCTCACGCTCGAATCCAAATAACGCCGTTACCGAGACGCGGTGTTTTTTTGCGAACGTTTTTTCGTAGGTTAATAAATTATCTAATGAATATTTTGTTCCAGTGCCATTATTAACTGAGGCTGTATTTCCTAGACCTGGCCTGAAATAACTGTTTGTTCCTCTAAACTGAGCACCTTCTTCTTGGTTGAAATCCAAACCAGCATTTAACCTGTATTTAAACCCGTCCAAAATTTGGACTTCCCCGTAAATGCTATTAAAAGTACGGAAACGGCGAACACGATCCACCCATTGATTATCGTTTGTTAACAACATTAATGGATTATAAGTGGTGTTTAAATCATCCAAGTTTCCTGCAGGCTTGATATTCACCGATCCATCGGGATTGTATGGAGAACTTAACGGACTTAGAGAAAGTAGCGGAAATACATTCAAACCAAATTGCGAACCATTGGTAATGCTGTAATTGGTTAAATTATTGAATCCTATTTTCACATATTTACCTACTTTGAAATCGCCTGTGGCTTTCATTGAAGCACGAGTAAAATCTTGACTAGGCAATGCCGATGTTTGTTTAAAATAACCTCCCCCAACTGAAAACTGGCTTTGTTCGCTACCGCCAGAAATACTTAGATTATTATCAGTCATGAAGCCATCTTTGTACAACAAATCTTGCCAATCGGTATTTCTACCAGTTGCAATACCCTGTTTCTCATCGGCCAAATAATCTTGATTAAAAATGGAGTAATCGCGAAGCGCTCTATATTGATCGGCATCGTAAACATTATACTTATTCGTGATTTTGCTAATACCATAATAAGTGTTAAATGAAACTCTAGTATCGCCAGCAATACCTCGTTTAGTGGTAATTAAAACCACACCATTTGCCCCACGAGAACCATAAATGGCGGTTGCAGAAGCATCTTTCAATACATCTAAACTGGCAATGTCATCAGGATTGATGTCATTTAAGGTTCCCCCGTAAGGTATACCATCCACAACGAAAAGCGGATCATTTGAAGCATTGATTGATCTTTCTCCACGAATCCTAATTTGTGCGCCTGCACCCGGACGTGTACCAACCGACTGTACCTCAACCCCCGCCATTCTCCCCTGCAATGCTTGTTGGATGTTGGCTACAGGAACTTCTTTAATGGCAGATCCACTTAAAGAAACCACCGAGCCGGTTACATCTCTACGCTTTTGTGTACCGTAACCAATTACCACTACCTCGTTTAGGTTTTTAGAATCTGGCGTAAGGGTGATATTATAAACTGAAACACCACTTTTAATTTCAATCTCTTGTGATGGATAGCCAATAAAAGAAACAATCAATGCTGTTTCGTTTTCAGGCGCATTGATGGTAAAACTTCCATCGTCACCAGCAACGGTCGATTTTCCAGAAATTTTTAGTTTGACCCCTGCACCAGGCAAAGGAAGATTTTTTTCATCCACTACTTTGCCCTTTAAATTTTTTTGGGCGAAAAGCAATGTTGGGGTTAAGCCTAATAAAAGTATTAGCATAACCATACGCTGCAAAAAGATTTTTTGTCTAGGTTTTCTCATAAACGGTTTAATTTAATTAACAGTTATTAGCTGCCACTTTAAATAATCTTAGCTCAATTTACCGGGTTAGAATTTTGGTATTCAAGACTTAGGGATATTTGGTTATGATAAATGTAGAAATTAAAATATAAATTTGCAACCGATTGCATAAAAATTTTTAAATTTATTTTTATTGTATCTTAAACAATAAAAAACGCTGTGTTTTTATTGTGTACCGATTGCATAAACTATACATATAAACTGCGAAAAATGAAAATGATTCAAACCATGCGCTGGTACGGACCAAGCGATATTGTAACTTTAACCGATATCAAACAAGCGGGCTGCGGCGGGGTAGTTACAGCTTTACACCACATTCCTGTAGGCGAAATTTGGCCAACTGCAGAAATTGAAAAAAGAAAAAAAGAAATCGAAGACCACGGCATGGTTTGGAGTGTAGTAGAAAGCTTGCCAGTACATGAAGACATTAAAAAACGAGCGGGAGATTACCAAACCTGGATAAATAATTATAAAACAAGCTTGACAAACCTAGCTATGTGCGGCGTGAAGGTTATAACGTACAATTTTATGCCCGTTTTGGATTGGATGCGAACCAATTTGAAATACACAACCGAAACAGGCGCCTTAGCGCTTCGCTTTGAAAAAACGGCCTTTATAGCATTTGACTTGTTTTTGCTTCAAAGACCAAATGCACCTACAGATTACTTACCGGAAGAAATAGAAAAGGCAACAGCTTATTTTAATCATTTAAACGAAGAGGATCGCAAAACGTTAACAGATAATTGCCTGCAAGGTTTACCCGGCAGCAATGATCAGTTCACCCCCCAACAAGTGCTTGCTTTGCTAGAGGGCTTCAAGGGAATTACAGCGGCAGGTTTGAAAGAAAATTTGGTGAAATTTTTATCAGAGATTACACCTATAGCCGATGGGCAAAGTATGCAGCTGGCCATCCATCCCGATGACCCACCCTACCCTATTTTAGGCTTGCCACGAATTATGAGCACTGAAAGTGATGCACAATATATAATAGACAGTGTACCTGCAAAATCAAACGGTTTATGTTTTTGTACGGGTTCTTTTGGCGCCAGACCGGATAACGATCTACCTGGTATGATTCAGAGACTGGGATCGAGAATTCATTTTCTACACCTAAGAAGCACACATCGAGATGAAGAAGGCAATTTTTACGAAGCTAACCACTTAGAAGGAAACGCCGACATGTACTCGGTAGTAAAGGAAATTATTGAATTAATGCAAGCTGAAAATCGAGATATTCCGATGCGACCAGACCATGGACATCAAATGATGGACGATCTTGTTAAAAATCCTTACCCGGGTTATTCTGCAATCGGTCGATTAAAGGGCCTGGCTGAACTTCGAGGCTTGGAGATGGGTATTCGAAAAAGCTTATTTGAGTAGACTAATCTATCTTTTTATCTGTCGATTGCCTTTCTACAACAGTCGGATCAAGTACAATGTGCTCAATAATCTTGTAAGGATCTTCCTGATTTACCATTTTCAAAAACATCTTTGCGCACTCTTTGCCAATTTTAGCAGGATGTTGATCAATGGTAGACAAATTAGGTGTGATGTAAGCCGAAAACGCTTCGTTTGCAAAACCGATTACCCCAATTTCTGGTGGCGTTTCATCAATTTCCTTAAGCTTTTTAATTACGCCCAAAGCGGTAAAGTCATCTCCGGCAACAATTGCATCAGGCCGATCTTTACAGCGCATCAACTTGCCTGCTCCAAACCTCCCATCTTTAATCGATAACCCACCGAAAATAATATGTCCATCAAGGACAGGCAAATTATTATCTACCAAAGCAGCCTTGTAACCTTTTAACCTATCATCAAAAATCTTAATCTGATGAACAGTGGTTACGAATGCAATTTTTTTATATCCTTTATCTATTAAATGTTGCGTGGCCACATAACCTGCTCTAAAATCATCAAGCGTAATAGTGGGTACCGCTAAATCTTCATGAACCCTATCGAACAGAATGAGTGGTTTATTCTGTTTAACAATTTCTGCAAAATGAGAAATATCTTCTGTTTCTAGCGACATAGAAGCCATAATGCCATCTACTTGAGCTTCCAACAAAGTGCGAACGCCGTTTATTTCATTCTCTACAGATTCATTCGATTGATAAATAATTACACGATAGCCGCTATCTTTTAGACCATCTTCGATACGATGAATAATAGATGCAAAAAAATGAGCCTGGACGCTCGGTACAATAACACCAATAATATGCGTCTTGCCCGATTTGAGTGCAGAAGCCAGCTTATTTGGACTGTAATTTAGTTTTTTAGCCGTTTCTACGACAGCCCTTTTTGTTGCATCGCTTATTGCAGGGAAACCACTTAGCGCTCTCGAAACGGTAGAGACCGTGATGTTAAGCGCTTTCGCTATATCGTATATGGTCGTTTTTTTTTTCAATTTTGATCGGATAATTTATAACCTGTAAATTGACAAGATAAGTTCAATCGATTGTTCTGGCAATTTAGTAATTATACCTTAATGATTACATTCTTTCTATACATGATGTAGAGCAGCACGTAAAAACCCAGTACGTAACTTATTGCCCAAGCCAACGATGCATTTACCGGCGTAAAATATGGCGTATAAAATGTGTTGTAAAATTTTTCTAAAAAAGCCGTTTTGGAACCATCAGCATTTGTAATTTTTACCAAATTTAAAACCCTCGGCATTAATCCGGCTAAAAAGAAGACAGTTATTGCGTTAACCCCATAAACAACAAATGGAGTTGCAATTTTTTTATAGCCCTGAACGTCGATGAGCCAATAGCAAAGTGCAAGACCCAAGGAAGCCAAGCCCCCCGCATAAAGCACGTAGGAGCTTGTCCACAACGCCTTATTTATCGGAAACTGAAGATCCCAAAGCAGCCCTAAGATTACTGCACCAATTCCTGTGGTAAACAACCAAGCTACTTTTGTTGGATTATCTACATCTTTTCGACGCATCCACACACCAACTAAAACACCAAATAGGCAAGTCCCAATTGCAGGCAAAGTACTTAACACACCTTCCGGATCCCAAGTTTTTGCTGCCGCCCAGATATGGGATTCCGTTAAAATGCCTCTATCAATCCACGCCGCTAAATTAGTTTCTTTTTCCAAATTGGGATAACCTACTCCTGGCACCGGGATAAAAGTCATTAATGCCCAATAAACAGCAAGTATAATTGTGAATATTCTGAATAAACTTTTAGTTGAAAATTTTAGGAAAATAATACTGCCAATGATGAAAACAACTCCTATACGCTGCAAAACACCCAATAGTCTAACAGTTTGAAAGGCTTCAATTAAACTTTTTCCATCGATTATTACCGCCATAAGTTTACCAAAAATCGCTAGGAAAAAACCTAAAAAGTAGAGGATTAGACCGCGTTTAATGGCTTTAAGAATCGTTTTTCCATGAGTCGACGGATCGGCTTTACTAGCGCTCATGGCAAATGCAATAGAGACACCGACAATCCACAAGAAAAAAGGGAAAATTAAATCGGTAGGTGTACAGCCATTCCATTGCGAATGTTCCAACGGTTCATAAATATGTCCCCAATTGCCTGGATTATTAACCAATATCATGGCGGCTACGGTTAATCCTCTAAAAAAGTCAAGTGATAGCAGGCGTCGTTTGGGTTCGGTCATGATTCAGGTTAAATTTACGCTAACTAAATTAAGGCTTTGTTTTAAGATAGTGAAATAATTGATGAACGACGTTTAGTTAGGCTTCGCATCGCTGAGGTGGTGAGTCTTTTCCGTCTCGATAAAAGGCTTATCAAGAAGGTATGGCGAATCCCGACTAGCGGAGTAAAATCCCAAAGACACCTATTTAAAATCAATAAAATTCCTTCACAATCTCAGCCTTTGATAATCGGTAAGTTAGTTAAACTTACGGAGCTGAGTTGGCATTTGCGTGCTGGGAAAAACTTGGCCAGTCTCCAAATTATTCCAAAATTCAGATTTCAAAATCCACCGCCCCTTTCAAACTATTAACCTTTGAGACTTGGTTAGTTGATCAGCATTACTTTTTTATCGGCTCAATCAATGCAATTGTACCATCTGCTTTATGCGTTAACTCGGTAACCTTAACATTTCTTAAATGTGTTTTTCCAGAAAGCTGCGTATCGTGATAGAAAATATACCATTTGCCTTTTATTTCGATAATGGAATGATGAGTTGTCCAGCCTTCTACGGGATTCATAAAAGTACCTTGATATTTAAATGGCCCGTAAGGTGTATCACCAATGGCTGATGCCAGAAAATGTGTATCTCCAGTTGAATAGGTAAAGTAATATTTTCCATTGTATTTGTGCATCCAAGCACCTTCAAAAAACCTTCTATCGTGATCTTTAGTTAGTAAGGGCTTATTATTTTCATCCAAAACAACCACATCTTTTGGACTGCCATCGAATGAAAGCATATTGTTGGTCAACTTAGCAATTTTTGCGTTTAGTGATGGCTCATTCTCTTTTTGCGAATCAGTTTTTGAACCATTTGCATCATACTTTCCATTATTCCAACGCTGCAGTTGTCCACCCCAAATTCCACCGAAGTACATATAGGTAGAGCCATCTGTATCTGTAAAAATTGCCGGATCGATGCTATAACTCCCTTCAATTGGCTTCGCTTCCGCTTTAAACGGACCTACAGGATTTTTAGATGTTGCTACACCGATTCGAAACACATCGCTTTTATCCTTTACAGGAAAGTATAAATAGTAAGTTCCGTTCTTGAGCGCAGCATCAGGTGCCCAGAGTTGACGACCAGCCCAAGGAATATCTTTAATGCTCAAGGCAATTCCATTATCGGTTACCTTACCATTAATGCTGTCCATGCTTAAAATGTGGTAATCTTTCATGTCAAAATGATCTCCATTATCATTTTCAGGAGTTCCTGCCTCTATATCGTGAGATGGATAAATATAAATTTTACCATTAAACAGATGCGCTGATGGATCGGCTGTGTATATTTCACTAATTAAAGGCTGTGACAAATACTTTGTGTTTTTGGAGGTATCAGCAGTTGCTTTACTTGCTGTTTTGTTGGTTTGCTGGCAAGAACTTGTGGCTGCTATTGCCATAATTAATGCCAGGCCAGGCATTTTTTTAAAATTCTTCATCATATTTTCAATTTATAAAAAGGTTGGATTAATTTATTTCGCTTCTAAAAGTTTCTGGGGGGCCCAGGAAACTCGGTTTTAAACCACCCAAATCCAGCACCATCTTTTGCAACACCACAGCTGGAGTTACCATCCAATATTTAATCGTGTGGCTGCCTGGTTTGCTTATAGTTACAGGAGTTTTAAAAATTTTTATATTATCCGCAACCGATTTTCGCCAAGCGGTTTCAGTTTTATAGTCAGCACTAATATTGACAACAACCGGCACGTCATCATCAATAGAAATCGCAAATTTTAAACCTTCTGAATTTGTAAAATCAATGGTTGGAGAAATAAAGCTGTTCAGAGTGAAAGTTCCTGTCTGATCTAAGTAAATATCATACTCCAAACGGGGAGTAGAAATATCAAGTTTCTGAATTGCCGAAGTTACAGGAACTGTAATCATACCACCCAAAGTTTTGCCATAATTTGCCAAGGTTTTCCAAAAAATTGGTCTACTGTTTACCGCTCTTGTATAATTCGGTGCTTCCATAGAAATGTAGCCATTTTGAGCGATGAAGCCAACAAATTTTTGATCGGCTGAAAGCGTACGATCCAAATAAATTGGAACGTTTAACTTAGTGCCATCGCTTGTCGAAACTGTAATGTTGTTTTGCGATTTTCCTTTTGGAGCTTTTGCCCAGTCGATACTCAGCAAAATTCGCTTTTCAGTAGTTATTTCTCCTTTCGGCTCCTGTACCAGGATATAAGATGGCGCTTTTATCTGATAACTAAAGCTCCCTTTTGCTTTGTTAAACAATTCAATATAATGTTGGTGATTACTGTCATTAAAGGTTGGTAGAGCAATATTCACTTTTTGATTTTTACTCCAATAGGCATCGCTACCCTCAATTGCCAATCCCGATTCAGCTTTGCTCAAATCTCCGGTTGATGTCAAAACCATGGTGTTTGGAATGGAATTTTTTTCTGGTTGTTGCCAATAAGTGTATCCAATGTGGGTTTGATCCATCATGTGATCCCACTTCCCGCCGGCCATTATTTTATTGTAATAATTGGATATCTCCCCGTCGCGTTTATACAATTGTGCAACTTTTTCACTCATATCATTTGTAGCCGATCGACCTTGTTTGGCATATAGTTTATTTCTAGCCACATGATAGTATAAATCATAAAGATTGGCGCTTGCCTCTACCGGATGCATCACCAATTGGTAGTAGGCATCTTTTTGATCAGCAGAAATTTGATCGTATATAAATTTTGCCTTTTGCTCCAACCTTTTGTAATCAGAAACTACATTTTCAAATTCGTTGTAATTGTTTAAGCTGTATATGCTATCCGTTAACAACTCTGGTTTTATGCGCCCGTTATATTTGGAATAAAAATCGAGTATATCGGCAATTTCGGCAGAATAAGTTTCGCCGAATTGCTTCGCAGACCAGTCGATTGTATATTGTTTTAATTTCTCTGATGGAATAGCATCAGGCGCCCAGGCATAATCCAAAAAGAACGAAATAGGAAATTCCATCGGCTTTAAATCTCCTACGTTAACTATCCAAATTTGGTTGGCATTATACTCGTAAGCTAAATTCATTTGTTCCCAAACTTTTTGAATAGGGTTGGTATTAATCCATTTGTAATTTCGCGGATCACCCACATAATCAAAGTGATAATAAATACCGTAGCCACCTTTCCTAGGTGCTTCATTTAGCTTTGGGAGTTTCCTGATGTTGCCCCAATTGTCATCGCAGAGCAGCAGCGTAATATCATCAGGGACACGCATTCCTTTATCATAGTAGGCTTGAACCTCTTTGTAAAGCGCCCAGAGCTGTGGTGTTTCCGAAGCAGGTTTTCGGGTTACTTTTTCAATAATATCTCTTTGATCTTTCACTATTTTCTCAAGCAAAGCGGTAGCTGTTCCCTCTGTCATCGGCTCATCCCCATCTCCACGCATACCAACCGTAATAAGTTGCTCTTTATCGGCCACCCGTTTTAAGCCAGTTTCCCAAAACTCCCTGAGTTGTGCTGGATTTTGGTCGTAATTCCACTTGCCTCCCTGATATCTTTTCCACTCATCGTGGGCTCGGGTTAAAGGCTCGTGGTGTGATGTTCCGATAACCACGCCATATTCATCGGCCAAAACCGGATTCATTTTATCATCATCATTAAAAGCACTGCCCCACATGGCAGGCCACAAATAATTGCCCTTTAACCTGAGAATAAGCTCAAACACTTTGGCATAAAACTTACTGTTGAAGCCTCCAAATTCTTTCCTGCTCCAACCAGATAAAGCTGGCGCCTCATCATTTAAGAAAATACCTCTGTATTTCACCGCCGGCGATGAAATTATATGCCTGCCCGAGATAGCAAATAAGCTATTACTTCTTTGTACAGGAACATCTGCCCAATAATACCATGGCGAAACACCGATTTGGCTACACAGTTCGTAAATGCCATAAATGGTTCCGCGTTTGTCGCTGCCAGCAATAACCAAAGCAGAATCTACGCCAGGGACTGGATTTTTAACCACTTCAATCAACGTACTTTCCCACTTTCCAGCGATACCAGCAACATTAATTTTGTTGTTTCTGATGAGCTCATCAACAATTGTGTTTTTGCCAATAGTCCCGATAATAATTGTAATGCCAGTGGCTTTATCGGTAGAAAAAACTGGATTAATTCCTGTGACTTTGTGTAGGTCGTTTTGAAGATCTTTTGCTGCTCTGGTAACACCCGGCCAATCGTTTCTGCTCACTAATATAGATGACACCATACCGCTATTGGCAATAGCAAAGCTTCCGGGGGTATACCTTTTAAAAATAAAAGGGTCGGTACCTGCAGCTAAGGAGATAGTCGTGAAAGCTAACGATACAATAAGGAGGACAAGTTTCTTCATGTTATTTATTTTTAAAATTGATCACTTCCCAGTACGCTTTTTTGGGTTCCAGGTTTGTATCGAAAAGTAGCGGATAATTTTTCCGCCCCTTAACCGGATACTCATCCAGCCAAGTGTATCGATCGGATATATTCCAGAAAGTGACATTGGTAATTGCAGCCTTAAATTTCCGGAATACCTTGAAAACCATGGCATATTGCGCAGCCTGTTTTCGCTGGAGCGCTAAGGTAAATTGATCTGATTCTCCAGATTTACGTTCCCTTCTTTCTTTTTCCCATGGATAAATAGACATATCAACCTCGGTAAACTGAATTTTCAATCCCAGTGATGAATATTTTTCAATTGCTGCTGTAAGCTGTTTTTCTGTAGGTTCCTGCAACGACCAATGTGCCTGCAGGCCAATTCCATCTATAGGAATGCCCTTTTCTTTTAAATCTTTAAGCAATCTATAAATCCGGTCACGCTTCTCTGGTCGCTCGGTATTGTAATCATTGTAGTAAAGTTTAGCATCTGGATCTGCAGCATGCGCAAATTCGAATGCTTTAGCAATAAAATCTTCGCCGCAGATTTTGTACCACTTCGAATCCCTTAAATAGTGTGATGGATTGTCGTCAATTGCTTCATTGACCACATCCCAGGCATATACTTTGCCTTTATATCGATTAACAACAGTGGTTATATGTTCTTTTAATCGTTGCAACAACACAACTTTACTTACTTCTTTGCCATCTTTATCTTGAAAAATCCAATCTGGTGTTTGCTCGTGCCAGCATAAGTTATGTCCGCGGATTTTAATGTTATTGTTCAGCCCAAAATTGATGATGGAATCGGCTTCGATCCAATAAAACTGGCCTTCTCTAGGTTGCAAAGAACTCATTTTCATGGCATTCTCTGCCGTAATGCTATTAAATTGTTTTTTGATTAGTTTCGCCTCATCGCCACTAAGATTTTTCGATGACACTGCTACACCAATAGAAAAATATTTTTGATAAAAATCTTTAAGTCCGCGTGATGTTTGGTCACGATTTGCCGGAATTTGAGCGCTGCAGGAATTGATGAACAGCACTACAGAGGAGCAAATCCATAATGCGCCCATAAATTTCCAGAATTTATAATCCTTGCCCATACGATATCTGGTTAATGCTTTGCCGTTTAATTTTAAAGCAGAACGGCAGCCTGCTTTTATTTCACTAGTACCTTAATTTCTATTTTTCAATGATGATCCTCGGATAATCAGTTCTGTATTGAGCAAAACCGTACCGGTAAAGCTTAAATCACTCTCTCCGGATAAATGGTTTAACATAATTTTAGCGATGTTTTCGCCCATTTCTGCACCCGGATAATTTATGGTGGTAATTGCTGGCTCTGTTACCTTTGATATTAAATCGTTGTTAAAACCCACGATGGCTATATCGTCTGGAATACGTAAGCCTGCTTCCTTGAAAATGGTGAGCGCAAAAGCTGCAGAAGAATCATTTGTAATAAATAATCCATCAGGAAATTTGTCCCGTCTCAAAATATCATTTGTTAACACATTCTGAATCGCTTGTTCAGTTAAATCAGTAGAGATAAATAAATTTGGGTCATACTCGATGTGGTAATCAGATAAAGCTTTCTGATAGCCCGCAAACCTGTCGTGGTATACATTTCTGGCGATATTGCCTGTAAGGTGTAAAATCTGTTTGCAGCCCTGCTTGATCAGGTGTTCTGTAGCATTATATCCCGCTTTAAAATTATCGATTAACACTTTGGTAGCCTGAATACTTTCCTCCACCCTATCAAAAAATATAATAGGAATATTCTTCTTTGTAAAAGTATCGAAATGACTGAAATCTACCGTATCTGCAGCCAAGGAAACAATAAGCGCATCTACCCTACTATTGAACATGGTATTCGCATTAGTTTTTTCTTTAGCCTGCTGTTCGAAAGACTGACTGATAATTAAATTATAGCCCGCATTGTTTGCCACCCTTTCAATACCAGAAAGGACAGATGACATGAACAAACTGTTTAACCGGGGCACAATTACTCCAATAGTGTTAGTTTTTTGCTTACGGAGATTTACGGCAAACTTATTGGAACGATAACCTAATTCAGCAGCCAGATTAGTTATTCTCTTTTTTGTTTTTTTATTAATCGCCGGATGATCCTGCAAGCCCCTGCTCACCGTCGTCGCAGAGATATTCAATCGCTCTGCTAAATCATAAATGGTTATTTCTTTTTCTTGCATAAATACGCCAACACAATCTATGTTGTATTTGCATGACTAAAGTTAGGATTAAATTTGCAAAGAAATTGCAATCGGTTGCATAAAATTGTAAAATATTTCTATTCCGCTGTTTTAGCCTATTATTCCTTAGCCAGCGGTATTTCTACACCTACCGGACCACTTGGTTCGCTTTCATTTTTTAACCGATCAAGTGCTGTAACCAGATAACTATATCTTTTACCTGTTTCAGCAGAGGTATCAACAAATGTTAGATAATCTTCAAAGCTGATTTTGAGAATATTTTTTGGATCCAACACTCCTATTTTCTCGCCTTCAGCAAAACGATAAATCACATAGCCCGAGGCCGTTTCTCCATCTTTCGCTTTGAGTGGATTTTGCCATTTTAAATGTACGCCATCTTTATGGGCATCAGCTGTTAACGATTGTGGTTCATTTGGAGGGGTTTCATCCAACCATGGCATTTGCGGAGGCAAGGCCGGATATTTATAAAAATCATTTTTCAAAGAATCACCTACCGATCTTGCCACTGTACTTAATGATTTTGAACTGAAAAACACGCTTCCCTGGATGCGGTTATGCTCTCTGATATATCGTATCTGTCGAGGGATTTCAGTCAAATTTTTCCAAGCTGCTTCTGCTCTGGAGTTTACCAAATACGCCCCCTGACCGATGTAGACATGCCTACCATAACTATTATTGCTCCACCAATCGAGCAAGGTACCGAACGGAGCAACTCTTCTGGTAAAAGTAAAATAGATTTGCGGATTGATATAATCTACCCACCCTTCTTTAACCCATTTTCTACTATCAGCAAAAAGCTCTGCATAATTCGATAAACCACTTGTTGCCGAGCCTTCAGGATCTTCATATTTATTACGCCAAATTCCGAAAGGACTGACACCAAATTTTACCCAACTTTTGTAATGGTGAATGCTATCATCTAATTGTTTAATCAGCTGATCGACGTTATTTCTACGCCAGTCTCTAACATCAGTAAAATTGTTTGGATACTTGCTAAAAGTTGCAGCATCATTAATCGTTTGCCCCTCAATTTTGTAAGGATAGAAATAGTCATCAAAATGAATTCCATCAACATCATATCCTTTGACAACATCTAATATTACCTGCACAATATATTCTCTAACCTCTGGAATGCCTGGATCAAATTGTTTTTTCCCTCCATAGATGAAAAACCATTCTGGATGTTTCCGAAATGCATGATCTTCGTGAAAAACAGTACTGCTGCTCATACTTGCACGATAAGGATTGAACCAGGCATGTAATTCCATACCCCGAAAATGCGCTTCTTTTATCGCGAAAGCCAAGGGATCGTAACCAGGTGCGGGCGCTAAACCCTGCTTTCCCATTAACCATTGGCTCCAAGGCTCACGCGATTTAGCATAAAACGCATCGCCAGCGGGCCTCACCTGCAAAATGATGGCATTCATGCCTTGACTTTTATGTCTTTCTAGAATACCAATCAGCTCTTGCTTTTGCTGATCAATGGTTAATCCGGGACGGGAAGGCCAATCGATATTGGTTACTGTAGCTACCCAAACACCTCTAAACTCTCTTTTTGGTGCAATTTTTGTTAAAGGTTGAGCATTTAATATATAAGGTAATACGGTTAAATATAAAAGTGCGTATAGGAAGTTTTTAAGCATTATTCTTGTCTTGTTTTTGATTCAGGATGCGTACTTGTGTTAATTTTAATACAAACGAACATTAGCAATAAACGATTTTTTTTAAAATCTCTTATAATTTTTATTAAAAATTATAATTTGCGCCCTGCTAAAATTAATTGTGTACTCCATTTACCTATGGAATAACAAAAGTATATTAATTTAAGAAGATACAGCATTATTAAAAAATGGAACCACAAAAGATTAATATAGGCGATAGAAACAAAATTTACTTCCTGGTTATAGTTATAGCTGCACTTATTGGAACAAATGCTTACCTGTTTTTTAAAGATCGACAGCAGAGCGAACGATTTGTTACCGTGAGTACTGAGAAGGATAAGTTGAGATTAGAAGTAGAAAAAATCGAGGTTGAGCTTGATAAAGTTGAGGCGCTAAATCTGGATTTAAATGAAAAACTGGTTGAAGAACAAAAGTTGGCTAGAGAAAAAATTGCCGAACTAAAGGTAGCCTTAGAGAAAGGAGAAATTACTCAAGGTGAATTAGACAAAGCCAATAACCAAATCAACGAGCTAAAAACTTTTGTAAAGAATTATAACGATCAGGTTATCCAGCTTCAAAAAGACAATATTTTCCTCAAAAACAGCCGTGATAGTTTAGAGAATACGCTCAAAAATATGAGCAATAAAGCTTCGGGTTTAGAAAGCGAAAACGCTAACCTGAATGCAAAAGTTAAAACCGCAGCGGCATTAAAACTTCAAAGTGCTGATATTATCGCTTTCAGAACAAAATTAAGTGGCAAAAAGGTTGAGGTTACCAAATCATCAACTGCCGAAAAACTAAGCGTTCGCTTTAACATTATTGCCAACGAGTTGGCAGAAAAAGGTCACCACAACATCTATTTACGGGTTTTCGATCCAGCGGGAAATTTACTTGCCGACGAAGGCAATAGGTTTGAAGCCGATGGACAAGAAATGCAATTCAGCCACTCTATCTACATCAACTATAATAATGATGATAGCACTTATGTGATAGATTGGGCTAACCCGAAACCTTTTATCAAAGGGATTTACACCGTAATTTTATATGCTGATGGCAATACGATGGGTAAAGCCCAGGTAGATCTTCGTTAATATCCTAACAGTTCTAAGCCAGAGGAAATGCTAAATAAAATGTGGTTCCTACATTAATCACAGAGGTAAAACTAATGGTTCCGCCTGCATTTTCTACCGCTTGCTTTACAAACGCCAACCCTAAGCCGGTTCCCGAGGTTTTAGTAGTAAAGTTAGGCACAAAGATTTTATCGTGTAACACCGCTGGAATTCCTTTTCCATTATCCTTAATTTCAATATAGGCGTATTCATCATCATGGTAAAGCACCGCTGTAATGCAACAGTGAGATTCATCATCAATGGCCTCAATTGCATTTTTGAAAAGATTATTGAAGGTTCTTAACAGTTGGTCATGATCTGCAAGAATCCGGATACTATTTTCCGACTTGTTAAGCACGTTTATCTCTACGTTGTCGCTGTTTTTATAGACTTGCCGGGCCTGTTCTATTACCGGCATAACATCCAATTTCTCTAAATTGGTATCTGGCATTCTAGCAAAATTGGAAAACTCTGAGGCAATTTTAGAAAGGCTATCTATTTGCTCAATGAAAGATTTGCTGAATTTATTAAACTTATGTTCAAAATTCGGATCATTCTCTTTCCAAGATTTTTCGAGCAATTGAACACCCAGTTTTAAAGGCGTAAGTGGATTTTTAATTTCATGGGCTACCTGTTTGGCCATTTCCCGCCATGCGCTCTCCCTTTCCGATCGTGCCAATTTAGCTGCACTGGCCTCAAGTGCGGCAATCATTCCATTATATTCTTTTATTAGAGAGCCAATTTCATCGTGCCTACGCCAAACAATGGGTTCATTACGTTGCCCGATCCGGGTTCTACTAATACTCTCTTGAATAAACGTTAATGGACTGGTAATCTGGTTTGCTAAAAACACTGCTAAAACTCCAACAGCCACAAAAACCAAGGCATAAATATTTATAAGATTACTTACAAACAGCGCTATTTTGTCTGAATACTCCTCTTCGTTGGAATAGTTTGGCAAACCGATATAAGCAATTGTTTTGTTCTGTGCATTTCTAATAGGCGCATAGGCTGCGGCATAGGTTAAGTTACCAATTTTTTCACGGGGATTGATATATTCAGATCGTTTTAATTTATCCAGGTAGGTATAAGCTAGAGGCCCCATTTTTCGTCCTATTACTTTTAGGTTATAAAGTTTAGGATAGGTAGTCATGAGCAGGTTTCCTTGCGTACTGTATAAATTAAGATCAACATTGTTCACATCAGCAAAATTTACAAAATCAGCAACCGCATCTTCATCTTCCACTATACCCCTGTTAAAAACCTGTTTCTCATAATTCTGCTGAACCTTTCTGATTTTATCTTTTATAGAAATGGTTTGTTGTCCACGGTACTCATTATTCATGTAATAATATGTTACCCAACCCACAATTAGTAAAGTAGCCACCACCGATAGCACGATAGAAACCTGAATACGTGTTTTGTAAAGAATTTTATTGGCATTAATCATCAAAGATCTATTGATACTGAACCAACCTACACGTTCATCATCCAGATTTTTAATTAACCAAATTAAGCCATACAATACCAATGAGAAAATAATAAATACTAAAAAAAAGAAGGATAAGGCCGCCAATCGCTCTACATAGCTCACCTTCTGCTTACTTATTACAACCATTTTGCTTTCAGTAGGCTTATAAATTAGATGGCTATAATCCAATTTATTATCATTGCTCGTAATAAAATTATCCTTTTTGCCATTGAAAATATTGCCATCCAATGGATAAGTATAATTCCCGGATTGATTTAATAAGCGGTTATTACTGTATAACGCAATGGAGTATCCTTTGAAATCCTCATCTCTCACCAGTTTTTGATCTCCGAGCAAATCGGGTAATCTATTGTTGTAATTGTATGGTTTTGAGCGGAGTTCGATAACTAAGGTGCCCAATAAACTCCCCCTGTTCACCACCGATATGATGCCAAAGTAGTCCTGATAGCCAAAGGTGTTATTAACCTGGTAGAAATAATTCGAACCCTCGATTTTAACTGAGCCAGATTCTACCAGCCCTTTATATTTCTTAAAACGCTGCCCGTTAGGGTTGCTGATATTGACTCCGCTTTTATCATAAGGATAAACTTGATAATCGTAGCGGCTTAAATAACCATCCAGATAATTTTTAAGGTGGTTTTTTAATACTGCATAGTTAGATCTTCCGCTTTCAGCAAAATATGTAACCAAAAATTGATCATTTAATAAATTCCCCTCCAAACTGCCCAAAGCTACAATCGCATTTGGATCTTCTGATGATTGTACCTTCCGGGCAAGCGGCTCGCGAAGGCTGCGTTCTGTAATATCTTTGTACTTAATGTATTTAATAGAACTATTAAAGGCAAGGCAAAAAAATACTATGGCGAACAAGCCTATAGAAAACTTTGCCTTTTCGATATAAATACTTCTACAAACAATTAAAAGGATAAGTGCAAAAACAATAAAAAAAGCAGTAAAATCTGTTGTTAGTTTATAGAAGAAAACAATTGCAAAACCTGTTAAAAAGATGATTAATCTTTCCCTATTGCTTACATTTAGTTGCTTGCTGACTGTTACGCAAATGATGGTAATTAAGTAAATCTGAAACCAAACAAGGCATAGGATTACAATACTCACCCAGCTAGAGCCACTTAGCTTTAAGATATTGATAATTTCGAAATTGATTTTTGAATTGTAAATCAATCCAAAAAAAACCTCATCACTAAAATAGGCTATGGTGGCAATAAACGCCAAAAACAGAATATGAATAATAATGCCTGAAATTTTGCTTTCTCTTATCCATTTGGCAAATTTATATTGCTCTTTGTGGTTATACATAAAGAGCAGTAACCAGGTAATCGTAATTACATTCAATAAAAAATCGCCCAGTGATGGCATGAGGAAACTTTCGGAATATATCCTTGGATCGAAGAGATCGAGTGGAAACCGGTGATTAAACCATCCATAATACAAATCCGAAAGCCTAAATGTTAAAAAGAATATCATCAGGAATAAGGTACCCCAAAAAATATGTCCTCGTCTTGCAATTAGGGAGCTTAATGAGTTGAAAAACATGCAAATGCTTACCAATCCTGCAACAAAAAGCCACAACTGAGTAACAGAATAATAGTCTTCTATGTATCCAGATTTCACCTTTAGGCCGAACAAAAACTTATTATCAATACTTTTGATGCTGTAAACCTCTTTATCAGTAAATGATGCCAGTGTAAGTAATTTTGAATTAGATAACAGCGGATCTAAATCATTTCGAAAATACTGTGTTTCTTTAAATGGATATTGAGATTGTATCGAAATAAGGAAAACCAAACTAAAATTACCTTGCGTACTCTTAATTACCTCGTACCATCCATTGGAAAAAAACAGCACAGAACTTCCTTCTTTTATCGTCCGGGGATCAATATCGGTAACGCGGTAGGTACTCCAGAAATTTAATTGATTATTTTTAAAAGTTAGGAGGTTAATCCCTTTTATCTCTCGATAGATATTCAAAAAATCTATGGCATCATTTGGATTTACGTGAAGCTGTTTTGCTTTAGCGACCTCTGCTTTATTTGCCAAAAATGCAGCAACGTCTCTTTCTTTTACCGATAAGTTCTGTTGGACTTCGTTGGCATCGCGTTCCAGTAAATCACTTTTGGTAGTAAATCTGCTTAATGAAATAGACGTTGCAATGAGGCAGCAACCTAAAACCAGCAGTAGAAATCTAATTTTTACACCAAAGCTCAATTTCATCGATTTTGATAAAGATATTAAATATTGACAAAAAACAGCGCCATAAACGGTTTGTTTATGGCGCTGAAAATAATTATAGTATAAAGGTTTTAAGCAATAGCAGCACCACTGGTTTGTACCTCGCGACTAACTTTTTTAACTAGACCTTGCAAAACACTACCTGGCCCAACTTCTACAAATTCAGTTGCACCATCAGCCAGCATATTCTCAACAGTTTGAGTCCAACGTACCGCACCCGTTAATTGTTTAATTAAATTTTCTTTTATTTGGGCGGGATCAGTATAAGGTTTGGCATCTACGTTTTGATAAACTGGACATATTGGTGCCGAGATAGCTGTAGCCTCAATTGCTGCCTGCAATTCAATTTTGGCTGGCTCCATTAACGGCGAGTGAAAAGCACCACCTACATTTAACTTTAATGCTCTTTTTGCACCCGCTTCTGTTAATTTAGCACAGGCTAAATCAATTCCTTCAATGCTACCCGAAATAACCAACTGGCCCGGGCAGTTATAATTTGCCGGAACCACTACTGCATCAACTTCAGCACAAATTCTTTCTACTACATCATCAGCTAAGCCTAAAATAGCCGCCATAGTGGAAGGTTGGGCTTCACAAGCTTTTTGCATGGCGTTTGCACGAGCAATAACCAATTTCAGGCCGTCTTCAAAACTCAAAGCATTGGCAGCTACCAATGATGAAAATTCGCCTAAAGAATGACCAGCAACCATATCAGGTTTGAAATCATCACCTAAAACCTTTGCCAAAATAGCAGAGTGTAAGAAAATTGCCGGCTGGGTTACATTGGTTTGTTTCAATTCCTCATCTGTTCCGCCGAACATGATATCACTGATGCGGAAACCGATAATTTCATTTGCTTTTTCAAATAATGCTGCAGCCTGTGGGTTTTCATAAAGGTCTTTACCCATGCCTACAAATTGTGCTCCTTGTCCAGGAAAAATATATGCTTTCATAATGATTCGTTTGATATTAAGCGCCTGGCGATTAGCGTATTTATAGTGCCTTATCTTGATACCAGGTACTTTCTACTCGATACTTTTTAATCCAAACTTGCCGTAATTAATCTTAAAAATTCAGCCCTAGTTTTATCATTGCTTAAAAAACTACCGGTAAAAGCTGATGTGGTGGTAACTGAATTTTGTTTTTGTACGCCACGCATGGCCATGCAAAGGTGTTTACATTCGATTACAACTGCAACGCCCTTCGGGTTTAAAGTATTTTGAATGCAATCTCTAATTTCGTTTGTTAAACGCTCCTGCACTTGTAAACGGCGGGCAAAAGCATCAACCACTCTGGGAATTTTGCTTAACCCAACAATATGTCCGTTTGGAATGTAAGCAATGTGTGCTTTTCCAAAGAATGGCAACATGTGGTGTTCGCACATTGAATATACTTCAATATCTTTAACCACAACCATTTGGCTATAATCTTCTTCAAACATTGCCGATTTTAAAATTTCATCCGGCTTCAAATCATAACCATGAGTTAAATACTGCAGTGCTTTAGCCACCCGTTCAGGCGTTTTTAACAAACCTTCACGCTCCGGGTTTTCACCTAGTTGACCAAGAATATCTTTGTAATGTGTAGCAACAGCTTCGATTTTCTCGTCGTTATAACGGTCTATTTTTACATAGCCATCAATCGATTCCTCTTTTAATACGTTTTTAGTGCTCATTAATTTAGGTGGTTTTAACCAAAGTATTCAACAAAATTATTTTCGGTTTCGTAAATTTTTACACAATGTAAAAGCGCTCCGCTTTCTGCAATCGGCGCTTCCAATTGCTTCCAAATTTCGATAGCTAAATTTTCTGTAGAGGCCAGCTTTCCTTTCATAAAATCTACGTCAAGATTTAAGTTTTTATGGTCAACTTTATCAACTACATAAATATTCATTACATCCTTAAGCCACTTCAAATCAACAAGAAAACCCGTTTCTGGATTTACTTCGCCCTTAACCGTTACATATAACCAATAGTTATGACCATGCCAATTTGGATTGGCACATTTGCCATAGACTTCGGCATTTTTATCATCATCCCAATCGGGTCTGGCAAGTTTATGTGCCGCATTAAATGATGCTTTTCTCGTTATATAAATCATTACAATAAAATAAAGGGTCAAATATACTGATAAAGCTTTAAGCCAAAGGGCCAAAGCTTAAAGAAAGACATTTTAATGAAAAGAATCCCTTAAATTTACCTTATGAAAACTCTAGTTGTGGCCGCTACCAAAGCCGAGGTTACATTTTTTTATCAGCATTTCAATTTGCCCGAAGGGGATTTTATCGAAAGTAAAAACTTCGATTTATTGATAACGGGAGTTGGAATGGTTGCTACCGCTTATTCTTTAGGACAGTTTTTAAATTCCAACAAATACCGTTTAGTTTTAAATGTGGGCATTGCTGGCTGTTTTGATCGGAGTGTGAAGTTGGGGAGTATTTTAAATGTGACCGAAGACGTTTTCGCTGAACTTGGAGCTGAAAATGGCGATGAGTTTCTAACAATCACCGACCTTGGTTTCGGCGAAAATCATTTTAAATCAAGGTATAAAAAAAATATTGATTTACCACCCATAACCGGAATTACTGTAAACTGTGTTACTGGAAATGAAAAAAGCATTAAAAACCTCAAAAGGAGGCTTAATCCAACCACCGAAAGCATGGAGGGTGCGGCAGTTTTCTATGCCTGTAAACAAGAGAGTATTGATTGTTTGCAAGTGAGAAGTGTATCAAATTATGTAGAACCCCGAAACAAAGACAACTGGAAAATGGGTTTAGCTATTAAAAACTTAAATGATTGGCTTATTTCTTTTATATCAGAAATGAACTGATTATGACGGATTAGTTTTCTGCAGTAGTTAATTTTGAAAACATGAAGCTTACACTTGGTTTTTCGCCCTGCCCAAACGACACATTTATCTTCGATGCGCTAATTCACCATAAAATTGATACCGAAGGTTTAGAATTTGAAGTAACCTATGATGATGTGGAAACGCTTAACCAGAAGGCGTTGAAAGGACAGCTCGACATCACTAAATTAAGTTTTCACGCTTTTGCTTATGTGGCTAACCAATATGCTTTATTGGATGCCGGAAGCGCTTTGGGCTTTGGCGTTGGACCGCTTTTAATTAGTAAGAATCCTTTCGATGAAAATGATTCCCGTCTCCAAATTCCGAGTTCGGAGTTAAGAATTGGAATTCCTGGAAAGTACACCACTGCGAACTTCTTGCTTGGAATTGCCTATCCGCAATTGCAAAATAAGCAGGAAATGGTATTCTCTGAAATTGAATCAGCTTTGCTAGAAGACCAAATAGATTTGGGTTTGATTATCCATGAAAACAGATTTACCTACCAAGATAAAGGCCTGAATAAAACTGTTGATTTGGGTGATTATTGGGAAAAACTAACAGGTTGTGCTATCCCTTTGGGTGGCATTGTAATTAACAGAAATCTGAATAGAGAGGTTCAGCTTAAGGTCAACCGCTTGATTCGTCAATCGGTAGAATTTGCATTTGCCCATCCTAAATCGGGCATCGATTTTATCCGAGAACATGCGCAAGCTATGGATGAAGCCGTGATGTACAAACACATTGAGCTTTACGTAAACAAATACAGCATAAATTTGGGTGAAGAAGGCAGAAAAGCGGTTGATACCTTGTTTAAATTAGCACAAGAAAGAAACATCATTCCGCCAATTCAAGAAAATTTGTATCTGTAGCAGCGCTCTTTCGAAGCAATTTTATGCTAGTGGTCGGTATCCACACCGACCATTGAAAATTGGGCAATAAAACTAAATGATCTTCTGCATAGATATCGGTTGGTGCGACACCAACCGATAGGTCGAATTCATTTCAGCGACCAAAACAGCTCAATATTACAACAGTCCAACCTTTGAACGTTCTACCTAACTCACCAGCAATTTATAGCCCTTGCCATGAACGTTAATAATTTCAACGCTCGAATCTCCTCTAAGGTATTTACGTAGTTTGCTCAAAAAAACATCCATACTGCGTCCATTGAAGTAGTTATCGTCGTGCCAAATGCTCAATAATGCTTCTTCTCTGGTTAAAACTGTATTTTTTTTCAAGCAAAGCAAACGGAGTAACTCTGCTTCTTTGGTAGAAAGTTTTTGCTGCTGATCGCCGTTTGTAATGATTTGAGTAGTATAATCGAAAATATAGCTTCCAATATTAAACTGTGTTTCAGGTGCTTCTTCTGCCCCATCGCTCTTGCTCGATATTCGTTTAAACATCGCATTAATACGCAGTAATAGTTCTTCTATACGAAAGGGTTTGGTGATATAATCATCGCCGCCTAAATCGTAAGCGGCAGATTTATCTTCCAGCATGGTTTTTGCCGTTGCAAAAATGATTGGCACTTGTGCATTCACTTTGCGAATATCTTTACCCAAAGTAAATCCATCTTTCTTAGGCATCATCACATCTAAAATACACAGGTCGAAGTTTTGTTTATTAAAAGCCCGCAAACCTTCTTCTCCGTCTATACAAAGCACCACATCAAATTTGCCCTTTAGCTGCAAATAATCTTGTAGCAATAAACCTAAATTTGGATCGTCCTCTACCAGAAGTATTTTTTTCATTTTCGTTATTTTATTGACGCGGGTAGCATTCTACCGTAAATGTTTGATTCTGCACTTGTACAACGGTTTAATTGCTAAGTTGTCTGCTATAATAACTCAATTTTAAACGCATTTATACAACGTATCGACCAATGATGTTTATTCGCCGATGTTAGCTTTGATATAAAGGTAACGATATTTCAAACTTTGTTCCTTTATCTTTTTCGCTATTCACTTTGATGCTGCCATTAACCTGTTTTATAATATCCTGAACATAATTTAAGCCAAGACCAAATCCCTTAACATCATGCAAGTTACCAGTTGGCACCCTGTAAAATTGATCAAAGATTCGTTTAGATTGTTCTTTGGTCATCCCGATGCCTTTGTCAGCAATTTCTATGATCAGTTTATTATTGGTATTTCTTGTTGTGATTGTAATTTCTGGTGTTTCGGAGCTATACTTATTCGCGTTATCAATTAGGTTATAAAGCACATTTGATAAATGAAGTTCATCGCCAAAAACGGCAGATTTTTCAGCCTCCGTGTGGATATTCAAAATCGCATTTCTTTTTTGCAATTGAAGACTCATACTGTCCAGAACAATTACAATCAAGTCGTTCATATCAACCTCTGTGTTCTCCATTTTCAGCTCCCCTTTTTCTAACCGTGCGATACTCAAAACGCGTTCAATATGGCTGCCCAAACGAACGTTTTCATCGTAAATAATATTAGCCAGGCGTTTCAACCGACTTTTATCTTCAGTAACTTCCGGATCTTTTAGTGCCTCGCTTGCGATCATAATAGTTGCAACCGGAGTTTTAAATTCATGCGTCATGTTATTGATGAAGTCAGTTTTCATTTCAGAAATTTTCTTCTGCTTTAAAATGGCATAGAGCGTATAAGAGAAAATGAAAACCAGCACCAGTAATAAGCCCACAGATGTAGCCAGGGTAAAACTCAAGTTGGCTAAAATTGCCGAATTTTTATTGGGGAAAGTGACGATCAATGTACCAGGATCGCGGAATAAATCGTTTCCAAACAGAGGCGTTTTATAGGTGTTTTCGGGCAAAAACTCTCCCTTGGCATTCGAGGCTTCGATAAACAAAACCGAATCTTTTTTTGCCAGCGAAACTTTATAATAAGGTTTTTGAGTAATATTATGTGTTAACAATTCTTCTTTTAAAACATCGCCTAGCGCCTCGAAGTTTATCCGTTTATAAATCGGAATATTCGATTCTTCCAGCTCTTTGGAAACATCTTCTACTAAACTCATTCTAGAATAAGGCAAAGTATCTTTACCCAAAGCAGCAATTTTTACTTCGAGTTTTTTCCTGGCAATTTCATCCTCACGTTTAAATTTCTTTTCTAAATCTTCAGGAATTTTTGGCAAACTAACGGTCAATGGTTTGGCATTTATAGGATCGTACACCAAATATCTTAATGTATCCGGCAGGCTTTGCAAACTTTTAAATTCAAATGTTTTAGGCGCTGGGGCATAAGGTTTTGTACGCATATTATAACTTTTTAAAACCAAGCTACGCATATCCACAATTGCATCCATTTGCAAATCAAGGCTTTTACCATTTTGCGATGATATAGAAAGAAATTCTCGTTCAGAAATTACATTAGGTGCCCGAAACGACATTCTTATTAGAGTATCCTGTTGATTGAGATAATTTTCGATTAAATTTTCGCGTTCGGCAAATCTCAATTCCGATTCCTGAACATATTGCTGCCTTAAATCTTTAATATCGAGTGCTCTTTGTCGAGCATCCTGAATACGCTTTAATTTGTTTTCGGCGTCTTTCCTGTTGATGTGATTGGCAACATTTAGTCGTTCTACCTTTTTAACTACAGTAGCTAAAGTTTGATTTACCTGTTCGTCAAACAGTTGAGATTTTAAGTTATAGGCTTCCTTGATGTAATACAACTGCATCACAAAAACGCCGAGCAAAGCCAACGTCATCAACACAGTAATAAACCAAAAACTCCTTTTTTTCATTGATGTGATTTTGTGCCGAGTTATTTTCAGGCACTACAATATAACCTAAAACCAGAAGCAAAAATACTGAATAGCTAAGTTAACAGCATGTTTTTAACATATTTTAACATGACTTATCTGATTGTAAATGAAGATTTAAGCAAAGGTGGGGGAAAAAAAATGCCGAGACAAAAGCCTCGGCATGGTTCAAAATTGTTTGCTTAAAAAGATTCTTTATTTAGAAAGGCAAATCATCATCTTCACCTGGTGTATTGCTCACATCAACCGGAGCTGCATAAGCTGGAGTAGCTGCTGCCGGAGCGCCTGCTGCAATCGCATTGATTCTCCAAATCACTAAACTGTTAAAATATGACGTTTTCCCTGTTTTATCTGTCCAAGGGCGGCCACGTAAATTAAAGAAAACCTCAACCTCATCACCCGCTTTAAATGTATCTAATAATGCAGTTTTATCTTGTAAAGCCTCAAAACGGATATATTCTGGGTATGTTGGATTTTCTGCGTATTCTACTATTAAATCACGTTTTTTAAACGTTTCACTTACCTGCTGCGTTGCACCTACTTCGTGTACTTTTCCTTTAATTTCCATAACTAATACTAATATTGTACCTTAAAGAATCAAATCTCTATAATTTTATTGATAACTTCGCATATATTATGATGCAAGTTTTCCACAATAAAAGCAAGGTAATTATTACCTGCAATAAGCGCCTTTCTCCTTATTTACAAGATGAAGTTACGGCACTAGGTTATAAAATAGAAAGAGCCTTTCCAACCGGTGTTGAGCTAAATATCACCCTTACAGAGTGTATCAAGCTAAATTTAAACTTGCGTTGCGCCAGTCAGATTTTATATGCGATTAAAAGTTTTAAGGCCATTACACCTGATGACCTTTATAACGAAATTAAGAATATTGAATGGGAAGAATTAATCGATTTTGCAGGATATTTCTCGGTAACCTCCAATGTGGATAATCCAAATATTACTACACCATTATTTGCCAATCTGAAAGTTAAAGATGCGATTGTCGATCGCATGAAAGAGAAAAAAGGCATTCGCCCTAACTCTGGCTCTGATGCCAATAAAGCAGTAGTGCATTTGTACTGGAAAGATGCTGATGCCGATGTTTTTATGGACACTTCTGGCGAAACCTTGGCCAAACACGGTTACCGTAAAATTCCGGGGAAAGCGCCAATGCTTGAAGCACTAGCTTCTGGAGCAATTTATGCTACCAAATGGGATAGAAAATCGCCTTTCATTAACCCGATGTGTGGTTCAGGAACACTGGCTATCGAAGCTGCATTAATAGCAACAAACCGTGCTCCCGGCTTATACCGGATGAATTATGGCTTCATGCACATTTTAGGCTATGATGAACAGGAATTTTTCACTGAAAGAAGAATTTTGAAAGATCAGGTAATTAAAAATATTGATTTAAAAATTGTTGCTTCTGATATTTCGGAAGATGCTGTTGAGGTTACGCGTAGAAATGCCCAGACAGCCGGTGTTGATACTTTAATCGAATTTGAAGTTTGTGATTTCGAGCTTACTCCGGTGCCCGAAGGCGGACAAGGCGTAGTCGTTTTCAACCCTGAATATGGCGAACGTTTGGGTGTACACAGCAAATTGGAATTAACCTATAAACGCATGGGCGACCTTATGAAAACCAAATGCAAAGGTTATTCAGGTTATATTTTCACTGGAAATCCAGATTTGGCTAAAAAAATCGGATTAAAAGCTTCCCGGAAAATCGAATTTTATAATGGAAAATTAGACTGCAGAATGCTTGAATATGAGTTGTATGATGGATCACGAAGAGCACCCTTAATTCAAACCGAAGAGGCAAATTAATTCAATATTTATTGGAGCCTGGTAAGCTATTTGTTAATTGCAAGGCTCCTTCCATCCTTTCTATATTGATCAATGGGAGTTTTATCCCAAAGGCTGGTGTAAATTCTATGGAATTTCATTGATTCTACATCTGCTTCCTTAAATTTAATGCTTGATTTTGCAATGGTCTAACCCATTTATGCCTACCTCATTTGAGGTGTTCGCCAACTGTTTTATTATCCTTGGCGATGTCAATAGACAATCACAGCTAACTACAACACTCTTGCTCATCGTGCCGTCCATCAACGGCAAACCAGAATTCGTTAAACTTTTAAGTTATTGGCTTGTTAGTACATAGTAATGTTTCTCGACGTTTGCGTAATTCAATTATTTGAAGAAGAATAATTCCTATAAAATCTAAGCCGTTCAGAATTTCGTAAATAATTCAAACATTAAAAATTATCCCTTTTTATGGAAGATGTATTAGCTTTAAAGACAAAGAATGTTGCTGGGAATATCAGAAAAATTAGAGAATACAGAGATTACACTCAGGATTATTTGGCAGCAAAATTAAAAATTTCTCAAAATGCCTACAGTAAAATTGAGCTGGGTTATAGTAAATTGACTGTTGATCGGTTATTTCAGATTTCTACAATTTTAGAAGTTGAGGTTACTTACTTACTTACTTTAAATCACAATGATTTGATAAAAATTATTGCTGAAGATGAAAGCAGAACAACAGCGGTAAGTTAAAAACTTCCGCTGTTGAAATCATTTCTGCTGGTCTGCATAAATTTCCAATATCTTTGAGAAATTTCTTTTTATGCATTCATCCATTCAAAATACCATAGATTTTGTCAAGAAAACATTAGCCAATGCCGAAGCTGGGCACGATTGGTTCCATATAGAACGAGTTTATAAAACTGCCCAAAACATCAATAAAAAAGAAAATGGCGATGAGTTAGTTGTAGCTTTTTCAGCACTCCTTCACGATATCGCAGATCCAAAATTTAATGGTGGAGATGAAACGCTCGGACCAGAAATGGCTGCAGCATTTCTGCAATCTATTCATGTCGACCAGGCTATTATTGATCATGTAAAATTGATTATTGAAAATATGTCGTTCAAGAATAGTTTTGACCGGAATGTATTTACGTCTAAAGAAATGCAGATTGTTCAGGATGCTGATAGATTAGATGCAATCGGAGCAATAGGAATAGCGAGAGCGTTTACTTACGGAGGCTTTAAAAATCGCGTACTATATGATCCTGCTATCAAACCTGAACAACATTTATCAAAAGAAACCTATAAAAATACAACGGCGCCTACCATTAATCATTTTTACGAGAAACTGCTGTTGTTAAAAGATTTGATGAATACCGCAGCGGGGAAGACTATTGCAGAGGAACGCCACGAGTTTATGCTGCTTTACTTAGCGCATTTTTACAGCGAGTGGGAAGGCAACTAGGCTTTTGATAGTAAATGCCATCAAATTATTCCTATTTCGGTATTGGATAGAAAGACATTGTGCGATCACTTAGCTCAAGTATATCTAATGAATGTCTTTCATCTTCACTATCATAAGAGCAGCGTGCTCGTCACTACACTTGCTGGCGTATCCACAATCGGCGCCCTATTAATGTTTATGATGCTCTACCATTTGCTAATTAACACCTCTTTTTGGCTTATTTCTATGCTGATCACCACTTTCTTATTAATCATGATTTTTGTTCCCTGTACCGTAAAACTTGATCAACAAGAATTAAAGTTCGAGATTACAGAAAACCGTTTATTTTATAGCAAAGAAATTTTTCAGCTCTATGTGAAAACATTTTATCCATTGAAGAAAAAATTTAGTATTCAAAATGGGAAATCACTCTTATGATTCAATTTTTACTGCCACCTAGTTTAAAGTAAATTTTAGTATGAAAGAAAATGATGAAGATGAGGCAGAGGATTTTTCCAAAATACTTTCTTTCTTATCAGGAAAATAAAATAAGCTCTACACTCATCACCAAAGCCAAATTAGCAAAGATTTCATCGATCTTGCGGAGAAACCAATATTCTTTAAAAGAGTAATTTTTATACTAATATTTTTAGTTTTTAAAGCTATATTTGTTAGCAAAAAATTTACTATGTCATTCGATCGTATTCGTGAAAAGTTAAATATTCTTGCTGATGCTGCTAAATATGATGTGTCTTGTTCATCTAGTGGTGGCACCAGAAAAAATAATAATAAAGGACTAGGCGATAGTCATTCCTCAGGCATATGCCATACCTATACGGAAGATGGCAGATGCGTTTCGTTACTCAAAATATTGTTAACCAACCACTGCATTTACGATTGTCTTTTTTGTGTATCGCGGAAAAGTAACGATGTAAAACGTGCTGCATTTACTGTAGATGAAGTAGTGGAGCTGACCATGAATTTTTATCGCCGCAATTATATTGAGGGTCTGTTTTTAAGCTCAGGGATTTTCAAAAATGCAGATTTTACGATGGAACGTTTGCTTTTGGTTTGCAAGAAACTACGGCTAGAGCAAAAGTACAATGGTTACATTCACTTGAAAACTATTCCGGGTGCGAGCGATGAGCTAATTAAAGAAGCAGGTTTATATGCAGATCGGATGAGTATAAACCTTGAAATGCCCACTGAGGCCGGTTTAAAACTTTTAGCTCCAGAGAAAAGCCATGCCGATGTGATTAAGCCTTTGGATTTTGTACAGAAAAACATTGCTCAATTTTCTGCCGATAAAAAATTAATCAAACATGTTCCAAAATTTGTTCCGGCAGGACAAAGTACTCAAATGGTAATTGGAGCAACGCCTGAAAGCGACAAAGATATTATGTATACCGCCAATACATTTTATAAAAATTTTTCGCTAAAAAGGGTTTATTATTCTGGTTATGTACCCATTAGTGATGATACCCGGATGCCTGTACTTGGCACTCAACCTCCACTTTTAAGAGAAAACAGGTTGTATCAGACTGATTGGCTGATGCGATTTTATGGTTTCAAAGTACAGGAAATTCTAAATGATGCCAATCCAAATCTGGATATTGACATCGACCCTAAACTCAGCTGGGCCATCAGAAATATGCAGCATTTCCCCGTTGACATCAACAAAGCGGACTATAAAATGATTTTGCGCATTCCTGGCATCGGTGTCATGTCGGCTCAGAAAATAGTACAAGCAAGGAAGTTTGGAAAATTGAGGATCGATCAGCTTAAAAAGATGGGCGTGGCCTATAACCGAGCGAAGCATTTTATCACCTGTGTAGATACGCCTTATCAAATAAAAGATTATCAGGGCACACAAATTAAAGCCTTTATCTTAGCCGAAAGTCAGAGCAAATATTTAAAAACCGATAGCAATCAATTGATTTTATTTTAATGATTTACGTTTTCGATGGGTCCTTGCCTGGACTTTTAACTGCTGTTTTTGAATGGTTTGAACGAAAGCCAGGCTTCGTTTCGTTAAAATCTATGGAGATTTTTCAACCAGAGGCTTTTACAGAAGTAATGGTTATAGATACCAATGCCGAGAAAGCAGATCGCGTTTGGGATGGACTTCAGAAAAAAATGAAAAAAACCTGGTTGCGTAATTTCTATTGCAGTTATTTATCAGAAATTCCTGAGGCCTATCAACACCTGTTTCAATTCACTATTTATATATTTCAAAATCAGGATGGCGCCGAAACGAATTATGGTAACGAGCATGTAATGGCACTATCTAAATATGCCAAAAGCGTAGAACGGGAGAAGCACAGAATGGAAGCTTTTATTCGCTTTCAAAAAACTGGCGATGGCATGTTTTACGCCTCCATTGATCCAGATTTTAATGTGCTTCCACTAATTAATAACCATTTTAAAAATAGATATGCCGATCAGCAATGGATTATTTACGATCTAAAAAGAAAATATGGCCTTCATTATGACTTAAACACAGTTGAAGAAATCACAATCGATTTTACAACAGAAGCAAATAAGAAAAACCCATCGGCCATATTGATGGATGAAAAGGAAGAGCTTTACTCCCTTCTTTGGAAAGATTACTTTAAAAGCGCCAATATTGTAGCCCGAAAAAACACAAAACTTCATGTTAAACATGTACCGAAAAGATATTGGAAATATTTAACTGAAAAGCAATTGGGTTAACATTCCTTTAACATAAAAAGCTTTAAATTGCACCATGAAATTAAGTGTGCTGGTTTTAATTACTGCGCTTGCTGTGGCGCTTTCCATCGGGATGGTTAACTTCTATTTTGAGCGTAGCTGGTATTATTTCGGAATATCTTTCGGCGTTTCATTTCTCTCCAGCTTCCTGGTTTTTTACTATTTACTGGAGAAATACATTTACAATAAAATCAAACTCATCTATAAACTCATTCATAACTTAAAACTGGGTAAAGATTTAAAAGATGCACTTGGCGAATATGTAAGCTCTGATCCAATTAACGATGTAGAACAGGAAGTTAAGGAATGGGCAGGGGCTAAAAAAAGGGAAATTGATCTACTTAAAAAACAGGAACAATTTCGCCGCGAATTTTTATCAAACGTTTCTCACGAGTTTAAGACGCCACTTTTTGCCATCCAAGGATACATCGAAACGCTGCAAGATTGCATCGTTGACGATCCCGACATGGCTGTTAAATTCCTGAAAAAAGCTGAAAATAATGTGGAACGTTTGAGTTACCTCATCAATGATTTAGATGCCATTTCCAAGCTCGAAACAGGTGAGTCACCAATAAATTATCAAAAATTTGATTTTGTTACCCTGGCGAAGGAGGTGATGGAAAATCTCGATGACCGGGCAAAAGCCAAACATATTAAATTGTTTTTCAAAGATAAATATACCGCCGTTACTCTTGTAAATGCTGATAGAGAGAAAATCAGGCAAGTGCTGATCAATCTCATTGTAAACAGCATTAAATATGGCGTAGAAAACGGGGAAACAGCCATCAAAATATTCGAACTGCATGATCAGTTCTTGATAGAAGTAACTGATAATGGCATTGGAATAGAGGAAAAACACCTCCTTCGTCTTTTTGAGCGTTTTTATAGAATCGACACCCACAGGGCTAGAGAAGTTGGAGGAACGGGTTTAGGCCTGGCCATTGTAAAACACATTCTGGAAGCTCATCAGCAAACCATTTCGGTAAGAAGCACTCCAGGAATAGGAACTACTTTCGCTTTCACCCTCCAAAAAATTGGATAAGAATTGAGTCCTAAATTATTATACGCTAAGCTCGAATAACCATTTCCAATTCTTTTGTAAACATTCAAACTAAACGTGCCAATTTGTCACTTTTAAATATATTTGTGTATTTTTGCAATCCCCAAAATCTTTTTAAAGAATGATCGATTTACAAATACCAGATAAAACGCATGACGAAGCAAGACAAGGAGAAGCACTAATTTTAGATGTTCCTGTAAAAGCCGACGCACGCAAATTATACATTGAGAGCTATGGTTGTGCCATGAACTTCGCTGATAGCGAAATTGTTGCTTCCATTCTTTCAGAAACCGGATTTGAAACCACTGGAGATTATCATCAAGCTGACGTTATTTTTATAAATACATGTTCTATTCGTGAAAACGCAGAGACCAGAGTTAGAAATCGTCTTTCGCAGTTTGGGGTAGAAAAACGCCGCAATCCTAAATTAATTGTTGGTGTTTTGGGCTGCATGGCCGAGCGTTTAAAATCTAAATTTTTAGAAGAGGAGCGTTTGGTAGATGTAGTGGTTGGGCCAGATGCTTACCGTGATTTGCCAAATTTAATTGAGCAGGTAGAAAGTGGCCACAAAGCTGTTAATGTACTTTTATCTCGTGAGGAAACGTATGCAGATATTAGTCCGGTGCGCCTGAATAGCAATGGAATAACTGCCTTTATTTCCATTACCCGAGGTTGTAACAATATGTGTTCGTTTTGTGTTGTGCCTTTTACCCGTGGCCGCGAACGTAGCCGCGATGCACACTCCATTATCGAAGAAGCAAAATCATTATTTGAGGCTGGCTATCGCGAGGTAACACTTCTAGGTCAAAACGTAGATTCTTACACCTGGACTTCAGAGGATGGGACTGAAACTGTGAACTTTGCTCAACTTTTAGAACAAACCGCTCTGGTAAATCCTGACTTAAGGGTTCGGTTTTCTACTTCTCACCCAAAAGATATTACCGACGAAGTTCTATACACTATTGCCAAATACGATAACATTTGCAATTACATACATTTGCCTGTTCAATCGGGTAATACACGTGTGTTAGAATTGATGAATAGAACCTACACCCGCGAATGGTATATCAATCGTATCGATGCGATAAAAAAAATTATTCCAGGCTGTGCAATTTCCACCGATATCATTGCGGGTTTCTGTACAGAAACGGAAGAAGAGCATCAGGAAACATTAAGCATGATGGATTATGTAGAGTATGACTTTGCTTATAACTTTACCTACTCTGAACGCCCAGGAACTTTAGCTGCCCGTAAGCTAGAAGACGATATTCCGGAAGAAGTAAAAAAACGCAGGTTAGCAGAAATTTTAGCCAAACAACAGGCGCACTCATTAATGCGTTTACAGGCATGGGTGGGAAAAACGATCCGGGTTTTGATCGAAGGAACTTCAAAAAAATCTGACTTGGATTATTGCGGACGCGGAGATAGCGGTGCAATGGCTATTTTTCCAGCTGTTGAAGGTATTACACCTGGGCAATATGCAAACGTTTATATCGAAAGATGTACTTCAGCTACGCTGATTGGAAGAGTAGTTTAGTTAATTGCCTATCACTAGTTGCGGGTTATGTTTCTGCATGACAACCATTAACTAAATTGCTGGTACTGATTCAAACCTATACAAAATAAAAAAGTTATTGATTATAGTGAGGTTTCAAAGCGTTGTTATGCGAATAAGGACTATCAGCTTTTAACCTTTAACTTTCAACCTTAAAGAATGGATACACAAAATATTAAACAACGCTTTGGCATTATAGGTAATTCACCTTTGCTTAATCGTGCTATAGATATTGCAAGCCAGGTAGCACCAACGGATATGTCGGTATTGATTACTGGCGAAAGTGGAAGCGGTAAAGAGGTTTTTTCGCAAATTATCCATCAAATGAGCGCCCGCAAACACGGCGCATTCATTGCCGTAAACTGTGGTGCCATTCCTGAAGGCACCATCGATTCAGAACTTTTTGGACATGAGAAAGGATCGTTCACCGGAGCACACGAGGCCCGCAAAGGTTACTTTGAAGTAGCCAACGGCGGAACCATTTTTTTGGATGAAGTTGCTGAATTGCCACTGGGTACTCAAGCCCGCTTATTAAGAATTTTAGAAAGTGGTGAATACCTTCGTGTAGGTTCATCGAAAGTACAAAAAACGGATGTTCGAATTATTGCCGCTACCAACGTTGATGTTTACAATCGTGTAAAAAACGGCAAATTCCGTGAGGATTTATACTACCGTTTAAACACAGTTCCTTTACGTATTCCTGCGCTGCAAGAGCGTAAAGAAGATATTTATCTTTTATTTAGAAAGTTCGCTGCCGATTTTAGTGATAAATACCGCAGTCCGGCCTTACATTTAGAGCCTGAAGCAATACAGATTTTAACCAATTACAGTTGGCCAGGAAATGTTCGCCAGCTGAAAAATATTGCAGAACAAATTTGCGTTCTAGAGAAGGATAGAAATGTAACCGGACAAGCCATTTTAAACTATATTCCAAATGAGGCCGGAAGCAATTTACCAATGGCGATCAATTCTCAATCGAAAGAAGATTTTACAGAAAGAGATATTCTGTATAAAGTGCTTTTCGATATGAAAAAAGATATGGTTGAACTTAAAAAGTTAGTGGCTGAAATTATCCAGCATGGTGGGAATACGGCAACCGTTTTAGCTGATAATCCGCAGTACATCAACCAACTTTACAGAGATGTGGAGCTCCCATCCGGACAGGAACATGGCTTTACTATCCAACAGCCTACCCAAAGCAATAATAACAACGGCAGTAACAACAATAATAACGGCGATTATTTTGCCCACGAAGCCGAAGAAGTTGAAGAATCCTTATCACTAATTGATAAAGAATCTGATTTGATCAAGAAAGCGTTGAAAAAACATAAAGGCAAACGCAAGTTCGCCGCTCAAGAGTTAGGCATATCAGAGAGAACCTTATACAGAAAAATTAAAGAGTTGAACTTATAAAAAGCTTGCAACAACCTAAATCTTCAATTTAATGAAAATCAAAATATTTGCCTTCCTACTCATTGCTGCTTTAAGCTCATGCACCTATAAGTTTAGTGGTGCATCAACCGAAGGTTTAAAAACGGTTATTGTGCGTACTTTTGAAAATAATGCGCCACTTGTTGTTCCAAATCTAAATAATCAGCTAACTGAAGCGCTAAAAACAAGAATTCGGAACCAAACAAACCTGAGTGTTTCCACTACTGAAGCTGATGCTATTTTTGAAGGACGAATCACAGGTTACGATATTAAGCCCGTTGCATTGCAATCTAGTTCTACACCAACTGCAGGCGCTAACCGATTAACCGTAACGGTATCCGTGAAATACGTAAATAACGTAGCTGGGAAGGAAAAAGAAAGTTTTGAAGAAAGCTTTACTAAATTCTTCGATTTTCCTTTAAATGGGGCTTCCATTCAAGCTGCTTTACCAAATGCACTTGATCAAATTAACAAACAACTTACCGAAGATATTTTTAACAGGGCTTTTGCGCAGTGGTAAATATCCAATTCACAGCGTAATCTTTTCTTAAAAACCGCTTACATTTTTTAACTTAGCGACAAACCTCAACAATGGATAACAAACAACTACTGGCAGATTTACTTGCTCAACCCGGAAAGGTTGGATTAGCGCATGTGCCGATGTTGAAAGAAATGGCAGCGCAGTTTCCCTATGCACAACCCATCCACTTGTTACTGGCCAAGGCAGAGGCATCGTTTGTTCCTAAAGCGGCTTTGTATACTAAGGGGCATACCTTATTTCATATATTGAATATAGTACCCATTGCCGAAGCGGAAGAAGAGATCATCGGGAATGAAATTGTTGAAGAAGAATTAATTTCTGAAGAGATTAAAGATGATAATACAGCAGCAACTGAGATTGTTCCACCTTCGGAAATAGAAACGCCGAAAAATTTGCCCGGAATCGATAGCCATTTATTGGACTTGCCTGCAGATGAAAATAACTTTATTGAAAGCGTAGCTGCAACTGACTTCTTTGCTTTTGAACAGAAACTAAGTACAGATGTTGTTCCTGAGCCGCCACAAATCGAAACCGTCACTCCCGATGAACCGGAAATTCACCGTGTTTCTAAGTACGATGATGATCAACTTCCTTACACATTTTTGTGGTGGTTGGCCAAAACAAGAAAAGAGCACGAACAGATATTTCAGCCTTATGCGCAACCTCGGCCAAATTTAGCTCACAAACAGCAGCAAACTAACCAGCAGCAGGAAAGAGCAGAATTTCAGCAGCAATATGTGGAGCACATCTTCCATATTCAAACTCCTTTCGAAGTAGCAGATCATTTAGCAGAATACCCTACCCCAGAAGTTAAAGATGCCAAAGGCGCTGAAATTATCGAGAAGTTTTTGAAGGAAGACCCTACTATTAAACCACCAAAGCCAGAACAAATCGATAACGAAAACAAGGCAAAAAAGAGCGCAGAAGATCACTACGACCTCGTTTCGGAAACTTTGGCGAAAATTTACATCGAGCAAATGCTTTATCACAAAGCCATAGATACTTATAAAAAATTAAGTTTGAAATATCCAGAAAAAAGCCGTTACTTTGCCGACCTTATCCAATCTATAGAAAAGAAATTTTAAAATATAATATTACCATGGTAACCTTTTTAATCATTTTATTAATTGTTGTGTGTATAGCTTTAGGCTTATTTGTATTAATACAAAACCCTAAAGGTGGTGGTTTAGCAACGGGCGGTGGCACAAGCAACATGTTTGGGGTTCAACGTACGGGCGATGTTTTAGAAAAAGGGTCGTGGGTTTTACTAGCTGCCATTGTGATTTTAACCTTAGGCATTACTACAATTACTAAAAATGGCGGTGGCGCTACAGCTGTAGGAAACTCTGCTATTCAAGAGCGTTTGGATAAAACACCAGCTCCATCTCCACTTGGTGGATCATTAAACAACACTGCTCCGGCAAAACCAGCTACAACTGACACGACTAAAAAATAGTTTAGACTATAATATTTCAAAAAGCTTTCCTCAAAAGGGAAAGCTTTTTTTTTGAATTAATTTTTTTTAAAAAAATGAGCGTAATTTAAAGTAATATGCAAACTCATCCGTTTACTGGTTTATAACCCCCATAATTTTGCCAACAAACGAATCTTTAAATATTATTTTTACGGTTTCCAACTATGGGAAACGCTTATTCAGTTTCATCCGCGGGCGGGTGAATACCGATGAGGACGCGGAAGATATTTTGCAGGATGTTTGGTACCAGTTAAGCAATCAGCCAGAAGCTGGTGCCATAGAGCAAATTAGTGGTTGGCTTTATCGCGTTGCCCGAAACAAGATCACGGATAAATACCGAAAGCAGAAAGAAGATCATTTGGAAGATTTTACTTTCGAAGGGGAGGATGGGGAAATCAATTTTAAGGAAATTTTATTGTCCGATGCCTATTCTCCTGAGCAGGAAGGCTTGAAAAAGCTTTTCTGGGATCAGCTATTTCTAGCGCTCAAAGAATTACCGGAAAACCAGCGTTATGTTTTTATCCAGAATGAATTGGAAGAACGTACTTTTCAAGAATTGGCCGACGAAACCGGCGAAAACATTAAGACTTTAATATCAAGAAAGGGTTATGCAGTGAAACATTTGCGTAGCCGTTTGCAAAATTTATATCAAGAATTTATTAACTATTAATTGAATAGGAAATGAGAAATAGAAAGTTTAGTAAAGGCAAGAAATTTTTTTTCTTTATCCCTGTTGTAGCGCTAATTGCAGTGGCCTTAGGCTATGTTGTAATGTTTTTATGGAACTGGATTTTACCAGAAGTGGTACATGCCGGTAAATTAAATTTCTGGCAGGCATTGGGTTTACTGGTCCTTTGCCGCTTGTTGTTTGGCAATTTTAATAAAGGTGGTAGCAACAACCGTTTTCGCGAAAAAGCCAGAGAAATGCGCTCGAAGTGGGATAGCATGAATGAGGAAGAAAGGGCCAGGTTTAAAGAAGAATACCGCCGCCGTTGCGGAGGATGGGGGCATCGAAACAAAGAATAATTTTAATCCAGCTGAAAAGCTGGATTTTTTTGTTTCAACCTCTTTGTCCCAAAGGGATGCTATTCAGCGAGGAGCTTTCCAATTCATTATTAACGACCTTCTCAAATGTTGTTTAGACAAGCCAACACCAATCATGGCATGAAATAAATTTTTTCAGATATTTAAAGTAAAAATAAATCACCACCGTCTACCCTATTAAATAATCAAAAAATGAAACAAATATTTAAAGCTATAGCATTCGGAATTTTACTTGGCGCAGCCGTATTTTTCGTGCCCTTCATATTCAAGTTTATATTGGGATTGATCGTTATCGGTCTGTTCTTCAAAATGATTTTCGGTCGCCGTCGTCGTCACCTCGCAGATCGATTCGAAGAGTTTAATTCAAATTACTCGCCAATTGTACCCATTGATAATCAATGGTACAAACCAAACATTCAAGGAAACGGCCCAACAAATCACATCAATATCAATTACTAAGCCATGAAAGCATTTAGAATATTATTAGCCATGGTTGTAGCAGGTGCAACCTTTTACAGCTTGAATGTGTTGGCCATTCAAAACGGATATCCGGATCGGTTAGATTTCAAGAACAGGAATTACCGGGAAAACGATTGCGAATCACACCGCAAAAACCACGGTTCTGGCCATCACAACCGGAAAGCAGTTGATAGCGTGATTACTCCAATTGATAGTTTAAATCAGTAAGCAGATGTCGCAGGTTTTAGTTTTAAGCAGTCCTTCTCAAAATGATGTTAATCCTATTTTAGGTTTTGCAAGCGAGTTGATTACCAAAGGAGAAAAAGTTACTTTTTTCGGTGCTCAGGAATTTAAGTCGCCAATTGAAAATATTGGAGCAGATTTTAAAGCCTATAATGAGGAGTTAAATATCTTCAGAACAAATTCGGAAGATGAAAAACCTAAATCTGGTTTGATAAGTGCGTTGCTTGAGCCAATGAAGTTTATTGATGACATCGTGGTGCAGATACGTGGATTAAAATTCGATTACGCCGTTTTTTCTCCATCCTATCCTTATGCCAACATCATTACACAATTACTGGGTATTTCGAGAACCCAGCAAATGATCTCGAGTTAATAAAAATTAATTTAATAACATGTACAACAAAAATAGATGCCATACAGGCAAAATAAATAACAGTTGCGGAACAAGAGGCGCAAGATTTGGTAGACACCACCATGCACACGAGATGTTTCGGAATGGTACCCGACGTGTGCCGGCGAACATTGAAGAAACTGATGATAAGTTCACTATCTACGTTTTTGCTCCTGCCCTGGAAAAAGAATACCTGAAAGTATTAACCAAAAACGATGTTTTAACCATTTCTTACGCCCCGAACGAAGGACCGGCAGAAAGCGAAAAAAACTTCAGCAGAAGAGAATTTAGCAATGGTGCTTTTGAAAGAGCATTTGCTTTAAATGGAAAAGCTCTCGTTGATCAGATAACAGCGAAATATGCCGATGGTATTTTGACAATTATTCTGCCTAAAAATCCCGAAACGAATGTGCCTGCAAAAGATATCGCAGTAAATTAGGTTTCGTCTATTATAATTTCAAAGACCCTGATTGTTTTTACAATCGGGGTTTATTTTTTTTCGATTTTACTTTGATGAATTTACAATTAATCCTAGGATCAGACCTTTATCTCCGCAACAATTAAGCTGCTAAAATTCGTGGCAGCCATTTTGCTTTAAAAAGCCAAACACAGACGATGAAAAGAATCAATATTTTAACTGCATCCCTAACATTAATATTATTTTCCAGTTTTAACGCCAAAGCACAGATTAAATTAAGCGACATTTTTAAAATCATTACCGAAAAACCAGCGAACACAACAAGCGCAACTGGCACACCGAGTACGTTTGAAATTGGCCAGGGCATCAAAGAAGCTTTGCAAATTGGCGTTTCTGCAGGTGCCGATAGACTATCGGCGAAAGATGGTTTCTTAGGAAATTTAGCGGTAAAAATTCTAATGCCTCCCGAAGCAAAAAAGGTCGAGAAAACCTTGCGAGGAATTGGCCTGAACAAACTTTGCGATAACGTAATCACCAGTTTAAATCGTGCTGCTGAAGATGCTGCTACTGAAGCCAAACCAATTTTTATATCTGCAATAAAACAAATGACATTGGCAGATGCTACTAATATTTTATTAGGAAACAACGACGCGGCGACCACTTACTTTAAACGTGTGACCACGGCACAATTGATGCAAAAATTTAGTCCGATAGTAACCACGAGCTTAAACAAGGTTAATGCCACTAAATACTATTCTGATTTAACCTCGCAATATAACCGACTTCCTTTAGTAAAACCGGTAAATACAAACCTCACAGAATACGTTACCCAAAAAGCGATTGATGGTTTATTTATTGAAGTTGCTAAAGAAGAACTTAAAATAAGAGGTAATTTAAGCTCACGTAGCACAACTTTACTACAAAAGGTGTTTGGATACGCTGATAAAAAGAAGATTTAGGTCTAAATAAAATCATAAAAGACAGCAGGTCCGGGTTTTCAAAAAACTCGGGCCCGCTTTGTTTAAAACAATTCGTAAAATTGTATATGATAAGATTTGAATCACGTTTTGCAACCATAATTATCGTTTGCCTCGCTAGTTTTGCGTCATGCACCTCAAATAAAAATGAAGAATCGGAATCAACAGCTATGTTGGATAGCATTTCTCTGAGCAATAAGAATTTTGCTCTGGCTTACCAGGATGGAGAAAAAATTGTAGCCACGAGTATCGATACCATGAAACAAATCTCCTTCGGAGGCGCTACGGACCCAGCTATTTCACCAGATGGAAACAAGCTAGCTTACACAGTGAATGACACAACAGGCAAGAGGACGATTTGGATTGCCGACTTAGAAAACAAAAGTCAATCGAAGTTGCAGGTTAACAGTATCAATTACTACCAAGCCATGTGGTCGCCGAATGGAAATGCAATTGCTTTTAACATTTTTAGCAGTAAAAACCTTTGGAAAGTTGGTGTAATTAAAGCAGACAATACGGGTTATGTGATGTTGGACAGTGCTTCGGCAATAAACCTCTATTCACCAACATGGAAAAACGAAAAGGAGTTGGTGGCACATGATTTAAAAAACCTTTATACGTTTAGTGTTGATGGAAAATTAGTTGATTCCAGGGCGATTGCTGATATGATTGGCAAGGATTTTTCAATTTCCAGCAGTAACCGATTCTTCTATTCAAAAGATGGCAAAAAACTCATTTTCAACGCAGGCAATTCCGACGCTCCTGATGGCTCAACTGGACCAAGCGACGCTGCTTACATCCTGGATATTTCCAGCAAAAAGGTCGAGCGACTTTTGCCAAAAGGAGTTAATGTTCCCTATATTTTCGTAACTGCAGATGACAGGATTTTTTATAGCGGCAGAGAAAAGCCGTATATCCAAAGCAAAATCTACTTTTCGGATCTGAAGGGAAACATCAAAACTATAGTAGATAAGGGTTCGAATCCAACAGGAGCATTAAAGTAGCCCCTGGATTTTTTATAACTAATCTGCGCAGCTTTAAAAGGATGAGGGGCCGCCGACTTAGCCAGTTTGAAATAGGTTTCTCTTGACGATTTAGCAAGTTTTACCTTAAAAAAAGCCCCCCGAACTTAGTAAAAAAGCGAGACGTATTCCATTAAGTTGCAAAATCTGTATCTTTAATTTAGAGATTCCCAATTCAGCTTACTAAAATGAAAAAACGCTACTCAAAAGTTTTAACTACAGTACTCCTTCTTGTTTTAACCCAACATGCCGTTGCTCAGCAAATAGAAGTTTTAGATAGTAGCATTGTAAAAGACAATTTTTTTAAATCGAAGGCGGTTCGTATTTCTGCTGTTCCGGCACTACTGCTTGCAGGCAGCGCAGCTACCTGGGGAATTAGAAAAGATGTGCGTGAATTTCGAAACCGTTATTTACCAACTTTCCGTTATCACTATGATGATTATCTTCAATATGCACCTGTGGCTACAGTTTTTGCCTTAAATGGAGCTGGTGTAAAGGGAAAGCATAAAATGGGGAGGGCGTTAGTATCCTATGCTTTTTCAGCTGTAATTATGGCATCGGTAGTAAATACCGTAAAATACACGGCTAAAGTAGAGCGACCAGATGGAAGCACCAGAAATTCCTTCCCTTCGGGCCATACTGCAAACTCTTTTATGAATGCCACTTTTCTGCATAAGGAATATGGCCAATTTCGTTCGCCTTTGTACAGCGTTGGTGCTTATACCGCAGCAACGGCTACAGCTGTCGGCAGAGAACTAAATAATCGCCATTGGATTTCGGATGTTTTGGCCGGAGCAGGTATTGGAGTTTTATCGACAGAGGTGGGCTATGTTATTGCCGATAAAATTTTTAAAGAACATGGCGAGCATATTAAGCTTAACAATAATCCGGTTCCGGTGAATTTAAAGCCTAGCTTTATTGAGCTCCGTTTGGGTTATGCCGAAGCTTTAAGCAAAGATTTAACAGATAAAAACAGTGACCTCTTTGCTAAAACCGGATTTAATTTTGGTTTGGAAGGCGCATGGTTTTTCTCTAAAAATGTAGGTATTGGTGGAGAGTTTGCTTTCTCTAGCTTCCCAATGAATGATGACCAACTGGATTTTGAAGATCCTGATATACAAACTGTGAGTGATGGCTTCTATACCCAACCAATGGGCATTCGATATATCCATGTCGGTCCTTACTTTAGTATTCCCTTGGCTAAAAACTGGTTTATCACCGGAAAACTGAATGCAGGCACGTCGGCAGGTGCACAAGGTGAAGTAATTTTAAACATCAAAGAAGGATATCAAGATTTATTTCTGGGAAAAGAGTTGCCATACTTTCGCTACAAGCCCGAATCTGCCTTCAGCTGGTCGGCGGGTTTAGGGATACAAAAACAGATAAAGAGAAACCTTGGTGTAAAAGCTTACCTCAGCTATTTTGACTCCGATAATGACTTTACAGTCGATATAATCGATCAAATAAATTCGTCTGGAAATTACACCTTCAAAAACCAAGGTATGGAGAAAGTAAAGTTTAACCACATTACTTTTGGTTTGGGCTTGACCGCTTATTTGTGGTAAAGATCGCTCAAATAAGTGTTTTTTAAGCTCAATTCATCACGTTTTAATATCAGGACCCTGCATTCCAGGCGCATTTCCATAATTATGAGCACGAAGGCATCCTGCAACTCTCATTATAAACAGATCGCATCAAGATTGCCTTAACCTCACCATGATGAAAGCCTATCACTTGATTTGACAATTAACACCAATTTCGTCCTGCCAAGCTGACACCAAATATTCTCAATTTGTTTATATTTTGACAGGACGAGTGAAAATTTGTCCCTGACAGCCACTTGGCATAAAAAGTGTTAATTGTCTGCGTAGTTAAAAAACTCAAATCAAAATAAAAAATAATAAAAGTTATGGCGTTAAACCTTAAACCAATTGCTGGCAGTTCGAACAGAGTAATTGTAGAACCAGCTGCCGCAGAAGAGAAAACTGCATCGGGTTTGTATATCCCTGATACCGCTAAAGAAAAACCATCAAAAGGAACTGTAGTATCTGTTTCTGAAGAAGATGCTGAAGGTAAAAAAGCAACTGTAAAAGTTGGAGATGTTGTTATCTATGGTAAATACGGCGGTACTGAGCTTCCTTACGAAGGTAAAGACTATTTAATCATGCGTGAAACCGATATCTACGCTGTAGTAGGGTAATTTAAGTTAAAAGTAGAAAATTAAAAGTCATAAGTAAATGCGATTTAATAGATCGTAAATCGTAATTCTAAAATCTTAAATCAAATGTCAAAACAAGTAAAATATAACGTAGAAGCTCGTGATGCCCTGAAAAGAGGCGTTGATATTCTAGCAAATGCAGTGAAAGTAACGTTAGGACCTAAAGGCCGTAACGTAATTATCGATAAAAAATTCGGTTCTCCAGCGATCACTAAAGATGGTGTTACGGTTGCTAAAGAAATCGAATTGAAAGATGCGGTTGAAAATATGGGCGCTCAAATGGTTAAAGAAGTAGCCTCTAAAACAGCTGATATTGCTGGTGACGGAACAACTACTGCTACTGTTTTAGCTCAGGCAATCATTACTACTGGTATTAAAAACGTTGCCGCTGGTGCAAATCCAATGGATTTGAAACGCGGTATAGATAAAGCTGTTGCTGCTGTTGTGGCTAACTTAAGAGAGCAATCTCAAACTGTTGGTGAAGACAATAACAAAATTAAACAAGTTGCATCTATCTCAGCTAATAATGATGAGGTGATCGGCGCACTGATTGCTGAGGCAATGGGTAAAGTTGGTAAAGATGGTGTTATTACCGTTGAAGAAGCAAAAGGTACTGAAACTGAAGTTAAGACAGTAGAAGGTATGCAATTTGATAGAGGATATTTATCTCCATACTTTGTTACCAATGCAGATAAAATGGAAGCTGAATTAGATAATCCTTACATTTTAATCTACGACAAAAAAATTAGCAACATGAAAGAATTGTTGCCTGTTTTGGAAAAAACTGTTCAAACTGGTAAACCATTGGTTATCATTTCCGAAGATTTAGATGGTGAAGCTTTAGCTACCTTAGTAGTTAACAAAATCCGTGGTTCGTTAAAAGTTGTAGCAGTTAAAGCTCCAGGTTTTGGCGATAGAAGAAAAGCAATGTTAGAAGACATCGCGATTTTAACTGGCGGCATCGTTGTTTCAGAAGAAAGAGGTTACAAATTAGAAAATGCTGATTTAACTTACTTAGGTTCTGCTGAAAAAGTGGTAGTTGATAAAGATAATACTACTGTGATTAATGGTGCTGGGAACTCTGAAGATATTAAATCGCGCGTAAGCCAGATCAAAGCTCAAATTGAAACCACTACATCTGATTACGATAAAGAAAAATTGCAAGAGCGTTTGGCTAAATTAGCGGGCGGTGTTGCTGTTCTTTACGTTGGTGCGGCAAGTGAAGTTGAGATGAAAGAGAAGAAAGACCGTGTTGATGATGCTTTACATGCAACCCGCGCGGCTGTAGAAGAGGGTATTGTTGCAGGTGGTGGTGTTGCTTTTATTCGCGCAGTAGCATCAATTGCTGATTTAAAAGGATCAAACGAGGATGAAAATACTGGTATTCAGATTATCCGTCGCGCTATTGAAGAGCCATTACGTCAGATTTGCGAAAATGCTGGTATCGAAGGTTCTATCGTTGTACAAAAAGTTAAAGAAGGAACAGCAGATTATGGCTACAATGCCCGCACTGATGTTTACGAAAACTTAATTGGTGCTGGTGTTATCGATCCAACCAAAGTTTCTCGCGTAGCATTGGAAAATGCAGCATCTATCGCGGCAATGCTATTAACAACCGAAGTGGTATTGGCAGACGAACCTGAAGAGGGCGGTGCTCCAATGCCTCCTATGGGTGGTGGTGGCATGGGCGGCATGATGTAATCTTAAACCCTCCTCACGAAACTTTTCGTGTAAAAATATGCCCTCCAGGTTTATAAACCTTGAGGGCTTTTTTATGCCCCAAGACGTTAAAAAGCCATTTTTATTTCTACAAGTCACCCTATCGGAAGCGGTTGGTGTAAATATTTGGGAGTGTAACTCAGAATTTACCTATTTTGTACTTGAATATTTATAAAAGCGTAGCATTACTTATTACACAAATGTAAGTATGACAGTCAGTCCAGACACTGATTACCGCAACTAAATCATTCCTCCCGTGTTATCGATTTCTTAATGTAGACCTGTTTGAAAAGGAAATGGCTTTTATATGCCCTTATTTTAGGGTTATTATTTGGTAGTAAAACATCATTCGCTCAAATCACTATTGGGCCAGTAAATCCAGGACCATATACACCTGGAAGCACTATTGCTGCAATATTTAAATTGCCAGCGAATTGCTTTGGGCAAAACAATGTTTTTCAGCTGTATCTATCTGACGAAAATGGAAACTTTGAAGCTGAAAAATTAATTGGAAGCTATACTGGCTTTTACAGCACTTACGTAAATGGCATAATCCCCACAACAGACATCCTCCCGGGCACAGGGTATAAGTTAAGGATTAAATCTACTGAACCACATATTATTAGTACCGAATCAGCAGCTTTTGAAATCAAACTTGGAGTAGCAACAGAAGCGAGGTTAATATCGACTTATCTGAATCCAAACGATACCGAAACATTTGGCACTTGCACCAGTACCATCAATAATCCTTTTATTTTTTCGAATGAATCTACTGCTGCATCAGTTGTTACAGCAACTGTTACCAATGAGCTAACGGGCACTGTTACCGGATTAAATTTTACCTCAAAGCTGCAACAGTTTACCGCCGACCAGGCGCATTATACTATATTGACGACAGCTGTTAATTCAGACGGAACACTGGCCACCAAAGCATATTTTTTAATAAATAATAAAACAGTCACAGCCTTTGGTAGCTCTGGCAATAACCTCGTTTGTTTGCCGTTGGGCGCTTTAGAGTTTAGTGTAGATTATACCTCACCTGGCGGAATACAGAACAATTTTCCGGGCGACAAATACACCATCACCTGGGGTGATAATTCGACATCCGTTTACACTTTCTGCGATATTGCCGCTTTACAGGGTAAGGTGAAACATAATTATCTCCGGTCATCATGCGGTAGCACTTCCGTATCAAGCGCAGGGACTATTTTTAATGCTTTTGATGTAACCATAAAAGTTTCGAATGTATTTTGCGGCGATCTGGGAACACCCGTTTCATCATCAGCAAAGGTTGTAGCGCAGCCTGTAAATAGTTTCAGCTTCACCAACCCCGGCTGTACCAACACCGATATTACTTTTATCAATACCTCGAGCGCAGGAGAAAATCCGAACACTAATTCCTCAGGCTGTACAGAAAACATACTAACCTATAATTGGTATGTTGATGGGGTTCCTGTGGAGGCAAACAAACCCCGGTCTTATAATTTTATTACGAAATTTCTTACACATGGTCAACACACCATCAGACTGGAGTCGAACAGTTCCGGAGCTTGTCAGGCAGAACCTTTAGAAAAAATAATTTGTATACAAGATCCTCCAAAACCAGATTTTATTCTACCTACCAATATAATATGTTCAGGTGGATCTATAAAAGTTACGGATAAATCCTTGGTCGATAGTATATGTAACCCAGCCAATACCTACTCTTGGATAGTATCGCCAGCGGTGACGTTTATTAATGGCACAGATTCACAAAGCAAAGAGCCAGAATTCCTGTTCGATACTGCCGGTATTTATAACATTACGCTAAACATAACAACGCCATCTTGCGGTCTGGTTTCATCTACACCACAAACTGTTGTGGTTAACAAATTTCCGACTGTTACCTTATCTCCAGATATTATACTTTGCAATCTCGCCACTTACGATTTTAATCCGGTAACAGTTGGCGCCACAAAAACCCTGCTTGAAGGAACACTGCTCGATGAAGCTGACACTTATACCTGGACTGTGACTGCTGCCGGAACCGGAACTTATAGCTTTGTAAATGGAACCTCCGCCAATACAAAATATCCATCAATTAAATTCGATAACTATGATGAATACACTATTAGCGTAACGCAGAAAAATAACTGTGGAACCATTACCAAAACCCAAAAACTTACATTCGCTACTGCTCCGTCAATTAGCGCTGGTATTGATCAAAGTATTTGTTTCAACGATCCAAGCTTCACTTTAGCAGCAAACATTACCGGAACCACAACATCGCAAACCTGGATTGGTGGAGATGGTGCTTTTACTCCGGATAGAAATACACTAAATGCAGTATATACGCCAACGGCTAGTGAAAGAGCTAATGGGAGTGTAGCCCTGCGCCTTAGGGTAACAACCCCTTTGGCTCCCCCATGTGATCAGATTGATGATGATATACTACTCGTTATCAAGCCAAATATTGATATTACAAGTCCAGCAACCAAATCAATCTGTACAGGCAAGAATGTAGATTACATCCCAACTTCCGCAGCTGCCGGAACAGTTTTTAACTGGACAGCAAGTGGCAGTTCAAGTGTAACTGGCTTTTCAGCAAGTGGAAGTGGAAAGATCGATGATGTTTTGATCAATACTGATTTGAATACCGATGCAACTGTTACCTATGCGATCACCCCAACTCTTGATGGCTGTGTTGGCACCCCCTTTATATTTAAAGTGACTGTAAATCCGAGTCCCTTGATAACCGCTACCGCTCCAAGCCTTAATATCTGCAATAAAACCAGTGCGGCTATAAGTTTATCTTCGCTAATGAGCAATGTAAAATACGTTTACAGCAGCATTATTAGTGGAGAAATCACGGGAAATACCAACCAAACCATCGCATCATCTAACACGTTAATAAATGATATTTTAACGAATTCAGGTACAACGCCTGCTACAGTAACTTACACCATAACCCCAGTCTCAGCAGGTGATTGTACAGGCGTCCCTGCTACAATTACCATCACCGTTAATCCGAGTGCAACATTGGCAAATGCTGGTGCCGATGAGGCCCTTTGTAATTTGAACAGCTATACACTCAAAGCCAACGCTCCTGTAGTTGGTTTAGGGAAATGGACAATTGTAGCTGCCCCTACGATAATTTCTTTCGAGGATGATACAAAATACAATACTGAACTTTCAGGCCTGCAGGCCGGTAATACATATGTTTTAAGGTGGACGATTAGCGATAGTACGTGTTCAACATCAAGTGACGAGGTGCAAATAACCGTTAGTCCGGAGAGTGTTGGCGGAAATACCTCTGGCAGCAATACTTTTTGTGCTGGTACGAACGGAGGGAATATCTCTTTGTCTAACCAGGTTGGCAGTATCATAAGATGGGAACGTTCTATTGATGATGGCCAAAATTGGTCGGCCATAAACTCTACTGTAAATCCATTGGTTTATTCGAATTTGGAGGTAACTACACAATACCGAGCTATTGTTAAAAGTGGAAGTTGCACAGAAGCCATTTCATCCGTTTCCATAATAAAAATCAACCCTTTAACAATTACCGCAAACGCAGGCATTAATCAAAGTTTATGTAGTGGAAATGGAATAACATTAAGTGGAAATAATCCAGCTCCCAATAATGGCTTATGGACACTCATATCTAATCAAACAGGAGTAACGATAGCAGACCCTACTTTATTTAACACCAATGTAACCGGATTAATGCCTGGCGAAGTTTATAAATTCATGTGGACCATCACCGGGTTTACCGGCTGCGCGCCATCCTCATCAGAGGTTACAATAACTTACTTCTCCCCTATTTCAAATAATATTAATAACACCGAGGCAATAATTTGTTCTGGCCAGCAGATTACAATCTCCGGGGATGTTCCAGTGGGAGGTTCAGGAAGTTTTGATTATCAATGGCAAAGCAGCACTGATGGAAGCATATGGGTAAATATTCCTTCATCAATCGATAAAGATTTAATAGCTAGTCCGGCCGCTTCCTTGTTTTATAGAAGATTGGTTAATAGCACCATTTGCACTTCGGTAAGTAATGTAGTAAAAATAAATGTATTGCCTGATTTGGCAAATAATACCATCTCCGCAGATCAACAAGTGTGTATAGGTTCAGCAGCAGCTCCATTAAGTGGATCTATACCAACTGGAGGCGATGGGGATTTTAATTATCAATGGCAGTCTAGTTTAAATGGAACAGACTGGAGTGATGTACTTGAAGCAAATAACATAAATTTCACACCTCCTTCACCAACAGTAACCATTTATTACCGGAGAGTGGTGACTAGCGGTTCTTGTTCAATTAATGTCAGTAGCGCAATAAAGCTAACCGTAAATCTTCCTGCCAAAGCAGAAATTACTTTTAATGAAGATAAAGGCTGTGCACCACTTAAACTTACAAACAACAATGTATCAGCAGGTTTGTATCCAGATCGAAATGCTATTTACACCTGGTTTGCAAATGGAGCACAAATTGGTACAGGGTCAACTTTCCCCGGTTATACCATTTTAAATCAAAACGAGACCGTAACTATCAAGCTTGCAGTAACCAGTAATAACGGCTGTAATAATGATGAGATTACACATATTTTTACAACCAGGGAAGATGTTACTGCATCATTTACGCAGAATATAACAAGTGGCTGTGGACCGTTAAATGTTTCCTTTACCAACACCTCTACTTCACTAACGGCGGCTACTTTTAAATGGGATTTTGGGAATGGCAACACTTCAGATTTAGCTCAGCCTGCAGCAGTAACTTTCCAACCTGACCCAGCAGGGAAAGACCTCACTTACATCATTACACTAACCTCCACTACACCTTGCGGCATAACCATCAAAACTTCGGAGGTTTTGGTAAAAGCCAAACCAGTCGCTACCTTCTCGCCAGATAAAACGGTAGGGTGCTCACCATTCAAAGTAACTTTTAGCAATACAACACTCGGTAATTCCACAAGCTATACATTTGATTTTGGGGATGGAGAGACGCTAACTACCACCGATAAAGCCAATGTTTCGCATACTTATAATACACTTGTAATTAAAGATTACATAGTCAAAATGATTGCTAGGAATGAATGTGGATCAACTGAATCTCAATACACCATAAGGGTTTCACCAAATTCTATTGTTCCAGAATTGGTGGTAAATAGCAACCAACTCAAGGGGTGTGCACCATTTAAGGTAGACTTTTACAACAATACATCAGGAGCTACTTCATTTGTTTACGACTTCGCCGATGGGAGCACCGCAATTACCTACTCTGCTCCAGAAGTTGTTTCTCACACTTTTACCAAACCTGGCAAATATACCATTACACTTCACGCTTCCAACGGATGTTCCAATGTCTCGACCACAGAAGAAATTGAGATTTTAGAACAGCCAATTGTCAGTTTTACGGCAGACAAGACTAGTGGGTGTGATAGTGTAATTGTAAAGTTTAAAAATATCAGTCAAGATGGGGTTGGATATGTTTGGGATTTTGGCGATGGCACTACTTCGACTACCGTTGAGCCAACGCATACTTTTACCGGTTCGGGGAAAACCTTCACCATAACCCTTACGGCAACAAACATTCTGGGCTGTAAAAATACAGTAAGCATTCCTGGATATATCAAAGTGGCAGCTCCTTTAGTTGCAGCATTTACTGTTAGCCCTGGCAATGAATTATCCATTCCCAATTTCACTTTTGGATTTAAAGACGTTAGTAATGACGCTGTTAGCTGGGAATGGCTTTTTGGTGATGGATCGAGATCAACGCTGAGAAATCCAAATCACACCTATGCAAATGATGGTTTGTATTCGGTTACGCTGAAAGTTTTAAATAAAGAAGGCTGTTCGGCTACCACAACACAATCGGTAAGGATTATAGGCGTACCGGGGAACTTAAATTTGCCCAATTCATTCATGCCTGCAAGTGCCAAAAACGAAATTAAAACTTTTAAGGCAAAAGGCCAGGGCATTCAAGAATGGAAAATGAGTGTATTCAACAAGTGGGGACAATTGATCTGGGAAACAACACAATTGGATGATGGTGCGCCAGCAGAGGGATGGGATGGTACATTCAAAGGACAAGACCAGCCACAAGGTGTTTATTATTGGAAAATAGATGTAAAATTTATTAATGGAGGTGATTGGAAAGGAATGACTTATGATTCTGCTCCACCACGAAAGACAGGCGTAATATATTTAATAAGATGATGGGGAGAAAGATACTGCTATTGACATTTACTTTGCTATTGCCACTCTTGATGATGGCTCAAGATCATATTTATTCACAGTTTTACAATTCACCAATTTACCTTAATCCTGCCCTCACCGGTCAGTTTGAAGGAGATATTCGGTTTAATGCCTTGTACCGGAATCAATGGTCAGGGTTGGCCAGCGATTATTCTTACATCAGTGCCTCTGGCGATTTGAACTTGGAAAGGATAAACAGTGGCGTGGGACTAATCTTCAATAGAAGTACAGAAGGAACAGCATATTTGGTTAAAAACAATGTAGCAGCCAGTTATTCATACATCATAAATGGTGATGATTTTACACTGTCGTTTGGCTTGCAGGCCGGAATAACCAACCAGAAACTAAACTGGGACAAATTAGTTTTTGGCGATCAAATCGGTATTGGGACTGGTTACATACCGGGCAGTATTTCAGGTGCAGAAAAGCCGAGTATTGATAGCCGCTTTTACCTGGATGCCAACGCTGGAACCAATTTGGTTTATGGAAAATTTATGCTTGGTGTGGCGGCCCATCACATCAATCGTCCCGATGAATCTCTATCGGGCTTCCAGGCTAAGCTGCCAATGCGGATTTCCGGAAATATGAGTTACAAACTGACTCTAATTCCAGATCAGTACGACAGAGATGGAAGTTATCTTATCCCTTCTATAGTTGTCTACAAACAGCAAAATATCACTTCATATAGCGCAGGGATGCAATACAAATATGCTGGAATAAACGCTGGTATTTGGTACCGTGGTGGAAGCAATGCTGGCGGAAACGATGCAATTGTATTATCGGTAATCTTTGACATTTTTAACCGAAGAACCAATGGTGAAAAATTCAGGGTTGGTATTAGTCACGATGCTACTTCTTCGAAAATTAATTATTCCAACACTGGAGGAACATCCGAAATTGGTTTAGGTTACGAAAAATATTTTCAAAATAGTTCAAATGGTGGGCGAGCAAATGGCTTAAGATGCTACGATTTTTATTAATTTGGCTTTGTTAATTCAAAGCAATGAACGACATTCTAGATAATAGCCATTTTATTACACAAAGTGAGGTTAATAAATTTTTATTGGCAACATTATTATGTGGCTTAATTGGTGCAGAACGCGAATACAGAAGCAAATCTGCTGGTCTAAAAACGATGATGATGATTGGCTTAGGCGCCACTCTATTCACCATATTGTCCGTAAAAATCGGGCCTACAAGTCAGGACAGAATTGCCTCCAATATTGTTACTGGTATTGGTTTTCTTGGTGCTGGCGTGATTTTTAAGGAGGAAAATCGGGTTAAAGGATTAACCACGGCTTGCATTATCTGGATCGTTGCTGCCATTGGAATGGCTATTGGTGGTGGGTATTATGAACAGGCCATTGGCGTAACAGGCGTTGTACTATTAGCTTTAATTATTTTTCCTTTTTTGGAAGAAATTGGAGACCGGAGGTTTACAAAAAGGATTTATCGCATTGTTAAAAAACAACATACACAGGGCGATTTAGAAAGTTATGAGGAAGTTTTTAGAGAAAATAAACTAAAGCCCCAGCGGGGAAAACATCAGTTAGCAAATAATATCATAACCGGGAATTGGACTGCCACTGGCACGCCAAAAAACCATCGGAAATTTGTAGAGAAAATGTTAAAGGATGAAGACATTATTGAATTCGACTTCTAAAAGTTAAAATTCATTCGCTGGTTATACTTTACACGCACCGGAACACCCCTCTGTTTACCCGGTTTCCATCTCGGGGATGAACTTAAAACTCTCCTGGCCTCCTCGTCAATGGAAGGATAAACTGATTTATCAATCTTGATTTCCACTAAATCTCCTTTTTTATTAACTACGAAACTTAACATTACAGCTCCGCGAACGCCATTTTTTTGCGCATCAGATGGATATCTGGTTGCAGAGCCCAGATATTTATTCCATGCGGTTTGCCCACCAGGAAATTCGGGCGCTTCCATCGCTGCCGTATAGGGATAATTTACAGTTTCTATGATCGTTTCGCCAAAGATCAGCTTCCCGCTTTCAAATTTCTCGATAAAAGTATCGCCTTTTTAGCATATCTGCCTGACCAAACACCGTGTTTAAATCCATTTATATAATCACCTTCTTGAAAAAGTTCATCATCTCCTGATTTTGTTGTTTCTTTTAAATGGCCATTTCCATCCGAAATATTTACATGACCTGTAGAGTCTGCATCGTAGATTATTCTAGAATTTGTATTAAGAACAAATTGATTTAATGATGAGCTAATTCCAATCGTCTGGTCAGTACCGGGGTTCATTTGAATATATTCTGCCCTCCGCTTCTCTTTCCCGTTAGGATGATAAAAAATAGATATCCCTGCAAGAACCCCGTTTTCATAATTCATCATTTGTGTTCTATTACCCAAACTATCGAAGCTCAGAACCGCACCTTGATAAACAAGCCTCGGCTCAAATGCGTTGACATAACCCTGTGATTTTCGTTTCCCATTTTGAAAAAATTCCAAAAGTTTAAATCGGTTATCACCCGAATCAGGCTCCTCTATTACTCTTATAAAATCGGCCTCCTGCCTAGTAGCCACTTCTTTTCCGGCTTCTGTTAAGTAGTAAATATTTTTTTTACTTGAGCTTGAGCAAAAAAGGCAAATGCCGATATGAATAATATCAATAAGCGTAATTTCATCGCTTAAAGCTATGCAGAATTCGCAAAAAAAAGAAAAATATCACTTTATTTTTGTCATCAAAACGACTCAAGAGATATTTTAATAAAAACAAATCATAGCTTTGTATAACTCACTATCTTCATGACTAAGGAACAGATTTCAGTTTTCGATATTTTTAAAATAGGCATTGGCCCATCGAGTTCCCATACACTTGGTCCTTGGAGAGCTGCTCAACAATTTACCTCATCGCTTACCCTACAAGATTTACTCGATGATGTGGAAATGGTAAAGATATTACTTTATGGTTCTCTTGCCAAAACAGGCAAAGGTCATGGAACTGATGTAGCCATTTTACTTGGTTTAACTGGCGCAGATCCGGTAACTTTTGATGTTGATGCCGTTACACCAACCTTTGAAAATATCCAGAAGGAAAAAAAACTTAATCTTGCCGACCAAGCCATAATTGATTTTGATTACAACAATGATTTATTGTTCCTTTTCGCAGAAAGCCTACCCTTTCACCCTAATGCGGTTACCTTTCAGGCGTTTTTAAAAAATGGCAAGGCTCTTTCCGAAACCTATTATTCCATTGGAGGAGGTTTTGTGGTAAAAGAGGGTGAAGACAATAGTCAGAAACCACAAGTCGATTTACCCTTTCCTGTAGAGAAAGCGAAAGAACTTTTACACTGGTGTTTATCAACCGGACTAAAAGTGAGTGAAATTGTAATGGAAAATGAACTGGCCTGGCGAAAAGAATCGGCTACCAAATTCGGTATTCTTCAGCACTTTGCGGTAATGAGAGATTGTATTTATCGTGGCTGCCACACTACAGGGTTTTTACCGGGCGGGCTGGATGTTGCCCGAAGAGCATTCCCATTGAACAAACGATTAATCGGCAAAGCCGAATATACAGACTATAACTCCTGGTTAGAAGCCATCAAAAAAGGTGGTAACGGCTTCAACTACATTTTAGATTGGGTAAGTTGCTTTGCTTTGGCGGTAAACGAAGAAAACGCATCATTCGGAAGAGTAGTAACTGCACCAACAAACGGCGCTGCAGGCGTTATCCCTGCAGTTTTACAATATTTTATAACTTTTTGCAACGGTTATTTCGAAGAGAAAATCATCCAATTCATTGCCTGCGCATCCGAAATAGGAAGCATTTTCAAGAAAGGCGCTACCATTTCTGCAGCCATGGGTGGTTGTCAGGCAGAAATTGGGGTTTCGTCGGCAATGGCAGCAGCAGCACTTACAGAGTGTTTAGGTGGTTCTCAGCGACAGGTTTTAATGGCTGCTGAAATTGCGATGGAGCATCATTTGGGCTTAACCTGTGATCCGATTGGTGGTTTGGTTCAGATTCCCTGTATTGAAAGAAATACGATGGGTGCCATTAAGGCCATTACAGCGAGTCAGCTAGCGTTGCAAAGTAACCCCGATAAGGCGAAGGTGAGTTTAGATGCGGTGGTAAATACCATGTGGGAAACTGCTCTTGATATGAATGCAAAATACAAAGAAACATCAGATGGTGGCCTGGCTACCAATATTCCAATTAGTTTGCCTGAGTGTTAATTGGCTTCACCCTGTCAAAGTCTATGTGTCGGCCAATTAGGAGCGTTCCCTTCCCGGGAAGAGATGGCTTTATCGGACAGAAATTTAAACCTGCGTTTTAATATTTATGGATAAATTCTATTTAAGCTTTGTGGTCTTAACCTGTTTCCAGTTTATATTTTCTTAAATACAAAAAAAAATTGCGTTCTCTTTGCGGTTACCTAAACGAATCCCGAATATTTAAGTACCATCCACCAAATGCCTGTAGTAACAAACGACAGCAGTATCCCCATACCGACGACCAGATTAGAAACTTTAGGATTTAAGTTATATTGATCAGCTACAACGCCGGCTGTCAGTAAGGTTGGCATGGCCATTTCAAAGATTGTAATCTTTGTGATCATCCCATTCATTCCCAATAGCATAGCTATAACTAGAACAAAAAGCGGTGCAAATATCAACTTATATAACAATGCAAAGCTGATGTGTTTAATTTCGCTAAACCAACCACCAAATTTCAGCTGCAGGCCTATTGAAAATAATGCTAGCGGACCAACAGTTCCGGCTAGTTTATCGAACAAAGTATCTAAAGATGATAGGTTTAGATAAAGGGGTAAAATTAATGCCAATACACAACCAATCAATGGCGGGAAAGTAAGTACTTTTTTAATAACCAATTTTGCACTTAATTTCTGTTTCTGCGATGAACGAATGGCTACAATTATTCCAATGGTTGATAATAAAGTAAAAGTAATCTGATCGCAAATAATAGCGATTGCCAGTTCCTTTTCGCTGAAGTAGGCAATAATTAACGGAAAGCCAATAAATGAGGTATTGCTTAACGAACTCACCAATTTTAAACCACCAGAAGTTGCCCGGCTAACGTGGGTAAATTTGGCGTAAAAGGTGATAAATATCCATCCAAGAAGCCAAACACAAATCGGTGCCAACGCCGGAAACAACAAATCTTTTGTCCACACAATGTGCGGCAGGTATTTGAAAGAAACTGCGGGTAATGCAATATAGATAATCCACGCATTAATGCCCTTATGCGCATCTTTCGGTAGTGTTCTACTTTTCCTAAAAAGAATACCTGCGATAATACATAAGCCGATTAGAATGAAATTTGCCATATTAGCGCAAATATACTGATAAAAGAAAACGCCAAATAGTTTTGTCTAAATGGCGTTCGTGATATTTATATAGCAGGATTGCTGGGCTTAGGCTTTTTTTTATTCCAAACCTTTTTCTTCGCATTATTTCTTGGGTGTTGGGGGCGCTTTTCTTCCACATGTGTAATCTCCATTGTTGAAATGTGTTCCGGTAATGGCATTCGCGGAACTTCCTTTTCAATCAATTTTTCGATATTATCAAATTTACGCTTATCTCTACTGTTAACTAAAGTTATGGCAGTGCCCTTGGTTGCCGCTCTTGCCGTTCTTCCAATTCGGTGAACATAATCTGCCGGATCGCCAGGAACATCGTAATTAATTACCAAATCAATTCCTTCTACATCAATACCACGAGATAAAACATCGGTACCAATCAGAATTGGTAGTCTTTTGTTTTTGAAAGCCAGTAAAATATCTTCCCGCTCTGTTTGCGTTAAATCAGAGTGAAAAGCGGCAGCCTTGATACCCAGACCTTTAAATGCCTTGTATAAAGCTTTAACCTTCTCTTTGGTTGAAGCAAAAATAATGCTGCTTTTGTAAGTACCGTCTTTAAAAAGATCGGTTAATAAAGCCTGCTTCTGCTGATCGTGAATGTTATAAGCTTGCTGATCAATGCCCTCTGCTGGTTTAGCGATGGAAATTGTAATCTGCTGAGGATTATTTAAGATGCTGCCCGCCATTTTTCTGATTTTTGGCGCCATGGTGGCCGAAAAAAGAAGCGTTTGTCTTTTCTGCGGCAAGTAGCTTACAATACGCATAATGTCATCATAGAAGCCCATATCAAGCATTCTATCTGCCTCATCTAAAATTAAATGCTGCAAATGTTCCAACTTCAATAAACCTGATGATAAGTGTGCCATTAACCTGCCTGGTGTGGCAATAATAATATCCACGCCTTCACGCATCGAGCGTTTTTGTTGTTCATAGGCAATGCCATCGCCACCACCATAAACCGCCAGCGAACTGATGTTGGTAAAGTAAGCCAAAGCTTCTACCTGTAAATCTATTTGTTGGGCAAGCTCTCTTGTTGGCGCTAAAATGAGTGTGTTATTGTGCCTGTCTTTAGCACGGGCAATTTTATCCATTACCGGTAAAAGGTAACTAGCGGTTTTTCCGGTGCCCGTTTGCGCGCAAGCAATCAGATCATGATCGGCCAAAATGACCGGGATTGCTTGTTGTTGTATTGGGGTAGCGCTTTTATACCCCATAGCCATTAGGCCTTCATGTAAATCGGGGTTAAACTTAAAGTCGTTAAAATTCAATCTATTGTGTTTATGTATTTTAGCAAAAGTACCTCAAATTAAAACGAATAGCAAACGCCAATGCCGCTTAGACTTTTAAAAACTAAGTCGTCTGTTTTTTCATCCTCTAATTGATTTGAAAGTGATTGTTTTAAAGCTCTTGGCTACAGTAGTCCCGCCCTTTGTTGTAGCCCTCTCCAAAAAGCTCCGGGCTGCCACTTCGGTCGCTTGCCAGCAGGCAGGGGTTTAAATACACCGGTTACTACATAAAAGGTGAAATGCTAATGCTACACCAAGGCCAGAAAACCTTTAAAAAAACACCGAATTTTATTAATTGCCCTGGTTGAAGCGGTTACCCTGCAGCGAAGGAAGCATGACGAGCGAAACGTAAGAGCGGAAAACGGGAACAAACTTTAACAGCGGCTTTGTCTTTGCGCTTCAAAAAAAAGATGATGAACGATAAACTGAAAACCATTTCACCTTATTGCCGCCCTTACTGAAAAATATTTTTTATACTTGAAAGATATTTAAATAGCTACCCCATTTTTTGAAGTTTATAAAAAACATAGCTGGTATTAACCAGAAGGATGATGCAGATTTAATTGCTGAGTATAAAAGTACTGGCGATTTAGATGCGTTGGGTACGCTATACAATAAATATATGCACCTGGTTTTCGGGGTTTGCCTCAATTATTTTAAAGATGAAGAGCTGAGCAAAGATGCCGTGATGCAGATTTTCGAAGAATTGGTAAAAAAGCTAAAAATACATGAAGTACAGAATTTTAAAAGCTGGCTTCACGTATTAACCCGAAACCATTGTTTAATGGCGTTGAGGAAATCTTCGAAGCAAAATAATGTATCTATTGATGATACTTTTGTGGAAAACAGCGAATTTGTGCATCTGGATATTGACGACACAAAAGAAACGCAGCTTACTATAATGGAAAAGTGCATGGAAACTTTGCCCGAAGAACAGCGGAAAAGCGTAGATTTATTTTACTTGCAAGAGAAATGTTATAAGGAGGTATCTGAGATAACAGGCTACGACATGTTAAAGGTGAAAAGCTACATCCAGAATGGAAAGCGGAATTTAAAAATTTGTATAGAAAAAAATAGTAGTGAATAACGACTGGTTAGATATTGATGTTCTGGAAGATTACCTGGATGGTAAACTTGATGCTAAGGCGATGCACTTTGTAGAGCGCCAGGCATTGGAAGATCCTTTCGTAGCCGAAGCTTTGGAAGGCTTGAAACAATCGCCAAAACGCAAGCAAACGCTATCTATTTTACAAAAACAACTTTACGATAGAATTTCGGAGAAACCCGCTAAACGTAAAATGTGGGGCATAACTACACATCGTTTAAGTATTGCAGCAACAGCTACTGTAGCTTTTATTGCTGTGAGCATTTTGTTTTTTATGCGGGAAACCAGCCGTAAAAATGCTGAAACTGCGGCCAGGAAAGAAAACGGCGTTATTGTTAATTTGGATACTACAACTTCACTTGCCAATACAAAACCAGCTAAAAACGATACCATTACTGCCAATACCAGATCAGCTTTAATTGATAAAGCAATCGTGGATGCTAAAACAGGCGATTTAGCAAAAAACACTAAAAAAACGCGTGTTAGTGCTAACGATGAGCCAGCTTTAATAGCCGAGCAGAAGAAAGCGGTAATGGGTTTAGCTAGAGAAAAAACAGAGGTTGCACCAGCAGTGAGCAAGGCAAAGCAGGCTTATGCTACGAGCGAAGTGGCCATTGCAACGGCACCAAAACTGGGCGCCAACCATGTTGTTTTTAGTGGCAACGTAATCGACCAAAGCAATGGTAAACCCATTGAAGGCGCTGTGGTTAAGCTTACTGGATCAAATAGGGTAACAGCTACAGATGCTAAAGGTTATTTTGCCCTGCCGGCAGATAGCATTCCAAAAGACAAAGATTTGATAATTAATGCTATTGGTTTTAGAGAACGGCCAATTACCAATGTGAACGACCCGAACGCGATTAGAAACGCGATGACAGGAGATAAATCAATTAATGAAATTGCTGCCATAATGGGTTCAAACGGTCGTAAAAAGGAAAATATTCCTGCACCCAAAATTATGTTGAAAGCAGAACAAAATTTGGATGGAAAGACATTAACGGAAATCACTAAACCTGTTCCTGTATCGATAATCAACTATAACCAATATTTAGAAACCAATAACAGACTTTACAACGCAAAAGGTCCTGAACAATTTGTGATTGTAAGTTTTAAGGTTAAGAAAAACGGTCGTCCTACAAATGTTAAAGTTATTAAGTCATTAACTCCTAAAGCTGATACAGAGGCAAAGCGACTCATTCAAACCGGACCAGATTGGGTTTTACCTAAAAACGGCAGCGACATGGTAGAAATGAGTATAAGGTTTTAATGGCCGGTATGGAGTTATATACACTTAGGTAAAATATTGAAAGCGTAAAAGCTATATATGACCATAATCAATATGGTTTCTGGCAAGCCGCAAATAAGATTGTAGCGCAAAAGTTTATCTTAGCTATTTAACGAACTTTTCTTCAAAAGATTGTTAAAAAAAAAGACCAAAGCAAAGTGCTTTAGTCTTTTCAAAATGTCTTTTAATTTGTCTATTTGAAATAATAAATCGCTCCGTAAATAAGGGCGGCTAAAGTTGCTGAAACCGGAATGGTTAACACCCAGGCCCAAATGAGGTTAATGGTTACACCCCAACGTACAGCAGATACACTTTTTACCACTCCAACACCTACAATTGAACCTGTAATGGTATGCGTTGTAGAAACCGGGATACCAAAATGCTCAGTAATACCCAAGGTAATGGCACCTGCACCTTCAGCGGCGACACCTTCCAATGCTGTAACTTTGGTAATTTTTGACCCCATTGTTTTAACAATTTTCCAGCCACCACTCATGGTCCCTAGTGAAATTGCCGAATAACAAGCAATTGGTACCCAAGCTGGCATTGAATCAAAATCAGGAATCACTTTAGCAGCGATTAATGCAGTGGCAATAATACCCATTACCTTTTGTGCATCGTTACCGCCATGAAAGAAACTTAAAGCAGCAGATGATAATAACTGCAGACGTTTAAACCACTTCTCCGCCGTTGAAGGCTTAGCATAGCGACAAATATTAATGATAATTAGGGTTAATACTACTGAAATGACCAAACCAATAATTGGAGCAAGTACAATGAAGGATACAATTTTAATTACATAACCCATGTTCACTGCATCCATCGGACTAGCGCCGATAAGCAAAGCATGTGTCATACCGGCGCCAGCAAAGCCACCAATTAGTGTATGCGAGGAACTCGAGGGAATACCGTACCACCATGTTAACAAATTCCATATAATAGCGGCCACTAAACCAGCCAGAATTACCTCTAAGGTAATATAATTTTCAATTACTGTCTTGGCAACCGTGTTGGCAACCTTATGATCGGTAAAATAAAAGTAAGCTGCAAAATTAAAAAGCGCAGCCCATAAAACCGCCTGAAAAGGCGTAAGAACTTTTGTAGAAACAACTGTTGCAATCGAATTAGCGGCATCGTGAAAACCGTTAATGTAATCGAAAGCAATAGCCAGAATTACAACAACAACCAATAAGGTAGTTACCATGTTTGTTTATTATTAAGCGTTTTTAACTAAGATAGTTTCCAGCACATTTGCTACATCCTCACACTTATCTGTCGCTTTTTCTATCGTTTGTAAAACCTCTTTTTGTTTAATTAATTCAATTGCATTGGTTTCGTATTCAAATAAACGGGCAACCGCCAATGTAAATACATAATCTGCCTGGTTTTCGCCGCTATTAATACGGATACAAGCATCAGCAATTACACGTATGTTTTTGAAACTGCGTAACTCTTTAATTGCTTTATCAATATCAGTACACATTTCTACTAAAAGCTCTGCAATTTTAACAATTGGCTCGCTAATCGTATTCATATTATACATTTGCATGCGGTTGGCTGTACCGTAAATATAATCAGCAACATCATCAACAGCTGTAGCCAATTGGTGAATATCTTCCCTATCAAAGGGTGTGATGAAGTTCCTGCTCAATTCAAGAAAGATTGAGTGCGTAATATCGTCTCCTACATGCTCTAAGCGTTCAATTTCTTTAAAAATTGTTTTCCTGCTTTCAGCATCAGCAGTACTGACCATCTCTAATAATGCGTCTGCAATTTTCAATGCATTGCTACCAGCTTGCTCAAAAAGAGGATGAAATTTTCTGTCTTGAGGTGTAAAGAACTTAAAAATATTGTTCATGTTAATTTCTAATATGTTGCAAAGCTACAAGCCCAATGTTAAGTTAATGTTAATTCACTAATTATATTAAGGAATAGTTTATTATCAAAGCCCTATCCTAAACAATTAGAAGTGATGATGTTAGCCGAAACGTTGCTTGTTTTCATTTAGTAAAGCAATGGATGTACCTCTTGGGCAATATCTGCTCCGCTTTGTGCTACAATCTTTTTAATAATGAAAGCCAATGGGAACTCCAAAAATTACTACAATTAAAAAGTATTTACGCGTTAATAGGGTTTATTAACAAGGGTTTGTGCAATCAGAAAACGCAGTAAAACAAACCTTTCTAGGAATCAACTGTTCTATAGCGATAAACCAAAAAAATGACAGCTAAAAACAGGAACAACCTTTGGATTTGGATAGGTAGTATTGCTGGTGGATTAATCCTCATTTTAGCCTTTGGGGCAATGTTTATTAGTGCCCGCTGGAAGCCAATTTTAACCGAAAAAATTAAAGAAGGGGTTTATAATGCATCTAGTCATCTTTATAAAATAGATTTCAAAAGTATTAACTTAAACGTAATTACCGGAAGTTTGGCCCTTCGCGATGTAACGCTTAAAGCAGACTCGTCGGTTTACGATTCCTTAAAACAACAAAGATTAGCCCCTGCTCATACCTTCGAAATAAAGCTTAAAAAACTTCAAATCACAAGGGTGAGCATTTTGACTGCCTATTTCAAAAAACGATTGAACATTAACCAAATCCTACTCGATCGGCCGTCCATCAATGTAACTTTTAATAAGGTTCCTAAAAAAATAGATACCAGTAAGGTTCAAAAATCACTTTACGACCAGATTTCAAAAAACTTTAAATCCGCAACTATAAAATCTATTAAAATTATAGATGCCGATTTCGATTATATCAACAAGAGCACTTCTATTAAAGCAAAAAACAGCGTTAAACACCTCGACGTTACGGTTAAAGATTTCCTTTTAGATTCATTATCCGGAAAAGACACTTCCAGATTTTATTATACGAAAGATATTTCGTTTCATGTTGCCGGCTATAAATCCAATACAAAGGATAGGATGTACACCATGAAAATCGATACGATTAGTGGCTCTTATTCATCAAAAAAACTTAGTATTAAAGGATTTACATTGAAGCCGCTTTATCCTGAACTGGAATTTTCAAGAAAATACAAGGTTCAAAAGGATCGGTATGACTTAAGTTTTAGCAACATAGAATTTAACGGAATAGATTTTATAAAACTGAATACTGATCAAAAAATTGAAGCAAATTCCATTAAAATCGGGCCCGCCAATGTTGCTGTATTCATGAGCAGAGAATCACCACCTCTCCCAGGCCTGGATAAAGGAAAGAACTATCCACATCTGGCTTTGAAGCGGTTAAACATTCCAATCATTATCGACACTGTAAAACTAAGAAATGTAGATGTTAACTATTCAGAGTATAACCCTGCAAGTAAAAAAACAGGTTCAGTTGAATTTACATCTTTGAAGGGAAATATATACAACGTTACCAATGATAGTTTACGTTTAGTTAAAAAAAATCATGCAATTGCTGATTTGAATACCATGTTAATGGGCACAGGAAAATTGAATGTAAAAATTGATTTTAATCTCACAGCTGATAATGGGGCATTCAGCTATAGCGGTAGCCTGGGAAAATTCGATTTGAAAAATCTCAATTCATTATCAAAAAACTTAGGTTTAATTGAGGTGGAAAGCGGAAATATCCAAAATATAACATTTAAAGCAAATGGAAACCTACGATCGGCCTCTGGCTCGATGACCATGTTGTATAACAATTTAAAAGTTAAATTACTTTCTGATAATATTGACGGCGAAGGCACAAAGCAAAAAGGATTATTATCGTTTCTAGCCAATACTATTCTAGTTAAAGATGAGAACCCAAGTAAGGGCGACCCTGCACGAACCGCTAACATAAGTACAAGGCGAATTAATTCGGGATCGTTTTTCAATTTGATGTGGAAAACCCTATTTGTGGGTATAAAAGATATTGTTGGTGTAGGTATTGTGCCTGAAAAAAACCCTGTTCAACAGCAAAAAGTAATCGCAAAGAAGATAAGAGAACAAAAAAGAGCAGATCGAAAAGAAGCACGGAAAGCCAGAAGGGAGAAAAATTAGGCAACATTTTTTACAATACGATTATAAATGTATATTGCTATGAAAACAAGTCCTTTCGTTAAATGCCTGATACAAAATCAAACAGATATAAGCTTTTAAAATGGATTGCCGCAATATTACTGATTATCCTTATCCTACTTGCAGGATTAGCCTGGTTTTTAAATGTGAAATCGCAGCCGCTACTTTCCAGCCGCATCAAAACACTTTTATATAAATCAACAGATAGCCTTTATACCATTAGTTTTTCTAAAGTTACCACCAATATTTTAACTGGTAGTGCTACCCTTTACAATGTAAAAATTACGCCTGACACCAACCGTTTCAACCAACTGATCACTTTAAAAAGAGCGCCTAACAATCTTTACACCGTTACCCTCAAAAAACTTCAGGTTAAACATTTCCATCCTATTACACTTTATCGGCATCAGAAGCTCCAACTCGAAGAGGTGATTTTCGATAAACCCGAGGTTAGTATGATGAATCGTCAATTTGAATTTAATGAGAACCGGCCACCCAGACCTATAAAATCTCCTTATGGGATGATTTCGCAAAACCTAAAGGAGTTTCGTATCGATAACATTCTTTTCAGAGATGCTAGCTTTAAATATGTCAATAAGAATATACCAAATTCAGTACCTTTTATTATTGATGATTTGAATATTACGCTTAAAGATTTGTTGGTCGATTCAACCTCCGCGGAAGATCCTGATCGCTTTTACCTGCTTAAGGATGTAATCATCAACCTAAAAGATTATACATATCCCACTCCTGATCAGATGTATCATATCAAACTGAACCAACTTGATTTTAAAGCATCGACTGGAAGTTTAAGGATAAATAGATTTGAGGTTAAACCGCTTCATGATGAAATGAAGTTTGGGAAAGTTGCAGGCTATTCTAAAGATCGGTTTCATGTAGAAATGAGCAATATTTCAATCAAAGGAATCGACTTACCCATATACATCAGTAAACAGGAATTCAGAGCCAAGGAAATGAATATAGCAAATGGCTTTGTTTCAGTTTTTAACGATAATAGCATGGGGAGCAACCGAAACCCTGCAGATAGCGTTCAGAAACAAGTAGGAAGGTTTCCTCATCAATTGTTGCAATCAATGGGTGTCCCTGTACTTGTTCAAAAAATTAACTTAAAAGATGTTGATGTAAGTTATGCCATTTATAATGCGGAGAGCCAGCAGCGAGGTAAAATTTCATTCGAGAAAACAGCGGGAACTTTTAAAAATGTAACTAATCTCGATAGAATAAAAGCGATAAACCCGAACATGGAAGTGAAGCTAAAAACTTATTTGCTCGGCCAGGGAGAACTTGATTTGGCTTTCAACTTCGATCTGATTGCCAAAGACGGGGCATTTACGTATAAAGGGCAACTACAGACCTTTAATGCCAGAGTTTTAAACCAAATTACGAAACCTTTAGGACTTGTGCGCATCAATAGAGGAATTGTAGATAAGCTTAACTTTAATTTCAAAGCCAATAATGATGGCGCAAAGGGCAATGTTAATTTCTACTACTATGACTTATCAGTAGCGCTAATGAAAAACGATCCCTCTAAAGATCATTTGGTTACCCGTGGGCTGCTTTCTATTTTAGCCAATGCGTTGGTTATCAACTCAGAAAACCCGGATAGGAATGGGAAATTTACCCCAGCGAAAGTAGATTATGAAAGGGTAGAAAACACTTCATTTTTTAACATGATTTGGAAAAGCCTTTTTTTAGGCATTAAAAACAGCGTTGGAATTACCGAAGAAAAGCAACAGGAAATTAAAAAACATATTAAAAATTTTAACGAAATGCGAGAAAATCATCGCATTAGAAAACAAAAAAGGTTACAACGAAGGCAAAAACGGGAAAAGGAAGCCGCTAAAAAGGAAAAGCGCTAAATAGAAAAAATGTCGAACCTTTTTATATCTTTAAATATCTAAACCCAAAAAACTAAATCATGATTATCGCAATTATTCTCGTTATCTTAATCATTATCGGCATTTTCTTTTACAACTCACTAATCGGTAAAAAGAATCAGGTTACTAATGCTTTTTCAGCAATCGATGTAATGCTTAAAAAACGATTTGACCTGATTCCCAACCTAGTAGAGGTGGTAAAGCAATACACCAATTACGAGTCGGAAACCCTTTCTAAAATTGTAGAACTTAGGACTCGGGCTTCTGCCGGTAATATCAGCGATGCTGAAAAAGCACAAATTGACAGTCAGCTAAGTACAAGCGTGAAAGGATTGATGGTTAATGTAGAAAATTATCCTGATCTGAAGGCTAATACCAACTTTATTAATCTTCAAAGTACCTGGGCGGAAAGTGAAGAACAAATTGCTGCTGCCAGAAGATCTTATAATGCTGCTGTTACTGATTACAATAATTCCATTATGATGTTTCCAGGAAGTTTATTTGCCGGAATGTTAAACTTCCATCCAGTTCCGGTGCTTGAAACTGCTGTGGAAGAACGAAAAAATATCAGCGCAAAAGATTTATTTAACAATTAATGCAATTTTCTAGTTTAGCAGGAAATGTAGCCCTTCAAAACATTTTGGCTACCATGGAAGTGGAGCGCAAAAAAAATGCTTCCACCCAAAAAAAAGGTTACTATTTCATCGGAGGTGGCATTTTATTAGGCATAATTGGCTCGGTTTTAGGCTTTCCCATGCCATCGATAATCGCGGGTTTGGCTCCGGTTATTTACGGTGGAATTGTACTTTTTAAAATTAATGATGAATTACAGGCTTATAAACATACCTATAAACGTGATGTAATTAGTGAAGCACTTCGGTTTCTGGATTCGAGCCTGACTATTGCTCCTCAAAATGGAATTGTAGCACATGAGTTTATCCATTCTCAGCTTTTCACAACTGAACCCGATCGATACAAGACTGAAGATTTAGTAAGTGGAAGAACGGAGAAAACCGCCTTTTACTTTGCGGAAGTTCATGCTGAATACAAAACCGTTACACAAACCAAAAACGGAAGAAAAACAGAATGGCATGATATATTTAAAGGAATCATTTTTGTAGCCGATTTTAACAAAAACTTTAATGGCTCAACCATCGTTCGGCCTAAAGGTTTTGGTAGTGCAATCGGCGCATGGTTTTCTACAAATTTATTTTCTTTTAGTGATAAGGATGTGATCAAACTAGAAAATGTAGATTTCGACAAAACATTTATTACCTACGGCACCGATCAGGTTGAATCTCGTTATTTGTTAACACCAGCAATGATGGAACGCATTCTCAGACTGAATCATAATTCCAAATACTCCATCTCGCTGTCGTTTATTCAATCTAGAATATACATCGGTTTCCCCTTGGATCGAAACTATTTTGAGGCGCCCATCTTTAAATCTTTGCTTAATCCGGATTTACTAAATGAAGATATCTCTACTATCAAATTCATGTATGATATTGTAAAAGAGCTTGATTTGAATACGAGAATATGGGGTAAAAATTAACTCAAATATTTTTTTACAATCCCTTCTAAAGCTTCAATATCAAAAGGTTTGGAGAGATAGCTATCTGCACCCGCTTCATCAGCCAAGGCTGAGATATCGTTATTTGCCGAAAAATAAATCACAGGAATGTGTTTCAAATCAGGATTATTCTTGATGGCCTTAGTTGCCTGTATACCGCCTAAATCGGGAAGCCAATTGTCCATGAAAATAATATCTGGCATATAGGAAGCTACCTGGTTTTCGATATCATTTGCCGTTTCGGAAGTTTTAATTTCATAGCCCGCATCTTCCAAAATGAAAGTACAAAGATCTAAAATATCTCTGTTATCATCAAACACGAACACTTTTTTTGCATCAGCCATAAGTTATCTCCTAAAGGCAGTTAATTTTAATTATTTAGTTTGTTTATAAACGCAGCCATCTCAAAACTATTTAAAACAAGAGCTGTTTTTATCTCATTTAAGGCTTGCTGTGGCATATACGGCATTATAGCGGTATTCGGATTTTGGATAATCACTCTTCCACCCCATTTTTCAACTATCTTTAATCCTTCTACCCCATCAGCGTTTGATCCTGACAATAAAATGCATACCAGTTCATCTTTGAAAACTTCAGCTGCCGATTGAAAAGTAACGTCAATCGATGGTCGTGAATAGTTCACTTTTTCTGAATAATCTAAAGAAATCGTAATGTCTTCTTCAATTAACAGATGATAATCGCCAGGCGTAATGTATACGTTCCCTCTCAAAATTGGCTGCTTTTCTTCCGCCTCATTTACAATCAAATGGGTTCGGCTTTTCAATAAATCCGTTAGCAGTGAGTCGTTCCCCGATTTTCGGTGTGTGACCAAAATAATAGGAAAACTCAAATTACTTTTCAAATCAGGAAAAATTTCCAATAACACATCTAAACTGCCTGCAGATCCACCAATAACCAAAGCACTGCACTTTTCCTCTGCTATAGTTTGCGCCATATTTTTTCTAGTTTAACGCGTTTATACTCTTTTGCCTTGGGCCAAAAATCTAAACTCTCTTTACTGCCCAAAGCCAAATACCCCAGCTTTTCTAAACTATTATCAAAAAGTTGAAACACTTTATGCTGCAATTCCTTATCAAAATAAATCAGTACGTTTCTACACAAAATAAGCTGAAATTCATTAAACGAATGATCAGATACCAGATTATGTGTAGAAAAAATCATTTTACTGCTTAAAGATTCATCAAACTTTGCCAAAGAATAATTTGCGGTATAGTACGATGAAAAATCTTTGGTGCCATCAGAAGCCAAATAATTCTCCGAGTATCCCTTCAAATAATTCAATGGAAACATGCCTTTTTTGGCCTTTTCTAAAACTGAAGGATTGATATCGGTAGCATAGATCAGTGACTTCTGCAACAAATTTAATTCTTTAAGTAAGATTGCCAGCGAATAAGCTTCCTCTCCTGTGGAACAGCCCGCTACCCAGATTCTAATGAACGGATACGTGCCTAACACAGGTAACACATCATGTCTCAGCGATCTGTAAAAGCCTGGATCACGGAACATTTCAGTTACATTTACAGTAATCTCCTCTAAAAAACGTTTGAAATATTGCTTATTACTTTTAACCGCATACCTAAACTCGGCGAAGCTTACAAAGTTGTCAAGGGTATACAATCTGGTTATTCTACGCTTGATAGAGGCATGAGAATACTCCAAAAAATCGTAGCCATGAACTTCCAATACATCGCTTAATAATGCATCAATTTGTTCATTATCTATCGCCTCGCTGATCACTTATTGCGTTACTTTTTCTATTTGGGTTAATAATTCGTCTACGTTTATAGGTTTAGATATGTAGCCAGCTGCACCAGCAGCCAGGCACCTCTCTTTGTCGCCTACCATTGCCTGTGCGGTAACCGCTAAAACAGGTATATTTTGCATTTTATCTGATTTTTTGATCACAGAAATGGCCTGATAACCATCCATTTCTGGCATCATCATGTCCATTAATACAACAGCGACCTTTTCGTTTTCTTCCATAATGGAAAAACCTTCCTGGGCACTTGTGGCAGACAGACAATCGAAACCTTTGGCCTTTAAAACAGCTTTTAAAGCGAAAATGTTTCTATTATCATCATCAATAATGAGAATTAATTTCTGAGGCATATTTTATTTAAAAAGGTTTAAGCTTTGTGATGATTTTCGTATAACCAAACTCGTAAAAGAGATACTAACTGATCCATATCTACAGGTTTGCTTATATAGTCTGAAGCACCCGCAGCAATACATTTTTCTCTATCGCCCATCATGGCTTTCGCGGTAACCGCTAAAATTGGTAGATTACGGTATTTTATATCTTGCCGAATGGCCGTTGTAGTTTCGTAACCGTCTAACTCAGGCATCATCATATCCATTAAAACGACATCTACTTTGGGGTTTTCCTGAAGCAGCTTTAAGGCTTCTTTACCATCTATCGCCGCCAAAACTTTCATTTGATGTTGCTCCAGTACTTTTGTTAAAGAGAAAATGTTCCTCACATCATCATCAGCAACCAACACCGTTTTGTCTTTTAGTACATCCTGAAGTTCGGTAAATGCTTTTGGTGTTTTCGTTTTTTCGCGACTTTTTTCTTCCACCAAGTGCAAAAATAATCCTGCTTCATCTAAAATTCTTTGGTAAGAATGTGCCGTTTTCACCACGATCGAATCGGCATATTGCTTGATCCGATTTTCTTCACCCTTAGATAAGTTTTTGCCCGTAAAAATGATGATGGGTAAATTTTCCAATCCAGGTGTTTTCTTTACCACTTCCAGTGTATCATAGGCATGTTTATCAGGGATGCCCATATCCAAAATCACGCAGTTTACATCTGATTTGTGCAAGGCAGAAACTCCCTCGCTAACCTGGTTAACAATTTCCGTTTGGATACTAAAATTGCTTAAAAAGTAGCTTAGTGCTTTGGCATGTTGTTCATTTTCTTCCACAATTAACACTTTCTTTGGATGTCTGCTTAATGCATTCTCCAGCTTAGAAAATATCTCTTGCATGTGCTCGAAAGCGAAGGGCTTGTTAATAAAATCGACTGCACCTTTTAACAAACTTTCCTTTTTAACCTGCAGTGAGGACATAATATGCACGGGTATAGGCCTCGTTGTCGGGTCGGATTTTAACTCTTCCATTACTTGCCAACCATCTTTAACTGGCAGTTGAATATCCAATAAAATAGCTTGTGGCTTATACGCTTTTGCCATTTCAATTCCAACATCACCACGTACGGCCACTAATCCTTTATAGTTTCGCTTCCGGGTAAAATCAAGCAGGGTTTTAGCGAACGGCGTATCGTCTTCAACAATTAAAATCACCTTATCTTCAGGCGTAATATTATTCCGATCGTCCTCAATTTCCTGTGGAATATTACTTACCGTTAGATGCTGAATTTTCGGTAGTTCTGGCAAAACTGTAACAGGTTTTTTCCACTGATCTTTTAAAGCTTCAAAGCCCTTGTTCTTATCAATAGGTAAAACCAAAATGAATTCACTTCCTTCGTTTTCCTTACTTTTCAATTCAATGTAACCACCCAGAAGCTTAGCCAGTTCGCGACTAATGGATAAACCCAAACCCGTGCCTCCAAACTTACGTCGGGTAGAACCATCGGCTTGCTGAAAGGCTTCAAACACCATCCCTTGCTTTTCAGGCGCTATGCCCACACCAGTATCTTTAACCTTAAAAATAAGTGCGTTTAAATGTTCATCTTTTTCTATATTAAATTTAACCGAACCTATTGAAGTAAACTTTATTGCGTTTGATAATAAATTCTTTAAAATCTGCTCCAAACGCATTTTATCGGTATTGAAAAATTCGGGTAGATCGCTAGCCCTTTCAATAACAAGTTCTAAAGCTTTATCTTTTGCTAACGGATTAAACAGTGATTGCATGTTCTGTGCAATTTCCTCAATCTTCACATTTGAACGGTCGAGCTCCATTTTTCCGGCCTCGATTTTTGAAAGATCTAAAATTTCATCTATCAAACTCAATAAACCTTGTCCTGAGCTTTGGATTACAGAAGCATATTCCTGATGCTCTTTGTCCATGGCATCATTTTCTGCCATTAATCTCGACAATAATAGAATGGAGTTTAATGGCGTACGCAATTCATGGGACATATTTGCCAAAAACTCCGATTTATACCTTGTGCTCAATTCTAAAGCCTCGGCCTTTTGCTGAATTTCTACATTCCTCTCTTCAATCAGTTCATTTTTCTCTTCCAGTAAACTGCTCCGTTCTTCTAATTCCTGGTTGCTTTGGAGCAATTCTTCTTGTTGTACCCTAAGTTCCTCTTCTGATGCCTGAAGCTTCTGTGCCTGTGCTTCCAATTCAGCATTCATACCTTCCAACTCCCCGTGCTGAACTTGCAACTCTTCAGATTGAGCCTGGGTTTCTTCTAACAATTGCTGTAATTTTTGTCTGTTTTGAGCACCCAATAATGCAGTACCAATATCCGAAAGTACTGAGTTTAAAAATTGCAGTTGCAAATTGCTAAATGCTGTAATGGTACCCAACTCTAATCCACCTATTGAAATTCCATTTCTAATAATAGGCAACACCAACAATTGTGCGGGTTTAATATTTCCTGTCGCGTGTGTAATGGTTAATTCACTTTGTGGTACATCTTCCAACAAAATGCTTTTGCCCGATTTTACAGCTTGTCCGATCAACCCTTGTCCAAGCTCTAAAACTTCTATAAGGTTTTGTCCTTCTAAAGCGTATTTTCCTTTTAGATGAAGATAACCATCATCTTTGAACAAATAAATTGCACCGATTTGGCTTTTAGTGTAAGTAGCCAATAACTCAATAATATCATCAGCCAAATGAAAAACATCCTTTTCACCAACCATTTTAACATTTAAGTTAGCTACACCAGTTTGCAACCATTCATTTTCTGCGAGCGTATCGAACGATTTTTTCAGCGATGAGGACATGGTATTTAGCGATTCGGAGAGTTCTCCAATATCATCCTGGCTTTGGCTATCAAGCTTAACACCATAATTGCCGTTTGATATTTGGGATGCAATTTCTTTGATAGCTGCAATACGTTTCTCCATTTCGTACTTTTTGCTTTCAATTTCTTCCTGCAACTTTACTCGCTCATCAAAATCAACTGATACTTTTCTATAGAAAAATAAAGTAATTAAAATGGCCAAGGCAGCGGCTATCAAAATTAAAATAGGAGTGTAAGAAGTGAGTTTATTGAGTTCTACAGTGCGTTCCTCTAGTAATCTGCGTTCTTCTTTAACCATGGCGTTCACAGTTTCCCGTGCCTCATCCATGTATACTTTTCCTTGAAACAATACCGTTGGATCTACCGCTCCACCAAGCTCCTTAATCTCAATAGTGGATTTAATAATCCCCATTCTTTTAGTTAAAATATTGCGAAGTCCGGCAACATTTTTCTGCTGTAAAGGGTTATCTTCAGTTGCTTTCTCTACCTTTTTCAGTATCGCCGCTGCAGAATCGCTGGCACCATAATAAGGTGTTAAAAAAACCTTATTCCCTGTAAGTAAATATCCTCTTTGCCCAGTTTCAGCATCTTTTAGGTAAGAGATAATGTTTTCAGCATCCAATATTACCTGATCGCTATGTTTCACCAACTCCGTACTTTTTATCAGGTTGCTGATGCTTACATAGGAAGCCAAAGAACTGATAAAAAGAATAATAAGCGATAAGCCCAGACCTAAACGTAAATTATTTTTAAGGGTAGTTTTCATTCTATATTTGGAGATGATTAGATTTGATTTTGCAGGATTTCTTCTTCTGTTATTGGAATAATGAAATAGAACTCGGAGCCTTCATCTGGCACGCTATTTACCCCAATAGTACCGCCATGACGTTTAATTATTTCTGCACAAATGTACAGACCAATACCTAAGCCGTTAAACCGATGGCTATTTTCTTCAACCCGGTAAAATTTATCAAATATTTTGTCCTGCTGCTCACTGGAAATGCCTATTCCAAAATCTTTAACTGCCAGGTAAAGCTTCCCGTCGCTAATATTGATCGTTACGTTTACCTGGTTAGTACCTGGCGCGTATTTAATGGCGTTGGTTATAAAATTGATGACTACCTGTTCCAACCGCATTTCATCGCCAAAAATATTTTCGCTGGTTTGGCCAAGCTTGGTAATTTTAAAATCCGGATTAGATTGTTGCAACATTTCAATGGCATTGTTAACCATGTTATCGGCACAGAAGGTTTGCATATTAAACTTCATCTTGCCACTTTCAATCTTCGAAATATCCAATAAATCAACGATCAATTCGTTAAGTTTTTCAAGCTGAACACTGGCTTTTTCCAAGTGGTTTTGAGCCATTTCTTTGTTGTCCTTATTCAAGCTCCGTTGCAATAGTTGGATATAACCTTTCACGCTTGTGAGTGGGGTTTTCAACTCATGGCTGGCAATACTGATAAATTCGTCCTTTTTCTGTTCGGCCTGTTTTCTAAATTCTATCTCTTTTAATAACTCTTCTTGAACCTCATTGAGCTTTCTACTTTGCTCATAAATGCGGTAAAAAGTCTTTATTTTAAGTAAAAGGATATTGATATCAACAGGCTTGATGATATAATCTAATCCCCCACTTAAATATCCTTTGGTTATAAATTTAAGTTCGGTGTTTACTGCCGATAGAAAAATGATTGCAGTGTCTTTTGCCTTGCTAAATCCCGAAATGGCTTCGGCGACTTCAAAACCGTCCATATCTGGCATTTGAACATCCAGAATGATGAGCACATAATTATTTTTTAAAACCTTTTTTAACGCTTCCTCTCCAGATGATGCCGTGTCTACCTCAAAATTATGAGCCTGTAGTACTTTCTGTAACGAAATGAGGTTTTCTGGTCTGTCATCAACTATAAGGATCATCTTTATTAAAACAAATAGGAAGCTAGGATAATTATGTTTGGTTTGGAGACAGCATCTCCTTAACTAGGGACAAACAACAAAGTTTTAAAAAGGTTTTGGGTTTTTAAAATTTTTTTTCGAAAAGGTTTTAAACTACTACAATTAACACTTAGTCCTGCTCTCCATTTCAAGTCCCGGTTGAAAAAACCGGGATCTTTTTATTATGATCAGGTTTAGGTGGGCCAATAATTTCAGCTATTAAACTTTCCTTTATCAATAACCTCTAGAGCTGATTAAAAGTATCGCCCTGGTTAAAATCGCCTGTTTCGAAACCTTTTTTAAACCAAAACATACGTTGTTGTGAAGTACCATGAGTAAAAGAATCTGGCTGAACATCTCCAGTGGCTTGCTTCTGTAATTTATCGTCGCCGATAGCATTTGCTGCTGTAAGGGCTTCTTCAATATCACCTTCTTCAAGCTTAAAATCTTTAAGGTTTTGAGCATGATGTGCCCATAATCCAGCAAAGAAATCGGCCTGTAATTCTAATTTTACTGATAAACGGTTATATTCTTTCTCGCTAACCTGACCGCGGGCTTCATCAAGCTTTGCAGAAATGCCCAGCAAATTTTGAACGTGATGGCCAACCTCATGTGCAATTACATAAGCTTGAGCGAAATCGCCAGCAGCACCAAAACGGTTTTTTAAATCATCATAAAATGATAAATCGATGTACACTTTCTGATCGCCGGGGCAGTAAAACGGACCCACGTTCGAACTTGCATTTCCACATGCAGTTTGAACGCCATCTCTAAACAACCTCAGCTTTGGATATTCGTATTGTTTTCCCATGGCCTGAAATTCTTTATCCCATACCTGCTCGGTAGATTCTAACACGCCAGAAACGAAAACCGCCTGTGGATCATTTGCCGGAACGCCTTGCTTAACTTCTTCTGTACCTTGTGAAGTTGGAAGCTGGCTCACTACACCACTTAAGTCCTTCCCGAAAATTAAACCGAGTATAACTACAACGATACCGATACCTCCGCCAAGAATGGTTTTACCACCACCTCCGCTTCTACCATCTTCCATGTTGCTGCTACCTTTTCCGAACCACTGCATATTTTTAAATTTTTGATTTTATGAATAACCTTAAACCATAGTTAATTGTTAGACTAAAGTAGAAATTATTTTCCTGATTTATTCTTTTAGGTTTTGATGGAATAAAAAAGCCAGAAATTTCTCCCTGGCTTACACATCGTATCTTTTAATCTAGTTACTAAACACTGCAATTGCTTTTGCAATTCTAGCCTTAGTTTCTTCTACACCCAACAGTACAGCAATATCAAAAACACCAGGACCAAACTTACCACCAACCAACATTACACGGAATGGCAACATCAGTTCGCCAGGCTTAAAACCTTTTTCTTCAGCCAATGCTTTAAAAGCTACTTCTTCACTAGCAGCATCAGTTAAAGCCAGTTTTTCTGCAAAAGCATTAAAGAATTCAGCTTTTTCTGGAGTCCATTTTGGTTTAACTGCTTGCTCATCGTATTGGCTCGGGGCAGCAAAAAAATATCCGCTTTGCGCCACAAAATCAGGCAACAGTGTACAACGATCTTTAATTAAATCGATAATCGTATTTAAAAAATGATCATCCTGAACTTCAATGCCCGCTTTTTGCAGCTCAGCTTTAACTGGTAACTGTAAACTGGCCACAGGCGACTGCTTGATCCATTCGTGATTGTACCATTTGGCCTTTTCGAAATCGAACTTCGCTCCTGCTTTACTTATTCTCTCTATCGAAAATTTTTCTTCCAATTCTTTTAACGAGAAAAGCTCCTGATCTGTGCCGTCATTCCAGCCTAATAAAGCCAGCATATTAACGAAAGCCTCTGGCAGGAAACCCATCTCTTTAAAACCTTTGGTTACATCGCCAGTTTTAGGGTCCGTCCAGTTCATAGCATACACCGGGAAACCTAAACGGTCGCCATCGCGTTTGCTTAATTTTCCATGTCCATCTGGCTTAAGGATTAAAGGTAAATGGGCCCAAGCTGGCATATCAGCTTCCCAACCTAAATATTTCCACAGCAAAATATGAATTGGTGCCGATGGTAACCATTCTTCGCCACGAAAAGCGTGAGAAATTTCCATCGCTTTATCATCTACCACAACCGCCAAATGATACGTCGGCATACCATCTGCTTTTAATAAAACTTTATCATCAACCAATGAAGTTTCAAAACTTACATCACCCCGAATTAAATCATTAAAATGAACAATTTCATCTTCAGGCACTTTTAGTCTAATCACATGAGGCGTTTTTGAAGCCAATAGATCTTCAACCTCACTAATGGTTAAGGTTAATGAATTGCGCATTTGCATCCGGGTAGCCTGCCCATATTGGAAGTTTAGAAGCTCTTTCCGTTTCGCCTCCAGTTCTTCAGGAGTATCAAAGGCGTAATAGGCATAGCCATCGCTAATTAATTGTTCGGCAAACTTTCTATAGCTTGGTTTGCGCTCGCTCTGGCGGTAAGGTCCATAAACTCCAGGATTCTGCGGACTTTCATCTGGAGCAATGCCACACCAGTTTAAACAATCAACGATATACTGTTCTGCACCTTCTACAAAACGATTCTGATCGGTATCTTCTACCCGAAGCACGAAGGTTCCATGATTCTTTTTTGCGAACAAATAATTAAACAACGCCGTACGTACACCGCCTAAATGCAGTCCTCCGGTTGGGCTTGGGGCAAATCTAACTCTAACTTTCTTATCCATCATTGGCTTGTTGAGCGGTTGGCGTTAAGCGATTAGCGGTTCAAACGCTTATCGCCATACGCAAAACGCATGACGGTACAAAGATACAGTTTTTGCGAATTTTTCGTTTTGTTATTGTAATTTGCCCATCTAAAGCATGAACCCTTATCAAAAGAAACGCCGCTGGAAGTTTTTCCTCCTCATATTTGCCATTCTAATCGGCATTGCTTCAGTGTTTTACACCGATTCTTTTGTGAAAAAAATGGAACGTGAGGAAGCAAATCAGTTTCAACTTTGGGTGAAGGTTACTGAGCGGTCAATGTTACTCATGGATAATGATGACTTTAGAGTTGTTGTGGAAAGCGTAAGAAACAATAATAAATTACCTGTGATCGTAGCCGATTCTGCTGATTTTATCTCTGCTTATTTCGGACTTGATAGCACCAAAACCTTTTATCCTGGTAATGATAAACTGGTTTACGATAGTTTATATTTTGTAAGACAATTGGCTCAAATGAAACGTCAGCATAAGCCAGAGACCATGAATATTTTTGGAGACAAAAAGTTGGTTTACTACAAAGATTCATTTATCCTCACACAGCTTCGATATTTCCCTTACATCCAAATGGGTGTAATTTTTCTTTTCCTGTTAACCGCTTATACCGCCTTTAGCTCTGCCCGAAAAGACGAGCAAGATCATGTTTGGGTAGGCTTAGCAAAGGAAACTGCTCACCAGCTCGGCACCCCCATATCCTCGCTCATGGCATGGGTCGAATTAATGAAATCCAAATTTGATGCAGAAGACGACCCGCTCATTGCTGAGATGGAAAATGATATCAAACGACTGGAAATTATTACCGACCGTTTCTCTAAGATTGGATCGAAACCTATACTGGAGGATCATACTGTTTACATCGTAATCAGCGACTTTATCAGGTATTTCAAAGTCAGGACATCCGATAAAGTGAAATTTAGTATTACCGGCGACGAACAGGTAAGAGCCTTATTGAATGTGCCACTGTTTGATTGGGTGATTGAAAACCTCTTGAAAAATGCAGCTAATGCCATTGAAAATGAAGGATCGATTTCGGTAAATATAATCGAGAACCTGGCAAAAGAACAGGTTTTTATCGATGTTACGGATAGTGGAAAAGGTATTCCACGGTCGAAATTTGATGCCGTTTTCCAACCGGGTTATACCACTCGTAAACGTGGCTGGGGACTTGGTTTATCACTTACTAAAAGGATTGTTGAGAATTACCATAGCGGCGAAATTTTTGTAAAAGAATCTGAGCTCGGCAAAGGAACAACCTTCAGAATTATTTTAAAAAGCAGCTTAAGATATGAACCGACCACAACCTAACGAATACCCTGCCTGGGGCGAAACCTATATCAGCAAAGTGAATGGCGATATTATTGACGTTTTAGAAGAACAGGTTTTCACCATACCAGCTTTGTTCGAAAGAAATAAAAACAACGAAAATTTTGCTTACGCCGATGGCAAGTGGACGGTAAAAGAAATGCTTGGCCATATTATAGATTGCGAAAGGATTTTTGTTTACCGGATGACCGCTTTCGCCAGAAATGAAGCGCAGCAATTACCGGGTTTTGACGAAGATGAATACGTAGCAAATGCCCGCTTCGATGAACGCAACTATGAAGACATGATCGAAGAGTTTTCTGCTTTAAGAAAAGCGAACCTTTACTTTTTCAAAAGCTTAAACGATACAGAATTGAACAGAAAGGGAATTGCCTCAACCAGAGAAATCAGTGTAAAATCGATCTTATTTATAGCTGCCGGTCATATTATTCATCATGTTGGAGTTTTAGCAGAACGTTATGAAGTGGTTTAGAGATTTTACCGTTGAGGAACTGAATGGCCGACCAAAAAACCATATTGGTGCATTGTTGGGTATCGAATTTACCAAAATTGGTGATGATTTTATCGAGGGGACGATGCCTGTTGATGAACGCACACACCAGCCTGCAGGAATTTTACATGGTGGAGCATCGGTTGTTTTGGCAGAAACATTAGGAAGTATCGCATCTTACATGCTTATTGATCCTGAAAAGTACGTTGCCGTGGGGTTAGAGGTAAATGCAAATCACTTGCGCCCTGTAAAAAGCGGTTTGGTTAAAGGTATGTGTACGCCCATTCATATTGGTGCCAAAACCCATATTTGGGATATTAAGCTTTTTAACGATCGCGGCAAAATGAGCTGTATCAGCAGACTCACTGTTGCGGTAATAAATAAACCAACTTAGTTAATCAGTTTCCTGTAGGTAATTATTAGGCGAACCGTTTGCAAAAGATGCAATTTATGTTTGCTATAAACAGATTGATAATAATTTCTCGTGGATTCTTGCAGAAAAAAATCTGTGAACGTCAGCGTAATCTGCGGGAGAAAAATATGCGTAGAAGATCAAGAAAATATTCAAAAAAAAGCTCCCGCTGATCTCACAGATTCACGCAGAACAAAATTTGCAAAATTCAGCGTATCTGCGGGAGAAAAACTTTTAGCAATAAATTACTTAGAAGCTTCCTGATCTAACCATTTCTTCTCGATGACGTATGAAATGATTAAACCTAAGCCGCCGAAGATTCCGATGCAGCCAAAATAAACGGCCACCGACTGGCTGATTTCACCATTTGTCATATCGCTGCCGAAAACGCCTCTAACGGTAAATAAAGCAACTAATAATCCTACACCTAAACCCATAAAAAGCAAACCAAATTTTAAACTCAAAAATGGTTTTGGGGTGGCTCGTTGTACGCCTGGATCGATTCCTCTTTCGATCATGGCCATTTTTTCTTTGTTTGATAAATAGCGGATTCCGAATATCATCGCGAATGCGCCTAAAAAAAGTGAAATTGGAACTAATATACCTAGCATGGTGTTGTATTTTAAATGTTAATAATTTATTTATCTTTTACTGAACCGTGTTCTGTGCATTATGACTACATAAATTTTAATCAGGTTACAGGCTTGCCCAAAAAAAATTATAGCTTTATTTAATTACTTCACGATTTGCAAGAGAAATTAAAAAATATCAAATTATTTAGTGTACTAGGCGATGATGCTTTATCCTTGCTGGCTAATTATTTCAAGGTAGTCAATCATAAAAAAGGCACTATTTTAATCCACGCAGAAAAAGTTGAACCTTATTTTTACATTTTAGAAACTGGAATTGCCAGAGCATATTCTGATGGGGAAAACCAACAAATCACTTTCTGGTTTGGGCAAGCTGGTGATGTGTTGCTTTCGTATAATAGTTACATTAACAATAAACCTGGCTATGAAAATATCGAACTTTTAGAGGATTCGGTTTTATATCAAATTCATCTCCACGATTTATTTGAGCTTTATAACCAACATTTAGCGCTTGCTAATTGGGGTAGAAAAATTGCTGAAAGAGAATTAATTGCCACCGAGAAAAGATTAATCGACCGGTCGTTTAAAGATGCCAAAGAAAGATATCGGGATTTTATTGTTCAATCTCCAAATCTGATTAAAAGAGTAGCCTTGAAATATATTGCTTCTTATTTAGGCGTAACGCAGGTTACCTTAAGCAGAATTAGATCGGCCTGCAAATAAATCTATTTTTTAACATTTGTAAAATGTGGGCGAAGCAAGGTATTGTACTTTTGCCGAAACAATCATTACGTTATGAACTGGATCATTTTAATTATTGCCGGCCTTTTCGAAGTTGGCTTTACTACCTGCCTAAAGCTCTCTAATAATTTCTCGAATATTAAATGGAGTATCGCTTTTTTCGTTTGTATTTCTTTAAGTTTTGTTTTACTTAATAAGGCCACTCAAACGCTACCTATGGGTACCGCATATGCCGTGTGGACTGGGATCGGCGCTGTTGGAACGGTACTTATCGGCATTATTTATTTCAATGAGCCTGCAACCTTCTGGCGGATATTCTTCATTTGTACCTTAATTGGATCTATCGCAGGGTTGAAGTTTTTTGCATCGCACTAAGTGGGTACGGGTTACCTGTTAAAGGTTACCGGGCTGGGTGGTTATGCGTTCAAAGTTGAATGTTAAAAGTTAAAAGGCTGGGTGTATACCTGGGTCGTTAGGCGTTGAGAGTTGAATGTTAAGGGGCTGGATACATAGTTGAGTGGCTATGCGTTGAGGTTTGAATGTTAAAAGTTACAAGGCTGTATGCAAAGACTTTTATAAACGATAGCCATTGCGCCCAACTTGCAACCCGTAACACATAACCGGTAACTGGCAACTGATAACTCATAACTTTTTCTAATCCCTGTAACCTCGCCATCATGAATGTAGTCTTACATTCAAATATGGAGCAAACACTTACAGATTTGGTGCTGATTCAAAATGTGTTGAACGGAGATTCTGCTCAATATGCTTTGTTGGTAAAACGGTATCAACGATTTGTGTTTACGCTTGCTTTACGATTTGCAAAAAACAGGGAAGATGCAGAAGAAATTGCCCAAGATTGTTTTATTAAAGCCTATAAAGCACTGGGAACCTTTAAGCAAACAGCAAAATTTAGCACCTGGCTGTACACCATTACTTATACAACAACCATGACTTTCTTGCGCAAAAAGCGATTGGACACTTCTTCGATTAACGATGAAGAAACTTTTTTGCAATTGGAAAACCATATCTCGAGCTTCAATTCAAATGGATACGAAAAGCAAGACAGTCATAAATTTTTGAACCAGGCCATACAGTTGCTGTTGCCAGATGACGCGGCAATTATAACGATGTTTTACCAGGGAGAACAAAGTCTGGAGGAGATTGGCGAAGCTTTACATATGGAGGCCAATACAATCAAAGTGAAATTGCATCGGGCGAGGCAAAGGCTAAAAGAAAAATTACAATATTTGTTACATGATGAGGTAAAGGAGTTACTATGAACACAATAGAACAACAGCTTTGGGATTACATTGATGGGAATTTGGATGCTACCGAAGAAAAATCGATCGAAGAAAAAATTAGAACAAATGCCGAAATCAAACTTCAATATGAAGAATTATTAAGTTTGAATATAGCTTTTGGTAAAATTGAGCTTGACGAACCTTCGATGTCGTTTACCAGAAATGTGATCGAAAGTATATCCTTAGCGCCGTCTCCGGTTGCCTTAAAAACGAAAGTGAACACCCGTATTATTTACGGCATTGGGGGGTTCTTTATTTTATCTTTGGTGGCGCTTTTTGGCTATGCCCTTTTTAACCTAGATTTTAAAACTACTGACTTCGACTTGAAATTAAATGCTGATTTTAACTGGGAGAAGTACATCAGTCCAACAGTACTTTATATTTTTCTCTTTGCTGATTTAGTTATCGGGTTGATTTTTATAGATTATTTGTTGAGGAAAAAGATGACTCATAAATAAATCTGCTTCGCAGAAATCGAATGTTCTACGCAGCAATATGCTGGCTGGATCTGTATAAATCTGCGAGAGCTCCGTTAGGCTAATCTTTTCAAAATTTCTAGTCCTTCGGGCCATTCGCCAAAGCCAGAAACCGCATTGATATGACCCGCTTCTCCGATATTGATAAATTCGCTTGCCCAATGCGCCGCAAAAAACTGAGCCCTTTCCAGGCTTACCCATTCATCATTTGAACTGGCCACCACAATGGTTTTGAAATTTATTTTATCTAACGGAACACGATCGAAACCTACCGTTGGGAAATTGTAGCGTGGAGCCTCAAGATCGCTCGGTGCAACCAGCAAAGCTCCTTTAATTACTTTTTTATATTTCTTGGCCCAATTGGCAATGGCAGTACAACCGAGGCTATGTCCGATCAAAATCACTGTAGATAAATCGTATTCTGATAGCGTTGATTCAATTTTTTCAATCCAGTCTTTCGAAGCCGGCGCATCCCATTCTTCCTGGTTAATCCGACAAAAATTATTGCCCGAATTTTCGAAATGTGTTTGCCAGTGGTCAGGGCCAGAATTGCTCAAACCAGGGATATTGAAGTAATTCGTCATAATGGAGATTAGTCAGAGAGAAATCCTAAATTTTCAAAATAAAAAAAGCCCCGATTTATGCAATCGGGGCTTCAATGTAAATATGATAGTTAATTAAATTACTTTCACATTAACGGCATTTAAGCCTTTTTTACCGTTAGCAACTTCGTACTGTACTTTGTCGTTTTCACGGATTTCGTCGATAAGACCTGTTGAATGAACAAAAATTTCGCTATCGCCATTCGCAGGTACGATAAAGCCAAAACCTTTAGTTACATTGAAGAATTTTACTGTGCCTTCTTGCATTGTATTAAATATTAAAATTAAGTCTGCAAGGTAAGTTTTAATTTTTAAAATCAAAATAAATTTTAACATTTTTTTAACGTTAAAATTTTGTAAACAGCAGATTACTAAGGCTTTTTAATTGCCTTCCCAACAATCATCACCGTAATTTCGCTATTGTGCGGAATTCCAAGCGTTGTTCCCGGAGCCACATCAAACAGATTTCTGATGTAGATATCTGCCACGCCCTGCATCATTCTTTTCTTAGGTTCTGCAGCTTCGGGTAGCACCCCGTTTACCGACAAAATTTTTAGTGTTCCGGTATAATCCACCACTGCCAAACACTCATAAGCAAAATCCTTATAAGCCCGATTGACCTCTATCCGATATCTCGGAAAAATATAATCATAAGCAGAAGTCCTCTTTTGTAATTTATCCACGCTGCTAAACTTTTCTACTTTAACGATTTTACTTTTGGGCAGAAACTGAACCGGCTCTGTAGCCGCGAATGCAGTTGTATCGGTGCGGTTTACTTCTGCAGCTCTTTTTTCGATATAAATTGTATCTGCCTTTGTAGGTCGTTGCAGAATTTCCGGGGTGGTTTTAAGCTTATTTTTGATGTAATTCTGCGCATAAAAAGTCATGTTTACATCCGATCGAATATCATCAGCTATTTCCTTTCCATCTACCTGCACGCGTTGGAATACCAAACTATCTTTACTGATGTGTTTTACTTTGAAAAATTCTTCTGCGAAGTTGTACACATTGCCATGATCGTATTGCAGGTAAAAGTTTTGCATACGCTGTTTTTGCGGGCTCCAGGCCGACATCGTATCTTCAGAAACTACCTCAATAATCCAGGAAGGTTTTTGCATAAATCCTTGCTCATTAAACGATAACCCATTACTAAAACGGCGTTTTACTTCCTCATAACGAATTCCCTTTACGGGCGCAAATTCAAAATCCCTCAAGCTGGCATCATTTTTTTTGTTTTTATTGCTACAAGCAGAGAGTAACAATATTAAAAAAAAGACTTGTATCGTATTTTTAATCATGTAAAGGCTAAAATAACTATTTCTTTTTTACTAAAACCACGTTGGCTACCTTACGCTGCCCTTCATGGTCCCACTTCTTATTATCAGTTGGATAATTTATCACACCGCTATCAGGCATTCCAGCTACCCATAAAGTTGTAGATCCTCCACCGTCAAAATTGATGGCACTTTCGCAGCCCAACCATTTCATCAGTTTACCTAACTCATGCAAACTCATGCCGGCCGATTTTTCGTTACGCCCATCTACTGTTAACAAAATTATTCTTCCGTTCGGCTTAACACCCAAACAGGTACGTGGGTGGCGCAGACGGGTAAACGAGGTCGTATCTAAAAGCTCATCAACATCATTGTAAGTTAATAACGGTCCGTTGAGCATGATGTTTTGTTCCATTAATTTTGTTTCCCAGCCTGCTGTTCCATCCCATTTTTTAATTGAAATTTTCCCGTTATCAATCACCACAGCTGCTTGCTGATGCCTTGCCCTATTCCCTTCTTTATCCAAACGATTGGTGTTGATAATGTTACCCTTCACTTTAACAAAATCTACTGAACCTCCGTTTTTCACATCGAAAAAATTTCCGTTCACAGCTGCAATCGCGGTATCACGAATACCAAAATTACTGGTGGTAATCAATTCCCTTTCTTCAGCACCTAAAGCAAAAACGGCTTTTCTTCCTGTATTTTTAATCTCCAGAAATGAAATATTTTCATTTGCTGCAAAGAGGTTTTTTTGATCAAAATGATGACGAAACAATCGAACCTGTTTGTCAACACGTGTTCTTTGCCATTTGGTTTTAACAACTGTTGCCGAATCTACATTTTGTGCGTAAGTAAAAAATGCAATCGATGTGATCAGGATGAGAGAAAATAATTTTTTAAGCATGGATTTAGGATTTGCTATAAAATTAAAAAAAAGGGAGTAAACCTTAATGGGCTTACTCCGTTTTTAAATTTAGGAATGGTTTGAATAATTAAGTGTTCAGATGATCGGCTTGAAACCTTCCAACTTTTAAACATTTTAACACTCCAACCCATCTATTTATTTCTTCGGATCTAAAATATCTTTAATTCGAACAGTCAGATCATCGTAATGCGCCTTTGCAATAGCATCTCCAGCTACCGAACGGGCTTTTGTTGTAGCCTGTAAAGCTTTTAATTCTGCTCTCACTAAAGGTCGAATATCTGATAAACTCACATTGATTGGCGTTAACCCATAACTTGCAGCAGCTTCAACTGGGAAACCTGCAGGCAATTCCGATTCAGTTGTCATTAAATAGCCTAAACGATCTACATATGCTCTTTGTAGATTACGTTTAAACGCATCTGGTCTGCCTGCGGCGAAAACAGAAGTTTTAATATCCTTAAATAACTCAGGCAAGGTGTAAGCTTTTGCAGTGCCGTTTTTAGTTTCGTTATCTAATAAACGGGCAATTCGTGGTGCCGCTAAAAGATTAACCAAAGTGTTGGCCTGCACTGCTTTGATTCTATTTAAAAGTGTACCGTTATCAAATTTACTCAATTGATCATTGTTAATTAACCAAAGCGGGGTAGTAAACAATTGTTGATTAAAAAATGAAACAGCTTCTTTTTGTTTTGCTTTTGATAAGTAACTATAGACCGGACCAGTTTGATCATAGGTTTTAAAGTTTTCGCTCATCCCACCAACATTGGTAAGTACGTGGCCCATGTAGCGGTTATATTGACCAACAATTTCAGTATAGATTTCTTTCAAATCGCTGTAGTCTTTACCTTTTTGGTAGGTCCATTTTTCTACGTTTGGAAGAATGCGTTTTAAGTTTGCAATGCCATAAGTACTTGCTTTCATCGCATTATCACCCAAATCTTCGCTTTGCAAACGAGGATCTAGCGATGTACCTTGTCTACCATAAAAATAAAGCGGGTTACCCGCATTTTTTAAAGTCCATTGGTTTAAGATTTCCTTTTCCTGCTGGGCAGTTTTGTTTCCTGGAATCCAGGAGTAACCCCATTTAATTGACCATTTATCATATTCACCAATTTGTGGATGCATTTTGGTTACACCATCTCCAGGTTGAGCAATATAATTGAAACGGGCATAATCCATAATAGAAGGTGCTGTTCCATGCTTATCGGTAAACGCTTTCGAACGTAACGAATCTACCGGGTAAGCGTAACTAGAACCGAAGTTATGTGGCAAACCTAGTGTATGGCCAATTTCGTGCGACGAAACGAAGCGGATTAATTCTCCCATTTGCGCATCAGAAAACTTAGCTTTACGAACTTCAGGGTTAATGGCTGCCGTTTGAACGAAGTACCAGTTGCGTAATAAACTCATCACGTTGTGATACCAACCAATGTGTGTTTCTAAAATTTGGCCCGTACGCGGATCGCTTACATGCGGTCCGTATGCGTTTGGAATATCAGAAGCAAAGTAACGGACTACCGAATACCGCGAGTCTTCTACACTAAACTGCGGATCTTCTTGAGGTGTAGGCGCTTGTTTACCAAAAATAGCGTTTTTGAAACCTGCCGCTTCAAAAGCCACTTGCCAATCGTTAATTCCCTGAATTAAAAATGGAACCCATTTTTTCGGCGTAGCCGGATCGATATAAATGATGATGGGTTTAACAGGCTCCACCAATTCGCCTCTTTTATAAGCCGCTGTATCTTTTGGAACCAAATTCCAACGGTGAATGTAAGCCGTACGTTCTGCCTTTTGTGCATCGGTACCGTAGTCAATTTGAGATTGACCGAAGTAGCCCACCCGACTATCCATAATTCTAGCTTTCACAGGGATTTTCGGCAACAATAACATCGAAGTATTAAATTCGAAAGTTACCGCTCCGTTGCTGTTATCAGTTGGAGATTCTGCAGCACGATAAGTTTTAGCCGTTTTAACTTCGATATTTATCGGAAAGGTTTTTACGGTATCGATATAAGAACGAGTGGCATCATAAGTAATCACTTTGTAAGCTTTGCGGATTTGATCGGTAGCACCAATCGCCATAATATCGCCGTTATAAAAGTCAGTTACATCGATTACGATACCCGTAGTATCTTTATTGTATGCCTTGATTTCGAAGCTTGCAAGAATCTGCGCCAAATTAGAGTTTTGCACCGACTCGTACATATCGCTAGTCGAATCTGCCTTTGTAGCATAACTTGGTACGCGGATGTAAACCTGTTTCCCTCTACGTTCCCATTTCCAAACCTGCTCGTTTAATTCTTCACCACCGTATTGCTGGTTGCCTACTTTAATACCCACAGGCGCTTTTGCCAATCGCGTAACTACCAGCATTTCACGGTTGATAATTGAATCTGGTATTTCGAAATACCATTTATCATCCACTTTGTGTGTTTTGAATAATCCGTTAGTGGTTCTGGCTTTTGATGTAATGACCTCTGAGTAGGGTTTAATTCCTTCTTTTTTGGGTGCCGCAGCAGCTGCTGCCGGGGTTGCAGGGCTAGTTGTGCCCTTTTTCGGTTTTTTTTGTGCTTGTGCTGAATCAATACCAGCTAAACCAAGCACCATAATACCAGCTAATGCCAGTACTTTCACTTGTTTCTTCATTTATATGTTTATAAGATCTTTATGATAATAAGAGCCCGAAGTTATAGCCTTGTTACCTGATTAATATTGTGTAACTATAAAATTACTAATAGGTTAAATCCTTTTTTCAAGCCTGACCACTTTAAAGAAAACTTTGCTGTCGCGATAAACCTCTAATATGACTGTTTTATCGGCTTTAGATTTGAACATCTCCGTCAGATCGTTTAAAGTATAGGCATTGATGGATTTGAAATTTACGCCAATAATTTCATCGTACGGGCATAATCCTGCTTTTTCGGCTGGCGACCCTTCATCAATTTCGCCAACAATCACCCTCTTATACTCTGCCTGATCCAGATAAATTACCATGCCCACCATGTCATGCTGGAAAGGAACTCTAGCCAGGCTATTTGGTTTCAGGTACATAAACTTATCCTGGTAATTTAGCTGTACATCGAATTTCCGTAGCATTTCAGCACCTAGGTTTCCATTGCGAAAAGTTAAGTCAATCTTTTTTGAAATGGATTCAAAATCCGGGAAACCCGATACTACATCATTAAAAATATGACCCCCCAAATAAAAAGTGCTAATCCTACCCATATAACCCTTTATTTGTCCGCTCAGGCTCATCCCTAAATTCGCCTTAATAGTTTTCTCCGGCAGCGGGAAAGCACCTCCGTTTAACATTTCCATTGATAAAGCATGACTGGCCCCGGTATCCATCAGTAACCGCGTACTTACTTTTCCCTTATCAGGAATGTCCATTTGAACATCCACATAAGGCTTTAAGTTCTCAATAAATATCGGCACCCTGGTGCCTCTATATTTTATCTTCCTGCTTACATCGCTAAATATGATTCTATTCTCGCTATAACGAATATCAACAATAAAACTATTGAAGAAACTAAAGCCAATTAAACCGTAAATTTTAATCCCTAAATGACCAGATAGATTGAACAAATCTTCTTTAAGTATAGCTGTGGGGATATGATTAACTTTGGCGCTTCCTATTTTAGCCGTAATATTTTGCGATACATAGGCGTCAACCGTTTCCAACCCCAAGCCCGATAATTTAATTTTTCGCATTAGACCAAAATTTAAAGTATCAATAATTGATGGGTCGGTGATGATCATTGGCCCTACACCGGTATCTAGCACGAAATTATAGGGTCCTTTTTCATTTACAAAAACTGGAATGATCATCAAGTTTTTGATGCACTTAAACTGAATAGATTGCTTTTGCTTATTTCCAGGAAAGGTAAATTCTTGCGCCTTTGAATGCAAACCGAACAAAATAAATGCAACACAAATGGCGAATTTGCGGATATCAAGATAGATAACAGAAGCATATTTGGTTAACATTAAATTAAATTTAATAAATTAGTTGGTAATTATCATTTCTAAACTTTCAGCATGCCTATTTATAAAATCCATTCTCAGCTTCTTACACTTTCTCTTGCGTGTGTATTGGTAATTTCCAGTTGCTCTACCAATAAAATGGTTGCCAAAAGAGTAGCTAAAGAATTCAAAAATTCGACGGTGATAAAGCCGTACCAAGTGGGCTTTGCGCTTTATAACATGGACGATAAAAAGATGATTTATGAGAAAGACGCAGATAAATACTTCTCGCCAGCATCTAATACCAAGCTTTATACTTTTTTTGCCAGTTTAAAAATGTTGCCAGAGCAAATGCCGGCTTTGAAATACATTGAACGTAACGACTCCTTAATTTTCTGGGGCACCGGCGACCCATCGTTTCTGCAATTTGCTGTTAAAGATAAATCGGCATACAATTTCCTTCAAGCATCGAATAAAAAACTATTTTTTGCACCTGGTAGATATTCCGGGACTTTTTTTGGCGATGGCTGGAGTTGGGATGACTACGATTATTATTATCAACCCGAAATTACAGAAATGCCTATAATGGATAATATGGTTACTTCCACCTATCAATCTCCCGGTAAAATCAATATTTCGCCAAAGGTTTTTGCACATTGCTTCGAGGTAGATTCGAGCAAAACCACCGGCGGCTTCCAGGTAACCAGAGATTTTTTAACCAACCATTTCCGCTATCCTTTAGTTGAGGTGAAGCCCAATTACAATCAGCAAAACCCTTACAAAACCAGCGTTCAAACAACCTTGGAGGTACTTTCGGATACACTACATAAAAGTGTTGGCGTTGTAAAAATGAAAATCCCTGCAAATGCAAAAACACTTCCAGGCGCCAAACGCGATTCCGTTTTAAAGCACATGATGTTGCCAAGCGATAATTTTATTGCCGAACATTTATTATTGGTTTGCTCCAATCAAATTAGCGACACTTTAAGCACCACAAAAGCCATTCAGCATATCACTAAAAACTATTTATCTTTTTTGCCAGATAAAGTAAAATGGGCTGATGGATCTGGCCTGTCCCGTCAGAATTTATTTACCCCACGAGATAATATTTATTTACTCGATTCCATTTATCACCTAGTAAATAACAGAGAAAAACTTTTTGATATGCTCCCGGCTGGAGGAAAAAGCGGAACACTCAGAAATGCCTATCCTAAAACTGATCAGCCTTTTGTTTATGGCAAAACCGGATCATTAGGTGGCGTTCACAATCAAAGTGGTTATGTGCTCACTAAAAAAGGTAAAACGTATATCTATTCTTTTATGAATAATAATTTTATTAATCCTACTAGCGAAGTAAGGGCAGAAATGGTCAGAATAATGACTTATATCCATGAAAACTTTTAGTCCAAAGCCTAAGAAAATTTAATTGGTGCAGAATATATAAGCCTTAATAAACCGCTAATCCTATGAGAAAAATCTACTTATTGCTAGGCGTCGCATTGTTGCTTGGAATTAGCTCCTGCAAAAAAAGTGAGGGTGTTGTTGAACCGCCTACACCGATAGACCCGACTGTCCCTACAACACCTTATATTGCTGACAACAGTTTTAAAGTTGTAGCCTATTTTCCAAGCTATCGCGATCCAAATGGAATTGCTGATGCAAAATATAAAATGATTACGCATTTATTTTATGCTTTCCTAAATCCAAATACGGATGGATCTTTAGCCACTTTGGAACAAGCCTCACGATTTTCGGCGGTAATGCAGAAAGCAAAAGCAAATGGTGTTAAAACAGGCATTTCAGTTTCGGGCACCCGCAGCATTTTCATTGAAATGGCTACTTCAGTAACAGCGAGAAAGCTTTTTGTAAAGAACGTTCTAGCCTTTGCCCGAACCAATAACCTTGATGGCGTAGATATGGATTGGGAATATCCAAGTACCGCAGATGGATCTGCAGATAATTATGTGTTATTGATGAAAGAACTTTCTGATTCCCTGCACAAATATCACAAGTTTTTAAGTGCTGCCATAACTCCCGGAGTTTATGCCGGCAGCATCCGCGATGGATTAAAAAACGAGGTTTTTCCTACTGTTGATTTCTTCAACATCATGGTCTATGATGGCGTCGGTTGGGACAAGAATGAACCCATTCAACATGCTTCTTACAACATGGCGGTGGCCAGTTTAAATTATTGGATGGGTACACGTGGTATGCCAAAAGAAAAGGCAGTTTTAGGAATTCCCGCCTATGGAAAAAATGCTTCGAATGCTTCAAAAGCTTACCGGGATTTTGTAGCCGCTAATGCTGATGTTAATTTGGATTATGCTACAATTGATAATGTTCAGTATTATTATAATGGCCTAATGACTACGAAGAAAAAAGCCAAACTCGCAAAAGAAACTGCCAATGGCATAATGTTTTGGGAATTCTATCATGATGACAACGGCAACAAATCAATTATTAGAGCAGCCAATGATGAATTGGGCAGAAATTACAATAAATGAATACCAATTTCAGATCGGTTAAGGGGCCATTCTCTAATAAAATTACCATTGATGGAGAATCCTATCTTTATTTCGGCGGAACGGCTTATCTCGGCATTCCACAAAATCAGGACTTTATTGATTTATATATCGAAGGCATTAAGAAATTCGGTTTGAATAACGGCACCAGCCGGAGTAATAATATTCAATTGGGCATTTATGAAGTAGGGGAATGTGAAGCTGCCCGGCGATTTTGTGCTGAAGATGCCTTAATTACATCCAGCGGTTATTTGGCAGCACAACTTACCGTTAAAACTTTAGCCACATTTGGGAATGTCGTTTATGCGCCTTTAACTCATCCTGCGTTGTGGTTAAACGAATCGCCAGAGGTGTTGTCGTCGTCTTTTTTGGAATGGAAAACTGAGGTTGTTGCATTAATTAATGAGGCTGAACAGCAAAACTGGGTGCTGATTAGCAATTCGATGAACAATCTTTTCCCTGAAATTTATGATTTCGACTTCCTGAAAGAAATCTCATCTGATAAAAATATAATACTGATTGTTGATGATTCTCATGGAATTGGGGTAAACAACAATGGCTCAGGCACCTTTGCTAACTTACCGAAACTTAAAAACTTAACTTGCGTGGTTGTTGCATCTATGGCAAAAGCCCTTGGCGTAGACGCAGGAATAGTGCTCGGCGACAAAAAAATAGTCAGGCAACTTAAAAGCTGCAATATATTTGTTGGCGCCTCTCCCCCTGCCGCAGCTGGAATTTATGCATTTATCCATGCCCAAGAAATTTATCGTCATGCATGGAAGAAGCTTCAGGATAACATCTCTCGTTTTAGAAATTCATTAAATCCAACCTGGAAGTTTGAGCAGGATTTTCCTGCTTACTTTCTCAATTACCCTACGCTGAGCGATGATTTGTTATTAAAAAAAATTCTGATCTCTTCTTTTCCTTATCCAAACGCAAATAGTGACTCCATAAACAGGATTGTGCTGAGTAGCTGGCATGAGCCGGAGGATATTGAAACTTTAATAAGAGCCCTGGTTTAAGTCTAACTAAGACAAGTATGGCACAAGCCAATAAATTTTCTAATCTTTATAAAATGAAACGATTGATTTTTTTCTTCTCCCTATGTCTGCTAGTGTCAACTGCTGTTTTAGCGCAAAATACCGAAGTTTGGGTAGTTCGCCATGCTGAAAAAGACAAATCGAACCCTGAAGACAAAGATCCAAACCTTTCGGATGAAGGCAGAATTAGAGCCGGTGACTTAGCTACGTTTTTGAAGAATGTGAAGTTTGACGTAGGATACAGCACAGCATATAAAAGAACACATCAAACATTAGATTCGTTAATTATCCCGAAGGTTATTAATTACACTGATCCGAAATCATTGGTAGACTCCGTTAAAAAAAACTATAGCGGTAAAACGGTAATTATTGCCGCCCACTCGAATACCGTTTTAGCAATTATTGAGGCTTTTGGTGGAAAACGACCAATGGAAATGCTTACTGATGACGATTACGATTATATTTTTCGATTGACGGTGAAAGATGATAAAGCCAAGGTGAAAAAAGATCAGTACGGAAGACCGCATCATCTGTAGTTGGGAGTTGTCGGTTTGGAGTTGAGAGCTTGTTTACAAACTTTTTAAACAAGTTAGGAATGGTAATCGCACAAATGGCTAATGAACTAGCGCACTTGCTATAGTTTCTCAAACCGAATATCCATCAAATCATATTGTTGCCAGCCAGAAAAATCATAATGCCACCATTCGTTATCTAACACATTCAATTCATATTTCTTCATTGTGGAGATTAACAAATCGCGGTTCTTTTTAACTTCTGCTGAAACCGGTTCATAGTTGGCTGCAGCTGCTGCTGAAAAACTATCGTATGGGGTCGCCATTGCCAATTCCTTTCCTGTTTTTAGGTTAATTAGTGTCAAATCTACGGCACAACCTCTGTTGTGTTTTGAACCTTTCGCAGGGTTAGCCACAAAGTTTTTATCGCTGGCCTTTTTATAAAACTCAACAGTTATGTCGTAAGGGCGATAACCGTCGAAAATCTTTATTCCGTAACCTTTTTTATTTAATTCCCTCTGGATTTTTTTTAGCGATTCTACAACCGGTTTTCGGGCAAAGGCCCTCGCCTGTTTGTACATCACCTGTTTCATAAAATTATTCTTCGTAGCGTAACGAATATCTAACTTAATGCTAGGGATTGCTTCTTTAATCTCTATCAATTCATTATTCGGATTGGTTTTTACAGATGCCAGGTATTGGTTGTACGAACTTACAACAGTCAGTTTCGATGGCGAACTGTTTTGAGCGAAAGTAGAAAATGAAAAGATCAGAAATAAAAAGAGGAGTTTGATTTTCATGTTAATGGATATTGCACTTAGGTCGTCATTGCGAGGCACAAGTATATAATTACTGATTTGAAACCACGAGCAACTCCAAATCTTTAAATGGCAAATTAAACATATCGGCCAGATCTTTATTGGTACAATTTCCCTGATAAATGTAAAGTGCTTCGCGAATTCCTGGGTTATTCCAAACCATATTCATCAATCCTCCAAACTCACCAATATCCAGTAAAATTGGAGCAAAAATATTCGTCAATGCGTAAGATGCAGTTCTCGGAACACGGGATGCGATATTCGGAACGCAATAATGAATCACATCATACTTTCTAAAAATTGGATTGGTGTGGTTAGTTACTTCCGAAGTTTCAAAACACCCGCCCTGATCAATGCTAATATCAATCACCACCGAATGTGGTTTCATTTTAGCAACCGTTTCTTCCATCACCACACAAGGACTTCTACCATGACTGGCACGGATGGCACCAATGACTACATCGCAAGTTACAATGGCTTTATTTAAAACAATCGGCTGCATTACCGAGGTGAAAACACGACTCCCTAAATTATTTTGTAAACGGCGCAACCGATAAATCGAGCTATCAAAAACCTTTACTTCAGCACCAAGTGCTAATGCTGTTCTTGCGGCATATTCTCCTACCGTTCCAGCGCCTAAAATTACAATTTCTGTCGGCGGAACCCCTGTAAAACCACCCAACATCAACCCTTTTCCCCCCGTAACATTACTTAAATATTCCGCAGCAATTAAAATGGACGTAGAGCCTACAATTTCACTCATGGCCCGCACCACGCTCAACACATTCCCTTCATCACGCAGGTTTTCAAAACACAAAGCATTGATCTTTTTCTGCATTAATGCTTTCAAATAATCTTGCTTTAAAGTTCCGGTTTGCAGTGAAGAAATCAAGGTCTGCCCTTTGTGCATCATTTCAATTTCTTCCAGCATCGGTGGTGCAATTTTCACCAGGATATCCGAATCGAAAACCTCTTTTTTATCATAAGCGATTTTTGCACCTTGCTCAGCATATTCTGAATCAGAAAAATTTGCAGCTGTTCCTGCGCCACTTTCTAATATTACCCTATGGCCATTGTTAACCAACAGCGCAACCGAAAGTGGTGTTAGCGCAATTCGATTTTCCTGAAAAGAAATTTCTTTTGGTATTCCGATGTTCAGGCTATTTTTCCTGTTTCTGGTTTCTAGTGTCGCCTCCTGTGTTTGCAATAAACCCTGACGAGCGATATCGGCCATTCCTTCGCGTAATCCTGTAGCCATGCTGCTTAAAAATATGTTAGTTTTAGGTTGTTCAAGGTACGGAAAATCTATTAATTATTGGAAAACTAAATGTTATACCTTACTGAAACTGAATACTCTCCGATACTCATCGACAATAGCTATCTCAACTTTTACAAGATGAGCTGGCAATAACTCGGCTACTCTTTCAGGCCATTCAATCAAACAAATGCCTCCACCATAAAAGTACTCTTCGTAGCCTAAATCGTATGCTTCCTGAATATCTTTGATGCGGTAAAAATCAAAATGAAATACCGAACCGTTAGGACTTTCGTATTCATTTACGATAGAATAAGTTGGGCTCGAAACCACATCCTGTACGCCTAATGTTTTGCAAAAAATTTTAATAAAAGTGGTTTTGCCTGCGCCCATTTCCCCATCGAAAATGAAAATCTTTTCCCCCTTAGAAAATTCTAAAAGTTGTTGCGCTACCTGAGGCAAATCTGATAAACCGTTAATTGCTATCTCCATTTTAAATTAATAAAGGCAAAAGTAATACATAAATGCATTGCTTTTGCCTTCTTATTCCGCTTTAGGGTTTAGATATTATCTTGGCGAATAGGTTACCACCGGAATAATCATTTCTTCCAACGAAATTCCTCCATGCTGAAATGTTTCATTGTAGTAATTTACAAACTGGTTGTAGTTATTTGGATAAACGAAATAGCTATCTTCACGGGCAAAAATATAACTACTGCTGATATTGATTTTTGGCAATAATGCATCATGAGGGTTTTTAATCAGAAAAACCTCTTTAGCATTAAAATTCAGGTTTCTGCCTTGTTTGTACCTTAAATTTGTGTTCGTCGCCCTGTCGCCAATAACCTTAACCGGTTTTTTAACACGAATAGTTCCATGATCGGTGGTGATGATCACTTTAACTTGTTTCTGCGAAATTTTCTTTAATAAATCCCAAAGCGGAGAATGCTCAAACCAGGATAACGTTAGCGAACGGTAAGCCGCATCGTCGTTTGCTAACTCACGGATCATCTGCATGTCGGTACGGGCATGACTTAGCATATCAACAAAATTGAAAACAATTGCATTGAAATCATTCTGAAGCAGGTTATTGGTTTGCTCAACCAAATCTTTCCCTTGCTCAAATGTTAAAATCTTATTATAACTGAATTTGCAATCTTTTCTTAAGCTACGCTTGATGTTGTCGGCCAGGAAAGCCTCTTCATGCATATTTTTTCCGCCCTCATCATCATCATTTTGCCAAAGCTGTGGAAACCGCTTTTCCATATCCAAAGGCATTAAACCTGAAAAAATCGAATTACGGGCATATTGGGTTGCTGTTGGCAAAATGCTAGTGTACATATCTTCCTCGTCAATTCTAAAATATTCAGAAATTAAGGGGTTAATAATTTTCCATTGATCATAACGCAAATTATCGATCAGAATAAAAAATACCGGCGTGGTATCATTAATATGTGGGAAAGCTTTTTTCTTCAACAATTCGTTAGAAAGCAAAGGCGCCTGGTCCTTGTTCTTAATCCAGTTGAGATAATTTTCTTCAATAAATTTGGTGAACTGTGTATTCGCTTCCTGTTTCTGCATGGTTAAAATCTCATGCATTTGTGGGTCGTCCAGCTTCTCCAGTTCCAGTTCCCAGAAAACTATTTTTTTGTAGACATCTACCCATTCTTCATAATTCAATCTGTCGCCAAGGGTCATCCCCAAACGGCGAAAATCCTGTTGGTAAGCCATTGATGTTTTCTCGCTTACCAAACGTTTGTTATCAATCAACTTTTTAATCGTTAATAAAACCTGTTTCGGGTTTACCGGTTTGATTAGATAATCGTCGATCTTACTTCCAATCGCATCCTCCATAAGGTTTTCTTCTTCACTTTTGGTGATGAGTACAACAGGCACATCCGGATTAAGATTTTTGATGGCAGACAGGGTTTCAATGCCACTCATTCCAGGCATATTTTCATCTAAAAAAACAAGGTCGAAATGGGTTTTTCCGAAAGCTTCGAGGGCATCGTTACCATTGGTAAAAGTGGTTACTGCGTAACCTTTATCATTTAATAAAAGTATATGTGGTTTTAATAGGTCAATTTCGTCATCGGCCCACAATATTTTAGTTTCTTGCATGTTTTTGTAAAAATAGGTATGTATTGCCTTTTTATTTTGGCGGGTAAATCAATCTATAAATAAAAATAGCAATTTTTGTACCGTATCTATCTATTTAACTATTTTTAACGATTGAATAAGAAGAAAATAATAAACGATCCGGTTTACGGTTTCATCAACATTCCCTCAGAACTGGTTTACGATGTCATTTCGCATCCCTATTTCCAGCGTTTACGTTATATAAAACAACTTGGAATGACGCATTTGGTATATCCAGGTGCTTTACATACCCGTTTTCATCACGCTTTAGGCGCCATGCACCTCATGGGTTTGGCTATCGAAGTTTTAAGAAGTAAGGGCAATACTATAACCGAGGGAGAAGAAGAAGCGGCTATACTGGCTATTTTACTACACGATATTGGCCACGGTCCATTTTCGCATGCCCTAGAACACTCGCTGGTTACAGGCATTAAACACGAAGATATTTCAGCAAAGCTGATGTATGATTTGAATGATCATTTTAGTGGCAAACTAACTCATGCAATTGAAGTATTTAATGGCACCTACCCGAAAAGATTTCTTCATCAATTGATTTCTGGGCAGCTGGATTTAGATAGGATGGATTACCTAAACCGCGATAGCTTTTTTACTGGAGTAAGTGAAGGGGTAATCAGTTTCGATCGGATTATCAAAATGTTTAATGTATTTGATGATGATTTAGTGATCGAAGAAAAAGGAATCTATTCAATTGAAAAATTTCTTATCGCCCGCCGTTTAATGTATTGGCAGGTTTATTTGCACAAAACGGTTATCGCTGGGGAGATGATTCTGGTGAAATTACTGGAAAGGGCAAAGGAACTATCGTCCGCAGGCGAAGATTTATTTGCAGCGCCTTCATTAAGGTATTTTTTCGATCATGATATCAGCGAAAACAACTTCTTTTCGCAACACGAAAATCTGGAGCACTTCACCAATCTGGATGATCAGGATATATACGCCGCAGTGAAGGTTTGGGTAAAACATCCTGATAAAATACTATCAACTCTTTGCCAGATGCTTACCTCAAGAAATTTATATAAAGTAGAAATGAGCAATGAAAGGGCACCTGTAGATCGGGTTAATTTCTTAAAAGACGCTACCGTTGCTTTACTTGGAATTAAGCCTGAAGAAGCCAGATATTTTGTGTTTACCGATGCGATACAAAACCGGGCTTACAATGCCGGGGTTGGAAACATCAAGATTTTAATGAAAAATAACGATATTGTTGATATTGCCAAAGCTTCGGATTTATCGAACCTGGAATCCTTGCAGAAAACAGTAGAGAAATATATTCTCTGCTACCCAAGGGGGATTTAAGATTAATTAACAAAATATTTAACTTTTACTGCCGTTTTAAGTCTTACTATTGTGTAAAATATACACGGTTTAACCTTGATAGGTTTTTTTGTTCATATCAATTTAACATATACCTTTGTACGATGCAATTTACTGCAAAGCAGATAAGCGAGTTTTTAAACGGTTCCATCGATGGTAACCCCGATGCAGCCGTTACCGAACTTTCCAAAATAGAAGATGGTAAAGAAGGCTCCTTGTCTTTTCTTTCTAACCCGAAGTATGAAAACTTCCTGTATTCTACGCAGGCGTCTGTAGTTATCGTTTCAAAGGATTTCGCCCCTACACAACCCTATACAAGCACATTAATTCGTGTTGATAATCCATATAGTTCATTTACTGTTTTATTGGATAAATACAACGAAGCGGTAAACGCACAAGCGGCCCAATCTGGTATTGATAAGTTAGCTTTCGTGCATCCATCGGCTAAAATTGGCAAAAATGTTTTTATTGATGCCTTTGCCTATGTTGCCGAAAATGTGGTAATAGGCGATGGCAGCAGGTTAAATGCACAAACATTTGTTGGAGCAAATTCCAAAGTTGGCGAAAACAGCATTTTTTTTCCCGGTGTAAAAATTTATCACAACTCCATTGTTGGCAATCGGGTAATCATTCATTCCAATACCGTAATCGGAAGTGATGGTTTTGGATTTGCTCCGCAGAAAGATGGAACGTACAATAAGATTCCTCAAATTGGAAATGTTATTATAGAAGATGATGTCGAAATCGGTGCAAATACAACTGTAGATCGCGCTACAATGGGTTCGACTATTGTAAAAAAAGGCGCAAAAATCGACAACCTGATTCAGATTGCCCACAATGTGGAAATTGGGGAAAACACCGTTTTGGCAGCGCAATCTGGTATATCTGGAAGCACGAAAATCGGTCCTAACAGTGTTGTTGGCGGCCAGGTTGGTATTGCAGGGCATTTAACTTTAGCTAAAGGCACTCAAATTGGTGCACAGGCCGGGATTAATTTCAACATCACTGAAGAAAATAAACAATGGCATGGTAGTCCGGCGCAACCCCTGCGTAACTGGATGCGTGCCTCGGTAATTTTTAAACATCTACCAGATGTAGAAAAAAGAATAAACGCTCTAGAAAAAGAATTGGAAAGGCTCACCGCCGAATTGGAAAAGAATACAATACACAATGAACGTTAGACAAAAGACGATTAAACAAGAAATATCAGCTGCAGGTGTCGGTTTACACACAGGCGCTAATGTTACCCTTACTTTTTGCCCTGCGCCTGAAAATCATGGCTTTAAATTTCAACGTATTGATTTAGATGGACAACCGATTATTGATGCTGATGCAGATAATGTAACCGATACTTCTCGTGGAACAACTATTACACAAAATGGTGCAAGCGTCAGTACAGTTGAACATGTAATGGCCTCGCTTGTAGGGATGGACTTAGACAACATTCTAATTAAGCTTGATGGTCCGGAAACCCCGATTATGGATGGCAGTTCCATCCAGTTTATTGATTTATTGGAACAAGTTGGGTTAGTTGAACAAAATGCCGATCGTGAATATTTTACCATTCCTCATAACATCACTTATACAGAAGAAGACAGAAAAGTTGAAATCGTGGCTATGCCTTTAGATGACTACCGCTTTACTTGTATGATTGACTATAACTCGCCGGTTTTGGGCAGCCAACATGCTGGCATCAACACCATTGCCGAGTTTAAAAAAGAAATTGCTTCTTGCCGTACTTTTTGTTTCTTACATGAGTTAGAATATCAGCTTTCTCATAACTTGATTAAGGGAGGAGATTTAAATAACGCCATAGTTATTGTTGACAAAGAAGTTACTAAGGACGAGTTAAGCCATTTAGCTAAACTTTTTAACCGTGCCGATATTGATGTGGCTCCACAAGGTATTTTAAACAATATGGAGTTACGCTATCAAAACGAGCCTGCTCGTCATAAATTATTGGATATGATTGGCGATTTAGCTTTGGTTGGTATGCACTTAAAAGGTCATATTATGGCAGCTCGTCCGGGCCATGCCGCTAACGTAGCTTTTGCTAAAAAGATAAAAGCCGCTATTAAAAAGGAAAAAAACAAAAAAATTCAGAAAGTGTACGATCCAAGTGCTAAGCCGTTGTATGATGTGGTACAGATTATGGAAATTTTGCCTCATCGGCAGCCGTTTTTATTTGTAGATAAAATTCTGGAGCTTTCTAAAAACCATGTTGTGGGTGTTAAAAACGTAACCATGAATGAAGAGTTTTTTAAAGGGCATTTCCCTGGCGCACCGGTATTTCCTGGTGTAATTCAAATCGAGGCGATGGCACAAGTGGGTGGCATTTTAGTTTTAAGTACCGTTCCAGATCCAAGTAATTACCTTACCTATTTTTTAAAAATCGATAACGTTCGTTTTAGAGCTCAGGTTCTTCCAGGCGACACGATAGTTTTCCGCTGCGACTTGCTGGAACCCATCAGAAGAGGTATTGCTCAGATGAAAGGTGTTGGCATGGTTGGGGAAAAAATCGTCGTAGAAGCCGAGATGATGGCTCAAATTTCAAAAGTTAAACAAGCAGAACCAACCCAATAATGATACAACCTTTAGCATACATACATCCTCAAGCCAAAATTGCCGAAAATGTGGTAATTGAACCTTTTGTAGTGATACATAAAGACGTTGTCATTGGAGAAGGAACCTGGATTGGCTCGAACGTAACGATTATGGACGGTGCTCGTATTGGCAAAAACTGCCGAATTTTCCCAGGAGCAGTAATTTCTGGAGAGCCTCAGGATTTGAAATTCGCCGGCGAGGTTACTACTGCCGAAATTGGTGATAACACCACCATTCGTGAGTGCGTAACGATAAACCGGGGAACAAAAGATAAATGGAAAACAACAATTGGCAGCAACTGTTTAATCCAGGCTTATTCCCACATCGCACATGATTGTGAGGTAGGCAACAATTGTATTTTCTCTAACAGCACCACTCTTGCCGGGCACATTACCATTGGAAACAATGTTGTTCTTGCTGGCTTGGTGGCTATTCACCAATTTGTTAAGGTTGGTTCTTACGCATTTGTGACTGGCGGATCCTTGGTTCGTAAAGACGTTCCTCCGTATGTTAAGGCTGCCCGTGAGCCACTTTCTTATGCTGGTATTAATTCCGTTGGCTTGCGCAGAAGGGGTTTTACCAACGAACAGATTGATGAGATTCAGGAAATTTACCGTGTTCTTTTTGTAAAACACAATAACGTAACCAAGGCTCTAGACATGATCGAGGCCGAATTCAAACCAACGGAAATTCGTGATGAAATTGTAGATTTCATTCGCAATTCTAACCGTGGTGTGATGAAAGGTTTCGGAATGGGCAGCTAAGGCTACAGCAGACAGAGCAAAGCTTAAAGCAATTATTCATGAGCAATTTGACGCTAATCAGAACCCATTCAGACAACGCTGATTTTCGAGAACTGGTTATTTTGTTAGATAAAGATTTAGCCATTAGAGATGGTGATGAACATGCCTTTTATGCTCAATTTAATAAAGTAGATGCGATTAAAGAAGTTGTTGTTGCCTATCAAAAAGAAATTCCTATTGCTTGTGGCGCAATAAAACCCTTCTCTACAGCAGCAGCCGAAGTTAAACGCATGTTTGTTCATCCTAGTTATAGAAAACAAGGTATTGCAGCCAATGTTTTATCTGAACTGGAAAATTGGGCTGCAGAATTAGGCTTTAGTCAAACGGTTTTAGAAACAGGCAAAAAGCAACCCGAAGCCATTGCTTTATACCAGAAAAGTGGCTACAAGATTATACCGAACTATGGTCAGTATATCGGTGTAGACAATAGTGTTTGCATGGCCAAATTGCTGAATGTTTAATCACTAATCGCAAAACGCTTAATGAAAATCGTTTTAAATCATGTTGGCAGAAGGTTTAATAAAGAATGGATTTTTAGAAATCTCAGCACCGAATTCAGCACTGGCAACAGTTATGCTATTTTAGGTCCCAATGGTTCAGGGAAATCTACTTTATTGAGTGTTTTAACTGGAAGTTTAACACCATCGGAGGGAACACTCTCGTTTTCGGATGATAAAGAAATTGCCATAGAGGATATTTACACACACATCAGTTTAGCTGCTCCTTATTTAGAACTGGTAGAAACTTTTACTTTGAAAGAAATAATTGATTTCCATTTCAAGTTCAAGAATTTCGCAGCCGGAGTTGATGCTAAATCTTTGATTTCCATTTTGGGTTTAGAGAAATCGGCTAACAAAGAAATTAAGTACTTCTCATCGGGAATGAAACAAAGAACTAAACTGGCTTTGGCCTGCTGTTCTAACTCACCAATATTATTTCTGGATGAACCCACGAGTAATTTAGACGTTCAGGGGATAACCTGGTACCGAGAATTAATTGAAAACTTTACAAAAGGCAGGTTGACAATAATCGGTTCAAACCAAATTCAAGAATACGATTTCTGTACAGAACAGATTCAAATAGCTGATTTTAAATAGTTTACACCCAAAACTCATTTAGAAGAAAACACTTCTTTTGTCATCACTTTGTATTATAAATTAATTTTAATAAAAATATTTTGTAATTGATGAATACTTCTTACCTTTGCACCACCAAAAAGAGAAAGAAATTTTAATTTATCTCTCCCAGGAAAACGATCATATTCTCCGTAATACGGAAACAAGATATACAGCTTTAAAAAGCGAAAAAATTTTTTCATAGTTTAGTTTGAGGTTTAGGTTGATTATGCCTTTGGAGTGGTTCCCAAAGGCATTTCTTTTATACGAAGGTTTTTCTTTTTCCGTAAAGTATAGAAAAAAGATCTTGTTTCTTGCCCAAGCCCGCTTTATCTAAACCCGATTGCCCGACAATACCTCTATTTTCACAAAAATATTAAAGAAAATGCGGGAAAGCAATCCCGTAATCAGAGGTTTTGCTCGAAAGGAATTCCCTTGGAACTTTCCAAATCAAAATTGATTTTTTTAACTTTGATGTTCAAAAATTTTTAAAGATAACACATTACAAAAATGTCAAAAGCATCAGAAGTAAAAAGCGGAAACGTGCTTCGTTTTAACGGAGAGTTAGTGAGCGTAGAAGAATATATTCATCGTACGCCAGGCAATTTGAGGGCATTCTATCAAGCCAGGATGCGCAATGTAAAAACAGGAAAAATTGTTGAATACCGTTTCCGTACCGATGAAGAAGTGACCATCTGCCGTGTTGAAACCAATGATTATCAGTATTTATATGAAGATGGCGATTATCTTGTGGTAATGGATAACAACACTTTTGAGCAGTATAACATCCCAAAATTACTTTTCGGAAGCTCAATTAAATTTTTGAAAGAAGGCATGAATGTAACCATTGCTTTTGAAAGTGACGAGCCGATTGTTGCGCAATTACCGAACAATGTAGAGCTGGAAATCACCTACACAGAGCCGGCCGTTAAAGGTGACACTTCTACAAGTGCTCAGAAATATGCCACTGTAGAAACTGGCGCCGAAATAAGGGTTCCATTGTTCATTAACCAGGGTGATAAAGTAAAAGTAGACACCAAAACAGGCGATTACATGGAGCGGGTGAAGTAAAAATTTGAGCTCGAAATTTCCCTAAACCTTAAGCCTTATCCCTTAATCCTTTATAGGTTTTTACTAAAATAATTTTACCTTTGCCGACACAAAAAACTGAAATATAAATCCAATTAGGATCACATCATATGGCTAAAGCATCAGAAATTAAAAACGGTAACATCTTACGTGTAAATGGCGAGTTAGTTACTGTTGACGAATGGAATCACCGTACACCAGGTAAAGGCGGCGCTTTTTACACCGGTAAATTCCGTAATATTAAATCGGGCAGAATTGTTGAGGCTCGTATGGGTACAGACGAGGCTGTTGAAATTTGCCGTGTGGAAACTAGCGATTATCAATATCTTTACGAAGATGGCGATTATCTGGTAGTAATGGACAATAACACTTACGAGCAATACAATGTAGAGAAAACGCTCTTTGGTTCTGCAATCAAATTTTTAAAGGAAGGCATGAGTGTTATCGTTTCAATGGAAAGCGACGAAGCGATTATGGGTCAGTTGCCAAACTTTGCTGAGTTTGAAATTACCTATTCTGAACCAGCAGTTAAAGGCGATACTTCTACCAACGCATTAAAAGCGGCAACACTTGAAAATGGCGTGGAGGTTAAAGTGCCTATGTTCGTAAACCAAGGCGATAAAATTAAAGTTGATACGCGTACAGGTGAGTATGTAGAACGTGTAAAATAGATTATAAAATCTTAAAACGAGCCCTTGGATTTATTTTCAAGGGCTTTTTTGTTAAAAATTTTTGTTACGGAACCGCAGATTTACGCTGAGAATTTTATTAAGAACGGCCGTCATTGCGACGCACGAAGCAATCTCCTTTAATAAAATCAGACAACAAATGAGATTGCTTCAATCGAGAAAATCGATTTCGCAAATACGAAAAGTTAAAAACGTCAATGGTAGGCACAAAGGATCTGTTTCATCGGCTGCAGATGCTTCGTGCCTAAGCATGACAGCATATTCAGCGTTGCTGCCATAAAAAAGTATTTCGACTACTATCGCCTGCCTGCCGCAGGCAAAGGGTTTAGAAATATAGCCAGCACAACTATGTTCCGTTGCTAAGCGCAGAAACTAGCGCTATTTCTAATTGTTATATTTGTCTAAACGTAAAGCCATGTTAAAATCCGAAATCAGAAAACAAGCTTTGAAAGATAGATTAGCGATTCGCGATATGGAATATGAATCGCTAAATACTGGGTTGCTAAATCAATTCATTAAGCTGGATTTTAGCGCAGTGAAAACGCTACATATATTTTTACCCATCATCGAAAAAAAAGAACCAAATACTTTCTTGCTCATCGAATGGCTGGCAGAACAACATCCCCAAATCAAAATCATTGTTCCGAAGGCTGATTTTGAAACTGCTTTAATGACCAATCACGAATACCTGGGTGTGGACGATTTACAGAAAAATTTGTACAATATTTTAGAACCTCAAAAAGGCATCATCCATAATGGTGAAATAGATATGGTTTTAATCCCATTGCTGGCTTTTGATAGGCGGGGTTATCGCGTAGGTTACGGCAAAGGCTTTTACGACCGTTTTCTCCAAAATATAAATGCTCAAAAAATAGGGCTATCTTTGTCGCCTGCGATTGATAAAATCGATGATGTGAATGAACATGACATCGCTTTAGATTTTTGCATCATACCAACAGAAACTATCAAATTTTAAGCTTTAATCATGGCACAGGAAATCGTTATCAAAACCGAAAAACAGTATGAAGAGAACATGATTGCGGTATTTGAATTGCAGGAAAAAGAAGAGCTTACCGCTGAGGATTTAAAGCAAATTGAGCTGATGTTGAAAGCTGGCGAGAAATACGAGGAAGAGCATTTATAGGAATTTTTCTATTTAAATCTTGGTCAATCATTTGTCCACTTCGGTCGATTAACCTTTTACTTAGCTATTCTTACCAGCATAAAGTCTGCTTAAACCCCCGAATCTGCGGGGAATGATTTCCACTCAAGATAGATTTATAGTAGGCAGATGGTTTATTGCCTTTTAGGCTTCTGCATATTACGCTGATTTTCGCGGAAACAAATTTCTCGAAAATTGACAAACATGGTTCCTTAAATTTCAAATTGACCGAGTATAAAAACATCTTCTCCCTCTAAAAGCGATTCCGCTAGATATTTAAGGAGTTGGTTACCTGTTCTTCAAGCTGTGATGAGTTAAGCGAATTAAAATCCTGACTTGTTACCGACAGATTTATTCCAATTCCAATAAAACAGGGCAGTGATCAGAGTGGATGGCATCAGGCAAAATCCTCACATTTTTCAGCCTACTTTCGAGAGACTTTGTGGCCAGGTGATAATCGATGCGCCAACCCAGGTTCTTCCCTCTCGAACCCGCACGATAGCTCCACCAGGTGTAATGGTGTGGATCTTTATTAAAATGACGGAAAGTATCTATGAAACCATTTTCGAGAAATAACTGCATCCATTCACGTTCTTCGGGCAAAAATCCTGATGAATTGGCATTCGATTTTGGATTATGAATATCAATGGAAGTATGGCAAATGTTATAATCCCCACTTACAATTAAATTAGGTATTTCGTTCCGCAATTCGCCAATGTATCCATCAAAAAAGTGCATGAACTCGTATTTTTTTACTTGCCGTTCGTCGCCGCTCGAACCTGACGGCATGTACAAACTCATGAGGGAAAAATCATCAAAATCAGCTCTTATAACTCGACCTTCTTTATCAATCCATTCTTCTCCACATCCGTATTCAACATGATTGGGCTTTATTTTAGTTAGAATCGCGACACCACTATATCCTTTTTTTTCAGCTGGATACCAATAGTGATGGTAACCGAGTTGCTCAATTAAAGCTATAATTTCTGGAATTTGTACAGGCAATGCTTTCACTTCCTGCAGGCAAACCATATCAGCATTAGTAGCCTGCAACCAGCCGAAAAAGTTTTTGGTGCTTGCCGCTCGAATTCCGTTAACGTTATAGGAGATGATTTTCATCAATGTTTTGTTATCATTCTATCTTTCAAAGAATCCTGCAACAGCTGTTTTTCCAATTTCTTCGCTTCCCTCTTTTTCAAAATGCTAATATCCATTTTAACATCTTGTTTAGGGCGATTATTTTTATCAGTTTGTAGCATAGCGATTTTATCAACCATATCTAAGCCGACCACAATTTCGCCATAAACGGTATAATTTCTATCTAAATGCGGTGTACCGCCGATGCTTTTATAAACCTGCCGCTGATATTCTGGTATTTTAAACTTCAATCGTTTTTCTTCGAGAGAATTCAACTGCTCATCAGTAAAAACCTTGCCTTGCACTAAATAAAACTGACTTCCGCTAGATTCTTTTTTAGGGTTAACCATATCGCCTTCTCTTGCCGCAGCCAGAACGCCTTTCTTATGAAATAAACTGTCTCTGAATTCGGCTGGAATGGTATATTTCGGGCCGCCTTCTCCAAGCAAAGAGTCCGGTTTAGCATTTCTCGAATCCGGGTCACCACCCTGAATCATGAAATCCTTTATCACTCTGTGAAATAACGTTCCGTTGTAATAACCATCTTTTGCAAGTTTCAGAAAGTTTTCCCGATGTAAAGGGGTTTCATTATAAAGTTTTACAATGCATTCTCCAAACTCCGTTTTTATTCTGATATATTGATTTTTAGGCTTGGCAGCAAAGGCCGAAAACATCGAAAAAGCGCAAACGAATAATAATAATTTCTTCATTTATTTGTGTTTGAGGCTAAATTAAACTAAAAAATGAATTTCAATAAATAATGAGTGGCATTATTCAATTTTTTTTGCCATATCTTTGTACAAATGAAGTTAAAACAAAAAATAGCACTTTCTTTGGCCGTATTCTATGCGGTTAGTGTTATGGGTTTGGCTTTAAGTTTGCATTTTTGCGGCGGCAAACTCGAGAATGTTAAGCTGTTTAGCAATGAAATTTCTTGTAAGTTTTGTGCAGATATTCCTGCTGAAAAAATTAAGGATGATGGCTGTTGCAAAAACACGCAGGTAACCGTTAAAGTTAAGGATAGTCACCAAACTGAGGCACAAACACAAATGCCAAAGTTATTTTCTATTCAACTGTTTCTACATCCGCCGGTTTTAGAATTTCTTTCAAATATCACTCCCGCATATTTTAGCAAAATCAGCAATAAAGCACCTCCGATTTCTTTAGGGGTTGCTTTGCATGTTTTCAATTGCATTTTCAGGAATTAGGATTATTCTTCATGTCTGTTACCTCGAAAGAAGTGTAACGGACTGAGAGAGATCTATATGAATTAGATTTCTCCGTCGTGGATCACTCAGTCGAAATGACGAGTAATTAAACATTCTAATTCCAAAAATCATGAAAACAATAAAATTATTCAGCATTATTATGCTAATCTTCGCCGCACAGGTTTCGGCACAACAAATATCAACAGCCGATTTACAGGTAACTGGTTTAACCTGTTCAATGTGTTCCAACGCCACTCAAAAATCTTTAGAATCTTTGGGTTTCATCAACTCTGTTAAACCAGATTTAAACAAAAACATCTTCGTTTTAAATTTCAAGAAAGGCGCTGATATCAACTTAGATATGGTGCGCAAAAAAGTACAGGATGCGGGCTTTTCGGTTGGTGGTTTAACCGCGGATTTCACTTTTAATCAGGTGAAAATAGATGATAAAGGTCAGGCAATTGTTGATGGTAATGTTTATCGTTTTGTAAACGCCAAAAACAAAACTTTAAACGGAACGGTAAAAGCCTCGGTTATTGATAAGAATTTCATTTCAGGTTCTGCATTTAAAAAACAGTCGGCTACCGTAAATTCTGATGCGTATGCAAACGGAACTGCTGTTGTAAATGGTAAAAAAATGCGTGTTTATCACTTGGTTCTTTCTTAAGATGAGAAGGATTTTTTTAACGGCGCTGATTTTGATTGGCGCCGCTGGTGTGGCTTTTAGTCAGGAGTTGTACGTTTTCACGGAGCCAGCAAGCAATATGCCCACCAAATCAATTGGTGTTCGTATTACCAATGAGGGCATGTTTAACAATCCTGGTTTTGTGAGCAGAACTATTCCAGAAGTCATGTTTGGTTTCAACAAAAACCTGATGATGCATGCACAAGGTTTTCTGTCAGATTTCGACGGCCGTTTTCGTGTGGAGGGTGGAAGTTTATATGCCAAATATCGTTTTTTATCAATTGACGAAAGCCAAAGTCATTTCAGGGCTGCTGCGTTTGGTAGAATAAGTACAAGCAAAAGGCCGGGATTTAGCAGGGATATTAATTTAGAAGGGGATAATAGTGGATGGCAAGCGGGGTTAATATTTACGCAACTGTTGCATAAACTGGCAATTTCAGCAACATTAGGTTATTCAAACGCTTTTGAAAAAAACGATAAGGTGCTAAGACTGAATACGCCACAACCTGACCAGATGCTTTCTTATAGTTTATCTTCCGGATATCTGGTTTTGCCTTTCGTGTACAAAGACTACAAGCAACCTAATTTTAATTTGTATTTTGAAATATTGGGAAAGACAGATCCAAACTCAGGCGAATCGTATTTGGATTTGGCCCCTGCCTTTCAGGTTATTTTGAATAGCACAACCAGGATCGACTTGGGCTACCGCTTTCAGGCGACAGGAAATATGGCCAATAGATATACAAAAAACATGTATCTGCTGAGAGCAGAATTTAACTTTTTTAATGCTTTAAAATAAATTAAAGTTGAACGTCAAGTAAGCAACTAAAATTAATATGTTGATTATACAAGCTTCAGCGCAAATAAAACAATATACTCAAGATGAAAAAAACAATGATCATGATGGCTATTATTGCCATTGCAACAACGAAATTAACTTTCGCACAAAGTAAAACTGATGCTGCTTTTAACCAAGTGTTAACGGCTTATTACGATGTGAAGAATGCGCTAGCAACCGATAAGAAAGATGTAGCAGCCGAAAAAGTGAAAGCATTATCAGCAAAAGTAGAGGCTATCCCCCACAAAGATTTGCCAGCCACACAACACACACTGTGGATGGAACAGGCAAAAATAATTAAGGCAAAAGCAACTGAATTAGCTGCAGGAAAAGATATCAAAGCACAACGAAAATCTTTTGAAGGAATTTCTTCAGCGATGATTAAAACCGTACGGAACATTCAATTTAACAATGCTACGGTTTACGTTCAGCACTGCCCAATGGCGAAAGCAAGCTGGTTGAATGAAAAAGAAAGCATCGAAAACCCGTATTATGGAAGCATGATGTTTGAGTGTGGCGATGTTTCTGAAACGATAAAATCAAATTAGTGAAACTGCACATTGTAAACATGATGTGCAACCCTTAAAAAATCAAAGTAAAAGCCGAGCTCAAAAGGCCCGGCTTTTACTTTTTAAATAGGAATTTTTATCTCTCGCTTAGACCGTTCGGCCGCCATAAACCACAGTCGCTTATCAAGCGCCTCGCTTTTGATTGTCTACAATTTAACTTAACGGATAAAAATGAAAATAGTTAGCTAACCCTTTTTCCTAACATACATCAAGCTGTCGGAAGATGGAATAAAGTAACTTTAAAGATAATTTTAACATCATGTCAACATTATCACAATTTAGAAGCTTTACCCAACGTTTGCCACAAACCGATTTAATGCCAACGATTTTTATTGGACATGGCTCGCCGATGAACGGCATTGAAAACAATGAGTTTAGCCAAAGCTGGGCAGACCTTGCAAAAAATATTCCGGTACCAAAAGCGGTCGTGGTGGTTTCTGCACATTGGTATACCCATGGTACTTTTGTTACCGCGATGGATTTTCCTTCAACCATTCATGATTTTGGGGGATTTCCGCAAGCACTTTTCGATGTTCAATATCCTGCACCGGGCGATGCTAAACTGGCCACTGAAATTCCAACATTAGTTCATTCTACAATTATTGGTTTAGACCACGATTGGGGTTTGGATCATGGCACCTGGACCGTTGTAAAACACATGTATCCCGAAGCCAACATTCCAGTTCTTCAATTGAGTATCGATTATACAAAATCTCCAGAGCAACATTATGAAATCGCCAAAGAAATGTATGCACTGCGCAAGAAGGGTGTCTTGGTTATTGGCAGCGGAAACATGGTGCATAATCTCCGCATGTTAAGCTGGGAAATGATTAACGGCGGCGGGTACGATTGGGCAAATGAGATGAATGACAAATTCAAAAATCTTATTGCAAATGGCGATCACCAACCGCTCATCAATTACAGAAACTTAGGCACCGAGGCCATGTTGGCCATTCCTACGCCAGAGCATTATTTGCCCTTGATTTATAATTTAGGATTGAAAAATGATAAAGAAGAGGTTTCTTTCTTTAACGATAAAGCAGTTGGTGGTTCATTAACCATGACCTCTGTTTTAGTGGGATAAACTGCTGTCATGTTGATATTGAAAGCATCTTAGGAAGATTGAAAAATTCTTCACCACCTTCAGAAGGCAAATTAAAATGCTGCTTTAAATTCTATACAGTTCTATTATTACACGCATGCATTGCGATATGGGATGCTAATGCTGATGGACATTTATCGAAGAGGGTTACGAGGTTAAGTCTTTAAATATGGTATTTGTAATATGTGCTAAATGATGTTTTCCATGCCACGCATAATTACCCAACATATTGGCCAAGGTAAATTCTTTTCCATATTCTGGGTGAATGAATTTTCGTTGATAATCTTCCAACTTTAGCGTTTTTAAAAAAGCTACCCAGCGCTGATGCAAACCTTCCAAAAGAATAATGGACATCTCAATATCGCCATTTTTTGCTTCTTCACACTCTGCCCAACGTTCTTCATAATAAGGCCTGATGATTGGCATATCCTCTGTGATAGTTTGTTTGAAACGAATGTAGGCATTCATGTGGCTATCCGGAAGGTGATGAACAACTTGCCTTAATGTCCACCCTTCGGGGCGATAAGCTTGGTTTAGTTGCTTTTTGCTTAGATTTTCAGTTGCATTTTTGATTTTTTCTGGCAAAGCCTCGATCTCAGCTATCCAGATTTTAGCCTGCCTATCGTCAAAAATTTCAGGCATATTAAACTGCCCGATTGGGTATTTAAGTTGTTCTAAATCCATAAAAGCAAATTATGCCTTTTTCAATGAATTTTTGTAAAAATGTTTAGAAATTTACCATTTAGGAAGGTAAGAAAAATCAATTCATTTCATTAAAAATTCATTCATTTAAAGCATATTGCAATTAATTTTAGACACCACCAATGAAGAAGTTGTTTTTTGCCTTCGCATTTTTAGTTCCCTTGATGATTCATGCTCAAACCATTAAAACAGACGTGCTTGTTTTAGGTAATTCAAATGCTGCTTTTGCCGCAGGCGTTCAAGCTGCCGAATCGGGTGTAAATGCAATTGTTTTAACACAGCGTGATGGTTTCAAACTAAGTGGTCTTAAAAGTTTACCTCAAAATGGCGTGGTGAGGGCTTTCGAAAAGAGAGCCAGAAAGTCTTTAAAACTTGCCGATAGTGTTTCATTACCCGAAATGACCAATCAAATTGTAAACGCAGTAATTAAAAATTGGGCTGATAGCGCTAAACTTCTTGATGTTATCAACAATACGCCATACTATCATATTAAACGTTCTGGAAGTGGTTGGGAAGCTAAATTGACCAAAGAAAAAAGTATTAAAGCAAAGGTATTGGTTGTAACTGATCAGATTGAAAAGATACTTCCAGCTTTAAAAATAGAAACTTTAAAACCAGCAGAAGCAAATACTATTAATTATGCTGAAAACTTATATCGTACAACAATTGCTGGCATAAATGGAACATCTAATTATCTTTCGCTTTATAATTTGCTGATTCCAAACCAGGAAAATATTTTATACATCAAAACTGATAATTTTGAAATCGGACAGGCGGCTGGTGCCGCCGCAGCGTATGCAGCATTTTATAAAACCAAAACTAGCTTATCAAACTTAAAAAGCATTCAAGGGAAATTATTAGCTTACAAATTGTCGTTAATGCCTTTTGAGGATGTTAAAATCGTTGATTCAAATTGGCTGGCGATTCAAAAAGTGGGCATTACCGGAATTTTAAAAGCGGATATAGAAAATGGGAAGGTTTATTTTCAACCCGAAAAGGCAGTTAACTACAATGAAATAAAGCAACCTCTAAAAAATTACTACTACAAAGCTCAAATCTGGTTTGATGATCATCAAAACATTCCAATCAATCTAGATAACACCATTTCGATGGTCTGTTATGTTGGGAATAAAGCCGTTGTTGCAGCCAGAAATGAAATTGAGAAGAAGTGGAACAAGACTTATAAATTTTCTTCCAAATACGATTTGAAAAAGGTTTTAACACGACGAGAATTTTCAGTGATCATCAACGAATTTTTAAAGCCTTTTGATGATGTGAACGTGGATAGAACTGGGCGGGTAATGCGATAAAAGCTGGCCGCAGATTCGCAGATTATTAAACAAAATTATTTCAAAAAATTAAGCCAGTTTTTTGCTCCCCTATCAGCGGAAGTAATGAAATATAGAACAATACTATCCCGTCACTTTTCAGAGAGGGATTTAATGGACGCTAAGGAAAAACAAGTGGGTTAAAAGTCTTTGCAATCAACACTCAATTAATACGGTGAAGCGTTGTAACATTTCCATTTCCTTGGCACATTAGCTCGGGCATTGTCTAAATTGCAGCATCCAAACAAAAATTCATGAAAAAATATATACTTTTCTTATTGATCTGCTCAAGTGAGTACACTTTCGCACAACAAATAGGTCCATTAACGGTAGAAAAAATTATGCGAGACCCAAAATGGATGGGAAGTTCGCCTACAAATTTCCGCTGGACGGCAGATAGCAAAACTTTATACTTTAACTGGAATCCTGAAAGCAATGCAAAAGAGGCATTATATAAAATATCAACTTCGAATTCAAACCCAATTAAAGCCGTTAATCAGGAAGATGAAAAATTACTCAACGTAAATTATGTTTACAACAAAGATAAATCGTTGGGGTTGGTAGAAAAGAGCGGTGATATTTATCTTCAAAATTTTAAAACAAAGAAAGAAAATCGGTTAACAAATACACTGGAGAGGGAAAGCAGCCCTGTTTTTTTAAGCAACGGAGATGTCGTTTACCAATTAGGTGAGAATTTATTTCAGCTTGATTTGAATACAGCTGGGACTAAGCAAATAACCAATTTCGTTAAGGGTAAAGCTTCTGGAAAAATAAGTTCCAAGCCTGCTACCGAACAAGATGGTTGGCTTAAGGCTCAGCAAACAGAGCTGTTCGATATCATTAAAAAAAGAAATGCAGAAACTCGTGGTGGTACAGGTCGTGGAGGCAGAAGTCGCTTCAGCGGACAATCTGGCGATACAAAAGCTTTAAAACCGCTTTACACTGATGATCGGTTTTTAAACAATGTCGTCATTAGCCCTAATGGTCGTTTTGTAACCTACAAATTAACGGCTCCGGCTCAAAATAACCACAATACCGTAATACCAAATTATGTAACGGCATCTGGCTATACGGAAGATATTCCCGGCAGAACCAAAGTTGGCGAAAATGAAAGTGTATCCCAAGGATTTATTTACGATACGCAAAGAGATTCAGTATATGCCATTCAAACCGCTACCATTCCAGGGATTAAAGATATTCCTGATTTTTATAAGGATTATCCAAAAGTACTGGATTCTTTAAAGAAGAAAAATAATGATAGGGTAGTGAATTTTTTCGGCCCATTGTGGAATGAGAATGGAAGTGCTGCAGTTATGGTAGCAACTTCTACAGATAATAAGGACCGCTGGATTTTAAACTTAGATGCTTCGACAGGCAAATTCAATTTAATAGATCGTCAGCATGATGAGGCATGGATTGGTGGCCCCGGCATTAGCGGTTTTTTTCAAGGAAGCACGGGTTGGGTAGATAACAACCATTTTTATTATCAAAGCGAGGCCACCGGTTATTCACACTTATATGTTGCAGATATTTCAACCGGCGCTAAAAAGCAACTCACTTCTGGTAAATGGGAAGTTCAATCGGTTCAGTTAGCAGAAGACAAACAAAGCTTTTATTTTAAAGCAAATAAGGAACATCCAGGCATTACAAATTTCTTTAGAATTGGTGTAAACGGTGGTGAGCTGGTTCAAATTACAACCATGAAAGGTTTAAATGATATCACACTGTCGCCCGATGAAAAGTATCTTGCCATCAATTATTCTTATCTAAATAAACCAGGCGAGCTATATATTCAACCAAACAAACTTGGGGCAAAAGCAGTAAAAGTTACGGAGTCTACCACGAAAGAATTTAACTCATATAAATGGCGTGAACCCGATATGGTTTCGTTTAAAAACCGCTACGGTGCTGAGGTTTACGCAAGAGTTTATAAATCTGATCATCCGCATCCAAACCACCCGGCAGTGGTTTTCGTTCATGGAGCTGGTTATTTACAAAATGTGCACTTTGGTTGGAGTACCTATTTCAGGGAGTTTATGTTCAACAATTTGCTGGCCGACAATGGCTACACGGTAATCGACATTGATTACACTGCAAGTTCAGGTTACGGTCGCGATCACAGAACAGGTATTTACCGCCACATGGGTGGAAAAGATTTAACAGACCAGGTTGATGGTGTTAAGTTTCTGGTAGAAAATTATGGTGTTAATCCTAAACATGTGGGTTTATATGGTGGTTCTTACGGCGGCTTTATTACGCTAATGGCGATGTTTAATGAACCGAACGTTTTTGCCAGCGGCGCTGCTTTGCGTTCGGTTACCGACTGGGCACATTACAATCATGGTTACACTTCCAATATTTTAAACGAACCTTTTAACGACCCGATTGCCTACAAACAAAGCTCGCCAATTTATTTTGCTGATAAATTGAAAGGCAATTTATTAATGGCGCATGGAATGGTTGATGTGAATGTTCATTTTCAGGATATTGTTAGGATTACACAGCGCTTCATCGAACTCGGAAAAAATAATTGGGAACTGGCTGTTTATCCAGTTGAAGACCATGGCTTCATAGAGCCAAGCAGCTGGACGGATGAATATAAAAGGATATTCAAATTGTATGAAGATACATTGAAGGAATAGGGTTAGAGCTATTAAATAAACCACCCCCATTCCCCATCTATAAAAATAAGGAGGGGAGTTGGATTTTGCATGATAAAAATTGCTGCCTAAGTTATTAGCGGTAGGTTTAACCTACTGAACTAAAATTTTAAGGAAAATCTGCCTAAGAGTAACAACTCCCCTCCTTTTTTAGGAGGGGTAAGAGGGTGGTAAACCTGGCAACCTACATTGATTTAATCTCAAGACCTGCGGGTTTCTATTAGCCAACCTGATAGATGCGAAAATTCTTTTAATAAGCAGCAACCCGAATAGGCTTTCATGCTGAGGTACCAAGCAATCCTACTACAATCGCGGTTAACGCAGTGCTTTAAAATTGCTTCGTACCTCGCAATGACGACAAAATCAAAGCCAAATATTCAAAAATTATATATATTTTAATCATTATAGTTTTTGACTATATCGTCATCAATAAATACAATCAACAATTACTAGATCCGGGTTGATTTGGACTTGTTTTCACCGTACCTTTGCGCTATAAAATTAAAGACAAAAATTATGGCAATAGTAGGTAAAAAATTTCCGAGTGTTAGTATTGATGCAATGTCAGACATGGGTGATGACTTGAAAATCAATGTATTTGAAGAGGCTGTAAATAAGAATAGCAAAGTGTTATTATTCTGGTATCCAAAAGATTTTACTTTTGTTTGCCCTACAGAATTACATGCTTTCCAAGCTGCTTTACCTGAGTTTGAAAAAAGAAATACAATTGTAATTGGTGCATCGTGCGATACTAACGAAGTTCACTTCGCATGGTTAAATACACCGAAAGATAACGGTGGTATTGAAGGTGTCACATACCCGATTTTAGCTGATACACACAGACAATTATCTGGAATTTTAGATATTTTAGATCAAGAAGTTAACTACGATGAAGAAGGAAATGAATCATTCTCTGGTTCAAATGTGTCTTTCAGAGCAACTTACTTAATCGACGAAACTGGTAAAGTTTTCCACGAAAGTGTTAACGATATGCCCCTTGGCAGAAACGTGAAAGAATATTTGCGTTTAATTGATGCTTATGCGCACGTTCAAAAACACGGCGAAGTTTGTCCTGCAAACTGGGAAGAAGGAAAAGAAGCAATGAACGCAAACAGAACTGGCGTTGCTGAATATTTAGCTGCTAACTAATTAAATAAAACGTTATGTTTTTAGAATTAACAGAAGATAATCTTCAACAGTATTTGGCCGATAACACGAAAGTTATGGTTCAGTATGCTGCATCTTGGTGCGGAAACTGCAGAATCATGAAACCGAAGTTTAAAAAGCTGGCTGCTGAAAATGAAGATGTAGCTTTCTTAATTGTTGATGCCGAAAAACTTCCAAACTCACGCAAATTTGCAAACGTTGATAATTTACCAACGTTTGCAGCTTTCGAAGGCGGTAATTTGGTAGATCAGGTACAAACCAACAAGGCGGAAGGTTTAATTGAACTTTTTAATAAGATTAAGTAATGAAAATTCCGGTTATAAGACAATTATTTCAAAATACCACTCCTGCTCAATTGGAGACGACTTTGGAAGTTTTAGAGGCTTTCTGTGAGTTTAGAGGGGTTAGCGAGCATGAAGTTGATGTTGCTGGCGAAATGATTACCAATATTTGTGGTGCGCTTGAGGTGCACCAGATGGTAAACGATGGTGCGGCTGAAAAAGATGCACTTAACGCTTTCGGTCAGAAAGTAATGGGCTCGATTGATAGATAATTTTCTTTATCAGGCGCTTTAAAATATCAAGCCCTTTGCGAAACGCAAGGGGTTTTTTGTGATCTTCTTTGTTGATAGCAGTCATACTGAATTTATTTCAGCATCTTTTCTGCTAGGCCGCCCTGTCATTAAGACCCTGAAATGAATTCAGTGTGACGACCATTCATATTATCAATCTGAGTTACACAAAGAATCTTGTGCCTAAAAAATACCATATTTTGGATGATTTCTGAACGTTCCTTTTCTGCAACTAGGGTGGGGATTCTTCACTGCGTTCAGAATGACAAGTGCAAAAAAAGGTCTGTGAAAGACACAGACCTCGGTAGCTAAAACTTATATTTCCTTGAATGTCTTATGTGTTAAGTTAATCTGCGGCTCAATCTCTTAGGCCAAATTCCTACCTGCATTTACAATACCAAAAACCGTTCTAACCGCTAGTTTTTCTAAAGCTGTTTGATCCTTTTCATTTTGATCATGCTGCAGTTTCTCCAAAGCGAAATGTTGAATTAAAACCAATGGTAATATAATCTTTTCGCGGGTAGCGATAGATTTTTTATCCACTGGATAATTTGCCATTAAAGTTTCTTGGCCTGATAATTTCAAAAGCATCTCTTTGGTTAATTGGAATTCATCATGTAGCTGAGTCCAGAAAGCGCCAAAAGTTTTATCATTAGCTAAATGAGCCGTAATCACAAAGTCTGATTTGCTCATGCTCATCATGCAGTTATCCACAATGGTCTTTAGATAATCAGAATCTTCGTAAACCTTAACTACTTTGCTCCAATTGCCAGCTTTCTCCTGGTTTTTCATAGCCGTTCCCATTCCGTAAAAACCAGGAACATTTTGCTTCAGCATACTCCATGCGGTGACAAAGCTAATTGCCCTTAAATCTTCCAGTTTCATTTCCCCGCCACCGTTTCTTTTAACTGGTCGGCTGCTAATATTTGCTTGCGAAAGCAGTTTCAACGGAGAAAGTTTTTCGAGATAACTCACAAAAAGAGGATGCTCGCGTAGATCGACGAATGCCTTGTATCCATCATCGGCCATTTCATCAAGTAAGGCTTTATTTTCAGAGTCTAACAAAACGTTGTGTTTCTCTTTTAATCCAGAAGAAATACCCGCATTAATTAATTGCTCGATATTAAATTCCGCGCTTTCAATTGAACCATACTGCGAACTGATGGTTTGGCCTTGAACGGTTAACTGTATGTTTTTATTGGCAATTTCTTTCCCCATTGAAGCGTAAAAACGGTGTGTTTTACCTCCACCACGAGAAGGCGGACCGCCGCGACCATCGAAGAATGCCAGCTGAATATTATGTTTTTTGGAAACCTCAGAAAGTGAGGTTTTACCATTAAAAATTGACCAATTTGCCATTAGATAACCACCATCTTTGGTACTGTCTGAATAGCCCAGCATAATGTCTTGCTTATTTCCACGGCTAGCCAAATGCGCTTTGTAAAACGGGTTGCTATACAGCGTATCCATAATAACCGCAGCACCTTTCAAATCATTTACAGTCTCAAAAAGCGGTACAAAATCAATGGTCAAGTTATCTTTGCTCCAGCCATTCCAAAGGAAAAGCTCAATCAATTGTAAAATGTCGCTGGCTTGCTGACAATTACTAATAATAAATCGATGGCAAGCCTTTTCGCCATTGCGCCTCTGGATGCCCTTAATTTCTTTGATGGTTTGAATGGTATCTTCAATCAAAGCATCTCCTTCACTAGCATAAACAGGCTTGGCTTCTTTAAAAGAAATTAACTTCAGTTTTTCGACTTCTGATAATTGATCGTAATCTTCAGGGTATAAAGATGATATTGGTTTATTTTGACGACAATAAGCATGAACACTTCTTAACACCCTGCTATCCTGGCGAATGTCTAATGAAGCAAAATAATTGCCATACAAATCAATTTTGCGGATTAAATCGTTAACTAAATCAACAAATAAACCTTCATGCTCTTTTAAGAGCGTATCCTTAATTTTATTTAGGTTTTCGCGTAACTCATCAGAAATATCATGCAGTTCGCAGCTCTGATCAAAAGCATTCTGATAAAGCACATCATGTAATTTCGAAATATTTTCTTCAACACCCCTAAAGGTAATGCGGCGTTTAATTACTCTAAAATCACGATAATAACAGCGGAACAGGATTTGTCGCAACATCTTGGAAACCTCCAGCGTAGTATCAGCATGGATGTTTGGATTACCATCTCTGTCGCCCCCTGGCCAGAAACCTAGCTCCAAAATCTTCTTTGTTTCAAGATTATATTCATCTAAATTTTGATCGATTTCCTCCTGAATATTTGCAGCAGCGAAGTAAAAAGTATTCTCTAGAAACCAGGCAAGATTTAAAGCTTCATCAACCGGAGTCGGCGATTTCTTATTAAAAAATGGTGTCTTGCCGAGTTGTTGCAGCAAAGAATTCATCGCCGTAATATCGTTATCGCGAATGGCCTTGGTTAAATCAGTAATAATTGCCAGAACATTTCCAGGATAAAACTGAGTGGGGTGAGCCGTTAAAACCAAACGTAGTGATAACTCATCGATAAGTTTTTCAATTTTAGCCAACATGGGCTTGTTATCTGCATTCTTTTTTAAAATGAAAGCGAGTGTACTTTGCTCATCTGTAGTGTTTAACTTCGTAAATGAGGCGTCTTCAACAGCATCAAAAAGCACAACCTGGCGCTCTATGTATTGAATGAAGCGGAATAGTAAATCAATAATGTCTTTCCTATCTATATAACTTGTAAACTTCGCAAAAAATTCTTCGATAATTTGAGCTGGTTTTTGGCCGCTTCCAATCCCTTCTTCGCAACTCTTAAAAAACAGGGGCAATAATGTTCCGGTATCCTTTATTTTATAAAACGGAAGGGTTAAAAACAGACTATTAAAGAGTTCGAATTTTGAGATAACCTCATTATTAAAAATTGATTCTCGTTGTGTTGTTAAACGAAGTTTTGGCATAGCTTAAACAATAGTTTTGTATACGGTAATACTACAAAAAATGCATAAGGTATTAAAATTCTAGGGCTTACAATTTGGATAATTATAGAATAATTTTTAATTTTAGAATCTTATTTGGCTACTATGTGGCTACATAAGAACATTTGCAATGTTTAAGGGCATTGCATTGATTGTTAATTTTTTGGGTTAAAACAGCCGATGTAATAAAATACACCGGCTGTTTTTGTTTTCTGATATCTTTTACGCCAATTGTTTGCCAACTTTAGTGTGCATCGGTAACAATATTTGCGTTTTTCTTAAATTTTTGCAGATATAAGAGTGGGATCGAGAACAACATAATTAATCCTGCCACCCAATAAGCATCATTATAAGTGAGCAACATGGTTTGCTTAATAACAGTTCCTTCAATTGCTTTCATTGCCATAAGTTTAGCATCAATAAAGGATGAACCTTTGGCCACAAAACCGCTTGTTAGGGCATTCAATTTTTGAATAAATGCGGGGTTGTATTCGTTAATGTTGGCCAGTAAACTACTTCTGTGAAAACCTGAACGAACGTGAATTAATGTTGTTAATGCCGCAATACCGAATGATCCTCCCAATTGCCTGCTCATGTTATTCAAACCAGATCCTTGTCCAATTTCAGCACCAGATAAATCCTGCATCGCCAGTGTAGTTAATGGAACGAATAACAATGCCATACCAAATCCTCTGATTACCAGTGGCCAGAAAAAATCTCCTGTTCCTGATGCCAGTGTAGAGTTGCTTAACATCCAACAGAAAACGAAGAATAAAAACATTCCTCCAGTTGCCATAAATTGTGCTGGCACACCCTTTTTAAGCATTATACCAATAAAAGGCATCATAGCAATGGTACAAATACCGCCAGCAATGAAAAGCTTTCCGGTTTGTAAAGGGGTAAACCCTAACAAGTTTTGGGCGAAAACCGGGAATACGAAAACAGAACCATATAATCCAAATCCTAAAATAAAGGATGTGAACATCCCGATGGAGAAACTTCGCTTTTTCATAATCCGCAGATTCACAATGGGGTGATCGGTGGCAGTTTCCCGCCAGATGAATAATAATAACCCAAAAACCGATACTACCGCTAATGCTGTAATGTATGGAGTAGAAAACCAATCCTCACTCTCGCCTTTTTCCAATACGGTTTGTAAACTACCTACCGCTACGGCCAGTAAGACAATTCCCCACCAGTCAACAGGTTTACCCTGTCCATCTTTAGGCGTTTCTCGAATAAATGTGTAGGTACAGTAGGCGGCGAGTATCCCGACGGGAATATTAACGTAGAAAATCCAAGGCCAATCGGCAATTTCCAAAATGTAACCCCCAATGGTTGGGCCAACGGTTGGGCCAACAACGGCTCCTAAACCAAACAAGGCGGTTGCAATACCCACATCTTCGCGAGGCCATGTTTCTATCAGAATAGCTTGTGCCGTTGAGATTAAACCTCCCCCGGCTACACCCTGTAAAATCCTAAATAAAATTAGCTCATTTAATGATGTGGCATTACCGCACAAAAATGAGACGAGTGTAAAAACAATAATCGAGGTTAAGAAATAATTTTTACGCCCGAAACGACTTCCCAACCAACCCGACATCGGCAGGATGATTACATTCGCAACGGCGTAACCAGTAGATAGCCAGGCGATATCCTCCAGGGTAGCGCCCAGGTTTCCCTGTATTTGTGGGATGGCCACATTCACAATGGTTGTATCAATCAGCTCCAGTAAAGAAGCGGTGATCACTGTAAATGTGATAATCCATTTTTTTAAACCTACTTCGGCCATTTTGATATTAATTAGTAGAAACCGAAGCTTTAACGCTCATTCCAGGGCGTAGTTTAGCTAACATTTCTTTTGATGGATGAATTTTAATTTTTACCGGAATACGCTGAACAACTTTTACGAAGTTACCTGTAGCATTATCAGGAGGCAATAACGAACCTTTTGCGCCAGTAATTGGTGAAAAATTATAGACCTCCCCTTCAATTTTCTCATCTGGATAAGCATCCACCTCAATCTCAACTTTTGATCCTGTTTTAATTTTCTCCAACTGTGTTTCCTTAAAGTTTGCCGTTACATAGATACTTCCATCGTTTACGACAGAAAACAACGACTGCCCTGGCTGAATCAGTTGTCCTTTTTGAACATTCTTTTTAGACACTATGCCGCTTGCGGGTGCTTTAATATCAGTATATGATAGTTGTAGTTTTGCGAAATCAATATCGCTTTGGCGTTGACTAATTACATTGCTGCTTACCGCTAATTGAGATTGAGTAGTTCCAACCTGTTTAACCGCAGCCTGATATTGATCTACAGCCGCACGATAAGCTGCCTGAGCAGATTCTTGAGTCGCTTTAGCCTGATCAAATGCCTGCTGCGTAATTGAACCGTCTTTTACCAAATTTGCGTAACGGGCAAAGTCTTTGTTTGCTAAGTTCAATTTCACTTTCGCTGCATCAACATTTGCTTTTGCAGTACTTGTATTTGCTTGTGTCGCTATAATTTGCGATTGAGCCACACCTACCCCAGCGTTAGCGCCTTTCTGACCAGCTTGCGCCTGTTCTAATTTTACTTTATAATCGGCATCATCAAGTTTCACCAGAATTTGCCCTTCTGTTACGTGAGTATTTTCTTCAAAATTGATATCCTTTACATAACCGCCAACACGGGCAACAACAGGACTGATATCTCCGTCAATTTGGGCATCGTCGGTATCTACATGTTTGCTAAAATAAGTCCATTCTTTGATACCAAATATGATACCTATAACTAGTAAAACACCTAAAATAATAGGTACTACTAAATTCTTTTTTTTCTTCTCAGTTGTCATTGCTGTATTTATTGCGTTATTTTTCCTGTTGATTTTAATAAGGTGTAGTAAGCCAAACCAGCGTCGGCTTTTGCTATTTCTAAGTTTATTTTTGCCTGATATAGTAAAGTTTCAGCATCAATTCTATCGGTAACTGAAGCCACATTGTTTTTGTATTTCGAAGCCAATAACTTATCGTTCTCAGTAGCCTGAGCAATAGAAGTTTCCAACACCTGGATCTTGTTCATTGCTACCTGATAGTTTTGAAAGTTTTTATTGATGTCGGTTTTTACATTGTCCGATAGAATATCTTTCTGGATAGAAATTTCGCTCTGTTGAATTTTAGCTTCACTCACTTTATTTCTGTTTGTCCATAGGCTACCAATATTCCATGAAACGGTTGCGCCCACTGTTACTGGTAACAAATATTGATTTACCGGAGGGATAAAACTGCCACTCGGATTGATATAATACAAATTCGCACCTACGCCAACGGTTGGTAAAGTATTGGCTTTAATGGTTTTGATGTTATAGTCAGCAACTTTATTCTGAACATCAAGTTGTTTTAACTCCTGGCGATTTGCCATGGCCAGATTTATGTAATCGGCCAGCGAACTTGCTGTTTTCAAACCTGCTGACGGATCTACAATTTTAACTTCGGTATCTTCAGGCAAGCCTAACAAAATATCGAGATTATAGTTAATTACTTTGCGATTGCTTTCTATGTCCATTTGCGTAAGGGTTACGTTAGCCTGTTGCAACTGAAATCGCAATACATCGTTTTTAGTCACAATGCCCTGCTCAAAGAACCGTTGTGCCTGTTTAATTTGTGCTGCAATTGATTCTAAATTTTGTTGAACCACCTTTTTGCTTTGCTCAATTTTGTACAGATTATAGTACGTGTTAATTACCGCATAAGTAATCTCCTCTTTGCTTTTATCGGCATCCAAACGGGCAACATCTGCTAATAATTTGGTCGATTCTTTTGCGTATTTTAACTTTCCTCCTCCATAAACCAGCTCCTGTACGGCTGCAGTACCTACAAACGCATCGGCTCTGCGGGGTAAATTAAAGGCAGTTGTACCTTCGCCTAAACTAAAAGTATGCGTTGGTATTTCGGCATGATTATACATAAAGCTGGCATTGGCCGTTGGAAGAACATTGTCTTTTACCACTTCCAATTGCGCCACCGCCTGGTCTATTTTGTTTTGGGAAAGTTTTAGGTTTTTACTATTGGCAATGCCAAGTTCAATAGCTTGATTGATGGTTAACTCCTTTGAGCTTTGAGCAAATAAGGCTGCAGGAATTAATGATGCCGCAAGCATTAATCTAATCGATTTGGGTATCATTTTTTTGATGTTAAATAAACTGTTACAAGGTTTTGCAAATGGGCGACTACTCGCTCTTTAATAATTTTGTTCTCTTTTGGATTAGATAAGTCGATGGCTTTATCGTTAGAAATTTTATGTGGAGCAATTACAACATTTGTTAAGGTCCCCATAATGGTGGCAATAATCATCCTCACATCAACATTGCCGAAGCTTCCGTCTTCAATTCCATCTATAATAATCCTGTCCAGAAGCGACATATTTCTACTCATCGCATTTTTAATCTTATCATACATATCTGGCCGTTGAGTAAGGGAAAGCTCTCTGTGCATCATTTTGTGAAATGCAATGTTCGAAAATATCCGGTTTGCATAACCTTCAATCACTTTGTGCAATTTTTCTAAGGACGATATTTTATCTTCATTAATAATCTTTAATTGAGAGGCGAAACCCTCAATGCGATTATTCATTATTTCTATAAAAACTCCTTCTTTCGACCCGAAATAATAATTGATCATTGCCATGTTGGCTCCAGATTCCTTTGAAATCTGCCTGGTTGACGTGCCCTCATATCCTGTTTCGCAAAACAGTTTTTCGGCTGCATCTAGAATGGCTTGTTTTTTATCTACTTTTTCTGTCTTCATCTTTTGATGGCACAAAATTAATCAATCGTTTGATTAACTTCCAAATCAAATACTACTTCTTTTACATTATCTTGATAAAAGCCTAATTTTAAGGCTAGAAAAATTTTGCTATGATGAAAAAGGCTTCTCTATTAATGTTAGTGCTCTTATGTATTCTTTCATTATTCTCCTTCCGGGATAAAAATCGGGAGCAAAGCTGGATCAGGATTAACCTGCTTGGTTATCCGGTAAATGGATCAAAGGTGGCGGTTTGGGCTAGTAAATCCGATCAAGCTCCTGCCCTGTTTGAGTTGATCGAGGAAAAAACTAAAAAGGTTGTTTACACCTCGCTCAACGTTAAACCATTCGGCGCCTATGGCCCTTTCAAACAAACTGCACGAATTAATTTTTCTGGCTTTAATAAATCAGGGAGATTTTACATCAGAGCCGATGGTGTTTTATCGCCGCTGGTTATTATTAAAGATGATGTTTACAAAGGTGCGGCCGATTTCTGTCTTCGTTACATGCGCCAGCAAAGGAGTGGTTTTAATCCTTATTTAAAAGATAGCTGCCATACCCATGATGGTTTTTCGCTATACGGCGCTAAAGCTGGAATAAAAGATAGTACCCATTTCGGTGCTTCTGGCGGCTGGCATGATGCGAGTGATTACCTCCAATATTCCACCACTTCGGCGAATGCCACTTATCATTTACTGATGGCCTATCGGGATTTTCCTGCTGTTTTTACCGATGAAAAACAAGCAAACGGTTTAGACGGAAAAAACGGCAAGGCCGATGTTTTGGACGAAGCAAAATGGGGATTGGATTGGCTTTTAAAAATGCATCCAAAGAAAAAAGTGATGTTTAACCAGTTGGCCGATGACCGTGACCATATTTCGATGAGAATTCCGAAAGAAGATAGCCAATACGGAAAGGGCTTCGAACGACCGCTATATTTCATCAACGGGAAACCGCAGCAACGTGGCAAATTTTTGAATGCCACAACGGGAACAAGTTCTACCGCAGCAAAGTTCGCCAGCGCTTTTAATTTAGGTGCAAAGTTATTTAATAGTACCGATCAGAAATACTCGGTTCTGCTCGCCAGGAAGGGGAACTCTGCATTGAGTTTCGCACTGCAGAAACCGGGCGTTACGCAAACTGCATCTGTCAAATCGCCCTATATTTATGCGGAAGACAATTGGGTTGACGATATGGAACTGGCTATGGCTTCAGTTGGCTTTGCAAAGGCCGATTTAAAAGCATCTAAGTTGGCCTTAGCTTACGCCGACCAGGAAAAAGTAACACCATGGTTAGCTAAAGATACCGCAGCACATTATCAATATTATCCATTCATCAACCTCGGTCATTATGAACTTGCGAAACAACTCACCGGAGCAGAAAGACAGAAAATTGAACGCTATTACAAAGAAGGAATCGAGCAAGTTTGGGCTCGGGCAAAAACAAATGCCTTTTATCGGGGCGTCCCTTTTATCTGGTGTAGCAATAATTTAACCGTGGCCTTTGCCATGCAATGTAAATGGTATGAAGAACTAACGGGAGATAATCAGTTTACCGCATTAGAGCAAGCTAACTTCGACTGGATTTTTGGTTGTAATCCATGGGGAACAAGCATGATCTATGGTTTGCCCAACTGGGCTGACACCCCTGCCGACCCACATTCAGCATTTACCCATTTAAAAAATTATCCCACCGACGGAGGTTTAGTTGACGGCCCGGTTTACACCAACATCTATAATAGTTTAATTGGCATCAAATTATCAGAGGCTGATGAATACGCCGAATTTCAAAGTAACTTGGCTGTTTATCACGATGATTATGGTGATTACAGTACCAACGAACCCACCATGGATGGTACAGCTTCGTTAATTTACCTGCTGGCGGCAAAAGAAAATCAGGCGAAAACAGCCAGCAACAAAACGTACAGTTTTGGTGCCAATATCCGAGGAGATTCAACAGTGAAAAAGATTTCACTGGTTTTTACAGGTGATGAATTTGCTGATGGTGGAGATAAAATACTTCAAACACTAATGGATGAAAATGTAAAAGCATCGTTCTTTCTGACCGGAAACTTTTATAAAAACCCCAGGTTTAAATTACTGATAAAAAGATTAAAGTCGGCCGGGCATTATCTGGGAGCACATTCGGACAAACATTTGCTTTACTGCGACTGGAAAAATCGCGATAGCCTGCTTGTTACCCAAAAACAATTTGATGAAGATTTGGATGCGAATTACGCAGCGATGACCAGTTTTGGAATTAAGAAAAGTGATGCATCCTACTTTCTTCCTCCATATGAATGGTACAACGAAAAGATAGCCAGCTGGACCCGTTTAAAAGGCTTGCAGCTTATCAACTTTACACCAGGAACCCGATCCAATGCAGATTATACTTTTCCTGAAATGGGCTCAAGTTATCGTACAACAGATGAGATCTATAAATCCATTACCAACTTCAATGAACAAAAGACCAATGGATTAAACGGATTTTATTTGTTGTTACACATTGGCACTGATACCAAAAGAAAGGATAAGTTTTACGACCGCCTGCCCCACTTAATACGCTATTTGAAAAAAGATGGCTACCAGTTAAGTAGAATTGACAATTAATTATGAATATTGATAATCATTGAAGAACCAAATTTTAAAATAAATATTAACTTTGCTTCCAAATAACAAAAAATATGAGTGTACAAGAAAACAGCAGCAATAATTTCAACTGGTTATATTATGCTTTAGGTTTATTCTTCGGGATTTTAACTGGAGCTGTAATTACGCAGAGCTATATTTTCGCATTATTAGGTGGCGTTTTGGGTTTGTTAACTGCAGGCTTATTTTTAAATGCTATAGTAAAAGGCAGAAAATACTAATCCACCCCCAATTAGTTCCACATCCCTTTTTAAACATTAATAACTCATACAGCAAATGAAAAGAATATTCATTGTTGTTTTCGCTCTTTTGTGCTTCGGAGTAAAAGCTCAAGAAACTTCCTCAAATGAGGTTAAGTTTCCGGCAGCAGATCCGAGTCCTGCAGATATAGTTTACTTTCCTTTAAATGCCCCAAAAGCGAAGGATGCCACTAAACCGGTAATCAAAATTGTTTATTCTCGCCCGCAGAGAAAAGGGCGTGATATCTTTGGTGTATTAGAGCAGTACGGAAAGGTTTGGCGCTTCGGTGCTAATGAAAATACGGAAATTCAGTTTTTCAAAAAAGTAAATATTGGAGGAAAAAAAATAAAAGCTGGAACGTACAGTTTATTTGCCATTCCAAATAAAGACAGCTGGACAATTATTGTAAATAGCCAAACCGATAAATGGGGCGCTTTTTCTTATGATGAAACCAAGGATGTTGTGAGGACAAATGTATCTGTTAAGGCGTTAGCAAAACCAATAGAATACTTTTCGTTAACTTTTATTGCAAAGGAAGGTGGCGCAAAACTTGTTATCGGCTGGGATAAAATCCAGGCAGAGCTGCCAATAACATTTTAGAGTAAATATTTATAAAATATCAAAGCCCCGACCAAAAAAAATCGGGGCTTTCTTGTTTAATCAAAACGAAATGTTAAACAAGTTTTTTTACTGAACTCTCGCCACTGATGAACATTTTATACACCTGTGTAATTTTCCATTCACCATTTTTATTCTTTTCTATCACTACAATATTCTGTTGATTGCCATCAAACAGGTCGTAATTAATATCCACTCGGGCAATTACCAAAGCATCTGTTTCTGAAATTATTGTTGAGCTAATATTGCAATCTCTCTGTTTAACGCCATCATTTTTTTTGAGCTGGTTCAAAACATCTACGCCTCTGTGCTTAATCACCCGAACATCTCGATTAGAAGTATATACAGCATCATCACTTAAAATGGCTTTTAACATCTTATAATTAGAGTTGATGTAACTATCCATAAAATGATTGAGAACCGAGTTGTGGCTTGCTGTTGGTTTTTCGCCAGCAAAAATGTTGTTTGTGATTATCATACCTAGTAATAAAATCACCAATGCGTTGAGTTTCATAATTATTTGTGTTTTTTTATTAAATATCGGTGTGAATAGAAAATTAAAATATGCCGATAACACCATAATTATCAGTTAATTAAATTTGCTCGGACATAAAAAACCCTCTCCATAATTTGAAGAGGGTAATCAAAAAAACTAAAATATATTTGGGTTGTCGAGTAGACCTGAGGAATTTCACCCCAAGTCCCCCATAGAACCGTACTTGATAGTCTCCCATCAAGCGGCTCTTATTAACCAATACCCCAGTACCGAGCTAGGCACTAGTGTTTTGCTTTCATCTTTTGTTACCTCCTGACTAATCAGTTTCACGCCAGATATAGAAAGCGTGTTAATACACCCCTTCGCTCCATTCCCATCACAGGAACTTCAGCATTACTACGAGATGTTCCGCCGTGCCACCCATCGGTACTTTCCCTCTTGCTGTGTCTTCAACTTGAGGTTTTCTCTTAACATCGTGGCCACAGGTTCTCACGTTCCCTCCAGAAGCCTGTGCTAAGCTCGTGCCACCTATACGCCGGATGCCGCAGAACCAATAAACAGGTGATCGTTCTGCTTGTCCCTCAGCGCTATTGTACCTCGGTTTCGATATCATCTAATCCTTTCTACGCCTCATCGTTGGTTCACTTGCGTTCACCTTCTTAGCACTCACTTGACACCTTTAATGATGCCTTTTCCGCTAACGCTCACTACCAAGGCACTTAACCAAAGTAGCTTAGCGGCAGTTTGAAACCTGCTCCTGTAAGCCGATTCCCAGGAGCCGTCTCTCGTCTTCTGAACAGCATCAACTTTCATAAGACGAATGTTGTTCGTGACTCAATAGCCAGGATTTTGTTGAGGCTTTAATACCGGATTAGCATCTAACTCCAACTGCGGAATTGGAGATACCAATCGATTATCTCCCGATGGAAAATTTACGATTTTCCAATGCGTAGTAGAACCAGTTCTATTTACGCCTTTGTTTGTACGCAATAAATCGAAAAACTTGTGTCCTTCGCCGTAAAGTTCTTTGTTGCGCTCGGCCAAAATTTCTTCAACAAATGCGTTGCCAGTATTTGCAGATACAGCAGTGGCCACACCAGCACGTTGTTGAACAGCTAATAAAGCTTGTTTTGCGGCTGTTTCGTTACCTAACCTGGCCTCTGCTTCTGCTTCTATCAGGTACATTTCTGCTGAGCGCATTAACACCTGGTTATTTGCATTGGTTGTTGTAAAATCAAATTTATTAATCAAGTAGCCTTCACCTCTTCTCCTATACGCAGCGGTGGTAGCGGCAGCGGTTGGGCTACTTTTTACAAGGAACTGTTTTTTACGCTCATCATTTGCGGCAAATGAATTGAAAAATTCGTCAGTTACCCTAAAGCTCGAATAACCAACGTCGTAAGGATCGTAAAATGAGGATACTGCCAAGAACCCCTGATTATCATCAGTTCTCACATTAATGGCATAAATCCACTCCGAGGTTGGGTTGTTAAATCCAGTCAATAATGCCGCAGCAGTACTCATAGGTTTTGCAGCACGAGCCAATTTTGCATACCTGCTCGCTTCCGCCCAATTACCCATATTCAAATAAATCCTGGCCAAAATACCCTGAATTGCCGGTACGCTCAATCTATAAATACTTGTTCTACCTGTCGTTGGTAAATTAGTTTCGGCATATTTCAAATCCTCAATCATAAAAGCATATACATCTTTCACTTTATCACGGGATGGCGATGCTTCACTCGGGCCCAATGGTTTTCTTAAAATAGGTACACCCAGTGCTTCCGGGTTTACACTGTAGGGTTGCGCAAACCAACGTACCAGCCAAAAATAAGTGTAAGCTCTCAAAGCTCTTGCTTCTGCAAGGTATTCCGTTTTTAAAGCATCACTAATTGGTGATGCGGGAATATTCTCTACAAACTGGTTGGCATTTGAAACCACTTTGTAACTGTATTGCCACCAGGCATATACGTCAGAATTGTTTATTGTTTCTATAAACTGATATTGACTTACGAACCTACTGTAGTTTCCTGAACCACTAACCACCATAACATCGTTACCTTTAACATCGGCACTTAAAATCATGTTGTTTGTATAGCCAGAAAAAGTGGTTAAATCATAAATACCGGTCATGGCAGCCTGTATTTTTGCTTGTGAAGAAAACGCATCCTTCGCATTGATTTGCTGTGTTGGGGTAACTTCTAAAAACTCTTTTTTACACGATGTTGCGCCAACCAAGAGGAGCATGACACCAGTGTAAATTGCGGTTTTATATGTTTTTGAATTTCTCATTATTAATCAATTAAAAAGTAACATTTAGACCAAGCGTAAACGTTTTGACATTCGGAATATCGTTATCGGTTAAACCTGTAATTGCCGATTCTGGATCCATTCCTTTGTGTTTAGCTATTGTGAATGGATTTTCTGCCATCGCATACAGTCTAACATTTGATAAGTGTAAGGTTTCTAACCAGTCTTTTTTTACCGAATAACCTAAGCCGATGTTTTTGATTCTCATATACGAACCATCATATAAGAAACGAGTAGATTGACTGTTGCCCAAATCCGTATTGTTAATTACGAAACGAGGTACATCAGTAATATCGCCTGGTTTTTGCCATTGGTTATAAGTATCAACCGATAATTGTTTACCCACCGAAGCACCACTATGCATTAAGTTTCCATAGAGTGTATCGTAGATTTTTCCTCCCGTAGAGAAATAAGTAAATACGCTTAAATCGAACTGTTTGTATCTGAAAGTGTTATTAAACCCGCCGGTAAATTTTGGTAAAGAAGAACCAAAACCATCGTATCGGGTTGCTGTAGACCAGTTTTTGGTAGTAACTTTATTTCCAGTTGCAGGATCGTCCATGTACCACATCGGTCTGCCATCTGCCGGATCTACCCCTGCATAATCCCGTAAATACCATTGATATCTGTCTTCGCCCACTTTCCATCTTTTTGTACCATCAATAACCTCATTTTGAGTCATGCTATTAATTTTGTTTTTGTTCGATGTAATGTTGAAGGATATATTCCAATCAAAATCTTCGGTTTTAACCGGATTTCCATTTAACAATACCTCTACACCATAATTATCCATAGATGCAAGATTAGTTGATAGACCATCGAAACCAGTTAAACGGGTTAACGGCTGATCGAACAACAAGCCCTTCGATCCTCTTTTGTAATAGGAAACTTCTCCACTTAATTTTCCTTTGAACAATGCAAACTCCAAACCTACATCAACAGTTGTGTTTTGCTCCCATTGTAAATTTGGATTTTCTAATTGAACATAGTTGATACCTGATTGACCTTCATAGTTTTTGCCCAATCCGTAAAGGCCTTGTGCAGCGTAACGTTCAATTCTATCGTTACCCGAAGTACCATAACTTGCTCTCAATTTCAATTCATCGATCCAGCTTACATCTTTCAAGAAATTTTCTTTGCCTATACGCCAAGCACCTCCAAATGAGTAGAATGTTCCGTATTTTTTATCGGTACCGAAAACCGAAGATCCATCCCGTCTCAAACTTCCCGACAAGTAATATTTTGTATTGTAGTTATATTCTAATCGAGAGAAATAAGATGATAATCTTTTTTGAGTATAATAGGATTGAGTTGCATTAGGCGTTGATGCTGCAATTAACTCATCCGTTCCCGGGAAAGGAAATCCTGTAGCTTGCGCATAAATATAATCTTGTTTAGTACGGTAAGCTTCCTGACCTAACAAAACGTTAAAGCTGTGCTGATTAAATGTTTTGGCATAGGTTAACGTATTTTGAAAAGTTAAAGTAATATCTTCTCTCGTATAACGGTATGCTCTTCCTTTAACACTAACTCCATCGCCATGTTCCATATTGTAGAACTGACGTTCGCGGTTGTTGATGTAATCCACCGCAAGCATACTTTTAGCTGTAAAATCTGTTAAGAATTTAACTTCAGCAAAAGGGCTTGATATTACTCTTGAAGTTTTAGTGTTGTATTCGTTTAGCTTGGATAAACCAACCGGGTTAAAATCTGGAGTAACAGGATTTATATAACTGTAAACTGGGTTTCCGCTTGCATCTATCACCACATTTCCATTTGTATCTCTTACATATAACGGATAAATATTTGCGGTTTGATCGGCAAAGTTTACAGGATTGTCAGACCCCGTGCTTCCTGCTGGCGTATTTTGTTCGGTGCGAGACAAGCTGTTATTGATACCTATTTTCAAGAAATCAGTAATTTCGGTATTGATGTTAAATTTGCTCGAGTAACGGTTAAAATCTGAACGGATTACAATACCATTTTGCTCAAAGTATCCACCAGAAATAAAGAACTTAGTTTTTTCATTACCACCGCTTGCCGATAAATCGATGTTTTTGGTAACGCCTCTACGTAAAACTTCGTTGCGCCAATCTGTATCATAAAGTAATGATGCGCCGTTGGCCAAAACACCATTTGCTGCATAAGGGTTTGCAGTATTGTATGGATTAACTACTAATTTGCCATTGGTTAGTCCATTTGCTGCCGTAGCCGCCGCATCAGGCGATAAGCCTGCGGCTAAACGTTGTGCGTAATAAATATCCCAATAACTTTTATAGTATTGCGTCGCATCCATTACTTCGTGTTTATCAACCGCCTGGTAAGAATAACCGGTATAAGAGTTTAAACTAAGTTTGGTTTGGCCGGCTTTACCTTGTTTAGTGGTAATTAACACTACACCATTTGCCGCCCTTGAACCGTAAATAGCTGCCGCAGTAGCATCTTTTAAAACCGTTACCGAAGCAATATCGTTTGGATTGAGTGATGAAAGTACATCTGATGATTGCGCAACCGAACTCAAATCGCCATTGGTAATAGCAATACCATCCACCACATATAATGGCGTACTTGATGCTGAAAACGACCCTACACCACGAATACGCACTGTAGATGTTGCTCCTGGCTGACCAGAAACACTGGTAACCTGCACACCTGCCGCAGCTCCCTGAAGCGCTTTTTCGAAAGATGATACTGGACGATCTTCAAGGATATCGCCGTCAATCCTTGCCGCAGAACCCGTAAAATTTTCCTTTTTAACGGTTCCGTAACCAATTACCATTACATCCTGTAAATCATTGGCCGATGAAACCAAACGGATATTTAGGTTAGTACCCGTTATTTTTACTTCTTGCGTCTGATAGCCAATGTAGCTGATTACCAGCGTTTGAGCATCAGCAGGTGCCGAAATACTAAAAGTTCCATCTCCAATAGTTTGTGTTACCAATGTAGAACCTTTTATTTTTATTGATACTCCCGGTAGCGGCAAGCCATCATCGGCATCAACTACCTTTCCGGTTATCGTTTTATTCTGTGCCAAAGCATTAAAATAAGACATCACCGTTATCACTAAAATTAATAGTAATTTTTGTTTCATGTTCTTAATTGAAATAGTTAGTAAATAATTAGTTTTTTAGTTTGTTGCTGATACGCATGAGACCAATCAAAACGCAAATTACACATGGTTGTAAAACTAAAATGTGCTAAAAACACCAATTTTGGTTTGGGAAACGGAATAACACAAAAAAGCAAACCCCAATCCTGGCAGTTTGCTTCTTTAATCATTATTAACCTAAACAGGAAAAAACTTCTACAAAAATTTGTCCTGAAAGAACTTCAAAAATAGTTTACTATATATTTTTAAAATATGCAGAAATCACTATTTAAATATTTAATTCAACCTACTTTTCTTGTATTTCAAAGGCGTAATGTTAAAGGTATTTTTGAATAATCGGATAAAGGAGCTTGGGCACTCAAACCCAACCAAGCCAACGATTTCATTCAGTGAATAAGGCGTGGTTTGCAATAAGTTTTTGGCTCTATTTAACCTCATTTGCATTAAAAACTGATAGGGGCTAATTTCATAAGCTTCCTTAAAAGTCCGCAACAAATGGTTAACCGATAAACAAGCATAGTCTGCGATGTTTTCTAGCGTAATGTTCTGGTTATAATTGCTGCTGATGTACTCTTTTGCCAGCGTTAACCTTTTCAATACCTCTTCTTTTGTTTTCGTTTTAATAAAAGAAAGCCGATCCATTTTTTGAATTACTTCTTTATCGTATATTTTGTAATAGTTTAATAAGCAATGATACATGTATTCATTAATTAACATTTCGTTGTTAATGCCATTATCTATCTGGCCTTTTAAATGAAGAATGTTATAGCGCATATCACCAGAGAATGGGTAAAGCGATTCTAAAAATACAGGCTCAATGTTAGTTTGCTTTCCATCGAGCAAGAAATCACTAGTGTTGGAAATCGAGTTGTAAAAATCATTAATGAAGGTTTTTCCAAAGGAAACAGAAAAAGTATCTACCGGGGTAATGGAATCTATTCGACTACTAAAACTGCTTCCCTCGTTTAAAACAGCAAAACTATCGGGATAAATACTCAACTTACGGTTGTTTATTTCACAATCTTCAGTGCCACTGAAAACAAACTTTATCATATAATCGCTACTTTGCTGCTCATACACCGATTCGCAAGTGTGCTCCGTTACGATTTTATTTTTGTTACTCAGTTCTTTAACGTATTTCATGTCGGTACAGTTAATCTTCGGAGTATTGTCTTTCCTCCAAAATGGTGTATTCGTTTCCTGATGGATCTGAAAACATTGCGCTTAAACCTTCATTCAAATAAATTGGCATACGAGTGAACGTCACGCCATTGGCTCTTAATCTGCAATAATCTTCAAGCAAATCTGGTGTATTGAGGGTTACTTTCCTTGTTTGATGTTCGTGTTTTTTCTCAGAGAGAAAAATCATCGTGGTGTCATCTGGTTTTACTAGAATACATTTTTCTTTTTCTGATAAAAAAGCAGGCTCGGTGTTCATACCCAAACGATTTTGAAAGAAATCATTTGCTTCCTTAAGTTGGGCTACTTGCACATAGAAAAACTTAGAAGAGGGGTTCATAAATGTTATTAAGTTTGATGATGTAAAATTAAACCGAAAATGAACCGGAAGAACCACCCAAAAAGGGTGGTTTTCGCATTATTTTTCCTAAAAGATTTACTAGAGGTGGCAATTTTTCTAAAATTAGAAATTACAGTGGTTAAATAAACATAGCTATACAGGATACATCCAGCTAAATTTAATCGATAAAAAGTTTAAATAAACCTCTTTTCTTTCGCCGTTTTTATAGCCTCCGCTTTTGAATTTACATCCAATTTGATGTAAATATTTTTTACATGACTTCTTACGGTTTCTTGATCAATAAACAAATCTGTAGCAATTTGCGATTTGGTTTGTCCGTTTGCAATGCGGTCCAAAATTTCGGTTTCGCGTTTGGTTAGGGGCGAATTCAAATTCTTCTGAAAAGAGTGCATCACGATTCTGGCTACGTTTGTACTCATTGCACCCCCGCCTGTACTTACCTCACGTACTGCATCGATAATTTTTGCAGAGGTTGAATTTTTAGTCAGATAGCCGCCTGCGCCCATGGTTAATGCTTCGAAAACCAACTCTGGCGAATCGAAAACAGTTAAAATAACAATGTGAGTTTGAGGCAACATTTTTTTTATGAACGGTAAAGCTTGCAAGCCGTTCGTTCCTGGCATTTGGATATCAAGTAATATCACCTCCGGATGATCCTGCTCCAACTGTTTCTTCGCTAAATCGTATGAGGCATAGGAATTTACCACTGTAAAATCGGTTACATCAGAAAGCAAAGATTCATATCCTATTCGGAGAATATCATCATCTTCAATTAAAACGATCCTTAAATTTGTGCTCATTAATGGGATTTTTTTATTGTTTAGACACGCTTTTGCTCAATTTGTGACAAAAATTTTGGTGGAAATCGTTGTGGTTGTTCCTTTTCCTTTACCAGAAGTGATTTGAAACATAGATTTGATCCGTTTACATCGGGTTTGAATATTTTTGAGTCCCCTCCCTTTTTCAACTATTTCCAAATCGAATCCATCTCCATCATCGGTAGTTAAAATATTAATGGTTCTATCTTCAGATTCTACAATTAACATAAGCACTTGGGTAGCGTTTGAGTGTTTTAAAACATTGTTTAACATCTCTTTAAATATTAAAGTGAGGTTGCGGTTAAACTCCATTGATAAATGCAGCTTTCTGTGTTTTTGCAATACGCCTTCCATCTTAAAATCTATTCCGGTATTCTGAAACAGATCTACACCAAAGTTTTTAATGTGTATCAAAATCTCATAAAGGTTATCGCTCTGCGGATCCAATGCCCATAAAATGTCTTTTGTGCCAGTATAAAGCAGGCCTGCGTTTTCTTTTATTAACCTAACAAGCTCTTTTTGTTCTGTATTTTCAGCAGCTACTTTTTTATCAAGAATTTCTGATAACACGTTAATTCTGGTAAGCTTATTACCAATATCATCATGAAAATCTTCGGCAGTTTGCTTGCGTATCTTTTCCTGCTCGTTCATTTTAATTCTTTCTAGCTGATATTTTTTTCTTTCTCTGGTTTTGAAAATCAAGTAGAATATAAACCAGATTAAAAAAATTATCACTAAAAAAGCAGCAGCCTTAAACCAAATGGTGTCGTAAAAAGGTGGTATAACGGTAAAATTAAACTGCTCAATATTCGATTGCTCTCCATTGGCAATAGCATATACCTGGAAAGTATAACTTCCAGGCCTGATGGTTGAATATTCAATTTCGGTGTTCGGAACAGGTTTACTGAAATCGTTATCAACCCCAACCAGCTTATAGCGGTACAAAACGCTTCCAGGATTAGTTAAAAAAATAGCTTTAAAACTAATGGATAAGTGATTTTGGCTATAGCTTAACCGATGGAACTTTTCCCTGCCCTTTATTAAATCAAGGCTTAAATCCTTCGATCTATCGGTTTTATGAAAAACATTAACCTGTCCAATGTGGATAAACGGACTTTCCCTACTCTGGGTGGATTGAGTTGTTTTGCACTGAACCAAACCCGTTATGGTGCCCACCAGGATATTATTCCGGTAATTAATTATAGCGTTTTGATTGCATTCAACAATCAGTGGATTTCCTTTTTCGACGCTGTAAGAATTGGTAGCTTGGTTAAAATTTAACTTATTGATACCCCTGCCTGTGCCTGCCCACAAATTATTTTCATTATCAATGGCCAAGCTGTAAATGTCGTTAGAGTTTAATCCGTTAACGGCCGCATAACGCTTTACTTCCTTAGTTTTGTTATTCCAGGTTACAATACCGTCGCCAAGCGTCGCAAAAACCAGATTATCGCCATGTTTGATAATATTTAAAACGAGAGCGTCTTTAAGCATACCTATCTGGAAAAATTTATCAACCTTCTTATTTTTAATTAAGGTAATTCCTGTTGATGTACCCAACAAAACGCTATCTGGAGTTAGCGCATACATACAAGATGAATAGCCACTAAAACCCGATACTTTTTCTAATTTTCCATCTTTCAAATAGGTCGATGTAATAGGTCCATTGATCCAAATACCGCCAACCTGATCTTCCACAATTGAGCTATTATCAAGTCTATCGGGCGGTAAAACCTGGTCGAATTTCTTTCCATCATATTTCCAAACACCATTACCGCTTGCCGAAATCCAAATATTTTTTGCTTTGTCGGCATACACGAAAAATATTTTTTTATCCTTAAAAGCTGGAAAATTTATTTTTTCAATATCATTTCCATTGTATTTGAACATGCCTTTATTGTATGTTCCGATCCACAGATTTTCATTTTTATCGGCAGCTAAACCACTAACTGGAAAAGCGAAATTCTGCCCTTTAAATTTATCATAACGGATATAAGCATCCCCTTCGTATTTATAAAATCCATCGCTAAAACAGGAAAGCCAGATATTGTTTTCAGCATCACTAAATATAGCATCAACCTGGTTATCGCTTAATCCATTATCGCCATTGAAACTAATTACCGAGCCATTCTTGGTCATCATGTACGCACCCCTTTCAGTTCCAATCCACATTTGGTTCCGGTTGTCCTGCGCAATAGCATAGTAATCGTTTATTCGTTTATCCTTAAAAAACCGGGATATTTTTCCAGCTGCTAAAACATAGATACCACCACGCTGTGTAAGCAGGTACATTTTGTTGGCAATTTGCCTATCAAACAAAATTTTTCTAATTGGGAATCTCTCTAATTCCGGGGGTAAGGATTGGGATAATGTCCAGTTTTTACTTTCTAGTTTATAGATACCTTCATCGTAAACAGCCGCATATAAACTACCGCTCCTATCAATATTTATAGCTGTTACAGCTTTATTTGCAATGGAATAAAAAACTAGTTTACCATCTTCAATGCGAAAGAGCCTTTCTCTTGATAGACCCCAAATTCTACCTCTTTTATCTTTAATAAGGCTGGAAACGCCTTCGCCTTTAAAAATGCTTGCTATTTTCCCTTTCTTAAGTGTATTAATGCCAGCTTCGGTACCGAAATACATTTGGCCATTATCGTCTTCAACAATACTACCAACCGAGTTTGAATTTAAGCCTTCGGCTTTGCTGTAAGAGGTAAAATTTTTGCCGTCGAAATTGCTTACGCCGCCATAGGTACCGAGCCAAAGTTTTCTGTCTTTGGCCTGGTAAAAGGCCATAACCTGCGATTGCGGCAAGCCATCTTTTAAATTATAATTGGTAAAATTATAGCTTTGGGCCGCCACCTTCAGGCCGATGAAAAGAAGGAAAGGAAGTATATATTTTATCTTTTTGATAAACAGATTGCCGCACATATAAACAAAATAAATATAATTCCTTTCCAAAACTATCACCCGAAATGGGGGATATTTCATGCATTACCCATATAAGGATCACTCGTAGTAAGTTCACCTGTTTCTATTTTTCCTGCATAACGATGTTTAAAAATTGAATTGCCGGCCTTTACAATACTGAAATCATACCAGTTACCATTTTTTGCAAGAATAGATAGCAAGTTTGTTGTGGCTTTTGGCTGGAGTAAAACCGTTCTGGTTGCCGACTTGTATTTGTTATCGACAATTTGAATGCTTATTAGGCTCGAACTTTTATTTTCAATAGAGAAAATCAAATTGCCGGTTAGCTTTTTGCTCACCAGCCCACTTTGTTCAGGCATTGCCTTTATTAATATCTGCGGATTTTGATTATTTCCCATAAAGTGCCTGTAAAAACCATTCGGGCCAGTAATTCGGAAATCGTAAATACCATTATCAAAGTCTTCAATATTAATTTTTTCTGATAACTTATCGCCAGCTTTAACGGCGTAAGCCCACACTTTGCCCTTAACACCTTTAAAACTTTCTGTAGTAATCATCGTAAAAGGTACACCAACAGTTTCGGCTTCATTTCCAAAAAGCGGTTTTGCAGATTGGAAGGTGAGCTCTACCTCACTGTCAACCAAAGAAGCATCTACATTTATATAATAAGGTAAGGCGCAAGCAGGTTTTGTTCCCTGTTCTTGCTTTGGCGCATGTATAGAATTTTGGTTTGAAAAAGAATCGAACTTGTTGATTTTCGCAACCTCATTTTTGTTTAAAGCAGTTGGTCCAACCTGTGCAGGTTTATTTTTTGCATTACCAATATTTGCGACTACGGTTTCGCGATTTAATGGTTCTGGCGATTTAATTTCCTCTCCATTATATGGCCGAAAAGCCGACGTTAAGTCGCCACATATGTTTCTCCTCCAATCGCTAATGTTATTGCTTTTGATATTTTTCCCTGTCTTTTTACTTAACCACTTCTCCATAAACATTAAGGAAGAGGTATGATCAAAAACCTGCGAATTTACAAATCCACCTTTGCTCCAGGGTGAGGCAATAACCATGGGTACACGGTAGCCCAAGCCAATCGGACTGCCTTTTCTTCCCTCAAAATCCGTTGCATAATTTATCCCTTCAGATACCTTTCCGCTTGACTTGTCATCTGGGTTCGGCACAACGAATGGGGGTTGATGGTCAAAATAACCATCATTTTCATCATAGGTTAAAACGAAAATGGTTTTCTTCCACACTTCAGGGTTTTTGGTTAAAATATCTAGCGCTTCACTAACATACCAGGTGCCATAAAGCGGCGAACTCGTATGGTCGGAAAAACGCTGAGGTGCCACCAACCAAGAAACTGCCGGAAGTTTTCCGCTATCAACATCTTTTCTAAACTGATGAAAAATATCGCCTTTCGGAATATTTATCGTTTCAGATTCTCCTTCATCGTTAGTGAATGTGAATGGCGCTAAAGCTAAATAATCTTTCTCGCTAATGTTTGTTTGGAAAGCCTTATCAATCAGGTTTTTATCCCGCTGAGATAATTTAGCATATTTAGCTTGTACTTCTTCGGGAGTTAATGCTGGTGTAACTGTCTTATCGCCATTTTTTCTGAAATAAGCAGAAAGCTTAACATTGTGCCTTTTTATATATTCTACAGGATTATCGCCATAGTTGCCCAACCAATCATCAACCTCACCTTCCGGAAGTTTTGAAGTCCAAAGTTCATTTTGATAAATACGCCAATCAACACCATTATCTTCTAAAGTTTCCTGAAAGGTTGGCCAATCTACAAACACATTGTTCTGCGATTCCGCCTGGTCATTATTTACTATGGCCACACGATTGACACTCTTTTCTCCCCTAACTGTTCCTGTAAAAAAAAATAATCTATTGGGCGTTGTTCCTGTTAAGGATGAACAAAAATGTTGGTCGCAAACGGTAAATGCGTCAGCCAAAGCATAGTAAAAAGGGATATCATTTCTGTCGTAATACGATAATGTCATCGCCGATTTAACAGGAAACCACTTATCATAACGTCCTCCGTTTCGGGCTGCAACCTGATCGTTCCAGGAGTGAGGTAAACCGCCTTGCCATGTGATTTTAGTTTTATTGATATCTACATGAAAGGGCACATAAGTGTAACCCTGACCGTCCTTTTGCAGCCAGACTTTATTACCATCGGGCTGTATGTGTGGATGGGGATCATTAAAGCCGCGTACCCCTTTCATTTTACCAAACATGTGGTCGAAGGAACGGTTTTCCTGCATCAAAAACACGATGTGCTCGGCATCGTGAAAAGTACTACCAGGTTCGGCATTTATTGCCATAGCCTTTAATACCGAGCTGGGCAATGCATTAACCATACCCGTAGCCCCAGTGAAAAGCGCCGCCTTTTTTAAAAATTCTCTACGGGAGTCCATAAATTATACGATATCATTTTGATCCTTTCAAATTATAAATAAGTTGCGGTTCTGCTAGTAATGTCTTTTTATTGTTGCAAAAAACTTGTGAGGGGAATGCATGTGATTATTACTTAAAACGCTACTTCTGGTAAACCCTCACATAATCCAATTTCATGGTTGCTGGAAAAATAGCATCATCGACCCCATTTTTTCCTCCCCAGTTTCCACCTACAGCTAAATTCAAAATCACATGAAAGTTTTGATCAAATGGCCAATCGGCAGGGCCTTTACCTGTATTTTTGAAGGTTAAATATTTCTGATCATCTACAAAAAATTCAATTCTATCTTTAAACCATTCTACAGCATAAATATGGTAAGTGTTGTAAGGATTTATCTTTACGCCTTTGCCTACCTGGGTTTTAAGTACGTGATTAAATTTTTCAGTGTGTACAGTTCCATAAACACTATCGGGCTCATAACCTACATGTTCCATAATGTCTATTTCACCGCTTTTCGGCCAACCGCCGTATCTCCAATCTGTAGGAAGTGCCCAAATCGCCGGCCACAAACCCCTTCCTTTTGGCAACATTGCCCGTACTTCTACCCTGCCATATCTGAAATCAAATTTGTTTTTACTCACCAACCTGGCTGATGTGTATTTATTGCTTTCTTTATCAGCTTTAATCGCGGTGATGTTCAAACTTCCTTTAACATTTTTGGCGTTAGCAGTATCAGCTTCAGTATAGTATTGAAGCTCATTATTTCCCCAGCCCTTTCCACCAACATCATAACCCCAATTTTTACTTAGCGGCAAGCCTTTGTCCTCAAATTCATCTGCCCATTTTAACTTCCACCCCAATGTAACAGGTGCTTTTTTTATTTCTTCAAAAGTCAATTCTGGCTCGTTCGTAGTTATATAATCAACATTGTGCGCCAATAACCATTGCATTTCTGGCGCAGTGTTTACTGTCCAGGCATTTACTGTTAAGCCTAATTTGTGCGCATTTTCTATCCAGCCATCTTTTTGATAGATGCTATAATGGTAATCAACGCCAGTCAATTTGTCTGCCTTCATTTGTTCAGCGCTGACCTCCCCTCTCAGGTAAGCTACTTTTGCTTTTGGAAGAACTTCCAGAATGCGTTTGCAATAATCATAGTCGAAACTAATATATTCTGTCCAATCTAAAACCCCTACTTTTTTTACCATATCTATGCAGGCATTTGTAAGCTCAATACCTCGTTCTTTGCTAATTAGAGAAGGTTTTATTTCTAAAATTAATTTGGTTGTTTTTTGTTTCTTTCCTTCCTGGAGGTAAGCTTCTAACGTTGGAATTTTCTCGCCGTTGCTCATGGTTTTGGTTAATAATTCTTCGTAATTAACCTTCTCAATGGTCAAGCCTTGAAATTCAGCGTCGTGATTTACAACAAGCACTTTATCGGCGGTCATCCAAACATCGAATTCCGAACCATAACAACCTAACCTTACCGCTTCATTTAGGGATGCGATGGAGTTTTCGGGAAGTTTATTTTTTTTCCATGCGCCGCGATGTGCGATGACCTGATTTTTATTCCAGTTGAATTTTTGGGCAAAAGAGGTGGTAAAAATAAATACCATGCTTGTTAAAATAAGTGCTCGTTTCATATTTGGGGTGATTGTACAAAAAATCAAAAGTAGATTTTTTATTAGAATAGCAGTTTTAAATCTATGTAACCTTTGTATTAATTATCCAAGATAAATATTTTTAAATTAATCATGGCGCTTGCTGAAGCCGAACGGCAATGAATTCAATAGCGATTTGTATTTCATTGCAGACTGCTTTAGCTGCCTGTTTTTCAAGATGAGGCAATTGGGGCTTTAGCCAAAGCAACAAACTTTGTTAAATAAACCCGACCTGTCGCGAATCCCGATTTTTCACCGGGAGCAGCAAAAAGCGAGACTGAAAACCTCTATGAAACATTAAACATTGTTTTCCAAACCTTTATTCTATCTTTCAAATAAACAATTTGAAATAAACGCGTTAACGTAATAGGGTTTCTTTTAATTGATGCGAACAATTTTTACATTTACGTTGATATGGTAAGCAATAATTACAACGATTTGTTGAGGAAGATAGATGAGTTTATCCGTAAATTTTATTTAAACAAGATTTTACGTGGTACCATTTATGCAGCCGCAATATTACTCGGCTTATATTTGCTTGTTTTCTTGAGTCTATATTATCTAAACCCAACGGCAGGCTTAAAAACTTTTATTTTCTTCGCTTACTTGTTATTGGGCTTACTATTGATAGGTTTTCTGATTATAAAACCTCTGCTCTCGATGTTGAAATTAGGCAAACATCTGTCTCTCGATGAAGCTTCGGTAATTATTGGAAACCACTTTTCCGATATCAAGGATAAGCTTTTAAATACTTTACAACTTCATAAACTTTCTGAAAATTTGCCAGAAAATAATCAATTAATTATGGCGAGCATCGATCAGAAAATTCTGGACTTGAAACCCGTACCATTTTATACCGCCGTTCGGATAACCGATAATCGGAAATACTTGAAATACCTGTTCATTCCGCTTTCTATTATTCTATTAATTGCCCTAATTGCACCTGCCATTCTTCGCGAGGGAACTAATAGTTTCTTTAAATATGATGAATTCATCGCTCCCAAAGCACCTTTTAACTTCACTGTTCTTAACAAAAATCTAACTGTTACGCAGGGCGATGATGTAACGATAAATTTGAAATTGGCTGGTGATGAATTGCCAGCCGAAGTTTATGTAGAAGACGGAAAAAACACCTATAAATTGGTTAAGGAAACCATCAGCCAGTTTAGTTACAGCATCAAAAATATTCAGAGTGATAAAAAACTGATTTTCAAGGGTGGCGGATTTAGTTCTTCAGTTTTCACTGTGAGCGTTAAGCCTCGTCCGGAGTTATTGAATGCATCGGCAACTTTAAATTATCCATCTTACTTAGGCAAAAAACCGGAAGTGATTGTTAACGTTGGCGACATGCTTCTACCCGAAGGGACTCGTGTTACCTGGAGTTTCAAAACTGGGCAAAGCAACTCACTGCTATTTACACTAAATGGTAAGCAAATTGTGTTGAAGGTTGATGATGATGAATCAGCCTATAATGCTACGATCCGCAATAATTCAAAATATAGAATTAGCCCAAAAAATAATTTTGTAACACTCGCCGATTCTTTATCGCATCAAATTATGGTAATTAAAGACCAATCTCCAGCTATTCAGGTTGAGGAAAAGCCCGATTCAATTAGCAACAAAGCCATCTATTTCAGTGGACAGATTACGGATGACTATGGTTTTAGCAGATTGAGTTTTAGGTATAACATTAGGGAAAACAATAAGGTAATTAGTACCGTCAGCAAAAATATTCCCATCAAAACCAACATAACTGCAAATAGATTTTTCTTCTTCTGGGATTTAAAAGCGGCATTGGCAAAGCCTGGCCAGGAAATAGAATACTATCTTGAAGTCGCTGATAATGATGGTGTTAATGGTTCAAAAATTACCCGTTCAGAAATTAAAACATTTAAGCAGCCTACAAAAAAAGAAACTGCTGAGCAAGTAAGCGCTAACAGCCAGGCGCTTAAGCAAAAAATACAATCGGCTATTCGTTTAGCCAATACCATTGAAAAAGAGAGTAAAAAAGTTGCCGAAAGTTTAATCGATAAAAAGCAGATCTCATTTGAGGATAAAAAGCAAATAGAGGCTTTGCTGGATAAACAAAAACAACTGGATGAGGCAGTAAAACAGATAAAGGAGCAAAACGACAAAAATATTCAGCAGCAGGAAGACCAATTACAAACGCAAGAACTTTTAGAGAAGCAGAACCAGATTAAGGATTTGTTTGATCATGTATTGGATGAAAAAACAAAGGAACTTCTGCAGAAGCTTCAAAACCTGATGAATGAGAAAAATAAAGACCAAACGCAAAATGAACTTTCAAAGATGCAATTGGATAATAAAACGCTCAAAAATGAACTCGATAGAATTTTAGAACTTTACAAACAGCTGGAATTTGAGCAAAACTTGCAAAACGACATCGATCGTTTAAATGAATTGGCTAAAGAGCAAACGGCACTGAGCAAGGAAACGGCTGATAAAAAGCAGAATAACGAATCGCTTAAACAAAAGCAGGATGCCTTGAATAAGGAAATGAAAGATTTAAAGGATGATTTGAAGAAACTGGAAGAAAAAAATAAGTCGTTAGAAAAACCTAATCCCTTCGAAAACCCTGAAAAGGAGTTGCAGGATATTGAAAAAGATCAACAAGATAGTAAGGATGCGCTAGATAAAAAAGATTCGAAAGGCGCTAGTCAAAAGCAACAAAAAGCTGGTGAGCAGATGGAAAAACTTTCGAAAAAAATGGGAGAAATGCAGCAGCAAGGTGAGGAAATGGAAAACAACCTGAATGCGAAAGAGTTACGTAAGCTCCTTGAAAACTTGCTGAATACTTCTTTTGAGCAGGAAAAGGTGATGTTAACGTTAAAAAAAACCACTTCAGCTGATCCATCCTATATTGGGAACGTTCAAAAGCAACGCAATATTAAAGATAACCTTAAAACGATTGCCGATAGTTTGTACGCTCTGAGTAAACGTGTTCCTCAAATTGAATCAACAGTGAACGAGGAGATGAATAAGATTAATTTCAATCTCGATAAAAGTTTGGAAAGTCTTGGCGAGCGAAGAACGCCAGAGGCCAATCGCTATCAGCAGTTTACCATGACATCAATTAATAATTTGAGTTTGATGTTGAGTGAGGCTTTGAATCAATTGCAAAACATGCAAAAAAACGCTAAGCCTGGAAGTGGCAAAAAACAGAAACAAGGTATGAAGCAGCTCTCACAAATGCAGGAGCAGCTTAATAAAAGTATGCAAAAGGCTCGTGAGCAGATGCAGAAATCTGGTGGCAACCAAGGCAAGGTGGGCAAAGGAGAAATGAGTCAGGAGTTTGGAAAAATGGCACAGCAACAGCAAATGATTCGCCAGGCTTTGGAAAAAATCAACCGTGAAGAAAATAAAAACGGTTCGGGCAAAATGGGCAACCTTAATGAGGCCATTAAAGAAATGAAACAAACAGAAAGCGACTTGGTGAATAAGCGTTTACAGCAAGAAACCTTAAATCGACAGAAAGAGTTGTTAACCAAGCTTTTGGAGGCAGAAAAAGCAGAACGCGACCAGGAAGAGGATTCAAAACGAGAGAGTAAAGCAGCGAAGGAATTTCCACCATCTTACCAAAAAATGCTAGATGACTTTAAAAAGCAACAACAAAATGGAAACGATATGTTACAGAAATTGCCTCCCAGTTTGAATTATTATTATAAAAATAAAATCGCCGAATATTTAAAATCTTTGAATATGGTGAGGTAGGATAAATCAATTCCTCATGTTGAATTCATTTCAGTATCGAAAGTAGAAAGACCCTGAAATGAATTCCATATGAGGACCTCATGCATAACGCCTACTCATCCCTAATTTTTATTTCTTAAATTTGCGGCTTTAAACATATCCACATGCCTGCAATTTCATTTTTTACAGAATCGGTTACTTACAATCTTCCTCAAAAACTTAAGGTTAAGAAATGGATTAAAGCAACGATTGAAAAGGAGGGCTTTAGATTACAAGAACTCAATTTCATTTTCTGCAGCGATGAATATTTGCTGGGTATTAATCAACAGTATTTAAATCACGACACTTACACTGATATTATTACTTTCGACAACTCTGATGAGGAAAAGTTGATTGTCAGTGATATTTTCATCAGCATTGAACGTGTAAAAGAAAATGCAAAAACTTTCAAAATAACAGAATTTGATGAAGTTTGCCGCATCATGATCCATGGAACTTTGCACTTACTGGGCTACAAAGACAAGGGTAAAGCAGCAAAAACTCTAATGACGCAAAAAGAAAATGAATATTTAAGTTTCAGAGTAGATTTCAATTTTCTGTAAATAAAAATACCAAAGGAGAATCACTTTTTTCTACCAGGATTTTGGCAGGGTTTACTTCATATTTATTGATGCTAACTCCTATACAATCCACGCCCCATGATTTACCTTTCCAGGCTCTTGATGTAACCTTGTAATAGCCCGAACTTGCATCTTCTGTTAGATACGGAAATATTGTCCACGACCATTTAACACCATTAAATACCAAACATTTTGTGGGTTGGGGTAGATCTACCATGTCCATCATTTGGTATGCTTTATCTTCAAACTTTGTAGCAGTGTAAATTTTATCAACTTGAGCATGTTGAAGATATGCCGTATCAAAGATTAGGTTTCTATATTCGATGATTTCAGCTTTATAATCTGGCCAACAACGGATTTACTAAGCACAAACTTGTAAACTTTATTCCCGTCTTCAGCATCGAAAGTTAGCGTATTATTTTTTAAATTTACTAGATGTGCCCTTCTTCCTTGAATGTTATCCATTGTGGCAAATACTTGGGCGCCATTTTTTACAAAATATAGTATTCTAAGGCTGTTGCTTTCATTAATTATTATGTAAAATAAACTCTTAAGAGCTCTTCGGGCTTTATAAATTTCGATGATCGGTTCATAATAGTTTTTGGTTTGTACAATTACCGAAAATTAGAATAAAAATAAACACCTACTGTTAGCTCATAAAAGAACCATGATCATGCTCTCCTTTTCTTGACAGCAACCATTTCAAATAATTTTGGTTCTGTTCGTCTGATAGTTAACAGTGTTGGTCGATAAATTAGCCATGCTGGTATATTTCTGGCTATTCAGCTGCAACAATACAATCATAACACGGTCTTATATTAAAATAACAGCTCAGGTTGTTGAATATAAAATATAAGATAAGGATTAATCCGTTCAAAAGATAAAGTTTAGTTTTAGTTAATGATTGAAGCAGCGGCGGAGCGATTCCAGTCGCTGTTTTCGTTTTTGAATTTCCTTTAGCAATACCCTGTTATGATCTCTGATTTAATTAGTTTGCAATTCTCCAGCTAATTACATATCAATATTTTGCCATTTTTGATCGATACTTAGCCGCTTTAAAACATCTATACAATCTACCAAATATTTTATCCTTACTTTTGCACTAATTTTCCTTTATAAAACCGAAATACAAAAAAATTGAGCACACTAATTGCGGCAGAAGGCTTAGGTCATGGTTATCATGATGAATGGCTATTTAAAAATTTAACACTTGGTATCAACTCTGGGCAGCGGGTAGCGTTAGTCGGAATTAACGGCGCTGGTAAGAGTACGCTTTTAAAATTATTAGCTGAAAGGTTCCCTCCGCTTGAAGGTAAGATTGTTAAAAATAAAGCAGTTAAAATCGGCTTTTTGGATCAAGAACCACAATTTACTGAAGGTTTCTCTATAAGTGACCATATATTTTCTTTGGAGAATAAACAGCAACAGCTGATCAAGGAGTATGAGGAATTAATTGAGGATCCAAATCCCGATGAGAAAACGCTTAATCGTTTGTATGAAGAACTGAGCGAACACAATGCCTGGGAATATGAACATGAAATAAAAACCATTTTGAATAGAATGGGGATTACTCATCTTCAACAAAAAATAGCTACACTTTCTGGAGGACAAAAGAAACGTTTAGCTTTAGCAAAGCTATTAATTGAAGATCCGGAAATTTTAGTATTGGATGAGCCTACCAATCATTTGGACATCGATACGATTGAATGGTTAGAAAAACTGCTAACAACAGGGCAAAAAACCATCCTCCTGGTTACACACGATAGGTACTTTTTAGATAATGTTTGTAATACTATAGTTGAATTAGATCGAGGAAAGATTTTTAATTATAATGGAAATTATGCTTACTATCTGGAAAAGAAATCAGAAAGAGAAGCGCTTGATGCCACTGTTCAACATAAGAACCAGCAGCTATTAAAGAAAGAATTAGAGTGGATGAGGCGCATGCCACAGGCTCGTGCAACGAAATCTAACGCCAGGATCAATGCTTTTTACGATCTGGAGGAAAAAACCAGGAAGAAGTCTGATAATCAGACTATTAACCTCCAAATGAAAATGTCTCGTCAGGGTGGTAAAATTATTGAGATCGGTCACATAGCAAAGTCTTTCGATGGTCGTCCAATTATTAATGATTTTAGCTACACTTTCAAAAAAGGAGATCGAATTGGTTTGGCAGGTAAAAACGGTACTGGCAAATCTACTCTATTAAATATTATTACTAGCCAACTAGCACCAGACGCAGGAACAGTTGACACTGGTGAAACGACAGTTTTTGGTTATTACAAACAAGGCGGTTTAACTTTCGATCCTAAAGAGAGGGTAATTGATATTGTGAAATCAGACGCCGAATATATTAAGATGGCTGATGGATCGGTAATTACTGCTTCTGCCCTACTAACACTTTTTCTTTTCCCGCCTAAGAAACAACATGGCATGGTGGAAAAATTAAGTGGTGGCGAGAAGAAGCGCTTGAATTTGATGAAGGTTCTAATGCAAAATCCTAACTTCTTAATTTTGGATGAGCCAACAAATGACCTGGATATTGATACGTTAAATGTCCTGGAAGAATTTCTAGAAAACTTCCCTGGCATTTTAATGCTAGTTTCTCATGATAGATACTTACTGGACAAGATGAGTGATCAGCTATTTATCATGGAAGGTGAAGGAGTAGTAAAAATATATAATGGTAATTATTCTGAGTACCGTTTAAGTTTAGAACAACCGAAAGTTAAAACCGAAGCCAAAAAAACTTTCACTCCTATAGCTGCTGAAGCTCCAATAAAAAGCGCAAAAAAATTAAGTTTTAAAGAACAAAAGGAACTTAATGAATGCGAAAAGGGAATGACAGATACCGAACAAAAGATAGCTAAACTATCTCAAAGTTTACTAAAAGTTGCTGCTTCCGATTATGTGAAGATTCAAGAAATTTCGGATGAGATTGAAAAGTTAAAGAATAAGCAGGATGATTATACAATGCGATGGTTAGAATTATCAGAATAAATAAGGAAATTAGTTGTTATTCCATTGATACGTTTCACGTGGAACATTTAACCCGCAACTAATACAAGTTTATTTACAAATCTTCAGAATGCTTTAATAGGTTAACATACCAAATAAATAACACAATTGTTCCACGTGGAACATAATAGAAAGAGAAAATGTTTTCAAAATACGATTTGATTGTTGTTGGTGCTGGACATGCAGGATGCGAAGCTGCTGCCGCTGCGGCCAACTTAGGCTCATCAGTTCTATTGATCACAATGAATATGGGTACCATAGCCCAGATGAGTTGTAACCCAGCAATGGGTGGTGTAGCGAAAGGACAGATTGTTCGCGAGGTAGATGCGATGGGTGGCTATTCAGGAATTATATCTGATAAAACAACCATTCAATTTAGAATGTTAAACAAGTCAAAAGGCCCTGCGATGTGGAGTCCGAGAGCACAAATTGACAGAATGCGCTTTGCTGAGGAATGGCGCTTAGCGTTAGAAAGAACTCCCAACGTCGATTTATGGCAAGACAGTGTTGTTGGTTTGTTAGTTAAAGATAATACAATCTATGGAGTAAAAACATCTTTGGGAATGGAGATCGAAAGTATAGCAGTAGTACTTACTAACGGGACTTTCTTAAATGGTGTGATGCATATCGGTGAAAAGAAATTTGGTGGAGGCAGAACAGCAGAAAGAGCATCAACTGGAATTACAGAACAATTAGTGGAACTCGGAATGGAAGCCGGTAGAATGAAAACAGGTACTCCTCCACGGGTGGATGGCCGAAGTTTAGACTATACCAAAATGGAAGAACAGTGGGGCGACGAAAATCCCGGTAAGTTTTCTTTCACAGATACTGAAGTTTCAACAGATCAACGTTGCTGCTGGATTACTTATACTAATGGGGATGTGCACGAAATGCTGAAAGAAGGATTCGAAAAATCGCCAATGTTTACTGGCAGAATTAAAGGTTTAGGCCCAAGGTACTGTCCTTCCATTGAAGACAAAATTAACCGTTTTGCAGAACGCGAGCGACACCAAATTTTTGTAGAGCCTGAAGGATGGAACACCTGCGAAATTTACGTAAATGGTTTTTCAACTTCTCTTCCAGAAGATGTACAGCAAAGAGCTCTTCGATTAATTCCAGGTTTTGAAAATGCAAAAATGTTCAGACCTGGCTATGCTATCGAATACGATTTCTTCCCTCCTACCCAATTATCACTTACCCTAGAAACTAAATTAATAAATAATTTATTCCTAGCTGGTCAAATTAATGGAACCACAGGGTATGAAGAAGCAGCTTGCCAGGGCTTCATGGCTGGTATCAATGCGCATCAAAAAATTAATGACAAGCATGAGCTGATTATGAAAAGATCAGACAGTTATATTGGGGTTTTAATTGATGATTTAGTAACCAAAGGAACTGACGAACCTTATCGAATGTTTACTTCTAGAGCGGAACATCGTTTATTGTTGAGACAAGATAATGCTGACATTCGCTTATCTCCTATCGGACATGAGTTAGGTCTTATATCTGATGAACGTTTAGAAAAAGTTAAACGTAAAGTCGAAGCAGCAGAAACCTTGGTCAAATTCACCAGAAGTCAGGGCATAGAAATGGCTGATGCTAATCCTATGTTAGAAGGCTTAGGTTCGAGTATCTTAAATCAAAATGTAAAAATTCATAGTTTAGCTGGGCGTCCACATGTGGGCTTACAAGATCTTATAAAAGTAAGTAAACCATTGGCTGAAGCCACCAAAGATTTAGATAATGAAACAATAGAACAAGCGGAAATCAAAATTAAATATGAGAGTTATTTTGAAAAAGAAAATGAGATAGTAGCCAAAATGTTGAAAATGGAAGATAAGGAAATCAAACCTGATTTCGACTACAATAAAATTGTTTCCATCTCAAAAGAAGCCCGTGAAAAGTTATTCAAAATAAAACCACGTACTTTAGGCCAGGCATCAAGAATTTCTGGTGTATCACCATCAGATATCTCTGTATTAATGGTCTACATTGGTAAGTAATTGATTATCAATAATTTAGTTAAAAAATATATCGACTTAAAATAAAGCGATATAAGAGCGTAAAAACTTTTTTTAATATCAGATTTCCAAAAACATCAAAAATTCGTCATAACGTTTAAAATATGCCAAATTTAAAAGCTCAGTATTTTAACAAAAAAATTTTAGCAGTTGTTATTATCTCGCTCCTATTTATGGGTTGTGCAAGTATGCAAACCCCACAGGGAGGACCGAAAGACTCAACTCCACCTAAAATTTTAACTATGACGCCGAAAAATCAAACCCGTAATTTTAACGCAAAAAAAATTACAATTGAGTTTGATGAATATTTTAAGCTTGTGGATGAATCGAAAGAATTTAGTATTTCACCAGAGCAGGAACGAGCGCCTATTTTAAAAATTCGTTCCAAGCGGCTGGAAATTGAACTTCAGGATACATTAGAGAAAAATACTACATACACCCTAAATTTTGGAAAGGCAGTTGCCGATATCAATGAGAGTAATGTGGTAAAAAATTTATCTTATGTGTTTTCTACGGGAAATGAAATTGATTCCTTATCCGTGAGTGGAAATGTCAAAAGCGCGCTAAACGATGAATTTGAGAAAGACGTTACTGTTTTCATCTTACCATTAGCACGTGACACCCTGTTTGGAAAGAAAAGGCCATCAATATATACCTTGACTGATAGTTCCGGAAATTATAAGCTTAACAATCTAAGAGCTGGTCAGTATAAAATTTATGCACTGAAAGAAGGCAGTGGTGGTGGAGATAAAATATATCAACAGGTATCTGATGAAGTTGGCTTTTTGAAAGATCCAATCACGATTGATAAGAACCTGGATAATATAAATCTGCAGGTGTTCAAAGAGCTGGCGACAGATTTTCGTGTTACAGATCGTAAACTTTCTAACGATGGCATCATCACCATTACAACAAACAAACAACTTAAAGAACCGAAAATCACCGTTACGGATCCTCCGAAAGTAGATGTAGGTAAATTTGTTCACTTTAATAAAACTAATGATACCGCCAAAGTATGGCTTACTGACCTGGGCTTCGACTCTGTTAAAGTAGCCATTCAGGATGAAGGCAAGGTTTTACAAACACTTAATTTTAGCAAAGGAAAAAAGGATAATTACGTTCGCGATGTAAACATTAATGATAACGCAAGTGGTGGTAAACTTAATCCCTACCAAACTTACACCTTAACTTTTCCTTTCCCAATAACAGCAGCAGATGCTTCTAAGATTACTTTATTAGAAGATTCTGTTAAAAGAACAACTTTTCAACTGATAAAAGATAGTACCGATTTCTTGAAATACTACATCAGATATCCCTGGAAACAAAAACGAACCTATGATATAAAATATGCTGCAGGAGCTTTCACAGCGATTTTTAATGCAAAAAATAAGGAAATCAATAAAACCTTTAAGCTAGATCCAACAGATAATTATACCACATTAATATATAATGTAACTGTACCAGATTCAAGTAAAAACTATATCGTTCAATTTTTGACAGAGAAAAAGGATCTGATCAAATCATTTCCGATAAAAGGAAATACGAAGCTTCGTTTCGCAAATTATCCCGCCGGAAAATACATGATTCGAGTGATTTATGACGAAAATAGAAACGCAATCTGGGATACTGGAGATGTAAAAGGAGGTACTCAACCAGAGAAAGTGTGGTACCTTAAAGCACTTCTGGATCTTAAACCGAATTGGGAAAGAGAAGATCCCTTAGCTATCCCAGCCCCACCGAAAGATTAATTATAGATTTGTAAACCAGCTGGAATACATGATATAATTATCTGGTAACTTATTTAATAAAGCCCTTTGCTCATCAGTAATGGGCTTTATTTTTTTTGCTGGGGTGCCAGCGTACAAATAACCTGTTTCACAGACCGTATTCTCCAACACCACTGATCCAGCAGCGATGATACAATACTCTTCAATAATGGCATGATCCATTACAATTGCACCCATACCTACCAAAACATGATCTTGAACTGTACAACCATGAACGATTGCATTGTGACCAACAGATACGCGATTTCCAATGTGTGTAGAAGCTTTTAAGTACGTAGCATGAATTACAGCGCCATCTTGTATATTGGATTCATTTCCAATCGTAATAGCGTTTACATCGCCTCTAATCACCGCATTAAACCAAACCGAACAATTGTTCCCTATGGTGACATCGCCCACAATTGTAGCGTTTTCAGCGATGAAATTATCTTTTCCTATTTCAGGATATTTATCTTTTACTGGAAGTATTAATGGCATGTTTCTATATTGGTAACCCGCAATTTACTTCGGGTCTTTTAAATCATCATTTATGTTCGCTTTTGGTGCTGAAGTCGATTAGCAAGTAGGCAGTATCAGTTTAAAACACAGTATCAATTAATTCTTTAGCGTGCTCAGGGTAATCAGTTGTAAAATGCAAACCTCTGCTTTCTTTACGCTTCATGGCTGATTTTATGACTAAATAAGCTGTCTGAATTACATTCCTCAGTTCGCAAAGCTTCACCGAAACCTTGTTCTTTTTATAGAACTCTTCGGTTTCCTGATAAATTAAAAACAGTCTCCGGTGTGCCCTTTCTAAACGAAAATCAGAACGAACTATACCAACATAATCACCCATCACTTTCTGCAACTCTCTTAAATTGTGGGTCACTAGAACGTCTTCATTGCTTTGTGTAACCCCTTGAGAATCCCATTCTGGAATATTTTCAGGAATTACATTATTTTTGAAGTTTTCAACGGCATCCTGATAAATTCGATGTGCAAAAACAGTTGCCTCCAGTAACGAGTTAGAAGCCAACCGGTTAGCACCATGCAAACCAGTGGAAGAAACCTCACCACAGGCATAAAGGTTATTGATAGAAGATCTTCCGTATTCATCAACTAAAATTCCTCCGCACATATAATGAGATGCCGGCGTGACTGGTATATAATCCTTTGTCATATCAATACCAATAGATAAACACTTGGCATATATATTGGGAAAGTGTTTTAAAATATCGGCCTTCTTACGCATCGTGATGTCTAGATAAACAAATTCATCACCAGATTTTTTCATTTCATTATCAACTGCCCTAGCAACAATATCACGAGGTGCTAATGATTTACGCTCATCATATTCATGCATAAATTCTTCACCATTTTTACGGCGGAGAACACCTCCAAAACCACGAACGGCTTCAGAAATTAGGAAGGAAGGATACTCACCGGGATGGTACAAAGCAGTTGGGTGGAACTGAATAAACTCCATATTCCTTACTTTTCCCTTTGCTCGGTAAACCATCGCCATACCATCACCTGTGGCAATTACAGGGTTTGTTGTGGCAGAATAGACATGCCCGGCACCGCCCGAAGCCATAACCGTCACGTTTGCAACAATCTTTTCCACATCGTTAAGCTCTGTGTTAAAGGCATATATCCCATAACAGTTAATATCTTCAGTACGTTTATCAACAAACTCACCCAGGTGATGCTGAGTGATTAACTCTAGTGCAAAGTAATGTGTTAATATCTCTATGTTCGGATTCTCATGAATTTCTTTTAGGAGTACCCGTTCAATTTCATATCCGGTGATGTCTTTATAGTGTAGAACACGGTGTTCGGAGTGGCCCCCTTCTTTGGCCAAATCATAGAAACCTGAGTTATCCTTATCGAAATTTATACCATAGTCAATAATCTCCTGAATACGTTGAGGTCCCTCTTTTACAACGATTTCCACAATTTTTTCATCGCATAAACCGTCGCCGGCAATCAAGGTATCGTGTATATGTTTATCGAAAGAATCATCTTTATCAACAACAACTGCGACACCACCTTGCGCATATTTTGTATTTGATTCATCTTCATTTGATTTGGTAACAATTAAAACCTTACCAAATCTGGCCGCCTTAAGTGCAAAACTTAAACCCGCTATCCCTGAACCAATTACCAGAAAATCTACTTTTCTCATCTAAAAAACATTTACTTTATCAACGTTGTTGATAACTATAGAACAACTGTTAGCTTTATGTAGAAATAAGACTAACAAATAAATTTGAATGTTTAAAGCTACTCTAAAAAGACAATTTGCCACAATCTTTTACTCAATTTTTAAGCACCTTTGTACAAGTAATTAACTTTTCACACACTTATAAACAATTAACATTCCACTATGGAGAAAAATTAACCGGTTTTTCGATAGTGCTGAAAATCAATCTCATCATATTACAAAAATGTAATCTAAATGTTAGTAAACGATTAACAACTTACATTGAAGAACGTTTTTAATAAACTTACCAACGTTACCAACACACTAATAAACAAACAAGATTTATTTATTTAAAATAACTTATTAATTATTGAGACGTGGAAAGCTTTATCTTTGACCAACGTCAAAATTCAAAAAAGGAAAATTTAAAAATGAACATAGATGTCTTAGAAGAAATAAACAAAAAAGGTTACGTAGAAGAAGAAATTGACCCTACGCTCGACCTATTTATTGAAATCGAAAAACTGAAGAAGGAAAAGAATGCTATTATACTAGCGCACTATTACCAAGAACCTGATATACAAGATATTGCAGATTATATTGGTGATAGTTTAGGCTTATCTCAGGAAGCAGCAAAAACAGATGCTGAGGTAATTGTTTTTGCAGGAGTACACTTTATGGCCGAAACTGCCAAAATTCTATCTCCCACAAAAAAAGTTCTATTACCAGATGTAAAAGCAGGCTGTTCTTTGGCTGATAGCTGTCCACCACATTTGTTTAGAAAATTTAAGGAAAAATATCCTGATCATTTGGTCATCACTTATGTGAATTGCACAGCTGAATTAAAAGCCTTGAGCGATATTGTTTGTACCTCTACAAACGCTGTTCAAATTGTAGAAAGTTTACCGAAAGATCAAAAAATAATTTTTGGTCCCGATAGGAATTTAGGTGCTTGGGTTGCCAAAAAGACCGGTAGAGATTTGGTGCTTTGGAATGGCGCCTGTATGGTACATGAGATTTTTTCGAAAGAAAAAATTACGAAGCTTAAAGAACGCCATCCTAACGCAAAGTTTATCGCACATCCGGAATGCGAAGAAGCCGTTTTACAAATGGCCGATTATATTGGTTCTACCACTGGGCTTTTGAAGTATGCCATATCCAATCCAGCAACAGAATTTATCGTAGCTACAGAAAGTGGAATTATCCACCAAATGGAAAAAGCTTGTCCTGATAAAACATTTATTCCAGCGCCACCAAATAACAGTTGCGCTTGCAATGATTGTCCTTACATGAAGAGAAATACTTTAGAAAAACTATATTTATGTCTTAAAAATAGTTCGCCAGAAGTAACTGTACCAGGGCATATAATTGAGCAGGCACGTAAACCTATTCAAAGAATGTTAGATATTTCGGCAGAGCTGGGGCTCTAAAAAAATCGTCATTACCAGGTACGAAGCATTCTATTTAGTGAGATTGATTCGTACCTCGCAATGACAGATAAATGATAAGAATGAAAACAACTAATATCTTAAAGAATTACTCAGGCTTGCTTTGGCTACTCGCAGGGATTACTGCTGGAAGCATCATTGGGCTAATTTTTGGAAAAAAGGTTGAAAGTATAAAACCCCTGGGTGATATATTTTTGAATTTGTTATTTACTGCCGTTATTCCATTGGTATTTTTTGCAGTCTCTTCGGCCATTGCAAACATAGATCGAACAAAAAAGTTGGGAAAACTACTAACCATTATGGTATTGGTTTTTTTATCAACTATTCTTATTGCAGCAATTCTAACTCTGGCCGCCACATGGGTTTTTCCTATTCACCAGGCGTTGGGAAATAACCCAATTCCAACTGAACCCGAAAAAATTCAATCGTTCGGAGAGCAAATGACACAGCTCTTAACCGTTGGAGAATTTTACGAGATTGGCAGTAGAAAAAATATGCTGGCGCTGATTATTTTTTCCGTTTTAGTAGGATTTTCTACCCTATACTCGGGAAAAGAAGGTGATGGATTTAAAAACTTTTTGGTGTCGGGTAATGAAGTGATGAAAAAACTCATCATCTTAATTATGAAACTTGGGCCGATCGGTTTGGGTGCCTATTTTGCTTATCAGGTTGGTGTGTTCGGACCACAGCTTTTTGGTACTTATGCCAAAGCATTGGGATTATACTATGGAGTTGGGGCATTCTATTTCATTGTATTTTTTACGTTATATGCCTTTATTGCGGGTGGTTTTAAAGCAATAAAAGTATTCTGGAAAAATAACATTGTACCGTCCTTAACTTCTATTGGAACCTGTAGCAGCATTGCAACAATCCCGGCGAATTTAGAAGGAACAAGTAAAATGGGTGTTCCGGCTTACATCACAAATGTGACTATTCCATTGGGTTCAACGTTACACAAGGATGGCTCTAGCATTAGTTCTATAATTAAAATCGCAGTAGTATTTGCTATTTTTGGAAAGGATTTGGTTCATGTAGATACCATCATTTTGGCATTGGGCATCACCGTTTTAGTGAGTATTGTAGAAGGTGGAATTCCCAATGGGGGTTATATTGGAGAGTTATTAATGATTTCAGCTTATCAACTGCCACCAGAAGCTTTACCTCCAGCGATGATTATAGGAACTTTGGTAGATCCAATGGCGACACTTCTAAATGCGACTGGAGATAATGTTGCCGCGATGCTGATTGCCAGGTTTACAGAAGGAAAGAATTGGATGGAAAGCAAGGGTTTCTCATCATGACGCAGGGATGATATCTACAAACGATGAAAGCTTTTGCTTTTAACCAGCTGATCTTTGATTTCTCTGAATGACAGTTAATTTTAAAAAAAAATGGGGGGCAAAGCCCCTTGCTACAACATATGTTTGAAAATAAAGAGCGTACAGATATTAATGAATTAGGAGAGTTTGGTTTAATCAAGCACTTAACAACTAATTTTAAAATTAGAAACGATTACTCAGTTAAAGGTGTGGGTGATGATGCTGCTGTTTTGGATGCGAAAGGCAAACAAATCTTGGTTTCTACCGATTTGCTTTTGGAGGGAATTCATTTCGATTTGGCTTATGTGCCTTTGATGCATCTGGGTTACAAAGCCGTTCAGGTTAATTTGAGTGATATTTATGCCATGAACGGTAAGGCAAGTCAGATCACCGTTTCATTAGGATTATCGAGCAAATTTCCTCTGGAGGCTGTAGAAGAAATTTATAAAGGAATTGAATTGGCTTGCAACAAGTTTAATATCGATTTGATCGGTGGTGATACTTCATCCAGTAAGCAAGGGTTGGTGATTAGCATTACGAGTATAGGTTACGCTGATGCAGATAAAGTTACCTACAGAAATGGCGCTCAGGAAAATGATTTACTCTGTGTTTCAGGCGATTTGGGCGGCGCTTATGTTGGTCTTCAGATTTTAGAGAGAGAGAAGCTGATTTATTTGGAGAATCCACAAATTCAACCGGATTTGGAAGGAAAGGATTATATCATCGAACGACAGTTGAAACCTGAAGCTCGAATGGATATTGTGGCGCTTTTGGAAGATATGGATATTAAACCCACATCAATGATCGATGTTTCTGACGGCCTGGCTTCTGAAATTCTTCATCTTGCTGAACAATCTGATAAGGGAATTACCATTTATGAGGAGAAAATTCCATTAGATCCAATGACTTATGAAACAGCTCGTGAATTAGGTATTGATCCAACCGTTTGCGCTTTAAGTGGTGGTGAAGATTATGAGTTATTGTTTACAATCAGCCAGGAAGATTATAAGAAACTAAAACACGACGTAGATATTACTGTTATTGGTCACGTTACTGACAAAAATTCTGGATGTAAAATGGTTTCAAAATCCAATAATGTTCATGAATTGAAAGCACAAGGCTGGAATGCTTTTAATAAATAAATGCTATGAATAGCAATTATCCCACCAAAATTTTATTGAGCGTATTGCAGATTTGCTAGATAAAGCTCGCAATAAAATTGTTAATACAGTTACCAAACAATGGTTTTAACGTATTATGAAATGGGTAGGATGATTGTTGAGAAGGAACAAAACGGGAAAGATAGGGCAGATTATGGAAAAAAGTTATTAGTGATTCTTTCAAATAAACTCACTCAGGATTTTGGTAAAGGTTTTTCTGAAACCACTATTAAACAAATGAAGAGTTTTTATATCAAGTATGCAAAAGGTCAGACAGTGTCTGACAAATTCAAATTAAGCTGGTCTCACTATCTAAAACTCATGAGAATTGATGATGAAAAGGAAAGAAATTTTTATGAAATAGAATCATCTAAAAATAATTGGAGTTTAAGAGAACTACAAAGACAGTATGATACAGCCCTATATACCCGCTTATCGTTAAGTAGAAATCAAGATGAAATATTTTGAATTATCAACGAAAGGGTAAATATTAGAAAAGCCAAAAGATGCCATTAAAGATCCATACATTTTAGAGTTTATAGGTTTGCCAGATGAAAAAAGCTATTCTAAAATGAATTAGAACAAAAGCTAACTGATAAACTGGAGCACTTTCTTTTGGAGCTTGGAACCGGCTTTACGTTTGTTGCCAGGCAGAATAGAATATCTTTTGAAGAGAAGCACTTTAAAATAGATTTGGTTTTTTATAATCGAATTTTGAAATGTTTTGTACTCATCGATTTAAAAATTGGGGAGTTAAAACATCAGGATATTGGACAAATGCAGATGTATGTAAATTATTATGATAGAGAAGTTAAACTATCTGATGAAAATAAAACTATTGGAATAATACTTTGTCAGGATAAGAGCGAGGCCGTTGTACAATTTTACATTGCCAGAAAATAATGAACAAATTTTTGCAAGTAAATACTCTACAGTTTTACCGAGTAAAGAGAAATTAAAACAACTTATTGAAGAGTAAATGGTTTCAAAACCCAATAATATTCATGAGTTGAAAGCATAATGTTGGAACGCTTTAATAAGTAAAATAATGAAATCAATCATCCTAACTGTAGCAATATTTATAATTGTTTCAAGCTGCTATGGACAGGAAGCAACTTCATCAAAAAAGTTCGAAGATATTGCTTTGGTCAATAAAATAGATTTCTTCGATAGTAAATTCAATCAAACGAAATTCGGTTGCGGATTTTTACTCAAATTCAATCAAGATACCTTTGCAGTTACAGCAAAACATTTAATCAAATTCATAAAGTCTGATGAAATGAAAGGCATCTCATTCGATAATGGCATCAAAAACTGGATGCTATTTAATTTAAACAAACCATCAGCAAATGTTGTGGTTGATAAATTGTTGAATGAAAACAAGAACGAATCAATAGCTGAAAAGGCATCTTATGAAGATGATTGGTTAGTCTTTTCAATCAAGCAAAACCAGACTAGAGTTAAAGTGCTTGAAATTAGAGATACACCACTTAATGAGGGAGAAAAACTTTACGTGGTGGGTTGGACTAGAAAAATGGAAAGCGGTTTGCAGCGAGTTTACGAATTCGAATATTTTAAAACAGTTGGCAAACGAATTTTATTAAAAGACGTTATTGTTCCAGAACTATTTGGGGGTTTAAGTGGGGCACCTGTAATTGATGAAAATGCAAAGGTTGTTGGGATTGTATCTGGTAGAACCGCTGACCCGGATTCTAAAAAGACTTATTTTTCCCCGAGTTCTGTCAATGGATTAAAGTCGTTTTTAGATAAATTGGAGATTAATAAATAATTGGAATATTATCCTATCGGCTAGTATCACACCACCGATAAACCTACTCTCCGTCCAAATACTTCTTATCAATCTGTTTGTTATTTTTCACCTTGGCACCTAATTTTTTAAGGTTTTCAATTTTAGAAATCATATTTCCCGAACCCTCTTTTAGTTTATTGAAAGCGCCATCATAAGCCTTTTGTGTCGATCCGATATGCCTTCCGATATCTTCCATATCCTTAAGAAAGCCAACAAATTTTTCATAAAGAAAGCCTGCTTGCTCAGCGATTTCAAACACATTTCTATTTTGCCTTTCCTGTTTCCACATGCTGGCAATGGTGCGCAAAGTGGCCAATAAAGTTGATGGACTTACGATAACCACTCGCCTATCCCAGGCAAAGTTAAACAGCTCTGCATCTTTTTGGACAGCAATACTAAATGATGATTCTATCGGCACAAACAATAAAACGAAGTCTGGAGAATTGATTTTATATAAATCCTGATAGTTTTTTGCAGATAATTCTTGAATATGATTTTTTATGGAGGCCAGATGAGCTTTTACATAGCCCTCACGTTCTTCTTCTGTTTCTGCTGACACGGAGCGCTCATAAGCTACTAAACTTACCTTAGCGTCGACCACAAGATGTTTATCGTCTGGTAAATCAATTACCACATCTGGCTGAAATCGACCGCCTTCGGCGGATACTAGCGAGGCCTGAATGCGATATTCCTGATCTCGAACCAAACCAGAACGCTCTAAAACTTTTTCTAAAATAACTTCTCCCCAATTTCCTTGTTTTTTACTGTCGCCTTTTAGCGCTTTTGTAAGGTTGTTAGCATCTTCCTGAATCATTTTACTTTGGATCTGTAATTCAGAAATTACCCCTTTCAAAATATTCCGTTCATCAGATTCTGCCTTGTAAACCTTTTCTACTTTATCCTCAAAAGCCTTGATATTCTCTTTTAACGGATTTAAAATCAAATCGAGGTTTGTTCTGTTCTGTTCTACAAACCGAGTAGATTTTTCCTCCAAAATTTTATTTGCAATCAATTCAAAATCTTTATTTAATTTTTCCTGAGATTGTTCGTAGCTTAATTTCTGTTCGGCTAATTTTTCTTTTTCTGCAAGATAAAACGAGCGTGTACTTTCCAATTCACGATTGGCATCAGCCAGGCGATCGCGTTCAGCCTGAAGCTCGTCTATTAAACGTTGTTGCTCTTGTTGCAGCAATATCGTGATGTGCTCTTTTTCCGTAGATAAGTTAGCAACCCTTTCCTCAACTCTTGCCAGTGCAATTTTTAGTGAATCGTTTTCCCCTTTGGTTTTCTCAAAATCTTCTATCGAAATTAGTGCAACAGATTGTTGCGGTTTTTTAAAGAAAAGTAATACCAAAACCAGTAAAATAATAACGAGAAGGCCAATTGCAGCGTATTCCATCATGATAAAAATTTTAGTAAAAATCGGCATTAAAAAGAGATTTACCAAAATAGTTTGCTTTTTGTACCTGCTAAATTTTTGGCCAGACAGTGTAGAAAGAATTAGTAAACTATCTAATCTGTGAATCTGCGGTTCACCTTTTTATTAAAGATAGCTGCAATTGCAATTTATTCTACCCATCTGCAAATCAAATTTCTTATCATTGAACTTTATATACATTCAATGAACGAATTAACAATTCTCATCTCCTGCCCCGATCAAGTTGGTTTAGTTACCAATATTACTCGTGTTTTAGCCAGTCAACAGCTCAATATTGTTGCGATGAGGGAATTTGTGGATGAAGGCAATAAAGCTTTTTTTACCCGAATAGCATGTACCGGAAACATCGATAACAAGAATCAACTGGAGCAAAAACTATTGGAAACGTTGCCCAACGATGCCGAAGTAAATGTGATTGCTCAGCAAGAAAAGCAGATTGCTGTTTTGGTGACAAAGGAATACCATTGTCTGGCCGAAATCCTGATCAAAAATCAGTTTAAAACACTGGGAGCTAATGTTAAATGTGTCATTGGCAACTATGAATCGCTTCGCGATTTTAGTGAAAAACTAGGTATTCCATATTTCTTTGTTGATCATGTTGGAAAGGAGAAGGCACAATTTGAAGCAGAAATAAAAGAGGTTTTAAATCGGTTTGATTTAGATTATCTGGTTTTAGCCAAATTTATGCGAATTCTTTCTGCCGATTTTGTTAAGGACTATGCCGGCAGAGTGATTAACATACATCATTCATTTTTACCCGCTTTTATTGGTGCGAATCCCTATCGGCAAGCCTTTGAGCGAGGCGTGAAAATTATTGGTGCAACCGCTCATTTCGTAACTGATAACCTTGACGAAGGACCAATTATTACGCAGCACACTACCCATATCGACCATAACTTTGGTGTAAAAGAAATAGTACGGGCCGGAAAAGAAATAGAGAAAAAGGTGCTATTGGAATCCCTTGAGTTGATTTTTGAAGATCGTGTTTTTGTAAGTGGCAATAAAACTGTTATCTTTAAATAGCACACGAAATTCCTATTATGAAACTATTATTTTGCCTCCTTATGCTCTGTTCATTTGGAGCGAAGGCTCAAACTGATCTCAAATTCGATAAGTTTTTGGTTGATTGTGAAGACAAATGGATCGCTATCCAAATTGACTCTTTGCAATATTATTACGGTTATGTTTATATGGATAATTCAGCTGGATTAACATTCAATCTGGATGGTGCATTTTCCATTAATTCTGCATCAAATTACATAAAAATAAATGTTGATAAGCTTAAGGTTAGGATAGCACCAAACAAGGTGATGGCAGCAGAAATCCCAAAAGATAGATATAAAGAATTGGCAATTACACCGGTACCGGATTGGTTGAAGTTTTATAGAACCGATGATCAAAATATAGATCGCTTATTTAGGTGGGGACATACATACAACAAGTGGGGCAATGCAGAAAAAGCTTTGAAATTTTTAAAAATGGTAAAAAGCAAAGATAAAAAGTACCCAGGTTTAGATAGAGAATTCTACTATGCTTATAATGGCAAAAAACGTGAACTCCTGGCTAGTTTTTATCTAGGCGAAGCCCTTGCAGATGTATCTGAAGCCAGACAAACCAATTGTGAATTATATAAATCTTTGGTATTTAAACAAACCAATGCAAACGAATTAAAACAGGCTGAAGAAATGTATTACTATGCGATAAAGGAATGTACAGATGAAACGGCGAAGGCGGATATGGCCTATAATATTGCTTTTAAATATTATAAACTTTTAAATAAGGAAAAGCTCCAGCAGTGGAAAAATGAAGTTTTTAGATGGATTGTTCCGAATGACAGTTATACGGAAAGAGTAGAAAAAATGACTAGCTCCTTAAATTAAGTCCCAGATTGAAGCAGCAATTCTGCGACATCTTCTCCGGTTTGCGATCCGATGGCGATGCCCATCCCATTACACCTTGTTGCATAGAAAATATTTTCGGTTTCCTGTTTAATTAACGGTTCAAGCTGTTCGCCAAAAGCCATTATCCCGCTCCACCTTAAATCGATTTCAAAATGTTGATGGGGTAAAATAACGGTTTTTAGCAATTCTTCCAAAGCGTTTTGAACAACCTTCGTTTCGCCAAATGCCGAGGTTTCTTCCCTCTTGAAGTCTATATTTCTTCCACCACCCAGCAAAACACGATCGCCAATATTTCTGAAATAATAGTATCCTTTATCATAATGAAAAGTTCCATTTATTTTAAGGCCTGCAATAGGTTTAGTTAATAAAACCTGTCCGCGTCCGGGTAACAAATTAACTGTTGGTATTAATGATCTGATAAATGCATTAGTGGCAACAATCAGCTTTTTACAACGGAAACTACCATGAGGTGTAATAAGAACATTACCATTGCTTTCTTGTTGAACAGCATTTACACTGCAGTTATTAAAAATCATAATACCCAAAGCCTGTGCATATTTTATTAAGCCAACCATCATCTTGCCGGTATCAATTTGCGCTTCATATTGGTTTGATATGAGGTTACTTATTCCTTCAAGGCCAAATACATCGATTTTATTATTACTTAGCGAAAATGCGTTCTTTCCTACAATGTCGCCTATCAAAATGTTAAAATGTTCAATTTTTGATACACAGCTATTGACCAACTCATAGTCAGTGCTTTTAAATAATTCGAAGCCGCCCAAGGGCCTGTAATCAATTACATTATCGCCCAATAACGAACGCATTTTCAGTAATCCCTTCCAGCGTTTTTCTATAATATGTTGAAGGCCTTCTGTGGTACTTGTTTTTTCTTGTTCAATCAGTTCGGAAACGCTTCCAAAACATGCAAAACCAGCATTTTTAGTACTGGCACCCGAAGGTAAAAATCCCCGGTCTAAAACGGCAATATTCAAATCTGGAGATGATTTTTTTAGGTGAATGGCTGCATTTAAGCCAACGATTCCGCTACCAATTATAATCGCATCATAGTTAAAAAAGCTGCTTTGCTCCCAATAAGAAAAGTTATCTGCCATACCATAAATGTACTATAAAATGTATTACAAATATTATGGGAACGCTTTTTGATATACTGCAAATTGAAAAACATACAGAAAAGAAATGGGAGTTTATTTAGTAATAATCATCCCGGTATTATTGCTGAGCATGTTTGTACAGTGGCGTTTCAGAAACAAGTTTTCTCGATATGCAGAAATGCAACTCAGCTCAGGTTTATCGGGCAAAGAGGTAGCAGAAAGAATGCTACATGATAACGGAATATACGATGTGAAAGTGATGAGCACAGAAGGACAATTAACAGATCATTACAATCCAACAGATAGAACCGTAAATTTAAGTACAGATGTATATTACAGTAGAAGTGTAGCGGCAGCGGCAGTTGCTGCGCATGAATGTGGGCATGCGGTACAACATGCAAAGTCGTACTCATGGCTTAATCTTCGAAGCACAATGGTGCCTGTAGTGAGCATTTCGTCAAATCTGTTGCAATGGGTTTTGCTTATTGGAGTGATGTTATTGGTATTTGCCGTAACGCCAATTGTTTTGGCTATCGGTGTAGTCGGTCTAGCTTTGGTTACCATCTTTAGCATCATCACTTTACCAGTAGAATTTGATGCCAGCAACAGAGCCTTGGCCTGGTTAAAAAATAACCCGGGCGTAATGCAAACTCAAGAAGAAAATAGCCAGGCTAAAGATGCACTTTGGTGGGCTGCAATGACCTATGTAGTAGCTGCGGTTGGTGCATTGGCAAACTTGCTTTACTACGCATCGATGCTATTTGGAAGAGGCAGAGATTAAAATACTTACCTACGAAGAACAATAAGAAAGCGGTTCAGGATTTTCCTGACCGCTTTTTTTTAAAATGATTGTGAGGATTCACATCGAAAATTAATCTCCCGCAGATTAAAACAGCTAAGAATCGAAGATATTTTTATGGAGATTATGTATCAATCAAAAAATAAAATCATCCTAAATCTGCGATATTTATTTGCGTGATCAGCGGGGAAAATGATTACCTTCTTGACACCCTAAAAAATTAATCGATTAATTCAATTTATATGGTGCCACCAATTGAAACTGCGGAATATCAACCTCAAATTCAGCTTCATCCATTAGCCGTTTCATTAAATAGGCACCTCTCATACTGCCCATGTCAGTTTTAAGATTACAGCCAGAAACATACACATGTGTTTCACCAGGTTGGATAATGGGTTGTAAACCTACAACACCTTCGCCTTCAACTTCTCTGCGGCTACTGTTAGAATCAAAAATAAACCATTGACGGCGCATCAACTGCACAGCATAATCAGAAAGATTAGAAATCTCTACGCGATAAGCAAACATAAAATGCTCATTAACCGGATTTGAATATTCTGGTTGGTAAACAGTTTCAACTGAAACTTTAACCCCATCTGTAATTGCAGTAACCATGATCGTGACGAATGTATAAAAATCAATTCAAAAATCAAGCCATTACTTTTGTAGCATCGTAGCTGGCAAATTTTTCTGCCACTTCTTCCAAAATGCTATAAATGTTATTGATATCTGGCTCTGCCACTAAACGCATTCTGTATGGCTTAAAATCTGGTAGGCCTTTAAAGTAGTTGGCATAATGTCTCCGCATTTCGAAAATACCAGTTTTAGGTCCCTTCCATTCCAACGATTTATCCAAATGGGTGCGGCAAACATTTATGCGCTCTTCAATAGTTGGTCCGGGTAAATGTTCACCGGTTTTAAAGAAGTGCTTCACCTCTCTAAAAATCCAAGGGTAGCCTATTGCCGCCCTTCCAATCATAATGCCATCAACCTCATATTCCATGCGCCAGTTGGCAGCTTTTTCCGGACTATCGACGTCGCCATTTCCGAAAATGGGGATTTTAATACGGGGGTTGCGCTTAATTTCTCGGATTAAACTCCAATCAGCTTCACCCTTGTATAACTGCGCCCTTGTTCTGCCGTGAATTGTTAAGGCTTGAATGCCAACATCCTGAAGTCTTTCTGCTACTTCATAAACGTTTTTACTATCATCATCCCAACCTAATCGGGTTTTTACTGTTACGGGCAAATGTGAAGCTTTAACAACTGCTTCTGTCATTTTTACCATTTTATCAATATCACGAAGTAAACTAGAACCAGCACCTTTACAAACTACGTTTTTCACCGGGCAGCCGTAGTTAATATCGACCAAATCTGGTCCGGCAGCAGATGCAATTTCAGATGCTTCACGCATATGCTCGATATCGCCCCCAAAAATCTGGATGCCTATCGGTCTTTCGTATTCAAAAATGTCTAGCTTTTGAAGACTTTTCGCTGCGTCGCGAATCAACCCTTCAGATGAAATAAACTCGGTGTACATTAAATCGGCCCCATTCTGTTTACAAACGTAACGGAACGGCGGATCGCTCACATCTTCCATCGGGGCAAGCAACAACGGGAACTCACCTAAATCTATATTTCCTATCTTTACAGACATTCTTTATCTTCAAACAATTTATAAAAACACACAAAGGTACAAATAATGATTTTTGTAAAACCTAACAAGGAGAGAATCAATCCTTTCTTACAACTACTTTTACTTTTATTTTACGCTTTGCTCGGTGGTTTTGTGTTCGGTCTTTTGGCTATCGTAATTATTTTAATAATTAATGGTTTAGGGATGGTTAGCAATTTGGAGCTACTTTTATCAGGCGATCCAAAATTTATTACCGAATTTAAAATCATTCAAATTCTGAGTTCGATAGGCACATTTATTTTACCCCCTATCGCCTTGGCGCTTACTGAAGGCAGAAAAGTTAGCCAGTTTTACAGCTTTAAAAAGCCTCAAACTTTATTAATTTTTCTGGTTTTAATGATTATGATCGTGAGCATGCCGTTTATGGAGTGGACGGTACTGATTAACCAGAAAATGGTATTGCCAGATTATTTAAAGGCCGTAGAGCAATGGATGAAAGAAAAGGAGGACGCGGCAATGAAAATTACCATTCAGCTCATTACGGTTCGCAGCAACTTCGATTTTATTATAAACTTGATTATGATTGCCATTTTACCAGCAATTGGCGAAGAGCTTATGTTTCGTGGTGGCGTGCAACGGTCGCTAACGAAAGCCTTCAATAGCCCTCATTTAGCCATTTGGCTTACTGCAATTATATTCAGTGCCATCCACGTTCAGTTTTACGGCTTTATACCACGTATGCTTTTAGGCGCTGGTTTTGGTTACTTATATTTTTACAGCGGAAGCCTTTGGTACGCCATGTTTGCTCATTTTATTAATAATGCCTATGCCGTTTGTGCGGCATTCTACATGCAGAAACATAACATGCCTTTAAATAAAGCAGATGAGCCAATTGGTTTTCCATGGTATGGCTATTTAATTAGTGCAATAATTACCATAGCTTTGTTTAAATTTTTTAAAGATAGCGCAGATCGTGAGCGAAAATTGGATTAAAGTATACACCACCAGCAACCCATTTGCTGCAGAGGTTTTAAAGCAGGGTTTAACAGAAGCTGGAATTCCTGCGGTTACTATGAATAAGCAATTATCGGCTTACAACATTGGCGAAATAAATGTTCTGGTTAATAAATCAGATTTCGATAAAGCCATAGAATACATTGTTGAAAATGAAATTGAATAATAGGTTTTCGATTTTCCAGACTTCATTTTCCCACTTACCTTTTTCAATATGAAAACCAGGGCAATAACCGCTTTCTTTTTTACCATTGTGATGCTGGGCTCCATTTTTTTGGGGAGCTACGCTTTTACTATATTTTATCTCGTATTAAGCATTTTATCGCTTTTTGAGTTTTACAAATTGATCAAAAATTCAGGCATCCGGCCGCACCGTAACATAGGTTTGGTAGCCGGGGCACTTATCTTTTTGATGGCTGCTGGCTTGCATTACCTGCAGTATGACGTTAAATATTTACTGCTTTGTATCCCTTTGATTTTTTCGGTTTTTATTACCGAATTGTATAAGAAAAACAAAATTCCTTTTGCCAACATTTCCTATACATTTGTCGGCTTTGTATATGTAACCATTCCATTTTGCTTTTTCCATGCCCTAGGCTTTTTAAGAGATTGGAATGAATATAACTTCCATTTACCGCTTGCTTTTTTATTGATGCTGTGGGCTAATGATACGGGCGCTTATCTTTTTGGCGTAAAGTATGGCAAGCGTAAACTTTTTGAGCGCCACTCGCCAAAGAAAAGTTGGGAAGGCTTTTTTGGAGGGATGTTCACCAGCGTTTTAGTTTCATTTGGATTATCGTTTATTTTTAAGGAAAACCAAGCCTGGGTTTGGGCAGGAATGGCGGTGCTTATTGCCTGTTTTGGCACATTGGGCGATTTGGTAGAGTCGATGTTGAAACGTAGTTTGGATACAAAAGACAGCGGCGGCTTATTGCCTGGCCATGGTGGCCTACTCGATCGTTTTGATGGTTTGTTACTGGCGGCTCCTGTGGTGTACGCTTACCTGTATCTAATTTTGTCATAGGTATTTTCGGTAATTATCCGACTGCAAAATCGAATTCGACTAAATAAATTCAATTATTTTTGTAGCGCAAGGGTTGTACACATCACTTAACTACTTCCCGGGTTCGCTAATACGCTTCGCATCGTCGGTGCCCTCCTTGCTGCAGGGTATCGCTTCACCAGGGGCTAGTTCGCCAAAATGGTGCTGTTTTTTAATGTTGTGTCGTCAATAATAAACTATCCGATACCACAATCCTGCTTATTCAACGAAAACTTACTCTTCGGTTAGTCGTAGCGTGTTCTATCTACTTGCCGAAACCACATAATAATCTCGTTCTACCATAAATCCCGCACTACTTTTTATTTGCTCTGTTTTTCTAATCGATTCGGGATTGTTAAATCCAGCTTCTTGCAATAAATCAATAATCGCATCTAAATCGTACAGGGTAAAACCATATTTAGTAAAAGGGAGTTTTTCCATGAAACTTTTATCAGCGAAACTTAAAACCAGGCTTCCGCCAGCTTTTAATACACGCTTTATTTCCAAAAGGTAAGCGCCAGGATTTCCCCAAAAATAAATAGTGTTTACCGAAAAAATTTTGTCGAATTGGGCGTCTGAAAAGTGCAAACTAATGCCATCTGTTAATTTAAAATCTACCTGACCAATAAAACCAGTATTGATTCTCTTCGCTTCAGTAACGATGGTTTCCGAAATGTCGGCGCCAACATATTTTAAATCCAGCGCTTTGCTAAGTAAACTTGCGATGTGCCCTCCATTTCCATGGCCAATTTCCAGTACGGTTTCTTCGTCGCATAGATTTAAAGCCTCAATAGCAGAATTAGTCATCCCGATATTGCTCACATTCATCATTTCTCCGGTTCTTATACCGTGATCGCCTTCAGGCTGACGCAATTGCCTGGCGATATTTCTTAATTCCTCTTCAGAAGGTTGATGTGACATAAAATCATAGCTAAAATGATTGACCCGAAATAAACGCTAACAACTACTTGATCACTTGGATTGGCTTTTTATTTTCATCGATGGCAACAAAAGTAAAATCGCCATGAACTGCAAGCGCTCTGCCTTCGGCATACATTTGCTCGATGTAAATTTCCACATTAACCTTTAAACTGGTATTGCCCACATGGCTTACTTTGCCAATCAGTTCCACAATAGTTCCTGCTGGAATGGGTTTTTTAAAATCAATTCTATCGGTGCTAACGGTTACCATAATTTGCCTGCTAAAACGCGTAGCCGTAATAAAAGCCACCTCATCCATCATGTGCATGGCGGTTCCGCCGAATAAAGTATCGTAATGGTTAGTTGTATTTGGAAAAACAGCTTTAAAAATACTGGTTGTCGAATTCTGAATTCTTTCTTCTAAGGTCATGATGATGATTTTATCGGCAAATTTAGTTAAGCATCTTCGAAAAGCCTAGCTTGTAACAAATTTAGAGCATGCAAAAAACCGATAAGTTTCTACATTATATTTGATCATCCAACAAACAACCTTAACTATGACTAAATTTTACTTTAAAAAGTTCTGTTTTGCCTTTTTGATATTGAGTAGTAGTGCTTTGGCACAAGATGTTCCTACACCAAAATCTCATTTTGGCTTCACTATCGGCGATGATTATCAACTGGCCAATTACACGCAAACTGAAGCTTATTTCAAAAAGCTTGCAGAAACATCCAAGCGGGTGAAACTTGTAGATATTGGAAAAACTGAGGAAGGAAGATCGCAATACATGTTAATTGTTTCATCGCCTGCCAACCTTGAAAGATTAGCCAGATACAAAGAAATTTCGCAACAATTGGCTCATGCAGAGCTTTCGACTGCGCAGGCAAAAGCTTTGTCGCAAGAAGGTAAAGCAGTAGTTTGGATTGATGGAGGCTTACACGCCAATGAAACCGTAGGCGCACACCAGTTAATTCAGACTGCCTATGAATTTGCTTCAAAAACAGATCCGGAAACAATGAAGATTTTGGATAATGTGATTATTTTATTTACCCACGCCAATCCCGATGGGCAAGAGCTGGTTGCTAATTGGTATATGCGAGAAAAAGACCCTAAAAAACGAGTGCTTTCGGGTTGGCCTACCTTATATGAAAAGTACGCCGGGCATGATAATAACCGCGACTTTTTTATGTTGAACCTGAAAGAAACCCAAAATATGGGTCGCCAGCTTTTTGTAGAGTGGATTCCTCAAATCATGTACAACCACCATCAGGCTGGTCCGGCAGGAACGGTGGTTGCAGGCCCGCCTTATCGCGATCCGTTTAACTATGTTTTCGACCCCACACTATTAACCAGTTTAGATGCTGTTGGTGCCGCGATGCACACAAGATTGAATGTTGAGGCAAAGCCAGGATATACCCAAAGAGGGGGTTCGGTATTTTCTACCTGGTATAATGGCGGATTAAGAACAACCACCTATTTTCATAACATGATCGGTCTACTTACGGAAATTGTGGGCAGCCCTACTCCATCAGAAATTCCGCTGGTACCCTCGCGGTTGTTGCCAAATAGCGATTCACCAAATCCGGTTACCCCACGCAAATGGTATTTCAAAAATTCGATCGATTACTCTGTATCCTTAAATTATGCGGTTTTGAACTACGCACAGCGCCATGCTGATGAGTTGTTGTTTAACATTTATCAAATGGGAAAAAACGCTATTGATAGAGGTAAAAAAGATACCTGGTCTTTCTCTCCAAAGAAAATTGAAGCCATTAACGCGGCTGCGAAAAAAGGAGGCTCAGGCGCTGCTGATATGGGTGATAGTGAGTTTGGCGCCAGAAGAGCAATGAACGTAAAGTATTTTGATACGGTGATGAATGCACCGGTAAATCGAGATCCCCGTGGTTATATTTTATCGGCAGATCAACCGGATTTCAATTCTGCCATCAAGTTTTTAAATGCATTGATCAGAACGGGAATAGTGGTGCATAAGGCTACCGCCCCGTTTACGGTAGCAAACAAAAAATATCCGGCAGGAAGTTATGTGGTTAAAACGGATCAAGCATTCCGGCCACACGTTCTGGATATGTTCGAGCCACAAGATCACCCGAATGACTTTAAATACGAAGGCGGAGCACCTATTCCTCCTTATGATGCTGCGGGCTGGACTTTGGCTTATTTAATGGACGTGAAATTCGACCGCATTCAGGATGATTTCAACGGACCGTTTGAGACAAATCCTTATGGAAACTTATTGGTTCCAGAGAATAAAATTGCAGGTTCTAATTATGTTTTAAGTGCCGCACAGAACGATTCTTATACAGCGGTTAACGATTTATTGAAGAACAAAGTAGAAGTTTACCGCTCGAATGAGAATGGTGATTTTTATGTTGCTTCTTCCGGCAAATCAATACTAGAAAAAGCCAATGTTAAAATAAAAACGGGTACGGTTCCTAAAGATAAATCTAAAGTGTCTGCCGCAAGAATTGCTCTTTGGGATACTTATGGTGGTTCTATGGCTTCTGGTTGGATGCGTTTTATTATGGAGCAGTATCATTATAACGCCACAGTTATTTATCCTCAAGATATTGATGCCGGGAATTTGAAGTCGAAATATGATGTGATTATTTTTGTTGGCGGCGCCATTCCTGCCGTTCAGGCGGGTGGTTTTGGCTCAAGAAACTTTGGACCAAAAGCCGAAGATATTCCCGAAGGGTTTAGAAACCGATTGGGTAGAATATCAACAGATAAATCCATTCCACAGCTGAAGAAATTTTTAGAAGATGGGGGAAATATTGTAACGATTGGTAGCAGTACAAATTTAGCTTATCATTTAAAACTTCCTGTACGCAATGCGATGATGGAAATTGTAAACGGAGAGGAAAAAAGGTTACCTGCAGAAAAATATTATGTGCCAGGTAGTGTTTTAAATGTTGCTGTCGATACCAAACAACCCGCCGTTTGGGGAATGGAAAAGCAAGCTGATATCTATTTTGATAACAGTCCTGTTTTTAAATTAACCGGCGATGCAATTACTGCAGGAAAAATTAAACCTTTAATGTGGTTTGAATCTGCTGCGCCTTTACGCAGTGGCTGGGCCTGGGGACAAGCTTATTTGCAAGATGGTGTAACTGCTTTCGAAGCAAATTTTGGCAAAGGTAAATTATATGCTTTTGGGCCAGAGATTGCTTTTAGGGCGCAAACTCACGGAACTTTTAAAATGATATTTAACCAATTGTATAAATAAGGCAAAAAAGAGCGCCAACTTCAAGGTGAAGTGCACCCCAAAAGTTGGACGAAATTAGAAATTAATTGTTAATGGGATGAGCTCGATATTTTATCGGGCTCATCCCTTTTAGATTGAGTTTTATTCGATCGTTATTATAGTATTCAATGTAAATTTTTATATCCTGTTTAAGTTCATTGATTTCACTGTACTTCTTAAGATAGAATAGTTCCGGTTTTACCCCCTAAGCCAAGAAATAACACTGCTATTGCTACTGCTTCACTTTTGGTTGTTCTGTTTCAAATTTTCCTCTTAAAACGGCATCAACACCTAAAACTTTAGCAATTTAATCTTTAGTAGTTTCATCCAGCTTATCTGCAACACCTGATTTTTCCAGGAGAATATTTGTTTTATCCGGGTCTTGAAATTCAACCGTAGAATTCGTTGATTTTCGTAACAAGAATGTGTACATGCTGGATTGGATAGATTTAGACATTGTTTCATTCCTGATCGCGATTTGCTTCGGCACTAAAGCCTTTCTGTTGTTTCTTGTAAGAAATTTTAGTACTAAAAGGTAAAATGGCAGCTAGTTTTTGTTTAGCCTTTTTCTGTGTTAAGTTTGGGCTTTCAAAAACTTGCTTTCAACCTTAAAATTGAGCCTTCGCGGTAAAGCAGGAGCTCGAAACCAAGAGCATTAAAATTAATTGTTTCATTATGAAATATTTGTTTGGTAACTCAGACATATAAAATTTTATATAATCTTCACTGTTGATATAGTTTGATCTTTTTACTTTAGAACAACGATCCTTAGCTGTTTAGGATTTATTTTTACATCATGAAAGTAGAAATCTGGTCGGATGTAATGTGTCCGTTTTGCTATATCGGTAAGCGTCATTTTGAACAAGCAATTGAAAAACTGCCTTTTAAAGAGGAAATTGAGGTAAATTGGAAAAGCTATCAGCTTAATCCCGATTACCATAATACCAATGATGAGACCATTTACGATTACCTGAGCCGAAGCAAGGGCATGCCTATTGAACAAGCCAAACAAATGACGCAACAAGTGGTAGATATGGCCTCAAATGCTGGTTTAAAAATCGATTTCGACACCAACATACCAGCAAATACTTTTAACGCACACCGTTTAATTCATTTAGCTGAGGAACATAATTTACAAGATTTAGCAGAAGAAAAGCTCTTTGAAGCACATTTCGTAAACAGCCGCAATATTGGTGACAATGATGTTTTGATTGATCTTGCTGTAGAAATTGGTTTAAATCGAGTAGAGGCTGAAGAAGTTTTAAGCGGAGATCAGTTTGCTGAGGCTGTTCGTTATGACATTTACGAAAGTCAGAATCTAGGAATTCGAGGTGTTCCCTATTTTGTAATGGATAGAAAGTATGGCGTTTCTGGAGCACAACCTGTACAAGCTTTTACTGATGCGTTAACGCAAAGCTTTACAGAGTGGAAAGCAAACCAGCCAAAATCAACTTTAACTTCTTTAAATAAAAATGATGATGCCATTTGTGATGAAAATGGTTGTGAAATTTAAGCTGTTTCCCACAGATTACGTTAAGAGCGCACATTTTTCTCTGCGTAAATCATCTTAATCTGCGGGAACTGTTTTGAAAAATCGAATATTAAAAATTACCTTTTATTAATCCTGAATCAATTTCAGCATTTTTACCTATGCTGATTTTTCAATGGCGTTAACAAATATTCCAATCCATTAACGCGGATCTCAAACATGGTAGCCATTAAATCGCCCAATTTACCCTTCGGGAAGCCTTTATCTTTATACCAAAGCAAATAGCTTTCAGGGATATTGCAAATCAAATAGCCCTTATACTTTCCATAGGGCATTTGCATTTTCACTAAATCGAGTAGTAAGGTTGGGTCCATTAATTATATTATTTGAGCAAGTATCTAAGTTTTAGGCACAAGAGACAAGCAATGGGTGGTCTGTGAGGACACAGACCACGGCTAAAGTCTGTGCTGCATTTAATAATTATGCGCCTCGGTCTGTGTCTTTACAAACCGTAATAAACAAATCTGTACTTAGCTAATCAATCAGCGTTAAAGTTTGAATTGCCTCTTCAACAGTAGTCACATTATCAAAAGCGATGCGCAAAGTGTTTTTAACCTCCTTTAAATTGCACATCCGGGGATGATTTTGAGCGAAAGTTAAAATCTTGGTAAAAGTATTTGAATCGAAATAAGCAGATTGTTTATCGCTCAGGAAATAACCGCGTAAACTATTTTTCTTAAAGCTAATCTTTTCAAAACCCAACTTTTTGCCTAACCACTGCAATCTGACCACACTTAACATTGTTTTAACCTGTGGCGGAACCGGACCAAAGCGATCGGCTAAATGTTTCTCAAAAACAGCCAGTTCGGTTTCATTTTCCAGTTTAGAAAGTTCAGTATATAAATTATAACGTTCGGTGATGTTGGTGATATAGGCATCTGGAATGTAAAGTTCCAAATCGGTATCAACCTGTGTAAAGCCTACGAAAGCCCTTGCAGGTTCATTTTCAAATAAACCTTTAAATTCTGCTTCTTTCAATTCTTGAATAGCCTCATCTAGAATTTTGTGGTACATTTCAAAGCCAATTTCAGCGATAAAACCACTTTGCTCTGCTCCCAATAAATTCCCGCTTCCGCGGATGTCTAAATCCCGCATCGCCACATTGAAACCGCTTCCTAAATCAGAAAATTCTTCGATAGCACTTAATCGTTTTCTGGCTTCTGAGGTTAAGGTAGAAAGTGGTGGCGACAATAAGTAACAGAAAGCTTTTTTATTGCTCCGCCCTACTCGACCACGCATTTGGTGTAAATCGCTCAGGCCGAACATATGTGCGTGATTGATGATGATTGTATTCGCATTCGGAATATCCAAACCAGCTTCAATAATGGTGGTAGCCACCAAAACATCCTTTTCGCCATTAATAAAATCAAGCATCACATCCTCTAGCTGATCACCATCTAACTGGCCATGCGCAATCCCGATGCGGGCTTTAGGAACCAATTTCTGAATCAATCCACCCAATTGCATTAAATCATTCACACGGTTGTGGATGAAGAAAACCTGTCCGCCGCGATCCAATTCAAATTGAACAGCTTCCTGGATCAGTTTATCGTTAAAAACGTGCAATTCAGTACTTACTGGTTGGCGATTTGGCGGTGGCGTACTGATGATTGATAAATCCCGGGCACCCATCAAAGAGAAATGCAACGTCCTTGGAATCGGTGTCGCGGTAAGCGTTAACGTATCTACATTTACACGAACAGCTTTGAGCCTTTCTTTTGCCGTTACGCCAAACTTCTGTTCTTCGTCAATAATCATGATGCCCAGATCTTTGAACTTTACATCTTTACTCAACAAACGGTGAGTACCGATTAATATATCAACTTTTCCGGCAGCTGCTTCAGCCAAAGTATCTTTTATCTGCTTGTTGGTTTTAAAGCGATTGATATAATCTACCGTAACCGGGAAATCTTTTAAACGAGAAGAGAATGTTTTGAAATGCTGTAAAGCTAAAATGGTAGTTGGAACCAGAATCGCCGCCTGTTTTCCCTCAGCAACGGCTTTAAAAGCGGCACGAACAGCGATTTCCGTTTTACCAAAACCCACATCACCACAAACCAAACGATCCATTGGGTGTGGTGCTTCCATATCTCTTTTCACATCCTGCGTTGCTTTCAGCTGATCTGGAGTATCTTCATAAATGAAAGATGCTTCGAGTTCGGTCTGCAAATAGCCATCAGGAGAAAACGCCGTTCCTGCTTGTGTTTTGCGTAAAGCGTAAAGCTTAATCAAATCACGGGCAATGTCTTTAACTTTTTTTTTGGTGGTTTTTTTGAGTTTATCCCAGGCGTCGGTACCTAGTTTATTCATTTTCGGTACGCCGCTTTCTTTACCACTGTATTTCGCAATGCGATTTAGAGAGTTGATGTTTACGTAAAGCAAATCATTATCGGCATAAATCAGGCGGATCATTTCCTGCGTTTTGCCGTTTACTTCTACCTTTTCCAATCCGGCATATTTTCCAATACCATGATCAATGTGGGTGACATAATCTCCGGATTTTAATTCACGAAGATCTTTCAGCGTAATCGCCTGACTTTTTTGATAACCTTTCTTCAGCTTGTATTTGTAGTAACGATCAAATATCTGGTGGTCGGTATAAAAAGCAGTCTGAATTTTTGGATCAACAAAACCTTCCCGCAACATGCTGTTGATGGGCGTAAACTTGGCCGTCTTATCTATATCTTCCAAAATGGCATATAAACGTTCAATTTGTTTCGGCGAATCCGTAAAAATAAAATTTACAATTCCCTCTTTTTCATTTTCTTTTAGATTGTGAATTAAGAGATTAAAATCTTTATTGAACGATGGCTGCGGTTTGGTTTCAAATTCGAAACGATCGTCGGTTTTATAAAAGAATTGCTTTCCAAATTCAACTAAAGGAAAATCATGTAAATGGTCACCTAGTAATTTCTCGTCGCTGAAAGCAAATTTCGGATCAATCCAATCCGGATTTTTATTCTTATCGTCAAGAGAAAGTGCTTTCCACAATTCTACAGCCTTTTTGTAGCCTGCCTTAACAATATCAAGGGTAAACTCTACATCTTTAAACCAAAGCTGCGTATCCTGATCAATATAATCGAGAATGCTGATGTTACTTTCGGTTAAGAACTTGGCTTGTACGTTGGGTACAATCGTAAGCGTTTTTACATCGGCTACCGAAAGCTGACTTTCAATTTCAAAACTTCTGATGCTTTCTACTTCATCACCAAAAAACTCAATGCGGTAAGGCAAATCAGAAGAGAAAGAAAATATATCTACAATACCGCCACGAATAGAAAACTGCCCAGGCTCGTAAACGAAATCCCGTCTATCGAAATCATAATCAATTAAAAATTCATTGATAAAATCGATACCCAGTTTAGCGCCGAGGCTAATTTCTAAGGTGTTTTTTTCCAACGCGGAGCGATCAATTACCTTTTCTGCAATCGCTTCGGGGTAGGAAACCACAATATTACCATATTCCGAATCGTGGTTAAGCTCATTTAAAACTTCTGCCCTGGCCAGTACATTTGCGGTATCAACCTGCGTAAAATCAAATGATTTGCGGTAGGAAGATGGAAAAAGCAGGACCTGTTTATCTAAAACGCTTTCCAAATCTGATTGAAAATAGGCTGCTTCTTCCCTATCTGGAAGTACAAAAAGTAAAGGTTTATGGAGTAGAAAATAAGAGGAAAGTGCTACAATAGCATCGGCAGAACCCACCAATCCCTTCAATTGTATCTTTGGGTTTTTAGTGGAGTTTAACGCTTTGGTAAATTCAGTTACCCTCTCGTCGTTTTTGTAACGGGTTATTAAATCACGAATGTTCAAGGCACAAAAATAAGCTTATCTTTTATATTTAACCGCAAACTTTATTAAAGGTTTTTTAAGTTTGTTCGTTATTCTTCGGGTGTTGATCGTAATTCGTCGGGATATATTTACGGTTGGTCGAATAAACGGCTATCCCTGTAACAAAGCACGGCTCAAATCCTCTAAAATATATAAATTGAAAGCATGAAACACATTAAAAACTTTCCAGTGGAACTTGTGTTCTGGCTGACAGCTTTAGTGTTATTGGCAACAGCTAATGGTCATGAGCATCACTTTACACTTTGTCCGGTGGCTAATTTAGGCTACACAGGTTGGTGTCCGGGATGCGGTTTAGGAAGGTCGATAAGCCATATTTTTCATGGCCAGTTTACCGAAAGCTTTTCCCAGCATTGGTTTGGCTTTCCAGCGCTTTTGATTATACTTTTTAGAGTTTATAGATTAATAAAAAATAGAAACAGATTTAAAATTCAAACCACTAATACATAGAAACCATGGATATATATCAATCACCTTTAATGTCGTTACCAGGTATAACGCCAGAAGAATATGCTTATTTACAACAAGCAACAACAGGGTTAAACGAGCAGCAACTCCGTAATTTCTTAATGATTTATGGTAGCCGCAGAAAACAACCGTCAGAAATTTTATTGCTAGCCTTAATCGGGTTCCTGGGCTTCGCCGGAATACACCGATTTGTAATTGGCCAGATTGGAATGGGTATTTTATACTTTTTCACTGGCGGGTTATGTATGATCGGAACCATAGTTGACGTGATCAACCACAAAAGTTTGGCTTTTGAATACAACCAAAAAGCAGTTTTTGAAAGTTTGCAAATGGTAAGAATGGGTGGTGGATTTCAATAATTAGTAAAATATCAATCATTTGAAAAGCAAGGACAGAAACTTTTTTTAGGTTAGTTCCGCTATGCACTCCAAGTCCGCACCCGATAAAGAATCGGGTTTGCGGGCTTTTCGTTGCTATCGGGTTTAGGTGGAAAAAATTTGTACTGCTTTGGTTCGGTTTATCACCCCTGTCCCAACTAAAAAAGTAGGGGATTAGACAGTATAAAGGATTATTTAATTGCTGTATGTATTTTTAACCCAGTAAAACTATAATATCCCTCCATTCAAAGTTTTTCCCACTATCCAACTCCCTTCCTTATTTTCAAGGAGGGGTTGCGGATGGTTTCTAATAAAAGTGGTTTTTATGATAATTCTCGTCAGACAAAAACCTCAAAATATATATCTTTATACCATGAGATTATCAGAATTAACGAATTATCTGGAAAGCATTGCGCCATTGAATTATCAGGAAGACTATGACAATTCCGGTTTAATTGTTGGCGATCCGAAAATGGAAATCAGGGCGGCATTGGTTGCTTTAGATTGTATAGAATCAGTTGTTGATGAAGCCATTTCTACTGGCTGTAACCTCATTATCACGCATCACCCCATCGTATTTAAAGGACTAAAAAAACTCAATGGTAAAAACTATGTAGAACGCGTAGTGCTGAAAGCCATAAAAAACAATATTGCTTTGTACGCCATACATACTAATCTGGATAGTGTTCATACTGGCGTAAATGCCAAAATCTGCGAACGGTTAGGTCTAACGGGTACAAAAGTATTGGTTCCAAAACCAGGCTTATTGAAAAAACTGGTTACCTATTGTCCTCAAGCGCAAGCAGAGCAACTCCGTTCGGCTTTATTTTATGCTGGCGCAGGCAATATCGGCAACTATAGCGAGTGCAGTTTCAATGCTGAAGGTTTTGGCACTTTCAAAGGCAATGAAGATTCTGATCCTTTTGTTGGTGAAAAAGGTGTTCGCCATAGAGAATCTGAAATACGGATTGAAATGGTTTATCCTACCCAGGCAGAACGGAAAATTTTGGTGGCCTTGTTTGAAAACCATCCTTATGAAGAAGTAGCTTACGATATTTATAAACTGGAAAATAAACATCAACTGGTAGGATCGGGGATGATGGGCTGGCTGGAATACGATATGGATGCTTATGATTTTTTACACCTGGTAAAAGATAGAATGCAGGCCAAAGTGGTAAGGCATACTGGTGTGATTACAAAAAGGATAAAAAAAGTGGCTGTTTGTGGAGGTTCAGGTAGTTTTTTGCTTAAAGATGCAATTGCCGCAGGAGCAGATGCTTTTATTAGTGCAGATTTTAAGTATCATGAGTTTTTTGATGCGGAAGAAAAAATCATCATCGCCGACATCGGACACTTTGAAACTGAACAATTTACATCTAATTTATTGCTTGAAATTATTCAGAAAAAATTTACTAACTTTGCAATCCGTTTAACGGAGCAAAATACAAACCCCATAAATTACTTGTTTTAATTGACCATCTCTGCGTAGCTTTAAACACATTTAAATCAATATAAATCTTCGCATTTAGTCCCATAAAGTCCCAAATTTAGTCCCAAATTATTATCTTTGTTTATAGCATTTATGGAACAAAGAAGCATAATAAATCCACACTGTAGTGAGCCGAAGTTATTGAAGGATAAACTTCGTTGGAGCATTCGATTTTATTATAAAGTTGACGGCGAAACTAAGACAAGAAAGAAAGATTATGGTCTAAATAGTTCAGACTTCCTGAAGAAAGATAAAGGAGTTGTCAAAGCCATCAACAAATCAGATAGAATACTTTATGCTGGTGAATTGTTAAAGCATGAGATTGAAAGATTAAATACCTTATTCTTTAATCCTGAAACTAAAGAGTTCGAATCCCTTGATAAATCTGATAAACCGATACTAACTTTACTTGCTGATTACTTAGAATATTCACCAAATAAAATAAGAAGGGAAAGTACTAAGTATATCTATACGTCATATAACAATCGAATTAAAGATGTTCTTATTGAATTGGGCATGGAAAATGCAGCACTAAATGAAGTTGATCGCTTTGTTGTTGAAAAGGTATTAGCTAGTATCCAAAGTAAATCATCTAAAGCCCAACGAGATCATTATTTAAGGTATCTAAAGGGTTTCTTTACATATTGTGTTGATCATTTAGAAATTCTTACTAAAAGCCCGATTAAAACTCTTAAAAGCATCAACAATGAAGATACGCAAACCAACAAGGCTTACCCCCCGCAACTTCTTGAAGATGTTTTAAATGAAGCAAACCGTTTAGATCCGCACTTCTATTTATTGTTAAAGCTAGTGTACCTTACTTTAAGAAGACCTGATGAATTGCTGCGCTTACAGTTTAAAGATTTTGATTTCAACCAAGGTGTAATAAGGTTTAGCCGAGATAAAATCAAAACGGACAGAGCACAACTTACCAACCTTAAGCCGGAAACCATGCAAGAAATAGTTAGCTTGATGGATGGTAAATATAGTCCGTTAGATTACTTCTTAGGTCATGTAGCTAAAGAATCTAAGGGAAGAACTGTAAAGTCAATCTTTGCTCCAATTAAAACGCCATTTGTTCACTTTCAAGATAAATTTAAGACCATCCAGCAACGTTTAGCACTGGAAAAGGGTTACACTATATATTCGTTCAAACACACCAGTATAAATAATCTCATTGATAAACATAATTGGTCGAAAGAGCAGGTAATAAAATTAACTGGTCATACGAACACCAGTATTTTAGATACCTATACCAAAGACGGTAAACGAGAAAGAATTGAATATCCAGATATGATCTGAATTAATTGCCCTAGTTGATCTTCTCAACCAGGGCAATTATATTTACATCAAGCACTCGTCAGCGAAACTAAAATAATTATGATTGGTAACTATGATATGATCACAGACCTCAATATCTAAGAGCTTTCCACCCTCTTTCAATTTCTGAGTTAATCTTTTATCTGCCTCACTGGGCGTTAGATTTCCGCTTGGGTGATTATGGCTAAGTATTATTTTACTGCTGTTAGTTTTTAATGCAACAGCAAAGATGATTTTTGGATCAGCCATAGTACCTGATACACCACCCACAGATATATCAACAATTCCTAAAACTCGGTTATTAGTATTGAGTAGAATCACTTTAAATTCCTCTAAGTGCTCTATACTTCCTAACCTCCAATGTTGCATCAAAATCTGATAGGCGTTTCGCGAACTATTAATCTGCGGACGTTCAGTAATGTTGTAGTTTGATTTGTAGCTTACTTCAACTTCAGCCACTTTAAAGTCAGTTTGATTCTGTACCATATGATTTGAATTAATTATGGTACGTTGGCAAGCTTTAAGATCAACTAAGCAAAGGAGGAACGGAATAAATTGGCTGTGAGCTTTGGCTTAGAGCGTTTATGCCGTAGTTCCTTTAAGCGTGTTGAGGTTACAGGCTTAGCTTCGTTGAATGATTATTTAATTATAATTTATGATAAAGTTCATATGTTAGTAAAAGTTCTTACAAAAGATATTGATAATTGGCATCTTTGCAGTTATTTAGGCGTCACATGAAATTTGAAAAAGGTACAACAAGCAAAGCTCGTCAGAAAACGATGGACTGGGTTAAAACCAATATTGCAGAATATGAAGATCTAATCACCACAGGACTTCCAGAATATGATGATCGATTTGATGCGTGGAGGATATCATTAAATACTAAGAACTCGAAACTTGTTAGTATTGGAGAGCTTAAATTCGATAGAAATCTAGAGAGTTTAGTTGAGTTTACAAGTATAGAATTGATAAAGGAACGCATTGAAAAGTATAAGGACCACAATCACAACAATAGCACATACAAAAACACAAAGAATCTCTTCTATCCTGCTCCAGTTCCTAATAAAGTGGTATGGGGTGATGCAATTAAAGTTCTCGATGAGTTTCCTGCAGATACTGCACAGTTAGTGTTTACATCTCCGCCTTATTATAACGCTAAACCAGAATACTCCGAGTATGTTGATTATCAAGAGTATTTGGATTTTCTAAGAAAGGTTATAGTGAGATGTCATAATGTGCTTTCTGAAGGTCGATTTCTGATTATTAATATTTCATCTGTTCTTGTCAAGCGAACATCTAGAAGTACAGCTAGTAAAAGAATACCCATTCAATTTGATCTTCATCGTATACTAGATAACGCTGGATTTGATTTCATTGATGATATACATTGGGTTAAACCCGAAGGCGCAGGTTGGAATTTAGGTAGGGGTAGGCGTTTTAGGGCCGATAGACAACCTCTTCAATATAAGCCTGTTCCAGTTACTGAATATATATTAGTTTATAGAAAGAGAACTGACAAACTAATAGACTGGAATATAAGACACCATTATGATAGTAGCTTAGTTGAACAGTCCAAAATATTATCAGATTATGATATAACAAATCTATGGCACATCCACCCTAGTAATAGCAAGATTCATCCGGCAACGTTCCCTGAAGAACTAGTTCGAAAAGTAATTAGATATTACTCTTTTATTGATGATTTGGTCCTAGACCCATTTGGTGGCTCTGGAACAGTTGCTAGAGTAGCATATGAGATGAATCGAAGATTTCTCCTGATAGATAAGGAACAAACATATTTTGAGTTCATGAAGAAATCGTTACAGAAGCTAATACCTAGTGATGTAAGAGTTGATTATGATATACATGAAGAATTTAATAGTAATAAAGTATGATAGATTACGGAACTGAAGAACATTCTAGATGGTTAGCGGAAAATGTGACTCTCTCCAATGCTTTCGGAGGAGACGCATTGCGTACGTTAACTTCCCATGTTTTGATGGGTAGGAACTATAGACTTATAACGGAAACTAATACAAAGGATAAGTTATTTCTAACATATCTGTGGCTTTTAGATATTGTCAAAAAAGCAAAGCTTGAGTATTCCTCGAATTGGAAAACAGGACTCATGAATGAACTTATGAATTCTAGAGGTCTGGACCTCCAACGTAAAAATTTGCTCCACTGGTTAGTTGGTTTGACGCAGAAGACTGCTGTAAACCTAAGTGTAACTAAAGCTGATTTACCCACTGTAATGGATGATTTACTTACCCATGTTAGCGAACTCTTTAACCAAATTAATAGAATCGAGGATGTAGATGATGCGTGGTTGCTGATGATTGCCGGATCTGCAACACTCAATATTAGGGGCTCTGATAAGTCGAAGGTTGGGAAACATTTAGAAAAAGTAATAGTTAAAGCTGCTCTGACAATATTAGGCCTTACTGAAGATGTCAATTTTTGGATGAATATGGATAGAGATAATGAAGTTGATAGGGAAACTGACGCTGAGATAGAGACTAAGAGAGGGAGGGTGAGAATGGAGGTTGGTTTAATTGCTGCTGGAAATCAAGAGGTTGTAGAAGATAAAATAGGAAGAGTCGGACGCGGAGGAATTGTCCTCTTTGATGTTGTTGGTGCTAAAACCAGAATATATGATACTGCTGCACGAAGTAGTGTCGAGTTGATCCAAATTAGAAATAACCAACCACTTGTGCATTTACATAGAGTTTTGAGTCCGTTAGTTAGAATTACATTAAATGAGCCACCAACACTTGAAACTGATGTATTCGAAGCAGTTGCCAACTTACCAGATAGCTTATTTCAGAATTTTAGTTAAGAGTTTTATTTTAAAGTGATGGTGGTAATCATGCATTACCACCTTTATAGTTCTTTGTAATCTATTATTTTCACTTTGCTGCCGAGACCAGATAAATGTATTGAAAAGGAATTATTAAGTTTATCGTGATAGATTATTTCTATTGTATATAAACTCTCATTAATACTTTTCTGAGTTATAGCTCGCCCAAAGATTAACCTTCCTTTATTCTTTTCTAGCTCATATGGAACGTGCTCATTATGAACCATAATATCTCCGTTGATCAATTTTATGCTGTCAAGATACGCAACCTCCCCTTTATTGTTTAAATCAATCTTTAATTCTCCCGACTCCCCAATTGTAGTAGCTCCGTTAAGCCAAAGATCTGGCGCAACTAAAAGGTTAACTTTTCTTACCGACAATTCATATTGTTTAGCAAATAGAATGACCAGCTCAGACAAATGTTCAATTTGCTTTTCTTTACTCTTATCTTTAAAGAAGAGAAAGAGAAAACCACCTAACGTTCCGACTGATCCTAAAGCATTAATAATATTGAATACTAGTGCTAGGTTTTCTTTGTTCATAGTTACAACGGATTTTACTTGTATAATTAATGAACACTTCTTTTAGCAAAGTCTATCACAGTTGAAACTAGTTTTTCAAGAGACTGTGATCTGAGCCCTTTGTCCCACGATGTTTCTAAACATCGTGCAACAGCCAATGGGTTCTTGTTGAGACCCTTTGCGTTACCGTAAAATGCGCAAGCCTGATTCCATTGATCCTGCCATCCATCACCAATCTCTTCTTTTATGGCATTGGTTATGTTTGTGTTCCAACATACCGAGTTTTCTAAAAATAAGTGGTCTTTCGGCCACTCATTATCGGCGTATACCTCTTGTATATTTAATATTCTTTTATTTTCTTTCTTATGTATGTTAACTTCACTAATTCTGCGCTGTTCTTCAGGAATTTGTTCTTTATCTGTATCAGCATCGAATATTACGAATGCAGGTATGTTTAGAAGTTTAGCCATCGTTAAAGGTTTAATTAAATTGCTCTTCCCCTCAACAGGTACTATATGGCATCCGTATTTACGAAACTCATTAAGTTGTCCTGTAAGAATAAGATAAGTTGTAAGGTATGCAATGTCCTCATATCCCTCAACCAGTATTAACACTTTACAAAAGAACATTTCATTCATTACGGGATTTAATGATGGATAAAGCTTCGCAACCATGCCCATCTCTTTATTAAGACTTTCACCAACTTTCTTCAATTCTTCTGCGAGCTGCACATATCCAAGAGATGATATCGCGGTAAAACTTGGATTTCCACTTTCTCTTACTATTCTAATCTTATCAAAGTTCTCACCTGGTATAAATAACGGATTGTGTGTGCAGATCAACAGTTGGGAGTCTTTGCCTGATAATTCTAATAATGTTTCTGCAAGGTATCTTGCTTGAGGAGGATGCTGATAAAGTTCAGGCTCTTCTATTCCCATAATTAATGTTGGTGCAGTGGCATCATCAATTAATGCTAATTCTTGAAGTAAAGCAAGCATATATGATCTTTGAAGTCCATGACCAAACCGTGCAAGTTCTGCTTCGAAACCTCGTTCCCCAATCTTGATGAATGCTAGAGGTTCTTCAATTTTAATTGACTTGTCTTGATCTTCTTTCCATAGCACCCTAGCAGTAATGTTTGGATGGGACCAAGAAGCTAATCTATTTTGTAAAGATGAAGATATATCATTTAATACTGCTTGTTCATTCTCTAGCATTTGTTGATACTCTGCTTTAGCTGCATTACGCATTGCTATTAACCGATCATTAAAATTAACTTTAGATCTCACAGTTCTAGCTAGTAATTGCCCCAGTGCACTTGTTTTAGATTCTTCTCCCTCATCAGAGGCATCCTTTGATGCAGATACAAAAACCCACTGAATATACGGAGCAAGTCTATTACTCCCTTTAGTCACTCCATAAAACTGATCCTCACTAGGTATAAGCACACATGAATCGGGGTGAGCATTTTCATAATCATTTAATGCTTGCGTCATCGCGGCTTTAGTAGCCATTTTCGGCAAATCCGTATAAACATCTTTAAGCTGCAAGTATATGGCTTGTAGATCTGCAACACTTGCTCCAGATTTTGTTGCTTCGAAGAAAACTTTGAATTCCGCCATAGCAAGCCTATTGCCATATTGTTTTATTTCGGCTCTTTGTGTTTGAGGATCATATGTAGCAACTGCAGTTACGATTAGTTTATCGTGACGAACATAATTATTCACCTCTGATTTTGCAGCGTCTGAAAGATTAGCAAATGTAACAGTGATTTTAATCTCCACATCAGTATTTTTATGATGGAAATCGCTATCAATCAGTTTACTCAAATCGGTCTTGCTATCTTTAGATTGCCTAAAAAATATGTTTAGAGCATTAAATACAGTTGATTTACCCGCTCCATTTGGGCCAACGAAACAAGTATAGTCGTCTAAGTTTATTGTTTGATCTTTGAAAGAACGGAAGTTCTCTATTCTTACTGATTCTATCTTCATTATGAGAGTGTTGAGTAGATACTCAAATGTAATGATTTTAAACCAAACTGCCTACCAAAATGCATATTGATCGAAGGTCGTTGCACTATAGTCCGCAGGACGATGCAACGATATGTTTCAAACAATATGCTATTTATTAACTTAACTGTCTAAAAATCATCATCACTATTTAATGGTAACAGCAGTTCCGAATCATTATTAGGTTTCTTCAAAGTAGAAACCGCATTAACACGCTTACTTACCTTAATTCGTTTCATTAGTTCTTGGGGGAACGTATCTAGTACCATCATTTTCGTATTCAGCGGAAGTGACTTGCTTAACCATATCTCTTCTTCAGCTTTAGTTAATATAACTGGCATACGTTCCTTAGTATGAATTTCAGCCACCAATGGATTTGCTTCTGTTGTTAATATACCATAAGTACGAAACTTCTCCTTTGTTTCAGGATCAACCCATTGTGACCATAATCCTGCAAAGCAAAAAAGCTTTCTTTCTTTTAATGTAAACCGGTATGGTTGTTTATCTCCCTTACCTAATTCTTTCCATTCATAGAAACTATCGGCCATTACCAAACAGGTCTTGTGGTTAACAAGGAGTGGTCTCCATAATTTGCTTTCCATTGCTGTTTCACTTTTAATGTTCCAGGTATCTCGAGTCAACTTTAAGCTGTCAGCAAAGTATGGCACAATGCCAAAAGCCATTTGTTGAATAATGTCTGGCTCGTCAGCGGTTATTACCAATCCTTTTTGTGTGATGGCGAGGTTATAGTTAGGTGTCCATTCGCCCTGAATTTGGTGCGCATGCGTTTTTAATATTTCCTTTTCCTCTGCTGTTAATGTATATCTAGCGCACATATATTAATTATTAATATGATATAACAGCTTGATAAGCAGTCCTGTTTTACTTCTTTCTTTTAGTCTTAGGCTTATCTGTTATTTGGTTTAGAGTTGCCGCATCTTCCAATAAATATCGCTTTAGTAAGCTTAATAGTTCTTTCATGTTATTTAACCTTTATAATGTCATTCCAGTTAGTGGTGTAAAAGGGTTTGAGGAACTCACGTTTCATTGACCACTTTTGATTCTTACCCTCGCCAGCCATTCGTAACGTTCCTGCTCCATAATGAAGATTTAGTTGATCCAATACTTTTGATACTTTGTCGTGTTTAACACCTTTAAATTCACTAAAGATGTTCAACTGCACTTCTGTTTCAGGTATTAATCCAGTTGCTGTAACTTCAACCTTTTGAAACATATAACCACGTAAATAAATCTTCTTTAATCCAAATAGCGCGGTCTTCACTAGATCAACTGTATTGTTTATTGGGTGTTCTAAAGGAATTGTAATTGATGGGTATGCCTGTGAAGCTTCTGAACCAAATTTGTTTGTCAGCAACCTAACAGATAGGATACTGGTGCAAAGCTTCTCTCTTCTTAGTTTAACGCCTAATCTTGCTGCATAACTTGAGGTAGCTTCTTTTAATTCATTATAATCTGTAGTGAGCTTACCAAATGCTCGACTAGTGCACATTCCTTTCTTTGGATCGAGTACAGTTTTTAAGGGAATGCAGCTTTCGCCCCAAAGCTCTCGCCACATTCTAACACCGACAATTGTCATATTCGCCTGAACCCAATCAACTGGAAGAGATCGAAACTGTGCCGCTGTCTCAATTCCATCTTTAATGAGCTTATGTGCAAATTGACGGCCAACACCCCAAAGATCTTCAACAGGATAATTAAATAGCGCATCGTTAATTTGATCCTCTGATTCCAGAACCATTACACCATTATGTTTCTTAGATGTTTTGTTTGCAACCTTTGCAAGCACTTTAGTTGGCGCAATGCCCACGCTAATTGGAATACCAGTATTTTTAATTACAGTCTTTCTGATCTGTGTAGCGTATTCTTGAAGGTTATCAAAACCGCTCATATCTAAAAAGCACTCGTCAATACTATAAACCTCAACGTTAGGGGTAAATCTCGCTAGGTTGGTCATTACTCTTGCGCTGATATCTCCATAAAGAGTATAATGGCTGCTAAATACTGCGATACTATGTTTCTTAATTTGATCTTTTATTTTAAAGTATGGAGCCCCCATAGCAATTCCACAAGCTTTAGCTTCGTTACTCCTTGCAATTACACAACCGTCGTTATTACTTAATACAATAACCGGAAAGCCGTTGTGCTTAGGTTCAAATAGTCTATGACAGCTTGCATAGAAATTATTACAATCTGCCAGTGCGAACATTGTTTTGATTGGTATATGGTAAACAAGCCCAAGTTACTGCACCGAAGATGGCAATCTGCTTTCCTGTAACATTTAAACACGCATCCATAGTATCATTAATACATAATAAGGTGTTATGACCTTTGATCACTAACTTTCTTATTAACCATTCTTCATCAACGCAGCAAACAATTAACATCCCAGACGAAACCGTAATTGATTTATCAACTATAATTATACTTCCTTTCATAATACCGAAGTATCTCATTTGGTCATCATCTGCTTCAAAGTAAAAAGTATTAGTTGGATCACTAACAATTCTTTGAGCTATATGTAATCTCCGTTGTTTATAATCCTCCGCAGGAGATATGAATCCGGAAACCTTACCAGGGTTATCCAAAGTATCTAATACATCATTTCTCGGTATATCTAATTCTCTTATCATAATTAACGATTATTACACAATAAATACTAATAATATTAGCAAATATATCAACGTGTTACGCTTGATACAAGTTAAGTTTTAAACATTGAAACAAAGTAGTATATTGGGCAACTAAATTACGCCACATGTCGACCAAACACTGTCCTAATTGTCAAAAGAAGCTTGATGGTTTCATGACAAGCAGATATATTCTATCTGATAAAACCAATGCATTTATCAATACCTTTAACTTTCCTAATAGCGAAGCTTATTGTAACGCAACAGAATGTGGACCAACATTAATTGATAATTATAAACAGCAAATAAACGCTAGCCGAGATACTCTGAATAAAGATATACTTGCTAAACTTGATCTAATCCCGATCGTGACTGCGCATTCGCCATTCAATTGGGAATATGAAGTTATAGACATTGTCAGTGCTCAATCTGTATCAGGTACCGGTTTCTTCTCTGAAATGTCATCATCATGGGCTGATTTCACTGGCGGTCAATCCCACGCGATGATCAACAAACTTTCATCTGGAGAGGATATTTGTAAACAGAAACTTAGATTTAAATGCCTGTCTCTTGGGGGCAATGCAGTTATTGCAGCTGATATTGATTATTCTGAGGTTGGTGGTGTAAAAGGTATGTTAATGGTTTGTATGGCAGGGACTGCAGTTAATCTGAATATGGATGAATTGTTTGAAACCAAGCGTGATGATATTACTGAACTTAAGGAGAAAGTATCAAAATTAACTGAATTGCAATCAATTAGCTTTCCAGAGTTTAATGATTTGAACGTGGAAAGACAATAGTTAGTTTGTGGCAGATACATTTATCTGCGTCTCCCTTTTTAGTTACAATGGTTTAAAATATGTTGTGTGTTGAGCGTGCTTTATTGGAATAATGTTCACACTACGTTGCGATGTGAATAAATTATACTGAACACCTATTTTAATCGGGTTACAGTAATTGTTGCGTTATATCTCCAATTCCTTCTATTCCTCCGTATAATACTTTCTTTATTAATTCTTTCTTTGCAACATCAAATGTGTCATATAACAACTTCATACCCACTTTCTTCATTTTTGCTAATAGTATTGAGAATTGTTTAGCGAACTGCTTTTTGGTCATGCCCTGTATGTTGTCTCGCAATTCTAGTGTATCAGCGACTATTGATATCGTTTCGTCCTTGAAGTCAGTGCTTTTTAAATCGTTTTCCAGTGTTGTCAAAAAGCTATAGAGAAAGTCCAATTGTTCGGGATTAAATCCAATGGGATCGTTTGGGTCATCAACAAATTCAAACTCATGATAGAATTCTTGTTCGTATTGCTGAGTAAGTTCATCCACTTCATCAAGATTTATCGACTCATATGCTTTCAAAACATCATTCCATCTTTCAAATCCAGTAACTAAACCTTTTGCATCAGTAAACTCGTCCTCCACATGCTCACCTCTTTCGTTGATTGGGCTCATTGCAAATAGATATACAACCTCATCTTTATCTTCCTCAATTTTATAGTCAATTACCCTAAAATAATGAGCATCATTCTTACTGCTTTTAAACATAAAAAGGCTGGTGATACTAGGCAAAACATTAAAAAGGTTTCCATTGTCGCGGATTTGTTTGCGAAACGCGCTCATTACTGGCTGTAGGCTTTGTAACACGAGTAATGGATAATCGTGTTTATTTATACTTAAATTTTGATTGAAGGAATTGTACATTGTAAAACTTTTAATTCAATGAAAACTTATCTATAGTCTCCATAATAATCATTATAACTATTAGATATCAGTTCATTTTTATTATCAACGTAGTGTGCTAGTTGCATAGACATTCCGTCGAACATGAATGACATTCTTATGAATGTATCCCTTAAATTAACAAGATTTAGAGAAACAACTTTTTGAGTTTTCAAACCCTCCTTATCAACGGGATATCTGAATGCCATCGACAACGGGTCGAAATCATGTAATTCCTTCATCAGGCGATCCATGTTTATAAAATGTTCTGATGCAACATCTTCCCCCAAGCTTTCATAGCGCATCTTAAACTCCCTCCAAAGATAATCTAGATTATGCCCAGTTGGAAAGTTGTTTTCTTGTTTCAAACAATAATTTAGCGCCTGTATTAATTCTTTTAATCTCAATTCAATATAGTGTCTTATCAAGAAAACAATTGGATATAGCATCTCATCTCGTTCCTTAATACTATTGGAAGCTAATGCCGAATCAATCAATTTTAAGGCTCCAGTCTGGTAGCCGTCTCCATAGCTTCCAAATTCCTGCATCATCTCTTTCGCATAAGCCAAATTTTCTGCCTCTCCTGATTCTTTAAACAGCTTGGATTGGGCTTCAGGGTATCTTATTTCTTCTTTTATTAACATATTGATTGTTAGAATGGTGAATCGTTATCTTGTTTAGCGTTTATGTTGTCCAAATTCTTAGTAGCTAGAGGATCGACCCAAGTTTAATTTAGAATCATTGATAAGAATTTATTTAAATAAACTGCAACTTTTATAGTCAGGCCTATGATATAGGTTTGGATTGAAATCCAAGAATGATATCAATCATTCCTTTTTATTGATGATGTTTATCAATCAGAATCTATATTTCGTTTATCGAACGGTTTAACTAAATATTGTTTTCATTGATTGCTTAGCTCAAATATTAATTCATCTTTTAGGGATATTGCGAGTTATCCACTCCCATGATTTTTTTGGAAGCCACCCTGCACGCTCTTTGCCTAATTCAAAAACAATCAGGTTAATATCATCATCAAGATGGGGTTTCAAGCGATCATTTATTTCAAGTGCAGATTCATCAGTCTTTATTATCCAACTGTTAGCAATATGATGCCACCAATGTTTCGAAGCCTTAATTTCATCATATAAGGACTTGTAGTCATTTAATGAAATCTCTGATATTTCGTATGTTACAATATAAGCTTTCATTTATTCTTGAGAAGTTGGGTTTCCAAATCGGTTAGATGGTTTGATTAGCGCCTGGTCAGAGCCAAAAGGTTCTTTCCCTCTATTCAAGTGTGCATTTCTGTCAAATGTTAAGTTTTCAGGCTTAAACCAGACCAACAATGTTACAACAATAGTCACGAGAACAAATAGTCCACAACCAATATTAATGTAAGTAGGCTTATCCTCAATTTTAACATCTCCGTAGGTCAACACCAGAGTAAGAAATGTTTCAACAATTAGTAAAGCCAGAACAAAGAAACCGAGAGGATTATCAATTCCTTTAATAATTGCACTTCTTGGTGCATCTTTAGGTTTATTTTGAGATCGAGTAGCCATTAATTTATTAATTTATCCCTTGCATTAGTTATAAATCTAACGCTAATATATAAGATTTTCTTAAATGGTAAACTATAGTCTGATAGCAAGTATTATAGCCTAAAGTATTCAACCACCCTTTTACAAAGACCTCCATCCTATCTTTCAAGGATTGCATCTGTTCATAAGCAGCATTAATTACCTCTTTAGGATCTTTAATCTAATCGCTCTAATCTTTTAGAATCGCCACCAGTTATTTTCTTTCTGATTCAAGAAACTCTTCTAGAGTTTGCGAATGTTTGATTTCCAGATTGCAAATTTATGATAAGCTTCTTTGATAGAATGTAAAGATTATGACGGAATGCCTTTTCGATCATTGTTGACAATCCAATCTTTGACATGGCCTATAAATGCCCAGACATCATCAGAATGCGGTTTAAGATAATTGCTCGAACTCGGATCCTCTCCCATTTTTTCAAATACATTAATAAGCCAATTGGAACCGTGACCAGTAGCACCAAGATGTTTTAACCAAGATTCTAGTTCTCCATCACGTACGACAAATGCTCCATACTTATCTAAGCCATCGAAGTAAGAATCTGCTGCTTCCTTATTTGCCTTATCCATTAATGCGATTCCTCCATTTCTTTTCCAGTCACCTAAAGTATTTAAATTGTCAAGTAGAACTTTTCTTTCCACAGTGATTGAGGTATGCTTTGGATCTGGCACATAGGCTCCGTTTAGTAATTTGTTAAATACAGTTCCTCCTTCTTTTAATACATCCAAATCGATTATTCCAGCTGTTGGGATGCCAAGCTCTCTTAGTGGCTTAACAATATCCCAAATTGTCTGTTTATTCTGAGCATTAATAAATAAGCAATTGCTAATACCTCTTGGGTCGTTTTCTGCTAGTAACCTTTCATTGATCTCTTGATAAAATGCTCGATCTGAATCTGATTCAGTTACGACAACCGATTCATAGAATAATCCGCTTAAGACCCCTGTAGATCTTAGCAACGGATGTCGCATCAAATGAAGAATTTTGTCTTTTGGCAATAGGCGAGACGTAGCAATTCCCTTGTTATATGTTAATCGTACTATATTTAGTGGTGATCCAGATTGTATGCATCCCATAAGAAAAGATGAGCTGTGAGTAGAAACTATTAACCTCTTATCTGTACCCCTTAATGAAGTGCTGACTTCCTTACCCAGTTGATTAGCCAATGCTGGGTGGAGGAATGCTTCTGGCTCATCAATTAAGATAAGCTTTGGCTCTCCTGCAAGTATTGTCGTAATAATTCCTGTAAAAGCCCGGACCCCATCACTTGCTTCGCTAATTAAAGATGCTTGTTTATGGAAGTTAATCGCTTCTAGATCTAATCCTTTTTCGGCACGATCATTTATTGGTGAAACATCAGATAGCCTTATTCTAAGTTGACCATTTGAGGTTGGATCGATAACGTAGTATTTGCCGAAAGCATCAAAGATTATTCTCCTTACGTCTTTTCTTAAAGAGTCATTTGTAAACAAGTATGAAAGGTTATTAATTGGGGTTTCAAGAAGATCACCCATAGGCTGAGGATTAATAAGGTTTAACCTGTTATTTCCATCAAGTCTCATGCTGTACAATCTTAAATAATGTAAATAGGTAGCATTTCCAATTGAAGGATTTTGAGCTTCTTTGATCAGTATTGCTTCATTTAAATCAATGTTATTTGACCTTTGCTGCATTAAGACTCTTCCTAGTCTAACATAAGGAGATGAGATAGTTGTTGTTACAACTTTAAGTTTTTCAATATCATTTACTATATCTTCTTCTTTCATACTCATTAATGAGTATGAGTCCAATATCAAATTAGCTGGCGAAGCTTCGAGTTTTTCAATCTCCATCAATACTTTGCTTTTACCGGAATTATTAGGACCAACAAACACAGTTACAGGAGTTAATTCAAATTCCAAAGCAGGCTCGCCTTTTGTTGAACCTGTTTTGAGTTTTATACTTTTTATCATAAGAGTTATTTTAGGGTAAACAAATATATTGAAACAAAGCAATAATGCGTACCGCCATGCGTATTGAGCGACGGTCGTTGCAGTAAAGTCCGCAGGACGATGCAACGTTATGTTTTATGAAATAAAACACGAAGCTTGGCGACATTGTTGAACGTTAAATTCATGTGTTGTAAATCATCAACAATGATGACAAGCTGATGCCAGAGCGATCACGCAGGTACGCTGAACTGAGAAAGCGATTAGATTTATCCAGGATGCAGCGGAATGAATTTATGAATGAAGCAAAACCTAGATAAATATAAGAGAGCTTTCATGAAGCACTCCGCTTGCTCAAAAGGAAAACCATGACAGAGTGCAGCGATGGCGTGTTGTTTTTCGTGAGCTTAGACAGTGCGGAATTCCTTTCTTCCTAATGAAGTTTGCACTGCCTTAGCCGATACACCACAGACTAAAAGTAAACGCAGAAACTTAAAAGAAAGCTGAATGTTGCTTAACCACAAATATTAAGACTAAACCATTCCATATCCCTTGGTAAGCCACCGAGTGAGGGTATGGAATGGATTTAGGATGGTATTTATTTCGCAATGTTAATTAGCACATCTGGAATTACAATCAGGTGCCAGTGATCTGGAGCATTCATGTCTTGCCAAGATTCTAGAATTTGTTTTTCTGTTTTAGTAACAATAGTTGATAAACAGAACACTGCTATGCACAGTCTATTTTCACTATTTCCCGTATATCTTAATATGTCAATATTCAATTCGTCCAATTTAAGTCCAATTTCGTCGTCTTTCCTTATCAATTTATACTCTATTGAAGTGCCGAATTCCTTAATAATAACGTCAGGTTTGTAGTGTTTAAATTCATGAACAAAGTAACCGCGCGAGTATGCTGTTACACCGGTAAAATACCAATTAGCAACATTTCTAATTACCTTATTAATGTCCTCTTCATTTTTAACTTTGGTTTTTGTCTCTTTCAAAATTTGGTTCGTACATCGGAGGAAGGTAGTTAGCTTGTTATCTTTGCTTTCATCGTTTATCCAGAAGAAATCAAAAGGAGCTAAATATTCCTTCCACTCGATCAATAATTTCAAATCCTCGTCTCGATCCCCATATTTTAAAATCACAGATGTAAACTCAATAACTTCTTTATCATCGTTTACTGTCGACTCAAACTTTGTTTTAAAATCTGTTAAATAAACTGGTAATTCTATTATCTCGAAATAAGCACAAAGAATATTATACATTCTTCTCAAATAAATCCTAGACCAGTATTCCGCGAACTCATCTTCATCACCCCTTTCCCAATCTGAAAAACCATAATAGCGTTCATATAGTCTGGATGAAGAACTTCGTACCTGGTTATAGTATAGGTTGTATTGCTTTTCTAAAAAGGTAATTCTTGTAGATTTCTCACTCATAATGACGGTAATTATATGCCAATGATAACAAAAATGAGCCATATTGCTATGGTCCATATTCAATGTCAATAATTCAAACTAGCCTCTATCCAATGTACCCTCCATGTATTCATCATAATTCTGATTAATATAGGTGTAGATCGCGTTTTCTTTCTCATCTTTTAGTATTTGATAGTCAAATCCGGCAACCCATTCAATTAGAGATATTTCTTCGTCTATCAATATGAATGGAATAATATCTTCATTTATATCATTGTACAATCTTAGTGCTTGCTTGATAATATTTAACCGCAAGATAAAGCCCTCCTTGCACCCTATTGGATACCAATACTGTTCATTTATCAGCTTTTCATCTTCAATAATAGGTTTGAATGATTTTAGATGAACAAATACGGCATTTTTAAAATCAAAGGTTCGTTGGAAGTAATTAGTTAACCCAAGATCCGTATTTAACACTTTATATCGTTTCTTCTTATTGAATATTTGTTTGGATATCGTTATGCTCGCTTCATAGTCCTCTTTTGCTTTATAAAGGAAGCTTAATAGTTTTTCTTTGTCGTTCATGATATGGAAGATATTACTTTACGAAACTCATTGCAATCAGAAACAATACCACACTTATTATAATTGAAATTACAAATGATCCTTGATCATAATGCCTTTGTTTGTAGCAGTGGTTAACAAAACTTAATGAAAGCACTGTTAATATTATAAATACAACCTGCATATTAAATGTATTGCCTTAATTTAGGAAAGTTGTAGCCTGTGGATTCAATAACCATCTTTACAAATCCTCCAATAGTTACCATTGCAGAATATACCGTGATTATCTTACTTTCAAATATTAAAGTGGCGTGTGTATCTTGGTGTTTATCACACAAAGATTTAAAGTCGATTATTTTATTCTCAAGATCATGTACCTTGAGCCTTAAAAAGTATGTTAATTCTGTCCCGTGATCATCAAAGTGTTTGGCTATCTCTAGCGTTAGATCATATTGCTTTTCAAATGCATTATTAATGCGTTCTTGAATTTGAATTCTTTCTGTATTCATAAATAAGAGTTATTGTTAACGTGGATTAACTAAAAATATAAAAGTAACAAATACTTAGTTATTGCTAAGTGTAGGGTTGCAAATTAATCTATTCTTTAGTGTGTGGCTAAAGAAGTGGTAAAGTCTAAGATTGAATTGTTTGTAATCAGTAAGGCAAAAGCGTTACGTGAGCAGGCTAATCTTAGCCAATCTGAACTAGCTTTTAAACTTGATGTGTCAAATGGTTTTATCGGGCAGGTAGAAAGCCCAAATTCTCCATCTAAGTATAATTTAGACCACATAGATAAGCTCGCGATTATATTCAACTGCTCTCCTAAAGACTTTCTTCCAGATACCAACATTAATAAATAAACTGTCGGCATAAAGCTATTTTACTGAATTGATATTTCTATACGGGAAACCGTAATCGGAATAATAATTTAAGGGCATTGCTGCCCCTAATATTATGTATCTAATTTCTCCACGGTTCCTATTGATACGTAGTTGTTATCTCCTTCAGCAACCCTGCGGTAGTAAAAGTTATGAAGCTGATCTGCTTCTTGGAAATTCACTCGTAATGCGTATTCAATCCCTCCGGTATTATCATGCGATTGAGTAATCTCATAGGCTTTACGTAAAAACTGATTGGTAAGTCCTGAACCGAAACGCTGCAATGCTTCCTGACCAAGATCTATGAAAATAAATGACCTGCCATCTTTACTGTTTGATAACGTAATATTCCAGAAGTAGTTTAAATGCTCACTGATCATGTTGCTTTTGTATTCATTTTTTACATGGTCAACGGTTGCATAAGTTCTGTATTTCGCTAAATCGAACTTTCGTAATTGTTCTGTTGCTGCATCAACAATTAGGTTGTATGCTTTTTGTACATCTGTGTTTACTAAAACTTGCTGTTCATTTATAACAACAAATTGTGTCTGAGGTAATGCTGCTTTTGCAGTCTTTGTTCTTGCTTGCATCTTAATAGATTTTTAAATGTGAAACTTTGATTAAATGGAAAATGCCTCCGGTTGGAAGCATTCATGTTAAATTGTTATATAATGGAAAAGCATCGCGATTTAATGCGATGCTTTGTGATTTTCTTGATTCCGAAAAATGAGTATTGTTAAGGTAGAATGGCCTCTCAAACCTTTCTAAAGCTGACTAGGTGCTAAACCTGTCGGGTTGGATTAGTAATTTGCGATTCCATTTACCAAGATTGTAATTTCTCATTTTTTGGTTTCAAAGGGTGCGATCTTGGTTACCACTTTGTTTGATTCTTAGAACTGAAATTATAGAGGTAGAAGTGTAAATACTTTTTTATTCTTACCTATCAAGTAGACGGGGGTTTGTAGTGATATACCTGTAATACGCTCTTGACAATCAAATTGAGTGGAGTCTCAAAAAATATAAAAATAAAATTTGATTTAGGATCATGAAGCATTAATCCAGTCCAACGCTGGCCGTGGCATTTTTTATTTAGTTCTCCCCACTTTATATACAATAAGAGTCATTATGAATGAAAATATTCCACTTAGCTAGGTTGCTATGATGCTTGTTTTAAAACAAACCTTTTACTTTCAATTAGATACCCTTGAATTCTTTTACCTGAATCATCATATATTTTACATTCCTTTAAATTAAATAATTCCATATCCTCTAAATCAGTTGCAGTAGCCCTTTTGACCTTTCCTCTTTTATCTAGGTAGTTTAATTCTTCGTAGAGCTCCTGAATCCTATTCTTAATATACTTTCGTGAATATTTAACGTTTATTTCGAATTCATTTGCCAACCTTATAATTAGCCTGTCTTTTGCGTTTGCATTGCTTTTGTTTACTAGTTGTTGTTTCATAGTTTGTTCATTGTAGTTTATTGATTCAATCCATTCTATACCGTAAAGCAAAAGACATTGAAGTAGCGTATTATAATTCTTTTTTAATAGCTCCATAGTGCTGTAAGCCTCGCCATAAGCGTATTGCTTGGGGTTCTGTTTAAATTTCCCGAACTGTTCAATAACATATCGGCAGAGATTGATGCGGTTCTTATTGGTAGGTTGATCTGGAAAATCACAGTAGTATATCTCTGTATTGTATCTGCTCCGTTCCCATTCTGACTTTATACTTTCTTGGTTAGCATATCCGTATTCGCTCCAATGTTTGTAAAGTATCTGATCCAGTTTTAGTTCATGTATATACGCAATCCCATGATTTATGTAGCAATATGGTTTAATTAGGTCTGTTAATCCTAGATCATCTTCTATTCCAATGGCCAATTCATCTGCATGGAAGTGGTTATAGTAATTAATGTGTTTATTTGCTTGGTTGACAATTCTCTTGGCTAGATCCGTAAATGTTGGAATATTGGAACTATCCTTTTGAAGGCTGTTTGTAATGTGGAAGATTTCGTTTGGAATTACATTACGTAGTCGCCCAAGACATTGCACGCCCTTTATTGGTATGCTTAGCATGGAATGTTTTATCCTAGTATCAGTTAAGAATATCATAGTTGCAGTTGGATCATCAATCAAATCCCAGCCCTCAATATAACGGCAGGTGTAAAAGTTGTACTTAGCGTAATCTCCATTAAGCGGCTGCTTTTTAAAATACTTGCCATTCTGCATCATTACACCTCGGTTTCGTTCGTTGTCAGCGCAGTATATATTAACGTCAGATATTTCCAGTTTACTAATTATCTTATTAATCTCAGTAACAGAATTTAGGAAGATATGTACATTGCCTGCAAACGTGTTTTGCTTTATCATCTGCTGAAGTGTATTCTGCGGTTTGTTAGAATGAAGTATCTTTACCGTTCCTCTTTTGTTCGGGTATACAAGCTTATATTTCTGCATTGCCTGAATACGTGAATCTTGATAGTCAAATGGTGTTGCTGAACCCATTGCGTTATTCTTGAATTTAAAAAAGTAGTTGAATGGAGCAAGGATGTTATCCCTAAATGCTTCACTCGCAAAACAGTGTGATTCGTCCAGCAAACAGAACCAATCATTGTAAAGTGTTTCCGCTAATCCTAGTTCGGTTGCTGTATTCATAAGCTTAGGAAAGCTTTCAGGTGTAACAAGTATCTTCTTGATTGGGCACTCACTTGTTATAAATTCAGCGATATTATAATTTTCCTCATCGCAGATGGCTAGAATATTGATTTGTTGATTAGCCTCTAAGCACCATTGTTTCTTACTTATTATAGTTGCAACTTGAGGGTTTACAATTATCGTGCACCTATCAGCTTTTAGCTCGGTGGTGGTCATCCGGTTTCCACATTCGCCCTTATCTATGTTGCCATTTGAAGGCAGTCCGTTTGGGAATGCTATGCTTATCTTGTCGTTTTCTTTTAAATTTATTGTTACTGTTTTATTGTGCATTTTAAGCAATTACCGTTTATCAAATTAGCATCTGAGTTGTATTACTTATCTAGAATAGTTTGGATCATCTGGTTAAGCTTACCATTTTGAGGACACTTACGAGTAACAAAAAGGCCTTATATAAAGGCCTAATATGTTATTAAGTAATTGGTAATTGCTTGTTTGTTAATGTGTTGCAAATATACTGGTATTTGGCGGTTACTGCAACTTTCTGGTATATTTTATTTTAATAGCTGTTGGTGCCCTCTAAAAAGAATTGTCAACATAATATCCTTATTAACGATTTCCTTTGTTAACCTAACTCATATTTTTTAGGTTTGCATCAATGTTTAAAAGCGCAGGATTGTAAATTTTGAACAGTTTATTTAATCAACCCATGATGCAAGATTAACCTATCCAAGGGATATGATACACAATGTAGTGTCCATATACTTCCTCGGAAAGGCTATTTAATATGGGTTTATATAACCAAAATCATCTGACTTACGCTCATAATGTAGTGTCAGTTCCGCAAGTGCAACTTCCAGCATCAAATGGTGCGGAAAGTCAACCGACACCAAATAATGTCAATTTGGATGTTCAAGTTATCAGTAGTCATCTTCGCAATGTTAAACTTACTCCCGTTCAGCGCGAAAGACAACTTTACTTATCTATGCGTTATGGAGAGGATATTAGTACTCAAATTGTACTTTCTATAACAAGCTATGGTCAAAATACATGGTCGAACACGCACGCAAAGATTGTCGCCTTAGATAACATGAATGATATTCAGCGCGAATACCAAGCTAGGATTGCGTCGGCAGTACACGTGGGTGATAAAATTACTGATAAGGAGTTTATTAGGATAATTTCTGAAATTAGGTATCAACTAAACTTACCTGTTTACCTAAATAACATCACAAAGAATTGTGTGAAAGATTTATTAAGCGGTTACATTGCTGAGCCGATTTTATCTAATGAGATAGATGAAAAGACTAATAAACCAATTGTGACAGGATACAGGATATTAGTAAAATTAGCAACTAACTAAGTTCAGGATTTAACCAAGGCTAAAGTATGGCAATAGCATTCTTGATGTAGCGATTAACAGATAGTACCTTAAAATCTTATTACAATTGTAAAAGCAAATTAAGTGTTGTTAATTACTAAATTAGAGAAAAGCTAACTTTACTTTAGCCTTACCTTATAAAATATGAAAGATTACCACAGACAAGACCTTTTATCCCTTGCTTACAATATGGGGGTTGAAATAAGATCGGATGCAGATTTAATTCAGTTTGAATGCGAAATGATATTAAACGGAGATTTAGAGGTTGAAGATAGTACTGACGTTGATCTGAAAAGTATACCAGATAATGGTGATATATCGGAGTCATTAAATAAGATAATTCAGACTAATAATACCGTTGAGGAATACTTAAAACAGATACTGAATACTGTAGCAAACACCGATACAATTTTAAATCCTAAGCCGTCAGCTTATCAAGCTAAGAAAGAATTAATTAGCGCAAAAGCCAAGGCTGATATAAAAAAAGATACTATTACTAATAAGAGAAAATAATCCTTATCTTTGCAAGCTTTAATAAAGGACTCTATGACTAGCCTTTTGTGAGATTTACAACTAAGTTAGTCCCAAATATAGTCCCAAAAGCAAAAGCAAATGGCGTAAGTCATTGATTATTAGAGTTGAAATAACAAACCCATAAATTACTTGTTTTAATGGAACAAACCGTAGAACAAAAGCTAAAGGCTTTATACGAATTACAAAATATCCACACCAAAATTGATAAAATTCGCCAGGTACGTGGTGAGTTGCCAATGGAAGTTGCCGATTTAGAAGATGATGTTTTAGGATTAGAAACTAGAATCTCAAAAATCAAAGGTGAACTTGATGATCTTGAGGATTCGATCGTAAACCGTAAAAATACAATCAAAGATGCTCAGGCAGCAATCAAAAGATATGATACTCAATTAAAAGAAGTTAAAAATAACCGTGAATACGATGCTTTAACTAAAGAAATTGAGATTCAGGGATTAGACATTCAGGTTTCTGAAAAGAAAATTAAAGAGCATGGTTTCGAAATCACTTCTAAAACCGAAATCTATGAAGCTGCTAAAGCTGAATTAGAAGGTAGAAAGAAAGATTTGGATATTAAAAAAGGCGAGTTAGATGTAATTACTGCTGAAACTGAAAAGGAAGAGCAAGATTTACAAAAGAAAGCTGATAAAGCAGAGCCAACTATTGATGAGAGATTATTAATCGCTTATAAACGTTTGCGCAAAAACGCTATTAACGGTTTGGCTGTTGTAACGATCGATCGTGATTCTTGTTCAGGTTGTTTTAACCAGATTCCACCTCAACGTCAATTGGATATTCGTCAGCGTAAAAAAATCATCGTTTGCGAACACTGCGGCCGTATTTTGGTTGATGAGGCTTTAACTCACGAAGTAGCAGAAGCTTAATTTCTTCTCAAAAAAATTTTAAAGAGCGTCTTGATGAAAATCAGGACGTTTTTTGTTTCTACACAAAACAAGAATGATATTTATGGGTTAACTTAAATATTTGTTTTCAATTGAAATTACTTTGCTGTGCAATAATAACAAGACTATCCCAAATGATTAAATTTTTGCGCTTACTTACCCTACTAACTTTACTGGTTTTTCCACTTTCGCTCTTCGCCAATTTCGATTTTAATGCCAATTGCTTAAATGCCTACAAAAGTATATTTGAGCTTAAGCTGGGCAATGCAAGAGCTTATATCTCTACAGAAAAAAAGCAACATCCAAATAATTCCATCATTCTCCTTTTGGAAAACTATGTTGATTATTTTACTATTTTAACATCCGAAAGCAAGGCAGATTTCGATCGTTTGAAAGGAAATAAATCATCAAGGTTGGATCAAATAAGTGATGATGATAAAAACTCTCCGTACTATTTATACGCACAGGCTGAAATCAATTTACAATGGGCTTTAATTCGTGGTCGCTTTGGGGAGTATTTCAACGCCGCCATGGAAATAAAAAAAGCCAATGGATTGCTTCAGGATAATAGCAAAAAATTTCCCAACTTCCACCTGAACATGAAAGGTTTAGGCTTAATTAATGCTGTTCTGGGAAATCTTCCCGATGGTGCACTAAAAAGTACTTTATCAACTTTTGGAATAAAAGGAAATCTTCAAACGGGCTTAAGTATGTTCGAAAAGCTGGCTGATAATTTGCCAAAGTCATCTTATGAACCGTTTTATGAAGAAGTGGTTTTTTACTATGCTTATGTATTAACTGATGTTGCCCATAGCAGTTTGGCCTATTCAAAGACCATGAAATACACGGATCGGATAGCGGATACAAGCCTATTAAAAAGCTATTTACGAAGCTATGTTTGCATCAAGAACGCACACAATGATGAAGCGATTGCCATTCTCGCAAAAAAACCGGAGGGCTCGCTTTACCAACCCTTTCCCTATTTGGATTATTTAGAAGGTTTAGCACACTTAAATAAGCTAGATCTATCTGCAGCTACCTATTTCAATCACTTTTTAAGCAGTAATAAGGGTGTAAATTATATCAAAGATACTTACTTGCATTTAGGCTGGATTGCGTTATTAAAAGGTGATAAAAATGGTTACTCCGGGTTTGCGGCTAAAGCCATTAACAACGGTTACGCCTATAATGAGAAAGATAAGCAAGCAAAAAATGAAGCGTCATCTCCACAACCATCCATTGATTTGTTAAAAGCAAGGTTGTTATTTGATGGCGGCTATTTAACTAAGGCATTACAACTTTTAGGCGACAAAAAAACTGCGGATTTTTCTTCGGATAAGGATAAAACAGAATTTAACTACCGTTTGGGCAGAATTTATGATGATTTAGGAAAAGACGAAGATGCCTTAAATGCTTATCAGGCCACAATCAACCTGGGTAAAAATTCAAAATATTATTTTGCTGCAAATGCTGCTTTACAAATGGGCAAAGTTTATGAAAAGCGTAAGAACTTTGCAAAAGCAAAAGAGGCTTTCAATAATGCTATTTCCATGAAAAATCATGAATATGAAAGCAGTATTGAAAGCCAGGCTAAAGCGGGTTTGAAAAGGCTTAATTAGAAACGGTAAACAAAGGCGTTGATGTGCATTCCAGCGCCAACCGAAGCAAAAATGGCTACATCACCAGGCTTCACTTTGTAATCTTTAACTTGTTCTTTCAATACCAGATCTAATAAAGTTGGTACTGTTGCAACCGAACTATTACCCAGCCAGGAGATCGTCATCGGTACCAGGTTTTCTGGAACTGTATCTTTACCGTAAAGTTTAAATAATCTCTTCATAATGGCCGTATCCATTTTACCATTAGCCTGGTGAACAAATACGATATTAACGTCTTCTACACTTAGTTCGGCCTTATCGAGTGCTTTTTTAATTACCTGAGGTACTTGTACCACTGCAAACTCATAGAGCTTACGGCCATTCATTTTAAGATAATAGTTGCCATTGGTTTCTTCAGGGTGTGAACCTTTACCCATAATGAGTAAATTCCCATAATTTACCGCGTGGGTTTCAGTTTTGTGGGCTAAAATCCCTTTCTGCTCCGAGTCTCCTTCTTTTGCCTCATAAATTACTGCTCCTGCTCCATCAGAAAATATCATGCTATCGCGGTCATGCGGATCAATAATTCGGCTTAAGGTTTCGGCTCCAATCACCATCACCCTTTTAGCGTCGCCACTCTTAATGTAGTAATCTGCCTGGATTGAACCCTGAACCCAACCTGGGCAACCAAAGATGATATCATAAGCCACACAATCGGGATTTAAAATGCCCAACTGTTGCTTAACTTTTGCTGCCAGTGAAGGTAAAACATCTGTACGATTACTTCCGAAGGGGATGTCTCCAAAATTATGACAGAAGATGATATAATCTAATGTTTCTTTATCAATACCAGCATCTTCGATTGCTTTTTCAGCTGCTTTAGCGCCAATATGATTATTCAATTGGACCGGACAAGCATATCGTCGTTCTACAATTTCGGTAATTTCAGAAAACTTGTGTATAATTTCGGAATTCTCCTTTTCTAGTCGATTCCCATTCTCAAAAAAAGTTGAATTTAGGAATTCGTTACCAGATATAATATTTTCAGGAATATAACTTCCAGTGCCGGCGATAACCGTATTTATTACTTTGCTCATAATTATAATACCGCATACTAAAACGGTATGTAGTATAAAAATATGGTTAATAAATAAGAAATAGAAATTTTTTAACTAAAATCGTCAATCAGGAAAACAAAAAGTTCCTTTGGACCGTGTGCACCTAAAACCAATGTTTTCTCAATATCAGCCGTCCTGCTTGGTCCGGTAATGTTGCTGATCATCGATGGAATTTGATTTCCGTATTTGTTTTTAAGGAGCAGGAAGGCATCTTTCAAATCTAAAACCAGCTGACTCGTTCTGGCAATTACAATGTGATGGTGCGGGAAAATGCTTAGCCTTCTGCCGGCTGCACTTTGATTGGTAACCATTACGCTGCCGTTTCTGGCAACCAATGCCTCGCACAAGGTGATGCCTACTTCAGCTTGTTCAAAATCTTTATCTGTCTGGTAAAAAGGAAATTCATATTTAGCCAAAAACTCTTGAAGCTCAGGTTCCCAGCAATAAATTTTGCGCCATTTAAACTTATCTGCCAATTGAAGCATATTTTCAAAAAAATCGATGCCATCTTCACAAAAGATAAAATTTCCGGAAATAGCAGTCAACTGCTCGGCAAATAGTACCTCAAGTTCTTGGGTGTTTTTTTTGTAAAGAGGACTTTCCTCCGCATTAGGATAGGGATTTTCACGCTTCTCCAAAAGCGCTTTCCTTATCTTTTTTAGTATCTGTTCTTTTGCGGTGGTATTATCCTTCATTTTTTTGTACTTGCTTTTGTTAAGATACGAAACAAGTTGAATGTCGTATTTGATTTGTTAATCAATGTATCTAAACAAATGAAACCCTGAACTTTTAAGGTTCAAGGTTTCAAACATATGTATAATTGTCTTTATATGCAATTCAGCATATCTACTTACTCTTTCTCCGAAGCGGGATTTAAGCCAGATACTTCTTTATTGATATCCGTATCGCTAACGCCATCGTGGATCAATCCTTCTGCTGCCGGAGTTTGATCTCCTGTTCCATTCACGAATTCATCGTATGTGGTTCTGGTATCAAAAGGACGTTTACCTAAAATTTCCTCCAAATCTGCCTGGAATAAGATTTCTTTTTCCAATAATTTTTGAGCTAATTTTTCTAAACCATCCTGTTTATCCAACAACAATTGTTTGGTTTTGATATACACATCGCCAATCAGTTTACGAACTTCAACATCGATTAATTCAGATGTTTTTTCAGAATAAGGTTTGTTAAAATTGTATTCGTTCTGCGGATCGTGAAACGAAACATTACCTACCGCTTCGTTCATACCATAAATACTCACCATGGCATAAGAAAGTTTGGTAATTCGCTCCAAATCGTTTTGGGCGCCGGTCGAAATTTTACCGAAAGTAATGTCTTCGGCAACACGTCCGCCCATTGTCATACACATTCCGTCGATTAATTGCTCGGTTGTATATAAAAACTGTTCTTTTGGTAGGTATTGAGCATAACCCAATGCTGCAACTCCACGCGGAACAATAGAAACTTTAACCAATGGATCTGCGTGTTCCAGGAACCAACCTGCAATAGCGTGACCAGCCTCATGATAAGCAACGATTCGTTTTTCTTCTGGCGAAATGATTTTGTTTTTTTTCTCTAAACCACCAATTACACGGTCAATTGCATCTTGGAAATCTTGCATATCAACCTGCTCTTTGTTTCTACGTGCCGCGATTAATGCAGCTTCGTTACAAACATTGGCAATTTCTGCACCCGCAAAACCTGGGGTTTGAGCTGATAGTTTTTTCGCATCAACTTCCTGCGCTGTTTTAATAGGCTTCAAGTGAACATTAAAAATATGCTCACGTCCTACTAAATCTGGTTTATCAATAGAAATTTGTCTATCGAAACGACCTGGACGCAATAAAGCGGAGTCCAATACATCAGGACGGTTTGTTGCCGCTAAAATGATAATACCTGAGTCCGTTCCGAAACCATCCATCTCCACCAATAATTGGTTTAATGTGTTTTCACGCTCATCGTTTCCACCCATTACGCTATTTTTTCCACGAGCACGGCCAATTGCATCCACCTCATCAATAAAGATGATACATGGCGCTTTGTCTTTTGCCTGCTTAAACAAGTCCCTCACACGTGATGCACCTACCCCTACAAACATCTCCACGAAATCAGAACCTGATAAAGAGAAGAATGGAACCTGTGCTTCACCGGCAACAGCCTTAGCCAACAAAGTTTTACCAGTACCTGGTGAACCAACAAGCAATGCACCTTTTGGAATTTTACCTCCCAGGTTGGTATATTTTTTAGGGTTTTTAAGGAAATCTACAATCTCCATTACCTCTTGTTTTGCTTCTTCTAAGCCTGCAACATCATTAAACGTGATGTTAACCTGACTTTCTTTATCAAAAAGTGTTGCTTTTGATTTACCGATGCTGAAAATCTGACCGCCACCGGCACCGCCGCCGCCCATTCTACGCATCATAAAAATCCAGAAGCCGATTAATAAAAGCAATGGCAAACCAATGTTCACTAACAAACCTAAGAATGGATTACTACGGCTATCTTTTTCAGCCAAAATTCTGGGTTGATCAGCAGGAAGGTTTTTTTGCGACTCTGCCAACTGCTTATCCAAGCCATCCATTGTACCGGCATTGAAGTATACAATCGGGCCATTATTGGCAGTAGAAAACTTACTTGTACTCTTATATTTCTCGTATTGTGGTTTATCTAAAGCAGATTTTTTAATATAAACCTCCACTTTAACTAAATCTTCGCTTTTATAAGCGACCAATTTTTCAACGTCTCCAGTCAAAAGCATTTTGCTTTCGAATTCTGGATAATCAACTTTCTTACCACCATCTCCAGAAAATAAGACCTGAGCAGCTATGATGGCAACAATAATTGCAGCATAAACCCAAAAAATATTAAACTTTGGTCCCTTCTGTGGCTTTTTCGGGATATTTGGAATTCTTTTTCCCAGTTTTTTGTTTTCGTTTGTATTTTGATTATCGTTCATTTTTCTTTTTCAAAATGGTTCCAGAGGTTATGCGCTTTTGTAATTTGTACTCTCAGCATCTCCCCACAATTCTTCTATGCCATAAAAATGGCGTTTTTCAGTTTTAAAAATGTGCACAACCACATCAAAATAATCAAGAATAATCCAGTCTGCAGATTCGAAACCTTCCTTATGTCTAGGGTCGGTTTGAGTCGCTTTATAGATTTCTTTTTCTACACTATCGGCAATTGCTTTCACCTGAGTACTGGAATTTGCACTCGTTATTATAAAATAATCTGCTACAGATGTATGAATATTTTTTAGATCTAACCGCACTATATCTTCTCCTTTTTTCTCTTGAATGCCATGAACGGCTAACTCAGAAAGGTATGTAGAAAGGGCTACTATTTTCTTTTTTACCATTAAAATGCTTTAATTTTGGAATTACAATATTATAAATTCAACCCTTGCAAAATAACACTTTTTCGACACTATTTGTTGGTCAAAATTTAATCAAATTAAAAGAGGTTGATTCTACGAATAACTTTTTAAAAGAACTGGTGTCAAAATCCGAGCCATTACCCGAAGGAACTGTAATTATGGCAGATAATCAATTCGCTGGTAGAGGGCAACAGAATAGCGTTTGGCAAACGCAGGTCGGTAAAAACATCAGTTTGAGTATCTATCTTAAACCATCATTCTTGCCTCTTGATAAACAGTTTTATCTCAATATGGCGGTTAGTTTGGCCATTAGTGAAACTTTATCATATTTTATCACGAGCGGAATCAGTATAAAATGGCCCAATGATATGTACTATTTAGATAAGAAACTAGGTGGCGTTTTAATAGAAAACGCACTGACAGGAACAATCATAAAATCATCCGTTATTGGCATTGGTTTAAATATCAATCAAACCGATTTTCCCGAAGAAATAGCGCAGCGTGCAACCTCTGTCATTCAGATTTTACGAAAAGAGTTTCAGCTGGAAGTAATTATGGAGAAATTATTCGCCTTTATGGAGAAATACTACCTAGTTTTGAAATCGGGAAAATTTGAAAGCCTTAAAAATCGATACCTCGAAAAGTTATACGCCATAAATAAACCGGCATATTATAAAAAAGATGGACGGGTTTTTGAAGGTGAGATTATAGGAGTTGAAGATGAGGGGCGATTAATAATGAAGGTAGATAATCATCAAAAATCTTTTAACTTTAAACAAATTGAATTCACACACACAAAATAAACACACAATGAAAAAAATCACACTGGCATTATCAATGGTATTGTTTACTGTTGTTGCGGCATTTGCTCAAATCGAGAAACCAGTTACCTGGTCTTATGCAGCAAAAAAAGTTAGTAAAACTGAAGCTGTTTTATATTTAAAAGCAACTATTGATGATAGATGGCACATCTACTCTCAAAATGTTAAAGACGGAGGTCCGGTAAAAACGACTTTTGCTTTCTCACCTTCGAAAGATTTTTCATTAGTGGGTAAAACTACTGAGCCAAAAGCCATTACGAAATACGAAGACACATTTAAAATGAACGTAAGTTACTTTGAGAAATCGGTAATCTTTACTCAGAAAGTTAAATTGAATAAAGCCACCACAACAGTTAAAGGCAACGTAGAGTTTATGGTTTGTAACGATAGACAATGCTTGCCGCCGGAAGAAGTTGAGTTTAGTATCCCGGTTAAATAATTGATATTAAAAGTATTACCTAACAGTCCCGAATTTTTCGGGACTGTTTCTTTTTAAAGTAAAATCTGAGGTCCATCCGGCATTAGCAGGATGTCTTTATGAAATTATTCTTAATTTCACGCCTCAAACACAAAACACACAAATGAAAAAGGTTTTTTTATTGTTATTAATGGCATTAACGTTTCTGGCGTTCTCCGCTGTTAAAAGTTACGCTGCTGTAACACAGGATACTACCAGCACGGCTCCACCCGACGATATCGTTTTTACAGAGGTAGGCTCTGCACAAGATAGCGCAGCAAATAAAATTGTTGCGGATACCGTTAAAAAAGATAAACCAATTAGCCAAAATAACGTCGAGAAACCTTCTTCTTCAACTGATGGAGCCGAGAAATTGACCCTTTGGCAAACCTTTATTAAAGGTCTTTTCGGTGGCTTTCTAGCTTTTTTAATGCCTTGCATCTTCCCAATGGTACCACTAACCATTAGTTATTTTACTAAAAAAGCGGGCAGTAGAAAAAAAGGCATCGGGCAGGCCATTATCTATGGAATTTCGATCATTGTTATTTACGTGGTATTTGGCTTACTCATTACTGTTCTTTTCGGTTCAAGTAAGCTAAATGAATTAAGCAGTAGTGGCTGGTTCAACTTTGCATTCTTTATTCTACTCGTTGTATTCGCCATTTCTTTCTTTGGCGCTTTCGAAATTACCTTACCTAGTTCTTTTGTAAACAAGATCGATCAGAAAGCAGATACCAGTAAAGGTTTAGGAGGCATATTCTTTATGGCGGCCTCTTTGGCTTTAGTTTCATTTTCGTGTACAGGGCCAATAATTGGAACCTTGTTGGTAGAAGCAAGTTCAAAAGGCAATGTGCTTGGTCCGGCTGTAGGCATGTTCGGTTTTGCCCTAGCTCTGGCTCTGCCCTTTACTTTATCTGCTATTTTTCCAGGCTTTTTGAATAGCATGCCTAAATCTGGCGGATGGTTGAACAGCGTAAAAGTATGTTTAGGTTTTCTCGAATTGGCTTTAGCACTTAAATTTTTATCAGCTGCAGATTTGGTATGGCATTGGGAGTGGTTCGACAGAGAAGTTTTTCTTTGTCTTTGGATTGTGATTTTCGTATTAATGGGAATATATCTTTTGGGGAAAATCAAATTCTCACATGACAGTGATTTACCTTATGTTTCTGTACCGAGGCTGTTTTTAGCTATTCTTTCCTTTTCATTTGCGGTATATATTTTACCAGGATTATGGGGTGCTCCTGTAAGCACATTGAGCGGTTTAGCCCCGCCGATGAATACTCAAGATTTTGTTTTAGGCGGAAATGTTCAGACATCAACGCCGCCTACAGGTTTTCCTGCCAAAGTGAAATACGCTGAGAAATTACATCCACCTCGTGGCTTTAATGCATTTTTCGACTTAAATGAAGGACTTGCTTACGCTAAAGAAGTTGAAAAACCCTTATTAATTGATTTTACCGGCCACGCTTGTGTAAACTGTAGAAGAATGGAAGATCAGATATGGATTGATCCGGAGGTTGGCCGATTGATTAGAGAAGAATTCGTTCTTATTCAGCTTTATGTTGATGAGCGATCAATAGAAGTACCAGCTAATCAAGTTCACTATTCAGAAATCCTTCGTAAGCAAACCAAAGATTTAGGCGCCTGGAATGCAGATTTTCAGGCAACTACATACAATTCCAATTCTCAGCCATTTTATGTATTAGCTGGTCATGATTTGAAAACCCTTGTGGCACCTCAAGGCGCAATATTCGATGCAAAAGAATATGCGTTATATTTGCAGAGTGCCTTGGATATTTTCAATGGAAAGAAATAATTAAATGAAAAAGATAAAGAACATTGGCGTTTTAACCTCTGGCGGAGATTCGCCAGGCATGAACGCTGCCATTAGGGCCGTAGTTAGGGCCTCTATTTATTATGATATTCAAGTAACAGGTTTTATCCGCGGTTATGAAGGGCTTATCAGTAACGATTTTATCGCCATGGAGCGGAAATCTGTTGCGAACATCATTCAACGTGGCGGAACGATTTTAAAAACCGCCAGAAGTGAGGCTTTCAGAACCAAAGAAGGCCGACAGATTGCCTATAACAATTTAAAAGAAAAAAATATAGATGCCCTGATTGTGATTGGTGGAGATGGAACCTTTACGGGAGCAAATATTTTTGCACAGGAGTTCGATTTTCCGATTATTGGCCTGCCAGGAACAATAGATAACGATCTTGCTGGTACCGATTTTACCATTGGTTATGATTCCGCGATTAACACCGTTATTGATGCAGTTGACAAGATTAGAGACACCGCGGAATCTCACGACAGGCTTTTTATTGTCGAAGTAATGGGCCGCGATTCTGGTCTGATTGCTTTGAGAAGCGGTATCGGCGTAGGCGCCGAAGCGATTATGATTCCTGAAGCGAACATGAATGCAGATGACATTTTACATAAATTAGAGCATAGTAGAAAAGATAAAGCGTCGAAAATTATCATTGTTGCAGAAGGAGATGATACCGGAGGCGCATTTAAAGTAGGTGAGATTTTGCAGGAAAAATACCCGCATTATGATACCAAAGTTTCTGTTTTGGGTCACATTCAACGGGGCGGAAAACCCACCTGTATGGATCGCGTATTGGCGAGTCAATTGGGAGTTGCTGCGGTAGAAGGTTTAATTAATGGTGAAAACCGCGTGATGGCCGGTCAGGTTAACAGGGAAATTACCTTTACCCCTTTCGATCATGCCATTAAACATATTGATGCAGAAAAAGTAAGTTCTAAATGGCTGAAATTGATTGATATTTTGTCTTTCTAAACATCTTGAATAAAATAGAAAAGTCTTTCCCGCACCGGAAAGACTTTCTTTTTTTGCTTAGTTTTCCCCTTAAGCAATATCTAATCCTCTAAAATAACCGCAGTACCGTTAGCGCTAACCATAAGCATGCTACCGCCGCTACCTACTGTTTCATAATCCAAATCAATTCCCACTATTGCATTTGCCCCTAAAGCAGCTGCATATTGCTGCATTTCGTTCAAAGCCGTGTCTTTTCCTTCTCTCAAAACGCGTTCGTAAGAGCTAGACCTGCCACCAACAATATCTGTTATCCCGGCAAACAAATCTTTAAAAATATTTGCACCGATAATGGTCTCTCCAGTAACCAGACCAACATATTTTACAATTTTTCTGCCCTCAACCGAAGGCGTTGTGGTTAATAACATAGTTTCAGTTTTTATAATTAGAAGCAAATTTTATTTAATTGTTACATTTTTCTGGAAAAGCATTTCCTGTATCCTTTTAGTTTGCTGCAGTCCCGCTTTCACTTCAATCTTTTAATTGAAAAATTAAAAGTATTATGCTCCATCGGGTTTATTTCACGCGGCTTTCTGCCCTTATTTTCGCAACGCCCGCATGAGGACCAAAAAATAAATTTATGTAATCGCGAAATATTCTGCATCACTATTAAAAATCAAGGTCATGCAAATATCTAAACAACTACTCATCGTCCCTCTATTCTTCATTGCCAGTTTTGTAAAAGCACAAATGCCTGTTTTAAAGGTCCAGCAATCCAATAGCGATGCTGAAAAATCGGCGGTAAAAATGAGCAAACTCAATATCGATGTACAGATTACGGGAAACATTTCCGCCACGGTAATGACCATGACTTTCCATAACAATAGCAACAGAATATTAGAAGGAGAACTTACCTTTCCAATGCCTGAAGGCGTTACGGTTAGCCGCTACGCATTAGATATTAATGGCAAAATGCGTGAAGCCGTTCCGGTTGAAAAAGCAAAGGCAACGGAGGTTTTCGAGAGTATTGAAAGGAGACGTGTAGATCCTGGTTTATTAGAAAAAGTAGAAGGAAATAACTTCCGAACCAGAATTTACCCATTGCCAGCTAAAGGAAGTAGAACAATCATCGTAGGTTATGAGGAAGAGCTGAGTTTTAAAAAAGGAGCCTCACTCAAATATCATCTACCTCTCGATTATAATGAAAAGATTGAAGATTTCTCTCTTAAAACTACAGTTTTTGAAAGTGTACTCAAACCAGAACTTAGCGAACAGCCCGATGGCAATTTCGACATGCAGGCAAATGGCAATACTTATGTGGGCGAAATTAAAAAAATAAACTATCAACCTAAAAGCGGCTTAACCATTAATCTTCCAAAACGAAATGATTTGCCTGAAGTGCAAATGCAAAAAGCGTCAAATGGATATTATTTTTTGGTAAACGTTTTTCCAAAGGTAGAAAGCAGGTCGAAGCAATGGGCAAATCAAATTGGTTTGGTTTGGGATGTTTCTTTGAGCGGATTACAGCGGGATACTAAAAAAGAGATTGAGCTTTTAGGTTTAATAATCGCCCAAAAGCAAAATTTAACGCTTCAATTGGGCTTGCTTAACAGCGAATTTAAAAAGGAAGGCTCATATGTCATTGTGAATGGTAACTGGTCTGCCTTAAAGGCAAAACTCGAAAGCCTGGTTTATGATGGCGGGACAAACTTCAGCGCGGTAAACTCGAGATTGCTTCCTGCGGAGGAATATCTTCTTTTCACCGACGGTTTATCCACTTTCGGGAAAAATACCATTGCATTAAATAGACCTGTTCATAGTATCAATAGTGCTTTGAAAGCAGACTACAGCACCTTAAAATACATTAGTTTAAAAACCGGTGGGCAATTTATCAATCTAAACGCAACAACTGTAACAGATGCATTTAAACAATTAAACCAGGATAATCTGCAGTTTTTAGGAATTAGAAATGCAACCGATATTCGCCAAACTTATCCATCAATGCATGTAAATGTAAACGGGCATTTATCTATAGCCGGGATTTTGAACGGTTTAAACACCGAATTTATATTGCAATTTGGCCATGGAAATACAGTGGTTGCAGAGCAAATAGTTCGTTTAAATGCAACGGAACATGCTTTAAGTAGTATAGATGTGAGCCGCGTTTGGGCACAAAAGAAAATTGCCGAAATGGACATTCAATATGAGGCGAACAAATACGACATTAGCTTATTAAGCAAACAATTTGGTATTGTAACACGAAATACCAGCTTAATTGTGTTAGAAAATTTAGATGATTATTTACGTTACGACATTGCACCACCTGCAGAATTGCGTCAGGCTTACGATGCCGTTTTAAAACAACGTATAATTGATATTCAGGAACGCAAAACAAATTTGTTAAACGCTGCGGTAGTGATGACAAAAGATTTAAAGGCTTGGTGGAATACCGATTTCTATGACAAAGAACCGGCAAAACAAAACGAGCAATATCCCACGCCTGAGAACAGAATAGCCCATGGAGCGCCAGGAGGGAATGTTGTTGTCGCCCCGCGTGTTGCAGTTGCTCCAAGCCAAGTTCCGCGTTCTACTCCACAAGCTAGTCAAGCAGCGCCACCACGTGTTGATGCGGTAAGAATGCCGCCTCCAGTTGCGGCACAACGGGAAGCCGAGACAGCTGATCGTCAGGCTTTACGGGAAGTTGTGATAGTGGGCAATGCACCACAATACAAGCGAATGGAAACGGCGAGTGCAACTACAATAGTCAGATCTCAAGCCATTAATACGAGCTCAGCTTTACACGGTCGGATTGCTGGAATAAGTGTAACTAACAGTGCGGCTAGGGTGGTAGAAACACAGCCGGCTATCGTTATCCCAGAATTTAAAAGTGACAAGGATTACATGAAAAAATTGATTGGCAATCCAGATAGCGCTTATCAATCTTATTTGAAAATGCGCCCAGATTATATCACCACGCCTATGTTTTATTTCGATGTAGCCAACTGGTTTTACCAGCAAAAAGACAGCGTTAGGGCTTTAACAATTTTAAGCAGCATTGCCGATCTGGATCTGGAAAATGCTGATTTGTATAAAACCCTTGCCTACAAATTGAAGCAAACCGGCAATTATCAGGAAGAAATTTTTATTACCAGTAAAGTTTTGCAATGGCGCCCGATGGATGCACAAAGCTACCGGGATTACGCATTGGCTTTGTCCGATGCTGGTCAATATCAAATGGCATTGGATAATTTTTATAAAGTTTTAACGCAAAGTTATAATTCACAAATAGCCGATCGCGACCAGGGCATTGAGGAAATAATCATTTCTGAAATCAATAACCTGATCAGCAAACACGGAGATAAATTAAATATTAGAAAAATAGACAAGCGTTTAATTTCGGCGTTGCCAGTTGATGTTCGGGTGGTGTTAAATTGGAATAAAAATGATACCGATATCGATTTGTGGCTAACAGATCCAACTGGAGAAAAGGGTTATTACGGAAACAACCGGACAAAAATTGGCGGCAGAATTAGTAACGATTTTACATCAGGATATGGGCCAGAGCAGTTTATGATCAAAAAGGCTATAAAAGGGAAATATAAAATAGAAGTTAATTATTATGGCGATAGGCAGATCAACATCAGCGGACCTACAACCGTAACCGCGGAGATTTACACCCGTTATGCCACAGGCAAGCAGCAGAGAAAAGTAATTGTGCTACCAATGGCCGCCGATAATCGAAATGGCAACCTTGTTGGGGAGTTTAATTTTTAAAATAGCATTACAGTACAATTGATCATATAAGGCATTTAAGATTCATATAAGCCTGATTGTCTTATGTTTTCTTATATTTCTCTTATATGGTTTTTCAGCTTTCTTCATTTCGAACGCGGTGGAGAAATCTTTGGACAGAGAATGAATAAAGGTCTCTCCGCTTCGCTGTGCTATTGTCGTGATGACCGTTTAACTTTCGAATATTAAAGTAATAAGCCCGCAACTTCTTCCCAGGTATTTACGCGTTCATATTCGGTAACTAATAAATTATGTGGAGAGGTAAATAACAACGGCCTGCCAGGAAAATTCACAAAATTTTTAATCCTATCGTCAATCATAATATCGGTACTCACAATTTTTTGTCCGCAGAAAATAATATGTTGCCAGTCGATAAAAGGGAAATGATCCGTGAGCCAATCGTATTTATCTTTTAAGCAATTTGGAAATTCCATTGCGGCAGAAACAATAAATACATCGTACTTTTCCTGCAGCGCTTTAAGTACCCTTTGGCTGTCTGGAATAACTTCCAGGTCGCGGAAAAAACCCGGTTCGTTGATGTATTCAAACCATTTTCGTTCCACATCTTTCGGCACATGGTGGTAAATCTCATTGCCGGCATCAATTTTTAAATCCAATGGAACATTATAATCGCGGTTGTAAAGTTGAATAAATTTCTTAATCGGATCGGCAATTACCTCATCCATATCAATGGCAATTCTTTTCATGTTGTATCTGCAAATATTTTTGCCCAAATCTCCTGAAAATAAACTAATTAAACTATGTTTTTAATTTGCGGAATTTTTTTATCTTTGCAGCCCCGCAGCATGTAGCTCCGGGAACTATGTTGAATACATAAATACGAAAAGAAATGGCAACTAAAATCAGATTGCAAAGATTCGGTAAAAAAGGAAAACCTTTTTTCCACGTTGTGGTAGCAGATTCTCGCTCTCCACGTGATGGTAAATTTATTGAGCGTTTAGGTTCATACAACCCAAACACCAACCCTGCTACTATCGAAATTAACTTCGAAAAAACTTTAGCTTGGGTTAACAGTGGTGCACAACCAACTGATACAGCTCGTGCTATTCTATCTTACAAAGGCGTTTTATACAAAAAACACTTAGAAGGTGGTGTTAAAAAAGGTGCTTTAACACAAGAACAAGCTGACGAAAAATTCGCTGCTTGGGTTGATGCTAAAGCTGGTAAAATCTCTGGTAAAACAGAAGGTTTAGCTACTTCTAAAGCAGATGTGCGTAAAGCAGCATTAGCGGCAGAAGCTAAGAAAAAAGAAGACAGAGCAGCAGCAATCGCAGCTAAAAATGCACCAGTTGCAGAAGAAGTTGTTGAAGAAGAAACTCCAGCTGCTGAGGCAACTGAAGAAGCTCCTGCAGCAGAAGCTACTAAAGAAGAAGGAGCAGAATAATTGTAATTGTTTTGTTCAAAGAAATAGCGTTTCGAATTTCGGAACGCTATTTTTATATAAGCGATTTTCTATTCGATATCGTCATTGCGAGAAACGAAGCAATCTCATTTTTGATGATTGTGTGACTGAGATTGCCGGCTTGCAGTAGGCAGTTTTCCTCTGATGAAAACAGGGTCTCAATGACGATTATAAATTAGGTTGGTGGTTATGAAACACGAAGAAGCATTTTACGTAGGTTACGTTACAAAAACAAGGGGTTTAAAAGGTGAAGTTCAAATCTTTTTTGAATTTGATGAATACGAGCAGCTCGCATTTGATGTGATGTTTGCAGATATGAATGGAAAGCTCGTGCCCTACTTCGTGGCCGATGCGAAGCTTCAGGCAAATAAAACGGGGTACTTTAATTTCGATGACGTTGATCATATCGATAAGGCGCAACCATTGTTAAAGAAAAAGCTCTATCTGCCATTAAACCTAATGCCAGAACGTGACGAGAACGAATTCTTCTATACAGACCTTAAGGGTTTTACCGCAGTTGACAAAAGCCTTGGCGAACTTGGTGAAATTCTCGAGGTAAATGAATACCCACAACAATTTATTGCCACCGTTTTATACCAGCAAACTGAAATTCTTTTTCCGCTCAATGAAGATTTCATTGTGGAGATAGATGATGAGGAAAAGATTTTGACCCTGGATTTGCCGGAAGGCTTACTTGATATTTATCTGGAGAATTAATATCTCTCAGATAAACCTTTTTCGTGTATTTTCCGTTTAACAATGATGAAAGGTTTATTCATTTCTTTTTTGATGCTGCTAATTTTCGCAAGCTGTAATCAAACCAAAAAGCCTGAAAATAAGTCAGCAGGGGCTGAAGTTATCACGCAAAAATCCCAGCAGGATTCTATTAATGCTGTTGCTGTTAAAGCGCTTAAAGCTTTAAAAGAAAAGAACTACCAAGCATTTGCGTATTGCTTTCACCCCATTGATGGCGTTCGTTTTTCTCCCTATGGGTTCATCGATCCTACACACAAACATGTTTTAGCCAAAGATTTTTTGGAAGCCATCGATAAAAACTGGACGCTCACCTGGGGTCACTTTGATGGTAGTGGCGAGGCAATAAAGATGAAGGTTAAGCCCTATATCGAAAGGTTTGTTTACAATGAAGACTATTTAAACGCAGATCGGAAAAGCTACGATGAGTTTATCGGACAGGGCAATACGATCAACAATTTAAAGGAAAGTTATCCGAAGCTCCATTTTACTGAATACTATTTTAAAGGAAATGGCGAAAAATATAAAGGGCTTGATTGGAATAGCCTTCGTTTCGTTTTCAAAAAGCACGAGCAAGCCTATTATCTGGTAGCAGTAATTCACGATCAATGGACGATTTGATTCCTCTTTCTCCAAAATATCAACTGGATTAGTTTTATGGAATAGCGGATTAGTAAATTACGATTAGCAGAATTTTTATAGGAAATGGTGATTATGATACTGGCGATGTGTTTTTGTTAAGCCATGGCAACACAACGCTTATCGCCAAACGCCAAACTATTCTTACCTTTGCTCCATGCGTTTTGATATTATAACGGTTCTTCCGGCTTTGTTAGAAAGCCCTTTTGCACATTCCATTTTGCAGCGTGCTCAAAAAAAAGGTATTGCGGAAATTGTGGTTCATAATCTTCGTGATTATGCGACTAACAAACAAAAGAGTGTAGATGACTATCAATACGGCGGAGGAAGCGGGATGGTAATGAGTATTGAGCCCTTTGCGGCCTGTATCGAAAAGCTTCAAGCAGAAAGGGAATATGACGAGATCATTTTCATGAGTCCGGATGGGGTTACGCTAAACCAAAGCACAGCCAATGAGCTTTCCATTAAAAAGAACATCATTATTCTCTGTGGCCACTATAAGGGAATAGATCAACGTATCCGCGATATTTTTGTTACCCGTGAGATCTCCGTAGGCGATTATGTGTTAAGTGGCGGAGAATTGCCTGCGGCGATTGTAGTTGATGCCGTGGTGCGGTTAATTCCCGGTGTTTTGAATGATGAAACTTCTGCCCTTTCTGATAGCTTTCAGGGAGAGCTGCTGGATGCACCTGTTTACACCCGGCCGGCTGATTGGAGAGGCCATAAAGTGCCTGATGTTTTATTGAGTGGACATGAAGCAAAAGTGAATGAATGGAGGCATGAACAGGCATTGGAGCGTACTAAAACCCGCCGGCCTGATCTTTTGGAATAGAAGCATTTAACACGCAACAATGTGGATTTCTAAAAGATTGTGGAAAAAATAAAATTAGTTTTTATAATTGGAAAAAAATCCCTAATATTGCAATCCGAATTTCACGGGTTGAAATATCGATTTAATAGCTTAAAATCATGGATTTAGTAAAATTTGTTGAAGAGCAGGCCATCGCGAAAAAAGATTTTCCTGCGTTCAAGTCTGGCGATACAGTGAGCGTACACTATAAAATTCGCGAAGGTAATAAAGAACGTATTCAAATTTACCAAGGTGTTGTAATTCAACGCAACAGTGCAGGTGCTAACGAAACTTTCACAGTTCGTAAAATTAGTAACAGTATTGGTGTTGAGCGTATTTTCCCTGTTAATTCTCCAAACATCGAGAAGATAGAGGTAAATAGCTATGGTAAAGTTCGTAGAGCGAAATTATTCTACTTACGTGCTTTAACTGGTAAAGCTGCTCGTATCAAATCTTTGAGAAAATAATATTCTTTATTATAAGATATAGCCTTCACGATTAATTTCGTGGAGGTTTTTTTGTTTATACCTTTATTTATTATGTTAGATTCTGCATTTTTCGAACAGGTTTTTTGGGGCAACACCGTAAAAGCCTATTGCCTTTTCGGGGGAATACTTTTGTTCGGTTTGATTTTCAAGCGCATATTTTCCAAACTGTTGAGCAAACTTTTGTTTAGATTGTTCAGAAGTTTCTCTCAACAATCGCATGATGCAGCTTTTGTTTCCCTGCTGGTGAAGCCGATCGAAACCTTCATCCTGCTCGCTACACTGTATCTGTCCATAAATCAGCTTAAACACCCACTAGAGCTGGCCATTTTCCATTACAGCAAATTGGTGGGCAAAACGAAAGAAGCCATTCCAGTAAGCATAGGCGATTGTATAGACAGAATTTTTCTTTTCATGATTATCCTGTCAGTCTTCTGGATCATCTTGAGGATTATCGATTTCATCAGTCATGTTTTATTATTTAAAGCCTCACTAACCCATAATAAATCGGATGATCAACTGGTTCCGTTTCTTAAGGAACTTTTTAAAACGTTGGTGATTTTTATAGGCTTTTTTACTTTGCTGGGCTTTGTTTTCGAGGTGAATGTATTAACGCTGATTACGGGTTTAGGTATCGGTGGTATTGCTATTGCACTGGCTGCTAAGGAGAGTTTGGAAAATTTGATTGGTTCTTTTACCATCTTTTTAGATAAGCCTTTTGTGGTTGGCGATTTGGTTAAGGTTGATGGTGTTGAAGGTACTGTAGAGAAAGTGGGCTTCAGAAGCACCAGAATACGTACGGCCGAAAAAACGATGGCCACTATACCTAACCGCGGTATGATTGATGGGGTATTGGAAAACCTTTCGTTACGTGATTCGAGAAAGGTGAATTTTATAATTGGATTAACATACGAAACAACGGCAGAATCTGTTAAGAATATTATATCGGAAATCAAGGCATATATCAACCAAAGGCCAGGAACGGTTGATGTACATGCATCTTTTAAAAGCTTTGGTGATTCAGCTTTAAATATTGAAGTTAATTATTTCATTACCAACCTTGATTTCAATGAATTTTTAAGAATCAGGCAGGAAATAAATCTTGAAATTATGGATATCGTCATGCGAAATAAATCTGGTTTTGCCTATCCAACGCAACGCTTAATTAGCGACAGACCGATTAATAATGATCATGAAAAGGAAGTTGGAAATGATGCAACTGACTAAAGGCTGAAATCCAATTAAAATATCTGGTAAAAAGAAAAGCCGATTTGGAAAATCCCAAATCGGCTTTTTAATGCGGTATAATGGTGCTTAACTTAAAGTTGCCAGAGTAGTAATTCCTCCTTTTACAACCTGATTAAGCTCTACGTTTACTTTTGTTCCAACCGGTAAAAAAACGTCTACTCTTGAGCCGAATTTAATAAACCCGAATTGTTCGGTTTGTTTTACCTGATCTCCTTCTTTAACATACCATACAATTCTACGGGCTAAAGCACCTGCAATTTGGCGGAACAATACAGGGGTTCCATTTGCATGTTCAACTACAGTGGTGGTACGCTCATTTTCGGTAGATGATTTCGGATTCCACGCTGCTAAATATTTTCCAGGGTGATATTTGAAAAATTTAACTACACCAGAAATTGGATTACGGTTGATGTGAACGTTTACCGGCGACATAAATATAGAAACCTGTAAGCGCTTGTCTTTAAAATATTCACCTTCTTCTGTTTCTTCAATTACAACTACTTTACCATCTGCTGGGCAAATTACCATGTCTTCTCCAGCAGAAAAACTGCGGCTGGGATTACGGAAAAACTGTAATACAATGATGAATAACGAGGCCGAGAAGATATAAATGAACCAACGCAACCAAGTCATGTCGTAATATCTATAATCCACAACAGCGTTGATCAAGAAAATAAGTAAAATAGTTATTGCTATGGTGGTATAGCCTTCTTTGTGTATGGTCATTCCGTTAAAATTATTGCACAAAGGTGCGAAAAATAAATTAATCGGTCCGAAAAATTATCCTTCAGTCGCCCTGTAAATATCGTTTAAGTTTCTGCCCAGGCCATTGTAATCTAAGCCATAGCCAACCACAAATTCATTTGGTATTTCAAAGCCAACGTAGGCTAACTCTTCCACATCGTATTGCAAAGCGCTGGGTTTTACCAGGAGCGAACTAACTTTAACCGAAGCCGGATTTTTCTCTTTTAACGTTTTAATGATGTGGTTAATGGTTAATCCGGTATCAACAATGTCTTCTACAATGATGATGTCTCTGCCTTCTATATCATCAGGTAAGCCGATAAGTTCTTTAACTTTTCCACTACTTGAAGTTCCTTCGTACGAAGCCACACGCATGAATGCGACTTCACATGGCACATCAATCTCTTTGATCAGATCAGCCATAAAAAGAAAACTTCCATTCAGTACGCCAATAAAAAGTGGACATTTTCCTTCATAATCCAAATTAATCTGGATGCCCAGCAGACGAATCCTTTTATTCAGGTTGTCGTTCTCTAAAAAAATCTCGAATTCTTTATCGTCTACCTTTATTTTGTGCATTTATATTGTTTGTTGAAATGTTGAGATGTTGGATTTTTTTTAATGTTGAGTGTTTGATAGGCTTCGATATACAATTATTGTTTCTTAAGAGATAAAACCTGAATTGTAAATCTCAAACTGACGACTGACTACCCGCCTTCTTCCTGCTCCTTTTCCCTTCGCCGTTGTTCTCTTCGCTCTTGTCTAAGCTGTTTTTTAGTTTTTGTAGTATCGGAAGGTTTAGCGGTTACGGTATCTTTTTTGTTTCCGCCTCCAAAAATCCTGTCGAATAAATTTTTGTTTTTGTCCTGCATAATTACAGGCGGCATTCCCTCTTCGTCATCTTCAAAAGCACTGGTGTCAATTTCTACAGTGTCTGGTGCCAGATAACGGCGTAAACCTTCACGCAAACGAACATTATAAAAACCATAACCCGACGTATCTCCGGGAGTTAAACCTCTTCTCGCCATAATGTTTCCCATAAACCTGAAGTAGTTGAACATATAAGGTTTTAAACTTCCATCGGCCATAAACTTGTACATTGATGCTTTAGGTTTTGGAACAATACTGGCCAGGAACAAACCATCACCAATGGTTAAATCTGCTGGCTGCTTTCCGAAATAATACCTCGAAGCTTCGCCTATGCCATAGATGTTTTGACCAAGCTCCATAATATTAAAATATACCTCCAGCATTCGCTGTTTGCTCACTAAACGATTGTGTTCAATGAGCCAGACAATTAATATTTCTTCCGCTTTGCGGGCTAAAGTTTTCTGGCGACTTAGGTAGATATTTTTAACCAGCTGCATACTGATCGTGCTGCCGCCCCGTTTAAACTTCTTCTCCTTGTAATTTACTGCTATCGATTTTCTAATTGATTCTTCCACAAAACCATTGTGGGTATAAAATGATGGATCTTCGGCAGTTAAAACCGCGTTGATGAAATTCTTAGAAATTGCGCTTAAAGGAGTAAAATTTGGGTTTGATGGGCCAATGGTGATATCTCGCATCGGTTTTCCATACTCATATGGCGTATAGATAAATGGAGCATTAATTTTTTGAAGGTTGGTTTTTCCCCATTTTAATATCTTGAAATTTACTGGAGTTAAGGTAGAGCTGAATTTTACACTGTCTGGCACTTTGGTATCCAGATAGAAATTAAGATTATATTTTACTTTTCCTTCCACTTTCAAACCATCTAACGATTCAAATAAACCTTGCGGAAAACCATCTAAAATCGCCTGTGCATCTTGTTCTTCGGCATTTATTTTAAGCTCGTAAATTTTGTTTTTACCCAGCGTGTATTTAACGTATGGATGAATTTGGGCATTTTTAAGATAAGCAGTGGATGAACTGTCCAAAGCAACAAAATTTGGTCCAACTAAAACATCGGCATCAAGTTTTGCACTTTGAACAATAATGTCATTACTCGCTATCCTTGCCTGGTTAAGCAACATATTTTTGACCGACCATGCACCCGATATTTTGTAATTATCGCCACTGTATCCTGCATCTTTAAGCTCGGTTTCAAGCGTATCGAAACTTACTTTTGCATGGAGCTTATTATTTAAATAAGGCAATTCCAGTTTTTTTCCATCAGCATAAGCTATAAACTTTAAGCGCTTACTACCTGGGTTTACAAGTCCGTCGACGTGCCAGGTAGATTCACCTTCATTTACATTAATAGTAGATTTTAAATCGCCGTCATCTATTGTCGCTGTGGTAGCAAAACTCAATTTTGCCGTATCGTGGTCATTGAACTTGAAAACCATATTTTTCATGTCCATATCATCAGGAATTTTATACAAAACCTGATTCAATAAATTATTGGCAATTTCGGGTAGGTTGGCCTTCCCTTTATTCTCGGTACTGTCTTTTTTCTTTCTTTTGAGGATGAAATCGATATTACTGGTCGAATCTTTGAATACTACATTCACAAAGCCATCGCTTAGTTCTACTTCAGCAAGCTTAACGTTTCCAAAAATCAATGGAAATAACTTTACGCCAACACTCAATTCACCGATATTGGAAAGCGTGTCTCTATCTTTCGGAACCACCGAAATGTTGGTCATTTTTACGGTGCTCATCCCTGCAAAGCCTGCAGATCCGATTTTCACCTCTAAACCATAATCTTTATGGGCTTTTGCAATGGCTTTGGTCACCATTTTTTTCAGAAGCGCCTCCCTTTTACTATAAGCGTAAGCACCGATAGCAAGGAAAGCAATTAAAAAAACACCTAAAACCCACGCTCCAATTTTTAAATATTTTTTAGGGATTTTAATTTTCGGTATGCGCATATAGTCGTTAAAATGGTTAATTGCTTAAACGTAACAATTAAATGTTTATTTCGTGTTAAAATTACAGTTTAATACCCTAAATAAAAGTATTTGTGGCTATGTTTTGTTAATTTTGAATCTAAATTAATACGATGCCGATTAGCCCGCAACAAGTTTTAGATGCTTTAAAAAATGTAGAGGATCCCGATCTTAAGAAAGATTTAGTGACCTTAAACATGATTAAGGATTTACAAATAGATAACAACCAGGTAAACTTTACATTAGAGCTTACTACGCCTGCTTGCCCGATGAAGGACATGCTGAAAAATGCCTGTACAAATGCAGTCAAGCACTTTGTATCTGCAGATGCTGAAGTAAATATCAATGTAACTTCCAGGGTAACTCAACCAACAAACACATCTTCACTAGATAACATTAAGAACATCATTTTGGTTTCATCTGGAAAAGGTGGTGTTGGCAAATCTACCGTATCGAGTAATTTAGCTGTGACCTTGGCGAAGGATGGTGCAAAAGTGGGTTTAATAGATGCCGATATTTATGGGCCTTCTGTACCTACCATGTTTGATTTGGTTGACGCCAAACCCGGCGCAGAAGAAACCGCTGATGGGAAAACTAAAATTATCCCGATTGAAAAGTATGGGATAAAATTGTTATCGCTTGGCTTTTTTGCAGATCCTGGCCAGCCCGTGCCGTGGCGTGGGCCAATGGCTTCTAACGCGGTGAAGCAATTATTTAACGACACCAATTGGGGTGAACTGGATTATCTAATTGTCGATCTTCCACCGGGCACAGGCGATATTCACATCACCATTACCCAAAGCTTCCCCATTTCTGGAGCCGTGGTGGTGACTACCCCGCAACAAGTAGCCCTGGCCGATACCCATAAAGGTTTGGCCATGTTCCGTATGCCTGGAATTAATATCCCGATTTTAGGTGTGGTAGAAAACATGTCGTACTTTACGCCAGCAGAATTGCCTGACAACAAATATTACATTTTTGGAAAAGGCGGAGGAACTATTTTAGCAGAGCGATTTGATGTTCCATTTTTGGGTGAAATTCCGATAATACAGAGCATTGCTGAGGCTGGAGACAATGGTAAGCCGGTAGCGCTAAACCAAAATCCGCTTTTGGATGTTATCTTTGGAGATATTGCAAGCAAGATTGCACAGCAGATATCCATTAATAATGCAGAAATGGCTAATTGCTAAAAAATTACTATTTTTATATTTTAAAATACACATAATGAATTTAACAGAGCAAGTAGAACAGGCATTAGAAACTATCAGACCCTATTTGAAGGCTGATGGAGGGGATGTTTCTGTTGAAGAAATTACATCAGAAGGAATGGTAAAGCTTAAACTTTTAGGCAGCTGCGGTTCTTGTCCGATGAGTTTCATGACTATGAAATCGGGCATTGAACAGGCAATTATGAAAGCCGTACCTCAAATTACTTCAGTAGTGGCCGTTAACATGGCAGAGCAAGTTTAGCTTTAACAATATTTAACAAGGAAGTTTTATTTTTAAAATTACTTTTGTCTTAATGAGATATTGTATTGCCCTAATTTGCCTTCTTTTTTCTACCGCTGCTTTTTCACAACAAAGATCAGCAGAAGAAAAACTTATACAATTTTCTGGGATCATTACTGATATCGATAGTACAAACGTAATTCCTTACGTTACCATCACCAATCTGTCTGCAAATGGTAAACGTGTAGCAGCCGATTACAGAGGTTATTTTACTTTTATTGTAAATCCGGGTGATACCATTCTTTTTACGGCCATAGGATATAAAAAATTCTCAACAGTTATACCAACCGGAACACCCGACAGTAAATACACCATTATGGTTAAGCTGAAAGCCAATGTAATCGATTTGCCTTCGGTAAGGGTTTTCCCATGGGCTACTACAGAAGAGTTTACCCGGGAGTTCCTTTCAATGAAATTAGCGGATGATGATATGGCGATAGCGAAGAAAAACCTCTCCAGATCATCGATCAATGGCTTAATTCAAACGCTACCACGTGATGGACAGGAAATTGGAAGCCAGAATTATCGTTATAATTTTGATAGGATGATTAACAAGAACATGGTGCAAACCAACCCTCTGTTAAATCCTTTTGCATGGGGTAAGCTGATGCAACAGATATTCGATGGGGATAAGAAGAGAAATGAGAATTGAGTCTTCAGTCCTGAGTCAGAAGTCTTGGATGCCTGACTTAGCCATGACACAAAAAAAGGGATAACGTTTCCGTTTTCCCTCCAAAATCTTCCCGTAAAAACCTATCGTTTTTTACTTTTATTCGGAAACTTCATTTTATAATCCGTTTTGATGTTTCCTTTTGAAATGGCATCTAACTTACTCTTTAGCATTGTTTTACGCAAAATGCTAACCTTATCGGTGAAGAGTTTACCCTCAATATGGTCGTACTCATGTTGAATTACCCGAGCAGGTAAGCCATCAACATCTTCAGTATGTTCTACCCAGTTTTCATCAAAATAATTCACTTTGATGTTGGGTTTGCGCATAATGTTTTCCCGAATATCCGGAATGCTTAAACAACCTTCATTAAAGCTCCAGGGTTCACCGGTTTCTTCTACAATTCGGGCATTGATAAATACTCTTTTATAGCCTGGCGTTCCATCTTCCTCTTCCCCGGTATCGACTATAAATAAACGAATGGGTAAGCCAATTTGCGGTGCCGCCAAACCAACGCCATTTGCAAAGTACATGGTATCAAACATGTTTGCAATCAACTCTTTTAATTCAGGGTAATTTTCATCAATATCGGTTCCCACCTTTTTTAAAACAGGATCTCCGTAAGCTACTATTGGTAATTTCATTGTGTAATATATTTTCTTGTCGGCCGTCATTGCGAGGCACGAAGCAATCTTAATGCACCATGCTTAATCGCGATAGTTTACTATTGCTTCGTGCCTCGCAATGACGAACCAGGTCAACCACAAGCGTTGCGGTTAATTTCTACAAAAATAGCAATTATTCCAGTATCGGACTGAATGTAAAAATATTCAATTGCTCTGGTAGGAAAACCTCATCTACAATTTGAGCCATTTCTGTCGTGCTCACTTTATTAATTCTCTCAAAAACCTGCGCCAACGAATCGATTCTGTCATGATCAATCAGGCTTTTTGCCATTGAAATAATTAATCCGATCCTGTTCTCTTCACTTAAAGCAATCTGACCGATAAACTTATTTTTTGCTTTTTGTAACTGCAACTCATTCAAAGGGTGATCCTTTAACTTTTTCATCTCTTTAAAAATTAAAGTCAATGCCTTCGTGTGTTTTTCTTTATCCGTACCGAAATAGATCGAAAAAATTCCGGTATCGCTTAGCGGCGAAAAATTAGATTCGATGGTATAGGCAATGCCGTATTTTTCTCTGATTTGAAGATTCAACACCGAACTCATTCCGTTGCCCCCGAAATAATTATTCAGTAACATTAAACCTGCCTTATTTTTGTGGTGAGTGGAGTACGTTTGCCCGCCGACAATACAATGCGATTGCATAATAGGCTTATAAATGTCGGTCGAAGTTGAATTTAAAACAGCAGGTTTTTTTCGGTTTAGCGAAGGGGAGTTTTCTTCTACATCACTAAAATGTTTTGTGCCCTTTTTTACTACGCTATTAAAACTGTAATCTCCCAAAACAGCTACTACAATTTCATTGGTTCGATAATTCGCTTTGCGGAAATTGATCACATCCTCACGGGTAAAATTGCTTACGCTTTCTACAGTGCCCAGGATGTTATTACCCAAAGCATTTCCAGCAAAAAGCATGTCTTCAAAATCATCATTAATGGCTTCTTCGGGTTGATCTAGATAAGAAGCAATTTCATCAAGGATTACGCTTTTTTCTTTGTCCATTTCTTCCTCAGGGAAAGTAGAATGGAAAATAATATCGTTAAAAAGGTCAAGGGTGCGATCTAAATAAGGATTTAAAAACGAAGCATGGATGCAGGTATATTCTTTTGTGGTATAGGCATTTAAATCTGCGCCCACACTCTCTAAACGGTTTAAGATCTGATTTGTACTACGTTTTTCCGTTCGCTTAAAAATTAAATGTTCGATAAAATGGGCCAAACCTGCTTTTCCTTCGGGCTCATCACGAGAACCGGTATTGATAATGATGCAGGCATGAGATATAGTAGACGCCGAGGGCACATGCAACAAGCGGATGCCGTTCGGTAAAGTATGAACATTGTATTCCATTGGCAGGCAAAGATACGGCTATTTGATTACAAAGCCTCGGTATCTGGATATTGCAATTGTAAAGCAGAAATCAATTTATCTGTAGTAGGATGCTTTAATGCCAGAAAAATAAAATTTGCAGCGGCGAACAAGAGGAAAAATGAATTGTGCGTAATGAAGAAGCCGACAACATTAAAAAGTGCCCCCCCTTCTAAAAGTGCAGCGCTAATGATAAAGGCACTTTGGTACAAATTGATTTTTGTTTCTGCTGTTTCTGTTTTATTAATTTTAACGATTAGGTTTTTAAAGAAAAAAATGCTCGCCGAAATGGTGATCAGCCCCATAATTGGAAAAATCGGGTTGAATGGTGCGGTAGTCGCCGGGTTGGCATCAAAAAACATGATTTCGCGATTTAAAAAAATAGTTACTAAAGCGAAAAGCAAAACGCCGCTGCATAAGGCAAGGTGAATAATTTGGAGTGTTTTTAGTTTGGTGTTCATTATGGATTTATAATATGTCGGATTAAATAGATTGTCATGTTGAGCCTGTCGAAACACGATAGGAATGTTCTTCGACAAGCTCAGAATGACAACGAAACTGAAATTATTTAGTTATACCCTCCAGCGCAAATAAAAATGTCCATCTCAAGGCTACATCTTTCAAGTAATCGAAACGACCTGATGCGCCTCCATGGCCAAATTCCATATTGGTTTTTAGCAACAGAACGTTTTTATCCGTTTTATTTGCCCGAAGCTTGGCTACCCATTTCGCAGGCTCAAAATATTGTACCTGGCTATCGTGTAAACCCGTGGTAACAAGCATATTCGGGTAGGCTTTTTTCTCTACGTTTTCATACGGCGAGTAGCTTTTCATGTAATCGTAAGCTTCCTTTTTCTTTGGATTTCCCCACTCATCAAACTCGTTTGTGGTTAATGGAATGCTTTCATCAAGCATGGTATTTACCACATCAACAAAAGGAACATCTGCAATAACACCATTCCATAAATCTGGAGCCAGGTTCACAACTGCCCCCATTAACAACCCACCAGCACTGCCACCATTGGCATACAAATGCGCTTTCGAAGTATAGTTTTGTTCTACCAGGTATTCTCCGGCAGCAATAAAATCAGTAAAAGTATTTTTCTTTTTCATCAATTTGCCATCCTCATACCATTGACGCCCCATTTCCTGTCCGCCACGAATATTTGCAATGGCAAACGCGAAACCACGATCAAGCAAACTTAAACGCTGGGAAGAAAACGATGCCTCGGTACTTGAACCATAAGAGCCGTAAGAATAAAGTAGCAATGGCGCTTTCCCGTTTTTATCAAAGCCTTTCTTGTATACGATGGCAATAGGAATTTTGGTTCCGTCTTTAGCCTTGGCAAACAAACGTTCGGTAACGTAATTTTTCGGATCGTAGCCCCCCATAACTTCCTGTTGCTTCATTAACTTTTTGTCTTTTTTCTGCAAATCGTAATCATAAACAGAACTCGGCGTAGTTAAAGAAGTGTAGTTGTATCGAAGCGTTTTGCCAGTATACTCGGGGTTCGATCCAATGCCTGCCGCATAAACTGGCTCGTCAAATTTGATATAATAATCTTTGCCGTCTGTCTTCAGCACATGCATCTCGGTTAAACCGTTTTTGCGTTCAGATAACACTAGGAAATCCTTAAATTCATCACCATATTCCAACAAAACATCTTTCCGGTTTGGAATCACTTCTTTCCAGTTTTCTTTTTCGGTCTTATCCAAATCGCATTCCATCAAGCGAAAATTCTTTGCATTCCAGTTGGTAATGATGTAGAACTTATCATCAACAGGCAGAACGTCATATAGAACGTCTTTAGATCGTGGTGAGAAAATTTTAAATGCGGCCTCTGGATGATCAGCATCAATCATTCTAAATTCATTGGTGAGTGTTCCTGCAGATGAAATCATAATATACCGACCGTTTTTCGATTTGCCTACGCCGATATAATTGGTATTGTCTTTTTCATCATAAACCACCACATCAGCCTTTGCATCCGTTCCAAGCACATGTTTTTTAATTTTTTCGCTCAGCAAGGTAACCGCATTTTTCGAAGTATAAAACAATGTTTTATTATCATTAGCCCAGGCTACCCCACCTTCGGTATTTGCAATTGCATCCTTATAAATTTCTCCGGTTTCGAGGTTTTTAACCTGAATGGTGTATTGCCTACGCGAAACCTTATCTACCCCAAAAGCCAGCAGTTTATTATCTGGACTTACACTAAAACCAGTTGCGCTATAATATGAGTGTCCTTTTGCCAATGCATCAACATCCAGTAAAACCTCTTCTGTTGCGCTTAAACTTCCCTTTTTCCTGCAATATTTATAATACTGCTGACCATCTTCAGTCCGCGTATAGTAGAAATATCCATTCCTAAAAACCGGAACTGATTCGTCTTTTTCCTTGATCCTACCCTTCATTTCTTTAAACAAATCAGCCTGAAACTTTTCGGAACCCTTCATCATGGTTTCCAGGTAAGCATTCTCGGCCTTCAAATAATCAACAACCTTTGTACTGTCTGGTCCTTTTTTAAAATAATCAATCATCCAGTAGTAATTATCTACCACAGTATCGCCATGAATAACTCTTTTATGTGGAATAATCTCTGCAATAGGCGGTTTGGCATCAGGCCATTTTATAGGTTTCATTTCTATTTGTTTGGGATTGTTGCATGCTACAACTGTACTCAATATAAGCATGCCGGGTAAAATACGTTTCATCATTTTGGTTTGGTTCAGGTTGATGCAATTTAACGATTTTTTAGGTTAGATTTTGATCTGGAAAAGAACGGTCTGGTTTTTCATGGAGGAATGTAGTCCCGCCATCCGCTCTTTGGTTAGATTAATTAACCACAGATAAAAAGGACACACAGAGATAAAAGCAGTTTAAAAACCAAAATCTGTGTTTATCTGCGTGCATCTGTGGTTAAAATCGACCCAACTATTATCATTTTCGCAAAAATCTGACCTGATCTTAATATTCATTCCAATTAAAAAAAATAGATGTTAAATTGCCACATCAATTTTCTAGAATGCCCTCCCTCCTGGGGAGGGAGGGGAGGGACTAATGAAATTAGGGTACAAAAAAATTATTGTTAAAGTAGGTTCCAATGTCATCACGCAGGCCAATGGCTTACCTGATGAATCTCGAATTCAGCATTTGGTAAACCAATTGGCCGAGATAAAACAACAAGGGATCGAAGTTATTCTGGTTTCATCGGGTGCAGTGGCTTCCGGCAGAAGTTTAATTAAGGTTTCAGAAAAGCAAGACGCCGTTACTACCCGCCAACTTTTAGCGGCAATCGGCCAGGTAAAACTGATCAATACCTACGCTAATTTCTTCGACCCGCATAAAATTAAATGTGCCCAGGTTTTGGTAACCAAAGAAGATTTTAGAGATAGGGCGCATTACCTGAACATGAAAAACTGCCTGCAAATTTTGCTGCAAAATGAAGTAATTCCTGTTGTAAATGAGAACGATGTGGTTTCGGTTACCGAACTTATGTTTACTGATAATGATGAATTGGCAGGTTTAATTGCTTCAATGCTAAATGCCGATGCCTTGATTATTCTTTCGAATGTAAATGGAATTTATAATGGCGACCCGAAACTTGAAGGATCAGAAGTGATAGAAGAAATTTCTGGTTCTGTTTCAAATTTGGCTTCGTTTATTCAAACTGGCAAGTCGCAGTTTGGCCGGGGCGGAATGGTTACAAAATCGACCATGGCACAAAAAGTGGCGAAACTTGGTATTGCGGTTCACATTGCAAACGGAACAATGGATCATGTTTTAACAGGCCTACTTAACAATGAAGTTGTACATACCCGATTTGTGCCGGAGAAGACAAAATCAGGAAAGAAAAAATGGATTGCACATTCTGAAACTGCTGCAAAAGGAGTGGTTAAATTAAATGATGGCGCAAAAACTGTGTTAACCTCAGGCAAGGCTACAAGTTTGTTGCCCGTTGGGATTCTAGAGATACAAACCGATTTTTTAAAGGGTGACATTATTAAAATTATCGATGAACAAAATCAGCTCATTGGTTTAGGGATTGCAGAATACGGTTCGGATAAGGCGAGAGAAAGAATCGGACAGAAAAAACAAAAGCCGCTGGTGCATTACGATTACTTTTATTCAGCTATTTAAGCTGAAGGGTAATTTGATGCAATTACACAAAGCAAAGTTCTTTCTCTCTATAAAAATGTTGCATCCCTGGTGTTAAAACTAAAGCATGCAACAGTAGCTTGATACTTGATATTACAAAAATGGATTATAAACATCACTTCGAAAAGGCAAAACGCGCAACCCGCACAATGGTGGGTTTAAGCAAAGACATCATTAATCTAGTGTTGGCGGATTTAGCTGAGGCATTGATCTTAAATACGGTTGAAATAATTGCCGAAAATGCAAAAGATTTGGCGAGAATGCCTGCAGAAGATCCTAAATACGACAGACTTAAGTTGACTGATCAGCGCATCGCAGATATCGCCAATGATATTAGAAATGTTGTCGCATTGGCAAGTCCCTTGGGTGAAATTCTTTCAGATAAGACATTAGAAAATAAGCTTCAAATTCAAAAAGTTCGGGTTGCACTTGGCGTGGTCGGCGTAATTTACGAGGCTCGGCCGAACGTTACCGCAGATGTATTTTCGCTTTGCTTTAAAACGGGTAACGTAGCAGTTTTAAAAGGAGGGAGTGATGCTGAGTTTTCCAATTTAGCCATTGTTAAAATAATTCATAGCGTTTTAGCTAAGCATGAAATAAGCATTGATGTGTTAACCTTACTGCCCGCTGAACGAACCTCAACCGAAGCTTTGCTTAACGCCAGAGGTTTTGTTGATGTATTAATTCCTCGTGGAAGCCAGTCGCTGATTAATTATGTTCGTGAAAACAGCAAAATTCCAGTTATAGAAACTGGCGCAGGGATTGTGCATACCTACTTTGATGAATCGGGCGATTTGGATAAAGGCAAAGCCATCATTTTCAATGCTAAAACAAGGCGGGTTAGCGTTTGCAATTCGTTAGATTGTGTGTTAATCAACAAAAACAGACTAGCAGATTTACCCGTTCTTTTATCCCCTTTGGCCGATGGGCAAGTGGAAATTTTTGCCGATGAGCAAAGCTATAAAATCCTTAAATCTACCTATCCTGAAGCACTTCTAAACCAAGCCACCGAAGAACATTTTGGAACGGAGTTTCTGTCTTTAAAAATGGCAGTTAAAACGGTTGATGATTTTGATGCGGCCTTAAATCACATTTCCGATAACAGTTCAAAACACAGCGAAGCGATTATCTCTGAAGATGCCGAAAACATCACTAGATTTTTAAACGAAGTAGATGCGGCTGCCGTTTATGCCAACGCTTCAACAGGGTTTACAGATGGTGCGCAATTTGGTTTGGGTGCCGAAATTGGCATCAGCACCCAAAAACTCCATGCCCGTGGACCAATGGGATTAGAAGAATTAATGAGTTATAAATGGGTGGTTCGTGGTGATGGGCAAGTGAGGAGATAAAAAGCCCTACCCAATTCTCCCAGAGGGGAGGATCTGGCAGGGCTTCTAAATTTCAAAAACTTCTCCCCTTTCTGGTGCAACCACATTAAAACCATCTTCCAGCAAAGTAGCGGCCAGGGTTTTTAAACTTGTATCTTCGCCGTGTACCAGAAAAACCTGTTTTGGATGGCCGGTTTGCTTTACCGTTCGCACTAGATCATCGTGATCTCCGTGGCCGCTCAATAAATCGGTTTGGCGGATGGTAGCATAAACCATCATTTCGCGGTCTTTAATTCTAACGATCGGCGCACCACTTAAAAGTTTATAGCCAAGCGTTCCTTTGGCGCAGTAGCCAATAAAAAGAATGGTACAATAATAGTTCTGAATATTATAGTAAAGGTGATCTTGAATACGCCCGCCCTCCAACATCCCAGCCGACGAAATGATGATGCAAGGATCGAAATAATTCGAAACATCCTTGCTTTCTTTCATGGTTTGAACATAAGCCAAATGCTCAAATTCAAATTCATCACCCATGGTTTTATAAAAATCTTTTGCCTCCTTGTTAACTAGATTATGGTGTTTCCGATAAACATCCGTAGCCTGGATCGCCATTGGGCTATCCACAAAAATTTGCACAGGAGGTAACAGTTTTTTTGTGAATATTTGATTCAAAGCGAAAACCAGCGATTGCGTTCTGCCGATGCTAAAGGCAGGAATAATTAATCGCCCCGGCGTTTTAATACAGGCCTCTTCAATCTCCTTTACCAATCGCTCTTCCAATGTCTGGTCTTTCGTGTGGTAACGACCGCCATAAGTAGATTCGCAAACAAAATAATCAACTTCGGGGATGGGCTCGGGCTTTACCAGAACGGGATAATTATCTCGACCGATGTCACCAGAAAAGGCAATTCTTTTCTCTTCCCCGTTATCATTTATGGTTAAAACTGCTGCCGCAGCACCCAACAAATGGCCAACGGGAATAAAAGATAAACTGATATCTCCATTTACTTTAAATGGTTTGTTAAATGCAATGGTTACAAAACGGTCAATCGTATCCATTACATGTTTATGCAGGTACAAAGGTTTTGGTCCGCTAAAATTGCCCCTTTTGGTGCGGGGCTTCCGAATTTGTTTTCTTAAAAATAGCTCAACAGAGTCGAACAATAAAATGGAAGCTAAATCTGCTGTTGGTGGTGTACAAAGCACCTGGCCATCAAAACCAAGGCGTACTAGAGTGGGCAAATTGCCGGAATGATCGATGTGAGCATGGGTTAAAATAACCAGGTTGATATCAGCCGGATCGAAGGGGAATTGTTGGTTGTCTTCCTGATAAGTTTCCTTTTCATAATCTAAACCGCAATCTATCAGTATTTTATAATGCCCAACCTCAAGCAGGTGCATACTTCCTGTAACTTGTTGTGCAGCGCCCCAAAACGTTAACTTCATCTTCTATTCTCTCCGTAATTGTTTGGTGTAAAGTAGTACAATTGATGCAATTTTTAAACAATAGGAAGTAATTTTTTGGTTAGCGGAAACCTATGTGTTGTTTTGAAATGGAAAGTAATTCATTCTGACGCTCTTGAGTAAAGCCTATTAAATCTTGAGCATTTATAACTTCATCAACTAGCAAGCCGATAATTGTATTGTAAAACATTGAATTTTTCAGCCCATCATATCTTCGTGCAATATGTTTATCAAAATCTTTTACAGAGGAAAAAATCGCATAATAACTTTCTCGGTTATCTTCTGGGCGCTGGCTCTTCCATTTTTGCAATATGGTAGAAAATTCATTCATTCCTTTCGCAAATTCTCTTTGAAGAGCAACTTCAAAAAGAGCTCTTGCCACCTTATTTTCCGCTTTAGTGAAATCCATAATTTAAGTTAATATTAATTTTTTTGGAAAGCAATAGCAGTAGCTTTTCGTTGAACCTGTCCCGCCTTTCGCTGTAGCCATGATAGAAAACCCGTTCAACAAGCAAGCATACCGTAAAAAAAAGAAAGAAGGCTGCTGAAATCAGGGGCTGGCGTTACTGTCGCCTGCCGGTCAGGCCGGAAAAGCGGGGCTGAAAGCTACTATAAAACTGGACCACTCATTTCCGAATCCTAAACAAAAAACCCTTTAAACCATTATCTTTGCAGAAAAAACATCAACAATGCAAGAACCATTTGATATAGAAATAGGAACGACAAATTATTCTGTTTTTCCTGAGGGAAATGATTCATATACCATTTTTAAAGATGGCAAAGAGTACATCCAGATTCAGAAAGATACTTCATCGATTTGGTTAAAAATGGACTATAAAACCGAGCTTCCAATTTTTGAGGAAGATGAAGAAGTAAACGCAATTGGGCAGGCTATTGAGAAATATGTGCCCGAAGAAGATGAAGACGATGATGCTTTTATCGTTTAAGTAGCAAACTGCAAGACGCATGTGGCATTCAAACTCCTTGCATCTTGCAGTTTAACTCATTAGATTAGTTTCAGCAGTTCTTCTGCAACTTTTTCAGATGAAGCTGGATTTTGTCCTGTAATAAGCAATCCATCCACCACCGCATAGGGGTTCCAGTCGTCGATTTTTGTGTAAAGCCCACCATTTCTTTTAAGTACATCTTCTACTAAAAAAGGTACCACATAGGTAAGTTGAACGGCTTCTTCTTCAGTGTTGGTAAAACCGGTAACGTTTTTCCCTTTCACCAAATATTCTCCGTTTATTTTTACGTCTTTTAAAACGCCTGGTGCGTGGCACACAAAGGCAATAGGTTTTTTGGCTTCATAAAAATCAATAATTAACTTTTGAGAGACACCGCTTTCTGCTAAATCCCATAACGGACCATGGCCACCCGGATAAAATACAGCATCATAATCTTCCATTTTTACTTCCGCCAACGAGCTTGTATTTTTCAATTTTTCTAAAAGAACATTGTCTTTATCCATTCTTCTGGTAGTATCAGTTTGAAAAGATGGATCTTCGCTTTTAGGATCGATAGGCGGTTGACCTCCTTTTACAGATGCCAATATTACCTCAACATTTTTATCTGTTAAAACGTAATAAGGAGCGGCTAATTCTTCCGACCAAAAACCTGTTTTTAAACCTGTATTTCCTAATTCGTCGTGGCTCGTAAGCACGAATAAAACTTTCTTGTTCATCATCTATTATTTAATTGTATAACAAATTTAGTTGAATGCTTAAGCCCTTTAAAGGACCAGAATCACAAATTTAATGTGCGTTAAATCACAATTTGCCTGAAAGTCTGCTTAACGTTTCTCGGGAAATACCCAGATAAGCGGCGATGATCGTTTTAGAAACTCGTTGTAAAAGCTGCGGATATTGATTTGTAAATTGTTCGAATCTTTCTTTTGGACTGGTAGTGAGCAGTGATAAAATTCGTTGTTGCAAAGCGACATAGCCAGAGCTGTTTTTTACCCTGAAAAAATGCTCCATCTTATGGCTTTCGCTGCAAATATGTTCAAGGTTTTCTTTGGTAACGGAGAGTAATTCTACGTTCTCTAAACAGCTAATGTTGGTGATTGATTTCACATTATTATAAAATGCCTGGAAGTCAGAAATCCACCAGTTTTCCATAGCAAATTGAATGATATATTCTTTGCCGTTGATGTCGGTGTAGGTTGCTTTGAGCAGTCCTTTTACAACAAAATAGATGTTTTTAACAGCCTCGTCTTCCTGAATTAAATATTGGTGTTTTTTTAAGCTTTTGGATTTAAAATGGCTGTTGATGATTTCAAATTCCTGATCGTTAAGGGTTACGATCTCTTCAATATGTTTTCTTAACTCAACACTCATTTGGTAAAGCTAGTTAAAAACAAAGGGCAAAAAAAGTCCTGGCCTTAACCAGGATTTTTATTCTTTCTGCAATTATCTGGTCGCGTTTGCCGTCCAGTTGCCATTCGAATTGGCCACGCCGATGGTCAAAGTGCTGGCATCTATTGTGATACCTATTACCCCCGTACCCACACTAATGTAGGTATTTCCCTGCTCCTGGAATTTAACTCCAGTGATATCGGGAATATTGTTGCCAAAGAAGAAGCTGTAGGTATCATCAACTTTAGTAACGGTAACTTTGCCATCTGTACTGGTGATCCGTGTATCGCCTTTACTGTAAGTAACGGTTCCTCTATAGGTACCTACAAAAAAATCTCTATCTGCCGGATCGGTATCCTTTTTACACGAAACCATCACTGTTAATGCTATTAAAAGCATACTGAAAATTTGAACTGTCTTTTTCATAATTAAGTTTTTCAAGTTTGAATTTGCTGCGGTAGACAACAAATTCGATTAGTAAAATGTAACAGCTGGTTTACAAGGGTTGTGCCAAAATGTTAAAAGGCTAATCAAAAAACAGCGTAATGAGCAATTTTCATCTAAAAAATTTTACCTGTAAAGGGTTGATTAAAAGAGTTTTAATTGGTTCTTCCAAAGAAATTCAACTTGTGGGAAAGTTGGTGTTCACGAAAATAAAACATAAGGATCTAGAATCTAAGATAGTATACATCTTTCAGGATAAGCCTCCGCATATCTAAAGGATTTGATATTAACGCTCGCTCAGTAAGTGCAGGTATCTTTTGGCAGCAATTTCTACTGTTGTTGGGTATCTCATATCCTCGCATTTAAATTTTACGTCTCCAAATTGTTCCAAAGAAGTCAAACGAAAATTAGGGACCTCATCATTTATCTTTTGTATAATTTGGTTTCCCGTTAATGTCAACAATTTGTCCTAAATACCTGGGTTTTCGGTGGCGCAACACATCCAATGTAGCTTTAGCAATGGAAAGGTTTTCTCTGAAGGCATAATATTTATAGCCCCTATAAATCCCTGTATTGGCACTAAAACCATAACATTTTACACCGAGTTCATCCCCGATGTAGATGCAACGATTTAAATGATATTGCTGAGTAACTAAAACTGCTGTATCCACCTTAAAAATATGCTTGGCTCGATACATCGTTGAGTAGCTATCAAAACCCGCATAATCGATGTAAATTTTATTGGTATCAACACCATTTTCGTAGCAATATAATTTCATTACCGTTAGTTCATCATATTCATCTCTGCCATTATCGCCTGAGAGCAAAATTTTATCAACTTTATTATTCTTGTATAAAGAAATGCCGGCATCCAGCCTATCTTTTAAATACTTGCTAGGTTTGTTATTGCGTACGCCGGCACCAAAAATAATGGCCACTTTCGTTTTGGGAGTAGCATTTAAGTCCGAGTAAATTTTATTTTCGGTTTTATTTTTCACTAAATAACTAGAGGCAAAGACAAACACAATTCCGATTAGAATAGCAATTAATATCAACTTTATAATGATTTTAATTTTGAGCCGCCTCATCATAATTTAAAGGATAAAAAAAGTAATACCAAAACAAGCACGACTCCGATAAATAGCATCACCAAAGCAGATTTTTTTAATTTTACCTTTTGGCTTTTGTTAAATTTAAGGTATTCGAAAAAAATGAAAGCACTGAAAAACAAGGTAAATGCAAGGCTCAAACCAACGATTAAGTCTAATTCACCAACAAAAGAAAACTGATCTTCCTGAATATTTTTTGGCAGTAAGTAAAAAGCGAAATGATACACAAGCCAAAGCCCAACTGCTAAAAACAGCAACCTTATGAGAAGATATTTGGAGATTTGATTTTTCATTTATCGAACGGATAATTTGTATATCTCTTAATCTTGCCTGTTTCGGTGTTAATTTTAACAATATCAATGTGATCTCTTTTAGATTCCCTTTCTTCGCCAAAAATATAATAGTTAGCTTCTGGCCCAACTTCAATTCCATATGAAAACATGGAGTAAAGGTGTTCGTTTTTTCGATTGTTAATGAAGATCTGTTCAGCCTCTTTTAACTTAATTTTGCACCTGGCAGCGAACGCTTCATATTCTGCTGCGACAGGTTGAATCGTACGAATATGCTTTGATTTTTCTGGATCTACCCAACCATCAAATTTATCTATTATTCCAGTTGATGCCACATTGTTTATCACACAATTTTCGGAAAAACGGCAATCGCTTGAGCCTACATAGCCAAACATTCCGTAGTGTAGGTAGGCGTAATGGCCATAACCAGACACGTAGTATTTAAGCTGGTTTTGCAGCGTTAAAATAATGGTATCCGTTTTTAGGAACTTTTTGTATGGAAAGTTGATCTTCAAATTTTCCTTGTCTTTAAATGCTGTTTTAACCGAAGTATCGTTGGTTATTTTGCCGTCTCTTAAAATTTGAAACCGTAGGGTTTGAAGCTCTTTTGGCGTAAATTTTAAGAATGTTAGTTGTGGATTTTCGGTGATGTATTTAGCCGTATCACAAGCTTTTGATAGCGCTTCGGCATCGCTTTCTGCATTTGCCTTACTACGCTGCATAGACCACCAAACTAATCCAACAAATATAGCTGCTAATAATACCAATACACCAACTGCTATGAGGCATCCTTTAAAAAATCGTTTCATTTCTTAAATTTTCCCTTCTGTTTTAAATAGCCTATTTATATTCCATTCCATCGTATTTCAGTTTCCTTGTCTTAATTGAAACGGTTTTTTTCTCTTCGCATTCGTCATTAACTACCTTGCCTATGGTTTTGGTAATCTTATCCTTAACGATTAAGCCATTAAAGTTTTTGCTTTTATTCTTGTTGTCGATAATAATTGTGGAGTTCACTTCCTCAAATTCTCCTACACACTTCATATCCCACTCCCCACCAAATTTTTGTGTAGTAAAATTGTTAAGCACTTTTTTTAACGACTTATTGTTTTTGATAAATAGCGACAAATCGGTATGATGGTGTGGGTTTGGTTGGCTGCTGCCCGAATAATGTGCCTCAATGCCGAAAGCACGGGTTTCGCTGTTCAAAGTGAAAATTCCTGTATCTACATTGATGCTCGTTAGCCGAATGGCATCAGATATAAGGGCTTCTTCTTCGAAATATTTATACAAGATTTTGCCCGTTGTATTGTTAACAATTAACACATAAACATCATATTCTGCATAGAAATTACCGTAGCCGTCGGGTTCATTTTTTCGGTATTTGGCAACTACCACTGCCGCTTGTGTTTTAGCATTTGGTAAAACTTTCTCTGCATATAATTGCGTGTTAATATCTTCAGTCTTTAGGGCCAATTGCTGTAATACCTTAGGCAGCAAAATACTATCATCGGCTTGGGTTTCTTGTGCGAAAAGGTTGCCAAAAGAACAAACTAACAAGGTGATAAAACTTAGTGCTTTCATCTTTAGCATAATTTAATATCCATAATTCTTTAAAAATAATTTATAATCCATCGATTGGTATTTATCCTTTAAACAGAACCTAAATTTTCCATTTTTATCGGGTTCATCATCAATGTTGCAAAATATAAATGGCACCACTTCTTTACCATTATTATCTATTATTCCGTAGAGGTAATTACTGCCATCTGCAGTTCTTATTCCAGCTACATAATATCCGCTTATTTCAAAAAAAGGATCAATAAATTCGTATTTAAAAGGGGTTAATATCTGGATATCTTCATTAACTAAAGCCTTTTTATTATTTCCATCTTCAGCCACAAAAAGTTTAGGATATTTTAGATCAGATGCAATAAACTCATCAATTGCAGTAATTTGTTTTATGCCTTTGTTTGGCAGTTTTTTTAGATTAAGGTCATAGAGTTCATCTTCTCCATTATGTTTGTGGGCAATGATAAGCTTGTCATATTTTTGAAATCGCGAATATTCAAAAGGCAAAATTACCTTACCTCGATTAAGCACAACACCATAGGCTGTTCTATCTCCAACTGTTTTCTCAAAAACATCGTAACCAGGCTTCAGTGTTTGATCAAAACCTTGAAATTGCGGTAAAGAGACCATTTTTTTATCGTTGATATTTAGCCAGAATAATTTCTCATCGATTAGGAAATAAGTATTGCTTAACTGTTGGAATTGTTCATATCGAGCTTCGATTATTTTATCTCCATTTTGATCAGATATGCCGTATTTGCGCCCTTCTCCTGCTGTAAAAGCCGTATAAACGATGTTGGGGTTTGCCGGGTCGAAAAATTTTCTGTCGAGACGATGATTAATGAATTTCACCATCTTCTTGTTTTTGAGGTCACGGTATTTTGTCGCCACGAATATCTCAATGGTTTTGATGTCATCGGGAAATTCAAGAATTACAAATTGATGTGCAGGCTCAATCACCTTTCGACCGATTTCTGCAATCTTGTTATATAAATTAATATCACCCATTGCTTGGTTTTGCTCTTTGTTTTGAGCGAGCCCAGTGACGAAATTCTTAAATTCGATCATGTCGGTTCTTGCATCCAAATGATTTTGATTGATATTATTGAGCACCTCTTTGGCTTTCTTTTCATCACCCTCTTTAAGTACATTGGTAAAAATATCCAACAAATCATTTAAACCGTTTTTTACCTCAGCCTTTATTTCAAGGATTGGGTTGGAACTAAAGGCACTGGTATTCATCCGAATATTTTGAGCGTTGAAGGCTTGATATCCGATAATATTACTGTACAATATTGATGGAATTTTTAACTCAGCGACATTACTCTTAACACGCTCCACAATAATATTTTCATCTTGAAAAACGAAATTTTTATCTGATTTTGAAAATTTAAATTTCTCAAATTCCAATGGTATTTTTAAGCTGATATCTGTTTCGATGCTATCAACCCGTTTCAAGCCAATTTGCTTTTTAGGGATACTTTTTCCATTAAAATAGTATGCTTTTTCTCCTATAGCTATATTTGAAGTATAGGGCTTAAACAGACTATCTTTTTGTTCTAAAAGATGATTATCTTCGGTTAAGTTGTAGCGACTTTCGAATTCAAATTCCGCTTGGGCATCATCGCTAAAATCTTGATTAAAAAATAGTTGTTTGCAATAATCATTAAATAGCTGCGCAACTTTTTCAGTATCAGTGTTTATTGAAAATTCGGCTACAGGTTTTTCTGCTTTTGATTTTTGACCAGGTGAGATATGTGAAGTTAATTGTGTTTCAAATGTTGCCGTTTTGATAAGTTGGTTAAGTTCGGCAGTATCTGCTTTTAATTGATGTTTTAACTCATCAAAGTTCATGGCATGTAATTTGGCAACGAACTTTTTTGCCGATTCGCTTTGCGGTACCTTTTGGCCATTACAGGCGCATAAAAAAAATGCAAAAAACAGTAAGAGATTTATCTTCATCTAAGGGTTATAAACGGTATTCCACTTAAATATAAAAAGGAATTACTTTAAATATCCAGATGATTATCATTCGTAGGGTTTGAATTATTATTCGCAGTAGATATGAAATTATCTAATAAACATGGATGCTATTACTGTTTTGCAGAATTAATATTTACCCATAGATTCATTTTGGCTAATCGGAATGTTTAAGGATACAACTGTGCCGCCAGTGGTTGTTTTGTTTTGAGTAATTCCGGCATTTTGATTGCGTTCCTTGCCTAAAAGCTGCAATCTTTCTTTGCTAATGATACCTGAAAGTGATTGATGATTCTGAGGTTTGTTTTCACTAATAGTTTTACCGCTATCGGTGATGGTGACGGTTAAATTTTGGTCAGCAATGGAAAAATTCACATTTACAAAGCCATCTTTATCGTTCAAATTAATGCCATGTAAAATTGAATTTTCTACAAAAGGTTGTATCAGCATTGGCGGAAGCATAATCATTTCCAAATCTTCATTTGCCGGAATATTTATCTCGAAATTGAAAATGTTACTATAGCGCATCCGTTGTAAACTCAAATAATTTTCCAGTGTTTCTATTTCCTGATTAAGAGGAACTAACTTCTCACGACTCAACTCAAGGCTACTTCGCAATAGCCTGCTAAATTGATTGAGGTATTTAATCGCTTCATCCTTTTCATCCAACCGAATAAAACTTTGCAATGCAGATAAGGTATTGAAAATAAAATGAGGTTCCATTTGCGTCCTTAGTAATTGTTGCTGCAACTGTACATTTTCTTTCTCCTGTTTGAGTTTTCGTTGCTTATAAATGCTATAGAATAAAAAGATAACAATGAGCAAAATCAAAATAATGAGGGCGGTAATCACCAATGTTAATTTATTTCGCTCTAGTTTCAAGGTATTTATTTTGATGTCTTCGTTCAATCGTTCTATCGAATTATCCTTCGCTTGAATTTGATATAAAGCGCCCATTTCGGCCACTGCCTGAGTATTTTCTATCTCATAATTCTCTTTTTGGAGCGCTATTACTTCTGTCGCGGTTTGGAGCGCCTTATCTTTTTGACCAATTGCAGCATAATAACTTGAGCTTGCCTCTCCTCCTCTTATCAAATCTTCGTACTCTAATAGCCTACCACTTTGCTTAAACACTTCATTTGCTTTTTTGAGGTAGCGTGCTGCATCGGGGTAATTTTTAGCCTTTACATAATTAGTTACAATATTGGTATAGGTAGTGTAAATGTTGCCTGCCGCGGTAGGTTCAGTTGGGTTTTGCCCATAAATTTGTTCATCAATTTCTGCATTGAATAGAGAGTATTTTAAAACAGAATCGACGTTACTGGCCTTATCGAAATAAAGCAATTTACTATCATATAAAAACCTCGGGTTAAAATCATCAGGGTACGTAGCTTGTAATTTTTCTAGTTTTGCGAGGTAGGCCTCCACATTCTTTCTGGGGAAGTTTGCGGTATAAATTAATGAAATCAATTGCGTTAAAACCCGCTGTTGGTTGGTAATGTTTGGAGGCAGTTGTGGCATTAATTTTAATGCTGCCAAATTCATTTTTAATGCCAAACTGTATTGCTGTAAACTTTTGTTGCTCTGTGCTGCTGCTAGTAAAATAATAGCCTTGGCCATAGGTTTCAAGGTTAAAGTCGTGTCTGAAAGCACAATCATGGCTGCCTTGTTGTAATAATAATTGGCCTGGTGTTCAGACGGTTCTGCATTGGCCAGATTTCCCATACCGTTATAGAGATTAGCCTTAATTTCTAGAAACTTGTTGCCTGGCTCAACCAAATCAAGGCCTTGCTGCAAAAACATTTTAGAACTATCGGGATTTTTTCGGGCAAACATTTTACCCAGATTGTATTTGGTTTTGGTATTTAAATCGGTGTCGGCCAGTACAATTGGGTTACTATTGTATCGCTTCCATGCCTGAACAATAGAATCGGCATTTGTTTTATTTGGCTGTTTTGCCGAGAGTAATGAAATCTCTTCCTTGTATTTTAAAAGTTGCTCAGTTTTAGCACCAGCTGGTTTTTGCCTACATGAAAAAATAAGTAGTATTGCCAGGCAAAAATAAAGAAAAGGTTGTTTCATTTGATGACGGGTAGGGCAGTGAGCATTGATTTCAGGTAAACAACTATAATGTTACATTTTTTTACAGAAATATGCTTATGTTTTAGGAAATATTTAAAATTTTCGGCTTAGTTTCTATACCCTTATTTTAAACATTTCAGGCTCAATCGACTGAATTTTTAACCATGCTTTGTTTGCTTATTCTTTAACTATTTCGACTTAATCCCAGCGATTAGCACGGAAGGCAATCACTGTCACTAGCATAAATAATTAATACTAAACCCTATCTTTTACTTCCCAAAATTAGTGACCGCATATGCATCGAACCGGGTTAATTCCAAATCGGTTTTATTGTTTGGAATATGAAAATATAAATTCAAAACCTGGAAGGTTTTGCCATGCATAGATCTCGGATTTGAGGAAATTGCTGATGGTGAAATGATTGAGCCGTCTTTTTTAACTAAGGTGGCAATTTTTCCATCACCGTAAAGTTTTAATTTACAACTATCTTTTGGCAGCAACTTCCAGGTATTGGAAAATAACGCTTCCCGCTCCTCTAAAATCCACTCCTTTTTAGCACCTCTCAGCTGAGCAGTTTCGTATTCAGCAACTTTCATTTTTTCAATGGCATCGCCTTTGTCCTCAGCATTTAAATCTGATTGCAGCTCTTCGTATGCTTCATATAGCTGATGAAAAAGGGCATCATTGGCCGTTAATTTTTTTGAATTTTTCCAGCTATCTAAGTCAGTACGAACTTCCCTTGCTTCAAAAGAAAAGGATTTTGTGATGTAACCATTTTTAATATCCTGGGCAGTTACATCTTTTCCAGTGAGTACATAGTGCACCAGTACATCTTCTTCATCGTCTATTGATGGCATTGCAATATCACCATGGTAATAAATCGCCACGAAAAGTATAGGCTGATCACTTTCAGTAGGTTTAAAATTCTTTAAGTCCAAAGTGACTTTAGCAGTTTGGCGGCCTTTCTTCTGTAAACCAATATCGGCAATGTAATACATTTGATGGCCAAAAAAGGCGAGGCCTCTTCCTGCTGGATAGTCGTTGATAGCAAGCTCTACAGGATACAGGTTCGTTCCTGCTATTTGATACATCTCTTTATTCGGATCGTATTTCAAATTCTCAAGCAATTCGGCATAATCATTTATTTGCGATTTGCAAGAAGATAAACTAAACATCATCAGGATGAGCAAGGTGTAAATTTTCATTATTTTTTTCTATTTGTTCTCAGAAAACTTAATATTCCTGAAAAGCTCTTGAAGTTATATCCCTGGATTTTGTAAGCAAGTAGCCAATCGTGGTGTTTGCTTGTGAACAAGTGTTATTAAAGCAAATTGCTAAGGACCTATCCAATAAAAGGCACTATGGTATTAAATGGCTGGTTGGTAACGCTACCGTAAAGCGATAATAAAAACAACAAACCAATGATAAGTAAGAAAATAGGTTTATATCTAAACTCTGTGCCTTTTTTTACAGTGTGTCTATAATAAAAATAAGTTCCGGCCAGGTAAATTGTAGTAAAGGCCAACATCATGTAAGTAACTGTCATTTTTAAAATATTTAGGTTTAACTCAAACTGAAAGACCCGTTCAAAATTATTTGAGGGCTTTTGTAATGCTATATTAATCATTATTACAGAATTGATTAATGCCCGATTGATAAACGCAGTTAATGATTTATAATTCGCTGAACTTTTATTATAATTCGCTTTTTTAAACAGGAAATGAGGATTGCAAAAACGCTGATCTTTATTATTTTTGAGCAAAAGAAAATCAATTTCTGTCAATACAATAATTACCTCCCTTGAAAATGAGTGAAAATAAGTTTGCGGAAATGAGCAATGAGCAGTTACAAAAAAGCGAAAAGGTAGCTAAAGCCTCCAATTATACGCTTGTTGTAATGTTGGTGCTCTTGTTTGCGCTTAGCATGTATTTGAATTTTAAAAAAGGATTTACCCCCTTAACTGTAATTCCAACCTGTTTATTGCCCATTGTTATTTTAAACCTTGGCAACATTAAAAAGATGCAGGACGAGCTTAAGTCGCGAAATTTGTAACACCTTTTTACTGCTCCGAAATAGCGGTTGTATCTGGCTCATCTGCTTCTTCTGATTCTCCCTCGTCTGTTTCTTCATTTGCACTTTTTATATCTTCATCGGTGTATTGATAGTATTCATCAAAGGTTTTAGTTTGCCGATTGTAGATGAGCACGTACTTAGAGCTTTTTGTTTGTTTAATTATTCCATCACTTGGAGCGGGTGTAAGTTCCATTTTATCCATGAAAATTAGCGCACCTTTTTTAAAGCTTTTTATGGTGGGTAATTCTCCACTTAGTGCTTTCCAATACAATATATTTCCTTTTTGGGGGATGATGTAAATAGCGCTACTTGCAAAATCTGATTTCTCGAGCAAAAACGCCATTTCTTTTTCCCCCTGCCCGGTAAAATCGCCATAAGCAATAACACGATAAGCACGATCTTTAATTTTGGTGAAAAAGTATAATTCGTTGTTCTCTTTGCTGAAGTAGTTATTATCCATAAAGATTTTAACAATTCCCCTTTGAAAAGCAACTGGGATATCATCGTACTGCGGGATGGTAAATGTAGCATTTCTCCATGTGGCGAAATCTTCAGGTGATGCCCAGCCATCAACAAAAACACTGTCTGCCGGATAAGTGGTATCATCTCCATCGACATTATAAATATCTTGTCGCATTCTATAGCCGCCATATAAATAGGCGAAACCGGTTGCGCCAGCAATAACAATTATGGCTACGATCACCCAAATAATAGTTTTAGCTTTATTTTTACGCTTTGGTTGAGAGATAATCTCTGCTTGTTGGATCGGCTCGATATTAAAATTAGAATTTTCCATGGTAAAATAATTTTAGTAGATAGTGTGCCTAATTTATTCAGCCTCTTCCCGGCTAATATCATATTGACCAGTTGGATCGTTAAAGTATTTTTTATCTGTAGAGTTCAGGAGAAATACATCTTTAAATGTCGATTTTTTATCAAGCTGCAACTCTTCCAATGTAAGATATTTGCCATTGTACAATACTTTGTCGCCAAATTCATATAGGTGCGCCTTGTGAACTTGCTCCTTTTTATCGTTGGCAATAATCAGTAAATCAAAGCGCAGGTATTCGCCTGATTTTGCATCACTATCCGTGCTAAAGTTGGCGCTAAAACCCTTAGAGGTTCCCAACTGAATGGTGCGATCTTTTAAGCTCCATTCGTAAGAAGATTGACTAAAATGATGAGAAATGAAAATGGAATATTTTGGAGCTCCATACTTTTCTTTCATTTTAGCAAGAAAAGCTTTTTTGGCTTTAAGGTCGTAAATTTCGCCCTCGGCATGATAAGCTACGGGTTTCTTATTTTTGTCAGTAAGGATATTTAGGTTGCTAAAATAATAGCCATTAAATTTGGCCACACTATCTGAAGTATGGCTTTGATATAAATAGCCAAAATCTTTTTGAGGAACCGTAATTTTCATTGCATCCAGCATCGAATTACTGATCTTATATTTTAACAATTCATCGGTAAGTTTCCCGTTTTCGGCACTGTCGTAACGCATACCATCGCTAAGAATTACATTGTTTCCGTAAAGCCTGGGAACATCCTCTTTAAAATCGACTTTTTCAAGATCAAAGCCTCCCTTTGCTTCGAGTATTTCGGGTTGCTTATCTTTGGCATTGCAAGAAAAAAATATTACCAACGCAATTAAATAGATAAAAGTTAAGTTTTTCATGAGATTTTTAGAATTCGGTTGAAATTATTGTGCTGAATCTTCTGCATTGTCTTGTTCGCAATACAACATGGTTTTTGTAGCTCCGCTTGATTTTGTGGAAATACTTTTTGCGGGTGATTCAAAAACATAGTCGATTTTAACCTCGTTTACCGTAGCAGTTTTGTTAGGAGAAATAACTAAATCACGGTGGTCATCTTCTTTTTGATCGCTGCCGTAATATAAATATTCGAAGCCAAGGGTTTGTTTAGAATGGTTGAATATATAATTTTTTCTACCGTACGACATTGATATTCCTTCTTTTTCTGTAGGAAACAATACTACTTCTTTGGTAAATTGATTACAATCTGTAACCGTTAAAATAGTTGGCGTATACCAATTAATAGGCAATAGGAGTATAATTAATAAAAACATCCAATCGTCTTTTTTGCCTTGCTTCTTTACCAACTTGGTGTAAAGTGGTTTTAAGGAAATCAAAACAAGAATTGCAACGAGTATTATCGTGTAGGTTTGAGCTGTAACAATCATTTTTATTGATTTTTATTTAAAAATAACACTGCTACAACTAAAAGATGGGCTGGTTTATTATTCGTTAAAATTCAATTCCTATTTGTAGAGAATGAATTATTATTTGAAAAAAAAATCCTCGCCTATATTGGCGAGGATTGGAATTTTGCGTATCGAACGCGATTTATATAAGTTTGAGTAAGCAATTATGCAGCATATTCAATCATCCATTCGATGCCGAATTTATCTCTAAACATTCCAAAGTATGATCCCCAAGGACTATCGCCTAGTGGAAATTCTACAGTTCCACCAGCTGATAAAATGCTGAATATTTTATCGGCTTCTTCTTTGCTTTCTGCGCTAATAGAAATTTTTGATCGATTTTCATTTTCATTTACCTGTCCAAGGTAAGTGGGCACATCATTACCCATCAGCGTATTTGGGCCAATTGGCAAAGCAATGTGCATAATTTTTTCTGCGTCGTTTTCTTCAACAGGAAATTCGTCGCTTGCCATGTCTTTCATGCGCACTATTGATGTAAAAGCTCCACCGAATGCCGATTTGTAAAAATTGAAAGCTTCTTCGGCATTGCCGTTGAAATTAATGTGTGGGTTAATAAGTGCCATAGCTGGTTGTTTATAGGTTTTATTTGGTTATTTAATAGGGACTTTATTTTTGATAAAGCCGAACAAATCTTTGTTAGGTTAAATTGCTGTTGCGCTGTAACTCTTTTGTGGTTGCTTTAAGAAACCCTTCTTTATCTTTTTTCACCTCCGTTATTATCGCCAGGCGATCTTCGGGTAGGCTAAAATATTTCTCGGCCCATAAATTTATTTCAACCATTAGCGGAAGCAGGTCAATTCCTTTCTGTGTGAGTTTATACAATACTTTTGCCTTGCTATCCGGATGCTCTAATTTCGTGATTATTCCGTTCTCTTCCAACATCTGAAGTCTGGAGGCCAATATATTGGTCGCGATTTTTTCTGCTGATTTTAAAAAGTCGCCATAAGTGCATTGCTTGGCAAACATTAAATCTCTAACGATGAGTAACGACCACTTATCACCCCAAATATCAAGAGATGAACTTACCGGACAATTTGATCTTCTTTTTAATGCTGACATAAAACAAATTAATTCACTTGCATTTTGCAAGTTTATTATATATTTTCACTTGCAATTTGAAAGCAAAATTACTAAATTCAATATATAAAATGGAATTAAGGGGGAAAACAATACTGATTACCGGAGGCAATGCAGGCATAGGGCTTGAAGCAGCAACACAGTTTTTGGCTTTAGGTGCAAAAGTGATCATTACTGGCCGCGATCAGAATAAGTTGACTTCTGTCAAGAGTTTGTATCCCAGTTTAGTTACTATTAAAAGTGATGTCACTGATGAAACGGACGCTGTTTCGTTATTTAAGGATGTGGAAGCGCTTGGCGGAATTGACATCCTTTACAATAATGCCGGTGTTGGGGTTAAGCCTTCAAATCTAGGAATATCCAGCAGTAAACATTTAGAAAATGCGGTATATGAGATGAACATCAATTATTTCGGAGTAATCCGATTGAACAATCTTTTTTTAGATATGCTAAAATCTCGTCCTGAGGGCGCAATTATCAATACCACATCTTTATTGAGTTATGTTCCATCTTTACAAGAGGCAACCTATTCAGCGACAAAAACGGCTCTGGCATTTTACACCAAATCGTTAAGAGAACATCTGAGAATAATTAAAAGTACCTTGAAAGTATTCGAATTGCTACCACCCTTGGTTGCAACGGAGCTCACAGCGGGCAGAAATGACAAGAAAATGAGTACGGAGGTTTTAGTTAAAGGTTTAATTAACGGGCTTCAACAGGACCAATTAACGATTCGCATTGGCGATTCAAAAGTGCTTTACATGATGAATCGTTTTTTCCCAAGACTGGCCTTTAAATTGGTTAATCCCAAAAAATCAGAATCTTTTTTACAGCAATAATCGCCTCTGAAAATAATGAAAGCATACACCATAAACAGTTATAGTAAAACAGAAAAGCTAAAGGTTGTTGAAATATCAACCCCCGAGCCTAAAGCAGATGAAGTTTTAGTGGAAATCTATGCCACTAGCATTAACCAGCTGGATAACAAGATTAAAAATGGAAAATTTAAGTTGTTATTGCCTTACAGTTTGCCATTAGTTTTAGGTCATGATGTAGCTGGGGTGGTGGTAAAAATAGGATCGGAGGTAACGCGGTTTAAAATAGGCGATAAGGTATTTGCTCGCCCAGCTGATTTTAGCATAGGAACATTTGCAGAATACATTGCAATGAATGAAAGAGATGTAGCTCTGAAACCGAAAAACATTTCGATGGAAGAAGCAGCCTCTATACCACTTGTTGCTTTAACGGTTTGGCAAGCTTTTGTTGAAAAGGCGAAACTTAAAAAAGGCCAACGCGTATTTATACAAGCAGGTTCGGGCGGTGTAGGAACAATTGCTATTCAATTGGCTAAACATTTGGAGGCTACTGTGGCTACTACTACAAGTGCGGCGAATGCAGATTTAGTAAAGAAATTGGGTGCTGATTTAGTGATTGATTACAAAACTCAAGATTTTGAAATCATCCTAAGTCAATATGATTTGGTATTAAACAGCCAGGATGAAAAAACGCTCAGCAAATCCCTAAAAATACTCAGTCGGGGAGGTAAAGTAATCTCTATTTCCGGTCCTCCAGATCCAGCCTTTGCGAAGGAAAGTGGCTTATCATGGTTCATAAAATTAGCCATATACTTTTTGAGTAGAAAAACAATTAATCAGGCCAAGAAGCTCGGTGTTGATTATTCGTTTCTATTTATGAAAGCCAATGGCAAACATTTAGCGGAAATAGGAAAATTAATTGATCAAGGTATCATAACTCCCGTATTGGATACAGTTTTTCCTTTCGAAGAGCTGAACCAGGCAATGGATTATGTTGATAGTGGAAGGGCAAAAGGCAAAGTTGTCGTTAAAATCAAATAATAATTTGTTGCATTAGATTAGTGAAATCTTAATTTAATTCTTCGAATTTTTCAGCAGTTTGATAAATGCATCGTTTTTGTTATTATCATCTATCTTTTGATGGGCAAGTAAAATTGATTCTTCTTTGGTTTTTAGATTTAGTTTAACGAGCCCAGCTTTACTATAAAATAAAACTTCATTTTTGTTCAAAAACTCGAGGTTAGACAGGGGAAGGTTTGCCAATTGTACCTCACTCCTTTTATCACCAGTTTTGAGATCTAATTCAAAAAGTAATCCGTTTTTGGTGTAACCCCAAATGGCATCGGCTTTATCCAACAAATAAGCGATGGACGCATTGAAGTTGGTTTTCCAAAGTTTTTCGCCATTAGATGCGCTCAATGCATACACAGATGCTTCAGTGGATGAGGTTGTGCCGAAGAAAACTTTGCTGTCTTTGGTAAATATTTTTTCCTTGATATTGTATTGTCCTTTTTCCAGCTTGAATTCCCATAAAATGGATAGCTTGTCTGGATTTATTGCAAACAATGTTTCACTTTCATCAGGGATAAAAACGTTTTTGCCATCGGTAACCGGTTTTCCATACATAGCCTTTTTGAAACCTGTTTTGTAAAGCGAGTGGCCTGTTTTAGCGTCAAAACTTAAAAGGTAGGGAGCATTCTGTGCGAAAACTTTATTTCCGAAAGTAAGGGTTGGAAGGTGATTGTAAGGATAATCCAACTTATAGTTCCAGATCAGTTTGCCGTTTTTGGCGTCTATTGAATAAATATTTTGATTCCTGCTTTGAGCACTCAATGAAATTGCGCCATTAACCACTTGTGCCGATTGCCCTTTAAGTACTATTTCATCTTTTATAATTCCCAGCCTCGATTTCCAGTAAACTTTACCATTCTGATTGTTTAAAGCAAAGATTTCGCCATTGATAAAAGGAATATATACCGTTCCGTTTTCTATATAAAATTTATTATTTCCGCTAATGTGCCGGTCAGCATCCGATGCTTTTACTTCCCAGTTTATTTTTTTGGTTTTCAAGTTCATCGATTTCAATATGCCATTTGAGTCGTATATCAGGATGCTGTTGGTATCTAAGGCTGTAGGTTTAACCTGTGTAATCAACTGGTCGAAAACCATATCATCCATGGTAAGGATGTTATTGTTAGAGAAGCTCTTGTCTTTGTTTTTTGGTGCTGATATAGTAGGAGGCTGTGCGACTGTTACTTTTATTACCAAACATAAAAGGATAGCCAATTGAAGTGTTGATCTCATATTTTAGATAGAATATTTAAACGAAATTTAGCCTAATACATCGGAAAACTTACTTTATTTGCTTGCGCTCTGTTCTTTTTATCCAGCAAGTTTTCACCAGAAATGGTCATTTTAAAAGCATACAAAATAATTCCCTGGTTACCTGTACTCATCGCATACATCCAGGTATCGTTGCCACGTACAAAGGTAGTTGCATAAGCTTCTTTCACAATTTGTTCCGTTTTATTGGCTGTGTAAGTTCCGTCAGTTTCTGGCGCGTTATAAATCATTTTTTTAAATATTTTGGTATTACCCAACTGATTAAAATCCTCGATATATGTCTTAACGTACTCCCGCATATCATCACTCGGTTTCTTGGTGTTTTTATCTCGCAAAGCGGACAAATTTATCTTATCATTTTCGAAGGTATAGCGGGCAGGGAATATATCCAGTTCAGAGTTTTGGTTTGATAGAAATATCGCAATTCCCATATTATCTTTCTTTAGATAACCGGGGTTTAATTTTTTGGCACTTTCGAAACCGGTAACTAATTTTTTTAGAACTAAGTAGTTAGCGTTCTGTGCTGAATAATTTAAAACTGCTACTTTAACATCCTTTTGAATTTCTGAATAACTTGATTGGGAAAATGCGATTGTTCCACTCGCCAGATAGAAAACTAAAATGAGTATCTTTTTCATTCTTTGAGTATCAATATGATTAAATAAAAGAATTCAAGGTTTTGATGAGGAGGCGTAAAATACAGTACATACTTGATATGTACATACTGAAATTTTACGCCGCCAGTACCATCAAATGAGAGGCGTTACGTTCCTAAAACCAAACAGCTGTTAACAGAACTAAAAGCTATAAATTCAACATTTAATCCTCATAGATTAAGGATGTTTTTGCTTAACAACGCTAAACTAAGTAAACTGCATTAGCAATTCACACCCGTTTATTATTCGTTAATATTCATCCGTTATTTGTCGCAAATAAACGATTATCCGACTTGCCAGGTAGGGTTAATAATAGAAAAATTGCTTAGAATTAGGGATCTTGGTTTCAGTTCTTCCGGGTGTAAATCCATCCATTTTCGGAACGGATTTAAAAGGATATTTAAATAATTTTTCTGTAGCGGGATACAATTGAACAGAATCTTCGCAATCTTCGTTATCATAACTCACATGTACCTGCTTTGTCGAAAAATTGATGTCAAAAGTATGATGATAGCCGCAATTATAATCGTCTTTATAAGTTGAACCTATCAAAAACCAATCATTGTTCTGGTAGCGATAAATGTTTTTGTACTTACTGGTATGCCTTGTATTGTGCCAAAAGGTTTGCTCAATAATGAGAGTATTATTCTTTATTTTAATGATTAAATCAATCCCGTTGTCGGTACAAAAACCACAATCCTCGCTGTTCCATAATACTGATGTGTTTTTTTTCCATAGTTTTAAAGTGCCATTAACTACCTTACAGATGAATAATTCTCTGGTATAACCTGTTCGGTCTATTTTTTTAGTGGTATTGAAAGCCAATATCACCTCATCAATACCATCTTTATCTAAGTCGCCCTTGGTTTCAAAAACCTTTATTCGCCCGGCCGGTATAACAAAGTTTGGCAAAACTTGTGCTGTAGATTCTAATGATAGTAAAACAAAAAACAAAAAGAAATATCTCATATTTAATTAGTTATTGATTGCAAATCTTCAACATGTTTTCATCGATTTCAAGGCCCATTTTTTTGGCGGTAAGTATATCAATACAAAAATCTTTCTGCCCCAAAATCTCTTTAATAGATCCTCTAACGTAGTAGGCAAAACCTAAACTTTTATCCAACTCGATAGCCTTATTGCAGTCTGCTAAAGCAAGAAGTAGTTCTTCCTGAGATTTCTTAACGGATGATTTTTCGTTCACTATCCAACCAAAACTTGCCGGTTGATTGGCTATTTTTGTAGCTACACGATAAGTAGTTTTTTTTATATTATCGGAATGGCTTACGCGAGCGATCGCCCTATTGACGTAAGCAAGTGCATAATCATTTTTTAACTCAAGACTTTTATTAAAATCACTCCATGCCAGCTTATATTTTTCGGTAGCTAAGTAGATATTTCCACGGCTGTTGAAATAAGTTTCTTTCTCAAAATCCTTGACATCTGGCGCTAAAGATAATGCGGTGTTTATCGAATTGAGTGCCTCTTCCAGGGCTCCGGCATTTAAATAGCAATCAGATAAACCAGAATAAATGGATGCTAAAGACGAATGATAATAGCGACTGATGTCACCCTTCGTTGCTGTCTCAAAACGAGGGTTTATTTCGATGTCATGAAGAAGGTTTTCCTTGTTCTCTAATGATGCTTTGTAATTTGCGGTAGCATTTTTATAGTCGGCCAGCGCCAGATAAGCATTGCCTTTAAATGATAACATCATGGCATTTTTAGGGAATTTTTCCAAGCCCTTAGCATATTGGACTAAAGCTTTATCATACTGTTTTAGGTTATACTGGGCGATGCCCCTTTGGTAATAATAGCTTGGCTTGGTTTCATCGCAGAAATCGGCAGAAGATTCGGAAATCATTTTTAATAATTCAGTATCGTAATTTTTTTTACTGATTACTATTGCCTTAGCCGCTGAATAATCTGTACAGGCAGCATCTAAATCTTCTAATTCATAATAAATTTTTGCCCTAATTAAATATCCAGTGTAGGTTAAGGGATCTAATTTTATGGATTTGGTGTAATCATCTAGTGCTTTGTCGAATTGCCCTAGGTTTGCATAAATTGATGCTCTTCCATTGTAGAAATGTGCTTGCTTGTCGTTTAAAACAATGGCTTTATTGATGTCGCTTAAAGCGTTTTCCACTTGGTTTTGATTGTAATAGACACCTCCACGATAAAAATAGGCGTCGTAGCCTTCAGGTAACAGAGCAATTGCTTTATTAAGATCGGCAAGCGCTAAAGCATGATAACCATTGTCGGCGTTGTAGGCGCCACGGGCGGTATAATATTCAGCATTATCGGGCGCCAGTTCAATTGCTTTGTTATAATCTGCAAGGGCACCGAATTTATCGTTAAATTGAGCCTTAGTGTTTGCTCTTGTCAAAAATAGTAATGCATCTTTTGGGTCGAGCGAAATAGCTTTATCTATTGATGACAAAGCTTCTGCTCCATCATTTTTTATGGCTTGTATACGGCCAATGTTTAAATAACATCTGGCGCATTTAGGATTGATTAATAATGCATTTCGATAATACTTTTCACCAACTACTAAATTATTGTTTCGAAGATGGTAAAATCCCAATAATCGCAAAAGCGGCTCACTTTTGGGTGCGAGTTTTAATTCCTTCTCCAAGTAAGGAATCACCTTTTGTTCCTGACCAATTTTAGTTAGCGAATCTGCCTTTTTCTCAAAATAAGTTTTTGATTGTGCAACCGTGAAATTTGCAACAAACAGACTTATTAGAACTAATGGAATAATTAACTTCAATCTCATATAATAAAGCAATGCCAACTACTTAAAATTTTTTAATGTTCCTTAATATACTCAAGAACCAGAAAACAGTTTTAAAACTTTATTAATTGCCGACCGAAAAAAACGGTATTGTAGCGGTTGCATTATTATTCGTTATAATGATGCCACGGCCTTAATTGCTACTTTATGCTAATCCACCAGGGCTTAAAAATTTGGTTGGGTTTTTTAAGGTAAACAAACTCGCCGATCATTGGCGTTACCAATGGGATTTTGGTGATTTTATTTAGTTCTGTAATTTTTACTAAAGGTTCATCCCAAGGATGATTTGCAAGTACAAATTTTGATGAATGCACAGGGAAAAGACGTTTTGCATTTAAATCTTGCGCTGCTTTTAATACCTCTGCGGGCTTCAAGTGAATGTATTTCCATTTAACATCATACTGCCCGTCTTCTAAAATCGCTAAATCTATTGGGCCGAACTTCTTGCCGATATTGGCAAAGTGCGTGTCGTAGCCACTATCGCCGCCTATATAAATCTTCATAGTCGGACTTTGAAAAACATACGACATCCACAACGTATTATTTCTTGTGAAACCCCTGCCAGAAAAGTGCCTTGTAGGCGTAGTATGTATAAAAAAACCATCGCCTAAATCAATGGTTTCATCCCAATCTTTCTCGTAGATATCTTCAACATTATATCCCCAGTCTTCAAAATCGGCGCCTACTCCCAAACCGCAGAATACCTTTTTAATTTTCGATTTGAGCTTGATTAACGTTTCATAATCTGTATGATCGTAATGATCATGTGAGATGATTAAATAGTCGATGTTCGGCAAATCTTCCACTTTGTAACGATCGGTGCCTTTAAATGCTACAACTGTACCTGGAATTGGCGAAGCATTTCCACTAAAAACAGGATCAACTAAAATGCGCTTACCATCCAGTTGAATAAAATAAGAAGAATGACCAAACCAGACTAAAATGTTTGAATCAATGGGTAAATGCAGCAAATCTGCCTTCATCGATGGAATACTATCTACAGGACTTAATCGCGGGTGATCTCCAAAAAGTTTATCGTAAATAATGCCTATGGTACTATAACCTTCCGTAAGTTCAGGTGTACGATTGAGGTTATGGAACACACCATCTTTAAAATGGGGCGATTTTTTCATTCGTTCAAGCCTTACACCTTCAGCAGCCTTACCAAAAAGTGGCTTTTTCATGTATAAATAAGTAACAGCTGATAGTATCAAAATCAATGAAACTAAAACAACGAATATCCATTTCAAGATTTTTAATACTTTCTGTTTCATGACTGAGAGACAAATTGAAGTTCTTTATTCGATGTGGTTAATGTGCTGCAAAATGTAATCTTTTCTACGCCCTGATACCGGAATTTCGGTTTTATCTTTCAATACAATTGTACCGGATTTTAGAAATTTATCAACGTATAAAACATTTACCAAATAAGATTGATGGGGACGTAGAAACCACTTCTCGGGCAAAAGTTCATCATAAAATTTGAGTGGTTTTGAGATCATAATCCTTCGGCCTTCAGTTAGGAAAAAGTTGGTGTAACCCCCTTCACTCTGGCAATAAATGATTTCGCGAAGCTGCAAAACCTGCAAAAATTCTAGGGTATGTAATACAATTCTACTGTCTAAGTTACTTTCTCCAGATCCAGATTGTGATTTTAAAATGGAAATCTGTTGTTTTTGCTGTGTAATATTGGCTTCATCATTCGTAGCAATTTTAGCTAATGCAGCTTTAAATTCTGCATCATCCAAGGGCTTTAAAAGATAATCTAGGGCACCAAATTTTATCGCCTTAACAGCAAAGTGATTATATGCGGTGATGAATATAATGCGAAAAGGTATTTCATCCAACTGGTCTAAGATATCGAAAGCTGTGCCGTCAGTAAGCTGGATATCCATTAAAATTAATTCGGGATTTGTTGCTTTAATGAGCACTAAACTTTCAGCTACGCTTGTTGCATAACCAATCAAATTAAACTGTGTTTCTTGTTGCAAAAGCCATTCAATTTCTTTGCGGATGGCAGGTTCGTCTTCAATTATAAGCGTTCTAATCATTCGGGGCGTTTAATCTTCTAAAAATCGGTAAAAATCATTGATATATGTCGTTTGTCCATCACTAAAATATTAACACAGTAAAGTTAATGATCAAACCTTACAGACCTTCCAATAATTCATATAGCTGAGGATCTGTGCTTCGAAAATGGGTTCTATAGTTTTGAATGCCTTTATTTCAACAGCTAAGCAATTTTTTACTAATAGATCACATCTTAAATCGGTTGTTGCTTCTATTTCTTTCTATCGAACCGGCATGGAGGTTTCTGTTAAAAAATATATTTTTCTGAGGGTAAGCTCATGTGTTGTACATTCATGGTAGACGCTTTCTAATAAACCAGGGCCAAGAGATTGTGTATTTCTCTAGCGGCATCAATTACATTATAAGTCATTTCCTTTAGATATTTGTTGGTCGTCATCTCCATTTTACATTTAAGCTTTTCTATTTATTTGAACCACATAAATATAAGGTTTATAATATTTGCTCCTCACTACATAATCTATATCCATATGGTTGTTTCTTTTCTATTAATATGAATTACATAAATTATATTTATTAATCACTTTATTGAAACTCTGTACCTATATTTCTACCAGTTCATGCTTCACTCTTTGTCGATTATTGAAATTATTTCGTCCAGCCATCTCTCTCTAAACTTCGATAGTTGATTGATTCTGCTAAATGCTCCGATGCTACATTTTCGCTCCCATCTAAATCTGCAAAGGTTCTAGTCACATTTAAAATCCTCCCATAAGCCCTATCAGATAAGCCCAACAGCCGATCGCCGATTTAAGGAGTGTGGTGCCGACCTCACTTATCGCACAAACTTTTTGCACCATATTTGGCCTCATTTGGGCATTATAATGTAAATCTGCTTTTTTTATACCGGCACTTATGCTTACTTCAATCGTAATAGATATTAACGGCATATGTTGAATTCATTGCAGTCTGCTTAGCTGACTTAACTTAATAAGTCAATTAGGGCTTTAGCTACAAAAAAAAGAAGCAAACAAAAAAATCCCAATCATTTCCGATTGGGATTTCAAATATTTAATTTCAGCTTTAAGTTCAAGAACCTATCTTCTGCCCATTGGCATTTTTGGCATACCTTTCATCATCGCTGCTGCGGCTGCCGGGTTCGAAAACTGTTTCATCATTTTACGCATATCCTCAAACTGTTTAATCAGCTTGGTTACCTCTTCTACTTTGCTACCCGAACCTTTGGCGATACGTAAACGGCGACTCTGCTGGATTGCATCAGGGTTTTCTTTTTCGAAGGGTGTCATCGAATTGATGATTGCCTCGATCGATTTAAATGCATCATCCTGTATATCCACATTTTTCATCATCTTACCCACTCCCGGAATCATGCCCATCAAATCTTTCATATTACCCATCTTCTTAATTTGTTGAATCTGGCTATAGAAATCGTTAAAATCAAATTTATTCTTGCGTATTTTCTTTTGCAACTCTGCAGCTTCTTTCTCATCAAACTGCATTTGTGCCCGTTCAACAAGCGAAACTACATCACCCATTCCCAGAATACGCGATGCCATACGATCTGGATAGAAGACATCAAGCGCCTCCATTTTCTCGCCGGTACCAATAAATTTAATTGGCTTGTTCACTACCGATTTAATGGAAAGCGCAGCACCGCCACGGGTATCACCATCTAATTTGGTTAAAACCACACCCGTAAAATCAAGACGGTCGTTAAAAACTTTTGCCGTGTTTACCGCATCCTGACCCGTCATTGAATCCACTACGAATAAAATCTCATGTGGCTGTGTTTTGGCTTTAACTTCCGATATCTCATTCATTAATGATTCGTCGATCGCTAAACGACCTGCAGTATCTATAATGATGATGTTATTTCCGTTTTGTTTACCGTGAGCAATTCCTTCCAAAGCAATGGCTACCGGATCGTTCGATTCACGGTTTGCGTAAACCGAAACACCAACCGAAGTTCCTAAAACCTCCAGCTGATCTACCGCTGCAGGGCGATACATATCACCGGCAACCAATAAAGGTTTTTTGCCCTTACCTTTTAAGTGTAAAGCCAGTTTGCCAGCGAAAGTAGTTTTACCCGCACCGTTTAAACCCGCAATCAAAATAATGGTCGGGTTGGCTTTAGTTTCCAGCTCTGTAACCTCGCCACCCATTAAGGCCGCAAGTTCATCATTCATTATTTTGGTTAGCAATTGGCCAGGTGAAACCGAAGTTAATACGTTTTGACCCAATGCTTTTTGCCTTACCTCATCTGTAAATGTTTTGGCTGTTTTATAGTTAACATCGGCATCTAATAACGCTTTACGAATCTCTTTCATGGTTTCCGCCACGTTGATTTCCGTAATGCTGCCTTGTCCTTTTAATACTTTAAATGCTCTGTCTAGCTTGTCCTGTAAATTATCAAACATGTTTTTTTAAGCTAAAAAGCTAATCGTAGTGAACGAAAAGCCACTGTTTTTAATAAAAGGCAAATGTATCAAATTTTGATTGTAAATCGCTGCACCACAAAGTCAAAAATCTTTTTTTGGAATGAAAGTTCAGTATTATTTAGGAGACATCAATCCTACGATACACTTCGATCTTTTTAACGCAAACCTCGTAGGTTTTTCAGAACCTACGAGGTTTATAAAAAGTATCTCCTTTTCTGTCACCTTTAGAAACAACGGCCTGCTAGCCAAACGTTATTAAAAACACAAACCCTTTCACTTAAACCCTGGGTTAATCGGTATTCTAATGTTGTTTTAAGGTATTGCGATTCAAATACTTAGCTATTATTGATTCGATATTTTCTTTTCATGTGCAACATATCTAACATTAGCTAGTCTTATACTTAACTAACCTAAACAAATGAAACGCTGGGCAACTCTTATCTTTATATTCCTGTATTCTTATTGTGCTGCCCAAGATCCTGCTAAACAAAAGGAACTTAAAGCGGTGAGAACAGTTGAAACTCCTAAAATTGATGGTGTTTTAGATGATGCCTGCTGGGTAAAGGTGCCAATTGCTACTGATTTTTTCGAAATAAGACCCGTGCCTGGTAGAGTGGAAACAAAAGATCGACGCACGGAAATGAAAGTGCTGTATGATGATGTGGCCATTTACGTTTACGCCCGGATGTACGATGATAAGGATAGCGTTTCACACGAGTTGGTTTCGAGGGATAATATCGGTAATGCCGATTTTATTTCAATCATTGTCGACCCTTTTTACGATAAAATGAATGGTAATGGTTTTTTTGTTACTGCTGCAGGCGTTCAGTTTGATGCTAAATACTCTCAAGTTGGCGACGAAGACCCGAATTGGAACGCCGTATGGGAAAGTGCTGTAAAATTAGACGATTTAGGCTGGACCTGCGAAATGAAAATTCCTTATTCTGCCTTGCGTTTTTCGGGTAAGGAAATTCAAAATTGGGGTTTAAACTTTAGTCGCCGAATTCAACGAACCAATATCCAAACGTTTTGGAATTTTGTTGATCCAAAAGTTAATGGTTTCATTAATCAGGAAGGACTTTTTACAGGTTTAAAAGACATTAAGCCACCACTACGTTTGTCGTTCTCACCGTACGTTTCTGCTTACGTAAATCATTATCCAGCAAATATCCCTGGCGTAAAAAATACTACATCCCGCTTCAATGGCGGTATGGATGTAAAATATGGAATCAACAACAGCTTTACGCTAGATATGACCTTAGTACCGGATTTTGGGCAAGTCCAGTCCGATAATCGCATTTTAAACCTTACTCCGTTTGAGGTAAAATTTAATGAAAACCGGCAATTTTTTACCGAAGGAACAGAACTTTTTAATAAAGGCGATCTGTTTTATTCCAAACGGATTGGTTCTATTCCTTCCTACTATAATTATTCTGGCGTAGGGCAAGATGATAAAATTATTAGAGATCAAACCGAAGCGAAACTATTAAACGCAACCAAAATATCTGGGCGTACGGCAAAAGGTTTAGGCATTGGTATTTTTAACGCCATCACTAACAGCATGCAAACCGAAGTAGAGGATGGAGCAGGAAATGTTCGAAACGTAGAAACACAACCGCTCACCAATTATAACATTTTGGTTTTCGATCAATCGTTAAAAAATAACAGTTCAGCAACATTTATCAATACAAATGTGCTACGTCAGGGAAGTGCTTATGATGCCAATGTGAGTGCTTTGCTCTTTAACTTAAATAATAAAAACAATAAATATTTTATTAATGGCGGAGCTAAAATGAGCTACTTACGTGGCGAAGAAAGCAGCACGTCGGGCTATAGTTATACGCTGCGTTTGGGGAAACAAAGCGGCAATTTTACCTGGAATTATAATCAGGTTTATGCCGACAATCAATTTGATCCTTCGGATCTGGGTTTTTTTACCAACAATAATTTTTTTGATCAAAGAATTGGACTTGGGTACAATATTTTCAAGCCGAGCAAGTGGTTTAATGAAATGCAAAGTTGGCTGAATGTTACCTATTCAAGACGGGTAAATCCTGGCAATTACCAAAATACGGTAGCAAATGGCGGTGCTTATGTGCGTTTTAGAAATCTATGGTCGGCAGAAATAGATATGAGCTATAATTCGAAGGGTAATGATTTTTACGAGGCAAGAAACGGACAAATGTATAAAGCGCCGGAAAGTTACGGTATTGGGCTCTACATCAATCCCAATCGTACTAAAGCGTATAATTTTGGTGGAAATGTTCGCTTCTTCCAACAACAACGCTTTGGGGGCAAGGAATATAATTTTTACCTGTTTCAAAATTTCCGCCTAAATGACAAAGTTGCTTTTGGTTTGGATTTGAATTTCAACCCAAATTATAACTATGCAAACTGGGTAACATCACAAGGTAGCCAGGCAATTTTTTCTAAATATGATAGACGTACAGTAGAAAACTCTTTTGATGCAAAGTACACCTTTACCAACTTAATGGGGGTTACCGTGGTGTTAAGGCATTATTGGAGCGACAGAAGAAACAAAGAGTTTTACTTATTAACCCCAAATGGTAATTTAACCGACTATCACGGCCCCGCTTTAACGGGGATGGACCGAAACTATAATGTTTTTAATATCGATTTAATTTATACCTGGCAGTTTGCACCAGGCAGTACATTATCACTTTCATATAAAGACGCAGCCGAAACCTACGATTCGTATTTTACGCAACGTTACAACCGTAATTTGGGCGGCATTCTTGCTGCACCTCAAAACAATAGTTTATCTGTTAAAGTATTGTACTTTGTAGATTATCTGGATCTTAAGAAAAAAAGGAAAAAGGTTTGAGAAACTATCTAGCTTTGCCTGGACTAACGCCGAATTTTTTACTAAAAGCATTACTGAAATGTTGAACTGATGAGTAACCAAGATCATTTGCAATGTGCTTAATGTCTTTTGATTTATCCGATAAAAGATCTTTTGCTTTTGATAACCGGTAATCGCTTAAATGTCCAAATACAGTATCATTAAAAACTTCTTTAAAACCCTGCTTCAATTTAAATTCATTTATTCCCGCAACTTTCGCAAGTTCGGGTAGCGATGGCGGGCTACTGGCATGCTGAATCAGGTATTCTCTAGCATAGTAAATCCGATCCTGATCATAAACTGTCTTTAATTTTGATTTATCTACTTTCTTCGTCGCAATTTCAAATGCTTGTGCCTGCATGGCCAGTAGTTCCACACATTTAGATTGTAGAAATAGCAATTTCAATCCTCCGGAAAACCGGCAATTCATAATATCGTTAATGCAGTTGTGCATGGCAAAACTGATTGGTAGATGTTCTTCCGATAACTCTGCAGATTTATTGTTCATGATATTCTCTGCAAAGTTCTTCAGTAAAGTGCTGCTGTCGCTAGTTAAATCTACAAAGCGTTCTTTCTGAAAGTGAATTTCAAAAAACTTATACTTACCTGTTTTATCAAAGTTGGCTGTTCCATCAAAATCAGGAGTGTAAAGGATGTTATGATGATTTGATTTTATACTGATGCTCCGGTTTGTAAGGTGGTTATTCATGATGCCATTACCACTTATCGAAAAGTGTAATTCTACCAAATCAGGCTCATCCAACGATTTAATCTTTAACCGATTTTCTTTCATCACCATGTCACCATAAACAATTGATATCCCAGAAAATATAATCTGTACCATTTCGGCATCGCCGAATGGAAAACTTAACTTTTCGCGGGTTTCTCTAACTAAGGGTTGGTTGAATTCAATTTCATTGAAGAGAGACCCTACAACGTAATGGCGATCTGAACTATCATAAATGTTTAAGGCCATAAAAAATCCTTTTGATATAAATTTTTCTCCTTTTGCTGTAAAAGGAAACATTTTTTAGACCATTACTTTTGCTCAAAGTTACTAAACAAATTTAAACAATGCCAAAGTTACCATCATGGCTGGCTAATACAGTAGAGAAATTGATCAGCAATAAAATAGTTCAGGTTGAAGTTGTCGAAGCCAGAATGCTAAGCAGCAACATAAAATGCATAACCTTTAAAGGAGATTTTTATGAAACTGAATTTATTCCGGGGATGGAAATTCTTTTCAGGGTAAATGCCAACGAATACAGGCATTATACCGTCTCAAGATTTAACAGGGAAGATCAAACCTGTGAAGTGATTTTTTATTTAAACAGGCGTGGACCAGGCAATACCTTTGCTGAAAATATTAAGCCTGGCGATCAGTTAAAACTAATTATCGATAAAGCCAGGGTGAGGTATAATAATGGTTCAAGTCAGCATTTCTTTTTTGGTGATGAAACCAGCATCGGTTTATATGAATCGCTCGGAAAAAAAGCAGTTGAAATGGATGAAGAATATTTTGGGATACTGGAACTTGACGAAGAGAACTTCGAAGCTTTGAATTGCATCAAGCTTTTGATAGATGCTGTGCCAGTAGATAAAAGTATTCCTGCCGAAAGAGCCATTCAATGGATGGAAAACATGCATCCAAAATGTTGGGAAATGTGGCAGTATGCAACCTTTTATTTAACTGGCCGGGCAAAATCGGTTCAGCAGTTTAAAAAATACCTGAAACAAAGAGGCGTAGGTTTCAATCAGATTATTACCATGCCCTACTGGGAAATGGGTAAAATAGGTGGTGCTTAATTACCTCGGGAAAACAAAAGCAAAACCCAGCGCTAAAGTTTGGCTGGCCTGAACTTTAGCGTCCGTATCAGTATCATACAAAATTACACCTGTTAAACTGGTATTCATGAAGCGGTTAATCTTTGCTGTTAATGCAACATCTAATCTATGGTCGACGCGTTTTACGGCAATGTCTTCGTAAGGAATAAACATGGCATAACGTGCTTTTAAGTTGGTGTTTTTGAAAATGTCTTTATCAAAAGCACTTACTACCTGAAAGGCCAGTTCATTTCTAAAATGCTTGCCTTTATCAACCCCGAAAACATTCGCTTTGTTATCATAAACAGCAGTATCTAATACAAAAGTTTGGCGGGCGGTACCCGTACCAATTCTAGTTGAGAAATACTTATTTGGCTTGTACTCAAAACCGATTGATTCAGTTAAATATCCTGGCGACATAAATCTGGAGATTAACACTTGCTGTTCTTCACCATTTCCATCTCTAAAGTAACGATAACCACTATCAAACTGCGATTCAAAGTTAACAGATCCGAAAAAGAACCAGTTTTTTGATAACTGAAACGAAGCTTTGTTATCCCAGAAAATGCGGTCGTTGGTTTTCTTTTGCAGCTGATCTTTATTTTTGATTTTACCGTACTGCAAAATTACCTCACTCACATAACTATAACTATTCTTGTTGTATTCTGCTTTCCAGTTTAAAAGACCGCCTACGGCTACAGAATTCACACCTCCACCTTTCCAGTTATCGCTAAATTGCGCCTGGTTTACATTGATGCCTATGGAGGTTTTGGTTTTCCAATAATTAACCTTTGCATTCACAATAAACGGAGGAATTTTTACCGGCTCGAAATTTAGAGGCCCCTGTCTGCTAGGTAGCGGACTACGCTTAAGCTTAATGTTCATGTCTTTAGTATTGATCGGGACGGTATCAATTACCTGTGCAAATAATTTCGTAGAGCAGATACTTAGAATAAGGATTAGGGCGGCTAAACAATTCTTCATGGGTTACAAAGAAAAACAAAAATTCTATAGATAAAAAGGTTTTAACAAAATGAATGTCTGATAGACAATTATGAAACGACTAAAAATGACGCGTTATTACCATTTAATCCAGCCATACCAGTTATTGTTTTTAAGATATCTTAGATCTGCCCCATGCCGGTAGGCTTCCTGTTCAAATATGATTTTTCGGTAAGCCAAATCATGCTTTTTATACATGATCAAATTAAACAGGTAATTGATTAAATAAAGCAGGTAAAAAGGTAAAATCAATAATTCCAGCTGTTGCCTTAAATGAATTTTCTCATGATTGATGATTTCCATATCGGATTTAAGCTTCTTCGACTTCAACAAAATGAAGGGAAAAATTGCCATTCCTTCGGCGGGTAAATGCTTAATTATCAGGATTGGTGCTTTCACAACTTTTCGATTGTCAGTTTAGGCAGAGCAGGCAACTGCAAAGCCTTTGGGTTAAGCCGGTAGCTGCGATAAGCATTTTTGATAAATACATTGAAAGCATAGTCATCGGCATCAAGTACAAATTGATAAGTTGGACGATATTGTTGCATAAAGTCTTCCAATTCAGTATCCTTTATACCTAAAACCTGTTGAACCAAAGAAGCTTTAAAACGATAATCTATTAAATCTTCCCGATAGTCTTTTTCCAATATCTTCTGTAGATGGCGGGCATTTCTTCCTTGTCTGCTCAATAAATTATAAATCGCATCAATGCCCAAACCAACTCCGCCGGTGCCCAAATTCAAAAGGTCTTTACTGCTGCCCTTCATGGTTTGATAGCGGAATTCTTTTATCGATTTTTCGTATTGCTGCTGTGGGGTTAATCTCTTTTGTGCAATTACCACATCGCGGAGTCTGATTCCCAGAGATTTCAGCTGAAAGTAAACTGCAGTTTGGCCTTTGAAAATAATCGTATCTACACCGTATCCAGAAAGTGCAGCAACGAGTGTATCACCAGAAATGGCATAAGTGCTGAATTCACCTTTTGTGTTGTTATACAAACCATCTTTACTGCGCACATTATATATGTAAACTTTGGCTAATCGTTGCTTGGTTTCTTTATCAATAACAATACCCTGCACAGGTTTATTTTGTGCATGTAGCGCCATTGTGAAGCAAAAAAGAAAAGCAATGGTTACAAAAAGTTTCATGTGTTTACAAAACTACAAATATCTGCCAGGCAATGTTTAGTATTAACATTATTTAACCTTGAGCACCTGGCCAAGTTTAATTCCATCTGTAGTCATTTCGTTCAGCATTTTAAGTTCATCAACTGATAAATTGAAACGTTTGGCAATATTATAAAGGGTATCGCCTTTTATAACCGTGTAGGTTCCATCGGCAATAATTGGTTTTGCTCCTGGCGGCGGGGTATCAACGGGCGTAAATTTCTTTTTTTCCTGCGGTATATTTTGGTTAATTTCTGCAAAAACGCGATCCTCGCGAGCTATTTTCTGTTTCTCGCTTTCCGACTGATCGTATTGATAAAGCTGATATTTTTCGATCATGTTAATCAGCAGGTCAGGATATTTTGGATTGGTGGCGTAACCAGCAGTTTTTAAGCCTTGAGCCCAGCTTTTGTAATCGTTTTTATCCAGTTGGAATAAAAAACTATAACGCTTACGCTTCAAAAATTCCGAGTGATCTCTGAAAGATTCCCGTGCATCTTTATACACTCTGAAACAATCATTTTTTTGATCGTCATCACGAAAATAATTTTTTCCTTTCCAGTCCGAGGTACATTTAATACCGAAGTGATTATTTGCATATTTAGCCAAATCGCTATTTCCGCTACCTGATTCCAGAATACCCTGTGCCAAAGTAATACTCGCTGGAATACCATCCGAATTCATTTCCTCAATGGCGACTGCTTTAAACTCATCGATATAGCTTAAAGTGTTGTAGCTTTTATAACTATTGTTATTGGCTTTGTTAGCCGCTTTTTCAATTTGCTTGTTGTTTTTCGAAAACTTCCGTGAACTGCAAGAACTGGCCAAAACGATGAGGAGAAATAGAAATGATAAGCGAAAGGATGAATGCATTATATAGTTATTGTTGATAATTGTTTAAGTAAAATTATGTTTAAGAGATAGCTTTTTTGAAACTTAAAACTTAATTCGTTGTCCTGGTTTTAGTCTGGCGGATTTAAGTCGATTCTTTTTCATCAGTGTTTTTACTGTTGTGCCTTTCTTTCTTGCAATGACACCGAGGTTATCGCCGGCTTTTACAGTATAAAATCTTGATGTAGATCTTTTCTTGCGATGGTAAACAGGCGATTTATAAACAGGCGCTATATAATCTTCAGGGCGTTCATCGTATTGATAAAGATCGTATTTATCTACCATGGCAATAACCTGGCTAGCCCAGGTTCGGCTTCGGGCATAGCCAGATCTCTGTATTCCTCTAGCCCACCCTTTATAATCGTATCGATCGTATTTGCCAAATAGACCATTGAAAGGCGCTCGGGTTTCCATCAATTCTACAAAGTGATTATAAGATTCTTCGTCGCTTTCATAATCGCGGTAAGCAGAACGGATATCAGCGTTATTGTTTGGCCCTTTAACGCCAAAATGGTTATTTAGATGCTGAGCAATCCGGCTGTTTCCAGCAGCAGATTCATGAATGGCAACCGCTAAAATAATGCTCGCCGGAATTTGATGATCACGCATTAACTCTTGCGCAACTTCCACATGTTCGGCAATATAGTCTTCCGTGTCTTGTGCTTTGGCGGTAATTACACTTAAAAGTATAAGGCAAAAAGTAAATATATTTTTCATCAGTGTATAATTTGTTTTCATATTGATGAAGCTATCATGATTTTATTCATTTTGGTTTGGTTTGAAAAATCATGATGGTTTCATTTTTTTTCATTTGGTCGTCGTTGCTAGACCGCGAAGCAATCTGTCGAATGAGATTGCTTCGCGCCTGGTAATGACGAATTTTTATTTTTTCCGAATCACAAATAATCCGTCTCTAACAGGTAGTATTAGTTTTTCAACCCGTTCATCTTCAGTAATTTTATCATTAAAAATAGTAATATTCCGGGTGTCTTTATCTTGCTTCTCTTGCAGTACTTTTCCACTCCATAGCACATTATCAACAATGATAATTCCGCCGGGGCGAACGCGATCGAAAATCAAATCGTAATAGATGCCATTGTTTTTCTTATCCGCATCAATAAAAACGATGTCAAAAACTTCATCCAATTGATTTACAGTTTCAGTCGCATCTCCTATTATATATTTGATCTTGTCATTTAGCGGCGATTTGGCAAAATTGTTTCTGACCATATCTTCCAGTTCGGCATTAATATCCAGGGTGTAAATCACCCCATCGGGCATTAGTCCTTCTGCTAGGCAAAGGGTAGCATAACCCGTAAAAGTCCCTATTTCTAAAATTTTTTTTGGCGATACCATTTTGCTCAACATACTCAAAACCCGGCCTTGGTAGTGGCCAGAAAGCATTCTTGGCATTAAAACTTTAAGGTTGGTTTCGCGATCGATATGTTGAAGCAACTCACTTTCGGGTTCGCAATAATTAACAAGTAGTTGTTGTAAATCGTCGTTTATTAAGCTCATGTATTCGGTTATAAACGGTTTGTTTCCATAAAATATTGTAAAATAATGGTGGCGGCGATGGTATCCACCCGATCCTTATCCCTCCGATCCATCTTTTTTAAGCCACTTTGCATAATGGCCTGCTGTGCCATTTTGGAGGTAAAACGCTCATCAACCCAATGCTGGGGTACTGTTGGGAAAGATTTTTTAAGTAGCGTGGAAAAACCTTTAACATGTTGTTTTGATTCAGAATCTGATCCATCCATTTGCTTTGGATCGCCTAAAACAAATGCCTCGACTTGCTCCGCTAACATATACCTTTTGATATAGTCGATAATGTCTTTGGGATGGATAGTATCCAAGCCAGTCGCAATAATCTGCAAGGGATCGGTTACGGCAATGCCGATACGTTTAGTTCCATAATCAAAAGCGAGAATTCTTGCCATATAGTGTTTTGCCTGTGGCGCAATGCTTTGACCATTGCGAAAATTAAAAGCCCCAAAGGTAAGGTTTTTTGGTAAATGGGTTTTTGGAAGGAAAAGCGACTTCACTTGCTTTCCAGAGCCTAATGCAGCGTCATCCCGAAATTGGTCCAATTGGGAGAAAGCCCAAAGAGGGACCGAACGGATCAAAAGCATTACCGGAGCTTGATTTTCTAATTATTAAAATGTCGTTTTAATTTAAAAAATACAGTTCCGGAAAGAAGATCAGAATAACAAAGCTTCAATTCTCATATCTATTTCTTATTTTGCACCAAATGCAGTTTAAAGAAATCATCGGACAAGAGAAAATAAAGCAACAATTGGTGCAAACGGTTAAGGAAAACCGGGTGAGCCATGCCCAGCTTTTTTTATCGCCGGTTGGTTCTGGTGCGGTGGCATTGGCAATTGCTTATGCGCAATACATTAACTGTCAAAATAAAATGGAAAATGATAGCTGCGGAGAATGTTCAAGCTGTAGAAAGTATGAGCGGCTCATTCATCCCGACTTACATTTTTCTTATCCATTTTTTGCGTCTGCCAGTACAAAAACTGCCGTAGATGTGCTGGAAGAATGGCGCAGTATGGTGATGCATGATCCGTATTTTGATATGGATATCTGGCGATCGAAACTCGATGCAGCCAACAAACAAGCAAATATTCCGATAGCCGAATGCCACGATATTATAAAAAAATTAAGCTATAAAGCTTTTGAAGCTGAAACGAAGGTTTTGATTATGTGGCTGCCTGAGTATTTGGATAAAGCTGGAAATGCATTGTTAAAACTCATTGAAGAACCACCTGCAAATACACTGTTTATTTTGATTGCACAAAGTCAGGATCAAATTTTAACTACTATATTGTCGAGAACGCAAATTGTTAAAATACCAAAACTTACCGGAACAGAGGTTACGGATTATTTGCTGAATTCAGGCAGCTTAACCGAGCATCAGGCGATAGATTACGCATTTCTGGCGGATGGAAATTTGATAGAGGCTAAGGCACTTGCCGCCGATACGCAAAGTGACAGCTCTGGTACCTTTACCAGTTGGCTTAGAAATGGTTTTAGCAACAAAGTGCCCGAATTGATAGATTTTACCGATGAGGCGGCAAAGTGGGGAAGGGAAAATCAAAAGAATTTTTTAAAGTACGGTGTAAATTATTTACGCGAATGTTGCTTAATTTTAAGTGGAGCAGAAGACCTGGTTAAACTGCCTCCGTTAACGCTTGAAACCGCAAAAAAGCTCAGCGCACATGTACTTACTTTACCAATGGCCGAAGCAATAATTGCTGAGTTGGAGAAAGCACATTACCATATCGAAAGAAATGCAAATCCTAAAATTCTGTTTTTAGATGTATCTTTACAGTTGGTAAAAATTATAAAGTTTAAAACGCTCCCTCAGGGGACTCAATATATATACAATTAGATTATGGGATGTGGAAGTTGTTCAACAGGTGGTGGTTGCACCCCTAATGGATGCAAAAGTAATGGCTCATGTGGCACCGGTGGATGCCAAACAATGGAAGTTCACGATTGGCTATCCAACCTGGATATGCCCTCAAGTTATAAACCTTTTCAGGTTACAGAAATAAAATTCAAAGGTTCAAGAAAAGAATTTTTCCTTAATACGGATAATATTTATTTGGAAATTGGCGAACTGGTTGCTGTTGAAGGACCAACCGGAGGTTTTGATGTTGGCCATGTATCATTAACAGGCGAATTGGTTCGCGTACAAATGAAACGACGCAAAACTTCTTTGGATCAGGTAGTCAAAAAAATCTATCGCAAAGCTACCGAAGCGGATGTAGAAAAATGGAACGCCGCCAAAGAGATGGAATGGGAAACCATGCACAAAGCCCGTAAACTGGCTTTGGATCTTCGTTTGCAAATGAAGATTAGCGATGTGGATTACCAGGCTGATAAAACAAAGGCAACTTTCTTTTACACGGCTGATGGTCGTGTCGATTTTCGCGAGCTGATTAAAAAAATGGCTGAAAGTTTCCGGATCCGTATTGAAATGCGCCAAATAGGAATGCGCCAGGAAGCTGGTCGTTTAGGTGGAATTGGTTCATGTGGACGCGAATTGTGCTGCTCTACCTGGTTAACCAATTTTAAAACGGTTTCTACTGCTGCTGCCCGTTATCAAAACCTTTCTTTAAATACGTTGAAGCTTGCCGGTCAGTGCGGAAAGTTGAAATGTTGTTTAAATTATGAGCTGGATACCTATTTAGATGCGCTGAAGGATATCCCTGACCGCATTGAGAATTTAGATACTGAAGCGGGTTATGCCCGTCACCAGAAAACCGATATTTTTAAGAAAATAATGTGGTTTAGTTATCAGGGTGATGAAAACTGGATTCCGGTTAAGGCCGCTCGGGTTAAGGAAATCATGGTGATGAACAAGGCTGGTAAAAAAGCGCCAAACCTTAAAGAAGAAGCTGTTCAGATTGCTGCTCCGGTAGTGGTTGAAAAATCATTCGATTACGAAAACGTGGTTGGCCAGGATAGTTTAACCCGTTTGGATGAACGTTCGAGAGGGAAAAATAATCAAAACAGGAATTCTAAAAATCGCAATAATAAAAACGATAACAGAAGAGAGCGTGTTTCGGTTGGCGAAAAAAGTAGTGAGCCTGGTAACAGGTCGCAGCAGAATACTCAGAAGCCTCAACAAGGTGCTAAGCCTCAAAATGCTGGTGCAAAACCTCAGCATATCAATCAAAGAAACCAACAGCAAGCGGTGCCAAAACCTGCTCATGTTAACGGACCAAAACCGCAAAATGCCGGACCGAAACCTCAGCAGCAGAAACCCATAGTTAAGGCAGAGGGAACTCAAAATATTGAAGGTGCGAAGCCTGAGCAAAGTAAAAACAAGAACAGAAATAACCGTAGAAAAAATAATAACCGCCGAAACAATACAAATGGCTCCGAGAATAAACCTGCTTCTGAATAAAACAGCTTTTTTATGGAGCTTTCTGTTGGTTGCATCGTTTTTTACAGGATGTACCTCGAGTGTTATTGATAGTAATGTGCAAATTCCGGACCGCAAATGGTCTTATCGCAATCATATTAACACTGCATTTGAAATAAAAGATAATACAAAAGCTTACCATGTTTATTTTAAGTTGAGGCACACCGCTGAATACAAATATTCAAATATTTTTATTCTGGCTCATTTTAAAGATGGAAAAGCGATGGTCAATCAACGGTTCGAATTTCAATTGGCTAAAAAAGATGGAGAATGGTTAGGTAGTGGGTCAGGAAATTTATTCAGTTATACCTTGCCGTTATTGGAAAATCATCGTTTCCCGAGAAAAGGAAAATTTGAGATCGAAATTGAGCAAAATATGCGTGATAATCCTTTAGTCGAAGTTAGTGACGTTGGTATTTTGGTGGAGGAGGTTGAATAGCATCCAGTGCTTGCTGCCTGGTTTTTGATTAAGAAAATTGAACCATAAGCATTGTACAGAAATGTGTAGCGCTTTTTTTTTCGCAACATCCCAAACATATCTTTGAATTCCGTTGTAAATTCTACATTCGTTTTTCGCTCCACTTTGTTTTCTTTGCGTATTTTGATGTAATTACTTTTCGTTCAGAGGATTACAAATATTCCAATAAACTTTCGAGCTTCATTCCCCGTGATCCTTTGAGTAAAATCAGGTTAGTTTCTATTTTGTTTTCTCCTAAATACTTTGCTGCTGCGGCAGGCGTTTCAAAAAATATACCCTCAAAGCTATCTTTAAAAGCATAAAAATGGCTTCCTATAAAAATAATCTTGTTCAAACCGCTTTGAATAGCTTGTTTCGCCACTAATTCGTGTTGCATAGCCGATTCTGGCCCAAGCTCAAACATATCACCTAAAATGGCAGTTTTTTTATCGGCAGATAATACAGAAATGTTATGTAAAGCCGCCATCATACTGCTTGGATTAGCATTGTAAAAATCACAAATAACGGTATTGCTATCGGTTTTTGTTAACTGAGAGCGATTATTTTTTGGTTGATAGTTAGCAAGCCCACTATTAATATCCTCTGGACTCATATCAAAAAAATCGCCAATGCAAATTGCAGCCAGAACATTCTCAAAATTATAACTGCCTGTCAAATTGGTTTTTACTGCCGTTGAAACCTCGTGATTAGTCCATTCAACCTCAATAAATGGATCACTGCTTTTTAACATTCCTTTTATGGTATTGCCATTTTCGGTGCCGTAATAAATAAATTTACTTACGCCTGCTTGAGCACTCATTTCTAATAAATAAGGGTTATCTCTATTAATGAAGGTATAGCCACTTGTTTTTTTAAGATAAGCATAAAGTTCTGCTTTACCTTTCTTTACACCCTCAAAACCGCCAAACCCATCTAAATGCGCCATGCCTACATTGGTAATAATTCCATGAGTAGGCTGTGTGATAGTGCAAAGCAATTCTATTTCTCTTTGATGATTAGCGCCCATTTCTATCACCGCAATTTCAACGTCGTTAGCAATGGCTAAGATAGAAAGCGGAACGCCGATGTGGTTATTTAGATTGCCAGATGTTGCAAAAGTTTTATATCGCTCTGCTAAAACAGCATTAACCAACTCCTTACTCGTTGTTTTTCCATTGCTTCCCGTTAAACCAATTACAGGAATGTTTAATTGTTTGCGGTGGTGCCGAGCTAAATCTTGCAAAGCCAGAAGAACATCATCAACTAATAAACATTTTTTATTTATAGCATACTCTTGCTCATCTACCACAGCAAAAGATGCACCTTTCTCAATAGCTTGTGCTGCAAAACCATTCGCGTTAAAATTATCGCCTTTCAAGGCAAAAAAGATACAGCCCTCAGAAATATTTCTGGTATCAGTTGAGATAAGGGGATTGTTAAGGAAGTGCTGGTATAACTCGGCTGTGGTAATCATCTTTATCGGTAATAATTATGCTGTAAAATTAAGGTTTAGCATTAACAAAAAGCAAAATTAGTACATTAGATAAAATTTAATTGTTTTATGAAAAAAAGCATAACGTTCTGTCTGATTTTTATGGGTTCTGTTTTGGTTTTAAATGCCCAAATTAAATCGCCTGATGAGTTTTTAGGTTATGAACTTGGTGCACATTTTACGCCACATTATAAAGTAGCCGATTACTTTAAACAAACTGCTGTTGCTTCTCCAAAAAACGTTAAATTAATTGAATACGGAAAAACAAATGAAGGTAGACCGCTATTGGTTGCCGTAATATCGGCGACTGAAAACATTGTCCGATTAGAACAAATTAGAACAAATAACTTAAAGCTATCTACTGGTGCAGATAATACAGTTGACATAAAAGCCCAACCTGCCATCGTTTGGTTGAGCTACAATGTGCACGGAAACGAAGCAAATTCTACTGAAACTGCCATGAAAATGCTTTATACGCTTTCTTCGGGCAACAACGTGGAGGCCAATAATTGGTTAAAAAATACAGTAGTAGTTATAGATCCGTGTTTAAATCCTGATGGAAGAGACCGTTATGTAAATTACTTTAATAGTGTGGTGGGCAAAACACCAAATTCTGATCCCGCTTCCCGGGAGCACATTGAACCATGGCCAGGTGGAAGGCCAAATCATTATTACTTTGATTTAAACCGAGATTGGGCTTGGCAAACCCAATTGGAAAGTAAACAGCGTTTAGCACTTTATAATGATTGGATGCCTCAGGTTCATGTGGATTTTCATGAACAAAGCTATAATGAGCCCTATTATTTTGCGCCAGCGGCCGAACCCGTTCATCAGGATATTACCCCTTGGCAAAGAAGCTTTCAAGTGGTTGTAGGGAAAAATAATGCTAAGTATTTCGATGCTGCAGGTTGGCAGTATTTTACCAAAGAACGGTTCGACTTACTCTACCCCTCTTATGGCGATACTTACCCCTTGTATAACGGCTCAATCGGTATGACTTATGAGCAAGGAGGAATCAGGGCAGGTTTATCTGTGGTTACAAACGATGGTGATACACTTACGTTGAAAGACAGAATTGCCCATCATTTCGCTACCGGCATGTCAACGGTCGAAGTATCTTCGCAAAATCAGACTAAGTTAATGGAGGAATATAAAAAATACTTCCGGCAAGAATTGATAGCAGCTCCGGGAGCTTACAAAACCTATATCATTAAGGCAAGTAATATTTCCAGATTGAAAAAACTGGCGGAACTGCTGAGCAAAAATAAAATTCAGTTTGCTTATGGCGCTGAGAAAACGGGTAGAGGGTATGACTACGATACACAAAAAGAGGAGAATTTCTCGACTGAGCGAAATGATTTGATTGTAAATATTCAACAACCCCGAGCGGTATTGGCCAATGTTTTGCTGGAGCCCCAAACTTTTGTTACCGACTCAAACACCTATGATATAACAGCTTGGGCGCTGCCTTATGTATATGGTTTGAAAGCTTATGCCAGTAAAGAAAGTTTTAAAGGGAAATACGCTGATCTATCTGTTGCCGACCCAACTTCTAACGACATTGACAGACCCCTGGCTTGGTTATTTTCCTGGGGATCAGCTGAAGATGCTGGTGTTTTAATTAGTTTACAGAAAGAAAATATAAAAGTGAGGCAGTCAGATCAAGCCTTTACTGTCGCTGGCAGAGATTACCCTGCCGGAACATTAATTGTTTTAAGAACTGAAAACGAAAAGGTAGTTAAGGGGTTAAAAGATAAGGTTGTAGCGGTGGCGAAGAAATTTGATAAACCTGTACGAGGCATAACCAGTGGTTTTGTAGAAAAGGGGAAAGACTTTGGTTCGAATGTTTATCCTATTTTAAAACAGCCTAAAATTGCAATCGCATCGGGAAATGAGGTTTCTTCTCTAGCTTTTGGCGAGGCATGGTTTTATTTGGAGCACGATTTAAATCTATCACCAAGTATTATTAATGCAAAAGATATCAATAATTTGGATATCAATAAGGTCAATACATTAATTCTTCCTGATGGAAGTTACAGCGCATTCGTAGGTGAAGGTTTAACTTCTTGGTTAAATAGAGGCGGAAAGTTAATTTTATTGGAGGATGCTATTGAGAGCGTTGTAGAGAAAAAGGGTTTCGATATTAAAAAGAAGGAAGCGGTGGTTAAAAAGGATGAAAAACCGGAACCAAGTAAACTTCTGTTTAAGAACAAAGATAAAGATGATTTTGAATTCGCCATTCCAGGTGCAATCTATAAAGTAAACTTAGATGCATCTCACCCGTTCTCTTACGGTTTGGGCAAATTTTACTATACCCTAAAAACAGATCGAAAAATTTATGAGCTTTTTACAAAAGGTTGGAATGTTGGTCAGGTAGATGAGAAAAGTTTGATGGCTGGTGTAGTTGGGAAAAAAGTAAGAGAAGAGCTAAAATCTGGTTTGCTGATTGGCGTTCAGGATTTTGGCAAAGGGCAGGTGGTTTATTTAGCAAACGATCCGCTTTTCAGGAATTTCTGGGAAGGTGGCAAGACACTTTTTGGGAATATTCTGTTTTGTAGTTATTAATCATACATAAAGCCGAAATTATGTAAGCCCTATGTTAATCAAATATAGGGATTCGTCATATTTGTTAACATTTAAAAGTCGGTTTTGTCATATTTTAAGCGGAATGTTAAAAATTGTTAAAATAAATTTGGTGGTATAGTCAACTAACTATATTTTAGCGCATTATTATTAATCATTAACTAACCTATTTTTCAAATTATGAAAAAACTTCTACAAAGTTTGTTCATTCTTATGTTCGTTGCGTTCGGCGCAATGGCACAAGAAAGAACAGTAACTGGTACGGTAACCTCTCAAGAAGATGGTCTTCCTGTGCCAGGCGCAACAGTGAGGGTAAAAGAAATCCCTAACCTAGGCGCGCAAACCGGCGCAAACGGTAAATTTTCATTAAGCGTACCTGCAGCTGGAAAAACGATTGTCGTTTCATTTTTAGGCTATGCACCTCGTGAATTTGCGATACCGGCAAATAATGTTGTTAATGCGGCATTAAAATCAGATGCTACTTCTTTGAATGAGGTTGTGGTTACGGCTGGTGGTGTTTCAATCAAACGTCGTGAGCAAGGTAACCAATCTACAACAGTTAAGGCTGAAGAGCTAACTCAAGGTAAAGCATTCAACGTTGCAAGTGCATTAACTGGTAAAGTAGCAGGTTTACAAGTAAACGCGGTGAGTAGCGGTGTTAACCCTAACATCCGTTTGGTGTTAAGAGGTAACCGTTCACTATTAGGTAATAACCAGGCTTTAGTTGTTTTAGATAACGTGATTGTTCCAAGCGATGTTTTAGGTAATTTAAACCCAGAAGATATCGAAAACATTGAGGTATTGAACGGTGCTGGTGCTGCTGCACTTTATGGTTCTGATGCATCAAACGGAGCACTGATCATTCAAACTAAAAAAGGTAAAAGAGGTGCTACGAGTATTAATGTAAGCCATACAACGAATGTAGAGCAAGTTAGTTTCTTGCCTAAATTACAAGATCGTTTTGGTTCTGGAACTGGTAATGATGATATTCCATCATATACTGCATTCGAGAACCAGCAGTATGGTCCTGCATTTGACGGAGTAGTTCGCCCAATTGGTAAGCCATTAGCCGATGGATCAATTCAATCTGTTCCTTATTCTTATAATAGTGATGAGAATAAAGATGCTTTCTGGGAAACTGGTTATTCAAACCAAACAGATTTTAACTTATCTTCAGGTGATGATAAAGGAACATACTACTTTTCAGGTCAATATTTCGATCAAAAAAGTACTGTTCCGGGTGATAAATACAACAGATTTTCCATGCGTATCAATGGAGAGCGTAATCTAGGAAACAATGTAACTTTTGGTTTCAATTTAAGTTATGTCCAAAACCGTTACGATCAAGGAAATGCTATCGCAAGTGTTTTTGATAATGTGCTTCAATCGCCAGGGCAAATTCCTTTAACAAGATATAAAGATTTCAAAAATGATCCATTCGCTAATCCAAATGGATATTATAACGAATATTATCAAAATCCATATTTTGCTTTGGCAAATTCTCGTAGTGCGACCCGTAATGATTATTTAACTGGTAATGCACAGATTAAATGGAATCCAATCAAAGATTTATCTTTATTAGTTCGTGCTAACTTATCTAACAGAGCATTTTCAAACAAATCGACTACTAATAAATTTACCTATTCTGCTTATCGTTTAGAAGAGACGCCGAATTTTGCAAACATTGTTGGATCGGTAAGCGATTATTCCGGCTATAATGTACAAATTAACCCTGAGTTCCAGGCACAATACATCAAACAATTATCTAAAGATCTCTCGTTAAATGTTATTGCTGGTGCAACAATCAGACAAAACACTTATAAAAGAATTGATGTCGGTACACAAGGTGGTTTAGCTTTAGATGACTTTTTTAACATTGGTAATGGTTTACAGAATCCATCTGCAAGTGAGTCAAATTTTAAAGCTAGACAAATTGGTGTTTATGGTGATGCTCGTTTAGGCTTTAGAGATTATTTATACTTACACGTTACAGGTAGAAATGATTGGAGATCAATTTTGTCTCCTGAAAATAGATCATTCTTCTATCCTGCTGCTGATATCTCATTTATTGCATCTGATGCTATTCCGTTTTTGAAAAATTCAAAAGTGATTGAATCGTTGAAAATTAGAGGGGGCGTATCAAAAGTAGGTAATGTTAACTTAGGTAACAATACCAACTTTGGTGCTTATGCTTTATTACCAACATTCGGTCAGGCTTCAGGTTATCCTTATGCAGGTATCCCGGGCTTTACTTTAGCTGATCGTATCGTTTCTCCCAACATTAAACCAGAGATGACTTTGGCCTATGAAGGCGGTATTGATTTCTCATTATTGAAATCAAGAATTACAGGTAGTTTTACCATGTATAAGACAAATACAACTGATCAAACAGTTCCTGTAAGTGTTGCCAATTCTACAGGTTTCTCATCATTCTTAACTAATACAGGTGAAGTAAGTAACAACGGTATTGAGACTAACTTACGCCTTGTACCTTACAGAAATTTGGATAATGGTTTAGAGGTTTCTGTTGGTGCAAACTACACTTATAATAACAATAAAGTTGTGTCGATTAGCAATGGCTTACCTGCGCTAGGTTTATCAGGAACAACACAATTGGGTTCATGGGCTGTAGAAGGCCAGCCTTTTCCTGTGCTCCAAGGAACTGACTACGTGAGAGATTCAGAGGGCAGAGTAATTGTTGACAGATTTACTGGTTTTCCAAATGTAACTACTGGGAATAAAGTTTTGGGTAATGTAGAGCCTCGTCATCGTTTAGGCCTTGATGCTGCTGTGTCTTATAAAGGTTTCCGTTTAACAGGCTTATTTGAATATCGTGGAGGTTTTGTGATGGGTCAAAACTCTGGAAGTTATGATTTCTCTGGTGCGGGTATCAGAACAACCTATTTCAACCGTGAACGTTTTGTTGTACCTAATTCATCTTATTTGGATCCAGTTACAAACACTTATGTTGCAAACACCAATATCACCACCAGAACAGGCGGTGTAGATTTTTGGACAAACGGACCAACAAACATGGGCGTTGCCAGCAATTATGTTTATTCAGCAGCTTTCTGGAAGCTTAGAGAGTTATCATTATCATACGAATTGCCTCAATCATTATTGGGTAACTTAAAGTATGTTAAAGGTGCTCGTATCAGTGTTCAAGGTCGTAACTTATTTATCTGGACACCAAAAACCAATATTTATACAGATCCTGAGTATAGTGATGCTGGCCCTGATAATAACGGTATAGGTATTGCATCATTAGGTCAAACGCCTCCAGCTCGTTTTTACGGTGCTACATTATCATTAACTTTTTAATACACATACATATGAAAAAGATATTTAACGGTTTATTGATAGTTGCTTTAGCAGTCGGCTTTACGTCTTGCAAAAAGTACCTGGATATAAATGAAAACCCAAATAGCTCTACGGAGTCTACACCTGCTTTGGTTTTACCTCAAGCAATCGTAAACTCTGCTGCTGTATCACAATCTTATAATAGTGCATATTACTTCCCTGGCGGATTTGCTGCTAACATTTATGGTGTGGGTAGTTATGGTGCTGGTGTTACCTATGCTTACACAGCGGGTAGCTTCACCAACCTGTTTTCCGGTGTTTATAACAATGCTACAGATTATCAATACATCATTGATAATACTGCAGGTAACGGATCTTTAGTTTACAGCAACGCTATTGCAAAGATCATGAAATCCTTTATGTTTTCTAAATTAGTAGATCAATACAATGATGTTCCTTATACTGAAGCTTTAAAGGGTAGCGCTATTTTGACACCTAAGTATGATAAGGCAGAAGATATTTACAAAGATTTAGTTGCTCAGTTAACGGCTTCCATTAAAGCAATTAGCGATGGACAGGCCATTACAGGTACAAATAAACCTGCTGATGTGGCTTCAAGCACAGATCCAATGTTTAAAGGTGATTTGGACCTTTGGAAAAAATTTGCTAATACAGTTAAATTGCGCTTATTAATTAAAATGGCTGGCGTGCCTGCACTATCGGCCTATGCTACCACAGAATTTGCTGCTTTAAATGCTTCAGTTGGGTTTTTAGAAACTGACGCGCTGGTAAATCCTGGTTATTTGAAAGAAGCAAACAGGCAGAATCCATTATATAACTCACTGGCGTTTGCCAGTGATGGTGTAAGATCACAATCTCAGGCAGTTCCTACAATCTGGATTTTAACGTTTTATAACGGAACTAAAATTTCTGATCAAGGAAGAGGTTATGCTATGTATAATGGCTTTCCAAGTCCCGCAGTAAATAGATTAGGTGAAGAAAACCTTCCTTCAACTGTGGTGCCGCCTGCGGGTTCAACATCTTGGTTTACTGGAGAGGATGCCAATACGCCATATATCGGTGTCGCAAAAGGCCCTGCCCAAGGACAACCGATGTTATTAGCTGCGGAAAGCCGCTTTTTACAAGCAGAGGCATTTGCCAGAGGTTATTTAACTGGAAGTGCGAAGACAGCATTTGATGAAGGTATTAAAGCTTCATTTAAATACATTTATCAAGATCAAACTGGGGCACCAATTGCGGGATGGGATTATCTTTCAGAGTCTGCTGCATATCAAACTCAGGAAAATCCGGGTAATCCTTTAGTAAATTATCCTGCCACAGGTTTACAAGCACAAATTGAGGCAATTATAACTCAAAAGTATATTGCCATGAATGTGATACACTGCGATGAGGCTTATAATGAGTTTAAAAGAACAGGCTTTCCTAAAATTGTTGAAGGATCTAGCGATGGTCGTTTAACTTTTGCATCTAAACAATCTCAATCTACCAGACCAGATAAATTGATTGGAAGAATTCTATACCCTTCTCAGGAATATTCTTACAACCCTGGGAATGTACCTGCGGGTGTAACCTTATTCGGTTCAAGAATTTTTTGGGACTTAAATTAATTTTAACAGAATCATGAAAAAATATATTTTTAAATCTATGGCTTTCTTGCTGATGGTAACCACGCTTACCTCATGTTTGAAAGACGATACTATGATCCTTGATCCGGCGAAAGGACATAATGTGATTGAGTTCGCTAATCCGGCACAAATTGCAGTGAATGGTACTCCTTCACCAATGTACCAATTTGCTTATTCAACGGCTACTCTTCCAACTTTACCAATTACTGTAAGTTATTCAGGTCCAGAAGCTACAGCTCCGCAGGATATTACGGTAAGAATCACACCGGGAACAACAGCTAAAATTCAGGAATATAATACAGCTACTTCAAGTAGCTATACCTTATTGCCTGCTGGAAGTTATACATTGAGCGCTACAGAAGTTGTGATTAAAGCTGGAACAAGCAAAGCAACATTTAATGTTGCGTTTCGTCCACTAACATTCGAATTTACAGGTTTACAGGTTCTTCCTTTAACAATTTCTTCTGTATCTTCAGGGATTATCAGCGGTAATTTTGGAACGATCCTATTAAACGTTACGCCAAAAAACATTTATGATGGTGTTTATAATGTTACCGCAGGAAATGTTCAGAGATTTACAGCTCCAGGTGTTCCAACTGTTAATGATGGATTGAATGGTGATTTGGCTGGTAACCCTGATGTTGAATTTCAAACCATTAATTTGAATACTGTTCAGATCAACGGTTTGACTTGGCATGGAGGTTCATCTGGTATTGCCGGTATAGATAATTTGAGAGCGACCATTGATCCGACTACAAATCTGGTAACAATGACAGCCTTAGGTAATGCATCGCTAAGAAATATTCCTGGAACAACTAGCGCTTACAACCCAGCAACCAAAACATTAACCTTAAACTTCGAATGGAATCCAACCTCCAACAGAAGAGCGGTTACAGATTTAGTACTGAAGTATAACCACGAAAGATAGAAATACTTTATAATAGAGGGTTATGATGAAAATCATAGCCCTTTTTTGTATTCGTCAAAATTCTTATATTTATCGTAATCTAAATCAGACAATTATGAAAACATTATCCAAATTTTTCTACATCACGTCAAGTGCAATCTTTCTAAATACACTTTCATCTGCTCAAGAACAAAAAACCTCAGTTTTGTCTGACCAAACAAAGGTAGAGTACGCAACGAACGATGCAAAGAAATTGGAAGGAGTTTATTCTGTTTTAAAGGAAGAAGATAAGGTTTATCTCAGAGGAACTTATAAAGACAATGCTCGAACTGGCAATTGGTATGCTTTCAATGATGATGGAAAGGTGTTTCTCCGCTACAATTATGACCTCCAGAAGCTATTGTTCTTAGATACAACCAGCATTAGCAGGCTTAAGGTTGAAATAGATGCTAAGGACCCTGAAGTAAAAGAAAAGGCGAGCATTCCGGTTCCGATTACATCTATAGATCAGTACATCTCTTTGTTGGGCACCGAATTAAAACGGGTAGTTAAAACTGAAAATAAAAATGCCGATGGTACTTTAGATGCAGATTTAATTACGAAGATTGATAAAAACGGCAAGGCCACTTATCAAGCTCAATATCTAGCAGATGGAATATTGGTTACCAAAAAATTAATAATTTCCGAGAAGGGTTTTGATATTGATTGGATCCCTGCGAGTTATAATGGTGTAACCTATGCATCAACTTTTTCAGTAAAAGCACGTATTAGTTTCACAGAAAAGCCTGGGATTAAACAACGGTTTATTTGGGTTTATTAATCAATCAAAGCCTACATTAATTAATGAGGAAATGATGTTTATTCATTTCCTCATTTTTTTAATTCGTCATGCCTTAGCGAATACTAGTTTTTTAAGGAAAACAGAATTCTGATTATTTAACTTTCATACTGTTTTATGAGCCGTTTAAGTAGTCTCCTACAAAATTCGATTTGTGTTTTCGCAATAATATTTACGTTGCAACTTTAAGAAGGCTTTCAACTGGAAATTAACAAATAGTTGTTAAGATATTGCTGATTAAACAAGAGCTATAGTAAATATGTGTATGTTAGATCTATTTGTTTTATAAATCTTAATGAGAAGATGCTCAACGACCATTAGCAAGCGTAATCGCATCATTTCTCGATAATTACGCCGAGCGTAATATTCCTGACAGAATAGTGTCCGAGGATTAATGAAAGTTAGATGGATTATTAAGCCATTAATCATGAAATTAATATCTATTTATTGCGACTTATATAGTAAAACTAAGGTGTAAGTTGACAATTTTTCAGTGTGTATCCGTTGTCTATCCTAAATCCGATCCTTAATAGAAAATATATCTAATGTTAATTTAATATAATTGTATCTTTTTTAGTGCTTCAATTTACGAAATTGAATTTTTATAAGTTTAACATATAGCATTAGCCCTTTTAATAATATTCAAGCAACATATTCCATGTCCAGTTTAATTTTTTATTAAAATGCTCTGATTCTTTTTGTTTGTAAAATTTGCATTACGAATTACCAAGCTTTATCTTAGGCAAAATATTATTAACTAAACTAAATTTTTTATGAAAAAACTTCTACAAAGTTTGTTCATATTGCTATTCATTGCAAGTACAGCAATGGCGCAAGAAAGAACAATCACTGGTACAGTTACGGGTAAGGAGGATGGATTGCCATTACCTGGTGTAAGTGTAAGAATTAAAGGCGCTGCTGGCGGAACTACAACAGATGCAGATGGTAAATATGTGCTTCGTGTAGCTGCAAATGCGACATCTTTAGAGTTTACATATATCGGCTATTCAACTCAAACAAGACCTATTGGTGCCGGAAATTCAATTAATGTGATATTGGCAAGTGATGCTAAAACCTTAACAGACGTAGTTGTTACGGGTTATGGTGTAACCAGAAAACGGGATTTTACAGGTTCTGCCGCTACAGTAAAAGGTGATGAATTAAAAGATAAACCGGTTCAAAGTTTTGTTCAAGGGTTAACAGGTCAGGCCGCTGGGGTTAGTATTGTTTCTCCAAACGGGTTATTAAATAATCCTCCGGTTATTCGCGTAAGAGGAGTAAGCTCTATCTCTCTAAGTTCATTTCCATTGGTGGTAGTTGACGGTATTCCTTTTCCTACTGGCGATGCTTCAGCTAATTCAGCAACCAATAATCCGCTTGGAGATATCAATCCTGCAGATATAGAAACTATTGATATCTTAAAAGATGCGGCATCTACCGCGCTCTATGGATCAAGGGCTGCAGCGGGTGTTTTGGTGATTACAACCAAGAAAGGTAAATCAGGAGACGCTAAAATAACATATGATGGATGGTATGGTGTAAACAATGCTGTTCGTTTACCAGAACTGTTAAATGCGCAACAGTACATTGACAGTAAAAATAGAGCAATAGCGAATGCATTAGTACTAAATCCCAACGCAGTACCTGCATCACAGAGAGATGCTAACAACAAAAGTTTCTTCCCAAGTTATAATGCTGATGGTTCTTTAGTTGATACCAAATGGTATGATGAGGTTTACAGAACAGCTCAGTCGCAAAATCATAATGTAACATTAAGTGGCGGTACTGCTAAAACAACTTACTATCTATCTGGTGGTATTTCTGATCAGGACGGTTTTTTAAAGAATAACTCATTCAAAAGATATTCTGCTCGCATTAATGCAACGCATAAAGCAACAGATTGGTTAAGTTTAAGCATGAATGTTAACTATAACAACAGCTTAAACAGTTCGCCAAATAGTGGGTCAGCACCTGGTGCGGCATTTAATTCATCCGGTTTAGGCCGTATTGCTATTGCAATTGCTCCTAACGTACCAGTTTACAACGCTTCAGGTAACTATAATATCTCTGCTAATAATGTTGGCAACGCTGCAAATTTAATCACGAGTACTTGGGCGCACCCAACTGTATTGGTTGATAAGGATGTTAATAGTTCTGAAAACAATAGATTCTTAACCAATTTAGGCGCTGACTTTAAAATTATCGATGGCTTAAACTTTAGATCTAACTATTCTTGGGAACGAAGTAACACAGAAAATATTCAATTTTGGAATCCGATTCAGGGAGATGGTTATTCTTACAATGGTTATGCTTATAACAACAATGCTAGAAGAAATAACTGGAACTGGATTAATACCTTACAATATGCAAAAACATTCGATGGTGTTCACAATTTGAACCTAACTATCGGAAGTGATGTGCAGAATACAAGAACTGTAAACTGGGGGGGTATTCGTCAGGGATTAGGGGATCCAACGTTTTTTGATCAATATCAAGGAACTTTCACAACAAATGTACCGGGTGGTAATGGAATAACTGAAATAGCTTTTCAGGCATATTTGGCGAGCGCAAGCTATAACTATAAAGGTAAATATTATTTAAGCGGTAACTTTAGAAGAGATGGTAATTCAGCACTTTCATCGCAAAACAAATGGGGTAATTTTGGTGGTGGATCTATCGGATGGACCATTTCTGAGGAAGACTTCTTCAAAAATTCAGCTTTAGGAAAAACCGTAAACTCTTTAAGAGTAAGAGCAAGTTATGGTCGTGTGGGTAATTCAAATGTACCTCCATATAGTGCTTATACTACATATAGCCCGGGTCTTTATGGTGTAACTCCATTTGCTTGGATCTATGGTCAGGCAGGAAATTCAGAGCTTAAATGGGAAACTAGTAATCAGTTGGATTTTGGTTTAAATGTTGCGTTATTCAACAATAGATTAACTTTAGAGGCAGATTATTTTAAAAAGGATGTCAATAACTTATTGTTAAATGTGCCTCAGGCATTATCCAAAGGGATACCTGGAGGAACAATTTTAGCAAACGTTGGCTCGATGTATAATAAAGGATTTGAGTTTGCATTGGGCGGTACTCCAATAAAAACAGATAAATTCTCTTGGACAGCTAACCTAAATTTCACTACAATAAAAAATGAGGTAACTGCTTTAGATCCGAATGTTTCACAAATTATTGGTACAACTGGCGGTTTAGAATCCGCGAGTGTAACTAAAGTTGGTGAGTCTATCGGTAGTATTTACGCGGTAAAAACTAACGGTGTAAATCCTGCCAATGGTAGAAGAATATACATCAATGCTGCAGGTCGTGAGGTTCAATATTTGCATTTCGGCGGCGCCAATGCATGGACTTATCTTGATGGAACACAAGCTCCATCTCCAGCAGGTGATGCACAGGTTATTGGCGGAACTTTACCTAAATGGTATGGAGGTTTTAACAATACATTAAACTACGGAAACTTCGACCTAAACTTAATGTTTACTTTTTCGGGAGGAAACTATATTTACAATGGTTCGCGTGCTGGTTTGTTAGATCAACGTGTTTGGAATAATTCAACGGAAGTTTTGAATGCATGGACCACTCCAGGTCAGCAAACCAATATTCCTAGGGTAATCTACGGTGACAACGTTTCAAATGGTTCATCATTTGCAATCGATGCAAACGTAGAAAAAGGTGATTTCTTGCGCCTTCAGGCTGCAACTTTTGGTTACAAAATTCCAAAAACTGTTTTTGGAAAGTCTGGAATTAACAACATCAGAGTTTATGCTTCAGTAAACAATGCATTCTTGATTACCAACTATACAGGTGTAGACCCAGAAATTTCAACCAATGGTGATTCAAATCTTGCTAGTGGCGTAGAGCGTAACTCTATTCCTCAGGGTAGATCATTCACTTTCGGTATTAGTTTAGGTTTATAATATTAATAATAAAATTCATGAAACTATTTCATATAAAAGCATATAAATTGAAGGTAGCTGCAGCAGCTATACTGGCAATTCCTTTGGTTGGAAGTATTTCTTCTTGTAAGAAAGAGTTCCTGGAAAAGGCTCCAGAACTAACATTACCTGAGGCGGAGGCCTTCTCAAACCCAACCAGGATTTTAGGTCAGGTAAACGGTTTGTACACTTCTGCAAAGGCAGGTTCATTATTTGGTGGTCGCTATTTAATCTATAACGATATCAGAGCTGAAGAATTCGTAAACAGAACCGGTAATGGAGTAACTGGTTACGATGTTTATCAGGGAACTAATAACTCCACAAATACTTATGTGGCTAGTTTTTTCTCTCAGGGCTATTTAACCATCAATAGAGCAAACCTTTTTTTAAAAGGGTTAGCAGAGAACGCTACTGTTTTAACGCCGGCTTTAAATGCAAACTATGCGGGAGAAGCTAAATTTGTAAGAGCATTAAATTATTTCGCATTAATTCAAATTTTTGCTAAACCTTACATATCTGATAACGGTGCATCACGAGGCTTACCACTTCGTTTAACACCAGAAACTTCATTAGCAAATAATGCACTTAAAAGCAGTAGTGTTGCGGCAGTTTATGCTCAAATTTTAAAAGATCTGGATGAAGCAGAAGCTGGTTTGCCGGATACCTATTCAACAGCATTATTACGTACAACCAGGGCCCATAAAAATACAGCAATTGCTTTGAAGACGAGAGTGTACTTAGCAATGGGTAACTATGCGAAAGTTTTGGAAGAAGGAAATAAGCTGGTTCCACAAGCTGCACCATTTGCAAATACTGCAAGAACTGCACATGCACTGCAGCCCAATGTTCAGAGCGTTTTCGCGGCACCATTTACTACATCTGAGTCTATCTTCTCATTCCCAATGGCAGATACAAATGCCCCTGGCACCCAAAATCAGTTAGGCTATTATTACAGCTGGGCTGGCAATGGGAATTTAGAATTTTCTTTAAACAAAACAGGTGCGGGAATATATGCAGATCCGGCATGGCCAACAACTGATGCCAGAAAATCTGTTTTGACTGAAAATGCAACAATTTCAGGCGTACTTCATTCTTATCCAATTAAGTACGGTGCTGTATCGCCTTTTATTGATTTCGTACCAATGATAAGATATGCAGAAATTTTACTTAACGTTGCTGAAGCCGAGGCGTTAGCACCGGGAGGTAATTTAGTTCGTTCTCAGGCATTACTTCAAGCTGTTCGTACAAGGTCTGATGCAAGTTTTGTTTATGGTGCATTGACAACTCCCGCAGCTTTAGAAGCCGCTATTTTAAAAGAAAGAAGAATTGAACTTTTGGCTGAAGGTTTCAGGTATAATGATTTAGCTAGAAAAGCTGCTCCTCTTCCGTCATTTGGTGTTGGTTCTTCAGTTCCGGTTACTGATCAACGTTATACTTTCCCTATTCCAATTGGGGAGGTAAATACAAACCCTTTAGTTAACACACTTTAGGTAAAACAAGTCCAAAAAAATGGGTTTGAAGCGAAAGCTTTAAACCCATTTTTTTTATTCCTCAAATTTGAATAGAATCTAGTTCAAGGCATTAGGTTGCAAAATCGATTCGCTATGATCTGCACAAGAAACAAGCCTATTTCTCATCCACGCTATATTTTGCCAGGGGCTTATGATCTGCCTGAAATATAACACTGATTCTGTTTCCTGGCTTGCGGCTTAAGTCATTTTAGGCAACTAAGATTCGGTTTCCCCCTTAAGGAGTAGTTTCGAAGGTACAGCTTTCGCTGTTCATTGGTGCCATTTGTGGTACCGGGCTTGTTCCGATGATAGAGGTATAAAATAATAGATTGGTTTATTCTGAACTAATTAAGGTTCTATTTTACATTAAAAGGTTGTCTATATTCGTTAGATTCTGTATTGATTAGTTTATTTTGTTTATTTCTTTGTGTTTAGCTCTTTTGGTTAACCTTTAATTTACTAAAATCTACGTTTTTTAGTCAAAAGTTGTCTGTTTTTATCTAATTTAATTAGCTATTTGGAGAAAACAGGATTTTATTTCATGATTCGTTTTCCTTTTAAAGATTAATTTACGTTTTCATATTAAAAACGGGGTTCTGATTTGCTTTAAAATGAGTTAAATTTTATATTTAGCAATCATTTAATCAAACCTAAACTAAATTTCATGAGAAAACTTTTACAAAGTTTGTTCGTTTTGCTGTTTATTGCTGGAAATGCTATGGCTCAGGACAGAACAATCACAGGTACAGTTACGGCCAAGGAGGATGGAATGCCGCTTCCAGGTGTAAGTGTAAAAATCAAAGGGGATGCCGGGGGCACTGTTACTGGAGCAAATGGAAAATATTCTATTAGAGTCACACCAAAAGCAGTATCTCTAGAATTTTCCTATCTAGGATTTACGTCCGAAACCAGACCAATCGGATCGGGGAGTGTTATCAATGTAGTATTAATAGATGATTCAAAAACACTTTCGGATGTGGTGGTCACTGGGGTTGGTGTTGCAACCCAGAAAAAGCTAGTGCCAATTGATGTAGCTACGCTAGATTCAAAAGATTTTCCAAAAAGTGCCACGACAAATGTGACTCAAGCTTTGCAAGGACAGATTGCAGGTGCTCAAATCGTACAGCGAAGTGGTCAACCCGGGGCTAACCCACAAATTATTTTAAGAGGCTTTACAAATCTCGCAAGCTCCTCTCCTCTTATTTTAATTGACGGTGTACAGGCAAGTTCTGATTTATTAACCTCTTTAGATCCTAATACTGTGGATCGAATTGAGGTTGTAAAAGGTTCTGCCGGTGGTATGTTGTACGGCGCTCAGGGAGGTAACGGAGTAATTCAAGTATTTACTAAAAAGGGCGCCAAAAACAGCAAGCTGATTATCGATTTTGTATCTCGATATAGTAATGACAGAGTGGTTCGGTTAAACGACCTGATTGCAACGAATCATCATTGGGTAACGGATGCATCTGGCAACATTGTCGCAAGTAATGGTGCCGTTTTAGCTCCAAGTGCAATTGGAGTCTGGCCAAATCCTACCGCAATGCCATTCGGTACCGATAAAACTGTTCAAAATAACAAGCCAATCCTGCTTCAGACTTTTGATCATATTGAGCAAGGAAATAAGGTGGCCAATACATTTACCAATTCTGTTACAGTAAGAGGAGGTACGGAAAAATCAGATTATTCGTTCGGTGCTTCAAATCTTTCTCAACAAGATGTTTACAGCAATAATTTTAACAGAACTAATCTTAATTTAAATTTTGGATTTAATCCTGTTAAAGGATTAAACTTTAGAAGTGCGACCCAGTTGATTTACACAAAAGAGGATTTGTTATCTTCTAACCGTTTTAATTTAGTTAACTCTTTGCAATGGATTGATTTCACTTTCCAAAATCCAACTAACGGACAGTATGTTGTTAAGCCTAGTACGTTAACTGATGGAAATAATCCTTTGGCTGAAAGAGAAGCGAGATCTCGTTATAGCAAAACACCTCGTTTAGTTCAAAACTTCAGCTTGAATTATAAATTCCCGAAATTTTTAGAATTTGATGTGAAATATGCATTGGATACAAGAAGATGGGAACAAGGTGATTTCTATTTTAACCAAATAGGAAGGGCGCAAACAGTTTTCTATGGTTCGGTTATTGAAGGTAGCATCACTAAAGAATACGAAAGCTCTGCTGTACATTATGGTAATGCAAGTGCTTTCTTCAGAACTGATTTTCAGAACGATTTCAAAATTGATCTACCCATTAAAACCTCAACACAATTTACTTATGATGCAAGGAAATTTAAAAGTAATTATTTCTATGCTCAGGGTGTAACCCTACCAGCTTATCCGCCCTTTACATTATCCAGTGCTACCACCAGAACAGGCGGTGAAAGTTTTGAAGAATCTCTAGTTTATGGATTCTTGGTAAATCAAACCATCGAATGGGGGAATTTATTTGGTATATCTGGAGGTTTTAGATCAGACTATTCATCTGCATTTGGCGGACAAAGCAAACCAGCGAGCTTTCCAAGAGGAACGGTATTCTTCAATCCATCCGAATTTTTTACCAACAAAAACTTCTTAACCAACTGGAAATTGCGTGCGGCCTATGGCGAAGCAGGTGTGCAGCCAGGTATTTACGACAGACAAGTAACATTTAGTAGAGGTAATTTTGGCGAGAGCGGATCTACGCTTTACACCAGAGCGACAGCCAATAACCCCAACCTAATGATCCAAAAAACAACTGAGCTTGAAATCGGTACAGATTTAACGTTAACTCCATTAAAGGGTAGTTGGCTAAGCAATGTTGTTTTAAACGGTACCTATTGGAAAAGAAAATCAAATGATGTTATACAAGAAGCCCCAGCTGCACCATCGTCGGGAGCAACTGGTTTAAGAGATAATCTAGTGAGCTTGCAAAGTAACGGTTTCGATATTTCATTAGATGCAAATGTATATAAGTCGAACAACTTCGACTGGAACTTTGGCTTCAGATTTGGTAAGTCGGTCACTGAGGTAACTCAGGTATCTAATAATGTTCCACTAACTAACGGCGTATTTTATCTTTCTCCAGGTGGCAACTTAGGTGATTTGTATATGCAAAGACCTTTAACTAGCATTGATCAGTTAAGACCGAACGGAACAAGGTACATTCCGGAAGCCAGCGCTGCTGGTTATGCCGTTGCAAGCAATGGTTATGTAGTTAATTTGGCTAACTATAATGTCGTTTTAACAGGAGCTGATGATTTAGCGGTAGTTGGAAATGTAAATCCTGATTTTTCCAGTTCATTTATAAACCATTTCACCATCTTTAAAAAGCTAAGTGTTGGTATACAGTTCGATTGGGTTAAAGGTGGAGAAATATACAATCAAACCAGGCAATGGATGTATCGCGATCGATTACACAAAGACTTTGATGAGCCTGTAACAATTGTCGGCCAGGAAGGCGCATTTGTTGCTTTTTACAACAGTTTGTATAATACTAATACGCCATTATCTCACTATGTTGAAGACGGTAGTTATGTGCGGTTGAGAGACCTATCAATCACTTATGATTTGACAAGTGTATTGAAGCAAAACTGGCTAAGATCTGTATCGGTAACCGCTACTGGTAGAAACCTTGCTACCTGGACAAAATACAAAGGCTTAGATCCTGAAGCAACTGCAGCACTTACGAACCAAGGTGGAACGATAAGTGGTTTTGGTTCATTTACAGGTGTAGATTATTACGGTGCACCGAACCTAAAATCTTTCCAATTTAGTTTAAACATTGGTTTCTAGTAATTGATAACAAAATAAATATTATTGATATGAAGAGAATATTAGCATTTTTTGCAATAGTCGTGCTATTGACAAATTGTAAAAAGTCGGACTTGCAATTAGACGATCCTAACTCGCCAACCCCTACAGGTTCATTGGCATCAGTTAAAGGCGTAGAGCAATTCGCATTGGGGATCTGGAATAAACTATACGTTGGAAATAACCTGCTTGTACACACGATGAACATGCACAGTTTTATGGGCGATGAGCAATGGTGCTCTGCTGGTAACTGGGGATGGAGATATGTGAATCAGGTAGATAAAATTACTTTGCCATCCCCGTACAATAAGGTTATTCCCGGTGTTTTGGTTATAGACCAACCTACCCAATTGAAAGCGTTAAATAACTTATCGGCTACTAACGGTTCTCAGACCAATGCTTTAATTTATGAGTGGAATCTGGCCTATTTTGTAAATGGGCAGGCGAACTTTTTGTTGCAAGCAATTGAAAATCCTGCTATTTCCATCCCTGCATCAGAAAAGGCAACACTACAAGCATGGGCTTATTGGTGGAAAGGATTTGCCTATTCTCGTATAGGATCTATGTATGTTGCAGGTGTAATCAATGATAAAACTGATGGTACTACAGATACACAGTATAAAACCCGTCAACAGATGATTACGGAAGCAAATGCGAATTTTGATAAAGCTATAGCATTGTTAACACCAATTGCTGCAAACGACGCAACCTACACCGCCACTATGACGGCAATTATACCTGCATTTAACAGGCCAACTCCAAATGTCGCCATTACACCCCAAATGTGGATGAGAGGCATAAATACTTATAAGGCCAGAAATATTTTAGTAAACAAAAAAGCTAGCGAATTAACCGCTGGAGATTTAGCATCAATTAAAACTTTGGCTACAGCAGGTCTGGCTCAAGGAGATATCACCTTCTTGTTAGGGATTTCAGCGGTTGCTGCTGAAGGACTTTCGCTAAACAATCAGCAACATACTCTATTATGGAATTCACACGCAAATAACCCTGGATGGATGTATCCATCAGAGCGGTGGGTACAAGATTTCAAAGCAGGAGATCAACGTTTTGTGAAAGGCGTAAGCACATTGCCGCTTGCTGAGGTAAACAGGCAAGCCAGAGGATATCAGTTTGGTGGCCGTTATTTCTTTACCGCGATTCAAAATGGTGGCTATTGGTCTACAAACGCGAGAAGCGGTTTTGCGAATTTTGCCGGATCTTGGGAGGAAAATGCACTTATGCTAGCTGAAGTAGAGATACGAAACAACAATATTGATGCAGGTTTAGCATTAATTGATCAGGTGCGTGCGACAAATGGCGCTGGCTTAGCATCGGTAGCCGGAACAGGATTAAATCAAACGCAAGCAATTGAAGAATTAAGAAAAGAACGCAGGATTGCACTAACATTGAGGGGCTTGGCGTTTTACGATGCCCGACGCTGGGGTGTAACCACTAAGGCAAGTGCTGGTGGTGGTAGGGCAAATGCGAATGTAATTGTGCCAAATGCTGAAATAGGCGCTACACCTGCAGGAAGCTGGACGTTATTGCCATGCTTTATTGATTATAACTATTGGGATTATTGGGACGTTCCTGTTCACGAGTATAGCTACAATAGTCCTGGAAATGGAAGTCCAGCAATTGCAAACTAAGAACATTATTGAGTTTTAAATAAGACATGTAAAAGCAAAAAGCCAGCGATTCGCTGGCTTTTTGCTTTTACATGATTAATAAATTATTTCTTATCTACACTATATCTCCCAGGGCCGATAAAAATCAAGCTGAAAAATACAATACCCAATTCTATTGCATGGCTTGCGCCTTTTAAGCCATCGCCTTTTCCAAAATGAACCAAAGCTGCAATAGCCATTGTAAAAACCAATAACATACAAGCAGGGCGAAAAAATAATCCTACAATTAACAAAAAGCCGCCAAAGGTTTCAGCCACAGCAGCCATAAAGCCCCAAAAAACGGGTAAGAAATCAATGCCTACAACTTTCATGCTGCCGCCTAAACCTGCCCAGCCGGAAGGGCCACCAGCTAATTTTGGAAAACCATGAATAATGAACATCACCCCCAAACCAATGCGGAGAATTAACAGGCCAGTGTTGCGATACTTACCCAAACTATCAAAAGTCGCCATATTATAAATATTTAAATTGAACGTTGTTTTTTTCTACTGTTAACTCCACCTCAGCGCCTAAAACCATACTTAAATTATTTTCAATATGTCCGGTGGGAAAATTGAAACAAACAGGATAAGCATAATCTTTCACGATATCCCAAATTACCTGCTCTGCCGTTTGGCCAAAAAAGATCTTTTCTTCTGCGATTTCATTAAATGCACCAATGATTAAGCCCCGAAGATTTCTTAGCTTTCCGGCACGCTTCAGCATCCTCAACATTCTATCGATGCTATACTCTTGTTCTCCCACATCTTCTAGAAATAAGATTTTATCATCAAAATCCATCTCCGAAACTGATCCCTGCATCATGACAAGCAATGTTAAATTTCCCCCTATTAAAACGCCTGTTCCAACACCTGGTTGATTATTAAATTCGCTGCGGTAATGATAAGTTTGACGCTCACCAAAAACCGCCTTTTTTAATGACGCTAAAGCTTCAGGTGTAGATTCATCGAAAGTGTAAGGCATTTGCGCATGTAAGCATTGGATCTGGGTTTGCGCTATAATGTGCGAAAGTAGAATCGTCACATCACTAAATCCAATAAACCATTTCGGATTCTGCTTAAACTTCGTAAAGTCGAGTTCGTCAATAATACGGATGGTGCCATAGCCCCCGCGACCGCAAATAATCGCTTTCACTGTTTCATCATCCAAAAAGTGCTGAATGTCGTTGGTTCTCAATTGATCTGTGCCGGCAAACTGATGGTGACTTGCATATACACTTTCGCCAACTATAACCTCTAGGCCCCAATTTTCCAAAATGGAAATTGCACTATCAATGGATTTAGGTAATTTCTTTGCCGGACAAACTATGGCAATCTTATCTCCTTTTTTTAAATACGGGGGCTGCTTAATCATCTTTAAAACACTTATCTTTGCCAAATTAATAAAAATTGTTTTGGATAATAGTAAAATAAAAAGATATACCGTAACGGCAGCACTTCCATATACCAATGGGCCGGTACATATCGGGCACCTAGCCGGTGTTTACATTCCTGCTGATATATATGCCCGCTACCTTCGGTCGAATAAACGCGATGTGAAGTTTATCTGCGGGTCGGATGAAAACGGTGTGCCAATTACTTTGAAGGCAAAACGCGAAGGAATTACCCCACAGGAGGTGGTAGATAAATACCATAAGATTATCGGAGATTCTTTTAAAGAGTTTGGGGTTTCTTTCGATATTTATCACCGTACCTCTTCGCAAACTCATCATCAAACGGCTTCAGATTTTTTTAAAACCCTTTATGATAAAGGTGTATTTACCGAAGAAATTACAGAGCAATATTATGATCCTACGGCGAAACAATTTTTAGCTGATCGATACATTACCGGTACGTGCCCAAAATGCGGCAATGAGAACGCCTATGGCGATCAGTGTGAAAACTGCGGTTCTACTTTAAATGCTACCGATTTAATTAATCCAAAATCTACGCTTTCAGGAGATAAACCCATCTTAAAGGAAACTAAAAACTGGTTTTTACCTTTAGATCAATACGAAGATCGCCTGCGGACTTATATTGAAAGCCACAAAGAGTGGCGACCAAATGTTTACGGACAATGCCAAAGCTGGTTGAATGCTGGGTTACAGCCCCGGGCCATGACCCGCGATTTAGATTGGGGCGTACGTGTTCCGCTCCGCGATGCGGAAGGTAAAGTATTATATGTGTGGTTCGATGCTCCAATTGGCTATATCTCTGCTACAAAAGAACTTTGTAACTATGCCAAACTCGATGTTTGGAATCCAAAAGCGGAAGAATATTACATCAGTAATTACGAAGCGGATAAATGTGGTTGGGAGGAATATTGGAAAAGTGATGAAACCAAATTGGTACATTTCATTGGCAAGGATAATATTGTTTTTCACTGTATCATTTTTCCGGCCATGTTAATGGCGCATGGCGATTATACCCTGGCCGACAATGTGCCAGCCAATGAGTTTCTAAACCTCGAAGGACAGAAGATTTCTACCTCTAAAAACTGGGCAGTTTGGTTAAACGAATACCTGCGTGAGTTTGAGGGCAAACAAGACGTGTTGCGTTATGTACTTACCGCAACAGCACCAGAAACAAAGGATAACGATTTTACCTGGAAAGATTTTCAGGCCAGAAACAATAACGAGCTTGTCGCTATACTTGGCAATTTTGTAAACCGCGTGGTGGTACTTACCCATAAATATTTCAATGGAATTGTGCCCACCTGCATGGAAATTACTGAAGTGGATCAAGCTGTAATTGATGAGCTGGCAGGTTATCCGGCAAAAATATCGGCTTCAATAGAGAATTATCGTTTTAGAGAGGCTTTATCCGAAGTGATGAATGTTGCCCGTTTGGGAAATAAATATTTAGCAGAAACTGAACCCTGGAAGCTGATTAAAACAGATGAAGACCGCGTGAGGACCATTTTGCACTTGTCGCTTCAAATCGCAGCAAATATTCAAATCTTAATTGAGCCTTTTCTGCCGTTTACAGCAGAGAAGTTGATGAAGATGCTGGTGAATGGTGGTCATGATTGGGATGATGCAGGAAGTGTGAGTTTGCTTAAACGCGGTCATCAGATTGGAGAAGGCGTACTCCTTTTCGAGAAAATTGAAGATGCTGAAATCGATTTTCAGATTGAAAAACTGAATCAAAGTAAAGCAACGAATGCCGCAAGTGCTGTTGTGGCTACTCCTGCTAAAGAAAACATTAATTTCGATGATTTTTCTGCAATAGATATCCGTGTGGCAACTATAGTAGCGGCCGAAAAGGTAGAGAAAACCAAAAAGTTATTAAAGCTAACCGTAAATACCGGTATCGATGAACGAACTGTAGTTTCAGGTATTGCAGAATACTATAAGCCAGAAGATATTATCGGCAAGCAAGTGAGCATGATTGTTAATCTTGCTCCCCGTGAAATTAAAGGAATTTTATCACAGGGAATGATTTTGATGGCCGAGAATTCGGAAGGTAAATTAACCTTTGTTGCTCCGGTTGAAAAGTTTCAAGAAGGTAGTATTATTCGATAATATATCATTAGGATTTGCATCAAGCCCCGGAGTTTTTCGGGGCTTTTTTTGTGCCTGATTAATGAGGCTATCCCAAAGGATAGCACTACCCTTTGGGATAGTAGGGAGGTTTGCTCAGGTGTTAAGGCTAAATTTGTCTGGTAAATTTAGAAACAGGAAACCATCACGATTTTTTGAAACCACATAGTGGAATGAATCAATCTGATCGCTTCATCACCCTTAAAAAATATATACAGATGAAAAATATCCTTCATATTATGTCAAGTCCTCGTGGAGAGGCCTCTATGAGCATTAAACTAGGTAATGCCATTGTCGATAAAATTCAGTCGAAATACCCAGGATCAAAGGTTAAGGAAAGTAATCTTATCAACAAGCATTTCCCTCACCTGGAGGAAGCGCATCTAAACGCTTTTTATAGGCCTGTAGAACAGAGAAGTCCTGAAAATCGGCTTGCGGTACAACATTCTGATGAGGCGATTCAGGAAATAAAAGATGCTGATATTTTAGTCATTGGTGTACCTTTTTACAATTTCGGCATCCATTCTACGCTTAAAGCATGGATTGATCACATCGCCAGAGCTGGCGTTACCTTTCAGTACGGAGCAACCGGACCTGAAGGTTTAGTTAAAGGGAAAAAAGTTTATCTGGCCATTGCCTCTGGTGGCGTATATTCTGATGGACCGATGCAAGCCTATGATTTTGCCGCACCTTATTTAAAAGCTGTTCTTGGCTTTCTGGGAATGACAGATGTTACTGTTTTCAGAGTAGAAGGCGTAAATATGCCTGATCTAAAAGAAACTGCTTTAGAAAAGGGGATAGAAAATATTGAAATAGCGTAATAATTCTTACACTGAAAAAAAATAAAGAGTTTGATTTCAAACTAAACCTGCCAAGCCATAAGCCACAGTAGCAGCTGCGACCTATTGGCTTGGTAGGTTAAATTATAGATGTAAAGGTTAAAATTTCCTTTCAAACCTATCTCCCGTTAACTGGTATACTCCACTTGGGTTTGCGCCGCCGAACCACAATTCGCCTTGCGGTGTTTTGTAGATTGTCCAGATGTGTTGGCTCTCCAGTCCATCTGCTTTAGTAAAATTCTTCATCAACTTTCCATCATATCGCCATACACCAGATCCTACGGTTCCAAACCATATATTTCCGGACTGATCCTCGGCAAGTGCAAAAACTTTTTCTAACGAATTCCCCCCGATGTCGGCTTTTCTAAGTTTTTGTTCAACAGTAAAATTAACAACCTTATTGCCGTCGTATCTCAATACACCTATCCCGTTGTTGCCAATCCAAAGGTTGCCTTTACGATCTTCCATGATCGCTCTGGTGTGGAGATGCCCGGTTTTGTCGCTCAAACCCAGGGTCGAATCGTTCAGAATTTTAAAATTGGTGCCATCATAGCCCAGTACTGCGCCATAGGAGCCAAACCAAAGTCTGCCATTTTTGCCCTTCACAAAAGCCGTAGAAATTGAGAAATGATTTTCATGCCCTACTCTGGAACGAATGGGAAATGTGCGGTAGGAGAGGTTTTTTCCATCATATTCGTATACGCCAGGGTTGCCTTCAAGCTGATTATAGGCTTCCATCTCATTTCCCTTAAACCAAATACTATTCTTGTTGAGCTTCCAGTCGTTTTTTTTATGGTAATCCTTCTGGGTATAAACCGCCATTTTACCGTCTTGATATCGGCTTAAGCCCCTGCCGCACTCAAACCAAACCACACCATTTTTATCTTCATAAATGTTCCGTACCTGATGATCACTTAAACCATTCGACTTATTAAAATATTCAAATTTCCCTTTATGAAGCAGCGCAACACCCTCCTGGTGACTGCCAAACCAAATATCTCCTTTGCTATCTGCAAAAATAGAGCGGATCCCAGTGGTGTATTTCAACATTAAAGGGTTGATATCTTTTTGGCTGTATCGATTTTTGTCAGTCAACCCGTTAATCCCTTTTCCAACATTTGGGTCGATCATTGCTGCAACGATAAAGGTGACTGATAAGCCGCCAAAAAGTAGCAGGTAAAGCCAAACCGCCTTCGCCTTCATCATCAAATTCCGATTAAACAGATACTGGTTTCCTGCAGGTGCGATCATTTGTTCTATCAAAAATTATTTCCATTTACTAAACAGCCATTTTGGAATCTCCTCAGTTAATAAAAACGGAATTACAATGTTGTTGTGATTTAGATTGGTGAAGGTTGTGAAAACGAGATTTTTGTTGGAAGCCAATCGATCAAATAAAGCCAAACTACTCTGGTATGGGTTTTCGTCGTCTTTTTCGCCATGGATGAGCCAAATGTTTTTTAGCCTTATCTTTTGAAGGTTAGAGAAATCTGAAACGGCTGCGATAGAAACGGTTGCTGCAAATTTATCTGGCGCCAGGTTCAGTAGATTTTGTGCAGTAGAGGCGCCCATGGAGTAGCCGATCAGGTAAATTCTATTTCGATCGATATCAGGATATTCATCTGCCAATTGGTCAATCAATTTCAATAAAGCAGAAACATCCGCAGAGGGTTTTGCAATTGCAGTACCCACCTCATCATTCGCATAGTTGGAAGATCGCCTGTTGAATTGTGGTGCCACCACATAGCATGGATAGTCATTATAAATTTCAGGTCGGAGCCAAATTTTTGCCAGTGGCTCCAGTTGCTGCTTATTGTCGGTGCCTATTCTGGTGGAATTATGAAAAGTAATCACCAAAGGGTAGCCTTTCTTTCCGGTTTTAGGCGCTTTAGGTAAAAGAAGCCGATAAGGAATTTGGATGCTATCAAGCGTGAAAGCTTTTTTGAGCCATACATTAGTATTTAAACTATTTACTATTTTTCTGTTTTGGGTAAAAGTCAAACTATCGATAGTAGTTTTCCTAAATGTTTTTTTCTGCGCAAAAGCGAGATTTGCATTTGCGGTTAACATGAAAAAAAGAGCCGTTAAAATAGGGTGGACTATTCGTTGGAGCATTGGAGTAATTCGCTTATTACAGGTACTTAGATTCGAAACGTTGAAGGCAGCAAGTTAACTTATTTAAGCGATATTCACGTTTGTTCATCCAAAACCAATGAGCGCAATCGAAGCATGCTGAAAATCAATGGATAATATAAATAGGAATATCTTTTTTAAAACTAGCCTTGCTGAGAATTCGTATTTAGCATGTACATCTGGAACTAACTGATGTATAACTTAGGTTAAACGCAAGTGATTCACTCGTGTATTTTGACGTTACCTCAGGCACTTTAAACACACAAGTTGAAAAGTGATCACATCAGCAGATGCACAAATTGCATCTGCTGATTTTTTTATACAATAATGTAGGTTAGCCTTTAGAGACTCTGTTCAAAGTTTTGTCGAAAGTAAACTTCAAATTAAGATGGCCAATAAAGCACGTTAAACTTATGTCCGTCTGGATCCGAAAAGCCAAAGGTGTAACCTTTTTGATAATTTTCTTTCTCGGCGTAAATAGCGGCTCCAGCAGCCTTCGTCTTTTCAAACCAGACATCAACTTCTTCGCGGCTCTCTGCTGAGAGACTAAACATAATTTCAGTTCCGGTGTGAAGAACCGTGTTCTCTAACTTTGCTGCATTGGTAAATTGCTGTTCTGTAAAGAAATGAATAATGAAATGATTATTGCCAAAAGAAAAGCTCACCAGATCGGTAGTTTGCTCCCCATTTTGTTTAAAGCCAAGGGCATTGTAAAATTCAGCAGTTCGTGCCAAGTCTTTCACGGCAAGATTAGCCCAGATCATTTTCGTATCCATAACAGAAATATGAGGTGAATATATAATGCAACAGATAACATCCGCTATTGTTTAGGATAGCCTTCCCCAAGGATATCATCCGAAACATCAAGTTCACACATTTAGCCTCAAAACTTTTATTATATTTGCGGCATAAATGGTCCCGTAGTTCAACGGATAGAATAGAAGTTTCCTAAACTTTAGATATGAGTTCGATTCTCGTCGGGACCACTTCCTTAGATTCAAACCAGAACATTGCCACGCAAATCGTTGATTTTCAAGGCTTTGTTTTGGTTTTTATAACACATTAAGACTCATAGTTGTTCATTCTGAATGACTGGTTTTAGTGAGACGAACATTTACTATTTCTTGTAAAGCGCTGTAGTTCAGTAGATTGATTGAAATATCAAAACCAGAATTATTCCGAAATGTTCGGGTGCTGGATTATTTTGTAAGATATTGATTTACAGGTCGTTCGACTGACGAACATCTTGATGACTCACTGGCTCAAATGTACATTTGTTTAATTTTAAATGTATCATTATGAGTTACAATTTTCATCTTTTATTCTATCTGAAAAGACCAAAAAATTTTATCAAGGGCGAGATGATGCCCATCTATTTACGGATTACCGTGAAAGGAAAACATTCGGAATATTCTGTCGGCAGGGAAATTGTTCCCAGCTTCTGGTCTGCGCTTAAAGGAAAAGGCACTGGCCTGCGCGAGGAGATCCGGGAACTTAATGATTATCTGGATACGCTGGCCTCAAAAGTTCGACGGTTTCATACCACTCTTGTTGAAAAGGAAGATGAGGTGACAGCGGTAGTGTTGAGGGATCATCTTACCGGAAAGAATACGTCTAACCACAGCCTGCTAAGAGTTTATCAGAAGCACAATGACAATATGGAAAAACTGATTGGTAAAGGATACAGTTATAGCACGTTTCAAACCTATCAAAGTTCCATCAGACATGTTAAACAATTTCTTCAGCTCAAATATGAGGTTCAGGACATTAACGTCAAAAAGGTAGATTTTAAATTTATCACCGATTATGAGCTATTTCTTAGAATAGATCGGGGAAATAATGCAATGTCTGCCCGGAAATATATTGTTCACCTGAAAAAAATCATGCTGTATTGCCTGGGTGCCGGGTGGATTGTTGGTAATCCATTTTTAAATTATCGCAATACTGCTAAAGCTAAGGCAAGGACTTTTCTAAATATGGAAGAGTTGGATAGGATCAAAAACAGGGAATTTCCACTCGAGCGCTTAAACATTGTTCGTGACATTTTTATTTTCAGTTGCTATACAGGCTTGTCTTATATAGACGTGAAACAGCTTCGCCCCGATCAGATTACAAAGGGTGATGACGGTAATTTATGGATATTCATTAAACGGCAGAAAACGGAAACACCCTGTCACATCCCTTTGTTGGATGAGGCGAAAGTAATTCTTGACAGGTATAAGAATCACAGGATATGCAGATGGAGAAAAGTCGCGTTGCCAGTGCTCACTAATCAACGCACGAATGGTTACCTGAAAGAAATCGCCGATCTTTGTAACATCACTAAAGTGCTTACTTATCATCTCGCCAGGCATACTTTTGCAACCACTATTACCCTTTCAAATGGTGTTCCGATTGAGACCGTATCCCAAATGCTTGGTCATAATAGCTTGAAAACAACACAGCATTATGCGAAGGTTATCGATACTAAAGTTAGTACTGAGATGTCTGCATTACAGGAGAAACTTTTAAACCGAGATAAGGAAGAAGAAGATACTGGTGATATGAAAGTTATGAAGCTATTTAGATAAATTGCTTTCAGTGTAAACGGAAATCGGTTGTAATTTGTCTTGTCAATCTTAATCTAATTGCCAGTATTTGTATCAACACTAGGCAGATAATTTTCACACAAGGGTTTAAAAAATAAATAATTATTATACTAATAGTATTACTTTTTATGTTTTTTTAAACTGGTATTAAGATGTCTGCATTACAGAAGAAACTTCTAGAAGGATAAAGAGGAGGATGATGGTGATGTGAAGGTTATGAAGCTTTTTAGCTAGATTGTTAGCTATGTAGCTGTTATAGGCTTTGAATATTGAAGCAATGTTAATTTAGATTCTTCTTAGTTGAGTAAAATCATTAAAATATAGTTCATGGTGTAATCTTTTTAGGGAACATTTTTATGGCAACTGTGAGTTTTTATAATTATAGTGTTTTGAGGTATTATGGTAGCAAGGCAACTTAAGAGAAAAAACGGGCCCAATCAAATTTCCAACAGATTTAGGAAGTGCGAGTAGCAAGTAGACTTAAGTGACTGATTATAAACAAGTTTTTTGATTATTTATATTTTGTTTTTATCTTTGATAATCTTCGAAGAAAATCCAAAAATTTTAAAAAATAAGCCTTTTTAAAGGGATCTCTATGCCCTTTATTCGCTTACTGTTTACCGAATGGCAACTTTGTTGCCATTCGGTAAACAGTATAAAAGGCACTTGCTGTATAGTCATGGCCCATCAAAGATGGGCCATGACTTATTCCTATACGTCAATCATTCTTCTTATGAGCCAAAAAAAGCTAGTATAAAGTGTCACAAATATTTCATAAATTTGTGGCAAAATAATTCATTTTAATATGAAATATTCAGCACATAATCAGATAGTTAACAAGATAATAAAGAATAAGCGCGGAAAGCTGTTTTTCCCAACCGACTTTTCGGATATTGGTAGTGCTGATGCGATCAGGAGCAGCCTGTACAGGCTTGAAAGGGATCATGTACTGGAACGGCTTGCGCATGGAATTTATTTGTATCCGAAGATAGATCCTGTTTTTGGTAGCCTCTACCCTTCTACTGAGGAGATAGCGGAAAGTATTGCTAGGCGTGATCATGCGAGGATTATTCCTACAGGATCTGCTGCTTTACATAAACTGAGGCTGACTACACAGGTGCCGATGAATGTTACTTATCTGACTGATGGTGCGCCCAGGAAAATCAAGATCGGAAAGCAGCGGATTACTTTTAAGCCTACAACGGCAAAGAAGCTGGCTACTAAAGGAAAGATCAGTACGCTGGTGATACAGGCGCTTTCAGAACTGGGTCAGAAGAATGTGGATAGCCAAATGCTAGACCGTTTGAAGTTGGTACTGAAGGATGAAGATAACAGGAACATTGAACATGACGCTAAATTAGCACCGGCATGGATTGCGGTGATATTGAATGAACTCTCTAAATCGATAGAAAATGATAAACTGGCTTAAATCAACGGCTGAACGTCAGAAAGAATTATTGGGACTGGCCAGTAACAAGACTGGTCTTCCCGCTTATGCGATAGAAAAGGATTGGTGGGTAACTTTGGCGCTGTATGCGATATTCCGGACTCCCTGGTCGGATCATTTGGTGTTCAAAGGCGGTACTTCTTTAAGTAAATCCTGGGACCTGATCGAGCGTTTTTCCGAAGATATCGATCTGGTTATTGACCGGTCGGTACTGGGTTTTGGGGAAGAGTTGAGTAACTCCAAGATTAAAGAATTGCGCAAGGCTTCCTGTGCCTTTATTTCAGGGGAATTTAGGGACGGGTTGGAAAAGGAGTTGCTCGATTTGGGCATCCCTGCAGATCTGTTTTCTTTAAAAGTGGCTGAAACGACAGAATCTGACCGGGATCCTCAGGTACTGGAGCTGTATTACGAGTCTGTACTAGAAAAAGGCGGTTATTTAAAAGAGGCTGTACTGATCGAGATTGGTGCCAGGTCGCTAAAAGAGCCTTCAGAGCAAAGGGAAATTAGCCCGATTATTTCGCAGGCTTTGGGCGGTTTTAACATAGCTGGGGAACAGTTCAGCGTGCTTACTGTTCTGCCAGCGCGTACCTTTTTGGAAAAGGTTTTTCTCCTACATGAGGAATTTTGTAAGCCTGCTGAAAAGATAAGAACAGAAAGAATGTCGCGGCATCTATATGATCTGGATAGGATTATGGATACTGAGCATGGTAAACAGGCGCTGCAAGATAAGGATTTATACAAGGGAATAGTGGAACATCGGGCAAAATTCAATGTGATCCGAGGAATTGGTTACGAAAAACATGGGTATCAGGATATCAGCTTTATTCCACCGGTTGAGGTATTGGGAGCTTGGGAAAATGATTATAAGGCCATGCAGGAAAGTATGATCTATGGTGACTCGAAAACGTTTAAAAAGTTGGTCGGACGTATGGAGGAACTGACCAAAAGGTTCCGAGATGTAAAATAACTTCTTTATTTCAGGAGGATAAATTGCCTGCTTTTTTGTTTTAAGGTTTATATATACCAGCTGGATTTTGTTTTACGAAAATGGGAGTTTTCGGCGATGATCGCCGCAATTCTCCGTTTCGGTAAACCGAATTTGCGTGTCAATGCACCGATTATACCTAATTACTTATAAGCCAATTGATTTTTTAGATAAACAGTGATTAGCTAAATGATTGTTATTTCAATCATTTATGTTGATTAAGTTTGAAATAACAATCATCATACATCGAATGCAGTCATCCTTTTTTGTAAAAACGTTAGGAACAATTTCTGTCTGAAAAACCATAATATATTCGAATGTTATCAACTAAAGAAATGAAAATAAAGATAATTAGCGACCTACATCAAGAATTTGGAATCTCAGATTTGGATTTTAGCAATGCTGATCTCATTATCCTGGCTGGAGATACAAACCTGGGGACAAAAGGAATAGAATGGGTAAAGCGAAACATCCCTGATAAACCGGTAATATATTTATTGGGTAATCACGAATATTACAAGGGATCATACCCGAAGACACTCAACAAAATACTTGAAGCATCCAAAAACTCAAATGTAAATGTCCTTGAAAATAATATGGTTGAGTTTGAGGGCATAAGGTTCCACGGTGCAACTATGTGGACGGATTTTTCCTTATATGGAAATCCTGTGGAGTCTGGCATTATTTGTCAAGCCAAAATGAACGATTATGTGCAGATACGCAGAGATCCAGCTTATTCAAAGTTAAGAACAATAGATACCTATCAGATTCACCAGAAATCAAAATCTTGGCTACAAAAAAGTCTTAAAGAATCACGCGGTTATAAGAATGTGGTAATTACCCATCATGCACCTAGCCTGCAATCAATACCCGAGCTTTATAGAGATGATATCTTGTCATCTGCCTATGCTTCAAACCTTGAAGATGTGATTTTGGAGCATCAGCCCTTGTATTGGATTCATGGCCATATCCACACGCCTACTAGATATACTATTGGTAACACTGAAATTATCTGTAATCCACATGGCTATTTGAATGAGGAGTATAATGGCTATGAAAAAGATTTGATCATTGAGATTTAGTTTAGAATGCGGCTATCGTATCACTACTCTGAAATATTAGAGGCTTAATAATAATAAGGATTTATCAAGTTTTTGATATCCTTTCGCTGGTGAAGAAACTTACTATTCATATAACTTACGTAATTACTTAGTTCGTAGCTAATAACTTTCTTGTTTTTGGGTTTCCATATTTTTCAGCAGCATCTCCTAAAGACTGCTGATCCAAACTCCTTGCTGTTTCCAATGCCTTTTCAAGTACTTTGGGCTGATCCTCAGCAAGTGATTCCAAATTATTGATTAGGTCAATCACCAAAAATTCCTTGGTAGGCTTGGTTGGAAAAGCAGACCTTTTTTTAAAGGTGAACAATTTGTTACCCAATTTAATATCTCCGCTGCGCAGGTGGTTGTAGACAATCTGTTTGTTATACAACTGTGTCGTCCCCAGGCCCAACGCATTAAAATAATTGAAAGAAGTAATCAGAAAGTTGGTATTGTCCAAGAATTTCTTGATGAGCATATCATCCGCCGGTGGCTCAAAACCAAATGCATTTTTCTTCGGAAAGTGATATAGCCCAGGGCCAACTCTTTTCAAAGTCCCCTCACCTGTAAGTTCCGAAAGATGCCTGTCTATTGATTTTGACCACTTTTGCAGTTCATCCCTTTTGTATATCACCCCTTTTTTAAGATGACTCTTTAATTCCTCTAATTTTGGCATAACAAATCCTTTTGGTTAAAAATATATGGATTATTAAAGTATTTGCATGATTTTTGACGAAATTTCATTCAATAATCAGCTCTAAAAAAATCAAATTGAAAAGAGCTTTTGCTTCTACTATCTTTTTACATGCATCTAAATATAAGCACATATTCAAGTTGAAAAATTTTACATCTCTATATTTCCAGTTTGAGTTCGTCATGGAAGCGCCATTGATAAATCTGTTTTTATGCACAATTTGTGTTCGAGTCGCTCTTTTTATCCATGAACTTTTAAAAGAACTGTCAGGTAAATATAATAAGGGCATTGCCCAAGTAGTCTTGCGATGGTTCATTCAAAGAGAGGTCAGTGCTATTCAAAAATCAGTAAATAAAAGATTAAGGAAATTTTAACCTATTTGACTTCGAACTATCCGCCGATGATATGGTAGCCATCAAATCATTAGATATAGGACTTATTCAAAAAACATACGTATTGCCACAATAGATAAATTTATGCAAATCTGGCTATAGAATTCGCAACTGTTCGTCTAGAAATTACAGGCGTTGGTCTAGTGGTTCCCTACGCTGGTATATTACGGGATTTTTGCCTGAAACGTTTGATGGACAGCTGCGTCTTAATAACAAAAAATAGCAAAAACCTAAAATATAAACGATATGAAAACTTTAGCAAAAACAATATTCGCAGCAGCATTAACAGCAGTAGTATTAACTTCATCAACGGTGGCAACTTTTGCCGCTGAGCCAGTTAAAGCAGAAACAAAAACTGCTTCATTATCAAAATTCAACAGGATCTGGGTGAGCGGGAATGTGAAAATCGTCTTAACCCAAGGTGACAAGCAAAATGTAGAGGGCACTAGCAACTATGATGCTGCAAAAACCTCGGTATCAACTGATGGAAAAACCTTGTTTATCAATTCAGAAGAAACCAGTCAGGTCATACTTAATATTACCGTGAAGGATTTAGAAAGGATTGAAGCTTATGGTCAATCAGTTGTGGTCACCAGCAATAATTTCGATGTAAAATACCTTCAATTGTTTTTGGGTCAGAGTGCTACAGCGAGGATTAAAACTACAGCAGGCAGTCTATATACAATCGTTAAGGATGATGCGGTATTAAAATTAAATGGTACCGCTGATCAAAGTACAATGATCGCTAGCAACATGAAAAATTTAAAATTAGCTGACTTTACCGCTTTGAAATCTTCCTCTTTTGCTTCTCTAGCCATCATGGACGCGGAACAAAATGCTATTGTTTTAGCAAAATAGAAAACATATACATCACAGATAAACTGAAGCTGCCCATTTGGGTTGCTTTTTTTTGTAAGACAAATTCTTATTTGGATATTACTATTAATTCTTAAAGATGTTTTCCCTGTGCCATGTTATTGCAGCAAGCTCAGGAAAATGGATTCGTTCTTTTGGTAATATAATTTTTCTATAGATTAGGCTATTTAGTGCATAGGTATGTTTCTCGTTTTCGATTAAATGATTCGAAAGTAAAACAGTATAGTCATTGGAGATGCTAACGAGTCCACGATCAAAAGCACGATGTAAATTTGGACATAAAGCGATACCATTTGTTACTTTGTCATCTTCTTCTGTGTTAATAATAACCCGCTTATAGTTTGCCATTGGTTCATTTAATACAAACTCTTCCTGTTGGTGCAGATAGCCATCTCCATGATTTTTCGCAGATATATAATTAGCTTTATAAGCAGAGAAATAAGTATCCAATAAAAGATTTTTTGCGATCATTCTATTTGTCTTATCAATCAATAAAATAGCGAGCTCTGGATCAAAGTAACCAAAGGCACAAATTTCGCTTAATCGATTCACTGATTTATTGTGCGAATTAAGCTGCATGCCCAAATTGGGCTGTAACGACCAAAAGGATTTGCCTGCTACCTTTTCACTCTGTAAATAGTAAAACGGCTGGGTAAAATCTGATTGATGTAATGTCGGAACGAGTAAAAGCCAGTTTTCTTTGAAAGTTGCTACCAAATCGGCATTTACTTCAAATTGGTTGTTGGTTACTTCACCTTTATCTATAAGTTCAATTAAGCTAAGTAATAAAACTGGCTTATGTGGAGCAAGGCCATATTTAGTAATACCACGTTTAAGGCCTACAAATGCTTTTAGGTATTTTTGAAGTGCAGAATTCAATATTTCTGATTTAGGTTAAGTTTAGGCTAGTTTAGCCGGATCTTTAAATGTATGTGAGCATAGGCTCCGTTAAAAGCCAAAAATATTAAGAAATGGCAAAAGAGTAAATACTCCCTCTTTACCATACAATTTTCCCAGAACGCAACTACTTAAGGGCTTTTGCTTCATTAGTTCATTATCGAGCTGTTCTTTTACACGATCAAAGAGCAGCTATCTCGGAGATGATCATTTCCCTAAATTTCCCTTCATCACTGTATTTCAACGCTAGTTCATAATCATCTTTGTAGGATTTATCCTTTATTGAAATCTTTATCAATGCCCTTTCACGGAAGAATACGGTCGTTGGCATTTTTGCCTGTTTTATGCAGTGGTTAATGGTGGTCAGAGCTTCATGATACTCAAGAGCCATTCTTTGTGCCTTCGCTCTTGTATAGCTGCTCCATAGTTCATCAGGCTTGGACATCTTATTCAGGTGCTGAAGCGCCAGTTTTGATTCTAATTTTAATAAGTAGGATTCAGCAATGAATCTCAAATGAAAATCCGTTGGTCTTTTAAGCCTGGCATAAAATGCTAAGGATTGATCAGCATATTCCGCTCCTTTATTGATATTGCCTAAATCATTATATGCCTTAGCTGTGTTGTAATATATTTGACCAACGTCGAATAACGTATTGTTTTCCAGACTGTTTTCCGATGGTATAGGCAAGCTTTCGGCAAGCGCTATAATTTTATCAGGATAATTAAAGCCAATTTTAGACGATAGTGCCCCCAATACCTCGTAGGGAAGATCAAATTTGCTAACCATTGTCTGAGATATCAGATCTCGAAAATCATCTATGAATTTATTAAGGAATAGGTCATCAAATTCTTTGTAAACTTTGAATTCCTTGAAAGAAGCCAGTACGATTGTTGGCGACACTTCTTGATCCTTCCCATAGGCATTGATTATTTCAGTAAGATAGAGCAGTGCGCGCGGTTTATTATTATTTCGAAGCAGTTTGGCCAGGTGAAACTTTGCCGCGCAGAATTTCGGTTCAAGCTTTAAAAGTTGCTCGAAGGTTATGATCGCAGCTTCATTTTGCCCAATATTCCTTTGGAATTTGCCGAAGTGGTTCATCACGTCCATCAAAACGTCTTTTGGCAAATTGTTCGCCTCAGTAAGGCATTGGGAAAGCTCGGCGACAATTTTTTCAAGAAATTTGGTTGCCGTTTCTCGACTTTCTCTTTTTAAGATCCTGTACTTGATCTCGGTCATTTCAATCCAGGCCATCAGTGTGAAGTATTGAGTGGAATTATACTTCTCAAATAGATTTTTTAGGAACCCATCTGCATAACTTCTGATAAGTTCCTCTTCAAAGGTATCTAGATTGCATGCCAACAAATAGGAATATGAATAGATTCCGTCAAGATTACCACCTTTCAGTATACCTTCAATGAGATCCTTATGTACATGGATCATTCGATAATAATCCGGGTTGAATGAATAATAGGCTTGCTCTAGGATTTTTTTAAACTTTGCTTCAAAAACCTTATGATTAACCACCATGTCTGACTGCACTAGACTCTTGAAGACAATATCGTGCAGCGTATAGAGGGTCTTGTTATGGATATTAAAGAAATCCCTGGCTTTTAATTTTCTTATCCCGGTATAGCCGATCACATTTTCCAGAAATGAATATTCAATCTCTTTTGAGCCTGCCCATTTTAAGACAGCCAGTTCCAGCCCAAGTGAATTGATATGGTTTTTAAATAGTTTATTGTAGAATACCTGTTTTTTTTCATCTTCAGACCCAGTGATGTGATCCAGCTCTTTTGGTATTGCTTTCCATGTCAATTCATTCGATTTTATAAGTATATTGATCTGGTTAAGTAAAAAAGGATGGGCTCCCAAGGCCGTTACGATTTGGTTATAAATACGGGTCGAGCAAGTGTCTAAAAGATCTTGATTGAGTATTTCCTGGCCAATCGCCTCGTCTACGAATTTCACAGGGTAGGTTGACTCAACGCTTGCAATTGTTTGAGAAGTAACTATCAGTCTGTAGTCTCTCTTCACATCAGTAACAATTTTATCGATAACTTCTTCAATGTCGTTTTCAAGGCCGTCGATTATCAGGATGCAGTTAAAGCGCTGCATTAACCCAATAACATTTTGCTTGACACCATACCCCTCTATTTGAATGCCGTGAAGGTCGGACGCATTTGAAATGGAATGGCCTGGTATCCAGATTTTCAACCAATCATCGTTGGTGTTGAAAATGGATTGGGCAGTGGATAATGATAGATATGTTTTGCCAATCCCACTTATTCCAAAAAGCTGCACAAACTTGGAGTCATTTAGTTTTTTCATTATTTCAGACTCGTCTACTACTCGCTTAAAATTTTTTGCCTTTAATATCGGGAATGTATTCGTAAAGATATTTTCATTGTGAATCTGTTCCAGTCCGGGAACAAGTTCGATCAGTCGACCAATAACATCAGGCGTAGAGCTTAATAAAATATCATCTACGATAAATTCAGCAATGTTACGGCCGTCAAAGAGATCAATAGTTTTTTTCGATGTTTTGCTGATAGTTGTGAAGTAGTCTAGAAGCTCAGTGTATTTCTTTGGTCCACAAATCTGTGTGGACATAAGTATGATGGTGTTACTTTGTGGAGCTAGATTGTTAGCATGGTCTATATCGCCAATTATTTTCGTGTTCTTTTTGTCGAGGAAATAGCCGATTTCTTTGCCAAATTCCGATACTATTGATCGATCCAATGAGTTTGCGTCCAATGAATGTCCAACGGGTTCACCCGAAATTGTTTGGCCCCGTAGCTCAAATTGCAGTTTGTACTTTTCCTGTAGAATTATTTGAGCTAGAAACGGAAAGTCTTGACTACTGATAGAGGATAATGAGTTTTGAATTTTCTGAACGTAGTTGTTTCTTTGATTTTTATTCATTGGAGAGCTAATTTATTTAAATTTCGGAGATAAAAATACGAATAATTAGAGAGCATCTCCATTCAATTGATCAGCAAAAATGATTGCTTTTCAGCATTTTGGAGTATTACCTTATTCGGTTTAAACATAAGTTCGTCAGCTCAATCTGGCTAATTTTAAAATGCATAGCAGGGTATGGTCGTCAGCTTGTACCCTCTCTTGCTTCAAGAGCCCGATAGGAGGTTAGAGAAAACAATAGTAAAGCTGCTTTCTTAGGCAATGTAAATGCCTGGCAGAAATAGCAGGCATTTACATTTATGTATGTTATCTCTGATGGATAAATTCTATAGATACATGTAGGATTGCGGGGGGACTGCGTTAAAGTCATCTCGAATGTTTAATGGAGTAGTATACCTGGTCGTACTTTTGATTTTAATAGCATGAGCAATCTCTCTATCTGCAAAATACTCGTCGAAAAAAGCCTTGCTGATGCCAGAGTATTTTTTTGTCAGACTCCAGATACTGTCCGGATCAAAGCTCAGAATATCCTCGATCTCAAATTCCCCGATAACTTGTTGCACTGGAGATGAGGCATAGACTACTACCGTTTTGATGTTGGGCTTCTTGAAAATGACTTTGCGAAATTCAAATTTTTTAGAGCCGTCAAATATCTTAAAGGCATATTCTGGTTTTATGGATAGTAGTACTCTCATTTTCTAAAGGAATATTTTGCAATGTTAATGAAATCTTCTCTCTTAATTGCCCGAAATCCCCTGGGCATGTCTTTTATATCAGGAATGATGCCATTTTGATTCAGCCAAAGCAAATTTGGCCGTTTCGGATACGAATAAGCATATATAAAGTTAACGATAAAAGGTCGTTGAATTAAATGGTTAGGCTTCCCAAATGGATTAAAATTCCAGTGTTCCCTTAACTCTTTGTCAGTGAATACACTTCTTTTTCTGCACAGCGAGAGAAAAGTCGCTTCATCCGGAATATTTGTGATAACCGATTCGACAATTCCTATCGTTGTGGCTACACCGGTATGAATAGCATTTCCAGCGATGCCAGTACGGTAGAAAACTATCAGATCCCCAGAGTTTAGATTCCGTTCATGGGAACGTGATATGTAAACCTTACTCAAAGCATTTCTATATGGTTCACTTTCTATAAAATCCTTAGGGGATTCAGTCTTGAGGATAGAATCTGGAAATAGTTCTGTATGGTAGGCTGGATATATGGGAACAATAAAAATATTGCTTTCTTTTGAAAGAAATGGAAATGTTAATTTTGGACTGTTTCTATCTGCTGGGGCAGATTTTTCAAACGGCCTTACATATACATTCTCATCTCCGTTTTCTGTATTCTTGATGCCATGAAATTTAAATCCCCATTCTTCCATTAGGTTGATCAGCCTAAGCTGCTCTTCCCTTTTATCAAAAATGGTTACATATATCTCATTGACTTTTTGAGCTAGTGCGTTGTCAAAAACAATCTTCAAAAATCTTTCTCCTAATTTAAATCCATTGCTGGTCACTTTGAAGGTGCCGATTTTTAACCTTTTCTTCTTTTGAAGCATAGGATTTATATCAGAATAATTCTCCCCTTCATTTTCGGTTTTTAGGAACAGAAAAGCACTCAAAATATCATCTTGGTAACATACGTAGGCAATTTCATCTGATTTTTTATTGAACCATTTGTCAAAACCATTATAGTCGTTCCTGAAACTGTCAAAAAAAGGATCTCTGACATCTATTTCACCAAAATAAAGTTTCTTCACCGCTAGTACCTTATAATCTATTAGGCCGGGATGTTCTGCAGTTACTTTTTCTAAAAAGGAATTTATGGTGAATACTTTATCGCTTATTCCAAGAAGAAGAGCTTTTTTGTGTATTTTTTTATCTTCTGAGATTAGGCAATCAACCCTTCCATGATATGCCTCGTTAAGAATCTGGGAATCATTGATGTCGTTGTCGTTAACATCAATTGCCTCACAGATTTTTCTAATATCATCACCAAATGGAGCTAATGTTTTGAGTTGGTGATAATTCGCAACCTTTATGTTAATTGTTTTTACGGTTTCGGCATCTTTGTATCTGTTCAGTTCTTCAATAGTCAAGGGATGGATGCACTTAGAAGCATTGATCCTATCCAGCCAATTAAAAAGGATGCCTATATCGTTGTTGTATACTTTGGCGGCTTCTCGGTGGATAATAATATTGGTATCTAATAGAACTCTCATCTAAGGTTAAATATGGCGTTAATCGATTTTTGTATAAAACTGAAATTCTCTCTTGTTCCGACTACAAGCTCTATGCCGAGGTCTGAAGCGACAAAGCCTGCATGCCTAATCTCTTCATCTTGCATTTGTGTAAGCAAGTTCAGATCGTATTCTCTGTTATCACGCAGTTCAATGTTTTTCTTTATTTCGGCTACATCTCCCGTAACGAGACAAAGCAGGGCCGGGCGGATGTTCTTGAATATAGAGATAGGGATTTTTGATACTTCTGCATCTTTATTAAATAAGCAAAAATGACCATCTAGAAGATATTTTCTATTCATTTGGACAGTCTCGTTAAGGCCTCTTAAAAGTCGTTGCTGGGTATCCTCGATATCCTTTACGTTTTTGTTTTTTGGATCTGTGTTGATTTCCGCCCATTTGATCAAGCTGCTCGCGGACAGGTATTCAATTGTCTTGTCAAGGCATATTTGGTCACATACGGTGCTTTTTCCAACGCCATGGATACCACCTATAAATGTTATATTACTCATGCGATTTATCTTTTATTAAGAATTCTGGTGTAAGCTTATAGCCGAAATGTCTTCCCTTACGATATAAAGGACTAACATTATTATGTTGCTTTAGCCAATCCAAGTATCCGTCGACTGATGATCCCGCCATGTTTATGACGAACTCAACCCCCTTAAATGCGATAATGAAATAAACCTCTATATTTTCAGTCATTAAAAAATCACATTCGAAAACCATATCCACAGACTTACCGTCAGCTAAAAAGAAATTTTCATGTTCATCATAGATTTTTCGCGTGTGATAAACCCAAGTTTCATTTTTCGGATTAAACCTGACATAGTTTCTGATCGGATCCAGCTGCTCCTCATCTACAAGTAAGGCTAATTCCTCCTTTGTTTTTGCAAAGTTTAATACCGTAAACTCCAGGGCGATTTTTGCCAGCATTCTTGAAACTGCCTGATTGTTTGTCGGGATTTCAAGGTTATATGGGATATATACTTGCTTTATTACGCCTTCATTTACTAAATTAAATGTCTTCTCATCTAGCTGCACGTTTATCTGTCGAGATTTCATGTCGAAAGAAATTTCACCACGATGCTTCGTTTTTGGGAAAAGGGCTGTTCCGGACGGAATTTTCCCTTTCTTAGATTCGATATTGTTTCTAAACCGAAGATCTTTGAAAAAAGGTGTCTCAAGTGCTGTTTTTTCGATTTTTGTGGCGATGTAATTATTACACTTATCGCAGACGACCCCTTTAACCAGTACATGGCTTTTATTTCCCAGTGATTCTGGAACGATATGCTCCTGACTTGTGGATCGGTCAGATGGTTCTTTACAAAATAGGCATTTCATTGAGAGAGTAATTGGTTTAATTTTCTAATATAGCCTACTTAGCTCACTAAACAAAGGAATGAGGTGATTACTAGAAGGTCATTGCGGGAATGTTTCCACTTCGGTTATTTAACATCTGAAGTTGTAGTAATTATTATGTGACCATAATTTTAGATCATTTTTAAAATGCCGAGAACATCCTCAGCTCGTTCAATATTCTCAATTACATCTTTAGGCTCAATAATTTTTGGTTCGTGAACCAACCTATTTCTAAAAGTTCTCAGATAATTTATTGGATAAAGATGATTGTCATTAATGACTCCATTTTTATGTAAGATCCTTACAGCTTCTAAGATACTTGGATGTTTTAATGTCAGTTTATTTGCATGCGTCAAAAGCCACTCCTCTATGTCGGCCCAGCGTTTTAAAAATTCTCCCATATCACCAGATTTTAATTCCTGCCTTGCAATTACTCGGATTTCATCACACAGTGTTTTGATAGGATCATTATCAGGGTATAAAGACCCTTCAGGTATTTTGTGAAAACCCTCTCCCCAAAAATTAGAATCTGTTGGAATTTTAAATTTGGCTATTAGTCGATTGTTAAAGTCGAGCTCTGTCTTAGATTCATAATTAGTTTTTATTCCATCTGTACCAATTAAATAGCCTTCTTGAAAATAAGGTCTTAATGCTCCTGGTGGACAAATACTTAGGAGTCTAATGTTAACAATATCATGCTCTGAATTTATACTGATCCTATTTGTAAAATAAGGCATTCCAAAAATGTAAACATAAGCCTCGCCACTATCATTATCCATGAGAGCAAAAGAGCACGCAACTCTTAGCGAATGCGTGAAATCAATAAGTGGCGTGTCGCAAACTTCATAGTGTTGCAAGATACTCCATTGTATGTACTCACGCTTTTTTACATCTTTATATCCGTCGATTTTTTCTGTTTCAAATAGTTCAACCAGTGCTTTACCTGCACCATCAAGGATGTCAAATTTATTTCTGAGTTCAGATAACTTCAGATAATCACCACGATAAATAGTAGGATAGAATGTTGAATTGCCGGCTCGATTTCTATAATCATTACGTTGTCCGCGATAGAAAAGTAAGTGATCTTTATTTAAATAAGAAAGTTTCGCCGTATACTCCATTAATTCCCGAAAAGTTGAAACTCTAAAAGCTTCTCCAGATGCAACCTTATTAGGATCTTTAAAATGTTCATTTAATTCTGACGTCAACTCAGGTGTTATACCTCTCATATTTTTATTTAAAATTATTATTTTTAAAATATCATAAATCTTTTGATAATCGAATTAATACACTGTAAATATATTACCCAACGAGTTATTGCTTAAGTGCCTCAGCTTAAATTAAATACTGGAGTGACTTGTCCTTTTGTTAAATTAATACACAACCTTTCCGAGACTTTAACTAATTAAGTTACAGGTTGAAATAAAATAATGACCATTAGATTGCGATCTCTTCTCCCATCATCATGCTAAAATGCTGGTCATGTTTAGTATGGACAAATATGTCCTTAAAGACATTGTAATATTTCTCTACGACGTCATCCTGCTTCTCAATAAAAAGATCGTCTGGTAAAGAGTGCGAACCATCATTGATCCACAACATTAACGACTTGCATATTTCCCGTTGTTCTCCAATACTAAATTTATCAACCAGATTGATTTCAGACATACCCCCAAGAATCTTGAAGTAATTTTCCAAAATCCTTCTCATCGTATTCTGGATTGAAATAGTTGAACATTCTGTACGATTTCTTATTTCCTTCCATAACAGCTCATAAGAACTTTTGATAGGGTTCTTCATATCAAAACATTGGAGGCTTGTATGCTTGTCATGCTTTCTTAATATCCAATAGTTTGTCTGATTACATTCCTTTTGCGAACTACTAATAAAGGAAACTTCTTTATGGAAATAAACGTTGTGTGTAAAAAGAATCAATTGCTTTATATTACCTTTTTCGGCTTTGATATCCTGAATAACACTTCTTATTAAAGAACTAATGATAAATAAGATATTACTGTCTAGACTGGAAATTGGATCATCAACAACTAATATTCTATCTTCAGAAATGTTATCCTGGCTTACACTTCCTTTGGTCAACTGAAGGAAATACAAAAAGGTTATAAAAGTTATCTCTCCCTCACTCAAAGTATTCTCAGCAAGTTCACCATCTTCTCTTTGTATCTGGTATTTACTGTCATCTCCGGCTAAAGGAACTATTTTAAAATTGTTAAAACCATAAGACTTCAGTGTAAGATTTATCTGATCAACAGAAGGCTGAACACTCGTCAGATTTTTACTCCTTTCAATTATATCTTTATTTAAGGCTTTCCAATCTATCGCAAGTTTATCTATCTTTAGTTGTAGGCCGTCCAAACCTTTCTGTGCATCGTCTCTCTTCTTTATGTAATTCTGGGTTGGTAGAGAATATTCTTCAATTACAAACTTCCATAGGCAGCCCACAAGTTCTGTCTTTGATTTTTCGTAATTGTTAGCGATACTATTATGCTGAAATATGGCCTTGTTGGCATTTTCAAATAACTCAGCAATACTTTTTATTTGCTCTGCGGTTGATTTAAGCTTAAGAGACCGACTCGGTTCTTTCAATTTTTCAGAAATTAAACTATTGTTTTGCTGAATTATAGTTTCCAGAGTCTTTAGATAAGCAGAAAATAATTCAATTTCCAGTTTTGAATTCTCATTCTCTTCTTCGCTTTCATCAATTCCATGGAGCATATTTAAAAGATTTAAGGAGAAAGCATTATAATCCTCAGCAAGTTGCTTGACAGCACCCGTATTAGCAACAAATGATTTATCAAAATAATCTTCCAGCTGCTCACGAAAATCTGCGGTAATCGTATTTTGCTGACAAAACGGACAGGTTTCATTATCCCCTAAAAAATTACGCCCCTGATTCACCCAATCATTTATGTTCAACTTTTGGATCAGCGTAGCAATGTCCACATCAATCTTCCCAATTATCTTTTTAATCCAAAGCTCATTACTTTCAATCTCTTTTAACAGGTCAGTTTCAAGAGATCTAAACTCATTCAAAACCAAAGGCTTCTTTCCAAAAATCGTTTTGGCAAAGCTCTTCAATTTTTCTAAGCTATGTAACTTACTTTTGTTGTTGCCAAATTCTTCAATAAATTTGGTCTTAAAGGATTCTTTATTATTTATATACCCCCTGAACCCCTCTTTGAAATCATCTTCGTACTTCTTATAAACTTGTGCCCACAACTCATCTCTAAATTGGGCATCCATAACTTGAATTGTTTCCTCCATCTTCTTCGAAGTCTCTTTCTTTGCAGTCCCTTCTTCCTTAATAAGCCTGCGTTTATTTTTCAATTCTTCGATTTTCTCTGCTTCTTCTTTGGTTGCCTCACCTAAAGTAAAGACACCATCAATACTGCCGCTTGAGAAATTTCGATCTCTAAAATCCTTATTATAGACTAACAATTTAACAGGCTGACCACTTGCCCAGGTAATTCTACAATTCGCATAAGCCGCAGCATTCGGATCAAAAAGATATTTGGTTACAGTGGTTTTTCCACTGCCGTTAGAACCATAAAAAAAATTGATTTTTTTAAGCCCTTTAATTTCGACACCTGTTGCATCATAAGTGGCGATCTTTTTTAATTGAATAGCGTTAATCATTTTTGAGATAAATTTAGTTTGGTTAGGATGAACAGCTTACTTAACCCATTTTAAATGTATATAAATTGTTTTTACTATGAGCAGGTAATTTTATCCTTTACATCGCCACAAAAAACCTAGCAATTCTTCACGAAGACTTAAGTGAAAGCTTGATTTTTTTTTGTTCAGAGCCTAGTTTACTTGGTTCTAAAAATATTCTCCCTATAACTAATAACAAAGCTAAATGGTTATAGATGAATATAATTACGGTTTCCCGTATTAACTGGTGAATTGTTTCTTCCCCGTTTCACTGAGATTTGCTCCAGTGAGGCGATATAAATCAAAATTTGACTGATTTACGGAAGAGAAGCTATTAGTAATGGACTTTAAAGGAATGCCATTAATCGAGACATTAGCCTGTCCTGATTCCGATAATTTCATTTCATTAATCCTAACAATAAATGAAAAAGAAGCAAACATATTTTATGATTATAGAAGAATTATTAAAATAAAATTGGTAAAAAGACATATTTAATTCCTTTCAATAACCATACTATCTTCTTCTTAATGGACAACCAAAAAAAATTACTATTTAATATTCTGTATGAAGCGACCAAAGCAAAAGCCAATTTATGGTATTCAACTGAAAGGTAATCATATGATTCTGCCCAGGATTCCAAGTGGGTTTTCATGTTTATATATCTTATCTCACTTTCTAGCACAATTGAATTAAAATCAACCGAACGAATATCCTTGTCATAATCTTTCATCAAAAGAGGGTTATTTCTATTCAGTTCTAACAACTCATGGAAATATTCATAGATAGGTCTAGGACTAGTATAGTTTTTTATACCTCTTAATTTCGTGATGATATTTTTCCTATTAAAGTAAAATGTGTGAAACGGATGATTCTCCTCTATATCAATTTGGGCATCAAAATCTAACAAAAATTGTTCTATAAATTTTTGTGCTTGACCTATGCTATTACTTCTAAGATCGTTTAACTCAGCATTTCTGAATACTAGGTTTTCTGAATCAGCAATGGATTTTTCATGTGTTTTAACCACAAATTCAATATGTCTCCACAATGCATCGAACGCCTTGATTTTCTTTTGTCTTTGAATTATGAAAATATGCTCTATACCACTAAAATATGCATTAAATGTATTTTCATATCCAAATTCTTTGAATACTGAAATTGACCTAATCAACCTAAACTGGAAAGTAAAATTACCAATATGATCAATATTCAGTTGTTTTTTATAATTGCTGTAATCTATTGCTTGTTTATTAGTTTCTTTAATAAATAGCTTGTGATTAAGTCTAGCAAGTAATCTCTGATTTCTGCGTTTTGAATATGACAAATAAGTGTTTAGCCCCAAACCAATAAAAAAAACAACAAGCGTCACTAACAGTGTGACATAAACATCTTGAGATAGAGAGTACCCTAGGATTTCAATTTTATCTTCAGCCATTACAGAGCATAATTATTCCATAAAGGTAAATCATAACTGTACAATAATCTCACAAGTAATCACCTATTTACCCTCTAGCACAATTCTTAACGCCCTAGCCCAAAACAATTGCGAGGATGCCTTTCGTTAAATCTGAATACTTATCTTTTAGGGAACCACATAATTATTTATTACTGTGAACGTCGTTAAGAAGCAAAAGTCTCGGCGGTGCTAAGGAAATTTTAGTAGAAAAAGAATAGTTAAATGAAGATATAGATCTCATTGAAAATATTTTAGAATAATATGTGCAATCCGCTCTAAGGTCGCATTGCTCAAAGCGAAATCAGAAATGGCGATATTCGGAAGTTGCCTACAGACCTGAATAGTTGTATATTACTATCAATTTTTAACAGTTCCCTATCTGGTTACTGAAAGGGAACCCCACTCCATAATTTATCATGACAGAACGTTTTTTTAAATTCCGGGGAAGATTTGACTTTTCTCCACACCCATATGAGATCGGTAACCCATTGTTCTCTAACAGAAGATTAGAAGATAATTTTTTTGCGCTGAAACTCTATAGTTTACCTCAGGTTGAGTATAGCGCATTTTACAATTTTCACCTGAATTATTATCTGCTGAAAAATCCAGATGGACAAGAAGCCTTCTTTCGTAAGGTAAACCGAGCCATCAAAAGGAAAATTGCTTTTTATTCAGTTAAGGATCCGTTCAAAAATGTATATGAGATTCATTCGGCCAACCTTGATAAACTAGAAGCCTTCCAGGAATTCTTAAATAGAATTGATGAGTGGAATGTTAATACGTCGATGGAAAATATGCTGAGTCAAAAGGACGCAGAAATTGCGCAGATTAAAAGTAAGCTGGCAGACTTGCAGGACCGGCTCGATGAAATCCTGAGGTATGAGGCAAGTGAAAAAATTGTGATTAATAGTGGAAATGTAGCTGCATTTATGGATCTCATGCGCCAGTTCCAAAAACTGGTGCTCCCAAATGGGAAAAGGCTGTTGACCACTCAGGGTCATAGCCCTTGGTATAAAATGATTGCCAAAAATTTTGTGCATGGAGATAAGCCAATACCGCTGGCAACTGCCCAGAATTATTTTTCTTCTGAAGACTCCTCTAAATATATCTTTATTTCCGACAAGGATAGGGCTTTTGATATTGTTCCGGTTAAGTCTGTTAACGAACAGTAGCGTAGTTTAAAGCGCAGCTATGCCCAAACACCTCCATTGGGCATCTGATTACCTGTTTCTGTGTTCACTTTTGATGTGAAATCTCCGTATAGATAGGATTTTGTCTGTAGCTATACGGAGCGAATTGATCATTAAATTTTAAGAAACATGAATTTAGACCTGGTAACCAAAAGTGATCTGCTTGAACTAAAAAGCGATCTGATCGAAGAGATCAAAAAAATTGCTCCGCTCCAGACGGCTGCGCCTGATGAATACCTCAAAAGTTCTGAGGTCAGGAAACTGATGAAAATTTCTGCAGGCACTCTGCTGCACTTGCGGGTAAGCGGCAAACTGCCCTTTACTAAGATTGGCCGAATTGTATATTTTAGGTTAGAGGATATCAGGCGTATACTGGGTAATGGTACGCCTGAAAATGCGGTTGTTAAAAGATTATTTCGGGGGGAGTCACATGGGGAGGATAAATAGAAACCTTGATTATCTCAAATGTCGGATTCAGGCGGATCAAAGGCTTTCGGCATTTCATGTTAGCCTACTGGCTTCGCTGATTTTTGCTTCGGAAAATTCTGGATTGACTCACCCTTTTCAGGTCAGCCGGAGCAGGCTCATGCGTTCATCCAAGATCTACTCGACCTCAACCTATCACAAATGCATCACTGAACTTCAGGTTTTTGGGTACATCTTTTATAGCCCTTCCTATAATCCTTTTCTTGGAAGCCGGATATCCTGGAACCTGGAAGACGAGGGTGTGTTGAGTTGCAAAGCATCTTAAGGATGAGTTTGGGTTTTTGGATGTAGGATTAGAGCTTAGCATTTTAAGTTAGCTTTTTTGAATATTTCTTATGGGAGACTGTTGGGATCGGTCTCCCGCTAAAAAAATTGAGGGGTTAAGGCGGTATGCAAAAGGTCCTTTTTTTATTTCAAAAAAAAGGAGCAAGCGGTGGTTGGGCAGAGCCTCACCATCTTAGCTTTACGCTAGCGTAAAGGCTGTTTGGAGAACCCTCCAGGGGTTCTCTTGCCCGCTGAGGGCAGCAGGATTAAAGAAAAAGGAACCCTGGGCAGGGTTCAGGATATTTAAATATATGCATATCCATATAGCTGTATATCTATGAGACAATATATACCGTAATGTATATCACAAGTTAATTAATGAACAACGAAGAAGTTAAAATGGAAACTTTAAGAAATATAAAATATAATACGCAGACTGCGCTTAAAATGGATAAGATAGCGCAGAAGCTTGGCCGTCCGAACCGGCTGGTATTTGCGCAGATGGTGGATTACTTCTTTCGCAGTAAGAAAGATCCGCTTGATATCAATGATGAGCTGTTAAAGAATACGCTGCTTAAGCAGCACAAGGATTACATCGGTTTTATCAGGGCCCAGGAAAATGACCTCCTGATTCCAATCAAAAGGGAGGTGGACAGGATAACGGGTAACCAGCGGGATATCAATAACCTTTTAAAGCAGCTAGAGAAAAAAAGCGGTACCCTGGCGAGTGGACAAAATGAACTTTTATCGGCTGGAAAGAATTACAGCAGCAAACTTTTGAATACCGATGAGATACTCAAAAGCATTTTGGTGATGCTATCTACAGGGGAGCATCTTAAAAAACAGTTTCACTACATACTCGGCACTTACATTAAAAGCAGGGATGCTTTTGGTATGATGACCCCGGCCAAGGAGAAGGAGGACCTCATCAGGATTACCAGAAACCAGATTGACCTTTTATAACCATGTACATCAATATTACCGATAATAAAGAGGCCAGTAACAAGGGCAGCAGTGGTGGTCTGGTAAATTATTTGGAAAAGGAGAACCGGACCGAGGACTTGAAGCAGCCGGAACTATGGTTCAATGGGAATCGGCAGGATGTGGAGGCCTATGAAGTACGCAGGACACTGGATGGAAACAATGCAAAGCTGGGGAGAAATGAGGCGAAGTTTTTCCTGATCAACATCAGTCCAAGCCAGAAAGAACTGGAACATTTGAGGAAATCGGTTGGGGATGCTGATATGAAAAATCTGCTGAAAGCATATACAGAGAAAGTAATGGATGAATATGCCAGGAACTTTAAACGAGCTGGGATTGCCGGTAATAAGGATTTGCTCTGGTTTGGGAAAGTTGAGTACAACCGGTATTATAGCCATAAGGATGCAGCGGTTAAAGATGGTAGCCGGAAGCGCGGGGAGAAAAAGAGCGGAAACCAACTGCATATACAGGTGATTGTCAGCCGCAGGGACATCACGAATAAAATAAAGCTCAGTCCCATGAACAGTTCAAAAGGCAGAAATGCGGAGCACTCCAAAAAAATGGGTCAGTTTGACAGGGTGGCCTTTAAGCAGTGTGGGGAACGTTTGTTTGATGAGCAGTTTGGTTTTGAGCGTAACTTGAGAGATACTCTGGCCTATGCCAATATATTAAAGAATGGCACTTTGCAGCAGCGGGAGCAACTGGATGTTCTGCAAGAGGCGTCTTTGAAAAATTACCAGAGTGGGTCTGTGGTTAATCAACTTGCTTTAGGTGTCGCTGAGGGAATTTTTTCTTCTGTTGGCAACATGCTCGAATCTACCGGTAAAACCGTAGGCGAATTTTTGGAAGTTTTGATGGAGCCAGTACATATTCCGGATATCGCGTCTGATACTATTGAAGAAGCAGAAAAGCGAAGAAGGAGAAAAGCAAGGCAACAACAGCAGGGTATGCAGCGTTGACAGGAAGGACTATAGTTTTATAAAAAATCAAAAGGTATGAAAGGGAAATCCCCTCGCGCCTTGCGGCCTGCGAAACCCCAGTGGCACTATCCCAGCATGTTTCGCTTTAGCTTGTACAGGAAAAAATAGTGGGGGTTAGTCAAATGAATTTATTCCCCACCTGATCATTCTTAGAGCTTATTCGTACAGGATATTAGTTTATTCCTGCCAGATTACAATAACCTGTAGTTCCAGAGGACAGGACTTTCACCTTTACCCACTCTCCCTTTTTTGCAAGCCGTTTCACTTTTTGGTTGCGCTTAAGCGTTTCTATAACAGGATAGGATAATCCTGGCCCTGAGCGAAGACTGATTTCTTTGAGCTTTACCGCTGATAAAGATTCTGAAACGTAACTTTTCATATTGCTCTTTTCGGCACTGAAGGATTGCTTTTTCTGCTGACCAGATGCAGATGATCTCGGCCTGTAGCTAGATACTTTTTTGCGGGGGCTGGAGTATACCGGGGTTTGCGATTCAACAGGTGAGCATATCCCACAGGTACCTCCACTCCCGCAGTGGGCACAACGGGAACAGTTTTTACACGCCGAACAATAAGCTGAACCGGTGCATCTTCCTAACTTGCTTTCATTGACTGTGCCAAGTGAAGATATTTTTTGGCAATTGCAAAGAAAATAACAGCACATCAGTGCTATTGACAAAATAAATGCTTTCATGATTTTTGTTTTAATATAACGATATAAACGGTGCTCAAGTAAATGTAATTGAAGATATGTCTGGGCAGTCTATTTATGCTGCCAGCATCTGCCACCTCCGACAACCATCCGTTTGCAATAGCCTCCGGTCTTGTTTTTTGCCCCGCAAACTGAAGAGGTTGGAGAGGTGGTTCCACCTGAGCTGTTCCCGCCGGTTGGGGTGGTGGAAACATAACTGCCAAAACTTGAGGTACCATTTCCAGAAACGGTGTTATAGGAAAGATCCGCACGGTTATAACCGAGATTTCCGTATACCGCCTCTTCGTCTTTCAAGATATAAGCCTGGATGGTCTGATAACTTGAAATGATTGATGAAACGCTTAACTTCAGATCAAAGGAAACCTTTTTCTCAATTTTATAAGTCCATTTGCCTATGTTGCTCGTTACCGTTTTGGTCTGATTGGTTGCATCGATGTAGGAAATGTTACAGTAATCACAGGTCACCTCATAAGAAAAAACTACCGGAACTTGCTCCTGCTCCTTTACAGTTTCCTGCGCTGCTTTCTTACAGGAGCTGTGCATCATCACCGCTAAAATAACTAGTGCGGTAGACATTACTGATTTTTTAAAAATTGTGCTCATATTTTTGATTTGAATTAATAGGAGCCAAGGTATGAGAAACAAAAAAGACATCATTACGGGTTTCCGTAAAGTTGTGATGAATCCATTTTTTAATTTTCCAAAAAAAAATTATGGCAAAGTATAGAATTTCTGGTGTCTGGAAAGATTCAAATGACACAATTGTGGCCTATGCATTTCACACTGTGAGTGAAAACTCAACGGGACGAGCAGTCAAAAAAACCAAAGCCCAAGCAATAGCCCTTTTAGAGATAGCTGGAAACAGTGCTTTTACTTGGGTATGGAATTATTTAAGAGGTGGATGGGATGATGGTGAAACAGTTACCGTTGTAAATGGTGTTAATGGAAAATATCTTCGTTCCAATCTAGATAAAAAAGTAACAGATAATCTGGGTCATTTGATTGACTTTGATTGGATAGCTCCTTAGTTGGTTTATTGTCCTAAAATTTATAGTAGAAGGGGTTTATTTTCGACTACATCTGCTTAAATTCCACCTCTATTATTGTATGAGTTTTCTCAATTGATCACAGTCGAGGAGGCTGAAAAGCGAAGACGTAAAAAGTCAAGAAAGCAGGGCCAGGGCTTGCAGCGGTGATAGGGTATAGCAAAAATGTCCGGGAAGCTGAATCAATAAGGGTCGTTTGGATGGCCCCCCGCACAATTGCGGCCTGCAAACCCTACCCCCTGGGCCTTCCCTTCGTTTGCTTTTTGCATCTACCGAAAACCTTATCCCCTGTGGTTGGTAATCCAGCTAAACTTGATTGGTACAGCTAGTCCGGTTAAAAGGTGTTGGTCATTTTACGCAACAGATTTACCTAGACAATGTGTTTTAGAAACTTTACTAAGGGTCTTTTTTTAACCAGTCTATAAATCGAGGGGCTTTTGAACGGCTGACGTTTATAGGTTCTGGGGTTTCTGGTCGTAGTCTTACTTTAAGACCTTTGTGTGGAATCTTTACATAACTATCTACTGCCGCAGAAGAGACAATATAACTTCTTGTTGCTTTAAAAAAAGATGCTTCGTCTAGTTTTTTATAGAGACTGTCTAAAGCTATAAAACACACATCAAGATCACTATTATGATGCTGGATATAGGTTGTCCCGTTTTCTACAAATATGTAAGCAATAGCTGCGGTTGCAATTTTCTTCTCTCCCTTCCCATCAGGGATAAATAGATACAAAACGGGCGCTGGTTTTGGTTTTCCAGCCGTATTACTTAGCCATTCCGAAGATCTATAGATATAATAATAGACCATATGCAGGAGATTGATCATGATACAAATGAGCACAAGTAAGCTGGACATATTCCGGATATACCTTGTTGAACTGATATTGACGTTGAGGAAATAAAAAGAAACCCAACTGAAAAAATAACAGATCAGTATAGGTGCCATAAATCCTAATAAAATCTGAAAAACAAGCCTTTTCCATAAATCTTTCTCCCAGAGCCACTTTGAATCCAGATAACTTGTGAAAATATTGGTAAAGGTTATCATGATGAAAACGGTTGCAAATGTATTTGCACATGCAATGTGATACCAATCTTGGGTGAAGGTATGCCAAAACCGTGAGTTCATTGTTGGCCAGTTTAAACAAAGCGTTATGCATAGCGAGATCAGCATCATCCAGCCAAAGCTGAAATAATCTGGAAGATTTTTGCCATCTGATTTCTTGCTATGCATAAACTGCCTTATTAGTTTCATAAAAGTACAAAAAGACCTTTTTATTGGCCAGTCATTGGGGGCAATTCATCAAAGTGAGGGGCAGTTCACTTCCGAAATTGGTACAGTTGACGGAAAAACGTTCTTTTTGTCTCTATTTTTCTGAAAGGATAGGCCTAAATTTATTCAAGTAATCCGATAGGCAATGAACAATGATTTCAATGAACAGCCGTCAGGCCCTGAAAAAAAAGAATATAAATTTCTTTGGATGAGATTTAAAAAGCCGGAACGCGGAGAAGTTTATCAAAGCCTTTTTGGCATTATCGCAGTTGTAATTGGCGTTGGACTGGCAGCACTATTTCCTCAGAAAAATTGCACATGCGAGGATCAGATAACAGACCTGCGACTGGAAACACTGGCTCGTGAAGGTAATAAACAGGTCATGCACTACCAACGCGAGCGTGAAAGTGTCATTATTTGTGCCGCTAAGAGGGAAGAGCTCCTCAAAAAGCTTGAGCAAGAGAAAAGACGACATCCCAAAAAAGAAAATAGGCCCGATTGATTTGGGAAAAAATATTGAAATATGGTGGGTAGCACCTGTTTTCAGCCGCCCTTTCCGGGCGTCAAGTATAAAGCGCTAAGATAATCTGCCCAGAAGTTGATTAGATTATTGTTGCGGAAACCGGCAGGTGCTCGTAAGTTTTGACCGGACTTTATACAGGGGACGCAGGCGCAGCGATAAGCGCGTATATTTTTAGAATGGGCATGCAACAACCAGGTTGTTGCAAAATGGTAAATGTTAGGTAAAGACAGGAATTATGAAAACTTTAAGGGTAGCTATATGGCTTAAACGGATATCGGAAATAATTTTCCGAACCGGCCTTTCTGTGCTTGTAACTCTAATCCTTAAAATGATTAAGAAACGTCTAGCTGATGTAGAAGCGAAATTAGGTTCACCTGCATTAAGTAAGCCCAATACATCCCACGCCCAAAAGAGAATAGTTATTTATTTCCCACATGTTCGAAAATATGCGCTCTTCCCGGCGAGGCCGTGAGGCCTGATAAAAGGAAAAAGGCTGTCCAAAGCTGAACAGTCCTTTTTCGGAATGCCCGCCACAAGGGCCAGCAAAGTTTAAAATTCACTTAAAGGTAAGCATTTACCCTACTTAAATGCAACAGCCATATGGCAAAACTAAAAACAGTGGCCTTCTCATTGGTCACTTTAATCGGAATTTTCTTCGGCATTAATCATATAATGGCTGGAGAAAAAGAAAGCTTAGCAAAAAGAGCAAACCTGTGGTTTAGTGTTAATATCTCATCTGCGCCACAGACCAATCCAGCTAACCAGGCAATTCAGGATACCGGACATGCCGATCCAAATTGTGAGACCGGCTCAGATATATGTGAAGTTCAGTTAGATGTTACTGCACTTCCTCCTGGCTATAACTACTCTGGTAAAACAGTTCAGGACGTTCTGAACGACGGAGCTAGTTATACAGGTAGCGGCGAAACACCTGAATATACATTCCGTGATTAACATTTTTAAATTAAGCAGCCCGCAGACCGGGCTGTTTAATCCCTTATATTCTGCTCATATCCCCCTCTCTCAACTGCGTCGACAGGAATTGGCCAGGCATACCTATTGCTGTTGGGGTGGAGATAATAATCAACTGACCCTATTTTCCGTTGGAGTGTGGTAGCATATCTGGGCTCTTTATTCAGCCTTCTCAGATCTTCCCATCTAGTGCCCCTCATAACCATTTCTTTTCGCCTTTCGTTTATAATCCAGTCAAGTAGCTGATCTTTGTCAGAACTTGAAAGGTCGGTTAATGCGGTCTTTGTATATCTGTTCTGCCGAAGGTAATTTATATCACTTAACGCCTCTGTCAACCGGCCAGTTCTTGCATATCCTTCCGCACGTGCCAGATAAATTTCGTCGGTCGCAAATCCGGTGAAATGGAGGTTATTTCCTGTGTAGCTACCCATAAACAGCTGCTGCCCGTTAGTATTTGACTTAAAATAAACTTGTTTGCGGAGATCTCCCGGTTCGTAACTGCTTAGGAGGGATTCGTTTGCGTTGAAATAGCTGGCGTTCGTAATAAAAAGATTTGCCATACTGTTCATGAAAATCACTTCCGAATTACCGATGCCATTGGCCTGAAAGCTGTAATTTGGGGTGTTCACAAGCTTATTAAAATCGTTAAGTGATCTGTTAATTGTTAACGCCTTGGTTGTATACTCGATCACCTTTTCATAATCGCCCTTCTGAAGGTATAATCTGGACAATAAACTATATGCTGCTGCTTTACCGGGCCTGAAAATATTTAGTGGTCGTTCAGGTAATATTCGTTCGGCCTGTACAAGGTCCGAGGTAATCTGGTCATATGTTTGTTTTAGGGTCGATCTTTTCACATTCAACGTCACGTCACTGCTCAGCCGCAATGGAAGACCCATCTCATTCTCAGCGGTTTTGCCATTATAAACTAGACAGTATAGCTGTGCAAGACTATAGTAATTCAAGGCTCGATGGAATAATGCAGATCCTACCACCGCATTTTTCTTATCGGTGTTTACCGTATCGATTTTTTGCAGGCCTTCCAGAATCAAATTTGTAGAAAGGATTCTCAAAAAACCAATGTTCCAGTCAATGGTTGTCGTTTCTCCTCCTGAATAAATCTTGGCTGCCCACAGATAGGCATTCTTCTGATATAATGATTCCAAATCAACAGGGAATGCCTGATAAGCAGCCTCCTTTACGAAATAGTCGTCTGACCCTATTATGCCCAACGCATGGCAACTCGACTGATTCATCGTAACGGTGTTATCCAGCACGGCCTGAAAATCTTCAACAGATATCGGAACCCTCTGATGGATATCAGGTTTTACGTCCAAAAATTTATCCCCACAGGAAAGGAGTAAACTAGATAGTGCCAATATGATAAATGGGATTGTAATCTTCATATGTTTTCTCTTATCGTTTTTTGTTAAAAGGTTAGTTGCATTCCAAAAGCCACGGTCCCGGGCGGCGGATAGTCCGCATTGAAGTAATCCGGATCTATCCCAAACTTGTTCGCTTTCCAGATAATTCCGAGATTACTCAGGTAGCAATACAGCTTTGCGCTCTTGAAAGGAAGCCTCTGCTTCCTGTTTGTCATGGTGTAAGCTAGGTTAATATCCTGTAGCCTCACTGCATCACCTTTTGTTATCAATATTTCAGACTGTTGATAGAATTGGGATCTAGCCGAAACATTTGTTTGGCTCGCAGCAGGAACATTGGTCAGTAGTTCATCCCCAGGCTGTTTCCATCTTTTGAAATAGTCCATGTGGTAAACCGGGTTGCTAAGGTATTCCTGACCTGGACCGATCGAGGTACGTCTGAAAACATGCCCAGCCTTAAAGCTGATTATGGCGCTGAGCTGAAAATTTTTCCAGATGAGCGTATTCCTGACTGATCCAAATATCTTGGGCACTGAAGTTCCCGCATTAACAAGCTGTCCATAGGGGATATTGAGTATGTAACCCTCATAAACGGAGGCCTGGGTGGTAGGCATGCCATTGACGTATACTATTGGCATGCCGTCTGATGAGCTAAGTCCATTCCACGGGAGCGCATAAACCAGGTCAACCGACTTTCCCTGTTCAGGTATCTGGCCATTTATATAATTGATAGCGTATAGCTGTTTTGGAGCGCTCAGCCTTGTAATTTTGTTTTTGCTATGGCTGATGAGAATGGATGACTCCCATTTAAGGATACCGTTAATGTTTCGGGAGTTTAGTTCTATGTCCAAGCCTCTTGTATCCATGCCTGCGTAATTTATTTTGTAACCAGAGGTTAAGCCTATGCCGGTTGTAGGATCCAATGAATTACTTCCCAGTAAATCCTTTGCCCTTTTATAATAATACTCAATACTGCCACTGATGCGGTTATTTGCCGATTTAAAATCGAGGCCGAGATTAAGCGTATTAACCTGCTCCCATTTTAAAAACCTATTTCCCGGACTGTTCAGGGTGGCCTGCGGTAGCTGGGTAATTGCGTTCGTACTAACTGTAATCGTAGGGTATTGACTTTGAGTCTTGTCTACATTCCCAGCGCTTCCGTAAGTTGAACGCAAACGCAGATATGGCAGCCAGGAATCTGTTGGATACCAGGACTCTCTACTTATTTCCCAGCTGCTTCCTATCGACCATAGGGCTGTTCCTTTTTTGTTGCTCTCGACACCGAAAAGATTGCTTGCATCCCATCTGATGCTCCCGCTCAGGATATAGCGTTCAAGGAGAGTGTAACCCATATTGGAGAAATATGAAAGGAAACGGTCAGTAAATAGAGTGGGTTGGCCTGTGCCGATAGGAATAGGGGCACTTCCATTTGGCCTGGTCACAAAATTTAAAGTATAATCATAAACTGCGCTCCCTATCTGGGTATCTTTACTGAAATTGTATAATCTTGCTCCAGGAGACCCATTGGTAATGGTTTCTCTTATCTCAGCCCCGGCCAACAGGGTTATCCGGTGCCCGTTTGAATAGGCCAATGAATAGTCTGCCTGCAGCCTTCCGGAATTGGAATATTTTCGTTCGACAGTTCCATAGTCCATAATGCCTCCATAGGGAATCGCCCGGCTACCGTCCGCCTTGGTGTAACGGTTAATAAGATTTCTCACATAATACGTGTTAGGATCATAATAAATCTCATTTTTTGAATTTTGATCTACAAACTGATAGGTTGCATTAACATTCAGATCTTTTATTGGGCTATACTTGAGTCCGGCATTTATCCTCAGTAAGTCGTTGGAGATATTGTTATCTGTAAGGTTTATTTCGTCAAGTGGCCGGTACATCCAGTCCAAAAGGCCCTGCGAAATGGCATTCTCCCGGTACGCCTGTCTATATAAATTTCCGGTGGCTGCCGCATTTCCGTTATCATCTTTGAGACGGTCATAGATATTTGAAATGATCGAACTTCCTGAATAGCCGATATCCCTTAATGTCAGTCCGTTGGACCTTGATTTCTGGCTGCTGTAATAGATACTGCTGTTGGCTTCTAGAGTTTTAACGACTTTATAGGTATTCTGCAGGCTTACGTTATTTCTTACACTATTATTGCCAATTGTGTTGCTTTGATTTTTATCCAGCCCCGCCGACAAAGCAAACCTGTAGTTTTTTTCTCCACCGCTAAGGTTTACCGCATACTGTTGGGCCGAAGATCTTTGATAAAGAAAATCGGTAGCGTCCCTTCTCAGATCGCTCTGCATCATTATTCCCTGCTGTCTGTCAAATTCATTTCCGCTGATCAGATTATCCCTTTTTTTGATCAATAGCTCTACATAGGACGGAATCAGTGTCTGATTATTGATCGGATAAGTTCCCCTTTCAAAAAGCTGTTTTTGTATCGACATGACCAGATCCGTAGGCAAATAAGCCTGCCTATAAAAAAGGTCAGGTTTCTCCCCTACATTTAAACTGCTGGTAAAGGTGACACTAAGGGGCTGATTGAATTTTCCCTGTTTGGTATTGATCACGATCACGCCGTTACCTGCCCGGGCTCCCCATATACTGGCAGCAGCGGCATCTCTCAATACGGTAACGCTTTCAATGTCGTTGGGATTAATATTATTGATATCACCTTCAAAAGGGAAATTGTCCAGAACGATCAATGGCCTGGTATCAGCTAAAATGGTACTTAATCCCCTTACCCTCAATTCAGGTGGACCATTGACATTTTCGCCTGTCAGTTTTCTTCTGTCAAAAAGCAGTCCGTTGGTCACTCCCTCAAGCCTGGAAATCAGGTTTGGACTGACACTTCGGTTGATGAGTTTGTTGTCGATCTGGGTAAAGGACCCTGTGGCACGTTCTTTAGGTACCTGATAATAACCCGTGCTGATTTCTACCTCGCTCAGTATTTTTGAATCCGGTATAAGAACTATAGTATTGATATCTGCGGACCGCTTGTCGATTACGGCTTTTTTTAAGATGTAGCCAACGTGACTGACGGTAACCGTATCATTCTGTGGAAAAATGGACCTGTCAAAGCTACCATCCTTTCTACTTATAGCTGATATACCTGATTTTGACTTTATTGAGGCACCCTCGATGGGCTCATTGTCCGGGTTCTTAACAATTGTCCTCATCTGTTGTGCATAGACAGCTGAATACGAGAAGATGAACAGTATAAGGCATGCTGTAGTTATTGATTTCATTGTCTATCTGTTAGGTAAACCAATGGTTTTCATTGCCGAAGATTTTTTTCTGGTTTCTGTTACTACCAGGATGGGCACAAACTTATGCTCTATACTGACCGTCATCCCGTAGCGCGCCAGTTCTTTTCTGATCAATGAGAGATCGCCCCACATATTTTGTGGGAACTCAAAATAGCAAAGTAGACTTCTGTCTATGCCTGTACTATCGATTAAAACTGTTTCTGTGGTAAAACCATTATGGTTAATTGCCTTTAAACTTTGACCGAGCCGCATTAGGAAATGTTGTCCAAACGGCAGGTTGTTATGCCTCACAGTGTCATTATTAAGTCCCTGTGCAATTTTTGATTTTGTTAAGCCTTTAGTAAGTTTTTCAGTTGTCTCCTCTTTGCTCCCCGTTAATCGTAGGACCGCAAATTTCTGCATGGATTTTGTTTCGATATGCGCTTGGATGCCGAGGTATAGCCCGAAAAATTTATTAAGATCCCCCTGCATAATGTCTATGGCTTGTTCGGCGTCCAAGGCTGAGTGAAGCTTTAGATTATACCCAAACCAGTTTTTTTTAAGCCATGCTTCTTTTTCGGCAATACGGTTTGTTTTTTTAAGCTCAGGGAACTGCTTAAAAAGCCGGGCGCCAAGTTCCGGCCCAATGTTCCACTCAATTCCGTTTTGTATCGAAAACAACGAATGGATTTTTTTCTGGTACGCTGAATAGAAAAGTTGTTCTAGGGACTGGTTCCAGGCGAAAACAGTGGTTGAATCCTGGTTGGATATAAAGTCCAGTGGTTGGGGCTGTTGGTCAGGCATATATCTGCCAATGGAAGAGTGATCCGTTTTATACCAAATCCCTGCACCTCCATTTCCAGTTCTGAATAAGGCTTGCTGCGGATCGATTTTTCTTACATTGTGTGTGTTTACAAAATTGACGGCCTGACCTTTTAATAGGTTTTGTATGGTCTGTTTGGTTATGTAACCGTGTTTTGGCACTGCAATTAGCCGGCCATCCAATATCCAGACATCGCCCCACCCTGTAAGGTATTTATTAAAAACCTGCCTCTGGAAAAAGGTGTCTTTGACAACAGTGGGAAGATTCCATCCTCTTTTTTTCATAAATGAGGAAACAGATGCAATGTGCGATTGCGTCAGGAAAGGAAGGACCCGGACCTCGCCTTTAAAAGTCTCACTAAAAAGATTAAGTGAATCCATAGCTCTGATGCAAGGTGGACATTGTGAGCCCCAGAATTCTAGGATTATCAGCCTTGAATCTTTCATTTGGCCCAACGAAAAATTTTTCTGTTTTCCTTTCGGATCCTCTACGGTCAGAGGCATATCCCAAACAGTCTTTGGAATGCTATCTCCGATGGTTAGGGCCTCAAATTTTGATTCCTTGGTTTGCCCAAAAACTATTGGTGAACTATTTAAAATGAACAGGGTAAAATAGGCGGCTTTAGCCAGATTTCTTTTTCTTCTCTTTAGCTTTTCGTCGTTAATGTTTAATTTCTTAAATTGAAAAATTAATTTAAAGACTAGGTAGAGAAAGGATTGTGTTACCCTAATTTTTTGGCAAAGCATAGCCATCACGGCTATAATTATTGATTTTTCCATGAGTTTGGTTAGTAGATTGAAGAGGCTTGAAGTTTGTTAACGAGAAAACCAAGGCAGGTTATCATTAAAGAACCTATTTCTATTTACCATTCAGGTTACCTGCCTTTGGTTTTTCTCAAATCAAACAGGATTCTTAGGCTTTAATGCGTAAAGCCTATCAAAAGGATAGTAGTTGCTCAAGCTCATGTTGTTTTAAATTGAGTGGTTATGGTGTGTTAAAATTTAGGCAAAAACCAGCCCCACTGCATTTAAACATGCAGTTATGGGAAACCATATTTTTTATTCAGAAAAAGATACTTACCTTGGTAATTGCGATAACCTGAGTGCGTATACCTTTTGCTTTTTAAAACAAAGGGCTGGTACCAAGCTAAATTTAATCCTTCAAGAAATGTGTGCGCGCTCAAGCGCAGTAGCCTCTTGTTTTTGGACTATATTATACTTGGAATTCTAGCACGCGTTACGATGGTGAACAAATAACGTTCTTTAATAATAGTTGTAGGGAATAATTATGGATCACTTCCTGGAGATGATTCATTTTGATGGCGCTTAAATTTTTCGTTTTCATAAATGTTAATTTTTATGTAAAACGATGTAAACTCTACAGAGCAGAAGGCAAACCAGATTGGTATGAACCAATAAGGCGAAACTCAATGCTTTTGAAAGAGGTACCGTCAAGAACCGCTTAAGCCAAGGCTTAAGTTCCACAAAAGACTGACATGAGTTGCGCCCTATTGAATAATATATCACGAAGATAACAAAACTCAATAGATACGGCGAACTCACGATCGGCTCATGTGGAAAGTTTGACGGTTTTCTTTCATGAGAGACATCGTAAAAAGCAAGATATAACTCTTACTCTATTTGTCGCTATTAAACTAATTATTAAACAAATATAAATATTACTTGACTATTATGCAAGTTTTTATCGAGATAAAATGTCTAAGAAAATAAATGATATAGCAAAAGCCATTAAAGATTCGCCTCTTCAAGTTGCTGCGTTGGCATTATACCTAGACGTTGATGATACAACAATAAGCAAATGGAATTCAAATATTGCCCAGCCTAGTTTAAAACGCCTAAATGAAGTTGGTGAAATTTTAGAAGTTGATAATAAAGAGCTGCTTATTTCACAGCCAAGAAAACAGACAGGGCTTGCTGCCGCGTTACAAGTTGAATATAAAAGATTATTATCTATTGGATTGACCAAAAAAGTAATAATAAAAGATGATAATGGCGGCAATAAAGAGGTTAATAATCCGGAAATGGTAAAAAGATTGAGGGAGTTTGCTTCTAAATATGAAAATAATGCTAAACCATAAACAATTCTATTTCATCACGTGCCGATTACAAGAAGGATTAGATAACCAGCAAGCTCATATTTAAAATTAACCGTCTAATACAGACCGTCTGCTCTAAAAACAAGAGGCAGCAGCTAATAACTATAATTAAGTCTATTCGAGGAATTCCCTTCACAAAAATCCGCTCACGTCTGGTAAGATAGGCGATTCAGCCTATATGCATAGCCAACTATGACTGAATATAATTGATTTGCGGCCAGAAATCTACGCTACTGTTAACATGTTTGCCACAGATCCGGTAGTGATTTCTCATTATGATTTCCATTCTGAATTATCAACGATCATCTTTGTAACTTGGTTTGGAAAGAAATGCGCAAACTTGACCGCCTGATAACTAGCGGCCAAGTTTTTTTACTGCATTTTCAAAATCCCTAACCGCTTTATTGGCATTCTGGATGCCTTTGCGTGTGGCACTGTTTTTATCTTCCAGTGAAATATCCGTTTGGCATCCGCGGCAATTTATGGTTGCCTGTGAGGCAACCTTTCCAAGCGCAATAGGATTAGTTTTACCACATTTGGGACAATTAAGGTTAATTGTGCTTTTACTAAGATCAAACATAATTAGTCTTTTTATATAACACTTACTGATGCGTTGATCCGCCCACTAGAGCTACCCAGATCTATCGCAAGATACCATTGTCCGCCATAAGGTGGTTTCACTACATACGGAGAAACCGTAGCCCTACCACCGAAGTACTCGTGCTGCCTGCCGTTTCGATACGCCTGAAAGTTGGTGTAGTCCATCAAACGCACATTTGCTTGTCCGTTTAGTACAACCCTGACTGCATCCTGCGAGCCAAGGTTGAATTCATATTTCAAAAAATTCATATCTTATTTTGTTTAACCTCTTGGTGGAAATGGGTCGTTCCCGTAACTGTTTCGCTCCCTGATCCTACCGTTCTCTCCGTGTATGAACACTTCTGAATTTTGGTTCTTTGCAATTTCTGTTGCGGCCTTATTTGCCTCTTTTTGGGTATCGGTCACCACGGTTGCCCTGCTGTTTCCCTCTCCTTTAACTGCCCATCCGTTTTCGTGCGGTACGACATGTTGATTTTTTCCTTTTGACATTTTTTTGGATTTAAATTATAACTTTATAACAAAATTAAAGCTCTCCTACGTAACCAGTTTGCGTAGTAAAAAAATAAATATGGATCATCAGCATGCCTACAGGCGGTACATGGAAATCGACCGCTGTTTAAACTCAAAAAAGAAATACTGGACCAAGCAGGAATTATTACAGGCACTAAGGGACAAGGATTTCAATATATCAGAAAGTACACTGGAAAAAGACATTAAAAATATGCGCTGGGAGACCTCTCTTCCTTTTCAGAATGCACCGATCACCTACATCAGCAAGACCAGGCCCTATCACTACTCAGAAGAGTTTGCCATTTCCATTCCTGTAGACGAGGCAGAAATCCACGCGCTTGACGTAGCGGTCAGGACACTGAACCAGTTTAGGGATATCGAGTACTTTAGCCAGTTTGCCGGAGCAGTAGATAAAGTGATACGTTTTGTAAAGCAGGTGAAAGTGAATCTACAGGAGAATAACCAACCTTTTATTCTGTTTGAAAAAGCACCCTATTTAAGAGGTTATGAGTATTTGGACTACATCCTGAATGCAATAGAAAGTAAAAGATGCATCCAGGTGGATTATCAGGTATTTGGACAGGAGCAATATTCGGTAGAGTTGCACCCCTATTTTGTAAAGGAATTCCACAATCGCTGGTATGTGGTCGGTTACCTGAAGGAAAAGGACGATTTGCGCACTTATGCCCTTGACCGCATCCAGCAAATTACCCCCTGTTCAACATCATACGTAACAAACAGCTTTGCTGATCCCGAACTCTATTTCAAAGATTGCATAGGGATCAACTTTATGAATCGAAAAATTGAGAAGGTTTGTTTACTTTTTACCCCATATCAAAGTAATTATGTCAAGACCCAGCATCTGCACCGCTCCCAAAGAATCCTCAGCGATGATGTTAATGGCCTTCTAATCGAACTGGAAATCATCGTTAACCACGAACTCAAGATGCTCATTATGAGCTTCGGAGATCAGGTCAAGGTTATTGAGCCTCCCCTTCTTGCCAAGGAGATCGCCTCGATCAGTGTCCGAGTTGTGAAAGCCTATCGTGCCAGTCCTCAAAAATCATCACCATAGCCAGGGTATCAAGTTCACAGTAGCGTAGTAGTGATCGCCTAATGTGCGCCTGCTCCTCTGTCCCCATTGTCGAGAATTGCATCCGTGCATAAGCGACCATTGCTGCCCCGCCTTCATTGATCTCCATAGCCTCATCCAAGACAAGTTCATCGAGCATATCCTGGTCAACATCCGAAAAAACCGGTTCAAGCAGTTTGTAGGGATTGACCACAGTGCCATTTTCATCATATTTAATCCAAGTGTGATCGCTGAAGTTCAAACTGGGAATCGATTGCCCATAAATAGGATAACCATACTTGGCTTTTAAGAAGTCACTGTTATTCAATACGGCAGGTAAAATTGCCTTTATGGAATTTGAGCCGTTACATTCAATGGCAAAATAATATTTTTTCACCCAATCCCAAAGATCTATCATATCACGCTCCCCTTTCCATTTTGAGCTACTGCTACTAGTCGAATGAGTGATGGTCTGTATCCACGCACATAGCTCGGGAGCATCGGCTTCCCCCGAGACGCGGAGCTGTTCATAGATCTTGGTGAGGATATTGTTTTCATGATTTGAATAGCGAAATATCTTACCTCCGTCGTTCTGTAGCGTTGCCTTGAGCTTACGGACAAAATCAAAATTGGGAAAATGCCCCTTTTTATCATTCAACCATTCAGCCTTATGTTGTAGTTCGCCATTTTCGTAGAAAATATGGTGGGAAAACTGGAAAGCCACCTGCTCATATGGACTTCTTCCCTTATTAAAGGGAATGGCTACAGCAGTGGTCTCAAAATCGATAAAATGCAGTGGGTAAATGAGCTTTTTGAATTCGGCATCCAGGCCCTCAACATCAAAATGGATTTCAGGGCTAACCTCAGAAGATTTAACAATCTGCATCCACTGCCTATCAGTACGGCTCATACCAGGATCCTGATGAATTTTTGCGCTCGCACTTTCCAGGTCTGCTCTTTCCAATTGCGAAAGGAAGTATTTACCCTGATCTATAAAAGCATCTTTTTTTAGAAAAAACCATAAATCCAATACATGGGGTTTATTGAAATCTTTCTCCGTAAATTTTGCTCCGCGCTGCCAACATTCCTTATATCCATCCTGCATACCTACCAATTTTAATGTAGGGACAACCTTGAATTCGCATTTTCCACACCGTGCCTGTAGTTTATCCTGAACGAGTTCATCCTTTTGGTACGCATCCGCATAAAAATGGATCAATTGAATAAAACTCTTGGCGTCGTTATCAAAAAAAGGTGCGCTGCTATACAAAGACTCACAAATGTCGTCAACATTGATCGAGCAGAGTATCTGCTCACCCAGTGATGCCTGCTCAATGCTTTCAGGCATGTCAATTTCAATACGGTTTGCAGTTTTTTTTATGACAAATAATTGGTTGAGACCATCAACGGATGCTTTCTTGCTCTTATCAGCAAGGGTCAGATAGGCTGTTACCGAAAGGTTTGGCCAGCTTTTTTGTATAACATATTTCTGAAAAGCAACATCATAGACATATGGTTTCCATTTTGCCACAATTCCCCTGCTGTTTGTTAAGCTGTCCTTACTATTATCATAAGATTTGGCTTTAACCTCATAAAGAGACAGTTGCTGGCCTTTTTTGACAACGACATCAGCACGGATGAAAAGGTTCTGAAAACGAAAGGCAGCTTCATAGATGACTATATTTTCATGCAAGAGCAGTTCATTAGTTCTGGCAATAGAGGTTTCGTAGTCAAGCTCAGCTATATTGGTTCCGCCTGGAAAATAGCACTTCGCCAGCTCGCCCACCTGATAACCTCCCTCAGCCAGTGCAACGAGAAATGTATCGTTCAATTTTTGATCTGGATATTCCTTCTTGCCTGTGTAAAACAGTTTAGTTGAACATTCCAAAGCCAGTTTGAAACGCGATTTTGTTAGATAGCGTTGAGTATTCATAATTGCGAGCGTTATTGATTTCCAATTTAAGCATTATTCCATAATAACCAATACATTAAGGAGATAGATTAATTAAATCTTCATTTCAATATTAAGTGTTTCCTGTAATTATATTACAGATAGCCCTATCCTTCTGTGTAAACTCACGGATGGTTGTTTTGGCCAGGGGAGAATAATAACTTCAGCATACAACCGGACCTTTTTATGCAACTAAATATCCTGAGGATCAATTTGTACCGTATAGCGTTTAGCACCGACATCGTGGGCTTTCCTTCTTCCAACTTTCTCTGTTTACAGGCTTTAAGTTCCGGAACATACCGACAAGAAAGCATGGCACAGATACGCAGTAGCGTCTTCATGTTTCTATTGGCCAACATCGAGACTTTTGCTTTTCTCATCACCGCCGTTTCAGAAGAGATCTCGAAGGGAGCAACCCCGGCATAACAAGTGAATTTTTTCAAGGAGGTAAAGTTTTTGAATTCGTTGGTCGTGATCAGGATCATAAGTGCAGTGATCTAGCCAACGCAGTGTATGGACATCATGATCTCCATTTTGCGCTGACAGTCGGGATCGGCCTTCCAGAGGTTTTCGATCGCTGTTTCAACCTTGCTAATGTCTACATTGGTAGCAAGGATAGTCTCCCTACAGAGAAATTTCGCGAGATCAGCAAATCTTTCTTGTTCCAATTTTATGGGGAGGTTGGAAATCAATTAAAGTGTATAGTGATTTCTTTAAAACATTCCCTAAACTTGCCAGAAATTATTGAACCACTGGCCTACCTTCAATATAATGATGGGCTGAGTTGTTATGAACATCATTTCAAAACGGTTAGTAATCTGTTTATCCCTTCTTCTAAATAAGCCTCTGGCATTCACTAATTTTTTGAGCAAATGCAAAAGCCCAGTTAAAAACTTATCCACAGATATTGATTTTATCGCTACACAATTTATTACACCATTTTTTGTCGCTTTTATTTCTTAATTATTTTTCTCAGAGGGGCCTATTGTTTGGGTAATCATATACCATGGGTAGATCCTTCTGCTGGTTGCCTAAAGTTAATTCCTGAAACTAAAACGTTCAATCAGGCTGATATTCTCCTTAAAGATTTTCATCATGATGTTTTCAAAGTCCTGTAAAATGGCACCATCATTGATCAATGGCTCCAGCGGACTGGATAAATACAAGGAGCTATGTTTTTGTATGAAATCCTTAAAAAATGTTCTGTCCGTTTCTGCGGACACAAGTTTGAAAAAATCATTATAATGTTCTGGCATTCCAGTTAGTACAGCAAGCAAGAACATGATGGCTTGATAATCATTAACATGATTGTTTCCTAGCTTAAGGTTTCCATGGGAACGGATAATTCGGTACATGTTTACATAACGTTTGATCGCACGTGGAGAATTAGGGATCAAGAAACCAAGACGCTTCATAAAGTCTGTTTCTTCTTCAGTAATTACCAATAAGCCCATCTCTGTTGCGCTTTCGGATAGATTTTGAGGAGTAGTCCTTGTTGCCGCGCCCGTACTTTCCGTCATTTCATCATTGGGCTCTTTTGAGAAGGCTTTATCTTCTCCTTCATCATTACCCTGTGTTGTAGTTCTACTTTGGTCAATGGAACGCTGTTGAGAGAACTGGGCGCTGATAAGGTGTTCAAAGCCATTCTGGTCAACTGGCATCAGACGAAATGGAATCTGGAAGATCTTTTCAAGGTAGGCTGCAGGACTTATCATTATCTTATCATCGGGGTCAGATTCCCCATTATCACTAATAAGGTCTTTGAAACGGAGCCGTAATGCTTTTTCCATCCATCTTGGATCAACACCAACTATAACAACAAAGAGCGGAAAAGCGAGTAACAGATGCATAGCCTCTAAGACTTTTACCACCGTCTGCGCATCGCAACGGTCCAGATCATCTATATATAGTACGATGCGGTCAATTTTAAAGGTATTTTTATCATCGGCAATCTGCTCATTTTTTTCAATAGCGACCTCATGTTGCTGCTTAAGCAGGTAATCTAGCATCTCAAAATCCTTTCGGATCCAAGAAATTATTCCCAGACTGCTCAAGTAACGCTCATCGACAACCTTGCTTTCGATAAAGGAAATTACTTTTTTTCCAGTTTTGATATCGGTGAGTTCAGCTTGGAGCAACTGCTTTTTTACCTCCAAGTGGTTCTGTTGTTCTTTGAGCGCAGCCTGTTCGGTCTGTTTGGCAATAAGTTCGCTCTGCAGTTTTGCTCTTTCTTCAGCGTATTTTTCTTCCTCCTGTTTCCTAAGAACTTCTATTTTTTCGCTCAGAGAGGTGAGCCGCCTAGATATTTCTTGAACTACTTTTACTGCTGGTCGAATGAGAACGAGTAGTTGGCCGCCAAAGCCGATCAATAAGAACATATAAGGACGTAATCCATCGTAAAATTCCTTCAGGTCTTTTTTGAAATACCATGCAGCCAGTGTTGCCAGTAGGATAAGTCCGCTAAAAATGATTGCCCAGGGCAGTTTTCCTTTCTTGAATACATAGAGTTGTTTTACTGTTTCAGTGACCTTTCCAATGCTTGTATGGATCTCTCTGGCCTGCAGCTGAAGTGCGTCAATATCTTCGTATTGACCAACATCTGAGATTTCCTTTAATTTGTCCAGATCCGCTTTGACGATCGGATCAGAAAAGACAGCTTTTCCAATACGGAGCAAACTGACTTCCTGGAGCTTATTTATCTTTTCTTTTATAATGTCCTCATTGGTTTTCACCCGTTGGGAAAGTTGATGTATGGCCAAAGAGGCCTGGTCCTGCTTGGCTTGGTTCTCCTGAATTTGCTGGGTGGTAGAACTTAGATTCTGATAGAGTTTTTCCAACTGGGATGGATCTTTGCTTTTTCCGTACCTGTCCAATTCCTCGAATATCCTGCTACTCAAGCTGGCCCACAGGTTGGCATCAGAATAGTGCCAAGAGTTGAACCTGATGGAAACTACTTCTTTACAAAAAATAGGGGAAGATGACTGGGCAAGGCGCATGATCTCCTTTTCCAGTTTGAGCATAAAAAAGCTTTTGCCACTGCCCCAGTTCCCAAACAGTCCTATTGATAACGGTGGATTGACCTCTGTATAGGCAATCACAGCAGCCATTGCCCGAACATCTTCCATGATCCCCAACTGGTCGTTCTGGGAGCCATCTTCATGGTCAGAACTGATGTGGGTCAATTGTCTCATCTGCTGTTGGGGAACCGGCCTTGGTCCACGTGCTTCTAAGAGTTTCTGGGCTATTTTTCTTTCTAATGGATATAGTTTCTCCCTTGATTCATAATTGAGCCTGTTAGCAAAAGGAAGGTGCTGGAGTTCTGTTACCGGTATGGGCGGATCAATTACTTCATCTAATACGAGCTGAAGTTCGATCGTCTTCTCCATAGTGTGCTGAATTTTACCTTCAAGGAGAAAGGTAGCCACTAGTTCATTTTGAGTATCCATGGCAAAGGAGAAAATGATATCACCAGGCATCACGTTTGCAAAGTGTTCGAGATCTTCTTGGTTTTTGCCCTCGTGGTGGGCAGAGCTGAAGACATACTCTTGCCCGGTAAAAAAACTCTTGATTGGCCAGTTTTGATCATTGATTTTGATTAGCCAATAACGAGGCTGTTTTGCCCCATTTTCCAATTTATCTGATGATTCTACGTCTTCTTGGGAGTGCAATTCCGGTAGCGGTTCATGGCGGTCCAAATAATCCGTTATAAGTACCGATTGGGATAGGATACTTTTTTGACTGTTGAGGCGGATAAAATCGGTTCCCTGGTGACGAGTTGGCAATTCGGCATCATAAAGTAAAATCAGAACATTCTTTTTGTTTTCAGAAAGATATTGGAGTTCTTTTCCAAGTTCAAGTTCTTCATTAAAGAAATTGCTCCTTGCCGATTTTGGGGTTAGTAGCGCTATCAGACTGTCAAACTCGAGCTCCAGTTTCATGTTCTGTTCCACATCACCTCCAAGATTGAGCATGTGATGATCAATTACCTCAAAGCCATTCTGGGCAAGTAGGGATTTGATATCTTTAGCTATAATTTGATCACTGTTATCATAGGCAAGGTAGATGGTAGACCTTTTTTGAGGTTGCATTGTTGGCATTGGATGAGAGGTTTTGCTAAATATCCGATTTTTTTTTGAAATCATTAATTCCATTTCCGGTGCTCTCAAGACAAAGTGATCTCATTTCATACTTTTTTTGCACGAAAACCGCGGTTGAAATCGTCGAACTTTTATACCATCGGGAAAGGATGTAATCCGAGACCCTTATCACCAAATGCGTTAAAATACTTATAATTTCAGCGTTTGAGCCTGAGTTTTTCCGCAGTTAAAGGGTAACGGACAGCGTAAATTTCTGTTCTTACCGCCAGCAGATCATTATAATAGTCCTGTTTTTTCAGAAACTGATCAATATCGTCATGGCTCAGACTATAATCTTTGCTGTTAAAAAGTAGATCCGCTATATCCGAAACCGCTGCCCAGACCACTTCGTTAAGAAAAAAATCAAATGCCAATAAAAAAACATTCCACTGGGCATATGTAGGATTTTGTCTAAAATGATATGCTAAGGCTGCTATTTGCTCTTTAAACCTAGCATAATCTAAATCACCCCCATTAGCATCCAAATAAGATGCATCATCTGGAAATTTGCTCTTATTTACCTTAACAAAATCCGTCCCGTGCTTTAAGATTGTGTTTGCACAAATCCCCGAAATCATAATCAGGGCAAGTTGATCCTTGTATTCTAGTGTATAGCCATTTGCCCCTTTTCCTTTGAACTTAAACCCACCATTCCAGGACTGGTCCAAGATGCTTTTATCAAATGTGATAAACTCTAACAAAAAATTATCCTGAAACATATAGGCCATTAGATAATGGGCAGCCTCATGGGTACAGGTCCTAATCGAAACTTGCATAGTATCATTATTTGCTGGTTGTGGTGCTGGGTTGTTTTTCAAAAACCATGAGCTGATTTTTCTAAAGATTGAGCGCATAAGCGCCAAATATATATTAAAAATCTCAACCCTACCACCCCAGGCAAAGCCATGTCGAATTTGTTTACATTGATTTGGCTGGCGATGGCAACGAATTATCCGATTCTCTTTTTACCCTTACCTTACTTACAGCTTGCCTTTCACTGATCTTCTTCAGCTCCGTTTCCAAAACTTTTGCAACCTCATTTTTGATCTTCTGGTAATTTTCATTGATATTCTCTGCACTCACCTTTCTTACCACCGGGGAGAAGAAAGCCGGGCAAGACCGATCTTAGCCGAGGCAATCTGCCCTTCAAGTTGCGATTGGACATTATAAGGGAAGCCCATGAAAAAGGTCTAGGGCTGTCCAAGAACACCTTTCTTCACCTGATCCGAAACTCAGAATATTGTGGAAGGACAGAACTAGTGGCCTACAAAGATGAACCAGCTTTATTGATCAAGGCGCTGCATGAACCCATTATCACAGAATCACTGATCTGCCATTACGTAATTTTTAAAAAGCCCCAAATGCAACAGGATGCTGATCGGTAGCGCGTCACGTGGCAGAACCCGGTATAATTTGTATTACCACTGCACTTCCGCCTGCGGGGTAAGGTACCCAACAGATGAAGTTAATAATGCTTTTTTGGACGGAATCGCCCTATTTATGCCAAGACCGGGATATGCAGAACTATTCGTAGCAGCCATTACAGATGCCTATAACAATAAAACCGAGACAGTTTACGATGAAAAGAGAGCCATGACAAAAGAAATCGGTGAACAGAACTGGTATATTGACAGAGCAAGCGATCTATTGATGCTGGACAAGATTGAGGCAAAAGAGTTCCGCAGGATCAAAGAGGAAAGTAATGAGAAAATTAGCCAACTGGAAGCCAAGCTGACAGAGATTTTGATAAATAGTGATGAAGTGATGGACATGACATCGATTGCCTCTATGGCGATCGAAAATCCGGCTTTGATCAATAAATTTTAAGATGAAGCATCCATTCCAGGCAAAAAATATCTAGTAGGGCCACATTTTTCAGAAAAATTGACTTATGCCGATGGGGTACATCGAACCACAAGAATGAATCATGCGGCGGAGCTTATCTATTTGAAAAACAAGGCTATATGGATAAACGGGCAATGCCAGTCCCAGAAAAAATCAAAATGTGGATGATTTAATCGAACTAGGCCGATTTTCAAAAATTCTTAAAAAAGAAACGAAATCCAATATTGGATTTCCAAATCTAAAATCTGCGGTCTAATGGACTAACCTACTAGGCACGATTTTTACGTGCCTGGATTTCTTCATTCCACTTATCAATCGGGTCTATGTAGCCTTCAGGAAATGGACTATTTTTCATGATTTTAAAATATGCCATTATTGGTGTGTAATTATTTTTCCAAAGCGTGATTAAATCTAAATTGGTCTGTTGAGAGGCGACTTCCATCGATTGTCTTAGAATTTCATTTGAATTAAGTTTAAATTCGTCAACATACCTCTGATTGAGGACCTCGATCATGGCTATTGCAATATACAACAACCTGACCATAGGATGCGGGTGTCTACCTTTTTCCAAATTAAAATCTGTCAGGTCATTCGGATAAATTGCGATGCTTTGCGTTAAAATTGGGACAAGAAAAAGGGCCAGAAGTTTGCTCAGAATATCTTTTTCAATTTTGCCGAAAATCCCCTTTGCATATTGTTCAATGTGTGAGCTTAGCAAAAGTGCAGAAAACTCATCGGCATTGAGTTCAAGTAAATGTTTATTAGCATCATATTCATCCTGTTGTGAACTGACCATGATTTACGTTCAACCCTTTTCCTGCCGCTGAATGATATGTGCAAACTCGTGGTAGAACGTAAAGTGTTGCACTGACTGAAAAAAAAGAGTAGATGGAGGGTTATCTAGTTGTTTCAGAAAGTCGGCAAGTTCAGTTCGTTCGATAGCCTTTTTTATTTCATCCTCTTTTTCCTTTAACTTTATTTGTTTTATTAGTAACCCACCGTTCCAGACAATCAGCCCCCTTTCCTCATAAACACCGGCTTTCGCATTTTCACTATGTTCCGAGCTGAAAATCAACCCTAATGGGATTTTAAGGTATATTTTATGATGCTCAATAGTTCGCAGATAAAATTCGGCAGTTTCCAAAAGTGAGTCCCTGTAATCATCATTAAATTCAAAATACATCAAATTATCTACGGTAACTGTGGGGTGCCCAAAAGGTAGCAGGCTATGCTGATATTCATTAAATTCTTGAAAGTTCATTGTTTGTTTTGAGAGTTTAGCTTTCCATTTTCAAGTAGAGCCTGATTTTTAACCTCGGCTATAACTAAGACAAGATAATAATGAAATCTGAGTTAATGGATATTTAAAATATCATAGCATCCTACACATACTGATATTCAAACTTTAAATCTAAAAGTTATTGCTCTGTCTCATCAACCCTATGCAACTGTTAGTGAGAAGCACTATTTTCCTCGGAAAATAACCCAGATTGATCCTAACCATCCTCTTCCGTTTTCTTAAGTCCAGATTGAAACTCCATTTCTACATACTCCTTAAAATCAACCGAACTGAGTTTACCCAAAAGTTCGAGATATTCTTGTTTGATCTGCATATCAAGATGCGGATTTTCTAATACAACTCTAGCAAGCTCTAGAGGATCTTCAAACATATCCAATACCTGGGCATGAATAGAAACCCTCGTCTTTTCCCGGATATCCCGCTGAATACTAAATTTTAAAAACTCCGCCGGGTCTTTGCTTGTGAAATATACCTTCATCCTTTCCACCAGCGCAGGTTCAAACCTCCAATCCTTAGCACGCCCCACCAGCGAATCATAACTGAAATATTCCCTTGCCCCATAAAAGATCCATAACACATCTTCATTAAGACCGTGACTGCTTTCGGCATAATTACTGAAATAGGATAGCTGATGGGCAGCCAGCTCCTCATTTGAAAGCACAAAGCCTCCGCCCTTTTCTTTTATATGAAAAATCAATTCATTCTCAAAAAGATAAGGCGCTATAGCGACAGAAAATAGACTATCAATAAAGTCTTTATATCCCGATGGATTTCTCTTATAGAATTTATCAGTGATCGAATTATGGTAATTAGAAATCTTACCAATCAGTGATTCATAGTTAAACCTGAACATGCCTTCCTTTTCGACAAATGTCCGTCCAAAGGCAAAGATCCAGCGGATCACCTGTTCAAACTCCATTTTATTTTTAAAACCTTCCTCTTGCAGTAGCCTGGTCATCAAATGCTTATGCAGGTTATAGCTCGCGCTGTATTGCATGAAGGCAACCATATTACCTGGACTTTTAGCCGCCTGGTATTCATTGTCCGAAAGATCGGTCTGCGAGAGGCGGTAGCGGAAGTAAATCTCAAAATACAGTGGGTAGGATATCGAATTTTTCGCATCCGGGCGGCTATACCTGCTTCCATTAAATAAGGCTTGAAAAAGTGCATCCACCAGTTCAATATCGTCGGCTGACAACTTACTCATTCCCTGAAGATATTCCCGGAATACTGTTATTCCTTCGGTACGATCTTTAAAACTTTTCTCCTTCGCCATACGCGGAGAAAAATGTTGCTGATGGCTGGCCATTAGCGGCTGCTCGTATAAAAAACGGTCATGATGGGTATAGATCAGATCATATATTTCCGGGAAACGGAACTTAATCAGTTCCAAAAGCAAGAGACATTGAAAATCGACTTCTTTGCCTATTAATTGATAGGCAATTTTAAAGGTATTCAGAAACCTAACTACATCCCTGCCCTGACGGAGTACATCGCCATAAGCTCGGCCATAAATATCTTTGAAACCAAATGGAATCATCTCTTTTTCAAACACAGCATAGTGTTCTTTACCAAGAATAACTTTTAGCCCATTACTAAGAGAAGAAAGCAAATCATCTGCTTCGCGTTTGGGAAGTGGGATTTCTAGCTGGAAAATCTTATCCAAGTAATCCCCGGCCGAATCATTAAGCGATTCAATTCCGCGCTTAACATAGCTCTTATCATAGCCAACCAAATACACAACATTGGAAAAATCAGCCGTATTACGGATTAACTTGAGTACTTCAATAATTTCCGCCGGGTAAAGCCTGTCCAGATCATCTATGGTTACAACCACCTTTCTGCCGGTGGCCCCTAGCATTTTATTGATCTGTCGATACTCCCCAGAACTCTGCACCCCACCGTGGCTCCTAAAAAAACCAAGCCAGTTGAGCAGCGAAAGTGATCTGGTATCAAAACCGGCAAGCCTGCGACCGTAACTATAAATCAGTGAAGATATTTTCAGATCCACGCTGGCGATACGCGATGCTAAAAGATCAAAAAATTCCTTGCGGATCATCTGTGGATCCGAAGCGCTCCACGGATCAAAGATCACTTGAATCACGTCCTTATCTTTCAGTTCAAGATTAATCAGGTTCAAAAAAGAGGTTTTCCCACTACCATAATTTCCTAGAATTCCGATGGCAAAAGATTTTTCGTTTCTAGTGCCTAAAACTAGCCTTGCAATCTCAGCAGCAGCCTCTTTGCGGTGAAAATGATCCTGGTCTGTAGAACTTACGGTATTGTCTTCAATAAAACCAGCTGTCGAAGCTTCCCCTTCCAACTGTTCCGCTGTCCCAGTGAATAAGCAATTCGTTAAAACCGTAAGTGCAACAAAGCCAAATAAAAGATCAAAATAACCAATGGCTGGAAAAATTGTCAAAGTTTTGAATATCCAAAAACGATTCCATCTTTCAGCCAGGTAAAACACCGTAATAAAAAGCAGGCCCCGAAGCAGAAACTCCCGGTTCAAATGCCTCGCCAGCCAAAAACTGGCCGCAACCAAGACCCCAATCAACAAAAGATCCTGATAAAATCCACTCTCAAAATAGGAAAATATAGGCCCTACCAATAACGAATTTAGCAGATTAGAGATAGGGATCCTGAAAAAAAACATGATCAGAAAACAGACTGCCGCAGCAAGCAGCGGAAAGCTATTGAATTTAGATTTAAACATCGAGCATCTCAAATATAACCAAAATAACCACTAATATTTTAAAATAGAAACGTTAGAACATGAATCCTTGCTCCAATTCTCACAGGTACTGAATTTTGGTCTAGTCAAAAATTGGGGATCTCGGGAATAGTATCCACCTTTTTTCACTTTTTTAATTCAAAGGCTAAAAGGTAAATTCAGAGCTTCATTATGTGTAACCACTTTAAAATCGCTTAGAGATTTTTTTAACCAACCTTATGTTGGGTTACCAAAAAGATATTTTTTTATATTGATTTGTCTAGTCTATATATCTTCAGTAAACCCAACCTTACGGTTTCTCATGCCTATATACATCAACAGATGAAGATTCTTCCTTCCATAGGTTCATCATTCGTTCATCTTTGACTACTTGATTCGACCTGATTAATAGACCAAAGATTGGGAAGGTGAGTGAGAAAAAATCCGACAAATGTCGGGAAATGAAAAACAGCGAAACCATTGTGAATTTGAGTTGCGATTACTATTACCTAGATTTGTTTGAAAGGGAAAACACAATGAAATTATCAGTTGAAGAAAAATGTATCTGTATTGAATGTATTGGAGAAAAATTTCTCCAATCAGCCGTTGAAGCTGAGGGAACTGTTGTAGAATGTTCCTATTGTGATAATACGGATATCAATGGCTGCACACTCCCTGAACTTGCAGACCGGATAGATACGGCGTTTGAAGACCATTATATCCGATCTTCTGAAACCCCGCCTGATAATTGGTCGATCTGGCAACTTAAGAACCAGGAATATGAGCCTGCCGGAGAACCTATCGTTTATGCTATCATGGATGCAGCGGTAGTTGGATTGGAAGTTGCAACCGATATTCAGCTGGTATTGGCCGAAAAGCATGACAGCAGGTCGCCTGATGATTTTGGTGAAACCTTTGAGTACAATGATGATTCGCATTATGACAGTAAGAACCCAGATGACCAGGAGTGGCAACAACGATGGGCGGAATTTGAAAACAGCCTACGGACCAGAAATCGTTTTTTTAGCAAGGAGGGTGCCACGCACTTGGCAGCAGTCTTTAACGGTATTGAACACCTGAACACCCACGACCGTCGCCCAGTTGTTAAATTGATAGGACCTGAAACCAACATCACACACCTCAATAGGGCAAGGGGCTTTCAAGCTGATCTTAAGTTAAAGGCTGCTTTAGAATCACCAGATGTTGAACTAGGTCCACCTCCACCGCAATATGCCACAGCTGGCCGCATGAACCCTGCTGGAATTTCCATGTTCTACGGAGCAACCAATGCCCTGACTGCACTTGCCGAAGTTCGTCCTCCAGTGGGAAGCAATGTCTCGGTGGCAAAATTTGAAATCCTAAGGCCACTGAAAATGCTCGACCTTAGCGCACTTACCTATAATGTAGCAAAAGGAAGCATCTTTGATCCAGCTTATGCGGACAAGCTTTCTCAATCTATGTTCCTTAGAAAGCTCAGCTATCGCATGACCAAACCGGTCATGCCTGACGATGAAAACTTTGAGTACCTATCTACCCAGGTAGTAGCGGATTTTATAGGTTCTGAACTGGAGTTCGACGGAATCATCTTTCCTTCAGCCCAGTCTGCCAATGGACTTAACGTAGTCCTTTTTAACAAGGCCTCAAGGGTAAAAAAGATCGACCATGTAGCAGGAACGATTGTTGTTGCCGAACTGTCCGAACGGGAGGATGATTTGGAAATACCTTCCTACAGTGTGACCAAATGGATTCCAAAGGAAACAGAGCCAACCGATACGACCAGGGATGATGCCTCGCGATTGCTTTTCGGACATCCCTATATACCAATCGATCCCGACCCGAGAACACTTTCCCTAGCAATAGATGTCACTTCGATTACCGTCGAACATATCAACAAAGTGGAGATCAAAAGTACGAGCTTTGAGGTCTGGGACCGTAATTGGGAGGCGCCTAGTAAAGCTTCCGGTTTCGAAATTACCGATGGCAAGACCTTTTAACTGGATCAATCCTGTTCAAGTATCTCTAGAAGCAATAGCTTTAGTTCGTCCAAAAAATTCGTTTGGCTTAGGTTTTTCCCTTCTTTTAATATCCCAGCCACAAACGAGAACATGGAAAATTATTTTAAGAATTAGCCATTTCTGCTTTAAGCTTAAGATGTGTAATAAAACAAATTCGTTAATTAAAATATTTTAATTAACTTAAACTGTTGCTAACTTTGTATGATGCCGACCAAAAGCACTATTTCTCTGACAAACTTGAACGCTTTGTCCAAGTTGATCTCGAATGCAGGCCTTCAGAGGTTAATGGATAGTGATACATCCAAAGTGTATGGTAAGCAACTTAAGAAGCTGCTCAGTAAAAATGGCATCACCGTTGAGGGCAAAACCAGTTTTTCAGAAATGCTTTCCTTAGGTTATCAACAACTCCTAGATCATTACCGTCACGAATACATCTACAAAACTGCAATTTTGAATTCTTATGTATTGCGCGAGCATTCACTGGCAGATACTATGTTGCTCAACGAATTCAAGATCGGAGCTTCGAAGGCAGATGTGATTGTAGTTAATGGCACAAATAAAGTTTTTGAGATTAAAACAGAGCTTGATACACCAGAACGTCTACAAAATCAGGTTAATGATTATTTCAGGGCTTTTTCCGAAGTGTACCTGGTAGTACATCACTCTATGCTTTCAAAATATCTGGGCCGTGTCGACATGCACGTTGGTATAATGGTATTTTCTAAAGAGGGAGATATTGAAACGATATATACGGCGACTGCTGACCATTCCAGACTTGACTCAACAACAATGCTTAAGTCGCTTCGAAAAGACGAATATCTTACTCTTATTAGAAACGTCAATGGTTCCATACCAATAACTAAGCCAGTGCACCTGTTTACGGAATGCTGCAGAATAGCAAAATCGTTCCCAGTGAAAACGATCCACAACGAATTCCTGAAAATCATTAAACAGCGCATATGTAAGGAAAGCAATGAAATTACCTTAGACGAGGCAATCCCTTCATACCTAAAATTTTCTTGCTACAATGCGGATCTCGATCAAAATCACTATATTGCATTAACCAAAAGATTAAAGTTTTTTATCTAAATAATGTTATGTACCTACCCTTTTTAAGGGGCAAACAATTTGAACTTCTCGCTCTCAGGGAACTAAATACCTTGCCCATTGATGCCAACAAGATCTCGCCAATCATAGAACCAGTTAAAAAAGATCTTAAAGCTGTAGAGACAGCCATTAAATCTTTATCTAGAAATCAGGTAAATGTTCAGCTAGTAGTCAACCCCGAACATGGAGAGTTGAGTAAAGGGCCACAACCGATCGTTGACCTTATCAAAAGACTAAAAGCCGAGGGGATAGCTAATATCACGCCTACTTTCTTGATTTCGACCGAGAAAGATTTCGTGATGTTGAAAAAGGCCCATGCGGCAGCTTTTTTAGACGATGGATACAGCCTTGTCCATCTCAACCAGATTTCAAGCAGTGTTGAGCTAAAGCAAATTGCAAATTCTACCAACCTGGCCCACAATATTATCCATGTCAACCATGTTATTTCCATGCGAAGAGGCTTTCCGGCTGACAGTTTGGGTTTTATTAGTGATCCTTTCGTTAGGCAGCGAAGAAATGTGGACTATGAAGATTTTGAAGACGAATTTTTTTCAAATGATTACCTGTACTACATTGGTGAAGGATTTACTGCATTTTCAGACTACCTGACTATTGGATCCGATTACATCGAGGGGGGAATGCTGCCATATGCGGTGGTAATACATCTAACCTACAAGGATTCGGGAAGCGGAGATATTAGGATTAAACGGTTTATTTCAGATAGCAACCAGGACGCAAGTGACACGGCAGGGAAGTTCTACGAAGCACTTTCAAAACTAATTGCTTTTGTCGACGCAAAAACTATTAATTCCTTTGCTATTACTCAGTTCAGAGATTATTTTGACAGAGGAGCATTTCCAGGCCTCGGAATTATCAAAAAGCTGTCCATTATGCATCATATCGAGCTTGTGCAAACCCTATTGCCTTAGAAAGTATGAATTGTTGTGTAAATTGTTTTTCAGATCAAGGATTGAAAAACAGGATTTTGGCAATCTCTACTGTTGTTGGCAATTGCGATTTCTGTGAGACTATAAACGTAGCTTTAGTTAAATGCGAAGAGCTTGAAGCAGATTTCGACGAACTTTTTGCTTTATACACAACTTCAGGCGAGCCAAGTAAGTCCCTGGAAAGTGGCAAAAAGTATCCGTTACACGAACATCTATCCGCTTATTGGGGCAAGCTTTTCAATTCAGAAGTACTTAAAAGTAAAGAAATCAAGCTCCTTTTAAATCAGATTGGTCAAAAGGGTATATTTTTCTCTGAAGAGTATCTTGAGAAGCCTGTAGAGTTTTTAGCTCTTGTTTCTGGTGATGACCCAGCTACTGATTTTAGCGCTAGATGGGAATCCTTTTCTAGGGAGATCAAAGAAAAAAACAGGTTTTTCCTGAGCGAAAAAATTGACACAGATGAACTACAATCGATATTTGAAAGACTATCGATTACATATCCAGTAGGTCAGGAATTCTATAGGGCAAGAATCTCTGACGAACTTCTGCCATTGGACGAACTTGGTAAACCTCCCCAAAAAAGCGCTACGCCAGGCCGTGCAAATCCGGTCGGCATCCCATACCTATATGTCTCAGATACAGCAAAGACTACGCTCTATGAAACTAGGGTTGCATTGCATGAAGGCGTAAGTATTGGAAAATTCATACTAACTGAGCCGGTTAGTCTGGTCTCATTAAAAAACATCGCAGATTTTGGACCTTTTGAAGTTATCGATAGAGGGTTTGAACTGAACGAATTCATCAAATACCGCCCATACCTCCAAAAACTGGAAGCTGAACTTTCCAGGCCAGTACGGAAGCAGGATGTACATCTTGATTATCTTCCAACCCAGTTTCTCTGTGAGTTCATCAAATCACTTGGATTTCAAGCGGTGGAGTATAAAAGTGCCATGAATATCGGGGGATATAACTTAGCAATATTTGATGACACGCGATTGAATTGTATAGACGCCTCCTTTCACATAGTAAAAAGCCTCGAATATGAATGGGATTGATTTTAATCCGAAAGGATATGTGAGTTTCATGAACGAAAGGACAGTTGAATACCTACTTCTTCCTCGTCTGATCCCGAAATTCAAGGAACATTTTCCTGTTGTCATCCCGTTTTATTTTTGGGCGACCAGGGAAGGTGGATATAGGACCAGAGCAAGTCTTGAGGGAAAAGAATTCAAGGTTGTCTCCTTTTATCCAAGAAGGCCAAAAATTAGCTCAATGGATGATGAGCATATCGTGTTCAAAATCAACCAAGAAATTTTCGAAAAAGCAAATTTTTTGGTTCCTGCAGGAATTCCAGTAATCACAGGGACACCGCTGATTAAAACAATAGCTGACATCCCAGAGTGTAAGGACATTTATTGGACTTCAGTAGCACCGAAAAGCTATGAAACATTGGTCAAATTGGAAATTGAACTAGCGGAAAATTTATCTACCCCAATGTTCAATGGTAGCTTAAATCTTAACTTTGAACAAATTTTGGATTCGGCCAAGCTTATGAACTGGCAGGCATTTTTAGAAATTTTAATGGACATGAGATATGCAGTTCCGAGGCGTTCTTTTTTTGGCGGTGCATATAAACCGATCTATCTGCTATTGATGAAAGAACAGTAAATGCGGTAGCATAAATGACTTTGGTTTCAGACACAAAAGAGAATTGACCAAAGTGCCTTTTTATCAATATTACACGCTAGATTGGAATTTCAATGCACAATCAAAATGACTGTGCTTGCTCGGCTCCCTTGCCCGGCCTAGACCTCACCCTTTTCTTGGTCTCCTTTACCTCAGATACTTGGATAGTTCTAGGAATATTTGAAAACTTTCAAGAAGGGCCGGCATTTCTTTTTCAAATCCTCCAATATCAATGACCTTGAGCAGGTTTCCTGGCAAAAGCCTTGGGTTTTGTGGATTTCCCGGAAAAAATCAGAAAATCCCCACCTTAGATTTCTAGTGGATCTTCAATGATTTTTGCTCGAACCATTATTTTCTTTGAACTGCTCGGTTAGTTTGGCCTGGTGGCAATCATTCCACAGCTCTTTCATTCTCTCATCCTTTAAAACTTGATCGACTGAAGCAGAACTCTTACCCATTCTGTATGATGCAATTTCGACACTTTGCGACTTATACACGGTTTTCACGAAATCGGCCATAGAAGACCAAAGAAGGCTGATTGGTTCGATGTTCAAGGAAAAATTTAATTTTCAGGATGTACAGCATCAAGTCGCTGAAATGACAGAAACGTTCAATCTTATTTACCTGATAAACAATAAATTATGGGGTAAAAAAGAGGGCAAAAGATCTTTTAAAATCCTTTGCCTTGTGAAGGGTAGCTGATGGGGCTCGAACCCTTATAATGATGCTTAGAGTTTTTGCTTTTTTAGAGGCTGGTTTTTTAACTATAAATTAATTATGTGTGATAAATAAATAATGAGTTTCTTTTGGATTATTAAACTCATTTCATAAATTTGGAGGTAACATTTGAGCCAAAAAACGGTCATTTTGACAGTTAGTGAGTCGAAATTGTATTTTGAAAGTAATTGATAGTCAAAAAGTTATTTAAACAAAACTTGTTCTGGTTTCGTCGGATTTTTCCATAAATAATTGATTTTCAGGCAATTGATATATTTATCTCAACAAAAGATGATGTCATTTGTTTGGTATAATGGCAAACTCTCCAATTGCTACATTAACTATATTTCAATAATTTTAGCTATAAATTATTTCTATAGTTATTGGTAAGATTATAGATTACTAATTTTCAAATGTTAAACACTTAAATAACATGACTTTTCAATACGCATCTGATTTACATTTAGAATTCCCTGAAAATCATGATTATCTGAATAAGTTTCCAATTCAACCTAAGGCTGATGTATTGATTTTAGCTGGCGATATTGTAACTTTTAGCCAGCTTGAAAAACGTATGGATTTCTTTAATTATGTTTCAGATAATTTTGAACAGGTATATTGGATCCCGGGTAATCATGAATATTATTATGGTGATATCGCCAGATGTTCTGGGTCCCATCTAGAGCAGATCAAAAATAATGTTCAACTGGTCAACAACATTACGATCAAAGCTACAGATTACGATTTAATTTTTTCAACAATGTGGTCTCACATTAGTCCTCCAAATGAGAGACAGATATTTGATGGGATGTCTGATTTTTACGTAATCCGGAATAATGGGCAAGTTTTCAGGCCAACTGATTACAATAAATTACATCAGGAAAGCTTAGACTTTATTCAGAGAGAAATATCAAATGGAAATGGACAGCAAAAGATTGTAGTTACTCATCATGTACCAACTTTAATGAACTATCCTTCCAGATTTTTGGGAAGTATACTGAATGAAGCCTTTGCTGTAGAATTAACTGAGATGATAGAAAAATATAATCCTCTTTATTGGATATATGGTCACCATCACCAAAACACCTCATCTTTTAAAATCGGTGAAACAACAATGCTTACCAACCAGCTTGGTTACGTAAGATCAGTAGAGCATACAAAGTTTGATTCAGCTAAATTACTCGATATTCTAGGCTAGATTTTAAAGATCTGCTTGGTTATGGGCAGGAAATACTTGTATTTAGTGTATGAACTATTGTCCCGAGATAATTAGATACTTTGTTCTTCAAGATTGTCTTTCCTGATTACAAGCCTTTCCGAATGTTTAGAGATTAAGCCTAAGATTCGTCAATTTTAAATCTTTTGAAAAAAATCGTGTAAACTTGCTAATCTAGATTTGTGTTTTGAACCAGGTTAGGTAATTCTCGATTTGAGATACCAGATAATAAGGGAGATTCAATAGTTTGTATTTCTTGCCGCCGGGGGTAACGGCATCAGTAATGTGCAGCGAGCCTGCATAAAATCGGATGGCCATATTATGTGGGGATAGATCCATAAACATATGCAAAGATTTTAATTTGCCTTCAGCTCCTGATTTCACTTCTACCGGAATTAGTTGCCCTTCAAAAGGTACAACGTAGTCCACTTCCGCACTTGAAGTAGTTTTCTCCCGTACCCAAAAATGGAGTGCACTTAAGGATTTAAACTGTGTGGCTAATAACTCCTGACCAACCAAGTGCTCAATTAAGGTCCCTTGATAAACTTTATTTAAATCATCAGTTCCTAAAATCTCTGTCTGTATACCAGCAAAATAATTAAGCATTCCAGTATCCAGCACCTGAAGCCTTGGAGATTTCCGATAATCTGGCAGCAAAGGCAGTTTTACATCACTTGAGGGGTAAATTAGCTCAATCAACAGCGCCTTTTCTAGCGTTCTTAATGCTTCTCCCATATCCCTAGACCGGTAGGGCGAATTTCCGAAACCTTCAAATTTAATACGCTGACCAGCCTGTCCAAATGATGCCCTTATCGCATGACCTATATGTAATGCCTGTGCATTTGTGCCAGCATATTTCTCAACATCGTCCATATATGCCGTAATCAACGAATCGAAGATCGATGATAATTCCAGTAGATCTTTGTTTTTACTATACGCTGCAATAACTTCCGGCATTCCACCTATAAGTGCATAGGTATGAAATAGCTGCATAAGTTTATCATGTGTAAAGGTTGGTGCGGGTACTTGTTGTAAATAGTTTATCGCTTCCCGCTCACCCATCGCACTCAAAAACTCTGGAAAAGAAACAGGTCTTAAAACCATATATTCTACTCTTCCGACCGGAAAGCTAATGTTTTTATCAAACAAAGTTTCGAGCATACTGCCCGCGGCTATTACCGCAATCCCTGGTTGGTCTTCATAAAAATAACGTAGAATGTTTAAAGCCTCAGGCACTTCCTGTATTTCATCAATAAACAAAAGCGTATCGTTTCGTTGGGTAAGTGACTGATTTTTAATAAAAAACAAAGACTGCACGAGTAATTCGATCGTTGTGAATTCTTCAAAAGGCTTTCTGTCAGCAGCAAGCTCCAGGTTGAGATAGATATACTGCTTAAATTTTTTTGAAAATTGCCCAACAACGGTCGTCTTACCTACCTGTCTAGCACCTCTTATCACTAATGGCTTACGATTTGATTTGGTAAGCCATTTTTCTAACTCTGTAAATATTATCCTATCGAACATTAACAAACTTTAATTCCAAAACTACTTATTGTTACAAAATTAGGGTTAATTAGTGAATATTTCGTCACAGAATTAGGGTTAATTAATCGCTTTTCTGTCACAGAATTAGGGTAAATATAATTAATAATTGTAATAAAATTAGGGTAAATGTATTTATTATTGTCATTCTGCCAGTCGCCGAAATGGGTTTAAGGATGTACTGATCCTGCTCATCTTCAGCAGTTAGTTATAACTTATTCTTTTCCAGAGTACGGAACATTTCTCATAAGTGCCGGAAAAGGAGATCCTTTTTTGGGTTTCAAATAAAATTCCGAAGGCAGATAGTAAAAAACATTTTAACCTGTTTTTTTGGAAAGTGGAATTGTTTATAAGAGCTTTCCCGAGATTCCCTAATTTAGGGGGAGAAATTATTAATATTAGCAAATATGTTACAAGCTACGCCGACAAAAAACGGAACAGGAATCTCTATCTACGGAGATTATGGAGATTTGAACAGTCTCTATGATACCGTGCATCATGTTGCTGATGCTCTGGATGAAGGTAATATTTATCAAAAAGGGGCGCATATGTTGCTTTTGAATTTTGCTTATGAGCTTAGACATGCCTTCCAGGGCACACGGCTTATCCAACAGGTCTCTTTTGACGATGAACAATCTCATCATTACTATGGTTTTCAGTTAGTGTGGACCGATTTACTGATTTTTATAAATACGCTTCGAGAAAATGCTGGCTTTATAATGACTGACCGAAAGAACCAGGCCAATCTTTACATGCTGGAATATGTTACTGAGCAGGCTTTGCTAAAATATGATGCGGTGGGCGCTGCTGATATTGTGCCGCTCTTCGGTCGTGGCCTGAGCACTGGAGGCGAAATGGCTTTTATTATTTACCAAACACTGCATATAGATTTTGTATCCATGCCAGGTGGGAAAGCAAGGTTTCGCAAGATAGCTCAATTGCTGCACAGTTATTTTTCGAGTTGGTCGCCTGAGAACAAACGAATAATTCAAGATTTGAATCATTCCGCCCGGGTCCATGGATGTGAAATTCATGAACTGGAATTCAGGGATTTCCCAGAAATTAAATGGTAATTCAATAAATTGATAAGATATGAAGATGCCCGATATAGAAATGATCAAAGTGATTGCGGAGCAATTGGACATGGGTATGCTTTGTTTTTATGATAATGTTAACGTAGAGCTTATGTCTTATATCGACCCCTTGAAAAATATAGGATATTATGATGAACTTTTTATAGACGATATCGAAAAAATTGAGGAGAATTGGGCAGACTATATTCGACTCGAAGGAATGGATAGTACAACATCCTTTACCATGATAGAGGATTTTATAAGTGAGGTGGTACCACTGAAAGAACAGGAAGAGTTCTACATGGCACTTTCCCGTGAAAAGCCTTTTCGTCGCTTCAACGACCTAATTACAGATTATCCTGAATTGACGAAACGGTGATTTCATTTTAAACTTGACAAAAATATGGAAAATGTGGCTGACCAATTTAAACGGCATTACGAGCAGCGAAAAATATAGAAGACTTGTTGAAAAATGCTTTCTTGAAGAACTTTAGTCCTAAGTGCCTTATACAACCATAGGGGATATTTTAAAGTCATTAAAAAGATTTATTATTTTTGATAAATGTTACTGAAGCAAATTAAATAATTTAACTAATTAACAAATGAAAAGCAAAGGCATCAATTTATTTGGAAATAAAACGATTATCCAAAACCAAGGTGTAAAATATTCAAAATTACTGGAACAGTTCATAGAACCCTATATGTCAGATTTTGCTGATACAGAATATTATGAAGACATTTTTGAGTTTGCCATCAATGCTTGGAATTTTGGTAATCTGAAAATGTTATTGCCAAAGGAAGAAACTGATGCCATTCTCAATTCTGTCAAGAAAACGGACATAAATTTGGATTTGTTGAAGAGAATGATTTACTCAAAAACAGTAAAATTTAAGGACTATGATAGTTTTATCGTAGATTTTGAAATAAAAGAAACCAGTGGAGAACCTATTTTATCTGTGGTTACCCAAGCGAAAGACGATTATCTGGCGTCGATGTTGGAGGAGTTGGAAGATGAGCATAGTCAGGAGGATTTCGAAGAAAACTATATCAATCGCAGTGCAATCATACTAAAACCATTGCAACCTTCTTTGAATTGGTATTCTAATTTGCACCCCGATGTGGATGAGACAATTGAAACAAAAACTTACCTGTTAAGTGAAGATATTGAGGACGTGGAAGCCTGGCTTAGAAAGAACTTTGATAAGTTATTTATTCTCGAACTAGAAGAAAGACATACCAATAAAAAACAATGGCCCCAAAACAGGAATTACAGAATGTTTAAAGAGTGGTTTCAGGTAGAGCTGTCAACAGGGGTTTACGATTTGGAAAAAGAACCCATCTCTAAGTCTTTATAAAAGCTTGACGCTATGCAAATACCTTTAAACGAATTTGAACAAATCGTTGATGAAGCCATTTTAAAACGAGGAGTTAATTATTATAAAAGAGGCTCTGTCATTGATCTTTCAGAGAATGCTAGTGGGGAATATGAAGCTATTGTTGCTGGTAGGGAACATTACACTGTTCGGTTAACAATTGAGAACGAAATCATCAATGAGCATCAATGTGATTGCCCTTATTATTTCGGCTCTGTGTGTAAACACGTAGTTGCAACTATTTTCTATCTGCAAAAACATTATTTACAACTCACGGAAGTTCCCCAACAAATAACAATAAAGAAAAAAACCGCTTCAACTGCCCAACAAATAAAGGCGTTGTTAAAAGACATTCCACATCAGGAACTCATCGCCTTCACAGAAGAGCAGTGTAAGAATGATAAAAAATTTGCAAATTATTTTTTAGCGACTTTTGGCTATTTAAGTAAAAACCAGTCGAAAGAAGTTTATCAAAAACAAATTCATTACATCTTAAGAACAGCCGCCGGAAAATATGATTGGATTGACTGGTCGGAAATGAAACATGTTGTAAATACTTTAATGCCTTTTTTGGAGAATGCCAATCGTTCTTTGAAAAATAGGAATTATGAAAATGTTTTTTTTATAACTACAGCTTTGCTTGAAGAGGTAACTGATGCCTTCCAATTTGCTGACGACAGTAGTGGAGATCTGGGCTATTTTATTGAATCAGCAATGGCTTTACTTTCAGAACTATCAAAACAGGAGCTTTCTGAAATCCTAAGAAAGCAGGTTTTTGATTACTGCATATGGTCTTTTAACACAAAAAAATTTGAAGGTTGGGACTGGCATTTAGGAATATTAGATCTCGCCGGTGACTTGGTTGAAAAGGAAAATGAAGCAGATGTTATTTTGGGTTGTCTGGATACGGTATCCGGAGAGTATGAAATGGAACAAGCGCAATCTCTAAAGCTGGGTTTATTGAGGCGATTTAAAAGTGAGAATGAAGTTGAAAAGTATGTCGGCCAGCATATTTCTAACGCCTCAATCCGAACAAACGAAATAGAGAAAGCATTTAAGAGCAATGATTTCGACCGAGTGATCCAGCTCTCCGAAGACGGAATTAAATGTGATAGAAAAGATAAGCCGGGCCTGGTAAAGGACTGGTATAATTGGTTGCTAAAGGCTGGCCAAGCGCAAAGACATACACAAAAAATCATCGAATATGCGAGGCTTTTATTTATCGACAATTTTTATCCCCAACAGGACTACTATCAAATCTTAAAAGATCATATTGATGCTGAAAACTGGGACGCTTTTTTGGAAGAAATCATTACAGAAACTTCAGCCATAAAAAGATGGGGTTACCTGGATTTAATACGGCAGATATACATCAAAGAAGAGTGGTGGGAACGGTTGTTTGTGATGCTAAAACTAAACCCGTCAATGGAAAAGATTGAGCAAAACGAAGAATATTTAGCAAAAGATTACACCCCTGAATTGATTGGGCTTTACAGCGAGAGGATTCTGGATTATGTTGCTGGTTCCGTTGGGCGAAGCCATTATCGCACCGCTTGCAAGTATTTGCGTAGAATGATGAAGTTAGGCGGAAATCAAGAGGTTAATACTTTGATTGAGTTCTTTAGAAAACAATACCCGCAACGGAAAGCTTTAATAGATGAATTAAATCAGATCTGAAATGCCGAGATCATCGATTTTACTATTGCCGGGTGGATAAATGAATACGTCTGATACAGAAATAGGTTAGATATTATACTAAGGTAAAAACAAATCATCCATGGTGACTTCGTTCTGTACCAGGCCAATAGAATACATATTGTCTTTGGTGCCATAGGTTGTAACCATGGCTAGGAACAGTGCTTTTTTAGTTTTACTCTCCCGACGAAATATATCAAGTTTGTTCTTTAACTCAGTAGCATAGGTTTTATCAATAGCAAACTCAGCATATGAGAACTTCATTTCACATATGCTTATCACATTATCCTGTCTGTCCAGCAAAAGATCGACCTGTGCACCGTTTCCATCTTTAGGAGAATGCCGCCAAGCTGATGTTTCCGTGAACACTCCAGAAATACCAAGCGCCTGTTTAATATTATCTGTATGCTTCATACAGATCCCTTCAAAGGCATAACCACTCCAACTCCTCCAGGAAGACGTCGATGATTTTTTTAGCCATGTGCCTGCACCGGTGGCGCGGGAATGTTCAATAAATTTAAGGTAGAAAAGGCTGTATTCATCGCTAAGCTTGTAAATGCTCTGATTGGCATTCTTCCGGAAAGGCAGGTGCGGAGTAATGAAGCCAGACTCCACAAGTTCCTCAAGTAAAAGACTGGTAGTCCCCCCACTCTGTAGGTTGCATATCCGTATGATTTCGTTTCTTGTTAATCCCGATGGTTTGTCCGCGAGTGCTTTGACTACGGAAATATGCCTGTCTGCGTTTTCGAAAAGAGAACGGTATAGGTTTGCGAATTCTGTTGAAAGGAGACCATCCTTGGTGAAGCAAAGCCGGTCAATGGCCTGGGTAGCACTTTCCCCTTTTTTTAGTTCTTTCAGATAATGGGGGACACCGCCCATTGCCATAAAAATGGTTAGCACCTGGTAACGGTCAATATGGATATTATTGCTTTTTAGGTACTGTTCTGTCTCGTGCAATGTGAAAGGTAACAGGCGGATTTTACGCGTTAAACGATTGTGCAGACCTCCTTTACTGTTGACAACTTTTTTGATCATCCAAGTGGCCGCAGATCCACAGATAGTGACAATCAGGTTCGGCTGCTGTGAGGCCCATTGGTTCCAGAAATATTCGAATGCAGAAAGAAAGCCTGATTTATGCGAGCTTAACCAAGGGAACTCGTCAAAGAAGATTACAGCTTTTCTTTTTTTAAGTATAGGGGCTGCAAATTCCCTGAGTTGCCAGAAAGCTTCCGTCCAGTTCTTAGGAGCTGCAGGAGTTAATCCTGAGCCTAGTGCATCTGCGATAGCCTTGCTGAAATTGAGTAATTGCTCGCTAGCATTCGCATCGTGAACTCCCGACAGTTCAAAAATGAGCTGTTTCTGGAAGACCGATCGGATCAAGAAAGTTTTTCCGACTCTTCTCCTGCCAAAGACTGCTAAGAGCTCTGATGAGGACGAAGCAAGCGCCTCTGACAATATTTTCTTTTCCGCTATTCTTCCGATGAGCAATTCCATATTTCTTCTTCTAAGAGGTTAAAACAATTTTATCCGCAGCCAAAACATTGTTCAAATATTAGTGTTTTGGCTGTTGATAAAAAAAATATCTTCAGCCAAAACGTATATAAAATGAGTTAATTTGGCTGTTGATAGATAGTTTTTTGTTTTAATAAAAGTTCCTTTACTCATGGCGATTTAGTAAGTCTGGTTTACAAAAATTAGTTTTTTCGGCTTTCTTAATATTCTGTAGCTTATTATAGCTTAATGATTTTTCTTGTGTTAAATAAATTCATTTCGTAAATTTGAGTGATAACATTTGAGCCCAATAATAGTCATTTTGGATAGTTAGTGAGTCGTAATTTTGTTTGCAGGTAATTGTTAATCAGAAGGTTGTTTGAATAAGGCTTGTTCTGGCTTCGTCGGGTTTTTCCATAAGTCATTTTTTTTTCAGATGTTTGATGTCTTTATATCATCAAAAAAGATGATATCATTTGTTTGGTATAATGGCAAACTCTCCAATTGCTACATTAACTATATTTCAATAATTTTAGCTATAAATTATTTCTATAGTTATTGGTAAGATTATAGATTACTAATTTTCAAATGTTAAACACTTAAATAACATGACTTTTCAATACGCATCTGATTTACATTTAGAATTCCCTGAAAATCATGATTATCTGAATAAGTTTCCAATTCAACCTAAGGCTGATGTATTGATTTTAGCTGGCGATATTGTAACTTTTAGCCAGCTTGAAAAACGTATGGATTTCTTTAATTATGTTTCAGATAATTTTGAACAGGTATATTGGATCCCGGGTAATCATGAATATTATTATGGTGATATCGCCAGATGTTCTGGGTCCCATCTAGAGCAGATCAAAAATAATGTTCAACTGGTCAACAACATTACGATCAAAGCTACAGATTACGATTTAATCTTTTCAACAATGTGGTCTAACATTAGTCCTCCAAATGAGAGACAGATATTTGATGGAATGTCCGATTTTTACGTGATCCGGAATAACGGGCAAGTTTTCAGGCCAGCTGATTACAACAAACTACATCAGGAAAGTTTAGACTTTATTCAGAATGAAATATCAAATGGAAATGGACAGCAAAAGATTGTAGTTACTCATCATGTACCAACTTTAATGAACTATCCCTCTAGGTTTTTGGGAAGTATACTGAATGAAGCCTTTGCTGTAGAATTAACTGAGATGATTCAAAAATATAATCCTCTTTATTGGATATATGGCCACCATCACCAAAATACCTCACCTTTTAAAATAGGTGAAACAACAATGCTTACAAACCAGCTTGGTTATGTAAGATCAGGGGAGCATACTAATTTTAGCTCAGCTAAACTTCTCGAGATTCTGGACTAACTTTAAAGATTTGCTTGATGTTGGGCTTGGAAATCCTTTTGATTGGTGTATGAACTATTGTCTCCAGGATTATCAGGTAAAAAACCTATTTTTGATTACATCTTTATTTGAGAAATGAAAGACGAAATTACCAGCAGGAATTTTAAAACCAAATTGGATAGTGAGCTGATAAAAAAATCACAGCGATGTACAGTAAGAGAGTGTGATGAGGTTAAGGCTGGAGATTTCGAGGCCTACGTTGATGAACTTGATAAAAGTTATGACTTGAGCTTACAGTTAGAAAAAGGTGCCGTGATTAACTCTACTTGTGAATGCAAAAGTAATCTCTCATTCTGCCAGCATAAGATTGCACTTTTAGCTTTTATTGCCAAAGGGATGAAGCCAGCCGCTAAGGTCACTGTCAGCAAAAAGATTGACCCTGTAAACCACGCCATAGAGCAAGCTGATCCCGAAAAAATCAAAGAATGGATTTTAAAGACGTTGAAAAAAAACAAGGATCTGAGTATTGCTTTCATGAACGAATTCGCTAATAAATCTGAGAATTATACACCAGCAGAAATTATTGCGTTAACCCATGATGCTGTAAAGGCAGTGATTGGTAAAAGACGAAAAGCCGAAGTTGTTGAAGTTAAAAAGATCATCGACCTGTGGACGGAAATTCATAAACCAATTTTAGTTCAATACTTTGCTGAGCCTGCTAATGAAAATTATTTTATGCAGATTCATGCTGTAATTGACACTATTGTTGAATACAAATATCGGATATTAACCAATAGCAAGAGATTTGAAACCTATTTGAGACAAGTTTTACCCCAAATAGAAGAGGTCATATCAAATATTAGAGATGATGAGACCTGGACTAAGTGCTTAACCTATTTTTCAAAAGAATTTTTTCTGGATGGTTATGGGGGCATTCGCCGCGAGTACACGAATATATTTGTGCATATATTTAATACAACCTCAGTCCAGAGGCGTTCCAAGATAGCAGGGATTATAGAGAAAATATATCAGTCCAGGAAAGATGAAAGAATTGAGGATTCAAAAGAATTATTGCAGTTGTTGCTGCACATGGTTGTAGTCAATAAAAATTTTCCTGAATATAAGGATACATTCCGGCCGATCAGACATGCTATTGTGTATAATATTAGGCTGATAGATGCGCTAATCGAGCTTGGAGAGCTGAATACTGCAGAAGCTTACTGTATTCAGCAAATAGGCGAAAATACCAATTCCAATTATGACTTGGATTATATCGCAAGATTGAAACAGATTTATACTCATACAAAAGATGACAAGAAACTTGTCGGAGTGCTTTCTAAGGAACTCCTGTACAAGCCTAACTTTGACAACTATACCTTTGTTATTGCCAATGTTCAAGCTGATGCCCAATTTAAAAAATGGAGAAATCAGGTTTTGGCGAACGCCAGACAGCTGGCGGGTTTTCATAAAAATGCTGCAGATTTCTCTTTAGCGCTACGAAATTCGGAAGGGGACTTTAAAGGGCTGTTAGCATACCTGGATGAAACTGCAGATTATGATAGTATTGCACTCTACACAAAGCAGTTAATCCTATATTCGGCAGAAGCATTTATACAAAAGCTGATTAGCAAAATTGATAGTGTCCGTGATAATAGACTGAACATGGATAATCCTGCTAAGCTTGAGGAAATACTGGAAAGTATATATCAAATAGCAGCTTTGAAATATGGGGTTGAAAATTTAATGCTTATAGTAAAGAATAGAGAAAAGGTTTATGGGACATGGGCCAATTTATTCGTGAAATATGTGGGCAGAAAGTCATCGGCCAGTTAATTCTTCTAAGTTTAAATGGTGAAACATATCAGAAAAGAAAATAAATTATTTAAAAGCGAGATTGTGCTTTATAATTCTCTCGGAAAGGGTGCGTCGATAAAATCTGAAGAACCAATATCAGCATAATAATACTAGATATATATATATATTCATATAAATCTGCGACTTTTAACCAGGGTATCTCGCTTCCGGTTGAGATAATACTTACTCCCTACAGAACGCTAATGCACAATAAAATAATTCTTAAAGGCGCATAGTAGTTAATTTCTTGCTTGTAGACCGAACCAAACAAGTAAGAATCAAATAAGTAATAATTGACATAGAATTAGTGGTAGATGTTGAAACTCTTGTAACAGAATTAGGGTAAATGCATAAGCTGTAACCTAAAGTTTTGGTTTTTTAGTGAGCAAAACATTCTGATAAAAACAGCATTTTGAATTCTTTTGATACCTTGTACTAAGGCACAAACAAATCATCCATGGTAACTTCGTTCTGTACCAGGCCAATAGAATACATATTGTCTTTGGTGCCATAGGTTGTAACCATGGCTAGGAAAAGTGCTTTTTTAGTTTTACTCTCCCGACGAAATATATCAAGTTTGTTCTTTAACTCAGTAGCATAGGTTTTATCTATGGCAAACTCAGCATTTGAGAACTTCATTTCACATATGCTTATCACATTATCCTGTCTGTCCAGCAAAAGATCGATCTGTGCACCGTTTCCATCTTTAGGAGAATGCCGCCAAGCTGATGTTTCAGTGAACACTCCAGAAATACCAAGCGCTTGTTTAATATTATCTGTATGCTTCATGCAGATCCCTTCAAATGCGTAGCTACTCCAACTCCTCCAGGAAGACGTTGATGATTTTTTTAACCATGTACCTGCACCGGTGGCTCGGGAATGTCCAATAAATTTAAGGTAGAAAAGGCTGTATTCATCGCTAAGCTTGTAAATGCTCTGATTGGCATTCTTCTGGAAAGGCAGATGCGGTGTAATGAAGCCAGACTCGACAAGTTCCTCAAGTAAAAGACTGGTAGTCCCTCCACTCTGTAGGTTGCATGTCTGTATGATTTCGTTTCTTGTCAATCCCGATGGTTTATCCGCGAGTGCCTTAACTATGGAAATATGCCTGTCTGCGTTTTCGAAATGAGAGCGGTATAGGTTTGCGAATTCTGTTGAAAGGAGACCATCCTTGGTGAAGCAAAGCCTGTCAATGACCTGGGTAGCACTTTCCCCTTTTCTTAGTTCTTTCAGGTAATGGGGGACACCGCCCATTGCCATAAAAATGGTTAGCACCTGGTAACGGTCAATATGGATATTATTACTTTTTAGGTACTGTTCTGTCTCGTGCAATGTGAAAGGTAACAGGCGGATTTTACGCGTTAAGCGATTGTGCAGGCCTCCTTTGCTATTGACAACTTTTTTGATCATCCAAGTGGCAGCAGATCCACAGATAGTAACAATCAGGTTTGGCTGTTGTGAGGCCCATTGGTTCCAAAAATATTCAAATGCAGAAAGAAAGCCAGATTTATGCGAACTTAGCCAAGGGAACTCATCAAGGAAAATTACAGCTTTTCTTTTTTTAAGTATAGGGGTTGCAAATTCCCTGAGTTGCCAGAAAGCTTCCGTCCAGTTCTTAGGAGCTGCAGGAATTAATCCTGAGCCTAATGCATCTGCGATAGCCTTGCTGAAATTGAGTAGTTGCTCGCTAGCATTCGCATCGTGAACTCCCGACAGTTCAAAAATGAGCTGTTTCTGGAAGACCGATCGGATTAAGAAAGTTTTTCCGACTCTTCTCCTGCCAAAGACTGCTAAGAGCTCTGATGAGAACGAAGCAAGCGCCTCCGACAATATTTTCTTTTCCGCTATTCTTCCGATGAGCAATTCCATATTTCTTCTTCCAAGAGATTAAAACAATTTTATCCGCAGCCAAAACATTGTTTAAATATCGTGTTTTGGCTGTGGATAAAAAAATATCTTCAGCCAAAACTTATATAAAATGAGCTGATTTGGCTGTTGATAGATAGTTTTTTGTTTTAATAAAAGTTCCTTTACTCATCGCGATTTAGTAAGTCTCGTTTACAAAAATTAGTTTTTTCGGCTTTCTTAATACTCTGTAGCTTCTTATGGCTTAATGATTTTTCTTGGGTTAAATAAATTCATTTCGTAAATTTGAGTGATAACATTTGAGCCCAATAATAGTCATTTTGGATAGTTAGTGAGTCGTAATTTTGTTTGCAGGTAGTTGTTAATCAGAAGATTGTTTGAGTAAGGCTTGTTCTGGCTTCGTCGGGTTTTTCCATAAATTATTGATTTCAGATAATTAATATGTTTATCTCAATAAAAAGATGATATCAGTTGTTTTGGTATGTTGGCAAACTCTTCCATCGCTACATTTGGCTATGTTTTAATAACTTTAGCTATAAATTATTTCTATAGCTATTAGTAAGATTATAGATGAGTAATCTTCAATTGTAAAACACTTAATATACATGACATAGAGCCTTTTAACACATTTCTTCTGCTGGTAAAAAAAGATTAAATTCTGCTACATTTGCTTTATTAATAAACTGCGCCCTCACCCATGTTTCGATTACTGTTCTTGTTGTTATTCTTATCGACCTTTGGCGTGGTCCATGCGGAGATATTTACGGTGGGTAGTCAACTCGACAGCGGGCCGGGCACGTTGAGAGAAGCTTTAGAAAAAGCGGGCGCCAATGGAAGTGCTGAAACTGACTATATACATTTTACGGCTACAGCCAGGATCATTAGCTTGAAATCGCCACTAATACTTTCTTCTCATCTTGTTATTGACGGGACTACCCTACCGGGTGCGGCGCTTGGTTTATCTGATGCTAAAGTAACGATCGAAACCGTGATTCCTTATACCGATTATACCGAAAGAACGGCGCTGAAAGGGACGGCTGTTAACCATCTTGAAATTTATGGTTTAAGTTTTTCAAATTTTGCGGCTGGAGGAAGGGGAGCTAGCCCGATTTATATTGCACAAAGCACTAATATTACCATTGGAGCTGTTGGAAAGGGTAATATTTTCTTAACCTGCGATTATGATGTTTACCTGTTTAAATGTAATACCATTAAAGTTTCGGCAAATTGGTTTGGTATTGCAGCCGATAAGAAAACAGCGGTTGGCCCTGCCTTTGGGGGTACGCTCAATTTTAGGTTATGTGATGATGTAATGGTTGGAGGCGACACGAAGGAGGAAGGAAACCTCTGGGGTTTTCGGGATTATGGGGTAATGATATCAGGGATTAACCCCACTACACAAGCTGTAGAGGCTACCGGCGAGAAGTGTATTGTTAAGAACAACAGTTTTGGGGTGGAGAGCGTAGGTGTAGGTATTGGTGCCCGCGGGTATATTCAGGATTTTAGGAATGTAGAACTCATCAATAATACCTTTTTGGGGAGTGGTGGTTTCGATTTCAAAAATATTCACAACTCTGGAAAGATACAGGGAAACAGGATGGGGATACGAAGTGATGGAAGCAAATCTTATGCTTACAGTACTATAGGCTTGGAAAACTGCTCCAATATGATCATTGGCGGGAAAAATCCTGGAGAAGAAAATGTAATGGCCAACCGGGTAAGCTTTGGACCGGGAACACCTGGTGTAAGTGCAAACAACTGTGGCGACATTTTATTGCAAAGAAATTCGATTTATTGTATTTCATCCATGCCCATTACCTATAAATCAGAAAAATCAAAAGTAGAAATTCCGGTTATTAAAATTGATGAATACGATAATGGTTCTTTAAAGGGAACCGCTACGCCTAATGCAGAAATTGAAGTGTTTTCGGATGGAGAATGTTACCAGTGTGATGCAAAGAAATATTTAGGAAGTACTTTTGCTGATGGGCAAGGAAACTGGAAGATGACCATTGCGGCCAATGTCGGCTTTACGGCATCGGCTACTTTAAATAATCGTACCTCGGAGTTTTTAGGGATGGGTTTACAAATGGGTAATTACATTATTAAACAGCCTACTTGCGGGCAGGCAAATGGTTCAATTACCGGAATTGTGGTGCAGGGTGCTACAGCCATTGAATGGCGAAACGCAGAAAAAAAATTAATCGGCACCAATGCCGATTTAAAAGACCTACCGCCTGGAACTTATTCTTTTACTGCATTTTTGGGTACGGCCTGTAAAACACAAACTTTTACTTGGGAGCTAAAAGATATTACGCCCCAATTGTATACCGCTTTGATGAAAACACAGCCTGCTACCTGCAGTATGGAGAATGGTGGAATTAGCAATGTATTTTTATCGAATTTGGAGGCCGCAAAAACGAAGTCTGTTAGCTGGTTAAATGATGCAGATGAGGTTAAAGGAACTGCGCTTACTTTACAAAATGTTAAAGGGGGTAATTACAGACTGAAAGTGGTTAGCACCGACAACTGTACAGTTGTTTTTGGCCCTTTTAATATTCCTGCGGAAGGTGCTCCGGTTGCAGACCTTACAAAAATGCTGATTGAACATGCAGATTGTGATCGCAAAAATGGCAGCATAACGGGTTTGATTGCTTCAGGAAAAGAAGCCATAACTTTTATATGGCGAAATGAAAAGCAGGATATCGTGGGTACCGAAGCAAATTTACGCAGAGTACCAGCTGGTAAATATACCGTCGAAGTTAAAGATCAGGGTACTTGCGGATCACTTTTTTATTCCTTTATCATCGAGGAAAAAAATGGAATAACGGTTGATGATTCGGCATACGATTTAAGAAATGCAGGATGTACAACCAATGATGGCTGGATAAAAAACCTGAAGATTAGTTCTTCTGATCGGTTAACCTACAAGTGGACAAATGATGCTGGATTAGATTTTGGCCATCAAATAGATGTTGTAAACCTTGCGCCAGGTAAGTATAAATTAACAATTGCAAATACTTACTGTATCAAAACGCTGGAGTATAACATCATCAAGCAAAGTGCAAAGGTTTTTCCAGAACTGATTTACAAGATTTCCGATGCCGCATGTGGTGAAGATTCGGGTATGATCACGGTTCAAACTTCGGGTATTGATGCAGGAACAAAACTGCGTTGGACGGATGCAACCGGTGCTACTATTGGCCGTACGAATACGATAACTGGATTGAAAACCGGTAAATACAGTTTGTTTTTAACGGACGAAAAAGAATGTGAACAACACTTTAAAGACTACACAGTTGCGCGTATTGAACCCTTGGTGATGGATTTAGCTGAGGTAAATAACAAGGCCGACCATTGCGCCATGGGCTTTGGAGCAATTAGTAATGTGATGATTAAGGGCGGGGTTGCGCCTTATCAGTACGAGTGGTTGAACAACCAGGAAGAGGTTGTGGGCAGGCAGCCGATATTAGTAAATGTACCATACGGATTTTATAAATTCAAGGTAACTGATAACAGCGGTAGTAGCTGTAATTTTGTAGAAAAAGAATTTGTAATAGACAACATTGGAGAGGAGATTGAAGCGCCCGCAGTAGCTGATGTTAAGCTATGTGGCGAAGGTGAGGGAACTATAAGGGTGTTAAATCCTGTTGCAGGTACCTATAAACTATATCAATTTGAAACCGGCGGACAGGCATTAATAGAAAACAATACGGGTTTATTTACATTGGAAATGGTAAAATCTAAATCGTATTTCCTGAGTTTGGCCAATGGAAATTGTGAAAGCAAACGTACTGCAGTGCCGGTTACTTTTGCCGAGAAAGCGGTAGATGTTCCTTCATCATTTTCACCAAATGGTGATGGGGCGAATGATACCTGGATAATTAAGAATATTGAACAATATCCTCAAGTCTTAATAAAGGTTTTTAACCGTTTAGGCAATGTGGTATTTAATAGCAGTGGTTATGGAATCCCATTTGACGGGCGAAGTAATGGTAAAATCCTTCCTGTGGGTGTATATTACTATACTATTCATCTGGCGACAAAGTGTAAAAGTATTTCTGGTAGTTTGATGTTGATGAGGTAAGCCCTGTTTTTATGGCTATCTACTATAAAATGATTACATAAAATCTTAATATTGTTAAGCCATTTTTCTAACTCTGTAAATATTATCCTATCAAACTTGTTGTTATAAAATTAGGGTTAATTAATGAATGTTTCGTCACAGAATTAGGGTAAATATGATGAATAATTGTAATAGAATTAGGGTAATTGTATATGGCGTTGATACTGAAATGTTCGCGAAAATCATTTATTAATTCTTGATATTTTGTAGCTGGTTTTATTTAGATGATTTTTCTTGTGTTTTACTTATAGAAATCGTCGATCCCTGACCATTGACAAAAGTATCTGCCTACGCCTTGCAAGGCATACCTTTGCATCATTATGAGTTTTCAAATTATATTCCGAGCATTTGTACATTGCAGGATACGAGTAGTATAGCCTCATTTATCTCTATTCAAATCAATATAATATGGAGCTGATGGTGCCAGAGATTTGCAGTTTAGGCCAAACTATGCTCCTTGGGCGATACGGTATTGAGTGATTGAGTTTCTTCTGAAATATGAAAGAGTTATCCTTTAATTTCTAAGTGCGTTATTTGCTCTTGCAGATCGAAAAGAACTGCATAAGTTTATTTCCGCTAGCCCTTCAGGTAAATACATCAGGAAGCTGGGAATTCTTACTCCGATTAAGCTATTTGCATGAAGCTGCATGTCCAAAAGATCCTGTGATTTTAGGGGAAATAAATGAGATGCCAAGATCAGCGGAGCGGAGAATAAATAAAACACCGATAGCCAACATAAACCATGGAATTAATTGTTGAGAATTGAAGCGGATGTATTTTTTAAGGTAAATTCTGCTCATGGAAATCATCATCATCAGCGGTGTTGTTCCTAAACCAAAGAGGAACATAAATTTTCCTCCGGAAGTTACATTACCTGTATTTAATGCTGTTGCTAATGCTAAATAAACCATTCCACAGGGGATCAGCCCGTTTAACATGCCAGCAAATAAGCCCCAAAGCCTAAGGTTAAAAACCTCAGACATCAGCCTACTGATCGGGTTTAGCAACTTATTCTGGATTTTCGAAAATCGAAATTGTGTAAACCTGCTCAGACGCAGTGCAGTGAATACTATCAGTATAATTCCAATGGTTAAACTAAGTACTTTCTGGTTACTAAAAATCTTTATACTACTGCCTACTGCACCCACGGCCAGGCCTAAAAAGGTGTAAATTAAAATACGGCCAAATTGATAAAGTAAAAGTTGTAATGATGATTCCAGAAAACTCTTTTTTTGAAACGGCATACCAAGCATAATCGGCCCGCACATTACCGCACAATGCAGGCTCCCAAAAAGGCCCATTAAAAAAGCAAGGGGGAGAAGATTCATTGTAGCGTGATATTTTTCTTGAACATGAATTCTTTTCCTTTTACTTTCCATTGAAGTTTTAAAAACCACAAACCTTTTGGAAGATCATTCCGCTGAATAAGAATTAGATTTGAACTGCCAACCGTGAAACCATTTCTTGTTTTATCATCAGTAATATTTGATGCCCTTTTTAAATTTAGATTATAACTGGCAGAATCCTTCAATTTAATGATGATTTGCTGAGCTGAAATATTTATTTCAGGTTCAGCGTCGTCATTTAACATTTGCTTCGTCGCATTAAATTCATCATCATAATTGATCCCCTGTTCGTAATAATCGTCTTCAATTAATGCATCTCTACCATGAACGTAAAACATATAACAAACCATAACAATGATGAAAAGCATGAAGGTAACCATGCCCACAACTATTTTTGCTCCCCAATTCATATCTCATTTATTTAATCATAAAACACCACACCCTCAGAAATTTTACTATTCTGGTTGTGCAAAAAAACTGGTACTGGCTTCACTAATTACTTTCCCATCTACCCAAACCTCAAAGACAGCCTCAGTTTTATATTCTTTGATCGTTTCATTTTTTCTGATCAAAAAGAAAGTCACCTGTGCACTCCCTTCTTTTGGTAAAACTTCGGCAGCCTGGATAAACTCAATTTTATCGTCACGATCTTTCGATCTAAACAGAAATTTCATTTCTCTATTTGTTTTATTGATCATTTCGGCATTGTAAAGATTGCTGGTTTCCTTATTTTTTCTCACTTGGAATAGCGTTCCACTTGCTCTTAAAACTGTTGTTTGTACGTCTTCTCTTTTATAAATGAGCGATGAGAAAACAATCATCACCAGAAATAGAACCGCTGCATAGCCATAAGATTTCAATCCGATTTTATAAGGCTTACGATCTTGCACAAATTCTTGATTATAAAATCCTATTAACCGCTGTGGCCTACCAATTTTAATCATCACTTCATCGCAAGCATCAATACAGGCAGTACAGTTAATACATTCGGCTTGCGTACCTTTTCTAATGTCAATACCTGTTGGGCAAACCTGAACACATAGGCTACAATCAACACAATCGCCTTTATTAGTGATAAAACTGTCTTTTTGCAAACGGCCTCTGGGTTCTCCTCTTGAAAAATCATAAGCCACAACCAAACTTTGATTATCAAGTAAAACGCCTTGCAATCTACCATAGGGACATATCACGGTACAAACGACTTCTCTTACGTAAGCAAAAACCAGGTAGAATATTATGGTAAATAAGCAAATAGAAATAAATCCTGAAAGATGTTGTTTGATGGGTTCGGTAATTATTGTAAATAACAAATCAGAACTGATGATATAAGCTAAAAAGGTGTTGGCAATGCAAAATGAAATCAGTAAAAAAATAATGTGTTTAAGGCCCTTTTTGAAAAACTTTTCTCCGTTCCAATTCTGAGCATCTAACTTCTTTTGTTTATTTGCATCTCCTTCAATCCAGTATTCTATCCTTCGGAAAACCATCTCCATAAAAATAGTTTGAGGGCAGGCCCAACCGCACCATAGTCTGCCCAAAACCACTGTAAAACAAACAATAAAGATGGCGAAGATGAGCATTGCCAATGCAAACAGATAGAAATCCTGAGGAGTAAATAACAATCCAAAGAATACAAATTTTCGTTCTAAAAAATTGAGTAATACCAACTGCTCTCCATTTAACTTCACAAACGGACAAGCAAACAATAACAGCAATAAAGCGTAGCTTACCCATATCCGGCGGGTGTATAATTTACCCGATGGTTTTTTAGGGTAAAGCGCATCCCTGTCTTTTGCTTTACTTTTTCGTTGCATCTGTAACGCTCAAACTATCTCCAACACTTTTCATTGAGTTATCCCGAGGATTTTTTTCCTCGTATTTATCACCTTGCGGGGCCTTCGCTCCTGCAGGCCTGGTATCTTTTAAAGACATAATATAATTGGAAACAGCACTGATCTGCTTCGGACTAAGTGTTTTTTCCCAGCTAATCATTCCTTTATCTGGAACACCATATTTTATCGTTTTAAAAATGTTGTTAATTCCCCCGCCATGAAGCCAAAATTCATCCGTTAAGTTTGGCCCGATAACTCCCTGTGCTTTATCTCCATGGCAGACCACGCAATTCGTATTGAAAATGCCTTTTCCCTCTTCTAGGACGGTTTGAGTGTTATCGAATTTTACCGAGTTTTCATCTATTGTATTTGATGATTTTTCTAAAAAAGCGGCTTTTTCTTCCTGTGCTTTTACCATTTCATTTGCATATTCCTGGTCTTGTAAATCGCCGTAACCACCAATATGATAATAGAACAGATAGCAAATGGCAAAAATCATGGTGCCAAAAAACAAAACGTTAAACCAGGCTGGAACAGGATTATTAAGCTCCTTGATCCCATCATAAGCATGATCTATTTCCAGGTCTTTTTCTTGGTCAATAGGTTTTAAACTCAAAAGTTTTTCCCAAACCGATGGTTTATTTTTCTTTTGCTTCAACCACGAATCGTAATCCAGAATGGGCGATTCCACTGGCGGTGAATAAGGGGTTGGATTCAACTGCTCCCGATACATCACCTTGAAAGCATTTAACAAAGTAATCGATACAAAAAGCAGTATGAATGCAAAGATCAGCAACATGATAATTAACAAACTGGTTTGACTCAATCCTAAGCCAGGGCTTGATGGCATTACAGTAACCGCTTTTTCATCAGCTGCAAAAACGCTTAACGATAAAGCTGAAAATATTATAGCGAGATTAATCTTCTTCATATTCTTTTGGTTGATTATCTTGAAAAGGCATTTCACTCATGATCTCGATATGCTTTTTATTTAATTTAATGAGGTAAATGCCTACAATTAAAAAGAATACCATAAACATGAGCAAGGAGCTGATGAGGTAAATTTCTCCCCCATCTAAGTTTTTAATTTGATTAAACATAGTATTATTGATTAGATGGGATTACTTCTTTATTTGCCTTGATATCAGTACCCAGGCGCTGCAGATAAGCAATAATGGCTACAATTTCTTTATCACTATTTACTTTGATGTTATTCTGTTTCAAATCCGTAGCAATTTTTTCAGCCTGAATTTTCAAATCATCATTTGCCCTTTGATCATAACCATCGGGATAGGGAACGCCTAAAGTTTGCATTGCCCTTATTTTAGCAGGTGTTGTAGAAACATCAAGCCGTTGCTCAGTTAACCAAGGGTAGGGGGGCATAATGCTTCCTGGCGACATGGAAGTCGGATCAACTAAGTGATTGTAATGCCAGGCATGAGAATATTTACCGCCCAGCCGATGCAAATCTGGTCCGGTGCGTTTACTTCCCCATAAAAATGGATGGTCGTAAACATACTCTCCCGCTTTACTATATTCGCCATAACGTTCGGTTTCTGAACGAAATGGGCGAACCGTTTGCGTATGGCAGTTCACGCAGCCTTCTCTGATGTATAAATCTCTTCCTTGTAATTCCAAAGCAGAATATGGTTTCACACTGGCAATGGTTGGAACGTTCGATTTTATGGTAAAAGTTGGCATCATCTCTACCATTCCACCAATTAAAATGATAAGGAGAGAAAAAACCATAAACTTCATCGGTTTACGCTCCAATACCCTATGCCAGGCCTTATCAGCAGCAGAATGATCAACAATTTCTTTCGGCAAAGGCATAGCTTCGGCTGCTTCGTTAGCCACTAACTTACCAGCAAGCATCGTTTTTGCTAAATTGTATGTCATGGCGATTACACCAATCAAGTAAAAAGCTCCGCCAACTGACCTTAACACATGCATTGGAATAATTTGCAAGGTAGTAGCAAGAAAATTTGGATATTTCAACAAACCTTCAGGCGTGAATTCCTTCCACATTAATCCTTGGGTGAAACCTGCCCAGTACATTGGAATGGCATAGAAAAGAATGCCTAATGTGCCGATCCAAAAGTGGAAGCCGGCAAGTTTTTTAGAATATAATTCCGTCTTATAAATTCGGGGAATCAGCCAGTACAAAACGCCGAAGGTTAAGAAACCATTCCAACCCAATGCCCCTACGTGTACGTGAGCAACAATCCAGTCGGTAAAATGTGCAATGCCATTAATTTGCTTTAATGACAATAATGGTCCTTCGAAGGTTGCCATACCGTAAGCCGTCAGCGCAACCACCATAAATTTAAGTGTTACATCTTCACGTACTTTATCCCAGGCACCGCGAAGTGTCAGTAAGCCATTAATCATGCCTCCCCAACTTGGTGCAATCAGCATAATAGAAAAGGCTACACCTAATGATTGCGCCCATCCTGGTAAAGAAGTATAAAGCAAATGGTGCGGGCCAGCCCAGATATAAATGAAAATGAGTGACCAAAAGTGAAGAATACTTAATTTATAAGAGTATACTGGCCTATTGGCCATTTTCGGCAAATAATAATACATCATTCCCAGATAAGGCGTAGTTAAGAAAAATGCCACCGCATTATGTCCGTACCACCACTGCACAAGTGCATCTTGTACGCCAGCATACACATAATAACTTTTTAGAAATGAGATGGGCAATTCGAAAGAGTTTACTAAATGTAGCACGGCAATGGTTACGAACGTAGCGATGTAAAACCAAATGGCCACATATAAATGTCTTTCTCGTCTTTTAATGATGGTCCCAAACATGTTGATCCCAAATACTACCCAGATTACGGTAATGGCAATATCAATCGGCCACTCTAGCTCCGCATATTCGTGTGAGGTGGTAAAGCCAAGTGGTAAGGTAATAGCTGCTGCCACAATAATTAATTGCCAGCCCCAGAAATGAATTTTACTCAATACATCGCTAAACATTCTTGCTTTTAACAAGCGTTGTAGTGAGTAATAAACACCCATAAAAATCGCATTACCCACAAAAGCAAAAATAACCGCATTGGTGTGTAATGGCCTGATTCTCCCGAACGTGGTATACTGATTGCCCATGTTCATGGCAGGTTTAAATAGCTGCATGGCCACCAGTAAACCAACGGTCATCCCAACGATCCCCCAAACCAGGGTGGCGATTCCAAAGTTTCTGACAATCTTATTATCGTAAGTAAATTTTTCTAACTGCATAAAAAGGAAGAGTTTTGTTTGTTTAATACACCAAAGGTATCTCGCATGCTAATGTAGAATGATGATAGTGCTTAGCTCAAAAAGTGATCTTCTTCACTTTTTTGATTTTCAGGTTCATCATCAAAAAGGATTCGGATTCCGGGCGTATGCACATCATCATTCTGCCCTGTTTTGTAAGCCCAGAAAAAAGCACCAAGAAAGATCAGGGCCATTAAAACACTGGAGCCTACCAAAAAGTATAGAATGTTCATATCAGTTTATTTTTACGAGCATAAATCCGCGTTGCGAAAGTGGTGAAGCAAATAATTGTTACCGTGCTGATGGGCATTAAAACTGCAGCCACTAATGGATAAAGTGTGCCTTGAACAGCATAGAAAATACCCACGCAGTTGTATGCTGTAGCAATTGCGAAGCTTGCTTTTATGATTTTCAGTCCATCTTTACTAAGTTGTGCAAAATGAGGAAGGTAGTTAATCGAACTTCCCTTTAAAATTGCATCGCAGCCCGGTGTGAAGTTGTTGATGTTATCGGTTATTGCGATACCAAAATTGCTCTGTTTCAATCCTCCGGCGTCATTTAATCCATCACCAAGCATCATTACTTTTTTTCCGCTTTGCTGCAATGCTAAAATGTTGTTCAGCTTCTCGTGGGGGCTTTGGCGGAACTTCATTTTTGTTGCTGTTGAGAAAATGGTTTTTAACCTCCATAAATCTTTATCAGTATCACCAGATAAAAGGTGGATTTGATATTTTGATAAGTCCAACATCAACTGTTTCAACCCTGGCCGCCATTGCTGTTCCACATCAAAATATCCTTTATAAACATGGTCGATTAAAATGTGTACGCCAGATTTGCTAATATTTTCGACAGTAATGGGCAACATAGATAGGTGCCCTGCATAAATACTGCGTCGGTCAATTTTCGCAGCTAAACCTTTACCCAATACTTCACGGTAATCTTTAAGGGGATGAAAATGATCTACATTCAATGTTTTAAGAATTTGCCGGCTTAAAGGGTGGCTGGAGTTTCTTAACAGCGAAGCGACGAGTACTTTTTCATCATTCTCGAGATGTCCGCCAAAAGAAATGGCAGCATTTTCTGTGCTCGTTAACGTTCCGGTTTTATCAAAAACAATGGTATCACATTTTGCCAATTCTTCCACCGCATCTGTGTTTTTGACATAAAAGCCTTTTTTATCAAAAACGGATAAAATAGCTGATAAGGTAAATGGAGTACTCAGCGCTAAAACACAAGGACAAGCTACGATAATTACCGCCGTAAATGCCGACCAGGCTTTGCTGCTTTCATCCTGAAAAAGCCAATACCCTGTTGCGGCAAAAGCAATGATAAAAACACCTAAGCTGAAAAACTTCGCGACACTATCATTAAAAGTTTCCTTTTCAACTGCATTTTTATAGTTTTCGTTATTCCATAAACCTGTCAGATAACTCTGTGATACTGGTTTAATTACTTCCAGTTCAATGGCTTCAGTGGTTTGGCGACCACCTGCATAAATAATCTCCCCTAAAACTTTATGTACAGGTTCTGATTCACCAGTTACAAAACTCATGTCCATCCAGGCATCGCCTTTCATTAAAATGGCATCAGCTGGAACGAGTTCTCCATTTCTGATCCATAAACGATCACCAAGTTGAATCTCATTAATAGACACAGGTTTCTCCTTTCCATTTTCCAGTGTAGTAACCGCAATCGGAAAGTAAGAACGGTAATCACGATCGAACGAAATATGATGATAAGTGCGTTGTTTCAACCACTTACCCATCAAAAGTAAAAATACCAAGCCTGTTAACGTATCTGCGAAGCCCGGGCCAGTATTTAATACGATTTCAAATGCAGTTCGAAAAAACAATACCGCTATAATTAAAGCTAAGGGCGTATCGAGGTTAACATGTTTATGTTTTAAACTGGTTATGGCGGAAACGAAGTAATCCCGGCCGCAAAAAAAAGCAGCAGGAATAGAAAACGCAAGATTGAGCCAGCCGAATAAGTATTGAAACTTTTTTTCTAAACCTGAAAGTCCGAAATACTCCGGGAAGCTGAAGAGCATGACGTTGCCCATTAGAAATCCAGCGGTTGCAATCTTCAAAACTAATGTCTTATCCACCGAACTGCTGTGTGCTTTCACTACATCCTGTAAGCTGATTAGTGGTTCGTAGCCAATTTGATTTAACATTTCTACCAGTTGCCTTAAAGAAATTTCCTCGTGATTATAGCTGATGGTAACCTGTTTTTTCAAAAAATCGATTCTCGAACTGAAAACTGCTGGATTGATCTTGTAAAGATGTTCCAATAGCCAAATGCAGGAACTACAGTGAATGGCAGGTATGTAAAATGTGATAATACTGGAGCTTTGATGTTTATAATCTAAAAGTTGGGTGATAATATTGGGTTCATCGAGATAGTCAAGATGGCTTTCGCCCTTAAATTGCTGCCCAGGGCTATTGTTGTAGTGATAGTAGTTACAAAGATTATTTGCTGACAAAATCTTATACACCCCGAGACAACCACTGCAACAAAATTTCTTATTGTCAAAAGTATGATTAAGCTTTGGCAGATCTTCTCCACAGTGATAACACAAGGTTTCTATTGTAATGTTCTTTTCATCTTCCATTCTGGCTCTTATTAAATCGATGAACTAAAAAGGTGCTTTTCAGCTTGTTTTGCCCATAACCTTTCATCGAAAGCCATGCAAACATTTCTGATATATGATTTTCCCAGGAGCGTTAAGGCGATGGTTGTATCATCAAAAAAAACCAATCCGTCTTTTAGCAATGGCAACAACCTCTCTTTTACAGGTGCAGGTATTCCATTTTCGAAAACCGTTGTTTCCCGGCACATCATATCCAAAATATGCTGTCTGTTTTCTAAATCTTCGTTAGTAAGGATATGGCCTTTTTCAACAGGAAGCATGCCTGCTCCAATTTTCTTCAGGTAAGCCTCCACCGTTTTAGGATTTTGAGCAAAGCCGGTCCAGCCATCGCTAATAGATGACACGCCCAGGCCGATCAGCAAATGGGTATGCTGATCGGTATAGCCCATAAAATTTCTGTGAAGCAATTTTGCCTGACCTGCCTGGTACAGGGAATCACTTTTTAAAGCAAAATGATCCATTCCCACATCCTGATACCCGGCATCTATAAGCATTTCCCTGCCTTTTTCATACAATGCAAATTTTTTATCGCCAACAGGCAAATCTTTTTCGGTAAAATGGCGTTGACCGGGCTTTAACCAAGGCACGTGGGCATAACTATAAAAGGCAATGCGATCTGGATGAAGGCGAATAACATCGTTAATAGTATCCTTCAAGCCCTGCAAATTTTGAGCTGGCAAACCATAAATCAGATCGAAATTGATGGAGTTGTAACCGATAAGCCGAGCTTCATTTGTTACTTTTTCTACCTGCTGTGGCGTTTGAAAACGATTAATCAGGAACTGCACTTTCGGATCAAAATCCTGGATACCCAAACTTAATCTTCTAAAACCTAACGCATAGAGTATGGTTAAATGTTCCCTAGTTGTATTTGCCGGATGTGCCTCGAAGGAAAGCTGAGCATGTGGGGCTAAATCTGCATTTTCCAAAATGTGTGAAATTAGCGATCCAAGATTTTCAGCACCGAAAAAAGTGGGTGTACCGCCGCCTAAGTGGAGTTCTTTAATTTTAGGTCTTGAACCCAAAATATCGCAATACATTGCCCACTCTTTGAGTAAGGCCGTTATATATGGTTGTTCAACCCCATGATTTTTGGTAATTCTGGTATTGCAGCCACAGTAAGTGCATAAACTCTCACAATAGGGCAAATGAATATAAAGGCTTATGCCTTCATCTGCAAAGGCGTTATAAGTTGTTGGGATTACCTCAACCCATTTTGCTGCTGAAAAGCTTTCGTGATCCCAATAAGGTACAGTTGGATAACTGGTATACCGCGGAGCGGCAACGTTGTACTTTTGAATGAGTGCAGCTTCCATTATTTCAATGCTTTAGCTACACCACAATTATTTTGACAACAACAAGCCTTACCTACGCATTTACCGGCGGCCCATTGATCGAGGTTTTTAATTACCTGCTCCATCCTCATACGAGGTGTTTGAGCTTTTTCACTCCATGGAACGTTCGCTATTTTCATTCCGGCAATACCCGCAGCCTGTAAATCCACATGATCAGTTTCAAAAGAAGAAGTGGCAATGTATTTTAACCCAAGCGATTTTAGCTCAGCTATCATTTCTGAAGTTAAGGCATCATTGTTAAATACCAGTAATGCTTCCTTTCCATTGGCAAAAGCAAGTGTGTCTGCCGTTAAACTGTTGGCAATAATCGTGATATCGTGCTTTTTGTAGTTGGCGAGTACCAACCATTCTTTTTCGTCGGGTTTTATATTATATGCTATAGCTTTCATACCTCATTTTTATGTGTACAAAACTATAGCGGAGCGTGTTACCCGGGCGTGAGGATGCTTAGGATAAAAAATGATTTTGATTATATTTCTCCTTCAGCAGGAAATATTAGTGTTTGATATTTCGAAGTTTTTCCATTGATAAAATATTGATGGCATTACCAGTTTTATCAATCAATTTTTCATCTTTAAAATCAGCCAGCATTCTGCTCACCGTTTCACTGGCGGTGCCCACTAAAGCAGCTAAGTCATCTCTTGATATTTTGATGGTACAACCGTCATTGATGGGTTGTGCAAACTTATCCGCCACCTGGAGCAGCGCATCAGCAACTCGTTTTCTAACTGATGAATAAGCCAGTTGAAGCATCTGTTTGCCTTTATCCTGCACACTTCCAGATAACAAAGCGATAAATATTTTCGATACCGCCTGATGATGGAGTAAATATTCCATAAAATCTAACTTCGGGATTTGAACGATTTCAGAATCAATTAATGTCGCGGCATTATCGGCGTAAAATTCGCCATTGCAAAGGGCTTCATAGCCAAAGAAATCGCCATCGTTATAAAGTGCTGAAGATAGTTCTCTTCCATCTTTAAACCTTTTATAAGTTTTGATCTGTCCTTTTACAACGTAATATAGGTGGCTGGGTTCATCATCCTCTACATAAATCACTTGTTTATTGGCCACTAATTTTGATTTCCCCTTTTTTATTAGTTCCTCCAAAATGGCTTGATTATCTCCGGCCTCGCCAGTAAAAGTACCCGATTGTTGCTTCTTTTTAAATCGACTTTCAATCGCTTTAAACAGTTCAACATCATCAAACGGTTTAGTTAAATAATCATCTGCGCCCATTTCCATACCCTTTCTCATATCTGCCCTTTCAGATTTCGCAGTGATAAAGATGAAAGGAATATTAGCTGTTTTTAGATTTTTGCTTAAAAGATAAAGTACCCCGTAACCATCTAGTTCCGGCATCATAATATCACATAAAATAATATCAGGATGATGCTGTAAAGCCATTTCTACACCCACTTTTCCATGTTTTGCCGTAATTGGCTGATAACCTGCTAACCCCAATACTTCTGCTGTTCCTTCGCGGATATCGTCGTTATCTTCTATGATCAGTACTTTTTTATTCATTTTGCTATTAAAATATTTTAAACAGTTTGGTTAAAGCTTAAAGTAAAGGTAGTGCCAATGTTTTGCTCGCTAATGCAATTCACGGTGCCGCCCATTAAACCAACGTAACGATTAACAATATTAAGGCCCAGGCCTGTACCTGGGATATCGCCGGTATTGTGTGCTCTAAAAAAAGGTTCAAACAAACTCTTTTGATCGGTCTCTGGAATACCAATTCCGTTATCTTTAACTTCGAGTATTAATTTGCCATCCACTAAACGGGTATTAAATTGAATTAATGTATCTGCACCAGAGTATTTTACGGCATTAGAAATTAAATTAATGACACAATTCCTCAGCAAATTAGGATCAAGAAAAACACTGGCCGTAATTCCCGTATGCTCATAAATAATGTGCTGGTTTTGCTTGGTCATCATTTGCATTTCTTCCGTAATTTCTTCAGCAAAGCTGATGATATTAAACCAGTTGGGATTCGCTTCAACCTTACCTGCCTCTAATCTTTCGAGCGATAGAAAGTCATTTAAGATGGTGGTTAAGTTATTAATGGAATTTTTAATTTTCGAGGTATGCTTTTCAACATTTGCGGTATCTTGTTTTTCAGTATACTTATCAATGAGCGAAGCTGACAGCTGAATGGCACTTAATGGCGTTCTGAATTCATGCGAAGCCATTGAAACAAATCTGGTTTTCAGCTGATTGAGTTCTTTTTCTTTTTGAAATAAAGCCCTCATGTTTTCTTTGGCCATCTCCAGTTCTGACACCAGTTTAACCAGGTCTTGTGTACGTTCTTTAATCTTAACTTCTAACTTTTCAGTGTACGTTTTAATCTGTTCTTCATTGGCTTTTTCCTTACTTAAATCATGAATAAAGCCTGTGTAAATTTTCCTGTCGCTAAATTTCACCTCACTAACACCTAAACGAAATGGAAAAACCGAACCATCTTTACGCTGGCCATGTACTTCTCTGCCAATACCGATAATATGTTTTTTACCTGTATCATGATAATTTTGAATATATCCATCATGCCTGGCTTTATCTGGCTGAGGCATTAAAACTGAAACATTTTTACCCACCAATTCTGCTCTCGAAAAACCAAAAAGTGCTAGTGCCGCCGGATTAAGGTGTTCAATGATTCCGCGATCATCTATCGTGATGATTCCATCGATGGCGTTTTCAATTATTGCATCTAAAAATTTTGATCTGTCCATGGAGTTGAGTCTGCCTGTATATTGGAGGTAAATATAAAAATTTAGCAGCGCATGTATTAGATTATGCTCAGTTGATTAAGTTTGAGTTGGGATATTTCCAATAAGTTAAAACATGCTGAAAGGTTGGGTAATTTTAAATCAGGTGCCTGAGCAAAAAGATTTTTATAATAGGTAATGCCTTCATTTAACTGTTTTTTAAAATTGGCGAGTTGCTTTCTTTTTTTATCGTTAAAGTGTAAAAGCTGGTCTTTTATTTCTGCCTGCAAGTAATCGATGTACAAATTCAACTCATTAATAAAAACATGTGGCCGATTGGTATTGGCCAGCAGGTTTGTTTTTCCATAAATGTGGCCTACCATGTCACCTAGTGTATAAGAATTGTTAAAATAAGCCAAATTCGGGCCCGGGCAGATGGAAACTGCCTTACTTTCTTTAGGTTTAATAATGTCACATTTAAGGTACGCTGAAGCGCACAAACCTTCACAGAGACAAACTTTTTCTGTTACCTTAGTTAATTCTGACTCATATTCCGCTATTGATAATTCAGCAGATTGGAGCTGTTTAATTTTTAAGTGCTGATATTCCCTGGAAGCTGTACAAATCGGTTCTATGGTAAATTCGGTATTATTGCATAGGTATTTTTTAGTACAAGCGCTCCCAGGCCTACCTTTGTCTATCCGCTCCCTTCTTTGCACATCGGAAGTTGAATTTTTGAAATTGTTAAACCGTACCCCAAGTGGCGAAGAATTACTAAGGTAAAAATCTTCTTCCTTGGCCGCTGCTAAATAATCTAAAGTCCGTTGATCTACATTGGTAACTTCCGGCACAAGCAGAAAAGGACTTCCCCAGCCGGTGGTGCTTAACTGATAATGGTTTAAAAGAAAATTTTGCTCTTCTGCTGTACCAATTCCACCTTGAACGCTAACGCTTTGATCGGGTTTTTGATGAAGCTTGATTCCCTTCAGCGATAACACACTTTGATAAGCGGTAAATAATTCATCTACCAACTGTGTCCTTTTAATTTTAAACTCCTCTAAAATCGGACCTAACAAATATCCTTCCGTAGCAAAAGCATGGCCACCACAATTCAATCCAGATTCTATTCTAAATTCAGAAACCCAAACGCCTTTTTTTGCCAGAAATTTGGCTTGTATAGCTGCAGATCTAAAATCGCTTACCTTCAAAATAATCTTCTTTTTAAAGTGTGCATCGTCATCTGGCAAGAAATCAGAAAAATGTTCAATATAGCTATATAACCTGGGGTTCATTCCTGCCGAGAGAATAACGGCCGCATTTAAAGTGCTGTTTGCAAAACCTCTAAAGGCAGCCAGCGCATCGGTATTTTCATCACCCGTGTAAGTGGCATTAACAAAATTCATTTTATCCACCTTTGCCATAATATTAACATCAGCAGCACCTATTTTCATCGCTTTCCTCAACACATCCTGAAAAATACGTTTGCTTTCTCCTTCAGGATACTCCATCATTAATTCATAGCCATGTTTTAACGGAGATGATTCCGGAAGAAGCTCGAAGTATTTACAAATTTCACTTCCAGGAATAAACCTGGACTGTTTTAACTGCTCAAATTGACTATTGATATTTTGATCTATAAAATTCAGATATGCAGTAATCCGTTTTGATCGATAATCAGCTTCTGTTTTAGGTATAGGGGAATAATGCTGTCCATTTTCGCTCAGGTGGTATGCCCTCATCCGTTCAATTAATTCATCATCAACGATTGATAATGTGGACGAAATCCCATAACGGGCTACTTTTAAAGGGGTGTCTATAGAATAGCCTAAGCCTAAAACAGGGATGTGAAAGGTGTGTGACATAAGTTGTTTATTGATCCCGCAAACCTATTAAAGTAGCACTATACCTGTTCAGACCTGGCTTACTTTAAAAAATGATAAAAGTCATTTTAACTATCCTGAATGTAATGATGAATATCATAACTGCTTCGGTAACTATCAATAATGAATGTGTTTAGACTACTGGATTGGTCAAACCAAAAACCTTATATGTTCTATATAGCTCCTATAAAATTAATTAAAATTCATGTTGGCCTCACTTGCTTTAAGATCCCCAGGCAAGCTGGCAATTTCGGATTTGTAGAGGGAGTCGCTGAGAAGATTGGCGAAATGATGCATACCCTCGCTTTGCTTTGGGGTGATAAATCGGTTGAATAAACAAAACCATTTACCTGAGGTGATGTTTAAAAGATGGATATGACTGTTTATCCCTTTAACTATTAGACATGAATTCAGGAAATATAAACTATTTAAACCTTAGAGAATTATCCCACGAGGATTACGTAATTACCGAGGGACAGGCAGATATTACGGGTTGGCCTGTGGTTGATGAAAGCCAAACATCTGTTGGAAAAGTGCGGGACTTGCTTTTTGATCCAGATCAAAATGCGGTTCGTTATATCATTGTTGATCTCAATGATAAACACACTGCAACGGAAGATAAAGCTATTCTGATACCTATTGGTTTCGCAAACCTAGGGGAAGATAAAAAGGAGGTAGTGATCCCGGTTTTGCATGAAGATCAGTACAATGCAATGCCACGCTACATTATAGGTGAGGTGACCAGAGATACGGAAATGCAAATCAGATCAGCAATTGGAAGTCCGGCGGCGTTGCGCATAGAAGAAGAAATTCACGAGATTGACCATTCAGATTTTTATGCGCACCATCATTTCGATCGTGGAAACGTGATTTCAAGAAGGCAGGAAACTTCACCATCTGGTGTGATTTCTAATACGGCTATCGAAAACCGTAAAGAAGAACGACACACCATTCATCAGTTGATCGAACATGCGGAGGAAAATAAAGCTGTGCACGAGGATATCAAACCGGGCGGAGCAGCAGAACATGCAGATTTCACGGTCACTGCTGGACAAGGAATTTATACCATCTCGCCACAGGAGAACGGTACCTACCGCATTTTTCAAGGCGAAAACAAAATCGGCGTAATCTATGCAGAGCCAGGTCACGAAGGTACAAAATGGCGTACGATGGACCACCTGGATGAAAACCTGGTAAGCAGTTTAGGCCAATCCATTGCAGCGCACCACGGTTCAAATGCTGATCAGTAAAAATATTTGCGGGTAGCAAAGAGATCCGCCTTGTGGATCTGCTAATTAAAAGAACTCATCAATCATTATTGGTGAGTTCTTTGCGTTTAAGTGGGTCTAACTCCTCAGCCGTTATATTCGCTTGTGATCCTCGATTTACCTTTATATATGTCGATCTGCGCAATTAGCGGGTTCGATCAATTTATAAGTTATAAATACTTTAGGTATTCCAGGTACAACGCTACGCCTTTAGCGATATGGCTTTCATCAACCTGATGTTCCATTCCATAAAAAGCAAAAGGTGGCTGATAGTTAGCTTTTACATATTCAAAACTGAGTTCAAAGGGCCTGATCAGTTCGCTTAGTGGATATTTATAGATGCCAGAAGAACTTAACTCACTTTCTTCCACGCCTAATGATATTGCCAATGCTATCTTTTTTCCTTTCATTCGGTATCCACTTTTGCTGCCGTAGGCCCAGCCATGCGTAAGCACCTCATCGAGCCATTTCTTTAACAACGCAGGGCTATTAAACCAATAATAGGGGAACTGAAATACAATCTGATCATACTGTTCAATCAGGCGCTGCTCTGCTAAAACATCTACTTTTCCATCTGGATAAGCCTGATGCAACTGATGGATGGTATAACGTTCAGGGAATTTAGACAGTTCCTCAATCCATCTTTTGTTGATGACGGATTCTGCGATATTGGGATGAGTGACGATGATTAATGTTTTCATTTCTTTTATTTTTTATGATGCTACAAAGTTATTGCCTAACCAAGTGTTTTGTATATTGCCTGCCAATTGTTAGGTACTATATAAAATGTAAGTAATGAGTGAGATCAAAGAAACATCAACTAACTTTGCCAATAAAACTGCCCTGGCGGACGAATGTCCCGAAGCCTACGCCTCGAATATAATCGGCGGCCAGTGGACTTTAGTGATTTGCTCCTGGTTATTGAGTGGAAAAATGAGGTTCGGCGAACTCCGGAAAAAATTACCTAACATTACAGAACGGATGTTAACCTTACAACTTCGAAAGCTGGAGGAGCATAAGATCATCAGCAGAACAATTTATGCCGAGGTTCCGCCCCGTGTAGAGTATGAACTCACTCCAATAGGTTATGCGCTAAAACCGGTGATCAAAGCCCTGGAAGGTTGGGGCGAGGAACATAGGGATTTATTAAACAACCAATTGTAAGTTCACCGATTACGGAAAATTCAAAACATCAATGGTGAGAGGACGAATTTCTTGGAGGAAGGATTTGTTTTCGAGATTTCTCCACTACGGTCGCGATGACGGATTGGTATGTCTGATGTCTGCTTATCGCTATAGCCAACTTGTTCTCCGGCATAGCAGATGATGGAAGGATAGACCGTTGAAACTTGTGCTCTTGCGTTAAATTACCAAGCACATGGCAACGCGTTTTGTTCCGAACCTACTTCGGAATATTTGCCTTGCCCCAATAAAATTTCAACCAGTATAGCTGACATCAGGTGCAAGCCTTGATTGCTTGCTTCTTTGTTATAAAGAACAAAGAAGGAGACCGCCGCCGATGAGGGGAAAGAGAAATTCAAGGTTTTAATACATTATTTGACACTTTAAGATCCCCAGTCGAGCGGAGGGTTAATTTCTTTCATAAAAATCAATATAAATGACGTTAACTTTATTGTGAGTGAGAAGTGAGCATACTCACAGTCGTATCATTAGTGTTCCAACCTGAAGCTGAGTTTTGTTTTAGGTACAGACTTTTAAGAAACAGGTAAAGCAGATCGATGTTTCAATACCTGGAGATAACGGTCGATTCGCCTTTTGTTTTGTTGTTGTAATAATGTTGGGTATAGGTTCATTATCAGGTTGACGAGCAGCATCACCACTGCGAACCAATATAGCCCCTGATACATTCTGAATAAGATGAAAGGCACCATAAATAAGAAAGCAAATAGGTGATTAAGTTCTGCTTTCATCATCTCCGCCCTGTACGCCCCTAGTTCGCTCACCTTTATTTTTTTAGCAAAGGATAGCTTTGGATTAAAATATTTAAAAAAGCTATGAATGATAATCCATTTAAAAGGTTGGATTCCAAGTACCGTATTGAGCTTCTCGTTGCTAAGGAAGTTGAGGCCGGAGAGTCGTTGCTGATAAAAATTCGTTTTGGAAAGCAGTGCGGTAATGATCATGCCAACAATCCAGGAGATAAAGGCAATAGATAAGCTGAAAGTGAAATACTTCGTCATGTATGGGAGAATCGTATTTTTTGGTTGGGTAAACAATCGAAAATAGTGAAAAATATATGATTCTTATTTTTTTGAAGGAAGTTGTTGCGTTTATTACTGTGAAGAGGGGTTTGCAAGTAGGAATTGGAAATTTCATTTGCTTTAACATCCCCCGCCTACGCGAGAAGGATGGAAGGGTTGGAAGGGGCGATTGATTGGAGGTGATGACGGATTTGGTGGAGAGGCGATTTGGTTTTGAGAGGTCTCGCTGCGGTAGAGATGATGAGTTGCGAGGGATGATCTCACTCATTGGAAGTTTTATTGATATACGAACACTTTTTCGTCGACAAATTACAGGTGTTGGTCTGATAGTTACTTAAGCTGGTATAATACACCACTTTTCCCTGCAACGTTTTCGGGGTGATGGCGTCTTATTATCAGAAAACATTAAGAAACTTAAAATATAAAGTCATGAAAAATTTAACAAAAACATTATTCGCAGTAGCATTAACAGCAGTAGTATTCACTTCATCAGCAATGAGCAGCTTCGCTATAGCGCCTATCAAAAAAGAAACAAAAGTAAACGCAGTTCCTACATTCAAAAGAATTTGGGTAAGTGGAAATGTGAAAATTAACTTAACACAGGGAAGCGCCACAAGCATTTTAGGCGGCGATGGTTACGATGCAACTAAAACGTCGGTAACGAGTGATGGCAGAACACTTTTCATCAACTCTTTAGAAAACAGTCAGGTTACGTTAAACATTACCGTTAAAGATTTGGAAAGAATCGAAGCCTACGGACAATCGGTAGTGCTAAGCACCAATAACCTTGAAGTTAAAAACCTCCAGTTATTTTTAAATCAAAGCGCCACGGTAAAAATCAAAGCAACTGCCGGCAGTTTATACACAGTTGTTAAAGAAGACGCAGTACTAAAATTAAATGGTACAGCAGATCAAAGCACAATGGTTGCCAGTAATAACAAAAACGTTAACATTGATAAATTTGCCAGCAAACAATCTGCTTCTTACGCTTCGGAAGCGATTATGAACGCGGCACAAAATGCAATGGTTTTAGCAAAATAAGCGCTAATTATTTATAGGTAAGCAGCTGTCTGGAAATGGGTAGCTGTTTTTTTTTGCCCTTATTTTTTGGTTTAGAATTGTGGTAAAATATTTAATAGATAAAAACTATACTTTTACGTTTTTAAATAGATTCTGATAATATTATTTTTTTTCTGGTTTTGTTGTCGGTGATGAATCGAAAATCTCCTTTGTTTTGCATACGTTTTTCGGGGTTTTGCAAACATTGATACCAGAACGTAAGCCTAATTTTGGTTATTCAAAAACATCAAAAAATGGAAATTAAAAAGATTAAATTAGGCAATCAAGGATTTGTTGTACCTCAAATTGGTTTGGGCTGTATGGGGATGACGGGTTTTGAAGATGCCAATATGTACGGAGCGGCAGATGAAACGGAAGCGATTGCTACCATTCACAAGTCGCTTGAAATGGGTGGCAATTTTCTAGATACTGCAGATTTGTACGGTCCCTTAAAGAACGAACAGCTTATTGCAAAAGCAATGGGAGCAAATCGGGATAAGTACATTATAGCCACTAAATTTGGCTGGGAAATTAATGAAGAGAATAAAGTAACGTGGGCTATTAACGGCAAGAAGGAATATGTGAAGATGGCGGTAGAACGATCTCTTAAAAACCTAAAAACTGATTATATCGATCTATATTATATGCATCGGTTAGATAAAAACACGCCAATTGAAGAAACTGTTGGTGCCATGAGTGAACTGGTTAAAGAAGGCAAGATAGGTTATATCGGTTTGTCAGAGGTATCTTCCGAAACGGTAAAAAGAGCACATGCTGTGCATCCAGTTACTGCCGTTCAAAGTGAATATTCTTTATTTGAGCGAACAGTGGAAGAGCGGGGCATCCTTCAAACATTAAAAGAACTAGGAATAGGCTTCGTGGCATATTCACCACTTGGTCGTGGCTTTTTATCGGGCGATATTAAAAAAATTAGCGATTTACCGGAAAACGATTTCAGAAGGGCAATTCCACGCTTTCAGGAAGCTCACTTCCATAAAAATATCGAATTGGTAGAAGCCATTGAAGCCTTAGCTAAAGACAAAAATGTAAGTGCTTCTCAATTAGCCATTGCCTGGATTATTAATAAAGGAATTGTTCCTATTCCCGGTACTAAAAGAAGAAAGTATTTGGAACAAAATATGGCTGCGGCGAGTATAGAATTAACACCTGCCGATGTAGCTACATTAGAAAGTATAGTGCCTCTTGGTACGGATACCGGCAAAGCTTACGACGAATTTAGTATGGGCTTGCTCGATTAATTTCACGGCTGCATCGTGATGCAGCCGTAATTCTTTATCCTTTTATTTGTAAATTACATCCATGAATGCCATAAATTCGATTTCACAATTTCACCGGTTATTATCGCTTCCGGAACCATTACACCCTTTAGTTAGCGTCATTAATCTGGATCAGGCGATTTTTTTGGAGGATGAAATCTGGAAAGGTTTTATCAATCGTTTTTATTGCGTGGCTTTGAAAAGAGGTGCTACCGGTAAAATAAGGTATGGGCAACAGCATTATGATTACGATAAAGGCGTGCTCAGTTTTACTGCTCCAAACCAGGTTCAGTATCTCGATTTGAATCAAATGGAATGCGGTTCGGGTTATTTGCTCATCTTCCATCCCGATTTTTTACTTCGCCATAGCCTGGCAAACACTATTCACCGATATGGCTTTTTTTCCTACGCGGTAAATGAGGCGCTTCATTTATCAGCAGAAGAAGAGGATAACCTAATCGCGATTTTAAACAAAATAAATAAAGAATGTGTGCATATTGATAAGCATACTCAAGAAATTATTCTCTCACAAATAGAGCTGCTTCTTAATTATTCAAACCGCTTTTACGAGCGGCAGTTTATTACCAGGAAAAATAACAGCCATGAATTGCTATCCAAATTCGAAAGATTACTGGAAGATTATTTTGTGAAAAACCAGAACAATGGTTTATTAACGGTACAATATGTGGCGGGACAAATGAACCTTTCGCCCAATTATTTAAGCGATTTGTTGCGGGTGCATACCGGGCAAAATACACAACAACATATCCATGAAAAGTTAATTGAGAAAGCCAAAGAGAAACTTTCTACCACAAATTTATCGGTGAGTGAAATTGCTTACGATTTAGGTTTTGAGCATGCGCAATCGTTTAGCACCTTATTCAAAAAGAAAACCAATCTTTCTCCACTTGCTTTTAGGCAAGAATTTAACTAGCCGAAATTTAGTTGACTTCGATCTTTGCGGTAATTTCACTAAGCATTTTTTCGCTGAAATTATGATGGCCAGCTAGCCATTTGCTTACTTCTGCCACCTGCGTATCTACCAGTTGGGCAAAAGTTTCTGCATCTATTCCTTTCTCTATTAAGACCTCGCTTACCTTTCTGGCCGTGTTCTGGTTGATGCTGGTTAATCTTTCAATTGCCGGGTTTCCGTTTTCCTGTATCCAGTTAGATACCATATCTTCTTTTTCGGTATTCATTCCTTAACGTATCCTATTTTAATGTGGCGGCAAAGATATTGATTAGAAATTTAGGTGCAAAAAAATTGCGCCAGGCTTTGGAGTGCCCGCATTCATTATTTTTCAGGATCAAAACCTTTTGATCACACCGCTGTTTTATTTGCCGATACCTAACCAAATCGTAAACCAGTTTAGCTGATCATTCAATTAAAAACGATTACGTTAATTTGAGTAGGGGCAATACAAAACCAATCATCTTGCAAACACAACATAACCCTATGGAGAAGAAAAAGTCTTTCTTTCCTAAACTGATGCTTATCCTTTCTCTGGCAGTATTGCTTGGAGTAGAGGGCTACTTCGGTTTTAGGTTACATCAGCTTTCTGATCAGCAGGAGCGTATAAAGGAAGAATATTCCAATATCAACAACATCACCTACGGATTATTTTCTGTTCAAAAATGGAAAGATAATGTATCCAGAATTGTGCATCATCAGGTACGAAACCTGAAAATGACCAAAAAGCAGAAACGGGTTTTGCAACAGGAAGTGGAAAAGGTAATACTTGCTTTGATAGATAAGGCGGAGGCGCTGGTTAATAAACCTAAAAAAACCATCAGCGGTAAAATTCAAAAATTTGCCATCAAGAACTTTGTCAATTCTGATAGCATAAGGGCACAGGTACCTACTTTCGCCAGAAAAATCATTGCCGAGGTTGATGATCCTAAGAATAAAAAAGAGTTGAGTAAAATGGCCATTGGCGAATTTAATGAGCTGGCCACCGAAGAAATGAAAGACAGTGTTTTTGTAGCCAAACAAGCCGAACTAAAAAAGTTGTTTGCAGGTTACAAAGTAAACAACACCGATGAGCTCAACAGCAAACTAAGGGCTTCGCTATCTAAAATACGGACGCAAACCTATCAATATTCTTATGGAATGCTGGCTTGTGTAGCCGTGGTTTTGGCTTTTTGGTGGGGTTTAAGGAAGCGCCGCGATTTACACGTTACCCTTTTTGTAATGTCGCTCCTCTTTGCGTTTATGTTGCTTGCCGTTGGCCTAACCGCCTCTATGATTGAAGTGGATGCCCGTATTCGCTCTATAGATTTTGTTTTGCTTGGCGAACATATTGTATTTGAAGATCAGGTACTGTTTTTCCAAAGTAAGAGTATTATGGATGTGGTGAAGGTTTTGCTTGGTCAGGAAGGGATTGATTCTATCCTGGTAGGGGTGCTGATTCTCGCTTTTAGTATTTTATTTCCGGTCGTTAAACTTACTTCAACCGGCATTCATTTGCTGGGCAATAAAAAACTGGCGGAGAATGGAATCGTGAAATATTTCGCTTTCCAATCGGGCAAATGGAGTATGGCTGATGTTATTGTCATTGCGATTTTGATGGCTTACATCGGTTTGAACGGATTATTAGAAGGGCAGCTCCAGGCACTGAATATTAAAAATGATTCGCTCACCATCCTCACTACCAACAACACGGCCTTGCAACCGGGTTATATCATATTCATCAGTTTTGTGCTTTATGGATTGATTTTATCCACCATACTTAAATTTATTACTCCACACGATGCGCATTAACCGGTTTTAATTATGACGGCGACAAATTCTTCCACTCCCGATACTCCACGCAAAAAGAGCAAGGTAGCTCCCTTTGTGCTCATAGCCGTATTAAGTATCCTGTTGCTTGGCGCAGCTTATGCAGGTTTTCGTTTTTATCAGCTTGCTGTTGAGCAAAAAAGCATTAAAGAAGATTACAGTTTATCTAACAACATCACCTTTGGTATTTTTTCTGTAGACCGCTGGGGCGATAAAATTTCTGCCGTTGCCGACCGTAGGGTGAAGGGTTTCAAACTCACCGGTGAGCAAAAATTGGAAATGCGGAAACAGGTAGAAAAAGAACTTCATGGGCTTATTAACCAAGCTGTTGCCGAGATTACCAAACCACAGAAAGGACTTGGCGGCAAGCTTAAAAAGCTGGCTTTTAACACATTTGTTGATCGGGATGAACTGCATGCCCAGGTACCTTCTTTTGCCAAAACCATTGTAGTGAAAATTACAAGTCCGGGGAGTTTAAAGAAAATTAAAGGCATTGCAACCAGTAAGGTAGATGAGTTGGAGGCGCAAACCTACGACCATAGCGATACCACCATTACTACTGTAGAACGTAACATCTACAAGAAATACCATGCCGCGAATGCTACTGCATTTGATAAAATTATTGAGACCAAATTGGCTTACATTAAAAAAATGACCATGACCTTTGGCTCGATTATGCTGGGCTGCATTTCCATTGCATTTTTAATGTGGTTATTTTTACGCAAACAGGTTCAGTTGCATGCCCCATTATTCGTCATGTCGTTATTGTTTGCCCTGGTATTGCTTACCGTAGGGATTATCTCGCCAATTATTGAAGTGGATGCCCGAATCAAAACTCTCGAATTTGCTTTGCTGGGTGATAAGATTGCCTTCACCAATCAGGTGTTATTTTTCCAGAGCAAAAGTATTCTTGGCATTATAGGTACTTTGATCGAGCAGCCTAAACTGGATTCGGTATTGGTGGGCATACTGTTATTGCTTTTTGTAGTGATTTTGCCTTTATTAAGGATTATAGCCAGAGGTTTACATGTAGCCTGTGCCCACCTCTTAGGGAGTAAAAAGGCTTTGCGGTTTTTAGCCTTCGATTTGGGGAAATGGGATATGGCTGATGTAATGGTGGTTGGTATTGCGATGACTTATATTGGCCTGAATGGCATTTTGAAAAGCCAGCTTTCTGGTTTGAATATAGAGAATGAAACCTTGAAAACAGTTACTTCCAATAATTCGGCCTTACAACTGGGCTTCTTCGTTTTCGTTGCCTATGTTGTTTTTGCCAAGATCTTGTCTTACATCCTTAAAAAGATGGATGAACGCAATGGCGAATGTTAATGCTTAGCCAAAGCCTGTTTGATATGGCAACAGGCTTTGGTATTGAATACTAGCTCCCTGATTTGCTTCCCCCTGATTTCACATCATCGTTACTGATGCTCCGCTGATTCTTTTTAATAGCGTCTTTGAGTTTACCAAACTTCCAGTTTAAACTTACATTGAAAGAGCGGTTATAATTTTGTCCGCGGTATCGCTGCGAAAAATTTGGCCCTTCTGTTAAGGTTTCATAGTAGCGATATTTCATAAACGGATTGTTAACACCCCCCGAAATGGTCAGCTTATCCTTCACCAGTTCCTTGCTTCCGCTGAAGGACATGTAATAATATTGCCCAGATCTGCCCTGCAATAAAACATCGGCAGAGCTGTAATTAAAACTTGCATTTGCCCGCCATTCTTTTTCAAATTTGTAGCCTGTATTAAGGTAGATACTGCCAGATAAACCTTCATTTTTGGTCGCTAAGCCATTAATTGTTCCTTCCAGCCAGGCGTAACCAGCGTTACCACTTACCGTAAGATTCCATTTTTTGGTAAGCGGATAATTGATGTTGATATTGGCCGTCAGGTTTTTATTCCGCCCTACGTTCGCAAAGGTGCTGCGGGTAATTTTATCTGAATCATTGTAAATTGAAATGTTCTGAATGGTATTGTTGGCAAAATTATAGCCCACACCGGCGTTGATAGAACCTTTTTTGAAGCGGCTGTAGGTAAGATCAAAATTATTGCTCAAAACGGCTTCCAGATCCGGGTTTCCGCTGTATTCGAAGTTTGGTACCGAACGATCGACGAATGGATTCAAATTATCTATTCCCGGGCGTTCAATTCTTTGCGTGAAACCAAAGTTTAAACTGCTTTGATTTTTAAACTTGCGGTTAACTGAAAACGAAGGGATGATGTTGAAATAATCGGTCTTTACATTTGAGGCATTGCTGATGAAATCGGCCTTCACAAATGTTTCTTCTATCCTTACACCAGCTTTGAATCCCCAGTTGGTTAAGTTATAAGCGTAAGAGTTATAGGCGCCGATGACATCCTGGTTATTGTTAAAAATGTTTGTCCGGGCCGGATCAATCTGATAATCGCCACTACTAACCTGACTTTTGAATTCGAAATTACTGTTATTATCCCTGAGAATTCCTTTCAAACCAGCTTCAATAGTCAGTTTTTTTACCGGGTGAACATAATCGAGCTGTATGGTCTGTTCCTTCGAGCGGCTTTCATTTTCCTGAATATAATTGGGATCGTTAAAATTCTGACGGTTGATGAAATTCAGCTCGTTTCTTTGCGGATTAGTTCCGTTACTGTATTTATAAGAAAAGGTAAGCAGACGCTCTTTGTTACTTTTAAAACCGAGTTGGTAATTTAAACTTAAATCCATGCCGCCCCAATCAAAACGGTTATTGCTAATTAAATCATAGGCGGTAACCTGCGCTGGAGCGGTTAGACTAAAAGATTGATTATTTGCCGACTTGTTATAACCGCCATAAGGATTGATTTCGGCAGTAATTAAGTTTAAGGTATCTATTTCAAAGCTCAACTCTGCCCCGCCGTAGCGGTAATTATTGTTGAATTTTCGGTTTCCGATGTTTAACAGTTCAGAGGGGGTAGCACCTGAAGTCGTTCGTGAATTGATATTTTGAGTGGTTGGGGTACTGTAAAATCCAGTTCCGCCGTAGGCGGTTACGCCAAATTTTCCTTGTTTTACGGTAAAAAATCCGCCAATGCCTGGGCCGCCAGCCGGAAACTGATGCCTTAAGTTTAAACTGCCGTTATAGCCGTTATCAATCTTTTTATTGGTGATGATGTTGATGATGCCGGATAAACCCTCGCTGTCGTATTTTGCCGGAGGCGTGGTGATGACTTCAATTTTCTGAATGGATGAGGCAGGCATGGCTCGCAAAACGTCTTTAGGACTTCTCGCGACCATACTCGATGGTTTTCCGTTGATCAGAATTTTATAATTTCCACTTCCTTTCAGTTTGATGTTATCATCAGCATCCAAAGAAAGCAATGGCACCTTGCGCATCATATCCAGGGCAGTCAAAACTTTGCTTTCGGGGTCGGCCTGAATATCATAACTGATTCTATCGATTTCCTGCTTAATTACCGGGCGGGTTACACTTACAGAAACCTCATTCAAATTATTTACCTGCGAGGCCAAAGTGATCTGCCCGGCGTTAAAGTCTGGTTTGTCGGCACTAATTTCGAATGATAGAATTTTTGCATTGTAGCCAACAGCAATGGCTGTTAAACTGTATTTGCCGGCAACTATTTTATCAAATTTAAATGTGCCGTTTTCTGCTGTAACAGCTGTTTTAATAGCTTGGCCATCTTTTTTGATGGCCAGTGTAATAAATTCGAGTGCTTTTTTTGAAAGAGAATCGTTCACTTTTCCTCGTACAATACCACCCTTTTCCTGAGCGGAGGTGTGAAGTGCAATTGTGGTCAGTAAAATGGTAAATAAGAGGTGAAAGCGTTTAAAGTAATGCATGAAGGATGAGGATTCGTAAATTAAAAAGGGAATCGAAAATGATTTAGATTTTAAGTGTTAATTAGATAGAAGACGTTGGATGTTAAGAAAGGTTGCATCAAAAAAAAATTATTTTTCTTTCTGATGCAAATCGGTTGTTTTTGGAAGCAAATATTAAGGCTTCCTTAAATAGATATGGCCATAAGAAGAGCTGAAATCGTAGCTCGCACCTTTGCCTGGATTCGCATTAATGGAAGTAAAAAAACGCTGCTCTTTAATTTCTTCCGGCTTGAAATTAAAGTCGGTATAAATTTTGCCAAAACGATTAGTCATTTTTAATGAGCCTATAGCTTTCTCCTGAAGCTTAGCGTCGATACCCCCATAAGTTGCATCAATTTTTATCGGGCCTTCAAAATCAACCAGTTCTACAATGCCATAAGTGGAGCTTAAATTGGTTTTGGTATTTGCAGGAAGTCTAATCTCAATGCTGATCTCGATATTTTGACTCTGGTAATTTGAAGTGATAGTTTTACCTTTTTCCTTCATAAAGGCATTCATTTCTTCTTTAGTATTAAAAGTGTTTTTCACTCCACTTTCAAAAGCATAAAAGCGTTGTGGGATTTTGGCCATTTCGAGTTTATTTTTAATCGAGATCTGATCTTTTGATTCACTCTCGATCAGACTAAAAACATCAGCTGCGGCAACACCATCAACTTTAACCATAGCTACAACAGCAATTTCCTTTTTATCCCAGTTACTTACTCTAATGGTTTTTGGAAAGTCGAAGTCAAGATTAACCGTCTGTCCTGCTGTTATTGGGTAAGATTTACTGATTGTTTCCTGAGCAAAAGCAATACAAGATACCGTGGCCATTAAAAGCCAGCAAAAAAATGTTTTCATAAGGTTAAGGTTTAGGTTCCAACAGGCATTAAGCCCATTGGAAATTTGAGATTGAATTATTTTACGCGGAGATACACGTTATCGTAGTTGGATTTAAGGATAAAATTGGCACCACCACCGTTGATTTTTCCTTTGATATCTTCAGAACTTCTTCCGCCATAAACGGCTATTCCGTTTGCAACCCTAATGTTTTTATTGTTTGAAATAATGGTTCCGCTACCGCTTTTTAGGCCAGAAATAAGAAGGGCTTCATTCGTTGCCGATTTAATGGTGGTAATTAAATCCTCATCTTTTGGCTTTTCTTCTGCAACATTTTTCTCCAGAGCAATTTTAAGCTCGTCGGCAGCATATAATTTTCCATAGCTGGTAGATAAATCTACGTTTGCCTTTACACTTACAGGGAGCGATACATCTACATGGCCATAAACAGAAACAATAGAAACCGGACCTTCAATGGGCTCAACAAAGCTGGCATCAATGCTTCCGTACAATGATTTAATATTCATCGGGCCAGTATTATTTTCCAGCTTGATTTTATTATAACTCGTTGATATTTCGAGTTCATTCTTTAAGTTTTTCAGAATAATATCTTCCTGGTAAATGCTGCTCTGATTGGCAAAAGTTACCTTGATGTTTTGTGGTACTTTAATCGTTAAAACGCCATCAATTTTCTTGTTCACAACATTCACATTCACTTCAGTTCCCTTCTCCGAAATATCGAGACCTAAACCGCTGTTATCTACAAAACCAGAGCCACTGATTACACGAAGTCCTTTTGCCCGTTCATCTACTTTCTCCGTTTCGCCCGCTGGTAAAGAAAAGATAATTTCGTTTCCGCTATACCCTTCCACTATTGCACCGGCAACATGTAAATTTAGCTGACCACTTGTTTTGCTTATTTTGTATTCTTTCTGTGCAGAAGCGGTTATTGCCAGCGTAAGCAGAGAAAAAAGAACGATAAATTGTTTTTTCATGATTTTATTTTTTTAAATGTTATAATTTGTCTTGGTTTAGTAATACGTTGTAAGCTTCATCTCTTACCGCAGCAAAAGTTTCCGGATTATTCGCAATGGATTTAAGTTGATTATCGATTTTGAGTCCTTTCATTTTGCCTAAAAAGCTAATTAGCCCTAGCTGAACAATCGGATCGTCCTGGTTATTTAAAGCGTTAACCAATAGCGAGGCGGTATAGCGGTCGGCACTGTACTTTTGAAGCACACTCAAGGCTGCCAGGCGAACATTGGTATTCCCATCGTGATTAAGCGTTTTAGAAAGCATGTTCAACACGTGGTTGTTGATGTTTTCTGATTTTTCTATCTCCAAAATGGCGAGCAGCCTTACACTTGCCGAGCTGCTATCTGTTAATGCCTGATAATCGCTGTTTGTGGTCTGCACCGTGGTTGTTTTCGTTTTTAAATGTTTTGTTTGAGGCTGATAGGCCACTGTTTTTTGCACTTCCACTGGTGCCGTTTCGGTTGGTGCAGGTATTGATTCTGCCTTTCTGGTTGTTGGTTGAGGCTGAATCACTTTTGGTTTTGCCGCCGTGTAAACCGGATTTTTTGCCTGCTGCTGATCAAAAATAAACCAGGTTGCTGTAATGGCAATTAATACGGATGCTGCAAGCCACCACTTTTTGTTATGATAAAGTGATACCGTTTTGGCTTTCGGTGCTGCCTGTGGGGCCACTTGCTGTTTAAAGCGTTGCATATTAAAAACAGGTGCTTCGAGATGATCGAATTCCTCCCTGTTCCGCTCCACAAAATCTTTCAATTGATCATTCATAATAAACTTTATCTTTTAATGATAGTAAAATCTTCTTCTTTGCCCTGTGGTATTGCGTTCTTACATTCGTTGCTGTTAAATCTAACATCACGGCAATTTCCTCATGGTTCAGCTTTTCAAAAACATGCAGGTTGACGATGGTTTTGTAACCAGCAGGAAGCGATTCAATACTCTTCTTCAAATCCTCTACCTTACAATCCAACACCTCAAAATCTTCTTCTACATCAGCTACATTTTCTAAATCCATTTCTTCCATATCAGAAAACAAAATTTTCCTTTTTCTGATGTGTGAAATGGAGCGGTTTATTGCTGCTCTTCTCACCCAGGCCTCAATGTTCAATACACCATCTAACTTTGCCACCTCACTAAACACCGCACAAAAAGTATCTTGTAAAATATCTTCGGCTTCACCTGTGTGACTCACAATTCTACTAATCGAATTATAAACCTTTCGGGCATAACGGTTATATAACCCCGTGTAGCCGCCCTCATGCCCGTTAAGGCAAAGGCCAATCAATTCTTTATCCGTTATGTGATCTGCAGATGGCAAGTTCGGAGCTTTTTAATGTGTTAATTAGGTATGTTCTATAGGGTAGTCGCAACTTATTTAAAAGTGTTGCACTTTTTTAATATTTTTCGAAAATAATATTTCAAACAAGCTATTGATGATCCCAAAGATCGGGATTTGTGTAGAGACCAAAAACTAAAATTTGGCTCTTGTTTATCAGCAATGGACTTTTTTAGTACATGCATTCTTCAATTTAGCAAAATTAAAGAGGTTAAAGTAATTTAACATAGCCTTCATATCGGGCAGGTAGTTTTGCGGCATAATAAAAGCCCCTTGTGGCTAACGAATTCATTTATTGCCAAAAAACCAAACAATGAGAAAACCTTTACTGTTGACGCAGAAGATTGCGGTATATGCTACATTGGCATGTCTGCTAACGAGTGCCATTACAGCGCCATCCCGGGCCATTGAAAAAATATCCGGTGCTTCCTTATCCAATACGAAACAAAATCCAGGTACCATCAGCGGGAAAATTGTTGATGAAAAAGGCGAGCCGCTTCCTGGTGCCAGTATCGTAATTAAAGAATTGAACAAGGTAGTTCAAGCCAATAACGACGGAAGTTATAGCGTTAGTGTTCCGGCAGGAAACTACAGTGTTGCGGTAAGCTTTATTTCTTATACTACTGCAACCTTAACTAAAATCGCCGTAAAAGCTGGTGAAACAACGCCACTAAATGTGACGCTTAAAGGCGAAACAGGATCTTTAAACGAGGTTCTTGTAGTGGGTTATGGAACGCAGAAAAGAGAAAATGCTACTGGTGCTGTTGATCAGATTACTTCGAAAAGTTTAGAAAACAGACCCATCTCCAATCTTACGCAAGGACTTCAGGGTTTACTGCCCAATCTTAATTTAAAGATGATGGATGGTAAGCCTACGCAGTCTCCTAGTTATAATATCCGGGGTACAACTTCAATCGGCCAGGGGGGTAGCGCATTAATCCTTATTGACGGTTTCGAAGGGGATCCGAGTTTGTTAAACCCCAACGATATTGAAAGTGTATCGATACTAAAAGACGCGGCATCGGCAGCCATTTATGGCGCCAGAGGAGTTTTTGGGGTAGTACTTATCACCACAAAGAAAGCCGAAAAAGGGCGTACAAATGTAAGTTACTCGACCAATTATGCCATTAAAAGTCCGCTGCAGGTACCCGATTTTGTAACCGATGGATACACCTGGGCAAAGATGTTTGCAGAAGCATTTGTGAACGGGGATGGTGCTTTCCCGCAAAATGCCAATAAAACACAGAAATTTTCACAAGCTTATCTAGATGAGTTTAAAAGAAGAATAGAATCCGGACAGCCTTATAATCAGGTTGAAGTAAACCCTACTACGGGCGAATATACTTATTACGGTAGCACGGATTACTACGCTGAACTTTACAAGAAAAATACGGCTGCTTTCGAAAATAATCTTTCCGTGAGTGGCGGTAGCGATAAAGCTTCGTTTCTAGTGTCTGGTCGTTTCTTAAGCCAGGATGGTCTATTCCGCTACAACAGCGATGATTACGATATGAAAAACATCCGTGCCAGAGGATCTGTGCAGGTTTTTCCCTGGTTAAGCATCGAAAATAATGCCGATTACTCCATCATGAATTACCATAACCCCATAAACGTGGGTGAAGGTGGCGGTATTTGGAGAAACATTGCTGATGAAGGCAAGCCAACCATGCCCCTGTTCAACCCGGATGGAACTTTAACCTTCGCTTCTGCTTATACTGTAGGTGATTTTTTCTACGGTAAAAACGGAATTGATACCAAGCGTGAGGTTTTCAGAAATATAACCGGTTTAAGAAGTAATTTCTTTGATAATAAATTTAGGGTTAACGCCGATTTTACCTTTAGAAATACAAATAACGACAAAGAACAAAGAAGGGTTCAGGTGCCGTACAGCAGCACTCGTGGCGTTACTTCATTTGTAGGGACCACTACCAACGATCTGTTGTTCGATTTGCGTGAAACCAACTATCTGGCCACAAACATTTATGCAGAGTACGAGAATCGTTTCGGTAGCGACCATTACCTGAAAGCCATGGCAGGTTACAACTACGAACAATCTACCTATAACAGGGTTGCTGTTCAACGTAACGGAATTATTTTCGAAGATGCTACTGATCTTAACTTGGCTTTAGGTCAATCTATTACCACGGGTGGTGGTTACGAGCAATGGGCTATTTTAGGTGGTTTCTCCAGGCTAAACTACTCCTTCAAAGATCGTTATTTAGTGGAAGTAAATGCCCGCTATGATGGTTCATCAAAGTTTCCTGCAGATCAACGCTACGGATTTTTCCCTTCCGTCTCTGCGGGTTGGAGAATCAACAAAGAGCCATTTTGGAAAGTTTCGGATAAATTCATCTCTGATTTGAAATTAAGAGCTTCTTACGGATCTTTAGGTAACGGTAACATTGCATCGTATGCTTTTCAGGAGCAGTTTAACATTTCACAATCCGGCCAGATTTTGAATGGCTCGAGACCACAAACTACCCGTAATCCAGCTGTTTTACCTGAAGGTTTAACCTGGGAAACCTCGACAACCAGCAACTTCGGTTTAGATTTAACCATGCTTTCGGGCCGTTTAACTTTTAATGGAGATGCTTACATCCGTAAAACAACCGACATGTTCACCACAGGCCTTACTCCGCCAGCTGTTTTTGGTGCCGATGTGCCTAAAGGAAACTATGCTAACTTAACTACACGTGGCTGGGAAGTATCAGTAAGCTGGAATGACAGGTTTGGCAATGAAAATAAACCTTTCAAATATAATGTTAGGCTTACCCTGGCGGATAATAAAACCAAAATTGACAAGTATAACAATCCAGATAAACTGTTGAATGATTATTATGAAGGGCAAACTTTAGGAGAAATTTGGGGATATGAAACCGAAGGGTTCTTCATTGATGAGGCAGATATCGCTTCGCATGCCAAGCAAGATCCGCAGATGCGTGCCTCTCCAACAGGGCGATGGTTTCCAGGAGATATTAAATTGAGAGATTTAAACGGCGACGGGTTAATTAATGTTGGCGAGAATAAAGTAGGCAAATCCGGGGATAGAAGAATCATTGGTAATTCTGCTCCAAGGTATATGTATGGAATTAATTTGGGTGCAGATTGGAACAATATCTTTTTCTCTGTTTTCTTTCAGGGAATTGGTAAACAACAATGGTACCCTAGTACGGAAACAGAAATGTTCTGGGGGCAATACAACAGGCCATACAATAATATTCCAACGTTTCATTTAGGCAATATGTGGACCCCGGAAAACACAAACGCCTATTTTCCAAGAACAATGTCTAGAGCGGCATCAAGCAACACCAACCGTACCTTAGGTGTGGCTCAAACGCGTTACCTGCAAAATGTTGCTTATTTAAGAATGAAAAATATTCAGGTAGGTTATAACTTGCCAACCAAATGGGTTAACCGTATTGGCGCCCGTACCGCAAAGGTATTTTTCTCTGGTGAGAACTTATTTACCTATTCGCCGATGTACAAAGTTGTAAAAAACACAATTGATGTAGAAAATGCTGTACCAGCAGATCAGGATATCAACAATAATCCCACCAATGGCGATGGTTACAATTATCCACTGATGAAAAGTATTTCATTCGGTTTAAACATTGGATTTTAGAATCAATAAAATAGAAAAATCAACGATGAAAAAACAATATATATGGGCCTTACTGGCTTGCCTGGGTTTGGCAGCTTGTAAAAAGTTAGATCAGAAACCTGAGTCAACAGCCACAAAAGATGCCGTTTTTGGCACTGAAAACGGACTAAAATTATATACAAATTCATTTTATAACATGGATTTTTTACCGAAAAACTCTACCAGTCAGGATGCAATGTCTGATTATTTAGCAGTTAGATCGGTTCAGGATTTTATTAGAGAAGGTGGTTTTGGAGCAAATAATAGCTCTGGATGGAGCTGGGGCGATTTGCGAAACATCAACTATTTTATTGCCAATTGTAATAATCCGGCGGTACCGGCTTCGGTGCGTAACAATTATTTAGGTATTGCCCGTTATTTCAGGGCTTACTTTTATATGGAAAAAGTGAAACGTTTCGGCGATGTGCCGTGGATAGGCAAGCCCTTAAACATTGATGATCCGGCATTAAATGCTGGCCGAGATAAAAGGGAACTGGTGATGGATTCGGTGCTGGCCGATATTAATTTTGCCTGCGCAAACATCCAGGCCACTAATGATCCAAGTCGTACGACCGTTACCAAATGGGTAGCTCATGCTTATAAGTCGAGATTGTGTTTATTTGAAGGAACTTTTAGAAAGTACCACACAGAACTAAATCTGGTTTCAACTGCCAATAAATGGTTGGAAGAGGCGGCCTCGGCAGCAAATGAAATAATCAAAAACGGCGGATATTCCATTAACAATAACGGTGGCCCGGGAGTTTCTTATCGCCAGGTATTTACCAGCAACACCCCGGTAACGAATGAAGTGTTACAGGCCTCAGTTGCTGATATTAATTTGGGTGTATTAAATGAGGCCAACTGGTGGTGGACGAGTGGTACCTATGGCGCAAAAGCAAGTTTCACCCGTACGTTCATTAACACTTACCTTAAATTAGATGGTACACCATTTACCAATGATCCGGCTTACCGTACCATGGTTTTTAAAGATGAAGTGAAAAACCGCGATTTAAGATTAAAACAAACCATTAGGTTAGGCGATTATAAAAGAATTACCAGCGGTCAGGCACTGCCTGCCCCACCAGTTTTTTCTTACACCTTTACAGGCTATCAACCTATTAAATGGACTTTAGACGATACCTACTTTGATGCAGGAGCATTAAACACAAATGCCATTTCTTTATTTCGCTATGCTGAAGTTTTGTTAAATTATGCTGAAGCAAAAGCAGAATTAGGTGCTTTAACTGATGCAGACTGGGCTTTAACTGTAGGTGCGCTTCGTGCCAGAGCAGGAATAACTGCGGGATTGTCTACCAAACCAACAATAGCCGATCCTTATTTAATAACGAATTATTTTCCTGGCATTACCGATGCGACAATCCTGGAAGTGAGAAGAGAGCGTGGTATCGAACTCAGTTTAGAAGGTTTGCGTTTTCCTGATATTTTGAGATGGAAACGTGGTTCGCTAATGGAGCAGGAGTGGAACGGATTTTATGTTCCTTCGTTAAATACACCCATGGATTTGAATGAAGATGGTATCTTGGATGTTGCATTTTATCAGGGTACCAGGCCAAATCCAGGTGCAGCAGGTGTAACTTATGTTGATGTTTCGAACACCATCGGCAATGCGACAAACTCGCAAAAATTAAAAAATGGTACTTCGGGTGAATTGATCTGGATGAATGAAATTCCAAGAAAATGGAATGAGCGGAACTATTATTATCCAATTCCTTTAAACGATCTTCAGCGTAACCCGAATTTGAAGCAAAATCCGGGATGGCAATAAAATCAATTAGATACAGATGAAAGTAAAAAATATATTAACGGCACTGATGTTATTGACATCAGTTGCTGTTCAGGCTCAAAAAATTACAGTTGGAACATTCAACATCAGGTACGATAATCCGGCAGATAGTGGGAATTTGTGGAAAGACAGGGCACCAGTGGTGGCAAATCTCATCCGTTTTCATCAGTTTGATGTACTCGGTGTACAAGAAGCACTCAAAAATCAATTGACAGATATCTCTTCGTCCTTGCCAGAATACAATCGTTACGGTAAGGGTCGCGATGATGGAAAAGATGGTGGTGAACATTCAGCCATTTATTTCAAAAAGGACAGATTCAAAAAGGTAAAGAGCGGCGATTTTTGGTTATCAGAAACGCCCGATAAACCAGGTAAAGGTTGGGATGCAACTTGTTGCAACAGAATCTGCTCCTGGGTGCTTTTGGAGGACGTTAAAAACAAGCAACAGTTTTATGCATTTAATGTGCATTACGACCATCAGGCTATGGTTGCCCGTAAAGAAAGCAGCAAATTAATGCTCCAAAAAATTAAGGAAATTGCAGGTAACTCGCCGGTTTTACTAACCGGAGATTTCAACGGTGGCAGAGAAAGCGAGTGGTATCAAACTTTGGCTAAATCGGGTGCCGTTAGCGATGTTTACGGTGCAGTAAAATATCCTTACGCAAATAATGCTTCAGCTAACGGGTTTAGAACGCCTCGGGGTAATGGTGTCATCGACCATATTTTTATGAGCAAACAATTTAACGCCAGCAGATGGGGAATTTTAACTGATACTTATTTCGGCAAGTTTCCCTCTGATCACTTTCCTGTTTTAGCAGAAGTTGAATTGAAACCTTAAGTTAAAAAACAGCTATTTTTGAAAGGGCATCTCCTCTAAATGGGAGATGCTTTTTTGTTGGAAAACAGCAAAGTAGCGTTTAGCTATGTCCTGTGCCGCTAAAATTTGCCTGTATGTCACCGGTTGGACTGTTCACATTATTCGGTATCGTTTCATTGTAGGATGTGGAAACAGCCTCTAAATATTCTTTCAGCTTTGCAATATTTTCATTTACAACCAGCCGATCTGCAGCGGTGTGTTCTGGTGCGCCATCCATCGATTTTATAACCTCAAGGGCATAGTCCATAAAATCCTTTACATTTTCTGAGAGCAGTGGTTTTGATGTAATCATCATTATTTTATTTGTTTGATAAAAGAACAATGAACAGGTGTGAAAGTTTTTTAGAGGATGGATAAATTAGTTATCGTGATGTTCATACCTCCCGTTTACTTCGGTTAATTCTATTTTGAAGACGATAATATTTTGATGCAATTCGGAAGAAATACCATGTGAGGGTTCTTCTCCGGGCCGGTTAGTAAGAGGCATAATGCGGTGAATAATTCCTTGCATAGCTTGTTGTCTTAATTCGCCACTTAACTCCGTAAAGTTTCCTGTTAGAATGGCGCTTTCCCAGCGAAAGATATTGATGATTTCATCTACCTGAAAACAAACCTGTGGGTTAGCACGCATCATTTCTATTTTTTTACCGATACCAGAATGTGCATAGATGGCGTTGTCTTTGTACACGTAATTAATTGGAACAATATAAGTTTCGCCATTTAAATGGCAGCCTAATCTGCCAAATGCCTGCCGCTCCAGAAGGTCAATAAGCTGTCTGTTGTTTAATTCTCCTAACATATATACTTTGTTGATTTAAATCATAAATATACCTTAGTGTCTGCTCGAAAGAAATGATAGCCATCACTATTTTTGCTGAAATAATCGCTTTTTTGGCTTCCGCCATTCCCATGGTGCAACAGGATGCCCATCACTCCATAAGCCTATTTTGCGTTTTCTTGCGCTGATTTCCAGTTGAGCGTAGAGCGGATCTGATGAATACTTTTTAAAATGCCAGGCCATGCCCTGTTTAATCATTTCCTGATTAACAATCTGTTTATTTTGATTTGCAACCACAGCGATTAACCTTTTATAGCGGTCGTATTTTTCGCCATATACCTTAACCTGCTGTCCGAAGCATAAATTTGATAAGGCCGTTTTGGCGTTATTTCCAAAAGGCTGAGAGCCGCGTTTTTCAGGACAATCGATATGCGCCAGGCGAATTTTTATGGGCGTGTTTTGATATAAAACTTCCATGGTGTCGCCATCCATAATCCTGATAACTTTGGCAATAAAAGTTGTTTTTTTGAGATCAAGATCTATTTCTTCAGCGGGAACAAATGGCTGGACCCAAAGCAATAATATCAGTAAAGTTATTTTTCCCATCCACACTGTGTTTTGCCTTGGCTTTTTGCTTTGTCTAAAGTAGTTTCGATGATTTTATGCTGGCAATTGCTTAAACCACGACAAGTTTTTTTGAAGTGATATTTTTTACCGCCTTCGCTGTCGCAAAGGTACACCGATTTGGTTTCGATGCAAGCAATGTTGGTAAGAAGGAAAAAGATGAGAGATAGGGATTTCATTGGGGGGGATTATTCTTTTCGATGAATTTGCATGATGATTTTTTTGTCTTGCTGTTTAGGTTTCACAAATATGGATACTATCAACCCAATAGCAACAAATACATCTACGATATTCCACATTGATCGGCCTAAGGCTATTTTGAAAAATGGCTGAAATAACAACGCTAAAATGACGTAAACAATAAAACCTCTTTGATTTTCTTTTTCTCGTGATTGATATGCTAAAAACCCAAAGCCAATTAAGGCAAGAAATCGAACAAGCTGAAAGTAGCCGTAGGGCATATTAGCTAGGCAAAGGATGAGAAGAAAAGCGAGGATGAGTTTGATTGTGTTTGTCATTTCTATCTTACTAGTTCTTTTAAAGTCCTCCTTTTTTGATCTAGTTGGTGCTCCACTACAAGATCATAGTCACTCTTTGTATCTCCAATTTTACTAGATACAACTAATAGTTCCAGACACATTAAAAAACAAAATAGAATAGTATAGAAAAATAATGCAACATGGCTTTCACGTAAAATTTCTAAAATTGCACTCAATTCTTCAAGAAAACCTTGTTTAGATTTTAGTTCATTTCTAAGTGAACTTTCGGCATCTAATTTTCTTTTTGTATAAACCTCTTGCTGATTTCTCAATTCTTCTAAATGTTTGTTGTTAATGTCTGCTTCTCGAATTTTAGGGTTATCAATGGGGGTAGATGAAATTGTTCTTTGAGGTATGGTTCTTAGGCTACCATCTGGCTGTTGCACTTGTGTGTAGGTAGTACTTGATGCAACACTTTTAATTGTTGGGCGTAAAGAAATCTCATTGTATAATGCTTGATTCTTTTCGTCTAAAGAGTCGGCATCATGCTGTAATTCATTCAATTTATCATTTATTATTGTTAATCGGTCAGGTAACCGATTTTTTACTTGTCTATCAACAATCTCCACCATTTTTTTTTGGATATCATCCTTGAAAATAATCTGATCCATTATGGTAGAACCCAATATTGCCATAATTAATGCTAAGCAGATTCTAAATACAGTAGCAAAACGATTCTTTCCTACAGTTAATATTACGACTCGTTCTATTTGAATAATTATTATAGAAAAAACAATTCCCGTTATTGTCGCTCCCCACCATGGAGCTTGTGTATACCGGGATGCAAATAAATATCCCGTTAGTGCCCATATGATTATTAAGATAAGAATTGCAGATGTATATTTTTTTAACTGCTTTCGGCTTGCCTCCGTACAAGTGTTTAAAATAGCCAAATTCCAACCTGTTAAAAAACAACCTATTTTTAACCACCAATTCTTCATATCGTATTATTTATTTTGAGGCTGTGTAGTGAAAGAGAAGCTAATCCTCTTGTAAAGCCAACCTCGTAAGATCTAAATATTCCTGTCATATAAGGCTCTTCATTATCAAGATCATTTTTCATTTGTTCCAACTCAAATTTATGATTATCAAACGTTTCCTTCCTTGATTTTAATAATTCAACTAGGTCAGAAAGTCCTGCCTCTCCACGCGTTTTGATGTGGACATCAATTTCCCTAAGCATGTCGTCATATTTTAAAGTGACTTGCTTGAATTTTACAGCCAGGTTGCTACGGAGTATTGATACATTTTGATCTTTATATGATCTGTCTGGATTAGTAAGAGCATCTTTGTATGCCTTTGTTTCATAATCTTCCTTTAAGAAAGAGTATATTACATCAATTGGCAAATTTGAGCCCAATTCAACAAAGTAAGTTGAACTGTTTTGTTTAGTTGGATCAGAATTATCAATAAAGTCTTCTTCATTTATATCTGGTAAAGGTGCTTTTATTTCATTATGGTGTTCTTCAATCTGCTTGTTTTTCTTGAAAAAGTCTAAAAATCCCATTGTTATTAGTTTATGATTAAATATATTTAATTGGCACCTTATATTTGTAATGCCCTCGGCTATGGCAACTCTCACAAAGCGTAACCATAAGTTTATCACTGTAGTCCCAAGGATTAACGTGAATCTGTAGATGCTTAATGAAATGATACTGTTTATGATGAACATGTAAATGGCCATCTATCTTTCCACAAATAGTACATTTGTAGTTATCTCTTTCCAAAATTTCTTTCCTTTTCATTTTCCATCTTGGGTCGAAAAGCTTTTCTCCATAATGTACTTTTTCAATCATATTATTGTTGTTTTGTGTAGGAAAGAATTTTCATGCTAACTTCCAATACTTTCGGCTGTTTTTTTATTGAAATAATTTTCTTTATTCCTTTAAAAATGCAAGATCACTTCCTTTCGCTCTTACGAGCAATTAGAAGCAACCTCTACATTTCCGTGAGAGAATTGAACGTTAACTAATAATTATCTATAGTTTGGTGTAGCTGGCTGCGGTAATTATAAATTTCTTCCAGAGTGAATATTTGCTTTTTATCGCCAGCGTCTTTGCCATTCGGAAAAGTTTCCAGGTATTTATTGGCTGTATTGAAGTGAAAGCGGCAAATCGGCTTCCTGTTATTGTCATCAAGCAAAACTCCGAAGTACGATTGCGTATCTCTTGGTGCAATACGAATAGATGCAATTTTTTCTCTTAGGATGGCTTTCACAATTTGGAAAGCTTCTAATTCTTCTTCTGTAGTGATAATTTTGGAGTCGCTACCATCATCGATCGGACTAACTTTTTGATCTAACTGTAGATCTGGTTTTTCATTAATATTTAATGCCGATTTTAATCTATCGCTAATAGATTCATTTATAGAAATGGTAAGCGCTTTTTTAGCATATTCTTTAAAAGCCAACATGCGACTGGCAATTAATGGTTTATCAAAAAAGCGACTAACCAGAAGTTTGATGAGTTCATCTGATGGGTTTTCGATTTCTTTTTCAAACTCTTTTCTAATGGCCTTAATATATTTTAAGCCTTCAGCCGAGTCCAAAATGGTTTCTAAATTGTATTCATTTTTGGTAAAGCTTTCTAAAATTTTTATGGCATTATCCTTCAGGTCTTCAATGTCGATGGTTAAGAAAGGTTTCTCATCCATGATATTTGGTTTTTCTAAATCAGCATAAAAATTGTAAACGGTACCGTTGGTTAATACGCCGAATCTGGCTTTGGAAACATGGTAATAACGGTGTAATTGGGAGTTGTGCGCATCGGCACTTTCTTTCCAGTGTTTGCATTCAAATATGAGAATAGGCTCATTATTTTTTCGAATTACATAATCAACCTTTTCGCCTTTCTTGGTGCCAATATCACAAATATGCTCTGGAATAACTTCAGTCGGATTAAAAATATCGTAGCCCAAAATTTGTATGAAGGGCATTACAAATGCATTTTTTGTAGCCTCTTCTGTATTAATTTGATCTTTGAGTCCAACTACCCTTTGGTGAAGTTGCTCTAGCTTTAGTTTAAGATCCATTTCCTGAAATTTAATTTTGAGTTTGTTTGTTTCAATCAAAATTAACTACACGAAAGGATCGATTATTACGGGAAACCGTAAAGAGAAAAAATTGTTTATAGCTTTCATTTCTCTCGAACCAACCTAATTTTTCATTGTTTGAGAAGAAACTTTTTCGAGGGAATTAGGAGAATAAAATTCATAAACATGCAGGGTGCCGTTAGGGGCGGCAGCGCATGCTTTAATCCAGAAGATTTTCGAATCAAATAATTCCCAAATCTTTACAGTAGGCGACCAACTGCTCGTTCTTAGAAAATTCGAGCGAATCTTTAATATTACCCAATCGCTTTTCTAGACTACTTAAGCTTACTGGTTTTATTTTATGCTGTAATAAATAGGTTGGAATATCTTTCTGTGGAGTACCTTGTGAAAGCAAATAAATAACCGTTACATCATATTCGGTAAACTCGAAAGCATTTTTTTTCTTTAGCGAATGTCGTAGATCCTCAGATAAATATGTTTTGTGTTGAGCGATATTTTCAATTGCCTTTTTCAAATCTTTGGCGTCATGTCGGGCTTTACGTACATAACCGTTAATACGCAAATTTTTAAAGAGATTATCAATTATTGAAGGATTGGTTTCCGCAGAAAATACCAATATTTTAATAAGTGGTTGAATTTGTTTTATGGCTTCAATTAATGTTAAGCCACCAGAAAGTTTTTGTTTACGATGATCCTCTTCAAAAGAAAGATCGGTAATAAGCAAATCAAAGGGCTGATCATCGCCTAAGCTTTTTTGAATCTGCATAAATGCATCATCACAATAGTAGGTGTACTCAGTTTTGGAAATCCCTAAATCTTCCAATGTTTTTCTAACTGAAATACTCGTGCTTTCGTGGTCTTCGGCGATTAATACTCTTTTGAACATTTTAATTTTGAGTTAAGAAACCGGAAAAGAAATGCGAACCTTAAGTCCTTTCTCCGCTTTGGTTTCAAAAGTAACTTTCCCTCCAATTCCATCTATACGGGAAACCGTATTTTTCCATCCGTTATTAAAAATCTTATTTTCAGGCATGCCAATTCCATTGTCGGTATAAACAATATTAACCTGATTTTCCTCTTGTTCAAATTTTAATACAACGGCTGTAGCTTTACTATGCTTTTTCATATTAACCATTAGTTCCTGTAAAACCTGTTCGATTTCGTACCGCACATTGGGCTGCACTTTTTCCCACAATTTAACTGAGTTTCCCGCAATAAACACTTTGGCTTGGGGCGTGGCGAATGAGGTTAATATTTCTGATATTTTAACTTCAAAAGATTGCAAATTGTGATCGTGTTTTTCGTAAGAGATATCCCTTGATTTTTCGTAAAGCACCTCGATTTTATCGATGATTGCTTCACGATCAATTTCAGGTTGATTTTCCATTTCACTCATTACCCGATACAAACCGTTTGCTACAACATCATGAACTTTCTTTGAGGTTTTTAATCTATTTTCACGAATGGCACTTTCCTTTTCGAGCTCCATTTTTTGTTGTCTTTTTTTATACCAAAGGAAAGCGATAATAGATACTGAGGTAAAAACCACAAAACCCGAAGCCAGCAATAATTCTCTCTTAATAATCTGATAATGTTTTTCTGTGTTGTCTTTTTGCAAGATTAAATTATCGGCCTTGCTCTTTTCTGATTCATATCGAACAACTGCAAACTGGTTTTTTGCAGCGTTTCTAGCGGTTTGCAAACTATCGTTTAGGTGCTGGTAAATGTCGAAATATTTCTTTATTACTAACGTCGGACTAAGTTTAATTAACTTATCCAAAGCTTCTAATTCATCATCGGCACTGTTTAATTTTTTTGCAATTTGATACATCTTCTGTGCATAAAACAATGCCGAATCTGGATCTTTGTCGGTGTAAAAATCTGCCAGATGCGAATAACTGGCATTTAAGCCCCAATCGTTATTTTCCGCTTTACGAATATTTAATGCTTTTAACATTTGTGCTGCGGCATTGTATTTGGAATCGTCTAGCCACTCTGTTCTAGCTGTGTTAGACAGGAAACGAGCATACTCATTTCGATTTATTTTTTGGGAAAGAATATGTTTGTAAATTTTGAGCGCTTCGGGATATTGTTGTAACTTTTGATAAGCCAAAGCTTTATTGTTTTGCGCCACAATAATATCATCCCTATGTTTAAAAAATTTTAGGGCATTATTAAAATAGGCTATGGCCAAATTGTATTGTTTTAGCTCAATACTATTTAAGCCAAGTTGGTTATAACTAGACCCTAAGCTAGACCAATGCTTTTTGTTCTTTTCTTGCAACAATTTAAGGGCTCTAACAGCACTTTCCTGCGATCCGTAATAATCACCTTTATTGGCTTGGATCATAGACATATAGCAATAAGCTTCTGCAACCTCTAATCCGTATTTTTGTTTCGTGGTAACTTTATTAAAATAATAAAAAGCTGAATCAATGCCACTATTATACATCGATAGTGCCCGAACAAAGTCTGGATCTTGTTTAACTTTTTGGGGGATTTTATTTTCCTTACAAGCAATAATTCCGAGAGATAATAATAGGAGCAGATAATTTTTCAAGGGAAAATGATTTGCTTCAAATATAATTAAAATGGCGGTTTTTAGGTCGCCATTTTAATTGGTATTTAAGGTTTTCTTGGAGGGATTTGTCCGCCCTCGCCACCTGTGTCATCTCCAGGATTTTCATCACCTGGATCCTCATCATTTGGATCTTCATCTCCATTACTATTAACGTTTACAGTTGTGCCAGCACCAGAAGGTGGTGTATTTGTGGTAGATGGGTTTACTAATCCTAATAAAATTGCTAAAAATAAGGGTAAAAACATTGTTCAAAAATTTTAAAGGTGAAATACTTGGTAGTTCCCCACGAACCATTCGAGGGGTTTGCTACGGTGCAAATCAGAAGGCCTTCTGAAAATTTTTGGGAAGTGTTTTGAGTTCCCGCCGCGGCTGCTTTTTAACTGCTTCCCAGATCAGTTATAGGCAACCGTGATGTTTACTCATTAGCAAAAGTTGTTTACGAAGTGCAGTTAATTAGATTGCACTTTCGTTGTATGCTGATACAAATTTGAGGACTTAAAAAAACTTTTAATCCAGGAATTCCGATAATTCCTGAGGCTCCTTAGAACTTCCTAATTGATTCCGTTATAATTCCGGGATTCCGTAAAAAATCCTAATATTAAAACTATATTTTTATTGAAATTTTTTTGAAATGACTGAAGATTATCAAGCCCAAGTTTTATATGAATACAAAAAGTTAAAAGAAACAGGGAGGCTTACCTGTGATTTATCGACTCGGGCAAAATTTAGAAAAGAATGTATAAATGCTTTTAATAAAAGGTATAATTCGCAGGATGATGATGTGTTTGCGGATTTTTTTGAAGTGGATAAACTTGAAGCAAACTTCCATCAGTTGCTAAATAAGTCGGAAGCAGATGATTTTAAAGCTGTGCACAACCACATTGCAGGTTATAATAAAACTGATAATACCGAAATGAAAAATACAGAGCTAATCGCCTGGTTTATCGATTTTCAGCCCAGACCAAGTACGTTATTTTATAAAAAACAGAGAGAAACTGAAACTAAGGAAGAATTTGGAAAAACATTGGTAACTGCACAAACCGAAGATGGAGCAAATAAGAAACAGGGTGATGGGCCAGAACAGACACCAGGCGTTACTCTAACTAAACTTGGATTTTCAAAATATACTATCCCGAAAAAATATTATAAATCTATAGCCGCTTTTGGAGCCGCGGCCGCCGTTGCGATAAGTGCATTTGTTCTCTATCCCAAAAACGATCAATGTATGTATTGGAACGGACATCAATACATTAAAGTCAATTGTAATGATAGAATTCTAAATGCTAGGATTATAGAGCTGGATACGTTTAAATTAAGATATTTTAAAAAGATTACTCGCCAAGATACGTTGAAGAGAACCGACATTGGCAGAGTTTGGCGGTCGAAAATTAAAGGTAATGTCGAATTTTATACCGATAGTGGAATACATCCTCAAGATACTCATATTAGGTTACTCCCTGTTACAGAGTATTTTTTAGACAAGCATGTTCCTAATCATAAGTAATGTCTTTGAAATATCGAGCTACTGATTTTTTTGGAAAGCATCTTCATTTTTCACTTCTTAAAGGTTTCAATTATCAATTAAATGTGTTGCCGACATCAGTCGATGAAGCTGTTGACTTTCTTCCTCGTTAGGTTTAAGCACATTTTCAAACATGGGCAAAAGCGAATCCGAATCTTTCATTTGAGAAAAAATAAGATTTAAGATGAGCTTTTCTTGTGCATCATTTAAGCCTTTAAACATGCGTGGCTGAATGCAGTAAATCGCTTTTACCAATTCGATGAAAAGCTCCTTTTGGTTCAAATCGTTATCGTTATTTCCAAATTTGGGCATTGAACCCGATAATAATAACTTTTGAATTAATTCATCAGCAGCATTATTTTTTACAAATTCCTTTTGCTTGTTGACGACAATTTTTTGCAGCTCCTTAATTAACTGTTTAAAAATAGGACTTTGTGGATTGGAACCAAACAGATTTCCCGTTTCTTCTGTATCATTGAAATTAAAAAGATTGAAATAATCTGATTCGATGTATACGCTGTGATAAAAATTAATGGCATTATTGTTAAATGATGTGAGCTGTTTAAAAACCTCTTTTTTATCGCTGTTTAAAAAATAGTAGTAAAACTTATCGCCAATTTTTTCGTTCCAGCGAACAAAGGTAATGGTAAACATAAATCTCGATGTCGAAGCATCTACAATTTCCCTTTCAAAAATTTCGTGGTCGGCCAAGAGGTCTTCATAGATAATTCTTTCACCATTAATACACAAGTGAAAATCGTGTTTGGAATTTAACAATAAAAACCAGCCAAATTCCGATTTCAAGTGGTTGATAAAGGCATCGTTGATGAAATTATAAGCAGTTACACCGAAAAGATTCACCAATTTTAATCTTGTGCCCGATGCTTTCTTTACCCCCTTTTGTTGGTGTTCATCGGCATAAAAATCTTTGTTGCTGGCATTAATGGTGATATCGTAAGTGGTAAATGCCTGTGTATTTTCATCAAAAAATGTAGTATTCCAAATGGCGGTTTGCGCAAAAGCAATAAAGGAGAAACGGCCCTTGCCTTTTTTACCCCGAACGTAAGATGAACGATGGTCGGTACTGCGTTTTAACGAATCGAGAAATGCCCCAAAGGTTTGGTTAAGATTATTGAGATTAATGCCGCTTCCGTTATCAATAATTTCTATCGATGGAATGAAATCAATTTCATTGGTATCAAAAACAAGATCAATTTTGGTTGCTCCGGCGTCAAAACCATTCCATATCAGCTCTGAAATGGCCTCCATGTAATCTCTGGTAATGCCCGAAAACTCGACACTGTTATTGTTAATGCTAACTTTATTTTCCATAATGCGATCTTGTTAATACGAACCGCAAAATACTAAATTAATTAGTAAATAGAGCAAAAATAAATTGGATTTAATCTAGCTGACTTTAATCCAATTGGCCATAACAGGTTGCTCCAAATTCCAATTGTTGGCAGCAATTTGTTGCTTAAAACAGTTGGTTCGGTAAACCGTATTCTGGAGAATGTGACTGCTGTGATTCGCCAGCCAATCATGCCGAACGTTTACATAATTGGTAATCCATTCCCTTTCCGAACCACCTTTTATAGGCGCTACCGTAGTAAATCGGTTTCGTAAAAATTGAAGAATGCTGCCAGAATGAATCTGGCTATCGTAAATTACCAGCAAACTTAAAGGAAGTGTAAAGCCATTTTTAAGAAACCAATTATAGGCTACCTGGTAATATTTTATCTCGAATAATTCATCCTGGCAACGCTTCATTATCGGATCAATTTTTCCTGCCTCAATTAACGTATTACAAAATACCGCATCATTGGCCAAGCTAGGCAATTCTCCAATTCTTGATACATAAGGTTTCAATAGGTTTGCAAAGAATCCATTTTGGGTCACGTAATTGGCAACTAACGCTTTCAAATGACCAAATTCTGTAGTTTGAGATCTGCCATAGGTTACCTGCACTATTCGGGTTTTACTTACTGGATCGTTATAATCCTGATGTTTTGAAATGATGTGATACTTGCCCAAAATAGAACTCGTTTCAAATACGTTTACAATTTGCTCAATCTTTCTTTTGATGTTATTGCTGATTAAACCGGGTTGATTTGTTGGCGGGGACAGTGGCGGATCATCCACTATTAACTTCAATCCTCCGCCCCAATAATAATAGTTCAAGTCGTCTTTATACCAATCGCCAAGAGCAGGGTTGGTAATGCCCAATACTTTTTCGGCATTAAAAATAAACCCTTTAAAAACGGTGCCAGCAATGTTCGATTGATCGGTAAGCGATGGTGGTACCGAAGTTCTTTTGTTTAGCTTGCTCACATTGACAATAAATCTGCTCATAGGTTTCCGGCCTCCATGCCGAGAATTAATAAAGTGAAATCATAAGGTTTTACGCGAAATACTATAGGCTTTATCGGATCAATTTTGGTGGGAAGGGGCCTTGAGTATCGGGATTTGGATACCAGTAACTGTTTTTTCCTTCCTTTTCTACGCTTTCTATAATGGTCTTCAGCATAGGAGGTCGGTAGTTTGTATCGTAGTAATATCTTTCTAGAACCGATTGATCGATGGTTTGACGAGTTTGATTATCGAATTTGATTTCCCGAATGGTTTTGGGGGCAATGTTAAATGGAAAGCTTAGCGAATTATACAATTTACCCGTGTAAGCATTCGGTGCTACAAATCGGGTTAAAAAATCAGCTTCGTAGCCTAAACCAGCAGCATTTGCTTTATCTACCATCCAGCTAAAGGCAATATCGCTCAATCCTGTTTCTGGATAACCACCACCGATATTTGAATGCACACCACAGAACCAACGTTGCTCCATTACCTGTGGATAATCTTTGTTCTCTGCCGCCTGTCTATCTTGTATCCATAATGTAGGAGTAAAACTGCCTCTTTTTTCATCGATGGCTAAAGCATGGTACGCATAATCGATGTACTTACTGAGCTCTGTATCGTGGAATTGATATTTTGTCGCATTATATGGTCTGAACAGAGAAAGCGGAATGCCTAATGAACCCACTGTATCCCAAACGCCAACAAATTTGATACGACTTTCAAAGCTGTTTCGCTCTCTAAATGCTTTTGCTTTTTCGCCGCTGGGATTCCAATCCAATTCAGTTCTTCGGCGGTAATAATTATAAGCCTGATTAATTAAGCTTAGATCGTTGTTTTTAATAATACCGCAATTGCGGATCATGCCGGCTAAACTTCGGGCAGTGTAGGCGCCCCTGCTAAAACCAAAAAGATAAATTTCATCGCCCTTTACAAAATTCCAAACCAAAAATTTGTAGGCACTTACAATATTATGGTCTAAACCAAAACCCGTGGCACCATCAAAATATCTGCGTAGTTTACTTCCCGACGTTCCAACGCCATCGGTGTAATATTTTATCTTTTCAACACCTTTATCGTCGGTATTGCAAATGCTTTCGAACATCTTTTGTACGTTAGTACGGATAGGCGAACCATCTTCTGTGTCGCCAGGACTATTCCAGGTGCCATCGCAGCAAATAATAATCCTTTTCATATTAAAATACCAGAGATTAAAATTGAAGCAACAACATTGGCTGTTTGATGAAAGCGCTCATCAATAACAGTGGAGAATTTTATAAAATGCATAAGGTGATCATTTAGTATTCCATGAAAAACTTTTTTGCCAAAAACAGTCGTTCAAAAAGGTATTCTAAATAGGTATGCTAAAAGATTAACGAAAGAAAAAACTTATACGAATAGGGATAGCTGATTTTCACTAAGTTAAATGATAATGAGCTGATTGTCAATACCAGAAATTAGGTATTCTTTTGTAGGTAAAGTGATAGCATATTCCTTTTTGATGGTAAGCAACTTCTATTAAATTTGATTACTTTGGATAAATCACTAAATTTGCCGTAAATCATCACAGTATAAAATGTAAGAGCAAATTCTTTCGATAAAACAAACGGTATCCAATTGCATTGGATCAAAAATTATTTACGTTTTAACAAAGATATGATGCTTACTTTACAAGGCCTTGCCTACCAACATCCCAATCGGGATATATTATTTTCTAATTTAAATTTTACCCTTCAAGCACAGAACAAAGTAGCCTTGGTAGGTCACAATGGTTCGGGTAAATCTACTTTGCTCAATCTTTTGGCTGGAACTTTAGAAGTTACTGAAGGTTTGCTACAGGTGGATGATCAACCCTATCTTGTTCCGCAAATTTTTGGTCAGTTTAATCATTTAAGCATTGCAGAAGCGCTAAAAATTAATTATCGAATTTCGGCTTTACATGAAATTTTAGATGGCAAGGCAACTGAAGAAAACTTTGCGCTCCTACAGGATGATTGGACTATTGAAGAGCGTTGTAACGAAGCTTTTGCCTATTGGGGACTTGAAATAGCGGATTTGAATCAAAAGCTGGATTTATTAAGTGGTGGGCAAAAGACTAAGGTTTTTCTGGCAGGAATCTTAATTCATCAACCGGAAATTATTATGATGGATGAGCCGAGTAATCACCTTGATATGGAGAGCAGGGATTTGTTATACAATTTTATCCAGAGTACAAATAAAACTTTGCTCATAGTAAGTCATGACCGTATTTTGCTCAATTTTCTTAACCTAACGTACGAATTAAACCAAGGCGAAATAAATACCTACGGAGGAAACTACGATTTCTATTTGGAGCAAAAACAGATCGAAGAAGAAGCCCTGTCTAATGCACTTAAAGCCAAAGAAAAAACGCTTCGAAAAGCGAAAGTGGTGGCCCGTGAGACTATTGAAAGGGAGCAAAAATTAGATGCCCGGGGGAAAAGGAAGCAAGAAAAAGCGGGTTTACCCACCATATCAATGAATACCTTGAAAAACAAGGCTGAGGGCAGTACAGCTCGTGTTAAGCAAATGCATGACGAAAAAATTAGCAACATCAGTAAAGAATTAACGGAGTTAAGAAACACTATTCCTTTAGCTGGACAGATGAAAATTGGCTTTGATCAATCCCAGCTTCATTATGGGAAAACATTAATTGTGGCAAGGGAAATCAATTTTAGCTATGGCCTTAAAAAGCTCTGGCTTTCGGCACTTAATTTTGATATAAAAAGTGGTGAAAGAATCGCATTAAAAGGAATAAATGGATCTGGCAAATCTACTTTGATCAAGATTATTTTAGGAGAGCTGTTCCCTCAAACAGGAACAGTCAAAAATGCCAGCTATGATGCAATATACATTGATCAGGATTATTCTTTAATCAATAATCAACTCAATGTTTATCAGCAGGCACAACATTATAACACCGGCGAATTACAAGAACATGAAATCAAAATTAGATTAAATCGGTTTTTGTTTGATAAGGAAGACTGGGATAAGGCTTGCGGTTCATTGAGTGGAGGCGAAAAAATGAGGTTGATGCTTTGCTTGCTAACAATCAAGAACGAGGCACCCGATATGATGATTTTTGATGAGCCCACCAATAACCTCGATATTCAAAATGTTGAAATATTAACGGAAGCCATTAACGAATTTAAAGGGACACTTTTAATCGTATCTCACGATACTTATTTTTTGGAACAGATTAATATTGAAAGGGAAATAGTATTATATAAATAGGATTGGTTTAAAAAAGTGTAAAAATGAGAAAGCCCCATATCTCTATGAGGCTATATTGAATGTCTTATAAGTATCCACCGATAAAACTAAACCAAACAAACTATACTATAAACGCAGGTATAATTAGTTTGTTTTAAAATTTTTAAAAAAATTTATAATTATTTCTGCAATGGTTTATAACGCCTTGATTCGCTTTTTCGAAAGGTATTTTCGAACTGGAATATCAAACATAATCATGGTTAAATAGGCTAGGGAAACTAAGGCGATTACCCCACCTGAAATTACTAAAGCCAATTCTGTTCCTTTTGGTTTGTACGCATTGTAATAATTGGCAAATACCCAAATGGCCATGTAATGTGTCATGTACAAAGGATAAGATATCTTGCCAAAAAAGGTGCATAATTTGGTTAACCCCTGGGTGGCAACGGTTCCGGCACCTAAGGCAACCAAAAGGGGGAAATAAAATAGAACCACTAGTGATTCAGTTAGCCAGTTATAGTTTGAATACGGCATAAAAAATGCGAATAACAGCAAGATGGATAAGCCAACAAAACCGAGCTTGTTTTTAATGATCCATTTGGAGCGATAAATTAATAAGCCAGCTGTAAAAGAGTATAATATCCTTGCCCCACCTTCCCAAAAATTTTCTCCGGCCCAACCGCCCAATAATGAACCCGTACGATAAGCAACTACTACCAGAATAATAGCGGCAACGCCAGCGAGTGCCATTAAATACTTTCTGGCCAATTTGTAAAGTACAAATGCATAAACAATGTTCGCCACATATTCCCAAAATAACGACCAGGCTGGCGCATTTAAACCGAAGTTGTTAAAATAGCGCTCTTCCATTGTTGGAAAAGGAATTAATAAGGCAGAAGTTAAAAACAATAAAGTGATTTTGCCTATGCTATATTGGGCGGCGGTACCGCTAAAGGGATCGAAAATGAAAGTTAGTAGTCCTAATACAGAACCAAAAATAACCAGAGGATGTAACCTGATGATCCGGGATTTAAAAAACTCCATAATGCCCATTTTTTCAAGGCGATCATCATAAGCATAGGCGATAACGAAACCAGAAAGGCAGAAGAAAAAATCGACAGCTAAAAATCCATGACCAAGAAAATTTTTGCTAAACTCAAAAACTACTTCCAAAAAATGAAAAGCAACAATCGCCAAAGCAGCCACGCCGCGTAATCCATCAAGAATAATAAAATGTTGTTTGGTTTTTAATAAACCTGGAGTTACATTGTTCATGGTATGCACTGTGCTCACATTATTAAAATAAGCAAGAAACAAGAATACGTATTTGACCAGATGATGTCAAATTAAAGCAGGCGATATTTTGATGGTTTGTGTAACAATAAAAGGACTTTCTGTTTATTTGAAGGTCCTTTTATTGACTTCTTAAGCTAATAACTCCCAAAATTAATCATCCATTGGATCCCAAATTTATCTTTGCAGCTTCCAAAATAATCGCCCCAAAACATGTCTTCCATAGGCATTTCTATAGTTCCTCCTGCTGATAAACCATTGAAAAGTTTATCCGCATCATCTCTGCTTTCTGCAGCAAGGTGAACATACATATTATTGCCTTCTTTGATTACATGGCCCGCTGAAGGCATGCAATCTGATGCCATTAAAATAGTATGCTCATTGATGGGAAGTGCAACATGCATGACACGGTTTCGCTCGTTTTCGGGTAATTTGTCTGCATCGGGTGCGTCGCTCATTTTTTTGAAGAAGATAAATTCTCCCCCCAAAACCGATTTGTAAAAGTTAAAAGCTTCTTCAGCCTGGCCGTCGAAGTTTAAATAAGGATGCATGGTTCTCATAAAATTTTTACTATTTCTGCTAAGTTAAGCAGTACCTAAATTTTACAAAGGGGGGAGTTGAGACAAATTTGGGGCTTATTAAACTAGATTGTTTACTTCACTCCCTGTTAACTTCTGCATTAAACTATAAATGTCGGCAACTGCCCAATGTTCAATAATTTTTTCATCTCTTAAACGAACAATATTTACTTCCTCGTACTCGATCTTTTTCCCTGTAGCTGGGATGTTAAGAAACGATTCTTTATGCGTTCCCGTTATAGTGAATTTGCACATCACTTTGTCGCCATCACCTAAAATATCGTCGAATTTTATTTTTAAATCAGGAAAACCCAGTTTAAACACCTCAACGGTATCATAAAAGGCTTTATCGCCTTCGCGTTGCCAAGGAAATGTTTTATGCACTTTAACCCCGCTATCCACGAACTTAGTAATGGCATCCAAATTGGCATTGTTGAGCAGCTCATCAAAAAATACCTTGCAAATCGCTTTGTTTTTCTCTACTTGATTATCCATAATTTTTATATTTTTTGTTGAAGAATTAATAATTAAACAGGATAAAGTACATGTTGTTTCCGCAATTTTGAGATCGTAAAACTCATGAGAGTCATTTGATAAATTGCGTTTTGTTTCTTTTTATGACGATCGTATCACAATTTCTTTCGATTGGTTTTATTTTTTAAATTCGAAAAGCCATTAAGCCAACAAAACAATGACTAGATTCAACTTCGTTTCCTATTTTTTACTTCTTACCATTTTGCTTTTTTCTTGCTCTCCTAAAACCAGTATAACGAGGAACGATCAAAGTACCATTCGCGTTTTAACGTATAATATTCATCACGCCAACCCTCCATCCAAAGCAAAAGAAGGCTTGATTGATTTGGATGCCATAGCCAAAGTGATTGAGGCGCAAAAACCAGATTTAGTTGCTTTGCAAGAAGTTGATGTAAACACGAAACGTTCGGGAAACATAAATGAAGCGGTTTTTTTAGCCACCAGGCTGAAGATGAACTTCTATTTTTTTAAAGCGATAGACCATGATGGCGGAGATTACGGGGTAGCAATACTTTCGAAATATCCGTTGAGCGATCCGCAAACCTATAAGTTGCCTAACAACGGCGAAGCAAAAGCAGAACCACGGGTATTGGGAATGGGTACGGCTACACTGCCCGACGGAAGAAAAATCCGTTTTGCGTCAACACATCTCGATGCACAGAAATCGGAAGAGAATAGAATGATGCAGGTAAACGAAATCAATAAGTTAACGGAAACAGAAACCCTTCCGCTGATTATTGCTGGTGACTTAAATTCGAACACAAGCTCGGAGGTGGTGAAAGTTTTCGACAAGCAATTTGTTAGAACCTGTACCGACTGTGGTTTTACAATACCTGTAATCAATCCTAAAAATACCATCGATCACATCGCCTTTAAAAAAGGAAATAATTTCGAAGTGATTTCGCATCAGGTAATTAATGAAACGTATGCTTCTGATCACTTGCCTGTTTTAGCCATACTGAAACTGAATAAATAAATCGACCTAAACCAAACTCCTATGAACCGCAGAAATTTACTCAAAACTTTAAGTATAAGTTTAGGCGCAACCGTAGTGAGCACGGATGTACTTGCCCGCTTGGCGGATAATACTTACAGCTATCGTATAGCTGATAATCCTTTGCATAAACCCTTAGAAAAGCCCATTACGGCAATTACTTGTGGTGCGGGAAACCGGGGCACTGTTTACGGTAATTTTGCGGCCAGTTTTCCCGATCAGATAAAAATAATCGGTGTAGCCGAACCGATTCCTTACAGAAACCAACGATACGCCAAAAAGCACAAAATTGCTGATGAAAATCGGTTCAATACCTGGGAGGATGTATTTAAAAAACCTAAAATGGCTGATGCTGTTATTATTTCCATGCCTGATAATTTGCATTACGAACCTTGTATGCAAGCACTAAAGATGGGATACGATATCCTGCTGGAAAAACCCATTGCGCCTACCGAAAAAGAATGCCGTGATATTTTGGCTTTGGCGAAGAAAACGGGAAGAATTGTTGCGGTTTGCCACGTATTACGCTATGCGCCATATTTTGTAAAGATGAAAGAGCTGATTGCAAAAAGTGCTATTGGTGAGGTAATCAGTATTCAGCATTTTGAGCCTATCGAACATACCCATATGGCACATTCTTATGTGCGTGGAAACTGGCATAATTCCAAAGCCACAACGCCTATAATTTTAGCTAAATCTTGTCACGATTTAGATATTATGAAATGGGTGATCAATAAGAAAGCCCAGCGTATTGTGGCCATGGGCGATTTAAAATGGTTTAAAAAAGAAAATGCGCCTGAAGGAAGTACCGCCCGATGCACTGATGGATGTGCGGTGGAGCGGGAATGTCCGTATTCGGCAATTAAAGAATATGTAGATCGCAATTCGAGGACATCGGTTTTGGATATTCCTGAAGGTACAAGCGACAGAAAAGCGGCGGTAATGGAGAAACTTAAAACAACAAATTATGGTCGTTGTGTTTATCGCATGGATAATGACCAGCCAGACCATTATGTAACCAGTATTCAGTTTAGTGATAGCGTAACCGCAAACTTTTCTATGGAAGCTTTTACTTCATACCATGATAGAAGAACCCGGATTATGGGTTCGATGGGCGATATGGTTGGCGATATGACAGAGCTGGTGGTACATGATTTTAAGACCAGAAAAGAAACGAAATTTATTCCAAAAGCTGATGATGTAGATGGTTATAAAAATAGCGGGCACGGTGGTGGCGACTGGCTTTTGGTTAAGGATTTTTGCCAAGCCGTATCACAGCAAAACCCTGCATTATTAACCTCTACAATTGATGAATCTATAGAAAGCCATATTATGGGTTTTATGGCAGAGAGCAGCAGAAAGAATGGTAAGGTGATGGATGTAAAAATTTAAATGATTTTCATGATCGTCATCTTTGCAGATGAGGGATGATCATGTTTTCTATGAGGTTTCTACTGGTTGGTGTCTCCACCAATGCTATTAACTTAAGCTATTTATATGTCTGATGCGTTCTGTTTTTTCTTTTTTTAAATGTTATTCTAGGAAAGCTTCTGTCCGGTTTTATAGGTATTTTAGATGATGCTATTAGCTTAATAAGAGATTGAATTATATCTTCCGGGTGTTCTGTATTTAGTATTTGAATAATTGCTTTTCTGACAAACCTGTAAGCATTTTGCCAATTGTATTTATATTTTAGTTTTCGTTTCTTGTTCTTATCGATTTTCTGCTGTGCCTGGATACCAAATAATGCAACCAGATTCATCATGAATACATGGGCTTCAAACTCCTGGAATATTCCATCGGGTTTCCGAGTACCAAACTGTTCTAATTTCATCTTTGGTTTTAATTTCTTAAAACCTTCTTCTACTGGCCATCTCTGCCCATAAAGAGCTTTCATATTCACTGTGCATACATCATTCATGTCTAATAAAGAGGATACGAGAATTTCGATCTCCCCAGTATTTAACTCGATTTTGGTAACCCTGACCGTAATTGTTTTAGTATCTAACCCATGCTTTAAGCAGGATTCCATTTCTTTTGGACTGGGGTGCCACTCTGTTATAAAATCATTTTCGCACTCCTGAACTATCCGTTTTGCAAAACAGGACTGCGCACTGCTTATACGAATACAGAAATCCTGTTTGAGTGTGCAAAGTTTTTTGAAAATATGAAAATATCCGAATCCCCGGTCTAAAATAACTACGGATTTACGGGATGGTAGTTCTTCAAGGCATGCATTAAAAAGTGTTCTCTCTACGTTCTCCATCTTTGATATCCTTTTGGAAAGAATTGCGCCACTAAAAACATCATAAAACATAAAAATCTGTGCCAGGCAACTCTTTATACTTTCACCTTTTTGTGAATATATTCCAAAAAAATCTTTTATCTGTCGGGAAGGTGGTAGCCCAACTGTAGAGCCATCACCGGCAATCAATTGATATCCCCTCCAAAGTTGTGATGGATGATATTTGTAATGATCTGCCAGTATCTCGTTGAGATCCTTGAAAAAAGAAAGGGATATTTTATATCGAGCCTTAGAAAAGGCTGCTCCTGTAACCACTTTTGATGATATACTGGGCAAAATTGTAAAAATGTTGTACTCTACAGATTCTTTAAAAAGATTCAATATTGTAGAAACCACAACTGGAAAGCTTAAACTTCGCTTGCGCGTAAAAAAGATTGGCTCTTTAAGATATTGAGAAAAATTATTTTTATCCTGAATGAAATCAAATGTTTTTTTTAGGAGCCACTTTATGTTGCTCCCTTTTGTGATTTGAAGAAATTATACTCATCTTATTACTGTTGTTTTGATATTCAAATATAGTCATAAATATTTGAATATCAAATACTTATAACGCTAAGTTAATAGCATTGGTGTCTCCACCAACCAAATAAAAAAGATCTAATTCATCCAACTAAAAGCACTCCACCTCCCAAAAACGTGTCCAATTTTTATGAGGTGCTAAAGAGATAATACCTTCCTTTTGTTGCAATTCCTGATTATGATTTACGCCATCGGCTACGCCGCACCAAGGCTCCAAACATACAAATGGAGCATCTGGCGCCGCCCAAATGCCGAAAAATGGAAAGTCTTCGAAATGGAAATGCAGTCCGTAATCATTTTTATTGTTCAGCAAACTAATACAGCTGCTTTGCATCGTTTTAAAAACCAATGCATCATTATAAAACAGCTCGTGTTTTAAATTTAATTTATGCCCGTTAAGTTCAATTGACTCAGTTTCATTGGCAACCAAACCATCTTCCAGTTTGCAGTAAGTTAACTTCTCATCTGTATTAAAAGCCAAATAGTAATCTTCGTAGCTGGTGTTTGGCGTGTTAGGAACCGCAAATGCAGGGTGCGCACCAATAGAAAATAACATTTCATTGGTACCTGTATTGGTTACTTCGTAAGTTAAATTCAGCTTTCTGTCTATCAATTTATAAATCAGTTTAAGCTCAAAATAAAAAGGATAAACCGTAAGTGTTTCATCGCTTTGCGATAAGGTAAAAACAACTTCAGTATTGCTTATCTTTTCAGCGGCGAAAACATGATCGCGGGCAAAACCATGGCGTGGCAACTTGTATTCAGCGCCATCATATTTGAAATGTTCATCTTTAAGCGACCCAACAATTGGGAATAACACCGGACTATGTTTTGCCCAATATTTTGGGTCGGCGCTCCACAAATATTCTATTTTAGTTTCCTTGCTATAAAGAACTTGAAGTTCTGCACCTTTTGCTGCAATACTTATTTTTAGGTAGTTGTTTTCGAGGGTTATCATTACATTTTAAAAGTAATAAATATGTGCTGCTTTGGAAACTATTTTGTTAAATTTGATCTGAACTCTCCATGTCTGCCATTAAGCCCTTGATTATTTGGTTTTGCACTAGTTGTTTGCAATTTAATTTAGGGAGGCACTTTTAAAACAATAAAATATGCCTGTTGATCTCTCTAAACTATCGAATTCAAAAGTTAAAGCTGCAATAAATGCCTTGCAAAAAGGTGATGAGAAAACCTGGTTCTCTTTGTTTGCTGATGATGTTAAATTTTATGACGACGGCAACCAGCTTCAGTTTAATAATTTCTTTAAAAAAGCTTTAGGGCATGAACGCTTTACCAGCATTGATCAAGTGGAAAATAATGGTTTAGATGTTTATGGCAATTTCCACTCCGACCAATGGGGCGACTTTAAAACTTTCTTTAAATTCCAGATCGGCAAAGGCGGGAAGATTAACCGGTTGGATATTGGCCAAAGTTAATTTGGGAATAGTGAGTCTAAAGTCTTTAGTCCAAAGTCGGCAGCTTTAAGGCTATGACTCATGACTCCGAACTCCCAACTACCTTCACCCTTTCTCTTCCCAGATTACAGCAATATTAATAATAGTTTGTACTGCTTTCTCCATATCCTGAACGCTTACCCATTCTTGCTTGCTGTGAAAAGCATGTTCTCCTGCAAAAATATTCGGACAAGGTAAGCCCATGTATGATAAGCGTGAGCCATCGGTGCCTCCACGAATGCTTTGTTGCTTGGCTACTACACCTGCCCTTTCAATGGCTTCTATTCCATATTCCACAATTTTTGGATGCTTATCCAGCACTTGTTTCATGTTTCTGTACTGCGGCTTTATCTCCAAATTGTAAGTAGAATCTGGGTAGTTTTTTAGAGCACTTTTTATCGTTTCGTCCAAAAATACACCATGTTCCGCTAGCTTCTCATCCGTAAAATCTCTGATGATAAAATGCGCTTCAGCTTGCTCAACCTTGCCGCTGATACTCACTGGGTGAATGAATCCTTCTTTTTGATGAGTTGCTTCTGGGGTGAGCGTATCTTTTGGTAAAGAAGCAATGATATCAGCAATAATTTTGATGGCACTTTCCATTTTACCTTTGGCAAAACCGGGGTGTGTACTCAGGCCATTAACGGTTAATGTTGCGCCATCGGCAGAAAATGTTTCATCCTCAATTGATCCTAAAGTTTCGCCATCAATGGTGTAACCAAAGTCAGCACCTAATTTTTCGAGATTTGCCTCATCCACGCCTCTTCCGATTTCTTCATCAGGGGTAAAAAGAATTTTGATCGTACCGTGTTTAACATCCGGGTTGTTCATTAAAAAAGCAGCTGCTTCCATAATTTCCGCCAATCCAGCCTTGTTATCCGCACCTAATAAAGTAGTGCCACTTGCAGTAATGATATCGTTTCCAATTTGCTGTTTTAAATCGCGATGTTCTGCCAGTTTTATTACGATATTATTGTCGTCGGGCAATATCAAATCTTGTCCTTGATAATTGTCATGAATAATCGGTTTAACGTTTTCTCCGCTGCAGTCTGGCGAGGTATCCATGTGGGAACAGAAGAAAATTACCGGAAGATTTTTCTCGCTCGTAGCAGGAATAGTTCCATAAACGTAGCCATTCTCATCCATTTCAGCATCAGAAATGCCTATTTCCAAAAGTTCCTGAACCAATACTTTTCCTAAATTCTTTTGTTTCTCTGTTGATGGACAAGTGGCAGAATTTGGTTCAGATTGTGTATCTATTTTGGCATATGTGATAAATCTATGCGCTAATGAATTGTTAAAGTTGATGTAATTGCTCATAATTCAAAGGTAAAAGTTATAGATATTGGATAAACATATTATTTTTGTAAAAAAACAATATGACTTATCGCCTCCCGAAAACAAGTGGGCTAACTGTTTTATTCTCTTTATCATTTATGTTGTCGTTTGCGCAATCAAACTACTTTAAATGGTCGTGGGGTTTAGGCGGCGGTGCCAATTACTCAAAAACCGACGTAGTGGAAGGGAATTGGGGATATACCGCAAAAGGCGAAATCAGTTATCATTTTACGCCTTTTATTACCGGTGGCTTAGAGGCACAATACGGCATGGTGCAAGGTGGTGATATTGTTACTGACCCACATAATCGACAATTTATTAACAAATACACTAGTATCACCGCAAACTTAAAACTGCATTTGGGTGAATTTATCCCTTACGAGCGTAAGCCTTTTTTAGAAGCCATTAAGGGGATATATGCTGGGATTGGTATAGGTGCGATAAATAACAACATTACTGATATTGTACGTTACAAACCTAGCTGGGCTGCTTTTGATCCTGGTTATGGCCCTTTTCCTGGTGAAGATAAGGGCGTTAATTTAATTGTTCCAATTAACTTAGGATTTAACTATGACCTCAACGATGGTTACGGTTATGTTCCCTATGTAATCAACTTCAACGCACAAAGCAATTTCACTTTTGGCGAAGGTTTAGATGGCTATAACGATCCCTCAACAAAATTTAAAAACTACGATCCTGATACATTTAACCTTTATAGTGTAGGGGGAAAATATTTCTTCGGAAATATAAAGCGTATCGTAAGTTCTTCTAAACACTATTCATTCTCTTAAATCAGTTTGCATGAGAAATTTGTTTGTCATCTGTTTTTTAATCTTATCTTTTGAAACAATGGCACAAAAAACACCTTTCGAAAACAGTGGTAAAAAAGAAACCACCACTTACGATGCAGCAATTGCTTACTACGAAAACATCGCGAAGAACTATCCTCAGGCGAAGCTTTTAACATATGGAAGCACCGATTTTGGCAAGCCACTTCATTTGCTGGTTTTATCAAAAGATAAAGTTTTTGATCCTATTGAAATAAAGAAAGGCAATAAGACTGTTTTGCTGATCAATAATGGGATTCATCCGGGAGAACCTGAAGGTATCGATGCTTCCATGATGCTGGCAAGAGATTTGTTGAAAGAAGACAGGCTTCCAAAAGATGTGGTGATTTGCATTATCCCTATTTATAATATTGATGGAAGTTTTAACCGCAGTTCTACCTCAAGAGCAAACCAAAACGGCCCTTTGGCCTATGGCTTTCGCGGAAACAGCAAAAACTTAGATCTGAACCGCGATTTCATCAAAACCGATTCTAAAAATTCGGCAGCTTTTCAGCTAATTTTTAACACCTGGCTACCCGAAATATTTGTAGATACCCATACCAGTAACGGTGCCGATTACCAGTACGTGATGACGCTCATTCCGACGCAAAAAGACAAGTTAAACGCTCTTTTATCAGGATACTTAACTAAAACTTTGGTGCCCGATTTGTATTCGGCGATGGAGAAGAAAGGTTACCCGATGATTCCATATGTAAACTCCTTTGGTGAAGTGCCGGAAACGGGAATTGCTGGATTTATCGAATCGCCCCGCTACTCTACAGGTTATACTACCTTGCACAATACCATCGGCTTTATGCCAGAAACGCATATGCTTAAAGCGTATAACTTGCGGGTTGATGCAACCTATAAACTGCTTCAAACCTATGTTGATATCGTTCAGCGTGATGCACAGGTTATTAAAGAAAATAAACGCAAAGCGGATGAGCTCGTAGCGAAACAAACCGAATTTCCACTGGCTTGGAAATTAAATAAATCTGTTTCTAATGATTTGCCGTTTAAAGGTTTTGAGGCCGGTAAAAAGCCAAGTGAAGTAAGTGGTTTTGATCGATTATATTATGATCGGAATAAGCCGTTTACCAAAACTATTAAAGAGTGGAATAATTATGAACCGGCTATTACGGTGCAAAAACCAGTGGCTTATATCATTCCGAAAGCATGGGATAGGGTGATCGCATTGCTTAAACTTAATAAAGTGAAGGTTGAAGAGCTCAAAACAGACACCAAAATTTCCGTAGAAAGCTATTACATCACAAATTTTAAAACGGCTACTCGTCCGTATGAAGGGCACTATTTACATTCTGCTGTAACGGTTAATCCAGTTAAAAATACTTTGCAATACTACGCTGGCGATTTTGTGGTGTACGCCAATCAGAAAACGAACCGGTTTATTGTAGAAACCCTGGAGCCACAAGCCACCGACTCTTATTTCAGCTGGAATTTTTTCGATTCCATTTTAGATATGAAGGAACATTTTTCGGCTTATGTTTTTGAAGATACAGCTGCGGATTTGCTAAAAAACAACCCAGAGTTGAAAAATAAATTAGAGGCTAAAAAGGCATCAGATGCAGACTTTGCCAAGAACGCGGCAGCGCAACTTGATTTTGTGTATAAAAATTCTGATTATTACGAGAAAACACATAACAGATACCCGGTGGCTCGTTTGGAAACAGATGTAAAGCTCAACTTAAAATAAATAAATGGAATACCTCAGCATTGCTCCTGTAGCATCAATCATATTTGTTTTTACAATTGTTACCAGCTTGTATGCCTTTTACGATCAAAGCATATACGGTAAGTTTATGTTACATCCTTACAGTGTATCGAAAGGGAAAAATGTTTATACGCTAATAACCAGTGGGTTAATTCATGCCGATTGGATGCACTTGTTTTTTAACATGTTTACATTCTATGCTTTTGCATTTACCTTAGAGCAAATGATGGGCAGCTGGCAATTTGGCTTAATGTATTTTTTAGCCTTGATATTGAGTGATCTGCCAACTGTATTTAGACATAAAAATGATTTTCACTACAATAGTTTAGGAGCCTCTGGTGCAATTAGCGGCGTATTATTTAGTTTCATCCTTTTTAACCCTATGGCAGGAATTGGGATTTTATTTTTGCCTTTTTCTATTCCAGCAGTAATTTTCGGGGGAATTTATTTAGCCTATTGTGCTTACGCCTCAAAAAATTCGAGAGACAATATTAATCACGATGCCCACTTTTTTGGTGCACTAACCGGATTGATTTTCACCATTATTTTTGTTCCGGGCATCCTCCAAAACTTTTTCGCAATAATAGGCGCAAAGTTAGGAATGTAATTATCCTGCAGCAGGTAAACAGGATTTTTCGAAAAAGCTCATCGGATGGTCAGGGTCTTTAATGATCTCGAACTTTACATATCCCCAGGGTTTCCAGAAATTTTCCAGCACCTGAGCATAAATTTTGTGCTGCCAAACATCAAACAAAGGCTTGGTCATATTTCCGCGAAGCGGCATGGCTTCGATGTAGGTTGTGCCCTCAACAGGCATAAATGTGTATTCTGGCAAGCGGTTAAATAAATAAGCGGAGTAGTAAAAACGAGCGGTAAGTTCTTCAAATTGCTGTGCGGTGAGTGCTTTGCCCTTCACCTCATTTATAATTTCCCGGTGATAACGCTTATTGGTTCCATTATCCTGCAGGCAAGCAATAATGCCAAAATCTTTCATCTTTAGCGAAAAGGTAAGCGTATTAATTTCATCCCTGAAACTAAATGGAGTTTGCTCATCCTCCAGCTTTACTACCGTGATCGACCATGGAGTGAAATCTTCAAACTCGATGCTGGTGTACATATTCTGCATCATAAAGTTGAGGTTGGCGAACTTCATCATCAGCGATTGAGACATGTTCAGGCCATCTGCCGTTATTTCCTTGCGCAAAGCAGAATGCATTTCGATATAGACGAAGCCATATAAAAACTTCCCAACCCAATTAAATAGCTCAAGCTCTGGCAAAGCTGAAACAGCACTATAACCTGTTTCAAAGGCTTGTTTTATTTTTTCTTCCAGTGGATTTAAAAATTGCTCATTTACTTCGCTATTAACAGGAATCACGAGGGTATTGTAAGAACGTATGCTTTCATCCAGGAACTGAATTTGCTCCTCGCCAGTTAATCCTGCCTGCTCCAACAACCATTTTGGAATCAGCGGAACCTGGATTAGGGGAGAGTTAAAAGTGTTGCCGCTCAGGAAACATTTTTTGTATAAGAAATCGAAACTTTGGAAAGGATTGTATAGGCCGGTATTCATCACTGCAATATTAGTTATTATATCGTTATTGCTTGTCAGTGATATTTTATTTTAACCCTGGGATTACAACATGAAGGTTTTTAAGGCCGTTGTTCCTTGGACGGCAGCAGGGCAAGTTGTCTTCTCGAACGACATCCTTCCTGTCGGAGAGATTTCATTTCGATAACTTCTTCCAAAAAGATCTCTCTTGCACCCATGAAAAATGGGTATCGTTCGAGATTACGAATGTTCTCGTTTGCTTTTTAATAACTATTATAAAATCCGCTTAAATTATCAATTAGCTGGCTGTAAATTGGCTTTGTGAACTCCAGAAACATCGTGCTTGGCGGTGGCGGAAGAACCTCTCTTTTTCTCGTTATGGCTAGCTGATTTTTGTTCAGCGCCCTGTCGTCTCCTTTGTAACTTCCCCAACTGTCTCGCCAAACGAAAGTGCCGGGAAACTTCTGCTGACGAACAATTTTTTTGCTTTGCCAATCCATAATTGTCATGTCTAGCAATCCTGATGAAGAAATATTCTTTTCAAAAATACTCAGTGTAGCACTCACCGTTCCGTAAATAGGTTTACGTTCGCGGGTTTCGCCGATTACCACACTATCGCGTTTAAGCTTTTCTACTCTTTCTTTCACATAAGTCTGGCCGATTACGAAATCATCAAAATTTAAACTTAAAACCTGGTCGGGTATAATTTTTTGAGTAGTCGCCTGTTCTTCGCCATAAAATATCACAAACTTATTCCGCGAATAGTTGGCAATAAATTCATCAATTTGCTGCTGAAAATAATCAGCACTCAACTTATACGGCCCTCCGTTTAAAATAATAGGTTGAACAACTACACGGGTTACGGCGGCCCAATAGGCATCATCCATTTTGGTTTTTACATCCTTATAATTCGGCTGTAGATTTTGCACTTTTTCAAATTCGTAATATGCCTTTTTTGCAGCTAAGCGGTTATGCTCATTTAAATAACCGATCCCCGAGTTGTACCTCGCAACTGCAGCATTGTATTTGCTTTCTGCAACTTCACTGATATATTTTGATGGTGTTGGAACAACCGCCAAACAAGCCGGACAACTGTTAATCTCATCTGCCAGCTGATTTATTTTCTGATAATCGTACATGACAGATTCCCATCTAAACAAATCATTCGACATTTTTGCCTCGTTAATTCTGCGTAAATGATCTTGCAGGGCTAAATCATAAGCGGTTTTTAAAACCTGCATGGCCTCGCTGTTTTTGGGCGAATTTTGCAATCTGCTTACCGCCTTTTCAACTGATGCATCGTAATCGCCTTTTTGTAAGGCATTTTTTCCTGTGGTACATCCTCCTAAAATTATTAGGGATAAATAAATAAAATACCGTAATCTTGAAATGTTTTTCATGGCAGGAGTGGTTTGCGTTAATAAACAAATATACTTTTGTAAAGCGATATCCGCCCTATTTACTTATTAGACGATAGACAATGAAGATTAGTTGCAAGCAATTCGAATTAGAATTAAAACACCCGTTTTCGATCTCCAAATTTACCCGCACAAGCACACCGTTAATGCTTTTAAAAATCCAGTACCAAGATGTGGTGGGTTATGGAGAAGCTTCAATGGTGCCATACATGGGAGAAAGTTTTGAAACTGCAGCTGCTTTTTTAAAAGAGGTAGATTTGAGCAAATTCGCCTACCCTTTTAATTTCGAAGAGATTATTAGTTACCTCGATCGTATTGCTCCTGGTCAGCCGGCGATAAAAGCAGCGATAGACATTGCTTTAAATGATATCAATGGAAAAATTTTAAACAAACCTTGCTACGAAATTTACGGTGCCGACCCAGCAAAAATGCCGGTAACTTCTTACACTATCGGGATAGACACCCCAGAAGTGATCCGCGAAAAACTGAAAGATGCGGAGAATTTCAAGGTGATAAAAGTTAAACTGGGCAGAGATAACGACCGGGAGATTATTGAAACCATCCGTAGTTTAACAAATGTGCCACTATACGTGGATGCTAACCAAGGTTGGAGTGATCGCATCAAGGCCATCGATTTAATTTATTGGCTGCATAACCAGGGAGTGGTTTTAATCGAACAGCCTATGGATAAAAACGATTTGGAGGGTAATGCATGGCTAACGGAACGTAGTCCGGTTCCTTTGCTGGCCGATGAGGCTGTGCAGCGTTTAGCCGATATGGATCAGCTGAAAGGTGCTTACCATGGCATTAATGTAAAATTGATGAAAAGTTGTGGAATGTATGAAGGGCATCAAATGATTTTGAAGGCACAATCTTTCGGGATGAAAGTATTGATTGGTTGTATGAGCGAAACGAGTTGTGCAACCCTTGCTGCAGCGGCTTTGGCGCCTTTATGTAATTGGGCAGATTTAGATGGCCCCTGGTTAACTAAAAATAATCCTTTTACAAATCCGCCTTTTGAAAACGGGAAGTACAGCTTGAGAAACTTACCTGGGCTTGGACTGGAAGGTGTTACTTCTGATCTTTTTCTTTAAAGTTCTTCCGCAGATCTTTCACGAGCTGATATTTAAAATAGGCGAGGCAAGCCGCAACACCAACTAAAAAACCACCTGGCAAAGGTTTATGGTTATTGTAACACCAAACTATTCCAAAAATAGAAAGGATGATGGCCAGATTGTAGAAAATATTTAAAGCAAATTTTTTACCCATAGTGGAAATGATTGAATGAGTGAATTTTGAATGTAAGAAGTCGTCATTGCGAAGCCAGGTTTGAGCGAGCTGAAGCAATCTGATTTTAAGAGAGTTGCGTCGTACCCCGCAATGACGAATGATTCTTAGTAAACTGGCATATTCGGATCATAAGCCTCTTGCCAAGCTAAAATCCCACCTTTTAAATTGTATAGGTTTTCGTAACCATATTGCGCTTCAAGTTGCATCACTGCTGCGGCACTTCTTTTTCCGCTGCGGCACTGAATAATTACAGGCTTATCTTTTTCAACTTTATCAGCCTCAATTAAAATCCCGCCTAAAGGAATGTTCTCGCCGTTAAGGTTAGAAACTTCGTATTCGAATGTTTCGCGAACATCAATCAATTGAAAATCTTCTTTATTATCGATTTTTTCTTTTAATTCTTGTACTGATATTTCTTTCATCTTGAAAATTATTTATGCAAATATAGGAAAATCGATTTGAGTAGAATGAACAAAGTGGCGTCATATATTTTCTCAAAAATCTGTAACATATCAAACCCTTAGGCGTTTAATTATAAACATTACAAATGGACAAACTGAACCGTTTCTTTTGGTTTTGCTCTGGCGCTCATATTCCTACGCTGGAAAAGTATCCTACAGAACAAAATAAATATACTGGCATTGGTGCCACCATTTTCTTTACAGGTTTATTTGCCGCTTTATCTGGTGGTTATGCCATGTATTTCGTTTTTAAAGGCGATGATTTAGCGGTTGTTTTTGCCATCATTTTCGGTTTCTTGTGGGGTGCCGCCATTTTTAATATGGACCGGTATATTGTTTCGAGCATCAATAAAAGCGCAAGCACTAATAAACAGCTCCTGCAAGCAACCCCAAGGATTTTATTGGCGATAATGATTGGTATGGTGATTTCACGGCCAATTGAATTGAAGATTTTTGACAAGGAAATTAAAGAACGGCTGAAAGTAAGTTATTTAAACGGACAGCGATCAAAAATTGATACCCTAAACAATGCCTTTGAAAAGAAATACCAGGTAGAGTTTGGAAGATTGAACCAGCAAAAAGCCACAAGAGATTCACTAGAGAAGGGAATCAAAGCGGATCGGCAGAAACTTAACTTCGAAATTTTTGGAAATAAAACCAATGAAACTTCTGGCGTTATGGGTTACGGTCCGTATGCAAAACGCAAGGAGGTGGAGATCAAACAGCGGGAAACTGAACTGGATTCGCTAAAAGCAAATATCAATAAAGCCGAAACTTTTGTTGATAAACGAAAGGAATTTGACGGTTTGTTTAATGAAAAATTATACACCAAAAAGCAGCTGGATAGTTTGGCTGATCTTGCAGGTTTTGCCGATCGAAACTGGGCTTTAGGTCAGTTGAAGTTTAACGTTGATGGTTCTAAAGATGATAACACAGCAATTGCAGTCACTTTTATTGGCCTGCTATTTATTTTTTTCGAATGTTTGCCGGTGTTTGTAAAACTAATGAGTGGCCGTGGTCCTTATGATTTTGCTACGGCCGACGGCGATGATGTATCCATTTATCAATCTAAAAAAGATAAAGATTTCCATTTCGAAGTGGCCGATAACATTCACGAAACCCGGGTAGACGCCGAATCGTCAAAACGGAAGGAAATTATTAAGGGCAAAGCCTACCGCGACCTTGAAAAATACGATTGGGATAAGGAGTAGTGAAAGTAATTGTTGAGAGGAGCAAATGGAGAACAGGAAATGAACAATGGATGTTAGGAGATTTCAAGATAACCCATCAACCATTTTACATCTTGCCTGTTCTATTTTTTGTATTTTCCACCACAAAAAAACTTTTTATGAAGAAATTTTTAAGCGCCGCTTTGTTTAGTACGTTGTCGCTTTCTGCGTTTGCTCAGAATGAAATAAGTTACGTGGTTTCATTTCCAAATGCAATCCACCACGAAGCTGAAATTGCGATGAGCGTCGCCAATGTTCCCGCCGGAAATTTAACGGTTAGAATGAGCAGATCATCTCCTGGCAGATATGCCACACACGAATTTGGTAAAAACGTGTATCATTTTAAAGCTTTTGATCAGGGAGGAAAACCGCTAAAGATTAATCAAACAGCGGGTGATGTTTACGAAATTCCTTCACATGGAAAAGAAGTTAAAATTACTTACACGGTTTTTGGAAACTGGATTGATGGCACTTACTCAGGCTTTGATGAAACCCATGCCCATATGAATATCCCTGCAACTTTTGCTTTTCCTGTGGGGATGGATGCAAGACCGCGAACAGTGCAGTTTAAATACCCTGAAAAGCAAGGTTGGAAAGTGGCAACTCAGCTTAAACCAATAGGGAAAAATACTTTTTATGCCGCCAATCTTCAATATTTTATGGATAGCCCCATAGAAATTGCCAATTATAAAACGGCTAGATGGGACGTGAAAAACCATGATGGCAAAACGCAAACCATACATTTAATTGCCCACTCAAACGATACACAGGTGGCGATTGATAATTACGCTGGCATGTTGAAAAAAATGGTTGATGAACATTATGCTGTTTGGCGAGATTTTCCTACTTATGATTATGGCAACTATTACTTTCTGGAAGATGTATATCCTACCAACGCCGGCGATGGCATGGAGCATAGGAATTCTACTTCCATAGTGCAGCGTACTGAAAAAATTCAGGGATACGAATCCAGCTTATTGGGCACTTTTTCTCATGAATATTTTCACAGCTGGAATGTAGAGCGGTTGCGCCCTAAAACATTAGAACCATTTAACTTTGAGCATTCAAATATTAGTGATGAATTATGGCTTGCGGAAGGTTTTACGCAGTATTATGGTGGCTTGCTTTTAACCAGGGCAGGTTTAAAAACTGTTGATAATACTGCCCAGGCCTTTAATGGAATGGTAAATGCTGTGCTCAATTCCCCTGGAGCAAAAAACTTCTCCCCCATAGAAGCAAGCAGATATGCTGTTTTTGCCGACGCTGGTGTGGCGATTGATCAAACCAACAAGGGAAACATTTTCCTTTCCTATTATACTTATGGGGCCGCTACGGCTTTGGCGCTAGATCTTCGCTTGCGTTCGGAATTTAAACTTACCCTTGATGATTATATGCGGGCTTTATGGAAAGCTTATGGCAAACCAGAAATTCCATACACCACTCCCGATTTGGAAAAAACTCTTGCATCCCTAACCAAAAATGAAGTTTTTGCGAAGGATTTTTTTGGCAGATACATTTATGGCAAAGAGAAAAACGACTATGCAAAGTTGCTGTTAAATGCAGGATTTGTTTTACGTAAAGCAAAGCCCGGGCAGGCTTACACAGGTTTCGGCAACTTTAATCCGACAGATAGCAAAATAACGGTGATGCAAACATTGCAGGGAACACCTGCTTATCAGGCAGGTTTAGATGTGGGCGATATCATTTTGAGCATAGACGGACAAAATGTAACGGATGCATCTGTTGTTGACAATATCACAAAATCGCATAAGCCAGGAGATGTGGTAGAAATTAATTATCAGTATCGCGGCGAAAATAAAACAACGAAGTTAACATTTGCCGAAAACCCAGCTTTAGAAATCGTTTCGATAGAGAAAACTGGTGCAACATTAACTCCCCGAATGCAAAATTTCAGAGATAATTGGTTAAACTCGCAGGTGAATTCTAAACAGAAATAATAAGATGAAGAAAATATTCCTTTTTACTCTTGCTGCTATGGCAGGTCTGCAGCTTCAGGCGCAAAACATTGATAAAATAATTACCAGAGAATACACTGATCATTTAATCAAAACTTTAAGTGGTGATGAAATGCAAGGTCGCGGCACTTTTACGCCTGGAATAGATAAGGCAGCTATGTTTATCGAATCGGAATTCAAAAAAATTGGCTTACAACCTTTAGCTAGTGAAAAAGGTTTCCGTCAGACTTTTTATAAATACCAGGTAGCCAATGTGAGCAAGAGCATCAAAATAGATGGCAGCGAAATTTCCCCTGAGAATGTGATTCTGGCCGGTGCCAATGAAGAAAATATTACCCTCAATAAATCAAACGCTACAGTTGTGGTTTTGGATCCGGAAAAGCCGTTCGTAAATCAGTTTAGGACTATGTTGTCTGCTGGCAAAAATCAAATCATTTTAGTCGATGATAAGTTTGCTGAAAACTTCAAGCGCTATAAAGCTTACTTTGATAAACCGACAACTTTGGATGAAAAAGATATGGGAGCCGGCAAATCTGCTGTTCAGGTTTTTGTATTGGGCGCTAAAAAAGCCGATGAGTTTACCGTAGAGTTGAAAGGGAAGGTAAATAAAATGGCTTTGTTTAACGTAGCCGGTATGATTCCAGGTAAATCAAAAGCAAAAGAGCTCGTTGTTTTCTCTGGTCATTATGATCATTTAGGTGTGATTAAAACAGTAAACGGCGATAGTATAGCAAATGGTGCCGATGATGATGCATCAGGAACAACAGCGATGATTGCCTTGGCTAAATATTACAAAGCACAAAAAAATAATGAGCGTACATTGATTTTTGTGGCTTTTACCGCAGAAGAAATCGGAGGTTTTGGAGCCAAGTATTTTTCAAGCAAATTAAATCCCGATGAAGTTGTAGCCATGTTCAACATCGAAATGATCGGTAAAGATTCGAAATTCGGAAAAAACACCGCTTTCATTACCGGTTACGATAAATCTGATTTTGGAAAAATTCTGCAAAAGAACTTAGCAGGAACAGAATTTACTTTCCACCCTGATCCTTACACGGAACAAAATTTATTTTACAGAAGCGATAATGCAACATTAGCTGCTTTAGGTGTTCCGGCGCACACCATCAGTACCGATCAAATTGATGTAGATAAATTTTACCACACGGTTAAGGATGAATACAGCACTTTGGATGTAGAAAATATTCTTTCAACTATCAAAGCAATCGCCAAGAGTGCTACTTCCATTGTAAACGGAACGGATGCGCCAACAAGGATTCCAAAGTTGAAACAGTAGGATATAAAACCGTCCTTTCGACCGAAGTGCCAAAATCTTTGAAACAAGGAAGGCCACAGATTTGCAGATAATGATTAGAATCTGTAAAACTGTGGCTTTCTTGTTTATATCGAAAAAATCTAAAACCGATACTCCATCACATAATCATCCATGAAGTAGCCTCCTCCGATATCTAATTTTACAGATTCTTTGATGCTAAACCCTCCTTTTAAATAGAAGTCTTTTGCCTTGTTATGTTTGTTTACATTGAGTTCAAGTGCAGATCCGCCGGCATCTTTTACCTGATTAAAAACCTCGTTAATCAAGATTTTACCAACTCCCTTTCCGTGTGCCGAGGGTAGAACATACAACTTGTGTAATTTATAAATTCGTTTTTCATGATCAATAATCGAGTAGCCTGCAAAACCAAATTGATTCTCGTTATCTTCCGCAATGATAAAAATGTGGCCCTCCAATAATTGTCCGAGTAGCTCCCCTTTACTATACATTTTCTCGAGCATGTAATCGATTTGTTCTTGCCCTATAATGTCAAGATAGGTTGATGGCCAGGTGTCAGCGGCAATAGCTCTGATCACCTCAATATCTTGTTCTTTGGCCTTTCTTAGCGTAATCATATCGGCTCACTAATAAAAATGGGTTGTCCTGAAAAGGAAAACTCCACAAATCCATCATTTACTACTTCAAAAACCTCTTCTTCATTCTGCATGAGATTAGTAACTTCAAGGTATCGGTTTCCATGGATGAGAAACTGACTTCCGGCCGGTTTCCAAACAGAAAAGCCAGATTTGATAGGATAATGCTTTGCTCTTTCAGTAAAAACAACAATGTTAATCTTATCTTCAAAACCAGCAAATTTCTCCAGATCGAACTTCCTAGTAATTACATTTACGGCCGGGTATCTTTGTTCATAAAGAAAATTGATGGCTACCATCAGTGCATCAACAGGGCCTTGTACAATCCTTGTATCTTCCTGCACATCTTGATTGCTTCCATTAACCAAAACATCTACTTTCAACCCCAACGAAACGATTTTATCGTAATTTTCGCCGTTGACCAAAAGTGTCGGGCTCCATTCTAAAAGCTGGCCTAAAAGTTCTTCATTAAAATCGCCAAGCTCATCAATATATAAGGCGGGCTCTTGTTTTTCTTTTACAATGTGATGTGAGGACATGTTGCGAAGATAAGCTAATTTCAGATTTTAGAATGACGATTTCAGATTTTTTGGGTTTGCTCAATTTCTTAAAAATTCCCTTATCGATTGTATGGAAATTCATTTATCCAATGAAATCCTCGATTAGGTAAAATGATATTTTTAGGGTTGTATTTTTTTAGCGTAACTGACAGTGAATCTTGATCTTTCAGTCCCTTAAAAATCAAAGTGCTATCATTTTTAAAAACGTAGTGAAACTTATATTGAGTCGATTCAGTGTTTTTAGAATTAATTTCTATTTGCTTTTTCTTTATATCTACAGTGCTATTGAAATACGCTTTGTTGTCATCCATTGTTTTAATACTTATGTATTCTTTCCAATCAACAACCACTTGTTTCCACCTGTTTTGATCAGCATGCTGAGGAAGAATGTCTTTACCATTTAGAATATACTTTTCTACATTATAAATGCCATATAACGGTGGCTTTGGAGCCAATGTGCCATAAGTGTATTGCTGGGTAAAGGCATTGGTCACCATTAACCCAACCGTCCACACAATAAATAAGTATTTAAAAGACCTAAAAGCAACGAGCTGCCATCTTTTTTTAAATACAGGAATTTGTAATGGTAATAATTGCTGTGGTTGGTAGGTTAAGAAAAAACGCAAGATGGTAACAATGTACGGTGCTAAAATAAATAAGCACATAACGACCAACGCTGTAGACAATATTTTAACGGGTACATCGAAAAAGTAGTTCATGGCCATTACATGAACACTCGCGGCAAGCGATAAAAATGCTCCAATAACCATTGTCCTTTTAAAAAGAAGTAGTACAGAAAGCACTTCGATGAATCCCATAAACATGTTATAGCCTTTAGAAAAACCAAGGAATGTCCAAGCTAGCCCCATTGGTGACATTTCTCCTAGTGGCGTTAATAACCGCGATAAACTTGGTTGAGGAAATTGCAGTTGAACCACCTTAATAGAACCATAAAGCATTAATGTAAAGGCCAAATAAAAACGAACCAAAACAATAAGCCAGTAATATAGTTTAATGTAGTTTCTTCTTTTTCTATCTAAAATTGACCAAATTAAACTACCGAAGACTGCCAATAGAAAAATAAAAAGCAGCAAAACATAATTATATGATGTATCGCCACTTCCATTTGTAAATATAGAAAAGTCGTAATTATACTTTAAAACATTTACCGAAAACCAGGGGATAATTTGATGCAACCACAAAGTTGGAAAATGGAAAAGATGCTGTACGTACAAAAATGTACCATTATTATTTAGAAAAATAAACAAGGCAAAAAAAATGAAAGAAAAGCGGAAGGAAATCTTTTTAGCTAGACTCCATGGCGGCAAATGAGAGATTAAGTGCATGTTTTTAGATTTGGACGAACCCAAATTTAACATTTACCCCCGCTAATAAAAAGTTAGGAATGGTTAAGTTCTGTTAAATTTTTACTGCTTCATAAAAATCTTGGTAAGCCTGAATGAAATCATCTGCGGAGTAAATCGATTCAGAAACTGCTATGCCAAAAATTCCAGTTTGCATTAGCGGTTCTACATCATAAATTTTAATCCCGCCAGCGGCCAAAACAGGAATATTAATATTTAAATCTTTAAGTTGATTTATTGAATTTAAATAGCCATCAATACCTAAAATATTCAAACTATTCGTGTTGGTTGCACCTGCAGAGAATGGACCTAAGCAAACGTAATCAAATCCTTGCTCTGTCAAACGAATTACCTCTTCTACGTTATTTGCTGAGCCTCCTAAGGTAATATCGTCACCTACTAATTTTCGCAAAGCGATGGAATCAGCATTGCTATCTTCGATGTGGAAACCCTGAATATCTGCCTTTCCATTGAGGTAAATGTGATTGGTAACGATGAGTGTGGTTCCCCAATCATCGCAGATTTCTGCAATCACATTGATATCGTTTAAAAGTTCCTCCTCGTTTTTACTTAAACAGCGGTATTGAATCCACTTTGCACCGGCCTCGCAAGCCAGTTGCACTTGCTCGATGTGAGATAAATCAAGAATCTCGTGGGTAATATATTGAAGTTTCTCGATGTATTTCATGTTATATGCAAGTGTTAAATAAGGTTTGACAACTTTCTTTCTATGGCTGTAAAAGTAAAGTTGTCAAAACTTCAAACGAATGTATTAAAACTTCACGTTTAAACTCAATAAAAAGTTGCGGGTTGCTTGTGGATAATAATAATTCGACCTGCTTAAATCGCCAGCGTATAAATAGGGATAGGTACCGCCATTACTTTCATATAAAGTGCTGAACACATTGTTGATGAGTAAGCTTAGCCCTACATTTTTTATTCCGGCCAAAGGGGTATTATACATTAAACGAACATCATTTACAAAAAAGCTGGAAAGAATGCGTGAATCGGCGGAGGTGTTGTCCAGATTTTGCTTGCCCACATATTTGCTTAAAAAAGCAATGCTTGCATTTGGTAAAACGGTATAATTAATCTCGCTTGATGCGATAATTGACGGCGAGAAAGCGATATTGGTATTGTTATAACTAAAAGTAGTTAAATCGCCGTTGGCGTCATCGTAAATAAATTCTGTAAATTCCTTAATTTTGTTTCTACTCAACGTTGCGGTTACAGCCCATGATAATTTCTTGAAAATTTGCCATTTGCCATCCACTTCAATCCCTGCCCTGTAGCTATCAGGAACATTCTGGCGGGTTTGGCCTCCAACATCATTTAGTTTTCCGGTATTGATTAGCTGATCTTTATAGAACATGGCAAAACCATTTATGCCAACACTAAAATTAGAAAATTGCGTACGGTAACCCGCTTCAATATCTGTTAGGTTTTCTGGTTTTGGGCGACTGTTGATATTAGAATCTGTAAAATCTCTCCGGTTTGGCTCCTTGTTCCCAACAGCAACTGATGCATAGGCATTGCTTTTGTCGTTAAAATTATAAGTGATTCCAGCCTTTGGATTGAAAAAATCCAAGGTTGCATTTTGCTGAGCCGGATCACCATTTGGATCTATACCAAAATAAGAATAATAGACTCTTCTATATTGCAGATCGCCAAAAAGATTAAACTTTCCAAGCTGATAATTCGCTCTGCCGAAAACATTGAAGTCTGTTTTAAAGGCGTCATTATCATTATACCGGTGGCGGATGGATTCCGTGCCATCGTAGTTGGCAAATTGTGCCCAAATTACCTCATCAAAATGCCGGCCTTTATATTCATTGTAAGCGCCACCTAAAACAAAATTCAGGTCGTTTTTTGGTGTATAATTTAGGGAGTAGGTTACGCCATAAAAATCATTATCCAACCACAAACGGCGAACTAAATCGGATGTGTTTTGTATGATACCACCTAAAACTACAGGAGGAATTCCATAATCTTCGAGGTTCCGGTCTTCTTTATATTCTTCATAATAACCCCGTCCGTAAGTATAATGCAAGGCAGCATTGGCTACCAGCTGGCTGGTTATATTTCTGGTATAGAATAACTGATAATGATCTTGCTGATAATTATCGGTTTGATTGTCGTAGGTAAAATCGTTGTGTCTGCGGTTGGTAAGCAGCATTTCTTGGCTTATCCCATTCCAGGCCTGGTAAGTTTTTTCTGTTCCACTGAACACGTTGGCACGAAGGATATCTTTTTTGCCGTAATAAGCGCCGGAAACAAAAAATGATTTTAGGTTGGACGATGCACGATCTACATAACCGTCAGACTTTATTCGTGATAAACGGCCATCAAAAGTAAACTTGTTTGCAATTAAGCCAGAGCCTAGACTCACCGTATTTTTCCAGGTATCGTAAGAGCCGTAAGTATTGTTGAGTTCGGCATAAGCAGAATCCCGGCGTGTAGTAGTTTGAATATTTAAACTCCCGCCAAAAGCGCCCGCACCATTTGTAGAGGTACCCACACCACGCTGAATTTGGATGTTATCAACTGATGAAGCCAAATCGGGTAGATTGATAAAAAAACTTCCCTGACTTTCTGCATCGTTTAGAGGGATGCCGTTAAGCGTAACGTTGATACGTGTAGCATCACTACCCCTGATGCGAAGGCCGGTATAACCTACACCAGCGCCGGCATCGGAAGTTACCACAACTGAAGGGGTCTGGTTTAATAAATAAGGTAAATCCTGGCCCAGATTATTTTTCGCCAGCTCCGCTTTGTCCAAGTTTCTAAAGGTTGTAGCCGAGTTTTTCGATGCCCTGGTGGCACTAACTACAACATCGTCTGCCAGAAAGTTTTGCTGAACCAGCGCAAAGTTTAAGTTAGCATCTCCATTTAAATTTAACGTTTTTTCCTGCGTTCTGTAACCTACATAACTGACCACAATGGTGTAACTTCCGCCAGCTAAATTGGCTAAAGTGTAGTTCCCATTGGCATCGCTCAGTACCGCCGTTCGTTGATTTTTAATTTTAATGGTTGCGCCAGGCAAGGCGTTTTGATTGTTGTCGGTAACTTTTCCGGTAACCGAATTTTGTGCCAATGAAAATAAAGGCAGAATGGCAACAAGCGCTGCAAAAAGTAAATTTTTCAATGTTTTTGTTTTTAGTTAAACCCATCGGAAATAGGGGTACTCCCGATTTCAGTTAAACTTCCATAACTCCAATCCCTACGCCGGCATTACCCGGATCAGGTGCATTCAAGTTTAAAGTTGACAATTCAAAGTTGAAAGTTTGATGGTTGACCAAACTTTTTACTTTTTATCTTTCACTTTTTACTTAAAATGGGTATGATCTCAGCCCGTTTTTGTGTTTATAACAAACAAGGCACCCCTAATGATGGGGCAAATGTAGAAAATATATTCAAAGATTTATCTCTTTTACTTTTTTAGAAAAGCAATTTCGGTGCATTATAGAAATTTGCAGTCCCGCTTACATTACAATCTTTTTATATCAAGTTCCTAACCCTATTTAAGATTTCGCTAAAGGGTTAGCATTTTGAAAAATATAAAAAGGATTTTCCTTTTTAATCGGGTTTATTTTAACCTAGAGTTGTGCTGCTAGGTTGTCACCTAAACCCGACCCTAGCGAGATGCCCACAACTTTTTCATTGTGGCAGAAGCGGGGGCGGGAACAATTTTCCCTAGAATCGCTGCCATTGCTTTCCAAATTATAAAGCTAAAAATTGATCTACTGCTGCAATAGCATGCTGTATTCGGACATCACTCAAACCACTAATCACTTTATAGTTAGCATTTAAAGCCTTTAGTTCCTTGTGCCAAACTTCCATAAAATATTCCCGTTGATTCGGAAAATCGCGCAGGGGGTCATCCTGCCAGGGTAAATCGATGTCCATTAGCAGATAAAGATCATATGGTCTTTTCGGTAAAGCATCCAGAACCAATTGTGGCGTTTCGCCAAGCATTTCATCGCTCCAGATTTTTACCGTTACAAATGTGGTGTCACAGATAATAAACTCACTTTCTGTTGTAACTAAAATCGCGTCTTCCAAAGCTACCTGACCGTAATACATGTTTACCTCATCTTGTAAAGTGTAAGGCGCAGTTAAATTTTCGCAGTAGTAGCGGGCATATTCTGGTACCCAAGATACTTTATAATATTTTGCAAGCACTTGCGACATGGTTGATTTTCCTGTGCTTTCAGGTCCTACAATGGCAATTTTTCTTATCGATCGACTCACATTAAATTTTTTTACAATCAAATCAAATGTAAAAGAAAATGGCTGAAAAGAAAAAATCCGGTTGAGGAGGGCTCCTCTAACCGGATAATAAACCAAACAAACTATTTATGAAGAAATCCTCATTGCGGTTAACTACTCCGCGGAGGAAGCTTTAGATCTTTTTCTAAAGTATATACAAAACGCCTATATGTTCTGCTTATTACAACATTATTGCCAATTTTTTCAATACCAGGGTTTCATGACGAAAACATGACTTCGTGTGTGTTTAACACTATAGATATGTTACATTCTAATCAGGTTTTAACGCTTTGTTAACTTCTGCAAACAGTAAAATTCTGAACGATGTACAAAAATTCAGACAAGAATAGTACAATATTGTCTACTGCGGTAATTCTGCGACAAACAATTTTTGCATGAGATATGTTTAATGAGGAATATCTGGATTCTAACTATTAAAATGTATCAAAATGAAAAAGCTAGGGGTTTTTTTAATCGCATTAATGGTATCGACTGTTTTCTTTTTTGCTTTTGCGCTCATTAAACAAGGAGGAATAGTTGGGCGGATCAATCCAACCGAGGCAGTTGCTGATATTTCACTGGTTGCCGGAACAGATACGGTTAAGGCGCAGTTTAGTCAAGGTGCTTTTACCTTTACTAATTTAAAGGAAGGCGTTTATACCGTATGGATTAAAGCCAATGCACCTTATAAAGATGCATTGATAGAAAAGGTAGCCGTAAAAGATAGTGCAACAACTGATTTGGGCGAAATTAAATTGCAGCAATAATGAAGATTTCGGAAGAATAATTTTAAAAAGAGGAGCTTGTAAACTCCTCTTTTTTATTTTAAAAAAGTGATTTAAAAACGATACGAAAAACCTATCTTTGCATCCCGACAGAACAGTTGGGATTTTCCTCTTCAAAAAGCAAAACACCTCCTTGCTTCTTCAGCCTTAACAGGTTAAAAAACTTTAGAATTTTAATTATTGTATTAAACTTTATCATGCCTAAAGACACTTCCATAAGCTCAGTATTAATTATCGGATCGGGACCAATTATTATTGGCCAGGCCTGTGAATTTGATTACTCGGGTTCTCAAGCGGCACTTTCTTTGAAAGAAGAAGGAATTACCGTTTCGATCATCAACTCAAATCCGGCAACTATCATGACGGATAAAGTTATCGGCGACCACGTTTATCTTCGCCCTTTATCTGTTGATTCAATTGAAGTTATTCTTCAAGAACACATTGATTCGCCAGATTTACCAAGAATTGATGCAGTATTGCCAACTATGGGCGGTCAAACTGCGTTGAACTTATGCGTAGAAGCTTCTGAGCGGGGTGTTTGGGAAAAATATGGCGTTAAAGTGATCGGTGTTGATGTAGCAGCCATTGAAAAAACAGAAAATCGTGAGGCCTTCCGCCAGTTAATGGTTGATATAGGTGTAGGCGTAGCGCCATCGAAAATTGCCAATTCATTTTTAGAAGGTAAAGAAGCGGCTCAAGAAATCGGTTTTCCATTGGTAATTCGCCCATCATATACTTTGGGTGGTTCTGGTGGTGGTTTTGTTCATAAAAAAGAAGAATTTGATGCCGCACTTAAACGCGGTTTAGAAGCTTCGCCAACTCACGAAGTTTTAGTAGAACAAGCCGTTTTAGGTTGGAAAGAATACGAATTAGAGTTACTAAGAGACAGCAATGATAATGTAATTATCATCTGTTCGATTGAGAACTTCGACCCAATGGGTATTCATACCGGCGATTCTATTACGGTTGCACCAGCAATGACATTATCTGATCGTTGTTACCAGGATATGCGTAACCAGGCGATTAAAATGATGCGAGCCATCGGAACTTTTGCCGGCGGTTGTAACGTTCAGTTCTCGGTTAATCCTGCAAATGATGACATTATTGCCATCGAAATTAATCCACGTGTATCCCGCTCATCAGCGCTAGCAAGTAAGGCCACTGGTTATCCAATCGCTAAAATTGCAGCAAAATTAGCCATCGGTTACAACTTGGATGAAATCGAAAATCAGATTACAAAAACAACTTCAGCCTATTTCGAACCTACTTTAGATTACGTAATTGTTAAAATTCCTCGTTGGAATTTCGACAAGTTTAAAGGCGCTAACAAAGAATTAGGTTTACAAATGAAATCTGTAGGTGAGGTAATGGCTATCGGTCGTACCTTCATCGAAGCTTTACAAAAAGCTTGTCAGAGTTTAGAAATTGGCCGTGCTGGTTTAGGTGCCGATGGTCGCCAAAACCGCAACATTAACGAAATTATGGACGGTTTGGAGCATGCTTCATGGAACCGTTTGTTCTTAATAAAAGATGCCATGACAATGGGCGTGCCTTTGGAATCTATCCGTAAGGTAACGAAAATTGATAAGTGGTTTTTAAATCAAATTCAGGAGCTTGTTGCTTTAGAAGTTGAATTGAAACGTTACTCACTAAACAATATTCCTCGAGATTTCTTCTTCACGCTTAAAACCAAAGGCTTCTCTGATATTCAGATTGCATGGTTATTGGGTAATGTTACCGAAGATGAGGTTTACGACCGCCGTAAAGCTTTGGGCATAAACAGGGTGTATAAAATGGTGGATACTTGTGCGGCAGAATTCCCGGCAAAAACACCATACTATTATTCATCTTTCGATGAAGAAAATGAGTCTATTTCATCAGATCGCAAAAAAGTAATCGTATTAGGCTCGGGTCCAAATCGTATTGGCCAGGGTATTGAGTTCGATTACTCTTGTGTACACGGTTTATTAGCAGCTAAAGAATCAGGTTTTGAAGCCATCATGGTTAACTGTAACCCTGAAACGGTTTCTACCGATTTTAACATGGCCGATAAATTATACTTCGAGCCGGTTTTCTGGGAACATGTTCGCGAGATTATCGAATTAGAAAAACCAGTGGGTGTTATCGTTCAGTTAGGTGGACAAACCGCTCTGAAAATGGCTGAAAAACTAACTGAAAAAGGAATCAAAATTATTGGAACCTCTTTTGAGAATATGGATATCGCCGAAGATCGTGGACGTTTCTCTGACTTGTTAAAAGAACTGGATATTCCTTATCCGAAATACGGTGTAGCAGAAAATGCTGAGGAGGCCATCGTTGTAGCAAACGAAGTGGGCTATCCGGTTTTGGTTCGTCCGAGTTATGTTTTAGGTGGACAAGGCATGAGCATCGTGATCAATGATGAAGACCTTGAAAAAGCAGTGGTGAAATTATTAGGCGATTTGCCGGGCAACCGTGTATTAATCGATCACTTTTTAGATAGAGCAGAAGAAGCAGAATCAGATTCAATTTCTGACGGTGATGACGTTCACATCGTAGGGATGATGGAACACATTGAGCCTGCAGGAATCCACTCCGGAGATTCATTCGCTGTTTTGCCAACTTTCAGCCTATCAGAAAAGGTAACGAAATCAATGGAAGAATACTCGATCAAAATTGCGAAAGCTTTAGATGTTCGTGGATTGTTAAACATTCAGTTCGCCATTAAAGATGAGAAAGTTTATGTAATCGAAGCAAATCCCAGAGCTTCACGTACAGTTCCTTTCATCGCGAAAGCTTACGACGTTCCTTACATTAATATTGCAGCTAAAATTATGTTAGGTGTGGCGAAACTGAAAGATTTCACCATCGAGCGTAAACTTAAAGGTTATGCAATTAAAGAACCGGTTTTCTCTTACGAGAAATTCCCGGAGGTGACGAAAGAGTTAGGTCCGGAAATGAAATCTACCGGTGAAGCGATCCGTTTCATTAAAGATTTGGAAGATCCTTACTTCCGCAAACTTTACAAAGATAAATCGATGTATTTGAGTAAATAATAGCGAAAGGGGCTGTATCATAAATCAATGTGATCAGTCCCTTTTTGGTTTAAAAGTGTCTACCATTCTTTGCTTAACATTTCCATTGCCTTATCAAGCAATTCATCCTTACCTTGTTTAATTCCATTTATAGTAGGATAAATTACCTCATCGATCTTTACACCAACTCTTTGTGTGGGTTTTCCATCAGGATAAAAAACACCAATGCCAGAAATCATGGTTTTCAATCCGCCTGGTAAAACAATGTCACTCACATTTCCGTCGGCACCCGCAGTGGTACTGCCAATTACTTTCACGTTGGGCGAACTTTGGAAAGCCATAGTTGTATATTCTGCCTGGCTCTGAGAAATAGCGTTTACAATTACGACAACTTTCCCATTATAATTATCAGACGATTTTTTACCGTTGGGAACTGTTGCCCCAAATGCAAATGAGCCAGGATAAGCGACGCTCCCCAGGGTAAATTTTACAAAAGGTGTAGATAAACCCTTAATATAGTTGCCAAAAGTGAAAGGCATAAATTCTGAAGGATAACAACGCATATCTATAATGATTCCCTTGGTGCTGGCAAAAAGTTTCTTGATATCAGGAAGCATTGCATTTTTATATTTGCCGGGAAAAACGTATCCCGTATTTTCATTAATGAGTTTAAACGGCTCCGCTTTTTCAAAGTCAGAATCCTTACCTCCACGGCCATATATTCTCATGGGTAAATCGTAACCAAACTGCTCACCATCGCGGTTTATCTTTAAATTCACATTTGCTTTATTCGCCCTGAAGATGTAATTGTTTGGTAGATCACGCAGTTGCGTATCATAATTTGAGGCAGGCGTAAATGGAAGGAATTCGTTAATAAGTAAACCGACATCTTTCCCGTTGATTGCTGTAACTATATCTCCTATTTTTAATTTACTTTTTACATCAAGTGTATCTTTATATAAATCAGTTATCACCAGTTTATTTTCTATAAAGGTTGTTTGCAACGGTGGTGCATATTTACCTTTAAAATTAGTAATCGCTGCGCTACCACCCCATAAATTTGCATGGGTATCATTTACGCAAGCAATTAATTTCAAGGCCGCTTTTCCATAGTCGAGCTCGTTTTTTGCATTTACAAACTCGGGTAAAGAAGTTTTTAATACCTGATTCCAGTCCTGGCCGATAACGTTTTTGTAAGGGAAAAAATAGTTAATCATTGACCAGTAACGGAAAAGCGATAATAAGCGATAGCCTGCATCTGGATAAGTCATTTTTGAATAAGGCTTTTCATTTTTGAAAATCGGATTGCCTATCCCTGGAGTCATCCCGATGTAATAACTATCGCCAGTGTTTCGGTTATCTCTTATAAAGCTGAGTTTACTTAATAGCGCCGGCTCTATTAAAGACTTGTCAAATAATGATCCGTAATCGGGCTTAATCTGGTAGTGCTCTTGGGCTATTTTTTTGCAGCTTTTACAAACATCAGGTATTGGGAGTTTAGTAAGGTAATTCTCCAATACAACATTTAGTTCTTTATTATTCTTAGCCTGTAAAACAGAAGGCAATAATCTAAAGAGTTCTGCGTCCCAGTTATAACCTCCTTGAGCAATAGCTGGATGGTGATATTTTAAAAAGCCCCAAAACTGCCCTGCAACTAATAAATTGGTTGATAGCTGATCGCTTAAATTGATTTCTTTTATGCCCGAACTGTTTGCAAATGCGGTGTCAAGATCGGCCTTAGCTACCATTATCTTTTTAAGTACTGCCTTGTTTATAGGCTTATTATCTATGAAAATCTCAAAATTATCAAACCAGGCTTTTCCTTCGCCAACCAGTAAACCGCCAATGTGTAAAGCCCTTACCTCTTTGCTATCATAATCAAGCTTGATGGTATATTGTTTCCAATCTTTAGTACCACTCACACCTCTGTCTTGCATATTATCAAAACCAATAGATTGAACGTTTTTATCATCAATTCTCATCCATAAGCCTGCGTATCCTTTATTTACATTTTCTGTCTTGATGTAACCTCTCAATTCTATGTTTTTACCTTCAAAATTCTGAGTAATCGGGTAGTCAATCACACCAAAATCAGCGCCAGTTCCTTTTTTTTCCAACAGGATGCTATACTTGCCATGATGCTTAGTAACGCTATCAAGTAGTGCAGGATAGGCGGTTTTTTGTGACGCAAAGAAGGAGAAAGACCATCCTTCTGGCATATGAGTGTTGTTCAGTTTCTCGAAACTGCCGTTGATTTGAAATTGTGAATGAATTTTGCAAGAGATAAGCAAGAGCGCAAATAGTAAGTAGTGTTTCATATTTAGATCCTTGTATTTTAGGATGATTAAGTAAATATAAACGCTTGAATTTATAATTGCTAAATCATTCTTGTTATTTTTTAGTCGGTTATTATATTATAAAACCAGGGTGTCAAAATGTTATCAACAGTCACCTTGTAGAGGGATGTTAATTTTTTTTATACCTTGATGCAACGTTTTAGAATCCCGCCTGTCTTATAATCAGAATATTCAAAATTTTGGAAACCGTTTACGTAGATAAAAACCTAGAGCTAGTTAAAGCATGCATGCAGGGCAGCCGGGCAGCACAGTTTGATTTATACAAACTGTATGCAAAGGCGATGTATAATGTGGCGTTACGAATTCTGAATTATGAAGAAGAGGCTGAAGATGTTTTACAAGAATCTTTTTTAGATGCATTTACCAGGATTGTAGATTTTAGACAGGAAACTACTTTCGGGCTTTGGCTCAAGCAGATTGTAATCAACAAATCGATCAATTATCTGCGCAAGCGTAAATTTGAATTTGTTGGAACGGAAGAGTTATCAGAAATACCTGATGAAATTTCTGCCGATGAATATGAAGTGAAATTGCAAGCCGACGAGGTTAGGAATGCCATTTCAGAACTTCCCGATGGCTATAGAGTGGTATTAAGTTTGTATCTATTAGAAGGTTACGACCACGAAGAAATTGCACATATTTTAAAAATAAGCGAAAACACAAGTCGCACACAATACATGAGGGCGAAGAAAAAGTTAAAAAGTATTTTAGAACAGAAAGGGATGAGAGATGAATAATAGATTAGAAACTTTTGTTAAAGAAAACCGGAAGGCTTTTGATGTAATGGAGCCTCCCGTGGGGCTTTGGGCCAAAATAGAGCTAGAGTTAGATTCAAAACAAAATCAAGTAAAACAAGATAAAAAAAAACCTGTAAAGCTGTATTTATGGATGAGTGTAGCCGCCAGTTTGGTAGTGGTTTTCGGTTTAGTGTGGTTGTACGCCGGAAGGTTGCAAAACAAAGATTTAGAAATCGCTGATGTTAACGAAGCCTACGCAAAGAAAGAGGTTCATTTTACGGGATTAATCACCGAGAAAAGAGATAGCCTGGCCATTTTCGCATCGGCAAACCCAGAGCTTTATAAGAAATTTACTGCTGATTTGGCGAAATTAGATGAAGAATATGAACGTTTAAGATTGGAGCTTCCGACATCGCCTAACCAAACTTTCGTAGTTAAAGCAATGGTTAAAAACCGCGAAATCCAGTTGCAACTTTTAAAACAACAATTGCTAATCATTAATCAGGTAGACGATTATAAAAAAGTAAATCAGATTTAGAAGAAGTAAAAAGTCAACAGTAGAAAGTGTAAAGTTTTGGAACCCAGTCTTGATACTTGATACTAACTACTGATACTAATAAAATACGCTCACAACATTTCAAAGCAAAACCGGTCGGCGGGTGGAGCCAAATAAATGTTTAACAATTAACAACATGAAAACAATTAAAATATTTTTAGCCTTAGTGGCTTTGATTGCCGGAAAAGCGAATGCGCAACAGACTGTAGTGGTAACAACATCAAACAATACCTATGCAGTGAATAAAACTTCGGTATCTCTTAACAATAATGTAACTGTGAGCGCCGATGTTCAATCGGGTGCTGATGCCGAACGGTCGAAAAGTTTTTCAAAAAGCTTTAGCGTTGATAATAGCGATAAAGTAAACTTGAACAATCAATATGGCTCTGTCGTGGTAAAAACCTGGGATAGAAAAGAAGTTAAAGTAGATATAGACATTAAAGCGTTTAGCAATTCGGATAATGATGTGCAGAAATTGCTGGATGCTGTAAATATTGATGCTACTAAAAGTGGTGATGTGGTTTCGATAAGAACCAATTTGGCGGATAGAAGTGGCCGTTGGGGAAGAGGTGTAAGAAATGGGGTAACTACCTGGCGACGAGAAGTGAAAATTAATTATGTGGTATACATGCCGGCCTCAAACCCGCTGTCTGTTTTGCAGCAATATGGTAATGTTGAAGTAGGGAATTTCTCCGGACCAACCTCATTAAAAGTACAATATGGAAACTTGGTTGCAGGAAATTTAAATAACAGCAACAATTACATTAATGTTCAGTACGGCAAGTGCGATATTCAGGATATGAATGCTGCTGTAGTTAAACATGAATACAACGGCCCGGTAACTATTGGTGCTGTAGGAACTTTAGAGTTAGATGCTGAGTACGTTGGCGTAAATATCAACACCATCCGAAGATCGGCAGATATCAAAGTCCAGTACGGTAAAGGTTTAACAGTAGGTAACATTGGCGGAAACCTGCTGTTAAGTGCCGAATATGCTAAAGTAAACATCAACACTGTAAAAGGGAATACTGTAGTTAAACAGGCTTATGGCGATTTAAATATTGCTGCAGCGGGCAAAATAGCAGTTAATGCAGAATATTCAAATGTAAATCTGGGTACGCTTAATGGCGATGCCAATATTAATATGGATTACAACAGGTTAAACGTAAACGAAATTACTCCAGCCTGCAAAAGCTTCACTTTCGGGGGCGAATATGTTTCCGTAGGGCTTGGTTTCGCTGATCGATTTAATGGGAACTTCAACGTTTCAACTTCATATGCAGGCTTTAAATATGGCGCTAATGTTACCTCCAGTTTAGTGAGCAGGGATGACGAAACCAAAAAATATGCAGGCAAAATTGGTAGCGGCGGTGGAGCAAATGTTAACGTTAAAACCGAATACGGTTCAATTACTTTTAAATAGTTTTTAGAGGCCAGCTTAATTGCAATGATCGCCATTTGGGCTAAGCCGAGAAATTTTTGCACAAGAAAATAATCACCAAACAAACTAAGAGTCTTGCTGGAAATTCAGTAAGACTTTTTTGTTTAATGTTGCATTGGCGTATTTGATTTATCTTTGCTGCTCATGAAAACATATTTTTTCTGTTTCATTCTCCTTCCTGGCTTCAGCACCAAAGCACAAGAGGCTCCAGTAGAATGGACTACTCAAGAAACTTTTTTCCAAGAATTGATAGGAAAAGATTTACCTTATTTCAAAGACTTGAGGTCTAATCGCAAAATGTTTTCAAAACAAGTTTGAACAATCAAATAGTGGTGATTAATTTCTGGTTTGAAAACTGTCCGCCGTGTATTGCAGAGATGCCAGAACTGAATAAATTAGTCGAGAAATATGCTTAGAAAGGCGTTCGTTTCATAGGCATTGCACAAGATGCTCCACTTTCAGCAAAATATTTTCAAGCGAAGAACAATTATCAATGCGAAATTGTAAGTTGAAGCAAGGCTGATATCGCAAAGCTTAATATTAACAACGGCTTCCCTTCAAATATTCTAGTAGATAGAAACTGTAAAATCATAGCCGCAATGGCTAACATCTCTTTTGTTGATCAAGAATTCAAAGAAAAATCAATTCTATTTGAAGAGAGGCTGCTACAAGCACTCGGTAATAATCGGTCATGATTTAAATTCGATGTTCCTTATTGCTAAGCATTAAGGGTAAATACTTACCTTGCTTAACCATCAGCACCTCCCTAATATGAAGTCATCTCCTGCTATAAAAATGTACTTGACATTCGGCGCCGCCGTGGTCTGGTTTGCTTTAGTTTTGCAATTTATAGTGAGTTTAAAAGCTGCTGAATATGATTTTCTATCAACTACTGAATTATACTTATCCTTTTTTACCATTACTACAAACATCACAGTAGCCATTTGCCTTACTACAATAATTCTGTTTAGCAAAACTAAATTAGGAGTATTCTTTTCCCAGCCATCAACACAAACAGCAATAACGGTTTACATTGTTGTAGTAGGCATAATTTACAATGTTTTGTTACGGGGTTTACTTAGCCCTGTGGGATGGGCCAGGGTTGCTGACGAATTGCTCCATGTTGTTAACCCATTAATATTTCTAGGGTTTTGGATGTTATTCGTCAACAAGCAAACGCTGCAATATAAAGCTGCTTTCGTTTGGCTGCTTTATCCATTGGCCTACATTATGTTTATTGTCATCCGTGGATATTTAATCAACCAGTACCCTTACCCGTTTATCAATGTGGTTGATTTGGGCTATCCAAAAGCTCTAGCGAACGCCTTCGGCTGCCTGTTTCTTTTTTGGATACTTTCCTTATTGCTGATTTGGGTTGGGAAGAAGCTTGCTAAACGTTAAAGTACATATTCTTCGTTGATGGGTTTTATAGGCTCAGGAATTTCATTTTCCTCCATCATTTGCAGCAGATTAATTTCAATTGTTCTGGTAATCTGATTTAATGGAATTCCTGCAGAATTATTCTCAAACGGATCAACCAGGCTCATTCCATTGATTTGGGTAGATACAAAAACAAACCCAATTAACCAGCCTAAAAATATTGACGCCGGTCCTGCATCCTGACTGATTACTAAAGTAAAAGTAACCACGAATAACCAAATAAAAACCTTTGTTAAATAGGAATAGGTAGTTGGAAAAATGGTGTTTTTTATCCTTTCGCTCATCCCCATCGAATCCGAGAAACGCACTAACATTTCGTTAATTTCAATAAATCTAAACCCATCAATATGGTTTCCTTTCGACAACCTTTGCAGGTCTCGCGATTGAATATTTAAAATAGCATTATGCGCATTGTTATGCTTTTCAATTTCCTTCAGATCTTCTTTGGGTAGGTACTTGATGTATATCTCATCAACGGTTCCTCGCAGGCTTGCCTTTAAAGCATATAAAAATGCAATATGCCTACAAATCATCCGCTTTGCGGTAGCCGGGTCTTCGTCAACATAATTAAGCAAAGCCCTTGTAAAAGACCGTGAATCATTTACCAGTGCACCCCAAATTTTGCGGGCTTCCCACCACCTGTCGTAAGCCTGGTTATTATTAAAACCGATAAAAAATGCTATCGCTGTACCCAAAACAGTTGGAATAATGGTCGGGATGACGAAATGGTGGGCAATCAGATATTCTCTAATGAAGTATGCTGCGGTGCAGGAAGCGATCATGATTAAATCAACATGCCAGGTATTTCTTAAAATTCTACTAAGTCTAATGTTTTGTATTAAAAGCATATCATGTTTAATGGAGATTGAAAATACAAAACAAATGCTGAAATGTTTGCTTGTGTAACAAATATAGTTACTAAGAGCGCAGGTTGCCGATTGTCATGCAAATGTTTATATTGGGAAACCAAATATTCCTAACATCTCATGAGCGAAACTTCACCAAAGAACAATATCTTTAAAGTAATCGGTGCCTCGTCACTCGGCACATTAATCGAATGGTATGATTTCTACATTTTCGGCAGCTTAGCTGTTATTATTGGCCATCAACTTTTTCCAGAGGATGCAGGTGCTTCAGCTTTAATTAATACATTAGCTATTTTTGCAGCAGGATTTATCGTGCGACCATTTGGTGCATTGGTTTTTGGTCGTCTGGGCGATTTAATTGGCCGAAAATATACGTTCCTGTTAACCTTAGTATTAATGGGTGGGTCTACTTTTTTTATCGGTTTAATTCCATCTTACAAAAGCATCGGCTATGCAGCGCCTATTTTAGTGCTGATTTTACGCTTAATTCAAGGCTTGGCGCTTGGTGGCGAATATGGTGGTGCTGCAACTTATGTAGCGGAGCACGCACCAAAAGATAAACGCGGATTTTTTACCAGCTGGATTCAAACTACGGCTACTTTAGGGCTGTTTTTGTCGCTCGGCGTTATTGTGATTACCAAGAACATTTTGGGTGCCGAAACTTTTGGCGACTGGGGCTGGAGAATCCCATTCCTCCTTTCTATTTTATTGGTTGTAGTGTCTATCTATATCCGGATGAAGATGCACGAATCGCCTATGTTTTCTAAGTTGAAAGCAGAAGGCAACATCTCTAAAAATCCATTGAAAGAAAGTTTCAATAACAAAGCCAATTTTAAAATGGTGCTGCTCGCCCTTTTTGGAGCAACGATGGGGCAGGGTGTAATTTGGTATACGGGTCAATTTTATGCGCAATCGTTTTTAGAAAATACCTGTAAGCTAGATTTTAACGATTCACGCTATATTTTACTTTGGGGAATTGCTTTTGCGACACCTTTTTTTGTAATATTCGGAGCCTGGAGCGACAAAGTTGGCCGGAAGTGGATCATGTTGAGTGGAATGCTTTTGGGCATCATCTTTTATCGCCCAATCTATCAAACATTTTTAGATGATACCGATTTTAGCAAGGTAGAACAAAGCGATATTTTAACCTCAAAAGCTCTCCCTTCAAGCGCCTTGTTAATTGCCAACAGCACTGATAGCTTAAGAACTTCGGCTACTCAAATAATTCTGAAAAATGGAGCGAGCTTTAACATGGTAAAAACGGATACCGTATCGAGTCAGCGGGGCATCCTTTCGGGAGGCGAAATGTTAAAAGACAAAGTGCTGCCAATACCCGTTTTTTGGAAATTTGTAGGCCTGATTTTCTTTCAGATTTTACTGGTAACCATGGTTTATGGTCCAATTGCTGCATTTCTGGTTGAGCTTTTCCCGACAAAAATCCGCTACACTTCTATGTCGCTTCCATATCACATTGGCAATGGTGTTTTCGGGGGATTAGTACCTTTTATTGCTACCTTAATTGCCAGTTTTGCTGGTTCAACGCCATTGTCTGGTTTATGGTATCCCATCGGAATTGCCGCATTGAGCTTGATCATAGGAACCATTTATCTATCAAACAAAAAGGACGACAGTATTAACGATTAAATATTTTACAATGAATGCGTTAAAGAAATTTTTAGGTTTAGTTTGGATGATTTTAGGGCCGGTTGCGATGACTTTTTTGTTTATTCAGGCGGTAGAAAAAGTGGGCTTAACCCATACTGATATTGAACGAACAAATACCATGTTACAATGGGGGATTATTCTTTTTATCTTCTTGCCGATTAGTTTAGGGCTGATGATTTTTGGGTTTTATGCATGGAAGGGCGAATACGAACGTTTGCCGGAAAGTTCTGAGGATATTTAGCATTTTTCCACGGAAACACGGATTGCCACGGAAAAATAACATTCAAGGCTTAGGTTGACGGCTATGGTTTATAATGAGCGCAGGCGTAAAGGCTTGAGACTTATACTTGAACTTTTATAAAACCCGTAACAACAAACCCTTCAAATATTCTCCTTCAGAAAAAGAAATTCTAACCGGGTGATCTTCAGGTTGACAAAACTGCTTAATGATTTGAACTTCTTTACCTGCATCAAGCGCTGCCCACGCAATAATTTGCTTGAAAGTTTCGATATCTACGGCGCCAGAACAAGAGAAAGTCGCCAGTAAACCGCCCTTCTCCAGCAAAAGCATACCTAATCTATTCAAATCTTTGTAGGCTCTTGCCGCTCTATCCAAGGCCGAACGGGATGGTGCATATTTTGGTGGATCGAGTACAATGACATCAAATAATTCGCCCGACTCTTTAAAAACTCTCAACTGTTTATTTACATCAGATTGGATGGCTGTAACTTTGGTGGGATCAAATTTGTTAAGCGCTACATTTTGTTTAAGGGTTTCTACGGCTAAGCCAGAACTGTCTACACTGGTAATACTGGCTGCCTCATTTGCTAAACTATTTAAGCTGAAACCGCCACTGTAACTAAAGCAATCCAATACTTTTTTGCCTTTGGTATAACTGGCTAATATTTTTCTGTTGTCGCGTTGATCGCAATAAAAGCCAGATTTTTGACCTTCGGCGATGTTGATATGATAAGCAATACCGTTCTCTTTAACTTCTAAGAACTCAGGTGGGTTTTCACCCCAAAGCAAGCCGTTTTCAATTGGTAAACCCTCATGCGTACGGGCAGTAGCATCGCTCTTATCAAAGATCCCTTTAGGTTGAAGTTCCGCTTTTAAGATCTCAACAATATCATTTTTAACGCTTTCAATTCCTGAACTCAAAATTTGTAGAGAGAGAAAACCAGCATATTTATCGACGATTAAGCCAGGTAAAAAATCAGCTTCGCTGAATACTAAACGGCAAGTATTGGTTTGCTCATTAAGAATAAACTGACGGGAAGCAATAGCCTGTTTCAAACGATTTTCGTACCATTTTTTGTCGATAGTTTGTGTTTCATCCCATTCTAATAAACGAACGGCAACTCTAGAATTACTGTTGAAATAGCCATAGGCAAGAAATTCATTATCAAAGGCGGAAACTTTAACCACTTCTCCATTTTCAGGCTTTCCTTTTACCTTTTCAAGTGCGCCCGAAAATACCCATGGATGTCTTTGTAGTGCAGCTTTTTCTTTCCCCTTTTTTAATACGATTTCTACCATGCTGCAAAGGTAATAATTAGTTTGGAGTTGGGACTTTAAAGTGTTGAGTGTAGAAGCTTGAGCCTGTCCTAGTTTTTAATCACGTCTGATTAATTAAACTTTATAACGCATATCGCAAGAACGCCTTACAACTAGCGGTTTACAAGAATCTGTTTCCGATGTTTTTCTGCATTCTTACCAGTTCAGTATCAAGAATTTTAGTCTCAAATTCGGTAATTTCCCTTTTAGCCTCAATCATAGAGATTAAAAGTTCAGTGGCTACTTGTCCCATTTCAAAGGCGGGCTGTTTAACAGATGTTAGGGAAGGAGAAAATAATTCGACCAAATTGGAATTAGTGAAACCGGCAATGGCAATTTTATGAGCAACCTCTGGATTGGTTTTTTTTAAAGCCATGAGACAACCGGTGGTTAACCTATCGCTTGAGATAAAAATACCATCCGGTTTATAAGGCAAAAGTTCTTTTACTGCTTGCTCAAGTTCTGCAGAATGCATTCCTCCGTGCTGACAATATTTTACCAATTCAGGCTTAAATTCAATATGATATTTGGCCAAAGCCGCCTGATAGCCTTTTAAACGCTCTTTGGTGATGGATAAATTTTCAGAATTCGTTAAATGTGCAATCGTTCTCTTCCCCGATAAAATCAGGTGTTCAGTAGCATCAAAAGAACCTTTGAAGTTGTTGGCAATCACTTTGTGCGTGTCAAAATCTTCCGGTACACGATCAAAAAAAACAATAGGCAATCCTTTTGAATATAAATTCCGGAGATAAGTGATGTCTTGCGTTTCCGACGAAAGTGCGATTAGCAAACCATCAATCGATCTTGATGCAAGATGCTCTACGTTAAGTTTTTCTTGCTTGTATGACTCATGGGTTTGAGAAATAATTACGTGGTAGCCTCGATCATATGCAATGGATTCGATGCCATTTATCACCTGTGAAAAAAAGTTGTTGGCAATCTCACTAACAATAATGCCGATGGAATAACTGCGCCTTTCCTTCAAGCTCCGGGCGATTGGATTGGCCCGATAATTTACCTTTTCCGCATAAGCTAAAACAAGTTTTTTGGTTTCTTCACTAATCTCATAACGATCTCGCAAAGCTCTGGAAACCGTCGAGGTTGATAGTCCGAGCGCCTTGGCGATGTCTTTTATGGTGGAAGTTTCAAATCTCATTTTATGGTAATGCGAACAAGTTACAAAAAATATCTTTTATGGCATTCTTGACACCCATATTAATAAGCGTTAAAATGACGTTTTTGGGAACGTTTGCACACTTTTTTAGTTAAATCTGATTTCAAACCATTTTAAGTTTGTAAAATTGTTATATCATTCTAACCAAATATTAACCAACAAAAATATGCTGCAATAGAATTATATATTCTTTCTGCAATGAATTACCCAATTCTTTAGCAATCAACTATTCAATAAAATTAATAATTATGAGCAAATTTCTACTCGTTTTATCATTTCTATCTGTTTTTGTGTTTTCTGTAGCCAGGGCGCAAACCAAGCAGTTTACGGGAACGGTTAAAGACAAGACAGACGGACAACCTTTGGTGGGCGTTAGTGTAACCGTAAAAGATTCGAAAACTGGCGGCAGTACCGATGCAAATGGCGTATTTAAAGTTACTGTGCCCCAAAAGGGCGGAGTGCTTACGTTTACCTACATTGGGTATAAAACTCGGACCATCACACTTGCTGATCAAAGCAAATTGGATATCACTTTAGAAGAAGATGCCAATACACTGCAAGAAGTAACTGTTAACATTGGTTATGGTGTGGTTAGGAAGAAAGATTTAACCGGAGCAGTTTCTTCTGTTGGTGCAGATGTAATTGCAGCAGCGCCAGTTTCTTCAGCATTAGAAGCCATCCAAGGTCGGGTAGCTGGGATTAACATTGCCACTACCGAAGGTTCTCCCGATGCAGATTTAGTGGTTCGTGTTCGCGGTGGCGGGTCAATTACCGGTGATAACTCTCCACTTTATATTGTTGATGGTTTCCCGGTTGCATCGATCGCTGATATAGCCCCACAAGATATCGAAACTATTGATGTATTAAAAGACGCATCATCTACCGCAATTTATGGGTCGAGGGGTGCAAACGGTGTAATTTTGGTTACAACAAAAAACAGTAAAGATGGTAAAACATCGGTAAGTTACAACGTTTTTACGGGCGTTAAGCAGTTGGCTAATAAACTTGATGTTTTAACGCCAATTGACTATGTTACCTGGCAGTACGAAAGGGCGGCTTTAGACAAGACACCAAATGACTACACTCAATATTTTGGCAACTATCAAGACATTGATTTGTATAGAAATGTGCCTGCTAACGATTGGCAGGAAATTATTTTCGGGCGCACCGGAACTACCTTTAACCAAAACATAAACATTAGCGGTGGTGGCGAAAAAACGAAGTACAGCTTAAGCCATAGTTTTGTCAAAGACAAAGCCATTATGCAACTTTCAGACTTTGAAAGACAGAACATCAACTTCAAATTAAATCACAAATTATACAAAGGCTTAACCCTTGATTTTGGTTTGAGATACGCGGATGCAAAAACGAAAGGTGGTGGTGCAAATGAACAAAATGAGGTTTCTTCTGCCGATTCCCGATTGAAAAATGCCATGCTTTATCCATCATTTCCAGTTCCGGGATTAACCACTACTACCGAAACGGATGATGAATTTAATCTATACAATCCACTGATTTCTATTTCTGATAATGATCAGTATGTGCATCGAAAAACCTACAATATCAATGGTGCAATAAGCTATGATATCATCGAAAATTTAAGATTAAGGTCTGAAGTGGGTTATGATGGTTTCAGAAATGACATGGATCGCTTTTATGGCAACACCACCTATTACGTTAGAAATGTGCCGTCAGCGGAGAACCAGAATCTTCCGGCGATTATATTCACCAATACCAATAGAAACAGTATCAGAAACACCAATACCTTAAATTATAATTTCAGTAAAATTTTAGGTAAAGATCATAACCTGAATATGTTGTTGGGGCAGGAATTTATTAAAACAGAATTAGGTGTTTTAACCAACGTGGTACATGGATTTCCAAAATCTTTTGGTTTTCAGGAAGCACGAGTATTATCAACGCAAGGAAAAGCCAACTCAATTGACAATAACTTTTCTCCTGATGATAAATTACTTTCATTTTTTGGAAGGGCAAACTATGATTTTCAGGGTAAATACCTGTTAAGCGCCACATTTAGAGCAGATGGCTCATCTAAATTTTCTCCTGAAAATCGATGGGGATATTTTCCTTCAGTTTCTGGAGCCTGGAGAGTTTCGCAGGAAGACTTTATGAAAGGAACCAAATCATGGCTAACAGATTTGAAACTAAGAGCAAGTTACGGTACGGCTGGTAACAATAATATTCCTCCCGGGCAAATGAACCAAACTTTCCAAAACTCGGTAACCACTTGGGTAAATGGCTTTAATAACTACTGGGCAGCATCAAAAACAATGGCGAATCCAGATTTGAAGTGGGAAACTACAGTGACTAAAAATATCGGATTGGATTTTTCATTATTCAATTATCAACTTACCGGTACCATTGATGCCTATTTAAACCGTACGAAAGATTTGTTGCTTCAATTTCCGGTTGCTGGTACTGGTTATGATTTTCAATATCGCAATATCGGCGAAACACAGAACAAAGGACTGGAGTTTTCATTGAACTGGAATGCCATTAAAAAAACAAATTTTGATTTGAGTTTTAGTGCCAACATCAACTTCAACAGAAACAAAATCATCTCATTAGGCGCAATTAAAAACATCAATGGTACATCCAATTGGGCATCCACAGAAATTAATGTTGATTATTTAGTGGAAGAAGGATCATCAGTTGGCAGAATTTATGGCTACCGCAATGCAGGAAGATATGAAGTTTCTGATTTTTCTGGATTCAACTCAACTACCGGTACCTGGACCTTAAAGCCAGGCGTAGTTGATGGTAAGGAATTTTTAGGAACGATTCGTCCGGGTACAATGAAGATTGAAGACCTTTCTGGTGATGGCAAAATAGATCTTTCAGACAGAACGGTTATCGGAAATGCAAACCCATTAAATACCGGAGGTTTTTCAGTTAATTCCAGAATTTATGGCTTCGATATTGGTGCTTACTTCAATTGGAGTTATGGTAATGATATTTACAATGCCAATAAAATCGAATATACATCAACCAGTAAATACAATTCTAGAAATATGATTTCGATTATGGAAAGTGGCAGCCGTTGGAACAATCTTCGTGCTGATGGAACCATCAGTAACGACCCTGCTGAACTTACAGCGATGAATGCGAATACTACTTTATGGTCGCCATATATGAAGACTTTCGTTTTAAGCGATTGGGCTGTAGAAGATGGATCTTTCTTGCGTTTATCTACATTAACATTGGGCTATACATTGCCATCAAAAATATCTGAAAAGCTGAAAATGAAAAAATTAAGGGTTTATGCTTCTGCCTATAACCTTTGGTTATTAACAAATTACACAGGTTTCGATCCAGAGGTGTCTACCCGCCGTAGAACCAACCTTACGCCGGGAGTAGATTACTCGGCTTACCCTAAAAGTCAGTCGTTTGTGTTTGGTTTAAATGTTAATTTCTAATTTTTAAGAATATGAAAAAGATTATATATATCCTGTTTGTTATTGCAGGGATAACTACTTTAAACAGTTGTAGAAAGACGCTGGAAGCACCAACTAAATCGTCTTTGGATGAATCAGTTATTTTTTCAACGCCGGGTTTAGCAGAAGGAGCAGTTGCTGGAATTATCCAGTCTTTTGGCGAAACCAATTCTTATCGCGGTCGTTTTTTAGTATTCTATGGCATTAACAACGATACTGAAGTAAATAATGCCTTAAAAGCAACGGCTGATGATAAATCGCGGCTTTCAAATTACAACACCAACGTAAATAACGGGCAGATGAATACAGATAACAATGCCTGGGCGAAGTTTTATGAAGGCATTGAGCGAGCAAACTTAGCAATTAGCGGTATCCGAACTTATGGTAACATTTCAAGCAGCCCTCAAATGGCGCAGATTCTTGGCGAAATATTAACGCTTCGTGCCGTTTTATATAATGATTTAATTAAAGGTTGGGGCGATGTTCCTGCTCGTTTCGAACCGATTACGACAGCTACAACTTATCTGGCCAGAAATGATAGAGATGTAATTTATAAACAGCTTTTAAAAGATCTGGATGAAGCAGCAGGTTATCTGCCATGGCCAAATGAAAATGCAACAACTGCTAAAGTAGAGCGTGTAAGCAAAGCTTTTGCTAAAGGATTGAGAGCCCGTTTGGCCTTGGCTGCAGGTGGTTATGCACAACGCTTGGATGGTACGGTTCGCTTGAGTGCCGATGCCGATTTATCGAAAGATAAAATGTATGCCATTGCCAAAAAAGAATGTGTGGATATTATTAATAGTGGCAAACTTCGCTTGTTGGGTTTCGAAGAAGTTTTCAGAAAACTTAATGAAGAGGCTGGTGCAGCAGGATTAGAGTCTGTTTGGGAAATTCCTTTTAGTGAAGGCAGAGGCCGTGTGATTTTTGATTTGGGAGTGAAGCATCTAAAAACAGATAAATACACCGGTCAGAATAAAGGTGGCACTAATGGACCTAATCCAATTATGCTTTACGAGTATGAAACAGGTGATGTTAGAAGAGACGTTACCGTGGTGCCTTACGAATGGGATGGCGGCACCGGCGACACAGGCGGATATCAGGTTCCGTCAAGCTTAGGCCGTTTATACTTCGGTAAGTACCGTTACGAGTGGATGAAAAGACGCGTTACCTCAACCAACGATGATGGCTTGAATTGGATGTATATGCGTTATGCAGACGTAGTTTTAATGGCCGCTGAAGCCATTAATGAGTTGGATGGACCAGCTGCCGCTGCTCCATATTTAAAAATGATCCGCGATCGTGCTTTCCCGGGCAACGCAGCAAAAGTAACTACATTTATGGCATCTGCAACGGCATCTAAGCAAACATTTTTTGATGCTATTGTAAATGAGAGAGCATTGGAATTTACAGGCGAAATGTTGAGGAAAGGTGATTTAATTCGCTGGAATTTGCTCAACACAAAAATCGCTGAAGCAAAAACGAAGTTGCAACAATTAGAAAACAGACAAGGTAAATATGCAGCACTTCCTTCAAAAATATATTACAAAACAGCTGCCAATGGCGAAAATGTCGAAATTTATGGTTTAAATTTTGGCGATACCGATGCCCAGGGTGTGGCTTTAGGTTATACTGCTAATAAAGCCTGGACGATGGTGGCTACTGGCGATGCTTCTACTTATTGGGATGCGCTAGCTGTTAAAGATCCAAACGCACAACAAGTTTGGCCGATATGGCAGGTTTTCTTAGACTCATCCAACGGATTGTTGAACAACAAAAACTTGAACTTATAATGAACAGGGTTATGAATAGAAATAAACTATATACCATCATTTGCTGTGTATTGACCTCAATTGGTTTATTGGGTTGTAAAGATAATGTAACGGAAGAAATTACAAAGCTGCAAGTAGACAGGGCATTTTCGCCAACAGGCTTAACCGCTACCATTATTGATAAAACTGGCGTTAGATTAACCTGGAAGGCAGTTAATAATGCAAAAACTTATACAATCGAAGTTTTTGAAACTGCCGATTTCTCAGGAACGCCAACAAAAACAGTTGATAACATTACATTTCTGCAAGTTCCGTATACGCTAACAGGTTTGACTGGTGATACGCAATATTCCATCCGTGTAAAGGCGGTTGGCGAAGGGGTAACAGATTCAAAATATGTTACCGCTACAGCCAAAACCGATGCAGAACAAATTTTTCAGGCTGTAAATACGGCTAAATTGACGGCAACATCTGCCACGCTTAACTGGCCAGCCGGACAAGCAGCTACAACAATTACCTTTACCCCAGGCAATATGACCCGTACCATTACTGCCGCCGAAGTTGCTGTTGGCGAAGCGGTGATTACAGGTTTAACAGGCGAAACGGTATACACGGCAAAACTGCTTAACGGCGCAAAAGTACGTGGCACAATTACGTTTACTACCCCACTTGATTTAGGTGGCGCTATTGCCGTAACACCTGCAGATAACTTGGCTATCTTAATTACTAACGCAAATGCTGGTGATGTTTTTGCCCTTTTTCCAGGTACATACAATATCAATGCAGATTTAGTGATTGGCAAATCTATTTCTTTAAAAGGCGCTAGACCATCTTCTAAACCAGTTATAGTAGGGGCAGCCTTTAAACTTAGAGCTAACGCGGGGCTGGCAATAAAAGATTTGTTGCTGGATGGTACAGGTTCTATAGCCGGTCAAACAATTGTTTATGATGAAGCCTCAGATAATGCCTATGGAAATCTTTCAATCCAAGATAGTGAAATTAAGAATTATGCAAAAGGCATTTTATACATTAATGTAAAAGCTCTTGTAGAAAACATTACTTTTAGAGGGAATTTGATTCATGATGTAGCCTGTGCGGGAGCTGGTTTTGTAGATTTCAGAACTGGTTTAGCCAAAAACTTTTTGTTTGAAAACAATACGGTATTTAACATCACTGAAGATGGCTCAAGAGATCTGTTTAGAATGGACGGAACGACTAATTTCCCTGGTACCACCAGCATCATCACCATCAGGACAAATACCTTTTATAAAGCGTTAAGTAAAGCCTCTGGTCGCTATTTATACATTCGTTTGCCGCTGAACCAAATAACGTTTGCAAAAAATATCATTTCAGATAGCGACAACTACTATACAAATCAGGCGTCAACAACACTAACTTCGGTAACGGAAAATAACTATTTTAATGCCCCTAACTTTACAGCAAGTACCGCTGCAAATGCTAGAAATGATACGGGAACCTTTACAACCCTAAATCCTGGATTTACCAATGCAGCTGCAGGCAACTTTACCATTAGTCAATCAGATTTGAGAGCCAACGCGGTCGGAGATCCGAGGTGGAGAAATTAATATCCCTATTTATATTCAAGGGCAGATTTTATCTGCCTTTTTTATGGATTTTAAATTCTAGCGTTTAAATTTATAGCATGAGTCAGCTTACATCGTTTAAATATTTCATTTTTCTTTTTCTGGTACTAACTTTCATTCAGGCAAATGCTCAGGACCTTAGATACCCGGCAGAAATTACGGTTGCTCAGGATGGTACTGGAAACTACAAAACCATTCAGGAAGCGGTAAATTCCATTCGTGATTTAGGGGAAAAACAAGTAGTCATCAAAATTAAAAATGGTACCTATCAGGAAAAAATCGTTATTCCTTCTTGGAAGATAAACCTGAAACTGATAGGAGAAAGTAAAGAACATACCATCATCACCAACAACGATTATTCTGGAAAACCGGTTCCTGGAGGCAAAGATGCATTTGGTTTGGAGAAGATGTCTACTTATACTTCTTACACAATTTTAGTTCAGGGGACTGATGTTTCGTTGGAAAAATTGACCATCATAAACGCTGCCGGTCGTGTTGGGCAGGCAGTAGCATTGCATGTTGAAAGCGACCGTTTCACCGCAAAGAACTGTAATATTTCAGGCAATCAGGATACTTTATATGCAGCAACAGAAAGTAGTCGCCAGTTTTACCAGGATTGCTTTATTGAAGGAACAACCGATTTTATTTTCGGGAAATCGACTGTAGTTTTTCAGAATTGTATTATCAAAAATTTAAGCGATTCTTACATTACAGCCGCCTCAACCTCACAAAATCAACCTTTCGGTTTTGTGTTTTTGAATTGCAAAATCATTGCTGATCCTTACGTTTCCACAGCCTATTTAGGACGCCCATGGCGGCCATACGCCAAAACAGTTTTCATCCAATGCGAATTAGGGAAGCATATTTCACCTCTCGGATGGAGTCCTTGGAAAGGTGACAAAATGTTTCCTGATAAAGAACAAACCGCACTTTACGCCGAATATCAAAGTGCAGGTTTGGGCGCTTCACCATCAACCCGACTCCCATGGACCAAACAATTATCAGATAAAGAAGCTAAAACATGCAACCTTAAAAATATTCTCAGTGGATCTGATCACTGGAACCCTTTAACGGATTTATAATGAATAAACCAAAATTTTACGCCGGCTTTGGCATGGCCCTCCTTGTGCTATTGTTTGCTTTCAAATCTCAACAGAAACAAACAGTCCTATATATTATTGGCGATTCTACTGCGGCAAATAAGGCAGCAGATAAGTTCCCTGAAACGGGTTGGGGGATGGAATTGCAGCGTTTTTTTAAGGACGAAGTGAAAGTAGATAACAGGGCTTTAAATGGCAGAAGTACTAAATCTTTCCGTGCTGAAAAGCGATGGCAACCGGTTTTGGATAATTTGAAAGTGGACGATTATGTATTTATTGAATTCGGGCACAATGATGAGAAAATCGATAAGCCAACGGTTGGTGTTTCCTTAGCAGATTTTAAAATCAACCTTGTTAATTATGTTAATGAAACCAGGAGTAAAAAGGCCATTCCCGTATTGCTTACACCAATTTCGAGGAGAAGCTTTAAGGACGGTGTTCTGGTAGATTCGCATGGCGATTATCCTAAAATTACAAGATTGGTTGCAGATTCATTAAAAGTGCCGCTGATTGATATGCTGGCCAAAACAGAAATATTATTGAATAAATTAGGTAATCAGGCATCTATAAAATTGTTTCTTCATGTTGATTCCGGACATGTAAATTATCCCAAAGGGAAAAAGGATGATACACATCTAAGTCCAGATGGCGCGAAACAAATAGCCGGCCTGGCAGTGCAGGGAATCAGAGAAAACAAACTGAGCTTGGTGAAGAAATTGAAATAAAGGGTTGCTACAGCTATTGGCTTTTGAGATTGCTTTGCTAATTTCTCTAACCTAGTCGTCATGCTAAATTTATTTCAGGGTATTATTAGCATGAAAGATGCTTAATAAATTCCACCTCAGGATTCTTCACATCAAGCTGATTATCTCTCAAACGGCAAAAAAGCCTCAGATTCACAAAACAATATGTGAATCTGCGGCCAACTTTTTAACTATTTACTAAAAAATATACTTCGTACTTAAGAAATTAGAATCATTCCCATTCACAATTTCATTTAATAGTTTCTTGTTGTCATCGGTAAATTTGGTGGCCACCAATGAGCGGATAGAAAAGGAACGCAAAGCATCAACGACAGAAAGTGTTCCTTCGGCACTATCTTTACGGCCTGTGAAAGGGAAGACGTCTGGTCCGCGTTGGCATTGGCAATTAATGTTTACCCGGCTTACCTGATTAACCAAAGGATCTATTAGTGATGAAATGACATTGGCATTGCTGCTAAAAATACTTACTTGTTGTCCGTGGGGCGAGCCGATTAAATATTCGATGGGTTCTTCCAAATCATCAAAAGGAACAACCGGTACAATCGGTCCAAACTGCTCTTCGCGATACAGTTTCATGTTGCTGTTTACCGGATATACAATGGCAGGATATACAAACGTTTCGAAAATTTGACCACCATTCTTGTTTACCACTTTAGCGCCATGCGCAATGGCATCATCAATGCAATCTTTTAAATATTCAGGTTTATTTAATTCAGGTAGCGGCGTTAGATTTACGCCCTTTACCCAAGGCATACCGAATTTTAGCTTTTCTACTTCAGCAGAAAGGCGTTTTAAAAATTCTTGTGCCAAACTTCGGTGAACGTAAACAATTTTCAATGCTGTACAGCGCTGGCCATTAAACGAAAGTGAGCCCAAAACAGTTTCAGAAACCGCCAGATCCAGATCAGCATCTTTAGTGATGATGGCTGCGTTTTTGGCATCTAAGCCTAAAATAGCTCTTAAACGGTTTACTTTTGGATGCAATTTCTTAAGCTCATTTGCCACCTTGCTTGAACCGATCAAAGTTAATACATTGATTTTTCCTGATTTCATTAAACCTGGTACAATGGTATTTCCGCGACCATAAATGGTATTTACAACTCCTTTTGGAAAGCTTGAACGGAAAGCATCTAGCAAGGGATAATGCAATAACGTTCCGTGTTTAGGTGGTTTAAATAAAAGTGTATTGCCCATAATCAGGGCCGGAATTAACGTAGTAAAAGTTTCATTTAAGGGATAGTTAAACGGACCCATACACAGCACAACGCCCAGCGGCGAACGACGTACCTGAGCAACAATTCCCTGCTCGATTTCGAAACGAGAAGATTGCCTGTCAATATCTTTCAGGGCATCGATGGTTGCGTAAATATATTCAACTGTACGATCGAATTCCTTGATTGAGTCGGCGTAAGATTTACCAATTTCCCACATAATCAGCTTAGCCACAATCTCCTTTTGCTCCAGCATTTTGTGCGTAAAGTTTTCTACGCAGGTAATCCGATCGGCTACGCTCATGGTTGGCCATTGCCCGCGACCATTATCGTAAGCCGCTACGGCTGCATCTAAAGCCTCGGTGGATTCTTTTTCGGTACATACGGGAAAACTTCCGATGCGCTTCCTTTTGTATCCTTCGGGAGTTTTGATGCAAACTGGAGAAAAAACCTCGTTAAAAGGTCCGTTCCACGGTTTCATTTCTCCATTAGATAGAAACTCTTTTTGATTGATTTCTTCTTTGAGCCTAAATTCATCTGGAATTTGGTTCTCTTCAACGAAAATACTTTCGAGGTTTAGCGTGGTGCTCAATGTTGGCTTGGTTGTTAGGGTTTATAATGGTGTTAATCTATAGTTTAAGTATAGATTAGTTTTATTTTTAAGGCTGAAGGTTTAGCGTAGTTAATTCGCAAACCTTCAGCCTGATAATTATGCTAATTCGATAACTTTATACTTCGGTACCAATGTTTTCATCACTGTCCAGCCAATTAAGTAACAAACCGCACAGATAGAGAAGATAATGAAATAACCGGCTTCTTCGCCTTTGAAACCCATAAAAACGATTTCATTTTTACCCGTATAATCAAACAGTAAACCCGATCCTTTATTGATAATGAAAGAGCCGATACCGCCTGCCATACCACCGATGCCAGTAATAGTTGCAATGGCTTTTTTAGGAAACATATCGCCCACGGTAGAAAAAATATTTGCTGACCAAGCCTGGTGTGCTGCTCCGGCAATACCGATGATGATTACTGGAATCCAATAAGTAATATGACCCAAAGGTTGTGCTGCCAAAGCTAAAAGCGGAAAAAATGCGAAAATTAGCATCGCTCTCATTCTGCCTTCGTAAGGGTTCATGCCTTTTTTATCAACGAAGTAAGTTGGTAACCAGCCGCCGATAATGGATAGCAGCGTAATCATGTAAAGCACAAATAAAGGTAAAGCACTCTGGGTAGAGTCCATTCCGTAAACCGATTTAAGATAGGCTGGTGTCCAGAATAAAAAGAACCACCATACACCGTCCGTCATAAATTTACCAAAGGCAAAAGCCCAGGTTTGTTTGTATTTGAAGCAATCGATAAACGATACTTTTTCTTTGGTTTCTTCTACATAATCGGACAATTTTCTATCTGCGATTAAATCTTGTTGGATGTATGCCAACTCTTCAGCGCTTACTCTTTTATGCAATTCTGGTTTGTTGTAAACGAAAACCCAAAGTCCCATCCATACAAAACCTAAAGCACCGATGATGATGAAAGACATTTCCCAGCCATAAGCCTTCGCAATAAAAGGAATGGTAATCGGAGCAGCCAAAGCACCCACAGTAGCTCCAGCATTAAAGATACTGGTTGCAAAAGCACGGTCTTTTTTAGGGAAATATTCTGCTGTGGCTTTAATCGCCGCAGGGAAATTCCCGGCTTCACCTACTGCCAAAACAAATCTTGCAAAGATGAACAAAGTAACACTTACCGAAACAACCATTCCGGTATCGTTAACTCTACCAATAATTTCTTTTGCTCCTTCGAATCCTACAAACCAATTGCCTTCGATGATTCCGGCAGTAGCGATACCGCAGTAAGCATGTAAACACGCACCAACAGACCATACACCAATTGCCCAGAGAAAGCCTTTTTTGGTATCTAACTTATCAACCAAACGACCAGCAAAAAGCATTGAAATGGCATAAAATATAGAGAACAATGCGGTAATATTTCCATAATCATTATTATCCCAATGAAACTCTGGTTTAATAAAATCTGTCCATGTTAACGAAAGTACCTGTCTATCTAAGTAATTTATGGTGGTGGCAAGAAACAGGAGTAAACATATCGTCCATCGGTATTTGCCTATTTTTGGTTGATTCATTTGGTTAGTGGTATTTAAATTTTACTTGCTTTGCTTAATTAAGTCGAGTGCGAGTTTGGTGTTATCTGCCAGTTCTTCATAAAGGCCTTTTGCCATTACGTCTTTACTAATTAATTTGCTGCCCATGCCTACTGCACAAACGCCAGCCTTGAACCAGGTTTTTAAATTCTCAGCATCGATTTCAACGCCACCTGTAGGCATAAATAATTGCCCTGCGAATAAATCTTTTATTGATGATACGAACTCCGGTCCTAAAATGTTGGCAGGGAAAATCTTAATTAACATTGCTTTATGCTGTTGTGCAACACTAATTTCCGTCGGCGTCATACATCCAGGAATCCAAAGCATCCCGATTTTGTTCGCTATTTCAGCTACCTCAGGGTTTACGATTGGCGCCACGATAAAGTCTGTTCCGGCATCGATAAAAGCATTTGCATCAGCAGTTGTTTTGATGGTGCCAATACCCAAATAAAGATCAGGCATTTCAGCATCACGTACTTCTTTTAACTTTTTAAAATTAGGTAAAGCGGATTTACCCCGATTGGTATATTCAAAAACGCGGACACCTGCATTATACAAAGTGCGTAAAATTTCTACACTTCCAGTTTCGCTATCCTGATAGAAAAGCGGAAGCATCCCTTGTTCTAAAATGGCATCTAAAATTTTGTGTTTGTTACTAATCATGGCGTATCATTATTTTTTCAATGTCTGCTACGGTACTCGTCGTGGCATCGCTTGGAATGTATAATTTATCGTAGGCTGCAGCGGTTGCAAAATTTAAAGTTTCTTCCACAGGTAACTGGTTATAAAAACCATAAATTAATCCTGCCATAAAACAATCGCCACTGCCTACTTTATCTAAAATTTCATCTGAAACATATTCTTCAGATACGGTTAGTTTGTCTTCGGTATAAATTGCGGTGTAATATTGTATTCCTTTTCCATTATCGAAACGGAAGGTGTTGGCTACAGCTCTGCAAGCTGGAAACAAACTTAATATTTCTTTAGAGGTATCCGTTGCTTGTTGCAGTAACGTTTCCTTTGCATAACCTTCTGTTGGCTTTAAATCTTCGTGAAGAGCAGTACCTAACATCTTGTTAGCCGCCCAAACGTTGCCCATGATTAAAGTGCAATATTTTGCCAGTTCAGGTAGAACATCTATCGGATCTTTACCATATTTCCAGAGTTTAGCTCTGTAATTTAAATCCAGCGAAATAATAATATTTCTTTCACTTGCTTCTTTTAAAGCTTCAAGGCAAACATCAGCTATCGATTGGTTGATAGCAGGACATATAGCGCTGAAATGGAACCAGGTAATCCCCTGAAAAACTTTATCCCAGTCAATCTGACCAACTTTCAATTCTGCATAAGAAGAATTTGCCCTATCGTAAATTACTCCGGCATTTTTTAAATCTTTCCCTTTTGGGAGATAGTATAACCCCAATCTATCGCCGCCAAAAACCATTGGCGAGGTATCAATATTTCTAACTTTTAAATACTGTTCAATCTCTCGGGTAACAGAATTATCTGGCATAGCCGATAAATAAGCAGATGGAACATTCCACAACGCCAATGCAGTGGCCGCATTTAGTTCAGCGCCACCAACGTAAAAAGGCAACTTACTTTCCTTTAACCATTGCCCATCCATATCAGGGCAAATACGCAAAAGGATTTCTCCGAAACTTAAAACTTTTTCTCCTTTTTTTACCAAGGATGATATCTGGTCACTCATTCTATGTTTTATCGGTTTTGCTTTAGTTCGTGTGGCCACGAACCAGATTATTCCGGTTCATGAAAACGCCACCGAAATTTTTAATTAAAAGGTAAAGTAATTTTTTGCGTTAAAATAAGAAATATCCTGCACTATCTTGCCTACCCACTCAATATCATTTGGCAATTCTCCATTCTCCACATCTTCGCCAAACAGATTGCAAACAATTCGGCGGAAATATTCGTGGCGTGGGAAAGACAAGAAACTACGTGAATCTGTCAACATCCCCACCAAACGGCTTAGAAGCCCCATGTTTGATAGTGCATTTAATTGTTTAATCATGCCGTCTTTCTGATCTAAAAACCACCAGGCGGAACCGAACTGAACTTTGCCCGCAACAGAACCATCATTAAAGTTTCCAATCATTGTGGCGATAAGTTCATTATCTGCAGGGTTTAAGTTGTAAATGATGGTTTTCGCCAGTTTATCTTGGTTATCTAAACGGTTTAAAAATTTTGAAAGCATTCTCGCCTGGCTAAAATCACCAATTGAATCCCATCCTGTATCTGGGCCTAACTGACGTAACATTCGGGCATTGTTATTACGTAAAGCGCCTAGATGATACTGCTGCACCCATCCTTTTTCGTGATCCCATTCTGCAAAATAGATCAGCATAGCTGATTTAAATTTTAAGTTTTCCTCGTAAGAAATCTCCTGATTGCTACGGATTTTATCAAAAATTGAGCTGATTTCTTCATCCGTATAATCTTCGGCATAAATCTGCTCTAAGCCGTGATCGGAAACCGAGCAACCGTTTTCGGCAAAATAATCGTGGCGACTTTTTAAGGCGTCGATATATTCTTGAAAACTGGAGATTGATTTACTCACAACACCTTCCAATTTGTTAATATAATCGTTTAAGTCGGCAACATCATCACTGTTCATCGCCTTATCCGGACGGAAAGCCGGCAACATTTTTAAGGCTACACCCTCGGCTGCCAGTTGCTGATGAAAGTTTAAGCTATCCAGCGGATCATCAGTCGTACAAACCGCTTCTACATTCATTTTTGCCAACAAGCCACGAACAGAATATTCTGGAGTTTGCAACTTTGCAGAACATTCATCGTAAATTTTACGAGCGGTTTTGCCAGATAAAATATCGGCGATTCCAAAATATCTTTGCAGCTCTAAATGAGTCCAATGGTATAAAGGATTACGCAAAGTGTAAGGTACCGTTTCAGCCCATTTCTCAAATTTTTCAAAGTCAGATGCGTCGCCGGTGATGTATTTTTCATCAACTCCATTAGCTCGCATCGCTCTCCATTTGTAGTGATCGCCTGCCAACCAAACCTGTGTAATATTTTCAAACTGCTTATCGTTTGCAATTTGCTCCGGAATTAAGTGATTGTGATAATCGATAATGGGTAATGATTTTGCGAAATCATGGTAAAGCTTTTCAGCTGTTTCATTTTGCAAAAGGAAATTTTCGTCTAAAAAAGGTTTCATTCTTTTGAGATTTGAGACATTAGATACGAGATTTGAGATTTTCAAAACGCCTATCTTTTATATCGTATTTTTTAATGTGGTCTGTGAGGACACAGACCACGGATTTTGTTTTTATATCCCTCGTTATCTAAATTAACGAAGCAATCTTATGAATCAGATTACTTTGTGCCTCGCAACGACGGTTTGTGAAAGTTGGACTTAGGACTAAATACTCCCGACTCAAACCCCCTACTAAAGACTAACGCCTCTTTTCCAAGGAATAAAGTCATCTTGATTTAAGAGTACAGCTTTCGGAATCACTTCGCCACTGGCGGCTTTAATGCAATATTCTAAAATGTCTTCACCCATTTGCTCAATGGTTTTCTCTCCTTCAATCACTGGGCCGCAGTTGATATCGATAATATCGCCCATGCGTTTAGTTAAAGCATTATTGGTAGAAACTTTTATGGTTGGGCAAACCGGATTACCTGTTGGTGTGCCTAAGCCCGTGGTAAATAAAATCAATGTTGCACCTGACGCCGCTTTTCCTGTTGTAGCTTCCACGTCATTTCCTGGTGTACAAACCAAATTTAAACCAGGTTTTGTAGCAGGCTCGGTATAATCCAATACATCTTCCACTGGCGATGTTCCGCCTTTTTTAGCGGCACCAGTACTTTTAATGGCATCGGTAATCAAACCATCTTTAATATTACCTGGAGAGGGGTTCATAAAAAATCCAGAGCCAACGTTTTCTGCTGCTTGATTGTAAGCCGTCATTAATTGGATAAACTTACGTGCTGCAGTTTCGTCTTTTGTCCGATCGATCAATTGTTGTTCGGCGCCACAAAGTTCTGGGAACTCGGCTAGAAGAACGGTTCCGCCTAGGCCTACCAATAAATCAGAAGTATAGCCAACTGCCGGGTTAGCGCTAATGCCACTAAAACCATCGCTACCACCACATTTCACACCCAAAACCAGTTTGCTTAATGGCGCCGGCTGACGCTCAATTTTATTAATTTCAGTTAAACCGATAAAGGTTTTTCTGATTGCTTCTTTAACTAATTGTTCTTCGCTTTGCGATTGCTGCTGTTCGAAAATGAATAATGGCTTATCAAAATTTGGTGATCGCAATTTCAAATCATCAACAAAATCTTTTACCTGCAAATTCTGGCAGCCTAAGCTTAAAACAGTAACGCCTGCAACATTTGGGTGATCAGCATAAGCGGCTAGGAGTTTGCTCAATACAGCGGCATCCTGACGTGTACCGCCACAACCACCCTGATGGTTCAAAAACTTTATCCCATCAACATTTTTAAAAATGCGGTTAGCCGCAGGATTCGCTTGTCCGATTGCGCTCGAATCTGCTCCTTCTAGGATTTCTCCGTTTTTATAAGCTTCTACTAGGTGATGAGCATAAGTTTTATACTTATCTGTTACGGTATAACCTAATTCATTATGTAAGGCTTCGCGAATTACATCAAGATTGCGGTTTTCGCAAAAAACAGTAGGAATAAATAACCAGTAGTTGGCTGTTCCTACGCGACCATCATTGCGGATATAACCATTGAAAGTTCTACCTTCAAATTTGGATACATCTGGCGCATGCCACTCATAGTGGTAGGGTCTAAACTCATAAGGATCTGAAGCATGTTTAGTATTTTCAGTATCCATTAAGCCGCCTTTAAGGATAAAATGTTGTGCTTTCCCAACCAAAACCCCATACATAATGATGTGATCTCCGGCATTCATATCCTGCATAAAAAATTTATGCTTAGCTTTAATATCGTCCTGTAAAGTATATTCTTGCCCATCGTGTATAATGGTTTCGCCTTTTACAAGATCTTGCAAGGCAACAAGTACGTTATCGTTAGGATGGATTTTTAAAATTCTAGTAACCATTTCAATTTGTTCTTTCTTAGTGCAAGTTACTCAAAGTTTCTTTTGCACCTTTATTTTGTAATAAATCTACATAAGATTTTACCGCAGCATTAAAACCGGGATAGTTGTTTAAGTTTTTATCCCAAAGCCTTCTATCGCCCAACGTACTGTCTACTACAGTTTCTGGGTTTTTCCAGTAATTGTGTAATACTTCTGCAAATTCGTCTTGAATAGGGAATGATTTTCCGTTTATTGTCGACGTATAAGTATCGCCATCTTTTGCAGCATTCATATAAATGATGTAAGCAGCAACGCCGAGTGCAGTTAATTGAGGCACTTCATTTTTCAACGCATAATATCTTCTGATTAGAGGCATATTACGCATCTGCAATTTTTGCGTGTAATTTAAGGTAATGGCATGCCATTGGTGTGCTAAAGATGGATTGCTGAAACGATCGATAACGCTTTCGGCAAAGGCTAATGCTTCTTCTTTGGTGATGTCGCCGCTTTCTACCACAGGAACAATTTCCTCTTTCATCAATTTTAAAACATGATTAGCGAATGCTTTATCTGCCATGGCTTCTTTAACGGTATGGAAACCTGCTAAAATGGCTAATCCGCAACTAATGGTATGTGTACCGTTAAGCAAGCGAAGCTTAAGTTCTTTAAATTTATCGATGGAAGGAACGATGAAAACGCCTTTGTCAGCCGAAGCAAATGATAATACCTCTTTCACTTTTTCGCTCGCCGATTCGATGGCCCAAAGTCTGAATGGTTCCGCCATAATCATTAAGCCATCAGTGTAACCCAACTCCGCTTCCAATGCTTTTTGCGATGCTTCAGGCAGTCTTCCGGGAACAATTCTATCTACTAATGTTTTGCAAAAATGATTGGCAGTTCTTAACCAGTTTTCAAAATCCCAACCCAACTTGTTTTGAACGGCTAAGTCTAACACAATTTCTTTCAGCTTATCTGCGTTATCGCTGATCAATTCAGTTGGCACGATTACCATTCCACTTTCTGCCGATCCGTTGAAGGCTTTATATCTTTCATGCAAAAAGCCCAATAACTTCCCCGGAAAAGATTGTGGTGGAGTATCAGTAATATTATCTTCGCTTTTCACAATTCCAACTTCTGTGGTATTCGAAATTACCACTTTCAATTCTGGCTGATGTGCTGTTTTTAAAATCTCTGCCCATTCTGATGTTGCAGATAAAACACGACTGATCGATGAATTTATCATGTTTTCTTCAACCTCAACGCCATCCTCAATTCCTTTAACACTTAGCGTATACAAATTATCCTGATCAGCAAAATCGTCAACTCCAGCTTTTGAAGTAGTTTTAACCACAACAATTCTTCCGTTGAAAATGCCCTGATGATTGGCTTTATCGATAAAATAATCAGGTAAACCGCGTAGCAGAACGCCCGTGCCAAATTGAATTACCTTCTCTGGTAACTCTAACATTTCAGCAGTTGGCTTGATCACCTTTTCTCCGCTGATGTTTTTTAGATTTTCTTTGTTTAAAAGCATATTTTATTGTTTAATCACCAAGCGCCAAGGCACGAAGTGTGATTTTAATTATTATTTTCCCTTAGTCGCTAACCACTTCGGGTATTCCTTTTCAATTAATTTCTGGCCCCAGTTACCGTACCAGGCGTAGCCATTTCTTCGCTCTGGAATCAACTCTTCTAACTTTAACTTGATTGAGTTATCGCGATCGCCGAAAATGGGAACATTTTTATCCAGATCATAAAACCGGGCCCAAGCCATGCTGCTATCATCCTGAACCAATGCTGCAGTTTTGCCTTTTTCTCTGTCGAAACGATAACCCGATATTTTGTAGGTATCAAACCACTTTACTGCAGCTGCAATGGATTTTTTAACTTCTGCTGATGGACTTTTAACACCCATCAAAAAGCGTATAATACCAACTGATTCGCTTGTAGCTAGTGATGCCGGTTCGAAGTTTCTGGCTTTTGCAGGCAGCATGGTATCCTTATCATATTGAGCCGCCCAAATGCTTAACTCTCCATTTTGTTTAAACTGAGTTTTTAAAATACAATCGATGCCTTTTACAATCGCCTTTTCGGCTCTGCCATCATACCTTTGATCCACTAAATCAAAATCATTTTTTTTCTCTGTTATATCCCGCAGAATGTTCAAAACATTGATCATCGCATCATCGTTAAAAGTAATTTGCGATCGATATAAAGATTGGTCGGGATAATATTGTGGCCAGCCTCCATTTGGGTATTGTGCTGCCAAAATATAATCGAGGCCTTTCTCTGCGGCCATTAAGTAGGCTTTATTCTCCGTTTTTTTGTAAGCGCCGATTAAATAAACGACTTCTCTACTTGTTGCTTTGTTATCAAAAGTAGCATGTTTATCAGTAGTCGCTTTTACTTTTGCCAACAGCTCTGGTGTTAAAGTAGCGCCATAATTAACCACACTTTTATCTTCCAGTTGCTTCGGCCAACCTCCATTACCAAGTTGGTAAACCAGCATTTTTTCTGCAGTAGAATCTGTGGGCATTTGCGCATAACAAGAAGCCAATAGAATGCTGCAAGAAATGGTGAATAATGTTTTGATTTTTATCATGTTTGTTTGGTTATGCAACCACACATTCACACAGATAAACCCAAATTGAAACCAGGGTATACTAGTCCTATTTTATCTGCGTTCATCCTGTTTATCTGTGGTTTATTTACTTCTTACCAGGCACTTGCTTGATCAGCCAGTTTACTAAATCGTTAGTAGCTTTATAGTTCTCTAAATCCTCCGGCAATTTTCTTCCATCGATGTATTCATTGTAAAACCAAGGATCGCCAACTGCGAAAACAGTTCCTTTACCATATTTTGCTGTCGCGATGAGTACATCTCCATTGTCCGTTAAAGCGGAAACTGCAGGACTCTTAGCCGCAATCGTCGAAATCTCTTTGATGTACACTTTCTTCGCTGTTTTAAAAATCGAATTTCCTGCAGGAATTTTAACTGCGCCCTGCTCAAAATTCTGTCCCTGAACTTTATTGCGACTATCCTCATTAAACTTAATTCCGAACAGCTCTGGCAACGCGTTGAATTTGGTAATTTCACAGTTACCCACATCATTTAACAACAATACTAAAACGCCGCCCGCTTTTACCCATTCTGCAACTTGTTTGGCATGCTCAGTATTCATAAAGTTTGGATTAGCAGTTTCCTTTTGCGTATCCGGATCAACTATAATATAGATGTTGCTACTTTTTAAATTTGTTGTGGTCGGGGCAGTTTTCAATGTTGCAGTTTTTACACCTGCATCATTAAATACTTTACCAAATAAAGAGAAGCCATTGTTATCATCCTCTTCCCATAAATAGTGGAACGGAATTTTGTCGCCCGTTGGGCCTATCATATATTCGTTGTTGAAGAAATTATCTACCGTAACCGTTAAACCCTTTCCAGGTTTCGGCAAGGCAGCAACTTCCATCTCTGCAGCAGCACAAATGAAAGCACCCATCCCTTTCGGGTCATTTGTAATTACCTTTTCACTGATGTAATATTCAAAACTTCCGTCGCGGTAACGTGGTTTTCCGCCTAAACCAGAAACAGAAACAGTTTTAGTCAGATTAATGCGTTCCTCGCCAGCTTTCTCAACAAATTCTTTCTTTAAACCTGTGTAACCTTTGTTTGCGGCAGTCATAAACGATTGTGGCAACCATCCGTTTCGCACTCCTTTGGCTAAACCATACACAAACATACTTGAGGCTGAACTTTCCAGGTAATTACCTTTTCGCGTTGGCATATCTAAAATGTCCCACCAAACGCCCGATTTTCCATCCTGATATTTTACGGTTGCCGTTGCTGTGCGGTTTAAAATGGCTAATAACTCTTTGTATTTTGGGTGATCTTTCGGGAAATTATCTAACACATCAACCAGTGCCATAATATACCAACCCATTGCCCTGCCCCAAAAGTTTGGCGACAGACCTGTTTTTTTATCTGCCCACTTTTCTTCTCTGCTTTCATCGTAACCATGGTAAAGCAAACCTGTTTTTGCATCCCGGGCATTTTTCTCCATCCAGATAAACTGATTTGCGATATCGTCGAAATCAGCATCTTTTTTCATCAGCTTTGCGTATTCTGCGTAAAAAGGTTGAGCCATGTAAAGTCCATCCAGCCACATTTGGTTAGGATAAATCTTTTTATGCCAGAAACCGCCTTCTTTCGTTCTCGGCTGTTTTTTAACTTGGTCGTATAACTTATTAACCGCTAGCAAATACTTTTGCTGCCCAGTAACTTTGTACAACAGTAATAAAGCACGGCCATTTTTAATGTTATCGATATTAGAATCCTCTGCTTTGTAGGTAGTGATGTTTCCTTCTTTATCCAAATAGGCATCCATCGAACTTTGGATGTATTTGAAATACTTTCCATCGCCGGTATTGCGCCAAACGGCAGCAGCACCTTCCAAAACAACACCCATATCATACGACCATTTTGGCCCTTTTTTGCCTTTTAAAATGGTAGTATCCTGCCATAATTGTTCCATTGCGGTTAAGGTTAGCTGCTCAGAAAGTTTCTTTTGAGCAAATACACTTTGAGATAGAATTGAAAACCCTAAAAATGCAATGGCGATATATAAAAGTGATTTCTTCATGTTTGTTATTTTGAGATTTCCAATGCTTTTTTAGCTACTTCAGTTCCAATATTTGATTGTTTTTTGGCTTGCGAAACATTTGTTCCAGAAACTTTAACACTCTTGGTTTTTTCACCAGAAATATCGAACAGCAGGGCCGAACCCTCTTTGTATTTAAAACCATCAAAGTTGATATTGTTGCCGTTCTGAATTTTCACCACCGGATTGGTATCCTCTGTAATAACGTTTACATTTTTTAAATAAATGCCGGTACCCTCGATAATTTCCACACCTTTTTTCGCCTGGATGGTTACATTTTCCATGTAAATATCTTTAATGTTCATCTCAGGTAAACCTCGAACAAAAATGGCTTTCTCAGCGCCATTGGCCACTACATCTTTAATATAAATATTTTTAAACTGAGGAGTAGCTTCCGTTACCGGCACCACAACTGTTTTTATGGCTTCGCGTTTTTCGCCAGCCAAAACAATTGGATCAACGGCAGCATAATACATGTCGAACAAAATCGCTTCGCCAGGGATATCAATCATGTTGATGTTATTGATATAAATATTTTCTACTACACCACCTCTACCGCGGGTAGTTTTAAAGCGAATTCCGATGTCAGTACCGATAAATGAGCAATCGTAAACCCATATATTTTTAGCACCACCGCTCATTTCGCTTCCCACAACGAAACCGCCATGTGCGTGATAAACCACGTTGTTTCTAATGATTACGTTTTCAGTCGGTTTGCCACGTTTACGCCCAGCTTCATCTCTACCCGATTTAATGCAGATCCCATCATCACCAACATCAAAAGTGCTGCCTTCTATTAATACATTTTTACAAGATTCAATATCAACACCATCGCCATTTTGTGCAAACCACGGGTTTTTAACCTGCAAATTTCTTAATGTTAAGTCTTCGCAAAGCAAAGGATGTAGGTTCCACGCCGGAGAGTTTTGAAAAGTAACACCTTCTAAAAGAATTTTTTTGCAATTGGTTAGTACCAGCAAATTCGGGCGAAGAAAATCTTTTATGCTTTGCAAATCGGCAGTGTTTTGTCCTGCGGCAACTACACCTGCATTTTTGGTTTTCGATCCTTTTAATGTTTTTTCTGAAGGATACCACATTTTGCCGTCTTCGCTAACCAGGCCTCCGGAAGCCACTAATTTTTTCCACTGCGATTCGGTAAGTTTATCACGTTTAACCATGCGCCATGCGCCGCCGTTTCCATCAATAATCCCCGAGCCTGTGATGGCTATGTTTTCTAAATCGAAACCTGAAATAGGGCTTTGGTTACGCCATGCTGGCTGTCCTTCCCAGTTGCCTTCTACTAATTTATATTGATTAAAATCATCAGTAAACTGAAGCAAAGCATCGCGTTTGAGGTGTAAATTTACATTGCTTTTAAGTTCAATAGGACCGGTCAACCATAAACCACCAGGGATCAAAACCACACCGCCGCCTTTCTGACTAACCGCTGCAATAGCTTTGTTAATGCTTTCTGTGTTTAACGAAACACCATCGCCTTTGGCACCAAAACTTACAATACTAGTGGTATCAGCTTTGATATTTACCTGTTGGATAACGGGCATGCTGGGTTTCTGTTGCGCCATTGATGCGCTTACTGAAAACAAACAAATACATGCGAGGGCGATTTTAGAACGGTATAAACTACCAGAAATATGTTTCATTATTTGTGCTGTTAAATTATACTTGGTTATCGTAATAACAAGTGTACGTTGTTTGCCGCTAAAAGCGAAGAGAAATCTATGCAAACGTTGCCGGAGAATAAAGCAAGATTGAATATTTAAAGTATGATTTATGAATTGATAATCAGCTGCTTATGTTAGCTATTTCCCTTCCGGATTCCATCCTCGGAAAACGTTTTCCAAAATGTAACTTTTATACTCGGTTTCGGTGAGTTGGTGCGACCAATTTACCCGCTTTTTAGCGTTTGCCCCTTTTCCTGTACTTTTGTATTCAGCGTAGTAAGCCGTTTGCTCATTGCTTTCTTTGCCCCAATTATTCCAACCTTCGGGGCGGATAATTTCTGGAAGTTCACATCTTAAAAAAACAACTTTAGCGTAAGGCCTCCAGGGGCGACCAAGATAAAAGCTATTGGCTGCGGCATCGCCAGTAATTTTACATTTATTAAAAACATAGCCGTATTTTGTGGTATCAGCTGTAGATGCCGCGGTAATGTATCCTTGTTTTTTGCAATAAAGGGTGCAGTTTTCAAACCAGGCAGTTGCTGCACCGAAGATATAATCAACCGTACCTTCGATGTAACAATTTTTGTAGTACTGGCGGTTGTTTGCTCCATAAGTATAGAGCGTATCCTGAAATCCCAAAAACCTGCAATTCGTAAAGGTCGATTTATCTCCACCAGCCCAAACCGCTACGGCTTGTCCAACCGGACCAGATGAATTTTCAAATGTGATATTCTCCGCTGAAAATCCTTCACCGTAAATATAAAAGCTCGACGAACCTGATGTTCCTTTGTCTTCGCCAAAGGCATTTTTCTTTTGAGCATAATCATCGTAAGTCAAAATGGTTTCGTTCAAGTTTTCGCCAATAAACTTTACATTTTTCTTCGAAGCTGCCAGGATTAACTTTTCTTTATAAATTCCTTTTTTGATAAAAATCACAGTAAGCTTATTTCGAAAGTCAGGAACTGCATTAATGGCTTCCTGCACGGTTTTAAAATTTCCACTCCCATCAGTCGCTACGGTGAAATCGGGCTTTACCTGGGTTGCAACTGCTGTTAAAGAAATAAGAGTGAATACAAATAAGATGAATACTTTCATAAAGATTGGTTAGATAATTATAATGGCCACTGCTGGGATAAAATTTCCAAGTTCTTTTTTAAAATAATGTGATGAACAAGTTTAAACATTAAATAGCTTTCTGAACGAACTAATCTGAACTATAAATGCCGCAAACGATGTCGGGAACGATTGCACAGTAAAGGGTTGCGATAAAGTAAAAAAAGGTTTAATCTTGTTCTTAGCGCTTGAGCAGTCGTTATTTAAAGGCAAATATTTAGTGCTTTCCAAAGACGAGATTGTTTTTCTAACCAAAATATAATTGATCATGAAATTCTTATTTACCCTTATTTTTACTTCTTACTTTTACCTGAATTGTTTCTCACAGTCTCCGAAAGCAGCTTATGTTTCTAAAGTTTGGGTTTCTGATCAGGGAAACGGGACCTATAAAAATCCGGTGATCAATGCCGATTATTCTGATCCGGATGCCATCAGGGTTGGTGATGATTTCTATATGATTGCTTCCAGCTTCGATGCCATTCCAGGGCTTCCCATCTTACATTCAAAAGATTTGGTGAACTGGAAAATTATTGGTCATGCGCTAAAACGCCAACCCCCATTTGAACATTTCGAAAAAACCCAACATGGAAATGGCGTTTGGGCACCTTCCATCCGGTACCGGAACGGAGAATTTTATATCTACTATCCTGATCCCGATTTCGGAATTTATCTAACTAAATCTAAAACGATAACGGGCGAATGGTCTGCTCCAAAATTGGTTGCCGCTGGTAAAGGATTGATCGACCCTTGTCCGTTTTGGGATGAAGATGGGAAAGCTTATTTGGCTTATGCCTATGCAGGAAGCAGAGCTGGAATTAAAAGTGTCTTAGCTGTAATGCCGCTAACTGCTGACGGGTTAAAAGCCGCCGAATCGGGAATAATTGTTTACGATGGACATGAATTGGATCCAACCATTGAAGGACCCAAGGTTTATAAGCGCAATGGATATTATTATTTATTTGCACCAGCGGGAGGAGTTTCTACAGGTTGGCAATTGATATTGAGGAGCAAAAATATTTATGGTCCTTATGAAAGGAAGGTGGCGATGGATGAGGGAAAATCTACCGTAAATGGCCCACATCAGGGTGCCTGGGTGAATACCCAAAATGGAGAAGATTGGTTTTTGCATTTTCAGGATAAGGACGCTTATGGAAGGGTAGTTCATTTGCAACCCATGAAATGGATTAACAACTGGCCTGTTATTGGTGCAGACAAAGATGGTGATGGGATTGGCGAACCTGTACTCACCTACAAAAAGCCGAACGTGGGTAAGGTTTATGCGATAGAAACACCTGCCGAAAGTGATGAATTTAATTCCTGGCAATTGGGCTTGCAATGGCAATGGCAGGCAAACCCACAACCTACCTGGCTTTTCACAGATGCTAATAAAAGTGTTCTAAAGCTTTACACGGCAAAAATTCCAGACGAAGCTAAAAACTTATGGGATGTGCCGAACTTGTTGATGCAGAAGTTTCCGGCTGATGAATTTAATGTTACCACGAAAGTAAACTTTAAGCCAAATCCGAAGTTAGAAAACGAGCAAACCGGGCTGGTTGTGATGGGCAGAAGCTATGCTAAATTGAGCATCAAAAGTAAAAAAGATGGTATTTATTTAGTTTATGGTGTTTGCCAAAGTGCCGACAAAGGAAAAACCGAGAACGAAAAGGAAATCGCAAAGCTTAAATCTGGTGTTGTTCATTTTAGAGTTAAGGTTTCAAACGGCGCCAAATGCCAGTTTAGTTATAGTGAAGATGGAAATAATTACAGTAATGTTGGCGATGAATTTCAGGCAACTGCAGGGCAATGGATTGGCGCAAAAGTAGGTTTGTTTGCCATAAGGGACACGCAGATTAATGATTCGGGCATTGCTGAATACGATTGGTTTAGAGTAGAGAAATAGCAAAGCGATCTGTGTGGGTTTAGACAACGGAATAACCATGTCGTTTTCGAGCGCAGCTGAGAAATCTTTGTATTTTCAAGAGGCAAATCGGGGGCTTGACGCAGTTTTTTTTCTCGCTAACTGAAATAGTAAGGCGATCTGTGTGGACACAGACCACGTAATAAAATTAAATAAAGGCTGCAAATAACCAAAGTTTTCATCACACACATCTTAATGAAAGCATGAAAAGATATAGATTTATAATCGCCGCAACGGCCGTTGCAATAACGTTGATATCATTTAGCCCCAAGCCAAACCCTGTAAAAGTTTATCTCATTGGCGATTCTACCGTTGCCGATTATTCTTTAGAAAATAATTATCCACAAAAGCGTTTTCCTTTGATGGGTTGGGGCCAGGTTTTTCAACAGTTTTTAAGAAAGGATAGCCTTAAAAACCTGGGCAATTTAATACGAAGCGACAGTGCACTGGTAGTGGATAAAGCTAAAGGTGGGAGAAGCACCCGAACCTTTTTTAACGAAGGGCGGTGGAAAGAAGTAACAGATAGTCTGAATAAAAATGATCTGGTTTTACTTCAGTTTGGGCATAACGATGCCGCTAAAGATAAACCAGAGCGCTATGTCGACATCCCGGGCTATAAAGGTTTTCTTCGGATGTATGTGCGGGAAACCAGAGCTAAAGGTGCGGTGCCCATTCTTATTACGCCGGTAACCAGAAATTATCCCTGGAAAGATGGAAAGTTGGGTAGCGCTCACGGCGGATATCCCCAGGCGGTTAAAGATGTTGCTGCAGAATTAAATGTAGCCATTATTGACTTAACTGCACTTTCAGCGGCGCTTTTCACCTCAAAAGGAAATGAGTTTGTAACGAAGAACTATTTCATGAATTTGGATTCAGGTAAATATGAGGCTTATCCAAAAGGACAAAAAGACAATACCCACTTTCAGTCAGAGGGTGCTAGAGAAGTAGCCAAGTTGGTTTATGAGGAGCTTAAAAAAATGAAATTGAATTAAAAAGGCACCAATATGCTTTAGTGCCTTTACTTTAGCGTTTAACTAACGATTAACTTGGTGCTGATGGCAATTCTATTCCAGGCATTAATGGTTACAATGGCCATAATAATTTGAGCCAATGTTTTTTCATCAAAAATGCTTGCTGCTTTGTTGTAAGTTTCATTCGAAACGTGGTTGGTAATGAGGGTTATTTCCTCTGTTAGTGCTAAAACCGCTTCCTCTTCTTTTGTAAATAAAGCTGTTTCTCTCCAGGCATTTAAAAGGTACAGCCGCTGTTCTGTTTCGCCAATTTTGCGTGCATCAGCCGAGTGCATGTTTAAACAAAATGCACAACCATTAATTTGCGAAGCCCTCATTTTAATAAGCTCCAAAAGGATAGGATCTACGGTGCTTGTTGATAAATATTTTTCTAAACCAAACATGGCTTGGTAAGCTGCTGGTTCTGCTTTTTGGATGTTAATTCTATTTTCCATTTCTTTTGTTTTTTGATTACGATGTAAAGGTCATCACTTAAAAAATCAAAAAACTTAATGTAGATTAAGAAATGAAAAGGGTGTTTTAGGCCTACCGTTTGGCTCTGATTTTACTTAAAAATTCTGGCGTAAAACCCAGGTAAGAAGCCAGCATATATTGCGGGACCCGCTGTACAAATTCAGGAAAAAGTTTGTTGAAGTTGGTATATCTTTCCTCAGCAGTTTGACTATACAAATATTTGATTCTGATTTGTGAGGCTTGATGCAGTTTCTGATAAATTAGCCGAAAGTATTTTTCCAATTTCGGGAGCTTTTCAAACATTTCCTGATAGTGATGATGTTCGATGGCGATTACTTCCGTTTGCTCGGCCGCCTGGATGAAGAAATCTGATTGCTTTTGAAAGATAAAGCTGGTTAAATCAGAGATCCACCAATTTTCGATGGCAAATTGAGTGGTTTGTTCGGCTCCTTTAATGTCTATAAAATAAAGTCTTAAGCAACCCTTTACCACAAAATAATTCGCCCGGCAGGTTTCTCCTTCTTCGAGGAGATAAGCTTTCTTTTTAAACGAAAATGATTTGAGTAGTGAAGTAAGAATATCTTGTTCTTCGCTACTCAAACCTATAAATTTATTGATATGAGTAAATAGTGCCTGGTACATGCTCGGTGTTATAACGATGCTAATTTAAGCATAATTACAACACCGATACTTATAACGAAAAGGCTTTGTAGATGGGATGAGCATACTCCCCCCAATTCTTCATTGCGCCTAGTAAAATAGTTTTCAAACCTTTATTATCTGTTGGTTTTCCTTTTACTGGTGCGGTTAAGTCTTTTTCCGGCACTGCAGTTTCGGTTACTTTTGTAGCAAACCACGTTATATTTTCATGTGGTAAAGCTAAGCCTAAAATCATCCCAGGCAAACCCGTAAATGACTCCGGGCCACCAGAAACCGCAATTTGATTGGAGTAATAAGCCACTACATAAACCGAATCCATAATCACTGCATTTGCCCTGCGACATTTGTAACCTGCAATTTCTCGTGTTTCATCTGTTATTTTCCAGTTGATTTTACGAACACTATCTTTAACTAAATAAGTATCCTCGTAAACATTCTTTTGAGTAATACTACTTTGCGTATCGAAATCAGTAGCGATGGTGTTTTTCAAATCGCCCAATACATCCGTATTTAACCAATTATTATTCATTGTTTCTTCAACCGTTGGCCATTTGTATAAGCTTTTATCCCGAGTAAAACTTAAAGTGCTTTTGGCAACTTTAAATTGCGGATTGTTTTTCTTGTACTGCTCAAACGCCTGATTCATATAGGTTTCATTGTCCTTATTGATTTTTTTCTTTATCAATGCGTACATATTCGATCTTTTTTCGAACTCAATAATGCCATTATGAATAAAGTGGACGTTCTGTGCTTGTAAAGTTTTGCTGATGAAAATAACAGCAAATAGAATGATATATTTAAGTGTAGTTTTCATGATGATTATTTTGAAGTTTTTAATCCGCCGCCCATTTTATTAAAATCCCAAATTACAGAGAACATAAAATAGCGCATGATGGTGGTGTAGCTGCTTTGTGTAATGTTTCCGTTGTAGGCTGTTCTATCGAAACCAACATTCTGATTTAAAATATCATTCACCGACATCATTAATTTGAGGTTTTCTGATTTTAAGAACTTTTTATTTAACGATGCATTCCAGAGAAACCGAGAGAAAGTTTCGTTAAAGGTTTGTGTTTTTCCTCTAAACTCATATTGCGCATCGGTTGATAGTGAAAATTTGCCCGGTAATTGAACGCTACCAGATGAATAACCATTCCATCCCCAGCCATCACTGTTACCAAAATTGCCAATACTTGCTCTTGAAACATTATATGTTGGACCAACATTGATATAAAAATTATACTTCTTCTCAACGTATTTGTTTAAATCAATACCCAAATTATAGGTGTAGTTTTTGGTATTGTTTAGTTCTTTGTTGATGTAATTGTAGGATGAATTTCCATTGGTGCTTAAATTAATGCCAGCATTTAGGTCGATCCCACTAATTTTTCTACTGCTTTGTGCATATACAGAAAAACTTTTTGACATTTTATCGGTGATATTTACCGATCTATAACTGCTTCTACCTGTTAATGCATCGGTAGTTACATCGCTCACAATTGGGTTTGCTGTGAAGCTATACGACCCACTTAACCAAATTGATTGATTGGTGAGGACTTTATACGAATTGTAATTGGCATTGATGTTACTTCTAAATGATGGTCTTAAATCTGGATTACCCAACGAAATATTCAATGGATCAGTATTTACCCTAACGGGTTGAATTTGATCTAAAGATGGTTGATTTGTATTACCGTTATAACTGATTCTGAAAGATTTTTGTTGAGAGAACCTATACTGATAAGAAGCTTGAGGCATATAATTAACAAAATTACGATCGTAGGTTTTATTGTTGTATAAGTCCGTTTGTTTGAAGTTAACACCACTAAATTTTGAACCAAAATTAATTATTGTTTTGCCTTTTTTATAGTTGAAAATTGCGCCACCTTGATTAATAATCTGATCTAGTTGGTAATCATTACTAAATTCGGTATCTAAAATATCGTAATTACCACTTGCAGATTGGTTGAATGATTTACGATCTGACTTGCCATTCATTAAGCTCAAACCGTAATTTACAATCACCGTCATGGTTTTCGATAAAGGTTCGGTATAGGCTAAGTTTGATTTGAAGGCACTATTGGTAATATCGTTAACTTTATATTGATTAATTAAGCTGTCTCTTCTGCCTGTAATTTCATAGAAACTGTTTTCTGAGTTTAAATAGCCATCGCTATTGCTCTTTGTAATAGACTGGTTCAAGTTTAATGAAAGTGTACGTCCTTTTTTCTGAAACCGTTTAGTAAGCAAGCCATTGATGTTGAACATCTGCTCATCCACCTTATTCTTTAAAGTTCTTTTTGTGGTGTTAAGTAAATCATTGTTTCCATCTGTACTCGAAGTATTGTAATCGTTAAAAGTATTACTTTGTTTCAATGTGCCATCTACATTTACTTTTAATGTAAGTGTCGAATCGAGTTTTACTTCATAAGTTGCATCCAGCTTCTGTCTGAACATATCATTATCCGTGTATTGATCAGAGACGTTGTTAATTACGCCAGAACTTAAGTTGTTTTGGCTGATGGTTTTTCTATCGCCTTTAACTCTAATGGATCCGATTTTATAATTGGTGTTTAGCGATTCTTTGTCTTTATTCCATTTACTGTCGAAATGTAAACCGCCGGTGCGGGCAACTGGAATTCCCTGACCGTTATATTGTCCGTCGTAGCTATCAAAATCATCCGAACCACCAGAACTGAAATACATTCCACCATCGTCTGTCATGGTCATCCCGCTGGAGCCACCATATTTATCACGATCATCCCAACCTAAACCTACAGTTCCATTGTTCCCTAAAATGCCATAAGCAGAGAATTTTTTCTTGCCCCAAAACTTGTTGAACATGAACTGGCCATTATAAAAATCGTCGGTTCCGTATCCGCCTTGCACTTTCCCGAAATAGCCATTCTTTTTATCTTCTTTCAGTTTAACATTCAGGGTTTTTGTTTTTTCGCCATCATCAATTCCGGTAAAACTTGCCTGATCACTTGCTTTATCATACAATTGAACTGATTCAACCATGTCAGCACGAAGATTTTTCGTTACTAACGTGGGGTCATCACCGAAGAACTCTTCGCCATCAACCAGTACTTTTTGAACGGTTTTACCTTGTGCCGTTATTTTTCCATCCTTATCTACCTGAATACCCGGAAACTGTTTAATCAGGTCTTCAACCTTTGAATTTGGTTCAATGTTAAAAGCTTTGGGATCAAATTCGGTGGTATCACCTTTAATTTTAATGGCATTCCTGTTTCCTTTGATAATTACATCAGCAAGAATTTTCGCCATTCCGGTTAAATTGATTTTTCCATAATCTTTAACCTGCGTAGTAGAATCGAGTGTGAAATGATCAACAAAATCCGCGTATTTTGGATAAGAAACCAAGAGAATAAATTTTCCGTTTTTAATTCCGTTGAGTTCGAATGATCCATTTTCAGCTGATCGGGTAAATTTTACAAGCGTAGAATCTTTTGAATTCAAAATGGCGATTGTTGAACCCGCTAGAAGTGTGGTAGATGCGGTGTCGATAGTTCTTCCTTTAACGGAATGTAAACCTTGTGCATTTGCGCTAAAATTGATGAGCACAAAGCCGCACAGCAATAGGAGAAGGCGTTTCATAGATTTGATTAGTTTTGTTTGCCGAATATAAAACTAATATTTTAGTTAAAATATACGCTTTAACCTTTTTTAACAATTATCTCGAAATCATTACATTACGTCTTGCTTTCCCGCAGCCAATCGTTTTTGGTTACATCATTCGATCGTCCGTCTATAAAGATTGAGTCCTAAGCTAATACTGTGTTTTTGCCAGATAGGTCAAGTTTATTGCCAGTTTATTCAAAGAGATAATACAATTTTAGAAAGCGATTCTCAATTAAAAATGGTCGATTTTACTGCTAATAAAAGTAATATCAAATCAATACAAAAACCTGGTTTAGCAAGCCATATGAAAAAAAATATTCTAAATGAGCCATACTAAGTTTGAAAAGGAGCTGCTAGGTTAGTCTAGCAACTCTAATTTTGTCGTCATTGCGAGGTACGAAGCGATCCTAATGCATTGGTCTAAGAACGCGTTGATAGGTGTAAGGTTGCTTCACAACAACGAACCATTTATTTAGAAATCGAACTTTATGCCTTGCGCCAATGGTAAAGTATTCGAATAATTAATGGTATTGGTTTGCCTTCTCATGTAAGCCCTCCATGCATCAGAACCACTTTCTCTACCGCCACCAGTTTCCTTTTCACCACCAAATGCGCCACCAATTTCGGCTCCAGAGGTACCAATATTCACATTTGCAATACCACAATCAGATCCTTTAGCGGATAAAAATTGCTCCGCTTCCCTTAAATTCAAAGTCATGATGGCAGATGATAACCCCTGTGGAACGCCATTTTGCAAAGCAATAGCTTGGTCTAAAGTTTTGTATTTGATCAAGTATAAAATTGGGGCAAAGGTTTCGTGTTGAACAATTTTAAAATCGTTTTGAACCTCGGCAATGCAAGGTTTCACATAACATCCGCTACTGTAATGTTCGCCTGTTAAAACACCACCCTCAACCACAAATTTTCCACCTTCTACCTTACATTTTTGGATGGAATCGAGGTAGGCCGCAACGGCATCTTTATCAATCAGCGGACCGACGTGGTTGTTCTGATCCAGCGGATCCCCAATGCGCAGCTGATCGTATGCTTTGACTAGTTTTTCTTTAAAGGCATCATAAACACTTTCGTGGATAATTAATCTCCTTGTTGATGTGCAACGCTGACCTGCGGTACCCACGGCGCCAAAAACCGCACCGATTAAGCTCATGTCTAAATCGGCATGTTCGGAGATAATGATGGCATTGTTGCCACCCAGTTCCAATAAACTTTTACCTAAACGGGCTCCCACGGCTGCGCCAACCTGTTTCCCCATTCGGGTAGATCCGGTTGCCGAAATTAATGGTACCCGACCATCGTGTGTCATGAGTTCGCCAACAGCTTTATCTCCAATAATTAAATTGCAAACTCCCTCAGCAACATCATTGGCTTTAAAAACCTTTGCAATGATATGTTGACAGGCGATAGCCGTTAAAGGCGTTTTTTCTGATGGTTTCCAGATGCAAACATTCCCACAAACCAATGCCAAAGCAGCGTTCCATGCCCAAACCGCTACCGGGAAATTAAAGGCAGAAATAATTCCTACAATCCCTAGCGGATGCCATTGCTCGTACATTCGATGGCTTGGGCGCTCACTGTGCATGGTTAAACCATAAAGCTGACGCGATAAGCCCACAGCAAAATCGCAGATATCAATCATTTCCTGTACTTCGCCAAATCCTTCCTGTAAACTTTTCCCCATTTCGTAAGAAACCAGGGTGCCTAACGCATCTTTGTTTTCTCTCAATGCATCGCCAAACTGGCGAACAATCTCTCCTCTTTTTGGAGCTGGAATGGTTTTCCAATCATTGAAAGCAATTTGAGCTTTTGCAATAATTGTTTCGTAATCTGTAGCGCTTGCAATTTTTGTTTCTGCAATAAGTTTACCATCAACCGGCGAGAAGCTTTCTAGTTTTTCAGCGTTCAATTCGCCTCCCCAATTGCTTCCGGTGCTGAAAGCAGCATTGCTTTCGGTAACACCCAGTTTGTTTAAAATGGATTGAATATCTGTATTCATATATCTAACGATTTACACAAAAAAACAAAAAATTAACATAAAGCAAGTTACATTTGGCTGTTTACTTTGTCATAATTCTTAACACATCGCTTTAAACACAACTGACTTATTAAATATAAAATATGAATAAAAAAATTTTCGTCTGTAGCGCCATACTGGTTTCGATTTTGGCAGCAAACACACTTTCAGCTCAAGAAAAAACGGCAGATCAATCGACAAATTTATCTGTTTATCGGGTAACGCCCACCAAAGTGAATGATCTGGTACATACCAAACTCGATGTATCTTTTGATTATGCAAAGCGATATCTGTACGGTAAAGAATGGATAACATTGAAGCCTCATTTCTATACAACTGATTCATTGACCTTAGATGCTCAGGGGATGGACATCAAAACGGTTTCATTGGTGGGTGCGAAGGGAAATACTCCGCTAAAATATGTTTACGAAAACAATAAACTGTTTATCACCTTAAACAAGAAATATACAAACGCCGAAAAATACACTGTTTATGTTGCTTATACGGCAAAGCCGGATGAATTAAAAGTTCAAGGCAGCGCTGCGATAACTGATGCAAAAGGACTGTATTTTATCAATCCTGATGGTGCAGATAAAACCAAACCTATCCAAATCTGGACGCAGGGTGAAACGGAATCTTCTTCAGCTTGGTTTCCAACAATTGATAAGCCAGATCAGAAGACTACGCAAGAAATTTCGATGACGGTTCAGTCTAAATATACTACGTTATCCAATGGAAAATTGATCAGCCAGAAAGCCAATACCAATGGAACCAGAACAGATACCTGGAAAATGGATTTGCCACACTCACCTTATCTGTTTATGATGGCAGTGGGCGATTTTAAAATCACTAAAGATACTTACAAAGGCAAAGAAGTAAATTATTATCTGGAGCCAAAATATGCACCTTTTGCAAAGCAAATTTTTGGTAAAACGCCTACGATGATGAAATTCTATAGTGACATTTTAGGTGTAGATTATCCATGGAATAAATATGCCCAGGTGGTGGCCAGAGATTATGTATCGGGAGCAATGGAAAATACAACCGCTACGTTGCATGGCGAACATATTCAAAAAACAGATCGCGAGTTACTGGATGGAAACGAAGAAGGTACCATTGCTCACGAACTTTTTCACCAATGGTTTGGAGATTACGTGACTGCAGAATCTTGGTCTAATTTAACTATGAATGAATCTTTTGCCACTTTTGGCGAAATAATATGGCATGGATATGATGAAGGAAAAGATGCAGAAGATAAATCGCGATACGAGAAATTACAATCCTACATCAGCTCTACAAAAAATGGCGAAAGCCCGGTTCTAGCTCGTTTTTATTATAAGGATAAGGAAGACATGTTTGATAATATCAGCTATGCCAAAGGCTCTGTGATTTTGTATGCGATGAAAAACCAAATGGGTGATGCGGCTTTTTATAAAGGCTTGAACAAATATTTAACCTCAAATGCGTTCAAAAATGGCGAAACACATCAGTTACGCTTGGCTATGGAAGATATAACAGGCAAAGATTGGAGCCCATATTTCAACCAATGGTATTATGCTGGCGGTCACCCGATTTTAGCGGTTGATTTTGGATATGAAAACGGAAAAGCAACGATTAAAGTAAAGCAGACACAAGATGCTGCAATACAAAATTTTACTTTACCAGTGAAAGTAAATATTTATGCAGGCGGGCAAAAAATTTCTAAGGAAATTTTGATCAACAGCCGGGAACAAACTTTCTCTTTTGAGGTAAGCGCCAAGCCGGATTTAATTGATTTCGATGCCGATAAAATTGTAGTAGGGGAAATTAACGACAACAAAGTTGCCGAGAACTATTATTTCCAATACAAAAATGCACCAACTTATCCCAATAGGATTGAAGCTTTGCAATTTATCATGCAGAGTAAAGCTAAAAGCGGACAGAAAGTTTTGCTTGATGCTTTGAAAGATAAATCTGGAGATTTAAGGGCTTTGAGTATTGAAGGGCTTAACTTAGATGATGAAGAAGTCAAAGCTGCAGCATTACCTTTATTACTGCAAATGGCAAAAAGTGATAAAAATACCGAAGCGAGAGCGGCGGCAATTAATAAGTTAGCAGAAACAGGCGATCAAACCTATAAAGCCTTATTGGTTGATGGTGTTAAAGACAGATCTTACCGCGTGATTGCAGCTTCGGTGGCGGGTTTAACCAAACTTGCGCCACAAGAAGGGTTAACAGCACTTTCATCTTTAGATCAAGATACGAAAGACCATATCGCATCATCAATAGCTTCGTTATACATCAGCGATCCAAAGGATGAGCATCAAGCATTTTACGATAACATTATGGATACTGGCGATAAGAACAAGATTTTCGGAGTCATTGGTCAGTATTTCCAGTATTTAAGGGCGAATACCAATCCAGCGGTAACCGAAAAAGGCGTGAAAAGCATAAGCAACGCTATTGAGCGATTGAAGCTGCAAAATTATTTAAACAAACAACTTTCTGGCGCTTACACGGCAACAGCACAAGGCAAATCGCAACAGGCCACATCAGCTAATGGCGAGGCAAAATCAAATTTAAATAAGCAAGCTGAAATCTTTAAAAAAGCTGCAGCAGATTTAGGAAAGGAATAGTTTTAAACTGAAGAGGCTGTCTCAAAAAGGCAGTCTTTTTTTTTTGTAAAAAAAATATTTTTTTACCTTTTAAATTTGGTTTATTACGTTGAATTTCAGATGTTTAAGTATAAATAATTGAGGTTTATGCCAGTCCAAATACCAGTTTTCAAGCCCTACTATCAAGACCAGATTATGGCTATTCCGCCTACTCTGGATGAACTTGTGGCAAAAGGCCATCCTGTTCGCATCGTGAACGATGTTATTAACCGAATCAATATCCAGGGGCTGTTGGATGCTTATAAGATTAAGGGTACTTCAAGTTACCATCCCCAAATGCTGTTAAAGGTTTTGGTATATGGGTATGTGAGCAATATCTATAGTAGCAGAAAGCTGGAGGTAGCCTGCAGAGAGAACATCAATTTTATGTGGCTCAGTGGGATGAGTTATCCCGACCACAATACCATCAACCGTTTTCGTGGCGTGCGGCTTAAGGATGCACTTCGCAGTGTATTTGAGGAGGTGGTAAAACTTTTGGCTGCAGAAGGCCTTTTAAGCATTGAAGATGTTTATACTGATGGTACCAGGATAGAGGCCAATGCGAACAAGTATACCTTTGTGTGGAAAAAAGCCATCCAGACCAATAAGGAGAAGATGAAGAAAGCCTTGAGTGAAATCTGGCAATATGCCCAAAGTGTTGCCAAAGTAGAAGATGGCTTGCCCGAACCACCGGATTTTACCGATATAGATACAGAAAAGGTACAGCAGACCGTGGATACGCTCAATGCAGTATTGGCAGAAAAAACAGATCTGGACAAAAAAGTCAAAGCGAAGGTATATAACCAGGGAATATCCGGAAAAGATAGCAGAATATGAGCGTAAAGAAGAAATCCTGGGGGAACGCAACAGCTTTAGTAAAACCGATACCGATGCGACTTTCATGCGGATGAAGGAAGACCACATGCAAAATGGCCAGCTCAAACCAGGTTATAATGTACAGATATCAACCTCAAACCAGTTCATCGTAAATTATACCATTCACCCGAACCCCACTGATACCACTACTTTAAAAGAACATATCGAGCAACACAAGGCAAGCTTTGGTAAAACCCTGAAGACCATTACCGCAGATGCAGGTTATGGAAGCGAGGAAAATTATGAGATCATGGAAGCTGGCCAGATTGAAGCTTACGTAAAATATGGCATGTTCGACAAGGAGCAGAGTGAAACCCACAACAAGAAGAAACCATTTGCCCAGGACAGGCTATTCTATAATCGGGAGCAGGACTGCTATATATGTCCAATGGGTCAAAAAATGAATTATATCGGCGATAGCAAACGAAAAACCAGTACCGGATTTGAGCAGACCAGCAAAAGGTACCAGGCAAAGAATTGTGCCACATGCCCACTCAATGGGACTTGCCACAAATCTCAGGGAAACAGGATCATAGAGGTCAACACTAATCTGGTGCGACATAAAGCAAAAGCATATCAGCTACTCAACAGTGAAAAGGGGGTTGAAAAACGAAAGCAAAGGTGTCATGATGTTGAACCAGTATTCGGGAATATTAAACAGAACCACGGGTTCCGCCGCTTCATGCTCCGAGGGAAAGAAAAAGTGGCAATAGAATGGGGATTACTGGCAATTGCACAAAATATTAGAAAAAAAGCAGCCTAAAAAGGCTTGCTTTTGCCCGTTTTAACAAAATAATGGTTAAATAAACATTTCTAGCCAGCAATAAACGAACAACACATAGGATTATTTAAATACAAAAAAAAGCTGCCTCATGTATTTTGAGAAAGCCTCAAACAAAAATTTAATTGATGCGTTATTATAGCATGTCACCATTTAAAGCAGCAATATTTGTAGGCGTAACTATTGGCCTAGTTTCATTTATCGGCATCAAGTTATTGGCGAGTCGCCAGACCGGCTCAGAGGATGGTAGGTTATTTATTTAAAAGTAACCTTACTACCTACAATCCACTTATCAAAGCTTGCGATATCAACACCAAACTGGCGTACTTCATAACGGTTAGCAACCCATACTGTAACTTTTGCATTTTCCCATTTGTGATAATGCTTTGGAGTAACAACGGTATGTGGCACAATTACACTTGCCTGATCTTTACTTTGTAACCTTCAGTATGGCAACGGTGACCTGCAACATATTCCTTTTCAACTATCCTCCCTGTGAATGGGTTTGGGGTGCATGCCGATAGCCCAATTACAAGCAGCATGATGACCGCTAATTTTTTCATTGATTTTTTTTAAGTTTGTATATGAATCGCGGACAGATTAAATGGATAGTTATTCTAATTATTGTTTGGGCCTTGATTTGGACGTTAAAGCATTACGGATATATAATTGGCCTGCCACAACCAGCGAGATAGCATGGAAGTCTGAAATGGCTTTGATCTACTGCTCCAACTCCTTCAACCACAACTGAAGCACACCGATCGACTTTTCAATCTCTTGGCGCAACGGATCTTTTTTGCCGCCTCTATCTAATCGTTTAACCACATCAAAGGTGTATGAGTTCCAACCGCGTTGCTCTGCGGTCTGGTAAAGCGAACCTTTACTGTTGTCATAATAGTTAGGCAAGGTTATCAGTGGCTCTTCGTTTGTTTCTGCGTGGATGCTTACCGTTTGACCGCCATATCTTTCAAAGAAATGATTAACAAAGCAAAATGGATATTTTACGCCAAACGTATCATTGATAGCAATTGATCCATCTTGATTTGACTCGTAAACATTCCCTCTCGCAAATTCAATATTTCCATCATCAGTGGTAATATCTTTAATACAGAGGAATTTATCCCCTTTTGTGATTTCTGTTATCATAGTTTGAACTTCTTAACCAACTTCCTATTAATCGCTTTTGCTTCCATCATGATGATGGTAGTTTTTTCATAATATTTTGTAACTTAGTGTATGGAATTACTCTTGACATTTTTATTCAACCTATTCTCGTTTAGGAAATTTTGGGAAAAGAAGAAGGATTAATCTACTGCTCCCCATTGCGATCTGCCATATCAAACTCTTTTGGATTTTAAGTAGATCAATCTATAGTATCAATGGTCTCTTGTCTTTATGCCTCTCGGCTTATAACCTCTAGCCTTCATATAATTGAACCAAACCTTTTCTTCCTCAGTTAGTGGTGGTGGATTGAACCTGGTTTCTAGGAAAAGATAAATTATCATAGCCACTACTATTACAAACCAAATCAATGGGAACCAGATCATCATATATACCCAGAAAAGGGTAACAACTAAAGCCAGAAGCGTTGTTAGTTTTTTCATTATTCAACTGCCCATACCCTTTCTTCGACAAGATGGTTTACAGCATCTTTATCGATTATAATTAGTTGACCGTTGGATTCAAGATCGTAAACCCCGTTCTCGTAGCTATTAACTTTTAGATCGCCATCTGGGCACATAATTGTGGTACCAGGCTTAAGAATTGTTTGAACTACCATTTCTTACCCCCTTTCTTCAAATCCTTTTCAAGGGCTTCAAAGTTTTCAAGGATGTAATCTTTTAATTGGCCCGATCGTTCATTGCGATATAGCCATTTCTTTTATATGATCATAATTTAGGAAATCACTCAGATTTTGCAGGCATCTTTCCTCCTTGTATCAATCAGATAAACAATTTGCCAGCCTTTATCGCCTTTTACCAACTGAAAAGAATTAACTCCGCAATGGCTAAACTTTTAATAAACATAAAAACCATAATCGGTCCAAACAGAAGCTAGCGGGCCATCTATTAATATTTTGGTAAACACAATTCGCTCATCGAATTTTTCTTTGTGAGGGGAGCCAATAAACTTGATAAAGCCATCTAATTTCGCTGTGCGTACAGCAGTACTGCCATTTTTATTTACAATGGTTTGCATGATAAAATCTTTGGCAAAAGCCGATCTCGCCAGAGTGCTGTCACCATTTTTCATTCCGGTAAACAAATTATTTACAGTTTTTTTAATCGCATTTTCATCGCTTTGAGCAAATGCACCTGTGCCTATAAAACTCAATAAAACCGCTAAAAAGGCGTATCTTTTCATGACTTCTCGATTACGTTACTCCCATAAATTTATATTATTTTTGTGAAAGAAGGGAAAAGGAACCGCGATGTTGATAAAAGGAATTCATTATCCACACATCTTAATCACACCTAATAAGCTTTATTTTCAGCTATTTACGCTTGTTTTAACATTTGATGTTAATAATTATTTGTTAAATCGATAATTAAAATCAGTAAAATTATAATGTGTTTTTCTGCGAATTGGCACGGTTCTTTAATAGTTATTAAATATGGAAGAAGAATTCTTTTTTGAATCCAACGAAGACGCACAACGCTCTGTAGAACGTTATGAAGAAATGCTCCGCAACCAGGATCAGTATTTCTTCGATGCCGGTGCTTTCGAATATATTGTGGACTTTTACATCGAAAAAAACGATCCGGTTAAGGCTTTGCAGGTAGTTGAGTTTGCAATTAGCCAACATCCTTATGCAACCGTTTTTTTGATTAAACAAGCACACCTATACATTATAACCAACAATAATGAACACGCATTTATCTCTTTGCAGAAAGCCGAATTATTAGAGCCATCAGAACCTGATATTTATTTGCTTCGTGGTAATATTTTTCAAAACACGGAGCGTTTTAGCGAGGCTTTGGAGAACTACGAAAAAGCATTACTCCTTGCTGAAAGTACAGATGAAATTTTGCTGCAAATTGCTTATGTACACCAGAGCATGGGCGATTATGAAAGTGCGATCACTTATATTAAGTTAAGCTTGGAGCAAAATATGGAAAACCAGGATGGCTTGTACGAGCTGGCTTTCTGTTACGATGTGCTTGATAAACAAGAAGAAAGCATTAAGTTTTATCAGCAGTACATTGATACTGATCCGTACTCTTATGCCGCCTGGTATAATTTGGGGAACAGTTTTCATAAACTAAACCTTTTTGAAAAAGCAATTGATGCTTATGATTATGCGATCTTAATTAAAGAGGATTTTAGTTCGGCTTATTTTAACAAAGGAAACGCATTAGTGCAGTTGGATAAATACGATGAGGCTATTGAAGTTTACAAGCAGACCTTTGAGTATGAGCAGCCCAACGCAGATACTTATTGTGCCATCGGAGAATGCTATGAAAAGCTTGAAAAGATGGATGAGGCCCGTTCTTATTACAAAAAATCGGTAAAAATGGATCCGAAAATGGCTGATGCTTGGTTCGGAATCGGGGTTACTTTAAACCATGAAGAGCGTTATTTCGAGTCGCTGCATTTTTATAAAAAAGCTATCGATTTGGAAGCTGAAAATGCCGATTTCTGGTTTGCAATGGCTGATGCCTATTACAAACTTGGCCAAATAGAAGAATCTATAGTAGCTTACGAAAAGGTATTGGAATACAATCCACTTGATATTGAGGCGTGGTTGGATTTTAGTACGGTGCTTTATGAGCAGGGAAAATTGTTGGAAGCATCGGAAACAATGGCCCAAGCGATAAAAAATAACCCGGAAGCTGCAGAACTCTATTACCGAATGGTGGCGTATCTTTTTGCCATGGGAAACTATGCAGATGCACTCGGTTATCTGGAAACTGCTTTAATAACCGATCCTGATAAGCATTATATTTTGTTTGAATATTTGCCACAGTTACAGGATAACAGCGCCATTATCAACGTGATAAACCGATATATCAGGTAACAGTCTTGTGAGAAAAATTTAACAAATAAATCTGAAAATTTTTTTCACTTTTGTACGCATATGAATTACCCATTATTAAACGTTCCTGAACGTCCATCTAAACCTCGCCAAAGTGGCTATACAATGGTTATGGATAAGGGATTAAGCCTTCGCCAGGTAGAAGATTTTATAGAAGTTGCCGGCGTTTATACAGACATTGTAAAATTAGGTTGGGCTACATCACACGTTACACCAAACCTTAAAGAGAAACTAGCTTTATATAAAAGTGCAGGCATTCCAACTTATTTTGGTGGAACGCTTTTCGAAGCCTTTATTATTCGTAATCAATTTGAAGATTATCAGCGCATTTTAGACCAATATGGGATGGAATATGCAGAGGTTTCTGATGGATCAATCGAAATTGAACATGATTTGAAGTGCGGTTATATCAGCGAATTGGCAAAACAGGTAACTGTAATTTCTGAAGTCGGAAGTAAAGATGCAGCAAAAATTTTCGCTCCATATAAATGGATTAAATTAATGCAGGCAGAAATTCAGGCGGGATCTTGGAAAGTAATTGCAGAGGCTCGCGAAGGCGGTAATGTTGGTATTTATCGCGGAAGTGGTGAAGTGAGGGAAGGTTTGGTTGATGAAATATTAACTCAGATTCCGGAAGAAACCATCATTTGGGAAGCACCTCAAAAAGAACAACAGGTTTGGTTTATCAAACTGATCGGATCGAATGTAAACTTGGGCAATATCGCCCCGGCAGAAGTTATTCCTTTGGAAACTATTCGTTTAGGCTTGCGTGGAGATACTTTTGATTACTTCCTCAACCAAACTAAATAATCTATATCGTTACTATCAATTAAAAAGCAATCTTATTGAACGATCAATAGATTGCTTTTTGATTCGCATAATGCATCATTGCTTATGAAAACATACGGCTTAATTGGATTTCCATTATCCCATTCCTTTTCAAAAAAGTACTTTACCGAAAAGTTTACCAATGAAAAAATTGCCAATCATCAGTATGAACTTTTTCCCATGGAGGATATAAAGTCTTTAGCTGATCTGCTCTCTGAAAATCAGTCGCTTCGCGGATTAAACGTTACCATACCTCACAAAGTTAGTGTATTGCCGTTTTTAAATGAGATTGAAGAGGCTGCAGAAAAAATAGGAGCCGTAAATTGTATCTGTATCAAAAGATTTGAAGGTGAAACCTATTTAAAAGGTTTCAACACAGATGCCTATGGTTTTCAAAAATCACTGCAACCTCTTTTAAGCAACCAGCACCGTAAAGCATTAATTTTTGGAGATGGTGGTGCGGCGAAGGCAGTTAAGTATGTTTTGGAGAAATTAGGTATTGAATACAAAGTAGTGGTTCGCAAACCTGTTGAAGGCACAATTTTATATTCAGAAATTACGGCAGAGATTTTAAAGTCGCATAAATTGCTTATCAATACTACTCCACTGGGCATGTCGCCAAATACAGATAGCTTTCCTGATATCGATTATACTCAACTTGGAGCTGATCATTTGGCTTATGATCTGGTTTATAATCCTTTAGAAACTGCGTTTTTGGCAAAAGCTGCGGCACAGGGCGCTCAAATAAAGAACGGACTGGAAATGCTTTACAAACAGGCAGATAAAGCCTGGGCTATTTGGAATAAATAGTTTAACTTATCCCTGTTGTCAATTGTTTTTATCTAGGGAAGCAAAATATTCCAGAATGTTATGAAATTCAAACCCTTAATATTTATTGCATTCATTGCAGCCTTGGCCTGTTTTGCTTGTCAAAACAATGATTATAGTCCCAAACCAAAGGGCTACTTTCGAATTGAATTTCCAAAGAAAGCCTATACAGAATTTAATAAGCCGGTTCCTTATCAATTTAAATATCCTGTCTACGCAAACTTGGAGAAGGACCAAAGTAGAGATGCTAGGGAGAATTGGTACAACTTACATTTTAAGCAATTTAACGGCTACTTGCACCTCACCTATTACGACGTTTCGGGTAAAGGAGAATATGACCAAATGGTTGAAGATGCCAGGAAACTGGCTTTTAAACATACCATTAAAGCGAGCGCCATCGATCAGCGAATCATCAATTATCCAAAACAAAAGGTTTACGGTATTTATTATGCCATAGAAGGTAATACCGCTTCATCTGTTCAATTTTTTTTAACTGATAGCGCCGAACATTATTTCAGAGGCGCTTTATATTTTAACGAGCGACCGCAATTTGATTCGATTGCACCGGTAGTGAAATTCATTAAGACGGATATTGATACCCTAATCTCTACGTTCAGATGGAAAAATTAAAATCATTCTTTAAAAAGGATTCCTATATATGATTACCGTAAAAACATTCACATTCAACGCTTACAGTGAAAATACCTATGTGCTTTATGATGAAACCAAAGAATGTGTGATCATCGATCCAGGCATGTACGAAGGTTACGAGCAAAATGAATTAACAGCTTTCATTAAGCAAGAAAATCTTAAACCAGTTTTGTTGTTAAATACGCATTGCCATCTCGATCATGTATTCGGGAACAAGTTTGTATTTGATACCTATGGTTTAAAGCCAAAATTTCACAAAGGTGAACTGCAGGTGTTGGAAGCGGTGCCGAGTTATGCGCCATCTATGGGTTTTGGTAAATATGAAGTTTCGCCCTTACCAGATCAGTTTTTGCCTGAAACCGGAACCGTCGCTTTTGGAGATAGCACCTTAGCATTAATTTTTGCTCCAGGGCACTCGCCTGCACATTTATGTCTTTATAGCAAAGCTGATGCGGTTTTGATAGGTGGCGATGTATTATTTTATGGAAGCATAGGAAGAACAGATTTGCCTGGTGGAAATCATCAGCAACTAATTCAAAACATTTCATCAAAACTTTTCGTTTTACCCGATGAAACTAAGGTTTACCCAGGGCATGGTCCTGCCACAACTATTGGTTTCGAAAAACAACACAATCCTTTTTTTTAAAATGCAGAATAGATTTATAGTCTCCTTTACTCTCTAAGCCTTCAATCTTTTAATAACTATCTTTACCAAGTGAATACAGCGCTATATATTGCCAAACGTTACTTGTTTGCGAAAAAGTCTACCAATGCCATTAACCTGATATCGGGCATATCAATGGTTGGTGTTATGGTGGGTAGCGCCGCTTTAATTATTATCCTTTCGGTTTTTAATGGTTTGGAAACGGTAGTGCTGGGTATGTTTGATACCATTACGCCTCAAATAGCCATTACACCGGCCAAGGGAAAAACCTTCGATCCGAATACGACTTATTTTAATGCATTGAAGAAAAGCAAAGATGTTTATGCTTTCTCAGAGGTGTTACAAGAGAAGGCGCTTTTAAAATATAATGATAAACAGGCTGTAGGGCTGGTTAAAGGCGTAAGTGCCGATTATTTGAAAAACACGAAATTAGATAGTACCATTAAAGAAGGTAGGTTTGTTCTTCAAAATAAAAGCGGTTTCAATGGTGTAATGGGTTCTGCATTACAAAGTTATTTGACGGTAAATACTTTAGACCCCTTTACCGAATTGGAAATTTATTCGCCCAAGAAAGATATTTCGGTGAACTCTTTGAACCCAACGGATGATTTTATTGCTAAAAGTATCCGCGTAAGTGGCGTATTTGAGGTACAACAAGAGTTTGATAATGGCATTATTGTTCCCCTTGCTTTTGCTAGAGAACTACTTGATGAAAGTAAAAATGTTTCTGCCATCGAGATTGATTTCAATCCGAATGTTGATGTAGATAGTTATAAAGATCAGATTGCTGAAAGGCTCGGAACTGCTTTTGTGGTAAAAAATAGGGCAGAACAAAATAGTTCTCTGCATCATATTTTCAATTCAGAAAAAAGTATGGTGTACATTATTTTAACATTTATTTTAATAATTGCTATATTTAATATTGTTGGCTCCCTAACCATGTTGGTTATAGATAAAGTAAAAGATATTGCTATTTTAAGTAGTTTAGGCGCAAGTAAAAAACTAATAAAACGTATCTTTTTATTGGAAGGAATGATGATCACAATGTCAGGCTGTGTATTTGGTCTTTTAATTGGTATCGGCTTTTATTATGTTCAACATACATTTGGTCTAATCAAAATGGGCGAAGGAACTTTGGTCAATTCCTATCCTATCGCACTGAAATGGAAAGACTTTATTTTAGTATTTATCACAGTAGGCACTTTTTCATTTTTGGCATCTGCTTTGTCATCAAATCTTAGTGTTAAAAGGATAGATCAGATTAATCAAAATATATAGGATGAGATTATTTAAACAAGCATTTTTATTTGTTGTGCTCCTTGGCGTGGCGGTTACCGCTTGTAATAGAACGGAAAAGGCTGAGGGCGGAAAAAGTAAATTGAAGATTGTTAAAGGGCTATATAGTTTTGGGCCTGAAATGAAATCCTTTACCCTTTGTGAAGATGGGAGAGAATATTGGGTTACAGATAGCGTTAAAAATTTAGAGCTGTCTTACAGCAACTTAGGTTTCGAAAAACCTTACGAGCCTGTTTATGTGGAGCTAGAGGGATATATTGCAAAATCTGATACCTCAACAGTTTCCGCAGATTTCGATTCTACTTTGGTAGTTACCAAGGTGATTAAAATTAGTAAGGAAATTCCTGATGGCCCTTGTGGGCAATAATATTTTCCCATTTATCTTCAAAGCCTGCACTTAAGCCATATTCTCTTCTGTCGGGTGCTTGTACTGATTTTGCTCCATAAGCGACGCCTGATCATAAATGTAATTGCTCTTGGAGAAAAAATAAACATACCCGCAGGGAATGATGGATAATTTTTATTCGCATTTGCGAACATGATTGTTCCCTTATTCTATTACCGCCTCAGCATGCATCACCGTTCCATCTTCTCTTGGTACAATCAACTTGATGTCTGCATCAAATACATCCTTCAAAAAAATCAATAAATTTTTCTGTTTCCTTCACCACTGGTTAAGCCATAATTGGCTCATAGTAATCCGGTACTTTTATAGATATTAAAATTTATCTTGGCGTTTAGCTCGCTTTCCGTCCGCTATACCTCTGGTGAAAAGTTGGGGGATATCGCTGCAATCGTTAACGCAAAACCCAAAGCGTTGATCGTTCACAAGTCAATATAAAGTTATCAATTTCAATTAAACAAAAACGGCCTTCTGGTTTATCCAGAAGGCCGTTCTAAAAATCAATATTCACGTCTACCAGAATATAGAATAGAGCGCTACTAATATTCCGCAAACCAGTAATGATCCAACTGCAAATCCTGGATCCACCTTAAACATGCTGCTGTCTATCTCTAAACCATTTGATTTATCGCCTTTTTTGTTTTCAATCATACTAATGATAAACATCACTACAATACAGATCACAAACACAAAACCCATTCTATCGAGGAAAGGAATTTCGTAAACCCCTTCTGCATTTGCTACAGAGAAACCAAAATCATGCAAGAATGATAAATCCATCATTCCTGGTAAAAATTTTAATAAAACTGATAAACCGAAACCGCCAATAGTAGCGAACAATGCTGCGTTTGAAGTCGTTTTTTTCCAGAAGAAACCAAGAATAAACATGGCGAAAATACCGGGACTTACAAAACCTGTATATTCCTGAATAAACTCAAATCCACCTTTTTTATCAATACCCAGGAAAGGAGAAATTGCTACTGCAATAGCCATCGCAATAATCACAACCATTCTTCCTGTTCTCACCAAAGTCTTTTCAGAAGCTTCTTTTTTAATGTGTTTCTTGAAAATATCTAGAGTGTAAATGGTAGATATACTATTAATTTTACCAGCCAATGAAGCTACAATTGCTGCCGTTAATGCTGCAAATGATAATCCTTTTAAACCTGTAGGCAAAATATTCAGCAACGTCGGGTAAGCTCTATCCGGGCGAAGTTCGCCACCAGGCATCATTGAATTTACATCAATACCTGTTTTTTCCTGATACAACATATACACCGCTATACCTGGTAAAACAACGATTAAAGGCATCAGAAGCTTCAAAAACGCGGCAAACAGAATACCTGCTCTTGCTGTTTTTAAATCGGCACCTAAAGCACGTTGAGTGATATACTGATTACAACCCCAATAGTTTAGGTTTACAATCCACATACCACCTAACAATACGGTCATGCCCGGTAAAGAAGCATAATTGGCACTGTCCTTTTTGAAAATCATATGGAAGTGATCTGGTGCTTTTTCTCTCAAAAATGCTAAACCATCTAAAACGCCATCGCCACCAAAGTGATCACTAACCAGATTTAGTGCTAAATAGGTTGTAGCTAAACCACCAAAAATCAAAAATGCCACTTGAATAACATCGGTATAACCGATAACCTTCATACCACCTAAAGCGATAATAACAGCGAAGACAGCTAAACCTGTCATACAATACCAGAAACCTATACCAGATATACTACTTACGGCCAATGCGCCAAGATAAAGGATAGAAGTTAAGTTTACTACCACATATAATAACAACCAAAACACCGCCATAATCATGGCAACGGTGCCATTGTATCGCTGACTTAAGAATTGCGGCATGGTGTAAATCTTGTTTTTAAGATATACCGGGATAAAAAATGTTGCTACAATAACCAGCGTTGCAGCAGCCATCCACTCGTAGGTAGAAATGGCCAGCCCCATTTTAAATCCATCCCCACTCATGGCCACAAATTGCTCTGCACTGATGTTAGAGGCAATTAGCGACGTTCCAATGGCCCACCATGTAAGCGATCCTTCCGCAAGGAAATAATCCTTACTGCTCATTTGAGCTTGCTTTTTACGATGGTAAATCCAGAAACCATAAATTGCTACAACCGCAAAATAGGCTAGAAAAATAATGTAATCTGTTACTTTCATTTAAGATAAGTTATTTGGTTTAGAAGGCTAAATGTAATAAAATCATAAATTAAATTTCAATTTATTTGATTTAAAAATGTTATTAAGACATTTATTATTTCTATTCGCAAGATTTTATATATATCTGTTGATCAAATTTTCAAGATATTCTTGTTTGCCACTGCGTACTTCAGGCTCTCCATTTTCGGCAGCATAGTTTCTTAAATCTTCTAAACTTAACTTCCCTTGTTCAAATTCTGCACCTTTTCCACTATCGAATGAAGCATAACGATCTGTTCTTACTTTTTTATAATCTGATTTTTGAAGAATGGCATCAGCGGTAATTAAGGCTCTGGCAAAAATATCCATTCCCCCAACATGTGCATAAAATAAATCTTTTGCATCAGTAGAATTACGACGGATTTTAGCATCGAAGTTAACACCTCCGCCCTGTAAACCGCCACCTTCTAAAATAACCAGCATCGATTCGGTTAGCTCATTAATGTCGTTAGGGAATTGATCCGTATCCCATCCATTTTGGTAATCGCCACGGTTGGCATCGATAGAACCCAATAAGCCATTATCTACTGCAACCTGTAACTCATGCTGAAAAGTATGCCCAGCCAAAGTAGCGTGGTTTACCTCCAGGTTTAATTTAAAATCTTTTAACAAATCATATTCCTGCAAAAAGCCTTTAACGGTTGCAGCGTCATAATCATATTGGTGTTTAGACGGCTCGCATGGCTTAGGCTCGATGAAGAAAGTTCCTTTAAAACCTTGTTTGCGAGCATAATCTTTTGCGGTGTGTAAAAACTTAGCCAAATGTTCCTGCTCACGTTTCATATTAGTGTTCAGCAAGCTCATGTAGCCTTCTCTACCACCCCAAAAAACATAGTTTTCACCGCCCAAGGCAATTGTAGCATCTAAAGCTGCTTTAACTTGTGCAGCGCCGTGAGCCAAGACATGAAAATCTGGATTGGTTGAAGCGCCATTCATGTACCGTTTGTGGCTGAACAAATTTGCTGTTCCCCACAGTAATTTTACGCCGCTATCTGCTTGTTTTTGTTTTGCATATTCAACCAAAGCCTGTAGCCTACGCTCATTTTCCGCAACATTGTCACCATAATCAACCACATCCACATCGTGGAAACAATAGTAAGGCAATTGCATTTTAGTAATAAACTCAAACGCTGCATCCATTTTGTCTTTAGCTCTTTCTACAGGATCACTTTTTTCATCCCAAGGGAATACATGTGTTGCGCCACCAAATGGGTCAGCTCCATTTCCGTTGAACGAATGCCAGTAGGCGCATGCAAATTTGAAGTGCTCGTTCATGGTTTTGCCAGCCACAATTTTATTTGCGTCATACCATCTAAAGGCTAATGGATTATCACTTTCTAATCCTTCGAACTGAATTTGATCGATGCCTTTGAAAAATTCTTTTGATCCTGTTACTACTTTTGTCATTGTGATCTTTTTATGTGATTCTACTTTAATGCTTTAATTAATATTTCTTTCCATTCCTGATAAATGGGCTCGTATTCTTCCGAATTTTTTGGGGTCAAGGTTTCAATCACTTCGTGGTGGGTGAAGGCTTCTTCTGCAGTTTTGAAAATCCCCGCACCGATGCCGGCTCCCAATGCCGCCCCAACACTACCATCGTTCTCGTAAAGTTCCACGGCTACTCCGGTAACATCAACAAAGGTTTGTGCAAAAACATCGCTTAAAAAAAGATTTGCCCGCCCTGCTCTGATTACTTTTGGGGTCATTCCGTTCTCTCGCATGATATCCAGACCATACCTGAAAGAAAAAGCGATACCTTCTTGAACTGCCCTAAAAATATCGGATAGATTGTGAGTATTTAAATCGATACCTAAGAGTTGGGCACCAGTATATTTGTTGTTTAACATACGTTCAGCGCCGTTTCCGAAGGGTAAAACTTTTAAACACCTACTCCCGATTGGTGCCTGATTGGCCAGACTGTTTAATTCCTGATAAGTTGATTGTGGCGCAAAAGCGTGTTTCGCCCAGCGGTACATGCTGCCTGTTCCATTAATACAAAGCAAAACGCCTGTATTTTTTTCTAACGAAGAATAGGTTACGTGGGCAAACGTATTTACACGGGATTGTTTGTCATAGGTTAAGCTATCGCTCACGCCATAAATTACACCTGATGTTCCGGCTGTTGCCGCGACTTCTCCAGGTTTTAGCACATTAAGTGATAGCGCATTGTTTGGCTGATCTCCAGCTTTATAAGCTACAGGAATTCCGGGTGTTAGTTCTAGTAACCTTGCAATGCCTTCCTTTAAAAGGCCGTGAGAAGCAAAAAGTTGATTTACCTTTGGAATGATGCTGCCCTCTAATCCATAACAATCGATCACATCTTTTGAAATTTCATGTTTCTGAAAATCCCAAAAAATCCCTTCTGATAAAGCTGATATGCTAGTGGTTATATCTCCAGTTAGTTTCATCGCAATGAAATCTCCTGGCAACATTATTTTATCAATTTTTTGATAAATACCAGGTTCGTTTTCTTTTACCCAAGCTAGTTTGGACGCGGTGAAATTTCCGGGAGAATTTAGCAAACTACTCAAAGCCTTTTCATGCCCTATTTTGTCAAAAGCCTTTTCGCCAATTTCAACCGCTCTGCTATCACACCAGATGATACTATCACGCAAAACATTTTGATCTTGATCTACCACAACTAAACCATGCATTTGGTAGGCGATGCCAATGGCTGCAATGTTCTTAGGATCAAACAACTTGGTTGCGTTTAGTTTTAAAATCGCTTGCTGCGTATTGTGCCACCAATCTAATGGAGATTGTTCAGCCCACCCGTGTTTAACGGATTTTATTTCCGTTTCTTGTTCAGGGTACTGTGCTGTTGCTACACATTTTTGACTCGCCACATCTACAACTGCAACTTTTATAGACGAAGTGCCTAAATCAATACCTAATAAATACATTTGTTTTGATTAAATTAATATCTGGTTATGCAAACGGTTGCATAAAGATAGTTCTTAAATTATAATTCGCAAATTATTTCCAAAAATCTGCACAAAGCAATTTTCAAAGTACCCAGAAAAGGTTCCCATATTTAATAACAGTTGTTACAACCGTTTGAATTTGGCTCTATTTTTTTATCCGAACTAATATTTTGTAGTATTTATTAAATTAGCAGATTAAAACAAGAACGAAACTTATGCAACAAATCACTTGGGAGGATTTTGAAAAGGTCGATTTGAGAGTTGGAACGGTACTGGAAGCTCTTGAGTTTCCAGAAGCACGCAGGCCAGCCTATAAATTGACAGTAGATTTTGGAGAAATCGGCATAAAAACCAGTAGCGCACAAATTACTAAACATTATACCTTAGCTGAATTACCAGGGAGGCAAATTGTAGGAATTATAAATTTTCCAAAGAAACAGATTGGCAAGTTTATGTCTGAATTTTTAGTAACTGGTTTCGCTGATGAAAATGGTGACATTGTTTTAACATCTGTTGATAGAAAGGTCCCGAATGGCAGTAAACTGATTTAATCGTGTGATTAGTTACCTGCAGATCTAAGATCATAAACAACGCTGATTGTCGCAGATAGTTGATGCATATTGCGATTCACCTAGATTTTCGATTTTTTTCTGCCAGATCTGCGGGGGAAGTTGGCCTTATGTCAACATAAAGAATAAACTATATTTGCCGTATGAGTTTTTATAATTTCGAAGAAACCAATCCAGAAGTAGAAGATATTCACTATATGAAACTGGCTTTGGAGGAAGCTAAAAAGGCGTTGGCCGAAGATGAAATTCCGATTGGAGCAATTGTAGTGAGCAAAAACCGAATCGTTGGGCGAGGTTATAATTTAACCGAAAAGTTTAATGATGTAACTGCGCATGCAGAAATGCAAGCTTTTACATCAGCGGCTCAAACCCTGGGTGGGAAATACCTTAGGGATTGTACTTTATACGTTACCATCGAGCCTTGCGTAATGTGCGCTGGCGCAAGCTATTGGACCCAAATCAGCAGAATCGTATACGGAGCCAGGGAAGAAAAGCGTGGTTTCATTTCAAAGAATGCAAATTTACTGCATCCTAAAACTGAACTTAAAGGTGGCGTTCTGGCAGATGAGGCAGCAATTTTAATGAGGGATTTCTTTGTTAAAAAACGATAGCTAAAGATTTAGGGTCTAGTAAATTTGATATTCCGGTAACTTTTGCAAAGCTTAAATCCTTCCAATTTCTATCATCATAAATTGAAAGGAAAACGATTTGATGATATTTACATGAACAAATCTTAACCTACTAATGTTATATTTGCTACAGAAACATTTTAAAATCTTAAAACATAAATACTATGGCTTTTGAATTACCTGCGTTACCGTACGCAACCGACGCATTAGAACCGCATATTGATAAAACTACCATGGAAATTCACCATGATAAACATCATCAAGCTTATGTTACCAACTTAAATAAAGCTGTTGAAGGTAAGCCTGAGGCTAGTTTAAGTATTGAAGAAATTGTTAAAAACATTTCAAAATATCCTGCAGCAGTTAGAAACAATGGCGGGGGTCATTATAATCACTCTTTGTTTTGGAAAGTTTTAGGCCCGAATAAAGGTGGAGAGCCAACTGGCGATTTAGCTAAAGCAATCAACGATACATTTGGTTCGTTTGCTGAACTGAAAACTAAATTGCAAGACGCTGGTGCAACTCGTTTCGGTTCTGGTTGGGCTTGGTTATCAGTTGGTGCTGATAAAAAACTTCAAGTTTCCTCTACACCAAATCAAGATAACCCTTTAATGGATGTTGCTGAAGTAAAAGGTACGCCAATTTTCGGTATCGATGTTTGGGAGCACGCTTACTATTTAAAATATCAAAACAAACGCCCAGATTATTTAGCGGCTATTTGGAATGCTGTTAATTGGGATGCTGTTGCTGAACTTTATAAAAAAGCTTTATAAGTTTCCATTTATAATAAATTTTGAAAGTCTCGATTCAATCGGGACTTTCTTGTTTTAAGATAAATAAGTAACTTTGCCACTGTAAAATATTCAAAATGAAGAAGATTATATTTTTATTTCTTTTAGTGATTGGGATGGCAGGTTTAGCAAATGCACAGCAGAATAAGATGCCAACACCAGATGAAATTGCGAAGAAAAATGTGGAGGATTTGGATAAAAGATTGAAGCTGAATGATACTCAAAAGAGTGTGATTTATCGCTTCACCTATAATCAGGCTAAAGAACAGGCAGATTTAATAAAAAGACAACAAGCTGGCAACTCCAGAGATGAGGATGTAGATAAATTCTATAAACTACAAAACGAAACCTCGAAAAATATCCGTAACGTGTTAAAAGGCGAACAACAAACCGAATACGATAAAGTTATCGAAGAGCGCCTGAGCGGCAAAGCGAATAAAGATAAAAAGAAGAAAAAGAAAAAGGGCGAAGAAGAGGTTGAAAGCGATATCAAAGGATTGCTGTCTGCACCACCGCTTGATCCACAGAAGCAATAAAGAAAGCCATGCCTGAAGTTATAGTAGGCACAATTGTACTTGGTTTATTGTTGTCGCCACAACTGCTAGCCGGTTTTTTAGCCAAACGAACTGGGAGAAATTTCTGGTTTTGGTTTTCAATATCTTTCCTCATTCCAATCATTTCCTTAATTATTCTTGTTTTTTTGGAGGATAAGAATCCGAATAGCGCTGGCTATAAGCTGGCAGATCATGTTGGGAAAGATTAAAAGGAGTTCAAGGTTTTAGTGTTCGTTGAATTGATACTCTCGTTCGTTCGGTAATATTGGATCAAGTTGTGCTAAATTTCCTTCTACAAAATATTTCACAATTTGCCGTAGATCCTGAACTACCACTACATCTGCATGTCGAGCTTCCCAAACTTTCTTCTCTGTTTGCCGGTGATTAATTTAGTAAACCGACCTTTTTTCTCAAGACGATACGAAGAAAAGTTTACAAGCAGGTTTAAATTTTCCTCATGCAGTGTCATTAATCTATATACTTGGACCAAACATTAAGGTTTCGCCCATTAACCTCATCGGATATATCCAAATATCAATAATCTAATAATTGATATGCTCATCGCTGCGGTAAGAGTGATAATAATTCTTTTCCTGTTGCCAATAGATGTTTTTGCGAAAGAATTGCAAGTCAAAACTACTACGGTTTAGCAATTCGGTTTTATTGCCTAATGAAGATATAAATTCGATCTTGAACATACGTTATGATACAAGACTTTTATCAGATGCCCTAATGTAAAGAAGAATTTCATTTTTGTTTTCTTTGTATGTTAAGGAGTGAATAGAGCGACATCTTTTTGTTGGTTTTTGACAATTCCTATCTCTGATCGGCAAGGCGTTTGTAAGAGTTAGTAACTTTACCAATAAAAGATTTAGCGCAACGCCCGGCCGAATCCAGCTGATTAATATTGGTTCTGCTTTCAAATTCATCTTCTAATAAGATTGCTACATCGCTACGCTCTTCGCAATGACGATAAGTCATCAAACTTTTTATCATCAACTATTTGATAATAAAAGTTTTCTATCTATCTTTGCAGTCCCAAATTTAATGGGAATAATAAATTGTTTAATAAATTAAATACAAGCAAGTGAATACGTTAAGTTACAAAACTGTCTCTGCCAATGCGAAAACTGTTAACAAACAGTGGATTGTTGTTGATGCACAAGGCGAGATTTTGGGGCGCTTGTCATCGAAGATCGCTATGATCATCCGTGGTAAAAACAAGCCTGAGTACACCCCACACGTAGACTGCGGAGATAATGTTATTGTTATCAATGCAGACAAGGTTAAATTGACAGGAAACAAATTCAGCGAAAAGCAATATGTTTCTTATACTGGTTATCCAGGTGGTCAGCGTTTTATTTCTCCTAAGGAGTTAATGGCGAAACACCCTCAACGTGTAATCGAGAAAGCGGTACGTGGTATGTTACCGAAAACTAAATTGGGTAAAAAACTTTACACCAATCTTTTTGTGTATGCTGGTGAAACTCACCCTCATGCAGCTCAATCTCCAAAAACCATTAAACTTTAAGAAATGTCAGTTACTAACACTTCAGGAAGAAGAAAAACAGCTGTTGCACGTATCTACTTAAAAGATGGTGCTGGAGCAATTACCGTTAACGGTAAAGATCACAAAGTTTATTTCCCAACTTTACCTTTGCAATATATCGTAAACCAAAGTTTAGAAGTTTCTGAACTTACAGGTCGTTATGATATCACTGTAAACGTACAAGGCGGTGGAGTAAAAGGACAAGCAGAAGCTGTTCGTTTAGCTATTGCTAAAGCGATTGTTGAACTAGATGCGGAGAAAAAACCTGCATTACGTGCTAAAGGCCTAATGACGCGTGATATGCGTATGGTTGAGCGTAAAAAACCAGGACGTGCTAAAGCTCGTAAGAAATTCCAATTCAGTAAACGTTAATCACAAGAGGCAAGAACAATGGCAAGAACAACTTATCAAGACTTATTGGATGCAGGTGTACACTTTGGTCACCTTACCCGTAAATGGAATCCGAAAATGGCTCCTTACATTTTCATGGAGCGTAACGGAATTCACATTATAGATTTAAATAAAACTTTAACTAAAACTGAAGAAGCTGCGGCTGCGATTAAACAAATCGTAAAATCAGGACGTAAAGTATTATTTGTTTCAACAAAAAAACAAGCAAAAGGAATCGTAGCTGAGCAAGCTAAAAAAGTGAACATGCCTTTCGTAACCGAGCGTTGGTTAGGTGGTATGTTAACTAACTTCGCTACCGTTCGTAAGTCAATTAAAAAGATGGTTACCATCGATAAAATGACTAAAGACGGTACTTATTCGATTCTTTCTAAAAAAGAGCGTTTGATGATTCAACGTGAGCGTATTAAATTAGAATCACTTTTAGGTGGTATTGCTGATTTAAACCGTTTACCTGCAGCTTTATTCTTAATTGATGTTAAGAAAGAACACATTGCGGTAACTGAAGCATTAAAATTAAACATCCCAACTTTTGCGATGGTTGATACAAACTCTGATCCTTCTAACATCGATTTCCCAATTCCAGCGAATGATGATGCTACGAAATCAATCTCTTTAATCACTGATGTAATTATCAAAGCTATTGAAGAAGGTTTAGATGAGCGCAAACGCGAAAAAGATGATGAAGCTGAGAAAGAAGCAGTAGCAGCGAAAGTTGCAGCTGATGCTCCCGAAGCCAAAGAACCTAGAGCAGCTGGTGAAAAAAGACCAACTACTAAAAAGGTAACGGCTGAAGCAGAAACTGAAGCGCCTTCATCAGAAGAAACTAAAACAGAAGAATAATTAAGTTATAAGTTATAGGTTATAAGTTGTAGGTAAAGCCCGCAACCTGTAACCTGTAACTTTTAACATTTTAAGGAACTTATAAAATTTTTAAACATGTCTACAGTACAAATTACTGCCGCTGATGTAAATAAACTACGCCAACAAACTGGCGCTGGTATGATGGATTGCAAAAAAGCTTTAGTAGAAGCTAATGGCGATTTCGAAGCAGCTGTTGATTTATTGCGTAAAAAAGGTCAAAAAGTATCTGCCGCTCGTTCTGGTAATGCTACATCTGAAGGTCTGGTATCAATCGCTGTTTCAGCAGATGGTACAAATGGTAAATTAGTTGCTTTAGCTTGTGAAACTGAACCAGTTTCTAAAGTTGAAGATTTCCGTAATCTTGCTCAGGCTGTTTTAGCTGCAGCGGTTGCTAACAATCCTGCTACTGCAGAAGAGTTAGAGGCAATTAAATTAGAAGATGGACGTACAGTTGCCGAAACTATTACTGAATTAACTGGTAAAATTGGCGAGAAAATCGTTATTCAAGAGTATGCAAACGTAACTGGCGAGAAAATCGTTTCTTATATTCACTCTAACGGTAAAATGGGTGTTTTGGTAGTATTCCAAGGTGCTAATGGTGTTGATATTACTGACGCTGGTAAAGATGTTGCAATGCAGATTGCTGCAATGAACCCAGTTGCTGTTGATAAAGACGGTGTAGATCCTGCTACTATCGAACGTGAAATTGAAATAGCTAAAGACGTTATTCGTCAAGAAGGTAAACCAGAAGAAATGGTTGAGAAAATCGCTGCCGGTAAATTGAACAAATTCTACAAAGATAGTACTTTATTAAACCAAGAGTTTGTTAAAGACGGTTCAATGGATGTTCGTAAATTCTTAGACAATACGGCTAAAGGATTAACGGTAACCGCTTTCAAACGCGTTCAGTTAGGTGCATAAGCATTTGTAAACAATATTGAGAAGTCCCGATGAAAATCGGGATTTTTTTTGACCATTTTTTTCGAAAATAACAACTTGATGCTCTTGTGTAGCTTTAGCCTTGTCATTGTTTCAATTTTTTGATTTGTTTTTACTTTATAATATTGTCAATACCTACCGCCGCGGTAAGCAGGAACCGCACATGAATCTAGTGGGACCACGAAACAAAAAGTATTTCCACACTATCGCATTTATAAGCAAAGGTGAGTACTCAAAAGGCGAAATTAGGTTTCAAATTAGTAACTTGAGTTCGATAATTAATTGATATAAAAGATGTTAAAGCGATATTTCGTATATTTAAGTATACTTAACGAAATAAAGCATTACATAAAATAACGTTACCGATTTTTCTGCATTGTTCATGAGTTTTGCCAGAACTTTGAAAAAATGATTAAAACATCATTTTAGGCAAGCTTTCACGAGGCCCGTCACGATATCTGATAGCGAGATCGTCAACATTCTTCTTTTATTTCAGATTAGCGACTTTAAATGCTTCAAGCATTATTATATTTTCTACGTCCAGAAGCATAGGTAGGATGGTTTCTCAAAAAAAGTGTCTTATAACCGCTTTGTTGAACGTAACCAAAGTGTAATCATGCCTTTGACAATCTTCTTAAAAACCTGTTGTTCTGGGTTATTGTACAGGAATTTCTTTCGTGGATTCTACACCGATAAGAGTTTGTAAGAAACAACGTATAAAAGCAAACAAGGTTTTCAAAGGCATCGCTGAAGTTGGAAAATCAACCATGGGATGGTTCTATGGGTTCAACTCCAGCTACTTATAAATGATAGAGGAGAAATTCTTAACTTTCTTATCAGTCAAGGAAATAGAGATGATAGAGAGCCTTAAAGAGAGAAGGGGTTCTCAAAAAATATTTGGAAAGCTAATTGGATACAAGGGATATATCTCTAAAAATTTGTTCGAGACCCTCTTTACTGATGGCCTTCAATTGGTGAAAGGGATCCGCAATAAATTGGAAAATAGCCTGATAAGTATAAAGACAAGATCATGCTACGAAAAAGATAAGTAATCCAAACGGTTAACGATGAAGTTAAAAATATTGTCAAATTGAACACTCTAGAGATCGTCCTTTCATTAATTTTATCATTAATATGATGGCAGGATTGGCTGCATATAGCATCTTCCCAAAGAAGCCTTGTATCAAATATGAAACTGTAAAAACTAATCAGTTGTATGCTTTTTAATAATAATCGAACTCAGGTTAGTAACTTAGGCCAGTAAAAAGCAAATCTTATGTTCCATATACCAAATGCTAAATTTTTCGATGATGGTGTTCTGCAAGAAAGGAAAAGCATTAAAATCGATCAAGGTAAAATCATTTCAATTGAAGCATCGGAAGAAGATTCCGAAACAGAATTTCTTGTTCCCGGCTTAATCGACCTTCAAATCTATGGCGCCGGAGGGAAACTGTTTTCAGCAGAGCCCACAGTAGAAGCACTTCGGGTAATGGAAGACGATTTGCTCAAAAAAGGCACCACAGGTTTCTTGGCTTGTATGGCTACCAATACCGCAGAGGTATTTCATGCATGTATCGCGACAGCAAAAGAATATCGTTCATCAGCCAGAAATCTTTTAGGCTTACATTTAGAAGGTCCATTTTTAAATCCAAAGCGTTTGGGCGCACATGTTCCTGAGTTCGTACGGAAAGCTACCTTAGACGAGATTAAAGAATTATTGGATTTTGGAGATGGTGTAATTAAGATGATGACTATCGCGCCAGAATGCAATGACGAAAAGGTAATTAGTTATTTGATTGATAATGGTGTAGTAGTTTCCCTAGGCCATAGCAACGCTACTTTTGAACAAGCTAGCGCCGCGTACAATATGGGCATGCACACTACTACGCACTTATTCAATGCAATGAGCCCTATCCATCATCGTGAACCTGGCATACCAACGGCATTGTTCAACCACAATAGGGCTATGTCTAGCATTATTGTGGATGGGCAGCATGTAGATTTCGAGATCGTAAAATTTGCCAAGACGCTACTTAAAGAAAGATTGTTCTTAATTACTGATGCGGTAACAGAATGTAACACAGGGCCGTATCAGCATATTAAAAGAGGTGAAAAATATGTTATGCCAGATGGAACACTTTCGGGATCATCACTAACCATGTTGCAAGCGTTGAAAAATTGTGTTGAATACTGTGATATTGCCTTAAGCGAGGCGATAAATATGGCTACAGTTTATCCGGCAAAGTTGATTGGAATTGAAAACCTGACTGGCAAAATAGTGAGTGGTGGGGATGCAAATCTGGTTATTATTGACAATGATTTGAACCTGAAGCAAGTATTTTTCCATGGAGAAGAAGTTTCAATCTAAATAATTACATCAATTGTTAGAAACAATAGCTCGGTATTAAAAAATTGTTGATATTTTTGAAGTCATGAAATACAAACGCATCCTACTAAAGCTTAGCGGTGAATCACTAATGGGCGAAAAACAATACGGTATTGATAATGAACGTGTTAAACAATATGCTGAAGATATTAAAGCAGTACACGACAAAGGTCTGGAAATTGCAATCGTTATTGGTGGAGGTAATATTTTTAGAGGATTAAGTGCCGAAAAAAGTGGGATGGACAGAGCTCAGGCGGATTATATGGGCATGCTAGCTACTGTAATTAACTCTATGGCATTACAAGATGCGTTGGAAAAAGTTGGTATAAAAACCCGCTTACTTACGGCCATTAAAATGGAACAAATTTGTGAGCCGTTTATCCGCCGTAGAGCGGTGCGCCACTTAGAGAAAGGCCGAGTTGTTATTTTTGGAGCTGGAACAGGAAATCCATACTTCACTACCGATTCTGCCGCCGCGTTAAGGGCCATTGAAATTAAAGCAGATGCAGTATTGAAGGGAACACGTGTTGATGGTATTTATACTGCAGATCCTGAAAAGGATCCGTTAGCGACTAAATACGATGAAATATCATTTAAAGAAGTATATGCAAAAGGTTTAAACGTAATGGATATGACTGCTTTTACTTTATGTGAAGAAAACCAGGTTCCTATTATTGTGTTTGATATGAATAAACATGGTAATTTCATGAAAATTGCTAATGGCGAACCAATTGGTACTTTGGTGAAATAAAGCTTAAATTATTATTTTTGTAGAAATACACATATTATGAACGAACTCATACAATTGCAATTAATGGATGCCCAATCTTCTATGGATAAGGCTATCGATCATTGCGAATCAGAATTAACTAAAATTAGAGCTGGTAAGGCTTCTGCAGGAATGCTTGATGGTATTTTTGTAGATTACTATGGTGCTTCTACCGCCTTGTCTCAAGTATCTAGCATCAACACGCCGGATGCCAGAACGATTGTAATTCAGCCTTGGGAAAAATCGTTATTAGTGCCAATAGAAAAAGCTATTCAGGTAGCAAACATTGGTATCAACCCTCAAAATGATGGTATTATAATTCGTTTAGTTGTACCGCCATTAACTGAAGAACGCAGAAAAGACTTGGTTAAAAAAGTAAAGGAAGAGGCAGAACGTGGACGCATTACCGTTCGTAACATCCGCAAAGATGCCAATACCAAAATACAAAAGCTAAAAGGAGAAGGTGTATCTGACGATGAAATAAAGACAGGTGAGGCCGAAGTACAAAAATTAACTGATGCTTATATCGTTAAAGTTGATAAGCATGCAGAAGCAAAGGAAAAAGATGTAATGACCGTTTAGGTCATCAATCAAAAAAATAAAAAGGGAATAAGGTATAACTTATTCCCTTTTTTTATGCTGCTTTTTTGGAAGGGTAGATTCTCGTTCGATTAATTTGGTGGATAACACAACTTGCTTGAAAGCTGATTCCTGTTCTTTCGACTCTAGTTTTAAAAGCATTATCTTCATCAGGTTTTCAGCAATTTCCCGTACCGGCTGCGCAACTGCAGTTATAGATGGCGTATAAAATTCGAGTAGCTCAAAATCATCAAAAGATAGCAAAGCAGGTTTTGATGAAGGTGATATTCCCATTTGTTTCAGCGTTCGCAAACCATCGAGGCAAATGTAATTGGCAGAGAAAATTACCGCATCAAGTTGCTTTTCCGAAGAAAAAAATGTTGTCATTTGTTCTATCGAAGTTAAATCAGAACGGTCATATTTGACCTTTTTAATAGTAGTAGGAAGTTGGTGATCCTTCATGGCTTTTTCATAACCCGCTAACCGATCAACCATTTGTTGTAAATCTGTTTCGAGTGTTACAAAGCCTATATTCTGATAACCGTTATTGATTAGGTAGTGTGTGGCGTTAAAGGTTGCCCCCGCATTATCTATCACCACGTAATCGGTTTGAAGTTCAGGTACATATCGATCAAAAAGTACTACCGGTGTATTGGTTTCAATTAGTTTTTTAGTTTCCGCTTCAAATCCTTCTGGCAAAGCCATAATGTACCCATCCACGTGCCGGTCACGAAATATCTGGAGTAATTCGATAGCCTTTTCATGACTATTGTGGGTACTGCTGAAAAGAATTTTGTATCCATTTTCTGAGGCTTTCTGATCTAAATGATGCGCTATACGGGAAAAAAAAGGTTCAGAAATATCGTCTACAAGAAAGCCAATTACATTTGTTTTTCCAGTACGCAGGCTCTTTGCTAGGGTATTGGGCTGGTAACCCCATTTTTCAACCAAATCAAGTACCTTTTTGGTAACTGCCTTGCTTATATTTTTTTCTTGAGCTTTGCCATTTATCACGAAAGAAACGGTAGTGATAGATATATTTAATTCGTTTGCTATATCTTTTATTTGGATTTTCTTTTTCATTAATGTGGTATAACACTTACAATAGATCGAAATATAGGAAATATTTGAATATTAACTCCATATTAATATTGGCACCGACTAAGGATAAAGGCGACTTCGACCTAAACAGTAAAAAAAAAAGAGCAACCTATCCAGGATTGCTCGATTAACTAACTTATTATTCATAAAAAATGCTGTTGGGGAAGGAGTCGAACCTTCAAGGGGTAGTTAGCTACAGTTCAAAAAATTAATTGTGGTCAACCCAATAAACTGCGTTTATCCCATTATTCCCCACCACCGAGACAAGGAGGCGTGTCTGCCAATTTCACCACCCAACATTTAGTCATTAGTCTAAAGTCGAAGTAAGGAGTCTAAAGACTACTGACTAGGGACTTGGACTAAGTCGCTGTAGGGGAAGGAATCGAACCTTCAAGGAGTGGTTAGCCATTGCTGGTTTTCCATGATCTCCGCCACCGAGACAAGGAGGTGTGTCTGCCTGTTTCACCACCCTACATTATGTTCAGCAATTGTGAAAGAACGTTCCCTTTTTGTTAATTGCTTGATACAAATGTAAAAGAACTCTAAATACCTTGCAAATATTTTAAACATTTAATTTTATTTTTATAATATTGATAAATTTTTATAAATTCGCTTATCATAATTCAAAAATATGCTTAAAAAAGACAATTCCAATTTAGAAATTGACAACCTTGATATTGATATATTAAAACAGTTAATGCAAGATGCGACGAAACCTTATACGGAAATTGCGAAGGATTTAATCGTATCTGGCGGTACAATACATGTTAGAATGAAAAAATTACAGGAGATGGGCATTATAAAAGGCTCTCACCTGATTATAGATCCACAGAAGGCAGGCTACGACATTTGTGCTTTTTTAGGAATTTACCTGGAGAAGGGAATACAATACAAAGATGCTGTTGCTCAATTAAGTAAAATTAAGGAGGTGGTAGAGTTACATTATACGACTGGATCTTATAGTATGTTCGCAAAAATTATTTGTAGGGATACAAACCATTTGCGCCATGTGCTTAATGAAGAAATTCAGGCTGTTAATGGAATTCAACGGACAGAAACCCTAATTTCTTTGGAAGAAAGCATTAAAAGACAGATTGAGCTAGGATAAAGGTTTTAAGTTATAGGGGTTGTAGGTTTTAAATGACCGAGGATAAGCAAGCCAAAAGTAACGATTTGCTGATTGTAAGCCACTTGGACCTGATGCAGTGAACACTAATCTTGAATTTCTTCTGCAGAAGTAAAACGTAAAACGGGAACAAATTATAGTATATGCAGAAATTTCCTCTTCTAATCTTAATAATCATATTTATAATGCGGCCTTCGATTTCGGTCAGGTTGGAGATCCGAGAAAAAAATAACCTACTTTAACAGCTGATAAGCAATTAATGCAGCGAAATAGGCCATGACTGTCATATAAACCAGCTGAATGATAGGCCATTTCCAACCCTTGGTTTCGCGGTAAACAATTGCCACGGTACTCATGCATTGCATTGCGAAAGCGTAAAATAACATCAGCGAAACGCCAGTTGCAAACGTATAAACCGGCAAATTGGTTCGTGTATTTTTTGATGCGGCCATGCGTTTTCGGATAGTAGAGGTATCTTCATCTCCACCGTCAACGCTATAAATGGTAGCCATAGTACCTACAAAAGCTTCGCGGGCGGCAAACGATGTAATTAGCCCAATGCCGATTTTCCAATCGTAACCGAGTGGACGAATGGCAGGTTCAATCCAATGCCCAAGAATGCCCACATAAGAATTTTCGAGCTTTTCTGTTGCGATTAATGTTTCAATATGGGTTGTGTTGTTAGTCGTATCTGCAAGTGCTGCTTCATATTTTTTATCAATATTTTCAAAACGATCTCCGGGGCCAAATGTCGCCATTACCCAAAGGATAATAGAAATTGCAATAATCACTTTCCCGGCTTCTATTACAAAGGTTTTCGACTTCTCATACATGGTATAGAAAACGTTTTTCCACCTTGGCATTCGGTAAATGGGCAGTTCCATGATGAAGTAGGACCGCTCTTTCGTTTTAATGATAATTTTCATTACCCAGGCAACCAATACCGCTGCAATGATACCTACCAAATACATGATCATTAGCGCTAAACCCTGCATGTTGAAGATGCCTAACACGTTCTCTGAGGGGATAATTAATGAGATAATTAGAATGTACACTGGTAACCTTGCGGAGCAACTTACCAATGGCGTAACCATAATGGTAATCATTCTGTCTTTCCAGTTTTCGATATTTCGAGCGGCCATAATGGAAGGCACAGCGCAGGCCAAGCCACCTATCATTGGAACTACAGATTTACCATTTAAACCCACTTTGCTCATGATTTTATCCATCATGAAAGTAACACGAGCCATGTAGCCTGTATCTTCTAAAATGGAAATAAAGGCAAATAGAATAGCAATTTGAGGTATGAATACGAATATTCCCCCTAAACCAGCAATAATTCCATCGAGCACTAAATCGGTAAGCATGCCTGCTGGTAGATATTTGTGACCAAGTTCAGTAATGAAACCAAAACCGCTTTCAATCCAATCCATCGGGTAGGCCGACCATGCAAATATGGCGTTAAAAATTACAAAGAGGATCAGTAGAAAAATAGCAAAACCCCAAACTTTGTGTGTTAAAATTGCATCGAGTTTATCGCTAAAAGAGAATTTTTGCGCCCTGCCGCTATCTGTTACTACACCTGATAGAATTTTACTTAAATGTTGGTAGCGAACAACCGTTTCTGCTGCCTGGATTTTCGACGATTCGAAATGGTGCGATTGTTCTATATGTTCAATTTCTTCTTGTTCTTGAGGGCTGAAGAAAGTTAAATATTCGTGTTGATGCAACACCTGTAAGGCATAGTAATCGTTATCAGAATTCAATTTGGATTTTATGGCATCAATTGCGGCAGGCGCTAAACTATTCACATCAACATCCTGAAATTGTGTGGCAATTTTAGTGGTATTGGCGATGGCTTGTTTCAAACGGTCGATACCAATATTATTCCTTGCAGAAATGGATACTACCTGGATGCCTAATTTTTCTGAAAGTTTATTTAGATCAATACTGATGCCTTGTTTTTCGGCAAGATCAATCATGTTCAACGCCAGGACTATTGGAATACCCAAATCGGCCACCTGCGAGTACAAAAGCATGTTGCGTTTTAGGTTTGAGGAGTCAGCGATAAGCACAATAACGTCCGGATGACTACTGTTTTCTCTGTCGGCCAGTACCTGAAAAACGATGCTTTCATCGCTGCTTTTCGGATATAAGCTATAGGTTCCAGGCAAATCGATAATTTCGGCCTGTTTGCCATCAAGCATTTTCATAAATCCTGTTTTTTTATCAACAGTAATGCCTGGGAAGTTTCCGATTTTTTGATTTAACCCCGTTAAACGGTTAAAGAGTGTAGATTTACCTGTATTGGGATTACCAACTAATGCAACTTTAATATCCAAACCAGCTTATTTATTGAATGATAATAACATCAGCTTCGCTTTTGCGCAAACATAACTGATATCCAGCAACTCGAATAGCCATCGGATCGCCGAGCGGAGCAAAACGTTCTACTTCTACCACCTCGCCAGGCAAGCAACCCATTTCCATTAATTTAACAGATAAATCAAGATCTGTAAATGAAATGATGGTGCCCTTTTCGCCTACTTTTAGATTGGAAAGTTTCATTTTATGATCTTTGTTTACTCGTATTTCGTACCTTCTGAGTTCTTGATCTCTATCATCCCTTTACTCTTAGGTTATTCATTTGCTGAATGAGGCGCAAGTTACCCTTTCTTTAGATTTATTCCAAATAACGGCTGTTAACATTGCTGTTAAAAATCTTGTTTTACTAAATAATGATTAATTACGTTGTCGGCCGCCGCCAAAACCTCCTTCATCTCCACGTCTTCGGCCTTCGCCACCCTCATTTCCTCTGATTCGATTTTTGCCGCCCATTCTATTAAGCGAATAAGTAAATGAAAACATGAAATAACGTTTAAGCACATTAAAGCTTACATCTTGTATGGTGTTGTTGTTTGCCGTTCTGCTTATCCCCTGATTTTCATTTAACAGATCGTTTACCGCTGCTTTGAAAGTACCACGGTTTTTAAAAAACTGTTTGCTAATGTAAGAATTTACCAAAGTGAAATGAGTGTCAAAGGCTTCTCCGCGACCGGTATTCTGATTATAATCGGCATCTACAGACCAGCGAATATCGCCAGGGAAAAGATAACTTACACTTACATTTGGACTGAAGGTGTAGAAACGGGTATTGGAATTTGGTTGAACAGAATAAGTAGCACGGTTGATTGAACCATTAACGCCAGCCGTTAAATCAAGCTTATCCAAATTAGAAACCAGGCGGTACCCGTTGGTAATAGACCAGCTGTTTGTGATATTTCTTAATGAATTGGTGAAGTTTACATCGCGATCGTAGTTGCCCGAAACGTTAATGTGGAAGTTAAGTTTATTCTCGCTCATTAAAGGGAGGCTTAATGATGAAGACACGCTACCTGCATAAACGCCGTTTACGTTTACTGGCGTGATGGCCAGCTTGCCTTGATCTGGTCCACTTTGAATTAAACTGCTGCTGTTGGCTATTTTATTTGAAGTTTGGGTAAGGTTGATATTTACAAAAAGCGACCTGTTTTTGCCCACGGTGAAAGTGTTGTAGGCAATTCTCAATGTATTATCAAATTCAGGCCTTAAATGGGGGTTGCCGACCGGAATATTTTGAGTGTTGGTATTGTTAGGAATGGGTTGCAGTTGCTGTATAGTAGGCTGATTGGTTCTGCCACGATAATTGAAAACCAACCTTTTACTGTTGCTAAAGTTATACCTAAACATAGCCGATGGCGTGTAATTAAATACATTCTGCTTTAGGATAAATCCACGGGTAATGTTGTTGTTCGTTCGATCGGTATTTTGAACTGCCATACCGGCATTCCAATTGTATTTTTTTGCTGATTTATTGATACTAAAGCCCGCCGTGTTGGTTAAAATGGTATTTTCGTAAGAATTACTAAAAGTTTGATCGAGCAGATCGTATTGCAGGGTTGCGGGATTGAAATTGTATGTAAACCGATCTGATGTGTTGTGGTTATATCCGTTTTGATAATTCAGCTCGAAACTTAATGTATTGCTCAGTGGTTCGGTGTATACCAAACGTGTATTTTGGTTGATGGATTCACTTTCCTGATCGTTTAACTGGTTGGTGCGTTTTTGAGTGGCTACCGTCCCTTCAATTCTCGTCTCAGGATTATCATTGTAGTTTTCACTGTCGTTGTTGTTAATGTTGGTATTTAAATTCAATGATAATGTTCTGCCGCGACGCATAAATTTTTTTCTTAGCAAAACGTTATTACTAATGGAAGGAGATGTACCGTGATTGATTAATGTTTGCGAGCCATTAATGCGGTAAGTATTGTAATCCCGGGTATATTCACTAAAATTTAAGGATTCGTTATTAGTATAACTGATGTTAGGCTGGATCCTTAATGAAGTAAGTGAGTCGATTTTGGTATCAACCATGAAACCCAAACGGTGGTTCAATCGCTCTGAATTATTTGTTTGATTGTTATTAAATATTGTGGTCACATCACCCAGAAAATTTTGGGTAACACTGTTCCTCAGTATTAGATTTTCAGATTTATTAACGAAGTAGTTAACGCTTACTTCTGTTTGATCGGAATAAGTATCGTTATAATTAAAACCTGCAGCTTTTGTATCGGTTATGCCACCTCTGCCTCCATTATTCCCACCATTTCCACCGCCTAAGCCGCCACCGAAGTTTTGTTTATTTACGTTATTGAATTGAGCAATTACGCTTAGCTTCCTATCCTGATCAAAATGGTTGATATTCGCATTGATATCATATCGATCGTCTGAGCCATAACCAGCTGTGGTATTTCCGAAGTAACCGTTTTTCTTGTCTTTTCGAGTGGTGATGTTAATGATTTTGGTTCGAGTTCCATCATCAATTCCAGTAAATTGAGCCTGATCAGAAAGTTCATCGATAATCTGAATTTTATCAATCATATCGGCGGGTAAGTTTTTGGTGGCCAATAGCGGATCATTGCCAAAAAATTCTTTTCCATCTACCCGTACTTTAGTAATGGTTTCACCTTCAGCTTTTACAGTTCCTGCCTTGTCTACTTCTACACCTGGAAGCTTTTTTAGTAAATCTTCTACTACTGCATTTTCCACCACTTTAAACGAGCTGGCATTAAATTCCAGCGTATCCTTTTTTACCACAATCGGTGGAACCTCCGCTTTAATCTCAACGGTTTGAAGATCAATCGCCCCGCCTTCTAAAATAATATCTCCAACATCAAAATTCGGTTTGTCAGCTGTAATCGCGAAATCTTTTGTCGTGTTTTTCAAGCCCAGAAAGGCTGCATATATCCGGTAGTTGCCGGGTTTAAGACCCTTCAAAATAAATTTTCCATCTTCACTAGTACTCACCGCACCAACCATGCTCGAGTCTGACAGATTTTTAACGGCTAAAGAAGCATAATCGATTGGTTTTTTATCTTTTGATTGAAGTACACGGCCACTTACAGAACCATTGTTTTGGGCGAAGGCATAGCATGAAAATAAAATACAAATTAGGGTAAAGAGTTGTTTCATTCGGTTAGTCTCCTGGTTTAAAAATAGAGACTAACAACTATATTAAAGGTTTATTTGGTGTAAGTAACAATTGAAATACATAACTGTTGATTTAACAGTTATAAATTGTAACTAAAAAAGTCTCGGCTAATAAACCGAGACTTTAATAATTTCTTGACCTTACATTCTCATTCGCTGACCGCCGCCACCACCTTGGTTTGGCATCTGCATATCGCCGCTCATATTTCTTCCGCCGATGCGGGTTAATGAGTAAGTGAACGAAAACATAAAGTATCTTTTTAAAACATTGTAATTTAAATCGGTGATGGTATTGTTGGTAGCTGTTCTGCTAATCCCTTGATTCTGGTTAAAAGCATCATTTACCGCAACTTTAAATGTTCCTCTATTTTTAAAGAACTGACGGCTGATGTAAGAGTTTACCAGCGTAAACTCGGTATTGTATCCTTCACCACGGCCAGTGTTTTTAATATAATCCAAATCAATAGCTAAACGGATATTTCCAGGGAACATATAACTAATATCAAAACTTGGATTTAGCGTATAAAAGTTCGTAGTTTGAGCAGGATTAGCGGAATAAGTGGCCCTGTTGTATGTCCCGGAGATACCTCCGGTTAAATCAAATTTATCAAAATTGGTTACCAAACTGTAGCGATTTGTTAATGCGTAAGTATTGGTGATATTTCTTACTAAATCTGCAGGGTTGTTATTGGCTGTAGTGAAGTTTACGTTTCGGTTGTAATTTGCATTCAACGATGCATTTAAATTTAATTTACGTTCAGGGAGAAGCGGTAAACCTACATTTATGCTTCCACTACCCGAATAAACACCATCAACATTTACATAGGTAGTTCTGATTTTACCAAAATCCACATCACTTTGGTCTGTAACCAATTGACTACTGTTTCCGATGGCGTTGAATGTTTGGCTTAAATTGATGAAAGCGAAAAACATCCTGCTCTTTGCAAAGTCGAAATTATTGTAATTAATGGTTAAATTATTGTTGAAAGCTGGTCTCAATAAAGGGTTACCTACAAACACACTTTGTGTATTAGTATTATCAGGGATTGGCTGAATTTGATTGATACTTGGCTGTTGTGTATTCCCTCTGTATCGAATATTTAATCTTCTGGCATTACTAAAGTTGTACCTGAAGTTAGCTGAAGGCGTTAAATTAATAAAATTTTGACTTCTAACTATACCAGTAGTAACATTCGTGTTTAATCGGTTGGTTTGTTGTGCAGCAATACCAATATTCCAGTTGTACTTTTTCTCGTTTGTGGTGTAACTTACGCCTGCTGCATTTGTTAAAGTCTGGTTTTCGTAAATGTTGGTATAATCTAAATTAACTAAATCATACTGTCCGCTTGCCGAGTTAAAATCCAGAACTTGTCTGCCTTGATTATCATGAGCATAGCCATTTTGGTAATTTAGCTCCAGGCTTGTTGTTTTAGAAAGCGGCTCGGTGTAAACTACTCTTGCCGTGTTATTAATCGAATTACTATTTACTTTATTCAACTGATCAATAAGTGACGGAGTACTAACATTATTCACCGTGTTACTTTCAGATATATAATTGTAAGTATCTGCATCATTGTTATTAATGCTGGTATTTACGTTTAATGATATCGTTCTGCCACGTCTTTTGAATTTCTTACGAATCAATAAATTATTAGCAATGTTTGGCGTGGTTGAATTGCTAATATAACGCTGATCTCCAGTGCTTGAAGTAGCGATTAAATTTCTGTTGTAATTACTTAAGTTCGTTGCATCAGATTCTGTGAAAGAAACATTTGGCTGAATCTTAATTGTTGTTGATGAATCCAGCTTGGTATCAATCATGAAATTAAACCGGTGATTGATTCGATCTGTATTGTTATCTGCGGTATTGTTAACAGTAGTAATCGAATTACCAAGTAAATTTTGGGTAAAACTGGTTTGCTGGTTGGATACATCCGATCGGTTAAAAAAGTAACTTCCTTGAATCTGGGATCCGTCTTTATAGGTATCGGCAAAGTTTAAACCGCCAGCATTGGTATTGGTAATACCTCCGCTACCGGCACCACTACCGCCACCACCAAAGTTGCCACGGCCACCGCCGCCAAAACCATTTCCAACACCGTTACCCTGGCCGAAGCTTTGTTTGTTTACATTGTTAAATTGCCCAATTACGCTGAATTGTTGGTCATTATCGAATTTGTTTACGTTAATATTCGCATCATATCTTTCATTGGTTCCATAGCCGATGCTGCTATTACCAAAATAGCCTTTTTTCATTCCGGCCTTAGTAGTGATGTTCAAGATCTTGCTTCGGGTGCCATCATCAACGCCCGAAAATTGCGACTGTTCAGACATTTCATCAATCACTTGAATTTTATCGACCATATCCGCAGGAAGGTTTTTTGTAGCCAAAAGTGGGTCGCTTCCGAAAAACTCTTTACCATCCACCTTAACCTTGGTAACCGTTTCACCTTGTGCTTTAATACTTCCATCTTTTGCCACTTCCACACCAGGGAGTTTCTTTAGCACATCTTCCACTACAGCATTCTCTCTAACTTTAATTGATTTGGCATCAAATTCTAATGTATCGGTTTTAACAACCACAGGAATATTTGCTGTTACATTTACATCCTTTAAGTCAAGTCCATCATCAGTCATGGCAATTTCGCCCGCATTAACAGTGGTTTTGGCTACTTCAATATCTTTAGTAGCGGTTTTTAAACCTAAAAAGGCTGCGTAAATGCGGTATTTTCCTGGTGCGATGGCTTTAAAGCTAAACGTTCCATCGGGATCGCTTTGGCCAGAAGCCACAACTGCCGAATCTTTTAAACTTCTTATCGCGATGGTTGCGTAATCAACTGGTTTTTTATCTTTAGAACTGATTACTTTGCCAGTAATAGCGCCGGTATTTTGAGCTTGAGCTTGAGCGAGGTAGCCGCAAAAAATAAGAACAATAAAAATTGCTCTTTGAACGTTCTTTTTCATTAGAAAAAATTAGATATTAATACAAAACTAAGCTATCAGACTAAGCGAAGTTTAAAAGGTTTGGTTAAGATGTGTTAAATGCTTGGTAACATTTTAAATACAGCATATGGAATGTAGCTGTAAGAGGTAATGGAGCGATAGGTCTATCTAATTTGAGAAGGATAAGTTTTATGATAAACTTTTGGACAGTTATTAAATACAGCATATGGAATGTAGCTGTAAGAGGTAATGGAGCGATAGGTCTATCTAATTTGAGAAGGATAAGTTTTATGATAAACTTTTGGACAGTTACAACCTTTTTTGAAAACATTGCAGCCACTTAAGCTTAAGCATGCACCAACGATGATTAAACTAAGTATTTTTTTCATCAAGATTTAATTTGTGAAGTAATATGTAACTAAATACGGCCATCAAAGCACCCAACATATCACAGCCAAAATCCCACCATTCTGCCGAGCGATACGTAAAGACTTTCCACTGTAAGATTTCGATGGTACCGCCGATAATGGCATTAATTAAAATGATTTTAAAAACAGTTAACGTTCTAAAACCATAATTATTTTGATATTTTATTTTGCCATAAAATAATAATACAGAAAGTACAAAGAAGAAGCCCAAGTGTGCCATTTTATCAAAACCCTTGAAGAAAAATCCATCTCCTTCTGAATCGGGTAATTTGATATTACAAAGCACCAAGACAACAATTGTCCAGAAGATGGCCCATTTTTGTCGTTTCAGTGCTTCGTACAAAATATGATAAATTAAGCGCCTACTAAAGCTTGGTAAGCTTCTGCAGTTAATAATTCTTCCACTTCAGCTAAATCAGATAATGAAACTTTAACCATCCAACCCTTACCATAAGGGTCGCTATTTACCAACTCGGGATTATCATTTAATTCTGAATTGATTTCTAAAACAGTACCTGTTACTGGCATGTATAAATCTGAAACTGTTTTTACCGCTTCAACCGTACCGAAAACTTCTTCTTTAGTCACTTCAGAGCCTACGCTGTTGATGTCAACATAAACGATATCGCCCAATTCGCGTTGTGCAAAATCAGTAATGCCGATAAAAGCTTCGTTGCCTTCAACCTTAACCCACTCGTGGTCTTTAGTGTATTTTAATTCTGATGGAAAATTCATTATTTTTTAACTTATTGATTATGAGTATTTTGTGTTAGTTCTATATTAGGTGTTGCACACATAATTGCAAACATTTTTTCATTTGCTCATAATTCTAAGTATGTCAACGGCTCAAAAATACAATTTAGTTTAACCATTCGCAACGACTGAAAAATAACTTTTATTTATTCAGATGTCTCCATCCATTTGATCAAATCTGATAGTTTGAAATACAGCTTACCAAGTTTTTTGAAATGTGGGATTTTCTGTCTGAGTGTCATCATTCGAATAGCGCCAGGTGTCATGCTCAAAAATGCTGCGGCATCATCAACTTTAAAGTATTTTGCATTGGCATCATCACCAATTTTCAAAGCCTGCTCTATTCTTTCAAGCCGTTGCTCTATAGCGATCAGTTGCTGATTAATTATTCGAAAGGATTTTCCATTTGATAAATATAAAAGTATGTCAGCATCAGGCGCACGCGTTAAGATAGTGGATAATTCAGCATACTGTTTTCTGCGCATATGTAGTGACCGCCGTTAATTCAAACATGTTAGCTAGCGAAATTTTAGAGGAATTTTTGTTTTAAACTAAATCACCCCATCAATGTTTATATCCTATCAGATCACTTTGGGTAAATGATGAGACTTTTTTAGGAGCGACTTAAAATTCATACAAAGAAAAGATCTATGGTCCGTGATAAGCCTAAAAATGCATACTAATTCCTTAAAGAACTGGCCTAGCGCAAAGCAAAGGTTAAGACCTAATATAAACTAAAGGCAATTCTGGTGATCTGATATTTGATATTCTTTCTGGCAAAAAAAGAACAAAATCCCTTAGATAAAGTGAGCTGGTATGTAGGTATCGACGTTTCCAAGGCAACATTTAATTATTGTATAAGATATGATGGAGAGAAAGTAATTAATGGTAAATCAAGCAATAATGAAACTGCGATTATAGAACTCATCGACTCAATGAAGCTACTACCAGGCTTCAAAATCCCAAAAGCAGTTTTTGGTTTAGAACATACAGGAATTTACACTATAAAGGGATCAAGCAAAAAAGTTGGGGAGTAATCTTAAGCATAAATTTTAGATAACCTGAATAGAAAGAATTTCACATTTCTCACACCTCTGAACTGTGCTCTAAAAGCCTTTATCTTTGCATTGAAAGATTCTGCCGAGGCATTGGTTGATCTGTTATCAAAGTAGTTTAGTATCGTTTCGTAGTTGTTCTGGATTGTTCTTGAAATTGTGTTAAACGATTTAAATCCAGCGGATTCTACTTGATTATACCAAATGGCCAGCTTTTTAAAAGCAATTATCCTGTCCTTGGATGTACTGAGTATAGTGGACAAGCCCTGACTCAGTTTATAGGCCTGTTCAAGATCAGGATACAAACCAAATAAAAGCTCAGCCCGATGTGATTGTGAAGGTGTCCAGTTGACCTCCCGCTTGAATAGCAGATATCTGCTTCTTGCCAGCAATTGTTTTACAGTGTCACCATTTTCCAGCAATTCCGGTACCCAGCGTTTTTTTACAGCCTTGGCCAGCTCCATTTCCTTATTTTCCTGTTCTATGGCCTCCCATCTATGTCTTATCCTTATTTCCTGGACGCCTTCGGTAGCCAATTGCTGTACGTGAAAGCGATCAGAAACCAGTTTGGCCTGAGGGAAGCATCTTTTAACTATACGCGACATTGTTGGAGCAAGATCAAGAGTAACTTCTTTCACTTTTCTGCGCAGGCCCACCTTGATCTGAGAGAGGACTTTGATCACAGATTCGCTTTCGGTTCCTTTAATAATGGCAACAAGGGCACCTTTTTTACCTTTTGCAGCCTTATTGGTCAGAACGGTATACAACTCTCCCTGGGACAGGCTGGTTTCATCTATGGAAAGATATTCTCCCATATTTTCAGGAAATAGAAGCCAGTCTCCAGCATGTTCCAACTGATCCCAAACGGTAAATCCACTCAGATGGCTAGCATACTGCTCCTCAAGACGTTTGCCGTCAACACCAAAGAAATGACCTAGCGTTTTACAGCTTATTGGGCTTGAATCCAAATAGCTTTTCAAAAAAAAATGCAAACTCGGTAGTCATCTTGGTACCATCGGCAACCAGGTTCCAATCCCTGAAAACAATCTGTTTTGTATTGAGATTTTGCCACTTGCGCCGCTTTACCTTCAAAAAACAAGGTTTTCCACGCAAAGGAAAATCACGAACGGTGATTTCATCGAAAAAGCCCTTAGAAATCAACTTTTCACCTGAATACTCTTCGGGATGAATGTTTTTCTCTGAAAGATAAATATGGTAAGAGCCTTCAGAAAGTTCGAACTTATCTAGTTCAAAGTATTCAGTTAACCCTTCTGGTAGTATAAAAGATAATATTGAGCTGTCCAAAATAATAATGTTGAACAAAATTAAATAAACTTCTCAACTCCCCAACTTTTTTGCTTGATCCCTATAAAGCTTTTGAAGCAATTACATAGACTAAAGGCGAATGTTGTATTAGAACCTGCTACTCGTATAAAAAATTCACTCGGACTTTTACGCGGCAAAACCGACAAACTTGACGCAGCTAGAATTGCGAAGTATTTAATTAGAAATCATCCTTATCTAAATTTATGGCATCCCAAAAGGGAAATCATAGAGCATCTAGCGTCTTTAAGCACACTTCGAGAGAGAGTAGTGAAAATGCATAAAGCAATGACTACGCCGCTGAAGGAAGATTTACAGTTTTTTGAAGAAAGAATATCGAAGAAAAATATAACACTTTGTTCGAAATCAATCACATCAATTGATGAAGATTTATTGAATATTGAGGCATTTACCAAAGAGCTGATTGGATCTGATGATAATATTAAGGAATTAATGAATATAATGCTCTCGGTTCCTGGTATTGGGCCTGTTACCGCACTTCAAATCTTAATTCACACCAATGAGTTTAAAGCCATTAATAGCGCCAGGGGATTCGCTGCCTACTGCGGAGTCGCACCTTTTGATCATACCTCTGGCACAAGTGTAAAGAGACGATCGAGAGTATCTCCAATAGCAAACAAAAAAATCAGATCATTGCTCCATAATGGTGTAAGAACTTGTATTGCAAATGACCCAGAGCTGCGGACATATTACAGAAGAAGAGTCGATGTTGACATGAAGAATAAAACGTCAATGATGAACGCTGTAAAGTTTAAAATAATCTGTAGGCTTTTTGCATGTATCAAAGATAAAAGGTTATATCTGAAGGAATATACCCATAAACCATTGATTGAAGACTAACATTTACGAACAACCCGTAGCAGGCAAAACACTATCAAAATAGAGTACACTCAATTTTGAGCACTCTCGATATTCTGGCTTGAATGTCTAGCTTTGTGAGGTTCTTGATGAAGGGCTTAATGTCAAAAAATGTCAACATCAGCAATTGAGTTTCAACATTTCTCAACAATTTGGCTAAAGGCAGCCATTAATGATTATGCCATCAATCTCATCTCTGGTCATTGATCCAATACGCATCTTCCATTTCATTAAGCGCTGGAATTTCTTGGTGGGCAATCCATTATAGTAGCGCTTAAAGTTCTTACTTGCCAGTTGCTCGTCAATATTGTTAGGACCAAACAGGTAGCCTACCAGTCTATCAAAATCCCTAATTTTCTTAGATTGGGTTTGGCACTGATAGTAGCCATCGATTTTTGATTGATGAACAAACGTCTTGCCATTAAAAAACAGCTTTCTGCAAAGCTTCTTAGTTTCGGGGCATTCAAAGAAATAGATAAAAGATTGCTGCGGTAAATTAGATTTTCTGGAAACTATAGGTATTTCATATTTGATATACTCGTCATTGCATTAGTTATTCACTATTCTACTTTTACATAGATTGGCACATCTTCGTAAGGCATGATTTTATCATCCTCAAATAAAGCCGAAATCATGACATGCTTATTCTTGAAATTGGATCTCCCATATGCATACCAGGGCGTAAAATTAATTGAACAGGTTTTACCGCCAAGCGACCACCTTCCTTTACTAACTAATTTTTCACCATTTTTTTTATGATATCTATGTACAAAGGATCCATCCTTATCTATGTCTAATGTGATGTCGAGCATTTCGCTTGTGTACGTTTTCATTTTATAGTGACCAAGAATATTAGCTTCTGAAGGGCATTTATCCGATGCGCAACCTATTAAGATTGTGATTAGTGTCCAAATAATTAACTTAAACATTTTTGCCATTGAATTAAAGGGATAAACAATCATTATGCTTCGCCATAAATCTTTTCTCTTATGCCGTCCTGCAGCCATCCGCTAAGATTTAAATGACTTGGTTTAAACTCAATTCCAGTTAATTCAAGTACTTCCACGGCCTGTTTAAATCTTTCAGAAACGAAATATCCAACACCACCATCTACCTTGTCTAAAACAAATAGATCTACATCGGTGTGAGGCAAAACATTTACCTTTTCAACGGTAATATTCCACCTTTCACCAGGCTCAGTATTTTCTATGAAATCATGAAATTGTTTTAGGCTATCGATTTGCACTACACTTTGAATGGTACCGCCTTCAGGTTTCCTCTTTCGTATTAGTGTTTGTGAACGACTGAAATCAACGAAAGTCCACCCTGTTTCCAAAGGACTAGCTAACCAGTATTCAAAGTTTAGACCTTTTTTTTCGATATCACAGGAAAAGAATTGAAACAGCGAAGGGGCAAATTCTTCGATTAATCCTTTGAAAGCTTTTGATACTAATAATTTTGGCGTAAAACCTACGGGCACAGTACTTAACAAATCTGTTAATTTAGCTTTCTTGTCTAATAAGCCGATAGCTGTTAAAGGTTCTCCGTCAAATTTTCGGAAGGAAATATTTTGTACAAAGTCGGATTTGTTTTCCCATCCTACAGGCGGAATAGAATTTATGATCTGGCCAAATGTGCCAGCAATTTTTTTGTCTAGGCTGTGTTGTATTTTATAGAAATTCATGAAAATTGCTGAAGGTTGTTGTTGAATGTTGTTTTTTGAAAAGATAAGCTGAATGTTAGAGATATGATTACCAGGGTTTTTTCTAAGTAAACTGTTAGGTATTCTCAATATACACGCCGACGTAATAACGCCAAACAGCTTTCCCAACATAAACAAAAATGATGGCTAGGACAAAAAAGATTATTCCCATTTTGTATTTGCTTATTGGTTTGAGTTTGATTAAAGCCAGAGATAAACATGAAATGACCAATGAGCTGAAATAACCAATGGTGCATATCTGGTTAAATAATGCAAGATTTTTTACGTGAATGTTGTTGGGATAATACATTTCGTCAGTAGGTATTACTAAAAAACCGCTTTGTGCTGAAAACATACCGCGTTCCATAAGATTGAATATACCTAACGGCCCACCAAACGGCATTACCAGAAATATAAATAACTGAAATGCACATAGAGAAACGCAGATGATATAAACTATTTTAAGGGTTTTCATTTATAGTGAGAACATTATTTGATAGAATAAAGGTACTCAAATTTTAGCTAACGAGTTGACATCGTTATCTTTAATGTAAAGAAAAATTGTCCCTTCACAATGAAATGATGGGTACTTGAATATTTTTATCGATACAGTTATTCGCTAGTTCCTCACAGGAGGCGCAGGTTCAATCTTGATAATCGCAGTATCAATAGTCTCAATGGATTCGCCATTTTTATATCTGTCTTTTGATAAAAACTTTCCATTCAAAAACCTATAAGTTAGTACATGCTCTTGATCAGCATAGTCATCAAAATCTTGTGGGTTTTCCTTTAAGTTCTGAATATTTATTTTCTCAGATTCCTTGTACACCTCTACTAAATATTGCTTATAATTTTTGGTTTTATAATGTTCTTGAATTAAACTATCAATATACACCTCACAATTTTTCGAGGTACAATAGTTTTCAATTAGGAAAACTGCACTAAAAGTCGGTTCATGTTGTGGTGTCAATCGCCTAGATTTTTCGTTGAAAAAAATTAGTTTTTGGCTGCGAGGTGATGCACAACCAGAACAAAAGATGATGATTAATAATACGATGAATTTGTTCATTATAGTCTAACTATTACCAATTTTCTTGTTGTAACTTTAGTCTTAAAGGGAATGTTGCCTTTTCTATGCTGTAGTACCCACCAAGACTGAAATCCATTGTGATAGAACTTTTTACTTGTAGCATCCAGTTTATCAAGCCCAAAATGATCAAAAGTTGTAACGTTAATTACCATATGAGCCCGATCTCCAGCTTTCTCGTAACTCTCTAACCTTATTTCTGAATATTCCGTATCATTCAATAATATCGTTAATCCATTAAACATATTTTGCTTGAAACCAAAAATTGGTCTTTCTCGACCCATCTCTATGTTTAAGGTACTGATGTTTTCATTAGTTGCACGTAGATGTTCTCTAATTTTATTTGCGATTTTAGCAAAAAATGCAACCATTTCAGGACTGTCCTCTGCAGTTTGATTTAATGTTGGATCTTCCTTTACAAAATCTGTTGATGTATTAATGGAAAATTGATGTATAAATCCATGAGCAACATTTCTCATTGTGTTACTTGACGCTGTGCCCCAATCAATCACATCTGTCATAGACTCCCACAATTGTGCTTCTGTCCGGCCTAAGACAACCGGATCAATACCATCAGTATTATGATCAGTGCCGTAGAGCATATCTTCAACATTGCCTCTATCTTCAGTTGCTCCAATAAGAGGGAAATTTTGCCCCGTAGGTAAGGAAGGAGCATCAAACACCTCTATACCATCAAAAGAAGGCATCGTAAAAGGTTTAAGTCCGTATACTATTGCAAATTCTTCGAAGGTTAACTTTGGATTAGGTTTAGAAAAATATTCTGCGGCTGCTGAGGCTAAGGCTTTCGCTTTTGTACTTAAGTTTTCTAATTCTAAATAATTCTTAAGATAATTCGCAAGCGGCCCTGCTTGAGGTGTGAGAATATACCCTTGAGCATATTCCGAAACATCTAAATATTCTAAGACGAAGATACCATTTGCGTTGATTGGCGCTATATTTGGACCACCAAAGCGAATATTTGCACCCTGATAATTATAACCTGAATATGAAACGTTTGTAGGGCCTCCATAATTGGAAGAAGGTGGGATATAAGTTGAAATAATTGGGCGTCCCGAACTGACAGCCTCGCCTCCACCTCCGCCTGACCCGGTATTTGCCCAACCCGCTTCGCTATCGCTACCACTACTGATGAAACGCCAGTGCCAATGAGATCCCGCATGACTGCTTGTGCTTGGGACTAACTCTGTTGGAAAGCCTAACACATGTCCTACGGCTCCAGCTAAATCGCCAAGCTTATCCCATAGCCATCCAAAAATCAATCCAGTTTGTTTATCCTTTAAAGGGGTTGTGGATTGGATTTTAGACGGGCCAACTCTTTCTATACCACCTCCTGTGTTAGGATAGAATTTCAATATATTCCTACTTATCAAAACACTATTAGAGAAATTATGTACAATAACCGTATCTGCAGATCCGTTCCATTCATACAGTTTACCGGTCCATTGCCCATTTTGGCCAAACCAGATTGAGTATTTTCCGGCACAAAATTCAGTACAAAAGCATATAGTTTACTTTCGTCTTGAGGCTGAACAAAGTAAATTTCTGGCGGATGGCTAGAAAAATAATTAGGGTTTGAAGTTGGTGTAGTTGGAGGAGGAGGAGTTCCGCCACCACCTCCAGGGGGTACAACCATGCGGTTGCTTTGGCTTTCAACTGGCAACCCTAGGCTCGCTTTAGTATGTTGCTTTAAACTATTTTTTAGATATGATGTCGGATCAGTAATGTCGTACAAAGGCACTCTTACAAAGTTCGTCCCCGCGACGGTTCCCTGTCTAGCTTTCTCCCAGTCAATAGGTAGTAATTTTACTTCAGGATTGTTGTCGAGCCATTTATCAATAGCGTCGTTTGAAATTGGATCATTTGGAGTTTCAATTTTCAGTCGATCTTTGCGACAGGCAAATAATACTGAAATAACAAAGATTAAAAGCACACTTAGTATGCGATTCGTGGGAAAGTTTGTTTTCAATTAATTTAGATTTTGGAGAGTGAAGTATTGAAATACAAACTTCGCTCATATTTTTTGTAGCATATTACTTCTAAATTTTAATTTACACGAAAAAGAGTTTTGAATTTGTAAATATTTGATAATCAAAATGTAGATATAGAATTAATTAGATCAACCTAGTTTTTATCTCAAAGTGCATCAAATTTCAAAGTAAGTTTTCCCTATTTTTAATAATATGAGCGTGTTAAAACCTTTAGAACGCTGCTGAAGGTTTATGTTAAAGGTTGTGCTTACATGGCAATGCGAAATGCAAGACCTCTCTGTATAAACTCAAGTATAAATCCTTAAATTTTTACCAGAGAAAAAATAGTTATTTGCCTTAAATTTGTTCTAATATGGCAACTATCACTCCGAATACAGTTTTCCTATACAAATTAAATATAGATCTCAATGAAGTTGATTGGCTGCGGGTTTTGGATCTGTTCAAGGCTGTAGAATGGAAGCATAGGAAGGCTAACGAAATTGAAGGCGCATTCAGAAATAGCACAACAACAATTTTCATCTACCATAATGATATTATAATTGCTTTCGGACGCGTGGTTGGTGATGGCAGATACTATGCAATGTTAGCCGATATTGTAGTGGATCCAGAATACCAGGGGAAAGGGCTTGGAAAGTATTTAGTCAAAGCGCTCAATGATCAGTTGGTGGATTATCATTTTGTAAACCTTACCGCAGCTCCTGGCGCTGACAGATTCTATAAAAGCATTGGCTGGAAAAAGCAAACAACCTCCTACATCTGGCCACAAGGACCTAAGCAGCTGCGGCAACATTGTGAGGTGGAGGGGTAACCGCAGGTAATGCAATATTTATAATTTGCTGGCTAACGCCATTGAATAATAAATTTATTCGATAGTTATCTAAATTTTAATCTAGCTAAGCTCATCGGTAACCATTGGATATTCTGGTGATATTGGTTCTTCGTCACTTTTGGTGAAAGTATACTAAATAATTACACTTTGTATACCAAGCCAGCTTTTTTTTCAAAGGCAATTCCGATTTTCTCCAGCAAATTATAAACTTGCGCTTTCTGATATTCCCGTCCATATTCCGTTTTAATCCATTGTATTAGTAAAGGGCCCGTCCATTTCCCTGATTTAAAACCATGTTTTTCGGGCGTTTCTTTTAGTACCAATGTTTTAATCCTTGCCAGCTGTTCATTTGATAATGCACTACGCCTTCCGCGTCCTTTTTTATCTTTTAAGCCTTCAATCCCGTCTTTTTCGAATCGATGCACCCAGTTGGTTATTTGTTTGAAGCTTATATTATGAAGTTCAGAGAGCTTTCGGCTTGAATGCCCTAGTGCAACCAAGTACACCAGATATAACCTTACACCCACTGTGTAAGCATCATTTGTATTTAATAGTTTTTTTATTTCTCCAGCCTCTGACCGCTGGATTTTTAATACTGGTTTTCCCACTTTATTCTTTAATTGATAATACAAATTTAAGATAAGTATGTGTAATTTTATAATATACTTTATATTATGATACCACAATTTATCCTTCCTTCTAATTTACAGCTAAAAGCTCATACAATCTACCCTGAGCCAGGAGTACTTTGTGTCAATACCTCTGCCTGTCAAAAATATTCAGCTTGTCCGATTTGCGGCAAAAGGAGCAATAGAATTCACAGCAGGTATTTAAGGACTCTTTTAGATCTACCTATTTCCGGGCACCTGGCCAGAGTTAAGCTCAAAGCCAGAAAATATTTTTGTGATAATGCGGTATGTCCTAGAAAAGTATTTACAGAGCGCTTCGAATATGAAATCAGGCCTTATTATCGAAGAATGGTTCGTTCAAATGATCTTCTTGTGCGCATGGCACTCGAACTGGGTGGAAATACTGGTGCGGCAATCAGTCGTTATGTTGGAATACCTGTCAGTCCATCGACTATATTGCGTGTGATCAATAGGGTGAATATTCAACCCAGAACATCGACATCTGGTATAATAGGCGTAGACGACTGGGCATTCAAAAAAGGAAGGACCTACGGAACTGTTATTGTTGATTTAGAAAGAAAAGAAGTGATAGATCTGTTACCAGACCGAGAGGCGGGTACTCTTGCCGAATGGCTCAAAAATCACCCGGAAATAAAAACGGTTTCCAGAGATCGGTATGGGCCATATGCTTTAGGGGTTAAAAAAGGTGCGCCAAATGCTAGCCAGGTCGCAGACCGCTTTCATTTACTGATGAATCTTGGAGAGGCCACCAAAAGGATCTTTCAAGCTAAAGGAAAAGAGTTGAGGGAGATATTTGCGGTTTACAATGATCCCAAAAAGGAGACTTCCACAAAAGTTGAGATTGAGCAGCCTGCCCAAAGTAAACCAGAAACAATAATCCCTGACATTTCGACTGCTAATATCAGTGTGAGTAGACAGCATAAATTCGATAAAGTTAAAGAATTGCAAAGTAACGGTGTGGCTATAAAACGAATTGCCAGGATTACAAGATTGGCCCGTGGTACAGTTAGAAAATACATAACTATGGAACAGCTTGAAAAAAGACAATCCAGAACTACAACCAATCTGGATGCTTTCATTAACTTTCTACTGCAGGAAGATAATAGAGGCAAAACATACCGGGAGCTTCACAAAACTATACTGCAGATGGGGTTTAATGGAAAGTATACACAGTTTTGCTGCAAAATGAATGAGATTTATAACACGCAATCTTTCACTAGAACTACAGTTGTAGCTCCTATAATCTTGAAAACCTGGTCTCCGACCAGACTATCCCTTATGCTTTATATGGAGCCAGAGCAGCTACAGGGAGACCATGATGAAGACTTTTTGAAGTTGCTGTTCGAAAAATTACCGCAAGTGAAACAATTGGAGCAACTGGTAAAGGGGTTTAAAAAGCTATTTCTTGTAAAGGAAGATGGTATGTTGAAAAGCTGGATTGAAGAAGCGGTAAAGTCAGACTGTGGCCTCAAAAATTTCGCTAAAAATCTCCTGAAAGATTATGAAGCAGTAAATAATGCAGTTATAACTACAATAAGCAATGGACAAGTCGAAGGTCAGGTTAACCGGATTAAAAATATCAAAAGAAAAATGTACGGCAGGGCTGGTTTTGAGTTATTGAGAAAAATGGTGCTTGCAAAATCAGCCTAAATTCACCAAAAGTGACGAAAACCACTTTTAGCGAAATCCCCACTCTCACCATGCAAATGCTCACTGTAGTAGTTGAATACTTTTTACCGCCATCTGCTTTGATGCTCTCAGCCCAATCTTGAAACTTCTGCAGTTCATCTGGTGTAACCATGTTGATAGGGTAGGTGGTCTTCTTATGGACAAATTCTGCATAACGAGCAAAGATCCTACTCGCGCTTAGGTAAATATTTGCGTTGGAGAATTTGCCAGCATCCCGCAGCTTAATCGATTCCTCAAAAAGTAGGTTAATCAAATCAAATCGATCTCCTTTCTGATCAAAGCGAGTCTTGAAGGCTTCAAAGGAAAAAATAGGTAAATCATTGATGATGCTATTGGCTTTATCTTCAAGTTCCGCAAGGCTCCGTTTAGCTTTTTGCATGGCAGTATCATTATTCATGTTTTTGCCGGTTATGAGTTTAGCATACTCCTTTTCAGTAAAAGAGAAATTTGTGGCAATGAAAATAGATTTCCTTTGATGGGAAACTCTAAGTCTTACCCGGTAACTACCATCGGATAACTCAAACCTTTTATCAAGAAACTTGGCAACGTTCGCCATACTAAAAGGTAAACACTTGCACACACATTTGCAAACAACTTGCACACATAAGAAAAAAGATAGAAATGAAAAAGCCTTACAAACTGTGTCTACAAGGCTTTTAAGTATTCTAGAAATGCATGCAAATGATTAGAAATATATGCAATTTTCCTTCTGATGGAAAATTCATTTCTTATAAATTAGTTTTGCCAAAGTTAGCTAATATGTTGGAATGTTATTGTAGGAAAGAATTTAACGAGGTTATCAGATGGCATCGGGTAAGGTTTAACTTATATGTTGCTCGGGAAAGATATGCCCTGTAAATGGATAAAAAATAAAATGTTCATAGCCAAAAAAGGCTATTTAGCTATTAAACAAAACTCGATAAGTTTGTAATGTTAATTTATTCGGGACGATAGATTAAATAGTAACGCTTTGCTATACTTATAGCAGAGCGTTTTTTCTAACCAAATATTTAAGCCTTTTCAAAAAGTGGAGATGCTTTTATTATACTTTAAGCAAACCGTATTTGTAAGCAAACGACACTAAAGAAGCACTGTTTTTTGTTTTGGTTTTAACCATCAGGTTTTTTCTTATAGAGTCAATTTTATTCTCATTTAAGTTGAGTTTTTGGCTAATTTCACTATATGTCAAACCTTCTGCTATCAATTCAAGTGCTTTAATTTCCTGTTCATCCAGTCCCATAATTTTAGGGATAGCTATATTATTATTTTCCATTTGAATGAAATGAACAAGAATTTAGCCAGATTGTTTTGCTTCGACTGATTACAACTACAAATTCTAAGACTTATGAGTGCTATGTAAAACGAATTAATCAACTGATATAAAATATAGAAAGGCTCTAAAAACCAATGATAGGGATAAGTTATTGATGTTTATTCCCTTATATCGAAGGTTTGTTTCAAAAAAATTGTACTAATTATTCCTGAAATATCATCGTCTATAACCAGAAAAATCTTTGCTAATTTAATGTAAATCTCAAACTGAAACCAAAATTGCTAAAGGCAGTATTAAATGTTTGCGAAGTATAAGGTTTTGTAATGTTTGAATCGTAAAATAATTTGATGTTGAATTTTTGATTCAATACATAATCAACACTTGGCCTCAAAGTAATATTCTTTGCTCCAGATGAAATTTCAGCATCAGTTACATCGGCACGATAAATGACGGTTTTATTATCACGGATGGCTACATCCAATTTAAAATCCATATTGTTATCCATTTTTAGGCTTTTAAACCATCCAAATGGGAAACGGAATTTATTGGTCCGGTAACCCAAACCTAAAACCATATTGTTTTCAGAAAGCTGAGCTAACTGACTATTAGCCAAACTTAAGCCTAACAACCTCGATCTGTTCAATTCAAAAGTTGCGGTCAGGTTGTTTTTAAATCGGGTATCTACACCAATCAATGGAGAAAAATATTCAGAAATGGTTACCTGAGCAAACTGATATTCTGGCAAGAAATTATTATTCGCATCTCTATTTACAGAGAAACCATTGTTTTCCTGATACCTTAATAATGAATTGAAACCATTGATATTATAGGCTGAACGATAACCATGACGAATATCAACAGAAGAAAATTTATCGGCAATAAAAGGAATCCTGGTTAACCCATTATAGGTTAGTGTCCAGTTTGGCAGCGGAATACGAGGGAAAGCATTGAGCTTCATTTTACTGGGATCTTTTCCTGTATAAGCCGCCATAAAAGCCGAAATAATTACATCCTGACTTTCCTTGCTATAGCCATCTGCAAAACCAGCAGTTTGTGCGCCAGAATTTGGATTTTGTGCTCCCAGTCTTCTGGAAACAATAATCCTGTTTGCCATAAACTCATTAAACAAAGTAGAGATGATGCTCGAATTTTTCTCTTTAAAAGCTGTTCCCAATGCGATGTATGAAATACTATAATCGCCGGTAGTGATTGCACTCAAATTTTCAAATGAACCTACGGCGGCTTCGTACCTAAAGTTGGTAGAAAAATTTCGGGTCTGCGCCTTGTTTGCTCTTAATGTAATTCGCAAATCTTTGAAGGGCTCTATCTGGCCAGTAAACTGCAAATCCTCTCTTAATGTATTTACATATAATTGCGTTTGCAAAGTATCGGTAGTTAACCAGCCGTTGTTTAAGGCCATATCACGAATATCACGTTGACTACCAAAAGCAAATCCTAAACCAGGAGCACCTGTTGCATTATCAATTCCAAAATACTTTGTAGTTGGTAAATAACCTGGCAAAAATATCCCTTTGGTTTGAACGTAATTGGCATTTAAATTTTTAACGCTGGTTAATAAATTTATGAAGAAGTTTTTAACTTTTGATCCATCTTGATTGCTACCTGCATTTCTGATGAAACCAAACTTGTTGTAGAGCGTAACTAAATTTAGGCTTGGGTTAACCTGAAGATTTCTGCTGTTTTGGATGGTGTTTCCTAAGTTGATGTTTGGATCCAAAAGGGTAGATAATGGTTCGGTTTGCCAGTTAAAGTTGGTTCCGTAACGCGTTTTAACCGTTACCCAATTCATGCCAGGAATTTTATCAATTGGCAGGTTGTACGTTACGTTTAGGTTATGGTTATAATCTGTTGTACGACCTAATCTCTTTAGGTTTTGCCAAACCGTATCGCGTTTTAAACCTTCTAATCTTCCATCTGGTTCATCAATTATGGAGTAGTTGGTGGCATTGAAATCAAGCTGTAATGAGCGGGTTAAATTCCAGGCGATGCCATAAATTCTGCTCATTCTGAAATTTTTGTTGAATGTAGTTCCAAATCCATTCTGATAAACCGGGATGGAATTGTTAGGGTCGTTATTCCTTAACGTATTTTCTGAATATAACCGATCAACATCTATTCTAAAATTAATGGCGCTAGGGAAAATGCTGAAATTAAAATCGCGAACCAATGCCAACATATTAGATTTAATAATTTTTTCGAAAGGGGCATACGTTTTCGCTTCTTTAGCATAGCTATATTGGAACGAGCCTCTGTAAGTATTCTGAATACTGCTTTGATTGATGAAATCGCGGTGGTTATATTCGGTAAAAGCATAGCTCAAAGCAAAGTTTTCGATATCCCAAAGGCGAATAGGTTTGCTATTGTTTATGCGCTCCTTGCGTACGTTGGTAAAGTTAATTCCCCTACGAATGGTATAATCCTGCGAGAAGTTTAAGATAGAATCTTTTTGCGCTTTTGTAGATTGATCAAGTGCATTTTTTAATTCGATGTCTGGTGTACGCGGATTAAACTGCGGCGTAGAAACCTGTTTCGAATAGTTTACAAACATCGGAATTTTGACCCCTGATTTTTGCGGCAAAAATTTACCTAATTCAACCGCAGATGATACATCCAACAGCACATTATCTGCCCGGTTACGTTCGCTCACTTTCGAATCAATGGTTCCGAAACCAATGGTCGATTTACTTCCAGAGATATTAACATCGGCAAAATCTGCGAGTTTTAGGTTTAACCTTGCCGTTGCTGCCCAACCACCTCGTTCATCAAATTCCGTTAAACGCATCTCATTAAACCAAATCAAAGCATTTTTATCCAAACCGTCATCAGCTTCTGCATTGGCTAAACCACGTAACGGATTTTTAACACCCAGCATGTAAACCCTTACTTTACTCATGTCTGGCTGGCCTTTAACTACAATGGTTCTGTCGCCATCAGTGTAAGTGAAGGGAACGTTAATTGGCCACGGTTGTCCGCTGCTTTGTTTTGCCACGTTACGGGCAAGTTTGGCATTTTGGAATAAGGTTAAATCAATATCCATCCGGTTGGCTTCGGGCCATATCGCATCTGGATCACTTGTGCCTGGCTGCGTAACTTTCAACGGCATTACATATTCGTAGTAGTTATCCTGATTGTCTGTACCGATTCTTAAAAACGCCGCAACATCTCTATCATTTAAGATTTGATTGTTTACCGCCTCAGCATGGACAAATATTTCTAAACGCTTATACGATCTGAAGTCGCTGTAAGCGGTTTTAAATGCCGAGCGACCGTAACCATCGCGCAGGTTTTTTACCGCTACTGAAAGCGATTGTTCATTTAAACGGGTATCTCCCCTATAGTTGGAGTAATCACGCTCACGCAAAATGCCCGGAGGCGTAACATAAGGGATTGGAGAACGTTTACCATTTTCTTCAATGTTTACGGTAGAAACCTCAATGGTAGAGTTATCTGGGGTTAAAGCAGGTAACGATGGATCAACAATCACTTCATCGGCTTCGTTTTTGGCATTGAATTCCCTCCATTCACCACGGATTAACTGCAATTTGGCGAAACGTAAAATGGTAGTATCAGCAAAGTTTGTCATAAACATTCTGAAAAAACGAATGGATTTGAAATCCTGAATGTTACCCACTTTCTTCTGATATTGGGAAATTGGCACACGGAACTGATACCAGGTTGCGGCCTGCGTATTTCCGTTTGCCAGCTTAACCTGCGAGGTAACTTTATCCGTAACAAAATTCTGGCCTACCACTAAATCGTTCTGGCGCATAGAAACTTTGTATTGAAAGTACTCATCGCTCTGCGTCATGTTGTTGTCGCGATTGATATCTTCACCATCAGGCAATGCTGTTGATGCAGAATTTTCGATGCCTAATTCTTCCTGAGATTGTTGTGAAGTTTTTGAGTTTCCTTCCGGACCATTATATTTCTCGTAACGCTTTAAAATGCCAGCATTAATGGCGTCTAATTGCGGACCTCTGAAATAGGTGTAATTATCTGATGATGGATCGGCATCGATAGCTGCTGCGGCGGTACCATTTAATTGTGCTTTGATTTGATTGATGGCTGTGGCAAACTTTGTTTTTTCATTCGCGTCTGATAAACCATCTAAACCTACATCTTGTGCCCTCCTGGCATCCGGATCGTTATCGAAAGCCTGGATTACCGGTTGTAACTTCGGTACTCGTCCCCATGCAGTCACATCGTATTTAGATGGGTCTTCGCCAGCTGGTAGTCCATTTTCCAATGATTTCCGTCCGTCTTTCAAAATATCTTCGGAAATATTACCAAGATTGAAGAAAAGATCGCCACCGGCGGTATTTGATTTGTTATAAATGAATGGATCAAGCACCCAAAATTCGATGTAACCTACGTTTAAGGCTTCAAAATCATTGGTCTCGATTTTACGTTGGAAACCACCCCATTTTGTTTTTGGAGCAATAAACCTTCCGTCGGGCTGAAAACCAGTAGTAACATAGTTATAAGGACCACGAACGGTTGGATAATAAGCCACATCCAAAGTAGTAATGTTCAATGCCTGCCCAGTTGCGGTTTCTTTGAATGGGAAAACTTCCTGCTCGATTACTTCCCTTACGTAGTGGTTAGAAAGTTCGTTTCTGTTATTCCGAATGTTTGCTGGAGTAGTAGATGCTGCGGAATTATAAAACGTAGGATCGATATTATAAAAAGCGATTCTCGCTCTATTGTATCCATATTCTAAATTATCAACCAGTTGCGATTCAGAGAAATCTTGTGGCGTTCCTGAAAGCTGCCAGGAGATGGCGCTTTTCAAATCTATAATTGATCGTGATGCTTCGAAATCGTCCAGGTAACTTACTCCATTTCTACTACCAGCAAAGTTTAAAGCTCTTGGGTGGCCAGGAATAAGTTGAGCATACTCCCCATAAAAATTAACACTTGATGGTGCTTTAGTAGATAAAAACGGCAGCTTGTCTACTAATTTTGTTAAAAATCTTGATGGCGAACTGTAATTAATATCTGCTCCCCAAATGGTGTTGGAAATAGGTTCTTCACCTAAATTTACCTTTTGCGTAAGCGGCTTTTCGGTCAGGTTCATGATCGTACCGCCCAAATTAAGCTTGTTATTTACACGATAATCTAAACGCGTTCCAAAAAGCGACCGTTGTTGAAGTCCAAATAATTCATTGTTTTCGGTTGTAATTCTTATTGGCTGACCAGAAGTAAGCAAAGCCTGATTAATTATACTTACTCTTCCACCCTGATAGTCAACAGTAAAATCAACTCCTTCAGTTAAAGGCATTGTACCAGCGAAAACCTTTACCGAACCTTCAGGAACATTGATTGCATTTAGGCTGAACTCCGATGAAATTTCTGATTGATAATTACCTTTTAAAACGTAGCGATTTTGATTTTGAAAAAGCTGCTTGGCTATGGTTTGCGTCGAGTCGTAAAGTGCGGTAAACGTATATTTATCAATTAACGCTTGCTCGCTTGGCAAAAAATTCGAAGCTAAATCCTTTCCAAAAGGCTCTATTAACGGAAAAATAATTCTACCATTTGCCGGATCGATGGTGATATAACCGGTATTGGTGTTGTTGGCTAAAGCAACTAAACCTGTGCTCGAAAGGTTTGATCCAAAGGGACTGTTTAGGTTTTGGCTGCTGGATGAAAAGTACGAACCAAATGCATTATTGGCGGCCACAAAATCAAAAATTCCATCAGGTTTTCGTTCGTTCTGTTGATTTAATCTATCGAATTCAGTTAAGGCAATCCACTGTTTGTTGGCTGTATTTTGCCCTTCAGTCATGATTGGTTTTTCTACACCAGTTTCATTGTCAACCCTAAAAATGTCTAGTTTAAAATTTACCGGACTAATCTGATATCCGCCAATGGAATAGATGTTTTTCATCATCAAATCCCAGGTTGGCAAATTGATTTTGTTGATATCGTTCTTTAGCAATTTTGCGTAAAGCAGCTTAGGATTCACTGCATCGAAACTAACATCGGTAGAAAATTCACCCACCTGATATTCTACGCCATTGTAGGTATAACGGTAGGCGACTGCCAAAACTTCATCTCCGTTTAAGGGATTATTTAGCGAGATGTAACCCAATTGAGGCTGGAAAGTAAACTCCCGTTCAGTTAATTTTCTGGCGTAAGTAAGTTTAGCAAAGTTATCGGTAATGCCGGTAGATTGAAAGAATGAAATAACTGCATTGGAATTGGTAAATCTGGCCGCCCCACCCTGAAAAGTATTTAATTGCGCAACTAAGGTATTTGATTGCTGTGGGAAACCTGTAGCGGTAGACCCGGCAGGTAAAGCAGAAGTTCCACCGGTAAGCAAAGTATTGTTATAAGGTTGGTTTTCGCCCAAATCCAATAAACCTAAAACATCTCTCGAATCGGTTGTTGTTCCAGCTTTATTGGTAATCCAAACCTCTATTTTAGTAATTTGAATAGGAGAGGTAATAATAGGTGCATTTGCTAAATGCTTATTGTAGTTATTGCGAAAATACTGCGCTAAAAAGAAGTGTTTATTCGCTTCATAACTATCTGCACTTACCCTAAATTCATTTTGTTGCGCACCATTTGTAATACGAAGCTCTCGCGATTCTGATTTTTGTTGTGTATAAACACTTGTTACGCTTAGTTTACCAAATTGTAGTTGCGTTTTTAGACCAAAAAGTGCCTGCGTACCTGTAATTAATGAGGTATTTAATGGCAAACTCACATTACCAGCTTCAATTTTTTTGATGATATCATCGGCACCGCCCGTATAATCCAGTTTAATCTGGTTTTCGAAATCGAATTGGGCTTCAGTATTGTAATTGCTTCTTATTTTAAGTTTAGTACCAATATTTCCAACCAAATCCATTTGAATTCTTTGATTAAAATCAAAATTGGTTTGTACCCGCTGACGTTCGTTAAAAAGCGGATTTTCGTTTTTATTTATCCGACCGAGGAAAGTTAATTCTGCTTCACCACGGGGTTGAATATCAATTGTGGTCCCACCAAAAAGTTTTTCAAAGGCTTTACTATTCACCTGAATTTTCGGAATAATTCCTGTATTACGGTAATCGCTAACCTCTGCGTTGGAAATACTTCTCCAGTTATCCCTTTTAATTTCGCTATTTATTAAACGTGAGTATTCATCAATCGTTAAGTATTGCGTTTGAGTAACGTATTTGTCGCCAATTAACTCTTTAACAATGTATCTTTTGTTTTTTGCATCGTATTCTACAAGCCTTTTAACATTATTGGGTAATGGATAAAAAGGATTGGTTGATGAACCTAAGCCAAGGAGTTGTTTTTCGCGTAAACCGAAATTGTTTTTAACCGTAGCTGTATCAGCTTTGCTCGGAACAGCTTGAGAGAAGGCGTTTTTAGTAGCAAATAAGAAAAGTGGGATGAGAAATAGGAGTGTAGAAGTTCTCTTCAAAGGCCGTTAGATCTATAAATTTTTTAACGCTTGTTTAATTAGTTGCTCTACCGAAAGTGTTCCTTCTGTCCCTTTTAAAATCTGATCAATAGTTTTTTCGGCTGTTTGTTTGGCAAATCCGAGCATTACCAATGCAGATAACGCTTCATCTTTCACAGTATTGTGTTGAGGCATAGAAATTAATGAATCTGCGCCTTCTTTTTTAAGCTTGTCTTGTAACTCCAATACCAGACGTTGCGCTGTTTTGGCGCCTAAACCCTTAATACGCTGTATAAGTGGGTAATCGGCTTTAACAATTGCCGTTTGAATTTCAATTGGAGTGATGGAAGATAAGATCATTCGCCCTGTGTTGGGGCCAATCCCTGATACGGATATGAGGTGTAGAAATAAACGGCGTTCGCCCTCATCGGCGAAGCCGTATAATGTATGTGCATCTTCTTTTACATGCAGCCAGGTGTATAATTTGCACCTTTCTGCATCGCCCAAAGCGCTATATGTGTTTAAAGAAATGTTAATATGATAGCCTATACCTCCGGCTTCAACCACAACAAATGCCGGGTTTTTGAACGTCAATTTACCATCAATATAGGCGTACATTTCGATTTACAGTTTATGATTTTAGATTTAATAGCATGATCTTGTAGTTTTAGACCAAACCCGTGAGCATCCGAAATCTGTTTATTTTTTGTTTGTTTTTGTAAATATACCTTTTCGTTTTGATGAATCTGCAATTTCTTCTTTAGCCTGAACATCTACTACTGCAATAGTAACCATATTTACGATTTCTCGTACCGAACTTCCTAACTGAACAATATGAACAGGCTTGTTTAATCCCAGTAAAATAGGACCAACAGCTTCTGCACCTCCAAGTTCCTGTAATAGTTTGTAAGCAATGTTACCCGATTCTAAATTAGGGAAAACCAAAGTATTTGCAGGCTCTTTAGCCAATGTGCTAAATGGGAAATTTTCTTTTAATAAATCGTTATTAATAGCAAAGTTTCCTTGCATTTCTCCATCAACTACCACTTCTGGATGGTTTTTGTGAAGTAATCTGGCCGTTTCTCTCACCTTGTTTGGCGTTACTCCATCATTTGAACCAAAGTTGGAATACGATAATAATGCAATACGAGGTTTAATGTTGAACTGTTTTACTGATTTATCCAGCAATAGCGTAATATCTACCAATTCTTCTGCAGTTGGATCTACGTTAACGGTAGTATCGCCGAAAAAGATAGGACCTTTTTTAGTCATCATCATGTACATTCCTGCGACACGTTTAACACTTGGGTCTACACCAATAACACGTAAAGCAGGCTTGATTGTCGATCCGTAATCTTTTGTTAACCCAGAAATCATTGCATCAGCTTCACCAAATTCTACCATTGATGCACCGAAATAATTACGATCTCTCAATAATTTTGTAGCATCATTTAATGAAATTCCTTTACGTTGACGTTTTTTGTATAATGATTCCGCGTATTGTTTGGTTTTTTCAGGATTTTGCATTTGGTCGATGATTTCTACACCTTCCAATTCCAAAGCATGTTCATCAATAATGGCCTGAATTTTTTCTCTATTTCCTAATAAGATAGGAATAGCAATATTATCATCCTTTACAATTTGAGCAGCTTTTAAAATTTTATAGTTGTCTGCCTCAGCAAATACTACCCGTTTAGGGTCCATTTTAGCTTTAGTTGTAATCGAACGCATAATTGCATCGTCCAACCCTAAGCGTTTTCTTAATTCTTCGTTGTAAGCATCCCAATCGGTGATGACTTTACGGGCTACGCCACTTTCAATTGCGGCTTTAGCTACTGCAGTAGAAACCTCCGTAATCAACCTAAAATCTACAGGTTTTGGGATAATATATTCCTTGCCAAATTTAAGGTTACGGGCATTGTAAGCCAAGTTTACGGCCTCAGGAACCGATTTTTTCGCCAATTCGGCAATTGCTTTAACGGCAGCAATTTTCATTGGTTCGTTAATGCTTGTTGCACGAACATCAAGCGCACCGCGGAAAATATATGGAAAACCTAAAACGTTGTTTACCTGGTTAGGATAATCAGAACGGCCAGTAGCCATAATGATATCTTTACGCGTTTTAATCGCCAATTCATAAGCAATTTCTGGATTCGGGTTTGCCATTGCAAACACGATTGGGTTTTTTGTCATCGAGTTTAACATCTCAACAGTTACGCAATCAGCAGAAGATAATCCGATGAAAACATCAGAATCTTTCATGGCTTCGGCCAAAGTGTCGATTTTTCTGTCAGTAGCAAACTCAGCTTTAATCGCATCGAGCTTTTCACGGTCTTTACGGATTACGCCAGAACGATCGCACATGACGATATTCTCTTTTTTAGCACCTAAAGAAACATATAATTTAGTACAAGAAATTGCAGCGGCCCCAGCGCCATTAACCACAATTTTAATCTTGTCCATTTTTTTCTTAATGATTTCGCAGGCGTTTAACAATGCTGCAGCAGAAATAATTGCTGTACCGTGTTGGTCATCATGCATCACCGGAATGTTCATTTCCTCTTTCAAGCGACGCTCGATTTCGAAACATTCTGGCGCTTTAATATCTTCTAAGTTAACACCACCAAATGTTGGCTCTAAAGCTTTAACGATTTTAACAAAATCATCAACATTTTTAGTGTCTAACTCTAAATCAAATACATCAATATCAGCAAAAATTTTAAATAGCAAACCTTTGCCTTCCATTACTGGTTTCCCAGCTTCCGGACCGATATCGCCTAAGCCTAAAACGGCTGTGCCATTACTAATTACCGCAACAAGATTTCCTTTTGCGGTATATTTATAAACATCTTCTGTATTCTCAGCAATTTTTAAACATGGCTCTGCAACGCCTGGAGAATAGGCAAGAGTTAAGTCTCGCTGCGAATTGGTAGGTTTTGTAGGTACTACTTGTATCTTTCCCGGACGGCCTTGCGAGTGATAATCAAGCGCATCTTGCTTTCTAGTGGTTTTACTCATTACGTAACTTATTAGTGACGCCGCAAAGGTACAATTCTTTTACTAGGCAGAAAATAAATATCCGAGCAAATAATTAATTCGAATCAGGCTAAAACTTTCTAACAATTTGGAACATAATGACAAACAGATAATTTGTAAAGCAACGTTACAAGCAAAAATAAATAGTCAGTCCTTCTTTTCGCTTAATCTTTTTGTTCATTTTTCTGCTGAATTTGAATGTTGATGCAACAAAAAGGATATCGCTGCAATAAGGTTTAAAAACAACAGATGGTGCTATAAAATCTGGTTTACGAGTAGCAACCTCGCAGGTTTAAAAAACCGTGAGGTTTAAAATGACTAAACTCTTCCCATCAGCGGATCGGTATAGGTTTCTTTTCCAGTTTCTATTCTTCCTGCAAATCGTTGCGCAAATGAATCAAATGTGTTGCCTGTGATTTCAAAGTCGTACCATCCAAAACTCGATTTTAAATCCCACGCTATTGTTTCTTCACCATTGGCTGCAATAGTTTTCTTAATTGTACCTTTTTTATAAGCAAGGTCTTTCACCTCGCAACTTATCGCCTTTGAACTCTCATTTTTTATTAGAAGCTTAATATTTCCTGTTGGTACTTTGGTAAGGCGATTCAGCTCATGGTTTGCCGAAACGCTTAGAAGTGGATCGTTCGCTGTACCCATAAACTCACGAAAAAATCCATTGGGTCCGTTTAAACGCAAGTGGTATTTTTCATCCTCAAACGCTTCCAATGGCCAATTGTAAGTAAGTTCATCATCAGCCTTAACCGCGAAATTCCAATTTCTGCAAATTTGTTCCTGCTCACCAGCTTTGAATTTCGCTGGCGCATACACCGTAAACGGTGCACCAACAGCAGTTTTGCCAAATAGCTTTGTATTGGCCGACATTTTAATTTGGAAACTTTTTTTATCCGCAAGAAGTGAACCCTCACTGGCCAATTGATAAGGTTAAGCATAAGCCTTGCGGATACCTTTTTCTTGCTGCGACATTATATTGGCAAAATTCGTGTTTGATTCTACATTTTTTAAGTCCCCATCTGTTAAAGCTTTCGAAATTTTAGGTTCTTCCTTAAATTTTGCATTGAATATGGTTTCTACAAAAGCATCGCGTTGTAAAAACGGTAATTTCTCTGAAGCAGAATCGAAGGGTATAAATGCAGAAGTCAGGTTTCCGAAAATCGTTCTTCTCCATTCACTAATATTTTCAATGCGGATCTTCTTGTTGTATTTTCGGTTAACGAATTCTTCTAAAAATTGCAGCGTAGAGGTATGGTCAAAAACCTGCGAATTTACTTTGCCGCCTCTACTCCAAGGCGAAGCAATTAGCATCGGCACTCTAAAGCCCAGACCAATCGGTGCTTCTCTGGCTCCCTTTTCTGGCACACCTTGTTTCAGCTCATTTGCCAAACGCACATGCTCCACTTCGGTATCTATACCTTTGGAAACTTTTCCGGTTTCTGGTTTATTATTATCGGGAATGGAAAACGGAACTACGTGGTCATAGTAGCCATCATTTTCATCATAAGTTACAATGAATATCGTTTTCTTCCATACCTCGGGGTTTTTGGTTAAGATGTCCATCACTTCCGATACTAGCCAGGCACCATACCAAGGCGCACTCGGGTGATCGGAGAAATTTTGTGGTCCGGCCAGCCAGGAAACAGTAGGTAATTTGCCACTGTTTACATCAGCTCTGAACTGATGTAAAACATCTCCTTTTGGAACAGTTACTTCTCTTTCTTTGCCGTTATCGTCATATTTAATTGAAGAGATACTTCTATAATTGGGGTCGTTCTTGTTCACCACAAACGCCCGATAAAAAAGGCTTTTCTGCTCATCTGTTAATTTGGCAAAGTTCTTTTCATTCCATTTTTGTAAATCTGCAGTGGCATCATCCAATGCTTTCATTTTGTTTTTTCAATCACTCTGGATTTTTTTTGCTGCCGCATCACTCGAAGGGCTTTCTTCTTGCAGTTTATTAATCTCCGCAGGTAGCGTATCAACCACTTTTTGAAGGTTTTCTATATACTTATCTTTAAACTTAACATTATAAGCTTTGAAAAACTCCAATAGGTTACAGCCGAAATTGGCCAGCCATGCCCGTTCTTCACCTTTAAAACCGCCGCCGCCACTCGTTTCATTTTGATAAAACTTCCAGGCAATTTTATTCTCCTCCAATAATTCAGGAAAGGTTTTCCAAACATGTTTTCCGTAAGCGAAGTCATCGTTTCTGATGTTTGCTTTTAAAATGACATTCTCCTCATGGGTGATTTTTCCCGTCCAGAAGAAAGACCTGTTTGGCGTAGTGCTTGTCATGCCCGAGCAGAAGTTTTGATCACAAATGGTAAAAGCATCTACCAAAGCGTAATTGAACGGCAAATCTTCGCGTACATGGTGGCCTAAAGTGAGCGGCATATGTGCGTAGTTTTTATTGCCTGGCTTTTTAGCAATTAACCATTTATCGTATTTGCCTTCATTATAGGCATCAACCTGACTGGCCCTGGAATGTGGCAATGAGCCCATCCAGGTTACCTTGGTATCTTTAATTATTTAAACGAAATGGGGCGTAAGTGTTGCCCACAGCATCAGTTTGAAACCAAACGGGCTTTTGGTTGGGTAATGTAACCGCTCTCGGGTCATTAAAACCGCGAACACCTTGTAAACTTCCAAATGTATGATCGAAAGATCTATTTTCCTGCATCAGGATCACCACATGCTCAGCATCTAAAAAGGTAGTTCCCGGAGCCGGATCCATTGCAAATGCTTTTTGAATTGATGAAGGCATAACGGATGCTAATCCTGTTGCGCCTGAAAGCAGTAAAGAGTTACGGAGAAATTCTCTTCTGGTATCCATGATATGTTAAAATAATTTTAAAAATTAAAGTTATTTTAACATTACGTAAATAAATAGAAAGTTAATTATATGTGAATCGATGATAATGTTACAGAGATGCTTCTTTTATTATCTAACTACCCCTTGCTGATCTTCAAAACCATACCAGCCTGTAAACCAGCTTTGCTGAGTTTATTATCACGCCTAATGCTTTGAACGGTTGCTCCATTAAACTTTTCTGCAATCTCTGATAAGGTATCGCCGGTTTTCACCTTGTAACTCGAATAAGAAACAGGTGCTTTAAGCTGAACACGATTTTTGGCAAATACTTTGAGCCTTTGGCCAGGAACGATAATTTTACTTTTCAAACCGTTCCATACTCTTAAGTCCTGCACTTCTACGCCATATTTATTGGCAACTGCTGTAAGCGTCTGACCTGCGGAAACTTTGTGGTATACCACCGTATTTGATGAAAAAGGTTTAACCGCCTTTTTGCGCAAATCTCTTACATCATCCGTACCGGCTTGTACCACTTGCATGTTGATATCTAAATCGGTATTGTACAATACCTCATAAACATTGGCATAATCAATATCCCTAAGCTTAGGCATTATTATGCGCTTGGGCTCCTCTTCCGTACCATTTACAATTTTCTTTTTGTACGATGGGTTTAAGGCAAAAAGTGAGGTTTCATCAACATTTAAAGCTTGTGCCAAGCTGCTTAAGGAAACAAAACGACTCGTTTGAACGGTATCGGTTTTTAAAAACATGTTGCAAGCCTGAGCATTAATTTGGTGATGCTTCGCGTAATTCATCACGTAAACTGCAGCTATAAATGCTGGTACATAATTTCTGGTTTCTTTTGGCAGAAATTGTCTGATTTCCCAAAAATCTCTTGAATTTGCTTTAATCATGGCCCGGGTTACATTCCCCTTGCCGCAATTGTAAGCCGCAATGGCTAAAAGCCAATCGCCAAGTTCTTCGTATGCATCTCTAAAATATTGTGCTGCAGCATAGCTGGCTTGGATGGGGTCTTTTCGCTCATCAACAAAGTTATCCATTTTTAAACCGTATGCTTTTCCGGTACCGAACATAAATTGCCAAATGCCAGTGGCGCCCACTCTTGAAATGGCATGTGGATTCATCTGAGATTCTACAATGGTGAGGTATTTTATCTCCTGCGGAATTTCAAAGTCCTTTAAAGCCTTCTCAAAGATTGGAAAATAGTAGTTTGATAGTCCCATCATTTTGCCAAACATGTCTTTACGTTTAGCGTAAATATCGATGTATTGCTGTACATATTCGTTATAAGGAAGTGGTACGGTTTTAACAATAGAATCCAACCTAAGCTTGTAAATATAGTTTTGCCCCATCAACAATGGGTTTTCGTATATGGAGGGAACAGCTACGGTATCTGTATTGATGAAGATATTGTTTTGCTTCTTAGAGATGCTATCTAATTTTAATATTTGCTGCGCAAATGTTGGGAAGATAAATGCTGGAAGACAAAGAAGAGATGCAAAAAGTAATTTTTTAGTCATGGGCCATTGGTTTATTCAGCATTGATAATAGTTAAAAACCAATGCCTGTTCTAGCGATTTTAAACTGCCCGCCAGAAATTAACAATACCATTGCTTAAATTTAATTACAAGCCTTTCACCTAAACTGTAATTGCAATGATCAATTCTAAATCGAATATTCGACTTCAACTTAATTGGTTAAAAATGCCTTAGAGAAAGCCAGAAGTTTAGCTTCATCAAAATGTTTGGCTATAAATTGAATACTTAACGGCAAACCTGCTTTATTATTGCCTAAAGGTAGAGCAATTGCTGGGTTGCCACTTAACGAAGGCAAAACTGTAAAAATATCGGCCATATACATCACCAGCGCATCTTGTACATGGTCTCCAATTTCGAAGGCTGCGGTTGGGGCAACTGGCGATAAAATTAAATCGTATTCTTCAAAAAGAATATCCAATTTTTCTCTAATTAACCTACGGACTTGCTGCGCTTTTTGATAATAAGCATCATAGTAACCGGCACTTAAAACGAACGTCCCTAATAAAATTCGTTTCTTAACTTCTTCGCCAAAACCTTCAGCTCTAGATAATTTATAAAGTTCGGTTAATGATTTTGCTTCGGTATTGCGGTGACCATAATGAACGCCATCATAACGAGAAAGGTTGGAAGAAGCTTCTGCCGTTGTTAAAATATAATAAGCAGGAACTAGATAATCGAGAAGATCGAATGAAACGTACTCCACCGTATGGCCTTTCGCCTTTAAATCTTCAATTGAACTTAATACTGCCGCTTTAATTTCCGGATCAAGCGCATCGCTCTCAATGGTTTCTTTTAAAACAGCTATTTTTTGTTTTTTACTGGCTGATAAATGAGATGGATAATCGGGTACTTCAAGCGGAGAAACAGTCGAATCGTATTCATCGGTACCCGCTAATACTTCTAATAATAATGCTGTATCTTCAACAGAAGAAGTAATTGGTCCAACCTGATCGAAAGAGGATGCATAAGCAATAACACCATATCTGGAAATTCTACCGTAAGTGGGTTTCAAACCAATTTGGCCACAAAAGGCTGCGGGCTGACGTATAGAACCGCCTGTATCGGTACCTAATGCAGCTAAACACATGTCTGCCTGCACGGCAACAGCCGAACCGCCAGATGAACCTCCTGGAACCAATTCAGGATTGGCAGCGTTTTTCGCGGGTCCGAAATAGGAAGTCTCATTAGATCCGCCCATGGCAAATTCATCACAATTTAAACGCCCTATAATTACGGCGTCTTCCTGTAATAATCTTTGCACAACAGTGGCCGAATAGGGAGATACGAAACCATCGAGCATTTTTGACGATGCAGTAACGATGTGGTCTTTATAACAAATGTTATCTTTTATTCCAATTACCATTCCAGCAAGTTTCCCTGCTGTTCCATTTTCTATCTTCTGTTGTACCGCTTTTGCCTGAACTTCTGCCGAATAAAAAAACACCTCGTTGAATGCATTGAGGTGTTCATTTTCATTAATTTGCTTAAAATAATAAGCCAATAAATCGGTTAAAGTTAATTGCTTCTGCGAAATGAGCGTTTGGATCTCTTTAAGAGAGCTGTATTTCTTCAAAACTTAACTTTTTTCAATTAAATAGTTTTATCACGGTTAGATGGATCTACTTGTTCTCCATCAACGCCATCCTTACCATCTTTAAATTCTTTAACACCTTTACCTAATCCTCTCATCAGTTCAGGAATTTTTTTACCACCAAACAATAACAAAACCACTACCGCGATAATGATAATTTCTGGGGTTCCAAGCATTGCTGCTATTGTTGTATTTAACATAACTTTTTTGTTTAAGCTTTTTGATTGTCAGTTACTGTTTCATCAATGGGATTAACTGAAGGATGATTTTTGGTCAAATTCGGACCTGCCTTTTCCTCTTCAGGAGTTTCATCTGTTGGGTGATGGCGTTGGTTATTATTGTTGGCAACGGTTTCTTCCGCTTCCTCTTTATCCAGGTCCATGGCATTTATATTTCTATGGATTTCACGCTTAACACCATCAGATGCATCTTTAAACTCTCTGATTCCTTTCCCCAATCCTCTTGCCAGTTCGGGTAATTTTTTACCTCCAAATAACAAAAGAACCACCACTAAAATGAGTATGATCTCTGATCCACCCATGTTTAAAAACTCTAATAACGTGCCTTGATACATCACTAATCTATTTTATACAAATATATACAATTTATAACTGTCTTCTTTACTTACTAATCCAGGCCTCTGGATTTAATACACTGTTGCCTCGTCTAACCTGGAATTTCAAAATTGCGTCATCACCGGTATTGGCCACCATTCCAATCGTCTGCTTAGTGTCAACATTATTTCCGGTGCTAACAGATACATTTCTCAAGTTTTGGTAAACAGTAATATATTCACCGTGCATGATAATAACAACGCCTCGACCTTGAATGTACTGAACCAGTAAAACTTTGCCCGCGAAAACTGCCCTAACTGCAGCACCATCGGCAGTAGTAATATCAATCCCATCGTTGGTATAGGATGCCTGATCTACCTTATGTAAACCGAAACGCTCGGTAATGGTACCTGTAGCAACTGGCCAAGGTAATCTTCCTCTATTTCCCTCAAATCCAGCAGATAAACGTGCTGCTTCTGGTGTGGCATTTAATGCTTCACTGGTTGTTTTTTCTTTTACTACAGGTGCTTTTGTCGTTGTCGGTGCAGGCCTATTCTCCGCCCTTGCTTTATCTGCAGCTGCTTTTTCTTCTGCGGCACGTTTTGCAGCTGCTATTCTTGCCTCTTCCGCAGCTTTTCTCCTCGCAGCTTCAATCGCCCTTTGAATGGCAGCTCTAATCGCGGCGTCTATTTGTCTTTGCTGTTTTTGTCGTGAAGCAATATCCTGTTTAAACTGTCTTTCTTGCTTGCTTAATTTTCCAAGTACGGCAGATTGTTGGCTTTTATCTTTACCTAAACGTTCTCTCTCTCTTTCCTGTTCTTTTAGGAGCTCACTTTTTGCTCTTAAAGTTTTATCCAAAACTTTGATCTTTCCATTAAGATCTTGTTGCGTATTTTCGATATATCCAGCTTGTTTTTTACGGTATTGACTGAATTGTTGTAAATATTTAATGCGTTTGTAAGCTTGATTGAAATCTTTGGCTGCAAAAATGAACATCATCTTATCGTAAGAATTTCTGTTCCTTTGCGCAAAACGAATCATGCCTGCATACTCTTTTTTAAGATCGCCTAATTGACCTTGTAAAGTATGTACGGTATTTGTGTTCTGAGAGATTTGATTATCCAGATTTTTAATTTCAGAGTTAATTGTTCCTATTTTCTCCTGACGCAACCGAATTTGCGCATTAATACCATTTATCTGCTGCAACGTAAGCTTTTTACCGCTTGCAGTTTTGTTTAGATTTTTTTGGAGCTGTTCAATTTCACGCTGTATAGCTTCTTTCTTCCTTCTTAATTGACTTTCAGTTTGAGCAAGCGCAGAAAATGCAAAACCGCTTAATAACAGAATAAATACGAGTTTGTGTAGCTTCATTGAGCCAAAAGTATAAAAATTTTATAGGAAAATACATTAAAATTGAGATACTTAAACCATTAAAATGGCGCATTTAACGATCTTCACTTATTCTTCATGGAATTTTGGATCACTCCAAATCCTATTTAATAACTGTGTACCTCTTTGGAACACTAAACGGAAAATCAACTGGAACATTGCCATCAATTTTCACATATTGTAAATCGATGTTGATTTTTTTCGCACCCGATAAGGTATTGATTTGAAGTGCACTTGGGAAAAGAGATTCGTTCAACTTTTGGTAGTCGGTATAATTAACTTTTAGTGCCTGCCCATTTTTCGAATCATTTAAATTCGTTTCAGAAACCTTCAAAAGGGTATTAAAAAGCAACCGATAATCAAGTTCTTGTTTCCTGCCTGAAACTACCCAAACGCCATTTTCTTGTTTAACATCCGATTGCGGCGTCAAAAATTCGCCCATGGCATTTCCTGTTAAAATGCTTTGGAGAGTATTGAAATTAACTTGTTTGTTGGTAAAAGTGTAAATATAGCTGAAAGGCTTTTTAATATACTCACTCTTTAGCCTGTTCATAATTTTGATGCTATCTGGCGTAATTAAGGCCCTTGCAACTTCTGCTAATCCACCTAAAGCAGTAATGCTTACCCAAATAGTTTCCTTGTCTTTCATTTTAAAGTTCATGGTTACATCATTTGCATCGCCAGAGATGTTTAATGTTGCCTTTGCTTTTAATGAAAGTGTATTAAATTTCAGCTGTTTATCGCTGATGGCCGATAAAGCTTCCGCTTTGGTGTTGTCAGCAGGAGTTTCTGCTGGCTTTGTGGGTGCTGTAATAATTTCTTTTTTAGGCTTACAAGCCGTTGCAAAACAAATTGTACTTATTATAAGTGCGCTATTTAAAATATTTCTTTTCATTAATTTTTTTGATTAGAACTTCACTTGCATTTCCGGCATCTTTTGCCTTTTGCCATTGTACTAAAGCCGCATCTTTTTCGCCCTTCATAAACAAGATATCTCCGTAATGCTCCAAGTAAACACTATTCTTATCTGTATTGTTTTGCAGGGCTTTTTCGATCCAGGTTTTTGCCAGATCATACTTTTGCTGCTTAAATAAGATAAAGGCATAGGTATCTGCAACCGATGAATTTGTTGGCATTGCATTAGCGGCAGTTTCTACATACTGCGCCGCTTTTGATAAATCATCATTTTTTAATGCCAGATAATAGGCATAATTATTCATGATGAGGTAATTATCAGGCTCTGTAGCAATCGCTTTTTCAAAAGCTATTTTTGCCTGATTAAAGTTGTTTTGGCTGATGTGGATATCACCCTGAAGCGCATAAGATTGTGCTTGTAAACTCTTGTTATCTGTGTCAAGCTGTAATGCTGTTTTAAGATTGTTCAAAGCAGCTTCGAACTTTCCTGTTTTATACAAGGCATAAGCGATGTAGTAATATAAACTGGCCTGGTTTGGATAAATGGTTAATGCTTCATCACCCACTTTTACTGCTTCAGCATAGTGCCCAATTAAGGATTGAATGTTGATCACCTGTTCCCAAACAGCATAAATTTGTTCATTCAGCTTTAACGCTTCCTGGTATTGAACCAGTGCTTCTCTTAACTTATTTTGTTGATACAGTACATCGCCATATAATGCTAATGCTTTGGCATCTTTTGGGTTTTGTTCAGCAACAATTTTGGTTAAATCTGTCAGGCTTTTCGTTACGATCGGCTCATTTATTTTTTGAAAAAGTGCCGATACAATTTTTACTTTTTCTGTTAAAGGCATATCTGAACTGCCGAAGGCCAGTTTTAGAGATGCAAAAGCAGCTTCGTCATTCTTTTGCTTGCGATAAATATCAGCAAGGGCTAAGTTAACTTCGAAATTTTCAGGAGATAATTGATGTGCTTTCAATAAAACTTTCAATGCTTCCGGATCATTGCCTTTTTGCAGTAAGAGGCCCGCAGCATAGAGGTAGTTTTTCACATCTGCTTGATTACCTTCCAACAGTTTAACAATATCACTTTCTGAAGTATTTCCGTTTGATTGTACTCTTCTTCTGGCAGTGATCAGATCTCTTGATTCTCCAAATTTTGTTTCAATTTGATCGTAAACTTTCTTAGCATCCTCTATTTTATTGGATAAATAGAGTGCATTTGCTTTATCAAAATAATAGGCATCGTTTTCCGGCTCGAGGCGAATCAATTGTGAAAACACCTCAACCAGTTCGGGCATTTTGTTGCTGCGTTTATAAACCTCGCCCAAGGTGCGGTAATACCATGGGTTATTGCCATTCAACTTGATGGCTTGTTTAATATTCTGTTCTGCCTCGGCTAATTTATCCAAACGAATATTGGCATTGGCCAATTCAAAATAGGCAGCATGGTTGTTCGCATCTAAACCAACAAGCTTGTTGAAATTAGTGACAGCGAGCGAATAATTATCCGACATTTTTTCTCGTAAACCGGCAAAAAACAATTGCTTTACAGCATTGCTATCTCTTGCCGCATTAGATACAACAGGCATCTGCCCAAAAGCATTTAAGTTTAAAATGATCGCCGCAAGAAAAAGATATGTTTTATTCATAAAATTGAATTTTGAGTGAATGAATTTTGAATGAGTGAATGTTCAACTAAACTCCTGATTCACTCAATCGATCATCCTCTAATTCTATCATTAGCCTTTGCCAGTATGGCCGTAACCACCTTCGCCTCTCAAGGTTTCGCCTAATTCATTAACTGCCTGCCAATCGATTGTTTCATGCTTGGCAATAACCATTTGTGCTATTCTATCTCCATTAACGATTTTGAATTCAGTATCTGATAAATTAACCAATAAAACTTTTAGCTCTCCACGATAGTCGGCATCAATTGTTCCAGGTGAATTGACAATGCTGATTCCATGTTTATATGCCAAGCCACTTCTTGGACGAATCTGTGCTTCGTAACCAACTGGCAATTCAATATACAAACCTGTCGAAATAAGCTGGCGTTGTAAAGGTTTCAGTATAATATCTTCGGCAATAGATGCTCTCAAATCCATTCCGGCAGCATGAGCTGTTTCGTATTGCGGCAACGGATGTTCGGATTTATTGATAATTTTTATGTTCATATTTATAGGATAAAACTACACCACTATTATATCATTCTTGATGTAATAACTTAAGCTGTCTTTCTTAAAAGCTTTTTTACATTGTCCTTTTCAAAATAGAATATTCCAAGAAGAAATAGCAATAGGATGGTGTTACCAATATAGATGTTACGATTGAATACCCAAAACGATAAGCCCACTGATACAATGGAGACCAGTATATAGATTGCCATCGACTTTAATTTATACGGGATGGGGTAATGTTTTTGGCCCAGCCAGTATGAAATAACCATGATAATAAAATAGGCGAACATAGATACCCATGCAGATCCCATATAGCTATATTTCGGAATGAGAATGATATTCATCACAATGGTGAAAACAGCTCCTACTAATGATATATATAAACCATAGCGAGTTTGATCGGATAGCCTGTACCAAACCGATAAGTTCATGTATATGCCTAAACATACATAACCAAATAACAAAACAGGAACCGCATCTAAACCAGACCAATACCTTGAATTGATGAAGTGTTTTATGATCTCGATATTAGCCGTAAGCCCCAGGAACAAGATTGATAACGCCAATACAAAATAATATAAAATGGTAGCATACGTTTGTTTGGCATTTTCATTTTTAGCGTGACTAAAGAAAAACGGTTCTGCACCCAACCTGAAAGCAGTATTAAAGATGCTAATGAAAACAGCTAGTTTACATACTGCACCATAGATACCTACATCATGATTAGCAATGTTGTTGGGCAAATATTTGCCAAGTAAAATCTTATCGAGATTTTCATTAATGATGAAAGATAAATTAGCCACCAAAACCGGCCAGCTATAGCCAAACATATTGTAGAAAAGTTGTTTGTTAAATTTTAACCGAAGGGCTGCGAATTGTGGTAAGAGCATAAGCAACGTTACAAGGCTCGCAATTAGATTGGCCACAAAAACATAACCTACCCATCTTCCTTTATACCAGCTGTTCAGCCATTCATCGAGTATTCCATTTTTTATCAAAAACGGAATAACAAAAATAAATACCAAGTTAAGACCGATAAAAGTACCAATATTAGTAAATTTAATCACGCTATATCTAAATGGCTTTCCATCAGCCCTTAGTTTTGCGAAAGGAATTACACTTATAGCATCAACAAATAGGATCCATGCAAATAAGTGTATATATGATTTTTGATCTGCAAAGCCTGAGATATTTCCATTTAGCGTATACTTGGCCAAAAAATCAGAGAAAACAAGTGCTGTGATTAAAAACAGCGTAGATAGGAAGGCGATGACGATAAAGCTATTGTTATAAACCTCTTCTTTTTTGTCCTCATGTTTGTTCAAATACCTAAAAAAGGTAGTTTCCATTCCAAAAGCCAGGATTGGATTAATGATGGACACATAACTGAACATTTTGGTAAAAACACCATACACGCCAGGAGCAAAAACGGTAGTGTAAATTGGCGTTAAAATGAAATTAAACAAACGAGAGAGAATGGTACTAATACCATAAACCATGGTTTGTCCAAGAAACTTTTTATATACTGACAATCGCTTTCAGATTTTTGATTTTACATTTTAGATTGAAACTGTTGGTTTTCTAAAAGAAAAATCGATTAATAACTATGCGTAAATTTAGGTGATTTCGGTTTGAAATCGTAATTCGTCAATCCGAAATCGTCAATCTCCTTACCAAAGCAAATTCTTTTTAACCACTTCGAAGTTCTTAAAATTTTTAAGTTCTCCTTCACTTACTTGAACATCATCCACAAGAGATTTATCAGGACCTTCCTTACACCAATCTACAAAAGGTTCGAGGATAAATTGCTCCGCTTCTGCCTCAATATAAACCGAGCCGTCTTTCTCATTCTTAACAAAACCCTTTATTCCCATTTGGTCGGCGACTGCTTTGGTGCTTGCCCTAAAAAATACGCCTTGCACTTTTCCAGTTACCTTTATATTGATGTGTTTCATTTGATGTAAGTGTTCGAGCTGCAAAGTTAACAAAGCTTTTTAATGCTTTATTTGATTATGCAAATCATTTAATTGCTTTAATCCAACTAGAAATTCCTCCCAAATCTCCTCCAAAATCTGTTTGGCGGGTTTGATTTCATTGAGCATCGCTGATATTTGTCCGATTTCGAGCTCTCCTTTTTCCATATCGCCCTCAAACATCCCAAGTTTGGCTCTGGCTTTTCCTAGCAACTCTACCAAAAAATTTCTATCTGCACCCTCAGCCTCTGCCTGTGAAACGGCTTCAGCAAATTCATTTTTTAATAACCTTACCGGAACAAGTTTTTTCATTGCCAGTCTGGTATCGCCCTCTGCTGCAGAGATTATTCTTTGTTTAAATGATGGATGGGCAGATGACTCTTCTGCAAGGGCAAAAGCAGAACCGATTTGAACGGCATCGGAGCCAAGTGCGAAAGCAGCCAACATCGATTTTCCGCTTGCAATGCCACCGGCAGCAATTACAGGAATAGTTACGGCAGCCTTAATCATGGGCACTAAACACATGGTAGTGGTTTCCTCGCGACCGTTATGTCCGCCGGCTTCGAATCCCTCTGCCACAATAGCATCTACGCCAGCCTCCTGGGCTTTCAAGGCAAATTTTGTATTTGAAATAACATGTACAACGGTAATTCCGTTTTCTTTTAGAATGCTTGTCCACGCGAAAGGATTACCAGCTGATGAAAAAATGATTTTCACCTCTTCTTCTATTACAATATCAATAATTTGCTGAATATTTGGGTATAATAAAGGAATGTTAACAGCGAAAGGTTTGTCTGTTGCTAGTTTGCAGTTTCGGATATGCTCCCGTAGTATTTCAGGATACATGGAGCCAGCGCCGATAATACCTAAACCGCCAGCATTTGAAACTGCAGCTGCCAGTTTCCAGCCACTACACCAAACCATTCCGGCTTGGATAATGGGATATTTTACATTGAAAAGTTTGCAGATTGGGTTCATTAGTTAAACGAGTTTAATTACTTGATCACTTTCAATTATAAAATTATTTGACAACTGAATCAGATTAAGACCTGGCTTTTTACCAACCTCGATGCTTCCCAAGTGTTTGTTTAAATTTAGAAATTCGGCTCCATTGAGTGTTGCCCAAAGAAGCAGTTTATCAAAGGCAATATTTTTATGCTGTTGCAAGGTTTTCATCTCCGCTAAAATATTCAACTGATGGTTGCTTGCCAAACTATCGGTACCTAAAGTGATTTTTACATTTTCTGAGATGAGTAGTTCAACATCAGGCAATGAATTTTCGATGTATAAATTAGCCTGCGGACAAAGGCACCAATATAAATCTGGGTGATTTTGTTTCGCAAATTCAATATCTGCTTTGTTTGAAACGGTATTGTGTACGAGAAGTGTTTTTTGCTTTTTAATGTACGGCAGCCAACTTTGCAAAGAAGTTTTTCCGGTTGCTTTGAAAAATTGAATATCTAGACCTAAAAATTTATAGAGTGACAGAAAGCCACCTGTTTTATCTTGAAAAAACGAATTTTCATTTACAGTTTCTTGGTTGTGAATGCTGATTAATGCATTCTCTTTTTCTGCGGTAGCATTAATTAAAGCAAAGAGTTCTGGTGAAACGGAATATGGTGCATGCGGAACAACAGACGCAGGTAAAGGCAAAAATTCGTTTTTTATTGCTGTCGTATAATCCATGATGGCGTTTGCCCTATCTGGATTAAAGCCCATAGCCTCCACAAATGTGTGGTAATAAATTTTGCTGTTTTGTTTTATTTCTTTAGAGGAAATTTGGTTCGAGATATCGCCAACGGCAACAATTCCACTTTCAAGCATTTGTTTATCGGCGTTTTCCATCGCCGTGCTCATTAGTTCGGGCTTTGCTTGCCTGCTTTTAATAATGCACTGCACAAACTCTACCAAGCTGGTATGCTCTGGAATTAGACCCAACATGTGCGAAAGTTCTAAATGGCAATGGGTGTTGATGAACCCTGGAACAATTGCGCCCCTATGTTTTTCAATCTCTACATTAAGATTTTCGACGGCTGCTGCTGTGAAGATTCCCGTTATTTCGCCATCATAATTAACTGCAACTACTCCGTTTTTTATTGGGGGAGTGCTTACAGGGAAAATCCAATCGGCTGAAATGTATTTTAGCATGCAGCGAATTTAAGATTTTTGCGCTACGAATTGATTATTTGTGATGTAGTGATGAGGAAAAATGCTGTGGTGAAAAGTTAGGATTTTGACAAAGTATCATATCGTAACCTACAATTTGAAAATAAAAAGAGCCTCCTATCGGAATCGAACCAATGACCTACTGATTACAAGTCAGTTGCTCTACCAGCTGAGCTAAGGAGGCTTTTTATCGGGGTGCAAGTATAGAAAAAATATTCTTTTGATAAAAAATTTTCTGGAAAAAAATGTTGCTTATAGATTAACCACCCCTTGCCCCTCCTAAATTAGGAGGGGAGCTGGACAGTGATTATTTAGTTTCTTCAAAAATCTTAGTGGCGGTATGTTTCCATTATTTCATAAGCTATTAAACAGCACATCTTGGTGTCGGTATCTCTCAACTAGTTGTTGAACTATTGAACAGCGCTCCCCTCCTTATTTTCAAGGAGGGGCTGGGGGTGGTTTTTCTTTATTATGCACAAACGGTAGTAAAATAAACCCGATATACGCGGGAAGCCACCGATTTAAGCATCTGTATTTATGATTACATTATCTGTGCTTGCAGGTTCGCACAAGATTTTTTCGGTGCTTGAAGCATTAGCTGGGCGAACTTTAAAAAATAGCTTCTGCCCTTGCTTTCCAAATCAAATATCTACATCAATTATATAGTTCCTCTTGATATTTACACCGAATTTGTAGTCATTACCCCCAATGTGTGGAGAAACTCCACAACATTTATTTTATGGCACACATCTAATATTCTGAAAATAAGTGATTTATATATCTGTGCCAGCTTTGGCATTATTATGAAACAATAGCAAGTATTGTTACACATATTAAATTTTAAAAATCATATACTATGAAAAAGTTCATTTTATCAGCTACATTCTTAGCGTTCGCAGGGTTCTCAGCAGTACAAGCAAGTGAAGTAAACTCAATCAAAAACACTGCAATTGTTGCAGTACAAGATAGCGCAGTTAAAACTCCAGTAAAATTGGAAGAGTTACCTGAGCCAGTAACAACCGCTCTAAAATCTGATGCGTATAAAGGTTGGACAGCAACTGAAGCATGGTCGGTTAAAGAAGGTGCAAAAGAGTACTATTTAATTAATGTTAAAAAAGAAGCAGAAACTGGTTCTGTAAAAATTGATAAAGACGGTAAACCAGTTCAATAATATTTGCATTAAATAAGGCATAATCAACAAAAAGCGCAGCCTCTGTGTTGCGCATATTTAAACCAGAACCACGAAATTGCTTTTGCAAGTTCAATACATTAAAATTAAAAAACCATGAAAAAGTTAATATTATCAGCTGCGTTCTTAGCATTTGCAGGATTCTCAGCAGTACAAGCAAGTGAAGTAAATACAATCAAAAATGCTGCAATTGTTGCAGTTCAAGATAGCGCAGTAAAAACTCCAGTTAAATTGGAAGAACTTCCAGAGCCAGTTACTACAGCATTAAAGTCTGATGCTTACAAAGGTTGGACCGCAACAGAAGCTTGGTCGGTTAAAGAAGGCGCAAAAGAATATTACCTAATCAATGTTAAAAAAGAAGCAGAAACAGGTTCTGTGAAAATTGACAAAGATGGTAAACCGGTTCAATAAATCCCAATTATTACATCTACCTAGTACAAGAATGGCCAGACTTTGTCTGGCTTTTCTTATTTTTGTATATGGCGAAAATCCTGATTTTAGAAGATGATACTACATTTGCTCAATTACTTGAAGGTTTTTTAACGAAAAACAATCACGAGGTTACACTCGTAACCCATATTAAACAATCTTTTAAACTGATCGAAAATCAAGCCTTTGATTTGTTTTTAATTGATTATCGGTTGCCCGATGGAATTGGTTTTGAAGTGATTACACACTCCAGAAATTTAGGCTTATCTACTCCAATTGTGGTAATGACGAGTTTTAATGATGTGCGAACCGCTGTAAAATCTATGCAGATGGGCGCTTTCGATTACATCACAAAGCCGGTTAACCCCGATGAACTTTTAATGGTTATCAAAAATTCTTTAACCAAAAAGGATTTAAAAGAGACTAAAATTGAGTCAACGGATTCTGATTTTATAAGAGGCAAAAGCGCAATGGCTGATCGGTTATATGAGCACATTGCTTTGGTTGCACCGACTGATATGTCGGTAATTATTCAAGGTGAAAGCGGAACAGGTAAAGAATTTGCTGCCCGAACATTGCATCAACAAAGCAAGAGAGCCGACAAACCTTTTGTGGCTATTGATTGCGGTGCTTTGTCAAAAGATTTAGCGGCAAGCGAATTATTTGGCCATGTGAAAGGAGCCTTTACTGGTGCCTTAAACGACAAAAAGGGTCAGTTTGAAGCTGCCAATGGGGGCACTTTATTTTTAGATGAGGTTGGAAATTTGAGCTACGAAGTCCAGATTAAGTTACTTCGAGCTTTGCAAGAACGTGTTATTCAACCCTTAGGCAGTACTAAACAAATTGCAGTTGACGTTCGCATAATTACTGCTACAAACGATGATTTATTAAACAGCATTTCCGGAGGCGAATTTAGAGAGGATTTGTATCATCGATTAAATGAGTTTAAGATTCAACTACCTGCTTTAAGAGATCGAGCTGGTGATTTGGAGCTATTCATCAATCATTTTATAAGTTTATCAAATAGAGATTTGGATAGAAATGTGAAAAACGTTTCTACAGAAGCAAAATCTTTATTGCTGAATTACGATTGGCCAGGAAACTTGCGTCAGTTGAGCAATGTAATTAAGCGCATGGTTTTATTAACGCCCGGCGATGTTGCCCAGGTTACTGCTTTGCCAGATGAAATGATGCTGGCGGTTAATCAACAAACCCTACCGGGCAGCTCATCAGATTTGAAAGCAGTAAATGAGCAGAATGAAAAAATGCTTATCTCCGAAACTTTGATCAAGGCAAAACATAATAAAAGTAAGGCAGCAAAAATGCTGAATATCGATAGAAAAACGCTTTATGCTAAAATGGAAAGGTACGGGATTGAGTAGAAGACCTCACCCTATTAAAGGCAGAGGTTTTTGTTTTTCTGTGCGGTCCCTCTCCTTGAAGAGAGAGAAAGTTCGTAGGGTGTTTTGAACCCGGGTTTTTAAAATTTACCTTTCCATTGTTCTTTTAAAATGGAGATTTGATAAGTAGTTTTTGCTACTTGGCCATGCTTTTCCGGATCGTGAGTTAAACCCAGATTTAAGAATTTACTTCTTTACTATTTTTTGATGCCCGCCCCTCTCTTCGAGGAGAGGGGATGAAGGGGTGAGGTCATCCTTCCCCAACCAACTCCATTTCATCCATTGCCTTAATTAATCCATCCAATTTCCTCAACTGATTAAAAACCTCGGCTATAATTTCGGAAGACAATCCTTTTTCGGCGATTTCTAACTCGAGCGTTCTAAAGGCATTCGCTAAGTTTTTTGATCCCATTTGCGCTGTTCTACCCGCAAGGCGATGAACAATTAGCCTGCTTTTATCCTGATCGTTTTCATGTATATAATTTTTGAGTGATTCTGCATCCTCAATACAGTCTTTTTTAAACCGAGTTAATATCTTCTCCAACATCTGCTGATCTCCAAAAGTCATTTTTTCGATGGAGGAAAAATCAAATTCAGCTTTCTCCTCTATAATTTTGATTTTATCAAAAATGGAAAGCAAATCAATGCTGCGGAAAGGTTTCATAATCAAACCATCAAAACCCTCACTCAAAACCATTTCCCGTTCTTCGGGTAAAACCTGAGCAGTAATGGCATAAAACTTAACGGTATGAGGCAGTTTTTTCTTCAAGATATGGCAAAGCTCAATCCCTGTCATCTCGGGCAAACGCATATCAACCAGCACATATTTTAAGTCGTTGGGAGCATTTTCTTGTAAAATATCGGCAACGTGATTAAATCTTTGAAAGGGAATTTCATTTTTTTCAAAAATAAGGCCACATAGATCCAGTATGAGTTGATCATCATCGATAACCCAAACTGTGCCTGGGTTCACAATTTTATAATTTTCTAAATCAACATGGGTTGTACCTTCCGAAGTTTCTAGATAAGTTAAATAAATATTAAAAGTGGTGCCTGTTCCGGGCTTACTTTTTACATGAATTCTACCTCCCTGAGCTTCGATTAATGATTTTACAATTGGTAATCCTAAACCTGTGCCCGTTTGGTTCAGTACATACTGTTCTGGCGATTCGATTTGTTCGAACTCATTGAAAATTCGCGAGATGTCTTTTTCTTCAAATCCAATTCCGGTATCTTTAATCGTGAAATGAAAATGCAAATTATCGAGTTGTTTTTTGCATGATATTAGGAGGCTAATTTCTCCCTTTAGGGTAAACTTTACAGCATTTCCCAATAGGTTAAAGAGGATCTGTTTGAGTCTGAAAGCATCGCCTTTTACAAAATCAACATCGCCTAAATCTAAATCCGTAATTAATTGGAGTGATTTTTTTTCTGCCAGAGGGCGAACCACCGAGGTCACCTCATCTACAATCTGTTTGGCGCTAAAAACCTGATTTTGAAAAGTAAACTCTCCGGAGATAATGCGGTTATAGTCAAGAACTTCGTTTACAATTTGCAGTAGGTGAATAGACGATTGATAAATGGCATCGATATCTTTTTTCTTTGGATGATCTTGCTCGGAAATAAGTTCGGCATAACCTAATATCGATTGCAAAGGCGTTCTAATTTCGTGGCTCATATTTGATAAAAAACGCTGCTTTGCCTTTCCGTGATATTCCGCTTCATCTTTTGCCAGTTCAAGTGCTCGTCGGTACCTATTGCTTTTGGTAATGTCAGTCAAAATGAGATAAAGTAATATTACCGTAAGCAAAAAGAAAGCAATAATAATAGCCGTGATTTGCGTAATCCCGTCGTTAACCACTTCTTTCGCCTGGATTCCGTTTAAATCTATTTGAGCCACTGCCTGGCCTTCAACCTCCCTTAAAATTTGAAGCATTTGGTTGGTTAAAGCGTTGCTTGCATTTGATAGTTCGGCTTCCCGCCTTAAAAACTTCTGACTTTTCTGACGTTGTTCTTGCTCAATATTTTTAAGCGAACCCGTCATACTTTTCATAATACTATCTTCCGCTTTGGCGTTTAAGGTATCACGCCGAACTTTAAATTCTTCATTGATGATTTTATAAACATCTGATTTCTTTTTCCCGAAAAGTTTACTCAAAAAGCCTCTCGATTTTTCTTCTTCCTGCGGTGCAACGGTAGTGGTAGAAGTAGTAGTTTCGGTAGTTAAAACTGCGCTATCAGTTTGCATTGCCCGTGAGGCTACAAGGTCATTCAATTTTTTTACTTCGTTTGAGAACGACTTGGTATTTACCAGCGTTTCGCGAACTTGTAGATAGGATACGAACTGTTTATCGCGTTGGGCAAGTAAGTTTTTGATCGATTTTATCCTGGCCAGCTGGGCCGAATCATTGGCATAAAGTTTACGCAATGTGTCTAAGCTCGACCTTAGTTTTCTGGATTCTCTTAAGAAATTATAGTTACCCTGCTTGTTAAAAGCCTCATCTCGCTGAAGCTGATCAAGTCTGGCGATTTTATGTGATAGATCATTTACAATTCTCAGTCGATCATTCGGAGCCGAAATTTCTTCAACGGTATTCAGCATTCTCGTAAAAGCAAACTTGCTGATGCCCCAGGCCAAAAGCAGTGCAAAGCAGGCGAATAAAAACCCAATAATTACTTTGCTTTTAATTGCCCTGAAAAAACGTTTTTGTATAACGGCTGCCATTAATTTGAACTTTATCTTTTACTTTAACGGAAATTTTTGCTAAAAGACATCATAACTTATTAATACAAATAATATACCAAGGAAGTTTGATGGTAAACGACAGATTTTAAATAATCTGTTTGACCGATCTTTTATCCGCTACAATTTTTTTACTTTTATCCGAGGCCAAAAACAATGAACCGCATCGATCGTCTTTTCGGGATTTTAACTTTACTTCAGTCGAAGAAATACATTTCTGCAGATAAGATTTCTGAACGATTTGGAATTAGTGTGCGTACGGTTTATCGCGATGTCAAGGCATTACAGGAGCAGGGAATTCCGGTTGGTTTTGAACAGCCAAAGGGTTATTTTCTGGTTCAAGGCTACTTTTTACCTCCGGTATCTTTTAATATGGATGAAGCCAATGCATTGCTTTTGGTAGAAAGCCTGGTTAATGGTTTTGCAGATAACTCCATCCGTACGCATTATTCTGCAGCGTTAACAAAGGTTAAAGCCGTTTTAAAATACAATCAGAAAGAGAAACTCGAAGCAATGAATGCGCATATCAAGCTTCAGGTGCCCGAGCGTATGAAATTTAATTATGAATATCTTTCGCTCATTCAAACAGCTATTTCTGAAAAACGAATGGTTGCTTTACAATATACCAATGCAAAAGACGAGAAAAGCAAAAGGGAAGTGGAGCCGATCGGTTTGATTTTTTATGCCTTTAGCTGGCATTTGATTGCGTGGTGCCATGTTAGAAGCCAATATCGTGATTTCAGTGTAACCCGAATTGTGAGTTTAAATATCCTCGATAAATCTTTCTGCAAAACTAACCACATGCCGTTAAACGATTACATGAGCATGCTGCCCGTTAATTATTAATCGTTTTTTATATCCATAAAAATTTAGCTATTTTAAGCCACTATTTGGTTACGCCTTACATGAGAGAAGCTTTATTTGTTAAACAAAATTCGGAAAAGTGGCAGCATTATGAAAGTGTGAGGCAGGCAAACCCTGATGAAGTTGCAAATCAGTTTATCGAAATCACCAACGATTTAGCTTATGCCAAAACCTTTTATCCAAACTCCAAAACTACAGCCTATTTAAATGGGTTAGCTTCTAAGCTGCATCAGGCAGTTTATAAAAACAAAAAAGAAAAATCGAACCGCTTTATTCATTTCTGGAGAACAGAACTTCCGGTTTTATTTTTTGAGCACCGTAAGCAAATCTATTACGCACTTATATTTTTTTTAGTCTCATGCGCTATCGGCGCTTTATCGGCCAAATACGACGATACATTTGTGCGCCTGATTATGGGTGATGATTATGTAAACATGACCAATGAAAACATTGCAAAAGGAGATCCCTTCGGCGTTTACAAGCAATCGAATGAATTTTTAATGTTTACTCAAATTGGGCTTAATAACATTTATGTAGCCTTATATACCTTTGTTTTAGGCATCATATTTTCCTTCGGCTCAATCGTTTCGCTATTTAGAAACGGAGTGATGTTGGGTTCCTTCCAATATTTCTTTTTTAGTAAAGGCCTGGGCTTGCAATCTGTATTGGTGATCTGGATTCATGGCACTTTAGAAATTTCGGCTATTGTTTTAGCCGGTGCTGCAGGCCTGGTATTGGGCAACAGTTTTCTATTCCCGAAAACTTATAACCGAATGGAATCGGTAATTAAAGGCGCAAAAGATGGCTTGAAGATAGTTTTGGGCTTAGTTCCCATCTTTATAGTAGCAGCCTTTTTCGAAAGCTTTGTTACTCGCCACACCGGAATGCCGATCTATTTAAGTGTATTCATTTTAACAATGTCTGCCATATTTATCATTTGGTACGTCTTTATATATCCAGTAAAAATTATTAAGAAGCTTAGTTTGTAATGATAGCGAAAATTGAATTCAAAAAACGGAGAGATTTTGGGCAGGTGATAAATGATACATTCACATTTATGCGCCAAAATTTTAAGCCACTATTAAAAACTTATTTCACCTTTTGTGGATTGTTCGTTTTGGCAAGCATGTCATCAATGCTGGTTTATCAATATAAAATGGTAAACATGATTAATACAGTCGGTAGTGACAAAAGCTCAGGAGGCTTTTCTTTTGGCAATATCTACGGTTTAGAATATTTCCTGTCGCTGCTTTTTTCATTGGCAACTTATGCGAGTATGACCGTGGCCGTCTTATCCTACATCGCCCTATATGTTCAAAAAGGCAATCAAATTCCTACCATGGAAGAAGTTTGGGGCTACTTTAAATATTATTTTTTCCGAATCTTTGGCAGTTCTATCGTATTGATACTGATGGTGTTTATTGGATTTATTTTCTGCCTAATACCAGGTTTTTACTTGTTTCCTTTTGTAGCCATGATGTTTCCCATTATGGTGATTGAAAATGGAACTTTTGGCTATTCTTTTAGCAGAAGTTTTACAATGATTAAGGATAACTTTTGGGTAACTTTTGGAACATTAATCATCGTTTGGATAATCGTTTACGCATGTATGAGCATGGTGGTTTTACCCACTACATTGTTCAATATGATAGGCATGTTTACCAGTAAAAACCCTCAAATGTCTTTGACTTTGAGTATGATCACAACCATTTTGCAGTCGCTTTGCCAGGTATTTACCATTATTCCTATTATTACTATTTCACTATCGTACTTTAGTTTGTTAGAGCAGAAAGAAAACACAGGGTTAATGGAGCGCATTACAAACTTTGGCAGCACAAACAAAACAATCGATACGCGACCAGAAGAATACTAAAATGCCGAAGTCTTTTATGAAATATCTTCTTTTGTTTTTACTGTTTTTGTTCGCTGTAAATTGTGATGCACAAATTGTTGTAAAGCCGAAGCAGGCAAAACCTGTGATGCAATTGGATAGCAGCAAAATTACGCCTGCAAAATTTGATAAAGAGGCAATTAGCAATTACAAAGATCAAAAAGAGTTTCAGTACGATGAACTTCAAGTGAGGCAACTTTCCTTATGGGATAGATTCTGGATGTGGTTTTGGAATATGATTGGCCGATTATTTTCAGGTGCTGCAACAAATCCGCTATCGCGATATTTCTTTATTGGTTTAGGTGTGGCTGTAGTAATATATGTTCTTATAAAAGCGATTGGTACCGAAAATATTTTCAGTAAAAAATCGAAAGAAACTATTTTACCTTACGATGTGATTACCGAAAACATCCATGAGATTGATTTTGATCAGGAATTACAAAGATTAATAGGCGAAAGAAAGTATCGATTAGCCGTACGCTTACTTTATTTAAAAGCCTTAAAAAAACTAAGCGATGCCGAAATTATTCAATGGCAACCCGATAAAACGAATTACAATTACCTGATGGAAATTAGTAAGCCCGAGTTAAAGGAAGATTTTAGGAGGCTTACCCTTCAGTTTGATTATATCTGGTATGGCGATTTCCCTATCGATGAAAATAAATTTGAGCCTATAAACCAATCATTTAACCAGTTCAACGGCAAAATTAAATGAGAAGTTATAAAATTTATTTCGGTATTGGCATTGTATTGATTGTGCTGTATCTGGTCGCCCAATATAATAAACCCACACCCACAAACTGGGCACCAACCTATTTAGCTACAGATAAAATTCCTTATGGTACTTTCATCATTAGAGATCGAATTAAGGATATTATTCCAAAGGCAAAAATTCAAGAATCGAAAAGGCCGGTTTACAATACCTTAAAAAATCAAAACTTTAATAACGCCAGCTACTTTTTGATCGCTCAGAAAATCGATGTATCTAAAACTGATTTCGATCAGATGAAGAAGTTTATGCAAGCGGGAAATAAGGTATTTATCGCCAGTTACGATTTTGGAAAGCTTGAAAAAGAATTGAAAATCGAAACTTCCACTACGATGTCGGCAGATCGGCCTTCGCTTAATTTTACCAATCCCAATTTAAAAACCGATGCCAACTATGGTTTCGAAAGAGGTATTGGAACGCAGTATTTTAGTAAGGTCGATTTCAAAAAAAGTATCGTATTGGGTATAAATAATAACCAGCAACCCAATTTTGTTAAATATAATTATGGCAAAGGTGCGCTTTTCCTAATTTCAGAGCCTGGTTTTTATACCAACTTTAACATGTTGGATAAATACGGTGCAGAATATGCTGCGAAAACTTTAAGTTATATCCAGGCAAGTGATCAGGTTGTTTTTGATGATTACTTTTCGGCGCAAAAGAATGAAACAACGGACGTTTTGAGGGTGTTTTTTAAACATCCAGAACTTAAATGGGCTTACTATCTCACTATTTTTAGTTTGTTTGTTTTTGTACTTTATGAAATTAAGCGACGTCAACGTATTATTCCTATTGCCGATCCTCTAAAAAATGCCTCTGTTGAATATACGCATGTTGTAGGCAGTGTATATTACCACGAACGAAATAACCTTGATATTGCCAAAAAGAAAATTAATTACTTTATGGAATACTTGCGAACCAGGTATTTCATTAAAACCAATGAGATTGGGTCAAATTTTGCCACACTCTTAATGGAAAAAACAGGCATCAACGAGCCATCGGCAAAAACACTTACCCGATATTTTATACAAATACCCCAAATGAGCACTTTAAGTGATCAGGAACTGATCAGTTTAAATCAAAGCATAGAATTTTTTCATCAAAATACCCAAAGCCATGGAGCAGGAACAATTTAACCAACGTACAGATTTAAGCACTTTAACCGAAGCGGTAGCGCAAATTAGAAATGTGCTTGGAAATATTATCGTCGGACAAAAGCAGGTTATCGATTTTTTAATTGTGGGCTTATTTGCCGATGGTCACATATTGATAGAAGGGGTTCCGGGTGTAGCGAAAACATTAAGTGCTAAATTATTAGCAAAATCAATCGATGCCCATTTTTCAAGAGTTCAGTTTACGCCAGATTTAATGCCTTCTGATGTTTTAGGAACTCCGATTTTTAATACCAAAACAGGTGATTTTGAGTTTAGAAAAGGGCCTATTTTTGGCAATATTATTTTAGTTGATGAAATTAACCGTGCTCCAGCCAAAACACAATCTGCCTTATTTGAAGTAATGGAAGAGCGCCAGGTAACCATTGATGGGCAAACTTACATTATGGACGAACCTTTTATGGTGTTGGCTACGCAAAACCCCATTGACCAAGAAGGAACCTATCGTTTGCCAGAGGCTCAACTTGATCGGTTTTTGTTCAAAATAGAAGTGAAATATCCTTCGTTGGAAGAAGAGACCGCAATTTTAATGGCACAACATTCTTTGGTAAATAAAACGCTGGCTAGCGACGTGAAGGCTGTTTTATCGGTTCAGCAAATACAGGCTGCGAGAGGAGTAATTAGAAGCCTCTTTGTAGAGCCAAAGCTTTTGGAATTCATTGCCAAGATTGTAAATGAAACGCGGAACAATCCGTCACTTTATTTAGGTGCCTCACCAAGGGCATCATTAGCTATTGTACATAGCGCAAAGGCTCTTGCTGCTATTAATAACCGCGATTTTGTTACTCCTGAAGATATCATTACCGTTGCCGTTCCTGTATTGGCGCATCGCATTTTGTTATCTCCGGAAAAGGAAATGGAAGGCTTAACTACGAGCGATATCGTGAATCAAATTATTAAAAAAATAGAAGTACCGAGGTAGCATTTAGTCCGGAGTTTAGCGTTTAGAGCCAATAAATTAATCGTTTACAAATTCATAACAATTGAAAAAATTCTTTCAGCAATATTATATCAATCTATTCCTTAATGATCGCTTGTTTGCGGCTTTAGGTTTGTGCGTAGTGCTCTTTTTGCTGAAATTTTTCTTCGCTTGGCTTGGCGATATCCCAGAAATTGTTACTGGAGTAGTACTTATATTATTTTTCGTTGATGTTTTTATTCTTTATAGAATTCAGCATGGGATTGAAGCGCAGAGATTTACTTCCAAACGCCTAAGCAATGGTGACGAAAATCCGGTTCAAATTGAAATTAAAAATCGTTATGGATTTAGTGTAAATGCCAGAGTGATTGATGAAGTGCCCTTTCAATTTCAGCTTCGCGATAAAGATTTTAAGCTCAATCTAAATTCTGCAGAAATAAAATCTATACATTATAACTTACGGCCAACAAAGCGTGGCGAATATGAGTTTGGTTTTATCAGGACTTACATCAGCTCTCCATTGGGTTTGGTTAGTCGACGATATAATTTTGACGGAGCAAAGGTGCTGCCCGTTTATCCTTCGTTTATTAATCTTGGTCAGTATGAACTGATGGCCGTTTCTCGCCATTTAACAGAGATAGGCATCAAAAGAATCCGAAAAATCGGAAATAGCAGCGAATTTGATCAGATAAAAAACTATGTGGGTGGTGATGATATAAGAACCATAAATTGGAAAGCAACAGCCAGAAAAGGTGGCTTAATGGTAAATACCTACACTGATGAAAGGTCACAAAATATATATTGCGTTATCGATAAATCGCGGGTAATGCGTATGCCTTTTGAAGGATTGAGTTTGCTTGATTATGCCATTAATGCAACAGTTGCCCTCTCGAAAGTGGCCATGCTTAAAGAAGATAAGGCAGGTTTGATTACTATTTCAGAGCAGATTGGGTCTATTGTTCCGGCCGATCGGAAATCTGCGCAACTGGGCAACATTATGAATGCGCTCTACAAGGAAAAAACCCGGTATTTAGAAAGCAATTTAGAAGCCTTGTATAGTAGCGTACGTGCTGTGATCAAACAGCGTGGTTTATTGGTGTTTTTTACCAATTTTGAAAGCCTTTCTGCTTTACAACGCCAATTGCCTTACCTTAAAAGAATTTCGAAATATCATTTGTTAGTGGTTGTATTTTTTGAAAATACAGAGCTAAAGTCACTAAGTACCGAGCCAGCAAAAGATGTGGAAGGAATTTACCATAAAACCATCGCAGAGAAGTTTATTTATGAGAAGAAATTGATGGTTAAAGAATTAGGTAAACATGGAATTCTATCTATCCTAACTCCGCCTCAAAAGCTAACCGTAAATGTAATTAATCGCTATTTGGCGTTGAAGGCACAACAGCGGATATAGTTCAGAGTCCTCAGTCGAGAGTCTTGAGTCCAGAGTCTAGAGTTGATGTTTTAGAAAGACGACTCATGATTAAGGACTGCCGACTTCAGACTAAAAAACTTATTCTTCTTCTCTGAAATAAACCTTATAAAAATTCATCGATTTATCATCATCGTAACCTTTCTCAATCATATCCTTGTTGCCATGAATGTAGATATGGAAATTCTTATCCAATTTTAAAACACTTTTGTAAGCACGAGCCTGCTTTTTTACTGCCGATTCTGCAATTTCAAAATTATCGGCAATCGGACTTTCATATTCGTCTTCGTAGTTTTTCTTGTAGTTTTTAAACGATTCTATTCCTTCAGCATTGCCTATTACTTCGTTCCCGAATTCTTCAATATCAAAAGTTTCCTTCTCCTTGAAATACTTCATCGACCGATTTAAGAGATCAATTTTATCTGCTTTGCTGATTTCATAATCATCATCCAGTTTCTGAGTCACAAAGTTTTTGTAAACGCCTAAAACATTGTTTGTTTGGTTATAACTATCATTTCTGATCTTCAACTTCAAAAATTCATCTTTCCAATAAACAGCAGATTCGTTGATGCTTTTTGCCTGATCCAACACCACTACTTTGTAGCCTTCACTTTTATCGGTATTAAAAATCAAACAGCCTTTATCCAGTTTATTAATGCTAATGGCGTCCTGCTCATAGCTCATATTAAAGCCGTCATCTTTTGGAAAAACTTTTAAATAAGTGTCTTTAGTTTCCGATTTGAAAATTCCAAGCACATCCATTTGTTCACCTTCAATTTGTACTTTTTCAAAGTATGCCACGTACAATTCCCCCGATTTTATTTTCGGATGGTTGGCTACATCAAATAGATACTTGGCCAATTGCTGCGAATCCTCATGAAAAAGGGCATTGTTTTCAAAAATTTCGTGTGCAAAATGATAAACCTCATTTAGGTTTAGGTTATCATTCGGATGGTAAAAACGGTAGACTTCATTTACCTTTTCGAAAGGCTTTAAGAAATATTGCATTAACAAATTGCTCAAAATCTCATCATCAATTTTTAATGGCGCATCAGATAGTCTATAATATTCTTCTACCAATTTATTGCCGGTATGGTGGATAGAAAGTTGTTTTAGGTTTGCCTCGAAAAATGAAATCATGGCGGCAAAAGTATTAAATAATTAGTGATGTGCGGTGAAATGTATATATCTTTTGAAAAGTGAACGCTGAAATCTCTAGGTGAAGTCAGCCCTATACTAAAGGTACTCCTATAGAGCTTTCTGCTATAGCTCCGATTGAAAAACCGGAGGCTGTCGCGTCAATTGGTTTATTTAACTTAGGTGCAACTATGAAAACCATGCAAATTGTATAACTTAAATTATAAATTATTAAATATGAAAGCTGCAGTAATCATCATTTTGTTAATAGCGAGCTTAAGCACTTTTGCTCAAAAAGCATTCGAGTTTGAATATTACTATGGCAAAACCAAAAGTTTTGAAATAAAATTATCATTGGCTAATGGCTACATATTGGGTAGTGAGATTATTAAAACTGACATCAAAACAGAAAAGGCAGTAAAATATCTTCCAAATAAAATTCAAGGAGAAAACACTAAGAGTCTAGTGTTTCTTCCAGACATGAATGATAAGACAGTTAAAAGGAGAAAGCGAGATAATATCATCCTGCACAAGATAAAAGATGATTATGAAATGTTGCCCGATGAAATTATTGGGAGTTATGGAATCGATCTCAAGACTTACAGTTTCAAACTTTATAAACTAAAAGCTAATCACTAACTTTTAGTTTGTTTAAAAAATCGACAATCTTTTTATCGGCGTAATTGGCGATTCCCTCATGTCTGAATGATAATCTTCCCTGCTTATCGAAAATTACAGTTGTAGGTAGAGCGCCAGAGAAAATCTGGTCAGGAATTGTGCTTTTTACCTTAAATACTGGCATTTCATATTTTCTGTTCGTCATAAACTTTACCGATTTTTCCAAATCACCATCAGCATCTGCAAAAATAAAAACTACATTTTTATCATCTTTAAACTGTTGGTATAGTTTGTTTATAGAAGGCATTTCTGCTCTGCAAGGTGGGCACCAGGTTGCCCAAAAATTCAAGAAAATAACTTTACCCTTTAATTGGCCCAAATCAATAGCATTTCCTTTTGCATCTTGGAACTTAATTCCACTCAAATCCATTGCCGCTTTTGGAGATTCAGTAATAGAGGGAGAATAGAGTCCGATTCCCATTAATCCTCTAATCAGCAAAGCTTTCGCATCGGGCACAAAAACAATTACTAAAAGCAATGCAATGAAAAGTCCGTTGACGATATTTTTCTTGATAAATTTCATTTTTATTTAACTTTTTATTCTTCGCAGGATTTATTTCTTTAATCCCAATCTAAATTTTCTGACGGTATCTTTTGCAATATCGTAACCAGCATCGGCGTGGCGAATAACGCCCATTGAAGGATCGTTATGTAACACTTTTTTTAATCTCGCCTCGGCTTCAGTTGTTCCATCGGCTACAATAACCATACCTGCATGAATACAATAGCAAATGCCAACACCACCCCCATGATGCAGTGAAACCTAGCTTGCGCCACCAGCAGTATTAATCAATGCATTTAGAACTGGTCCTTGAAAAGCAATCCGCTCTTGCGCCATTTTAATCCAGCGATGTAAACTTTCATTTTCTGGGAATAATTATATATCAATTGACCGGTTTCGTAAATATCTTGCAGATCACCACTTAAAGCAGCCCACCTAAATGGACTTTTACCTTCGCAGAAAAGTGGAAGGATGTAGGCAGGAACAAAGCCTGGAAAAACGAAAGCATTTTCTACGCCAACTTCCAATGCTCTACCGCGTAAATTATTGCCGTAATCGAAAGTAATCGCACCACGTTTTTGTAATTTCAGCATCTGTTAACATGCTTCGCCATGGTAGCATAAGATTGTTTTACATATTCATTGGGATCATTTTTCCTTAAATCTGCGGCTTCGGCAATGGTTAATTCTTCCGGGAAATAACCAGTTAGAGGATCGTGAGCGGATGTTTGATCAGTTAAAGTATCCGGAACAATATCTCTATCGATTAATCGCTGTAATAATTCCACCGCATTACAAACCACGCCGATGGAAATCGCTTTGTTTTCTTTTTTATAAACTAATGCTTTATCAATTGCTTCATCAATATTGTAACTTATTTTATCAGTGTAACGTGTTTCTAAACGCTTTTTAATACGCCATTCTTCAACTTCGGCTGCTAAACAAACACCTTCATTCATGGTAATGGCCAAGGGTTGGGCGCCACCCATGCCACCTAAGCCAGCGGTAACATTTAATTTCCCCTTCAAGCTGTTGCCAAAGTGTTTTTTGCCAAGTCAGAATAGGTTTCATAAGTGCCTTGCACAATGCCTTGCGAGCAATGTAAATCCCCGAACCTGCCGTCATTTGGCCGTACATCATCAAATTTTTATCTTCCAGTTCATCAAGATGCTTTTGTGTTGCCCATTTGGGTACGAGTTGAGAATTAGAAATTAAAACACGATGTGCATCGGCATGAGTGGGTAAAATGGCAACCGGTTTTCCAGATTAGATTAGCAATGTCTCATCATTTTCCATATCACGCAATGCTTTTATAATCACGCTAAGCGATTCCTTATTTCTTGCTGCTTTTCCTCTTCCGCCGTAAACAATTAATATTCTGGCCGCTCTGCAACATCAGGATCAAGATTATTTAAAAGCATACGTAATGCTGCTTCCTTAATCCATCCTTACAACTTAATTCGGTTCCGTTTGGAGTTTGTTTCTGGCTTAAGTTTAAACCATCGGTTATTTTCTGGCTCATAGATAAAAGTAATGTTACTTTCCAAAGATATAGAATTGAACAACATTTGCTACTTTTGGGAAATTGAAAAAGCATAGGCAAAGCGTTAGAGAGTATTTATCGGCATTTATGCTGATGGTTTTTGCTATTGCCCTAACCCCTTGGAGTGTTTTACACCACCATCAGGAAATACCTATTCCCAAAAAGGAAATTAATTGTCACCATGTTAGCCATGTTCAATCTCATGGCGATACTTGTTTGATTTGTAATGCCAGCTTTGAAAAGGATTACGTTCAAACACACCACATTTACAGAATATTTCTTTCAGCAAAATTGTTGAGTTCTACTCAGCCAATTTTGACAAACTCCTATGTAGCGCTGCTCAGTACCGATTTGCGTGGGCCTCCTTTGGCATAATCTTTCCAAAATTTTGAATCCATCAAATGGATTAATCAATTGTTTTTTCGTCAAATAAAGCAAATTATGCGCTGTATTAGTGCTGATTCAGCCTTTTTGACTCATTCCGTTTTATTATAAAAAAAATATGAAAAGATTACAGCTTATAGGCTTAGTAATTCTATATACTTTGTTGAGCAATACAGCTTTTGCACTTGCTTTAAAAGATATTAAAGGTAAAGTTATTGATGCCAGTAACAACCAAACTTTACCCGGCGCAACCATTTACATTCCCGATTTAAAAGTTACTGCTATCACCAACAATGATGGTGAGTTTATGCTTAACAATCTGCCTAACAAGGGGAGTTATTTAGTGGAGGTACATTACATTGGTTACAAAACAGCAACAAAAATTGTAAATTTTGCCAATGCACCAATTTTAGAATTCGCTCTGCAACCTACTGCGATTGAAACAAAAGAAATTGTAATTACAGGTAGCATCATCAGCAGCACAAGCAAACGTAATAGTGCCTCATCGGCAGTGGTGGGAAAAGACCAGCTTTTGGCACCATCTACCAACCTCATTGATGCATTAACAAGAGTGCCTGGAGTTTCACAAATCACTACTGGGCCGTCGATTTCGAAACCTTTGATTCGTGGTTTGGGTTATAACCGTATTGTAACTTTAGATGATGGAATAAAGCAGCAAGGACAACAATGGGGAGATGAGCACGGTATTGAAATTGATCAGTTTAAATCCGACAGAATTGAGATCCTACGTGGTGCGGCTTCGCTCATGTATGGGTCTGATGCATTAGGCGGCGTGATTAATATTTTAGAGCCAAGTACAGCTCCAGAAGGACAAATTAATGGCGAATTAATTACCAATTATTCTACCAACAACGGTTTAACAGCTAATTCATTAATGCTTAATGGTAATGAAAACGGTTTCGTTTGGAGGGCCCGGGGAACGTACAAAAATGCCTATTCATTTAAAACTCCTACCGGATATTTTCCAAATTCTGGCTTTAATGAAACGGATTTAAGCGGGATGATTGGATTAAACAAAAGCTGGGGATATACGCACTTAAACGTTTCGAGTTTCCGCAATAACATTGGCTTTTATGAGCCTTCGCTAGATGATAACGGAAACTTTGTTACAGAAGACGGCGAAGCTTTCATCAATTCCGATTTCAAAAACCGCGAATTGGATTATCCCCGGCAGGATATTCGTCACTTTAAAATTGCTTTAAACAATAACTTTATTCTTGGAAACGGCAATCTGAAGGCTGATTTTGGTTATCAACAAAATCAACGCAGAGAGTTGGAAGATGGTCCGGAGCCAGCATTGTTTTTCGATTTAAAAACGTTTACCGGCGATTTAAAATATTATTTACATGAAACAAACGGATGGCAACCAGTTTTTGGCCTAAGTGCAGATGCTGGCAAGAGCTTGAATAAAGCTGATGATGAGTTTTTAATTCCAGATTACAATACCTACGGAATAGGTGTTTTCGCATTTGCCAAGAAGAATTGGGACAACAACACTTTTAGCATTGGTGCCCGTTACGATTTTCGTAAAAATAATGGTAAGCAGTTGTTTAAGGATGGCGAAGAAATTTTTGCCCCATTCCAAAACAAGTTTTCTAATGTAAGTGGTGCTTTAGGCTTCACCCATCAATTTAACGAGGAATGGAATTTTAAAGCAAATGCTGGTTCTGCATTTCGTGCTCCAAACCCTGCAGAGTTGGCCTCGAATGGAGTGCATGAGGGAACTTTCAGGTATGAAATTGGTAACTCAGCTTTAAGTCCGGAACGCAGTTACCAGGTGGATGCGGCTTTGGAATATGAAGGGAAAATTGTGAGTGCAAGTGCCAGCGTTTATAATAACTATGTTCATAATTTTATTTATGCATCGAATAATGGCGAGATCATCAATGCTGAAGGTGATGATTATCCGGTGTACCGCTATGGCCAGGTGAATGCAAACCTTTATGGTGCAGAAGCAACTTTAACCATTCATCCGGTTCCTTTTATTCATTTCGAAAATACTTTTGGTTATGTGCATGCCCAGAATACTTCATTAAGTAAGCCATTGGCATTTATTCCTGCCGGAACGTTACGTAATGAATTGCGTTTCGAGCCTAAGATAAAAGGTACCAATGATGCTTATTTATCGGTAGGAATTAATTCGGCCTTCAAGCAAACTCGTGTTGATGATGTCTTCGAAACGCCAACCAGTGGATACACGTTGCTAAATGCCGGTTTAGGTGCTACCTTCAATTTAGGGAAACAACCAGTTAAATTATCTGTGTCGGCCAGTAATATTCTAAACCAGAAATATTATGATGCATTAAGCAGATACAAACCCGGGCGCTTAGATTACCAAAATCCAAACTTCGGAATTTATAATGTAGGTAGAAATATCACCTTTGGACTATATTTACCTTTTAGTTTAGCGAAATAATTTTAAGTTCATTGTGATTAAAATAGCCGCAGACCCACAGATTATTTGTTAAGCTGCGGCTATTTTTTTCCGATTTCAACCTTTGCTCAAAGGAGTAGAGAGATGTGCCTTTTTTTATAATCAAAAGATTTCTCGGTTGCCGCCCGAAAGGACGGCTTTGTTACTACTTCTTAACCGTTTCTCTTTTAGCCCTTACATATTGATTTGGCCATTCCGTATCATCACCTAAAACCTGTGCCGCATGGGTTGGGAAATAAGCATCACGAAGTGATTCGCGGGCAATGAAAATCAAATCAGCTCTATCTTCCTGAAGAATATCTTCTGCCTGTTGAGGGTCGACAATAATGCCGACTGCACCTGTATAAATCCCAATTTCATTTCTGATTTTATCAGCAAAAGGAACCTGATAATTTGGCCCTGCAGGTATAAAAGCATCAGGTACGTTCCCTCCAGATGAAGTATCAATTAAATCAACTCCTCTATCTTTTAAAACTGCCGACAATTGAAGCGAGTCATGCTCATTCCAACCATTTTCGGTCCAGTCTGTTGCAGAAATACGCACAAAAATTGGTAGGTTTTCTGGCCATACTGATTGCACAGCTTCTACTACGTCGATCACCAGGCGAATGCGGTTTTCGAAACTGCCGCCATAAACGTCGGTGCGGTTGTTGCTCAACGGACTAAAAAATTGATGTAACAGATAGCCGTGTGCCGCATGGATTTCCAATACTTTATACCCGGCTTCTAAAGCCCGTTTTGCAGCAGCTCTAAAAGCAAAAACGATATTCTGAATTTCAGAAATGCTCAATTCATGAGGTATAACTTGTCCATTTTTGAATGGAAGTGGAGACGGTCCGACAGGTGTCCAACTGTTTTCACCTTCGGCAATTTGTTCTCCGCCATTCCAAGGCAACTCGCAACTTGCTTTTCTGCCTGCATGTGCCAGCTGGATACCGGCAATTGCTCCGTTTGCATGGATAAATGAAACAATCTGCTTCAGTCTTTCAAGATGTTCATCTTTCCAGATACCTAAATCGGCATGGGTAATTCTACCCTCTGGAAGCACAGCAGTTGCTTCCTGGATAATTAAACCAGCACCACCAACAGCACGGCTCCCTAAATGTACCAAATGCCAATCGTTGGCAAAGCCATCCACGGCAGAGTATTGGCACATTGGCGATATTACAATTCTATTTTTTAAGGTTACATCCTTTAAAGTGAAAGCAGAGAATAATTTTGACATGATTATTTAGATTTTACCGCAGACAAATGAAATCATTTTAATTCCATTTTTTTGTGCAGGCTTTGTATTTAAAAACCTGCGTTTTGCAGTTCGTTATTGATGAATTGAATTTCTTCAGTACTCAATTTTACATTGATAGCCTCTGCATTTTGAACAGATTGTTTCTCATTTCTAGCACCAGCCAAGGCAATCGTAATCCCAGGTCTTTCGATTGTCCAACGTAAAACCAGTTGAGACAAGGTTGCATTTTTTTCATCAGCCAAAGGCTTAATTTTTGCCAAAAATGCATTTGTTTTTTGAATACTTTCTGGAGTGAAGAATTTGTTTCCCTTGCGATGATCACCTTCTTCAAATTTATAATCAGAAGTCATTTTGCCTGTGAGCAAACCTCTTTCCATCGGGCTATAAGCCAAAATAGATTTGTTATTTTCTATACAATAAGGAATCGTTTCTACTTCAACGCCACGGTTTACCATACTAAAAGGAATTTGGTTGGAAATAATTTCCAGCGTTTGATCTGCCTCTTTCAGTTGTTCCACATTGTAATTACAAACACCAGCATAACGCACTTTCCCCTGTTCAATTAATCTGCTAACGGCTTCAAAAGTTTCGCTGATTGGAGTAGTTTCATCTGCCCAATGGATTTGGTATAAATCGATGTAATCGGTTCCCAGCCTTTTCAAAGATTGTTCACACTCATAAATTACACTTTCTTTTCCGGCATACTTATAAATATCGATGTTCTTGCCATCGTTATTTTTTGATTGCATGGCTAACTTGCCTTTTTCCAGGTCCCAGCGCATGCCAAACTTGGTAACCAGCTGAATTTTATCTCTGGAGATTTCTTTCACTGCTTCGCCTACAATCTCTTCACTTTCACCCTGTCCGTAAATGGGTGCGGTATCTATTGAGGTTACCCCCAAATCGTACCCCGCATTTATTGCTCTAATCGCATCATTTCTATCAGTACTTCCCCACATCCATCCACCAGCTGCCCAGGCACCAAATGTAATGGCAGAAAGTTCTAAGTCTGAATTTCCTATTTTTCTGTATTCCATAATTATTTTTTTATGATTTTATCTATTGCGTAAGTATTGTATGGTAAATATGCCAGTAACACCACCAAAAATGCGATATGTATTAGTTGGGAAGGTAAGGCTTCCCAGTTTTCGATCAGGGTAGTGCCGAAAATAAGGCTTAGTGAAATTAAGCTTGCAAGTAATAAACCTTGTCGGGTAAACAAGCCCAATATAATTAGTACACCTGCTATAAATTCGGCAATGGGTAGAATGTAGCTGAAAGGAATCAGTAAAGCATCGGGCAAAAATGATTTCGAAAATTGACCAACCATCCAATTGCTAAAACCAGTAAGCTTTGGTAGCCGAACCAACCCGTGGCCGAAAAAACTTAAGCCAATTGCTAAACGACTAAGTAAGTATGCCCAATTTTTATCCATTTTGTAATGCTTTCTCACAAACATACAATCCAAATGTTAAGGAAGTTTTAATGCAACGAGTATTAAACTTAGTTTTTACAAAGGGGTTATAAAAAAAATATCTACCCAATAATTTGGAATCTAAATAATAAGCCATACATTAGTGTATTATTTAACTAATACAGTGTTATGATTCAAATTGATAGTCTTAATTTTAGTTATAGCAAGCATAATTCGTTGTTCAAGAATTTAAGTTTGCAGCTAACGGCGGGCCATATTTATGGTTTGCTTGGTAAAAACGGGGCAGGCAAATCTACCCTGCTTAAGAATTTGGCGGGTCTGGTTTATGCCCAAAGTGGTACACTCAATGTTTTGGGTTATAATCCTAAAGATAGACAGCCAGCACTTTTAGAGCAGATTTGTTTCATTCCAGAAGAGTTTTATCTCCCCGCCGTAAAAATCGATGCTTATATCAAAGCCAATTCGCCGTTTTACAAGAACTTTAATCATTCTTACTTCGGTAATTTGATTAAAGAATTCGATATTCCCATTTCGCAAAAGCTAATTGATATGAGTTATGGACAGAAAAAGAAAGTAATTATAGCTTTCGGTTTGGCTACGCAGGCAAAGCTGGTTATTATGGATGAGCCCACAAATGGATTAGATATCCCATCGAAAGCACAATTCAGAAAAATTATGGCTTCAGCTTTAACCGATGATCGTTGCATTATTATCTCGACCCACCAGGTTAGGGATTTAGATAACCTGATTGACACGGTAATCATGTTAGATGAAAATGATATTGCTTTAAAAGCATCTGTAGACGAAATTACCGAGAAGCTAACTTTCAAAAAGGTGAAGGAAATAGATGCAAGTATAATTTATGCCGAGCAATCGTTATCTGGCTACAATGCCGTTATGCCAAATTATCATCAGGAAGATAGCAAATTAGATATCGAGCTGCTATTCAATGCTATTCTCGCCGAAAAGATCAAATTTAAACCTTTATTTAATTAAGCCATGAACAATACATTTAATATTAATCGATTTGGCTTATTGCTCAAAAGACAATGGTTGGATTTTGGAAAAATCTACCTTATTAGCCTGGTAGTGGTGGTTGGCGCTATTGTTGGTTTTTATCTTTACTACATTCCATCGCCCAGCGAATATAATAATTTCGACTACGATGGGAATTTGGATATGCGTTTTAGATACGGAATTTATTTAATGCTCGGTTTCCTTTTCATCAGTATTGTAGCGAGTAGCTACTTCTCTATTTTGGGTCAAAAATCCAGAGCCATATTAGAACTAATGACGCCGGCATCTACCTTTGAAAAGTTTTTGAGTGGCGTTTTCTACACTACTGTAGTGAGTTTCGCCAGTTATATCCTCATTTATTATTTAATCGATATTGCTTTTGTAAAATATCTGAATCTACACCTGAGCGAATTCAAAAGTTTAAATAATAAAGGTGCGTCGGTTGCAGCGGTAGATAGTATTTTTTCGCAAGTTTTTAACGATGCAAAATATCGGGAATACTGCATGGCTTTTTTTGGCTTCCCATTTCTGATTACTAGCATATTTTTATTGGGTTCCGCTTATTTTACGAGTTTCCATTATATCAAAAGCGCGGTATCAGTAATGCTGTTCCTGGCAGTTGGTTTGTACCTCATTTATAAAGCCGCTGATGTTTTAACTACAGGTAAGTCTAAGATAACGATAGGTGGTGATAAGGAAAATATATTGCTCAGCCTTTGCTTAATTACGTTAATGCTTACTTTAATTTTTTGGCTGATTACCTACGTTCGTTTAAAAGAGAAAGAGGTTTAATTTTAATAGGTATAGATATGGAATTTAGAGATAATAAGGCGATATACCTTCAAATAGCAGATTATGTTTGTGAACATATTTTGCTGGGGAAATGGAAAGCCGAAGAAAAAGTACCTTCAGTAAGAGAGCTTGCAGTAGTAATGGAAGTAAACCCAAATACCGTAATGCGTACCTATGAGTTGCTTCAAAATAAAAATATAATCAATAATAAAAGAGGTATCGGTTTTTTTGTTGATGGAGGTGCAATCGATCAGGTTAAAAATTATCGTAAAGTACAGTTTATAGATGATGAATTACCGGTGGTATTCAGGAACATCTATTTATTAAATATTGGCTTTGATGAATTGAAAGCTAAATATGAAACATTTGTTGAGCAAAATTTTAACGATTAGAACATGAAAACAAGTAATAAATTATTAATAGCGCTAGCATTGTTGCTCATTATTGTACCCATTTTGGTTATTGCGATCAATGTGAAGTTCAACTATTTGCCAGAAGATAAAATAATTAAGAATAGTGAAAGTTTAGATAAGTTTGATGCCGTTACTCCTTATTTTAAACTTCGAAAACTGGATAAAACATTCGAAAAGGTAAATGTAACTGCTTCGAAAAGCACAATCTTAAAAATTACGCTAGTGGAAAGTCCACAAAATGGATTAAAGATTTCTGAAAATGAAAGCGAGAACTTGGTAACTGTTGTTGATGCAAACGGTGTGCTCCAAATTTCAAGCAAAGCTTCAAAAGATAAAAAGATGGATTTTTTAAGCCTGGTTATTTTTGCTCCAGTAATTAAACAACTGTCAGTAACCAAAGCTTTGCAGTTAGAAATCAACGCAAAAACTAAACAGCTTGATTTGAATGTGAATAATCTTCAGAGTATGTTGTTCCATCCCAACACAAAAATTGGAAGGCTAAATGTAAATGGCAATCATGTGCTAAATTTTTCGCAAAGCAATAATTACGTCGATGATCTTAATCTGAATTTAGATAACAGTGAGTTTAGGGCTAGCGGAACCTCATACAAAGTTTTAACCATTGCGATCAAGGGAGATTCTCATATTGCTATTGAGGGTGATAAATCGAACAGAAATAAGTATAAAATTGATAGCCTCTCGATTACTACTCAAGGTAAATCGAGCGTTGTTTTAACCCATATGCTTGTTAACAAAGCGCATGGAGATTTTTCAGATTCGACTGCGCTAAATGCCTCTGCTAAAAACCTAAAACTATTAATGAAAAATTAAAATGAAACCACTAAAAATATTTGTTTTCCTAATGTTTTCTGTAATTCTATCGCATGCGCAAAGTTTGTCACATGGATTAAAAAATGCATTTAGAACCGATGATGTAATGGCATTTAAAAATGCCCTTATGCAGGATAAAATTAATCTGGATTCGTGTTTACTGCTAGAAGATAAGCCGTACTCCTTATTAGCCATAAGTATTAGAACTGGTTCAATTAAGATTTTGCAGGATTTAATTTCAGTTAAAGTAGATGTAGATAAAATTTGCGATGATAAAACTCCGCTGATGTATGCTGCCAAATATGGCCAGCTCGAGGCGGCTAAATTCTTAATAAATGCCGGCGCCAAAATGGACTTGAAAAATAACGAGGGGAAGACAGCGCTTGATTATGCCCACAAGTACAATAAAAAGGAACTAATAGATTTTCTTGCTAAGTAACCCAACAAAGCCTCTGATTTTGGATGCGTTGATGTTCAGTTTTGTCTATCGGTTGGTGTCCTCACCAATGCTATTAACTTAGCGTTATAAGTATTTGATATTCAAATATTTATGACTATATTTGAATATCAAAACAACAGTAATAAGATGAGTATAATTTCTTCAAATCACAAAAGGGAGCAACATAAAGTGGCTCCTAAAAAAAACATTTGATTTCATTCAGGATAAAAATAATTTTTCTCAATATCTTAAAGAGCCAATCTTTTTTACGCGCAAGCGAAGTTTAAGCTTTCCAGTTGTGGTTTCTACAATATTGAATCTTTTTAAAGAATCTGTAGAGTACAACATTTTTACAATTTTGCCCAGTATATCATCAAAAGTGGTTACAGGAGCAGCCTTTTCTAAGGCTCGATATAAAATATCCCTTTCTTTTTTCAAGGATCTCAACGAGATACTGGCAGATCATCACAAATATCATCCATCACAACTTTGGAGGGGATATCAATTGATTGCCGGTGATGGCTCTACAGTTGGGCTACCACCTTCCCGACAGATAAAAGATTTTTTTGGAATATATTCACAAAAAGGTGAAAGTATAAAGAGTTGCCTGGCACAGATTTTTATGTTTTATGATGTTTTTAGTGGCGCAATTCTTTCCAAAAGGATATCAAAGATGGAGAACGTAGAGAAAACACTTTTTAATGCATGCCTTGAAGAACTACCATCCCGTAAATCCGTAGTTATTTTAGACCGGGGATTCGGATATTTTCATATTTTCAAAAAACTTTGCACACTCAAACAGGATTTCTGTATTCGTATAAGCAGTGCGCAGTCCTGTTTTGCAAAACGGATAGTTCAGGAGTGCGAAAATGATTTTATAACAGAGTGGCACCCCAGTCCAAAAGAAATGGAATCCTGCTTAAAGCATGGGTTAGATACTAAAACAATTACGGTCAGGGTTACCAAAATCGAGTTAAATACTGGGGAGATCGAAATTCTCGTATCCTCTTTATTAGACATGAATGATGTATGCACAGTGAATATGAAAGCTCTTTATGGGCAGAGATGGCCAGTAGAAGAAGGTTTTAAGAAATTAAAACCAAAGATGAAATTAGAACAGTTTGGTACTCGGAAACCCGATGGAATATTCCAGGAGTTTGAAGCCCATGTATTCATGATGAATCTGGTTGCATTATTTGGTATCCAGGCACAGCAGAAAATCGATAAGAACAAGAAACGAAAACTAAAATATAAATACAATTGGCAAAATGCTTATAGGTTTGTCAGAAAAGCAATTATTCAAATACTAAATACAGAACACCCGGAAGATATAATTCAATCTCTTATTAAGCTAATAGCATCATCTAAAATACCTATAAAACCGGACAGAAGCTTTCCTAGAATAACATTTAAATAAAGAAAAAACAGAACGCATCAGACATATAAATAGCTTAAGTTAATAGCATTGGTGTCATCACCAACCGAAATCTAATTCTCATTCAAAATTGAACTGTATTCTTGATATCATCAGCTAGAATCCGGTCGGCATTAGTAAAGCTAACCACTTTCCTGTACGCTGAAACCATATTTTCTATCGCCTTTGATGATTTTAATGGCTTACGTAAATCCAACGCCTGGGCGGTTCTAAGCAATTCAATAGCCAAAATATTTTCGAGGTTTTTTGCCACCCGATAACATTTTGTAGCACCATTTGCGCCCATGCTTACATGGTCTTCCTGGCCATTGCTGCTCACAATACTATCTACAGAAGAAGGTGTACAAAGTTGTTTGTTTTCGCTTGCAATGGATGCTGCGGTATACTGGGCAATCATTAAACCGGAGTTCAATCCAGCATCTTCAATTAAAATGTGAGGCAAATTCCGTTGACCTGAAATAAGTTGGAAAAACCCTTCTTTCAGAAATGGAACCCAATTCGGCTAGGGCAATACAAAGGAAATCTAAACTCAGAGCTAACGGCTGGCCATGGAAATTCCCCGCCGATATAATTCGATCTTCATCTGGAAAAACATTTGGATTATCGGTTACCAAATTAATCTCCGTCTCAAAAACCGCCTTTACATAAGCAATTGCATCTTTGGTGGCTCCATGTACCTGTGGTACACAGCTAAAAGAGTAGGGATCTTGCGTTTGTTTTCCCTCGCTTGCGATAAACTCACTCCCATTTAACAAATCTTTAATTTTCTTTGCGGTTTCCTGTTGCCCTTTATGAGGTCTAATCTCATGACTTAAATGATCAAAAGGCTCTATCCGGCAATCAAACGCATCTATCGAAATCGCTGCAATTGTATCTGCCCAATCGCTTAAGCGTTCAGTTTTCAATAAAATATGAACACCATAGGCGCTCACAAACTGAGTTCCATTAATCAATGCCAGGCCTTCTTTTGGTTTCAGCGATAAAGGAAACCAATTCAGTTTTTGATAAAGATCGTTCGTTTTTAGCTCCTGACTTTGTCGCTATTTCTTCAGTCAATTCATAAACAATTGATTCGCTGTTATTTACAAAAAATGCATCACCAATTTGGGTGACGCAAAGCGATTAAGCGCTATATTTATGAATGTTTGTCCGAAAAAAAAGAATCGTTCTGGCACTACCAGCATCGTTGTAGCGGTAAAGATCCAGGGTAAATTTAAGGAAGTTAAGACCATCGGTGTATCCAGGGATGATTTGGAGATTGAACGCTTCTATAATGAAGCTAAGGTTTGGGCAGATAATCAGGTGAAAGGAGAAGATTTATTTAGGCGGCATACTCAGGATACTGAGGAAGCATATCTTACCAATCTGTTCCTCTCAAATATAGAAAATATCCTTCATAATGGTGCTCAGCTCATATTAAATAGAGTCTATGAATCTATCGGCTTTGATACTATAGATGATTATATCTTGAGACAACTGGTTATCTCAAGATTAACTCAACCGATGAGTAAATCCGCAACCATTGAATATCTAAAATCACATTTTGATGAGGATCTTCAGCTCGGTAAAATTTACCGATATATGGACAAGCTCTATAATGCCCAGCAGGAATCTATTCAAAAAATCAGCGTTGAGCATACCAGAAAGATTCTTGGAGGTAAGATCGGTTTAATGTTCTATGACGTAACCACACTATATTTTGAATCAGATTACGGGGATGGTTTCAGGGAACCCGGCTTCTCCAAAGATGGTAAGCATAGTCAACCACAGATAGTTTTAGGGTTGTTAGTTAGTCAGGATGGCTATCCATTATCATATTCGATGTTCAATGGAACGCAATACGAAGGGCATACAATGATTCCGATTGTAGATGATTTTGTAAGGCGTTTCAAACTGGATGATTTTGTATTGGTCGCTGATTCTGGTCTTATAAATAAGAAGAATATAGATTTTCTAAAGGCACATGGATATAAATATATCATAGGTGCCAGGATAAAAAATGCAAATAAGGTTCAAAAAGATTGGATACTTTCACTACAAAAGGTCGAAGGTAATTTTAATGAAACTCCCGTTGGACAAGGTAGATTGATAGTGGGTTATTCGGAAAAGCGTGCAAAAAAAGATGCTTATAATAGGATCAAGGGAATTAGTCGACTGGAAAAAGCTTTTAGGGCAGGCACCATTTCTAAGGAAAATATAAATAAGCGTGGCTATAACAAGTTCCTGGTGATATCAAAAGATGTGCAGGTGAGCATTGACAAAAGCAATGTTGAGGAGGATGCAAAATGGGATGGATTGAAAGGATACATCACCAATACGGACCTTCCTGCAGCAGAGGTATATGATCAGTATAGCAGTTTATGGCAGGTAGAAAGAGCTTTCAGAATTACCAAAGGGACGGTTGAAATGAGACCGATGTTCCATTTCACACCTAAACGAATAGAAGCCCATGTATGCATCTGTTTTGTTGCTTATAAAGTCTACAAAGAACTTGAACGCATATTAAATGAAAATCACTATAAAATAAGTGTGGACAAAGTCTTGGAAATCGCTAAAACCATTACTACGCTAAAAATAAAATTGCCTCAAAGTGGGAGAACCATCAATAAAACAATGATTATTACTGAAAGGCAAAAGGAAATTGAGTTGTTATTTTCAGACGACTTTTGGAAAACTCAATTTGGGTGACGCATTGGCGAAGTCAGGACAAAGGAAATCTAAACTCAGAGCTAACGGCTGGCCATGGAAATTCCCCGCCGATATAATTCGATCTTCATCTGGAAAAACATTTGGATTATCGGTTACCAAATTAATCTCCGTCTCAAAAACCGCCTTTACATAAGCAATTGCATCTTTGGTGGCTCCATGTACCTGTGGTACACAGCTAAAAGAGTAGGGATCTTGCGTTTGTTTTCCCTCGCTTGCGATAAACTCACTCCCATTTAACAAATCTTTAATTTTCTTTGCGGTTTCCTGTTGCCCTTTATGAGGTCTAATCTCATGACTTAAATGATCAAAAGGCTCTATCCGGCAATCAAACGCATCTATCGAAATCGCTGCAATTGTATCTGCCCAATCGCTTAAGCGTTCAGTTTTCAATAAAATATGAACACCATAGGCGCTCACAAACTGAGTTCCATTAATCAATGCCAGGCCTTCTTTTGGTTTCAGCGATAAAGGAAACCAATTCAGTTTTTGATAAAGATCGTTCGTTTTTAGCTTTTTACCTTGATGGTAAACTTCGCCTTCGCCAATTAAAGGCAACGCCAGATGGGCCAATGGAGCTAAATCTCCTGATGCACCCAAAGACCCCTGAGTGTAAACCACTGGAAGAATATCATGATTGTAAAAATCGACTAAACGTTGTACAGTAGATAAGGCAATGGCCGAATAACCATAGCTTAGAGATTGAATCTTTAAAAGCAACATTAACTTTACAATCTCAGCAGGTACCTTATTTCCTGTGCCACAAGCGTGAGAGAGCAATAAGTTGTACTGCAATTTGGTAAGGTTTTCTTCTTCAACTTTAACATTCTGTAAATAGCCAAACCCTGTGTTAATACCATAAATTGGCTCTTGATGCTGCTTTAATTTATCGTCAAGGTAGTTTCTGCACTTATTAATACGAGAAATTGCATCATCACTCAAGGCAATCGACATTTTTTCTGAGGTGATATTTCTTAAACATCCAGACTTAACGGCCTCTCCCTGATTCGAAAAACAGGCATGGTTTTTAATTTATTTGGTTGGTGAAAAGCATAAATAAGTATTAAATTAGGCGCATCCCCTTTTGGTAATCGCCATAAATAATTATGAACATGAAGAAGTTTCTCCTTTTATTTGCCCTTTCACTTTCCACTATCACGTATTCGCAAGCACAAAAAATTGATACGTTGGCCATCACATTAGAGAATGTAAAGTATCCATATGCTGTGAAATTTTTTCCTATATCAACTGAAGGTCAGGATGTAAAAATGGCGTATATGGACATTGCGCCAACCAAGACGGCAAACGGTAAAACCGCGATGCTATTTCACGGAAAAAACTTTGGTGGTTACTATTGGGGCAATGTAATCAAAGCTTTAACTGATATTGGCTATCGGGTTATAGTTCCAGATCAAATTGGGTTCGGCAAATCATCAAAACCGTTTATTCATTATAGTTTCCATCAAATGGCCACATGGAATAAAAAATTGTTGGATACTCTTGGCGTTCAGAAAACGGTGGTATTGGGGCACAGTATGGGGGGCATGTTAGCTACGCGTTTTGCATTGCTTTATCCAGATAGAACCGAAAAATTATTGCTCGAAAATCCAATTGGATTAGAGGATTATAAAACCTTTGTGCCTTATGTAAATACAGCTCAGCAATATCAAACAGAACTAAAAACCACCGCAGAAAGCGTTCGGAAATATTATCAGAGTTCTTATTTTACTTATTGGAAACCTGAATATGAGTATTTGGTTAATGTTGCCGGTGGAGTTACTTTCAGCGCCGACTATCCGCGTTGGGCAAAGGTTGCGGCCATGACTTTCACTATGATTTACGAGCAGCCAGTAGTGTATGAGTTTCAAAATTTAAAAGTGCCAACCGTTTTATTTATTGGCAAGGAAGATAAAACGATCGTAGGTAAAGGGCTTTTAACTCCTGATCAACAGGTTTTGCATGGTCAGTATAAATTTTTGGGAAAGCAAACTGCCGCCAAGATTCCTGGGGCAAAACTGATAGAATTTGAGGCTTGCGGGCATATTCCGCACATTGAAATACCTACTGAATTTTTAGTGGCTTTAACTGGAAGTTTATAGTTGTGAAGTGATTCACGAATAACTTTTAGCGAAGATATTATGGGGTTGATATAGCATTTTTCTGCATTTCTTTACCTATCATTTTATTGATTCCCTGTAGCTCAAAATTGATCTTTTGCCCCATTGCAGACATTATACCCGCTAACTCTATTCGTAAATGGCTCTTCAGAATTAAGCCGGTTTTCATGTCCAGTTCCACATCGCCGTTATTAGTGCCGGTCAAATCACTTTGCATTTTGTTCCCCATCGTTTCAAAATCACCCTTTGAGGTTAAACTGCCAGATATATTTAAATAAGCGACTTCATTTTTAACCTCTTTCAAAGTGTATTTTGTGATGGTTTCAATAGGCATGGTCATTTGCATTTTGGTGTCAACCGTCCAGCTTTCACCAATTTTTACAGGCTTTTCCGGATAAATTTTTAAGGATGATTCCATGGTTTGTTTCATGCCTTCAGAATTAAACTGTTTGGCCAATGAAATTTTTAAACTGCGAATCACCGATGAATCTTTTGACATTCTCGAAGTCATGTTGTTTAACATTGCATCGATTCCCGTTAGTGATTTTATACTGCCATTGGGCGCAATTTCCATTCTGAAAGATGCGCCTTTAATTCCTCTGAAGGGATTGACTTTTGTCGTATCTGGATCATTCGAATCCATCATTATCGTATTTCCCATTCCCGATGATTTCATGAATATGCGACTGTATACCACCTCAATATCCTTACTCATATTATCTCCATTGTGGATATCGAAAATATAGTCGGTACCAATATTTTGATTGAGATTTATTTTTTGCCCTGAAATTTCCTGATTGATGATCTGATCAGAAACCATTGAAAAGGTATACTTTTTACCTATCGGAAAATTTTGTTTCAGTACGTAGGTCTTTTGTGCGAATGCACTTAACGTCAGGCAGAAAAGGATAGAAAATATTTTGAAAGTCTCCATTGGTTACTTGATTTGTTTCTGCTAGATGCGAGGGTTGATAATTAGTTAGCAGGATGTTGTGCAAATATTCTGCTCAATTGCTGATATAAATCTGGGTGCTTTTCTTTCAACAAGTAAGGCTTTTCGAAAAAATATTCTGATACCACGGCGAAAAATTCTGCTTCATTTGTAATGGCATAAGGATTAATATCTGATTTATTATCTTCAATTCGTGCCATTTCCTCGTGCATCATTTTTATCCACGGCAAGGTATACTCATGCGAAATTAAATTTTCGGGTACACCATCTGTTGCACCATCTGATTTATCTAAAAGGTGCACAAACTCATGAATTGCCGTATTTTCTTTACCGGCACTTTTCGAGAAACCTTGTCGCAGTGCCGACCGAGATAAAATCATTTGACCATTCATATAACCACTGCCAACCATGCCCATTATTTGCCGTTCTCCCCCTTCAAACTGGAAATCTTTGTCAAACGTATCAGGATATAACAATACCGTACTTAGGTTTTTATACTGCCAGTCTGCAAAACCAAAAATGGGGATAACTGCACTCGATGCAATTAAAAGCTCATCTAAAGTGGTCATTTCCAGGCCAATCGGTTCAATTTTAACCGCGGCAAAAAATTCGGCTATCTTTTGCTCAAATCTCAGCTTATCTGTCGAATCAAGTTGATGGTAGTAACCTACATAATCGTCTAGTATTTTCTTATCCGTATCAGTGAGTGGATCAATTTTAGGTTTCTTTTTTTTAAGAATCAGGTAAATGGCAATTAAAAATATAGGGATAAGGTAGGCAAATGGCAATGAATTCATATCTTATTAATCGGCGATAATTTAGTGAATATTCGGGTGGTGACTATTATACTAACTTTCTAAAATCTCTAGCTGAGTTAATACATCCTCTCTGGTAACAGGATAATCTTCCTGGTTTGTTAGGGCAAGATATGCGGCTTCAAAAAGAGGTAAATAACTTCCTAATTCTGACGGAATAGTTTCTTCTGTTTTGTTTCCATCAGCGTCAATTGTAGTTAATAATCCCTCTTTTCCTGCTAATTCGATCCCGTAACCTTTATCGGTGAGTTTCATTCCAGCCAAAAGCTGCTCTTCCTGGATGTCGGCTCGTTGTTTTATAAAGCTACCATTTACGCCATGTAAAACGAAAGCCGCCTGCGGATCTATAACCAACATGCTCGAAGTAACAAATACAAAAACACTGTTAGGATAGCTAAGTTGAATGCTGAAATAATCATCAACTGCTGTGCCCAATCTATTTTTACCTAATATTTTATGGTAGCTAATCGGCTTTCCAAATAAGCTAACCACCTGATCTAAAAGATGGGGGCCGAGATCGTAAATTAAGCCGCTTGCTTCTACCGCCTGTTCTTTAAAGGCTTTTGGCCCAATCACATTTCTATAGCGATCGTAACGAAGATGCATTTCGTTTAATTTGCCAAGTTTGCCACTCGCTAATACCTTTTTTACCGAGGTGAAATCGCTATCCCATCGGCGGTTTTGATAAAAAATGATTTGTTTACCAACTTCATCTGCCAATTGAAATAACTCTTTAGCTTGTGCAGATGTAGCTGTAAATGGCTTTTCCACTAAAATGTGCTTTCCTTTTAGAAGTGCTGCTTTAGCATGTTTATAATGAAGGTTATTTGGTGTGTTTACAACAACCAGTTCAATCTCTTCATCGTTCAATAACTCCTCAACACTGTTGTAGCTTATAATATTTGGATAATCGTCTATTGCATTTTTTTTGCTTCGCTCTACAATCGCTTTTAAATTAAATCCGTGGTGAGCATTTAAAAATGGCGCATGAAATACCTTGCCCGACATGCCATAGGCCAATAAACCTGCAGAAATTATTTTATTAGAATCTGTTTTCATAGGTTATAAATGTAATTAAAATAAGTTTTTATGCGGTATTTGTAGCGGTTAGAATTAAAGTTTTACTTTTCATCATCAAAGTTTCACTTTCAGCTTGATTCTTTTAAATCTATCTTTGCAGTTATGAAACCATCGGAGATTAATGCCAAATGGAAAGTTTTACAGGAGCGGATTGCAAAGGAATTTGATTCAGATTTTCCCGATCTAAAAGTGATGCTTTTCTTAATAGGCGTGCAGGAGTTAGGGAAAGGTCCAAAGAAATATAGCAAGCGTCAAAAAGAAGAATTGATGCATATTGCTACTTGCCGCCTTTTAAGTGAGATGGATTTTTATGAATTGGAAGGCGTTGACCAAGACGGTTGGCCACATTGGAAGTTGATAAAAGCCATTCCACCTTATACGATGTTAGAGCAAGAAATGCTCATGAAATCATTGGTGATTGGTTATTTTGATGATATTTATTCGTAACGAATGATAACAAAAAACCCCGATGTTTTAGCATCGGGGTTGGATATATAATGACCTCATAGGTAGAGGGAATATGCAAATATTATCCTTGAGATTTTGCTGTGTTTTTCAATGCATCATTTGCAACGATTACAATTTCAACACGACGGTTAGCTGCACGACCAGCATCAGTTTCATTATCTGCAATTGGTTCTGCAAAACCTTTACCAATGGTTACTAATCTCGAAGCAGGAACACCCTGAGAAACTGCATAAGCTTTAACCGCTGCTGCTCTTCTTTCTGATAATCCCATGTTATATTGTTCTGTACCACGACTATCAGTATGGCCAATTACTTTAATATCAGTATCAGGATATTGATTTAAAGAAGCTGCTAAACTTTGAACATTTGTTTTTGCTGCATCTTTCAAGGCTGTTTTATCAAAATCAAATAAAATACCGCTGTCAAACTTTACAATAATACCTTCACCTTCGCGAATTACTTCGGCGTTTGGAATTGCTTTTTGAATCTCAGCAGCCTGTCTGTCCATCCTGCGACCAATAAAAGCACCAGCTGTACCACCAATAGCACCACCGATTAATGCACCAACAGCTGTATTACCAGCTTTTTTACCAATTAACGCACCTACTACACCACCTGCAGCAGCACCTATACCAGCACCTTTTTGTGTTTTAGTTAAACTATCACAACTTTGGAATGCCATCGAACCCACTGCTAACCCTATACTTAATGTTGCTATTTTTACTTTTGAAATACTCATAATAATCTAGATTTATAATTCTACAACTCGTATTCAAACACGATGCCAAAAAATAACCCAATCTTATTTTAATTGAATTTTAATGTTTTAGCACCTGTTAAAATATTATCATGTATAAAAAAAGAGCTATGTTTAATCATAGCCCTTCTTATCTGTATCATTCTTAGTACAAAATCTAAGCGGAGAAGTAACTCTCCAATTCTTTTAGGGTGTTTTCATCTGTTTTAAAATCTTTGATCACTTTACCTTTTTCTACCAAAATAATCCGACTACACACATCTGTAACATGGTTTAAATCATGACTAGAAATAAAGGTAGTCATGTTGCCCGGGTAAGTTTTCAAAAGCTGTTTCAACCTAATTTGAGTTGTAGGATCGAGGTTAGCGAAAGGTTCATCCAATATCAGCAGTTCAGGTTTCTGCATCAATGCAGCTGCTATACCTACTTTATTTTGGTTTCCTTTACTAAAATCGCGGATATACTTGCCACTATTCAAAATTTCTCCATTAAAAAAATCTGCGTATTGGGTTAAATAGGCTCCAACATCTGCTACACTTAAGTTATTTAAGCTTCCAATAAAGGTGAAATATTCTTCAGGGGTTAAATAATCTATTAAAAAACCCTCATCTAAAAATGATGCGGTATAATTTTTCCAATCATCACCGTCCGCCACGTTTTTATCTTTCGATAACACTTCACCTTCCGTTGGGCGAATTAAATCTAAAATCATTCGGAAGAATGTCGTTTTACCAGCACCGTTATTGCCGACTAAACCAATGGTTTCGCCAGCTCTAATTTGTACATGTTCAATGTTTACAACTGTTTTATCGCCATAAACTTTCTTTAATTTTTTTACCTCTAGTATCATAATTATTCTCTAAAGCCTTCGGCTATTTTATAACGTTGTTTTTCAAATTTTGCAGTAATCAGGTTAACCCAGAAACCCCTCATCAAAAGCATCAATACTCCGAAGGCGCCTATCGTAAATAATCCCCAATAGGGAAGATCTAATAAGCTAAAGGGTAAATACATCAACATGGGTGTTAGCGCATACGGAAACATGAGTAACCATTGTGTGGCTCCTGTACCTTGATAATTAAAGCTTGCAGCTTTGGTAATGTCTATTCGTTTATAATTGAATGTGGCTAAATAAAGTACTATTACGGTACCAAAACCGATGTTATACAGGTAACAAACTAAATGCATCACGACCAGTTTCCAGCTCATGAAGCCATAAAATGTAGAGAGTAAGCTGATGATGGTAGAGCCGATAGTGAATAGCAAAAACTTTGCTTTTATAAAATTTTTAAAATTTATTTTGTTGCTCAACAATCCATCAAAATGTGAACTTTGCCAGGCAAACATAAATTGCCCGTAAATAATGATGGATACACCCGTCATGAAAATTCCTGCAAACATCATCTTACCAAACGAATCGGTGTCAATTAGCTTTTGTCTATAGAAAAAGAATCCATAGAGCAGAAAAAATAAGCCAAGGATCACCGATGAACGTGAGCGTTTGTGGCGCAAAATAAGTTTTAATTCCAGGGCCGCTAACTCTCCTACTTTGCCGAAACGATTTAAGAAGGCATAGTCAGTACTTACTTTTCTCTCTTGCTTGGTTCCTAATTCTTCGACGTATAAGTTCTTTAATAAGAAGTCAGAATTAAGTTTAAAAACCGCGAAAGCAAGTATGGTGAATGCGAAACCCAAGTATGGGCGTTCGCCAATTGCCCTGAAAACCGTATCGGAAACACTAATTAGTGAGATGATTTTGAAATACTCTAAAGCACCGAAAATAGCAATCAATATAAAGCCGCCCAAAGTGTAAAGCACATTGGTAATTGATTTTCTTTTGATATAGAGAATTAAATAGTTGTTGAAAACGGTAATTGAAAGTATGGCTACTGCATACATTACGGCAGCAAAAGCTCCATATTCATCAATTATTTCTGTAAAGATGAAAGGGAAAAATAGAAAAATCGGCCAGAGATTAAAAGCTGAAAAAAGTGCTTTAATATTCAAAAAACCAATTATTTTATACTTCGTGACTTTTAAATGCAAATAAGGAATAATGCTTAAGGTAGGGAGTTCTTGTAGCTGCAAACGCATTACGAAGTCAAAAGCGAAATAATACAGGATTATTCCATTAAAACTGGTCAGGATATCTACGCCTTTAAAAACTTTAGGCAGGAAGATATTCATTCCAAAACCAATTCCAACGGCAACAGCCAGGAAATACAGCATGAAAAATCCCAGTAAAATTTGAGTGGCGATACTACCGCCACGATTTCTGGATCGCCAAAAGGATTTCCTTTGATGGCTCAAAAAAGTACTCAGCATATATAAGTTTAGTATTAGTTTCTATCTATTAGTTGACATTTTCCTTCAAATGTTACACTAATAATTGTATTTGTCTTTCCAGTTTTGTTTCAGCTTTTCCCGAAGCTTTTCTTCTGCCGGGTTTTTCCCTGGGTCGTAAAGTTTTGTTCCGCTTAATTCGTCCGGAAAATATTCTTGTGGCTCAAAATTCCCTTCATAACCATGCGAATATTTATAGTCTTTTCCATAACCAATGTTCTTCATCAGCTTGGTTGGTGCATTGCGAATGTGTAGCGGAACAGGCAGGTTTCCGGTTTGCTTTACGAGTGCTTGTGCATGGTTTATGGCTTCATAAGATGCATTGCTTTTAGCCGAACTGGCCAAATAGGTTACGCATTGCGATAAGATAATTCTGGCTTCGGGATAGCCGATTACGTTTACCGCGGTAAAGCAATTATTGGCCAGGAGCAGAGCATTTGGATTGGCATTTCCAATATCTTCTGAAGAAAGAATTAACAATCTTCTGGCAATAAAGAGCGGATCTTCACCACCCTCAATCATTCTCGCCAGCCAGTAAACTGCTGCATTTGGATCGCTACCACGAATAGATTTGATAAACGCTGAAATGATATCATAGTGTTGTTCACCTGCCTTATCATACAAAGCTAAATTCTGCTGTGCATGCGCCAAAACATTTTCATTTGTTAAGGTTATTTTATCGCCGCCGATACCGTTAATGGCAATTTCCAAAACATTTAAAAGCTTTCTGGCGTCGCCACCACTTAAGCGAATTAAGGCTTCGTGCTCTTTAATAGCAATTTTCTTTTCACTAAGAATGCTATCTTTTTTAATGGCCGTTTGCAATAAACCAGCAAGCTCTTCTTCAGTTAAGGATTTTAAAATATAGACTTGGCAACGGGAAAGCAAAGCGGAAATCACTTCAAATGATGGGTTTTCTGTGGTGGCGCCGATTAGCGTTACCAAACCGCGTTCTACAGCGCCCAGCAGACTATCTTGCTGCGATTTGCTAAACCGATGGATTTCATCTATGAATAAAATGGGCAAACCCAAAAAACTGTCTTTTAAGGCTGCGGCTTTATCAATCACCTCTCTTATGTCTTTAACGCCACTATTAATAGCACTGAGGTTAAAAAACGGTCGATCTAAAGCTTGAGAAATGATATAAGCTAAAGTGGTTTTGCCGACTCCGGGAGGTCCCCAAAAAATCATCGATGGCAATTGACTGCTTTCAATCGCTTTGCGCAAAACCGCACCTGTACCCACCAAATGTTTTTGCCCTACATATTCATCGAGGTTTTGAGGGCGCATTCTTTCGGCTAAAGGGGCTTGATTCTGCATAATTGTAAATATATAAAATTTGATTATTTTCGAAACGGATTCTTACTAACAACTGGTTGGCATTTAGCCGAAAGCGAACTAACCTTGATATTTATTTCCGCAATATAATTAATGAACTATCTAGATGGCTACGGGTGAAAATATTTGTTTAATCGCGAAATTCTGCCATTAGCTTACTCCTCTATTTTTGAATGATGCTTGGTATCTTTCATGGTTGTATACAAAATCAATGAAATTAAAATACAACCCGTAACATACCAATAGAAGTAATTTTCGTGGCCGATATTTTTAAACCAAAGTGCAAAATACTCGGCTGTACCGCCAAAGATGGCTACCGTTAAAGCATATGGAAGTCCCACGCCCAAAGCTCTAATCTCTGCCGGGAATAGTTCAGCCTTTACCACCGCATTTATACTGGTATATCCACTCACAATGATCAAAGCAGCAATCATTAATAAAAAGATAATGGTTGTGTTGGTTTCGCTGGCTAAACCAGTTAAAATAGGAACAGTACAAAGAGAACCTAAAACGCCAAAACCAATTAATAAAGGTTTCCTGCCAATTGTATCAGATAATAAGCCAAACAATGGTTGCAATATAGCAAACACCAAAAGCGAAATAAATGATAGCGTTGTGGAAGTTTCTTTGCTTAAATGAACAGTATTAACTAAGAATTTTTGCATGTATGTACTGAAAGTATAAAAGGCAATTGTTCCACCCAGGGTTAAACCAACAACCGTAAATAGTTCTTTCGGATATTTCATCAGCACAGCAATTCCACCTTTTTTTTCTTCTTTATCTTTGCTTTTAAAAGCTGAAGTTTCGGCAATATGTCGTCTTAAATAAAGTGCGATAAAGGAAAGTATAGCACCAATGAAAAATGGTATTCGCCAGCCCCAATTATGGAGTTGTTGTGGAGTAAGCAACCAGTTTTGCAAAATTAATTGGATACCCAAAGCCAGTAACTGACCGCCAATAAGGGTTACATATTGAAAGCTCGAATAAAAACCACGGTGTTTTTTTGAAGCCATTTCACTTAAGTATGTAGCAGAGGTTCCGTATTCTCCGCCCGTACTTAAACCTTGAATTAGTCTTGCAAAAACCAACAGCAATGGTGCTAAAATTCCAATTTGCTTATAGCCCGGTGTCAAACCAATAATTAAGGAGCCAATTGCCATGATGAAAACCGATAATGCCATAGAGGTTTTTCGGCCTTTTTTATCGGCAATGCTACCAAATAACCACCCACCGATTGGTCGCATTAAAAAGCCTACTGCAAAAATTCCAGCTGTATTTAGGAGTTGAGCAGTAGGATTGCTGTTTGGGAAAAATACGGGAGAAAAATATAACGCAAATGCAGAATAAGTATACCAGTCGTACCACTCTACTAAATTGCCTACGGAGCCACCGAAGATAGATTTTAACCTGTATTTAACGTCATTCATCTCTTCTGAAGGAAAACCATTTCTGGATTTATTCATAATCTTAAAGTGAAAAAATGATTGTTTTTTGAACAAACGGGTTAAACACTAATTGGTAAGTTTTGTTTAATTTGTAAGATAGTTTTAGAATAATTCATTTGCAAGAAAGTATTCAAAAATTAAGTCACAAATTTCTAGCACACACTTATTAAATTAAGCATGAAAGATAACTTTTCTACACAGTCTGCTGAGTATGCCATCTATCGACCAACATATCCACAAGAGCTATATGATTACCTTTTCAATTTGGTGGACAACAAAGATGCCGCATGGGATTGCGCAACAGGAAATGGACAGGTTGCCAGGGTTTTAGCACAACATTTTAAGTCAGTATATGCGACTGATATTAGTGAGCAACAGCTGCATCAGGCGCTTAAAATGCCAAATATTGTGTACGATGTAGCGCCTGCTGAGAAAATAAATGTTCCTGATCAAAGTTTTGACCTCATAACGGTAGCGCAGGCAATCCATTGGTTTAATTTTGAAGCATTTTATTCTGAAGTAAAACGAACACTTAAGTCCAATGGCTTACTGGCCGTAATTGGTTACGGGATCATGTTTATCGATAAAAAAGTTGATAAAGCCATCCATAAGCTTTACGAAGATATTTTAGGGAAATATTGGGATAGTGAACGGAAATATATTGAGGAAGGATATAAAACCATTCCATTTCCTTTTGAAGAAATTATTGCACCGCATTTTCAAATTAAAACCAAATGGACTTTCAATCAGATGATTGGCTATTTGAATACCTGGTCATCTCTTCAACATTACAAGAAGGCAAATGATAGAAATCCTTTAGAATATATGTTTACGGAACTAAAAGAGGCTTGGGGAGACGATGCCACCAAAGACGTGCATTTCCCGATATTATTGAGGGTAGGGAGATGAGCATCAAGCTAAAATCGATTGCAAAAAAAAATCCCCCAAAAGTAATTTGGAGGATTTTATATTTTTAGTCTTCGGCTACGCTCAGACTGACATTTTTAAATTATTTTGTAGCGTACATTACTTCTTTAACCGCTTTAACAACTCTATCTGCATTTGGTAAGCTAGCGGCAATTAAAGTTGGCGAGTATGGAAGTGGAACATCAGCGCAAGTAATACGTAAAACTGGCGCATCTAAATAATCGAAAGCTTTTTTCTGAACCATGAAAGCAATTTCACCTGAAAGTGATGCCAATGGCCAAGCTTCTTCTACCACTACTAAACGGTTGGTTTTCTTAACAGATTCGATAATCGTGTCGTAATCGATTGGGCGAACAGTACGTAAATCAATTACTTCTACATTGATTCCCTCTTTGGTTAATTCCTCTACTGCTGGATTAACTACACGGGTTAACATTTTACCGAAAGTTACGATAGTTACATCTGTACCTTGTTTAGTTACATTTGCTTTACCGAATTCGATATAATATTCTTCTGCAGGAACGTCACCTTTATCACCATACATTACTTCCGATTCCATGAAAATAACTGGATCCGGATCGATGATTGCTTGTTTTAATAAACCTTTTGCATCATAAGGAGTTGATGGAACAACAACTTTTAAACCTGGAGTATTTGCAAACCAGTTTTCGAAGTTTTGAGAGTGTTGTGCACCTAATTGACCTGCGTTACCTGTTGGACCGCGGAAGACCATTGGGCATGAGAACTGACCACCACTCATTGATAAAATTTTAGCAGCACCGTTGATAATTTGATCGATAGCTACTAATGAGAAGTTGAAAGTCATGAACTCCACAATTGGAATGAGGCCTGCTGTTGCAGCACCAGTTGCAATACCTGCGAAACCAAGTTCGGCAATCGGGGTATCGATAATACGTTTTGCACCAAATTCATCAAGCATTCCCTGACTTACTTTGTACGCTCCGTTATATTCTGCTACTTCTTCACCTAATAAAAAAACGCGGTCATCTTTGCGCATTTCTTCTTGCATGGCTTCACGTAGTGCTTCTCTAAATTGGATTTCTCTCATTGTAAATTTTAATAACGGTGGCAAATATAATTATTAATCGTTACCAAACCAAAGGGAATTAAACCTGTATTTTGTAATAATTATGGTTGATAATGATGATTTTTAAGGCTTTTTAAATAGGGTTTATACGTATGTTTACTTGTAGCTAAAATATTATTTTGTAATGCTTCAACGAAGCTTGTGTTTGTATCAGGATTTTGGTTTTTCTCGAAACTTCTCTATATGCTTCTGTAATTTCGTTGTATTGATAAAGTTTTGTGATTCGGATTTAGCAATCCGTAAATCTCACTATCTAAAAACTGGCCTCTGAAATAAAAATCTTGTTTGAAGTGAGCCTCTTTAACGAAACCATGCTTGATAAGCATTTGCCTGGAAGCATCGTTTTCTACATTGATATTTGCTTTAATTGTGTGCAAATTGATGTCTTCAAAGCCAAAATCAATTGTTCTTTTTAGCGCTTCGGATATTATTCCTTTTCTCCAGTAGTTGGGGTGCAGCATATAACCGATTTCTGCCCTGTGGTTGGCAAAATCAGTTCTCCAATATCCAATAGAGCCAATCATTTGGTCAGGATTTTCTTTTAATGCAATTACCCAAGCCAAATTATCACCATTTTCGAAAGCTTGATTTAATGTGGTGATGAATGTTTGAATGTCTAATAAATCTTGAGGTCTTTCTCGGTCGATGTATTTCATTACCGTTTCATTGGTCCGCATGGCGAATAAAGTTTCCGCGTCAGATAACGAATGTTCGCGAAGAATTAATCGTTCGGTTTCGAGTATTGGAAATTTGGTGAAGGTGAGGGTAAGCATTTTTAAATTTAAGCGTTAAACTACAAAGGATGCAAAATATTTAAAAAAATGATCGTCATTGCGAGGTACTAAGCAATCCTAATGCTGTGGGTTTATTAGCGAACGTTTGAAGATTGCTTCGTACCTCTCAATGACGATGAGGCTATGGATTTTTGCTTTAGACTTTCTTCTTTAGTCTTTAAACTTTTCTTTTACCTCCCAAAAAGTGTTGTATAAATAGAATAAACATAGTTTCCCGAATTCTGACTCGCCCTGAAAGGAATACTATAATCGAATAATTCTTTCAGCTTCGTCCTCAATGCATTTAAAAAGGCTTGTTTTTCTGATGCAAGAAATTCGTTTCGTAACAGGCCGCCTTTGCCAGTAAAATGGATTCCATCTTTACTCATACTTTTCACTACATAAAGGTTAGGTTCCACATTTTCATTCTTCGATATTTGCTCGTACACATGAGTATAAAAGAGCGTTTGAATAAGCGCTTTGTTAATGTTGCCACAATCCGTATCGAAACATTCTTCTATGGAAGAATACTTTAGTTTATCACCTCCCGTTTTATAATCCACAATTCTATAGCCGCCATTTTTCAAATCAACGCGATCGATAATGCCGTAAAGCTTAATGTGTTGGTTTTTGCCATTCGCTTCAAAGCTAAATTCGACGTTGCCCTTTTGCTCTAAGCCAATTAAAGTAAATGGTGCATCTTCGGTATCCTGTTTTAAAATAATATTGATATACTCGTTTACAATAGCGAAAACAATTTTCTCCATCCCATTTAATTTAATCGTTTTGGCTAGTCGTTTTACATGGGTCAAGCGGATCTCTTTTGGTTCTTTTTTATCGCCGTATAAAGAATCGGCAAAGCCTTCAATAATTAGTTCGGGAATATCTTTTCGCTTATCTTTAATTCTTTCTACAGTAATTTCTGGCGATATTATGCGCAGCTGTTCATAAAATTGCTCCATGGCATAATGCAGAATTAAACCAACTTTATAGGCTTCTACCGTTTCTTCAACTTCCTTTGGCTCTTCAATTCCTGCTACGTATTTATAAAAGAAATCGATTGGATTGGAGATATAGGTGGTTAAGGCTGATGCTGACAGGTATTTTTGTCCCGAAAGGTATTTATTTAAAACTTCCTGAACCTTTTCCGATTTTAAAACAACCTCCTCACGTTTAAGTTCCGTTTTAACTGCAAGCTGAAGTTCCTGGTGATTGAAATTAAATCCGCTTTCATACTCCAGCTGCTTAATAAATCTGGAAGGTTCACCGCTATTACTTTCATCAGTTAAACTGTTATAAACAAAATCTAAATTTTGCGCCCGTTGAATTAAACGATAAAACATGTAAGCGGAAATGGCGTCTTGATTTTCAAGCACTGGTAAACCATAAACCCTTCTTAAGCTATCAGGAATAAAGGTTGTCGAGGTAGAAGCTTGCGGAACAATCCCCTCATTTAAGCCTAATATGATTACCCGATCGAAATTTAGGTTTCTACTTTCCAGTAAGCCCATAATTTGAATTCCACTCAGGGGATCTCCCTCCAAGGGAACTGCAATTTCTGCCAACGATTTTTGGATCAGAGAAAGCACAAAACTAAGCTCTATTTCCTTGTTGTACTTATCGATATGGTGCTGTAAAGTATCCTGCAAACGGTTGAGTTCCTGAATGGTTTTTCCAAACAATTCGGCATCAATCTTCTTCAAACTTTTGCTTGCAAGCTCACGATGTAAAACATAATCCAGTAGCTCATTTAATATAGTTACTGTGTTAGCTGTAGAATCTATAGGTTCGAAAAACTTCGCTAACAAACCGCCTTGTCTCGTTAGGCGCTGATATGGAATTTCTGCAAGTTGCTCCTTAATTAATGCATCGATAATTTTCGGACGCATAATTTCACTAATTCCAGTTAACGGATGAGATAAAAAAGCCTCAGCAGTTTGATATTTAATCGTTTTTTTTGCACTCAACTCAGATTGAACCGTTAACCATAAATCGGTCAGACCATACAATGAAGAATTCGCCAGGCCAAAACCCATGGTGATATTTACATCTACTTTTTTATCCTCAATAGTTGATGGAATGGTTTGCATTAAGGGAATTAGCAAGCTCTCGTCTGCCAAAATAATCGCTGTAGAAGTTATGGCTTGATTATTTAAAATCAGTTCTTTTTCTTTGGCCAGCAATTCTGTTACAATTTTTGCCTGTGCCGTTTGCCCTTGCACTTTAAACACATTTACCGCTCTTGTAGATGTTTTGATGAAGCCGGTTTCATTTGATAATTGGTTGATCAGGCCTATCTGCTTTAAGTTTCGTCTTAAAAACAATCCCGATTCCTGCATCTCATCTTCCAGGTAATAACTATCAGTATCGAAATAAAAGATCGCTTTATCCTCATCCTGCCAGCGTTTAAATGCCTTAGCTTCGGCTTTGCTTAGTGCATTGAACCCAATAAACACTAGCTTTTTTCCAGTGTATTTAGCAGTAAAATCGATTTCGTTTGTACCCTCGCCGATGTTTTTATACAAGCGGGCCATGGTAATAAAATCTTTGGTTTTCAGCTGTTGATGGAATTCATTGTACAATAGAGGCATTCGATGCCACATCCGGATAAATAGCTCTTGCTGTTTTTTAAATTTTCCTTCGGAGTAAGATTGCCAGAACTGCGATAAAAAGGCTTTTTGCTCTGCCGTTAAGAAATCGAACTGCTGGTTAATTACCGCAATATCTTCCAGTTCTGTAAACAGCCTGTTCGCATCAACTAAATCATTATCAATCTGACTAAAATCGCCTAAAATAATTCGGGCAATGTTATGAAATTTTGCAATAGAGGGCAGTTTTTCAATTCCTTCATTCTTTAAAAGCTGAATGTAGCAGTCGTAGAGGGTGAAAAACTGAGTATAATGATCGGCGATTTTTAGAGGTGTTGCTTCGGCAAAAAATTCAGAAACAGTATAAAATGACGGACTCCAAAACGGTTTCTGATAAATGTCGGCAAGGTGCTTTTGTAAATAAGCTGTTGGGCGCTTATTGTTAAATACAATGGCACAATTTTGCAAATTTTCACCAAACTTAGCTACTAAATCTTTGGCTACATCTTGTAAAAATGGGTTCATATTTTAAACAGCTTTTAGTTTGCCCAAGCTGGCGTAAAACAAATACGGTTTAACATCCTGGTAGCCCATAGCCTCTATTAAGTTTTTGTAATTGGTGATTTGAGCAATATGACTTTGGCTTTCCTCAGCTGTAAATTTATAGTCGATAATACAAACTTTTTCTCCATTTAACACCAGCTTATCTGGCCGATAGGTTTTACCGTCAATGCCAATTATTGATTTTTCATTGATTTGATTGGCGTTTTGGCTTAGCAATGCGCTCAACTCTGGATGGGCCAACACCGACGATGTCTGTTTAATATAATCATCCTTCTCCTCTTCGAGTATCAATCCCACCAGAATCAATTTCTCAACGATGTCTACAATTTCATCAGCTTTATTTACTTCAGCCAGAATTAAGTGCAGGTTGCTCCCTTTCTTGCCAGATTTGGTAATATTATCTATGTATCGTTGTGGCCGGTTCTCGCTTTCTTCGTATACATCTTCCAATCTATCGGTAGTAGGATAGGCGGTTAAATTCAGCGCTTTTAAACTCTCCATACCATCGCCCTTGGTTGAAAAGGTGCCAATTGCGATTTCATCAGTATGTTCAAAATCTTCTTCGTAAGCGCTAAAAACAGCATCGCCAATGTGGCTTAGTGAAGGTTTCTTCTTGCCTGAAAAAGAAATGTATAGATAATCTTTAGCCCTTGTAGTAGCCACATAAAGGCTATTTAAGGCATCCATATAATTCATCAAAAGTTCTTCCAAATAGTATTTAGCTACGGATGAACCTTTTAAGCTACTCGTAAATTGAAGCGGAACACTTTGCAAATCGACGTAAGGCGTTCCCTCCATCGGTACCCAAAAAGCGTTGTTAGTTTTTCCACCTAACGGCCACTCGCAGAAAGGAATAAATACCGCTCTAAAAGCCAAGCCTTTCGATTTATGGATGGTCATCACCTGGATGGCGTTTGCAGTTTCGGGCGAGGGTAGGTTTTTGTTGTGCCCTTCTTCTTCCCACCAATTTAAAAATGAGGAGATGCCTTTTTCGCCCTGTCGGGATGCTTTATTGGTTAAATCCCTAAATGCTAACAGATAAGGTAAAAAGGGGTTTATTCCGTTTTTTTGATAGGTGTCTAACTGGAAAGCCTTGATTATTTTCTCTATTAGTTCCGAAACGGGAAGTGCCATCCAGCTTTTATAATTCAGACAAAAATCGGCAGGCAAAACATGTTGCAGGTTTTCCATCGAGGTATCCTTCAGTCCAAAATAATGATCGCCATTTATGGGTTTTTCATGCAGTTGGGCATATAAGGCAATACAATTTGCTTTATACAAAGCAGAATTAGCCGGACTAACAACTAATAATTTCAGCAAGTTAATGATGAGTTTGATCGCCGTACTATTTGCAATTTTTAAGGCTTCTCCAGATATCACATCCAGGCCAGCGTCCATCAGTGCGTTTACCACTTCTGTTGCTTCTGCATTTGACCGCACCAAAATCCCTATTTCGCGTTGCTGATAACCTTTTTCGTTCAATAAAACTTTAACTTCATTAAGCATTTCTGCCAATGAGGCTTGCTTTTTATTTTCTGGTTCTACATCGGTAACAATGGTTTCTACAATTCCATCAGGGTTGGCTTTTGGTTTATCGAATTCAATTTTTTTGATTTTGATAACGCCGCCTTTGGTAGTTTTAGGATGCGTATTCTGCTCAACGCCCTTATAAATATTAGTGATAATTTGATTGTATTGATTAGATGGGTGGTTCCAGAAACCGTTTAGCAAATCATCCTCAGGCGGAATTTCACCATTGATTTTACCTTGTAAGAGCACCGCCAGTTTTTGGTAAAGCTGGTTGTTAAAGTTGATAATTTCTTCGGTACTGCGGTAATTTTCTAAAAGTTTATCTTCGAAAACGTTATGGTCTTGCAAATTTGACTTGGCTTTTTGATGCAACAATTTATAGTCGCCATCTCGCCAGCGATAGATAGATTGCTTCGCATCTCCCACAATTAAATGGTCATGGAGTTTTCCGTTGTGGGTAGAAACAGCATTATCAACAAGCGGGAAAAAACTATCCCATTGGTTACTGGAAGTATCCTGAAACTCGTCGAAGAGAAAATTTCGGTACCGGTTTCCCATTTTCTCCCAAATAAAGGATGGGTTTTCGCCAGCATCCTGCGCTATTCCATTTAGCAACTTTTGCGCATCGCTGATCAAAAGGGTTTCATTTTCTTCCCGATATTGGGTAAGTAAAACAGCTATTTCTTGCATTAAGCGTAAAAAATATCCATTTCTGATAAATGCCTTAGCTAAAGTATAGTCGCCAATTCCTGTACCGTAGATGTTTGCAATTTGATGTAAAATTGGGTTGACATCACTGTAAAGTTCGTTTGATTTTCCTTTCGGAAACCAATTTTCTTCATCATCTGTTAGCTTTAGCACTTTCTCCACATCAGCAAAGTTGCCCGTCATAATGCTTCGAAACTTTAATAAGGGTGAACGACTTTTGCCCTTAAAATCATCAGCTGAAAAACCGCTGACTTCAATAATTCCGAGCGCAGTTTCAGCAAGATCTACTAAATCAGTTTCAAATTTTTTAATCAGATTTTTAGAGAAATCGATGTATTTTTTAAAAACAATATGGGTGTTCTCAGTGCCAAAACTATTTACAGCCACTTCAAAAGATGAAAACTTATCTTTAAAAACTTCGCTTACCAGATTTAATAGCTCTGCATTATAATTCCATGATTTGTTGTTACTTATCCTGTCTAATGCCAATTCTACTACCCACTGCAATAAATTATCTTTCTCATCAAGCAATTTTTCCAGTTTTGCAGTCAGTTCTTTTTTTACCTTTTCGGTGTTCATTTCCAAACTGTAGCCACTTTCCAGGCCCAATTCAAAAGCGAAACCACGAATTACTTTTTGTACAAAACCATCAATTGTACTCACCGAAAAACGACTGTAATCATGGAGGATTTTTCTATAAATAGCGTCGGCTTTCAACTTTAAGCTTTCTGTGTTCAGATCTGGATGCGATGCCAGAACTAGCACACGGTAGTCTTCGATCTTTCTTGATGTATCGCCTTTGGCAAAACCCAGCAATACCTCTAAAATACGCGTTTTCATTTCTTCAGTAGCCTTATTAGTAAAGGTTACAGCTAAAATTTCGCGGTATTTATTGTGGCCAGAAAAAAGTAAAGTAAGATAATGTGCGGTTAAACTGAACGTTTTACCTGAACCTGCGGCAGCTTGAAGAATTTTTACGGGTTGTGGCATGAAGTGATCTTGTTTCGGAATTTTAAACTTACAACAATTTAAAATTTTCCAGAAATGAGAATATCAACAATCACATCAAAACCTATTGTCTGTTCTACATTAGAAAACAGATCTAAGAAATTTTCTTTTTCTTTTTGGCCAAAACTTTACGACTAATCCTTGCTGGCCGCTCCGCCATTTCTATTGAAAGCCCTAGTAAATCTCTAATCACTACCGATGCACAAGCACCGCCAAATGCAGCAGGAAGATAGGAAACGGTGCCATAAGCAGAACGCTTAAAATTACTTCCATCGGTCATAATCATTGAATTTTTGTCCATTTCTTCGGTAGAAAAAACGGCCTTAATTTTCTCTGCGCCAACCAATTTGTTTAATCTTTTACGAACGTAACTGGCAAAAACACATTGGTAAGTGTCAGGAAGCATCGTAATGCTCAATTTAGTGGGGTCCATTTTGCCGCCAGCACCCATTGAACTTACAATGGGAATATTTTTTTCCAACGCAGTAGAAAGCAAGGTGATTTTCGGCATCACGCTATCAATGCAATCCATGATGTAATCAAATTTCGACTCTAAAATTTCACGACATTTTTCCGGAGTGAGAAATGTATTTATAACATGTAATTTCAACTCGGGATTGATTGCCAATAAACGCTCTTGCATAATTGCCGCCTTACTCACGCCATGATTGGTGGCCAGAGCAGGCAACTGCCGATTACGATTGGTAGGGTCAACCACGTCGCCGTCAACAATCGTCATTTCGCCAATACCAGAGCGGCAAATGAATTCTGCTGCAAAAGAACCAACGCCTCCCAGGCCAATTACTAATACGTGTTTCGATTGTAATTTATCGATTCCATCATTGCCAAGTAAAAGGGCAGAGCGAGAAAGCCAGCTTGTATCAGACATTTTGCTTAATTTTTTACCACAGATAAAAAGGATGAACACAGATATTAAATTTTTAATCTGTATTGCAAATCTGCAATTAATTTATTTTTTTATTGCCACGGAAACACTGTTTAACACGGAATTTTTTCTGTGAGTTTGTGCTTCCGTGGATGATTATTTTTAAACACTTTAAAAAAAGAACACTATAATCAGTGTTTATCTGTGTCCATCCGTGGTTAATTAAAACAAGTTCAACTTTTTCCAGTCCACAAAAATACGTGCTTTCAATTCATCAACAGAACATTTTTTCAAATTTGCTACTGCTTCATAAATTACTTCAATTGGAGTTTCGGCATCATCAGTTTCCAAAAAAAAGTTGTCCGTTTCTTGAATCAGCTTTTGTACACCCGAATTTTTCTGTAAAATCGCTGAGCCAAAAGAGAGGAGAAATCCTTTAGAGATTAGCTGTTTCCCCACCTCGGCCTTCTTGTTAAAACCATGAATAATCATTGGAATTTTCACATTCAAGCGGTTTTTAATTGCGATCAATTCTGAAAAGGCTTTTACGCAGTGCAAAATAAGTGGTTTATTTAGTGCCTCTGCAAGAGCTATCTGACTTTCTAAAATAATAATTTGATCCGCCAGGGTTTCACCCTTCAATTTATCTAAACCGCATTCGCCGATTAATTTCACGTTTTTCTGCCTGGCCAAAACACTTAAATATTTCATTTGGATTTCGAGCTTTTCTAACGTTGCATACCATGGGTGCAAGCCAATAGAAATCGGCTTAGTTTTAGGCATCGCCAGGAAAATATCGCTAGTAAGTGAAAGACTTTGAATGCTGGTTACACCTTTAGTCTGCGATGCTTTGTGCGTATGTAAGTCTAAAAAATCCATTATTTTAACAAAGATATACAATTGAAAAATGTATTCCTTCTGTAAAGAATCTGCTGGTAATCTATTAATCTGGTCGACTTTATTATTTTTGCATTATTATAATGACATCATGAAAAAATTACTAATCATATTAACTGCTGTATTTATTTCGAGTGTGGCATTTAGTCAGGCGAAAAAAGAAGGCGTTCATATTTACAACCCTGAGGCAAATGCTTTGGCCGACCTAAAAGCTGCCACTGAAAAGGCTGCAAAAGCAAATAAACATGTTTTGGTACAGGTTGGCGGAAATTGGTGCAGCTGGTGTATCGCTTTTCATAACCTGGTTGATACAACTGCAGTTTTAAAACAAACCATCAACGACAATTATGAATATGTTTTAGTAAACTGGGATAAAGATCACCATAACGATGAGGCGATGAAATACTTGGGATTTCCCAATCGATTCGGTTATCCTGTTTTTGTGGTTTTGGATGGCAAAGGAAAAGTGCTTCATATTGAAAACTCATCATACCTGGAAACCGACGAAATTGGTGTTAATGGAAAGAAAAAAGTAGGACATGATGTAAAGAAAATCACCTCCTTTTTAAAGGGATGGACGGTTGCTGCGGTTAATCCAGAAACCTATAAACCGAAAGCAAAATAAAGTAGAAGATAAGCCGGGGAGTAGAACTCACGTTAAAATAAAAAGCCGCAGATTTGCAGAATTGAATCTGAAAATCTGCGGCTTTCTTTTTAGTCATCCAAGTCATCTTCATCCGTTAAGTCATCTACGTTTAATTCGTATGATGATCTTGAGGCTTCATCTGCTTGTTCCAATAGGTCTTTGTCGTGTTCTATATTGGAATCGTCGCCATCTAATTCATTGATGTTTTCTGTATCGTCCTCTCTGCGTAAAGCATCGTTCGGATCGTTCGAATAATCTTCGTCTTCTGGGTCTATCATAATTTTTGAGTTTTATAAATAGATAATGATCTGGACTAGAAAATTGTTTTAACTTTTTAAGTTTCGAAAATATTATTACTTATTTAAGTAAATCTAAGATACTCAGCACTGTCAGTTTTTTCTGCTCACCGCTTTGCATGTCCTTTAGTGTCAACTCGCCGCTTGCAATTTCATCGCCACCAATTAAAATTACATAGGGAATATTTTTGGCATCAGCATAGGCCATTTGCTTTTTAAGCTTTGCTGATGTAGGATAAAGTTCGGTTGCAATTCCTGCATTTCGGAACTGTTGTAAAATTGGCAAGGCAAACTTTTCTGCTTCAGCATCGAAATTACTGATTAAGACCTTTGTTCCAATTTCTGCTGATGCAGGGAAAAGATTCAGTTCTTCCAAAACATCGTAAATTCTGTCTGCACCGAAAGAAACGCCAACTCCAGTTAAATCTTTCAGCCCGAACATGCCAGTTAAATCATCGTATCTCCCACCACCGCCGATGCTGCCCATGGCAACTTCGTTGGTTTTTACTTCGAAAATACAACCAGTGTAGTAGTTTAATCCACGAGCCAAAGTGATATCTAACTCAAGTTTCGCGGTAAGTGGTAAAGCATAAGAAATTAAGCTTTCTACATAATCAAAAACTTGTTCGATTTCTGCAATACCTTTCAAGCCAGTTTCTGATGTTGCTAAAACTTCTTTTAGACTTGATAATTTCTCTTCGTTAGTGCCTTCTAACAAGATAACCGGACGAAGTTTTTCCAAATCATCCTCTGTAAAACCACGTTCTAGTAACTCTTTACTTACACCATCTAAACCAATTTTATCCAGTTTATCAATGGCGACAGTCATATCAATAATCAAATCAGGTTTACCTATAATCTCTGCGATGCCTGATAGAATTTTTCTATTATTAATTTTTATGGTAAAATCTTTCAATCCTAGTTTAGCCAGAGCTTCATTGTAAATCAGGATGAATTCTGCCTCGTTTAATAAGCTTTCTGAACCCACAACGTCTACATCGCATTGGTAAAATTCGCGATATCTTCCCTTTTGCGGTCTGTCGGCTCTCCATACGGGTTGCACCTGGAAACGTTTGAAGGGTAACGTAAGCTCGTGTTGGTGCATCACTACATAACGAGCGAATGGAACGGTTAAGTCGTAGCGGAGCGCTTTTTCGGAGATTAATGGTATCAATTGATTACTGTTGTCATCCTGAGCAAAGTCGAATGATTTCTTCTTTGCATCTTTTAAATATTCTCCGCTATTCAGAATTTTAAAGATCAATTTGTCACCTTCATCGCCATATTTTCCGGTTAAGGTAGATAAGTTTTCAAAACTTGGTGTTTGAATTTCTGCGTAACCATATTTCCTGAAAACCGATTTTATGGTATCGTAAATAAAGTTGCGTTTCACCATTTCAACAGGCGTAAAATCGCGAGTGCCTTTTGCTAATGAGGGTTTAATAACTGACATAGCCGCAAAAGTACAAAAATGTAAGGTGTAAACCTCGCAGGTTTTCAAAACCTGCGAGGTTCGTTAAAAGGCAACTTGATTCCCGGTATGTTTTATTGGCAAGAACTAGAGTATTCGTCATTGCGAAGCACGGTTTATGCCGATTTTTTGGGGAAACAATCTTAATACACTAGCTATGATTTAATTTTTATTACAGAGATTGCTCCGCTTCGGTCGAAATGACGGCAGTGGTTTTAGCGGAAAGATGCAAAAAATTATCCTTTAACTGTTGTTCTTGTTTACAAGATAAACGATTAACCAAACGATTAATCCTATTGGTACCATTAATAAAATGCAAACGACAAGAAGTATAATGATTTCTGAAGTTCCCAACATTGCTGCATAAGCAAAGTTTATTAAGCAAACTAAACTGAAAGTTAGATAGAGCGATTTTAGCGTTTTCATACTTTAAATATAATGAAAATTTCGCTATCGGCTGATGTCCTCACCTCCCGAAATATAATTTGCGCTAGCTTATTTCCCTAAAATAGCTTTTACGATTTCTCTGTTCGGTTTCGAAACCGGAATTTTATCGCCGTTGTTCATCAATAAAGTTCCACCATCTTCTTTCAGCCAGCTTTTTACAAATTTAGGGTTGACTAAATGGCTTTGGTGCGACCTCACAAAACCTTGTGGTTTTAATAAATCAGAATATTCTTTTAGTGGTTTTGAGATTAAAATTTTCTCACTACTTGATAAATGAAAAAAAGTGTAGGTATTATCTGCAACGCAACGTACAATATCATCAACAGAAACATAACGGATTTCGTGCTGTTGTGGTAATGCAATTTTAGGAACAGCAGGTTCGCTACGTTTAATTTGATTGAGCAAAAAATTGAGTTGCTCTCCACTCATTTTATTTGCAATTCGGTTTTCTGCTTTTGAAACCGCAGCCACTAATTCATCAGGGTCTACCGGCTTGAGCAGATAATCCAGGGCGGCAAATTTTACCGCCTGAATCCCATAATTATCATAAGCCGTAACAAAAATGACTTCAAAGGTTTTATCACCAAGCTGGTTTAACAAATCAAAACCGGTGGTTTTACCCATTTGGATATCGAGAAAAAGTAAATCAGGGCGATGAAGATTAATTTTTTCAAAAGCGTCATCGATATTATTAGCAGTGGCCACAACCTTAACATCGGGACAATTCTTACTCAGCAAAACCTGTAGGTTCTCTAAATTTGCCAGTTCATCATCTACTAAAATCGCCCTCATTTTATAACCATTGTGATAAAGTAATTGTAATCATCGTTCCGTTTGTGTCAGATTGAATGTTTAAAATGAAAGGGGTGTCTTTGTAAACTGTGTTCAGTAAAGATATCCGATTTTTGCTTAAAGCCAAGCCTAAGCCATCATATGTTTGAGCGGTATCAAAACCGCTGCCATTGTCTGTTATTTTAAGAACTAAATTTGAAACTTGCTTCTCAAAACTAATGGCAATTTCACCATCATTTCCCTTTTCGGCAATACCATGTTTAACTGTATTTTCTACAAATGGTTGTAATAACATTGCTGGTATTTCGATATTCTCGGTGTCTAAATCTGCTGAAGCATTAATCTTATACCGAAACCCGAATCGCAACTGTTCCATTTGTAGGTAATCATCCAAAAGTTTTTTTTCTTCAATTAAGCTGATGAGTTCTTTGCTATCCAAAACATTTCGGGTAAGGCGGGCAAATTTGCTTAGATAACGATTAGCGTTATCAATCTCGTTTTTGTTCATCAGGTTTTGGATTCCAGCCAAGGCATTGAATAAGAAATGTGGATTAAGTTGAGAGCGAACAGAGTTGAGCTGGAGTTGGGCGATTTCTTTTTGTTTGGCTTCTGCTGCAACTTTTTTCTTGATTTGCTGGTTTTTGAAGTAAACTGCTAAACCGCCTGTTATTGCACCGGCTATTAACGAAAATAATAAACCGGAAGTAATGAGTTGTTTGGTAGAGAAAAATTTCTCTTCTTCAAAAATTATAGAAATCTTATGTTTAGTTATAAATTTTTCTTTTTCCTTCATAGGAAGATTCCACTTAATAAGTGGCTGAATAATTATTTCATATTCTCCCGATTTTTTGAAAACGTCTTTATTTATTTTTACGTACGGAGAAAATTCACCTTCCCCTTCGATAAAGTGGTCATACTCCCAAGCGTTGGAACTAAAAACAATTTTGTTTGTTTGTTTATCGCTGATAGAGGTGTAATAAAGATAATCTTCATCTGATTTGTTTTTTATAACTGTTAATCCTAAATCTTTTTTGCCAAAAATAAAGTTTGTTCTTTCTTTAATATTGGTTTCATAGCCTGACCCGTGTTCAAATTCAACCCTTTTTGAAAAGAATTTCATTTCTGCCTTAGGTATTACTTTACCATAAAATACAGATTTATAGACATCCAAAGGTTTTTCGATACTATAGAGTAATGTTGTGATTACCTTTCCTTTCACAGAAAAAATGCCAAGTCGTGTAAAACTGAAAATTTCCTGATCCCCCGCATCGTAATCTTTTAATTGAGATTTGTCGAAAGATTGATTTACTAATATTGGCTTATTATCAGCTAAAATGGTATATCGATACTGGTCTATATTGTCTGTTTTTTTAAAATAAATCTGGATACTTACCTTATTTACTTCGGGTAAGTAGCTAAAGGATGTGTTGGGTTGATTGGGAAATTTATTATCGTAATAGATATTTCTGGCTGAACTGTCAACACAGATGAGTAATTTTCTGCCGGCACTATACTGGCGGGAAAAGTCAATGCCTTCTTGAGCATTAGCGGTACAAACACCAATTATTAAGTTGAATAGTATGAAGATTATCTTTTTCATAAAATAAATATTTTCATAAACCTCTGCTTAAAACTTGACTTACAAAATGCCAAAATAGTAAATGAAACTAGCAACTTAGTATTTGAATGGTTTGGAGCAGAATTTAGATTCTGTTGGCTAAAGCCGAACGGTAATAAATAGCGAGTGTTTTTAAAACAAATGATTAGTCTTACATAAATGAAAGTATGTGTAGCATTCCATTATTTTCCGTTCGTTTCAACCAAAAAAACACAAGATTTACATTTCAGGCTTTAGCCAAAACCTGCATCCTGGAAAGGCTGTTCATTGTAGTATCTCAACCAACTAAACCCGATGGCAGCGAAAATACTTTTTGTTTGCAGCAACCCTGAATATCATGTCATGCTGAGGCACGAAGCATCTGCAAGCGATGAAACACCTGCTTCGTGCCTCAGCATGACAGAATAGCAAAAAGATTGCAGCAAATCAGCGGGGCCGAACTTACCCCAAGAACCACTTCAGCACCTTTCCAAAATCTATTCAGTGAAATCTCCTCATCTGTAATTAACCCGAAGGAAATACCTCAGTAAATATCGAAGATAATACCTTGCTTTATAGGCAAAAAACTTAAATTTGCGACAACAAAAATCAAAATATAATGAGTTTCAGAATAGAACACGATACCATGGGCGAGGTGCAAGTGCCTGCCGACAAATACTGGGGTGCACAAACCGAACGCTCACGCAATAACTTTAAAATCGGGCCTGAAGGTTCAATGCCTAAAGAAATTATTCATGCTTTCGGCTATTTAAAAAAAGCTGCAGCTTTAGCAAATACAGAGCTTGGGGTACTTTCTGCCGAGAAAGCCGAACTCATTGCAAAGGCTTGTGATGAAATTATTGCCGGTGATTTAGACGATCAATTTCCATTGGTAATTTGGCAAACTGGTTCTGGTACGCAGAGTAACATGAACGGAAACGAAGTGATTGCAAACCGTGCTCACGTAATTAATGGTGGTGCATTGGCCGATGATAAGAAAGTGCTTCACCCGAATGATGATGTGAACAAATCGCAATCATCTAACGATACTTACCCAACTGCAATGCATATTGCGGCCTATAAATTAACGGTAGAAAATACCATTCCCGGTTTAGAGAAATTGCGCAATGCTTTGGCTACGAAAGTGGAAGAGTTTAGCAACATCGTTAAAACTGGCCGTACGCACTTTATGGATGCTACGCCTTTAACTTTAGGTCAAGAGTTTTCAGGTTATGTTCAGCAAATCGATAACAGCATCAGGGCAATTAAAAATGCTTTGGTTATGGTTGCTGAATTGGCTTTGGGTGGAACGGCTGTAGGTACAGGTTTAAATACGCCAAAAGGTTACGATGTTTTAGTCGCTCAAAAAATTGCTGAACTAACCGGTTTGCCTTTTGTTACGGCACCAAATAAATTCGAAGCTTTGGCGGCGCATGATGCAATGGTTGAACTTTCCGGTGCTTTAAAACGTACCGCTGTTGCTTTGATGAAAGTGGCTAATGATGTGCGTATGTTAAGTTCTGGTCCTCGTTGCGGCATCGGTGAAATTGTTATTCCTGATAACGAGCCGGGTTCTTCAATTATGCCAGGTAAAGTTAACCCAACCCAGCCAGAAGCGTTGACTATGGTTTGCGCTCAGGTGATTGGTAACGACGTGGCCGTTTCAGTTGGTGGCATGTCTGGTCATTTTGAATTGAATGTTTTCAAACCTTTAATCGCTGCAAACGTTTTACAATCTGCTCGTTTAATTGGCGATGCTTGCGTTTCGTTTACTGTTAAATGTGCAGAGGGAATTACAGCAAACCTACCAGAAATTGAGAAACATTTACAAAACTCATTGATGTTGGTTACTGCTTTAAACCCGCATGTAGGTTATGAGAACGCAGCTAAAATTGCAAAGAAAGCACATAAAGAAAATAAAACATTGAAAGCAGCAGCAGTTGAACTGGGATTGTTAACCAACGAACAATTTGATGAGTGGGTTCGTCCGGAAGATATGGTTGGAAGTTTGAAATAATAAGCCCCACCTAGTCTCCCCAGTGGGGAGAAACTTCTTTCTATAGTTCAGGTGACGGAAAGTAATGGCCCCTTTAGGGGTTTGGGGTTTTTAGAAAAGCAGGGCATTCATTCTTCGGATTCGATAGCCCCGCTTTTGCTACAAGTTTTCAAACCTATAAGGTCTTAAAGACCTTATGGTTTAATCAAAAGGTTTCCGCTTCAATCGCTTGCCTGCCGTAGGCAAGGGTTTATTTAATTAAATACAGCAATTAAAAACTCAGTTTGCATGGTGCAAATTGGAATTCAAAATATAAAAACATGGGGGAATCAATTTTGACATCATTATTCGGCTTTGTTTCCATTATCTCGCCATTAATAATCTTCATTGCTTGTTTTTATTATATTTCGAAACAAGTAAAGGCCGATTCTATATTATTGCTTATCGGTTCGGGGTTATCGTTAGTGTTAACTGGATTTTACAGCCTTTTGATGCCTTACCTTATGCGATCAGGAAGTTTTTCGATGACCCAAACCACAAGTTACTATACCATCGGTGGGGTAATCAGTTTTTTCTCCGGGATGTGTTTTGCTGTCGGTTTGTTTATCTTAATTAGCAACACGGTTAACGCGAAAAAAAGCTTTCCAAGTCAATTCCCTCCGAATGAGTTTAAATAGTATGCTTTCTAATATTATGTTTAATCCAATGGGAAAAATTAAAGGGTTTATTCAATTGAAGCATCTCTATTTTCTACCTTTTGCCTTCTACCTTTTGAGTATTTTAAGCTCCTGCTCTCGTTTGCCTAACATTCAAGGCAAAGGCGAAGATTTTATGCAGGGTGTTTGGAATCAGGATTCTGTTGCCTACAGCAATAAATTGAGTAACTACACCAAACATCATTTTAAATTTAGCTGTGATTCAGTTTACATCGACTTTGAAACCCATAGCAAAGTTAACTTTTACGAAGATTCCTGCTATAATAATGGCATTTGGAAAGAATACGCAAAGGGAATTTATGCTGTTAAAGGAGATACGCTGATTGTTGGAGCAACCTTCACACATGCCAATTACAAACAAAAAATTTCGGGCTGTTATCGCATCGGCAGGTACGAACGAAACTTCCTGATTAAAAGAAAATCTCCCGATAGCTTGATTCTGGAAAGTATGAGCGATCAGCGGGAAATCTTATTATCACTAAAAGAAAAAGTTACCTGCGTACAAAAAGAATTATAAAATGAAATTCAAATCAATTAAAAGAAAGTTAATTATTGCCGCAGCTGTTGGATTGTTGGCTTATTTACCAACTCAAGTTAATGCATGGGGAATGATTGGGCATAGAGTTGTAGGTGAAATTGCCGATAGTTATTTAAAGGCTAAAACCCGCAAAGCGATTCAAGCCATTTTAGGTTCAGAAACCTTGGCCATGTCTGCAAATTGGGGCGATTTTATTAAGTCGGATTCTACCTTTAATTATCTATACAACTGGCATTTCGTAAACTTGCCAGGCGGACAAAACAAAGAAGGGATTTTCAATTTCTTGGAAACGGAGAAATCTCCCAACCTGTACAACAAAATAATTGAATTAACTGCAGTTTTAAAAAAACCGGGCAGCACAGCTGATGAAAAAAAATTAGCATTGCGGATGTTGGTGCATATGGCAGGCGATTTATGTCAACCCATGCATGTTGCCCGAAAGGAAGATTTGGGAGGAAACCGCGTTTCTGTTTTGTGGTTTAACGAAAAATCGAACTTGCACCGCGTTTGGGATGAACAGTTAATTGAATACCAACAACTGAGCTATACAGAGTATGCAAAAGCAATTAACCATCCTTCTGCAGTTCAATTGTACAACTGGCAAAATACCAGTTTGAAAGAAAATGTTTATGAATCTTACCTGGTTTGTAATAAAATTTACGAAACCACTAAGCCAGATTCCAAACTAAGTTACCGCTACAATTTTGATTGGGTAGAAACCTTAAATCAGCAGCTGCTTAAAGGTGGTGTTCGCCTGGCAAAAATGCTGAATGATATTTACGGATAAGAATTCCAATAAACAAAAAATGCGCTGAAGTTATCAGCGCATTTTTTGTTTATAGTATTTTGTAATTGTAATGGATTACGTCTACAAATCAGTTTTGATTTTCAATTCTTTTAATTGTTTATCGTCTATAGTGCTCGGACTGTCAATCATCACATCTCTTCCTGAATTGTTTTTAGGGAAAGCAATCACATCACGAATCGAATCCAAACCAGCAAAAATCGAAGTCAAACGATCGAAACCAAAAGCGATACCACCGTGTGGAGGTGCGCCAAATTCAAATGCATCCATTAAGAAACCAAATTGTTTTTGAGCTTCCTCTGCACTGAAACCTAAATGTTTAAACATTAAAGCCTGCAATCCTCTATCATGAATACGGATAGAACCGCCGCCAATTTCAGTTCCGTTGATCACCATATCATAAGCATTCGCACGAACGTTTTTCGGATCGGTATCTAACAAAGCAATATCTTCCGGCTTCGGGGAAGTAAATGGATGGTGCATGGCGTGGTAACGTTCCGTTTCTTCATCCCACTCCAATAACGGGAAATCCAATACCCAAAGGGCAGAAAATGTGTTTTTGTCACGTAAGCCTAAACGATTACCCATTTCTAAACGAAGTTCGTTTAATTGTTTGCGTACTTTATCTGTCGAACCTGCTAAAATTAAAAGCAAATCGCCCTTTTCTGTCGCGAAAGCTTCGCTCCACTGTTTTAAATCTTCTTCGTTGAAGAATTTATCAACCGAAGATTTTATAGTTCCATCATCATTATGACGGGCATAAATCAATCCTGTGGCACCAATTTGAGGTTTTTTAATAAAATCAGTTAACTCGTCTAACTGTTTACGGGTATAACTTGCAGCACCTTTAGCATTGATACCAACTACCAATTCAGCGTTATCAAAAACAGGAAAACCTTTACCTTTAACTAAGTCGTTCATCTCTACAAACTGCATGTCGAAACGCGTATCTGGTTTGTCAGACCCATATAAACGCATCGCATCTGCATATTGCATACGTGGAACTTCAGGTAAATCGTAGTTGCGAACTTCTTTAAATAGCGTACGAATTAAGCCTTCAAAAGTGTTCAAGATATCTTCCTGTTCGATGAACGACATTTCACAGTCAATCTGGGTAAACTCTGGCTGGCGATCGGCTCTTAAATCTTCATCTCTGAAACATTTAACAATCTGGAAATACCTATCAAAACCAGAAACCATTAACAATTGTTTAAATGTTTGTGGCGATTGAGGCAGTGCATAAAACTCGCCCTCGTTCATGCGGCTTGGCACTACGAAATCTCTTGCTCCTTCTGGCGTAGATTTAATTAAAACAGGTGTTTCTACTTCAATAAAATCTAAACCATCTAAATAACGGCGAACAGATTGTGCCATTTTGTGGCGTAAAACCAGATTATTACGAACCGGGTTACGACGTAAATCCAAATAACGGTATTTCATGCGCAGTTCATCACCACCATCAGTTTCATCATCAATCATGAATGGTGGTAATTTTGCAGCGTTTAAAATTTCTAATGCAGAAACTTTAATCTCTACATCACCTGTTGACATTTTTGGATTTTTGTTGCTGCGTTCTACAACGGTACCGGTAGTTTTAATTACAAACTCACGACCTAGCGAACGTGCTGCTTCGCAGAGTTCACGGTTATCATCCATGTTAAAAACCAGTTGTGTAATACCATAACGGTCGCGGATATCGATAAAAGTCATGCCGCCCAAATCTCTCGATTTTTGTACCCAACCACACAGGGTAACACTTTCTCCTAAGTTATTGAGGGTAAGTGCACCACAAGTTACTGTTCTTAACATATATTGTAATCTAAATTAAGCGGCAAAAATACCGAATTTGTTTTAAAGTTTTTTAAAGAAGATTTAAGGATTTTTTTGCAACAAATACCATTATGCTGGCAGAAATATGTCTGCTGGCAAATGAAAATAGCGAACCAGTTTTTGAGCCATTTTTAAGGTTAATTCTCTTCTACCCGATAAAATAGAAGAAACATGTCCTTTTGAACCAATGATAGACTCAAGATCTTTAGATTTTAACCCTTGTTCTTCCATTTTAAGCTTTATAAGCTCGATAGGGTTAAGTTCTGGAAGTTTAACATTTCTATTCTCATAGTCACTAACCAAAAGTAAAAGCAATTCCAATTCATCAGCCTCTGGAGTGCCTTCTTCTGCATGAAAGATCTCAATGGTGCGGCTTAACGCTGTTGTGTAATCTAACTCTGTTTTTAAAACTTTTACTGTATTCATCCTATTTTTTCTTAAGGGCTAAATTAATGTCGAAGGCTATGATTGAAACATCTATTTTATCATATTGAGAATGCGTACCGAACCATATAATATAAGCAGCTTTTCTTTTAAAATTCATGGAAATAACTAATTGATAGTCGTTCCCCTTTATATTAAAAACTATCCTATTATTTGCAACTAAGCTAGCGTTTTTGTAAACCTCCTTTAATTGATTAAAATTATCAAAAGTATATTTTTCAAAATCATGTAGCCAAGCTAAAATTGAATGCTCCGCTAATGGATATTTTGCGATATAATGCAATAAAGTACCTTTAGCAATAACGTTCATTTACAAATATATGTTTTCTTTTTGAAAACCTTAGCTAAATCTATTAATACTTTTCTTCCAAAACTACCTCAACGGCAATCACCTTCCATTCGCCGCCTAAATTTCTCCATTGGTAAATTTCTTCCGTTTGTATGGTTTGCTTTTTCGAAAAAACCAATAAGTTAGGTTTAAAAATTACCGACTTCCGGGCAATTTTCTCCGTAAAAATTTCATTTTCTATAGATGATTTAATGCGGTAATGGCTCGTTTCTATGCTTTTTGCTCGCCTAAAAAAACCTTGGATCTCAGCCTTATAATCACGAAGATTTAAAGTTTTATAATCCGATCCGGTAAATTGAAAAGAAGGATCAAATACTTGGAAATAAGTATCGCCATCTTTTAACTGCATGGCCTGATCTGCTTTTTTATGTAAGGCATCAATTGCTGAAATAATTAAATCCGTTTCCATGGCATGAAGTTAAAGGTTTGCTTTTTGTTTTCAAACATTAGATGAAAACATAAAAGGCATTCCACAAAAAAAGCCACCAATATGTTGGTGGCTTAATCATCTCAAATTAATTTTTCATCCGGCCTTGTTCGGCTTCCAAACCTGTACTTCTATTACGGGCAGGTTTTATCTCGTTTTTACCAAATCGGTAGGTAAACGTTAAACTTACCGATTGTCTATCATTCAGTCCATAAAGAGTGTAATAAAGTCCAGGAAATGCACTTCTGATATTATTAATCTGCGTATTGAAAATATCGTTAGCAGCTAGCTTTAAACTTGCCTTTTTCGCTAAAAATGTTTTGCTTATCCCCGCATCAAAGCCGTAACGTGTTCTAATTTCCATCACCCCAAAAGTAACCGGACTATCGTAGCTGAAATTAAGTTCGGCTGCTAAGCCTGGCTGAATTTTAAAGCTATGTTGCGATTTAAACTGGAAAGAGGTACTCTTATTATCTAACGATTGCCCGGCAATGTCGGGCGTTTTAAACCTGATGTGAAACATGTTTAAATTATTATTGCTACTCCACCATTTAGTAAAATTTACAGGAGCATTTAATACCAATGAATATGCGTTTTGAGTGGCGATATTTTGATTGGTTTGGTACAGCGCCTGCTTTTCGTTATCCGGAAGAATTACCTCTGTAATCACATCGGTAGTTTTACTATAATTCAATGTGGCCGAATACTTTTTCTTAAGCAAATAAGTGAATTCAAAATTATTGGTGTACTGCGGATTCAAAAATGGGTTGCCCTGGCTGTAAGTATATTGGTCTAAAAAGTAAACAAAAGGATTCAAAGCATCGTAACTTGGTCGGTCGATTCTGCGACTGTAGGAAAGACTGATATCATTATTCTTGTTCAATGTTTGGTTAATAAAAACACTTGGAAAAAAATCAAGATATTCTCGTTCTATAATTTTATTGGTCGTAATTGAATTGCCTTTCGAGCTGGTTTGTTCTGCCCTCAACCCCAGCTGAATACTGGTTGTTTTAAACTGTTTATTAAAATTAACATAAGCTGCATTTACATTTTCATCATATACAAATTGGTTGCTAAGCAAAGCATTGTTTTGCCAATTGTTGTTCAAAAATTGCTCAGCAATTAAATTGTTATCGGTAGTTACCCAACTGCTTTTTAAACCCGCTTCTAACTTCATTTGTTTTTTCAAAGGCAATGCGTAATCAACCTTGAAAGCCTTGATATTAATAACCGATGGTGTGATGTTTCTGGTAACTACTGTTGGCCTGATCAGGCTACCGTTATTAAAAAAGTAGTCGCTTACATAATCTGCATCATCATTTCCTTTATATCTTCCATAATCCAAATCAATGGTAATTTCCTGCCCTGCGGTATCAAGAACAGATTTGTAATTTAAATTGTAAGATAGGTTGTTGTACTTATTTCTAATCACATTATTGGCCAAAACCGAAGAATCTTGTTGGGTAAACGAACCACCAATTCGGGTTGCATTAACCGAGTTTTCGATATTACTTCCTTCGTAACCTGTTACCAAAACACCAAGCGTATTATTTTTATTGATGAAATAATCTGCGCCAACTTTAAAATTCTGTCCATGATTTTTTTTGCTAAAATCACTGCGTTGAGAGAAGTAACGGTTGCTAGGCGAAACATTTGCAATCCTGTCTATCTCCATAAAAGTCTCTCGGTCTCTCTGGTAATAGTTATAGTTTCCAAACAGATTTAATGATTTCGTACGATGGTTTAAGCTGCCGCCTGCACTAGATCTAAATTTTTTCCCCCTGCCCAAAGCCCCGGTTAAACTTCCGTTTGTTCCACCCCCTTTATTTTTTTTGGTTTTAATGTTGATAATTCCAGAGTTGCCGGCGGCATCATATTTAGCTGATGGATTCGTAATCAATTCGATAGTTTCTATTTCCGAACTTTGCATTCCTCTCAACAAATTAGCTACGTCGCCGCTACTCATGTAAGTCTGTTTCCCATCTATTTGAATCAGTACGCCTTGTTTACCTTGCATCGAAATGTTGTCGTTCTGATCTACATTTACCCCAGGCGCTTTCTGTAATAACTCGAGTGCGGTAGAACCAGAAGCGATAGAACTGCTGGCCACATTCATTACCGTTCTATCCATTTTGCGTTCTACTAATGGAACGTTTGCGGCAACAGTTACTTCTTTTAAATTTTGAGTGGTAGATACCAGTTGAACGGTACCAAAATCAATTTGTTGATCATCGCCCAATGTTTCTACTTTACTTTTGTAAACTTTATAACCCATATTACTGGCTTTGTAAAAGTAATTTCCTTTGCCTGAAACTGAAAAACCGAAACTGCCATTTTGATCTGTCAGGGCAGTTTTTACAATGCTCGAATCAGTTGCTTTGTAAAGAACAACAGTTACGAAGTCAGCGGGCTTTTTTGTTTCATCAACAATTTTTCCTGTAATATTAAATTTCGTATCGGTTTGTGCATTAACAGATAACGCTGAAAACGCAGCGAAAATGAGGAATGATATTTTGTAAAAAAGTTTCATTTTTATGGTATTAGTTTTTAAAAAATCAGGACAAAGAAATTCCACGCGACTGGTTAGACGCCCTTTTATTTTGCCTTATTATTTAAAGTTTAGCTTGGGAAACGAACGGTTTCCATTGTTTAGTTATCAGTAAGACGATGGTTTTTAAAAAAGGTTACAGGAGGAAGAAAAAAAGTAAGAATGAAGTATTTCTGTTGACCATTTAATGTTAGAAAGTCAAAGGCAGAATTAGGTGGCAACAGTAGCCCTACCATCCACTACAATCTTTTAAATTGATTGTTTACTGTAAACGAAAGCATAATTAATTTAAAAGGATTTTCGTTTCTGTCAGGCTTAATGAACGAAGAGCGTTGCATAAAAAAACCGCAGATGAACAGAAAAATCTGCAAATCTGCGGCGTCAACTTTAAAAATGAATTTTTATTTTACACCCAACACATCTACACCCTGTTCAAAAACAACATCAACAGGAATGTTTTTTCTGGTTAAGCGATCTAAATCTTTTTGCAATTGTGAGGAAATTACAGCTTTTTCCTTTTGCGCTTTTTCAACAGCAACTTTATCTCCATTACCCTGCAAAGTGATGATGAATGCGCTCAATTCATTCATTGCGGTGGCAAACTTTTCGTAGTTAACTTTATAGGTTCCTTTATCGGTACGCTCAAAAGCACCTTTTTGTTGGAAGTAATTGAAACATTGCATATTGGCTTTTCCATGTGCTTCAGATACGCCAAACCTTACTGATCTTAAAATCCCAGCCATGAAGGTGGTGTAATAATCTTTAATATCGCCAGATAACTCACCTTTTTTTAGTAAACCTGTTACCATATATAAACCTAAAACATCGGCTTTGCCTTCTTCAAGCCAGCTGTATTGTTCTTTCAGCGCTTCACGAACAAAGCCTTTTCCAGTAACCGTTTTTTTAATGCCTAAACCATGAGCTACCTCGTGAAACATGACGTTGGCGAAAAAAGCATCAAACTTGATATATTTTTGCTGGTCAGCATCAATTAATTCTTTAGAGATAGGAACAAGGATCTTATCAAATTTAGCTTGCATCGCATTTTTCAATTGTGATCTGCGTGTGCCTTTTTCCTGCTGAATTTTTTCATCATTGGGCAGATTTACAGCAATGGTTTTCGAACCGGCATTACAATCTCCTGCGTAATAAACGACATCATATGCATTCAATTCTGACTCTGTTCCCGGCGTTTCTGTTTTATACTTGGCTGCAACTGGTAAGTTTTTTTGCAGTTCAGGAAGAATTTTTACATACTTAGCTAAGCGCTTACTCCATTCTTTGTCTTTAATTAAAACATAAGCTTCATAGCTGGTGCGGGCATTAAAAAGTTTATCCTCATAATTCTCAATCGGGCCAATAATGATGTCAAGTCCGTTGGTTTTCATATCCAACCAGGCATAATCGCTAGCGGTAAAATTATCAGTGACTAAAGCATCAGCCCTTAAATTCAAATACTTTTTTAAGCCTGCATCTTCGGCAATTAAAGCAGCTTGTTTTAAAAGCGAACTTGCTTTTTGCAATTCGGCAGCAAATAAAACATGATAAGGAACAGTGGTTAATTTACCTGCAGTATCTTTTTGAATCACCGAATATGCGCCATATTTATCTTTCAAGTCAGATTTTTCAATTTCTTCTTTCGTGATCCCGTAAGGATAAAAAGAAGCACCTTCTGGCTTGGTGCCAACACCAGCAACAAAAGGTTTTTCATTGTTCAGCCTATCCCACGGACCATAATTTATGTTTACAAATTCCCTGGTTTTTTCGTCCTTAATTGTGGCCATCAAACTGTCGCGTTGCGGATAGGCTTGTTTCCAGTACAAGTCGTCCATAATTTCTGCCGCCTGAATAAGCAAAGGCAAAATTTTTCGATCGTTAACGCTTAAATCGTTAATGTTACTTGTTAGCTTAACGCGTTCGTAAATTGGAAGTCTTTGCGCTACATATTCATTTAAGCTATCTCTTTCTACTACGATACCATTATCGGTATTACTTTTGGTGTTACCAGTGCAACCTGACAGGAACAATGTTCCAGTAATTGCGAGCGAAAAGTATATAGTAGATTTGTATAATTTGTTCATATTTAATAGATATGGGTGCTAAATTAGTAAAATTTAAAAGCATTGTATAAAGTTTGATGCATTGGAAATAGTTTCCCATAACTTTGTAACTTCAACAATCAACAAAATCAAAACATGTCATCATTTAACTTCCCTAAATATTCTCCAGTTTTAGTTACGGCACTTATAGTTTTCCTTTCTTCGTGTGGATCTAATAAATATACAGCAACTGAAAAAGTTTATAAAACGAAAGCCAAAGATTTCTCGAAAATTATCAGCAGCACTCCACCCGCAGGGCAGCTTTACGATTCTTTAAGTGCAGCAAATCAAACCTGGGTTGGTTCTGTAAACTTTGGCATACGCAAACCCAACTTTGTAGTTATCCATCACACGGCTCAAGATAGTTTAAACCAAACCATCAAAACCTTCCACTCTACCAGGGCAGGAACAAGCGCTCACTATGTAATCAGTAGAGATGGGAAAGTTGTACACATGGTTAATGATTATCTTCGTGCAAACCATGCAGGCGTAAGCAAATGGGGTAAGGATACGGATTTGAATTCTTCATCCATCGGTATTGAATTAGATAATAATGGTATTGGCGATGTTTGGCAAGATGCACAAATTAACAGCTTGCTTAAATTACTTGCGACCTTGAAGAAAACCTATAATATTCCAACAGCGAACTTCATTGGCCATGCCGATATTGCACCTGGTCGTAAAAATGATCCAAGAAATTTCCCCTGGAAAAAGCTAGCGGATAAAGGATTTGGCTTTTGGTATGATGATGTGCTGAAGAATCCACCGGCAGATTTCGATACAGAAAAAGCGCTAAAATACATTGGTTACAGTACTGCAAACTTACCTGCAGCAATCGAAGCCTTTAAAATCCATTTCATTCAAACTGATATTACTAAGACTTTAACACCAGTTGATATTTTGGTGCTGTACAATGTTTATACAAAGTATTAAGACATTCGCAAAAATACAAGTTGCTCGTGTCGGCAGCCTTATTTCATTTAAACTTTGCAAAGGAGTGGATACACTTTTATTCTGCGTTTCCTTTGAAATTTTCAATTGCAATAAGCATTAAAAAAACACGGATGAATCTGTGCTCATCCGTGTTGATTTGTGGTTAAAAAAGCGTTGATTAATTGGGCTTCTTAAAAGTATCCTTTAGTGTCACCGTTCTATTGAAAACCAATTGATCTGCGGTTGAATCTTTATCCAGACAAAAATATCCTTTACGAATAAACTGATAACGGCTCTCTAAATCTGCATCAGCAAGGGCTGGCTCGATATATGCAGTCGGTAAAACCGTTAAACTTTCCGGGTTTAAATAGTCCTTAAAATCACCTTCTTCAGCATCTGGGGTTTCGGATGTAAACAAACGGTCGTACAAACGAATTTCTGCTGTTTTTGCATGTTGTGCACTCACCCAATGGATGGTTCCTTTTACGTTTATCCCGCTGGTATCATTTCCACTTTTCGATTCAGGAATATAAGTACAATGGATTTCTGTAACGTTTCCCTTTTCATCTTTCACAAAATCTTCGCACTTCACAATGTAAGCGAACTTTAAACGAACCATTGCCCCAGGTGCCAAACGGAACCATTTCTTCGCTGGAACTTCCATAAAATCTTCACGCTCAATCCAAAGCTCATTGCTAAACGGAATCACACGAGTACCACCGTGATCTTCAGCTTCTGGATTGTTTTCGCCAATTAAATCTTCAGTACCTTTTTCATAATTGGTAATGATTAATTTAATGGGATCTAAAACCGCCATCACTCGGTTAGCAGTTTTATTTAAATCCTCACGGATACAAAACTCCAACAAGCTTAGTTCAATTAAATTCTCACGTTTCGCAATACCAATACGTTCGCAAAATTCACGTACACTTTTTGGCGTAAAGCCTCTTCTGCGTAAACCCGAAATAGTAGGCATGCGTGGGTCGTCCCATCCGCTAACCAAATTTTCATTAACCAGTTGCAGCAGCTTGCGTTTACTCATTACTGTGGAAGTAAGGTTTAAACGGGCAAATTCATATTGCTTAGATGGGAATATTTCTAACTGTTCTATAAACCAATCGTATAGTTCACGGTGCGAAACATACTCCAAGGTACAAATTGAATGGGTAATATTTTCTATACTATCACTCTGTCCATGCGCAAAATCATACATGGGGTAAATGCACCATTTGTTGCCCGTGCGGTGATGTTCTGCATGTTTAATGCGGTAAACAATTGGGTCACGCATTAACATATTCGGACTAGCCATATCGATCTTCGCCCGCAAGGTGTAAGCGCCATCCGGAAATTCGCCGCTTTTCATTCTTCCGAAGATATCAAGATTTTCCGCTATGCTTCTATTGCGATAAGGGCTATCTTGGCCAGGTTCTGTAGGTGTGCCTTTTAAAGCTGCAATCGCATCTGCCGTACTTTCATCAACGTAAGCTAAACCTTTTTCGATAAGCTTAACTGCAAATGCGTATAATTGATCAAAATAATCTGAAGCGTATAATTCATTTTTCCAATTAAAACCCAGCCATTTGATGTCTTCCTGCTGACTGTTTACGTATTCTGTTTTTTCCGTAACCGGATTGGTATCATCAAAACGAAGGTTGGTGTAACCGCCGTATTTTTGTGTTAGTCCGAAGTTTAAGCATATCGCTTTGGCATGGCCAATGTGTAAGTATCCATTCGGTTCTGGCGGAAAACGCGTAACCAATGTTTTATACTTGCCACTATTCAGATCGTTCTCAACAATTTCTTCAATAAAGTTCAATGACTTCTCTTCACTCATAAAAACCTGTAAATTAGGAATGCAAATGTAAAAAGATTGAGCGGAATTAGGTAATGATTAAAAAATAGATTAGGGGACTGGAGAATAGTGAATTGGAAATCGGTTGGGCGCTTGTTTCTATTTCTTATTTGATTCAATCGAGGTTGAAATTGGAAATAGGTGGCCTTGTGCCTCTCACCTACTTCCCGTTTCCAATTCCCATTTCCGCACCTCCATTTCCCTAAACCCTATTTCCATAAAAGAAAATTCGATACATTTACCTCAACTTAATATTCAGTATGAGCAAAGTATTAAACCGACCGATACGCGTTCTGGTTGCCAAAGTAGGCCTTGATGGTCATGACAGAGGGGCTAAAGTGATCGCCACTTCACTTCGTGATGCAGGAATGGAAGTGATTTATACCGGCCTGCGCCAGACACCAGAAATGGTGGTAAATACGGCTTTGCAGGAAGATGTTGATGCCATTGGAATTTCCATATTATCTGGAGCCCACATGACGGTTTTTCCAAAAATTATTCACTTTATGAAAGAAAAACAACTTGATGATGTATTATTAACTGGTGGAGGAATTATCCCGGAAGGTGATCGAAAAAAACTCTCTGAGTTGGGTGTTGGAGAATTATTTCCTCCTGGAACAACTATGGCAAGCATTGTAGAGTATATTAAAAATTGGGTTTTAGAAAATAGAAATTTTTAAGTTATGGCATATCAGAATGTAATATCAGAAATAAAAGAGAACATCTTATACGTTACCATCAACAGGGAAAAGGCTTTAAATGCATTGAATAAAGATACTTTGGATGAATTAGCCGAGGTGATAAAATTTGCGGGAGAAACTGATGAGGTAAAAGGGGTAATTTTAACTGGTTCTGGCGAAAAAGCTTTCGTTGCCGGAGCAGATATTAAAGAGTTTTCAGATTATAGCAGTAAACAAGGTGAGGAGTTAGCACGAACAGGTCAGCAAAATGTTTTTAATGCGATTGAAAATTCGTCGAAACCATTTATTGCAGCCATTAATGGTTTTGCTTTAGGCGGCGGATTGGAACTGGCAATGGCTTGCCATATGCGTGTTGCGGCGGATACGGCTAAACTAGGCTTGCCAGAAGTTACTTTAGGCCTGATTCCGGGTTACGGGGGGTCACAGCGTTTAACGCAATTGGTTGGTAAAGGCAAAGCTATTGAATTAATTACCACGGCCAACTTAATCAACGCTGTTGATGCGGAAAAAATTGGGCTTGTTAATTACGCTGTGCCGTTGTCTGATCTCATTAGCAAATCGACAGAAATTTTGAACCTGATAAAACAACGTGCGCCTCTGGCCATTGCTGCGGCAATTAAATCAGTAAATGCATCCCTTACCGGGAGTAATGGTTACAATGTTGAAATCGAAGAGTTTGGAAAATGTTTTGAGACTTCCGATTTCAAAGAAGGCGTTTCCGCTTTTCTAGAAAAGCGGAAAGCTAACTTCCTCGGGAACTAGTAAAATTGCATGATTAATTCGATAGTGCATTAAAATAAGTGTAGAAAATATTTCCCAAATCAATTTATTTTGAGTAATTGTGTAATACTATTCTACGCTCCTTAAATACATTCTTTCTCCCGATTATTATAGAGCTTTAGATAGTGTAAAAACAGATGATGCTAACGAAAAAAAGATTCTGATAGTTGATGATGAAGTAAACATTGGTTTATTATTATCTAAGTTTCTTACAAGGACTGGGGTTTAGGTTGGCAAACGCCATTAGCAGCGGTTCTGCGTTAGATATAATGACGAATGAAGAGTTTGAACTGGTTTTATGCGATTACCGCCTGGACGATACAGACGGAAGGGGATTTTAATAAAATAAAGGAGAATTACCCAATTCCGGCGTGATTATCATTATCGGATACTCAGATATCAAATTAACAGTCGAGCTCATTAAATTAGTGGCCTACGATTATATGACAAAACCGCTATATCCTGATGAGATTTTAAATACCAGCAATAAAGCTCTTGAGACAGAAAGAGCCCTCAACGAAAACAAAGGCAGACCCGGAAAAAAACATGAAACAAAATCTGATTATGTAAATTACACCGAATATATTAATGGTCAAAGCGAGGTTTCGGCCCACTTTCCTAAACAAATCCAGTTAATTGCGACAACATACTATGACATTATTTTAACAGGTAAAAGTGGTACTGGGAAAGAGTGTGTAGCCAAAACTATCCATTTAAATAGTTTGAGAATAAATAAGCCCTTTGTAGCGATGGACTGCGGTTCGTTAACTAGAGAATTTGCCGAGAGTGGGTTTTTTGGTCATGAGAAAGCCTCATTTACCGGTGCGCTCTACACTAAAATTGGGCACTTTGAGCAGGCAATGGAGGTACGTTATTCTTAGTTGAAATAGGTAACTTATCTTACGAAATTCAAGCCACCTTGCTCAAAACGGTACAAGAAAGAAAAGTTAAACGTATTGGCAGTACTAAAGAAATTGAATTAGATGTCCGAATTATTGTGTCTACAAACTAAAATTTGGCTGATAACCTTGGTAAGGGGACGTTCAGAGAGGAATTATACCATCGCTTTAATAAATTTTCTATCCATCTCCCTTCCTTAAAAAAACAAAGAAATGATATCCTAATCTTTGCCGATAAGTTTTTAGCAGTGGCAAATCAAGTACTTAATAAAAACATTATGGGTTTTAGTGAAGGCGTTAAAAATTGTTTTCTCAATTACAGCTGGCCAGGAAATGTAAGGGAACTTAAAATTGTAATCCGCGGGGTTTCATTGTTAACCGATGGAAATGAAATTCAGGTTGATGTATTGCTTTTGGAGCTTTCAAACTAGGCCGGGGATTTCGATCGCGAAAAGGTTTTCAAACAAATTAAATCAAAGCATAGCGATAAGCCCAAGGACTTGAAAAATGCTGCGCAAGAAGCAGAGTATGACACTATTCTTAGCGTTTTAAAAAGAAACAAATTTCAATAAAACAAAAGCAGCCCAAATCTTAAACATCGATAGAAAACGCTATACAATAAAATCAAGGCGATAAAGATTGAAGATCAGGAATAATCTTTTCATAGGCTAAAACAAAACCCAACTTTTTGCTATTAAGAGAATACCAAACATCACTTTATGTCGGTATTTTCATTTAAGCAACGCAATAACATCAACCTCGTTATTATTATAGCGCTTGGACTTTTAATTGCGTATTCCTTACAAGCAATTTTTAGTGCAATTCTGAGTACTTTAGTACTATACACCATCATGCGGCCAGCTTATATTCACCTCGCTGAAGTGAAAAGATGGAATAAAAGGTTAGTAGCTATTTTTCTAATCGTGATCAGTATTTTACTGATTGTGCTACCATTTTATGCGTTAAGCAGCATGGTAATTAGTAAAATATCAGAGCTTAGAAACAACGAAATATTTTTCAAAAATATATTAGTTAAACTTCAGCATTTAGTTCCCTTTAATATCAATCAAGATGTGATTCAAGATGGATTAAATCGGCTGGGAAATTGGGCAACAGAGTTATTTCCTTCCTTAATTTCAAGTGCTGTAAATATTATACTAAGCCTTTTAGTGATGTACTTTTTACTATACTTCATGCTCATCGAACGCCAAACTTTTGAGCGTTCTTTAATTAAATACGCACCTCTTAGAGAACAAAATGCACTGCGTTTTGGCGATGAAATGCGAAATACAACTTATGCAAACGTATTGGGGCAGGGTTTAATTTGTCTGGTACAGGGTTCGTTGGTAAGTTTATCTTTTTACATTTTGGGTTACAAAGATCCCATATTCTGGGGGGTAATTACCACTTTCATATCTTTCGTCCCCATTCTGGGGCCGCCTGTAGTTTTTGTGCCAGCGGCTATCCTGCAAATTGCAAACGGAAATAACTTCGCTGGGTGGGCAATGCTAATTTTCGGCTTTGTTGTTATCATTAACATCGATAATGTACTTCGATTCATCATTGCAAAAAAAGTTGGCAACATTCACCCCATAATCACAGTAATTGGCGTAATTATTGGTATCCCATTATTTGGAATTTTAGGACTCGTTTTTGGTCCGCTATTATTATCTTATTTTATTTTGCTTGTTAAGATTTACGAAACCAGTACACTCGCATCAGAAAGATTGGAAAGAATTAAAACAAATAATGAGCTTAATGAGTTATAATTTATAGCTTAACAATAATGTGATATAGTATTTCTTATATTGTGAATGTTAAACCCTTAAAATAATTAATTATGAATGATAACTCAAAAGTAGTAGTTGCTCTTTTAGCTGGATTAGCTGCTGGTGCCGCTTTAGGTATCTTATTTGCACCAGATAAAGGTGACGAAACCCGTGACAAATTAAGCCAATCGTTAAAAGATCTTGGAGATTCTATTAAAGATAAGGCTGCGGATGAGATTAATAACTTATCAAGTTTAAAGGATAAAGTTGTTAGTTCAATTAAAACAAAATTAAGAAGCGTTGAAGACGAGTACAGTGACGACGTTGAACACGCATAATAATAATAAATAATTGGGCGCTTCGGGCGCCCATTTAAATTCCATCTAAAACTATGCAAGAAAATAAAGAAAAAAGTATTGAAGACCTTGTTGAAGACGCCAAAGGCTTTTTGGAAGCAAGAGTTGAATATACAAGACTTTACCTTGTAGAAAAGGTATCAAAAATATTTGCCGATTTAGTTACAAATACTGCTGTAATTGTATGTTTTATATTAGCATTTTTATTTGGCAGTGTAACTCTGGCTCTTTTCTTATCAGATGTTTTGGGAAGTTATACACGAGGATTTGGTTGTGTATCGGGGATATATCTTTTGTTAGCGATTATCGTTTATTTAACTAAAGACAAATACATTGAAAAAGCTATTATTAATGTAGCCATTACAAAATATTTCGACAAACTTGCAGATAAGGAGGAAGAAGATGAGAAAGTATAACATCAGAACTTTAGAGGATTTGCAAGCAGCTAAGTTGGAGCTGAAAGTGGAATATACACTTAAACAAAACATGCTCAAAAACGATGGTAAGATCTTTTTAAAACAGTTTACACTCGGTGCACTCATCAAGAAGTTTGCAACACCAAGCAATTTGTTTAAGGCTGATGAGAAGTTGAACATCAGTGGCACAGCAATGTCGCTCCTGTTGCCAATGTTTATGAACAAAACAATTTTCCGAAGTGCTGGCTTTTTAACTAAAGCTGCTGTTGGTTTAGTGTCAGGAAAAGTAGGAAAATCATTAGATGCTGAGCATTTATCAGCGATCTTTAACTCTGTTAAAGGTTGGTTTGGAAAAAAGAAGGAACAGAAATCAAAGAAATTTATAGATTATGGCATACCGCCAGATAGTGAAACCTATTAATATTGAGCCTCATATTTGAAATATGAGGCTTTATTTTTTTAAAAAATTCATACTTTTAGGTGTAGCGTAATGATGCTATCAATCGTTACCAATGAAACAAAATTTATGAAAAAATTAATACTCTTGCTCGCCATCTGCTTAACACTTTCTTGCAAAAAGGATTTGTATAAGAAACTTTCCAGTAAAAATTGGCGTGTTGAATCGGTTACGGTAAGCCCGGCAATGACATCCGGAAACAAAACCAGTACAAACTATTTAGAGCTTATGGGGCCTCAAAGTTGTGCTGCGACCACTATACTAACATTTTCTGACAAAGGCATATTTACATCAGGTTCGAATGGTGCGTTATGCGATTTATTTTATGATCCGAATAGTAAACCAGTAACTTGGACCAGGGAAGGCGAGCAAATCATCATTTCCTCTTCACCACAATCGCCATTCACATTAAAGGGTAATAAATTAACCCGAACGACAACTACCACATCAGCCGGTGGCACCGTTTATACTTTTGAATATGTCTACAAAGCCCAATAATTTACAAATTTTGATGGTATGCCTGGGGAATATTTGCCGATCTCCTTTGGCTGAGGGCATTATGAAACACCTTGCAAAGCAAAAAGGTCTAAATTGGGAAATTGCATCGGCGGGAACTGGCGATTGGCATATAGGAAAAGCGCCAGATAATAGAAGCGTGGCTGCTGCTAAATTTTTGGGTTATGATATTAGCCGTCAAAGAGCGCAACAGTTTAACCACAATATGTTTATCCAATATGATTTGATCTTGGTTATGGATCGCAATAATTTAGCAGATGTAAAGCGTTTAGCTAGAACAGATGATGAGCGCCAAAAGGTTAAACTTTTCTTAGCAGAGGATGAGGTAACAGATCCGTATTGGGATAACGACCTTTTCGGGCCGGTTTGTAATCAAGTTGAAGAAAGATGTAAAGAAATTATCAAACAACTTTCTTAATTTTACAACTGAAACGACCCTAACCAAACCCATTGCTATGAAGAAGATTATTCCTTTTTGCGTATTAGTTACCTTAATATTTCTCACTCAAAGTTTCTCCATCGATAAAAAGACAGAAAGAGTTTTAGTTTTCTCGAAAACAAAAGGCTTTAGGCACAACTCCATAAGTGATGGGAAAACTGCAATTACAAAACTTGGCAATCAGCACCATTTTTTAGTTGACACCACCGAAAATGCAGCACAGTTTACTGAAAATAATCTTAAAAAATACGCGGCCGTAATTTTCTTAAATACCACTGGCGATGTTTTGGATGATCAGCAACAGGTTGCATTTGAGCATTATATTCAGGCTGGCGGCGGCTATGTAGGAATCCATGCCGCAACAGATACAGAATACGATTGGCCTTGGTATGGCAAGTTGGCTGGAGCTTACTTTATTAGTCACCCAGCGGTTCAGGAAGCTAGATTTATTGTTAAAGACCGTAAACATGCAGCAACCCGTTTTCTTCAGGATTCGGTTTGGATGCACAAGGACGAACTTTACAACTTTAAAGATATCAACCCGGATATCAACGTCTTGTTAACCATTGATGAAAATTCATATAATGGCGGTAAAAACGGAAAGTTTCATCCATTTAGTTGGTATCATGATTACGATGGGGGTAAATCTTTTTATACTTCAATGGGGCATACCAAAGAAACCTGGACAGATTATATGTTTTTAAAACATCTATACGGTGGAATTTTATATGCTATGGGTAGAAAAAGCTAATAGATTAATAAATACAGCCGCACATTCGCAATTGATTTAATTCATATTACGAATCTGCGGCTTGAATATTTAGATTGTAAAACCTTAATAAAACAACTGCGATAATACATTTGTTGCTGATGGTGCTGAAGGTTTTAATGCGATAAACTTCGATAACTGTGCTACCGTCAAAATCGTTCCTAAATTAGATTTTAAACCAGAAACCAGTTTGCCAACTTTTGTTTTTGCTGCAGTAGGGTTGGTTTTTTGAGTAGCTAAGGCTGTTGCTTTTTGCACTAAAAAATCTTTAACTAGTGAGGTAACTGTTGGTTTTTGTGCAGGCGTTAAGCTTTACGCAGGAGTAAGTTTTCCTAATATCCCAGATGTTAAACTGTTAATATCTAAACCAGAAGCCGCGGCAGCCGAACCAACTTTACTGAATATACTTTGTGCATTCGATGCAACATTCAGGCTAAACATCAGCGTAGCCAAAATCAATAATTTCTTCATTTATAACATTATGTTTAGTGTAAAGCGAAGATATACTTTTTACACCTTCAAAGAATATTATTATTAGGTCTGGGATCTTTTACGTTAACTAAATAGATGTATTTGAGCATACAAAACGCTGCTACTGCTCCAAAGCTGTGCCATAGAAAGTGAGTGCCGATTTGTAATATTTCCCATTTGTCGGCTATCCGAAATGTAAGTGCAAAAATAAATGCCAATAAAGCAAAACCCACCCATTTTCCGTTTCTCCAACCTGTTTTTAACAAGTAGCCAAAAACTGGAAATAATACTAACGCAGCCATTAAAGCATAGTTAATATTGATAAAAATCTGGAAATCGCCATCAGCAAATATTTTTCGTACATAAAACTGGAAAAAGGCATATAGCAATATGATAAGTACAGCGAAATACCATTTAGTTAATTTGGCTAAAAAATATACGCCAGCAGAAAGGCAGAGCAGCATTATCGGCATCCAATCCATCATGATAAAAATTGGCCACCGCCTAAAAGAATGATAAGTGGTGCCTCCAATTCCTCCGATGTAAAGCAAAACTAAAGCAAGACTGAGAAAAGTATGTTGTTTAAATTTACCCCAAACTTTGAAAGTCCAAAATATAGCGATGCATAAAAAGAAACAGCTTGTAATAGCATTAAGTGGTTCGGGAAACAAGTTGTTCAAATTGGTTTCCGTATAGATGGTGCCACCATCAATGGGATTTTGAAAAATAGCCATCATCGTGTTAAGTTTAATATGCAATTTGCAGTTATAAAATCAAATACTCCTATGTTTTGTGATTAGTGTTTCAGTAAAAAATTGCAACTAAAGTTTAATCGTTTGAAATTCCAAAACAGATTTAATGCTGTTTTTTGAAAAATGACAAACTTTTTCTTTTGAGCCATGTTGAAATTATAACATCAAATCAATAAAAACATGAAAACTACAACAGCAACCGCAGAGGTATTGAACGACCTAATTGAAATTAATAACGACCGTATCGAAGGTTATGAAAAAGCCCGTACAGAACTGAAAGATAGCGATGCAGATTTGAAATCATTATTTTTAAGTATGATTGAGGAGAGCCAGAGATATAAAATGGCTTTGGCAACAGAAGTAGCTGCATTTGGTGAAGACATTGAAACGGGAACAACTAATTCTGGAAAAATTTACAGAGCATGGATGGATGTTAAAGCCTTATTTACAGGTCACGATCGCAAAACGGTGCTAAACAATTGTGAGTTTGGAGAAGATGCAGCTCAGAATGCATATAAAATGGCTCTGGAAGAAGAAGACCTTCCGGCAAATATCAGGGAATTGATTTCGGATCAGAAAGCGGCTTTAAGAGTTTCACACGATGAAATCAAAAGATTACGCGATTCCCAAGCGTAAGTTAGCTTTAGTCAAATGAGAAAAACCACCCGATAATTTATCAGGTGGTTTTATTTTTTATATCTGGTTACGCTTCCAATTCCCTGTCTAAATGTTCGGTAACCCGTTGAATAGTATTATCAATCGTGTTACTTAAAATGGTTAAGTAAGAACCTTTCTTTGCATTATCAATCGCTATTTGTAAACACTCTGTGCTTTTGTTATTGATGATTATCTCTTTATTTGGATCAACTTCTTGAATTCCTTTCACTAACAAATCAACCAATTCCTGCTGCAGTCTTCCTCGTAGATATTTCTCCTGGCAGATGTAGATTTTATCAAACATTTGTGCTGAGATACGAGCTGTTTCGATGATGTCCTCATCTCTTCTGTCGCCAGTTCCAGAAATAATACCTACATGCTCTGTTGATTCTACGCTTTGTAAATAAGCCTTCACGCCGTTAAATCCATCAGGATTGTGGGCAAAATCTACCAAAACTTTAAAGTCTTTGAATCTGAAAACATTCATTCTTCCAGGGGTATGTGCCGCCGACGGAATGAAGGTTTCTAATGATAAACGAATATCTTCAGGTTTGTAGCCCCATAAGTAGGCCGCAAGGGTTGCTGCCAAAACATTTTGGATCATAAAGTTAACCGATCCGCCGAATGTTAAAGGAATATGCGTGGCTTTATCAACTCTTAGTTTCCAATCACCCGTTTTAATGGTGATGAATCCGTTTTCGTAAATAGCTGCAATTCCACCTTTTTTGCAATGATCTTTAATAACTGGATTGTTTTCATCCATACTAAAGTAAGCCACATTACAACGGGCGTCTCTGGCAATTTTTACACAATAACCATTATCAGCATTTAATACTGCCCAACCTTTTCGGCGAACGGCTCCGATAACTACCGCTTTTACACGGGTTAAATCATCCAGGTTATGAATATCGGAAATACCCAAATGATCTTCCTGAATATTAGTAACAACGCCAATGTCGCAAGCATTAAACCCTAATCCGGCTCTCAAGATACCGCCACGGGCAGTTTCTAAAACAGCAAATTCAACAGTCGGGTCTTTTAAAATAAATTCTGCACTTATTGGTCCAGTTGTGTCACCTTTCATCAACATCGTGTTGTGAACGTAAACTCCATCGCTGGTAGTAAAACCAACCCGCTTACCATTACTTCTAATAATGTGAGCTATCAAACGAGTGGTGGTGGTCTTTCCGTTCGTGCCGGTTACAGCGATGATAGGGATTTGCGATAATCTGCCCTGTGGATAAAGCATGTCAACCACTGAAGCAGCTACATTTCGCGGCAATCCTTCACTTGGAGCCAGGTGCATCCGGAAGCCCGGTGCCGCATTCACTTCCAATACAACCCCACCATTTTCCGTAAGTGGTTGTGTCAGGTTTTGCGCCATGATATCAATTCCACAGATATCTAAGCCAATCACCCTCGAAATTCTTTCGCAAATGAAAATATTTTGAGGATGAACAATATCGGTCACATCAATCGATGTTCCTCCTGTGCTTAAGTTTGCAGTCGATTTTAAGTAAACCACCTCGCCTTTTTCTGGAATGGTTTCCAGTGTGTATTCTTTTTTAGCAAGTAAATCTAGGGTGTCACGATCTACAGAAATTTCTGTTAATACGTTTTCATGGCCATAGCCACGACGAGGATCTTCATTTTCCTTATCAATTAATTCTTGAATGGTATGAATCCCGTTACCTTTTACATGGGCAGGATCGCGTTGTGCTGCGGCAACTACTTTATGATCAATTACCAAAACACGAAAATCATAGCCGGTGATGAATTTCTCAATAATTACACGGCGAGAATAAGTTTTGGCATACTCGAAAGCAGCTTTAGCGGCCTCCATTGTCTTTACATTTATGGTTGCGCCTTTGCCATGATTTCCATCGAGTGGTTTAAAAACCAAAGGAAAACCAACCTTATTTACTGAAGCTTCCAGCTCATCAGGATTAGCGATTGTAACGCCTGATGCCACTGGAATGGCTGCCTCAGTTAATAAACGTTTAGTTTCTTCTTTATTGCTGGCTATATCCACAGCGATGCTGCTGGTTTTTTCGGTCATGGTAGCTCTAAAACGAACCTGATTTTTACCGTAACCCAATTGCACCAGCGAACTTTTATTTAAACGGATCCATGGAATATTTCTGCTTACCGCCTCCTGAACAATTGACCCAGTACTTGGACCTAAAGCTTCAAGCTCACGGATTTCTTTCATCCTTCTGATGTCATGTTCCAGATCATACTCTTCATTGTTAATTAGCGCTTCAGCAATTCTAACTGCCGCTTCTGCTGCATAAACGCCGACTTTCTCTTCCAGATAACTGAATACGACATTGTAAATTCCTTCGGTTTTAGTTTGGCGTGTACGCCCAAATCCTGTTTCCATGCCGGCAATGGTTTGAATTTCCAATGCAATATGTTCAATAACATGGCCCATCCAAGTGCCTTCTTTTACTCTGGAGAAAAAACCACCTTCCACACCTTTGGAGCATCGATGTGTAAACATACTCGGCAATAGTTTTTCAATGCGCTCACTGAAACCTTCAATTGTATTAGTTGGCCGTTGTTCCAGCTCCTCTAAATCCAGGCGCATTTGGATAAGTTTTTTTCTGCTAATAGACCAGATATTTGGCCCTCTTAATACTTGTATGTTCGATATCTTCATGTAATATTTTGTCGTTTTTTTAGTTAATCTAGCGTTGGGATGGCCTTTTTAAATCAATTTTAAGGAATAAAATTGATGATTGTAAATTATACATTTATTTTGGAAATTGACACCACAAATAGCTAAATCAAAATAAAACGCTATTTGTTTTATTTCAGCGAAAAGAATAGCCAATTTATTAAGATTTATTTCAACTAATGTTAACAATTAAGTAATTATTGACAAAAAAAGTCGTGTTTTTTATCTTAAGCTGATATATTTGGGCTTTTTGATACATTACTAATACACAAAGAATGGTTCCAAGAGGCAAACTTATCATCATTGGTGGAGCAATAAACACGGGCAGCTTTGCAGAAACGCAATTCGGTTTACCAGAGAACATGAATTTTTTTGAGCGTGGGATTTTAAAGAGAATCACTACCGAATCAGTTAAAGATATTGAATCACGCTTCGAAATTATTACTACTGCTTCTTTAATGCCTGAGAAAGTTGGCGAAGAATATATCAAAGCTTATGCGCAATTAGATGTTCATAATGTTGGTGTCTTAAATATTACCAATCGTGAGGAAGCAAACTCTGATGAAAATTATGCAAGAATTGCAGCTGCTGAGGTTATTATTTTTACTGGTGGCGATCAATTAAGACTTTCATCAATATTCGGAGGAACAAAAATTCATCAAATTCTCTTAGAGAAATATAAAAACGAAGCAGTTGTAATTGCAGGCACGTCTGCAGGAGCGGCAGCAAGTTCAAAAAACATGATTTACCAGGGAAGTAGCAAGGATGCGTTATTAAAAGGTGAAGTTAAAATTACTGGTGGTTTAGGTTTTATTGATGATGTAATTGTGGATACGCATTTTGTTCAACGCGGAAGGATTGGACGTTTATTATACGCTGCAGCCAGTAATCCAGGTATCTTGGGTATAGGTTTGGGCGAAGATACGGGTCTTTTTATTTCAGATGGACATGTAATGGAAGCTATAGGATCTGGGATGGTAATTTTGGTAGATGGCCGCCAAATGGCCGATACCAATTTAACAGACGTAGAAATGGGGCAGCCTGTATCGATAAAAAATATGGTTGTACATGTAATGTGCGATGGTGATGTGTACGACTTAACTGACCATAGTTTGGTGATCCATCATCCAAAAGTGATCCCGGTAGGTTAAATAAGTATTTAGTTGAGCGTTTTCATTCTCGATGCTGAATAAAAAAATCTTGATACCAATAAAATGAAACTAATTATACACGGTGGCTTTTTTAGTGAGTCATCAACCAATCAAGAAACAAAGAAAGCAAAGCAAGATGCCTTAGCAGAAATTGTTACGCTTGGTTATCAATATTTAAAAACCCATACCGCTTTAGAAACTGTAGTTTATACCGTGGCATTATTGGAAGATAATGAACTGTTTAATGCTGGCATTGGTTCGCAGATCCAAAGCGATGGGAAGGTTAGGTTGAGTGCATCTTTAATGGATGGAAAAACTGAAAAGTTTAGTGGCGTGATCAATGTGGAAGATGTAAAGAATCCTATTTACATTGCTAAAGATCTCTTGAATTATGATGACCGTGTTTTGAGTGGCAGTGGCGCCCAAAACTTTGCCCGAAAAAATGGTCATGAATTTTTCAGTCCAATCACTAAACAACGCCAAGCAGAATACGAAGAAAAGCTAAATCAACAAAATAATTTAGGCACGGTGGGCTGTGTAGCGCTAGATGATGATGGCAATCTTGCTGTCGGTACTTCAACTGGTGGTAAAGGCTTTGAAATTCCTTGCCGGGTAAGCGATTCGGCTACAGTAGCAGGGAATTACGCCAATCAATATGCGGGCATTTCTTGCACTGGAATAGGTGAGGATATTGTAAGCAATGCAACCGCTTCAAAAATTGTTACCCGGGTAACGGATGGCTTTAGCTTAAAAGAGGCCTGTGATAAAACTTTCCTGGAACTCAAAGTATATGATGGTTTCGCTGGGGTAATTGGCATCACATCTTCAGGCGAAATCTACCATTGCGATTCACATCCCTATATGGTTTGGGCATCTTTCGATGTTAATTTACAGGTATTTAGCTAATATTGAATATAAAGTATTATTTTTGTTGCATGTCCAAATATTTATTCGCTTTATTTAGCCTGTTCGCGTCATTTCAACTACAAGCTCAAAATATAGATAAAGCTGATATGCAGGAGCCAAATGCAGGAAGTGCAATCACTATTGCAGTATCTAAGTTCGATTTAGAAGATGGAAATTCTTTTTATGATGATGCTGAAGATTTAGAAAAAAAGGGTGATTTTAATGAAGCATTAACACTATTTGGCAAAGCTGCTTTCGAATATAATGCCGTTAAAAACTTTACCAAGTATGGTCAGGCCATCATCAAGATGAGTAATATGCACTACCAATTGGGACGTTTCGGCGATGCAGAACAGATTCTTTTAAATGTTGCGCTCAAAAATTATTCGAAGATGGGTAGCAGAAGCGGTTTAATGAATACCTATCAGCTTTTAGGAAAAGTTTATCTTGCCAACAGTAAATACACACAATCGATGTGGTTTTATACCCAGCAAGGTATTTTAGCCAAACAACTTAAAAGCAATAATTCTTACATCGAATCGGTTTTAGGAATTGTACAGGTTAAAATAAAGAAAAAGGATTTTACCCTTGCCTTAAGAGATCTGAAAACAGCCGAATGGTTAGCTAGCTCAATCAAAACCAATCAATATAAAGGTCAGATTAGCGATGCCCGTGAAACCATCGCAAATAAAACGGCTCAAAAGAAATCGTAGTTTCCTCAAAACTATTTTGCATTCACCTCATACTTGGGTTACAAGGTAGTTCAATTGTAAATTTCTATTCCAGAATTACTTACCAGCCTAATGGCAAAACAATTACCTCCATTTTTCGTTAAAATTTAATAATTGTTAAATAAAAAGCTTTTAGCTAGATTTGATAGCCTTTTAACAAGAGACAGTAATAATGCTGTCTCTTTTTTGTTTTTTCGTTAAAATGGTATCATATTGGCTATATAATATTGAAATGGATTTTAAATCGTTTAAAGAGATGTTGAAGAGAATATTTTTTGTAATTTTTACTGCGGCGGTACTGGCTTGCCATGCTGACCCAAAGCCACAGCCGATTGTGGAAGGCGTTACTAATGTAATCCCCGATGAGCAACAGAAGCTCGTAATAAAGGAAGTTGTAAATCTTATCGAGAGTTATAATTATAAAAAAATCCAGATTAACGATTCTATCTCATCCTTAATTTTAGATAGATATATAAAGGCCCTAGATCAGGGAAAAAATTATTTTCTTGCTTCTGATATCAAAGAATTTGAGAAATACAGAACTACTTTAGACGACGATTTCAAGAATGGCGATTTAAGCGGTCCATTTTATATTTACAATGTATATGCGAAACGTTTAAACGAATATTTCAAATACTCGTTAGCGCAAATAAAAACCAAGTACGATTTTAATCAAAACGATACATATGTGTACGACCGTGAAAAACTTCCATGGGCAGTTTCTTCAACTGCTTTAAATGAAACCTGGAAAAAAAGAGTGAAATATGAGTTAATCAATCTTAACTTGGCAGGCACTGCACAGGAGAAAAACGTAGAAACACTTACAAAACGTTATCAAAACCTTCAATCTCAAACTTCGAAAACTAATAATCAGGATGTATTCCAAATTTTGATGGATGCATTTACCGAATCAGTTGATCCACACACTAACTATTTTGTACCCGCCAGAGCAACTGAATTTAACGAAGAAATGTCTCGTTCTTTTGAAGGTATCGGGGCCAGGTTACAGCTCGAAAATGAAGTTGTTAAAATTTCGGAGATTATTCCAGGAGGACCTGCATTTAAAGGAAAACAACTTACCGCTGGGGATAGAATTATTGCAGTTGCGCAAGGCGATGGAGAATTTGTTGATGTAGTAGGTTGGAGATTGGATGTCACTGTTACGAAAATTAAAGGTCCAAAAGGTACAAAAGTTCGGTTAAAAGTTATTCCTGTCGGAAAAGAGATGTCTTCTAAGCCTGTGATTATCGAATTGGTTAGGGAAAAAATTATCCTTGAAGATCAATCAGCTAAGAAGAAAGTAAAAACCATCAATTCAAATGGCAAAAATTATAAAATTGGTATTATTTCTTTGCCAGCCTTTTACGCAGATTTTAAAGCCGCAAACTCTGGCGATAAAAACTATAAAAGCACTACCCGTGATGTGAGAAAATTAGTTGATTCACTAAAAAACATCGATAAAGTGGATGCCATTGTGATGGATTTGCGTGGAAATGGCGGCGGTTCTCTTGTAGAAGCGATTTCATTAACAGGTTTATTTATCGATAAGGGCCCGGTTGTTCAGGTTAAAGATTTAAGAGGTAAAATTGAAGTAGATGAAGATGAAACATTTGGCGTAGCATGGGATGGTCCTTTCGGAGTAATGATTGATCGTTTAAGTGCATCGGCATCAGAAATTTTTGCAGGAGCTATTCAAGATTACGGCAGAGGAATCATTATGGGTAGCCAGAGTTATGGAAAAGGTACCGTTCAATCGTCAATTGATTTAAATAAATTAGTTAACCCAGGGATGCTTCAGAAAATCGCGGGTTTAGTTACCAGAGATAAAACTATTGGTACTTCTCCAACCGGAGCAAATCCAGCTGATATTAATCTAGGTCAGATCAACCTAACCATGGCGAAGTTTTATCGCGTAGCAGGTAGCAGCACACAACATAAGGGTGTAACACCGGATGTTGTTTTTCCATCGCTTTATCCAATGGATAAAATCGGAGAAGATACAGAGCCATCTGCATTACCTTGGGATGTAATTCCGAGTTCGAACTTTAAGGCGGTTGCTAATTTATCAGCAGTTAAAGCTGGTTTAATAAAAAACAGCGAACAGCGTATAGCAAACTCGTTAGATTTTAAATTTATTAAACAAGATATAGCTGACCTGAAAAAACGTGATGCGGAAGTATCGGTAACGTTGAATGAGAATAAATTAAAGGCTGAGCGTGATGCTCAGGAGGCAAAATCTTTAGCCCGACAAAATGAATTAAGAGCGTTGAGAGGCTTGCCAGCTATTAAGAAGGGTGAAAAAGTGACGAAGCAAGATACCTTTGATTTTATTGAAGATGAATCTTTAAAAGTGATGGGTGATTTTATGCAGCAATCTGGTAATTATGTGATGAATTTGGGAATTGCAACAGCACCAAAACTATAAATCAAAAGCAAAACAAAGAAGCCCGATTAGAATTATCTATTCGGGCTTCTTTCGTTAATATAAAAAATTTAAGAAGGCTTAATCGGGTTTTGGCTCAATTGCATAGCCATCATTTCCTTCATTGTTTTGTTCATGCCCTCGGTGCTACCATCTAAGAAAATGATATTGCCTTCGCCGTACTCTGCAAATTGTTTAATGGCTTCCGTCCACATGGTGAAGAGAATTACCGATGTGTCTAGGTTCGCTTGCTGCATTTCATGTGCCGCATTGGTCATCCCTTTTGCTACCTCTTCTCTAAACAAAGCAATACCTTGTCCACGAAGTTGAGCAGCCTCACGTTCTGCAGTTGCGGCAATTTTAATGGCGTTACCATCCGCTTCTGCACCTTTTGTTTTGGTAATTAGCAAAGCCTGACCTTCATTTTCCGCAGCAGCCTTTAAGTTATTGGATGCCACCACTCGACTCATTGAACGCATGATCTCTTCATCAAAAGTGATATCATTTAATTGAAGATCTTGTAAATGGTAACCCCATCCATCTAATACCTGGTCAATTTGTTCCTTTACATGCAGTACAATCTCATTACGCTGAGCCAATACGTTTGCTTGTTTTTGCGTAGCTACGTAAGCACGAATGGAACCTTCAATAGTTCTGATTAATGCCTGCATTAAATTCGTTGCATCAACAAATTTAAAGGCTACGTTTTTTATTGTTTCCTCATCCTGATTAACTACAGAATATAGAAGCATGGCTTTAAAGTAAACGTTCGCCTGATCTTGCGTTACTGCCTGGAATGATAATTCTACGGAACGGTTTTGAATAGAAATACGAGAGTAAATCTGTTCAATTAACGGTATTTTAAAGTTCAAACCAGGGCGAAGCTGCCTTCGATATTTTCCGAAAACCGTTACTACAGCTATTGTTCCTTGTTTAACGGTAACAAAGGAGCTTAACAAGATAATAATGGCGATGAAACCGAGAATGTAGATCGTGTATTGCATAATAAGTTTTTTTTATGAAGTTATAAAAATTCATAGAAACTACATGGTTGTTTTGTAGCTTTAGTATTTATGCAACTAAATTAATATATACATGAAAAATAAATTATTATTGCCAGCCGCGGCACTGTTGCTACTCGCCGCCTGTCAAAACGATAAAAGCCATCAAACAACCAGTAGCACAGATACACGAACAGTGTTTTTTGACACTGCTGGGATGGACACTACCGTAAAACCTGGTGATAATTTTTTTCTATATGCAAATGGAAAATGGATGAAAAATGCCCAGATTCCTAAAACGGAAACCGGGTGGGGATCTTTCTATACCTTATATAACGATAACTTAAAAAACTTAAGGGATATACTCGAAAAATCCGCTAAAAGCAATGCAGTTAAAGGAACTGCCGAACAAAAGGTAGGCGATTTCTATGCTAGTGGAATGGATTCTTTAACCATTGAAAAATTAGGGACGACGCCAATAAAGCCCTTGTTATCCAAAATCGATAATATAAAAAATGCAAACGAATTAATCAATTTTATTGCAGAAGGGTTTAGGAATGGAGAAGGTGATTTGTTTGCTTTCGGAGTGGAGCCAGATGATAAAAGCAGTCAAAAAAATGCTTTGATCTTCTATCAATCAGGCATCAATTTACCAGAGCGAAGTTATTACCTTGATCAGGAGGGAAAAGCTAAAAAAATAAGAGAACAATATTTGGCGTACATTTCTAAAATATTTGCCCTTTCTGGCGATTCAGTAAATGGCGTGAAATATGCCAATGATATACTTAAACTCGAAACGGCTTTAGCACAAAGCCATTTTACACCGGTTGAGCAACGCGATCCTCAAAAAAATTATAACAAGTTTGCTGTTTCCGATTTTCAAAAACAGCTTCCAGATCTCAGTGTCAAGTCTGTTTTAACCAAATTAGGCGCTAACGTAGACACCATTATTGTTCGACAACCGAAATATTATCAAACATTATCAAACTTAATTAAAACACAGCCAATCCAAATTTGGAAGGAGAAATTAAAGTTCGATGCCCTAAACGAAAAAGCCTATTCATTAACACAAAAATTTAGAGACGCCAGATTTGAGTTTTTTGATAAAACGCTTACAGGCCGTCAGTTACCTACGGAAAGATGGAAATCAATGGTTAATAATACCGATCTTAACCTAGGGGACCTTTTAGGGCAATTATATACAGAAGAGTATTTTAAACCAGAAGCTAAAAAGAGAATGGTAGAATTGGTTGATAATCTTCAAAAGGTGTATGAAGAACGTATTAAAAAAGTAGATTGGATGACAACCGAAACCAAAAAGAAAGCACTTGAGAAGTTAAATGCCTTCGTAAAAAAAATCGGTTACACCGATAAATGGAAGAAATACGATGATGTAGAGATCTCTAAAACCACCTTTTTTGCAAATCTCCAATCAGCGAAAAAACACGCTTACAAGGAGATGATGGATAAGCTTGGTAAGCCGGTAGATAAAACAGAATGGGGAATGACACCTCCAACAGTCAATGCTTATTATAATCCTTCATTTAATGAGATTGTTTTCCCTGCAGGCATTCTTCAGTTTCCATTTTTTGCCTTTAATGCCGATGATGCAATTAATTACGGAGCTATCGGCGCCGTGATTGGGCATGAAATGACTCATGGTTTCGACGACCAGGGAAGACAATATGATGCAGCCGGAAACTTGAAAGAGTGGTGGACAAAGGAGGATGCCGCCAAATTCAAAACGAAAGCAGATAAGGTTGCCGCGTTTTATGATAAATTTACACTTTTAGATAACCAACATGTAAACGGTGCGCTTACATTAGGTGAGAACCTCGCAGATATAGGTGGTTTAAATATCGCTTATGATGCATTTAAATTAACCAAGCAAGGAAAAGGTATGGACAAGATTGATGGTTTTACCCCCGATCAACGTTTCTTTTTAGGCTTTGCCCAGGTTTGGAGAATGAAAAATCGCGATGAAAGCATGCGGGTGCGCTTAAAAACAGACCCGCACAGTCCGGAAATGTTTAGAGTAAACGGACCAGTTTATAACATGGAAGCATTTTATAAGGCCTTTAATATTCCTACAACTGCAAAAATGTATGTTGCGCCAGCAAATAGGTTAGGCGTTTGGTAGGTACGGGTTAGTTCAACCAGATCATTAATCTTAAACCACAGATTATTAGCTCTAAACGCTGAAAATCTGTGGCTTTATTTTTTTTATCCGTTTGGCATAAGTAACGAATAAAACAAAAACCGCTTTATATTGTATTTACTCTGATAATTTTAAAACTATGAATATTAAACGCACTTTCGGAACTATATTGACCATTTTAGGCATCATCGGATTAATTTATGCTGGATATGGATTTGTACAACACAGTCAGCAAACCAGAGGATTGTTGGTTTACGGTATAATTGGATTGATCTTCTTCGTTTCCGGAATTGGTTTGGTGAAGAATACGAAAGACGAAGCGTAGAAGTTATTTCTGCTTCTTGCTTTTTATAATCTGATATTGGCTAAAAGCAACCAGGCATCCGGCTAAAATGATAATTCCTGCCGATAATAAATTTTTTGGATTTTGATTGATGTAGTAGGCTGCAGCTAAAACTAAAATCGCTGCGGCTATACCAATAATATAGTGGAGAAGTAATCCTTTTTTCATGATTTGAGATTGAGATTGAAACTGAGGTTGATACTAAGGTTGAGGTTGAGTGTCAACAGATAAATTTTCTTTCATTACTATTTTATTGTCCTCAAATTTTAATTGATGTCCAATAAAATCCATATCAGTTAGTTCCTTTATTCGCTTAAATGCCCTGTGGTTATTATCTATAGTTAGCCTGTTAACTTTATCCTGCTGTATCGAGGTTACATCAGCATAAAGGAAATCACCTTTACTATTTATCTTTAGCTGTAATAAGGGTGCGATTCCATTGTTGCCTTTCAGGCTAAACATTCCATAAGTGCAAAAATTCCCTAGGCTGTAAGCGATGAATTTATTCTTATAAACTTCTACTGCCCGGGTTACATGCGGTCCATGCCCAAGCACAACGTCAGCGCCAGCATCAATTACGGCACGGGCAAACTTGTAAACATTACCTCGATTTTCCCTATAAAATATTTCGTTTTTTCGTGGAACGTGTTCAAATCTGGCGCCTTCGCCACCACCGTGAAAAGACACGATAACAATATCTACCTGCTTTTTCAAGCGGGCAACCAATGCTTTAGCACTATCGATTTTATTGATAGAAACTGTATTTTCATTAGGTGAAAAAGCACAGAAGCCATATTTAACGCTGTCCTTTTCAAAAATTTCGAAAGGTTTATTTACCTGTCCGGCATAGTGGATTTTTAAAGAGTCTAAAACTTTTGCAGTATTTTTTCTTCCTCTGGTATCAAAGTCACCAACATGGTTATTGGCAATACTCAATACATTAAAGCCAGCCTTTTTATAAATACCGGCATAACGTTCTGGCATTCTAAACGCATAACAACTATTGGGGTTAACACCATTACACTTATTTGAATTACCCGAATCTAAGAAACACCCTTCTAAATTTCCGAAAACGATGTCGCCTTTCAATAAACTATCAACCGCCTGAAAACTGTTCAGGGCATCATCTGGTGGTAGGTTAATTTTTGAAGGAAAAGCCGAGCCCAGCATGATATCGCCAACAGCAGTAATTGAAATGGTATCTTTTAATTTCCTGATGATGGTATCTTGTTTTGTATCAGCTGCAACCACCTGTGCTTTGTTATTGGTACAACTTAAAACAATGAATATGACAAAAAATGATAAAATTAAGCTGCTCGAGAATTTCATTAATCAATTTATAAGGTATAAAAAAATCCTCCAAAATTGCTTCAGGAGGATGGTATGTGTTCAATCTAAAAACTTAAATTTAAGATTGTAATTTGCTTTATTCTACTGTGAATTCCTTTTTAAACGATTCTAAAATCCGTCCGCCTTTGTAAAAATAGCGGCTGTAATAGGGTTCGTTTAAGTTACTGATTACCACCCCACGAGAACTTGATGCATGTGCAAAGCGATTATCTCCTAAATAAATACCGATGTGTGAAATACTTCTGCTTTTAATTTTGAAGAAAACTAAATCGCCTTCTTTTAAATCATCTTTAGATAATGGATCTACCATGCTAAAAATATCGCGTGAATTTCTTCTGATGGTAGTGTTGAAAACTTTGTCGTAAATCGCTTTAGTGAATGCCGAACAATCGATGCCTCTTTTGGTGTTGCCACCATAGCTATATGGCGTTCCGATCCATTCGTAAACAAACTTGTATAATTTTAAGTTTGAAGTCGCATCTACAGCAACACCCATTACCTGCGAGAAATATTGTGATGCTAAGTTGTCGGGATCATTTAATTCTCTACCAGATTCTTTTGTTTTTGTTTGCGCAAATGCGGCTGAGAACGTGCAAATAGCGATTAGGGATGAAAACAAAAATTTTTTAATCATGTTATACAGTTATGTTTGGGTATTCACTTACACATTAACGTAAACCACATGGGCTTATTGTTGGTTGCCAAAAGTATTAATTATACAAATGTTATCCAAATGTAACTTGTTAAAAAGTGAAAGTTATTAACATTTCAACCTTTTCGGCTTGTTAGGAAACGGATATAAGACACCAAAAATTGTTTTGAAAAGCAAGTTTTTTTCTTCATCGATTCCGGAAGCCCTGCTATCCCTACAATCTTTTATTGCAAAGCTACTAACTTTAAATAACCAGTACATAATAGAGTTAGTAACTTTCAAAAGCAAAAAAAGTATTTTCGTTCTATCAGGTTTGAACCTTGATGGGTTCATTTGTTCTTGATAAAATACAATTTTCCAAAACAAGCACCCCTTGCCCCTCCTAAATTAGGAGAGTTTCAATTGATTAACAGTATTTTGTTCGAAGATGTTAGGTTGGTGCATCAAACCCTATTTTATAACAGCATATTAAATTCTTAGCATAAACCTACTCCCCTCCTTATTTTCAAGGAGGGGTTGGGGGTGGTTTAAAACCTTTAATCACATGCACAAAGCCAGGCCAACTTAAGCCCGACAGCAGCGATTATCCTTTTTTGTTGTAGATTCTTTCCTTTGATCATAAAAAATGACAAAAAAAGATAATGCGCATGGCGGGGCTACTTTTACCTAAAGGCATATGTATTTGCCTTTCAAATAAAAATTAATAAATTAGGGCTTAATAGGATTTTGCAAAATTAAATTTTACTATTATTTGAAAGCGATAGCTTGATAAACTGTGATTTTGAATTCCGTAAAATCGATGATTTGAGCGAAATAGGCGGTATCAAAAACTTTTAATAAGAAAACAACTGTTAAATGTACGATTGTATGAAAGTGTATGATGTTTTTACACTTAAAAGTGCCAAAAATTACAATAAAAAAATTAGATTTGCTCTCGCAAAAAAACAAATATCCTAAAATGAGTGCAGTAGAAATAAATAAAGATACTTGGTTAAAATGGTTTGAATCGATGTTGCTTATGCGCAAATTCGAAGAAAAAACAGGCCAATTATACGGACAACAAAAAATTCGTGGCTTTTGTCATTTATACATTGGACAAGAGGCTGTAGTTGCAGGCGCAATATCTGCAATGCAAAAAGGCGATTCGATGATTACTACTTACCGTGATCACGCTCATGCTTTGGCTTTAGGTGTTAGTGCCGATAGCATTATGGCAGAAATGTATGGTAAAGCTACTGGATGCTCTAAAGGTAAAGGTGGTTCTATGCACATGTTTAGCAAAGAACATAATTTTTATGGTGGCCATGCCATTGTTGGAGGTCAGATTCCACTAGGTGCTGGTGTTGCTTTTGCAGAAAAATATAAAGGAACAGATAACGTTAATATTTGTTATATGGGCGATGGTGCGGTGCGCCAGGGTGCACTAAACGAAACTTTTAACATGGCTATGTTGTGGAAATTGCCTGTAATTTTTGTTTGCGAAAACAATGGTTACGCAATGGGTACTTCGGTACAACGTACCACCAACATGACTGATATTTATAAAATTGGTTTAGGTTTTGATATGCCATGTGCTCCGGTTGATGGTATGGACCCAGTTGCGGTACATAACGCGATGGATGAAGCAATTCAACGTGCCCGTAAAGGTGAAGGACCTACTTTCTTAGAAATGAGAACTTACCGTTACCGTGGTCACTCAATGTCTGATCCTGCAAAATACCGTACTAAAGAAGAATTAGAAGATTATAAAGCAAAAGATCCGGTTGAATTGGCAAGAGAAACTATTTTGAAAGAAAAGTATGCTGACCAAGCTTGGATTGAAGAAGTAGAAGCTAAAGTTAAAGCTACGGTAGATCAGGCGGTTAAATTCGCTGAAGAATCTCCTTGGCCGGAAGCATCTGAATTATACAAAGATGTGTATATGACGGAGAACTACCCTTACGTAATGGACTAATTTTAAAAAGATTTCAATTAATTAGATATAATGGCTGATGTAATTAAAATGCCCAAAATGAGCGACACCATGACCGAAGGGGTTTTGGCGAAGTGGCATAAAAAAGTGGGCGATAAAGTGAAAAGCGGCGATGTTTTGGCAGAAGTAGAAACTGACAAAGCAACAATGGACATGGAATCTTATTGGGATGGTACACTTTTATACGTTGGTGTAAAAGAAGGTGAAGCTGTTCCTGTTGATGCAGTTATGGCCGTTATTGGTAAAGAAGGTGAAGATTTTCAGGCAGCGTTAGATGCTGAAAAAGGCGGCGAAGCTCCGAAAGCTGAAAGCGCTGAAGCACCAAAGGCTGAAGAGAAAAAAGAAGAAGCTGCCCCTGCTCAAGGTGGTGGTTTAAGCGAAGAAGAATTAGCAGCAAAAGGCGTTACCGTAATTCGTATGCCTTTGCTAAGCGATACCATGACTGAAGGCGTTATTGCTGAATGGCATAAAAAAGTTGGCGACCAGGTTAAGGATGATGATGTTTTAGCGGATGTAGAAACCGATAAGGCAACTATGGAAGTGATGGGTTATGCAACTGGTACTTTATTACACATTGGTGTAGAAAAAGGTGAGGCGGCTAAAGTAAACGGCATTATCGCCATTGTTGGTCCGGAAGGAACTGATGTAAGTGGTATTTTAGCAGGCGGTTCTGCTCCAGCTGCAAAAGCTGAAAGCAAAGAAGAAGCTCCGAAAGAAGAAAAACAAGCAACAACTGCTGAAGCAAGTTCACCTGCTCCAGTGGCAGAAAGTTCTTCTGATAGTCGCGTAAAAGCATCGCCATTGGCTAAGAAAATTGCTAAAGATAAAGGAATCGATTTATCACAAGTTGCTGGTAGTGCAGAAGGTGGCCGTATCATTAAAAAAGATATCGAAAACTATAAACCTGCTGCTGCACCGGCGAAATCAGAATCAGCTCCGGCTGCTGCTGAAAAAGCTACTGCTGCTGCGCCAGTGATCCCAACTTTTGTTGGCGAGGTGAAATATACAGAACAACCTGTTTCGCAAATGCGTAAAGTAATTGCAAAACGTTTAACTGAAAGTTTATTTACAGCACCACATTTTTACTTAACCGTAAGTATTGATATGGATAACGCGATGTCTGCCCGTACGGCAATTAATGCTGTTGCTCCTGTTAAAGTTTCCTTCAACGATATCGTAATTAAAGCAGTTGCTGTTGCCTTGAAAAAACATCCAGCCGTCAATTCATCATGGGGTGGCGATAAAATCCGTTTCAACGAACATACTAACATTGGTGTTGCTATGGCTGTTGAAGATGGTTTATTAGTACCTGTAGTTCGTTTTGCTGATGGTAAATCTTTATCGCACATTTCTGCTGAAGTAAAAGATTTTGGTGGTAAAGCAAAAGCTAAGAAATTACAGCCTGCAGATTGGGAAGGATCGACTTTTACAGTTTCCAACTTAGGTATGTTTGGTATTGATGAGTTTACATCGATCATTAACTCTCCTGATGGTGCTATTTTATCTGTTGGTGCTATTCAACAAGTTCCTGTTGTTAAAAACGGTGCTGTTGTTCCAGGTAATGTAATGAAGTTGACTTTAGGTTGCGATCACCGTGTGGTTGATGGTGCAACTGGAGCACAATTCTTACAAACGCTAAAAGGTTTATTAGAAGAGCCGATTAGATTGTTAGCGTAAGTAGTTTACCGTTTATCATTTTCAGTTTTCGAACTGAGCAATATATTAGAGCCATTCCTTTACAGGAGTGGCTTTTTTTTTCACTTATCGTCATTGCGAATCTGATTTTTCTTAAGCTGTGGCAATCTCATTTTAATAAGATCAGATATTAATGATATGCAATTGACAACGTGGTCCAAAAATTAAATAATTGGCCCACGTTATCTTTATGTGGACAAAAATGGCATAAATTAGCCTACGTAACTGCTGTACCTTTCTATAATTATAGGAACGAAAATGAATTTAAAGAAAATTGGATAATGCTTTTGAAGTAATCCTAAACCCTTTCTTCTTTATTTTGTTAATTAACGAAAACCTACAATCATGGACAAAGAAAAATTAATACAAGAGGCCTATCTCGTATCACATACAATAGAAGAAAATGGAAACTTTCCTAACAATGCCAAATTACCTCTAATGATATATAAGGGCGCATTTTTGATTCATCCAGATGATACAGAAGAAGTAATTAAAAAAGTTTTTGCGCAAAATGGCTATACCAATGCCTGGGTTGATGGTATTTTCGATCATCAACATTATCATAGCAATACCCACGAGGTAATGGGTGTTTTTTGCGGTAAAGCAGAAGTGCAGTTTGGAGGCGATCATGGTGTTTGCATCGAACTGGATAAAGGCGATGTTGTCGTTATTCCGGCTGGAGTTGCACACATGAAATTGAATTCAAGTGAAGATTTTACAGTAGTTGGTGCCTACCCAAATGGGCTTGAATATAACATAAAATATGGTAAGCCTGAAGAACGACCAGAGGCAGATGAAGACATTGCAAAAGTGAAAAATCCAGATAACGATCCTGTTTATGGTAGCAAGGGTCATTTATTTGAGTGCTGGTATAACCAGAATTGCGCAAATGTTTAAAACTCTTTCTATTTAACCGTCTAAAATTCTTTAATTTTCGGGTTTTAAATACACTATCCTTAATATTAATGAATTTTAGATATTTCTGTTCAGCTTTAGCGCTCTCTGTTACCCTATTTACTGCCTGCAACACCAAAAAATCGGAAGATAAAAAAGCTGCCGATGCGAAAATCCGTGTAAAGGAAGATGATAAAGCAGATAGCCTTCTAATCGCCTACGACCCTGCCCAAGGTGATAAGTGGATCGCCGATTTTGTACAAAACCTACATAAAAAGTACGGCTTCAATGGGAATATGCTCATTGCTAAAGATGGCAAAATTCTGTACGAAAAAGCGATAGGTTGGGCCGATTACTTGCATCGCGATAGTTTAAAAATTTCTTCTGAATTCGAGCTTGCTTCCATTACCAAAACCTTCACTGGAACCGCTATTATGCAACTGGTTGAGGCCGGAAAACTTTCGTTAAATGATAACGTAAAAAAGTTCTTCCCAAATTTTCCTTATGATGGAATTACAGTAAAACTATTGCTTACACATAGAAGTGGAATGATGAATTATGTCTATTTCATTGATGACATTTGGCGTAAGGAAAAACGCAATATGAAAAAAGGGGTGAGTAACCAAGAAGTAATGAATGTTATTGCAGAACGCAAGCCAAATCGTTACGTGAAACCTGATGATCGCTTTCACTATAACAACTCCAATTTTATGGTATTAGGGGCAATTATTGAGAAAGTGACAGGTCAACGTTTCTCTCAATACATGATGGAGCATATTTTCAAACCTGCAGGGATGAAGAATACCCACGTTTACAGCACTACCGAATATGAAAAAATTCCTGTTGATGTAGTCGGGCATGATCGCAATAGCTTTAGATATTCTGTTGCCCAAAACTTTTTAGATGGACCAGTCGGAGACAAAGGAATTTACAGCACTGTTCATGATCTGGTGCTTTATGATAAGTATCTAAAAAATGGAAGATTACTTAGCAAAAAAAGTACTGACTCATCTTATGTTGGCCGAAATAAACCTGTTAACGGGCACTTTAATTATGGTTATGGTTGGCGGATGTTTGATGGGGAAAAGATGGACAAGGTAGTTTATCATACAGGCTGGTGGCACGGTTTCAGACATATCTACGTTCGCGATCTTGACAAAAATATTATTGTAATTTTTCTGGGGAATTTGACCAACGGAAGTTTAATGCATCTTGATGATTTATACAAACACTTAGGCATGCCGATCATTAGAAAAGGTGCTTATCATGGCAACGGCAGCTTGCCGGGAAGCGATGAGGATTAAATAATCCAGACCTCGCAGGTTTTAAAAACCTGCGAGGTTTTTTTATAATAGCGTTCGAAAACAATTTTAGGTAAATTTAACTTATTATTAAAAACAACAAATCATGTTCGATAAATTATTAGCAGCGCAACAAAAAGCGGAAGAAATTAAAAAGCGTTTAGATACTATTTCTGTTTTTGGAGAGGTGGAGAACGGCGCCATAAAGATTACAGCAACCGCAAACAAATCAATAATAGGCGTTTCAATCAATGAAACATTTTTGGAAAATGCAGATAAAGAAGAGTTAGAAGAATTGTTATTAACGGCAATTAACAAAGCTCTGGCTAACGCCGAAGAAGTGAGCGCGACAGAAATGCAAGCCTCAGCCAAAGATATGTTAGGTGGTTTGGGCGGAATGTTTGGTCAATAGATTAAGTTTTTTACTACTTCTAAATTTATATTCACCTTCGATAAACGTTATGACATATACTTATTACGGCCAATCTTGCTTCCTTTTAGAGGCAGATGGCAAAAAAATTCTTTTTGATCCTTTTATCAAATCAAACCCTTTAGCGAAAGATATTGACACCTCTAAAATTGAGGCTGACTATATTTTAGTTAGTCATGGGCACGGTGATCACGTTGCAGATTTAGTTGAGCTGGCCAACCAAACCGGCGCAGAGGTGATTGCAATGGTTGAAGTTGCCAAATGGATTAAAGAACAAGGAATCGAAAAGGTAACTGATATCAATTTTGGTGTTCAGAAGCTTTCTTTTGGTAAACTGCGTACAGTTTGGGCGGTGCATAGCAGTTCAAATCCCGATGGTAGTTACGGTGGCAATCCCGCTGGCTTCGTATTGGAGTTAGGCGGAAAACAAATCTATTTCGCCGGCGATACAGCACTAACTATTGAGATGAAACTCTTGGCGGACTTGTACAAGTTGGATTATGCCATTTTGCCTATTGGTGGTCATTATACCATGGATGTTGATGATGCGATCATTGCAGCAAAGTACATTAACTGCGATCAAATCATAGGCGTTCATTACAATACTTTTCCCCCAATCAGCATTGATGAGGAAGAGGCTGTATCAAAATTCAAGAGAGAAAGCAAAACCTTATTGTTGCCAAAAATTGGAGAGACAATCGCGTTGTAAAAATAGTAGGCCACAGCTTTGCAGATCTTTTATTAACTGGAAATCTGTGGCTTATTTAAATTTTGATAAAATAAAAAAGGGTTCCGATTTTACATCAGGAACCCTTTCAAATTATAAAACTAAATCTAATTCTTTTTAGCGGCAGCTTTGTTTGCTTTGTAACGCATGTCAGCTGTTCCATCTTTTTTTGTTGGACCAACTACTTTCGTTACAGCCTTTGTTTTATTTTCTTTGAAGCGCATATCTGGTGTTCCATCAGCTTTAACTTTTGCAGCGGTAGTTGTCGTTTTAGTTTCTACCTTTTTAGCTTCCGATTTTACACTTGCTTTTACAGGTGCAACAGTAGTTTTAACTTCTTTTTTAACAACTGTTTTAGCTTTTGCTGGCGTTGCTGCTGGCGTTTGTGCAAATGCTGTAGTTAAACCAAATGCTGCGATTGCGATTAAACTCAATAATTTTTTCATGTCTTTAATTTTTTGTTTTACTCGTTTATTTGTTGATATAAAATTGATTAATCGGGATGAAGTTTTAATGAAGATAGGAATAAAATTTCCTAATGTGCAGCAAGCCAATTATCTCCTTCACCAATTTCAACAACGATTGGAACCGTCAATTTTATCGCATTTGCCATTTTATCTTGAATGATTGCTTTCATCACCTCCTTTTCAGATTTCAATACATCAAACACCAACTCATCATGTACTTGCATGGTCATCATTGATTGTAGGTTTTGCGCTTTCATTTCTTTGTGAATATTGATCATCGCAATCTTAATCATATCGGCGGCAGAACCTTGAATAGGTGCGTTAATGGCATTTCGTTCTGCAAAGCCACGCACCGTTTGATTTGCAGAATTAATGTCTCGTAAATACCGCCTTCTGCCCATTATGGTTTCTACAAAACCATTTTCACGGGCGAAGTTCATCGTGTCGCTCATGTAGCGCTTAATGCCAGGATATTGAGTGAAATATTGTTCGATAATGTCAGAAGCCTCTTTCCGGGGAATACCTAAGTTCTGCGAAAGTCCGAATGCAGATTGGCCATAGATTATTCCAAAGTTTACAGCCTTGGCATTTCTACGTTGCGTACTGTCAACCTGTTCAATGCCAATTCCATATACTTTTGCGGCGGTAGCGGTGTGGATATCAATATTTCTGCTGAATGCATCAAGCATGTTCTCCTCTTTGCTAATTTCTGCAATAATTCTCAACTCAATCTGCGAATAATCTGCAGAAAGCAGAATGTGGTTTTCATCACGGGCAATAAATGCCTTCCTTACTTCGCGACCGCGTTCGGTACGAATAGGGATATTTTGTAAATTCGGATTGTTAGAACTCAACCTTCCCGTGGCGGCAACAGCCTGATTGTATGAGGTATGTACCCTTCCGGTCTTTGGGTTTACCATTAAAGGCAAGGCGTCTACATAAGTCGATTTCAATTTTTGCAACTGGCGAAAATCCAAAATATCTTTTACGATGTCGCTTTTGCTTGCTAAGGCGGTAAGCACATCTTCGCCGGTTTGGTACTGACCTGTTTTAGTTTTTTTCGCTTTAGGGTCTAATTGAAGCTTATCGAATAAAACTTCTCCCAATTGTTTCGGTGAGGCTAAATTGAATTTTATCCCTGCTTTATCATAAACATTTTGTTCAAATTTAATGATATCGGTTTCCAGCTCTTTTGAGTAGGCAATAAGGGTGTCAATATCAATCCTTACACCTTCTTTTTCAATGTCAGCAAGAACATAAACCAATGGATTTTCAATTTCCTCCGCTAATTTCGCCGCATTCAGCTCTTTTAATTTTGGTTCGAAAATATGGGCCAGCTGCAGCGTTACGTCGGCATCTTCAGCGGCATAATCCACCACATCAATTACAGGAACATCACGCATGGTTAATTGATTTTTACCTTTTGCACCGATTAATTTGGTAATGGAAATTGGCGAATAACCTAAATAGTTCTCAGAAAGTACATCCATCCCATGTCGCGTATCCGGATCAATGAGGTAATGGGCAAGCATGGTATCAAAAAGTTTTCCTTTCACTTCTACACCATACCATTTCAATACCAGAATATCATATTTAGTATTTTGCCCAATTTTTTCTATTTGCTCATTTTCGAGCACCACCCTAAACTCATCAACTACCGCCTGCGCTTCTTCTCTTATTGCTGAAACGGGAATATAATAACCAGAGCCTGGTTTCATGGAGAACGATAATCCAACCAGCTCAGCCATGTTTGCGTCGGTGCCAGTCGTTTCCGTATCAAAAGAAATCCTTTTTTCAGCCAGCAAAAGCTTAATTAAATCTGCTCTTTGTGCTGCCGTTTCTACTAAAACATAATCATGTTCGGTATTTTCAATCGTTTTGGCCGGTAGTTTCTCCGCCGATTCTTCTTCAATGGTATCGGTATATTGAATCGCTTCTCCAGATCGATTTCCAAAAAGATCAGTTTGTGTTCCTTCCTGAAACCTCGCTGTAGTTACCGAAAATTCATCTCCAAAAACCCGTCTGCCAAGTGTTCTAAACTCCAGTTCGGTAAACAGTGGTTCCAATAAATCGCGACTAGGGTCGCAAAGTTCTAGGCTGGCTTCATCTAACTCAACAGGTACATCAAGCTGGATAGTGGCTAATTTTTTTGAAATTAATCCTTGCTCCGCAAAATTCTCCACATTTTCTCGCTGCTTACCTTTGAGTTCATGTGAATGCGCAATAATATTTTCCATCGAACCATATTGTTTGATGAGCGCTCTCGCGGTTTTTTCACCAATACCAGGTATTCCTGGAATATTATCAACGGCATCTCCCCATAATCCTAAAATATCGATAACCTGCAGCACGTTTTCTATTTCCCATTTGGCTAAAATCTCTTTGACGCCCAAAATTTCCATTCCATTTCCCATACGGGCAGGTTTGTAGATGAAAATATTTTCTGATACCAGTTGTGCAAAGTCCTTATCAGGCGTCATACAATACACCTGGTAACCTTTTTGTTCTGCTTTTTTGGCCAATGTTCCGATAATATCATCGGCCTCATAACCATCGGAAGTAATTACTGGGATATTAAAGCCGGTGATTAGTTTGATTACAAAAGGCATTGCGGCTGCCAAATCTTCAGGCATAGCCTGCCGATGAGCCTTATAAGCTTCGAAAGAGGTATGTCTTTCTGTAGGCGCTTCGGTGTCGAAAACCACTGCAATATGTGTTGGTTTTTCTTTCTTTAATACATCAAGCAAAGTATTGGTAAAGCCCATAACGGCCGATGTATTTATTCCTGTTGAGGTAAAACGGGGATTTTTACTCAACGCAAAATGTGCCCGGTACATCAGCGCCATCCCATCTAAAAGAAAGAGTTTTTTATTCATATGATAAAAGTAACCAAAGTTCCCCATAACCGTAAACCGGTTTTTCAACAAAAAACAAATTCTTTTATTGAATTAACGTATTTTCAACATCATCAATGAAAAACGCTTTATGAAAACATTTCCTACACTAATTTTTTGTCTTACTATAGGCTTTGCAAAGGCTCAGCTCCCTTCCGATTCGCTAATTACTTACATCACTTTTGAAAATTCAAAAGGCTATAGCAAAGGTTATGGAACGTCGGTAGAAAGGCCTATCGCCACTGGTGCATTTACTAATCTTGCAGATAGATCTTTATTGAAATTGCGCATGGCCAAATTGGAAAGTTCGTTTAGGTGGCCAAACGGTACTGCAATTGATTTTACAAGTAGATCGAGCACCGCTGGTAAGTCTGGAATTGTAGACCGTTATGTCTTAACTAATCCTTCTACCAAAGAGCAGGTGGTGCTGTATGTTGATCCCTACCATACTGATTCCCTTTACTACATTCCTGAAGGATTGGTGTTGGTAACGAAAGAGATGTTAGCACGGGAAATTGCACCACATTTACTTAAAATTGAAACAATAACTAAAACAGCTGATGTCTTTGTAGATTCGAAGCAGTTGATAAATGAAGAAATGCAGTACCTCAATATGAAGGTAGGAATTGCTTCTTTTGTTGACCGAGAGAATTTAATTAAAGTATTTTCGGATACGCAGGCAGATAATGATTTGAAAAATTTTCTCTTTAATACTTACGTGCTTAATAAATTTTATGCCCTGGGTAAAAATTTCTCGAATGCTAAAGGTTATGCTTATGGTAAGATGAAAGATGCGTTTTTAAACTTCCGGCAAAAACACAGCGATATAAATGCTGGTAACATTAAAATTAACTTGAATTAATACATTTCAGTAATTTGTAGCGTTATTTGTGAGAAGCATAGTCACGATGAAAATTTTATTAAGCATTCTTTTATTTCTCTCTGTCAGTACAGGTTCCTTTGCTCAGGATTTCATTGTTAAAAATAATGATGAGGTGATCCGTGGTACTATAAAAGGCACCGATTATTTCTCCGTATTGATTAGTGCAAATGACGAAGCTGATGTTATACTTCCAGCGAAGGATGTAAAGAATTTTTTCTGGAATGGCGATAGCTACCTAAGTAGGGGCTTTGCTAATGGCCGTAATTTTGAATATCGTTTTGTGAAAGTGATTGAATTGGGAGCCGTTAACCTTTATGCTTTTGGAGGAGGAACGTTGATGCCACCGACAAAAGATAAAAAAGTAAGATTTAGGCCTTCAGTGGGTATTGGAACTGGAACAGGAGGCTTTGGAGGTATGGGAATGGGTGGAGGAATCAGTATTGGTGGAGGAAGAAGTGCAGCGCCAGAGCGACCAGCCGGAGCCCCTGCTGTGCGTTATTTTATTGAAAAGCCAGGCGCCGGGCCGTTACAGGAAGTACCCATGAAAGCCATTACCGATGAAGATAAAAAGGCAAGCGTGAAAACGATTTTGCTGCAAAAATTGGGAGATAATGAAAGTATGAGAGCTAAAGTGGAGAATAGTGTATCGTTTGATAGTCGCGAGGTAATTGAGTTGATTAAAGCGTACAACTCGACAAAAAAGTAGCAGCTCTTATCTGGCGCAACAGTTTGATAAATGATCATTGACCATTCCGGTGGCTTGCATAAAAGCATAACATATTGTGGTTCCAAAGAATTTGAAGCCACGCTTTTTCATGTCTTTGCTAATGGCATCAGATAACTCTGTTCTTGCTGGAACATCACTCATCCTTTCTACATTATTTTCGATTGGTTTTCCATCAGGAATAAAGCCCCACATATATTTAGAGAAACTCCCAAATTCCTTTTGAATTTCGATGAATAATTTAGCGTTCGTAATCGCACCATTTACTTTTAACTTATTTCTGATGATGCCCGGATCGTTCAATAGCCGTTCTACATCTTGATCATCAAAAGCCGCTACTTTTTCTACTTCAAAGTTTGCAAATGCCTTACTGTAACTTTCTCTTCTTTTCAGAATGGTAATCCAGCTTAAGCCGGCCTGTGCTCCCTCCAAAAGTAAAAACTCAAATAATATTTTATCATCATAAACAGGCTTTCCCCATTCTTCATCATGGTATTTTATGTAGAGCGGGTCGGAAGTTGCCCATGAGCAGCGTGTTTGCAATTCCTTAGTCTTCAGTCTAGAGTCGTGAGTCATATTACGCGAATTTAGCGCGATTGTTAATCATGAAGTTCAGCAATTTACTAATTTCTTCGCATTGCGAATCTAATGCAGTAAATGTTTCAATAGTTATATATCTGCAGGCCAATGCAACATCAAGCCAAACTTGTGTTTCACCATTCTCCATGTCAGCATCTGTTAATTTGCTAATGAAATGATTGGGATATCTTTTCTTTTTATATGCTTCTCCAACACTACTACAAACAGATCTTGATGATCTTCTGATTTGATCAACTAAACTATATTGTTCAGTTTTTGGAAAGTCATTTGTTTACAAGAAAGGATTTCCATTAACAATGAAAATCCTTTCTTGTAAACGATTAGTTCTCTAAATTTTCCCATGCTATCTTTTTATCTAATATAGCATTTCGAAAAGAGACTAAGGACTATAGACTTAAGACTTCGGACTAAGCGAAAGTTCATCCCAATACTCTACCGCTCTTCTATAATGTGGAATAACGATACTGCCACCTACTAAATTAGCGATCATAAAGATTTCATTCATTTCATCGCTGTTTACGCCTGCATCATGGCATTTCCCTAGGTGATATTTAATGCAGTCATCGCAACGCAAAACCATTGAAGCCACCAAACCTAACATTTCTTTTGTTTTGACGTCGAGGGCGCCTTCGGCATAAGAAGTGGTATCCAAAGCGAAGAAACGTTTGATGTTTGTATTGGCAGTTTCCATTATTCTATCGTTCATTTTTTCACGATAGCCGTTAAATTCTTCTACTAACTTTCCCATAATAATTATTGAATGATTAAACTTTGATGATTGATAATTGGAATTTGAAAACTGAGAATTGAAAACTGAAAACTGAAATTGGCTACTCCTCCAAATCCATCGGATTCCAAAATACCTTTTTAAAGTTCACTACCTTATCATTTTTTACTTCCACACCTTCTTTCAACAACAATTCCTCCATCAGTTCTGGTGGATCGAAATGAAATTTCCCCGTAAGCAAACCGTTACTGTTTACCACCCGGTGTGCGGGTACTTTCGGGTGTGCTGTACCAGCGTAACTCATGGCATGACCAACCATTCGCGATGATTTTGCTGCTCCTAAACTCTTCGCGATAGCGCCATAAGAAGTCACTCTCCCTTTCGGAATTAAGCGGGCAATCTCATACACCATTTCGTAAAAGTTGGTATCCATTATTCAAATGAAAACTGAATGTAATTAATATTTTTATCGTGAAGCAAATACTTCTTTTCGTAATAAGTTTTAATAGATAACACGTTATCTGCTAAATCAGATGTGTACAAATGATCAGTATTTTTATGTACAACCAAGTTTAGTTCCTCCACTTTTTCACAAGTGTAGGCATAAAGCTGGTCGTTATCCGTTTTTAGATTTACTTTACCCCCTGGCTTTAAAACTGTTTTGTAGCGATTTAAAAACACAGGGAAAGTTAAGCGTTTTTTCTCTCTGCTGTCTTGTGGTTGAGGGTCGGGAAAAGTAATCCAGATTTCGTCGATTTCTCCCTCAGCAAAATAATCCAACAAATTCTCGATTTGAATTCTTAAAAACGCAACATTGTCAATTCCTTCTTCAATGGCGGTTTTTGCGCCACGCCAGATGCGGTTGCCTTTATAATCTACACCGATAAAATTTTTTTCAGGAAATAATGTTGCCAAATTTACCGTGTATTCGCCTTTGCCACAAGCCAGCTCCAGTACGACGGGATTATCATTTTTGAAATGTTCAGCAGCCCATTGGCCTTTAAGCGCTTTCCCTTCCTCTAATTGATATACGTTTGCAAAAGTTTCTATCTCAGCAAAACGTCTAAGTTTATCTTTACCCAAAAGTTTTTTTTTGGCAAATTTACAATTAAAACATTATCCAGAGTTGTTTTTCCTGCCATAATGATTCCTTTTCAGTTTATCAATTGTATTTTTGCAGATTATTTAAAAGCAACACATTGGAAAAGAGCGCTAAAATATACATTGCTGGCCACCGCGGTATGGTTGGTTCGGCAATTCTCCGTAAGCTGGAAGCAGAAGGTTTCGATAATTTAATCACCAGAACTTCTGCTGAATTAGATTTAAGAAATCAACATGCCGTAACCGAGTTTTTTGAGGCGGAAAAACCAGATTATGTATTTCTTGCTGCGGCCAAAGTAGGCGGTATTGTAGCCAACAATACTTACCGGGCAGACTTCCTGTATGAAAATTTAGCCATCCAAAATAATGTGATTCATAATGCTTTTTTATGTGGTGTTAAGAAATTGATGTTTCTAGGCTCAAGCTGTATTTATCCAAAATTGGCACCACAGCCATTAAAAGAAGATTACCTATTAACCGGCACATTGGAGCACACCAATGAACCATATGCCATTGCTAAAATTGCAGGGATTAAAATGTGCGATGCGTATCGTGATCAATATGGCTGTAATTTTATCTCGGTAATGCCAACCAATCTCTACGGTTATAACGACAATTACCACCCTGAAAATTCACATGTTTTGCCTGCGCTAATTAGGAAAATCCACGAGGCAAAAATAAATGATCATAAAAGCGTTACGGTTTGGGGTTCGGGTACCCCGATGAGAGAGTTTTTATTTGCTGATGATTTAGCTGACGCCTGTTTCTATCTGATGCAAAATTATAGTGAGCCTAACCTGATCAACATTGGTACTGGCCATGATCTTACCATAAAAGACTTAGCGTTGCTGATAAAAGGGGTTTTACAGTTTGAAGGTGAGCTTGTATTTGATTCCTCAAAACCTGATGGTACCCCGCGTAAATTAATGGATGTAACTAAATTGCATAATTTAGGATGGAAGCATAAAATAGAATTAAGAGAGGGGATTGAATTGGCCTACCAGGATTTTCAAAGCAGGTATTAAATCAAGCTATATTTTTTGATAGTTAAAATTGATATATTTGAGCAAATTAATAAATTTTAACTATAATGACTTTAGTTCAGCTTGAATACATCGTTGCCGTAGATACTTACAGGAGTTTTGTTATTGCTGCAGAGAAATGTTTTGTAACGCAACCAACATTAAGCATGCAAGTGCAAAAGTTGGAGGAATTGCTAAGCGTTAAAATCTTTGATAGAAGCAAACAGCCAGTATCTCCAACTGAAATCGGTGCGCAAATAATTGCACAAGCCAGGATCATTTTACAGGAAAGTGGAAAGGTAAAAGAGCTCATCAATAGCCAGCAACAAGATGTACTTGGCGAATTGCGCATTGGAGTTATACCTACCGTGGCCCCATATCTACTGCCTCAGGTGATTTCAGCAATGCTGGAAAAATACCCTGAACTAAAACTCCTCATTTGGGAATATACTACCGAAGATATTATTCATCATTTAAAAACAGGTGTACTGGATTGTGGTATTTTGGCCACGCCTTTAACAGATGCTAACATTATCGAATCGCCATTGTATTACGAAAGCTTTGTAAGTTACATTAGCAAGAACAGTAAGCTTTACAAAAAGAAAGCTGTAGATGCTGAAGACCTTAACGATGAAAACATATGGTTATTAAATGAAGGACATTGTATGAGAAACCAGGTGCTGAACATTTGCCGATCAACAAAAAACAACAGATTACAGGGTTTGGAATATAATACCGGCAGTGTAGAAACCTTGGTGAGGATGGTAGATTTGAACGGTGGTGCAACATTGCTGCCCGAATTGGCCATTGCAGAATTAAATGCCAAACAAACCAATAAAATCCGTCATTTTAAATCTCCAGAACCGGTAAGGGAAATTAGTTTGGTTACACACAAAAACTTCATTAAGATGAGAATGTTGAATGCCTTGAAAGAAGAGATTTTAGCCATTATCCCAAAAACAATGAAGCAAAAAAAGAAAAAAGACATTGTAGGAATTTAAGCATAGCTTGTTTTTTGATTTAGAATATCCATCTTCTTTCTATAAATAGCCGTTAGCGGCTGACTCAAGAGAAGAGTTACATAATGCTCACTTCCAAATTTTTGATTCAAAACCATTAATCATCTGCATAGCCTGCTCTACAACCTATTGTATTAAATTAATTACTTGGTTTGGTTTTTGTTTTATTCGCTTATTACTTATTAATTTAGCCGTCACAACAAAACAACGTGAAAAAGAATATATTCCTAATTGTAATATTATGCATAGCTGCATATTCAGCTCATGCGCAAAAGCCTACTTATCTAGAGATGTTAGCCAATCAGCCCAAATGGGTTGATTCTGTTTTTAAAAAACTTAATCGTAGAGAAAAAATTGCCCAAATGTTTTTCGTTCGGGCGCACACCAATCTAGGTCAGAAATATACCGATTCGGTAGGTTTGGTAGTTAAAAAAGAGCAGTTGGGAGGGGTGATATTTTTCCAGGGCGGACCAGTAAGGCAAGCCCGTGCTACAAATGCCTACCAAAAAGTAAGTCGTCTACCTTTAATCGTGGCAAATGATGGCGAGTGGGGTTTGGGTATGCGTTTGGATAGTACCATTTCGTTCCCCTACCAAATGACGCTTGGAGCTATCCAGAACACGGATTTGATTTATAGAATGGGCCAGGAAGTGGCCAAAGATTTTAAGCGAATGGGTATGCAGATGAATCTTGCACCTGATGCCGATATCAATAATAACCCAAAAAATCCAGTAATCAATTATCGCTCGTTCGGTGAGAATAAATACAATGTAGCAACCAAAACCGGCGCTTACATGAAAGGGATGCAAGATGGCGGCTTGCTAACCACATTAAAACATTTCCCTGGCCATGGCGATACGGATGTGGATTCGCATTACGATCTTCCTCAACTTACCTTTACAGCGGCCCGATTGGATAGTTTGGAGATGTATCCTTTCAGAGAACTAATTAAGCAAGGTGCTTCAGGTGTGATGATTGCTCACATGAATATTCCGTCTTTAGATAACACCCCAAATCTACCATCAACACTGTCAAAACCAATCGTTACGGGGATTTTGAAGCAACGTTTAGGATTTAAAGGCTTAATTATTTCTGATGCCATGGATATGAAAGGCGTGGTAAAATATTTCAAAAATGGTGAGTCGGATTTGTTGGGCATTATTGCAGGAAATGACATTTTAGAGCTTTCGGAAAACAGCGATAGAGCCATAACTTTAGTACGAAAAGCGGTAAGGCAAGGCCGAATCGATATGAAAGCTATTGATGAAAGTGTGAGGAAAATATTAACTGCCAAATATTGGGCAGGTTTGGGCAGGAGAGATACCGTAGTTACCCAAGGAATTGTTGCTGGTGTAAATAGAGGTACAAGCACTGCCCTGGTGCAGGAATTGGCCAATGCCTCGGTTACCTTACTTAAAGGAAAAGACTACATTAAAAATATGGTGCCAATTAGAAGGACAGCCATTATCAGTATTGGTGTTCCATCGGTTACCAGATTCCAAAAAGAGATCTCAAAAGGATTTTACAACTCTGTTTATTACGTTTTGGATAAGGATGCAACGTCAACTCAAATATCTAATGTAGCTAGAGAAATTGGCGCCTTTGATCAGGTAATTGTAGGGATTCACGATAGTAGAGCCAGACCAGGAAATAATATTCCATTAAACGCAGGCGTAAAAAATTTTATTAAGGAACTTTCAACAAAGAATACTGTATTTTCTCTTTTTGCAAATCCATATAATTTATCGGCTCTACCAGGCCTGGAAAACAGTAAAGGTTTAATAGTGGCTTACCAAAAAGAAGACTATATGCAAGTTTCGGCAGCTGCGGTAATTAATAACCGTTTGGTGCCAAAAGGGAAGTTGCCAGTAAGCATTTTGCCTAATTATAAGTTTGGTGATGGATTGTAGGTTGATATAAATGCGGATTGAAAAAATTGCTATTTCCTAATCGAGCTTAAGTTTTGTAAATAGGGTTAGTTATCAGATGATTATCTGCATCACGCCGATATTCATCTGTTAACTAATATCTGCTAAATTTATTCAGCATTTTCTTTCATTGATTTTCCTGTCAGCAAGTATAATTTTTATCTTTGTTTTGAGAAAATTTGCAATCAAATGTCAGAAAATTACATCGCCGAACAAACCTTTAATAAACAGGATTTTACTTTACGTTCATTATCAAAAGCAGAATACGAAAACTGTAAATTCAATGGTTGTAATTTTTCCAGCTCCGATTTAAGTGGTGTAAAATTTCTCGATTGCGAATTTATTTCTTGTAACCTAAGCTTAGCTGATTTAACCAAAACAACATTTAATGAAGTAAGCTTTAACGATTGTAAAATGCTCGGTTTGCGCTTCGAAAGTTGCAATGATTTTGGTTTAGCTTTCTATTTTAATAATTGTAAAATCGATCATTCTTCCTTTTATAAACTCAAAATAAAAAAGACCGAATTTAGAAATTCACAACTCCACGAAGTTGATTTTTCTGAATGCGATTTGTCTAATTCCATCTTCGATAATTGCGATTTATTGAGCGCAACGTTTGATAAAACGATTCTAGAAAAAGCCGATTTTAAAACGGCTTATAGTTATTCTATCAATCCGGATAATAATCGGATAAAAAAAGCTAAATTTTCCCAATCCGGGTTAGCTGGCCTTCTTACTAAATATGATATTTTAATCAGCCAATAGATAAAGATAAAAGCTTCCAAAAATTAAGGAATAATTCTTCGCTAAAATGTTACACTTCTTTTGATGTAACCTGAAAATATTGTAAGTTTAAAGTTTTTTAAGCGAGGTAGCTTAGAAAAATTTTATCCCAATCAATGTTACGCGTCGATAGTTCTAAACCTTGTAAAGTGGTGTACTCTTTGTGCAAACATGAGTATTTAGGCTATTTAATTGAGCCTCATATTGTTCAATTAAATCCACAAGGTGATTTTTCATTTACCTATCAACGAATTTTTACCCATACCGCAGAAGAATTTGCAGCTTGCTTAACTGAAATCGACTATAAGCTAATTAAGATTTTGGATGATATAGAGCAAGATTCTGTAATCAAAAAATACTATAAAAAGTTAATCAGACCTACCGAGTTTTTTACCAAAATCTTCGATGTTAAATTCTATGATAGTGTTCGCCCTAAAATAGAAAAAAAACTTGCCGAAGCACTCGAGATATTGAAGGTTAAAAATGAACTTTACGTCATGGATAAAGACGGGTGGCCAGTTGAGCGCAAAATCGAATTGGCTGCCGAACCTGCTTCAATCCTTTTCCACTTCCGTAGAAATGAAACCGAAACTAGGTATTTCCCTACCATTAAATATCAAAACCTGCGCATCGAATTCATGTTTAAGGAGGCGCAGATTATTAGTAACAAACCTGCCTGGTTATTATTAAATGATGTACTTTACTTTTTTGATCAGGATATAGAAGGAAAAAAACTGCAGCCATTTCTGGCGAAACGATACATTGCTATTCCGAAAGCTACCGAGGCAACATACTTTGAAAAGTTTGTTGCTCCACTTATTGAAAAGCACCATGTTTACGCCGAGGGTTTTGAGATCAGAACAGAACAGTTTGAGGCAATCCCAATTATAAAGGTTTTATATGTTGATGGTGGCTTATCGCAAATTCAGTTATATTTTAAGTATGGCGAATATACCTTCCCTGTCGAAAACGCACACAAAGTAACCGTTCGTTTAGAGAAAACTGATGACAATTATATTTTCCATCGTATAAAACGTTCGGCAGATTGGGAGAAAAAACAATATAACTTACTTTTGTCCCTGGGGTTAAAAAAAACAAGTTCGCTTTTTAGTAATTTAGAGGTTGCTGTAGAAGAAGAAAGCCCGAGTTATGCAGCAATTAACTGGGTGAATGAGCACATAGAAATTTTGCTTGCCGCAGGTTTTGAAATTGAACAAGCCACAGGGCAAAAGCGTTTTGTTTTCGGAGCCAATAAAATTGATTTAGAGGTAAAGGAAGGCAACGATTGGTTCGATATCAATGCGGTAGTTTGGTTCGGTAAATACCAGATTCCTTTCCTTTCATTAAAACAGCATATTTTACACAAACGAAGGGAATTTTTGCTTCCCGATGGAGAAGTAGCCATCATCCCTGAAAAATGGTTCACCCAATATGGAAGTCTGTTTAGCCTTGCGGAAACTACCGGTGGAATAAAGTTAAAAAAGCATCATATCGGTTTAATAAATGATTTGGCTGAAGACAGTTTGGCGAATGTAACCTTAGAACGCAAGCTGCAACGATTGGTAGATTTTGAGGATATCGCCGATACACAGATGCCAGTTAATTTTAAGGGCAGTTTACGCGACTATCAAAAAGCTGGTTACAATTGGTTTAGCTTTTTGAGGGAATATAACTTTGGCGGTTGTTTGGCCGATGATATGGGTTTGGGTAAAACTATCCAAACGCTGGCTATGTTGCAAAAAGTAAAAGAGGATGATCAAGCTGGTGGATTACAATCTACTTCCTTAATTATTATGCCTACTTCGTTAATTTATAACTGGCTTACCGAGGCAAAGAAATTTACCCCAAAGCTGAAAATCTATGCCCATACGGGTGGTAATCGAAATAAAGATGTAGCGAAGTTTGCCAGCTACGATATTATTATTACCACTTACGGTGTGACCAGGGTAGACATAGAAGAGCTAAAAAACTTTTACTTCAATTATGTTATTTTGGATGAAAGCCAAAATATCAAAAACCCATCTTCTAAATCATTCAAATCCGTTCGGAGTTTGAAATCTAAACACCGACTTATTCTAAGTGGTACGCCAGTAGAAAATTCAGTAGGTGATTTGTGGTCGCAGCTTACCTTTTTAAACCCTGGATTACTGGGTACGCAAGCTTTTTTTTATGATGAATATGTACAGGCGATCGAAAAAAAGAAGGATGAAGAAAAAGCACGAAAACTCCAGTCTTTAATAAAACCTTTTGTACTTCGCCGAACCAAGGAACAGGTGGCCGCAGAATTACCTCCAAAAACCGAGCAGGTCATTTATTGCGATATGAGCGAAGATCAAGCCGCTTATTACGAAAAAATCAAATCTGCTTATCGCAACGATTTATTGGAAAGTATGGATAACGGCACTTTTGCGCAAAAACAGGTTCAACTTTTGCAGGGCTTAACCGCACTGCGACAATTAGCTAACCATCCGGTTATGATCGATGGAACCTACGATTCTGATTCAGGTAAGTTTGAGAATGTAATCCATACACTTGATAATGTATTAAAGGGTGGACATAAGGTGTTGGTGTTTTCTCAATTTGTAAAACATCTGGATATCTTTAAAAAACACTTCGATGCAGAACACATTCCTTTTGCGTATTTAGATGGAGCAACCAGAAATAGAGGCGAAACTGTTTCGGAATTTCAACAGAATGAAAATTTAAAAGTGTTTTTGATTTCTATCAAAGCTGGTGGTGTAGGTTTAAATCTTACTCAGGCAGATTATGTTTTCATCTTGGATCCATGGTGGAACCCTGCGGTAGAACAGCAGGCCATTGATAGAACACACCGGATTGGTCAAGATAAAAAGGTTTTTATCTACAAATTTATTGCGAAAGATACTGTTGAGGAAAAGATTCTTGCGCTGCAAAATCGCAAAAGGTCTTTGGCCAATTCATTAATTACCACCGAAGAGAGTTTCTTTAAATCGCTTAGTAAAGATGATATTAAAGATTTATTAAGGTAATACTAAAACTCTATCAAAATGAATTTGTTATATCCTAGAATTTAAAATCTACGATCATGACAAATGAAAATTTAAATACAGCCTTGAATAATGTTAAAGAGGCTTGGAAGTACCCTGAATTATTTCAAAACACCTCACGTTCTGAGCGCATATTATCTGGAGTGGTGGGTTCCTACCTTTTGTTTAAAGGTTTAACCAGCATTTTTTCTCATCCGGTAATTGGGGCTACAGGCGCAGTAGTTGGTGCCGGATTGTTATACCGCGGCATTACAGGTTATTGCCCGGCCCGCGATTTGGCAGAACAGCAGCAAGATTTAGATTTAGAATCGGATGATATTGTGATTAAAGAAACTATCATTTCTACAGAGTTGTAGTAATAAATTCAATACGAAACTTTCATTTCTTAATAAACTGGTTAACTTTAAATGTTAATCAATAACTATGAGCAAATACGCATTATTTATTATTCCAACTTTACTAGGCATGTCAGCAATTGCACAGGAAAAGAAGATTGATCCAGCCAAAGATCCTAAAACGACAGAGGTTTGGGAACCCGTTCCTAAAGTTATTTCACCAGGTCAACTCCCTCAAAATGCACCTTCGGATGCCATCATATTATTTGATGGTAGAAACCTGGATGCATGGCATTCGGTAAAAGACCCTACAAAACCTGCCGCCTGGACAATAGACGACGGTTTTTTTACCGTTAAAAAAGGTACAGGAAATATCGAAACGAATAAAAAGTTTACCGATTATCAATTGCACATGGAATGGAAAATTCCTGCAAATATTACGGGTGAAGGACAAGCGAGAGGGAATAGCGGAGTGTTTTTAGCGTCGACTGGCGGAGGAGATGACGGTTATGAAATTCAGATTATGGATGCTTATAACAACAAAACCTATGTAAACGGTCAAACTGGAAGTGTTTACAAACAAAGTACTCCTTTAGCCAACGCAAATAAAAAACCAGGAGAATGGCAATACTATGATATCATCTGGAATGCGCCACGTTTTAACGATGATGGTGCGGTTGAAAAACCGGCTATCGTAACGGTATTATTAAATGGTGTACTCTTGCAAAACAGCTTTGTACTAAAAGGAGAAACCAGGTACATTGGTGCGCCAGAATATAAGAAGCATGGTCCATCATCAATTAAATTGCAAGATCATGGCGATCCTAGTCCTCCTATTAGCTTTAGAAATATTTGGGTTAGAGAATTGTAAACCTAAAATTGAAACCTGCAAATGTGAAGTTGCAGGTTTTTTTATTTCCTTTGTTTTGACGATGCTTAGTTTAACAAGTTAATATTGCTATTTCGATGGAAGGTTTCTTTTTTCTTGCAATATGTCGAGATAATCTTTCATATCAATCATTTCTGCACCCAAACTCAAAAGATGATCGTTCGGCATTTGACAATCAATTAATTCAACATTCAATTTGCTTAAATAAATTAAGGCAACTTTCGAAGCGTTACTGACATGGCTAAACATACTTTCGCCACAAAAAACACGATTAATTTTTAAGCCATATAATCCGCCAACCAGAGTTTCTTTTAACCAAACTTCAATACTGTGGGCAAAACCTTGTTCATGTAAATTGATATAAGCTTTTTGCATTTCATCGGTAATCCATGTGCCATCTTGGCCCTGCCGTGGTGTATTGGCGCAATTTATAATTACATCAGTAAATGCTTTATCAAAAGTAACGGCGAAAGTTTCAGCAGCTAAAACTTTTTTCATGCTTTTACTAATCTTTATTTTTTCTGGAAAAATTACACATCGCTCATGAGGGGCGTACCATAAGATAGGATCACCTTCGCTAAACCATGGAAATATCCCATTTGAATAGGCGTTGAGTAATCTATCTATACTTAAATCACCACCAATCGCCAATAAACCATCAGGTTCAGCTAACTTCGGATCGGGAAAACTATGGTTCTCTTCAAGCAGTTGAAAAAACATGTGCGAAAATAAGAAAGAAAACAAACATTAAACCCTGACGTTTAATTTATGTCATACTGTTAAATTGTCCATTATGAGCGCAAAAGATAATTTCATCAAAGTAAAGCATCTTTACAACCGTGCAGGCTTCGGCATTTCTTATCCTGATTTAAATAAACTAAGCAAAAAGAACATCAACAAAGTTGTTGATGGGTTACTTCAAGAACCCAACAAGGGCGGTGCCATCACTTTGGCAAACGATTTCGAATCGAGAAGGCAAATGCTGGTTCAAGCCGGCTTGTACGCGAAAAAAGATCCAACTGATGATGAAAAGAAAATGCGTAGGGAAATTGTCCAAATGCAGAACGCGGTAAGTCGCGATTTGAATATTGCCTGGGTTAGTAAGATGATCAATACCGATAGCCCATTGCAAGAGAAGATGACCCTATTTTGGCATGGGCATTTTGCTTGCCGGAACAGTAACCCCATGTATGCACAACAACTCAACAACATACAACGCCAGCATGGTTTAGGAAGCTTCAGAATGCTGTTACTTGAAGTATCAAAATCTCCCGCTATGTTGCAGTATCTCAATAATCAGCAGAACAAAAAAGGTAAACCTAATGAAAACTTTGCCCGTGAACTGATGGAGTTATTTACTTTAGGTAGAGGTAATTATACAGAAAATGATATTAAAGAGTCGGCCAGGGCATTTACCGGTTGGACTTACGATAAAGATGGGACTTTCTTTTTTAGGAAGAACCAACATGATGATGGTACCAAAACCTTTTTCGGTAAAATTGGAAATTTCGAAGGCGAAAATATCATCGATATTATTTTGGATAAACCCGAAACTGCCACCTTCATCAGCAGAAAAATTTATAAGTTTTTTGTAAATGATACTCCTAATGAAGAACACGTTAAAGAATTGGCAAACCATTTTTATAACGCTAAATACGATATATCCGAAATGATGCGGAAATTGTTTACCGCTGATTGGTTTTACAGCCCGGAAAATGTAGGTGCTAAAATAAAATCGCCCGCTGAGTTTTTGATTGGTTTAAGTCGCGAATTTTTCGTTACCTACAATAAGCCGCAAGTACTCATTCAACTCCAAAGTAGCTTAGGGCAATACCTATTTAATCCACCAAACGTGGCAGGTTGGCCAGGCGGGCAAAGCTGGATTGATAGCTCATCGCTGATGCTCAGAATGCGGATCCCCTCGTTGGTTTTAAACGATGGCGAAATCGATTTTAGCGGTAAAGCCGATCCGGAAGACGAAGCTGTAATTGCTATGAGCAGAACCGCCACAACCATGGCTAATAATACCAAGAAGCCAAAAACGTACGTAAATGCCCAAGCCGACTGGCCAAAATTTTTAGATACTTTACCCAAAGAATTAACTCCTGTGGAGCTCACGGAATTCTTGTTGCAGCCTAAATTGAATGATAAAATAACCAGAATGGTTGCTGATAATAAGGGTTTAAGAAGCACAGCTATAGAAATTACAAGCATGCCCGAATATCAGCTTTGCTAAATCATCAATCAAAAAAAATAAGAAGATGAACAGAAGAAATTTTTTAAGAAATACAGGTTTTGTAGCAGCAGGTTCGTTGTTCGTGCCAGCATTTATGAAACCAGTTGAGGCGATGGCACTTGATGAGCTAAGTTTATATAAAAATTTGGTGGTGGTCCAGCTTTCTGGTGGTAATGATGGCTTAAACACTGTTGTTCCGTTTGGGAACGATATTTACTATCAGAAACGTAAGGGCATTGCTATCAAACCAGAAGAAGTGATTAAGCTGAACGATATGCAAGGTTTGAATCCGAATATGCAGGCACTGCAAGAAATTTACGATCACGGCTGGATGACGATTATCAACGATGTTGGGTATCCAAACCCAGATCGTTCACATTTCCGTTCGATGGATATTTGGCAAACAGGAAGTGATAGCAACCAGTTTTTATCTACCGGTTGGATAGGAAGATACCTCGATAGCAATTGCCAAACCTGTAAATTTCCCTACACTGCCATAGAGGTTGATGACTCACTTTCTTTGGCCATGAAAGGACAAACCAAGAAAGGAATGGCCGTGAAAGACCCGGCGGCTTTATATCGCAATACTAACGAACCTTTTTTTAAGGCTGTGCTTAAGAGTGATAAGGAGCATTTGGATGAAGATAATTTAGGTTATTTGTACAAGACCATGATCGAAACGCAATCATCGGCAAGTTACATTCAAAATACGTCTAAAATTTACCAATCAAAATCCACCTATCCTCAAAGTGGTTTTGCAAATCAATTGAAAACGGTATCCAAATTTATCTCATCTGGATTGAAAACCAGGGTATATTACGTTTCCCTGAGCGGTTTCGATACACACGTTAACCAAATAAACCAACAGGGAAATTTGCTGAAACAATACAGCGAAGGCATGGCTGCGTTTTTGAAAGACTTAAAATCGAACAATAAACTGGAAGATACTTTAGTGGTTACTTTTTCAGAATTTGGCCGTCGCGTAGAGCAGAATGCGAGTAACGGTACCGATCACGGCACCGCAAATAATATGTTCGTTTTTGGCGGAAGGTTAAAAAAACAGGGCATATTTAACAGCGCTCCGAATTTAAGCGATTTAGATACTGGTGATTTGAAATATCAGCTGGATTTTAGACAGGTTTACGGCACCATTTTAGATAAATGGCTGGATGTAAATAATGCCGATATTTTAAATAAGAAGTTTAATACCCTAGATTTTATTTAAAATTTAAAAAAGTTCAGAAGAAATTTTTAGACCTAATCCATAAGCACAGCAAAAATTTCGGTCACGTTAACAAAAAGAGCTATTCCTAAAATGAATCGCTCTTTTTGCTTAAAGTATGGAGACTTCAAATGACCTGAAACCCTTAGATTTTTGGTGTTTTATTTTCTTTTGAGTACATACACGGGCCTGCTACTGTCGGCTCCAGTTTGTTCGGAAAAGACTTGAAACAGCTCGTATCCATAAGATTTAACTTTATTCAAAAAATCCATCGCAGATTTAAATTCCATCCTTTTTCCATCATCATCCTTAATAAAACTGTCTTCTACATATTGTACATTTTGCCCATAATCTACAGCGATAAATACTTTCTCGGAGAATGTTCTGGAAATAGGTTTAAACTGAATGTAATCCGTTTTTAATTCGCTCAGCCTGAGGCCGCTTACAGTTTGGGCTTTTGCAATACTTGTTGCGAAGCAGGCGGCAAGTGCGGCCGCAATTAATAGGTTTTTCATAATTTGTTTTCCTTTGTGTGTGAGTGTAAATTAATAAGAATCAATCAATGAAAAAACAGAAATCAATTTTCGTAGTGTAACATTTTAGGCCAATATATATCTTAACCTAAAAAATTGAATGAACTTCTTAGGCAATATCATCTGGATTATTTTTGGCGGAATTTTTATATTTTTCGAATATATTATTGGTGGTTTAATTTTATGCTTAACCATTGTAGGTATTCCTTTCGGCATCCAGTGTTTTAAGTTTGCCATTGTTGGGTTAGCTCCGTTTGGCGTTAAAATCACCGATACTTCATCCAATACAGGTTGTCTATCTACCATCATGAATATCCTTTGGCTGGTTTGTGGCGGTTTTTGGATTGCGCTAACGCATTTGTTATTTGGCATTTTATTCTGCATTACCATTATCGGGATTCCTTTTGGCAGGCAGCATTTCAAATTGATGAATTTGGCTTTCACGCCATTTGGAAAGTCAATTTCGTAAAAGGCTGCAGGTTTTGTTTACTAGCCCCGATTGTAATGGAATGCCCGTAGCGTAGCGAGGCATGAAATGAAAAGCGGGAACAAATTACCCGATGAAAACGAAAAATTGCGCTCCAAAAACTATTGTATTAAGCCAATTTTTTTAGAGTGCTCAATGGCCTCATTACTATTTTTAAATAAGCAGGCACAAACATTTTTTGCCTCTACTTTCTGAAGTAGTTCACGGGTTTCATTTTCTTTTTCAGGACGAATATTACGGATGTAAACCGCTTCGATATTTTTTGGATATTTTTCTACAATGGAGGCATATATAAATGGATCCTGCTGTGAATTATCACCAAAAAAAATAAACTTTTGGTTCGGAAACGCATCCAAAATACGCATTACCCGGAGTAATTTGCCTTCATGACCAGTTTTTCCTGTTTTAATTAAGTCGCTCCAGCGTTTTAACGTGTTTAGCAAAAAAGCACCATCTGGCAATTTGTTAAAGTGAAATGTTTCTACCAAATAATCGTAAAGGTTCCATTCGCTACTGCTTACATAAAAGAAGGGGTTCGGCTGGTTCTTTTCGGTATGGGATAACGCTAGCTGCTGGTAATGACTGGCGGCATCTGGAAATGTTTTTCTGGTGTGTGGATTTTTGATAAAAAGTTCTCTCAACCTTCTTCCAATAGTAGCCGAGTGTGAAATCATTACCGTATCGTCAATATCAGAAATGAAAGCATATTGTGTAATGTGCGGTACATAAACTTTGCCCTCGTTAGCAGCTAAAACCTGGTTATTTTCATCTAAAGCTTCAACTTTTACAAAATGCCAGCCCGCTTCTACATCATGTAGCGCTTCCCATTCAAATTTAAAAAAACCATCTTTTTCGGTTTTATTGTAAATGGTTTGATCGAAAAACTGCAACCTAATATTGACTAAAGGATAGGGTTTTAAGATGAAAAGTTTCAGTAAATGAATAATATTTACTAAAATATTGTTGCTGTAAATTTGAGATGTTTTAGCCCTTCGTTTAAAAACATGGCCATAAACTACCAGGTTATGTTTGTGGCCATAGCCGTGGTAAATTTTTACGCTTACAGATTTATTCATCGAAGTTAAAACAGAGTGAATTAAAAGTTGTTTGTGAAGTAACGCATTTAAGGCTAAAACATGAAATTGCTATTTATCATTAATCCAGGTTCTGGAAGTCACGATATTAATTTAAAAGAAGTAATTTCTACTCACTTCAAAGGAGGAGATGTGAACATCGAACTTTTTGAAGTGCCTGATGATTGTTCGTTAGATAAAATAAAAGCTAAAATCGAACAGTCGCAACCCGACCGTGTGGTTGCCGTTGGCGGCGACGGAACGTTGAAACTGGTGGCCGAGTGTTTGTTAAATAAAGAAATTCCAATTGGGATTATCCCCGCAGGATCTGCAAACGGGATGGCTAAGGAGCTGGGAATACCTCAAGAAATTACCGAAGCACTTGATTTACTGAAAATTGGAAGAACCCAAAAGATCCACGTGGTTAAAATAAATGATGAAATATGCATTCATCTATCTGATCTGGGATTTAATGCTTACCTGGTAAAGAAGTTTGATACTTTGCCCGAGCGTGGAATGTGGGGATATGCTAAAGCGACATGGCATGCCTTGTGGAATCATAAACGCATGGATGTTGAACTGAATATTAAGGGTGAAACTATTAAATCCAAAGCAGCTATGGTAGCCATCGCAAATGCGACAATGTATGGCTCGGGTTTAAAAATTAATCCTGATGGAAAGTTGGACGATGAACTTTTTGAAATCGTTTTGGTTAAAGATTATTCATACCTGGAGATATTGAAAGTTTGGATTACACGCCTTCCATTTAACCCTAAAAAAGTAGAGATTTTTCAAACATCGGCAATTAAAATTTCGTCTAAACATAAGGCGCATTTTCAGGTTGATGGTGAATATATAGGGAAAATAAACACAGTTGAAGCCCATATATTACCGGCTGCGATAACGGTTGTGGTGTAAAATAGATTAAGAAATTTAATTTGATACTTTTGTGGTTCTTTATTTTTTTAGGTTATTCTGGATCCAATTCCTGATATCTTCAAAACGAAATTCCCCCATACTTGCAGAAATTACCAGATCATATTTTAGCTGCTGGCTAGCTGTAATATCTAATCCATTTTCTAATAGGATGAGTCGCATCAAAGTATATGCAGTTCTTTTATTGCCATCTACGAAAGGATGATTTATCAATTTCTAAAATAGCAGAAGCTTTCTCTATTGGTGTTGGATATAAATCTTCATCGTTGAATGTTGCGAAAGGTCTAGCTAAAGCAGATTCAATTAAACCAAAATCGCGAACTCCTTTACTTCCTCCAAACTTATCAATTAATATGTTGTGTATAATTTCGGTTTCCTTGATTGAAATCATTGAGCAAATTTATGAAGTACCTCACTATCTTCGGATAGAATTTTTTTAAAGTTTGAAATCAAAGTTGAATTAGAAGTTCTTTCTAGTTGAACTTCTTAATTAAATCCAAAATATCAACAAGAAGCTTTTCTGGAACTTGATCCAAAGCCTTGTTTATCTCTTTTTTGATTTCTACTGCTGTCATAATCAAATTTAATAGTTTTATTTATTCAAAACATCATATTAGCGTATTTTATGATAGGCTATTATTCCGATAGATTTGAATGGTAAAGTAGAGTCTGAAAAACTCAGCAATAAAACAAATCTTAAATAGTATATCGAACCATCGTTCGCCTAAATTTAAAATTTCTGGCAAAAAGGTTATAAAGCCAATGGAAAATATCCAAACGATTAACCTGAATGGGAATTGAATAAAGTAGGTCATAAAACCAATTTTTTTGAAAAGGAATAAGCCAATTGCAGATAGAAATAACGACAAAAACATGGGCAGTGTTAAAACGACCCTTATTTGCGATAACAGTTGATCCGGAATTTCATTTATATGGGTAATAATTGCCCAAAATTGTTTAGCAAGGAGCAAAATGCTAATGATATCTAGCAGGGCAAAAAACTTAGTGGCAGTTCTCATTTACTTACAGTATTTGGAAAGATACTGATCTGCTAAACTACTACCCATATTTTTAACAAACAAAAAATCTTCGCAGGCGCCTTGTTTATCACCTTGTTTAATTTTTTTTAAGCCGTTGTCAATTCGCTCATTTAAATAATCGTCATCAATACCCAATTGATTCTTAATAGCGATAATCTGTGCTTCTTGTCCCGGTTTTGCCTGATCAATGTTTTTATAAAAATTAATTACAGAATTTGTCAAACCTTCTTCTGCCTGGTAACTGCGAATGGCATCTTGCATATCTCTACTCGATTTGCCTTCGCAATTAAAACCAGAAAGCTTAAAATTAACGGGTACTATAACTGCTGTTGTGGTATCATAACCGACAGGAACTTTCCATTTACCACTGCTTAGCCTCACCAACCGCAACGCCTCTTCATCCAATTCGCTTAAAATGCTTTTGGTTACTCTTGAGGAATAAACATTTCCTTTTTCATCTAGTTTAAAACTGATGTTTACGGTACCCTGTATACAGTTGTTTTTTGAAAATGAGGGGTAAATGGTTTTTTCTCTTAAGAAACTCGTAAAACCATCTTTGCCTGTTTTAAATTGCAACTGCGCCATTGCAGCGGTACCACAAAATATCAAAAAGATAGTGACTAGCCTTTTCATAGTTACTAATTTACGGTTTTAGTCGCACTACAGATATGCTTTCGTGGAATATAAACCTCACAATTGTAAAAAGATAACAACGGTAAGGTTGACAATGTTTAAATTCGCTCCCCCAGATTATTTTGAACATTTTTATTGTTGCCTGTTAAACGTAAAATTTAAGATGACGTTTGGATCTGGGCAATTTTCCAGGTATTGGTTTCTTTTGCTAAACTTACAAACGCCAGGATAATCGCCTTCATAGCTTTCAATATTTTTTATCAGTTGAAAATGAAGGTGAGGTGGCCAGTTACCATTTTCTTCTTTGGTGCCGAGTTCAGCAATTTTTTCTCCGGCTAAAATCATTTTGCCTACTTCTAATTGGTTAAGTGATGATAAACTCAGGTGGCCATAAAGCGCATGGAATTTAAAACCTTCGATATTGTAGCTTAAGATAACTGTGGCACCATAATCGCCGAAAGCATTGTTGTTGGCAAAACTGTGGATCTCGGCATCGTAAAAATTGTAAATTGAAGTTCCAGCTTCACCCCAAATATCTACCCCCAAATGTAACCGCCGAGGTTCTTCTGCACTACTAAAATGAGCACTTCGCGAATAAATCGTACGATGCTCATTATAACCGCCGATACCATAGCGAGCCTTAGCGGTGCTGAGTTTTTGGTTTATCCACTCAGAAAAAGAATCTGTATCGTTTAAAATAGCATCAGTCAATTCTAAATTCGAGGCAGTAAAATCGAGAGGTAAAAGTTGATCTTGTTTAAGATCAAAGTCGACAATTTTTTGAATGGCAGACGCATTTTCGTTAATAATTTGTTCAAAGGTTTTCATTAAAGCTGGTCAAAAATATAAACGTAATTATAAATGTAATGTGACAACGCACCGCCAATAACAAAAATATGCCATAACTCATGGCTGTGCATCCAACGAAACATTTGTTTATCATTGGCGTAATAATACGTGCCACCGATGTAGAAGATGCCGCCGAATAATAACCAGAAAATGGCACCAATAGGCAATGTGCCTAGCATTTTCTGTAATAATGGAACAATTAAACAACCCATTAAAATATAAATGGAGAGGGATATAGTAGTGCTTTTAAGTTTGTTAAAAATTTTTAAAAGGCAACCAATTATTGCAATTAACCATACAATAGCGAATAAACTCCAGCGTAACCAACCATCAAAAACTAGTAGGGCAGTGGGGGTGTATGATCCTGCAATCATTAAATAAATGCAGCAATGATCAAATTTTTGCCAAAAGCGAATGCCATAGTCACTTGCTGGGAAACCGTGGTAAGTGGCACTTACTCCAAACAAAATAAATGTGGCAATGCTGTAAATCCAGGCTGCTGTAAATTCAATTGGTATATCGCATTTTTGAAGCAAAAAATAACCCGCAGGTATCGCTACCAATGCGGGTATAAAATGAGTAAAGAAGTTTACCGGTTCTCTTAATTTTCTCACGATAACTATTCTTCGCCTTCTTCTTTTTGTCTCGGTTCTTTAGCAATTTTATCAAACAAGTGATCCATGCGCTCTACGTATTCGTTTGTGTCATCTACAAAAAAAGTAAGCTCTGGCACCACTCTAACCTGATGGCGAATTCTGGCTCCCAGTTTATATCTAATTTCACCAGCATGTGCATTTACCGTATTAATTGATAAAGTGGTATTAGTGGTATTAAAAAAACTTAAATATACTTTCGCTACTGCCAAATCTGGCGATACCCGAACACGTGTAATGGTTACCAACGTATTTGGTAAAAATGCTCCACCTTCACGCTGAAAAACTTGTGCTAACTCTTCTTGTAGTACTCCTGCAAATTTCTGCTGACGTTTACTTTCCATAAGTTTTATTTTTCATCATTGCGAAGTACGAAGCAATCTTACTCGCAAATTAGATTGCTTCGTGCCTCGCAATGACGGTTTGATTTAATTAATATAACAAATTACTATCATAAGGATACCTCGCTACATGAGCCGCTTTTACCTTATCATATAACAATGTTTTAAACTCTTCAATGTTTTCTTTTTCTGTAGCCGATATAAATAACACGGGCACCTTTCCATGGCTCATCCAGCTTTTCTTGAATTCATCAATGCTTAATTTACCATCATCGTCCTCATCTTCCACTTCGGGCGAAACGTAGGCATCAATTTTATTAAACACCAAAATCATATCCTTATCAATGGCGCCGATATCCTTTAGTGTTTCGTTAACAGTATTAATCTGATCTTCGAAATTTGGATGTGAAACGTCTACAACATGAATCAATAAATCAGCTTCGCGAACTTCATCGAGGGTCGATTTAAAGCACTCTACCAAATGATGGGGCAGTTTTCTGATAAACCCAACAGTATCTGAGAGTAAGAATGGTAAGTTTTCAATTACCACTTTTCTAACCGTAGTATCTAGTGTAGCAAAAAGCTTATTTTCGGCAAACACTTCCGATTTGGAAAGCATGTTCATGATAGTAGACTTGCCTACATTAGTATATCCAACTAAAGCTACTCGAATCAGCTGACCACGATTTTTGCGTTGAGTTTCGTTTTGTCTATCTATATTTCTTAACCGCTCCTTAAGTAGCGAAATTTTATTTAAAATAATACGTCTATCACTCTCAATCTGCGTTTCTCCAGGTCCACGCATACCGATACCACCCTTTTGGCGCTCTAAGTGAGTCCACATACCGGTTAATCGTGGCAATACATATTGAAGCTGTGCTAATTCTACCTGGGTTTTTGCTTGTGCCGTTTGGGCTCTGCTGGCAAAAATGTCGAGGATCAGGTTGCTTCGATCTAAAACTTTTACACCCAACTCACGATCAATATTCCGTAACTGCGATGGTGAAAGTTCATCATCAAAAACAACGGTATCAATCTCTTCCGATTTTACATAAGCTTTAATCTCCTCTAGCTTTCCTGTACCCACAAATGTTGCCCGCTCGGGCTTCAGCATCTTCTGAGTAAATACTTTCTCTACTTGTCCTCCTGCTGTATCAACAAGAAAAGCCAATTCATCTAAATATTCTTTTGTTTGCTCCTCCTTTTCTCCTGGAGTAACAACGCCAACCAAAACGGCTCGTTCCTGCTTAATCGCAGTATCATAAAATTTTTGTTTTCCCATGTAATATGTACAAAGATACAAATTTTGCAAATTGAAAATTGGCTAAGCCTACACAGCTAGCGACAACTTACATTCAAACAATAAGTCTGGTAAAAAGCAATAGCTTAAGCCCGTTTGCCTTTTAATTGAATTATAATCTCGAAATTGATTAAGGATTCGGTTAGAACTTATCGGTTAATTAGTTTGAACAACATTTGGTTTTCAATTTTTGTTTACCTTCAGTATATAACTACAATATTATGTTCTAATTTAGATTGAAACTTATCTTATTAGAGGATGGATTTTTTTAATACCAAAAGCATCTTTTTTACAGTCCTTAATTACCCGATGAGCTATCTCGAATTTTTTGCAGTGGTTACAGGGGTTATTTCGGTTATTTTATCTGCAAGGGCAAACATCTGGAGTTGGCCGGCAGGTATTGTCAATGTGTTTTTATCCGCTTTTTTTTATTACCAGATACAGCTTTATCCTGATATGTTTTTAATGGGTTTCTTTTTCATTACCAACATTCTTGGCTGGTGGCGATGGGCCAATCCGAAACCGGAAGAAGAAGACAAAAAGAAACAGTTGAAGATAAGCTTTATGCCCAGAAAGCAGTTTCTGATCTTTTTGGCTGTCGGTGTAATTGGAACAGTATTAATCGGTACACTGGCCGGACAGTTACATCACTTGTTCCCATTTGTTTTTAACCTGCCAAGCGCCTATCCCTTTGTCGATTCATTTATTTTAGTGATGAGTGTAATTACTACATTTTTAATGATTCAAAAGCGAATAGAATGTTGGATTATTTGGCTAATGATTGATGTTGTAGCGACCTATTTATACTTTTTGAAAGGGGCCATGTTTTTTGGTGTCGAATACATTCTTTTCACCATCATTGCAGGCTTCGCTTTATGGAATTGGATTAAAGAATATAAAAGCTACAAAACAGCGAAGTAGGAACATTTCGTAGAACTAAGATAGCAACAATCAATAAAAAGGTCTTGAGTTTAACGCTTCCGCAGAGCGAAAAATGCAAAAAAGAGATTTCAAAAACCAAAAAAATTAAAACATAATGAGTGATGGTCGGTTAATATAATGGCGCTCGGAATAAATGTTTAACTTAAAATTTATTGCCATGAAAAATGTAAATACACCTAAGAACAATCCAACAACCCAAGGAAGTTCAATTGCCGACAGAGCAAATCACGATGTAAAAGTTGACAAGAAAATGCAGGGAATAACAAATGGTGGAGGTCAGCGTTCCGATCAAACATCGAATAAAGATAATCAACGTAAAGTTGATAATAAGAAATAGCGTAAAATTCAAAACGGAAGATTGTTACGGGTTAAGAGCCCAACACTATCTTCCGTTTTACCTCATTAATTTTCGATTTCAAGAAAATTCTTTACCCAGCTTAATAATATCTTTTCCTTCCAATATTCTTCTTTCGCTTTGATAATATAATGTATTAATCATCGCATCTCCGAGTTCGGTCATCTTACAAAAACCATTAGGGAAAAATTTTCTTCCAATAGGAAACATCCAGTTGATATACTTATAAAAATTGTGGGCAAATTTTTGCTTTCTAATTGGTTTGATAAAACCCGGACGGAAGTGATAAACCTGCTTAAAAGGTAATTTGGTTAATTCGTTTTCTGTTTTACCTTTTACCTTCTGCCAGTTTAATCTTCCATTTATATCTGTTCCACTGCCAGAAACATAACAAAAAGTCATATTATCATTTAACTTAACCAAAGTATCTGCAACATGCATTGTAAGTGAATAAGTCATGCGATAATAAGTCTCGTTATCAACCCCAACTGATGAAATACCAAGACAGAAAAAGCAGGCATTATAGCCTTTCAGTTCATCTTCGATAGCTTTGAAATCGAAAAAATCCTGGTGAACAATTTCCTTAAGTTTAGCATGAACATAACCGCATGGTTTCCGGTTAATCACCAAAATTGAATCTATTTCGGGGTTATTTAGGCACTGGATTAATACACCTTCACCAACCATGCCTGTGCTTCCGGTAATAATAACGTTGTTAAGTGATCTCGTTTTTCCCATTTAAATTGATGTTTAATAATTAACTTTTAAAGTTAATCTTTGTTTGGCTTAATAAAATCTACGTAGCTACGCTTCACATACATCAGTATTTCATAATCATTCATTTTTCTAATTTCGGCAGCAGAAGGACGATATTTTTCAATAAAATTATTTAATGAATCATCTTCCAGTTTAGTGATAGAACTTATTTTTTCTGGTGAGAAACGATTATTGATATAATTTGTTTCCTCATCTTTTAACTGCACTTTCTTTAATTTTGAAAGTGAATTTTTATTCTTGGTGAGCAGACCAATTGTTCTTAAAATATCCAAACTTAAAATTGAGGAAGTGGAGTTGGATACCAGGTTTGATCCCTGGGTTTTATAGCGCAAACCTTTTTTAACCAGTACATCTTTAATGGTAGGGTCTTTATAAGCGAAAACCTTTGCGAAATCTTCCCGTATCTGCAACGAGTCTTTAAGGTAATCTCTTTTAGAATAAATGGTAACATCATTTAAATTGATAGCAACCGAACGCAAAAGGACGATCACATCTTTAAAGTTATTAATTAGGCTTAATTCCTTTTCTTCATAGCCTAACTTATTAATTTTTAAAATTTGGATAGACGGATTTTTAAGAAATGAAAATTTTCCGGTACTCGAGGTTATGCTTACTTCATTTCCGTATTTGACTACAGCATTTTCGATCGGAATTCTGGAAATATCATCCAACACTTGTCCGCTAATTTGTTGGGAAAATAAGCGATTGGAGATAATGATTAGCACAAAGAAGAAGAAATATTTCATTGTTAGCTAATGTAAAGGATAATTAACTGTCTATTAAAATTTTAACATAGATTAACCTTGTTTGGAAATACAAAAGGGTTTCGATACTATCAAACCCTTTTGTATGTGTTTACTTAATCACTGTGCCAACCATTTTATAGTCTTTGGGCGGTTCAGCTCCTAACAAATGCTGTACAAAATAATCCCATCTTCTTCTCATCATATAAGCAGAATACGGACCATAACCATGGGCACTGTTCGGGAAAATCACTAAATCAAAACTTTTATTAGCCTTTTGTAAAGCTTCCACAACTAATAAAGTATTGTAAGGTGGTACGTTGTCATCCATCATTCCATGAACCAACATGAGCTTTCCTTTTAAATTTTTGGCATAAGTTTGATTGGCTTGCGCTGCATAATCTACGTTTTCTGCCAATCCATTGTAGCGTTCGCCCCAATCATCCTCATAATTTCTATTGTCGTGGTTTCCTGATTCTGATATTCCAACCTTAAAGAAATCCGGATAACGGAACATCGCAGCAGCTGTTGCGAACCCACCGCCAGAATGGCCCCAGATACCAACTTTGGCCGTATCGATTGGGTATTTGGTAGCTAGTTGTTTGATCGCGGTAATTTGATCAGGTAATGTGTTTTCGGCCATATTGCCATAATTCATATCGTGGTAGCTTTTAGATCGACCTGGGTTACTTGTTCCTTCAAGTACCACGACAATAAAACCTAGTTCTGCCAAAGCTTGGTTATCGCCACGCGATGCTGAAAAGAACCAGCTGCCCACACTTCCACCTTGTGGCCCTGGATAAATGTAATCGATTACCGGATATTTTTTAGTTGCATCCATTTTTGATGGCGTAAATACCAAGCCGTAAATGTCAGTCTTGCCGTCATTAGCTTTTACAGTAACTGGTGTAGGCGCTTTCCAGCCGATTGCAGTTAATCTCGAAACGTCCGTTTGAGCCAGTTCGCTAACTACCTTACCATTTATTTCCTTTAAAACAACATTCGCTGGAACGTTAGGTTGAGAATAATTATCGATGAAAAATTTTCCGGAAGGAGAGAAGGTAACCATGTGGTTACCTGGTTCTGGGGTTAAATCTTTCAAGTTTTTACCATCGAAACCAATCGTAAAAAAGTGGCCAAAATATGGATTCAGTTTATCTCGACCATTGGCGATAAAATAAAGCGTACGCGTTTTTTCATCCACTTTAAGCAGCCTTGTAACTACCCAATCTCCTTTAGTTATTTGATTTTTTACTTTGCCGGTAGTGGCGTCATAAAGATATAAATGACCCCAATTATCTCGTTCAGAATACCAAATAATTTCTTTGCTTGCTGGTAAATATCTCCAATTAATGGTGCCTTGACCCGATTCGAACTGTGTTTTTACGGTTTCTTCAAAGACTTCCCGAACAGCACCTGTGCTTGCATTTGCGATGCGAAATTTCTCATTTTTGTGATCTCTCGAGGTAGATACAAAAGCAACTTCCGATCCATCAGCCTTCCAATCAATATCATCAAAAGTTCCACTGCTCGAAATGTCATCACTCAAAGTACCACGGTGCGGGTCAGGAGGAATGTTTAAAGAAATTACCTTTGGGTTTTCAATATCGATAACTACGCGTCTGATGGTAGGGATTTCTTTATCTCCCGGCAATGGATATTTCCAGGCTTCCAGTTTTGGAGCACCAACATTGGTGGTTACCAAATACATCTCTTTCGAATTTCTTTGGTCCTGTTGGAAGGTCGTAATTTTCTTCGAATCTGGCGACCAGCGTAGGATGGGCGCATCGCTATGTTTCCACCCGGCATTGTCAGTTGCGTAACCATAATCTTTCACGCCATCAGTAGTTAACTGAGTGAGTTTGCCTGATGCCACATCTTTCACATATAAATTAAAATCTTTAATTAGAATGGCTTTTTTCCCATCAGGAGAAAGTACTTCGTCGCCGCCGCCCCTTCTTCTTGCAGTAGGAGGAGGTGAGGCCAAACCTTTTCCATATTCTGTAGTTAAGGTTTTCGTTTTCTTGTCAGGATTTACCAAAAAGGTTTGCGTACCGTTAGCATTTTTAATAGTAAACCAAAAGTTATCCCCTTCAAGCCAATTGGGTGTAACACCTACATTATCAATGTATTTAGAAGTGTTGTAAGCCATAAAGCTTTCCGCATGTTCATAATCTTTTTCGGTTAAAACTTTCTGTTGGGCATTCGCCGAAGTCATTATGGACAGGGCAATTGCGGTTAGCCAATATTTATTCATAATAGTTAGTTGGTTAATCTTTGGGATAAAATTAAAAGTGTTTCGTGAGATCAGATTAATTTAGCAAGAATAATACAAATTAACGTTTGTAAAATAAGCTTAAGCTACGTTACCCTAACAGCTTAAATAAAAAATGCCATCTTAAAAAAGATAGCATTTTGCGGAGAGAGCGGGATTCGAACCCGCGGTACCGTTAAGTACACACGCTTTCCAAGCGTGCTCGATCGACCACTCTGACACCTCTCCGGATTGTTGATGCAAATATGGCTGCGGATGCAAAAGTAATTTTTTTATTCAAAAAAAATGCTTCCAATTTTACAGGAAGCATTTTTATTTGATGAGTTGTTAAATTAATCAACAACTGTAATTTTTAACATATTGGTTTTTCCTTTCGCTTCTATTGGAATTGCAGCAGTATTAATTAAAATATCGCCTTGCTTAACCAATTTTTTGCTTTTTAAGAATTCGTTTACCTCAATAATGGTGTTGTCTGTACTTTCCCATTTATCATAGTAAAAACCTCTAACGCCCCATAATAAGCTAACTGCATTTAAAAGTGCTCTATTACTCGTGAAGATGAAGGTTAAAGCCTCCGGTCTGTGGCTAGAGATTTCAAAAGCAGTATAACCACTTAAAGTCATTGATACAATACCAACAGCATTGGTTTGCTTAGCTAAGAAACAAGCAGAATCACAAATCGCATCGCTCAAGAAAGAGGCAGATTTTGGTTTTAAAAACTTATCAGGATTAAATGGATAATTGTTTTGCTCAATGTTTTGAATGATTTTCTGCATCGTTTCAATAACGATCAAAGGAAATTCTCCAACTGAAGTTTCACCACTTAACATTACCGCATCTGCACCATCCAAAACTGAATTGGCTACGTCATTCACCTCTGCACGAGTTGGGCGAGGCGTAGTGATCATACTTTCCAACATTTGAGTGGCTACAATTACAGGTTTTGAAGCTGCTCTACATTTAGCAACAATCATTTTTTGTAATAAAGGAACTTCTTCCATTGGGCATTCAACACCCAAATCACCCCGGGCAACCATAATACCATCAGTAACAGCGATAATTTCATCGATATTGGCAATAGCTTCTGGTTTTTCAATTTTTGCAATTACACGGGCAGTTTTACCACGCTCTGCAATAATTTTTTTCAGTTCGATAATATCTTCAGCTTTACGAACGAAAGATAAACCGATCCATTCTACATCATTTTCTAATACGAATTCTAGGTTTTCTCTATCTTCTGGAGTTAAAGATGGGATAGAAACCTTTGTGTTTGGAAGGTTTACTCCTTTTCTTGAAGTTAAGATCCCGCCGTGAACAATTTCACAAAGCACCTCATCTTTAAGATTGGTAGAAATAACTTTCATTTGCAGTTTTCCATCATCCAAAAGGATGATTTCACCTGCCTGAACATCTTGAGGAAAGTTCTGGTACGTTATATAAATACGTTCTTCGTTACCAATGCATTCTTGTGTAGTGATAACGGTGGTTTTACCATTAATTAAGTTAATCCCGCCTTCTTTTACTAAACCGATACGGATTTTTGGGCCTTGTAAATCTGCAAGGATACCTACATTATAATCGTATTTCTTATTTAAATCGCGGATGGTATCTAAAACGGCCTGATGATCTGCTTGAGAACCATGCGAAAAATTTAGACGACAAACATCCAAACCTGCGTTAAACATACTATATAATACTTCTGGTTTTGCTGATGCTGGCCCAAGCGTAGCAACAATTTTAGTTCTTGAATGAAAAGGTTTCATTTAATTATTTGATTTTAGCAATGCAGTTTCAGAAAACGCTAATTAATTATCTAAAATAATTAAACTGCATTAAATTTTATATATTTTGTTTTTTGTTCGTTGTTTATAACCGTCAAATATAGTGTATTTAATACACCAAGTATATAATTTTTATATTACCAAATTCTCTTTACTCTTTAATTTGGTAGGATCTATTTTTGCAGCAACTTGAATATCAGGGAGTTTGTTTAATCCGTTAATTAAATAATTAAGATCTTCCTTGTCGATAAATTCCTTAATTATAATAAAAAAATCTACATTTCCCATTTCCGGAACCAGCAAACCATCACTACTTCTGTTACTTATAAGGTAATATTCTATCTCACCTTGCTCTACAAAAAAATAATACTTAGAGAAAGACCACGCCGGTTCATCAATGTTAAAAAATATTTCATGGTCTTCAATTTTTTCAAATTCGGTGTTCAACCTCGTATTAATTTTGTGGCATAGGACATAGTCTTTTAGGGGTGCTGTGATCGCAATTAGTATAAAATCAAGGTCTAACGTTAATTTCAGGTAAGTTCTATTCAAGTCGAAATAAATTATTTACAGAACGAAATTAAAAAACTAATTCTATATTCGCTTGTTATTTGAGAGCCAAATTTAGGTGTCGAAATAAAAACATTTGAAAATTGTAAGAATTTATTTTTCTTTGCACAGAATTATTTAACCATTAAATTATAAAATTATGTCTGATATTGCTTCAAGAGTTAAGGCTATTATCGTAGAAAAACTAGGTGTTGACGAAAGCGAAGTTACGCCAGAGGCTTCATTCACCAACGATTTGGGTGCAGATTCTTTAGATACTGTAGAATTGATTATGGAATTTGAAAAAGAATTTAATGTAGCTATCCCTGACGATCAGGCTGAAACCATCGGTACAGTTGGTCAAGCGATTGCTTATTTGGAAAAAAACGTTAAATAGAATTACGCTTTTTCAGTATAAATGGAATTAAAAAGAGTAGTAGTAACAGGGTTGGGTGCGCTCACTCCTATAGGCAATAATGTTCCTGATTTTTGGGAAGGATTGACTAACGGGGTGAGTGGCGCTGCTCCTATTGTGGGTTTTAATACTGAAAAGTTTAAAACCAAATTCGCATGTGAGGTAAAAAACTTTAATCCGGAAGATTTTCTGGAGAAAAAGGAAGCCCGCAAGCTAGATCCGTTTGTACAATATGCTTTAGTAGCAACAGATGAAGCTGTAAAAGATGGTGGTTTTGATTTCGAGAAATTAGATACCAACAGAATCGGTGTTATTTGGGGCGCTGGCATAGGTGGATTGAAAACCTTTCTTGATGAAATTTCGAATTTCGCCAAGGGAGATGGTACGCCAAGATACAATCCATTTTTTATTCCTAAGATGATTATTGATATCGCTCCAGGGCATATCTCTATCAAATATGGCTTACGTGGGCCAAATTTTGCAACTGTTTCGGCATGTGCTTCCTCTACCAATGCAATGATTGATGCATTCAACTATATCCGTTTGGGTATGGCAGATGTGATCATCAGTGGTGGTTCAGAAGCCATTATTAATGAAGCAGGAATGGGTGGTTTTAACGCCATGCATGCGTTATCTACACGCAATGATGATCCTCAAACCGCTTCGCGTCCTTTTGATAAAGACCGTGATGGCTTTGTGGCTGGTGAAGGCGCAGGAACTATTATTCTAGAAGAACTTGAACATGCCAAAGCAAGGGGTGCAAAAATCTATGCAGAACTTGTGGGTGGAGGGATGAGTGCTGATGCAAATCACATCACTGCTCCACACCCTGAGGGTTTAGGTGCCAGAATGGTAATGACTAACGCTTTGACAGATGCAGGTTTAACTACTGCAGATATCGATTACATCAATGTTCATGGAACTTCTACGCCACTTGGCGATATTAGTGAAACTAAGGCCATTGCTGATCTTTTTGGAGAAGATGCCTACCGCTTAAACATCAGTTCAACAAAATCAATGACGGGCCACTTATTAGGTGCCGCCGGAGCTATTGAAGCGATTGCCGCAATTCTGTCTGTTCAAAATGATATTGTACCTCCTACAATTAATCACTTCACAGATGACCCTGCCTTTGATCCTAAATTGAATTTTACTTTCAACAAAGCTCAAAAACGTGAAGTTAGAGCTGCTTTAAGTAATACTTTCGGTTTCGGTGGTCACAATGCTTCGGTAATTTTCAAGAAATACGAAGAATAATTTATTCAGCTTTGCTATATAATTTTGTATGCTAATTAAAAATAGATAACTTAGTTAAATATGCTTATTAGCCGCTAATTGTGTTATTTATTTAATGCCGATATTAAAATTATATAAACTTTATCTTTCTCCTGAAAAGGAGTTTGTTAAAAAGCTGAAAAATATTTTAGGCTTTGTTCCGGGCAATGTTACGCTTTATAGAATGGCTTTCAGGCACCGGTCTGTAGCTAAAGTTTTAAAAAATGGTAGCAGGAGCAGTAATGAACGATTAGAATTTCTTGGCGATGCAGTTTTAGGTTCGGTTATAGCCGAACTTCTTTTTAAGCACTATCCTTATAAGGAAGAAGGTTTCTTAACTGAAATGCGTTCTAAAATTGTTAATCGAGCTAATCTAAACCAATTGGCAAAAAAGATAGGTTTTGATAAGTTAATCCAGTTCGATCAGCGTTCAGTTAGTATCCAAACCAAACACAATTCTATGTTGGGCGATGCTTTCGAAGCCATCGTCGGCGCCATTTATATGGATAAGGGTTACAATTTTACTAAGGAGTTTCTGCTTAGAAGGATAGTTAAGCCTCATATCGATATTCATACACTAGAACTTACGGAAACCAATTTCAAGAGTAAACTCATTGAGTGGTGTCAACGCCATGGTAAGGATGTTACTTTTGAGCTTGCTCAGAACGGTGAAGGCGAAAGCGCAAAACTATTTACCATCAGTGCCATTGTAGATGGTGAAAAGCATGGTACCGGTAGAGATTACAATAAGAAAAATGCAGAGAAACTTGCTGCAGAAAAAGCCTGCGAAGCATTATCTATTTAAGGTAAAATGATTGGTCATTAATTTTGTAATCGCCAACTACGAACTGCAAACTGGCAACTGATAACTACTTCCCTTTCCCCAACGTATCGGTAAAGTTCTTTGATGATTCTTTAATGTATTTGATATAATCGTAGCTGTTCCAATATTGAGCTTTATCAAAAGCGGGTCTGCAATCCAGCATATAGCGTTCCAGCGTATCACCTCTCAATTCTGTATTATTCTTGATGATAGATTGGTTAAAATAAACATCTATTTGCGATTGTTTAATTTCATTATCTGCATAGCGTCCAAACCTTCGGGCATTTTTGGGATCCTTGCCAAATAAATTATAAATCGCATTTAAAGGATTTGATAACACAGATAATAAAGGTGTCTTCCCCCCTTTATAGACCCCCTTGTTCTGAAATTCTCTCTTAATTTCTGCTAAATCTTGCTTTTTGGTGTTGCCGACAATGGTCACTTCGTTCAGCATGGTGCTTTCTCTCACTAAATAAATCAAAATATCTTGAGTACCTTTTATAATGATTCTTTGGTCTGTTAAATTTCTTTTAGTGATGAGTAAAGTGTCGCCGACTTTAGCTTTTAGCTGAAAATAACCCAAATCATTACTTCCTACACCCAAATTGGTTCGTAGGTTGGTAATTTCTGCTAGAGCAACCCGGATATTCGCTCCTTTTTCAAAAACAACACCCTTAACAATAAAGTCTTGTGCTTTAAGATTAAAGCTGATAAGCAATAAAAAAAATGGAATGATCGCGGTTTTAAAAAATTTCATCAGCAATTAATTTATCAAATATCTATAGATGAGTCGAAAGTTGCGTTTCATCTGCAGTTGTTTCTAAACAATGGCAATATCACTAATGTTCTATTATTTGTTTACAAACAGATTTCCTACGTGAGATATTTTTTGTAAAATTAACATTTGTTAACCTTTTATTTGTTAAATAAACGTTAATGCGAAAACCATAAGACCAAATAATTTCAGCTATGAACAGAGCTTAACTTAGATTTTAAAACTGGTTTACACTAGCTGATAAATTTGATTTGAATTCTTACTGATGGATTATTACTAACTAAAAATCCATAAGATTTTTAGTTTTTTGTTCTTTCAACGCCGAGGCAGTCATGTCTATATGATAGTAATCGACTGTAATTAATAGGGTTTTGTTAATCTTTGCGACTATTGTTCCTAATAGCTTGTTTTTCCAAGTATCACTAATTTCCGTATATCCACCCATGATTGCAGTCACCTCATACCCATCGCCAAGGCTGTAGGGTGTTTTGAAATCTCTAATAGGATCTGATTCATCATATTTTTCATTGATATCTGCTACTAGCGATTCATATTCATCAAATGCTTTCGGTTCTGCGTTAGGTATTAAAATTACTAATCCGTGAAAAAATTTCCCTTTATAAAAATAGAAGGCAACTGATGGATCCTTATAATGCCATATTTTACATTTTTAAATGTTAAATATTCAGATTTTGAAGATATCGAAACATATCCTTTAGCTTTCATAAGAGTTAAGCATTCGAACTTTGTTTTTCCAAATGGTATACCAATCATTCCCAATATGTTTGGTAGATCTTTTCCTCCTGGAAATCCTAAATTTTGGGCAAATCCGTAAAATGGTAAGAGTATCAGTATGAGAGCAATTTTTTTCATAGAGTTTCGATTGAGAATTTCAAAAGTAGTTAAAAATTTACATTACGAAAATCCGAACTTACCGTACTTCTGATTCTCTTGTATATTGGATTATATCTTTATAATTACCTACCTTTGCGCATGATAAAATCCATGACAGGATACGGCTTAGCAACAGCCGATTATGCAAATGCAAAATACAGTGTCGAAATCAAATCGCTCAACAGTAAATTTCTTGAGCTTAACTTAAAATATCCTAAAGCGTTTTCTGATAAAGAATTAATACTGCGCAATGTTTGCAGTAAAGATATCGAACGTGGCAAAGTGAGTTTGAGTATTAATGTAGAACGTGCCAACGGTGAAGTGACTGGTGCCACTATTAATACTGCATTACTTACGCATTACTACAATCAACTTACTTCCGTTAATGCCGAATTAGGCGCCAACAGTACCAATCTACTTCAAACTGCTTTAACCTTTCCGGATGTAATTTCATATAAAGAGGAGAGTGTGAGTGAGGATGAATGGAACCATTTATATCAAATCTTCAGTCAGGCCTTGGCTAATTTCAATAAATTTAGGGAAGATGAAGGAGCAGTTTTGAAGGCCGATTTAGAGCTTAGGATTAAAAATATTCTTTCTTATTTCAAATCTGTTGAAGAACTTGAACCAAAGAGAATTGCAGCTATCCGTGATAAATTCTCACAGTTTTTAGACGATGCAGTTGGAAAGGTAAACATCGATCAAAATCGTTTTGAACAGGAATTGATCTACTATATTGATAAAATTGATATCACCGAAGAGAAAACGCGTTTAAAAAGTCATTGCGATTATTTCTTGCAAACTTTAGCAAGTAAAGAAGCAAATGGAAAAAAAATGGGTTTCATTTCACAAGAGATCGGAAGAGAAATAAACACAATGGGTGCGAAAGCAAACGATGCTCAAATGCAGCAATATGTTGTGGGTATGAAGGAAGAGCTAGAGAAAATTAAAGAACAGTTATTAAACGTATTATAAGGAGAAAGACTAAAGACTAAAGCGTAAAGCAGCTTTGGTGTTTCAGCTTTTTGCTTTCAGCTTACAACATGAAACAAGGCAAATTAATCATATTTTCAGCGCCATCTGGAGCCGGCAAAACCACTATCGTACACCATTTATTAAGCAAGTTTCCAGAGTTAAGCTTTTCAATTTCTGCGACAACACGCGAGTTGAGGGGTGCTGAAACCCATGAAAACGACTACTACTTCATATCGAAAGAAGAGTTTTTGCATAAAGTGGCACGCCAGGAATTCGTGGAGTTTGAGGAAGTTTATAATGGCACTTTCTATGGAACCTTGCGCTCAGAAATTGAGCGCATCTGGAATGATGGGAAGCACGTTATCTTTGATATTGATGTAGAAGGCGGTATTCGTTTAAAGCGCAAATATGAGGAAGATGCATTGGCTATTTTTGTTCAACCACCATCGTTAGAAGTATTGAAAGAACGTTTAAGCGGAAGAGGAACGGATAGCCATGAAAAGCTGCAAGAGCGTTTTATCAAAGCAGAAAAAGAATTAACCTACGCTGATAAGTTCGATGTGATACTTAAAAATTACGATTTAGCTACAGCATGTGCTGAGGCTGAGAAACTGGTGGGCGATTTTATAAGGAGTTAATACTCTATCTTCGGTCGTCATTGCGAGGCAGAAGCAATCTCTTTTGACGGCCTAAATTTAAATGCTCGGGTAAGATTGCTTCGTGCCTCTCAATGTCGATTTGATAAACCCTCTAACTGAAAACTGCAAATTGAAAACTGGTCTATTTTTCGGTTCTTATAATCCCATTCATACGGGGCATCTGATCATTGCCAATTATATGGCTAATCATTCAGGTCTTGATGAGGTATGGCTAGTAGTTTCTCCACATAATCCTTTGAAAGATAAAAAAGGCTTAACCAACATGTATGATCGTTTGGAAATGGCACAATTAGCTACTGAAAATACAGATCACATTCGCGTTAGCGATATCGAGTTTTCCTTACCGCAACCCTCATATACCATAGATACGTTAACCTATTTGCATGAACGTTATCCAACAAAAGAATTTGTGTTGATTATGGGAGCTGATAATCTGGTTTCTTTTAAGAAATGGAAAAATTACGAAGTACTGTTGGATAACTACCAGATTTACGTTTACCCGCGTCCGGGGGCTGATGTTACCGACTGGATTAATCATCCTTCGATCACTTTCACAGATACACCTTTAATGGAGATCTCTTCAACATTTATCAGAAAAGCACTTAAAGAAGGAAAGAACGTTCAGTTCTTTTTGCCAGATAAGGTGATTGATTTTATTGATGGAAAAGGAATGTATCGTTGATTTACGATTTTAGATTTACGAATTACGATTGATAGGCAATTGCTTAACCTTTTCGCTTTTCGGAAACCTTTGATTTAAGATTTTGGGTTTAAGAATTACGATTGTTGCAGACTTCTAAAATCTAAATTCGTAACTCTTAAACCCAGAATTAATCGGTTATTTCCAACCGCCACCTAATGCTCTGTATAAATTAACTACAGATTGAAGTTTTTGTAACCTATCGTTTATTCCACTTAACTGGGCAGTTAACAAACTCTGTTCTGAAGTCAAAACATCAGTATAATTTGTTGCTGAACTGTAGCGCAATAACTCTTTAGTAAAATCAACTGCTTTTGTTAACGAAGCAATCTGTTTTGCTCTTGTTTCCTCTTTTTCAGCAGCAGTCTGGTAAGCGTATAAAGCGTTTGAAACCTCTTGTCCGCCGGTTAAAAGTGCTTGTTGAAAAGCATAAAATGCTATTTGTTGATTTGCCTGTGCAGTTGTTAAGCGGGCTTTATTGGCACCTTTAGCAAAAATGGGTTGGGTTAATCCTCCAACTAAATTATAGAATATAGAATTATCGAAAAAATTGCTCAGCTGTAAACTCGTTAAGCCACCTGTAGCTGTCAATGTTAAAGCTGGGTAGAAATAAGTTTTAGCTACGTTGGTATTTTCAAATGCAGATCTAAATCCGAATTCTGCTGCAATAACGTCTGGACGGTTCTGTAATAGTTGCGCAGAAACACCAGTTTGCAAATTGGCATAAGGAATTTGCTGATCTAAATTGGTGCGATTAATCGTTCCGGGTGCTTGTGCTAAAATAATGCTCAAAGCGTTTTCGGCTTCTTTAATGCTTCTTTTTAAATCAGGGAGTGTTACCTGAGCGGCATATAGATTGGCCTCACTTTGAACTACAGCCGCACCATTTACAACAGCGCCTTCTTTTAGCGCTTTCATGGTTTCTACATCCTGCGTTCTGATTTTAATCGTTTGCTCCGTAATCGCCAATTGTTTATCTAAAGCCAATAAAGTATAATAGTTATTCGCGATAGTGGCTATTAACTGCGTTTGAACGGCACGTTTTGCCGCATCGCTTTGCAATAAAGTTGCAAAGGCAGCACGTTTGGCGCTACTTAGTTTGCCCCAAATATCAGCTTCCCAGGCCGTGCTTAAAGCAGCTCTGTATGTTTGGGTTTCTAAGTTAATGTTAATTCCCGCTGGAAAGTTTAGCGCCGCTTGAGACTGTTTTGCATCGGTAACGGAAACATCAGCTTGTAAGCTTGGTAGAAACGCTGCACGACTTTGACGTAAAGTAGCTTCAGAAATTTTGATCCGTTCAATCGCTTGTTTAAGATCCAGATTTTGATTGATTCCCTGTTGAATCAACGACTGTAAAGTCGTATCAGAAAAGAGGCTTTTCCATGGCAAATCTGCCATGGTTATTGTATCTGTTGTATTATTATCCCGGTATAAATCTTCATTCTTAACCTGAGGGCGTTCGTATTTTTGCGTCACGCAGGCACTTAAGGTAAGTATGGAAATACCAATTAAAAAGGAATACTTATGTGTGAATTTCATGTTCGGATTAAATTAATGTTTGCTGCTAGCGGTTGCTAATTCGTACTCTTCGGGAGTTTGCTCTTTTTCAATCCCTTCGTCAAAAGGAGATTTATTGCTTACCCTTTCTTGTAATGACTGGAAGACAATGAACAATGCCGGAATTACGAAAATACCGAAAATGGTACCGATTAACATACCACCAACGGCACCTGTTCCAATTGATTTATTTCCTGATGCACCAACACCTGATGAAAGCATTAGTGGGAGTAATCCGAGGATAAATGCAAATGAAGTCATCAAAATTGGACGTAAACGTGCGGTTGCGCCATCAATTGCCGCATTCACAATGCTCATGCCTTTTCGTCTTCTATCCACCGCATATTCTACAATCAAAATTGCATTTTTCGCTAACAAACCAACGAGCATAATGAGCGTAATTTGAGTATAGATGTTATTATCGATGCCGAAAATTTTATCGAAAATAAAGGTTCCCGCCAAACCGATTGGGAGTGATATTAATACTGCCAACGGTAAAATATAACTTTCATATTGGGCTGCCAGTAAGAAATAAACGAAAATTACGCACAGTAAGAAGATGAATATGGTCTGGCTACCGCTGCTCATCTCTTCACGAGATAACCCCGAAAACTCATATCCATATCCTGCAGGTAAATGTTTCGCAGCTTCTTCTTGAACGGCTGCAAGCGCATCGCCGGAACTATAACCTGCATTTGGATTCCCTGTAACTGCAATTGATGTAAACAAATTGAAACGGGAAATTGCTTGTGGACCGTAAACTTTTGTAAGGGTAATAAACTCCGAAATTGGTGCCATTTGGCCAGAAGGATTTCGAACAAAAATACGCGTTAACGTTTGTTCATTTGAACGATACGCCGCTTCCGCCTGATACATTACCCTAAATTGTTTACCAAATTTATTAAAATTTGATGCATAAACCCCACCATAGTAACCTTGCATTACGCCCAAAACATCACTTACGTTTAATCCTGCTTGTTTTACTTTTGCCACGTTAACATCGATTTGATATTGCGGGAAATTCGGGTTAAAAGAGGTAGAAGCATATTGAATTTCCGGACGCTGACTTAAAGCCGCTAAAAATCCGTTACCAACTTCATTAAACTTCTTAATATCGCCTCCAGTTTTATCTTGCAATTGAAACTCAAAACCTCCACTGGTACCAAAACCCTGAATAGTTGGCGGTGCAAAGAAAATAATTTTAGCACCTTTAATCGTAGCTGTTTTAGCAAATAATTCGCCAATGATGGTTTTAACATCACGCCCTTTACGTTCATCCCAAGGGGTTAATCGAGAAATTACCATCCCGTACGAACTTCCAGAACCACTAATCATGCTTCGACCAACTACTCTCAAAGTGTTTTTGATCTCTGGGATTTTATGTGCGATGCTATCAATTTTTGCAATCACAATATTGGTTTCCTCTTGAGAAGTTCCCGCAGGCAATGAAATATCAGACATGATCGTTCCTAAATCCTCATTCGGCACAAAACCTTTTGGTGTAGTATTCATTGTCCATATTAAAAGACCCGTGAAAAATAAAATCCCGACGCCAACCAGCCATTTTGTTCTCGATAGAAAGCTAACCGATTTTTTATATTTTCCCGTAACGGCATCAAAAGAAGTATTAAATGCAGCATAAAAACGCTCTAAAAAGTTTTTCTTTTTCCCATGATCGTCTTTGTGTGGCTTTAAAAACAAAGCACATAATGCCGGACTCAGTGTTAACGCATTTACAGCTGATAAAATAATCGAAATGGCCAGTGTTAAACCAAACTGTTTGTAAAATACTCCTGATGAGCCTTGGATAAAACTTACCGGGATAAATACTGCAGCCATTACCAATGTGATGGAAATGATGGCACCACTAATATCATCCATGGCATCTACCGTGGCTTTTTTTGCATCCGTGTAACCTTCATCAAGCTTGGCGTGGACGGCCTCCACTACCACAATTGCATCATCCACTACAATACCGATGGCGAGTACAAGTGCAAATAGGGTAAGTAAGTTAATGGTAAAACCGAACAAACTTAAAAAGAAGAACGTTCCAATAATCGCTACAGGAACACTTATCGCCGGAATTAAAGTAGAACGGAAATCTTGTAAGAAGATAAATACCACCAAGAATACCAGGATAAAAGCTTCAATCAACGTGTGGATTACTTTTTCAATCGAGGCATCCAGGAAATCATTTACGTTAACCAAAGTTGAGTAATGAACCCCTTTTGGAAAGGATTTTTGAGCTTCATCCAAAGTTTTAATGGAGTTCTCAATTACTTCTTTCGCATTCGATCCTGCTGTTTGGTTAATGGCAATACCTAAAGCTTGCTTTCCATTAAATTTTACAGAACTGGCATAACTTTGAGCACCTAATTCAATTCTTGCAATATCTTTTAAGCGAAGAATTTGTCCGCTGGCAGTCGATTTAATAATGATGTTGCCAAATTGTGCTTCATCTTTTAAACGGCCTGTATATTTTAGTGTGTATTGAAAAGCCTGATCGCCTTGTTCACCAAATTGCCCTGGAGCGGCTTCCACGTTTTGATCGGCCAAAGCCGTATTTACGTCACTTGGAACCAACCCGTAAGTGGCCATAATATCTGGTTTCAGCCAGATACGCATGGTATAATCCAACGTTCCGAAAGCGCTGGCATCACCAACACCATTAATACGCTTAATTTGCGGAATGATGTTGATATTGGCGTAATTCTGTAAAAACTTTTGATCATAAGATGGATCATCACTGTACAAACCAAAAATCAAAACGTTACTCGCTTGCCTTTTTGCTGTAATTACACCTGACCTGGTTACCTCTGCAGGTAATAAACTGGTTGCCCTTGCCACCCTGTTTTGAACGTTTACTGCTGCCAAATCGGGGTTTGTGCCCAATTTAAAGTTAACCGTGATGGTTGCAGTACCATCGTTACTGGCGCTAGAAGTCATGTACGTCATGTCTTCCACACCATTAATTTGCTCTTCAAGCGGAACAACAACGCTATTCATTACCACATCTGCATTGGCACCTTGGTACGAAGTGGAAACCTGTACTGTAGGCGGTGCTATCTCTGGATATTGCGAAACCGGTAAAGTAGCTAAACCTAAAACACCGAGAATAACGATGATAATGGATATAACCGTAGATAGTACCGGTCTTTCTATAAATTTCTTAAACATATTTAATATTGATTACACTGATATTATGACTGCAGTGATGATATCTTTATTTTTTTATATCAGCATAAACTGAATCGGCACTTTGTTCTTCTGGTTTAATTTTAGCTCCATCTTTTAAAGATTGAAACCCTTCCAGAACGATTTTATCGCCAGCTTTTAAACCTTTGGTTACCACATAAAATTTATCTTTAGCTAAGTCCATAATCTGGATTTCGGTACTGATAATTTTTGAGGAATCGCCTAACACGTAAACAAATTTCTTTCCCTGTAAATCGATTGTTGATTTTTGAGGAACAAGAATTGCATTTTCAACTTTCTGCGGCACTCGAACCGAAGCACTTGCACCATTTTTTAATAAAGAAACTGGATTAGGGAATGTAGCTCTTAAACTAGCAGAACCTGTAGCGGTATTAATTTGGCCATTGATGGATTCAATTTTACCATTTTGAGCATAAACAGTTCCATCAGCCAATACCAAACTAACTGCCGGAATGTTTTTCATCTGCTGTGCCAATGTGCTTCCTTTATATGTTTTAGAAAAATCTAATAATTGTTTTTCATTAAGTGAGAAGTAGGCATAAACTTTAGATGTGTTCGAAACCGTGGTAAGAGGTTCGGTACTGGAACTGCTCACTAAACTTCCGGTTCTGAAAGGAAGGCTACCAACCACGCCATCAACAGGGCTTGTGATAGAAGTATAACCCAAATTTACCTGAGCATTTGCTAACGCAGCTCTGGCTTGCGCTAACGCTGCTTTTCTACTTTGCAAGGTTAGCTGCGCTGCATCTAAGTCGTATTTGCTGATGATGTCTTTTTCCACTAGAGGGCGAGTTTTATTTACCTGAAGTTGTGCTGCATTTACATCAGCCTCTGCACTGCTAATCGCAGCTCTCGCCGTTCTAACTTCTTGCTCATATTGTGGTGCCATTATCGTGAAAAGTAATTGCCCTTTTTTAACAACTGCACCTTCATCTACCAATATTTTTTGAATGAAACCATCAACTTTAGGGCGGATATCGATATTTTGAATCCCTTCGATGGTTGCTGGATAATCTGAATTCAGTTCTGTGGTTTGTGCGTTAACCGTAAAAACAGGGTAGGCTTGTGGACCAGCCGCTGCTGCTGCGGCGGCTTTCTTCTGTTCATCATTATTTCCGCATGATGCTAAAACAATAGCGATGCTCATGCCAAAAACGAGAGTTGTTACTTTTCTCATGGACTATTTTTGTGTGTATTTAAATTTTAATTTCCGGATCTGAAAGCGTAGTGAATGGTGGTTTTCAACTTGCCGATTTCTGCCCAAAAATAAAGCCTAAAAGAAATTAAGTCTGTCCAAATTCTGTCATTTAATCAATCGATTGATTTATTTTTTATCTCTAAAGGGCTATTTTTGGTATTAAATGCTTGTTTTCGAGGGTGATATCGCTGATTTGTTCCCGAAATTATTGTGTAAATATCTTGAGACAGATGTTAATCGATGTTAAATAAGCCTCTTCTCTTAGCAGAATTGTTAAAGATTTTGTTTAGAAAAACAGTCATTATTTCATTTCCTTAGTGTGAAATCTACACTTTAGAGAAATCGGGTTACTGTAATGAGAGTAGATTTGTGTTTGCAAGGTTATTATCAATCGATTAGCATTAACCAACTTCTCCTTTAAAAACCAATTTTGCCGGCCCGCATAAAAATACGTTTGTAAATGCATTTCCATCGTAATCAAAGTCGATTTTGATATCTCCACCCAAAACTTTTATATTGGTTTTGATATGGCCGGTTTGACTTTTGTATTTCGCCATAGCCATTGCAACAGCAGTTACGCCGGTACCGCAGGCATAAGTTTCATCTTCTACGCCACGTTCGTAAGTTCGCACAAATAAATGGTCGCCTTTATCTTCAACGAAATTTACATTGATGCCTTTTTCGCTATAAACTTCATTGTATCTAATGTTTTTTCCCTGTGTAAAAACATCGAAATTTTTTAAATCACTTTGTAAAGCAACGTAATGTGGAGAGCCGGTATTTAAAACAAATGCTTCACCATCATTGGTAATGCTGTCAACATCAATCATTTGTAGCTCCACCCAATCTCCTGATTCTGAAATTCTGGCATAATGCGGTCCGTCTACTGCCAAAAAGTTCGTTTCATTTTGAATAATACCGAGTTGTTTGGCAAATGCCACAATGCACCTGCCACCATTACCGCACATGCTACCTAACTTACCATCCGCATTGAAATAATGCATTTCAAAATCATAATAATCATGTTGCGTTAAAAACATTAATCCATCTGCGCCAATGCCGAATCTTCTATCACATAGTTGTTCAATTAACTCATTATCAATGTCTTCTAATTGTTTCATGGTATGATCTATTAGAATGAAATCATTGCCCGCTCCCTGGTATTTAAAGAAATTAATTTTCATGAAACCTTCATTTTTTTATGCAATATTTGAGATGCAATTAGCAATCGCAAAGCCTGGGTTAAAGGTTTTAACATTTTTTAACATGCCTTGTGGTGCTTAACTGATACAAATATCGTTTATATGGTATTAAATTTGAATAAACTTGTTAAAGAAAATTTGAGCAGATAAAAACTGCTGGGGCAATCTGCTTAAAACAAAGTGAATTTTGCTCTTGCAATCATTACAAATAACAACGAATGTTATAAGCAAACAATTAGCTAGCATTAATGCTTGTAATAATCAGGGGATTTAAAAAACAATATACAAACACATGAAACCATCAAAAGCTAAACGAATAAAAAAAGTAATCAATTGCTTTTGATCGCTTCATGACCATTAAAAAACAATATACAAACACATGAAAAAAATATTAGGTATTACGGTGTTGGCTGCTTTTATAGGTGGGGCAGCAGCAATTGGAGGTTACAAATTATTTGAACGCAATCAGACTGGCAGTACGATTTCTGAAAAGCAGAATTTATATTTCGCCAATAATCCACTTAAAGTATCATCGGCTGGCACAGCTGATTTTACCCAGGCTGCAGCCGCGGTTGCACCAGGAGTGGTACACATTAAAACAACTTATGAAGCCAAAAGTGGTGGTGGATCAAGAAACTCATCGCCATTTGATATGTTCGATGATTTCTTTGGAGGCGGCGGTCGCCAGATGCAACGCCAACCGCGAGCAGCATCAGGTTCTGGTGTAATTATTAGTCAGGATGGTTATATCGTTACCAATAATCACGTGGTAGAAAATGCATCGAAGGTTGAGGTCGTATTGACTGACCGACGTAAAGTAGAAGCAAAAGTGATTGGCCGCGATCCTAACACAGATTTGGCTTTAATTAAAGTTAATGCTACTGGTTTACCTGTTGTGAAAATGGGTAACTCTGATAATGTTCAGGTAGGAGAATGGGTATTGGCAGTAGGGTTCCCTCTCGATTTACAGACAACAGTTACGGCAGGTATCGTGAGTGCAAAAAATAGAAGTATTGGCATTATCGGTCGTGAGCAACAAGGTAACGAGATTACAGAAGAAGAATACCGCGAATATCAGCGTACGGGTAAAAGACCACAGGCTCCTGCAAACACCAGTATCGAATCCTTTATTCAAACAGATGCGGCCATTAACCCAGGTAACAGTGGAGGAGCGTTAGTAAATGCAAATGGAGAATTAGTAGGCATTAACTCTGCAATTGCTTCACAAAGTGGATACAATCAAGGTTATGGCTTTGCTATTCCTGTAAATTTAGCCCGTAAAATCGTTGATGATTTTATGAAATATGGAATGGTAAAACGTGGATACATTGGTGTTAATTTTTACCCTTTAAGTGGTGATGAGAAACCAGAAGGAATTACAACATCAGAAGTAAGCGGATTGTATGTAAGTGATGTGGTAGCTGGTGGCGGTGGCGCTGCCGCGGGAATTAAAAAAGGCGATATCATTAAAAAAGTAGATGGTGTTGTTATTAATGATTCTCCTGATTTGCAGGAAAGAATTGGCCGTATGAATCCTGGAGACAAAGTGAAGCTAAGTGTTTTAAGAGATGGTTCTTTGAAAGATATAACGGTTACTTTAAAAGGTGAATCTAGCATCGGTTTAACAGCCAATAATGCAGCTACTAAAAATATAGAGGTTTCTAAGTTAGGTGCAACATTTGCTCCGGCAACTCAAGCTCAAAAAACCAAGTTTGGAATTAATAGTGGGGTAGTGGTAACATCGGTTGTTACCGGTAAAGCATTTGATAATATCGGAGTAGAAAAAGGTTTAATCATTACGAAAGTGAATGGTCAGCCAGTAAATTCGGTTGCCGATGTTCAAAAGGCGCTACCTCAGGGCAGAAATAATATGATTAGTATTTCTGGTGTGGGCGAACAAGGAACTTATAATTTTAGTTTCCCAGCTCAATAATTCAGACAGAACGAAACAAAAAAAAATGTCCCGATTTAATCAGAGGGCACTGAAAAAGTCCTTTAATTAAAAAGGATATATAGGAGTGGAAAACTAGTTTTTCTGCTCCTTTTTTTGTATTTTAAAGGTATATTATTACTGCTTTTAAGATGCTTCTTCAACAACAAAAAATCCAGTTTAGCGAGTTTCCAGGCTTTATGAACTGATTGTTCACAAAGAGAACCTGCTGCGCAAGATTAACGAGCTTATAGATTTTGGTTTTATATATAATAAGCTTTTGGATAGATACTGCACGGACAACGGGCGTAATGCTGAGAGTCCGGTACGCATGTTTAAATACCTGCTTTTGAAAACCATATTCTCCGTTTCAGATGTTGATGTCGTAGAGCGTTCCCGTATGATATGTCCTTCAAATATTTCCTGGAGATGTCCCCAGAAGAAGATGTGATCAATTCAAGCTTATTGACCAAGTTCAGAAAGCTCCGCCTTAAGGATATGGATCTTTTAAACCTTCTAATTGGCAAAACCGTTTCCCTGGCCTTGGAAAAAGGCATTATTAAATCCAGGTCCATCATTGTCGATGCGACGCATTCACTTTCCAGATCCAAATCCATATTCCCCTATTGAAGTACTCAGGCAACGCTCGAAACTGCTTCGAAAGGCAGTGTATCTAATGGATGATCTCAAGGGTCAGATGCCTGAGAAGAATGATTCAAATGATATCCTTAAAGAAATAGCATACTGGAAGTTACAAAAACTTATCAAGTCTGATGAAGCATTAAGTGAGATTCCTGCTGTGAAAGAGAAGCTAAACCTCTTAAAGGAAACAGTGGAAAATAGCCGGGAGAACTATGCAATATCCAAAGATATGGATGCCAATGTTGGCCACAAAACAGCTGACAGCAGTTTTTTTTGGTTACAAAGCTCATTTGGCAATGACAGAGGAACGTATCATAACGGCCGTTGTTGTCACCTCAGCTGAGAAAAGCGATGGTCCTGAACTGCCAAAATTATTGGACCAGACGCAGTCAAACGGAATGGAGGTTGATACTATCATAGGTGATGCAGCTTATGCCGGCAAGAAAAACCTCAAGCTTAAGGATTTGAACGGAAATAAGATTAAGATCGTTGCCAGGATGAACCCTGCCATTACCCATGGCAACAGGAAAGAGGAAGAAAAGTTCGATTATAATAAATACGCTGATATGTTTGTATGTCCTGCTGGGCACCTGGCTATATACAAACGTGTGCAGGGCAAAAAGGTAGACAGGAAAAATCAGGCAATGACCTATTATTTCGATATCGACAAATGCAAAGTATGCCCGCTAAAGGATGGCTGTTACAAAGCAGAAGCCAAAAGCAGAACGTACTCGGTTGTAATAAAACCAGATGAGCACAAAGAGCAGGAAATATTCAACAGTGCGATTACTTCAGGGAAAAGTCAAAACACAGATACAAAATTGAGGCGAAAAATAGTGAATTGAAAAATGTTCATGGATATGACAGAGCAAATTCCTATGGCCTTGAAAGTATGAAAGTGCAAGGCGCATTAGCAATATTCGTAGTAAATCTAAAAAGAATACTAAAATTCTAAAGCGGGATCATTATTAACAAAAAAAACATTCCAAAAGGGGTCATAAAACACTGAAATTGGTCGAGAGAACTTGATGAATTGGAATTAGTAAAAAATATAAAAATACTCAAAAAGGAAATAGCGGATGGAGATCTTATAATCTACTCATCCGCTAATTTTTCTTAGACCATTTTAAGTCTACTTTTTCAGTGCCCTCTTTAATCATCGGGACATTTTTTTGGGATTAATCTTGCTCAATAGGTTGGTGGTTAGCATGACAGGCATCGGCACATTCTTCGCAGGCAACCGCACATTGTCTGCAATGTTCATGATCATGGTTACTACATTCTTCTGCGCATAAACGACAAATTTCTTCACATAACAAAAGGTATTGTCTTCCGATAACTGAATCGCGTTGCAGCAATCTTGCTGCCTGAGTACAAATGTCTGCACAATCTCTATTCAATTTAATACAATCTACCATCATTGCAATATCTTGCTCTTCCTTCAGGCTTGAAGAACCGCAATGTTCGCATGCCATAGCGCAATCTAATAAGGCCTGAATTAATGCGTGGTTGTTTCTCGTTTCCATATTTTTTTGGTTAGCTATTATTGTATGTAATTAACCCCTGATGATATAAAGAGTTTTAATAAAAATTGGGATTAGCAGAACGGGATGTCTATTCGCTCCTGCAGTGATGAAAGTGCCAATCTGTAATTTACATTTTTTGTTTCTGGCATTGTTTTATGTTTTCTAAACCTGACAATAGCGAACACGAACCCGTTTTTTCGGGTGAGTAAAGCGGATGGCAGAACTATCCTTACCGAAAGGCATAGAAACCTGCTTTCGAATTTTTATTTTTATAATTGAAGCGAATAGTAACGATTATTCGTTTTAGCTAATGACAGTTCATTTTAAATTCATTTTTGCTATTTAATTTCGCTTGTACCGATCACTAAGGATTCTTTGTAGCAACCAGATTTTTATGATTTCACATTTGACCAGAATTAAAACCGAATAATTATGGCTTTGGCTTATATCAACATTAGTGCTAAACAGTATTTTAATTTTATGTGCCGATCGGATTTCGAACGACGAATTTTTCATGATACCTATAAGGAATTTCAAGAAAAATCTAAACCATATACTTCTGGCGAGCGGTTAAATACGTTTTCTCAAATGATCTTGGCTAATAAAAAAGCCAAAGATTTGCATCAGAAGCTCCATTATTCGGTCATGGAGGTTATTGAAAAATTAGGACATCAAATCCCAATTTTAAAGGACGAAAATGGAAATGCAATCAAATTTGAATGGGCTGAACTTGAAATAATAGATTCAGATTTGTTAAACAAGGCTGCTCACGTGGTTTCATTAACCTATACTAGCCCAAAAATGTTATTGCATGAGATTGATAAGGAACTATTGGTTTTGAGTGAGGAAACTGGAGGCAAATCCAATTCTATATTTAAGATCAAAATGACTGAAAAGGTAAGGATTGATTACATCCAAAAGCATGAACTGGTATACAGTTAACACAAACTATTTGATTATTTGAAAGGCTATTTTAGTTGACATGGATGTTGAAAATGGAAAATTTCAGAGATGATTGAATTGCCTAATGCATCTAAATAGGGGTTTAAATAGCAATGAATCAATATAATTAGCTTCATTTGAATAAATAAAAATAAAAAATTGATTTATAGGTAATTAACATTATCTTTGAAACAAATTAAAATACAATATAATGCAACAAGGAACAGTAAAATTTTTTAATGAAACTAAAGGTTTCGGATTTATCACTCCATCTAATGGCGATGCCGAAATTTTTGTTCATGCTTCAGGCTTAATTGACAACATTCGTGAGAATGATACCGTAAACTACGATGTAGAAGAAGGTAGAAAAGGCCTAAACGCGGTAAATGTAAAAGTAGCTTAAGAAAACTCGAACACATAAATCGTAAAAAGTCCTGATGAAAATCAGGACTTTTTTTGTGCAAAATAATTTGCCTTAAGGTAGGTTGATCTTTGAGGATTAATTGTTTTCTTATTGTTTTTATATCGAATCGACCAACTCATTAGGCTGATAAAATCTTGATGGATTGATCTTATGGTAGATTGCAATTGGTTAATCATCGCTGAGCGTGTGTGTAAATCATCAGCTCCGTAAAGCCCACCATCCCCAAACAGCAATTTTTCTTCATCGATATCTACGCCCCCATTAAACTCGAACTTTAGCCAGCGGTTTTTAATACTATTAATCAAAGTCACGTTACCGCTTGAGCTGAATTGCTTTTCATTGAGCATCTTCCATACAAAATCCGGGTAATCGGTATTCTTTTCTCCATCCCGCCAAATGGTTCTTAAAAGGTTGTGTCCATGGTAAAATCGCACCTTTTTCCCTTTGGGGTTAATTGTCATTTCACCAAGACCAGCGCTAACCAAGCCACCACCTATGCCCACAATAGTTTGCGTATTATTCTTTGCTACTGCACTTACAACCGTAGTGAGGGCACCTATAACCACCGAACCGACGGTGAGCTGCCGATTTCGTTTGCTATTTAGTCCATTCAGATAGTCTGCTGCCATATCAGATCGTTCCCCTTCACAATCAAATTCTGCAGTAACCGCCGTTAGTTGCGCTTGCGCTAAACCAACACGGCTATTTATTTTTTGTTTTAACCTTAAATAACCGGTATTATTTGTCCCTTCTTTTTTCAGGCGTGAAAGCGCATTTATCTCATTACTTAAGCCAAGCAAATGACACAGCAATTGATCGTGTTTAGAAAGTGCATCTATAGCAGATAGATCAGTGCCGTTTTTTCCTTGAAAAATCCAGTGGAATTAATGTACGGACGCGTAGGAGTACAATAATTGTATTTAAATGCCTGAGGATTCGTTGTTTACTTCCTAATGCTTCCGCATGAAAATAGAATCAAAGAAATTGGAGCTAACAAGATGGCGTTACGTTTCATAAAAAAAACATTTTATGAATGAATATAAGAATCTAGCTGTAAAAAATGATTCTCGATGGAAAATCATTAACGTTTCTTTTAAATGATGATCTGATTAGTTCCTGTAGATTTTGTTAAATTACAAGATGGATTAATTTTGCTTATCAGATAATGAAGTGAGGATAGTTGTTATTGAATTTCTGTAGAAAAATCTATAATGCTTTTAGAATGTTTCTAAATAAATGTTTTATCGGCGTTTTGTCATAATCGTTTATAAATTAAACTCATAATTAGATACTTTTGCAAGAAATTTAGATATAAATCCTAATCAAATGAGTGGTTTCGGAAATGCGCTTTCTTCATCAATAGGAAGAAAATACGTTATGGGTGTTACAGGAATATTCCTGATACTCTTTTTAATTGTACATGCTGGTATTAATTCGTTGATATTTCTTGACGATAATGGTTTGACTTTCAATATTGGAGCCCATTTTATGGCAACAAACTGGATTATCAGAGCTGGGGAGTACATATTGTTTATAGGTTTACTGGTTCACATTTACCAGGCGGTAAACTTGACTATTCAAAACAGAAAAGCAAGACCAGAAAACTATGCTGTTTACAATGGAAGCGCCAACAGTAAATGGTATAGTCGCTCTATGGGCTTGCTAGGTACTTTGTTGTTGATTTTCCTTGTAATTCACCTTAAAGATTTCTGGGTGGTTTCTCGCTTTACTGGTATCCCAACGGTAGATGCTAACGGTCACGAAGATCTTTATGCGGTAATGAGAGAGAAATTTCAGGATCCTGTACGTGTAGTTGCCTATGTTTTGTTAATGATTTCATTGTGCTATCACCTACTTCATGGTTTTGCTTCGGCATTTCAAACTATGGGATGGAATCATTCAAAATACAATGGCATTATTAAAAGCACAAGTGTTTGGTATTCGATTATTATATCGCTTGTTTTCGCTTTGATGCCGATTGCCGTATATACTCATTTAATTGATTAAGTTTTTAGCACAAAAGAGATATGTCAGATATTAACTCAAATATTCCAGAAGGCGAATTAACCTCCAAATGGACCAAGTATAAGTCTTCTGTGCCTTTGGTTAACCCATCGAACAAAAGAACTATTGAAGTAATTATTGTAGGTTCTGGTTTAGCGGGTGCTTCGGCAGCTGCAACTTTAGCTGAAATGGGTTACAAGGTAAAGTGTTTTTGCTTTCAGGATTCACCACGCAGAGCGCACTCTATTGCTGCTCAAGGTGGTATTAACGCAGCAAAAAATTACCAGAATGATGGCGATAGTACTTATCGTTTATTTTATGATACAATTAAAGGTGGCGATTACAGAGCCCGCGAAGCGAATGTGCATCGCCTGGCTGAGGTAAGTGCTAACATTATAGATCAATGTGTGGCTCAGGGTGTTCCCTTAGCTCGCGAATATGGTGGGTTGTTAGATAACCGTTCATTCGGTGGTACGCAAGTTCAACGTACATTTTATGCAGCCGGTCAAACGGGTCAGCAATTATTATTAGGTGCTTATTCTGCTTTAGAACGCCAGATTGGTATGGGCAAAGTAGAAATGTATACCCGCCATGAAATGCTTGAAGTGGTTAAAATTGATGGCAAGGCTCGTGGTATTATCGCCCGTAACCTAATCACTGGCGAAATTGAGCGTCACTTTGGTCATGCGGTTGTTTTAGGAACAGGTGGTTACGGTAACGTATTTTACCTTTCTACAAACGCAATGGGCAGTAACGTTACGGCAGCATGGAAAGCACATAAACAAGGTGCTTACTTCGCCAATCCGTGTTACACTCAAATTCACCCAACTTGTATTCCAGTTTCTGGTGATCACCAATCTAAATTAACTCTGATGTCTGAATCATTACGTAATGATGGACGTATCTGGGTTCCTAAGAAGAAAGATGATAACCGTAAAGCTTCAGAAATTCCTGAAGATGAAAGAGATTATTATTTAGAGCGTCGTTACCCTGCTTTTGGTAACCTTGTGCCTCGTGATGTAGCCTCTAGGGCAGCAAAAGAGCGTTGTGATGCAGGTTACGGTGTAGGTGCTTCAAAATTGGCGGTTTATTTAGATTTTAAAGCTAATACAGAACGCTACGGTAGAATAGAAGCTTCTAAATCAGGTATTCATAATCCTGATAAAGAAACCTGTATGCGTTTGGGAACAGCAGTTATCAAAGAGAAATACGGAAACTTATTTGATATGTATGCTCAGATTACCGGTGAGAATCCTTACGAAACGCCAATGCGTATCTATCCAGCGGTTCACTACACAATGGGCGGACTTTGGGTTGATTATAACTTAATGACTTCTGTACCTGGTTTATATTGTACTGGTGAAGCTAACTTCTCCGATCATGGTGCGAACCGTTTAGGTGCTTCTGCTTTAATGCAAGGTTTGGCTGATGGATATTTCGTGCTTCCATACACTATTGGTGCTTATTTATCCAAAGAGATTTCTGTAAAGGCTATCCCGACAGATCACCCGGCATTCGTAGAGGCAGAAGAGAGAGCGAAAGGGATTCTTAACAAGCTTATCAACATTAAAGGAACTAAATCTGTAGATCATTTCCACAAACGTTTGGGCCATATCATGTGGGAAAAATGCGGTATGGCTCGTAATGAAAAAGGCCTTAAAGAAGCTATTGAGGAAATCAGAGCTTTACGTGCTGAATTCTGGAGTAATGTTCGTGTACCTGGTTTGGCAGAAGAATTAAATCCGGAGTTGGAGAAAGCAGGCCGTGTTGCTGATTTCATCGAATTGGGCGAACTAATGTGTATTGATGCTTTAAACCGTAACGAAAGTTGTGGTGGTCACTTCCGTGAAGAGTACCAAACAGAAGAGGGCGAGGCTTTACGTGACGATGAAAACTTTGCTTACGTAGCAGCCTGGGAATTTAAAGAAGGTGTAAACTTTGAACTTCATAAAGAAGAATTAAAGTTTGAAAATATTAAAGTAGCACAAAGAAGTTATAAATAGTATTTAGAAATTAGTATTTAGTACTTAGATAACTTCCTTCTAAATACTAACTACTAAGTACTAACTACCTAAAATCTCAATATCATGAGTACAGGAAATATGAACTTAACGCTAAAAGTTTGGCGTCAAAAAAATAACAAAACCAAAGGTGCTTTGGTCGATTATAAATTGTCTGGTATTTCTCCGGATATGTCTTTCTTGGAGATGTTCGATGTGTTAAACGAAGATCTGATTACTAAAGGTGAAGAGCCGGTGGTATTCGACCATGATTGCCGTGAGGGTATCTGCGGAATGTGTTCGATGTTCATCAACGGTCGTCCGCATGGTCCGAAAGACTTGGTTACCACCTGTCAATTGCACATGCGTTCATTCAAAGATGGTGATACTATCGTTGTGGAGCCTTGGAGAGCAGCAGCTTTTCCAGTGGTAAAAGATTTGACTGTAGATCGCTCTGCATTTGATAGAGTGATTGCAGCTGGTGGCTTTATTTCTGTAAACACAGGAAACGCACAAGATGCTAACAACTTACCAATTCCAAAAATGAAAGCAGATGCTGCTTTCGAAGCGGCAGCTTGTATAGGTTGCGGCGCTTGTGTGGCTACATGTAAAAATGCTTCGGCAATGTTGTTCGTTTCTGCAAAAATTTCTCAGCTGGCGTTATTACCACAAGGCCAGCCAGAGCGTTATCGTCGTGTGCAAAGCATGGTAGCGCAAATGGATGCTGAAGGTTTCGGTAATTGTACCAATACAGGTGCATGTGAAGCGGAATGCCCTAAAGGAATCTCTTTAGAAAATATTGCTTTGATGAACCGTGATTTTGCATCTGCAAAGTTTGTTTCAGAAGAAACGGTTTAAAATTATACTGTGCGTTCGGTTTAGTTACCGGATTCTTAAGCCTCCATATTTATGGGGGCTTTTTATTTTGTAAATCTTGCCAAGATAGAACTTGATCAGATTCGATTATTTTTGGTGTGCTGCGGTGCAGAAGTAAAAAAATTGAACAGGTGAGTTCTTAAACTTGATGTGATCATCAAAATAAAAGTTTGCGAAAGTTGCAAATATTCTATGTTAGCATATTAAAAAAATATCTAATTAGAAATTTTATTTTGTATTATTTGTATATACATTAAATATTTTATAAATTTAGTGTTCCGAGACAGGAGAGAAAACATAAAACCCCGACTATTATTAGCTGGGGTTTTGTGGTTAACTATAGTACTTAAATGGGCGAAAAGTTAACCTTGATATTGTATTTCACCCTAACTGGTTTACCATCTTGTATTCCTGGATTCCATTTTGGCGATTTGCTTACCACTCTTATCGCTTCATCGTCAATATCTTTCCTCACGCCGCTAACTACCATTACTTCCGTTAAATCTCCACTTCTCTCAACAACAAATGATAGCGTTACAGCTCCACCTATTCTATCTTTCCAAGCTTGCTTTGGGTATTTAGTATTTCTGCCTAAATATTGATAGAACTTTTGTAATCCTCCGGGGTATTCTGGTGGCTTTTCTATAGAATAAAAATCGAAATTTTTGATCGAGTCTACCGGAATCATCACTTTTTGTGCCTTGATCTTACTTTCTAAGGCAAACAGTAGCGCTATTGACAAAATACTAAATTTAAAGAGCTGACTTATCATTCTCAAATATACAATGCGCTTTGAATTGTACAATGAAATCGCAAAATCTTATGTTGAAATTAAGACTTTGCGATGTTGACGGCGTTACAAAATGTTAAGACAACGTGAAATTCACCGTCATGCGGTATTTAGTTTTTACAGGATGGCCATCTGTGCCAATTGCCGGATTCCACCTTGGTGCAGCTTTCATTACCCTCATAGCTTCTGCATCAGTTTCTTTGGATAGCCCTCTGGTTACAACAATATCTGTTAAGGTTCCATTTTTTTCTACATTAAATTCAAGAAAAACTTTTCCTTGGACATTATTTTTCTGTGCTTCTTTTGGGTATTTAATGTTTTTAGCCAAATAGCTATAAAGCTTCTCTGTTCCCCCAGGAAATTCAGGTGTTAACCCTGGTTTATTGCTTGTTTTTTGACTGGTTTTATCTCCAGAAAAATTGAAGTTAACAGCAATGTTATACTTCACTCTTACTGGCATTCCGTCAAGTACACCAGGATTCCAGTTCGGAGAATTTTTAATTACTCTTACGGCCTCTGCATCCGTTTCTTTTGATAGGCTTCTAACAACAATCACATCAGTTAGCTTGCCATTTTTTTCCACTATAAAGCTTAAAAACACCTTTCCCTGTATTTTATTATTCTTCGCTACTTCAGGATATTTAATTTCGTTTTTCATGTACTGATAGAATTTAACAATTCCACCAGGGTAAGCTGGCTGCTTTTCCACTGATACAAAATCGTAAATTTTTTGTGCTTTTACCGAATTGGTAAGCATGGCAATGCCCGTTAGGGCTAAAATCATTAGCTTTCTCATGGTTAAATAGTATTAAAGTTTTTTATTTAGTTTTTCTTTTGAGATTCTTTTTTAGGAACTTTTGTAGTAATAATAACTACTCCATTTGCGCCTGATTCACCATACTGTGATTTTCCAGCAGCATCTTTCAGCACATTAATTGATTCAATTGTATTTGGATCAAGCGTTTCTATATTATCTACTTGCTTGCCATCAACTACATAAATTGGATTAGCTTTTGGATCGGAATCTTTTTGCAGAAGATTTCTGATAATCACTTTTTGGTCAGAATCTTTTCTCTTGTAATTCCTGATCACACCTGTAGCATTTGGGCGAACACTAAGTCCGGTAATTTTTCCACGAAGGCCGATACTATTTGAATCTATGTTCTTATTATAAATTCCTGCTAAACCGTTTTTAGTTTTGATTTCAATAACACCCGCAAATCCGTCAGGGCCATATTTAGTGGTTGATGCAGCATCTTTCAAAATGTTTATCGATTCGATATTATTTGGATCCACACCAGCCATAGACGCCGTTCCTCGTTGATATTGCTTATTTCCGTCAATTACGATAAGGGGCTCCGTAACAGATGTAGCTGTACCGCGTAAAGTAATGCTCGGCGTTTTGGTACTATCTGTTTTCGTTTGTGCTTTTACACTATAGGCCATACCTAGTGCTATAACAATCGTTAATATTCTTTTCATATTCGTTGATCTTAATTATCTTATTTTGAGAATCGGTGTGTTGGTATCTAACCTAAGTTCCGTGTCACTTGCTTTTCTAAAATCGTTATTTTTTGTGGTAATGATGAGTACGCCGTTTTTTCCCTTATCTCCGTATAAACTTGTTGCTGCAGCATCTTTTAGTACCGAAACTGATTGAATATCGCGACTATCAATTTTTGTAAAATCGAAGCCACTTTGGCTTACCTTTCCATTTAGCACAACAACACCATCAAATTTCGAGTTGTTAAAAACGTCGCTCGTAGAAAGGCCTTTAATCCGAGTTGCTTTCTTCACCTCATCATCAACATTTAGTGTGAAATTCACGTTGATGTTGTATTTTACCCTAACGGGTTTACCATCCGTTATCCCAGGATTCCATCTTGGCGAACTTTTTATTACCCTTAAGGCTTCCTCATCTAACCCACTGCCCAGGCCGCGGGTTATCAAAGCATCGCTAAGCGAACCATCTTTCTCGACGATGAAGGATAGAAAAACTTTTCCCTGCACATTATTTTCTTGTGCTGGTTTTGGATACTTTATGGTCTTGCTTAAATACTCATAAAACTTAGATATCCCTCCGGGAAACTCCGGCTGTTTCTCTATTGAAACGAAGTCAAAAACTTTGTCTAACTTATCCTCCTCACTGCCACTTTCTACAGGCGAAGAATAACCAATAATATTAATATCAGAAAGTTTTTGGTAAGTAGCCAGTTTAATCGTCTCCTTATTTTTAAGCGGGGCGGCCTTATTTCCGGAAAGTGTGAAACCTACTTTCAACGTGTATTTACCATTAGGCAGATTTTCAAATTTTCTGTACGACAATATGGCTTTCCTCACTTCCTCATCGCAGCCGTCGCCCAAATTCACAACACTGCTTACGTTTGTTACCTTATTGTTTTGAAGGGTGAATTTTATCTGAGTATTGCCCTGAAGGTTGTTTTTCTGAGCTTCGGATGGATATTTTATAGATCTGGCCATGAAAGCATAAAAGTTGTTCCAATTTCCGGCTACTTTTTCTGCTGTAGGAATGATCTCAGTGGTAGATGACTTTTCTGGAGCAAATCCTGGCTCAGGAATAATAATTTCCTGAACCATTTCAATAGGTTTATCCAGTGGTATTTGATTGGTAATCGAAATCAGCTTTTCATTTTTTCTTACCGTTGCTGAGGAGAAAATAATGAGAACTGCAAAAAGCGGAATAAAGAAGCCATACTTCAAAATGGCTATTTTCTTTGATCTTTCTTTTTGCAACATAAAGATCCGTTTCTTGATGAGTGATTTATCAAAGAAACCATTGGTTAGGCGATTAGGGGAAATTCCAAACGACTGACTCAAGATGAGCATAGCATATTCAGCTTTGTCACCTTGAAATGCTGCAGCATGCTCATCTGCTAAAAATTCGTGAATATTTTTAATGGATTTTTTGTAGAAGTAAATGATTGGATTTATCCAGGTAAAAACTCCAATAATCTCAAAAAACAAAATATCTGCAGTATGCCATTGTTTAATATGGGCTTCTTCATGTACATCAATCACCGCCATTAGTGGCAAATCCTGATCGACGACTTTTTTACTAAAAAAAGAAAACGCAGAACCCGATTTCGCATTTTTTATCAGCTTATGTACTGAGAGTAAATTATAAGCAAGCTTGCCTAAGCAGAAGATTATGCCTGCAAAATAGATATACACAAACGCATTACCCCAATTAAGGCCATGGCTATTATCGCTTACAATAGTAGCTTTTTCTAATACGGCTTCCCAATTTACCGATGTATAAACCTGCTGTGCAGCCTTTTGCTCAGTGAGCCATTCCAGTCGGATAAATGGAATAAATAATGATAATACACCAGCACTTACCAGGTAAACGCGGTTGAGTAAAAAGTAGGTTTCCTTATCTAAAAGTAATTTATAAAAGCCATAAAAAACAATTAAATATAAGTTTACCTGAAGTAGGTAATGGGCAAAACTCATTTTGGCTTATGTTTAATTTTATCAATCATTTTTAAAATTTCATCCACATCACTTAAATCTAACTTCTCTTCTTTCACGAAGAAAGAAAACATACTTTCTACTGAATTCTCGAAATAGTTGCCGAGTAACTTTTCGGTGGCGTGGCGTTTATATTCTTCTTTGCTGATAAGCGGGAAATACTGATGGGCTTTTCCAAAGGCCTCATGGCCAATAAAACCTTTTGTCTCTAAAATTCTGATAATCGTTGAAACTGTATTATAAGCGGGTTTTGGCAAGGGAAGTTCATCGATAACATCTTTTACAAATGCTTTTTCCAACTGCCACAATACCTGCATAAGCTGTTCTTCTGCTTTGGTTAGATCTTTAATTTCCATAATATTTAATAAATAGAGATAAGCTTTAGGCAATGCCTTAACTAAAGTTAAAACTAATTATTTAGTTATGCAAATTATTTATCAAGTTTTTAATAGGTAAAGATTTTCAGCGGTGCTGATTATATGGTAATTAGGTTATTCTTGATCGCATAAACCACCAATCCTGTACGAGATCGGATATTGAGTTTGGCAAATAATGATTCCCTGTAATTGTCAACAGTTCGCGGGCTTACATTCATCATGTCGGCAATTTCTTTGTAGGTATGTTCGGTACTGCAATGCTGCAAAAATGCAAGTTCCCTTGTACTGAAGATTGGGCCTGAATCGCCATTTTTTAAAGCAATCAAAAGCCTGCCCGATACCAGGTCGTTTATGTAAAACCCTTTTTCAACAACAGCTTTAATGGCCAAGAGAAGGTCGTTAGGTGTAGACTCTTTAAGCATATATCCGCTTGCGCCAGCCCTTAGCATTCCAATAATGGCTTTTTCATCTTCAAGCATGCTCAATGCTAATACATTTACATTGGTATGGTGCTCCTTTACCCACTTAGTAGCTGCAAATCCATCCATTACTGGCATATTAATATCCATTAATAAGAGTTGAACATCTGGATGATTCACAATCTTATGTTGTAAATCCTGGCCATTTTTGCCTTCAAATACCACCTTAATTTCGTCAAATTCGTCTAATAAGCTGGCTAATCCAGAACGGAATAAGGTATGATCATCAACTATGGCAATAGATATGGGTTGAGGTAACATGATTTAGGGATATGGGATTTCGATTAGGATGTTAGTGCCTTTATTTGGAGTCGAATTTAAAGCCATTTTACCATTTATCATTTCAATGCGCTTTGAAATGGAACTTAATCCCAAACCTGCTTTATTTGCTTTAGCCTTTTCGTAATTGAAACCTACTCCATTTTCTTCAACATTTAAATATAATTTTTTATCCTCGTAGTATGCATTAAAACTGATTGAAGTAGCGTTTGCATGTTTGATGATGTTGTTGATGATTTCCTGTAGCAAGCGTAAAATAATTAAGTCTTTATCTGGGGAGTTTTCCTGCAGATTATGAAGTTGATTGGTAACCTCCAATTCATAACTGCCTGTTTTTTCCAGCCAGTTAATTTCTTGTTGTAACGCATTGCCTAATCCATTTTCTACTATTTGCTCACCATGTAAAAGTTTGGCAAGTTCTCTTAACTCTTTGATAGATTTGTTGACCAGCGATAAGGAATTTTCTATTTTGATAGTGGCTTTGTCGCTATGATCAAGATTAATTGAATTTAGTGTTAAAGTAGTTAAACTTAAAAGTTGCCCTACATTATCATGCAGTTCTGTTGCAATAGCTTGCATGGTATTATCTTGCACTTCAACTCTGGCTTGAAGCATCTCTGCCTCAAACTGCTGTTGCATGTGTTGTTTCTCTAAGATGTGGTTTTTTTTATGCCGGTTATACGAACGGATGTACATAATCAAAAAAACAGGCATTAGTAAGAAAATCAAAGTTGCAATAACAACTAAGATTGCAATTTTTGTTGTTTCGCTCTGCATAAGTAAGAATAGGTCCAAACGCTATATAAAATAAAATTCAATGCTATGGTAATAGCGTACCTGAGGGTGAAACTTTTGCCGAAACGAACATCAAATACATCACTTAACAAGTTACAAACCGTTCCACCAAAATAATAAAACAATACACCCGTTATCCACCAAAATTCTGGATGATATTTGATTTCAATAAATTTTTCGTCATTTAACAAGAGATAATAATAATAAAGACAGTAGAGGCTAAAAACCACCGACATTACTGTTACAGCAGTAGAGTTAAAAACCATAATCGAATCTTTAGCAATAAAGCCAAAATAAATCGAATAAACGATCCCTAAACCTACATATATAATGGGCTTAGGGATTAAATAATTTTTCAGGCAATGCCAGATGCCAATAAAAATGAAGCTAATTTCGAAAAATACAAAGGAGTTAAATAACCAAAGATTGTTTTCTCTTTTAGAGGACATATAACTTCCTGCAGCCTCCGTTAATAACGCCAAAAGAAGATAGGCAATATTTAGTTTCCAGAAAATGCTTTTATTATTTCTTAGAAATATAATTGCACCTATAAGGCACATTATTTCGGCTATAACTATCGGTGATGTGAAATTCATTCTTTAAAGTCCGGTTCCCTGGCATACGCTAGGACAAAGTTCCCCTCTGTTTTCAATGTCTTCCAAATCATCTTCATGTTCTTCGGTCAATTCGCCAAGTGGGTTGCTGTAGCCGGCAGCAAAGGTTGGCACTAGTAATACCGTATTTCTTCCTTCGTATTCTTTTGGCAATCCTTCTATGGAGTTGGCTGTGTACTGAGCATTATAAATTCGCAAACCATCGTGTTTTCCATCTGCAATTGTTTTGGCCATTTCTAAAATTTGTGCTGCAGGAAACCAGATTGCTTTGGTGTAAGATTTTGGATCTTTGCTAGCCTGTTCGGCATACGATTTAACCATTTCTTGTGCAACCTTCTTATCAATAGGTTGAAAATTCGAATTTTTGCTCATTATTATAGTATGTTTGATTTTGGTCTTCTAAAGTCGTGATTTAGATAGTTTCTGGCAATAGCCACTATGAATTTTAATACCGTAAAAACACCTTTTTATTTAGGGTAAAACATACTACTCATATATAGGTACGTCGACATACTTTTGAAATGCAATAAGGAATGAGAATTTAGTGTTGCACATCCCAAAGTTGTCTATCCCATAATAAAAAGATCCCGAATTTTTGCTGGGTAACCGGGAGTCTTCTTAGTGATGAATTAATGATCACCTTACAATTTAATTTACAATGACAAACAACGTCCATCTTCAAGAAAACAGTAATTTGATAACGGAAAGAGAAATTGAAATAGTAAGGCTATTATCAAAAGGTTACAACAGCAAAGAAATAGGCGATATGCTTTTTATTAGCGAGCATACCGTAAATACACACAGGCGGAACATGGTTAGAAAGCTAGATTTACGAAACTCGTATCAGCTTATTGTGTGGGCATTTAAGCAGCGGATATTATCTTACTAAAGATTAAAATATACATATTTAACGCACCCTCTCTCTAAAAAGCAAAGCCTGCCGTTTGACTTTATGGTCAAATTAGCAGGCTTTTGCATTTTTAATTAATTATGGTCTTGCGGCTTGTGTTGCTGGTAGTTCTTTTCTTGGAATTTGTGCATCACGTTGGGAAGTATTGTAAACGAAAGAAGCGACAATAGTTGCCGATTGTTTCAAATCATCTTCCACCAATCTATCATAAGTATCCATGTTGCTGTGGTGCGTACGGGTATTGTAATCGGCGGGGTCTTGTATAAATTGGAAGCCCGGAATGCCTACTGCATCAAAGGCCTGGTGATCGGTTCCGCCAGTGTTGTTAATCGTTACAGTTGTAGCTCCAAGATCATTAAATGGGCTTAGCCAACTTTGGAATATAGGGCCGGCTGCTGCGTTTCCTTGTAAATAAATACCGCGAATTTTGCCCGTACCGTTATCTAAATTATAATATGCTGAAATTTTCTTTTGATCTGGTGTTAAAACCATCGTTTTTGGATCGCCAAAATGTTTGGCTACATACCCTCTTGAACCAAATAGTCCTTGCTCTTCAGAACTCCAAAGTGCGATGCGGATGGTGCGCTTAGGTTTAAAATCAATGGCTTTTAAAATGCGCATGGCTTCCATCATTACGGCAGAACCTGCTGCATTATCGGTAGCGCCAGTTGCAGCATGCCACGAATCGAAGTGGCCTCCAATCATAATTACTTCATCCTTTAATTTTTTATCGGTTCCCGGAATTTCAGCTATTACGTTGTAGCCCTGAGGATCTTGAGCATAAAATGAAGTTTTGATATCAGCTTCTACCTCTACCGGTCTGCCAGCACGAAGCAAACGTAAAATATGTAAGAAATCTTCAGCAGCAACTTCAAGTTCAGGAGAAACTGGTTTAGCATCTAAGGCATAAGAGGCGCCATTGCTGGTGAAGAATGTTCCTTGTCCGCCGCGGGCATAAGTTAAAATCAGAGCCACTTTTTCTTCGACTAACATGGCGCTCATGGCGGCACGCACTTCACGCATTTTCATCATTTGCGCGATACGATCGGCCATTGGCCCGGTGGCAGTACGTTGACGAGGAGCGCCAGCTGCAGGTTTTGCCGCTGCCATCTGTGCCAGTGTAGAATCAGCATAGCGTGAAAAATCTGGCTTCAATCCGCTCGCAAGTGGAGTGCCTTGATCCATCATTACAATTTTGCCAGCGAGTTTACCTTTATATTTCGCTAAATCGGCAACACTATCTGCTTTGATTAAAACTACTTCTGATATTATTGGCCCATTGGTTCCTGGTGTCCATGCTTTTGGAGAAGCAATAATCGGGTGATAAAATGGAGCGGTGGTTGCAGCGTAATATTTATCTACTTGCCAGCCTTTGCCAAATGTTCCCCAGGCTTCGAGATGTGCATTTTTCAAACCCCACTCTGTAAGTTGTTTTACCGCCCAGTCTTGCGCTCGTTTTAAACCAGGAGAATTAGACAAACGAGGACCGGAAACATCAGTTAAGTTGAAGGCAATATCCATCACTTTTGAATTATCCAGGCCAGCCTTGCGTATCTTTTGTACTATCGCGGCATCTGGTGCATCTTGCGCAAACGCAGAAAAGCAAAGGCTAAAAGCCATTGCTGTGATTGTAAATCTTTTGATCATTTTAAGAAGTAGGTTGGTTTAAGTGCTAAATTACATTTTAGCTTTTCTAGAATTAGAATCTCCTGATATTTTTACAAAGCGTTTTTGCCGCAGAACAGTTGCCAAACTTGATAGTAAAAGCCTAAATTATCTAAACCTTATTGAAACGAAAAGCCCGTATTCCAATTGAGAACAAATAGAGGTTTCGATGCATATGCTTTACCTAAGCACAAAACTTTTGAAGCGGACTTGTAGTGTAAAGAAGGACTAACATTAAGATGAAATGCAGCTATTGCTTTTCAAAAAATCATTTGATACTTTTTCTGGTTACAATAAAGTAACCTGCTATAAATAATACCCCTGCATAAATTAGACTTACCCAGATTTCTCTAGCGAAAATTTCAAAATCTAATGGATCTTTTCCTTTTTTTACCTGTGTAATTTGCAAAGCCAATGCAGGCAGACTGTATGGAATAAGATAGGCGTATGTCCAGTTAACCATGCCTGCTACAATGCCCATAATAGTGCCTACGAAACCGATGCCGATTGGTTTAAGAAAATCGCCCCAGATTAAGCTAAAAATAAATTGAAGAGACAAAATGCCCAGGGATGATAAAAATAACTTGCTGTAAGAGTTAATGAGGAAGTTGGATGGGTTGTATTGACTAAACGTATATTTTGGAACCAAAACTTGCAATAGATGGCCGAAACCATAGGTTAGCGTAGCAAAAAGAAACAGACAAATGAATATCAGCGTAACAGCAAATAGGTATTTAGCTGTATAGATAGAGAATTTATTTAACGGTTGGGCGAAAAGGCTTTTCCATGTATCGTTTTTGTGCTCAATATTATTAACAGAGAAAGCCATAAACATTACATAAAAAGGCATCACCAATATGCCCATAACGTTCAGGGTAGCACCAGCATATTTTATCCAAAGCATCATACCGGGTGCGTTTAATTTCAGAATTTTATCAGCACCTGAATAAAAACCAAAACTTACCAAGCTGCATATTACAACCGGAAGTAAAATTGCGGCCCAAAAGGCAAGGGTTTTCCTGGATTTATAAAACTCGGAAACTAATGAAATGTAGATGGAGCGCATTTTAGTTGTTTTTGGTAATATCAAGAAAAAGGTTTTCCAAATCCTTGCGCTGTTTGGAAAGGCTGCTTACTGTGAATCCATTTTGGATGAGTAGTGTATTCAGCTTTCCGCTATCAGCAGATGAAGAAAAAGGAACGGTTATTTTGCTGTCTGTTTTGGAAGCGATTTCATAGCCTGCGGTAACCAAAAAAGCGCTTGCATTTTCAATTTGATCTACTTCTATTTCGACCATCGGTTTGCTTAGCAAATGAAGTTCATCAATGGTGCCTTGAAATAATAATTGGCCTTTGTTAATGATGCCTACATGAGTAGCAGTTCTTTCAATCTCAGCCAATAAATGGCTAGATACTAAAATAGTTTTGTTGTGTTTGGTGGCTAATTCTATCATCAGGTTTCTGATTTCGATAATCCCGTTAGGATCTAAGCCATTAGTTGGTTCGTCAAGCAGTAGTAATTCTGGATCGGAAACCAGGGCCAAGGCAATGCCCAAACGTTGTTTCATTCCTAGAGAATATTTACCAGCTTTTTTATCTCCTGCATCGGTTAAGCCTACTAAAGCCAGCATTTTGGCGACTTTGCTTTTTGGGATCCTGAGCAGGAGGCAGCGATTAATTAAGTTTTCTTTACCAGAAAGATGTCCATAGATAGCAGGTTGCTCTACCAAGGCTCCAATTTTTTTGAGTGCGGCAATGCGATTACTGTTGATTTCTTTCCCAAAAATAAAAACCTGATCTGCCGGCGATTTCAATAAATTAAGCAGGATTTTTATTGTAGTGGTTTTACCAGCGCCATTAGGGCCTAAAAAACCATAAATACTACCCTTTGGTACTTGTAAGGATAAATCTTTTACAATGGTTTGGTTACCAAAGCTAAAGTTTAAGCCTACAGTTTCGATTGCATAATTACTCATTACCTTATTTGAAAACCGCTGATACTTGTTTTGCGATAGTATTAGTGCTTGATGTAGTTTTTACCACAACTTCAGCATCATTTTGATTTGTATTTACCATAAGCGTTAAAATAATCATCATGAATACTGGAACTAATAAAAGTAAAAATGGCGAGGTGTTTACTAACTTTTTCATTTTGTTTTCGTTTTGATGATTCAAAGGAACAGCATTCGAATTGATTGCTAAAATGTATTATACCAAGTGTTCAAGATTCTAGATAAACTGGCGTTTTTGGCGTTTATCGATGAGATTTGGAGTTTGTCGATAAAATATGGCTGTTTGCCTGTTGGTAGAAAAAAAATGCCTGTTGGTAGATTGTGTGCGGTTTAAAAAGAAAGTTTATTTATTTTGGATGCGGAAAGATTAGCAATAAGCTGCTTCCTCTTCCAAAGTATATTAAATGAAAAAAAGCAAAGGACCATTAATACTTCACGGGATTTTCTGGGCATTTATAATATTAATAATTGTGTTAGATGTCTTTTTTGATTCTCAGGTAAAAAGTGTTAAACATTTTTTACTCTCTCTTGTGCTATTTGGTATAATAAATATTTCCCTCTTCTATATAAACTATTTAATCCTTATTCCCCAGCTCATTAAAAAAAGGAAGAAATATTTTCTATACATGTTGGCGTTTGTTCTTTTGTTAGGTGCTGCGGCATTAATTAAAACAGTTGTAGCGGTTTTAAATCCTAAAGATATGATGGATTACATCATGGAAGGAAAGCCGAAAACACTGCAGGCAGATCAATATTTTTTCGCACAATTGTTTTTGTGTGGATTCTTCTTAGTCTCAAGTTGCCTGATTAAATTTGCTGCTGATTGGTTTTCTAATGAACGCATTCAACGTAACCTGGAAAGTGAACGCCGGGAAATGGAACTGCAATTCCTTAAATCGCAGCTTAATCCGCATTTTCTTTTTAATTCTCTGAATAACATCTACTCTCTTGCTTATCAAAAATCAGATAAAACAGCAGATGCGATTATGAAACTTTCGGAGATTATGCGTTACATGATTTATGAAAGCAATACCCCAACGGTAGCTTTAAGCAAGGAGGTTGATTATTTAACTAACTATATAGAACTGCAAAAAATAAGATTTAAAGATGGTGCTTTCATAGAACTTACCCTAAATGGGGAAATTGATGATCAAAAAATAGTACCGCTGATGCTGATTTCATTTGTAGAGAATGCGTTTAAACATGGCGTGGTGAATGATCCGGAAAACCCGGTTAAAATTAATATCATTGCGAACCAAAAGATCCTACATTTTAGCGTGATCAATAAGAAAAATCAACAGAATAAAGACGCTCAAGGTGGAATTGGTTTGCCTAACGTAGAAAGACGATTACAGCTGGTGTACCCAGACAGATATAAATTAAATGTTGTAAATTCGGCTACTCATTACACCTGTGAACTAATGATCGATATTTAATTTGCCAACTGGCTTTGACGAATTGACTATTTTTGAATCCTTGAATTAAAATTAAACCTAAAAATGAATTTAAACTGTATTGTTGTTGATGATGAGCCATTAGCGCTTGATATTTTGGAAGATTATATCTCCAAAGTTCCGTTTTTAACGATGGTGAAGCGATGCGAGAATCCAATTGAAGCATTACAGGTTGTTCAGGGTGGGGGTATTGATCTGGTGTTTTTAGATATTCAAATGCCAGAGCTAACGGGGATTCAGTTCTTAAAAATTGCGGGGACTAAATGCCACTATATTTTAACTACAGCGTATCCACAGTACGCCTTAGAAAGTTACGATTTAAATGTGTCTGACTATTTGCTGAAACCTATTGCTTTCGATCGCTTTTACAAAGCAGTAGAGAAGGTTCACAAACAGCATAAACCAGTAGAAGCGCCTGCCAGTGTAGCACAGCCAATTATTACCCCAGCAGCTTTCTCTGCTCCAGCCAATCCCGTTCAGGATTATATTTTTGTAAAAACAGAACATAAAATTCAGAAAATCTACCTTCACGATATTTTGTATATTGAAGGGTTGAAAGATTACATTTCGATCTTCACCAAAGATGAACGCATCATTACGCTCCAAAGCATGAAGAAAATGGAAGAGGCTTTACCACAGAGTCAGTTCATCCGCGTACATAAATCGTACATTGTGGCTGTTGATAAAATTGAAAGTATTGAGCGCAGTAGGATTACCATTAACACCAAAATAATTCCGGTAGGAGACACTTATCGCGATGAATTTTTTAGGGTAATTGGCAATAAGAATATTTAATTAGTTTTAATTGGTGTTACTGTATACCCCTCTTTTTGTAAGAGATTAATTAAACCCCACTCACCAACCAAATGGCCAACGCCTACAGCAATAAAGGCGCTTTTATTTTTTATTAATAAAGGTAGTTTTTTAATCCATGCTATATTTCTGCTTTTAAGCAGCACTTCAAATTCTTCTGGTGTAAATTCGTCAGTTTCCTGGAACGATTTTTCAATCTTATTCAGGTCTTGCGCTTTAAAGGCTTCAAAACCCTCTTCGGCTTGCTTTTTGTATTTTTCGTAATTCAGAACATTATCAAGCAACTGCTTTTTTTGCCTTTCGATACTTGCTCCGAAAAGGATTTTACCTTGCTCTTCTATAGTTTCCAATCCGATAACGGCTTTATTGTGTAAATTTCCATATTCTTGAAAATAAGCATCAATTGCAGTATTTTCTTTACTAAATGTAACCGGCGACGTGAACTGCAATATCATCACTTTCACTGCCATTGGATTTAAATACTTTAAACTATTAATATCAACTTTGGCAATTTTTATTAAATAATCGCCGACAAGTTTATACTCTTGCTCAGTCAAAATTTTATCTAAGGTATTGCCGTTCATTAACATATAATTTGACAGCTTTTTTGCCAAAAGGCTGTCTGTAAAAAGTAGTTCGCCAATAACCATATCAGATGCATCGAGCTTATTATTTACGTTATGCATACTATCCAGAAAGTCTTTGCCAGCAAAATGGTAAGTTCCGAATAGATAAGATGGTTTTGTCAAATCCTTTCCGGTTATTTCCCAAAATAAAGAGTTAGAAAGCTTGCTGGTTTGTGCAGAAGATTGTAATCCAATGAGAAGAAATAGAATAAAAAAGTATCTCACAATTTTCATGTTATATTGATTGATTTAATATTTTTCTAATTTCTGTCTCGGCTTCCAGCGTAATTTCGTTTGGCGTTTTTAGCCCTGGTTCTATCGGTTTCAAAACCGTCCATTTTAACGCAAGGCCAGTTGTTAGAGGAAACATTCCGAAGCGAACTATTTTCCACGAGTTTTCAATAGCTATTGGCACCACTAATGCGTTTGGCACCGCTTTCAAAATGGTCGCGATTCCTCCGAATTGAAATTGCTTTACCATCCCGTCTTTAGCCCTGGTACCTTCAGGAAAAATAACCGTGCTCCAGTTATTTTCTTTCATTCTACGGCCAAGTTTGATAATTTCTGATATGGCTTGTTTGTTATCTTTTCTATTGATATTTGCTCCGCCCCCTAAACGTAGGTTGATAGAAATAGAGGGAATACCTTTTGTGAGTTCAATTTTGGAGATAAATTTGGCACTGTACTTTCTTAAAAACCAAATCAACGATGGGATATCGTACATGCTTTGATGGTTAGCTGCAAATATGATTGGCCGATCGGTTGGGAGACCGTATTCATTCTTGAAACTGATAGAATTGAACAAAAATATCTGGCAATAGGTTAAGAAGAAATTTAGAATATCTACCGACGTTTTGTGCGCTTTATAGCCAAATAACTTATAGCAAATCCATTGAATGGGATGGAAAATGCACAGCATTAAGCCAAAGAAAATGTAAAATATTGGAGTAAGTATATATCCGAAAAATTTGCTCATCTGGTTTTAAAATAAAGCAACAAAGATAATATAAATTATTCTGGTTCCTTGAAGATGTATTTGTCCTCGAACTCAATTTCGAAATCTTTTAAAAATTTAGCCTACTCGCTTAGAAAGCTTTTTTTTTTGTGATGCTCTTTTTGATTGTGGATATATTGAGTGACGTTTGGTACTTCGCTTTTTGAATAAGAGAATGCCCCCTAACCCTCTTGCCATGAAAATTTAGATTTTGACAAACCTTTATCGTTAATCCATTTTGAACTTTCGGTTTTGACGTTTTGAATTAAGCTCGAAATAGATTGATGTGGACGTATCCCAACCAAAATATGGATATGATCCGGCATGTTATTGATCTGAATCATTTTGTGGTTATTGTTTTGGAAGATTCCGGTGATATATTTTTGCAAATTATCCTCCAATTCTGCCCCAATTAGTGCTGCTCGGTATTTCACTGCAAAAATAAATTGGATGTGTATTTGGGTGTAGGTGTTTGGCATATCATTTTTTAATGAATATAACCAATTTCATGATAGCTTGGGTTAATATTTTGATGTTTGTTTTCATAAAACGTTCCTACGGAACGAAAATGTATGGTGCATATTTTCTACCGAGGAGATGTTCCTACGGAACATGTGACATCCGTTTTTGGTATATATCATTAAAATCAAGGCATAAATTTCATTTTTCTAAGCGCCCAAATATCCCGTAAGGATATCTCCTCGGTAGAAAGAATTCGTGGTTTTTCATGTTCCGTTAGGAACATTTCATGATAGCTTGGGGTAATATTTTGATGTTTATTTTCATGAAACGTTCCTACGGAACGAAAATGCATGATGCATATTTTCTACCGAGGAAATGTTCCTACGGAACATATTGTAAAAATGTGGCATCCATGTTTGATATGATTTTTGATAAAACTAATGTCTTATTTTCATTTTTCTAAGCGCCCAAATATCCAGTAGGGATATCTCCTCAGTAGAAGAAAAATATGATTTTTTCATGTTCCGTTAGGAACATTTTATGATAAAATAAACATCAAATCAGGTTTTCCATAATCATCAGCTTCGCTTTTAAAATTGCCGCCACGCTCATTGAATCGGTAATTTCATTTTTCATCACCATTTCGAAAGCCTCATCAAACGGGACTTTTTTAACCATTAATTCTTCGGTTTCTTCTGGCATTGCAATGCCTTGAATTAATCCGGTGGCTACGTAAATGATGCTTAATTCATCGCTCACTGAATTTGACAAATGCATGCGTTGAATTTCTTTCCAATTGCTTGCGCTCATGCCTGTTTCTTCCAACAGTTCTCTTCTGGCACTTTCTAATGGATCTTCGCCGAGTGGTCCCCCTCCTTCGGGAATCTCCCAGCTGTAAGCTTTTAATGGAAAGCGATACTGGCCTACCAACCAAGTGTTGTAATCTTCATCGAGTGGCAAAATGCCAATGGCTAAGTTTTTAAAGTGTACTTCACCGTAAATTCCTTTCCCACCAGATGGATTGATCACCTGATGTTCGGTGACACTAATCCAGTTGTTGTCATATTTCAAGTCACTTTCTAGCGTTTTCCAGGGGTTTTTTTCTTCCATTACGCAAATTACAAATATCCTATCCTAAATAAAATTTATCATGGTGTTGCTGGGGGCGGTGGTAGAATTTTTTTTGCGATCTTTGTAAACCTGTAGTTTAAGCTGAATATGAAATTTTGCGTATTATTCGTAGAAAAACTTTGCAATCTAAAGTTTTCACCTTCGTTATAAATGGTGTTACTTCGATTTCCAAAAATATCGTTTAGTGTAACCCTGAAATTTAATCTGTTGCTAAAAAACATTTTTCTCGCAGAGAAACTCGAAGTTACCGAACCCTTGTTTCTTCCTTGGGCACTTACGTTATTGGCATAATTTAAATTTGATTCGAAAGCAGTTTTCTGTGGAAGTTGCATAGAAAAGCCAAAAGTTCCCCTAATGCTTAATCCATCTCTATTCAAGGCTGAATTCAATTTTGAAGTGTAATTACTCTGAATCACACTGAAATTCCCATTGGCTGATATTTTATTCGTAGGACGATAATTTCCAATTAGAATCAAAGCCAGAGAATTGTTTGTTCCAACGTTATCGAAAGTGCTTTCCGATCGAGCGGAGGTGGAACCTGGAATTAAGGTAACTGTTCTAAATCTTTCAATTACACCCTGACTAGTGGAATAAGAAAGGCGGGGCGTAAAAGACCATTTCTGCCCAAATGCCCCAAAACTAATATCCATTTGGTGCGTGTATGAGGGAGAAAGGTTCGGATTACCATAAGAAATATTTAACGTATCTACATTATTAACCTGTGGATTCAAGGTGTTTTCTCTTGGTCTGTTGATACGAACGCTGTATGTTGCGCCAAAATTATAACGTTTGAGGAAAAATTTATTAACCGAAAAGTTGGGGAAAATACTTAGATAAGGCTTTACATTATAGTTTTCTCCTGTCGAAAGATCGAAAGCCACGTCTGTTAATTCGGTTCTAACCCCTGTTTTTACGCCCCAACCTGCATTGCGATAATTGTATGATGCATATCCAGCCAGAATGTTTTCACTGTATAAAAATTGATTACTCAACCTATCATTCGTTACAAATTGCTGCGTTTGAAAATTGAAATTTTCGACCAATAAGTCGTTGTCATTTTTTCTGTAGTTATAAGCAAGACCTAACTCAACACGATCTCTCTTTTTAAATACTGGTTTATCATAGTCCAGGTTAAAAGTGATGCCATTATTTCCAATATCATTATTGTTTTTTTGCAAGGTTGCTCGCGAAATACCAATGGGTAAATAGGAGGTATTATAGGCTCGAAGATCTGAACTCCCATTGTTATTAAATGTTAACCCAATCGATAGGTTTCCGCCACTCGTATCAGTCTGTAGCTTGTAATCGGCATTAATTACGAAGTTGTTGCTGTTCCCATCGCCTGTATTGGCTTGGTTGCGCAATCGTTTTTCAATGAGTTGCTCGCTTAAATAGCGAAGATCGTTTGCTGAATTGGAAGAAGATGTATTATCGTTGTAATTGGTTGATAGGCGAATGTTTTGCTTTGGCGTGATGTCCCAATCAAAACCCAACCTAAAATTGGCACCTCTGCTTTTGCTTTTGTTGGCACCGCTTTGATCGTAATAAAATGTGGTGTCAGGAAAGAAGTTTTCTCTATAACTATTATTTTCACCCTTGCCCACGTTATAGCGATAGGCCGCACTTCCATTAATAGCATAATTTTTTCTACGGTAGGAAGCATTCGTATTGGCATTTCCATTTCCTTGCACACCAACTGCTACGCCGATATTACCATTAAACCCTACCTTAAACCCTTTTTTCATCACAATATTAATGATTCCTTCCCCGTCGCCACTGTATTTTGCAGGTGGGTTGGTGAGCACTTCGATTTTTTCAATTGCATCCGATGGAAGCACATTCAAAAGATCGGCAATGTTCGATGTCATATAATCAGATGGCTTTCCATCAATAAAAACACGGGTGCTTTTTTTGCCCGCAATAGTTGCATTCCCATCGATATCAACCTGTACCATCGGTACATTTTTTAAAACATCTGTGGCGGTGCTGCCTTCCGCTAGCAAAGTGGACCCGACGTTATAGGTTACACCATCGGCACCAAATTCTATTGCAGGTTTCTGTACGGTAATGGTTACTTCCTGCAGCGAATTTTGCTCTGAGCTGAGTTTTAATGATCCTAAGTTTTTATCAAAATCTTTGTCAGTAAGGATGATTCCGTTTACCACCAAAGGTGCATAACCAACAAAACTAATTTTAATGCGATAGTTTCCGCTTTTCAGATTTTTGATGCTAAAAAAACCGTCATCATCACTTGTAGAAGTAATCAAAGGTTGTTCTGCATCTCCAAGATATACCGAAATAATAGCTGAGGGAATAGATAAACCGCCAACTTCCTCTACCACTTTGCCACTAATCGTTCCTTTTTCGGCGGCAAAAGCCATGACTCCTGAAAATAGAATCAAGAAAGTAAGACAAAATTTAGGGAGACGTTTTTTCAATGTTTGGTTAGCATTTATAAAAAAGGCGTTTAAAAATATCTTTTTAAACGCCTTTTTCAAATTAAAATGAGCCTTCATCAGGACGATTGTCTTGCTGATCGTCCTTCTTCTTGGTTTTATTTAAATTGAATGTGGTTTTTCCGAAGCGGTAAGAAAACGTTAGGTTACCCATTGTTCCTTGCATGCGTCGGGCAAAATCGATATACGTAAAGTTATCATCAGTAGTCATGCTCCATCTGCGGGTATTAAACACATCTCTAATGTTGAAACTAAGTGAGGCTTTTTTGTTAGGGAAATCGTATTTGGCTCCGCCATCAATACCGTACATGGCGTTACGTTTACCTTGCGCCATTACTTCTGGTGCCCTGTAATCGGCACGAACCTGAATAGATACGTTTTTTGCTACAGTTAAATTTCCGGTGATATTTCCATTCCAGCTAAAACCACTTCTGCTGGCAATGTTAAATCTTTCATCACCTTCAAATTTCTGTTGATATAAATTTACGTTAGTAGTAAAGTTTAACGCTTTAATTAAATCGAAACGACCAATTAATTCTAAACCACTATTTTGTTGGCGGGTTAAGTTTTGTGGTGTTGTGGTGATAATTCCATTTGCATCAGGCACACTTCTTACCCTTTGAATTACATCATTGGTTTGGCGGAAATATAAGCTAGATGTTAAGGTTACCTTTTTGAAATATTTGCTGTAACCCAATTCAAAAGAGTGTACATCTTCCGGATATAAATTCGGATTACCTGCTCTGTAATTCAACGGATCGGATACATCTAAAAATGGATTGGTATCCCATGGGCGAGGACGATTTACACGGCGTGTATAGCTTAGCTGAACCGTTTGCTCACCTTTTAATTTTTGCGTTAAAAATACACTTGGGTATAACCTTTTGTAATGGATGTTTCCTTCACTTGCTACCAGGTTATTACCGTTATATCCTTCCAGATGGGTATCTAAACGGGCATCTTCAGCTCTTAAGCCGATTTGGTAACCAAAATCTTTTATCTGATTTTGATAGTTTAGGTAAAGCGCATGAACCTGATCTTTGCTGTTAAAATCATTAATCAATTTGTTATTACGAATGTAAATTTCAGTATTGGTTAAAATCGAATCTGCATATTGATCGTTATCTCCTAAACGAATTTGGCTGCGGTAGCCGGTTTCAATTTTACCTGCTTTACCAACTGGCAAAGTGTAATCAGCCTGGATGTTATAATTTGTGTTATCGCCAGTATTAAAAATACGCTGTAAACTTGGATTGATGTTTACCGCATTTCCATTTTGGTTGGTAAAAGTGGTGCTGTACGCCTGATCATTATTATTCGTTCCGTAAGAATAACCAAAATTAAAAGTAAGTTCCTCTTTCGGTTTTTTAAATTTTTGAACGTAATCCAAATTTAAATCATAACTGCTTCCATCACCTTTATTGGTATTGCTTCTATTGCTTAGTAAAACCGGACTTAAATTAGAGCGCAATTGTCTGATGTCAACAAATTCATCGCGGTCATTTTCTCTTGAGTTAAAACCACCAGATAAACTTACAATGCTTTTAGGAGTGATGTAATAATCTAAACCTGCTTTAGCATTATGTCCCTTATCCAACGAAGTTGATGAAGTATTTTGGTTTGCAAAAGCAGTTGAAGTGGTTGGGTTTTTATAAGTAATATCCTGGAAGCCACCACCAATTCTATTGCCGTAACGATAGCTGTAGTTTCCGTAAAGGTTTACTTTACTATTTTGAAAACTTAAATTGGTATTGCCATTGTAGTTGTCGCGGTTACCGGCAGTTAAAGCCACCGAACCGTTAAAACCAAGTTTAGTATTTTTCTTTAGCACAATATTGATGATGCCAGATTGGCCTTCCGCATCATATTTAGATGACGGGTTGGTAATTACCTCTACACTTTCAATAGAACTTGCTGGGATAGACTGGAGAATTTGCGCCACGTTACCACCGGCAATAAGTGAAGGTTTGCCATCAATTAAAACCCTAACGCCGCTCGAGCCACGTAGGCTCACATTTCCGTCCATATCTGTAGAAACAGAAGGAACATTTTGTAGTAAATCGCCGGCAGAACCACCTTCGCTAATTACGCTTTGATCTACAGCAAAAATCTTTTTATCGATACCCATTTGCATACCTTGTTTTTGTCCGGTTACCGTAACTTCGCTTAAAATATTTCCTTTGGCAGTATTCATTTTAATGTCGCCGAAGTTTAAAGTTCCGGTGGCTGAGGTAATGTTTACGTTATCGCGTACCATGGTTTGGTAGCCAACAAAACTTATTTTAAAAGTAAAAGTTCCTGTAGGTAAATCGGCCATTACAAAAGCACCGTTTGCATCAGTTTGTGCTATTTTAGCATTTTTAGCGGTAGCTTTATCAATTAAAACAGCCGTTGCAAATGGGATGGTCTCTTGTGTTTTGGCATCTTTTAGTACACCGATTATTTTTGCCTTGCCTCCAGTTTGGGCGAAAAGGTTAAAGGATAAACTTAAGAATAGAAGGGTAATTTGTATCGTCCTTGATTTAAAAATTCTCATTAAAATATATTATTTGTTGTGTGTTTTTGTAAAGGGAGACAAAGTAACGGCAACTAAGTTTAATTAAGGAGGCGTAACTATTTTATTACAGCCATTTTATAGTAATATTTTTGTGAGCAATTTTTGTTCAAATTTAAATAGCCAGGCATATTTATGTTAGTGAAACAGGAAAACAATTGAACAATATTATAAATGGCCAATATCTAAATTGTTACTTTTGTTCGAAATGGAAAAAATATTAATCGTTGATGATTTACATCCCGCTTTTAAAGAGCAGGCGATGGCGTTGGGCTATCAGGTTGATGATGAACCTGAAATTAACAGACAGCAGACGTTAGAAAAAATAAAAGACTACGTCGGTATTGCTGTTCGTACCAAATTCAGGATTGATGCTGAGCTTTTCGCGGCGGCTGCAAACCTGAAATTTGTAGCCCGTGCCGGTGCTGGTTTAGATAATATTGATGATAAAATTGCTTTTGAACGAGGTATCGAGTTAATTAACGCCCCAGAAGGTAATTGCGATGCGGTGGGCGAACATGCCACAGGTTTGCTTTTATCGCTGATGAATAACTTCCGAAGGGCTGATATGGAGATCAGAAACGGGGTTTGGGATCGCGACGGAAACCGAGGGTACGAATTAAAAGGAAAAAAAGTAGGCATTATTGGTTATGGCTTTATGGGACAAAGTTTCGCGAAAAAACTAGCTGGCTTTGAGGTTGATGTAATGGCTTACGATAAATATAAAACTGGCTTTTCTGATGCGTTCGCCCGGGAAGTAAGTATGGAAGAAATTGTAAAGCACAGCGATGTGCTCAGTTTGCACATTCCACTCACCGCCGAAACCAAACAGATGGTTGATGATGAATATTTTTTCCATTTTAAAAAGCCCATTTTCTTTATCAATACCGCCAGAGGCGAAATTGTAAACACAAAAGCCGTTTTAAATGCCATCTCATCAGGTAAAATTTTAAGTGCAGGACTAGATGTATTACAAACTGAAAAATTTCCGGCCCTGGGTGAGCAAGATTGGTATAAAGAACTGGCCAAAAATGAAAAAGTGATTTTGACACCGCATGTTGGCGGTTGGACCTTCGATTCTTATCGCAAGATATCGGAAGTTTTGGCTCAAAAACTGGAGGGACTTTCTTTTTAGACTCTTGAATCATTTTTTGAGGTACGCATGGCTTTCACTGTTTTAATTCCAGAATCGGAAGATAGCTTTGTGTATTCTTCTGTTTCCATTCCATAAATAGCAATTTTGCCTTCGTGGTTGGAGTGAACCCCAAAGCCATATCGTTTTGTTAAAGGTGAAGCACGAAAACAAGGTTGTCCTTTCGAGAAAAAGCTTTTCTTGGCTTCATCTTTTTCTGCTTCGCTGCTATCGTTTCTTTCTGCGAAAACTTGAAATAACACATCATCAGATGAGTATTCGTATGGCTTTTTTGAGATCATTTCAAACTGTAATTCAGCAACCGTTTTATTGTTTCCTTTTGGTTTTGGTATTTCTCCGTGGCTAACCGGACAATCTTCTGCTACCTCAATAAAAGTATCGAAATAGTTAGTGGTGTGAGTTTTGGTCATGGCTGTGATTAAGTCTATTCAATTTCTAATTTTGGGCGGGAAATTTTTTCATTTTGATTCTAAATTAAGAAACAATTGCGATTTCTTCTCGTAGTTTCCACCCTTATTTCCTAAATTGGAATACATTTCTAACTAAATTATATCATGCCGAAAGATCATTTATACACTACCACCGTAACCTGGACGGGCAATAAAGGCTCCGGAACAATGGATTACCGCTCTTACGATTGCGACTACGTTATTTCTGTCCAAGGAAAAAGCGATATTTCTGGTTCATCAGATTCTGCCTTTCTTGGCGATAAATCTAAATATAACCCCGAAGATTTGTTATTGGCTTCTATTTCCAGTTGCCATATGCTTTGGTATTTGCACTTGTGTTCTAAAAACGAAATAGTAGTTATCGATTATAAAGATCAGGCTGTTGGCACAATGGAAGAATCGGCAGATGGAAGTGGTAAGTTTAAGGAAGTGACCCTACATCCACAGGTTTTAATAGCAGATAATGCACATTTTGAATTAGCTGAATCGTTGCATGTGGAAGCGAACAAAATGTGTTTTATCGCCAACTCATTAAATTTTCCTGTTAAACACCAGCCTGTTTGTAAAGCGGAGAATAGCTAGTATCGAGTAAAAAGTTTAAAGTAGAAAGTAAAAAGTTTAAAGTTGGTCATTTACACTCCTAAACGGCCAACTTTAAACTGCTGTTATTTTACAACAAATACGTTATCATTTGGAGTAGCATCTACATAAATACCATTATCCAAAGTAATCGACTTTATTCTACGGTTAGTATTAATCGTCATGGTAAATTCTTTCTGATTCACTTTCCAAACCGCTGGTGTTTTATGGATGGTTTCTGTTTTACCTTCCGTATCGGTAACCAAAATATCAAATGGGATAGCAAAACCGCCAACATTTTTAATTACAAACGTTACTTTTCCTGATGAAATTTGCGGGTTACTTAGGGCCAAATCGAGGTAGTGATTTGTGAAAAACCAGTTCTGAAAGAACCAGTTTAGATTCTGTCCTGATCCTGTATTCATCGAATTAAAATAGTCCCATGGGATGGGATGTTTACCATTCCAGGTGTTCATGTAATGATGAAGTGCTTTTTTAAATAAATCATCGCCCAACATATCTTTCAATGCCAGATAACTTAACGAAGCCTTTCCGTACGAATTATTTCCGTACCCGGCACCAGAAACTTGGTCAGACATCGAAATTACGGGTTGATCTTCTTCTGCAGATTTATCGTTGATGTAGCTGTTAACCCTAAATTTTTTGTAGAAATCATCAGCAGCTTTTTGGCCATGTTCGGCAATGCCGATTAAATATTCGAAAGTAGTTGCCCAACCTTCATCCATATAAGCATAACGCGTTTCATTTGTCCCCATAAAGAAAGGAAAATAGGTATGCGCCACTTCATGGTCTTGAACCAGTTGAGCGAAAACCGGATCGCCGAAGTTAGAATCATTAACCATCATCGGATATTCCATATCTGCAAAGCCTTGAAAAGCAACGCTTTTAGCGTAAGGATAAGGAATGCCAGGCCAGTTATTCGAGAACCAGGCCAGTGCACTAATGTTGTATTTTACCGAATTTAAAAAATCTTTTCCTGTGGTTGGGTTATAGGCTGCCTGTGCACTTGCCCTGCGACCGCTTTTTGAATCTACCACAACACTTCCACCATCCCAAACGTAATGATCGCTCATGGCAAACGTAACATCAGGAATATGATTGGCCTTAAATCTCCAGGTATTCCAATCTTTTTGAACCGTTACTTTACCATTTTTCAATTCATCAGCAGTGGCAATATTAATTACTCCATCTGTATCGTATGACTTTTTCAATCGGGCGGAAATTTCTGGCTGCAATACTTCATCAGGATTTAAGAAATCACCGGTAGCGTAAACCACGTAATCTTTTGGCGCTGTTACTGAGAAAACATAATCGTTAAAATCATTGTAAAATTCCGCTCTATCGGTATGTGGAATTCTATCCCAACCATTGTAATCATCATAAACAGAAATACGAGGATAGCTGTAAGCCACAAAGAAAGAGTTTGGATCAATCTGTCCTTCGCGACCGCTTTCTTTTGATAAAGGATAATCCCATCCTATTTTAACAGATACTTTCGACTTTGGGTTTAACGGCTTTTTCAAACGCACATTGCCAACCGTTCCCCAGTTTTTTGAATCTACTTTATACGTTTCTCCATCAACAGAAAACGAAGATATGTTTAGCCCTGTTGTTAAAAAATCTTCGCTTACAGCACCTCCACGTGGAGAAGTTGGCTTGTGTAAATTGTTCACAAAACGAATAGCCAATGTTTTTAGCGTATCGTTGCTGTTATTGCTATACAAAATTTCTTCTTGGCCGCTAACCATTTTCGTAGCGGCATCTACTTTAATATCCATGGTGTATTTGCCATGGTTTTGCCAATAGTTGGCACCAGGATTACCGTTCATAGAGCGGGTTCCTTTATCGTAAGCTGCCTTTATATTTCGTGGCATATATAGCTCTTGCGCCGAAAGCGTATAACTTCCTAGTCCGACAAAGAGGAATAAAGAAAATAACTTTTTCATTTTTGAATAATTTCGACTAAAATATCATAATTGAATGAATTTTAAATGAGTGTCTGTTTGAATGTTACTTTTTTATTTCAAGCGAAAGAAGAATGGTATGGGGAATGAAGGTTTATTAATGTGGTGATTAGTGGCAACTCAATGTTAAAATCTAAAAATCCTGATCTTTTATTTGCTTTTGTAATTTCCACAATTTATCTTCGTTATAATTGAAGCAAGACTATGTAGCAAACCAACTATGTAGTCTTGTTTGTTTTTTATAGCGTTTGAATAAAATTAATAGAGCAATGACAGAGGTAACGTATTACACACAAGAGGGGTTAGATAAACTGAAAGAAGAAGTTCATTATTTAACTACCACCGGCCGTCAGCTAATATCTAAAGCAATTGCTGAGGCGAGAGATAAGGGTGATTTATCGGAAAATGCAGAGTATGACGCTGCCAAAGAAGCACAGGGTTTGCATGAGGCCAAAATCTCAAAATTAAAGAATACATTGGCAAATGCCCGCCTGATTGATGAGTCGAAATTGGATTTATCAAAGGTATTGGCATTATCAATTGTTAAAATTAAAAATGTTAAAAACGGCGCAACCATGACTTACCAATTGGTAGCCGAAACTGAGGCCGATTTAAAAACAGGAAAAATTTCTGTAAAATCGCCTATTGCGCAAGGTTTGTTAGGAAAATCTGTTGGCGAATTTGCCGAAATTGAAGTGCCTGCAGGTAAAATGCAGTTCGAAGTTTTAGAAATCTCTAGATAAAAGAAGTTGAGAGTTATGGGTTACAGGTTGTAAGCCCAAACCTGTAACTCATAACTGATAACCCACAACTGACTTATGACTATCTTTTCAAAAATTGTTGCAGGAGAAATACCAGCGCATGTTGTTGCAGAAACTGTTGAGTATTTAGCCTTTTTAGATGTTCAGCCCTTAACCGCTGGCCACGTTTTAGTTATTCCTAAAATCGAAGTAGATTATATTTTCGATATGGATGAAGATTTATATGTTGGCCTTTGGATGTTTGCCAAAATTGTGGCAAAAGGAGTGAAGACCGCCTTTCCTTGCAAAAAAGTTGGCGTTTCGGTTATTGGGTTAGAAGTTCCGCATGCTCATATTCACTTAATACCGATGAATAGTGTAGCCGATATGAACTTTGCTAAGGAGAAGCTAAGGCCAACCCAGGAAGAGCTGGCCGAAGCGGCTGAGAAAATTAAGCAGGCTTTGTTAGCGGAATAAATTCGCTAAAACAAAACATCGCGTATCGTTTCGTCTTTGTCGAACACACTTTTAGCGAAAGGACAAAGGGGAAGTATTTTAATCTTATTTTCGCGGGCATTTTCAACTACAGCCATTAACAGCTGTTTGCCAATCCCTTTGCCCGAAAACTCTGGATTAACTTCTGTGTGATCGATTATAATTTTGGTTTCGCCAGCCCAAACGTAACTCATTTTGCCTGCCTGCACATTATTTTCTATAGCTTCGAAATAGCCATTTTTTTCGTTGTTTACCTGATTAATCTCCATATTATTTCTTTTGATAAGGGTTTTGATTGGGCAAAGGAACAAAGTCGGTTTCGCCTGGTACGGGTTTAAATTTTTGTTCTAACCAATCTTGTTTGGCTTGCTCAATCAATTCTCTCTCTGATGCTACAAAATTCCAATAAATAAATCTTTCCTCAGGGAAAGGTTCTCCTCCAAAAATATAAACAGTTGTATTTTCGAGCATCGTAAATTCACATAACTTGGCATCGTTTGCAATTAAAATTAATCGCGGTTCGAAAAGATGTCCTTCACTTTCAATCCCACCCTCTAAAATATACAATGCACTTTCGCCAAAAAGATCGTTTCCAATACTTAGTTTTTGCCTCGTTGTGCTTTTAATTTCGATAAAGTAAAGTGGGCAATAAACCGGAACCGGAGATTTTTTACCAAAAGCTTCGCCTGCAATAAGTTTAATGTTAACGCCATCTTGCTCCCAACTCGGGATATCTTTTTCGTCTACATGAAAAAACTCTGGCGCCATTTGTTCCAGGGCTTTAGGCAAAGCGACCCAAATTTGAAGGCCATGGAGCATTTTATCGGTTTGTCTCAGATGTTTCGGCGTTCTTTCTGAGTGAGCAATTCCACTACCGGCTGTCATCCAGTTTACCTGCCCTGGTTTAATAATTACATCCGTTGCTAAACTATCGCGATGTTCTATTTCTCCTTCGAACAAAAAGGTAAGTGTAGATAAACCGATGTGTGGATGCGGAGGAACGTCCAGATTTTCATGGCCGCTCATTGCTGCAGGCCCCATGTGATCGATAAACGCAAATGGACCAACCATTCGTTTTTCACGGAAAGGGAGTAGTCTACCTACCATAAAATTGCCGATGTTCGCTGGTCTTTCTTCGATAATAAGGGATATGTTTGACATGGGAGTTCCTTTGTTTATAACGTGAAATTAAGAAAATTTTATTTGTCGAGACAAAATCTCATCGACCTTTCGACCATAGCGGATGAATTTTGGATTTGGTTTTTATTTAAACGCGGTTGTAATCGCTAAGCTATTTTGCACTCGTTAGAAACGAGCGCAAGCTCAAGAAAAATCATGGTAAAAAAAAAACACCTCATTGATAAGGTGTTTTCCATTATATACTTAGAAAGAAAAACTATACTAATTCTGCTAATGCTTCTTTGCTGAAACCTTTCAGCTCATCCATTTGGTTGTTTTTGATTTTTTCAACCCAGTTTGGATCAGCCAATAATGGGCGACCAACAGCTACCAAATCAAAGTCTCCACGCTCCATTCTGCGCACCAACTCATCCAATGAGCTTGGCTCTGAGCTTTGGCCAGCGAAAGCGCCGAAGAAATCACCACTTAAACCAACAGAACCCACCGAGATGGTTGTTTTTCCGGTTAATTTTTTTGCCCAGCCTGCAAAGTTCAAATCAGAACCTTCAAATTCAGTTTCCCAGAAACGGCGTTGTGAGCAGTGGAAAATATCAATTCCTGCATCAGCCATTGGCGTTAACCATTGTTCCATTTCTGATTCATTCTTGGCTAATTTAAAATCATATGCTGAAGGTTTAAATTGTGACAAGCGAATAATTAAAGCAAAATCTTCACCTACACGTTTACGCACTTCTTTAATTACTTCAACAGCGAATCGTGTGCGTTCAGCTAAAGTTTTTCCACCATAAATGTCGGTGCGGTTATTTGTTGCATCCCAGAAAAACTGATCAATTAAGTATTGGTGAGCACCATGAATTTCTACTGTGTCAAAGCCTAATGCTTTGGCATCTGCAGCAGCCTGACCAAAAGCTGCAATCGTATCTGCAATTGCAGCGTCAGTCATTGGTACGCCGTTTTCAAAACCCGGACTATTTAAGCTCGATGGCCCTTCAAAAGGAGCACTTGGCAACCAGCCCGAAGCATGATTTGCATGGACGCCCTGGTGCCAGATTTGTGGCCCCATTTGTCCGCCAGCGGTATGAACTTCGTTAATCACTTTTTCCCATCCTGCTAAAGCTTTTTCGCCATAAAAGTGAGGAATGTTAGGATCGGAAGAAGATGATGGGCGGTTAATCACTGTTCCTTCTGAAAGAATTAAACCAACCTGGCCGGCAGCTCTCTTTGCATAATATTCGGCAACGGCATCAGTCGGAATTCCATTCGGAGAAAACGACCTCGTCATTGGAGCCATTACAATTCTATTTTTTATGTTTAATGATTTTAAGCTAAATGGCTTAAATAAACTATCTGTGTTCATATTATTAATTTTTATAATTCTGTATTGATGATTTTGCTTAATTTTTCAATGCCTTCATGGTTACGTTTGTAGTAGGTCCATTGGCCAACCCTTGTGGCGCAAACTAGGTCTGCCCGCTGTAAAATAGAGAGGTATTCGGAAATGGTACTTTGTGATAAACCGGCTTTATTTTGAATTTGCCCTACGCACACGCCAACGTTTTCAAAATCAGCATTTGGTTGCTCTGGAAAGTATTCGGCAGGACTTTTTAGCCAGTTTAGAATTTGTAAACGGGTTTTGTTTGATAAAGCTTTGAAAATTTCTACCTGATCCATGATGCAAATGTATATCGACTTTTCCCGATATACCAATTAAAACTTTGAAGTTTACAATAGTATGTATAATAACCAAATAAGCGTTAATAAAACGTTTAAGTTAATTGGGGATTGTTCAGTTTTATTTAGGATTTAAGCCAAACTATTTCTTACATTCGTTTAATCATTCTAACCAAATGCCTGCTTATAAATCATTAACTGATCATGAACTTTTCATCCTCATGCAGGATGGAAATAAATTTGCTTTTGAGGAAATTTACGAACGCTTTAATGGTTTGTTGTATATCTATGCCTGTAAAATGGTGTCAGACAGGGAAGATGCCCGAGATATTGTTCAGGAAATTTTTGTTTACCTGTGGAGCAATCCAAATATTCAAATCAAATCTCAACTCTCTAACTATTTGTACACCGCAATACGTTATAAAGTTTTCGATTGGTTGGATAAAAATAAATCACATTCGAATTATTTACAATCGCTGGAAGATTTTTCTTTAAAGGGAGATTATGTAACTGATGATTATATTCGTGAAAAGGAATTTGCTTCTTTAATAGAAAAGGAGGTTTCATTACTGCCTCCAAAAATGCGGTTGATATTTGAAATGAGTCGCCAACAGCATTTGAGTCAAAAGCAAATAGCAGAAATTCTTCATTTATCAGATAAAACCGTTAAAAAGCAAATGAGCAATGCGCTCAAAGTCTTACGCTTGAAATTAACTTCATTTTTGTTATTGGCAACCATCTTATTAATCAAATAAATTTTTGGAAAGCAAATTTCTGCTTATCGGTTTCTTCAGTCCCGCTTTTGCTTTAATCTTTTTGTTAAAGTTGATACTTCGTTAACGCTATTGCAACAAAAAGTATTATCGCAACACTCGGGTTTAGGAAACCTGAGTTTGTGCACATCACTTCATTTATAAACCTGACATGGCGGATACCGGCCTTGTGGCTAAGGCCTGAAGGCGTATGAGCATGTGGCAGGAACAAACGCGAAAATGAAATGCAGTCCTTGCTTTTCTAAAATAAAAAAAAATTTCATTTCATCTACTACCTAGGGTTTCCTCAACCTACATGTATTTAATTAGCCAAATATATTGAAGTGATGAGTAAAGAGGAAGTTGAAAAACTTTTAAAAAAATACAGCGCCGGCCTTTGTACTGAAGAAGAAAAAGCTTTGGTAGAATCGTGGCACTTAAATGAGCTATCGGGTAAACACGCTGATGTAAGCCATTCAGAATTGGCAGATGCCCGCAACCAAATGTGGGCTGCCATTCAAGAGGAAACCCAAATTAAAACCGGGCACAGTAAAAAGCTTTGGCTAAAGCTTGCTGCTGCTGCCGTAGTACTTTTCTTTATTGGTGTAGTCGTTAATCGGGAGGTTCAGAAAAATATGGAAACCAAGCAAGCCTTAAACAAAACGGAACAGAAAATTATTAAGCCAGGAGGGAATAAAGCAACGCTAACGCTAGCCGATGGCTCAAAAATTTCACTCACCGATGCTTCAAATGGCATAATTGCAAATCAAGCTGGAATAAATATTACCAAAACCAAAAATGGCGAATTAATTTATACGGTGGCTTCGACTTCAGGCGCAAAAAAAGATTTATATAACACCATCGAAACGCCTCGTGGCGGGCAGTATCAAATTAATCTTCCTGATGGTACAAAAGTGTGGTTAAACGCAGAATCATCATTAAGATATCCTACGGCTTTTGATCAGACAAAAAGGTTGGTTGAATTAAAAGGAGAGGCTTATTTTGAAGTGGCCAAACGTTTGGATAAAAACAGCAAGAGAATTCCCTTTACAGTTAAAACGGAGTTAGCTTCTGGGAGAAACCAGGAAGTAGAGGTGTTAGGAACGCATTTTAATATCAACGCTTATAACAATGAACCAGGCAATAAAACAACTTTGTTGGAAGGTAGCGTGAAAATCAAAAATCTTCAATCCACTAGATCAGCATTACTTAAGCCGGGACAGCAGTCGCTTATCAGCCTTTCATCGCCATCAATAGTGGTTTCGGCAGTTGACGCCGAAGAAGCGATAGCCTGGAAAGATGGTTTCTTTAGCTTTAATGAAGAGAATATAGAAACGATTATGAATAAAATTGCCCGTTGGTACAATGTGGAAATTGACTATCGGGGTAAAAAAATCAACAAGACTTTCGGCGGACGGATTTCTCGTTTCAACAGCGTAAATGAAGTGTTGGATATGCTTCAAACAACTGATGCGGTACATTTTAAAATTGACGGAAGGAGGATTTTAGTTATGCCATAACCTATACGCTTTTCATCATCTTTGATGGTTTTTAGAGTACAGCTTAACTAAAAAACTGGAAGCGCGGCAACGCTCCCAGCTATAATAAAGGCCTTATTCTAATCGTAAAATTGTGAGATACAACTATTCTAAACCTAATAACCAAATATATGAATTTTTATACTGAATGGCTGCCCCAACCTAAAGGGCGCCTGTTTAAATTTCTGCTGATTATGAAATTGACTTTTGTCGTACTAATCACTTCCTTTTTACAGCTTAGTTATGGAGCTGCCAATGCACAAAACGTAACCCTATCAGAAAAAAATACCTCGCTCTTGAATGTTTTTCGTAAGCTTAACAAAAGCGTAGGTTATAACTTTCTCTATGATCTCGATGTGTTGAAAGAAGCAAAACCGGTAACAATCGAAATTAAAAATACCGATATTAAAGAAGCTTTAAGACGCATTTTTAGCGAACAACCTTTGGGTTACACGATAAAAAATAACACCATCATTATTCACCGTAAGCCTGTTGAAGGCATGCCATTAATTATTCGATCTTTTGTTGATATACGAGGAAAGGTAGTGGATGAAAACGGCCAGCCTATGGCAGGAGCCAGCGTAAAAGTAAAGGGTTCTAACCTTGGTGCAGTAACGGATGTAACTGGTGCGTTTTCCTTAAAAGATGTAACTGAAGGTGCGACTTTAGTAGTGTCTTACATAGGCTACGAAAACAAGGAAGTTACGGCATCAAATGGATTAACGATAACGCTTACTCCACAAGCAGGTTTACTGGCTGATGCGGTTGTTATCGGCTACGGAACGCAAAAGAAAAGCGTAGTAACGGGTGCCATTGCATCAGTAAAAGCTACTGATTTGAAAGATATGCCTGTGGTGCGTATTGAACAATCTTTACAGGGTAGAGCTTCGGGCGTAACGGTTACCACGAGCTCTGGTCAGCCTGGAGATGGCGGGGTAGTTAGAATTCGAGGTATTGCGAATATTAATAATGCCAATCCTTTATATGTAGTTGATGGAGTAGTGATTAACGGTGGGATAGAATTTTTGAATCAATCGGATATAGAATCGATTGAGGTTTTAAAAGACGCCGCTTCGGCAGCTATTTATGGTACCCGTGCAGCAAATGGCGTTATCATTGTATCGACGAAAAAAGGCTCAAATACTGGTCGTATTCGTGTAGAATACAATAATTACATTGGTACGCAAGCTCCTTCTACCAAGTTAAATTTATTAAATGCCACACAGTATGCCACCATTTATAATGAATCGCAATTGGCAGATGGTGTTACAGGAGTTCGTTTCCCAAATCCGGCGCAGTATGGTGAAGGAACGAATTGGCAGGAAGCTGTTTTTAACAACAAAGCGATGATTCAAAACCACGATTTAAACATGAGCGGGGGTAATGATAAATCAGTTTATTACGGCTCGTTCAGTTATTTCGATCAGGATGGTATCGTGGCCACGCAAAATTCGAAGTTTAAAAGATTTACAGCCAGATTTAATTTCGAGCATAAAATCACCAAGAATATCAAATTTGGAAACTCAATCGGTTATACCCGAATCAATTCAATTGGTGTAAGTACCAATACCGAGTATGGTTCGCCATTAAGCCGTGCCATCAATATGGATCCAATTACACCAATTGTAGAAACTGATCCTGCAAAATATGGTTTACCAAAGTATCTCAATAATCTGGTCGTTAGAAACGATGCAGGTTTTCCTTATGGGATATCTGACTATGCGCAATCGGAAATTTTGAATCCGGTAGCAGCTTTGCAGGTTGCTCAAGGTAACTCTTGGAGCGATAAAGTGGTTGGAAATGCCTTTGTTGAAGTTGAATTTTTAAAAGGGTTGAAGCTGAGAAGTACAGGTGGTGTGGATTTAGCTTTCTGGGGTGGACAATCATTCCGTCCGATTTATTACCTCAATTCAATCAATCAATCTACTTTAACCGCTTACACCAGAGATAGTAACCGCGGTTTATTTTGGTCATTAGAGAATACTTTGAGTTATGATAAAACTATTGGAAAGCATGTAATTACCGCCTTAGTGGGTTACTCGGCGCAAAAAAACAAAGGCGAAACAAATGGTGGTATTAAAGAGGGTATTCCGGTTGATAACATTCGGGATGCTTCATTGCAGTTTCCGGTAGCCAGAACGAATTCGGATTTTTATGGCGGAGAATATCAAAACACCTTAAACTCTATTTTTGGAAGGCTTATTTATAATTATGATGAGAAATATTTGTTCACAGGTATCATCCGTAGAGATGGATCATCACGCTTCGGTCCAAACAATAAATACGGTTATTTCCCTTCAGGATCTGCTGGTTGGGTAGCTTCGAGAGAAGATTTCTGGCCAAAAAACAACATCGTAACCTTTTTAAAATTCCGTGGTTCTTACGGTGTTAACGGTAATGATAACATTCCTGATTTTAGCTACTTAGCAACTGTAAGCGGAGGAAGAAATTACTCATTAGGAACAGCATCTGGACAGACGTTAACCAATGGAGTAAGTCCGAATGCGCTTTCCAATCCTGATTTAAAGTGGGAAGAAACCTCATCTTTCGATCTTGGTTTCGATGCCACTTTGTTTGAAGGCATTACTTTATCAACCAGCTATTTCAATAAGAAAACTTATGGCATGTTGTTGCAGCAAGTGGTTCCATCTTATGTGGGCAACTCTGGTCCGTATGCCAATACAGCCGATTTATACAACCGCGGTTTCGAGATCGAATTGGGTTGGAACAAAAGAGTTGGTGAGGTAAGTTTTCGTATAGCAGGTAACGCAGCGTTCATCAAAAATGAAGTAACGCTGTTAGGAGCCGATAAAGATTACATACCAAGCAGGCAAACGATTACGCCGCAAAGTTTAGAGGTTACCCGTGTTGCGGTTGGCCAGTCTGTCGATTCATTTTTCGGTTACCAAACTGCTGGCTTGTTTCAAAATCAGGCAGAAATTAATAATTACAAAAATGGTGCTGGCACATTAATTCAGCCAAATGCAAAACCTGGTGATATTAAATTTTTGGATTTAAATGGCGACGGTGTAATTAGTGATGCGGATAGAACTTTCTTGGGAAGATCTAACCCCAACTTTACTTATGGATTAACATTTTCAGCCAAATACAAAGGCTTCGATGTTTCCATTTTTGGCCAGGGTGTTTCTGGAAACATGATATTTAATGGTTTAAGAAGGTTCGATTTAAGTCCATCAAACTATACCACTAACATTTTAAACCGTTGGACAGGTGAGGGAACAAGCAATACAGTTCCTCGGGCTACATTGGCCGATGATAATAAAAATTATAGCCGTGTTTCCAATTTGTTTTTAGAGAGTGGTGCTTATTTCAGATTGAAAAACGTTCAGCTTGGATACACTTTGCCAAAAACACTTGTGAATAAGGTGGGCTTAGATAACCTTAAATTTTATGTAATGGCAAATAACCTATTTACGCTAACTAAATACAATGGTTACGACCCGGAAATTGGTGGGGGTAGTTTAGGTGTCGATCGCGGTTTCTATCCACAGGCGAGATCATTCTTCGTAGGTGTAAATGTTGGATTTTAATAATATAGAGATGAAAACTAAACATATAAAATATTCGATAGCCATTTTGGCCATCATGCAGTTAATGGTTTCCTGCAAGAAAGACTTTTTGGAGTTAACGCCAAAAGGAACCGCGACAGAAGAAAATTTTTATCGCAATGAAACAGAAGTTTATCAAGGCCTGGTTGCCGTTTACGATGTAATGCAATGGGGCACAAGTGGAGGCTACACCATGAAGCAGCCCTTATTAAGTGCTGCATCTGATGATTGCTGGGCAGGAGGAGGTAATGCTTCCGATCAGCCAGGCTGGGTAGCATACGATAACTTCAATATGGATTCGAGGTTGGGTCCACAGGTGGGTTTATGGTCTAAAAATTTCACCGGAATAAACAGGGCGAATATCATTTTAGATAAAATTGAGAAAGCCACAAATTTAAGTGCTGGTTTTAAATCTAGAATAACAGCAGAAGCTAAATTTTTACGTGCCTACTTTTATTTTGATTTAGTTCGGTTTTTTGGTAATGTTCCGTTAATTACCAAACAAATACCAACGGCCGATCTTTACACACAAACACAATCGGCCCCTACAGCGATTTATGCACAAATAGAGAAAGATTTGAGAGAAGCCTTTCCTAGCTTGCCACCAACGGTAGCGGCAAATGAAAAAGGTAGAATTTCTAGAGGAACGGCAAAAGCACTATTAGGTAAGGTGTTACTTTTCCAAAATGACAATAGTAAATTGGCAGAAGCCGCAACGCTATTTAATGATGTGAATAAAACCGGAAATGAATATGGTTATGCCTTGCTTCCAAATTATGCTGATATTTTCAGGCCTGATAATAAATTTAATTCAGAAGTAATTTTAGAGATTCCTCACTCTACCGTATCTGCCTGGGGCGATTGGGGTTGGGTAAATGGTGGCGAAGGAAATGTTGCACCCCAATTTATTGGCATGGATAGCTACAATGGCGATACTTACTCTGCAGGATGGGGTTTTTGCCCTGTAACGCTCGATTTAGTAAACGCCATGAAAGCTGATCCACGTTTTGCAACTTCTATTATAGACGGTGCTGCACTAAAAGCTGCTGGTGCTACTTATACCGCTCGTTATCAGAATACCAATTATTTTATTAAAAAATATGCGCCATTAAAGGCATATCGCTCAAATAGCGGGGTTGCCGAATTAAACTGGCCAATAGATGAGATTGAAATGCGTTTAGCCGATACGTACTTAATGGAAGCAGAAGCTTTAGTAAGATCAGGAGGCAATGCAACGAGAGCTTTGGAATTATTAACTGCCGTTCGGGCCAGGGTGGGTTTAGCCCCGGTACCAGCAACACTTGATAATATTTACAATGAGCGCAGACTTGAGTTGGCTTTTGAAGGACATCGTTTTTTCGATTTGGTACGTACCAACAGAGCTGTTGCCGTGTTGGGTCCATTGGGTTTCAAAGCAGGAAAAAGCGAATTACTGCCAGTTCCTCAACAAGAAATCGACTTGACAAAAGGCGTAATTAAACAAAATCCAGGTTATAATTAATTAGATATATCATGAAATTAAATTATATCATTAAACAAACAGCCGGGTTTTTAAGCCTGCTGTTTGTGCTAAGCTTTAGCGCTTGCAAAAAAGAAAACAACGATAAAGAGCTGGATGCTGCACCAACAGCGGATCAAGTGAAGTTTACGGTTACGCCAACCGCAACAAATGCCAATGTAGTTACGTTAGTCAATCAATCTCCGGGTTTCAAGGCACTATGGGATCTTGGTAATGGCGCTACAGCTGATGGAAATAACGTGACAGCTTCTTATCCTCTCGCCGGAACTTACACCGTAAAATTAACGATTGCAACTGCTGGAGGTTCTGTTTCAAGCACCAAAACGGTAGTCATTGCAGCAACAAATCCCGCCATGTTAACTGATCCAGCATTTACCACATTATCTGGTGGCTTATCTAATGCAGCAGGTTTCACCTGGGTTATTGATCAAAAATCTGCAGGTCATTTGGGTGTGGGTCCAATTACCTCACAAGCACCCGATTGGTATCAGGCTGCGGCAGATGAAAAAAACGGACAGGGTTTTTACGATGACGAGATGACCTTTAACATGAATGCCTTAAAATATACCTACGATAATAAAGGAACAACCTTTGCCAATGCCGCAAATGCGCCTGGAATTGGTGGCCCGGCTGGATCAAATGATCCAACGGTAAACTATACGCCGGCAACTAACTTAACCTGGTTAGTAACAGAAACCAATGGTGTAAAATACTTAACTATTTCTGGCGGAGGGTTCATCAGTTATTATTTGGGTGTATCTCAATATCAAATTTTATCGTTAAACGAGAACGAAATGTGGCTGCGTTGTTTAGATAAAGCAAATGCTGGAAATGCCTGGTATTTGAAACTGGTTAAAAAAGGTTATGTACGGCCTGTAATTCAAAAACCATTGCAAGCGGCAAATTTAAGTGATGATTTCCAGGCTACTGCAAATTTTAGCTGGACTGCAGAGAATGTAGATTTTGTTAGGCCTTATGATAATCCTGCCAAGTTTCCAGTAAATACCTCTGCAAAAGCGGGTTATTACGAGAAAAAAGCTGGAGGCGACGGTCAGTATGGGAATTTAAACGTAACCCTGCCATATCGATTTAACTTAGCCACTACAAATAAGGTGAGGTTAAAAGTTTTCTTCCCTGGCGGAAATGATTTCACTAAAACCCCAGCAACCGTTTCAGTAAAACTACAAAACTCTTTGCTGGGTGGCAATGCCTGGCAGACTCAAACCGAAATTGTGAAAACTTTAACGGCTGTTCAATATAATACATGGACGCAACTAGAGTTCGATTTTTCAGGTATCAGCGGGCAAACGCTCTACGATAAAATTGTAGTTCAGCTTGGTGGAGAAGGGCATCCAAACCCAGGGCTCTTTTACATAGATGACTTCGAATTCAAATAAAATTGTGCTAGATCAGTTGGATTTTAAGGCCAGCTGATCTTTATATATCGATATGATGATCAAGACAAGAAAATATTTCACGAAACAAATTTTTGCTGCATTTGCTCTTGCTGTAATTGGGTTAAGTTCATGTTCTAAAGGCACTGATGATGATGGTTTGGTATATGTTCCGCCAACACCTGCCGGGCCACCGGTAGATAAAGGATGGACGTTTGAAACTTCACCAACCTGGGCCGATGAATTTACGAATACCGGAGCACCGTTAACAAGCAATTGGGATTACGATACCGGTGGAAGTGGCTGGGGCAATAACGAACTCCAGTTTTACACCAACACTACCAATAATGCCAATGTGGCGGGCGGGCTTTTAACTATCACAGCGAAGAAAGAAAGTATGGGTGGAAGAGATTATTCGTCAGCTAGAATGGTAACGAGAAATAAGCTGGATGCCTTATATGGGCGTTTCGAAATAAAAGCGAAGCTGCCTTTTGGAAAAGGAACATGGCCGGCCATCTGGATGTTACCCACCGATCGCTTCTATGGTGATTGGCCAAAATCAGGAGAAATTGACATCATGGAGCATGTAGGTTACGACCAGGATATGGTTCATTTTACTACGCATACTGAAGCTTATTATTTTAAAATAAACACACAAAAATCGAGTACTAAGAAAATTGATGGCGTGAGCACTGCCTTTCATTTATACCGCGTAGACTGGACGCCCTATGCCATTCGAGGCTACTTTGATGATGTTAAAGTTTTCGAGTTTGCTAACGAAGGTACGGGATATAAGGCCTGGCCTTTCGATAAAAAATTCCATTTGCTTTTAAACATTGCTGTTGGTGGCGATTGGGGAGGAGCTCAAGGTGTAGATGCTTCTATCTGGCCACAAAAAATGGAAGTAGATTATGTTCGTTATTACAAAATGATTGATAAGTAATTTGCAGGTTAGTTTAATTGTTGAAGTCGTTCCATTCGGGACGGCTTTTTTTGTGTTTAGTCATCAATTAGAATGTGTTTTAGCATTTTTCATACTATTAAGAAGCTGAAAAAAATTCAGCGGAACGACTAAAAAAATCCTGTTTAAAAAGAACGGGGATAAATCATACCGACCTATCCCCGTCATCTAAATTAACGCTCTCAAATATATAAACAGCTAAAAAGCCGATTTATTATATTGAGCAGAAAATATTTTATTTTTTTGCTGCTGGCTTCTTTGCTGCCGCCTTAGGTTTCTTTTCAGTAGCCACTATTTCTTCCTCAATCACAACTTTTTTCTTAGCTGGCGCTTTGGTTTTTTTTACTTCTGCAACTGTTTCTTCTGCAACCTCTTTTTTCTTAGCTGGTACTTTAACCTTCTTTGGTGCTGCAGCAACGTCTTCATCAGTAACTTCTGTTTTCTTTTTTACAGGTGCTTTAGCTTTTTTTGGTTCAGCAATAGTTTCTTCGGCTGCCACTTCTTTTCTCTTAGCTGGTGCTTCACGCTCAACGGCAGGAGCGTCAACTTTCACTTCCTCTTTGGTTTCTGTAGCTTTAGGAGCATCTACATTTTGTAAGTAGTTAACTAAAATTTGTCTTAAATAAACCTCTGGCTTTGGCATATTAATGATGTGGCCAGGTTCTTTATCCTGAGATTGTTTAATGTAAGCCGATTTAATTTTGCCCCAATCCTTCGAATAAAGTCTGATAAACATCTCTACAAATTGCTCGTCTGTATATTTTTTAGGCAACCTACCCAGCACTGCCTGAATTTTTTCTTCTTTTTTATGTAATACCGCCATCGCTTTTATTTTGGGCAAAGATAACCGATATTACAGATAATCATGTAAATAGGAAATTTAAACTTTTTATAAGTTCGAAAAAAAAGGAAAGTTTTAGTGGGGTGGCGAGTATGAAACTTATTCTGCTCATTTAAGCTTCAACTTCTTCTAAAATACCATCAGTCTTTCTGCTTGCCACTAATCTTTCCCGGTGTTGCATTCCCCAATTTCTAAGTTCGTCAATCACTTTATCTAAAGATTCACTGTATTCAGTGAGCTCGTAAGTAACAGTTACAGGAGTGGTAGCGAACACTTTACGCAGTACAAATTCGTTCAGTTCCAATTCCTTCAATTCTTTCGATAAAATTTTAGGGGTAATATCACCCAACGACTTTTGAATTTCATTAAAACGTTTCGGACCATCCTGAAGTGTTAATATTAATGGCAACTTCCATTTTCCGTTTAAAACATAAAGGGCATCTCTTACTGCATTTAAACTGGTATTACAAGTTTCCAGGGTGTGAATTTCTCTGTTAAAAGCCATGGTATAAAGTTAATAACTTTCCTAAAGGATACTGCTATCCTTTGGGAAAGTAGTACCCTTTTGATATCACAGTAGATTTTCACCTTTTCAGCGCTATATTAAAATCATTTGGTACAATCTTTTAGCTTACTTTTTCTTCCAGCCTTTTTGCATTTTTTTATAAGCTTTCTTGCTAATCTTCGATTTCTTTTTTGAGCGGGATTTGCCCTTCTTTTTACGGGCATTGATGTTATTAACCAACGAATTTTTTACGCCAAGCTTATTCTTCTTCTGGCCTTTTTTCTTTGCTTTTTTGTCTTTTTTCTTTCCGCCTTTTTTCTTACTGTCTTTTTTCTTCTTTTCCTTTGCCATATCTTCTTATTAAATGAATATGAGTAACAACATTCTATAAGATTCAAAGTTCTAAGAGGCTGACTAAATTTCAATGAAATAACGCTTAAGTAAATGGGGAGACCCGACAATAAAGAAAATTTGCCACAGATTTTCAGATTGACCCCAGGGTTTACTTTATCTTTTGCGTCGCTATTAAGCTTATGGTTTTTAAATCGAGTTATAAACTTTTGAGGATTTTTCTTTCTAGCTATCGTACAATAAGCACACTACCCGATAATTTTTTAGCACCTCCTTCAGCAATAATTTGGTAATAGTAAACGCCAACAGGTAATTGCTTTCCGTTAAAAGTTCCATCCCAAGGATTTTTATATCCACCGGAACTAAAAACGATACTGCCGTTTCTGTTAAATACCTTCACCAAATCGCTATTACCCACGCTCGTTACTTGCCAGTAATCATTAATGCCATCGCCATTCGGACTAAAAGAATTTGGCGCAACAATTTCACAGTCGTTTCGAATAAGGACGGTAATCACATTCGAATATGCATTTGGATTAGTGATACAATTCCCCTCGCTCGCTACCACACAACTTATTTCATCTCCATCATTCAGATTGCTCAATACAATCGTCTTGGTGTTTTGCTTAATGTCCAGCCCATTAATAAACCAGGTATATGCGGTAATATTTTCTTCTCTTTCGATGGTTGCCGTAAAAGTAATCGGCTTTCCAAAACATATCGCTTCATTAGCTGATGATTCAATACTTACCGTTGGTATAACTGCTGGTAAAATACTCATCCTAATAGCGTTTGATTTTCCAGAAGCAACTGGAATACAATAATCATTATTAATAATCTGGAGGGTCACTTCATCACCATCTTTAAGTTCGGTTGTGGTAAATGTAGGATTGCTGTTATTAACCTGTTCGTTATTAACCATCCAAATGTAGCTAGGGTTATCTCCAATATTATCTGTTGCCGCATTAAAAGTGATGGGCGCATTTTCGCAAACAACGCTTGAAATTGTTCGGATAAGCGCAAAAGGCGTTTGGAAACCAGAAACAATTAGTGTTTGGTCTTTCGATTCGACTCCGTTAGTTGCAGTAATAACGCTTGTTCCTTCGCCAACAATATGTATTAATCCATTAGCAATCTCTGCAACTTGTGTATTGCTACTGGAATAAGTGATCGGTAATCCGCTTGTTGCGCCAGGATTAAAGTCTGCATCGCAAGGAGTTTTCGCTAACAACTCAGGAAATGCAATACTACTTGGTGAAATAACTTGAATTTTCACTATGGTACTACTGCTTCCAAAAAGGTTATAAGCGGTAACCGTATAATCATTAAGGGGCGAGGTTGCGGTAGGTGTACCACTAATAATCCCTGTTTTAGCATCGAAAGTTAGTCCTGGCGGAAGGGTTTTGTCAATCGTATAACCAGTTAAGGCTATCTTTCTAATTAAGTTATTTTGGAAATCAGTTACAAAAAGATTTCCTATCACATCAAATGCCAGCATAATGGGGCCATTAAAACTACTATTTGTACCAATTCCATCCATGCGGCCAACCGTTCCATTACCTGCCAGAGTGCTTACAATGCCTGCAGGTGTGATCTTCCTTATTTTGTTATTTCGATAATCTGCAACATATAAATTATCAAGCGGATCAATCGTAATTCCAGTTGGATAATTTAGGCTTGCATTTATTCCTGGTCCATCATTGCTTCCTGCTGTGCCATTGCCTGCAAAACTAGAAACAATTCCTGCTGGAGTTATTTTTCGTATTTTATTGTTTCCGGCATCGGCTACATAAACGTTTCCTGCTCTATCAACAGCAACTCCATCTGGATTATTGAATGTCGCGTTTGCCGCATTGCCATCCAAGTTTCCTGTAGCTCCTGTTCCTGCAATGGTGGTTACAAATCCGGTGCTGGATATTTTTTTGATCTTATTGTTTTTTTGATCCGCTAGATACAAATCTCCGGCATAATCAAAATTAAGTCCGCCTGGGCTATTGAAACTACCCGATGCACCTGCAAAAATGGAGTTGGTGCCAGTGGGGGTGATTTTGTGAATGCTATTATTGTCGAAACTCGATACATAAACATTTCCAGCTGCATCGGCAGTTAGTCCGGTTGGCGTACCGACATTGCCTATTGAAGTAACTTGTGCTGCGGGGCTTATCTTTCTGATAGATCCGCTACCATAGTCACAAACATAAATATTGCTTTGCGCATCTACGCCTATACCAGATGGTAAATAAAAACCAGATGCAGTGCCGTTGCCATTGTAAGATGTTGATCCTCCGCTTCCCGCAAAGGTAATTACCTGTTGATAAACGTTTGCAGGTATGGCTCCTCCAGTATTAGCAGGTATTAGTGGAGATATCGGCGATCCGGTAAAATAAATTTGTGGTGAAACAAAACTTATGTTGGGCGCTTGAGCATTAGCAAGTTTTCCAGTAAGAAGAATCAACAAGCTAAGTAAGCTAACTGTTTTTAATTGGTTGTTCACGAGGGCGTTTGGTAAAAATTTATCTAAACTTACACAAATGTAAATTTTCCTCATCAAACTATTTTATTTTGCTAACTCCATAGCTAAAATAGGGTACGGTTTACCCGCATCATCGTTTTCAAAGCGTTCCATTATAACGAAGCCCAAATGTTTGTAAAAGCCTACTGCTTGTTCATTTTGCTCGTTTACATCCACTTTTGTTGCCTTCATCTCTTCGATGGCAAATTTCATCAATTCTTTACCAATTCCTTTGCCTCTTGCACTTGGATCAATAAATAGCATTTGAATATTATCGTTTGATAAACCTAAAAATCCCAAGATAACATCATGCGCTTTGAAACAAAATAGATCAACTAGATCGAAATATTTGGATAAAATCAGTTGCTTATAAGTTAGAATATCCCTCTCGCTTAAAAAATGATGTGTTGCTCTTACGGATCCTTCCCATACTTTGATCAATATTTCATAATCATTTTGGGTTGCCTTGATGATATTAATTCGTCGCATACCAGGTAGTTGATGGATTGTTAATGTAGTTATTTTCAGACGAAATTGATATCGGAAAGTGCATTTCTAATAAATCGCAAGCCATTAAGCTGAACATCAGAAACGAATATCAATACATACCTCACAAATAATAAACAGATATAAACGCATATACATTTTAAAAACAAACATACCGATGATGGCTTTAATATTGAACATTGATGTGGAACGAATTAAATATTTTACCATAAATGGCAAAACAAATTAAAGCAATTAAATGTCCGCACTGTGGCAGCATAGGTAAAACAGAAATCAAGGCTGATCATTTTATTTGCAGCAGTTGCAACACCGAATATTTTTTGGATAATGACGACATCAACATTAACCACAATATAAATTACAATACTCCTCTATTTAATACAGGAGGAGGTAAAAAAATCGGTCTAATCATTGGCTCGGTAGTAGCTGCATTTTTCGTTGTTGCATTGATAGTTCCACTACTTTTTGTAGGCAAAAAAAGCAAAAATGTTAACGAATATGTTCGGCCAGAATTTAATTGGTATTCTCAAGAGCAGTTGGCTTATACTGATAAAAATGGACAGCCCATTGTTGTTGTTTTTGGCGCCCGCAGATATTCGGGTAATGATAATGAAAATGAAACAGGTACGTATATTAGTTTTTACGATTTGATATCAGATAAAGAACTTAAGACACAAAAAATAGGGACTTTTAATATTTCGAATAGTAACGATTTTAAATTAAAACAATTTAGCAACGGCGATTTATATGCCATCGCCAATAAAACAACCATCTATAAAATCGATAAAGAAAATTATTCACCAATTGATGTAACGCAAAGCTTATTTAAAAATCATACGGCGCTGGCGAGTGGTATTGCAAATGCAGAGTTTGCATACGATAGCAACGGAGAAGCCTTTAACTTAATGACTAACGAGGGTATAAATGTTTTCTTTTTCCCATTGATTGATAAAATTTACACCAAAGATGAAATGAGCGCCAGCCAACCTGCTTTTGAGAAAAAAGAAATAAATGAAAAGCTAAAAACACAATATAGGTTTTCGTTGCATAGTGATGATTACCCTGAAGAGAAAATACAGTTGTTTAAATATACCATGAAAGATAATGAGGGCGGACCTGATTATTATGTGCATTTAAGCTGGATGAATTATAGAGGTAAAAAAATACTCAACTATTTTCTTTGGGATGTCCTCCGTTCTTACACCGATCTCACCCCAGGCAGGGTGTATTTTGATCCTAAAATTCTATTTAGTGATAACGACTATGTAGTTATCGCTACCGATAAAACTCCGGCAGATAAATCACCAACTAATATTCAATGCATTGATGCAAAAAACGGTAAGTTAATCTTTAGCTACCCAGTTCCAACTCATGAAAATTTCCATGATGGCATTCGGTACAAAGATGGATTTGTGGTCAGAGCAGGTAATTTCCTCCTCACTATTGGGATGGATGGAAAATTAATTAAAGAATTTAAATTAAGGTAAACCATGGGAATAATAAACTTTTTCAAAAACCAGCTATCTCAGGTAATAGAGTGGGATAATCAAAACCCAGAGATTTTAGTGTACAAGTTTCCATCTGGTAACGATGAACTTAAAAATGCCAGTAAACTAATTGTTGGGCCAGGGCAGGGTGCCTTGTTGGTTTACGAAGGGAAGCTAACCGATGAAATTACAGCAGAGGGCATTTATGATCTGGAAACTGATAACCATCCTTTCATCACCACGCTATTGAAATTGCGTACTGCTTTTGAAAGTGAACACAAACTGAAAATTTATTTCTACCGTACATCAGAAAATGTAAACCAGGGATGGGGTACCGTTCAAGCGATTAAGTACATTGATCCCGTTTATAAGATTCCAGTTGAGCTTGGAGCTAACGGTTCGTTTTCGTTCAAAATAGCAGATGCAAAACATTTATTCAGTAATGTAATTGGCTCGTCAGATCAATACACTGTTCTTGATGCAAGGCAAATGCTCCAAAGTCGTTTTCCGCAAGGTATTGCCTCTTCGCTCGCACAAGGTGGCGTGTCTTATCAAAACATTGATTCGCAACTGCCACTGCTTTCGCAAAATATAAAAGATCAGATTAATAATGAGGTGAGTAACCTGGGTTTCGTTTTAACGGATTTTAAACTTAACGGGACAGTTTTTGACGAGGCCACAAAAGAACGAATTGGCAAGATTGCAGATATTACTGCCGATGCTATGGCTGCTGGAGAAGGTGGTTTAACTTATGTAGAGCTTGAAAAGTTAAGAGCCTTAAGAGATGCTGCCCGAAATGAAGGCGGTTTGGCCGGAGCGGGTTTACAGTTTGGGGTAGGTATGGAGATTGGAAAAACTTTCGATACCATACGAAACGAACAGAGTGACAATTCTGCTTCCGACCCGGTTTCCAAACTCCAACAGCTGAAACTTCTTTTAGATGAGGGTATTATTACGCAACAGGAGTTTGATCAAAAGAAAACAGAATGGCTAAATAAGTTTTAAAGAAACAGTTATGAAAAAGATTATTGGAATTTTTATTGTTATTCTTGTTATCGCCTTTGTAGGCATATTGGGTTTAAGAATTTGGAATATCGAAGTGGTGAGCCTGCAAACAATAATAAAAAGCAGCGCTACCTTGTTAGTATTAGGCATCGCCATCGTAGTGCTGATTATCAGTTACGGATTTTATTTTAAGGATAACTCAAAAGGTTACGATAAGTCTGTTGGTAATCGGGCGCATCCTAAGGTTTAAAGGTCAGGAAGAATAGAGTCTTAAATGAAAAAAGCGATTTGAATAAACAAATCGCTTTCTGTAGCCCAAGCGTTACAGTTGTCGAGCACCTTTCAGGACCATTTGATACTTTTGGCGAACATGGGAGGTGATCTATTGACAGCCTATGAGACAAATTCGCTATGTACCACTAAAGCTAGCCAATGCTTCAGTCGGTGTGAGAACGGCAAGTTTGCTCTTTTTAAAATCTTTGGTATTTCGAGTGACAATAAAATCTAAATCGGGGATGCTTAGGGCACTATGGTATTGAATGGCATCTTCATAATCTTTAAAATCTGTTTTAAGCGACTGACGAATAGCAGCAGCTGTTACGTCTGTTATTTCCGTCATATCAGCCAGTTCCTCCAGCAATCTCAAAGTAGCATTTCCGGACATAGACTGACGAAGAAGGTAATATATGTTATTGTAAGAGACAGCGGCTATAAAAATCCGTACTTTACCATTTACAGCTAGATCAAAAAGTTTTGCAGCATCCATTGCAAAAGGCTGCCGGTTTGCCAGAAAATCAATAACTATGTTGGTATCCATGAAAACCTGTTTCATGCTTACCCGTGTTTCTCGTTCAAAACCTTGGCTAACTCCTTTTTGTAATCGAAATCCTCAGGAAGTTTTACTGATCCCATTAATTTGGCCACCCTTGGCGATAATGTCTGCACAGATTCCTCTGAAACACTGATAGATTTCAGGTAATTTTCTACGATATCAGATAAACTTTTTCCTTTTTGGCGGGCATATTTTTTAGCCGAATCAATTACTGTATCCTCTATCGTTAATGTGAGTTTAGTATTCATAACACGTGTGATGAGTAAATCAAATATACGTGTTTAAATTTCATTTAAAAAGACTGCACTAAAAAAAAAATAACAAAAAAACCTTCAGGTTTTGAAGGCTTTTTTGTTGATTTTTATGGAATAATCCCCATGTTGTTCCCATGACGAGAGTTTATGTAGCCCGTAGGGGAATCGAACCCCTGTTTCCAGAATGAAAATCTGGCGTCCTCACCCCTAGACGAACGGGCCATTAAAATCAGTCTTGAGTCTTTAGTTCTCAGTCTTGAGTCAATAAGACTTTGGACCTGGTACTGACGACTTCAGACTACTTAGTAGCGGGGACACGACTCGAACGTGCGACCTTCGGGTTATGAGCCCGACGAGCTACCAACTGCTCCACCCCGCATTACATTGTATTTTTACGGTATTACCAACCTCAATTTTGCAGTGTTGAAACTGATAAAAAAACCGCCATCTAATTAAGCGGTTTCGTAGCCCGTAGGGGAATCGAACCCCTGTTTCCAGAATGAAAATCTGGCGTCCTCACCCCTAGACGAACGGGCCATTAAATCAGTCTTGAGTCTTTAGTTCTCAGTCTTGAGTCAATAAGACTTCGGACTTGGTACTTACGACTTCAGACTACTTGGTAGCGGGGACACGACTCGAACGTGCGACCTTCGGGTTATGAGCCCGACGAGCTACCAACTGCTCCACCCCGCATTATATACAACTCGTTTTTTCACTTGAATTAAATCCTTAACTCTGTTTCCGAATTGGAATGCAAAGATATAATTCGTTTCTTTGTGCTGCAAATTTTTTTTTAAAAATATTTCTATGGCGCATAAAGCAGGTTTTGTTAGTATAATAGGTAAACCCAATGTTGGCAAATCTACCCTAATGAATGTGCTTGTTGGCGAGCGACTTAGCATCATAACTCCTAAAGCGCAAACCACAAGACATCGTATTTTAGGTATCGTAAATGAGGAAGATTATCAGATCGTTTTTTCTGATACTCCGGGTATTATTAAGCCAAAATACTCTTTGCAAGAGAGTATGATGAGCTTTGTTAACGGATCTTTGACCGATGCCGATGTACTTTTATTCGTTACAGATATCAACGAAACGCATGATGAAGATGATGTTTTAGAGAAAATACTAAACCGCGATATTCCTACGATTGTGTTGATTAATAAAATCGACAAAGCATTGCAAGAACAGGTTGATGAAAAGATTGCTTATTGGCAAGAAAAGCTAAATCCCATTTCTATTTATGCCATTTCGGCCTTGCATAACCACAATGTAGATGGAATTTTAGATCATGTTCTGCAATTGTTGCCTGAGCATCCGGCTTATTATGATAAGGAAGAATTGACCGACCGCTCGGAGCGTTTCTTCGTTTCGGAGATCATCCGCGAAAAGATTTTCTTGAACTATCAAAAAGAAATTCCTTACAGTACCGAGGTAATTGTAAAGAGTTTCAGGGAAGAAGAACTTAAAAACGGTAAAGGTAGCATGGTTCGGATTATGGCTGAAATTGTGGTAGAACGCGACTCGCAAAAAAATATTTTAATTGGTACTGGTGGCAGCATGCTTAAAAAAGTAGGTACAGAAGCCCGTTTGGAAGTCGAGAAATTTTTGGATTCGAAAGTGTTTTTAGAGTTGTTTGTAAAAGTAATTCCTGATTGGAGAAGCAAAAAGAATTACCTAAAGAGCTTTGGTTACGATAATTAACCGTACCTTTGCAGCCCGAAATAAATCGGTTAGGAGTTGATAATCAATGGCTAATTGATATAGACTTAACAATTTTTACGTTTGTGATAGAAAATCTACAATCGTAAATTTACAATCATAAATACAAAATGAGTAATATTATCGCCATCGTAGGCAGGCCAAACGTAGGCAAAAGCACCCTTTTTAATAGATTAACTGAAAGTCGCAAGGCAATTGTAGATGATATGAGCGGCGTAACCCGCGACAGACATTACGGCGTTGGCGAGTGGACGGACAAGCAATTTACCGTAATTGATACTGGTGGTTACGTAGCTAATTCTGAAGATGTTTACGAAGCGGCTATCCGCGAACAGGTAATGATTGCTATTGAAGAAGCAAGCGTTTTAGTATTCATGGTTGATGTAACGACAGGCATTACCGATTTGGATGATGATATTGCCCAGGTTTTACGCAGAAGTAAGAAACCTGTTTTTGTTTGCGCAAACAAAGTAGATAATACTGCACTGTACAATGAAATCCATACTTTTTATGGCTTTGGTTTGGGCGAAGTGTATCCACTATCGTCAATGACTGGTTCTGGTACGGGTGAGTTGTTAGATGAGATCGTTAAAAATTTCGAAGATATCCCTGAAGAAGAAAATCAACTTCCAAAAATCACCATTGCTGGTCGCCCAAATGTAGGTAAATCATCTTTGGTTAATGCTTTAATTGGGAAAGAACGCAATATTGTAACTGCAAATGCTGGTACCACCCGCGATTCGATCAAAATTCATTATAACCAATTTGGGCATGAATTTATGCTGATCGATACTGCCGGATTGCGTAAAAAAACTAAGGTTAAAGAAAACTTAGAATTTTACTCGGTAATGCGTACCATCAAGGCTTTGGAAGAGGCTGATGTGGTGGTATTGATGATCGATGCTGTAGAAGGTATCGAAAGTCAGGATATTAATATTTTCCACCTTGCTGAAAAAAATAAGAAAGGTATCGTAATCTTAATCAACAAATGGGATTTGATTGAGAAAAATACGCAAACAATGAAAGCTTTCGAGGAGCAAATTCACGAGCGTATTCGTCCGTTTACCGATGTGCCTATCGTATTTACTTCAGTATTAAATAAGCAACGTATTTTCAAGGCCATTGAAGCTGCTTTAGAGGTTTACAAAAACCGGGGCAAGAAAATTCCTACATCGAAATTAAATGATGTAATGTTGCCGTTGATCGAAAAGTTTCCACCTCCGGCATTGAAGGGTAAACACATTAAAATAAAATACATTACGCAGATTAACGGTACTTCGCCAATGTTTGCGTTCTTCTGTAATTTGCCTCAGTATATTAAAGATCCATATAAACGTTTCATTGAGAATAAATTAAGAGAGAATTTTGATTTTTCAGGATCACCAATTCAAATATTTTTCCGACAGAAATAAGCAGCAAAGAATGAGGTTAACAGAAGTCTAACGAAATTATGATAAGATAAGCAGGGGTCGCATTCTATAGGAAAACGACCCCTGCTTTTTGCTGTCATGGTGAATTTAGAAACAAATCACAAAGAAATATTTATCAAATTACTGCAAGCCAAAAATCAAATTTTACATTTACGCCATGCAAATCGAGGTAAAAAACAGCCAGCTTTTAGATATAGATACCATTTTTAATTTCTACGATATGGCCATTGCTCATCAAAAGAAAGTATTTAACAAGCACTGGCAAGGCTTTAGCAGGGAATTAGTAGAAACGGAAATTACAGATAACCGCCAATATAAAATTTTAGTTGATGGCGAAGTAGCTTGTGTATTTGCAGTAACCTTTAATGATCAACTCATTTGGGGCGATCGCGACCATGATTCAGTTTACATTCATCGTATCGTTACGCACCCTGCTTATCGCGGTTATTCATTCGTAAAAGAAATTATCAAATGGGCTAAAGGTTATGCAACCAAAAACGATATAAAATATATTCGTATGGATACTTGGGCTGATAATGAAAAACTTTTAGCCTATTATACTGGCTGCGGTTTTGATTATGTTGGCGTAGTTACACTCCAAAAATCGGAAGGTTTGCCGAAACACTATGAGGGTATCAGTTTGAGCCTTTTTGAGATTGCTGTTTAACAATCATTTTAATTCGATTTTCCAACTTAACATATCATCTACTTCACCAATATTTACAAAATGGTTTTTTTCCAGAATGGAATATGATGCTACATTATTTTTTTCAGTAGCGGCATAAATTGATTTAACCTTTGGTTGTTCTTTTGCCCATTCAGTTATTCTACCGACTGCCTCGGTCATAAAGCCTTTGCCCCTAAACTCTTCATAAGTACCGTAACCAATTTCAATTTCTCCATCAGCGTCGGGTTCACCAACAAAGCAAATATCGCCAACCATTTTTTGGTCTGGTTTAGAGATAACTACCCACAAGGTGTGATAGAGATATTCTTTATCTTTATCAAAAACATTGGGCAGAATAGTTTTCTGAAGTGCATCATGTAACGATTTCGAAATATTTTTTTTGGTAGGTAAAAGTCCGAATTCTTTTTCCAGAGAATGATCAGCCCGAATATATTTTAGTAGTTGATCATGAAGCAATGGTTTTAAAATAAGCCGATCGGTTTCTATCATGGTAGAGCATTAAACAGAAGCTAATTTACAGTTTTTGTTGATTATTTTTTCGAACTAATGCTGCATTAAACCCCATCTCCCCGTAAGTTTCTAAACCTTTTGCGTGCTTCTGCACTGAACATACTGCCGGGGTAATCAGTAATCAGTTTTTGGAAGTAAAGTTTAGCCTGTACAATGTCGTTCAGTTTTTTCTCGTACAAATCGCCAAGTTTAAACAGCGCATCATCAGTCCAGATGCCATCTTTAAAATCTTCGCTTAATTTTTTTAGGATATCTGCAGCTTTTTGGAATTCGTTTGACTTAATAAGGATTTTTGCCTTGGTCATCATTACTGCATCAGCAAGGCCATTCTGCGGATAAGCAATGGCTATACTATCTAGCTTATTGATTGCTTTTGCTGGTAAATTTCTAAAAATCAACATTTCGGCATCAGCGTACATTTTCAAAGCATTACTATCTGTAGGGGTTTGAATATTATCAGAAATTAAAAGACTTAAATTCAAAGCATCGTTAGCTATTAATTGTGAAGTCGCAGCCTTTAATACCTGGCATTGGCCATTACTATATTCAAAATTACCCTGATAAAAGGAAAGCTTTGCGCTTCGAAAACGAGCTTCATTACCTATAGATTGCCCTTCAAACTGTTTGCTCACTTGCTCATATACCAAAAAGGCCTCCCAAGGTTGGTTGGTAAGAATGTAAACATCACCCAAATCCAGTTTCAACTGACCAAGATCCTGGCTACTTAATCCTGGCATTTGTAAAGCTTCTTCCAAACCTTTTTCGGCCTTCTCAGCCTGATATAAATAATATGCATGCAGATTGGCTAATTTCTTAATCGCGAATAAAGTGTTTTTATTTTTTCCATTTTCATCCAGCAGAGTTTGATAATCTTTGGCTAATAAATTAAGGTCTGCTAAAATTGGTTTGCCAGTAGTTTGGATATTGTATTTGGTATTTAATAGTTCAATTTTGGATGGTAAATAGTATGGATTATCTTTACCTTTAGTGAGTAGGTACTCATAAGCTTTGATAGCAGTTTCGTAAGCGCTATTATCAACGAAAGTATATATAGCATTAAATAAAGTACCGCCATCGGCTTTAGTGCGTTTATCAAAAGCAATCAACTGGCGCAACGCCATGTCAAATTCTTGCTGTTGAATGTAATTCCAGGTTAATAACTGGATATAAACCTCTGCATCCGGAAATTTTTGAATCTTTTTCAAAATGCCTATTTGAAAGGTTTGATAATCGGCCTTGTCATCAAAAATTACAGGCAAGATGGCTTGCGCTTGTGGCAGTAACTGTGGGAGTGTGGCTAGTGCATCTAAATATTCCTGCATTAGCATGGGTTTATCCTTTTTAAAACGGTAAATGTTTAAAAGCTCATAAACAAAAAACTCATCATTGCCTAATATTTTCCTGCCTTGTTTAAAAGTTTGAACAGCGAAATCATAATTTTCAAATCTATAAAAGCTATTGGCCAGACTACGGATTTTAAACTCATCTTTTGGTAGTTTACTGATTACCTCATTGAAAATTTTATTGGCTGCCTGGATATCGCCCTTTTCTTGATAGAGCTTGCCTAATGCAACAGGATAAGCTTCATTTTCTGGGCTTTGCCGCATGAGCTTCTTTACCGTTTTTTCGGCAACATCGTAACGTTTTAATTTTAAAAGAGAATTGAAATAGATATCAAAATAGCCTTCATTGTTAGCACTGGCAAAAACTTTCTCTAATAAAACGACAGCTTTTTCATATTCTCCGTCACGATAATACTGAATAATTAACGACGTATTATCGGTTGCAAGAGGTGGGTTTAGACGTAAAACTTGCGCATTAGCACCTAATGTTAACAAGAAAAATACAAATACGATTAGTCTATTCATTATGCCAATTATAAGGTTTAAAAGTAATTAAAAAGGCTGAAAGCTAAAAACCCGATTGGTAAACATCAACTAAATGGATTTAGTTGAAAGCTAAGGCAAAGACCGATTAATTCCAATAATAATGTTACCTGCAATTTATTTTCTCTCTATTTTTTAAATACTAAATTGAGCCCGTTGGCATCTCATTTTGATAAGTAACATTGTTGGTGTAAAGCATAGTAAACTAACAGGGTTCCTTATTTTTGTCATCCCGTGAGAAATTAATTTATGTTAAAAAGAATTATTCTATTTGTTTTAGTAGCTTCAGTTTGGGGATGTAAGAATCCGCAAAAGGGGGAGACTATACCTGTAGATGATTTCTTTAAAACGTTCGATAAAGCTTATTATCACATCTCTCCGGATGGTAAAAGCTTATCGTACTTGAAACTTCAGGATAAGAAACTCGATCTTTTTGTTGAAGATTTAGCTACAGGAAATAGTGTTCAGCTGACGCATTTAACCGAAAAAACAATCAGTTTTCATTTCTGGACAAGCAATAATGAATTGATCTATTACACTGAAGATGAATCTAAAGACCGACGTTCGGATATTTTTGTAATTAACAAAGATGGAAGCAAGCAGGTACAACTTAGTGCAAATGAAAAAACACGTTTAAAGGTTATCGAAGATCAGCTTATTGACGATAAATATATCATTGTTGCATCCAATAAAAGAGATTCTACAGTGTTTGATGTTTATCGTTTAAATGTGAGAAATGGTCAAATGGATATTGCGGCTAAAAATCCAGGGAATATTACCGAATGGATGACGGATAACAAGGGTGTTTTAAAAATTGCTATCGCCAGTGATGGTGTAAACGAAACACTTTTATATCGCGAAAATGAAAATCAGTCGTTTCAGCCGGTTTTCAGCAATAATTTTGAAACCACTTTCCGACCTGTTGCATTTTCTGAGCAAGAGCCAAATGTGCTTTATGCGATATCGAATGTGAACAGGGATAAAAATGCGCTAGTTTCTCTCGATTTGAAAACAGGTAAAGAAAAGAAAGTGCTGTTTGCAAACGACACTTTGAATGTAGTGGATGCGAGATATTCACGGGCACAAAAGAAGATGCTGTTTGTAACCTGCGAAACTTGGAAAAAGCAAAAATACTATCTGGATAGCGATTCCAGAGATACCTACAGTAAAATTGATTTAAATTTGCCAGGCTCCGAATGGCGGATAATGGATAAGGACAAGCAGGAAAAAGTTTTTGTGATTAGAACTTTTACCGATAAAAGCCCAGGTTCGTACTACTTATATACGGCAAGTGATAATAAATTAAAAAAACTTACTGATATTAATTCTTCAATTAAAGAAGAGATGATGTGCGATATGAAGCCGATTAGTTTCAAAAGTCGCGATAGCTTAACCATTAATGGGTACCTCACGCTACCGAAAAACAAAAAAGCAACAAATTTGCCTGTTGTGGTATTGCCGCATAATGGGCCGGGGGGAAGAAATAGTTGGGGTTATAACGCTGAAGTACAGTTTTTGTCCAGTCGGGGTTATGCTGTTTTGCAGGTAAACTACAGAGGATCAACAGGTTATGGAAAATCATTTTATGCAGCTGGGTTTAAACAGTGGAGCGATAAGATACAGGAAGATGTAAATGATGGTGTGCGCTGGTTAATCGAAAAGCAAATCGCCAATCCTAAAAAAGTGGCTATTTATGGGAATGGTTTTGGCGGTTATATTGCATTAAACTGTTTATATAAAAATCCCGATCTTTACAACTGCGGCGGATCAAATTCTGGAGTAATTAACTTATTTAGTTATCTGAAAACAATCCCTCCGTTTTTAAAATCGAACCTGCAAATGTATTATGAAATTGTTGGCAATCCGGTAACCGATACAGATTATATGCGTTTCGCATCACCCGTATTTCATGCCGATCGTTTTAAAACGCCTGTTTTTATTGCGCAAAACCCTAAAGATCCACGGGTAAATGTAGCAGAAGGCGTTCAGTTCATCAAAGAGTTGAAAAAGAGAAATGTACCAGTTACCTATATTGAGAAAGAAGAAGGGCCGAACCCTGTATTACGCCAGCAAGGAAGAACTGCATTGTATAAAGCGTTGGAAGAGTTTTTAAAAACAAATCTGAGCAAGAAATAAATTATGGCCCTCGACAAAAAAAGTGGTTATCGCAAGAATTTCTCGCTTGGCGTTACCTTTATTGTTCTCATCTCGATTCTATTTATTCTATCATTATTTTTGGCTTTTAATTTCAGTAAAAAGTCTATTGAAAACGAATTTGTATCAGAAAAAGTAAACGTTTTAGAGCAAAGCATTAAAGCTTACAACGATTTTTTTCAGAACAAGATGCCTGAAATATCTTATTATAATGGCTTTTTGGATTCTGCAACTGCGGCAAAATTTGTAGATACCGTAACGATTAAATATCCATTTATTTCGAAAGTTACTTTTTATGATACCGAGGTAAAAAACGTCGCTGTGAAAGACGGCATGAACGTCGGAAATTTGTCTATCGGACCGAAATCCATCTACCAATTTGGTAAAACCGTAGCACCAGATTCGGTAAAGCTGTTTTCTGAATTTGATACACGATCTTTTAAAGTTGGAGATGATTTTAATGCAATGGCTTACAAACTGGTAACCTTTGTAGACCTATTAGATACTGCAGCTGTACCCACCCAGGAAGAACTTTTCACCAATTTTTCTGTAGTAAAATCAAATAAAATCACTTACCTAAACATTCCCCGACGCGAAGATTTAAAAATCTACAAGGATATGATGCGTCGTAAGCTGAACCCTTTGCCGGTTTATCAGCAGGATATGTTGGTATTTCAACTTGACCCAAATAAGATCAAGGTAATTAATACAAGACCATTGTTGTATCAAAAAATTGAAGTTGAGCCTTTAACCTATGACCCAATTGATACTTCTGATGAGAATATGACTACTGAAATTGCTTTGCCGGGTGCATTTTCTGATTTCAAATTATATTTCACCTCGTCAAAATCATATATCAAAAAAGAGATATTTATTTACTTTATGCCGATTGCTTTAGTATTGCTTTTGGTGTATGGCGTATTATTGTTGGTAGCTTTTCTAATCTATCGTAATCTCAACATCAACAGTAAAATGTTTAAGCTTCAATATGATTTTGTAAACAACCTTACCCATGAGTTTAAAACGCCGGTTAGTGTAATTAAAATTGCGGGCAATAACATTAAAAGTGCAACTGCATTAAGTCAAAAAGAGCAACAACTCTATGGTAAAATTTTAGATGAAGAAGCGGATAAACTCAATGGCTTAATGAACAAGCTACTGGCTTTTACTCAAATTGAAAACAAAGCCATAAAGCTTAACCAGGAACAGGTAAATATTGAAGATTTCATCGAAAGTACAATTGAATCGCACACGTTAAAACATCCTGATTTTAAAATTACTTATGAAGTTGTAGGGTTTAAAACCTTTATTACTGACCCGGTGTTATTAGGAAGCCTTTTCGATAATTTAGCAGAAAACGCTTATAAATATTCTAAACCTGCTCACAAGATACTTCATATTAGTGCAAAGCTAATTAAGGGTGTTTTGGTTTTTAGGTTTGCCGATAAAGGAATTGGTATTCCGGCATCTGAATTAAACAATATATTTAAAAAGTTTTTCAGGATACAGAATGAATACAACCAAATGGGAAGTGTAGGCTTAGGTTTGGCATTTTGTAAAGAACTGGTTAACTTTATGCAGGGAGAAATCTCAGTTAAGAGCAAAGTGGGCAATGGCACAGAGTTTAAAATTGTGCTGCCTTATAATAGTTCAAAGTAGAAAGTTAAAACTAGAAAGGCGATTGAGGCTATTTGAACTTAATGCATTGAAAATTAAAATACTATAAAGTCTGAATGTTTTGTTTGCCACGGTTAACATTTCAACCTTTGAACTTTACAACATATAAACACACAAAAATGTCTAAAGAAGTAAAAATATTAATTGTTGAGGATGATGAAAATCTTCGCTTTTTAGTCGCACATCGTTTAAAAACTGAAGGCTATAATGTTTTAGAAGCCAATGATGGCGAATCGGGTGAGCGGATGATTATAGCTGACCAACCAGATATTGTTTTATTGGACTGGATGATGCCAGGAAAGCAAGGTGCCGAAGTTTGTGAAAGTGTTCGCAAACAAGGTTTCGAAAACCTGATCATTATGATGACGGCCAAGGCACAGGATGTTGATAAAATTGATGCTTATAACTTTGGCGCATCAGATTATATTACCAAGCCATTTAATATGGATGTTTTGGTTGCGATGCTGGAAAGTAAAGTAAAATTCATCGTAAATAAAGATACCGCTGAAATTCACCGTTTTGGTAATATGGAGCATCATCCGAATATTCATACTTTATTTAGAGACGGAAAGAAAATTGAGCTTACCATTTTAGAAAACCGAATTTTGCTTTATTTCTTGCGCAATCCTGGAAAAGTAATTAATCGCGATGAGTTGATGTTGGTGGTTTGGGGCTACAATTCGGATGTTAACACCCGTACATTGGATATGCACATTGTTCGCCTGCGTAAAAAGATTGAATTAAATCCAGATAATCCGCAATTGTTGCAAACCGTTCGCGGTGTAGGTTATCGTTTTAATGCGGGATAATAAATGATTGAATGAGAGAATGTTTGAATGAGGGAATTAGAGGCTGTATGCTGGAAATATTCGCTCATTCAACCTTATTAATTTGCTTAAGCCCTTTTCAATGTAAATACCGTTATTTCTGGCAGAATTCCAACTCTTCCCGGATAGCCTAAAAATCCATAACCTACGTTAACGTAAAGCTGTTGCTTTTGCTCCTGATACAATCCGGCCCATTCTTTATATATGTATTGCACCGGACTCCATTGGTATTCTTTTAAGCGAACGCCAAACTGCATTCCATGGGTGTGGCCACTGAACATTGCATCAATTTGCGGGTATTTTTGTAGCACTTCACCCCGCCAATGCGAAGGGTCGTGACTGAGCAATAATTTCACTGGCAAGTCGTCGGTATTTTGAACAGCCAGTTCCATTTTACCATATTTTGGAAAACGGCCCATTCCCCAGTTTTCTATACCTAAAATACCAATTTCTTCACCATCAACTTTTAATCTGCGGTGTTCGTTCATCAACAACTCGTAACCCATTATTTTATGTACATCAACCATATCCTTCAGGTTTTTAACCTTTGCAGGAGATGATATTTTGCCAAAATAGTAGTCGCCATAATCATGGTTCCCCAAAGAAGAATATACGCCCAATGGCGCTTTCACCTTTGCGAAAATATCTTGATAATCTTTAACTTCATTGGTGAGGTTATTAACCAAATCACCGGTAAAGAAAACAAAGTCAGGTTTTTCGCCCATTAGCATTTCTACACCACCTTTAACTGCGGTTTTGTTATAAAAACTACCGGAATGGATATCGGAAATTTGGGCCATTGTAATTCCATCGAAAGCTTTTGGAAGATTAGGTAGAATTAGATTTACCTTTCTTACCTGGTAATCGTAAGCACCCGAGATAATGCCCCAGCTTAAAGAAGTTAAAGGAACTGCTGCTGCTACTAAACCAGCTTTAACTAGAAACTCTGAACGTGAAATCGGTTCTGCTTGGCTTATTGGCTGGTCTTCTGCAGTAGGTTTTTTTCTGAAAATCTTAATGAATAACCTACGTAAATCATCGAACACTAAAAATGGCAACATTGCAAATTTGCAGGCTACTGTGAGAAAGAAAGCCACTAAGATGATAGCTCTTAAAGTAAGAAACAGGTTTAAATAAATTCCTGCGAAAACGCCAACAATTAAAAGAATACTATAAGACCAATATAAAATTCCAAAAACCTTTTTGGTGCGTGGTTTCCAGTTTTTAAAAACAGAAACAATTGCTTTGTAGCAATAAATATCGAATGCAATAATAAATATACAGGCAACGATAATGAAAGGAAGTCTTCCCATACTCGGGTTGTTCAATTTAAATTAAAAATTTGGGTACTTTATTAACCTGCTAAATTAAGTATTTGCAGTCAATAAACTACTTAGAATTCTGTCAGGGTTATCGAGAAAGGATTTGTAAACCCGATAAACTTCAGTTTCCTCATAGCTCACCCTCATAATATCTTCGTCAGCCATTTCATAAATTGATGCATTTGGGTATGCCAGCAATATTGGAGAATGTGTGGTAATAATAAACTGTGCATTTTGATTCACCAAGCTGTTAATTTTGGATAACATTGCAATTTGTTTAGTTGCAGAAAGTGCCGATTCGGGCTCATCCAGAATATAGATACCATTTCCGTTAAATCTATTCATAAATAGTGACCAAAATGACTGCCCATGAGATTGCTTATGCAACGAAAGTCCGCCATAAGAGTCAATGATTTTTGGTTCTCCACCTTCTTCATCAAGTTTGTCAATCTCGCTGGCAACATTGTAAAAACTTTCGCCCCTTAAGAAAAAACCATCTTTTGGTTTCTTAAAACTTTTGGCTATTGTTAAATAGTTGTGTAAATCGGAATGGCTTTCAGTACTTTTAAAATTGAAATTCTTACTTCCTCCTTCAGCATTGAAACCAAGATTAATGGCAATTGCCTCGGTTAATGTCGATTTGCCAACTCCATTTTCGCCAGTTAGAAACGTTACTTTTGGATGAAAAACCAATTCTTCGAAAGATTTTAAACAAGGAATATTAAACGGATATCTTTCTGGAAGATTTTGCCGATTTAGCCTCAGCGATAAAAGATATCCGTTAAATTCCATTTAGTTTATTCTAGAAGTTATTAAATTTTTCATTAATTACTACCTAAAATCGTCTTCATCTTCTTCCTCGTTAAACTCGGCATTAAATAAACTGCCAAACATATCTGAGAATCCAAAACCTCCGTTCAAATAATTTTTGCTCAATTGAGAATATTCTGCGAGGCCGTGCAACACAAATTCCATCAAAAGAAGGGTTTGGTTTTCACTTAATTTAGGATGAAATTTCTTTACCGTATCATATAAACTTGGAACCAGCATCAATGCCTTTTTGTATTGCGCATTGGTCAATGTATCGGTAACATCGATATTATTTCCTTCAGTAAACCATTCGGTAATTTCACTATATGGATTAGCCGTTTTGGTTTTCTTTGCCTTTTCAGGATCTGGGAAATAGCGGGCAAATAAAGTTTTGACAGCTTTGCCGATTAAAGTTGTTGCCACATGTGCAGGCCCTTCCAATTCACCTTCGTAAACCAACTCTATTTTACCGGTAATAGCAGGGATTATCCCCGCCAAATCAGATAAACGAACAAAAGTGTTTTTCTCACCCGAAATTAACATCCGTCTTTCGGCTGTGCTAATTAAATTCTCATAAGCTGAAATGGTTAGTCTTGCCGATACCCCCGATTTCTGATCAATGTATTCGCTTTTTCTTGCCTCGAAAGCAATTTGCTCCACTAAATCTTTAACTAACCCATCCGCTTCAATATTAGCCCGTTGCTCGCTGGTGAGCTTGGCTTCTTGAAAAGTAATTTTACGGGAAATTTCGATGCTTTTCGGATAGTGGGTTAAAATCTGACTTTCAATTCTATCTTTCAACGGAGTAACAATGCTTCCGCGATTGGTGTAATCTTCTGGATTTGCCGTAAACACAAATTGGATATCCAAAGGCAAACGGAGTTTAAAACCACGAATTTGTATATCTTTTTCCTGGAGCATGTTAAACAGAGCCACCTGGATACGAGCTTGCAGATCGGGCAATTCGTTAATAACGAAAATACTGCGGTGCGCTCTTGGAATTAACCCAAAGTGAATAACACGCTCATCGTTGTAAGTCAGTTTTAAAGTAGCGGCTTTAATCGGATCGACATCACCAATTAAATCGGCAACGGTAACATCAGGCGTAGCCAACTTTTCGGTATAACGCTCGCTGCGGTGTAACCAGGCGATCTCGGTTTCATCACCTTGAGTAGCAATTTCGTTTTTTGCATACCATGAAATAGGGTTCAATGGGTCATCGAAAATTTCGCTCCCAGCAACGTACGGAACATATTCATCTAATAAGTTTACCATTAAACGGGCAATACGTGTTTTAGCCTGTCCGCGTAAACCCAGAAGTAAAATGTTATGACGGGAAAGAATTGCAGTTTGCAACTCCGGAATCACCGTTTCATCGTAACCAATAATCCCTTCGAATTCCGTTTTCTTATCTCTAAGTACCTTAATTAAGTTCTCTCTAAGTTCTTCTTTTACACTCCGAGATTTATAATTTGTTGCCTTTAACTGGCCTAATGTTGTGTTTTGCATATATCTTTTTTATGAGTTATAGGTTATGTGTTGCCAGTTTCCTAATTTAAACCTAAAACTTTTACTTTAACTTACTTGCTTTTCAGCTTCTTCATGAATTCGCCAATAGCAGGCTGCAATTCTTTGAAAATTTCGTTCTCTCTATTTTTGAGCATCACCTCGGTAAACATTTTTAAACCAATGGCAAACTCAACAGCTTGATTTTCATCTTCAAAAATACCTTTGCCTTTTACTGCGTTGATAATGTTAAAAATATTATCGTAGTTATCGAACTCTAGCGTTAACGGATCGTTTATACCATCATCTTCTTTTGCTAAAGATATTTCTTCTAATGTTAACTTATAAGTATTTGTGCGTTTAGCCATGTTTAATTATTTTGATCCCTTATCTCAGTACCAGAGATGGGGAAATTCTGACTATTTTACAGTCTTTCTCCTATTCTTAATGTAATCTTCAAAAATGTATTCACCTAATCCGTTTAGGGAGCTGTAAAAAGCTCTTCCGCCATTAATTTCGGTAAACTGGCGAACGAATTGTTGGAGGTATGGGTCCTTTGCAATCATAAACGTGGTGATTGGAATTTTCAATCGCTTACACTGTGCAGCCATATTTAAGGTTTTGTTAATCACCTTTCTGTCTAGGCCCATGCTGTTTTTGTAGTACTTTCCATTTTCTTTCAAACAGGTTGGCTTTCCATCTGTAATCATAAAAATTTGCTTATTATGTGTTTTTCGGCGGCGAAGTAAATCTGTAGCCAACTCTAACCCAGCAAAAGTATTGGTGTGATAGGGGCCAACTTGAAGGTAAGGTAAATCTTTAACAGTAATCGGCCAGGCGTCATTACCAAAAACCACGATATCTAAAGTATCTTTTGGATACTTCGTTTTAATAAGTTCGGCTAAGGCCATTGCCACTTTTTTGGCGGGAGTAATTCTGTCCTCCCCATATAAAATCATGGAATGCGAAATGTCGATCATCAACACGGTTGAGGTAAGTGTTTTAAAATCCTTTTCCTCTACCTCTAAATCTCTATCAGTTAGGGTAAAATCGCCAATTCCATGGTTAATTTGAGCATTTTGGATTGAGGCAGTCATATCGATCTGGTCCAAACTATCGCCAAAACTATACTCGCGTCTATCGGCGTTTTTCTCTTCACCAATACCCGATTGGTTGCTATTGTGATTCCCTCTGCCAGATTTTTTCAGCTTTCCAAAAATCTCGTCCAAGGCCGATTTCCGGATAGTTTGTTCTGTTTTGGCAGTGATTTTAAACTCTCCCGATTGATTGTCTTCAGTCAGGTAGCCTTTTTCTTTCAGGTCATCGATGAAATTTCCGATGCCATAATCATTGTTTGTTAGCTTGTATTGCTTGTCAAGTTCATTGAGCCAGCTTAAAGCCTCTGCCGCATCACCTGCTGTATAGTTAAGCAGTTCGCTAAACAATTTCAGCAACTCATCAAACCCACCTTGTGGCGTATCGCCAGGCTTATAATCAGAAAAACGAAAACCTCTCATGTATGTGTATTAACGGATTATTAAAGGTAAAAGTTTCGATTTGGATTAATTTAAGCGGGGTGTCATATTTGGGTGAAAGCAGAAAGACGGCCGAGAAAAGGTTAAATCAAAAACACTAGCGAGAAAAGTTTGAATAGCAACGTGGGATTCAAAACGTCGAAAGCAATGGACATCTGCCAGCTTGCGTTCTTCAAGTGCATAATTTATCGAAACACTTCGTCTTGATTCAGCTGGATCATATTTGCTATAGATGTTCCAATACCAAAATGACTGCGTTATCGCTCAATGACACAATGCGAACCTGTTCTAAATCCCAAAGCGACAGACCATCCCTGGTTTTCAATTTTCTTCCTTCAATTTCAAAGGTGCCATCAATTACTAAGAAAAAGAGTTTGTGATCTTTGTTTTGGTTCTTATAAATCAAGTGCTGGCCATCGGTAAAACTACCTGCATTTAGCTTGAACGGAAGTTTAGGATGATTAACAATTTCAATGAAATGTTTTTTATCTTCCTCAAACTCGAATTTGAATAACATTTCGCTTGCCCTAAGCAAGAACATATCGGTGTTAATTCCCAACTGGGTATAATGGATTTCCTCATTTGGATAAGGATTACTGATTTCTAAAACCTCACCTTTACCTAAATTTAAAACCTGTACTTCACCAGTCTCAACTCCAAACTCTTTCCCTCCCTGAACAATGTCTATTCTTCCCGTAATGGGAAAAAATAACTGATAAGAATCTTCTTTGGAAAGAAAAAAAATCATTTTGCCAGCAGCTATAGTGTCATCATTGCAGATAAATAAATTTCCGATGGCATGCTCCTCGCTAAATAATTTTTCAAAGTTAAATGTGCTATATCTTTTTAATGCATCCGTTGTTTTTATGCCACGTTCATCAGCAAGGAATAATTTGTCAGGTGATAACCTCATTATTAAATAGTTTTTATAGAATGAATACTTACAAACGGTTGAATTTGAAGAAGATGAGTAAATACCTCTGGCTGGGTTACCTCACTGTATGGCGAGAGCAATAAATAGTGATGAAGGCTATCATGCCAGATCATAGGTTTAGAAAAAAAGTTGATGGCAACTTTATGTTGTTCGATATCATTGATGTCGGAATTAATAATCTCAAATTTAAAATTTTCGAAGGGTAGAAATTTTCTTCCAAGGTTATCCAAAATATCGGGAATAATGCCATTCAGTTGTCTTAGGTAACCTGTAATGGCTGCACTTACTAAAAAGTGAAGTTTATCTGCCTCTGGTACATTTAAAATTAGCTCGGCAAATGTATTGTACTTTTCTTCCTGATTGAAAAGCTGCGATTGCATTTGGAACTCTAAAAAACTGTCTTCATGTATAAACTTATCCCAATGGTTTAGGCTTGAATCATCAATTATCTTCCGGTAACCTATCGTAATTACTTTTTGCGGCATGGTCTAAAATTAAAAAAGGACGTCAGCATTTCCTAACCTCTTTTGCAAATAAAAATGATGGAATAACTTTACTTTGAATGTATGTCAACTGTAGTGTTTTTGTCAGTAATTAATTCACGAAAATGAATTCTTCTTACTTTGTAGCAAAAAAAGGTGTCAAATAAAGGATTCGAAATTAGGGGTATAGTTTTTGAGTAGGTGTAATTTCATTTTGTAAAAGATTAAAACTAGCTTTGGCGCAAATTAATGAAACACCTCGTTACCATATCTCTTGTATTTTTTAGCTTAACACACTTGGCAAAAGCCGAGCGTGTTGAAGGGCTAAGGATATTGAACGAATATTGTAGTGAGCACAAAATTAGTGTAAACAACCCCGGGAAAGCTTTCGTTCAGTTAAATGAGGAGCATAACCCTTACTTATTATCTTACACTGCGCTTGCTTTAAGCGGTACCCAAGCTCCATCAAAAACTGTTAAATATGTATGCATAAATCAGTTAATCTCTGATTTGACCATCCGTAAAAAGCCAAAAAACAATAGTCCATAATTTCGTTTTTCTAGATCTTTTTAAAAGATTTTATTCCCATTTAAACCCTCAGCAGCCCAATTGACTTATTACAAGTCAATATTCTGGTTGTTGGAGTCAACCCTTTTTCAATAGTAAATAAGATTTAAAATACAATAATGTTAGGATTTTTAGCGAAGATTTTCGGAAGTAAATCAGAGAGAGATATAAAGGCAGTTCAGCCATTGGTTGTTGCCATAAATGAACAATTTAGTAAACTAACGGTACTTAGTAACGACGAATTACGTGGGAAAACCATTCAATTTAAAGAAAAAATAGCTTCTTTTTTAGCTGATATCGATAGTAAAATTGCTGCCTTAAAAGCTGATGCTGAAGGAGATGGTCTGGATCTTCATCAAAAAACTGCCATATACGATCAGGTTGATGCTTTAGGTAAAGAGCGTGATACTGAATTGGAAAAAGTGCTATTGGAAATTCTTCCTGAAGCATTTGCCGTAGTTAAGGAAACTTCTCGTCGTTTGAGTGAAAACGATTATCTAGAAGTTACCGCAACACAGTTTGATAGAGATTATGCTGCTCGTAAAAGCAATGTGAAAATCGTTGGCGACAAAGCACAATGGGCCAATCGATGGGATGCCGCAGGTACCGAAGTAGTATGGAACATGGTTCACTACGATGTTCAATTAATTGGTGGTATTGTTTTGCACAGTGGAAAAATCGCCGAAATGGCTACTGGTGAAGGTAAAACTCTGGTTTCTACCTTGCCAGCATATTTAAATGCGCTTGCCGGTCAAGGTGTTCACATTGTAACGGTGAATGATTACCTGGCCCGTAGGGATAGTGAGTGGAATGGTCCACTATTCGAATTCCATGGAATTAGTGTCGATTGTATTGATAAGCATGAGCCAAACTCTGAGGAAAGAAGAAAAGCTTATGCGGCTGATATTACTTACGGAACCAATAACGAATTTGGCTTTGATTACCTGCGTGACAATATGTCGCAAACGCCTGATCAATTGGTGCAGCGTAAACAACATTTTGCAATGGTAGATGAGGTCGATTCAGTTTTAATTGATGATGCCCGTACACCATTAATTATTTCAGGCCCTATTCCTCGTGGAGATGAGCACGAATTTTATGAGTTAAAACCTCGTATTGAGCGTTTGGTAAATGCTCAGAAAGCTTATGTTTCTTCTGCTTTAAATGAGGCTAAAAAGTTAATCAATGCGGGTAACACTGGTACTGAAGAAGGTGAAGGAGGTTTGGCGCTATTACGTGCTTACCGCGGTTTGCCAAAGAATAAAGCATTAATTAAATTTTTGAGCGAAAGCGGTGTTCGTGGTTTGTTGCTGAAAACTGAAAACTACTACATGGCTGATCAATCTAAAAATATGCCTAAGGTTGATTCGGAATTGTATTTCTATATCGATGAGAAAAACAATCAGGTAGAATTGACGGAGAAAGGTATCGAATTGATTACTCAATCTGGCGAAGACCCTCATTTCTTTGTATTGCCAGATGTAGGTACTGAAGTAGCTGAACTGGAAAAATCTGATATGCCTTTAGAAGAAAAGGTTGTTCAAAAAGATGCTTTAATGCGCGATTATTCTGTTAAAGCAGAGCGGATTCATTCGGTAAATCAATTATTAAAAGCCTATACTTTGTTCGAAATTGATGTGGAATACATCATCGATGAAGGGAAAATTAAAATTGTTGATGAGCAAACGGGTCGTATTATGGATGGCCGTCGTTACTCTGACGGTTTACACCAGGCTATTGAGGCTAAAGAAAATGTTAAGGTTGAAGATGCAACCCAAACTTATGCTACCGTAACGCTGCAAAACTATTTCCGTATGTACCACAAACTTTGCGGTATGACGGGTACAGCAACCACGGAAGCAGGCGAATTCTGGTCGATTTATAAATTAGACGTGGTTGAAATTCCAACCAATAGAAACATTTCACGTCTGGACCAGCAGGATTATGTTTACCGTACTGTTCGCGAGAAATATAATGCCGTTGCCGATGAAATTGTAAAATTAACTCAAGCAGGCCGACCAGTATTGGTAGGTACAACGTCGGTAGAGATTTCCGAATTATTGAGCCGTATGTTGAAGCTTCGAGGAATTAAGCACAATGTACTGAATGCAAAAATGCACCAGAAAGAGGCTGATATTGTTGCAGAAGCTGGTCAGGCGGGAACAGTAACCATTGCAACCAATATGGCTGGTCGTGGTACAGATATTAAATTGGGCGCAGGTGTTAAGGAAGCTGGTGGTTTAGCAATTGTGGGTACAGAGCGTCATGAGTCTCGTCGTGTAGACAGGCAGTTACGCGGTCGTGCTGGTCGTCAGGGCGATCCAGGTTCATCACAATTCTTCGTTTCGTTAGAAGATAACTTAATGCGTTTATTCGGTTCTGAAAGAATTTCAAGCATTATGGTTCGTATGGGTATCGAAGATGGCGAAGTAATTCAACATTCGATGATTACCAAATCTATCGAACGTGCTCAAAAGAAAGTAGAGGAAAACAACTTTGGTATCCGTAAACGTTTGTTGGAGTACGATGATGTGATGAACTCCCAACGTACGGTGATTTATGCTAAACGTAAAAATGCCCTTTTTGGCGAGCGGTTAGATGTAGATATGAACAACATGGTTTATGATGTTGCTGAAGATATCGTTAATGAGTATAAACAAGAAGGAAATTACGATGGTTTTAAACTGGAAGTAATTAAAAACTTCTCTTTGGATACTGAAATTACAGAGAAAGATTTCTCGTCCACCAATGTAGCGCAATTAACAGAGCGTTTATTTGAAGAGGCTGAATCGTTTTACGCTCGTAAATCAGAAGCCATTATTCACCAATCGTTACCAGTTTTAACTCAGGTTTACGAAGAACGTGGTGAGCACATTGAGCAAATTGTAGTCCCATTTACCGATGGTATCCGTGGAATTCAGGTGGCTGTTGATTTAAAGAAAGCAATTGATAATAAGGGAAAAGAAGTTGTTCGTTCATTTGAAAAAACAATTGTTCTGGCCTTGATTGACGATAGCTGGAAAGAGCATTTACGTGAAATGGATGATTTGAAACAGTCGGTTCAAAATGCTGTTTATGAGCAGAAAGATCCATTGGTGATTTACAAAATGGAAGCTTTTAACTTGTTTAAAAACATGCTTAATGCAGTGAATAAAGAAGTAGTAAGTTTCTTGTATAAAGGTGGTATTCCTGTTCAGCAAGAAGCTGATGAGGTTAGAGAAGCACCAGCACCTGTTAAACAACCGAAATTGCAGACTACTAAGCAAGAGTTTGGTGCTGAGCAGCCAGGTGTAGAATTTGGCGATACCCGTGAGGCTGTTCCGCAACAACCGATTCGTAAAGAAGCAACTGTTGGGCGTAATGAGCCTTGCCCATGTGGAAGTGGCAAAAAGTTTAAAAACTGCCACGGAGCAAACTTGTAAAGGAGTTTTTAATCAAAACTATAAAAGCCTTAGCACTCACTAAGGCTTTTTTTATTCAGGTAATTTGCAATTACGGACATCTTGGCGTACATTTTTAAGTACTAAAGTTGTTTTTATGAAAGCTGTAACAATTTCTTCACTGAGGAATAACATGAAGAGCTATTTTGATGAGGCGTGTTCAACAGAAGATATTTTAATTGTCCCTCGCAATAATAACGAGGATGAAGCTGTAGTTGTAATTTCTATTAAGGAATATAATGCACTGACAGAAACGGCACATTTAATGTCGACAGAGGCTAATCGTAAACGATAAGAAGTTCGATTGAAAGCGTGAAAAAAGGTAATGTGAGACACTTTATACTTGATGACAAAGTATAATATAGGAACATGGTATTTACAGAAGAATGATGGGAAGACTTTGAGTATTGGAGAGATAATGATATTGAAGCTGAGAAAAAAATTAGGGATTTGCTTAAAGACATCAAAAGAACTCCATTTCATGGCTTAGGTAAACCGGAGCCTTTGAAACATAATATAAAGGGGTTTTGGTCTCGGCGTATTACCCGTGAACATCATTTAGTATATCAGGTTTCGGGTACTAAAGGTAAAGATCAACAATGTGCCGTAATTCAATGTTGGTTTCATTATAATAAATAAGTAACATTTTTCTAATTGTAGACAGTTACGAAGAATAAAACTACCATTTGCACAACCCATAAAGAATGCCGATTTTTGCGAAGAATTCGGCATTCTTGTTTTTAAACAATTCTAGAATGTCATGGTTAATTACAAATGAAGATAATACTCACGCTAATACTAAGCTTATTTCTGTTTTCAGCATCTTTTGCTCAGCGAGGCGAAGTAACTGTTATAAAAGATCCACTCATTGATAGTTTGATCGCAAAGCGTTCTGAAGTTTATAAAACGACCGGTGAAGTGAAAATAGGAAAGCCGATTGTTTCTTCTTATGGCTATCGGGTTCAAATATTTTATGGTTCAGATAGGAGAGAAGTGTTTAATCAACAGGCCAGATTTAAAAGTCTCTACCCAAAATTTAATACTTACCTTATTTACAAGGAGCCTAATTATTATATTAGAGTGGGCGATTTTAGAACACGTTTAGAAGCACAACGTTTGATGAATGAAATCCGACCAGCTTTCCCAACATTGTTTATTTTTAGGGAAAAAATTAATGCTCCACAATTAGATACGACTATCACTGATGATCAAAAATAAAGTCCAAGAACTTGCTGCCGCAATTTTTAACGATGTGGTAGGTTACCGTCAACATATTCACGCCAATCCTGAATTATCTTATCAAGAGTTCGAAACTTCAAAATTTGTTAAAGATAAGCTATCGGCTTGGGGAATCGAATTTAGCGATTGCGCAAACACAGGCGTTGTAGGTTTAATTAAAGGAAATTTACCATCAGATAAGGTGATTGCCTTACGTGCTGATATGGATGCCTTGCCAATTCTGGAAGCGAACGATAAACCATACGCGTCTAAAAATCCGGGCGTAATGCATGCCTGTGGTCACGATGTACACACCTCTTCACTTTTAGGTTCAGCTTATATCTTAAATCAATTGAAAGATGAATTTGGCGGGACTATCAAATTAATTTTCCAACCAGCAGAAGAGCTGTTACCAGGTGGTGCAAGTATCATGATTAAGGAAGGCGTTCTGGAAAATCCGAAGCCAAATTACATTGTTGGTCAGCATGTGATGCCTTTAATAGAATCAGGAAAGGTTGGTTTTCGTTCAGGTATTTATATGGCGTCAACCGATGAATTGTATGTAACCGTAACCGGAAAAGGTGGTCACGGTGCACAGCCGCACCAAAATATCGATCCGGTTTTAATTGCCTCACACATCATTATTGCCTTACAGCAAATCGTTTCCCGTAATGCCGATCCGCGTTTGCCATCAGTTTTGTCGTTCGGTAAAGTAACAGCAAATGGCGCAACCAACATTATTCCGAACGAGGTTAAAATTGAAGGTACTTTTAGAACTTTGGATGAAAATTGGAGAGCAGAGGCTCATAAACGCATGAAAAAAATGGCCGAAGGTATTGCCGAAGCCATGGGGGGAAGTTGTGATTTTGATATTCACAAGGGCTATCCTTTCCTTATCAATGAGGAAAAATTAACGGCTAATGCCAGATCATTTGCTGAGGAATTTTTAGGTAAAGAGAATGTAATTGATTTAGACATTTGGATGGCTGCTGAAGATTTTTCTTTCTACTCTCAGGTAACAGATGCTTGTTTTTACCGTTTAGGTACTGGTAACGCAGCAAAAGATACGCAATATTCTGTGCATACGCCAAAGTTTGATATCGATGAGGATGCACTTAAAATTTCTACTGGTTTAATGGCTTATATCGCCCTAAAGCAGCTCGGGAATTAATTGATGTAGTGGAACAATCAAGATCTCGCTTACATCACCATATTATATATCATTATACATGAAATTATTTTTGATTACCATTTTATCCGCTTTCATCTTTAGTGGTTTTACTCAAGAAATTCCTCGTTTTAATCCCGATACGATTAAAACAATTACTTTAGATTCTGTAGTGAATATTAAAGCGGAGCGGTTAAACATCGAAACTTTCATCAATAAAGTGGTAAACGATACATCTTTTTATCAATCATTTAGAGACATGAAGCGCTACAGCTTCATAGCTGAAAACAGAATCTTCAGCTATAACAAGAAAAACAAAGTTGATGGAAAAATTTATCGGAAAATAAAGCATAACAATGCCGGCCAGTATAAAATGGAATATCTGGTGAAAGAAGAAAGTGGTAATCTTTATAAGAAAAACGGTAAGTATCAACTATATACGGTAGAAATGTTCGATTACATTTTTATGAATGCCTATAACACCGATTTTGTGCCCAATGCACCAGCCGCTAACGGAAAAGGTGGTACCAACGAGAGCTACAAAAATAAGTTAAAAACACTAATCTTCAATCCCGGTCGGCCGGTAAAAGTGCCATTTATCGGCAGTAAAACAGAGATTTTTTCGGCAAATATGCGCCAATATTATGATTATGCTTTTACTAGTGGAACTTATTTGGATTCCATTCCTGTTTATCGCTTTAAAGTTTCTGTCAAGCCAGATATCTCGAGTTGGACAAAAGATGGCATCATGATCAAAGAACTGGTTACCATTTTTGATAAACGAAATTTCAATATTCTGGGGCGTTATGTTGATATGAAATATGGCAACATGCTGTTTGATTTTGATGTTCAAATGAATATTGAAATGGGTTATTTCGGCGATGATAAACTACCTACCAAGATTACCTATCAGGGCAATTGGGACTACCCTTTCAAAAAAGAAGAGCGGGCAAGCTTCCTCATTGTTCATAAAGATTACAAACTCGAAAAGGATAAGTAGGCGAAAAATGCTCCTGAAAGAATGATTATCTTTAAGCGATATTTAAACCCACCCTCCATGCGATTATCCTTTCAAAAAACTTTTATACAGGCGAGTTTTCTACTGATCCTTTGCAGTACAAATTTGTCTGCTCAGGTACTTACATCTAAACAAATCGACAGTGTTGCAGAAAAAACCTTAACTGCTTTAAATGTTCCTGGTATTGCTGTAGCAGTAGTAAAAGATGGAAAGGTAATCCACGCCAAAGGTTATGGTGTTCGGTCTTTAAAAAATAAATTGAAGGTTGATGAAAATACCCTGTTCGGTATTGCCTCGAACACCAAAGCATTTACAGCAGCAGCCTTAGCCATGCTGATAGATGAAAAGAAAATTACCTGGGACACGAAAGTAACCGACATAATTCCTGAGTTTAAACTATACGATGCATACGTTACTTCTGAGTTTACCATCAGTGATTTACTTTCGCATAGAAGTGGATTAGGTCTAGGTGCTGGTGATTTAATGATTTGGCCTGATTCTTCAACGGTTTCGAAAAAACAAATCATTCATAATTTAAGGTATCTCAAACCTGTTTCTAGTTTCCGTACCAAATGGGATTACGATAACTTACTTTACATCGTGGCCGGCGAAGTAATCGAACGGATTTCTGGAATGAAATATGAAGATTTTATTGAGCAAAAAATTGCGCAACCATTAGGCATGAATAGTACTGCCCTTTCTTTTAATCGATTAAAAGACAAAACAAATATCATTGATGCCCATGCGCCTGTCAATGGGAAATTGTCGGTCATCCCAAAAGATTTCTCTGAGAATAGCAATGCCGCTGGTGGAATGAACTCGAGCGTAGCAGATTTAAGCAAATGGGCAATTACGCAATTAAACGGGGGTAAGTATGGCGAGAAGTTAGACAAAACCTTATTTAGCAGAGCTTCGCAGAACAGAATGTGGACCTTGCACAGCATCATCCCTGCTGGAAAAGGCGATTATAACACGCATTTCTTTGGTTATGGACTAGGTTGGTTTTTGAGTGATGAAAAAGGTTATATGGTTGCTGAGCATACCGGTGGTCTTGCTGGAATGGTAAGTGAAGTAACTATAATACCAGATTTGAAATTGGGTATAATCGTGCTGACCAATCAACAATCTGGCGGCGCTTTTACTGCAATTACTGAAGCCATTAAGGATGGCTATTTCGGTATCAAAGGTAAAGACAGAGTTAAAGAGGTAACCGATAGTGAGAAAGAAGATAAGGAAGATGCTAAAAAAGTGACTGATAAAATTTGGGCTGATATCGCTTCTGCTCAAAAAGACGGTACTAATAAACCAGATTTAAAAAATTATTTGGGTGAATACAACGATGTGTGGTTTGGTCTAGTTACCATTAGCAATGTAAATGGAAAAATGCATTTCCAGGCAAAAAACTCCCTAAAGTTAACCGGCGATATGGTGTATTACAAAGACAATACTTTTATTGTTAAATGGTACGATAGAAGTATGGATGCGGATGCATTTGTTAACTTTTCGCTGGATACCGAAGGAAAACCTACAGGCTTTAAAATGGAGGCAATTTCTCCATTAACCGATTTTAGCTTCGATTTTCAGGATCTGGACCTTAAAAAAAATTGATCAAAAATAATCAAACCTATATTTCAATGAAAAATTTATTCAGAACAGGCATTTTACTAAGCTTTTGCCTAATTGCATTAACTTCAATGACATTTAAACCAAAACACATTATCTTCTTTGGAGACTCTATCACGCAGCAAGGCGTTTCGAAAAATGGCTATGTTACCTTAATAAAGAAAGCTTTAGATTCTACTAAGTATGCTGTTACAGGAGCTGGTATTGGTGGCAACAAGGTATACGATTTGTATCTACGCTTGGAAGATGATGTATTAAATAAAAAACCAGATCTGGTAGTCATTTATGTAGGGATTAATGATGTTTGGCACAAACAATCATCACATACCGGAACTGATTATGATAAATATTTAAAGTTTTATCAAGCTTTGATTAGTAAAATTCAGGGTGTTGGTAGTAAGGTGATTCTTGTTACACCATCTGTTGTGGGAGAAAAAAAAGATGGAACCAATGAGCTTGATGCAGACTTAAATAAGTATGCCGAAGGGATAAGACAGCTGGCTGCAAAAAACAATTTACCAGTTTGCGATTTGAGAAAAATTTTCACAGCCTACGAAGCGGAAAACAATCCGGAAGACAAAGAGAAAGGCATTTTAACTACAGATCGTGTTCATTTAAATGAAGTTGGGAATAAATTAGTGGCTGAACAGTTATTGCCTTTGGTGAGGTAGGTTATAAGTTATAGGTCTGGATGTCTATAGAAATTTTTGAATGTTATAAGCTATAGGTCTGTATGCCTATTAATATTTTGAATATGTTAAAAGTTGTAGGTTATAAGTGAAGTCGGCAGACGTAAAACTTATTACTTAAAACGTAGAACTAAAATGATAAACCGCGAAACGATAGATAAGATAATGGATACTGCCCGAATTGAGGAGGTAGTAGGGGATTTTGTGCACTTAAAAAAACGCGGAACTAGTTTAATTGGCAATTGCCCATTCCATGGCGAAAAAACCCCTTCTTTCCACGTTTCGGTAACCAAGGGGATTTACAAATGCTTTGGATGCGGAAAAGGAGGCGATTCTGTTCGTTTCATTATGGATCACGAGAAATATTCGTATCCTGAAGCGCTTAAGTTTTTAGCCACTAAATACAATATTGAAGTTGAGGAAACTGAACTCACGCCACAAGATGCGGAGGCACAAAGCGCCAAAGAAAGTTTGTACATCGTATCTCAATTTGCATCAGCATTTTTTGTAAAACAACTTTGGGAAACAGATGAAGGGAAAGGAATTGGACTCAGCTATTTTAAGGAGCGTGGTTTTCGGGAAGATATCCTTAAGAAATTTGAAGTAGGTTATTCGCCTGATGTTTGGGATGCCCTAACTCAAAGCGCTACCAATGCAGGCCATAAATTGGAATTTTTAGAGTCTACCGGATTATCTATCAAGAACGATAATGGGAAAATTTACGACCGCTTTCGTGGCCGCGTGATGTTTCCTATCCATGGTTTTACGGGCAGGGTAATTGGCTTCGGCGGCAGAACCCTTAAAACCGATAAAAACGTACCCAAATATGTAAATTCTCCCGAAAGCGAAATTTATCATAAATCGAATGTTCTTTATGGCTTGTTCCATGCGAAGAAGGCAATTCGGGATTTGGATAACTGTTATCTGGCCGAAGGATATGCCGATGTGCTTTCTGTACATCAGGCAGGTATAGAAAATGTTGTCGCTTCTTCCGGAACCTCTTTAACCGTAGAACAGATTAAACTTATCGGTCGTTTTACGCAAAATATTACCATTTTATTTGATGGTGATGCCGCCGGGATAAAGGCTTCATTACGTGGATTGGATATGATTCTGGAAGAGGGATTAAACGTAAAGATCGTTTCGTTTCCCGATGGTCATGATCCGGATTCTTATATGCACCATGTGGGGGCAGGCGCTTTCAAGACTTATTTAGAGCAAAATCGCAAAGATTTTATCCTTTACAAGGCCAATGTTTTATTGAAGGATGCTGGTGATGATCCGATAAAGAGGGCTGGAATTATCCGCGATATTGTAGAAAGTATTGCGAAAATCCCTGACCCAATTAAGGCGTCGGTTTTTGTTCGCGAATCGAGCAGCCTGCTTGAAATTGAAGAAAAGATTTTGATGAGCGAGTTGAATAAAATGCGCTCAAACAAAGTGAAGAAAAATTTTGAAAGTAATCAAAGAGCTCAAGGTAATTTTTCAAACAATAATAGTAATCCTTATTCTTCTGGTCCGCCCGAACCGTTAGGGCCGCCAGACGATTTGTGGGATGACAATGCTGGCCCAGATAGCCAACAAGCCGCTTCGGCAACAGATGAGATTCAGGAGAAGGAAATAGTACGCTTGTTGTTAACTTACGGGCATGAATTTGTAAATTGGGACAAGATCGATGACATGTATATAGGTTCGTTTATTATGCAAAACCTGGCAGATGTCGACTTTGAAAATTCACTTTGTAAAAGGATCATCGAGCATTATAAAACAGAGATTGACAATGGAAGATTACCAACGGCAAATCATTTTATAAAACATGAAGATCGTGACCTGGCGGATTTAGCCATAACGCTTTCTACATCAGAATATGCCTTAAGTGAAAACTGGCTTAATAAGCACCTGATTTACGTTAAAGATGAAAGTATGAACCTCAAAGCAACCATTTTAGGAGGTATTTTTCATCTGAAGAAAAGAAAGGTTGATAAGATTTTGACCAATTTGTTAAAAGAAATTAAAGACGAAAACGATGCGGATAACCAAATGATTTTAATGCAGCGTTACGGTGTAATTAAAGGAGTGGAACGGGAAATATCTAAGTTTTTAGGTTCAGTAATTGTGAAATAGGATCAGAATTAACAAGATTTAGGGATTTTTAGATCAGGGCCGTTTATTCATTTCTTCATACAGGTATCATTCACTCCTTCAAAAATCGATCATTCAATAATTCATCAAAAGGGCGATTCATAATGCTTTAGGGAGAGAGAGTGAAAATATTGCAAAACAATATTTAGAGGGTAAAGATTACGAAGTGCTGGACAAGAACTGGACGCATGGCAAATCGGAGATAGATTTAATAGTGTATAAAGATGGAGTCATGGTTTTCGTGGAGGTAAAAGCCCGAACATCTGTTACTTTTGGTCCGGCGGAGGAGTTTGTACATAATGCAAAGCAGAAACAGATGGAACTAGCCGCAACTTAATACATAGAAATCGTGAATCATCAAAATGATATTCGTTTTGATATAATTGCGATTACCTTTACAAAAAATAAAAGTTATAACCTAAATCATATTGAAGATGCTTTTTGCCCTGAAGACTAACCAAATCAAAAATTTACTTTTCATCACAATCATCGTTGCATTTGTCAGCTCATGCAAGGATGATAAACCAGGGGCTTATAGAAGTTTCTTATCGCCGATGATCGGCTTAAATGTTCCTGTTGGAAATGAATTTGAAGTTAAAGTTCAATTTGGAAAGGATAAGAGCGTAGATTCTGTTGTCTATTTAATTGATACGGCTAAAGTTATTGCCAAAACAGACACTTTGTCTTTTAAGCTAAAAACAGCAGGATTGAAGTTAGGAAGCCATATTTTAACTGCCAAAATTTACGAAGGTACAGAGGCTGAAGAGCTAACGACCAATATTAATGTGCTGGCTGCCCAGGCACCATTGGAATATACTTACAAAGTAATCAAAACGCTTCCGCACGATACTACTTCCTACGTGGAAGGTTTAGAATATCATGATGGCTTTTTTTACGAAAGCGCTGGCGATTACGGCCATTCGAGTCTGCGTAAAGTAGAACCATCAACAGGGAAAATAGTTCAGTCAACACCGGTTGATAAACAATATTTTGCAGAAGGAATCACGGTTATTGGTGATAAAATCATTCAACTTACCTACCGTGAAAAAGTGGGTTTTGTTTACGACAAAGCTACCATGAAAAAACTTTCAGAATTTTCCTACACTACCGGAAGAGAGGGTTGGGGTTTGGCTTTCGACGGAGAAAAGGTGCTCAACACAGATGGTTCAAATACGATTTTCTTTTTGGATAAAGATAAGTACAACCGCATCGGTTCTATTGATGTTTATGACAATAAAGGGCCAATTCAAAATCTTAATGAGTTAGAAGTTATCGATGGGAAAATCTACGCCAATGTTTACACCACAAACGATATTTTGATCATCAACCCGGATAATGGTGCTGTTGAAGCACGTATCAATTTGGCGGGGATTTTTTCTGCAGATAATTTCAAGACTGAAGACGAAAAGGCAAATAACGTGCTGAACGGAATTGCCTATGATAAAGCAACAAAAAGCCTGTTTGTAACGGGTAAAAAATGGCCCCATATTTATCAGATTCAGTTGGTAAAGAAATAGCATAATTCCTCTAATGGTCGGTATCTCCACCGACCATAAATAACCCTCATCCTACATTGATGTTTTTAATTTTCGATCTTTACAATTGCTTCAATCAATTTTTCATGGATTGAAGCAATCTCATTTGTTGCATTATTTTTTTAAAGGAGAGTGCTTCGTGCCTCGCAATGACGACCGTTCTTAACGTCATTTATATTGATTTTATCAAATAAATTAACCTTCAGCTTGACTGAGGATCTAAATCGGATTTATTATGCATCGCTTTAAAATTAACGCCTACGCGAGAATGAGGATACAGGATTAGAACTTCCACACCTGATTTATAAATTTTTATCTTTCTTCTTCGATTCTTGCAATACACCGTTAAAGGTAATCGGTTGCCTATTGTTTCCAGAAGCAACTAAAGTAGCGTATCCACTTGTAGAAACATTTAACGTAAACCTATAATTTTCCCTTTTAATATCCTTCGTATTTATTTGAACAGTATAGGCGCCTTTTTTACTCACAGTTTGCCTGTAAGTAAAATCTTTTGAAGTAAACTTTATTCCACCTTCATTCGGGTTATATGGCGCACTAAATGCTCTCCCATAAAATGGCAAGTAAGCAATAATGCTATCCTTGGTTACTGTGAAGTCGTAGTTGCTTCCTGATAAATTGATGTAAGACCCACTTGGATTTCCGGGCATTCTTTCCAAGACTCTCGAAACATCCATATTAGCCATCGGGATGGCAGAATTAGCCACAAATGTATAGTTCTGCTCTTTAATTATTTTTTCTGTGGTTTCTTTATCTGTTTGTGCGAGTAATGATAATGATGAGCTCACCAAAACCAAGCTCAATATTAATCTAAATTGTTTCATAACCTGTGTGTTTTAAAGTATAACAAATTAAAGATGTGCAAGTTTCAAACATTCCATAAATGATATTATGAAAAATTAAAGAATGGCTTCAAAAGTAAAAAGCCGTTACATCTTAAATGCAACGGCTTTCTATCTTCAAAATAACTCGTTAGTTAAATTCTTCTGCTTTTAGTGGCGGATTCACTTTAATTTCTTTAATTATAATGGCAAACTCTTGTGAGCCTTGTGGAGTTTGGACGCTTTGCGTCAATGAATGAGGAAATAATAGGTCTCCTACTTTCTTGTAATCAGCATACTCTGTCGATTGACTAATTTCTACAGTGCCCTTTGTTACCGTTTTCTCATCTTTCAAAAGCAAGCCAGTCTTGACATCATAATATTCAGTTTTCTTTTTGCCAGATGGTGAAGTAATTTCTAATTTATAAGCGTCGGCTGTTCCCACTTTTGCTGTTCCGGCCGATTCAACTTTCCAGCCATCAGTAGCATAGTACAACTGACTTACCAAGCCTTTTTCCTCTTTCTTGTCTGTCAGGTCATCTCCAGTTAATTCTTTCTTTTGCCCCATTTGCGTGGCATATCCAGTTGTCCCATTGAAAACTTGTTTCATTGCAGTTTGTCCCATCATAGATATTTCCATGCTATTTGCATTCGGCGCCATGTTTTTCATGGTTACAGTTAACTTGTTGCCTTGCATGTCCATTTCACCATTTTGTTGTAACGACGTTATCTTTTTAATCGCTGCTTCTCCGCCTATTGCTGCAATGTAACTTGCTATAACATCTTTAGCACCCTTTGTAGTGGTTGTGCTAGTAGTAGCGGCAGCTGTAACAGGCATTGCGTAACTATCAAATTGATTGACCGCAAAACCAGCTTTCTTTAAGCCCGGTATAAAAGCTTCCGTTTTGCCAACAATTACTACACGGGTATTATCATGATTGTAATATTTTTTGGCAACTCTTAAAATGTCGTCAGCTGTTACCGCATTTAATTTTTGTAAGTAAGTACGGTAAAAATCTTTAGGTAAATTATTAATTAAAATACTACTAGCGAAGCCAGCAATACGGGCAGGGTTTTCAAGACCCAGCGCAAAGCTACCATTGTAAAGATTTTTTGCATTTTGTAGCTCCTCCGCAGATACCTTTGCCGTACGGATGGTATTTATCTCTTTCAAAAATTCAACTACGGCACTATCAACTTTTTCGTTTCTAACGGCGGCGTTAGCGGAAAATTTTGACTGAAATCTTCCGGCACTTGTGCTAGAATAGGCGCCATAAGTAAATCCATGTTTTTCACGTAGATTCATAAATAATCTGGATTCCGAACCTCCACCTAAGATTTGATTAGCCAATAAAAGTGGAAAGTAATCAGGATTGCTCATAGGTAAATCGATTAAATTTACCACCGTAATTTCAGATTGTACCGCGTTACTTACATTAATTACATCAACTTCAGTTTTAGCAGGATTGCTCACTTTTGCTAATGTAGGTAAAGTCAATGTTGAGCCTTTCCAATCGCCGAATGCTTTTTCTGCAAGCGCTTTTGCCACTTCTGGTTTAATATCTCCAACAAAAGTTAAATAACCTCTAGATGGAGTAATGTATTTTGCATAAGCGTTCTTTACATCAGCCAAAGTTAAACCGTTGATAGATGCTTCCGTCTCAAATTCTCCATTAGGATGATTTTTTCCATAAGCCAGGGCATTTACCACGCGTGAAGATATTGCTTTGGCATTTTTCTCATTTGATTTCAATCCCGTAATCGTTTGAGATTTTATCTTTTCAAAAGAAGCTTCGGGGAATGCTGGCTTTCTGATACTTTCTGCCATTAAAGCGAAAGCTTGAGGAAAATAGCGGGTTAAAGCTGATGCCGAACCCCCAGATGCATTAGCGCCAACATCGGCACCTAATTGATCTACCGCCTCATCGAATTGTGCCTTGGTTTTGGCGGTTGTTCCTTCATTTAACATGCTGCCCATTAAGCCCACCACGCCAGCTTTAGTGCCTTCGGTAATCGGACCAGCATCGATACTATAGCTTGCTGAGATTTTAGGTAACTTATGATTTTCTACCACTAAAACAGTGATGCCGTTGGCCAGTTTATAAATTACCGGATCGCCGATAGTTATTACAGGCGCCGGACCAGGTTTTGGTTTTTGACTGCGATTTATAGTTTGTGCCGAAATACCTTGAGCCAATAAGGAAATTGCAGCTATGATGAATATTTTTTTCATGATTTTAAATAATGTAAGATATAAAGCGCTTATTTCTTAGGTAAATAATACAAAACAACTCGTTGATTTTTGCCTAGGTATTTTTTGGCAACGTCTCTGATCTCCTCGCGTGTAATCGATCTTATTATTTCTAATTCTCTGTTGATGTCGTTTGTATCTTTATCGTGGAAGGTGTAACCTGCAGCTAAATTTTCGGCAACTCCGAGCATTCTGCTGTTGGCGCTTACGTAATCGTTTTCAAATTTATTCTGCAACTTTTTATAATCACTTTCGCTGATTAAATCCGTTTGTAAACGCGATACTTCTTCATCAATATCTTTCAATAAATCGTTTAGTGGGGTGTTTTTATTTGGCAGGGCTAAAGTGATATAAGCGCCGTAATCCTCTAAACTGTAATTGAAGGCCGCTACTTGTAAGGCAGTTTTCTTTTCATCAACCATTTTAGTGCTTAATCTCGAGCTACCGCCGCCCGATAAAATAGAGCTGATCATGCCCAGTACTTTGCTATCTCTGCTTTTCATTCCCGGTACGCGATACGCTGCAAATATTGCCGGAATTTGAATATTGGCATCGTAAGCGGTATCGATGATTTCTTTGGTGATCTCTGGTAGCTTGAACTCTCTGCGAACAACAGGTTCACCTTTTGGCACCTCGTTAAAATAAGATTTAACCAGGCCTTTGGTTTTTTCGATATCTAAATCGCCAGCAATAGTTAAAACCGCATTGTTAGGAACATAATATTTTTTAAAGAATGCAATGAACTCACTAAGTTTTGCCGCATCTAAATGTTCCATTGAACCAATTGGCTGCCAGCGATAAGGATGGCCAGCAAACAGATGCGAAAATATTTTTTCGGTAAACTTTCCATACGGCGCATTATCAATACGTAAGCGTTTTTCCTCTTTAACAACTTCATTTTGGGTTTTAACGCCAACTTCATTAATCACCGGGTGCAACATTCTTTCACTTTCCAGCCAAAGGCCTAATTCCAATTGATTAGAGGGAAACACTTCGTAATAAAAAGTACGGTCTTGAGAGGTATTTGCATTGTTCTGCCCACCATTGCTACTTACGAGTTTCATAAATTCGCCGCGTTTAATATTATCCGATCCTTCAAATAATAAATGCTCGAAAAAGTGTGCAAAGCCCGTACGCTCCGTTTCTTCGTCTTTCGAGCCAACATGGTACATTACAGAAACGGCGACTACAGGTGCAGTTTTGTCTTGATGTAAAATAACGTGAAGACCATTGTCAAGGTCGAACTCCGTAAATTGTACTTTTTGAGCAGAAGCACTTAAACATAAAATGGAAAGGGCCGAAGCAAAAAGAAATCTTTTTTTCATTCGTAATTTGTTTTTAATGATTAGAAACAATCAAAGGCGAGAAGCGAGAGAAAATTTCATTAATAAGTTAATTTGGATTTGCCACTTGGCTAAGGATCCCCTAAAATATTGATTATAAATAGAAAAAGCGAGTATAAAACTCGCTTTTTCTCGAAAATTTAATCAATACCCAATTTTTGCATTCAATAAGGCTTGTTATTGTTTACAACTTATTCTTAATAACTTTAAAGGACATCCAAATTTAAAGTTATTGATGAGTATTGATAATATAGCCGTGAATGTAAGTACTTACGTCTTCAGTAGATGGTGTTTGCAAAATCGCTTTTCCGTCTTTTTGTACATTTAAGTAGAATGTTTTAGTTTCGCCTTTTTCTTTGATTTTATAGGTGATAACAGCACTTCCATTTTTTTTATTTGATATTTTAGTTTTGATATTTTTAGGAGGAATTATCTCGTAAAGATTTCCATTAATATCACTTATGGATTTTGGATTATCAAGTTCACTCATTACTAAATTAGATTCATTATGTTGAAAATACATAACTTCATGAATAGATTTGATCTCACTTATTTTTGCCCCCTTAGCAACAGGAATACCGTAAGCAGTAAAGTAACTACCGTCTCCTCCTGCCGAGCGATAATACATTTCGGAATAGGCGCTCCCTGCACCACCAACATTAGCTGATGTATATGCTAAACTTTGCTGTATACTTGTTGTACTCGCCACCGGGCCACTATAATAATTTGATTCAAAATTGTAACCAGAACTACCATTCGTACCTGGTTTGTTTTTAATTCCAGTTGCAACAAAAGCAAATCGTTGTGTTTTCAGTAACTTGGCAATATCAATATGCGAAGTTTCTTGAGCATGAATTGGCGTTAAATACACCAATAGGCAAAATGTTAAAAAGTGTTTCATAGTTGTGTTCATTTATGTGTTTAACTAAGATAAACATTTAACGTTTTAATTATATTAAAGAAACTTGAGTAATGGGGTAACAAATGCTTGACGATTTACCTCCAAGTCTTATATTGATTAATCAAACCATTGGTCGAACTGTCGTGGCTCGCCACTTTTTCATCGCCTTCCAACTCCGGAAGAATTTTTTTAGCTAATTGTTTACCTAACTCCACACCCCACTGATCAAAGCTGAAAATATTCCATATTACACCCTGAACAAAAATTTTGTGCTCATACATAGCTACCAAGCTTCCTAAAGTGTATGGCGTAATTTTTTTCAATAAAATAGAGTTCGTTGGTCTGTTTCCTTCAAAAACTTTAAACGGAGCAATTTTTGAAATGTCTTCTGCCGACTTGCCGTCTTTTTTCAGTTCTTCGGTAACATCTTCTTCCGTCTTACCGTTCATTAAAGCTTCGGTCTGCGCAAAAAAGTTAGATAGTAAAATTGGGTGATGGTCTCCCAGTGGATTTAAGCTTTGAGCCGGAGCGATAAAATCAGCAGGAATGATTCTGGTACCTTGATGGATCAATTGATAAAATGCATGCTGACCATTTGTACCAGGCTCGCCCCAAATAATTGGCCCTGTTTCATAATCAACTTCGTTGCCATTTCTATCTACATGTTTGCCGTTGCTTTCCATATCTCCCTGTTGGAAATACGCTGCAAAGCGATGCATATATTGATCGTAAGGTAAAATTACTTGCGTTTCTGCATTGTAAAAATTAATATACCAAACGCCTAATAGTCCTAAAATTACAGGAATGTTGCTTTCAAATTCTGCGGTTTTAAAGTGATTATCGGTTGCATGGGCACCGGCTAAAAGTTCTTTAAAATTATCGAAGCCGATACTTAATGAAATAGATAGACCAATTGCACTCCACAAAGAATAACGGCCGCCAACCCAATCCCAAAATTCGAACATGTTTTCGGTATCAATTCCAAAAGCTGAAACATCTTTAGCATTGGTAGATAAGGCAGCAAAATGTTTAGCAATATCATTCTCTTTACCACCATTTTCTAAAAACCACGAGCGGGCAGAATGCGCATTGGTCATGGTTTCTTGTGTAGTGAATGTTTTAGAAGCCACCAAAAACAAAGTCGTTTCTGCGTTTAATCCTGAAAGGGTTTCAGCGATGTGCGTTCCATCAATATTAGAAACAAAGTGAATATTCAGATGGTTCTTGTAGTGTTTCAAGGCTTCGGTAACCATTACAGGTCCTAAATCTGAACCTCCAATTCCTATGTTCACAATATCGATAATGGCTTTTCCTGTATAGCCTTTCCATTCACCACTGATAATACTGTTGCTAAATTTTTCCATTTTGGCAAGCACGGCATTTACTTCAGGCATTACATCCTTGCCATCAGCCAAAATGGGCGTATTGCTTAAATTACGTAGTGCAACATGAAGTACAGAACGATCTTCTGTTTCATTAATTTTATCGCCATTGTACATGGCTTTAATGGCTTCGTCTAATTTACACTCGCGGGCCAGCTGAATTAGCAAAGCCAAGGTTTCATCAGTAATTCTATTCTTGCTGTAGTCTAGCAAGATATCTTCAAAAAAAACAGAAAACTTGTTGAAACGATCTGCATCTTCTGCGAAAAGATCTTTAATGCTTTTTTGATTAATATCTAAAAAATGACCGGCCAGGTATTTATATGCCTCGGTTTCAGTAAAATTTATTTTTGGTAGCATAGTCTTTGTTTTTTGTAAAAGTAATAAAGCAAATTTTTAATTCTGTCTTTTAATGTTCACAAAATCATAAGAATTTTTATTGTTGAATCTATAGTGTAACTTTAATATCAGTCCCCGTTGAAATTTTGCACCCAACAATTAAAATAAATAACAAACGATATGTTAGAAAATTTAAATGAATTGGTGCGTGAAAACGTACAGGACACCGTTGTAAATAACAGCGAAATTCCAAATGAGCAAAATGAACAGGTAATTCAAGCAGCTTCAGGTTCTATTTTTGATACGTTAAAAGATCAAATTTCCTCTGGAAATGCAGAGGATCAGCGATTATACAGCAGGCAGCTTGAAGTTTCACAGATAAATTAGCAGGTTTAGGCATAAATGCAGAAACAGTGAAGAAATTGGCTGCAACGGTAATCCCCGTAATCATTGGAAAACTAACCCAAAAAACTGCCGATCCAAATGATAGTTCGTTCAATATTAAAAATGTACTGGGCAGTCTGCCTGGTGGAAGTGATGGTAAATTTGATGTGAGCGATGCAATAGGAATGTTTAATGGAGGCGGACAAGCACCTGCAGCTAACCAAAACGGTAAAAATCCTGCCGAAGGTGGAATATTAGATAAGCTGAAAGGCAGGCTTATTTAGTATATTTTTCTCTAGGGACAAATTTTTCGAACAGGATTTTTATCTTTAGAGAAATTTTAAATAAAAATGCTAAAATCGCTCTCCACTCTAGCAGTTCTATGCTTAATCTACATTCTTTGCTTTTCTTCTTGTGAAAAGGAAATTGAAACTGTTACCGAAACCAAAACAATTAGGGATACGATCAGAATCACTGACACCCTTGATGTTGACAGGCCTTTAAACCTTAAAGCGACAAAGGGTAACTATGGTTCTAGGATCAACATCAGCTGGACACCAATGCCTCTCGCTCAAAAATACCAACTTTGGAAATTTGACAATATTACCCAAAAATATTTTCTTCTTAAAGAACTAGCCGACACTACATTTGATGATACATCGATTGCTAAATCCTTAACCAAAAATTTCTATAAAGTAAGAACATTTAATACAGGCTCATCATATAGTAGATTTAGTGATGCTGATTTTGGTTATACTACTGGCTTAAATTATTACAGGGCAACTTCTTTTGGATCCGAAGGAATTGGAACTGGTCAATTTAGCTTCGCATATCATATTGAGACAGATAAAACAGGTAATATTTATGTGAGTGATGTTGGCTTAAACAGAGTTCAAAAGTTCGATATAAATGGTAATTATAAAGAGCTTTTCTACAGTGGGTCCGGAGCCAGAGCAACCGCCTTTTTCGATAATGGAAATTATATTGCAACTCGAACACAAAGCAGTAGTTATGTTCAGATTTTCAATAATAACAAGCAGTTGATTAGAGAATGGGGTATCTATGGTACCGGAGACGATGGTTTTGGTAACATTGAAGAGTTGATGATTGATGATGAGCAAAATATTTGGATTGTAGACAGCCTAAATGATCGCGTTAAGAAATATGATTCAACAGGCAAATTGCTTTTTACCTTCGGAACAGAAGGTAGGGCTAACGGACAGTTTTTTACTCCTTACGGAATATGTTATTTCAAAGGTAAGATTTATGTCTCTGACCAGGGTAGAATGCAGGTTTTTGATAAACAAGGAAAGTACCTAAGCACATGGAAATTAGGAGATAATTTTTGGGCGATTAAAAGCAAAGGCGATTATTTGTATGTTGCAGCATTACAGTATGTTATCAAAACCGATGAAAACGGGGATATTCGAGAAAAAATTGGTGCCGGCCAGTTAGAGCTTGCCACTGGGGTTGCATTAGGACCCAATGATGAAGTAATTACAAATGATGTATATCGCAGAAAGATAGTTGTTTATAAAAAAGGATAAACGAGCTTTCCATTGTCAATTCGTTTTTCTCATTATTAAATTCATTAATCCTTCTCTCTCATGATTAAGAAGATATTTTTTGTTTTTGCGTTATCCTTAATGTCGCAGCTCATTGTAGCCTGTGTAGATTGTAATTGTTTACCGGCTAAAACTATTTATCCTACCCACAAAGCCGTACTGCTCAAAATATGGATTTCTCCTTGCCAGAGTCTAAGACTTCGAATGCCGGAATTATATCCAGCAAAAACTATGGTATTCAAATTCAGCTGCAAACTGAACAGTTGGTTTCAGGCAAGGCGCAGATAAGATGGAATTTTATTCAGGCTGCGTACGCCTGCAGCTGCGTAGAAGATGTGGGTATAGCTAAGGAAACTATAGCTTCTATTCAAATATTATCTAGTAATGATTTCGATGCTACGCATCCTAAAAATACTAATATTAGTCTGTATTTCACGACAAAACGAAATACTTCGATGATTACAATAACCGATTATATTCGTTCTATGCAAGAGGAGAAGTACAGCTATTCATATAATTTAATGAAGGTATTTTTCTGCAAACAGCTCCAGTTATGAGCAAAAAATATAGATTTAAGTTGGTTATCACGCTTTCTGATGATAGGATCTCGGAAGCCGAAACAACAGAAGTTGAATTAAACTAGAAAGTTTTCCTGATATTTTTGTTCAAGCCAGTTTAATCCAATAGTTTCTATGTGACCTAAAGCTAGAAATTGATTAGATTAGTGCATCCTTAAATAAAACCCATCGTGATGAAAAAGATTTACCTCTTTGCATTTTCAATGCTTTCGCTTCAAGCCATTGCTCAACAATCAGATTTACGTTCGGCTGTTGGCAAAAAAGCCGATGCGTTAGAACAAAAAGTAATCGCCTGGCGAAGAGATTTTCATGAACATCCTGAATTGGGCAATACCGAAACCAGAACAGCAGAAATCATTGCAAAACACCTCGAATCGTTAGGCATAATGGTAAAGACTGGCGTTGCCAAAACTGGTGTGGTTGGCATTTTAAAAGGCGGTAAGCCTGGTCCGGTGGTTGGGTTACGGGCTGATATGGATGGTTTGCCTGTTACCGAGCGAGTAAATATTCCTTTCGCTTCAAAAGTAAAGACAGAGTATAACGGGCAAGAAGTTGGTGTAATGCATGCTTGCGGTCATGATAGCCACATGGCCATTTTAATGGGCGTAGCAGAGGTTCTGGCATCTATGGAAAAGGATATCCCTGGCACAGTGAAATTCATTTTTCAACCCGCAGAAGAAGGTGTTCCGGCAGGAGAAGAAGGCGGTGCTGCTTTGATGATTAAGGAAGGTGTACTGGAAAACCCAAAAGTTGAAGCTATTTTTGGTTTACATATCAATGCACAAACAGAAGTTGGTAAAGTAACCTATCGCCCAGGCGGAACAATGGCGGCAGTAAATGATATGAAAATTACGGTTACAGGCCGACAAGCCCATGGTGCTTACCCCTGGAGCAGTGTAGATCCAATCGTCATTTCGGCCCAGATAGTAAATAATCTTCAAACCATCGTTAGTAGAAATTTAAATGTTACAGAAAACCCAGGCGTGGTCACTATTGGGGCCATTAATGGTGGGGTTCGTTCAAATATTATTCCTGAGAAAGTGGAGATGCTTGGGACGGTTCGTAATTTCAGCAAAGAAGATGAAGCGATGTTTATTGAGCGCATTAAAACCATTGCCACTAAAACAGCCGAGGCTGGCGGTGGAACTGCAGAAGTTAAAATTCCATATAGTAACCATTATCCAGTAACATTCAATGATATCGCTTTAACAGAAAAAATGCTTCCAAGTATTAAAGCAACTGCTGGAGCCGACAATGTAATGCTTAAGCCGCCTGTTACTGGCGCTGAAGACTTTTCATTTTTTCAGGAGAAAATACCGGGCTTGTTTGTCTTTCTTGGTGGCATGCCAAAGGGTAAAGATCCTTTAAAAACGGCTTCTCATCATACGCCTGATTTTTATTTAGATGAAAGCGGCTTTGTATTGGGTGTAAAATTATTATCCAATTTAACGCTGGATTATATTGGGATGAAGAAGTAAGTACTGGTTTTAAATCAATCGATCTGGTCAGTTAAATCAACTCAATTTTATATATTTGCCATTATGACCAAAGAACAGATTCAGGATTTAAGAGACAGAGTAACGTCTCTGAGGAGGCATCTTTGACGTCGATGAGCTACTATACGCCATCCGTGAAGAGGAAAAATTAACTATGGCGCCCGATTTCTGGGACGATCCAAAAAAAGCAGAAAAAATATTAGCAGAAATCAGTTCAAAGAAAAAATGGACAGATGGCTTTAACCAAACCAATAATGCGGTAGAAGATGCAGCAGTAATGTTTGAGTTTTTTCAATCTGGCGATGCATCAGAAACAGAACTTCAAGAGCAATTTGAGGTCAGCAAAACTTCGGTTGAAGAACTGGAACTCAAAAATATGCTCCGAAATAAAGAAGATCAACTTTCGGCAGTAGTGCAGATTACTGCTGGGGCTGGAGGAACCGAAAGTTGCGATTGGGCTTACATGCTCATGCGGATGTATATGATGTGGGGCGATAAAAATGGTTACAAAATTACCGAACAAGATAGTCAGGAAGGGGAGATTGCCGGAATAAAATCGGTAACGCTTCAGTTTGATGGCGACTTTTCTTATGGCTATTTGAAAGGCGAAAACGGCGTTCATCGTTTGGTGCGCATCTCTCCGTTTGATTCGAATGCCCGTCGCCATACGTCTTTTGCATCGGTTTACGTTTATCCATTGGTTGATGATACCATTCAAATTGACATCAATCCGGCTGATATAGAATTTGAAACCTTCAGAGCAGGTGGGGCCGGTGGACAGAACGTAAATAAAGTGGAAACCGCTGTTCGTTTGTACCATAAACCATCGGGTATCATCATCAAAAATCAGGAATCGAGATCGCAGTTGCAGAATAAAGAAAATGCCATTCGCTTGCTTAAATCTCAACTGTATGAAATCGAAGAACGTAAACGCAATGAGGCCATTGCTGCGGTAGAAGGATCGAAGAAGAAGATAGAATGGGGTTCGCAGATTAGAAGTTATGTGCTGGATGACCGAAGGGTTAAAGATCACCGAACCAACTATCAAACCTCAAACCCTGATGCCGTTTTAAACGGCGATATTAACGACTTTTTGAAAGCTTATTTAATGGAATTTTAATAAACAATCATGGCAAAATCATTCATCCTTTTCTTTTTGTTCTTTATGGCGGTTCAAATTTCAAAATCACAAGAAGTAATTCCTTTGTATACTGACAGCATTCCAGGAGCAAAGCCTACACCGTCAACATATGCCGAAAATACCGAGGTAAGATCTAATGGTACATTAAGCGTTACGAAGGTTTCGATACCAACACTTACGGTATTTGAAGCGCCTAAAGATATCGCCACCGGAACAGCAATAATTATTTGCCCGGGAGGTGGTTATGGAGCGCTTGCTTTTAGTCATGAGGGAACAGATGTGGCCAAACGTTTCAATGCCATTGGGGTTACCGCTTTTGTTTTAAAATATCGTTTGCCGAGTGATCAAATCATGGTTAATAAAACTTATGCATTGCTTCAGGATGCACAGCAAGCGATTTATCTGGTAAAAAAGGCGGCTAAAAAATACCATATCAAAAGCAATAAGGTTGGAATAATGGGCTTTTCGGCAGGTGGTCACTTCGCTTCTACGTTAGAAACACATTATAACGATCTAAAAATCGCGAACCCTGAAAAAATAGATTTACGACCAAGCTTCGGTGTGCTGGTTTATCCGGTAATTAGTTTCGAAGAATCGGTACACACAGGGACAATGAAAAATCTATTAGGGCCAAATCCGCCAGATTCATTAAAAAGGTATTTTTCTGCAAATGAAAACGTAACTAAAAAAACACCTCCAACTTATTTCGTACACGCTAAAGATGACAAGACCGTGCCTGTAGCAAACAGTGAATTAATGCATAAAGCATTACTTGCTGCTAAAGTTCCAAGTAACCTTTTCTATTTTGAAAAAGGCGGTCATGGTTTCGGGCTAATTAACAAAACGAGCACCACCGATTGGTTTAGCCTGATGGCAGGATGGTTAAAAGTTCAAAAATTTAAAGTAAAAGGAAATTTCTAATCTGGGCTAAAAGCCAATAGTTTCTGGAAAGAATAATGTTAATATGTTTGTAGCCAGCAATTTACGCTCTAAATCTGGCCAAATGAATCATAAAATTATACTTGCAATGGTGGCTGTTATTACCATTATTTCTATCGCAAGCTGTCAAAAGGAAATCAATTACAACGATCCGAATGGGAAGAACTGTAAGTTAAGCAATCTGGTATTAACATTGCCTGGTTTTGGAGATTTCAATCTTAGTTTTACTTACGATGTGGCTGGCAAGGTGATCAAGGGCGTAAGTAATGATGAAAGTCTTAATTATACTTACTCAACGAATAAAATTACAGCAACTGATACGGGCGGAAAAGTTAGTGAAATTTCGTTGTCAAACGGACGAGCGGTGAGCAGTTCGTCTCCAGATTATATTCAGATTAACGGAATAAGTTACGATATCAAGAGGGATTATACCTACAATGCAGAGGGTTACCTTGCTATGGTGAAAAACTATGTTAATGGAGAATTAAATTCTACAGATGTAATTACTTACGCTGGTGGTAACCTTACCAAATCAGTCGTAACCTTTGCAAGTGGTGGCGAACAGGAGATTACTGTTTACGAATACTCAGTCTCGGCCGCGGTGAATGCTTATGAAATGGCCGATCCGCTTACAGGCCATGTAGACTATTTTCCAGGCAAGTACTACGGCATCCAATCCAAAAACGTATTGATCAAATCGACTATTTCACATGTCAGTCCAACAAATGGCATTACATCCGCACAGGATGTTGTTGATCATAAATATCAGTTCGATGCAAAAGGGAATGCCACGTCAATTATTTTAGCTATCCAAAGTTATCAAAATGAATCAGGTAAACTTGTTTTGACCGATGAATATCAAATATCGAATACCTTAACTTGGGACTGTAAATAGCATGGATAATATTGAGCAGCCGCAATTTAATTTGCGGTTTTTTTATTTTTTTAAAGTTTCAGCTATAACATCTACCAGTCCATTGGCATAAGCATCATCCGTTAACTCCCAAAACATAATACCGTTTAGCTTACGGTCAACTACGTATTTGGTTTTTAAAGCAATTGATTTTGGGTCATCGAAAGTGACAAGTTGTTTCGAAGCGGCATTGTAATAATATGGCGCTTTGGCTACATCATCCCAATAGTATTGAAACCCTTTTTCTACCGTAAACTGATCTGGGAAACTCTTATAAGAAACACCACTTAAGAATTTTGTTGGTTGATATAAGCCCTGGTTGGCATCTGTAGTGTTTTGGAAAATTCTCGAATAGAAAGCTGCACCTAAAGCAATTTTTTGCGGTGGAACACCTACTTTAATCATCTCATTTATGGCCCAATCTGCAGAAAGTTGTTGTTGCGGCGTAGAAAAAAGTGGCGTATGGTGCCCGCTTTGTGTGGCATAACCGCTTACCAGGTCGTAGCTCATCAAGTTTACGCGATCTACTAGAGGCATCACTTTTTTCCACTCAAAACAAGAATCTATACAGTTTTTCGTACCTCCGGCAGCAAAACTAATCTCGGCTTTTTTGCCCAGTTTTTTGCGTAACTCCTGAATCAATAAAGTGAAGTTGTGTTTATCAGCTTCTGTGTATCGATGGCCTGGGTAACCCGCTACTGCAGGATATTCCCAATCAATATCGATTCCATCTGCTTGGAAATAATCCAATAGTTCTTTAGTGGTTTTGGCAAAAGTTTCGCCCGTTTTTTCTGCTGAATACTTCCGAGCAGGGTTCGCAAGCACTCCAACCTCCCATGGCAATCATCACTTTCAAATCTTTATTGCGACTTTTTAAAGCCACCATTTTCGAAATCAAAGCCGAATCTTTAGCGTTTTTAATGTTCAGGCTATCGCCTTTAACGTGCCCAAAGCTGTATATTAAATGGCTCAGTTTCTCTACAGGGAAGCTGTCGATTAAAGTTCCGCCGCCACCAGTGTAATAGGCTATTACGTTTGGCTTGGTTATTTTTTGTGCAATAAGGTTATTTGCAAAGCAGATAAATCCTGCGAAAATAATGAATTGTAAAAAAGACAGAGGGGAGATTTTTTTCAATTTTTGGATGTTTAAGGTTCGGCAATAATATTTTGCAGTTCGTTCAGTTCTCTCACTTTTTCTGTTGCACCGGCATTTTCGTAAGCAGAAATTAAATTCCTGATTACCCTGCGAATGATATCTGTATTACTGCATGGTCTGTAATATTCTGGCAGCGACTCTAAATTTAGTTGGCGCAGGAACTGATCAACATCATGTTTGCCAAAAATATTTCCACGGTTAAAAGCATTAATGTAAAACAACACGCCGTATTCAGTGCCTTCTTGTTTACTTTCATCTATAAAGCCCAAAATGAAATGTTGAGGCAAATTAATACCATAAATTGGCAAATCCAATTTTTGGGCAAGGGTAGAGTAGATGATAGCCAATGATATTTGATTGCCTTTTTTGCTCTCTAAAACCTGGTTTAAATAAGAGTTTTGAGGGTCGTGATGATTTTTTGTGTTGCCACCAAAACCGTATTGTTGGTACAAAACATGGTTAATCAATTTTACCTTTTCTACCGAACTCATTTCGTATTGTAAGCCCAGCCAGATATCTCTTTTAATTTCCTCGATTTGGTTAATCACTTTTTGTTCATCCAAATCAGGATATTGATAACGGTTAATGATGAGCGCACCCTGCATCAAATCGAAAGCACCGCTCAAATACCATAAATTCAAATCTTCTTTAACCGTTTTAAATTGGATTTGGTGAACAATGTTTTCAATTCGTTCCTGCAAAAGCCCATCAAAAGACTGCTCCCAGGCATTTTCCAGATAGTGAATCACTTCACCACCATATTCGAGCAGTTTTTGCTCAACATGCTGATAAACTTCTTCATCCGGATCATCCAATAATTTAACTAATGCGCTTATCTCTCCGATATTTTCCATAAAACATACACACGTTTGCCGCGTTTAACTACTTTTGCAATATTATGCTATTTCAATTTATTACCGATTACATTAAACATCGTTTAACAGCGAAAACCCGTCATGGAACGCATTCACCATTCGTATACAAGCTCGCTGATGGGGTAATTTACGATTTTAGCGAGAAATCTCAATACAAAAATATAGAAGAGCAAAGAAAAAAACTTTTTTCTGACGATTCCAAAATCACTGTTACAGATCTTGGAGCAGGCTCCCATCTTAATAAAAACCGAACCAAGAAGATAAGTGAAATCGCTAAAAACGCACTTAAAAGTCCGCGGTTAGCTAAACTTATTTATCGGCTAGCACAAAATACTGATCCTAAAACAGCAATCGAACTGGGCACTTGTTTAGGAATTACCTCGTCGTACTTGGCAAAAGCTTGTCCCGAAGCTGAAATTATTACTATAGAGGGCTGTCCTCAAACGGCCGAGGTGGCAAAGAGAAATTTCCAAGATCTCCATCTGAATAATATTGAACTTCATGTAGGTAATTTCGACCTCATTTTACCTGATATTATTGCTAAGCAGCCAAGCCTCGATTTCGTTTATATTGATGGCAACCACCGCAAAGATGCTACCTTAAATTACTTTAAATGGTGTTTGCCAAAAGTTACCGAAAATTCTTTGCTCATTTTTGATGATATTTACTGGAGCAAGGGAATGAAGGAAGCTTGGGAAGAGATCAAAAGCCATCCAGAAGTAACAGTAACAGTTGATTTGTTCTGGATTGGATTGGTTTATTTCAAAAAAGGCCAAGCCAAAGAGCATTTCAAGCTGAAATTTAATCAGTAAATAAACCAGTATGAAAATCGAACCCAAACTTCAAGGTATCCAGAAGTTATCGGCATTGTATATTTTGCTAATTAGCTTTTTTGTGGCGGTTTTGGGTTTTTTCGGCTCGTTGCTCTTAAAAACTGACATGCTCACCCACGTGATGTTTGGCTGGGATATTTTTAGTTTAATGCTGATATCCTTGCACTGGTTCATGTTTTTCAAAACATCACCTATCGAAACCTGCTTAAAAGCAAAAATTCAAGATGAAACCAAAGAAGAGATTTTTGCAATTGTTGTAGTTTCTACCTTCGCTGGTTTGTTGGCTGTAATTCTGCTGTTAATCAATAAAGATATCAAACCGCTCTCATTGGTTATCGCCTTGTCAGGAATGTTTTTGTCGTGGTTCTTGGTGCATACCACTTTCAGTATGCGTTACGCACATCTTTTTTATGGCGATAATAAAAATGGAAAAGGTTCAGGATTAGGTTTTCCTGGCAATGGATCTCCAGATTTTGTTGACTTTGCCTACTTTTCTTTCGTTTTAGGGATGACTTTTCAGGTTTCCGATGTCGAAATTTCTTCCCGTCAAATTCGTCGGCTTTCCTTGCTACACAGTTTAATCGCTTTTATTTTCAATACGGTAATTGTGGCGCTAACCATAAATGCATTGGCTGGATTAACTCACTAATTTCAGAGGCTATATTGTTGATCAATTATTTGTAAATGATCAGTTCTCTGTTTCGTGGCGGCTTTCTGTCCCGCTCCCGCTTCTGCTCCCGATAAAAAATCGGGGAACATCTCGCTTCGATCCCTTAGGGTTTAAAAACAAAGGCTGTTGCTTATTGCCTATTTATCTAATGTAATACCTTCTCAAAGTTTCACTATAATCACATTTTCAAATTTATATTCCTAGGGAGTTGTTCCGGATCGTTTCCGTAGCGATATTCAGTATGAAAACTGAAAAATCAATAACATAACTGATTTTATAGTTGTATAACTGAAAAATAAGTTATAAGTTTGGGTATGGAAGAATTAACCAAAACCGAAGAGCGGATTATGCAGGTTTTATGGAAGCTAAAGAAAGCTTTCGTAAAAGATATTATTGATGAACTGGATGACGAACCGAAACCACCATACAATACTATCTCATCTATCGTAAGGCTTTTAGAAAAAAAAGGTTATGTTAACTACAAAGCTTATGGAAAAACCTATGAGTATTTTCCTTCAATCGGAAAAGATGATTATGCCAAAACAACATTTTCTAAACTTTTTTCTGGCTATTTTGATAATTCACCAGCCAGTTTATTATCCTTTATGGTTAAAGAAGAAAAATTGAGTGAAAACGATATAGAAGAAATCCAAAAGATTATTCACCAAAATCAAAAATCATGATTTTACTTTATTTGTTAAAAGTTTCGGCTTGTACGGTTATCCTCTTCATAGCCTATCATTTTTTGTTATCGAAACTTACCTTTTTTAAACTTAACCGTTTATTCTTATTAACTGCATTGCTTTTTAGTTTTTCCATTCCGGCTTTGACAGTAGAAAGTACAAGGGAAGTTTCGACCAATCAGCAAGAAACACCAGTTGAGGTGGCTTATAGCAATGAAGCCGCTTTTGAACAAGATTTTGATGATAATCAGCCAATAAGGGATTCGGCTAGACATTGGAGTCAGTTAATGGTTTATGTGTATGGTGCCGTTTTGCTGGCGTTAATTTTCCGAATGATGATTATGATAGGTATCGTTCAGCGTTCCATCACAAAATACAAATCCTCTCAAAATGGTAAACTTATTCTGGTACAACCTCATGCACAGATAAAAAATTGCTCCTTTTTAAATCAAATTATCATCGATGAAAGCTTAACAGAAGATGAAAGAGATTTGGTAATTCAGCATGAGTCGGCTCATGTAACGCAAGGCCACGCTGTCGACAAGCTCCTGGTAAATTTAGCAGTTTGTATTTTATGGTTCAATCCCATCATTTACTTCTGGAGAAATGCAATCGACCATAATCACGAGTTTTTGGCTGATCAGGAAACACTAAAAACCGCTGATAAAAAGGCTTATGCATCTTTATTGTTGAATTTGGCTATGCCATCAAGTATGCTCTTGACGCATAGTTTTAGTAAGCTTCCATTAAAGAAAAGAATTATGATGTTGTACAAAAAACCAAACTCCAATATGAAAAAGCTCATTTACTTTTCGTTTATTCCAATAATTGCGGGTTGCTTATTAGCCTTTGCAAACCGTAAAGAGGTTATTGTAAAAAAAAAGGTGGTAGATAATGGAAATTATTTTACTGATGTTAAGGTTTACAAGCAAGATTATTTTAAAACAGCAATAGTTTTGGATCCGAATGCAAAACCTGCATTTAACGAAGCAGAAGTGGTATTGGTTCTTGATGCAGGACATGGAGGTAGAGATGCAGCTTCGGTTGCCTTGGATGGGCAAAGGGAAAAAGACATGAATTTGAGAGCAGTAAACATTTTAAAAGAAGAAGCTTCCAAACGAGGCATTAAAATTCGGTTGACACGAAGTAGTGATGAGTATGTATCGCTTCGTGATCGATTACCTGTTCAACCTGCTACTGCTTTTATCTCTATTCATCATAATGCAATGCCTAAAAACGGTCCCGTGGCCTTCGGCGGCATAGAGGTTTATGTTTCGAAATCAAATAAGAATATTAAAATAGCAGAAGAACTGGGCGCAAATATCTTAGGAAAACTTAAACAAGTGAAGGGGACGCCTGTCCAAAATTCGCTTAAGGACGCAAGTCTCTTGGTATTAAGAGAATCTCAAACGCCAGCTGTTTTGATCGAATTAGGGAATATTACCGATCAAAAAAGTCTGGATTTCATCAATCAGGAAAATAATCTTCGTAAAATCAGTAATTTAATATTAGATGGGTTTGTCTTGTTCTCAAAACGAGGTTGTTAAAGATTAAAATATGGAATGGTTCATCTATTTGCTTAAGGTCAGCGCCTGTTCAGTTTTGTTTTTCGGCTTCTATCTTTTGGTTTTAAGAAGACTAACCTTCTTTAAATTCAATCGAATTTACCTGCTTGGCTCATTAATTTTAAGTTCAATTATTCCTGCTTTGCAGTTTGAAATTAAACGCCAAATCGAGATAAAAGAGATCCACATTCCGTTAGTTGATTCAAACCTCAAGCCTGTTAGCGATGCGCCATTCCAAATGATTAACCCTATTGCAGTTGAATACCAGTCTATCGATAAAAACGAAATAAATTGGGAAAAACTAGGGTTTTACTTTTATGGAGGCATTACCTCATTAATCATTTTGGCCTTTGTCTGGAGGTTGATTGCCTTACTAAAGTGTACTGGGAAATATGTAAAGACCAATGATGGATTAAAATTGGTTACAAAAAAGAAGGGGTTTACCAACTGCTCTTTTTTCAATTATGTTTTTATCGATCCAAATAGCTTAAGCGAAAACGAATTGCAAGTTTTATTAGTTCATGAAAGGGTTCATGCTCAACAACTTCATTCTGTTGATAAGATTTTGCTAATGCTTTTTAAAGCTTTGTTTTGGTTCAATCCAATCATTTATTTATTTAATAAAGCGTTAGAACAAACCCATGAGTATGAAGCAGATGAAATTACATCAGCTGACTTCGGGAATCAAGCTTATGCAAATTTGCTGCTCAGGCTTGCCGTAGCTAAAAATGATATGCCACTCATTCACAATTTCGTGAAAAGCCCGATTAAGGATCGAATCAAGATGTTGTTTAATTCAAAATCTAAAAACATGAAAAAATTGATGTATTTGTTGGTTTTGCCAGTGGTATTCGGTCTGGTTTGGCTATTGTCGGTGGAAGTCGTTTACGCTGAAAAAGTTGTTCAAGAATTTAAATTGAAGAGTGGAGATGTTAAAGTGATAGATTCAGCACAAGCCAGGTCAAATACTATTGTAAAACAGAAACAAAAAATCAAAAGGATAGCACGAAGTGATTCGGCGAAGAAATCATCAGGTTCAGTTATTCCCAGAATTAAATCTTTCAAAAAGATAACTGGAGATACCAAAAACAAAATTTCTTTGATGCAAGATGCGGTGATAGAAATAAAATCGGATGTGCTGAGGGCTGAAAGCGTAGAATGGAATAAAGTGAGGAACATTCTAACAGCTCGAAATGCTTCGCTAACCAATGATTTGGGCGATAAAACTATTGCAAAATTGTTCGTTTTTGATTTGAATAACGGAACTTATGAAACATCCTTAAAACAGGATTCGGAATCTGATCTGAAGCCAGATAAAACAGGTTCTAATGCATTACCTGGTGATAGGTTTGTTTATTGGGCTGATTCTGTCCGATTCAGCAAGAATAGAAACGTGATTAAACTCTACGGTAATGCCAAACTGTCTTACTGGGATATTGATTTGCTTGCTGATGAAATCATTTACGACAATACAACCAGAAAAGGTACTGCTAAGAATGTAAAAATTAAAACTTTAAAAAACGGAATATCAATGGTTGGATCCGACGCGAAGTTTGATTTAACGAGTAAAGGGAAGTTCGAGTTATGGCAATCAGATAAGTAGTTTTTCGATGTTAAAAAAACTTTTTGTCATTTTGATTGGGATATTATCAATTTCACCAAGTAAGGCACAGTTCAGGGTTTTTGGGGAAACAAAATCTGTAAAAAATAAACCAATTGAGCACATTTCAGTCAAGCTTACCGACTTTAACAAGAAATCAATCTACACACAATCCGATAGCTTGGGGAATTACACTTTCCTGAACTTGCCAGCAGGGAATTACAATATCTTTTTTTCGGCCGTTAATTACCTCAGTCAGCAAAATAGTTTTCAGCTTAAAGGCGATACTTCTATTCATGTTCAGCTAATGGAAAATAGCCAAGCGCTCGCCGATGTTCAAATCAACTCTAAAAAGCCACTGATTGAAAAGAAGATCGATAGAACCATTTTTAATGTAGAAAATAGCATAATTGCAATCGGTACCGATGCGCTTGAGTTACTAGCCAAAGTTCCAGGCGTTCGGGTAGTAAATGATCAGGTTTCCCTCGTGGGCAAAGGTGGTGTAAATGTGATGGTGAATGATAAATTGGTACAGCTGAGTCAGGATGATTTGTCTAATTATCTCAAATCTATTCCATCTGATCAAATTTCGAAAATCGAAATGATTACCAATCCTCCGGCCAAATACGATGCACAGGGGAATAACGGCTTGATCAATATCGTGTTAAAAAAAACAACAGCTGAAGGTCTCAAAGGTTCCGTTAATATGGTTTTTACCCAAGCTTCACATCCAACGGCATCCATGGGTGGAAATGTGAGTTATCGAAAAGATAAAATTACCGTTAATTCAACCTTTAACATCAGAAAGGGTTCCATTGTACCATTTGAACAGAGTACTATTTTTTACCCTTCGCAAAGCTGGAATGTAATTAACAAAGACCGGAACTTCAGAACGGTACCCAGCGGGCAAATTGGATTGGATTATCAGATTTCCAAAAAAACAATGCTTGGTGCTGCGTACAATGGCGGGTATACAAATTTTCATTCAGAAGAGAATATAAAAACCAGGGTATCTAACGTCAATCAGCAGTTAGATTCTATCCTAAATTCTGATGCAAATGCAGCAATCAGCTCCCATTATCATTCTGCAAATCTGTTTTTAAAACAAACATTAGATTCAACGGGCAAACAGCTTACCATAAATGCAGACTGGTTTAGCTTTGCCGACGATAAAAATCGGGCTTTCAATAACCAGAGTTTTTTCGGTGATGGTGCTATAATACCGGGATCATTTGCAGAATATTTATCAACGAGCAAACAAGGAATTACACTTTATACGCTAAAAGCTGATGTAGATTTGCCTTATAAAAATTTTAAAGTTTCGTTCGGTACCAAACTTAGTTTTATTAAGAACGAAAGCGATATTGCTTTTTATAGAAAACGTAATGACCTTTATGCCGTTGATTTGAATCAAAGTAATTTATTTACTTATCATGAAAACACTCAGGCCTTGTATGCTAATATGAATAAGACCTTTAAAAAGTGGGAGTTTCAACTTGGCCTGCGGTCGGAATATACCCAGATAAATGGAAATTCAGTCAATCAAGAAATTCAGTCTAATTATCTACAGTTGTTTCCTACTTTCTACGCAGCTTATCGTGCTGGCAATCAAAGTGCATGGAGCATCAATTATGGACGTAGAATTAATCGACCAGCCTACCGGAGGTTAAATCCTTTTCGGTGGTACAGCAATCAGTATGTTTATACTGAAGGTAATCCGTTCTTGCAGCCGTCTTATAACCACAACATTGAGCTTTCGCACACTTACAAAAGTTCGCTCACCAGTACTTTATCGTTTAGCGGTGCCAATAATGGTTTTGCTGATGTAAATTTTATCGATGTAAATTCAAATACCCAAGCCACTAAACCCGTAAATTTTATCACCGCATATAGTTACCAATTTAGTAATTCCCTAGTGTCAAACCCATTCGAAAATTGGCAAACTATTAATCAGTTTGATGTTTTTTACAATGTATCAAAGTCTGCAATTTTGCAAACACAAACCAATTTGAGCAGAATAGGCGCATATTTCTCTACTTCAAATCAATTTACCATAAATAAAAGCAAAACTGTTTTGGCCGATGTTAATTTTTGGTTTCAATTTCCGAGAGCTGAAGGGTTAAATGAAATTAAAAGCCAGTATAATTTGGATTTTGGAGTGAAGACCTTGCTGCTCAATAAAAAACTTCAGCTATCGTTGAGCGCAAACGATTTGCTGAAATCCAATAGGTATCGATTTAGCAGTTTAATCAATAACATTAAACAAGATTACAATAATTATTACGATGCCAGACAGTTACGAATCACTGCCCGGTTCAATTTCGGAAACGAGAAGCTAAAACAAACGGATCGTAAATCAGGAAATGAAGAGGAGCGAAGGCGGAGCAATTAACTTATTACTGTGCAGAATTTATTGCTCGATAATGGCAGCTGTGGAGCGATAAATGATTTTTCATCGTTTCAGGTAATTTCATTGCCGCAATCGCAGTTGCCGAATCAGATTGCCACGTTGTTCCTCTTTGCAAAAGATATCTGTGGTTATTAAAACGCTTCCGCGATACTGATGTAAAATCCACTCTGACGCTTTTCATTTGATCTTTTCTCGCCAATTCCGTAATCTACACGAACGCTGATTCCTTTTTCCGGATCGAAGAAATAACGTAATCCAGCACCATAATTTGGTTTGAAAGCATCGGTAGAGAAATCATCAACACCCCAAACGGTTCCGGTTCCACCAAAGAGCGTAGCGCCGAAACGACTGCTATAACGGTACCTTAATTCCGCCTGCGCAGCCAATAAGTTTTTATCGCGATAGCGCCCGCCATAATAGCCACGCATCATTTCGTCGTTACCAATTTGCGGTAACAGATAAACAGGTGTATTACTGCCTAACACGGTATTGTACAATCCTTGTACGCCCACGGCAAAGCTTTTATTCAATCGCCAGAAATTCCTTGCATCAATTTTTATCTGGCTACCTGTAAAATTGCCGGCCGAAAAAATATTGGGCGCATATTGGTAGGTACCTCTGATGAAAAAGCCTTTGGTGGTGTAGTTGTTATTATTCCTGGCGTCATAACTTTGCGAAACACCTAGATATAAAACGCTACCGGTTCTATTGTTATAATATGTGTCGCTGTTAAAAATTCCGTCGGCAACTACATCTTTGTATTTATAATTTTCAAAACCTAGCGAAACCCCGGTATAGGCCTTTGGCAATAACTGTTTTTCTGCCTGAAGCAAAACTTTAATCTGCTGCTGGATCAATTTATCTTCATTAGCCTCTTCGGTACTGTTGCCAATGCCATAAAAGTTAAAAGGCATGCGTTTGAAACGTAATTCGCCAATGTAATGTAGCTTATTTCCTTTTCCCCAAATATCAATGAGCGAACTCATATTGTAAGCTTTCAAGGTAGAGTAGTTCAGGTTTAAGGTTAAAGATGATGGGCGATTTGTGGTATCCAACCGATCGGCATAAAAACCTACAATTGCACCAACACCAAACTGAAAACCGGTTTCCTGGGCATATCCAAAGGAAGGAATGGGCAGAAAGCTTGCTTTGCGTAAAGTATCTTTTTCGTTTGATAGCAACTTTTTTATCAATTTCATTTGAGCAAATGAACTTCCAGATAGGAACACGAAAGCCAGGAGAAAATAAACTTTTTTCATTGCCGCAAATTAACTGATTTTTTTATTAAGAATTATTTACTGAAGGGCTATAGCTATTTTATGACAGTGGCTTGGGATTTTTTAATAGTAGCAAGGCCTGGGCCACCTAAACCGGGTTGGCGGGGAAATCGTCCAACTTTTCGTTGGGCATTGTACCAAAAAGCCGGACTGCCTTTGATGATGTTGCAGCAACTGCTTTTCAAAAAAAATCGTTCGGCACGCTACCATTGACGTTTTTAATTCTCCGTGATTTCTTGCCTGCGACAGGCAGGTGAAATCGATTTAACGCCTCGGTCTGTGTCTTTACCAATGCTATTAACTTAGCGTTATAAGTATTTGATATTCAAATATTTATGGCTATATTTGAATATCAAAACAACAGTAATAAGATGAGTATAATTTCTTCAAATCACAAAAGGGAGCAACATAAAGTGGCTCCTAAAAAAAACATTTGATTTCATTCAGGATAAAAATAATTTTTCTCAATATCTTAAAGAGCCAATCTTTTTTACGCGCAAGCGAAGTTTAAGCTTTCCAGTTGTGGTTTCTACAATATTGAATCTTTTTAAAGAATCTGTAGAGTACAACATTTTTACAATTTTGCCCAGTATATCATCAAAAGTGGTTACAGGAGCAGCCTTTTCTAAGGCTCGATATAAAATATCCCTTTCTTTTTTCAAGGATCTCAACGAGATACTGGCAGATCATCACAAATATCATCCATCACAACTTTGGAGGGGATATCAATTGATTGCCGGTGATGGCTCTACAGTTGGGCTACCACCTTCCCGACAGATAAAAGATTTTTTTGGAATATATTCACAAAAAGGTGAAAGTATAAAGAGTTGCCTGGCACAGATTTTTATGTTTTATGATGTTTTTAGTGGCGCAATTCTTTCCAAAAGGATATCAAAGATGGAGAACGTAGAGAGAACACTTTTTAATGCATGCCTTGAAGAACTACCATCCCGTAAATCCGTAGTTATTTTAGACCGGGGATTCGGATATTTTCATATTTTCAAAAAACTTTGCACACTCAAACAGGATTTCTGTATTCGTATAAGCAGTGCGCAGTCCTGTTTTGCAAAACGGATAGTTCAGGAGTGCGAAAATGATTTTATAACAGAGTGGCACCCCAGTCCAAAAGAAATGGAATCCTGCTTAAAGCATGGGTTAGATACTAAAACAATTACGGTCAGGGTTACCAAAATCGAGTTAAATACTGGGGAGATCGAAATTCTCGTATCCTCTTTATTAGACATGAATGATGTATGCACAGTGAATATGAAAGCTCTTTATGGGCAGAGATGGCCAGTAGAAGAAGGTTTTAAGAAATTAAAACCAAAGATGAAATTAGAACAGTTTGGTACTCGGAAACCCGATGGAATATTCCAGGAGTTTGAAGCCCATGTATTCATGATGAATCTGGTTGCATTATTTGGTATCCAGGCACAGCAGAAAATCGATAAGAACAAGAAACGAAAACTAAAATATAAATACAATTGGCAAAATGCTTACAGGTTTGTCAGAAAAGCAATTATTCAAATACTAAATACAGAACACCCGGAAGATATAATTCAATCTCTTATTAAGCTAATAGCATCATCTAAAATACCTATAAAACCGGACAGAAGCTTTCCTAGAATAACATTTAAAAAAAGAAAAAACAGAACGCATCAGACATATAAATAGCTTAAGTTAATAGCATTGGTGTCTTTACAGACCGAAGCATTGACAAACAAGAAATGGTCTGTGGGGCACACCGACCATGGGAAAAAGCTAGATTGGAACAATTTCTCCCGCAGATTAAGGTGATTATCGCTGATTGTTTCTCCATTAATCTTTTTTGATCTTCGGAATTACTGTTAACGAGGTGTCACAATGAATTTCAAACTTTTGACTCCTAGCTCCAAATACTTTTAATGTTTTATCGTTTCGGGCTAAATGCCTACTTTTGCGAAAAATAATACATAACAAAATGAGCAATACTAGAGGACCAATATCTCAGTTTATGGAGCGTAATTATCTCCATTTTAATGCTGCGGCGATGATGGATGCGGCTAAGGGCTATGAAACGCATTTGGATGAAGGCGGTAAAATGATGATTACCCTTGCCGGTGCAATGAGTACTGCTGAATTGGGAATTTCGCTTGCAGAAATGATTCGCCAGGATAAGGTATCTATTATTTCTTGCACAGGAGCTAATCTGGAAGAAGATATAATGAACCTGGTAGCGCATTCGCATTATAAACGTGTGCCTAACTACCGCGATTTAAGTCCGCAGGATGAGTGGGATTTATTAGAAAACCACTACAACCGCGTTACTGATACTTGTATTCCTGAAGAAGAGGCTTTCCGTCGTTTGCAAAAACACATTCAAAAAATCTGGATGGATGCTGAAGCAGCGGGCGAACGCTATTTTCCACATGAATTTATGTACAAAATGCTTTTAAGTGGAGATTTAGAGCAATATTATGAAATTGATCCAAAAAATTCGTGGATGTTAGCCGCTGCTGAAAAAAATCTTCCAATTGTCGTTCCAGGATGGGAAGATTCAACTATGGGAAATATTTTTGCTTCCTACGTAATGAAAAAAGAGCTAACGGCTACTACTGTAAAAGGTGGTATTGAGTATATGGGCTGGTTAGCCGATTGGTATATTGCAAACAGTGGCGGCAAAGGTATTGGTTTCTTCCAGATCGGTGGTGGTATTGCTGGCGATTTCCCAATCTGCGTCGTACCGATGTTATATCAGGATATGGAAATGGAAAATATTCCTTTCTGGAGCTATTTCTGCCAGATTTCTGATTCTACAACTTCATACGGTTCCTACTCTGGAGCGGTACCGAATGAAAAAATTACCTGGGGTAAGTTAGATATCAATACACCAAAGTTTATTGTAGAAAGTGATGCAACAATTGTAGCACCGCTGATGTTTGCCTGGATATTAAAGCAATAAGAATAACATTTTGATAAAACAAAATTGAAGCTTGATGCCCATTTTCGATAAAGATCGAAAAATGGGCATTTTTATTGCCTGAGTGGCCTGAAACATCATTTGTTTAGAATGATTATAAATTGTATTTCCGGTCACTATTATGTCATGGGATTTATTAATAAGTTATACTTTTGTTCAAGTTTTGGTGGAGCTACATCAGTTCAGGCATCAATTTCACAACAAAAAGTAAATTAAATAAGTATAAAGTGTTCATTATGAGAGATATCTCGATGATTTTAAAAAGCGTTTGGAAGTCGTTATTCGTGTTTTCAGCAGTTACTGTAATGGCGGTTTCAACCGTTAGTGCTCAGGATGCTAAAGAGGGGAGAACGCTTTTCAGAGCTAAATGTTCATCATGCCATGCATTAGATGCCAAATTGGTAGGTCCTGCTTTAACAGGGGTGAGTGATCGCCACTCTGAAGAGTTCTTATTAAAATGGATTCCTAATTCGCAAGGGATGATTGCTGCCGGCAATCCGGAAGCGGTTAAATTATTTAACGAAAATGGTAAAGTAGCGATGACTTCTTTCCCTGAGTTAGATGAGGAAAAAGTTAAAAGCATTTTAGCATACATCAAAGAAGGCGAGCCAAAAGCTGCTGTTGATCCAAGTGTGGTTAAAGCGGGCGGTGGAGAAAGCGGTACATCTGGTTTATCTATCGCTGGTATCGTTGCTATTGTATTGGTAGGTATTCTAATCCTGGTAATTTTAGGTCGTGCCTCTAAATTGCTAGAGCGTTTAATCTTACAGAAACAAGGTATTGAAATTGAAGAGGATGTGCCGTTAAAGGTAGGTGTTCGTAAAATGTTCAAAAACAAGAAGTTCGTGATGTTCTTCATCTTGTGTTTGGTAATTGCTTTAGGATCTTGGGGTTGGATGGGTATGTGGAACACAGGTGTTCACACTGGTTATCAACCAGTTCAGCCAATTAAATTCTCACATGAGCTACACGCTGGTATCAATCAAATCGATTGTCAGTATTGCCACAATGGTGCTTTCAAATCTAAGAATGCTACCATTCCATCATTAAATGTTTGTATGAACTGCCACAAAGCTGTTCAGGCAAGAGATAATTACGATGGTGAGATTTCTCCAGAGATCAAAAAAATCTACAATGCTTTGGGTTACGATCCTGAGACACAACAATACGATAAGAGCAAAGAGAAACCAATGGAATGGGTACGTGTACACAACCTTCCAGATTTTGCATACTTCAACCACTCTCAACACGTAGTAGTTGCAGAAGATGCTATTCGTAAAGCAAAAGGATTACAACCAACAGAGCCTGTATGTTTCGCATGTCACGGTCCGGTTAATACAATGGAAGAGATCTACCAATATTCTCCATTAACCATGAAATGGTGTATCAACTGTCACAAGGAAACAGATATTTCTGGTCAGAAAAATAATGCTTTCTACGCTAAGGTTATCGAAGCGCATGAGAAGATTAAAAAAGGCGAGAAAGTCACCCCAGCGTTATTGGGTGGTTTAGAGTGTGGTAAATGCCACTATTAATAGATAGAGTTTAGTAAGAACGTTCGAATAAACAGTAATATAGCTTAAATGGAAAGCAACAAAAAATACTGGAAAGGCTTAGAGGAGTATAATAATACACCCGATTTTGTTAAGAATAGCAAAAACGAATTCGCCGAGCCACTTCCAATAGAAGATGTTTTAAATGAAGCAGGGTTAAGTACCGTTACCCCACGCCGCGACTTTTTAAAGGCGTTAGGTTTTGGTTTAGGTGCAGTTACTTTGGCAGCATGTCAAACAGCCCCGGTTCATAAATCTATTCCTTACCTGGTAAAACCTGAAGAGGTTACGCCAGGTATTCCTAACTATTATACTTCGAGCTTTAACGGCCAAAGTATTTTAGTTAAAACAAGAGAGGGGCGTCCGATTAAAATTGAACCAAACCCTAATGCAGGTGAATTTTATCGCGGTACTGATGCAAGAGCGCAAGCGTCTGTGTTAGATCTTTATGATGTATCGAAATTAAAAGCGCCAGTACTTAAAAACGAAGAAACTACCTGGGCTAAGTTAGATAGCTTTGTAAAAAGCGAATTAGCAAAAGCACAAGCAGGCGGTAAGAAAATCCGCGTAGTGGCTTCTACAGTTAACAGCCCATCAACAAATGCTGTTTTAGCGCAGTTTATTACGAAATATCCAGCGGCTAAATTAGTACAATATGATGCGGTTTCTTATACCGGAATTATCCAGGCTAACCAAAACAGTTTTGGTAAAGCGGTATTGCCAAAATATAACTTCGATAAAGCTGACTTAATTGTAAGTTTCGGTGCCGATTTCTTAGGAACCTGGATTAGCGGAGAAGAGTTTACAGCTCAATATACTTCTAACCGTAACTACAAATCGTTAGAAAACAAAAAAATGAGCCGCCACATTCAGTTTGAAAGTGGAATGAGCTTAACGGGTACAAATGCTGATACGCGTGTTCCGATTAAATTGTCAGAAGAGGGACCTGCTTTAATCGCTTTATATAATGCAATTACTGGTCAGTCTTTAGCTGGCGGTACACTTGGAAACAACACTACTGCTGATAAGGTAATCAAATTAGTAGCAAAAGAATTAGTACAAAACAAAGGTAAAGGCCTTGTAGTATGCGGTTCTAACGATGTTTCAACTCAGATTTTGGTAAATGCCATTAACTCCGCTATCGGAAGTTATGGTACTACAATCGATTTAGATAATCCTTGCTATTTATATGCAGGTAACGATGCTGAATTTAACGGCTTAGTTGCCGAAATGAGTCGTGGTGAGGTTGGTGCTGTTTTATTCTTAAGCAGTAACCCTGCTTACGATTTCATGAATATTGATGTATTTACTAAGGCTTTAGCTAAAGTTCCTGCAAAAATCTCTTTCTCAGATAGAGCTGATGAAACAGCTTCACTTTGTGATGCCATTGCAATTAACCATAACTATTTAGAGTCGTGGGGTGATGCAAATGCTTACGAAGGATATTATTCAATTGTTCAACCTACCATCAACCCAGTTTTCAACAGCCGTCAGGCAGAAGAGAGTCTATTGGTTTGGGCTGATGCTCCTGTTAAAAATTACTATCAGTTTGTTCGCAACAACTGGGAAGCCAAAATGTTGCCAGCAATTGGTTTAAAATGGAATGATGTTTTAGAGAAAGGTGTAGTTACAGTAGCTCCAAAAGCTGCTGGTAGTTATTCTTTCACTCAATCATTGGCGCAAGTTGCTACTTCAATCATAAGCAGCAGCAAAGCTTTAGCAAAAGGTGGCGACCAGGTAGAATTGCAAGTTTACGAAAGCGTTCCGATGCGTGATGGTAAAAACGCCAACAATGCATTCTTGCAAGAATTACCAGATCCGGTTTCAAAAGTAACCTGGGATAATTATGTTGCACTTGCACCGAAATTTGCAGAAAAATTAAAGGTTAAAGAATTTGATGTAGTTACTGTAAAAGGTAGCAATGGACATTCTGTAGATCTTCCGGTATTGATCCAGCCAGGACAAGCACAAGGAACAGCATCTATCGCGTTAGGTTATGGCCGTACCAAAGTTGGTAAAGCTGGTAACGAGGTAGGTAAAAATGCTTTTCCTTTTATCTCTTTCCTAAATGGAACAATGCAATATGCCAGCAATGTAACCATTACCCCAACAGGCGGTTATTATGAACTGGCTCAAACACAAACTCACCACTCTTTCGAGGGTCGTGCGGTAATCAAAGAAGCTACATTCAAAGAATATTTGAAAGATGCTTCTGCTGGTAACCATAAAGGCGAACACAAAGATTACGATCTTTGGGATGCTTATGAGAAACCAGGTAACAACTGGGTAATGGCAATCGATTTGAATGCTTGTACAGGTTGTGGTTCTTGTATTGTTGCCTGTAATGTAGAAAATAACATTCCTGTAGTGGGTCGTGATGAGGTTCGCCGTCGTCGTGAAATGCACTGGATTCGTATTGATCGTTACTATAGCTACGAAACCAAAGATGGTGATGTAACCAAAGAAAAAGAGATTGCTAAATTGGAAGATTTAGATCACGTTTCTGTGGTTCACCAACCAATGTTGTGTCAACACTGTGATCACGCACCTTGCGAAACAGTTTGTCCGGTATTGGCAACTGTACACTCAAGCGATGGTTTAAACCACATGGCTTATAACCGTTGCGTAGGTACACGTTACTGTGCGAATAACTGTCCGTATAAAGTTCGTCGTTTCAACTGGTTTAACTACTGGAATGATTCACGTTTCGATAACTACTTAAATAATGAGTTTACTCAATTAGTATTGAATCCTGATGTTACTACCCGTTCTCGTGGTGTAATGGAGAAATGCTCAATGTGTATCCAACGTATTCAAGGTGGAAAATTACAAGCTAAATTAGAGAAACGTCCATTAAAAGATGGCGATATTAAAATGGCTTGTCAGGAAGCTTGTTCAGCAAATGCAATCATATTTGGTGATTCAAACGATCCAAATTCAGAGGTTTCAAAAGCATTACGTTCTGAGCGTATCTACTACGTATTAGAAGAAATCAATGTGAAACCAGGTATCGGATACATGACAAAAATTAGAAACACAGATACAACAGTACAAGCGTAAGCTTTAGTATAAAGAAAATACAAATTATGTCAGGACATAACGAATCAATACTTAGAGAACCATTAATTACCGGCGATAATATCACGTATGCGAAAATTACGGATGATATTTTAGGACCGGTAGAAAACAAGCCGAACAAGGCTTGGTGGATTGGTTTCATCGTTTCAGCATTAGGTGCTTTACTTTGGGTTGTAGCTGTGAGTTACACTTTTTGGAATGGTATCGGTGCATGGGGCTTAAATAAAACAGTTGGATGGGCATGGGATATCACCGGTTTCGTATGGTGGGTAGGTATCGGTCACGCCGGAACGCTAATTTCAGCGGTACTATTGCTTTTCCGTCAAAACTGGCGTAACTCCATTAACCGTTCTGCAGAGGCGATGACAATCTTCGCCGTTATTTGTGCAGCAACGTACGTAGTATCACACATGGGTCGTCCATGGTTGGCTTATTGGGTTTTACCATTGCCAAATCAGTTTGGTTCACTTTGGGTAAACTTTAACTCACCATTGGTTTGGGATATGTTTGCCATCTCTACTTACTTCTCGGTATCATTATTATTCTGGTACACAGGTTTATTGCCAGATATTGCAACCATTCGCGATCGTGCAGTAGGAACACGCAGAAAAATCTATTCTATCTTTTCATTCGGATGGAGTGGAAGTGTTAAAACCTGGCAACGTTTCGAGGCGGTATCATTAATCCTCGCTGGTATTTCAACCCCATTAGTACTTTCGGTGCACACTATTGTATCAATGGACTTTGCAACATCAGTAATACCAGGATGGCATACCACAATCTTCCCTCCATATTTTGTAGCGGGAGCGATTTTCTCAGGCTTTGCGATGGTGTTAACCTTATTATTGGTAGCACGTAAAGTATTGGGTCTTGAAAACTACATCACCATGTTCCACATTGAGTCGATGAATAAAATCATCATCTTAACAGGATCAATTGTAGGTGTGGCTTACTTAACTGAGTTCTTCATTGCATGGTATTCAGGTTCTGAGTACGAGCAATACGCCTTCATCAACCGTTCCACTGGTCCTTACTGGTGGTCGTACTGGATGATGATGACCTGTAACGTGATCTCTCCGCAATTGTTATGGTTCAAAAAGATCCGTTTAAGCATCAAAGCTACCTGGATTTTATCAATCGTAGTAAACGTGGGTATGTGGTTCGAACGTTTCGTAATTATCGTTACTTCATTACACCGTGATTATATCCCTTCAAGTTGGGCTATGTTTTATCCAACCTGGGTTGATGTGAGTGTATTCGTGGGTTCAATTGGTTTGTTCTTTACCTTATTCTTATTATTCTTAAGGGTATTGCCTTCAATCGCTATCGCAGAGGTTAAATTATTATTAAAATCTGCAAGTGAGCAAGCGAAGATGAAACAGATTAAAGACGGACATGAGAACAAAGAATACGTAGCAGAATACGTAGAGTCGTTACAGAAATTTGATAGTGTTAAACAAGAAGATTACGCAAAAATATAACAATGAGTGATATCAAATATATTTTAGGCAGCTTTGGTGATCCTGATGAAATGATGCATGGCATCGAAAAACTTCAGGAAAATGGTGTAAGCATTTACGATGTTTATACGCCAATGCCTATACACGGAATAGAAGCCAAATTAGGGATTAAAAGATCGAGAATTGATATTGCAGCATTTTGCTTTGGTATCACTGGAACTTGCGCAGCTTTTGCATTAATTTATTTTTGCGCAGTAATCGATTGGAAAGTAAACATTGGTGGTAAGCCATCATTTGCATTGCCGGATTTTATTCCGATAATGTTCGAGCTTACTGTATTGTTTTGTGCTTTCGGTATGGTTTTAACTTATTATGCATCTACGCATTTGTTTCCAGGAAGAGCGCCAAGAGTAATGGATCTTCGTGCAACAGACGATCGCTTTGTAATCGCTGTTGATGCAAAAGATAATGCAGCGCATACTGTTATTGATGGTTTATTAAAAGATGCAGGTGCTTTAGAAGTAAAGTATAATGAAAGGAAGTACATTAGCTATGAATAAGAATAAATTTGTTTATACAGCGTTTTTAGCTATCGCTTTCGCAGCTACAGTATCCGCTTGTAAAGATAAACGCAGTACTGGTTTAGAATATGCCAGGAATATGTATGATGCATTAGCATTAAACCCGGATCAACCTGTTGATACGGCTAATAAATTACTGGCTAGTTTTAAAGGTCAGGCAGCACAAACGCCACCTGCAAATACAAAACCTGTTGGTTTTACAGAGTATGACGAATTTCCTAACACTAAAGAAGGTTACGAAGCAGCTGGGGTAAGTATGGTAAATCCATTGCCTGTTGATACCGTTAACTTGGCACAAGGAAAGCACTTATTCAATGTTTTCTGTAGCCCTTGTCACGGCGAAAAAGGTGATGGTCAAGGCCATTTGGTAAAAATTGAGAAATTTAGCGGTGTACCGGCATATCAAACAGGCGCTTCATCTCGTGGTGGTAACATGGTAGATCTTACTGCAGGTAAAATTTATCACACCATTACTTACGGTGTAAATAACATGGGCTCGCATGCTTCACAAATTACGCCAACAGATCGTTGGAAAGTAGTGATGTATGTTCAACAATTACAAAAAGGACAATAGTAAAGCAGAATATAAATGGGAACTCACAATATTAATTTCAGTGAACAGTTTGAGTTTACAGGTAAAGTAAAAACCTTGAGCATTGTTGGTATCATATTAGGTGCTATTGCTATTGGTTACGGTTTTACTGGTGATAAAGTAATGCATGAGCGTACTTTTGCTAACCTGTTGCTTATGGGATATTACTTTGCATGCGTTTGTATGTCAGGTATGTTTTTCCTAGCTGTTCAATTTGTTGCGCAAGCAGGATGGTCTGCTTCAATTTTACGTGTACCACAGGCATTGGCCAAAACATTGCCTATTGCTTCTATAATCCTAATCGTGATTATTTCTGCTGGTTTATATACACATAATTTATACCACCACTGGCATGCTGATGGATTAACTGATCCAAATAGCCCTAATTACGATTCATTGATCGCAGGTAAGGCCGTATTCTTAAATGTGCCTTTCTTCTTAGGTCGTATGGTAGTATTTTTGGGTGTTTACAGTGCATTTGCAATAAGCTTTACTAAACTTTCATATAATGAAGATTTAGCTGGTGGATTAGCTTCATACAGAAAGAGCTTTAAAAATGCTTGTATCTTCCTGGTAATTTACGGTTTCACTACACCAATTTTTGCTTTTGATACAATCATGTCATTAGAAGCGCACTGGTTCTCAACCATGTTCGGTTGGTACAACTTTGCCGCAATGTGGGTGAGTAGTTTAGCTACCATTGCAATCATCATCATCTTATTAAGGAGAGCTGGTTATATGCAATGGGTTAACAATAGCCACTTACATAACTTAGGTCAATTTATTTTCGGTTTCTCTATCTTCTGGACTTACGTATGGTTCGCACAGTTCTTATTAATTTACTATGCAAACATGCCAGAGGAAACTGTTTATTTCTACAAACGCTTTGAATATTACAAGTTCTGGTTTTTCTTAAACCTGGCGATGAACTTCTTAGCTCCGGTTTTATTATTAATGGACAGAGACAACAAGAGAACAGATGCGAAGTTGTTATTTGTTTCTATCGTAGTATTGTTAGGTCACTGGGTAGATTACTACCAAATGATTATGCCAGGTGCTGTAGAAGATGGACACAATGGTTTCGGTATTGTTGAAATCGGTACTGCCTTAGGTTTTGTAGGATTGTTTACCTTTACAGTTCTAAGCAACTTAAGCAAGAAACCTTTAATTGCAAAGAATCATCCGTTATTACAAGAAAGTTTGCATCACCAGCTTTAATAGGTGATAGTATAGAGCAAATATTTAATTATTATTATAGAAGTACAGCGTACTACTTTTAAGGAAATGAGTTTAAGAAAGTTTATCACGAATAAAACGACCGCGGCTTTGGCAGTATTACTTACTGTTTTTGCAAACACCAGCGCTTTTGCGCAAGAGGCAGCAGCAGGTGCTGCAGCGGCACCGAAAGTTGATATGGGAGAGGTTTACAAATCAGTAATTTTTTATACGCTGATATTCCTTGCCGTATGTGTATTCATCGCTATTATTGGTAAAGCAATAAAAGTATATGAATTAAGCCGCGAAGCGCAAGGTAAGCCAATTGGTATCAACTGGAACGGGGTACATGCAAGCTTATTTGCATTGTTCTTGGTTTTAGGTTTGTACGGTGTGTATTGGGAATATACCGTTCATGGTTCTATGTTATTGCCTGATGCTGCATCAGAACATGGAAAGAAGATTGATGAAATGTTTAACTTAACATTAATTATCACGACCATTGTATTCATTGCTACGCACATTTTATTATTTGGTTTTGCTTATATCTACAAGTATTCGGCAAAAAGAAAAGCTTACTACTATCCACACAATAATACGATTGAGAAAATCTGGACAATAGTTCCTGCCTTAGTATTAACAGTTTTAGTGTTGATGGGTTTCTTAACGTGGAGATCAATCTTCTTCAAAGTTGAAGATCCTAATAACAAACCACTTCAAATCGAAGTAACTTCTGAGCAGTTTAAATGGTCTATCCGTTACCCAGGAGCTGATGGTATTGTTGGAAAGAAAAACTATAAATTGACAACTGCATCAAATACTTTAGGTATTGATTTTAAAGATTTAAATTCTCGTGATGACGAAATGGCTGACGAGATGGTTATTCCTGTTGGTAAGCCTGTTAAATTAATCTTAAACAGTAAAGATGTAATCCATAGTTTTTACATGCCTCACTTCAGAGTTCAGTTGAATACTGTACCAGGTATGCAAACTATTTTCGAATTTACTCCAACAAAGACTACCCGTCAGATGCAGGAGGAAACCAATGATCCCAATTTTAAGTTCCTTTTCTACTGTGCTAAAATCTGCGGCTCTGGTCACTATAACATGCAAAAAGATGTACGTGTAGTATCAGAAGCTGAATACAAAACATGGATTGCAGAACAAAAAACATACTTAAACGACGATTTAAGAAAACAATTTAATTTGCCAGTGGCGCCTGCACCTGCTAAACCAGCAGCAGAGGGAGATTCATCAGCAACCGATTCGGCAGCTGTGAAAGGAAACCAAATGGCTTTAAATAAATAATATTAAGCAGGAGCGAAAAGAATATGTCAACAATAGCATTACACGACGAACACAATCACGACCACGCTGATCACGGACACCACAAGGAGACGTTGATTTCGAAGTATATCTTCAGCATGGATCACAAAATGATTGCTAAGCAATTCCTAATTACGGGTGTCATTATGGCCGTAATAGCAATGGGCTTATCAATTTTATTCCGGATTCAATTGGCTTGGCCAGATCAAAACTTTCCATTCTTAGAAACTTTTTTAGGAAAATGGGCTGAGGGCGGTCGTATCAAACCTGACTTTTATTTAGCATTAGTTACTATTCACGGTACCATTATGGTATTCTTCGTGTTAACTGCAGGGCTTAGTGGTACTTTTAGTAACTTACTTATTCCATTGCAAATTGGTGCAAGAGATATGGCATCGCCATTCTTGAACATGCTTTCATACTGGTTCTTCTTTATGGCTTGTGTGATCATGATGTCTTCGTTCTTCATCCAAACAGGACCTGCCTCTGGTGGTTGGACGGTTTATCCGCCTTTATCTGTAGTTGCGAAAGCAATGCCAGGTTCTGGTATGGGGATGACATTATGGTTAATTAGTATGGTACTTTTCGTGGCATCATCATTAATGGGGGGTATCAACTATGTGAGTACAATCTTAAACATGCGTACTAAAGGTATGGACCTTTGGAAAATGCCATTAACAATTTGGGCTTTCTTTTTAACGGCTATCTTAGGTATCTTATCTTTCCCTGTTCTTGTCGCTGGGGTGGTATTGATGGTGTTCGATCGTAGTTTTGGAACAAGTTTCTATTTATCTGATATCGTTTTAGGTACTGATATTTTACCAAACGAAGGTGGTTCTCCAATTTTATGGCAACACCTATTCTGGTTCTTAGGTCACCCTGAGGTATACATCGTAATTATGCCAGCTTTGGGTATCTCATCTGAAGTAATCTCTGTAAACTCACGTAAACCAATTTTCGGTTATCATGCGATGGTTTATTCATTGATTGGTATTACCGTACTTTCATTCATCGTTTGGGGTCACCACATGTTTGTTACCGGTATGAACCCGCTATTGGGTGGTGTATTTATGATAACCACGTTGATTATTGCCGTACCTTCAGCGGTAAAAACATTTAACTATTTAGCTACGCTATGGAGAGGTAACATACGTTTCACTCCAGCCATGTTGTTCGCTATTGGTTTAGTTTCATTCTTTATCTCTGGTGGTTTAACCGGTATCTTCTTAGGTAACGCTTCATTGGATATTAACCTACACGACACTTATTTTGTAGTTGCCCACTTCCACTTGGTAATGGGTTCTGCAGCAATTTTTGGTATGCTTGCAGGTGTTTATCACTGGTTTCCAAGAATGTTTGGTAGAATGATGAATGCTAAATTAGGTTACTTACACTTCTGGTTAACCTTCATCGCGGCTTACCTGGTATTCTTCCCACTTCACTTCTTAGGTTTAGATGGTGTACCTCGTCGTTACTATGCTTTCACTGAATTCGAATTCATGAAAAAATGGTTAACGGTGAACGTTTTTGTAACTTGGGCGGCTATTATGGCAGCATTGGCTCAAGTAGCATTCTTGTTCAATTTCTTCTATTCAATATTCAAGGGTAAAAAGGCACCTCAAAATCCTTGGGAATCAAATACTTTAGAATGGACTGCACCAGTTGAACATATCCACGGTAACTGGCCAGGAGAAATTCCAACAGTTTACAGATGGCCTTATGACTATAGCAAACCAGGACATGATGTAGATTTTATTCCACAAACGGTTCCTTTCTCTCAAACCATGAGTTCAAACTTGCCTCATGATTTTGAAGGAAATGCTGAAGCAGAAAAAATTCAACAAGATTGGGAATTGGCTAATCCTGTAAAAGAGAATAACTAGCTTTTAGCTTTAATACAATTTTAAAAGGGGTATCTGATTAAGTTTCTGCTTATCCGGATACCCTTTTCATCTTAAAAGATATATGGTCAGCAGATCAGAACAACGTTTTATTAGGATCAATTTCATAACCATCATAGTTACACTATTGGTTATACTTGCTGGCGGTATTGTTCGCAGTACTGGCTCGGGTATGGGTTGTCCTGATTGGCCCAAATGTTTTGACCGTTATGTTCCACCTACTGATGTATCTCAGCTTCCTGCAGATTATAAAGAGAAGTATGTTGCCGGAAGGTTAAAAAAGAATGAAAAATTTGCTAAATACCTAGAAAGTATGGGCAAAGTTGAATTGGCAGATAGCATCAGGAATGATAAAAGTATTACACTGCCTGAAGAATTTAATCCGGCAAAAACTTGGGTAGAATATATTAACCGTTTAACGGGAGTTGTTGCAGGAATATTTTTGCTTTTAACAGCAGTATATTCTTTTACCTATAGGAAATCAGCAAAGAGGATCATTTTTTTAAGTATCCTGAATATTCTAGTGGTGGGATATCAAGCGTGGCTGGGTTCCATTGTGGTTTCGACTAACCTGGCGCAGTGGGTAGTTACCGTACACATGTTATTGGCCGTTGTCATTTTAACCATCTCCATTTATACTTATAACTATGCGAAACAGCTGAACAAACCACAATCCGTAATTATGTACCGCATATTATGGCTAAAAGGATTTTTGCTTTTCACCTTGATTGTTAGTATTGTTCAAATCATATTAGGTACTGAGGTAAGAGAGTCGGTGGATGTAATTGCTAAATCACTCTCATATAATCTCAGAGGAAGTTGGATCGCAAAGGTTGGTTCTGTGTTTTCATATCATCGCGACTTGGCCATATTAGTAGTGGTTGCGAATGCGATTGTTTATAAAATGGTTATTGATCGCTTTAGCGGAAAAGCAGCTCCATTGTTAACTGCCCGTTTTATTTTAATCACGCTTCTCATACAAATTTTAAGTGGTTTTGCTTTAGCTTATATCGCATTTCCACCAGCAGCGCAAGCCATACACATTTTGTTTTCTACGCTGCTATTTAGTTTACAATTTTATTTGTACTTGCTGGTTTATCGAACAAGTACCTATAAGCAATAATAAAAAGAGAATTGAAACAAGTTATTTCTGATTTTTCTAAACTTATCAAGTTCAGGCTATCGTTTACGGTAGTGTTTTCTGCATCGATATCATTTTTGATCGGACAGAAAATGCAAGTAGGCAGAGGCCATATTCCTTCTATTGATTGGGGAAATTGGGGCATTTTGATTGCTGGTGGGTTTTTGGTAACAGCAGCTGCAAACTGTTTCAATGAAATTATTGAGAAAGACTTAGATAAGCTGATGTCTCGTACCAAAGATAGACCAATGCCTGCAGGGAGAATGACAACCGGACAGGGCTTAATTTTGGGGGTCTTTATGGCTTTCGTAGGAACGTGGCTACTTGGAAGACTTAACCTCGAGACCGGGCTATTATCTGTATTTTCGATCTTGCTTTATGCTTTCGCTTATACACCTTTGAAACGTAAATCACCGATTGCGGTTTTTGTTGGAGCTATACCTGGTGCATTGCCACCACTTATCGGTTACCTGGCAGCATTCGGAAGTTTGAAAGCAGAAATGTTTCATGAAATTGATTATTACATCGCAGGAATATTATTTTTAATCCAATTCGTTTGGCAGTTTCCACATTTTTGGGCAATTGCATGGGTGTTGGATGATGATTACAAAAAAGCTGGTTTCAGACTTTTACCCACTAAAAAACGCGATAAGGCGACAGCTTTATTAACTTTTGTAAGTACGTTAATTTTGATTCCGGTAAGTTTATTGCCGACCTTTTACGGTTTCGGTGGTTATTACATTGCTGGTTTATCGCTAATAGCCGGGCTTATTTTTAGCTGGTTGGCTTTAAAACTTTTATTAAACAGAGAATTAGTTGATGCAAAAAAAGTAATGTTCTGTTCGTTTTTTTACATCCCTGCCGTACAGTTGGGTTTATTATTAAATTTTATAGCAAAATAATTTATGGTTCTAACAATGGAAAATATCCAAGATACATTTGATCCAAAGCCAAGAAAATTTATAGTATGGTTATTTGTAGTATCATCAACAATTATGTTTGGTGGTTTTACAAGTTATTATCTTGTGTTTTCTGCATCAAAAGGAAAAGGGCATGGTTTGGTTTTGCCCGATGCCTTTATCTATTCTAGTCTGGTGATTATCGCCAGTAGTATTACGCTTTTCTTAGCATCTAGGGCGTTGCGTAAATTAAATTTCAAGTTACAAAGAAATTTGCTTTTGGTAACTGTGCTATTGGCTATTGCTTTCGGTGTAATGCAGTTTAATGCATGGGGCAGTATGATCAAAACAGGTGCAACCCTGGTAGGTAATAATGCAGCAATTTCGTTTATTTATGTGGTGAGTTTTATTCACCTGCTACACATTATAGCTGGCGCTTTTTTAATAATTAGTGCTTTAGTGGGGAGCTACAGAAATATTCCATTAGCGAAAAGCCAATATCGCATGGAAATCGCATCTATTTTTTGGCATTTTATAGATATATTATGGATATATCTGTATGTTTTTTTACTTTTGAACCGTTAAATTTGTTAACAAACTATTATACTATTTCCAAATGAATTCAGTATCACAATTAGATCAAGTTAAAACCGGACCATGGAATGGTGGTCGTTCTCCGTGGTCGGTAGAATATGGTAAAATCATGATGTGGTTTTTCCTTTTGTCAGATGCTTTTACTTTTTCATCGCTATTGATCTATTATGGCGCTCAGCGTTTTTCGAAATTAACATGGCCAGATCCTGATTTGGTTTTCCAATCCGTACCCGGTCTTGCAGATAGTGGTTATCCGTTAGTATTTGTGGGTATCATGACTTTTATTTTAATCATGAGTTCTGTAACGATGGTATTAGCGGTAGAAGCAGGACACAGACGTTCTAAAAAAGAAGTGATCTGGTGGATGGTGGCTACTATTATTGGTGGTTTTATGTTCTTAGGCTGTCAGGCTTTAGAATGGACTCACTTATTCCATGAAGGATTTGGATGGGGAGAAATTCCATCAGCAGAAGAATTAAAACATTTATTTTCTGGTGATGTTTCTTTGGTAGCAGCACAACAGTTTTCAAACCTTTTCTTTACCATTACAGGTTTCCACGGTTTCCACGTATTTAGTGGTGTGTTAATCAATATCATTATCTTAATCATGACTATTAATGGAACTTTCGAAAAAAGAGGTCACTATTTGATGGTTGAAAAGGTTGGCTTGTACTGGCACTTTGTAGATTTAGTTTGGGTGTTTGTATTTACATTCTTCTATTTGGTTTAATTTATCATATCTAAAAATATTATCATGTCAGAACATCATTCACATACAACAGAAGGACACGAACACGAAGAGCATGCAGGCCTAAGCAAAAGAAAAATTTGGCAGGTATTTGGTATCCTATTACTGATTACGGTAATTGAATTTATTATCGCGTTGGTGATTTTACCAAAGGGATACATTTCTCACGGTGTTGGAAATTTCTTATACATTGCGCTAACCCTTTTAAAAGCATTCTATATTGTGGCTTACTTTATGCACTTAAAGTATGAGAAATTAGGACTTCAGCTTTCGCTTACCGTTTCGTTCATTTTCATTATTTACTTCATCGTTTTAATGTTAATTGAAGGTGGATTTCTTAACATCCACATGATGAGCCATTAATGAAAAGAAGCCCAATTAAAAAGGTATTAATCCTGGTAAGCATATTGGCTATACCAGGATTTTTGTTTTTTTACTTATTGCCACAATTTGCAAAAAATAGGTATAAGAGCTTGCCCATATTCGGAGAAAAGGTAGTAGCATCTACATTTCATTCCGTTAAAGGGAAGAAAATTCCAGATACCATTTATCACCAAATTCCTGATTTTAGCCTTGTCAATCAACAAGGTGCAATTATTAATCTCGATTCTGTAAAGGATAAAATAATTGTTCTCAATCTTTTCTTTACTGATGCGATGAGTAAAGATTTGGCTAAATATATCAGTCAGTTATCAGCTGGTTACACCAAAAAGCCACTGGTTCGCTTTTTAAGTATCTCTGTAAATCCAAATGATAAGAACAAAGTGCTAGATTATGCCAATCAATTTCAGGCCAAGCCTGGTAAGTGGGATTTGCTTACCGGAGATACAGCAACAACCTATCCCTTAATCCGAAAAGGGCTTTTGCTTGATGTAATTAAAGATGAATCAAAGGAGACACCCAATTTCATATTTGGCAATAAAATATTATTGATAGATGTTCAACATCGAATTAGAGGCATGTATGAAATTGATAATCCCGAAGCCAAAAGTAGGTTAGAGGATGAAATAAAAGTGCTTATTGCAGAATATCTACGCAATTTAAAGGATGGCAGGTAGGTTAAAGTTGAAAGTGAAAAGTTTAAAGTAAAAAGTATTTAAGGGCACAAGCAGAAATGAAGTCATCAATTGAAACGAAATATAATAAGTGGATTGTTGTATTGTCAATCGCCATACCTGTGGTGGTTGCATTATTGTTCGGAGTTAACTTAAGGAAACTTGGTTACGATGTAAAGCCGCTTTCTTTTTTGCCACCAATTTACGCCACGATAAATGGGATCACAGCGATTGTATTGGTAATTGCAGTTTGGGCCATAAAAAATGGTAAACAAAAGCTTCATGAAAACCTGATGAAAGTAGCCATTGGCTTATCTGTAGGTTTCTTAGGGATGTATGTTGCTTATCACATGACAGCTGATTCGACAAAATTTGGAGGCGAGGGCGCTATAAAATACATCTATTATTTTATTCTCATCACTCATATTTGCCTGTCGGTAATTATCATTCCTTTTGTATTAGTTACTTTTGTTAGGGCGCTGGCGCAACGTTTTGACAAGCATAGAAAAATTGCAAGGATTACTTTCCCGATGTGGCTTTATGTTGCTGTAACCGGGGTAATCGTTTATTTGATGATATCACCTTATTATAGCTAGTTGTTTTGAATTTTTTTGAAATAAAGCTGCCTAAAAACCAATCTAAACTGTCATTTTTCTGGTTATAAAGTTGTAATATTGATTCTATATTAACCGAGTCGATGGAAGGTTACCACTAGATGAATGCAACTAAGGTAGAAAAGGGAATTGATTTAATCACTATAATTGAGAAGGGTCATACTGCGACTTTCACCCAATTTTATACCGCCTATTTCCAAAAACTTTTATTAGCAAGCGACAGATATGTGAATGATATATCTATCGCGGAGGAGCTGGTGCAGGATATTTTTCTCAAGATTTGGGAAAATCCACAAGCTTTGAACGAAGTTCAATCCATCAAATCATACTTGTACCGCACTGTAATTAATTCATCCATTAATTACCTCAATCGTCAAAAAAACATAGCGCAGCATCATTTAAAATTAGCTTCAACTATTACGGATCAATATTTAATGGATCTTGATGAGGAAAGTGAAATGATTTTGATGTTAAGAAATGAAATTGAAAAACTTCCGGCTCAATGCAAAAAGGTGTTCACGTTAAGTCGATTCGAAAATCTAAAGTATAAGGAAATTGCAATTCAATTAAATATTTCTGAAAAAACAGTCGAGAATCACATCGGAAATGCCTTAAAACTATTAAGAGCTCGTTTTTTAAATGATGAGACTTTAAATAAGCGTGGTAAAGGATATTTAATGCTATTGAATTTCATATTTTTTTAATTTTGGTCGGTGAAAATGGTATTCTTTCAATTTTATTTAGTTTTTTAAAGATTATCTAGGGGTTTTTTTCGGTTTGATTGTCTTTATGTTTACAAACCCAAACTAACTAATGCTTAACCGACCTGAATACTTAGACTTAATTGTCCGGTATTTAAATAATCCACAGGATGAAAAACTTCATTCTGCGATAATTTCCTTTTGTGCTGAATCTGAAAGCAATCAATCCTATTTTGAGGAAGTGGAACGGGTATGGAATCTATCTTCGAAAGTGGTACGTCTGGAACAAGTTAATGAAAAAAAATCCATTGAAAGTTTTAAACTGGCGCTGAAGAAGATATCTCACCAACCACCATCTCGAATTAAATGGTTAAGTGGCATTGCAGCTACCATTTTATTAGCTGTTTCTTGCTACTGGGTTTACACTTTAAATAGGCCCTTAGAATTGTTAAGTTTCGAAACGAAAAATGATATCGACTCACTTTTATTATCTGATGGATCTAAATTAATTTTAGCTGAAAATACTACAATTAAGTATCCTAAAGCATTTGATGGGAATTCAAGAGATATTTATTTAACCAAAGGGAGAGCCTTTTTTCAAATTGTAAAAGATCCTAAACATCCCTTTAGCGTAATTATGGGCAAATCGAAAGTAAGTGTTCTAGGAACTTCTTTTAACCTTGATTATTCTCCTGTTAAAATTGATCTTGATGTAAAAACCGGTAAGGTTATTTTTTCGCCCTATCAAAAAGGTACATCTTCTATTTTAACAGCTGGCCAGGCTTTGACTTATCGTATTTTGGATAAGCAATTCACGACAAGGATATCACAAAATTCAGATTCGTGGATTACCAAGCAATTAATTTTTGTTGATACACCTTTAGAAGAGGTTTGCAAGCAACTTAGTCATTATTATAAAACTGACATCAAACTTATTACTAACCATCAACTGGTGGAAAAATTTAATGCCAAATTCGAGAATAATAGTTTGAACGAGGTTTTAGAGGTTTTGAAAGCAACTTATTCATTAAAAATAAAAGAAACTAAAAATAATATCACCCTACAAACACCTTAACTAATCAATTAATCAAACAAACAACAATTAACTATGGAGAGAAATTTCTACAAAAGAAATGCGGGAATGAGTTTGCGCCGAATGGCCTTACTTCTGTGTGCAATCTTTTGGGCGGTTTTAGCCAAAGCTGATATTCAGCAAGGTAACGCCAAGCCCGAACGGTTAGACAGCTACTTAAGAAAAATTGAACAAGCTTACAAAGTAAGTTTTGTTTACGACGCAGCTGAAATTAACAAAACAATGATGTTGGAGGTGCCTAACAAACTCACATCAATCACTGAATCACTAGATCAGCTGAAACAAAAAAATATCAGCTACAAATTAGTAGGTAGCCAGGTTATACTTAAAGTGCTGGAGGCTTCAAAATCTAATTCAAAAAAAGATATAATCATTAAAGGTCGTGTTAGAGATAAAAAAGATGGCTCAGCTTTGCCAGGCGTAAGTGTACGTGAAAAAGGTGCATCGAATGCCGTATCCACTAACGGACAAGGCGAATATCAAATTAAAGTGAAAGATGGAGCCACATTATCTTTCGCTTCAATAGGTTATAAAACCATTGAAATCGCTGTAAATGGCAGAACCACCATAGATGTTTCAATTGAGGAAGATGCTAACCAACTTAAAGAAGTAAATGTAGTTTCAAATGGATACCAAAACATTGACAGGAAGCTATTTACAGGTTCTGCAACTCTGGTAAAGGCTTCAGATGCTCAACGTAATGGTATTCCGGATGTATCAAGAATGTTAGAAGGACAGGTTGCGGGTGTTTCTGTTCAAAACGTTTCTGGTACATTTGGTGCAGCACCAAAAATTCGAGTTCGTGGAGCAACTTCACTTTCTGGAGATAATAAACCGCTTTGGGTTGTTGACGGTATCATATTGGAAGATGTGGTAAATATTTCCAATGAAGCATTATCTACGGGTGATGCCAATACACTAATTGGTTCATCTGTTGCAGGTTTAAATCCAGATGATATTGAAAGCTTTACGATTTTGAAAGATGCTGCCGCAACGGCACTCTACGGTGCCCGTGCCATGAATGGTGTGGTTGTTGTAACCACAAAAAAAGGTAGAGTAACAGATGGTGCTCCGAAGATTAGCTATACCGGAAATTTGACCACTTATTTAAAACCAAGTTATAATAATTTTGATATCCTAAATTCAGCAGATCAAATGTCCGTTTTGTTGGAATTAGAAAATAAAGGATTCTTCCAGCATACTAGTGCATCTAGAGGTTCTGAAGGTGGTGTTTTTTATAAAATGTATAACTCGTTATATGATTACAATCCATCAACAGATTCATTTGCTTTACGCAATGATATTCAGAGCAGAAGTAACTTCTTAGCCCGTTATGCTAATGCCAATACAGATTGGTTTGATGTGTTGTTCAAGAATTCACTTTTACAGGAACATTCCTTAAGTGTAAATTCAGGTACAGAGAAGTTTCAAACTTATGCTTCAACGTCTTACTTGCATGATAATGGCCAAACCATTGGAAACAGTGTGGATCGTTTTACAGGTAATTTTAGAATTAACGGTAAAGTGACCGATAAATTGAGCTTTGAGTTGTTGGCAAACGGATCTGTTCGTGATCAGCGTGCTCCCGGTACTTTAGAAAGAACATCTGATCCGGTTTATGGTAAATTTTCAAGAGATTTTGATATTAATCCTTATTCGTATGCTTTAAATACAAGTAGAACGATGACGGCTTTTGATGAAAATGGCAACCGTGAGTTTTTTACTAGAAACTTTTCGCCATTTAATATCCTTCATGAAATTGATAACAACTATCTAAAATTAGGTCAGATTGATTTCAAAGTACAGGGCGGTTTGAGGTATCAAATTATTCCGTCTTTAAACTATTCTGTTGATGCAGCTTACCGTTTTGCGAAAACTGAACGTCAGCACTATATTTTAGAAAATGCAAATATGGTGTTGGCTTATCGCAATACTTCTGATGCAACAACCATTGGTTCGAACAAATATTTGTATACTGACCCTGAAGATCCGACAAGATTACCGGTAAGTGTATTACCAGAAGGTGGTTTCTACAACACAAAAACCGATAACCTAAAAAACTATTACTTCAATCAAAAATTAACATACGATAAAATCTTCGGCCAAGATCACCACGTATACGGAATGGGTTTAATGGAAATACGTTATACCGACAGACAAGCTGAAAATTTCGATGGTGTTGGTTACCAATATGAAAATGGTGGTATTGTAAACTCTGCCTATAAATATTTTAAATGGGCTCAGGAATCGGGTTTTCCTTATTTTGGAATGCGCAACACCTATGATAGATTCGCAGGTTTCTTATTAAACGGAGCCTATTCCTACAAAGAACGTTATACTATTAATGCTTCAGGTCGTTTAGATGGATCGAACAAAATGGGGAGTAGCAGAACGGGAAGATGGCTACCTACTTGGAATGTGTCTGGAAAATGGTTTATCAATCAAGAAGAATTCTGGCCTCAGGATAGCAAAATCTTTACCGCGGCGGCGTTACGTGCCACTTATGGTTTAACGGCAAATATTGGTAATGCAACTAACTCTTCAGCTGTATATTATAACCAGATAACAAGGAGACCATATGATAATGAGAAGGAAACAGCTACCTACATTTCTGGTTTAGAAAACTCAGAACTTACCTGGGAGAAAAATAAAGAGTTAAACATTGGTGCAGATTTGGCCTTCTTCCAAAACAGGGTAAATGTTACTGTTGATGTTTACAAAAGAAATATCTTTGATTTGATTGGCACCATCAGAACTTCAGGTATCGGTGGTCAGTTTGAAAAAACAGCCAATTATGCTTCAATGAAAAGTAAGGGGTTGGAGTTAACAATTGGCGGTACGCCAGTTAAATTTGGAGACTTCGGCTGGAGAACAAATTTCAACTTTGGTTACAACACCAACGAAATTACAAACCTTGAAGTGAGTCCTAACATCTTTAGTTTAGTTGATGCTGATGGCGGTGTTTTAAAAGGCTATTCTCAAAGAGGTTTATTCTCTATCCAGTTTGATGGATTAGATCACAATAGAGGGTTTCCTTACTACATCGATGAAGATGGAAGAAGAAATACTTACATCAACTTACAAAGTACAAATACGCAATATTTGAAATATGAAGGTCCGGTTGATCCAAAGTTAACAGGTGGTTTTTATAACCAATTCAGGTACAAAAACTTTACTCTTTCGGCTTTATTTACATTTCAAGCAGGTAACTACGTACGTTTAGATCCAACTTATCAGGCATCTTATTCAGATATCTATTCCATGTCGAAAGATATGTTAAACAGATGGATTAAGCCTGGAGATGAAGCGTTTACCAACATTCCTGCCTTGCTCGATCCATACGATGTGAATCAGACCGTTAAGGATGCTGATGGATCAACGGTTTGGGCTGTATATCCCTACAACCTTTACAATTATTCAACAGAGCGTGTAGCAAAAGGTGATTTTATCAGATTTAAACAAATCTCGATAGGTTACGATGTTCCTAAACAATGGGCTGCCAAACTGGGCATGTCAAATGCATCTATTTCATTAATTGGAAATAATATTGCGCTACTGTATTCAGATAAACGATTAAATGGTCAAGACCCTGAGTTCTTCGGATCGGGTGGTGTTGCTTTACCAATTCCAAAACAATATACACTATCATTAAAGGTTGGATTCTAAAAAAAATAAAGTTATGAAACTAAATAAGATACATATCTTATTATTCGGTTTAGGTGTGATGTTTTCTACACAATCGTGTAATAAATATTTAGATACTGAACCGGATAATAGAACACAAATTAATTCGGTTGAAAAAGTTGCACAACTGGTAACGACAGCATATCCTGGTCGTGACTATTACTACTTTACCGAAGCTGCATCAGATAATGCTGAAGATAAAGGTAATGGTGTTGGAAGTTTGGATGACGTAATCAGCAGGCCATACAACTGGCAAGATGTGATTGGTGATGGCACAGGTTCTACAACCGCTTACTGGAATAGCTGTTATGAAGCCATTGCAGCTGCTAACCAGGCATTAGAAGCCATAGAAAAAAACAACTTTGGCAATGCGGTTTTACCTTATAAAGGTGAAGCTTTAGTCGCCCGTGCTTATGCGCATTTTATGTTAGTTACGCTTTTTTCAAAAGTTTATGCCATTGGAGGTGCAAATGATTCTCCTGGTATTCCTTATGTAACGGCTCCAGAAACAAAAGTAATTGCTCAGTATGACAGAGGTACAGTAAAATCTACCTATGAGAAAATTGAAAAGGATTTAGTAGAAGGAATGGCGTTGTTATCGGCAAGTGCATATGAAGTACCAAAATATCACTTTACACCGGCAGCTGCACATGCTTTTGCTTCACGTTTCTACTTATTCAAAGGTGAATGGCAAAAAGTTATTGATGAATCATCAGCTACAGTAACCGGTGGTGATTTCTTCAATAATTTAAGGCCAGTTAATAGTACATATAGGGCTGCTGGAACAGAAGATTTCAGAACGATGTTTACCAGGTCAGATCAGAAATCTACTTTATTATTAACTGAACAATATTCTGGCTGGCAAAGACAAACCTCGCCTCGTTATGGTTATGGCATCAACATGGTAAAAATGTTCCAGCCGGCGGGTAATTTCACAGGCAAATCCAGAGCAGATAAAATTTTATCTTATGGTGTTCCTCATTATACTACTTATAAATTCAATGAGTATTTCCATCGTGTAAGCCCTGGTGCTGATATCGGTTTTCCTTATTTAATTGCACCATTGCTTACCGTTGATGAATCTTTATTAAACAGGGCCGAAGCCTATGCACAATTAGGTCAGTTTGACAATGCATTAAGAGATATGAATATATTCTTAAGTACGAAGATCAGCAATTATAGTGCAAGTGCTGATGCGGCAACACTACCAAAAATTACTGCATTTTACAGTATCTCTGATCCTAAAGCTGTAATTATTAAATTAATTTTAGAAAGCAAAAAAGCAGAATTTTTACAAGAGGGCTTAAGATGGTTGGATATCATCCGTCATGGCCTAACCGTTAGACACAATAAGTATGATACGGCTGGAGTCGAAAGTTTTGATGATTTAGGGCCAACTGATCTTCGCAGAGTTTTCCAGATCCCTCAAGAAGCTGTGTTGTCAAATGTTCCACAAAATCCAAGATAATCTCAAATTATGAAAAAGAACATATTTAAATTATTTGCTTTACTGCTCGTTGTAGTTTTGGCAAACTCTTGTAAAAAAGAGGATCCTTTAAATGTTGATTTTAGCCAATACAATATCGATAATCCGGTAGCGAATACAGCACTTGATAAATGGCTTACCAGTACATTTTTAGATGAATACAATATTGATGTGATCTACCGCTACAATCGTTTCTATCATGGAGATGACCGAGATGTAGCAGCTGTAAAAGTTGATAAAGTTCAGGCGCAGATGCAAACCGTTTTGGAAGGTTTTATTTTGCCTTACCGTAAAATTGCCGGTACAGCTTTTATCAAAAAAATGGTGCCGAAACAATTTGTGTTATTTGGTTCTGGATCTTACAATCCTGATAACTCATATACCTTGGCAACAGCTGCCGCAGGCAGAAACATTACCATTTATGCGGTAAATGATTTCGATGTGAATGTCCCTGGTGATGTGGTGGGCAAATTGAAAACCATCCATCACGAATTTACGCACACATTGAATCAAATAGTGCCGATGCCTGATGATTTCCAGAACATCACAAAATCAACCTATTTAGCTACATGGACAACTACCCAAGATACGGTTGCCAGAAATAATGGTTATGTGACCCCTTATGCTTCAAGTCAACCAGGCGAGGATTTTGCAGAAACGGTATCACACCTACTGGTATTTGGTCAGGCGTGGTTTGATGCTCGTGCAAATAGGTCTACAATAGTTGGTAAAGCAGCATTAAAAGCTAAAGAAGCAAGTGTGGTTCAATATTTTACCAATATGGGGATCGATTTTAGAGCCTTGCAAATGGAAATTCAGAATATTGTGCGCAATCAATATAAATACCAGCAAGCAAGTTTCCGTTATTGGATGGGTCAGAATTTATATAAAACAATGACCATCAATCTAGAGGATGGAATTTATGCTGCTAATGGAATTTCTACTGAATTTGCAACGGCATATAATAATTTCAAAGCAGCCGTATTAGCTTATAGCGCAACACAAAAATATCATGTAGATTATATTCAGCTTAGATTTGAGTCTGCTACTGTTTTAACTGTTAGAGCTGCATTTTCAAACGCTAGCACTCAATATTTTGGTGATTATTCGTTTAATTACACAATTAATACAACCACCGGCGCTGTGACATTTACAAAAGTAGCCAATGCAACTGGGACTACTTTCAGCAATGGTGCACTGTTTACAACTTCATTTACCAATACCATTCAGGCTTACCTAACTGGTAAAACATTTATTGCTGATTGGTTGCCACCAATGATAACTTCTGCCAATTATAACTCATACGGTGGTTTCTATCTTCAAGGTTCAACAACTAATAACTTCTACGGACTTTTAGGCCAAACACTATAAACATGAAAAGGATATTACATTTATTTATGGTCTTGCTGGTATTTGCAGGCTGTAAAAAAGAAGAAGAATTAAATTTCGATGATCGCCCCGAGGTTCGTATGAATCAGTCAATTGAAGAGGTGAATACCATCTTGGCCTCGTCTCCAAATGGTTGGATCGCCACTTTACCAACTGCAGGTGGTGGTGGATACGGGTTTTATATGACTTTTGATCGTGCGAATCAAGTGGTACAAATGGCAGGAGATTTAACAGATGAGTCGGCGACTAAAATTGCACCCTCAACTTATCGGGTCAAAGCTAATGCCGGCGCTGAATTAATTTTCGACACCTATAACTATATCTCTTTATTAAGTGACCCAAATCCAAGTTCATTTGGCGGAGTAACCGGAACCGGATTAAGAAGTGACGTAGAGTTTTTATTTGAAAGATCGACAGCGGATAGCTTGATCTTAACTGGTAAAAAATATCGTCAGGTGCTTAAAATGGTTAAGGCTACGCCAGCACAAAAAACTGCTTACGAAAGCGCTCAATATAAAATGCTTATCGATAAGTTTAAGGCGTTTTTTGTGAGCAATGCAAATCCTTTTATCGAAGTGCTATCTGGCACAACTACTTTAAAAGTAACCCTAACGTTAAACTCTACAAACTCTTTAAATTCCGGCAAGAGAATTGATTTAACAGGCGTTTTGGCTGACGGAACAACGATAGCTTCTGCAAATATGAAGTTTGCATACACCATTAATGGCGTTTCTATTCTTGGAGACGGCTTGGTTTGGAACGGGATTAAATTTGTGCGTATGGCATGGAAAGATGCCAATACATTAGCAATTTATGATAGCACTGGTAAAGAGTATATCGTTAACAACTCTACTGTTCCATTGGTTCCGCTATACTTATTGTTTGGATCTAAATACTCAGGATTGAGATCAGAATACAAAACAATTTATCCTGGAACATCCACCGCTGGTGCAGATATTCTAAACTATTTTCACAACGGTTTGATTCCTGCTATTACCGGTGGTTTTGCATTTAATTATGGCAGAATCGATTTGGATTGGAATATTGTAAATAAGAGATTAATAATAAATGGTTTTAGTAGTCAGAACGGTGGATCATCAGGTTGGGTAACCACTTCAGCCTATACCTATACTACTGAGGCTAATGGTATTTATAAGTTCGCTCAGTTTTCGGCTCCATCTGGTGGTTATGTTTCAGGTCCGCTATCGCGATTCTATACTTTCATTTTAAATAATCGAGTAGCTTTCGATTATTTCTCAAGTGGAGGGGTGTTATATGGTCGCATGACAAGTGTAGAAAATCCTGCAATTGTGATGACCTTTTTATTAAAATAATTCAATAACACTCTCCCACAAACCCCGCCTCATCAGCGGGGTTTTTTTATGACATAATTTTTGCTACCCCTCACACGTTAAATCTTATATTTGCAATGATGAAAAAGACATTCACTTTTATCTTATTTTCAATTGCCTGCATTTTACTTTTTACTGCAAATGCACAAGCACAATGCGCCATGTGTAGCATCAATGCAGAGCAAGGTGTAAAAAATGGCAATACCGTTTCGGCTGGTTTAAATACAGGTGTTCTATATTTACTGGCCATTCCTTACATTATGGCAATAGTAATTGGGGTGATCTGGTACAAGAAATACCGAAAGAAAAATGTGGCGTTAAATATGAAAAAAGAACCTTTTCATTTAAACTAAACATGTCTGGTAAAACTTCCAAGCTTTCTGCAATCGTAAACTGCAAATGCCCACACTGTCGTAGAGGAGATATATTTACGGGCAGTATGTATGGCTGGAACATTCAGCATACCAAAGAAATTTGCAGTTATTGTGCACAGCGGATAGAAATTGAACCTGGATATTTCTATGCGGCCATGTACGTTAGTTATGCCATGAATGTAATCGAAATGCTTCTTGTAAGCTTTGTTACCTACCTGTTTTTCGGCCCACTAACTGATGCAACTTTTTGGCATTATTTGATTGCGATTTTTGCTGGTTGTTTTATTCTTTATCCATTTAACTACCGCTACTCACGTATTATTTTACTGCATGTGTTGTCGCCAAATATTAAGTACAAAGCTTATTACGATCAATAAAAGTCGGGAGTTTTAAGTTAGAGTGTTTAACACAATATATTAATTACCGAAGATTCTAAATTGGATAGTTGTTCTACAATTTATCCGATTAATCATATCTATATGCTAAAAAAAGAAACCTTAAAATTTATCAAAGAGGTAGCGGAAAATAACAACCGCGAATGGTTTGCAGAAAATAAACCTAGATACGAGGAAGCAAAAGAAGATACTCTGAAACTTGTAGCAGCGCTTATACCGGAGCTGGCCAAGGTAGATTCCTTAATTTCCTCAGAAACTGATCCAAAGAAAAGCTTAATGCGTATTTATCGCGATGTGCGGTTCAGCAAAAATAAAGATCCCTATAAAAATAACTTCGGCATTTGGTTTTCTGCCAAGAGCAAAGGCGGTAATGAACCTGGTTACTATTTACACATCCAACCCAGTAAAAGCTTTATTGCAGGAGGGTATTGGATGCCCGAAGCACCACATGTTAAACTTATCCGCCAGGAAATAGATTACAATATTGATGAGTTCAAAAGCATTATTGAAGCTAAAGCATTCAAAGCAAATTTCACATTGGGCACAACAAATGCCCTGAAAAATGCGCCGAAGGGCTATGATCCTGCAGATCCAAACATCGAGTTTTTAAAGTTAAAAAGCTTTGAGGCTACCATGCCACTAAAAGATGAAGACTTTTTTAAAGCTGATCTCGTTAATAAGTTGATAAGTTCTTTTGCAACAATACAACCATTAGTTGCATTTTTACGAAATGCGATTGAGCAATAACCGAGTGTTAATTTAATACTCAAAATAACCAACAGTCAATGTTTAACCCTTGATAGGACTTGTACTTGATACTAATCTTGATTCTATAATATGAAAAATACCTTCTTAGCTTTTGTCATTCTTTTATTCATTTCATCCTTTACCTCATGTGTGGTTTTATCGCCAAAAAAATATAAAGCTTTATTGGGCAGCAAAGATTCTTTATATACTGCCTTTAATGAGGGCTTGGTAAAAATTGAAAATTTAGAGAAAGAGGTTGCGAAACTGAAGAAAGACACCACTTTGATGGCTGAAGAATTAAGAGCTTTGCAAAGCAGTTACAATGAAGTAGATGCAAATTATAAAAAGCTAAAAAATAATTCGACCACCGAAATTACAAAACTATCTGGTGATTTAGCTGCCCGCGAAAAGCGTTTAAAAGAGGTGGAAGAGGTTTTGCGTAAACGCGATGAAGCAACCAATTCATTAAAAGAGAAGTTGCAACAAGCACTGCTCGGCTTCACCAAAAGCGGCTTAACTGTAGAAATTAAAAATGGAAAGGTTTATGTTTCGCTAACTGATAAATTGTTATTTCCATCAGGTAGTATTATCATAGATGAAAAAGGGAAGCAGGCACTAACACAGTTGGCTAATGTTTTAAAACAACAGCCAGAAATTAACATTGCTGTAGAAGGCCATACCGACAATCAAAAAATAAACAACTTAGGTCAGATTAAAGATAATTGGGATTTAAGTGTATTAAGGGCAACTTCGGTGGTACGTTATTTAACAGATAATGAGAAGGTAGAAAGCGTTAGAATGACGGCCACAGGTAAAGGAGAATTTCAGCCGCTCGGTTCAAATGCAAATGCAGACGGAAGAAGCAAAAATAGAAGAATCGAGATTGTACTTTCTCCAAAATTGGATGAACTTTACAACCTGATCAAATAATTTAACAGTATTAATGAATAAGAATGCCCTTTTGATTTAATTATCAGGGCATTTTTTATTTATAAGACTTCAGGATTTTAAATGATTGTTCGAATTCGAAATTGTTTAAGTTGGCATACTCTGGCATCGATATTTTGTTGATCGATATAAACTTAAAAAGTTCTTTTATAGCATTTGATACCTCTTCGGGTTTATCGCAATGCTTCAACACATCTATTTTTAGCAGAAGCAATGAAACTTCGTAAATTATGAAATCATTTTTAAAGGCCATTTTTAACCCTGTTTCTATTTCGGTAACTGCTTGTTCATAATTGTCTGTGTAGTTGTAAAAGCTCGCCTTGAATAAACTAAAACCTACGCTAATAAAATTGGTGTAGTAAGTATAGTCGCATTCTATCACTTTCTCCATAAATTCTAAAACTCTTTTAGCCTTCTTATAATAGTTAAGTTTAAGATAGGTATGGCCCAAATGCAACAGTAGGAACGGAGAAAAGACCGAATGGCGTACATTAAAGATATTAGGATATTTAGTTAGAATAGCCATAATAAAGCGGTGGCACTCAGCATAATTTTTCTGTGCGAATAAAGCCAATAAAACTAATCGATAGGCCAGAATTTCAGGGGTAGTAATTAATTGGTTGCTCAGAGGTTCACTCTCATCAATTTTTTGGCATAGCCTGATAATTTTATCTTCGAGTGTTTTACTTTCATGTGGTTTGCCTAACAGGTTGTTGTGGAAATATAAAATGATGTCGTACGGATTTATGGGGAATAGTTCACTCAATCTCTTGTAATGGCGTTTAAGTGTATGCATTGTACTGATCAAAGAAGATTTGTCGATATCAATTAAGGCGATATTACATTCGATAACCAATAGCATGATCTGGACATCTTCATTTAATACATTATCCGAAATAGTTTTAATAGTTTCCTTGTAAAGTTTACTCATCGTTCGGCCTGCAGCCAAAATATCAATAAAATTTAAGTCGATACTTTGTTTATTGAAGTTTGAGTTGGGCTTGCTAAGCTCATATTTCGAAACATTGCAAATGAAATCAAACGACATGTTTTTTTCTTCATTCGTAAATGACAGCTTTAGGATGTTTTTTAACTCAGAAATTTCATTTCTATTGATACAGAAGCGAATAGCCCAGTTTAAAATGTGATATCGTAATACTGTTCCTTGCAGAAAGGTTGCTAAGATGTATTCAAAAAATTCCTTGCCTGGTTTGTAATCAAAGCGTTCGGTAATTTGAATAAAAATGAAATAGGTATAGATATCATCGTTCAAAAAGCGAACAATTTCTGTGGGTATTGCAGTGCTAAGCCGCTTTTCTTCAATTAGAATACCATCGTACAACAGTTCTTGATAAGCATCAGGATATTGATTTACAATGTCAAGAATAGCTTCTTTAGCCACACGAAGACCTTTATTTCCTTTAGATATACTTCCGCTTATTTTTTTTAACAGATATATTTTCTCGGTACTTTTTTTCGCTAAAAAGATTTTCTTTTCTAAGAAAAAGTTAATAATCTCATAACAGAGAAGCGTATTATTCAATTCGAGGGCAAGATTATCTTTTTTTAATTGATAATATACCTGCAGCCAAAACGGCGTTTTAAATTGCGTCAAGAGGGCGGGGCTTACCTCATCCTGAATAACCGTTTTATCTTCAAGCTGGCTTAATACATTTAATATCTCTTCGGTATTTAGCGGCGGAACATTGCTAAGTACATCAAGATCGTAAAACAAGCCATTATACCAGCTCTTTGTTAAAAAAGCCGAGCCTGTTATAACAGGTTGCAGATTAATCCAACTATTGGTTCGTAAACCAAATACCATTTTTAGGAAGTTGTTTTCTTCTATGCTGTATAAAAAATCTATAAATGTTTGTAAATATTCTGTCTTGGTGAGAAATTCGTCAATTCCATCAACGATTAATATAAACCGGCCCTCTTTTTTTTCTGGATTAACTTTGAAAAAACTGATTAAATCGTTAACGCTTTCAAATTTAAATTCCTTTAAAAACCATTGTTTTAGCGTTAGTCCATCTCGGATAATCGTATTGATACTATTCACGTTCATCAGTAAAACAATATCATTTTTATACAATGCTTGTTCCGAATAAAAAAAGCGGTGAACCAAATGTGCCAGTAGGATGGATTTACCTTGGCCGGGCAAAGCACTCAAAGTTGTAAACTGATAATCGTTATTTAAAAAATAATCAAAATCAGGATAATAGAAACTTCTATTGGCTGTGTATACGAATGGAATGCCTGAATTATTTTTCTTTGAAACCAGTGCAATCTCACTGATATACTTCGCTTTTAATTTAAGTGTTTCCCAGGTGCTTTGTTCAGCTGAAACCTGAGTTTCTTTTTCCTTACAGAATGTATTCCAGTCTGAATAGCCTATGTATTGTGATAAGCTGTTCAAAGTAAACAAAGAAAATTTGTGTTGGGTGTTTGCGAAGCCAAAAAACCTTTTGATAGTGGTTTCACTAACATAGTTTTTAGTTTCTTGAAATATATACTCAGAAATTAGCTTACAGTGAGAAGGATCTATATTTTTTAATCCCGACTTTATAAGTACAAACTTCCTGAGTTCAGAGAGGAGTTCGTTAGTGTTCATTAATTTACAGGGATGACTTCACTAATGTCATCATAATTTCACAATGCAGGAAATTAAATAAATGTTAATTGAACGGATGAACAAAATGAATGAAAATTTCGAAAATATAATGAACAGGAATGGATAGAAAGCATGTTCATGCGAAATGTAGATTTGTCATTGAAATGTTTATGTACAAGTACTGAACACAATCAATCATCCCCAACTACGCCTGACATGATGAAAATCTTTACCTCTCATTTCCATAAAGGAACAATTCGCTGTGCGCTTGCATTCGCAATCATCACTTTATTAACGTTCTTCGGTTCTGTTTCGTATGCGCAAACAAAAAATTATGCAAATTCAGTTACTGAAATTAAGCCTTTTTCATTTAGTCCATCTCGTGTGGATAATATCAACAATGCGATAAGTACCAGTGATGCTAATTTTGCTACACTTAATTCGTTTGGGGGAGTAGCGTTGGGTGCAGGTTCCTATTCTGGCGGAATTAATTTAAAATTTCCAAGCAGCATTGCGGCAAATAAAACCACCTATATCAGAATTGATTTCGATCAATCGGCACTAAACGGCTTGCTGGGAGGAACATTAGGAGGGCTCGTAGCAGACATTGTCGGAACCCTGGTTATTGGAAACCATCAATTTGAAGTTGGAGCTTTACGCCCCAATGGATCCACTATTTTAAATCGGTCGAGTGCTTCAGGTTTCGATAATAACTCAAATATTAAAATTGTTAAGGATAAGAATGGCTACACTTTTATTGCCATTACCCCAAATGAAATTTACGATCAGGTTTATGTTGTTGACAAAACCACTGGTCTTTTACTTACTACCACTGGCAAAACCAATGTTTATTATGCCTACACTATCGATGGAAATGATAATTGCGATGTTAATACCTATGCAAATTTTGATGCAGAGGGTATCTCTTTAGATGCATTAAACCTAGCTGGAGCAGAAAATTTCGATTTCCAAAAGGTAATAGATAATGATAAAAATAGTTTTTATAACTTAAGTACAGGTGTGTTGGGCGTAGCGGCCTCAAAAAGTGTTAACGTTTACTTTCCTACACTTTCTAACACAACCGATAATATAAATTTACGTTTCAGAACTTCGCCAGCTTTGGTAAACCTAAAGCTGTTCGATAATTTAAGGGTTACTGCTTACCGCGGAAATACGCCAGTTTACAGTGCTGCGGCATCCAGCTTACTGGGCTTAGATTTGTTGGGCTTGTTAAACAGTAGTCAGGCAGTAACAGTACCATTTGCTCCGGGGGTTGCTTTTGATCGGGTTTCGGTGAGATTATCAACACTCGTAAGTGCTAACATTACTCAGTATGTAGAGATTTTTGACATTAGTCGAAGCCCTGCATTTCCGACATTTACGGCGCCGGTTTCAAATGCAGTTAATATCTGTTACAATACAAACGCTAATTTACAAGCTACCACTGCACTCGGAAATCAGTTGATATGGTATGACGTTGCCGATGGAGGAAGTGCTGTATCAACACAGACATATAATGGCACATTTACAAGGCCAGCGTTAACGGCAAATAAAACTTATTATGTTGCCTCACGTAGAGCAGGCTGTACAGCAGAATCTGTACGTATTCCCGTGACCGTAACGGTAAATCCAATCATCAATTTTGCTGGTGGCACGCTTACAAATGCCACAAGTGGTTCAACTTATAATAAACAAATTTCTCCTGCTACAGGCGGAACGCCAGGTTTTACCTATGCGTTGGCTGCAGGTAGCACTTTGCCAGCTGGATTAACACTTTCTACAACTGGAGATATAGCTGGCAGACCAACTGTTTCCAATAATTATAGTTTTTCTATAATTGCCACCGATACGAAGGGCTGTAGTGCAACCGCAACATACACCCTTACCGTTACAGGTCCATTAACTTTAGTTCCAGGTGCTTTGCCTGACGGGGTAGCAAATGTTTCGTATCCTACTCAGATTATTCCAGCTGCTACAGGAGGTACTGGGCCTTACATTTATTCAGCTACCGACGTTCCTGCTGGTTTAACATTCAATGAAACAACAAGAGAAATTACCGGAATGCCAACGGTACCAGGCAATAATACTGTTCTGGTTAGTGTTACGGATGCAAACGGCAATACGGTAACATCAAATTATACACTTAAAATAACCGATCCATTCGTTCTGCCACCTGCAACTTTAGCAAATGGAACAACCGGAACAAATTATACTCCACAAATTATCCCTGCGGCTACGGGTGGTACAGGGCCTTATAGTTATTCAGCTACAGGTTTACCGGCAGGATTAACATTTACACCTGGCACCAGAGCGATAGCGGGAACGCCAACTTTGGCAGGTACCTATCCAGTGTCTGTTACAGCTACAGATGCAGATGGTAAAACGGTAACAACTGTTTATTCTATTACCATATTAGATCCGCTGGTATTGCCACCAACTAGCCTTACTGATGGAACTGAAAAAGTTGTTTACCCATCACAAACCATCCTTCGAGCCACTGGAGGTTCAGGAGCTTACACTTACGTTGCTTCAAATCTTCCAGCAGGAATTACTTTTGATACGAGCACCCGCAGCATTTCGGGTACGCCAGCACAAGCAGGTAACTATTCTATTTTAATTACTGTTACTGATGATGGTGGAAGAACGGCAAGCAGATCTTATCCTTTAAAAGTAATAGGAATGCTCAATTTGCCATCAATTACATTAGCAGTTGGAACGGTTGGAACGGCTTACCCAGCCAGAACTTTACCAGCCGTATCTGGAGGAACTTCACCTTATACCTATACAGCAACTGGTCTGCCGCAAGGAATGACTTTTAATCCGAATACACGAGAAATTTCAGGGACCCCAACTGAAGGAGGAACTTTTGGAATATCCTTAACCGCAACAGATGCTGGCGGTAATAGTGCCACAACAACCTATACGCTTAATGTCAATGTTAGTTCGCCAATAGTTGCTTCTGCCACGGTTTGTTCGGGTGCTGGTGCAACATTATCGTTAAGCAATCTTATTTCTGGGGCAAACATCACTTATAGATTATACAGTTCAACTGGCAATACGCCAATACAAACTAATACAACTGGAATATTTAATACACCAGTAGTAACCACTCAAACTACTTTTTACATCGATGCTGTTTCTGGCACCGCGGTAAGTTCTAAAACGTCGGTTGTTGTTTCGGTAAATCCACCGGCAACGTTACCTACAGTAGCAACCAGCAATATTGCTATCAATGCCGGTCAAACAGCTACTCTGACAGCTACTTTTGATACAGGAAATACCATTGCCTGGTACGAAGCTGCAACAGGTGGAAATCCGGTAAGCACGAGCGCTTCATTTACTACATCAGCGTTATCGGCAACTAAAACTTACTATGCTCAAGCAACCAGTTCAGCGGGTTGCCTAAGCGCTTCTCGTGTTCCGGCTACCGTTACGGTTGTTCCAATTTCGGGTACTATGGCCTGTAATGCTGCTGGAAGCCAAAACACAGCAATTACAGGAGTCTGTATTGCATGTGGCATAACAGGCGCAGGAAATTCTACTGATGCTAATCCAAATAATTTTACCAGATTGACATTAGGTGTGGGGGTTGGAGCAACAGGTGTGCAACAACTTATTTTTCCAAATGTAGGTGTCGGCACAGATAGTATTCGGTTAAACTTAGGTTTGCCAGGTGGTTTGGCCGACGTTGGTGTTTTGAATAACATTACCCTAACGGTTTTAAATGGAACAACAGTTGTAAAATCAGTTCAGATAAACGGCGGATTGTTATCTCTAACGCTTTTGGGTGGAGGGAGATTTGCCTCTACATTAGTTGCAGGCGGAGCTTATGATCGCGTTCAGGTAAGTTTCGGAGGTGTAGTTTCAGCAGTAAGCAGCTTAGATATTTATGGTGCAACGGTTATTTACCCAAATCCAACCATTATCTTTGGTGCTCAATCTATTTGTGCTGGTACTACCGCTAAGTTATCTGTTACACCGGTAGCCGGAACTACTGTTAGTTATTTTGATAGCCCGATAAGTGCAACTGTTTTAAATCCTGACGGGGGTGATTTTACAACACCAGCACTTTCATCTACTACAACCTATTACCTTCAGGTTAATAAATTGATCAACGGTGTTTTATGTTCAAATCCAACCAGAACTCCGATTACCTTAACAGTGAATCCTACTATTGTATTTAATGGCAGTACATTAACAAATGCAAGTATCTCTTTCCCATATAATCAACAATTACCATTAGCCACAGGTGGTACACCGGGCTTCACTTATGCCTTAGCATCGGGAAGCACTTTACCAGCAGGTTTATCCTTATCTAGTTCAGGATTAATCACGGGAACACCAACTGCCGCAGGAGATCCCACATTCTCAGTAGTTGCTACAGACACTAAAAATTGTTCGGCAACGGCAACATTTAATTTCGCAGTAACGCCAGCATTGACTTTGGCTGGGGCGGCGTTACCTGATGGCGTAACCGGAATATTATATCCAACACAAACCATCCCTGCCGCAACCGGGGGTACAGGGCCATTAACTTATTCTGCTGTAAGTCTTCCTCCTGGATTAAGTTTCAATCCAACAACCAGAGGAATTACGGGTACACCTACTCAACCTGGGAATTATATTATCCCGGTAACAGTTACTGATGCTAATGGATATTCCATCACTTCAAATTATACTTTAAAAGTAACCGATCCATTATCATTACCGGTAGCAAGCCTGGCAAACGGAACAAATGGAGTACTTTATCCTACCCAGACTATTCCTTCCGCAATTGGAGGAACAATGCCATATAGCTATGCAGCAACAGGTTTACCAACGGGATTAACATTTAATCCGGCGACACGAGAAATCTCTGGAACGCCAACACAATCTGGTACTTTCCCAATCCCAGTTACAGTAACTGATTCTACAGGAAAAACGGCTACTACAACTTATTCTATTACAGTTATCGATCCGTTAACGCTGCCGCCAGCAACATTAGCAGATGGGAATGAAAACGTAAATTATCCTGCTCAAACTATTCCTGCTGCAATTGGCGGCGTTGGTCCATATACTTATACGGCAACCAATCTTCCAGCAGGATTACAATTTAACCCCGGCACACGCGAAATTACTGGTGTTCCAACACAAGCTGGAAATTATGTGGTAACTGTAAGCATTGTTGATAGCGAGGGTAGAACCGCAAGTAATAATTATGCACTGAAAGTAATAGGTGCACTAAACTTGCCTTCAGCAACATTGCCAAATGGTGTAGTGGGTACCAGTTATCCAACACAAACACTTCCGCAAGTTACAGGAGGAACAGGCCCTTACACTTATGCAGCAACCAATCTTCCCCCTGGATTAAATTTTAATACCAATACCAGGGAAATTACAGGCGTACCAACTTTGGGAGGCAATTATACCATCTCGCTAACTGCAAGAGATGCCAATGGTAATGTAGCCACAACAGGTTACAGCATCACGGTAACGGTAAATGCGCCTGTAATAGCAAATGTTGCAGTTTGTTCTGGTTCGCCAGCTACGTTAACTGTAAGCAACCCAATTGCTGGTGTCACTTATAATCTGTACGGGACAACTGGTTCCGCACCGCTAGCAACCAACAATACTGGCGTATTTACGACAGGAGTAATAACCGATCAAACTGTATTTTATGTTGAGGCTGTTTCTGGAACTGCAGTAAGTGCCAGAACAGCGGTAACGGTTTCAATTAATCCACCGGCAACTTTAGCAACTGTATCAACCAATAATCAGGTCATCAATCCAAATCAATCAACTACTTTATTGGCAACAGCTGATTCAGGTAATACTATTACCTGGTTTGATGCAGCTACTGGCGGTACACAAGTTGGATCTGGAACGTCATTTACTACACTAGCATTAAATTCTACAACAACATATTATGTTGAAACCACCAATAGTAATGGTTGCGTAAGTGCAAGCAGGGTTCCGGTAACAGTAACTGTTATTCCTGGTGGTACTGGCACCGAATGTAATGCAGCCAATAGTCAAAGCAGTGGCATTACGGGCATTTGCTTGTTGTGCGGAATTTCCGGAGCAGGGAACTCTACAGATACCGATCCGAATAATTTTACAAGGATCACTTTAGCGGTTGGTGTGGCATCAAGCGGATATCAACAATTAAGATTCCCGATAGCAGGAACCGCTACAGATAGTGTTCGCTTGGATTTGGCTTTGCCAGGCGGTTTATTGGATCTTCAGCTGCTTAATAACACAACCGTAACCATTTTAAACGGAACTACTGTTGTAAGAATGGTACAGTTGGGGTCGTCACTTGTTAATCTTCAACTTTTAAGTGGAAGCCGATTTGCCGCAAGCATTTTAGCTGGCGCACCATTTGATCGGGTAGAGATACGTTTCGGTGGTGTGGTTTCTGCTGTAACCAGTTTAGATGTTTATGACGCAACAATCGTGTATCCAAATCCAACGGTTACCGCTGGCTCACAAACAATTTGTGCAGGTAGTACTGCTACGTTAACAGCAACAGCAAACGGGGGTACAACTATAGCGTGGTATAATGCCGCTGGCGATGAAGTAGGCACGGGTGCTACCTTTACCACTCCAGCATTAACCGCTACAACCACTTATTACATTCAGGTATCAAGAGGTACTTGTGCAAATCCAAACCGTATTCCGGTAACGGTTATGGTAACTCCAGCCCTGGTTGTACCTACAGTAGCAACGGTTACCGCAAGCTGTGCAGGTAGTCCAGCTACATTATCTGTAAGCAATCCAATAGCTGGGGTAACGTACAATTGGTACAGTACTCAAACTGGTGGAACTCCAGTTTTAACAGGTGCAACGGTAACTACTCCGGCACTTACCGCTAACACTACGTATTACGTAGAAGCCTCACAAGGAAGTTGCGTGAGCACAGGCAGAGCGACAGTATTGGTTCCGGTTAATCCCGCACCTTCGTTACCTGTATTGGCAACAAGCTCATCTTCAGTAGCACCAGGGCAAACTGCAATTTTAACAGCTAGCTCATCAGAAGCAAATGTTACTTTCAATTGGTATAATTCAGCAACATCTACTACGCCGGTTTATCTTGGTCCAACGTATGTGACACCAGCATTAACCACTACCAGCACTTATTATGTTGAAGCCGTTTCTGCAAATGGTTGTGCTTCAACTGCTCGGGCTCGGATTACAGTCACCGTGAACACGGGAGGAGCGCCAAATCCTGTTCCTTGCGAAGCGGCAATAGCACAAACCAACGGTGTTGTAGGTTTAGGCTTGCTGGCTGGTGTATTTAACCCAGGTTTAGCCATTGATAATGATACCCAAACAGGATCTTCATTAATTTTACCGGTTGGCGCCTTAGGCGGATCGGTTTTCCAAAGGGCAGGTTTTGGTTCGGTATCTACTTTAGGTGATACCGTGAGGGTGTTGGTTTCAGCGCCTGGAAGATTGCTTTCATTAAGTGTTTTGGGCAATACACAAATCACCACCTATCTTGGAACAACCAGCAACGGCGATTCGAGAACAGTAAATAGTGGGTTATTGAACGTTCAGTTATTAAGTGGAGATACTCAAGCCTTACTTACGTTTGTACCGACGGCAACATTTGATGGGGTTGAGGTGAGATTAAACGGAGGAATTGCTTCCGCATTAACGTCGTTGAATTTTAACTATGCACAACGCATTCTGGTTGCACCAACGGTTGCTTCTGGAAATGTAACCGCATGCGAAGGTCAAACTACTCAGTTAGCAGTAACCAATCCATCATCAAACTTAACATATAGATGGTATGATGGTGCCGGTACTTACCTTCCAGGCAAGGATGGCATTATTTTTACCACACCAACTTTAACTGCCGATACTAAGTTCTTTCTAGCAGTTGTATCTGCATCGGGTTGTGTGAGTTACAGATCGGCAGTAAATGTGTCCGTTACTCCGGCGCCATTGCAACCAGAATTATTATCGCCAGAGGTGGAAACCTGCCTAAATGCTTCGGTTGTATTCCAGGTTAAAAATCCAATTGCTGGAACGACCTACAGATGGTACAATAGTGCAGATGTTTATCAGGCAGGTTTTGATGGACCAACCTTTACGGTTTCTAATGTTACTGCAAACAGCACTTATCGTGTTGAAGCAGTGAACAGCTGCGGTTCAACATCTGCTAAAGCTATAGCAACCATTACCATCGGTAACATTGAAGTTCCGGTTGTAACTCCATCGGTTGTGACTATTACAGAAGGATCGGTAGCCTCTTTAACTGCCACTTCGAGCACAGCAGGTGTAACGATTAACTGGTACACCACCGAAACAGGAACAACTCCGGTTTTCAGCACTGTAAATTCTGCTACAAGTAATTATGTTACGCCTCCACTAACAGGCAACACATCGTATTTTGTTGAAGCGACCATCCCTGGTGGATGTACTTCTGCAACAAGGGCACGTGTTGATGTAACTGTAATTCCTAATGGTTCACCAGTGCCTACCCCATGTGGTGCCGCAATATCGGAAACCAATGGTGTATCAGGAGGTATAAGCGTGGGAGCAGGTGTAATTAATCCAAATAACGCTATTGATGGCAATGTAAATACAGGCTCAACATTAGTTATTCCTGTCGGATTATTGGGGTCGTCAGTTTATCAAAGATTAAAATTCTCATCTATTTCAAATGTGGGTGATACTTTAAGACTAAAAATTACTACTCCAGGTCAGTTGTTATCATTGGGCCTATTGCCTAACGTTGCTGTAACCACTTATTTAAATGGAAACAGTAATGGTGATGTTACTGCAGTATCAAACCCATTAATTAGTTTGAGGTTATTAGCTGGTAGCAACTCGGGAATATTAACCATTGTTCCAACAAGTCGTTTTGATGAAGTGGAGTTAAGATTAAATGCCGGTTTACTTGGTGCTTTAACAGCCATCAATTTTGATTATGCACAAAAAACCATCGTTACACCTACTTTAACTACCAATACTGTAAGTGTATGTCAGGGTTCTGCTGCAACACTAAGTGTTCAAAATCCTCAGACAGGAACTACTTACAAATGGTATGCAGGAACAACCTATACAGGAAAAAATGGGGCGACCTTCACAACCGACCCGACGTTAGCAGCAGGTACTTATGAATATGCTGTAACTGCTAGTGCTGATGCTTGCGAAACAGTTAAAGTAAAAGCAACAGTTACCGTTCTGGCGCCACCAGCACCACCGGTTCCTTCTACAGGTAATCCATTAACAACTTGTTTAAATACACCGGTTGAGTTAAGTGTGGTTGCTGTAACGGGTATCACTTATAATTGGTACAATCAAGCTGTAAATGGTAACCTTTTGGTAACCAATAATAACAAATTTACAACGCCAGCAAATTTATCAGCTGGAACATATCACTATTATGTAGAGGCTGTGAGTGCTAATGCTTGCGCCAACCCAACAAGAACGAAAATTTCGGTTACTGTAAGTCCTGCGGCTTTAGCCAGCGATATTACCGTGACAGGCAATACATCGCTTTGCGAAACTGGACCTACTGTATTAACCGCAACAAGTGCCATCGCTAATCCAGTGTTTAATTGGTATAGCGATGCCGCCTTAACCCAGTTATTGGCTGGTAATACCGCAACCTTTACTACACCTGCAATTGCCGCCCCAACTAAGTTTTATGTTAGCGTTAGCGGCGACAACAGATGTGTCAACACAGCAGGTAATGGAAAAGAGGTTTCGGTGAACATTAATCCTGTGGCAGTGGCAACAGACATCGTTCTAAGCGGACCAACATCGGTTTGTGGCGGAGCATCAGTTACCCTGAATGCCCAAAGCAATACGGTAACTAATCCGGTGTTTACCTGGTATAGCGATGCAAGCTTAACTACCGTAGTCAATACAACTTCACAATTTACTACACCTCTTATAACTGCTAATACAACTTACTATGTAACGGTTAAGGGCGATAATAAATGTGAAAATACTGCGAGCACAGCAAGAGCGATTACGATTACGGTAAACCCATACGCTACAGCTGGTGATATTAATGTAAATGGCATCACTTCAATTTGTAAAGGTGAAAGTGCATTATTATCCGTTTCAGCTGCCTCAATCATAAATCCGATATTTACCTGGTATAGCGATGCGGCATTATCAAATGCAGTGTTTACCGGCGCATCGTTTAATGCGGGTAGCTTAAACAATAGCGCTACTTATTATGTAACTGTTAAGGGCGATAACAAATGTGAAAATCAGCCCAATGCAGCTAAAGTGATCACGGTAACAGTTAAAGAATTTGGAACTGCAGCCGATATCACAGTGGCCAATACACAAATTTGTTCGGGTTCATCAACTGTGTTGGTAGCTTCGAGCCTAACCGTTGCCGATCCTGTATTTACCTGGTATAATGATCCATCATTAACCAGCGTAGCATTTACCGGTCCAATTTTTACTGTAAATAACTTAACAGGAACTACCACATATTATGTAACAGTTAAAGGATCCAACAGATGTGAAAATACTGCTGCGAATGCCAAAGTTGTTGTGGTAACGGTTAACCCGCTTGCTACACCTACAGATATTATTGTAACGGGTGGTACAACTGCTTGTGCAGGATCTTCAATTGTACTCACAGCAAGTTCGCCAAGTGTAACCAACCCGCAATTTACCTGGTACAGTGATGCCGCTTTAACCAACATTACTGCTCTGGGCAGTACCTTTACCACACCGGTATTATCGGCAAATACCACTTACTATGTAACTGTTAAAGGGGAAAATAAATGTGAGAATGCTGCTGGAAATGGTAAGGCAATAGCCATTACTTTAACACCAGCTGCCAGTGCAAGTGATGTTACTGCCAACGATGCTTCTATCTGCGCAGGTTCATCTGCGGCGTTAGTGGCAACAAGTACAGTGGTTATCAACCCGGTATTTACCTGGTACAACGATGCTGCCTTAACTTCGGTTGCATTTGTAGGTGTAACATTTAATACACCGCCATTAACCGCAACAACAAGATACTACTTAACTGTTAAGGGCGATAACAGATGCGAAAGTTCTGCATCAACAGCGAAAGTAGTTACGGTAACTGTAAACGAAGTGGCTATGGCAGCAGATATCACGCTATCAAATCCAACAGTAATTTGTGGTTCTGGAACAGCAACAATCAATGCAAGTTCTTCAACCGTAACTAGTCCGGTGTTTACCTGGTACAACGATGCTTCGTTAACGAGCGTGGCATTTGTTGGTCCGATTTTTATAACGCCAGTTTTGAGCACCACTACCACTTATTATGTCACTGTTAAAGGAAGTAATAAATGTGAGAACACTGCTGCAACCGCTAAAGTGGTAACGATCATTGTAAACCCAAGAGCGGTAGCAACTGATATTGTTGTTGGTGGAACAACTACTGTGTGTACAAGTCGTACAACAACATTAACAGCAACGAGCACCACGGTTACTAATCCAATTTTTACCTGGTACAGCAATGCAGCGCTAACATCGGTAGTGTTCACAGGTGCATCATTTACTACACCTGCATTAACTTTCAATACCACCTATTATGTTACGGTGAGAGGAGATAATAAATGCGAAAATGCAGCCTCAAATGCGGTTGCAGTAGCGATCACACTGAGTGAAATTCCAAATAGTCCTATAGTGGCAACGGCAGGAACCAGTATATGTTCTGGCGAGCCAACCACACTTACGGTTACAAACGCACAAACAGGTGTAACCTACGAGTGGTACACTGCTGCAACAGGTGGTAGTTTATTGTTCACTGGTACCCCTTACACCACTTCGGTAATCAATACTACTACCGATTATTATGTACAAGCAGTGGGCGCTGGAGGATGTAATAATAATGGTGGAAGAGTAAAAGTTACCGTAACGGTTAATCAGAAACCGAACGTTCCAACGGTTACATCAGCAAATGTGAGCGTTTGTATAGGAAACTCGGCAGTGTTAACCGTTTCAAATCCACAAGCAAATGTAGTTTACAACTGGTATAGCGCACCGAATGGAGGTGTAATTGCAGGAACAGGCAGTTCTTTCACTACTCCAGTAATAACAACCAATACCACTTATTATGTAGAAGGTGCAAATGGATCTTGTTCATCATCAACAAGAACCCCGGTAAATGTGGTTGCGTTACCAGTGCCAGTGGCGCCTGCTTCGGTTACTGCTGCAAATGCAACTATTTGTGCCGGAAGCAATACCATATTAACTGTTAATAATCCAGTATCAGGTTTAATTTACAGATGGTACACAACCAGTTCAAACGGAAGTTCGATTGGCGAGGGCATTACATTTACTACACCTAACATTACTACCACCACCATTTTCTATTTGGAAAGTATTGCAGTGGGTGGTTGTGCAAGCCCAACAAGAACAGCGGTTACCGTAACGGTGCTTCCAGTGTTAGCTGCGCCTTCGGTTGTCGTTCAATCTACTACACCAAATAGTGTAACGTTTGCATGGGCGGCGGTTAATGGCGCAACAGGCTACGAAGTTTCAACGGATAATGGTTTAACATGGCAAGCTGCAGTAGGAACCAGTTACTTCGCTTCAGGTTTAAAACCAGATCAGGCTGTTAACATAATTGTTAGAGCTAAAGGCCAGTTAGATTGCCAAACCAGTGCAAATTCTACCCCGGTAACCGGTAAAGCAAGTAATCCATTGGGTAACCAGATTTATATTCCGAATGCATTTACACCGAATAACGATGGTAAAAATGATGTGTTCTTAATTTATGGAAATACCATAGCAAGTGCCAAAATGTCCATTTATACACAATGGGGCCAGTTGATTTTCCAATCTGATAACGTTTCTAATGGATGGGATGGAACTTTCAAAGGTGTTAATCAACCAATCGGTGTATATGTGTTCATGGTAGAGATTCAGTTAACAGATGGATCAACTGTGGTTAAAAAAGGAACAGTTACTTTATTAAGATAACGATGTGCAGGTTAATTTATAAACAGAAAAAATCAAATTCCATGAAAATAATTTCGAATTTAAAAGTATATGTAGCTGTTTTGGGCTTGGTTATCTGCACAGCTAAATCATTTGCTCAAACAGATCCACATTTTTCACAATACTATGCGTATCCACTTTGGCTAAACCCGGCTTTAACGGGGGTGGTTGATGGAGATTATAGGGCAAGTTTAAATTTTAAACAGCAGTGGGGAGCCCTGAATAGCTCGTTCCTTACTGGCGGGGCCTCTTTTGATATGGCGCCGAAGAAAAACCTTGCTTTTGGTGCTACAGTATTAAACCAAAGGGCTGGTGAGTTGGATTTCAACTATCTAACAGCTCTTGTGTCTGGTTCGTATCGTTTGAGGTTCGGTTTCGAGGGCTTGCAAATGATTAGTTTTGGTTTGCAGGCTGGGATTATCAACAGAAGTTTCGATTTTTCACAGGGCCGCTTTGGTAACCAGTTTAATCCAATCTCTGGTTATGATGGTGGCATGATGAGCGGCGAAACTTTCCAGTCTCAGTCTTCTTTAGTACCCGATGTAAATGCAGGTATTATGTACTTTGATGGTAACCCAAATAAGAGTGTAAATGTCTTCGTAGGAGCAAGTGCTGCCCACCTCACCATGCCTGTTGATCGTTTTTCCGGTTCAAATTCTCGCATTCCGGTACGTTTTACCGGGCATGGCGGCGCCAGGATTAGGGCGTCGGAGTTGTTAGATATCGTTCCAAATGCATTGGTAATGTATCAGGGAAATACTAATGAAATTTCTTTAGGTGCATACGCACAGTTGAATATTAATCCATCATCAAATATTCTTTTTGGTGGTAATTACCGTGTAAAAGATGCGGCCATAGCTTTTGTAGGCTTGCAATTGCAAAATATGGTTTTCGGACTAAGTTATGATGTTAATACTTCAAATTTCAGCAGAGCTTCAAACAGTAACGGCGGTTTTGAATTGTCTATCTCGCTTATCGGGCGAAATGGCATCATCGGTCCAAATTTCTTCTGTCCACGTTTATAATAATTTAAAATGAAAAGAATACTACTGCTTTTATTTTTAGCATCTTTTGGCTATGCAAACGCTCAATTTGTAGTCAATTACAAAAGAGTTGCTGATACTTATTTCGAGAACAAAGATTATTATGCGGCATCAACCTTTTACAAAAAGGCATTAAAAATTACCGGCGATAGCACACAGGCCATCTTGCCTTATGGTACGGAGAGAAAAACTGCAAAGGATGATAAAGTGATGGACGATTATGAAGAATCAATCTATAACCTTGCAGAATCTAGTCGTTTATATAGAGAATATGCGGAGGCAGAAAAATATTATGCAGTAGCGATAACTTTTTCCCATACACGTTACCGCAAAGCTCAATTTTATTACGCTGAATGTTTAAGAGCCAATAAAAAATTTACACCTGCTATTCAGGCTTTTGAAACTTTTATCTCGAAGAATCCAAACGATCCATTAGTTAAAAATGCAAACAAGGAGATTGCCTCTTGCAAGTTGGCGCTTGAGGAAATGCGCTTTCCGAGAATGGTGGAGGTTAGAAAGCTGGCCAATAATGTAAATGGATTAGGATCTAATTATGCTCCTGTTAAATTGGGTGATGATTTTTATTTTACATCTTCTCGCCCGGTATCTATCACCGGGAAAAAGGACGTCGTGAAAACCGACGCCGGCGATGTGCAAATTTCCACAAAGGCAAATCCGTTCATTAACAACCTGTATACTACCAAAAGCGATTTAAAGGTATCTGATATTTCGGTTAAAATGATAGACCTCAATCTGCCGAAAAGCATAGAAGTTGCTGCGGCAAGCTTTACTCCTGATGGAAACAGGGTATATTTTACTTACTGGAGAGAACGGGAGAAATATGCGATTTATACCGCAACAAAAATGGATAATAAATGGTCTGATCCTTTACCTGTAGGATTAGAGATCAATAGTAAAGACTTTAACTCGAGCCAGCCATATGTAACGGCAGATGGAAAATTTTTACTTTTTTCATCTGATAGAAGTGGGGGCTACGGAAAGTTCGATTTATGGTACTGTGCGCTCCGCGGAGATGGAACTTTAGGTCAGGCAATAAATATGGGGCCAACCATTAATACAGAAGATGATGAACGTGCGCCATATTACAATATCATAACCAGAAAATTATTGTTTAGTACCGATGGAAGAGTGGGCTTGGGCGGCTTGGATTTTTTTGAAGCTGAAGGAGACTTAATTACCTGGACAGCGCCCAAAAACCTGGGTTATCCGTTTAATTCATCGAAAGACGATATCTATTTTACCGCCATTGATGATCAAGGTACTAAAGGATACATTAGTTCTGACAGGGAATCATCATGCTGTTTAGAAGTTTTCGAAGTTAAAAAGGAGTTTTTTAATATCAGCGGCATTCTTAATGATTGCAAGACAAAATTGCCATTGGCAGGTGCAACGGTGAGTTTCTCCAATATAGAAAACAATCAAAAACAAACCACTGGTACCAATGGTAAATATATATTCAGGACAGATTCAAAACGGCCTGTAAAGTTGCTTTTTGCGAAAGATAATTATTTCTCCATCACCAAAAATTATTCTTTCGAGGAGCTTGCGAAAGCCGATACTATGATTTATAAAGACTATTGTCTGAGTCCTTTTAAACTAGGGATTCCAATTGCGTTAGATAATATTTATTATGAATTTAACAGCGCAGAACTTACGGAGCCATCTAAAAAAGTACTGGATTTTCTTATCCCAATTATGGAAGATAATCCAGAGATGGAGATTGAGTTGGGTTCGCATACCGATAATATTGGTGCCGATGAATACAATTTAAATTTATCGAACGAAAGGGCGAAATCTTGCGTCGATTACCTGGTTAGCAAGGGAATTTCCGAATCTCGGTTAACATCTAAAGGTTATGGAGAATCGATGCCTATTGCGCCAAACGAGATTGGAAAGGGCAAGAAGAAAAAAGATAATCCAGGTGGGAGAGCCAAAAACAGGCGTACAGAATTTAAAGTTACAAAGAAATAGAATTAATTATGTCTCTTCTTAAAGCCGTCTTCAGTTTTGAAGATGGCTTTTTACTTTATATACCATGTGGGTTTTAACATTAATCTTTGTAATTTCCGCCCAATAAAATATCTCTATGAAACCCCTGATTCATCCCTCTATTATTTTCAGAACGCCGAAATTTTCACATCAAGCTGATCTTGAAAGTAGTTGGGATGAACTTAAGAAAGCCATTTCCATTTCATCATCTGCCTTTTACGAAACCATAAAAGACGTAGAAGCCCATGAATTGAAAAACCTGCCGCCAAAAATTTTTTTCACAGTTTGGAAATATTTTAACCGGGCGAAATATCGCTCAACACCCTATGGCACATTTGCAAGTTTCAGCTTTTTGGCAAATGCCTTTAATGAAAGCGAAAGCAAAATCATTGTAAACAGTGAGCAGATTGTACATCAGTTTATTGATTGGCCATATCGGAATGAACTTCATTTTGATTTCGAGAAATTGATGGCTGATAACGTTCAGCTGTTCAGCAACACTAGCTATTATTCAACAATCAACAGCATCAGGTATATTGCCTGCACGGAAGGGGTTTTTGAACTGGCAGAGATTGATCAAAATGAATCTGTAATGCAAATTCTCGAATCATGTGCCAAACCGATTGCGGTAAATGATTTGATTAACACGCTGGGGGTAGATGAAGCGGGTAAGGTAGAATTTTTAGAATTGCTTCAGGATATGCACTCCATCCAACTTCTTTTTACGGAGTTCGATCCCAATGTGATAGGGGAAGATTATTTCGAAAGAATTGGAATCGATGACAGCAATCTCCCAAAATATTTAATTGCAGAAAGAAAAGTAATTGTTGGCGGTTTAGATGAGCGTTTATTGAAGCCGATACCGACACTGATCGATCTTTTATCGAAAATCTTGCAATCTGATGAACGTGAAGCGCTGAAAAGCTTTATTTCGAGATTCAAGAATAAGTTCGATCAGCAGGAAGTTCCGCTTTCCATCGCACTCGACCCTGAAATGGGTGTGGGCTACGATGAATTGGAGCAGGTAAGCGACGATGATTTTGTAGCGCAGTTTAATTCGAAGAAAAAGAATGCTGAAGACAAACAAGATCTGAAATCAACATTAAAAACCAAACTTTCTGTAGCTGGTTTTGAAAACAAGGAGCCTATTTATTTGAATAAGCTTGCGTTTGAAACAAAAGAAAGTGAAAGCATTCTGCCAAACTCATTTAGCTTTTTGATGTCGTTAGCGGATGATTTAATTTGTGTTGATCAAATTGGTGGTGTAACGGCAAATGCTTTAACCGGGCGCTTTTCTATGGCCGATAAAGCTGTAGAACGGTTTTGCGTAGAAACTTCGGCCATTGAGCAAAATGCAAACCCGGAGGTGCTTTTTTTTGATGTTGCCTACCTCGTTGAAACCAATGTGGATAATATCAATCGTAGAAAGCAGATTTACGGGCACCAGTTATCCATACTGAATTTCGATACATCATCAGCACCTCTTTCACTAGGTGATATTCAAATTTCGGTGAGTAATAACGAAGTCATTCTTAGATCAAAGAGCTTAAATAAAAGGCTTATTCCCCGCATGGCTTCGGCTTATAATTACACCCGGTCAGATTTGTCGGTGTTTAGGCTGTTGTGCGATTTGCAACATCAGGGTCTGCAAACTTCCCTGTCACTATCCCTTGATAGTATCTTTCCCGATCTGGACTTTTATCCTCGCTTTCAGTTTCATAACATTGTATTAAGCGGTTCAAAATGGCGAGTAAGCAAAACACATTTCTACCCCAATAAAAGAGCCGTCTCTATTGAAGATTGTCGTTCTTATCTTACGCAAATCGGAGTAGGCAAGTACTTTAAAGCGGGTTTGTCAGATCAAACTTTATGCTTCGGTTTAGATAGTGATGAGGATTTGAATGCTTTTCTTCAATTTATCCAAAAGCAGAATAAATTATATTTAGAGGAAGTCATCTTGCCCAAAAATAATGTTATTGAAGATCAGGCGCAAAAGCCTTATCTAAGTCAATTTATTTTAAACCTGTATCATAACAATAGCATTTACAAAAAAACAGAAATTAGCAGTAATAATGCAAATCCTGTTCAGAAGGTATTTCTTCCGGGAAAGGAGTGGCTCTATTTTGAAATTTATTGTCATCAACAACGTTCCGATGAATTGTTAATTGGGGTGATCCCATCTTTCTTAAATCAATTTTCAGCGCAGATAAGATCGTGGTTTTTTATCAGGTACAATGAAAATGGAAACCATTTGCGTTTGAGGATTTTACTGCGTAACAACGAAGACGGACAAGCATTGGTTTCTGCGCTAGGCGATCTTCTGAAGGATTATATGGCGAGTGGTTTGATTTCAGATTTTCAATTAAAAACCTACCGGCGAGAGTTGGAAAGATATGGAGCAGAAATCATTTCGGATGTTGAAAATCATTTCTCTATTGATAGTGATTTCGTCATATCGCAGTTGCAGCAGCAAACAGATGCTTTTACCAAGTATAAATGGTGTTCTTATTTGGTAGATGAACTGTTAAAAGCTGGCGTTTTCGATTCTGAAGTGATGTTAAAAGTAATAAGAATGATTTCCGATTCATTCAATAAAGAGCATCATTTGGATGCGACAGATTTCAAAAAACTCAACCAGCAATATCAACAATATAAAACTGCGCCAAATTGCGATCCAAAACAAAACGAAAATTTCGACCGTTTTAGGCAATCGTTTATCGGCGTACTTAATTTAACCCATGGAAACAGAAAAGTAAAACTCTTTACCGATCTAATGCACATGCATGTTAACCGATTGTTCAACAAAGATCAACGGACGAATGAAATGGTAATGTATTATTTTTTACTTAAGGACCTTCAACGTAGAAGAGCTATTGGTTGAGGTTTAATTTAGCCAATGGATTAATCACAGGCACATCTATTTCAGTTATGTATCGATTTAAGGGGTCTTTATAGTATCTGAAAATATAATCGTCCTGGTAAAAATTGGCTAGCCTTTTATTGATGTTGTCGATACCAACGTGATGACTTTCATGTTCTTTCCCTTTATTATCATTCACCATATTAATGGTGCTGATGTTTAAATTATTGTTCTCATAATCAATTTTAATGATGGCCGGTTGCGTGGAGTGAGTCACATTGCCATGCTTGAATATGTTTTCTACAAGGGTTAATAAGATAAGTGGTGGAAACCTTAAGCCGAATAAATCACCACTAACCTCTAAGTTTAAATTAATAGTATTTGCTGTTCTGAGTTGATGAAGGTTAATTAAATGTTCAATTTGTTCTACTTCCTCGCTTAATGGAACCATTTCAGATGCTTCTGGCCTCTTTAAAGCATAACGCATCATTTCGGCCAGGTTCATGATAGCATCAGCAGCCATTGGCGCTTTTTTACGGGCGTCGTTGTATATAAAATTTAAGGTATTGAACAGAAAGTGAGGGTTAATCTGGCTGCGAAGAAAATTATTTTGCGATTGGACCAAATCATTCTCTAAAGCCTGTTTTTCTATTTGTGTAACGAGACTTTGACGCTCCAAAGCCTCCACCTTTTTTCTATCTTCAAAAGATTTCAAAATGTAAACATAACCCGTAGAAAAACCGATAAAATACAAGGAGCGCCATATGCTACTTAATAGAAATTCTTTATCTAAAGTTACTGGAGCGCTAAGTTTAATTAATCCAAAATGATTAAAGGTATAACGAAAGCAAAAAGCTCCTAAGGCATATAAAATTATCTCAGCTATAATTAGAATTGGAATAGTTATGAAAAGTAAAGACTTAGTTGAGCGTTCTAATTCCTTCTTAAAGAAAAAACTGTGAGTGTAAAATAAAGAAATCGCAAAAAAATAAGCGATGATATAGCTTCCAGTCTGTGCGAAAACATTATTCATCAGACCCGTAATAAAAACCTCATAAATAATGTAACATCCCCATGAAATAAAGTGGACTTTATAGTTTTTAGAAAAATTTTTGATAGAAGAAATATTCATTATTTTGGCATCAAATCTATTAATAGTGGGCTTTTATCTCCTAAAATTGCTGTTTTGTGTAAAAAAATATGTGTGATTGGTTAAGTGTTGCACCTTTACAGAAATTAATAACAACAATCATTAAATCACATTAATCAAAATATTATGAAAGCTCCATTCGCTACTAAACTTGCTAAAAAAACTATTTTCGTTTACAAAAGTGTTAAAGATCAAAACGGTTTCCAAACTGATCCATCTACAGTTACAATGAAAACAATTTTATCATCGATTGAAGTTTTCAAAAAGTAATTATTGGCTTCTATTCGATTTCAATAAGCTACTTTGTACGTAGGCGAAGAAAGCTTCTTTATAGCCTTCGCCAATTTGAATCATTTCATTATTTACAAGACGGATTATATTTCCATCTACCTTTTTGATTGCTGCTTTAGCAACTATATTCGATTTATTAACTCTAATAAATGCGTGGTTCTCTAAAGCTTTTTCAATCTCCTTTAATGTAAGGTAGGTGGTGTGCGTTTCACCCTTGGTAATGATTTGAATATAATTTTGAAGTGCTTTTATGTAAAGTATTTCATCAATAGCAATATTGGAAAAAGCATATTTGTGGTCGCCTTTGATATAAAGCGCCGCCACCTGTTCGGCATCTTTTGAAGTAGCTTTGGCATTATTAGCCTCCTTCTTCAAAATTCTATCAATACCTAAAGCAAATTTGGCAAATGAAATTGGCTTTAATAGATATTGATCTGATTGAACATCAAAAGCTTGTAAAGCATAGTCTGGATGTGCGGTAGTGAAAACTAAATACTTAGCTTTCTCTCGGATATTTTTGGCGAGTTCTAAGCCATTAATTCCAGGCATATCAATATCCATGAAGAGGAGATCTATCTCGTCGTCAATGCTAATTTCGGTTAAGGCTTGAACTGGACTTGTAAAAGTCTTGAATACTGTTAGTCCAGGCATTTCTGCTATATGGTCTGTAAGTACCTCAATCGCATGTTGTTCGTCATCGATGACAACGCATTTTAGATTCATGATATGATAAATATGAGTTTGGAATGATTTTAATGCAAGTTAAAGAAAAATATAATCAAATTACTTCTTGCCTAAAAAAAAGCCTTGTTGCCGTTTTCTTACTACAAGAAAATCTTGGTTTCGTGTAATAATCCACATGGTTGATGTAAAAAAATAACTTACTCATTTCTTTTTAATAATCTTTAGACTGTTTGCCAAAAACAGATAATTAATGGATTTACCTCTAAAAAGTAAATAGATTAATTAACCCTTTACATCTGCCTACCCAAGCTTGTGTAGCCTGTGGATAAGAAAATTAAAAACAGGCCATACAATATTGGGATCAGCTAATAGTTGGAAGTTGTAAGTGAAGTTGGTACAACACAAATGAAAAACATAGAAATTACAAATACTCAACATGGAACTTAAAGACGAAATAGGTCAGTTTGCAGTAAGAATTAAGAAGATGCTTCCTCAAGTTCAAAATGAAGACTTAACCAGGAACGCATTGGTAATGCCATTTATTCAAATTTTAGGATTTGATCCTTCAGAAGTTCAATCTGAAGCGGTTTTGGATTTTGGTGTTAAAAAAAGTAAGAAAGTAGACTACACCATTATGAAAGATGGTGAGCCAACTATTTTGGTGGAATGTAAGCACCATGAGGATAGTCTTGATATCCACGATTCTCGTTTATCAAAGTATTTTCGTAAAACTAAGGCAAAATACGGTTTGCTCACAAATGGTTTGGTTTATCGCTTCTATACCGAGAAAATGGTTAAATCGAAAAAAAATCAGCAGCCATTATTTGAGTTTAAAATTACTGATACTAAAGCTGCGACAATTGCAAAATTGATTGAAGAACATAAAGATTACTTTAACGTTGAGCAAAAGTCTGTAGCCAGTTAATATATTATTTGATCTAAGAGCCCCGAAATTCTAGAGGAACTAAAGTCCCTTTGCGGGGTTTTTTTGTGCCCAAAAAGGGAGGAGTCTTTCGGCTTCTCCCTTTTTAAATAATCGTTATTGTGAATTAAATCAGTTCAACGCTTCTGCTCACAAATGCTGTTAGTTCTGCACCCGTTAACATGCCTTGCGCTAATAAAGCTAAATCTACAGCTTGCTTAGCCAAATTACTTTGCTCTTCGCCTTCTGCTTTTAGAATTTTGCTTACCAACTTGTGGTTGCCATTAATAGCCACTTTATAGCTATCAGGCATTTGGCCGTAAAAGCCCATTCCACCTCCCATTGCAGCCATATCTTTCATGCGACGCATAAATTCATCCATGGTTATGGTTACCGGTAATTCATCAGGGTTTAGCGCTACCACTTCTACCTGCATACCTGGTTTGGTAATTGCTTTCTCAAAAATTGTGGTCACTTCCTTTACCTGATCTTCACTTAACACATGTTCGTTAACTTCGTCTTTCTCAATTAACTTATCAGCAACGCTCGAATCAACACGTTTAATAGAAGTTTTTTCTAGCTTTTGCTCTAATTGCTGAATAAAATGATTATCAATTGGTGAATCTAAAACCAATACATCATAATCTTTTTTATTGGCCGATTGAATGAAAGCATCTTGTTTAGAAGCATCGTTGGAATATAGATAAACCACTGTTCCGTTTTTATCAGTTTGCAGTGGCGAAACCTTCTCTTTGTATTCGTTTAAAGTAAATAGTTCGTTTTTAGTGTTTCCAACCAAGGCGAAATCTTTGGCTTTATCGTAGAATTTCTCTTCGCTAATCATGCCATATTTAACGAACAAGCCGATATCTTTCCATTTATCTTCGAAAGATTTACGGTCTTTGTTAAACAGTTCCGATAATTTGTCAGCAACTTTCTTGGTGATATAGTTGTTGATTTTTTTAACATTGCTATCTGCTTGTAAGAAACTACGCGATACGTTTAGTGGTATATCAGGAGAATCGATTACGCCGTGTAACAACATCAAAAACTCAGGAACGATATCTTTCACCTCATCGGTAATAAATACCTGGCGAGAATATAATTTGATTTTGTTGCGTTGCATTTCGAAGTCGTTCTTCAACTTAGGGAAATACAATACACCAGTTAAATTAAATGGATAATCTACGTTTAAGTGAATCCAGAACAATGGCTCTTCACTAAATGGATACAACTCGCGATAGAAGTTTAGATAATCTTCGTCTGACAAATCTGCAGGTGCTTTTGTCCAGATTGGATTAGTCGTATTGATGATATTATCAACTTCTACGTCTTTATATTTTTTCTTGCCTTCTTCATCTTCACCGTCCTCAACAGATTCATTTTTGGTGCCGAATTTGATAGGAACAGGTAAAAATTTAGCGTATTTATCAAGGATTTCCTGCAGTTTCGATTCCGCTAAAAACTCTTCCGAATCTTTATTTACATGAAGAATAATATCGGTACCACGGGTAGTTTTAGTTCCTTCAGTAATTTCGAATTCAGTACTTCCATCGCACACCCAACGAGCTGGTTCTGCCCCGTCCTGGTAAGATAAGGTTTGAATTTCAACTAAATCAGCAACCATGAAAGCCGAGTAAAAACCCAAACCGAATTTACCGATGATTTCGTTGGCATCTTTAGCATCTTTAAATTTTTCTACAAATTCACTTGCGCCAGAAAATGCAACTTGATTGATGTACTTTTTAATTTCTTCGGCAGTCATCCCCAAACCATTGTCGCTTATGGTAATGGTTTTAGCGTCTTTATCAACCGCAACCTGTACCAAAGGTTGGCCCACTTCGCCGTTAAACTGACCTAATGAACCAAGTCTTTTAATTTTCTGAACCGCATCTACTGCGTTAGAAACCAACTCACGAAGAAAAATTTCGTTGTCAGAGTATAAAAACTTCTTAATTATCGGGAAAATATTCTCGGTATGTATCGAGATATTTCCTTTTTCTTGTATGCTCATATGTAAATAAATTGTTTAATCTACATCCTGCATATCAAGGCTTGTTCCAAAGCTTTTTGTTTGCCAAATTGACAGGTGAATTTTGCAATAAGTAGCATTATCTATCTGAAGCGAACGGTTAAGCATTTTTTTATGAAATGAGATTGCTTCGTGCCTCGCAATGACGACCGTTCTTAACGACATTTATATTGATTTTCATGAAATAAACTAACCGTCGCAATGACGACCGCATTAAACATGCCTCAATATTTTATCCTATCGGTCGGTATCCTCACTGATCGATACATTAAACTATTGTTGAAAAAGTCGTCATCTTTAGCTTCAAGAGGGATTTTAGTCATCAGCTGAAATAAAAAAGCCAAGAAGTTTTGTCTCCTTGGCTGTATTTTTTTCAAGTCTCTTTTTAGTTCAACAAAAAGCTTGGTTCGTTTTCTTCTAGGCTTAATATTTTGGTAATCTTCTTCAGTAAAACATCCATTTGGAAAGGTTTCGATAAGAAGTCATCCTGACCATAATTAAGGGTTGTAAAATCTTTCTGATCATATAAGCCAGATATCAATAAGATGGGAATTTTAGAAGTACTTTCTATTGATTTCAATTGCTCGCACAATATCCTGCCATCAATATGGCCCAAAGAAATATCAAGTAAAATTAAATCTGGATTGAAACTCTCAATTCTGTTAAAAACTTCTTCGCCATCATTTAGTGCCGAAACTTTAAAGCCACCAATTTCGAGTATTAACTGTATGGTTTCTAAAACCTCAATGTCGTCGTCAACTACCAATATTCTCTTCATATATTTAAAGCAATTTATGCGCCCTTAAAATTATAACAAAATGTATATTGTTATGTTTAAAATCTTCAAAAAAATTTAACGTTTAGTTTATCTTAGAAATAATGCTATCGGTTTCGCCAGCTTGTTGTACAATTCCTTCCTTTTGAAGAATGAAGTTAAACAAGTCTTCTATTGGCTTTTGTAAAATTTTGCCTGGCTCAATTCCATTAGCTTGCAAAACTTCCACCAACTCATCTTGATAGTAAAAAGCTATCGAACCTACAAAATGACAAGGAACATCTTTATGCTTTGGATAATCTTTTATATTGGTATCAACAAATTCTTGAAAGCCTGTTCTTAAAATATCCTGAATAAAAGGATGTTCTCTGTTACTGGCCATAAAACGGCTAAAGCTGGCCAAATAAATGTTTGGAAAAGGTTTCTGATATACATTAGTAATAATCTGGTCTTTTTCTGTCGGGAAAGCTTTTTTAAACGTTGCGGCTAAACCGGAGGGCATTTTGTTGTATAAATAAGCAAGCAATACTTTTTTACCGAAAAATGTTCCAGAGCCTTCATCACCTAGAACATAACCTAAACCATGATGGCCATCGTGGATTTTTTTACCATCGAAATAACAAATGTTTGAGCCAGTGCCTAAAATACAATTCAATCCTTCTGCATTGCCACAAGTAGCATAAACGGATCCTAAAAGATCATGATCTACTGAAATAAAAGCGTTTTTAAATATCTCCGATAAGCCATTCGATACCACCTCGTGCTTATCAGGCGACGAACAACCTGCACCGAAAAAGTATATTTCTTTTACTTGTTCTGCATATTGCATCACCGTTTCGTTTTTCGAAATTAGCTTGCTAATATCCTGCTCGCTTAAAAAGTAAGGATTTATACCGGGAGTGTTAAATTTTATGGTTTCGCCATTAAGATAGCCCATCCAATCTGTTTTCGAAGAGCCACTATCTGCAACAAGTATCATAGGAATAAATATAAAAATTAATTGGATAAATCTACGTTGCCACTAATCTCTTTCAAGGTGGTTTCTGCAATTTTAGCCTGATATTGCATCTCGATAAAACGATTTTTTGCGTCAATGGCATTGCGTTGTGCCTCTCTAAGCTCCAACGGGGCAATACTTCCTAATTTATATTTGGCCATGGTAATATCTAAATTCTCTTTCGCAATATCTACGTTACGTTGTTCCAGTTTAATCAAATCAAGATAAGTTGCGTAGTTTTGGTACGCGGTTAACAATTGTGACTTTACATCAAGTTTAGTTTTGCTCAAATTCAGCGATGAATTTTCAATGTCGATTTTGGCATTGCGCTCTTGTTGACGCTGCAAAAAACCATTAAATAAATTTAAACTGGCCGTTACCCCGTAGGTAAAACCATTTGCTGCAAAACGCTGGTTAAACCCTGTCGGACTTGTGCTTTTGGCCCTACTGTAACCCGAGTTCAAACTAATTGCCGGATATCTTGCCCCTTTAATGGCTTTGAGGTTTAATGAAGCAATTTTTTGATTGATAAACGCATTTTGTACGTTTGGATTTTGTAGCTCCGCAAGTTCTGCCTGTTTGCTAAATAGAATTCCCTTATCAACATCTATACTGTCTGCAACAGTAAAGTCAGTGCTAATATCTCTAACCAATAACTGATTTAAACGGACCTTAGCCACCTGAAGAAAATTCTTAATTTGAATGAAGTTCGAAGTATCGGTATTATAATCTACCTGGGCAGTTAATACGTCTAATTTTGACCCTCGTCCCAGTTGTAATTTAGTTTTAGCGATATTGCTGCGCCATACCGAAACGTCAACTGCACTATCGGCGGCTACCAGTAATTGTTGTTGCCTTACGATATCATAATAAGCTGTAATTACATCAGCTACGGTAGTTAGAATGGTAAGCCGGACATTTATTTCTCCTTGTTTCTGTAATTCTTTTAAACGATCGTAGTTGGCAAACATTGTAAAGCCATCAAAGATTGTCCAGTTTAAATCGGCGCCATAACTATTATTGGTACTTCTCGCTCCGCGAATCACTCTGTCTTCTCCGGTTACGGGTGTTTGCCTGGTATTTTGAATGCTTCCACCGTTACTGTAAACCCCATCAATGGTGGGCAGCATCCCTGCGTTGCCAACGTTAGCGTTGTTTTGCGCAATCTTGATTTCGTTCTTGCTGATTTTTATGTCGTAGTTATTTTGAAGCGCAATGGTGATGGCTTCCCGCAAGCTGAGTTTTTCCTGTGCAAAGCCGGAAATGGATAGGCACCAAAAAAGTATGGATATGGTTAGTTGCTTACTCATCTTATTCTGCTATATGTGTTGCCTCTTGCTCAAAACGGTCAGCATCTTTTAGTTGTTTATTTGGTTTGTATGGTTTTGCCCAGTACGAGTAAATTGCTGGGATTACAAAAAGGGTTAATACCAGCGAAAATAAAGTTCCGCCTACAATTACGGTCCCCATACTCATTCTGCTTTTTGCTGCCGCGCCCAAAGCCAGGGCGATAGGCAGTGCACCTATGGCAATGGCCAAACTAGTCATTAAGATTGGACGTAAACGAGAAACCGATGCTTCGCGGATGGCCTCCGGTATGGCCATACCTTTTTCTTTTAGCTGATTGGCAAACTCAACGATTAAGATACCATTTTTGGTAACCAAGCCAATTAGCATAATGGTTCCAATCTGACTGAAGATGTTCCAGCTTTGACCGCACAACCAAAGCGATAAAAATGCCCCTGCAACCGCCATTGGAACAGTCAAAATGATAATGATAGGATCTTTAAAACTTTCAAATTGTGCTGATAAAATTAAATAAACCAACAACAATGCTAAGCCAAAAGCGAAAAATGTATTTGAAGAACTTTCTTTAAAATCTCTTGATTCGCCGCTTAAATCGGTAGAGAAAGTCTCATCTAAAACGCTGGCGGCAATTTTATCCATGGCATCTATTCCTTCGCCAATGCTTTTGCCTGGTGCCAAACCTGCAGAAACGGTTGCAGAAATGAAGCGATTATTTCTATATAATTGCGGTGGACTGCTTTCTTCTTTTGCCGTAACCAAATTATCAAGCTGGATTAATTCGCCTTTATCACTACGAACGTAAACTGAACTTAAATCCAAAGGATCTTTCCTATCGCCACGGTCAAACTGACCAATTACCTGATATTGTTTGCCATTCATAAAGAAGTAAGAGAACCTTTGACCGCTTAAACCGAGGTTTAGCGTTTGTGCAATGGCAGAAATTGATACACCAAGGTTTTTAGCTTTATCCCGATCTATAGTCAGGTTGATTTCTGGCTTATTGAATTTTAAGTTAACATCAGATACAGTAAAAGTTGGATCTTTGGCAACAGCTTCCATAAATAAAGGTACTTTCTCTCTTAACTTTTCGAAATTTTGTGCCTGAATGATATAACTGATGGGTAAACCACCTCTTCTACCCACAGAAATAGTCGGCTGCTGATTAACAATCACTTTACCTTCGGTATATTTTTTCGTGATTTTCGTGAGCATGTCAGCAATTTCTTTCTGCGAACGTTCACGTTTTTCAGGGTCAACCAAACCCATCCTCACGAAACCCATATTTGTTGAACCCGCACCACCAAAACCAGGTGCTGTAATGGTAATATTTACATTCTTCTCCGAAACGGAATCGATCACCATTTGATTTAATTTCATGATGAATTTATCTGTCGAGGTAAATGATGCACCCTCGGGCAAAGTTGCCGTCATATTGATAGCACTTCGATCATCATAGGGGGCCGTTTCTTTAGGCAACAACTTCCAGAATAAGAAAATCAAACCCATACATACCACAATAATGGGAATAGAAAGCCATCGTTTATCTAAAAATTTATTCAGATTGGATGCATAAGCATCGTTAAGTTTAATGAAATAAGGCTCTGTCCAATTATAAAATTTAGAAGGTTTATGCCCCCCCTTTTTCATCAGATAGGCATTTAACATTGGAGTTAACGTTAACGATACAAAGGCAGAAATTAATACCGCGGCACCAATTACCACTCCAAACTCTCTAAATAATCTCCCAACAAATCCCTGTAAAAAAATTACAGGTAAGAAAACAGCTGCAAGTGTGATAGAGATGGATATTACCGCGAAGAAAATTTCATTTGAGCCCTTAATTGCTGCTTCAAATGGCGACATCCCTTCCTCAACCTTTTTGAAAATGTTTTCAGTAACTACAATCCCATCATCAACCACTAAACCGGTGGCTAAAACAATTGCCAGTAAACTCAAAACATTAATCGAAAACCCGAAGGCGTACATCACAAAAAAAGTGAAAATTAAGGATACCGGTATATCAATGAGCGGTCTGAAAGCAATTCCCCAGTCTCTGAAGAAAAGATAAATAATTAAGATTACCAAAACTAAGGATAGGCCGATGGTTTCAGCCACCTCTGTTACCGATCTTTTAATAAATAACGTATTATCCAGCGAAACATTCAGCTTAATGTCATCAGGCATATCTGCCTTTAGTTTATCAAAACGATTATAAAATTCTTTACTGATATCGAGGTAATTAGCTCCAGGTTGAGGAATGATGGCTACGGCAACCATTGGTTTACCAGATTCACGTAACACAGTTTCTTCATTTTCCGAGCCTAAAGTTGCATAACCAACATCCTTAAGCTTAACAACCTGGTTGCTATCTGATTTAAGAATCAGATTATTGAACTGTTCTTCATTAACCAGTTTACCCAAAGTTTTCACGGTAAGTTCGGTCGTTTCGCCTGTAATTTTTCCCGAAGGCAGCTCTACGTTTTCATTATCTAGTGCGGTTACAATGTCTTGAGAGGTGAGTCCGTAGGCACTTAACTTATTTGGATCCATCCAGATTCGCATGGAATATTTCCGTTGTCCCTGAATTTGTACACTACTCACACCAGGAATGGTTTGGATCCGATCGGCAATCACATTTTCGGCAAAATCACTAAGCTGCAAGGTATTACGCTTATCACTCTGTATCGTCATGGAAAGGATAGGATCAGAGTTTGCATCAGCTTTGCTTACAATTGGCAAACCATCAATATCGCGGGGTAAATTTCTTGCTGCCTGCGAAACTTTATCGCGAACATCATTTGTTGCTTCCTCAATGTTTTTATCGAGGTTAAACTCTACTGTAATGTTACTTGTTCCCTGGTTGCTTGAAGAAGAAATATTCCGAATCCCATCAATTGAGTTGATTGATTTTTCCAGAGGCTCCGTAATCTGCGATTCAATGATATCAGAGTTTGCTCCAGGGTAGGAGGTTCGCACCGAAACCACTGTCGGATCGATAGAAGGAAATTCCCTTACGCCCAGAAATGTATAACCAATTATCCCGAAAAGGACAATCAGCAGGTTCATTACAATGGCAAGAACAGGCCTTTTTATGCTCGTTGTAGAGATACTCATAATTATTCTTTAACCAGATTTACTTTCACAGGAGCATCTTTTTTTAAGGCCATTGAGCCAGTGGTTAAAACCGTATCGCCAGCTTTAAGACCAGAAGTTATTACAATGTTTTCATCTGTCCGCGTTCCGGCTTCTACCTTCACTTCCTGGGCTTTTCCGTTTTTCTTGATGTAAACAATTTTACCTTTCAAAACCGGAATAATGGCCTGGTTAGGAATAAGAATAGCATTTTGAAGGGTGTTTAGTGCAAGCTTTATCTTGGCAAATGAGCCTGGTAACAAGCTGTTATCTGCATTAGGCGCTAATGCCCTAATTTGCAGTGTTCTAGTGGCTGTATTTATTCCAGGTTCTATGGCATATACTTTCCCTGTATTTTGTTTTGAAGACCCATCGGTTTTAAATGCGATTGATGAGCCCAGGTTAATCTGCCCTGCATATTTTTCAGGCACCGAAAATGTAACTTTAACCGGATTGGTGTTTACCAGGTTTGCGATGACAGTAGAAGGTGTTAAATATGTTCCTGCAGAAATACTTCTTAAACCAATTCTGCCCGAAAATGGAGCTCGGATAGTTGTTTTAGCCAATTGTGCCCTAATTAATTGCGTTTGCGATTGTAGCGATCTCAAATCGGCAAGTGAGATATCGTACTCCTCCTGACTGATTGCGCCTTTTTCCAGCAATTGTTTCGACCTGTTTTCGGTAGTGCCAGATAGTTTTTGTTTGGTTAAGGCTTCCTGTAATTGTGCCTGAATATCTCTGTCGTTAATTTTAACCAATACTGATCCTTTAGCTACATTGGTTCCTTCTTTAAAATAAATTCCAGTTACCAAACCCGCAACCTCACTTTTTAGCACTACAGATTCATTGGCTTCAATGGCTCCGGTTACTTCGAGGTCGTTATTAAATGATGTTGGTTTTACCACAATACCATCAACAACCATGGGTGCGCCTGCAGCTCCACCTTTGCCAGCCCCACCTTTAGCAGAAGCGCCAGCAGCCCCGCCTTTACCTTCTAATTTTTTGTTTGCGTTAATTCTGTAGTATACTAAATAGGCCAAGCCAATAGCAAAAACAGCATAAAAAATATACCTTTTCTTCATGTTTATATTTGTGTCGTACTTATCTGAACGTTTAAAATTGAATTAACGTAAGAATAAGAGTGTAAAAATATTCAAATAGTTTAGTCCTAAATTTGTTGTATTAAGGATGTTACCAAGTTAATTTGAAGGCTTTAGCGTGTAGGCCAAAGTATGGATTGTTAATTTAATAAAATGCCTTTTGAATAAGTTGCCATGCTTTTTAAATCAACTTTTATCACAAAGGCTATGGTTTATCGATAATATCTTAAGACTTATGACAGCTGACTTCAGAGTTTTATATGCCCAGGCTCGATCTAATTTTCGTTTAAAATTCAAAAACTTCATCAATTAGCATATTTTTGCTGACAAAATACCCCAATATGTTAATCAAAAAATCAATTTTAAGTTTAGTTTTAATACTAACATGTTTTATGGCAGCAAATGCACAAGTAAAAATTGCTTTTGAGGTTTCTTTTAAAGAGCCTCAAGCACATTATGCTGAAGTTCAGATGAATATTTCTGGTTTGGCAAACGATTATGTTGATGTAAAAATGCCAGTGTGGACTCCAGGTTCTTATCTTGTTCGCGAGTTTGAGAAAAGTGTAGAAGATTTTAAGGCAACGGCTGGCGGTAAGCAGGCCCGTGTTGAAAAAGTGAGAAAAAATACCTGGAGAATATTTTCTGCTAAAGCTGCTGAGATAAAAATTAACTACCGGGTTTACGCTTTCGAAATTTCGGTACGTACGCCTTTCATTGATGAATCTCATGCCTTTCTATCATCAACAGGAATTTTTATGCATCCTGATGGAATGATTAAATCACCAAGTACAGTTAAAATTATTCCATTCAACACCTGGAGTAAAGTTTCAACAGGTTTAGAGCCGGTTGCTGGTCAACAGTTTACTTACCGTGCAAGCGATTTCGATATTTTATACGATAGCCCGATAGAGGTAGGTAACCAGGATATTTTCGAATTTAATGCAGCTGGTGTTCGTCATGAGGTTGCCATGTATGGCGGCGGTAATTATGATAAAGAGAAGTTGAAAGTGGATATGGCTAAAATTGTAGAAGAAATTACTGCGGTTTATGGAGAAAATCCTAACAAACATTACACTTTCATCGTTCACAACTTCTTAAGAGGTGGCGGTGGTTTAGAGCATTTAAACTCTACTACTTTGGGTGCTACGCGAAATGCTTACAACACCGAAGCAGGTTACAAAGGCTTTTTAGCTTTGGTTGCCCATGAGTATCACCATTTATGGAACGTTAAGCGTTTACGCCCGGTTGCTTTAGGTCCGTTTGATTACGACAACGAAAACTATACCACCAACCTTTGGGTGGCTGAAGGATTTACTTCATACTATGAAAATAAATACATGCACAGAGCGGGTTTTAACGATGACGCTACTTTTGTGAAAGATCTTGCTGGCGCGATCGGTACGGTGATTAACACGCCTGGAGCAAAATATCAATCAGCTGCTTCTTCTAGTTATGATGCCTGGATTATTGGTTACCGTCCGAACGAAAACTCTAAAAATAATTCTATTTCTTATTACAGTAAAGGTGAAGTAATTGGAATATTGATGGATTTGGAAATTATCAATGTAACAAGAGGTGCCAAAAGTTTAGATGACGTGATGAAAGCCATGTATTTACAGTGCAAAACTTTAAAACGTGGTTATACCGATGCTGAATTTAAAGCAATGGTCGAAAAAATTTCGGGTATTAGTTTCACCAATTTTTGGGCTAAATATGTTAATGGCGTAGATGATGCAGAATATGTGAAATATTTAGGATACGCTGGTGTGGATGTGACTACAGAAAATGCAACGCCTAATAAACCGGTAAGCGGTGCCGCAGGTCAGTTAACCAATAATGGTACGATTTCGGTTTCTTCAATTATTAGAAATTCTGCTGCTTGGGTTGCTGGTTTGAATGTTAATGATGAAATCATTTCGTTAGACAACATTTCGGTTAACGATGCTTTGGCTAATGTCAGACTAAAAAGCCCGATGTTATCATTAGAAACCTTACCTGTTGTTTCAGGAAAGAATATCGGCGATGTGTTGAAACTTAAAATTAAACGTGATGGTTTGGAGAAAGAGATTTCACTTACTTTGAAAGCAAACCCTAGCGTACGTTTAAAAGCTACCATAAATCAGAATGCAACGCCGGCACAAAAAGCGGTGTTCAAAAAATGGGTAGGTAAGTAAGTTTGGGTCTTGAGGGGTTAGTCTCGAGTTCAAAATTAGTCAATAAAAAAGCCGCTGGAAATTCTGAGGGCACTGAAAAAGTAGACATAAATTGGTCTTCAAACTCAACAGCGGATGAATAGCTTTTAAAAGTTGTTCATCCGCTTTCTTTTTTGAGACATTTCAGTTTCTTATTTGATAACGTACATTCCATTCGATATGGAGAGCTGGAGCAAACTGTTAGTTTGATCTATAGAATTATATAGATTATTATCCTTTTTTTCAAAATTTGAGAATTCTCTTAAGATTAACCACAAATATCGCAAGTGCACCTTGCATTCTCATGTTTTCCAGGCCATAGGAATTTGCTCTGTCATATCCATGAACATTTTTCAATTCACTATTTTTTGCTTCAATTTTATATCTATGTCTTGATTTTCCCTGAAGTACTCGCTTTGCTGGAATATTTCCTGTTCTTTATGCTCATCTGGCTTTATTGTAACCGAGTACGTTCTGCTTTTAGCTTCTGCCTTGTAGCAGCCATCTCTTAGCGGGCATGTTTTACATTTTTCGACGTCGAAATAATAGGTCATTGCCTGGTTTCTCCTGTCTACCTTTCTGCCCTGTACCCGTTTGTACATAGCCAGGTGCCCTGCAGGACATACGAACATATCGGCATCTTTGTTATAATCAAACTTTTCTTCCTCTTTTCTTGCGCCATGGGTAATGGCAGGGTTCATCCTGGCAACTATCCTTAACTTATTTCCCTTCACATCACAGAGCTTGAGATTGTTCTTCCCGGCATAAGCTGCATCACCTATGATGGTATCCACCTCCATTCCGTTTGCCTGGGCCTGGTTCAACAGTTTTGGTAGTTCAGGCCCGTCTCCTTTCTCTGCTGATGTGACAACAGCAGCCGTTATAATACGCTCCTCTGTCATTGCCAAATGAGTTTTGTAGCCAAAAAAGCTGCTGTCGGCTGTTTTGTGGCCAGTCCTAGCATCCATATCTTTGGATATTGTATAATTCTCCCGGGTGTCTTCAACTGTTTCCTTTAACAGGTTCAGTTTCTCCTTTACTGCAGGGATCTCACTTAGTGTTTCATCAGACTCGATAAGTTTTTGCAGTTCGCTAGAGTATTCTATTTCCCTTAGGATATCGTTTGATTCATTCTTCTGGGGCATCCGGGTTTTGAAATCATCATCCATTGAATATACTGCTCTTCGAAGCAACTTCGAACGTTGTCTTAATACCTCAATAGGTGAATATGGGTTGGATCTGGAAAGTGAATGCGTAGCATCGACAATGATGGATTTGGATTTTATAATACCCTTCTCTAGGGCTAAAGAAACGGTTTTTCCAATCAACAGGTTTAAGAGATCCATATCCTTAAGACGAAGCTTTCGGAACTTGGTCAGCGAGCTTGGATTGATCACGTCTTCTTCAGGGGACATCTCCAGAAAATATTTAAAGGACATATCATAGCGGGAACGATCCACGACATCAACATCAGAAATGGTATAGATCGTCTTCAATAACAAATATTTGAACATGCGCACCGGACTCTCAGCATTACGGCCATTGTCCGGGCAGTATTTGCCTATTAGCTCATCATAGATAAAGCTAAAATCTATTAGCTCATTAATCTTGCGAAGTAAATTCTCCTTAGGAATAATCAGGTCATAAAGCCTGGAAAACTCGCTAAACTGGATTTTTTGTTGTTGAAGAAGCATCTTAAAGGCAGTAATTATATAACTTTAAAATACAAAAAAAGGAGCAGAAAAACTAATTTTCTACTCCTTTTATCCTTTTTAAAAAGGGACTTTTTCAGTGCCCTCGAAATTCTCCAGCGACTTTTTTATATCAAGCTTATCGCTTTATTATTTAAGCTGTTTGCTTAAAAGGTATATCTGAAGCCTAAACCAAATCTTCCAGCGTTAAAATCGCTATCGCCATCACCTAGATATAATCTTGGTCTCCAGTCTAAAGCAATTGCTAATGGTGCACCGCTTATTTTGTAATCTAAACCAACCATTGGTACTAAATAAAAGTTAGAACCACCATCATATAATTGTACTGATGGACCACCACCTAAATACCAATCTAAACCTTTTGCGCCAGGAATTGAAGCATTATATTGTAAAAATGCCTGTAAGGTTGTAGAGTTACCACCAAATAAAACTTCACCTTGTAAAGCTGCACTCCTACTGAAATGGTGTCTAACAGATGGGCCAACCAATGTTGCGCCGTCGCCAAAGTCTATTCCTAATCCTAAACCTGTTTTGTAATTCTGTGCTTTAACACTCGTTGTCGTCAATGCGAATAATGCAATGCATCCTAAAATTGTAAATAGCTTTTTCATAATCAAATTTTAAAGTAAATAACGTTTTTCAAATATTTAATCAGCTTAACAACTTTAATGCCGTTTATGTTTTTACGGTAAAAATTTATAGCTATAAAAAACAATGCTTGCATAGTAATTTTTGATTTCTTAAGTTTATTTAAATTTTTCGTTATAGAAGTTGCTTTAAGATTAACTTATAGCTGCAAAATTTTGTCGATCAAAAACATAAGGCTGGCACATCTTTATGTTTGATTTTTTTAACTTAACCAAATAATAATAAAAAGATATGGCTGCAGAAATTACAAGGGTATTCGACCTCCTACGATATAACCTGGAAGATCCGAAGCAAGAGTTTATCAATGGAAAAATTAATGGCAAATGGGTTAATTACAGTACTGCAGATTTTTCTGCAACTGTAGACAAGTTAAGTCGTGGATTAATTAATCTTGGTATTGCAAAGGGTGGAAGGGTTGCAGTGATGTCTCATAATAGACCAGAATGGAATATTGCCGATTTTGCAGCTAATCAAATTGGAGCCTACCAGATACCACTTTATCCCACTTTAGCAGAACACGATATTCAATTTATATTAAAGGATGCAGAAATTTCGATTGTCTTTGTATCCGATGGCGATTTATATAAAAAAATAAAGCCATGTGCAGATGCGATTAATCCAGATATAAAAATTTTCAGTTTTAGTGATGTTGAAGGTGTAAGATCCTGGAAAACGCTTATCGCTGATGGGGAAAACAGCCAGGCAATTAACCTCGACGAATATAGATCAAAAGTAGAACCCGAAGATATATTAACACTCATTTACACATCAGGAACTACGGGCACCCCGAAGGGCGTAATGTTAACGCACCATAATCTGGTGGCCAATTTCGTAAATTCATCTGTAGTGATGCCAGAGGGTGTAAATAAAAGTTTAAGCTTTTTGCCGCTTTCGCACATATTCGAACGCATGATTATTTACCTGTACTTATATAATAGAACAAGTATTTATTATGCCGAAAGCATGGATACCATAGTTGCCGATATTCAACATGTAAAACCAAACGCATTCTCTACCGTACCCCGTTTGCTTGAGAAAGTTTATGATAAAATAATGGAGAAAGGGAAATCGCTTACTGGTATTAAGAAGGGAATTTTCTTTTGGTCGGTAGCGTTGGCCGAAAAATATACCACGAATGCCGGTGCATGGTATAATTTCAAATTGGGCATTGCCAGGAAATTGGTTTTTAAAAAATGGCAGGAGGCGCTTGGTGGAGAGATCGTGGTAATTGTTTCTGGTGGCGCCGCTTTAAATCCGCGTTTGGCACGGATCTTCTGGGCTGCAGGTATGCCTGTTTTCGAAGGGTATGGTTTAACGGAAACTTCGCCTGTAATTACGGTAAATCATTTTGGCGGTACCATGTTCGGTACTGTTGGGGAAGTGATTAAAGGTGTTGAGGTGAAAATCGCTTCGGATGGAGAGGTGTTAACCCGTGGCCACCAAGTGATGAAAGGTTATTACAATCGCCCCGATTTAACGGAAGAAGCCATCGATCAGGACGGATGGTTCCATACCGGCGACATTGGTGAATTAGTGGATGGTCGTTTTCTCAAAATTACCGATCGTAAAAAGGAAATGTTTAAAACCGCTGGTGGAAAATATATTGCGCCTCAAATGTTGGAAAATAAATATAAAGAGTCAATTTTCATTGAGCAGATTATGGTTTTGGGTGAGAATAAAAAATTTCCATCTGCATTAATTGTTCCTAACTTCGAAGTATTAAAAACCTGGGCAGGCAAAAAAGGAATCACTTTTACTACGAATGAAGAGATTATAAAAAATGATCAGGTTTTAGCAAAATACAATGAGGTAGTTGAGGCAGCCAGTGTAGATTTTGGGAAGTGGGAACAAGTGAAAAGATTTGCTTTACTTCCAAAAGAATGGAGTATTGATGGCGGCGAGTTAACACCAAAACTAAGCTTGAAACGAAAAGTAATTACCGAGAAAAATGCCGACATCATCGAAAAAATATATAAAGATGCAGAAAACTATAAAGCGCCTAACTAAACTTAAAATTAGCTCAACGCTCATCGTATTAGTCATTGTTTTTGCCAGCTGTGTAAGCGGTCAGCTCGGGAAAAACAATAGCGGGGAATTTAAAAATGGGATGGTTGTTACAGCACATCCTGAAGCATCAAAAGTTGGTATTGATATTTTAAAAAAAGGCGGCAACGCTGTTGATGCGGCTGTTGCTGTTCAATTTGCGTTAGCTGTAGTGTATCCAAATGCTGGAAACATTGGTGGTGGTGGCTTTATGGTTTATCGCTCCGCAAAAGGCGAAGTGAATGCACTGGATTTTCGCGAGAAAGCCGCTGCATCAGCAAGCAGAGACATGTACTTAGATTCTGCAGGGAATCCAATTGTTGATAAAAGCTTATTTGGGCATTTAGCTGCAGGGGTTCCGGGTTCAGTTGCCGGTATGGTTGAGGCTCATCAAAAATATGGTAAACTTTCTTGGAAAGAGGTTGTTCAGCCAGCAATTGATTTGGCAGAAAATGGTTTTAAAATTACCAAGCGCCAATCCGCCGAACTGAACGGCTTGCACCGAAAATTGATGGATATTAATATAAACGGAACTGCTTTGGTTAACCTGGAAAGCACTTGGCAAGAGAAAAGTTTATTAGTACAAACCGAATTAGCGAATACTTTAAAGCTTATTCAACAAAAAGGTAAGGCAGGCTTTTATGAAGGTGCCGTGGCTGATTCTATCGTGGCAGAAATGCAGCATGGAAAGGGCTTAATTACCAAAGAAGATTTAAAAAACTACCAGGCGGTTTGGCGCAAACCTGTAACAGGGAGTTATCGGGGCCATAAAATTATTACCATGCCGCCAACTTCTAGCGGTGGCATAGCGCTCATTCAATTGCTACAATCGGTTGAGCCATATCCATTGAAAAAATGGGGACATAACTCAGATTCAACAGTACAGGTTTTTGTTGAAGCAGAAAGGAGAGTATATGCTGACAGGGCCACTCATCTTGGTGATCCGGATTTTTATAGTGTTCCTCAAAAAGAATTATTAAATCCTTTTTACAATAAACAGCGAATGGCCAACTTTAACTGGGCTACCGCAACACCTAGCGATCAAATTTTAGCCGGGGTAATCAAAGGTAAAGAAAGCGAAGAAACCACGCATTTTTCTATTGTGGATCATGAAGGAAATGCAGTTTCGATAACGACAACCTTAAACGGCTCTTATGGATCCTTGGTTGTGGTTAAAGGTGGTGGCTTTTTACTGAATAATGAAATGGATGATTTTTCGGTAAAGCCAGGAGCGCCAAACATGTATGGTTTGGTTGGTGGCGAAGCCAATGCTATTGCACCAAATAAACGGATGTTAAGCTCTATGACTCCAACTATTGTAGAAAAAGAGGGAAAACTTTTCATGGTTGTGGGTACCCCAGGTGGATCTACAATTATTACTTCTGTTTTCCAAACCATCATTAATGTAGTCGATTTTGACATGAATATGCAAGCTGCTGTTGCTGCTAAAAAATTTCACCACCAATGGCTGCCAGATGAAGTTTATGTAGAAAAGGATGCAATAGATAGTTCATCAACACAAAAGTTGGAAGCTAAAGGTTATAAAATCATCAACCGTGGCGCGATTGGAAGGGTAGATGCCATTTTGAAAACCAAATGGGGTACTTATCAAGCAGGTGCAGATCCACGGGGAGATGATACCGCTCTGGGTTACTAACTGTTAAGGTGGATAAGTATTTTTTAAATTTCCTCTTTTTGGTATAGCAATTGTATATGCTGGGCAACGCATATCAACGTTATATTAGAAAATATGAAATCAAATCTAATCAAGTCCCTACCGGTTATATTAGCCGGATTATTTGCAGGTACTGTAGCAATGGCTCAGGAACCAGCAACATCCACGTCTCAGTTCAGAACCTGGTCTATTGGTGTTAATGCTGGTGCATTGACTCCGCTGTCGCCATTGGGTGGAAAAAATGATTTTAGTAACAACAAAACCAGCTTTGGTTATGGTCTTTACATCAAAAAGCAATTTACACCGTATTTCTCATTGCGTTTAGATGGAGTGAGAGGTAAATTAAAGGCTGATAATTCAGAGCCTTTTGAAGGTGGATTGGTGAATAGCTCCCCAATAACAGCCTTTGAAACTCAATTAGAGTATTCAGGAAGTTTAAATGCGGTTGTGAATATGTTCAATATTGATATGTTCAAAAAAGAAAACGCATTGCAATTATATACTTCGGTTGGTGCTGGTTTAGCAGGTTACAAACCAACTATTACCACTACAGCAGGAACAACTGAATTTGCTGGTGGTAAAACAATCAAAGAACTAATTATCCCTGTAGGTGTTGGTGCAAAATTCAAAGTATCTGATGGAATTAATATCGACTTAGGCTGGACTATCAACTTTGTTGATGGAGATAATCTTGATGGATTACACAGAGGCCCGGCTAATGATAAATATAACTATGGTTACGCTGGTTTAGAATTTGCATTGGGTACTGGAAAACAATTGGCTTTCCACAACCCTGTAGCTGCAACTTATGATGAGGCATTGGCTGCAAAAAATACAGCAAATGCTTTGAAATCTGATTTAGATGCTCAAAAAGCTGAAAACGCAAAATTACGTTCAGAAATGAATGATCTGTTAAAAGATACAGATGGTGATGGTGTTGCTGATAAATTAGATAAATGCCCAGGTACGCCTGCTGGTACTGTGGTTGATGGTTCTGGTTGTCCATTAGTGGCTCCGAAACCACAAGTAACAATAGTTACTGAAGAAGACCGTAAAGTAGTTAACGAAGCGATTAAAAACTTAGAATTCGATTTAGGTAAAGCAACTATCCGCTCTAAATCTTATGCTTCGTTAAACAGAGTAGCAGCTTTATTAGTAGAGAAAAACTTCAGCTTAAAATTAGCAGGTCATACTGATAACACTGGATCTAAAGAATTAAACTTACGTTTATCTAAAGAAAGAGCAGAATCTGTAAAAGCTTATTTAGTTTCTCAAGGTGCAAATGCATCTCGTATCGAAGCTACTGGCTACGGAATGGGTCAACCAATTGCAACTAATAAAACTGCAGCTGGTCGTCAACAAAACCGTCGTGTAGAGTTTACTTTATACTAGTAGATAAATAAATTTTTGAGAGCCTCCGATGAAACTCGGGGGCTTTTTTTATGACAAAAAATTTTCAATTTCTCTATTGGAATAATAAAATACATTCATTAGCTTTGTTATGCAAGCATAATAAATTATTAAAATGAAACAACAGCAAACAATAGATTATCACGTGAAGTTTGCATGGCAAAACATGTTTAACAAGTATAACCAAATGGCCTCTACTTTTGGTATAACACAGGCTATTGGTTATATGCTGATAAACATAAACGATGAAGAGGGTACAGCCGTTTCCAATTTAGCTGCTTTGCTTGGTGTAAAAGCGACCAGCCTTTCCAGAATGTTGAATAATATGGAAGAAGCTAAGCTTATTTATCGCGAAACCTCCATAGGTGATAAACGTTCGGTGAAAGTTTTTTTAACCGATTTTGGAAAAGAAAAGAAGCACCTGGCAAAAGGGGTTGTGCGAAAATTTAATGAATATTTAGATGAACACTTTTCTAAAAAAGAGAAAGAAACATTCATTAATCTGTTAATAAAACTTAATGATATCACAGTAGCATATACTGTTGATTAAATATATTTTTTTAATGAAGCCTGCTTTGCATGAGTTTACCAACGGGCTCGGGTTTTGAAGCAGGTTCCAACAGAATAAAAGAAAAATAAATAAAGACTGATGAAACGAAGCATTAATAAAGTTGCTGTTTTAGGTTCGGGGATTATGGGTTCGCGTATTGCATGCCACTTCGCCAATATTGGGGTTGAGGTTTTACTCTTAGATATTGCCTCCAAAGAACTTACTCCAGAAGAACAAGCAAAAGGACTGACGTTAGACAAACCAGTGGTAAAAAACCGGATTGTCAATATGGCTTTGCAAACTGCTGTCAAAACAAATCCATCACCGGTTTATTCCAAAAAAGTATTGAATAAAATTAAAACCGGAAATTTCGAAGACGATATGTCGAAAATTGCTGGCTTTGACTGGGTAATTGAAGTAGTTGTTGAAAATCTTGATATCAAGAAAAAAGTTTTCGAACAGGTAGAGCAATTTCGTAAACCGGGTACATTAATTACCTCGAACACTTCTGGTATTCCGATTCATTTAATGGCTGATGGTAGAAGCGATGATTTTAAAGCACATTTCTGCGGAACACACTTTTTCAATCCGCCGCGTTATTTAAAGCTATTGGAAATCATTCCTACGCCGCACACTAAACCGGAAATAGTTGATTTCTTGATGCATTATGGCGATAAATTTTTGGGTAAAACCACAGTTTTGTGTAAAGATACGCCAGCCTTTATTGCCAATCGAGTTGGTGTATATTCAATTATGGCCTTATTGCATTTGGTCGAAAAATTGGATTTAACAGTTGAAGAGGTAGATAAATTTACCGGTCCTGCTTTGGGTAGACCAAAATCAGCTACCTTCCGTACTTCTGATGTGGTTGGTTTGGATACCATGATTAAAGTGGCCAAAGGACTTTACGATAATTGTCCTGAGGATAAAGCACATGAGTTATTTAAGCTTCCTGAGTATGTGAAAAAGATGGAGGAGAACAAATGGCTTGGCGATAAAACCAAACAGGGTTTCTATAAAAAAACTAAAGCTGCCGACGGCAAAACCGAAATCCTTGCATTGGATTTAAAAACTTTAGAATACAAACCTCAGCAAAAAGTTAAATCGGCTACATTAGAAATGACCAAGCCAGTTGAAAATCTTCGCGAACGCATGAAGATTTTTGCCAAAGGAAAGGATAAGGCAGGAGAGTTATTCCGCCATTCTTCATTTGGATTATTTGAGTATGTATCCGATAGGATTCCGGAAATTTCTGATGAAGTGTACCGCATTGATGATGCGATGCGTGCAGGTTTTGGTTGGGAGCTTGGTCCTTTTGAGCTTTGGGATGCGGTAGGTGTAAAAGAAGGGATTGAGGGAATGGAGCAATATGGAAATAAGGTTGCGGCTTGGGTTCATGAAATGCTTGATGCAGGAAATGATTCATTTTACAAAGTGGAAGGTAGCGTTAAAAAGTACTATGATCTTCCAACAAAATCTTACAAAGCCTTACCAGGAACGAATGAGTTTATCATTTTAGATAACATCCGCGAGAATAAAACACTTTGGAAAAATTCTGGCGTTTCTATCATTGATTTAGGCGATGGCATCTTAAATGTAGAATTCCATACCAAAATGAATACCATCGGTGGTGATGTAATTTCGGGCATTAACAAAGCCATTGATATGGCAGAGAAAGATTACCGTGGTTTAGTAATCGGTAATGATGGTGCAAATTTCTCTGCTGGTGCAAATGTGGGTATGATTTTCATGATGGCGGTAGAGCAGGAGTGGGACGAATTAAATATGGCTATCCGAATGTTCCAGAATACGTCGATGCGTATTCGTTACTCTTCCATCCCGGTTGTGGTTGCACCACACAATCTAACATTAGGTGGCGGCTGCGAGTTTAGCTTACATGCCGACCATGTTCAACTGTCAGCAGAAACGTACATGGGTTTGGTAGAATTTGGTGTTGGCGTTATCCCAGGTGGTGGCGGAACAAAAGAGTTTGCGCTGCGGGCATCGGATGAATATAAAGACGACCAGATTGTTCAAAATGCATTGAAAGATCGCTTTTTAACCATCGGAATGGCGAAAGTTTCTACTTCTGGTTACGAAGCCTACCAGTTGGGCTATTTGCAAAAGGATAAATTTTCTATATCGATGAACCGTAATCGCTTACTGGCCGATGCTAAAGCTCAAGCGATTGAGCTTGCTGATGCGGGTTATACCAAACCCGTTCAGCGGACAGATATTAAAGTTTTAGGGAAACAAGGTTTAGGAATAGTTTATGCCGGAGCAAATAGCATGTACGCCGGTCATTTTATCTCCGAACATGATAAAAAAATCTCCGAAAAATTAGGTTACGTCATGTGCGGTGGCGATTTATCCTCCCCAACAGAAGTAAGCGAACAATATTTGTTGGATTTGGAAAGAGAAGCATTTTTATCTCTTGCAGGAGAAAGAAAATCATTGGAAAGAATTCAGTCGATTATAACAAAAGGGAAACCGTTGAGGAATTAGAAAGTAGTGATGAGATTTGCTTATCCACTTCGTCATTGCGAGGTACGAAGCAATCTTACAACTGAGGGTTTTCTATTGCATTAAGATTGCTTTGTGCCTCGCAATGACGGCAATAGTAAGGGAAGTGCGTATAATAAAAAGATAATATTGGCTGATAGCCATCAAAATACTAAATAAAATGGAAGCATATATTATAGCCGGATATCGCACAGCAGTGGGTAAAGCACCCCGAGGCGTATTCCGTTTTACCAGAGCTGATGATTTAGCTGCTGAAGTGATAAGCGCTTTAGTGGCATCGGTTTCAAATTTAGATAAAGAACAAATTGACGATGTAATTGTGGGTAACGCCACGCCCGAAGCGGAACAGGGCTTAAATATTGGCCGGATGATCTCACTAATGGGTTTGAATACGGATAAAGTTCCGGGTGTTACTGTAAACCGATATTGCGCATCTGGCTTGGAAACAATTGCTACTGCTGTAGCGAAAATCAAAGCTGGAATGGCCGATTGTATTATCGCTGGTGGGGTAGAAGTAATGAGTGGAATGCCGTTTGGAGGTTGGAAACTCGTTCCAAATCCAGAGGTTGCAAAAAACAATCCCGATTGGTATTGGGGGATGGGACTAACAGCCGAAGCCGTTGCGAAAGAATACAATGTGAGTCGCGAAGACCAGGATGCATTTTCGTTAAAATCTCATGAGAAAGCTATTCATGCTATAAAAAACGGTCATTTAAAAGATGGCGTTTTGCCAATTACGGTTAACGAAAATTATTTGGATGAAAACCTGAAAAAGAAAACGCGTTCTTATGTAGTGGATACTGATGAAGGTCCTCGAGCGGATACCACGTTAGAGAAACTGGCAAAATTAAAGCCTGTTTTTGATACTATAGGAAGTGTAACCGCTGGTAACTCCTCGCAAACATCTGATGGCGCAGCTTTTGTTTTAGTAGTTTCTGAAAAGAAAATGAAGGAACTTAATGTTGAACCAATCGCAAGATTAGTAAGTTATGGCATCGCTGGAGTTCCACCAAGAATTATGGGAATCGGTCCAATTGAGGCAATCCCAAAAGCATTAAAACAAGCAGGTTTAAAACAAGATGATATCGATTTAATCGAACTGAACGAAGCTTTCGCGTCGCAATCTCTAGCCATCATCAGAACGCTCGATTTAAATCCGGATATCATCAACGTAAACGGTGGAGCCATTGCATTGGGTCACCCTCTGGGTTGTACAGGTGCAAAACTTTCGGTGCAAATGATGAATGAGCTGAAAAGACAAGACAAGAAATATGGTATGGTTACCATGTGCGTAGGTACAGGACAAGGAGCAGCAGGAATTTTTGAGATGTTGTAAGAGATTGACTTAGGCAAAATAAAAAAATAAAAATTAAGCGATTTTCAATGTGTCGCTACTAGATACTACAAAGATGGAAACAACTGAAAAGAAAACAATTAAAGGCGGCGAATTCTTAATTAAAGAAACGGCTTACCAGGATGTATTTATTCCTGAAGAATTTGATGAAGAGCAACAAATGATTGCGCAAACTTGTCGCGATTTTTTGGACGCTGAGGTTTATCCAAACTTAGATAAAATAGATAAACAGGAAGACCCTGGATTAATGCCAACACTTTTAACAAAAGCTGGCGAATTGGGTATTCTTGGGGTTTCTGTCCCGGAAGAATATGGTGGTTTTGGCAAAAACTTCAATACTTCTATGTTAGTTGCTGATGTGGTTGGCGCTGGTCACTCTTTTGCAGTAGCACTGTCAGCACACACCGGAATTGGTACATTGCCTATTCTTTATTATGGAAACCAGGAACAGAAAGCGAAGTATATTCCAAAATTAGGCTCTGGCGAATGGAAAGCGGCTTACTGCTTAACAGAACCAAATTCAGGCTCGGATGCAAATTCCGGAAAAACAAAAGCCAAGCTTAGCGATGATGGCAAACATTATATCATCAATGGTCAAAAGATGTGGATTACCAATGGGGGGTTCGCAGATATCTTTATCGTTTTTGCAAAAATTGATGATGATAAAAACCTGACTGCTTTTATTGTGGAGAAAGATTTTGGTGGCATCACCATGAATCCAGAGGAGCATAAAATGGGTATCAAGGGTTCTTCTACGCGTCAGGTTTTCTTTAACGATTGCCATGTTCCGGTTGAAAACATGTTAAGTGAGCGGGAGAATGGTTTCAAAATCGCGGTTAACATTTTAAATATCGGTCGCATAAAATTATCAGCGGCAGCAATTGGTGCATCAAAAGCAACTTTAAATACAGCGATTAACTACTCAAACGAGCGTAGTCAATTTGGCCGCCCAATTTCGAAATACGGTGCCATTCGCTTTAAGATTGCAGAAATTGCTTCGAAACTTTATGCAGTTGATGCTGCTAATTATCGTGCCGGACAAAACATTGATGACACCTATGAGCAATTGGTTGCTGGCGGAATGGAATCTGGAAAGGCCCGGTTAAAATCTGTAGAACAATTTGCAGTTGAGTGTGCCATTTTAAAAGTTTGGGGTTCCGAAGCATTGGATTATACGGTAGATGAAGGGGTTCAAATTTATGGAGGAATGGGTTTTAGTGCTGATGCACCAATGGATAGAGCCTATCGTGATGCCCGCATTAACAGAATTTTTGAAGGTACGAACGAGATTAACCGTTTGTTAACGGTTGATATGATGCTGAAAAGAGCCATGAAAGGGGAGCTTGATCTGATGACACCGGCCACTGCGGTTGCTGCAGAGTTAATGAGCATTCCAGATTTTGGGGAAGAAGACACCACATTATTTGCCGCTGAGAAAAAAGTTCTTGCCAACCTGAAAAAAGCTACCTTGATGGTTGCCGGTGCTGCGGTTCAAAAATTAATGATGACTTTGAGCAAGGAGCAGGAAATTTTAATGAATATTGCAGATATGGCCAGCTATGTTTATGTTTTCGAGTCTGCTTTATTAAGGACCGAAAAACTGGCTGCTACAAAAGGTGAAGCCGCGATTAATGGTCAGCTAGATTTATTAAGAATATATATGGTTGAAGCTGTTGATGGTATTGCCAAAGCGGGTAAAGAAGCACTTTGGGCTTTCGCAGAAGGCGATGAACAACGCATAATGCTGGTTGGTTTACGTCGTTTCACAAAAGTTGAGCCTTTTAATGTTAAAGATGCCCGCCAAAGAGTTGCACAGCAATTGATTGAGGCGAATAAGTATATTTTTTAAAGGGTATGTTATAGGTTGTAAGTTATAAGTTTGGATGTCGATAAGTCGAGTGGTAATAGATTTAGTTTTGCTTGTTGATAAATTCGACCTATAACTTACAGCTTTTAACTTGAATGTTAAATTTGGTTAAAAATTGTAGCATCCGTATTAAAAGCTTATTTTTGCGGATGATGCTAAAATTCAAGTATATATTATTATTGCTTTGCGTTGTTGGGTTCTTCGCGGCATGTAAAAAAGATGAGGCGGTAGAGGATTACGATCCACTACCTCAGTTTAAAGCCGATACTGCTGCAATTGGCGCTTTCGTAAAGGCAAATAACATATCAGGGATAAAAGATCCTTCAGGTATATTTTACCAAATTATTGCACCTGGTTCGGGCAGTATTACTTACACTACTTCAACGCAGATTACTGCAGATTATGAAGGAAAACTGCTCAACGGCACACTTTTCGACAGTTCAAAAGGTACTCCAATAAAATTTTCGTTAGGTGGCGTAATTACAGGCTGGCAGTTTGGTATTCCGAAAATACAAAAAGGTGGTAAAATCAGATTGATTATCCCATCCTATTATGCATATGGAACAAGATCTCCATCATCTTTAGTTCCAGCTAATTCTATCCTCGATTTCAATATAACACTTACAGACGTTACAAACTAAATGAATAAATTTACCAAATTAAGTTTCTTAACTTGTTTACTGACTGTTGTTTTCCTTTCTGCATGCAAGAAAGAGTATGAAACTATTCAGGCTACAGAGAGTGCAACAATAGCTTCATACATATCAAAAAATAACTTAAGTGCTGTAATGTTGCCCGATCCGGATAAATCAGGATTCTTTTATCAGGTAACTTCACCTGGAACAGGCAATAATTTTAAAAATCCAGATTCAGTTCTTTATAACTTAACGGTTAAGTCTTTATCTACTGGTGCCACATACCTGCAGTCTCCACTATCATCGAACTTAGGCACGTTTGTAGGTTATACCGACCAGTTTTATAATTCATCATTAGTTACAACTTCAAATCCACAGGGTTTCTATTCTATTCCTGCGATAAGAACCGCTTTATTGGCGCTAAAGCCTGGTGGAGTGGCAAGAATACTTTTGCCTTCTTATTTGGCTTTTGGAAGAAACGGAGCCGGAAATATTCCATCAAATGAAATTGTGGATTTAATAGTGACAACCTATCCTTACCAAAAGCAGGCATTATTAGATGACAATCGCATTACAACTTTTTTAACTTCTAAAGGGCTTACTGCAACGAAAGATCCTAGTGGGATTTATTACATCGTAAATACTTTAGGAACAGGAGAGGCTGTTAATGGTATTGGAAGTACAGTAAACGTTAAATATACAGGAAGAACATTAGATGGCGCTGTATTTGATTCATCTGCAGATGGTATTTCACTGCCTTTGTCGGGTCTGGTATCGGGTTGGCAAGTTATGATTCCAAAATTTAAAGTTGGAACCAAGTTCAGAATGATTTTGCCATCTGCCTACGGCTACGGTCGTTCTGGAAATAATGCCATTTCTCCAAATATGTCTTTAGATTTTGATATTGAAATCGTTAGCGTTACCAATTAAGATAACGCTTCTTTAAATACTTTAAGCACTCTTTCTCGTGCAAATGTATGCTCAACTATTGGTTGGGCATATTTTTTTGTCCCATATTCTGGCACCCATTTTTTAATGTACTCAAATTTTGGATCAAATCTTTTGGTCTGCAATTCAGGATTAAAAACGCGGAAATATGGCGCAGCATCATTTCCTGAGCCTGCAGCCCATTGCCAGCCACCTACATTGCTGGCCATTTCATAATCGAGAAGCTTTTCGGCGAAATAATTTTCACCCCAGCGCCAATCGATTAGTAAATGTTTCGATAAAAAACTTGCAACAACCATCCTCACACGGTTGTGCATAAACCCGGTTTCATTGAGCTGTCGCATTCCGGCATCCACTATCGGATAACCCGTGTTTCCTTCGCACCAGGCTTTAAATTCTGTTTCGTTATTGCGCCATTTTATTTTATCGTACTGCTTTTTAAAAGAATCATAGGCAGCATAAGGGAAATGCCAGAGGATCATCATGTAGAACTCTCTCCAGGCCAATTCAGATAACCAAACATTTGATTTTGCCTCTACAGCATCTTTTACGGCCTTACGAATACTTACAGTACCAAATCTGAGGTGCAAACCAATTCTGGTTGTACTTTCCATAGCAGGGAAATCTCGTTGCTCTGCGTAGTCATCCAGTTTATTTTTGTAATTAATTTTTGGGAATTCCTGGCTACTCGCTTTGAATCCCATTTCCTTTAGTGAAGGCAAAACTAAATGTTCGGTTTGAAAAAGGTTTTTGAAGTATTTTTTTGTAGGGTAAGCTTTAAAATAAAAATCATCGAGCTTTGCCTGCCACTGTTTGTGATAAGGCGTAAATACGGTATATGGAGTTTTATCACCTTTTAAAATTTCATCTTTCTCAAATATCACCTGATCTTTAAAAGTTCTAAAAGCGATTTCTTCACTGGTTAAAAATTCTGCCAAATTATCATCGCGTTCACGGGCATAAGGTTCGTAATCATGGTTGGTATAAACCTCTTCAACCTTATAATCTTTTAAAATTTGAGGCCAGATTTTTTCTGGAGTTCCGTACTTTACTAATAAGTCTGATCCATATTGTTGCAGTTCTTTTTTTAAACTTTCAATAGTTTGAAAAATGAAAGTAACCCGGGCATCATCTTCAGATAATTTATCTAAAATGTTTTTATCGAATATAAAGAGCGCAAGTACAGGTGTGACATTATTTAATGCATGATAGAGACCTGCGTTATCCTCTAATCTCAAATCGCGGCGGAACCAAAAAATGGTGATGGGTGTCTTCATTTAAGAATATGCTTTGAGGACTTAGAATAAGATTATTTATGATAGAGACTAGTAAGTGCTTCATCTAAATCTGTAAATGTAAACTTGAAGCCCGCGTCCAGAATTTTTTGAGCTGATGTGTTATTGCTCATCAAAACCGCTTCTGATCGTTCGCCCAACAACAATTCTATTACTTTTTTCGGAACTTTTATTGGCCAAAAGGGGCGCTTCAAATGTTTTGCAATGGCTTTTGTTAAACCAATGTTGGTTACGGGAACTGGGGCACAGGCATTGTATGAATCTTCCATTTTAACATTTTCGACGGCGTAAATATACATGGCAACCATGTCATCAATATGTAACCAGGGTGTCCATTGCTTTCCCGTGCCCAATGCCGAACCTACAAAAAGCTTGATGGGTTTATCCAATTGTGGCAGTGCACCGCCCTCCTTGCTAAAAACGATTCCAGTTCTAAGTTTAACAATGCGTAAGCTTAATTTCTTGCCCTTATTAACAGCATCTTCCCAAAGTTTGCAACATTCAGCTAAAAAGCCATAACCATTGGCGCTGTTTTCGGTTAATATTTCATCGCCACAATCGCCATAAAAGCCCACTGCCGATGCTGAAATAAAGGATTTTATTTGATGATCGGGATTGTTTTGAATAGTTTGGTAAAGTAGTTCCGTTGATTTTACCCGGCTATCAATAATCTGTTTTTTGCGCTCACTAGTCCATTTTTTTTCTGCTACGGGTTCGCCGGCTAAATGAATAATTGACTCTACACCTTCTAAACACCTGGAATCGATTGTTCCTTTGTAAACGTCCCAGACGAAATTATTCGGATCGTTAACCTCTTTTCGGGATAGCGTATTTACCTCGTATCCTTTATTCACAAGCTGGGTTTTGAGCTCTTTGCCCACAAGTCCAGTCGCTCCGGTAATTAGAATCTTTTTTGCCATGTGTGTAAAACACCAAAGATACAAAAGGGTTTGTTTTTAGTCGGAAGTCCGGAGTCGGGAGTTTGAAGTCCATCTGTAAGTCCGTCATCCTCTCATATGCGGGATCTTCATACCGAAAATAAATCTACAACCCTGCAATTATCCTATTTTTTGGTGCCTTAACCGAATAGCTTAGCTTAATGGTTTTGGCTTCATTCGGCGCAATTTTCAATTGCCATGAAAGCATTCCTGTTTCTTTATTCACTTCGGCGCCGTTGCTTTCCAATAATTCAATTTCGATATCACTCTCAGAAGACAACGGATATTGGTCTTTCAATGTTAGATCAATCGCCTCCTTCTTAGTATTTCTAATCTTGATTAAATACGTGAAAAGTTGTTTCCTATTCGATCCAATGAATTTAGTGCTGCTAAAATCTTCTTGTTTTTCTTTAATGATGATAATCTTTTTGTCCTTCCCCATACTTAAACTTAGCGTATCTAGAATATTGGCAGGGTTTATAAATGATTTTCCGGTGTAGGTGCCTTCAAAAATAATATTGGCACTTCCCGCTTGAAGATTCAACTTCTCCCAATCAATAACATCAGCCAGTAAAAAAGCATCGGTACTTAATTTTGGTGCTGCGTAATATTTATATTTAGCAGGCACCTCATATTCTTTAAATGAAACCGTATGCGGCTTATTGTCGCTGTTTACATCATATGGAATATCAATGTCAAAGGTAACACCAAGTTGAGTTTCATTAACGGATGTGTAGTTGTTGATAGTAGATATTGCTGCTTCTGACTTTTTTGCATTCAAATATCCAGTTACCACCACTTCATCCAGACTTTTTTCCTCTCTTATAATTGGGGATGCCATGCCTCTAATGCGTATTCCTGCAGCTTTTCCAGCCAAGGCTGATCCTATAGGATTATATGTTTTCACAAACCACGGACTTAAGTTTGGTGCAGTGATATTGTAATTAGGATTTCCTGTTGATAAGGAAAGCTTTACTTTCTTCCAGTCCAAACCTGTACTTTGTGTAATCGCAGCCTTATAGACTATGCTAAGTGGTTTTGCTGTACTCGTCGACTTAATATCATAACTGGCTAACCAGTTCGCAGCCGGGCATACATATGATACATTATAGTCGGCTTCGGCACTATCTTTAGACATTAACTGTAAAACAAGTTGTCCCAATTGTTCATTTGGGCTGTTTCTTAATTCTGCAATTTGTTGTTGCAAAGCAGTAAGTTTTTGATTTTGTTTTTCTTCCGTCAATGCTAACGCCGAAATAGCAGCTCTAACTTCAGCACTTTTAGTACGGTAATATTCGGCTAATTTAATCAGCTCTGCTACGTTCGTGCCGTTATTTGTACCGCCCGATTTTCGGTTTTCATCCAATAAAACTAAAGTTTGTTCTTCTATAGTTTTTGCATTTTTAATTATAGTCAACTCTCTGGAAACGATTTTTACACTATCATTCAATTTTTTAATCTCTGGGTTAGCTGCATCAGTATTCAAAAAATCTTTGTTGAATTGCACCGCCAAAATCATTACGCCTGCAGTTACCCCAACCTGAATAGAATTTTCATTCACCCGACCAGATATATTGTTGATTACAATTTCCGATGTTCCTGCTGGAAGATGCACTTTACCTGAATGCGTGAGTTGCGCACCGTTATTGTATACCGTTACGCTTTGTAAATTGGCTTTGGTTTTAATTTGTTGTTGAGCAAAAGTGGCAAAAGGAAATAATAGTGCAATTAGGATTCGTTTCATTTTCTTCTTATTATGTATTAGAAATGGATAGCTGAATACAGGATGTGCGATTTTCTATTTTTCCATAACGGTAATTTTTGTTGAGTATTTGTAAAGAAAATTCGTGGTTTTTGATGCCGACAAAAAATAAGATAAATTTGTGATTACGTTCTTATCACCCTTTTCGAAATATTAAGATGTCAAAAAAAATTTTAGTCTGGTTTAGAAATGATCTCCGTTTGCATGATAATGAAATGCTAGTGGAGGCTATTGCTAAGTCTGATTCTATTTTGCCAGTTTATATTTTGGATCCCCGTCAATTTGGTCAAACAAAATATGACACACTTAAAACTGGTAACATCCGGGCTCAATTCATTTTAGAAAGTGTTTTAGGACTTCGCTATTCACTAAAACAAATTGGTGGCAACCTTTTAATTGCTGAAGGAAACCCAGAGGACATCATTCCTCAATTGGTTCAGGAATATGAAATCACCGAAGTTTATCATCATCGCGAAGTAGCGAGAGAAGAAACCCATGTTTCTACTTTAGTAGAAAATGCCCTGTGGAAATTACGTGTCAACCTGAAACATTTCATCGGGCATACCCTGTATAATAAAGAAGATCTTCCTTTTCCAATTAAAGATATTCCTGATGCTTTCAATCAATTCAAAAAGAAAATTGAACGTGACTCGATTATCAAGCCGTGTATACCAGCGCCAGATCGTATCAATGTTGCCGAAGTTATCGATTGGGGAACACTTTCATCATTAGAAGAACTGAATCTGCTTCCGCAGGAGAAAGATCAACGTGCTGATTTTGAATTTACCGGTGGCGAAGCTGAAGGGCTGGCGCATCTTCAAAAAGTGACTGTGGCCATGCAACAAGCTGCTACTTCTAAAAACTTAATTCTTGCTTCGAAGCTTTCCGCATGGCTGGCCATGGGCTGTTTATCGCCTAGAAAGGTATATTGGGAAATCAAAAAAATGGAAGGAATGCCCAATACAAAAGCTATGTTTAATCATGTTTTGTTAGGATTGCTTTGGCGAGATTATTTCCGTTTTATGTTCAAAAAATACGGCAATACCTTCTTTAACCCCAATGGTTTTGGTAGCCAGGGTTTAGTTGATGTTGAATATGAACAAGAGAATTTTACGAAATGGAAAAACGGACAAACTGGCTTTGCCGTCGTTGATGCAGTGATGACAGAGCTTAACCAGACTGGATTTATTTCAAATATTGCACGACAAACAGCCGCACTTTATCTAATAAATAACTTGGAAGTGAGCTGGGTTTTTGGCGCTGCATATTTTGAGGAAAAACTAATTGATTACAACCCGGCGAGTAATTGGGGTAATTGGGCAAATGTTGCCGGCGTTGGAAACGATCAAAAATCGAAAAGCGTTTTTGATCTCGATAAAAACATCAAAAATCTTGATCCGAAAGGGAATTACGCTTTAACCTGGGCCTCGTAGCTAATTATGCAGTTTGAAGCATTGTTTTCCAATTGAATTATTTTATCATTCTTTCATTTCGCTAATTCTCTCATTCACTAATTAATTATTGGCTTGCCTTTTGCTTAACCATGAGAAGTAATTATTTTAATTCCTTGCGATATAAATTCGCCTGAAAGTCAGAATGTTTCTAAATATATTTTTTTGTGCAATTAATCCAGTTTTTTACCATTTATATAAGGTAAAATTCTAATTTTGTAATGCTTATAGTAAACAGTAAATAATGGGTAGTTTATCATATCTTAGTGGCGAAAACGCCGAATATATAGATTCTTTATATCAGTCGTATCAGCAAGATCCTGAATCAGTTGAGTTTGGTTGGCAAAAGTTTTTTGAGGGTTTTGATTTCGGAAGAGGTTCTGAAGCCCCAACGGTTAAAGCCGAAACTCCGGAACAATTTTTAAAAGAGGTGAGTGTCTTAAATTTGATTGATGGTTACAGAACCCGCGGTCATTTGTTTACACATACCAATCCTGTTCGCGAAAGACGCAAACACCAACCTACATTAGACCTTGCAAATTTCGGTTTATCTGATGCAGATTTAGAAACGGTTTTTAACTCAGGTGTTGAAATTGGTATTGGTGCTGCCAAACTGAAAGATATTGTTGCTTTCTTAAAACAGACTTATACAAGCTCAATCGGAGCAGAATATAAATTTTTACGTACGCCTGAAGTGTTGAACTGGATTCAACAGAAAATGGAAAGTGCACGTAATACGCCTAATTTTTCAATCGACGAAAAAAAACGCATTCTTAGAAAATTAAACGAAGCAGTAAGTTTCGAGAATTTCTTAGGTACAAAATTTTTAGGTCAGAAACGTTTCTCTTTAGAAGGTGCAGAGGCTTTGATTCCAGCATTAGATTCGGTAATCGAAAAAGGTGCTGAGTTAGGAATTGAGGAGTTTGTAATCGGGATGGCGCACCGCGGTCGTTTGAATGTGTTGGCGAATATCATGCAAAAAACTTATAAAGATATTTTTGCTGAATTTGAAGGTAAAAGCTACAATCCAGAAACTCCTTTTGGTGGTGATGTAAAATATCACTTAGGCTATTCTACTGATGTAACTACGGTTGCAGGCAAAAGTGTTCACTTAAGTCTTTGCCCGAATCCATCTCACTTAGAAACTGTAGATGGTGTGGTTGAAGGCATGAGCCGTTCGAAAATTGATTTCAAATATGGTGGCGATAATTCTCGTTTAGCTCCGATCTTGATTCACGGAGATGCTTCAGTTGCCGGCCAAGGCATTGTTTATGAAGTAATTCAAATGGCAGGCCTTGAGGGTTATAAAACCGGTGGAACCATTCATCTGGTGATTAATAACCAAATCGGTTTTACTACCAATTATAAAGATGCCCGAACAAGTACTTATTGTACCGACATTGCAAAAGTCACTTTATCGCCCGTTTTCCACGTAAATGGTGATGATCCTGAAGCTTTGGTTTATGCCATTAACCTGGCAATGGAATATCGTCAGAAATATAAAAACGATGTTTTTATCGATATTTTATGTTATCGTCGTTTCGGTCACAATGAAGCTGATGAGCCGAAATTCACCCAGCCGTTACTGTACAAAACAATTGAGAAACACCCTAATCCAAGGGAAATTTATATCGAGCAACTTACTAAAGAAGGCAAGTTAGAAGCGGGTTTAGCGAAAGAATTGGAAAAAGATTTCCGAAGTATTTTGCAGGAACGCTTAATCGAAGCGAAAGAATATGTTGCCGGAAACGCTGAGATCAAATTTGGTGGTGCCTGGGCCGATTTACGTATGGCTACTCCTAAAGATTTCTTAACATCGCCGGTTACGGCAGTTAAAAAATCTACGTTGTTAGAGATTGGAAAGCGCATTACCACTTTACCATCAAATAAAAAGTTCTTCAAAAAAATTGAAAAATTATTTTTGGAACGGACCAAGATGGTTAACGAAACTAATATTTTCGATTGGGCAATGGGCGAGCAGTTGGCTTATGGTACTTTGTTATCAGAAGGTAAACGGGTTCGTCTAAGTGGTCAGGATGTTGAGCGTGGTACTTTCTCACACCGTCATGCGGTTTTAACATTGGAAGATAGCGAGGAAGAATATGTACCATTAGCTAATATTTCAGATCAGCAGGCAACATTTGATATTTACAATTCTCACTTATCAGAATATGGGGTATTAGGATTTGAATATGGTTATGCAATGGCTAATCCGAATGCATTAACCATTTGGGAAGCGCAATTTGGAGATTTCTTTAACGGAGCACAAATTGTTGTCGATCAATACATCGCCAGTGCGGAAACAAAATGGCAACGCGAAAACGGTTTGGTAATGTTATTGCCTCACGGGTATGAAGGTCAGGGACCAGAACACTCTTCAGCACGTATTGAGCGTTTTATGGAGCTTTGTGCAGATTATAATATGCAAGTGGCAAATTGTACAACACCTGCAAACTTCTTTCACGTTTTACGCCGCCAGTTTAAACGCGATTTCCGTAAACCGCTGGTTGTATTTACACCTAAGAGTTTATTACGTCACCCTGCTTGTGTATCGAAACTTGAAGAATTTACAGAGGGCGGTTTTAAAGAAGTAATAGATGATGTAAATGTTAAAGTTGCGGAGGTAACCAGAATCGTTTTCTGTAGTGGAAAAATCTATTACGAATTATTGGAAAAACAACAGGCTGATCAAGTTAAACATGTGGCATTGGTTCGTGTAGAACAATTATATCCTACACCTATTGACCAAATGGAAGCCATTAAGAAAAAATATAAAAATGCCAATGAAATTTTCTGGGTTCAGGAAGAACCAGAGAACATGGGTGCATGGCCATATTTATTCCGCAGATTATATAAAACTGAATTGAAAGGTATTGATGTAATTTCTAGAAAAGAAAGTAGTAGTACTGCAACAGGTTTTGCTAAACAACATGCCAACCAGCAAGCTTATATTTTAGCTAAAGCTTTAGAACTTCCGATTAAGAAAGAAGAAGTTAAAGAAGCGGCAAAAAAAGCGAGCAAAAAGATGGCAGAAGCAGATTAATTTGATGTAAAGGATTGCAGGATTTAACGTAGAGGGTTTAGTATCCAAAGCATTTCAACTTTGCAATCTTAAACATATAACAACAAAAAATTACAATTTTAAAAATATGAGTTTAGAGATAAAAGTTCCACCAGTTGGTGAGTCGATAACCGAAGTTGTTTTATCACGTTGGATAAAAAACGATGGCGATGTTGTTGAAATGGATGAAGTTATTGCTGAATTAGAATCAGACAAGGCTACTTTCGAATTAACCGCAGAACAAGCCGGAACTTTAAAAACCATAGCTGCTGAAGGCGATACTTTGGCTATTGGCGCAGTAGTTTGTAAAATTGAAGATGGTGGCGCAGCTCCTGCGAAAGCAGAGGCTCCAAAAGCAGAAGAAAAAGCCGTTGTAGCTGAGGATAAAACAACAGCTCCTGTTGCTGAGAAAGCATCTGGAGAGAGCTATGCTACGGGAACTCCATCTCCTGCAGCTGGAAAAATTCTTGCTGAAAAAGGTATTGACGCTGGTGCTGTTAAAGGTACAGGTGTTGATGGTCGCATTACCAAAGATGATGCTGTAAAAGCAGAAGCTGGTAAAAAACCAGAGGCTCCTAAGGCTAGTGCCCCTGTTGCGGCTGCAGCTCCGGCAGGTGCTCGTGATGAGCGTCGTGAGAAAATGTCGCCACTGCGTAAAACAGTAGCTAAGCGTTTGGTTTCGGTTAAAAATGAAACTGCAATGTTAACCACTTTTAACGAGGTTAACATGAAGCCGATTATGGATCTACGCGGAAAATATAAAGATTCCTTTAAAGAAAAATATGGTGTAGGTTTAGGTTTCATGAGCTTTTTTACCAAAGCGGTTACAGAAGCACTGAAAGATTTCCCAGCAGTTAATGCTCGCATTGATGGTGAAGAAATTGTTTACAATAACTTCGCTGATGTTTCTATAGCGGTTTCAGCGCCGAAAGGTTTAGTTGTTCCTGTAATTCGTAATGCTGAAAGTATGAGCTTAGCAGAAATTGAAAAATCTGTTTTAGCTTTAGCACTAAAGGCCCGCGATGGTAAATTAACGATCGAAGAAATGACAGGTGGAACTTTCACCATCACTAATGGTGGCGTATTTGGTTCAATGATGTCTACACCAATCATCAACGCACCACAATCTGCAATTTTAGGTATGCACAACATTATTGAGCGCCCTATTGCCGAAAAAGGTGAAGTGGTTATTCGTCCGATGATGTACGTTGCTTTATCATACGATCACAGAATTATCGACGGACGTGAGTCTGTTGGGTTCTTAGTTCGTGTTAAACAATTATTAGAAGATCCAGCGAGATTGTTGTTAGGCGTTTAATCGATAATATTATCCTTAAATATAAAGAGGCTGTCTCAAAATACATGAGGCAGCTTTTTTTTGTATTTAAATAAATCCTATGTGTTCTTCGTTTATTGCTGGCTAGAAATGTTTATTTATCCAGTATTTTATTAAAAAGAGCAAAAGCAAACCTTTTTAGGCTGCTTTTTTTCTAACATTTTGTGCAATTGCCAGTAATCCCCATTCTATTGCCACTTTTTCTTTCCCTCGGAGCATGAAGCGGCGGAACCCGTGGTTCTGTTTAATATTCCCGAATACTGGTTCAACATCATGACACCTTTGCTTTCGTTTTTCAACCCTCTTTTCACTGTTGAGTAGCTGATATGCTTTTGCTTTATGTCGCACCAGATTAGTGTTGACCTCTATGATCCTGTTTCCCTGAGATTTGTGGCAAGTCCCATTGAGTGGGCATGTGGCACAATTCTTTGCCTGGTACCTTTTGCTGGTCTGCTCAAATCCGGTACTGGTTTTTCGTTTGCTATCGCCGATATAATTCATTTTTTGACCCATTGGACATATATAGCAGTCCTGCTCCCGATTATAGAATAGCCTGTCCTGGGCAAATGGTTTCTTCTTGTTGTGGGTTTCACTCTGCTCCTTGTCGAACATGCCATATTTTACGTAAGCTTCAATCTGGCCAGCTTCCATGATCTCATAATTTTCCTCGCTTCCATAACCTGCATCTGCGGTAATGGTCTTCAGGGTTTTACCAAAGCTTGCCTGATGTTGCTCGATATGTTCTTTTAAAGTAGTGGTATCAGTGGGGTTCGGGTGAATGGTATAATTTACGATGAACTGGTTTGAGGTTGATATCTGTACATTATAACCTGGCTTGAGCTGGCCATTTTGCATGTGGTCTTCCTTCATCCGCATGAAAGTCGCATCGGTATCGGTTTTACTAAAGCTGTTGCGTTCCCCCAGGATTTCTTCTTTATGCTCATATTCTGCTATCTTTTCCGGATATTCCCTGGTTATATACCTCAGCTTCACTTTGACTTTTTTGTCCAGATCTGTTTTTTCTGCCAATACTGCATTGAGCGTATCCACGGTCTGCTGTACCTTTTCTGTATCTATATCGGTAAAATCCGGTGGTTCGGGCAGTCCATCTTCTACTTTGGCAACACTTTGGGCATATTGCCAGATTTCACTCAAGGCTTTCTTCATCTTCTCCTTATTGGTCTGGATGGCTTTTTTCCACACAAAGGTATACTTGTTGGCATTGGCCTCTATCTTGGTACCATCAGTATAAACATCTTCAATGCTTAAAAGGCCTTCTGCAGCCAAAAGTTTTACCACCTCCTCAAATACACTGCGAAGTGCATCCTTAAGCCGCACGCCACGAAAACGGTTGATGGTATTGTGGTCGGGATAACTCATCCCACTGAGCCACATAAAATTGATGTTCTCTCTGCAGGCTACCTCCAGCTTTCTGCTACTGTAGATATTGCTCACATACCCATATACCAAAACCTTTAACAGCATTTGGGGATGGTAACTTGAAGTACCCTTAATCTTATAAGCATCCAACAGCCCCTGGATATTGATTCGGTTAATAACATCGTTCACGATGCGAACAGGATGGCCTTTTGCCACAAGTTCATCCAGAGTAGGCGGAATAGCCATAATCTGGTCCTGATAGTAGGGCTTGAAAACTGGTATTTGGACTGGCATAAACCTCAATTATTTATACTTAAATATCTGAAATTCAACGTAATAAACCAAATTTAAAAGGTGAAAAATTATTTTTTTTACTAAAAAAAAGACTGCCTTTTTGAGACAGCCTCTTTTTGATTTCCAACAAATCCGTCATTTAAATCACTTTTCATCGTAGTGCTTTTTGATCGTCTTCTCGACCGGAGTGCAACGGAGCGGAGAGATCTCTAATTTCGCGTCCATCTTTCAAAGATTTTTGAGCTTTGCATGAAATGAAATATTTCTACTATATATTTGAGGATGAAATTAACGTTCAATCTGAAATTCCTCCTTATTTTCATCGGAATATTTATCGTCGAAATTTTAATTGCAAAATACTTGCACGATGCTTACATACGGCCTTTCGGTGGCGATGTATTGGTGGTAGTTTTGATCTATGCTTTCTTGAGGATATTTCTCAAAACAAACTATAAGAAGCTCGCTTTTGGTGTGTTAATTTTCTCTTTCGTTATCGAATTCCTGCAACTCTTGCATTATGTAAATTGGTTGGGCTTACAGGATAACAAGTTTTGGAGTGTTGCGCTAGGAACTTATTTTAACGTGTATGATTTGCTCGCTTACTTTGTTGGTTATTTAATTTGTTTATTGTTTAGGGATTGAAGTGTTAAAAATCTGTCATTCTGAGTGTTAATTTATTTCATAAAAACCAATATAAATGACGTTAAGAACGGTCGTCATTGCGAGGTACGAAGCAATCTCATTCTTGATAGTGTGCTATCAAATGAGATTGCTTCAATCGATGAAGAATCGATTTCGCAACGACGGAAAACAAAAACGTCAATGGTAGGAACGAAGAATCTGTTTCATAGCTTGCAGATACTTCGTTCCTCAGTATGACAAACCATTCATGGTTGCTGCATACTACAATATTACTCCTAAACGGTACCGAGCAATAACAAACTTTATATCTTCAACTTCAGAAGCGACTCATAAGCATCTCCTTTTAGCGCTAACAATTTAGCAAATGCAGGTTCTGTTTTATAACCTTGTCTTTTTAATTCAATAATTCGGGTTCTGAAATCTTCCCCTGCTTCTTGAAGTATTTTATGCTCAACGAGCATATGGCAATAAGCATTTTGTAGTTCGGTAGGAATATTTTGACCAAAAATTTCAAATTCAAAATCATTAATAAAGAAGTTTGCTTTCAGTGAATGTAGCTTCTGGTTTTCGGAGATGATGAAACCTTTCATACTACGAAAATAATGCTCTAATTTTTTCCTGAATTCCTCTCTATCCTGAGCATGGCAAATGATATCTAAATCGCTTTTCTCTATGTCGATGTTGATAGGAATCGTGCCAACCAAAATCGGACTGTATTGAGCAAGCTTTTCTAAAACAGCATGATCAGTTATAACCTGATAAGCTTTTTGCTGCTTTTCGTTTCCAAGTTTTAGGTAAGATATATCAAGAAAGTTTATCATTTTTAATCAGCGCTTTGCTGCTCATAACGAACTATTGAAAAAAAGCCCATCTCAATTAAGGAGGGCACTGAAAAAGTCCCTTTTTAAAAAGGATAAAAGGAGTAGAAAATTAGTTTTTCTGCTCCTTTTTTTGTATTTTAAAGTTATATAATTACTGCCTTTAAGATGCTTCTTCAACAACAAAAAATCCAGTTTAGCGAGTTTTCCAGGCTTTATGACCTGATTATTCCTAAGGAGAATTTACTTCGCAAGATTAATGAGCTAATAGATTTTAGCTTTATCTATGATGAGCTAATAGGCAAATACTGCCCGGACAATGGCCGTAATGCTGAGAGTCCGGTGCGCATGTTCAAATATTTGTTATTGAAGACGATCTATACCATTTCTGATGTTGATGTCGTGGATCGTTCCCGCTATGATATGTCCTTTAAATATTTTCTGGAGATGTCCCCTGAAGAAGACGTGATCAATCCAAGCTCGCTGACCAAGTTCCGAAAGCTTCGTCTTAAGGATATGGATCTCTTAAACCTGTTGATTGGAAAAACCGTTTCTTTAGCCCTAGAGAAGGGTATTATAAAATCCAAATCCATCATTGTCGATGCTACGCATTCACTTTCCAGATCCAACCCATATTCACCTATTGAGGTATTAAGACAACGTTCGAAGTTGCTTCGAAGAGCAGTATATTCAATGGATGATGATTTCAAAACCCGGATGCCCCAGAAGAATGAATCAAACGATATCCTAAGGGAAATAGAATACTCTAGCGAACTGCAAAAACTTATCGAGTCTGATGAAACACTAAGTGAGATCCCTGCAGTAAAGGAGAAACTGAACCTGTTAAAGGAAACAGTTGAAGACACCCGGGAGAATTATACAATATCCAAAGATATGGATGCTAGGACTGGCCACAAAACAGCCGACAGCAGCTTTTTTGGCTACAAAACTCATTTGGCAATGACAGAGGAGCGTATTATAACGGCTGCTGTTGTCACATCAGCAGAGAAAGGAGACGGGCCTGAACTACCAAAACTGTTGAACCAGGCCCAGGCAAACGGAATGGAGGTGGATACCATCATAGGTGATGCAGCTTATGCCGGGAAGAACAATCTCAAGCTCTGTGATGTGAAGGGAAATAAGTTAAGGATAGTTGCCAGGATGAACCCTGCCATTACCCATGGCGCAAGAAAAGAGGAAGAAAAGTTTGATTATAACAAAGATGCCGATATGTTCGTATGTCCTGCAGGGCACCTGGCTATGTACAAACGGGTACAGGGCAGAAAGGTAGACAGGAGAAACCAGGTAATGACCTATTATTTCGACGTCGAAAAATGTAAAACATGCCCGCTAAGAGATGGCTGCTACAAGGCAGAAGCTAAAAGCAGAACGTACTCGGTTACAATAAAGCCAGATGAGCATAAAGAACAGGAAATATTCCAGCAAAGCGAGTACTTCAGGGAAAAATCAAGACATAGATATAAAATTGAAGCAAAAAATAGTGAATTGAAAAATGTTCATGGATATGACAGAGCAAATTCCTATGGCCTGGAAAACATGAGAATGCAAGGTGCACTTGCGATATTTGTGGTTAATCTTAAGAGAATTCTCAAATTTTGAAAAAAAGGATAATAATCTATATAATTCTATAGATCAAACTAACAGTTTGCTCCAGCTCTCCATATCGAATGGAATGTACGTTATCAAATAAGAAACTGAAATGTCTCAAAAAAGAAAGCGGATGAACAACTTTTAAAAGCTATTCATCCGCTGTTGAGTTTGAAGACCAATTTATGTCTACTTTTTCAGTGCCCTCCAATTAAGAAATGGGCTTGTAAATATTTAACTTGTCAACTTTAATAGCGCTGTTGCTGGAAAGTTGACAACTTTGAAATGCTAATCTTCTACAATCTCACTATTAATCCCCACATCATCTTTAACATCTTCTTTAAAGTAGTTTTTCTGGAAGATAAGGATAAGTATTACCCCGACTGAAATCGCAGCATCAGCGAGGTTAAAAACGGGTCTGAAAAATACAAATTCATCACCGCCCCAAATTGGAATCCAGCTTGGAAAATGACCTGTTAGTAGAGGAAAGTAAAACATATCTACAACATTTCCGTGAAGAAATGACGAATACCCATCGGATGAAAATTTAGCGAGACCTTCGTATCTAGCGTAATCATTAAATGAGGCATTGTAAACCATTCCTTTATCGAATATTGCGCCATAAAATACACAATCGATAATGTTGCCCAATGCGCCAACGAAAATCAAGGAAACGTTTAATATCAATCCCCTATGATACTTTTTCTTGATTAGATAATGTAAGCCGTAACCAATTCCGCCAACGGCAATAATCCTAAAGATTGATAAAGCTAATTTACCGAATTCGCCACCAAACTCCATTCCGAATGCCATTCCGGGATTTTCAGTAAAATGCAAGCCAGATTTTCCAAAAAATATAATCTCCTGGCCAATCTCCATATTGGTTTTTACCCAAATTTTAAGCGCTTGGTCAGCAAGTAAAACTAAAAAGATAACTAATAAAGGTTTTGTGTAGCCTTTCATTAACTCTGCTTTAATTTAGCTTCCATGCTTAAAGTAGCGTGTGGAACCGCTCGTAAACGTTCTTTTTGAATTAATTTACCGGTTTCGCGGCAAATGCCATAAGTTTTGTTTTCAATACGAACCAATGCATTCTCCAAATTGTCGATAAATTTTTTCTGGCGGGCAGCTAATTGATTGATTTGCTCTTTTTCCATGGTTGCCGAACCATCCTCTAAAGTTTTGTAAGCACCTGAAGTATCTTCCGTTCCATTAGCGTTAGGGTTACTTAATGATGATGTTAATGCATTAAGTTCTTCTTTCGCCATGCGTAATTTATCTTGAATCAATTCTTTAAATTCTTGAAGTTCACTGTCTGAGTAGCGTGTTTTGTTACTGTTTTCCATTTTTTTAATTTAGTTTTCTAAGATATGGATTTATATTTTAGTTACTGAAATGCTTAATTCAACATCGTCTATAGTGATTTTGTTTGAGCTAAACGCTTCATCTGTTAATTCTAATTCGTCGGCTAAAATTTCTGCGCAAATGTAGGCCTTGTTTTTTGCAACTGCTGCTGTAACCAGATTATCATTTTGTAAAGCCACTTTAATCCTATCAGTCACTTCAAAATTTAATTCTTTACGTAAATTTTGAATTCTGTTCACCAGCTCGCGAGAAATTCCTTCTTGTTTTAATTCTTCAGAAATGGTTACATCCAAAGCAACCGTTAAGCTGCCTAAATTAGTCACCTGCCATCCTGGAATATCTTCTGCAATGATTTCAACATCCAAGAGTTGTACATCGTATGAAATACTGTCGCCGAGTTTGGGGTCAGTTGAGATATTTATTTGTCCTTCTTTTTCTAAAGTGAAAATATCCTCCTGGCTGAAATTGTTGATTGCATCTGCAACGGCTTTCATGCTTTTACCCACTTTTGCACCTAAAACCTTAAAATTCGGTTTAACTTTTTTCTTTACGATGCCATGCGTATCAGTGATGAATTCGATATGTTTAACATTGGTTTCTGAAAGGATATAATCGGCAACTTTCGAAATTTTTTGCTCAAAATCACTACTTAAAGAAGGGATTAAGATTTTTTCTAAAGGCTGACGAACATTGATGTTCGACTTTTTACGCAACGATAAAACCATCGAAGAAATATCCTGAGCATAAACCATGCGCTCATTTAAATCTGTATCAATTAAGCTTTCGTCAGCAGGTGTCCATAATGTTAAGTGAACAGATTGTTTGGCATTTTTATCGTTGATACTTAAGTTTCTGTACAGCCAATCGGCAAAGAAAGGCGCTACCGGACTCATCAGCTGTGCTAAAGTTTCTAAGCAAGCATAAAGCGTTTCATAAGCAGCACGTTTATCATCAGTCATTTCACCCTTCCAAAAGCGGCGGCGACTTAATCTGATGTACCAGTTACTTAGGTGTTCATCAACGAAAGCCTGGATAGCGCGAGTAGCTTTAGTCGGTTCGTAGGCATTGTAAGCCTCATCCACTTCATTGATTAAGGTTTGCAGCAACGATAAGATCCATCGGTCTAACTCCGTTCTATCTGCCACATTGCTTAAATTATTTTTGTCGATTTCGAACTTATCGATATTAGCGTATAAAGCAAAAAAAGCGTAAGTGTTGTAAAGCGTTCCGAAGAATTTACGGCGGACTTCTGCAATTCCCTCGATATCAAATTTTAAATTATCCCAAGGATTTGCGTTCGAAATCATGTACCAACGCGTAGCATCAGCACCATATTCGTTAATGGTTTGGAAAGGATCAGCAGCATTGCCCAAACGTTTAGACATTTTCTGCCCGTTTTTATCCAATACCAAGCCATTTGAAACTACATTTTTGTAGGCTACCTTATCAAAAACCAATGTAGAAATGGCATGTAAAGTATAAAACCACCCACGGGTTTGGTCTACACCTTCGGCAATGAAATCTGCCGGAAAATCTTCGTTTCCATCAATGTTTTCTTTGTTTTCGAAAGGGTAGTGCCACTGTGCATAAGGCATAGCACCAGAATCGAACCAAACATCAATTAAATCACTTTCACGAGTCATTGGTTTGCCTGATGGAGATACCAAAGTAATTTGATCCACTACATTTTTATGCAAGTCGATCAGGTTGTAGTTCTCTTCAGACATGTTGCCAACCTCGAACCCTTTAAACGGATTTTCTTTTTGAAAACCTGCTTCGATAGATTTTTCGATCGCATTATAAAGTTCTTCAACAGAACCTATTAAAACTTCTTCTTTTTTGTCTTCAGTTCTCCATATAGGCAAAGGAATTCCCCAATATCTTGAACGCGATAAATTCCAATCGTTGGCATTTTTTAACCAATTGCCAAAGCGACCTTCACCTGTAGATTTTGGTTTCCAGTTAATGGTTTCATTAAGGTCGAACATTCTGTCTTTAACATCAGTTACCTTGATAAACCAAGAGTCTAGAGGATAATATAAAAGTGGCTCATCAGTTCTCCAGCTATGTGGGTAACTGTGGACATATTTTTCTACTTTGAAGGCCTTGTTTTCTTCCTTTAATAAAATTGCGATTTCTACATCAACGGATTTTTCAGGTGCTGTGCCAGCATCGTAATAGTCATTCTTTACATATTTGCCAGCGAAAGGCCCAACATGTTTAGTAAATTTTCCTTGTAAATCTACCAACGGAACAAGGATGTCATTATCATCCATCACCAACATTGGTGGAATTTCTGGAACGGCTTCTTTGGCAACTTTAGCATCATCAGCCCCGAACGTTGGTGCGGTGTGTACAATACCAGTACCGTCTTCGGTGGTAACAAAATCGCCAGAAATTACGCGGAAAGCATTTTCAGGATTATTATATGGTAAAGCGTAAGTTAAAAGTTGTTCGTACCTAATGCCAACCAGTTCGGTTCCTTTGCATTCGGCAAGGATTTGGTAAGGAATTTTTCCTGCCTTTCCGGCAGGCAGGTTATCACCTGCTTTGAAGTTTGTAAAATCTTCAGCCTCGCTACTTTCAAAAAAACCTTTACCAAACTGTTTCCCAACCAGGCTTTTTGCCAAAATTACATTTGTTGGCAAGAAAGTATACTGGTTAAAAGTTTTAACTAAAACATAGTCAATTTTCGGTCCGACAGTTAGTGCCGTGTTCGATGGTAAAGTCCACGGAGTTGTAGTCCAGGCCAACAAATAAATATCTCCAGCTTCTTTCAGAAATGAAGGCAAAGTATCAGGCAAAGCCTTGAATTGCGCAACAATTGTGGTATCAGTTACATCGCGGTAAGCACCCGGTTGGTTTACTTCGTGCGAACTTAAGCCTGTTCCTGCTTTTGGAGAATACGGCTGGATGGTGTAGCCTTTATAAATTAACCCTTTATCGTAAATCTGCTTTAAAAGCCACCAAACCGATTCCATATATTTCGATTTGTAGGTAATGTATGGATCGTCCATATCTACCCAATAGCCCATTTTTTCAGTTAAGTCGTTCCATACATCGGTGTAACGCATCACTGTTTTTTTACAGGCTTCATTATAATCTTCGATAGAAATCGTTCTGCCGATATCTTCTTTAGTAATGCCTAATTCTTTTTCGGTGCCAAGCTCAACGGGTAAGCCATGTGTATCCCAACCCGCTTTTCTTTTAACCTGGTAGCCTTTAATTGTTTTGTAGCGGCAAAAAATATCCTTGATAGCACGAGCCATTACGTGGTGAATGCCCGGCATGCCATTAGCAGACGGCGGTCCCTCGTAAAAAGTAAACGGATTAGATTTCGGACGAGACGAAATGCTCTTTTCAAAGATGTTTTCTTCTTTCCAAAAATCCAGTATTTCTTGCCCTATTTTGGCAAGGTCCAATTGTTTAAATTCGCTATACATCAATCAAGTACCTCAAAAAATTAAGGATGCAAAGTTAAAAAAAATGGCTGAATTTTGGTAGTTTTGATGTAAATACTTTTAATGTGAAATTATTTAATTTCGGGCTTTCGTTGATGATTATAGCTGTAATTGCACTGCCTATTGTTACTGTTATCAGTCCGGCCAACCACGATTTTATGTTGTTCGCATTTTATTTCTGTGGCCTGCTCGAACTTATTGGACTCATCTTTGTTTTAGTCCATATTATCCAAAACAAAAGAAACTCCCCATGATCAAGCTCCTGAAATTACAAAAAGCCGTTTTAGTTCTTATTCTTGGTGTATTGTCATTTGTCGCTTACCGAATTTTAAGTGCGAATGAAGTAAGCTGGGCTCGCTATTTTCAAATCCTGGCCGGGATACTAGTGATGGTTGGTGCATTATGGATGTTATATCCGGTATTGTTTGCAAAGCAGGACAAAGATGGGAACGCAGAAATTATTACCGACCCGACGGTGGAGGTTCCTGTAGATGATGAGGAGGAAAGGCCTGTTAAGGAGTAGCGGGATAAACCTATAGAGTTTATAACCTTATAGGTTTGAAAAATCCAATTCAGTAAATTTTTTTTTTGATGAAAAGCTACAAATTCTTCAATCCCCCCAAACCAATCGAAAACGGCTTTTCTTTCTAACTTTGAAGATTTGTTTATTGAGATAATTGAATTATAAGATGAATAATCCCATTCTGCTGGGAATTTACAAAAATTATGGTGCACAGTGTTTTGATGAATGTAATTTATTAATCTAGTGAAATACGATTCATCTTAAATTTTAATTCTTTTAGTAAAATCTAAGAAAAGTGCGCCTTTTCTATTTCTCTGCTTATTAAATGCTTTGGCGTAACTGTTGAGGAAATTGCTCAGCTTTTGCATGATAAACTTATGAAAATCAAAGCTTTCATCATAGTTGTTAGCTGAAATTCTTATCGTATTTTCATCTCTGATTTGGATGAGGAGGTGAAAATGATTGGGCATCAAGCAATAACAAAAAGTTTTTGCTATCGGCGATAAATAGTTATCGAGCCTGGAAAGGGAAAAATATAATTATCGTGATTTTTTAAAAGATTTTCTTTGCCAACAGCGTGATTAAAGATGTGGTAAAAATTGTCGGGATGAAATTTATCTAAATATTTCATGTCAATTTTTACCTAAATATAGTAAATAGACCTATAAGGTTTGAAATTTCCTAATGGTCAAACTCACCAGCATTTTTTGCCGATTCTTCATCAGAAATCACTTTCCTAACTTTCTTTTTGTCCAGCCACAAAACCAAAGCAGGTAATAAGGTAAGGTTAAAAATCAAGGCTACAAATAATGTTATCGAAAGTAGTAACCCCAAAATTACTGTGCCCCCAAAGGTAGAAGCGGTAAAAATGCCGAAACCGAAGAACAGAATCAACGCAATGTGTGTCATGCTTACCCCTGTTTCCGTAATGGTATCGGTAATTACTTTCGGAACAGAATAGTTAGTCAAGTTTAGTTCTTGCTGGTAACGGGTTAGGAAATATATGGTTTGATCTGATGCCAATCCAAAAGCAATAGTGAAAATTAAAATGGTTGAGGGTTTAAGGGAAATCCCAAAATAGCCCATAATTCCAGCGGTAATAATCAATGGAACGATATTCGGTAGCAAGGAAATAAACATAATGCCCACGCTTTTGAATTGCGCCAGACGTAAAAGTGAGATTAACACAATTGCCAAGCCAATACTTTCGAACAAATGTTTCAACATGTAATCCGTTCCTTTAGAAAAGATAATGCTCGAACCCGTTAATTCCACATCAAACTTATCGGGAGGCAAAATGCTATCAATACGTGGTTTTAGTTCAGCCATTATTGCATCTAAACGTTTGGACCCCACATCTGCCATCTGAAAACTAATCCTGGTATTTTGATTGCCTTTGCTCACGAAGTTGGTTAATAAGCTTGCGTTTCCTTTCCCTCCGCTGGCAATGTATGCTAGAATAAAGTTTTTCTCCATATTATCCGGCAAACGGAAAAATGCAGTATCGTTGTTGTAAAAAGCCTGTGTAGCGTATTTCAATCCCATGTTAACTGAAATAGAACGCGAAAATTCTGGATAGGCAGCAATCATTTTCTCCATTTTTTCCATCCTTTTCAAATTCGTCAGATTGAAAACACCATTCTTTTTTTTGGTGTCTACGCTCACTTCAAGTGGCAAAATCCCCTCAAAATTTTTCTCAAAGAATTTTAAATCCCTTAAAATTGTCGAGCTTTTTGGTAAGTCATCTACAACATATCCATTCACATTAATTTTCATTATTCCTATTAAAGCAATGATAGAGATTACAATCGTGCCGATATAAATTAAGCTACTTTTATGTTGAACAACCAGATCTGTTTTAACCAGTAGTTTATGTAGAAAACCTTCTTCAACATGGTTTTGGGCTTTCAGTTTAGGCGCTGGCAAATAGCTGAAAATAATCGGAATTAGGCATAGACACATCAACCAGGTAATCATTACATTTATCGATGCAACGCTACCAAACTGCATCAGTAATTCGCTTGCTGTAAAGTATAACACGCCAAAACCAATGGCTGCAGTAATATTGGCAATAAGTGTGGTAACTGCGATCCTTTCGATGGTAACGCTTAATGCCTGTTCTTTCGAAACACCTTTTCTTAATTCGTTTTGATACTTGTTAAGCAGCAAGATACTGTTTGGTATACCGATAATTACAATCAGCGGCGGAATTAATCCTGTTAAAATTGTTAACTCGAAGCCGAATAATACCAAAGTACCAATGCTCCAAATTACGCCCATTACTACCACCAGAATCGGGAAGAAAACAGCGTAGAATTTTCTGAAAAAAATCAGTAGAATAATGGCAGATACTAGAATCGATAATCCTAAAAACAAAACAAACTCATTACTAACCAATTTGCTAACTGCGGTACGGATGTAAGGCAAGCCCGAAATATGTACCAGAATCTTGGTTTTTGATTCAAAAGCTTTAGCTTTTTCTTCAATCTGTTTTAAAATAGGATTCCGTTCTGCAGAGTTGAGTATTTTGGTGTCAAATGTGATTGCCATTAGAGTGGCATTCTGTTTATTGTAAACTAATCCTTCAAAAAATGGCGTATTAAACAAGGCCTTTTTTATCGAGTCCATTTCCGAATCGGTTTTTACCGCCCCATTTGGAATAGCTTTTAAAACAAACTTTTGCTCAACGGTATCTTTCTCTAATTGGAAAATCCGTCCTGAAGATAAAACTGCTTTTATACCTTTTAATTTCTGGATTTCATTGGAGAGTTGAACCCAGTGATTGTAAACATCTTTTTTAAAGATATTGGGCGATTGAATCCCAACCACCATTACACTTCCGTCTTCTCCGAAGGTTTTCTTGAAGTTATTGTATTTTATAAATGCGCTATCGGTAACAGGCAAAATTTTGCTTCCCGTATAGGAAAGTTTTACATTTTTGGCTTGGTAGGCCATAAAAACTGTACCCAGTACGAAAAATATTATGATTGCAATACGGTTCTGAAGAATAAACCTTGATAGCTTAACCCACATGTGTTATCTAGTTTAATTTTAATGATAAGGGCAAAACTAATCTTATTTACAAATTGGAGTGTTTTTTTGCTCAATTTATTTTGCACAAATAACATACTTTTGAAAAAAATGTTTGGGCAGCATGTTGCATAAAGTGAGGGGTATAGTTTTAAAGACGACCAATTACAGCGAAAGCAGTGTAATTGTACAAGTGCTAACCGATAAATTTGGTATGCAATCTTACCTTATAAACGGTGTTAAAAAGCCAAAAGCTAAGGTTAAAATGAATATGTTACAATCCCTTCATTTGCTTGATATGGTTGTCTATCATAAGGCAAACACCAATATTCAACGGGTTTCTGAAGTGAGGCAAACGCCTGTTTTTAAAAGTATTCCTTATGACATCATTAAAACCAGCATTGTTATTTTTCTAAATGAAGTGCTATACAAAAGTATCCGACAGCAATCGGCTGATGAAAACTTGTTTGATTATATTTTTAACGCTATAGCCTGGTTTGATGAAGCTGAAGAAATAAATCCAAATTTTCACCTGTCATTTCTTTTAAAATTAACCCGTTTTCTAGGCTTTTCACCAAATGCAAAGCGAAGAAATGATCAGCTTTATTTTGATTTACAGGAAGGGGAGTTCGTTTCTAGGGTGCCCATTCATGCAAATTACCTTCAGTTAGAAGATGCATTAGGGTTTGTTTTATTATTTGAAACCTCACTGGAAAAAATTTCAGAGATCATGATGAGCAACAATCAGCGGCGGTTTCTGTTGGATAAGATATTGGTTTTCTATACCTTACATACTTCCTCTTTTGGCGAAGTACAATCGCACAAAATTTTAGAAACTTTGTTGAGCTGAAAAAAATTAAAAAAGATTTGCGAAACAATATTATAGCACTATATTTGCATTCCCAAAAGGAAAGGGAAATTAGCTCAGCTGGTTCAGAGCACCTCGTTTACACCGAGGGGGTCGGGGGTTCGAACCCCTCATTTCCCACACTTACTTTCAAGGATTTGAAAGATTTATAATAAAGCCTTTTTTCAAAGGGAAATTAGCTCAGCTGGTTCAGAGCACCTCGTTTACACCGAGGGGGTCGGGGGTTCGAACCCCTCATTTCCCACACTAAGCTTTTCAGGAAACTGAGAGGCTTTTTTATTTAATGAAACTAGGTAAGCTAGTTCAGAGCATCCCGACATTATCAGTCGGGAGGATCGGGGGTTCGAACCCCTCATTTTCCACACTGAGCCTTTGAGAAGCTTTTTTGATTAGTTGAGATTTTGCATACCTTTAAAAATGTTCTCAACATATATATGTGTGTATTCGAAAATCCGTGATAAATACTATGTTGGCTCAACTAGTAATATCGAATCTAGATTAAAAACACATAATTCAAATCACTCTGGTTTTAATGGTCATACAGGTGACTGGAAGATTGTTTGGACGCGAAGTTTCGATTTGAAGAACGATGCCTTTTAGATGGAAAAGCAAATTAAATCTTGGAAAAGCAAAAAGCTGATAGAAAAATTAATTTTTTCAACTGAATTAAGGCAATTAGATCAATTTGGAATTTAGGAAACCCACACTAAGCCTTCTAGGAACTGAGAGGCTTTTTTTATGGATTTTTATATTTTAAATCAATATTATATCCGAAATTGCCTCATGCAAAATGAAAGCTGATGTCAACTAAAATAATCCGCTTTATCTTTTTCGGAAACTATTTCGTCGGCATCCTTGCTGTAGCGTTAACATTGGAAGCCAGTTTTCAATTAAGGCTGCCCTTTAATTCATTAAATTATTACCTGCTATTATTTTTAGCTCCAACTATTTATTATACATATGCTTATAATAAAGTTTCCACTCAACCATCAACTACAAACCCAAGAACACAGTGGTACTTTGAACACAAAAAACTAATCAATATCAGTCAGTTATTGCTTTTTGTGCTCTGCGTTATTTTGGCGATAAATTTACTTTATCAAAACTTACATCATTTTTTAACACTTCCGGCAATCTATTGGGGCGCTATTATAACTGTTGTGGTGGCTGCGGCACTCTATTATGGCCTATTGCCGAAGTCTTTTTTGAAATTTAATCTTCGAAACACTGGTTGGTTAAAGGCATTTGTTATTGGCTTTGTTTGGGCGTGTTGTGCAAATGTTCTACCGCTAATTATGCTCAAAATAGAAACCGGTATTGATTATCATGATTCTGTGCTATGGACTTGGCTTTTTGTTAAAAACTGGATGTTTTGCACCGTTAACGCCATTATATTCGATATCAAAGATTATCCTACCGATGCCAATAAGCATTTAAGAACTTTTGTGGTGCGTTACGGCTTGCGGAAAACTATTTTTAGTATCTTAATTCCCCTATTGTTGGTTGGCTTAATTTCTCTTGGAGTTTTTGCTAGTTACAAAGATTTTGGCCTTCCTCAGGTGCTTTGCAACATTTTTCCATTTTTACTAACCATTTACGTGGCATATTCTATGCATAAGCGTAAAAATATTCTTTACTATTTAATGGTGATAGATGGATTAATCTTAATCAAAGCACTTTGCGGCATACTGGGAATGCAATTTGTGCATTAATTATTTTTGTAGCCACTTACAATGATCAATAACTACGATAGAATTGCAAAATATTACGATTTCTTAAGTCGGCTGGTATTTGGAAAATCACAGGGCAAGGCCCAAATAAATCAGCTCAGATATATTACTCCAAATAGTAGGCTTTTAATTGTTGGCGGCGGCACTGGATGGATTTTAGAAGAAATAGCAAAACGCCAGCAATCAGGTTTGAAAATCACTTATGTGGAAATATCTTCGAAAATGATTGCGCTTTCCAAAGCCCGCAATTGCGGCGATAACGATGTGGTATTTGTTCATTCTGGCGTTGAAGAGTTTAGCGCCGATGGATATTTCGATGTCATCATGACCCCATTTTTATTCGATAATTTTTCGCCAGAAAGATGCAGTGAAGTTTTTAGAAAACTGAATTCAGCTATTAAGGATAACGGCTTATGGTTAATGGTCGATTTTGTTACACAATCCACTAATGGGAAATGGTGGCAGCAATTTTTTCTGAAAACGATGTATACGTTTTTTAGTGTAATTAGCAATGTGGAGGCAAAGAAACTAGTAGATATGAATCCCTATTTTGAAAACCACCAATATGAGATAATCGAACAACGCTTTTACTACGGCCATTTTATCGCAGCTACGGTCTATAAAAAATGACAATTATTTAATGCAACAATATTGCATTTATGTTTATTTATTTTCATTTTTGATCAAAATAGATTGATATGGATTATGATGTAATTATTATTGGAGGTAGTTATGCAGGATTGTCGGCTGCACTTACTTTAGGACGAGCAACCAGAAAAGTTTTGGTAGTTGATGCTAGCAAACCTTGCAATAAACAGACGCCACATTCACATAATTTTCTTACCCACGATGGGCAAACTCCTGCTCAGATCAGTTCGATAGCTAAGGCTGAAGTCCTTAAATATCCAACCGTAGAATTTTTAGATGGGGAGGTGTTAGTAGCTAAAAAAATAGAGAATGTGTTTCAGATTGAACTTAATAACGGTAATCGTTTCACCTCTCGGAAGTTACTTTTGGCAACCGGTTTAAAAGATAATTTACCGGATATCAAAGGCTTAAAAGAATGTTGGGCGATTTCGGTTATTCATTGCCCATATTGCCATGGTTTTGAAGTTAAAGATGAAAAAATAGGCTTGTTCATGAATGGAGATCATGCTTTTGAAATGGCAAAAAATTTAAATCTTTGGAATAAAGACCTAACAATTTTAACCAATGGCAAATCAGCTTTAACTCTTGCGCAAACCGATAAGCTACTGTCAAAATCAATCAAAATTGTTGAAGATGAAATTGAGGAATTGGAACATACTGATGGAAGCTTAGAAACTGTAAAATTTAAAAATCGGAATGAGCTAAAATTGAAAGCCGTTTATATGAGGCCAGAGGTGGATCAGCATATAAATTTTGATCAACAATTGGGCTTTGAGCTAACAGAACTGAAAACAGTAAAAATTGATGAACAACAGCAAACAACTGTTAAGGGTGTTTATGCCGCAGGGGATTGTACAACCTTGTTTAGGTCGCTTTCTGTGATAACAGCAAGTGGAACTTTGGCTGCTGTGATGATAAATAAAGAATTGATTGGTGAAGATTTTTAAGGATCATCAGAAACTAGAATAAAACAGCACCAAGAGCTGTGAAAATAAACATGGCAGCCATTACTATTCTGTCGGCAGTAACCCACTGTTGTTTTGTCAGCGGAGTTGCCACTTTTTTAATGGTTTCAGCTTTATGTCTGCTAAGTTTAAAAACGGAAGTGTCTAATTTAAGTATCATAGGAAAATATTTTAAATAGGTATTTTTTCTATTTCAAATCCTAAGCCACGATTTATACATTTTAATAAATTGTGGATAACTTATTATTATTTGTTAACTACTTCCGATTTTAGTCGCGAATTGTCAAGATATTGTTTTACAATTAATTACAATTGTAGATAAAAAGCAACAAACCATAATTAGGCTGTGTGTTATTTTGCCCGTATTTTGCTATGTTTTTTTCCGTAAAAGAAATAAATAGCTAAACCAATTCCTAACCAAACGATAAGCCGAATCCAGGTATCGGCGGGTAAAAATATCATCATCGCTACGCATGTTAAAATCCCTAAAATAGGAATTATTGGGACCAAAGGAACTCTAAAAGGGCGTTTCGCTTCCGGATCAGTTTTCCGTAAGATTAGAATACCTACACAAACCATCAAAAACGCAAGCAATGTTCCGATACTTGTCATTTCGCCCACCACATTCATCGGTACAAATGCTGCAAAAAGGGATATGAAAATACATAGAATGATGTTTGATTTCCACGGGGTTTTAAATTTCGAGTGAACATCAGAAAACATTTTGGGTAATAAGCCATCTTTACTTATAGAATAAAACATTCGCGATTGTGCCATTAAATCAATTAGAATAACCGAAGTGTAACCGATTAAAATCGCCAATATTATCGCCTGACTTAACCAGCCATAAGGTGTTTTTTCGATAGCGATGGCCACTGGTGCGCCACTGTTGGCAAATTCCTTGTAGTTGGCTAAGCCTGTCATTACATGGCCAAATAAACCAAATAAAACTGTACAGACTAACAGCGAGCCAATAATGCCTATCGGTAAATCTCTTCCTGGGTTTTTAGTTTCTTGGGCCGAAGCTGCTACTGCGTCAAAGCCAATAAAAACGAAGAAAACCAATCCTGCCCCTCGTAAAATTCCGCTCCAGCCGAACTGCCCGAAGGTGCCGGTATTTTCCGGGATGTATGGGTGATAATTTGCAGGATCGATATATTGCCAGCCTAACGCGATGAAAACCAAAACCACGCCCACCTTTAAAAATACGATGATTCCATTTACAATTGCCGATCCTTTTGTACCTCTGATCAAAATTGCAGTCATTATAACTACCACTAGTGCAGCAGGGATATTTATAATTCCATTAACCGTAGATCCATCGGCAAGTTTAGCCGTTTCGAAAGGAGAGAGGGTAAGCTGTGGGGGCAAATAAATTCCTAAACTGCCCAAAAAGCGGGTTAAATATTGCGACCAGCTAATGGCTACCGTTGCACAACCAACTGAATATTCGAGCACTAAATCCCAGCCAATAATCCAGGCAAAAAGCTCGCCCATTGTAGCGTAAGAGTAGGTGTAGGCGCTACCGGCAACGGGTATCATCGAGGCAAATTCTGCATAGCACAAAGCCGCAAAGCCACAACCTAAGGCTGCAATTACAAAAGAAAGGGTAACCGCCGGACCAGAATGATTGGCTGCTGCCAAACCTGTAATAGAAAATAGCCCGGCACCAAGTGTTAAACCTACGCCTATAAGTATTAAATTAATCGGACCTAAGGTTCTTTTGAGTGAGCCCTCTCCACTTTCGTTTGCCTCTGCAACAATGCTGGCAATAGATTTTTTCATGAACAAAGTTAATATGCCACAAAATTATTAAAATATATTAAATCTACCTTGTTTGTAGTGATTTGTTTGTCTTTATTTTTTAATTCAAAACACAGCCTTGGTTTAGTTGTAAATGACTTAGCGTAGAAACAGCAATCGATTTAAGATTTCTGCATGGAATGCCGACTTATTATTTCTGAGAACAATTTCAAGGCTAGGTTTTTTTTAATGAAGTTGTATCCGCTTTTCTTGCACGAACCTAACCAAACTAAACCCGATAGAGTCAAATAGCTCCCAATTTTTCTTCCAAAATTGGGACTATAAGGGGATAGTGGGACTGCTAAAACCGAAGAATTAATGTCTTTGCTTTCCATAAAATTTAGTGATTTCACATTAAAATTAAATACTTATAAATTCTTGAATAAAATTAAAACACTTTAAATCAATTGGTTATATTGATATTTAAATTTATTTTAGTACTATGTATTGCATAGTACAATATAAAACATATATCTTTGTATTATGATAGCAGAAAATACGCAAACACAAATGCGGAAGGGAATTCTGGAATACTGTGTTTTATCAATCATCTCACGTGGCGAAATTTACGCTTCGGATATTATTGCCGAATTAAGGACGGCAAAACTATTGGTGGTAGAGGGCACATTATATCCATTATTAACCAGGCTTAAAAACAATGGTTTGTTAAGCTACAACTGGGTAGAATCTACCTCAGGCCCACCCCGTAAATATTATACCTTAACCCAAGTTGGTAAAGATATTTTATCACAATTAGATCAAACCTGGCAAGAGTTGGCTTATGCTGTAGGTGTTTCACAAAAAGGAGCCAATTCATAAATAGTAAAAAAGGAAATGGAAAAGACCATCATCATAAATATTGGGAATACGATTATTCATATTGAAGAAAGTGCCTACGAACTCTTAAAGGTTTATTTAAACGAAGTGAAGCAACATTTCGTTAACCACGCTGACGATTTAGAAATTGTAACGGATATCGAAAATCGAATTGCAGAGTTATTAACAGAGCAATTGGAAGAACAGAAAAAACAAGTGGTTAGCTCAGTTGATGTAAATGCAGTGATTGCCCAAATGGGTCGTGTACAGGATTTTGATACGGTAGAAGAAAACGACGAAGAGCCGGTTGCGAATACCAATTATCAGTTCCAGGCTGAGAAAAAACTATACCGCGATATGGATGAACGGGTGATTGCGGGTGTGTGTGCGGGTATTGCGCACTATGTTAATACCGACGCAAAATGGATTCGTGTGGCGGCTTTGCTTACACTGTTTTTAGGTGGCGCAGGCTTTTTGATTTATGCAATCCTTTGGATTATTATGCCAAAAGCAAAATCGCGTATCGAGCGTATGGAAATGAAAGGCGAACCGGCCAACTTGCAGGGTTTTCAAAAGAATTTGGATGAGGAATTACTAGCTGTTAAACAAGGTTTAGCCATTGCTGGCAAGCACACAGGATCCATCTTTGGACAAATAGGCATTTTTATCGGTGAATTTTTCGATTGGCTTGGGCGATTTATTTCTGGAACAGGAAAAATCATCTTTAAGGTTGTAGCAGGTTTTATTGTACTATTTGGAGTCGTATTTCTGCTATCGTTAATTGTTGGTTTTGCCGCATTTCAAGGATTTTGGGATTCGAGTGTATATGAGTATTTCCCATTCTCTATTGTAGATGAAAGCAATAGAGGTGTAATATTATTCAGTGCATTTATAGTATTTTTTGTACCCATTTTAGCTTTGGTATTGTTTTCTATCCGTGTGGCTTTTAATAAACAGGCTATTAATAAAACACTTTCTTTCGCTTTGTTAATTATTTGGCTGGTTGGTGTAGCAATGGCTGGTTATCACGCAGCTAAAATTTCTTCAGAGTTTAAACAACATGCAGAATTGGCTCAAACTGCCGATTTAAAATCTTATAAAACCTATATAATTGATATTGATAGAAGCAAATATTTTAGTAAGGAAGATAGCGTGACTTACCGTATTGATGCAAACCAAAGAAGACAAATTGTTACGGAAGATTTTGAGAACGGACCTTTTGTAATGCCAAACAACATCCGTATTGATATTGAAAAAAGTGCAACGTTGGCTACCCGCTTAACGCAGAAATATGAATCGCAGGGGAAAACTTTTCAAAGTGCTTTACAAAATGCGCAGAACATCGATTATAAATATGTCCTAAAAGACTCTAATCTTGTTTTCAATCCGCGTTTTCAATTGAGAAAAGGAACCATTTGGAGAAACCAGGAGGTTCGACTAAAACTAGAAATTCCGGTGGGTACGAAGGTGATTCTAAAGGAGGATACTTACAGATACCTAAACAATTATGGAACCTGGGATTGTGGCGAAATTGAAAATGATAAAAACGATTACAGCACATGGATGATGACCGAAGATGGTTTGAAATGTGTTGCACAATTGAAAGAGGAAGCTATAAAAAATAAAAAGTTGAAGAAGGAGCTGATCGACCTGGAATTTGCGCAGAAAGATAGAACTGCCGATAGCCTCTATCAAGATTCGATATCAAACAGGATCAAAGAAGTTAAAGAAGAGCTTGGCCTAAATAATAATTAAACCATCAGCGTTTCAATTCGCCTCAAAAGGCATTAAGAAAATATCATGAAGAAGTTACTAGTGCTAATGGCATGCCTAATGGTGTGTGGGGTTTCCTTTGCCCAAAATTTCAATAAAATAACAGGGAAAATTGTTGATGAAAAAGAGGCAGCTTTACCTTTTGCCATCATTAGAGTAATGAACTTTGCAGATACAAGTGTGGTAAAAAGCGTTTCCAGCAATCAAGACGGAGATTACGAAATTACTCTGTTAAAAAGCGGAAGTTATCTTTTATCAGTTTCTATTGTAGGCTATAAAAGTTTAAAAACGGATCGAATTTTATTAACAGCTGATTTAAAAATGCCCAATATTAAATTGGAAGGTTTAACCAAGCAATTGAAAGAAGTAAGTATTTCAGGTAAAAAACCATTTATTGAGCATCAAATTGATAAAACAGTTTTAAACGTAGAAAATAGTATCACCGCAACTGGCGGAACAGCCCTGGATGTTTTGGAGAAAGCACCAGGCGTGCAGATTGATCGGCAAAGTGAACAAATTAAGCTCAACAATAAATCGGGCGTTTTAATTATGATCGATGGGAAAACCAATTTCTTATCAGGGGCAGATGTTACCGCATTGTTGAGCAATATGAGTGCGGAACAAATCTCTACCATAGAATTGATCACTAATCCTTCATCAAAGTATGATGCTGCGGGAAACGCAGGAATTATTAACATCAAACTAAAGAGAAACAAAGCTTATGGTACGAACGGAACGATTTCTTTTAATGGCGGACAAGGATTAATGCCCAATTCGCCAACTGATTTATACCGTGCCGGAGTAAATTTGAATTTAAATCATAGGCAAGGAAAATGGAATGTTTTTGGGAACGGCGCCATGGCCAGAAAATCGAATTTTAATAATACATTCTTAAATCGTACCACTTTAGCCAATGGTTTGGCCAGTTCACTCACTCAAAATTTCGATCGTAAGAATAAGGGTTTAGGTTTTCAAGGCAAATTGGGTACGGATTATTATGCATCAGAGAAAACTGTTTTCGGAGTAATGCTGGATGCCAATACGGTTAAAACCAAGCTTACCAATTTTAGTAACACAAATATCAATGCAATGCAAAATGGAATATCCACTTTAAGTGCTATTCTGCAAGATGCTTATTCTACTTCGCCAGCGAGCAATTTAACGGCAAATTTTAATATTAAACACGATTTCGATAAAAATGGAAAGAGCTTAACTTTCGATATGGATTACTCGGGTTTCAGCAATGAAAAGGAAGAGAATTTTTTGGCTAACTATTTAAATGCCAATGGAAACTCAGACAATAAAACAACTTTGCGTAATACTACCGATGCAAAAATTAATGTTTACGCCGCTAAAACTGACTTAACGCTTCCACTTTCTAAAACAATGAAAATTGAAACTGGCTTGAAAAGTAGTTATGTGGTAACCAATAATGATTTTTTATCTGAACAATTTTCATCAGGCGTTTGGCAAAATGATTTAGGGAAATCGAACAATTTCGTTTACAAAGAAAACATTAATGCCGCTTATGCCAACTTTTCTAAAGAGTGGAAAGTATGGCAAATCCAGCTTGGTTTAAGAGCCGAACATACACACTCTAACGGAAATTCGATTACGGATAATAAAGAGGTTGAGCGAAATTACCTTTCCTTGTTTCCTACTGCATTTGTTAACCAAAAAATCAGCGAAAAGCATAATATTCGTTATTCCTACAGCAGGAGAGTAGATCGTCCTAATTATCAACAGCTCAACCCCTTTGTTTTTTATATGGATCCATTGGCTTTGGATCAAGGAAATCCATATTTGAAACCACAATTTACCAATAGCTTCGAAATTAATTATAGCTATAAGGAAGCTTCATTAACATTAGGTTACTCAGATACACGAGATATGATTACCCAAATTAGTCAGCAAAATGATGAAACCAGGGTGATCAGTGTGATCAGGCAAAACTTAGGTCGTTTCCAGAATTTCTCTGCTGGTGTGTACGTGCCGATTAAGATTGCTAAATGGTGGAATATGCAAAACAATGCCAGCGTTTATTATAGCAAATTTGAAGATGGCAATTTAGAAGGCGGAGCATACAGCGCAGGCCAGGCAGCAGTAAATTTATACAGCTCCAGTTCTTTTACATTACCCCAAAACTTCAGCATAGAAATTAATTTTTGGTTAAATACACCCCGTGTTTCTGGTGTAGAGCGAACCACAGTTACGCAATATGCCTTTAACGCAGGAATTCAGAAAAGCGTGCTCAATAAAAAGCTTAAGCTGCGATTAAACATGGACGATATATTTCTGACGAATTACTGGGCAGGAAGTTTGATTTATCAGAATGTGAATATGACCGTTACCAATCGTTACACCAGCAGAAGAGCGAATTTTAGCATTAGCTATGGTTTCGGAAACCAAAATGTGAAGTCGGCCAGATCGAGAAATACGGCTACGGAGGATATTAAAAACAGAGCTGGTTCTTAGCTTGGAGTGGGGAGTTTGGAGTCCACAGTCTTGAGTGGATTAGCAATTGAACAATTATTAATCAGTAACTAAAACAAATCAACATGAAAATATTATTATACATTACTTCAATTTTATTGGCATCTTTTAGCTTTGGCTGCAAAACGAAGGGAGGAAATTTATCCCTGAAAACTGTAGATACCAATACAGCATTTAAGTTTACAGCAAAATTTGATGAAGCTAAAACCCGCCAATTAAACGAATATTTAGACAGTGCATTAAACAATAAACTACCACTCGAGCAAAATATCGATTTGTTAGTGAATTTGAATGGAGAGGATATATTCAATTTAAAAGCTAACTCTGGATGGCTCGAAATTAACTTAGATAAAAGAAATACCTCTATGGCTGGGTATATGAAAGTTAAAAAGCTGACAGAAGGAGTCCAGGAAATAATGACCAAGAAATAGCTAATTAATCACGCGGCAAGTCAGTCACAGTCTTTTTATATAAATTTCATTTGATGATTGTTATCTTGTGCAATTGAACAATGACGATTAATATGAAAAAAATATTTTTTACACTACTGCTCTTACAACTTGTTTTACTTACTGCGTTCAGCCAATCGAAGCCTCCATTTTGGGACGATGTACAAACGATTAAAAAGTACGATAAAATGTTTCAACCGCCGGTTCACCCAGTTTTGTTTGTAGGCAGTTCATCAATAAGAAAATGGGATGACTTAACGCAGGTTTTCGCAAAATATAACGCTTTGAACCGTGGTATTGGCGGCGCAGTTACCAACGATATTACCTACTATTTAAACGATATCGTTTTCCCCTATCACCCACGCCAAATTGTATTGTATGTTGGTGAAAATGATCTTCCAGATCCTAAAACGACAGCAGATAGTGTACTCAACAGAACCATAAGATTATTTAATTCCATCAGAGCAAAATTGCCAAATGTGCCCATCGTTTATATTTCGATAAAACCAAGTCCGAGTAGAGATAAGTTTAGAGAAAAGGCCGTTGCTTCCAATGCATTGATCAAAAAATTTATAAGCGAACAGGTTGATGCCAAATATGTAGATATCTATCCTTTAATGCTTACCAGGGATGGGCAAAACCGTCCTGAATTGTTTGTGGGTGATATGTTACACATGAATGCTGCGGGTTACGCCATTTGGAAAAAGGCTGTTGAAAAGCATTTGATAAAAAGATAGACGCTTCAAATTCGTACATTTGAAAACATCTTAAAAATCAGATCCGTTAAACATGCCGTTAAAACCGTATTTGCTCATTTTCTTTCTCAGTTTTTTTAGTTTAACCCTTTTTGCGCAAAACAAATTTACTTTAAGTGGCACTATTCGCGATGCGAGTTCTGGCGAAACACTTATCGGTGCTACAATTAAAATTACCGGTGCAACTCCTGCAGGTACGCTAACCAATAATTACGGTTATTTCGCCCTTACTCAACCCGAAGGAACTTATACCGTAACAATAAGCTACACGGGATTTGCAAGTGTTATAAAAACTATCAATCTGAATAAGGATACAAAACTTAACGAAGAATTAAATGATGCAAATGATTTAGCCGAAGTTACGGTGAGCGCCAATAACCGGAAAAATGAAAACGTAAAAAGCGCACAAATGGGTTTAGAACGTATTGATATGAAATCGTTAAACTCTATTCCGGTTTTATTGGGCGAAAAAGATGTTTTGAAAACTATTCAACTTTTGCCAGGTGTAAAATCCGGTGGCGAAGGCAATACGGGTTTTTATGTTCGCGGAGGTGCTGCCGATCAAAATTTAATTATTTTGGATGAGGCTGTTGTTTACAATTCATCACACTTATTGGGCTTCTTCTCTACCTTTAACGCCGATGCCATTAAAGATGTAAGTTTATACAAAGGCGGTATGCCAGCGCAATATGGGGGTAGATTATCGTCGGTTTTAGATGTTAAGATGGACGATGGAAATAACAAGGAATTTAAGTTTCAGGGTGGAATTGGGTTGATCGCTTCGCGATTGAAAGCAGAGGGGCCGATTGTAAAAGATAAAGGTTCATTTATGGTGAGCTTTCGGCGAACTTATATTGATTTGTTTTTAAGGGCTTCACCAGATTCTTCAATAAATGGCAGTACTTTGAATTTCTACGATATCAATGCCAAAGCCAATTACAAAATCAACGATAAAAACACCATTTATATCTCAGGTTATTTTGGTAAAGATAATATTGGGGTTAAAGATCTTTTTGAGAATAACTGGGGAAATGTAACGACAACGATCCGTTTAAATCACATTTTTAATGATCGTTTATTTTCCAATACCTCATTAATTTACAATAACTATAATTATACGGTGAGGTTGTTAAATGATGTAACCAATTTCAAGGCGACCTCATTGGTACGGGATTTTAACTTTAAAGAGGATTTTCAATATTTTAGCAACAAGCACACTTTGCGTTTTGGATTAAATGCCACGCATCACCGCATTTCTCCAATTGACATTACCACCAGTCAGGAATCGCAGGTTAATCCGCTTACGCAAGAAAAACGATATGGTTTAGAAAGTGCCGTGTATGTTTCTGATGAATGGGCGGTAACCGAAAAACTGAATTTATTATACGGATTAAGATTGGCTGCATTTTCATTATTAGGGCCTGGTAATTTCAGTAGTTACGATGCTGATGGCAATATCTTATCATCAGATGAAGTAGAAAGCGGTAAGTTTTATAAGAATTATTTAAACCTGGAGCCGCGTTTTTCGTTGAGCTATTTGTTTAATGAAGAGAATTCTGTTAAAGCTTCTTATAACAGAAATACGCAGAATATCCACATTTTAACCAATGCTACATCAAGCTCTCCAACTGATCAATATGTGTTGAGTAGCAATAACATCAAACCAGAAATTGCAGATCAGGTTGCTGTTGGTTATTTCAGAAATTTTGCTGAAAATAACTATGAATTCTCTGGCGAGGTGTATTACAAATGGATGCAAAATCAAATTGATTACAGAGATGCTGCTGAACTGTTAGGCAATTCAAACGTAGAATCAGAACTTTTATATGGAACGGGTAGGGCTTATGGGTTGGAATTGTTCTTTAAAAAGAAGTTTGGAAAGTTGAATGGTTGGGTGGGCTACACATTATCAAGAACGGAAAGAAAGTTTGCTGGATTGAACAATGGTAATTATTTCCCATCCAGGCAAGATCGTACGCACGATGTATCGTTTGTGGGCATTTATAATTTGAATAAACGCTGGACTTTTTCTTCGAGTTTAATTTACAGCACAGGAAATGCGGTGACTTATCCGGCAGGGAAATATGTTGTCGGTGGACAAACCGTATATTATTACACCCAAAGAAATGCTGGTAGAATGCCCTACAATATGCGGTTAGATTTAAGCGCAACGCTTGAAGGTAGAAATAAAGGCAGATTTCAATCAAGCTGGAATTTTGGCGTGTATAATGCTTTGGGTAGAAAAAATCCTTATTCTGTCGAATTTATTAATGATCCAACCGATGCAAGTAAAACTGTGGCCGAACAAACCTCATTATTCGGTATTATTCCATCGGTAACCTGGAACTTTAAATTTTAAAACCATGAAGAAATTAATTCTATATATCGCTGTTTTGAATTTATGCTTTACTTCCTGTAAAAAGATTATTGAAGTGGATACCAATAACGCAGCAGCGCAAATTGTAATCGAAGGCAATATTACCGATCAGCTCATTGATCAGCAGATCGTGATTAGTAAAACTGTTGGCTATGATGAGAAGGGCATTTATCCGAAAGTATCTGGCGCCACTGTTATCGTAACTGACGACAAGGGAAGCAGATATACGTTTATGGAAAAAACACCAGGCGTTTATGTGCAGGCAATGCGTGGCATTTCTGGTAATACCTATAGCTTAAATGTAAGTGTAGAAGGTAAAACTTATACCGCGAGTTCTAAAATGCCAAATCGGGTAAAATTGGATTCGATAGGCGTGGTTAGCAATTCTTTTTTTAGCAACGAACGTAAAACCGCAGCCGCCTATTTAGTTGATCCTGAAAACGAAACCAATTTTTATCACTTCAATCTTTACGTAAATAATCTATTTTCACGGAGAATATATGTAAATAATGATCGCTTGACTAACGGAAATAAATTGCGTATTCAGCTTTTTTACGAATCGGACGATGATGACGATGATGGGTTGAAGTCTGGAGATAAAATTAGCGTAGAGGCCGAAAGTATCGATTCTAATATTTTTGATTACTGGTATACCTTAAGCCAGCAATCTGGCCGTGGGCCAAATCAAGGTACCACACCTGCTAACCCACCATCAAATATTTCGAATAATGCTTTAGGATATTTCAGCGCACACACCTATCAAAAGCTGAGCACTGAGGTTAAGTAATGGCTAATATTTTTTTGCTAAAACACCCATAATTATTTGCTGTTTCAAGAGTATGAAAGTATTTATAAGTGGAAACATTGCGCCTGATGCTTTGCAGAAATTGGAAGATCATCATATACAAATTACCCAGTGGAAAGAAACACGACAAATCACACCTAAAGAGCTAATAGAAGCCTGTAAGGATCAAGATGGGTTTATAAGTGTTGGTCCGAATAAGATTAATGCCGATTTTTTAAATGCTAGTAAACATTTAAAAGTAATCGCACTCCATTCGGTTGGTTTTGATCAGGTTGATGTAGAAACTGCCAAGAAATTAAATCTCCCTGTTGGAAACACGCCTGGCGTTTTAAGCGCCGCAACAGCCGAAACTGCTTTTTTATTGATGATAGCGGTATCGAGAAAAGCTTTCTTTTCGTACAGGAAAATTATAGATGGCAAGTGGGAAAAATACGAGCCTGCAACGGAACTGGGTATTGAAATTAGCGGCAAAACGCTTGGTGTTTTTGGTTTAGGTAAAATTGGTTTGGAAATGGCGAAGAAATGCAAAGCCGCATACGGCATGCAGGTGATTTACCATAACCGATCTAGAAATGAGGATGCCGAAAAAGAGCTTGATGCCAAATATGTTTCATTCGATGAGCTCTTGGAACAAAGTGATGTATTGACCGTTCACACTGCTTTGACGGATGAAACTAAGGGCAAATTTTCGATTGATGTATTCAAGAAAATGAAGCCGAATGCTATTTTTATCAATACAGCTCGGGGCGGCATTCATAATGAAAAAGACTTAACGCAAGCTTTGGAAGAAAAGATTATTTGGGGTGCAGGTTTGGATGTTACCAATCCGGAGCCAATGGGTAAAAATAATCCGTTATTGTTTATGGAAAGTGTTGCCGTTTTACCCCATATTGGCTCTGCTACCGAAGAAACCAGAGCGGCCATGGCCGAGTTAATTGTGGAGAATATTCTGGCTGGCTTAAAGGGAGAGCAAATTCCCTATCCAATTTATTAATCACGTAAAAAAGGGCGTTAGATTCTCAAATCTAATACCCTTTTAGCTTTGGTTTCGTTTCTACTTCACCAAATATTTCATTACCGATCGGCCAATATTTCCGTTGGCATCAATACCTTCAATAATCACTTTGTATTGCCCTTTACCATCTGCGTTGTAAAACTCTACCGAAGAATTTCCAGTGGCATCCGTTACAATTTTTGGATTCCAATAAATAGTGGTGCGCAGATCATTTCTGTTCATGTTAGCGGCAACGTCATAACGTGGCGAGTAAAACTGTTTTTCCTTGTTATATCCCTGCGGAGAGAAGGTAAGCTCGTAGTTTTTAGGTAGCATATCCAAAAGTTGCGCTTTCGATATTTTCTGTCCTTTCGGTGCTTTTTTCTGATTGATTACGATTACCCCGTTTACATTGTTTGCTCTGTTTACCAAGCCGAGCTCATCTCTTAAAAAGATTTCTATCGATTCTATTTCAGATGCATTTAAGGTATTAATCTGATTCACATCCACATTCATTCCATTGATGAAAATTCCCATTGGCGTTCTGTTTCCTTGGTTGTAATCTCTGCTCACATAAAAATTATTATCCATATATGTTACACCAGCCATCATCGTTTGCAAACAGTTAATCAGCAAATTACAGCCTTGTAATCTATCGCCTGTTATCTCATGGTCGGCAATTTGACTTAAACCACTTAAAGCAGGGTAATCTTTGTGGCTCACCTTTGGTATTGTAGCCGCTTTAATGGTCACATCTTTTAAAGTGTGTAAATAGGCATACTGTTTTTTACTATTATCTAAGTAAGTGGTTAATGCACTATCAATATTTAAAACCTCTTCTGCCGCACTAAAATTTCTGGTTAAGGCAGGCGTTGGCGATCCATTTAAACTAATCGTCATGGCTTTATAGTTCACATTATATTTGGCAGAGATGGTTACTTTTGATGAATCATTTAACACGAGATTTTGTATCTTAAAATTACCCACCGGATCTGTAGTCACCTGCGAATTGAAACGCTTGTCTGGGATGGTTACCAGTATCGTACCCTTTCTTACAGGAATACCATTATTCATTCTTAAAACACCCGTAAGGTCGATACCCTGCTCAGGCAAGAAGCTGATTTTTGGCAATTTGTTACTTAAAATGTCAGTGTATTTAAACGATCGATATCCTTGGGTAAGCAATAAAACGTCCAGGTCGGCATTTTTCTTCGCATCGGGTGCGTTGAAGTAATAATTTGGTTTTTCAATGTATCCTTTTAGGTCGCTACTTAAAAGTAGCCCTGTTAAAATGGTTGTAGCGCCATCTTCACTAGAGGGAACTTTGCTCTCATCAACCACCGCAATAGAAAATGTACCTTCTACCGGAGTACCATCTTTTTTGGCGGCGATATTCACCTTAACCTTTTTCTTAACTCCGGATGTTGGTGTAGGCGTGGAGAGTGCTATATTTAATGCATTTTTATTTTGTACAAAAACCAATCTCTCGCTTAAAGGTTTTCCTGCATCTGTAAATAGTGTAAACTGGGCAATTCCCATTGGGAATTTAGATTTCAAAATAGTGGTGCTGTATTCTTTAGATGAGAGTGCAGTTTGGGCACCGTAACAAATAACGCCTTTGCTTTGCGCAACCAGGTAAAATTTCTTGCCCTGGTTCTGCTGGAAAAAAGTATCATTTGAAATAATTTTAACCGCAACATTTTCCGGATTGCTATTATCGATATTTACTAAAATGCCCGATTCGTTAACTGCTGGTAGCGAATAACTTTGTGTCGTTCCATCTGCAAAGGTTACATTGGCTTTGTAAGTTTTTCCACTTTCGGCAAGCAAATTAAAGCTTCCCATTCCTAATCTTTGTGCCGTAAATGTGGCAACTTGTTTGCCATCATTATCGGTTACGGTGCCTTTTGAATTAATCCCCAAACCATCACTTTTAATAGCTTTAAAGGCGACTTTATTGGTTAGGCCAGCAATCAGGCTTCCTCCTTCAGGGAAAAGTTGAAAATCTTTGGTAAGGATGGCATTCTCTAGTTGAAAAATATTGCTTACCAGATCTTTCTCGGTAGTATTAATGGAGGTAACCAGTTCACCTTTTTTAAGCTGGTATTCGGCTTTTTGATTGGCAGTCATCGCGATGGTGAGGTAGCCGTTCGCATCTGTAGTTCCTCTGCCTTTTGCAATCACTGTAAAGCTTGTTACCACCTGCCAGCTTACGTTTCTATTCGCGTAAGGCTTATTATTTGCATCTTTAAATTGAATACGGGCATCAATTTTCTCTAGCTTATCTGTCGAAGTATTCTTGTAAGTGATATGCGTTTTAACCTCCTTGTCTATCGCCTCACCCACGTAAAATGTCTTGTTGAAATAACTCGGATCGTCGAAATTTAACATCCACATGGTGTAAGCCCGAATATGGTAGTTTCCTTGTTTATAATTTACCTGATCTAATGGAAAACTTCCGTTCGCCACGCCACCTACAATAGGCAACTTCAAGGTTTGGATAAGTGAATCCTTTTGGTTGATCACATCAACATAAACGATTTTGCTTATGCCCGATAAGAAATTTTGATTTTCTGTTAAATAAGCCTTAAACCACACGGTATCGGCAATGGCATAATAAGGCTTATCAAAATGAAGATAAATTTTTTCGGCAGGATAATCATTTAGAACTTTGCTGGTTTTCGCTATTAAAGTATTGATGCTAACGGTATCAGTTTGTGCCGACGAAGATAAATTTAGGAGTGATAGGATTGAAAATATTAAAAACGGTAATCTAAAAATCTTCATGAATTGGAAATTAAATACTAAAAGGTAAATATATCCAATTAAAAATAGAGCACCTAAATTGTATGCATCTTTAACATTTTTTTAAATAAAAGAGTTTAGGGCATAAAAAAACAAGCTACTTTTAAATAGCTTGTTTCGTTATACCTTTAGATGTGAATTTCTTATTTGTATTCGATTACGAATTCGTTTAAAGGTGTGCGTACTTTTTTCAGGTTCACCAACCAGTCTCCAGCTTCGTCTCTATGGCCCAATGGCAATAGAGTTACACTTTTTAATTGTTTTTTATCCAAGCCTAATAATTCATCTAATTCTGCAGCATTAAAGCCTTCCATTGGAGTAGAATCTACTTTTAAAAGGGCAGCTTGAGCAAGTGCGATACCAAAGGCGATGTAAGCTTGTTTAGCAGCGTGGTGAAAGTTTTCTTCTGCTGGTTTCGACAAGATCATCCCTTTCAACTGGTTTTTGTAAGCATCAGTTGTATCTAAAGGTAAACCACGTTCCGTGTTCATTCTATCGAACACTTTATCGATACCTTCGTCAGTATAATTTTCTTGGGCTGCAAAAACCAATAGATGTGATGAATCAATAATCTGCGATTGGTTATAAGCAATAGGAGCAATTTTTTCTTTCAATTCTTGATTGGTAATTACAATAACTTTAAACGGTTGCAAGCCCGAAGAAGTTGGTGCCAATAAAGCTGCTTGTATAATTTGATCAACTTTATCTTGTTCTACAGGCTGACCATTCATTTTTTTAACTGCGTAACGCCAGTTTAGTGCATCTATTAAGCTCATGATATTTTCTTTCAATTTTGTGCCTCAAATATCATCATTACAAATTCCCGTTTTGTTGATGTATGGTAAGAAAGCAGTTGGTAGGAGAAATGGTGTTAAACAAATTGGAGAAGTTATTCTGCAAACTTTAAGTCGCTTCTTACTGGAAAATGATCCGATAGTTTAGCCTCCGTGATGTTATAGTTTAACACTTCGAGATTTTTTGAAGTTAAAATATAATCGATTTGAAAGTTGGGAAATTTACCATTGTAAGTTTTGCCCATACCCGAGCCTTTTTTAACGAAAGCATTGTTTAAGCCCTCAGTAATTTGAGTAACCACATAGGATGCTGGAGTATCGTTGAAATCTCCGGCGATTAAATAGGGGGTTTTACAAGACGCCATTTCCTTTTTCATCAAATCTACCTGGCCGCTGCGTTTTAGAAACGCACTTTTAAGCATACGCAAAATTCGTTTTGAAGGTTGAAGCTGGGTATTCATTTCTTTAACCTTGTCCAAATATTCGTAATCCTGTTTTTCAAACGAAATAGATTGGAAGTGAACATTGTACACCCGAAGTGTTTTACCCGAGATATTTAAATCTGCATAGATGCTCATGTTGCCATTGTAACCATCTACGAAAGGGATTTTGCCGCTACCTACTATTGGGTATTTAGTGAAAATAGCCAGCCCGTAAGCCTCGAAGTCGTTTTTATTGGTCGGTACGAAATAGAAATGCTTTAATTTTAAAACCGTTTTTAAGCTATCGATAATATCAAAGTTGCCTTTAAAGCGGGTATAAAACTCCTGGAAACAGATAATATCCGGGTTCTCATCTTTCACTACTTTAAGCATCTTTTCTTTTACCGACTCATCATTCTCACCTCCATAAAGTTTAAAAGTATGCACATTGTAGGTCATCATTCTGATGCTATTTTCTACTTTTTCCGGGCCACCTTTATCGCCGCCAAATGAAAAAGTTGCTTTTAATGTTTTAAAACCAAAAGCAATAACAATGATGCTTACAATAGCGAATACCAATTTTTTACTAATGCACCACCAGGCCAAAAAAATGATATGAAAAAATAATACGTAGGGATAGGCCAGGCCAAAAAATGCAATTAATGCATGTTTGCGTGGATCCATATTGCCGGCAACAGTACCAAGTATTAAAGCAATTGCCAGTAGTACTGCAACAGGTAGTAAAAGTTTATCGAAGAAATTGTATTTCTTTTTCGCCATTAATCTTTGCTTGCTTTAAAAAGTTTTTCTTTCTCTGTAGCAGATAGTTTATCATAACCTGATGAAGATATTTTATCTAAAATGGCATCAATTTCCTGTTGAGAAACCTCGTTAAAAACCGGTTTTCTCGGAGTCGGTTTTTCGTTGCGCACAACCTTTAGCTTAGGTTTGCGTTCGAAGATCTTGCTCCAGTCGCTCCCTTTTTGCAAACTTTTAATAAAGATGAAACCTAGAAGTGCGCCTCCGATATGCGCTAAATTTCCTCCTGCATTAGCAGACGATAAGCCTAAAAACGACAACAGGAAATATACAATGGCCACCCATTTTATTTTTACTTCTCCAAAAAGCAAGAGCATAATGCTATAGTTTGGCACCAGTGTAGCCGTGGCAACAATAATAGCCATTACTGCAGCCGAAGAACCAACAACAGTTCTGTTTATTAATCCATCAGCAAAGGCAGGGATGATATTTAACCCGGCGATATAAATCAAAGCGCCAACTAACCCGCCTGCGAGATAAACAAAATGAAATTGACGGGACTTCAAAAAGTTCATAAAGATATTACCAAACCAGAATAAACCAAGCATGTTAAACAGCAGGTGCAGAAAGCCATCATGGAAAAACATGTAAGTAAAAATGGTATAGAATCGGGTTGGCAAAGCGGTAATTTGAGCGGGTACTCCAAAATACTCTCTAATCCAATCTCCAATAATGAAATCGGTTCTGCCTAAAAATAAGAATACAGCAATAATGGCGGTAACCAAAAAGATAATCACGTTTATTCCTATATATAGAAATAAGGGATTGCCCGATTGAAAAATCTTAAACTTTAAATCTTTAACCGTATTATTCATAGTAAGTATAAAAGTTTGTGTTCTTATCCTTCCAAATTTTAACCAGGATGAAGCCGATTAAAGCACCACCCAAGTGGGCGTAATGTGCAATTGAATCGCCTTCAAAACGACTAACGCCTAAAAATAATTCAACTAAAATATAAAATGGGATGATATATTTCGCTTTAACCGGTACTGGGATAAACATAATATAAAGTTCAGCATTTGGATATAACATTCCAAAAGCTACCAACAACCCAAATACTGCCCCTGAGGCACCTAACATGCCTCCACCGTAAATTTGCCCTATGGTTTGGTAATCTGCCTGACTTTTTATTTGATTTTGCCAGCCTTCGTACAGCGTAAAATGGCCAATAATTTGGTTAACCTCTATGGCTTGAACTGCCCATTGGAGTAATAAAGCACCCAAGCCAGTTATCAAATAAAATATAAGGAATTTTTTGCCTCCCCAACGCGTTTCCAATAAACTTCCGAAGGAGTAAAGTGCAAACATATTGAAGAAAATGTGAGCAATACCACCATGCATAAACATATAAGTGATTACTTGCCAGCCGCCAAATTTGGGAGAGTCAAAATAATAAACCGCTAGCATATCTTCCAAATTAATGGTAGAACTTAGAAAATAAGTTCCCACAAAAAAGAGAATGTTAATGATTAGCAGGTTTTTAACTATTGGAGGGATATACAGGTTGTTCATTTATGAATTTATTAGCGCCACCCAACCTCCCCAGAAGGGAGGAGTTTAAAGCGTTGTTTTGTTTTTCTATTTACTTTATTCAGGAATCTTTTTATTTGCTCTTTGCTCCTGGCTCTTGTTCCTTGCTCCTTGCTCCTTATTCCTTACTCTTCGCCTTACTTTTCAAACTTCTTATCTAATTCTCCCAAGGTTATGGTTTGAATCACTGGTTTTCCACTCACGCTAAAATTAGGGGTTTTACAGGCAAAAAGTTCATCAATCAGCGTATTCATTTCTTCCTGGCTTAATGCAGTTCCGGCTTTTATCGCACTGTTTTTTGCCAGCGTTCGGGCCAGGCTATCTCTTTTAGTTAACTTCAATTCCTGCTGAGAGTTTTTGAAACCTTCAATTAGTTGCTCAAATAGTTGTGTTTCGTTGATATTACTGCTTCCTAAATCAACCGGAACACCTTCTACAACCAACGTATTTTTTCCGAATTCACGTACATCAAAGCCTAAACTTTTTATATCGTCCAATAAACTTTTGGCCAGTTCGAAATCGTTGGCGTTAAGGGTAATGGTTTGCGGAAATAAACTTTGTTGCGATGCGCCTTTCCTATCGTCTAAATGTACTAGAAATCGTTCATAAAGAATACGCTCGTGTGCCATTTGTTGATCGATAACCATTAAACCCGATTTAATCTGCGAAACAATGTAACGGTTATGCAATTGCATATATTGCTTTTGCTTCGTTTCAAAGACCGGTTCGTCTGTGTAAAACGATGTTTGTTCGATCACCGGTTGCTTCACCACTTCATAAAGCGAGCCCCAGTTTTTTGCACTCGGTTTTGCTTCATAGTTTCTTGATGAAGTGGCATATCCTGAAACGGAACTGCTGTCGCTGGCAAAAGGATTAAAATCGGGATTGAAATTAATACTAGGCGGAACAATATCTTCCACTGCCTTTTGCGTAATCATGTTACTGAAACCCGTTTCCTGATCAAAATCTAAAGTAGGAGAGATGTTATATCTCCCAATAGAACGTTTTACAGCAGATTTCATGATCGCATAAATAGATTTTTCATCTAAATACTTAATCTCTGTTTTGGTAGGATGAACGTTTACATCAATTTTTGAAGGATCAATTTCAATGAAGAGGACGTATAACGGGTAGCTATCATCTGGCAAAAGATCTTCAAAAGCCGAACTTACGGCGTGATTTAAATACGGGTCTTTAATAAATCGATTGTTTACAAAAAAGAATTGCTCACCACGGGTTTTCTTGGCGAAAGCCGGTTTTCCGATGTAGCCTTTTAAATTTATTATGGTTGTTTCCTCTTCAACAGGAACCAATCGCTCGTTGTAATTATTGCCAAAAATGTGGACAATACGTTGTTTTAAGTTTCCTTTCGGGAGGTTAAAAATTTCTGTCCCGTCATGATGCAAGCTGAAAAATACCGTTGGGTGTGCCAATGCTACCCTTGTAAATTCATCAATAATATGACGCATTTCTACCGGATTGCTCTTTAAGAAATTACGACGGGCAGGGGTATTGTAAAACAAATTTTTAATGGCAATTTGTGTGCCCGCAGGCGTCGCCACGGGTTCTTGTGCAGTTACCAAAGCGCCTTCAATAGAAATGCAGGTACCAATTTCGTCTTCATGGCGGCGGGTTTTCATTTCTACCTGAGAAATTGCAGCTATCGAAGCCATCGCTTCGCCACGAAAACCCATAGTGCGAATAGCGAATAAATCTTCCGCCTTTTTTACTTTTGAGGTGGCGTGGCGCTCGAAACACATTCTGGCATCGGTAACGCTCATTCCGCAACCATTGTCAACAATCTGAATGAGTGCTTTTCCGGCATCTTTTATCACCAATTGGATTTTATCTGCGCCAGCATCAATCGAATTTTCAAGTAATTCTTTTACAGCAGAAGCAGGTCGTTGAACAACTTCTCCGGCAGCAATTTGATTGGCAACAGCATCAGGCAATAAGTGAATAATATCAGTCATGTATTAGGGCAAAGTGAATTTGCTAAATTATACAAAATAAGCTTAAGGATTTGGCTTTGTTTAAAACTCAACATGTAAATGACTGTTCGAAAAAGTCCAAAGTCAGCAGTCTGAAGTCCTAAGTCTTTTGTCTTGAACATCACCTATCAATTGTGCATCTCCTTTTAATCTTGATAAGAAAATATTGATGATCGCCAGCCGAATTTAAGAGCTAACCAATTTCGTAATCGGCATTTTACAAAGCCAATTCATTTCAATTTTCTATCTTTAACAACATGAAATCATTTCTCTTCGTCCTTTCTTTGGCGTTGTTTTTTTCTTCCTGCAGGAAGAAAGAACAAGCTGACCTGATCATTTATAATGCCATTATTTATACTGTTAATGATCAATTCGAAAAAGTTGAAGCTTTTGCCGTTAAAGATGGAAAAATTCTAGGCTTGGGTTCTTCAAAAGAGATTCAATCAAAATACGAGGCTAAAGAAGAAGTTAATGCCGATGGAAAATCAGTTTACCCAGGTTTTATCGATGCACATGCACATTTTTTCGGTTACGGGCAAAGCTTGCAAACAGCAGATTTAAGGGATACCAAATCCTGGGAGGAGATTTTGGAAAGATTGAAAGCGTTCGCTAAAACCCATCCAGATGGCTGGTTAATTGGCAATGGCTGGGATCAAAACGACTGGGAAAATAAAGCTTTCCCTACAAATGAAAAATTAACGGAATTATTTCCAAACCGACCAGTATTATTAAATCGTGTAGATGGACATGCTGCTGTGGTTAATCAAAAAGCTTTCGATGAAGCAGGGATAAAGGGTGAACAGAAATTAGTGGGTGGTGATATGCTTAGCGCCAACGGAAAATTGACTGGAGTTTTGATCGATAATGCGGTTGGCCTTGTAGATAGCAAAATTCCATCGCCTGATGAAAAACTGGCAACTAAAATTTTAACCGATGCGCAAGCAAATTGTTTTGCCGCTGGCTTAACAACGATTGATGATTGTGGCTTACCCTTTCAAGCGGTAGATTTTATCGAAAAAATGCAAAAGGACGGAAAGTTGAAAATGCGTTTATATGTCATGTTATCCGATGCTGAACAAAATTATGATTACCTGTTTAAACGCGGAGCAATTAAAACCGATCGACTAAATGTTCGCTCATTTAAAGTTTATGCTGATGGCGCTTTGGGGTCAAGAGGTGCTTGTTTATTACATCCTTACAGCGATATGCCAGCGAAAAGTGGTTTCTTGTTGAGCAATCGGAAGCATTTTGAGGAGGTAGCTGGAAAAATTGCAGCGCATAATTTTCAAATGTGCACCCATGCCATTGGCGATTCGGCCAACCGGGTAATGCTCAACATTTATAATAAAGTGCTCAAAGGCAAAAACGATAAACGCTGGAGAATTGAACATGCTCAGGTAGTAAACTCAAATGATTTCGCTCTTTTTGGAAAAGCGAATATTATTCCTTCCGTTCAACCAACACATGCTACTTCAGATATGTATTGGGCGGGAGAAAGATTGGGGCCAGAGCGGGTTAAAGATGCTTATGCCTACAAACAACTCCTTAAACAAAATGGCTGGATACCCCTGGGAACTGATTTTCCGGTGGAAAACATTAATCCATTATTAACGTTTTATGCTGCAACAGTGAGAGAAGATGCAAAGGGGTTTCCGAAAGGCGGTTTTCAAATAGAAAATGCGCTTACACCGGAAGAAGCTTTACGTGGGATGACCATTTGGGCCGCAAAAGCGAATTTTGAAGAAAAGGAAAAAGGCAGTTTAGAAAAAGGTAAATTTGCCGATTTTGTTATTCTTGATCACGATATTTTAAAATCAACCCCACAAAACAGATTAAAAACCAAAGTTTTAAAAACCTATTTGAACGGAGAAAAAGTATATGAAGCGAAATAGATTAGTCATTCTGGGCGTAGCGAGTTTCTTTAATGTTTTATGTTTAATGGCTTGTGCCCAAGACCATGCTACAAACGAAAAAAAGCTTTCTGTTGCCAATAATATTACCAGTTCAACCATTTTGCTGAACAATAAAGATGCTGTTATACCATTAAAATCTCTCGATAAAATAAACATTGCCTCAGTAAGTCTGGGGTTTTCTTACAGCTTAGTTTTTGATAGTTTAGCTAACAAATACGATAAAATTACATCGTTTTCTGCAGATAAATATAAGGATAGCGTAAACCTGAATGACCTGGAAGACGACCTTAAATATTTCAACGTTGTGCTGATTGCCATTGATGATCAGCAAACCACCAATGCCAAATACATCAATTTTATTAACAGTGTAAGCAAAACAAAAAAGGTGATCATTTCCCTTTTTGGAAATGGAACCGCATTAAAATCGTTTGATTTACTTCAGTCGCCCATTATTTGGACTGGAGAAAACAGTGCAGACGCAGCGGCCATTGTGCCGCAATATATTTTTGGTGGCATTGCAGCGGTAAATAAATTAACTAAAGCCTATTCTGCAAAATATACCGTAGGTTCTGGCTTTACAACTGACAAAACCCGGTTGAAATATACCGTTCCCGAGGATGCTGGTGTAAACTCTAATAATTTAAAAGAAATTGATGCGATTGCCGAGGAAACCATTAGAGAAAAGGCAGCCCCAGGTTTGGTGATTTTGGTGGCGAAGGATGGAAAAGTGATTTTTAATAAGGCTTACGGAACGCACACTTACGATACGAATCTTCCTGATAAGGTAACCGATATTTTCGATTTGGCTTCTGTAACGAAAGTTACAGCCACCACACCTTCGGTAATGCGTTTGTTCGAGGAGGGAAAGTTGAAATTGGATACTAATATCGGTGCCTATATTCCGAAAGCCCGAACTACGCCCATGAACAACATTCAAGTTCGTGAGGTGATGCTGCACCAGGCCGGTTTTATTCCATATATTCCATTTCACAATTACGTAAAAACTGGCGATTATAGTGTAGATTCTTCTGCTGCTTTCCCAACTAAAGTTGCCGATGGTTATTACATCAAAAAAGACTTTTTTAAGGATTTCATGTGGCCAAAGATGCTCAATTCGCCCATCAAAACTAGAGGGCAGTATGTTTACAGCGACATTAGTATGTATGTGATGAAGGATATCGTAGAGCACATTAGTGAGGAACCGTTAAACCAATATACGTACGAAAACTTCTACAAACCTTTGGGGATGCAGGCGGCCGGATTTTTACCTAGAAATCGTTTCGGTAGAGATCAAATTATCCCTACGGAGCAAGATACGTATTTCAGAAAAACGCTTTTAGTAGGTTATGTTCACGATCAGGGTGCAGCACTTGCCGGTGGTGTGTCTGGTCATGCCGGTTTGTTTTCTAGCGCCAATGATTTGGCCATCATTTATCAGATGCTTTTAAATCGTGGTACTTACGGGGGTACGCAATATTTTAAACCAGAAACGGTTGACATGTTTACATCAAAACAATCGAATGTAAGCCGCCGTGGTTTAGGTTTCGATCGTTGGGACCCGGATAGTACAAAACACTATCCATCAAACCTAGCTTCGCCGCAAACTTATGGGCATACCGGGTACACCGGCACTTGTGTTTGGGTAGATCCATCGAGAGGTTTGGTATATGTTTTCCTTTCCAATAGGGTTAATCCGAGCGTGAGCGATAAGCTTGGGAACTTAAGAATCAGAGGGCGGATTCAAGATGTAATTAACAAAGCGATTGACGAATCGAAGAAGTAGGATATAATATTCTTTACTGCTAAGTTTAGTATCATTGCAAGGTACAAAGCGATTGAAGCTTAATAGATTGCTTCGTGCTTCGCAATGACGAATGTTTTAATTATTCATCATCCAATAAGGTGATGCAATTATCAGAAAGTTTCTTTATTCGTGTATCAAATGTTTGAAGTGCCACATTGTTTTTAGATGTTTGATACAGATAAGTGATGATACCTTTAGTCGAATCGTCTGGATCGCAAGCGTAAGATTTTTCTAAATATGCTGCGGTTTTCGTCGATAGTTTTTTATAATCTTCTACCAATTTGCCATAAATGACAACGCTTTTTGAGTCGACGGCAGCATTCATCTTTTTAATCATCGCCTGGCAATCCTTAAAATAATGATTTCCTAAAGCAAGGTAAGGCACATAATAGCCAGGCGTCATTTTGATGCTTTTTTCATAATATTGAATCGCAAGAGTCATTTGATCGGTTTCTTCATAAAGCCTTGCCAAGTGATAGGTTACACTACCTATTTGCTTTTGGTTTAATTCAGAGGATCTTTTAATTAATGCTTCTGCTAAATTAATGGCTTTGCTTTTTTCACTGGCTTCAATCTGATTTGCAAAAAGTCCCAGTAGAGATCTTTAATATCTTGAGTTTGTGAGAAAGCGAACTGCGTAGCGGATAAAAGAAGTAAAAGTGTCAAGAAGCGTTTTTTCATGATTGTAAATTTTGGATGAATATACTATTCTTCTGGAAATCGAAAATGACTTAATGTTCATGCACATCTTTAAATTTGATCATATCCAATAGTTTTTGCTCCTTTTCATCATCAAATCCGCAGTTGCTTTTAAACTCCTTTGGATTTTCATAGGTGCCAAATAGCATATCCCACCATACAATGTCGCCATAATTATTGCTATGTTTTTCATATTGATGATGAATTCGGTGCATTTCTGGCCGCTGAAAAATGTAGCCAATCCATTGTGGTGTTTTCACATTGGTGTGGTAAAAAAATTCCCCCAGTGCTGTGCATAAAGTATAAATGGCTCCGGCTTCAGGATTAAGCCCTAATAATGTGTAAACCAAAAAACTTCCAATAATCGAATTTACTGTCATTTCTAATGGATGTTTGTAGAATGAGGTAATCACTTCTAAGCGTTGCGGACTGTGGTGAATTTGATGAAAACCCAGCCATAAAAAATCAACAGTATGCCTCCACCGATGCCACCAATAAAAAATAAACGTGGCAATAAAATAGGCGATAATACCGCCAAGCCAATTGGGAACAAAATTAGAGAGTTGAAAAACGGAGATAGATGAGAGCCATTTTTCCCAGGTAAATCCAGCTAAGACAACTATACTTAACTGAATGAAGTTAACTCCTAAAACCCTGATGGTCCACGTGGAAACGTTTGGCAATTTCCAGCCCGGTTTAATTCTTTCGAGTAGAAAGCAAAAACCAAATACGATAAAAATGATGATTAACATAGATTTAAAATTTATTGATCAAATCTATGATGTGCTAGTCTGCTGGCTTTTGACAAAAGTCAAAAAACTATTTTTGCTTTCTAATTCTGCTTAAGGTTTCTTGAGAGATCCCCAAATATGAAGCAATGTGTCCTAAAGATACCCTTTGAAAGAGTTGAGGATTTCTTTCCAGTAAATTTTGATACCGTTCCTTTGCGCTCAACATACGCAGTTCGTTTGCTTGTATCTCGTTCCGCATGTGATAAAATTCGGTTAACTTCCTGCCTGAAAAATTAAATTCCATGAAGTTTAAGTATAATTCATCCAGTTTTTCTCTTTTTACAGCAATTAGTTTGCAGTCTTCTAAAGTTTCAATGTATTCAAAACTCGGGTTGCCAGTATAAAAGCTGTAAACAGAAATGAGAAGTTGATTTTCGAATAAAAACCAGGTATTTGTTTCTTTGCCTTCTTTATCGAGATAGAATATTCTAGCGGCTCCTTTTACAATAAAGTAAATGGTATTGCTGCGCTCGCCAACACTTAAAAGTTTTGTTTTTTTTGCAACTTCAATTACCTCACTGTTGGCAATGATGGCCGATTTTATTTCATCCTTTAGTGGATAAATATTATCAAAAAGGTTGAAGAGATTTTGATACTCTCCCAGAAATACCTGATCAGCCATAAAAATTTATCAATTATACGGATAATCGCAATTTATAAACGGTGGTTTTCAGTTCATCCGTATCTCTATCTTCACAGAGTAAAAATTCAAGTGTACTTGCCGTTTTCCTGAATAATGAAATCCCTTCAAACTTATGTAAGCCAGGAATCCTGTAGGAAAAGTTGAGCTTCAAACTTTCTGGATTTATACTGCCGATAAAACTGCCCAAAATATCTCCATCGGTATAAGTTGATTTGGTATCTTCGGCCGTAGAGATGAAATAGACATCATTGTTCGCAAGCACTGCATCGGTAAACGAAGATTCTACATGGTTAATATTGGGGAGCTTCAAGCTGGTAAATGATATTTTTTCAGCTTTTGCTAAATCTTTTTCAAGGATCCGGAATATTCCGTTTTTGCCATCGTTGCCATTTCCCCTGTTAAAAAGCAACCAGAACCGACCGTTAAAAATTGCTCCTTCGATGTTGAAATTTTCATCGTTAATTTTTGCAAGGACCTTCATTTTTTGATAGACATTGGTCAAATTTTTTGTTAGAATTCGTTGTGATTTAGTATCAAATTCTACCATCAAATTTCTTCTTGAGGTAGACCCTGATCCTAAAATGTAAAACCGATCTGCATACTGATAAAGCACTTCGAAATCTGGCTTTTGTGGTTTTGGAATGTTTTCCAGGCCCTTTAGTTCACTATCAGATAAGACTTGGATTTTTCGTAATTTTTCACTTTTAATATTGAACTCGTTCAGGTAACCACTGTTATCTCCAATAATGTAAAGCAAATCTGCTTTGGAGATGATACCCGAAGCAGAACCAATTCCCCGTATTTCTTTAAAAATTTCTAAATTGATTGAATACATAATTTTAAAGTAACAATAAAAGCACCGAATTAATCGGTGCTTTTATTCAAATTTGAGCCGGTCAAAGTCCTCCCTCGGGGGAGGATTTAGGTGGGGCTTTATTTCTTCAGCCCAATCTCTCTCAGCCTTTCGTCCAAATATTCGCCAGCTGTCATATCGCTATAGGCCTTCGGGTGTTCGGCATCAATGGTTGAAGGCAGACTTGTCAAATCCATATCACTGCGGGGATGTAAGAAAAATGGAACCGAAAAACGAGAAGTTTTCATCAATTCGCGAGGTGGATTTACCACTCTATGTGTGGTTGATTTTAATTTGTTATTGGTTAAACGTTGCAGCATGTCGCCTACATTTACAACGATATCGGTGTGGTGTGCTTTAATTGGCAACCATTCATTGCTGCGGGTTAAAACTTCCAAGCCGTCTGCACTGGCTCCAATTAAAAGGGTAATTAAATTGATGTCTTCATGTGCGCCGGCACGAACTGCATCATCAGGAATTAACTTTGGGTTTTCAATAGGGAAGTAGTGAATACCTCTTAAAATTGAGTTTCCGTTGTGTACATGTTTATCAAAATAATCAACTGGCAATTCCAGGTAAGTAGCAATGGCACGTAATAAGTGTGTGCCATTTTCCTGAAGTTTTTTGTAGATATCGCCGGTAACTTTATTAAATTCTGGAAGCTCTTCTAACACTTCGTTGTCCGGATATTCATCTTTCACCGGGTCGCCATCGGTAACTTCCTGCCCAATTTGCCAAAACTCTTTCAAATCTGGTGTTTTAGCGCCTTTTGCTGTTTCTTTACCGGCACTAGTGTAACCGCGTTGCCCGGCCAATTCTGGTTTCTCGTATTTCCTTTTGGTTTCTACAGGAAGTGAAAATGCAGCTTTAATGTTTTCGTAAAGCTTATCAATCAATTCCTGACTTAAACCATGGTTTGTGATAGTTACAAACCCCGAATCGTTGAAGGCTCTGCCCAACTCATCAGAAAATTTTTTACGTTCTTCTTCAGTTCCGTTGATATAAGAACCTAAATCCAAACAAGGAATATACGGTGTAGACATAAATTTATTTTTAATGTGATACGAATTTAAAAAAGAATTGTTAATAAGTGCGATCGTGGCTAGTATTGTGGATATAAAAATTTAATTACCAGTAATTTAAGTTATTAACATTAACAGGTAAGTTAACAATTTGTTGCAATTGTCATTCAAAATCCATTATTGTATCCACACAAACTAGTTGCACTTTATTTTCGTAATATTATTAACGAATGCAAATGAAAGCTGCTTCAATAATTAACACACAAAATGAAAAAAATAATTTTAATTCTACTATCAATCCTGACATTGAACCAAGTTCAGGCGCAGGGCAAAAAGACTGAAAAGGCCACATTTGGAATGGGTTGTTTTTGGTGTACAGAAGCCATATTTCAAAGGCTTAAAGGTGTTACCGCTGTAAAATCTGGATATGAAGGAGGGCGGTTAGCCAATCCAACTTATGAGGAGGTTTGTACGGGTGCAACAGGACACGCGGAGGTTTTAGAGATTACTTATAATCCAATGGTGATTACTTACGATGAACTGTTGGAAGTTTTTTGGAAAAGCCATGATCCCACTACACTAAACCGCCAGGGTGCAGATTCGGGTACACAGTATCGATCAGTAGTTTTTTATCATAATGCTGAGCAAAAAGATTTAGCTTCTAAATATAAAGCGGAGTTGAACAAGAAAAATGCTTTTGGCAAACCTGTGGTTACTGCTATCGAGGCTGCAAAACCTTTTTATGTAGCTGAAAATTATCATCAAAATTATTATTTGAAAAATGGCAGCGAGCCTTATTGCAGAGCCGTAATTTTGCCCAAAATGCAAAAACTGGAGAAAATATTTAAAGATAAGTTGAAGAATTAATCATTAGAACGATCGTCATTCCTTACTTCAAGGGAATGACGATCGACTAAAAAAATTGATATAGCCACAGCAGTTGTACTTAGTAGAATGAGTAATGGCTCAAAACTTGGTTTCTAAACCGCATTGACGCGGTATCCCGCGATTCTTTCTTCATCGGGGATTTAGCTCCCGCCTGCCGGACGGGCAGGGAAAGGCGGACTGCATTACCCGAATAGCACTACAGTACCTTTCCAAAAAAATGCTCTTTTTGATTTAAGAATTGTCAATTACCTCATTGGTCAGTTAAACAATGAAGCATTCCTAAAACTTTACGCTGGTAAATATTACATTTGCAGTATGAATACTGGCTTACAGCTTTACAATACCCTTTCGCGTAAAAAAGAACTTTTTCAACCGTTAAACGCTGCTCATGTGGGCATGTATGTTTGCGGACCTACCGTATACAGCGATGTGCATTTGGGCAATTGCCGTACATTTATTTCTTTTGATTTGATTTTCAGATACCTGAAATATTTAGGTTTTAAGGTTCGTTATGTGCGTAATATAACCGATGCAGGGCACCTTGAGGGAGATAGAGATGAAGGAGATGATAAGTTTGCAAAACGTGCAAAGCTGGAACAGTTAGAGCCTATGGAAATTGTTCAAAAGTACACTCTGGGTTTTCATGATGTGTTGCGGATGTTTAATACCTTGCCACCGAGCATCGAACCAACCGCCACTGGGCACATTATCGAACAAATTGAGATGATCAAAGTAATTATCGCCAATGGCTATGGTTATGAGGTGGGCGGAAACGTTTATTTTGATGTAGAAAAATACAGTAAAGAATATAATTATACTATCCTCACCAATCGCAATTTAGAGGATATGTTGAATAATACCCGCGAGCTAGGCGGGCAAGATGAGAAACGTGGGCGTTTGGATTTTGCCTTATGGATTAAAGCGAAACCTGAAACTTTAATGCAATGGCAATCGCCTTGGGGATTAGGTTTTCCGGGTTGGCATATCGAATGTTCAGCCATGAGCGCAAAATACCTGGGCGATGAATTTGACATTCACGGTGGAGGGATGGACTTAGCCGCTACGCACCACACCAACGAAATTGCGCAATCTGAGGCTTGTAGTCACAAACAACCTGCCCGGTATTGGATGCACACCAATATGCTTACTGTAAATGGAACGCGAATGTCTAAATCGGCTGGCAATGGTTTTCTTCCGCTCGAATTATTTACCGGTGCCCATCCGCTTTTGCGAAAAGGTTATAGCCCGATGACGGTTAAGTTTTTCATGCTTCAGGCACACTATCGCAGCACTTTAGATTTTTCTAATGATGCGCTCGATGCTTCTGAGAAAGGTTTCCGCAGGCTGATGGCTGCAGTGAGTTTGTTGGACAAATTAGCCGTTTCTGATCAAAATGATTTTGATATTGTTGCCCTTAAAGAGAGATGCATTGCCGCAATGAATGATGATTTTAATAGTCCGATTTTAATTGCAGAGCTGTTTGAGGCCGTGAGGATTATCAATACAGTTTACGATGGAAAGGCGAAGATTTCAGCTGAATCTCTTGAGCAACTGAAAGCATTAGTGAACGATTTTGTTTTCGATATTTTAGGCTTAAAAGACGAAGATGCAGGGAGCAACGATTTAAATGGTGTTTTGGAAATGGTGATCGATCTTCGTACTGAAGCGAAAGCCAATAAAGATTATGCTACCTCAGATAAAATTAGAATTGGATTACAGGAGTTGGGAATTCAACTAAAGGATAGCAAAGAAGGTACAACTTGGAGTAAGGTTTAGGTTTAGAGGGGATCATGTGGTTTAATAATTAGAAGCATCAATGAGATTGCCATGTCCAGATGAAAAATCCGGACTCGCAATGACGAACTCATTGATGCACTTGATTTTTTTGATACCCCGCTCTTCCGTCCTTGCGAGAATATTCTCCGATTTTTCATCGGTAATATTCGTGGCAATCTCCTTCATAATTTAAGAATTAACAATGAATAAAAAACTTTTATTTTGGCCTCTAATTGCTTTGCTAAGCTTTCAGGCCTGTAAAACTAAATCAGATAAGGCTGGCGATACAGAGACAAATACAGCTATAACTTTAGTTTCGCCAGAATTTAATGCAGATAGTGCTTATGCTTATGTGAAAGCACAGGTTGATTTTGGACCAAGAATTCCGGGTACTTTGGCACACCAAAAATGTGCTGAATATTTGGTTAATAAATTGAAGTCATTTGGCGCAGAGGTCAAAATTCAAGGAGAGAAAACGCAAACTTACGATGGCAAGACCTTTCAGTTAAAAAACATTTTTGCCAGTTTTAATCCGGAAAATAAAATAAGGGTTTTAATTACGGCCCATTGGGATGCCCGTCCGTTTTCTGATCAGGATTCGAATCCTGCAAATCACAATAAGCCTTTTGATGCGGCAAATGATGGGGGCAGTGGTGTTGGTGTGATCCTTGAAATGGCAAGGCAAATTCAGAAAAAATCGCCAAACGTAGGTATTGATTTTGTATTATGGGATTTGGAAGACTATGGGAAAGCAAATGATGAAACGCCCGACGAGGTAACCTGGTGTTTAGGTTCACAATTTTGGGCGAAAAATGCAATTGCTGCAGGCTATAAAGCTGGTTATGGAATCAATCTCGACATGGTTGGAGGTGGGAATGCCCAGTTTACGCAAGATGAAATTTCGAGGCAGGCGGCGCCTGACGTAGTGAACAGGGTTTGGGATATTGGTAATGAAATTGGTTATTCATCGTACTTTGTTCGCATTCCGAGCGGTAAAATTGTTGATGATCATTTCTGGATGAACAAAGCCGGAGTGCCATCCATTGATATTATTCACTATAACGATAACAGTGGTTTCTACATTAACTGGCATACCCAATTGGATAACCTCGCAAATATTGATAAAAATACTCTTAAAGCAACCGGGCAAACGGTTCTGGAAATGATTTATCGTGAAAAATAAAATGTGTAATTGTTAATTACTTTTGAAAAGACAGCATCTAAAAAATTCTATATTCGCCAAACATATATCTAAAATTTATAATGAAACAATTATTTTCAACTGCAATATTATCACTTTTGGCAATTGGTGCATGGGCACAAAAAAATGATGGAACCACGAAGTCATTAGTAAGTGCAGAAAAAGATTTCGCAAAATCTATTGCAAAAAATGGAGATAAAGATGCTTATCTGGAGTATTCATTAGCAAGTGGGTTGGTTTTCAGACCGAACCCTGTTAATGTAAGAACTTTTTATAATGCACAGAAAACAGATGAAAATACCGTTACCTGGGAACCAAATTTAGCAAAGGTTTCCCGTAGTGGCGATTTAGGTTTTACTACTGGTCCTTACGCTGTGAGTGGTTCGGAGAAAAAATATGGTCAGTATCTATCCATTTGGAAATCGGAGAATGGCAAGTGGAAATTAGCCATTGATTTAGGCACATCGAGCAATAAACCTTTAGATAAATCTGCTCCTAAATTTATTGAACCAAAAGACCATGTTGCCCCAAAATTTTTGAATGAGAAACAATTAAAGGCTGGAAAGGATATCATTTCTACAACTGAGAAAACTTTGAACACGCTTTTGAAAACACATGGTATTGCCGCGTTTGGTGGCTTTTTAACAGAAGATGCCCGTCTGTTATTTCCGGGTAACGAAGCCATTAACGGAAAAGGCAAAATCATTTCTTTTTATAACGGAATGATTAGTAAAATTAACTTAAAAACAACTGGTGTTGATAAGGCAATTGGCAGTGATTTAGCTTATACTTATGGCGTGGCCACAATAGATTATAAAGCCGATTTACGCGAAAGTTTTAACTACGTTTTTGTTTATGAAAAAGCTGCAGATGCCAGCTGGAACTTAATTCTGCAGGCTTTTGTACCCGCAGAAAGATAAATTTACATTGTGAATTACAAGGGCTTTCGATAAAAAGATAGCCCTTTTTTTATGTGCTATTGAAGCTGTTCTTTGCACTTTCGTTTCCCTTTAGCCCCGATTGAAGCGGGCACGAATCCCGGTTTTCTCGGGAGAGTAAAGCGAAAAGCGGGAACAACATTAAAAATAGTACTGTTTATGCGCTCCAGAAAATATAATAACAAATCATTTTACGTTTTAAGTTCATGAATAAAAGATTACAGATCATACTTCTGCTCTCGCTTACATTTTTACAGGTTTCAGCTCAAAAGCAGAAATTTGATTTACAGGGTAAAGCTGGTGCACGTGGAATAATGCCCGAAAATACAGTTGAAGGTATGCTCAAAGCCCTTGATTTGGGGGTAACGACCCTAGAGATGGATGCCGTTATTTCCAAAGATAAAAAAGTTGTGCTATCTCAGGAGCCCTATTTTAACAATGAAATATCTTTAATGCCAAATGGTAAACCGATTTCTTTGAAAGATCAAAAGAAATACAACATTTACAAAATGGATTACGAGGAGGTGAAGAAGTTTGATGTTGGAAGTAAAGTTCATGCTCGTTTTCCCGGTCAGGTGAAGTTTAAAGCCTATAAGCCTTTGCTTAGTGAGACGATTGACGCGGTAGAAACTTATGTGAAAGAAAAAAGGTTAAAAAAGCCTGTTTATAGTATTGAAACGAAAACGATTAAAAGTGGAGATAACGATTTTCATCCTGAGCCTGCTGAGTTTGTAGAATTGATTATGGAAGTGGTCAACGCAAAAAAGATTTCGAAACGGGTAATTATTCAGTCTTTTGATATGCGAACGCTCCAGTATTTGCATGAGAAATATCCTAAAATACAAACTTCGCTTTTGATTGATGAAAAAGAACCTTTCGAAGATTATATTGAAAAATTAGGCTTCAAGCCTACCATTTACAGTCCATATTCGGTTTTAGTAGGTAAAGGATTGGTAGATCGCTGCCATGCCATGGGCATCAAAATTATTCCGTGGACGGTGAATGGTTTAAAGGAAATTAACTATTTTATCAGCCTGGGCGTTGATGGTGTAATTACCGATTTCCCAAACTTAATGGGGCAGTTGAAATAAAATTTGAACTACAAAAAAAGCGTCTCGATTTAACCTCGGACGCTTTTTCTATGGCTATATGAACTAGCTGGCATAAACTTTTAACCTTCAACTTAATACTAGTGATGTGATGATTCAGCCTCTTCTGCTTTTGAATGCGGTTTCTCTGTTTCATGGTGACCAGATCCTTCTGGTGCGTGAACGAAAATTGGTCTGGTAAAGGCTACAAGAAGGATTAAAACAATAATCCAAGCTGTTAATGGCAATGCCCAAATGCCTTTTGTTTGATGAACTGGTGCGTGTGAATCGTGAGCTGACATGTTAAATATTTTTGATTTGAAAAATTTTGCTTTCTAATTGGCATAAAGATAAGAACAATTATCCTAAATTATAAAGTAACCATCGGTTGTAGGCTAAATTATTTGATTGCTTTTCCAATCTATCTTTCTCAGATAAAATCGTGACAGGAGGAGTCGATGATTGATCTATAACAATATTAGAAGGCCTTTGTTATTAATTTATAGGCGTAAGATATAGGTCTTAGAACAAACATATATAAATTAGCTCGTGACCTGTCGACTGTTAAAACTGTTTCGGTTTTTGTTTTCTTTCCGCAAGCTCCACAACCTCTACAATTCTTTTAGCTTTTGTTTCAGGTCTCTTTGCAAAAGCAATCCACTGTAAAATGGCTTTCCTCACTGATTTGCTTAAACCTAGAAAAAATTCTTTTGCCTCTCGTTTCTTTTCAAATTCATGCTCCAGTTCTTCGGGAATTGTTAATTCTTCTACTTCATCTAGAATTATCCACGAGCCATTCTCTTTTGCCCGAGCAATACTTTCATGGCCAGCTTTGGACATCAAGCCATCATCTATCAATGCTAAAACCTTTGCTTTATTAATTTTAGACCAAGCGCTTTTCGGTTTTCTCTTGGTGAAAAATTGAATAAATCTTTCCTCGTCAATTGATTTTCTGATGCTATCGATCCAACCAAAACAAAGCGCCTCTTCAACCGCCTCCACCCAAGAAATGGTGGGTTTGTCAGCACTTTTTTTATATTGAATCAACCAGATCGATGTTGCCGTTTGGTGGTTTTCTTTTAACCATTCTCGCCATTCGTTTCTGCTAGCAGGGCAAATTGATTCTATATCCTTCTCCATTATAACGTGCTATTATTCAAAACTAAAATACCATTTAGATATGGAGATTGTATTTTTTAAAACAAAAAAGAGGCTGTCTCAAAAAGGCAGTCTTTTTTTTTGTAAAAAAAATAATTTTTTACCTTTTAAATTTGGTTTATTACGTTGAATTTCAGATATTTAAGTATAAATAATTGAGGTTTATGCCAGTCCAAATACCAGTTTTCAAGCCCTACTATCAAGACCAGATTATGGCTATTCCGCCTACTCTGGATGAACTTGTGGCAAAAGGCCATCCTGTTCGCATCGTGAACGATGTTATTAACCGAATCAATATCCAGGGGCTGTTGGATGCTTATAAGATTAAGGGTACTTCAAGTTACCATCCCCAAATGCTGTTAAAGGTTTTGGTATATGGGTATGTGAGCAATATCTATAGTAGCAGAAAGCTGGAGGTAGCCTGCAGAGAGAACATCAATTTTATGTGGCTCAGTGGGATGAGTTATCCCGACCACAATACCATCAACCGTTTTCGTGGCGTGCGGCTTAAGGATGCACTTCGCAGTGTATTTGAGGAGGTGGTAAAACTTTTGGCAGCAGAAGGCCTTTTAAGCATTGAAGATGTTTATACTGATGGTACCAAGATAGAGGCCAATGCGAACAAGTATACCTTTGTGTGGAAAAAAGCCATCCAGACCAATAAGGAGAAGATGAAGAAAGCCTTGAGTGAAATCTGGCAATATGCCCAAAGTGTTGCCAAAGTAGAAGATGGACTGCCCGAACCACCGGATTTTACCGATATAGATACAGAAAAGGTACAGCAGACCGTGGATACGCTCAATGCAGTATTGGCAGAAAAAACAGATCTGGACAAAAAAGTCAAAGCGAAGCTGAGGTATATAACCAGGGAATATCCGGAAAAGATAGCAGAATATGAGCGTAAAGAAGAAATCCTGGGGGAACGCAACAGCTTTAGTAAAACCGATACCGATGCGACTTTCATGCGGATGAAGGAAGACCACATGCAAAATGGCCAGCTCAAGCCAGGTTATAATGTACAGATATCAACCTCAAACCAGTTCATCGTAAATTATACCATTCACCCGAACCCCACTGATACCACTACTTTAAAAGAACATATCGAGCAACACCAGGCAAGCTTTGGTAAAACCCTGAAGACCATTACCGCAGATGCAGGTTATGGAAGCGAGGAAAATTATGAGATCATGGAAGCTGGCCAGATTGAAGCTTACGTAAAATATGGCATGTTCGACAAGGAGCATAGTGAAACCCACAACAAGAAGAAACCATTTGCCCAGGACAGGCTATTCTATAATCGGGAGCAGGACTGCTATATATGTCCAATGGGTCAAAAAATGAATTATATCGGCGATAGCAAACGAAAAACCAGTACCGGATTTGAGCAGACCAGCAAAAGGTACCAGGCAAAGAATTGTGCCACATGCCCACTCAATGGGACTTGCCACAAATCTCAGGGAAACAGGATCATAGAGGTCAACACTAATCTGATGCGACATAAAGCAAAAGCATATCAGCTACTCAACAGTGAAAAGGGGGTTGAAAAACGAAAGCAAAGGTGTCATGATGTTGAACCAGTATTCGGGAATATTAAACAGAACCACGGGTTCCGCCGCTTCATGCTCCGAGGGAAAGAAAAGGTGTCAATAGAATGGGGATTACTGGCAATTGCACAAAATATTAGAAAAAAAGCAGCCTAAAAAGGCTTGCTTTTGCCCGTTTTAACAAAATAATGGTTAAATAAACATTTCTAGCCAGCAATAAACGAAGAACACATAGGATTTATTTAAATACAAAAAAAAGCTGCCTCATGTATTTTGAGACAGCCTCTTGTAAATTTGATTGATTTTTTATAACAAATCTTTAATGATCTTTTCTATTGATAATCCTTCTGCTTCAGCACGGTAATTTCTAACAATACGGTGGCGTAAAATAGGTTCTGCTACCGCTTGAACATCTTCAATGTCTGGAGCATATTTTCCTGAAATAGCCGCATGACATTTTGCTCCTAAAACCAAAAACTGTGATGCTCTTGGCCCGGCACCCCAGCTAATATATTTGTTTACCGCTTCTGTCGCAAACTCACTATTCGGTCTGGTTTTAGAAGCCAGCTTTACCGCATATTCCAAAACATTATCCGTTACCGGAATATCGCGAATCAGCTTTTGGAAAAACAGAATATCATCAGCTTGAATAATTTTCTCGAGCGCTATGGTTTTATTGCTTGTAGTATTTTTAACAATATTAAGCTCATCGGCAAATGCCGGATAATTTAATTGGATATTGAACATGAAACGATCGAGTTGCGCTTCGGGTAGGGGATAAGTCCCTTCTTGTTCAATTGGGTTTTGCGTAGCCAACACAAAGAATGGCTTTGGTAAGGTATGGGTTAAGCCAGCTGCTGTAACCGATTTCTCCTGCATGGCCTCTAGTAAAGCGGCCTGCGTTTTTGGCGGAGTACGGTTAATCTCATCAGCTAAAATAATATTCGAAAAAACAGGACCTTTAATAAATTTAAAGTGCCTGTCTTCTCCTAATATCTCTGCGCCAATGATATCACTTGGCATTAAATCGGGGGTGAATTGAATTCTATTGAAATCCAGATCTAAAACCGAGGCAACAGTTTGAACGAGTAAAGTTTTAGCCAATCCGGGTACGCCAACCAACAAACAATGTCCGTTGCTAAAAATGGCGATCAAAACTGATTTAATGATATCATCTTGTCCAACAACAACCTTACTAATTTCGGTTTTAATTTTGTTGAAAGTGTGATGAAGTGCGTCAACGGCTTCTACTTCGTTTTTGTACTGCATTCGTGTTATTTTGCGGCTGTAGTGGTCTTAGTCCAAATTTTTAGTTCATCGCAGGTATTAAACTCGTCGTCGATTTTAATGTAAGTGCTTTCACGACGTTTTTCAAACCATTCGCTTAAAGTACGATTTATTTTATCACTTTGAGCGGCGTCTCTAATTTTTGGAAAATCTTGTGCCATGTTCGCTTTGTGAGGGGGAATTTTAGACTTCAAATAAAGTAAACGATAGCCTTGTTTGCCATCAGCTGCAGTATATAAATCAGGTTTAGAAATGCCGCCAATTTTCATGGTATCGATTACCAAAAATACAGATGGATCTAATTTATCAATAGGGATAAAAGTAGTTCTGGCTTGAACGTTTTCTGCGTTCAGCATCATACCGCCATTATATTTCGATTCTTTATTGTCTGAATATAAGTTTGCCGCAGCGGCGAATGATAGTTTGTTAGCGATAATTTTGTTGTAAACACTATCGGCATGAAGTTTTAAACGGGTTAAACTTTCTGGTGTTGTTGCGGGTCTTACCAGGATGTGACGGGCGTGAACCTGCTCACCACGACGCTCAATTACCTGAAGGATGTGGAAACCAAATTCAGTTTCAAATACCGGAGAAATTTCTCCCGCTTTAAGTTTGAACGCCCAGGCTGTAAACTCCTTTGCCATCATACTTCTATCAAAGAAACCTAAATCTCCACCATCTGCAGATGATCCCGGGTCTTCAGAATATGTTTTAGCCAGAACTCCAAAATCGTCGCCACCTTTAATTCTTAAACGTAACGCTTCAATTTTATCCCGAAATCTTTGCTTTTCAGCTCTTGATAATTTTGGATCAAGAATGATCTCTCCAACTTCAACTTCCGTGTTAAATTCTGGAATGCTATCACCCAACGATTTGAAGTATTTCTCAACTTCCATTGGCGTAACATTAATATTTTCGGTGATTTTACCTTGCATTTTCTGAGCGATTAAACCATCTTTAATCGTTGGTCTCATCTCATCCTTATATTGCAAAACCGATTTATTTAAGAATTGCTCTAAACGCTCCTGCCCACCGGCACGTTGCATCATCGAACGCATCCGCTTATCCACCTCATCGTCTACCTGGCCATCTTCTACCATAACCGAATCGATTTCTGCTTGTTGTTTCAGCAGTTTCTGAGTCAAGGTGTTTTGTAAAATTTTACACTTTATGCTTTCATTTGGAGGGTTTCCCTGGTATAGGTACTGCGTATACTCCTGATTCAAATCTGATAGTAAAATAATATTATTACCTACCACAGCAGCAACTTTATCGATGTTATGTTTCCCTGGTTGGGCATAACTGTTTAACAGTGTGCAAATTAATGCTGTTGCTACTAAAAAAAACTTCTTCATTCTTTGTGTTATATTTTGCAAATTTAATACTAATCTTTTACCAAAATAGAGTTACTGTTTTGCGAGTTTTCTTAACTCTTGCTCATTAATCTTAATCTGGTGTTTTTGTCTGAGCCCTTTCAGCCAGTTTTCCTCCAGGCTTTGCTGATAGTCGGCAATTACCTGACCTCTCACATCACTCAATGGCTTATTGTAATTCTGTTGGTTTTTATTATAAAATTCCTGTAATGCTTGCTCATCGTCTTGCGCTTTGTTCCATATCTTTTTTTCGGAGATGTTAAACATCAAAACGCCTTCTTTGTATTCATTGAGCAAAAAATCCTGATCCTTATGTCTTGCATCAGCCTTTTTATGTGCTACCAGTGCAATTTCGTAAGTTTTAATCTCTTCCTGATAAATGGAATTCTTATCCAAACCCATTTCTCTGGCATCCAAAACTTTCAATTTAAAATTTATATACAAGTTCAAATAGTTTTCCAAACTGGCATAATCAGTGCTAGAAATACCATTATGACTCTTTTTATAAGCCCATAAAAACTCTTTGCTACTTATTGATTTACCATTGATTGCAGCCACGTTTTGTGCAAACGAATAACCGAAAATAATACTAAAAATAAATAAGCAACAAGCCTTTTTTGAGCAGAGCACTCTATAAATTTTAAGGGATAAAAGTAACAATTAGCGGCGCTATTATAAGATATTTAACTAATTTTAACAGAAATTATTATCCTACAAAAATACGAATGGAAAACCAGCTTACCAACAATGCGAATGCTTTACGTTTATTTTTTACTGAAGATATTTTTTTAGTGAAGGATGAGTCTGTTCAAATCGCACTTGTTGATAACGAAAAGCCTGTTAGTAACCCGATTGTATCTGAGACTGATTTAACTGGAGAAAAAATTTTACAACCTAAAAGTGAGGCAATTTTAGTAGAAACAAATGAAGAATCTGCCAAAAGCTACACCCCTCAAGTAGAAATTCCTCGTGTTTTGGCTGAACCAAAATCGCCAAAAACCTTTAAATTTTTGGGCGGAAACAAAAAGTCAGTTTTGATTTTGGTGAATGATAAACTGAATGATGTAAGCACTGCTGAAGGAAGGGAATTACTGCGCAAAATTGTTAAGGCAGTTGATTTGGGTACGCCAGACTTTGCGGTAGTGAATTATGCACAATATATGGGAACCGAATATGTTGATTTCCATGAGTTTTTTAAACCTGCAATTATGCTTTCGTTTGGGGTAGAAATTTCTGATCTGAAACTGAATCTGGTTTGGCAGAATGAAATTATTCAGCATGAAAGTACAAAAATCATCTTCGCACCCAACCTTCATCAATTGGATAGCGATTTAACCGCTAAGAAATTACTTTGGGGAAATTTGCAGAAAATTAAGTTATAGATTTTAAATATCAGAATCTGTTTGTTCCATTACCTATTTACTATTTTCCATCTAACATCATGAAGAAGCTTGTTTTTGCCACCAATAATCAACATAAGACAGAAGAAATCCGGCTGGCGATGGCTGGAGAATATGAGGTTTTAAATCTGAATGATATTGGCTGTGATACAGATATACCCGAAACTGCTAACACATTTGAAGGGAATGCCAGTTTAAAGAGTAAATATGTTGTAGAGAATTTTAATTTAGATTGCTTTGCTGATGACAGTGGTTTAGAAGTTGAAGCTTTAAATAATGAGCCTGGTGTTTTTTCTGCCAGATACGGTGGGAGTAGAGATAGCTTGGAAAATATGCAACTGGTTTTACAAAAACTCGAAGGACAACACAATCGTAAAGCAAGGTTTAAAACCGTTATTTCCTTAATGCTGAATGGTGTCAATCATATTTTCGAAGGAACGATTGAAGGTAAGATAACCCAAAACTTAACTGGATCAAATGGATTTGGCTACGACCCAATTTTTCAACCTGATGGTGATTCTATTACTTTTGCTGAAATGGATATGGCTAAAAAAAACAAGATTAGCCATAGAGCCATTGCGCTAAAAAAGATGATTGAGTTTTTGAAAGCCAGCTAAACGTCATTGCGAGTCCCGATTTTTCATCGGGCGTGGCAATCTCATTGAGGTAAATAACAACAAAAAAAGAGAACTACAATGACGATTGGAAGGTTACGCTATGTTAGAGATTGCCACAAACATTACCGATGAAGAATCGGAGAATGTTTTCGCAAGGACGCTCCAGGTGCTTGTAAAACTCCGTTTGCATTAATTTACAACTTCTTTGTCGCTTTCTTTAAAGTATCGACTTTCGGCAAAATAGGTTTAATCCCGGAATTAACTGTATCTAAAGGGTTAGCCAAAGGCACATTTTTGTTCAAATTAAAGTTTACTTTTCCATTGGGTAGTGTTAACTTTTTAGCAGGAATCTTGTTAATATTTTTTTGAGCTGGAACGGTACCTTTGCTTGCCAAATTAGTTTTAGCGGGAGGTGTTTTACTTTTTGATTTCGTTTTGCCCGATGAGCCAACGGCATCTTTCTTAGCTTTTGGTCTTTCTTTAGGTTTCCATGAAAAGCCTTTTAACACGTTATCTTTAGCAACCTTATTTTCTGGGTTTAGCGCACCTTCAACACCTTTAATGTAAACAATGTCTTCAATGTCGTTTTCATTATCCTGAAAAATAAATTTAATCCTACTGCTCAAAGTCTGATTCATTTCCTTGTAAACCTTTGTGCTATCATCCTGCGTGTAGTAAATACTTTCAGCATTACCATCAACGTACATGGTTTTGAGCTTGCCATTTCTAAAAAAGCCAGTCATTAATCTGCCTTTTATCTGGTTAAAACGCAAAGAATCTTTTGGTGTGTTTACTAAGAAAGCATTTTTAATGGCTTGCAGGTTGTTTAACTTCTTGTTTTTAAACTGAACATAAATCGTATCTGCAATTTGCTGTGATCCTTCTGACCAAATAATCGGATTTAGAAAACAACGAAGGGTAGAGTCGGCGCTGGTATAAAATAAACTATCCGTTTTTGCCTGGATATTTGTTTTGAAAATTTTCACGCCGTGATAAGCCTTAATTATCCTGGCCTGAACGGTATCTGCGGGATTGAATTTTGCGGTATCGTTTTTTAGGGCACCTTTTAAACTGGCTAAGTTTTTAGTTAAACCATCTTTGGTTACTACTTTCGAGGCAGGCTTTAATAAACTATCAACTTTTAATGGATTAATGTTTTTTATCTCGCCAGCCTTTGCAGTAAGTTTTTTTGTTAAGCTATCCTGCTTTAATTTCGGCAGATTTTTAACAATAGAATCTGCCTTCGCCTTAAGCAGATTTATTGTACTATCCCCCTTTATTTTAAGTGGAATTTTACTTAAAGAATCAATATTTAAACTGTCTGTGGATCTACTGAGGGATAAATTCTTTTCATCATTTTGACTAGGCTCACTCTTTGATTTGTTTTTGGCTTTTTTATCGTTTTTAACCTTTTCTCCAATTACTTTATCAGTGCTTCTTGTTGGTGTTGGCTGATCAGGGCTTGCTTTCTTTTCTTTAGTTGCGCCATCTTCTTCATCGTCTTCTCCAACTTCGTTATCTGCTTTGATAGAAATTTTTGGAATCAACTTTAACGTTTTCTGCAATACCATTTGGGTTTCCAGGGTATCGGCACCCATCCATAAACTATCCGGGCGTTTTTTTCCCTTTACCAGAACAGAATCTTCAGTGCCAATACCTAAATATGCATTTCGGGTTACCAGTGTCCGCTGATCAATTTTGTAGTAGTAGCCTAAATCGCCAAACATTTTCATTTTGTCCTTGGTATCAGAGAATACGATATTTTTAACAGCTTTCCCGTAACCTATCTTTCCAAAATAATAAAGACTATCCCCCTTCAAAGATCTTGTTCCTTGCGTGTATAAATTTTTCTTTCCGAAATAAGCATCTTCTGTCGTCGTATTATAGGCGCCATTTTCTGTGTAAAGGTTATCATCTTTTCCTTTAATGTTAGTAGGGCCGTAAAAATATGTCCATTTGGTTTGTGTATTATAACGTAATGTATCCGATTTAATGGTTACTTGAGGCGTAACTACAACTACATTGTAGCGAAAGTAAGCATCGCTAGAAGTACTAAAATAGTAGCCATTTTTACTCGTTAAGGTAACTTGTTCGTTCACTATTTTTCCGCCACTGGTATAGGTTCCGATTTTGCTTAAGGTATTATAATCCAAAACATTTGTTGTTAAAACCGATGTCGGATCAACCATTCTCACATTTCCGGTTAGGTGCGCCTGTTTTTTATTTCCATCATATTCCAATTGATCGGAGTAGATATCAGTTGTTAATTGATTAATGTGAACGTTTTTAAAAGCTTCGAAATAATTTCTCTCACTGTAAAATACAGCACTATCGCAGGTTAGTGTTGCATTATCTTGCTGAAAAATGGGAAAGCGTAAGTAGCTGATTTTATTTTTTGTATCACCGCTTATTTTCGCAAACGAAACAATTTTGATCTTCGTTGCCTTTTGTTGGCTAAAAAGATATACCGGAAAGAATATTAAAAATAAAAAGACAAATAGTTTTTGCACTTTACAAAGTTAGTTTTTTGTTCCGAACGTTCGGAATACCAGTTAAAATTAAATATTTTTGGTGGATGTTACCCTTAAAGCCATTTCAGGATTTTATTAATCAGCACGAGCTGTTTGCCAGGGATGATAAGATTCTTTTAGCCATAAGCGGCGGGAAAGATTCGGTTTTAATGTTGCATTTGTTTAAGGCAATAGGCGTTAATATAGGTGTGGCGCATTGTAATTTTAATTTAAGAGGTGATGAAGCGCAACGTGATGAAAATTTTGTTAAAATGCTTAGTGCAAGTCTTGATGTTCCTTTTTACCTAACGCATTTTGATACCAAAAAATATGCCGCAGAAAATAAAATTTCTACCCAGATGGCCGCCCGAGATTTACGTTACCAGTGGTTCGAAGAAATTAGGATAAAATACAGTTACGATTTGGTTGCTTCGGCACACCATCAAAACGATACGGTAGAAACCATGCTGATTAACCTTACTCGTGGTACAGGAATAAGTGGCTTGCACGGTATTTTACCAAAGCGACAACATCTAATCAGGCCTTTATTATTTTTAAATCGAAATGAGATTGATGAAATAATGGACAAAAATCATTTAGACTTCGTTGAGGACAGTTCGAATCAAAGTACACAATATACCCGGAATAAAATTAGGTTAAAAGTAATTCCACAACTTAAAGAGATCAATCCCGACTTAGAAAAAACTTTTGCTGAAAATGCAATTCGGTTTGCCGAGGTAGAAACATTTTTGAACAGGCATGTAGAAGAATTATCTACAAAAATTCTCAATAAAAAAGCTGATGGTATTTACATTGCAATGGATGAAATAGTAAATCTGAATCCACAAAGGTTGCTGCTATTCGAATTGCTAAAACCATATGGATTTACAGAATCAGTTGTTCAGGAAATTTTAAGTCATTTAAATTCATTGAGTGGTACGCATTTTTTCAGCTCAACTCATCAGGCTATTATCAATAGAGATTATCTGGTAATCGCCGAAAAGAATGTCGACTCAGTCTTCAATCAGTTCATTCACCCATCAACACAAAATATCCTATTTGGAAAGGATGAAATAACACTTTCGTTTTCTTCTGAAATCAAATTCGAAGTTGATCATTACAAAGCTTTCGTTAATTCGGATAAATTAATTTTTCCGCTGATAGCAAGAAATTGGCAGAATGGCGATAAGTTTATCCCCTTGGGTATGCGACAACCCAAAAAGGTGAGCGATTATTTTATTGATGAAAAGGTGCCAATACATTTAAAAGCCACCACACTGATTTTAGTAAACGGGAATGGCGATATCGTTTGGATCGTGGGTATGCGTCAGGATAATCGATACAAATTAACAGCAGCAACAAAAAAAGTTGCTATATTCGAACTCAAAAAAAAATAAGTGGAAAGCAAATACGCCTACATCGAAAAACAATATATCGGTCGTGATTATGTTCGCATTTTCATCAGGTTAATAATGGCCGCTTTCTGTTTTGCAGCTTATGTTTACGAACGCGATCGCGATAACACCCAAGACTTATTTTTGGTGGTTGGCTTCGGCATTATCGGTGTTTCCATGTTACTGCTTTTCTTAATCCAGTATAAAATTATAGTTGATAATGGCAGTATGATCTTAGATGGCCTTTGGACTACAAAACGCGTTAAAATTGATTTAAATAGCATTGTTGATGTTCGTAAGGCAACTTACAGCCGTTATTTTTTTAATAACCCGGTTTATAATCTTCATACTAAAGGCACCATTCGCTTTTATTCTTCAGGTAAAGATGCCGTTGTTTTAACGGATCGGGATGGCCTGGAATATTTCATCGGCACCCAAAGACCAAACGAACTTTTCCTTGTGATTAAAGAGGAAATGAGAAACCTGAAATAATTTCCGGGTAAAAATTTTTTCAAAAATCAGCATCTATAACTTTTCCATAATTCATTTAATGCCACAGCTATAGGTTGAAGGTGTTTTTTTGCATTGGGCATTTTGATTGAAATATGCAATCGATAAATGATTGTTATGTCGAAATTAATATTTGCTGGTTTGCTAGGATTTGCATCTATTCCGGCTATGGCGCAAACCTATAACGCAAAATTTTCAAAAGACTCATTAGGGATTTTAAATACCAGAGTTGAGGTATTGAAGATGAGTCTGAAAGTTTTAGAGCTTAAAATTAAAGAAGCGGAAGAAGAGGCTGATGTAGAGAAATTGCGATTGAAGCTTCTGGAAGCAAATGGAAATGCCAAAGCTTCTTCTGAAAAGCATATTGAAAATATCAACAAATCTGGAACAATGGTCGATCAAAAAGCTGCTGAAAAATTGACTAAAAAAGCCAAAGGAGATGCTGATGATGCGCAAAAGGCTTTAGAGCGATACAATAAACAAATTGCGAAAGCAGAAGACATTCGTACTCAAATACAAGGCGAGGAACGCAAACTAGGGTATAGAAAACCGCAGATTATTTTGATTACAAAGAGTGTTAGCCGCAGATTCGCAGATTTTTTAAGATTATTTACTATGAGCACCTATTACAATGTAGATGATTATCCTTTCAAGAAGAATGTTATTTAATAACAGGGATTGCTATGGAAATTCATTGGATCCTTGGAAAAGGGTTTTCTGAAATAGTATATAAAGATGCATTTGAATATGAGCTAGTATCTAGATGTATTTTCTTATGAGAGGAAAAAAAAATTTTGGTTAATTATAAGGAGCTCATCCTTAAGCATAAATTTTATGCCGATTTTGTGATTGATGATAAAATAATTCTTGAGGTTAAATCCAGCAGTGGAATAGTTGACGGACATTATGCTGAAGTTTTAAATTATCTAGCGATCTCGAATTTGCGGATTGGCTTAATTGTTAATTTTATTGAAAAATCTCTTCAACACAAAAGAATAATCAGTAGTAAATAGTCATAAATATTCCTCGAATCCACGGCATACCTTAAAATAGTAGTCTTAACTTGCTGATTTTGGAGATACTCTTATCTAAAAACAAAATTTGCGAATTTGCTGCTACCGTTTTAAGACTCGGCTATTTTTCTTAACCTTCAAGATTTAATGAAAAAAATCTGCGAATCTGCGGCCCACCTTAACAAGCTTGCATTATCACTTATTTCTCTAAAGCTCCAAAAACTTATCACTATAACACTATTTTTATTGCAATATCCCGACATGCATTTCAGCTAAAAATGGGCTACATTTGTGTTGTTAACAACACATTTACAGATGAAGATAGGAATTGTTTGCTACCCCACTTTTGGTGGTAGTGGAGTAGTTGCAACGGAGCTTGGAAAAGCACTCGCCAACGAGGGTCACCAGGTTCACTTTATTACCTATAGCCAGCCTGCAAGGCTTGACTTTTTTTCTGCAAACCTTTTTTATCATGAGGTTTCTGTAAGGGATTATCCACTCTTCGACTATGCACCCTATGAATCTGCTTTGGCGAGCAAACTGGTAGATGTGGTTCGTTTTGAGCAGTTGGATGTCTTGCATGTACATTACGCCATTCCGCATGCATCTGCAGCTTTTATGGCTAAGCAAATTCTAGCCAGTTATGGTATTCATATTCCGGTTGTGACCACTTTGCATGGTACTGATATCACTTTGGTAGGTAAAGATCCAACCTATAAGCCTGTAGTAACCTTTTCAATCAATCAAAGCGATGGTGTAACAACCGTTTCTCAGGATTTAAAAGATGATACTTATAATCATTTTGAAATCACAAAAGAAATTAAGGTGATTCCGAATTTTATCGACTTCAGTCGTTTTAGCCTGCAGGCAAAAGATCACTTTAAAAAGGCAATTGCGCCCAATAATGAACGTATTTTAATTCATACTTCAAATTTCCGGAAAGTGAAGCGCACTTCAGATGTGATTCGAATTTTTGAAAAAGTACAGGCTGTTATTCCTTCAAAACTATTAATGGTTGGCGACGGTCCGGAAAGGTCTTACGATGAACAGCTTTGCCGATCATTAGGTATTGATGATCATGTGCGTTTCTTGGGTAAACAAGATGCCGTTGAAGAAATTCTATCAGTTTCTGATTTGTTTTTAATGCCTTCGGAATCAGAAAGCTTTGGTTTGGCTGCCCTGGAAGCAATGGCTTGCAAAGTGCCTGCAATTACTTCAAATGCTGGTGGTTTGCCTGAATTAAATATTGATGATTATTGTGGCTATATGTGCGATGTTGGTGATGTAGAAGATATGGCTAATAAAGCGATAACCATTTTAAGTAATGATGAAACCCTGAAATATTTTAAGGAAAATGCATTTATAAGAGCACAGGATTTTGATTTAAAAAAAATCCTACCTTATTATGTTGATTATTATAAAGAGGTGATTGAAAATTCGCTTCAAGCGAAATATTAGAATTTAGCTTTTTATGGCTTAAACGCTTATATTTAAAGGTTTGAGCATCTTATTTATAGAAAAAATATTCGTTTCCGTGAAGTTGAACGCAATCAAACGTTTGACTTCTGTATGGGAAAAATCTTTAAAAACGAGCAAAAAATTGCTTTATTTGAGAGAACTTAGATTCTAAGTAAATTATTTTTTAAATAAATATATGCCTGTTATTCGGATGATTCCGAGTAAAATAAATCCTTTAATAAACATATGAGATCCAAAATTTTTATGCTTGCACTGTTATTGAGCATTGCGGCAACAGTTAATGCCCAATTTAAAAAGGCAGCTGTGAAACACACTTTCGCTATTGCAGATGGTAATTTTCTTTTAGATGGAAAGCCAATTCAAATTCATAGTGGCGAGATGCACTATTCGAGAATCCCGAAACCTTATTGGCGCCACCGTTTGAAAATGATGAAAGCAATGGGTTTAAATGCAGTAGCAACGTATGTTTTCTGGAATTATCATGAAATTGCTCCTGGCGTTTGGGATTTCAAGTCGGGAAACAAAGACATTGCCGAATACATCAAAATTGCTGAAGAAGAGGGGTTGTTTGTAATCCTTCGCCCAGGGCCATATGTTTGTGCCGAATGGGAATTTGGCGGCTATCCATGGTTTCTAACCAAAGTTCCTGGGATGGTAATTCGAGGTAATAATCCTCAATATTTAGCAGCAACAAAGGCATATTTTACAGCCTTATATGGTCAGGTTAAACCGCTTTTAGTTAGCAACGGTGGACCAATTGTAATGGTCCAGGGAGAGAATGAATTTGGATCGTACGTAGCGCAACGGAAAGATATTAGTCTCGAGAATCATAAAAAATATAGCGCTGCAGTGTTTCAGCAACTGAAAGACGTTGGTTTTGATATCCCTTTCTTTACTTCTGATGGCAGCTGGCTTTTTGAAGGCGGCGCATTACCCGGTGCTTTGCCAACTGCAAATGGTGAAGATGATGTCACTAAGCTGAAAGAAATTGTTAATCAATATAATGGAGGCAAAGGCCCTTACATGGTTGCCGAATTTTATCCGGGTTGGCTAGACCATTGGGCAGAACCTTTTCCAAAAGTTTCTTATAAAAGCACAGCCAAACAGACCCAGAAATATTTGGATGCTGGTGTTTCTTTTAATTATTATATGGTTCATGGAGGTACAAATTTTGGTTTCACCTCAGGAGCCAATTATGATAATAAGCATGATATTCAACCCGATTTAACCAGTTACGATTATGATGCGCCTATTAGCGAAGCCGGCTGGGCAACCAAAAAGTACGATACTTTACGCTCAATGCTTAAAAGCGTAACAACTCCAGCGGTACCAGCAAAAAATCCGGTTATTGCCATTCCAAATATCGTATTAACCAAGGCAGTAGATTTAGAAGATATCAAAAGCAAAATTGCTCCAGTTAATGATGATAAACCCTTAACATTTGAAGAACTTAACCAAGGAAATGGTTACGTTTGGTACAGTAAAAAATTCAATCAGCCTATTAGCGGCAAATTGGAATTGGCTGGCCTTCGCGATTATGCCATTGTTTATGTGAATGGGACGAAAGTGGCAGAATTGAACAGTTATTATAAAAAATACGACTGCGAAATTGACATTCCATTTAATGCGACGTTGGATATTATTGTGGAGAATATGGGACGCATCAACTACGGTGCTAAGATCGTGAACAGCTTTAAGGGAATTGTTTCGCCCGTAATCATCAATGGCCAAACCATCACCGGAAACTGGGATATGTATCAATTGCCTATGGATGTGGTACCAAATATCACATCGGCTAAAAACACGGCTACTGCTGGCAAACCAGCAATTTACCAAGGGAATTTTACGCTAGCTAAAGCGGGAGATACATTTTTAGATATGCGCACTTTTGGCAAAGGCATTGTGTTTATTAATGGAATAAATATTGGCCGTTATTGGAGCGTTGGCCCTCAACAAACTCTATATGTTCCCGGTTGTTGGTTAAAAGTTGGAAAAAATGACATTGTTATTTTCGAGCAGAAAAATGATGTGATGCAGAAGTCAGTTAAATCTTTAACAACACCAATTTTGGAAGAACTGAAGCCTGAGAATGGTTTAACAAAATAATTTTAATCTCCTGTTTGTCTAGCGAAGTCACCTGATGGTTTTTAGGTGACTTTTTTGTTTTATCAGGTTTCGACTTATGAGGTTTAGGCGAAATTTGGGCTTGCAAAACTTCGTTAGTCTTATTGATTTTTTGGGAAAACTGTTGAAGTTTTTCTGCGCTACAGGCCTTTAAGACTTCGGTAGTTGACCGACTTACGGAGTTTTGCTGCCTGTCTTTCCTTTCCAACTGACTGGACTTAATTAAATTAAACTTTCTCAAAATCAAACGATTATAAATTGTATCTTTGCGCCTTCGAAATCATCGATCACACAAAAATGAACATTGATTTCTTGAAAAACTAAAAATAGGTTAGCATAAATGAAAAAAATAGTTGATTACAGAAAGCTTTTGAACGTAGATAAAGAGGCTGAATTAAAGGATCTTAAATCGATATACCGTACGTTAATGAAAGATTGTCACCCAGACAAATTTCAGCAAGAAGAAGAGAAATTAGATGCAGAAGCAAGAAGTAAGGAGATTATCGAAGCTTACCACTTTTTAGTAAGTATTGCACCAGAAACCCGTGAGCAAAATATAGAAACCTATACGCAAACTACAACTTTATCAAACATTCAGGATTTTGAATACAAGCAACAAGTATTAAACATTCAGTTTTACGATGGCAGTGCTTACGAATATTTTGATGTGCCAAAAGCAATCTATGTTAAATTAGTTAACGCAGATTCTCCAGGTCGCTTTGCCCGTAGACATATTTTTAATGAATACCCTTATCGTAATGTTGCAAGGGTAGCAGAACCTGCGTAATTTTAAATAAAAATATAAATGAAAGACTTGCTTGGCAGGTCTTTTTTTTTGTTTGTAGCAAATTTTCACAAAAACTGCTATTCCGTCGTTTTCTAAAACGGTCGTCATTGCGAGTCACGAAGCAATCTCTTTCGTAATAGATTGCTTCGTGCCTCGCAATGACGAATTTATTTACGGAAATGATTAGAAATCTAATTATTCAGCATTGGTTTAAAGCGATTGTCTTTATTGCGCAGATCTAAGCCACCCTCGTAAACCGATTTCAAATTTACTAAGTAAAAACTCCAGCCGCCGTGGCAGCCAATCCGAATATTTCGCTTTGATTGATCATCGGTTGGGATATTTTTTTGGGTGAGTTCAACTATTACGTATTCGTGCTCCTCCCGTAGGAGAACATCTACTACACAATCGCCAGCAAAGGTGAATTGAAAATGATTTTTACCATTTGCTTGAGTTATTCGTCCATGCTCAACATCATCATACAAATACCAGATCCATTGGTACAAATCACCCTTAAGTACGTTTTGCGATTTGCTCAACTGCACATGGTTCTCGTCAGAAAATTGCGAACTGCTTAAGAACCATTTTTCAATTTCTTCTGCCTTGGTCCTGGCGTCATAGATACCCTCCAACTTTCCTTTGATAGCGATCTTCAAAGTAAAGCTGGTCCAGTCGAAATTTTCCATTTTTTAATTAAAGACAAGACAAACAGGCGCACCCACGTCAATTCGTTTACCACTATCGGTAAGCTTTCCAGTGGTTTTATTCCGGTTAAAAACGACAATGTTATTGGTGTATTGATGGCCAATTAATAAGTACTTGCCACTTGGATCTATGGTGAAATTTCGTGGTCCTTTACCTAATGTACTCACTGTCTCTATAAATTTGAGTTTACCTGTTGGGAGGATTGAAAATGCAGAAATGCTGTTTGCATCGCCACGGTTAGTTTCGTAAAGGAATTTTCCATCTGCAGAAACGTGGATATCAGCCGCATCGACTGACCCTGAAAAGTTTTTAGGCGTGGTTCCGATTTCCCTTAGCTTAGTTAGGTTTCCGTTCAAATAGCTAAAAGCAGTTATGCTTCCATTAAACTCATGTACGAGGTAGGCAAACTTTCCATTAGGAGTAAAAGTGATGTGTCTTGGCCCGGTTCCGGCATTTGTTTTTAACACCTTTTTTTCGGTAAGGGTTTTATCTTTGCCTGTCGGATTATAATTGTAAATATAAATCTGGTCTTCTCCCAAGTCATTAACGACAAGATGTTTTTTGTCAGGCGTAAATTTCACCATGTGAACATGAGCACTTTTTTGTCTGCCTTTCGGATCGATGCTTTTTCCGGTATGCTGAATCACCTGGCTGGCTTCGTTTAAAGAGCCATCAGCATTGCGTGGAAAAACCGCTAAACTACCGCCACTATAATTTGCTACAATTACATTTTTATTATCAACAGTAACGAAACAAGGATCGGCACCATGACTATCAACTTTATTTAAAAAACTTAATAATCCGGTTTTTTGATCATAACTAAATGCGCTAACCGTGCTGGTATTTCCAGTTTCATTTACGGCGTAAACGAAATTATTATCGGGCGAAACTGCCAGATAGCTTGGATTGGCAATCCCTTTTGCAATCAGCTTTAAATTCGATGCTGCGGTAGCAGTATTAAAGTTGTAGGTATAAATCCCTTCGCTTTTGCCGGGAGCAGTGTATGTGCCGACCAGCAGATTGTAATTGGTTTTCTGTGCAAAAGCAATGGTTGATAGAAGTGACATTAAAAATATGATGATGTTTTTTTTCATGATGATAACTGTTATAGAAACAAATATGGCGAAAAAAAAGTTTGCTGCAATTTTAAGCAAGGGGGTTAGTGATTTAAAAAATCCTCAGTAACGAGTTTTACTCAAACAAAAAGGCAATCTTTCGATTGCCTTTGAATGTTATTTGATTAAATGTTTGATCTGGATTAACTCATGATCTTCCAGGTATCTCCATCTTCCCCGAGGTAAATCTTTTTTAGTTAAGTTGCCATAAACTACGCGATCTAATTTCTCAACGCTATAACCCAGGTGTTCGAAAATACGACGAACAATTCTGTTTTTACCGCTGTGAATTTGAATACCGATTTCTTTTTTGGTTCCACCAGCAACGTACGAGATATTGTCTGGTTTAATCAAACCATCCTCAAGCTCTAAACCGAAAGCGATTTTATTCAAATCTCCCTGAGATAATGATTTGTCTAACTCAACATTGTAAATTTTGGTGATGCCATTTTTCGGGTGCGATAATTTATCCGCTAAATCACCATCATTTGTCATCAACAATAAACCAGTTGTGTTACGATCTAAGCGGCCAACTGGGTAAATGCGCTCACGACTAGCTTTATCAACTAATTGCATTACGGTACGGCGCTCCTGAGGATCATCGGTTGTTGTGATGTAATCCTTCGGCTTGTTTAACAACACATAAACTTTTTTCTCCCGCTTAAGTAATTCGCCATTGTAACGAATTAAATCTTTTGCCGGATCAACTTTATGGCCTAATTCTGTAACTGCTTCGCCATTTACTGTTACTACGCCTGCAGCAATTAACTCATCAGCTTTACGGCGAGAGCAAATGCCTGCGTTTGAAATATATCTATTAAGGCGAATAAGGCCTTTGTCTTCGTTTGTTTTGCGTGCAGGTGCAATCACCGTTCTTTCCGGACGGTTGAACTCTGTATCTCTAGGTTGCGGTTCTTCGCGTTTTCTAAACGGACGAGAATCGCCTTCTCTTGCTTCCCTTGGTTTTACATCTCTTGAACTTCCAGCACTTGGTCTGAATCCATCAGATTTGCCTTTGGATTTGAAATCCTTGTAACCACCTTCTCTTGGTTTGAAATCTCTTGATCCAACATCTTTCGATTTGAAATCGCGTTCACCGGTTCTTGGTTTATAATCTCTCGGTCCGCCTTCTCTTGGTTTGAAGTCACGGTCGCCAGTTCTCGGTTTAAAATCTCTCGAATCTCCATCCTTAGATTTGAAATCACGCTCTCCTGTTCTTGGTTTATAATCTCTTGAGCCACCTTCTCTTGATTTAAAATCTCTATCTCCAGTTCTTGGTTTGTAATCTCTTGATCCACCTTCTCTCGGCTTGAAGTCGCGATCGCCGCTTCTTGATTTGTAATCCCTCGACCCACCATCTTTTGATTTATAGCTACGTTCTTCTGATCTTGCTCCAGAATCTTTCGATTTGAATTCACGATCGCCGAATTTAAAACTTTGTGGTTCCGAATCTTTCGATTTGAAATCGCGGCTTCCTGATCTAGGTTTGAAATCTTTTTTGTCTCCGAATGATTTTGATTTGAAATCTTTATTGTCTGAGCTTCTAGGTCTGAAGTTATCTCTTGAATCGGATGATTTTTTGAATTTACTGTCTTTGTCGTCTGACTTTCTTCTATCAGATCCGGCATCATTGCTTCTGCCTTCTGTTCTCCGGTTTCCCGATTTGGACTTGTCATCCCGACTGTTCCTGTTGTCTTTATTTATCATGATACGCTTTTAGCCGCATCCTAAAATGCGGGCTGCAAATTTATGAAAAATTGATGAACATTACAATTGTTGAGCAGCGAAAATTTTGATCAAAAAATAGCCTCTAAAATAGAAAAAAGCATCGAAAAATCAAAATTTAAAATCCACGTTTAAAGCACTTTAGGCGCAGATTTTGGGTAGTATTTCTGTAACTATTTGATAATGTGGTTATTATTTTTTAGCTTTGCCGACGTTTTTATATAAGTTCACCAAAAAAAGGAGGAAGATGTTAAAGAAACACAGCGTACCATTTGCGGTAGTGGCAACACTATTTATCTTGGCAAAAGTGTTCACTTACCAAATGCCCTTAGTACCAAAAAGTCTTTCAAAAGAAGCAAATTTAAACACTACAATAACAAAAACTGACAGCGTAAAAGTTGTAGAGGTAGCCAAACCTCAGTCGTTAATGGCTCAGTTAAACTTCGCGGATGAAACCTTGCCATTAGGCGATAAAAAGGTAGAGAGAAAAATGAAAAAAATTCTTGCCGCACACAATTTCAAGCATATGCAAACAAATGTTTTGCATCAAAAAGCAGCCAAATGGTTCCCGGTAATTGAACCAATTCTTGCTGCTTACGGAATCCCTAACGATTTCAAGTATTTAGCGCTGGTTGAATCTGGAACGGCTATGGGCGTTTCGCCAAAAGGTGCTGCCGGTATTTGGCAATTTATGCCTGGTACAGCCCGTACTTACGGCCTAAAGGTAAACAGCAGTGTTGATGAACGCTACAATTTGCGAAAATCTACAGTTGCTGCCTGTAAATACATTAAAGAAATGTATAGAGGTTTAGAGAGCTGGACTTTAGTTGCTGCAGCCTATAACGTAGGCGATGGCCGCTTGCGTAAGCAGATCAATAATCAAAATCAAGACAATTATTACAAAATGAAGTTAAACCGCGAAACCGGTGGCTACGTTTATAAAGTAATTTCGATGAAGCAGATTATGGAACATCCGAAACGCTACGGATACAAAAAAGAGCGAGTATTATTGGCCTACAACGGCGAATAACATTATTGAGGTAAAAACAAAGCATTTGGTAAGGCGTCCGGATTTAATTCTGGACGCTTTTTTTATGCAAATGATTTCATTTTTGGCTATACATTAATAGAATTCTTTCTTAAATAGGCGATGATCATTCTTTTTCTAAGTCTTCCAGCTTTAGTCTCTGTGCTTTTAAATTTCATCCAGTTGTTTTTTGGCCGCAGATTAACAGATTCTTTTTTAATTAATGATGGGAGATCTTGCGCCCATTCTTAGGGTATTAATCTTTGCTCCTTGTTCTTTAATCCTTGTTCCTTTATCTTTGATCCTAACTATGTTCAAACTTCGCATTAACAATATCATCAATCAACCCGGAGATAACATTACATTCCAATTTGAGGATGTAGAAGGCAGTTATCCGAAATATCTTGCTGGTCAGTTTGTGTCCTTGATTTTTGAAGGTAAAAACAGAGAAGTACGTCGGTCGTATTCATTCAACAGCTCACCAGATGTAGATGAGCCGCTTGCCATTACCGTTAAGCGGGTAGAGAATGGAGAGATTTCCAGGTTTTTGCACCATAAAACAGCGCTGAATGATATTCTTTATGCACAAGAACCCCAGGGTTTGTTTAGTTATTTGCCTGAGGAGCAATTAAAAAGAGATCTGTTTCTTTTTGCAGCCGGAGTTGGCATTACGCCACTTTTCTCCATCTTAAAAACCGCTTTGGTAAGAGAGAAGAATTCCTTGATTACTTTAATATATAGTAACCGATCAAAAGAAGATGCGCTATTTTACGATGAACTTAACGAGTGGCAGCAAAAATATCCCGAAAGATTAAAAATTGTTTGGGTATTTAGCAATAGCAAAAACCTGATGACTGCCCGTTTGAACAAATTTTATATCGAAAAGTTACTCAAAGAACATTTGCACTTCAAAAGAGAGGATGCTTTATTCTATACTTGCGGGCCAATTATTTATATGGACTTGTGTAGAATTACTTTGTTAGGGATGGGTTTTGATTTCAAGCAGATTAAAAGAGAAACTTTTGTATTGCCGGAAGATGAAGTAGATGAAGATGATAGTACGGAGAAAGTGGTTGATAAAAATACCTACTCTGTGATTTTAAATTTTCAGGGTACACGTTACAACCTCGATATTCCATGGCCAAAGCGAATTTTAGATGTGGCCCTGGAAAATAAAATTAAACTACCTTACAGTTGTCGCGGCGGCGTTTGCAGTACTTGCGTAGCCAACTGCACCAAAGGCAATGTTCGTATGGATTACAACGAAGTGCTAACTGATGAAGAGATTGAGCAGGGTAGGGTTTTGGTGTGTACCGGTCGACCGACAGAAAATGGAACGACGATAGAGTGGTAGGGGATGGGACTTTCTTAATGTAACGTTATAATGCTCGGAGGTGTGGGAGTGAGTTAAATTACTAGAAGCATGGAGAGCTTGAAGAAAAGATTTTCGGACTTTATCAAATCATTGTTACCTATAGTTTTATTACGCTGTTCAGTTTTTTCTTGCAAGAAATAGTAGTCCGAATGTCAGAGGTGCAATTATAAAATATAAAAGTCCTGAGATGTATGTCCAATTATGATACTTGGAGATTGTCCTTGTCTGCCGATGTCTATAAGCAATTAGCCCCATAAAAATTGGTGCTACAAGAGTTAAATACAAACTCCCTAAAGAAGCCATTCCTGACCATTTCCAAAGTAATGTCGTAGGTACAACAAGTAAAAGTCCTCCATAAGTTACAAAAACTATAAGTAGTTCTGGTATCGGGGCATTCAATATCTCTTCATTTTTTATCTGCCTAGTTAGCATCAAAAAATATAAAAGTCCTATTAACGGGAGAATGACATGGATTACCAGCACTATAATTATCTCCTTAGTTGTCATTGGTTATAGTTAGCTTGTTGGTAAAGTTGCAGTCAACCGCTAGCTTTACGCAACCCATTTCGTTTTAAACATCTTTAAGCGAATATAAGAGTTTGACTCAACTATTAACTCCTTTAAAACCCGTTGCCCAAAAACCAAGAGTCAAAAACCGACGTTTATTGATTGATGAAAAAACATTTTCTTTATTTTATTTTTTTTAATCTTTCCTGCCTATTTGCTTTTGCGCAAAGTATGGATAAAGATTCCCTCTCCATCAAAAGAGAAGTTGCAAATAAACAATACGTAAATCTATATAAAGAAAACGCCGATTTTTCCTACACTTCTCCTGCAGGCGAACTCGGTGCACCATCAAAATATGTAATCAATGGCAGGTTAACTACAACTTATATGCTTTTGGGCAGTTATAAATCGCCAATAGCGTTCGCAATTATTCCCGATTTTACCGTAAGGGTTAGGAATGAATTTTCTGCGGGGGTTCGAACGCCGAGTTATCGATTAGGGTTTGCTGCTTATGCTCGCTTAAATACCAATCCTGGAAATTACAAGTATGCAGAGATGGCGTTTATCCACCATTCTAATGGGCAAGATCAAGAGGCGATCAGTCCAGATGGAACGGTCAACACCCTCACCGGGAATTTTAATGCCAACTATTTAACCGCATCATATCGATTTGGTCATCTTATTCCAGGCCGCACCGATGAAAGTTATTATTCCATTAACCATCGCGTAGGCTTGCAATGGCATAAATTCTTTAGATATGAACCTGCTCTGGATTTGGGTTTTGGCTTTACAAGGATCATCTACAATTTCTCCCTACGGAAATACGATGACATTGAAAAAAAATCCAGAAACAAAGCGAATGTTAAAACCGAGAAGGAAACCTGGCGTTTAAATAGTGAGATTTCTTACGCAGTGAATAAAATTCCATCGAAAAGTTTAATGAATTTACAAAAGCGGTTTAATGGTGAGGTTAACTTCAATTACAGTTTTCCGTTTATGAATAATGTGTTTCTGATGGCTGCCGTTGGTTATTATGGAGAAGATAATTATAACATTTACTTCCAGGATCACTATGGCTATTTGCGTTTCGGTTTTTCGTCAGGTTTTCTGCGAAACAGGAGTAAACATTATGACAATTAATCCTTAATACAGATTGGTTTAGACTTTCTTTTTGATAAAATTTTTAGCATTTTTGCGGATTGAAATTTAGTGTCTTTTAAGCCTGAATTTCATCCCAACTTTTGAACAAAATATGAGCAATAAATCTGTCGACCTCGGCGAGCAAAAAGATGTAGAAGTATATGGTGCGAGGGTACATAATTTAAAAAATATAGATGTAAGTTTCCCCCGAAACCAATTGGTAGTGATTACCGGTTTAAGTGGAAGCGGGAAATCATCCTTAGCTTTTGATACCATTTACGCAGAAGGACAGCGCCGCTACATGGAAACATTTAGTGCTTACAGTCGCCAGTTTATGGGTGGTATGGAACGCCCTGATGTAGACAAGGTATCTGGTTTAAGTCCGGTGATTGCCATTGAACAAAAAACTACTAGTAAAAATCCACGCTCTACCGTTGGAACTATCACTGAGATTTATGATTTTATGCGTTTGCTGTACGCCCGTGTAGCCGATGCTTACTCGTATAATACAGGTGAGAAAATGGAACGCATGAGCGAAGATCAGATTCTGCAAAACATCTTCAATAAATTTGATGGGAGTGCCGTAAACATTCTGGCGCCTGTGGTTAAGGGTAGAAAAGGCCATTACCGTGAGCTTTTTGAACAAATCCGTAAACAAGGTTATGTTAAAGTTCGCGTTGATGGAGAAATCAAAGATATTACGGCGAAAATGCAGGTCGATCGTTATAAAATCCACGATATTGAAGTGGTCATTGATCGTTTAATTGTTGATGATAAAGACAAGAAGCGTCTTTTGGATTCGGTTCAAACGGCCATGAAAATGGGTAAAGGCGTCATTAAAATCAGTGATAAGGATAATAATGTCGCTCACTTCAGCAAATTCCTGATGTGCCCAACTACTGGGATTTCTTATGATGAGCCTCAGCCGAATAGTTTTTCGTTTAACTCGCCTTATGGTGCTTGCGAACGTTGTGATGGTTTGGGATATATCTTCGTGGTGGATAAGGAATCGGTTATGCCAAATCCAAAACTGAGCATTTTAAATGGTGGTTTGGCTCCACTCGGTGAGTATCGCGATATTTGGATGTTCCAGGTGTTAAAAGCTTTGGCAAAAAAATACAGTTTCTCTTTATCTACACCGATTGATAAACTCAGTGATGAGGTGATCAGTATTATTTTAAATGGTTCTCATGATCTGATCAAAGTTGAAGTAGAATATAACAAATGGAACGTTCAGAATTATAACATCACTTTCGACGGTATAATTAAAATGTTAGAGGAGCAGAACGAAAAGCGAAGCGAATCTGCATCTGATGATATGGACGCTTTCCGGAAATTAAAAACTTGTCCGGAGTGCCATGGTGCTCGTTTGAAAAAAGAAAGTTTACATTTCAAGGTTGATGGCAAAAATATTTTTGAGCTGGCCTCAATGGATATCAATAATCTTCATGCCTGGTTTGAGCATGTTGATGATCGGCTTTCTGATCGCCAGAATATTATTGCAAAAGAAATTTTAAAAGAGATAAAGGCAAGGATTGGTTTCTTAACCGATGTTGGTTTAACCTACCTTACGCTAGATCGAACTGCCCGTACGCTTTCTGGTGGAGAAGCACAACGGATCCGTTTGGCTACTCAAATCGGTTCGCAGCTGATGAATGTGATGTACATTCTTGATGAGCCAAGTATCGGTTTACATCAGCGAGATAACGAGCGCCTGATTAATGCGTTAAAAAATCTCCGTGATTTGGGAAATACCGTTTTGGTCGTTGAACACGACAAGGATATGATTTTGGAAGCCGATTGGGTGATTGATGTCGGGCCAGGAGCAGGGATTCATGGCGGAACAGTAGTTGCTGAAGGAACTGCGAAAGAAATTTTAAAATCGAAAACCTTAACCGCGGCATACTTAAATGGTGAGAAAAAAATTGAAACGCCGAAGGTTCGTAGAAAAGGGAATGGACACAAACTTTCCATTATTAAAGCTACAGGCCATAATCTAAAAGAAGTTTCCGTAGATTTTCCTTTAGGTAAATTTATTGCAGTAACCGGAGTTTCAGGATCAGGGAAGTCAAGTTTAATTACAGAAACGTTGTATCCTATTTTAAATCACCATTTTTTTAGAGCGAAGAAAACACCGCTTCCATACGAAAAAATTACTGGATTGAAAGAAATAGATAAGGTGATTGAAATTGATCAGGCCCCAATCGGGAGGACGCCACGTTCAAATCCATCCACTTATACTGGTGTTTTTTCGGATATCAGAAATCTGTTTGTACAACTTCCTGAAGCTAAAATTCGGGGTTATAAACCTGGCCGTTTCTCTTTTAACGTAAAAGGAGGAAGATGCGAAACCTGCCAGGGCGCTGGATTGAAGGTAATCGAGATGAACTTTTTGCCAGATGTTCAGGTTCCTTGCGAAGAATGTGGAGGAAAACGCTACAATAGAGAAACATTAGAGGTTCGTTTCCGTGGAAAATCCATTAGTGATGTGTTGGACATGAGTATTGAAGACGCCTGCGTGTTTTTCGAAAATATTCCGATCATTTATCGTAAAATCAAAACCCTTAAGGATGTTGGCTTGGGTTATATCACTTTAGGACAATCATCGGTTACTTTGTCTGGTGGTGAAGCACAGCGGGTTAAATTGGCTACTGAACTTTCGAAAAAAGACACTGGGAAAACATTTTATATTCTGGATGAACCAACTACCGGACTTCATTTTGAAGATATCAATGTGCTTTTGGGAGTGCTTCAAGAGCTTGTAGATAAAGGCAATACCATTTTAGTAATTGAACATAACCTTGATGTGGTTAAGGTGGCCGATTGGGTAATCGATTTAGGAGAAGAAGGCGGAGCCGGAGGAGGAAGAATCCTTTTCGAGGGTACGCCTGAAGGTTTGATCCAAAACCCGATTAGCTTGACCGGAAAATTTTTGAAAAAGGAAATGGAGTGGGAGTTTGAAAAGCAGTCTGAAGTCGTGAGTCCAAAGTCCGAAGTCAAACAAAAGAAGGTCATCAAAAAAGTTAAGCAAAAAGATTAGGCTTTTGTCTTTGCGAGGCACGAAGCAATCTTAAGGCGTAAGGTTGCCAATAGGGAATTAGGATTGCTTCGTTCCTCGCAATAACGGCCAGTTCATACATCATCCATTTTACACTAAAGAAATGATTTTTACCGATACCCATACCCATTTATATTACGAGCAAGAGACCGAAAAGCAAAGCCAGCTGATGGAACGTTGCCTTGAAAATGATGTAAATAGACTTTTTCTTCCCAATGTTGATGTCAAATCGATTGCAATGATTGATGATTTAGTAAGCAAATATCCTGAGAATTGTTTTGCAATGGCTGGTCTTCATCCATGTGATGTTAAGGAAGATTATCTGTCAGTTTTGGATGAAATTTTCGAAAGCATTGCTGGTAGAAAAATTTATGCCATCGGTGAAATAGGAATTGATTTATATTGGGATAAAACCACCTTAACTATCCAGCAAGATGCCTTCCGCAAACAAATTGCTTGGGCGAAAAAACTCGGCTTACCAATCGTAATTCACTGTCGTGAGGCTTTCGATGAAGTTTTTGAGGTATTAGAAAGCGAGCGTGACGAAAGGCTGCGTGGAATATTTCATTGCTTTACTGGCCATGTAGCGCAAGCCAAACAAGCCATCGATCTAAATTTCTATTTGGGCATCGGAGGCGTAGTAACCTATAAAAAAGCAGGACTAGATCTTGTTTTAGCAGAAATCCCATTGGAGAATCTAGTTCTCGAAACTGATTCGCCATATTTAGCGCCTGTTCCTTTTCGTGGAAAACCAAATGAAAGTAGCTATCTAATTTATGTCGCTCAAAAATTAGCTGATATTTATGGTGTTTCGGTGGAAGCGATCGCCGATGTAACTACTGAAAATTCAAAAAAGATTTTTGGTGTTTAAATCGCTTTAGTTTCTAGATAAATCACCTTAATCTGCACGAGATCTTTGTATCGAATTAAGTTGATTTGATTTTTTCCGCTGATGCCGCAAATTTCGCAGATTTTTTAGCATGAATAGCTTCGATTGTCGATTTTTTCCTCAGCTTATACTGATTTTTCCTTTCTACGTTTTTAGCATAACCATTAAGATCCTGAAATAAATTCAGGATGACGATCGTTCATCCAGAGTTCTTCGTGTAGATTGCTTATTATAACAATTCATCCTAGCCAGCTGTCCTGCTGAATTCATTTCAGCATCTATTGGATGAAAGCACTGCAAATTATATTCGTTGTATTAACAGTTATAATTAATATTTCAATTTTGTCTAGTTTAATAATCAATCTGATAATTAATATGCGAAATTTGTCTAAATAATTATCAATATTAAAAATAACTATATTCATCTCTAAATTTTTAGTTTCTTTGCGTTGAGCAACCAAAACCAACCAAATGACAAAGATTCTAATAATTTATACCGGTGGTACCATCGGTATGGTAAACGATCCCGTAAACGGAATGTTAATTCCTTTCAATTTCGAACAGATTAAAGAAAATGTTCCGGAATTAAGTCGTTTAGATTATCATCTAGATGTCCACTCGTTCACTCCGGTATTAGATTCTTCTAACATGGATCCAGAGATTTGGAAAACTTTGGCAGAGTTGATTAACACCAAATATGATCTTTATGACGGATTTGTTATTTTGCATGGATCAGATACGATGGCGTTTACTGCTTCGGCACTCAGTTTTATGCTCGAAAATTTAGGTAAAGCTGTTGTTTTAACAGGTTCTCAGCTACCCATCGGCGAAATCAGGACAGATGCAAAGGAAAATCTCATCACTGCGTTGGAAATAGCGGCAACAAAAGAGGATGGGAAATCACTGTTTCCAGAAGTTTGCATTTATTTCGACGCCCAATTGTTTAGAGGTAATCGTTCTATAAAATATAATAGCGAAAAGTTCGAGGCTTTCCGTTCGCCAAATTATCCTGTTTTGGCCGAAGCTGGAGTGCATTTGCAATTTAACACCAATTATGTAATGAAAGCGCCAGACGGGAAACTTAAACTCAATACCAATTTTAATTCTAACATTGGTGTGTTGAAGTTATATCCAGGCATCACGCCTCAGGCTGTGTCAGCGATCACGGATTCTAAGGTCGACGCCATCATTTTAGAAGCTTTTGGATCTGGCAATACCACTACTGCCCAATGGTTTTTAGATAGTCTTCGTAAAGCTATTTTAAATGGCAAAATCATCATCGATATTTCTCAATGTAAAAAAGGATCGGTGCACTTAGGTAGGTACGAAACCAGTCGCGAGTTATTAAAAATGGGCATCATTAGTGGTTACGACCTTACTTTTGAAGCTGCGGTAACTAAACTAATGTATGTTTTAGGCCTCGGCTTACCTTTAGAAGAAAGCCGGAAGTTAATGGATGAATCATTACGTGGTGAATTAACAAAAGATTAATTATTGGTTTGAAAGGCAATTGCGGGTGCATTTTTTAATGCAACTCCCGCTATCCGTTTAATCTTTTTGTCAATGTGTCCGCAACTCCCATCGGTTGATCTACAAAAAGTATTTCACTACTATCGGGCTTAGGTGGCCAATTACTGCAAAAAACATCATATAAGCGTTCATCAAAAAAATCGGTAAGTAAAACTTCTGCAATTATGAGCACCATCATTTCGGTTGTTCGTATTTAGCACTATTTTTGTTAATAAATCCGTCATGCTGAACTTGATTCAGCATCTATTCAATAAGAACCTGAAATAAATTCAGGGTGAGGAACAGATAAATCATGAAAATAGAACAAATATATACTGGGTGTTTGGCAGAGGCCGCTTATTACATTGAAAGCAATGGCGAAGCTGCGATTATAGATCCACTGAGAGAAGTTGGAACTTATTTGAAGAAAGCGGAGAAAGCTGGCGCAACAATTAAGTATATTTTTGAAACCCATTTTCATGCAGATTTTGTTTCTGGCCACGTGGATCTAGCCGATAAATCTGGCGCTAAAATTATCTATGGACCAACAGCCAAAACAGAGTTCGAATCGCACATTGCTAAAGATGGAGAGATGTTCCAAATAGGCGATTTAACGATTACGGCTTTGCATACACCTGGTCATACCTTAGAATCGACCACTTATTTGTTGACTGATGAAAATGGAAAAGACCATTGCATTTTTAGTGGCGATACGCTGTTTATAGGAGATGTTGGTCGCCCGGATTTGGCGCAGAAAGGTAATTTAACCATGGAGGATTTAGCAGGAATGCTTTACGATTCATTAAACGAAAAAATCAAGCCCTTGGCCGATGATGTGATTGTGTATCCTGCCCATGGTGCGGGTTCTGCTTGCGGAAAAAGCATGAGCAAGGAAACTTTTGATACCTTAGGCCATCAAAAAGAAGTAAATTACGCCCTTAAGGCACAAACCAAAGAACAATTTATATCAGAAGTTACGGATGGTATTATGCCTCCTCCACAGTATTTTGCTAAAAATGCTGCGATAAATAAAGGCGGTGTAGAAAGTATCGACGGCATTTATGAAAAAGGTTTAAATGCTTTAACACCGCAAGCTTTTGAAGATACCGCTAACCAAACTGGAGCAATTATGCTCGATACCCGTGATCCACAGGTTTTTGCAAAAGGATTTATTCCTAATTCCATTAATTTTGGCTTAAACGGACAGTTTGCACCCTGGGTTGGCGCATTAATTACCGATTTAGATCAACCTATTTTATTGATTACTGATGAAGGAAAAGAGGAGGAAACCATCACCCGCTTAACTCGTGTGGGCTATGACAGTACAATTGGATATCTGGATGGTGGTTTTGAACGGTGGACTGATGCCGGAAAAGAAATTGATACTATCGAAACCATTTCAGCAGAAATTTTTGAAAAAGCCGTAACAGAACAAGAAATAATAGCTCTTGATGTTCGTAAGCCGGGTGAATATGAATCGGAACATTTGGAATTTACTTTAAGTCGCCCTCTGGATTTTATTAATGATTGGATGGGAGAGATTGATCCAAATAAAACTTATTATATTCATTGTGCCGGCGGTTACCGATCGATGATTGCGGCCTCTATTCTAAAATCCCGTGGCGTAGAGCATGTAATTGATATCGCTGGTGGTTACGGGGCTATTAAGAATACAAATTTAAAACGAACCGATTTTGCTTGCCCGAGTAAGGCGATGAAAGTTTAAGACGGGGAAATGGGAAATAGAGAATAGATATACGCATATGGGAAATGCATATATTTCATTTAATGCGTTTGATTATAACATTTGTTTATACCTATTTACAAATTCCTATTGAGAAGTAAATTGACATAATTACTTATCTATTTCCTATTTCCATAGAAATAAGCAACTTCATCTATTTCCCATTTCCAAATCTCTATTATCTTTTAAATCATAAAAATTGACAAAATCACATCAATACGATATCATCATCATTGGCGCTGGGCCGATTGGAATGGCTTGTGCAATTGAAGCGCAGAAGGCTAATTTGAGCTATCTGATTATTGAAAAGGGTGCTTTGGTAAATAGCCTTTTTAACTATCCGGTTTTCATGACATTCTTTTCCACGTCTCAAAAACTGGAGATCGGTGATACGCCCTTTGTTACAATCAACCCGAAACCAAATCGCAACGAAGCCGTTGAATATTATCGTAGAGTTGCTGAAAAGTTCGATTTAAAAATTAACCTTTTTGAAACAGTTAAACAGGTTTTGAAACAAAGCGAAGGCTTTGAAGTCAATACGACGAAGGCAAGTTATACTGCGAAAAATGTAGTGGTAGCCACAGGATTTTATGACGTTCCATTATTAATGAATATCCCTGGCGAAAATTTGCCCAAAGTGACTCATTATTACAAAGATCCGCATTTGTATGCCTTTCAAAATGTGGTAGTAGTTGGAGCAAATAATTCTGGCGTTGATGCTGCCTTAGAAACTTACCGTAAAGGGGCAAATGTTACAATGGTGGTTCGCAGCGGCGAAATGGGTCCTCACGTTAAATATTGGGTTCGTCCGGATATTGAAAACAGGATTAAAGAAGGAGCAATCACTGCTCATTTCCATTCAGAATTACTCGAAATTAGAGAAGGCGAAGTTGATATTAAAACGCCTGATGGTGTTAAAACAATTGCCAATGATTTTGTAATTGCTATGACAGGTTACCAGCCAGATTTTTCGATGCTGAAAAGGTTCGGAATTGATTTGCCGGAAAGTCTCTGTCCGGTTTATAATGAAGAAACCATGGAAACCAATGTCAAAGGTCTCTATTTAGCCGGTGTGGTTTGTGGAGGATTGGATACACACAAACTCTTTATCGAAAATTCAAGAGTACACGCCGAGATGATTATAAACAATATCATCAATTAATTTTCCTTGCTATCAAATAAGAACTCGAGCCCTTGATAGGCGCCGTTGTGCAAAATCGTGAGGTGGTTCTCTTTTGGTAAAGGATTAAACTTCAATGATATTTTTTTATTCAATCGAATCAAGTTAGCGAGCTTTTTAGCATCAGCTTCTATCTTTTGGCCTTCTTTGCCAACAGCTATATAAACTTTTTTGCCATCAGTTTTATTTATTTCTGTTAATGGGTTGCGGAGCAAGGATTCGTTGTTCCACCAAAGACTCGGACTTACAATCAGGTAATTGGAGAAGAGCTGCGGTTTCTTTAAGAAAATTTCTGTGGCAAGCAATCCGCCCAGCGATTGCCCTATAATGGTTTTTGAGCAACTTGTACTGTATTTAGCATGGATAAAGGGTTGCAATTCCTCCTCAATAAAAGAAATGAATTTTGTCGAAAAACCTGTGGTTGGAAAATCCAGCAGATCTTTTTTAATGGTTGTTGGAAAGGTGAAGTCACGCTTCCTATCTACATTAGCAATGCCTACAACAATGGTTGGAGGAATTTTCTCAATCATGGTTAAGAACTGAACGAGGCCGGCGATGTGTATAAAATCTTCATTTGCAGATCCATCTAAAAGATAAATTACAGGGCATGTTTTCAAAGTATCGGCCGAATATCCAGCCGGCAGATAAATATTTAATGTTCTGGTTTCATTTAAAATAGCTGAATGAATTTCTTCGATTTTACCGATTTCGAAAGATTGATTGGGCTTTGTGTTTTGTGCAGAAACAAAATTCGCAGTAAAAAGAAAAAGGATTGAAAAAAGAACTCTCATTATTTTATGGCTTTAGGCGTCAATTATACAGGATTAATTTCTTCCTCAGCGATAGGTAAAGGATGTTTCAGCTGCAGTTTTAAAATATTTTCTACAAAGTTATGGATAGCAGTTTCTACACTTGGTAAATCTTTTGAGGTAAGATATGAACCCAAAACATGATTACCGGCTCCTGGAATGGCTATTTTCTGCTTCAAATGATCTGGGGTGCCTAACTCAGTAAACATCTTTAACATCGCATCTACGCGTACAACCGGATCTTGCTCTGTTAAGCTTTTGTAGTAATATAACATCAGTACAGGTTGTTTTACTTTTTGGAAGGTGTTTCTGGTCATCGTTCCTTCAATAAATTCCTGTAGTTCTACCAAAGATTCTATCCGGTAATTGGTGTACCAGTATTTTCGATATTCGTCAGTTCTACCCTCCACTTTTCTTTCGTCGCCTCCAACCACTTTTCTGGCAATTTGTAAACCCCATGGATTATTTAACAACCAGGCATTTTTATCGTTTATGGCCACATTCGGAGAAAGTAAGATTAAACTATTAATCTCTGGGTAGGTTGCCGCTAATTTTAACGCAACTGTACCACCCGTAGAAGTGCCAATAAGAATTACCTTTTTACCCAGTTTCTTGCCGATGGCATAGGCTAATTTACTACTTTCCCACAATCGGTTAGCAGTAAAATTTTGCATAGGTGCAATGGTATCAATACCGTGATCGGCTAATCGTGATAGGTATAAGTTGGCGCCAATCGCCTTTGCTAAATTCAAGTGAACCGGGTTTCCTTCAGTTTTTGATGCAGAAAATCCATGTAGATAAACTACAGCATATTCGGTTTGCTGGTGTGCGCCATTAGCCCAAACAATTTCTGCTTCATTGCCCGGCTTAATTTTATTGAGTTGCTCAATATTTTGAACATAGCCCTCCAGCTCATTCAATTCCGGAACTTGTATTAACGCTGCGGTATACAATGGTTTTTTTGGCTTTGGGCCAAGCAAATAGCTGATCGCCAACAGTGCTGAAACCCCGAATAGAACTTTGTAACGCCTTTTCATTCTAACAAATTACTGGATTAAATGTAGCGGTTTAGCCGAAATAACAAAGAATATATTAAAAAATGGTTTGCCTTTCGAGGGAATTTATTGTACAGACTGATGTTGTTAAACCTGATCGGAGCGAACACGAATCCCAACTCTTCATTGGGAGAAGTAAAGTGGAGCGCAGGACTGGAGCAGTTTATGGCACTTTCGATGCTTTTCAAATCCTTAATATTAACGTTATTGATTCACTTTTTATGGGAAATTAGCTTAAGTTTGCAATCAAAATTTTTCGACTTAATGCCGGGAATCGATCAGATAAAAAAACCTATAGCAGCCGATATTAAAGCGTTTGAAAAAACCTTTAAAGATTCTATGCACAGCGATGCTCCATTGCTAGATAGGATTACCCATTATATTGTAAAGCAAAAGGGCAAACAAATGCGACCGATGTTCGTGTTTTTTGCAGCGAAACTGTGCGGCGGAATTACAGAATCTACCCACCGTGGTGCTGCTCTGGTGGAACTTTTACACACGGCAACACTGGTGCATGATGATGTGGTTGACAATGCTTACGAGCGCCGGGGTTTTTTCTCTATTAACGCCTTATGGAAAAATAAAATTGCGGTTTTGGTAGGTGATTATTTGCTGGCCAAAGGTTTGCTACTTTCTGTAAACAATAACGAACACAGATTGTTACAAATTGTATCAGAGGCAGTAAAGCAAATGAGCGAGGGTGAATTGTTGCAGGTAGAAAAAGTGCGTAAAATGGATATTTCGGAAGAGTTGTATTTTGATGTAATCAGGCAGAAAACAGCTTCTTTAATTGCATCGTGTTGTGCTGCAGGAGCAGCTTCTGCTGGTGCAAGTGATGAGATAATTGAAAAGATGCGCCTATTTGGCGAAAAAGTTGGAATTGCTTTTCAAATTAAAGATGACACTTTTGATTTTGGTACTGATGACGTAGGCAAGCCTTTAGGAATTGATATTAAAGAAAAAAAAGTGACTTTGCCATTAATATACGCGTTAAATAAGGCTGACAAAGCAGGTAGAAAGCGGATAATCAATCTGGTAAAAAACCATCAGGATGATCCGTTAAAGATTCAACAGATTATCGATTTTGTTAATGCACAACAAGGTGTTTATTATGCCAACCAAAGAATGCTGGAATACCAGAATGCTGCATTTGATATTTTGCATCAATTTGATGCAGGAGAAGCCAGAACTGGCTTAGAACAATTAGTACTTTACACTACCGAACGTAAAAAATAATGAGCAGCGAATTACTCTTCAGTTTAGGTTTCCTTTTATTTATTGTGCTGGTACTGGCCTTAGATTTGGGTCTTTTTAGTAAAAAGGAACATGTAATCAGTCTGAAACAGGCAGGTATCATGAGTGTTATCATGGTTGGTTTAGCCATCGGTTTCTACTTTCTTCTACTTACCGAAGGTCATCAGCTGCATGGAATAAGGGATTTTGCCCATTTACAAGAAATTGTAACCAAGCATCAACACCATATTACCTTAAATGCTAATGATTTCCAGGCCAGTCTCTCTACGTACAGGCAAAATTTAGGATTGGAATTTTTAACTGGTTATGTAATTGAGTATGCCTTATCTGTTGATAATATCTTTGTTATTGTATTGATATTTTCTGCATTTGCGGTGGAAGAGAAGTATTATCATCGCGTTTTATTTTGGGGTATCCTGGGCGCTATCATCATGCGTTTTATCTTTATTTTTGTTGGTGCAGCGCTTATTGCAAAGTTTGCATGGATCTTGTATCTGTTTGGTGCGTTTCTAGTTTTTACCGGTATAAAAATGTTCTTCAGCAAAGGAGAAGAAAAGATAGATCCAGAAAATCATCCGGTGGTGAAATGGGCATCGAAAATATTCTCTATCCATCCAAAATACGAGGGCAAGAACTTTTTCGTCACCATTAACCATAAAAGATTCGTTACGCCATTATTTTTGGTCTTACTCATAGTAGAATTTACCGATTTATTATTTGCTGTCGATTCTATTCCAGCAATTTTCGCGGTGACTAAAGACCCTTATATTGTGTTTTTCTCTAATATTTTTGCCATTATGGGTTTGCGGTCAATGTTTTTCTTACTGGTTAACATTATCCATAAATTCCATTATTTAAAAGCAGGTTTGGCTGTTTTATTGGCATTTATTGGTGTAAAAATGTTAGGCCACGTTTATTTAGAGAAATTGGGTTTCACCACGCAACATTCATTAATTGTGATTTTGAGTATTCTGGTGATCAGTATTGTGGCATCATTGGTTTTCCCGAAGAAGAAAGCAGCCCATCAATAGTTTTCCCAGCGCTAAATCTTATATCTCCTTACATTTCTTTTATGGTACAGCTTATTCAAATCAAGAATGCGAGAGCTATTTAAAGCTCATTGCTCTGAAGCTAAATTTTCTTGTACGATTATAGAGGTTTGGGAAAGCAAAGGCGGTATTTCATTTGAAACTTAGTCCTGCTTTTTATTTATAGCCCCGAGAAAATTGGGGGCTGCCATTTCAATCAGTTTATATAATTCAGTTCTCCTTAAGGTTACGTTAAGTATCCTTGAAAATCGAAAGGATAATTGTGTAACCGTTTTTAATCTGCGAAAATCCTATTAAATCTGCGGGAAATATTATTCGCTAAAACCAGTAATATCTATTTGCACTAAGGTCTCCCGCAGATCACGCTGATTTTCGCAGAATTTCAAGAGAATACATTAATCCAAAAGCAAAATAAACGTTACAGCTTAATAGCTAACCGTAAAATTTGTACTTTCAACCCATCAATCAGCAAATCATATTCATGAAATACCTTTTATCAGCTGCACTTCTTTGTAGTGCTTTGTTAGCAAATGCTCAAGATCAATTCGGCGGCGTTTTCGCTAAAATCAATACCGAAGTTCAACAAAATTCCAAAGCATATCAAACACTTAAGTACGAAACTGAAAATATCGGGCACCGTTTAACGGGCTCAGCTAATGGAGCAAAGGCAGAGCAATATGCATACGGCTTATTAAAATCTTACGGTTGCGAAGTAAAGTTCCAACCTTTTGAAGTGGAGAGTTGGGCAAGGAAAACAATTGATGTAGAAATTGGTGCGGACAAGAATAGTTTAGCGAAAGTTAAGGCCGTTACTTTAGCACATTCTCCTGTTAGTGCAAATACAACTGCAGAAATTGTTGATGCCGGAAATGGGTTGGAGGTGGATTATCAAAACAATCCTTCAAAATTTAAAGGGAAAATCGCCTTGATTTATCTTGGTGTTTTGCCAGGTTCTCCAGCCGGAACAAAATCATTGCATCGTTCAGAAAAAACTGCCATTGCTACTAAATATGGTGCCATTGGGGTGATCATTATTAATACCGTAAAAGATGGTGTTTTGTTAACGGGCACAGCATCTGTTACGGGTAAACTTATTCCAATTCCTGCGGTTTGCATTGGTTTGGAAGATGGGATGGCGCTAAAAGAAAAACTAAAAAGCCAAACGCAAATGGCGCATATTGGCATGACGAATTTTTCAGGTTTAATTAAGGCAAGAAATGTGATCGCTACTTTCAAAGGAACCGAAATGCCGAAAGATAAAATCGTTATTGGTGGGCATTTAGATAGCTGGGATTTAGCTACTGGAGCCATTGATAACGGGATCGGCTCGTTTGCCATCATGGATATGGCCCGTACCTTTAAAAAGTTAAACTTAAAAACGAAACGAACAGTAGAATTTGTGCTGTTTATGGGCGAGGAGCAAGGGTTACTAGGTTCCAAAGCCTATATCGATCAGGCGAAAAAAGATAAAAACTTAAATCAGGTTAAGTTCATGCTGAATTACGACATGACCAATGATCCCAAAGGATTTTCGACCTCTCGTGCTGAGATGAAAGATTTATTTACGACTTGGGGTACTAATATTGTAAAAATTGACTCCGGCTTCAAAAATCTGTTCAACGCGGGCGCCGGCTTGCATAGCGATCACCAACCATTTATGTTAGAAGGAATTCCGACAGGCGGTGGCTTTGGCGGAAAGTTGCCAAATAACTCCGGACCTTTTTATCATTCTGATGGAGACTCTTTTAAACTAGTTGATGAGCAAGAACTAAAAAACACCGTTCGTTATAGCGCTATGCTAACTTATGCTTTAGCTAATACGCCCAAAATTCCAGTGGGCGTACAAAACGAAGAAGAATTAAAAACGTTTCTAGAATCGCAAAACTTAAAGGAGCCACTTACCATTGCTGGCGAATGGAGGTGGAAATAGTCTGGCATGAAAGTTTAAGATTAAACCTATCATTCTGAGCGAAGCAAAGCAAAAATGCTATATTTTGCTGGTTGGAATGATAGGCTTTAAGGTTATGCTCCAAGCTTTCAACTTTAAACTTTTCAACTTCAACGTTTCATTTTCTATTTACCCACTAATATAACTTTCCAACTGCGATATCGTTTGCTTTTGGTCGGCAATTATGAATTTTACCACATCGCCGATTGACATCATTCCTTTTACTTCGCTGTTTACAACAATAGGTAAGTGGCGAATGTGCTCTTCGGTCATGAGTTGCATACAATGGTCAATGGAATCACTGGTATTAATGGTGATGGGATCAGCAGTCATTACTTCTTTGATCAGGGTGTCCTTTGAAGATTTACCCTGAAGGATGATCTTTCGGGCATAGTCGCGTTCTGTAAAAATACCTGTAAGTTTTTCGTTTTCCATCACCAGCATGGCACTTATGTTTTTCTCTGTCATTATTTTGAGCGCATCTAATACTGAAATATTCTCAGGTACTGATATCACTCTTGCTTGTTTAGTATCGAGAAGGTGTTTTACTGTTTTCATAAATTGATTTATTTGGTTGAATCAATTTAAGAAATAATAAACTGAAAATCAAAGGTTTGTTTTACATTGTGCAGTTTTACAAAAGTGATACAGGTGTTGGTAATTTAAACCCGGCAGAAACGGCAGCCTCCTATTTTTTTATCGGAGCTACAGTGTATGGCGGGATTGAAGTAGCCGAAAATAAGCTGAGTTTACTTTCCAAAATCTTTCTAGAAACGCTCCTTTATTTTACATTCTATAAACCACCTTGCTCTTTTAATTATTTGGCTTTCACAAAGCTATGCCGTAACTTTGTTCCACATTTAAAACAAATAAAATATGTCATCAGTAGAGACAACTTATATCCCTTACAAAGTTAAGGACATTTCACTGGCAGAATGGGGCCGTAAAGAAATCGAATTAGCCGAAGCAGAAATGCCAGGTTTAATGAGTTTACGTAAAGAATTCGGCCCAACGCAACCGTTAAAAGGTGCTCGTATTGCAGGCTGTCTGCATATGACGATTCAAACGGCTGTTCTAATTGAAACGTTAGTGGCTTTAGGTGCTGAAGTTACCTGGTCATCTTGCAATATTTTCTCAACACAAGATCATGCTGCTGCTGCAATTGCCGCTGCTGGTATTCAGGTTTATGCCTGGAAAGGTTTAAACGAAGAAGAATTCGACTGGTGTATTGAGCAAACTTTACACTTTGGTCCGGAGCAACAACCACTAAACATGATTTTAGATGATGGTGGCGATTTAACCAATATGGTTTTTGATAAATACCCAGAATTAATTGCTGGCATTAAAGGTTTATCAGAAGAAACCACCACTGGTGTTCACCGTTTATACGAAAGAATGAAAAACGGAACATTGCACTTACCTGCAATTAACGTCAACGATTCTGTAACTAAATCAAAATTCGATAACAAATACGGATGTCGCGAATCATTAGTTGATGCAATTCGTCGTGCAACTGACGTAATGATGGCTGGTAAAGTAGCTGTTGTTTGCGGTTATGGCGATGTGGGTAAAGGTTCTGCAGAATCTTTAAGTTCACAGGGTGTACGTGTAATTGTAACTGAAATTGACCCGATTTGTGCTCTGCAAGCTGCAATGGAAGGTTACGAAGTTAAAAAATTCGCTACTGCCGTTAAAGAAGCAGATATTATTGTAACTACTACTGGTAACCGTGATATTGTTCGTGGCGAGCATTTCTTAACCATGAAAGATAAAGCCATCGTCTGTAATATCGGTCACTTCGATAACGAAATTGATGTTGCCTGGTTAAACGAAAAATATGGTTCAAGTAAAGTTGAAATCAAACCTCAGGTAGATAAATATACTATCGAAGGTAAAGATATCATCTTATTGGCCGAAGGTCGTTTGGTGAACTTAGGTTGCGCAACTGGTCACCCAAGTTTCGTAATGAGTAACTCATTTACCAACCAAACTTTAGCACAATTAGAGCTTTGGACGAACACAGATAAATACGAAAACAAAGTTTACGTTTTACCTAAGTATTTAGATGAGAAAGTTGCTCGTTTACACTTAGAAAAAATCGGTGTAGAATTAGATGTTTTAGATCAACACCAGGCTGATTATATTGGCGTTCCGGTTGAAGGCCCATTCAAATCAGACGAATATCGTTATTAATCACTCCTCGTCATTGCGAGGAACGAGGCAGTCTCATTAATGAGCTGCTAAGAGGGATGTGCAATTTGCATATCCCTTTTTTGTTTTTTAGGATGTCATCCTGAGCTTTGCGAAAGATTTAAACTTCTGTGTTTTCTGTTTTTCCGTGTCAAAAAATATTTCGAAAACGCTACTGCGGTACTTCTTGGGAAATATTAGTTCTTTTATTCCCACCTCCGGCAGGCTGACGCTTTACTCCTCCCGATGAAATATAGGGATCCGTGTTCGCTGCTACCAGGTTTATTTTACATAGATTTGTGATTCTTTTGCTAACAAAAGCTAGATTTGGAAAAAATAGACATAATGAAAAATGTAGCTATCCTTTTTCTTTTTACACTATTCAGTTTCGGTTTAAAAGCCCAAACTAGCTCTAAAAAACAGGCATCAAATCAATTGATCACTAACCAAGTCGTAGAAATTGCTTGTGGCGAGTGCCAGTTTAAAATGAAAGGTAAAGATTGTGAACTAGCCATTAGAATAAATGGCAAGTCTTATTTTGTTGATGGAAAAGGCATCGATGATTTTGGCGATGCGCATGGCGAACACGGTTTCTGTAACGCTGTAAGCAAAGCACAAGTTTCTGGTAAAATTATAAAGAATAGGTTCAAAGCTACCAATATCAAATTGCTCAGTAAATAGGTTGATGTTAGGCTAACCTTTTAACTGTTTTTTATTAAAAATAAATCGTCGACTGTCACACTTTAATTTTTCTTGCGTCTTATATCTGAACATTGAGCTTAACTTCTCAATACCAAACAAAAAACAAATTCAGATATGAAACCTTATTTATTGATTTTTCTATTCCTTTTATCTACGAAAGTCTTCGCACAGGAGAATGCTTTCATCACCGGAAAAATCGTTGATAGTAAAACAAGCTTACCAATTGAATATGTAGGTGTTATTTTGTCAAGCAAAATTGATTCAAATAAAAAAGTTGGTGTGGTTAGCAATAAAGCAGGGGAATTCTTTTTTAAAGATATTGCTAAGGGGGATTATACCTTGAAAATATCCGCAATGGGCTATAATCCAATTTTAAAAACCATCACTTTTTCAGGAAAGAATATTGATTTAGGGGTATTGAAAATAAAAGAGGATGCGATAGCTTTAAAAGATGTTTCGGTGGCAGGCAAATATGCTACGGCAACAGTAAAAATAGATACCGTTGAGTTTAATGCCGATGCTTACAAAACGCAACCCAACGCTGCAGTTGAAGATTTGTTAAAGAAACTCCCTGGCGTAACCATTGATAAAGATGGTAGCATTTTAGTGCAAGGGCAAAAAGTAACTCGATTGACCGTTGATGGAAAAGATTTTTTTGGTACCGACCCAAAAACGGCCACCAAAAATTTACCTGCTGATGTGATAGCAAAAGTTCAGTTAATAGATGCCAAAACCTTGGAGGCAAAAGCCACGGGAATTGATGATGGACAACGAGAAAAGGTGCTCAACCTAACCATTAAAGAGGATAAAAAGAATGGTTGGTTTGGTAATGCCAATTTATCTGGGGGCACTACCGATCGCTATAGCGGTTATTTAAGCGCCAACCACTTCACCAAAAAAATGCAGTTTGCCATTTTAGGGATGAGCAATAATGTCAGTAATGCCAGTTTTCAATACGAAGATTTAAATAGTTTTACCAGTGGAAACATTGGTAACCTTTTTGCCCCTCCCGGAGGTGGCGGATTTTCCATCAATGTAAATAACGGACGAACAACCATTGGCGGTTCAGGCGTTTTTGATAATAGTGCCATTGGCGAAGTAACTACGCACAGTGGCGGACTAAATTTTAGCAATAGCTGGGGTGCAAAGGATAAATTGACTTTAAGCAGTAGCTACTTCACATATTTCAGCAAAGGTTTAGGTAATCGGTTTTCGATTGTTCAGGATATTAATCAAGATGATGTACTTAGAACTGACGAAGTTTCAAACCGCAATTCTGATAACCAAGCGCATCGATTCAATTTCAAAGTGGAATACCATCCCGATTCGCTTACCGATCTAACTTTTCGCTCAAATGCAATTCTTAATTACACCACCAATATCAATAATAGGAATTTCAATTCTGCATTTGATCTTACCGGAAAAATTAATGAAGGTAGTCAGCTTCTGGATCAAAGAAATTCTACCCCTGCTTTTTTTGGAGAGCTTTCTGCCACAAGGCGATTAAAGAAAGGATCGATTATTATTGGTTTGAATGGTTCGCAAAATACTTTCAACTCCAATTGGTTAAATAAATCGCTAATAAACAATTATAGATCTGGGGTTGTTGATGTAACAGATTTAAACCAGCAGGCAGAGCAGGAAAATAAATCTCAAAACTATAGTGTTGCTGTGAATTACATTCGCCCGATTGTAGACAAGAAATTGAATAGCAATATAGCTTATATCCGTAACGAGGGTAAAGTAGATGCGCAGCAGTTAACCTTAAGTTACAATCCATTAAATAACACTTATGATGCTGTTGTCCCTGACTTTTCGAATACACTCGAGAACAAAACATGGACACAAACCGCCAGGCTAGGGCTCATTTATAACCGTACAGAATGGACGTATAATTTTGGTTTAGGATTTCAGGAAACAGGGTTGGATGCTTCAACTTTTAGCAGTGCTGGTATCAACACCAATAACATTGATAAGAAGTATTATAATATTCTGCCAAGGTTAAATATCAATTTCAGGAATAAGAATAAGCACACGTTGCAGTTGAATTATAACGCCAACGTGAATCTTCCTTCTGTAAATGATTTGCAGCCTGTTCAAAATAACAGCAATCCTCTTTATCAAAGGATAGGTAATCCAGAGTTGGAGGCTAGGAAAAGTCATCGCATGTCAGTTAATTTTAATACGTTCAGTGCCGACAATAATAAATACTGGAACGGTTACTTCTTAGTGAATTATGCCCTGGATGATGTTGGGAACAGCATCAATTATGTAGATGGTGTACAATATGTTCAGCCCGTTAATGTAGATGGTAACTATTACATCAATACCGGCACTTATTTTGGGCAGCCAACCAAGTTAAAGGGATTAAGAATGGGGTATGGAGTCAATCTGTCACTTTCGCACAACACTTCATTTATTAACCAGGAGAAAAATATCACCAATCGATATAATTTTGGACCGAATGCAAACTTTAGTTATGATATTGATGACAAATTAAACGCCGGAATTTATATTGGAGTACAATATAGCAAGGTAAATAATTCGCAGCCAAGTGCGCTGGATAATAAATATTTTAATTTCTCAAATAGTGTTAGCTTAAGCTATGAGTTTATTAAAAATACGAGAATCAATACAGAATTAAACCACAATGGGGCTGCCGGTAGAGCCGATGGCTTTAACAACAATGTATTTCTACTTAATGCTGGTTTAGATCAGTATTTTATGCAGCGTAGAATAACACTAAGCTTAAAAGGATTTGATATTTTAAATCAAAATACCAATATCGACAGAACTGTAAATGGCAGTAGGATAGAAGACATTCGTTTTAATTCAATCACCAGATATTTTTATGTTTCGTTGAATTATAAGATTACAAAGGTTGGCGTTAAGAGTGAGAAAAGTAATCCGAGAAGTACGGTGAATTAGGAAATAATGAAAGATTTAATCCGCAAGACTACCTAAGTTTTTGCGATTTTTTATTAAGGATAAATCTTATCTTTAAATATAATCCAATTTGCGTATGAAAGCGAATCTAATATTTATGGTGAGTGTTTTGATTGTTTTACTTTTCGCAACCTGTAAGAAGGGCAAAATCAAAAATTTAAATAGTATTAGTTATGGTACTTCTTTTGGAATGTGCGGTGGATATTGTGTTCAAAGTATTTCAATTAGTGATGCTAAACTTACTTTTACAAAAAGCAAACATGGACAAACACCTGATACAAAAACTTGTTCCAAAAACATTTCTGATGAAGAAGTGAATTCAATTAAAGATTTATTAAATGGGAGCCAGATTGCTAATTTGCCTGAAGTGATTGGTTGCCCAGATTGTGCCGATGGCGGAGCGGAATGGATTTCGGTAACAGCAGATGGGAAAACTCATAAAATCACTTATGATTATGGCAAACCACCAAAAGAATTGGAGGCTGCAGCCGCTAAATTGAAAGTTCTAAAAGATGGTTTTAAGGATTGTAATTAAAAGAAACTCAATATGAGAGGGAAATAAGCTATGTTAAAAATAGTTAAAATACAGGAAGAGTATGAGTTAGCTTTAGAAAGGCCTATTCGTTAGTAGGAAATGATATTGTGCTAGACTCTAAGCAAGGTCATGAACTTGAATTGCTTACACTATCAATTGAGCATTGTGAAGAATCTCAAAATAAAATTTTACTACCGTCTCCACTAGAAATCATAAAATTAGAGCACAAACTGTAGGATAGAAGACATTCGTTTTAATTCGATCCGAGAAGTACGGTGAATTAATTTTCATCCCTCGTGCTACGTTAACTGTCTTACATTCGTTGTTACATCAAATCAGCTATTACGTTTCGCTGACGATTAGGGAATCCAGTCTGTTTATCTTCCACCTTTAATTATAGCAGATGAAAAACGAGAATTTCGAAATAAAAAATCCTGAAGGATTATACGATCCAAAACCTCATGGGTACTCTCATATGGCAACCGTTAACTCCAATAGTAAAATGGTATTTATAGCAGGGCAAGGTGGTAGCAATATGGATGGTGTTTTAAGTGATGATTTTAAGGTACAGGTAGATATTGTGTTTGATAATATCGAGATCGCACTTAAAAGTGAAGGATTGCTGTGGAGTGATGTTGTAAAGTTGACCACACTTGTGGTTGACTATGATTCAAGTAAGCATGAAGTATTGATTGCTGTGTCTCAAAAAATTTGGCCTGATTTGAAGTTTCCGGTGAATACTCTAATACCAGTTTCGAGACTAGCATTAGATGGGATGCAGATAGAAATTGATGTTACCGCTGTGGACAGGTAAATTTGGTTTCCGCTTAAATTCGCAACTCCTTAATCTTCAACTCAAAACTAAAAACTCAACCCGCTAAATTTTTTGCGCTAACCCCTTGATTTATAAAAAGAATTGTTCTACTTTTGCAGTCCGTTTTATGGGCTATCTGCGAGGATGCCGGGGGAGCGGTAAATAATTAAATAAAAAATTAAAAAAGCACAATGCCAACTATTCAACAATTAGTTAGAAAAGGTAGAGTAGCACTGGAGTTCAAGAGTAAGTCTCCAGCGTTGGACAGCTGTCCACAGCGAAGAGGTGTATGTACACGTGTGTACACCACTACCCCTAAAAAACCAAACTCAGCAATGCGTAAAGTAGCCCGTGTTCGTTTAACGAACGGTAAAGAGGTGAATGCATACATTCCTGGGGAAGGTCACAACTTACAAGAACACTCAATCGTTTTGATTCGTGGTGGTCGTGTGAAAGATTTACCAGGTGTACGTTACCACATCATCCGTGGTGCATTAGATACATCAGGCGTTGCTGGTCGTAACCAACGTCGTTCGAAATATGGTACTAAACGTCCTAAACCAGGTCAAGCTGCTGCAGCTCCTGCTAAAGGAAAGAAAAAATAATCGGGAGGAAATAAGAAATGAGAAAGTCAAAACCAAAAAAGAGAATTATTCTTCCTGATCCAAAATTTAACGATGTTCAAGTAACTCGTTTTGTAAACAATATGATGTACGATGGAAAAAAATCTATCGCCTACTCTATTTTTTACGATGCTGTTGAAATTGCTGAGAAAAAAGCAGGCGAAAACGGTTTAGAGATCTTCAAACGTGCTTTAACTAACATTATGCCAGCTGTAGAGGTTAAATCTCGTCGTGTTGGTGGTGCTAACTTCCAGGTTCCAACTGAGGTTAGACCAGAACGTAAAACAGCTTTAGGTATGAAATGGTTAATTTCATACGCTCGTAGACGTGGCGAAAAAACCATGAAAGAGAAATTAGCTGGTGAAATGGTAGCTGCTGCTAAAGGTGAAGGTGCTGCTGTTAAGAAGAAAGAAGATACGCACAAAATGGCTGAGGCTAACAAAGCGTTCTCTCACTTCAGATTCTAGTAATTAGGATTAACAGATTAGTAAGATTACACAGATTTAATTAGAAGATTATACTGATTAGATAAATTACACCGATTTGTTTTTACATAATCGGTGTAATCATTTAAAATCAGATAAATCAAAAACATAAGATGGCAAGAGATTTAAAATTTACAAGAAATATTGGAATTGCAGCTCACATTGATGCAGGTAAAACTACAACAACAGAGCGTATCCTTTATTATGCTGGTGTGAGTCATAAAATTGGTGAGGTGCACGAAGGTGCTGCAACAATGGACTGGATGGCACAAGAGCAAGAGCGTGGTATTACCATTACTTCTGCTGCAACTACTGTTGATTGGAATTACAGAGGTCAAAAATATCATGTAAACGTTATTGATACACCAGGTCACGTGGATTTTACCGTAGAGGTAAACCGTTCGTTACGTGTATTAGATGGTTTGGTATTCTTGTTTTCTGCAGTTGATGGTGTTGAGCCTCAATCAGAAACCAACTGGCGTTTAGCCAACAACTATGCGGTTCCTCGTATTGGTTTCGTTAACAAAATGGACCGTTCTGGAGCTGACTTCTTAAAAGTTGTTAAGCAGGTTAAAGATATGTTAGGTAGTAATGCAGTTCCATTGCAATTACCTATCGGTTCTGAAGATGCATTTAAAGGTGTGGTTGATTTAATTAACAACCGTGGTATTGTTTGGAATGAGCATGATAAAGGTATGACCTTTACTGAAGTACCAATTCCTGATGATATGTTAGATGAGGTTGCTGAATGGAGAGAAAAATTACTAGAATCAGTAGCTGATTATGATGAGACTTTGATGGAGAAATTCTTCGAAGATCCTAACTCGATTACTGAGCGTGAAATTTTAGATGCTTTACGTGCGGCTGTTTTAGATGCTAAAATTGTTCCTATGGTTTGTGGTTCATCTTTTAAAAACAAAGGTGTACAAACTATGCTTGATTATGTGATGGAATTATTGCCTTCACCTATGGATAGCGAAGGTGTAATTGGTACTAACCCAGATACTAACGAAGAAGTTTTATTAAAACCAAGCATTACTGAGCCATTTGCAGCTTTAGCATTTAAAATTGCAACTGACCCATTTGTAGGCCGTTTATGTTTTATCCGTGTTTACTCGGGTAACTTAGAAGCTGGTTCTTACATATACAATGCTCGTTCTGAAAGTAAAGAGCGTATTTCTCGTATCTTCCAAATGCATGCTAACAAGCAAAACCCAGTGCCAAACGTGGCTGCTGGTGATATTGCTGCTGTAGTTGGATTTAAAGATATCAAAACTGGTGATACACTATGTGATGAGAAACACCCAATCGTTTTAGAATCTATGGATTTCCCTGAGCCAGTTATCGGCTTAGCTATTGAGCCTAAAACTCAAGCTGACGTTGATAAATTGGGTATGGGCTTAGCTAAATTGGCTGAAGAAGATCCTACTTTTAGAGTTCAAACTGATCAAGAAACTGGTCAAACGGTTATCTCTGGTATGGGTGAGTTACACTTAGATATTTTAATTGACCGTTTAAAACGCGAATTTAAAGTTGAAGTTAACCAAGGTGCACCACAGGTAGCTTACAAAGAAGCTATTTTCGGTACTACTCAACACCGTGAAACTTATAAGAAACAATCTGGTGGTCGCGGTAAATTTGCCGATATCCAAGTTGTTATCTCGCCAATCGATGCTGATTTTGAAAAAGGTGGTTTACAATTCGTAAACGAAATTACAGGTGGTTCAATTCCACGTGAGTTTATTCCTTCAGTAGAAAAAGGTTTCGCCGCAGCGATGGTTAACGGTGTGTTAGCGGGTTATCCACTTCCTGATATGAAAGTACGTTTGATTGATGGTTCATTCCACGCAGTCGATTCAGATGCTTTATCATTTGAGCTTGCAGCTAAAATGGCATATCGTGAAGCTTTACCTAAATGTAAACCAACTTTGATGGAGCCAATCATGAAAATCGAAATCTTAACCCCTGAAGAAAACATGGGTGATGTAATCGGTGATATGAACCGTCGTCGTGGTCAGTTATTAGGTATGGATACACGTAACGGTGCCCAAGTAATTAAAGCAACTGTGCCTCTTTCTGAAATGTTTGGTTATGTAACGCAGTTACGTACTATCACTTCAGGTCGTGCAACTTCTACAATGGAATTTGATCATTATGAAGCAGCGCCTAAAAACGTACAAGATGAAGTAATTGCTAAATCAAAAGGAAGAGTAAAATCTGAAGACTAATATTAGATGTGAGCATTGAGATATGAGTATTGAGATTTGTCTCACGTCTTATATCTCATTTCTCAAATCTCAAAAATAAATCCGATTTCTGTTGTTAATAGCTCTAACAGGAAATCATAATTAAAAATAAGATGAGCCAAAGAATCAGAATTAAATTAAAATCTTACGATTACAACTTGGTAGATAAATCTGCTGAGAAAATCGTAAAAACTGTTAAACCTACGGGTGCAGTTGTAAGTGGTCCAATTCCACTTCCTACAGAGAAAAAAATCTTTACTGTTTTACGTTCTCCACACGTTAACAAAAAAGCCAGAGAGCAATTTCAATTATGCGCTTACAAACGCTTATTAGATATTTATAGCTCTAACTCTAAAACAGTTGATGCTTTAATGAAACTTGAATTACCTAGCGGTGTTGAAGTTGAAATCAAAGTTTAATTGATTTTAAAAAGATTAAAAATCCTGATGAAAGTCAGGTTTTTTTTTTGCCCTATTTTTTGTGAGGCGTATGGAATAGCAGTTTCTGACCTGGATGTTTTTGGTTGCCATTATGGGATGTTCAATAAGCATTTAAGAGAAGCTTACCGTAATAAATCACGGATTCTCTGGCGGCAAATAGGTTTAAACTAGCCGTTAAACAAATTAGGTTTTTATTCGTTTAAATGATATGAATAAACCCACTGAAAAGGAAGAAAATCTTCCTATCGAAGGTCAGGATTTCGCCAATCCTGAAGAAGAATTAAAGGAAAAACCATCTTCGCATGGGGAAGTTGGAAATCAGAAAGGAAGCGATTTTTCAGAATTGGAAGAGAGCAGAATGGACAGTCCACCTAAACATAGAGATGAGAATGGATCAAGTATAAAGGATACAGATGTTCCTACTAAATCAGACCAAAGTAAGGGAGTGGATTGAAAGCTAATCAATAATGCATTTCTAATTGCAAAACCGATTAATTCGGCAGTATTTTTTTTGCCTGTTTTATGTAGCAAATTTTGTCGATTCCCCTCTATTGTTCTTTTACTGGTAAATAGTTTATCGGCAATTTCAGTATTGGTAAAGCCTTCGGCAATGAGATTTAGTATTGTCAATTCTCGTTTCGAAAACTGAACACTCCGTTTCATGCTCCCTGCTTCCACCGAATATTTTTTCTGAATTGGATCCAGAAATTTCATCCCAATTGAAGTGCTAAGGTATTTGTAACCTGCGTTAAGTTGTTCAACTGCGAATACGATTTCTGATCTGGTTACATTTTTTAATAAATAACCATCGGCACCAGCATCAAAGCATTTAGTAATTAATTTTTCTTGGTCAACAGATGTTAATATTAAAACTTTAATTTGTGGATAGTTAGTTTTGATAAATTTGGTCAATTCAATTCCATCCAGGTCTGGCATTTCAATATCTGTTATAAGTATATCTGGAAGATTACCTTTCTCCAAAAAAATCGATTACCTCGAAGCCCTTTGAAGCTTCAGCAATGACTTCGATATTATCTTGAGTTTCAACTAACGATTTGATACCGTTTCTAATAATGGGGTGGTTATCGGCTATTATTACCTTTATTCGGAATTTCAAATTTGAGGTTGTTGGGTAGTCAATTAAACATCGATATATTCAAGTGTCAATGATCTCTGTTTAAATACTTAAAAGCGCTGTATTTATATGCCTTTTTTGTGGAGGCGCTGACGATTGTTAACTACCTTTATCACAACAGAACGGTTATGCAAATTTTTTCTTGAAATAGTGTAGTCAATTAAACCTGAAAAATTTTCCGCTAAACTTTAGCTAGTGAGATTAGGTAATCTAACGTATTTGCAAATTGTTTAAACCTTATTAACCATCTAGGTGTTATTCATATTAACGGATTAAATATTTAGGTGTGATGAATAAGGAGCTTGATAATAACAGAAATGATGAAAATGAAAATACTGATCGTAATATAGAATGGGATAATGGAGAGGCAACTTATGGACATACCATTAGCGACTCTGAGTTTAAGCGTAAAAACACGCCTAGTAAAGATCATATTTCTAATACAGAAAATGAATCCAATACAATAGACAATCTAAAGAACGAGAATCTAAGTCAAGGTGAAGATATTGGAAGTAGAAATAGTATTGATGAGAAAGGTTTGGGTGGGAAAGATTTATAAAGAAGGATTCGTTAAAATCCCTCTTTATAGTTAATGATTTTTCCGGTAGAGGAATAGTTCTGATAGTACTCAACAGCTAGATATTTTTTAGAGTAGCTATTTTTATAGCCCAATAAATTAGTTTTAGCCTTAGGATGATTAAGATGTGGCTGCGAGTGCTAATATGTTTGCAAATTTGCTAATTAAACCAACTTATAGCAAATTTTCAGTCCTAAAGTAATTGATATAAATCAAATTTTGTAGTATAAAGTAGTTATTGGTGTCAGTAAAGTTTTGTAGTTTGATTATAGTCCATCTCCAATCTGTTTTTGTATTCCTTGGCTTGACAAAAAGCATCATTCAAACCATCTTTTAAATCATCCAATAGTGATTTTCCGTCAATTTCTCTTTTTTTGCTGGCATATTTAAAACCGTAAACGGCCACCGCCCCAATTACAACATATTTTAGTAATCTCATAATAAGCCTCTTAAATTCCAGTATTTAAAACATCGTCTTCATCTCTTTGGTTAATTTCTTTTTTGCTTGGTGAATCAAAATCATCCGAAGAACTTCCAGTTTTACTTGCAGCACTTTCAACTGTCGGGTGCTCATCTTTACTGTTATAAGCGTCGTCACTTAAAGAATCCTTTCCCTGTGTTCCGCTGTTATCATAGCCATCCTTAGCAGCCGTATTGCCGGCTATTGCATCGCTTTCTTGTCCATAACTGGTTACTTCGTTGCCCTCATTTCCTTTTTCGTATTCCTTTTGAAGGTTTGATTTTGTGCTATCATCATCATTGCCAACATAACCTTCAATATGCTCTTCCTTATTATAAATACTCGTTTTCATAATTGCATTTTTTATTAAGAACAGCTTTAAGCAAAAATGGTTTTAAAGTCAAGTTTCTCAAAATTATTATTGATGGGATTTTCTGCTTTTGAGTAACTTGCGCCAAATTTTAAAAATGGAGTGGAAAAATTTACTTTCAAATAAACGATTTGGCCAGGAAAGCTGGACGGGTGATAGAGATAAAGCAAGATCGGATTTTCAAAGAGATTACGATAGATTAATATTTTCATCGCCTTTTAGGCGTTTGCAAAATAAAACTCAGGTGTTTCCATTACCAGGGAGTGTTTTTGTTCATAACCGTTTAACGCATAGTTTGGAAGTAGCAAGCGTTGCTCGTTCCATGGCGAATATTTTTCTGAATACTTTGGAGGAAAAAAATCCTCAGTTAATTAAAGATGTTCCACTTATAAATGAGGTCGGAAATATTGTTGCAGCTGCATCCCTCGCTCACGATTTAGGAAATCCTGCCTTCGGGCATTCTGGAGAAGCTGCGATTTCACGTTATTTTACTGATGGAGATGGCAAGGTTTATCAAAATGAAATGAATGAATCGCAATGGCATGATTTGATTAATTTTGAAGGTAATGCGAATGCGATCCGCATTCTTACCCATCCACTTAAGGGCAAAGGTAACGATGCCTATGCACTCACCTATTCTACACTGGCCTCAATTGCAAAATATCCTTGTGCTTCTATTGCAGGCAAACAAAAAGGTTTGTTGCACCGGAAAAAGTATGGTTTTTTCCAGTCGGAAGAAGAAACGTTTAAAAAAATTGCCAACGAACTTCATCTTGAAAAAGAAGAAGGCGAATATTTAATTTACAAACGCCATCCTTTGGTTTATCTGGTAGAAGCTGCTGACGATATTTGTTATAGCATTATTGATTTGGAAGACGCACATCGTTTAAAAATTCTTTCATATGAGGAGGTGAAAAATTATTTGCTTCCTTTCGCTAATTCAAAAACTATCGAAGATAGACTTAAAAATGATTATGAGGATGATGATGCCAAAATTGGTCTTCTCAGGGCGAAGGCGATAAATACATTAACCAACATTTGCGCAGACATTTTTTATCGCGAACAAGAAAGTTTGCTTCAGGGAACTTTGAATAATAGCCTGACAGATCTGATACCAGAACCATATCGCTCTGCTTGGAAAGAAATTGAGAAAGTTTCTATTGAACGCATTTACAATTTCTCTTCAGTGATTCAAAAAGAAGTTGCAGGTTACAAAATTATGGCGGGTTTACTGGAGGAGTTTGTGCCAGCTTTGATAAATAACAACACGCACTATTATAAAAAATTGGTAAAACTGATACCAAAGCAATACCATACTGATTTGCCTGATATTTACTCCCGCACCCAAAGTGTTTTAGACTTTGTTTCGGGGATGACTGATCTTTATGCTGTAGATTTATATAGAAATATTAAGGGAATATCATTTCCATCTGAAACCTAATTTGGTAAGACCAAGATCAAGGTTGAGATTGTTGGCTCAGCCTTGATCTCTACCTCAATTACCTTCCTCGGGAATCATCCCATCTATTTCTTTCGTCCTGAAGTTCACGTGCCAACTTCATTTCTTTATCTTTCGCTTTAACCTTGTGTGCCTGGAATTCATCTGCAACTTCCTGGTAAAGCTGTGTTCTGTAAGTCGCTTCCTTTCTATATTTACCAGATTGAAAAATTACTATTGCCAAGCCAGCGCCCAGAATAATAATAATAGCCCAAACGATGGTGTTATAGGTTCCTTTGTTAAAAGATATCCCCAGAAATTTAATTTCATTAACGGAAGCTGTGGCATCTGCCAATGAGTTTTCTTTTCCAGAAACTTCACCTTTCAACGTAGAAATGGTTTGTGCCTGGGTTTTAATTTCTTGTTTTGCCTCTTGCAGTTGTTTGCGTTCTTTCCTCAAAGTGTCATTTACACTTTTCCACACTCCAGATAATCTTGAAGGGTTAATCAGCCTTGCGCCATATAAACTCTTAGATTTCTTTAACATAAACTGATATTGACCATTTAGCGATGGATCGGTGTTTTTTGTTGTATCTGGCAAAGTTTGACCAAAAGCAATGTTTAAAAATAGCATAGCGCCTAAAAACAATAGGGTGTGTTTAATTTTCTGCATAGTTTAAATATAGGTGTTTGAGTGTAAAACTACATTTTTATCTATTTCCCAGTTAATAATTTTTAACTAATGGCTTTATAGGTTTTAATTGTTGTGTGTTTTCGTTATCTGTTAAATAACAATTTTATCTACGTTTTATTATAATTTACTTATCGATAGATTACATTTGCCTCATGCAAATAGGAATTATCGGTTTGGGCGATATGGGCAAATTATATGCGCTGTCGTTTGCAAGCGAAGGTTATAAAGTATGCGGGGCAGATATGCCTTTAAGGTTTTCGGATTTAAAAAATGAATTAGAGCCGAAAGGAATCGAGGTATTAATTGATGGTCATGAAGTGGCCCGCAAATCAGACTTTATTATTTACTGTGTGGAAGCAGAAAAGATTGATGAAGTAGTTTCTACGTTTGCCCGTTCTACAAAGTTTGGCGCAATTGTATCCGGACAAACCTCTGTTAAACATCCGGAAATTGCAGCTTTTGAGAAACACCTTCCAAATGATACACAGATTGTAACCTGCCACTCTTTACACGGGCCTGCTTTTAGTCCCGAAGGGCAAACTTTGGTGGTCGTTCGCCATCGGGCTACCGATGAAGTTTATGCTAAAGCTTTAGCCGTTTACCGTTCGCTTAAATCGAATATTATCGAAATGGACGATTATCGTGAGCATGACCGTATTGTGGCCGATACACAAGCCGTTACCCACATGGGCTTCGAGAGCATGGGTTCAGCATGGAAAAATGCAGGTTTCTTTCCATGGGATAACCCAGCTTATGCTGGCGGAATCGATAATGTGAAAATCTTGACCACGCTCAGAATTTTTAGCTACAAATCACATATTTATGCTGGCTTAGCAATATTGAATCCTTACGCTCAGAAGCAGGTAAAATATTACGCTCAGGCAGAATCGGAATTATATAAGCTGATGATTTGTGAAAATGAAGTTGAATTTAGGGAGAAAATTTATGCTGCCCGCGATTTTGTATTTCATGAAAGCAGAACGCTTCTGCTCCTTGATGATAACATCATGAAAGAATTTAGCCTTTCTGACGCAGATCATAAGCAAAAGCCAAATTCGCACTTAAGTTTGCTAAGTATGGTTTACGCCTGGTATAAAATGGGCGTAAATCCATATGATAACCTAATTTGTCAAACCCCACCTTTTAAATTGAGGCTTGGCATAGCAGAATATCTTTTCAAAAACGAGGAGATGTTGGAAGAATCTATCCACACCGCGTTGTACGACAAATCTATCCGCGGCGACGATTTGGAATTTCATACTGCTGTTCATGAATGGGCATCGATAATAGGATATGGTGATTTGAAAGGATATAAGGAACATTTCGAGGCCGCAAAATCATTTTTTGCGAATCGATTGAATGATGGGAGAGACCTCAGTGCAGAAATGATTAGGAGGTTAGGGAAGTAGTGGCAAAATCAGAATCAGTTTTCGAATTGCAAACTCATTTGGCTGATGTTGAAAGTTTATGCCAGGAATATGATTTGGGAAATAAACTGGTGGTTTCTCAAATTGCTAAACGAGTGTTGATCCTATTTCACAATGCCGAACAATCCAAATCATTACTTACTCAATTGAAGCTTAATCACATTCAGCTTAACTGTAGTTCAGAAACTTATCAATCAAAAAGTGTAAACAACTTTATTGGCTTGCTAAAGCTGGAGCATAGAAAAGGAGCAGGCTGGGATTATCTGCCGAAGCTTGAACAATCTAGTCTGATTAAAGTATCGTTAGAAAACTGGTGGAGTAATAAAAAGATACTGGTTGATTCCAGTTCAATTGCATTTACGAGAGCTAAAATCATAAAAGCGCTAGCCGGGAATGAGCAAATAATGATAGATACATCAGGTTGGAAGCTTACTGATGCTAATGGAAACAAAAATACAATTAATCTAATACCAGGGACGGTTAGACAGATTGCTTACGAAGTCATCGAGACTTTTAAAAATATGGATATTAATAGGGAGAGTAAGCTTCATCATAAATCCTGAGTTAAATATTCAGCTCGCACCTGGTTCTGAGAAGTGCCGTGTCATTATAAGATTGCACTGTTGAAACAAGTACTGCTAACACGCTCGTTAAAAAAGAGAGCTTGAAAGTAGAGCGTAGCTAACAACCTGTAATATGCCATTAAATTTTAATTACCACGTTCCAATTTATATCATCCATATATTATATAGACTTTATTTTATTCCATAATCCTTCGTTTAGCCAAAAACTGTCCCTTATCTTTGCCCGCATGTCGGTTTTGTTATTTACCATCATCGTTTTGTTAGGCGCTTTTTTGGCAGGTTTATTAGGTTCATTAACAGGCTTGGGTGGGGGTGTAATTATTATTCCGCTATTAACACTGGCGCTCGGGGTTGATATACATTATGCCATCGGTGCATCAATTGTTTCGGTAATAGCAACTTCATCAGGTTCTGCGGCAGCTTATGTAAAAGAAGGAATTACAAATATTCGAATCGGTATGTTTCTTGAAATTGCGACTACGATAGGAGCCATTTCTGGCGCTGTAGTAGCCGTTTATCTCAATGCAAATTATATTGCCATCATTTTTGGGTGCATCTTAATTTTCTCCGCAATCATGACGTTGAAGAAAAAGATCGATCATACCACTTTAGACAAGACTGATAAATGGGCAAAATTTTTCAAACTGAACAGTAGCTATCCTGATAAGGGCGTAGATCATGCTTATGCAGTTAAAAATGTACCTGCTGGCTTTGCGATGATGCTTTTTGCTGGGACGCTTTCTGGTCTTTTAGGTATTGGCAGTGGTGCGCTAAAAGTAATCGCGATGGATAACATCATGCGTTTGCCTTTTAAGGTATCTACAACCACGAGTAACTTTATGATGGGGGTAACGGCAGCTGCAAGTGCGATTGTTTATTTGCACCGCGGTCAGATAGATCCCGGAATTGCAATGCCCGTTTGTATTGGAGTTTTAACCGGCGCTTCGATTGGATCGAAAGTTTTGTTGCGAACTAACACCGACAAACTAAAAATTGTTTTTGCAGTTGTAGTTACTTTTTTAGCACTACAAATGATTTACAAAGGAATCAGCGGCTTGTAAAATGAACGAAGAGAAAAACGAAAATATTAATGATAAGGATATCCAGGTTGTATTAGGAACGCTTTTGCGTGCTGGTGTAATCATATCGATGAGTATCGTACTGATTGGTGGTGTCATTTTTCTTATTCATAACAAAGGGGTAATAACCGATTATAAAGTTTTTAAGCCAGAACTTTCAAAATTTTCGTCTATTGGTGAGATTTTTAAAGGCTTATCGAGCTTTCATGGTGATGCCATAGTTCAGTTCGGAATCCTAATGCTCATTTTTACCCCAATCGCCCGCATCATTTTTGCCATATTTAGCTTTTTGATAGAGAAAGATTATCTCTATGTTCTTATCGGATTTATCATCCTTGCCATCATAACTATCAGTTTAAATGGTGGTTTGGCACATTAACATCTGGTTAAAAGTTAAAAGCCAACATATCAACAATTTATTTGAAAAAATATTTGGCTAACTATTTGAAAATTAATAATTCTTGTCTATCTTTGCCGTCCCTTTCGGGGGATGTACAACCACCTTGAACGAAGCCCTACTGCTTCGATGGGTGTTAAAAAGAAAAGATAAAATGTCAGGAATTATTGGAAAAAAAGTAGGAATGACCAGTATCTTTGATGCCGAAGGAAGAAACATTCCTTGTACGGTAATCGAGGCTGGGCCTTGTGTAGTTACACAAGTGAAAACCGAAGAAAAAGACGGGTATTCATCAATCCAATTGGGTTACGATGAGAAAAAAGAGAAAAACACAACTCAACCGTTAAAAGGCCATTTCGCGAAAGCAAACACAACTCCGAAACGCAAACTTGTTGAATTCGATTCGTTTACAACTTCACTTAACTTAGGTGATGTCGTAACTGTTGATGCATTCGCAGAAGGCGATTTTGTTGATGTTGTAGGTACCTCAAAAGGTAAAGGTTTTCAAGGTGTTGTAAAACGCCACGGATTTGCCGGTGTTGGTATGCAGACTCACGGTCAGCATAACCGTTTACGTGCCCCAGGTTCATTGGGAGCATCATCATTTCCTTCACGTGTATTCAAAGGAATGCGCATGGCAGGAAGAACAGGTGGAGACAGAGTAAAAGTTCAAAACTTACAAGTTTTGAAAGTTTATGCTGAGCAAAACCTATTAGTAGTTAGTGGTTCCATTCCAGGAGCTAAAGGTTCTTACGTAATCTTAGACAAGTAATCAGATGGAAGTTAAAGTATTAAACATTTCAGGTAAAGAAACAGGTGCCAAGGTGCAACTTCCTGAATCGGTATTTGGTATCGAGCCTAACGACCACGCGATTTATTTAGATGTAAAACAGTATTTGGCTAACCAACGTCAAGGTACTCACAAATCTAAACAACGTAATGAGATTGCTGGTTCAACTCGTAAACTATACAAGCAAAAAGGTACAGGTGGTGCCAGAGCAGGTAGCATTAAATCTCCGTTATTTAACGGTGGTGGTCGTGTTTTCGGTCCTCAACCACGTGATTATAGCTTTAAATTGAACAAGAAATTAAAATCATTAGCACGTAAATCTGCTTTAGCTTATAAAGCAAAAGATAACAGCGTGGTAGTTTTAGAAGATTTCAACTTCGATACAGCGAAAACAAAAAACTACACAAGTTTATTGGCTGCGTTAAACGTAGGTACTCAAAAAACTTTATTGGTTTTACCTGCACAAAATAATAATATCTATTTATCAAGCAGAAACGTTCAGAAAACTAAAGTAATCTCGGCAGCAGATTTAAATACTTATGATGTATTAAACGCTGGTGTACTTGTGTTAACTGCAGATTCTGTTAAAACTTTGGAGGAGGCATTTGCCAAGTAATATGGAAATTTTAAAAAAACCAATATTAACCGAAAAAGCTTCAGCTTTAACTGAAAAATCTAACCGTTTCACATTCGCTGTTAACCACAAGGCTAACAAAATCCAAATCAAAGCGGCTATTGAGAAATTGTACGGTGTTACCATCGTTGCAGTGAACACCATGGTTGTTGATGGAAAAGCGAAATCTCGTTACACTAAAGCAGGTTTTGTTTCTGGCCGTAGCCCGAAATACAAAAAAGCAATCGTAACGTTAAAAGACGGCGAAACAATAGATTATTACGCAACTCTTTAATTTAATAATTAATTATAACTATGGGCTTAAGAAAATTTAAACCAGTTACTCCAGGTACCCGCTTCAGAGTTGGTGCTAGTTTTACGGAGATTACAGCAACCAAGCCCGAAAAATCATTGGTTGTATCATCAAAAAAGTCTGGTGGACGTAACAACACAGGTAAAATGACTATGCGCTACATGGGTGGTGGTCATAAAAAATCATATCGTTTAATCGACTTCAAACGCGATAAATTCGATATTCCTGCAACAGTAGCTACTGTTGAATACGATCCAAACCGTACTGCCCGCATCGCATTATTACATTATGCAGATGGCGAGAAGCGTTACATTATTGCTCCAGAAGGTTTGCAAGTTGGTTCGGTATTATTATCGGGCGAAACAGCAGCTCCAGAAGTAGGTAACACTTTAAAATTATCGAACATTCCATTAGGTTCTATCATCCACAACGTGGAGATTCACCCTGGAAAAGGAGCACAATTAGCTCGTAGTGCAGGTGCTTATGCACAATTAGCTGCCCGCGATGGTAAATATGCTACTTTGAAAATGCCTTCAGGCGAAACCCGTTTAATCTTGACTACTTGTCTTGCTACTATCGGTGCGGTATCTAATTCAGATCACGCAAATGAAGTATTAGGTAAAGCTGGTCGTAAACGTTGGTTGGGCCGTCGTCCGAGAACTAGACCGGTAGCGATGAACCCTGTCGATCACCCAATGGGTGGTGGTGAAGGTAGATCATCAGGTGGTCACCCACGTTCAAGAAATGGCGTTTTAGCTAAAGGCTACAAAACCAGAGAACTTAAAAAATATTCTAATCGTTACATCATAGAGAGAAGGAAGAAATAATGGCTCGTTCGATAAAAAAAGGACCTTATATTGACCATAACGTAGAGAAAAAAGTAAACTCTATGAATGATTCAGGCAAAAAGTCTGTAATCAAAACTTGGTCTCGTAGATCAATGATTTCACCAGATTTCGTTAATCATACATTTGCAGTACACAATGGTAATAAATTTATCCCTGTGTATGTTACAGAAAACATGGTTGGTCACAAGTTGGGAGAATTTGCTCCAACCAGAACATTCAGAGGACACGCTGAAAAGAAAAAATAATTAGACAATGGAAGCAATAGCAAAATTAAACAATTGTCCAACCTCGCCGCGTAAGATGCGTTTGGTTGTAGATCTTATCAGAGGTGAACGTGTAGAAAAAGCATTAAGTGTTTTAAAGTTTACCAATAAAGAAGCAGCAATAAGAGTTGAGAAATTATTATTATCTGCTATCAACAACTGGGAAGCTAAAAATGGCAAAACTTCTGATGGAAGTGAGTTATTTGTTAAAACCATTATGGTAGATGGTGGTCGTCAACTTAAACGTTTACGTCCAGCACCTCAAGGCCGTGGATATAGAATTCGTAAGCGTTCAAACCACGTTACGCTGATTGTAGATAGTAAAAGTACAGAAAAAACTCAAAACTAATTTTAGGAAATGGGACAAAAAGCAAATCCAATAGGTAACAGGTTAGGTATCATCAAAGGATGGGATTCTAACTGGTTCGGTGGCAACAACTACTCCGATAAATTAGTTGAAGATGAGAAAATAAGAAAATACCTTTCTGCTCGTATCGCTAAAGGTGGTGTTGCTAAAGTGGTTATCGAGCGTACGTTAAAACGTATCACGGTAACAATCCACACAGCTCGCCCAGGTATCGTAATCGGTAAAGCAGGTGCTGAGGTTGATAAAATCAAAGAAGAGTTAAAGAAATTGACTAAAAAGGAAATTCAAATTAACATTTTCGAGATTAAACGCCCAGAGCTTGATGCACAATTAGTTGCAGAAGGTGTTGCAAAACAATTAGAAGCAAGGATCTCATTCCGTAGAGCAATGAAATCTTCTATCGCATCAACCATGCGTATGGGTGCTGAAGGTATCAAAATCATGACTTCTGGTCGTTTAGGTGGTGCTGAGATGGCACGTACTGAGCAGTACAAAGAAGGAAGAGTGCCTTTGCATACATTCCGTGCTGATATTGACTATGCTTTAGCTGAAGCTTTAACCACTTATGGTAAAATCGGCGTTAAAGTGTGGATCTGTAAAGGTGAGGTTTATGGAAAACGTGATTTGTCTCCAAACATCGGTTCGACAAACAACGGTCCAAAAGGCGCATCAGATAAACCAGCTTTCGGTGGAAGAGATAACCGTGGTGGTGGAAGAGATAACCGTGGCGGTGGTAACGACAGACGTGGTGGAAACCAAGGCGGCGGTCGTGGTCCAGGCCAGGGTGGTGCAAACAGAGGTGGTGGCGCAGGCGCTAACAGAGGTCCTCGTAAATAATTGATTTATTAACATCGTTTAACGATTAGAACAAAATAAAATGTTACAGCCAAAAAGAACGAAGTTCAGGAAGATGCAAAAAGGCAGAATGAAGGGTTTAGCTTCTCGTGGAGCTGAATTAGCATTCGGATCTTTCGGTATCAAATCTTTAGAAGCAACTTGGATTACAAGTCGCCAGATAGAGGCTGCTCGTATCGCGGTAACCCGTTTCATGAAACGTGAAGGCCAGGTATGGATCAGAATTTTCCCGGACAAACCAGTAACTAAAAAACCTGCTGAAGTACGTATGGGTAAGGGTAAAGGTGCTCCTGAGTATTGGGTAGCAGTTGTAAGACCTGGACGCGTAATTTTCGAAGCTGAAGGTGTGCCTTTAGAAGTAGCTAAAGAGGCATTGCGTTTAGCAGCTCAGAAATTACCAATCCAAACCAAATTCGTAGTACGTAGAGATTACGTAGAAGCATAGTAAAATGTTGAGGTGAATGTTGTAAATACTTGTTTATTATAACCGCTACACTCAACTTAAAAAAAAGAAAAATGAAAAATTCAGAAATCACAGGGCTTTCAAAAGAAGAATTAGTAGCTAAGATTGCGGAAGAAAAAGAGAACTTATCAAAATTGAAGTTCGCACACACTATTTCAGCTATCGAAAATCCTTCGCGTATTGCGAAAGTAAGGAAAGACATAGCCCGTTTAAACACTGAGTTGACTAAAGTGAAAAACACTGAGTCAGCTACTGAAACTAAATAATTTGAGAGTCGACATGGAAAGACAATTAAGAAAAACAAGAACGGGATTAGTGGTAAGCAACAAGATGGATAAATCTGTTGTAGTGAGCGTGGAACGTAAAGTAAAGCACCCGATTTATGGTAAGTTCGTTAAGAAAACTACCAAATTTATGGCTCACGACGAGAAAAACGAATGCGGTATCGGTGATACAGTATTGATTATGGAAACTCGTCCCTTGAGTAAAAACAAGAACTGGAGATTGGTACAAATTTTAGAAAGAGCTAAATAAGATGGTACAACAGGAATCGAGATTAAACGTTGCTGATAACAGCGGCGCAAAAGAAGTATTGGTAATTCGCGTGCTAGGTGGAACCGGCAAACGTTATGCTTCAATTGGTGATAAAGTAGTTGTTACCGTAAAAAGCGCATTACCGTCAGGTAATATTAAAAAAGGTACAGTTTCAAAAGCAGTTGTTGTAAGAACTAAAAAAGAAATCCGTCGTAAAGATGGTTCTTATATCCGTTTTGACGATAATGCTGCTGTATTATTGAACGCACAGGATGAGCCAAGAGGTACACGTATCTTTGGCCCGGTTGCGAGAGAACTACGTGAAAAACAATTCATGAAAATTGTATCATTAGCACCGGAGGTATTATAAAATGGGAAACAAAGTAAATACACCATCAAAACTTAAAATCCGCACTGGAGATTTAGTTAAAGTAATTGCTGGCGATTCAAAAGGTCAACAAGGAAAAGTACTTTCAGTACAAATAGATAAAAACAGAGCCATTGTAGAAGGCGTTAACTTAGTGTCTAAACACACTAAACCAAATGCTGCAAATCCGAACGGTGGTATTATTAAAAAAGAAGCTGCTCTTCACATTTCTAACTTGATGTTGGTTGATCCAAAATCTGGTAAAGCCACTCGCGTTGGTCGTAAACTTAACGCTGATGGTAAAATCGTTAGAGTTGCTAAAGTTTCAGGGGAGGAAATTAAATAATGGCTACACCTAGATTAAAAAGCAAATACAAAGAAGAAGTTGTAAATGCATTAAAAGAGAAATTTCAGTACAAAACTGTAATGCAGGTTCCTAAATTGGAAAAAATCTGTATCAATCAGGGTGTTGGTCGTTTTTCTGTTACTGATAAAAAGATTATGGATACCACAATCGTTGAGTTGACTACTATTACTGGTCAGCAAGCGGTTCCGGCTAACTCTAAGAAAGATATCTCTAACTTTAAATTACGTAAAGGTATGCCAGTAGGTGTACGCGTAACATTACGTGATAATAATATGTATGAGTTCTTAGATCGTTTGATTTCTGTAGCTTTACCACGTATCCGTGATTTTAAAGGTATTAACGATAAAGGTTTCGATGGTAAAGGAAATTACACATTAGGTGTAACTGAGCAAATCATCTTCCCAGAGATTAATATAGATAAAATCAATAAAATTTTAGGGATGGATATAACTTTCGTAACTTCGGCAAAATCTGACGTTGAGGCTCTTGAGTTATTGAAACAATTCGGATTACCATTTAAAAATCAAAAAACAGCAGAATAATGGCAAAAGAAGGTGTAAAAGCACGCGAAGTTAAGCGCCAAAAATTGGTAGCTAGATACGCTGAAAAACGTGCAGTATTAAAAGCTGCGGGAGATTTCGAGGGTTTAGATAAATTACCTAAAAACTCATCTCCAGTACGTTTACACAACCGTTGTAAATTAACTGGTCGTCCACGTGGTTATATGCGTACCTTTGGAATTTCAAGGGTAACGTTTCGCCAAATGGCACTAGACGGTAAAATACCAGGTGTTAAGAAGGCATCTTGGTAATAAAAGTATAAAGTAATTAGTATAAAGTATTTAGATCATTTGATCTTTATACTTTATACTATTGTCTATATACTAAAAAAAGAATTTTAACCGATAGCAGGTCCCACAGCTGAGTAGCAGAAGGAAACCACTATCAAAAACAATAAATAATGAATACAGATCCAATAGCAGATTATTTAACAAGAGTAAGGAATGCCATTAAGGCCAACCACCGTGTTGTAGAAATTCCTGCATCAAACCTTAAAAAAGAAATTACTAAAGTTCTTTTCGATAAAGGTTACATCGCGAACTACAAGTTTGAAGATACAACAGTTCAAGGCATTATTAAAATTGCTTTGAAATACAATCCAATTACTAAAGTTCCTGCTATTCGTACATTAGTGCGAGTAAGTAAACCAGGTTTGAGAAACTATGCTGGTGTTGAAAATATGCCAAGAGTATTAAACGGTTTAGGTATCGCAATCTTATCTACTTCTAAAGGTGTAATGACTGATAAAGAAGCAGCCAAATTAAACATTGGTGGTGAGGTATTGTGTCACGTTTATTAATATTAGGAGAACAGCACAATGTCAAGAATAGGAAAAGCCCCAATTACAATCCCTGCAGGTGTTACCATTACTGTATCGAAAGATAACGTAGTAAGTGTAAAAGGCCCTAAAGGTGAATTAACACAAGCAGTAGATTCAGATATCACTGTAAGTCAAGAAGATGGAATTTTAACAGTTCAACGTCCATCAGAACAAAAGAAACATAAAGCATTACACGGTTTATATCGCTCACTGCTTAACAACATGGTTGTTGGTGTTACAGATGGTTATAAATTAACTCAAGAATTAGTAGGTGTTGGTTACCGTGCTACAAACCAAGGTAATACACTAGATCTAGTTTTAGGTTATTCTCACCATTATGTATTTCAATTACCAGAAGAGATTAAAGTAACTACATCTTCAGAAAAAGGTCAAACTCCTAAAATCATTTTAGAAAGTATTGACAAACAATTGATAGGTCAGGTAGCAGCTAAAATCCGTTCGTTACGTGCACCAGAGCCATACAAAGGTAAAGGTATCAAGTTTGTAGGTGAAGTGTTAAGAAGAAAAGCAGGTAAATCAGCGTCTAAAAAATAGTAATCATGGCAGGTAAAAAATTATCAAGAAGAGATCGTATTAAAAAAGGGATCAGAAAAAGACTTACCGGTTCGGAAGAGCGTCCAAGGTTATCTGTATATAGAAGCAATAAAGGGATTTATGCGCAGGTAATTAACGATGTAACCGGTACTACAATAGCTTCAGCATCATCTTTATCAAAAGATTTTTCTGGAACAGGTAACAAAAGCGACCAATCAGTTGCAGTAGGAAAATTAGTTGCTGAAAAAGCAATCGCTGCTGGTGTTAAAGAAGTTGTTTTCGATAGAAATGGCTATTTATACCACGGTCGTGTAAAATCGTTGGCAGAGGGTGCCCGCGAAGCTGGTTTAGTATTTTAATCTGAAGAAAAAGTAAGATGTCAACTATCAATATAAAAAGAGTTAAAACCACCGATATCGAATTAAAGGATCGTCTGGTTAGTATACAACGTGTTGCCAAAGTAACCAAAGGTGGTCGTACTTTCAGCTTCTCAGCAATTGTTGTTGTTGGAGATGAGAACGGTGTTGTTGGTTTCGGTTTAGGTAAAGCGAAAGAAGTAACTGAAGCAATCGCTAAGGGTGTGGATGATGCTAAAAAGAACTTAGTTAAAGTTCCAATTTTACACGGTACAGTTCCTCACGAGCAGATCGGTAAATTCTCAGGTGGTTTTGTTTTAATCAAACCAGCTGCAGTAGGTACCGGAGTAATTGCTGGTGGTGCGATGCGTGCTGTATTAGAGAGTGCTGGCGTTCATAACGTATTAGCAAAATCTAAAGGTTCATCAAACCCACACAACGTGGTAAAAGCGACTGTTGATGCATTAACAAAGATGCGTGATGCTTATACAGTAGCTCAAACTCGTGGTATAGATTTAAACAAAGTATTTAACGGATAATATCATGGCTAAGATCAAAATAACACAAGTAAAAAGCGTTATCGACAGAAGCGAGCGCCAAAAAAGAACCGTTCAAGCTTTAGGTTTATCTAAAATGAATCAAAGTGTTGAGGTAGAAGCTACACCACAAATTATTGGTATGGTTCGCAAAGTGAACCACTTAGTAGCTATCGAAGCAATTTAAGACAATTATCAAACGAATGAGTTTTGAGCGAATGAATAGGCAAATTGCTAACATTCAATAATTCAAAATTCAATCGTTATTTATTTATCGTTGTACCTGTTTAGTGAAAGCGAAGGGCAACACAAATTCAAAAAAATGAATTTAAGTAATTTAAAACCTGCAGTAGGTTCTACAAAAAACAACAAAAGAATTGGTCGTGGTACAGGTTCTGGTCGTGGTGGTACTTCAACCCGTGGTCACAAAGGTGCGGGTTCTCGTTCTGGTCACAAAACCAAAATCGGTTTTGAAGGTGGTCAAATGCCTTTACAACGTCGTGTGCCTAAGGTTGGTTTCAAACCAATTAACCGTACCGAATACGTTGGTGTTAACTTAGATGTTTTACAAGCATTAGCCGAAAAACATAACTTGACAACTATTGATTTCGCTGCTTTACAAGCGCATGGTTTAGCTTCAAAAAACGACTTAGTTAAAATTTTAGGTCGTGGTGAAGTAAAAGCAAAATTAGAAATAACTGCACATGCGTTTTCTGCAACCGCACAAAAAGCTATTGAAGCTGCAGGTGGTTCAATTGTAAAATTGTAATTATTAAATGAAGAAGCTATTTACTACTTTAAGTAATATCTGGAAAATTGAAGAATTAAAAGAGCGTATATTGTTTACGCTCTTAATTCTTTTGGTATACCGTTTTGTATCTCACGTGGTTTTACCAGGTGTAGATCCAACTGCTTTAGGTGCCAACGAAAAATCAGGACTTTTAGGCATTCTGGATATGTTTGCCGGAGGTTCGTTCTCTCGTGTGTCTATTTTAGCATTGGGGGTAATGCCTTATATCTCTGCATCCATTGTGGTGCAACTATTGGGTATTGCTGTTCCTTCTTTCCAAAAAATGCAGAAAGAAGGCGAAAGTGGTAGAAAGAAAATGAACCAGATCACTCGTTACCTTACGGTAGCGATTACAATCGTTCAATCTGTAGGTTACGTTAAAACGCAGGTTCCGGCGGAAGCTATTTTATTACCAAATACTTTGTTTTTAGTGTTATCTACATTTGTTTTAACAGCAGGTACATTATTTGTAATGTGGTTAGGTGAAAAAATAACTGATAAAGGTATTGGTAACGGTACTTCACTAATCATTATGGTTGGTATTATTGCTCGTTTACCTATTGCAATTTCTCAAGAGTTTAGTGCACGTGTAGGTTCTGCCAGTGAAGGTGGAGGCCCGGTGGCTTTAGTATTAGAGATTGTTGCCTTGTTTGCAGTGGTAATGTTTACCATTCTAATTGTGCAAGGTGTACGTAAGGTACCAGTGCAATACGCAAAGAAAATTGTTGGTAACCGCCAGTTTGGTGGTGTTCGTCAATATATTCCATTAAAGGTAAATGCTGCTGGTGTTATGCCAATCATTTTTGCTCAGGCTTTGATGTTTATTCCAGGTGCTTTAACACAATTCGTTCCTTCATTGCAAGGTTCATGGTTAATTCAGTTTAGCAATACTACTTCATTAGCTTATAGCTTAACTTTCGCATTTTTAATTATCGCATTTACTTTCTTCTATACTGCTATTACAGTAAATCCAACTCAAATGAGTGACGATATGAAGAAAAATGGTGGTTTTATTCCGGGTGTTAAGCCAGGTTTTGCAACGTCAACTTTCATTGATGATGTAATTTCTAAAATCACTTTTCCAGGGGCGGTATTTTTAGCAATTATTGCTATACTACCTTCAATTGCAGTAAAGTTTGGTATTAAACAAGAATTTGCTCATTTCTTTGGGGGTACATCACTATTGATTTTAGTGGGTGTTGTTTTAGATACACTACAACAAATTGAAAGTTATTTATTGATGCGTCACTACGATGGATTAATGAAAACTGGTAGAGTTACCGGCAGAACAGGCGTTCCTGCTGCAAGTAGCAACGCAGCTTTGTAGGCTGGGCGAAATTGATTATAAAAATTTTGAATGATAGAATGAGTGAATGGCCCATCAGCTCTTCACTCATTTACAATTTACGCATTCGAAACTTAAAATGAATGTCTAAAATCTATTACAAGTCTCTTGAAGAGATTGAGTTAATAAGAGAAAGTTCAATGCTTGTTTCAAAAACCTTGGCTGAAGTGGCAAAGGTAATCAAAGCAGGCATCACTACTTTAGCCTTAGATAAGCTGGCATTTGAGTTTATTAATGATCATGGTGCGATACCTGCATTTTTAAATTATAATGGCTTTCCTTACTCTTTATGCATATCGCCAAATGAACAAGTTGTTCATGGTTTCCCGAGCGAATACATCATGCGAGAGGGTGATTTAATTTCGGTTGATTGTGGTGTGATCAAAAACGGATACTTTGGCGATTCGGCTTATACATTTTCTATTGGAGAAGTTGATGCCGAAAAACAAAAGTTAGTTGAGGTAACCAAACATTGCCTTGATTTAGCAATTGATAAGGCGGTAAGTGGAATGCGTGTTGGCGATATCGGCTTTGCCGTTCAGCAGCATGCAGAAGCTAACGGTTTTGGTGTGGTAAGAGAGTTAGTAGGACATGGTGTTGGGGTGAAACTTCACGAAAAACCAGAGGTTCCAAATTATGGGAAACGCGGTGTTGGTCCGAAACTGGAAGAAGGGTTAGTGATTGCTATTGAACCAATGATCAATGCCGGTGTTGCTGGAGTAATGTTTCACAATGATGGATGGACGGTGACTAGTAAAGACAATAAACCTTCAGCACATTTCGAACACACGGTTGCGATAAAAAAGGGCAAAGCAGACGTTTTATCAACGTTTTCATTAATTGAAGAAGTTTTACAACAAAAAAAATAAATAATTAAAATTTTTTATTTAATTTTGCAACCCTGTTTAGAAGCAGCTAATTAAGTAACAATCAACAAAATATGGCTAAACAAGCCTCAATTGAACAAGACGGAGTAATAAGAGAAGCATTATCTAATGCGATGTTCCGAGTAGAACTTGAGAACGGACACGAGATTATTGCTCATATTTCAGGAAAGATGCGGATGCACTACATCAAAATTCTTCCTGGTGACAAAGTAAAACTGGAAATGTCGCCTTATGATTTAACAAAAGGGCGCATAACCTATAGATACAAATAAAATGAAAGTTAGATCATCAATTAAAAAACGTAGCGCTGATTGCAAGATTATTCGCCGTAAAGGTAAACTTTACGTTATTAACAAGAAAAATCCTAAATACAAGCAACGTCAAGGGTAATTAAAAAACATTGTAATGTACCGCACAACGGTGGCCCGCCGTTCGGAATTACTTCAAAAAATAAATAAATATGGCAAGGATTTCAGGTATTGATTTACCAAGAAACAAAAGAGGAGAGATTGGTTTAACTTATATCTACGGTATTGGAAGAACTACTGCACAGCGTATTTTAACTACTGCAGGTATCGATCTAAACAAGAAAGTGCAAGATTGGTCTGATGATGAGTTATCAGCCATCCGTACAATGATTAACGATGAAATTAAAGTAGAAGGTGCTTTAAGATCAGAGGTTCAATTAAACATTAAGCGTTTAATGGATATTGGTTGTTACCGTGGTTTACGTCACAGAAAAGGTTTACCTTCTCGTGGTCAGCGTACTAAAAACAACTCACGTACTCGTAAGGGTAAGAGAAAAACAGTTGCTAACAAGAAAAAAGCTACTAAGTAATAGATAGATAGGAGATGTGAGGTTTTAGATGTGAGCATCATGTCTATTTAATCTGCTCAAATCTGGAACAAAAGATAAAAAGTAGGATACTGAGTATCGGGGTAGAGAAAGTCTCATATCTCAAGTCTCATATCTAAAATCTAAAAGATAACATGGCTAAGAGTAAAAAAGTAACAAAAAAACGTATCGTTGTAATTGAGCCTGTTGGTCAGGCGCATATCAATGCTACTTTCAACAACATCATCGTTACGTTAACCAACAACAACGGACAGACTATTTCATGGTCTTCTGCTGGTAAAATGGGCTTTAAAGGTTCTAAGAAGAACACACCTTATGCAGCTGGTCAAGCAGCTTCAGATTGCGGTAAAGTTGCATTTGATTTAGGTTTACGTAAAGTTGAAGTTTTTGTAAAAGGTCCTGGTTCAGGTCGTGAATCTGCAATCAGAACTTTGCAAGTAGCAGGTATCGAAGTAACATCTATCAAAGATATTACTCCACTTCCTCACAATGGATGTCGTCCTCCTAAAAAGAGAAGAGTTTAATTAATTTTAAAGCTAAGAATCTTCAGTTACAGGCTGAATGGTACTTTAAAAACAGAAAAAAATGGCAAGATATACAGGCCCAAAATCAAAAATCGCCCGTAAATTCAGAGAACCAATCTTCGGTCCTGATAAGGTGTTAGACAGAAAAAATTATCCTCCTGGCCAACATGGCGTTTCAAAAAGAAGAGGAAAACAATCTGAGTATGCAATCCAGTTAATGGAGAAACAAAAAGTAAAATATACTTATGGTGTATTAGAAAAGCAGTTCAGTAACTTGTTTAAAAAAGCATCTTCGCGTGCTGGTATTACAGGTGATAACTTACTTCAATTATTAGAAGCACGTTTAGATAACACAGTTTACCGTTTAGGTATTGCAACAACCCGTTCTGGTGCACGCCAGTTAGTTAGCCATAAACACGTAACCGTGAATGGTGAAGTTGTAAATATCCCTTCATATCAGTTAAAAGCTGGTGATGTTGTTGCGGTTCGTGAGAAATCAAAATCATTAGAATCAATTAGTAACTCAGTTGCAGGTAGAACAATTAATAAGTTCTCTTGGTTAGAGTGGAATGCTGGTGAATTAACTGGTAAATTCTTAACCTACCCACAACGTGATGAAATTCCCGAAAACATTAAGGAAAACTTAATCATCGAGTTATACTCAAAGTAATAAATAAGATAGTTAATTACCTGGAAAGGGTAATTAACTTTTTTCTTGTTACTATATATTCAATAACGAATTTAAAAAATTATAAATGGCAATTTTAGCATTTCAGAAACCTGATAAAGTGATCATGCAGAAATCAACAGATTTCGATGGCACATTTGAATTTCGTCCTTTAGAGCCCGGTTTCGGTGTAACAATTGGTAATGCCTTAAGAAGAATATTACTTTCTTCGTTAGAAGGTTATGCTATTACTACTATTCGTTTTTCAGGCGTTTCGCATGAGTTTTCTACCATGAAAGGTGTTGTAGAAGATTTAACTGATATCATCTTAAACTTAAAACAAGTTCGTTTTAAGAAAACTGGTGATTCTGGTGATGCTGAAAAAGTATTCATCATTGTTAACGGCCAAGATCAATTCAAAGCTGGTGATATCACTAAATTCTCAAATAACTTTACAGTTTTAAATCCTGAGCATGTTATTTGCAACATGGACAAATCTGTAACTTTAGAAGTGGAATTAACCATCAATAAAGGACGTGGTTATGTACCTGCTGAAGAAAATAAAGTTGCTGATGCTGTTGTAGGTGTTATCGCTATCGATTCGATCTACACACCAATGAAAAACGTTAAATACACAATTGAAAACTTCCGTGTTGAACAAAAAACGGATTATGAGAAATTGGTATTAGATATTTCAACCGATGGTTCAATTCATCCAGAAGAAGCATTAAAAGAAGCGGCTAAGATTCTTATCCAACACTTTATGTTATTCTCTGATGAGAACTTGGTATTAGAATCTCAGGCAAAAGAAGAAACTAAAGAAGTTGATGAGGAAATTTTACACATGCGTAAAATCCTTAAAACTGAATTAGTAGATATGGATCTTTCAGTTAGAGCATTAAACTGCTTAAAAGCTGCTGATATCCGTACTTTAGCTGATTTGGTTTCTTACGATGTTGCTGATATGTTAAAATTCAGAAACTTCGGTAAAAAATCTTTAACAGAGATTCAAGAACTGGTAAAATCAAAAGGTTTGTCTTTCGGTATGAACCTGTCTAAATTTAAATTAGACGAAGAATAAAAAATAGTTTAGAGTTCGGAGTCATTAGTCTTGAATCCAAACTCTTCTATAAATATAATAATATTCACTGTGTATAATTCCCTCTGAGACAGAGACGGTATACACTTTATAAAAAAACAATGAGACACGGTAAAAAAGTAAACCACTTAGGTAGAACTGCAAGTCACAGAAAAGCGATGTTAGCCAATATGGCATCATCACTTATTTTGCACAAAAGAATTACAACAACTTTAGCTAAAGCAAAAGCTTTACGTACTTATGTTGAGCCAATTATCACTAAATCAAAAAATGATACTACTCACTCACGTCGTACTGTATTCGCTTACTTACAAGATAAAGAGGTAGTAACTATTTTATTCCGCGAAATTGCTGAGAAAGTTGCAAACCGTCCAGGTGGTTACACTCGTATCATTAAATTAAACAACCGTTTAGGTGATAACGCTGAGATGGCTTTAATTGAATTGGTAGATTATAACGAAGTTTACGGTAAAGATGTAGAGGCTAAAGAAGAGAAGAAAACTACTCGTCGTGGTAGAAGTAAAACTGCTGCTCCTAAAGCTGCTGAAGCGAAAGCTGAAACTGCTGAAGAAGTTGCTCCAGAAGCTACTACTGAAGAAGCTCCTGCTACTGAAGAACCAAAAGGAGAATAGTTCATTCTGCTTTTAAATTTTAAAAGGTCCTGTTCGAAAGAGCAGGACTTTTTTGTTTATATTGGATTTTAATTTAATCCCTAAAATGAGCAGGTCATTCTTCGTTATTCTACTTTTTTTGAGCTTTTCAAGTATCGCTCAGCAGAAAGTGTTTTCTGTTGCTGATAAAGTAATATCTATTTCCGGTAGAAAATTAGAAATTAATGCTGATGGTTTTCCAAAGCAAATCCAATCCTACTATGATTCTGATTTAAAAGCTTTCGGTGATAAATCTACCAATCTGCTTTATGAGCCCATACATTTTCATCTGTTTACATCTTCTAAAATACAGGAGAAGCTAGTTGCGGACTCATTTAACATATTATCCGAAAGTGCAAATTCCATCTCCTGGGATGCTACAAGCTCTTCTACCAATATGTTGCAGCATGTACAGGGGCTAATGAATGCAAATAGCATTGCTAAGTTTCATGTAGAACTGAAAGCTTTAAATGATATTAGCTTTTCAAATATTAACTTCCATATTCCATTTGAAAAAAATGCCTCAAAGTACTTAGTGGGATTAGGAAACGGCGGAAATATAAGACCAGATACTGTAAAATGGAGCTGGAAAATGGTCGATAAAGTTAAGCCAGAAGTTTTAATCGGAAATGATAATGCGGCGCTATTTCTAAGTTTTGATCAGTATAAAAATGCAGATAGTCTACATGTTAGAAATGGCTGGAGAAATGAAGATAAAGATGTATTGCAAATTAATATTAAGGGAAGTTCAATGCTTACTGATTTCTCTACAGGATTAGTGAAGTGTAAGAAAGGCGAAATATTGGTTTTTGATTTTACCATATTAGTATCACCAATGGATATTAAAGACGGGAAGAAAAAATTAGAGAAAAGATTTAAAGCCTATAAAAGGGAGGTAATAGACTCTCAACTTTTCTCTAAAAAAGGTAGACCATGATCAATTAATATAATCAGCTATATATTTTTGCCAATCTACACCAAAGGGGATTACCACATATTTTCCTTGCGGACTAACCAAAAATTTCGATGGCCATGAAGCGACTTTGTACGCACTTTCTATTTGATTATCTGACATAGCAACCGGAAAGGTATAACTAAACTCTTTCATGTAAGCCCTAACAGCCTGTTCGTTGTCATTACTTGCAATAGTGATAATATTTAGGTTCGGCAATTTGCCATCTTGAGTTTTTTGGTAAGTGCTTTGCAAATCGGGATGCTCTTTCCTACATGGCGAACACCAAGTACCCCAAAAGTCTACCAATGTCCATCGATTACTGTTGTTTACCATCTGATATATACTTCCATCCAATTTCGCCAAGGATATTAAGGGAGCGATTTTGCCGTATTTATTAAATTCAGTTAACCAATATTCACCAAACTTGCCAGGTTCTTTGTATAAGGCCTTGGCATTTGCTTTATATTTTGGATCTTTCATAGACATGGCCATAACCATTTTAAGCTTGTCGTCATCGCTTGCTATCGTAGCTAAATAGTCTTCTTCGAAAGAATATTTCTCTTTGTTAAAAAGAAAAAACATATCGTAAAAATAGGCATATTTAACGGTGTTGTCTATCGCATCAGGGCTGAATTCAGATGCCAATTTTAAGAACTTATTTTGATCGGCGTTCTCTATCGAGTTGCCTGCAGAAATAAAATTTATGGCGGCAAACATGTATCTATACCATGCTCGGTCCATTTTCTCTTCTCGCGACAGCTCGTTTTGTGTAGAGTGAGCACTGATATATTGGTTTAGATTATCGTAAATCAAATCTTGTAATTTAACCGCCAGAGGCTTCAGCTGATCACTCTTATTCATTATACCCGAAATCATCAAACCGTATCTAGCTTTCCTTTGACTGTAAAAATCAGAATCTCTATTTAGGTAGGATAGATATTCGTTACCTATTTTTTGTAGTTCGATGGCATTGTCTTTATTTTTCATGGCTTCAACCCATTTCCAAATAGGATAGATATTTTCCTTGATCTGCTTATTTACACTGTTTTTTGTTTTGTCGAGAATGATGTAAGCATTAGATTGCTGTTCAGCAAACTTACGTCGGGCAGAATCTAAAGTAATGTTGGATTTTTTGAGGTGAGCAAGGAATTCGGGATCTTTCAATAACTCTTCCCTTGATCCGAGCATAAAACTTTGAGCAAAACTGTTGTGCAACAAATCATCAGTTGCATTTGATTCAAGCATAGCCAAATTGGTGAGAAAGTAAATCGCTGAATCAGGATTTGTATCTTTTGTGCGTTGGAAATCATTAAAATAGTTGGCGTGTTGGCTAGGATTATTCTGTGCAAATACACTGTAGGTTATGCACACAAGGAAAGATAACAGGGTTAATTTTTTCATTTTTTGATTGAGGTTATTAGCGTTAAATTAAAGAAGCCAGAATTGGTTTTCTGGCTCCACTTAAGAGAAGAATTAAACTTTTACATTTTCCATTCCATATTGCTTCAATACATCAGCTGGTACACCAGTCCACTGGTTTGGTGCGTTTCCTGCATAACCAATATCTTTTATGCCGATTTCTGTAGTATAGAAACCAGAAGCGGTTAAGCTTCTCATTCGGCTAAAAAAAGTAACGCCTGCCCGAACTTCAGGTTTCGCCTTTTTTGGATAAGCAATTTCATCAATAATTGAAATTTGCTGGTCTGGAGAAGCATCTACAAAAGATCTGCTAAATTTATTGAAGCAATAAACGTCCAACCATTTTAAGCCACCACGCATAGGCACTTTATGTTCGGGGATATCTTTTACAATAAATTCAATAAACTCTGGTACTTTGGCATCAGAGGCACTTCCAGAGACATCATCTTTAGGAATAATAATATCTGCTAGAACGGTTATGGTTGCCATTTCATGTTTACTGAAATAAGTTTCCGCTTTTAGTTCTTTATCCCGGTCTATTTCCCACTGTTCACGTCCAGCCTCTGCTTTGGTTTCTTCTGGAATAGGTTTGTCGTTGGTGTTTTCGGGTTGCTTGCAGGCTTCTAATAACACTGCACTACTTACTGCTGTTAAGCCAATTGCTTTTAGGGAATCACGTCTGTTCATGTTGTAATTCTTTAAATGTTTTGTTTTTTCTTTTGTGCTAAAATGTATTCTGCCGTGCGCATGGAGAGCGCAAGGATAGTCCAGGTTGCGTTTTTATCACCTTGTTGTACAAATGGACCTGCATCAACAACAAAAAGATTTTTGCAGTCGTGTGCCTGGCAATACTTGTTCAGTGCTGATTTTTTCGGGTCATCGCCCATGCGGATAGTACCCACTTCGTGAATGATTTTTCCAGGAGGTAATAAACCATAGTTGGTTTCTGGTCCCTGGATTTCTGACGTAACCACGCCACCCATTTCTTTCATCATGTGGAGGAAAGTATCCTGCATGTGTTTAGCCTGTAGAATTTCTTCTTTAGCCCATTTATAGTGAAACCTGAGAACAGGAATTCCGAATTTGTCAACCGCATTTGGATCAATTTCGCAATAGTTATCTTCCCGGGCAATGGCAGTTCCGCGGCCTGCCATACCGACGGTGGTGCCATAAAAACGACGGTAATCATCTTTTAATGATTTTCCGTAGCCACCTGCATCTTTCATTTTTCCATCTCTACCTGGAACCATGCCATTCATTTGCGTTACGCCACCACCAAAACCGTAAGCTGGCATACCCATGCCGCCCCAATACTCGATGTGATATCCCCGAGGAAAATTGAGTTTTTTATTATCCAGCCACCATGGCGAATAGATGTGTACACTTCCCAAACCATCCTCATTGTAACGTTTTCTATCCATTAACTGTGGGAGGAAACCTGAAACACTTACTCCGGTAGAATCATGTAAATACTTACCCACAATGCCACTGCTGTTTGCCAAGCCATTAGGATGTGACGGAGATTTCGAATTCAATAAAATACGGGCAGATTCGCAGGCACTGGCACCGAGAATGACCATTTTTCCATTTACCTGATATTCTTGTAAATCTTTTCTGTTTACATAAGAAACACCTTTCGCCGATCCATCTTTATCAGTAATCACCTCACGAACCATTGCATCAGTAATGACCGTTAAATTTCCAGTTTTTACAGCCGGGATAACCAAACAAGAAGAAGAAGAGAAATCACCGTAAACCTTACAGCTTCTTCCACATTGGCCACAATAAAAACAAGGTGCCCTGTCGCTGTTATTGGGTAATGGTTCTGTTAATACCGATCCACGACCAGCAATCACTTTAACGCCTGCTTTATCAGCTCCTTTTTTGATAAAAAGTTCTGTTAACCTTGGCTTTGGTGGTTTCATGAAGATTCCATCGGGCTCATTTGGCAATCCTTCTTTAGTACCATAAATACCAATCAAACGATCAACTTTATCGTAAAACGGTTTCACATCATCGTAGGTAATTGGCCAATCATCTGTTAAACCATCTTTTGCCTGAAAATCCAGAGGACCCATTCTGAGCGATATTCTTCCCCAGTGATTGGTTCTGCCGCCAAGCATTCGAGATCTGAACCATTCAAATTCCGTTTTATCTTTGGTAGTGTAGGGTTCCCCTTCTAATTCCCAGCCGCCATATGAGGCATCAAAATCGCCAAATGGACGGACCGTACTTGCTCCTCTTCGTGGAGATTCCCAAGGCCACTTAAGTTGATGGGCATCTATCCTAGGATCAAAATATTGCCCCGCCTCAAGCATTAAAACTTTTTGTCCAGCATTGGCTAAAACGTATGCCGCCATCCCACCACCAGCTCCAGATCCTACAATAATAGCATCATACACTGTTGGCGATTTTTTTATTTGAAATTCACTCATTTGTTTTGGTTAGAATTAAATGATATCCTAATCTAAAGCTAATTTTTAGGAAAAAAAAGCAATTATTGAATTTAGATGATTTGTCATTAAACTTCATTTTAGTATAAACTAAATCGTATTAGGAAAATGTTTTGCTTCATTTGATTAGAGACGGATATTTGATATCATACTTAATCATTTAACGAAGTAGTAAGCTAAAATAGTCGCTTCATTGTTACATTATTTGGATCTCGTTAATCTCCAAATAAAATGAATTATCTTTGGGGTTTATTAATTATAGATGATATTTTCAGAACAGATTGAACAATTTACTTCCGCTTTAGATTTAAGCTTATCTTCTAAAAACTTTGTGAAAGTTTCCCTGGGTAATTACAAAGGAAATGAAGAGGCGCTAAAGCAAATTCTGGCTCGCCAGGTTTTGATTAAACGAGAAAGTAAATTGGCTTTCACATTTCGGTACAAAACCCGTGATGTGGTGAAGAATCTTAATTTGAATGAAGGTATTAATTTAATTTCTGAATACCTGATAACTGGTTTTAAAATCGGAACGCTTTTTACCACCGAGAGAGACTTAATTCTTGAAGAGTTGAATAATGGTAAAATTGTTTTGAGAGAAACAAAACCTTCAACTAAAGAAGTTCCGACAGAGAATCATGATAAAGAGAAATCGAGATTGATAAAATCGGAGTCAAAACCTTATTTAACAGAACTAAAGATTAGTGATACTGATGGAAAGGTTTTTAAAAATGCACAGGACAAGTTCCGTCAGATTAACCATTACGTTGAAATTTTAAGTTCGTTAATTAAGGAACTACCTGAGGGAACCATTAAAAAAGTTGCTGATATGGGCTCGGGTAAAGGTTATTTAACTTTTGCCTTGTATGATTATTTGCATTCAGTTTTAAAGTTAAATTCTGAAGTTGTAGGGGTGGAGTATCGCCAGGATATGGTTGATTTGTGTAATTCAGTTGCCAAGAAATCTGCTTTCGATCGGCTTAAATTTGCTCAGGGAACCATTGAAGATTACAACGCTGAAACTGTGAATTTACTCATTGCACTCCATGCTTGTGATACCGCCACGGATGATGCGATATATAAAGGCATCAAAGCCAATGCAGAATTAATTGTTGTTGCACCATGTTGCCATAAACAAATCAGAAGAGAAATTGAACAAAATAAAGTGAAAAACGATGTTTCATTTTTAACTAAATACGGCATCTTCTTAGAACGTCAGGCTGAAATGGTGACCGATGGTATTCGTGCTTTAATTTTGGAATACTTCGGTTATAAAACTAAAGTTTTCGAATTTATTTCTGATGCACACACGCCTAAGAATGTACTGGTTGTTGGGATAAAAAAAAGTCCGAAGTCTTCAGTCGGAAGTCAGATCAGTGAAGAGCAAGAAGTGATTTTACAAAAAATAAAGGCGAGTAAAGAGTATTTCGGAATTGGTTATCATCATTTGGAACGACTTTTAAATCTATAGGATTTACCGACTTCGTCATTGCAAGGCACGAAGCAATAGTAATGCATTCGCTATTGAAACCCGTAGTAGCAAGATTGCTTCGTGCCTCCCAATTGACGGCCGTTTCAACGAACTTTTTATTCAAGAGTTTGTTCAAAAAAAAGACCATATATAAGAAATGTGAGAAAATATAAGGCGAGCACTTAAATGGAACTTAAATATCTTATATGGTTAGATATTGTTGTTGTTATTAAATTATCTCAAATGCAATAGAATCATAGCTACCAATGCTGGGATAGATTGTACATAAAGAATTTTCTTACTCGCTGTTGTGGCGCCATAAATGCCTGCAATGATTACACAGGTTAAGAAGAATATAGCAACATATAGTCTCCAGTGATGATCGGTAATGCAGAGCGACCAAATTAAACCAGCCGCCAAAAAGCCGTTGTATAAGCCTTGGTTTGCTGCCAAGGTTTTTGTTTTTGGGAATAATTCTTCAGGGATGCTTTTGAAAACTTTTGGGGCTTTGGTTGTCCAGGCGAACATTTCCAACCATAGAATATAAATGTGAATGGCGGCCACCAGGCCAATGATGATTTGTGCTGCTAATTGCATGATAATTTGATTTGGTAATTGAAGGTACAATAAATTTGGGTTATTTATCTTCATTGGCGTTGGTTTCAACCAACGGATTTTGATTTGATAATTAGTATAGCTTATGCTGATTTTCATCGGTAGGTTTCTGCGAGCTCATGAATACCGTTAAAAAAATAGACACTAATGAATAATCAAAGCTTGCGAAGCTTTGTCGTAAATCCTCAACAAATCTTTAGGCGTAATCCTAAGCCGTGTGAATGTTTGTTGTAATTGAAAATTTATGCAACACTCGTAGGATTTCTTGTTTCATTGGTTTATGAAATGAAACTGCAACAAAGATTTATTGGTGTTGACTTTCAAATCTTCTGATGCCAGTCCTCGCTACTTTGAAAGTTTGTGGTACGGGGAAGTGTGCTACAAGCAAGAATCTTTGTACATAAACCCGATAAGAGTGAAAATACTTTTATTTGTTTTGATAGTTGAGAACTTTAATAGCGGATTAGAAATAAAGTTGTTAACTCTACAAATAAAAGATTGAAACGTCCAACTCCAAAGGAGTGCCTTTGGCACGGGGGAGGTGCTTCCGAAGGACTACTACTGTTCATTTTCAAATTATTTAATTGCCTTTCACTTGAGTCTTTCAACTTTAACCTTTAGTCTTCTTTCTGTCATGCTGTCAGTAATAAAAGACATCATTTTTTACATTTTATCAGTCTTTTAGCAATAATTTCTGCCAAAACCCAATTGGCACAAGCATTGTTTAATAGCTGTAGAAATTATAATACTTTAAAAAGAGAAAACAAAAATACAATGGGAAAAATTATTGGAATAGACTTAGGAACAACAAACTCTTGCGTGAGCGTAATGGAGGGCAATGAGCCTGTAGTTATCGCGAACAGTGAGGGTAAACGTACTACACCGTCTATTGTTGCTTTTGCAGAAAACGGTGAGCGTAAAGTTGGCGAGCCTGCTAAACGTCAGGCTATAACCAACCCAACAAAAACGATATATTCGATTAAACGCTTTATGGGTAACAGCTACGACGAAAGTGCGAAAGAAGCTGGACGTGTACCTTATAAAGTTGTTAAAGGTGATAACAACACACCTCGTGTAGAAATCGACGACAGAAAATATACTCCACAGGAGATTTCTGCGATGATTCTACAAAAAATGAAAAAAACTGCTGAAGATTTCTTGGGTCAGGAAGTTACTGAAGCAGTTATTACTGTACCAGCTTACTTTAATGATGCACAACGTCAGGCTACGAAAGAAGCAGGCGAAATTGCAGGTTTAACTGTAAAACGTATTATTAACGAGCCAACTGCAGCTGCTTTAGCTTATGGTTTAGATAAAGCACACAAAGACATGAAAATTGTTGTGTTCGATTGCGGTGGTGGTACACATGACGTTTCTGTTTTAGAATTAGGTGATGGCGTTTTCGAAGTAAAATCTACTGATGGTGATACACACTTAGGTGGTGATGACTTTGACCACATCATTATAGATTGGTTAACTGAAGAGTTTAAATCAGAAAACAGCATGGACCTTGCGAAAGATCCAATGGCATTACAACGTTTAAAAGAAGCTGCTGAGAAAGCTAAAATTGAATTATCAAGCACTACTTCTACTGAAATTAACTTGCCATATATTACTGCTGATGCTAGCGGCCCTAAACACTTAGTACGTACATTATCTCGTGCTAAATTTGAGCAATTAGCTGATAGCTTAATCAAACGTACTATCGAGCCTTGTAAATCTGCTTTGAAAAATGCTGGTTTAAGCACAAGCGATATTGATGAAATTATCTTAGTAGGTGGTTCAACTCGTATTCCTGCAATTCAGGATGCTGTTAAAGCTTTCTTCGGTAAAGAGCCAAGTAAAGGTGTTAACCCTGATGAGGTTGTAGCAATCGGTGCCGCTATTCAAGGTGGTGTATTAACTGGTGATGTAAAAGATGTATTGTTATTAGACGTTACACCTTTATCATTAGGTATCGAAACTATGGGTGGTGTAATGACTAAATTAATCGAGTCGAACACAACCATCCCAACTAAAAAATCGGAGACTTTCTCAACGGCAGCTGATAACCAGCCTTCAGTAGAAATCCACATTTTACAAGGTGAGCGCCCAATGGCTGGTCAAAACCGTACAATTGGTCGTTTCATTTTAGATGGAATTCCACCAGCACCTCGTGGTGTGCCTCAAGTAGAAGTATCCTTTGATATTGATGCGAACGGTATTTTACACGTAAGTGCAAAAGATAAAGCTACTGGTAAAGAGCAAAAAATCCGTATCGAAGCATCTTCAGGTTTAACTGATGCTGAGATCAAAAAAATGAAAGAAGAAGCTGAAGCTAATGCAGCAGATGATGCTAAGCAAAAAGAAGAAGCTGATAAAATCAACGGTGCTGATGCTTTAATCTTCTCTACTGAGAAACAATTGAAAGAGTTTGGTGATAAATTATCTGCTGATAAAAAAGCGCCAATCGAAGCTGGTTTAGAGAAATTAAAAGCAGCACACTTATCTCGTAACTTCGCAGATATCGATGCGGCTTCTGCTGAATTGCAAGCAGCATGGAACGTAGCTTCTGAAGAAATGTACAAAGATGGCGGTCAGCCTCAAGGTGGTGAGCAACCACAAGCTGATGGTCAGCCTCAAGGTGGCGGTGATAACGTTACTGATGTTGATTTCGAAGAAGTAAAAGAAGAGAAATAAGTCTTTGAGTCTTCAGTCCTGAGTCGAAAGTCTTGGGAGTATAAAATTAAAGCGTTTCTGATTAAGTTCAGAAGCGCTTTTTTCATTTTAAGGATTCACCATATAAGGAGAATGCAAGGAAATATAAGACTTTGAGCTTATATGTTGCTGGAATGTCTTATATGGTTTAAGTGAATTTGAAAATGAACGGCTGGGTGCTTTTCGGAAGTTGTAATCCCGCCATTCGCTGCAATCTTTTTAAACTTCTGTCATGCTTTGTGCCTCAGCATTGACAGTTTATTCAGCGTTGCTGAATTAAAAAGTATTTTCGCTGTTTTCGGGTGTACAATGGATGGTTTGCTTGCAGCCTAAACTAAATTTTCTTCAATAATATCTTGTAACTCTTTCTCGTTTAGCGATAATTCGCTTAATAGCTTAAATTGATTTTTTGTTCTATCTAAGTTTTGTGTAGGGTATGAGATAGGATAATATACGTTTCCATTGAGGTAGTCGGTCAAAAATCTGAGGGCTTGCATGTATATAATGTACTTTCCTGAAAATAAAATGAGTTCTTTCTCAGTCTCAGTAAGGATGGTTTTCATTTCTGATAAATAACCCTTAACCATAGCTTCAAAATAAGAAAGCCTAATTTTGATTCTGCTTAGATCAGTTTCATTTTCCGAATAAGCACAAAGATAAGTACGCATCATATCGCCTAAGTCGGAAATGAATTTCCCAGGCATAATGGTATCGAGGTCGATTACGCAGACGCCGATATAAGTTTCGGCGTTTAGAAGTACGTTCGTGATTTTAGTATCGTGGTGCATTACACGATCAGGAAAATCGGCACGATGAGTATATGAATTGTAATACTTAAGAATATAGCGGTGATCAAGTGCATTGTCAATTTCTAGCTTCGCCAAGCCTTTAAGTTGTTTGCTAGTTTGCTTTAAAGCCAGCATAAATTGCTCATAACGCAAGCCCAAATCATGAAAGCCTGGTATGGTATGCTTTAGTGAAGTGGTATTGAAATTATTTAATAACCTGCTTAATTTTCCAAATTGTTTTGCTGCTTCATAAGCTTGTTTTGGATCACTTAACACGTCCAGCGAAACTGTATCAGAAACGAATGGCAGCATCCTCCAATATTCGTTCTGAATCAAAGCCATTTCTTCGCCGTTTAAGGTAGAAATAGGTTTAATAAATAGATAATTTTTGTAATTTTTTGATAAATAATCAGCTATTGCTTTGAGATTATTGGCAATTGCTTGTGGATTTTTAAAAACAGAAGTGTTAATGTTCTGAAGAATATACTTTTTGTCTTCCAATAGGGGCGAAAGCAAATAAGTACGGTTAATTAAACCCGTACCTATTTGTGTTATTTGAATATTTTCTTTGGTATATCCGTATGCGCTTAAAACTTCGGAGTCTAAATCTAGCTCCATAATTTAGTCGGATATGTTCCGTTTTTAACCAATTGATCAATCGAATCCTGAACAAAGGGTTTATCTTCCTTATAGGTTACACCAAACCATTTGTTAGAAGTTGGTACTACTTTAAAAGTTGCGGTATTACTTTTAACCAGGTTTTCGCCAATCAAAGGAATAAAAAATTCTGCTTTAGGTTTATCTTTATTTGCCTTTGCAAACTCAACAAATAATTCTTCAGTAATTTTGAAAACAGCAGGAGTAAAGCCCCAGAAGTTCATCGAAACTGGTGTGCTAAAATCTAATGGAAATTCTTCTCCATCTTCCTCATAGAAAATTTTTCCATCTTTAGGATAAACTTTTGTACGTTCCACAATTTCGGTTAAGTTGCCCGTTTCATCTACTTTACAAACCCCTCTTGATACGGCTCCAAACTCAGAAAGTGTTTTTCCTATTTCATAGCCAATGATTGAGAAATTGCTATCTGTAGCTTCGGTATTTAAAAAGTCAGCCATTTTTTTGAAAGCATCAAAACCATAATAATCATCAGCGTTAATTACGCAAAACGGCTCTTTAACCGCTTCTCTGCCAGATAAAATAGCATGTGCTGTTCCCCAAGGCTTTTCTCTATAAATTTCTTCCTCGATACCAAAATGCTTTAAATCGAAGTTTTGAAAAACATAGTCTGTTTCAATTTTTCCTTGGAGTTTAGGTTCAAAAATAGCTTTGAAATTTTCTACAAATTCTTCTTTAATGATAAATACAACTTTACCAAAGCCAGCGTTAATAGCATCGTAGATTGAATAATCGATAATGGTTTCGCCATTCGGACCAAAGCCATCAATTTGTTTCATACTTCCATAACGGCTTGCCATTCCAGCTGCCAGTATTAATAAGGTAGGTTTCATTCTTTATCTTTTTTTATGATCTAATCAATCTATTTCGCTACAATTGATATCAGTAGCTAGAGAACATTACATCGCGAAAATACTCTTTTGAGCGTTAATTATTATATAGGTGTTTTGTGCTATTGCATTAAATTTATCTTAAAAACCAAAGAAGCCACCGCTTTTACTCCTTGTTTTTTTTCCTGTTAGCATACCGAAAATTCCTCTTACAATTTCTTTACCAATTTGGCGTGTAATTGTAGCGCCCATTACCTGTTCAACAATACTTTTTTCGCCAGGCTTTGGTTTATTTTCGGCTTCCTCTTGTTTTTTTGTCTCAACCTCTTGTTTCTCTTGTTCTGCCGCGGCAGTTTGTTCGTTAATTCGTTTGGTTAAAATATCATAAGCACTTTCCGGGTCAATCGCGTCTTTGTACTTCGCATACATCTGACTTGATTGAATCACTTTATCGAAATCTGCCGTAGTCAACGGACCCATCAATGCCCGGGGTGGGGTAAGCATGGTTGCCGAAACTTCTGTAGGGATTCCTTTTTCATTCAGTACCGTAATCAATGCCTGGCCAGTACCAAGAGAAGTTAATACCTTATCAATTTCATAAAATTCAGATTTTGGATAAGTGTTTACCGTTTTCTTAAGTGCATCAACATCGTTTGGTGTAAATGCTCTCAAAGCATGTTGCACTCGGTTGCCTAACTGTCCTAAAACACTTTCAGGTACATCTGTTGGCGCTTGTGTACAAAAGAAAACACCAATTCCTTTTGATCTGATTAATCTGATTATGGTTTCGATTTGCTCTAAAAAAGCCTTCGATGAATTCTTAAATAATAAATGGGCTTCATCGAAAAAGAACACGAGTTTTGGTTTATCTAAATCGCCAACCTCAGGCATTGTATTAAATAACTCTGCTAATAAACTCAATAAAAATGTGGAGTATAAAACGGGTTGGTTTTGAACATCTGAAATATTTAACAGACTAATTATTCCTTTTCCATCTACACGTTCAAATAAATCCTGGATATCAAATGATTTTTCTCCAAACATTCCGCCTAAACCCTGCTGCTCAATGGCCACAATTTTCCGAAGAATGGTGCCAGATGTTGAGGTAGAAATGCTGCCGTAACTTTCCTTAATTTCTGCTGCACCAGCACCTTCCGATAGATAAGAAACCAGCTTTTTCAAATCATTTAAATCGATAATCGGCATTTTATTGTCGTCAGCATATTTAAAAATTACTGCCATTACGCCCGACTGCGTGTCATTTAAATCCAACACCTTTGATAAAAGGGTAGGCCCAAACTCCAAAACGGTAGCCCTCATTTGAGCACCCATTTTGCCAGACAAAGAATATATTTCTAACGGGAATCCCGAAGGAGAAAAAGCTTTATTCAGCTGTTGAGATCGTTCTTCAATTTTTGGATTGATGGTTCCCGCCTGGTTCAATCCCGATAAGTCACCCTTTACATCCAACATGAAAACTGGGACACCCGCATCTGACAGTTGCTCGGCAAGTAATTGCAGTGTCCTTGTTTTTCCGGTACCGGTTGCACCAGCAATGAGCCCATGTCTATTCATCATCTTTAAAGACAGGTTTACTTCTGCATCTCCGTAAACTTGCCCATCTAACATTCCTGCCCCTAAATAAATGTAAGAGCCAGTTGGTGCGTAAGATAATTTTATTTTTTTGATGAACTTGGAAGACAAATCACTCATTTTTTAAAAATTAGATTGCCAATTTAAGAAACTAATCTTAAAAAGAATGCGTTTTGGCCACTGCTTTTACGGCAAATTTTTGCACAAACGATTGTCTTTGCTATTTAATTGATTTGCTTAAAATAATTTAGTTCGTTTCTGAGAGATAGAATCTCTTCCTGCATATCGTTTAACTGAGTTAATAAATGAGCAACAGCATGCAATCCTTCCAGGTTGATGTCTAAATCGTGGCTCAAGCGCAAGTATTTTTCTAGCTTTGAAAGTTCATCACTATCCAGCCAAATGCTTTTTTTGATTACTGTAGTGTGAATCAAACCAAAGTCTTCTAAAGACTGAATAAAATTCATTTGTACCTGATGATGTACACAAACATCCTCAATTGATATCAGATTGTTTTCCATATTGGTTAGCTTTTGGAAAGTTTTTCGAATAATTCTTTTTGTTCAGCATTAAGATTGGTCGGTAACTTAACCTGCCACTTTACATATAAATCACCGAATTGATCTTCTTTTTTGTAAATAGGGAAACCTTTTCCTTTTAAACGTAAGGTGGTATCTGGTTGGGTACCTTCGGGTATTTTTAATTTCACTTTTCCATTAAGGGTTTCAACAATTTTTTCTCCTCCTAAAATTGCAGTGTATAAATCTACCTCTTCCTGTATGTAAACATCATTGCCCTTTCTTTTAAATCGGGGATGATCGCTGATATTAAATTTGATGTATAAATCTCCGGGAGGACCATTATTTACGCCTGGCGCTCCATATCCTGCCAATTTAATTTTTTGTCCATTTTCTACTCCAGCTGGAATATTGATACGGACTTGTTTGCCGTTAACCGCTAAGGTTTGCTTGTGCGTAGTGTAAGCATCTACCAAATTAAGCTGTAAATCGGCATTATAATCTTGCCCTTTAAATGGAGAATTTCGACTGCTGCGACCGCCACCGCCGCCAAACATCGACGAGAAAAAATCAGAGAAGTCTTCTCCGCCAAAACCGCCAGAGTAACTGCTACCACCATCGTAGCCACCACCTGGAGACTGATATTGCCGGCGCTGTTGTTCCTTTGCATCTAGCTGATCAGCGTGCTGCCAATCTTTTCCATACTTATCGTATTTTTTTCGCTTATCAGGATCACTTAAAACTTCATTGGCCTCATTTATCTGCTGAAATTTTTTGTTGGCTTCTTCATTATTTGGATTTAAATCAGGATGATGTTTTCTGGCTAACTTTCGATATGCTTTTTTGATATCATCAGTTGAGGCATTTTTTTTTAAATCAAGGATTTTATAGTAATCGATATAGTCCATGGCATTTAAACAAATAAGTAGTTGTAATGTTCAATTTTGATGAGATAAATGTAAGCCTAAATGACAGAATTTTTGAAATAAAAATGATTCATTATTCGCTAGACATAAAAAAAGCTCCGAGAAATTTCGGAGCTTTTGGTGATAACGATAAAGAGAAATTATTTTTTGCCTTTAACATATTTTTCTAACCACTGATCTTCTTCCCAAAGGGTGTGTAGAATATTTTCTTTACCACGGTATCCATGCGCTTCATAAGGCAAGAATACAAAACGTGTAGTTCCGCCTGCACCTTTTATTGCATTGAACAAACGCTCACTGTTAATTGGGAATGTTCCTGGGTTATCATCAGAATCACCGTGAATTAATAGAAGCGGTGTTTTTATCTTGTTTGCATAACTAAAAGGACTCATCTCATAATACAATTGTGGTGCCTGCCAGTATGTGCGTTCCTCATTTTGGAAGCCAAATGGCGTCAAAGTTCGGTTGTAAGCACCACTGCGGGCAATTCCTGCTGCAAAAAGATCGGTGTGGGCTAATAAATTAGCGGTCATAAACGCGCCATAACTATGGCCGCCTACAGCCATCCGTTTTTTATCTCCAACACCTAAATCAGATAGCTTTTTTATTGCAGCGTCTGCATTTAACTTTAACTGTTCTATAAAAGTATCGTTAGGCTTTTTACCATCTTTTGCTACGATTGGCATTTCTGCATTATCTAAAATGGCATATCCCCGAGTTACCCAATAAATTGGTGAACCCCAACTAATGGCGGTAAATTTATCTTTGGAACCTCGGATTTGAGCTGCATCTGCTGCAGAATTAAACTCACGTGGGTAAGCCCAAATCAATGTTGGTAAAGGTCCGTCTTTATCTTTGTTATAACCTTTTGGTAAATATAAATCGCCAGTTAAATCTACACCATCGGCACGTTTGTAAGATATTTTTTCTTTGGTGATGCCATCTAACGAAGGATATGGGTTTGCAAAATCAGTGATCGGCTGATCTGCTATCCGAAGCATTAAATTTTTAATAAAATAATTAGGGACCAATTTCTGACTTTCCTTACGGGTAAGTAAAACCAATTTATCAGGATTAATTACGTCACTCACATATTCGAAAGTTCCTTCTGCGCTGCGCCAAATGATTTCATTCTTTTTGGTTGATAAATCAAATTTAGCTAAGAAAGGTAAATCACCTTTTTCTGATGAGCCTACAGGATTGTTCATCAATAATTTTGTGCCGTTATCAACAGTTTTAATCACCTGGCGACCATACTTATTTTTTACCATAACAGGCGAACCTGGATTTCCGTAAGCATCGGTTTGGTTGCGGCTATATAATTCTTCAACGACCCCTGTTGCTGGGTTGTATCTACTCACTTTCGAAGTTTGTTTGCTTCTCAAGCCTTCCATAATCAAGGCCAGGTTTGCATCACCCCACTGTACACCACGGAAACGAGTTTGCGTTTTAAACAATTCTTTTTCTGTTCCGGTAAATGGTGCACTTAAAGCATAAACTGCATCATGAAACGGTACATTTTTTTTAATTAAGCCGCTGTCAAGCGGTTTTGCCCAAACGATTGTTGCAGGCTCATCATCTCTCCAATCAAAGCCGCGAGCTACATTTTGTGTGTTGTCGTAACCTGATGGCGTTCCTTCTGATGATGGTAATTCGGCAATAACTTTTACCGGTTTACCTGTCAAATCGGTAATGGTTACTGTTGATGGAAAGCCAAAAGCCGAAACCAGGTAAGAGAAAGGTTTGCGAATGGTTTCTACCATCATGTAGTTTTTATCTGGAGAAATATTTACGCGTTGATAAATGGCTGGTTTACCAATAGGTGTTTCTACCCCAGCAGTATTTTTAACCAGCTGCGAAGTCGCAAAGAATTCGAACAGTTGCTCATCAAAAGGAGATTTAATCAAATCCTGGTAGGTAGCACTTGGAGCAGCCTTTCCTAAGTTTTGTTGGATGGTTGGGCCTTTTGGCATCAATGGTTTTGTTGGTGCTACGCTTGCTGGTTTAGTAACCGTGCGATAAACAATGGTATTATCATTTAACCAAGTTAATCCACTTCCTAAAACGACGTTTAAAAATGCTTTGTTAATTTTCATGGCTTTTTTTGTCGCCATATCAATCATGTATAAATCAACACCTTTCTGTGTAGTGTTTGTAAAAGCGATTTTATTCTCCGCCGGATTCCAGCTTATGTTGCCTGCATATAGCGGACTTGGCAAGCCGGTAACCTGAAAAGTTTGGTTTGACTTGATGTTCTTCAGACTGAAATTGTTTATATAATTCTGTCTGCTTAGCGAATAGTTGTTGGGGTTTAGCCTTAATCCCGCAATACGATATTCTGGCATCGCCAACTCTTCAACAGAAGGATAAGAATTGCGTTCGCTAAATAATATCCACTCGGCTTTACCATCTATACTTACACCCGGAGTAGGTTTTGCCAGTAATAAATCGGCTATTTCTTTTGGGGGTGTTTGATAACTAATAGCATCTTGCGAATTTGCATGGACTGAAATGCACAATCCTGCTAGTAAAAAATAAAATCGTAGTTTTTTAATCATTTCCTTGGTTTTAGTTGAAATATGACAAGTTCAAATATTGGAAAATTTAATTTTACTACGCGTAACTTCTTATTTACAACTATGTTTATTTCGTTAACGACGAATACTGATTTTGGATAGCAGTTATGGAGTTTTTTATAACTAGTTTTAATACTTCTATATTAATATCTCCCAGTTTTTTACATAAACGCAGGATTTGGCCGCTTTATGTTTTCCAAGTTTCGAAAGCAGATCTTCTTTATCAGTAAAATCAGAGAAAGGTATAAGGAAATTTCATTTTTACGGGGAGAGAAACCAACCAAAGGTGCGTCTCCTGCTCTTCCGCTATCGTATTTATAATGGTAGCTCCCAAAACCAATAATTGCCGTGCCCCACATTTTTGCTTCGTAACCGCTTGTTTCATTCATAATAGTGCAGAGTGAAATACTGTCTTGCTTTGTTAAGTTGATTTCTATTGTATTTAAAAAGCCAGTCACTTAAATTGTTTTTTTGGTCGTTTTGTTGGGTGCCATCAATCTAATATAATTGAAGGATGAATTTAATAAACGATTTCAAAATAATTTTTACGCTTTTGATAATCAACTATTAAACATTGAAGTATATAGGCTAAACGACTTAAATCAGTAGAAATACGAATAGCCACTCATCTTGAAATAAGTGGCTATCTTGTTTTTTAAAGGATTTACCTTTTTATGGTGTGCCTGCCCTCCGCGGATCACCCGCTCACAGGACTTTTTTTGTCTCTTGTTTATGGAAAACAATTTAGTGAAATGTTAGTTTGGTTGAAAAAAATAATTTTACACAAAACGAAATAAATGTTGATAACTTAAAGGCCAGTCTCAAATATCTACTAGCGAGTATGGCTAATCTTGCATCAGTTTTATATAGTGAAAATGTATAGAAATTGAAGTCTGCAGAGGGTCCAATATTTTATTTGTCGTAGACTGAACAAAAAAGGATAGGCATTAAGCCTATCCCATATCTAAACCCAAACATGCGCTCAAACATGAATGAATTATAATTGAAACAGCAAATTAGCACATTGGTTTTAATCTATCCAAATTATTGTGTGCAAATTTCAATTGTTTTTACATCTGGCCTGCCGTTGAAAAAAGTCTGCAATGCGGTATTAAATAATGCATCGCTTCCAGGTATCATAGAAAATAATGTCATCGATGAGTGAAATTTCAAATCGTCAGGAGATCCAAAAATTTCATGGGCAGTTTTGTTTTTATGTTTGATCACTTCCGCTGTAATTTCTATTAGTCTTTTTCCTAATAATGGATGCTCAAAAAAATCTTGCGCTTCCTTTAGATCGCGTAGCGCATAAAATTTAGCGGTTTCACTGTGGCCTAGTCCCATAATCTGAGGAAATATATACCACATCCAATGGCTGGTTTTCTTTCCTTTTTTTATTTCTGAAAGCGCTAGTTCATGGTCGTTTTCCTGCGCCGACAGAAATCTTTCTAATCGTTCCATAGCTCATTATCTCTTTTTATAACACTAATTAATCAAGAAGGTTTTTGATAATAAAGGAGTGAAAAAAATGATGTAGCCAAAAAACTATAGGTTGTAACGCAATATTTGGCTTATGGTTTGCTTCCTATCGTAAAAAAATCTAAATGGACTACTCAAAAACTACTTTATATAAATGTGTAATCGTTGATGATGATCAACTCAGCATAGATATTCTTGCCAACTTCCTAGATCAAATACCAGGACTGCATGTAGCTGAAACTTATACCGAACCAATTCAAGCTATTATCACCATTAAAGTTGAAGATAAGATCGACTTTTTATTTTTAGATATAAAAATGGATATCAGTGGGCTGGATGTTGCCAAGGTGCTTCGCGATAAAGTGAGGTTTATATTTTTTGTAACCTTCTACGATCAATACGCTTTAGAGGCCTTTGGAGCTAATGGAGACAAGTTTCTAGTGAAGCCGGTGATGTTTTCTAAACTTCAGACTGCAATTAATGAGGTTTTACATCGAGAAAACCGTCAAAAGGTGATGCGCTAAGCGAGCTGGTTTTTAACATAGCATCAAAACAATTTTCGCTTTTATTGATTGTAAGAAAGGTTTCTTTATAATTAGAAGAAACTTTTTAATTATATCGCCTTTTTACATCATTAAATGAGCCTAAAAACTACTAAAAAAAGAATTGCTATACTTGGTGGAGGCCCCAGTGGCCTTTTTATGTATAAGAGACTTATTGAGTCTGAACTAAAAAATCTGGAGATAGAAATTTTTGAACGGAAAGCACATCTTGGCTCCGGTATGCCTTACAGTAGTGAAGGTGCAGAAGTAGAACATATTACAAATGTATCTGATAATGAAATACCCATTATTTTTAATTCTATTGAAGATTGGGTTAAAATTGCCCCAAAAAGTATTTTAAAAAAGTTCGACATCGATTCTGAAAAATTTAATGAATACAAGGTTTTGCCTCGATTATTTTTTGGAGAATACCTTTCTGCACAATTCGATCTGCTGATCAAACAAGCAGTAAAGAAATCAATTGTTACAAAAATTCATTTAAACACCACAATAACTGATGTTCTGGATGATAAAGGCACAAAAAAGGTTACGGTAAAAGTAGATGGAAAAGAGGATGGAATTTTTGATGAAATTATAATTTGTACCGGCCACAATTGGCCCAAAAAACATGAAGGGAAAATTCCGGATTATTTCGATTCGCCATACCCACCAAAAAAGTTGGCTTTACGTTATAACCACCCTATCGCACTTAAAGGATCATCTCTTACCGCGGTTGACGCGATACGAACACTTGCTCGTAGCAATGGCACGTTTACACAGAATGATGACGGAACATATTTTTTCAAATTAGATGCTGATAGCAGTAAATTTAAAATTATCATGCACTCTAGAAATGGCCTTTTACCAGCCATTCGCTTTCATTTGGAGGATAGCCATTTAGGAAAAGATAATACGCTCACTAAAAAGCAGGTACGAGATCATATCAAGAAAAATGGAGGTTTTATTTCTCTGGATTTTGTTTTTGACCAAAACTTCAAACGACAATTTAAAAAGAAAGAGCCGAAGTTTTACGAACGGATAAAAGATTTGGATCTTGAAACATTCGTAGAGGCCATGATGGATTATCGGGAGAAATTGCCGCCATTCGATTTGTTCAAGAAAGAATATGCGGAAGCAGAAAAATCGATCGAAAAAAGAGAATCAATTTATTGGAAAGAAGTTTTGGCAGTTTTGAGCTTTGCCATGAATTACCCTGCAAAATATCTTCCTGCTGAAGATATGCAAAGGCTTCAAAAAGTATTAATGCCACTCATTTCAATTGTAATTGCATTTGTTCCTCAAAGTTCTTGTCGAGATTTAATGGCGCTTCACGATGCCGGGGTGCTCGATATTGTATCTGTAGGCGAAGATAGCAGGGTAGAGCCAAATGCTAAAGGAGGTGCTACTTACTATTACGAAGACGAAAATGGCAAACAGATTGCCGAGAACTATAAAATGTTTGTCGATTGTGTAGGGCAGCCTCATTTATCGTTTGAAGATTTTCCTTTTCAGGGTTTAATTGATGCGGGTATTGTTAGCCCTGCAAAATTGAACTTTAAGGATATAAAGAAAGGAAATGAAGCTTACAAAAAAGGAAATAAATTAGTGGAGAAAACTGAGAGTGGGCATTTCTCTCTCCGTGTCCCAGGGATTACCATTAACGATTATTTTCAGGTAGTGGATAAAGATGGTACTGCCAGTGAACGTGTTTATATCTTGGCTGTTCCTTACATAGGTGGCTATAATCCTGATTATTCGGGGATTGACTTTTGTGAAGCAGCATCAGAACAGGTAATGAAAAAACTAAGCGCATAAAAAAAATCGAGGCATTTGCCTCGATTTTTTTATCGGATTGGAAATTTATTTCATTCCATCTTTAATTTTATTGATCATGGTTAAATGCGTTTGTACTACCGGAGCCGTTTTGGTAGCAAAAGCTTTAAGTTCTGCATCAGCGCCATCTTTCGATTCATCTTCCATCAATTTTAAAGTCGATTTATGTCCATCAACCATGGCATCAACATAAGCTTTATCAAAATCAGATCCTGACTTTTTACTCAAATCGTCCATTTTCTTTTTGTGGTCATCATCAACAGTAGATGGTAAAGTGATATTTTTAGCAGCCGCGATTTCCATTAATTCGGTATTGGCTTTTCCATGATCATTTACCATCATGGTAGCAAACTCTTTTACTTGTGCATTGCTGCTTTTTTGTAGGGCAAGTTTGCCCAATTCAACTTCTGCCATTCCGCCTACTGCTGCCTGTGTTGCAAATTTTGCATCTTCATTGTCAACTGATATGCCACCAGTTGCAGCCGTGTTGCTTGTCGTATCTTTACTCATGTTTAAGCTATCAGCTGTTTCTTTGGCGTCTTTATTTCCACCGCCACATGCTTGAAATGCTAAGGCCGAAACGGATACGGCCATCAAATAAACTAACTTTTTCATATTATTGGTTTTTGTTGTAAACTAATAACATGTATTACTTAGAAAGGTTTAGCATAGTTATTTAAGGAGTACGTATTTCTAGATCTTATCCAGTTTAAAATAGCCTAAATGGATCTCATCATCAGGAAGGGTAGCGTCTGGTATAATCTCAATATGGTATTTTTCTTTATGCTGCGGACTTAAAATATCCTCAACCCGGTAAATGTCATCAATGTCGATACCATATTTTTCATCAATATGGGAGTTAGCGCCTTTAACCGAATTAGTCTTGAAAAAAACAGTTTTTTTTGCGTCTTGAATGGCCGAGGCCCGATCATCTTGTACGCCAAGAACGATATAATGTTGTTCTTCTAACTTCCCGGATTGATAACCACCGAGGTTGATAAAAAATAGTTTATGCGGAGTGGATGAATTTTTAGCCGTTCGAGGTTTAACTTCAATTCGAAAACCGTCAACCTGGTTTACCTCACGCCAGCCGTCGATATGAATACTATTGCCAGCCTCAGGCCAAAATGCTTTTATTTCTGGCACCAATTCTTTTAATGAGGTGGCAATGCCGAAGAAATAGTCGTGTTGCTCCACATTTCTTTTAGGCGCTTTTGAGCCCAACAGTAACATATATAACTTGGGATTTCCGTTTTCTGATAACTGATTGTTCATATTGCTAAATTATATTGACTATAACCAGCAAACCCTGTTATCGTTTTAGGAAATACTATTTTATCAATATAGATTACTTAACTGTTTTGATTTGGTTGATCTCTAATTTCAAATCTTTAATCTGTTCTTGTGCCTGTCTGTTTTCGAGATAAAAGTAAATCGCGAAGCCTAAAAATATCTTGCCTAAAACAAAAACAGCCGCGAAAACCCAACGCCAGGCTATGCTGATGCGCATCTGGTTCGATTCGGACTCAACTTCTATATAGCGGTCTTGCTTAACTTTTTCTTGTTCCGCATGCTTAAATTTGCTTTCAGTTTCAGTATATAGCTTTAAATTCTGCTCGCGAAGTATAATCTCATTTACTTCTTGTTCAATTTTGGATAATACGTTGGCTGGAGGCGGAACAGCCATACTTTGCGCAAGGATTTCCATATCCATTTCTAACTTTGTTAACGCTTCGGCAAATTCTGGAAACTGTTTTTTTGCCCGCAAAACCTGCTGAATTTCATCGTCGGTAGCCACTCCCATAACATAGGTTTCCATTAGGCCGCTATCTATCAATTGTTTAATTTCCACGAGCTTTCCTGATTTTATCTATTGATGATTTCAACTGGGTACGCAATATATTTTCACTCTTATTTAACAAATCTGCAAGTTGATTGATAGACTTTCCTTGATAATAAACCATTTGGAAGATATATTGCTCCTCCTCATCCAGCAGATTTAAATACTCATTATTCGTGGGATTACCGTTTAGTTTTTCATTATTTAGAGAAGAAAATTCGGGCAATTTAAATCTTGCAAATTGCCTTAACTGCAACCAGGAAGTAGGCTGGCCATTTGTTTCCAATACAAATGCAGAGATAATTTTAACTAAAATTTCTTCTGATCTTCGATGATCTTGAACCGTACCTCTTATAAAACCTAAAAGCATTCCAGCATACTTATCATATAACTGATGAATATCCTTCTGGTTACCTTTTGGGATGTTTATCGCAACTTCAGACATTTACTAACGGGAGTGATTAAATATAATTGCAAGATAAGCGCAAAAATTAGAAATGCTTTCAATTAATAAAAAATTAATCAGTTTTTCGTGATTTTTAGATGTTTTAAAGTCAGAATAAGTTAAATTTTAATTCCGTTTTAACTTGTGGGAAAAAATTTGTTCATTAATTTAGCCTCACCAATTTTTTATAGCGATGAGAATAGCAACCTACAATGTAAACGGCGTAAATGGGCGCTTACCAGTTTTATTAAAATGGCTCGAAGAAACGAAGCCTGATGTAGTTTGCTTACAAGAATTAAAAGCGCCTGATGAGAAATTTCCCGAAGAGGCTATCCTCGAAGCCGGCTATAACGCTATCTGGCATGGACAAAAAAGCTGGAATGGGGTGGCTATTTTATCTCGTGGACATGAAATAAAGGAGCTTAAACGGGGTTTGCCTGGTGATCCTGAAGATTTGCACAGTAGATATATTGAAGCCATGATCAATGGGGTTGTGGTAGGCTGCTTGTATTTGCCAAATGGAAATCCTGCGCCAGGGCCAAAATTTGACTATAAATTGGCTTGGTTTGAACGGTTAAAACTCCATGCAGCGAAACTCTTAGAATTTAATTTACCCGTAGTGCTTGCAGGAGATTACAATGTGATGCCGACTGAATTGGACGTTTATAAACCCGAACGATGGGTTGATGATGCACTTTTCAGGCCAGAAGTGCGTGAAGCTTTCCATAACTTGGTAGCACAGGGTTGGACAGACGCCATTAGAAAGCTCTATCCCAAAGATGTGATCTATACATTTTTCGATTATTTCAGAAATGCCTACGGCCGTAACGCCGGTTTACGCATTGATCATTTTCTTCTGAGTCCACAATTAGAAAGTAAACTTTTAAGTGCGGGAGTAGATAAGCATGTTGGGGGCTGGGAAAAAACAAGCGATCACTGCCCGGTATGGATCGAAATTAGTGATGTAGAAAAATAAGCGTCTGCAAAGTAGCTTTCCGAATTTTTGAGCTTGTTAAAATTGATTAATTAACAAACTTAAAAGTTCAAATTTTATGCGGGCATCAAACGCTAGTGCCTCGAGATAGTTGGTTCCCAACAACCGCAAGAAATATTTACTATCTGAGAAATTTAAACAGCGACTAAACTTTTCTAAAATCTTTTCAAAATTTGGCTACCTTTGCCATGCTTTTGGTTTCCGGTTAACACCCGGAATTAAAAGGGAATTTGGTGTAAATCCAAAACTGTCCCGCAGCTGTAAGCTCCATTAACGGATTTTCTATTCTTTAAGCCACTGCCCGGATTTCGAGGTGGGAAGGCAAGAAAACCGGGAGTAAGTCAGAAGACCTGCCTCTTGCAATATTTCATAGCTTTCGGGGATTGAAGCTAGAGATGAGGTACTTTCGGTATTCCGTATTTTCATTTCTTGTAATTCTGTTTGCTGTGGGGATTAAACTCACAACAAAATGTTTAGGTTTCTACATGCCTTCAACGGCATCAAGTATTATCTTTTCCTACCGTTCATTTTCTGGACAGGCATTCTTATGCCTCAATCTGCTCTTGCTCAAACTGACTCGTTAAAGGCAAATATTTTAAAAGAGGTCGAGATTCGGCACCAGCGAAAATTACTATCAAATATTTCCCCAACACCCTTGCAAATATTAAGCGGAACGGCATTAAGAAAATTAAATGCGCTCTCTGTTGCTGATGCCATCAGATACTTTTCTGGAGTACAATTAAAAGATTACGGTGGCATTGGCGGCTTAAAAACCATTAACGTTCGCAGCATGGGTAGCAACCATACAGCGGTTTTTTATGATGGGATACAATTAGGAAATGCACAAAACGGGCAGGTAGATTTGGGTAAATATTCTTTGGATAACCTCGAAGAAGTTTCGCTTTACAGCGGTCAGAAAAGTGACATGCTAATGCCAGCAAAAGCATTCGCATCTGCCAGTTCGCTTTATTTAAAAACGCAAAGTCCTGTATTCGATATTGGCCAGCGCCGAGGTTTAAAGTTAAGTTTAAAGGGCGGCTCCTTTGGCTTGTTCGATCCATCGGTTGTTTTTCATCAACGTTTAACCGACCGTTTATCGTTAAGCCTAAACGCAGAGTTGATTCATGCGGATGGAAAATACAAATATCGGTACACCAATAGTGTTTATGATACTACAGTAGTAAGGCATAACGGTGATATTGTTGCCAAAAGATTTGAAGCATCCGTGTTTGGTAATACCGCCGATAGCAGCAAATGGCAACTAAGGATTTATAATTACAATAGCGAGAGGGGTTTGCCCGGCGCTATTGTGGCCAATAAGTTTGATTTTAGCCAGCGTCAATGGGATGATAATTTCTTTGTTCAATCCTCCTATCAAAGCAAAACAGATCAAAGATTTCAATTCCTGGCAAATGCAAAATATGCTTACGATTTTATCCGGTATCTGGATCCGGAGCGGGTTTCACTCTTTGGCGCTTTAGATAATCGTTATGCCCAGCAAGAAATATACTTCTCGTTAGCCAATCAATATCAGATTCTTAAATTTTGGGATATTTCCTTATCAACCGATTACAGTTATCAGCAGTTAGATGCCAATCTGGAAAACTTTGCCTATCCTAAAAGGCAGACTGCTTTAATCGCTCTTGCTTCAAAATTAAACTGGCAACGCCTCAGTATCCAAGGTAACGTGTTGGCAACGTTGGTTAATGATCAGGTGAAAACCAATTTCTCAGCTGGCGATAAAACAGAATATACACCCACAATTATGGCTTCGTGGCAGCCTTTTAAAAACAACGATTTCCGACTAAGGGCTTTTTACAAATCTATTTTTAGGATGCCAACCTTTAATGATTTGTACTACACGCTGATTGGGAACAGTAATTTGAGTCCTGAATATACCAAGCAATACGATTTAGGTTTCACTTATTCCAGGTTTTTTGAGGCCGTTAAACTCACTCAAGTTTCTATCCAAACAGATATTTATTACAACACCGTACGCGATAAAATTATTGCCATTCCTACGCTCAGTCCCTTCAGGTGGAGCATGGTTAACCTTGGTAAAGTAGAAATCAAAGGTTTGGAAACCAACATCCAAAGCAACTGGAATTTTAATGGTTTCGTTTTGAATACGAAATTTAATTATACCTATGAAAAGGCCATCGATATTACTAAGAACAGTACAGTTTACGGTCAGCAGATTCCTTACATCCCATTGAATAGCGGCGCGTTAATGCTGGGCTTAGACTATAAAAATATCAGTTTCAATTACAGTTACATCTACACCGGCGAACGTTATAGCCAAAAGGCAAACATCCCGGTAAACTATGTAGAGCCATGGTACACACATGATTTGGCTGTCAGGTTTGCTTTCGATTACGCAAAAGTAAATTATAGTATTGCTGCAGAAGTGAATAATGTATTTAATCAATACTACGATGTGGTACTCAATTACCCTATGCCTGGAAGAAATTTCAGGATCACACTCATCACCAAATTTAATTAACATAAAATGAAAAAATTGCTATCAATTAAAGTATTAACTGCAGTTTGCCTCACTACAATTTTGTGGTCTTGCAGGAAAGATAAAGGCGTTACCCCTGAAGAACAAACCCAACTTCCTGGGCAGGACATTACAGCTGTAAATGGGCTATATGTTTTAAACGAAGGAAATTGGGGTTCGAATAAAGCCTCAATAGATTATTATGATTATGCTACGGGCGTTTATAGGAAAAATATTTACGGGCAAGCAAACCCATTTGTAACATTAGGTTTGGGCGATGTAGGGAATGATATCAAAATTTATGGTTCTAAGCTTTATGTAATTGTAAATGGATCTGGAAAATTGGAAATCCTTGATGTTAAAACTGCAAAAAAATTAGCTCAGGTAGATATTCCGAACTGTAGGTATCTTACATTTTATAAAAACAAAGCATATGTAACTGCTTACGAGGGTTTTGTTGCTGTTGTTGATACGGCAACTTATAAATTGGATGCTAAAATTACAGTAGGACGTGAGCCAGAAGAGATGGCAGTTGTCGGCGATAGACTTTATGTAGCCAATTCTGGAGGTTATACCAGCAGCAATTACGAGCGAACTTTGTCTGTTGTTGATCTGGCAACCAATAAGGAAATCAAGCGCATTGATGTTGCCATCAACCTTCACCGTGTAAAAGCAGATCAATATGGTGATTTATATGTTACTTCCAGAGGAAATTATGGTGATATAAAATCGAATTTGTATGTGGTTGATACGAAGACGGAAGCGGTAAAAAAGAAGTTCGATATTGAAGCAAGCAATTTCGCAATTGATAAAGATTTTGCTTACATCATTAGCACCGCCTGGAGCAATGCAACCATGTCTAACATAATTTCTTATTCAAAAGTCAATGTGAAAGATGAAACCATTATTCCAGGCGGCTTCATTAGTGATGGCACTGAGAAAGAAATAGTAATGCCTTACGGAATTGCAGTTGATCCCATCTCATCTGGCGTTTACATCACCGATGCAAAGGACTATGTTACGCCAGGAACATTATATTCCATTGATAAAAATGGTAAAAAGAAGTTTTCTGTATCCACAGGAGATATTCCAGCTCACCTGGTTTTCTACACTAAATAATTTAATAATCAATATATAATAATGAAAATTAACAATTACCTAGTTGCAGTATTAATGGTTGCAACACTATTTTTCGGTTGCAAAAAAGATGCAGAAACTGCTCCTGATGGAAAAATGGGGATCACTGAAAATTCCCTCACTGGAAAAGTGAATGCGAAAACAGAACTATATGCAGTTTCGAATGACGGCAGAGGCTTTCAGCACGAATGGAAACTGGATGGAAAAATAGTAAGTACCGCTTATAATTTCGCTTTTACGCCCACTACTTCTGGCACATATGTTATCGAATACAAAGGTTATAATGGGGCAGGCAGTTTTTCGCATACCTATACGATTAGTGTTCCAGTGCCTGTAGTTGCGGCAACGCCAACCAGCAGCAAATTTATCAGTAAAGTTTTCGAGTATGCACCAGCACCTGGTCAGCACATTAACAATGCAAGTTTAGGCTCGCCAGAACAAGCGCAAAAATTGGTTGGAAGTACAAACAACATGGTTTCTTTGGGTGGTTTTGGCGGTTACATTATTTTCGGTTTCGATCATTCTGTTGTTAACCAAAACGGCTCAGATTTGGCCATTTACGGAAACCCTTTCGGTCCGCCGTATGCTTTTGCAGAGCCTGGTATTGTAATGGTAAGTCAGGATAAAAATGGTAATGGTTTGCCAGATGATGAATGGTTTGAACTGGCTGGAAGCGAGTACGAAAAGACAACTACTATTAAAAACTATGAAATTACTTACACCAACCCAAAAACTGCTGCAAATGTAGCTTGGACAGATAACCAAGGCAATAGTGGTGTTGTAAATAACAGTGCTAAACGCATCAATTTTTATCCTTTGTTTGCTTCCAATCAAGATAAGATTACCTTCAAAGGAACATTACTGCCGTCCACACTAAATACTTCGGGTATTGTTACCAATGCTGCCTTCGATTGGGGATACACCGATAGCTATTCAACTGGCGATGATTATAAAACCAAATTGTACAATAGTTTCGATATCGCTTGGGCGGTTGATGCCGCAGGTAAAAAGGTTAGCTTAAGTACAATTGATTTTGTTAAAGTTTACACAGCGCAAAATGTAAACGCTGGCATTCTTGGGGAAATATCTACCGACGTTAAGGGGGCAACCGACTTGAATATCAAGTAATTTTTTTACGTTTCTCATCAATGACAAGGCGCTGCTTATGGAAACATTTGTAGCGCTTTTGTTTTTACACGGAAACCAGTTATTTAGTTCTTTTCAAAGTATAATGATTTACTATTTTTACAACAGTCATTATATCATGAAAAAAAATAGCAGCTGCGATCTTCAAACTTGCTTTATGTGTAAGCACACTTTACCCGAGTGGCATGCAGCAATAAATAGCCACAAGCGAAATTTTATTGCCAAGAAAGGCGAGGAAATCATAAAAGAGGGTGATGCAGTTACTGGTGTTTACTTTGTAACATCTGGCAATGTGAAGGTGCATAAACAATGGGGAGATAAAGAGCTTATTCTGCGCTTTGCTAACAGCGGGGCCATTATTGGCCATCGTGGCATTAGTTCGAATCATTCGGCATACCCCATATCTGCTACCGCTTTAGAAACCACCTCGCTTTGTTTTGTTGATATTGATTTTTTTAAAAGCACGATAAGGGTTAATCATGATTTTGCCTATGCGTTACTCATGTTTTATGCTGATGAACTTCAAGCGTCAGAAAAGAAGATGAGAGATTTAGCACTCATGTCGGTAAAGGGGAGATTAGCCGTAGCTATCTTAAGCCTTCGCGATCAGTTTGGATTAAATGACAATGGTTTTTTAAATTTAACAATAAGTCGCCAAGATTTGGCGGCATTTACCGGTGCTACTTATGAAACCGTTTTTAGAACGATGAATGAATTGCTTGCCGAAAAACTTATTCATGTTCAAGATAAAATGATTGGTATTTTAGATGAAGCTAAACTACTGGATTTAAGTAATAGATAAGATAATTTTATGTTGGGACTTGTTTTATGTGGAGGCAAAAGTATACGCATGGGTACCGACAAAGCTTTGTTGAGCCATCAGGATAAACTATGGGCACAATTAACCAAAGAGAAACTTATTTCAATTGGTTTAAATGTAAAATTTTCGGTCAATGCTGATCAACAAAAAAAGTATGTAGCTTATTTTAATGGGGAGCAGCTTATTGTTGATCATGCCATGTTGGATATTCAAGGGCCACTGTTGGGCATTTTATCCACACATTTAGAAAATCCAACAGCCGATTTATTTCTTTTGGCCTGCGATTTATTGTTAATGGAACCCCGTGTTTTAGATAAGGTGATGAAAGCTTATACAGCTGATCATTCTTTTGAAGCCTATGTTTTTCAAAAGGACGGTGAGAGAGAGCCATTATGTGGCATTTACAGTGCTGCCGGTTTGCAGAAAGTATTGCATATGTTGCAAACAGGCACATTAACCAGGCACAGCATGAAATTTGTACTTTCTCAATTAAAAGTTTTTGAAATTAAAGTGGAGCATAATGACTATCACTGCTTCGATAATTTTAATTCGCATGCAGAAATAAACGGGTTATAATGTTTGTAACGCAGCCTGATTAATTTTTGAAAAATTGCTTTTTTCTCCATCACAAAGTACACAACAATAATCTTCGGGTAGGTTTATAAATTTTCTTCCGGGCGGAATGTTATTTTGGATTTCGCCAATTTCCTCATCATAAATGGTTAAGCAACTGTTGCACTGGTAAAAGAAGCTAGCGGCTGCTTGTTTGCTTTCTTCAGCCTTTGGCTGGATCATTTTTTCAGGAGTATTCAGGGAAATTTGCCTGTGTTTATAAAACTTATAAATGGCTCGCCTAATTTGCTCGGGCAATATTGCTTTCGGATTACTGCGACTAAATATTTCTCCGGTACGCTCGTTGGGGTTGAAACCTTCTGCGCAAAGGATATCATATACCGGGAATAATCTTAAAAAAAGAAGGTTTAATAAATAACGTTTCCGGATTAATATGCTGCTAAAAATTTCACTTTTTTTGCGGGTTTTTATGCCAAAACAAATTCCAAATGTGCGGGTATCGTTTATGCTTAAATGCCTTACCAAATAGTTTTTCAGCTCAAGGCCTTCAATGCAGTTATCTTCTACCTGGAAATTAAGTTCATTAGCCGCATGCCGTATATTCAGCTCAAATTCCTCCAGTAAATTGTTCCAATTTAATTTATCACTTTCTTCAATTCCCTTTATCATAATCGTTTTCCAGGAGGTACAGCACAACTGTCCAAGTTTGGTATCCAGGCATAGTTTGCATAATTTTTTCAAAAAAGCAATGCTGAATAACTCATCTCTACGGTAAATCCCCAACCAGTATTTGTTATTGTAACGATTTAAGCCTTCATAATAGGGTAGGTTAAAATTGGATAAAATCACAGGCTGTTCGGCTATTTTTAAAACGAAGTTATCCTCGTCCAGCAAATCAAAAAGATCTTCTCCTTTGGCCATTTCATTGTCGATAAAGAGTGATGGATGGGCCATGATAATTTTTTCTATTGCTTTGGTAAGCTTAGCAATTTGTGTGGTATAACCCAGTTTTTTCCATTCATAAATTACGTTGGTTTTAGGGAAACGGATAATCAAATGCCAATAATGTTCTGCCTGTACAGAGGCTACCCAGTTAATGTTACCCGTAAGCATAGGGGTAAAGCTCTGATTGCCATCGCAAATATTCACTTTAACACGGGGCTTAAAATCAATATCATCTAAAATATCTTTATAAACACCACCGGTTACCCAGGTATTTCTAATGAATATTTCTTCAGCAGGATAGGAGCTAATAATGTTCGGAAATTGGTTTTTGCCAACCTCGTACTCAATACCAATCATATCCAGTTCGCCGGTAAATGTTGCCAAATTATACGTCGCTGCATCAACCAACAGCTGTTGCCGAAGGCCAAAACGTACAAATGAGATCTTGACTTTCGTTGCAGCAACCAGAATATTATACAGGTTGCCCGGAGAAATTATTCCGCCCGGAAAGTTGATGATAACTGTTTGATCCATCTCTACTGGTTTATAAGTCCGAATTCTACCATGGCCTTCGGGAAATTCTTATTCTCGTGCCCCGGTCTACAGAGTTTTAAAAGTGCAAACCGTTGGATGTCTGTTAAAACGTGCCATTGAGATATGGAAATTTCAAGCTTATCTTCACTTAATTTTTCTTCGAGTATTTTCGGAATTTCAGTTGAGTTTTGCCAGGCTGGCTGATTATCTACTGGAATGGAGGTAGCTTCTTTTCCGGTATGCTTCGTAATTAACCGGATCAGATTTTTTCGATAATATTTAATTTCTTCAGAGGATGAAGTTGGCAGCAAAGCCAGTTCCACCCGCTCAGCTGGATGGAATCTTCTCCATTCGCCGAGTTTGAGTTTAATGCCTGCCAAATCCATTTTAAAGCGAACCACCATCGGGATGCAACGAATATTTTCTTCCATAAAATCTTCTTCAAAATCGAAATATTCGATGCCCTGTAGGTGTTTAAATTCTGAGGGCCTTGTTATTACATTCATCATCATTAAAATTTATGCTAAAATAACTTCAGGTATGGTTTTCGGTATGTTTACAAAAGAATCTAAAATAGCCTTTACTTCTGGCCTGCAACTGCCACAGCCCATACCAGCACCGGTAAGTTGGCACAATTGCAGATGATCTTTGCATCCATCTTTTATCTTGTTAATCAAATTGCCTTCACCAACATTATTACAGCTGCAAACTGTTTTGCCAATAATGGATTCTGCTGTTTTTCCACTTCTTAAAAGCTGAAGTCTTTTTTCGCTCAGCTCCATCTTATTTTCGATAAGATTTTTAAACTCCAAAAATTCGCTTTTATCTCCAATTAAGATTGCGCCAACCAATTTATCATTCTGTACAATACACTTTTTATAGTAACGTTTTGCCTTATCAATAAAAATAATTTCCTCAAAAGTTGGGTCATTGCCAGGTATTTCGGCCAGGCCCAAAGAGCATAATTCCAGGCTATGCATCTTTAAAATATTCATTAACAAACTGCCCTGATAAAATTTAGCAATATCACCGCAAAGGTATCTTGCTACGATTTCGGCCTGCTGCTCTGCCGCTGCGGTGATGCCATACATTTGCCCATCAAATTCGGCTATCTCACCAACGGCGTAAATGTTCTCTTCACTCGTTCTCAAGTACTCGTCTACAACAACGCCTCTTTTGTAATCAATACCCGCATTCTTAACCAATTCAACATTGGGAACGGTTCCTATGGCAATAATCAACGATTCGCAATCGATCATCAATCCGCCTTTTAAACGCACCCCTGAAACATTCCTTTCTCCGATTACCCTTTCAATTTCATCGTTATAAAAGATTTCAATACCCTTGCTGATCAGTTCTTCATGAAGCAGCTCACTGCCTGTTGCATCTAACTGGCGCCCCATTAACCTTGAAATTCTTTGAATAATAGCCACCTGCGAGCCTTTCTCTGCCAGTGAAGCGGCCATTTCAATACCCAGCAAACCTCCACCAACAATCACCACTTTTCCTCTTGCTACATGGGCATGTTGCGTAAAACGGTCTGCATCATTGCGGCTTCTCACGGTAAAAATTCCGTTTAACTGCGGAAGGTCTTTCAACATAAAGGCCCTGCTTCCGGTAGCTAAAAGCAACACATCGTAATAATGAATTTGGCCATTGCTATCTACAACAGTTTTTGCAGCTTTATTAATTTTTTCTATGCCTACTCCGCGGTGTAGTTTAATGCGAAGATCAATTTCTTCATTATCGGTCATTTTAACCAGGTTGTGCCAGGGCAATGTGCCAGTAATGTAATCGGGCAACAAAACCCGATTGTAGAATGGCAAATTTTCCCTGCTAAAAATTGCAATATCGTCTTCAGCATTTAGTTCCCGGTAGCTTTTTACGAAACCGCAAGCGCCTGCACCCGCACCTACTACAATAATTTTTTGCTGCTGTTTTTGATAACGTCTTACCTCGACGGCAGTATATTTGAAATCGGGTTCCTTACTTAATGGGTCTATAAGATTATGGGTAACATTATTTGCCCGGTTTAAATCGTTTTTTAAAATTTTGCCCCAGTGCATAGGCATAAAAACCACGCCTTCTTTAATATCGTCAGAGAGTTTTGCTTTCAATCTTACATTTCCCCTCAAACTGTTCATTTCTACTACATCATTGTTTTTGATCTTTCTTTTTTCCGCATCTGCGGGATGAATTTCTAAAAACGATTCGCTGATATGTTGGTTGAGTTTGTTTACTTTTCCAGTTTTGCTTCGGGTATGCCATTGGTCTCTTATTCTGCCTGTGGTTAAAATAAGAGGATGTTCGGGCGTAAGCGCTTCCGATTGATTCTCATCATTAAAAGAAACAATATTGGCCTTTTTATCGGCTGTGTAGAACTGATGATCTGTAAATAACCTGGCAGTTCCAAAGGTTTTGCCGTCTTTTGGGTATGGCCACTGAACAGCTCTTTTCGCTTTTAGGATAGCATAATTTAACCCGCTGATATCGATGTTAGTGCCCGCTGTAAGTGCAGCATGTTCATTGTAAATTGCAGCAGAATCTTTAAAAGAGAAGCCTTTGAAACCCATTTTTTCTGCAAAGCGACAGATGATTTCTGCGTCAGGCAGTGCTTCACCAGGAGCTTCTAAAACTTTGCTCAAGTGAGAGATGTATCGACCAGCATTGGTCATTGTGCCTTCTTTTTCGGCCCATGCTGCGGCGGGCAAAACTACATCTGCATATTCCAAGGTTTCTATTTTGTTGCTGATGTCTTGTACGACTACGAATTTCGCTCTTTTAAGTCCTTCTTCCGCTTTACGTACATCTGGAAGGCTAATTAATGGGTTCGTGCACAAAATCCATATTGCTTTCAGCTTTCCGGTATTCAGTTCATCAAACATTTCTGTTGCAGTTAACCCAGGTTTTGCCTGGATACTTCCTAAAGGGATTTGCCAGAATTTTTCTACTTCATTGCGATGGTTTTTATTAGCCAGATTTCGATGAGCAGGCAAAAGGTTACTCAAGCCGCCAACTTCTCTACCGCCCATGGCATTGGGTTGCCCGGTTAGGGAAAAAGGACCACTTCCAGGTTTACCGATGTGGCCGGTAATCAGGTTGAGATTAATGAGCGATAAGTTTTTGTTTGTACCCACCACACTTTGGTTAAGGCCCATGGTCCACATGGCAATAAAACCTTTCGCATTGCCGATGTAGGAGGCTGCCAAACGAATATCGCTTTCTTCAAGTCCACAAATTAATGCCGCCTGTGCCAGGGAAGTCTCGAAGACAGTGGTTCGATAGGCTTCAAATCCATTGGTATGTGAAGAGATAAATTCTTGATCTATTTTTCCGTTTTCTATTAAACATCTCCCCAAGGCGTGATGCAAGGTAATATCCGTACCTGGATTTACCTGTAAATGAACATCGGCAAGCGCACAGGTTTGCGTTTTCCTGGGATCACTCACGATAATTTTCAGGTTTGGATTTTTTTCTTTTGCGGCCTCTACCCGGCGCCATAAAATAGGATGGCACCAGGCAGGGTTTGCACCAGCCACGAAAATACAATCGGCAATTTCAATATCATCATAACTAATGGGTACGGTATCTTCGCCCAAACTCATCTTGTAACCCACAACTGCACTGCTCATACATAAACGGCTATTGGTATCGATGTTATTACTGCCGATAAAACCTTTAATTAATTTATTAACAACATAATATTCTTCCGTTAAACATTGGCCACTGGCATAAAACGCAACACTATCAGGCCCATGTTTAGCAATTAACGCCTTAAAAACCATCGCTGTGCGCTCCAAAGCAGTATCCCAGCTTACGCGTTGTAAGGGCATACTTTTATGGTATCGCATAGCGGGATAAAGCAATCTATCGCTCTTATCATTCGCAGTGTAATGCAAATTCATCCCTTTGCTACATAACATTCCTTTATTTACCGGATGATCTTTATCTCCCTCAACTGTAATCCGTTGTTGGTTATCCTTGCCAAGCACAATACCGCAGCCAACCCCGCAATAGCAGCAGGTAGTGGTGTTGTTATCGGGAATGTTCGATTTCTCTTTCAATTGCTAAGCCTCAAATAATGGATTATAAATTTAATTTCCTGCAGCGAGTATCATGGTTTCTACTGTAGATTTCTTTTTTGCCATCACTGTTCGGAAAATGAACACAGCGATACCAATTACGAGAATGATATAGCCAAGAAGCGTAAATGCTGAAGTATAATCGATTAAATCTTTTTGAATGGTTTGCCCGTTTTGGATAACATTTTTGGTTAAGTGGCTGGCTTCCGATTTAAACAGGAAAGCGATCAGCATGGCGCCAATGTTTCCGCCGGCACCAACAATGCCAGCAACACTGCCAACTGCCACTGGATTGATGAAGGGAACCAAGCTGTAGGTGGCGCCATTGGCCATTTTCAAGCTCAAACCGAAAACAAACATCATAATGATAGCCATTCCGATGTCGCCAGATTTAGCAAACCAGATTAAACCGATTCCTTCAATAAGTAAAAGCACCGATAACAGAAGTGTTTTCCCGTCAAAACCCCATATTTTACCAATTTTATCAGCGAAAATGCCACCTAATGGTCTGGCAAAAATGTTAATCCATCCAAAAATTCCTGCTACTAAACCGGCAATGGCAATGGTGGCTCCGAAAGAATCAGTAAAAAAGATTGGCGCAAAATTATCAACCGTTATTTCCACACCAAAACAGGCGGCGTAAGCAATGGTTAAAATCCAGGTGCGGTAATCTTTTGCAGCGATTAAAAATGTGTTTTTACTGGTTTTTATGATTTCGTCTTTAAGATTTTTATAATCCCCCTGTGGACTATCCTGTGTATATCGATGATATAAAAATGCGCATACTAATAGCATTATCCCAGGGAAAATCATGGCATAACGCCAACTATCTGCTGAGCTACAAAAACCTAAAGCAGTTAAGGCTGATGCAAGTAATGGCATAAATACGTTAGCAGCTCCACCACCAGCATTACCAAAACCTCCTGCAGTAGCGTTTGCTGTCCCTTTAACGTTTGGCGCAAACATGATAGAGGTATGGAATTGGGTAATGACGAATGATGCGCCTATAACGCCAATGGCTAACCGGAAAAGTAAGAAAGAAGTGTAAGATTGGCTAGTGCCGATTAAGAGGACCGGAATGGCACAAAGCACTAAGAGCCACGTGTATATAATTTTCGGTCCAAATTTATCGATTAACCTGCCAATTAATAAACGGGCGACAATGGTTGCAGATACGGATGCAATTTGAATGTTGCCAACCTCATCTTTGGTGAGGTGTAGTTGTTCTCTTGCTATTTTCATTAATGGTGCCATCCCGAACCATGCAAAAAAGCAAAAGAAGAAGGTGAGCCAGGTAATATGAAAGGTTTTCATCTGTACTCCTTTCAACGAAAAGATATTAAGTTTCTCTAGGGGTTTATTTATAGTTTGAGCTGTCATAAGGGTCTAGATTTAATTCGTTCTTATTAAAATTTATAGCCGATTCCGGCACCAACATTCCATTCGCCATCTTTTACAGCCGTTTTTGCATTATAATATAAGGGCACCTGAATGGCCAGATGATGAAAAACTGCGGTAAGGCCGAAGCCCAGATTGGGAGTAAGCAAACTATTTTTTGGTGCTCCCGGATTTACTTTATCTTCTTTGATTCTTAAACTCGGCAGCAATCCTGCTGCTATGGAATAGGGTTTCTTAACAAATTTAATATTCGGCCCCACGCAATTGATATAAGCGCTTTTATCTACATATCCGGCTACGATTATCCCATCAAATAGTGCTAATTTGGTTTGAGCTTTACCCTGAAATGAAAGCATAGCTATGGCCAGGCAGCTTAAAAAAGCCACATATTTCTTAATTTTCATTATCTATTTTTTGCTTTAATAGTGTTTACAAATGATGATTTTGTGGTTCATCTAAGTTAACCGCGATATATACAGTTCCATCTTCAATTTTTACAGGATAAGTTTTTATGGCGCATTCATCGCCACTTAAACATTCGCCTGTTTTTAGTGAAAAGTTCATTTTATGAAAAGGGCATGCTACTTTAGGTTCGTCTGTAATGGTTCCAATCATGCCTCGGCTTAAAGCCATTTGTTTTTTGTGCGGGCATTCATTCTGCGTGGCATACCACTCGTTTCTTCTGGTAAAATAGAAGAGTGCAATTTGCTCCTCTCCATATTTTACGCACACACCTCCATTTTCCACTGCATCCTCCACACGGCATGCAGCTAACCAATTAGTTGTTGTTTCTGTCATAATCTTTAGTTTAGGGTTGATGATTTGTTGGTTGATTATATTTGGTTAGACTTTTTTCCATTCAGGAGTTTTTTTCTGCCCACGCATCTCTACAAACTCAATCGTTGGGTCTTTATCCTCTGGTGCATTAACGAAGTGAGAAAAACGCTTTCTAATAGCTGGATTCTCCACCGCTTCTTTCCATTCACACTGGTAGGTTGAAACCAGATTTTCTATTTCTGCTTCCCATTTTTCAGCCATTCCCAGGCTATCGTTGATAACAACATTGCGTAAATATTCCATTCCGCCTTCCATTTTGTTTAACCAGGTTGCTGTTCTGGTTAATGGATCGGCTGTCCGGATGTAAAACATCAAAAAGCGATCGATATATTTTATGCAGGTATCGCTGTCCAAATCGGCAGCCAACAATAAAGCATGTTGCGGTTTGCTTCCGCCATTTCCGCAAACGTAGAGGTTCCAGCCTTTTTCTGTCGCGATGATTCCAAAATCCTTGCTTTGGGCTTCTGCACATTCTCTAATGCAACCGCTTACGGCCGATTTAAATTTATGCGGCGCTCTGATTCCGCGGTATCTCTCTTCAATTCTAATGGCAAAACTGACACTGTCGTGTAAGCCAAACCGGCACCAGGTGCTTCCAACACAGCTTTTTACGGTACGCAGTCCTTTGCCGTAAGCATGTCCGCTTTCGAAACCAGCGGCAATCAGTTCCTCCCAAATGATTGGAAGATCATTCAGGTGAGCGCCAAACATATCGATTCTTTGTCCACCCGTTATTTTGGTGTACAGGTTGTATTTTTTAGCTACTTCGCCAATAACAATTAATTTATCAGGTGTAATTTCCCCGCCTGGAACGCGTGGTACTACCGAATATGATCCGCCTTTTTGAATGTTGGCCAGGAAACGATCGTTACTATCTTGTGCAGTGTCATTTCCTTTTTTAAGGATCATTTCATTCCAAAGGCTAGCCAATAGCGATGAAACCAATGGTTTACAAACCTCACAACCATCAGATTGACCAAATTCATTCAATACATCATCATAATTTTTTAAATTATGGATGTGAATCAGGTCGTAAAGCTCTTGTCGGCTGTAGTTAAAATGTTCGCAGATTACATTCCTTACATATTTACCTTGTGCTTTTAAGGTGTGAAGCATTAAATCTTTAACCATCGGCATGCAACCACCACAGCCTGTTCCTGCTTTGGTACATTTTTTTATGTCATCTAAAGTTTCGCAGCCCTGATCGATTATTGAACTGCAGATCCCCCCTTTTGTTACGCCCTCACAACTGCAAATTAAAGCTGCATCTGGTAAGCTTTCAATCCCTGCGCCAACTTGCTCTCCACCGCGGCTACCCAATATTAATTCTTCAGGATCTGCAGGTAACAAGATTTGGTTAACACTGGTTTGCAACAGCATATTATATGCTGTTGCGTCGCCAATTAAAATACCTCCTAAAAGGTATTGCCCGTCATTACTAATGTTTATTCTTTTATAAATTCCTTTGTGTTTATTTTCAAAAACAATGGTTCTGCAATCTGGCTCATTAATAAAAGGATCGCCGAAACTGGCTACATCAATGCCGATTAATTTAAGTTTGGTGCTCATATCAAAGCTTTTAAATGATTTCGATTGAGCACATAGATTAGAAGCCAGCACTTCAGCCATTTCGTAACCTGGAGCTACAAGTCCATAAATCATTTCTTCGAACAGAGCACATTCCCCGATGGCGAAAATGCAGGGATCATTGGTTTGCATTTCGGCATCCACTATAATTCCCCCTCTTGGTCCCACATCTATTCCACACTTTCTAGCTAACTCATCCCTGGGTTTAATCCCGGCAGAAATAACCAATATATCGGTGGCCAGTTCACTACCATCGCTAAATTTTAATCCGCCAATATTAGTTTCGCCTTCAATGCTGCTGGTGTTTTTGTTCAAGTAGATCTGAAGGCCCAAATCTGCTAACATCGATTTCAACATTTCACTTCCGGCCATGTCGATTTGTCTTGGCATCAATCGCGGTGCAAATTCAATAATGCTGGTTTCCTCAATTCCTAAATCAATTAAAGCTTTTGCGGCTTCGAGGCCTAGTAGGCCGCCACCAATTACCGAAGCTTTTTTTGCGTTTTTGGCGTAGCCGGCGATAAGATCAAGATCATCAATGGTGCGGTAAACAAAAACACCCTCTTTCTCTATGCCTTTTATATGAGGTACAAATGCAGAAGAGCCCGTGGCGAAAACCAAAAAATCGTAACGATAAACTTCGCCAGTTGAGGTGGAAACTGTTTTCGCCGCTCTATCTACCTCGACAACGGGATTGTTAAGGTGTAAATCAATTTCCTGTTCTTCATACCAACTGGCCGTAGACATAGAAAGGTCTTCTGCTGTTTTACCGTTAAAATACTCACTTAAATGAACACGGTCGTAAGCCCTGTGCGGCTCTTCTCCAAAAATAATTAGTTTGAACGAATCTGATTTGGATTTAAGTTTGTCACAGAACTTATATCCAACCATTCCATTTCCGATTATAATTATCTTTAATTTATTCATGATTTAAGGTGATTTTAGTTTATTGATGATTTTAGGGGTTAGTTTTTGTAAATTTTATGTTCAAACAGTTCTATTCGGCATATAAATTCTTAATTAACTATAAAATTTCATGTACATTTTGTAATTAATATGATTTTTGATATTCAAATATAGATTTTTTTTGGTTAAAAGTTTATTAAATATGATTTTTGTCATAAAATTTTGTGATTTTTAATAATTTATCATCACTTTTATATCTTAATAATTAAATCATTTAAAATAATAGACAAAAAAATGGCTGAATTTGGACTTTTTATAATGGGTGCAGGTCCTGGTGACCCAGAATTATTGACAATGAAAGCATATAATGTGCTCAAAAGGGCAGAAGTTGTGCTTTATGATAATTTAAGTAATCAAAAATTGCTTGAAATTGCGCCCAAAGGCTGCGAAATGGTGTACGTGGGTAAAAAACCTTATGAAAAATGTACGCCTCAAGAAAAAATTAACGAATTAATTGTTAAATACGCCAAACTAAAGCGAGTTGTGGTGAGGTTAAAAGGTGGCGACCCTTTTATATTCGGTAGAGGTTTTGAAGAAACTTTGTATGCTGAAGCACATGGGATCAAATCGCATTACATACCAGGAATTAGTAGCATGCAGGGCTCAGGTTTTATTGATGTGCCTTTAACCCACCGCGGAATTAGTGAGAGTGTTTGGATTATTACCGCCACAAAAAAAGATGGAAGCCTTTCTAAAGATTTGGCTTGTGCTATGAAAACCTCGGCTACCGTAGTGATTTATATGGGAATGAAAAAACTCGCTGAAATTTCTGCGGCATATAAGTTAGCCGGTTTAGGATCAACACCTGCGGCAATTATTCAGCATGCTACATTGCCTCATCAAAAACAAGGAACTTGTGAAATTAAAGATATTCAGGAAATGGCGCTGAAAGAAGGGTTATCTTATCCAGCCATTATTGTAATAGGTGATGTAGTAAAGGTTAGGGAAATTGTGTCATCACAACAATATTTTAAACAGGCAGTTGCGGTATAAATCAAAAAAAAGGTCTAAGAAATTAATCCTAGACCATATTTTATGAAATAGATTGCTACTTTGCTAGGTTCTCCCCATCACGGAGGAAAAGACAATGAAGATTGTTTGGATTATTTAAATTCTCTGAAATCCTGCCCGTCTTTAATGTTCAACAAGCTTTCGTAAATTAAGCTGATCACATTATCAACATCTTCTTTGTGCACCATTTCTACTGTGGTATGCATGTAGCGTAAAGGCAAAGATATCAATGCCGAAGGAACCCCGCCGTTTGAGTAAGCAAATGCATCAGTGTCCGTTCCCGTTGAGCGTGAAGAAGCTTGACGTTGGAATGGGATTTCGTTTTTCTCAGCCGTTTTGATTAGTAATTTATTCAAATTGGTTTGGACTGCCGGAGCGTAAGAAACCACCGGACCTTTACCTGCTGATAAGTCACCTTGCGTATTCTTGTTGATCATTGGTGTGGTTGTATCGTGGGTAACATCAGTTACAATGGCCACATTTGGTTTAATGCGTTGCGCAATCATTTCTGCTCCACGTAAGCCAATTTCTTCCTGTACAGAGTTTACAATGTATAAACCGAATGGAAGTTTTTTCTTGTTTTCTTTCAACAAACGGGCAACTTCGGCAATCATGAAACCACCAACGCGGTTATCTAAAGCACGACCAACGTAATAGCGATCGTTTAATACCATGAATTCATCTTCGTAGGTGATTACGCAGCCTACATGGATGCCCAATGTTTCTACTTCTTCTTTTGTAGTGCAACCGCAATCCAGAAAAATATTTTTCAATTCTGGTGCCTGTTCTTTTTCGCCATGACGGGTATGGATAGCTGGCCAGCCGAAAACTGCTTTAACCAAGCCTTTCTCGGTATGGATATTTACGCGTTTTGATGGCGCAATTTGATGGTCAGAACCACCATTACGGATGACATAAATTAAACCATCACTGGTAATATAGTTTACATACCATGAAATTTCATCGGCATGGGCTTCTATTACCACTTTGTAAGGGGCTTTTGGGTTAATTACACCGACTGCTGTTCCGTAGTTATCTACAAAATGCTCATCAATGTATGGTTTTAAATAGTTTAGCCATAATTTCTGGCCTTCCCATTCGTAACCTGTTGGAGCAGGATTGTTAATGTATTCTTCTAAAAATTGTAACGATTTTTTGGTCACAACGGTTACATGTTTTTTCTTATCCTGCGTTTTTGGCAGGTTAGCGTCTTCTTTTTTCTTAGCCATATTTATTTATGATGTTAGATTCACAATTTCGGATTTGCGGGTAGCATCCCCAGTCATCAATCAGATTATATTTATGATTTTAGCTTTACAAATTCGAATAGGCGAGGTGTTAAATCGTCATTCGTCAATCTACAATCTAAAATTCTTTCTCCATTACTACGAAATCATAACCATCTTTAAAAAATGTTTTTTCCGTTTCATGGAATCCAAATTTATAATAAAATTCCTTAGCATTTACCCTTGCATTGCACCAGAGCTTGCTTGCTTTCTGAATTTTACAAAAATCCAAGATATATTCCATTAATTGCGATCCATAACCAGATTTTTGTGCTTCGTTTGAAATAGCGAGTTTTCTAAATTGATAAACATCGCCATCATGAAATAATGAAACCACGCCAGTTAATTTGTGATCAGCGTATAAGCCAAAGTGAAGCCCATCAAAATCCTCATGAAGTTTGACAGATTCAAAGGGAAGTTCCGGATACATCACTTCATGACGGATACGCCAGGTTAGCGAAGGGAATATTTGTTCGATTTGTACTAATGCCATAATTAAAGTAGAAAGTTGAATCCTAGCTTTCCCCCGACATTGAAATAGGTATCTACTTTTGTTAGTGATACCAATGGACCAAGCGCTAATTTGAAATTTATTTTTCTGCCTATCCAGGTTTGAAAACCCCATTGTGGCATTACGTTAATTTGATAGCCGTAAATGGTATCGCTTTCCGTTGGAATAACGCCTAAAACATCCAAGCCTAGATAACCGGCGTTGTTGTTTATTGTTTTTCTGCCCTTTTTTACTCTTTTCTCGAAGTTGTAATAATGCCTAAATCCTGCATTCAAAACTGGGTAAATCTTAAAATCGGATTTTGTATTAGTGGTGAAATTAAAATTGTTATCGAAAAATATATCTGTTTGATAGATAAAAGTTCCCTCTGCACCACCACCAAAGTAAACTGATGTTGTTTTGCCTACTTTTTGTTCTCTTTCGAAATTAAGACCAAGTAGCGATAGCCTTATTTTATTCAAAGAAACTACTTCTATCGGTTGCGTAACCTTTGTACTATCTTGGGCTTTAGATTTAGAAATAGATAAGCTACAAATTAAAATAGCTAGTGTAAGTTTGATTGCGTTTTTAGATGTCATGTATTGAGTATTGATTTAGATAATTTTTTTCTGCCGTAGAATAGATAAATTAAAATATTGATGATGATAATTACCGTCATGCCGTAGCAAAACATGGCCCAGCCGCCTTGTGCCCAAAGCCATAAGCCTAAGGCCGAACCGCAACTGGCGCCAATAAAACTAACCGACATAAAAATCGTATTTAAGCGGTTTCTCGCCTCTGGTATGAGGGTGTAGATTCGGGTTTGGTTGGTCACGTGAATGGCTTGCTGACCGATATCGATGAGTACAATGCCAATCACAAAAAGGTATAAGTGGTTGCCAGTGAAGTAAAATAAGGCTACACTGATGAGTTGCAGGATAAATCCGATCATTAAGTTTTTACGAGGGTTGTTGCCATCGCTTAACTTCCCTACAAGCGGCGCAGCTAAAGCACCAGCAGCGCCGGCAATGCCAAACAAACCAATTTGCAAGGTTTGAAAATTAAACGGGGGATTGGCTAAAAACAAAACCATGGTTGTCCAGAAAGCACTAATAATAGCGAAGGCCAAAAAGTTGATAATGGAAGTTTCGCGGAGCACTGGTTGAGATTTAATATAGCTAAACATCGAGCCCATTAATTGCTTGTAACTTCCCTTAAAAGCCGGAAAGCTTTGAGGAAAGCGTTTCGCCATTAAGGCAATAAGTAACAAACAAATGCCTGCAGCAATATAATAAACCGCCCTCCAGCCAAGCCAGAAACCAATACTTCCGCTTACTGCTCGAGAGGCCAGAATACCTACCAGCAAACCGCTCATAATCATGCCAATGTTGGCGCCACGATTTTCATCGGTACTCAGGTTGGCGGCTAAAGGCAGTATTAATTGAGGTACAATGGAGCAGATGCCAATCAGCAGAGAGGCGATTTCCAATAAGAAAAAAGAATGTGAAACGGCTGCTGTTAACAGCGCCAAAATAGCCATAGCTGTTATAATCAAAATCTGCTTTTTGCGCTCAAACATATCGCCCAGCGGCACAAGTAAAAACAAACCCAAAGCGTAACCAATCTGAGTGGTGTAGGTAATTCTACCTGCATAAGTTTCGGTTAACTTAAACTCTTCTGCAATTAAAATAACTAATGGTTGGCAATAATAAATATTGGCAACAATGAGGCCGGTACAGAAGGCCATCAGGAGGATGTCTATGCGTTTTAGCATGTTAAGGAGAAGTTCGAAGTAAAAAGTTCAAAGTGTGGGGGACGAAGGTAGCTAAAGGTTAATGTTTGCTCTTTTATCTTTACTCCTCTTATAAAGGTATATTTCCATGTTTTTTACGAGGACTGTTGACCACTTTGTTTTCCAACATCTTAAAAGCTTTAATCAGTTTTATCCGGGTTTGCGAAGGCTCAATTACCTCATCAATAAAGCCACGTTCGGCGGCCCGGTAAGGGTTGGCAAAGATATCCGAATACAGTTTTTCTTTTTCCAGCCATTTCTCATTAGGGTTCTCTGCAGTAGTAATTTCCTTTTTAAAGATAATTTCTGCAGCTCCTTTTGCGCCCATTACCGCAATTTCACCACTTGGCCAGGCGTAATTCATATCAGCGCCAATGTGCTTGCTGTTCATCACATCGTAAGCACCGCCATAAGCTTTCCTGGTAATTACGGTAATTCGCGGTACAGTAGCCTCGCTAAAAGCATAAAGCAATTTTGCGCCGTTGGTAATAATACCGTTCCATTCCTGATCGGTTCCTGGTAAAAAACCTGGAACATCTTCAAAAACCAGTAAAGGAATATTAAAACAATCGCAGAAACGAACAAAACGAGCCGCTTTTGTAGAAGAATTACTATCTAAAACGCCTGCCAGATAAGCAGGCTGATTGGCTACAATGCCAATGCTTCGTCCAGCCAAACGGGCAAAACCAACCACAATATTTTCCGCAAAGTCTTTATGAACTTCCAGAAAACTATCTTGATCAGTAACCTCTGCAATAATTTCGCGAATGTCATAAGGTTGAGAGGCATTTTGAGGCATAAAAGTATCTAACGCAGTTCTGCTTTCGTCGCTACTTTCGTAATGAAGTTGAGTAGGTATTTCCTCGCAATTTTGAGGCATATAACTTAGGAGTTGCTTAACATGGTTAATGGCTTCAATTTCATTGGTGCAGGCAAAATGTGTCACACCCGATTTTGTGGCATGCGTAGTTGCACCACCCAATTCTTCCGATGTTACCTCTTCATGCGTTACCGTCTTCACTACATTTGGCCCGGTTACAAACATGTAGGAAGTATTCTCTACCATCAAAATGAAATCGGTAATGGCAGGGGAGTACACCGCACCTCCGGCACATGGCCCCATAATAGCAGAAAGCTGCGGGATAACCCCCGAGGCCTGAACATTTTTATAAAAGATATCAGCATAACCGCCTAAAGAAACTACTCCTTCTTGAATTCGGGCACCTCCACTGTCGTTTAAGCCAATTAAAGGTGCACCATTTTTCATGGCCAAATCCATTAACTTGCAAATTTTTTCGGCATGCGTTTCAGAAAGCGATCCTCCAAAAACAGTAAAATCTTGAGAGAACACATAGGTAAGCCTGCCGTTAATGGTTCCATAGCCAGTGACTACACCGTCTCCTAGAAATTTTTCGCGTTCCATTCCGAAATCCGTACTGCGATGGGTAACGAGCATACCAATTTCTTCAAAACTACCTTCATCCATTAAAAAGTGAATGCGTTCCCGGGCAGTAAGTTTACCTTTTTTGTGTTGGCTATCTATTCGAGCCTGACCGCCACCAAGCTTTGCCTGATTAATTTTATCTTGAAGTAATGCTATTTTCTTATCCATTGCTGATAATATGTGGATTTAAAATTAAAAATTAACAACGGTAATGCAAGCTTAATTGGAGAAGTTTGTGGGAGAGTGATCTTAACGTTTCCACTTGTAGTTAAATGTTTATAAAACGAAAACTGAGGAAGCTTTTATTTCTTTGTAGTAATATAGCGCAAGCAACCAATTTTAACAGCATACATAAAGCGCTCTTTAAACCGGGCAATTTAAGTAAAGACTCATTAGCTTGATGCTTCAAAAATATTTTACTAAATTGAATATCAGAAGAATATGGGTTTTATCAGCGAATAAATTGTTGTATTGCAAATATTTTACAACCCATTGTGCTTGAAAAACCAATTATCCGTTTATTTTTGCAAACAACATTAGAATAAGATTAGAACAAATGTTTTTGAGGAAATACAAATACACAATCGTTGCAGCATTTATGCTTATCTTCTCCGCGAAGATGGCTATTTCTGGTGCGCCTGTGTTTTGTTCCAGTATCGATAAAGAAATTATGAACGCAGTAATCATGCAAATCGAGTTAGAGCATGAAGGCGGTAAAGACTCCGCCAAAGACATTGCAAAATTCTCCGATTTCAAGCTTATCGAGCTAAACCATCCCATCTTTTCTTACGAGTTCTCTTCCAGTCATTTCTTTTTGAAGAGCAGTTTTATTGAGCATTTCAAGCGGTATGTAGATCCATATCACCCTGCAGTTCCAACACCGCCACCAAATTTTATCTAGTTTTTTCTTCTTGGGATAGGTTTAATATACAAACATGTTTAAGCTGCTGAGCAAATACTCAACAGGTTCAACAACACCTCTCCCCGCGATTTATTCGTTAAAATTTACTAGATAATTATATCGTTATGCAAAAGTTTAACCCGGCCTTTTCAGGTTCGGACGTGAAGAAATATTTTCTTGCCAAGAATTTAAAGAAAGATCTTCCATCGAGTATTGTTGTTTTTTTGGTGGCATTGCCACTTTGCTTAGGTATCGCACTAGCCTCAGGTGCACCGTTATTTGCCGGCCTTATTACCGGTATAATCGGAGGGATTGTTGTTGCTTCTGTTAGTGGATCTCAGCTTAGCGTAAGCGGACCAGCCGCTGGTTTAACCGTAATCGTTTTTGGAGCCATCACCTCTTTGGGGCCATATCCAACATTCCTTTTAGCCGTTGTGCTCGCTGGTGTTTTCCAGTTAATTTTAGGATTAATAAAAGCAGGTACCATCGGCAATTATTTTCCTTCAAGTGTTATCGAAGGAATGCTGGCCGCTATCGGTTTAATTTTAATTTTAAAACAGCTTCCGCATGCCTTGGGTGTTGATACCGATTTCAGTGGTGATGAAGGTTTTTTTCAGCAAGATCACGAAAATACATTTTCTGCTATATCAGCAGCAATCAGTCATTTTAGTCTCGCTGCGGTTGCCATCAGTTTATTGTCCATTGCCATACTAATCATCTGGCCGAAAATAAGGCAACTGGCCATTGTACCTGCACCGTTAATTGTAGTAATAATCGGCGTAATCGGAACCATGATTTTTGCTGGTACTGCGTATCCGTTAAGGGCTGATCAGATGGTTAAAATCCCAGTGATAGATGGTTTCAATGGATTTTTAGGTTTGTTTACCATGCCCGATTTTAATCAGCTAGGCAACAAAAATGTTTACATTGTGGCATTAACGATTGCGGTGGTAGCCAGTTTGGAGACGCTGCTGAGTATAGAGGCGGTAGATAAAATTGACCCCATTAAACGTGTATCTCCAACAAACAGAGAGTTAATTGCTCAGGGAATTGGCAATATTACCAGCGGTATGGTTGGTGGTCTACCAATGACTTCCGTAATTGTGAGAAGTTCTGCAAATGTAAACTCTGGCGGCAGAACTAAAATGTCTGCAATTTTTCATGGCGTTTGGCTGCTGCTTTCATTGCTGTTTATTCCGAAAGTTATCAATATGATTCCCCTGTCATGCCTGGCGGCAATTCTATTGGTAACGGGTTATAAACTCACCAGAATCGGTTTATTTAAACACATGTACCACAAAGGATGGGACCAGTTTGTGCCTTTCGTAGTTACGGTTGTGGCCGTATTGTTTACTGATTTGCTAAAAGGTGTTGCGATAGGCATGTTGGTGTCGATCTTTTATCTGTTGCGTACAAACATGCGTAATCCTTTCTTCTACAGAATTACCAACGAAGGCGATAAAAAGAACATCAGAATTAAACTGGCAGAAGAAGTCTCTTTCTTAAATAAAGCAGCGATACAAGTAGTTTTAACGAATATTCCTCGCGAAACAAATGTAATAATTGATGGTTCAAACGCCAGATACATCGACCCGGATGTTTTGGAAACCATTTTTAATTACAAGCATAATGCCTTTACCAAGGGTATTATTGTAACATTAGAGAACGTACAGAAACATTATACTGTACCGAAATTAACCAACAAAGTAGTAGAGGATATTAATAAATAACAGCCATGTGCGCAAAAACAATAGAGACAGAGAACATCAGTTACGAAACCCTTTTGCAAGGAAACAGAGATTGGGTTAAGGATACGATTGATAATGATCCGAATTTTTTTAATAAATTATCTGAAGGTCAAAATCCACCCGTTTTGTGGATTGGTTGTTCAGACAGCCGGGTTCCGGCAAACCAGATTACAAATACTAAACCAGGCGACATTTTTGTACATAGGAACATTGCCAATGTAGTGGTACATACCGATATGAATATGCTTTCGGTACTGGATTATTCAGTAAATGTTTTAAAAGTAAAACACGTAATTGTTTGTGGTCATTACGGCTGCGGTGGGGTAAAAGCCGCCCTTGGTAATAAACAAGTAGGGATTATTGATAACTGGTTGCGAAACATTCGCGATGTATATCGTACCCACGAGCGTGAAATGGCAACCATCAAAGATTCCGATCAACGCTTTGATCGGTTAGTAGAACTGAACACCATTGAAGGAGCATCAAATATTATGAATACTTCCATTGTACAGGCTGCCTGGGCCAACGGTCAGGATTTAGCAGTTCATGCATGGGTTTACAGCCTTAAAACAGGCATCATTAAAGATATGAAAGTTACTTGTAACTGCCTCGATGATGTTGCGCCTGCGTTTAAGGTGGGTTAAAACACATCCCGATCGTATAATTAGTGTTAAAAGCCCCGTTAAAGTCGGGGCTTTATTTTTCTTCGCTATTTGGCATGTTGCCAGCTTCTCCTTTATTGCCTTTTTCCGCATCTGCACGTGCTTCTTCCGATCCAAAATCACCGCCTCCGAAATCTCTCCCCAAGTGTCCTGCATCAGATTTTACCTTGTTTTTATCGCTCTGCTCATCACTACGGTGGCGTGGCACTTGTTGTTCGGGCATATTAGATCTCTCGGCCGAATTATTAATATTTTCATCTCGTAAATTCGAGTTTTTTTCTTCCTGGTTTTCCATGATGTTTTTATTTCTCTATAGAACAGTTAAACCTTGTTATAGTTTTGTTGGATTTGGAAATGAATGTTTCGCCCTTTGTGGATACTGTAGCCCTGCCATTCGTTCCAATCTTTTTGTTTTCAACGTTTTACTTACGCTGAATATGCATATGCTCGTTAGCGTTAGTAATTTTAAGCTGCAAAAAAAAGGATTTTCCCTATTGTCGGGTTTAAAAATTAAAAAAAGTGCCTTTTACACACTGCAGACCTAAATAGTTGCGAAAGGTTGAGCAATTAAATGGGATTGTAGCGACATTTTTTTTGTTGTCATCCTGAAAGATAATTTATTGCATAAAAATCAATATCGATGACGGCAAGAACGGTTGTCATTGCGAGGTACGAAGCAATCTCATTTCACAAATAACACCACAAATGAGATTGTGCCAAAGGCATTCTTGTGGAGCTTCTATCGATAAAATATCGATTTCGCAAAGACGGTAATTTAAAAACGCAGCAGAGGGAAAAAAATATATCGTAAAGCCCGACTAACAAAAGCATTACTACTTTCATTGCTTTCTAAATCCTTTTAAAGAGAAAAACCCCTGATTGCTCAAGGGTTTCAAAATATATTGATGCTTCGACAGCTTAGGTGAAAAATATTAATCTTCAGCTAAGAACGGGTAACGATAATCAGTTGGCGATTCGAAAACTTCTTTAATGGTACGTGGAGAAACCCAACGTAATAAATTAATCATCGAACCGGCTTTATCATTAGTACCCGAACCTCTGGCGCCGCCAAATGGCTGCTGACCAACAACAGCTCCGGTACATTTATCATTGATGTAAAAGTTACCAGCCGAATTTCGTAAAGCATGGCTTGCCTTATCAATCGCATAGCGGTCTTGTGCAATTAATGCACCTGTTAAAGCGTATGGCGAGGTTGTATCAATCACTTCCAAAATTGAATCGAAATCTTTGTCAGCATACACGTAAACCGTTAAAACAGGACCGAACAATTCTTCACACATGGTGGTGTATTTCTGGTCGTCGACCACTAAAACGGTTGGCTCAACAAAATAACCTTTGCTCTTATCATAATTACCACCGGCAATAATTTCTACGCCCGTATCTTTTTTAGCTTGGTCGATGTATTTAGCCAGCTTATCAAAAGAGCGTTCATCAATAACCGCGTTAATAAAGTTGGTAAAATCTTCGGTTCCACCCATTTTAAACGATGCGATATCGCGAAGCATTTGTTCTTTAATTTCTGGCCAAAGACTTTCAGCAATGTAAACACGACTTGCAGCCGAACATTTCTGCCCTTGATATTCGAATGCACCACGAACAATTGCTGTGCTTGCGATGTCAGTTTGTGCAGAAGGATGCACCAAAATGAAATCCTTTCCGCCAGTTTCACCCACAATACGAGGATAAGATTTGTATTTATGGATGTTTGTTCCAATCGTTTTCCAGATTTCCTGGAACACTTTTGTAGACCCAGTAAAGTGAATACCAGCAAAATCAGGATGATTAAAAATCACCTCGCCTGTTTCTGGTCCGTCGGCGTAAACCAAATTCACAACACCATCGGGTAAGCCCGCCTCACGGAAAATTTCCATTAAAAGATTAGCCGCATAAACTTGTGTATCGGCAGGTTTCCAAACCACAACATTTCCCATCATCGCTGCCGAGGCAGGTAAATTTGCCGCGATGGCGGTGAAGTTGAAAGGTGTTAAAGCAAAAACGAAACCTTCAAGTGGGCGTTGTTCCACTCTATTCCAGCTTCCACGAGGCGAAACCGGAGGTTGTTGTTTGTAAATATCGGCCATGTAGCTTACGTTAAAACGTAAGAAATCAATCAGCTCACAAGCGGCATCAATTTCTGCCTGATAAGCATTTTTGCTTTGACCTAACATTGTCGCAGCATTTAGCTTATAACGATATTTGCCCGCAATTAAATCAGCAGCTTTTAAAAATATTGCTGCTCTATGTTCCCACGAAAGGTTTTCCCAATCTTGTTTTGCAGCCAAAGCTGCATCAATTGCTTGTGTTATGTGTGTTTTATCGCCAATGCTAAATTGGGCTAAAATATGTTGATGATCATGTGGTGGAACAACTTTACCTTTCTTATCGGTGTGAACTTGTTTGCCGCCAATGTACATCGGAATGTCTTGTTGGTGTGAGCGAGCCTCGGCAAGCGCTTCTTTTAAAAGTACGCGTTCTTTGCTGCCTGGGCCATAATTTAATATAGGTTCGTTTACCGGAGTGGGTACGTTAAAAAATCCTTTAAGCATATTTTATTTTTTATGATTTACACAAAGATAAGGCTTTTTGAGGGATGCAATTCTATTATTCTGTAAAGAAAATAGGGGACTATTCCTGTTTTAGACAGTCAAACTTTTAAAAAAGCGATACATAAATATCTTCCATCGTGGCTAATTGAAGCCATGTGTTTGTGCTGTGTTTTTTTATCTATTACCTCAGGGAGATGGTTTCTGTCTTTTTGTAATGAACAGTTGGTGGAGTGTGTAAAAGCAATTGAATATTCTGCATTGTTTTTATGATGATGGACAGATAAATGATCCAGCATCAACGTGCAGGAATAAGCGAGTGTATGAACATAATTTTTGCTTATTTCGGTTTTTGTAAAAAAAGATTGACCACTCCGTTTTACCACGCCACTCGCACTATTGTTGCAAGAACCGAAAAGTGCACATTCGAAAGCCTGTGGATTAAAAAGCCTTTCGGAAGTTAACCGGTTATAACACTTATAGGCTGCTTCTTTCATGCTCCACAATAGCCACACCATTGTATCTTCGCTTTTGGAACTATTTATAAGTTCCAGTTCTCTGGCGGAAAAAATTTTATTGAGGTAACCTTTTCTCCGCCAGTTGTAGTGAAGTTTTGCAAACTTCAGATCTACAATATCATTGCCCAGCATTTTCCTGACGTTTATTCTCAATGATATCCACTGTGGCTTTAACTGTCAGCATTTTTGCCATCGAATCGTTATCTATTTCGATGTTAAACCGATCTTCAATATCAAGCACAATATCAACCAGGTTGGCAGAATTTATTTTTAGATCTTTTAAAAAATCAGTGTCATCATCAATGCTTTGCAAAGCGATGGTTTCTTCGCTGTATGGGGTAATGATATTTTTAAGTTCTGCAATAATTTCTTCTTTACTCATAATTGTATTTCTTAAGGATGATACATGCATTTACATCGCCAAAACCGAAACTTGCCTTGGCGAGATAATTAAATTGTTTGTTGATCAATTGCTGTGGAATTCGAGATTCGTCGATTAAATCGGCTATGGCTGGATTTAAATCTTCGCAGTTAACGTTTGGCAAGATAAAGCCTTCGGCTAATTGTAGCACAGCAGCTACGGTTTCTATGCTTCCGGCTGCGCTAATACAATGGCCAACCAAACCTTTAAGCGAATTAATATAAGGAAATTTATCTTTCGATGTCTCCAGGGCAGCCTTCCAATTTTCAATCTCCAGCGCATCTTTAGCGGTAGCAGTTAAATGCCCGTTTATCACCTCTATTTCATTGGCCCGGATGCCAGCATTATCGATGGCTTTTTTGATGCATCTTTGTACGGCAACCGGGTTTGGCGCAGTCATGGTTCCTAGGCCGCGTTGTCCGCCAGAGTTTAAATCGCCTCCTAAAATTTCTGCATAAATTCGTGCATTACGCAAAATTGCGCTTTCAAGCGACTCCAGTACGAGTGCTCCAGCGCCACTTCCAGGCACAAATCCGCTGGCAGTTGCGCTCATTGGCCGGCTACCTTTTTCCGGCTCAGCATTGTGTTTATAATTGCAAACTTTCATGGCATCAAAGCCGCCCCAAATGTAAGGGCCGCTATCACTGGTGCTTCCGGCAAGCATCCGTTTTGCTCTACCCGATTTAATTCGATCATAAGCCAGTAAAATACTTTCCACACCAGTTGCACAGGCAGATGAATTGGTGCTTACCTGGTTGCCCAGACCAATTTTGCCTGCAATAAATGCACTTACGCCACTAGCCATCGTTTGCACCACTACTGAACTGCCTAGCTTTCTTATTTCCATATCATCGATTTTGTTGATAGCCCATCGAAATTTATCTATCCCAGAGGTGCCGGTGCCAAAAACGGTTCCGCTATCCCAATCTGGTTCATTGATGTCGCTAAGCTTCAGGCCGGCATTTCCCCATGCATCTAAAGCGGCAATTACACCATAAACTATGCCTGTACTGTTAAGGTTTTTTAATTCGAGTGGACTGAAATATTGTGCAATTCTATCTTCCGAAAGTGAAGGTTTCCCTGCTATTTGGCATGAAAATCCCAAGGCTTCTAAATCGATTTGATGTGTAATGCCCGAGATGCCATTTTTAAGTGCATGCACAAAATCGGGGACGTTGGTAGCATTCGGCCCGCAAACACCTAAACCTGTTATCACTACTCTGTTGTTATCCATTGCCCTGTTGAATTAGCATACCTGCAATAGTTCCTTTACACAATATTTCACCGATAGAATTTTTCATCACAACCTTGCAGCTTAATTTATCAAACCTGAAGTATAATTTTTCACTGGTTACCCAAACTTTGTCTCCGGGATAAACAGGTTTCAGAAATTCTATTGAGTTAGAAGTCATGGCAAAAGCAGGTTTAGCATCATCCTCCTGATCTTTTAATAAATAAATTCCGAAACAAACCAACCCAATCTGTGCCATTGTTTCCGTTAATATTACCCCCGGCGTAACTGGATTATTCTTGAAGTGGCTCTCATAAAAAACTAAATCCCTTCTGAATAAATAGGTGCCGGTAATTCCATTTTCGTCGAATTTTAGTATTTCATCAACGAAAAGGAAATCTTTGCCATAGGGCATTTTTGCAAGTATTTCCGTAGTGGTCATATCACCATTGTAAAAGGATTCGTTGCGCAGAAAATCCTGGTCCGAAACTTAACATTAATCCGTTTTCTCCTGGTGCAGGTTGTTTATCAAGATATCGCTCCAGGACGTATAAAACAGTAGCGCTACTCATATTTCCATAAAGTCTTAACACTTCCTTGGTTTCATTAATGTCTTTCCCCAGTTCGCTAAACAAAGCTTCCACCACCTGAATTATTTTTTTACCTCCGGGATGAAATATGAGGTGGTCGATATCCTTAATTTCAAGATTGTTTTTTGCTAAAAAGGGATGGATAATCTCTGGGAAATGGGCAGCAATTGTTTCCGGAACTTCAATATCCAAAACCATTTGAAGCCCTGAATTGGTCAATTTGAATCCCATCATTTCTTCAGCATCGTAAAAGTGATACATTTCCTCAGCCAAAATTTTTGGTCCTTCGTCATTTTCGTGGGAGCTTAACAATACACAAGCGGCGCCATCACCAAAAATGGCTGCACTCACAATGTTGGCCATCGAAAAATCGTTCAGCAAAAACGTTGATGTTGGCGATTCAACCGCAACAACTGCTGCCCGTTTGCCAGGATTGGATTTTAAAAAATTTTTGGCATAAATCATTCCTGAAACACCTGCGGCGCAACCCATTTCGGTTACTGGCAGCCGCACAATATCTTGCCGGAGCTTCAGATTGTTGATCAGGTAGGCATCAAGAGATGGGATCATAATCCCTGTGCAACTTACGGTGATGATATAATCTAACTCTTCTGGTTGCCAAGCTGCCTTTTCAAGTGCGTTTTTTAAGCATTGACTTCCAAGTTTTATACCCTCTCTTGCATAAATATTATTCCGCTCCTCAAAACTTAAATCGCTAAAAACCTCCTCCGGCGACATAAACGAATAACGTCTATCAACGGCAGCGCCTTCAAAAATTTTTTTTACTTTTCTAACAAAGCGTTCATCATGATCTTTTAGCCAGCCATCTAAAAATGGAATAATATCTGCTGTTTCTCGCCAAAAGTCGGGTAAGGCTTTGGCTACTGCTTTTACAACTACGCTCATATTGTTTTAATAATCCATTGATATCGAAAAGCCCACTTCCATTTGATTGAGCTGTAATTAAAATTCAATTCTTTCGTATATTTTTCTAAATCTTCCCGCTTAAATCCACGGAGAATGGAGACTAAACCATCTTCTTTTGACATGTGATTTAAGCCGAATACAAAACACAAGGCTTGAAAAAGCCGATAAGCTAAAGCGCTTCTTTCCAAATCATTGATCACAATGCCAACTTTAGCAGAAGATTTAAACCGATTTAAAAGGTGAATTATCTCTTCATCTTTAAAATGGTGTAAGGTTAGTGTACAAATAAAAATGTCACAGTATTCTTCTGTAACCGAATCATCAAAAATATCTCTACACTGATAAGTGATATTGGAATAATTTTCTGATAAACTTTCTGCGTGATCGATGGTAAACTGATTCGCATCTATTCCGGTTAAACTGAAATTCAAGTTATTTTTATCCGCATAATCTGCCAACGTTCTCAGCATGTCGCCATTGCCGCAACCTATATCAGTAATACGCAGCAATTGGGTTTTCGGTTTGTTTTTTAGTAATGTTTTTATGCCATCGAGCGTAACTTTATTACCTCCTAGTAACTTGTTAATATTGGCAATTTTGTCTAATGCATCACGCAGAATGTCTCCTTTCATTTCAAAGTCATCCATTAATTCTGGCGCAGTACTTCTAAACTTGGTATTTATCGACATTAGTTGTTTATAGTAATTGGTTGTCCATGGGTATGTTTAATTATCTTGTTCAGTATAAATGGCATTGCATGTAAAGAAATCATGGCTATATTTTCATAAGTCTTGGTTTTTAAAATATGGCTTAAAATTCTTCCAAACTTTAATCTATTTTTAAAGAGTTTTTGCCATGCTGCCGTATATTCTTTTTCAAGAATGTTTCTTGGTGAGGGATTTGCAATTTGCTTTGCGATTAATTCGCTCGCTATTTTAGCGCTATGGACTGCCATTGCCATACCGTTTCCACAAAGTGGATGAATTAAACCGGCAGTATCGCCAATCATGAAAATATGGTTTAATATTGGTTCTTTGGCTGCGAAAGATATCTGACTGATCGTTAGCGGAGCATCGAAAAGCATCTCTGCACCTTGAAGAATTTTTTTTAGATTACTGTTTTTATACAATACATTTTCTTGAAAAGCCAATATATTTTTTTGCCGTTTAAAGCTTTCGTAGTTTGCCAAATAACAAACGTTTACATGATCATTTTCGACTTTTGAAACGCCACAATAGCCCCCATCAAAATTATTTAAGCTAACCGTATTGTTCGGAAAATCGCATTTGTAATGGGCTTTAACTGCTAAATAAGGAGATTTTTTGTTGATGAAATTTCGATTTAGTTTTACATCGATTGACGAACGTTTTCCATAAGCACCTATTACGTACGCAGCACTGTAATTTTCTCCAGACATTGTTTCTACCAGAAATTCATCTTTAAGGTAAAGCACATTTGATACCGTATTTTCGATCACATTTATCCCTCTTTTGATAGCTAACCTGTACAAATGATAATCAAGCGTATAGCGGCTCAAGCCAAAACCACCAAGAGGCAGCGCTGTATTAATCTCTTTCCCGGAGATAGAGGTAAACTGTAAGTGGGTAATTTGAGGTGGGAAGAAGTTGTTGATATTAATACCAAGCCAATTAAAATAGGGCAAAACCTCGTTTGAAATGTACTCTCCGCAAACTTTGTGGTGAGGATAAGCAGATTTCTCGATTAAGGTAACTTCAAAACCTAATTTATTAAGGTGGAGCGACGCTGTTAAGCCAGCTAAGCCACCTCCAATAATTAAGATTTCTGTTTTAAGTGGCATAAAGGATTACAGATATACAAGGTAACACTTTATATCTGTCCTTTGTTCAAAATTTGTTAGGGCATCTTTATGTAAACCTATCGGTCACTTCTTTCTTCCATTTTCAGGTCGGTATCAAAAGGACTTTTTGTAAATGGATAAATCGTTTGTTTTACAAAACCTTTCGGGTATTCTGCCTCGTGCACCCCAGTTCCCGCAGGCCACTCTTTGCCTGGTAAATAATAGGTTCCGAATATCATATCAATAAATGGAAATATTGATGCGAAGTTATGACCATAATATTTAGGATCTTCACAGTGGTGCCAGTGATGGTATTGGGGTGTGGTGAAAATGTACTTCAGCGGACCGAAATTTATTCTTGTATTGGCATGAATAAGAACAGCGTGAATGGCTATGAAGATGATATAGACGTTAAAAACTGTAGAAGAAAAACCCAAAATGTATAACGGGATGAAAGTCATGGCCCGGGTAAAGAAAATATCAATAAAATGAGTTCTGCTTCCTGCCAGCCAATCCATGTTCTGGGTAGAATGATGAATAGAGTGGAAACGCCACAAAGAAACACGTGTATGGAAAAAACGATGTGCCCAATATTGGAATAAATCTGTGGTAAAAAAGGCTAAGAAAAGTGCCGCAATGAAAGGCAAGCCTTGAATCCAGGTATGTAATCTATCTAGCCCCATCCAGCCAAAGAATAATACAGCGGGTTTTTGAGTGACGATGCCGAAAAACTGGATAAATAAATGGCTGATTACAAAGTAGGTTAAATCGGTGCGCCATTCCTCATGGAATTTGGTTTGATCATTATTTTTAGGAAAAAACAATTCTAAAGGAACAAAAATGGCGACCATCAATAGGAGATCCAAGATCATCCAATCTAAGCCAAAATGCCAGCTGGATTTAGCTACATCTCTACCTTCAACGCTTAAGGCACCCAATATTACCGCCAGTGCTGCCAAAGCAAAACCAGGCCAGCCATATTTAAGTTTTTTGCTTAGAATGATACTTAAAGCAGCAAAAAAGAATGAAGCTATAACGCCGCCAAGCATCAGCGCTTCCATGCTATTTTTGGTGTAAATTTCACGAAATTCTGGAGTAGTCAGTTTTTCAGGGTAGTGGAAACACAAAATCCCTAATAATGCTAAAACTGCTAAAAAAATAGAAGTATAGCCACTGATTTGGCCTTGACCGACTACTAAACGCTTATTTGGAGACATTAAACTATATGTTATTAATCAACAATTATACTGAATTTTAAGTGTTTGTCAGAAACTGAATTGAGATTTTGTTTTAAATAGACGTTAAAGTAAATGAATTTTTAGCTAACGCCACTACCTTAATTAATGGGTAATTGAAGCATTTCTTTTGCCAGGGAAATAGCTATCTTTAATTTATGGTAGATAGTAAAAAGTTAATCTTGCTAATTTTTATTTCAGTAATCGCAATAGGTGTAATTTGGTTTTCAGGTTATTTTATAGGTAAAGCAGTGTATTATCTTTTACACTAAATGGGCGATATTATCCACAGTCAGTTACTTATAAACGGGATTGCAGCGGTATCTTTTTATTAATAAAAAGATTTAGGAAAAAGCCCGACTAACCAAAATTGAAATGCAGGTATTGGTTTCCAGGTTTAAAATTTCTTATCAAAATCCAACAAACCTTTTTGTGTTTTAGAGGTTGCTTTATTGGGCATGTTTAACAACAATGCCTCATATTTTTAAATATTCCCTACTTTTGAAAGCACAACTATGTTACTAAAATATCTACGTCTTTTACTTCTTCCTTTTTCACTGATTTATGGAATAGCAATTACGCTTCGTAAAAAGTTGTACGATTGGGGTATTATGCGTGCTATCAAATTCGATCTTCCTGTTATTTGCGTAGGTAATTTAGCCGTTGGGGGATCAGGGAAAACCCCAACTACAGAATATTTGGTAAGGCTTTTGGTCGACTATAAAATTGCAATTTTGAGTAGGGGATATGGCCGCAAAACGAAAGGTTTTATTTTGGCGGATGCAAATGCCACTGCCGAAACAATTGGAGATGAACCTTTACAGTATTATCAAAAATTCGAAAATGTTACTGTAGCCGTTTGCGAAGATAGGGTAGCTGGAATAGAAAAGTTAAAAGAAAACCACGATTTAATTATTTTGGATGATGCTTACCAACATCGGGCAGTAAGGGCTGGTTTTAATATCTTATTGTTCGAATTCAGGAAATTGGGCACCCTTCAGTTTCTTCTTCCGGCAGGAAATTTAAGAGATGTTTTTGCATCACGTAAACGGGCAGATGTTTTATTAGTAACCAAAGCCCCGGTGCCTTTGTTACATGTTGCGCAGCAGGCATCTATCAACGAGTTGCAGCCTAACTCGACTCAAAAAGTGTTGCATTCTTATTTAAAATACGGCAAGCTAGAACATTTATACCACAATGAAAGTCGTTCGTTGGATGATATAAAAGATTTTCAAATCTTCTTACTCACTGGAATCGCAAATCCTGCCCCGCTAATCGAAGAGCTTGAGAAGTATTCCAAAACGATTAAACATGAAGAATTTCCAGATCATTATGCTTTCAAAACTGATGATATAAAGAAATTCAAGGCGGCATTTGATGAGGAGGAGAAAAAAGAAAAAATTATCATCACAACAGAAAAGGATAGCAAACGTTTAAAAGCTGCGGGATTTGAGAATTTACTGATAAAGTTACCAGTATATTTTTTACCCATCGAGGTTGATTTATTTGAAGAAGATAAGATTACCTTTGATGAACTTATTTTAAACTATGTTAAGAGCAATAGAAGAAACCGTTGAGTATATTAAACGTAAAACTGAAAATTTTGCGCCAGAAATAGGCATTATTTTAGGAACCGGATTAGGCGGTTTAGTAAAAGAGATAGAAGTAGAACATCAGTTGATGTATTCAAACATTCCAAATTTTCCTATCTCTACCTTAGAATTTCATAGTGGCAAACTCATCTTCGGCTCTCTAAACGGGAAAAAAATTGTGGCCATGCAGGGTCGTCTGCACTACTACGAAGGTTACAGTATGCAGCAAATCACTTTCCCTGTTAGGGTAATGAAAGGTTTAGGCATAGAAAACCTAATTGTTTCAAACGCTGCGGGCTCTTTAAACCCTGAGTTTAAAAAGGGCGATTTAATGATTATCGAAGATCACATTAATCTTCAGCCTGATAATCCATTAAGGGGTTTAATTGAAAGCTCTTTGGGCCCTCGTTTTCCTGATATGAGTGAGCCGTATAACCGTTCCATAACTTCGAAAGCTTTAAACATTGCAAAAACTTTAGGCATTAAATGCCACAAAGGGGTATATGTTGCCGTTTCTGGTCCGAATTTGGAAACCAAGGCTGAATATAAATATTTGCGTTTGATTGGTGGTGATGCCGTTGGAATGAGTACTGTGCCAGAAGTTATTGTAGCCAACCACGCCGGCTTGCCGGTTTTTGCTATTTCGGTTTTAACTGATGAAGGTTTTCCTGAAGATTTGCAGCCTTTTAACCTGGATGAAATTTTAGAGGCTGCGGCTAAAGCTGAACCTAAAATGACCGAAATTTTAACCCGCTTAATTGCTGAACTATAAGATGCTTAAAGTTGTTCAATTCTGCTTTATTATTTTGTTGCTTTCGGGTTTTCAAAAATCTTTTGCACAAGATTTAAAAACAAATATCAACGATAAATCAGAAGCCGATTCTATTAGAAAAAAACTTGATGCAAAGGATTCTGTCGTTTTTACAGCTAAATTTATTCGCTTTACTAAACTCGGTTTAAGTAGGGATAGTATTGTATTATTGCCGCTAGATACCTCGACGAGGAATATTCAGAACTATAGCCCACTGTTACAGCCGCAAAATCCAACCATAAATAATGGGAACATGGGTTTGGCAGGCCGCCCTTTGCTTTACGAACCCAGCAAACGCATTGGTTTCGATGCTGGTTTTCATTCATTGGATTACTATGCACTAACCCCCGAGGATATTATTTACTATCAGGCACGCTCCCCATATACCAGCTTATACTTAGTTAGTGCCGGACAAAAGGAGCAGCTGTTTAAAGCCATTCACAGCCAGAACATTAAGAAAAACTGGAATGCCGGCGTTAACTTTAATAGGGGAGATTCGAGGGGATTTTACAGCAGACAGCGGGGAGATAACTTGAATGTTGCCGTTTTTTCTTGGTATCAATCGCCAAGCAAACGCTATAATATGTGGGCTTCGGCAATTTTTAACACCATGCGGGCTTACGAAAACGGATCAACATTAGATTCGACTATCTTCAATCCGGGCTATAATAAAATCAGCAGAGATGCAGAAACCGTTAAGTTAACCACAGCGAGAAATTTGTATCGAAAGAATACGGTGTTTTTAAAACAAACGTATTACGTTGGCCGGATAGATACCTCTGCAAATTTCAACAGTGCTGTTTTACCCACCAACAAAGTAACCTACACGGTTGAATACAATAACGACAGTTACGATTTTGCTAAAAATGAAACTGACAGTTACGGCGTATTGCCGGAAGGATTTGCAAGTCCGATTTTTACCAACGATTCCACCCATGTTCAACATGTAAAAAATGAATTTCTTTACAGTTTTTTTCTTCGTCCGAAAAATTCAACTGTAATTAAAAATGAACTAAAAGTGGATGCAGGTATACGCCACGATTATTATCAACATAAATATTTAGGAAATAAAGAAGATGGGTCAGCATATGAACAAAGTCAGTTTGCTTATCAAAATATCACTATTTTAGGAGCCGCAGGTTATCGTTTTACATCGAATATCGATTTAAATTTAGATGTGCAACAAATATTGCAGGGTGAAAATGCAGGCGACTATTTATATGAAGCTAAGAATAGAATATTGCTCAGTAAATCTGTTGGGAGAATTGAGTTAGGTGCTTATGCGCAAAACCAATCGCCGGCTGCAATATTTAATTATTATCACGGAAACCACTACAGATGGGATAATCAGAACTTTAAAAATACAAAAGTTGCCAATGCTTCTTTCAATTTTATTAATGATAAATATGGTCTCACAGCTGGTGCCAAATATTTTTTAACCAGTAATTATTTGTATTTCACTGCAGATAATGCTTACGGAACAACCGCAATTAAGCCGGTGCAGGAAGGGGAAGATATCAGTTTAATCAGATTCGATATATCTAAAAAATGGCGTTTTGGGAAGTTTGTTTTAGAAAATTATATCGCTTACCAAAAAACGGATAAAAATGCAATTTTGAGAACACCAGAATTTTATACCTACAATAGTTTTTATTTGGACCAAACCTTTTTCAAAGTATTAAAAGCGAATATCGGTTTTGATGTGCGGTACAATTCTGAATATGCTAATTACTCTTATTCTCCAGCCACCGCCCAATTTTATGTGGGCAGCGATCGCGTATTCAAATCAGAACCTGTTATAGACGTATACATCAAAGCGAATTTAAAACGGGCGAATCTGTTTATTAAATACGATTATGTTAACCAGGGATTATTCTCTCCGGGTTATTATACCGTTAATCGATATCCTATGCAAGATGCTTTATTGAAGTTTGGCGTGAGCTGGAATTTCTATGATTAAAAAAGATTTATTCGCATAAAAAAATGGCATTCTGGAGAAACCAAAATGCCATTTTCTTTAAGCTTTTATAAATTGCTTAGGCCTAGAAAGAATAACCCACTGAGAAACCTAATACGCGGTTAGTTAATTTGCCATCACCAGATCTTGAATCTTTTGGAACCAGGTTTGATAAACCTAAACCATAATTTGCACCTACCAAGAAGCCAGAATTAGTACGATATGCTAAACCAAAGTTAGCACCGAAATCTGTTGAGGCGTAGTCTTTATCTGTGCTGCTACCAAATTCTAAATCATTCTCATCAGAAACTGTTCCTGCAGCATTACCACCAGTAGTTACTGTTTCAAACTTGTTTTTTCCAGAGATATTAAAACCAACGTAAGGACCAGCTGAAATCTGGATAGCTCCAGCATCACCTGTAGGGATCCTGAATACTGCATTGATAGGCACTTCAATAGCCATTAAATTTACTTTGTTTGACGTAGTATTGGTAACACCAGCAACAGTATTAGTCTGCTCAAACTTAGCACCTTTATTTTGAAGTGATACTCCAGGTTGGATAAAGAAGTTGTTTCCTACACCAAAATCGGCGAAAGCTGTAACGTTAAATCCTACATTGTTTTGTACATTATCGTTAAATTCTGTGCTGCCATTAAAATCGCTTGCACGGAATTTTGATAAATTGACACCCGCTTTTATTCCAAATCTTGCGTCAGATCCTGTCATTGTTGATTGGGCAAATGCACCTGTTGCTAATAAAACTACAGAGGCGCTTAGTAATAACTTTTTCATGATATTTTTTCTTTAGGTAAAAGAATTTTTGTTTTCAATGTTAATTACCTGCCACTTTCCAAAAGCTGTGCCAAACTATATATTGCTGATCGCTCAATCAGTATAAATAATTGGTTAACAGTGGTTTTTATTTGATTTTTATCACTTGAAGTTGTATAGTAATGACTGACTGTTCAATGTTTTATTTTGTATACAGAAAAGGAATATTCGCTAACAGGATACAAATTTAGCTGTCAGATTACGTTTTTTGCGGTTTCTTTTTTGCCGCGGGAAACAAAACATTATTTAATATTAACCGATAACCTGCAGAATTTGGATGTAAATTTAAATCCGTAGGTGGGTCGCCAACGGCATGCTGGTAATCTTCAGGATCATGGCCTCCATAAAAGGTAAATTGCCCTTTGCCTATTTCTCCATGAAGATAACGTACTTCTGCGGCACCTTTGTTTTCCCCTAAAACAGTTACGCTTGGTTTAACCACAGATTTTTTAAATGCTGTCGTTTGTCCCATGAAACCTTTGATTACCTTATCGTGGTTTTGGGTAAGCATGGTTGGAACCAAATCCCACTTAGCAGAGAAATCAAATAAAGTAAAGTAGTCATTGCTCTGGTTAAGCGATCGGTTTTGGGTAACATCAATATCCGAAAATTCGTAATTCATTGGGTTGTTATCCAATTTGAAATTTTGAAAAGCCAGGCTTTTATTAAAGTCTAATTTCGATTGTGCATTTGGGTCAGCGGCATCTCCATCAAACATTTGGGCGCAAATATCAACTCCTTCGGCAGCTAGGGCAATGTCAAAACTATCCGTTCCAGAACACATGGCAAACATAAAGCCACCGCCGGCACAGTATTCTTTAATGTGTTTGGCTACCGAAAGTTTCATTTCTGAAACTTTTTTGAAACCTAATTTTTTAGCTAACGCTTCCTGGTTTTTAACATCCTCCTGGTACCACGTGGCATATCGAAATGAAGACCAAAAGCGACCATATTGTCCAGTGAAATCTTCGTGATGCAAGTGGAGCCAATCGTATTTGGTCAGTTTATCCTGTAGAATATCATCGTCGTAAATCACATCGTATGGTATCTCCGCATAAGTTAATACCAGCGTCACGGCATCATCCCAGGGTAATTTACTTTTAGGGGAATAGACGGCGATTTTAGGTGTTTTCTCCAGTTTCACCATCTCCATATTAACTGATGGATCGCTGATTTCGTTTAGAAGATTAACCACTTTGGCATCAGACATTACTTCGTAAGAAACGCCTCTGATTTTAAGCTCGTCTTCAACTGTTTTATTATACTTGATTAGAAAACTTCCGCCACGATAGTTCAAAAGCCAATCTACTTCCACCTGTTTGCTGATGGTCAAGTAGGCAATGCCGTAAGCTTTGAGGTGGTTTTTTTGATCTTCATCCATATAAACCAATAACGATGAGGCATGAGCAACAAAACTGCTTAACAGGCAAATGAGTAAGATATAATATTTATTTTTCAAATCGATGGAGTGTAAAACACTAAAATACCTCATTTAAATTGTTTAGAAAAATTTAATGCTGTATGAGTTCTACAAATTTGCTATTTTTGCCCTCTACTTTTAAAAACACGGAGTTTTTAAAGTGATCAAAATTTAAAACCAGTACACACAATTGATATGAGTAAAGCAATAATAAAAACTGAAAAAGGAAATATGACTGTTGAGTTCTTTGAACAAGATGCTCCGAAAGCAGTTGCAAACTTTAAAAAATTAGCAAACGAAGGTTTCTATGATGGTGTAACTTTCCACCGCGTAATTCCTGATTTCATGGTTCAAACAGGTTGCCCAAATTCTAAAGATGGTGCAACAGGAATGCCAGGTACAGGTGGTCCGGGTTATAAAATAGATTGTGAGTTAACTGGCGAAAACCAATACCACGATCGTGGTGTGTTATCGATGGCACACGCTGGCCGTAACACTGGGGGTTCTCAATTCTTTATCTGCCACAGCAGAACAAATACCGCACACTTAGATCGCAACCACACTGTTTTTGGTAAAGCAGTCGAAAATGTTGACCTTGTGGACGATATCCGCCAGGGAGATAAAATTTTAGGAATCGAAATTATTGAAGATTAAATTGCGTTGAGCGTTTGGCGATAAGCGTTTAAACCGCTAACCCCCAACCGCTAACCGCTTAACAAAATAGAATATGAATTTAAGAGGAATTGTTGCCGTATCTGGCAGACCAGGTTTATTTAAGCTGGTTGGACAAAATAAAGTAGGCTACATTTTGGAGGGTTTAGATGCCCAAAAGACTAAAGTTGTAGCTAATATTACCAATACTAAGTTAGCTTCGTTAGAAGATATTACGGTTTATGGTGAGGAAGAAGAAATCAAATTGGCTGATATTTTTGCTAAAATTTCTGAAAAAGGATCTACTCCAGATTTAAAAGGTGATTTACGTTCGTACTTTTTGGAAGTGGCTCCAGGTCACGATCAGGAAAAAGTATACGCTTCTGATATGAAGAAAATCATCACCTGGTATAACTTATTGAAAGATTTACCTTTGTTTACCGAAGATACCCCTGATACTCCAGGTTCTCCGGCTGAGGTGAAATTAGCTGAAGAAAAAGTTGCTGCTGATAAGAAAACAAAATCCACTGCTACAAAAGCATCTGGAAGTGCCAAAGCAACTACAAAAACATCTGCTCCTGCTAAAAAAGCAAGCATGACAAGTAAAAAAGGCGTTTAGTTTTTTCTAAATGTTGTCTAAAACACCAGGCAAAAGCTTGGTGTTTTTTTGCCTTAAAAGAAATAATAGAGGATTACCACAATAATTAATGAAATGATAATACTGATCCAAAGCATTTTATTGTTGCCACTCTGGTTACTTCTATATCGGTAATTGCGTTTATATTTATCTAACATATCGTTTTATTTTATGATGTTTTTGGAATGCAAATTCCATATTTACCTCTCGTTTCTCTCTTTTGCAAGTTAGGCGTGATGATAGGGTTCACCTTTCAAAATGCTAAATCCCCGATACAACTGCTCTACAAAAAACAAGCGGATCATTTGATGTGAAAAAGTCATATCAGATAAAGAAATCAGTCCATTTGCCCGCTTGTAAACGGTTTCGTCAAATCCGTATGGCCCTCCAATAATAAAAATTAAATGTTGAACACTGCCAATCATTTGCTTATTCAGGTAATTGGAAAACTCGATCGAAGAATATTTTTTACCTTTCTCATCCAATAAAATAACAACATCGCCATTATTAATTTGTTTGTGCAGCAATTCAGCCTCTTTTGCTTTCTGCTGCGCCTCGCTTAAATTCTTAACATTTTTCACATCAGGCAAAGGCAAAAATGTAAAGTTTATATAGTGCTTTAATCTATTGATGTATTTTTCAATCCCCTCAATTAAATACTTATCCTCCGTTTTGCCAATGGCGATTAAAGTAATCTTCATTTAATATTTTGCTATCTTTAGAATTTTCTGCCATTCAAAGATAATGTTAAAAACACAAGCACAAATTATATCTGGCTATAGCCAAAAAATTAATGAGGTTACAACTAAGATTGAAGCAACAAAAAAGCTTATCGATCAGCTTTCGCTGGTACGAATAGGTTTATTTTTAGCTGAGATACTATTCTTTGTTTTACTGTTAAATTCTGCCGATGATAACAGCAGAACATTGATCCAGTTTGCGTTGCTGCTTCCGGTAGTAGGATTTGTATTTGTGGTAAGGAAACAGGCAAGATTAGACCGTGAAATTGACTATCAAAAGCAATTATTGTGGGTTTACCAAAACGAATGGAACCAACTGAATGGCAAACCAAATGGTTATGAGGATGGGAGTGTGTTTGAATCTGAATCTCATCCATATTCATCAGACTTAGATATTTTTGGCCGTGCCTCGCTATTTTCTTTGGTAAACAGATGTTATACTAAAACCGGAAAGGATTTGCTAGCGGGGCGTTTAGCTACTAAATCAACAAAAGCTGAAATTTTGGCCAGACAAGAAGCCATTAAAGAAGTGCAAGGAAAAATTGAAGAAACATTTGATTTCAGAGCCAACTTGCACGGCCATAATATTGAGAAAATTGAACAGATCAAAACGCAATTAGCAGGAGATTTGGGTCTGCAGCTTGCCTTTGTACGTAAAAAATTGCTGGGTATTTATGTTGCCGTTGCTCCATATATTACCTTTGGCTTAGTTTTATCCTCCATTTTTATTGGTGGTTTATCTGGAAATATTTTAGGGCTTTTTGTTTTTATTCACTTAGGTATAAATATCTTTTTAAATTCAAAAATTAATCTGGTTTTTTACAGTTTTGGTGGCGGTTCGGGATTATTAAACAGTTACGCCGAGGCTATAAAGTGGGCCGAAAATCAGCCATGGAAAAGCAGCTATATTCTGCAGTTATTTACCTCAAAAACCCCGGTAAGTAAAGAAATAAAAACATTATCAAAAGTAATTCAGAAGTTCGATGCGAGGCTAAATCTTATTGTTGGAGGCTTTTTAAATGGATTATTTCTGTGGGATTTGCAATGTTGTATTAGTCTGGATAAATGGTACCAAAGCTCTTCAAAAGATGTTATTTCGGCACTCAACCATTTGGGCGATTTCGAAGAAATTATTTCGTTGGCCACTTTAGCATATAACCAGCCAGACTGGGTTTTTCCTTCAATCGATGAGGGTTTTCAATTAAGCGGGAATGAAATTGGACACCCGCTAATTGCTGTTGAGCGAAGGGTTAATAATGACTTCTACCTTGAAGCAAAGCCGACAGTCGACATTGTAACAGGATCAAATATGGCAGGGAAGAGTACTTTTTTAAGAACGCTCGGCATCAATATGGTTTTAGCTTATGCAGGCGGTCCTGTTTGCGCCAGGTCATTACAGTTGTCTGTTTTTTCCATTAACAGCTATATGAGAATTAAAGATTCTTTAAATGAAAGTACCTCCACTTTTAAAGCTGAGCTAGATCGTTTGAAAATGATTTTAAAGAATATCGAACAAGACAAAAATACGTTTGTACTCATCGATGAAATGTTACGGGGAACCAATAGCAAGGACAAATATTTAGGGTCGAAGGTTTTTGTAGAAAAGCTGATTGCAGAAAAAACGCCAGGTTTATTTGCCACACACGATTTGCAGTTGGCCGATTTGAAAGAGGATCATCCTACTACTTTGAGAAACTTCCATTTTGATATTCAAATCATAAACGGAGAAATGGAATTCGATTATAAATTGAAACAAGGGCCTTGTTCTACCTTTAATGCGGCAATTTTATTGAAACAAATAGGCTTAAGCTTAGATTAATTTATCGCAATAGCGTAACCGATCCTGTATATTTAACGGTTGAATTGTTTAAATGAGTTCCGAGAATCACATAATAATAAACACCTGTTGGTAGTTCGGTATTTTTAAAGGTTCCTTTCCAATTGTCGAAGATATTATCGGTAAAAAATACCTGATTGCCATATCGGTTATAAATTTGAATTCTATACCTTTTTAGATTAGTAATGCCTACTACAAACTCATCGTTTACACCATCACCGTTTGGCGAAAATGCATTTGGTGTAAATATCGACGCTTCTTTCCTTACAATCAAATCGCCTTGAGTGATCGAATTCCAACAACCATTATTTGAAAATGCTGTCAAAGTAATCCTAAAAGTTCCATCCGTTTGAAAGGTATGTGTAGGGCTTTTTTCAGACGAAAAAGTTCCATCACCAAAATGCCACTCAAAATAATCTCCAAATTGAGACGTATTTGTAAAAACAATTGGGGCAGGCACTGAAAACTTGACATTAAAAGAAGGTTCGGTATAGAAACCCGCTATCGGGATTCTGGCAATTGGAGGAATAATTATACTTGTAGGATCAGAGCTGCAAGTTCCTGAAGTAAGTACAATTTTGTATTCTCCGGCTTTGTTGAAATTATTTACCGGTATTTCCACGCTACTGGTGGCTGCGGTAAAATTGTCTGGTCCTGTCCACAGGTAACTCATGTTTTCCTGTTGGGGAACGGAAAGTCTTATCAAATCGTTTATGCAGAAAGCAGGCTTGTTGATCGAAATTTCTGGAATCTCAGGCTTCAATTCCACCAAGATGTCTTGGCTAGCGATAGATATACAGCCATTATCAGTTTCAATTGTTAAGGTAATAGTCTTTGGTCCTGGTGAATCAAAAGTGATTATTTTACTGTTGTTTGCCGCATCAGCATTTGTTCGCACTGATAAACCGAAATCCCATTTAAGCTTGGTATAATTTTTAGATGCATTAACAAACGAAAAACTCTGATTCGATTCACATTTGTTATTTACTACAATAGAGAAGGCCGCCTCCGGTTTCAAATCAACGGAAAGAATTTCCAATGAATTTTCTTCACTAATGCAGTCGCCAACTTGTACAAATAGTTTATAAATTCCAATATGTTCAAGACCCACGTTCGGTATCGCCGGGTTTTGTTCGGTAGAAGTGAAGCCATTCGGTCCGCTCCAGTGATAAGTAGCAAGGTTCAGAAATGGCGTTGAAAGTTGCAGCACATCGCCTTGGCATAAGGTCACATCAGATGCAGTGATAGTGGGTTTGTCGGGCGTTTTAGCGACGATAAAGTTCTTTGTGGTTATCACACTACAACCATTGCTCCCTTTGGCTTCGAGCACAACTACTTTTTCTCCCGGCGTGTTGTAGGTGATGGTGTAGGGGCCAATGCCATCCGCTGTTGATAAACTTGCGCCTTCACCAAATGACCATTTTAATTCTGCATAATTAGCGGCAATACTTTCAAATACATATGCCTGGCTGTCTGTACACGGGTTTAACTTCTGTACAGCTATTTCAGCACTTGGTCCTGCCAAATCTGCATCACCCCCAAATTCTAAAGTGAAGCCATTGTTTCCGCTAGAAAAATTATCAATCAAAATAGCATAGGTATGCCCTTCAACTAAATCGACATATTTAACAAAGCCGTTTTGTCCAGCCGGACAACCAGAAGCTTCCGATAAGTCGGTTTCAGTCATACTTAGCCCAGTTTTATAGTATGTAGGCGTACATTGAACGCCGCTGCCGGCAGCGCAACGAATGGCATTTGATGCATTTACCATGCTACAATCTCCATTTACCCCTAGATCGTAAAATATCCAATCAATATCGTTGGTAGTTACAGTTGGCGTAATTACAAAAGTAAAAGATCCCGCTTTGGAAGCCTTAAACATATACCAGGCTGAATTCGATTCTGTGCCTAAGCATGTACCTGCAGATTCATTTCTATTTGAACCTGTGCCTGTAACATTTAATTGTGTAAAAGTTTCTTTTGAACATAAAATCGAAACTGTACCGCAATCTTGCCCCGGTTTTAAAGGAGGAAAATAATTGTCTAAACACAGTTTGAAAGTTCCCACCTGATCATTTTCTGCACTAACACGTACATAATAAATTTGTCCGAGCTCCAATGCTCCCTTATAATAGGTAGTAACATTGGCAGAAGTAGTAGAAGTACCAATCATCTCACTAATTCCTGTCGTAGATGAATCAAAAGCATACAATGCAATTAAGGGACTTATCAAAGTATTGGTACTGCTCGAATTAACCAGGCCACTTATTGAAATATTGACATCGTATTTTGTAGCGGTAAACTTAAACCAAACATCTTTTCCGGTTGCTATCCAACTTGTGGGTTTATTGTACATAGTCGATGTGGTGGCTTCAACATTACTATAGGCCGCATCAACGCTACAAAATCCGGTAGTGTTTGGGATGTTTATCGCATTTACTAATTCATCATTTATGGGCGGAGCAAAATTTGCCCAAAGTTTCGAGCAAAATATTAAGAATAAAAAGAGAATTAATGAAAAGCGCATTAGTAAAACTATTAAAAAATGTTTTCTTTTTGTGCTGTAATGTAAGTTAATGTTTTGTTAATATTAAAGTTGCAACTTGAGGCAGTAAGATAAGACTATGATTAAAGCAAGTGATTTTGGATCGGACTTTTTATGGGGAGTAGCTACAGCGGCACCACAAATTGAAGGCGCTACCAGTTCTTATGGTAAGGGGCCGTCCATTTGGGATAACTTTTCCAATCGAAATGGGAAAATTAAAAATGGTCATAAGATGAATGTTGCCTGCGATTTTTATCATCGTTATCAGGAAGACATTGCCTTAGTGAAGTTATTAGGGTTTAAGATATTCAGGTTTTCCATTGCATGGTCGAGGATTTTACCTGCTGGCAGAGGAGAGGTTAATCAAGAGGGATTACGCTTTTACCATCGTGTAATAGATGAATGTTTAACTCATGGAATTACGCCTTATATTACGCTCTATCACTGGGATTTGCCTCAGGCATTGGAAGATGAGGGTGGATGGACCAGTTTCAGTATCAATGCAGCCTTCAATGCATTTGTAAGTATTTGTGCGCTCGAATATGGCGACAAAGTCAAAAATTGGATCGTGTTGAATGAGCCGTTTGGTTACACTTCACTGGGATACATGTTAGGTATCCATGCGCCAGGAAAAACCGGATTAAGCAATTTTTTTCCTGCTGTGTTACATACCGCTATAGCACAGGCTGAGGGTGGAAAAATTCTTCGGGCAGAAATTAGCAATGCTAATATTGGTACTACTTATTCTTGCTCAGAGATTATTCCTCACACGCAAAGCGATAACGATTTATTGGCTGCTAAGCGTGTAGATTGTTTGATGAATCGACTTTTTGTAGAGCCGGCACAAGGTTTGGGCTTTCCAACTGGAGATTGGGAAGTTTTGGAGAAATTTCAAATGGAATATGGAACCTGGCGTTTGCAGGATAGGATGAGATTTGACTTTGATTTTATTGGTTTGCAGAATTATTTTCCGCTTACAATTAAATACAATGCATTTATCCCGGTAATTCAAGCCTGGGAGGTAAAAGCCAAAAGCCGTAAAAAACCACATACCGCAATGGGCTGGGAAATTAATGCCAACAGTTTTTACAATATTATTAAGCAATTTGCTGCTTATCCAAACATTAAGAATTTGATGATTACCGAAAATGGAGCCGCCTACCATGATAAGGTAGATAATGGCAACATTGTAGATGTGGAGCGGATTGAGTATTTTAAGATTTATCTGGCGGCTTTACTTAAGACAAAAAGAGATGGAATTAACATTATGGGTTATATGGCCTGGACATTGATGGATAATTTTGAATGGGCTGAAGGCTTCAACGCCAGGTTTGGACTTGTTCACACTGATTTTAAAACATTGAAACGCACCATCAAGTACTCGGGTTATTGGTGGCAGGAATTTTTGAAAAACTAAGGCTGTTTTCCCGCAGAGCTTCGCAGATAAGAAACGCTGATTTAAAAGATCGGAGAGAATCTGCTAGTTTTTCCTTTTAAATCTGCTAGAAATATGGTTATATTGGACATATGAACGACAAGACCATAGTTTATAGTACTTACTACGATCCGATGGAAGCCAATATTATCAGGGCTAGATTAGAAGATTCGGGTTTTGCGTGTTTCCTTGCCGATGAAAATGTGGCCACGATCAACCCACTCTACAATCAGGCCATAGGAGGTATTAAGCTTATCGTTTTTGAAAGGGACGTTGAAGCGATTAATAAGCTGTTGGTAGAAGATCACCAGCTTGATGATCTTGATAAACAAGTTGAAGAAAAAACTATGGCTGAAGAGCCAGTCATTTGTCCAAAATGCAGATCTAAAAATCTTCACCGATTTGAAAAAAGGCATAACAAATTTAACCTATTCGGAATATTTAATTATCGGTTACCGAAAATAGAAGTGATCCGATGCCTTGATTGTGGTCATGAATTTGAGTAGGTCTTCTCGCAGCAGTCTAAGTACCTAAACCCGATATTCGCGAAAAGCTCCCAATTTTCTTCGGGGCTTGTAGCATTAGCGGGACCTAAGCTAAACCTAAGATTTACTGCAATTGCTTTTCAAAGATGAAGGAGTAAAGATGAAGGAGCAAAGATCTATAGTTACAGAACCTATATTTGTTCTTTTTTCTTTGCTCCTTTATCATTGTTCTTTCTAAAGTCCAGCTTTCGCTGCGGCTTCAGCTCTAATGATATTTAACGCACCACCCGCTTTAAACCAGTCGATTTGCTGTGCATTATAACTGTGGTTAACCGGGAAAGATTCCTCGCTTCCATCTGCATGGTGTAAAACCAAAGTGAGCGGCTTATCTGGAGCAAACTCTGTCAACCCTAAAATATCAACCGTATCGCCTTCTAAAATTTTGTCATAATCATCTTTATCAGCAAACGTTAAGCCTAACATTCCTTGCTTTTTCAGGTTGGTTTCGTGGATACGGGCAAAAGATTTTACCAAAACTGCACGAACTCCAAGATGACGAGGTTCCATCGCGGCATGCTCACGTGAAGAGCCTTCACCATAATTTTCATCACCAATAACGATCGATCCGAAACCTGCTGCTTTATAATCACGTTGCGTTGCCGGAACAGGACCGTATTCTCCTGTTAATTCATTTTTAACACTGTCTGTTTTATCGTTGAAGTAATTCACTGCACCGATTAACATGTTATTCGAAATGTTATCTAAGTGACCGCGGAATTTTAACCACGGACCAGCCATTGAAATATGATCTGTTGTACATTTGCCTTTCGCCTTGATTAAAAGTTTCAATCCTTTTAAATCTGTGCCTTCCCAAGGTGTAAATGGATCAAGCAATTGCAAGCGGTGAGAGGTTGGAGAGACTAAAACTTCTACCTTTGAACCATCTTCTGCCGGCGCCTGGTAACCCGCATCTTCAACAGCAAAGCCTTTAGTAGGCAACTCAAAGCCGGTAGGAGGGTCTAGCTTGACTTGTTCACCTTTATCATTTGTCAGCGTATCTGTTAATGGGTTGAAACCTAAATCACCTGCAATTGCAATGGCCGCAACCATTTCGGGTGATGCAACAAAGGCGTAAGTGTTCGGGTTACCATCGGCACGTTTTGCAAAGTTTCTGTTAAACGAGTGGACGATCGTGTTTTTCTCTGCCTTTTCTGCACCGGTTCTATCCCACATCCCAATACATGGGCCGCAGGCGTTGGTGAAAATTGTAGCGTCCAAATCCTCGAAGGTTTTTAAATAACCATCACGATCGGCCGTGTAACGTACTTGCTCAGAACCCGGATTGATGCCAAAATCAGCTTTCGTTACCAAACCTTTTGAAATAGCCTGGTTAGCGATGGATGCAGCTCTTGACAAATCTTCGTAGGAAGAATTGGTACAAGAACCAATTAAGCCCCATTCCACTTTTAAAGGCCATCCGTTTTTCTCTGCCTCTACTTTCATCTGCGAAACCGGAGTAGCCAAATCTGGCGTAAACGGACCGTTTAAGTAGGGTTCTAATGTATCTAAATCAATTTCGATTACCTGATCGAAATAGTTTTCAGGGTCAGCATACACTTCAGCATCACCTGTTAAATATTCTTTTATCTTATTGGCTTCGTCAGCTACTTCATTGCGATCAGTTGAGCGTAAGTAACGTTCCATGCTTTCATCGTAACCGAAAGTAGATGTGGTTGCACCGATTTCAGCACCCATATTGCAAATGGTACCTTTACCTGTACAGCTTAAGTTGATTGCACCATCGCCAAAATATTCTACAATTGCGCCAGTACCACCTTTTACGGTTAAGATACCTGCAACTTTTAAAATCACATCTTTTGCTGCGGTCCAACCATTTAATTTACCGGTTAACTTAACACCGATTAATTTGGGGAATTTAAGTTCCCATGGTAAACCAGCCATCACATCGCAAGCATCGGCACCGCCAACACCAATTGCAACCATGCCCAAACCACCAGCATTAACGGTATGTGAGTCGGTTCCAATCATCATTCCGCCAGGGAAAGCATAATTTTCTAAAACTACCTGGTGAATAATACCTGCACCTGGTTTCCAGAAACCGATACCATATTTATTGGATACAGAAGATAAGAAATCAAAAACTTCTGCACTTTCTGTTCTTGCATGAGGAAGATCTATCGCTGCACCCTCTTTAGCAGTAATTAAGTGATCGCAGTGAACCGTCGAAGGAACAGCAACTTGTGGACGACCAGCTTGCATAAATTGCAGAAGGGCCATTTGTGCAGTAGCATCTTGCATTGCAACCCGGTCTGGAGCGAAATCTACATAATCAGTTCCACGAGAAAATGATTTTTTAGGATCGCCATCCCAAAGGTGGGCGTATAATATTTTTTCTGATAATGTTAAAGGTCTGCCTACAATTTTGCGGGCCGCATCTACACGCGGGCCGAAATTTGCGTAAACCTTCTTAATCATGTCTATGTCGAAAGCCATACTTTATTTTTTAAAAATTATTATCAATTTCAATACAAACTAAATTAAACAATTTTTGACAGACTTATTTTTATGATTTGTCAAAAAATCTAATTTAAAAACATTCTATGCTGTTTTTGCATAATTAAAGAGGCTATCTGATAAGTCAGACAGCCTCTAATTTAATAACAATAAATGCAGATTTTTGTTTCTTATAATTTGGTAGAAACAGGGGTAAACTTAGTTAAGTTAATACCTTCAACTGCAGTTTTATATTCTTCAATGCTTGGAATACGACCTAAAATTGCAGAAAGAACGACTACAGGGGTAGAGGCCAATAAAGATTCACCTTTTTTGCCATCTCTATCTTCTACCACACGGCCCTGGAACAAGCGGGTTGAAGTTGCCATTACGGTATCTCCTTTTGCTGCTTTTTCCTGGTTACCCATACATAAGTTACAGCCTGGACGCTCTAAGTACATGATGTTTTCATATTCTGTACGGGCTGAACTTTTTGGTAATGCATCGCTAAATTCAAATCCAGAATACTTTTGCAGGTATTCCCAATCGCCTTCCGCTTTTAGTTCATCAATGATATTATAAGTAGGGGCAGCAACCACTAACGGAGCTTTGAAGGAAACTGTTCCTGTTTTTTGCTCTACATTTCTTAACATTTGTGATACGATTTTCAAATCGTCTTTATGAACCATACAAGACCCAACAAAGCCAAGGTCTACCTTTTTATCGCCTCCATAGAAAGTTAAATCTCTGATAGTATCATGGGTGTAGCGTTTAGAAACGTCTACATTATTCACATCCGGATCGGCAATCATTGGCTCTTCAATCAAATCCAAATCAATGATTACCTCTGCATAATATTTCGCATTATCATCTGGCATTAAAGCCGGTTTGATGCCTGTTTTTATTTCCTCAATACGTTTGTTTGCTTTGTTGATTAAACCCTGTAGCACCTGGTTATGGTTGTCCATACCTTTGTCTATCATGATCTGAATCCGATTTTTGGCAATATCTAAAGATTGAATTAAAGTATCATCCTGTGAAATACAGATAGATGCTTTTGCTTTCATCTCTGCTGTCCAATCGGTAAAAGTAAAAGCCTGATCGGCTAATAAAGTGCCAATGTGAACTTCAATAATACGACCCTGGAATACATTTTCACCATCAAATTGCTGCAACATTTGTAATTGAGTGGCGTGCACCACATCACGGAAATCCATGTGCGCTTTCATGGCACCTTTGAAAGTTACCTTAACCGATTCAGGAATTGGCATTGAAGCCTCACCAGTTGCCAGGGCTAATGCCACAGTGCCAGAATCGGCACCGAAAGCCACGCCTTTAGACATACGGGTATGCGAATCGCCACCGATAATGATTGCCCATTCATCAATGGTAATGTCATTCAGTACTTTATGAATCACATCAGTCATTGCATGATATTCACCTTTCGGGTCGCGGGCGGTGATTACACCAAACTCATTCATAAATTTCATCAATTTAGGAATGTTTGCTTGCGCTTTTTTATCCCACACAGACGCGGTGTGGCAACCAGATTGATAAGCGCCATCAACAATTGGTGATATAACAGTCGCAGCCATTGCCTCCAACTCCTGGGCGGTCATCAAACCGGTGGTATCCTGAGAACCAACGATGTTTACTTCCACACGAACATCAGAGCCAGCGTGTAAAATTTTACCTTGAGTTAAGCCAACTGCATTTCTGTTGAAGATTTTTTCTACAGCAGTTAAACCTTGGCCTGCAATAGAAACTTCTTTAGCTGGGGCAAAAACAATTGGAGCTTCAATACCCAAAGTTTTAGCGGCGAAGGTTTGGATTTTTTTACCAAATACAATAGCGTATGAACCACCAGCTTTGATAAACTCCATTTTTTGCGGAGTTAGCGCTTTTGAAATATCAATTAATTCAAACTCGCCGTTATATAATTTTTTTGTTCTGGTATTGATGGTCAGTACAGTGCCTGTTTCAATGGAATAAACCTGTTCTAAGATAGGTTCATCATTTTCATTGCGGATCACGTTGCCATTTTCATCAATCTTTTTTACCCAGTTTTTGAGATCGATACCGATACCACCTGTTACATCAACTGTGGTAAGGAAAATTGGGGAGATCCCGTTTGTGCCACCAACAATAGGTGCAATGTTTACAAATGGAATGTAAGGACTAGATTTTTTACCTGTCCAAAGTGCTACATTGTTTACTCCCGACATGCGAGAAGAACCCACACCCATCGTGCCTTTTTCAGCAACCAACATTACACTTTTATTTGGATGCTGTGCCTGTAAAGCTTGAATCTCTTCCTGAGCTTCTGGCGTAATCATGCATTTTCCATGCAGCTCACGATCAGATCGGGAGTGCGCCTGGTTTCCTGGAGACAATAAATCTGTAGAAATGTCGCCAATACCAGCAATAAACGTTACTACTTTAATTTCTTCCGCTACCTCAGGGAGTTTTGTGAAAAACTCAGCTTGTGCATAGCTTTCCAATATCTCTTTAGCGATTTCATTTCCATTATGATAAGCCTCTTTTAATCGATCTGTATCTGCATCGTATAAGAAAACCTGTGTTTTAAGCACATTAGCAGCTTTATGGGCTTTATCGCCATTATCCGCCAGGGCGATATCTAATAAAACTTTGATAGAAGGTCCGCCCTTCATGTGCGATAGCAGTTCGAAAGCAAAATCTGGAGTAATTTCGGCAACTACCGCTTCACCTAAAATTATTTCTTTTAAAAACTGTGCTTTTACAACTGCTGCGCCAGTGGTTCCGGGCAAAGTATTGTAGATGAAAAAATTAACAGCTTCTTCTCTGTTAAAATTATTTACATTTTTAATTTGAGTGATGATTTCACTCAGCAGCTCAGCGCCATCAATAGGTCTAGGGTGAAGACCTTGAGCTTTTCTGTCTTCAATCTCCTGGATATAATCGTTATAAATACTCATCTTAGATATTTTATTCTCTTTCTTGTAGGTTCAGGTAGCTAAAATGTTTAATTCCTGTCGTGTGAAAAAGAATATATTGTTGTAAATTAATTTGTGTTATTGAGCCAATTAAGCTCAATATTTTGGTCAAAACAAAAATAGCAAAATTCAACCCTTAAATATAATTCGGGCCGGCTATTGAGTAATTTGGAATTGTTCTAAATTAATGTAAATGATTGAAAATGAAGTCACGAAAACGTAGTAATTATTTGTTCATTTAGCTTAATAGATAAATTTAAATAACCCTTCATTTATACCTTTTAGTATAGCTTATATAACTGTTCGTAAACGAACATGAGTGTTCATTTACGAACGTATCTTAAAATGCGCTCATGCTATTATAACCTTATGCGGGGGACTGACGATGCTAATTTTCTATGGCACACGTTTGGCTAAAGGCTACAACGTTGAAAAAGTGAAACCTTTATCCGAAAAATATTTTAACACCCTTGGGAATGTGAACTCCAAACGATCGAAAGCTTTCAAACTATCATGAAATACCACTATCGAACCATTTTCGGTGTGTTTGATCACGTTTTGGAAGCATTTTTCGGGCGAGAGATTAATGTCAAAGTCGCCACTGAGTACATCCCACATTATAATTTGGAGTTTGGAGTTTTCAGTTGGGAGTTTGGAGTGGTTAGACGCCTTAAACTCCCAGCTCCGAGCTCTAAACTGCAAGCTACGAATCTGGCTTTTCTTTATCCTTCCATAAGGAGGTCTGAAAAGATTGGTTTGGGTGAGCTCCTGGCACTTAAGGATGTTTTCAATATAGGTTTCATTATCGGTTTTCCATCCTTTTAAATGGTTAAAGGTATGGTTCCCGATGGCATGTCCTTCGTTTATTACACGAGCATAAACTTCAGGATGTTTTACAATATTATCGCCAATACAGAAAAAAGTGGCCTTTGCGTTAAAAGCTTTCAAAGTTTTTAAAACAAAATCTGTAACATTGGGTATAGGTCCATCGTCAAAGGTCAAATAAATAACTTTTTCGGTGCGGGATTTATTCCATAACAATGATGGATAATACCATTTTAGCAGAAGCGGCGATTTGATCAGGTACATTTTATAACCAAAGTTAGTAAATGCCTGTACAGATTGAAATTATTAAAGTTGTTTATATAGATTTGAAACAAATTATGAAAATGTTTACCAAGAATAAGTTACTTACCGGATCTGCATTGTTATTAGCACTAAACTTTGGTCAAAATGTTAAGGCGCAAGAAGTAATTACCATTGAACAAGCGGTTGAAAATACGCTAAAAAATAACTTAAACATTAAACAAGCTGCTTTTAGTGCGGCGCTGAGTGAAGAAAACTTGCTCCAATCTAAAAATGCATTGTTGCCAACTTTAAATGGAAGTGTGAATCAATCTATGCAATGGGGTAGGAGTCAGCAGGTTTCGGGTTTATTCGAAAACACGCAGAACTATAATTTGAATCCCAACTTAAATGCGAACGTTACTTTGTTTGGTGGGGGAACAAAAATTAACCAGATCAAGCAAAATAAATTTTTGTTAGATGCTGGAAAAACCAATGTAGATAAAGTAAAAAACGATTTGATTTTGCAGGTGGTTACCGCATATCTTCAGGTTTTAAATAATCAGGATCAGGTGAAAGCCACTCAACAACAACTAGAGGTTGCTAATTCGACTTTAAAACGTGAGCAGGCTTTATTGGATGTAGGTAACAAAACCCTGGCCGATATTTCTCAGGCAAAATCACAAGCTGCAACAGCAGAATTGAATCTAACCAATGCTGAGAATCAACTTACGATATCTTATTTAACTTTAGGTCAGTTGATGGAAATTCAGCCACCAATGACTTTTAAAGTTCAACCGCCAATGGTTAATGAAATAGAAAATGTTAAAACGGCCTATGTTCCAAGCGATATTTACAAACAGGCAATGGAAACCTTTCCTGACATTAAATTGGCTTTAAACTATTCGAAAGCAGCTGAAAAAGCAGTTGACGTGGCAAGAGGTAGTTTCTTTCCGCAAATTACTTTAGGTGGTGGTTTAGGTTCTGCATATTACTATCAGTTTAATGCCAATCCATTGTTTCCGAATTCCAGATTTGCAGATCAATTATCTGATAACTTTGGCCAATTTGTAAGCATGGGAATTCAGATTCCTATTTTTAATGGATTCTCTACACGTTCCAATGTTCGCCGGGCAAAAATTACTTTACAGCAGCGTAGAACTGATGAAACTTTGGCCAAAAATAATTTAATTAAGGTTATCAATCAGGCAGTTGCCGATTTAAATGCCGCTAAAAGTCGTTACAGCTCCACTCAAAATGCATTTCAAGCTCAAAAAGATGCTTTTTATGTAATCGATCAACGTTATAATGTAGGCTTGGTGAACTCATTAGATTACAGCACAGCACAAACTAATAGAAACAAAGCAGAAATTGATTTTATCTTAGCGAAATACGATTTAATATTTAGAGCAAAAGTGATTGATTATTACTTGGGCAAACAAATTACATTTTAGATAAGAGCAAGGAGTAAGGATCAAGGAATAAAGATCAAACACTAGTGTAAAGAAACACAAGAATCTGTGGAATCACTAAATCAGTGTTATCATCTGCGAAGCGAAAAATAAAACAAACGAAATACATTAAACTATTATGAAACTGAAGCACATATTAATTACCATTGGTGTCATTCTTGCCATTTTAGCCGTGTTGGCTGTAACTGGCGTTATAGGTGGCGAAAAAATTGAAAAAGTTACCGTAGATAAAGCATCAGATAAAACTGTGGTAGAAACAGTAACTGCTAGTGGTAAAATTCAACCAGAAACCGAAGTTAAATTAAGTTCTGAGGTATCGGGAGAAGTGGTAGAACTGAAAGTTAAAGAAGGCGACATTGTTAAAGCCGGACAATTACTTTGTAAGGTTCGTCCAGATATTTTGCAATCAGGTTATGAGCGTACAGTGGCTTCATATAACGCTCAGAAAGCGAGTGTTGCTGCCGCACAACAACAATTGGCTCAAAATCAAGCTAATTTTGTTAATGCCGAAGCTACGTATAAACGTAATGTAGAATTGTTTAATAAAAAAGTGATATCAGCATCAGAATTTGATGCCGCCAAAGCTGCCTATTTAACAGCTAAAGCAACCTTAGCCAGTGCAAAAGAAAATGTAACTGGTGCTAAATTTACTTTAGAGCAAACAGGTGCAAATGTAAAAGAAGCAGGTGCCAATTTAGCCAGAACGACTATTTATGCTCCTGCCGATGGGGTAGTTTCAAAGCTATCAATCGAATTGGGAGATCGTATTTTAGGAACCTCACAAATGGCCGGTACCGAAATTATGCGTATTTCCAATCTTTCATCGATGGAAGTAAACGTAGATGTAAATGAAAACGACATTACCCGCGTTAAAGTAGGCGATAAAGCTTCTATTGAGGTTGATGCTTTTGCTGATAAAAAATTTAGAGGTGTAGTAACAGAGATCGCAAGTTCATCAACAGCAGTTGGAACAACTACTTCAACTTCAGTAGATCAGGTAACAAACTTCTCTGTAAAAATCAGAATTACAGAAGTGATGGAGGGCAAACAACAATCTATTTTCCGTCCAGGAATGTCGGCCACTGTTGATATTGAAAGTGAAACTGTTAATGGTTTAGCTGTTCCAATTCAGGCCGTATTTACTGAAAGTGGTAAAGCTGGCGAAGGCGACAAAAATAGCGGAAGCCAGGAAAATACTGATAAGCAGAAGTCGAAATTAACCGATAAAAAAATAAAACAATTCGTATATACTTTTGATTCCAAAACGAATAAGGTAAAAAAAGTTGAAGTGAATACAGGGATCCAGAATGATCAATTTATCATCGTTAAATCGGGTGTAAAAGCTGGTCAGGAAATTGTAACAGGCCCTTATTCAGCAATCCAAAATAAGTTAAAAGACGGTATGGTTGTAGAAAAAACGGCTAAAGACCAGTTGTTTAACAAAGACGGCAAGAAGTAGTTTATAATTCATCGCAAGAAATAGTAACTTGCACAACGGTTTAGGGTGTAAACCAAGGTTAGGGGTGTAAGGTTTAAGGTTTAGAGACATCAAGTCTATACCTTAAGTCTTACACCTTTTACCTTACACCTTTTTTGGAACACCTTTTACCTTAAAACCTTTTTTATAAACATGGTACCTAAAATAGCGATGATAGGGGGCGGGAGCTGGGCGACTGCCATTGTTAAAATGCTTTCTGATAATTTATCCGAAAAAGAAATTTATTGGTGGATGCGCAATGAAGTGGCTATCGATCACATTAAAAAGTTTAAGCATAACCCACACTACTTAAGTTCCGTTGAGATAAAATTGGCAGATGACCACTTATCTTCAAACGTAAAAGAAATTATTAGTGCTGCTGATTTCGTGATCCTAAACGTACCTGCCGCTTTTATAAAGGAAACGCTTTCATCAATTACTAGTGATGATCTAAAAGGCAAAAAAATTGTTTCCGCAATTAAAGGTATTGTACCAGAAGATAACCTGATTATTGGAGAATTTTTACATGAGCGTTACGCCATTCCATATCATGATATTTTGGTTGTAAGCGGCCCTTGCCATGCCGAAGAGGTTGCTTTTGAAAAACTATCTTACCTCACTATTGCCTGTACAGATATTGAAAAAGCTTCAGGTTTTGCATCATTATTAAATACCCATTACATCAAAACCAACGTTTCTGATGATATTTTCGGGACGGAATATGCAGCTGTTTTAAAAAATATTTATGCTGTAGCAAGTGGAATTTGTCACGGTATAGGTTACGGCGATAACTTCCAGGCAGTATTAATTAGCAATGCCATTAGAGAGATAAAACGTTTCGTTGATGCCGTTCACCCCATCAACCGGGACATTATGGAATCTGCCTATTTAGGCGATTTATTGGTGACGGCTTATTCTCAATTTAGCCGCAACCGTACTTTTGGCAACATGGTTGGCAAGGGTTATACCGTAAAATCAGCGCAGCTAGAAATGAATATGATTGCTGAGGGCTATTATGCGGCCAAATGTATGCACATTAAAAACCTTGAATTTAATGTAGATATGCCAATTAGTAAAGCTGTTCACAATATTTTGTATGAAAACCGATCGCCTCAAATGGAGATGAAGTTACTTGCCGAGAAAATAAATTAATAGCTATAATGCAATGAACTTCTAATCGGTTACTACAGTCCTTCTTTTCGTTTAATCTTTTTGTTTGTGGTACTGCTAGGGTTAAAATTTTTGCTTCGAAAAGGATATCACTTCAATAAGGTTAATTTAACATTTTGTGGTAATCCTATTTAAAACAAATTGGCTGTTATCGCGTTCTACACTAAATAAAAATAACTGTCATGAAAAAGAAATTTGCAATAGGATTGTTAACACTCGCATTATTTGGCGGTGTAAGCTTAAGTGTTAATGCACAAGAGAAAAAAACAGATGTTGGTAAAGCACTAGATAAAACAGGAAAAGCCATTGGAAAAGGTGCAAAATCGGTTGGTAATAAAACTGCCGAAGTTGCGGTGAAAGGCGGTTCGAAAGTAGCAGACAAAACCTGGAAGGGCAAAATGGCACCAGATGGTTCTGATGTTTACATCAATGCTAAAAACGAAAAATATTACGTAAACTCAAAAGGCGCGAAAATTTGGTTAAAACCAAGTCAAATCAAAACCAGAGTAGAAAAAAAGAACTAAAATAATGAACAGCAAAAAGCCTCGGTTGAAAATTTTCAAACCGAGGCTTTTTTATTTTTCTGATTTTTTTAGATTATTGTTCCGTATAAATCGAAATCTTCAGCTCTGTCTATTTTAACATTTACAAAACTGCCATTTGAAGCATAACCTGTTGCAGCATCGATTAAAACTTCATTATCCACTTCTGGTGAATCGAATTCTGTTCTTCCAACAAAGAAATCGCCCTCCTTTTTATCAACCAAAACTTTAAAAGTATGCCCCACCTTTTCCTGGTTGATATCAAATGAAATGCCTTGCTGTATTTCCATGATCTCATCTACACGCTGTTGTTTAATTTCATCGGCAACATCATCAACTAGGGTGTGTGCATGAGTTTTCTCTTCATGAGAATAGGTAAAACAACCTAAACGATCAAACTTGGTTTCTTCAACCCACTGTTTCATTTCCTCAAAATCTTGTTCTGTTTCGCCCGGATAACCACAAATTAAAGTAGTTCTCATCGCAATATTAGGCACTTTATCTCTAATTTGGTTCACCAAATCAATTGTTTTTTGTTTCGTTGTACCACGACGCATTGATTTCAACATATTATCTGTAATGTGCTGAAGCGGCATATCCAGATATTTGCAAATATTATCACGCTCGTTCATGGCATCCAAAATTTCCATCGGGAAACCAGAAGGGTAGGCGTACTGTAAACGAATCCATTCTATACCAGGAACATCAGATAAACGGCGCATGAGCTCATCTAACTTTCTAACGCCATACAAGTCTAAGCCATAGTAAGTTAAATCCTGTGCAATTAGAATTAGCTCTTTGGTGCCATTTTTAGCTAGAATTTTGGCTTCGTTAACCAACTCTTCGATCGGTTTACTCATGTGTTTTCCACGCATCAGCGGGATAGCGCAAAATGAACAAGGACGGTTACAACCTTCGGCTATTTTGAAATAGGCAAAGTGAGATGGCGTAGTTAATAAACGTTCGCCAATAAGTTCATGTTTGTAGTTTGCACCTAACTCGTGAAGTATATTTTGTAAATCGTTGGTGCCAAAAAAAGCATCCACGTTGGTAATTTCCGATTCTAGTTCTGGCTTGTAACGTTCAGATAAACATCCTGTTACTACCACTTTGCCAATTTTGCCTGCTTCCTTTAGTTCGCTGAACTGGAGAATGGTATCGATAGATTCTTGTTTAGCATTATCAATAAAACCGCAGGTATTGATTACTACAATATCATCTTTCCCCATCTTATCAGACTCGTGAACAACGTTTAAGTTATTTCCACGTAGCTGCCCCATCAATACTTCTGAATCGTAGATATTTTTAGAGCAACCCAAAGTAATTACATTTATTTTGGGTTGTTTAATTGCGGTTTTACTTTTTACTATTTTGGTATTCATAATATTATTTTGATAGAACCAATCAATACTGGTTTGATTAAGAACCGGTATTTTGTCATCGTCCGTCATTGCTTCGTACCTCGCAATGACGATTTTCTTTCTTATTTAAACAAACTATTCACAAACTCTTTCTTATCAAAAAGCTGCAAATCGCCTATCTTTTCTCCTACGCCAATATATTTTACTGGAATTTTAAACTGATCGGAAATGCCAATTACCACACCACCTTTAGCCGTTCCATCTAATTTAGTAATCGCCAAAGCATTTACATCTGTGGCTTCAGTAAATTGTTTGCATTGCTCAAAAGCATTTTGCCCTGTTGAAGCATCTAATACAAGCAAAATTTCATGTGGCGCACCCGGAACAACCTTTTGCATCACCTGCTTAATTTTGCCCAACTCATTCATTAAGCCAACTTTATTGTGTAAACGTCCGGCAGTATCAATAATTACTACATCTTCGCCATTGGCAACAGCCGATTGTAAAGTATCAAAAGCAACAGAGGCAGGATCAGATCCCATCGGTTGTGCAACAACTCTTACACCAACACGTTCTCCCCAAAGTTTAATTTGATCTACAGCAGCAGCTCTAAAAGTATCTGCAGCACCCAAAACAACTTTAAGGCCGGATTCTTTTAACTTGTGGGCCAACTTGCCAATGGTGGTTGTTTTACCAACGCCATTAACACCAACCACCATAATTACATAGGGTTTGTGGTCGCCATACTCAAATTGACGGAAATCGTTGCTGTTATTTTCAGAAAGTAGTAACTGAATTTCATCTCTTAAAATGAAATTTAATTCAGACGTATTAAGGTATTTGTCTTTAGAAACGCGTTCTTCAATCCGTTTGATGATTTTTAACGTGGTGCTTACCCCAACATCAGAAGTAACCAAAACTTCTTCGAGATTATCGAGTACTTCGTCATCAACTGTTGATTTTCCGGCAACAGCTTTGGTAATTTTATTGAAGAAACCATCTTTAGTTTTTTCTAAACCTTTATCCAAAGCTTCTTGAGCCTCTGGAGCAGTTTCTTTCTTTTTGAAAAAATCAAATAAGCCCATATCTAAATTTGCTATAACAAAAAAAGCCCTCCCGGTTAAAACGGAACGGCCTTTAATATTTTCTGATTAAAAAATATTAACCTTATTTAGATGCGATAGCATCTTTTACGTGGTCGTTATGAACGATAAGTTCTTTGAATGAGTAAGCACCAGTTTTCGGTGATTTAACCATTGTGATCACTTTCGAATATTCTTTACCTGTACCTGTTTTAAGGGTTGCAACTACTTTCTTTGCCATGTTCTTATAATTTTAATGATTGAATGATAGATTGATAGAATGGGGGTTCCTCACCCTAACCTTCTACTATAAATCACCAATCTTATTTAATTTCTTTGTGTACGGTTACTTTTCTCAATACCGGGTTGAATTTTTTCAATTCTAAACGCTCAGTAGTGTTTTTACGGTTTTTCGTAGAAATATATCTAGACATACCTGGCATGCCACTTTCTTTGTGCTCAGTACATTCTAAAATAACCTGAACTCTGTTACCTTTTTTTGCCATTTTAATATTAATTGTAAACTGTTAATCTCAACAGTTAATGTTTTTTACAAAAATCCTTTTTTTACGAAACGGTTAATTGCTTCGCTAATACCCACTTTATTGATGGTCTTAATCGCTGAAGTAGAAACTTTCAACGTAATCCAACGGTCTTCTTCAGGGATATAAAATTTCTGAAGTTTCAAATTAGGATAAAATTTGCGTTTGGTTTTAACGTTCGAGTGTGATACGTTATTACCTTTCATTGCCATTTTTCCTGTTAAATCACAAACTCTTGACATGACTTGTAAATATAGTTGTTAAAATATCGTCGCTTAATTTTTTTAAGAGTGTGCAAATATCTGAATAATAATTGTAAACAACAAGAGGGTGGTAATTATTTTTTTAAATTTAAGGCAATATCCCATTTACCAGGTTCTAAAAGCTCAAAATCAAGCGTTTCTCCCATGGTAATAATCTGCAAACGTAATGGGAATTCGAGTTTAGTGAAGGTATATAAGCTTGCCGTTTTTGTTGCCGCTTCTCCTTTCATATCTTCATATTTTCCTTTCAAAATTTTGACGCTGGAAATAGTTGGATGCTCATTTTCGCCATACTGTTTATTGCCTTGTAAAACGGCGGTTTTAATAGCATTGGAATTGGATTGTAAGGTTGCGAAACGAATTTTTATATAAACAATCTGTTCTTTCGATTTTTTGTTTTTGCTTATAAAAACCTCACCAATGTTTGCTGTTTTATTTAATAAAATATATTCTGCTGTCTTTTTTAATGTATCAGTTGGATTTTCTGAGGACATAGATTGAAACGATATCGTTGCCAAAACAAAAAAGACGGCGAGTGTTAATTTTTTCATAAATACAAAAATATAATAATACCGCACTTCAATATTTTTTTTGAGCAAAAACTAAACAACATTTTTGATACAATTTGAATATTTAATTCCGTCATTATTTATTTAAATTAGCCGCTACTAATCCCAAATATATTACGAGCACCATGCAAATTACATCTTTTAAACAATACGAAGAAGATTATAAAAAAAGTATCGAAAACCCTGAACAATTTTGGGGAGAGGTTGCACAGAACTTTCAGTGGAGAAAACCTTGGTTTAAAGTTTTATCATGGAATTTTAACGAGCCAGACATAAAATGGTTCGAAGGTGCCAAACTAAACATCACCGAAAACTGCCTGGATCGTCACTTAGAAAAAAATGGTGATAAACCCGCTATCATTTGGGAACCCAATAATCCTGAAGAAGAGAGTGTTACCCTAACGTATAAGATGTTGCACGAACGGGTTTGCCGTTTTGCCAATGTTTTAAAACGTAACGGAGCAAAAAAAGGCGACCGGATTTGCATATATATGCCCATGGTTCCTGAGCTGGCAATTGCAGTGCTGGCTTGTGCCAGAATAGGAGCCGTTCACTCGGTAATTTTTGGTGGTTTTTCTGCCAAATCCATTGCCGATCGGATTAACGATTCGCAATGTAAATTGGTAATTACTGCAGATGGTGCCTATCGCGGAAATAAACAAATTCCGTTGAAAGATGTAATTGACGATGCGCTCATCGGCTGCCCTACCGTAGAAAAATGTATTGTGCTTACGCATGTGCGTACTCCGGTTTCCATGTTGAAAGGTAGAGATGTATGGTGGGAAGATGAAGTTAAACATGTAAATGATATCTGTGAAGCCGAAGAGATGGATGCAGAAGATATGCTGTTCATTTTGTACACTTCGGGCTCTACTGGTAAACCAAAAGGCGTTGTACATACTTGCGGCGGATACATGGTTTATGCTGGTTATACCTTCACAAATGTATTCAATTATCAACCAGGAGAAGTTTATTTCTGTACCGCTGATATTGGTTGGATTACTGGCCATTCGTACATCGTTTACGGACCGCTTTCTCAAGGAGCAACATCTGTATTATTTGAAGGGATTCCAACATACCCGAATGCTTCTCGCTTTTGGGATATTGTAGAAAAACATAAAGTAAATACATTATACACCGCACCAACTGCTATACGTTCGTTAATGAGCTTTGGCGAGGAACCTTTACAAGGAAAAGATTTAAGTTCTATTCGTGTGCTCGGTTCTGTAGGGGAGCCGATAAACGAAGAAGCCTGGCATTGGTTTGATGAAAAGATTGGACATGGTAAAGCACCAATTGTTGATACCTGGTGGCAAACCGAAACCGGAGGAATTATGATCTCGCCAATTGCCAAAGTAACGCCGACAAAACCAAGTTACGCAACTTTGCCTCTGCCAGGTATTCAGCCCATTTTGGTAGATGAAAATGGTAAAGAAATTGATGGCAATGGCGTAAGTGGAAATCTCTGTATTAAATTTCCATGGCCGGGAATGTTACGTACCACCTATGGCGATCATGAGAGATGCAAGCAGACCTATTTTTCGACTTATGAGAATTTATATTTCACTGGCGATGGCTGCTTACGCGATGAGGAAGGATACTATAGAATCACTGGTAGGGTTGATGATGTTTTGAATGTTTCTGGTCATAGAATTGGTACTGCGGAAGTAGAAAACGCCATTAATATGCATGCTGGTGTGGTTGAAAGTGCAGTTGTCGGTTATCCGCATGATGTAAAAGGACAAGGGATTTATGCTTTTGTAATTAATCCAGAAATGCATGGCGAAGCAGAACTGACTAAAAAAGATATTTTGCAAACCGTTACCCGGGTAATTGGTGCTATTGCTAAACCAGATAAAATCCTCTTCGTGTCCGGCTTGCCAAAAACACGTTCGGGTAAAATTATGCGTCGAATTTTGAGGAAAATCGCTGAGGGTGATACCGCTAATTTAGGCGATACTTCAACTTTGTTGGATCCAGGCGTGGTAGAAGAAATTATAGCGGCTTCGAAAGGGCTGAAATAGATTTAAACATTCAAAGTAACCAAAAAATGCCGATCATTTGATCGGCATTTTTTGGTTTAATAAATTGGGGTTAATATCCTGGATTTTGAACTAAACCTTTATTAGCAGATAACTCACGATCTGGTATAGGGAAAACAAGTTTAGGATCGTTGTAAACAAAGGTACCTAGTGTACGCTTTGTACGTTTGTAATCATGCAATCTAAATCCTTCATAAGCTAATTCTTTTTCACGCTCATTTAGTATTAAGGCAAGTGTAGGAACCACATTACCTAAGCCAGCTCTTGTCCTTAATCTGTTGATGTCAGCAGCTGGTGTAGCTCCAATTACTGTACCTAATCTAAAGTTGCATTCTGCTCTAATTAAGTATTGTTCAGTAATGCGGGCAACAGGAATGTTTCCAAAATAATCATACCATTTTTTAGTGAATAAACCGTTTTTTGCACCTGTACCTGTATAAATTAAATCTGTTTGTCTTTTATCGCCAATTTCGAATGCATTAAAAAAAGCTGTGTTAACACTTGCATCTCCACGACCAACATTGCCGCCCGTTGAATTTTCATAACTTGCATAGAAAGTAGCTAATCCATCATTTGATGATCCTGCATTGCTCTGCTCATTTTGAGCGATTTCAAAAATACCTTCACTTGAATTTCTGGTTCTAAATGGAGCTTCTAAAGATGTAGTTATTAACGAATACGAACTGTTGTTAATAATGTCATTAGCAAGATCTCTAGCCAATGCATATTTTCCTTCTTGAAGATATACTCTGGCCAAAAACGCCATTGAAGCATACATTTCATCAGCACCTTCAAGTTTTGTAATTGATGATTTAAGATCATTTTCAACAGCTGTATAAACATCTGCAATAGTATTTCTTGGTACATTAGTAACAACATCACTTGTGCTTTGCACTGCTTTCGTAATAATTGGTACACCTAGGCCATTGTTTGTTCCTGCAGCATCAAAGGGTTGCGCATATAATCTTACGAGTTCAAAATGCATAATCGCTCTAATAAATAGGGCTTTACCCTCAATATTATTTTTGGTTGTTGCATTGCTAACCACGCTTGAAGCTGACAAAACTGTATTTGCTACGTTTATGGCCCTATAAGCAGATACCCAGGTTCGTAATACGTCAGCATTAGTAGAGATAATTGCTTTATTTGAGATATCTCTGTAGGTACTAAATGAACCTGTCCAGTTCAAATATCCATTGCTGGCATATATATCTGGAAGAAAAACAAGGTTAGTGCCGTATAAATCTCCAGTTGCTAATACTGTATATGCACCTATTAATGCGTTTTGAACATCAGCTGTTGTAGATAGCGCTACATCAGATGAAATTGATTGCTTTGGCTCGATTTCCAATTGCTTTTTACAAGAGGAAGCAGTAAGTATAATAATACTAGCGGCCAATATACTTTTATAATAATTTTTCATATTTCTAATATTTATATCCATTAAAGCCCAATGTTTACACCAAAAGTTATTGTTCTGGCTTGTGGAGGTGTATAAAAATCGTGTCCTATTTGGATATTATTGGTTTGTAGAGATGAACCCGCAGGTGTATTTACTTCAGGATCATATCCATTGTATCCTGTGATTGTGAATAAATTCTGTGCCGAAGCGTAAATTCTAACATTCTGTAATTTGTATTTTGTTATAAATTCTTTTGGTAAATTATAACCGAAAACAACACTCTTAACCCTTAAATAAGAACCATCTTGAATGTACCTCGAAGATGGTCTTGTACCATTTGCAGAATCAAATCTTGGTTGTGGTATAGATGTAATTCTATTTGAGGTTGTCCAATAATTTAGCTGATCAATTGTTTGGTTGTCAAAATAATCTCCATTGGCAGATTGAAAGCCACCAGCCATATTATAAATATCATTGCCCTGAACAAATTGGGTTTGAATATCCAAATCAAAATTTTTGTATGAAAAACGATTTCCAAATCCCCCGTAATATTTTGCATTTGGATCTCCGATTTTTTGGTTTTGTGCTGTATTGTAGCTATTTGTGGTTGCAGTTCGGCTTGCATCGATATAATAAATTGCATCACCATTATTTGGATCTACACCAGCGTAAGCTTTACCATAAAAATATCCAAATGGTTCACCTTCTGCAATTCTGCCCAGAAATCTTCCGCCAGTAAAAATTGGCTGGCCATCTACCAAACGTAGAATTTTGTTTCTATTAAAAGCAATATTAAATGATGTAGTCCAGTTGAATTCGCCTACAAAATTTCTGGTATTCAGTGAGAATTCCAAACCTTTATTCTGCATATCGCCAATGTTCTGTGTAATTGAAGTAAAGCCATTGGTTGCTGCAATTGGAACATTAAGTAATAAATCTGTAGTTTTTTTCTTATACGCTTCAACAGTACCTGTAATTCTATCTGATAAGAAACCAAAATCTAAACCGATGTTAAAGTTTGAGGTGTTCTCCCATGTTAAGTTAGGATCGCCCAGCTGATTTGGAAGAGTTCCTGCAGTACCAGCATAATTAACACCACCATACAATGTTCTCGATGCGAAATTTCCGATTTCCGCATTACCAGTTAATCCATAACTTGCTCTAACTTTCAATAAACTCAGCCATGTGCTTGTTTTTAAAAAATCTTCATTTGTAGCAATCCATCCCAATGATGCCGCAGGGAAAGTACCATACCTGTTGTTTGCCCCAAATCTTGATGAACCATCTGTTCTAACCGAAGCGCTTACTAAATATTTGTCATCATATTTGTAATTTACTCTAGCCAGATATGAAACAAATGAGTATTCGGTTTCAAAAGAACTTCCTGACGAAATTGTTGCTGCACTGGCAATTTTAACAAACCTATCAGACGGAAAACCTGTTCCAGTTACTGTGCCATATCTAAATTTGGTATCTTGAAAAGTAAAACCACCTAATACGTTTAGGCTATGTTTTTCATTAAATACTTTGGTATAGTTTAACGTATTATTGGTATTAAAGTTGATCGATTTTGCATTGTAATCATTTCCATACCCACTTGTACTACCACCATCTTGCGTTTTTGAGCCAAGATATTGCTCTTCTTCCAAATTGTTAAAATCAAAACCATATTCGCTTCTAAACACCAAATCAGGTGTAATTTTTAAACTGGCGTAAGCATTTGCAAATGTTCTGTATGTTGTAGAAAGGTTACTGCCGTTCGCAATATCAATTAATGAGTTATAATAAACAGTATTACTATTTAGCTCACCAGATGCATCATAAATTGGTTGTATTGGAGGGAGTGCATTTAATTGCAAAGGATTTGAAAATGCATTATCTGTAGGGATACGATAATTATCTACTTTTGATATGTTTATTGCCCCGCCAATATCAAGAAATTTTGAAACAGTGTGATCTAGGCTCATTCTGCCGCCAGTACGAACATATCTGTTGCTCACAATGATACCATCATTATTACTGTAATTACCAGATATTAAAAAACGGGTTTTGGCATCACCTCCATTAATATTCAGGTTATATTGTTGTACATGGCCTCTTCTAAAAGATGCATCTACCCAATTTGCATCTGCAGTACCATCCCAATCATTTGTTCCTGTATAATCAGCCCACAATTCAGAAGAATTAACATAACCATCGTAATCAACGTTCTTGAATGATTCTTCCATTAATTGTTTATACTGTGCAGCATTCAAAAATTCGCCTTTTTTCGTCGGATCGCTAAAGCCTGCATAATATCCAAAGTCAATATTGGTTCTGCCTTGTTTACCTTTTTTAGTAGTAATTAGAACAACTCCATTTGAACCCCTTGCACCATAAATAGCCGCAGAAGCCGCATCTTTTAATACTTCCATTGATTCTATATCATCAGGACTAATAGCTGCAAGTGGATTGTCTGCCTCAGTATAGGTTCCTAAGGCATCACTAACGATTGGGACACCGTCAATTACAAATAAGGGTTGGTTGCTAGCGGAGATAGATGATATTCCTCTAACCCTAATTTGAAGCGCTTGACCTAACTTGCCACTGCTTGAATTTATAAATACCCCTGGCGCTTTTCCTTGCAATGCACTTTCGATAGTAGCAAGCGGCCTGTCTTTCAAATCTGCAGACGTAATTTTGGCGATCGACCCCGTCACATCTCTACGATTTTGCGTACCGTAACCCACTACCACCACATCAGATAATGTGGTATTTTCTTCGTCTAAACTGGCATTGACTGTACTGCCTGCGATAGCTATTTCCTTGGTTTTAAATCCGATAAAAGTGAAAACCAACGTTTTCGCGTTTGCCGGTACGCTTAGTTTGTATGAACCAGTTGCATCGGTTTGAGTACCATTTGAAGCGGCGCCCTTTACGTACACACTAACACCAGGTAAAGGCCCTGAACTGTTGGAGGTAACTTTCCCGGTTATGACTTTATCTTGTGCGAAAGCAAGTGAAATCAAACCGAAAGATAAAATCATACTTAATAGTAGTTTTTTCATCAAATTTTAGTTTTAGTTAATAATGGTTTATAGTTAGAGGAATGATAAATCAATGTAACAAAATTTTTATTTAAAACATTTAAGAATGATTGATTTTAACATTTAATATCGTTTCGAAAGCGCATTTCGAAACAAAAATTGGAGATGGTTGTTGGTAAAATAGATTAAAATTTGATTTACTTAAAAAAACTCAAAATGGATAAGTTAGAAATTAAAGGAAAGTGGAACGAAATAAAAGGTAAAGTTAAACAAGCTTATGCCGATTTAACTGATGATGATTTGAAGCACGATGAGGGACAAGATGATGAGTTATTAGGGAGACTTCAGCAAAAAACAGGTAAGGGAAGAGACGAATTAGTAAAGTGGATTAATTCTTTGTAATCATTTGTTTATAGATGAAAAACAGGCGGTCAAATTTGATCGCCTGTTTTGGTTTAAGCTTATTTCTGTCCGGCTAATTGAATTTTTTTGAGTAGTTTTAATCATCCCAAATTTATAGCCAACCAACAAGTTTTTAATTGCAAGCCTACTATGAGTAAAGCGTTTGTTGTCCTTTTGTTTTTGATGGGATTTATCTCGTTAGAGCATATTTATGCCGAAGACGTGAAGCCGAAAGTTTCTTTTTATTATCGTCAGCTCGATAATCGGAATGGATTATCAAACAGCTCAATTAATTCAATTTTTCAAGATAAAGACCAGCTTTTATGGATTGGCACCTGGGATGGTTTAAACCGGTATGACGGAGCTAACTTTACGGTATACAATCATAATATTGATAAGATAGAGAACAGCATTGGGAGCAATGTAATTTTATCCATTAAAGAAGATAAAAAAAATAATATCTGGATAAATACCATCGGTGGTATCTCTCGCTACAATAAAGTTTCAGGTAAGTTTAGCCGTTATTTTTATAAAAATACTTCACCACAAAAAATACGGGAGAATGAATACGACCTTATTATAAGCAATGATGGGATAGTTTTTTGTTTTTCAGCAAATGGAGTTTTAAGCAGATACGATTTTGAAAAAGACAAATTTATAGCATACCAACAATTCAAGACCCATGAGGTCATTGTTAAAATGAATTTTGTTGGCGATCAACTTTGTTACCTTAATAAATCTGGAGAACTGAAGTTGGCCAAAGTTGGGCAGAAGACTTTACAGATTGAAAAGAAGTTCACCGATCCTAAGGGAATAAGCAATTTCTTTATCATCAATGGTAAAATTATTTTCACAACTACTACCGAAAGGCAATTTCTAGTTGATCAAAACTTTGCTGTAGTGCCCATTGACTGGCCAAACAAAAAGATCAAAGCAGTTTCGTTTTATAAATCTCATTATGTAGTGGCCTGGGAAAACCAAGGTTTGAGTGTTTTTGATTCAGACTTTAAAGCATCGAGTTTTTTAAAAAATGAAGTTGCTACCGTCGAAAATCTTAAAATTACTGCTTTAAATGTAGGTACCGATCAGATATTATGGTTGGGTACAGACGGAAACGGTTTAGTTGAGATTTACCCAAAAGAAAATTTTTTCGGCTTATTAACCAAAGTAAATGGCACCAATATAAATAAACCCATAAGGGCTTTTGCAGAAGAAGGTGGTAATTTATGGGTAGGGACCAAAGGAAATGGGGTTTTAATTTTTAACAATTTTTGGTCGGAGAACAGGGCAACTAACAAGCCGAAAAAAATTGATGCGAGCTCCGGGTTAGAAAACAACTCCGTTTTTGCAATTCAAAAAGGTGCAAACCAATTTATTTATATAGGCACCGATGGTAAAGGACTTTCTGTGTTTGATTTAAAGTTGAATAAACTATTCAATTGGAAAGATATCCGCAATACTAACAAGCTTCCTGAGTTTAAGTCGGTTTATGCCATTATTCAAGATCCTGATGGTTCTATTTGGATGGGAACCAGTGGTTATGGTTTGGTTCACCTCAAGCTCGTTCGAAATCCGGATCAATCAATTTCCATTCAGCATTTTAAGCAGTACTCGTCCTCATCAGTGGAAAAAAATGGACCCGTAAATGATATTATTTATGCCTTGGCTCAAGGAAAGGATAATCGTTTATGGATCGCTTGTAGATATGGTGGATTAAGCGTATTAAACAAAAAAACCGGAAAATTTAAAACCTATAAGGCTTTTGGCTACGAAGGTAGCTTGTCGCACAGTGATGTTTTATCACTGTTTTATGATAGTAAAAACCGGCTATGGATTGGTACCAGTTATGGCCTGAATTATTTATCGTACGAAGAATCTTTAAAAGATAAACCGAAATTTATAAAAATAACAACTGATAAAGGATTACCAAATAACACGATACATGCTATTCAGGAAGATGTGATGGAAAATATTTGGCTAAGTACCAATAAAGGTTTGGCCAAAATAAATCCAGCCAACAACAGCATAGCCAACTATCAGGAAAGCGATGGTTTACAAAGCAATGAGTTTAGTGATGGCGCAGCTTTTAAAACAGCAAATAATAACCTGCTTTTTGGGGGGATTTATGGTTTTAATTATTTCTTGCCAAAAAATATTGTCGAAAATATCAAACAGCCCAACTTGTTGATTTCTGATTTGCAGCTTGGTGGAAAGGAATTTCAGAATAATCAGTACCTTATTGTTAAGGGTACACAGAAAAGCGCTCCAACATTCGAGTTGGAGCGCAAAAGCAATTTCTTCCAATTTTCTTTCAATGCACTAAACTATTTTAGTGCATCCAAAAATGAGTTCGCCTATAAACTTCAAGGCCTTGATCGAAGCTGGCGTTATACCGGCACCGACGGGAAAATTGCCTACTACAATATTCCTCCAGGTAAATATGACTTGTTGGTGCGTTGGAGTAATGGCGAAGGAATCTGGACCAAGGACGTTGTTGCGCTTAGGCTAGATGTAAAACAATATTTCTGGCTAACCTATCCAGCTTATGCATTTTATATGTTGCTTTTTATTATTGGTGGATATGCCTTTCATGTATACCGAAAAAACAGGTTGGAAATGAAATTTAAACTCGAGCGGGAGTATCTGTTCAGGCAAAAAGATGAAGAAGTGCATTTGCAGCGAATTAATTTCTTTACCAATATAGCCCACGAAATTCAAACCCCCTTAACGCTCATTTTAGGCTCTGTAGAGCATTTTATGCAAAAACGCAATGCTCTAGATAAATCAATTGATAAAAATTATTTTCTTTCGATTGTGCATCAACACACTGCCCGCTTAACCTATTTGGTGCAGCAGTTACTAGAATTTAGAAAAGCTGAAGCCGGTTATTTAACAAGAAGCGACGATTATTTCGATATTAGCAAATTACTGAATAGCTTGACTCAACTTTTTGTGCCTGCTGCAGAAAAAAACCAACAAAAATTTGCCCGCGATATTCAACAAGGAATTGCTGGATTTATAGATAAGGATAAGTTTGAGAAGGTTCTCTTTAATTTGCTTTCGAACGCATTTAAACATTCAGGTAAGGAGCAAGAAATTGTTTTTAAAGCAAATTTTGATTCCGAAACCCAGGATTTGGAAATCGTTGTAGGCAATTCTGGCTGCCAACTTCAAGAGGTAGATTTGAAGCATATTTTTAAAGAATTCTACATCGGCGGAGGCAATCAGTTTGAAAAACAAAGCACAGGCATTGGCTTAGCCTTCACAAAAGAACTAATCTCGATTATGGACGGGAACATTCAGGTCTATTTAAAAGACGATTGGATTTATTTCAACTTCAAACTTAAACTTCAACAGACTATAGAAGGTAAAGAAAATGAGGTTGTTGCCTCAGCTCCATCCTATTTATTTGAATCGATACTGAAGCCCTATAACGAAGAAACTGCCGAAGAAAATAATAAAATTGCTTTAATTGATGATTTAAAAGGCTATTCCCCATCGAGTATTTTAGTTGTTGAAGATGATGCTTCCTTACGATTCTTGATTAGAAACATCTTGAAAGATTCATACATTGTTTACGAAGCCAAAAACGGTAGGTCGGCCTTGGAATTTCTAAAAAACAATACGCCGGATATTATCATTAGCGACGTAATGATGCCGGATATGGATGGGCTTGAACTTTGCAAACACGTTAAAACAGCACCTTCAACCTGCCACATCCCTTTTATCATGTTATCGGCCAAGGGTACGGAAGAAAGCAAAATTGAAGGTTATGAAACGGGGGCTGACGCCTATATTTCAAAGCCTTTCCATGTAAACTATTTACAAATGCGGGTGCGGAAACTATTAGACTACCGAAACCGCATGAATCATTTAATTAAAGACCGAAATATAAACAACCACTTTGTGGATGTTGATTTGGAGCAGGGTGATAAAGAATTTCTAAATGCGTTGGTAAAAGCGGTGGAGGATAATTTAGCAGAACCAGATCTAGATGCCTCGAAGCTGGAAGATATTTTATGCATCAGCAAAATGCAATTGTATCGAAAATTAAAAACTTTGGCGGGGATGACACCCTCTGAGTTCATCAAAAGAATTCGGTTAAAACATGCTGCGGTTTTACTCCAGAATTCGAAATTAAATGTCTCCGAAATTTTCTATTTAACAGGCTTCAACAATAAATCTTACTTCTTCAGGGAGTTTAAAAAGATTTATCATCTGGCCCCAAATGAATACCGTCAGAAACAGCACGAGGGAACAAGCCCAACAGAAATTTTTTAAGCAAAATGCCTTCAAAACGCTCTTTTGCAATAATAGTGAACTAAAATGTTATTATAGTACACTATTGTTGCACAGCTTCCAAGCTATATTTGCTCTCAATCAAATATAAATCTTTATGAAAAAAAACAGACGTATCTATGCATCGTTGGTTTTCTTGTTCTTAGCCGTTACCGGTTTTACAAGTTATGCGCAAACTAAAATAACAGGTAAGGTTACAGATGAAACTAATCAGCCTTTGCCTGGTGTTGTGGTGATGCAAACCAATACACAAAACAAAACTTCTACCGATGGAAATGGAGTATATGTTTTAACCCTTCAGCCGGGTTCAACTCAAACAGTAACTTTCACTTACATAGGCTACAACGCCACTACTTCATCACCGACAGGCGGGAGTTTGAATATTTTATTAAAACCTTCATCACAATCATTAAACGATGTAGTGGTAGTTGGTTATACCTCTCAAAAGAAAGCGTCAATTACAGGTTCGGTTGCAACGGTTGATATGAACGATTTGCAGAAAACCAGAATTGTTGATGTTGCTCAGGCACTTCAAGGTCAGGTTGCAGGTGTATTCGTAGCTGCCAATACAGGTGCTCCTGGTGATGGTATAAAACTTAGAATTAGGGGCGAGGGCACTTTGGGGAACAACGATGTACTTTATGTAATTGATGGGGTACCTACCCGCGATATTTCTTTTTTAAACCAAAGCGATGTAAAATCGATGACGGTTTTAAAAGATGCTGCTGCAGGCGCAATTTATGGATCTCGTGCGGCTAATGGTGTCGTTGTAATTACGACTATTAGTGGCAGTAAAGGAAAGGCAAACATCAATGTTGAGTACTTTACAGGCTTTCATCAAGCCACAAACTTACCAAAAATGCTTAATGCCGATCAATACTTAACAATAAAAGACCGAGCATGGCATAATACTTTAGGCAATGCAGCAAATGCAGTAAGTCCATATCAGGCTGCCAGAAGTAGGAATGATTTATCCGATACAGATTGGTTAGGGGAATTATTCGAAACTGGAAAATCGAAAAATCTTCAGGCTTCTGTAAATGGAGGCTCCGATCAGGTTCAGTATTTAATTTCGACTGGCTATTACAAACAAGATGGTATTGTGGTTCAGGATCATGATGGTTACGAACGTTTTAATTTCAGATCAAATGTAAATGCCAACATCACAGATCGTTTTAAAGTGGGCACAAACCTACAATTAAGCTTTGCTAAGCAGGATAAATTGTCTTCAAGTGGTGATGTACCGGGGGTTATCCGCCATGCATTATTGCGTCCGCCAGTTTTGGGTGTATATAAACGTGTAACTGACCCTACTTATTCGGCAGCAAATCCCTACACCGATTTACCTTTTTATATGGGCAACAATAATGGCTGGGATAAAAATTTCGAATTCAGTTCAAATCCTATCGCTATCGTGAATTTTACTAACGATAAGCGTAAAACCTTCCAAACTTTTGGAAACCTCTATGCCGAATATGCGTTCTTAGGCGATAAATCTTTAACATTCAGGTCAAGTGTAGGTGTAGATATCAGTTTTACGCATAATAAAAACTTCGCTCAAAATTATGGAGATGATAACGACAACAACCCTGATGAGCTTTACCCAGGTAAGGGCAGAAACAACAAGCCTAATAATTTAGATGAAAACAGAGGTGAAGTGATGAACTTTACTTTTACAAATACCTTAAATTATGTAAAAACCTTTGCGCAAAAGCACAATGTGAATTTCTTATTAGGTGCTGAAAATATTTCTAGCAAGTCGTCTGCAATTGGTGGCAGCAGACAGAATTTTGATAAAAGTACATCAGGTTTTCAGTATTTGGATTATGGAAGCTTAACTAATATTTACAATTCGGGTTCGGCAAGTGAGTTTAATTTGGTCTCGTTTTTCGGTAGCGGAACTTACAATTTCGACAATAAATACTTTGCTACTGCCACTTTAAGGGCTGACGGTTCATCCCGTTTCGGACCAACAAACAAGTGGGGTTATTTCCCGTCGGCATCTGCCGGATGGATAATCTCCAACGAGGAGTTTATGAAAGATGCGCAATGGATTTCTGAATTAAAACTGAGAGGAAGCTGGGGCCAGGCTGGTAACCAGGAAATTCCAAATAACACTTATCAAACTTTGGTTTCAGAATCTGGAGGTATAGTAAATGTAGTACGCTACGGTAATCCGGATGTGAAATGGGAAACCACTACACAAACCAACTTCGGTATCGATTTCGGAGTGCTTAAAAACAGACTATCATTTACTGCAGATTATTTCGTGAAGAAAACAGATGATATCTTATTAACAGTTGGTTTGCCAGCGGTATCTGTAGGTGTTATCGATCGTACCTACGTAAATGCAGGCGAATTGACCAATAAAGGTTTTGAGTTTGGTTTAAACTTCAGAAACCAGGAACATGCTTTTAAATACAATGTGAATGCAAACATTGCTACTTTAACAAACCGAGTTAATAAGCTGCAAGAGTTTGTAAAAAACATCAACGATGATAGAACGCATACCAGAACAGAAGCTGGACAGCCGATTAATTCGTATTTTGGTTTAGTTTTCGATGGCATTTATCAAACACCAGCAGAAGTAAGTAGTTACTTATATTCAAATGCGAATGGTGCTTTGCCAGGTGATATCAAATTTAAAGATTTGAATGGCGATGGGCAGATCAATGCTGATGACAGAACATTTATTGGAAATCCGGTTCCAAAATTAACTTATGGATTCGCTTTTTCATCATCATTTAAAAAGTTCGATTTCTCATTCTTATTACAAGGGGTACAAGGTGTAGATCGCTATAACGATTTAAAACAGATTATCAATTTCGACAGCCGTCCATTTAATTCGATGACATCGGTTTTGGATAGCTGGAACGGACCTGGTACGAGTAATACTTTACCTCGAGTAACCTTCAATAACAATGGTGGCGGTAACGTTTCCAGCGTATTTGTAGAAGATGCATCGTACTTAAGACTGAAAAACATCGAAGTAGGTTATACTTTCGATGTGAAGAAGATTGGCGTTAGAAATGTGCGTTTGTATGCATCAGGGCAGAATTTACTAACAGTAGCAGATTATACAGGTTTAGATCCAGAGTCGACCTCATTAATTGATCAAGGCACTTACCCACAATCGAAAGCATTTATTGTTGGTTTGAAAATTAGTTTATAAACCTTTTTTGCACAAGTATTATGAGAAGAATATTATTTATAAGCGCAGTGTTTAGTGTATTAACATTTGCGGGTTGCAAAAAGCAACTTACTACCGAAGCGATAGGTTTAACTACGTTGGAACAGGTAAATACCACACCAACACTTGGAACAGTAGAAAACTCGGTTAACTCTGCCTATCAGTTATTATCTAACCGCTTAAATATTTTGGCACAATGGGATTGGGCAGGTGGCTTAGTTTTTCAAAATGATCTGGTGATGCAGGATATTGCCTCAGATGATATGGAGAAGAAGTGGAATCCAGATGGTGATCAGCCTTGGATGGACGATGTGAATAACTTCACCTTTACATCTACCAATGGCGGACCTAATGGTTTATGGAAATATGATTATGAAGGGATAAAAAGATTAAATATCGCCATCGAATTATTAACTAAAACCGATATTGAGGCCATTACGGGAATAACCACAGCTCGTAAAAATCAGCTCCTTGGAGAAGCTTATTTTTTAAGATCGTATTATTATTTCTCATTGGTTACCAATTTTGGCGATGTGCCATTAATTTTGAAACCAGTAAGTACATACCAGGAAGCATTTGAAGTTGCTGTCAGGGCAGATAAAAACCTGGTTTGGGATAGAATTAAAGCCGATTTAAATTTAGCAAAAGGTTTATTGCCAAATGCAAAATACAGCTCGGCAACTGAGAGATGGAGAGCCAATAAGGGTTCTGCTATTGCACTGTTGGCAAAATCAGCGTTATATACCGAAAAATGGGCCGATGTAGTAACAAGTGTAAATGAACTTCAAGGATTAGGTTTTTATAGCTTAAACGCAAATTATTTCGATAGCTTTAATCAAACGAAAGAGTTCGCCGAAAACGAAAATATCTTTGTTTACGATCATCAGTCAAATCAAAATCCACTAAAAGGCAATGGTATTTGTGCGCCTTTGGGTTGGGGTTTCTTTGCTCCTAGTACTGATTTTCTTAATGCTTTTGAGGCCAACGATCCAAGGAAACTTTATACGGTCGATGTGGCAAATCAAAACATAAATAAGTTATTGGGTAGTACAAATGGATCGAACAAAGGAAATGATGATGCTGCTAACAACAAAATTTACATCAGATATGCTGATGTACTGCTATGGAAAGCTGAGGCTCAAAACGAATTGGGTCAATATGCAGATGCAGTAACCATTATTAATCAAGTTAGGACAAGAGCAAGAACAAGTTTAAGTGCTTTAGGTGTAATGCCACCAGCAGGTACATTGCCAGATCGTGCTGCTTCAAGCGACAAGGCAACTATCAAAAACTGGATAGTCTCTGAACGCAGAGTCGAATTGGGTTTCGAATCGCAAAGAATGTTGGATCTTAAACGCTGGAAATTAGCTAAAACGGTAATGACTGGTAAAGGCAAAAATTTCCAGGATAAGCATTATCTATATCCGCTACCACAGGCTGAAGTAGATGCTTCTGCAGGTACACTAAAACAAAACCCAGGTTACTAACCGTTAATTAATTGTTGTTTGTTATTGATTTGGCAGGCAACAATTAATTTTTTCAAACGCTATTCAAGTCGGTTTTTTATCGGCTAATGGATAACTATTCCCTAAATATTATGACAGATAGTGCTAAAAGATTTCCGCAGAACCCTATTTTATCTCCAAAGGATTTAGTTCCAAGTATACCAGGATTAGAGATTGCTTGTTTGCTCAATCCCGGAGTTTTTACGTTCCAAAATAAAACCTGGTTACTCATTCGCGTAGCGGAAAGGCCCGAGCAAAAAAATGGAATTATATCCTTTCCGGTTTTAAAAGGCAATGGTATTGAGATTATTGCAATACAAGAAAATGATCCCGACTTGGTAGCTGATGATCCTCGGGTAATCAATTATAAAGGTGCCGATTATTTAACCACGCTCTCACATTTGCGTTTGGTTTGTAGCGATGATGGCATTAACTTTTATCAGCCAGAAGGCTACCCTTTGTTACAAGGTGAAGGCCCTGATGAAGCTTTTGGTATCGAGGATTGTCGCGTAGCATTAATTGATGGTACTTACTATCTAACTTTCACCGCCGTTTCCGAACATGGCGTGGGTGTGGGGATGCGAACCACAAAAGACTGGAAAACCTTTGAAAAACATGGGATGATTATTCCTCCCCATAATAAGGATTGTGCGGTTTTTGAAGAAAAAATCAATGGGAAATTTTATACCCTTCATCGCCCGAGCAGTGTAGATTTAGGGGGTAACTACATCTGGTTGGCCGAATCTCCAGATGGAATTCATTGGGGAAACCATAAATGTATCATCAAAACCCGCAAAAATAATTGGGATAGTAAACGGGTTGGTGCAGGTGCGGCTCCAATTAAAACTGGTAAAGGTTGGTTGGAAATTTACCACGGCGCAAATGCCGAACATCAATATTGTTTAGGTGCTTTTTTGATGGATTTGAACGATCCTTCGAAAGTACTGGCACAAACGGATGAACCGATTATGCGTCCGACTGCCGAGTATGAAATGTGTGGCTTTTTTGGTCAGGTGGTTTTTACAAATGGCCATACCATCAATGGTGATGAACTCACCATTTATTACGGTGCTGCCGATGAATTTGTGTGCGGCGCCAAGTTTTCTATTCAAGATATTTTATCGCAATTAAAATATAACCATGCTAACTAAACTAAAATCAGAAATTGCGCACTTCAAAAATCAGTCGTACAATTTCCGGGTACTTACTTTAACCAACTTAATTTACAGTATCGTACTTCCTGTAATCGATATTTTTGTGGCGGCTTATGTTATGCGAAGTTCCAACGATCCGGTTAAAGTTGTAATTTATCAATTGACAATTTATACCGGTATTCCAATTACGTTTTTCTTGAATGGCTGTTTGCTGAGTAAATTTTCTATTAAAACATTGTATTCCCTGGGTATGATGTTAAGTGGAGTTTCGATGATGGTGATGATGTCGTTAACCACTTTGGATAATACCGGAATTGGTATTGCAGGATTAATTATGGGCATGTCGTTCGGTTTTTATTGGGCCAACCGAGATTTCCTTGCATTGGCCATTACCAATGATGAAAACCGAAACTATTATTATGGTTTAGAAACCTTTTTCTACACCATTATCGCGGTGGTAATTCCTGTACTTATTGGCTGGTTTATCGAATTTAATGCTGTAACTGGTGGCGCACATTTGGCTTACAAAATTGTAACGGGAATGGTTTTCGTGATTACCATACTGGCTTCCATCATGTGTTTCAGAGGCAACTTTCAAAATCCTACAGAAAAGAAATTTGTTTATTTTAAATTCGATCCGTATTGGTATAAATTACTGCGTTTGGCTACTTTAAAAGGGTTGGTCCAAGGCTTTCTGGTAACTGCACCTGCCATGTTAATTATGCTGTTAGTTGGTAAGGAAGGTGCGTTAGGCACAGCGCAATCTATCGGGGCCATTATTGCTGCGATAGCGATGTACATTATCGGTAGAAATACTTCGGCTAAACACCGTCTTTATATATTTGGGACAGGCTTGGTGCTCTTTGCAATCGCTGCGGTAATTAACGGGGTTTTATATAGCAGCCTGGGAGTAATCCTTTTTATGTTGTTCTTGTTACTGGCTAAACCATTGCTGGATTTAGCATATTTTCCAATTCAGTTTAGTGTAATCGATATCTTGACCAAAAAAGAGAAAAGAAGCGAATTTGCTTACATCTTAAATCACGAAGCAGGCCTCTATGTTGGCCGATTAACGGGAGCGGGTACATTTTTGATCTTGGCTTATTGCTTTTCTGTTGAAATTGCTCTGCGTTATGCCATTATTATTGTAGCAATTTTACAGTTAGTCTCTTATTGGGTAGCAAAAGGAATTATTAAGCAAGGAAAAATAGAAAATATAGAAGAAGCACCCATTTTAAGTAATGAAGAACCTGGTGTGGTTGCCCCAATATAAAATAAATTGATCAATCTTAGTCGGTATTTTCACCGACCGAAACACAGAAAATATGAGATTTAATTTCAAAATTTTTTTCGCATTGTCGCTTGCCTTGAGTTATGGCGTAGCGCAAGCACAAGTAAAACAGCTTAAGTTAAGTAGGGTAGAAGAGATGGCAAATCTGCCTCAGCCATTAGAAATTATTGATTGGAAACTGATGGCCCAAAACTTCGATAAAACCGTTTATGATCTCAATGCCAAAGGCGAATATTGGCCAATGATCTGGATGGATAGCACCCGAAAGAATTTCGATCAGCCGGTGATGGGGATTTATACAGCTGTTGGTGACGTTCGTCAGGGGAAGAACAACAAAGGAATGTTTCATGAGGCTTTGGCCAACATGGGTGCGGTGATGGGTGCCAGTTTAATTGGGATCGATAAAAGTAAACAGAACGGTGTGAACTATGCCGCCATGCTGAAAAATTATTTCAACCGCGATACCAAATGGAATATTATGATGAATAATACTGCTCCGGAAGTAGCGCTTTTAGGTGGCGGTTATGGTAGAGATTGGTGGTATGATGTTTACCCGAATGTGTTGTTTTATGCCGTTTACGAGCAATATCCTAATGAAAAAGATTTCGATTGGATTGCTAAAAGTATTGCTGAGAAGTTTTATAAGGCAGATTCTATTCTGAAAGGCGATTACAACTACTCGTATTTTGATTATGCCGCAATGAAGCCCATGAAAAACCAGATTTGTGCACAACAAGATGCCGCTGCCGGCCATGCCTGGGTATTGTATTCGGCTTATAAAAAGTTTGGCGATAAAAGATACTTGAAAGGTGCCATTAGTGCGATGACCGCTTTGGAAAGCAATAAGATTAATCCAACTTACGAACTGCTGATGCCTTTCGGAGCCTATTTGGCGGCAAGGATGAACGTTGAGCAAGGAACAAATTTTGATGTTCAAAAACTTTTAGGCTGGACGTTTGATGGAACCGCGGTTTGCCGCGAAGGCTGGGGTGTTTTAACGGGTAAATGGAATGGCTATGATATTTCTGGTGTGGTAGGAAGCACGGTGGATCATGGTGGTTATGGCTTTTTAATGAACACATTCGATGCAGCCTGGCCATTGGTGCCAACCGTTCGCTATGAACCGGCTTATGCCAACGCCATTGGAAAATGGATGTTGAACGCGGTAAATGCTTCGCGGTTTTTTTATCCGCGATATATGCCTGCCGATAGGCAAACTATTCCTGAAAAAACAGCAGTTACCAAAGGCGTAATTGCTTATGAAGGTTTTGCCAAGACTTCTACGTTCGATACGCTTTACATGGATAAAAAAGGTCCAGTGGCACAAGGCGATGGACCAAAGTGGGTACCTGGCAAAAATCCTGATGTTTCTCAATTTAGTGTTTATGGAAGCGGCCACGTAGGGATATTTGGGGCAATTGTAGAAAAAACAAATGTAGAAGCCATTTTAAAATTGGATGTTTTAGCCACAGATTTTTATAAAAACAAAGCGTACCCAACCTATTTGATTTACAACCCGTATGCCCAGAATAAAGCTATTGTTTATCAAGTGAAGGGAACAAAAAAAGTAGATCTGTATGATGCCGTTTCGCAAAAATTTATCGCCATAAACGTTACAGTTAAGAGTAGTATTTCTATTGCTGGCAATCAATCCGTTTTAATTGTAGAAACGCCTGCAGGAAGTAAGTTAGCAAGCGCAGACAAAAAGCTAATGGCAAATGGTGTGGTAATTGATTATATGAAGAAATAAGGTTTTTAATAGCGCTCATTCTTGGTCAAGCACTGCCTTTAGGCGGTGCTTTTTTTGCACAAAACAATGTTATTAAACCCGATAGAAGCGACAGCTCCCGATTTTTTCAAGCGGAACTACAGCGGATAGTGGGACTGCTTTATTCATAATCTACTGCACAAGTCATTTTCAAATTGGGCCGCAGATCACTTTGGATTTATTTAGTTTTTGATAAGAATGCCCAATAAAAAAGCGTTCCGGCTTTTACACCGGAACGCTTTCAATTATTTAAGGTCTTTGGGTTTTTAACTTAAACCCTCAGCCTTTTTACCCTCAACCTTTCTTAGTATCCAAATATCTGCTCTAAGCTTAATTTGGTAACAGCACCATATTTGGCTAAATCGGCCATGTTAATTTTTTTCTCTGAGGCTACCACACAATAGTTATAAGGCTTGCCTGAGATATTTCCGTTGTGAAATGATTTTACATCTGCGAAGCTTAAGGGTTTCAACGCAGCATATTCATCAATACGAGAATCATGATCGAAACCTAGTTTTTTATCGGCCAAATAGGAATATATGATACCATCTTTGGTTATCCTTGCAGTTTCAATTCCATTTAAAGAGTTGTTTTTCGAAAGATCGAAAGATTTGTCTGACTCAGGCAATACCGTTAAAAGTTCGTTCATTCCAGCTACCGCTTCATTCATCTTGTCCGCTTGCGTACCTACATAAGCCACCATGCTATTTTCTTTGTCTTTGCTATTTGGTGAAGAATAAACAGCGAAAGTAGAATAAGCCAGGGCTTTAGATTCGCGAATAGTTTGGAACACGATAGAACCCATGCCACCACCAAAATAATTGTTAAACAGACCAATTTTTGCTGCGTTGGTAGGGTCGTATAAGCCTGCATTGCGTACCCAGCGAATTTCTGCCTGTACCATATCGTAATCTGCAAAGTAAACTTTGTTAGAATCTGTCGTGGTATAAACAAACTTTTTCATTGGAGCTGCTGGTGTAAAATCCTTACCCAAAGCATGAACTTTCGCTATGTCTGTAGAGAATGCATCTAAAGCTTTCGGACCGAAATACGTAATCGTGTGTTTGTAGTTGGTTAAGTTGTGCAACAAATAAATCAAATCAGACGATTTCATGTTCTTGATTTCATCATTGCTTAATCCATAATTAAAAGGATTATCAGAGCCATATTGTGCATAGCTCATCAAACCTCCTAAAATTGATGATTTATTTAATTTCGCATTTTCTCGTGATTTTAATAAACGGCCTTTTAAATCTTCGAGTGCTTTTTCGTTTGGCTTACAATTCGCTAAAACATCTTCTAAAAGGGCTACAGCTTTATCAAAGTTTTCTTGCAAACCGCTTAAAGAAACAGTTGTTACTTCCGTACCTACGTTAATATTGTAGTTACAGGCCAAGTTATAAAAAGCCTTGCTAATATCTTCTGCCGAATATTTATCGGTACTTAAAAAAGCTAAATATTGAGCAGCGTAAGGCAATAACTTGTAGTTGTACGAACCCATTTCAAAACGATAGCCCATTCGGAAAATACCGTTTTCAGTATTCTGCACTGCGATTACATCAGCGATGCCAGCTTTACCAAAATTTAAGTCCTTTTTGTAATCTAAAAATTTAGGTGCAATTGGTTTAATTGGAGAACTGATAATTGTTTTTGTGAAAGGAGAAACTTCGTTTGCATTTGTTTTTACGGCAGTGATAGTCGGTTTTTCTACTTTCATGATGCTTTTGTCTTCTCCTTTATGTTTCAGAAGAACCGCATAATTGTTGATGAAAAACTGGTTTGCAAAATCAACAATTTCCTTTTTGGTAACCTTCGCCATTGCATCGGTAGAGGCCAGTGTTTTGTCCCATTCTGTACCGCGGTTTTGGATAAATGAATTCATCGTTGCATCAGCTCGAACATCGTTGTTATCATAACCTTGCAATTCAGCCAACTTAATGTTGGCAACAGTAGCTTTTATTAAGCTTTCGTCAAATTCACCTTTTTTAAGCAGATCTAATTGTTCTAATAACAGTTGCTGAGCCTCTTCTAAAGTTTGTCCGGCTTTTGGGGAGCCTGATAATATGAAAACGCCATAATCCTTCATCGAATTATAACCCGCGTTAGCCCTCAACATTTTTTGTTGTTTATTGATGTTGATATCCATTAAACCAGCTTTGCCGTTTGATAGGATGCTACCGATTAAATCTAATAGCAAACTTTGACGGGTATTTTGGGCATAACCGCGATAAGCAATATAAAGGTTTTCTGCACTAGGACCGTAAATATCAACCTTCTGAATCTGAGTAAGTGGTTTCTCTGGTGCTGGGTTATACAGCGCTAATGGTTTCGAAACCATGTAAGAGAAATTTTTATCAATTCTTTTGATCAAATCATCATAATTAATATCTCCAGACATGATTAAGGCCATATTATTAGGCACATAATACTTGTTGTAATATTTTCTGATTTCTACCAGCGACGGGTTTTTTAAATGCTCAATAGTACCAATTGTGGTTTGTTGGCCGTAGTTATGTGTTGGAAATAGGGCATAAAGCATTTTCTCATACATTTTACGTCCATCGTTGTCCATACCAATGTTCTTCTCTTCGTAAACGGCTTCCAGTTCGGTATGGAAAATACGGAAAACTGGGGCACGGAAACGCTCTGCCTGAAGAGATAAAAACCGATCAATATTATTCGATGGAAGATCTTCTTCGTACACTGTTTCTTCAACTGAGGTGTGCGCATTGGTAGAGTTACTGCCAATGGATTTCATCATTTTATCATATTCATTTGCAATAGAATATTCAGATGCTTCGCCAGAAACCTTATCAATTTCTTTATAAATCTCCTTACGTTTAGCCGGATCAGTTGTTTTGTTATAAGTTTCGTAAAGTGCCTCCACTTTGTCTAGCAAAGGTTTTTCTTTCGCATAATTTAAGGTTCCGAATTTATCAGTTCCTTTAAATAGAAGGTGCTCCAGATAGTGGGCTAAGCCGGTATTTGTTCTAGGGTCTGTATTGCTACCAGCCCGTACAGCCATTTTATAGGTGATGTTCGGTTCTTTATTATTTTGCGATAAAATTACAGTAAGCCCGTTTTTTAGCGTGTAGAAGCGAGATTTAGTAGGATCGTTGGTTACGTATTTATAGCTGTAACCCCCAGAAGTTCCTGTTTTCCATTGATAAGAAGTTTGGGCCTTTGCCACCGAACTTGCAACAAGAAAACAAGCTAATGTAAATAGTTTGATTTTCATTTATTTGGTTTATGATAGTGATTGAAGTACTGAACTTTTAAATCCAATCCTCACATTAATAAGTTGTTTAATCAAATATATATGCTTTCCGGCATCGAATGAAATGCTTTAAAAAAATATATTCTTTTAGAGGGATAATAAATGATTTTCGCATATAAAATAGCGCTTTATTGTGCCTTGATTTTATATTCTGTATTTTTACCAGCATGACAAAGCATAAAGCAAAGCCAACTATTTTAGTAGTAAATGATGATGGTATTACCGCTACCGGAATTAAAAATTTGATGGAGGTAATGCAGGAAATTGGAAATGTAGTTGTGGTTGCACCCGATAGTCCACAAAGCGGAATGGGGCATGCAATTACCATCGGTAAACCCATTCGTTTTGATAAAGTAAATCTTTATGATGGCGTGGAGATGTATAAATGTAGCGGCACTCCAGTAGATTGTGTAAAGCTTGGAGTAAATAAAATTTTCAAGGGCAAGAAACCAGATCTTTGCGTTTCGGGTATTAATCACGGTTTAAATAATTCCATTAATGTTTTATACTCAGGTACCATGTCTGCCGCGGTTGAAGGTGCCATCGAAAAAATACCGTCTATTGGTTTTTCAATGGATGATTTTGCTGCTGATGCGGATTTTAGTCATACTAAAAAGTACATTAAGGATATTTGTCTTCAGGTGCTTGAAAATGGGCTGCCAGAAGGCGTTTTGTTAAACGTAAATTTTCCGAAGGGTGATCAACTCAAAGGGGTGAAAGTTTGCAGGCAAGCAAATGCTAAATGGATGGAGGAATTTGATGAGCGTGTTGATCCATACAAACGGCCATATTATTGGTTAACAGGTGTTTTCGAAAATTTTGATAAGGGTGAAGATACCGATGTTTGGGCATTGGAACATGGCTATGTTTCAGTTGTGCCAGTACAGTTCGATTTAACGGCGCACCATGCCATTCAAACTTTAAACGGATGGAATTTTATTGATGGTGATATTTCGAAATCCGATCAAGGGAAAACCACTATTTCTGCTCCTGATGGAATCAATTTAGGCTAATCATATCTCTATATAACATGAGCGATAAGTTAAGGAGACTCACAGATTCTGTTTGGATTGGGCTGGCGATAGGTTTAATAATACCAACTATTTTATGTGGACTGGCTTGGTATATCATTCATCATGTAGCATCGCTGGCCAAGGCTGATTTGCTTTACATCGGTGGCATTGCTGTTAATGCTTATGTAATGCAATATTTTTTTAAATACAATAAGGTTAACATTGGCAGAGGAATTTTAGCTGCAACATTTTTGTGTGCATTTATTTTCTTCGCCTACAAGGTTTTTTAAAAAGATGGCGACCTGCATGTTATACTTGATACTAACTACTTAATACCAAAATGAAATACTACCTCGTAGCAGGCGAAGCATCAGGCGATTTACACGGAGCAAACTTAATGAAAGCATTAAAGCTCGAAGAAGACGGGGCCGTATTCCGTTATTTTGGCGGCGACAAAATGCAGGCTGAAGGTGGCGAGTTAGTAAAACACTATGCTGATATGGCTTTTATGGGTTTTACAGAAGTAATTTTGAATTTGAGAACGATTTTTAAAAACCTTAAAAAGTGCAAAGCCGATATTTTAAACTGGCAACCCGATGTATTGATCCTAATCGATTTCCCAGGTTTCAATTTAAAAATAGCTGAATTTGCCAAAGAGAATAACATCCGGGTTTGTTATTATATCTCTCCAAAAATTTGGGCCTGGAATCAGAAGCGGGTGCTAAAAATCAAAAAGGTTGTTGACCATATGTTTTGCATTTTACCTTTCGAGGTAGATTTTTATAAAGAATGGGGTATGAAAGTGGATTATGTTGGAAATCCACTTTTGGATGAGCAGGCTGTTTTTTCTCCCGATCCGGATTTTTTCTCCCAAAACAATTTAGCTGAACAGAAAATCATTGCATTATTACCTGGGAGCAGAAAACAAGAAATTGAGCGATTATTACCGGTAATGCTCAGCATTACAGATCAATTTCCAGCCTATCAATTCGCCATTGCTGCTGCACCGACTTTCGATGAAAGTTATTATCAGCAGTTTATCGGCTCCAAAAAAGTTAAACTTTTATTTAATAACACTTACAACTTATTGTATCATGCCCATGCTGCAATTGTGGCCTCGGGCACAGCAACCTTAGAAACTGCTTTGTTTAAAGTTCCACAGGTGGTGGTTTATCGTGGAGGGGCAATTTCTATTGCTATCGCCAGGATGTTAGTGAAGATTAAGTTCATTTCCCTGGTTAATTTAATCGTGAATAAAAAGATTGTAACCGAACTTGTTCAGGAAGCTTGTAACACTAAAAAGGTGGGCGAAGAGCTTCAAATTATTATGGAAGGGGATGGGCGAGAAAGGATGCTTCACAACTACAAGGAGTTACTCCGTTTGATGGGAAAACCTGGTGCATCTGCCAAAACCGCAAAGCTGATTAAGGGGTATCTTTCGGCGATCCCAGATCAACCAAATTAAAATCAGATTAGTAAAATCACAAATCGCAGCTAATTTTTAGTCAATGCCGTGTTTTTTAGATGACAAATCTAATAAAACGTTTTTGTAACGTTTTTTTTACGACTAAATCGATTTATCGCGATGGATAATTTTTAATATTGATTAATTAATCATCCTACTTCATGAATACTAGCCCTATCAGATATTTCGTACTGGATTTCTACGCCTTTTGGATTTGATCGAAAGGCATCAAAAAAACCTAATCAATTTCCAACATATAACAAAATAGCTAATGAAAGTTAATTTACTTAAACTTACTGGGCTCTCCGCAATTTTATTAGCGAGTTCCCCAGTGTTTTCTGCAAATTCAGAAAAAATCGATCTAAGCGATTTTCTCGCAAGTGAATTTCCAAGGAAACAAATCTTTGCTGCAAAACCAATTATCGGTAAGGTGGTAGATGAAACAAACAATCCAGTTCCAGGCGTGGGTGTAAAGAACATCACCTCTGGGCAGGCCACTGTAACCGATGCCAATGGCCAGTTTAAAATTGAAGCAAATGATAACGATGTGCTTCGCTTCACGTACATCGGTTATAAAGCGCAAGATATTAAGGTTGGTGCCGAAACAACCTTAAATATTAAGCTTGCTGTTGCAACTGATAACAAACTGGATGATGTAGTTGTAGTGGGTTATGGTACGCGTAGCCAAAGAGAATTAACATCAGCAATTACCAAAGTAGACACCTCACAATTTAGACAAAGTGGTGCCAGAAATGCCCTTGATTTATTGCAAGGTAAGGTAGCGGGTTTGCAAATTACAAGAAATGGTTCAAATCCGAATTCTGGTGTGGCCATTCAACTTCGTGGTGTAACTTCTATTTCGGGTACAGCAAGTCCACTTATCGTTATTGATGGTATTCCAGGTGGTAATCTGGATCTACTCCAACAAGATGATATTGAATCTTTCACAGTGTTAAAAGATGGTTCAGCTGCGGCAATTTACGGTACCCGTGCAAATGCAGGGGTTATTTTGGTTACTACCAAAAAAGGTAAAAAAGGACCCGCTCAGTTTAATTACAACGGATATGTAAGACACGAAACGCTATATGAGCGTCCCGATTTTATGACAGCATCCCAGTTCCGCGAGAAGATAGCGAGCGGACTTTATACTGCCAAAGACTATGGAGGCGATTATAATTATTTCTACGATATCATCAACAAAGATAATTTAACTCATTATCAGAACTTGTCCGTTGCTGGTGGTGGCGATAAATCAAGTTATCGCGGATCATTCACTTACAATAAGCTGGATGGTTTCGCAAAAGAAAATAGCAGAGAACAATATCAGTTCAGGATGAGTTTGACGCAAAAAGGTTTTAAAGACAAAGTAACCGCGTTGTTCAATGTGGCATCCAATATTAACAATGCCAACCTTTTAGGTGGTGGAGGTTGGGAAAATGTTTTAACAAAAAACCCTACGGAATCTTTCTTTAATCCTGATGGCTCTTACCTATTTACCAGAAATATCACCAATGAGGTAGCGAGGTTACAACAAGAAACCAGTAAAAGAAATCAACAAACATATTCTGTAGATGGTAAAATCGATATAGATCTTATGAAAGATTTGAAGGCTTCTGCATTTGTGGCTTATCAAAGAAATCAGTTTGTTGATAACCAGTACAGAACAATTGGAAGCCAAAACTCTGTAGAAAATGGTGATGCACCAAATGGTGGATATGCATATAAAGGAACTGAGCTAAATGAAAATTTCAACTTTGAGCCAACTATCGAATATAGTAAAACCATTAAAGAGAAACACCGTTTAACAGGGATGCTAGGATATTCATATCGTTATGAAGTTAACGAATCGTTTAGCGCCAACAACCGTGGATACACCAATGATCTTTTCGAAGAAAACAATTTAGGTAGTGTGCCAGTAAAAGTTAACACTATAGGTATAGCAAGTAATAAAAATGATAATACTTTAATTGCATTATTCGGCCGTGTACATTATACCTTTGATGGAAAGGTTAACTTTGAAGCCGTATTAAGAAGAGAGGGTTCTTCTAGATTTGGAAAAAATAACAAATGGGCAAGTTTCCCGGCTTTATCTGCCTCATGGGAGATCACCCGTGAAAAGTTCATGGAAAATACGAAGTGGCTCAACTTTTTGAAACTTAGAGCAGGATATGGAGAAACAGGGAACTCTGGTTTCGCCAATTACGCATCTTTAGTAACGTTGAGCACAGGTAATTTATATCCATTTCCTGGAAATAACTGGTTACAAACTTATGGGCCATCGCGTAATCCAAATCCCGATTTGAGGTGGGAGCGCAAACGTGAATATAATTTAGGTGCAGATTTTGCAATGTTCGACAACAGATTAAGTGGATCAATAGATGTGTTTAAACGGGATATTGTTGACTTGCTTTACACTTATACCTCTCCTCAACCTCCATTTGTTCAAAGTTCGATTTACACTAACGTTGGTACTATATCAGCGAAGGGTCTGGAGCTATCTTTAAGCTATCAGGCAATTAAAGGTAAAGATTTCAATTGGAGCATTGATTTCGCAGGAAGTACAATTGATAACAAACTGGTAACATTCTCCAACGATATTTACAAAAGAGATATGGTAGAGTTTGGTAGCATTGGTGGTGCAGGTGCACTAGGAAATGCTTTCCGTACTTATGAAGGCCGTAACATTGGCGAGTTCTGGGGTAAACGTTTCGCTGGATTTACGCCAGAAGGTAAATGGTTGTTTACGAATCGTGCAGGTCAGGCAGTACCTAATGCTCAAATTAATACTTCGCCATTCCGCGATCAAACTGATCTTCAGGTGATTGGTAACGCAATACCAAAGTATTATTTATCACTTGGAAACACATTTACCTACAAGCAATTTGATTTAAGAATCTTTTTAAGAAGTAAATTAGATTTTGATGCGCTTAACACCGTAGCATTATCTTATGGAAACAAATTCGGAACACAAGGTAACTTACTAAACAGTGCCTTTACCAAGTACGCGGAGATAAACGACACCTACATGTATTCGGATTATTATATGGAAGATGCAAGTTTCTTGAAATTAGATGAGATAACCTTAGGCTATACCTTCAAATTTAAAGATAAAGCCTTTAGAAGTTTACGCGTTTACGCTGTAGGGCAAAACCTTGCGTTATTAACAGGTTACTCAGGTAATGATCCTGATACGATTCAAGATGTTGGTTTAGGACAGGAAATAAACGGCCGCAGTTTAGGTATCGATACCAGAAGTCCTTACCCAACTACCAGGAGTTTTGTTTTCGGCGTTAATTTTGGATTTTAATAATAAAAGAAATGAAAAGATATAGAAAAATCATCCTTTCGGCATTAGTAGCCTCACCAATACTATTTAATGCATGTACCAAGCTAGATGAAAAGGTATACAGTCAATTAATTACAGATAATTATTACAACAATAAAAACGAAGTTTTATCAGCGGTTTTAAGACCATATACTCATGCCAATGCATGGGCAACACCCTCCGGTCAGGATGGGTGGTGGAGACCAGCTGAGCTTTCTGGAGATCAGTTGGCCTGGCCTACAAAAGGTCGCCACGGTGAAGATGGCGGTAAATGGAAGCGCCTGCATTACCACAGTTGGTTAGTAGATGATGGACCGTTGAACAATGCCTGGGCATTAATGTTTGGCGGTGTTGGTTATTGTAATGATCCAATTGAAAATTTGGAAAAACGTAGTCTGCAGCAGATGGGCGTAACCCAAGTTGAAAAAGATGCTTTTATTGCCGAATTGAAGCTTTTAAGGGCATATCACTACCTTAAACTGATGGATTTATTCGGGAATATTCCAATTGTTACTCAGATAGGTGTCCCTGCAAAGCCAGAAACCAGGCCTCGTGCCGAAGTTTTCGCTTTTATCGAAAAAGAAATTAAGGACAATATCGATAAGGCACCAAAACTTTCAAGAGATATGATTGGGCGTATGACGCAAGCTGGCGGATATGCCATGTTGGTTGAACTTTATTTAAACGCAGAAGTTTGGACAGGCACAGCTCGTTGGGATGACTGTATTGCGGCTGCTAACAAATTAATCAATAATGAAGCTGGAGGTCAAAACGGAACCATGCAGCTAGATCCTAATATCACCGATCAGTTTAAGACAACCAACGATCTCTCGAAAGAGGTGATTTTTGCAATTGCTTACGAATTCAAAGTTGCAAACTCGCAACCATCATGGACTGGTGAATTTTTCCATTTCCAACAAGATAGAATCTATGGAGGTTCTAGAAATGGAAATAATGGCGTAGTAATGGTTCCTGGTAACTATACTAAGTATGTTAATGATGATTTAAGGAAGTCGACCTGGCTATTGCAAGGCCCACAGGTTAGATTTGATAATGGTGCACCTGCACTTGCTTCGGGTGGTAATGAGTACGATGGGCAGCAAATTAATTTTGTCGACGAAATTCGCCGTGCAAGAGCAAATTCAACTGTATCTAACATGAGTGAGGGGGAAGAAAATAGTGGTGTTCGATTTAATAAATACAAATTAGGAAATAACGTTGTGGGTACTGTTAATGGTCAGCCAATACCTGTAGACCTTAACTACAATTGTACTGACTGGAACTTATATCGCTTAACCTGGGTATATTTCGCTAAAGCAGAAGCTTTGATGCGTAAAAATGGAGGTTCTGCTAATGCAGAAGCTGTTCAGTTAATAAACGAATGCAAAAAACGTGCTTTTACTGATGCAACTTGGCCTGCAAATCAGTATACCATTGCTACTTTAACATTAGATGAATTGCTAAATGAAAGAGGCCGTGAGTTTGTCTTCGAAGGTTTCAGAAGAGATGATTTAATAAGATTTGGTAAATTTCATACGGCAACATGGTGGGATCATACCCCGTCTGCTCCATTCAGACAAATATTTCCAATTCCTTTAATACAAAGAACATTAAATGAAAACCTAAAACAAAATCCAGGTTATTAATTCAACAGAAAAGGCACTTAAATGTGCCTTTTCTGTTTTAATAAAATCTTAATAATCAAATATGAATATTTTACAAAACGGCAGAACCTAAATTGATTAATATTAAGAAAATATTAATCAAGATGCTTTATATTAGCAAAAATTGAAAAATCCCTGTATAAATACGGGAGACTTATCACAATATATTATCTGAAGCGCTAAAAAATGAAAACCCTTTCCATAAAAGATATTGCCGTTAAGGCAGGTGTATCTATCACAACAGTTTCATTTATCATTAATGGTAAAGCGAAAGAGAAATCGATTAGCGAAGCTGTGATTAAGAAAGTGGAAGAGATTATCAAAGAAAGTGGTTATAAACCCAATCAAATTGCCAGGAGTTTACGTACAGGTAACTCAAACATTATCGGATTAATTATTGAAGATATATCCAATTCATTCTTTTCCCGTATTGCTCGCTTAATAGAAGATAAAGCATATAAAAAGGGCTATAAAATCATTTATTCCAGCACCGAAAATGATGTTGAAAAGGCCAAAGATTTAATCAACATGTTTAAATCGAGGAAGGTAGATGGTTATATTATTTCACCTACAAAAGGAATCGAAGAAGATATTAATGCTTTAGTGGCAGATAATAAACCTGTGATTTTGTTCGATAGAAATTTATCGGATGTGGAAACTCATTATGTAGGTGCGGATCATTTTAAAGCTTCTTATCAATCTATAGAAAGTTTCATCAGAGATGGTAAGCGAAAAATTGCGCTTGTAACCACCGATATCGATGTAGAACAAATTGTGGAGCGTTTTGATGGTTACAAACAAGCCTTAGTCGATCATCAGATTACCTATTTGGATGAGTTGGTACTCAAAATTCATTTCAATCAGGATGAAACGGAAACCATTGAAGAAATGAAAAACCTATTTCTTTCAAAAGAAATTGATGCGGTACTGTTTGCTACCAATTATTTGGCCATTAGTGGTCTAAAAGCTCTAAAACAACTCAATAAGCAAATAGGAGATGACTTCTCTGTTATTGCCTATGATGATCATGAGGTTTTTGAACTTCATACGCCTAGTATTTCTGCTGTTCAACAACCCCTCGAAGAAATTGCCGAAACTGTTATTCAACTGATTCTAAATCAGCTCTCGTCTAAAGCCAAAGCAGAAAATCAAAACGTGATTATTCCTGCAAAGCTTATTGAGAGATAGTTTCTGTTTGCTGTAACTAAAATGTTGCGGATCTGCTATTTTAATATGGAATTTAATTCTTTAATATTGGACTAGTAAAACGTTTTATGTTTTCGGGCTTAGGTCAATCTCAAATCGATATTTAGAATTTTTTTCTTTTAACTTAAATTAAAAGAAAGTGATTTGTCAGATTAGTAAAACGTTTAACGTAACCAAATATTCGATTTATGAGAAAACTATGCTTTTTTGCGTTTTGCTGCATCTTACATTTTAATGTTCAAGCTCAAGACAAGGTTCCAGCTTATCCCTTAATTGCTCACGATACCTATTTAAGCATTTGGTCTTTTGGCGATGGATTAAACAATTCGGTAACCAAACATTGGACAGGCAAAGAACAATCGCTTTTAGGTGTGGCTAAAGTTGATGGCAAGTTTTATCGTTTTCTAGGTGCTGAATCGAAAAACTATAAAACAATTTTGCCAGCTGCCGATGAAACCAGTTACCAGGCTAGCTATACATTTAAAAAGCCAACAACAGACTGGAACAGCTTAGCTTATGATGACAGTGATTGGAAAAAGAATGAGGCTCCATTCGGCGACGATAATACGGCCAAGACAAAATGGAATACAGATGAAATTTATTATCGCAGGAAGTTTTCAGTTAGTAAGTCTTCCTCTGCTAAAAAATATTTAAAGCTTAGCCATGATGACAATGTTATTGTTTACCTAAATGGTAAAACGATTTATGAAAAAGACGGATGGGTACACGAATACATTTATATTCCTATTGAAGAGGGTATTTTAACTCCTGGCGAAAACATTCTAGCTATCGATTGTAAGAATACAGCAGGAGGCAGGCATCTTGATGCAGGCATTGTAGAAGAAGTTCCGAATGGGTCTCAAGTGTTAAAAGCAACACAAACCAATGTAGCCGTTGAAGCCACCAACACCATTTACGATTTTAAATGCGGTGGTGTAAATCTAAAAGTAACTTTCACTTCTCCACTGTTATTAAATGATATCAAGCTTACTGCAAGGCCAATCAGCTACATCAGCTATGCGGCAAAATCTGCTGATGGGAAAGCACACAAGGTTGATATCTATTTTAGTGCTTCATCCAATTTAGCGGTCAATACCCCAAATCAGGCTGTCTCCGTTTGGAAAAATACCAATAATAATTTATCCATTTTAAAAGCAGGTACGGTAGAACAACCGATCCTAAAAAAGAAAAATGACGATTTACGAATTGACTGGGGTTATATGTACGTGGCGGTTCCGACAAAATTTGGACCAAAGCAATTTATTGGTAGTCAACTTGCGAATTTAAATAGTTTCAAGTCTGGTCAATACCCCCAAGCTTCACAAGCTTTAAATGTTAAAACACAAGATCTCAGTACCGTAATTCCTTTTGGTGCGGTTGGCGCAAAGTCGGTAGAAAAATATATGATGCTGGGTTATGATGACTTAAAATCAATCGAATATTTCGGAGATCAATTATTACCAATTTGGAGAACTTCTCCATCAAGCACTTTCGAGAGCCAACTTACACAAGCTAACAACGATTACTCAACACTTAAAGCAAAAACAAAAGCTTTTGATGCCAAGTTAGTCGCTGATGCCACTAAAGCTGGCGGCAAGGAATATGCCGATATGTGCAAATTGGCTTATCGCCAAAGTATTGCAGCGCACAAAATTGTCTATGCCCCAAATGGCGATATTTTATTTCTGTCGAAGGAGAATTTCAGCGGCGGTTTTATCAATACAGTAGATGTTACTTATCCATCGGCACCGCAATATTTGCTTTACAACCCTGAATTATTAAAAGGCATGTTGAATGGAATTTTCTACTATTCAGAAAGCGGAAAATGGAACAAAGATTATCCGGCACATGATATAGGCACTTATCCAATAGCCAACGGGCAAATTTATGGCGAAGACATGCCAGTGGAAGAAGCCGGAAATATGATCATTTTGGTGGGTGCCATTGCCAAAGCTGAAGGTAATGCCGGTTATGCAGAGAAGCACTGGAAAGAAATGTCGAGATGGGCTAACTATCTTTTGAAAGAAGGTTTCGATCCAGCGAACCAATTATGTACTGATGATTTCGCTGGTCATTTGGCTCGAAATGCAAATTTATCGGTAAAAGCAATTGTTGGCTTGGGCGTGTATGCACAGCTTGCGCAGCAGTTGGGGAAAACAGATGTAGCCTTGAAGTATAGAAATGCTGCATTAGATATGGCCAAAAATTGGCAAAAACTTGCCGATGCCGGCGACCACTACGCATTAACTTTCAATGATAAAAATACCTGGAGCCAAAAATATAACCTGATTTGGGATAAATTATTGAAACTGAATTTATTTCCGAATGATGTTTACCGCAAAGAAATCAACTACTATTTAACCAAGCAAAATGCTTTTGGTTTACCGCTTGATAGTCGCAAAGCTTATACAAAATCTGATTGGATGATGTGGACGGCAACCTTGAGCGACAATCAGCAGGAATTTCAAAAGTTCATCAAACCCATACACAAATTTGCCAGAGAAACTTCGGATAAGGTGCCATTAAGCGATTGGCATGAAACCATCAGTGGAAAAAAAGCGGGTTTTCAGGCAAGAAGTGTGGTAGGCGGATACTTCATCAAAATGCTTGCTGATCGCTGGGCTAATAAATAAACAAATTATTCACTCACTAAATAATATAAACGAACAAAAAAAAACTAACAAATCCATCTGAAAAGATAACTAACCAAGTACAAAACCAACCAATATGAACAAAAAATTTACTAGGCTCATTAAGCTCACGCTTATGACGAAGGAGAGCGGCTGCAAGTTAGGTGCACTATCCCTGGCAATTGGATTAACATTTAATGCATCGGCAAATGCAATAAATATTAATACATCGCCAAAGGCTACAAAGGAACTAAGAACACCTTTTGCCGACATTGTAATCAGAGGTATTATTAAAGATGAAACCGGAACGCCGATTCCGGGTGCGAGTGTGAAGGTCAAAGGATCCTTAGCAGTTGCAGCTACTGATGTTAACGGTGCATTCAGCATCAGTGTGCCTTCAGAATCTTCTGTATTGATCATTTCTTATGTTGGTTATGAACCAAAAGAAGTAACTGTAGGAAGTCAGAAAAATCTTGCGATTCAACTGGTTCCTAGTTCAAATGCATTAGAAGAAGTTGCAGTTGTAGGTTTCGGTACCCAACGTAAAGTTTCCTTGATTGGTGCTCAATCTACCATCAATTCAAAAGAATTAAAGCAACCCGTAGCCAGCGTAACCCAATCTTTAGCGGGTAGAATTGCAGGGGTAGTGGGTGTGCAAAGAAGTGGTGAGCCGGGTAGAAGTTCTGCTGATATTTGGATACGGGGTATTGCCACCTTTGGCGGCGGTAGTAGTGCTCCCTTAGTATTGGTAGACGGAGTGGAGCGCTCAATTTCTGCTATAGATCCTGAAGATATCGAATCTTTCACCGTATTAAAAGATGCATCAGGCACAGCTGTTTATGGTGTTAGAGGTGCTAACGGCGTAATTATTGTAAAGACGAAGACTGGTAAAGTGGGTAAGCCATCTATCTTCTTCGATTATAACGAAGGCATCAGTACGTTCGTTAGACATCCGGAATCATTGGATGGAGTCAATTATATGAACCTTGCGAATGAGGCGCTAACTGGACGCGGTCAGGCTGCCAAATATTCACAGGATTATATTAACCGAACAGCTTCTGGTGCAGATCCTCTAGTCTATCCAAATGTTAACTGGATGGATGAATTGTTTGATAAATACAATAGTACAAGAAGAGCTAATTTAAATGCAAGTGGTGGAGTTGAAAATGCCCAATACTATGTTTCTTTGGCTTATTACAATGAAGGTGGTTTTTTAAAAACGGATGATTTAGCACAGTATAACTCTGCGCTAAATTACACTAGGTACAACTTTACCAGTAATTTGAATTTAAAAATCACCAATACGACTAAATTAGATTTGGGTATTCAAGGTTATGCATCCAATGGTAATTATCCAGGGGAGAATACGGACGATATTTTCCGTTCAGCACTCGATGTATCACCTGTAGAATATCCTGTCATGTATCCAGGTGGATTAGTTCCAGGCCGTTCATCAAATGGTGGTTTCCGTAATCCATATGCCGATTTAACAAGAAGAGGTTACCGTACTGAGTTTAAAAACCAATTGTATACCAACTTAAGACTAACTCAGGATTTGAAGATGGTAACTGAAGGTTTAACAGCAACTGCAATGGTAGCGTTTGATTCATATAATGAAAACTTCACCAAAAGATCAAAAAGGGAAAGTACATATTTCATTAGAGACATTAACAATCCTTACAAAGCAGATGGAACTTTAGATCTATTTCAATCATTTACCAGTGGGGGTAATTATTTAAGTTATGAACCATCTCGTTATGGGAATAGAAAGCTGTATACAGAAGGTGCTGTTAACTATGATAGAGCATTTGGAAAGCACCGCATAGGCGGATTAGTTTTAGCTTATACACAAGATTATACGAATCCTTTCGCCGGCGACTTCACCTCATCTATTCCGGAAAGATTTATTGGTGTAGCAGCTCGTGCAACCTATTCTTATGATGATCGTTATTTTGCTGAAGTCAACTTTGGTTATAATGGATCAGAATTGTTTTCTCCAAATAAGCGATTTGGAACCTTTCCCGCATTCGGTGTGGGATGGATTCCTTCAAACGAAAAATTCTGGGAAGGCATGAAAAGTACAATTTCTTTCTTGAAATTTAGATATTCTGATGGTATTACAGGTATCGGAAAAATCTCTGATGGTAACCTGGTAGGTAGAAGATTTGCTTATTTAACCTTGGTTTCTGATGGTGCTGCTGGTTATCAATTTGGTAGAGGTTATGATAATGGAATCAGTGGAATTAATGTTACTGACTATGGTGTAGATGTAGTTTGGGCCGAATCTCGTAAACAAGATTTAGGTTTTGAGATCAAGACATTGAAAGATAACCTATACTTAATTGTCGATTTATTTAAAGAACAACGTACTGGGATCTTTTTCCAACGGCAGTCTATCCCAGGTTATGTAGGATTAACTAACCAGCCTTACGGTAACTTAGGAGAGGTTGATAATCGTGGTATTGATGCAACCTTGGAATATAATTTTAAAGTTGGACAGGTCGATTTTGGTTTAAGAGGAACATTTACCTACAATAAAGATAAAATTTTAAAGGATGATCGTCCCGTTCAACCTTATCCCTGGATGAGTCGAATTGGTACAAATGTATTGTCTAGATTTGGTTACATAGCTGAAAAACTATATGACAGTCAGGCAGAGATTGATGCGAGCGCTGCTCCTGGAGCAAAAAGTAGTTTAAGACCTGGTGATATCAAATACAAAGATCTGAATGGCGATGGTTTAATCAACGATTACGACAAAACTCAAATTGGTAGAGGTGATGTTCCGAACAAAATTTATGGCTTTGGCTTAAACGTATCTTACAAAGGTTTTGCTTTAAGCACTTTCTTTCAAGGGGCAAACGGAGCAGATATTATGCTTGGTGGTTCTGGTATCTTCCCATTCAATGGTGGTGGCGGTTTAAGTAATGCTTACGAAATCGCAACTGATAGATGGACACCTTCAAACCCTAATCAAAATGCATTTTATCCTCGTTTAGCCTATGGCGAAGCCGATAATACAAACAACACATTAGAAAGTTCATGGTGGGTTAAGGATGTTGATTTCTTACGCTTGAAATCTGCTCAATTAAGCTATAATCTTCCTGCCAAATTTGCGGAGAAAATATATCTTAAAAATGCAGCCATTTATTTAATCGGAAACAACTTACTAACTTTTAGTGATTGGAAACTTTGGGATCCAGAACTCAATACGAATAGTGGTGGTAGAGCAAATGGTTCAAAATATCCAATCACCAGAACATTGTCGTTAGGTGTTAATGTTAAATTTTAAGAATCAGAAATCATGAAAAAATACATATTAATTGCATTTGTAGCCTGCTTAACCTTGGCTACATCTTGTAAAAAAGGTTTTCTAGATCAGGTACCTAATGATAGGCTAACCCTCGAAGAAACCTTTACTAACCGTGCTACGGCTGAGAAATTTCTAGCAAATGTTTATAGTTTAATTCCTGATGAGTTTGGTCAGCGTAACCCAAATACGGGTAGAAGTGCTGGCGTATGGACTGGCGCCTCAGACGAAGCTGAATTTGTTTGGGGTTTCAACCAGGCGAATAACGTAAATATTGGAAGCTGGGATGCGAATTCTGGTTTCGTAAATGATTATTGGAACAACTTTTACAGAGGTATTCGTTCAGCAAGTTTCTTTATGGCCAACATTGATAAAGTTAGTCAGGATATCACACCACAATTAATTACCCAGTATAAAAATGAGGCAAAAGCTTTAAGAGCGATATATTATTTCTATCTGGTTCGTACTTATGGTCCGGTAATTCTTTTAGGCGAAAATGTAATCGAGCCAGATGCACCAACCGAAAGTATTCGTTTACCAAGAAACAGTTTCGATGAATGTATTAATTACATTACTGCTGAATTGCAAAGTGCTGCAGATAATTTGCCTGTTACCCCACTTAATGATAGAAACTATGCCCGGATTACAAAAGGTCAGGCTTTGGCATATCGTTTACAAGCTTACCTTTTAGCAGCAAGCCCACTTTATAATGGTAATACCGATTTGGCCAACCTCAAAAACAAGGACGGTAAACAATTGATTAGCCAAACTTATGATGCTTCTAAATGGAAAAGAGCTTCTGATGCTTACAAGGCCTATATTACTCAATTTGTACCAGGTACTTACAGCTTATTAAGAAAAACCAATGCTGATGGATCTATAAATGGATATTTATCTTGTCGCGATATTTTCCTAGATAAATTCAATAGTGAAATCATCATGTCGAGATTAGATGCTGATATTGAAGGAAGACAATATGAAATGACGCCTTATCACAGCGGTAAAGCATCTGAGGTTAGAGGTTCAGCTGGTTTAGGTGCAACACAAAATCAAGTTGATGCTTTCTTTACAGCAAACGGCCGTGCAATTGATGACCCGGCTTCAGGCTATGTAAATACTGGTTTTACAGATTATAAAGCACCAGGAAGCCCAATTGCAACCAATACTTTTAATCAATGGGTTAACCGTGAGCCGCGTTTTTATGTAAATATTACTTACCATAACAGTGTTTGGTTAAACACGGCTTTTGGTAATGTGATTACAGAGTTTACTAACAATGGTAATTCAGGTAAAGCAACTGGCGGTAACGATTACACGGTTACTGGCTATGCCGTTAGAAAAGCAATGGGCTTGGGTAACTGGAGAGAAAGCAACCGGGCATGTATCCTGTACCGTGTGGGCAATTTGTTTTTAGATTATGTAGAAGCTTTAAATGAATCTACTCCAGGGGATCCTGATATTTTAAATTATCTAAACCAAATCAGACAAAGAGCCGGCATTCCTCAATATGGTTCAGGTACTGGCCAGATTACTGCTCCAGCAGATCAGGCGGCAATGAGACAGGCCATCAGAAATGAACGTAGATCAGAATTGGCTTTCGAAAACGTTAGATATTTCGATACCAGAAGATGGAAAATTGCAGAAACAACTGATAATGGTCCGATCTATGGTTTAAATATTACTCAGAATGCACCAAATTTCTTTAACAAAGTTGCTTTCGAAACCAGAACATTTAGTAAAAGACATTACTTTTTTCCAATCCCTTCAAAAGACGTTAACTCTGATGATTTAATGGTGCAGAATCCAGGTTGGTAGTTTCAGAAATGAAACATCAATATAACTAAAATCAGGTGGCGCTTACATGATTTACCTATGTAAGTGCCGCCCTGATATTCTTTTCATGCCATAAGAACCACATATTATGGAAAATAGATCTTTACCTAAAAATCTTCGTAAAATTAAAATATTGGTTGCGTTTTTAAGTTTAACTATCGCAATTTCAATCAGCTCTTGTAGCAAAAAAGGCACTGAAGAGCCTACAACAAAACCACCAACCTTACCACCAGCCACCCCAACAAGTTTTACTGCTGCCGAAGCCACTATCGCCTTCAATTCTTTCAATACCATTTACTATAGCCCTGCAGATAAACTTTATTACAGTACTACCGAAAAAAAAGGCCTAGCCGCTATCTGGACCCAAGCTATTTATTGGGACAACGTAATGAATATTTATGAGCGTACCAAAGACCCCGCTTACTACAAATTAATTACTGATATGTACGATGGAGGCGCCAAACGTTACGATAATTACAATTGGGATAACTCTGTTGAGTGGTTTATTTACGATGATATGATGTGGTGGATTATGTCGCTTACCCGTGCTTACGAAATCACCAAAAATCAAGCCTACCTTGACAAGGCTAAATCTGGCTTTGCTAAAGTGTGGAGCGGTTCTTATGATCCGGTTAAAGGTGGTATGTTTTGGGATTTTAAGCACAGCGGAAAAAATGCATGCATAAATTTCCCTACCGTAATTGCCGCAATGCGTTTGTACAATATCACCAAGGAAGAAGCTTATTTAACCAAAGCGAAAGAAATTTACGCATGGTCTCGAATAAATCTGTTTGATATAGCCAAAGGCAGGGTAGCCGATCATAAGGTTGGCGATAACAATCCTGGTTTCGAAGATTATACTTACAACCAGGGAACACTCATTGGTGCTGCGGTTTTATTGTATAAAAATACCAATACGCAAAGTTATTTAGACGATGCAAAAATCGCCGCCAGTTATACCAAAAATACCATGAGCGATGCGAGTGGTATTTTGCCTGCCGAAGGCGACTGGAATGAGCAAGGCGTACTAAAAGCAATTTTTGCCCAATATTTATCCGATCTGGCCAAAGCTTATCCGGCAGGTGATTACGCTAAATGGGCAATTTTTAATGCCAACACTGCCTGGGGAAACCGCGATTTTGGTCGGGGGATTATGCACCGCAATTACAAAGCACCCTGCCCAACAGGCATTGTTCAATCTTACGAATCGAGTAGTGCTGTGACTTTTATGCAATTATTCGCTCCTGCTAACTAAAAATCGATATGAAAAACCTCAAGTTTTATGTGGCTCTTTCGGCATTGGCAATCGGTTTAACTCCGGATAGCGATGTATTTGCCCAGATTAAATCGAAGCAAAAAACGTCGTTTCAAGTTTCTGCACCATGGAGCCCGTATTACGATGTACGATCGGACATTGCAATGGTTTACGGCATTAATGATGATGGTGGGAAATTTGAAGAACGTGTTAAAGGCTATCTCGATAAAGGTTATGAAGTACAATTTATGACAGGTATTGCCTGGGGCCAGTACAAAGATTATTTCTTAGGCGAATGGGATGAAAAAAACCATTTGGATGAAGGCCAGATGATGCATAATGACGAAACCATTTGGCATGGAAAAGATGTACCCTATATCGTTCCTACAGCGAGTTTTCTTACCTATATGAAGAGCCACGTAAAGCGGGCCATTGATGCTGGTGTCACTGCAATCTATTTAGAAGAACCCGAGTTTTGGGCGCGTGCAGGTTATAGCCAAACCTTCAAAAATGAATGGCAAAAATACTATGGTTTTCCCTGGGTGGCTCAACACGAATCGCCTGAGGCAACTTATTTATCTTCCAAACTGAAATATCAACTTTATTTCAATGCACTAAAAGAAGTGTTTACCTATGTAAAAGCCTATAGCGAAAGCAAAGGAAAAAGGGTAAAATGTTTCGTGCCAACGCACTCGCTCATTAATTATTCCTCCTGGCAAATTGTAAGTCCGGAGGCGAGTTTGGCCAATTTAGAAGGAATGGACGGTTACATTGCTCAGGTGTGGACAGGTACCTCTCGGGAGCCGATTTATTACGACGGTTTGATGAAAGAGCGAGTATTTGAAAATGCATTTTTGGAGTATGGTTCTATGGTTTCTATGACGGTACCAACAGGTAGGAAAATTTATTTTTTGACAGATCCGATTGAAGATAGAGCAAGATCGTGGGATGATTACAAAGTGAATTATGAGGCTACATTCACTGCTGAATTACTATATCCAATGGTCGATAATTACGAAGTGATGCCTTGGCCAAACCGCATTTATAGAGGTAAGTTTCCGGTGGAAGGAATGAAAGAGCGTCAGCCGATTTCTCCGGCGTATGCCACTCAAATGCAAATTATGGTAAACTCCTTAAACCAAATGCCGCTTTCAAAAAACACATTGAATGGGAGCCATGGTATTGGGGTTTTACTTTCCAACTCGATGATGTTTCAACGTTTTCCAACTCATCAGGGCTACGATGATCCTCAGTTGTCTAACTTTTATGGAATGGCCATTCCGTTAGTTAAACAAGGCATTCCGGTGGAAACTGTTCATATTGAAAACCTCGCCAATAAAAATACTTTAAAAGATATTAAAGTCTTGATCATGAGTTATGCCAACATGAAACCGCTTTCGGCTAATTTCCACCAGGAGTTAAGCAAATGGGTAAAAGCGGGAGGCGTTTTGCTTTATTACGGTAGAGATAACGATCCATTCCAGAATGTGAAAGAATGGTGGAATAGCAATGGAAACACCTTCAAAGCCCCATCAGAGCATTTATTTGGCTTATTAGGTGTGCCTTTAAGCGAAAGCGGCGGGATCTATGAAGTGGGTAAAGGCAAAGTTTACCTGGTACGCAAAGACCCAAAGGAGCTTATTATGCTAAAAAATGGAGACGAAGATTTTACCTCGACAGTTAAAAGAGCTTATGAAGATGATGCGAAAGCAGGAAATTTGGTTTTAAAAAACAACTTTGTTTTAGAACGTGGACCATTTGTCATTGCCGCGGTATTAGATGAGAGTCAAAGCAAATCGCCAGTAACCTTAACGGGAACTTTTATTGATCTTTTCGATCCTGCACTTCCTGTGTTGAATACAAAAACCATTAAGCCCAATTCACAGGCTTATTTATTTGATGTAAATAAAGCAGAGAATAAAAGCAAACCTCAGGTTTTGGCTGCGGCGGCAAGGGTAACGGATGAGGTTTCGACAAAAAAATCTTATCAATTTTTAGCAAAAAGCCCTTCGAAAACCAATAATATCATGCGAGTTCTGTTAGCGAATAAACCAACAAAAGTTACGGCAAGCTCAAGCTTAAAAGAATTATCTCTTACCAAAAATGAGTGGGATGAAAAATCAAAAACACTGTTGTTGGGCTTTGAGAATTTCAGCGAAGGTGTACAGGTTAACATCAGCTGGTAAGCGGAATAAACGTTTTAAATGAGCCTTTCTCGATTGAGAAATCTCATTAGAAGGATTGATTTTTTGAATTGAGATCTCTCCTCAATCAATGAAAAATTGATTGAGGAGAGATGACAAAAAAGAGTGCAAGTTGCTTTCGTTCGAGATGACGATATATGATTAAATATTGCTTTCGTTCGAGATAATTAATAAAAACATACATACACAAATGAAACTTAAATTTCTAACCACCATTTTAATTTGCGTTGCAGCCAAAGGGTTATTGGCACAGCAAAAAGATTTGGTTAATTATGTAAACACCCTGCAAGGAACCAATTCCAAGCACGAATTAACAAGGGGCAATACTTATCCAACCACGGCTTTGCCTTTCGGCATGCATACGTGGACACCTCAAACCGGTAGAAATGGCGATGGATGGAAATATCAATATTTTAAGGATAGAATTAGGGGGTTTCAGCAAGCGCACCAATGTAGTTCATGGAGCAGAGATTATGCGGTTTTTTCTCTAATGCCGATGATAGATGAGTTAGTAGTTGATGAAAACAAAAGGGAAGCAAGGTTTGCTCATGCGGATGAAATTGCAAAGCCTAATTATTACAAAGTTACATTTGAGAACAAAATCACAACCGAAATTTCTCCGTCAGAACGTGGGGCACATTTACGTTTCACTTATCCCAAAGGCAAAAAAAGTTTTTTAATTCTTGATGGCTACACCAGGTTAAGCGCGGTTCAGATTTATCCGAAGGAAAACAAAATAACGGGTTATGTAAACAATGGCGAAGGCTTTAAAAAAGGCTGGAAAAGTTATTTCGTATTAAAATTTGATCAGCCGATAAAAGCGTATGGCACCTGGGAAAATAAAGGGAATACGGTTAAAGCAGATTCGACCTTTGCTGATGGATTGGGGAAAGGCGCCTATATAGAATTTAAAGCAGGCGCAAAGGTGCAGGTTAAAACGGCTTCCTCTTATATCAGCTTAGCTCAAGCAGAATTGAACCTTAAAACCGAATTAGGTGTCGACAAAACTTTGGAGCAAACAAAGGCAAAAGGTGCTGCCGTGTGGAATAAATCGCTAGGGAAAATCGTTGTAGAAGGTGGAACGCAAGCCGATATGGAAACGTTTTATTCGTGTTTTTTCCGTGCCAGCCTTTTCTCACGAAAATTTTACGAGATAGATGCAAGTGGCAAACCGCATTATTTTAGTCCTTACGATGGGACGGTGCATGCAGGTTATATGTACACCGACACGGGTTTTTGGGATACTTTTAGGGCGCAGTTCCCGCTAAATACTTTACTTCATCCTGAAATGCATGGCCGATACATCCAGGCGATGATTGAAGCTTACGAACAATGTGATTGGTTGCCCTCCTGGTCTTTTCCAAGTGAGGCTGGAAGTATGATCGGGAACCATGCCATTTCTTTATTTGCGGATGCATGGGCCAAAGGTTTACGCACTTTCGATCCAAAAAAAGCATTGGAAGCCTACCTACACGAAGCTACCAATAAGGGGCCCTGGGGGCCAGCAAATGGCCGTGATGGTTGGCGAGACTATTATCAATTGGGTTATGTGCCCTATCCAAAATATCGCGAAGCAACTGCTAAAACATTAGAGTATGCGTATGATGATTATTGTGGATATGAATTGGCAAAAATGACGGGAAATAAGTTTTACATGAATATTTTTGAGCGTCAGATGTATAATTATAAAAACGTTTACGATCCTGCCACCCGGTTTATGAGAGGCAAAGATTCAAATGGAAACTGGGCACCAAATTTTGATCCTATTGAATGGGGTGGGCCTTTTACCGAAGGTAATGCCTGGCACTGGCAATGGTCGGTTTTTCAGGATACAAAAGGCCTGATCAACATGATGGGCGGAAATGAAAATTTTGTTGCTAAGTTAGATTCCGTATTTTCGCAGCCTAATGATGTAAAAGTGGGTACGTACGGCGGTATGATTCACGAAATGACAGAGATGGTAATGGCAAACATGGGCCAATATGCACATGGAAACCAGCCCATTCAGCACATGGTGTATCTTTATAATTATGCCAACCAGCCTTGGAAAGCACAATTTTATGCCCGTGAGGTGATGAGCAAGCTCTACAATGCAACTGAAAATGGTTATCCGGGCGACGAAGATCAGGGACAAACCTCATCTTGGTATGTATTAAGCGCATTGGGTTTTTACAGCGTTACACCCGGAACAGGCGAATATGTTTTTGGCAGTCCGATGTTTAAGAAGACAACTATTAACCTGGAGAATGGCAAACAATTTATTATTGAAGCGCCAGAGAACAGTGCAACAAATGTGTATATCAAATCGGCAACGTTAAATGGTAAAACATACACCCGAAATTTTATAACACACCAAGTTTTAATTAATGGTGGTACATTAAAACTCAAAATGAGTAACAAGCCTGATTTAAATAGAGGTTTATTGAAGGCTGATAAGCCATTTTCGTTAACTAATTAGTTTAACGTTTTAGTAATGGCTGGAAATGATTATTTTTACAGAAATATAGAGAAAAGAATGGAAAAGCCTGTGGCATTAGGTGTCGATATTGGCGGTTCGCATATTACGGCCGCATTGATAGATTTAGAAACGAGAAGCTTAATTACGAATTCAATCAAACGTAGTGCTGTCAACTCACAAGAGGGTAAAGAAGTTATTTTAAACGCCTGGGTAGAAATTATTGATGATGCTTTTGATGGTGTCGCAAAAGATTCAAGGTTTGTTGGAATTGCTATGCCGGGGCCTTTTGATTATGAAAATGGCATTTCACTTATAAAAGATCAGGATAAATTTAAGTCGCTGTATCAAATAAATGTGAAAGATGAATTAGCTGGCCGTCTTGATATTCCTGCTGATCATATTCATTTTATCAATGATGCTGCCGGCTTTTTGCAGGGCGAGGTATTTGCGGGAGCAGCAAAAGGTAACGCGAATGTTTTAGGATTGACATTAGGTACTGGCTTAGGTTCATCCATTTGTATCAACCAGAAAGCAACCGACGCTGATTTATGGAATTCATCATTTTTAGATGGTATTGCAGAAGATTATCTGGCAACACGTTGGTTTGTGAAAAGGTACAAACATTTAAGTGGAACTAATCTAGATGGCGTAAAGGAACTGGTAGAAGCAGTGAAGAGTGATCATCTGGCTACACAGGTTTTTATGGAGTTTGGTTATAATCTTGCACAATTCTTAATTCCAATTATCAATAAAAATAAAATTGATACGGTAATCGTTGGAGGAAACATTGCTCAGGCATTTAATGAATTTTCGCCCGAACTTATTGCAACTTTAAAAGGGAATGGTATTCATGCGCCTATCAAAATTTCAGAATTGAAAGAGCATGCAGCATTAATTGGTGCAGCAAGCTGTTGCGATGAAAAGTTTAACTCTATTAGTTCTTAAAAAAAAATCAAAAAAACGGCACATTTTCGATGAATGGAAAACGGCCGTTTGCTTCGCATTCAGACTTATAAAAGATAAGTGAAACCATCATAGCATTAAAACATTTCCATCCATGATAAAAAGAATATTGCTTTTCGTTCTGATTTCGTACTCATTAGGCGCATTTGCTCAGAAAAAACGAGAATTTGCCATTACGATCACCGATCCTTCAAATTTAATAAGTGTTGAAACGAAAAGCCATTTAACATTAGCTTTCAATATGCAATATCCTTATTTTGCATCAGCCGATAGTTACCGAACAAAGCGTGATGTAGTGCTCGAAATCGCCAATGGCGAAACAGAGACGATTAAAGCAAAAGCGGGAGAGATTAAAGTAAACAGCGATTGGGTTAAGGGAAAATCTTTAAAAAAGATTAATAAGGAGTTGCAGGTCGCTCTAACCAGAAACTGGTCTTTCTACAGTACCAAGAAGAAGAAAGGTTATAGGCTTACGTTCATTAGCAAAGATCCAAATCTGGATCCAACTGTAAGACAAAATTTAATCGATACTTATTTTGAAATTTATCCGACATTGGTTAAAACTTTCAATAATAAATCGACCAAAGATGTACTTTTTGTGGTTGATACGGCTTATAAAGCGGTTGCAGAAGCCAGCGGTAATAGAATTTTGTTTAGCGCAGGGTATTTGAAGGCACATCCAACTGATATTGATGTGGTTACACATGAAACGATGCATATTGTTCAGGGTTACGGCTATTCTGCTGGTCCGGTATGGTTAACAGAGGGCATTGCCGATTATGTTCGTTATAAATATGGCGTTGATAATGTGGGTTCAAAATGGAGTTTGCCCGCATTTAATGATAAACAAAGCTATACCAATAGCTACAGGATTACAGCCAGATTCTTCGCCTGGTTGGAACAAAATGTAACACCGGGTTTAATTGCGGCATTGGATCAACAGTTAAGAACCCACCAATATTCAGGAGAATCATGGACTAGCTTAACGGGTAAAACTATTGATCAACTTTGGGAAGATTACAGTCGAAACCCGAATCAGGTGGAATTGAAATACAGCGACAAAAAATCAAAATAATATAAGAATCTTGATTATTGCTCTCCATTATCAGGGCTTATTAAGTCCAAAATTCAGACAGAATGCAGTAATTTAATTGCGGTGTTGGATGTACCTTGGTTTGTAAAAGAAAGGTAGAGATTAGTTAAAAATTCTCTCAATCAAAAATGTTATAAAAAATAAATAGAAGTTTACTAAAACGTTTTACATATTATTTTTATTTTGCAGGATAATAATGCTAACTATAACAAAAACTTAGATATCCAATGAAAAGAACATCAGTCCTGATATTATTATTTACAATAATAAGCGCCTCATTATTTCATTTACAAGCACAGGAAATGATTAAGCGTAAAGGCTATACTTTAACGTTCGAAAGCAACTTTGCAGCACTCGATCCACAACTAAAGAAACGAATGGTCGAGACTTTTTTTGAGGTCTATCCTAAATTAGCAAAGGAATATAATCCTAAAACGTTGAAAAGTGTTAAGTTCTTCGTTGATACTGCATACAAAGGTGTTGCCGCAACGGCTAATGGCGTGGTAACTTACAGTTCTATTTGGATGGTAAAACACCCGGAAGATATTGATGTAGTTACTCACGAAGTGATGCATATCGTTCAGGATTATGGCAGAAGTGTAGGGCCAGGCTGGTTAACCGAAGGCATTGCAGATTATGCCCGATATAAATTCGGTGTAGACAATGTTGGTGCCAAATGGACTCTACCTGCTTTAAAGCCAGAGCACACTTACAAAAACAGCTATAGAATTACTGCTCGTTTTTTTGCCTGGATAGAAAAAAATGTAAAGGCAGGAACCATCAAGGCTGTCGATGCATCATTAAGAGATCATAGCTATAAAGCTGAAATTTGGATTAAATTAACAGGTAAAGATTTAGATACGCTTTGGTCAAATTACATCAAAAATCCAGAAATTTAGACTCATATCAACATACAAATCAATGATGATTATTGCATCAGCAAATGTACGGTCAGCGACTGTTAACAATAATCTCAATATTATCTCAAACACACCAAATAAATGAAAAAGTTATTTATCGCTCTGTTAAGCTTTGCAGCTACTGCTGGTTTTGCACAAACAGTTGGCAAAATTACCGATCCGGTAGATTGGATCAATCCTTTAATGGGAACACAATCTAAACCTAGTTTATCAAACGGAAACACTTATCCTGCCATCGGTTTGCCGTGGGGAATGAATATGTGGACGCCACAAACCGGCAAGATGGGCGATGGCTGGGCTTATACTTATGATGCTGACAAAATCCGTGGATTTAAACAAACGCACCAGCCTTCGCCATGGATGAACGACTATGCAGCTTTCACCATTATGCCTGTTACAGGTAAATTAAGGTTCAATGAAGATGACCGTGCGAGCTGGTTTAGCCATAAAGCAGAAGTTTCCAAGCCGTATTATTATAGTGTTTATCTGGCTGATGCAGATGTAACGACCGAAATTACTCCTACGGAAAGAGCTGCTCAATTCAGATTTACATTTCCTAAAACGGATAGTTCTTATGTAGTTGTAGATGCCTTAAACAAAGGATCGTACATTAAAATTATTCCTGCTGAACGCAAGATTATTGGCTACACTACTAAATATGCCCGTGGTCCGCTACCAAAAAACTTTAAAAATTACTTTGTAGTTTATTTTAACAAAGATTTCAAATTGGCTAAAACCTGGAGCGGCAAGAATCTTAAAGATAATGAGCTGGAACTGGAAAGCGACCATAGCGGTGCCATTATTGGTTTCAGTACTAAAAAGGGCGAGCAGGTTACTGCTAAAGTGGCTTCATCATTTATCAGTTTTGAGCAAGCTGATTTGAATCTAAAAAGAGAATTGGCGAACGATGGTTTCGATGCTACAAAAGCAAAAGGAAGAGCAATCTGGAACAAAACGTTAAACAAAATTGCGGTTGAAGGTGGTTCAATTGATCAGATGCGCACTTTTTATTCTTGCTTATACCGTACATTATTTTTCCCTAATAAATTATATGAGGTAGATGCAAGTAACAAAGTTGTACACTGGAGCCCTTATAATGGCAAAACACTTCCTGGTTATATGTTCGCAGGAACTGGCTTCTGGGATACATTCAGAGCATTATATCCTTTCTTAAACTTGGTTTATCCATCCATTAACAAAGAGATGCAGGAAGGATTAATCAACGATTATAAAGAAGGTGGTTGGTTGCCAGAATGGAGTAGTCCAGGTTATGCTAACATTATGGTAGGTAACAACTCGGCTTCAGTAGTTTCTGATGCTTACATTAAAGGCTTACGTGGTTACGATATCCAAACCTTGTGGGATGCATTAAAACATGGAGCCAATAATGAAGGTCCGGTGGAGGCTGTTGGTCGTGATGGCGTGAAGTACTACAACGAATTAGGTTACGTGCCATTTGATGTAAAGAAAAACGAAAATGCTGCTAAAACTTTAGAGTATGCTTATGATGATTTTACAATTTATCAGTTGGGTAGAGCTTTAGGTAAACCAGCTTCAGAGATTGATATCTACAAAAAAAGAGCAATGAACTACAAAAATCTTTTTGATCCGGCTTCGGGATTGATGAGAGGCAAAAATCAGGATGGTACTTTCCAAAGTCCGTTCAGCCCTTTTAAATGGGGTGGAGCATTTACAGAAGGCAACAGCTGGCATTACACCTGGTCAGTTTTCCAGGATGTTGATGGCTTAGCGAAGCTGATGGGTGGTCACGATAAATTTGTAACCAAACTGGATTCCGTTTTCTCTATGCCTCCAGTGTTTGACGAAAGTGCTTATGGTGGTGTGATTCACGAAATTCGTGAAATGCAGATTGCAAACATGGGTCAGTATGCACATGGAAACCAACCGATTCAACACATGATTTATTTGTACAACTATGGTGGTGCACCTTATAAAACACAATATTGGGTTCGCGAAACGATGAATAGAATGTACAAAGCTACGCCAGATGGTTATTGCGGAGATGAAGATAATGGACAAACATCTGCCTGGTATGTTTTCTCAGCTATGGGATTTTATCCGGTAACGCCAGCGGTTGATCAATATGTATTGGGTGCGCCATTATTTAAAAAGGTAACGCTAACATTAGAGAACGGCAAACAAGTGGTTATAAATGCTGCGGCAAATAGCGATAGCAACCGTTATGTGCAGTCGCTGCAAATGAATGGTAAGCCATATTCTAAAAATTGGATCAGCCACAGTGGATTGCAAAAGGGAGCAGTATTAAATTTTAGCATGGGAGCAACGCCAAATAAAGTTAGAGGTTCAAAACCAGTAGATTTCCCTTACTCTATGTCCACGGAGAAATAAAAAAAATCGGACTGAAGCTTGCTACCTACAGTCCGATTTTTTACCCAAAAATAAGATCTAAAAGAAATGGGGATTCCACATTATCGCAGAATCCCCATCATCTAAATTAACGCTCTCAGTTATATAAACGTTAGAAAAAGGAATTATTGCTTAACGGCAATAATTTTTTTTGTTTTACCTGCGCTCGTTTCTAACTAGTGCATCGATAACAAAGCGATTTAATCGCTTCCATCAGAAACAAGCGTAAGCACAAAATTATCTGCGAATCTGTGGCTACTAAAACGCATAATTCTCTATTTTTACTGCTATGGAAACCACTCAACAAGATGCTGAAAAATTAGCGGCAGCTAAAGCCGCAATAAAATTTGTAAAAGAAGGAGATTTAGTTGGTTTAGGTACGGGCTCTACGGCAACATTTGCTACAAAAGAACTCGGTAAAATGGTACAAAATGGCTTTAAAATTCAAGCTGCTGCAAGTTCTGTTCATACCGAAGAATTGGCTAAGTCTTTTGGTATCGAAATTCTCCCACTTGGCGATTTATCATCTATCGATATTAGTATCGACGGTGCTGATGAATTTACCGAATCGCTCGCTTTGATTAAAGGTGGAGGAGGAGCATTGTTCCGCGAAAAAATTATGGCATCCTTAAGCAAGAAATCAATTATTGTTACCGATGCTTCAAAAAAAGTTACTCTACTAGGCGCTTTTACCGTTCCAATTGAGGTGATCCCGCTGGCCTACCAATATGTTTTTAATCAAATAAAAGAACTCGGCGGTAAAGGAAATAAAAGAATAAAAAATGATCAAGCGTTCATCACCGATAATGGTAATTTTATTATTGACGCAGATTTCGGACTCATCAACAATCCTGCTCAATTAAGCCATGAACTTAACCAAATTGATGGTTTACTTGCTCAAGGGTTGTTCATTGACCTTACTTCTACGGTGATCATGAGTAAAGGCGATGAAATCATCATTTTCGAATAATTTTACCGAGAAAATAACATCCCCCCAAAAAATAAAAATATTTTAACCGACGGTTTTATTTCACTTACCGACGTTTTAAACTTATTCAAAGGAAAGCCATTTCCCAACTCCTGTTTCTGTGATACATTTGAATCATAAAACAAAACGGTTATGGAAACTTTCTTCAAAAAAAATCAAGCAGATAAACAATTAGGGTTGGGCATTTTAATTGTCGCTATCGGATCAGTATTCTTATTAAGAAATTCAGGATTAGATATTCCTCATTGGATTTTAAGTTGGCATACCATTATGCTTGGGGCTGGTTTATGGCTCGGTTACCGCAAAAATTATCAAGGCAGTAGCTGGTTGGCATTAACCGTTATCGGCGCAATATTTACTTTAAAGCATATTGTTGTTTTCGATTTTGAAATCTCCAGAATTACAGCGGCTTTAGCCTTTATAGGAGTAGGTTTATACTTGATATTAAAACCAAAAAGATTGAAAAGTGTTAATGATTATACTCAAAAGAAAACAGCTGATTTTTCGGATGTGAACAATTAAAATTCGTACCTCCATCATATATCAAAAAGGGACATTTTACAAAATTGTCCCTTTTTTCATGCCATATAATTTCGAAAAAACCTCTGCAAAAAGAAACGGGGATCCCACCATTAAGGCAGTATCCCCGTCATCTAAATTAACGCTCTCACATACATAAACGCTGAGAATTAAAATTATTGTATGGTGGTATCTTTTTTTTTAAAAAAAGTTAAGCTTGCAATACCGGAACTTCTTTATGATACTTATTCCTATACTCAATCGGGGTTAAACCCGTAATTTTCTTGAAAACATCTCTGAAAGATTTATTATCGGTATAGCCCACATCAAACATCACCTCGGTGATGTTTTTTCGGCTCGATTCAAAGCTCCGTTTGGCGGCTTCTATTTTAACCCGTTGAATATATTCGATTACCGTATTTTTCGTAGCACTTTTAAAACGGCGCTCAAAACTTCTTCTTCCCAAAGCCAGGAGATCGGCCAATTGGTCTACCGTAATTTTTTCCTGGTAATTACCATCAATAAACTCCTGAGCCTTTTTTATCTTTTCATCTTCATGGCCTTTTTGGCCCTGAAACATCATAAATGCCAACTGGCTTTCTCGATCAATATCTATCGCAAAATATTTAGCTGCTAAAATCGCGGTATCCCTGTCTGTATATTTCTCTACAAGGTACAAAAGTAAATTCCAATACGAATTGGCGCCTCCGCTGGAGTAGATTCCATGCGATTCGGTAATAATACTTCCATCAACCAAATCTACGTTCGGAAACATGGCTCTAAACTGGCTGGAAAATAACCAATGAGTAGAACATTTTTTACCGTCTAATAAACCTGTAGATGCCAATAAAAATGCTCCCATGCAAAGCGATGCCACCTCCGAACCCCGGGCGTGGTGTTTTACAATCCATGGAAGAAGGATTTCATTTGATTCAATTGCATTATTCACGTTTCCGCTTATGGCAGGTATAAAAATCAAGTCAGTTTGATCTACATCTCCTAAAAGCTTATCTGGGTGGACCGAGAACAGATTATTATTTAATCTTACTTCTTTTGATGCGGCGACAAGCTCCACTTTAAAAAGCGGTTGTTTTCCAGATGCCTGTAAAAATTCATTCACTGCGGTAAATAAATATCTAGGATCCGCGATCGCTTCAATTACAGCAGTTTCCGGAACTAAAATCGATACATGTTTCATGTAATTTTTTTGTATTTGGTTATCTACTTGGTTTTCATCGGTTTCGACTAAACAAATATAACAACGGTCTTTGTCGTAAACAACCCCAATAATTGTCGTTTCTTCTTCTTCTGATCTTACACCAAGCAGCTATTTTTGTTCAAGCTAACAATATGGTGGTTGAGTATGGAATCGAACAATATCAACAAAGTCGCGATTTGCGCCGGATCGTTGGAGATTAAAAGGAGGAATTAAATTGGCTCACATCAACTCATATTTATCTTTTAACGGAAATTGTAGAGAGGCCATGCGCTTTTACCACGATTGCCTTGGTGGCGAATTAACACTCCAAAGCATCGGCGAATCGCCAATGGCAGGCAATATGCCTCAAATTATGGCAGATAAAATTTTGCATGCGGTGCTTACCTCCAACGAGATAGTAATTATGGGAACCGATTTGGTGGTTGATGCTGGTTTGGTCAAGGGCAATGCGGTTTCACTAATGCTAAATTGCGATTCGGAAGAGGAAACAATAGCGTGTTATGAAAAACTTTCAAAAGGAGGGACGCCAGTAAATCCACTACAGAAAACCTTTTGGGGCGCATTATTTGGCGATTTGATAGACCGATTTGGCAATACCTGGTTAATTAATTTCGATAAAAAGTATATTTAAAACCGTTTGATTCCCATTTTGTGAAGCGCAAAGCTTGTTCTCGCCATTTTCTTTGTTCCTGTGCTTCGCTTGTACGCTTCGCCCATGGATAAGTAGCCAAAATTGTACTGGTTTTTAACGTGGGGGGCGTTAAACGGCAATACTCAAACGAAGTGCATTTGGCGTTACATAAATCCTACAGACTCTATTTTTTATAAATGAGTAACCTATAAATTTCGAAAAAAACAAAGCGTGTCTTGTGATTGTATTTGACCGCTAACTTTATAGTAGAGAGGTGAAATGTTAAAAAACGTTAAAACCTATTCTCCCTTCATTAATCCCTTTTTAAAAGGCAAATATTCTTAACTTTGATACTTGTGAATTCCAAACCGACACAAGATTTATGATGAAGAGAAGTATTTTATTTGTTATTGCACTACTGTTTACCACTACAGCATTTTCTCAGAATGTGATACAATTGTTTAACAGCGCAAACGATTTTTTTAAGGTGCTGCAGGAAGAGAAATTTAATGATGCACATGCATTTTTTGATGATACCTTAAAAACAAAACTCAGTGAAGAGAATTTAAAGAAACTTTGGTTTGATATAGGTACCAAATATGGTAAGGCAGAAAGTTTCGATGCCATTCAAAGTAAAGCACAAGGTCAGTTTTTTGCAGTAACAGTTGAAGGAAAATTCGCAAACGGAGCACAAAATTTTATTCTTGGGTTTAATAAAGCACAAAAAATTGTTGGTATTTTCCTTGCGCCAGCTAAAAGTAATGTGGCTTATGCTAAGCCAGTTTATGCCGATACCAACTTATATAGCGAGAAACAGGTGTATGTAGGTGTTGGCGGAAGGCAGCTAGCTGCAATAGTAACCACGCCTAAAAATGTAAAAAACTTTCCGATGGTGGTTTTTGTGCATGGTTCGGGCCCCAGCGATATGGACGAAACTATAGGTGCCAATAAGCCTTTTAAAGATTTGGCAGGCGGTTTGGCCTCCAAAGGTATTGGTTCTGTTCGTTATGTAAAAAGAACCTTAGTATATCCTAATGAATTTTCAAAACCTTATACTGTAAAAGAAGAGGTTTTGGATGATGCAGCAGCAGCAATTGCAGCAGCTAAAGCCGTTGTGGGTGCAAACCCTAAAAGCATTTATGTTTTTGGCCACAGTTTAGGTGGCATGTTGGCACCAAAACTTGCAGCAACCTCGCCAGATGTGGCTGGAATTATATTGGCCGCTGCCCCTGCCAGAAAGCTGAGTGATATTATTGCAGAACAAAACAAATACATGTTCGATTTGTCGAAGGATACGACTACAGAAAACAAAAAATATCTTGATGATGCCATAGTACAAATCAATAAAAGCAGAATCACACAATTGGGTACAACCATTAAACCAGATTCATCTATATTGGGTTTGCCTGCTAAATATTGGGTCGATTTAAATACTTACAATCAGGTGAATACCGCTAAAGGTTTAACTAAAAAGATTTACGTATTGCAAGGTGGAAATGATTTCCAGGTAAGCAAAACTGATTTCGATTTATGGAATTCGGCATTATCGAAGAAAAAGAATGTCACGCTAAAATATTATCCGGATTTGAATCACTTGTTAAGTCCGCAAACAGAAAAAGGAAGTATGGGCCAATATCAAACACCGGTAAATGTATCTGAAGGTTTGGTAAATGACCTGGCCGTTTGGATAAAGGCAAAATAAATACAAACACTCGTTATCGAGCCCTGGCAAAAAACCAGGGCTTTTTTTATTCCCCGAATTTCAGCACAAATTATATCAAGGTATATTCAGACCGCTTGAATCATCATCATCTATAAATCGGTTCGAAAGAATGTTTTGAATATTAGTTGGAGCATCTCCAAGGCAGAAAAATAAGTGGCCGGATATCTTATTCCTCTTTTGATAAATCGATAAAATACAAACAATTCAAAATGTATGCGGTTTAAAGTTTAGATCATTCATCTTACTCTACGTATTTATGGCAAAGCAAAAGGTAACATTAAAAGGAATTTGGGGCGTATTAAAAGCATCATTTACTGGCTTTGGCGATCATAAAGTAACCAAACTAAGTGGCTCTCTAGCTTATTATACCGTATTCTCTATGGCTCCGCTATTGGTTGTGATCATTTCGCTATGCGGCATCTTTTTAGGAAGAGAAATTGCAGAAGGTAAGGTGTACGAACAATTGGTTGGTTTTCTCGGTCGCGAATCAGCTACCTCACTACAAGAGTTAATCAAAAATGCATATTTGGATGATAAAGGTACTATTGCTTTAATAATTGGTATCGTGACCTTGCTTATCGGTTCTACCACTATTTTCGGCGATATACAGGATTCAATTAATACCATTTGGGGTTTAAAACCCAAACCAAAACACGGTTGGGTGAAAATGCTTCAAAATAGGTTTCTATCATTTTCAGTTATAATCAGTTTAGGCTTCGTGTTATTGGTTTCATTGGCGGTAACTTCAGTTTTAGATGCATTTAGCGACCGGCTTCAAGCTCGTTTTGCCGATGTTTCTTTTTACGTATTTTATGTGATTAACCTGGTGGTTACCTTGAGCGTAATTACTTTAATTTTTGCAGTTATCTTTAAAGTTTTGCCAGATGCCATCATCAAATGGAAAGATGTTTTGGCTGGAGCTGTTGTAACGGCTGTGCTTTTTATGATTGGTAAGTTTGCCATATCCGTTTATATTGGTCAAAGCGATGTTGGAGGTACATATGGTGCAGCAGGCTCATTAATTATTGTATTATTATGGACTTATTATTCCTCTATCATTTTATATTTTGGAGCAGAATTTACTAAAGCTTATGCCATTGCCTACGGATCGGAAATTTACCCGGCACACTATGCCGTTACCACAAAAGAGGTGGAGGTGGAGTCAACCAGAAAATCGATCCAGGATAATCATCCCGAAATAGTAGAACAGGTAAAGAAAGAAAAAGACAACTAGATTTGATCAATTCCTTATTTCACGATCGAGTAATATGATTTAAGATGTAAATGCGATTGCCGCCACAGCCAATAAAAAATTGGCTTCCCACTGATGAGCCTGTTCTATTCGCCCCAGGCCGTAACCACTAGTCTTCTCTGGCCGCCTCTGTTGCGGTGTTCGCAGAGATAAACACCTTGCCAGGTACCCAATGCCAATCTTCCGTTACGAATAGGAATAGTAACTGAACTCCCCAACAGTGCCGATTTTAAATGCGCTGGCATATCGTCCGATCCTTCGTAATCATGCTCATAATCCGTATCGTTCTCTTTAACTGTTTTATTAAAAAACATTTCAAAATCAATACGAACCGTTGGATCTGCATTTTCATTTATCGTTAGCGAAGCTGAAGTATGCTGAATAAATACTTGACAAATGCCCACCTTTATAGCTGAAATTTCTGGAAGTGCATCCTCTATTTCGTCGGTAATGATATGGAAACCACGTCTTCTCTCTCGAAGCGCAAAGGCTTGCTGAAATATTTTCATGTTCAAAATTATTTAACTATCCAGCCAATTTGCGAATTTTCATCGCTGATTAATTGATAGCTGTTGAAATTACCTAAAACATTTACCGTGGCTCCAGTCTTTAAATTCAGCTTCACTGCTGCAAGGCTGTCTGGTTGATCGAACACTTTTTGCTGGTTCATATTTATTCTTATCTTTTTTAATGGTTTGGTAGTTTGAACAAGCGATTTACTGTCGATAAAACCAGTAGTTCCATCAGGTAGTTCCGCTTTATACAAATTTTCTGTTGCGGAGTTGACGTTAATAATTGTACCCGAATTTAGCGTTGCGATGGTTCCACTTTTTTGGATGGAGCTATAGAAGGTACTTTTTGATGATGTTCTCAAAGTTTTGTTCAGGTTCGAAATGGCGGCAGAAATGTTAGCTGGGGTTTTGGTAACCGGATCGATAAACGGTAAGGGATTTATTGCACCACCGAAGGTGTAAATGCCAAAATGAAGGTGAGGAGCGGTAGTTTTTGCATTCCCCGTATTCCCCATTAAACCCAAGGTATCTCCTAGTTTTATTTCCTGACCTTCCACTGCAATTTGCTTGTCCAAATGCGCATAATAGAGCGTGTAATCTTTTCCTTTTGGGCGCAACCATACCACTCTTCCACCTAAATTATTTTCATTTACCCGGGTGACGGTTCCATCAGCGCTCGCTAAAACCGGACTTCTCGCCGGCCCGAAAATATCAACACCTTCATGTTTACGGGCATTATTATCTCTTCCATCGCCCCAAAAACTGCCAATACTTTTGCTTTTTGATGTGGTCGGAAAAGCCAGCGATGGGCCAGCAGTAATGGTTATCGTGTATTCCACACTTTGTAATAATTCAGGCTGCAATCTGATCAAATAATTTCCGGTATCCTCGATTTCATGCTGAATGGGATTGTTAAGGGTGTCAGCCGAAGCGATTCTTTTTGGGTTGTTGATATCGGCGAGGTACCACAGATCCACATAAAGCGCCGATGCTGAAGGTTTTTTTTCCAAACCGATGGTGAGTTTTTGTCCTTTTGTGGCTGAAAACTGATAAGCAGCTGCTGGAATTTTTCCGGCATCAAAATAACCCGTTTCCTTGTAAGGAATTTTGATGGTCAGTGCTTTCTGCATACTGGCTGATGAGGCATTAATCCAAGCTGATCCCATGGCGGTTTTATCCAGTCCTGCGGTTTCTAATTTGCGTTTATATTGTTCATGCGGACTAGCCGCCTTAAATAAATTTACAGTGCCTGATTTACAAGAGACGAGCGAGATATAGACGAAGAAAATAAATATAAAACGTAGCTGCATACCGGATGATTTACTTAAGGAAACAAAATTTCGCACTACAAGTTTTCATCATCTTACTCCCGTTCAGCAGCTTAATTTTATCGATTGAAAATTATTTAACACAGGCTTAACAATACCTGGCTGTTGTTATTGTAGAGTTAACATGTTCCATACATAGTGTTAAAAGTACACACCTAGTTTTGCATCCGTAAAAGGCGCTCCGAATAGCTTTTGCCAAAATAATTAGCCTATGTAAATTAAAGCTTACAACCCTTCAAAACATCAACAAATATTAAATTCTAAAAAACAAACTAATACAAAAAAGATGATATCATTTTTTTCAGCAGCAGGTATTAAACATACCTGTAGGAAAATGCTTGTGCCCATTGGTTTATTGGCTCTTTGCAATTCCACAGCCTTTGCCGTTATTTCTGGCGAAAATTCTTCAATCGTTAAATTAAACAATCGCCTGGCTGCTATTAGCGGAACAGTTACAGACGAAAAAGGCCAGCCACTTCCAGGCGTTAGCATTTATGACAAACAAACCAAAAGAACAACCTCAACCGATGGCGATGGAAGATTTACGATAGATGTAGCCAATGGTGCGACCTTGGTTTTCTCATTTATTGGGTACGAAACGCAGGAAATTTTAGTGTCAGGAGGTAAAACGATTAATGTTAAACTAAAAGAAAGTAACAATACTTTAAATGAGGTAGTGGCAATCGGTTATCAAAAGATTAGAAAATCGGATGTAACAGGAGCCATTAGCAGTGTAAAGGCAAGCGAAATGAATCTAAGTGCGCCAACGGTTGGTCAGGCTTTAGTAGGTAAAGTTGCTGGTGTGCAGGTATCGCAAACCAGTGGTGCACCATACGCCGGAACTAAAATTCGGGTTAGGGGTGTAGGTTCAATCAATGCAAGTTCAAATCCGTTATATGTAATAGACGGTTACCCTTCTGGAAATAATGTATTCATCAACCCTGAAGATATTGAAACCATTGATATTTTAAAAGATGCGGCTTCTGCTGCTATTTACGGTTCGCGGGCTTCTGGTGGCGTGGTGATGATTACCACCAAAAGAGGTAAGGATGGTAAGGGCCGTTTCCAATATGATGTACAAGCTGGGGTAACTCAATTGCACAAAAAGGTGAAGCTATTGGATGCATCACAGTTTATTCAACTGATGATTGATGGCCGAAACAACGCTTATAAAGATTTAGTAGTAAATGCCGGCAAAACCTGGAATGATTCGATGTTTTCTGACAATAACACCGCCAGAACTTCCAATGTCGGTAATGGATCATCGGTAAGTATACCGGAAGATATTTATGATTTTGCTAGTCAAACGGCAAAGGCACCTGCATTTAATACCGACTGGCAGGATGAATTGTATCGAAACGCGTTTTTCCAGCGCCATAACCTTGCGTTTTCTGGCGGAAACAAAGACATTAAATACTTTGTAAGTGGTGGATACCAGGATCAAGATGGTATTGTAACCAATACCGCTATGCGGGCTTTAAATTTCCGCTCGAATATTGAAGGGCAGGTAAGTAAAAAATTAAAAGTAGGCGCCAATATCTCCCTTACACAAACCAATAATAAAGAGGTTGGAGAAGGTCGCTTTAGTCCGATGATGTCGGCATTGCTTTACTTGCCATACCTGCCTGCAAGAGATGCAAACGGTAACCCGATAAAATACGGCATGTCTGCTTTGGCCAATCAATTTGGTTATCAAGGTTTAGAAAATCCGGTAGCAACGGTTAATGAAACGAAAGTAAATCGTCTTGGAAACAGAAACACTTATAATGCTTATGCCAACTTCGAAATTTTAACTGGTTTAAATTTCAAGGCCAATTTAGGTACGAACAATTACAGTGAAAAGTATGATTATTATCGCCCCACCAGTTTAAGTAATGGCGGCGGAAATGCACCCGGTTCTCCATCATCAATTGCGGCTGCAAATGCAGTAGCCCAAAACTTAACGCAGGTAGATAAGCTGGCCGAATTTACATTGGATTACAACAAAACTTTTGGCAAACACAATCTGGATATTTTGGGTGGATATTCTGCTCAACATACCACAAGTGATTTAGTAAGGGTAACCGCAACGGGTTTTACAAGCGATAAAATAGGTGAAATATCTGATAAAGGCGCCGCGAATACAGATTTTGTGCTGAATTCGGCAAATAAATACGTCACCACCTTATTGTCGTATTTTGGTCGTGCCAGCTACAATTTCGATAGCAAATACTATTTGAGTGGTACTTTCCGTATGGACGGTTCATCAAGGTTTGGTCCAAACAATAAGTGGGGTGCTTTTGCATCAGCAGCGGCAGGCTGGAATCTATCTCAAGAAAGCTGGTATAACGACTTCCTTGGTAACGGTTCTACCGTTAAATTAAGAGCAAGTTGGGGTTTAAGCGGTAACAACAATATTGGCGATAACAACCATACGCAAACCATGAGCAGCCCGGGTGGTGTTGTATTTGGAAATGCCATTGCAACTGCAGTTTGGGCTGGCGGTATTAAAGATCAGAACCTGGGTTGGGAGTCCACATCACAATACAATTTCGGTACGGATTTAAGTTTCTTCAACGGTCGCCTTTCATTTATTGCCAACTACTATTACAGTTTATCTTACAATTTATTATTCAACCAGCCTATTTCTGCAATTTCTGGATCATCAAGCATCTTAACTAATTTAAGAGATAGTAAAGTCAGAAATAAAGGTTTCGATTTCCAATTGGACGGCCGTGTAGTCAGCACCGATAATTTCAACTTAGGCTTAAGCGGAAATATCTCTTTTAACAGTAACAAAGTGCTTAATTTGGGTGGAAACAGCACCATTTTTAGTGTGGGTGCAGAGCGACAGTACATTACGCATATTACACAAGAAGGTCAATCAATTGGTATGTTTTATGGTTACCAGGTTGCTGGTAGGGTAACACCAGAATTATTAGGTAAAGTTGCACCATCTTCTGCACAATCTAATCCTTACAAGGTAGGCGATTTGTATTTTGAAGACACCAATGGCGACGGCGTGGTTAACGATGCTGATAAGAAAGTAATTGGTAACCCTTACCCGGATTTTACCTACGGTTTCGCAGTGAATGCAAATTATAAATCATTTGATATCAGGGCTTCTTTCAATGGGTCGCAAGGTAACGATGTGTTGGATGGTCAGGATTATTACCTGTATAACTTTGAAGGATCAGGCAATCAATACGCAGAAGTTGCAGATCGTTACCGCAATGCAGCAAATCCCGGGAGCGGTTTAAATTACCGTGCTTCCCGTGCAGGTACGCAAAGTAACAGTACGCGTTTGTCCTCATTTTATGTACAGGATGGATCGTATTTAAGGTGTACAAACATCACATTGGGTTATAATTTTCCTAAAATGGTTGCCAAAACCCTTCATGTAGAAAATATAAGAGTTTTTGGAAGTGTTGATAATGCATTTACCATTACCGATTACAAAGGTTACAATCCTGAAGTAGATTATAATGCTGGTGCAAACTTAACTCCTGGAGTAGATTATGGTAATTATCCATTGGCCAGAGCCTATAACCTAGGTATTAAATTAACTTTTTAATCTAGCCCTGAAATCATTAAAACAGATCAAAATGAAAAAAAGTATATTCTTAATTTTTGTAGGCTTGATTTCTTTATCAGCCTGTAAAAAAGATTTCCTTGAACAAACCGACCCCAATGCGGTAACGGTAGAACAGTTCTTCACTTCGCCAAATGATGTTTTGCTTGCCGTAAATGGCGTTTATCAATCACTAAGAAGCAGCAACAACATTGGAGAAAGCAGCAACTTGTATACCGAGCAACGTTCAGATAATACCGGTATAAACGATAATCAATCGAATGCAGGAGAGCCTTTCCAGTTTGGAGATTTTAGTATTCTACCCAGTAACACTTATTTAAAAAACCATTGGGTAAGTCTTTATTCCACCATTACCAGATGTAACGTAATTACTTCGAATATTGATAAAGTGCCATTTACTGATGCCAATTTGAAAGCCCAATACCTGGCGGAAACAAAATTTGTTAGGGCATTAATCTACTTTCATTTGGTAAGAAAATGGGGCGATGTGCCATTGGTAACCAAACAACTAACGAGTAATAATGAAGTGGTTGAAAATACTTTCAGACAACCACAAGCAACGGTTTATGCACAAATTGTAACTGATTTAAAAGATGCATTAAATAGTAATCTTCCAAACTTGGCTACGGGTGCTATGGCAGGCAGAGCTTCTAAAGCTGCTATAAATGGTTTGCTAGGTCAGGTTTATTTAACGATGGCCACTACGTTAGAAAATGGCAAAGCAGAGAATTTAACCAATGCAAATACATACTTATTAGCAGCGTACAACTTAAAGACTTTCAACACACTGGCAGCTATTCCTTATGCAGATGTGTTTGATGTAACGAAGAAAACAAACAATCCAGAGGTAATATTCGAAATAGTAAACCTTCAGGGAAACATCACTTACGCTTCGAGCATCGCCGCAAATAACCAGGCTTTCGGCGAAACCATTAATTCGAGAAGAGCACCAACTGGAGTTGGAGGCAACGTAACGCCAGATTTAGTTTTAGATTATGAAACCGGCGATCCACGTAAAGATTTCTCCATTAAATATGCTGCTGATACCAGAGTGCTGGATTGGTTTATTACAAAATACCGAGATGCTAGTGAAGCGGCAACGGTTAACGGCTACGGCGGAAATAATTTCCCTTTAATGCGTTTTGCAGATATTATTTTAATGTTGGCAGAAGTGAATATGTTGCAAGGCAATGACGCGGTTGCGATACAATATTTGGATATGGTTAGGGCAAGAGCTGGTGTGCCTTTATACGCTGCGGCCCGTAACAACGCGGCTTATAGCTCCAAATATCCAACACTAAAACTGGCAATTTTACATGAGCGTAGGGTAGAGTTGGCTTTTGAAAACCACAGGTGGTTTGATTTGCTGCGTAACTTTACCACTGCTGAACTGGTTACTTATTTCAGAGCAAAATCTCAAGCTAACTTTGGCAATGCAAAGTTGAGTAATTTCACCACAAAAGATAGATATTTCCCTATTCCTTTTGATGAGTTCAAGTTAGATCCTGCAAAAATGTACCAAAACTCAGGATATTAATTATTTTTATTAGCAAACATTAGCGCCTGTATCATTATTTAAGATTTTCATTCTGAGCTTTTCGAAGGATTAAAATGGTGATACAGGCACTTTTTATCAAAATTAAATGATGAAAATCAGATTTTATTTTCTTGTGTTTTTCGCGGGTGCGATAAACCTAACTTCTGCTCTTGCGCAAAATCCTGCCCAAAAACTCGAGCAGATTTTTAATCGTACCCATAAAGAAATTCTAGTGGTAGCACATCGTGGCGACTGGAGAAATTCGACTGAAAACTCGCTGCATGCTTTGTTAAATAGCATTGATAAAGGTTTCGATATGATGGAGCTTGATGTAAAAATGACCAAAGATAGCCAGATGGTGGTAATGCATGATAATACAATCGATCGTACCACCAATGGAAAAGGTAAAGTGAGTGATTTTACATTAGAAGAAATTAGAAAATTTAAGCTGAGAAATGGATTAGGCAGAGTAACCGCAAACCCAATTCCTACCTTTAAAGAGTTGATGATGGTAGCGAAAGATAAAATTCTGATTAATGTGGATAAGGGCAACGATCACTTGCCAGAGGTATTTAAAGTTTTGCAGGAAACCGGAACCCTACAGCAAGCAGTTGTAAATGTTGGCGACAATATTCCTTATGAAAAATTGATTTCAACAGAGAAAATCCCTGCTGAAGCTTACATTATGGTGGTGGTTAATATGACCAATCCTGACGCTTTAAAAATTATAGAAGGTTATGGAAATTCAAAGAAAAGTGTTATCCAACCGATTTTTAATACAGATACCTTATCTAATCTCAAACAACTTCCGCAGATTGCTAAAAATCAAGTCGTTTGGCTTAACAGCTTGTGGCCATCACTCAATGGCGGTCATGATGATGATCTGGCAGTGGAGCAAAATCAAAAACCCGAAAGCTGGGGTTGGTTACTAGAGTTTAACCCTGTGTTTATTCAAAGCGATCGCCCTGCAGATTTAATCAAATATCTAAAGGAACGAAAACTGCATCAATAGGAATTTATAGATGCCTTAAAAATGCAATCATCATGCCCTAGAACTGGGATAGGCATGCAATGGGCAAGCGATGGAGGCTGATTAGGTTAACACATAATAACCTAAAGTTTACCATTTCTAGTGTCAAAGTTAACTATTTGGGTAAGCAAAGGGTTAAAAAGGGGTTAACCATAGGTATAGAAAGGGTTAGCGAAGGGTTAACAACGTGTAATGTTGTCTCGAACAAAGGGTAGCCGTTCTTCAGTTATTTCTTTTTAAACTGATCAAATACCGCTGCGGTTACCAAGCCACCGATTAAATACCATGCTACAGTGAGCAACTTGGTTTTATCGGTTTTGGTTACAGGTTCATCATCTAAACCCATTTCATTCGGGAGTTTAATGGCACCCAGGCCAGCAGTTAAACCAGCAAGGGCTCCTTTCAGATAAACATTTTTACTTCCAGCCATGCCAATTGCACTGTAATAGATGGTATTGCTAACAATGTCGCCGGCTAAAGTAGCGGCATACAGTTCTTTGCCTGTTGGCGCTTCGAGGTTGAGGCTGTTCATGGAGCGGGTTAAAGCTTCTTCTCCAACCAAATCTACTCTTGGTGCATCGGCATCAAGCCTGCGAGCCGTTTCATGTAATATATTTAAGGCGGCTGCGCCAGCGAAACCAGCCAAAATTGCTTTTAAAATCTTCATCTTTATATAATTTTCTAATGAGTAATGAAACGCTGCTATTACAAGCCGGTATCAGATTTATTTATCCCGCTATGTGGAGCGAAAAATCATAATGTTTCATATTTATAAAAGCAGAGAATCGGCAGAATTGTTTTGAAAGGATTGATAGACTGATATACGGGTAAATTTATGTCGTTCACCTACTAGTCAATAGACAAATAATAGTCAAAACCCACCAGATATCACCCCAACCCCTACGAATTCTAATCGCTTTTTTTTCACTTCCTAAAGATTGATAAATTCGTAGAGATGCATGCTCCAAAATCTATCTTGCATCGTCATATTTAATCCTGTATCATGAAAATCAACAAATACCTGCTCGTTTTAAGTGTTGTATTCTTTAGTTCTTGTATGGCGCAATCGAAAAAAGATTTGCTGGCTAAAATAGATGATGATATTAATAATTTGAAAGGCATTATCAAGCTGAGCGATACCAGGATTATGATTACCGCTGGTACTACTGAGAAATTCTCAGTAGAGAAAGCCAGTAATTTCCAGTCAACACGGACAGAAGCCGTTAGCGACAGCGCACTCTATCGTTTTTTTAAAAATTTGGAAGTGAGCACTAGCTTGCAGTATCCCTTCAATATGATTTCATTAGATAAAGATGAATATGATTTGCTGACTTTAATGGGTGAGGAGAGTAGCTATTTTCTACACAATGCAGATATGGAACCCGTTTTTACCCCTCAAAAGTTTGTTTTTATGGATGGAACTGAAACCAATAAGGGTTATTTGACGCTCGACAGTATCGGTAAAAAACATACTAAAATAGAGAAAGATAAGGGCGAAGAATATGAGTTTATTGATGAAGAAGGAATGAATGCCCTGGAGAAATACATTTATAAGGCCAGTAGCTTCAACGAAAATATCGCGTTGATGTCATCAAAGCCAATCCGCAGTATTCAATACAAAATAAGCCTTCCAGTGGCCAGCAAAACACTCTACAAAGTTTCACTGAACAGTCCTGAAGTGAAAACGCCTTATGGAATCATCCGGTTAGATACCATTGTTGGTAATCAGGTACATTGTAGTTTACCTGATGTAGAGAACGATCGGGATATCAAAATACAAGCCTATTATAAAGATGGAAGGGTTTTAGCGGAAAAAGGAAGCAGCAGCAATACCGAAATTACGCCGGCAAAAAGAAAGCTTTACGAAAATTATATTAAGATACTAGAGAAAGCAAAAGATGGGGTTAAAGCCGATGAGATTAAAACTGAAAAGGATCTCGATAAATGGCTCAAAGCACACGCACCGGCAGCTTTATCAGATGCTGAAAAAGGAAGTAGAAAAACGGCAATCTACACCTTTGCAGGTCCGGTAAGTAGCGTTGGCTTCTCCGTGAGCGATAGTGTGCCTCAAATGAAAAATTTCGATGTTGACTATACCTTTAAATATGATGAAGCGCCAGGGGAATATTTTCTCGCAATGGATTTTGCTAAACAAAAAGCTGGTTTTTTAAATAAAGAAGGCAAGTGGGTAATTCAGCCACAGTTTAACGAGCATTTCCGTAAGTTAAACCGCTATTATTACTGGGATCAATATGGGGATGTTGACAACACTTACTGGATAAATTATAAAACACAAACGGTTGAAAAGGTCGCTTATAAAATAGATGATACGGAGATTTTTGATGGTAGGTATGTGAAGATAGAACCCAGAACAAATGGGCTAAACGGAGTAGCTGACATTAATACCGGCAAAATTGTTCTTCCGATGGAGTATGATAATTTAAAATTTACAAGCTCGAAATTTTGGTGGGGAAAGACAGAGGATGGAAAGGAGGGTGTGTTGGACAGGAATTTCAAAGTAGTACTGCCTTTTAGGTATGACGATGTTGAGATAGATGGAACTTCTTTCCTGGCCAAGAGCAATAACAAAATCAATGTTTTTGATCTAAACGGAACGAATTTAACGCAGAACAAGTACGACGATATTTACGGTGGTTATAACAGCGGTTTACTACTTGTGCGAAAAGCCACAAAAGAACCAAACGGCAATACCGATAGTAAATATTATTTTGTAGATAAACAGAACAATATCCGTATTAATTTAGAGGCAAAGGGATGGGATGATGCAAAACCCTTTAGCGAAGGCCTTGCTTTGGTTGAAAATAGCAATAATGAAAAAGGATATATCAACCCGGCCGGGCAGCTGGCTATTCCTTTTAAATTTCAATATGCACAAAGCTTCTTCACCACTTCAAAACTTGCGCTGGTACAAATGAAAGATAATTCATATGCGCTTATTAATAAAAAGGGTAGTGTAGTAAAACGCTTTGATAGCGAATTATACGATTTAGACAGGGAAAGCGCTGACAGAAAAACGCGAATCAAATTTAAAGATAGAACCAGCTACAATGAGTATGGTGAACAGGTAGAATATACTTCCTTTTAAAAGCGTTTAAAAATCCGAATTCATGATCAACAAATGTTCTACAATATTAATCTGTTTAGTCATTTTTGCTTTTTGTAAAAGCAATGCTCAGCCTTACATCCTGCAATCTGTGGGTTTAGCAAAGCCATTTCAATTAAATCTATACTTCGGCGATCAAGGTAAAGGAGCTTTTGTTAGATATGTGGGACAAACAGGAAATATCGCCCTGCGAATCAAAAGCTATAAAAGAGACACCAGCGGCAGGAGTGATGGGCAGCCAGATGATGAAACCTTTATCTGGGATGAAATGATTGATGGTAAAGTGAATGGAACTTACACGCTGATGCACAATATAAATGCTGTAGAAAAGGCTTCGTATTGGAGAAAAAAAGATGTTAAGAAGTTTAATCTCTTACAGTTAGAAAGCAAAGGGGAAGTAGGGAACGACCAATATCTTTTGCATGGTGCGCTAATCAGTTTCAATCATTTTGATCATCATAAATTAAGTATCCAATATGCTGATGGTAAGCTGTTCAATACACTCCTTCCATCATTGGATTCACCTAATCCAGTCCGTAGAAGCTACATTGCCGATTATAACTTTGATGGATATGATGATATCGCTTTCTCTATACCTGATGCCGGAATGGGCGTATACCAGGAGTTTAGCATTTTTCTATACAACCAAAACTCTAAGCGGTTCGAAAAATTATTGGAACCCGACAACTCCAATGCCAAATGCAATTGCCTTTGCGATGTCACTTTAGATCCAAAAAAGAAATTGTTGTTTACGGCTTGTCGCGGAGGAGCCAGGTGGTGGCAGGATGTATATCGTTTCGCACCGAATAATAAGCTCGTGTGGGTTCGCTCAAAAGATCTAAGTAAATAAACCTAAAGATAGAAGCTATGCTCAATAAATATTTAAGAAGAATGCTGTTTATGATTACTGCTTTATTAGTAGTAGGAACAGCTGCTGCTCAAAAGAAAACAGTAAAGAAAAAAGCTGTAAAAACGGTTAGGAAATATTTTGGACCGCCGCCACCCATTGTTAAAGACGTTGTTGAAGCACCTCCACCTCCGCCTTCACTTTCTGACAGTAAACAACCAGGATATGCTGCACGTCCAATGATTATGGTTTCTCCGCAAGAAGCTAAATTTGAAAAAGAAAAGATTTGTACCGACTGTGATACCTTGGTGTTGGAAGCAGGAAAACCTCAGATTGTTATTTATGATGTGAAATGGATGGCAGATCGCGAAAGCAGAACTTATCGCAGTCAGCCAAAGGCCGCCGATTTAAGTACGGATTATTACAGCATGCGTGGTTTGGTGAAGAGGGAATGGGATGAATTGCATCAAAATTTTCCCGAAAGCGATGTTAATTATCACCATGTCTACCGAAATACTTTTATCAAAGTAGCTAACAATGATAAGCAAAATTTAAATCTCCTTGACAGGCAGTTGCGCCATGAAGGCTTTATTTATTGGAGCGGAAAGCCTGAAGCCGAAATTTTGCAGGGCAACAAAATGGTTAAGTTAACAGAGCAGATTGGGAAAGCTGCGAACGTAGATAAAACATCATCTTATTATGCCAGCTTTAAAAAAGACAGCTTAACGGTTGAAAAACTGATGCAAACTACCCGTGCGGCCAAAGATGTTGAGCCCAATATCAATGCCTTTTTGCAACAGGAAATATTAGGAGAGTACATTATACCTTTTCAGTTTATCAATCTAAAAAATGTGAGCAGCATTTCCTTGTTGCCTAACGGAAAGGAAAAACTTACTTTTAAGTTTAACCAGATGGGACAGTTGACAGAATATATTGATGAAGGTGATGAGCATCTAATCATAAAATACAGTAGTAATTTGCCTCAAACTATTTCCCGAGATGGAAAGATTAAAACCCGCTTATTTTATCAGGATGATGTGATCATTACGGAGGATGACTACAGGTTGAAGACTTTCAAGATGGTTGGCAGGTTGTTTCTTGAATCTGATAGGTACTCAATTGAAAAGGCAGATTACGAAGAAATGAAAATTAATAGTGGTCAAACCTATAAAATTGCAGCGAGAAATAGCCAGACTTGTTTAGATTATAGCGATGGAGACCGAAATTCCAGTGTTTGTTACAGCAACAACCAATGGACTTTACCATTAACCATGACCGAAAGCTATGGTGGAGATTCTCAAACGAAGACCTTTACCATGAACAACGAAGGAGAATTAGTGGTTGAAAATATAAATAAATATAAATCTTCTAAAATGGTTTATCAACTCGAAAACGGGATCATTAAAGCTTTTCAAAGTGTTCAAAAACGAGGCGATGATAGTTATTCCACCCCAAATGAAATTAAGGTTCTTTATACGTTTTTTAAATAATTTTCAGTTTTAAAATGAAAAAGATGTGGCTGGGGATTGGTATTACACTGGTAATTGGTTTGGCGGTATCGCTATATTATTATAACAACAGGCTAATTATCGACCGCAACGATGCTCCTCTGGAAGGGAGATATACTTCATTTCAAGAGATTAATGAACATTATCACTCTGCTGTTTTTGATGTAAAAATTTTGGCTCGGGTAGTGGTATCGAGTGCCGCTTCACCTAATCCGATTCGGATTTTTGAATCGGTAGATGATCAGTTAATTATAGATTGTGACGCCAAGGTTGATGAGGATACCAAACATGATAACCGATATTATAAAATAGATAAGACCGGCAAAGTTCTGGATTCCATTTATGTTGATTATAGTAGCCATTGGGGTAACTTTATAGGGGAATTTATTGTGTACACCAGCGATAAAGGTGGCTATTATAATTCCTGGCCATTAGATGGCGATACCACAAGACATGAAGTGATTGAATGGAATAAAGATAATAGCTGGACGAACGAAAGAGTAACAGCTAAAATCAAAGGGATCAAGGCAACTGGAAAGTATCATTTTTCGCGTTCACTGGTAAATCAGAGTGTATGGTATTTGCAGACGTATTTTTATGAGGATAAAAAGTGGCAGTTGTTGTGGCAACAACTTCCGGGATATTTTAATGTGCCAGATGAAGGGAGCCCATTTAGGTATCGAAAAGATGTATTCAGGAGTGGCGATGTCGATTTCCAGATCCCTAAAGATGTAAATCTTTTATACTTTTATCAGGAGGAGAAGATGAAATACTATCATGTTATTGGTGGTGGCGATGGCGGTTTTAGCGTGTATAATTGGCGAGGGAAAGGTTTTTTTGAAACTGAAATTGCCGGGAAAAAGTTTGAATTTATGGTTCCAAAGCTGGTTGTAGAAAAAGAGCGGCACAATGGCTTTAAACCAAGTTTGTTTACTGTTGAGGAAGCTGGTTCTGCCACTGATCTTTTTAATCCGGCATTTTACCACTCCCCAAATGGGTTTTCCTTTTACTCGCCAAGTGCCAAATTGTTGTATCTGATTAAAGTAAGGCAATAGCATGAAAAATATGCCTGAAAAAATTTATTATCTATCTAGTGTTAGGGCTACTTTAATTGGACTTATTTTAATGCTAATGGGTTTTGGTCTGTCGTTTATTGGTTTCGATGTTAACCAATCTTTCTGGCAAAATTTTCAAAGTATGGTGGTCGATTTTAGAGGTGTGGCGAACTTATTTGCTTCTTTGCTAATGCTCTTTTTGAAGCTGATGTTCATCATCTTCGGTTATTTTACTTTGAAAAGTAGAAATGGAATTATTCGGGCCAAAATAGATAATAAAGGGTTTTACTTTAAAGAAATTACAGGGAAAAGTAAGATGGAAAAAACAGCTTTTGATTTAAATCCATTAACGTTTTTGCCTTATTCCCAATTGTTAAATATCTATTTGTTAGAAAACAAATGGACTGGTATTCATTTGGAAATTGAAACTAAACTGGAGAAAAAGCGACTGGTCACTTTAGATGCTTTAACCCATTCTCAACAGAAGGAAATTTATCAAATCATTCGTCAAAAAATTAAATATTTGTCTAGCGTTGGGCTTATTCTAATGAGTTTTGGTGTGTCGTTTATTGGTTTCGATGTTAACCCATCTTTCTGGCAAAATTTTCAGAGTATACTTGTCGATTTTAGCGTGTAGCAAACATCTTTACAATCAATAACTGCGTTGATAAACGATCATATCGTAAGTGGTGTTTAGCAATTTCTTTTGCATAACTGATTTCCTGAACGTATTGCTTTTCAAAATCTCATTTACCAATTCCGGCATCAATTGATGATTGTTAAATGGCTGGATATGGAATAGCACTTCGTTCGATTTCCCATAAAGCGTAAGTGTATTTAAACGTTGTGCATTAAGTGCAACTGCATAAATTTCATTGTAATGAATGAGTAAATCTGGCTGGGTTTTCTTTACGATGGTTAGCATAGTCGTATTGGTGTTAATGCTTACTTTTGGATAAATCAACCTGATCAGAAAGAAAATGGGTAGAATGAGCACTATACCTGCCAAAAACCCCAAGACTTTACCACTGCCAAAATTATTTACAGCATCTGCAAGACCTCCAAAACCTCCGAAAATAACAGATAAGATTACAACTATTAGGGCAATGTATGCCAGTGCAAAGCCAACTCCCTTGCCTTGATTTACTTCCAGGTAATTATAGGTTTTCATATATTTTGATCTAAAATTAAATAGAGTACTGATCATCGCTACGAAAGGCAAAGGTTTGTATTTGATCCTCCTACATTATTATTTAATCGTTCTGTACGATTATTTGCAAATTTTTAATTAAAAAGTAAATGAATACTTGATTAGAAAAGTTCTTGGTCGCAATGGCATTTGGTAAGTTGATAATTGGTTTGCAGAAGAAGTGATTTGTTGGTAGGCTCGCTGGTTAATCAAATTGACACATTGAAATTCGAAGAAACTTTTCCAGTTAGTGGGGGCATATTTTAAGTTGAAATCTAAAAACTGATTACGGATGGGTTCTTGCGAAAACTGACGGTAAGAAACGAAGTTATAGGTTAGGGCATAAGATAGCGCTGAATTTAAATTGTGTAACCATTCGCCCTTTATTTTTTCGTTTGCCGATTCATTTTCAATCGGTCCGCTCAGACTTTCTTGTTTGTTTAACGATCTGCTTAAGTTTCCGGTCACCGATAGTGTAACTTTCGAAAACAGCTTTTTTCTTAAGCTTAATCCCGTGTTAAGCTGATAGCTTTTAAAGGGCGTAATCTCACCGTTATAAAAATTGTTTCCTTTTTGCATGCTTAAGCTTCCGTTTGCAGCAATATTTATTTCGAGTGGAAAAATATATTTAGAAATGTTGCCATTTAAGGAATACTGGTCGATAGTGTTCCTGAAATCGATGGCTACCGATTTTGTCAGTCCGCTATCCAAAGTATAAGAATTGATAAAGTTTTGATTTGTTCTGTCGAAGCCGAACATAAGGTTGTAAAAAAGCATTTTTAGTGGCTTTCGGTAAGAATACCTCAAATTAAAGTTAGTCAGATCTGTTTTCGGTAAAGGTGTGTCGTTAAAATTAAATTGCCGGTAGTTAACTAAGATGGTGCCACTGTAAATGTCGTTAACTTGTCCAAATTGCGTTTGCTGGGCAAATCTTGCATTCAGCTCGCTGTACTTTCCCAGGTTTTTTCTAAATTCTATAATCGGATTTAACACAAAGTATGTGTTCTTTTTAGCAGTGCTTTTCTCTGCCTCGGAATAATTGATGTTGTTAAGAGTTGGACTTGCCTCCAGATTGATCGATCCTTTTTTCAAGAGATAAAGTACCGACATTCGTCCATATAAGCCTAAATTATCAAACCCGATATCGTTTTTAAATTGGTTCCCAACCGATGTGATATTATTGGTGCTATCGGTTTTGTAGAGTTGGCTGTTTAATCGATTATGTTCGTAAGAAGCACCAGCTGCAGCCGATAAAACAAAGCGATTAAACTTGGTTTTAAAAGTGGAAGATTGATTGATAAATATGTTTTTAGTGCTCGATTGCTGATTTAACGCGAAGTAGTCAGCACCACCATTTACAATATTTTGCTGAATGCCTGGCGCAATTTTCAGGTTTTCATCTAGTTTATAATATTGTACCAGACCATTGTATTGCAAAATGTTATTCACACCTAAAGCCTTTACCAAATTGGTTTCATTACTGATGGATAACTGATTGGTGGGTTGGCTCTGCCCGAAATCTTGCTCATTTTGTATGGTATTGCCATTTCTTTTCCATTTTGGAATTTCAAATTTTGTAATTGATTTGAAATAAACGGATTTGCTGTTTTTTTCAAGTTGCGCTTCGGCGTGCCATTGATTTAATTTGTAAACGTTGTCTTGAAACTCATTAAACCGGATGGTATCGGTATTGCCTAAAAAATAATTTACGGTGTTATTGTACTGAAATTTTCGTTTCAATTGGAGTGTAGATAAATTTAAGCGCAAGCCCCAGTCGGCTTTCATTTTTATCAAAGCATTTAGGCTGCCAGCATAATCATTATTTAACAAATAATACTTTTCTTTCAGGTTAGGCAGGGTTTCACTTTCCATTGATAGGAAGGTTTTGGGGAGTTTTAATGCCACTTCATTATTAAAAGACTGCCCTAAAACCGCTTGTTCGGCTTCTAAGTTTTCGCCAATGTTGTTGGTTTTAAAGGTATTAATGGCTTTAATTTTTTTATTGAAGATTAGGTTATTTAGCTCGGCCACGTAAGCCTTATTGCCTGCACCCAGATAAGCCGAATTCACCATCATCGTTTTGGCACTATCGGTAAGTTTAATGTTTAGCGAAACATTATTGCTGTTTACAAAACCATTCAGTGCCTTTACGGGTTGATCCCGTTCTATCACCTGCACCTGCTCTACAGCACCAACAGGAACATTGTTGGTGGCCATTTTGTAGCGGCCATCTAATAAATTATCACCATCTATATAAACATTTGTAATGCGCTTACCGTTGTAACTTATGGCGCCATTTTCATCGATTTTGATTCCTGGTAAGCGGTTGATCACATCACCGATTACCCGATCGTTAGATTCCTGAAAACCTTTAACGCTGTATTTCAAGGTATCGCTCGATAGGCTGATTTTAGTGTTTGATTTGATGGTAACCTCTCCAAGCTTATAACTTTTTTGCTTAAGCACCACGTTTAAAAGCTGGGTGTTTTTTTGTTCAATGGCCTGGTTAAACTGCTGGAAACCCATTGCGGTTACTTTTATAGCGTAGCTTTCATTACCGATTTGGAAATCACATTTAAACAAACCCTTATCATTCGTGGTACCAAAGATAATGCCTGCTCCAGTTTGGTTTACGATAGCTATTGATGCTGAAGCCACCGGATTGCCGATACTATCTTTTACCGAACCACTTACAGATACGGTATTTTGTGCGGATAAAAATGCCGCACAAAATAATAGTGGTAAACATAAAAGGAAGCCTTTCTTTAGCAAATCTTTGAGCTTAATCGGTTAATTCCAAGGGATAATTAATGGTAAATTTTTTTCTTGGGGCAGCGTTACCATTTCCTCCGCTTGAAGTGATCTTATCAACGGTAATTCCGCTATCATTGCCGAACATATTAAAACCATCAGCCTGAGCTTTCTTCATTTGCTCATACTCTTTCATGTTTGTTAAAATTGCATCTGCTGGAATATTGATTGGTTTAGCGTTTTGTAGATTCTCTTGAGTGACCAATTTTGTACAGGTAAATTTGATGAAATGACGGTCATCATAAGCTTCTAAAATTAATCCGGGTAAACCTTGTAGTTTCCATGGGCCAAAGCTCGCCGGAATATCTGTTGTAAACCAGGCCGTATATTTTCTGCCCTTACAAATGCCGGTAGCCTTTTGGCAAGTGTAACCCAGCAAATCTTTAGTTTCCTTATCAATCTTCCAATTGATTTTATCGGGAATTTCGGTAATTAAATAACGTTGTTGAGGAGTATTTTTTACAATTGAAGTTTTGCTGTTTTCGATGTAAATGTCATCTTCGGTAACGGGTAAATAGGTGCCCATATCAACTATGTCGCTGTTTTTGGCTTCTGCTGCGGCTAAAATAGCCTGAACGGTAGAATCTTGCTTAACTCGGGTTTGACTACTGTAAACACTTTTTTGGGAATTAAAAGCCAGGATAAAATCTTCACTATATAATCTACCCGTTTGGGTACTATCTTTAATGTGGTAAAAATGATAGTAAGCCATTGCGGTAGGTTGATCTTCTTGCCCGCTGCTTTTATATTTAAAGGAATATAAAGCGCCTAATAGTAATGCCGGTAATATAAACTTGAAGTATTTTTTCATTTTATTTTTAATTAAAGAAACCATCCTCTTACTTTATTTAATTTTTACAAATTATGGTTGGTTATGGTAGCAACCGTCAGAACTTGAATTAACGCCTTGCCAAAAAAAGTTGTTGCCAACCAGGAACATGCTCAGGTTATCAGTGCCATCGGGAGCAAATACGTGAATCTGCCATTTAACACCACAGGGATCCGTATATAGGAAAACTTTCTCTCTGCGCAATAGAGCGCTGGTTTCACTTCCAACATTTACCTTCACTATTTTTGTAGATAACGAACTTGTTTCAACGGTGTTGTTGATGATAGATGGTGTTTTAGCTGGTTCAGCATCACTGGCGAATGATGCAGTTCCTAGCATGGCAAAGGCCAGTGCGATTAATATTTTTTTCATGATTGTTTATTTAATTTTTTGATTGAATACTATTTTGTTGGCAGGTGCCTTAAAAACGATTACATTCTGTAGCAACCCCAATAGTCAGCCATTACATTTCCACGAAAATGAATGTTTGCGGTTTCCCATAATGAGTAGTTAGATGCGCTACTAGGACCAGAAACGTATACAACGTATGATTTGCCACAGGCATCAGTAAAAGTGAAATTCATTTGTCTGCGGAAGAAACCCAGTTTTTCTGCGCTTAGCTTTCCAGTTTCAATGCTGTTATTCATTTTAAATGTAGGTGCAACTTCAATTTTAGTTTCTGTAGTTGCATCTCTTTTTGATGTTAAATTACTGGCTGAAGCGCTAAAGCCAATTGCGGTGCAAATCAATGCAAAGAATAGTTTTTTCATGATTTTTTTGTTTTAAGTAAATGGTTAATAGTTTTTAGAAATCAGAGGATGGTTTCTTGTTTCCGATTTGAAGTTGTAGAGAAATGTATTTCAAAAAAACGACTAACCTATAGCCGCTGATGTGCAACTGATATTCGTTTGGTTTCTTTCTATTTCTGCTGTTCGAGTTGAATAAGGTCCTTGAAAAATCAAATAAGTATAGAAGTAATACGGATATGGAATGAAAAACTACGAATGTTCAACTGATTCTTTTAGGGAAATTTCTATTTCTATATTTAGAGAATATTTACAAATTTTAAAGAAGTCAACCTCCGCATTAATGAATATCACTGCAAGAACTGCATTAGCCATTTGCGCTATCTTAAGTTTCCTTTTTATTTCCTCTTGCAGAAATAGGGATGGTAAAAGCAACGGCAAGCAAAAGGCCAATCAGGTTGTAATTGGTAAAAAAGATTACTTGTCATTCATCATTGCTCTAGATACACTCCCGGCGTTTAAGGTTAAAAAAATAGTTTTTAAAGAGGATAGTCTATTAAGTAATTCTGCAAATAAAGGGGCTAATCCATATTATCACTATTTCAAAGCCAGAAAATATGGCATGGAAAAAAAACGCGATAGTGCGATAAACGAATATCAAAAGATAAAATCTAACAAACCGAATGATGAATTAGCGCTTTTAAAAACCTATGGAATTCTGGCACAAAACATGGGTAATGGCTCCATGGTTGAGTCTGCGTTGACAAGCAAAATATTTGCTGCCATGAAATTAGCAGAAGGTGCAAATAGCCGACTAACTTATCGTTTTTACGATTTGCTGGCACAGGCTTACTTCCAAAATCAGAACGCAAAAAAATCGTTGGAATATGCAGCTGTTTACTTTAATAATCATCCGTTTAAATCTCATCCAGCAGTTAAACAGCGCTATTTTGATATCTCTTTTCTATTGGCTTCCCGGTTGGCGAACTTCAAAAAAATGGAGTTTTACAACAACCAGGCTCGAATATTGGCCAGGCAAATTGGCGATAGCTTAGCTTTGGCCCGCACTTATGATAACGAGGCGCAGATTTATAGTCAGCAAGGCCTTTCGGCAAAAGCTGTGGCTTCTAGTAAACGATATTTTAACTATCTGAAGAGAACCGATAACCTCAACGATATTGCTTTTAACAATTTGGCCACGAGTTTTACCAGGAACAATCAACCCGATTCTGCTATCAAGTATTATAAAGAAGGTATTGCATTCGAAAAAAATGATTTATCTGGAAAGCAAAAAAGCGTTTATTACAATGGGCTGATTGATGCGTATAAATCAAAGGGGGAATATGCCAAAGCATTGGAAGCGGCGCAAGCATCGCACAGAATTGAACTTAAAAATAATGAAGCCATCGAATCGGTTAAGGTTGCAGAAATGCATGAGCAGTACGAAACGGAAAAAAAAGATCGGAATATTGCAGAATTAAAAGGGCGAAATAAACTGAATGAAACGATTATTAAGCAACAACGTTCATCGATGTTTTTACTCGTACTTATTTTTATCGGGGTAATTTCTTTCTTCGTTATCATCTATCGCCAGCAGCGTTTGAAATCGAAAAATAATTTATTGAAATCAGAAAATCAACGCCTTAACATGGAGCAAAAAATGCTTCAAGCCCAGTTAAATCCGCACTTTATTTTCAATGCCATTGCCAATTTGCAAAGTATTGTAGCATCAGGACATATTGATGAATCGGTACGCTATCTTAAATCATTCTCGGGCCTGCTCCGCGGCATTTTAGAACAAAACAGAAAAGATTTTATTGAAATAGCCGAGGAGGTAACTTCATTAAACAATTACATCCAGCTGCAGCAAATGCGCTATGCAGGCGTGTTCGATTATCAAATTGATGTAGATCAGCAACTCAATGTAAACGAAACACTCATTCCACCCATGCTGATCCAACCTTTCGTAGAAAATGCAATTGAGCATGGTTTCCGAAATATTGCCTACAAAGGTTTGCTCCTGATTTCTTTTAAATTAAAGGGTGATTTGTTGTTGATTGAGGTGGATGATAACGGTAGTGGATTGGTAGAAAAGCCAGCAAATACGCCGAAAAAACAATCCTTGGCCCAAATTATATTAAAAGAACGGTTTGAATTACTGTTTAAATCAAATAACCAGCATGCAGAATTTGAAGTAAAAGACAAAAAAGCACATGGTTGGAGGGGGGTTAGCGTCGAAATTACAATACCAGTTATTAACGATTAAAAAGATTGATATGAAACTTTATATTTTGGAAGATGAAATCCGCATTTTGCAACATATTTTGCAAATTGTTAAAAAGATAGATTATTTAGAGGTAGTTGGCTTTGCTGCTGAAATAGCAGTGTCCGAAAAGGAAATTCCTGAATTAAAGCCAGATATTATTTTAGCTGATATCCGCTTAAAGGATGGTGACAGTTTCAACCTTTTTCACACCATTGGAATCAACGATTTTCAGGTAGTTTTTCTCACCGCTTACGATCAATATGCTATTCAGGCCCTAAATTTGGGCGCTTTTGGTTATTTGCTTAAGCCTATTGATGAGGTATCACTGACCACCACTTTAAACAAATGTTATCACCACCGGGAGCATGAAAGTTTCGGTCAGCAACAATTGGCCATTGCTAAAGACCATTATTTGGCACAAGGTGTAGGGGCAAGCAAGCGTATTGCTTTAAAAAGTGTCGAATATATTGAAGTGGTAGCGATAGAAAACATCATGTTTTGCAAAAGCGATAAAGGTTATACCAGTTTTTTTCTAAATGACGGGCGTGAAATTGTAGTATCAAAAGGCCTGAAAGAATATGAAGGTTTACTTACGCCATTCGGTTTCTTAAGATGTCATCAATCGTATCTGGTTAATTTTAAATACGTTAAAAAATACTATCGGGAAGGTTATTTGCAAATGGAAAACAAGGAAAATATCCTGGTTTCAAGCAGGAAGAAAGAAGAGGTTTTAAGGTATCTAGAAAATATTGCTTAACAGGTGGTTTCAACTTAAATGGCTTTTTCTTCCTGTATAAATTCGCTTGGCGTTTTACCAAAATGTTTCTTAAACTCCAAACTAAAGTATTTTCGATCATTAAAACCTACAGCGTAAGCAACCTCAGCGATATTACCAGCGTTTTGTTTCAATAATTGTGCGGCTCTTTTTATCCTTAAAGATTTAATGAAGTCGTTTACCGAAAGGTCGGTAAGTGCCCTGATTTTTTTGTACAATATGGGCTGGCTCATGCCAATCTCTGCCGATAAGGTGGGTACATCAAACTGGGGGTCGGAGATATGATTTTCTATGATATGCATAATCTTCGTTAAGAAACCTTCTTCAGTTTTATTGATGACCAGATTACTGGGTTCAAGCGTAATTACCTGTGCGAACTTATGCTTGATGGTTTCCCTTGCTATTAATGTGTTTTTGATATTCAGTTCCAGCATTTTTAAATTAAAAGGTTTCATGATATAGGCATCTGCACCATTTTCAAAACCATTAATTTGATGAACATAAGCTGATCTGGCGGTTAATAAAATAACAGGGATATGGCTGGTTCTCTCGTCGGTTTTGATTTTGCGACACAGCTCCAACCCGTCCATAACGGGCATCATCACGTCACTAATAATCAGGTCGGGAATAAGGTCAATAGCGCTTTCCAATCCTTCCATTCCATTATCACTTTCCTTAATGTTATACTCAGTAGAAAGAGCATTTTTAATGAAGCTCCGTACCTCTGCATTGTCTTCCACCAGCAAAATAGTATATCTTTTTTTATCCTGAGGGGCTGGTGTCGTTTCTTCGGGTTGAGGTTCAAACGTTTCTTGTAGATTGTAATTTATGGCGTCATCGTAATACACATAATCTGTAATAAAATCCGAAGAATTAAAATGCACTTTTCCCGTTTTCAGTTTTACACTAAAACAGGTTTGGCCATTTTGACTACCATTTGCCGACGAACTTTGAAATGAAATTTTACCATGGTGCAGTTCTACAATGCTTTTTGAAAAAGATAAGCCCAAACCAGTGCCAATGGTGGTATTGGCATTTGCCTGGTAAAAATTGTTGAATAAATTGGCTTGATTTTCCATAGGAATTCCCTTTCCATTATCACAAATTTTAAGGGTAACCAGCTTATTTTCCTCAGAGATCTCCAAACTGATTTTTCCACCATTTGGCGTAAACTTAAAAGCATTCGAAAGTAAGTTGAACAATACCTTTTCCATTTGTACTTTATCAAAATAAAGTTCTATCTGAGGGCTTGCCACTTGAAAAGTGTAGTCGATTTCTTTTGATAATGCCATATTTTGAAAGGCCATAAAAATCTCCTTACAAAACTTTACGAAATCTCCGGGACTCACATGAAGTGCTATTTTACCACTTTCAGCCTTCCTAAAATCGAGCAGTTCGGTTACCAGATTCATCAAACGATCGGCATTATTTTTAATCGGTTGTAAATCGCGGTTTAATGTGGGGTTATCTTTTGCATTCTCAATCAATTGCTCCAATGGCCCAACAATTAACGTTAATGGAGTTCGGATTTCGTGTGAAATATTGGTGAAAAATTCTAGCTTGTGTTCATTCACTTCCTTCTCTTTTTTGAGCAGTGCCCTGATCAAAACATAGCGGGCAATCACAAACAGCACGGCCGCAATTATGCAGAAATAAAATAAATATGCCCACCAGGCTCTGTAAAACGGAGGATTTACGATGATTTTTATTTTTCCGGTGTTGGCGCTTAAAACACCATCGTTATTAATGCCTTTAACCAGAAAAGTATAGCTTCCAGCAGGCAGATTGGTGTAGGTTGCTGTTGGCATACTTACCTCGTTCCAGCTTTTTTCGAAGCCATCTAACTTATAGGCATATCTGTTTTTTTCTGGTTTGATGAAATTCAAAAGCGCAAAGCTTAAGCTAAATGTATTCTGATCACTTTCAAAAATCAGTTTATCTTTCAAACTGATGTTTTCATCAAGCAAGCCATCGTTACCATTAATTTTAACCGTTTTATTCTGAAGTTTCAATTCGGTGATAATCACTTTGGATGCTTTATCATTGCTCTGAATATGATCAGGAAAGAAGCTGATAAAACCGTTGTATCCTCCAAAAAACAGTTCGCCACTGCTGCTTTTAAAAAAAGCATTTGCATTAAATTCATTGCCTGGTAAACCATCGGCCACCGTATAATTTTTAAAAGTCTTTTTCAAGCGGTCGAACATGGAAAGTCCATTGGCTGTGCTAATCCAAAGGTTTCCCTTGTCATCCTCTATCATGCCCAAAACGTTATCGTGAGGCAAACCATTTCTGGTGGTATAAGCCTTGATAGAATTTTTGTTCTGATCGTACAACAATAATCCACTGTTGTAAGTGCCAAGAAAAATTTCATTCGCTTTGGTTTTTGATATGCAGTTTACATAATAATTGAGCGGTTTATTTAACTGATGATCAAGAACGGTGTAAAATCTATCCGTATCTTCATCATAAATGAAAAAACCATTTGTTGTACCAAAATAGATTTTAGAATCGTTAACCATTAAAGCTTTTACTTTCGCCGAGGAGGGAACAGAAGCAGGTAGCCTCAGGTCTTTGAATTCGGTTTTATCTGGATTGGAGATTTTGATGCCATTGCGTTGTGTAGCCACAATTAAACGATGGGACTTGGTTTCAACAATGGCACTGATTTCATCGGGTACGTCTTCATTTTGATTGCTGAAATTGAAGCTTTTAAAGCGGTCAGTTTTGGGGTCATAAACATTTAGGCCTCCAGAATGCGTACCAACCCATAATTTTCCCTCGCTGGCGAACAAAACTGTTTTAACCAAATTTGATTTTAGGGCATTTGAACCGCCAGTATTTTGATAGGCTTTAAATGTTTGAGTCGATTTGTTATATAAACTTATCCCACCGCCCTCAGTACCAATCCATAAATTTTTGTTTTGGTCTTCCGCAAACCCGCTAATTACATTGTTGTTGATGCTTGATTTACTTCGGCTTCTATCGTGAACGGTAAACGCTGTGCTGTAGGGATAATTAATGTTGACTCCACCAAAATAAGTACCCACCCAGATCGATCCATTATTGTCTTTATATAATTTGTGGACAGAGTTCTGATTTAAACTTTTTTTATTGTCAGGATCGAATTGCCAATTTTGGAAGCTGAAGTTTTGGGTGTCCATAATGCTAATCCCATTCAGTGTTCCAATCCACAACTTGCCTGCATCGTCAACTACCATATTCCGAATGGTATTGCTTACGATTATATTTTTATTGGTAGCTGAAAATTCGAAACGTTTAAACTTTTGGCTTACAGGATCAAATAAATTTAGTCCGTTGCTTTGTGTGCTGACCCAAATTCTATGGTTTTTATCTTCGGTGATGTTTGAAATGTAATTCGCACTGATATCTCCGGGGTTTCCATTGTTTCTGAAAACAGTAGTTTGATATTCGCCGTTTATCAGCACCATTTTAAGCAGACCATTTGAACTGCCTACCCAAATATTTCCTTGATGATCTTCCTTCACTGACCGTATATTATGGAAAAGACCATCGCCATTCTTAGTGTTGAAGAACTTTGTAACAGCGGATAGTTTACCATTTTTTAACAGGTTCAATCCATTTAATGTTCCGATCCAAATATTCCCTTTGCTATCTTCAGTAAGGCAATTAATAACATGACTGCTTAAACCTCTTGCTGTTTTCGGCTGGCTTGCAATTCTTTTAAAGGCATCATTTCTTTCATCGTAAAGATTTAAGCCTACACTGGTTCCAATCCAAAGCCTTTTTTTTGAATCGGAGAATATAGAGGTTACATAATTGTTGGATAGCGAATTGCTATCGCTTTCAGCGTATTGATAAATTTTAATATGATGACCATCGTAGCGGTTTAGGCCGTAACGTGTACCAAACCACATAAACCCATTTTTATCCTGGCTAATAGAGAGTACTGAAGTTTGCGATAATCCTTTCTCTACTCCCAGATGATCAAATAAAATAGGTTGTTGTGTTTTTGCAGAAAAAGTAATTCCAAAAAATAAGATTGCCAATAGCAAGTTTTTAAAGGAATTCGAAAACATAAGGAATAATTGGTGAATTTGGTTGTGATCCCTTAAAAGTATGGTTTAAAAGCATTTCTGCCAAATTTTTAGAAAATTCACCCTATTTATTTAGAAAATTATCCCTCCTCAAAATGGCTTTCCGCTTATGTTTGTTCAAGCAAGAAGCGCAATCTTAACTGGCTTGTGCGAAAGCAAGAAATAACCAATATAAACTATTAATTATGAATAAACTCTACAATCAGGGTAAGGAGATCATGCGGAAGCGTTTGCCTCATTATTCAACACTATTGTTAGTCATTGCGATTTTTTTAACGGGCACTTCAACCGTTTTTGCACAAAGCAAAAGCATTGTCGGTGTGGTTACAGATGAAACCAATCAAACTGTTCCGGGTGTTTCCATTTCGGTGAAGGGCACTAAAACCAGCACGCAAACTGACGGAAACGGAAGGTTCAAAATTCAGGTTTTAAGTACTGATCAGCTGGCGTTTAACTATGTTGGTTATGCCTCGCAAACCATCACGGTTGGCAACAGAACCACCCTTAATGTTTCCTTGAAATCAGCAGTCACGGGTTTAAGCGATGTGGTGGTAGTAGGTTATGGAACTACCAAACGTGCCGATTTAACCGGGGCAATTGGTTCGGTAAACATGAAGGATTTGGAACAGGCACCAGTAAAATCATTCGATCAGGCTTTAGCAGGTCGTGTTGCTGGGGTTCAGGTTTCCACCAGTGATGGTCAGCCTGGCGCTACAGCAAATATTGTGATTCGCGGTGCGGGATCAATTTCTCAGGATAATTCTCCGCTTTATGTAATCGATGGTTTTCCCTCTGAAAACGCGAACTCAAATTCCATCAATCCATCAGATATTGAAAGCATTGATGTTTTGAAAGATGCTTCCGCAACAGCTATTTATGGTGCCCGTGGATCGAATGGTGTGATACTGATTACTACTAAAAAAGGAAAAGCTGGCAAACCTCAACTTAGCTATAATGCTTATTATGGTTTGCAAAAGGCACCAGAAAAAATCCCGGTAATGGGGCCTTATGAATATGTGAAATACCTTCGCGATCTTGATCAGGCTGTAGCAGATTCTACTTACCTTAAAGGTGGAACAACGCTAAACGATTATAGAAATGTGCAGGGATTGGATATGCAGGATTATGTTTATCAAACCGGGCAAAACCAAAATCACGATATTGCTTTACGTGGCGGAAACGATAAAACCACTTACTCTATTTCCGGGAATTTTAACGACCAGAAGGGAATTATTATCTATAGCGGATTCAAGCGTTATCAGGGAAGATTTGTATTGGATCAGCAGGTAAACGACAAGCTTAAAGCAGGTATCAATGTCAATTACGCTTACAGCGAAAGCTTCGGTACGCCAATTTCTGCCACCAATTTTTATGCTTCATCCGTGTTATTATATTCGGTTTGGGGATATCGCCCAACCAATGCTTTATCTGGAAAGGACGCCAACTCTGATTTGTTAGGCGGTTTGTACGATCCGGCAAATGAAGGTAATTCGGCGCAGGATTACCGGGTAAATCCATTGATCAGTTTATCAAACCAACAAACAAAATACAAAACAACCAACCTTGCAGCCAATGGTTATGCAGAATATGCTTTTACGCCAAAATTAAAATTAAGAGTAGCCGGAGGGATAAACAATAACGTGAATGAGACCAATATTTTCAATAATTCCCAAACGCAATCGGGCAGTAAATGGAATTCATCTGGGCCAAATGGTACTATTGCCAGTAGTCCGGTATTTAATTGGTTAATTGATAATACCTTAACTTATAAAAATACCTTCAATAAAGATCATAACTTAACGGTATTGGCGGGTTATTCCGCACAAAGAAATAAAAGTTCATATCGATCTATTTATGCTACGCAGGTAGCCAACGAAAGTTTAGGACTCGATGCCCTTGATCTTGTTCCAGCAGCAAATACGGTGATTTCTGTAAACAGTTCTCGTTGGACACTAATGTCTTTTTTAGGTCGGTTAAATTATGATTTTAAAGGTAAATACCTGGTTACAGCAAGTTTCAGGGCTGATGGATCTTCGAAATTTTCGCCAGCTAACCGTTGGGGTTATTTTCCATCAGCAAGTATAGGCTGGAGATTTAGTCAGGAGAACTTTTTAAAAGATCAGAAATGGCTGTCGGATGCTAAGCTCCGTATTGGTTATGGCGAATCAGGAAATAACAGAGTAAGCGACTTTGCCTATTTGCCTCAATTAAATTTAGCCAATACCCAATATTGGTACTCTTTTAACGGCAAGCCTGTAGCCATAGGTTCGGTAATCACCGCTGCCGGAAACTACGATCTAAAATGGGAAACCAATGTGCAAACGAATATCGGTTTAGACCTTAGCTTTCTTAAAAATCGTTTGGGTTTAACGCTTGATGTTTACAAACGCACCACCAACGATTTATTGTTAAATGCAAATCTGCCTTTCGCAAATGGCGTGCAAAGTGGAACGGGTTTCAAAAATATTGGAAGTTTAGAGAACAGGGGATTGGAAATTACGTTGAACAGTACAAATATCGTGACCAAGGACTTCCGTTGGAGCAGCAGTTTCAACATCAGTTTCAACAAAAATAAAATCCTCGAATTAACAGAAGGGCAGAATTCATTGCTTTCTGGTTCAGGAACTTTCTTCGATACCAGTTTTAGAGGTTTATCACCATACATTTCGGTAAAAGGTCGCTCGGTAGGAGAGATGTATGGTTTAATTTTCGATGGCATTTACCAGTACAGCGATTTTGATAGGATGCCAAACGGCACTTATTCACTCAAACCAAATATCCCGAATAATGGTGCAGCAGTTCAACCTGGAGATATTAAGTACAAAGATTTAAATGGCGATTTAACCATTAACGCAAATGATTATACCATCATCGGTAGGGGATTACCAATCCATACAGGGGGTTTTAGCAATAACTTCAGCTATAAAAACTGGGATCTGGGTGTTTTCCTGCAGTGGAGTTATGGCAATAATATCATCAACGCCAACCGTTATGTTTTTGAAGGCGGAATTGTAAGAAATTTCACCCTTAACCAATACGCAACTTACGAGAACCGTTGGACGCCCACCAACCCAAGTAACGAACTTTATAAAGCAGGGCGCTTTGTTAACCCAAACTATTCATCAAGAGTTGTGGAGGATGGTTCGTATTTGAGATTAAAAACCGTTCAGCTTGGGTATAACTTCAGCAATAAACTGGTAAAAAGCATTGGCATGTCTAGATTACGATTAAATGCTTCAGCGCAGAATCTACTCACTTTTACCAATTATTCAGGTCTCGATCCCGAAGCTTCTGCCCGTCCGGGTAACTTAACACCAGGTTTTGATTATGGTACTTACCCGCAATCATTTACCGTAACATTTGGTTTAAACGCAACATTTTAATCATCATTAAAAATAAGACAATGAAACATAAATATATTTTGGCTTTTTTATTCGTGATGGGATTATCGTCATCATGCAAAAAATTTCTTGATACCGAACCAACGGATTTCTATTCGCCCGTAAATTTCTACAGCACTGCCGATCAGCTTCAGGTCGCTTTAAATGGAGTTTATAGCACCATGATGTTGGAGCGAATGTACGGCCAGGTACATCACTTTAACTTTGTAAGTACAACTGACGAAATGTTGCCCGATCGGGCGACCAGTAATGAAACCCGTGGATTGTATTACACTTATGACGCCGGGCACTCTTACGTTCAGGATTGCTGGCAATATCCTTATATCGCCATCAATAATGCGAATGTTTTAATTGATAACATTACTAAACCCAGCATGGATGAAAGGCAGCGTGGTTATATCAAGGGACAAGCACTGTTTTTGAGAGCTTACAACTACTTTTTGCTAACCATTCAATTCGGCGAAGTTCCGTTGGTGTTGCATCAGCCAGGTATCTCTGAAGTTAACATTCCGGCGGCGTCTCAACCGGCCATTTACACCCAGATTGTTGCCGATTTAAAAGAAGCAGAAACTTTATTACAGGGTCGCACCGCAGCTAGTTTAGGTTACAATGATCAGGTTACCATTACGGCAGTACAAGCCATGTTGGCTAGAGTTTACTTGTATTGGGCAGGTTATCCGGTTAACGATACCAGTAAGTATGCAGATGCCATTACTTATGCCGATAAGGTTATTGCTTCGGGTCAGCACGCTTTGAATCCAGATTATAAACAAGTTTTTATCAATCTTTTTCAGGATAGGTACGATTTAAAAGAAGATATATTAGAGTGGGGTTCTGCAGGAGCCGCTGCCGGAGTGACCAATAAAACAGGTAACGATATCGGTAATTTCAACGGTATCATTTCAGCTATTTTGTTGATAAATGGAACTTTTGAACAAAATTCATATTCAGCAGCTGGTTGGGTAAGAATAACCAAGAAATTATTTGATAGCTATGAAGTTGAACCTAGCAGCACATTGGTTAATAAAGCTTCGCTTGATACCAGGAGAGACTGGAATTGCCCGGATTATATCTGGACAACCAACGCATCAGCTGGAACGAGGATAAAAACAGATCGCTCAGCGCCCTGGCAAATGAATACAGGCAAATTTAGAAGAGAATATGCACCAGCAGAAATGCGTAATACCGGAACTTACAATGCCAATTGGCCGGTAATTAGATATGCAGATGTGCTGTTAATCAAAGCAGAGGCTGAAAACCAGGTGAACGGACCAAACGCCGCTGCTTACGATGCTATCAATCAAGTGCGCAGACGCGGTTATGGAACCATGTACGGCAATATTGTTAAAAATATCACGGTAGTTAATGGTGGTTCAGGTTATTCAGCAGCTAATCCACCGGTGGTTACCATTAGTGGCGGTGGCGGGGCTGGCGCAACTGCTACAGCAGTGGTTTCAACCGCTGGTGTGGTAACAGGAATTAAATTAACGGGCCGCGGAAACTTAACAACTGCCGGACCTTATTTTACTGCAGTACCCACCGTTACTATCGCGGCACCAACTACAGGGGTAACGGCAACTGCTACAGCAACCATTACTAACGGATCAGAACATTTGCTAACTCCGGGTTTAAATAAAGCAGATTTCCAGTTGGCACTTCGTGATGAACGCATGCGTGAAATGTGTTTTGAAGCCTCCAGAAAGTACGACCTAGTAAGATGGGGCAATTTCGCCGGCGATTTACAGGCTTTCGGGAATTATGCGGCCGCCAATGGAGTAACTGCAGGCAATGGAAATATCAACGGATACCAGGGTTTGATTACCGTAACGCCTCGATATAGCCTGATGCCAAAACCAACATACGAGCTAAATCTGAATAAAGCACTGAAACAAAACCCAGGCTATTAATCACTAAAATTATTAGGAAATGAAAAATTCATTCTATTTTATCTTAATTGCCTGCACTTGTCTTTTAGCTTGCAAAAAAGATCTGACCACTGATGTACCAACGGTTGATATTGCTTTAACAAATGCCCGTTCGACAATTGGCGATACGCTGGTTTTTAAACTGGGCGATATCTGTAAATTCAACTTTGGTGGTTATGCAGATAATGTTGTTTTCTGGGCAGGAACGCCAGGGAATAAATATGAATTTAAAACCCGTTCATCCGCATTTGGAACACCAACCTTATCTTTTACCAGTACAGCGCAATTTGGTGCTCAAAATAATACGCTACAGGTTTTGGCTACCAATAAACTTCCAGCCAAAGATTCGGCGAGTGTGGTAAATGCAGCCTGGACAAATATCACAGCAAGAACACCCATCGCAACGAATGCAACAGCGGTTAACACAGGGCAGGTAAATCTGTCCGATTTGGTTAGTGATGCCAACGATAGTTTATTCATCGCCTTTAAATATACGGGCCTTACCGGATCAACACAGAGAACATGGACCATTACCAATTTTCTGGTTAATAATGTGCTTATCGATTATACTTACAATTTAAGTTCATTGGCGGCAGATAATGCTTTTTGGACTAGATTCGGAAATGTTTGGTCGCCTGCCAGCTCGAGGTGGGTGGCTACAACTACGGCATTAACTATTGTTGGTGGTGCGGCTACTGCTCCATCCAATACCAGCTGGATCATCAGTAAACCAATCTTTGTCGGAAGAATTGCTCCAGATATTCCAACGGCAACTGTAAAAAATATTACTGCTTCGGCATTGTCTGCCTACGCTTATAAATACGCGGCTGCTGGCAGGTACAAAATTACGTTTGCAAGTTATAATACTACACCAAACGACAGCCAAATGGTGCTGAAAGAATTTAATGTTAAAGTTATTTTGTAACCGGAAGAGCTATATCCCACACTTATGAACAAAATGATCCCTTGCTTATTACCGGTTAATTTGCTTTGGCTAAAGCAAAAGCTTTTCCTCATTTTTTTATTGATGATCTGTGTATCAGCTTTTGCGCAGAAAGAACCCTTTTTAACTATAGAAAAGCGCATCAGCGCAGATTTACAGACCGGTATTAATGATGTCTTTCTAGCAAAAAGGATTACAAAGGATCTGACAAAATTGAAAGCCGATGGAAGCTGGACAGATATCAATTATGCCGATGCACAGTATGATCCTTTGAAAAGAATTAAAGAAATGGCTACGGCTTATATCCGTCCGGCCAATAAATTTTATGGAAACCAGGAAATTTATGGTGCAATAACCAAATCGCTTCAAAATTGGCTGGATAGAAATCCGAAAAATAAAAACTGGTGGTACAATGATATTTTTTATCCGCAGGCTATTGGTCAAACCTTAATTTTAATGCGCAATGCCAAAACTCAGCTGCGAGTTGAGCTGGAGAAAGCTTTAATTCAAAGGATGGTTCGCAAACTAAAAGTTGGCGATGGAGCCAATACATCAGATGAAGCTTTGCATTATTTGTACCGTGCTTGTTTAACACAAAATAAAAACACTTTGGATTCGGCTGCAAAATATATTTTTGAACCCATTGCGGTTGAAGATGGTAAAGAAGGTGTTCAGGTAGATGGAAGTTATTATCAGCATGGTAAGCAGCAGGCCATCGCAAGTTACGGACGGGTATTTGCCGGTAATTCGGTAAACGCAGCTTATTATTTAAGGGATACGGAATACGCTTTACCAAAAACCCAACTCGATATTTTGGTCAGTTACCTAAAGGATACTTTTTTGAAAACTATTCGAGGCTCGTTTTACGATTTTAATGTGAGAGGAAGAGGGATTAGTCGGCAGGATTCGTTAAATGCTCATGTATCTGGAATGGTGAATAAAATAAAAATGTTCGACAGGGGAAATTCTGCCTATTGGGAAGCTTCAGCATGGAGAACATCACATCAAAAACCCGCAAATTATCAGATCGAGCCGTCGAATACGGTTTATTGGAAAGGTGGTTACACACTGCAGGTTCGGCCTCAATATACTTTTAGCGTACAAACTGCTTCTTTGAGAACCTTACGCACCGAACGAGGAAACAATGAAAATGTGCTTGGTAAATTTTTGTCGGATGGCGCAACCAATATTCAGCGAAGCGGATCAGAATATGCCAACATTATGCCGCTATGGGAGTGGGATAAAATTCCAGGAACCACAAGCAGAGATTACACTGGCGATAATGGAGCAACCGTCAAAAAAGAATGGGGAATTCCCGGAACAACCAAATTTGTAGGCGGGGTAAGCGATGGAGTTTATGGCGTTTCAGCTTACGACCTGGACTATGATAGTGTTCAGGCAAAAAAAGCCTGGTTTTTTTTCGATAAAGAAGTTGTTTGCCTCGGCGCCGAGATTAACAGTGCTTCTTCACAAGTCATTACAACAACTATTAATCAATCATGGCTGCGGGGAAAGGTTATTGAAGATAAAAGTTTTTTGCTTCATGATAGTATTTGCTATTTTTTTCCTGCAGGTGGAGATGTAAAAGTTACCCAACAAACCCAGGTCGGAAATTGGTATCGCATTAATCAGTTTCAAAATAAAAAGGAAGTTTCGGGGAAGGTTTTTAAAAGCTGGTTTAACCATGGCGTACAACCTCATGATGCGAGTTATGCCTACGTCGTAGTTCCTAATATTGGAGCTGCTGCTGTGCAAAAATATCCTCTTGATGCAATCAAAATCATCAAAAACACAAAAGCTATCCAAGCGGTAGTGCATAGTAGATTGAGCATATTGCAAGTCGTTTTTTATCAACCAGGGAAGTTTAGTTATGATGGTATAGCAGTAAAAGTAGATAAGCCATGCATTATTCAGATCAACGATTTGAACGCCATCAACCCGCTTATTTTTATTGCAGACCCTACACAAGAAAATTCAAAAGTTCAGATCGAAATAAAAACCCCTAAATTAAAAAGCAATAAAATAATAACCTGTAATCTTCCGGTTGGTGCACTGGCAGGATCAACCATCAAATACAATATTTCAAATTAAAAACACAGCTAAACTCATGAATAAAAATAGTTTAATAATCGCATTCCTAGTTCTTTTGAATTCAGTTTCCTTTGCACAAAACAATGTGCGAAAGCCAATGGCTCAGCTTATTAGTGATGAATTTAATTTTGCTGCCGATCAATATAAATTTTTAGCAAAAGGCATTCCTGCCGGTAAAACGCCGCAAACCTATCAAAATGGAAAACATGTTAATTATGATATTCAATGGTGGTGCAGTGGGTTTTACTCGGGTAGCCTGTGGTACATTTATGAGCAGACCAAAAACGAAAGCATCAAAAAAGAAGCTGAAGATGCTTTAAAAGTCATCGAGGCGAATCAAACCTTTACGGGTAATCATGATTTGGGTTTTATGATGTATTGTAGCTTTGGAAATGCTTATCGCCTGACGGGGAAGCCTGAATATAAAGCCATTATTCAACGTTCTGCAGAATCGCTTTCTACCCGTTATCATGATAATGTAAAGGCGATCCAATCTTGGAATAAAGGTAAATATTGGAATTATCCGGTAATTATTGATAACATGATGAACCTCGAGATGTTAAATTGGACAACGGATAATGGCGGAAATAAAAAATTTAAGGAAATTGCGATCATCCATTCCAATACAACTTTAAAAAATCACTTTCGCCCGGATTTCAGTTCGTTTCATGTGATTGATTATAATCCGGAAACCGGCGTGGTAAAAAGAAAAGCAACCTGGCAAGGGGCTGCAGATTGTTCTGCCTGGAGCCGCGGGCAAGCATGGGCTTTATACGGTTACACCATGATGTACCGGTTTACAAAGGATGAAGACTATTTGAAACAAGCCAAGGGAATTGCCCATTTTATTTTAAATCATCCTAATTTGCCAGCAGATAAAATTCCTTTTTGGGATTTTGATGCTCAAGGAGTTCCTTTTGCAAAACGTGATGCTTCTGCTGGAGCAATTATGGCTTCGGCGTTGTTGGAACTTGCACAGTTTACAGCCGATAAAGAAAAAACTGAATTTAAATCTGCTGCAGAAACCATGATTTATTCGTTGGCGAGTAATGCTTACAGAGCCAAACTTGGCGAAAACGGGGGCTTTTTGCTGATGCACAGTACTGGCGCTTATCCTTTAAACAGCGAAATAGATGTGCCATTAGTTTATGCTGATTACTATTATTTAGAGGCTTTGGCTAGATATAAAAAGTGGTATTTGTAAAACGCTGGTAGGTTTGGCTAGCATATTTAGCTTTTGTATTCCTCTCATGCTTAATAAAGTTTAGCTTTCGTTACATTTTTAAACATCGTATAAATATATTTGCGAAAAAGGAATTGATTTTCGATTCTAAATCTTATCTCAAATTTTAACCAATGAACAAATTCGAAAGCCGTTACGCTCAAAGTCCAAAGGAAGTTAAACAAATGGATACCGCATCTTTGCGTGAAAATTTTTTAATCGAAAACGTGTTTGAGGCTAACCAAATTAATTTAACTTTATCTCATTTTGACAGGTATATAGTTGGCGGTGCAATGCCGGTAACCGGAAAATTGGCGCTCCCAAATCCCGATGATTTAAAAGCTAATTATTTCCTGGAGAGGAGAGAGTTAGGGATGATTAATGTTGGTGGAAAAGCCATTGTTACTGCAGATGGTGAAACCTTTGAACTGGAATATAAAGAGGCTTTATATATTGGTAAGGAAACTAAAGAGGTAACTTTCGAATCGGCTGATGCCGCTCAACCCGCAAAATTATATTTAAATTCTGCTCCAGCGCACCACAAATATCCTACAAAAAAAGTAAGCAAAGCTGATGCGGAAATTGTGGAGTTGGGTACACCTGAAACGGCCAATCATAGAGTTATCAACAAACTTTTAGTGAATAGCGTGTTGCCTACTTGCCAGTTGCAAATGGGAATGACGGAGCTGAAATCGGGTAGTGTTTGGAATACGATGCCAGCACACACACACGATAGGAGAATGGAAGCTTATTTTTATTTCGAAGTTCCGCAGGGGCAAAGTGTTTGCCATTTTATGGGGCAGCCACAAGAAACCCGCCATATCTGGATGCAAAATGATCAGGCCGTGATTTCTCCAAACTGGTCTATCCATTCGGGTGCAGGTACAAGCAATTATACTTTCATTTGGGGTATGGCTGGTGAAAATCTAGATTATGGCGATATGGATCATTGTGCCATTACCGAGTTGAAGTAGGAGCTTTTTATTTAACGTAGTCAAAGAGAAATGAAGTGAACGTCGTTGCCTGCCTGCGGCAAGCAGGCGAGGTACGAAGTAATCTCATTTGATAAATAATTACGAATGAGATTGCTTCTCCCGATGAAGAATCGGGATCGCAATGACGGATTATAAAAATAACAATATAAAAATGTCAAACATATTTGATTTAGCAGGTAAAACTGCATTAGTAACCGGTTGCAAAAGAGGAATTGGTAAAGCTATGGCTTTAGCTCTGGCAGAAGCTGGTGCAGATATTATTGGCGTTTCTGCAAGTCTTGAACTTGAAGGAAGCGCAGTAGAAAAAGAAGTAACCGCTTTAGGCAGAAAATTTTATGCCTATCAATGCGATTTTGGAAACCGCGAAAGCACATTGGAGTTTACAGCGAAAGTTAAAGCAGACCATCCGGTGATTGATATTTTAGTCAACAATGCAGGGACCATTTTACGTAAGCCAATTGCAGAACATCCTGATGATATGTGGGATGAGGTAATTGCAGTTAATCAAACTGCTCCTTTTATTCTAACCAGAGAAATTGGTCGCGATATGATTGCCAGAGGCAGTGGGAAAGTTATTTTCACCGCATCTTTGCTTACTTTTCAGGGCGGAATTACCGTACCGGGCTATGCTGCAAGTAAAGGAGCGATTGGTTCATTAACCAAAGCTTTTGCTAACGAGTGGGCATCGAAAGGCGTAAATGTGAATGCGATAGCACCTGGTTATATCGCAACCGATAATACTACGGCGTTAAGAGAAGACCAGGATAGGAGCACTTCAATTTTGTCTCGTATTCCTGCCGGAAGATGGGGAACGCCTGAAGATTTTAAAGGTCCAACCTTATTCTTAGCTTCTAGCGCTAGCGATTACGTACACGGTACAATTTTAACCGTTGATGGCGGTTGGATGGGACGTTAGTAGTCCTTAGTCCGGAGTCTCTAGTCCCGAGTCTGGAGTCCAAGTAAGAAAAGACCGATGCATGAAATTGGAAGGATAAATTTTCCAAGCTTCATACATCGGTCTTTTTTGTTTTATACTTTTGAATCGAGTGCTGAGTGACAATCTGCGGACTTCCGACTAAAGATTAAGGACTGATGACTCAGAACTCCCTCCTAATAAAGATTATAAATCTCTTTGATATCCTTTAAAATTTCTTCGAAATCGATTTTTAAATCAACTAATTTACCGGTACGGATGTCGAAAACCCAACCGTGAACAGTTAATCCACGTTCGGTAATGGCTTCCTGAACAGCTGCGGTTTTAAGCAAGTTTACACATTGCTCCTGAACGTTTAATTCAACCAATCTGTCGTAACGTTTTCCTTCATCCTCAATAGCATTTAATTCATCTCTGTGAAGGCGATAGACATCGCGGATATTTCTTAACCAAGGGTTTAAGATACCCATATCTGCCGGTTGCATAGCCGCTTTTACGCCGCCACAATTATAGTGACCGCAAACTACCACATGGTTTACCTTTAAATGCCGTACCGAATAATTTAGAACAGTCATTACATTTAGATCGACATTGTTAACTAAATTGGCTACGTTACGGTGTACAAAAGCTTCTCCAGGTTTAATACCCATTAAATCTTCGGCAGTTACGCGGCTATCAGAGCAACCGATATATAAAAATTCAGGCGTTTGTCCTTTTGCTAACTCTGTAAAATAATCTGGATTTAACGACAATTTATCGGATATCCATGTTTCATTGTTTTTAAAAACGTCTGCTACATTCATGTTTCTTGCTTTAAAATTATTATAAGTTGTTTTATTGTAGGTGAACTATTCTGATATAAAACTAAAAAAAGATTTTCGAATTTCAGTGAGTTCATCGTCAGTAATCAAGTCATCACTCTTAAAATATTGGTATCCTTTAAAATCCATTTCCAAATAAGTGGCAGTACGTATAAATGGGGTGGTAAATCCATCGGGTAAATCTCCATCTGTACCTACAGCTATCAACTTAACCGTTTTGCCTTTTAAATTTTTGCCTACTTCTTTTTTTGAGGTTACCCAATCCGTTAACCTATCGAAGAAATTTTTCATTCTCCCACTCATCGCGTACCAATATACAGGCGTTGCAAATACAATATGTTTATGGGACAGAATCTCCTTTGCAAATCCTTCAAACTGATCATCGGGTGGATATTGATTATTATAATGATAAGGCAGAAAATAATGCTCCAATAAATTGATTTGTTGGTAATCCAGTCCTTCCAACAACCTACTGATATACTTTTGGGTGTCTCCATTTAATCTGGCGCTTCCGTTTATAATTAGGATTTCGGACATAATTGATAAACAAATATCCTGTTCAAAAGTTCAGTTGAATTTATTTTGGAGCGCAAACGAGGGTTTGCTTATCAACCTCAACTTATTGAGTAATACTAAAGCTAAGCTTGTCATCTTGCTCATTTTTAGCCTAAGCTCTCCAATACTTTCACTAAACTGCGATCCTCATTTTTAGCCTTAACTTGTTGTAGCGTTCGGTTAAAGCTCCTCACAGAAATACCCAGGTAAGCGGCCATATCTTCTTTCGAAATCGAAATCTGCTCTTCGGTTTGCAGTTTTAAAAGTTTTAACAAACCATATTCCAATGTGTAAAGCTGCTGAAACGAAGCCCTTGAGCTGGTTTGTATAATTCTTGTTGATAACTCCTGTAACAGAATTTTGTTAAACTCAATGTTAGTTTCTGTTAAAGTAATAAAAACATGATCAGGGATGGCAAATACCATTATTTCGCTAATGGCCTCCACATTGCAAAGACAGTCGATCTTTTTTATCGCTTCTAATTCTCCCGCAACTTCTCCTTTCCCTAAAAACTCGATAATGAAATCCTTCCCGTTTTCTTCGGAGATAAAGCATTTGGTAATGCCTTCTTTAATGATGTATATATTTTTGATTTTTTCTCCCTGCGTAATGAATCTGAATCCTGAAGGAAAGGTCTTTAAAGTTATATTCGACGCCGTATTTTCCTCGACATAACGTTCGATGAAAGACAAAAAGACAAGATTAGTACGTAACATAATTTACAATAAGGGACAAATGTCCTTTCTGATAGCGAAAGGTTGATTTACATTTGCAGCACTAAATTACTGTTATAACCATGAACAATCAAATTACGGTAATCGCATTTGATGCTGATGATACCCTTTGGGTAAACGAACCTTATTTCCGCGAAACTGAAGAAAAGTTTGCAGGCTTGCTGGAAGATTTTATGCCCCATCACAGTGTTGTTGCAGAGTTGCTAAAAACCGAAATAGACAATTTGCCGCTTTATGGCTACGGGATTAAGGGTTTTATGTTGAGCATGATTGAAACCGTTTTGAGAATCACCGAAGGGAAGGTAAGTTCAGCAGTGATCAACAGAGCCATACAGTTGGGGCAGGAAATGTTAAACAAACCCATTGAACTATTGGATGGTGTAGAAGAAGTTTTGAAAGCACTACATCGCAAATATCGGTTAGTTGTGGCCACAAAAGGCGATTTATTAGATCAACAACGCAAGCTTACAAAATCTGGTTTAGATCACTATTTCCATCACATCGAAATTATGAGTGATAAGCAGGAGCGGGATTATCAAAAGTTGATGAAACACCTCGATTGCAAGCCAGAAGAATTTTTAATGCTTGGCAATTCATTAAAATCGGATGTTTTACCTGTACTGGCGGTTGGTGGCCATGCGGTTCATATTCCCTTCCACACTACCTGGGTGCACGAGCGGATTGATCATACCATCGAACATCCTAACTTTTACCAAATGGAGCGTCTGGCTGATGTTTTACCAAAATTAATTGAATGAAAGAAAAAATAGATATAAATACTTGGATCAGAAAAGATCATTTTGAATTTTTTAACACTTTCGAGGAGCCATTCTTCGGTGTTACGGTAGATGTAGATTGTACATCAACTTACCAGGAAGCAAAGGAAACCGGTGTTTCATTCTTCTTGCTTTATTTACACAAATCGCTAGCCGCAGTTAACAAAGTTGAGGAATTTCGCTATAGAATTATTGATGGTGAAGTGTGGAAATACGATTCGGTAAACGCTGCTACAACCATCAATCGCCCAAATGGAACCTTCGGCTTCGGCTATATGGATTTCAACCCTAATTTTGATAACTTCAAAAACGAAGCGCTTAAGGAAGTTGAGAATGTTCAGCAAAGCACTGGATTAATCCCTTCATCATCGGGCGAAAACGTGATTCACTATTCGGCATTGCCCTGGTTAAACTTCACCTCGATGTCTCATGCGAGAAAATTTTCTTATCACGATAGTTGCCCTAAAATTTCATTTGGAAAGGTAAGAGATGAAAATGGGCGCAAGCTGATGGGAGTTTCAATTCACGTCAATCATGCTTTGATGGATGGTTTTCATGTATCTCAATTTGTAGATGAATATCAGTCGCTGTTGAATCAAAGATCAAGAAGTTAATATTTAGGTAATTACCACTTAATATCTGCAGGTTATTTTCGGTTAATGTTTCTAACCGCAGTTATAATCCCCATTTATATTGTAGCCACCATAGCCATGTGTTGTATGGGTTCTTTATTTAAAGCATTTATGTTTTGCATGTTATTAATTACAGCAACATTTTTGCTTTTTTTATTTATTCAATATCCGTTACCCTCCGCAATGAGCATTGTTTGTTTCATGAGTTTGTTTACTGTTAAACTGAAATTTTAATTTCATTTGGTTTAGAGAAAGTATTTGCTATTTTTGCTGGCGCAAGGAGATGCATGAATCATTTTGCAGAAATAACACTGATCATTTGGAATTTGATCGATGAGTAATAAAAACATGGGGGATTAGCTCATTTGGCTAGAGCGCTTCGCTGGCAGTGAAGAGGTGATCGGTTCGAATCCGATATTCTCCACAGGTTCATTTAAGTTATTGAAAGTCAATAACTTAAATGAATTTTTACCTCCAAACTCTGACACAAGTCTGCCACTAAACGCCTCGGGAACCAAAAATTCACCCCGTCCGGCAAGGCGAAAAAATCAAGATTCTTCTGAGGAAACTGAAAAAAATATTGGGTATTCCGAACGTAAGTTCCAGGGAAGAACTCCTCGCGGTCCTAATTTTGACCTCATGGAGATCCCTGAACTACCATATACAATCCCCCGTGTCGTAAAGGGAAGAAAAATAACAAAGGTTCCTGTAGGAAGCACCCTAGATAAAGAAATGGCAAAGCAAAGTTGGTATGTGGAGTTCTTTTTTCACAATGCAGCAGAAGAACGAATGGAGCGGATCAGGGTGACCAGAATGCTCAACCGGATTAAAGATCCAAGGCAAAAGCTTAAAAACTTTAATAATCTGTGTGAAGCCTACCGCATTGCACTCGAGGGCGGCTGGAATCCATTGGATGAGCAGGCAAATGCAAGGCTAAAAAAGGAGCTTATAGGAATTGATCTTACTGAAGCATTAGTTCTTTTTGAATCCTATCATAAAGCTAAGGGAACCAGACCTAAATCAATCAGTACTTATCGTTCAACAATCACTTCGTTTATCAAGTATCATGGAGGTAGTAAAAAGGTAAATACGATCAGTGATTTTAGATAACCGATTTTCTCAACTTCAAGGAGAGGGAGGAAAAGTGGGCTGGGGTAACCTATAATAACTGCAGGATCGGCCTCAATAATTTCTTTCGTTATTTAAAGGTCAATAAATATATTCCCGAGAATCCTGTAACTGACTGCGAGACAAGAAAAAAAATGCCGACACAGTCCCATCAGGTTTTTACGGAACGTGATTTTAAGGTTATCATGGACTGGCTTGATAAGCATGATAAATATTGTCAACTATTTGTGCGGATGATCTATTACACCTGCATTCGTCCAAAGGAGCTTAGATTTCTTCAGTTGAAGTATATTGACTTGGACGAAAATACGATTACAGTGCCTGGTACCGTGTCGAAGAATAAAAAATCAATCCCTGTAAATATCGATGTGAGCCGTTATTGTGGATTCAAATGGAAGGGGAAGCAAAATGATGATTGAAGATTGGGAGATTGGTCAGTTATATTGGAAATGTCTGGCTAAACACGAAGGAAATGAAGGCAAAGCATGCGATGATGTTAAAACCAAGTACTTGTCTGATTTTGCCGAAACGAAAGATATTTACCTATTTCTCGGGACGACTCAAGTGCATCATCACGTTTCCCACAATCCGTTTATGATTGTTGGAACTTTTACGCCTAAAATCGAGCTCCCTAAACCAAAGTCAACGCAGACCAGTCTTTTTTAGTTAGGCTGCATTTGGCTATGCCTTTAGGATATATTCTTTACCACGTCTGATAGGGCACCGACCATCATTTTCTAGCAGCCATTTCGTATATGAATCAACATTTGGTCGGTGTAGGTTAATAACATATTCAATACCCATTATTACCAATACGTAATAGATATCATTCGCATTTAACATTAAAAAGTCCATTTCATGCAGGATTTCATAGGGTTCATCCTGAATATCTTCATTTATGAATCTGTCGGTTTCCTCATAAACCTTCCGTTGATGGTATGGCCAATAGATTCCACTTCCAAATCTTGCATAAATTCTTATTGAATCTAAATTATTTTCTTTAATGAAAGAGTCATCATAGTTATTTCCATTAAAGGAAAAATGTGCAACAGATTCCAACGGAGCTTTCGACAGAAAACGTGAAAGTGTATTGTCATTTGGCAATAAAGGAGGAATAGTGGGGATAACCATACTATTAATGGAACCGTTCTTAATCATTGAAATCAGCTGTTGATCCTCACCGTCGAAAATTATTCCCCTTTCATCAATCCATACCTTTGCCCAGCCACCATTCGGATGAGGGAATAATGCCATATAGGGAACTAGACGATCCTTTTTTGTTTTAATAAAATTTCTATGGCGTAAATTGACAAAATAGGGTTTTTCGAGCAGAACTTTTTCCACTTTCACAGCAAAATAATTATTACACGAGTCACAAACAATTCCCTTAGGTAAGACATGATTTATATTACCCAATGACTCTGGGATAATATGTTCAACTGTTTTGAAGCTGTTGCCAGCTCTGCAAAAGATACAAAGCACAATTTACAATTTTGACCTTTAATTTGCATCAAACATAAATGTTCGATTTAGTTTGATTTTATTAATGGGAATTTACAGTAAAAAAATGTTTTACAATTGTTTTTTATGAAAATAGATTGAGATTTTAAGACTAGTAACAAAGTGTTGCATTGAAATAATCGATGGTTCGGGAATATCGTTATAAAATAACGCCACTACGTTCGGGAGTACCACTTTCCCATTTCTTAACCCATCACTTTTGCTTTTTAAATCTTTTATTATGATTAGACCTAAAAAAGCATTTACCTCAAGACCAAGAACTAAGCCTGGCTCACCTGTTTATTGCCGGGAATTAAGACTGATGAACCTGCGGATGACAATTGCAAATATTCCAATCCCGGAATGTGCAATTGAAAAGCCTGGTTTTTCAGGGCATCAACAATAGTAAATACCTACAAATTCGAGCTACCTACAGGAATACTTTAACCACCCGAGTGATTTGCAAGATGTATTTTTGTATACACAAAAAATCTTGCGCCCTTGAGGAGGGCACTGAAAAAGTCCCTTTTTAAAAAGGATAAAAGGAGTAGAAAATTAGTTTTTCTGCTCCTTTTTTTGTATTTTAAAGTTATATAATTACTGCCTTTAAGATGCTTCTTCAACAACAAAAAATCCAGTTTAGCGAGTTTTCCAGGCTTTATGACCTGATTATTCCTAAGGAGAATTTACTTCGCAAGATTAATGAGCTAATAGATTTTAGCTTTATCTATGATGAGCTAATAGGCAAATACTGCCCGGACAATGGCCGTAATGCTGAGAGTCCGGTGCGCATGTTCAAATATTTGTTATTGAAGACGATCTATACCATTTCTGATGTTGATGTCGTGGATCGTTCCCGCTATGATATGTCCTTTAAATATTTTCTGGAGATGTCCCCTGAAGAAGACGTGATCAATCCAAGCTCGCTGACCAAGTTCCGAAAGCTTCGTCTTAAGGATATGGATCTCTTAAACCTGTTGATTGGAAAAACCGTTTCTTTAGCCCTAGAGAAGGGTATTATAAAATCCAAATCCATCATTGTCGATGCTACGCATTCACTTTCCAGATCCAACCCATATTCACCTATTGAGGTATTAAGACAACGTTCGAAGTTGCTTCGAAGAGCAGTATATTCAATGGATGATGATTTCAAAACCCGGATGCCCCAGAAGAATGAATCAAACGATATCCTAAGGGAAATAGAATACTCTAGCGAACTGCAAAAACTTATCGAGTCTGATGAAACACTAAGTGAGATCCCTGCAGTAAAGGAGAAACTGAACCTGTTAAAGGAAACAGTTGAAGACACCCGGGAGAATTATACAATATCCAAAGATATGGATGCTAGGACTGGCCACAAAACAGCCGACAGCAGCTTTTTTGGCTACAAAACTCATTTGGCAATGACAGAGGAGCGTATTATAACGGCTGCTGTTGTCACATCAGCAGAGAAAGGAGACGGGCCTGAACTACCAAAACTGTTGAACCAGGCCCAGGCAAACGGAATGGAGGTGGATACCATCATAGGTGATGCAGCTTATGCCGGGAAGAACAATCTCAAGCTCTGTGATGTGAAGGGAAATAAGTTAAGGATAGTTGCCAGGATGAACCCTGCCATTACCCATGGCGCAAGAAAAGAGGAAGAAAAGTTTGATTATAACAAAGATGCCGATATGTTCGTATGTCCTGCAGGGCACCTGGCTATGTACAAACGGGTACAGGGCAGAAAGGTAGACAGGAGAAACCAGGCAATGACCTATTATTTCGACGTCGAAAAATGTAAAACATGCCCGCTAAGAGATGGCTGCTACAAGGCAGAAGCTAAAAGCAGAACGTACTCGGTTACAATAAAGCCAGATGAGCATAAAGAACAGGAAATATTCCAGCAAAGCGAGTACTTCAGGGAAAATCAAGACATAGATATAAAATTGAAGCAAAAAATAGTGAATTGAAAAATGTTCATGGATATGACAGAGCAAATTCCTATGGCCTGGAAAACATGAGAATGCAAGGTGCACTTGCGATATTTGTGGTTAATCTTAAGAGAATTCTCAAATTTTGAAAAAAAGGATAATAATCTATATAATTCTATAGATCAAACTAACAGTTTGCTCCAGCTCTCCATATCGAATGGAATGTACGTTATCAAATAAGAAACTGAAATGTCTCAAAAAAGAAAGCGGATGAACAACTTTTAAAAGCTATTCATCCGCTGTTGAGTTTGAAGACCAATTTATGTCTACTTTTTCAGTGCCCTCCCCTTGAGGTCGGGCATTTTTCTCGAAACTCTACAATGCTGAAATCAACTAAAAAGCAAGATTATGCCAAGGAAAAATCCAAAGATCCAGCGCAGCTGCTGACCCACCCAATCATTGTCAGGATCAATGAAAGTACCTATAAACGCTTGGAAAAAATCCTGCTTCATAGTAATTGTCAGTCGATCGGCGAAGTTGCAAGAAATATCCTTTCAAAAAAGAAAATTCTGATGCTAACTGGATAAACCGATTTCAATTGATCCCAAGTCGCCAAAAATAATTTTATTATAATGTCTTCGTTTTCAAGGTTCTTACAGGCAATTGCAAATTGGTGAAACGTAGTCAAGTTAATTTTTATTCCATTCAATGCCAACACTGGCAATTGATAAACTTATCTGCACCGATGCGGGATGTCTAAGTCAGATAAATTTGTTTGGCCTAATCTTTTAAAGTGATGATTCAACAATAATTTGTCATCTTATCAAACCGACTATCCCTTTGATGGCATTAACTTTAGTTCTAAGTAAATTAGCCTTAGTGAAATCCATAAATTGCTCGATAAAATCGTTTCCAATCGTTACTTTTAGATTTCCTTCAAGGGTAACAATATTGCTGTTAATTCCTAAGATATGTCTTTCATTAACAAAGCTGAGTTGATCTATTTGTATAATGCCAGAAAATTTAAGCATGACATTTATTATGCCTTTCGCACTGGATATAGGCCTCTTAATGTAACTCGAAGTCGTGTAGAGAACGAATTTGTCATTTTCTTCCTTTGCCGCAACCACGTCGGTAATGACGATTTTTGTAAACCTCTGATCTTTTTCACTATGATCAATATAGAATGATTCCTGACCGTCTACTGAAAAGGTTCTCATGTAACCCTCATTATAATAAAATATACGATTGAGAGTTTCTTCAAGCTTGTTAATCGTATATGGTTTCAGTAAGTATGCATTTGCTGATAAACCAAATGCATCAATCGCATATCTGGAATGGGAAGTTGTAAAAATCAAATGTTTTGTCTTATGGCGGATAAGATCGGCTAATTCAAGTCCTGAAATATTTGGCATTTCAATGTCCATGAATATAATATCAACACTATCTTCATTAAGTATTTTATCTAATGCATCAATTGGATCGGTAAAACATTGCAACAATTGAATACCCTTTAATTGATTCAAATATTGACTTAGATTTTCAATAGCATCTAAGTTGTCATCTACGGCTAAGCATTTGATCATGAGCTTTTTGTTTTGTCGTAAATTTATTATTAATTATAAATAACGAGAAACTTTTGTCTTTAATCACGGTCAAGCTTGCCTTAGTGTAGGCAGATTGTTTTTTCACTCCATCAGCAAGTATTGTTGACGCGCAGTTTAACGATAAAAACAAGTCCTTTTTTTTCTTCATAATTAAACATTGCATCTGAACCATAAGCGAATCCAAGTCTTTTTGTGATATTTTCCATCCCTGACCCTAAGCTTCCATTGAATTTTTTTGTAGACATTAGGTTTGACGTTTCAATCACTAAGTCTGAACCATCAATATCAATATTAATTCGACCTGGGTTTTTACGGTCGCTAAGATCGCCATGCTTGAACATGTTTTCCACTATGGTGATCAGCACAAGTGGAATGATTAGAATATCTTTTGCCTCGTCATCATAGAAGAGCCTGATATTCAAAGTATGATTTGCTCTTAATTGATGGATATTGATTAAGTTTTCTACTTGCTCAATCTCACTACCCAGCGAGATAAAATTTTTTTCAAAGCTGCTGTCTACAGCATGTCTCATCATTTCTGATAATGCGCTGATAGATTCTGCCGCTACAGGTGCAGTCTCTCGGGCATTATGATAAATAAAATCGAGTGTATTAAATAAAAAATGAGGGTTGATCTGTGCCCGCAAGTAAGCACTTTGAGACTGGGCAATCTGCACCTCATTCTCTAGTCTAGTTTTTTCAAGTTGCTCCGTTTTTTTCAATTGAGTCAAATAATTGTGTAGGAAATAATAACCACTGGAGAAAAGAATGAAATAACATGCACGAAATATCGCACCGAGACAAAATTGATAATCAAACCTGACTTCGCTGCTGCCAAGTACATTTGTAAATTGTTTTAACATCAGGTGAGCGATGTAAAATATTAATATATAAAGCACTATTTCCATAGTAAAAAAAGTTGGGGCAACAAACCAAGATTTTTTATTATTTCTTAGTCCATAACCTAATACGATCAGATAGTGGAAATAGAACAAGCCGATATTGATTGAATAATTTACCAGGTATCGCATAGGATGCCCAAAGCGACCGGCATAAAGACCTACTATAATAATCTCATAAAAAAGGAATATGCCCCAAGTCAAAAAATGAACTCTATTTAAGTTAAGCCAATGCCAGAATGATTTTTTTGTGGTGTTGCTGCTGTCTGTGTAAGGTAACATGTCGTGTGTATAAAATAATGTTATCGTATTGGTAATCAAGCGATTTTCGGAGCAAAAAATAGTTCATGAAAACTTATCAAAAAATCACAAAACGCACAATCTTTATCTTTAAATCTCAATCTGCTGTTTCTGGTTCCAACACTGATCCTACCGATCAAAGTACAATAACCATAACCCTAACAACAACCGGCATATTAGGGTCAAAAATAAAATAGTATTAAATTCTGTTCGTTCTAATTGTCTTTTCTTTAATGAAATTCATTACCTGTTCACGGTAGTGTTTACCTATGGTCAGCTCCATACCATCTGTCATGAAGATCGTGTTTCCCTCAATTTTGGAAATATAATTTTGAGAAATGACGAATGAACGATGAATCTGAATAAAGTCTGGGTGATCCTTTAGGATCATCCGCATTTCACTTAAACTGATGTATGTAACAACCGGCTCGTTTAGTGTATATATGCGAATATAGTTCTGTAAGCTTTCTACAACAGTGATATCCACATATCGAATCCTTACAAGGTTATTCCGCTCGTTTTTGTTCCGAACGAAAAAATAATCATCGCTTTGTGTCAACTCAGGATTTTTAACAAACTCTCTTCTTGGGAAAAGACGATGGATTGTTTCTGCAAAACGGGCTATTGTATATGGTTTTAATAAAAAGTCGTTAGCATGGAGTTCAAAAGCATCGATTGCATATTTAGCATGTGAAGTGGTAAAAATAAGTTTCTCGGTCTTATGACGTACAGCTTTGGAAAGCTCTATTCCATTTATCAGGGGCATGTCGACATCCATAAAGATAATGTCAACAGGCTTTAAGCCTCCTATCTCACTTAAAGCCTCCAATGGATCGGTAAACACTTGGGTTAGCTCCAATTGCGGCATGATATTGATGTACGACTTTAGTCCATTTATAGAATGGACATCATCGTCCACGATGATGCATTTAAGTTTCATTGGTTTGGTAATCGTTGGTATTTAAAGAGAGCAAATTAGTGTTAGGGTACCAAACTATGAAAAATTATACATTTGTCAAGTATGAATATATCTTTATCACGGCAATGTATGTGATTATCCGGGTAGAAATGTTTCATGAATTCTAAAATGTTATGATTCAGGATTGTCAAACGTTTAGATTAGTTCCAATAAGATTCAACTGTAATCTTTACGACGAAATAGTTCTTTAAACGGTTTGACTCCGAATGAGTTCATTGAAACCTTAAATTTAACGCCCAATTCTCTAGTTTTAACTGGCTAGTTTTCGGGGAGGGGCTCACTCGGTCTAGAATTTTACTTTTAACTGGTCTGAAGTTTGGGAAGTGCACATTGATAAAAAAGTGCATGTTCGGAGTAGGAATTATTTATGTCATGGATGGAAGTAATTTTGTGTTGTGTGAAAGGTTGTCTGTATAGTTACAACTAAAAACAACTTTCGTTCACCCCAGGAGATCTGTGACTTTCCCTATATTTATTTCAATATTATTTTTTCCACTATTTGAAAACGCCCCTGAACAGGGGTAGCAAAATATTTGAATATTGGTAAAACGTTTTATTGTTCAAACCATCTAACCTCATCAATTATGAAAAACCACCTATCAAAACCAAGCAGAACTCATTGCGGCGTTATTGGAACGCTTGTCAAGCATGTTGACGGCTACATGGATATAAGTGTGAGCACAAATAATTTTCCTTAGCGAACATATAATATCAGGTGTTTCTTAATTGGAGATTTGTCTAAATGTCCCAACCCAAAAGTTAAACCTGCTGGCAAATTTCTGTTTATTCCTCAATCTGCTCAATTAACTATATACTGGCATGGCTGTGTCTTTTTTTCCCTACCAAACTAATGCGGTAAGGGTTGCAAACTTACTCTTAAATCATCTGGGTGTGAAGGTCAGTGCCTTTACCCTCCAAAAGGAATTGGTCGCACATCCGGAATATCCAAGCATGCTGGCTATGAGTGATTGCCTGTCCGAATGGAGGGTCGCTAACGAAGCATTCATGATTGAAAAAAGTCTTTCTGGACTGCGGGCACTCCCACTTCCATTTATTGCCCATTCCGAAACCGCAGGTGGACGTTTTTATCTGATCTCGGAGATCACCTCAAACTATGTTATCTACAGTGATGAACAACAAAAGAATCGGCGACGACCACTAGAGGATTTTATTGAGGAGTGGGATGGTGTGGTACTTCTTGCGGAAGCATTACCGGAATCCGGTGAAAGCGACTATCGGCTGAACAAGCGAAAAAGTCTTGCAGAAATACTGCGTTTCCCTTTTCTATCTTTGGCGCTTCTGTTCTGTATCTCGTCTCTCTTCTACAGCCTAGAATTCGATGCTACTATAAGCATTCAGCTTACACTTGCGATGGTTGGTGCGTGCACCTGTTCGGCACTTGTCGCCATCGGCATATTCGGCATTCGGGGAAATCTATCAAAGCTGTGTCGGATCAATGATCAAAATGGCTGCGAAAACCTGATGGAACAGCCCGCTGCGTACCTATTTGGATGGATAGGTTGGAGTGAGGTAGGTCTATTCTATTTTTGTGGGTATCTACTGTCTCTAATGCTAGTGGCACAAGGACTGAGCCTAATTTCACTGCTCCCATTTTTATGCCTTCCATATACCTTTTACTCGATATATTACCAAAACAAGAGTGGTCAATGGTGCTTAATGTGCTGCATCGTTCAGGCAGTCATCTTCATGCAGGCCATCGCTTACCTCTTCATAGGAGGGAATATATTAAACGTTGTCCTGCCTTCTGGACCGGCAATCTATTTTCAGGTTTTGAGCTGCTTTTTGTCAGTGGTCATATCTTACGTTTTATTAAAGCCATTGATTATGAGAGCTAAGGATGCGCAGGTTCTGGAATTAAAGGTGAAAATGTGGAAATACAATCGAGATCTTTTCAATAATTCGCTCAAATCAGGACCCCGTTACATCGTTCCGGAGGGATTGTCCAGTTACTCATTTAACAATATCGATGTGGACTACGAAGTGGTTGTTGTCGGAAATCCATTGTGCCTTCCTTGCCAAAAGGCGCACGAGCTCTTTACAAGGTTATACGCTCAGTCCGACAAAATCAGCATACATTTCGTCTTTGCTTCCTCTGATGACCCAGGCAATCTGGTCAATAAGATTGCCACCAGGATATTGTCCCTAAGTTATCAAGACGTGCACCTGGCTGACCTCGCAATGAACGATTGGTATTCGAAAATACCTAAAACCTATGAGGAATGGTTATTCAAATTCCCAACTTCAATCGACGATAAGGCAGTTGCAACCTTGAATATGCAGAGAAAATGGTGTAAGGCAGTCGGAATATTGGGTACGCCAACCGTTTTGGTCAACGGATACAAGCTTCCTAACCAATACCAAATTGAGGACATGAAATACCTATTGAATTTATAATAATAAAAACGCCTTCAATCATCTGGCGGAGAAGATGACCATTAACAAATTCAGACCAAATAGTGTAGAAGCAGGTACCCCAGCTGTGATGGGATACCTGCTGAAAATTGAACCATCAGCCACATGTCAAACCATCAGTTATCAAGGATAACGAAAGGTTAAGCAGATACGAGCTTCAGAGTATCAGAAAAACTTACACAAATCTTTCAGAAACAAAATTATGAAAAAACTCACTTTAAAATCTATGGACTTGTCGAACTTAGAAAAATTGACACGCAAACAACTGAAAAATGTAATGGGCGGAACAGGCTTCGGAACAGCTACCGAAACCGAAACCACGAACTATTACTGCGTTTGCCCAGATGGCAGAACGGCAGGCATCAGTAATACTGGTGGTTGCGATTCAGCCTGTCAACAGCAACTTTGCCGAAATTTCTGTGCTGGTTAATTTAGTAACTTATCAGGGCAGGCCTCCTGCCCTGATACTCATCCACTAATAGACTATGAAAACAATTAAATTTATTGTGATCTTCCTCTCGATCGCTTATCAGGTAATGGCACAAGAGCCGGAATCGCCTTTATACACTATTCAGGTTGACTACAAGATGACCTATGTCCCTGATAGCAACGATCGCAAGCAGAAACAAGAGTTTATGGAGCTCTTGGTCAACAGCGGCGGTTCTCTTTTTAGGTCAAAGAAAAAAGGCGTAATGGACTCGGCTAATTATGCGGCATCCCTACCCGGCAATCCCAAGGTTTCTGATGCATTGTTCAGTGAAAATATGACCAAGATCAATTACCAGGTAAGAAAAAAAGGCGCAAAAACCGTAACCTATGACGAATATCGCCTCAATCCCGATCGATTCAACTATTATTCCGAAAGCGGGAAACTGATGGATTGGCAGATCACTCAGGATACGCTTAGTATCTCTGGATTAAAATGCCAGAAAGCGACCACCAACTTTGGCGGACGCAAGTGGGAGGCCTGGTTTACTTCCGAACTGAACATTAACGATGGTCCTTATAAGTTTTCGGGGCTGCCTGGACTTATCGTGAAGTTGAGCGACCAAGGGAACAATTGGAACTTTGAGCTTATCAGCACCAAAAACATTAATAGAATTGTCGTGATGAACTATGAAAAACGCTGGCCATTGCACGAGACCACAAAAGAGAAATTTCTAAAAGAAAAGCGTGATTACCTGGACAACAAAATGCAAATCGAGGAAGCCTCGGGCTTATTAACCTTCCCAGATGCCAAAGCACGTGAACTCTCCCAAAAATATTACAAGGATCAGGCAATTAAGGATAATAATTGGATAGAACTGTATCGCGCCAAGGGAAAATGATCATAGATAAAAGAATCATGCTGTTGTTCATGTCGGTGGCATTATCCATTCCCGTTCTGGGGCAGGTGAAAATCTTGGGCAGAACGATAGACACACTTGGAAAGCCGATTCCCAACGTGAGCGTTTCATACACCGCACGCTCTGGAGCGACTATACTTGGATTCACCGTAACCGATGAGCAGGGTCAGTTTGGGCTGACTAAAAGGGAAGGTCTGGACTCTATCGTTCTAGTAGTATCTCATCTGGGATATCGATCCGAGCGCATGACGATTTCCACAACTTCTGGATTCAAGACCATCGTACTCACCGCCAGTCCACTTGAGCTCAGGGAGATTCAGGTGCAGCGGATTCCTATCGTTCGGACCGGCGACACGATCAGTTATGATATATCATCCTTTAAAACCGCCCAGGACCGTGCGATCGGTGACGTCATTAAAAACCTCCCGGGAATAGAGATGAATGGTAAAGCTATATTATATCAGGGGAAACCCATTCAGAAATTTTATGTTAATGGTCTCGATCTCATGGAGGGAAAATATGCAATGGTAAATGAGAACCTGCCCGCAGATGCGGTCGCAAAGGTACAGATACTGGAAAACCATCAGCCCATCAAGATTCTTGATTCCCTGGTTCATTCTGATAGGGCATCACTCAATATCAGACTCAAGCGGTTTACCAGCACCGGAATGGCCAGGATCGGTACTGGTTTGGCTCCATTTTTATGGGACATTGCGCTCACGCCAATGACATTCAACAAAAGTTTCCAATCGCTAAACTCGTTACAATCCAATAATTTCGGCAACGACATCACCAAACAGGCCAGGACGATCACAGCAGCCCAATATGCCATTCTTGACCTATCCGACATCATACAAAGCGAGCCGACAACGTATGTTTACCTCAATGAGGTATCTTCTCCGGCATTGGAAGAAAACAAATGGCTGGACAACCACTCCAATCTGGTCAGTACCAATATGCTGCAAAAATTGGGGAACGGGCTTGAGCTCAAAGGAAATTTCTCTTACTCTGATAATTCCATAAACCGAACCGGACAAAAATATACTTCAATCCTGGCACCCAGTGGCTTGATCAAGATCGATGAGGATCAAAGTAGCGACTACCGTACACGGGATTTCCAAGGAGGAGTGATCGTTCAAAAAAACGAAGAAAGTATCTTTCTCAAAAACAATTTAAGGCTTAACTTTAGAAACCAGCATGATATCGGAAACCTGCTCAGAAACAACAGCAGTCGAGTACAGCAATCGCGCACCCTCGATCAATTCGGCATTTTTAATAAATTTTCCATTGGAAGAAAGATTGGCAAGAACCTTTATACGCTAAATTCCTATATAGGAATTGAGTCAACGCCTCAAAGGCTTTCCATAGCCCCGGGGCAGTTCGTTTCATTGTTCAATGCAGGAAGGGATTTTGATCGCCTTACACAGGACCTGCATTTTCGAAAGGTCTATACCGATAACAATATTGGATTTGGGATTAAGATAGGTGAATTCAGCCTGATGCCAAGCTTGGGAGTCGAGTATGAGCGCAATGATATAGAAAGCAATCTTTCCATTGATGCGCTAGGTCAGCAGACAAAGATATCCGGTAACTATGAAAATAACCTTATCCATCAAAAGGGAAGGATGTACATCAACCTTAACACACAGTTGTCTTACCGGAAGTTCAGGTTCTCACTATATACCCCAGTCAATGCCAACATTTTTTTAATTGACGGAACCGTCAATCGCGCTGAACCCCAATTGAAACTTACCTTTGAGCCGCAGTTGACAACTAGGTTCAAGATCAGTTCAAACAGCGAATTTATCGGCTCCATTGGCCTAGCAAATCGGTTCGGACCCTTGAGCAATTTGTACACCGGCTATGTCCTGAGCTCATACCGAGAGCTAGGAAGGCAGACAAGTATTTTGGCTGCCTCGAAATGGATCAATTCAGGACTATCGTTCAGCACTCGAAACACGATAAAAGCGAGTTTCTTCAACATCGGCTATAACTTTTCTAGGGCAAGTCGGCCGTTTCTGGAACGAAATAACATACAGCCGGACGGACTTTCCGCGGTGGAAATCATAGCCCTTAGCAATAGTCAATATTCACACCAGTTCAATTCTGGACTCGGAAAATTGATATCCACGCTGAAAACCGTTGTGAAAACCACTTTCAGATTTGCCTATAGCTCATCTGAGGCCCTAGTCAACGATTCCTATGGGAAAACGACTTCACTCTTACTTGGCGGAGGCCTTGAAATCAACAATTCAAGTTTCGATTGGATGGGACTTTCCTATAAGGGCTCTATTGGTTATGCTGAGAGCGGGTTTGCTACAAGTTCATTTCAACATTCTTTGTACCATCGACATCAATTGGACTTAAACGCCACGCTCTCAAAGGCACATAGCTTGACATTCAGCCCATCTTATTACTATACGGATGTATTAGTTACCAACCAGCTTTTTGCGGACTTTGTTTATCGAATCGCTCTGGAGAAACCAAAATTGGATTTGGAACTAGCTATGGTAAATCTGCTCGATAATCAGGGCTTCATTCAACAATTTAACTGGAACTACACTGTGGTGGAAAGTTATTTTGCCATCCGTCCTAGGCAGTTTATGGTTGCAGCAAAGTTTAAATTCTAACGCACGCTATATGATTTACTTATCCGCACAGCCCGATCACTACTACTTCATTTGGCAATTGGAGATCCAACTTCGTAACTTTCACGGAATCGGCATCGGTAGGGATAACATTCATGTATTGATTTCCTATGATCCCATCACCGGCCTTAAAAGCATATTCCATGATTTTATATCTCAGAACAAGGATCTGGCCAAGTTTTTTACTTACCCAGATACCAGAAAGAAAAGAAAATATCCGTCATCCATTCGTCCGCACATTATAGCAAAGCATTATCTTTCATTTCCCGATCTTTTGCTACAGCCCATATTCTACCATGACTCCGACATCCTCTTAAGTAGGGTTCCCGATATAAAGCGGAGTGACTTGACCCTGTGCTTGGTTTCCGACACGCGGAATTACCTGGACAGTGAATATATTCTCAGGGTATCCTCTATGGAGCTTTTGAAAGGGATGGCTAAGATCGTGGGTATTTCCGTCCCCCAGGTGGTTTCGGGAGATGCCGCGGCTGGCGGGGCACAATATTTCATAAACGGCGTTGATGCTTCCTTTTGGGAGAAGGTTGAACGTGACTGCGAAGATCTATATGTCCTGATGTGCCAATGGAACACTGACGACTGGAATGCCGCTTACCCAGATAAGCGATTTAAAAGAAGCACCCACCGTGGAATACAGGCCTGGTGCTCGGACATGTGGGCCGTGCTTTGGAATTTATGGCTCATCGGACTTGAGGTCAAGGTCGATCCGGAAATGGAATTTTCATGGCCGAACAACCCAATAGCGGACTGGAAAAAAATGGCAATCCTTCACTATTCTGGCGGACAGGTCGATAGGGCAAATTTTTTTAAGAAGACTGATTATATCACTTATTCCCCATGGTATGATACGAACTTAAATAGCATTCCAAAGAGCAATTGCAGCCGTGTCATCGTAGAATCGATTCTGGCAAGAAAAGAGGAACTTAACTTAAAGCGAATGAAATTGGATAACACCTGCTTTTTGATCGTCGTCAACGAAAGGGAATGGGATTTTGCGAGGATAAATGGCGACTATCTCCGAAAGATGGTCACCTCTCCAATATTCTATCAGATCGGTCAACCAAATATGCTACCACCAAAAATGGAAACGGGGGGCTCGGGGGAAGGCCTTGAAAGCTGGACCGATTTCCTGAGGCCTAAGTATGGTCAAGTTAAACGGGCCATAGTCATCAATAGTAACGTTCTTATTACAATGGACGTGCTGTCGCTTGTTTTGAACGATTTCCACACCAAAGACGGTAATCCGATGTCTTTTACATTCCAAAATAATCTAAAACTTGACTGGTTGTTTGTAGAAGCATTTTCAAAGGTTTTGGATGAGAAAGTATTGCTTCAGAACCAGGGAAAGTTCCAGCTGGAGAAAAGTGGCATCAACGACCAGATCTTGATGTTGACTAGGGAACATCTGCTCCAAGTGTCAAATGACCCCAATTTACTAGAGTTGATGAAAGTTAGGCAGTTCATTAAAGTGCAGGTCGATAAGCATAGTCTCTTCACCTTTCCAAGTTTTTAGCGAATCATGAATAAGATAGAACCAATCATTTCTCGGGATTGCGGTCTGGGTGGGCTAGCCGGTGAGCTGCTTATAGGAGCGATTAGTAACATTTGCGGACTGGAACCGCGGACCGACATCCCTGGAACAATCAGGAACCTCTTCGATGAGGTTGTGTGCATCGATGATTATTCCTTTGAAAAAGGTCTCACGGGAATCGGCTGGGTACTTGAATTTTTGTGCCAGAAGAACCTTATCGATGAAGACAGCGATACTTTATTGTACGATTTTGATGATAACATCTATAAGTGGGCCATCACCCAAACGGCAAGGACAGCTATTGACCTTCCAATGGTGATGGGCATGGTTGATTATTTCTATTTAAGGGGAACATCAAAAAACATCGGGCATGATTTTCTTAGGGAATTTACACACTACGAATGCATGAAAATGCTATTGTCAAGGCTTAACGACGAGACGATCGATCTCTTAAGGCTATATCGAAGCAAGTCGCCCGATACCCTACAGATCAGACAATTGTGCTTAATCTCTTTAAAACTTACTGGCCTCTCGGTTCGCGGTATTGACGAAAAGATCTATGAGCAAGCGCTTTACTCGGGCATGGAATTCCTGGTAGAGTATTTTAGAAACAAGGCAAATCATCTGATAAACCAGCAGGATGGAATCTGTAACCTCATGTTGTGTAAACTTGCTGCGCAACAGTATAATAATACCTATTGGATTGAACAGCTCCAAAAGATTTTAAAAATAGTGCATCCATTGTTCTTGGGCAGAAACCATCAAGCCAGGAATTGTGATTTATACCATTTATTGGGCCTCTTGTTGAAAAAATCCGTCATTGACAAAAACGACTTTGAAGTCTTTTTTACAAATACCGGAAATGCACAGATGTTGGTCTTGATCCTCACAAGCTATGTCCCAATCGAAATTCAGGCAATACACAATCTGGCGACCTCAACAAACAACTGATGCAGAAACACCCTTTTATCAAACAACCGGACCAGATGGACTGCGGACCCACTTGCCTCAGGATGATAGCCAAATTCTACGGAAGGAATTACAGCCTCCAACGTCTTCGGGAGATTAGTGGCATAAACATGAGCGGGGTCTCCCTTCTTGGCATAAGTGAAGCTGCTGAGAAGATAGGCTTTAGGACCACTGGTGCCCGCATCACTTTAGAGAAACTCTTAAGCATAGAAGTTCCCGCTATTCTCCACTGGAGGAAAAACCATTTTGTCGTACTCTACAAGACACCGGACGGTATTGCAGAAAGAGGTAAAAACTATCTGGTCGCCGATCCAGCGAAGGGACTGATCAAATATTCAGAACAGGAATTCTGTCGCAATTGGTTGAGTGCACAGCATATGGGTGAGACCAAGGGAATTGTATTGTTAATATCACCGTCCCCTGAGTTTTACGAACATGGCGGAGATCCAGAGAAAGGGCTTGACCTGAGCTATATGTTCAGCTACATCTTCAAGTATCGGTCCCTGGTTGTACAGCTACTGATAGCACTGGCCATAGGAAGCCTTCTACAATTTGTACTGCCATTCCTTACACAGTCTTTGGTTGATGTGGGTATCAACGGCAAAAATCTTAATTTTGTGCACCTGATCATCATCGGCCAAACCATGCTCTTTCTTGGAAGGATGACGGTTGATTTTATTCGGTCCTGGATACTGTTACATATCAGTACCCGCATTAATATCTCTATTTTGACAGATTTCCTGATCAAGTTGATGAAACTCCCCATGACTTTCTTTGATACCAAAATGATGGGAGATATCATGCAAAGAATGAGTGACCAAGGCAGGATTCAGTCCTTTCTTGCCGGTCCGTCCCTGAGCACCCTATTCTCACTGTTCAATCTATTAGTCTTCGCATTCGTACTGGTACATTATAACCTTACCATTTTCCTAATTTTTCTTACCAGCAGTGTCATCTACAGTCTCTGGGTTATTTTCTTTCTGAAAAAAAGGCGTGAACTTGATTTCAAAAGATTTGATATCTCCGCTGAAAATCAGAATGCCATGGTCGAGCTGATCAGCGCCATTCAGGAAATCAAGCTCAATAATAGTGAGAGACAAAAAAGATGGGAGTGGGAACGCATTCAAGCCAGCCTGTTCAAGTTTAGCATAAAAAGCCTGGCATTAGGGCAATACCAGCAGCTCGGCACTTTCTTCATCAATGAGGGAAAGAATATCCTGATTACCTTTATCGTCGCCAAATCAGTCATAGATGGCGACCTAACCCTGGGCGGAATGATGGCCATTCAGTACATTGTTGGGCAGATGAACAGCCCGGTAGAGCAGCTACTCGGGTTTGTGCAACAGTTTCAGGACGCCAAGATCAGTTTGGAACGCCTGAACGAGATCCATCAGTTGGAAGACGAGGAGCCCATATCGAGACAGTTTGTCTATAACCTGCCAATAAGGAAAAACATTTCGATTAACAATATCACCTTTACCTATCCCGGAGCAGGAAACGCTCCAGTCCTGGATGAATTCTCCCTAGAAATACCCGAAGGCAAGATTACGGCCATAGTGGGAATGAGCGGAAGCGGAAAGACAACGATCCTTAAGCTACTCTTGCGCTTTTTCAAGCCAAAGAAAGGAGATGTCAGAGTGGGTAACACACAGCTTGAACAAATAGGTTTTGGGTTTTGGCGAAGCAAATGCGGGATTGTCATGCAGGACGGCTATATTTTTTCGGATACTATCGCAAATAATATCGCAGTGGGTGAAGAAACGCCGAACCTTCCCAAGCTGATAAATGCCATCCAGATATCTAATATCGTCGATTTTATTGATGAACTTCCCCTTGGCCTTAATACTAGGATAGGTGCTGGCGGTAATGGGATCAGTCAGGGACAAAGGCAACGTATATTGATTGCCCGGGCAGTATATAAGGATCCGGAATATATATTTTTAGACGAGGCGACCAATGCACTGGACTCAAATAACGAAAAGGCCATCATGGAAAACCTCGACGTGTTTCTTAAGGGAAAAACTGTCGTTGTGGTGGCCCATCGTCTGAGTACGGTGAAAAATGCAGACAACATCGTCGTCCTCGATAAGGGACGTATTGTTGAACAAGGGAGTCATCAAGAACTAACTAAAATAAGAGGCGCATATTATAACTTGGTAAAAAACCAACTTGAACTCGGTAATTAAAGCATGGATATGGAAGAAAATGAAAATCAAGAGGTTTTGGAAGACCTCAATAAATACGAGGTTAATAGTGAGGAGATGCATGATATCCTCACGGCCGTACCGTCTTGGATCATTAAGTGGGGGATCACCACGATGTTCTTTTTGCTATTGGGCGCGATCGGGATCTGTGCGCTGATCAAATATCCTGATATATCCAGGGCCGGACTAAAGATCAATTCAGTAAACTCCCCAAAATCCGTGTTTGTTAGGAATACCGGCAAAATACTTAAGATATTGGTTCGCAATGGCATGCAGGTGAAGAAAGGGCAGTCCCTATGTTTTATGGAGAGCGTCGGAAACCATACGGACATACTTGCGCTTCGCGAGGATCTGATGAGAATGAAGAACGAAGCTATCAGGTCCTCCACTACCGTTCAATTTATCTCAAGGAATTTAAACTTAGGTGAGCTGCAGCATGCCTTCGAAAATTTTAATACGAGTTACATCGCCTATATTTCCACGGGAAGCGAAGGACATCTCATTAAGAGTGAACGATATATTTTGAACGATCTTAAAAAGGTAGAACAGACCCGAGCTTTTATATTGAAGCAACAACATTATCAAAAAAGACAATTAGACAACTCAAAATCCGAATTTAGTGCATATGAGCAGCTTTTTCAACGTGGCGTGATTTCAAGAAACGAATTTAGGCAACGTGAAAACGAGTTTCTCTCCTCCATTCTTCCCGTGGAACAGAATGAGGTTGCGCTATTGAATAACCATACCCAGCATCAAGCAAAGGAAAAAGAGTTGTTGGACCTCAAAGAGCTTGCTCAAGAAAGAAAACTCCAGTTCCTACAATCACTTAACAACCTCATCAGCGAAGCCGACATCTGGATCTCAAACTATGTCATAAGTTCCCCGATCGATGGCGTGGTAAATTTTATAACAAGTGTCCAGGAGGATCAGACAGTCTCCCAGAATCAGGAGCTTTTTGTCTTGAGTCCCAATAACACAAGATATTTCGGTGAGATTCAAATACCACAGTACAATATGGGCAAAATTCAAAAAGGTCAAAGGGTATTGATCAAAATAGATAGCTATCCTTGGGAGGAGTTTGGATTGATCAGGGGACGTATCGAATTGATATCAGACGTGGCATTTAGAGACAGTGTTTTTGTTGCCCGCGTAAGGTTTGAGCAGATTGGCAATAAGGAAAAAAGTGATACGATCGTATTGAAAAACGGCATGCATGCGCAAGCAGAGATTATTACGCAGGATGCTACCCTGTTGCAACGGCTAACCAGATCCGTATCATCCATCTTTTATCAAAAATAACAAACAAAAATTCAGAAAATGCAAAATGAATTAATAATACTAATTGCCTGGCACAAGGAGAAAGACCAAAGAAAGATAGAATGCTTTGAAGAAAATCGAAAGAGTTTTGAGAAATTCAATCCAGGTGTACCAGTCATTTCGGTCATAAGCCCGTTTAAGAAGAAAGATACCGCCTGGCTAAATTCAGACCTCACCTTGTTTTTGTGGTTTAAAAAGAATGACCGAAAAATGTCCGCTAGAAGATATCTGCTTGTGGAATGGGATTGCTGGTGCGATCTGTCCATTGAAAAGTATTTCTCCCAAACATGGAACATGGATGTCGTGGCCCCATGCGTCAAATACCCTGAGAGAGATTCCTGGGGCTGGTTCAGAGACATAGCAAGCATGCCAAGGGAAGCTAGGCTGTTTGCAACAGGGATTGTTCCTTTCTCCGGGATCCTGCTATCGTACAGGGCGATGGAGGCGATATCTGAAAAAATACTCCAGCCCGAATACGAAGGTCTGAATAGTGAACTTAGGTTTGCAACAATCGCCACGATGTTGGGCTTCGATCCAGTTCCCAACCCCGTATCGAGCAGGGCAATTACCTGGAGGACTTCTGTCCCCTTCGATAAACGATATCCCGGTCTTCATCATCCTAGAAAGGTTATTCCCTCCAAATCGCTGGATCGGATCACTCATCTGATGGGAAGGAACAAAAATGAGATACCAAAGATCCTTCATCAAACCTGGAAAGACGATTCGCCACCGATTCCATACACCAAGATCATGAGCACTTGGGCCGATAAACATCCTGAGTGGGAGCGGGTGCTTTGGACCGATGAAATGAACAGAGCTTTTATCGAAGTGTATTACCCAGAGTTTATATTGCAATATGACAGTTATGAATATCCAATTCAAAGGGTTGATGCCGTTCGGTATTTTATCTTGCACGCCATTGGCGGAGTATTCATCGATCTCGACTTTGAGTGCTTCAAAAACATCGAACCGCTTCTAGATGGCCACACTTGTGCATTCGCTCTCGAGCCGGAAGCTCACTGTAAACAGTTTGGCTTTGATAAGATCATCTGCAATGCCTTTATGGCGGCAAGGCCCAATCACCCTTTCTTTGCTGAGATTTGTGATAAACTACCCTCGCACACCTCTAAAAACACTTCGCACACCAATAACATCCTGTATTCCACTGGACCATTTGCCCTGACCAAGATATATGATTCCTGGTACGAGAAAGATGACATCAAAATACTAGAAGCACACACTGTTTACCCACTTTCTGTCCAGGAGACTAGGAAGGCGATGAAGAATATGATGGACGGTGATATTCAAGAAAAGATTGATAATGCCTATGCCGTACATTATTTTTTCGGTTCATGGTACCAGATTTAGACTATGAAAGATACTATGATTATACCAAAAAAAATTCATCTGCTCTTTCTGAGCGAATCGGATGAATTTCCTGAGGTGTTCAACATCTGCTTGCAGCAAATGACTAAGCTTCATCCCACCTGGAGCATTAAGATCTACAATGATACAGAGTGTCTGAGGATCCTTGAACTCCACATGCCGCACTTGAAACAGCTCTATCAAGGCTACATGCACTTTGTACAGCGTGCTGATATGATGCGAGTCGTCTTGGTATATCTCTTTGGCGGGTTCTACCTGGATTTGGACATTTATTGTTTGAAGTCCTTTGATGCTCTTCGTCAGTTCGAATGCATTTTGGGCGAAGAAAAAACGATCTCTGAGGAAGAATGCAGAGCGATCGGACTTAAGGAGCATCTGCGAATAGCAAATTACATGTTTGGCTCCATTCCAGGGTATCCGTTCTGGATAGAACTCCTTATGGAGATGGCATTATTGTCCTCGACAGCCATAAAGTCCGAAAACGATATCTTGGAAAGTACGGGTCCAGGGATCCTCACAAATGTATATGCCATGCACAAGTTCCGGTTTCCAAGTTTGGTTCTTATTCGAAACTTCGATAGAAAATGCGTAATTCCCGGCCATGAAATCCTTTCATGTTACTTTGGCAATTATGCCGCACACCTTCATCAAGGGACTTGGAGGTGGCATGGCAACACTGATAAGAGAAACGCCTTTCTGGAAAAGAAAGCAATACCTGGATCTGTACCCATCATGGCGTTTGACTATTTGAAATCATTTCTTCCTGCTATGAATGTTTCAAGCTTTCCATTACGGGTAATACAGGCAGATAGATCTTCTTCCAAAATAACTTACTTTTCACGAGCAATTTCAGCCCTCTCAGGAATGGAACTTTCCTCACCAGTTGTACTAATCACTGATAGCGGAAGAGCAAATTTAGAAAGCAGTATGGAGGATTCGGTATGTATTTTATGTTTGGACGACAAGGTATTTCAGCGTCTCCAAAACACATCCTTTACTGGTATCTCGAACATCGATGGAATTATCCATTTTACCGCATCGGATTCAAGAGAGGGGTTTGTTGGAAAGGTTCAAGATGATATTGCCATATTTCGCTTAAGCGCTGGTTTTAATCGGCCAATCAGGACGTTCACCGAACCTGCCGAGCCAAACGCTTTTAATATTGGCGTGGTCTTAAACGGCCAAGCGACTCCTTCCACCGTGGCAAGTGTACTTGGAGCCATTTATTCATTGGGCATCGCTGAGATTCCCGGTATAAAACTGATGATGACATCAGAAGATATGCAAATTGTGAAAACGATGGAGATCGATCTTCCCTCGCATGTTTCTATTGGGATCTTGGACATCCTTGGGTCGTCCGGGTCTGCTGAACTTGAGGATATCAACTGTATCATATGTATCGGCGAAATGACTGATGTTGAATTTGCCTATGGTGCAGTTTACTGCGGAATCCCTTTTATCGCAGACTTTATACTCGAGAGGTCAAACCCGCGAATAGCGAAATATTGCTTTCTCATCGACATGACAACTAAAATTGATCAGTCTGAAACCGATGCAAGTAGACGCTTTCAAATGGAACTTATCTCCATAATCAGAGCTATTTTTAGCGCTGATGAGGATGTCATGGCTCGATCGAACAAAGGTGCTGAATTTTTGGAGGACTATAACAATCTACCAGCGATGGGGCAAAAGATACTTAAGGTCATTAACAAAATCCAAAGTGGTAAACAAATAGTTTAGGAATGAATATTTTTAATATAATGAATAATGGGATTTAAGAGAAATGGTATCAGAACGGTTAGTAAGGAGTTTTGCCAAGAGGATATAGAAACCTTGAAGCAGGATTGGAAAGAACATCTTCAACAGATTCCTCCTTTACCGAAAGATAAGTTTAGTGGACGGGGGATTGTTTATACGGCCGGCGGCAGACGATATATTACCTGTGCATGGGTATCCATTAGCCTGTTGAGAAGAACCGGGTGCACGCTGCCGATTGAACTTTGGTACATGGGTAACGAGATCTCGACTAGCCTCATCCTCAAGTTCTCCTCCCTGGGGGTAGAGTGCAGAAATTTTCTAGATCATGTGAAGACAGACCTCAGTGGCTATGTGCTCAAACCCCTGGCCATATTGCTCAGCCGTTTTGAGGAAGTGTTGTTCATCGATGCAGACAATAATCCCGTATCGGATCCCACATCGTTATTCAATGATGAGAAGTACAAGGCGACAGGCACTATCTTCTGGCCGGATTTCTGGAAAACCGACCGAAAAAATCCAATTTGGTCAATTATAGAAAGCGATGCCTATCACAGCATAGAGCAGGAGAGCGGGCAGATTATGATCAACAAGTCTACATGCTGGAAAGAATTGAATCTGTGTTATTATTTCAATCAACTTTCCGAATACTACTATCACCTGCTTTTGGGTGACAAGGATACCTTCAAGTTCTCTTGGATTGCAACGGGACGGCCCTATAACATGATCCCCTACGATGTGGGAACTTGCGGCTATGTTGATTGCGATAAGTTTTATGGCACTACGATGGTTCAACATGATTTTCAGGGAAATATAATTTTTCTCCATCGGAATCTTCTAAAATGGGATGTGACACATGACAACGAACGGAGTTGGCAACTAATCCGTAGGTTCGCCGACGAGCCAGGTGAACGGGAAGTGTTCTTTATAGATGGCCCAGACGGTGCGTTAACCCTTGATATTGGTGGACAGGTCATTGAGGAGAGCTTCGTAGGACGCCTAGGGGATCTAGAGGTTGTTTGCCTAGACTTTTTGTTGGATTTGAAAAAAAGTAAGGAATATCACGATTTTATTGAATTTGTCCATTTTGCATCTTTTAGGTACAGAAAGGACAAGATAGTTCCCGATATGAATACTCAATTATAAACCTAAAAAAATTATTGTCATGGCTAAATATCATACAGAACCAAATCTAGATAACATCATCCCACATCATTCCAAAGGAGATTTGGAGATGGTCGAAGAACTCCTTGGATTGGGTATTTTCGAAAAAAGTATGCTAAATTTTGAAGAAATGAAAAGAATGGGCCGAATCACCCATATGGTTTTGGGGCAATTTGCCGTTGGCGCGATCATTCAAAGTGGCGAATTTATGTTTGCCGTTGATCCAAAGGACTTTGGGGTAGGACTTGAGCTAAGGCAGCATGGCCTTTATGGGGAACAAGAGCTTTCCTATCTAAGCCAGCTGATCGATCATGACAGCAATGTTTTGATAGTTGGAGCGCACATAGGAACCTTAGCAATTCCATTGTCCCGGATATGCAGCAAGATCGTCGCGATAGAGGCGAATCCCAGTTCATCGAAATTATTGACTTTAAACCTTCGGATAAATTCAATATACAACTGCGAGGTGCTTCAGGTGGCTGCCACCGATAAAAACGGTAAGTTGGAGTTTCTGGTTAATACCGCTAACTCAGGAGGAAGTAAGCGAAAGCCACAAAAAAAAGACTTCAAATACTATTATGATGATCCTCAGTTGATAGAGGTGCATGGAAAACGCCTAGACGATTTACTTGAGGAGAGGGAATTCGAATTGATAATAATGGATATCGAGGGCTCGGAATTCTACGCTATGGCCGGTATGCCGAATATCCTTAAAAAGTGCAGAAAACTTGTGATTGAATTCGTACCCCACCATATTAAGGATGTTGCAGGTATTAGTATAAGAAAATTTGTGTCAATGTTCGCGGCATTTGATAAGATGATCATTCCAAGTAGGCAATTAGAAGTCAGAAAGAAAGACTTCCTCTTTGTGTTAAAACACATGTATGAGAATAGCATATCGGATGATGGGCTGATTTTCATTAAATAAAATCAACGTTTCAGCTTCTCGTTAATATATTCATCTCTATACCGTTGAAGAAAAAATAATATCCCAGCATGCTCGTTTCGGCTGGGAATTACATTTTTCTGATATTGCCTTTCACTACGAACCAGGGCCTTGGAATTGCAGTAGTATGATAGGTTTTTTTTATCGCCAGATTATTTTTTTTGAGAAGCATTACTTTAGATTCCGTTAGAATAGATATTTTGCTGCTTTTTGATTATTAATTAATGTATTTCCGAATTCCATCGGTGATAAATAACCCAGTGTCAAATGACTTCATTTCGTTCTATACCATATGTCTATATGCTCGAGGATAGCTAGACTCGCCTTTCCCTGGTCTTGAATTTTTTATGGTACACTATTTCTGTTTTCATCGTTTCAAAGAAACTTTTGGACACTGCGTTATCCCAGCAATTTCCCTTTCTGCTCATACTTTGCGTAATTGGCAGTTCTTTTAGTGAGCCCTGAATTCGGCACAGGCAGAGCTCCTCGATCTGAGTGAAAAATCAGATTGTTAGTTAACTGGGATAGAAACCAATATGTTGAACCCTTTTCGCTAACTTTATTGGTTGATTCAATTGTTTGATAATGAGTGTATTGTGGGTTTGTTTTTTTGGTGAGATGGGATCAATCGGCTTCGGTTTTTCCACAATAACACTTGATTTCTTATTTTCAATAAGGGAAAACAAGTCAACTTCGGATTTTATATAGGATGTAGTTTTGTATTAATTTCTTTCGTATTGCAGAGCATAGTCACTTAAGGGCAAAAACACTTGACAACAAAATAAGCTTCATAGTTCCAACTGAAATTCAGTTTGAAATTTATCATTTAACGGTCGTTTTCTGGAAAAGTGTTTGATTAATGCGCCTTCGAATAAAAATATCATACTATTACTTAATTTACTTATTTACAAGAATTTAATGATTATTAATAATGCCCTTGTTTATGTCCTTAATTAAAAGTCTGACAGGTTAATTTTCTAACGCTAAAAAGTGACAATTAATGATACTGCTTTTCCCTTGCAAAAAAGGATGTTTTTTCTTAATTTTAGAATAGAAATCAAGGGGAAAAAGTCTGACAAATACCCCTTAAAAATAGCGAAATGAGAAAAGTAAAACCCCTCTCAGAATATCAAAAAGGCATCTACGGTGAAATATTAAGCGAATTTTTCAATCCGATATTCTCCACACAGGAAAAAGCCGATTTATTAAGTTAAATCGGTTTTTTTTGTGCAAAAAATTCTGCTGAGATTAACCATACAACTTATAGTTGTTCAACTGTAAAGTAAATTGTAAACTTTATTATACATATTTTAAAAATTTTTGTGTTATTTTGAAGCTCAAAAATTAAGCATGAAAAACATCTTCATTATCGCTAGTCTTCTCTCCACTATTATTTATCATGTTGATGCACAGAATATAAATCAGGCTATTGATGGTAACCAGTATGTTAAGCAATTGGCTGATCAGCGGTACCAATTCAATAAAAGCTTAATTAAACGGTTAAGCATTCCGCTCCCGGTAGCCAAATCAATTTTTAACTCCAATTCATTAGTTGCTTTTGACGGACACACTTATGTTTTAAAAAACAATGAAGTGGTAGAAATAAAAGGTTTTTTATTGTCCAAAAAAGCATTAGAGGCTATTACAAACAAGTTGTTAATGTTGGATGCCTACCAGAAAAACTGTGCTGAAAATGTAAATAGGAGCTATAGTGAATCCGGCAGAGATTTACAATATGCTAAAAATAAGGATCGTCAATTCTTTGCCGCACTTAAACAAATATTATCTGTTACAGCGTCTATCTCTGATCAATATCAGAAACCAAATGCCTCTGTTACTATTGAAATGGCCATGAACAAAATCCAAGTCCACGAGCTTAGTGCAGAACAGGATTCACAAAATCTAGCTTTCGCTAAAGTAAAATAAGGTTTTTATCTCTTCGTTTCGTCAAGCTGAAATTCGAAGCGCTTCCATAGAAATAAGCATGCAGTACCAAAGGCTTGATGTCAATCCAATTAAGACAGAGATGTTTTTCTGATTCTAAATTGAGATTAAATCTTTTCCTCTCGACAGCAGCAGATTAAACTTTACGCTTTCTCCAGATTCTGAACGGCTCGAAATTATTACTAAAAAATGCAGCCGTAAAAAGGAGTTTTTAATTTATAAGCATTATTTTTGCCAAAACTGTAGAATTCGATCAACCAAAATTGTTTACAGTCTCTTTGCTTTAAAAACAACTTAATTAGTAATGACAAACGATAAAAAAGAAATATTTGACAGCGTTGCACAACGTTTAAAGATTGAAGGTTTTAATGTGGTAAACCGCGATGAAACACGTCCATGGGGCGGTTTCTTTGTAATTGATGAGGCGCAGGCTCAACAATTTGCTGATACTTATTTTGATGGCTTAGATGTAGAGAGTTTAAAAATTGGTGGCAAGTTAAGTCCGAAAATATTAATTGTTGCTCCAAATACCCGTTTATCCTGGCAATATCACCATCGCAGAGCTGAAATCTGGCAAGTGGTTACCGGTACAGTAGGCATTAAAACCAGCCGGACTGACGAAGAGGGTGAAGTGAAAACATACGCCCCAAAAGATCAAATTAAATTACAACAAGGTGAACGTCACCGTTTAATCGGTTTAGATGACTGGGGTGTTGTAGCAGAGATCTGGCAACATACAGATGCATCAAACCCATCCGATGAAAGCGATATCGTTCGCGTTCAGGATGATTTTGGCAGATAATATTTTTTTAAATCCTGCTCGTTTTAATCGGGCAGGATTATAATAACTCCTCCTTCCAATACCTTGGTTTTCTAACCGCCAAAACTAAACGTAGATAAAATACGTTAATAAAGCATACACACAATACATGATTATCCTCATTTTCTTTCTTTGCCATTGGTTTTTATCCTTATTTAGCCAAACCTTTTTCCTTCACCGTTATTCATCGCATAAAATGTTTAAGATGGAGCCTTTCTGGGAAAAATTCTTTTATTTAATTTTACTTATTTCTCAAGGTTCGTCATTCTTAAATCCGAGAGCTTACGCTATTTTACACCGTATGCACCATGCCTATAGCGATACGGAAAAAGACCCGCATTCACCGCATTTTTTTAAGGATGTTTTCGGGATGATGATTGCTACAAAAAATATGTACATGAATTATTTGCAATTTAAAATACAGCCTGAACCGGCTTTTCAGGGCAATTATCCTGAATGGCCTATAGTTGACAAGATTGGAAATTCTTGGTTATGGAGAATTGCCTGTGGTTTATTTTATATCGGTTTTTATATTATGTTTGCAAACCACTGGTGGTTGTTTATTTTACTGCCAATCCATTTTTTAATGGGTCCGTTACATGGCGCCATTGTTAACTGGTGCGGACATAAATATGGTTATTCCAACCACGATAACGATGACCATAGCAAAAACTCTTTACCATGGGATTTCTTATTAATGGGCGAGTTGTTTCAGAATAATCACCATAAAAAACCCAATAGTCCAAACTTTGCTACTAAATGGTGGGAGTTTGATCCGACCTATCCGGTAATGAAGGTTTTGCACTGGATGCGAATTATTAAAATAAGAAAAGTATAGTCAATTTCTGTTGGCAGAATCCATTTTTCCCCTGATAAAATCAATATGCGCTGGTCAGCCAGTGCATATTGATTCTATCCTCTAGTGTCTCTTACTTAAGCTCTCTCGGTTGTTTCAATGCTCTAAGAAATATATTCTTTTGAGGATATATGCACTGGGTAATCATATCGCTATCTCTGCAAATGAAATTGATGAAGGATGAGAAGCATGTTATTCTTGCTTGTTCCTCATCTATTTTTCCTTCCTTTTACATTTTTAGTGGTCTATCATTTTTAAGCTGTTATTGTCTGAAAAATTTGCACCTTTGCCGACTAAATTAACGAAGTCGCGAAAAAGTATTCTCCTGCATTGTAACAAATGGCCTCTTCCGCCGACTAATAACCAAAGATTAACTAACTAATATGAAAAGAATTTTACTCTTAATCCTATCGCTGGGAATATTTATCAACGCTCAGGCCCAATTTCCTGGTGGTTTAGGTGGAGGTGCAAAAAAACCAACCGTTTTTGGCCGTGTTACGGCAACTATTTTAGACTCTGTTACCAAACAGCCTATAGATTACGCAACAGTTTCGCTTATTAATACAAAGGATAATAAATCGGTAAACGGTGGGGTAACAGATCCGAAAGGAAAATTATCATTGCAAAATGTTGCGCCTGATTCTTATAAGTTGATGATCGGTTTTATGGGTTACAAAACCAAAACTATTTTGGTTAACACCACGCCAGCAAAACCCGATCAGAACTTAGGAACCATTTATATTTCTTCAACAGAAAATACGTTGGCTGATGTACAGGTTCAGGGAACAAAAGCAGTGATCGAAAATAAGATCGACAGAATGGTTTACAACGCTGAAGCTGACGGAACTAATGCCGGTGGCGATGCTACAGACGTGATGCGTAAAGTGCCCATGTTATCGGTTGATGCTACGGGAAATGTACAATTGCGTGGCGGGGCTGTTCGGGTGTTAATTAACGGTAAGCCTTCGGGAACAATGGCCAGCAGTGTAGCTGATGCTTTGAAAATGATTCCGGCAGAACAAATTAAGAGTGTGGAAGTGATTACCAGTCCCTCGGCAAAATACGATGCTGAAGGGTCGGGAGGGATCATAAATATCATCACTAAAAAATCGACTGCACAAGGTGTTAGCGGAAGTGTTAATGCATCAGTTGGGACACGCCAAAACAATGGAGCATTTAACTTAACTGCTAAAACTGGCCGCTTAAGTGTGAACACCAGTTTAGGTACTAACCTGGCTTATCCGCAAAAATCGCTTACAGAATTTATAACCAACACCACTTATTTAAACGGTACAACTAATAGCATTTCGCAAAATGGATTTTCTAAATGGAGACGTGATGGCTACAACGGAAGTTTGGGATTAGATTATGATTTTAATGCTTACAATAACATTAGTACAACAGCTAAAATCAATAGCTTTTCTAACGGAGGACCAAGTGAAACCAATTATATCATCAACAACATTGCTGCGGCAAATATTGGAGATATGGAAATGACTTTCAGGAATTTGGATTGGAACGTGGATTACAGAAAAACGAGTAAAAAGGAGGGAGAAGAGTTTTCTGTTTCTGCACAGCTTTCCACGGGTAGAAATCCCACACGTTTTAGTAATACACTTACTTCTGCAGCTTTCCCTACAGGTTTAATTACCAATAGCAATAATACGGGTAAGCAAAACGAGTATACTTTTCAAACGGATTATACCTATCCGTTTTCAAAAGCTACTATTTTAGAGGTGGGTGCAAAAGCTATTTTACGTGATATCAAAAGTCAGTTTGATATTGCTGCACAAGATTTTGATTATAACCAGAATGTAGGTGCAGCTTATGGTGTAATTGCTTTCGATTTATCGAAAAAATGGAAATTCAAAGGCGGTGTAAGAGCAGAATATACACAGATTGATTTTAATACTCAAAACAGCGGAATCCAGAAAAATGATTATTTGAACCTTTTTCCAAGTGCCATTCTTTCCAGAACTTTAAAAGGTGGGGCTACTTTGAAATTGAGCTATAATCGCCGTGTCCAAAGACCAACCCAGAATTATCTGAATCCTTTCCGTAACGAAAGCGACCAGTTTAATATCATGCAAGGTAACCCACAATTGGATCCTGAGTTAAGTCAGAATTTTGAATTGGGTTATAACACTTATATCAAAGGTTCAGTTATTACGGCTTCCTTATTTTATCGTCGTACGGGTGGCGTAATAGAGCGTTCTATCTCACCTGTTACAGAAAATGGAATTAACAAAACTTTGAGTTCGTATATTAATGTGGGTACTGCAGAAACCTATGGCTTTAACCTTTTCGGTTCTTACAATCCTAAACCAAAATGGACATTGATGACCAATTTTGTTGGCAGCACTTACTCAGTAACCAATAACGAAACGAATGTTAATACCGGTACTTACTTCAATTTTAATTGGTTCGTACGTTCGGCTTATGGTTTTGGAAAAGGATATAATTTTGAACTTTTCAATGTAATTACCTCGAGAGTACGTACTTATCAGGGTGTTACAGATCCATTTTATATTTACGGTGCCTCATTTAAAAAGGATTTATTTAAGAAAAAAGGAAGCATTGGTGTAAACGTGTTAAATCCATTTACAAAAGATCTTCATATTAAAACAGTAAATAATGCGGTAAATGCTACTGGTACAATATATCAAAGCATGAATATCTACTATCCGCTTCGTTCTTTTGGGGTTAACTTCAGTTATAGTTTTGGTAAACTGAAATTTACAGAAAAGAAAAAAATTAAAAATGATGATGCTAAACAAGACCAACAACAAGGTGGTGGCGGAATGGGCGGCATTCAACAATAAAATTTTGAAATAAATTGCAAAGCCTTCGATGAAAATCGAAGGCTTTTTTGTTTACGGTGTATAAAATACACTTAGTGCCTGAAAATTATCTAGTAATCCTTTTGGTTAGCAAAGATTATGCTTGTTTTTGCGGTAAAATGTTAGTATAGCTGATCCTTATTGCAGGTTTTATGTTAATTTCATTTATTTATTTAGTGTTAACCGGTTTTTGCTCGGCTTTTATGCGGTTTTTTATTTTTAAAAACTATATATTGCATCTAACTAACAAACCTTAACCTAAATAATAGAGATATGAGAAAAATCTTTACCTCACTATTTTTTTTGTGTGTTTTGCTAACGGGTCTTTCTTCTATGGCTCAGGTAAAAACAGTAACAGGAAAAATTACTTCTTCTGATGATTCTGGGCCATTACCTGGTGCCAGCGTTAAAATAAAAGGAAGCACTACCGGAACATCAACTGATAGTAATGGTAGTTTTACTATTCAGGTACCTTCTTCATCTGCAGTTTTAGTAGTCAGTTTAATTGGTTACAAAACACAGGAAGTTACCGTTGGCAACAGAAATACAATTGCTTTGGCGTTGGCTTCAGATTCACAACAGCTTGAAGAAGTTACCGTTTCTACAGCTTTAGGGATTACCAGGCAGGCAAAATCTTTAGGTTATGCCGCACAAACGGTTAAATCAGAAGATTTAAACTATAATCATCAACCGAATTTAGTTAATGCGTTACAGGGAAAAGTTGCTGGTGCAACTATTTCAAGTACTGGGGGCGGTCCTGGTCAGGGTGCAAGTATCAGGATTAGGGGTGTAAACTCCATTGACCCAAATATTTCTGGCGATCCGCTTTATGTCATTGATGGAGTACAGATTGATAACTCAACTTCAACTGTTGGTGCAAATCCAGGTGGTAATTCTTATGGCTCAAGAGGTGTAACCAATAGGGCTTCTGATGTAAATCCTGAAGATATTGAAACCATTAACATCTTGAAAGGTGGTGCAGCGACAGCTTTATATGGTTTAAGAGGGGCAAATGGCGTAGTGGTGATTACCACAAAAAGAGGTAAACAAAATGGAATCCAGGTAAATTTCAACAGTACTTATGGTTTCGAGAATGTGTTAATTAGCCCGAAAGTTCAAACAGAATATACGCAAGGGGTTCTAGGTGTTTATACCAATCCTCCAGGTGGTATCGGACCAGCGTGGGGACCAACAATTGCTGAAGCAAAATTAATTGATCCAACTCATCCTGATAAGCTTTTTAATAATTATGATCAGGCTTTTGGCACTGGACAGCAGGCTAAAAATTCGGTTTCATTAACTGGTGGAAGTGATGCTATTAAATTTTTCTCCTCAATCTCGCAACTTTACCAAAAAGGGATGATGCCTAATACGGATAATAAAAACTTATCTGCAAGACTAAATACCGATCTCATTATCAGTCCAAAGTTTAAGGCTTCTGTTAACATGAACTTTACCAATTCTGGTGGTTACACTTATGCCGCCGATCGGTTTGGAGAAGGTTTAGCTTATTTTTCACCTCGATACGATGTTTCTGATTATGAAAATGCAGATGGTTCTCAAAAATATCTTGGAACAAATAATCCGATTTGGGGAACCGCTAATAATAAACTTAAAGGCGATGTGAATCGCTTCATTGGTGGTGCAAGTTTAAGTTATGATCCTGCAAAATGGTTAAATCTATCGTACCGTTTTGGTATCGATACCTACAATGATAACAGGGTGAGAACAGCTCGTGGCCCAATGTATACCGGTGAAGCTATGTATGATAACGAGCAAGGCTTCTACGGAGAGTACAATACCAAATTTAGAACATTGAACAGTACCTTAGTTGCTACTCTTACAACTAAATTAGGGGAAGACATTACAGGTACTTTAAGATTAGGGCAAGAACTTTACGACAGACGAATTAAAGAAATTGGAACCTTGGGCAGTATTTTAGGGATTTATAACTTTTTTAATCTTACTAATGCAGGGGTGGTAACGCTAAGCCAAAACCTCCGCGAAAAGCGTTTGGTGGGTTATTTTGGAGAGGCTACGTTTGATTATAAGAATTATCTGTTCTTAACTGTTACAGGAAGAAATGATATCACTTCAACCTTGCCAAAAGAAAACAGATCCTTCTTTTATCCTTCTGCAAGTTTAAGCTACGTTTTCTCTGATCATTTAAAACTGCCATCAGTGATCAATCAGGCTAAACTAAGGTTGTCTTATGCACGGATTGGTAAGGATGCTTCGGAATATTCTACTTTTACAGGCTATTCACCTTACATTAATTTGCCAACAGGTACGGGTGGTTTAACAATTGCTTCTAACCTGGGTAATCCTGATTTATTACCAGAGTTTACAAACACATACGAGGCAGGTTTGGAAATGTCGTTTTTCAAAAACCGATTGGGATTTGACTTCACTTACTACTATTCATTAAGTCAGGATCAAATTATTCAAACCCAGATTTCATCAGCTGTAGGCTATGTAACCAAATCAATTAATGCGGGCGATATTCGTAACCGAGGTGTAGAATTGGTAATTAATGGTAAACCAATTGTAGGTAAAGATTTCAACTGGAGCGTAAACCTTAACCTTTCTGCAAATAGAAACAAGGTGCTTAACATGCCTAATGGCATTAAAGAGATTGTGTATGGCGCTGCGAGAGGTTATGGAAATGCTGGGGTAACCATGAAACTGATAGAAGGTCAGCCTTACGGAAATATTTATGGAAGTTATTTCCAGAGGTATTCTCCAAACCCTCAAGATCCAATCGTTTTAGATAAAAATCTTCCTTTACTAATCGGAGCAAATGGTTTTCCAATCATTTCTGGTGGTACACAAAGATTGTTAGGTAACTCTCAACCAGATTATATTATTGGTTTAGGAAACACGTTCAACTACAAAAACTTTAGCTTAAATGTATTGTTTGATGCCCGTTTAGGTTTTGAGAAATATAACTGGTTAGAAGATTTTTATTCTGCATTTGGCTTGCCAGATTACACAACAGACAGAAGATCGTTTAAAACATTTGAAGGTTTACTTGCAAATGGAACGCCGAATACCAAACAGGTTTGGCTCGGCCAAACTACCGGACCCGATGGTGTGAATTACGGCGAGGGTTATTACCGGATTTATTACAGAAACGTATCTGAACCATTTGTATCTGATGCTTCCTGGGTACGTTTACGTTCAGCTAGTTTGTCTTACCGTTTCCCAGCAAAATGGTTACCTGCAAAAGCAATTAAAAATGCTTCGCTGTCTGTTACTGGAAACAATTTGTGGTTATGGACAAAATATTACGGCGTAGATCCTGAATCAAGTTCATATGATGCAGGAAGCAACAATGATGGCTCTGCAGGATTTACCTATCCATCTTCACGTCAGATTCTGTTCACGCTTAATGTTGGTTTTTAAAAAGAATTAAGATGCAAAAGATTATAAAATATACCTTGTTTTCGGCCATGATTGCAACATTAGGTTTGCAAGGCTGTAAGGATAGTTACTTTGATAAACTATCAGATAATCCAAACCAGGTTGCTAACCCAACCTTAAACGCCTTATTAGCAACATCTACTTATAAAGCGGGTTTAAACAATTACAACGTCGCGAGTATCATTTTGCCTTATGTGCAGTATACAGCCAACCCTGCTGCCAATGGCGCCGGCGATACTTACCAAGCCATAGATTTTAGCGGTACCTGGGATGCTTTATATTTTGCTATGGCCGATGCCAATGAAATGAAAAAGCTAGCGATTGCTCAAAATTCAAGTGAATATAAGGGCGTTGCCGATGTGATCATTGCCTACAATTTGATCATGGTGAATGATTTATGGGGCGATGCGCCTTTTTCTGAAGCTTTCAATATCAACAATTTAGTGCCGAAGTATGATAAGCAACAAGATGTTTATGCATCTTCTATGGCTTTGATTGATGAGGCCATTGTGGAGTTGGCAAAAACAAACTCAGCGGTAAAATTAGCGGCAGCCAGCGATTTAATTTATGGCACTACTGCTGCTACTGAAAGGGCCAACTGGTTAAAGTTTGCTTACGCTTTGAAAGCCCGACTATTAAATAAAGTAAGTAAAACTGCTAGCTACAATCCGGCAGCTGTTTTAGATGCTGTGAGCAAATCAATCGCTAATAACAATGAAGATGCAAGAATGCAGACTTTTAGAGAACGTAATTTTTGGGCCGGAGTTGCGCTAAGCAATTCACAGCAATCTTTAGGTGGTTGGTTGTCTGAGCAACTGATAGACGCATTAAACGGAACATCATATCCTGGTCCGATTGATCCACGACTACCAAAAATTACTGACTTAACTGTTGATGGAAAATGGATTGGCACTGTAAACGGAGCCGGTAATCGACCTCCCGGAGCAAACACTTTGAAAAATGAAAACTATATTTCACAGAATTCTCCATGGAGCGGAAACACTTCTCCAATTTTTCTGGTAACCTACGCAGAGCTAAAATTTATTGAAGCAGAAGCTGCTTTCGATACCGACAGAACGAGATCATATAACGCGTATTTGGCAGGAATTTCTGCGAACATGGATAAATTTCAGGTTGAAGCAACAGATAAGACAGCTTATTTAGCAAGGCCGACGGTTTCTGTAGGTGCAGCTGAACTTACTAAGGATTTGATCTTTAAAGAAAAATATATCGCCACCTATCTCAACCCAGAAGCCTGGAATGATGCTCGCCGTTTCGATTACAAATACAAAGATTTTACATTGCCAGTGAATAATGCATTGCCAACTTTCATTCGCCGCCTGGATTACACTCAGGGTGAAAGAAGTAAAAATGGAGCAAACGTTCCTGTTGATGTACCAAGAACCACAAGATTATGGTGGGATCAGTAACAATTTTATAAAAAACCATTTTCAAGCCCTTCCCATTTACTGGTTAGGGCTTTTTTTTGATAAATTATCCAGAAATTTCCTACAATGAAGAAAGCGCTTTTTACTTTACTGGTATTTGCTTCAATAGCCTCAGCTTTTGCGCAATCATTTTCCATTAAATCCGTACTTAGTTATCCTTTTCCGTCGCAATTGGTAGCATCTCCAGTAGGTTCCAAAATTGCCTGGGCAGCTAATGAACAAGGTAAACGAAATATTTATACTGCCGAAGCGCCAGATTATAAAGCGGTTAAAATAACCAACTTTAATGACGATGATGGTCAGGAGCTGACCAGTCTTTCTATTTCTGCTGATGGCCAATGGATTGTTTTTGTAAAAGGCGGCGATCATGGTGGAAGAGACGGCGGTTCAGTGAATGCGGCTTCCTTACCAAGCCCACCCAAGGTTGAGATTTTTACTATTCCATTTTCGGGGGGTAAAATAAATTTAATTTCCGAAGGTGATTACCCTGTTTTTTCACCAAAAGAGAATCAGCTCCTCTTTGCAAAAGGAGGTCAGATTTATCTGACCCCGGCAGATGGCGCTTCACCAGCAAAAAATATTATTAGCGTAAAAGGATCTAACACTTCCTATAAATGGTCGCCTGATGGGGAGAAAATAGCATTTGTAAGTAATCGTACCGATCATTCGTTCATAGGGATTTATCAAGATCACAAAACGCCAATTAAATGGTTGTCGCCTTCGTTTTCCAGGGATAATTCTCCTGTTTGGTCGCCCGATGGAGACGCTATCGCCTTTATCAGAATGCAAGGAGTTGGCGGAGAAACAGATTCTTTATTAAAAACCAAACACCAACCTTGGGCCATTTGGACAGTCGATCTTAAAACAGAAAAAGGCAAACAGGTTTGGAAGGCCCCGGAAACATTGCGTGGATCGTTTCCATCGATAGAAGGTGGGGCGAACTTAATGTGGGGCAATAACAGAATTGTTTTTGCTTCGTGTGAAGATGGCTGGCCGCATTTGTATGCCATGAAAGCTGATGGATCACAAAAAATATTACTTACGCCTGGTAACTTCACCGTTGAAAACATCAAATTAAGCAGTGATAAAAAAACTTTGGTGTTTGCATCCAACACCGGTAAAGACGTTCATGATTTAGACCGAAGACATATCTATACTGTTGATGTGGACAAAGCAAATATGAAACCTTTGAGTTTGGGTTTGGGTATCGAAGCTTATCCAGTATTTTCTGGTGATGCAAAACAGGTATTTTGTTTAAGTGCTACTGCACAGCGGCCCTTGCTGCCTGCGCTTTTGAAAGCTGGAGGAACCATAAATCTGATTGGTGAAGAATTGATTCCAAAAGATTTTCCGCTATCGGAAATGGTGATTCCAAAACATGTTAGTTTTAAAGCCGCTGATGGCAACATCGTTTATGGACAACTTTTTTCTCCTAAAAAAGCTGCTAAAAACCACCCGGCCATTGTATATGTTCATGGCGGACCACAGCGCCAAATGTATCTGGGCTGGAGTCCGATGGATTATTACTCCATTGATTATGCTTTGAATCAGTACCTGGTGAGTATGGGTTTCACGGTACTATCTGTAAATTACCGTTTGGGTTTGGGTTATGGATATGATTTCCACAAACCTAAAAATGCCGGAGCTCAAGGTGCTTCCGAATATCAGGATATAAAGGCTGCAGGGGAGTGGTTAGCGAATCAAGCCAATATCGATCCGAAAAGAATTGGGATTTACGGAGGTTCTTATGGCGGTTATTTAACGGCTTTGGCCCTCGGGAAAGATTCTAAACTGTTCGCTGCAGGTGTAGACATTCACGGTGTTAACAGTCGATTTAGTAGCGCAGCGATCGAAGGGAAAACGCCTGCTCCCGATGCGGATCTGGCGGCGAAAATCGCAGCTGAATCTTCCCCGGTTACCTATGTTAAAAGCTGGACTTCCCCGACCTTGATCATCCATGCTGATGATGATCGCAACGTAGCTTTTAATCAAAGTGTAGATTTAGCGAAACGCTTTGAAGATTTAAAGATGGATTTTGAATTTCTGGCTATTCCTGATGATACCCACCATTGGATGAAGTTTTCTAATGGCGTAAAAGTGAGCGATGCCACGGCAGATTTTTTAAAACGTAAGCTGATGGATAGAGAAAAGTGAGGATATTAGCCCTTTTTAATACCTTTTAAAATTATCAAGCTTAAGGCATTAAATGCATAGCCGCTAATGTTATTTTGTAGCATCACTACCGATTGATCGTAAAATAATGGTACAACAGGTGAGTTGTCCATCACCAGCTGATCCATTTTTCGGTAAAGTGCAAAACGCTTTTTGTTATCGGTTTCGTAATAACTTTGTTCAAATAACTGATCAAATTCCTTATTGTAAAAGGCAAAGTAATTTGGGCCGAAGGGAACTTTGTTTTTGGAATAGAACATCGAAAGAAAATTTTCGCCATCAGCATAATCGGCTAGCCATGAACCACGGAAAAAATTCACACTGTTTTTCGACATTAAATCCCTCAGACTTGCGCTCGGACTCACATCGATTTTAACTTTGATGCCCACGTTTGTCAATTCTCCTTGAATAAACTCAATTAAGTCTTTATAAGTAGTGGTAGTATTCAAGGTGATTTCCGGCAAACCTTTTCCATCAGGGAAACCAGCTTCCTTTAACAGTTTGGCAGAAAGCTTTGGATTGTAGGAATAGCCCCGAACGGCAACACTATCAAATCCAGGCATCCCTTTCGGTATGAACCCAGATGTTGCGGCGATGCCGATCCCATTGCGCAAGTATCTAATCAACTTGTCGCGATCAATGGCATAATTAATAGCCTGTCTAATTTTCTTAATTTTCAGTGGAGAGTTTTTTACCAGGGCTAAATTTGAATCAACCAAAATGCCGACGTATTCCGTACACAGATACGGGCTTTTGGTTAAGGTAAACTTGCCTTTATATTTAGTGCTCATCTTACCACTTTTCGTCAGGATGTCATCACGGTAGCTTCCATCAATGTTGTAATAAAAATCGAGGTCTTGCTTTAAAAAACTCATAAAACCACTTTGTTTATCGGTGATAAAAGTAGCTTTAACGGCATCTAAATACGGTAATTGTTTCCCTGCCTTATCTTTTTCGAAATAATGTTCATTTTTTAATAGAACCAAAATTTCTCCCTCTTTCCAGTATTTAAATTTAAAGGCACCTGTACCCACCGGGTGACTTCGAAAATCTTTACCGTAATGTTCCACCACTTCTTTTGGCACCACCGAACAATATTGTGTAGTGAGTAAATTCATAAATGGTGGAAAAGGACGAACGAGCTGAATTTTAAAAGTACTGTCGTTTATTGCAATAAAACTCGATTGATCTTTGACTTTGTCGCTAAAAATCCAACCGCCAGAGGAAGCTACTTTTGGATCGATTAACCTGTAGAATGAATAGGCAAAATCGCTGGCAACAACTTTTCTCCCCTTTCCTTTTTTGAAAATTTCATCATCCTGAAAGTAAACATCATTGCGTAAGTTAAACGTGTAGGTCAGTGCGTCTGCAGAAACCGCCCAGCTTTTTGCAATACACGGAACAGTTTGCAAAGTTGAATCTATCTGTACCAGGCCGTTAAAAATTTGGTTGGTCATCCAAATTGCATTTTGATTTCGGGCAAATGCCGGATCGAGAGAAGTCAGGCCTTGATCCAGATTGATATTGAACACTTTTTTGTCGCTATTATTATTTTTTTGTTTGCAGGAAATGCAGATGATAAGACAAAAAAACCAAAATATATATCTAAATGAGCCTTGCATGCGGTAAGGAATGTTATTTTTGCACAAATTAATAAATTTAATGCAGATGTCTTTTTTAAACGATTTATTTATTGGCTTGGATGCTACAAAACGTGATGATTTACAGGAGCGTTTGGATATTGTTGAGCATAAAATTAAGTTTATGGATAAAATGCCGGTGGCTTTATTGGATGTAAACAATAATCCAAGTTATTTCCTTACAGAAGAGATTGCTTTAGCTGGAGGAATGATCGAATCCGACGTGATGAGTGCTGCTTTTATAATTTATTATCAACCTGGAAAAACCCTTACCGATCTGATGAGAGAGGTTCCATCTGTTTTAGATGCCGATTGGCAAGCAGTAAAAAACAATCGCATCATTTTGCTTAATGATGATGTTAACCGGGAAAGATCAGCTGAAAATGCTGTATCGCTCATTGAAGATATGGCTGAAATGCTTCATCCAGGTTCTTTTATCTTCGGTCACGAAGGTGATAAATGGATCAGGTTTGGAGCTTAAAAACCGATGATGTGGAAGATTTGAGATGGTTATGAGATCATTCCGTATGATAATTTAAATGGCTTATAATTAAATCAAATATGAAAAAAAGCTTCTCCTTTTGCATTCTTATATTCTCGTTCGTATTTGCTTCGGCCCAGGTTGTACCCACTTTAACTGCTGATGTTGCAGAAAAGCTGGCCAAGATGCCGCTTGGATGCATTATTCAGGAATTTCCCAATAAAACTTCGCATGTGGCCAATACAGCAGTTGATGGAAGGTTGCTGCCAAGTGAACTGCATCCCGCTTTTTATGGGTGTTTAGATTGGCACAGTTCTGTTCATGGACATTGGATGTTGCTGCGATTGCTCAAAACTGTTCCTGATCTTAAAAGCAAGACTGAAATTATTGCGGTTTTGGATAAAACCTTTTCACCTGATAAGATGAAAGCCGAGGCCGAGTATTTTACTAAATATCAGGTGGCTAGTACTTATGAGCGCACTTACGGCTGGGCTTGGTTATTAAAGCTTGATCAGGAACTGTATACCTGGAATAATCCGGATGCTAAAAAATGGCATGCCGCGTTGCAACCCTTAACGCAACAAATTTTAAAGCTCTGGAAAGCCTATTTGCCAAAGCAAACCTATCCCAACAGAACGGGTGTACATCCGAATACTGCATTTGGTTTAGTGTTCGCCCTAGATTGGGCAAGAACTTTCAAAGATGTAGCATTCGAAAAACAGATTGAAGAAAAGGCAAAAGCTTTCTATTTGGATAACAAGGCAACTCCAGCTTACCTCGAACCAGATGGATCCGACTTCTTTTCGCCAAGTTTAGAGATTGCCGATTTAATGAGGCGGGTTCTTCCAGAAAAGGACTTTGTAAACTGGCTTAATAAGTTCTATGAAAAAAGAAGTCTAGAAAGAATTAGCGATCTGCCGATCATCAGCGATATCAACGATTATCAGGGCGTTCATTTAGTGGGTTTATCCTTTACCCGTGCATGGTGCATGAAAGGAATTGCGAAAGAATTGCCGGAAAACCATAAATGGAAAAAACATTTTGAAAGTACAGCTGATAAATTCTTAGCTAATGCCTTACCTCTGGTTTTTGCCGGTAATTATGGTGGCGATCACTGGCTAGCTTCCTTTGCGGTTTACGCTTTAGAAAAATAACGGCTTTATGTGCTTATTGGAGACAAGCGCAGGCACAGAATCGATTAAATCGATAAGCTATTTTGCATTCGTTAGAAATGAGCGCAGGCATGCATTCGATAGAAACGAGCGAAACCATTGATCTTAAAATCTTTAAATCCTTTGAAATCCTGGTTAAAAGTTGATAAATTTATCTATTTGTTCATTCGTAAATTTAACAGTGTCTTCTTGCAATAAATTTCCATTTTCATCCAGTTCTTGTTTGATGTTAGGAATATGTATCCTCAGTGGAAGTACATTCAGATGAATATAATGGCACACCCCAGTGAAATGATCTACTCCCCGAATGTTTCCATATTTACCAGATGATAAACCAACCAGTGCTGCTTTTTTATCATAAAAACTTCCTGGAAAATCGGCGGCGTCAATCATTACCTTTAACACTCCGGGATAACTTCCATTGTATTCAGGCATCACAAAAATAAACTTGTCTGTCTCGCTAATCAAATTCTGAATTTCTTGAAAAGCTGGTGACCGCTTTCCAAACATATCCGTATTTAAAATATCTGCAGGCAAATCTTCTAAACTAAAAATGCCGGCCTCGTAGCCTTTTATTTTCAGTTGCGCCTGGTAATATTTAGCAATTTTTAGCGTGTTACTATTGGGCCGGTTGGTGGCAGCTATAATTGTGATCATGGATGAATTGTTAATAAGATGTTTAAAACCCGATAGACCTTCTTGCTAAAATTACCATATAGTTTGTATCTTAGCTGATTGATAAAAAGGGCGTAAACAGCGCAAAAATAGAACTTTTTGCCGATTTAAAGGCATAAATAAACAGCGCCCAAATACGCGTTATTAAATTTCGGATAGATAGATGAGCAAAATAATTGCATTAGCAAATCAAAAAGGTGGTGTTGGTAAAACAACTTCATCTATAAACCTTGCGGCGAGTTTAGCCGTTTTAGAATACAAAACTTTATTGGTAGATGCTGATCCTCAGGCGAATTCAACTTCAGGTATTGGTTTTGATCCCCGGAATATCAAGGACAGTATCTACGAATGTATCATCAACGATATCGACCCTGCCCAGGCTATCCAAAAAACAGATACTCCAAATTTAGATTTGTTACCTGCGCATATTGATTTGGTTGGTGCCGAAATTGAAATGATCAATCTCAATAACCGTGAGTATAAAATGAAAGCGGTTTTGGAAAAAATTAAAGATCAGTACGATTTCATTATCATCGATTGTTCTCCTTCGCTGGGATTAATTACCATCAATGCTTTAACAGCAGCCGATTCGGTTATTATTCCGGTTCAATGCGAATATTTCGCTTTAGAGGGTTTGGGCAAATTGTTAAATACAATTAAAATTGTTCAAAACCGTTTAAACCCTGAATTGGAAATAGAAGGAATCTTATTAACCATGTACGATGTTCGTTTACGTTTATCAAACCAGGTGGTTGAAGAGGTTCGTACGCATTTCCATGAGTTGGTTTTTGATACCATTATTCAGCGAAATACCCGTTTAAGTGAGGCGCCAAGTTATGGCGTTTCGGTAATTATGCATGATGCCAATTGCAAAGGCGCAATTAACTACCTCAATCTTGCCCGAGAAATCGTGAAGAAAAACGGACTGTTAAAAGAGGAAGAAAACATAGATACAGCAACTTTATAAATTATAGATGACATCTTTTCAGCGAAAAACAGGTTTAGGAAGAGGGTTAAGTGCGCTTTTAGATGATAGCGAATCTTCTCATCCACCAAAACAGCAAGTAAATGCTGTAAGTGAAACCGAGCAGATTGGTAATATCAGTCATGTAAGTTTAACGGAAGTTGAAACCAATCCTTATCAACCACGTACCGAGTTTGATCAGGTAGCTTTAAATGAGCTAGCAGATTCCATCAAAGTGCAAGGCTTAATCCAGCCCATTACGGTAAGAAAAATCGGCGCAAACAAATATCAGTTAATTTCTGGTGAGCGTAGATTTAGGGCTTCAAAACTCGCAGGCTTAACACAAGTACCGGCATATATTCGCAGTGCTAACGACCAACAGATGTTGGAAATGGCATTGATCGAAAACATCCAAAGAGAAAACCTAAACGCCATTGAGGTGGCATTAAGTTTCCAGAGGATGATTGATGAAGTGGGGTTAAAACAAGAACAGTTAGGTGACAGGGTTGGGAAAAACCGTACCACAGTGACCAACTATTTGCGTTTGTTGAAACTTCCGCCGGCCATTCAAGCTTCCATCCGAGATCAGAGAATATCGATGGGGCATGCCCGTGCTTTGATTAATGTTGATGGTGTTGATAAGCAATTATTTATCCACCAGGAGATTTTAGATAAAGGTTTGTCGGTGCGTAAAGTTGAAGAACTGGTTCGTAATTTACAGCATTCTCCACTCAAAATCGAAGAAAAGACAGCAGTAAAGGGCGTTTCTTTTCAATATCAAAAACTGCAGGATGATCTGGCTTCTAAATTTGCTACACGTGTTAAATTAAAAGTTTCGCAGAATGGCAAAGGCGCCATCGAAATTCCTTTTATGAGTGACGACGATTTAAACCGAATTTTAGAATTATTAGACTGGTAATGCATTTCAATAAGCTTTTAATACTGGTTTGTTTATTTACGCTTTTTCTGGTAAACCAAGCTTCGGCTCAGGTAGAAGATACAGTATCAAAAGCAACTGATACGCTGAAAAGTCGTAACTATAGGCCTATGAAAGTAGATTCGCCTAAAGTAATGACGCGGCGTGATTCGGTTAAATCCAAATATGTAAACCCTGGTAAAGTTGCCGGGAGAAAAGCAGTTTTAAAATCATTAATATTGCCCGGACTTGGCCAGATTTACAATCTTCAATTATTGAATGATGGTTCCAGGGCGGGTAAAAATCTGACCTTCCAACGCATTTACACCATAGGTAAAATAGGTGCCATTTATGGTGGGTTTACCGTATTGACGCTGTCGTATATCGAGAGTAGTAAACAATATGATTTGTACCTGAAAGAATTACAGTATCGGAATAATAACGGCGGCAAGGCAGATCCTAATGGACCATTTATCAAAGCTGATGGAAGTGAGTTTTCTACTTCAGGAATAACTACCGGTAAAGACACTTACAGGAGAAACAAGCAAATTGTACTTTTCTCATACGGTTTGGTTTATATTGCGAATGTGGTAGATGCTTACGTTGCGGCTCGTTTGCACTTCTTTAATATCGATGATAAATTATCCTTCAGGGCGGTTCCTACATTGATAAATTCAAACAGCATGTACAGCTTTAGAGCCATGCCAGCCTTAAAATTATCTCTAACTTTTTAAAAATAAATCCATGAAAATTGCGCTTTTAGGTTATGGCAAAATGGGACAGATTATCGAAAAATTTGCCCTTGAACGCGGTCATGAAATCGTGCTAAAAATATCCATTGATAACCAGGATGATTTAACTAGGCAGAACCTAAAATCGGCAGATGTGGCTATCGATTTTAGTACACCTGATTCGGTTTTAAATAACATTAGTGCGTGTTTCGATGCAAATGTTCCTCTCGTGGTAGGTACAACAGGTTGGTACGGCAAGCTGCAGGAAGTTAAAAATGACTGTAATACGAGTAACAATACTTTGCTCTATGGGTCTAACTTCAGTATTGGGGTTAATTTGTTTTTTAAGTTAAATCAAACTTTAGCAAAGCTGATGAATAACTACCCGGCCTATGAAGTGCAGGTAGAGGAAATTCATCACACACAGAAATTAGATTCGCCAAGTGGTACAGCAATTACAATAGCTGAAGGTATCGTAGATAATTTAGAGAGAAAGACAGAGTGGTTAAATGAAGTTGTGGGAACAGATGTAGAAGCTTTCCCGAAAGCAGAGCAACTGCTTATTGAATCGCACCGCATTGAAAACATCCCGGGAACGCATACGGTGATTTACAGCAGCGAGGTAGACGACATTGAAATTAAACATACAGCACACAGTCGAGCAGGTTTTGCTTTAGGTGCTGTGGTTGCAGCAGAGTGGCTTAAAGACAAAAAAGGATTTTTTAGTATCACTGATATTTTTGAATAGGAGTGAGAAGGAAGAAAGAGTGAGGAGCAAGGATTAAGGGCAAGAATTAAGGAGCAAAGAACAAAGAGCAAGAAATAAAGAACAAAGATTTTAAATCGCTTTGCGCTCCCTCCCTTCTGGGAGGGTTGGGGCGGGGCTTTAATAGCATAAAATGATATGAATTATAAATTCTGGCAACGAAAAAAAGATGCCACTAAAAAGAAAAAAACAAAAACAAGAGAATGGGTCGATGCCATTGTTTTCGCTGTAGTGGCAGCAACCATTATTCGTGTTTTCTTTATTGAGGCTTACACTATTCCATCTGGATCAATGGAGCGTTCTTTATTAATTGGCGACTTTCTGTTTGTGAGTAAAGTAAACTATGGAGCCCGCATCCCGATGACACCGGTTGCTTTTCCTTTTGCACACCACACGATGCCGTTAACAACATCAACAAAAGCCTATTGGGATGGCGTTCAATGGAAATATCACCGTTTGCCTGGCTTATCCGAAATAAAAAGAAACGACGTAGTGGTTTTCAATTTTCCCGAAGGTGATACTGTTGCCGTAGAAAATCAGTCAGATAGTTACTACAATATGGTTCGTAACATGGGTAGGGAGCAAGTTCGTAACAACTTTACGATTGTTGATCGGCCTGTTGATAAAAGAGAGAACTTTATTAAGCGTTGCATCGCCATTTCAGGTGATGTAATTTCAATGGCTAACGGCGTTGCTGTTGTAAACGGAAAGCAAGAGCCATTAAAAAACACGGGCATGATGCCTTATAAAATCGTATTTAAAACCATGGATTTTAATTACGCTGCGCTTGATGAATTTAAATTGGATTTGGGGAATAGTCCTGCAATTGCTGAAAATACCTATATCGTAAATGCTTCACCAGAAATTGCTGATCAATTAAAAGCTTTTGATTTTATCAGTTCGGTAACGCTAAGTCCTGATGCTGCCGGTCCTGAGCAAGGTGGAGTTTTCCCTCACGATCCAAATCGGGTTTGGAACCGGGACAACTTCGGACCGATTAAAGTGCCCGCCAAAGGTTGGACAGTGAAAATAGATAGTTTGACAATGCCACTTTACTACCGAGCCATCAGAACTTATGAAGGAAATAAAGTAGAGAAAAAGGGTGACGTCTGGTACATCAACGATAAAGTGGCAACCACTTATACTTTTAAAATGAATTATTACTGGATGATGGGAGATAATCGCCACAATTCTGCAGATTCGCGTTACTGGGGTTTCGTTCCCGAAGATCATATTGTAGGTAAAGCATTATTTATTTGGATGAGTTGGGATAGTGATGCTTCTTTCTTTAGTAAAATAAGATGGAGCAGATTATTTAGAGGAATTGAGTAGTTTTTCCTGGAAAATCAAAACAAAAAAAGGCTTGGAGAGATCTAAGCCTTTTTTTGTTTTGGAACAAACTTTTAAAAAAAATTAATAAGTTTATCATAAGTTTTAAATTTATTTATTAAGTTTGTTTATAAACCGAATAGAATGTCTATCATAATTGAGAAAAATCAGCGATTAAGAGCTGATATTATTAAGCATCTTTATTATAAAAAGACTCTGTCGCTAACGGATTTAAGCAAACTCACCAAAAAAAGCCTGCCTTTAGTCACCTCTATTGTAAACGGGTTGATATCAGAAGGTTTTGTTCTGGAGCAGGGCCTTGCGCCTTCAACAGGCGGCCGGCGGCCATCCATGTACCTGCTCAATTCTGATCACAAAAAGTACATCGTTGCGGTAGCGATGGATCAGCTTATCACTCGTTTAACCATTTATGATTTGTCAAGGCATACGGTGATACCCATGCAGTTTCTGGAATTCAATATGTCGGGTGAAAACAGCAATGTTGCAGAGCTGATCAACTTTATTAATGCAAGTATTGAAAATTCTAACATCAAAAGAAAAGACATTTTAGGCGTTGGTGTTGGAATGCCGGGTTTTGTAAACGCAGAGTTAGGTGTAAACTTATCCTACCTTCCTGTTAACGATGAAACGCCACTTCGCGAATACCTCACTAAAAAAATAAAACTCCCGGTATTTATCGACAATGACTCGAGCTTAATTGCTTTAGCTGAATTAAATTTTGGGGAGGCTATCAATTTAAAAGATGTAATGGTGGTTAACATTGGTTGGGGAACTGGCCTGGGCATGATTGTTAACGGTCAGTTATATCGGGGAAGTAGCGGCTACGCCGGAGAATTTAGTCATATTCCATTGTCAGATACCAACAATCTTTGCTCCTGCGGCAAAAGGGGATGTTTAGAAGTGGATACCTCGTTACTTGTAATGGCAGAAAAAGCTGAAAAAGCCTTATCTGACGGTGCTGAATCGAGCATGAAGGAACTTTTTAAAGATAAAAGTAAACATCCCCGTGATCATTTTTTGGATGCCGTGATCGCCCAAGATCCTTTAGCGATTTCTATCCTGTCAAAAGCTGGATTTCAACTGGGCAAAGGATTGGCTACATTGATCCATATTCTTAACCCGGAATGTATTGTGTTAAGTGGAAGAGGAGCAAAGGCGGGTCAGTTATTGCTTCCATCCATACAGCAGGCTATCAACGAATTTTGTATTCCTCGAATCGCGGGACAAACCACTATAAAGTTATCAAAGCTGACTGATGAAGCTGAGTTATTATCAGCGGCCAGTTTAATTGTAGAAAACAGCCATTTTGAATAAACCAAAACCCTAAACCTATGGATAAAAAGCTATCAAAATTTTAAATCTCTCCTAATCAACTAATCCAACTTTAACTAAAAAACTAAACTATGAAAAGAATGTACTTAATGTGTTTAAGTATATTGTTGTTAAGCTTATTGACAATAACAGCTTTTGCGCAAAAAACAATTACCGGTACGGTAAGGGATGCTTCTGGACCTCTTCCGGGAGTAAGTGTCTCTGTAAAGGGAACTGCGAGGGTTACTCAAACAGACGGTGGTGGAAAATTTTTCATCTCTGTATCTCCAAATGAAACCTTGGTTTTATCAGCCATAGGCTACTCTAAACAAGAGATTTTAATAAATAATCAGTCTACTATTAATATTACACTCAAAGAAAGTTCAAACCAGTTAGATGAAGTGAATGTAGTTACCACTGCACTCGGTATCAAGCGGCAAGAAAAATCTTTAGGTTACGCCGTAAGTACAGTTACTGCTAAGCAACTTACAGAGGCGGGAAACACCAACTTCGCATCCGCATTGTATGGAAAAGCTGCCGGTGTAAAAATTACTACTGCACCGGGTGGCGCAAGTAGTGCGGTTAACGTTCAAATTCGTGGCGTAAACTCAATCGGCTATAACCAACAACCTTTATATGTTGTTGATGGTATTATGATTAGAAACGACGGACAGAATGGAGTTGATGGTGCGAACAATAACAATTACTGGGGAGATCAACGTATTCGTGGTAATGGTATCCTGGATATTAACCCTGCTGATATCGAAAGTTTAACGGTATTGAAGGGTGCAAGTGCGTCTGCGCTATACGGATCTGACGCAGGAAATGGCGTTGTGGTAATCACCACTAAAAAGGGATCCAAAAATCGTGGTTTAGGAATAGATTTTAACTACCAGGGTTCAGTTGATCAGGTAGCGTTTCTTCCAAAATTCCAGAATGTTTATGGCCCGGGTTATGATCGTGCAACAAACTTAGCTAATGGTGCAACCGAAGAAGGTTGGATTCCGGATGCGCTTTCTCCAAGCGGTTTCCGCCCTTATTTTAGGGCTTACGCTAACTTTGGTCCAAAAATGGAAGGCCAGCAAGTGAGGTGGTGGGATGGTTCAACCCGTTCTTATTCGCCTCAGCCAGACAATTACAAAGATGTTTACGAAACTGGCTATACTTCAAATGCAAACGTTGCTATCTCTAATCAAACAGATGCAATCAATTACCGCCTTTCTGCTTCGCGTTTAGATTACAGAGGAACTCAGCCAGGTAACACCGGCTCTAAAAACTCTTTCAATCTGAACACCACAGTGAAATTAGCGCCAAAATTATCTGCTGATGTGATTGTGAGTTATGTGAATACGGTTACTAAAAACAGGCCATATCAATTAGGCCAAGTTTTGGGGTCATTCGGTGGGTTTTTCAGCCGTGCTGAAGATATGGACTTAATGAAACAAAAGTTTCAAACCAGTAATGGTTACAAATATGCTACGTTTGATCAAGTGGCACGTCCTGAGCCTTTTATCTTTAACATCCGTGCGACCAATTTGTTGGATTTTTACTGGCAACAGCTTAAAAACGAGTACAAAGAGAACGAAAACAGACTCTTATCTAGTTTTACTTTAAACTACGACTTCGCTAAAAACCTGAAATTTAGAGGTCGTATAGGTAATGATTATACTGGTATCAGATCTGAAAATCGCATGTACACCGAAATACCGAGTGCATTAAACGGCAATACCAGCACAGGCGGGTATTCTACAAGTCAAGGTCAATACGCAGTGTTATACGGGGATGCATTGGTTACCTACGCAAATAAAATTGGCGAAGACATTAACGTATCGGTAAGTGGTGGTTATCAGGGTAGAAAAGAAAGCTTTAAAGATCAAACATCCAACACAAGAGATGGTTTGGTTTCTGAAAACTGGTTTTCTTTGGCAAACTCTTTTGGTGTAGCTGAAACTTCAGACACGCGTAAGGAGCAATTAAAATATGCCTACTTAGGAATATTAAACTTTTCATACAAAGATTTCCTATTTATAGAAGGTACGGCCCGCCAGGAATATGCATCATCACTTCCTCCGAAAAATAATTCATATGGTTATTATTCAGTGAATAGTGGTTTTGTTTTCAGTGATTTATGGAAACTTCCATCTTTCTGGACTTACGGTAAATTAAGAGCTTCATACGGTATTGTGGGTAATCCACCTCCAATATATCAAGCGAATGTTTTGTATACACAAACATCACTTCAAACCATTAATGGCTCTGTGCCTTCATTAGTAACTGGCAGAGATTATGGAAATTTAGAATTAATGCCTGAGAAAAAACATGAGGCAGAGTTTGGTTTAGAAACGCGTTTCTTTGGTGGAAGATTAGGTTTAGATGTAAGTTACTACGATAATAAAGTAAAAAATCAAATCTTACCATTAGAAGTTGCTACTTCAAATGGTGCAAAAAGCCAGATTGTTAACATTGGAGAAATTGGTAGTAAAGGTTTTGAAATCGCCTTAAACGCAACTCCAATCTCTGGTAAGTTTAGATGGGATACCAGACTTAACTTCTCAACCAACAGAACAAATGTAATTTCATTAAGAGGCGGCATTTCAGAAATCGCACCTTATTCATCAGATCAAGCAACAGCTAAAATTGTAGCGAGACAAGGTGAGGAACTGGGTAACATTTACATTTTGCCTAGAAAAACAGATGCAAATGGCAATTACCTCATAAGTGATGAAGGTTATTATGTGATGGATAACAACTATGTGAAAGCCGGCAACGTTTTACCGAGAGCAGTAGGCGGCTTTTCTAATACTTTAAGCTTCGGAAATATAGCGTTGGATTTTACAATTGATTATCGTTTCGGCGGTAAAATGATTGCTCCAAACCTAAAATTTATGCGTGGAGCAGGTATGCTGGAAAATTCGATGGAATTTAGAGATGGCGCAAGTGGTGGTATAGCTTATACCAGCAATGGAAAAACTTATAACGACGGTGTATTACTGCAAGGTATAAACGAAAATACTGGCCAACCAAACACCACTGTTCTTTCAGCAGCAGATTACTACATCACCACTTATAACTGGGGACAAGGATCATTAGCTGAAGGTGAGCTTTTCAAAAACAACTACATTAAAATGAGGGAAATAACTTTGAGTTATAAAATTCCTGCAACTTTCACTAAGAAAATAGGTTTTACCAATCTTCGTGTATCGTTAATTGGAAGAAACTTGTTTTATATTCACCGTACCTTGAAGGATCTTGATCCTGAAGCTCCACTTGGAAATAAATGGTGGTCGCAAGGTGTTGATGTAGGTTCTACTGCAGCATCTAGAAACTTCGGTTTTTCTTTAAACGCAAATTTTTAGCCTTTAGAAATTGATTATCATGAAAAAATTTATAATAAAAGCAAGCTTTCTTTTAGTTACGGCAACGGCTTTCGTTGGTTGTAAAAAGGACCTTGAAGAGAAATTTAACAATCCGGAGAAAGCACAGGAGGCGAATGTTGCAGGCTTATTTACAGCCATGTTAAATAACGATCGTGTTGCTGCAAAATACTGGAATGTCCGTACTTTTTTAACACAAATGCCAGGGGTTTATGCACAAACAGCCTACATTGCAAACGGCAATTCTATTTATAGACAAAGCGACGATTATGCACAGCAATATTGGGACGATTTTTACGCTACCGGTGGCAACGGAAGTGGCTCGATGTCTCTTTATAGGGCAATGGAATTAAAATACAATTCATTGGCAGCCACAGAACAAGCGGCACAGAAGAATTTAATGCAAGCTGGTAAAGTTGTTTTAATAGAGCAAGCCGCCAAGATGGTTGATTTATGGGGTGATATTCCTTACACAGAAGCAGGAAGCCTTCCAGCAACGAGCGTAATTAAAAACCCAAAGTATGATGAGCAAAAAGCGTTATATAACAGTTTTTTAACTGATCTTGCCAGTATTGCTACTTATTTTAGAACCAGCACTACTAATTCGACATTTAGCAAAGCTGATATTCTTTTAAAAGGAGACGTTAACAAATGGGCTCGTTACGCAAATTCGTTGCGGTTAAGATTGTTGATGCGCATTTCCAGAACAGATGAAGCAACCGCCAGAACATCCGTTTTAGAGATGTTAAACAATCAAACTGACAATCCATTAATAGATGGAGGTAATACTGCATTGTATAACCCAGGAAATTCTGATGTGCTTCTTCAACCGCTTACTAACAGCACAAGTGATTTGCACGACGCTTTCTTTGAAGGAAGCTGGTACGCAACAGACTACGCATTAAATACGGTGATGCTTCCAGCCAATGATCCTCGTATCAGGGTGATTTATGATAAATTCGGTCGTGGAGCAGGTACTAACTTTGTACCAAATGCAAATTACAGAGCCATGCCTATTACCTTTACTACAGCGCAACAGGAAAGTAGCTTTGCAGACTATTCGGTATTAGATTCGGCTACGTTTGTGTATAACCAAAAACTTCCTGGAATTCTAATCACTGCATCAGAAGTTAACCTGCTCAAAGCAGAAGCATACGAACGTTGGGGCACCACTGCCGATGCAAAAGTTGCTTATGACAATGCTTTGAAGCAGTCAGTTGCGTTTTATTACTACCTGAATAATTTGAATCAAGGCGGCGGATTTAAAAACGAGGTTGCTCCAACTCCTGCCGTTGTAGATGCATGGGTGAATACATCTACTGCTGCATATAATGGCACTTCAACAGATAAAATTGTGAAGATTCTTACTCAAAAGTGGTTGCACTTCGGTGTACTCCAATCTACAGAAGCATGGTCTGAGTACAGAAGAACGGGTATTCCGGCATTAACATTTCCTACAACAGGTAAGTTAGCAGGGTTTGATACTCCACCAACGCGTCTGTTATATCCAGCGAAAGAAAGAACGCTTAATATTGAAAACTATCAAGCGGTTGCATCAAAAGATACCCGTAAAACGAAAATCTTTTGGATGCCATAAAATAATTAAGTTTATCAATCCCGACCTCACAGGGTCGGGATTTTTTTATTTGAAATATGACTAGAAAAGTTCTCTTATCGCTCTTTATCGCTTGCTCTGCTTATTTTTCCTCTGCCCAGGAACGCAATGATATCGTAAAACAATCTTCCACTTACGAGTGGTCAAAAGACCCTTTGGTAAAAGAAAAATTAGAGCAGTGGCAGGATAAAAAGTTTGGCATGATCATCCATTGGGGTTTGTATGCTGTTCCAGGAATTATCGAATCTTGGTCTATCTGCTCTGAAGATTGGATCGAAAGAGATTCTACCATTGCTTACGAGGACTATAAAAAATGGTACTGGGATTTTAGCAAGCAGTTCAATCCAACTAAATTCAACCCCGAGCAATGGTCGGCTGCGGGGAAAGCTGCAGGGATGAAATATCTCATTTTTACGACCAAACACCATGATGGTTTTGCCATGTTTGATACTAAACAAAGCGATTTCAGCATTGCCAAAGGACCTTTTGCCAATAACCCAAAGGCAGATGTTGCAAAATATGTTTTTGATGCTTTTAGAAAAGATGACTTCATGATTGGTGCCTACTTTTCTAAACCCGATTGGCATTCGCAATATTATTGGTGGCAAAAGTATGCTACGGCAGATCGAAACAATAATTACGATATTAAAAAATATCCATGGCGTTGGAATAAATTCAAGGATTTTACCTACAACCAAATTGGAGAATTAATGAATAACTACGGTAGTGTAGATATTCTTTGGCTTGATGGAGGCTGGGTTCGTCCTTTGGAAACTGTTAACGAAGAGGTGCTGTCATGGGGTGCAAATGTCCCTAAATGGAGCCAGGATATTGATATGCCGAAAATTGCTGCAATGGCAAGGAAAGCACAGCCAGGGTTGTTAATGGTAGATAGAACCGTTCATGGTCCTTACGAAAACTACCAAACGCCTGAACAACGGATTCCGGAAAAACAGTTGGATTATCCCTGGGAAAGTTGCATGACTTTAGGCGGTGCCTGGGGTTTTGTACCTAACGATCAATACAAATCTTCCACAGAAGTAGTTCATAAACTGGTAGAAATTGTTTCAAAAGGCGGCAGTTTATTACTTGGCGTTGGGCCAAAACCAGATGGAACGCTCCCTGATGAGGTGACCAAACAGCTTAATGAAATTGGAAAGTGGACTTCTAAAAATGGAAAAGCAATTTACGGCACCCGCATCACAAAAGATTATCACGACAGACAAACCTGGTTTACTCAAAGTAAAGATTCCAAAAAGAGATTTGCAATTCATTGCTTAGCAGAGCAAACAATACCAGATATGGTGAAATGGAAAGGAAACGCACCCAAAAAAGGCACTGAAATCATTTTGCTTTCGACAGGCAAGAAAGTAAAATGGAAAAATATTGATGGAGAAACCTGCGTTTTTATTCCTAAAGTTGATCGTACGGCAGCGCTTGCTTTTGAGTTCACAGCGCAATAAAATTAAACCCTATGAAGATAAAATGTTTTGTAGCCATTCTTGGGATAACTATTTTTTCTCTTGATGCAATAAACACATTTGCACAAAAGCAAACAACCCCTGTTTACAAAGATGCGAAGGCAAGTATCGATGATAGGGTAAAGGATTTGCTGGCGAGAATGACTCCGGAAGAAAAATTCTGGCAACTATTTATGATTCCCGGGGACCTTGATGGGGTTGATAAAAAGCGTTATCAGAATGGGATTTTCGGTTTACAAGTAAGCGCTGTATCGCAAGGTGGAGGTGGTGCCAATCAAATGATGAGCTACAATACTTCAGAAAATGCGTTCACACTGGCTAAGAAAATTAACGCCATTCAGAAATTCTTTATGACTGAAACCAGGCTGGGCATTCCGATTATTCCTTTTGATGAAGCCCTTCATGGTTTGGTGCGCCAAGGTGCAACCGCTTTTCCTCAGGCAATTGGTCTGGCAGCTAGTTTTGATACCGAAAATATGGCTAATGTTGCTCAGGCAATAGCTGGAGAAACTAAAGTGAGAGGAATTAGAGATATTTTGACGCCGGTAGTAAATATCGCATCGGATGTGCGTTGGGGCAGAACCGAAGAAACCTACGGTGAAGACCCCTTTCTTTCTTCGCAAATGGGCTTGGCTTTTGTTAGTGCGTTCGAAAAGCAAAATATTATTACTACGCCTAAACACTTTATTGCAAATGTGGGCGATGGCGGTCGCGATAGTTATCCCATCCATTTCAATGAGCGGATGATGACGGAAATCTATTATCCACCTTTTGAAGTGGCGATAAAGCAAGGCAAAAGCAGATCGCTGATGACGGCTTACAATTCTGTTGACGGAACTCCAGCTACATCAAACTATCAATTGCTTACACAAAAGTTAAAAAACGACTGGGGTTTCGGAGGTTTTGTAATCTCTGATGCAGGAGCCGTTGGTGGAGCCAGCGTATTGCATCATACCGCAACAGGTTATGCACAATCTACTAAACAAGCGATTGAAGGCGGGTTAGATGTGATTTTTCAGACTGAATTTGATCACTATAAACTCTTCATTCCGCCATTTTTGGATGGTTCAATTCCGAAAAGCCGAATCGATGATGCCGTTTCAAGGGTTTTAAAAGCAAAGTTTGAACTAGGTCTTTTCGAAAATCCATATGTATCAGAAAAGGATGCTGAAAAAGCCGTAAGCGATAAGCATAATAAATCTGTCGCAAAGGCAGCAGCCCAAAGGTCATTTGTGCTGTTAAAAAATGAGCAATCAATACTCCCCCTAAAAACCGACAAGAAGATTTTAGTATTGGGTGAAGATGCCATTGAAGCACGTCTAGGTGGTTACAGCGGTTCTGGAAATGGCAAAATCAGTATTCTGGAAGGAATCAGGAAAAGAGTTGGGCAACCAGCCAACGTGCTTTATGCAAAAGGTAGCAGTCGCGATCCTAAATTCTACCAGATTATCCCAGCTAAATCTTTACGTACCGATACAGCAAGTGGTTTAAAGGCCGAATACTTCGATAATTTGAACTGCAGTGGCTCGCCATTGGTTACCAGAATCGACAAGAAAATCGATTTCATGTGGACCCTTTATGCACCCGACCGGAAGCTTGCAAAAGATCAATACTCGGTAAGGTGGACCGGAGATTTAATTGCTCCGCAAACCGGAGCATTCAAGATCGGTTTAGAAGGGAATGACGGTTTCAGGCTTTTTGTCAACGATAAGTTGATGATCGATCAATGGGAGAAAACTTCTTATCACAGCCGCCTGATCTCTTTTGATTTTAAAAAAAATAAAAAATATGCCATCCGCATCGAATTTCATGAAACGAGAGGGAATGCTTACATCAAATTCATTTCTGATTTCGAAGTAATTAGTAATGTTGACAAGGAGCTTGCTGAAGCCGTTTCGCTTGCCAAACAAGCAGATGTTGTGGTGATTGCTGCCGGTATAAAGGAGGGTGAATTTCAAGATCGGGCGATGCTGAATTTGCCCGGAAATCAGGAACAGTTAATTAATGAAATGGCTAAAACTGGTAAGCCCGTTGTGGTGCTATTGGTTGGTGGAAGTGCAATTACGATGAGTAATTGGATCGATCATATACCTGCTGTTCTAAATGTTTGGTATCCAGGGGAAGAAGGAGGAAACGCAATAGCAGAAACGCTTTTTGGCGATTATAATCCCGCGGGTCGACTGCCGATAACCTACCCGGTACATGAATCGCAATTGCCATTGGTGTATAACCATAAACCTACCGGACGTGGTGATGATTACAACAACCTTAGTGGAGAGCCGCTATTCCCATTTGGCTACGGCTTGAGTTATACAAAATTTGAATACAGTGACTTGGTTTTGAGTAAACGTAAAATTAATCAAAGTGAGAAGGTTACAGCCACTTTTAAACTAAAAAACATCGGCAACCGGGCAGGTGAAGAAGTTGCTCAGCTTTATATCCGGGATATGTTGGCCACCGTTGTAAGGCCAGTATTGGAACTTAAAGGATTCAAGAGAATTGCCTTAAAACCAGGAGAAAGTAAAGAGATTGTGTTTGAAATCGAGCCGGAAATGCTGAATATGCTCAATGCAGAAATGAAATCTGTGATTGAACCAGGGGATTTTCGAATCATGATTGGCGCTTCTAGTAAAGCGTTATTGTTAAAGGAAACCCTTAAAGTATTGTGACGCTACACTTCATTTTAGCAGAAAGATTTTGCCTTTTTATGGTAGGTTAACCATATGTACTTAGTTAGTTATCGCCGTGAGTGCTGGTTACACTCGCGGCTTTTTCTTTAATTTAAACCTTCAATTCCTAATTTTTCGGCTAACTCATTCAAATCTTTTACTACGACGTCAATTAGGGGTATTCCGCTCATTTTTCTCTCTTGTTCAAACTCATGTTCCGGTTCGCCAGGTATAATTACTTTCTTATCAGGATCAATTGTTCTTGCATTTTTAAAACGTTCCACCCAGTTATCCAGGTGATTTTTAAATTCTTCGGCAGGGCGGAAACCATCCACACGCATTGCGCCTAAGAAATGGCCTAAACCTTCACCAACTGGGTTTGGCGAGGGTTCTAAAAAAGCCACAAAAGGGGGTACCCATGGACCATAGTTTGCACCTGAAAGCACAGCCGATAAAATATCTACTGTAGCGCTCAGTCCGTAACCTTTATGGCTTCCATGATCTTTATCACTACCCAAAGGCAGGAGGGACCCCCCACCTTTCAATTCGTTAGGGTCGATGGAATTTTTTCCGTTTTTATCTTGTACCCAGCCTTCAGGTATAGGTTTGTTGGCTCTTTGAGCGATTTCTAATTTGCCATTTGCAGCAGCAGAGGTAGCCATATCTACAATTACCGGAGGATATTTTCCTGCCGGAAAAGCGTAACACAGTGGATTGGTTCCGAGAAGCCTTTCATTGGCGTATGTTGGCGCAACCAGTGGACTTGCATTGGTCATGCTGATGCCGATCATATCTTTGTCTACCGCCATTAAAGCATGGTAGCCCGCAATGCCGAAATGGTTTGAGTTTTTTACTGAAACCCATCCGCTTCCGTATTTCTCTGCTTTTTCGATTGCTACTTTCATTGCGAAAGGTGCCACAACTAAACCCAAACCCGCATCCCCGTCAACTGTTGCAGTAGTTGGCGTTTCATGTACAATTCTAATATTTGGTGTGGCATTGATTCTGTTTTTCTCCCATAAACGAACATAGCCACTTAAACGAGCTACACCATGTGAATCAATTCCACGTAAATCAGAACGAATTAATACATCTGTAGCAAGCTCGGCATGTTCATCAGAACAGCCCATTTTTTTAAAAACGTTGTAAGTAAAAGTTCTAAGGTGTGATTCGGTAAAGGTTATAAAGTTCATTTTTGCATCAATTTGTCGTCATTGCGAGGCACGAAGCAATCTCATTGAATAGACTGCTTCGTGCCTCGCAATGACGATTTGTTTAGGGTAAGAGTAGCGTAAAATCGCCGCCAAGTGGCTCGAAGTTTTCTATGCAGGATGAAAGAAAATCTTCCCCGTAGTTAACATACATTGGTGCGATGTTCAAAGTTCTTTCTTGCATGGTACCATTAGGAAAAAGTCGTTTTTTAACATTTTCAATTTGTACCAACGCCATTTCATGCTTCCGTTTTTCTGCCCTAAATAGTTTCTTTTCCAGGTTGGCTAGCAAGCGATTGGTCTTTTGCTTTGCGGTATCTGTAGAAACCGATAAAGTTTTATCAATCTTGTAAGCATTTAACTTAATCTGGTCAAAAATACTATTGATGGCACGGGTTTCATCGGCAAGGCTAAGTTGGGCAGTCGAGTTTTTCCTTACCCAAAGATTTTTCAACTCTTCAACCGATAAAAAGATATCCTCCAAAGAAAACCCAAGACTGTATAAATTTTCGGCACTGCGTTTATCAATCAATAAAGCCGAATTACGGAGCAACAACACCGGAAAATCTACTTTATAAAAATCAAAATTGGCCTTCAGCTGCATCCAGTAAGCTACTTCAGCGCCCCCACCGATGTAAGCGATGTTGGGCAAAATTATTTCCTGGTACATTGGCCGCATCACCACATTCGGACTGAACCGTTCGGGGTTAGATGCAATTTCTGCTAAGAGTTCATCCTCGGTAAAACTGATGTCAGTATGATTGACCAGGTATTTTCCATCTTCAAATATCAAACGTTCCCGCAAATCATCTTTGAGATAAAAGAAATTGATATCCCTGCCGTTAACTTGGGTTTTGTAACCCTTTTCCTCAAGCTGGGTGGAGGTGGAGTCGATATTTTTAGAACTGTTATGCTGCCTCACATCATCAGCTATTACGCTGGCGAAAATCTTTTTTAAAGCCGCTTCGTCTGCATTAACGATTACCAAACCGTATTTTTCAAATAATTTATTTACCAGATAACGTGTAGCATCAGCTAAATTATCATGTTCCAGGTAAGCTTTTTCTACCAGTTTAGCAATGTGCTTGCCATTTTTCGAAATACCTAAATAGCCTTTGTAAGCGGTTACTGCAGCAGCGACAGTTTTGGTACTTAACCTGCCAGTAGCACCATTGGTGGTTTGTATCCAGCTGATGTTTTTTTCATCAACACTTACGTGATTAATTTCTTCAAAATCATGATCTTCTGTGGCCATCCAATAAACAGGGACGAAATTTTTATCAGGATGGGCCATCTTTAACTCGATAGCTAGATTTATTGCGGTAACGATCTTGTAAATAAAATATAAGGGGCCAGTAAAAAGATTAAGTTGATGGCCTGTAGTTACTGTAAAGGTATTTTCAGAAGCCAGAAGTTCGATGTTTTTTGTTACCGATTTATTGGTTTGAATATGCTGATATTGCTTTTTCAGAACATCAACCAGAATGTTTCGATCTCCGGAAAAATTCCTGTTTTCTATTGCCTGGGCTAAACCATCCATATCAGGACGATAACTGTAAAAAGGCCTAAGCTGTTCTTCATCATTGATGTAATCCAAAACCAGTTTTGAAAAAGAGCCAGTTTCCTGATAGGAAATATATTTTGCCTGCATAATTAGCGAAAGTAATGCAATTTAAGAATATTTGTAAAGCGGAACTACTATTTTACAATAGTTAAATAATTAGCAATCATTAACCAATCACAATAACCAAGTATTTATAATACTATTGATCAACATAGGGTTTTATTTTTTGCAAATAGTTTATTTATTGACTGGAAAATATTAATCGTTTTGTCTAGTTTTTTTATTTAAGTCAATTGAGCTAATTTGAAAATATTGATATCAGGGTTTTCTGCCAATAGATCTTCAGATTGAGAAAATTGAAGTGTCGTTAATAATTTGGTAGATTGTTGATTTTCTTTGTGTGTAAATGCAATGATTTCGCAAAACTGCAAGGTTTCAAAAGTGTAATTTATAACTAGCTCCAATGCTTCTTTCATAATGCCCTGCCCTTGAAAGTTTGTTTTTAACTCGTAACCCACTTCGCAACTGTTATTTACAGTGGAGAAATTGTAAAGGCAAATGGTGCCAACTAAAGTATTTGTTTCAGTTAGGGTAATTGCCCAGTAAATGGAGGTGTTATTTTTTACATTTTCATTAACGTTGTCTATAAATCGTAAGGCATCCTCAACTGTTGTGCTCGGTTTTCTATCGAGATATTTGTTTATTTCTGCATCAGAACGCAAAGCGAAAATATCCAGCTGGTCATCATGAGATAATTGTCTAATTCTAAGCCTGTTGGTGGTTAAAATTGGGAATTTTGTGAAGTTTAGATTTAGCATTAGGTGTGTTTCTGTTTTGGAGTGATTTTTTATATGGCAGGCAACTAATTTGTTCACCAACTTGGGTAAGAAATTACAAACGGCAAGAGGACTTTTGCTTTTTATTTTCTTGTTGTTAAAACAATCGGGAAGTGAAAATTTAATTAAACGATTGTCTGTACTTTAAGGGAGACATTTCAGTTTTCTTTTTGAAAAGTCGGTTAAAGGATTGCGATTGCTCAAAACCTAATTCATAAGCAATTTCGTTCACGGATAAGTTTGTCGTTAAAAGTTTTTCTTTTGCTTTTTCAATAAGTTTTTCGTGAATGTGCTGTTGGGCATTTTGTCCTGTTAGCAAACGCAACATATCGCTTAGATAATTTGCAGAAAAATGAAGTTGATTGGCTATATATTCAACTGTCGGCAATCCACTTTTTAGCGTTTCCGTAGTATTAAAGTAATCGTTCAAAAGATTTTCCATTTTAGAAAGCAAATCATTGTTTACAACTTTTCGGGTAATGAATTGACGTTCGTAAAAACGATTGCAATAGTTTAAAAGCAAATCAATTTGCGACAGAATAATATCTTGTGTATGCTTGTCGATATGCTGGTATTCTTTTTCTATTTTTTGAAATATCTCAATAACATTTTTTTCTTCTTGTTCAGAAAGATGCAGCGCTTCATTTATGGAATAGGAAAAGAAACCATAGTTTTTGATTGTGCTTTGCAATGGGTGTTTTTTCAAAAAATCGGAGTGAAAAAACAATACGTATCCTGTTCCAATCGTTTCGTTAAAAGCATTGGTTTTATCCAGTTTAACAGATTGGACTTGTTTAGGTGCAGTAAAAATCATTGTTCCCTTGTCAAAATCATAATATTGCTGTCCGTATTTTACTTTGGATTGGATATTGTTTTTTAGAGATATCGTATAAAAATCAGTAGAAAAATGTTTCCACAAATCAGAATCTACAGCGTGTATTTCAGAAACCAAAACCACACTAACCAACGGATGTGAAGGTGGTGGAATGGATAGTAAACGATGAAATTCGGATAAAGAATTAATGGTCTGCATATCTAAATAAAATTCTAAAGATAATTATTGCAACAACTTCTATGGTTAGCCAAAGTAATTGTTGCGAAGAGAAACCGTCTAAAACAAACCCAATTAATCGGGCTATGATAATTCCTAAAGTTAGAAAAAACAATATAGCAAAAACGCTTAATTTCCAATTACTCCAGTCATTGAAAAAAGTTAAGAAAATCCCTAATCCAATTAAAAATCCCCATTTAACCCGTATTTCAATCATCTGATAGGGGTTTTGGGGTAAAGGAATTTTGCTGATTATGTTCGGTTTGAATGTTAGAACGCAACCTGCAATGAGCAAGATTACTCCGGTGATTTTCAGAAAAAAAGTCATTATTTCTGCAATAGGTTTTCTTGAAAGAATGGCAACAATTCATCTAATGCTTCTGCTGTTGCTTCGGGTTTGTCGTATAAATCATAATGACCCGCACCATTTACGGTATGGATTTTTTTGTTTTTGGAAGCGGCTTTTTTGTATAAGTCAAAGCCATCTCTGTAAGAACCGAAAGAACCAACTTTGTCTCCAACGATAATCAATAATGGTTGTGTCAACAAAAAATCAGCGAGGTGAAAAGCGTCAAACATGATTAAGTTCGCCATACTTGCTACAAGCAATTTATTGTTCGAAGTAGGGAATTCGCCTCTTTGCGTTCTGTAATAATCAATAGCCTCTAACATATCCAAATCGTTTATGCCTGCCTGCTTTGCCTCTTCGGAAGAATTGGGTGTCCAATTGGTAATCATTGGCTCTGCACCGTTGGCTTCCGCAGTTCGTTGCGTAGAAATAGATTCTAATGTTTCTGAAAAATTTGCTTCTCTGAATGCTCTGCCTATGTTTACTCCTGAAATTGTAGCCAAAGCTTTTATTCGCCTTTCTTTCAGTGCTGCATTTGCAGCATAACCACCGCCTGCGCAAATACCCAATAAACCGATGTGGTTTTTATCTATAAAATTTAATGTTGTAAGATAGTCTACGGCATAGCGTATGTCTTCTACACGACTGGTTGGGTCTTCAAAATATCTTGGCTCTCCACCGCTTTCGCCTTGAAAAGAAGCATCATAAGCCAAAGCAATAAACCCTTTTTCGGCAAGATTTCCGGCATAAAAACCTGCGGTTTGTTCTTTTACGCTGCCTCCCGGATGAACGCAAACAATAGCGTGATAATTCTTTGTTTTATCAAAATTGTTTGGCAAATGAAGATTGGCTACTGTGTCCCAATTTCTGTTTTTGAATTTTACTTTTTGCATGGCTTTACATTTTATTAAGTTTTACAATGCAAAGTTCGTCTTCCTTTAAAGAGTAAATGTAACCAAATTAAGGTTGTTTGTACCCGAATCGGGGTTGAGATGTTGGGTTTGTGTGGCATTTCCCCACTACCGCTAACTAAAATAAAAACGAAAGCCTTTCATTTTTGGATATTTATAAGCGATCAAAACCTTTTAAATGAAAATTAATCACTTACAGCCATCAAATTTCATCTTTTCAAAAACCTCTATAATAAAAAAAGCCGTCCTGAATAAACGAGGGCACTGAAAAAGTAGACATAAATTGGTCTTCAAACTCAACAGCGGATGAATAGCTTTTAAAAGTTGTTCATCCGCTTTCTTTTTTGAGACATTTCAGTTTCTTATTTGATAACGTACATTCCATTCGATATGGAGAGCTGGAGCAAACTGTTAGTTTGATCTATAGAATTATATAGATTATTATCCTTTTTTTCAAAATTTGAGAATTCTCTTAAGATTAACCACAAATATCGCAAGTGCACCTTGCATTCTCATGTTTTCCAGGCCATAGGAATTTGCTCTGTCATATCCATGAACATTTTTCAATTCACTATTTTTTGCTTCAATTTTATATCTATGTCTTGATTTTTCCCTGAAGTACTCGCTTTGCTGGAATATTTCCTGTTCTTTATGCTCATCTGGCTTTATTGTAACCGAGTACGTTCTGCTTTTAGCTTCTGCCTTGTAGCAGCCATCTCTTAGCGGGCATGTTTTACATTTTTCGACGTCGAAATAATAGGTCATTACCTGGTTTCTCCTGTCTACCTTTCTGCCCTGTACCCGTTTGTACATAGCCAGGTGCCCTGCAGGACATACGAACATATCGGCATCTTTGTTATAATCAAACTTTTCTTCCTCTTTTCTTGCGCCATGGGTAATGGCAGGGTTCATCCTGGCAACTATCCTTAACTTATTTCCCTTCACATCACAGAGCTTGAGATTGTTCTTCCCGGCATAAGCTGCATCACCTATGATGGTATCCACCTCCATTCCGTTTGCCTGGGCCTGGTTCAACAGTTTTGGTAGTTCAGGCCCGTCTCCTTTCTCTGCTGATGTGACAACAGCAGCCGTTATAATACGCTCCTCTGTCATTGCCAAATGAGTTTTGTAGCCAAAAAAGCTGCTGTCGGCTGTTTTGTGGCCAGTCCTAGCATCCATATCTTTGGATATTGTATAATTCTCCCGGGTGTCTTCAACTGTTTCCTTTAACAGGTTCAGTTTCTCCTTTACTGCAGGGATCTCACTTAGTGTTTCATCAGACTCGATAAGTTTTTGCAGTTCGCTAGAGTATTCTATTTCCCTTAGGATATCGTTTGATTCATTCTTCTGGGGCATCCGGGTTTTGAAATCATCATCCATTGAATATACTGCTCTTCGAAGCAACTTCGAACGTTGTCTTAATACCTCAATAGGTGAATATGGGTTGGATCTGGAAAGTGAATGCGTAGCATCGACAATGATGGATTTGGATTTTATAATACCCTTCTCTAGGGCTAAAGAAACGGTTTTTCCAATCAACAGGTTTAAGAGATCCATATCCTTAAGACGAAGCTTTCGGAACTTGGTCAGCGAGCTTGGATTGATCACGTCTTCTTCAGGGGACATCTCCAGAAAATATTTAAAGGACATATCATAGCGGGAACGATCCACGACATCAACATCAGAAATGGTATAGATCGTCTTCAATAACAAATATTTGAACATGCGCACCGGACTCTCAGCATTACGGCCATTGTCCGGGCAGTATTTGCCTATTAGCTCATCATAGATAAAGCTAAAATCTATTAGCTCATTAATCTTGCGAAGTAAATTCTCCTTAGGAATAATCAGGTCATAAAGCCTGGAAAACTCGCTAAACTGGATTTTTTGTTGTTGAAGAAGCATCTTAAAGGCAGTAATTATATAACTTTAAAATACAAAAAAAGGAGCAGAAAAACTAATTTTCTACTCCTTTTATCCTTTTTAAAAAGGGACTTTTTCAGTGCCCTCGAATAAACAGGACGGCTTCTAAAATATTTGGTTTTAGTGATTTACCATTTTTTTCTGCGTTCGCCACTTCCGCCTTCTCTGCTTCCACCTTCTCTGCGTCCGCTTCCACCTTCTCTACTTCCACCTTTTTCATCACGGCTACGTCCAGAGAAATCTCTGAAACCACCACCAGCGTTTCCACCTTCTCTGCTTCCGCCTTCTCTACGACCGCTACCGCCAGAACTTCTTCTGTCGCCACCGCCGCTGCCGCCACGGTAACCACCGCCACCGCCGCTTCTGCGTTCACCGCCGAAACCACCGCTACGTCTTTCACCGCCACCGCGTCTTTCGCCAGCACCTTCACCACGACCACCATCTCCGCTTTTCTCGATACGTACTGCACGACCGTTAAACTCAACAGATTTAAAGCCTTCGAAAACTTTATCAGCTACATCATCTTCTACTTCAAAGAAAGAGAAAACACCTTTTAAGTCGATTTTACCAACGCTTTTGCCAGCAATTTTTCCGTTGTTACAAATAAATGATAACATATCGCCACGGGTAAATTCATCTACCGAACCTAAATTGATAAACAAACGAGTGTAACCTTCGCTACCACGTCCGCGTCTTTCCCCACGTTCACCTCTTTCGCCACGATCATCGCCAACAGCTGCATTTAAATCAGGTGCTTTAGAATAGTAGTCTAAGAAACGGTTAAATTCTAAGGAAGCAAAACGTTTGATTACATCCTCTTTAGATAAATCTTTAAATTCATCCATAATACGCGGAATGTATTGATCAATTTGCTCCACATTAACTTCTACATTATGTACTTTATGTACAAGTGAGAATAATTGTTTTTCACAAACATCAAATCCGGTAGGAAGCTCAGCTTTAGTAAATTGTTTACCAATAATGCGCTCCAACTGACGGATTTTACCTAGTTCTTTAGAATTGATGATACAGATTGAAATACCAGTTTTACCAGCACGACCAGTACGGCCAGAACGGTGGGTATAACTCTCAATTTCGTCAGGTAAAGAATAGTTAATTACGTGAGTTACATTGTTTACATCAATACCACGGGCAGCAACATCAGTAGCAATTAACAATTGCATGTTGCGCTCACGGAAACGTTGCATTACTTTATCCCGTTGTTGTTGCGATAAATCGCCGTGTAAAGCATCAGCATTGTAACCATCTTTAATTAAGTGCTCAGCAACATCTTGTGTATCCAATTTGGTCTTACAAAATACTACGGCAAAAATTTCAGGGTTGAAATCTACAATACGTTTTAAGGCAGCGTATTTATCACGGGCACGAACAATGTAATATTCGTGTTCGATGTTAACGTTACCAGTGTTTTTTGTGCCCATGGTTAATTCAACAGGCTCGTTCATGTATTTTTTAGCAATACGGCGAACTTCTGCTGGCATTGTAGCCGAGAATAACCAGGTTTTTTTGTCATCAGGAGTAGTCGATAAAATGTCGTTAATGTCATCCTGGAAACCCATGTTTAACATCTCGTCAGCTTCATCAAGCACAACATATTTAACGTTTGAAAAATCAATTGCCTTACGGCCAATGATATCCAACATACGGCCGGGCGTGGCCACTACGATTTGAACGCCTTGGCGTATTTCGCGTAGTTGTTGCATAATGTTCGCGCCACCGTAAACGGCAACAACGTGGGCATTAGCAACGTTTTTAGAAAAGTTTTTAAGGTCGTTAGCGATCTGTAAGCATAACTCACGGGTAGGGCATAAAATTAATGCCTGTGGTTTATTAACTTTAAAATCGATTAGTTCTAACAGCGGCAAACCAAATGCGGCTGTTTTTCCTGTTCCTGTTTGGGCCAAACCAACAAAATCATTAGTGCCTTCTAACAGTACAGGAATACTTTGCTCCTGAATAGGCGTTGGAGTTTCAAATCCAAGGTCCTTTACGGCATTAACGACGTCATCACTTATCCCCAATAATTGAAATGGGTTTGTCATTCGTCTTTTTATTTTTAATTGAGCCGCAAAGGTACGGTTAATATTCCGTATTTTACTGATAGTTAACTAAATAGTTTTTTGGGCTAAATAATTGAAAATAAGGAAGAAAGAAATTAAGCGGAATAGGGTGTTGGAAATAGAAAATAGACGAAGGTGAATTAGTAGCGAAACATATGTTGATATCTTTAAAATTTGAAAATCAAAACCTGCTCTATGTGGTTTAGATCAGTCCCGCTTTACACTGCACTCTTTTTGCTTTAAACCTCGTAGGTTTAATTCGAGTGGTCTATTGTTTTAATTGCTTAATTGAGGGCTTCGCCGTTTAAAAACCTACGAGGTTTGCAAAAAGTATTTTCGTTTCAATCTGGTTTAAAAGGCAAAAACAGCAACAATATTATCGCAACCTTTCAGCAGAGCGGATTAACCTCTCATCTTTATTAATGCCGAAAATGGCTAAAATGATAAATAAGATTGCAAGAGCGGGTAGGTAGGCACCCACTCCAAAGCTTGCGCCATCAATTCCTTCAGGAAGTTGTTTGGCATAAACACTGCACCAAAAGGCAAAACCAATAACCAACACGATGTTTAAAATCGCTATTCTTTTTTGAACACTTCTTCGTTTGAAATTGAAGATGTTGGCAAAACTCATTAAAGCTACCGCGATATTGGTGATAAATAATGGAAGGAAATCACTAACAGTTACTCCTGAACCGGACTTTCCTATAACCGCTTTATGTAAGCCATTCGTATAAATCTCAGCTACAGTTGGCCCTGTTTCTTTGAATGCAATTGGAAAGAAAATCATTAACGCCAATGTTAAAGCTGCCAGTAGTAGCCAAATGGTTTGTATTCTTTGTATCATGTTAATCTAAAATAATAGGCAATTATAGGAATTCTATTTCATCCTTAAAAAAACATTTTCTCGCTCTGCTAATCAACTACTGTCAAATTTTTAAATTTATCACCGTAAGCTTATTTCATTAATGTAACAAATAGGTGAAAATGAGTGGTAGATCCTTTTTTTAATGGTGATCTGAAAATTATAGCTGATATTAGTCAAAACCAATTCTTCAGATAAATTACGACACTTTTTCAGTTATAAAAACTAATTTAATTCAAACTCGCGTCACTCATTAAAACGATTTATGTTAAAACACTTATTTACATTAATTATTTTAATTGCGGCATCAAAAGCTTTTGCTCAAGATACCCTTAAATTCGAAAATGCACTTACGGTGGCCAGCGGAAGTCGCTATGGCCGTGAGGCAATATACACCGATCAGCTAGCATATAAAATGGCAAACGGCACCTTACAAATGCCAAATGAAAGGGGCGAATTTACTAGCGGTGTGAACGGTGAAAAAATTCTTTGGAAAGCAATTAAAGCAGATGCAAATGGTCGTTTCAGTGTATTTACCAGAAGGTCGACGCAAACCACCAACAATCCTTTTTTAAATCCGGGAGGTATAGACAGAGGTTCCGATTACATCTACTTAAGCTATACTTCTCCAAAAGCACAAACGGCCATTTTGAACGTAATTGGCGGCAATACACTGTTTTTTAATGGTACTCCACATATGGGCGATCCTTACGGGTCTGGTTATATGCACATCCCTGTGCAATTGAAAAAAGGAGTTAACGAACTTTTTGTTCGCGGTGCAAGCATTCTGCCAAGAATCATTGTAAATGTTAAACCGTTAATTATCCATACAGATGACCTCACGCTACCTCATATTGTAATCAATGAAATAAACGGAATATTGAAAGGTGCCATAACCATCAGCAATTCTTCTTTAAATGATGAAGATGATTTACAGATAAAAACAATTTTGAATGGCAGGCAGAAAGAAACAAAGATCGCGAAAATCTTAAAATTAAGTTTGAGAAAGTCGATTTTTGAGTTCGACGCCAGCGCAGTTCGAGCGGAAGGTAATTATAATCTGGAAATCCAGCTATTAAAAAACGGAAAAATTGCTGATCAGCAAACCTTGTCAGTTGAAGCCGTAAAGGGCTCATCAAGTTATAAGCAAACTTTTGTCAGTAAAATAGATGGCAGTTTGCAGTATTTTGCTGTAACTCCTCAGCTGGGTGGTTGGAAGCCTAATTCTGCCTTGTTTCTTTCTGTACATGGTGCAGGGGTAGAAGCAATAGGGCAGGCACGGGCTTACAAATCGAAAGATTGGGGTACAGTTGCAGCTGCTACCAATCGCCGGCCACGAGGTTTTAACTGGGAAGATTGGGGGCGTCAGGATGCGCTTGAGGTTTTAGAACTGGCGAAAAAACAATTTAAACCGAATGAAAAGCAGATTTATCTTACTGGTCACTCTATGGGCGGACACGGTACCTGGTTTTTAGGTGCTACATATCCTGATAAATGGGCAGCCATTGCTCCCGCCGCTGGTTATGCTTCCTTAAAAGATTATGGCTCTGCGGATGGAAAAATTCCTGAGAGCAGCAAAAATATGATCGAAAAGATGTTGCTGAGAGCTGGAAATCAAAGCGATGTGCCAAAACTAGCCACTAATTATAAACAGCTTGGGGTGTATATTTTGCATGGCGATGCAGATCGAGTTGTTCCTGTAAGTTACGCCAGACAAATGAAAAAAGTGCTGGCAGATTTTCATCCTGATTTTAGCTATTACGAGTATCCAGGTGGCGAACATTGGTTTGGTGATCAAAGTGTAGATTGGCCGCCAATATTCAATTTTTTTAAATGGCATAACATCGAAACTGATTCTGCTGTCAACCATATTGATTTCATTACCTCCAGTCCGGGTATTTCTGCAACTTATCGCTGGGCTACAATTCATCAGCAAATTCAGCCTTTACAATACAGCCGGATAATTTTGAACAGAGATAGAAAGTCTTCAACCATAACAGGCAAAACTGAAAATATTGAGGTGTTGCGTTTAGCCTTAACAGAATTTGGCGCTAAAACTAGTGTTAAAATCACTTTGGATAGTTTAGCTGATATCAATTACATCACGCAAACAGATCATGATACTTTGACAATGGAAAAGTCTGATCAACAGTGGCAGATTGTAAAAGGGATTAACGTTCAAAATAAGAATCCGCTTAGATCTGGTACGTTTAAAGAAGCCTTTAATTACAAGATGATTTTTGTTGTTGGCACTAAAGGCAATGCTGAGGCCAATCAAGCCAACTTAAATAAAGCAAAATATGATGCGGAAAGCTGGTATTACCGTGGCAACGGAGCTGTGGATATCATTACGGACAAAGAATTTTTGGGTTCGAAATATGCAGGGAGAAATATCATTTTGTATGGTAATTCGGAAAATAACAGCGCATGGAAAGCACTCCTGAAAGATTGCCCGATTCAGGTAAGCAATACCCAGATAACGGCTGGAAAACGTCAATGGAAGGGAACTGATCTAGCTGCATATTATATTTGGCCTCAAAAAGACCCCAAGCTTTTAGTTGGTGTAGTTGCAGGAACAGGTGCTGTAGGTACAAAAGTGGCTTATGCCAATCAATATTTTGCTGGCGGAAGTGGTTTTCCTGATTTTATGATTTTTTCATCCGATCTGCCCAAACAAGGAAGCAAGGGTATAAAATTAACCGGATTCTACAACAACAAATGGCAACTTGATGAAAAGGGTGTCGCTAAATCAGAATAAGAATCATTTGAATGTAATTTGCAATGCTTGTCCTTTGAAGTAAAAGGAAAAAAGTATTTTTGCAGCGCTTTGAGTAAAAAAAGGTATTTCATACAAATTGCTTATGATGGCAGCTTATATCACGGTTGGCAAATTCAGCCCAATGCAATAACTGTGCAGGAGCTTTTGGATAAAGCGATGTCTACTTTTTACCGTCAGCCAATAGAAACTTTGGGCTGCGGCCGGACGGATTCTGGGGTTCATGCTACTGAGTTTTTTGCACATTTTGATGTGGAAGATCTGGAAGAATCGAAAGTGATACAGGCGGTAGCAGGAATAAATGCCATGCTACCTTACCAGATTGCTGCAAAAAGAATCATCCCTGTCCATGACGACGCACATGCTCGTTTTGATGCCACTGCTAGAGCCTATAAATATTATCTCCATTTCGAAAAAGATCCTTTTAAATTAAATCGATCATGGCTGGTTAAAGATAGGCTTGATATAGCATTAATGAATCAAGCAGCTGCTATATTGAGGGAGTACATCGATTTTTCTTGTTTCAGTAAATCAAATACCCAAACTTTCACTAATAATTGTGAAATTGTAGAAGCTAGCTTCGAAACTCTAAAAGACGGTTTGGTTTTTACCATTCAAGCTGATCGCTTTTTAAGAAACATGGTTCGGGCAATAATGGGCACGTTGGTTAGAGTAGGAAAACATGAAATAACACTCGAAGAATTTAAAGGAATAATTGAAAGCAAAAATCGCAGCAAAGCTGGGCAGTCAGTTCCTGCATGCGGTTTATATTTAGTTAAAGTTGAATACCCTTATATGAAATAAAATCAGTTAACAGTTACCGGTTACCAGTCGGGGTGCAAAAAGAATTTTTAGATAATTAAACCTTTAGGCGGAACAATTTCTAAACAGACAACAGACAACAGACAACAGACAACAGACAAATGGCAGTAATAGGCGAAGTATATAACACAGGATTGCTTAAACGTATTTTTCAATACGTAAAGCCTTATCGTGCTGTTTTTGTTTGGTCGGTTATTTTAACGGTTTTGCTAGCAGCCATTTCCCCAGTTCGGCCTTTTTTAATCAAATACACCCTCGATCATTATATCCTCTTGGGAAACTATTCTGGCCTGGTACAAATGACCATGCTGATGATCTTTATGTTGATTTTGCAAACGCTGATTCAATATAATCATACCTTGCTAACCAACACTTTAGGCCAATCTGTTATCCGCGATTTGAGGATAAAAGTTTTCAATCATATTACCAGTCTGCGGTTGAAATATTTCGATAAAACGCCTATTGGGCAGTTAATTACCAGGACTGTTTCTGATTTGGAAACCATCGCTGATATATTTTCTGAAGGTTTGATCTCGATGATTGGCGATTCGTTACAAGTGGTGGTAATTGTTGGCGTAATGCTTTATACCGATTGGGAATTAAGTCTTGTGGTGCTATTGCCGATCCCTTTATTGATTGTAGCCACCAGAAAATTTCAGAAGGCCATTAAAGTTGCGTTTCAGGAAATTAGAAATGAGGTTTCTAACCTAAATACCTTTTTGCAAGAACATATTACCGGGGTTTCTATCGTTCAATATTTTGCTCGTGAAAGGCAGGAATACAAAAAGTTTTATGCGATAAATAAACGCTATCGCGATGCCAATATCCGTTCCAACTGGTATTATTCAATCTTTTTTCCGGTGGTAGAATTGATTTCGGCAATGTCTTTGGGTTTGCTGGTTTGGTACGGCGCAAAAAGTATTTTAGCAAAACCGATCGACGTAACTCCCGGAACCATCACCCAATTTATTATGTATCTGGGGATGGTTTTTACGCCAATTCGACAACTGGCTGATAAATTTAATACCCTGCAGATGGGAATGGTTGGAGCAGAGCGGGTTTTTAAGGTTTTGGATACCGACGAAGTGACCATTAACGATGGAACAGCAACGCCAGCGAAACTGGAGGGAAATATCGAGTTTAAAAACGTTTGGTTCGCTTATAACGACGAGCAGTACGTATTGAAAGATTTGACTTTTGAGGTGAAAGCCGGAGAAACGGTTGCGTTGGTTGGTGCGACAGGTGCAGGGAAATCATCTACCATTAACATCTTAAATCGCTTTTACGAAGTTAAAAAAGGCGAAATTACAGTCGACGGAATAAAAATTGAAGATTTTAAACTCGATTATCTGAGAAGCAATATTGCCACAGTTCTGCAGGACGTTTTCTTGTTTTCGGATACAATCCTAAATAACATCACCTTAAATAATGCTGAAATTACGATTGAGGAAGTGGTGAACGCAGCAAAAAAAGTAGGTGCTCATGAATTTATAGAGCGTTTGCCAGGCGGCTATCAATATAATGTAATGGAAAGAGGTGCAACACTTTCTGCAGGCCAGGCGCAATTGATTTCCTTCATCAGAGCTTTGGTTCACAATCCAGCCATTTTGGTTTTGGATGAGGCGACCTCATCCGTAGATACGGAAACCGAATTATTGATTCAAAAGGCGATTGATAACCTGATGGAGGGAAGAACTTCCATCGTAATTGCACACCGTTTATCGACCATTCAGAAAGCCAATCAAATTATCGTGCTCGATAAAGGCGAAATCAAAGAGAAGGGAACTCACCAACAATTGCTGAAGCTAAACGGTTATTACAAAAAACTTTACGATTTGCAATTCTCATCTGGAGGGATCGCTAAAAATTCTTAAAAATGACTATGTTTGGTTTTCTTAGAAACCTGATTATTGAACGCGTCGAGAAATAGTGAGAACGATAACGTACTTTTTGACTTACTAAAGCAAGGAGACGAGACAGCATTTGGAAAAATTTACAAACTTTATTGGGTAGAGCTTTATAATGCTGCTTATAAACGTTTGCCAGAAAAGGAAAAATGCCAGGATGTAATCCAAAATGTTTTCGCCGATCTTTGGAACAGAAGAGAAATACTGGAATTGGAAAATCCACTGGCTTACCTGCATACTGCGGTAAAGTTTCAGGTGCTGAAACATATTTCCAGAACACCAAAAAATAGCTTTTTTACAGAATCTTTTGAAAACCAATTGATATCTCCAATGCAGGCAGATGGAGAATTGTTAGATCGGGAAGTAAAAGGTTTGCTGGAATTATTTATCAAAGCACTCCCCGAAAAGCGTAGAAAAATCTTTTTGTTACACTATTTTGAAGGTTTATCTACTTCAAAAATTTCTGTCCAGCTAAATATATCGCAAAAAACGGTACAAAATCAATTAACTACTGCCACTCATGCGCTAAAATTTCGATTAACACATCTGTTTGTGCTTTTGATCTCGTTTTATTTCGCCTTTTTCAGTTAAAAAAATTCCTTTGGCAATTTTTTTGAAAAATATTTAGATTTCTTTTGGGATATTTTTCCTTTTCTGGTACAGTATAAGAAAAGCCAGAAAAATGAGTGCCTTCAAACCCGAGAAAGACTTAAACGATATTGTCAAACGCTATCTATCTGGCAGGGCAAGTGCTGAAGAGATTTCCTTTATTGATGAATATTATAATTTTCTTGGAAAAAGAGATGTTTCCGGACATCTGCCGAACGAAGAACTTCAATTTTTAGTAGATCAGAGCTTCAAGGCTATTCAAAATAAAATCGCTGCTGATAAAAAATCTACTCTAATTGCAGTTTATAAATACATTTCGATCGCCGCCGCATTGATATTGGTTTGCGGAAGCATATTTTTCCTGAGAGATCAAAAAATATTATCCGGTTCGAGTACAACGAAAGCCAAGGTAGAAGATTTAGATGTGCTTCCTGGTTCAGACAAGGCCATTTTAACATTAGCGAATGGGAAAAAAGTGGTCCTTGATGCCAATACAGCTGCAAACATCAGTGATACAAACGGAATTAGCATCTCGAAAACTGAAGACGGGAAATTGATTTATACTGTTCTTAACCGTGAAAGTTTTGATGAATCGAGTGTTTCTTTTAATACCATCGAAACCCCGAATGGTGGTCAATATCAAGTTGTTTTGCCCGACGGGACGAAAGTTTGGCTAAACGCTGCTTCCTCATTAAGATACCCAGAAGTGTTTGTTGGTGATGAGCGTTCGGTTCAATTAACGGGCGAAGCTTATTTCGAAGTGGCTAAAAATAAAACGAAACCATTTCACGTAAAAAGCAAAAACCAGGATGTGGAAGTATTGGGAACACATTTCAACATCAACAGTTATATGGATGATAAAACCATAAAAACAACACTGTTAGAGGGAAGTATTAAAATAACTAATCAAAAATCCAGCAAAATTTTACAGCCCGGCGAGCAGGCAATAGCGGGAATAGCAGAAAATGCTTTTATCCATGTATCAACTGATGTAGACCTTGATGACCAAGTAGCCTGGAAAAATGGACTATTCCGCTTTAACGATTCGGAGCTGCGGGATGTTCTGATTCAACTGGAGCGGTGGTATGATGTAAAAATCGACTATTCATCGCTTCCCAATAAAAGATACAATGGCATGGTGCCAAGAAAATCTAAGTTATCACAAGTTTTGGCCATGTTGGAGAAAACCGGTAACATCAAATTTCAACTCACCGAAGGGAAACGACTAAAAGTGATTTCCAAAACATAATTAAATACAATTAATGGCTTTGAAGCCAACCAAACAATAACTAATCAATTTAACCTTAAACCAAACTGAATGTATGAACTTTTACACTCGAAGTAGTAATCTCTTGTCAGAAAAAACAAAGGGCTTTACTGCAAACTATTTAAACCAAAAAATTATTAGAACTATGAAAATATTTGTTTTTCTAATGACTATTTTATGTGTTCAGGTAAGTGCGAATGCATTTTCTCAACGCATTAACATTAGCCAAAAGAATGTTCCATTGGTACGTGTTTTAAAAGAAATTAAACGCCAAACTGGTTATTTCTTTTTGTATGATACCGATTTGGTTCAGCAAAAATCAAAACCAGTTACAATCGATCTGAAAAATGCAGAGCTAAGTGAAGTATTAACGCAAACGCTAAAATCACAACCATTTGGTTGGGAAATTAAAGACAATACCATTCTGATTTTTCCTAAATCATCCAATAACGAAAACTTAAAAGCTATAGATGTAACCGGAAAAGTTGTTGATGAAAACGGAAACCCTATGCCAGGTGCATCGGTACGGGTTAAAGGACAATCGGCCAGTACCGTAAGTGATAGCAACGGTAACTTTACCATCAGAAATGTAGATGAAAACGCAGTTCTAGTAATTTCTTACATAGGATATACCGACAAAGAGATTGCGGCAAAATCGCAAATGGGTGCTGTTAAATTATCGCCATCTGCCGGAACATTGAGCGATGTAGTGGTAACCGGTTATACCAATTATACAAAAGCTCAGTCAGCCGCCGCAAGTTCTTTAGTTAGTGCAGATAAGATTAATCAAGTACCTGGCTTAACCCTGGATCAGATTTTACAGGGGCGTGTTCCAGGGATGAGTGTAATTTCTACATCCGGACAGCCAGGCCAAAGCGCATCGGTTGTAATTCGCGGTATTGGAACTGTTAACGGCGTAAGAGGTCCTTTGATGATTTTAGATGGAGTGCCGGTTGAACCAGGATATTTCCAAACCATCAACCCTGAAGATATCGAGAGCGCTACCGTGTTAAAAGATGCTTCTGCCACGGCATTATATGGCTCAAGAGGGGCTAATGGCGTAATCGTTTACACCACAAAAAAGGGTAAAGCAGGCAGAGTTGCGGTAAATTATAACTCGCAGTATGGTTTTTCTAATTTGAGCAGACCAAACTTCACTATGATGAATACTGATGAACGTTTACAATTTGAGGAGGAAATTGGTTTAACCGGCGTAAATATTGGCCCAGGATGGACTTATTCACCAAAAAATCCATCATATTCCGCCGGAACAGCAGCAACACGTTCCCGTGCAGATTATATTTTGGATAGCTTAAGACAAATTAATACTGATTGGAGAGATGTTTTCTTTCGTAATGGTAAGTTTCAGGAGCATCAGGTGAGTATAAGTGGCGGAAATGATAAACTGCGCTTTTATAATTCACTCAATTATTATGATCAGGAGGGTGTTGCGATCAATACCGGACTAAAGCGTTATGCACTACGCAGTAACGTTGATTTTAATGATGATAAATTCAGTGGTAATGTAAACCTATCTTTGGGCTATTCTCAGTCTACATTTATAAATGGTGAAGGTACAACCGGTGCGGGTACACCAATGTCGGCAGTTTATTATGCTTTACCTTACGAGAAACCATATGCCTCTGATGGAGTTCTGGTTCACCCCGGATTAAGTGGACTAGCTAAATACAATATTTTAGATCAGCGTGAAGGTACTCTTGCCTTGGAGCGGGTTTTAAATTCGAGTAATAAAACAGATCAGTTTAAATCGGTAATTAGTAGTGCATTTGCTTACCAAATTCTTCCTTATTTAAAAGCAACGACGCGTTTGGGTATCGACTACCGTAATTCATCTGATGAGAACTATATCAATCCCGATTCTTATTATGGATCGAGATCTAACTCCACTACCTTAGGGGGTAGAGGCCGTTTAGATGAGGCAAGTCGACGTAATCTTGGCATTGTTTCGACGAGTGGGTTAACATTTACTAAAATTTTTAATGATAAGCATGATGTAGAATTTTCAGGCTTTTACGAATATATCTACAACGATTATAAATCATTTGGTTATAGTGGCTTTGGTATTGATAGTCGCTTACCGGAAACGCCGGCAGGTATTACAGTGAACGCTACTTTTCTTCCATCATTATCAGGGGGCAAAACCAGAAATGCCATGGCCTCTTTTATGGGAATAGGTCGTTATACATATGATGGTAAATATACACTGACTGGTAGTTACCGTTATGATGGTTCGACAACTGTAGTAGAAAAAAACAGGTGGCATGGTTTTTATTCCTTAGGCGCAAACTGGAATGCGAAACGGGAGGAATTCTTAAAAGATGTTGATCTGATCGCTGATTTAAAAGTTAGGATCAGTTATGGTACTGCAGCCAGCCCTTTTGGAGGTAACTTCGAATATCAGCAGGCTTACGGAAATACCACCTATGGCGGAAATACCGGTATCAGGGCTACTGCAGCAGGCAATATAGATTACGATTGGGAATATACAAATGCGTTCAATGCGGGATTTGATATCAATTTATTTAAAAGCAACAGATTTCGTTTAACTGCTGATTTCTATAACAAAATCACCAGTAACATGTTCATAAATCAACCTCCATCTGCTGTTGCTGGCTATGCAACGTTGCCGCTAAGTTCGGGTAAAATGAGAAATAGAGGCGTTGAATTTGAGGTTAGCGGAGATGTAATTAAAACCCAAGATTTCATTTGGTCTGTAGGTGCTAATGCAGGTTATAATAAAAATATGATATTAAGGGTAAGTGATGTTACGGATTTCTTCCCTGATGGCGATTCACGCATTATTAAAGTTGGCCTTCCGTACGGAACTTATTTCGCTCCGGATTGGGCAGGTGTTAATCCTCAAACAGGTGAAGCGCAATATTATAACTTGGATGGGAGCATTACTACAACATATAATGCCAATACTCAAAGTACAACAAATTCTGGCAGTATGTTTCCAACCTTTACCGGTGGCTTTAATACTTCTTTAAGTTATAAAGGAGTTACGGCCTCTGCTCTATTTTCTTTTGTATCTGATGTAATGCGTTGGAACAATGAAGATTTTTATAATGAAAACCGTACTTACCGCACCAGTAATCAATCGGTAAGAATGTTGTACAACCGTTGGCAAAACCCGGGCGATTCAGGAGACGATGCAATTTTGCAACGTTTCGATATTCCCCGAAACTTTACATCAAAAGACATTCAGGACGCATCTTATCTGAGATTGAGAAACGTTACAATTGGATATGCGCTTCCTCAGAGCATTTTAAAGAAAACCAAAATTATGAAAGGCGTAAAAGTTTTTGTGCAAGGACAAAACTTATACACCTGGACAAGCTGGAGAGGCCTTGATCCTGAAAATAATGACGTGTTTGGAAGGTTTCAATATCCAAATACCAGAACATATACCGCAGGAATTAATGTTAACTTTTAATAATTACCGATATGATTAATAATATATTAAAGAAATATACCGTGTTGTTGTTTGCAGTGGCAGTCTCTGCTACATCATGCACAAAACTGGATTTCAAACCAACAGATTTGATTTTACCTGATCAGGCTTTCAGAAATATTTCAGATATCAATTTAGGTGTAATCGGTGCTTATGCCCCGGTTGATTATTCTACTTTAAGTTATAGTTCAATCGTTTCTGATGAAGCTATTTATCCACAGGAAAATACCGTTGGCAACAGCGACGCTTACAGGTGGTTGTATAACGGTTCAAATGGTTCGGTCACCAGTTTATATTATACCAATTATCAGGCTATTGATCGAGTAAACAGGGTTTTGGAAGCACTGAACAAATTAACTTTCACCGGAACCGATATTGCGTTGGCAGATCGTTACAAAGGAGAATTATTAGCATTAAGAGCCTATTTACATTTTGAGCTGCTTAGGGCTTATGCATCATCATATCAAACTGGTGCGCTGGGGATAACTTACATGGTGCAATCCGCAATTATCTATCCTGCAAGAGAAAGCTTTGAAGCGGTAATAGCTAAAGCTAAAACCGATTTAATCGCTGCCAAGGCTTTAATTCCGTCGACCTTTACTGATAAAACCAGAATTACAAAAACCGCCGTATCGGCCATACAGGCACGTGTTGCTTTGTATGAAAAAAACTGGGCTGATGCCGAAACATACTCAACAGAAGTAATTAATGCTGCCCCATTGGCAACAAAAGCTCAATTCCCTGGTATCTGGACAGATTTAAACGATGCCGAGGTGGTCTGGAAATTGAAACGCGTTAGCGGGGATTCCAGAACCGGGGATTTCTTTTTTAGACAGTCTGGAAGTTACGTACTATATGCTCCATCATTTAAATTGATCGCAACCTATGACCAGACAAACGATATTCGGTTTGTGCCTTATATCAAGTTTGATAATACCCGTACAGGTACAAAGTCTAAATATTTGGTTAATAAGTACATCGGTGGAACTTCATCAACCCCTGGGCTAGCAGATGTTAAACAATTCAGAACAGGCGAAATGTATTTAATCAGAGCCGAAGCAAGAGCAGAAAGTACGGGAGATGCGGCAGGAGATATTAATACGCTGAGGGCTGCAAGAATAAACGGGTATGTTAGTGCCACTTTTGCAGATAAAGCTGCATTAATTAATGCTGTATACGATGAACGTTATAAAGAACTTGCATTTGAAGGTCATCGTTATTTCGATTTAAGAAGAAGAAACCTGACTATCCAAAGAACAACAGCAGATGTTGCTGCGACCCAAAGCGCGCTCTCATTAGCACCATCCCAGGCACAATATGCATTGCCAATTCCCGCAACGGAAATCTCTGTTAATAAAAATATTGTGCAAAACCCTAATTACTAGGCCAATTACCAGAGGGATTCTTGCATCCCTCTGGATTAATGTACTTACCATGAAACAATCTTTTCTTATCATTTTAGTCGCTTGCTGTTTTTCTGTAATGGGCTGCAGTAAAACAACTGAAAGTCCAAAACCTCAACCGACAGGTGGCGGTACAGCCACACCGGTGGCTAAACGCCGATCCGCCTCAATCGGCATTGTTGGCGATAGTTCCAATGTGGTAAAATCTACAAATGGTGGAATGGTTTTAATGGGAGGCGGAGCCGACGTTGATGCCGCCTTTAAATGGATGATAGAAAGAAGTGGAGGAGGAGATGTGGTAGTTTTACGTGCTACCGGAACTGAAGCTTACAATCCATATATCAATGGTTTGGGCAGTGTAAATTCCGTTGAAACTTTGTTAATCAACACGAAAGAATTGGCGAATAATGACACAGTTGCTTACATCATCCGCAATGCTGAAATGGTTTTTATTGCCGGTGGCGATCAATCTGATTATATGAGAAACTGGAAAGGAACAAAAACCGAGCAGGCATTAAATTATCTGTTAAATGATAAAAAGGCACCAGTTGGTGGAACAAGTGCGGGTTGTGCCGTTTTGGGTGGCTTTTACTATAGTGGTGAAACGGGAGGCGTTATTTCTGCACAAGCTTTAGCAAACCCTTATAATGCCAACGTTACGCTTTACAACAACGATTTTTTGAAAGCGCCATATTTGCAGAATGTAATTACCGATCAGCATTATTTAACCCGAGATCGGGAGGGAAGATCGGTCGTGTTTTTAGGAAGGATAAATAAAGATTGGAAAACACCGGCTAAATGCATTGCTGCCGATGAGCGTACCGCGGTTTGTATTGATAAGGATGGAATGGCCAAAGTTTTTGGCGATTATTCGGTAACCAGACCTTACAGTTATGCTTATTTCATTTCTTCTGATGCTGGTAAACAACCCGAGCAAATGGAAGCATTTAAAAAGGCAATCTGGAACAATGGTGAAAAAGCGTTGGCAGTTTATGAAATTGCTGCCTCAGTTAATGGTGGAGGAAGCTTTAATGTTGCTAACTTTAAGGCAAGTGAAGCCACCGGTGGAAAATGGTATTGGTGGTGGATTGATAACGGAGTTTTAAATAAAAAAGATCAATAAAATAAAATGAGAACATTGAAATTATTTACGGTATTGCTATTCTCTGTGTTAGCCTTGAATGCTTCTGCGCAGCAGAAAAAATATGTAATGGTTATTCATGGCGGTGCCGGAACCATTTTAAAAAAGAATATGACGCCTGAAAAAGAGGCTGCTTATATTGCCGTTTTAACGCAGGCTTTGCAGGCAGGTTATGAAAAAATTAAATCGGGCAAAACCAGTTTAGATGCAGTGGAAGCAACTATTCATGTGATGGAAAACGACCCACATTTCAATGCTGGTAAAGGTGCGGTTTTCACCCACGAGGGTAAAAACGAACTGGACGCCGCCATTATGGATGGAAAAACATTGATGGCAGGAGCGGTTGCCGGAGTGACCACAGTGAAAAATCCAATTTCTGCCGCAAGAGCGGTGATGGAAAAATCCGAGCATGTAATGATGGTTGGCGCTGGTGCGGATCTATTCGCAAAAGACGCTGGTTTGGAAATTGTTGATCCAAAATATTACTGGACTAAAGAGCGTTGGGATGGCTTGCAGCAAGCGATTAAGGAAGATTCAACCAAAGCGGTTTTGGATCATGGAAGTAAAAAATCAGAATTATTAGGAAGTAAAAACCACGATTACAAATTCGGTACAGTGGGTTGCGTGGCGCTAGATAAAGCAGGTAATTTGGCTGCCGGTACTTCTACAGGCGGAATGACCAACAAAAAATATGGCCGTGTAGGCGATGCGCCAATTATTGGCTCTGGGACTTATTGCAATAATGAAACAGCTGGTGTCTCTTGCACTGGTTGGGGAGAGTTTTACATCCGGAATGTAGTAGCCAAAACCATTTCCGATCTAATGGAATACAAAGGTTTGTCTGTTGCCATAGCATCTAAAATGGCACTAGACAAAGTTGGTAAAATGGGTGGCGATGGTGGCTTAATTGCATTAGACAAAAAAGGAAATATTGCGATGCCTTTTAATACTGAAGGTATGTATCGCGGTGCAATTACTGCTGATGGAAAAATTGAAGTAAACATTTATAAATAATGAAAAAGTTATTTCTACTATTTGCTTTAGTTGGCCTTTCCTTAATGCTAAATGCACAAAGCAAAGCTGCAAAAGGAAATCTCTTTATCATCGGCGGAGGCAATCGTTCTGATGAATTAATGAAGCAAATGCTTAATACAGCCGAGTTAAAACCGAGTGATTACATTATTGTTCTGCCAATGGCCAGTGAAGTTCCTGATGTTGGTTTTGGCACACTTTCCACTCAGTTGCAAAAGCTTGATCCCAGAGTAATTAAAAACTTCAATTTCGCAAAGCATGATGTAAATGATAAAAAATGGACTGATTCTGTAGCTGGAGCAAAGCTGATTTATATCCTGGGCGGCGATCAAAGCCGTTTTATGAACGTGGTTTTGAATACCCCAATTTACACAGCCATTCATAAAGCCTATCGAAACGGCTCTACCATTGCCGGAACAAGCGCTGGCGCTGCGGTAATGAGCAAGTATATGATCACCGGAAAACAACTTTTAGATACAGTTTACAAAGAAACTTTTAACAAGCTTTGGGATAAAAACATTGAATTTTTACCGGGCATGGGTTTGTTGGAAAATACAATTATTGATCAGCATTTCTTAAAAAGAAACCGCTACAACCGTTTAATTTCTGCCCTTGCGGCCCATCCTGATTTGGTTTGCGTCGGTATCGATGAAAGTACAGCAATTATTGTTCATGGCAATAAAGCCACAGTTGCTGGCGAAAGTCAGGTTGTTAGATTGGCAAATCCAAAAGAATTAAAAAAAACAGATAAAGGTTTGATGAAATTTAAGCAAGCCGAATTTGGAATTTTTACCGCAGGAGATGTAATTGATATTAAACCTTAAAGCTTTTCAGAAAGCTCAACGTGAGAAAGATATAGGAGGTATATGTCCACTTTGTCATCCTGGGCTTGTCCAAGGACTTATTAAAACCATATTTGACGCTTCTCGAAAAAAGCTAAACAAATAAGCCTATTTGAATTTTCTTCAAATAGGCTTATTTGTTTTATAGGTTGTGCGTTTTAATTCTTAAACATTAACCGAAACAAAAAAATAAGTTATATTTCAATCCTCAAAATATAACAATGAAGGCAATCTTTTCCAATTTAACATTTCAGGTTATCATCGCAATTATCATCGGGATCTTTGTTGGGACCTACTTTCCTGAGTTCGCATCGACAGCCAAATTAATTAGCCAGGGTTTTATTAACCTGATTAGCATGCTCATTGCACCTATTATTTTCTTTACCATTGTTTTGGGGATTGCCCACATGGGTGATATGAAAAAAGTTGGCCGAGTGGGAGGAAAGGCACTGTTCTATTTTGAAATTGTGAGTACCGTGGCCATCGCAGTCGGTTTGCTGGTTGCAAATGTGCTTAAACCCGGAGCAGGTGTAATTGCGAAAACAGGCGACGCATCGAAAATTTCGGGTTATGCCGAGCAGGCAAAAGATATGAATTGGGCTGAGTTTTTCTTGCATATCATTCCCCATAATGTGATTGCTGCCTTTGCTGAAGGAAATATTCTGCAAATTTTGCTTTTTGCCATCCTATTCGGATATGGTTTAAACAAACTAGGAGGGGAGGGTACTTCTGTGTTAAATGCCTTCGATAAAATTTCAAAAGTGCTATTTAAAATCATGAAAGTGATTATGCGTTTGGCACCAATCGGTGCTTTCGGCGGTATGGCTTTTAGCATCGGCACACATGGTTTGCAAAGTATTTTCGGGATGGCTAAACTAATGGGTTCGGTTTATCTAACTTGCATTTTATTCATTTTTGTGGTGCTCAATGGCATCTGTAGGTATTATAAGTTCAGCTTATGGGCTTATCTTAAATTTATCCGGCAGGAGATTTTAATTGTTTTGGGTACCTCTTCTTCTGAATCAGCTTTGCCTAGTATGATGCAAAAAATGGAAGCCATTGGTTGCGATAAATCTGTGGTGGGTTTAGTTATCCCAACAGGATATTCTTTTAATTTGGATGGTACTGCAATTTACCTGGCCATGGCGGTTATTTTTCTTTGTCAGGTTTTTCATGTTGACTTATCTCTGGGTCAGCAGATTACTGTTTTGGGTGTGTTGATGGTTACCTCAAAGGGTGCTGCGGGCGTTACAGGAAGTGGTTTTATCGTGTTGGTTTCTACGCTTACGGCTTTAAAAATAATGCCCATCGAGCATATTTCTATTTTGATTGGTGTAGATCGTTTTATGAGTGAAGCACGAGCCATTACCAACGTTATTGGAAACGGTGTGGCGACAATCGTAATTGCCAAAAGCGAAAATCAGTTTGATCAGGCGAAGTATTTAAGAGCAATCCAGCCAGCAGCGATTGAGAAAAATGAGGAAAGTTAAAGTGTTGCGGGTTACCAGTTATCTGTTGCCAGCCTGGATTCTAGCACCCCAATCTTTCAGAGGTGTATTCATTAGACTTCTCGAGATGCTAATACCAAAGTGAGCGATAGCATCTTTTACTTTTTATTGGAACTATGACAGGTAACATGTAACAGGCAACTCACAATACATAAACCAACTATTTAACTTACCTTTGTGCCAGAAACATGCACACAGCATGTTTAGTTAAACCAGATCACATTGGCTCAAGAAGAACAAAATAACCGCAAAGAAAAAAGCGAGTTACATCCACGCAACAAACACCGTTCGCGTTACAATTTCAAACAACTTACTGCTGCATCAAAAGAATTGAAACGTTTCGTTTTTAAAAACGAGCATAATGACGATTCTATTGATTTTGCAGATCAAAATGCCGTTAAAGCACTTAACAGGGCTTTATTAAAATATTTTTATAATATTTCTCAATGGGATATTCCTCAGGATTTCCTTTGTCCGCCAATACCGGGCAGGGCTGATTACATTCACTATGTTGCCGATCTTTTAGGGTCGAGCAACAAGGGTAAAAATCCAAAGGGGGCAAATATAAATGTGCTTGATATTGGCGTGGGTGCAAATTGTATTTACCCAATTGTTGGTCATCAAGAATATGGTTGGAATTTCGTAGGTTCTGAGATTGATCCGCTTTCTGTTGATTCTGCCAAACGAATTATTGAAGCAAATAAACCGTTGCAGGGTGCGGTAGAAATCCGTCAGCAATCTTCTAAAATGGGTATTTTTAGAAATATTGTGGGTGCAAAAGAGCGTTTTGATGCTGTGGTTTGCAATCCGCCTTTTCACGCATCTTTAAAAGAGGCAGAGCAAGGAACCCGCCAGAAATGGCGTAACTTGGGTGGCAACGAAAAAGAAGTAAAACACGTTTTAAACTTCGGTGGAAACAAGGCTGAGCTTTGGTGCCCAGGAGGTGAACGAGCTTTCGTGGAGCAAATGATTATTCAAAGCGCACAAATTAAAAACCAAGTGTTATGGTTTACTTCATTGGTATCTAAAAGTGCAAACTTAAAAAGTATTTACAGTGCTTTGGTTAATGCAAACGCCTTTGAAGTGCGTACGGTGCAAATGAGCCAGGGACAAAAAATTAGCCGTTTTGTGGCTTGGACTTTTCAAGATGATGCTGCACAAGCAGAGTGGGCGAAAGGATGGAAGTAAGTTTTTAGTCGTTAGTCTGGAGTCGAAAGTCTTGGGTCTCTTGCCAGCGAGTTGAAATAAAAATTAACCAAAAGTCGGATAAATTCTCATTTATTCGGCTTTTTCTTTTCGTTAGGATTTTTGTTCCGAATCTGAAGCATTGCGATCCTTATATTTATTTTTTCTCGTAAACAATTAATATCGTTAAATCATTATCATCGTTTGGCTTAATGCCATGCGAACTCCCCGGACGCGTTAAAATCGCATCGCCAGGTTTAACCGGAAATGTTTTTCCATTCATTTGCATGGTGCCATTTCCACTGATCACGTAATATATTTCATCTTCTTTTTGCAAATGATAGCCGATGGATGAACCGGGTTTTAAAATCCTTTTACGGAAAGCCGTTTTAAGATTTTTGGCATCACCAAAGAAATTGTATCCAATGGTTTCGCCACCACCCTTGTGTGTGCCGGGTTCTTTTTTCGCCACTTCGATATCGTTTTGTAATATGTATTTCGACGTGTCGTTACTTTGGGCTTTGGCGCCAAAAGCAATGGTTGTCAATAATGTAAGAAGGATAAAAACCTTGTTTTTCATGTTACACTCTTTTTGGCTGTATTATTTTGCATCATGCTTTTAGCTTTAGTCTTTCTACTTTCAGCTTTAGGCTTAAGTAAAATTAGGCGTTTTGTTTCGGGTTGCCAAAGGCGAAGAAATTTTGTTAAATAAACCTGATAGCAAAGAACAGGGAGTGCAACGGAGTAAAGTGAATAGCAGGACCACAGCTGCCATAGGCGAACTCCTTACATTTTCATGAAAAAATGGGCTAAATAATCTATTTTTAAGCTTGACTTTCCAGTCAATAATATTAGCTTTGCACAAAAAAATATTGATACATGAGCGTTTTAGTAAATAAAGATTCTAAGGTTATCGTTCAGGGTTTTACCGGAAACGAAGGAACATACCACGCAGAACAAATGTTGGCGTACGGTACAAACGTAGTTGGTGGTGTTACGCCTGGCAAAGGTGGGCAATTACATTTAGAAAAGCCTGTTTTTAATACTGTTAAAGATGCTGTTGATAAAACAGGAGCAAATGTATCTATCATTTTCGTTCCACCGGCTTTTGCTGCTGATGCGATTATGGAAGCTGCCGATGGTGGCATTAAAGTGATTGTTTGTATTACTGAAGGTATCCCAACTAAGGATATGATTCAGGTTAAAGAATATATTTCTGACCGTGATGTTACGCTTATCGGCCCTAACTGCCCAGGTGTAATTACTGCTGATGAAGCTAAAATTGGTATCATGCCAGGTTTTATCTTCAAAAAAGGTCATGTAGGTGTGGTTTCAAAATCAGGAACTTTAACTTACGAAGCGGTAGATCAGGTTGTTAAAGCTGGTTTAGGTATTACTACTGCTATCGGTATCGGTGGTGACCCAATTATTGGTACGCCAACTGTTGAAGCGGTAAAATTATTAATGAATGATCCTGAAACTCACGGTATCATCATGATTGGTGAAATTGGTGGTGGAATGGAAGCTGAAGCTGCTCGTTGGATTAAAGAAAACGGTACTAAGCCTGTTGTTGGTTTCATCGCTGGTCAAACTGCTCCTGCAGGACGTAGAATGGGTCACGCTGGTGCAATTGTAGGTGGTGCTGACGATACAGCTGCTGCTAAAATGAAAATCATGCGTGAGTGTGGTATCCGTGTAGTAGAAAGTCCTGCTGAAATTGGCGCTGCAATGGCAGAAGAATTAGCAAAGTAAGATTTTAGAATTTTATATAAATGAGAGCGTTTCGATTAATTTCGGGACGCTTTTTTTTTGTCCTCACCCTGTGAAAGTTTGTGATTTGGCTAATTTTTGCTGTCCCTCTCCTGGAAGAGAGGGTTGACGGTTTAGGCGGTAATCCATTTGTTTAGGATCACAATCTTATGTTTCCCTCTCTTTCAGGAGGGATGGCACTACAAAACCATTATCACAAACTTTGATAGGGTGAGGTTTTATCATCGCTTTGTAAACACTATTCGAATGTATTAAACCTGTAAACCAAATTGCAATCTATCACGTATATTGATGTATGAAAACGATGTTAAATAAACTATTTTTGATCTCGGCTGTTGTTTTAATTGGAAGTCTTTCTGCTTGCGCACAAAAGCAAGAAAAGAAAGAAACAAAATCAGCGCAGTCATCAGAAAATATTATAAAAAAGAAAATGAACTGGAACACATTAACACCTGAAGAAGAAAGAGTAATTGTTAATAAAGGAACAGAATATCCTGGCACAGGGAAGTATGAGCATACCACAGATAAAGGAACATATACTTGTAAACGTTGCAATGCGGAATTGTACCGTTCGGAAAGTAAGTTTGATGCCCGTTGTGGTTGGCCGGCTTTCGATGATGAAATTAAGGGTGCTGTAAAACGGATTCCTGACGCTGACGGATCGCGTATAGAGATAGTTTGTGCCAACTGTGGCGCACACTTAGGTCACGTTTTTACAGGAGAAGGGTTTACTGCTAAAGACACTCGTCATTGTGTAAATTCTATCTCGATGAACTTTGTGCCAGACAAGAAATAAGGTGGGTGTAGTGAGGTTAGGTAGAGGCGTACAGCGACAAGTTGTACGCCTTTTTTGATGTTGAAAATCAGGCTGTTTTTCCACAAATTATTGATTATAAACTAAATGCTTATATTTGCAGGCTCGATATAAAAATTTTAGCCTATGAAGTATCTTCTGTTATTAAGTTTTTGTTTCCTGTTTTTACAAGGTAAAGCAAAGCAATCCGGTCCCTCAAATGAACCAGACAGCGTTAGCAAAACAGTTCTTGCAACTTACTATCACAGAAAATTCGAAGGCCGCCGCACTACTAGCGGCGCCAAATACAGAGCCAAAAAATTCACCGCCGCTCACCGCACTTTGCCATTCGGCACAATGATCAAAGTAACCAATCCCGACAACGGAAAATCGGTAACGGTAAAGGTAAACGATCGTGGTCCTTTCTCTAAGAGATTGGCAATAGATCTATCAGAAAGTGCTGCTAAAGAGATTGGTATCTATCGTAAAGGCATAGCTAAAGTAAATCTAAGTTATAGTGTGGAGTAATATTCCTTTTTGCTCTATTATGTACTTGCTATACACCTCAAATTTAAGTTATTAACACTTATTTTGGTTTGCTAAACCCTTGAAAAGAAACGATTAGCTTTTTTTTCGCTTGAAAATGATATTTAGCTGATCGTTTTCTCCACCAGATTCAGCGTAGTGTTAACAACTTTGGTTCACAAAAAAGCCCCCCGGTGTATATATTTGTTATAACAAAGTTCTTTAACTTCTTGCGTTTGAAAACAAATATAAAAGCTTAGTTTTTAGTAATTTACAGGTGTATCACTCTGATAACAAATCTAAATTTTCCCGACTAAAGACTCTGTTGTTTGTCATTCGCCAAGGGTTAGCACTTGCACTAGAGTTTTAAGACAAAACATTTCAATCACTATATAAATTGGTGGATGCGTGGTTTTGTTGGCTCTAACTAAATGGAATAAAATATTAAAGTATCAGATATGGAACAGGAATTATTACTACAAGAAAACAAAGATAGATTTGTGCTTTTGCCGATTAAATACCCGGCAATTTGGGAGATGTATAAAAAGACCGAAGCTAGTTTCTGGACAGCAGAAGAGATCGATCTTTCTGATGACCAAAAGCACTGGGATAGTTTAAATGATGGCGAAAGACATTTCATTTCTCATATCCTTGCTTTCTTTTCTGCTAGTGATGGTATTGTTAACGAAAACCTGGCGGTAAACTTCATGAGTGAAGTGCAGTTGCCAGAAGCTCGTTGTTTTTATGGTTTCCAGATTATGATGGAAAACATCCATGCCGAAACCTATGCTTTATTAATTGACACTTATATCAAAGATCCGGAAGAAAAAGATCGCTTATTCCATGCTATTGATACTGTTCCGGCAGTAAAGAGAAAGGCAGAATGGGCGCTTCGCTGGATTGAAAACGGAACTTTCGCTGAGCGTTTGGTAGCGTTTGCTGCTGTTGAAGGTATTTTCTTCAGCGGAAGTTTTTGTTCTATCTTCTGGTTGAAAAAACGTGGTTTAATGCCTGGATTAACTTTCAGTAACGAGTTAATTTCCAGAGATGAAGGTTCGCACTGCGAATTTGCTTGCTTGTTGTATAGCATGTTAAGCAATAAATTGAGTGAAGAGCAAGTTCATTCTATCATCAGCGATGCGGTTGAAATTGAAAAAGAATTTATTACCGATGCATTACCGGTTGCTTTAATCGGGATGAATGCGAAGTTGATGAGCCAATACATCGAGTTTGTTGCCGACAGATGGTTACAGGAATTGGGTTATAAAAAAATCTATAATGCAACCAATCCTTTCGATTTTATGGAAATGATTTCATTGCAGGGTAAAACCAATTTCTTCGAAAAACGTGTTGGCGATTACCAGAAAAGTGGTGTGTTAACTTCTGCTGATAACAATAAACAAGCGTTTTCTTTAGACGAAGACTTTTAGTTAAAATTTTGAATTAAAGAATGATAGAATGCTCTTTTATCATTCGGAAAAATAAATAAAACATTACGAGTTGGTTCGAAAGGTTGATAAGAAAATCACTCATTCAAAACTCACTCATTCAATCATTAAAGAAAAATCTCATAAATTATGTTCGTACTAAAAAGAGATGGCCGCAAAGAGGCGGTGCAATTTGACAAAATCACAGCCCGTATTCAAAAGCTGTGTTATAGTTTAAATTCAGACCTTGTAGACCCAATCGATGTTGCCAAAAAGGTAATCGAAGGTTTATATGATGGTGTAACTACATCAGAGTTGGATAACCTTGCTGCGGAAACTGCCGCATCGTTGACTACGAAACATCCTGATTATGCTTTGTTAGCTTCGCGTATCGCGGTTTCTAACTTGCATAAGAACACTACCAAGTCATTCTCGGGTACGATGAAAATGTTGTACGAATATTTCGACCCGAAAGCGCAGAAAGCGGCTCCGCTTATCGCTGATGATGTATACGAAATTATCGAAAAAAACAAAGATATTTTAGATAGCTCTATCATTTACGACCGTGATTTTGGTTTCGACTATTTCGGTTTCAAAACGCTGGAAAAATCATACCTTTTAAAAGTGAACGGTAAAATTGTTGAGCGTCCGCAACACTTATTCATGCGTGTTTCTGTTGGTATCCATAAAGAGGATATTGAGAGTGCAATTAAAACGTATAACTTAATGAGTGAGCGTTGGTTTACACATGCTACTCCAACTTTATTCAACGCCGCTACACCTAAACCCCAAATGTCTTCATGTTTCTTGTTAACTATGCAAGATGACAGCATCGAGGGGATTTATGATACATTAAAACAAACCGCTAAAATTTCTCAAAGTGCTGGTGGTATTGGTTTAAGCATCCACAACATCCGTGCAACAGGTTCATATATTGGCGGTACAAATGGTACGAGTAACGGTATCATTCCAATGTTACGTGTATTTAACGATACTGCCCGTTATGTAGATCAGGGTGGAGGTAAACGTAAAGGTGCTTTCGCTATTTATTTAGAACCATGGCATGCAGATGTTTTCGAATTCTTAGACTTACGTAAAAACCACGGTAAAGAAGAAATGCGCGCCCGTGATTTATTCTATGCGCTTTGGATTAACGATTTGTTTATGCAACGTGTTAAAGACAATGGCGATTGGACATTATTCTGCCCACACGAAGCTCCAGGTTTAGCAGATTGTTTTGGTAAAGAATTTGAAGATCTTTATGCGAAATATGAAGCTGAAGGCCGTGGACGTAAAACGATTAAAGCTCAAGAACTTTGGTTTGCTATTTTAGATTCTCAAATTGAGACAGGTACACCTTATATGTTGTTTAAAGATGCAGCGAACAGCAAATCTAACCAACAAAACCTCGGTACAATCAAGTCTTCTAACTTATGTACGGAGATTATTGAGTACACTTCTAAAGATGAGGTTGCGGTTTGTAACCTGGCATCATTAGCTTTACCACGTTTTGTAATCAATGGCGCTTTCGATCACCAAAAATTATACGATGTAACTTATCAGGCTACTTTAAACCTGAATAAAATCATCGACCATAACTATTACCCGGTGCAAGAAGCTGAAAATTCAAACATGCGTCACCGTCCGGTTGGTTTAGGTGTTCAAGGTTTAGCCGATGCGTTTATTTTATTGCGTTTACCTTTCGAAAGTGATGAGGCAAAACGTTTAAACAAAGATATTTTCGAAACGATTTATTTCGCATCGATGACAGCTTCTAACGATTTAGCGGTGAAACACGGCCCTTACCAAACTTTTGAAGGTTCGCCATTATCAAAAGGTAAATTCCAATTTGATTTATGGAACGTAACACCAGATAGCGGAAGATGGGATTGGGATGCTTTACGCAAGAAAGTAGTTAAAGATGGTGTATACAACTCTTTATTGGTTGCGCCAATGCCAACAGCATCTACTTCTCAAATTCTAGGTAACAACGAATGTTTCGAGCCATATACTTCTAACATTTACACCCGCCGTGTATTAAGTGGAGAGTTCGTAGTGGTGAACAAACACTTATTGAAAGACTTAGTAGCCCTAGGTTTGTGGAACAACGATATGAAAAACCAAATCATATTGGCTAACGGTTCAATCCAAGGTATTGCTGCTATTCCTGATTATATTAAAGAATTGTACAAAACTGTTTGGGAGATCAAGATGCGTAACATCATCGATATGGCTGCAGATCGTGGCGCATATATCTGTCAATCACAATCATTGAACTTGTTCGTAAATGCACCAAATACTTCGAAATTAACCTCAATGCACTTCTATGCATGGGAGAAAGGTTTGAAAACTGGTATGTATTACTTACGTACTCAAGCAGCATCTCAAGCAGTTAAATTTACTGTAGAGAACCAAGGTGGTAAAGCAATTGAAGCAGTTATTCCTGCTGAAATGACTCAAGACCAGGTTGCAGAAGAAATCATTGACGGACCAGTTTGTTCAATGGAAGAAGGCTGCATTAGCTGTTCAGGTTAAACCCCTAAATCCCCTAAGGGGGACTTTTAAAACGATCGTCTTGCTGAATTTATTTCAGCATCTGTTCGAATATTTCCTGAAATAAGTTCAGGATAATGAATCTAATAATATCGTAAGGTTTTGGGCAAACGCTCAAAACCTTATTTTTTGTCCTTACTTTTGGTTTTTAGTTTAATAGTTCATCTGTCAATGGTTCATTACTGTAATGCGCCAAATACCAATGAACTAATGACCACTGACCCAATGAACACCCAAAAACATAGCAAACACGAAATCATTCCCTGCGAAAGATGCGGAACGGCTATTGAATGCAAGGCAAACTCATACACTAAATGTCAGTGTAGCGTGGTGCAATTGAGCATTAACGAAGTTCAATACATCTCCGAGTTATACGATGGTTGTTTATGCGCTAAATGCCTTTTCGAGTTACAACAGGAGTACAGGGAAGAGATAGGAGTGTAATTAAATTGCGAAATCTTAAAAGCATCTGTGTATACTAAATTCCATCTGCTTCGATTTTTTTGAAAAGCAATGTTCTGCACTTTTGGCTATATCAGCCCCGCTTTTGTTGCTGCCATTTAGAAAAAAAATGGCATCCATTCAATCGGGTTTATCTTACTTAAGTAAATACGTAACCCCCAACAAAAGTAAACTGTCTATTTTATTAGTCAAATCACAAGGTCTGAAATAGGACAGCTTAAAGTAAGAAAAATTTAAGTTCTGCCAGGTTTTCATTGGAACAAATCACTCCATATCTAAACCTTAATTTTTGACTCTTTTTCTTTTGTCTATTCGGTCATTTTCCGAAATGTCAAGTTCAGGTGGTATTTTATCAATGCACTATCTCAAATCAGATCTGAGCCCTTAAAATGGAAAGAAATATATATTCTCGGATTGAGTGTTTTTTGCAAATAGTGCACTCCTTTTGATAACAATATGCTAGCTGATAAATGGTTTATCAACAGAAAAAATAGAAAATACATATTATTATGGAAGCGCTCATTTCTAATTACTGGTGGGTTTTAGTGGCACTGTTGTGCATCGTTTTATACAAATACATTTTGCGTTTCTTATTTGGGATGGTCAATGTTCCCGAAGATAGAATCGGGTTAATTACCAAAAAATTCGTGCTATTTGGTTCAGACAGAGAACTGCCCGACGGGCGCATCATTGCCGTAAAAGGCGAAGCGGGTTTCCAGGGTAAAACATTGGCGCCTGGATTATATTTTGGAATGTGGTTTTGGCAGTACAGCGTAACTATGGAACAATTTACCATCATTCCAGAAGGTAAAATTGGTTTAATCATGGCCAAAGACGGTTCGGAAATTCCTACCGGAAATATCCTCGGACAACGAGTAGAATCTGATAATTTTCAGGATGCTGTAAAGTTCCTGGAAAACGGCGGGCAGCGAGGTCGGCAGACTTCGTAAATCACTTCTGGCTCTTATCGTATCAACACGATGCTTTTTCAAGTTTCGGTTACCGATATGATTCGTATTCAGGAAAGTATGGTAGGTATTGTAACAACACTTGATGGTTTGCCGATTGAAGCTAACCAGATTGCTGGTAAATTGGTAGAAGGACATAACAATTTTCAGAACTTTGATAATTTTATCAAAGCTGGGGGAAATAGGGGTTTACAGCCACAAGTAATTTTGGCAGGTTCTTACAACCTTAATCCTTGGGCTATTCAGTTGGAGGAAATTCCGATGACTGAAATCGCGATTGGCTATGTTGGCGTGGTGATCTCATTTATTGGTACTGATGGAAACGATTTAACCGGTGCCGATTTTAAACATGGTAACATTGTTGGGAAAGGTTCGAAAGGGGTTTGGCTAGAACCACTTGGCCCAGGTAAATATCCAATTAACAAGTACATTATGAAAGTGGAATTAGTGCCTACAACAAACCTGGTTTTAAACTGGGCATCTGCAAGAAGTGAAGCACATAATTTGGATAAAAATTTATCTACCATTACAGTACGTTCCAAAGACGGTTTTCCCTTCAATTTGGATGTGGCTCAAATTATTCACGTTCCAACAACTGAAGCGCCAAAGGTAATTGCCCGTTTTGGTAACATGGTAAACTTGGTTTCGCAGGTTTTGGAACCAACTATTGGTAACTATTTCCGTAACTCGGCACAGGGAAGCGATGTGATCGCTTTCTTAAGTACGCGTAAAGAGCGTCAAGAATCTGCAAAAGAACATATCCGAAAAGTGCTTGATGAATATAATGTAAACGCAGTTGATACGCTGATTGGCGACATTGTTCCACCAGAATCGTTGATGAAAACCTTAACTGACCGTAAAATTGCAGAAGAACAAAAGGTAACTTATGAAACCCAGAAGCAAGCACAGGAAACACGTCAGGGAATGGAAAAAGAAACTGCTATTGCTGATATGCAAAAGGATATTGTTAAGGCGCAACAAAGTGTGGAGATTGCCGAGCGTACCGCAAGTGCAACGGTTAAAAAATCGGAAGGTGATGCAGCTGGTGTGAAATTAGCTGTTGGTGCAGAAGCAGAAGCAACCAAAATGAGAGCACATGCCGAAGCCGAAGCAACAAAAGCAAGGGCGCAAGCAGATTCTGAAGCGATTAAGTTAAGGGCTTCGGCAGAAGCTGAACAAATTTCTTTAACAGGTGGAGCCGAAGCTGGTAAAATTTTAGCTATCGGTAAATCTACGGCCGAAGCCTATGAATTAGCTGTTAAGGCTTTGGGTGGCGAAAACTTTACGCGTTATAAAATTACCGAAGAATTATCTAAAGGTAATGTAAAGCTAATTCCTGATGTGTTGATTGGTGGAAATGGGGGTAATAATGGCGGCTCAGCAATGGATGGTTTATTAGGCTTGAAGTTAATGGAGCTAATGGACCCGCAACAACGAAAAGAGGTGATAGCGGTTGCCGGAGTTGTAGAAACAAAACCGATACCTAAAAGGGATAACATTAATTCTTAATTTTATTTTAAAGGTGAAAGGCCTCGATGAAAATCGAGGCCTTTCTAATTATCCATTCGCTGAAGCCGAACGGCAATGTAATGCGATGTGGCTATTAGATTGACTGTTCATTGCAGGCTGCTTTAGCTGCATGAATAATGTAGAATTTTTAAAGGCTTCAGCCACATTTACACGCTATGCAACCCAAGATAGTAGCAAAAGATTCCCCACCTAAACGGGATAGGAGTGATATCCTTTTTGTTGCACTTCGACAAGGTTAATGTGTAGCAATCACAAAAAAGATTTAACGGATAGCCCGACCAACGATGATTTCGATACTGCCTCTGCTTTTCAAAAAACAATTACATAATTATGCCCTTCTACTTTTAAACAAAATAGTAACTTTGCAACCTAATTTAGAGTGAAGGAATTTTGTGCCAAAGGCATCCCTTTGGGAAATGGTTGAATGCTTTACAAATTCATTCATTCTATCATTCTTTCATCCAATAATTTTAAGAAATGAAGAAAGTAAAAGTTGGCTTGGTACAAATGACTTGTACTAAAGATAAGCAGGAAAATTTAGATAAAGCGATTGTAAAAGTAAGAGAGGCAGCCGCGAAAGGTGCGCAAATCGTATGCTTGCAAGAGCTTTTTACTTCTTTATATTTCTGCGATGTAGAAGATTACGACAACTTCGATTTAGCTGAAAAAATTCCTGGGCCATCTACTGATGCTTTACAGGAGGTAGCTAAGGAGCTTGGCGTTGTGGTAATTGCTTCTTTATTTGAGAAACGTGCTGAAGGTTTGTACCACAATACAACCGCTGTTTTGGATGCTGATGGTTCATATTTGGGGAAATACCGTAAGATGCATATCCCTGATGATCCAGCTTACTATGAAAAATTCTATTTTACTCCAGGCGATTTAGGGTACAAGGTTTTCGAAACCAAGTTTGCCAAAATTGGTATCTTGATTTGTTGGGATCAATGGTACCCAGAAGCATCACGGATTACTGCTTTGATGGGCGCTGATATTATGTTTTATCCAACAGCAATTGGTTGGGATACAACACAGGATGAAGAAACCAATAGAGACCAATATAATGCATGGCAAACCATTCAACGTTCGCATTCAGTAGCTAATGGCGTTCCTGTTGTGAGTGTAAATCGTGTTGGTTTTGAGCAGGATGGCAGAATGAAATTCTGGGGCGGAAGTTTTGCAACAAACGCACAAGGTAAGCTGCTTTATTTGGCTTCACACGATCAGGAAGAAACCGAAGTGGTGGAACTGGATTTAGATCAAAGTGATTTCATGCGTAAACACTGGCCGTTTTTGAGAGATAGGAGAATTGACTCTTATCAGCCGATTACGAAAAGATATATTGATAACGATTAAGCTGAAAGGTTAAAGGCCAAAGCTTAACCTATATTCCTAGGTGTCATCCTGAGCCCGTCGATGGACATAACATTTCGACAAGCTCAATGTGACACCTCTAATTTATAAGACAAAACGAAATGTCAAATTTCCCACCGAAAGAACATTTAAATATCAATCAATTCGATTATTCTCCGAAAAAACAGGGCTATGTTTTTCCTGCCGAATGGGCGAAACATGAAGCAACCTGGTTAAGCTGGCCGCATAAAGAGGCGAGTTGGCCGGGAAAAATCGAAACTATTTACAAGCCATACTGTGAATTCATTAAAGCTGTGGCAAAAGGCGAAATAGTTCGTATAAATGTTAAGGACGAGGAAATGAAAGCTTTTGCTGTTGCTGAATTAACAAAATTTGATGCAGATTTATCGCAGATTGAATTCTATTTCAATGAAACGAACGATGCCTGGTGCCGTGACCATGGACCTGCATTTGTGGTTAAAGGAAATGAAAAGGCGGTAGTAGATTGGGGTTATAATGCCTGGGGTGGAAAATATCCTCCTTTTGATTTGGACGATGTAGTGCCAACCAAAATTGCTAAACATTTCAATTTGCCTTTATTTATTCCTGATATCGTAATGGAAGGTGGTTCAGTAGAATTTAATGGTGCAGGAACCATTTTAACCACAACGGCTTGTTTGCTCAACGAAAATCGCAATCGGCATTTAACTAAAGAGCAGATAGAAAAATACCTGCTTGAGTATTATGGACAGGAGCAGGTTTTATGGTTAGGTGATGGAATTGTAGGCGATGATACTGACGGTCATATTGATGATATCACACGTTTCGTGAATGAAGATACTGTTTTAACGGTTATAGAAAGCAATCCTCTGGATGAAAACTATCTCCTGTTGCAGGAAAACCTGGAAGCTTTAAAGGCGATGAAACTGAAAGATGGTCGCTCGCTAAACATTGTGGAGCTTCCGATGCCATCGCCGGTAATTTATGAGGATACTCGATTGCCTGCTTCTTATGCTAATTTTTATATTGCAAATGCAGCTGTAATTGTTCCCGTTTTCGATGATGTGAATGACCAAAAAGCATTGGATATTATTCAAGGTTGTTTCCCAGACAGAAGGGTAATTGGCATCAATTCAGTAGATATTATTTGGGGCTTAGGCAGTTTTCATTGTTTGAGTCAACAGGAGCCAGCGGTTTAAGTCGTTAGTCTTAAATCGAAAGTCATTAGTCAATTTCGTTTTAAGTATTAACTTTACAACAGTTTAAATTTTTATACATTATATAAAAGTCCCCTTTAGGGGATTTAGGGGTTATGAAATTACTAGAAGGAAAAACAGCTTTAATTACAGGCGCATCGAAAGGTATTGGTCGTAAAATAGCTGAAAAATTTGCAGAGCAAGGCGCTAACGTTGCTTTTACATATTTATCATCAGTAGAAAAAGGGGAGGCTTTGGAGCAAGAACTGCAAAGCTTTGGCACAAAAGTAAAAGGTTACCGTTCTGATGCATCAAAATTTGATCAGGCGGAACAATTAATCAAGGATATTGTAGCCGAATTTGGAGCAATCGACATTGTTGTAAATAATGCCGGTATTACCAAAGATGGTTTATTAATGAGAATGAGCGAAGAGAATTGGGATGATGTCATCAACATCAACTTAAAATCGATCTTCAATGTAACTAAAGCTGCTTCTAAAGTAATGATGAAAGCCCGTAAAGGTGTTTTTATCAATATGAGTTCTGTGGTTGGTATTACTGGCAACGCAGGACAGGCGAACTATGCGGCATCAAAAGCCGGAATTATCGGTTTCACAAAATCAGTTGCTAAAGAATTAGGTTCAAGAAATATTCGTGCTAACGTGGTTGCTCCAGGTTTTATCCGTACCGAGATGACTGAGGTTTTAGACCCTGCGGTTGTTGCTAGTTGGGAGAAGGATATCCCATTAAAACGTGCTGGTGAAACGGAAGATATTGCAAATGTTTGTGTGTTCTTGGCATCGGATATGAGCGCTTACGTAACCGGGCAAACGCTTTCTGTTTGTGGCGGGATGCTGTAAAAGAAAGGCAGCGGGTTTAAAGGTTTAAGGTGGAGGGTTTACTTCCACCTTTTTTGTTCTCGGTAATTTTTATTTAGCTTAGTTCTATCAATTAAATCACATGAAACGCTTAATCTCAATATCGCTAATGTTATTTTTCTGTTCAATTGTTTTCGGGCAGCAAAATCAAAACGAGAGCCAAATAAAAATAACTATCATAGATTTCTTAAAGTGGTATAAAGAAAATGAAGCAAAATTGATGAGATATCCAATAGTCAATGGTTATAATGAAGATACTATCAAAAAAAATAGCGTATTGAGAATTGATATGAAAAGTGTTGATGAGTATTTGTCTAATTTTAAGAAGTCTAATTATGTTTCTGATTCGTTCTTAGGAAACTTAAGAGCGATATATAAAAATGTTTCAGATACATTAATAAAGCATCCTACTGTCGACTATTTTGGTCCAGTCCCTGGATTGGAATGTGATTTGCTTTTTGGCTTTGAGCCGGAAGAAATACTAGACCACATTGAAGAAGGCCACCTGTCAGAAATCTATTTGATTTACAATAAGGCACTGGTCAAATTTGATATTTCAAAATTTAATCAGCTGATTTTTTCTTTAACAAAGATTGATAATAAACGTTGGGTAATCGATAGTTTGGATTATGATGGGACTAATGCTGATAAAGCAATTAGTAAGAAATCACATACTTCCCCTTAACTTCCTTAATATTTACGGTAGTTTTATTTTTCTCAAAGGCCAAATAGCCTGGCTGTAAGATTTTCCAAAAGCTAAGCTGTGCAGGAAATTGAGCTAAATACTTTTGCATATTGGCATTTGTCATTTTAAACGGATAAATATTAACTGGAATTTTATTCTGTCCGTTATTTCTTGCCTCCACACCTAAAACATAAACTTCTTTAATTTTTTCATCCGTAAGCGGAATACAACCCACGGTTACGCAATTGCCATGGATGTAAATGTCGCCGCCAGTTTTTCTATTTTTGCCTGTCCTGGCTAAATCAACTGCATTTGGATAATTAATCCCGAGCGATAAATGGAAATTACTCATCGGATTAAAGACATTGATGTAATAAAAGCCTTCGGGTGTTTGTCCATCCCCTTCTATAACTTTCGGACCAAGAGTGCCAGAATGCGCACAGAAATCGTAAGTTCTGAATAAAGAATAGCTTTTGGCTGATTTAGATTTTAACCAAACTTCTAATTTTCCCTCGGTTTTATAGGCGTTGATGAGCATAGAAAAATCATTGCCAAAATCAGCAGCTTTCACGAATTTTTCTAAAGTTCCCCATTTCTCATTGTAGGCTTTTTCTACTCGTTCGAATTTAATTTGGGTCGCTTTGAAATTGTTTTGGGCACTGGCCATTATACCGATAGATAAAAGAAACGTTAAAAAGATTAATTTCATGAAATTTGGTTTGGCTAAAGCTAATTATTTATTCGTAAAGCATGCCACGGAAACACAGATTTACACGGAATGAAAACCATTCTTCCGTGCTTTCAGTATTTCCGTGGCAAAATTTGCAAACTTTAAATCTCCATGGTAAAAGCTTTCATACCTTTCTTTGCGGTTAAATACAAAATTAGCATCTTTATAAAATATGAACAGTTTTTTTGCCGGTACTTCTATTTTGTATTTCATAGGTTGCCTCGCTTTGGGATTTTTATATGCCTGGCTGCTATATCGGAGTAATAAAAATCTTGATAAAAAACTGAAATATGGGTTAACTGCCGTCAGAATTATTGCTGTTGCCGCTATTGCCTGGCTAATATTTGCTCCTTTAATCAAAACACTTAATTACAATTTAGATAAGCCTGTCATCATTATCGGCCAAGATAATTCACTTTCAGTCGGCCAGGTTAAAGCAGCTGGTTTCGACCAAAAATTATACGAACAAAACCTAAAGGCCCTCTACGATAAACTTTCAGATAAGTATGAAGTAAAAGCCTATAACTTTGGCGATTCTGTTGGCGACGGTTTCAATTTTAAGAACCAGGGGAAGCTAACCGATGCAAGTGCTTTTTTTCAAAAAATAAGAGATGAATATACCAACAGAAATGTTGGAGCAATCATTCTGACAACGGACGGGATTTTTAACCACGGCGGGAATCCTTTGTACAATATCAATCAGATCAATTCACCAGTATATACCATTGCTTTGGGCGATAGCATTCCGAAACGGGATATTTTAATTTCGAATGTAAACTATAATAATATTGTTTATTTAGACGATGATTTTACGATAGAAGTTCAGGTGCAGGCGTTCCAAAGCGATCGAGAAAATACGGCTTTAACGGTCAGTCAAAACGGTGCTAAAGTTGAGCAACAAAGTATTGTAATTACTGGAAATTCATTTGTTAAAACGGTTTCTGTTAAACTACATGCGGGTAAAATTGGTGTGCAAAAGTATACCGTTCAGGTTGGTGCACTGCCTAATGAAATTACGACGAAGAATAATTCACAAACGTTCTATGTAGAAGTAATTGATGGCAGGCAAAAGGTATTGTTAGCTGCTGCAGCTCCGCATCCGGATCTGGGGGTTTTAAGAGAAGCGATTTCTCTCAACAAACATTACGAGGCTAAACTCGCATTGGCGGATGATTTGAATGCGATAGATCCATCGAAATTTGATTTGATTGTGTTGTATCAGTTGCCGGATGCGCAGAATATTTCTGCTTCATTTTTGCAAAAAGTGACGGCTTTAAAGAAGCCAATATGGTATATTTTAGGTGCACAAAGCAATGTGAATGCTTTCAATCAACTTCAGAATCAAGTTAATTTAAGCGCTGCTAGCGGCTCTGTTCAAGAGGTTTATCCAGATTTTGCAAATGGCTTTACCAGCTTTAATTTATCAGAGGAAGATAAAAGGCAGTTTTCGGGTTTCGACCCATTGTTGATGCCTTTCGGGCGATTGACAGTAAATGCAAGCGCAACCCCAGTATTTAATCAGCGCATAGGCAAGGTGAGTACGCAACAACCCTTATTGTTTTTTACTAATGACAATGGTTTAAAAGCCGGTTATTTAATGGGTGAGGGCCTGTGGCGATGGAAGTTATCAGCCGCTGAAAATGAGATTGAACAATCAAGTATAAATAATTTAATTTCTCAAACCGTTCAATATCTTTCGGTAAAGGATGATAAGAGAAGATTTAAAGTTTTTACATCTAAATCTGCCTACGATGAAAATGAATCGATTCAATTCAACGGAACACTTTACAATGAAAGTTATCAGCCTGTAAACGAGCCTGAGGTGAACTTGCAAATAAAAAATGATGCAGGAAAGCTTTTTAACTACGTTTTCTCGAAAACAGACAAAGGCTATCTACTCGATGCAGGAGCAATACCTGCGGGGAATTATTCTTATGTAGCCAGTACCTCACTAGGCGGTCAAAAATTTACCGCTGCAGGAAGGTTTTATGTAAATGCGCTCATAGCAGAATATCAGCAAACAACAGCTAATCACCAATTGCTGAATACCATTTCAAAACAAAGTAATGGTAGACTTTTTATGCCAGCAGATTTATTAAAAATAGCCGATGAAATCCTGAAAAACGAGAATATTAAAACCATCAGCTACGAAGACCGTAAGTATGACGAACTCATTAATCTTAAATGGTTATTTGGGTTAATCTTGATTTTGCTAAGCGTTGAGTGGTTTTTACGGAAAAGAAATGGGGAATTATAAGTTCTGAATTGAGCGTTTGGAGTTTGAAGTTTTGGGTGTCAATGAACCGCAAAGTACACAAAGAAAGGGCGCAGAGGGTCACAAAGTTGGGTATCTAATTCACTCTTGTGCTGCTTTAGTTTTGCATAAATTTGGAGGGCCTTGTTTTAACTCAGAACTGATAATTACAAACTGAAACTAGTGCCATTCTTCCTTATATACGAATTTGGGCATGTGCCATTTATATTTTATCGAAAGTAATCTTAGCGTTAAACCTATTAAAGCTGCAAGGATGGTCGCTAGAATTTCACTTCCATGGAAATGTTCCACGCCGATATAAACTGCTCCAGTAACGATTGCCGCACTGGCGTAAATTTCTTTCCTGAAAAGAAACGGAACTTCATTACAAAGCACATCTCTCAGTACTCCGCCTGCACAGCCTGTAATCATTCCGCTGAATAAAACGATTAGATAAGGCAAATGCATTTGCTGTGCAACCTGGCAACCAATAATTGTAAACACAACCAAACCCATTGCATCGAGGTATAGAAATAGCTTTTTAAGTTTCGTCATTACTGATGCGATGAATGCAGCAAGCAATGCAGCGGCAGCGGTAATAACCAGGTATTCGGGATGTTCAACCCAACTCATCGGATAATGACCGAACAATACATTTCTAACTGTTCCACCGCCTAAGGCCGTAACCCAGGCAATAATACAAACACCAACCCAATCCATATCTCTTCTGCCAGCAGAAAGCGCAGCGGTCATGGCTTCGGCAGTAATAGCGATGATATATAAAATGTGGAGCATATCGGGAGAAATTTTAGTTACAATACCCCGTAAAAATTTTCTCGGAGATTATTGAAGAAAGGCGTCTGAATTAATATTGAAGGCAATTATTTTAATCTGGTTCTTTTCCATTACCAACCTAAAAGATTCTTTGGCTTCGAATTTATCATATTTATTGTCATATAACAAAGCATAATTTGACGAGGGATTGCTGCTCTCAATTCTTTTAGTTTCCCACTTAGCGAGTAGTTTAGTATTAAGCTTGCCAAGTTTTTCACTCTTTTTAATTAAGAGATTATGAAGTTTTTCTTTGGAAGTAACTTTCCAAAATTCTGAGCTAAAAAGCGCATCGACAGCTTCATATTTGCCTTCGGCAACCCGATCGTAAAACTGATCTACAACCTTTACAGCCTCCTGTTTATCTTCCTCCCGATTTAAGTAGGTTCGGCTAAAGTTACAGCTGGCAGATAAAATAATAAGGACAAGAGCGGAGGCAAGTAATTTAGAAGTGCGCATTGGTTGTTGTATAGGTTAATCCTTCTTTTCCTCACGAATAATAACAAAAACATCTTCGTTATCTTTTTTCATGAAATACTTTTCGCGGGCGAATTTTTCAGCGGTATTTAGATTGGTACTCAGTTCGTTTAGATCTTTTTTAACCTGAGCAGTTTCTTTTTCGAAATACTCCTTTTCTTCTTGTAATTTATTCGCCTGACTGCGGTATTCGTACTGCGACATCATGTCGTTTTTATCAAAAAACAGCATCCAAACCGCAAAAGCAGCCGTTGCAAGGAAATATTTATTACGGAAAAGGTCTATTAAACGTTTCATAATTCTCTGGAAAAAATCGTGATATAAGGCACGATGCAGTCTGTTATACTGGGGAGATTGCTTTCTACCTCACAATGACGTAAATGTATAAAAAAACATCCGAAGATTTTAAATCTCCGGATGTTCTATATATAAGTTTTTCAACTTGTTAATTCATTGCCGTCGGTTTTAACCGACGGAATATTATTTCTTAGCGTATTTGAATTTAGAACCGATGAAACGAGCGTTTTCGCCTAACTCTTCTTCAATACGTAATAATTGATTGTATTTTGCAATCCTGTCAGAACGAGATGCAGAACCTGTTTTAATCTGTCCGCAGTTTAATGCAACAGCTAAATCAGCAATGGTGACATCTTCAGTTTCTCCAGAACGGTGACTCATTACTGAAGTATAACCGTTGTTTTGAGCCAAAGTTACTGCGTTGATGGTTTCGGTTAAAGAACCGATTTGGTTTACTTTTACCAAGATTGAGTTTGCAGTAGTTTCGTCGATACCACGTTGTAAACGCGTAACGTTTGTAACAAATAAATCATCACCAACCAATTGTACGTGGTCGCCAATTTTATCTGTTAAGCTTTTCCAACCCGTCCAGTCGTTTTCATCCATACCATCTTCAATAGAGATAATTGGATATTTTGCTGAAAGATCGGCTAGATATTGCGCTTGCTCTTCGCTTGAACGAATTACGCCAGTAGCGCCTTCAAATTTAGTATAATCGTATTTACCATCTTTGTAAAATTCAGATGATGCGCAATCTAATGCCAAACAAATTTGAGAACCTGGTTTGTAACCAGCCGTTTCAATTGCTTTTAAAACCGTTTCAATTGCATCTTCAGTACCATCAAAAGTAGGAGCGAAGCCACCTTCATCACCTACAGCAGTTGATAAACCTCTATCGTGAAGAATTTTCTTCAAGCTATGGAAAACTTCAGTTCCCCAACGTAAAGCCTCTGAGAAAGATGGTGCGCCAACTGGCATAATCATAAACTCCTGGAATGCGATCGGCGCATCAGAGTGAGAACCACCATTGATGATATTCATCATTGGGATTGGCAAAGTGTTTGCATTAACGCCACCAATGTAACGGTATAAAGGCTGACCAATTTCATCGGCAGCAGCTTTAGCAACAGCTAAAGAGACACCTAAAATTGCATTAGCGCCTAAATTTCCTTTATTTTCAGTACCATCAAGCTCCAACATTAATTTGTCGATAGCGTTTTGCTCGAAAACATCAACACCTCTTAAAGCAGTAGCAATTTTAGTATTTACATTTTCAACAGCTTTTAAAACACCTTTACCTAAATAGGTAGATTTATCTCCATCACGTAATTCAACAGCTTCATATTGCCCGGTAGATGCACCGCTTGGTACAGCCGCACGGCCAAAAGCGCCTGCTTCTGTAACTACTTCAACTTCTACTGTTGGATTGCCTCTCGAATCGAGGATTTGTCTGGCATGGACATTAACGATTATGCTCATTTCTATTTGATTTTTTGTTGATTTTTTAACCTGCTTAGTGTATAAAGTACAATTACTAAGCTTAAATCAAAGTTAGTATATTTTTTAAATAAATAAAGGGTTTCAGGCGTTAATGTTACGATCGTTGATCTGGCCAATTTGTCGCCATTTTAGATAAAAATTATTTAAATAAAAACCCCAAAGCTTTTGGCTTTAGGGTTAGATTATGACTATCGTTTTAACTAAAATTTATATGAAAGCGTGGTTAAGAACTGACGTGGTGCAATTGGGTTAACACTATAATTCTCATGAACGAAATAATTCAACTCGTTTGTGATGTTTGATATTTTGGCCAAAAGTGAGAATTTTTTCCAGCTGTATCCTGCCGAGAAATCTAAAGTAGTAAATGCGCTTAATGGAATAATACCCGTTGAGGAATTATTTTTTGTTGTGTTTCTTCCTCCATTTCTATCACCTGTATAAAATGCGGACGCACCGAGCCTTAAGCCTTTAAGATCTCCATTTTGAAAGGTATAAAACAATGTAGCGTTGGCTGTATTTTTTGTGGTACCTACTACCCGCTCTCCCTCAACAATACCAGTTGCAATTGTAGATGTATAACGCATATAGTTGTAGCTATAACCTGCTAGAAAATTCAGTCCTGACACTATTGTTCCTGATAAATCCAGTTCTACACCATCGCTAGCGGTTGCTCCTGAAAACTCTCGTTTTGTTGGATCTGCAAGTGCAGTTTGAGCGAACTTATCATTCTTAATTCTGTATACTGTTAAATTTGCTGAGAGTTTTCCTTCGAGGAAATCGTTTTTAACGCCAGCTTCATACTGATCAATTATAGATGGACCCATCGGGCCATTTGTCTCTATATCAATTCCGGTATTAGATGTAAAGTTATTGGAGTAACTAACATAAACAGATGTGTTTTTTAACGGTTCATAAATAATCCCGAATTTAGGAGAGAATGCTTTATCAATTTTATCTGTTGCAGTACCTTTAGTTACCCCGCCGCTGGCTATAGTCGTGATATCAGTAGTAGGCGTTTTTTGAAATGACCAACGGATACCTGCCAAAACTTTAAATTGCTCTGTAAGGCTTACCAAATCCTGAACAAAACCACCCATTCTAAATACAGATGCCTCTGTATTCGTTAATAAAGTAGTTGCAGGCGTATTGTAGTTGCTTGGTTTATCAAACGATAAGGGATCTAGTAAATTTACAGTGTCGTAATAGGTAGGGTTATTACCTGCAGGTAGTATTGCTGTTGGCGAAAAGCCTCCTGATTTAGTACTAGCCTGATCTGCATCGGCTCCAACAAGTAAGGTATGTTTAATACTCCCTGTTTTAAAAGCGCCTGTCAAATTGATCTGTTGATTAAAGGTGAATTCTTCAATATCCGATCGAGTTAAAGCACGATTCCAAACCCCTGTTGCGCTCGCTGCAGGACGTTCAGCAGAAAAATAATCGCGGTTATAAGATTGTAATGAAGCACTGACATTTAATTTCCAGTCTGCATTAAATTTATGATTGATAACTGCCTGTGCAGTTGCGGTGTTGGTTTTATTATATGCCCAAGCAGTATTTATAAAAACATTTCTTCCTAGAGGTGATAATTTATTGCCGATAGTGCCTATACCAAAATCGGGGGTAAAGTTACTTTTTAGATAATCTCCTTGTACAATTACTTCAGTTTTATCGTTTATTTTGTATAATAATGAAGGATTAACATAAATTCTTTTCGACGATACATTATCCCTATAACTTCCAGCAGATTCATACGTTCCAATAACTCTGAAGGCAATTTTATCAGAAATGGGACCATACAGATCTACAATTGGCTTGTACAAATCATAACTACCTACACGCATAGAAACCTCGCCGCCATATTCGAATTTCGGTTTTTTAGTCACCATGTTTACCACAGCACCACCACTCACGCCACCATACAATAAGGCAGCACTACCTTTTAAAACTTCAACTGATTCTAGTGTGCTGGCTTCAGGACTTCCACCAATGGTAGTTCTGGCACCGTTTTTAAAAACATTGTTCGAACCCAGACTATAACCTCTTGCATAAAAATTTTCTCCAACCGAGCCACGGTTGGCACCCAACGCCACTCCGTTAATATTCTTCATTACATCGCCCAAACTATTTACTTGTTGATCGGCAATAACTTGTGTGCCGATAATTTGAACTGCCTGCGGCAGATCTCTTGGCGCAATTGCAATTTTACCTAGGTTTACTGGTTTTGTATTGGGTGTTCTATATCCGTTAATAGCCACTTCTTTCAATTGCGAAGACGTTTCTGCAATCGAAAAAGATACCGTTGCTGTTTCGCCAGCTGTAACTGAAACTTGCTTTTCTTGAGCTGATACGCCAACAGCAGATACTTTTAAAGTATAATTTCCAGGAGCTACATTTTTGATAGTGAAGTTTCCGCTTTCATCGCTTTGCGTTGTTTTCGATGTGTTTTTTAGGCCAACACTTACGAAAGCCGCCGGATTTCCATCACTCGTTTTTACGGATCCAGAAACAGATCCGTTTTTTGATTGGGCTAATACTGCTCCACTTGTCAAGAAAACCAGCATTACCAAAGTAAAAAATAGGGTAAATTTTTTATACATCTTATTTAGATTAATTCTTAGTTGGCGCAAAAGAAAGAAATTAAAATGAGATTAGAAAATTATTTTTAATTATTCTAAATAACAATTGGCCGAAATGCCAGTGGCGAAATATTTTGATATTTTTGAAAATAAAAAAGGGCTTGTTCAGTTAAGAACAAACCCTTTGCAAGGATTTTTATGAATTTATTTTCTGTAAAGCGGACATCTTTTAAGCAAATATTCTAAGGGTGCGCCATAAGATCCGTCGGTGTTGCTAAAAAGCGCTTGATGGTTTGCATTATAAATACTAGCGTTATTATCCATATAAATTTGAAGGCTTACCCGTACATCAAATCGCTGTGCGGCGTTGCTACTTGATGAGCCATAAGTCGAAACTTTCTTAATTTTATCATCATCATCTCTTTTCACACTCGTATTGTCACTTGTCGATGTATAACTTGTTTGATAAGCTTTGTTCTGGGCTACTGTACCATCAATAATATATTCTACCCCTAAAACATCAGCCAAATTTTTCATGGTAAATCCAATCATTTTTTCTTTGGTAATTCCAGCCTGCACAAGTTTTGCATTTGTTGTCCGTGGATCAAGAATGGTGTAACCAGCAGCATGTTGGCTTAATAACGCATAAGTATCTTGTTGCGCTTTCATACCAATGGCATCAGCTCCGGGCTGGTTATCCATCAGAAATGTGAAGGGTAAAATCGCTATTTTGTTATGATGATCTGCAGGGCTCGCAACCATGGTAATTTGGTCGTTCTGCCTGATTTGAGAGGATTGCACTTGCTGTGAAATAACTTCAGTTCGCCCACTGGAATGAAGAATTTGAGCGATATCTGATTTTTTGATGATGTATTCTGCGGTTTCTCCAGTGTACACAAAAGATACATCACTATCAGTTACACGAATAAGTCTTCCTTTGAGCTCATCACCATTAATTTTTTTAATAACATCTTCCTTCTGTGATCCGGTTTGAGCGAGACTACAGAAAGCCATCATGGCACAAAGTAGCGTTAAATAAATTTTCTTCATAAGTCTGATTTTTAATAAAATTAGTAAAAATAAAGAAGGGGTGCCTTAAAACGATGTGTTTTTTATTGATATTTAGATTTGTGGGGTTAATTATTTCGTCGATTTGGATAGCTTTTAATTTTTAGCTAATATTGATAGCGCCCTACATCATTTATACACCAGATATTTTAACACTGAGTTTTAATAACATAGGTTTAATTCAAAAATTGACATACGATTTAAATATTTGGAGAATTTATCTTAATGATTTGCTAACCATATGAATAAACTGAAATTATACGGCATTCCCGATTCTCCTGAGATTTATCCGATAAGAGATTTTTTAAAGCGAAGTGTGGTAGATTTCGATTGGTTTGATATTACACATGATGATTTGGGTTGGGGGCAAGGTATTACCTCTTATAACAATCCACATAAATTGCCGGTAATTAAATTCCCTGATGGGAAGGTAATTGTCGATCCAACGCTGGAGCAAATTGCCTGTAATTTGGGCTGGATAACCCAACCGAAATATGCAGAGTATGATTTGTCAATTTATGGCGCTGGTCCTGCAGGTTTAAGTGCTGCAGTTTATGCGGCATCCGAAGGTTTAAAAACTATTTTAATTGAGCGTGAAGCTATTGGAGGGCAGGCGGGTACCAGTTCTTTAATTGAGAATTATCTCGGTTTTCCAGAAGGTATTTCGGGGGCAAACCTTGCCGAAAGAGCAAGACAACAGGCACTAAAATTCGGTGTGGAAATTTTGCTGTTAAAGGAGGGTATAAAAGGAACTTTTTACGATAATAAAATTCATGTCGATTTTGCTTCTGGAGAAAAATTAGTGGCTAAAACCAATATTTGTGCAACGGGAGTAGAGTATGCAAGGTTAAACCTTCCCGATGAAAATCGTTTTTTCCATAAGGGGGTTTACTACGGGGCAGGTGCGAGTGAAGCCTTCTTTTGTCAGGATAAAGACCTTTATATTATCGGTGGCGGAAATTCTGCCGGACAAGCTGCCACCTATTTCTCTGGTTTCGCCAAGCGTGTTTTTATGGTGATAAGAAAAGGAAATCTTGCCGAAACCCTATCAGATTATTTGATTCAGCGTATTGCCAGCATCAATAATATTCATGTGTTGTACCATTCGCAAGTTATAGCGCTTGAAGGGGATGATTATTTGCAACGCATTAAAATTGTAAACAGTGAACAAGGAACCGAAAACTGGCATGATACCTCCAAGCTTTTCATTTGTATAGGTGGCAAACCCAATACAGAATGGGCTGCTGAAACTGCGATTTGTAGAGATAAAAATGGTTATTTATACACTGGTAACGATGTTGTCAGCTTAGATCAATATAAAAATTGCTGGAATCAGGATCGATTACCTTATCATTTAGAAACCAGCGTACCAGGATCTTTTGCGGCGGGCGATGTTAGGGTAAATTCGGTCAAGAGAGTGGCATCGGCAGTAGGCGAAGGCGCTATGGCTGTTACTCAAGTTCATCAATATTTATCAAAACTTTAACTATGGGAAACAATGGAATTTGTCAACACATCAAGGCGACAAAAACGCTTAAAGTGGCTAAAGAATATGCTTGCGAAGAGTGCATCAAAATAGGAAGTGACTGGGTACATTTACGTACCTGCCAAACCTGTGGGGTTACTTTGTGCTGCGATTCTTCACCCATGCAACACATGTCGCACCACTGCAAAAAAGTAAGCCATCCTGTCGTAATTTCTTCAGAACCCGGAGAAAGGTGGCTGTATTGTTATGTCGACGATGAAATGGATGGCTATTAAGATAAGTGATCATTGGTTTAGTCTGTTTCATCGCCTATTAAACCAATGAAGTGTTTCTTTACATTTTATCTTTTCTTTAAAAACTAAATATCGCATAGCTCTACTTTCCTCTCGTGGAGCGTAAATATTAGCGCTCTTCCGTATCTCTATTCTTTTTGTGTGTTTTGCATTTCAAACTGCAATAAATAACATTATCCCAATTTAGCTTCCATTTTTTCCGCCAGGAAAATGGGCGTTCGCAAGTAGGGCAGGTCTTTTCCGGGAAGTTCTCTTTTTTCAACTTAAGGTGTTTATTTCAGAACGTTGAACGTCATTTTTTATTTTTCTCTATTAAAATTGCCGAGTAGAAATCCATACCCGGCTCTGCGAAAGTTCAGTACTTAATCTTGTCCTTAAGGTGGCTTAATCGTCAATTATTCCAGTTGTTTCACAGTTTTAGAATGGCTTACAATAACTACGGGTTACTTCCTCGGGAAATACTTGTTTTAGTAACGCTTACCGAAATGATAAAACTTTTGCAATCAAAAAAGGCTTTTTCATTAGTAACCCCTTAACAAAGAAACGATGAAAAACAACTTTTTTTTATTAGGCACGCTAGCCATATTAGCGGTGTCTTGTAACTCCGATTCAAAATTAGATAATGCAGATTGAGCAAGTCCTGATACTTCTATGAGTTCGATGGATGCAACTTCGCCAATGCAGGATACTACCACAACAGATAGTAGCATGCAAGATACAACTACCCCAACGCCGTAGTTTGTACTAAAAATTGATTTAAAAATTCAAGCAAGGGATAGAGATGGTATTCTCTGGTTTATCCCCTTTGAAAACTTGATTTAAAAAGTTCCACGTTAGTTTCGTGGAGCTTTATTTTAACAAGAAAAAATAATGAAGAATATTTTTACTGAGCGATTAAGAATCTTCACCTGGGACATTAACGGCAGTTATTTGCTCTATCTTTTTAAAGGGGATTATGAGATATATATTTCTATTGATAGCGAAAGATATGGAGGTTAGGTAGGAAGCGGACTACTTAAGCTTTTGGCGATAACGTGATTGAGGTTGATTCTGTAGGGATTAATCATCTTGATTCATATTGAAGCGCTATCGGTAATAGGGATAGAAATTGTGGATGATTAGATTTTCATCTGCTCAACAGAATAGAGTGAGACAGTTTTTATAGAAAGTGAGCTTCATGAGGTTAAATGTGTCCTCCTGGCATAATTAGCCTATTAACCATCCTGGTTAATTTATTATAATCGAAAGGTTTAAAAATGATGCCATCTGCTTTGCAAGAAATGTCCTCTACCTGCGATTCTAACAAAGCAGTGATCAACATGATTGGAATATGCCCGGTATCTCGATTTTTTTTGACGAGGTTGCATAAATCTCTGCCATCAGCTACATCCAGAATAATATCCATCACAATTAAATCTGGCTTGAATTTTTTAATAGATTCATTTAGCAGATCAGCCTGATTAATATTTTTAACTTGATGGTTCTGTTCCTCCAGTGCAAGTTGTATTACTTCAGCATTGCCTAAATCGTTATCTAATACTAATATTTTCGACATTTACTTCTATTTGGAATATAAAAATAACGAATTATCCGCTAAATATACCCCTTGATATAACATTCACTATTTATCCCAAAAGATTGCGTATTTAAACTTACTTATAAATCTTGAAAACGAGCTATTGAAATGTCAATAAACTTAAAACGAGATGCTTTTATAGAATAGAGGTGTGGAGGCACTTTTCAAAAATTTTTATGGCTGGCGTAACTGAATTTATTTCGCCGCAAAGGAAATTAATTATAGTCAGATTGAGACCAAAAAATCCTTGAATTTTGAAGCTAACAGAATACCAGAATTTTACCTCATAAATATTTGTTTGCTTGCTGTTATATGTTCATTAATCGATTCACAATTTTGACAGTATCGGCAGGGAGGAAGTGTTGTAGTGACTAGACTTCCATATTTTTGCCAATATTGTAAATGGTGCCAATACTCTACCCTTTTTTTAATAGCACAAATAAATAATCATCGTCAGCGTCCTGTTAGCAAACAACTCTCTGTTTTGCCTCAATTCTTATAGCGATAATCGATTCGTATTCTATTTAATTTCTTCATAGTGGTAATGCAAAAATAACAATAGGTATTATGAAGAACAACCGGTAGTGGGGAATCGCTTGTCGAGTAACCTAATAAAATATAACTTAAAATAACCTTCTAATGTGATTTTTTTAAAACCTTTCTGTTTTTTATCGGGTTTTTTAAACGATGTATAATCCGTTTATTAAATAATAAAGATGATGACAGAAGAAAATAAAAATTCGCAAGATCCATCCGATCAGTATCCGAAGCCACCATTTCCTAAACAAGATCAGCAGCCACCCGGGACAGAGTCTAATCTTGAGCCCAAAGCCGATCATGGAGAAGAATCATATAAAGGCAGCGGTAAATTAATAGGTAAAAAGGCTATTATTACCGGTGGCGACTCAGGAATTGGCCGAGCTGTGGCCATTGCTTTTGCCCGCGAAGGCGCTGATGTGTTAATTAGTTATTTAGATGATAGTGAAGATGAAGATGCAAAAACTACAGCTAAATATGTAGAAAAGGCGGGTAGAAAAGCAGTTCTGATTAAAGGAGATATTCAGGATGAAGCTCATTGCCAGTCAATTATTGATAGCGCCGTAAGCGAATTGGGTGGCTTAGATATTTTGGTTAATAATGCCGCTTTTCAAATGGCAAGAAAATCATTAAGCGAGATTCCGAGTGAAGAGTGGGAGCGTACGTTTCGCACCAACATTACCGCAATGTTTTTTCTATGCAAGGCTGCAGAACCTCACCTCAAGCCAGGTAGTAGTATCATCAATACCACTTCGGTAAATGCTTATTCGCCAAGCGAGCAACTTTTACCCTACGCTGCGACCAAAGGTGCTATCCAAAATTTTACGGCAAACCTCAGCCAGATTTTACTGATGAATGGAAAAGGAATTCGGGTAAACGCGGTAGCCCCAGGTCCAATTTGGACACCGTTGATTCCATCAACTATCCCCGAACATGAAGAATTTGGAAAAGATACACCAATGGAACGTGCCGGACAACCTGCAGAGGTAGCGCCAGCCTATGTATTCCTGGCTTCCAATGATGCAAGTTATATTGCCGGTGCCACTATTCCGGTAACCGGGGGTAGAATAACGATTTAAATAATTAGATTTAATCATAATTAAAAATAGGCCTTAAAAAGCCAGTCATGGTCGGAAGAAATTCCGGCCATTTTTTAAAAAATAGTCCTGGATCTCCACCACATTACACAACGATCATAGCAATTATTAGGTCTCTAACCTCCATAGCGAAACGCCTTTTAGCAGTCTTGTAACCGATTTTATAGCTTTTTTGTACATCATCAGCATAATTGCAACGATCAGCGTCATGTACAGCACTACCTGTATCCCATTTTTGTTAAGCGAAATAACTTGGCTGACATTAGGTTCCTGTTTTAGGAATCGGAAGAAAGACTTCTATGTCCCAGCTCCTTCTGTATGCTTGTGAAATTTATTCTTTCTAATCTTCGTCAAATACGAGTAATTGCGATATGGAATGGTAAATAGCGAATAGGGAATGGAGAATAGCGCACCTCTTCGTTTTTAAAAGGTAAACTAGTGATAATTCGTCAAAATTACATATGTACGCCCTTATATAGCGATTTGGTTTCGGTAACCAGCCCAGCGATGATGCGAAAATGAAATGAGTGGCATTTAATTCCAGTATTCGATTAACAAGAAAACAGCGATGAATCTTATCGCTATTTTCTTGTTAATATTATTTATTTTTTTCTTCTGCACCCGCATTTGCCTCGCTAATGGCAATTTCGGTAAGTAAAACATCTGTTTGCTTTTCTTCTTCAAGCGTTTGCCTTAAAAGCTCTTCGGCCTCTGTATGCTGCATTAATTTGGCGTAAGTAACCAGACAACCATAACTTGCAATCTCATAATGCTCCACTTTCTGAGCTGCAGAAATCAAGGCTGCATCCAAAACTTCGGGTTGATCAGAGAAACTTTCGATAATCTCTTCAGCCTCTTCTAAAAGGCCAGCCATTGCTTTACATTTTTTGGCTCGGGCCGTTAAGGCTATTGAACTGAAAACGTTTTTAAGTCGTTCAATTTGCCCTTCAGTTTGTTCATAATGCGTATCAAACACCTGTTTTAATTTTTTACTTCCGGCTGCATCCGATAGTTTTTTCAGTCCTTTTAACAGTTGTTTTTCTGCCCCTAAAATATCTCTTAATTCATCTACAAATAATTCGTGCAAATGCCCGTTCGGCATAGTTGTACTGTTGCTTTGTTTTGCCATAATATCGATTTTATTATTTATTAGTTTTTACTGTTTAAGTTTTATTGCCAGCTTGCCCAATAAGTCTCATTCTTTACAGTTTTCCCTTATGTCCACTATTTGCTTATCGCCGGGTTCTATAAACAAAACATTAAAAATTATTCAAGGTTTGGAGAAAACTACCCGCTTTATGTAGTAATAGTACGTAATTATATACGGCATTTTTTGCATTGGTTTTTATCGAACTGAGCATGAAACTAAATAATATATTAATTTAAAACCCGAATAAATCGAATTTTGATATTCGTGCTCTACAGGAAATGTTTGGGTTCTAATGGGGAAATCATTTTTTAGCAAAGGAAAATCATAGATAAATTAACGTGGGAAAGATATTTGAAGAGGATTTCTATGATAGAGGTAAGGTAAACCAGAAAGAACTTCCGCTACCAATGCTGCTATTTACGCCTATCTCTCCTCCATGTTGCTTTACGATCTCGGCGCATATAAATAGTCCTAAACCAAGGCCCGAATATTTCCCTCCTGTTGTATTAATCTGGTAATAACGGTCGAAAAGGTGTGGTGTTTTCTCTGCAGGTATTCCTGGTCCTTCATCACTTACTGTGATGCGCACAAAGCCTTCAACGTTTTCAATATTGATTTTGATGAGATAACTTTCTGGAGCATATTTCATCGCATTGGTAATAAAATTAGTTACCACTTGCTCTATCCGGCTTTCATCTGCATACACCGATATAGATTTATCTCCTTCGGTGATGATTTTGTAATGGTCTTCAACCCGAATGTGATGTACACAGCTGCCAATCATTTCAACCACATTGAAATTGCTCTTGCTTAATCGCAACTGGCCATCATTCATCTGGCTGGTATTTAATAAATCCTCCACCATTTCGGTAACTCTCGAAATATTGTGATTAGCTTTTTCAATAAGGCTCAACATGCGTTCGCTGGTTTCCCCCTTCATCCGTTGCATAAGTTGAAGAATGGCCTTTAAACTGGTAAGTGGTGTTTTTAATTCATGACTGGCGATATTGATGAACTCGTCTTTCTTTTTTAACTGACTAATATGCTCCTCTACATTGGTACAAGAGCCGAACCAATTGATTTGTTCGCCGTGATTATCTACAAATAGTGAAGCTTTGACTTGATGCCATTCATAATTGCCTTCCTGATTGACTAACCTAATTGTTTCATTTAAATCTGAACCGCCTGTTTGGCAGGTATACCAACTCGTAAGTAATGTTCTTAAATCTAGTTGATGAATTTTTGAGAGGATGAACGAAGATCGGGTCTCATTTTTTGTACAATTGAAATATTTGCAGAAGCGGGCATTAACATAACTTATCCGGCCAGTAGAAGATGCCGTCCAGATCATTTCTGGAGCAAGATCTGCCATAAATTCAAGCCGTTTTTGTTCGTTTTCGGCTAAACTTTTTGCATTAAGCAGTTCTCTTTCGTAATTTTTGCGTTCTGTCACATCAACCACTACTACGTTAACCGCTTTAATGTCGCCGTTTTTATCACGGATGGTACTGGCGTTTAGTAATGTTGATAAGGAGTTGCCATCCTTTTTTAGCAGTTCGTAACTAAGTTCTTTTACTCCACCATCTACTTTCACCATAGGTAGAAAGAACATTTCAAAATGCATTTGGCCACCCTTTGGTAAAAGAGCGGCGAACTTTGTTCCTGATAATTCCTGTTCTGAAAAGCCCAACCAATGAAGTAGGGTATGGTTTATTTTGATAATTTCACCCTTCGTGGAGAGCGAAAAATAGCCACATGGCGCTGTATGATATAACTCATCTGAATTAATAAGGGTTTCTAGTAAATGATTTTTGCCGCTCATTGATTCATCAGGATAGCTCATGTTAGGTAATGAACGTTTTAATAGCCCGAATTGTTTCCTCGGGTTCACTAATATGTGGGCAGTGGCCAGTCGCCTCTAAGAAAACGATCTCGTTTCCAGGGGTATGCTGATAAACAAATTCCCCAACACTGTTAGGTGCTATAATGTCGTCGGCACATTGTAAAGTCAAACTTTTAATTTTTAATTTCGACAGATCTGCCCGATTATCAGAGAAAAAAGTAACCCTGGCGAAGTCTCTGGCTACTTTTGGATCGGTAGAACAAAAACTCTGTGTTAAAAATCCTCCGAGTGCAGGTCGCTCAGGATTGCCCATAATGGCTGGGGCCATTTTACTTGACCAACCCAGGTAATTGCTATCCATAAAATCAAAAAGATTTTCCAGGTCATTTTTCTCAAAGCCGCCGAAATAATCGCCTTCGTTTAGGTATCTGGCCGAGGGACCCACAAAAACTAACTTCGAAAAGTATTCAGGCTTCTGGTTGGCGGCTAAAAGTCCGATCATACAGCTCACAGAGTGCCCTACAAAAATAACGTCTTTTAGCGCTAAGGCCTCGCAAATTTCAAGCACATCTTGCGCATAACCATCTAGCTTGCTGTATTTATTAGAGTCGTATTTTCCAATATCTGATTTACCCGAACCCGTGTAGTCGAATAGCACAACTTTATAATCTGCTGTAAAGCCATCTATAATAAATTGCCAGGCGTTCTGATCGCAACCAAAACCATGTGCGAATAGCATAACCTGATTCCCTTTTCCGATAACATTTACATTGTTACGGATTAAGACTGACTGTTGCATGTATAATAGGAATTGATTCGATAAAGATATGGAAAATATGGTATTTGCAAATAAACGGACAAGTATTTACACGGATATCGAGGTAAGTATAAAATGCAAACGAATAATTGATAAATCATTCTAAAACACTGCTAATGAACAACAAGCTTACAATCTACCTGTATCTTTTGATAATTGTTTATTTCAATATTTCTATTTAAAAGTTGCAAGAGAAGTTTCATTGCATTTTCGCCTACAGATTCCGGGTTTTCTTCAATAGAGGCAATTGGTGGTGAGTTAAAATAGTTTATAAACGAATTATTGCCAAAACCGATGCATTCCAATTGTTCAAAGTTTGGAAGGTTTACGGAGCGCAGATATTTCATGGCGTCGAATAAAATCGGCTCTTTGAAGGCCACTAGTGCAGTAGGTATTGTATCTTCGGATGAAAACAAGTTTTTGATTGCGGTAATGGTACTTTCTTTATCAAAATCTGTATAAGCCACCAGTTCTGCAGAAAAGGGAATACCATGGTCTTTAAGCGCATGAATGTAACCATTAAACCTATCGTGGGTAAAACTGATCATTTTTGGTCCACCTAAATAGGCAATATTTTGATGCCCCCGCTCGATTAGAAATTTGGTAGCTTGATAGGCACCCTGAAAGGTATTGCACAAAACTTTATGGCAACTCCCGTTAAAACTAGGGTTTCGAGTGTAGTAAACCACCGGCGTCCCTATTTTTTCAAAATCGTTAAAATGAGTAAAATCTTGGGTGTGCTTCGAAATGGCTACAATTAATCCATCCACTCGGGTCTGTAACAACATATTCGCAGACTGGATTTCCTTTTCTAAAACATCGTGCGATTGACTAATAATTACATTATATCCATGTTTCGAAGCAAGCTGTTCCAGGCCATAAATACTTCTGGTAAAAAAATGATCTAACAGATTTGGCAAAATAATGCCGATAATTTTCGACCTTCCTTGTTTAAGATCAATCGCTGATTTATTTGGCGTAAAGTGTAATTCACTTGCCAGATCCTGAACTCGTTTTTTGGTAAACTCGTTTATAGTAGGGTAATTATTTAATGCCTTAGACACTGTTGATATTGACATCTTTAATTTTTCTGCCAAATGTTTTAAGGTAACTGGTGTGTTTTGCATATAAATGGATAGTAGGTAATGCATAGTTAAGCAAAAACAGCTATTATTTCAAACGTTTGAAACATCGTTTAACACTGTTTTAAAGGTTTATTGCTAAGTAGGCTTGAAAATTGTAATTTGCTTCCATAATTTAGATTGTTAGATAGTATCGACATATCTGCTATATTCCACCCTTATCATATTCACACATTTTAAGTAAAATTGGTGATAACTATGGTTTTATTTTGGAGCATAGTACTGGGCATCGACCAGCTAAATCAGAAATCGATGTGCCAATCAATTATGCTGACTATTATTATTTAGAGGCACTGCTTAGAAGTAAATAGGCTTGTCGTATTTCAACTAATTACATACATAATATCCAATTTGACTGGTCCGAATGAGGCCAATGAAAATAAACGAATAAAGAATGGAAAAAAATATCGAGCACCTGTTTTCGCTCAAAAATAGAGTAGTGGTGGTAACCGGGGCAACCGGGGTTTTGGGCGAAGCATTTATAAACGGAATTGCCTCCGCCGGGGCAACCATTGCAATCATCGGCAGAAATGAGGACGTTGCCCGTTTAAGGGCCGAAACGGTTACAAACGCTGGTGGCAAAGCAATCTACATCCTTGCCGATGTACTTAATGAGCAAAACCTGATCGATGCGAACGCGGAGATTATCAACACCTTTGGGCGTATAGATGCTCTGGTAAATGGTGCAGGCGGTAATATTGCCGAAGCCGTAGTCCAGCCTGGCAGCGATGTCTTTAATTTGAACATCTCAGCTTTGAAACAGGCCTTCGATCTGAATCTTTTTGGAACACTGATACCCACACAGATCTTCGGTAGAGAAATAGCGAAGAACGGCGGAAGCATCGTGAATATTTCATCTGTTTCGGCAACACAGGCGGTAACCAGGGTTTTGGGTTATTCACTAGCAAAATCATCGATAGACAGTTATACCAAATGGATGGCCGTGGAGCTGGCCAACCGCTATGGCGACAAGGTCAGGATGAATGCCATTGTTCCGGGCTTTTTTATTACCAACCAGAACAGAGCCCTTTTAACCAATGAAGATGGTTCATTAACGGCAAGAGGTAATGCGATTCTTTCAAAAACACCTTTCAAAAGGTTTGGTGCGCCCGAGGAACTGATCGGGGCATTGATTTATCTTTTAAGTGATGCCTCAAAATTTGTAAATGGGGAGAATATCACCGTTGATGGTGGTTTTGGTGCTTTTTCGGGAGTTTAAATTATGGAAATGAAATATAAGAAACTGGAACAAACGTGGCGCTGGTATGGTCCGAACGACCCGGTAAGTCTGCAGGATGTTAAACAGGCCGGTGCCACCGGAATCGTAACTGCTTTGCACCACATTCCACACGGCGAGGTATGGCCTTTGGAAGATATCAGGGAACGCAAAGCGATTATTGAAGCTGCAGGTTTAACCTGGTCGGTAGTGGAAAGTGTACCGGTTCACGAGGCGATCAAAACCCGTAGACATGATGCGCAACACTACCTGGAAAATTACCGGATTTCACTACGCAACCTGTCGCATTGCGGCATCAAAACGGTATGCTATAATTTTATGCCTGTTCTGGACTGGACACGTACCCAGCTCGATCTGGAAATGGCCGATGGATCAAAGGCACTTTATTTCGACTGGATCGATCTGGCGATCTTTGATCTGCATATCCTGAAGAGAGAAAATGCGGAGGCTGATTACAATTCCTCCATCCTTAAAAGGGCAAACGAAAAATTCGCCACGCTGAACGAAGCGGAACTTCAGGATCTGCGGATCAATGTGCTGATGGGCATTCCCAACGAAAAAGAAATTGAGCTGGAAACCCTGAGGGCCAGCATAAACGAATACGCGGCAATAGGTACGCAGGGACTGAAAGAAAACCTGAAATTTTTCCTTAACGACATTGCCGGAGTTTGTACCGAAGAGGGGATAAAGATGACGATCCATCCCGATGACCCGCCCTATCCAATTTTGGGTCTGCCCAGGATAGCGAGTACGCTGGAAGATTTTGAATATATCATCAACGAGGTAAACCAGGCTTTTAACGGCGTTTGTTTTTGTACCGGATCTTTGGGTGCGGGAATGAAAAACGACACCCTGGCCATTTTTAATGCAGTTAAAGAGCGGGTCTATTTTGCGCATCTGCGCAACGTTAAAAAAGATGATGACGGCAGTTTTTACGAGGCCGACCATTTGGGCGGCGATGTAAACATGTTCGAGATAATGAAGGCATTAACGGAAGAAAATGCCAAAAGGGAACAGCCCATTCCTTTCCGCCCGGATCACGGACACCAGATGCTGGATGATCTTGCAAAGCAGACCAACCCGGGCTATTCGGCTATTGGGCGTTTACGCGGCCTTGCAGAACTGAGAGGTTTGGAAGTAGGAGTAACCGGAAATTATTAGTAGCAGTTAATGAATTTGGAACGCATTTTAATTGAAGTATTTACGCGAAGACTTACACAAATTACCTCGAAAATTAATTAAGAAAAATGGCAGAAGTAAAATTAAACATTCAGCAAGGCGAACCAAGTTCATTTGATATCTATGATGAGGATGGTAAGGTTGGAGAGATGATCTTCGATATTACCGGAAAAGATCTGACCGTTTATCACACAGAGGTTGAGCCAGAAAAAGAAGGAATGGGTTATGCCAAAATGTTGCTCGATGCAATGGTAGCCTATGTTCGGAAAAACGGATTGATGATTATCCCAATGTGCCCTTATGTGCATGCTCAGTTTAAACGCCATGAAGATTTGTACAAGGATATTTGGAATAAAATTAAAGAAGAGTAAAATTAATCGCATAATAAAAACCGAAAGAAGCCATGATTGGGCAAAAAGCCAGGATTAAATTCACGGCAGGGGCGGCAGCGTAGGGATATCCAAACCATCAGGATGTCTTGTTTTTCATGATTACGGTGGTCGCCCCCCAGGTTTATCAAAATGTCTTGGCACATATTCTAATGCGAATCCGCATCAATTAATTCAATACCGTTAAAGGTGTTTTTGAAAAACAGACAAACGTTTGCGTTGATTTTCTTCAGATCTTTTTACCATCTTACAACAAGTTATTTCAAAAACCTAAATCATCCGCTTTTTCTTGGTCAGCATTTTTGATTGGAGTGAAGCGTATTTATTTGAAATTTGCGGTGATCCCTAGCTTTGGCTTTTTTGTAAACAGTTTTACTGGCGTCATTGAGCAGGTAAGTCGTTGGGTGCTGGTTTCAATATTCAGACCCTATTAAGGTATTTGAAACAGCTTCAAATAAAACTTAAAAGATGACACCTATCCCTAAACAGGTTGACGACAAGCGTTTCTTCGAAGTCTTAGATTTATGCTGTAAGAAGATCGAAGAGAAAATGGGTTTAAAACCAATTGCAGATTGGCGATCTGCAGATTACAATAATTTAAACAGTCAGTTAGGCCGGCAAACCAAAGTTTATTTAAGCGAAAATACACTCAAAAGAATCTTCGGAAGGTTAAAAACACCAACACGGTACTATCCTCAAAAAGCCACCCGTGATGCCCTTGCACAATTTATTGGCTACAGAGATTGGCAGGAGTTTGAGCTGATTAATCGTTTCTCTCCGTTGGAACCACCGGCAGCTAAGGCAGCGCTTAGCGGAGATACAAAGGCTGTTGAAGCCACATCCCAAAATAAATTTACTACACAAAGATTTCGGTTTTATCTTAGCCTGGCTGTCCTGCTAACGGTTTGTTTAACTATTGCACTCCTCTATTATACCAAAAGTGAAGAAATTGCACCTGGAGAGGTGAAGCTGTTTTGCGAAAATCCGAATGGGGAAGTGCCGCATACGGCTGTGTTTAAATTATCCCATAAGGGAACTTTAAGCGAGGATAACCAGTTTGCCATAGATTTTATGGATGAGGGACCCATCACGCCGATAAAAGTAAACCAGGAGGTGGTGCAGTTTTTCAAAAATCCGGGAGTAGTTCATGTGCGCCTTTTGCACCATAATAAAGCGATTGATACCCTCACCGTTTCTATGCAAACTAAGGGTTGGGTGGCAAATTCGGGAAACGACTCGTTGAGTGCTTTTCCAATTGCCAAGCTCAAGCCACTGCCGAAAGATAGTCTGTATGTTTCCACCAACCAATTAGATTCTGCGGGCCTCAACCTTTCTAAACCATTTTTAATAGGTTTTAGTAATATTCATACCAGTGGTGTGGATGGCGATAACTTTTCATTTAGTAGCTATTTGCGAACTGAGGAAAGCAGACCCGGCATAGCCTGTATGCAGACGAGCATTCTCATTCTTGGAAGTGAAGGCCGGCACAGGGTGTTAATGGTAAAACCCAGTTGTGCGGCTTTTTCTGAGTATCACTTTTCTGAAGTTAAAGCCATGGGAAGTTCTAAAAACCTCAATAGAATGACTTACGATTTTGCCAAGGGTGGAAATGTCAGGCTTTTGGTAAAAAATAAGAAAGTCTCTTTATTTATCAACAATAAGCTGATGCTCAACAGTGCTTATAATCAGTCAATTGGTAGAATACTGGGCATTAAAATTCTCTTTAACGGGGTGGGAATCGCAAAGTCTCCACAATTGTTCGATCTCAAAACTGGTGTTTCTTATTAATTCGTCTCCTGCCATGGCCCAAATCCGTTCTCGCTTTACCCATCTTTTCCATTTTCAGCGGAGCATTTGCCGTACATTCTATTAAATATGCTGACCTAACTAGTTGTTTTTAAATGACTTATTTGTACATTCTTTTGTCTTAAGCTTTGTATGTTCACTTTCTAGCTTTTCGCTTCAATAGCTTCTAGTTTTATAAATACTTCACAGGGCAAGTATTTAAAATAACAACATAACAAGAAAAAATGGAGCGTAGAGATTTTATTAAAAACAGCACGTTGACTGCCGCTGGGCTTACGATTTTACCAGGCGGAACACTTTTTGCAAAATCAGATAATAGTAAGGTAAAGCTTGGTTACATTGGTGTAGGGGCCAGGGGAATGAGTCACATTTCTGAAGGACTTTTACGCGACGATGTAGAGATTGTAGCGATCTGCGATACACAGGAAAGCTCATTGAAAATATGTAGATCTGCAATTGCTAAAGCAGGCAGGCCGGCAGCCAAAGAATTTACCGGCGGTGTTGATGCTTATAAAAAACTTCTGGAGATAAAAGATATCGACGCAGTAATTATTGCGACCCCTTGGCAGTTTCATAAAGACCAGGCAGTTGATGCGATGAAAACCGGTAAATATGTGGGTTGTGAGGTGATTGCAGGCCTAACGGTGCAAGACCATTGGGACATTGTAAATACATCTGAAAAAACAGGGATGCCATACATGACCCTGGAAAACGTGTGTTACAGGCGGGATGTAATGGCTGCTTTGAACATGGTTAGGCAGGGAATTTTTGGAGAACTGGTTCACCTGGAAGGCGGCTACCAACATAACCTTAGAAATGTGCTTTTCAATAATGGAAAAGACTATTATGGCGGGGGAGTAGAGTTTGGACCCAATGCCAGAAGTGAAGCCCAGTGGCGTACCCAATTTAATATCGATCAGGATGGAGATCTCTATCCAACCCATGGTGCTGGTCCAATAATACAATATGCAGATATCAACCGAGGCAATCGCTTCACCAATCTGGTGTCATTCAGTTCAAAAGCCAGAGGTTTAGCTGCGTATGTTGAAGATATGTCTCCAGGGCATCCAAACGCTAAAATCAATTACAAAAATGGAGATGTTACCACTACGCTCATCAACTGCGCCAATGGCGAAACAGTAATGCTTAGCCATGATGTGCACCTGCCTCGCCCATATTCTATCGGTTTTAGGGTACAGGGTACAGATGGAATTTGGATGGATGTGAACAAGTCGATCTATATAGAAAAAAACTCCAAAGGCAATCATAAATGGGAACCAGTAAAAGAATGGTTTGAAAAATATGATCATCCACTTTGGAAAAAATATGAAAAAGAAGCCGTTGGAGCTGGCCACGGAGGAATGGATTGGTTTGTGTTCAATGGATTTATTCAGGCGGTAAAACAAAAAAGGCAAACGCCAATTGATGTTTACGACTCTGTAACCATGAGCGTAATTACCCCGCTTTCTACCAAATCTTTAAAAGAAGGTAATATGCCTCAAAAATTTCCTGATTTCACAAAAGGAAAATGGAAAGATCGAAAAAATGTTTTCGCATTAGATGATAGTGGTTTTTAGTCACTTGAGCCGGTCTTTCAGTCAATAATAAAAATTCAGTAATACATAATATGATATTAGAAGTTCTCAAGGCGTTTGGTCTGGACGGATCTGAAACAATCTACCGTCTGTTCGGCGGAGGTTTAATTAATAACACCTGGAAGGTTAGTACCGCTGATGGAGATTTCATTCTTCAGCAAATCAATACTGATATTTTTGCTGCCCCCGAAAAAATCATCGATAACATTGTTCGTTTGCAGCATTATCTGAAAGAAAAGGCACCAGAATATTTATTCGTGGGGCCAGTTAAAACTACTGCCGGCCAATCCGTGCTGCGTATGGATGGATTTGCTTTTAGGTGTTTCCCTTTCATTCAGAAATCAATCACTATTGAGAAAGTGGAGCATCCTAAACAAGCCTATGAAGCAGCGAAGCAGTTTGGGAAATTTACCTGTCTGCTGAACGATTTTGATGCCTCGAGTTTGAGTGTTTCTCTTCCAGACTTCCATAACTTAAATCTGCGGGTGAGTCAGTATCAAAAAGCTGTAGAACTTGCCGATGGGAAAAGATTATCAGTGGCAGAAGGTGCAATTGCAGAAATTAACAGGCACATGGATATTGCTAATCGGTATAATGATATTCTAACAGCTGATATTCTCAAAATCAGGACATTTCATCATGATACCAAAATAAGCAATGTATTGCTACACGAAGACACTGGACTTGGAATGTGCATTATTGATTTGGATACGCTAATGCCAGGCTATTTTATAAGCGACGTAGGAGATATGATGCGGACCTATCTCTCACCGGTAACAGAAGAGGAAACCGATTTTAACCTGATTGCTGTTCGCGTTGACATTTTCAAAGCGATTTATAGTGGATACATGAGCGAAATGGGCCCTGTATTAACGCCTTCAGAGCAGCAGTTATTCATCTATTCGGGTCAGTTCATGATTTTCATGCAGGCACTACGCTTTTTAACCGACTTCTTAAACGGGGATATTTATTATGGTGCCGCTTATCCAAATCATAACCTGAACCGGGCACAAAACCAGATCGATTTATTGAATCGATATATCGATAGCATTCCTCGGTTCGAAGAGATTACTCAAGATAAAAACTTCAGTCAGCAAAATATTAACGGAAATCATAATGAAGAAAATCAAACCTAAAATGAAATGTAATCCTAGAAATTGATTAAACCATTCCAACAAAACCCTAACTTAATGAAACTAACAACTAACCAGAAACCAGACAAAATGCGATTTTTTGCCATAGTGGTGATACTGATCCTATTTAAATTGGGTACGTCCATTACCGCTCATGCAGAAACGCCGTTAACTGCAAAATTAAATCCAGCGAACATATCGCATCAATTTGCATTTTACAAGGAACCAAATGATTTAGAACATACCTTAACCAATTCCATTGAAACTTCAGCATTTGAAGCCATTACCGGAACGGTGAAAGATGCGAAAGGAGGAGTTATCCCAGGTGCAAGTATCACAGTAAAAGGAACAAACCGTGTAACCTCATCAAATAATTTAGGGGTTTTCAGTATCGAAGCAAAAGCGGGGGAAACGCTGGTAATCAGCTCAATCGGTTTTGCAAGCAAAGAAGTCACCATCAGCGGAACCTCTATTGGTGTAGTTACGCTTTCTGAATCTGCAGAAACGCTTAGCGAGCTTGTAGTGGTAGGGTATAGCGTACAGAAACGCCAAAGTTTAACGGGCGCATTAAGTACCATCAGTGCGGACAAACTAAAAAATGTGACTTCTCCGAATGTACAAAACCTGTTGGCCGGAAAAGCGCCTGGTTTATTTGTTGCACCAGCTTCTGGTAAGCCAGGAGCAACAGCTTCGGTAATTATTCGCGGTCAGGCCACCTTGAATGGTACAACCAATCCATTATGGGTACTCGATGGAGTTATTGTTGGTTCAAGCCCAGGAGAACTTAACCCGGAAGATATCGAATCGATCACGGTTCTAAAAGATGCTGCGTCAACAGCAATTTATGGTTCTCAGGGCGCTAACGGCGTTATTGTAGTCACTACAAAAAGGGCTAAATCTGGTCAGATGACAGTTGATGTGAGTTCACGAACAGGGGTAAACCAGTTAACCAACGGAAACCTGAAAATGATGGATGGAGCAGAACTGTATGATTATTTTGCTTCTTTCGCAAATGCGAACACCATCAGCTTTCCACGGTGGAAACCCGATTTGCGTGACAGTAATTTTGACTGGTGGGATTTAGCTACAAAGACCGGCTTCAATCAAAATCATAACGTTTCGCTTCAGGGAGGTACAGAAAAGCTGCAATCGTTTTTGTCTGTGGGTTATTACGATGAATCTGGCGCAATCAGAGGTTACGACTATGAACGTTATAATTTCAGATTAAATACCACTTATATGCCTTTTTCATGGTTAACGGTAAAGCCGTCTCTGGTAGGGTCAAGACGTAGCGTTTCTGATCAACAATATTCGGTAACCTCTATTTATTCAAATTTACCTTGGGATAGTGCCTTCGATGCTAACGGAAATTTAGTGCCTCACCGTTCACCACTATGGGTAAACACTGCCAGCACAAATTATTTATACGATTTGCAATGGAATAAAGGCTCGAATGTGAATTATGAATTCATGGGGAATTTAGATTTCGATATCAAAATTACCAAGAACCTTACTTTTGCATCGGTTAATAATTACCGCTACAACAGTTATGCTGCCGCAGGTTATACCGATCCACGATCTAATGGGGGTTTAAGTGTAAACGGAAGGGTAACCGATTACCGTTCGGAATACACACGCAGGTATACCAACCAGATTTTGCGTTACACCAATAACTGGGGAAAGCATAACCTAAATGCATTGGCAGGCTATGAGTTTAACGACTTCAGCAGTAAAACCTTGGATGCTTATGGTACAGGTATTGTTCCTGGATTTGAAGTGCTGGATGTAACCGCAAAACCAGAGCGAACCAGAGGAGGAATCAGTCAGTGGGCGGTACAATCTATGTTGTTCAATTCCAATTATGATTATGATGGCAGGTATTTGGCACAGGTATCACTGCGTAGAGATGGTGCTTCAAATTTTGGAAAGAAATACGGCAATTTCTTCTCTGTAAGTGGTGGATGGAACATCAGCAGAGAGGAATGGTTCAAAGCGAAATACATCGACATGCTGAAAATTCGTGCTGCCTATGGCTCGGTGGGTAATCGTCCGGCCAGTTTGTATCCGCAGTTTGATTTGTATGCCGTAAATCCAGCAGCTGGTTATAATGGTATTCCTGGATTGTTAATCAGCCAAATAGGTAATCCAAATTTAACCTGGGAAGAAACGTACACCAGTGGCTTGGGACTGGATGTGAATGCTTTTAACAATAGAGCTAGACTAACGGTAGATTACTACATCAAGAAAACAGACAACATTTTATACAACGTGCCCATCTCTGGATTGACAGGTATTACCAGTATCACACAGAATATCGGTAAAATGAGCAACAAAGGTATTGAGGTTGCCCTGGGAGGAGATATTTTCAGAACTAAAGATTTTACCTGGAGCTTGGATGTAAATCTTGGTCACAATAAAAACAAATTGACTGATATTTATAAAACCCGCAACGCAGATGGAAGCTATACTGCAAAACCGCTAATAGTGGGCGATGGTGCAGGCATTGCAGGTTCAGCAAACCGGGTAATTCAGATTGGCCTGCCAGTAGATACTTATTATATGAAAGAATGGGCGGGTGTAAATCCGGCTGATGGTAAGCCAACTTGGTATACCGTAACAAGAGATGCGGAAGGAAATGAACTTTCCAGAACAACCACTTCAGATTATTCAAAAGCTACTGATGAAAAGTTGGATAAGGCTTCTCCCGATTTATTCGGAGGGATTACTACTTATCTGAAGTATAAAAACTTTGATTTAAATGCAGTTTTTGGTTACTCATTGGGCGGGAAGGTTTATAACTATTCCCGTCAGGAATACGATGCTGACGGTACTTATACCGATAGAAACCAAATGGTATTGATGGAAGGTTGGTCGAGATGGCAAAAACCAGGAGACATCGCCACACATCCGGTTGCCCGTTACAACAATCAGGACAAAGGGAATTTAGTATCGTCAAGGTATATCGAAAGCAATGATTTTTTCAGAATGCGCTCGTTGGCTTTGGGTTATAATTTTGATTTGAAGAAATATAAAATCAAAAATTTAAGGGCTTTTATTTCCGGAGAAAACCTGTTCGTCATCACAAAATATTCAGGCGTAGATCCTGAGATACCTGTTAGTGAATCTGACGGAAGCGTTTTGTTTACCGCGGGGCCTTCGGTGTACCCAATGACCAGAAAATTCATGTTTGGTATTAATGTTTCATTCTAATCATTACAAAATGAAAAAGATCATAATCATATTGTTGGCAGTGATTGCCATCTCATCCTGCAAAATCGATAGAGAACCTTTTGGTTCCTTGCAGTCAGAAAAGATAAATAATAATCCGGAAGAGTCGATAGATGCACTACTCAATGGAACCTATGCCCAGTTAAAGGCCTGGTCTGATCCGATGCATCGTTTAGGTGAATATGCCGGAGACAACATCATGATCCGCGGATCTTCTACAGATCCTTTTTATGAATTTATCTCCTTTGCCAGAACGCCCAATAACGCAAGATTATCTACTTTTTGGGATAGTGGATACAAAGCTATCGCCCAAGCTTCAAATATTATTAATATCATCCCTCAGGGCAAAAGCACAACTTTAGATAGTAAGCTAGGCGAATGTTATTTTATTCGGGGCATGGTATATTTTTACCTTGTTCGGGCTTATGGCCGACCATATTACCAAAATCCAGAAACCAACCTGGGTGTGCCAATTGTAAATGGAACTCCTCCGGATGTAATTAACTTAACTTTGCCGGACAGATCGACCGTTAAAGCTACTTACGAGCAGGTTATTGCAGATTTGAAAAAGGCAGAAGAGCTGATCAACATCAATAAAGGATCTATTTTTGCTTCCAAAGAGGCTGCTCAGGCTTTGCTTTCCCGGGTTTATTTGTACATGAGCGGAACCTATCAAAGTCCCAATCAAACTTATGCACAATTGTCGGTAGATTATGCCACAAAAGTGATTAACGCTACCAGCCGATATAGTCTTTTGCCTAGAGCAGATTTTATGAAATACAACACCTTTTTACCCGAAAACAATAGAGAAACCATCTTCGCAATTAAAAGGGTAGCGTCTGAATTTTCCGGATCAGATCATTACTATGGCATTGGCGGGATGTATGCCAATATCGGTGGTCAGGGTTGGGGCGAGATGTACGCCAGTGCAAATTATATCGATTTGTTAAATGAAACCGGTAGAAACGACTGGCGGCCAACTAAATATAAAATTGTAGATGCCAGAGCAGCTTTTATTGAGCCCACTTATGCTACCAATGCTTCAGGGGCTTATACAGAAGTTTTTAGGTTTATCAAAGATGATGCGGCCAATACCCTAAATTATGTTCAGGCAAACATCACCCGAAACGGAGGCACAATTACCTGCACCGAAGGGACGGATGTTTATACTTTAACACCAGTAGATGCTGCTCAGGAAATTTACAGTATCAATTACAAAAACGGCAAAACTTATACCGGAGTGATCGATTTCTTTATCAGCTTAAACCGGGTATATCCACAATTCTACATAGTAAAGGATTCTCGAGAGGGAGAAAACTCACACCTCCACTCGCCAGTGATTAGCCGGCTTGGAGAAATATACTTGAACCGGGCAGAAGCTTACGCTAAATTGCAGCGTTATAATGATGCCCTTGTGGATTTAAATCTGATCAGAACGCGTTCGATTGTTAATGGTGGCTATAGTGCATTAACATCGGCTAACGCCGGAGATTTGATCGATAAAGAGAGACAACTGGAATTGGCTTATCAAGCCGAAAGAAGCTTTGATGTATTTCGCAATGGTAAACCTTTGGTACGCAGATATCCAGGACCTCAAAATCAGACGGTTGATGTACAGGCAAGCGATTTTAGAGTTGTTTATTATATCCCTCAAAGTGCAATAAATTCTTACCCAGGTAAGTTGACACAAAATCCAACGCAATAAATTGGATGATAAAAACATGCTTTGGTCCTAGCCGAAGCATGTTTAGCGGAATCTATTTACTAAACCTCGAAAGCCTGATATTTTATCGGGCTTTTGAGGTTTAGTTTAATTTGGTAATAATACTCTGGATGATTAAGTATTCATAACGCTTTGACATCTCGAATCTACTGCAGAGAATCGGTAAGCCATAGGTGCTTGGTGAAATCTTATCGAAACTTGATCTCAAGGCTGCAACTTTCTTCATCTTGGAGTTTAAATAAGGAGTTACTAAGCAATAATCTGTCGGCTGTACAAAAACAAACCCTTTCTGTACAAAAATGAACCCTCCTAAGCTGTGTTTGTATTTAGTTTTGGGCACACCAAATATTAAATCACACGTAAATGAGCCATCATCCACAGGCCAATAATTTTTTTGATAGCAGTGTCAGACTGAGGTTAGCATTCTGTGCTGGCAGAGCAATATACGTTGTAAAGGCAGTTACTCCGCTATATGCTTTTTCAATTACATCTTTTTACGCCGAAGATATCTGCTTCAGTCGTGTAGTGAATGATACCCTGGCAATTGGGAATTTCTCGACAGAGATCTTTAATAAGGGAAATCTGATCAATCTCAGCCTAAGTAAAATTATTCAAGCCTCGAAACCAAATTTTTCTGTATGATCTTAAACAAGACTTTAATTATCTTCATGATTTTGCTTGCGCCCTTTTGTTCGGAATTGTGGGCTCAGGATATGATAACAAACGTTTACGGAAGGAATATACAGTATCTTAACGGAAAGTGGAATGCCATTATTGATCAGTACGATCAGGGAAGAAAAAACAAAATATTTCTTAATAAAAAGCCTGAAGGTAAAACGGATTTTTATGAGTATTCTTTTGAAAGCGGTTTACGCTTAAATGTGCCATCTGATTGGAATAGTCAACTTTCAGAACTCAAATATTACGAGGGTACTATTTGGTATGCTCGTCGTTTTGATGCTGCCAAAGCGGACAAGAAACGGCAGTTTCTATATTTTGGTGCAGTAAGCTACCGCTGCAGGGTATACCTGAACGGAAAGGAGATTGCACAACACGAGGGTGGTTTTACGCCTTTTCAGGTAGAAGTAACCGATCAGCTAAAAGAAACGGATAATTTTTTAGCAGTTGAGGTAAACAACACACGTACAGTTGATGCCATTCCTGCTAAATCTTTCGATTGGTGGAACTATGGCGGAATTACTCGTGATGTAATGTTGGTATCTACCCCTATAACATTTATTCAGGATTATTTCATTCAACTGGATAAGCATAAACCTGACCAAATTAATGTTGAGATTAAGCTTTCCAGCGATCCGAATACTCACGTTTCAATCGAAATTCCTGAACTCAATATTAAGGAGAAGATGAATACAAATGAAGAGGGTATTGCCAAAACGTCAATCAGAAACATTAGGAAGTTAGTGCGGTGGTCGCCAACAATGCCCAAACTTTACAGTGTAGTAGTTTCCACACCTGATGACCGTGTTGAAGAATTGATTGGTTTTCGCAATTTGGAGGTTAAGGGTACAGAAATACACCTTAACGATCAGCCCGTTTTTTTAAAATCTATAAGTTTTCACGAGGAAATTCCCCAGAGAAAGGGAAGGGCATTTTCTGAGGCCGATGCCAGCATGCTTTTATCGGAGGCCAAAGCACTTGGCTGTAATATGATTCGTTTGGCGCATTATCCGCAAAATGAGTACACCGTTCGCATGGCAGAAAAGATGGGCTTCTTGCTCTGGGAAGAAATTCCGATTTGGCAGGGAATAGATTTCGAAAATGAAAGTACAAAACTTAAAGCAGGTGCTATGATTAAGGAGCTGGTGATGCGGGATAAAAATCGTTGCGCCCTGGGCTTTTGGGGCGTGGCAAATGAAACGCAACCCTCTGCACCTCGAAACGAATTTTTAACTTATTTGATCAAATGCTGTAAGGAAATTGACAGTACCAGATTAATCACGGCAGCCTTCGATTTGGTGAAATTTGATCGCGATAAGCAGGTTTTTGTGATGGATGATCCTTTCATCAAAGCGCTCGATGTGGTTGCTATAAACAAATACTTGGGCTGGTATCACCAATGGCCTGTTGCACCCGATAAAGCAATTTGGGATGTGGCTAAAAATCAGCCTCTTATAATCTCTGAGTTTGGAGGTGAGGCCTTGTATGGCCAAAAGGGCGATGCAAATACAGCCAGTTCCTGGAGTGAAGCTTACCAGGCAAAGTTATACCGCGATAATATCGAAATGTTTAAACATATCCCCAATCTGCGGGGCGTTTCACCTTGGGTGCTATTCGATTTTCGTTCGCCTTTCCGTTTTCATCCCACAAATCAAGATGGTTGGAACAGGAAAGGACTTATTTCGGATCAGGGCTTCAGAAAGAAAGCCTGGTATATCATGAACGATTATTTCAAAAACATAAAATAATATAATGAGAAAGTATCTATCACTTTTATTCGCATTAAGCTTATTATCTATCAATAAAATTAATGCTCAAAAAATAGAAAAAATAGTTGATCAGGCATTGCAATCAGCAGAAAAGCAATGCCTTCTAATGGCAAAGCATTATGAAAATCAGCAGGGAAAACTACCTCGATCTTTTGAGAATGGCAAAAATACCAGCTCTGATTCAAGATGGTGGTGCAGTGGTTTTTTTCCTGGAACATTATGGTATTTATACGAAAACTCCAAAAACGAGGATGTTTTAAAATATGCCAGAATGTATACAGATAGGGTAGAAAGAGAAAAATACACTACAGATAATCATGATGTTGGCTTTATGCTTTACTGCAGTTTTGGAAATGGTTTACGGATCACAGGCGATAAACATTACAAAGAAGTTTTACTAACAGGTGCAGAATCCTTGTCCACACGCTACGATCCTAAGGTGGGGCTTATCCGTTCGTGGGATCATAATAAAGACATTTGGCAATATCCAGTGATCATTGATAATATCATGAATCTTGAATTGCTGTTATGGGCAGCAAAAAATTCAGGGACGGAAAGTTTTAAGAAAATTGCTTTATCTCATGCTGATAAAACTATGATCCATCATTTTCGTCCCGATTATAGCTCATATCACGTGGTCTCTTACAATCGCGAAACTGGATTGCCGCATAAAAAGCAAACTCATCAAGGCTATTCAGATGATTCGGTATGGAGCCGCGGTCAGGCTTGGGGGCTTTACGGTTATACGTATCTCTATCGCGAAACGAAGGATAAACGTTTCCTGGAGCAGGCTAAACACATTGCCGATTTCTTGATTAACCATACAAAAATGCCCGCTGATTTTATTCCTTATTGGGATTACGATGTTCCCCCAACGGCAAACACTCCACGCGATGCTTCAGCAGCTTGTATCATGGCCTCTGCGCTAATCGAACTGAGCGATTTTGTAGATGCCCAATCAAAAATAGCATATATGCGGGTAGTAGATAAACAGATAAGAAGCTTAGCCTCTAAAGAATATACTGCAAAGCAAGGGCAAAACGGCAATTTTATTTTAAAACATAATACTGGCGCTTATCCTTTCAAATCGGAGGTAGATGCACCACTCACTTATGCGGATTATTATTATTTAGAGGCACTAACCCGGTTGAAGAAAAGATTATAATTAATCCCTGATACTAAATCCTGACAAGAACCCATGCTTTTGCTTGGGTTGAATTATTCTAAGCTGTATTAGATGGCTATCGCACATAGAGCATTTGAGTTGACTACTCCTTCTGCTAAATAAAATATACAATGAAAACTATAAAAACCCCAATTAAACTGCTGATATCAGCGCTGCTTTTACTTTTCGTTCTCGATGCAAAATCTCAAACTAAAGAAATTAATTTATCTGGAAAGTGGGGATTCCAGACCGATGTAATGGATTTTAGAAGAGGATCGCTCTCTCCGAGATACAATCACCAATTGCAGGAAACCATCCAATTGCCAGGTATTACGGATGATTATCAAATAGGTTATAAAGTTCCTTACAGGTACATCGATAGGCTTACCCGAAAGTACGAATACATGGGGCCGGCATGGTATCAGCGGGATATAGAGATTCCGGCAGACTGGAAAGGAAAACAGGTTTTTCTATATTTTGAACGTACACATTGGTTAAGTTCTATTTATGTAGATACCAAAGAAGTAAGCAAGATAGATTACATCAGTGTACCACACAATCATGATCTTACTGCTTTTTTAAAGCCTGGCAAAAAACACCGCATAACGGTTTGCATTGATAATCGCTTTCAGTACAAGACCCATAGGTGGGATCATGCGCATACGGAATTTACTCAAATTAACTGGAATGGAATTTTAGGAGAGATCAAAATGGTGGCGGTTGATCCCGTTTACATTGAAGATTTGCAGGTGTATCCAAATATCAATGAAAAATCAATTAGGGTTAAAATGCAAATTAAAAATAATACGAATAAGCCCATTTCAGGCATCGCCACTTTTAACATTGCAGGCAAAAATTATGGCATTAATAAAGTGCTAAATGTATCTGGAACCGATTCGCTGATTAATTTTGAAGGCACCATAGCGCTTGGAAAAAACATCAAGCTTTGGGATGAGTTTACCCCTAATCTCTATAAAATTACCTGTAAACTGAACACAGAAAATAACGGATTGGAATATCAACACGAAAAATCGACTTCGTTTGGAATGCGTGAAGTGAAACAGGGTAAAAATCACATCATGATCAACAATCACCCTGTTCACTTGCGAGGCAATGTAGAGAACGCGGTCTTTCCAAAAACCGGACATGCGCCGGTAGAAGAGGCCGAGTGGGAGCGAATTATGGTGGCAATGAAAAGTTACGGACTAAATCACCTCCGTTTTCACTCATGGTGTCCTCCCGATGCTGCTTTTCGCATGGCTGACAAATATGGAATTTATTTTGAAGTGGAGATGCCGATGTGGGGCAAAGATGCGGAGCCAGACCAGGCCCGTTATGATTTCTTCAGGAGAGAGATGAAAGCGATACTTAAAGAATACGGCAACCATCCATCATTTGTGCTGTATTGCAATGGAAATGAGATTACTGGCAATTTTGATTTTATTGAGGAACTTACTGCCAATGGCCGAGCAATGGACGATCGACATTTGTTTTGCGGATCTACCGCTCGGACTAGGGTAAAATCAGATCAGTTTTATGTTTCTCAGCAAACCAATAAAGGCCCTGTTAAGGTTTACGAAGGTTTGCCTAATACCAATTGGGATGTAAGCAAGCAATCTGATGTTGATGTTCCGGTTATTTCCCATGAATCTGGCCAGCGTGATATGTATCCCAATTTCGATGAGATTAAAAAATATGCCAACAGCCCTGTCGAACCCCGTAATTTTGAAATATTTAGGGCGCAGTTAGAAAAAAACGGTATGCTCGATCAGGCAAATGATTTTTTTAAAGCCTCCGGTGCGTTAACTGTTCTGGAATATAAAGCGGTGATCGAGGCTTTGCTCCGTTCCTCTAAGTCAGCAGGTTTTCAGCTATTGTCTTTAAATGATTTTCCAGGCCAGGGCTATGCAACGGTAGGGATTTTGGATCCTTTCTGGGATTCGAAAGGCTTAATCACGCCAGAAGAATGGCGGCAGTTTTGTGGGCCCACAGTGGCTCTGTTACGTTATGCTAAAAGTTCTTATTTTAATGATGAAACCTTTTCTGCCGATGCTGAAGTGTATAATTTTAGTCAATCAGCATTAAAAAATGCAAAAATAAAATGGTGGTTAAACGATGATGCTGGTAAAACGCTAAAGCAGGGAAGACTGAAAACACAAGCAATCGGAAAAGATGACGTGTTTCCTGTTGGTCAATTCGCCTTCGATCTCAGCGAGATAAAAAAAGCACAAAAATTAACCGTTAATCTATCGGTAAACGACAGCATCAGAAACAGTTGGGATATTTGGGTTTACCCAAGAAACCAACAGGTGGCCAAATCTACCGATGTAGTTTTATACACTAAAGTCTTCGATGAAAAAGCAAAGCAAAAGCTGACAGATGGTGGAAAGGTAGTGCTTTGTCCATCACCTGATCAGGTAAAGGGGCGAAAATCCACTTTTCATAATCACTTCTGGAACCCAATTATGTTTGCATGGCCACCAATGACGCTTGGCTGCCTTATTCAAGATCAACATCCTGTTTTTGAAAGTTTTATAACTGAAAATCATACCGATTGGCAATGGTGGGACATATTGAACTATGCCAAAGTAATTGAAATGAAAGATGCGCCAAAATCACTACGCCCATTTATTCAGGTTATTGATGCCAATGATAACAATGAAAAACTGAGCATTGGTTTCGAAGCTAAAGTTGGAAAAGGAAAACTATTGGTACTTGCTGTAGATACAGAAAAAGACATTGAGAAACGCCCTGCTACCCAACAATTATTTAAAAGTGTAAACGATTATGTAAACGGAAGTAAGTTTAATCCACAAGTAGAAGTTGATGAAAGTTTCATTGAATCATTTTTGACTAAATAGAGATGGTAAGAAAAATAAATTTATTCGTGTTGGGTTTATTAGCTGTTTCTTCAGCTGTTTGGGCCCAGCATATCGATTTTAATAAAAGCGCAGATTTGGATCAGGTTTATTTAAAACCGCATCAATCTAAGGGGTTAGTGCCGATGAATGATTTAGATATGGAATTTGGATATGTGCTCTATCAGGCAGAGATTGATATACCATCAGATAATGCAGTGCTAGCATTGGAAAATGTAAGAGATTACGCGGTGGTATTTATTGATGATCAGTTGACGGGAACCTTAACTGATCAAAAAAAAGAGCTCTCATTAAAGCTTACCTCAGGAAAGCACAAATTGAAACTTTACGCCGAAAATATTGGACGAATTACTTACGGGCCGGAAATTTTAGACAACTCAAAAGGTTTGTTTGGAAGTATTACCATAAATAACGAAGAAATCGAAAACTGGACCATTACTCCACTGAACATCAAAGGACACGAGATATCTACAGTTGTTTTTGAGCCGCGAAAACAGGTTGCACTACCTATGTTTTTTAAGGCAGAATTCGAACTTGCTCAACAGAGTGATTTCTATCTCGATATTTCGGGTTGGGGAATGGGAGAAGTTTGGATTAACAATAAGTATGTCGGTTCTTTTTGGGAGGAAGAAAAGCAGCAATCCATTCAAATTTCTGCAGACTTGGTTACTAAAGGCAAAAACGAGATTGTTGTGTTCGAGATGAAAAATACTCAACAGAAAACGATGAAAATAACCGATAAACCAGTATTTCAAAAATAATAATCAAATGAATAAGAGAATTTCATCTCTAGTTGCTTTTATAGTGATTTGCAACAGTTTGTTTTCACAAACAAGGACGCAAAGTTTTTTATATAAAGATGCAAAAAAGCCGATTGAAGAGCGTATAAATGATTTAATAGTTCGAATGACCTTGGAAGAAAAGGTGATGCAGTTGAATCAATATACGTTAGGAAGAAATGATAATGCCAATAATATGGCCGATCCTGTTAAGGATATTCCAGCTGAGATTGGTTCTTTAATTTATTTTAGCAGCAATGCCGATTTACGTAATCGGGTACAGCACAAGGCGATGGAGAATAGTCGCCTAGGCATACCCATTATTTTTGGTTACGATGTGATCCATGGTTTCAAAACTATTTACCCCATTTCTCTGGCCCAAGCTTGTTCCTGGAACCCGGATTTGGTAAGGCAAGCAACAGCAGTAGCCGCTCAGGAATCCAGAATGTCGGGTGTTGATTGGACCTTTTCACCGATGATCGATGTTGCACGCGATGGGCGTTGGGGCCGCGTAGCAGAAGGATATGGTGAAGATCCATATACAAATGGTGTATTTGCTGTGGCATCTGTTAAAGGTTACCAGGGCAATAATTTAGCGAGTCCAAGAAACGTAGCGGCTTGCCTTAAGCATTACATTGGTTATGGCGCATCAGAGGCGGGGCGAGATTATGTGTACACAGAAATCTCAGACCAAACGCTTTGGGACACTTATATGCCGCCTTATGAAGAAGGTGTTAAAGCCGGAGCAGCGACCTTAATGAGCGCTTTTAACGACATAAGTGGCATACCAAGTACAGCCAATAGATACATCCTCCGCGATATTTTGAAAGAACGATGGAAGCACGATGGTTTTGTGGTTTCTGATTGGGGTGCTATTGAACAGCTCCGTCCGCAAGGCGTAGCAAAGGATAAAAAAGAAGCAGCAATGAAAGCTTTTAATGCAGGCGTTGAAATGGATATGATGAACCAAAGCTATAATAAATACTTGGGCGATTTAGTGAAAGAAGGCAAAGTAAGCACTTCGTTATTGGATGATGCTGTAAAGCGGGTGCTGCGGGTAAAATTTCGCTTGGGTTTATTTGACAAGCCCTACACGCCCAATAGCACCGAAAAGGAAAGATTTCTTTTGCCCAAAAGTTTAGCCGTTGCAGAAAGTTTGGCGCAAGAATCTATCGTATTGCTTAAAAATGAACATAAAACTTTACCACTATCAAACAACGTGAAAAAAATAGCGGTAATCGGCCCAGTGGCCAATAGTAAATGGCATTTATTGGGTTCCTGGAGGGCGCAAGGAAATGCCGATGATGCCACCACAGTTTACGATGCATTAAAAACTGAATTTGGAAAAAAAGCAAGCATAGTAAATGCGCCCGGCTGTGATTTTGAAGGCAGCGATAAATCTGGCTTCGAAGAGGCAAAAAATGTATCTGCTGACGCTGATGCGATTATCGTTTGCTTAGGTGAAAAGGCACAGTGGAGCGGCGAAAATGCATCGCGATCTACACTTGCGTTACCTCAAATTCAAGAAGAACTTTTAATAGAACTTAAAAAAACAGGAAAACCCATTATTTTATTGCTCTCAAGCGGCCGACCTTTAGAATTAAATCGACTAGAACCTTTATGTGATGCGATTTTAACGATGTGGCAACCGGGAACTCCTGGCGGTAAAGCAGCAGCTGCTGTTATTTTCGGCAAAGTAAATCCATCTGGAAAGTTAGCCATGACCTTTCCTTACTCCACTGGTCAAATTCCGGTTTATTACAATCATCGCCAAAGTGCGAGGCCAAACCAAGGTAAGTATCAGGATATTCCGAGTAAACCTCTTTATGATTTTGGTTATGGACTGAGTTATACCAATTTTGAATATGGCGAGTTAAGAGCATCCACCCAAAAGGTTAAAAGCAATGAAGTTTTAAGGATCGAAATTCCTGTAAAAAATACTGGCGATATGGATGGCCTAGAAACCGTTCATTGGTTTATATCCGATCCTGTAAGTAGCATTTCCCGCCCGGTTAAAGAGCTTAAGTATTTTCAAAAACAATTGATAAAAAAAGGGGAAACTAGAATCTTCTGGTTTGATATTGATGTTAAAAAAGACTTTGGTTTTGTTAATGGTCAAGGTGAAAAGTTTATAGAATCAGGAGACTTTGAGGTAATTGTAAAAGACAAAAAAATAAAGGTTGTAGTAGAAGAATAGTTTACCCTGCATGCGCACTTATTTTGGGAAAACTAGCAAAAAAAGTGCTCCTGTACAAAAACAAACCATTTCTGTACAAAAACGAACCCTGGCAAGCGCTGTTTCTATTTAGTTTTGAGCATACCAAATATGTAATAAACTGATATGAGAACTAAGCTAATATCAATTTCAAAGCTCATCAACTTTGGGCAGCTTTCAAGTTTGGCCTTTCCAATTTACACGAAGCGCTATCTGACTAATCACTTTAGCCAAATGGTGATATGCGTGTGTTTTATCAAGAGAGGAGATGAAATTTAAAAAAAATTAAAATAAACCTGCACTTGTGTAGGTGCGGTATCAGGCAACAGATCATTCTAAGGTGTATCCATAATCATCATTTAATTACAACAACCCTAATGTCTGTAAAGAAACAGCTAACCATAAATCCTTAAGCCTATAGAAAAAAGAACTAATGTTTTCCTTCTCCATGAAGATGTAAAATGAAATTTTTAATACTAACCAAATATAAAACTACATGATAAAAGAATTACAAACTAAATTCAAGAGCAGTATAACCGCTTTCATGTTGCTCTTAATTACAGCGAGCATGAGTTATGCACAAGACCTTATTAAAGTAAATGGAAAAGTAACCGATGAAAAAGGCGATGTACTTGTCGGCGTTTCTGTCAAAGTAAAAGGAAGTAATACAGGTACCTCAACAGATAAAGATGGCAATTTTGCACTTCAAGCAGCTCCATCAGCAACACTGATCTTTTCTTACGTAGGCTTCAACAATCAGGAAGCTAAAGTTACCTCAACTGGCATTGTAAACGTAAAAATGGCTGGAGATAAGCAGTTAGATGAGGTGGTGGTTGTTGGCTATGGTACAGCAAAAAAGAAAGATTTAACCGGCGGTTTGGCCGTTGTTGGAAAAGAACAGCTAAACATGGTTTCTACGCCAAATTTAATGGACCGCTTGGTTGGGCAGGTTGCAGGTTTCAATATTACAACGGGTAATGCGGCTCCTGGTCAGGATCAGGCTTTGCTTATTCGTGGTGAAAACTCCTTATCGGCCAACAACTCTCCATTGATTGTTTTAGATGGTATTCCTTACAGCGGCTCGTTGGTTGATCTTGATCCAAATAACATCGAAAATTTAACCATTTTAAAAGATGCCTCTGCTGTTGCCATTTATGGTGCACGTGGTTCAAATGGTGTAATCCTCATTCAAACAAAAAGAGGAATTTTGGGTAAGGCACAGGTTTCTTACAAGGGCCAAATCGGCTTTGCAGAACCTATGCAAAGGATCGATGTAATGGGGCCAAATGAATTTATCAAATTCAAGCAAGACATTGGTCGATTGAGATCAGGCTACACCGGCGATCAATTAGATCCTATTGCTGGCAACATTATCAGCGTTACCGAACGCGAAAACTACAAAAATGGAATAACCAACAACTGGCAGGATTATATTTTCCAAAGGGGTGTTACCATGGATCATCAGGTAAGTATTCTGGGTGGAACTGAAAGTACCAAGTATATGGCCGCGGCATCTTCATTAGAGCAGGAAGGCGTGGTGTACAACTCCAAACTTTCCAGGTTAAACATCACGGCCAATATCGATCAGACTTTCAATAATTGGTTAACGGTTGGTATCGGAACACAGTTTTCGCAAAGAAGCGATGGTGGTGTTACACCGAATATCGAACATGCTATTAAACAAAGTCCGTATGGAAAATATAAAGATGCAGCGGGCTACTACATTCCTGAACCGATGGAATATTCTCTTATCGTTAACCCAATGCGTAACGTAAATGCGGATCAGGATCGCATGAACCGAAATTTTTTCCTTACCGGATATGCCGATGTAAAATTACCGCTAAAAGGTTTATCACTAAGATCGAATTTTGGATATAACTATAGAAGCAGTTTTACTGGTACATATTACGGCCGCGATACTTTCGATGGACGGGAACAAGCCGGTTTGGTTGGTGGTCGGGCCAGCGTAAGCAACGGGCACTACAACGATTATACTTGGGAAAATGTACTCAAATACGAAAAAACATTTGGCGATCACCGCATAGATGCAACTGGATTATTCAGTATGCAGGAAACCAAAAGCGTAAGCGCATCGCAAAGTGGAGAAGGTTTTGTAACGGACAATACCAGTTATTTTATGATGAATACAGCCGCTAGAAATTTGGCCGTATCATCCGGCTTAACAGAAACAGCCTTGTTATCTTACATGGGCCGTTTAAACTATTCTTACAAAGGCAAATATATCGCCACATTTACGGGCCGTTCTGATGGTGCTTCAGTATTCGGAGAAAACAATAAATACGCATTTTTCCCATCAGCGGCCTTAGCCTGGAATATTGGTGAAGAAAGTTTTTTAAAGGATAATGCAAGCTGGATTGATTTGTTAAAACTTCGTGTTTCCTATGGTGCGAATGGTAATCAAGCGATTACCGCTTACAGAACACTCGATCGTTTATATTCAAATGTGAAATATATCTGGGGCGATGGCGGAACGGCAGTAAATACAGCATATCTGGCTGGCGATGGCATTGGAAACCCAAACCTGAAATGGGAAACCACCTATACGAAAAATATAGGTTTGGATTTTCAATTGTTCAAAAACCGTTTAAGTGGAACAATTGATGCCTATTTATCAAACACAAAAGATTTGCTAATGATTCGTACTGTTCCCATTATGAATGGTTACAACAGAATTTGGGATAATATCGGGCAAACACAAAATAAAGGTTTCGAGGCAACTTTAAACTCACTAAATATCGATTCTAAAACTTTTAAATGGAACTCCACTGCAGTTTTTTCTTTAGATAGAGACAAAATTGTCGAGCTGAGAGGCGATGGGCTTGATGATATCACCAATAATTGGTTTATAGGTAAGCCTTTAAGGGTTTTTTATGATTACAATGTAGTTGGGATCTGGCAAAAAGGCGAAAACTATTTTTATACTGATGCCACTGGCAATCAACGCGAAATTCAAACCGGAGCTGCTCCTGGTTCAGCCAAGCTTGAAGATGTAGACGGAAATGGTTTTATTAATGCCAGCGATAGAAAAATTATCGGTTCACGAGTGCCCCGCTTCACCGCTTCGTTAAGCAACAGGTTTAGCTACAAAAATTTTTATATGTCGGCTCTTGTAACTGGCGTGTTTGGGGTTTGGCGTGATGATAACATGGCCAATATAGGCTCTTGGACGTTTGGAATTACCAACTACGTTCATGGCGCTAATTACTGGACACCAGAAAATCCAGATGCAACCATTGTTTCGCCGGGCTATACCAACGGTTTTGGGCATGGCTATTACAAAAAAGTGTCGTATGTGCAAATCAAAAACATCACGCTAGGGTACAGAATTGCACAACAATTGGCCAAAAAACTTGGCTTAAGCGGAATCGATGTAAATGTGAGTGTAAACAACCTCGATACATTTTCCAACATCAGGCAGGTGCTTAACTACGATAATACCTGGATGGCATCTTATCCTACCGCACGTTCTTACATGTTCGGTTTAAATGTAAACTTCTAACCAATTAAACACATGAAAAATATTATAAAAACAGGTGTGGCGCTTATTATCCTAACCTCGGTAATTGGATGTAAAAAATTTCTTGTAGAAGACTTAAAAACAGAATTAGCTCCAACAAATACTTATACCAGCACCTACGGGTTTGAAGTAGGAAGCGCTGGATTATATGCGCTCACACGTTCAGAATACAATACCTTCGGAGAGGGTGGCGCTTACATTCATAATGGTGCCTGTCCATACGAGGCATTACAGGCAGCTACCGATATTGCCGATGTAATTAATAGCGATGGATCATTGCTGCCTTTTGCCAATCTTACCCTCACCTCAACCGAAAGGTTTGTCGGGAGTTATTGGAATTGGGCATATAGCATTATCTCATCGGCCAATTTAATGTTGGTTTACTCTGAAGAAAACACCAACTGGGATAGCCCTGCCGATAAGCAACGTTTCCAGGCAGAAGCGAGATTTTTTAGGGCATACGCTTATCGTACATTGGTTTATCTATACGGAGATGTTCCTTATGTAGAAACCATCCTTTATGATTTTAAGCTGAATTTCACCCGTACGCCGAAAGCTGAGGTAATTGGCCACATTGTGGATGATTTAAACTTTGCGGTTCAAAACCTGCCGGCAAATCCAGATCAGGTTAAAGATGGTAAATTAACTAAATGGGCAGCATCCCATTTGTTGAGTGAAATGAATTTATTAAAAGGTGACTATGTAGCTGCAGAACAGGCTGCTTTGGCAGTAATCAACAGCGGTTATTACAGTTTAATGAAAACCCGTTTTGGTACAAACAAAGATAAAGCAGGTGATGTGTTCAGTGATTTATTTATCGAGAACAATCAAAATAGACTAAAAAATGCAAATAAGGAAAGCATTTGGGTTTTGCAATTCGAGTTTAATGCCATTGGCGGTGGTACCAACTCTGATGATTGGACACGAAGGGCGTGGATTCCAAATTATTCCTCAATAACAGGATTTGTTTTAGCCGATACTTTAGGCGGACGTGGTTTAGCACAACTTACACCAATGAAATGGTGGGTTGGTACTTCCGGAACAAATGCAACAGGGAATGTACCTGGTATTTTCGAAGGTTCTGATATCAGAAATTCTAACTTCAACATCAAGCGTAATTGGTATTACAATAATCCAGGCGAAACTTCTTTAGTGGGTAAAAAAGCAAATATCACCGAACAAACCTGGTTTTCTACCAAAACACTTTTTCCTGCACTTACCAAGTTTTTTTACGGAAGAGCCGAAAACCTTAGCTTAACAGGAAGTTATAAAGACAGGATGAAATTTCGCCTGGCGGAAACCTATCTGCTATTGGCCGAAGCATATTTAGGACAAAATAACCCTGCAAAAGCGGCCGATGCTATAAATGAAGTACGCAAACGTGCGGGTGCATCAGTAGTTACAGCAAATCAGGTAACAACGGATTTCTTACTCGACGAGCGAATTCGTGAATTGGTAGGAGAAGAAAGTCGACGGTTTACATTGGTGCGAACAAACAAATTGGTTGATAGGGTAAAAGCTTACAACACGGCAATTAAGGATAAGATAAATGTCAATCATGCTTTGTGGCCAATTCCACAGGCTATCATTGATGCTAACCGTGATGCGGCCTTTCCGCAAAATCCAGGATATGGCAAATAGTCTATAAGACTGAAAATCATCAATTTAAAAGTTAGAATAATGATTTTGATTATGAATAACGTTATGAAAAAAGCAAAATATTTATACAAATTAATGCCTGTGTTGATACTGGTGAGTACCTTTTTATCATGCAAAAAAGGCATTAATGATATTGAAAAAGTGCAAGAGAAAATGACGCTCAAGCCATCGTCGGCAACTATTGCGCTCGATGAAAATAATCCGGCAAAAGATATTGTTACTTTTACCTGGGAAGCTGCCAGGCCACAATCTAACGATCATCTGGTTTCTTATACCACCAAATTAGATGTGGTTGGCAATAACTTCGGTTCCTCGACCGCCATTTTAAACTATGAGGATGACGGCACTTTAAGTAGGAGCTTCACCTCGGAGCAGTTGCAAAATTGGGCCAACCAAAAATGGGGTATTCCTGCAAATAAATCTTTTACGCTCGAATTTAGAGTGGTAGCACAATGGGAGGGCGGCGCAACTTTCGAAGCACCAGAAGTTAAGACAGTTCAAATCAATGTAACACCGATAAAAACGGTTGTTTTCGATGCTGATAAGGTATTTTTGGGTGGAAGTGCAGTGCCCGGATTAAGCAAGGTAGAAATGCCTAAAACCTTAGAAAATCTAAATCAATACGCCTATGTATTAAACCTTCAACCCGGAGAATTGCAAATTCCGGTAGATTTTAACGGGGCTACAAATTATATCTCATCAGCCGATGCCAGCACAACGTTGAAAGATGGCGAAGCAATAGGAATAAAAATGCGTGAAACCGCTTTCTCCTGGAAAATAGAAACCGCTGGACAATATCGTGTTATCGTAAATATGCAAAAGGCTACGGCTACCATTTATTCTCCGGCACAAGCGCTTACGCCAAAAGTAGTAAACTGGAATGGCGATGGGGCTGTGCCGCAGGTAACTACAATAAGCGAGCTTTGGATGCACGGGGCCATTAACAGTTTTGGAACGCCAATTAAAATGGATTGTAAAGTGAGTTTGGCCGATCCTCAGATATTGGTATACACAGGCGGAAGAACCGGCAAAACCAAGTTTATTGTGTATGGTGGCACTGATAACAGTAAAAACCTGGCCTATGCGTTCAGTTGTCCGCTTACCTCGACCGGAACGCAGCAGGAGCAAACGCTTCCTCTAGGTACTGTATCTGCATTATCCGGCGGTTCAACCAGTGCCCAACGTAATTCATACTACACTATCCCATCAGGAACAAATGTGATTGTTTTCGATTTAAGAAACATGACCATTCTTGCAGAAAAAAGATAGAAAATGGGTAAGGTCAGGGCAATTGTCCGATGTAAGATCGTGCCCTCTTTAATAAATTATTATACCGTTACGGATATGAAAAAATTAAGCAAAATGAGATTATTTTATCATCTATCGATGTTTTTATTGGTTCTCTTATTGATGGCTTGTAAAAAGAACAGTGCCGATAATGAGACCAAAGCAGCCGAAGGAACCTTGGTAAAGCCTAACTATAATAGAAGTTCTGTGTTTCGCAACCCCTTAAATGGCTGGGTGATGTATGCCGGGGGGGATAACGAAGCCTATTGGGATACTGATTTTTATGTTCCGGATTTGGGCAAAAGGGTAAAAGCATTAGATTATGCATCTGCATGTTACATTCGCACCAGCTGGACAAAGCTTAACCCAACAAATGGGGTATATGCGTGGAGAGATCCGAGTTCGCCATTAGGAAAATTAATTAAGGGAGCGGAGACAAGAGGAGTGCCCATCGCTTTTCGTATTGTTGTGGATGGACGTGATCAGGGCTTAAATACACCACAGTTTGTTTTTGATGCTGGTGCTAAATATTATTTGGAGAACAGTTCTTTTCCAACCCGTAGAACACCATATCCTCAAGATCCAATATTTAAGCAGCATTATGCTAAACTCATAGAAGAGCTGGCAAAAGATTTCAACGATCCGAAAAAAACAGCTTTTATAGATGCCTATGGATTGGGGAAATGGGGAGAAGCGCATAACGTAATTTACGAAGATCCAAATACATCCAACGGGCAAAATACCGAACGATTGAAAGAGGAGGTTTTTGATTGGGTAACCGATCTTTACACTCAAAAGTTTACCAAAGTACCTCTGGTGATTAACTATCATCGCTTAATTGGCCATCCATTAAGCTGGGGAGCTGCAAATATAAATAGCGATAAATTGCTTGTTAAAGCGATTAATAAGGGCTACAGTATTCGTCAGGATGCATTTGGAATGACTGATTACTACCAAAGCTGGGAAAAAAACTTTGCTAAAACCTGGAATTTTAAACGCCCTATAATCATGGAAGGTGGATGGATTACCACTGGCACCCACCGTTACTGGACTGATCCGAGTGGGAAATACAGAGAAGGTCATCCCGAGGATGTAAGGCAAGGTGAATTTGATGCTTCTGCAGAAGCTGCGGTAAATATGATGGATTTCCGTGCCGGGGATATCGAAAGCTGGTTTGCAAAATCGTTCTCCTTAGTTCAGCGATTTGTTTCTGAAGGTGGTTACCGCTTATATCCAGACCAGGTATACCTGCCTGAAAAGATTAACAGTGGTACCGAAACTACCATTACCCATCGTTGGAGAAATATGGGTTGGGGATATTTCCCTAACAATATTCCGCAGTGGAACTATAAATATAAAGTAGCTTTTGCGCTAATCGACGCATCGAATACCGTTAAGAAAGTAATTGTTGATGATAAAAGTGAACCGTCGGCCTGGCTTAAAAACAATCCGGTTTCTTATGAGTTAAAAACTGCTGTAGGTGTTCCAGCCGGAACATATACCTGGGCGGTAGCAATTGTGGATACCACAAATGAAAACAAACCAGCCATAAAACTATCCGTTAATGGCGATATTACAACAGCAGGTTGGTTAAAATTAATGAACGTACAGGTTCAATAAAAAATCAAATTTAAATTGAGTCTTTAACATAATTTGCTAAGGACCCAATTTATCTATTTTGAAGGTAAATAGTTATGAATTAATATGGTACAGCAGATTAAACACCGACATATAATAAAAGTTAAAGGCATCTTGCTGACATTTATTTTCTCATTCTTACTTTTATTTCAACGCTCTTTCGCTCAAAAGACCGATAAATTTATGGGCGAAATTGTTAACTACGACGAAGAGGCAGTACCGAAGTATATTCTTCCAAAAGTGCTGCAAACAACAGAAGGCCGGATTGTCAAAAATAAAAATCAATGGGAGCAAATTCGTCGAGATCAGATTATTTCTCTTTTTAAACAAAATGTTTATGGTGAAACTCCACAGGATTTCGATAGTCTGAGTTTTAAATTAATTCGAAAGGTGCCAAACGCAATGGGAGGCAATGCTACGTTGAAAGAATTGAATATTAGTATTTGGAACAAAAACAAACATGTAGATATTCCCTTGGTACTATTTACACCTAATAATTCGCCAAAACCGGCTCCGGTATTTCTGCTAATTAACAACAGAAGTAAGAGAAATACCGATCCGGATAGAATAGTAAAAAGTACCTTTTGGCCCGCGGAGATGATGATCGAAAAAGGCTACGCCGTTGCAAGTTTTCAGGTAGCTGATGCAGCGCCAGATAAAAAAGATAGCTATCAACATGGTGTACTCGACCAGCTTTTTCCTGAATTGCTTCAAAGAGAAGATGGCATGAAAGCCATTGGTACATGGGCTTGGACAGCCAGTCGCGTGTTGGACTATTTCGAAACAGATAGAGACATAAATGCGAAAAAAGTAGCAATTGTGGGGCATTCTCGTGGAGGCAAAACTGCGCTTTGGGCAGCTGCGCTGGATACAAGATTTGCAATGATTTTTAGCAGTTGCTCGGGTAATTCAGGTGCTTCTCTTTCCCGAAGGCAGTATGGCGAAACAATTAGCTTAATTAATAAACAGTTTGGCTATTGGTTCGCAAATAATTATCGAAATTATAGTAACAGGGAAAAAGACTTGCCTGTAGATCAACACATGTTGATTGCACTGCTTGCACCACGACCGGTTTACACCACAAATGCTACTGAAGATCGCTGGGCTGACCCTCGTGGGTCCTATCTTTCGCTGGTTAATGCACTTCCGGCATATCAATTATATAACAAGAAAACTTCGTTGTCTCCCGAGCCGCCAAAAGTAGATTTTCCAATCATTAATTCTATTATTGGTTATCATTTCAGGAGTGGAAAGCACGATTTAAATACCTACGATTGGGAAAATTTTATCCGCTTTGCCGATTATCATTATAAAGAATAGCATTCTCCTAAATAAATTCTCGCTCGGTTGGATGTATTAGGCAAAAGGAAAAATTATAGTAATTTCAAGGCAAACATTACTGCTCAATAGCTTTTAGAATATTAGAAATGCGCAAATCCGGTTTTTTATTTGTTTGTTTTGTTACCTTATTTTATAGTCATGTTTTCGGGCTTGATATTTCGCGCTACCGCTTTCATATTATGCCCGAAACTTCGTATTATGGTGGCATACAAAGTATTACTAAAGATAAGTTAGGTCGAATTTGGTACACGGGACCCGATGCTGTTTTTATGTATGATGGAAACAGCTTTTACCAGTTAAACGATCTGGCGTCAGCTAGTAATCCAAAGGTGAAGTGGGCGTATGGAACCTTGATTACCGATAAGGCTGGCGCACTTTATTTGGCCACAAATCATGGTTTGCTCAAGTTTAACTATGAAAAATTTTCTTTTGATTTAGTTTTACAAGGAAAAATTCGCTCGATTTGTCAAGACAATGATGGCAAATTATACATGCTATCTAATGATCGATTGATTGTTTATAATCAAAAAAATAAAACTGTAAATAAGCAGTCATTACCTTCAATTAAGTATTTCAATAGCATCATCAGTGCAGGAGGTAAAATTTTTATTTCTCAAGAGAACCTGCTTTATAGTTTAGAACCGAAAACACTTAAGTTTAGCAAATTTGCAGATTTTATTTCACCAAGCCATGCCGTAGTTGATGCGGTAAACTACGAGGACATGTTTTATTTCCTTACTCCGAACGGCGGTATTTTTATAACTGATGTTTTTGGATCAATAAAAAAGAACATACCCATCAATGCACGGAAAAATCAAGCAACCTTATCCAAAAAGATCTTTATTGATCAAGCAGGTATCATTTGGGTGGCCACTCAGGCGGGGTTGTTTTTATACGACCCTTTGAGAGAAATCAGCAGTATGTTGAAGATGAACCTTAATGATGCTTTTTCTTTACCCAATAATTCCATTTGGACTATTTATCGCGACCCTGATCAGGGTGCATGGATTGGTACCTATGGAGGTAAAATTGCGTATTGTTCATTAAACGATGCCTACGTGCGGTATTTTAACCCTAGTACAGGTGGTTTGAATCATCCTGTAGTGAGTGGTTTTCAGGAAGATAAACAAGGTAATATTTGGATTGGAACAGAAGGTGGAGGCCTAAATTATTGGAATAGGGATCAAGATTCGTTCCAACGGTTTATGAAATCAAATACCAATTCGCTAAATTCAAATAGTATTAAGCGGCTGCGGTTTGATAAAGACAAATCGAATTTGCTGGTTTCTGCTTTCAGTGGTGGAATTTCTTCATATAACCTATCTAACAAGACATTTACCGATCTTAATTTTCTGTCGCCCATAAATAGGAAACCGCTTACCGTTTACGATTTTGTTACGGATAGCGACGGCACGTGGTGGATGACAGATCCTGATAAATCTTTCTTTTACAGACGGAAAAACCAAGCCAACGCCGAAAACGTGAGGGTCATCGGGGCGGATAATAAGCAACTAGACTTAGAGATTGAGGCCCTTTACATCGATCAGCAACAACATCTAAGGTTAATTACACATCAGGGTTTATTTGTTGTAGATAGGAATACTTTGAAGGTGGTGAAGCACTATTTTATAAAAAGCGGATCTTACGCAGCCAACCATTTATGCAGTTTTTACGAAACTTCCAATGGTGATTTATGGCTCGGTACCTCGGGCAATGGTGTAAATGTTTTAAAAAAAAATGGGCGGTATTTAAATTTCAACAGCAAAAACGGCTTTTCTCCCAAGGTAGTTTTCGGTATTTTGGAAGATGATCAATCGAAAAATATATGGCTCAGTACAAACAACGGGCTATATTATTTTGATCAGCTAACAGAAAAATTTTACAAAGCCCGGTTTTATAAAGAAAATACATGTGGTTCATTTTATATCCGCTCTGCTTTCAAAACACAAAGGGGCGAAATGCTTTTTGGAGGAACAAATGGTTTTATTTTATTTGATCCGTCTTATTTAAATAAGAACCCACAAAAACCTTTGGTGTTTTTTACAGGCTTGTCCATCAACAACCAGCTGGTTAACACCCAAACGGCGAACTCGCCGTTATTAAAAGATATTTCGAGTTTAAGTAATCAGAAAACTGATCGAATTAGATTAACAAATGATCAATCAAATATAGAGATTCGATTTTCTTCTAACAGTTATTTATCGGCTGATAAAAATCAGTTCGCTTACCGAATGATAGGTTTAAGTGATAAATGGATGCTAACAAATACAGATCAGCGCTCGGTATCATTCTTTAATCTTCCCAGCGGTAACTATGTATTCGAAATAAAAGCTTCTAACAACGACGGCCTGTGGGGAACCAAAATATCGAGGCTTTATTTTCATGTTGATCCTCCGTTTTTTTTAAGTTGGTGGGCCTATTGTATTTACATATTAATTGGATTGGGCTTACTTTTTTTTGTAATCCGATATTATACCAATAAAAAAGTTTTTAAAGAGCGCTTGGCACTCGAAGAGCTTAAGGAGCAAAATTTACGCGATTTAAATCAGGCAAGAACGGAATTTTTTACCAATATTTCTCATGATTTAAAAACCCCGCTCACACTCGTACTCGAACCACTTAAGCAATTAAAACAATCACTTTTGCCAAACGATCCTTCATTAGGCTATATGCAGCATATAGAAAAAAACGTTTCCCGAATCCAGAGAATGATTAGCCAACTTTTACGCTTTCGGGAAATAGAAAGCCAGAAGATAACCTTAAATCCACAAATTGGCGATTTTATCAGCTTCGTAACTGATGTTTTTGGTCTATTTGAATTGTATGCAAACAAAAAGGAAATAGAAACCCATATCGCCACTCATCAGGATCATTTATTTGTGGCCTTTGATTATGACATTGTCGAAAAAATACTAACCAATCTGTTCTCCAACTCCATAAAATATACCACCAACAAGGGATATGTCGGCGTACGCATTTACGAAGCTACAGTTGAAGAAAAGAACAAAATAAAACACGATTCATTTAGGCCAGAGTGTGAATATATTTCAATTGAAATTTCAAATACAGGGGCTGGATTTACCGAGCAGCAAATTGCCAAACTGTTCACTTCTTTCAACCGCTTATCCTCCAATCGCCCAACATTTGAAGAAAGTTCCGGGCTCGGCTTGGCTATCGTTAAAGAGCTGGTAGAGGTAATGGATGGACAAATTTGGATGGTAAATAAAGTGAATAAAATCTCTTTCACTATTATGCTTCCATTTATTAAACAAGCTGCTACAGGCGATATGGATTGGGATGCTTATGATTATACGATTTCAGAGATCGACGATATCATCCTGGAAACCGCAGAGCCAGATAGTTCAAACAAAACCATAAAACGATCAAGCAGTATTTTACTTGTAGAAGATGACCCTGAAATGCGCAACTATCTGGAACAGCGACTATCGGAAAAGTACAATGTTTATACCGCCAACGATGGAGCTGAAGGAATTATAAAGGCAGAGAAAATATATCCTCAGTTAATCATTACTGATTTGATGATGCCTAACAGCAATGGCTTTGAAGTGTGTAGCCGTTTAAGACGGAATTTTAAAACCAGTCACATTCCAATTATCATGATTTCCGGAGTCGGCGATGATAATCAAAATAAAGTTAAGGCACTTGAGTACGGTGCAAATGTATTTATTGATAAACCTTTCGAAGTTGAATACCTGTTGCAACAAACGGAAAGCATTCTGAAAAATCAACAGGAATTGAAAGAAATGTACAGTAAAAGGTTAGTGATTGATCCTGCCAACGTGACCATTACTTCAATGGATGAAGAGCTTTTAACTAAGGCCATGAAGTTTATTGAGTTAAATATGGCAAACCCCGATTATTCTGTAGATGCCTTTGTATCAGACATGAATACGGGCAGAACGATATTGTACCAAAAACTTCATGACATTGTAGGAATGTCTATTAAAGAGTTTATTTTAAACATCAGGTTAAAACGCAGCGCTTACCTGCTCGAGAATGCCGACTTCACAGTGGCCGAAGTGGCCTATCAAACCGGGTTTAATAATGCAAAGTATTTTAGTGTATGTTTTAGAAAGCAATTCGATTTAAGCCCATCCGAATTTAAGAAAAAACACAGCTCTGATAACCAAGGTGTTTAAATGATTAGAATTTCTAGCTCCGGAACAAATGTTTTACCCACTTTAATTTTCCATCTTTTGAACTTTAACTAAAATTTCTTTATTTGTAGTTAAATCGCAGTCCCTGCTTAGTGTGAATTAATCTTATTGCGATATTTTGCTTGTGAACCCGCTATGAAAAGTAACCAAACCACTATTGTCGATATTGCCAACGAACTAAAAATTTCCAAGTCTACCGTTTCAAGAGCGCTTACCGGGCATCCTTCCGTTAAAACTGAAACTAGGGCAAGGGTTTTAGAACTTGCTGAAAAGTTAGATTATCAGCGTAACATGCTTTCTATAAGTTTGATTACGAATAAAACCAAAACCATCGGTATTGTGTTGCCAGAATTTATTACCTCATTTTTTCCTCAGGTGGTTGTTGGCGCCCAGGAAGAAGCAGCAAGACAAGGTTATAGTGTGCTTATTTCTCAATGCAATGAGAGTTATGAAACCGAAGTTGCAAACTCAAAAGTAATGCTCGCCAATCGGGTTGATGGGGTTATGGTATCGCTTACTAAAGAAACTTTAAACTACGATCATTGGAAGGCATTTATCCGAAAACGCGTTCCTGTGGTGTTTTTTAATCGCGTTTGTGAGGAAATGATGGTGCCAAAAGTAGTAGTTAATGATTACGATGCTGCATTTAAAGCTGTGGAACATCTGATCAGTATTGGCAAACGTAGAATAGCACATTTGGCCGGACCAAGTTCACTGGTCATTAGTCGTAAAAGAATGAATGGTTATCTTGACGCATTAAAAAAGCACCACATTTCCGTAGATGAAGAACTGATTATCGGATACGATTTAACCTTGAATAAAGTGAAAATGTATGTTAAACATTTGGTTGAGCTGGATAATCCGGCTGATGCCTTGTTCGCAGTAAATGATCCGACAGCGATTGAAGCGATTCAGGTTTTAAAACAATTGGGAAAACGAATTCCTGAAGATGTTGCCGTAGTGGGTTTTAGCGATAACTACGGATCAAATTTTATCGAACCCAGCCTTACCACTGTGGCGCAGCCTGTTCGAGAAATTGGCAGAAATGCTATGGAACTTCTTTTAGGCTTGATGGATAAAGATATATCAGAATGGAAACCTTTGATCAGAACGCTCGATGCAGAATTGATCATTCGTAATTCTACTGTAAAAGGCAGCTAATCTTGTCTTGCCAAAAAATCAATTTTTAATATTCCAGATCAAATTGGGAATAAAAAACACCTCATCTATTTTATTCTAAAAACATCTTTTTGGAACAAAAATCAAAATCAATAAAGGGAACGTTCCCAAGTTTCGGGAGCGTTCCCATAATATTTTAGCACTTCTCATCGCTATCGCTCACTCAAAATATAAATATCTTCGAAATCAATTACAAATCAAGAATAGGTGGCTGCCCGACCAAATACAGTTACCTAAATACTCGAAAGATATTTCATGAAAAGAGAAGAACCATCTTTAAAAAGATATTTAAATCAGCTCGATTTATCCGCTGACCTTATTGTTGCTGGCGGAGGTTTATCCGGCGTTTGCAGTGCTATAACGGCTGCCAGGCAAGGCGTAAAAGTAATTTTAGTTCAAGATCGGCCAGTGCTAGGCGGTAATTCATCGAGCGAAGTTCGCTTGTGGATTTTGGGTGCAACATCACACATGGGCAATAACAATCGTTGGGCTCGTGAGGGAGGTGTAATCGATGAATTGTTGGTCGAAAACACCTTTCGCAACCCAGAGGGAAATCCAATGATTTTGGATATGATTCTGCTGGATAAGGTTATTCAAGAACCAAATATTCAGTTATTGCTTAATACCGCTATTTACGAGGTAAGTAAAAAAGACAACGACACCATTGAATCTGTTGAGGCTTTTTGCAGTCAAAATTCTACTCAGTACCACCTATCTGCACCGCTTTTTTGCGATGCAACTGGCGATGGAATTGTAGGATTTCTCTCTGGAGCTGCATTTAGAATGGGAGCGGAGCCGAAAGAAGAATTTAACGAGGGCATGGCGCCAACCGAAGAGTATGGCGAGCTTTTAGGGCATTCTCTTTATTTTTATAGCAAGGATACAGGTAAGCCAGTTAAGTTTTTTCCACCCTCTTTTGCTTTAAGTGATATCACCGAAATTCCACGTTTCCGTAATTTTAATGCGAATGAATTTGGTTGCAAATTGTGGTGGGTAGAATTTGGCGGAAGGCTAGATACCGTTCATGATACCGAAAAAATTAAGTGGGAGCTATGGAAGGTTGTTTATGGTGTTTGGAATCACATCAAAAACTCTGGAGATTTCCCGGAGGCCGAAAATCTGACATTAGAATGGGTGGGGACCATTCCGGGAAAAAGAGAGAGCCGAAGGTTTGAGGGTGATTACATGATGACTCAACAGGATTTGGTAGAGCAGCGTAAACACGATGATGCGGTTGCTTTCGGCGGATGGTCAATTGATTTACACCCAGCTGATGGTGTTTATAGTGAGCGCCCAGGTTGTAACCAATGGCACAGTAAAGGGATTTTTCAAATTCCCTATCGTACAATTTATAGTAAAAACATCAAAAATTTATTTTTGGCTGGCCGTATCATTAGTGTAAGTCATGTTGCTTTTGGCGCTACCCGTGTAATGGCTACTTGCGGCTACATCGGCCAGGCTGCCGGAATGGCCGCTGCCATGTGTGTTAAAAATGGATTGCAACCAAAGGATTTACTCGCAGCAGAGAATCTTAAAAACTTGCAGCAGAATTTAATCAGGGAAGGACAATATATCCCTGATTTTTCATTGGCAGACGAAAATGACCTGGCACGAAAAGCAAAGTTAATTGCATCGAGCGAATACCAGTTTAAGGGTTTTAACAAGGTGGATCTGTGGAAATCATTAGCGATTCCATCGGCACAAATGTTCCCTTTAAAAGGCGGAAAACTACCAGCTTTTACCATTCAATTAAATGCTTTGGCTGACACTGAACTGGAAGTAGAGCTCAGAATATCGAGCAAAAAGGGAAATTTTACTCCTGATGAAACTTTAGCGAAAAAAAAGATTATCCTTCAACAAGGAAAACAGCTTATTGAAATAGATTTTGATATTGCACTAGAAACAGATGACTATGTTTATCTGATGTTTGCTGGTCATCCAGATATTGAAATCGGATATACCGAGAAACGTTTAACCGGAGTTTTATCAGTATTTAACTCTAAAAATAAAGCAGTTTCCAACAATGGTAAACAAGTTCCTCCCGTGGGAACGGGCGTTGATGAATTTGAATTCTGGTGTCCGCAACGCCGTCCGAATGGCCACAATCTTACCATTAACCTTTCTAAAACGCAAAGCGTTTTTGGTGTAGAAAATTTATTAACTGGCATTGATAGGCCTGTTTCACAACCGAACGCTTGGGCTGCTGATCCTGATGATGTAAAACCCTCTCTTAATTTATCATGGGAAACCGCACAAGTCATCAAAAAAATTGATCTTTGGTTTGACAGCGATTTTGATCATCCGATGGAGTCTGTTTTAATGACACACCCAGAAAATGTAATGCCTTTTTGCGTGAGGAATTATATCATTAAAAATGATAACAATGAAATCATTTTTGAGCAAAAAAACAATTATCAAACACGTAATCAAGTTATTTTAGAAAAAGAAATCATCACTAAAAATTTAACTATTGAGCTCCAGCATCCCTCAGGAAACATTCCCGCAGCATTATTCGCTGTTCGTTGCTATGCCGATCAAAATAAAATATAATGGTAAGACTCGATTTTATTGTCATGGGTATTTTTGCCCTGTTAATTTTCGCCATCGGGCTAACATTTACCCGAGTTGGCAGTAAAAACGGTCAGGCATTTTTCGAGGCTGGTGGCGAAACACCCTGGTGGATAAATGGGCTTTCGCTATTTATCAGCTACTTCTCTGCAGGTACTTTTGTAGTTTGGGGTTCCATCGCTTATAAATATGGAGTAGTGGCCAATGCCATTCAGTTAACCATGGCCATTAGTGGGTTAATTGTAATGCTTTTTATTGCCGCTAAATGGAAAAGAACTGGTGTTGCCACAGCAGCCGAATTCATCGGTAAGCGTTTTGGCGGCAGAGAAAAGCAGTTTTATACCTACATGACTTTGCTTTTAAGCCTCTTTACAACAGCCGCGGTACTTTATCCGGTTGGTAAAATGGTACATGTAGCTACAGATTTATCGGTAAATACCTGTATTCTAATCATTGGTTTAATTATCGTTCTCTACACAGCAGCGGGCGGACTTTGGGCTGTTCTGGTAACGGACGTGGTTCAGTTTGTGATCCTCTCCGCGGCTGTTGTTATCGTTATTCCAATCGCTTTTGCGCAAATAGGTGGTTTCGATAATTTGATTTCCAAAGCACCTGCACATTTCTTTGAACCGTTTAATGAAGATTATACTTACGGATTTATGCTCTCCTTTATTGTTTACCAAACTTTTTACATTGGTGGAAATTGGTCTTATGTTCAACGTTATACCAGTGTTAAAGATGAAAAAAATTCAAAAAAAGTAGCAGGAATTTTTACCATTCTTTATTTTGTAAGTCCGATTATCTGGATGCTGCCACCAATGATTTACCGGATTATCAACCCCAATTTACAAGGCTTACAAACCGAAGATGCCTACATGATGCTGATTCAGAAAGTGATGCCGGCTGGGTTAATCGGACTGGTTTTAGCCGGTATGGTTTCGGCAACTTCAAGTAAAGCAAATACCACAATTAATATGGCGGCCACGGTTTTTGCGCAAGATATTTATAAAAACCTGATGCGTCCATCGGCCTCTGAAAAGCAGGTAATTTGGATGGCTCGCTTGTTTACTTTAATATTTGGTGTACTGACCATTTTGGTGGCCATGTGGATTCCAAGCGCAGGCGGAATTGTGGAGGTTGTTCTAAGCACAGCCTCAATTGCGGGTGGTGCTTTGTTCGCACCGATTATTTGGACACTCTTTTCGAAAAGACAAACAGGCTTGTCGGTAGTAACCGTAACCATCAGTTCTCTGGTAATTAACCTGTTTTTTAAAGTGATTGCTCCATCGTTACTCCATTTAAAACTAAGCCGTACAATGGAAACCGTTTTAGGAATGGGGATACCAATTACTTTGCTTTTAATTTTTGAATGCTACTACTTAAGCCGTGGGTTTATCTCGGCTAAAGCAATTAAAATGTTGGAGGATATACAATTGATAAAAGAATCGCCTTTGGCTCAAAACAAAGAGGCACATTTTGCAGCCGAAAAACAAAATATTTTCGGCATTAGGGTAATTGCCATATCAATGGCAGTGGTTGGATTGGGTATTATTTCCCTGGGTATATTAGCGAAAGGGTATTCGAATGTGATTATTGGTGTTGGTGCAGTTATTTTTGTTTCTGCATTGGCCATTTACAAGGCAACTATAGATAAAAAAAACGTTAAGGCTTGATGATGAAATTACGAAACTGCATTTTATTTGTACTGTTAACTTGGGTATTCAATGCCAAGGCCGAGGTTAAACTTCCTGCATTATTTGCCAATGGGATGGTTTTACAGCAAAAAACCAAAGTTAAACTATGGGGTTTTTCAACTGGTAAACAATCAATCACTATCAGAACCTCATGGGATAATAAAACTTATCAGGTAAAACCTTTAGAAAATGGCGATTGGCATACCTTGCTAACAACTCCCAGTGCAGCGGGTCCATATACTATCGATGTTGTACAGGAAAATAAAATTGTTTTAAGCAATGTATTAATTGGTGAGGTTTGGGTTTGTTCTGGCCAATCGAATATGGATATGCCAGTGAAAGGTTACGGTGGTTTACCGATAACAAACTCAATGGATATTTTGATGGACGCACCCAATTCCAGTTTGAGATTATTCCATGTTGAAAAAGCATTTTCGGTAACACCAAAAACTGATGTTAAAGGAAAGTGGGAGCAAGCTGATGCCAGTTCAGCAAGCAGTTTTAGTGCGGTTGGCTATCAATTCGCTTCTTTTTTACAAAAGCATTTAGGTGTTCCGGTCGGAATTATTCAGACCACTTGGGGCGGCTCGCCTATTGAGGCTTGGACAGATAGGACGGTTGTCGAAAATCTTTTGGGAGAGCGAGTAGCCGCAGATCGGGCGATATCAAAAGCCAATCATCAAACGCCGGGTAATTTGTACAATGCAATGGTTAAGCCCTTGGTTGGCTACAATATTGCAGGCGTAATTTGGTATCAGGGAGAACAAAACCGGCATAACAACAAAGATTATCTTGCTTTGCAAATCGCCATGGTAAATCTTTGGCGAAAGGAATGGGGTATTGGTGCATGGCCTTTCTATGGTGTACAGTTGGCACCTATGGATTACGGCAAAGAACCTGCGCTATCTGTTCCGTTATTAAGAGAGGCACAGTTGAAATTAACCGATACTTTGGAAAACTCTGGCATGGCCATTTCTATTGATGCCGGCGAAGAACACAACATACATCCAGCCAATAAAACGATTGTGGCAAAGCGATTGGTTGCCCTGGCTCTTGCTAAAACTTACCATAAGCAGGGAATTGCCTCTGAGGGGCCGAGGTATCACTCCATGCAAATCAAGCAGGATACTGTCATCGTTAAATTTTCGGGTAATCCATTAGGGATGACAAGCTATGGCAAGAAAATAACACAATTTGAAGTTGCTGGTAGCGACCAGGTTTTCTGCCCGGCCACTGCGAGGATAAAAGATGATAAGGTGGCCATAATCAGCGCTGAAGTTAAACAACCTGTAGCCGTTCGGTATGCATTTACAGATTGGTGTGTAGGGGAGCTTTATAGCGTAGAAGGCTTACCGGCATCGCCTTTCAGAACCGATGATTGGTAGTCATTATATATTTTGTTTAATCCCTTGTATCGAAAGAGCAAGGGATTTTTTTTTAATCATAATTCCCATTTTGGGGCATTTTTTCTAATGACTTTTCGAAGTGATATTTATGCTTTTGCGCTGATATTTAGCGATTTATGTTATTTATGAGAACGTTCCCATTTTTTGGGAACGTTCTCATAAAATTTAGTCAGCACATTATAATACCAAAAATCAAAAGCTGAATATCTTTGGTAAACAGATTTTAACCAAATCAACTTTAACCAAATAATTATGAGAAAATTTTACTTTTACAATTTATCCGCTTTAGCTTATTTTTCCGCAAAATTTAGGTGTATATAATCTGATAGTTTCCAGATCGAGAAACTATCTAAAGCATCAGTCTTTTTAACTCTTAAAAATTAAACTAACCATGTCGATTTTTATAAAACCATTTATGGTACTGCTGTGCTGTCTTTTTATTTTAGTAGGCAGTGCGGATGCGCAAGAGGTAACGGTGGTTAAGCCATATAGCCAACTTAAAAACGATTCCTTATTAACCGATTCGTTAAGAAATTTGAAACAGCTTATCTATTTCACTACTCCTAAAAAATTATCTACTACATCATCAGCAATGGTGCTCGGCAAAGAATTCAATACAACACCTGTAGTTGCGTACCCATTGGCTCTTGCTGGTCGCCTAGCCGGTTTATCTGTTTCTCAAGGTAATGGCGAACCATTAAACGAGGGTTTTTCCTATCGTTTAAGAGGTCAAAGTCCATTAATTTTTATTGATGGTATTCCACGTTCGGTCACTGAAATCAGTATGGAAGAAATTGAATCGGTTACGGTATTAAAAGATGCAGTATCGCTTGCCATGCTCGGCGTTAGAGGTGCTGGGGGAGCAATTTCAATCGTAACCAAAAAAGGAACTCCTGGTAAACAACAAATCAGTTTTACGGGACAGTGGGGTACTCAAAAGCCATTACAAAATCTAATCTCAAATCCGCTTAGTGCTTTTAATTATGCTCAATTGTATAATGAGGCTGTTGTTAACGATGGTTTATCTGTGGCTAGTAACGGATTTAGTGAGGCAGCTTTAAATGGCTTTCAAACAGGTAACAATCCTTATTTATATCCGAATGTAGATTGGAGGGATCAAGTACTGAAAAATTCTGCCACAATTGCCCGTTACAATTTGAACACCAGTGGCGGGAATAATTATGTGAAATATTTCATCAACCTGGAGCATATTAACCAGGATGGTTTTTTGAAAACGAGTGATATCAATAGCAATTACAGTACAAATGCCGGAGCAAAGGGTTATTTTATCCGCTCAAATGTAGATGTAAACCTGACGGATAAAATTAGAGCAGGAATTTACATTCAGGGCAGGATTTTAAACAAAAATAATCCTGGTAACGCAGCTGCGGATAATATCTTTTCAGCACTACAAGCTACTCCGAATAGTGCTTATCCAGTATATAATGCCAACGGTAGTTATGGTGGTTCGTCTCAGTTTACCAATAATATTTTGGCGCAAAGCATTGGTTCTGGCTATTCGTTAAGCAATACCCGCACCGTTTTAACGGATGTTTATTTGAGGCATACCCTTGATGATTTAACGAAAGGATTATGGGTTAAAGTTCGGGCATCATTTTTCAGCAATTTGAACGAGAATCTGGTTCGGACGAAATCCTTTGCGGTTTTTGAGCCTACCGGAGTTTCTGGTGCAGGCCAGACAACTTACCGTCAGTTTGGTACAAACAGCGAGCAGGGCAATAATAACTCAATAGGTTTTCAAAACCGTTCAGATTTTCAAGAACTCTCTTTTGGTTATAACCGTACTTTCAAAAAACACGGCTTTGATGCCGTTGTTCTGGCCAATCGCGATAATCTGGTAAACGGTACCAATTTACCTTATACCATTCAGGGCATTTCTGTTCATCTGGCTTATAACTACGATGAAAAGTATTTGGTAGAAATGTCATTCGCCCAAAATGGCGCTAACCGCTATCCCAATAATGGCGGTTTCAAATACGGTTTTTTCCCCGCCGCCGGTCTAGGATGGAACATCAATAAAGAATCATTTTTGAAAGAGGTAAGCTGGGTAAACAATTTAAAACTTTATACTTCTTATGGTAAGAGCGGTAGAAATAATACAGCCTATTACACTTATATGCAAGTTTATAATGCCTCGCCTGTTTCTTATTTTGGATCGAGTGCTGCTGCAGGAATAACCGTTGGCGAATCTTATTTAGCTAATCCGAACATTACCTGGGAGAAAGCCAAAATTTTCAATGCTGGCTTGGACGGAACTTTATTCAAAAATCAGCTATCATTTAATGTAGAATATTATGCAAATGAATATAGCGACTTAAGCATCGTTCGAGGAAACAATTCCGGTTTGTTGGGCATTTCTTATCCTGAAGAAAACATTGGTAAACAACGTTATTACGGATGGGATGCACAAATCAATTGGGCGCAAAAATTCAAAGATTTTGGCTATTTCATCAGTGCAAATGCAAGTTTGCAAAACTCTAAGCTTCTTTATTCGGCTGAGGCCAACCAACGTTTTTCATGGATGTATAGAACTGGTCATCCGGTGGGGCAGAACTACGGTTACATTGCAGAGGGTTTGTTTCAAAACCAGCAAGAAATAATAGGTTATCCAACCATTGAGGGGTATAGCCCACAGCCTGGCGATGTCAAATACCGTGATTTGAATGGTGATGGTGTGATCAACCAATTCGATCAAACCACATTTGGTTCAGAGAAAGCGACGGTTTTCCTGGGATCGAGAATTGGTTTTAACGTTAAAGGAATTGATTTTAGTGCCTTATTTCAAGGGGTTTTAAATCAACAAGTTTACCTATCGGGAAATTCATATCGCGAGTTTCAAGGCGGAACGGCGCAGGCTTATGAAACACAGTTGGGAAGATGGACGCCAGCAACTGCTGCTACGGCAAGCTATCCTCGTTTAACTACAAGCTCGGGCCCAAGAAATGGTGCGCAGAATAACTTTGTAAGTTCATCTTATTGGTTAAGAAGTGGGAATTACATCCGCTTAAAAACCATTGAATTGGGTTATACTTTACCAACAAGCCTTACTAAAAAAATTGGCCTACAATCTACCCGGGTATTTTTAAATGGCCTTAACCTTTACACCTGGAGTTCTGAAACGTTCAATGGCGCTGATCCAGAAAATTATACAGGTGCTTATCCGATTGGAAAAGTATTCAATGTGGGCGTAAACATTCAACTATAGTTATGAAAAAGATATTTAGCTTATTCATCATAGCGCTGACGATAGTATCGTCATCGTGCAAGAAATTTGAAACCGAACCTGAGGAGCAAACTAGCGAAACTGATGTTTTCGATCCTGTGGATAAAACAGGTACTCTTTCTACTGCTTATCTTTTAGGAATTTATTCATTTCTGCCAACAGGTTTTAACAGAATAGATGGAGATTTGCTAGATGCTGCAACGGATGATGCAGTGCCGTCTTCCAATCGTTCGGGGATTAGCCTTTTTACGAATGGACAGTTAACTGCATTGAATTATCCAGATAACAATTGGAGTAACAGTTACACCATTATTCGCCGTTGCAATGTCTTTCTGAAAAACATTGGTATTGTTCCGATAGCTGATGCCATTAGACAAAGGCAAGTTGCAGAAGCTCGTTTCTTGCGTGCTTTCGCTTACTTCGAACTGTTAAAACGTTACGGTGGTGTTCCATTAGTGGGAGATAAAGTGTTTGCTTTAGAAGATGATTTGAATTTACCTAGAAATACATTTTCTGAATGTGTAGATTACATTTCTGCTGAATGCGATTATACTGCTGCAAATCTGCCAAATGGATCTACTGTTATTGCGGCAGAATTTGGGAGAGTTCCCTCAGAGGCAGCCTTAGCTTTAAAATGTAGATTGCACCTTTATGCCGCAAGTCCTTTATTTAATGGTGGTGGTATTGAGTCGAATAATACACTAAAATCATTAACAGGTTATTTAAATGCCGATCAAAATAGATGGTTGCCAGTAATTGGTGCTGCCGAGGCGATTATTGCAAGAAACTACTATAAGCTGCCAGCTGGAACTGGAACTGCAGCCTACTCAGCGGTTTTTACTACAAAAATTAATACGGACATCATCCTTTCAAAACAGTCGGCAAACTCAACAATAATTGAAAATGCCAATGCGCCGATGGGTTATGTGGCGCCAACAACTAGTAATGGGCGCACCAGTCCGACACAAAATCTAGTTAACGCTTTTCCAAATTTGAACGGTTCTGCTTATACCGGAACACAAACAACGGCAACGCAATATGAAAACCGCGATCCAAGATTGAAATCAATACTTTTTTATAATACCGTGGCCTGGCTAGGCAGGCCAGTTCAAACTTTCGAGGGCGGCTTGGATAAACCAAATCAAGCTTTTAAAACGCAAACCAGAACTTCTTACTATTTAAGAAAGTTTATGGCAGATTTTTCTACCTCGACAACCTATGCTAACCAAAGCCATAACTTTCCTTATTTCAGGTTTGCAGAAGTTTTATTGAATTATGCAGAGGCTTTAAACGAGGTTAACCGGGTAGAAGACGCTGTTAACCAAATTATTTTAATCAGAGCACGAGCAGGCATAACAGCAGGAAGCGGTAATCGTTACGGCATTAGCGTAGGCATTACTCAGAGAGAGCTAGGGGAGCTGATTAGAAACGAACGCAGAATTGAGCTTTGCTTTGAGGAACATCGTTTCTTCGATGTTCGTAGATGGAAGTTGGGATCAGTTTTAAACGGAAGTTTTCAGGGTTTAAGAATTACGCAGAGCGGAACGGCTTTCAATTACGAACTGCAAAATGTAACGGATAATGTTTTTAGCGATAAATACTACCACATGCCGATTCCGTACAGCGAGATTACCAAAAATACCAAATTGCTACAAAACGAAGGCTATTATTAAGGCTTTGCATGGTTTAATTTTTTAAAAGAACGAAATGAAAATATATATATACATTTTAAGCGTGTTTCTTTTTGTGCTGAGCTTTTCTGCAATGGCACAGAGGAGAGAAATTACCGGCCAGGTTAGTGATAAGGATGGCGGTTTGCCAGGCGTAAGTGTAATCGACAAAACCAACCCTAAAAATGGAACATTAACGGATGCAAATGGCCGATTCAAGCTCTTTGTTGAAGGGAATATACTTACCCTTAAAATGGTTGGTTACACTACAAAAGATGTTTCGGTACAAGGCATAAGCAATGTAACCGCAACGCTAAGCGAAAATCAAACAGATTTGGACGAGGTAGTAATTGTAGGTTTCGGAGAGAAGAAGAAAATAACTCTGACCGGTGCAGTCAGTGCAATCAGTGGCAAGGATATCAAACAAAGTCCATCACCGAGTTTACAAAACACGCTTGCTGGTCGGGTAACGGGGTTCAGCAGCCAGCAACGTTCTGGTCAGCCGGGAAGAGATGGCGCCAGCTTTAATGTTCGTGGTGTAGGCTCTTATGTAGGAAATAACAATCCACTGATTTTGGTTGACGATATCGAATTTACTTACGATCAATTCTCATCACTTAATGCCAATGAAGTTGAATCAGTGAGTATTTTAAAAGATGCCTCTACTACCTCAATTTATGGTATTAAAGGTGCGAACGGTGTAATTTTGGTAACCACAGTTCGCGGTAAAGTGGGCAAGCCTCAAATTACTTTTCAGGCTGAATATGGTTTAAATCAGTTAACGAGAAAACCAGAATATTTAGAGGCATATCAATCGGCATCGATCATTAACCAAGGCGAGGTGAATACGAATGCGCTTAACCCTAACCCAAGTTTTGTACGTACTTTTTCCGATCAGGATTTAGAACTTTATAGAAATGGAACAGATCCATACGGGCATCCAAATAACGACTGGACGGATATTTTACTAAAGAAATTTGCCCCGCAAATTCGTGGTAACTTCGATATCACAGGTGGTACCGAAAAAGCTAGATATTTCGTCTCAGTGGGCTACCTCAATCAGGGTGGTCAGCTCAAAGATTATAGTGAAGACCTGAATAGCGAATTTTATTACAAACGTTATAATTACCGCTCGAATATTGATGTTAAGTTAACTAAAACACTCGATGTAAAGTTCGACTTATTTGGTAACGTTGATGAATTAAACACCAATAATGCCAGTGCAAATAGTTTATTCAGCGATTTAGGGCGCACAGCTGAAACAGCGCCTTTTAACTACCCCATTTACAATCCGGATGGAAGTTTGGGTTACAGCCTGTGGCAAAGAAATTCATCAGGCAGAAATAATAATAACTTAATAGGGCGTTTAATGTACAATGGCTACGCTCGTACCTATTCCAATAACGTCAATCTCGCCTCATCAGCGGTACAGAAATTGGATTTCATTACCAAAGGTTTATCCGTAAAGGGAACTTTTGCTTACCGTAACCTTTATGCTTATTCGCGAAATTTACAACGCCCAACAAGTGGCACAGGGTTTATTTCTTATATCTACGATCCGGTAACTGGCGCATACAATTTTGGGCAGCGGGATAATGTTTATCGAATCAGTATTCCTACACTCAGTTCTCCTGCAAGCAGCACAAACAGCTCGCTCACTTTGCAGGCTATTTTAAATTACAACCGTTCTTTTGGAGATCATAACTTTACCGGTTTGGCTTTGTACAATCAAAACAGCAAAACATTCCAGAACAACGTAGATGGAAACCGCTATAATTTTATTCCCGAAAACTTTAGGGGTTATACGGCTAGATTGGGCTACGACTATAAGCAAAAATATATTTTTGAAGTAAGCGGTGCTTATAACGGTACCGATCGTTTTGCGGTTGGAAAAAGATTAGGTTTCTTTCCGGCAGGATCAGTAGGATGGAATATTGCAGAAGAAAAAATCTTTAAGGATAATTTGAAGTTTATTGACCTATTCAAAGCACGTGCATCGTACGGTTTAGTGGGTGCAGATGGTACAGGAGGAACTTACGCCTACTTACAATCTTACACGGCAGGCTCGGGAACAGGGCTTTTTGGTTTGGCCACGAATAATGCTTATGGCTTGGCAACTGAAGGTACATTAGGTAATGATCAGGTAACCTGGGAGAAAGAAAAGAAGCTGGATGTTGGTCTTGATATCGCTTTTTTCAAACGTAAATTTACCGCATCTTTCGATTACTTTAACAATAACAGATATGATATTTTAACTACCAGAGGGACGGTTTCTGCCGTGTTCGGGCAAAACTTGCCACCTGTTAATTTGGGCAAGGTAAACAACAAAGGCTTTGAAGTAGAATTCGGCTTCAATGATAACATTGGCTCAGATTGGAGGTACTCGGTGCGTGGAACTTACTCTTTTGCGAAAAATAAAATCGTGTTTGCCGATGAGGCTGTTCAAACTTATGAATACCAAACCTTAACTGGCCAATCTATTGGTTCAGTACTAAAATATAACTGGACTGGCGAGTATTACAGTGTTGCTGATATTGCGGATCCCGCTGTTCCAAAACCAATTATTGGGGGCCGCCCAGGAGATTTGAAGTATAAAGACTTAAACGCTGACGGTGTAATTGATGCGAGTGACCGTTCGTATTTCGGGTATACTAATTTGCCAAACACTACTTTGGGTTTAACCTTAAATGCCAGCTATAAAAATTTCAGTGTAACGGTATTATTCCAGGGCGCTACAAACTTTGTGGCCAGTGCGCAGGGTGCTGTTATACACCATAATGCCAGTAAAGCTTTGCCTATTCACTTAGAACATTGGACACCAGAATTGGGAAATAGTGCAAAATATCCGCAGTTGTACACTACGGCATTAAGCCAAAGTCCAAGAGATTTCTATTCTGACTTCTGGGCAGTTCCTGCCGACTACGTTCGGTTGAAAACAGCTGAAATTAGCTACACTGCTGGTCCAAAGTTGTTAAATGCTTTAAAGCTGAAAGGTTTGAGGCTTTACACAAACGGTTATAATTTATTTACCTGGACGAAATTGGATAAACTTTACAACTTAGATCCAGAGGTATTGGAATCAATAGGTGATTTACCATATCCACCGACAAGAATTTTGAATTTCGGTATTAACGTTACTTTTTAATTGAGTGAAATGAAAAAGATAATTACAATCTTGCTACTTGCAACGGTGATGTTTTCATGTAAAAAATCTGGGTTTTTGGATGATAAAACTAATGGTTTAGATGAGAATGCAGTGTTTACTGACAGTATACAGACCATGAATTTTTTGAATAGAATTTATGTTGATGCGGGTTATAGCTTTGGCCCTTCGCGCTTTAACTCTGCTGGAGGGAGCGGTAATACGGAGCTTGCAACTGACAATGCTGAAGGCAATAATAACCTTTCGGTTTGGGCAGATTCCTATGTTCAGGGAGTAATTGGGCCAAATAATGTTTCTACGGGTTTCGGTACAGATAAGGATTTCTGGTCAACGCCTTATAAGAACATTCGCCGCATTAATATATTACTCTCCAAGCTATCAGATGCACCCTTGAGTGGGCCAATGAAAAATAGAATGCGGGCGGAGGCTCGGTTTTTAAGGGCATATTATTACCACTATATGGTGGTGGCTTTTGGTGGTGTTCCGGTAATCGGAGATCAGGTGTTTGGAATCAACGACATTATTAATCTGCCGAGAAATAATTTTGGCGATTGTGTAAATTACATTACCTCTGAGCTTGATGCTGCTGCGGCAGAACTATTCACCGTAGTTTATAAAGATATTGATTATGGTAGAGTTACACGGGGCGCCTGTTTGGCATTAAAATCCAGAATGTTATTGTATGCCGCGAGCCCTTTGTTTAACGGCGGAGCTACAACAAATAGTGCGGCATTGGCTCCATTAATCAGTTATCCAACTGCCGATAATAGCCGATGGACGGCTGCTGCAAATGCTGCGGAGGCTATAATCAATACAGGTTTATATTCACTCAATGTAGACAATGCCACAAGGCCAGGAAATGGTTTCTATCAGCTGTTTTTGAAAAGGATAAATAGTGAATACATTTTTGCTTATAATCGTCCGGCACAAAAAGAGTTTGAAGCTTTTTATTTACCCCCAACAAGATCGGGTAGTAGTGTTATGAAACCTACGCATAGCCTAGCGGAAGCTTTTCCTATGCGTGACGGAAAATCGATTAAAGAAAGTAGCACTTACAATGCCAACGATCCTTATGTTAACCGCGACCCTCGTTTCGAATTTTCAATGATCTACAATGGTTTGTCTTACATCAGTAATACAGGCGTGAAAACCCAGGTGTTTACATATACCAGCACCGGCTCTACAATTGTTAATTCAACCTCTGATGCCTATACACCTCAGAACAAATTTACAGGATATTTTTCCCGTAAAATGCTAGATGAAAATTTAACCAACACCAGTTCTGGTACAACGGAAAGGGCATGGCCATTAATTCGCTACGCCGAAATTTTGTTAAATTATGCCGAAGCGATTACAGAGGCTGGTCAACCAGAAAAAGCTTATGATAAATTAAAACTTCTACGTGAGCGTGCTGGCATTTTACCAGGAACGGATAGCTTATATGGATTGAAAGCTAATATGACGGTTGCTGAAATGCGCGAAGTGGTACGTAATGAACGCCGTATTGAATTGGCTTTTGAAGAACACCGATGGAATGATATCAGACGATGGAAAATCGCATCGACTGTTTTAAAAGGGTTCAACAGTGTGGATATTATAACCAGAACTGCGACTAACACATTTAAGCATACGATTGGAACTTCGCCACGACCGTTAAATTTCAGAGATGCAATGTATCTTCTGCCTTTGCCATTGGCAGAGATACAAAAAATGCCTTTGATGCTTCAAAATCCAGGGTATTAAGGTTAACGCAGTCCGTCCAGCTCTTTTCTTACCATGAGCTTATCGAGCGTTTTCGGATTAGCAAAGCATTTCGACGGGCTCAACGTAACAGACTTGGAAACTAACCATTTGTTCTCCTTTGTACTTTTAGCCGCTTGTCATCATGAGTTTGTAGAGAGACTTTTATAGCGAACTATCTAACTAACTTGATGTGGTAGCTTAAATTGTTATGGAAACGTTCCCAAGAAATGGGAACGCTTTCATTCAATAAGTACACAACATTATGCTACCTTTTTAGATGATAGCCATTATCTTCGAAATACCGATTCAGGATGAGATATATAAGGACTTTAAGTATAAAATCAACTTTAATTCTAAATCGTAATTTAACCAAATAGCAATACCAATGAACAAACCTAAATCCCACCTCATTTTTTCGATAGTTTTTTGTTTTATATCCTGGCTAAGCTTTCAGCATAATCTTTACGCTAATGGTAAGATTAGCGGTATGCATCCACAAAAGCAAATCGACTTCGTTAAAGCACAAGTCAAGAATAAAAAAGAACCTTATTTAACTGCTTATAAAGCACTAATGATCAAAGCTGATTCGGCCTTGCTGGTTAGCCAACACGCCGTTGAAGATTTTAGTATTCCAGGTTTTTATTCTGATAAAGAGGGGCATCGTAGAACTTCATTAGCGCTGCAAATCGATGGTTTTTCTGCCTATAGCTGCGCCCTGGCTTATCAGCTTAGTGGGAAATCCAAATATGCGGTTAAGGCGATTTACTTTCTAAATTCATGGGCAGCAATCAACAAAAAATACTCTCAATTAGATGGGTCTTTAGTCATGTCTTATTCCGGAACAACCATGATGATGGCTGCTGAACTATTAAAAAACAACAAAAACTGGAAGGTTAAAGATCAGGAGCAATTTTCCTGGTGGACAAAAAATGTTTTTCGCCATGCAGCCAATAGCATTCGTTATAGAAATAATAATTCAGGTGATTGGTCGAGGTTCGCATCTCTACTGGCCGATGTTTATTTGAACGATCAAGAGGATTTTCAAAAGAATGTTGAAATGATCAAAGCTGAACTTTTTAACCAAATTGCTTCCGATGGGCATATGGTTGAAGAAGTTAAACGCCAGGGAAATGGTATCTGGTATACCTATTTCTCACTGGCCCCGCTCTCCGCCTCGTTTTGGGTGGTATATAATCAAACTGGAGAAAATCTATTTACGCTTGAAAAGAATGGAACGTCTCTGAAAAAAGCCTTAGATTATCTTTTATATCATAATCAGCATCCCGCAGACTGGACATGGTTTAAAAATCCGGTTACGGGAAATAAAGATACCGCCACGGGTTTTTGGCCAGCCAATTTATTGGAAGCTATGAATGGAATTTACCATAGCAAAGATTTCGATGCCTTTGTAGCGCCTTATCGCCCCATCATTTATCCACGCCATGATTACGCCTGGACTTACCCAACCTTATTCCCCTTGAGCTTAACAGAATACAAATAAATTTAATCTTAAACACATTCATCTAAAGCTGAGATTTAAGCCTCAGTATTAAAAGTATTATGAAGAAAAGAATATTAAGATATCTGCTCATTTCTTGCTGTTTATTCATCGCTGTTTCATCATCTGCACAGCAAAACTTCAGCAAAAAGCCACCTAAATTAAAGAGTGGTGGTTACAAGTTGGTTTGGGAAGAAGAATTCAATTACAAAGGTGCGCCCGATCAAAGTAAATGGAAATACGAACTCGGTTTTGAACGTAATGAAGAGTTTCAGTGGTATCAGAAAGATAATGCCTGGTGTGAAAACGGAAATCTAATTTTGGAAGCGAGGAGAGAAACTAAAACCAATCCAAATTTCGTCGAGGGAAGTGATGATTGGAAAAAAAACAGAAAACAGGCAGACTTTACGTCTTCGAGTATCAAAACGCAGGGTATGAATAGCTGGCTTTACGGTCGCTTTGTAATGCGAGGCAAAATTGATATCCGTGATGGGATATGGCCTGCATGGTGGACTTTAGGTACAAAAGGTACTTGGCCAGCAACCGGCGAAATTGATATGATGGAATATTATCGCAAAAAACTTTTAGCCAATATTGCTTACATGGGCGAAGATAAAAAGGATGCCTGGTTTAGCGTTGAAAAGGATATCGATTCATTGGGAGGCAAAAGTTGGGCTGATCGATTCCATCTCTGGCGTATGGATTGGGATGAAAATAGCATTGCACTCTATGTAGATGATCAATTGTTGAATAAGGTTGAAATGGATAAACTAGTTAACCAAAATGGAACAGGTATTAATCCCTTTAAGCAGCCCCATTATATGTTGCTGGATTTAGCTATAGGTGGCAAACAAGGAGGTGACCCCTCAAAAACTACTTTTCCAGCCAGGTTTGAAGTGGACTACGTAAGAGTTTATCAAAAATAAAAATGCAAAGCAAAATGAGGAGTATCTCCATATTAAATTCTAAAAAAATAATAGTCTTTCTTTTAGCTGTATCTGCTTTTTTTAGTGCTAAATCGCAATCAATTTTAATACCGATTGAAAGCAAAAATAATGTGATAGTTTTAAAAGCCGACAAAAACAGCGTTCCAAAGATTGTCTATTTTGGGAAAAAGTTAAGTAATAAGGAAGAGTATCAAAAAGTAGCTGGTTTGTATCAACAGGGCGATGATTACTCAGGAATTTTAAATTCGGCGTACACAGCATCAGGGTCTCAAAACCTGGTTGAGCCAGCCTTAGCCGTCGTTCATGCTGATGGAAATACTTCTATTGATTTGCATTTTGTAAGTTACGAAACCAAAACATTGGAAAACAATGTTACCTTAACTAAGGTGTTATTAAAAGATCCCTTTTATGCGTTTGAAGTTACCTTAAATTATAAAGTTTATGCAAACGAGGATGTAGTAGAGCAGTGGACAAATATTAGGCATAATGAAAAGCAAGCGGTAAAATTAAATAAGTTCGCATCGGCCAATCTTTACCTCAAAGGAAATGGCTTTTGGTTAAAGCAGTATCATGGCGACTGGGCCAGGGAGATGCAGCCTGAAGAATCTAAACTTACTCATGGAATCAAGGTACTGGATAGCAAACTCGGTACCCGGGCGCATCTCTACCAACCACCAACTTTCATGGTGTCGTTAAATGCACCAGCCGAAGAAGATCATGGAGATGTACTTTATGGGAGTATGGAATGGTCAGGGAACTTCAAAATAGATTTAGAACTTGATCCGCTGAATAATCTGCGGATTATTGCGGGTGTAAATAATCATGCCTCAGACTACGAATTGAAAGCAAACACCGATTTTACAACACCAGCTTTCCTATTTACTTTTTCAAATTTAGGTAAAGGCGATGCCAGTAGAAAGTTGCAGAATTGGGCCAGAACCTATCGCGTTTTAGATGGAAGCGGCTCCCGTTTAACACTACTGAACAATTGGGAAGCTACTTTTTTTGATTTCAATGAGCAAAAGTTAGCCAGATTATTGGGTGATACCAAAAAACTGGGTGTCGATCTTTTTTTGCTTGATGACGGTTGGTTTGGAAACAAATATCCTCGAAATAGTGATAACGCAGCTTTGGGAGATTGGCAGGAAAATAAGAAAAAACTTCCGAATGGGATTGGTTCTTTGATAAAAGAAGCTGATGCAAATGGTGTAAAATTTGGTATCTGGCTAGAGCCTGAAATGGTTAGTCCGAAGAGCGAGCTTTATGAAAAACATCCCGACTGGATAATTAAGCAGCCCCAGCGCCCCGTAAAATTATATCGAAACCAATTGGTTTTAGATTTGAGCAATCCGAAAGTACAAGATTATGTTTATAACATTGTTGATGGACTTTTCACTAAAAATCCAAATCTGGCGTATATCAAATGGGATTGCAACGCGGTTATTTATAATGCCTACTCTAGTCATTTAAACAGTCAAACCCATCTTTATTTGGAATATGTTAAAGGTTTGTATAACGTTTTAGAAAAGATCAGGATGAAGTATCCTAATGTGCCGATGATGTTATGCTCTGGCGGAGGAGGAAGGGTAGATTATGCAGCTTTAAAATATTTCACTGAATTTTGGCCAAGCGATAATACCGATCCGATGGAGAGAGTTTTCATCCAATGGGAATATTCATATTTTTTCCCGGCCATTGCCACTTCCAACCACGTAACAGACTGGGGTAAACAAAGCTTAAAATTTAAAACCGATGTAGCCATGATGGGCAAATTGGGTTTTGATATCGACATTGCTAAACTTGATGAAAAAGAACTCAAATTTTGCCAGCAAGCAGTAACAGCCTACAACGGAATTAAAGAGATTGTTTGGCACGGAGATCAATATCGTTTATCCGATCCATGGCTAAATGATGTGGCCTCGGTAATGTATATCAATAAGGATAAATCTGCTGGTGTCATATTCAATTATCTGGTTAATAATCGTTACCAAAGAGATTCAAAAGAACCGATTAAATTGAAGGGTTTAGAGGCTACAAAACGATATAAGCTTTCAGAAATCAATCTTTATCCAGATACAAAAAGTAATATTAATAGCGATACTATTTATTCAGGAGAATTTCTGACCACGATCGGTTTTAACCCAAAAGTAGACACCAATCGCAAAAGTGTTATTCTAAAAATTGAAGAAGTAAAATAATATCTAAGGATTATGAAAATGAATTATTCTAAAGTAAGGTTAATCTTTTTCCTTATTGCGATGCTTGCCGGTAGTTGGTTTACGGGTTTTGCACATAGTCGAGACTCGTCTTTTAAAACTGAAGATATTTCAAGAATAATGAGACGCGTTGCCGATTGGCAAATCAATACCTGGAATACCAAAGGTTTTAATCATCGGAAGGCAGACTGGACCAATGGTGCCTGCTACACCGGAATTTTCGCTTTTGGAAATATGAAAGGCAATGAAAAGTACCTTAAAACTTTGGTCGATATAGGTAATGACGTGGGATGGAATACAGGTCATATCCGTTTTTATGCAGATGATTATTGCGTTGGTCAAACCTATGCACAACTATTTATTAAGTATAAAAAGCAGAAAATGATTGCTCCATTTACGCTTTTGGCCGATAGTATTGTCGCCGCACCGCATAATGAACCATTAAATTGGAGAAACAATATTCAGAAAAGAGAGTGGGCATGGTGCGATGCACTTTTTATGGCACCACCCTCTTTGGCTTATTTGAGCGCAGCTACTGGCGATCAAAAATACCTGGATATGGCCAGTAAACTATGGTGGAAAACCACGGATTTTTTATATGACCCATCCGAACAATTATATTTCAGAGACGAAAGCTATTTCGATAAAAAAGAGAAAAATGGTGCAAAGGTGTTTTGGTCTAGGGGAAATGGCTGGGTGCTTGGCGGTTTAGTACGTGTCCTGGAAAATATGCCTAAAAATCATCCTGATAGAGAAAAATTCGTTAAACTTTATAAGGATATGGTGAATAAAATTGCCAAATTGCAACAGCCAGATGGAAGCTGGCATGCATCTTTGTTAGATCCTGCTAGCTTTCCAGTGAAAGAAATGAGCGGAACAGGTTTTTTCTGTTATGCAATGGCCTGGGGCTTAAATCAAGGACTGTTGGACGAAACGACTTATCTGCCTGTTGTTAAAAAATCATGGATGGCATTAACTTCTGCGGTTCATTACAATGGCAAGCTCGGATACGTTCAACCCATCGGTGCCAGTCCTGATAAAGTAGATTCGAATAGTACAGAAGTTTATGGAGTTGGTGCATTTTTACTTTCAGGAGTAGAAATACACAAATACATGAAAGCGCACCCAAAAGCAAGATAAAAACAAAAATATATTTCGATGATTACTACTTTTTTAAAGTTTAAAAGCAGCAGCATATTGTTTTTTCTACTGCTTTTTAGTCTTAATGCTCTCAGTCAGGCCGATAAAAATACCTTACGTTTATTTGTCATTGGAAATAGTTTTTCTCAAAATGCGACAACTTTTCTACCTCAGATAGCGAAAGAGAAAGGTAAGGCATTAACCATTGGCAGGGCAGAACTTGGTGGCCATTCCTTGGCGCAACATTGGGGCTATGTAGAAAAATTCGAAATGGATTCAACTGATGTGAAAGGAAAACCATATGGTGGAAAATCGTTGCGAATGCTATTATCTCAAGGGATTTGGGATGTAGTAACCATTCAGCAATATTCATACCTTTCTGGTGATTCGGCCAGTTATAATCCTTACGCACAAAAGCTTGTCGATTACATAAAGAAACTTCAACCACAGGCTGAGATTGTAATTCATCAAACCTGGGCATACCGTGCCGATGCAAATAAATTTGGAAGAATAGATCAGGTACAGCATGCAAAGAACCAAGAGGAAATGTGGCAGAAATCCCGGGCCGCTTATCATAAATTAGCTAAGCAGTTTAAAGCGAGAATTTTGCCTGTCGGCGACGCATTTGAAGAAGTAGCTGTCAGTAAGGGATTTGGCTATAAAAGGGATAAAGATTTTGATTTTGTAAATCCTGTTGCACCAAACCTTCCCAACCAAAAAAATTCTATTAACGTGGGATATTTTTGGAATCAAAAAGAATTGGCTTTCGATCCAAACCATGCGAATGATGCAGGAAAGTATTTAGGGGGCTTAATTTGGTATGGCACCCTTTTTAAAGAATCCCCAATAAAAATAAACTTTAAACCTGTTTCTGTTTCAGAAGATTTTAAAAAATATCTGGTCAAGGTTGCAGTTCGTCATGTTGCCAGTTCTGTCAAATAACCGCAGATCAAAAAACGTGGTTAGTAGTCAATAAGATACGGAGCGCATTAAATTTTCAATAATGCAATACCTTCTATTAGTCTAATCTGGGCTTGCTAAACTTTCAACAAGCCGTATTTATAGGCAAATGAAATTAGTGAAGCACTGTTTCGGGATTTGGTTTTGGACAGCATCTCCATTTTAATCTTTTCAACCGCTTTTTCCGAAAGGGAGAGCTTGTCAGCAATTTCTTTGTAAGAGTAACCGAGAGCGATGAGTTCTAATGTTTTATGGTCTACCTGTGTAAGTCCCATAAAACTTGGTGCATAAACTTGATTCTTTTCCATAGAGATTATTAATAAAGTTAGTTAAGAACTTTATCAATTGGAATGGTACAAAAGGGCTATTCTCGGACTTTGCATCTGACGAGAGCTTTCGGCGGGCTTTCCAGGGCTTGAATGATAGTTACTGCATCTTACATTTTGAGCTTTAAAGAGATGGATTTGCTCGAAAACTTAAACAATTGCTATCTTAGTCTACCCATAAGGCAAACAATAGAAACTTATAACTTATTTCATGACAGAGTTCTCGAAACTTAAGGCACATATTCAAAAACGACACTTTTTTACCGATAGCGAAGCGGATGATTTTTGCCAGAATTTCAAGCTGACCAGAGTAAAAAAGAGGCAGTTTATCGTTCAGCCTGAATTTACAGCAAAAAATAGATTCTATGTTGTGCAAGGCAGTTTCAGGGCTTACGTAATTGGTGACGAGGGGCAGGAACATACCATACAATTTGCGATTGAAGATTGGTGGATCACCGATTATAATAGCTACATCTTTCAGCAGCCGGCCTCTATGTTTGTCATGGCTTTGGAAGACAGCATAGTGCTGCAGATTAACTATGAAACTGAGCAGGAACTAAAAAAACGTAAGCATCTCTATGAGTCTTTCTTCCGGGTACTTGCCGAGCATACCGCTGCGCACATGGCCCGCCGTGTCATCCTCAATCTGACAAAAACAGCTGAACAGCGTTTCGAATTCGTTCAGGAAAGATATCCGGAAATCGTAAATAGGGTACCCCAATATGCACTGGCATCGTTTCTTGGCATCACCACAGAATACCTTTCAAAGCTTCGAAATAAACGGGTTTCGCCAAAAAGTTAATCTACTTCAACATTTCATCTTGAAGCAGTTCATGATGATTTCCTAAACCAGTTCATCGTTAGAGAAGTTAAGACTTGCCAAATTTGTATTGTCACTGAAAGACATTTACAAAAGAAAAAGCTCATCATAAAATGGCAAATCTAACGAAAACCCAGGTATTAATTATGGCCGCCACGGCAGGTATTGCGGTTGCCAACGTGTATTACAGCCAGCCGATATTACAGGCGATGGCAACGCAGTTCCACATCAGCATTGAAAAGGCTGGCCACATTTCTGTTCTCTCACAGATCGGGTATGGATTGGGCTTGTTTCTGTTAACGCCGATAGGAGATATGATTGAACGTAAGCGTTTGATATTATACCTTCAAATCGGATTGATTATTTCTCTTTTATTAGTGGCTTTTTCGCCCGGCTTAGCCTTTCTATATGTAGGGAGTCTTCTTATCGGCGTGTTTTCCGTGGTAGCCCAGGTGATTTTGCCCATGGCTGCCAGTCTGATAAAGGAGAATAGAGGAAAAATTGTAGGACAGATTTTTACCGGTATTTTGGTCGGGATTCTAGTAGCAAGGGTTTACAGCGGGTTTATCACCGGCATTCTTGGATGGCAATACGTTTACATTATTTCTGCAGTGATGGTACTGATCACGGCAATATTAATGCAACGAGACTTTCCCTCAACACAAGAACGCTTTAGCGGTACTTACGCTGGCCTGTTGAAATCGACTTTTGCTCAATTGGGAAGGTTTCCTCTACTAAGGAGAACTGCACTAACAGGAATGTTAGCATTCGGTACGCTCAGTGCGTTTTGGGTAAGTTTGACTTTCTATCTTAGTGGGGCAGCATTTAATTATTCAGCCTCCAGTATTGGTTTATTTGGGTTGCTGGCTGCGGCTGGTGCTTTAATTGCTCCGGTATTCGGCAAACTGGCAGACAAAGGTTCTCATTCAAGATCATTGCTTTTTTCAACGGTTGTAACGCTAATCAGTATATTACTACTTAAATTTTTTCCAGGATCGATCGCTGCCATATGGGTTACGGTAATGCTGCTGGATATCGGTGTACAGGCCACCCAGGTAACAAATATAGCTATCATTTACACGCTCGATCAAAAGGCTAACAGTAGGATAAATACTGTTTACATGACCAGCTATTTCATCGGTGGCGCTTTGGGAGCTTACATCGCAATCCAATTATATCAAGCCGGAGGATGGCCCTTATCAACATCGTTTATGGGGGCATTGGCCTTAATAGCGATTTTAAATGTAATGCTAACAAAACGTTTGTCTAAATAATAAGCAAAATAAGAAAATGAAAATAATCATTATAGGCGGCTCGATAGGTGGACTATGTGCAGGAATTGCACTTCTGGAAAGAGGCTTCGATGTCGAAATTTACGAACGCTCAGCAAAAGGATTGAAAGATAGGGGAGCAGGGCTGGTTATTCAGCCAGATATGATGGAATATCTGATAGAAGCCGGCGTTTCAACAAGGGAAGTTTTTGGAGTTCTTGCCGCTCAGCGCCAGGTTTTGGATGATAACGGGAACCCTTCATTAATTTATCCCAATGATACGGTATTTACCTCCTGGAACTATTTATGGAAGCAGTTGAGGAGTGCATTTCCAAGCTCAAGATATCATCAGGGCTATGAGCTTGCAGGTATTCGAGATGAACAAGAACAGGTTTGGGCTACGTTTAAAAACGGGGAGACGATCCAGGCCGATCGCCTCATCGGAGCAGACGGCGTGAGTTCCGTAGTTCGGGAGTATCTTTTTTCAGGAATTCATCCGCATTATGCGGGTTACATCGCCTATAGGGGGCTTATTCCGGAAAGCGAGCTGAGCGATGAGGAGATCGCCTTCTTTTCAGATAAGTTTTCTATCTATCCCTATGCAAATTCCCATCTGCTCTGCTATACTATTCCCGGTCCTGAAGGTGAACTTGAAGAGGGAAAACGACTGTTAAATTGGGTGTGGTTTCAAAACAAATCATTGGCAGCGCTCCAGAAAATCCTGACCGATAAGGACAGGAGACAACATGAATTCTCCATCCCGGCTGGTTACCTGAGTGAAGAAAATTTAAGTGAGCTAAGAGCAGGGGCAGCGGCAGAGCTTCCGGAAATTCTAAGGAAAAGGGTAAACCAGACAAAAAATCCATTTGTACAGGCGATAATGGATATGGAGGTTCCGAAAATGTTTCAGGGGAATGTGGCAATACTTGGCGATGCAGCTTATCTGGTGCGTCCTCATACGGCTTCGGGTTCGGCCAAGGCATATCGCGATGCCATTACTTTAGCTATGGCTATACAAGATACAGACGATCTTCAGTCATCTCTAAAAATATGGAATGATCAGCAGTTAGGGCATGCTCGGGCATTGGCTATCCACGGGAGACAACTTGCTCTTCGAAGCCAGCTTGGAAAATAACCTACAAATGCAGGGCAATAGGATAACTATTCGCTGATGACTGGAATATGCTTTTTGATCTTTATCCGAACGAACTTTGACGCTGGCATATTACTTTCTCCAACTACATTGTTAACCGATACCAATACATTGGTTTCCGGAAAATAGGTTATCGTGTTGCCCCTGGGAATACTGTAGGAAACGATTACAAATAAAGGCGCAATTCGCTCTATGCCGTCGTCGTAATTGTAGAGATCTACCTTATCGCCATTTTTAAAGCCTGCCTTTTGGATATCCTCTTCATTCATAAAAATGACCCTGCGTTCGTTCTTTATCCCACGATAACGATCTTCCAAGCCATAAATTACGGTGTTAAACTGGTCGTGGGTTCGGGTCGTTGCCATCAGGTATTCTCCATCCTCAAGCTGATTGTTTGGAACTGAGCTGATTGTAAAAGGAGCTTTATCGATATATTTTTCAGTAAGGAATTTGCCCTCTCTGGCAGCATTTGGTAAATAAAAACCACCCTTTTCCCTTACTCTCTGGTTATAATTTTCAAACCCAGGGATACATTTTTCGATAATATCCCTAACCTCGTCGTAGCTATTATGGTATTTGTCCCAATCCACCACTGATCTTTTACCAAGTGTGGCCTTCGCCATTCTGCACACAATCTGTGTCTCATTGATAAGCTTATCGGATACTGGATTAAGTATCCCTTTCGATGACTGAATAACGCCCATCGAGTTTTCTGTAGTGATAAACTGGGCCTCCCCATTCACCATATCCTTATCGCTTCTGGAAAGGGTAGGAAGGATGAGGGCTTCTTTTCCATGTACCAAATGGCTGCGATTCATTTTGATGGAGACATGCACGCTCAGGTCAAGCTTTCTCATCCCCGCTGCTGTGTAAGAGGTATCTGGTGTTGCGGAAATAAAGTTTCCACCCATGCCAAAGAATACCCTAAGCCTTCCATCGTGCATCGCATGGATCGCATTTACAACATCAAAACCATGATTTCTTGGTGGTTCAAATCCGAAAACATCTTTAATCCTATCCAATTGCGCTACAGTAGGCTTTTCGTTGATGAGCATAGTTCTGTTGCCCTGAACATTGCTATGTCCTCTTACCGGACACAATCCAGCACCTGGCTTTCCTATGCTGCCTTTTAATAGAACAATATTCACGATCTCTTTGAGCATCTCTACTCCGTTGGGCTGTTGGGTAAGACCCATTCCCCAGCAGAAAATTATTCTTTTTTTGTATTTAAGTATTTCTACTGCAGCTTCGATATGCTCCAAAGAAACTCCAGCCGATTCAGCAAGCTGGCCAACATCATAATTCTCAAATTGCGAAATATAATCTGCAAAACCCACGGTGTTGGTTTCAACAAAGTCCAGATCGAAGACTTTTCCAGGTTCTGCTTTTTCAGCTTGATGAAGTAAAAGCGATATGGCTTTAAGCAGCGCCATGTCTCCATTAATCTTTACCGGAAGGTAAAGATCTGCAAGCTGTACGCCAGTTCCCAGAACTCCATTGATGTGCTGTGGATTTCTAAACCCCATAAGTCCTGCCTCAGGCAGAGGGTTAATGGCAATAATTTTTGCACCATTTGCCTTTCCTTTTTCCAGCGCACTCATCATCCGCGGGGCATTCGTTCCGGGATTATGGCCAATGATTACGATAACATCAGTGTCGTAAAGATCGCTCAGTTTCACCGTTCCCTTTCCAATGCCGATGGTTGCCGATAATGCAGTTCCACTGGTTTCATGGCACATATTCGAACAGTCGGGCATATTATTGGTTCCGAATTCCTTTGCAAAAAGTTGATAGAGGAAAGAAGTCTCGTTACTTGTTCTACCAGAAGTATAGAACGCTGCCTCATCTGGAGATTTAAGCCCGTTCAGGTGTGTGGCGATCTTCTTAAATGCGTCATCCCAGCTTATTGGCTCATAATGTGTTCCTCCTTTAGGAAGATACATCGGTTCGGTAAGACGCCCTTTTCTACCGATCTCAAAATCGGTGAGTTTTGCAAGGTCATACACCGAATTGGCGGCGAAGAAATTTGCAGTAACTTTTTTCGTAGTAGCCTCTTCTGCAAGCGCCTTTGCACCATTCTCGCAATATTCTCCAACTACCGAACGTTCATCATCAGGATCCGGCCAGGCGCAGCTTGAACAGTCGAAGCCCCCTTTCTGGTTCATGGTCAGTAGCGCCCGCATCCCGCGGAAAGGGATATCTTCTTCTACCAGATCTGCCATAGCGGCCAATACCGCAGGAATACCGGCAGCCCATTTCTTTGCCGGGACGACCTTTAGCTTAAGAAGCTTATACGGGTTCTCCGCTGAAGGTACGCTATCTGTTTTTTTATTTTCCATAACGATACTTAAGCTAAAAGCGGATTTGGATAATTATCACTCTGATCCTCTATTGTGCTGTCAAGACAGGTGAAATCCTTTTCAATCAATAACTTTAATGTTCCTGTATTTCCTGAAAAGCCCACTTGATCTGTCGATACAAGCTCATTGATCATCTCTCTTGGAATTTGAAGTGTAATCCTTCCATTTTCAAACGTTGCAGATAGGTTTTCAACCTCGGTCTGTTCAATCGCATAGGTAAATCTGCCGGTAAGAAAATCTGTATGTTCTTCAAGCGCTCCCTGTGCATCCAGATTTTTCACATCGCTTTGTGTCAATCTAAACCGAATTGATTGTTCCTTGATTCTTATCTTCATTTTATTCAAAAATTATTCTCTCCGGTGAAGTGTATACGTTAAAACGATCTTCCCGCATAAATCCTATAAGTGTAATATTGAATTCTTTGGATAACTCAACCGCGAGACTGGAGGGTGCACCTACAGCTACTACGATTTTGATTCCTGCCATCACCGCCTTTTGGATCAGTTCGAAACTTGCCCGTCCACTTAGCAAAAGTATGCCATCATCCATTGGGACTGATCTGTTTTCTAATCCAGCACCGATTAATTTATCAAGGGCGTTGTGCCTGCCAACATCTTCCCGTACCAGCAATAGTTCTCCAGCGCGATCAAAAAAGGCGCAGGCATGCAGGCCTCCTGTCTTTCTAAATACATTTTGCGCTGCCCTGAGTTTCTCTGGCAGTGCAATCAGCGTTCCGCTATCTATTTGGAATAATCCAATATCTTCTTTTTTCGGCGGGCCAGCTGTTCTTATGGCTTCGATAGAACCTTTTCCGCAAACTCCGCAACTTGATGTGGTATAAAAAGACCGCTCTATTTCCGGTAACTTCGGAATGGCATTTTCAGTTAGATTTACAAGAATGGTATTTTGTTTATCCTCTCTGCAGGCAATGAACAGGTGTTCTACCTTTGAGATCTGGTCTCGGTTTGAAATAATGCCTTCAGTAAACAGGAAGCCCGTTGCCAACTCTTCATCCGATCCTGGAGTACGCATGGTTACCGAAACATTTGAAACTTTGCGATTTCCTGAAGGACCATAGCCTAATCTAATTTCTAGCGGTTCCTCAATCGCAAGAATATCTTCTGTATCTGAAAAACGGCAATTATGGAATTTTTTGAGTCCAATGGTAACAGTAGAGCCACTAGCTATACTTTCATTGTTCATTGGCTCCATATTATATTCATAAAAATGCGATCTATAGTTTATTTCCCAATGTTGTGCCGATAATGAATTTCTTCTATTAATATTTTGAGGCTTTTACAGCATTTTTTAATTAAGATATTTTGCCATTTTGTGATGCGATTCCCCTACATAAATACTGTTTTAAATTTACCTAATTTTATCCGATAAAATTTAATAAATCAGATACTTTCACGACAAGTGATGGTATTTGTGTTTTTCAGCGCGTTACAAAATTTGAAGCTTTACATCATATCGCTAATTAGTATCCGCTCAAATTAGATTTCACATAAACATTGCAAAACCTGGGTTAGAATGTGATGGACCTATTTTTAAAACAACCAATTATAAAGTCCAGTAAAGTGTCAGGAATTGTAGTTTGTGGAGGTAAGAGCATCAGGATGGGTAAAGAATTGATCATCAATGCCTTGAAGATGGAAGAGGAGGATATCCAAGGCTTCGAGAATTTCAATTCTTTTGCCGGAATAGGAGGAGACTACTGCATTGTTTTCTGAAAGCTTGGGCGACAGTAATATCAGTTTTTTATAAATAGTGTATGATTCTAGCTAAGCTACCTCAAGCTCGTTAGCTTCACCGCAGTAAGCTTATCTACTTTATTTTGATTCGGTAATTTTAACGCTGGTATGATCGCGAATGTAATGATGACTGCAGAGATTAGGAATCCATCCTGCAATGCAAAATGCTCTGCAATTTCCCTATTTCTACCCATTTGTAAATAGTATCTATTGATATAAGTATGCATTATACCGCTAATGGCGATTCCGACAGACCCTCCAACTTGCTGTAAAAGGCTGTTTATTGATGTTGCAGTAGCCGTTTGCCCACCATTTATGGAATTTAAAAGTGATGTTGAAACAGGTGAAATCAATAAACTCATGCCAAAGCCCCGTATAGCCATTGCAAGTATGATAAACCCGATGTGGCTGTCTAAATTCATGAAAGCAAATTCAGCCATCGAAATTGCTATCATGACGATGCCCACTACCGAGGGGTTTCTGATCACCCCTCTGTCAGCAAGTTTTCCGGCATAGGGTCTCAATAAAAGCATCATCAATGCGTTGGGTAACAACAATAGACCTGTCTCAATTTCAGAATAGCCCATCAGTCCCTGTAAGAGAAAAGGAAGAAAAAATAATCCGCCATATAACGCGAGAGAGCGAATCAGGATAATAACTGAACAATTTATGAATGTTGCGGACCTGAAAACGGTGAGATCAATCAGAGGATTATCTTTTTTGGATGAACGGATAAATAAAACTAAGGATAAGAGCGAAACAGCCAGACCAACTCCATATTGCCAGGGTGCTACATCAGGATCGGTAATCATAGTCAGACTTAACTGCAACAATACGATGAAGATACCGAAATATGCATAGCCGCCCAGATCGAAAGAAGGCTTGAGCTTAGGTTGCTTTTTTAGAAATCCTAAAAAAAGTACGCTCATTATTACAGTAATAATTCCGATTGGAATATTAATGTAGAATATTGATGGCCATTCGAAGTAATAAGTCAGTACACCACCCAATGTTGGGCCAATCGCCGGCCCCATAACATTGCCTATGCCCCACCAGCCAATTGCAGAACCCCGCTGCTCTTTTGGAAAACTATCGGTCAAAATGGCCAATGATGTTGGCGTGATTGCCCCGCCTCCAATTGCCTGAAATATCCGAGCAGCGATTAAAAAGGATAAATTGGTAGATAAACTGCAAAGTAATGAACCGGTAGTAAATACGATAACGCTTGCGATAAAAAGATTGTAATATCCGATTCTGTTTTTTAGCCAGTTGGTTAGAGGAATAAAAAGACAAAAAGATATCATATAACCCAGGATAACCCACTCTATCCCATTAATACTTGCTCCGAACTGTTTCTGGATTACAGGTAGCGAAACGTTGACAATGCTACTGTCTAGGGCAGCCATAGCTGTTCCAAGCATGAGGGTGATTAAGACGGCTATCCGATTTTTCATTTACATGGATTTAATGATAAGAAGAATTGCTTGTTTTATTCCTATTAAAATATGAGGTCATCCAGCTATATCCTGATTTAAATCCTAAATTTCCGAAAGATATATCAATGCTGTTTGGAATGATCGTCGAATAGACATATCGAATCGTTAGGAAGTGGATATATTTCGATAAAGTATGACTTCATATTTTTCCTTTGATGTCGACCTAGCGATAAATAACTTCAAAATTAACAGCTTTGTTTAGGGGTCGTAAATTTATCGCATTCCGTTAATAAAGAAAAAGTGTTTTTTACATAAAACGCTGGTATTCAACAAATTGTTTTTGGATTGATTTGAGGAAGACATCGCTAGCTTAGCTATAATATAAATAATATATGGCAAATGAAATAACGATCATTAGAAACATTGTCTACAAGGATAATCTAGCCCTTGATCTTTATAGCGGAACTAATTTGATGAGGGAATTATTAATATTCACGCAGGGGGTTGGTTTCATGGCGATAAGGCTAAGGATGAAGATCTGGCTACCAGACTGGCTCAGGAAGGCTATCTGGTTCTTGTTCCCAATTACCGTTTGACGCCAGATGGTGTGTATCCGGCAGGGAAGCAAGACACGCTTTTCGCTCTTGAGTGGCTTCGCCAATCTGAGTATAGTTTCGACCGTACAAAAATAGCGGCCTAGGGGAGTTCAGCAGGGAGGAATATTTCTGTAGAGGTAACTTTGGCTGCCGGGATTCCGGCAATAAGTTGGTCGGGAATAATTGATTTGGAGGGCTTTATATCAGAAACAGATGGAAATTCAGCAGAGAAGAAAGATGATTTGGATTTTGGAAATATTCCAAGTGCTAACATAAATCAAGGGGGGGAGAAATGATGCATTTTTAAGGTGGTGTATTTATGAATTGATCGGTAATGATAGGGATTTATTGAAAGAGGCTACCCCGCTAAACACAGTAAGTTCAAAGAGTGGGCCCATTTCTATGGCAACTTGCATGATGAGGTTGTTCCGGAAAAAGGTGCACTAAACTTCAAAAAATGTTACTAGATTCGGGAATACCAACTACCCTTCAGCTTGTTTCTGGAACATTACATGCTAAAGGATATATGCCAGATGCTATTAAACCATCGTTAAGGTTTCTGGAAACTTTTTTAAACAGAGCAGGTAATGGATTAATTTATTCCTCGATCTCTTGATTATGGTATACTAAAGAGCAGGCATTTTGATGTCTTACAAGTTTTTGTGTATAAAAGTATATCTTAACTAATTATTTTATTAATTTATTAATTCACATCCTCAACAGTAAACCGATCAATCAGTTTTTAATCTGGGGGTTCAATATGAAACCAGTAGGAATTGATATTACGCAACCCGAGATAAATCCGGTCTCCAAAGTGTGAAAAATTCTCTGTCGATCTTGTGATGCGTACAAAGGATCCCAAAGCTTAATATCTCCGTTGTTCCAATTGAGACTAATATCACGAATAACACATTTGCAATTTTTTTGAAATTTTCATAGTTTAACTCCGTAATTTTTAAGGGCTGATTGCTGCAGCCTCTCAACTACGGCTATTTGTCTTGCAAATAGCAAACATTTGACAGGTAGTGGTTTACGTTTATTAAGTGGCATATCTCGTTTATTTACGGTGACAACGGTAAATCAAACACTACCAATCGTGAGCTGATTTTTCGGTGAGTGACGGTTTCGGTTAATTTTGCTTGAAGGGTATTATCTAACGGATACGGATTGCAATCAATTTCTTGCTGATAATTAACAATCTATTAGAAGATCAACTACACTATCGTATCCTAAGGATTTACATGGACAACTGCTGATAGGAATGGTAATTAGTAGTTCAAGGATGATAACTATTTAATTTATATTTGAACCTATGGAAAAATTAATTTCTAATGAATTCTTGTCAATTCTGGGGTTTGATAAAGATGGTGAGCATTATAGTATCCAACATAAAATAGAAGTATATCTTCCTTCAGAATCTCACAGAGAAGCTTATATTGCCCCAGATAACAAACTTCAGAACTATAAGACGCATGTTGTACGATTTAAAACGAAGGAAGATTTGTTGCCTTTATTTAGATTGATGGGCATCGAATAGCAATAGAAAATTACCCCAAGGTAGTTCAAACAAAGAATGTCTGCTTTATGTTGGTCAGTGGAGCCTGTAAAATAAACTGTGGCATAAGTTAAATTACTAAATTTCGATAGATTTTATGATGACGAGAGAAGAACAGCTCAACTATGGTTTATGAAACAAGTAGCCCTTGAGAAATTGCGTTCGGGCCAGTCCCAGTTCGTTCCAACTTATCCCAGACGGTAAATCCACTCAGATGGCTAGCATACTCTTCCTCAAGACGTTTGCCGTCAACACCACAGAAATGACCTAGCGTTTTACAGCTTATTGGGTTTAAATCCAATAAGCTTTTAGAAAATGCAAACTCGGTAGTCATCTTGGTGCCATCGGCAATTAGGTTTTCAATCCCTGAAAACAATCTTTTTTGTATTGAGATTTGCCATTTGCGCCGCTTTACCTTCAAAAAACAAGGTTTTCCAAGCAAAGGAAAATCACGAGCGGTAATTGCATCGAAAAAGCTTTTAGAAATCAATTTCTCCCTGAATACTCTTCGGAATGAATGTTTTTCTCTAAAAGATAAATATAACAAGAGCCTTCAGAAAGTTTGCACTTATCAAGTTCAAAGTATTCGGTTAACCCTTCTGGTAGTATAAAAGATAATATTGAGCTGTTCAAAATAATTATGTTGAGCAAAATTAAATAAACTTCTCAACTCGCCAACTTTCTGCTTGATCCCAAATGAGGATAAGAAAAAGCATGTAACAGTTTCTTTACGCTACGAGGTTTAAATTTTACCAACCTTTTCGATTTAGGCATTCTCCCGGCATGGTAAACAAAGTTGTTCAAACAAAAGGATGTTTCTATGGTTTAGATTTGGAATATTGATAATCAATCCCGTGAAAAATTTCTACCAATCGCCAATTTTCCGCTTGTCTTTTATCCTCATTGCTATGCTGTTTAATGCTCCGGCGTTTGCGCAGTCACAAACTGCCATGAATATGAAGGCTTATTCCGACTTTAAAAGGGTAGATGCGGAACTAAATGGTGTGTATCAAAAGATCCTGAAAAGCTATTCAAGCAAAACCACTTTTATAAAAAAACTCAGGAATGCACAACGGCTCTGGATACAGCTTCGTGATGCAGAACTAGCAGCAAAATATCCCAATAGTGGAACCTATGGTTCGGTGGCACCTATGTGCGAATCAATATACCTGGAAACGCTGACCAGGGACCGGATTAAATTTTTAAATATATGGATTACTGGAATCGAAGAAGGTGAGGTTTGCCTGGGCTCGGTCAGGATGAAATCCTAACACATTACGCTCTTCCAATGATGTTTTGATTAATCAAAATAATTCTCCATAATTTACTTAACGCTAATACAATGACTTTTTATCAGCTCTTGAAACGTTTTTTTAGTCTAATCTTACTGATCTGTATATTCACCTGCTGTAAGAAAAAGGAAGATCAACCTCAACCCGAACTAAATATGCCGGCGGTGGTTACAGGAAACCTCTATGGATCGCCTTTTACGGCAAAAGTGACAATCGAGCGTTATACCAAATTCAGTATGAACAACTACCGCTCTGAAGACTTGTTCTCTATATATCTGGCAGGAGATGGATCTAAAACCTGTAGCTCACCATTGAGTGAGTTTTCAATACGCCTGACGGTGCCAAAAAAAACAGGCACTTTTTCGGGCAATGACACTTATATCCTGGTTAATGATCCGGGCGACCCAAGCGGTCAAAATGGTGCATTGTTCTCTTCAGAACAAACCATTATCACCATCAGCTCCATAACAGGGGATAAGGTGAGTGGTCAGGTTAATGTGAAATGGGCGGAACAAAATATTGATTTTAAAGGACGCTTTGAGGCTTCGTACTGCAAATAAGCTACGAGACGTTTACTTTCGATGGGGCTACATTACCGGGGCGATCTAAATTTAGTGTTGGTCACTGTAATTAAAAAAATATTTAAAAATGCATGGAGTAGCTTTTCCTTATTTTATATTTATTTTCTCCATCTTATTCATGGACAAACACTGTTTTCAATCCACACTTCAAACAAAGAACGCTAGCAGCTACTTAATGTATCAAAAAACCTCTAAATGATGAATTTACGGAGTTTTATTTTTTATAATCGGGCAGTTTGGTGCAATGAAATATAAATAATTCGTGGCCAAATCCTGTACCAAATTTTTCTTCATAACATTGTCTTGTTAACAAAACTGTTTTTTAGGAATATTTTTTTAAGGATGAAACTGGTTGAGTCATGTTGTACAATTTATCTGTTTTGGTGCAGAATTTGGCCATAATTAAAGGAGAAAATTCTATGAAATCAAAGCACAGTTTCAGCGTCAATTTCTTTGTTAGAAGCAATAGGGCGGATTTTGTAAGAGTTCCAATGTATGTGAGAATTACTGTAGATGGTAAAGGTATCGATTTTTCAATTAAGAAATTTGTGTAGCTTCCCGAATGGGATCAAAAAGCACAAAAGTTGAAACGAAGCAGTATTGAAACCTCATCCGTAGGGACCGTATGAGACAGATAGCGAATGAGATCAGTACAGCCTACGGTGAGTTGAGATTTCAGAAAGAATTGATCACTGCAGATAAGATAGTGCAAAAACTTCAGGGAGAGAATCAGGGTAATACGTTAAAAGATATAATCAAATACCATTTCGATCAGCCCGGTAAACTTTTAGCTCTGGGCACCATAAAAAATTACTATACCACTGAGAGATTTCTCATGGAGTTTCTGGCAGGTAAAAAATTGAAAAATATTCGACTGGCAAAGATAGACTTCAAATTTGTAACAGATTTAGGGATTTATTTACGGACCAAAAACCCCTGATAAGTGGCAAAGGATGTGTACGAACAATACTGAAAGGTTTTTTTAGATATGGTAATGAATCCCCGATGGGTGTTCTGGTGGAGCCATTCGTTGTGAAGTATCTCTACAAATAAGGGCTGCTAACGCCCGGACTACTCTTCATTCTTTTAACTTTCATGGTTTCTATCACTTGTGATTTAGCCCATCGTAAATTATGGCAGAAAATAAGTGACCAAAGAAAAGATTTAGCTTTTGTTTGCCGACTGGATGTCATCAACGATCCTCTCCAGATGTCGCGATCTTATGGGTTTGTGCAAATAATGCCAGTCACCGACGTTATCCGGCTCCAGCTCAAACTTTAAGTGTGAGGTCACAAATACCAGATGCCTAACGTATTTCCGTACTTTCTCCGCCAGTTGGATTCCCGATAGTCTGGGCATGTCAATGTCAGAAAACAGAATGTCAATATCTTCTTGAGTGAGCAGGTATTCCATAGCAGCGAGGGGGTCTAAAAAAGTGGCCCGGATTTTTATTTGGGGAAATTTGGCTATTTCCTCCTGTAGGTTTTCGATGGCGAAGCGCTGATCATCTACAATGATGCAATGGAGTGTTTTATTATCCATAATATAGGTTCTATTATCCATTTATTGATTGATGCGATATTAGCGATCAAAAAGTAGTTAATGCTGCAATATAATATTTATTTATTTTTTTTCTATGGCTACGTGGGGGCGATGTGCTTTGGACTTTCCTGGGATTCCTCATCCATCATGGATGGAATGCCTGTAATCCACGTTGTTGCCACCATTTCCGTAGGTAGGGGTGATGTTTTTTGCTTGCTTCAGGTGGGCATTAATTACTGCCGATTCAATTCCCCTGGTTGGCGAAGGAAGCAGACCATAGGACATACGCATCAGGATTGAAAAGCTTCCCACCATTTTTTCTGACCGGTTATGAAGTGATAACTCATAGACCGCATTCCCGAGTTGGAATGGATCATAAACGATTGGCCCGGGTTTCAATGCTTTCCCTGTGTAATTAGCCGCATGCTGTATACCCGGAGTGTCAAGAAATCCCGGAAATGCATCGCATATAGGTATACGGGAATAAGATTTTAATGCTGATTTCAATGCCGCTGAGAATCCCCGGAGGCCAAACTTGGCAGCGGAATAGCCTGGGCCATAAGGAACAGCTAGAAAGCCGCCCAATGGGGATGTTATTGATCAGAATGCCATGGCCTTGTGATTTGAAGAATGAAAGGACAGCATGCGCAGCATTCATATATCCGATCAGATTTGATTACTTGTTCGCTGATTTCGATGGGAGTAAGGTCAAATGCTCCGATGGGAAGCACATCCGTGTTATTATTCCATACGTCGATATCCCGGTTCTCTTCAGCAGCACTTCCGGCCAGATTGATTACTTCGTGGTAACTGGGAACGTCGGTTGATATGGCTTTTACAAGCACCACCAAAAGCCCTGCATTCTTCAGCCAGTTCTTTCAGCGCCTTTGAGTGGCGGGCGACGATGACCAAATCATCACCGTTTTTTGCAAATTTCAGAGCGGCAGCTCTGCCGCTACCACTCGAAGCACCGGTGATCACTACATTTCTTCATTTTTTCCATATTCTTTTAAACATTTGAAACGACATTGTTTTGAGGAGATAATCAAACCAACTTTTCTGCGCTTTGAATCGATGCTAGATAATGTTTGAGAAAGGGTGCGGTCTTGCTTCCCTTGATCCTGGTAAGGCCGTGGGCGATTCCGGAATATACGATATTCCCGCCCTGATCACCTGCTCCTGGACCAATATCGATTATCCAGTCGCTTTGCGCGATCACTTGCATATCGTGCTCTACAACTATAACTGTGTTTCCGGAATCAACAAGATGGTTTAGCTGGATGAGCAACTTCTCGACATCGGATGGGTGCAGGCCAGTTGTAGGTTCATCTAGGACATAAAGTGCGGAGCTTTTCTGGCTTTTTTGAAGTTCGGTGGCCAGTTTGATGCGCTGTGCCTCGCCGCCCGATAAAGCTGTAGCAGATTGTCCGAGTTTGATATAGCCTAAACCTACATCCCCAAGCAATCTAAGGGAACGGTAAATCCCAGGGTCGTCACCAAAAAAATTAAAGGCTTCGTCTACAGTCATTTCCAATACCTCGGCAATGGTCTTCTCTCTAAAGGTCACTTCCAGGGTATCGGGATTATATCTGGTGCCCTCACAGGTTGGGCACGGGGTATACACGCTTGGCAGGAAGAGCAGTTCAACCATAATATAGCCTTCGCCCTGGCAGTGTGGACAACGGCCTTTGGCTACATTGAATGAAAACCGTCCGGCATCATATTTTCTTTTTCTGGCGAGAGGAGTACTGGCGAAACGTTTTCGGACCAGATCAAATAGTCCGGTGTAGGTTGCCAGATTAGATCTGGGCGTCCTTCCAATGGGTTTCTGGTCAACAACAATCAAGCGGGAAATTTTTTCAATCCCGGAAGTGATTTTTCCCTGTACAGGGAGGGGTATTTCGACAAGCGGAAAATCTTTTGTAAGCTCGGTATCAATCTCGACCTGCTGTCCAAGGCCATTGGCCACCAGCTCCACCAGTACCTGACTGACCAGGCTGCTTTTCCCGGAACCGGAAATCCCGGTGACACAGGTCATCACACCCAATGGAAAATCAATATCCAGACTTTTGATGTTATGACGGGTTACTCCGCTCAGGCAAAGTTTCGATACAGGTTTCCTGGGTTCAACTGGAATACGTGGAGTATTATCGAAAAGAAAATCAGCGGTCAGGGACTTAGTCGCTTTTTGTAATCCTTCAGGTACGCCGTTATATATAATCTGGCCACCGTCAGAGCCGGCTCCAGGTCCGACATCAATGATCCAGTCTGCATGACGGATCACTTCGATCTCATGCTCAACGACAAAGATGCTGTTTCCAGCTTTTTTCAGTTTATCCAGTATGTTAAGCAATGCACGTGTATCTGCTGGATGTAGTCCCGCCGATGGCTCATCGAGAACGTAAACTACACCAAAAAGATTCGAGTGTACCTGTGTCGCGAGCCTTAACCGTTGCAGTTCCCCTGGTGAAAGTGTTGGAGTGCTTCGTTCCAGGGTAAGATAGCCTAAACCCAATTCAAGCATCACTGATAACCTTGAGCTGATGTCGGTGGAAATACGTTGAGTAACAATCTGTTTTTCGTTTTTCGCTGCTAGTCCGGCATGATGGTTAAAAATTCTTGCCAGAGCTGAAAGCGGCATACGGGACAGCTCGGCGATATCTTTTCCCACGAATTTAACCGAAAGGGATGCTTTGTTGAGACGTTTACCCTCACATAGTGGGCAGATAGCACTGATCATATATTGTCTGACCCTATTTTTCATCAGTTCGGACTGACTGGAAGAAAACGTTTTGAGTATATAGGGTTTGGCGCCGATGAAGGTGCCCATATAGTCGGGCGTTTTTTTATCCCGGATCGCTTTTGCGGTTTCCTTGGGCGTAAAGCCAGGATATACCGGGACTGTTGGCGTATCTTCAGTAAAGAGTATCCACTCACGATCGTGTTTTGGTAAGTCTTTCCATGGGACATCAACATTATAGCCCATGGAAACGAGAATATCCCGCTGGTTTTGTCCTTGCCATGCTTTGGGCCAGGAGGCAATGGCACCTTCACGAATGCTCAATCGCGGATCAGGAACCATGGTTTGCTCGTTGATTTCAAAAACACTGCCCAATCCGTGGCATACTGTGCATGCACCCTGGGGGGTGTTGGGTGAAAATCCTTCCGCATATATGATGGATTGATTCTCGGGGTAGTCTCCTGCCCGTGAATAGAGCATGCGCAACAGGTTGGAAAGGGTGGTGACACTGCCTACTGAGGATCGAGTGCTGGCGCCGCCCCGCTGCTGCTGAAGCGCTACTGCCGGCGGCAGTCCTTCGATAGAATCCACTTCGGGTACACTCATCTGGTTAAAAAGCCGCCGGGCATAGGGCGAAACGGATTCAAGATAACGTCGCTGGGCTTCGGCATATAACGTTCCGAAAGCCAGCGAGGACTTTCCTGATCCGGAAACCCCGGTAAAAACGACCAGTTTATCCCTTGGGATTTCCAGACTTAGATCTTTTAAGTTGTGCTCCCTTGCGCCGCGAACGATAATCATTTTTTTATTGCTTTTTTCTGCCATATCAGTTAACAGGATTATGCTGTTTTCATTATGGTTTCTTTTTGTTATCTGCCGGCTCCTGCACTTTTTCCATTTGGGCAGCCTGCATGCTATCCGGCGTAACATTTCCCAAAGCCACCTGCACCTTATTTTTAAAGCCTGAGACCACCATATCTTTTCCGGCCAGCAAAGCTTCATAACCGTCTTTTGCAACAACTGCCGGATCTGCTAGGTCTCCCTGCTGAACGATTTTTGATTCCAGCATATCTGCTTTGTTGAAGAAGTCCGTGTCTGTGGCTCCTGGCAAAAGTGAAGTAACGCTTACCCCTGTGTCTTTCAACTCGTTGCGGATGGCCTCGTTGAAAGAATGCACAAAGGCCTTTGTGCCGTGATATACCGCTTGATAGGGCCCCGGAGCTTTTCCTGCTACAGAGGCAACATTAAGTATTCTACCTGATCCCCGGCTCACCATATCTTTGAGAAAGAGCTTGGTTAAGGTAACCATTGAAGAGATGTTCAGCTGGATGATGTCCAGTTCCCGTTCCAGTTCGTTGTCTGTGAATTTACCATACACGCCCTGGCCGGCATCATTTACTAAAACTTCTACCTGCAGGGCTAATGCACTGACCTGATGGTATACCTCCTGTGCATTTCCGGCTATGAACAAATCGGTGCTGATGGTCACTACTTCTACTCCTTCCGCTCTCAGCATTTCCGCAGTAGCATTGAGGTTCTGTTCGTCGCGGGCCACAAGGATCAGATTGGATTGATCCCGGGCGAACAGTTTAGCCAGTTCCAGTCCGATTCCGCTGGTGGCACCGGTGATGAGTGCAAATTTTTTTCTATTTTCCATATTTTCATTTAAGATGTAATGGAAGAACATTACCTGCCGCAAAAAGATTTATGTTTAGCGCATTTATTATTTTGGTTTTATTGGTATGCGAATTGTCCGTATCATAAAAATGAATTTAACCTTAAAAAAACCATATCATGAAAGCAGTTCAGATCACTCGCCCCGGCGGCCCAGGTGTCTTAAAGTTGGTAGATTATCCTGATCCCTTTCTCTCAGATCAGCAGGTGAGAATTGCGGTCAAAGCCTCCGGCCTGAACCGGGCAGATATTGCGCAGCGACAGGGGAAATATCCGCCGCCAGCAGGCGTTCCTGAAGAAATCCCCGGACTTGAAGTCGCTGGTGTAGTCATTGAATGCGGCAAAAACGTAAGCCAGTGGAAGTTAGGAGATAAAGTATGTGCATTGCTTGCCGGAGGGGGATATGCAGAACAGGTGGTGGTAGAGGAAGGACAATGTTTATCCATTCCCGTGCATTTATCCTTTGCAGAGGCCGCCAGCTTGCCTGAGGCCATTTTTACGGTATGGTCAAATGTTTTTCAAAGGGGCGCATTGAAAAAAGGTGAACATTTTTTAGTTCACGGCGGCAGCAGCGGTATTGGCATTACGGCTATTCAGCTAGCCAAAGCATTCGGGGCAAAAGTCTTTGTAACGGTAGGTTCCGATGAAAAAGCAAAAGCCTGTATTTCACTCGGTGCAGACATTGCAATTAATTATAAAACTCAGGACTTTCAGGAGCTACTCGCTCTGGAAGGCGTCGATGTGGTGCTGGATATGATAGGAGGAAGTTATTTGCCGCGCAACATTGCCATAATGCGTCCGGAGGGTCGTCTGGTTTATATCAATGCGATGGAAGGAAATTCCCCGCAAATCAGTATTGCCGAAGTGATGAAAAAGCGGTTAACCATTACCGGAAGTACACTCCGGGGAAGGGAATATACATTCAAAAAACAGCTGGCAAAAGAAATTGAGCAGCGGGTATGGCCATTATTGGATACTGGTCAACTGAAACCGCTTATTTACAAAACTTTTAGTTTTGAGGATGTTATCCAGGCGCATGAACTGATGGAGTCCAGCGAACATATCGGGAAAATTGTTCTGGTGCATGAATAGTCGAATACGCGATTCATACCCAGAGCCTTATTCGTATATATTGGAATCCAAATCAGCTCAACTGTTAAGAGAAGCTAATCGGGATTCCAGACAGGATAGCGGCCCAAATGACTCAGGTTGCAATTTCAAAAGTATCCGGCTGGACGCATTAATATTCTATGACTATTTTACCGATGGACTTACCACTTTCCAGCAACCCGTGGGCCCGTTTCAGATTCTCTGTGCTAAATCCAGATAGGCACTGATTGATTGTAGAGGTGATTGTTCCACTTTCAAAAAGGGCCGCAGCTTGTTTCAAAATGTGGTGCTGACGGCTCATGTCTTCTGTCTGAAACATTGATCTGGTAAACATCAGCTCCCAGTGAAAGCTGACGCTTTTTCCTTTTAACGCCCTTAAATTTACACTTTCAACCGGGTCGCTGATCGATCCGATCTGACCTTGTGGCTTGATGAGGGTGACCATGGCATCCCAATACATATTGACGTCCACGAAGTCAACTATAAAATCTACCTGTTGAAAACCGGCCTGTTGAACTTCCTCAACAAGGTTCTGATGATTCACTACAAAATCTGCGCCCTGTTGCTTACACCATTCTGCACTTTCTGTACGGGAGGCGGTAGCGATGACGGTTAATCCGGCTATCCGCTTCGCGATTTGAATGGCAATAGATCCAACACCGCCCGCGCCACCGATGATAAGCAATGATCTGCCGCTGTCACTTTCATTGATCCGGATCCGGTCAAAAAATAGCTCCCAGACCGTGAGAAGGGTTAGGGGCATGGCGGCGGCTTCTGCCCAGGAAAGGTTCCGGGGTTTTCTCCCCGCAATGCGCTCATCCACCAGCTGATATTCTGCATTACTGCCGCTTTTGGTGATATCACCTGCATAATACACCTGGTCTCCCTTTTCGAATAAAGTAACCTCACTTCCAGTGTCTTCAACAATACCTACCGCATCCCAGCCAATTATTTTGGTTTGCTCAAGTACCTTATCTTTTGCGCTGCTCTGCCGGACTTTATAATCTACCGGATTGACGCTGATTGCGATGATTTTAACCAGCAGGTTTCTGCCTTTGGCTTCAGGTTTTTCTGTTTCGAAGGAGATAAAGCTTTCTTCTTCGCTAATTGGTAATGATTTTCTAAATCCTATTGCTTTCATTGAAATATTCTTAGATACTGATAAGTGTCAACTGCTGAAACGTGATTGATTTGTATAGGTTTATTGTAACAAGTTAATCCAGCTACTAAATTAATGGCTTGTCGCCTGAGTAAAGATAATAGCTGCGTCATATTCAAAAGTTTTAATATATAATCTGATTTTTTATCTTTAATGTCACTGCCGCAAAGTAACTCTAAGTGGTATCCTGGACAGGCTTCCATATTGTACGCAATATCATAGAATCGAACCTTTTTCCACATGTGGCTACCTATCGGATCGCGGCTGCAATAGGTATTAATAACAATAGGCATATCCAAAATTTAAGTATTAACATTTGCGTTTAGAATCATAGGTGGTTTCGCGCTGGCGCAGGTGACACTAATTCCCTTTACTACCTTTATAGCCAGTATTTATGCCTGGCAGTTCAGTTACATGATTCAGGCTGTAGTGATTTTGTTGACTTTAATAATCATTTGTAAAGGACTGCCTGCAATGCTGAACACGGAAGTAAAGTCTTTTAAAAGCCAGTTGAGTATACTCCGGAGGCCAAGATTTCTTGCGGGAACTGGACTGAACTTATTTTTGATCCCGGCCTGGTTTTGTTCTTATAGTTATTTCGCGGATTATCTTTCCAAAGCGATGGGCTTAGCTGCTCCACAGATCAGCTACATGCTACTGTTGTTTGGTGTGATGGGGGTGATTTCTAACTTTCTGGTGGGCCGTTTATTAAGAAAACATATGTTCAGCGCGATGCTGTTTTTTCTTGCAAGTCCTTTTCTGGTGCCGTTTGCATTCCAGTATTTTAGTGGTTCATTTTTTAGTATTGCGCCGGTGGTCGGCTTTTGGGACGTGATGTATGGACCTTTTTTTGATTGGCGTGGGTAAATGATATCTGCGGCGCAGAATGCTAAGGAATTTGCGAACAGTCTGCAGACTTCATTTGGAAATCTTGGGATTTCGCTCGGTACGGCAACTGGTGGTTGGTTCATCAGTCATTATGGGATAGCCGTTACGCCCTGGGTAGGAAATGGCTTTGGGATACTGGCGATGGTGATGGTTTTCAGGAGGGCTTGGCTGGATAGGGTTAGGAGAGTTGATCAATCCAATTCTGCCACGAATTTAAGGTTCAGCTGCGGCACGCAAAGGAATTCCCGGCATAAACCCTCCTGTGGCCTTTCCATTTTGAATCCATCTATTGCGTTCCTCCTTTCGCTTTGGCACAAAACCTGAAAATTTTTGCGCACCATAATTAAATCTTAAATATTATGGAAAAGAATGTTAAAGTTTCAGGAATCGAAATCAATTAGCGTTTATTTGGAAAGTGTTCAACTTTTTTAAAGTTCAGAGCACTAATTGATGATAAGATGTCTTTAAATATTTCTCAATGTGATCAATTATGTCGGATGTAGAAATAGAAAAACTTAACTAAGCTAAAATTCTGTATTTATTGTAAAATGTGAAATTAAAAAACGCAGACTGGCTGGAAATTTTGTTCTCTTTTATAATCCTTTGGATGGATATTTCCAGAATATTAAGGTAGGGTGCATATTTAAAAAAATAAAAAAAATGAAAGCAGCAGTATATTCGAAGAATGGTGGGCCGGAAGTGTTTGCCTATATCGACGTGGCGGATCCGATTGCGGATCAAAACCAGGTACTTATTAAAGTTGAGGCCATCAGCATTGAAGGCGGGGACCTGACCAATCGCCTGCTTTCCTCGCCTCCAACTGAAAACTATATTGTGGGTTATGCGGCAGCCGGGGAGATCATTGGTCTTGGAGCCAATGTGAGCAGTTTTAAATTGGGGCAAAAAGTAATCACTTTTAGCTGGTCAGGGTCACATGCAGCACTGCGGGCTGTGGATGCTTCCGCAACTTATCTGATCCCGGAGGGAATGAACGCACAGCTGGCCATTGCTTCATTCATTGGGGTTGGAACTGCTGCGCTGGCCATTCATTTGAGTGATATAAAATCAGGGCAGCGTGTTTTAGTCAGTGGTGCGACTGGTGGGGTAGGCAATGCGGTCGTTCAGCTTTTGACTCATCAGGGAATTGAAACGATTGCCACAGGGAGAAGTGCTGATACACTAGATTCATTAAAACAATTAGGAGTCTGGAAGACAATTGTAAGTGGTGAAATGGCGATTCATGAACAGGTCAGCAATATAGATAAAAGTGGGGTAGATGTATTTATAGATACGGTAGGCTTAGGGGTTTTGATCGACGGAATCAAGGCAGTAAAAAATGGTGGCAAAGTGATATTGATCGCCGGACGTGCCGGTACAGGAAATTATATTGATCCGCTTTATATCCTTTCACACAGGCTTACTGTGATCGGATGTTTGCTCGGTGCGGTGATGCAGGAAAAGTTTGTTGCGGATTTGCTGGAAAAATCCCTTCGATTGGTTGCTGAGGGTAAAATCAAAGTTCCGATCCATAAGGTTTTCAAGCTTGCTGATGCCGAAAGTGCACACCGGGAAGCGGAAAAGTCGGGTAAATTTGGAAGAATCATAATGGTGCCTTAACAGGCGCTGCGTATGATGAAATTAGATAGAGTTCCCTGGCTGTTGCTTAAAGTCGGTTATGGCCACACATTTGGATATCACTTAAGCAGTATGGGTTGATTTTCAAATCGACATCCGTGCTAATTTTGTACTATAAAATTAATAAAAATAAATACGGATAAAGAATTGATTGATAAGACAGATAAGTTCCTGAGGAAAGCAATCCTCCAGAGTGAATTTGTTGAAGTTATCGATCATTTGTTTGTGCATAGGTTAAGGCTCAATGGAGAAACCCAGTTAACTTGGTCATGGCTCTTACTGCATTTGCTCTTATGGTATGGTTGGTGTATACTATTTAGAAAGGGATCCAATAGATATGGATCATAAAAGTTTATGGCTCTTTTTTATTATAATTGAAATCTAAATTAATATATAAGAATAATAATCATGCTATTAACTTTTTATGAAAAGCTCTCAATTATCCAGTTATTTGGCTTTGGATTTTGGAGTGTGTGCTATTTCTTTTTATACAGCGATTGTTTAAAGAAATGGACATTGTGGTTACTTGAATAACAAGGATCGCAGGAATTCTATATACAATGACTTTTATTATTATTTGGTTCTTGGAAGGTTATTTTGGTACGGATAGTTACATGTTTACTAGTGAAAATGAGATGTTTGGTTCCTATGCCTTTACATTTTGGTTTCAACTTCTGATCCTATTTCTAGTTACTCAAACACTTTGGATTAAAGCATTTAGGTAAAAAAGGTACTTAAGATTAATTATAGGATTTCTTTTGTTATGGATACTTGAGGTAGAAAGGTTAACAATAATAATTACGAGCCTCCATAGAGATTATATGGCTTTTGATTTTTCATTCTTACTTTATCCGTTAATTTTAGGCTACTTCATGAAACTAATTTTGTTTTTAGTATTCAATGGGTTAGTCTATTGGATTATTTTAAACATTATAAGCACACGCAAGCTGAACAATAATAGTATTTCTTAAATGGCGGTAGATTAATTTTGACGCTTTCCCTAACCAATCCTTTCCTCAAAAGGGGTGGCTTAAGCGAGGAAAGGCTCGGTCTAGTCATCGATTTTGTGAAAGATAGCAATCATAGTGCTTGCTTTATAAGGTACTGCGTGCATTCAGTGAAAATTATATTTTTCAAATACGGCACGAAATCTCATTTGGCCGGTCGTATTGTTGACAAAGTAAAAATTGCCTTCGATGGCTTGGTGCGTTTTTTTAATTCATACAGCTATATTCCCGAGCGAAAACTAATTAAGCCAATAGTTAAATAGCATGTTGAGAGGTTGTTTCGTAGCCTTGTCATAATCAGAATATAGTTGATTTTTTATTTCATTTATTGTGGACCGATATTTTGGTTTGGGAACGCATTCTCTGCGGGTAGAGGCTCAAGTGGTGTTCTTATCTTCACGATATATTGATTTCCAAGTGCATAATGCTGGATTTGGGCCTGTGGTCCGTAGCTCAGCAGCAAGCGCTTCCTGATGTTTTGCAGTCCGGTATGGTCTCCGCTGTCATTCAGTCCTGTGTTGACCAGGTTACGGGTTTGAATGTAGAGGCAGGTCTCGTCTCTTTGGATATTCAGCGTTGCGGGATAGTCCGGGTGACTGAGGTTTCCATGCTTGAACATGTTTTCTGCCAGCGTGAGTAAGACCAGTGGTATGAACTTTTGCTGTTCGAGCTGCGGTTCTATTTTTAAAAGGAATACTGTTGGCCCGCCCTCCTGGCGCATTTCCCATAAGGCAATGAGGTTTTTGATCTGCTCCATCTCATCTGAGATTTTGACCAGTGATGGTTCGTTGCCGCTGCGCAGGGCAGATCTTATGATCCTGGATAGCAGCGCGAGTGCTTTGCCAGCTGTGGGATCGCTTTTATGGATCTTGCTGTAGATGAAACTAATGGTGTTGAAAAGGAAATGCGGGTTGATCTGGGCACGGAGAAATGCATTTTTGGTATGGTGCAGTTCTATCTGTGTTTGTTTGGCTTTTAGCTGCCCGATAAAGATGTTCTTTTCCGATAATTCTCTCCTATCGCGCTCTTTTAGATAATTGATAAGGGAATAATAACCGGAGGAGAGGAGGATAAAATAAATGCTGCGCCAGATGCCTCCATAGATAAACCGCTCATCTAACAATGCTTTTCCGCTTTGCATTTCGGGGAGGATATAGGAGATGGCCAGATCTGAACAGTATTTACAGGCGATGAATACCGCGATTTCAAGGACTATAAACAAGGGCAGTTTCCACAGTAGGTGTTTTCTGTGCTTGAGTGCTGCTGGAAGAACAATCTTGGCGTGTGCATAAAAGAGCAGGATGTTGACCGCGTAATGCAGAAGGTAAAAGATAATTTTACTGAATGTGCCTGTCGCAAATGCGATGGACAGGGACTCATAGGTCATATAAATGCTCCAGCATGCGGCATGAAAAGCGACATTTTTGAGATTATTCTTTAAGTTGTATATTGTTCTTGCGTAAGTCAGCATAAGCCTTGCGTAATAAGTTCTTGAATGGTTTTTTAGGGGGCTAAGTTTCCCATATGAAACACAACAGCCACCAAAGATTGAGCAAAAAAACAGTATTTGTTTACCGCTCCAGAGACCAGAAAAAAGGGATGAGTACTGACCCGACCGAAACCAGTATCACCATTATTGTTACCGGTACCGGGGTGAACCCTGGCGCTCAGCCGTCTCCGAAAAAGAGCTAGATTCTCCTGGAGACCCAGATTTTTTGGGCAATCAAATCCCGGAATCTGCTGTCATAGGGTTTGCTCATCGGAATGGGATGCTTCCCAAGATAAACGACGTTCCCTACAATACGCGTTACGTAGGAACCGTTTATCAGATAGGATTTATGTACCCTGAAAAACTGATCATTCACGCAGAGCATGTCGGTCAGTTCGCTGATGGTCATGTAGCTGTTATGTCGCTCGCTTTCGGTGAAAACGTCTACATAGTTACCCGCTGCCCTGATGTGGGTGATACTGGATAAATCTATTTTATCAATTCTTCCGCGCTCCCCGGGTCTGAAAAATGCCAGGTCTTCATAACCGGATTTTCTGATTTTCTCCACAAAACATTCTTTTAATACCCTGTTGACTACTTTGGCAAAAGTTTCGAGTTCGATGGGCTTGAGCAGGAAATCGCGTGCCCGTACGTCGAAGGCTTTAAGGGCGTATCCGTCATGTGCTGTGGTGAAAATGATGTTGGGTGATTGGGTCTGCAGGTTTTCGGCAAGCTGGATGCCGGAGAGCCCTGGCATGTCAATGTCGAGGAAGATCAGGTCGATGTCTTGGGCCTGGCTGAGTTCGCTCAGGGCGTGAAGGGGTTTGGTAAAGGTTTTGTGTACTTGCAGGTTCGGGAATTCCCCGATGTGGTCGGTGAGGATGGCAATAGCCGACCGATCGTCGTCAACAATGACGCAATTGTAGGTTTTTTTCATAAAAAATAGGTTGGTTAGTGCAATTTAATATTTTTTATTCTTAAAAGGAATACATAAATGTCACTAAATGATTACGTTAGGGGTGTTGAAACAATTACAAAATGTAGTTTAGGTCACGCGACTGCATTGTGGGTTTAATGAAGCTTTCAATTTCAAACCATATGATAGGTTGGTTTCCAGAATAAGCGCAAGGTTTTTACTGAAGTAAAATCGATATCCCAAGATGAACAACCTGGAATAATGTGTGGTGTAAAATTGTGAAGGTAAAATGCCCTGCGTCAATTGTTTAGGTCTTGTACTAACATGTTATGTGCGAGACTCGTCATGATAGAAATTAGCTAATATATAGGACCATTATTATGCGATGTTATTCTTAGATTTAAAATCTAAAAAACGGTGCTCTAAAAATGGAATACTTCACCCAGAAAGAACTTGATTCTTCGCAACACTAAAGAAACAGCCTTATAAAAATAGTAACCCTGAACATCAGAAAATAGGGAACGATCTAAGAAGTTCAAGTGTTTATGCCAAAACTAGGTATTGGGCAAGTTTACTTAAGGATAAAGGATACATAATAAACACTAAAGATCAATGGCAGACTTCTGGATACTTCAGGTCATATACTTGGGCTAAAATATTACTCCCAGGCGTTGACAACCAAAAAGTATTCTTTACAATTGGTGTAGGAAGTAGGCTCAGCAAGGGGAAACAAGAAGCGCTTTTGGAATATAAGCTTGACTGTCAACGTTCCAACTCTGGTGCAATTGATCTATCAATGGAATATATTTTTGATAAATATATGGGTGAATTTTGTGATCCTGCGCGCTCACAAATGCTAACTATTGGTGATGCGCGAGGGTGGGATGAACTGGTAGATATTACACTTGAATTTTTTAGAACCTACCAGCTTAACTATCTGGAAGTAGCCACACTTACTGAAATAAATGAAAAAACCTTCCAAAGCGGATAGTACGCCTTTGCTGGAATACTAATAAATGGGAAAAACCTTCAGGAGCAAATGAGAAGAGCAAAGCCAAAGATCATGCCTTTGAACGAGACAAAGGGTATGGCTACGAGGAATGGCTATTCAATCCAAACTTTCAATATAAAGGCTATCATTATGGATTTATACAAGCTTTTCATAAAGGTGGTCATCATGGAAATAGCTTTGAAATCTCTGCCTATGCTATCCTGTCTCTTTTAAAACCGACACTAGCAAAATCTGCCTCGTCATCAATAAATAATACTTTTTTTTTGCGATAGGTCAGGATTGTCAACGAAAAGGTTTACTAAGTGGTTAAGATTATTAGTTTCGTTCTTTACAATAAATGTGAGTTTCTGTTGCTTAATATATGGTGTCATGGCTGGTAAGCTCATTATGTCATAAACTTTTACTTCATCATTTTCAATAAATTGGAAAAACTCACTATCAAGTCTTTTTAAGGTTTGTTCTGCAAGTGCTTTTGTCCCTTTAGTAAAAATTACGCATGTATCATAACCCCTATCAAAGGCAAGAGCAATTATTCCTATAAAAGTTCTTGTCTTCCCGCTTTGAATTTTTCCCAATAACATTCCAGGATAATTGAAATCCGTCTTGTTGCTAGTCAAATGGGCTACGGTTTGTTCGATGCATTCATGTAAGTCTGTAGAATAGTCTTTAATTTCAATGAATTCGTTGTACATTTTACTCATATTTTTTCTCTAAAAAGCTTTCCTAAATAAACTCCCAAATCGTTTCTTCATACTCGAAAGCCTTGTCCTTGATTAAAGCTATTGTTACAGTATTATATTGCTTCAGCAAATTCTTTCTACTACTTAATCAATTCAGCATTATTAATCTAAGCCTTACCAACTTTTTTTGTTTCGTTTCCCTTTTCATCAGGGATAAACAATTTCTTTACATCTATATTCAAACCTTCGGCAATATCCAATAGCGTTGAGAGCATAAAATTTTCTTTGCCATTTTCAATATCACTTACTTTTGCTCTGTCCCCCATAAATCTGTCAGCTAGCTCTTGTTGCGTCAAACCAGCTTTTTTCCTATAAGCCTTTACGTTAAAACCGATGATTTTGAATATTTCTTTATGTTTCTCCAACATCTACTAAAATATTTTGTGGTTTTATTGCCACGTTTAATATTTATTATTATATTTGTTATCAGTTATTTATAGCGACAAATAGAGTTAGGGTAACCTAGCTTTAACGATGTCTCTCATGGCAGAAAACCGTCAAACTTTCACATGAGCCGATCGTGAGTTCGCCGGATCTATTGAGTTTTGCTATCTTCGTGATATCTTATTCAATAGGGCGGGCTTCATGTTAGTCTTTTGTGAAATTCAGATCCTTCTGAATGGTTCTTGACGGTACCACTGCAAAAAGCTTTGAAGTTCGCCCTATTGGTTTCTTTCCAATTTGGTTTCCTCCTGCTTTTATTGAGTCCACATCGTTTTAAATAAAAATTAACCGTTTATGAAAACGAAAGAATTAACCGCCGTCAAAATGTATTTCTTCGAGGAAGTTTTACATCAGTATTCCTTCAAACTATTAATAAAGAACGTTATTTGTTCTCCAACGTAATGATGGACTAAGAAATTCCGGGACAAAAAATAGCCGAAGAAAGGTGAGGCTGTTGTGTGATTGAGTGCACGCTTCAGATTCGCTTGGTAATATTTTGCCCGGGACCAGCCTTTATGGCTTTTTAGTCTTGGTTCATTATTATGGTTATCGCAATTGCCAAGTTAAGCAACTTTTTCTAATTACCAATACGGTTTACGTATCTGCATGTTTTTTCATGTGGTAAGGGCTGGTTTTTGCTTTTTTTTGATTAGATCTTTTCTGATCTGAATTTTTTCTGTTGTAATCTTTTCTGTTTAATTTTTTAACGTCTGATGGGCATGGGCAAATTTGCGTGTTATCCTTTTGATCGGCTTTTTGCTTTGAAGCCCAAGAATCCGGTTTGAGCAGTTGGGGGGTGCAGGGGGTCTTTTTTTGAAAAAATAGGTTCTTTAATGATTGATTTAGTTTTGCCTTCCTGCATTCTTTTTTTTGGTGTTTTTCTTTTTTTCCTTTAATCAACTAAACCAAACTTTTTATGAAACAAACAAAGATTTCTATCGTAAGGGGAGAGCTATGCCTTTTATTTCATGGTAGATCAATGAAGATATTTACTTTTTTTTCGCTGGTTCTGGCCTTTTCCGCAAATATGGCCTCAGCGCAGGTTCCTCGTTCGGCCGATGAGTTGGTTGTCGGCCAGAGGATTCCTGATGATTTGTGGGATGTGCCTTTCAGGTCGCTAAGGGTGGGTGGCGGTGGTGGTGGCGATGGCGTGTTGAAGGGGAAGGGTTTTGAACCGGCGGTGTTAAGGCTGCGGGAGCTGAAGGGGCGGCTGATTATTCTTGATTTCTGGGCGACTTGGTGCGGGGGCTGTATTGCGGGATTTCCCAAGGCGAAGAAGTTACAGGAGCGTTTTGGTGAGGAGGTTTCGTTTGTGCTGGTGAACAATGAAGATCCGTTGAAAGCGGAGCGGTTACTTTCCCTGCGGCTTGCGGAGAATAGAGAGGTTTTCCGGTATATCAATTCGGATACGCTGCTGAACAGGCTTTTTTTTAAGCGGCTGATCCCGCATTATGTGTGGATTGATGGGAGTGGAAAGGTGATGGCGGTGACGGGTGGGGATGAGCTGACAGAAGATAATATTTCATTGGTGCTTTCTGGTGGGGATGGGGTATCGGGGATCCGGAATGTGCTGGATATTGACCGTGAGCTGCCGCTTTTCAGTTCTCCTGATTTACCTGCTGCTGGGCTGATGAAATATAGTCTGCTGACTAAGGGCAAAGTTGCGGGGCTTCCGAGTGGGTTTTTGTGGCGGAAGGATAAGGTTACCGGGCTGAATTCTGGTTTGGCGATTACCAACCTGCCTTTCTGGTATATCTATAAGAAATTGTTTGCTGAGTTTCTGATTGAAACTAAGGATTTCCACGGTTCGGACAGGCTGGTGTATGAAGGGAGGGATAGGTGTTTGTTGCAGGATACTTTTTTTAATTATGAGTTTTCGGTCTCGGGGCCGCTGATCTCAAGGCTTGATTCGCTGATGTTGGCGGACCTGAATACTTTTTCGCCTTTCCGGTTTGCCTTGGAAAAGAGAAGGGTGAAGATGCTTTCGCTGGGGGTGGTGGACAGTATGAAACTGCCCCGGGTGAAGATTGCGGGGAAGGCGATGGTGAGGGGCGTCGATGGTGATGGTGCTGTTGGCGGTGCGGAGAGGAGGAGGGTACGGTTTGAAAAGGTGAGGATGAGGGAGCTGGTTTATTTGCTGAAGGAAAAGGGTTTGGTTTCGGGGACTGTGGTGGATGGGACTTTTTCGGATGTGTTGGTTTCATTGGAACTTTCGTGGCCTGGTCCTGCGGAGGATTCAGGGGGTGGATTTTTGGAGGGTTTGAACAGGCAGTTATCGGGCTTCGGGATGATGCTCACTGAAGGGTATTCGGAATTAAATTATGGGGTGATCAGGGACCAGATGGTGAATTTAGATTAATGAAGGAAATGAAAAGGATATATATGTTTATGGCGCTGGCCTGGTATTTGGCTTTGAGCGCAAAGGCCCAGCAGGTGGTTTCTGGCAGGATCATCAATAATAAGGATTCTGCTGTGATCGCGTATGGGTCTGTGGTGATCACTTCTTCCGGCGGGTTCAGGAAGGTGGTGACGACGGGCTCTGACGGTTATTTTTCGGCGGCTTTGCCTGACGGGCGATACAGGGCTTCAGTATCTTCGGTGGGCTTTGCTACTGGAGTGCTGGATTTTTTGGTGCCTATGAAGGGTTCGCTGCTCATTGGGCTGGACGCGGTGGAAAACCAGTTGGAGGATGTGACGGTTAATACGGGTTATCAGCTCTTGGACCGGACGCGTTCTACGGGGTCTTTTTCGAAGGTGACCACTGTGCAGCTCAGCCAGCAGGTGGGCAGGAATGTGCTGGACCGGTTGGAGGCGATTGGGAATGGGCTGAATGTGGATCGGGCGACGGGCACCGAGGGCAGAATATCTATCAGGGGGCTGAGTACGATCAGGGGGCCGAAGGAGCCGCTGATTATTCTGGATGATTTCGCTTATTCAGGTGACTTAGGTAATATCAATCCGGATGATGTAGAAAGCATTACGGTGCTGAAGGATGCTTCGGCGGCCTCGATCTGGGGCGCCAGGGCAGGTAACGGGGTGATTGTAATCACCACTAAGAGGTCCAGGTTCAATGCGCCGCTGGCGATTAATTTCAGTACTACGGTGAGCGTACTGGACAAGCCTGACCTGGGTTATGAGCAGCGGATGGGCTCAGCTGATTTTTTAGGGGTGGAGGATTTTTTGTTTGGGAAGGGGTATTATACCAGCGCGGTGAATTCCTTCTATAAGCAGCCACTGACGCCTTTTGTGGAACTGCTGTTACTGCAATCAGAGGGTAAGCTTTCCGCTCAGCAGCTGGCGGATTCCAGGGCAACGTTTTCCTCGTTTGATGCGTATGATGATTTTGACCGCTATGTGTATGACAAGGGGCTGAACCAGCAGTATTCGCTTCGCCTTTCGGGGAGCGGGGATCGCAACAACTGGTCTGTTTCGGCGGGCTTTAACCGCAATACGGATAACCTTGGACTCACTGATAGGCGTTCCACTCTGCGGTTTTCCAATACGTTCAATATCATGAAGAACCTGCAGTTCAGCAGCATATTCACTTATTCAGACGCCCGGGTAAAAAGGGGTAGGCAGGGGATCGGGGAGATCGTGAGTTATTCTGGGCTTTATCCTTATGCCAGGTTTGCTGACGGGGCGGGCAATCCGCTGCCAATCACCAAGCAATACCGGGAGACGTATTTGTCCTCTCCGGAGACGGCCCGCCTATTGGACTGGTCATATTATCCCTTGGTGGATTATTTGCATACGGATAACTCTTCGGGACTGAAAGACCTGAACGCGAACTTTGATTTGAGCTACAGGCTGCCCTTTGGGCTCAAGACGAGTTTAAAATACAGCATCGAGGAACAGAGGACTTCTTCAGAGCTGCTGCAGGGCCAGCAGGCGTATTATACCCGGGATTATATCAATTCCTTTACCCAGGTGCAGGCTTCAGGGGCAGTGGTTTATCCTGTGCCGGTTGGGGCGATCCTGGACAGCAGGGAAAGTAGGCTTAAATCCGAGCAGTACAGGGGGCAGCTGGAATATTCCGGAAGCTGGAAGGAGCACCGGGTTTCGGCACTTGTGGGTTTTGAATGGAGAAGGGCGATAACGGATGGCAATTCTTCCAGGGTATATGGCCTGGATACGGATAAGCTGAATGCCGGGCTGGTGGATTTTGCCCGCCTCTACCCTAATTTTGTGACGGGGGGGAGCAGCTATATCCAGAACGGGACGAGCTTTGATCTGAAGCGTAATAACTTTATTTCCCAGTTCGCCAACCTTGCCTACACTTTCCGGGATGCCTATACGGTTTCGGCGAGTGCGAGGACGGATGCATCAAATGTGTTCGGGATTTCGACCAATAACCGGTGGCGGCCATTGTGGTCCGCGGGGATAGCCTGGGAGGTCACCAGGATGCCGTTTTTTAAAGTTGACTTTGTTGATTTTCTGAAGCTGAGGGCGACTTATGGGATGAGCGGAAATGTTGACCCCGGTATGGTGGGGGTGAGTACGATCCGTTATCCGGGGATTTCGGCCTTTACGCAATCGCCATATGCGGTTTTTGATAAACATAGCAATCCTGACCTGCGCTGGGAGAAGGTAGGGATGTTCAATGCGGGTGTGGATTTCAATCTGTGGAAAGGGAGGCTTTCAGGGAGTGTGGAATATTATTCCAAGCAGGCCGATGATTTGTTTGGCATGTTCCCCATCGATTATACCACCGGGGTAGGATCGGCGATCATAAAGAATGTGGCGAAGATCAAAGGGGACGGGATGGATATCCAGTTGAATAGCAACAACCTTTCGGGTGGGTTTAACTGGCAGACCACTTTGAATTTTTCGGCCAATAAGGACCGGGTGGTGAAATATTATGTGCCCAATACGCTGGCGAGTAGTTTTCTACAGTCTGGGGCGAGTGTTTCGGGGATCGAAGGGCTTCCGGTTTATGCTGTTTTTTCTTATAAGTGGGCCGGCCTGGACCCGCTGACGGGCGATCCGATGGGTTTTGTCAACGGGGTGGCGAGCCGGGATTATAATGCTTTGACCGGACCTGCGACCCAGGTCGGGGATTTGAGGTACCATGGATCGGCGCTGCCAAAGTATTTTGGTAACCTGGTGAACAATTTCAGCTACGCAGGGCTGACGCTTTCTGTTAGCATGGGTTTCAAGTTTGATTATTATTTCAGGCGCAAGAGTATTGATTATACGAACCTTTTTGATTCCTGGAACGGGCATGCGGATTTCCAGCAGCGCTGGCGCTCGCCGGGCGATGAGCTGCTTACCAACGTGCCTTCCCTTGTATTTCCCAATCCTTCGGCCAGGGATGCTTTTTATAAGTATGCCGAGGTGCTGATCGAAAAAGGGGACCACATCCGCATCCAGTACATCAACCTGGACTATGCTTTTGAAAAAAGGATGCTCGGCAGGCTCAAAATTAAAACGCTGAACCTTTTTGCCAATTTGGGTAACCTGGGGATTATCTACAGGGCGAATAAAAAGGGTATCGATCCGGAATATATCACCAGTGGCTTCAACCATCCTCCGGGCAAGCTATTTTCATTTGGACTGAGGACTTCACTTTAATGCTTACTGTTATGAAAAGAATACATATATCGTTTTTGCCCTTGTTAGTGGCCTATGTTATAATGGCAACGGGCTGCAATAAACTTCTGGAGGAAAAATCCGATCAGAAACTGGCTGTTCCCGGTACGATAACGGATTTCCAGGCGCTGATGGATAATTTCACAGTACTGAACAGTTCCGAGCCGATCTCGCTGGAGGTCAGCGCGGATGATTACTCCACCTCGGATGCGGACCTGGCGGGGTCCAGCGAGGCCCAGCGCCGGATGTACAGCTGGCAAAAGGATTATTTGTTTGCTCCGGCGAACAATGACTGGTCCACGACTTATAGGGCGGTCTATCATTGCGGCAGTGTGATCAGCGGGCTGGAATCTTCCCCGCTCAAACGGGATGCGGCTTTCAATAATGTGATGGGTCAGGCTTTGGTCTTTCGCGCTAAGTTTTATATGCAGGCGATGGCGGTCTGGGGAAAATCTTACTTGCTCTCTTCGGGGCAGGATCCGGGTGTGCCTTTAAGGCCGAGCCTGAATTTTAATGAGGCTACGGTAAGGGCGAGTTTGAAGGAGGGTTATGATCAGGCGATTGAGGGGCTGAAGATGGCTGTGCCACTTTTGCCTGTTAAATCCATACATCCTTACCGGCCCTCCAGGGCGGCGGCTTATGGCCTGCTCGCCAGGGCGATGTTGTATACGGGCAGGTATATGGAGGCGGGTTTGTATGCAGACTCTTGTATCCAGCTCAGTGATCAGTTAATTGATTTCAATAAGCTAAACCCAGCGGACCGATATTCCTTTTCGCTTTTTAATAGTGAGGTTATTTTTGACACTTACGCGGCGCCGGGTGGTCCGGTGGTGAGCTCCAGGGCCAGGATCAATCCCCAGATTATGGATGCCTATCAGCCTAATGACTTAAGGAAGACTTTGTATTTTACGCAGACCAACGGAAATTATTTCTTTAAGGGTACCTATCACCAACCTTTGCTGTTTTTTGGCATCGCTACTGATGAAATGTACCTGGTATGGGCCGAATGCCTGGTCAGGACGGGTCAGGTACAGCGGGGTTTGGCAGTGTTGGATAAGTTGCTGGTGAGCAGGTTCAAGACCGGTACGTACAGTCCAGTTGCGATCACGGATGCTAAATCCGCATTGAAGGTGGTCCTGGACGAGCGGCGAAAGGAGCTGGTGATGAGGGGGCTGAGGTGGATGGATTTAAAGCGACTGAATGCGGAAGGGGCTAACATCCTGGTTTCGCGGAGCTTCAACGGGCAGACGGTTTCACTTTTGCCGAATGATCCGAGATATGCGCTTCCGATCCCGGAAGATATCATTCAGTTGTCGGGAATTCCGCAGAATGAGCGGTAATGAAGAAGTCACAGCAGGCAACGCTTGCCTGCTGTGACCAATTTTGGTTACGCTTTGTTTATTGCGCGTCCCTGCGTTCTGGGGCAGCATCGTCGATTAAAGCGGCATTATTACCATAGTTGGTCATAAAGTAGGTGTGCAGTTTTGCTTCTGTATCCACGCTTTCCGGAGTGATGATATAGCAGGGTAAATCAGTATCGGATCCGCATTCGGTTGGGGATGGCAAAGTCAGGGAATACTTGGTTTGATCATTTGCTTCGCTAACCGAGTTCCCACGGAAATTCCACTGTTTATCAATTTTTGATCTGTGGTTTACTGTTTTAAACGCACTGGTGGTAATGGTTAAGCCGAACCCTAATATTAGGGCTACAAGGCCAATATTGATTTTTTTTAACATGGTGTTGGCTGCTTTGTTGCGCGAAAAAGCAGCTGAAAAATTTTTGTTAATGGCTACCGGAGGTGACGCCCTTTGCTCCGGCGTGGTTGAGCAGCATGGATGGGCGGGCTGCTGTTTTGTTTTATGACTGGCTTAAGGGACATTGTCCCAGGTCAGGCCGGTTAGTTGCTCATGGTGTCACGGCTGCCTCCTTTCTGTTTTTGATGAAATAATAGGTAGAGCACTAAAGACAGGATTGTGATGTTAAGGATAAGGTGCGCTTTCCAGCTAAGGGCGGAGATGATCCCGCCGCAAGTGCATGGAGCGGGGCCAAAATGGCCCGCGATGACAAGCGCAACGTAGGCGGTGAAAGCGGTCATTAGTAATACGGACAGGTATAGGCCCAGCATTCGTGTGCTGTTCCAGACCAAACTGAAGGCGGTCAGGATTTCCAGCACGGGTATGCCAATGCTGATGGATTCTGGGTATTTCTCGGTGAGGAGTGTGGTGACCTGTTTTTCAAATGCGGCATGGTCGATCAGTTTAGATAGGCCGGTATAGCTCCAGAGCAGGATGAGCAGGGCGTAAGCGAGGCTGATCAGGTGCGGCTTTTGGAAAGTGGTCGGTTTCATAGCTGGAAATTTTAGTTAAAGTTCCGCTCATTCTGGATGGTTCCTGCTACCGATTAAGCACCTAATGTTGGTTATTAGGTATATTCTGGGTGAGTATTGTTACTTTCTGTTTGGTCTTCCGCGAAGCCTGCTTAATGTTTTGGGGTCGATACCTAAGAAACTGGCGATCTTTTTTTGTTCGCAGACCATGGCGATCTGTTTGTATTCACTTAGGAAACGGTTGTAGCGTTCGGCTCCATTCAAAACACAAAGGCTGATCTGGTGATTGAAAAGATGTTGTTTCAGGGTTTGGTTGTGTTGGTTCTGGATCTGGGGGAATTCTGGGAAAAGCTTGTAAAGATTGGGGATGTGTTTGTCAGGGACCTGGCAGAGTTCGCAGTCTTCGAGGAATTCGATTGATAGGGTGGAGTGGGCAGGTAGTTTCATACCGGGTTCAATGGATAGGAAATCTTGGTGCTGGTAAAAGAAAAGGGTGTATTCTTCCCGGTCTGCTGTTTCCAGATATAGCCTGGCGCTGCCTTTTAAGAGCATGGTTGTGGGGTTGATGCTGATCTGGTCGAGGGGCAGTGTCTGTTTGGCGGAGAACGCCTCTTTTGTGAGTACGTAGCTGATGTAGGCGGCCAGGCCTGCTGATAAAGCGGTTTCTTTGCCCAGTGCTTTTAGGTATTTTTCCTTGTCCATATTCTTTTTAAGTCAAAGAAAGCGTCTTTTTTCATCTTGTCAAGTGGCAAGATCGGCAACCCCTTGCAACCGCTTAAGCTTTATCTTTTTTAATCCGAAAAAGATTAGGAAAAGGGCTGTATTTGCGCTATGATGTAAATAATAGAACAAAATATAACCAAAATATTGTAGCAATTGCCATTTGACTGCTTCAGAAAACCGCAAAATTCCCAATAACACAGGAAGAATAGATGGGTTGCCTACGCTACGCATGGGTTCCTTTCTGCCTTGTGTTGTGGGTCTTTGCGGTACCTCTGAAGCGGGCGATAGGTTAACCTGTGCTTTTTTATGGAAGATGATCCGCAAGATTTAAAAATGGGGTTTTTGAATACGCCTATCAATACGCTACCGGTTACAGAGGTATTCATGTTGCGCAGTAAACTGATGGGCTTCGCTACTTTAGCTGAGGTCGTGCGTACCGATCTGGTGGAGCTTTCAAACCATGAGGATTATTCCCAAAGATGGTTTCTGGAATTGGTCAGTGTGCTTGACCGTCAGGGCCTGCTACATTTGATTTTAAGCTAAGTCAGGATTTCTGCTCGGCCCTGGCCAGCATTTCAGCGAGTTTGGCGGTCACTTTCGCAATTTCTTCCCTGGCGTTTGTATAATAGGCGTTTTTAAAGCTCTTTTCTGATATTTTTTCTGTCTCCCTAGTACTATAGTGCCCTACTGCATATTCGTGCACTTTTTTAGGCCTGTTCTCTAAAATGATCCCGCATTCTACCTGCAAGTGGATGAAAAAGGCCAGCTCTTTTACCGATAGGGAGGTTTTGAAATTGTCCTGTAGTGTACCCTGTGCGTTTAATTCTCCGGCTATTTTTTGAAGATTCTTCATGTAGCCCATCTCCGCGCGGATAAAGTCCAGTAACGAGGATTTAATACCGGGAAGGGAGGGGTGGAAGGGTTGACAGGTATAAGGCTGGATCTGCTGAATGCTTTTTTTTCGCCAAAGGAGTTCCTGATAGCTTAAAGCGATATTTTCGAATTTGTCCCGCTCCCGGATGATCGCCATGCAGCAGTAATGGAAGAATGCCGGGCAGTTGAACTCATTTGAGATAAGCAAGGTAATGTAATCTCGCTCATCGTATTCTTCATTTTTGTTGCTCCGTTCAAGCAATTGATCCGTTAGTGCATGCAGATAGCCAAGCTGGAAGTGAGTGGCGTTTGATTTTGAAAGGTATGAATAAGATAGGGTCAACTTAAGCAAATCAAGCAGGCCTTTATCGGGATTTTGACGCATGTTGAATTCGATTTCATTTAACTTTTTGTTAAGCTGATCGGCATTTGTTTTAAGTTCGGTTAATCCTGCCGGATGCATGGTGTCGAAATGGGTGGGGAAGTATTTTCTGATGGAAGCGCCGAGTGCCACAATTTGGATAGTAAACTCCTTTAGTACCACGGAAATTTGTTGCGCTTTAGGTTGAGTAGCACTGCTCGGCTTTGCCAGGCTTTTATGTATGCTATTCTCGAGGATGGTCAGGGAATATTGATGGCGCCGGATCATCGACCTTGTCGCATCATCAGCCATTTTTGAATGCAGCATCAGGGTGAGCACCCGGCTGCATTCCCCCTCAAGTTCTTCCAGAATGTGCTGGCCTTGTTTGGTAACGTCTCCATTCAACTTTTCAGCAGTCTGGTAAAGTGCATAGATCGGATCGAGCTGGTAATCCATCGGTTTAGGGGTTGCGTGGTTGCTGAAGTTAGTGAAAGGTTCTGTGAAAGAGCTGAATTTTACATCAAACGGGCTTTGAGTGATGCAGGGCTGGTACTGACCTTGGTGAAGCCTGAGATATATTTCGGATTCAACAGGATATTCAGCGTTTTTTTTTATGTGGAAGGGCTATGGGATGGGGTGGTTATTTCTCGCCACCTGTTAGCCACTTGACCCGGATTTTTTTATCCTTAAAATTTGCATAGGTATTCTGGGTTTTAATTTAAGGCATATAAGACATGGGTAAGATAGACAAGCTGCTTGAGGTATTGGAGAAAATTTACCAGATCATTCAACTGATTTATACCAAAAACTATGGCGCTTTGAGCCTGCCTGAAGATGAACTTTTGACCAGGCAGGAGGTGATGGATTATTTGGGAATCAGTGAGAGTACGTATAAAAGGAAAGTAAAAAATGGACAATTGCATCCTCATAAGTTTCCCGGTGGAGACCGCTTCTACAGGAGTGAATTGATGGATGAGTTAAAGGAGAGTAAAAGGCGGGGGAGGAAATAAGTAGCTGTCGGCGGTTGCAAGATTTGGGGTTTAATTGGATGCAGCATTAATAAATACAATCTATCTTAGAATTTCTTACTGAAGTTTTTATACCTTGAAATTTTAAATCATTTGTTTTAAACAACATATTGACTTATGGATAGCAAGACACTTAAAGAAAATCTAAATCTTCTAAATATTGATACTAAAGATTATTCACTGGACGGAACTTTATTGCCGATGAGGACAATCCTTTCTCGTTCAGGAAAAAATTGGATTACTTTTGAGTACGATGAACATGGGAGATCACTAGATAGGAAAGAATTTATTGATGAAAAAAGTGCGTGTGAAGATATTCTAAAGCGTTTATTATACTTGGTTGAGTGGAGAAAGAAATACAATGTGAAGTAATTCAATTATTAGGGAATAAAATATGTATTGGTTTCTTCAATCGTGCTTAGCAGATAGCTGTAAATAAAAAAAATAAATACTTATATGCGTAAATTGATTGGATCAGGAGAAAGGCGAATTCCAATTATTCATAGTAGAACCACTTCTTCGGTATACTGTTCGGAGTCGTTCGAAGGCATACTGCAATCGGCTTAGCTCTTCGGCTAAGCGAAACATCTAAATAAATTTTTAAGGATAAAAAGCAGGATACGCAAAAACATCCGGATGGCTGTTACCCATCACGGTCTCCCTTTCGGCCAAGGCTCACGAATGATCAATAGGGTAAAATCGAACATCTCCCGAACCATCTTCATCGATTGTAATAATGGAATAACGTTATCGGTAATCAGTCACATGGTATTGATTAATCGCGCCAGATGAGAATTTTGAGGATATTACCAAAAAAATATGCAACTTTTTAGGAAGATTAAACTCCTATTCTTTTTAAACCATGAAAGATGTATTGAACATATAGAAGTTGATGATTCCAACTAAAATATTAAAATCACCTAAATGTATTGGTCAAGCCATTCCCGAAAAATGGAGAATCAAAGCCCTGTTAAGTATAAAATGCGATTAGTGGCTTGCTTGAACTACTGGATTTTAATCTTTTTTAGGATTGGCATTAGGTGTAGTTTTCAATTGCCATGAACCTGCCGATATTTCAAATGGGGCATTGTTTTTAGCAAAGTCGTTACTTTAATCTCTTGATTTTTCATATTCGCAATTATGTTCTTCACTCCAAAAACATATATTGTCCCCTCAAATTTCCTGCAAGAAATCTACCGGAGATTTGAAGTTCAATACTTGGTGTGGTCGATGGTCATTGTAATCCACCATCTATTCCTCCACTTTCTCCCTTACATCATCCAGGGAGTAATATGTAGGCATTTAATAATTCTCTTCTCATGCTTCCATTCAATCTTTCAATATATGCGATCTGTGTTGGCTCTCCTGGCTGGATAAAAACTAGTAAATTTATTAATATAATCTTAAAGTTTTAAGTTTTATTCATCTTTTCGGAGTTGTTTTTGACTGAAAGATAGTAATGCACAGGATCCTACCAGTACCTTCACTTTTTGCCAAGAATGAAGTGAATCTCCAATAGGCTCATCAAACGATATGCTATCATACACGAAGCAAAGGCAAATTAAAGGTGGAGTTAAGGTGGACTGGAGGCGGAGCAAAAAAGTCAATTTTTGACAAATGGAAAGGCTATGTTTAATTGATCATTCCCTTGATTACGCTAACATACTTAATTATTATGACGACATTAAATGGATTGATCAGTTTTTCTGGTAAACGGGCAACCTTTTTTTATAACTAGGGAAAGACAATAGGGGTGCGATAGCAAGTGAAGTCATAATTTTAGCTTTAAAAATGGGTAACATTTTATTGATTTTAACGATATATCTTGGACGCTCTACTAATAATTTTGTAATTTACTTTCAGTATGAACCCTAAACCAAATATAAATGCTAAACCGTAGAAAATTCCTCAACTACGCTGCAACCGCAGTGGGAACCACTGCCATGCTTTCTGCTTTAGACAATCCTGCCTATGCCCTTTTTAATAAGACTATTGGTGCAAACGACCAAATCAATATTGGTGTTATAGGAATCAAAGGCATGGGATGGTCTGACCTCAAAGCGGCCCTCAAAGTACCAGGCGTAAACCTGATCGCGCTGTGTGACAGTGACGTCAATGTGCTTGATGAAAGGATGGCCGAATTAAAGTCGATGAATGTTGACGCCGCAAAAGTAAAAAGATATAAAGATTATCGTGCGCTGCTCGATAATAAGGATGTTGATGCTGTAATTATTGGGACACCCGATCACTGGCATGCCCTGATGATGATTCATGCAGTACAGTCAGGTAAAGATGTGTATGTGGAAAAGCCGGTAGGCAACTCTATTGTTGAATGCAGTACCATGGTCAAAGCGCAGGAAAAATACAATAAGGTTGTACAGGCAGGTCAATGGCAGCGCAGTCAGCAACATTTTAAAGATGCTGTTGATTTTGTACAGAGCGGCCAGCTGGGAAATATCAGAACGGTGAAAGTATGGTGTTACCAGGGCTGGATGAAACCTGCTCCGGTAGTACCGGATACATTACCTCCTGCAGGCGTTGATTATGCCATGTGGCTTGGGCCGGCGAATAAAAGAGCATTCAATGCCAGCAGATATCACTTCAATTTTCGCTGGTTCTGGGATTATGCCGGTGGGTTAATGACCGACTGGGGAGTGCATTTATTGGATTATGGCTTGCTGGGTATGAATTCTCCTGTACCAAAAACCATATCTGCATTAGGTGGCCGCTTTGCTTATCCTGATCTGTATGAAGAAACGCCTGATACGCTGACCACCTTATATGAGTTTGACAAGTTCAACATGGTATGGGACTCAGCCATGGGCATTGATAATGGCTCTTATAGCCGCAACCATGGAATCGCCTATATAGGTAACAACGGCACACTAATCCTCAACAGGCAAGGCTGGGAAGTTATTGAGGAAAAGGTAAGTGGCAATAAAGTAAGCAAGCCCTTTGTTAAATCATCTGATAATGGACTAGACAATCATATGGTCAATTTCTTTAGTGTGGTCAGATCCAGAAAAAAAGAAGAACTGAACTGCGCTATACAGGATGCTGCGCATGTAGCTACCGTCGCTCAAATGGGAAATCTTGCCTTCAGAAGCGGACAAAAATTATCATGGGACAATGCCAAACACCAGTTTTCAGATAAACAGGTCAACGATAAATACCTGCTGGCCCAGTATCACAACGGTTACAGCTTACCCAAGGTTTGATCCGACTAACTATTAAAGTTGTTTCCTCAAGTACAGGGAATGTAGAATTCTTAGAATACCTTTCAGGCTTTTTAGCTTTTCTAGATAGTATCTCTTTGAGAAATCAGTTGTAAGAAGAGGTTGAGAATCTTAAGAAAAAGTAAAATTTGGGTGTTCTAAAAATCTTGCAGACTCATTGTTAGGGAGATTTTCATCTACAAGAGACCCAAATTCTTTTATCGAATATGGTTCGATTAAGGATCGGCAACATAGATCATTCTATGACTCCGCAAAAAACCTTTTGAAAACCAATTCATAATACCGAATCCAACATACCTAACGTGCTTATCCAAAGACAACAGTCTTAAGATAAGTACGCTTAGGTTCATTATTATTATAGGAAAGATCGAAGCAATTCTGAGGAAGAGGTCCATTCTAAATTTTCATACCTATTGTTATCTATTCCCGAATGTTGCGTGGAATACATTGAATAAAGGTATTGCGACTGCTGCCATTTTGAATATAATTCCATCTCTCCCGAAGGATTGCTTGCCCGTTGCAGCTTGATCGAATCTGAAAATTGATCCATTTCACCAAGTTTGTGAACAATGTGCGTTTGTCCTGTAATCAACTTAATTTGTTCCGATAATAGGTTTGGACTGATTTGAAAACTGGCAATGTGTAAATCACGTGGAGTATGCTCCTGTAGGGCTACCTCAGAAGTGAAGGCAGCAGTATTTTTCACTGTTGTAAAGTCTAGTTTCCAATCCGCTTTATCGCCCCAATACCCAATGGTTTTATTTTTAAGATTCAGTATGGGTGTGTTATATTGGAGAATATCAGCAAAGGCGCCATTAAAAATAGAGGTGGTAGCTATTTTGGTTTTGTCGATATATTCTTTGAACGCTCTTCTAAGGTCAAAATTCCGGTTTTCTCCTGGAATCAATGCGTTATAATCCGTGCAGAAATCTGATGGTATAAATCGTTTCACTCCAGCACTCAATGCCGCATCTAATAACCTTTTTTGCGTGTCTAAAATCACCTCGGTTAGTCCCGCCAGTGTTGAGATCACGCAGTCAACGCCTTCGCACGCTTTTCTCAAATGTTCAATATCATCATAATCTACAGAAATGATCTCTACTCCTGCATCTTTTAAAATCGATGATTTGGTAACATCGCTATCCTTCCGTACCAGTGCTTTAACTACTGCACCACGCTTCACTAGTGCCAGAGAGATCATTGAACCCAGATTTCCTGTGGCGCCGGCTACTAAAATTATTTTCTTCATGATTTACTTCGTTTAATTTTTAAGGAACTTGTTTATTGAGTCAACAACCTTTTCAGGGCATTCCTCGAACATATAGTGACCGCTCTCTGTGAGATTCACCATGGAACTGTTCTGACATAGGTAAGGCATAGCCATTTTCATATACTGATAGCTCACATTACTTCCGATTCCAAGTACGGGCATCGAAAGTGGTTGGTAAGTTTTGGCATCCTCAATATCCTGAGCAAAGCTTTGATACCAGGCGTTTGCTGCCCTTATGCTTTCTTTGTCATTATAAGCATCGGCATAAATTGATCTTTCCTGCTCGCTCATTTTCGTAGGATCGATCATTACGTAATTGAACAGCCAATCAATCAGGTATCTAAAACGGCCCTGAAGAATCTTTTCAGGGAGTTCTTTAACCTGATTAAATGCCATCCACCAGGCATAAGGCATATTGGTATCCATTTTGTCTCCGAAAGTACCTGCAGCCGGTATCAAAGGCATTTGCAGCATCTCTTGGCTTGGATGCAGTCCATCGGCCACGATCATCTTTTCTATATACTGGGGATTATTGAATGCCAAACTCATCGCTATCATGCCACCAATATCGTGGCCAATGATATTAACCTTCTCAAGAGCAAGTTTTTTAATTAATTCCAGGATATCTTCGGCCATGTTTTTTTTGTCGAATCCTGAACCAGGTTTTTCTGAACTACCCATACCTCTGATGTCTACGATGATCAGCCGATGTTTCTTTGATAGTTCTATTGCCACCTGACGGTAAGAATACCAGGTTTGTGGCCAGCCGGGCAGGCATATCAGTGGATCTCCGATTCCACCCTCTACATAATGAAGTTCAATTCCATTGACCTTAACATAATGGTTGGCAAAACCCGGGAACTGTTTGATAAGTTCCCCGTCTGAATATAAATTCTGTTGTTCTTTTGAATGATCGCTCATGTTGTATCCTTTGTTTTGTGTGATCAAAGTTAACATCAGACCATATTGGCAAAACTACCAGATGGTAGAAAATTCGCTTACCTGATCTTGTTCCTGATCCTGCTCAAGGCGTTAGGGGTGATTCCCAGTATCGAAGCAAGCTGGTTTATTGGTATTCTCTGGAGCATTTCGGGAGTTGATAAAAATCTGAGGTATCTTTCTTCGGCAGATAGCGTTTGGAAATTTAATAGCTGATCGATCATCCTTGCAGCTGTTGCTTCCCAGATTTTTCGGCCAAATTCCTCCCAACCTGGGATATAGGCATAAAGGAAATCCATATCCTTTTTATCAAGGACGATTAGCTCTGTTTCTTCAATGGCCTGTATATTAAACCGGGTCGGCTTTTGTGGATGGAGACTGGAAATCTCAGTAAAGAATTCATTTTGAAAGCATACCCAGGTAGTGGTTTCCCTGTCATTGACTTCATAATAAAACCTCAGGCCACCTTTAACAATGTAATAGTATTGATTAGCGATCTGTCCAGCTTTTAAAACCAACTTGCCTTTCGGAATAACTTTCAGTCTGCATTTAGAAATGACCAAATCTAATTCTTGGGGCTCAAGATAAACCGTTTCGCCAATGAATTTACTAAAGTTTTTAATTTCCATCTATAGTTGCAAACTTACTACAAAGCTCAAAACTCTTATCAAGATTGTGATTTTAAATGATACGAATTTGCATCTCAGCTTATTATTGTGCATTGCAGACTTGATCAACAGGGTTGGAAATAAAATACATTTTAAAGATTGATGACCCATATAAAGTGGCCCTAATATTTTGACTAGCTGATCTTCACTTTGTACATCTTTAGCATCCTTGAAAGATGTTTGCGGGCTTCGTGGATTCTGGTTTTGACAGTTTCAATAGGGATTCCAACTTCTTCTGCAATTTCATGATATTTGTAACCTTCAACATACCTACCTGGACATACCAATAAATTCGACCCGTTCTTGCCAATTTAAACAAATGAAGATAATCAAAAACGGCAACAAATGTTTTACTGGGGAGACGGGGTCAATTTACTCCGGCTTATCCAGAATTGATAGTAAAGATAACCAAGTTAAGCAAAACAAACTAACGTTTTAGTTTAAAGTAGCGTGATAGTATTCAAAATACAATTTTAATCTTCTTTAATAATTAACAATCATTAAGTTTCAATTCTGTTACATGAATCCTGTATTGTTTTTTACCGCTTTTTTTATCTTTGCCGAGATCCCTTTTTTAAAATGTCAAGAAACCACACGTCTATAACCCGTACAGTACAGGCTTTGCGTTGCACCGTTTTCACGTTGGTGCTGTTACTTTTCGCACTTTTAAATTCATCATTTCCGAGTATTGGGCAGGAGGTTGGGTCTCATCTGGAAGATATTGGGGAACAGGTTACGGAATTCGTAGGACTGGATAGCCAGCAAGTAAAACATCCTTTTAGCTTTGTTAAATCCAAGGCGAGCAAATACCGTAAAAAATATAAACACCTGAATGACTCCGGCCTTGATTTACAAGCTTTCGCAAAACGGATCACCCGGAATTATACGGTTCCTAATTTAATAATTGGCTATCAGCAGCCACAAATTTCTTTTGCCCAGCATGGGTTTCTTTACCGCTTAACTTATTTCTAAAGAGTGCCATTTCTTTTTTTCGCCTATCCAATAGGTAATATGCGCTTTAAATAATTTTAACTGAAGCTGCTTTGCTATGCTTCTTTTTTTAGAAATAACAATCAACAATGAAAATAAGATGGATGGTAATTCCTTTGCTTGCATTGGCTTTCGGAGCATGCAGGAATGGCAATACCGATAATAAAACAAAAGATATAGTTGAAATCCCTGTACTTAAACTGGAAATACAGGACACCTCGTTAACAAACGATTATGTTGCCGATATGCAGGCGGTTAAAAATGTGGAAGTGCGTTCGCGGATGCATGGATTCATTGACCGGGTGCTGGTAGACGAAGGTCAGCAGGTAAAGCAAGGTCAGTTGCTGTTCCAGTTGAACGACCGAGAATATGCCATTGTATTGAACAGGGCTAAGGCAAATTTGGCAAGTGCACTCTCAGCGGCCAGTATCGCCGAGGTGGAATTGGAGCGAATCAAAACTTTGGTGGATAAAAAGGTCATATCCCCATCAGAATTATCATTGGGTGAAGCCAAATTGTCCGAAGCAGAATCGAGGATCAAAACTGCCAAAGCAATGATTGATGATGCCAATCAAAAACTGACTTATGCGAGGGTCAGGGCTCCATTTTCAGGCACGATAGACCGACTACCACTTAAAGCAGGGAGTTTGGTGGAAGAAGGGGCATTGCTCACGACAGTTTCTGACACCAGACAGATGTATGCTTATTTTGATGTTTCGGAAAATGAATATCTGCAGTTCGTACGCAACGGCAAAGGCCGGTTCGACCAAAATAAGGAAACTACACTAATTCTATCAGATGGAAGCCTTTACCCGGTAAAAGGTAAAATACAGACCCACGAAAATGCTTTCTCTGATAATACCGGATCTATCGCTTTCCGGGCCATGTTCGATAATCCAAACCAAATGCTTAAACATGGCGTATCAGGTAAAATCCGCTTAAACTCCCGGTTGACAGGCAGTCTGCTGATTCCTCAAAAATCTGTATTTGAAATACAGGATAAGAGCTATGTGTTTGTGCTCGATAAAAACAATAGCGTTAAGATGAGAAGTTTTGTTCCAAAACTCAGCTTGTCAGGTTATTATGTTGTGGGCGCAGGTTTGAAGCCGGGAGAAGTCATCGTTTATGAAGGCGTTCAGGAACTTCGCGATGGAAGGGTGATCAAACCGGTTTATACATCGATGAAAAAACTTTTAGCCAGCAAGTAATCAATCTTATTTTTCTTGGTCAATGCCGCCTGTGCTTTGCGCATGGCGATGCATTTCAATATAAAAACAAATGGTAGAAACATTTATCAGAAGGCCTGTGCTTTCACTGGTCATCTCATTAGTTTTAATTTTACTGGGTGTGCTTGCCCTTTTTAAGCTCCCCATCACACAGTTTCCGGATATTGTTCCACCCTCTGTGGTAGTAACTGCGAGTTATAATGGCGCCAATGCCGAGGTTTGTGCAAAAGCAGTAGCCACACCTTTGGAGCGGGCAATAAACGGCGTTCCCGGCATGACTTATATGAACTCGGTGAGCAGCAACAACGGGGTAACGCTGGTTCAGGTTTTTTTTAATGTGGGTACTGATCCTGATCAGGCCGCGGTGAATGTCCAGAACCGGGTAACTACCGTTTTGGATGAGTTGCCCGAAGAGGTAATCAAAGCGGGGGTTACCACGGAAAAAGAGGTCAACAGCATGCTGCTGTACTTAAACGTAACCAGTACCGACAAAGAAATGAACGAAGAGTTCATTTATAACTTTGCCGATATCAATGTATTGCAGGAACTCAAACGTATTGATGGGGTAGGTTTCGTGGAAATTATGGGCGCACGTGATTATTCGATGCGGGTTTGGCTCAAGCCTGACCGAATGAAGTCTTACAATTTATCGGTTGATGATATTGTCGGCATGATGCGCAAGCAAAATATTGAAGCTGCTCCGGGCGTTGCAGGGGAAAATTCGGGTACGGGACGTGAAGTGAAACAATATGTGCTGAAGTACGGAGGTAAGTTTAATAGCAAGGAGGCCTATGAAAGAATGGTGATTAAGGCAGACCGTAACGGTGCGCTGATCCGTTTGAAAGATGTGGCAGACCTGGAATTTGGAACGGTGAGTTATGATATGGTTTCCAAAACCGACGGAAACCCATCAGCTTCGATCATGATCAAGCAGCGCCCCGGATCAAATGCGAGCGAGGTGATAGATAACATCAAAGCCAAAATGGCGGAATTAAAGGAAACCAGTTTTCCGCCGGGAATGCAATATAACTATGCTTATGATGTTTCACGTTTCCTGGACGCCAGTATTCATGAAGTTTTGCGGACGCTCATCGAAGCTTTCATTTTGGTATTTATTGTGGTGTTTATATTTCTGCAGGATTTTCGAAGCACGTTAATACCCGCTCTGGCCGTTCCGGTTGCTTTGATCAGCACCCTGGCGTTTTTACAGATCATGGGCTTTTCAATCAATATTCTAACGCTTTTCGCTCTGGTGCTGGCCATCGGAATTGTGGTCGATAATGCAATTGTAGTGGTCGAGGCCGTTCATGTAAAGATGTCTGAAGCGCATCTCTCGCCAATGGATGCCACAATCGCTGCGATGAAGGAAATTAGTGGAGCCATCGTGGCCATTACCCTGGTGATGTCGGCAGTATTTATTCCCGTTGCGTTTCTTTCTGGGCCAGTGGGCGTATTTTACAGGCAGTTTTCTTTAACGCTTGCCATATCCATTGTCATCTCTGGTATAAATGCCCTAACCCTTACTCCGGCGCTATGTGCTTTGATGTTAAAACATAATCCTGAACAAGAGAAGAAAAAAAGCTTGTTGCAAAGATTTTTCACTGTATTTAATAAAGGTTATGATCAAACGGAACGCAAATTCGGAACTCTGATCGGCCGCATCACTGGTAGGAAACCGGTAACGCTGATCTTACTGGTGTTTTTTATATTCGCTACCTGGTTAGGGATCAGCATCCTGCCATCGGGATTTATTCCTACAGAAGATCAGGGAATGATTTATATCAATGTTACTACTCCTCCGGGATCCACTGTAGAGCGGACGGAGGAGGTGTTGGATCAGGTTCAACAGGTTACCCAATCACTTGGTGCTGTAGAAAACGTAAGTACTTTGGCTGGTTACAGTCTGATGAGTGAAATCACAGGCGCTTCTTACGGCATGGGCATGATCAATCTTTCTCCCTGGGACAAGCGGAAAGAGAGCGTGGATGAACTGATTGCCGAGTTGAAGGCGAAAACCCGCCACATTTCAGATGCATCGATTGAGTTTTTTTCTCCTCCTACAGTTCCTGGTTTTGGGAATGCAAGTGGATTTGAGTTGCGTTTGCTTGATAAGAACAAAGGAGAAGATATTGGCCGGACGGCAGAAGTAACCCAGGCGTTTTTGAAGGAACTCAATGAGAGCGAAAGTATCTCAGGTGCTTTCACCAGTTTCGATCCGAATTTTCCCCAATATTTAATAAATGTGGATCAGGATATGGCGGCTCAGAAAGGGGTGACCATCGACAATGCCATGAACACTTTACAAACGCTCATTGGAAGTTATTATGCTACCAATTTTATTCGTTTCGGACAAATGTATAAAGTGATGGTGCAGGCTTATCCGCAGTACCGAGGTAAACCAGAAGATCTGCTGAAGCTTTATGTAAAAAATGATCGGGGAGAAATGGTGCCGTATTCTACTTTCATCTCCCTGCAAAGAGTTTACGGGCCGGAGCAGATCAACCGCTATAACATGTATTCTTCTGCAATGATCACCGGTGAGGCCGCTGCGGGTCACAGCAGCAGCGAGGCCATTGCCCGGGTAGAAGCCACGGCAAAAGAAAAACTGCCAAGGGGCTATACCATAGAATGGTCGGGGATGACACGCGAACAGATTTTATCCGGAAATCAGGCCGTCTATATTTTTATCATCTGTTTGATATTTGTGTATTTGCTGTTAGCTGCGCAGTATGAAAGTTTCCTGCTTCCGCTGCCAGTGCTTTTATCTTTACCCGCTGGAATTGCCGGCGCATTCTTTACGCTAAAACTGGCTGGATTGGAAAATAACATCTATGCTCAGGTAGCGCTGGTGATGTTGATCGGCCTTTTAGGTAAAAATGCGATCCTGATCATAGAGTTTGCCGAACAGAAGAGAAAAGAAGGAGCGACCGTGATCGAAGCGGCAAGGGTAGGTGCGGTGTCAAGATTACGCCCTATATTGATGACTTCTTTTGCTTTTGTTGCCGGTTTAATTCCCTTGTGTATCGCTTCTGGTGCCGGTGCTATCGGGAACAGATCTATTGGTATGACGGCGGTAGGGGGTATGCTTATCGGAACGCTGTTCGGCGTTTTGATCATCCCTGGTTTATATGCCTTACTGGCGCCAAAAAAACGTGAGCAGGACAAAGCAGTTGTTCCCTCCGAAAATCATTAATGTTATGAAAAGAAATCAATTTAAAACGATACAAAAATATATTTTTCCTGCAGTCCTAATCTTATTGGCGGCATGCAATACTGTAAAACGGGTTGCCCTGCCGGAAACCGTGAAAATGCCGGGAAAATTTAACACAGTCGCTGCTGCCCCGGAAGAAGCACTGGGATGGAAATCGATATTTACCCAAAGTGAGCTGGATACCCTGATCTCTACGGCTTTGAAAGAAAACCTGGATATGAAATCAGGCATTCAGCGGGTACTGATTGCCGGTGCAAATCTCCGTTTGAGCAAGGCTGCAGTTTTGCCTACACTTCGTGCAAGTATTTCCGGAGGTTTAGATCAGTTTGGAAAATACACGATGAATGGTGTGGGAAATTATGACACCAACTTCTCGGAAAATATCAACGCCGACCAGAAGATTCCCAGCCCGACTCCTGATTACTTCACAGGATTCAGAAGCTCTTGGGAAATCGATGTTTGGGGTAAGCTTTCTAAAAGAAAAGAGGCCGCCTACCACCGCTATCTTTCCAGTACGAAAGGACTGAGATGGTATCAAACCCAATTAACCTGTCAGGTGGCGTCCTTGTACTATGAACTGATAGCTCTGGATAAACGGTTGAAAATTTTAAAGGAAAATATCAAATTGCAGAATAAAGGGCTTGAAGTGGTAGAAGCACAAATGACCGGAGGCAGGGCTACTGCATTAGCGGTAAGTCAGTTCAAAGCGCAGCGTACCGCTACGCAGGGAAAACAGTTTGAGATCAGGCAGGCTATTACCCGGGTTGAAAACCAACTGAATTTATTGCTTGGCCGTTATCCCACGGAAATTCATCGCGATACTTCAGCCATAAACTTACCGCTTCCAAAACAGGTTTACGCCGGTTTGCCATCAGCCATCATATTAAACCGTCCGGATGTGCAGCAGGCAGAAGAAGAATTGAAAGCTGCTAAAGCTGATGTTTCTGCAGCAAGAAAAGCTTTTTTGCCAACCCTGACGCTGGATGCTTATGCAGGCTATAATGCTTTTAAACTGCCATTGTTGTTTTCGCCGGGCTCACTGGCTGCAGGTTTTTTGGGCGGCTTAACGGCTCCGATTTTAAATCGGGCAAGTTTGAAAAATGCCAATCTGGTTGCTAATGCTACTCAGCTGACTGCATTTTACCAGTATCAGCAAAGCTTAATTAATGGATACCAGGAAGTAACCATGCAGCTTTCTGCACTGCAGAATTATAAGCAGGCATATGATTACAAAACGACGGAAGTCGCAGAACTAAAGAATGCGGTTTCCACCGCAAATGATCTATACCTGGCAGGTTATGCCAGTTACCTCGAAGTCATTGTTGCGCAAGGCAGTGTGTTAAATGCTGAAATGGAGCAGGTAGATCTCAAACAGGCCTCTTATGCTGCCTTGATCGGCTTATACCGGTCATTGGGTGGATAAGGCTGGCTAAAAGAAGCAAGTCGCGAAGCACTGCCTATTAAATCAGATAGTTACGATAATAAAAGGTGGTGGCTATTTTTGATTTGATGCATTGATGATTTCAAATACAAACCGCGTCTTGCTTCGTTTCCAACTGGACAAAAGTGGTATGTAGCTTACGTTGATGAATTTGAATCCAGTAATTTTTAGCCTTATTGATGGTATTGAGATTTTTGGTAAAATACTGTCTCAAATCTTTTGATTAAGTTTTATTGCGCAATAACTTAACTATTCAAACTATCTCTTTATTCAAATGAACAATCAAACTTTTGATTAGTTTTAGCGACGTCCCCAAACTGCAGTTTTAAATTCAATAATAGAGGGTAAAATTTAGATTCGATAATATTTAATTAGATATATTTTAATCATCATTGGAATCATTAGTACTTAACTATCAATGTTATCGCTTCTAACAAATCTTGATCATCATCAAGATTCACTTCTTTCATCATGTGCTATGAAAGCACAGAAGTGTATACTTTAAATAATCTACCAATGCCCTAAGGGTTTAGCATTTAAGCTTACAGTTCAATCAAGGAATTCTACTGTTACAATGCTGAAATCAAAATCCTAATTTTTTCGCCAGTTTTCCAATGGTGAGTCCTTGAACTAAAATGGAGAATACGACAATAATATAGGTGATGAGGACAAATTGTTCCCTGTGCATTCCCGAACTTAAGGAAAGGGCAAGCGCTACTGAAATGCCTCCGCGAAGACCTCCCCAGGTCATAATCTTCACTGCATGTTTCTCAAACCTGACTGTGAAACGCATTAGTGAAACCGGCAAGTAAACCGAGACCCATCTGGCAAATAGTACGATCGCTATACTGATTATTCCGATGTAGAATACTGTCGGATTGATCTTGATGATAAGCATTTCTACACCAATAAATAGGAACAGTACGGCGTTGAGGATTTCATCAACCATCTCCCAGAATTTGCCCAGATAGTCTCTGGTAAGATCGGACATGCCCTCTCGTTTGGATTTGTTTCCCGTAAAAATTCCCGCAATAACCATGGCCAGTGGACCTGATAGATGAAGTCTGCCCGCTAAAAAGTATCCGCCGGAAACAATAGCAAGTGTTATTAATACCTCCACCTTATAATCATCAATACTTCTTAAGGCCCAGTATCCGATATAACCCAGCAAGAGACCAAAAGCAATGCCGCCCAGTGCTTCGATCAGGAACAATTTACCAATAGATATAATTGAAACGTCGCCACTGCTTGACCTGGCAATTTCAGCCAGGCTTACAAACACAACTACCGCAACCCCGTCATTGAATAGGGATTCTCCGGAAATTTTAAGCTCCAGGCTTGGCGGAATATTTGCTTTTTTTAGGATGCCAAGCACCGCGATCGGGTCGGTGGGAGAAATAAGTGCTCCGAAAAGCAGGCAATGAATCAGCGGGATTGGCATGTTAAACCAGCCAAACAACAGCCAAACCAAAACTCCAACTACAAAAGTTGATATCAGTATTCCCACAGTAGCCAATACCAGTACCGGCAAGCGTTCGGCTCTTAACTTGCTTGCATCGATATGGATCGCTCCGGCAAAGAGTAGAAAGCTTAGCATAAAATTCATCAGTACATCCTGAAAATCCAGGGATGTTGCTAATGAGATCGCTTTCTCTGATAGCAATGATTTTGAATTCCCAATCGTCACCAATAGGATAGAGGAGATTAATGAGAGCGCCATGATGCCAATGGTGGGTGGCCATTTGATAAAGCGGTGGTTAATATATGCAAATATGGCGGCTAGTACAATCGTGATGGCTATAATCTCCTGGGTATTCATTCTAGATTTAGTTAATTTGACTTTTTTTATTCTATACCACTTCTGCGTAAATGGTCTTTTCAGAGAACGTGCTGATTGAATAGCCCGAATATAATCAATTAAAGCCTTTTGCTAATGTGAATTTGTATTGTGATGTTAATTCAGACACACTTATTCCCGTACCCGCAAGTTTTGAACTGCTTATCGGTGCTTCCAAACAGAGGTCTTTGGAGGTAACGATGTTTAGTCGATCACGCTTCGGGTGGCGATCGGGTTCAGCTTAAAAATAGTTCAATGAAGCAATTTTTGATCATTTACCTTTCAAATCATGCTAGCCGCTGGATTTTCTTTCGGCTTTGAATCGATGCTGTCCATTCAGCTGTAACTTCCCGATGAATTAAACTAACAAATAAGACCTGAGATGGTTGTTGATAGGAAGAATGTTCAGCTTAAGACGAAATATCGTTGCGAAGGTTTCTAGAAATTCTGGCTGGTTTATCAACCAGACGATGTTCCACATTGATGAGAAGATTTTAGTACTTATCACTATTAGATTTTCAAAATGTCAACAAGATCGAGTTGAAGAAATTAATGATATAAGAGAGAGAAATGAAATTAAAACTGCTTGCACAAAATACACTTAAGTCTATTGGCATATTATATGTAAAAACAGTAAAAAGCATCGCCTTCATTCCTGCAATTGTAGCAATGGTGTTTTTGTTGCTATCGCTGTTTACTGTTCAGTTTGATTACTCCGATACTGGAAAAGCAATTAAGGCTGGGGCTCACTGGCTGACCCTAAAGGATGCGAGTACTGCCCGCAGTATTATATCGACCATAACCGGTGGAATCATTTCCCTGACTGTGTTTAGCTTCAGTATGGTCATGATCCTTTTGAACCAAGCAGCTTCACAGATGAGTAACAGAATTCTGGAAAAGCTTATCGGAAACCGCTTTCAGCAGATCGTGCTGGGCTTTTACATCGGTACGATTGTATTTGCGCTGTTCCTGCTCAGTACGATCAGGGATATTGATTCAGGGGTCTATGTTCCGGCCATCAGTACTTATCTGTTGATTGCATTTACGGTAGTTGATATCTTTCTTTTTATTTACTTCCTTCATTATGTTACCCAGTCGGTGAAGTATGAGACGATTATCCATAAAATATTTACGGATACACAGAAAAGTATGGAGAGAAAATGCGTATTGCAGAACTTTTCTCAATCTTCGCATGAGCAGGGTATATCTCTATCATTAAATGCTCAGAGATCTGGCATCTACCAGGGGTTTATGGAAAAGCCGATGCGCTCGCTCTGTAAACGGGAAGATCTGCTTATCAGAATGGAATGGCCGGTTGGGACGCTGGTGATCAAGGATACACCGCTATTGACGATCCTGAATAAAGATAACGTTTCTGACGATTTACAGAAAGAAATCATGGGCATGGTCAATATCCATGGGGGGCAAGATATCGATGTTAATTATTATTATGGTTTCAGGCAACTCATGGAAGTAGCGGTTAAAGCACTTAGCCCTGGAATAAATGATCCTGGCACGGCCGTTCTGAGCCTTCAGGCACTGGGGCATCTTTTGAAATACCGGAGCGAAAATCATCCCGAAGAAGAAATTTATGACGATGAGAAACGCCTGAGGATAATTGTGAGGGTAAGAAGTGTTGATGATATCTTCACTGAATGTGTTTATCCCATCTGGGATTATGGTAAGCAGGACCGGTTGGTCAACATGGAATTTCACCATATCATGCTTCAGCTTTGTGGGCAAACGAATATACCCGCTTTTGAAAAGATGCTTGATACCGTAAATCGCTCACCAATGCACCAAGGTGTCTAGCTGCGTAACAGCTGAACTTTTAAGGAAAATAAACTACAAAAGGTTAATGAAGCACTTTAAACATTTTTTAGGCTGCTGTGTACCATGATCCATTTTGTTTTAAAAAAAAGAGTACATAAAATGGGGTCTAAATCGGATATGATTTTATTCATCCCGATTGCTGCTGAGTTTTCCCATTACAGGGGTTGCACTCAGGCCATGGAGCACAATAGAAATCAGAATCGTGAAGGCGACGATTGCCCAGAGCTCTTCCTGCTGATCGAATTTGACTTCACCAAATGCAAACGCCAGATAATATATAGATCCCATTCCGCGGATTCCGAAAAAACTAATGGCGAACTTTTCTTTCAGGGGGGTTGGATTTCCCAACAGGGACAAATAGGCGGTGACAGGGCGTACCAGCATCACAAATGCAAGCGAGACCATCACCATTCTAAAGGTCAATGGAGCTAGTATACCACCGACCAGTGCCCCGCCAAAAAAAATCAGGAGCACAGCAAGTAACATCCTTTCCATCTGATCGGTAAAAGCGTGAAGCTGCCGATGGTAATCATGGGTCTTTTCATAATGCCTCAAGGTTAACCCGGCGATAAAAACCGCAATAAATCCATACGCATGAAGTGTTTCAGCTATTGCGTAGGTAACAAGCGTCAGCGAAATGGCCAGAAACCCATCAGTAGGTTTTAATAAACGGTATTTTTCCGATATGGAGAACACGAGATAGCCCACCAGTTTGCCACAAAGCCACCCAGTAATCAGTCCTGCCGCAATCTTGTAAACAAGGTAAAACCAACCCCAGTGCCATATTGAAGCCGTACTGATGCCTTCAGATGAAACAACAATCGCCAGCCAGGTAAATGGGAATGCCAGGCCATCGTTGAGTCCCGCTTCTGAAGTGAGTGCGAATCGGGTTTCGGACTTACCACGCTCGTTTGGCGGTCCAACCTGTACATCAGCAGCGAGGACCGGATCTGTTGGCGCCAATACTGCAGCCAATAGCAATGCAGCAGCAACACTCATCCCCAATACAAAATATCCAAGCAATGCCGATATCACGATAGATAAGACCATAGCAATTAAGATCAGCCGGAGTGGAGTAGACCATTTCCTGAAAGAAAAACTTCGATCGATCTTAATTCCAGTACCCATCAGCGAAATGATGACAATAAGCTCGGTGAGGTGAACCACCAGCGCATTGTCTTTTTGCGGCAAGGGTGAGGGAAGGATTTTCGGCCATATTAGATATAGCAGTGCTCCTATTGCAACATAAACGATAGAGTAGGACATCCTCACTTTGCGGGTAAGGCTGGGAATAAATGCCATCCCGATGCTCGCAAGTCCCGCAATCAGCATCAGTAAAAGATATTGGCTCATTTTCGTTTATAAACTTTTAGATAAACATTAGCTCTAGACATTGAAGATACGCTTCTAACCAATATCATGACTTCGATTCATTGCTATGTCTTTCTCGCACCTCGCTTAATGACACACCTCCCTTGATTCCAAAGTCAAGTGTTCGGATTGGAAAGGGGATCATAATATTATGTTCATCATATACTTTTTTGATCCTGAGGATACATTGACTCTGCACTTCAAGGATATTGACATTATCATGCACATTTATCCAAAGCCGGATCACATAATTAATCGAACTATCCCCAAAATCGGTATAAAACATGGTCACTTCCTCGTCTTCGACCAGTCCTTCTATATCTTTTACTGCCTGGATGGTTAGTGTTTTAACGTTTTCCAGGTCTTCACCATAAGAGATTCCAACATTCAGATCTAAGCGCCTTTTACCCAATAAAGTATAGTTTTCAATAGGGTTTTGAAAAACATCTTTGTTGGGGATGATGACCATTTGTCCCTGATAGGTCTTAATGACGGTATCACGAAGATTAATTTCTTCCACTTTTCCCATGTAATCCTTTATTTTGACAATATCTCCCACATACAAGGGTTTCCTCACCGAAAGAAATATGCCGGAAATAAAGTTAGAGGCAATATCCTGAAATGCAAACGCCAGTGCCAGACCAATGATTCCTGCTCCGGCAAGAATAGAGGTCACTGCTTTATCTAACTGAAGTACGCTCAGGGCTATAAAGACTACGATGCCGAGCAAAAAGATGTAGATCACAGAACTGAATAAATTGTCCAGTGCCTCGTTTATAATAAATCTTTTCAGTATCCTGCGCAACAGATTGCGGATGTGTTTGGCAAGGTAGAAACCCAACACAAGGATAAGCGCTGCCAGGGCAATATTTGGCAGGATCCTGATAAACTCTTTTGCCCAGATGCTGAGTTTATCCAAAATTAATTTGTAAGCGTGTTCTATATTCATATCTTTCAATTTACATGATCAGTCTAACTCCACCAAGTTCGGAAACATGGTATGGAAATTTATCTCCAGGCGCTCCGATAAACATAAAATTTTTAGGGATTTTCCACTCTTGAGATAATTGTTCAATCAGTTCGGGACCGAATTCTCCCTCTATTTCCACAAAATCAATATCAATGTCGGGATAGGCCCGATCCAGTACCAGGATGTCCGATTTAAGGTTCGCATTATCGCTATCGCTGTTTGCTATGTGCACAATCTTTATTTTTTTTGTGGCCTCATTTTCCTCCACGTAAATCATCACCCTGTTCAGCACCGCAACGTTGTCCCCCCTGGTGAAGAAGACTAGTTCCTGGGCATTGATTTTGATCAGTGCCCGGTGAAGCCGGATGTTGTCCAGCACCAACCGTTTGTAAGATTTGTCCAGATGGCGCATTGAATAGAGTGTCCACTTTATAATCTGCGCTCTTTTCAGCATCACAATGATAAAAAGCATGGCCGGAACCAGGTATTGCAGGAAAACGTAAAAAGCATGGGCGTTGAGCAGCAGGTTACCAAAGAAAGCGGCCAGAATAAAAGATATGGCAACGATCACGGAAAGTATTGTGGCCCTTTCAGGGCGTGGCAGGCGGTTCCGTTTAATTTTCAGCATGAGATTTCCCATGCCAAAAAGTGCCATGACCAGCAGGAAGGAAAAGGTATAGACCCCGGCAAGGTTCACCAAATTTCCCCCGGTCACTAATAGTATAGAAAGACATAAAATAAAAAAACCGATGACAATACGGTAATTAACGCCTCTGCGGTTTTTTACCAGAAAAAAATTGGGCAGAATCCTGTCCAGAGCGATACGCTCAGCGAGTCCTGTTACGCCAACATATGAGGTCAAAACCGCTCCGCTGAGAACCAACACCGCATCAATGGAGATCAGGTAGGCCAGCCATTTGCCGCCCGCGGTTTCTCCCATAAAGGAAAGAAGCGATTCCTTATGATCATCAATCCCGGCCAGAGGAATGATACTCAGCGCCAGCAGTGCAATGGCAGGATTAAAGAAGCTCACCACCCGCCACATGTTCCTTAAAGTTTTTGGGAAAACGCCTGGCCGTTGTTCTTCCACGAAGTTCGCAGAACTTTCAAAACCGGATATTCCGAGCATAGCAGCGGAAAAGCCAAAAAAAAGGGCTGCCATAATCCCACCTGACCGGACAGGAAGTTGCCAGTTCTGCTCGAATATCGCTACTCCATGATGGATGACGAACCAGCCCCCTGCCAGAATCAGCAATGTGAGGGAAGCAATGTGTGTGATAAAGATAATGACCGCAACGACAGCGGACTCACCGATTCCTATGATGGCCAGCATCATAAAAATCAATAGCAATAGTATGGTCGCTGGAATCAATGGAAGCACATGAACAATATCGCGGAAATAATGCATGCCCTCGTATGCCGAGATCACAGCGGTAGCCATATAGGACAATATCGTCAGGCATGCGGCAAAGGATGCGGTAGATTTTGAAGTGGTATTGAGCAATACATTGTAAGCACCGCCATTCAAGGGGAGTGCACCTACCACCTCACCATATATTTTTCTAAAAAGATAGAGCACAAGGCCCACAACGATCAGCGAAATCCATGCATATTGACCAGCATAGGAAATGGTAAGTGCTGCAACATACAAGCAGGAAGAGCTGATGTCGTTGCCGCATATGGCTGTTGCTTGTAGCTCATTTAGTTTAAATGAGGGTTTGTGTAGTGATTTATCCATTTGTTTCGGTTTCAGGAATTATCGATTAAAACTGCCCTTTTACTTATCAGTCTCGAAATGTAAATGATCAATGAATTAATTGACAGTGTAGGCTGGCATGTGATAGCTGATTGACAATGTCCCAAGACGTCTATTCAGGTCTAATATAGGCGTTGTAAGCACCAGCGACCTGCCTCGCTGTGAATAAATCCTGGTACTGTCACTTCTTAAGAAAGTGCTGTTGTAAAAAATTGAATAAGGTTTTCCTTCTTCCTTTTTATCAGTAGAGAGCAAAATAATATTGCGTTGATCCACAATAGAGATTTCCTCAAAGTTTTTTTCTTTCACCATCTGATTCATATAAACACTAATGTCCTGCCGGTTTCCCGAGATCATTTTATCCCGGATGGCCCAGGCGAGTGGTTTAGCTAACAATATAAGCTGTGCTTTTAAATTCGCATCCATTTGCATGGAAACTTTTCTTCTCAGAAGTCTGTTGGTCCTATCATTTTCAGATTGCATACTCCTGTTTTCTACAGCTTTCCAGATCCAAAGACCGGAAATAAGGGCAAAGAAAATCAGGATCGTAATAAGAAAGGTCTTTCGGTAAACCACTGGCGTACCCAATTGGGTTGATTGCTGACTATTTATTGGCTTAGTGTTATGCATCGTTTGATGTTTTGTATGTGTATAAGGTCAAGACGTTTCCGGGTTCTTTTAATCCAACTTATAGCAGAGGAGAATAACAGAAAATAATCGGTCTCTTTTTAAGCCTAAGGTTGTATGAATACAAACAAGTTAGCAGTTTGTTCTGGTCATTTGACATTCTAATTGATTAACTGTTTTTACGAATTTTTGAAAGCTGACCGGTTTGACCAGATATCGGTCAGCGTTTACCGAGAAAGCGTTGAGTGCAGGTTCGGGGTGTCCGGTCACAAATACAATAAAGCGGACATCATCCCTTAGGATTCTGGCGATATTAAGCCCGGAAATTTCCATGTTAATATCCAGAAATAAAAAGTTTACCCGTTCATTATTTTTAATTGCCCGAACAGCCGCTGTCGGATCTGAAAAGCTTTCAAGAAGGGATAGTTTGGGTACTGACTGAAGATATTCTTTTAAGAGCTCTGTGCTATTGTCATCATCATCAATGATTACACATTTATACTCTGATGCTGATTTCATTATGAGGTAAGTATATTCATTTTCATTTTGATTAATATTTTTTTGATTTAAATGGTTTGGCTTTCTGCTGTTTAATCTAATTGTAATCGATTATTCAAATCAAAAAGAAAAAGGGCCAGAAATATGCTCCGGCCCAATTCCAGACAACAATGTTTTTGATAGGAGGCTATTCCATTGTGGATCCTTCTATTAATCTAATTGATCAGCTAGCTTTTTTTGATTGTAAATACATCTTATCTACGCTTTTTAGTAAATAGCAGAATGGATTTAAGTTCTTATTCTATGATCAAACCAAAATTCTGGCGAAAATAAAAGCTGTAGGTTTTAGGCTTTTCCTGCGGTCAATAAAATCCAGAAGATAGGCTGTTGATCAATCTATAGACAAATCCCGAAAACTGATTTACCTCATGGATAATCACTAAGTACTGCATACAGTAAGTGCTTAGTTTATAGAAATCAAAAGGTAGCCAATCGGTAAATGAATAGCACTAAAGCGCTTGTTACATTAGGTGTATGATAGGTAATCGGAAGCTCTGCGAACTGCGTTACCAGGTTGAAGATAAATGTTTCCTGTGCTATAAAATCAATATGGGAATCTCCTCCCATCTGAAACTTCTTCCGGTACTTTTTTTGCCTCGGCTCCGAATTAGAAAGAGCGGAGTATATCTTTTCATTAGCCGTTAAGCGCTTAGTCAGATGATGGGCTTTTTCAGATCCGGATTTTTTCCACGATACGGTGGATGATGAAATTACAAGTTTAAAAGCAGAGAAAGATAAAATAATGACGCAGGTAAATACTGCTTGCATAAGAATCAGCAAACTCTTCCTGAAAATTGTCTCTTTTGTCTTTTTTCTCATTCCTGTTACCGGTAAGCGACAAGTTACAAAAATATATTTTTAAGGGAAAAGTTTTGTAACATAAAGCCGCTACTAATTAATCTGAAACGTTGGCTCTATTTTGATACCGGTGAGCAAGGTTTTGAAAGATAATCCTCTACTTTAAGGATCAACAGTAGAGAAAATTTCATGTATATCGTCTGCAGTATAACCATATAGGCAGTTTAAACTTATCTGGCCAAGGCATCGAGTCGGATATTTGAAGAGCAACTAAGCTAGCCTCGCTAAGAAACAATCATCTTTGTAATGTGTTATTTAATAGGTAACAAAATTTTAGATATGAAAAGTAATAGTTATAACGCCTTAGGTGTGAGCTTAACCTTATCGTTTGTTTTGATGTACACAGTAATGTTCTTAAATGTTGATGATGTTGATCATATCTATCTCAGCCTGACCAGAACTTACATGACTTTGCTGATGGTGGCTCCGATGGCAATTTTGATGTTATTAGTTATGCCGAGCATGTATCCACAAAAACGAAGGAATTATTTGATTATGGGTAGTTCAATACTTATTTTTATCGTATCCCTGGTTATGCTCATGACACAGACCCCGGTGACTGATAGCCAGTACATGCGTGCCATGATCCCTCATCATTCTTCGGCCATTATGACCAGCAAAAATGCGGATTTAAATGATCCGGAGCTGAAAAAACTTGACCAAAATATTATCGTCTCCCAGCAAAAAGAAATTGCACAAATGAAAGCAATTCTTGAAAGGCTGCAACATCAGAGCGAAGAAGCAACTTCCAGTAGGTAAGTAATTATTCATGCCATTGAAGGTTTTGAAATGAGGCATCACTTGTTATCTCGTAAGCGAGCTGCTAAGGAAACAGGTAAGATTCGACTATAAATACTTCTAATGATTGATTATGCATCAATCGGAGAAGCGATACGCTTGGTTTATGCGCTGTAGAAGCCCTCTACAGTTTACCTGCTGCAACCAACCCCCTACCCAGTCATGGCTATCAGATTGAGAGTAAATATCGTGAGGGCAGTATTAAGCTGAAAATTCAGGAATTATCATGGTTTAAGTCTCGGAACTAAAAAAGTGATCACAATAACTGCCAATTAACAATATTAGTTTTTGATATGCTTGCCTTTAAAAAGTACTGATCATTTTTTGGCATGCGTTAAAGCTTTTAGGCTTTATACTCTTAAACAGTTCTGTCATTTTGCAAAGATTAGTAAATGATCACCAATTCATCATATTCTTAAAACGGGCGATGAATGCATATGATAATTCCAATGTTTAGCCTTTAGCGTTTGATTCTCTTTAAGTAAAATTTAATAGCTGACCCCTGTATTTTCTTTTTAATGAATTTAAATGGGCGATAAACGACCATCACTGATCAGGTTGTTTATTTGGCAGGGAGCTCATGATTATTCGGGATTATAAATTATTTGCTTTGATAAGTGAGTTCGATGATGCATCCACGCTGGTTTATAGATTTGGGATTTTCAGCGGTTGGTCCAGAAGTTATAGCAGAACTATCTGTAATAAGATAGATTTTTCTGCCGTCTGGCGATACTGTTACATCTCTATAGCGAGATAGCGAAGAGGCGAATTCATGCACTTTTGGGTTAATAGTTCCATCAGGATTTATTTTTAACCGAAGTAATTTGCCTTGTTTGAGCGAAGTAACCAATAACGAAGCGTTCCATCCAGGAATCGCGTCTGACTGATACACCGATATTCCTGAAGGTGCATAGGAGTTCCATCCTGAATCTTTTCCAGTTTTGATAGAATTAAATAGCTTGGAAAGTTCGGCTCCTGGTGTAGGATATAAGCTTACAAGGGGTTCTGTGTAGTTTCTTCCAATGGAATCTGCGTTTGCTTTCTCTGAACGGATAAATGGGTAGGTGGTATGCCATTTTCCAGGGTATTTTGATTCGTTGGAAACCGAAGCTGCCAGGCCATCATAATTACCGTCCGGATAACCGATCACAAGAGGGTGACCATAGTTTTTGCCTTTTGAAATCATGTTAATTTCATCATCTGAATAGGGTCCGTGTTCGGAGGAATACAGCCGCTCCTTACCTCCAACAAGCGCAAAGGCAAGACCTTGTGAATTTCGGTGTCCCCAACTCCAAACTGCGCTCGGATAAGCAACTATTGGATTGTCAGTAGGAATCCATGAGCGCCTGGAATTCGGTTCCAGGGCAAATCTCAAAATTTTTCCTTCATAACTTGTTAATTGTTGTGCCTTATTTTTCCTTCCACCGTTTGAAAATTGACCAGCGCCTTGGTCTCCCACGGAATAAAAAAGATAGGGCTTTCCCTTGATTGGGGAAATAATCATCCGGCCTCCATTGTGATCGTTGCTTGCAGGAATGGAATCACAGATTATTTCTGGAGACTTAAGCTGCTTTAAGGAAAAACTATACTTGTAGCGTGCAAGCTTCAGTAAGAAATGGTTGCCGCTGATATGTTTATACACATAGGAAAGGTAAACAAATGGTTTCCCTTTCATAAAGTCAGGATGAAGGGCAAGTCCCATCAGGCCACCTTGGGGAACCGGACGGCCTGTTTTTTTCATTTCCTGAAATGATGGAAAGTCGCGCTCTGAGTTGAGGTTAAGTACCTGAAATTTTTTTCCGTTTTTTGGATCCACCACCATTACACGGTAACCCTTAGATTCAGTAATCCAAAGGTTTCTGTCAGGTCCCACAGCAATAGACCATGGATCACTTAGCCTTGAAGCCAATATGCGTGTATCAAATGCAGGATCTTGCTGGTTAATACTTATTAGGGAGGTGCATGTTAATCTTACAATGAATAAAAAAGGGAAAAGGTAAAATCTCATATTGCCTTGTTTTTATGTCCTTTTGGTAGAACATGTTCTGTAAGTGTTGGGTTTGAAAACATTGAAATTAGTGCTCCATTTTATTTTTTGTTAGCCTTTAGTAGGATAGCATAATAATAAATTTTCCTGTGAGGGTTAGGTTCAAAAATTGCGTTCTACAACAGCTATATAAGAACACAATCATTCACGATGTCCTAACGGTGGGAGATCGTCTGCATGCTCTACGTTCTGAATTAAATATGACTATATGGAGCTATGAGGATAATTCGGTATGTTATTTTACCTACAACTATCACAAAGTATATTTTATAATGGCAACATTTAAAAAGGACTTAGTAGTTCTTATCTTAGCGTCGATCTTCAGAACAGTCCCTGATCGTTAGATGAATCAGGTTACTCAATGAATTGGGTTATCTGATTGTTCGCGAAACTTCTTCTGACGATATTGAGTTTTACCTTCTTTCTATGAAAAACATATAGCAGAAATGTTTTAATCCATCAAAATCGATGTATTGCGTCAGGCGCGAAAGGAATATGGCTGATAAAAACTCTAAGACAAGTACCGTGTGAAGGATTTAATGTTTCTTTAATGTAAACTTGCCATATTTGCATAGCGGGACGATCAGGTTAAAACGCCTTTATACTATCCCCGTATTTAAGTAGTAAAGCGTATGTGAGCTGATCAGCAGGAACAGGTGTTTTTGAAACATCTGCGCTGAAAAGCGTAAGGGTGTCTTTGCTTTGCGTGTCAAGTCTGTTTGTCACAACATTTGAAAGAGAATAGCTTCTGATTTCAGGAAAAAGGGCTTGAATTTCGGATCTGATATCCGGTAAGGGTTGGGATGAAAAAGTTATTGAAGATCTTAAGTATTGGGTAAGGGTGCAATCAAAAGTCGCTGACGCGTTAAAACAATATGAAAGATTTATCGAACTTTCCGTAGATGTTAAAAATTAGATGTTTTTAGATAATACGCTTAAGGATAACTGATAGTGTTAATTGTGGTTCAAATAAATCCATGGCTTCCATTTAAATAATTTGAGTTCAGTAAACGCCATTCAGACGCACCCAGATTATACACTGGTTCTGCTTTTTCGAGTTTCCGGCATTGCTAAGCTACCTTTATAGTTTAATCTATCCTGAAAATTCATATGGTAAGTTTTTTATTATTTTCTTTTTCTATTCTTGCTATTAGCGCATCAGCATATGGGTAACTTGAACAACCTTTTGAAATAAATTGTTCGATAACTGCAAACCTGGCGCTGCAGGTTTCTTTCGTTTCAAAGTGAAAGCTAAGCTTATTGCAGAAAAGGGAAATAACACAAATACTATCTTTCTAACCATGGTAATCATTTAAACGCTTAGTCGTTGGTTTAGATTATTCCTTACAAAAAATAAAATAATTTGTAAGGAATTTAATTTGCTACCGACTAAACGGTTAGCACTATATTTATACAATGTACGTAAAAAGATGAATGAAGAAAAGCAAGGTTTAATGGCAACCAATCAACTTCATCCCGACCCGGTAACCTGGGTTGAAAAATATGCTGACTACCTTTATCGCTTTGGCATGTCGAGATTAAGAGATGAAGAAGTAGCAAGAGATTTAGTGCAGGATACTTTTTTAGCTGCATTGAAACAATTGGAGCGTTTTAAAGGAAACAGCAGTGAAAAAACCTGGCTTTCGGCAATCCTTAAAAATAAGATAGCTGGTTTTTACAGGAAACAGGCATCAAAAGGATTGAAGGAAGTTAGGCAGTCAGAATCTGAACTGATAGATTTTTTTGATGCAACGAACGGACATTGGAATGCTGTACATGCACCCCAGGCATTTGGCTTAGAACCAGACAATCCGTTGCTCACTAAAGAACTGGGGAATATTTTAACAGGCTGCTTAAAAAAACTGCCGCCGTTATGGTTTTCTGTATTTTCGATGAAACACATGGATGATTGTACCTCTGAAAAAATTTGCGTTGAGCTAAAACTTACCGATGCTAATTTTTGGGTTATCATGCATCGCACAAAACTAAACCTGAGGGCTTGCCTTCAAAAAAATTGGAATTGATATGACCGGAGCTTTAAAGAAGATAATATACAATTGCAGACAGGCTACTTTCCTGATAGAGAAAAAAACATTTGCGAAGATTACTGCCTCTGAGATCTTGCAACTAAATATACACCTTGCAGGTTGTTCCGTTTGCAGGAACTTTCAGCAACAAAGCATACTTATTAATCGCTTATTTGTTGGTTTCAAAAATGAAGAATTAAAGCTTGAGGAAGATTTCAAATCGAGCTTAAAACAAAGAATCGAAAAAGAAATGGATAAAAATTGATTTGATTGTAAGGTTTTCAAATAGGCTGCGACAAAAAGGGAAACAAAAACACAAAAACATGAAAAATCAATTCTTAAAATCTGCAGCTAAAATTGTTCTTACTGCGTTGGTCACTCTAAGTCTTTCTGCATCGAGCTTTGCAAACAGTCCTCAACAGGATAAAATTGGCAAGAGGAAAATGGATAAGATGGAGAAAAACAAAATGTCGAAGATGAAGGCAGATTCGACCAAAAAAGCCAAGATGGAGAAATCTAAAATGGCAAAAGACAAAATGTCGAAAAGTAAAATGTAAAAAAACAGGTAGGGGAATTTTCTAAATTCTCCTGTCAAAATTTGTAATATCATGAAAAGAATTATACTATTTATTGCCTTTTTTGTTGCAGCAATTTTAAATGCAAACGCTCAAAAGGGGTTAGTTGTGGGAGCAACTGCCCCGGCTTTTAGTGGGACGGACCAAAATGGAAAAAAGATCAGTTTACAAGCGTTGTTAAAAGAACATAAATCTGTAGTGCTGTTTTTCTACCGCGGCCAATGGTGCCCGTATTGCAACAAGCACATTAAAGAACTTCAGGATTCCCTGCAGCTACTTACAAGTAAAGATGCTTATGTGATTGGCGTAACCCCAGAAACCAATGAAAATATTTCAAAAACAATAAAAAAAACCAGTGCAGGTTTCTCCATTATACAGGATAAGGACGATGATATTATGAAAGCTTACGGTGTAAATTTCATGATGGATGATGCGACTTTTTCAAAATATAAAGGTTATGGGATTGATTTGGAAGTCAATAATGGCAATACACGCCATACGCTTCCAGTGCCAGCAACTTACATCATTAATCGTTCAGGAAAGATAAAGTTTGTGCATTTCGATCCAAATTATCAGAAAAGAGCTTCCGTAAATACTTTGACGAAAGAGCTTTAAGTTGGTGCGTTTTGAGTAATAAGCGGTCGCGGTTAGGAGTAATGTAGAAAAACGAATAGAGAATGTAAAATAAACTGTATCTAAAGTTAGTAATTTAACTTTTGACACAGTTTATTTTACATTCTCAAATGTTCTGGCTTGTTTAAAAGCTGGCAGGCAGCCCTCAAAAATCGATCTGAAGCTTCCGATCAGGGTTTCTTGGGGAGTTTTTTTTTAAGGTCCTCAACGGACTCATCACTTCTCTGAAGCACCAATCGCTGGTTGTCATCGATAATCCACTCCACAATCTCGCCCTGCTTGAACTCAATTGCCTGGGCAACAGCTGCCGGAAAATTAACGTACCACTGCTCACTTGTCTTCCTCTTAATAACCTAATCTTTACACACATTTATTTACAATAAAAAGATAATATAACTATCTGATTATCAACTATTTGATATTTATTTTTCGTATCTTTAATGATGTTAGATCATTGTTATTCAGGCGTTTATAAAGGTTTTTTATCAGATAATCGTATTGCAGTTAGATTAGAAAATTGTTTATCAGATTTGTTATCTTCGGGAACAGCAGTCATCAATCGGTTAGCTCCAACCCATTCCTTAAAAGCTGCCTTCTATCGTATGCTATCGAACAAGCGATTGGAACATGATGATATTCTAGAAGGTGGCTATCGGCTTTGCAATAGTACTTTAAATTCACTTAAACATGTATTGTGCATTCAGGATACTACAGAATTCAATTACTTGCAGAATCTTAGGATAAACAACACACTTCCATTTAAGAAAGTGGGAAAAATTATTTATTACGCCTACGCCGATATCGAAAGATTGATGGGAGAGGAGGTTGGAAAATGATCGATGTATCAATTATTCAGAATGATTTTCTCAGGCGTTCAAGATACTATCGGGAGATCAGGCCATCGCATATCAGTCTTTTTGAAGAGTTGGTTATTTTATCCCATCAGCAGGGAATGTCTGTTACCTTCCGGATTACAAGAAGGGAGGTCATGATGCTTTCTGCCATTCGTTCTTTCAACACTTATCACAAATGCATTCAAAAGTTGGTCGAGCTTGGCTTTATCATTTACATGCCTAGTTATGATAGTGTATTTAAATCAAGCAGCTTAAATAAAAGCAAGGATAATAAACCGGACTTCTGGGTTTGGATCGGTGTTGCTGCAGTAGTTTGTTTTTTCCTTTGGTTGGGTTTTAGAAAACAATGATTTAAGATTGAGATTAACAATATGAAAAACTAATAATGTAACTTAAATTATACAAGCAACATATATAAGTTAGTCATATATTGTAATAATATTAACACTTAACTCAATCATTTATGAAAAAACATTTAAATTTAATGTTTGGCCTTGCCTTAGCTGCCACATTCACAGCCTGTAAAAAGGATCAGATCGCTCAAGATGAGGGCCCAGGAAAACTTAAGGATCGTGTAGATTTGAAGATGAATCTGCCGGGGCAATCAAATCAAGAAGTATACCTTGTTGAGCAGCCAAATGGCACGTTTCAAGGAGCGTGGTGGGGGACAATGGTTTTTGGATCCATGCCACATCCTATCGTGAATGTTAAAAATGGTCAGCCGATCCCTGCAGTAGAGGTTTTAGACCCTAATACAGAGTATCTACAAGTTTTGACAGCAGGCCCATATTTTACTGTAATACGCCCGACATTTGTGGGGGATCCACTTATCATGTATTCAGAATTTCAAAATTTCAAAAAAGCATATGACAATTACATTGGGCATAAAAAGGATGAATACGGCACCCTATTACAGCCTTCGCTTCCAAATATGGACAGCTTTATGAGTAGTGGTTCAAATAATGGCGAGATTGTAGTGAAGGGAATGGTGGTATCTTCAACGTCTTCTCCTTCTAAAATGTCTATTGTTTCACATACGTTTCAGCCCCCTAAGCCCGCTTCCGAAATGTATCTTCTATTCCCCGATTATATTGTTGGCAACGTACTTTACACCATTACTGGAAACAATCAAGGAGGAGTTCAAGAGGTCACTGCGGAGGATCTAACTACACACGTAAATATTCCATTGTTTGGCTTTTCAGGAACTTATACAGAAATTACAACTGGTGTCCATGTTCAAGACTTGAAAATTTGGACTAGTCCAACTACATATATTACCTACACTGGTAACCTTCAATAATTTAGTTTGGTTTAGTTTAGGGATGGTCGGAAGATCATCCCTTTTTTACTGATATTTTAAAATATTACAATATGAGCATCCGACTACTTGGTAGCCTTTCAGAAATGCGAGGCTTTTTATTTTTATAGCTTTTTGCTATATTGCATTATGGAAGATAAAAACAAAAAGCACGAGCCACTTGACGGAATGGTCAAAAGTTTCGTTCGAATGAGCAATATCTGCATGATTCTGGCTTTGATTCTCCTTGCTATTGTTTTTCACGCCATCACTTACTTTGTTTTTGGTAAGGATTTCTACGCTGAAGTGATGAGACATTAATCACTTCTCTTGATCTTTAAACAAACTTTCATGCAATAGATAAAACGCCTCAACGGTATGTTTGGGGAATGGCTTCGTTTTATCATCCTACATTTTATGGTTTTGCTGTATTCGTGAATTGCAAACGCTTTGCGCAACTTCCCTATCTTTATAAGCATTGGTCATTGCAATATTATCTTCTATTACCTTTCCATCCTCACAAACGAAATACATTTTCCTGAACTTGAATCGCTTTGCCATAAAGCAAAACTAAAATTTATTTTATTTAATTACTAAAAATATTAGTGAATCTGCCAACCTATAGTTTTACCCTTCAATTTTGTCTTTATGTGATTAACCAGGTCACGTTTATATTTATCGTAACTGCTCGTGTCGGTGTGGCCAGTTAAATTCATGATCTCTGCATCCGAATAACCAGCGTTCAAAAGATCAACTACTCTGGTGTGTTTCCATCCATAGAGTGTAAAGTCCTTAGAAAGTCCGAGCTTTTCTTTTAGTTTTCACCATGCATGAATTTAGAAACCTCACCGCATTGACCAATTACATAGTAATTTGCAGGGTATTTTTCCAAATGCAATGATGTTAACATATCGGCCAGCTCATCGCTGATCGGCACGGTTCGGCTTTTAGTTTTTCCAACGATCTTAATGTATCGGCCAGATAGATCTATGTTTTCAATTTTAAGGTTTCGTATCTCCTCAGGTCGCATGCAGCTGAAGTAAATAAACTTGGAATAGAACTCCACCGCAGGAAATTTCTTGAACGTCTCCTTTACCCGGTTCCCTACATCTTCGCCAAAATATTGATGCTTCATTGGTTTAGCTACCTTTTGTTCGAGCTCACCATCTGCACCAATATGGAAGTCATCACGACGACCCCACTTACGGGGTGCATTAGCGAACCAGTTCAATAGCGTAACCCAAAATCTCAAGTTATTATTGTAAGTGGTTCCAACCCATTCATGTTCGTCTTTTAACCAGGAAAGCATATCCGAAATAAACTTGGTATCGATTGTGTTCAGCCTGATATCAGCTAATCTATTTTCGAAAAGGTAATTTTCGAACTTTCCAATATAACTGTTATACGATGTCATCGAATCCTTAGCCAGATTCTTTTCCTCTTTTTTAGCGAGGAATTCTCTGAACGCCTAGAGTAGGGTAGGCGACTTTTTGTTTTCCTGAAGTAGTGCAGCTGCTTTTAATTCGTGGACAATCTCATTTGTTTTTTGTTCAGCTTTGAACGGATCATAGCCGGCCATTAAACGGGAGTAGATCTCGTTTACAAGTTCATTGGCAAACGATTCCTTTTCTTTTGGGATCTTTATATAAATTAATCCCTTCGTAAACCTTGAACCTTTAAAACTTTGCTGTGAATGGATTTAAAAAGGAATACGAAACTTACCCTTTTGCTTTTGGATCGCCATCTTTTGCCTTATAGATCTTAGCTTTTTTATACTTCTTTGCCGCCATAAATCTGAATTTTTCCTTTGCCCCCGTTTTGCCCTGAAACGGAAAAAGGAGCCCCCAAGGACTCCTTTTGCACTAATGCGGAGAGCGAGGCTCCCGAACTTAGGGCTAAAAACCCGCTTTTTTATATTTTAAAGGTATTTTCGATAGATCGACTCACCGAATTGCTCACCTTGATTTTTTGTGCAAATGCTTCAGTATTAAAATTAGGTTTTTGAATCGAAAAATCAAAATTCAAATTAATAATTATTAGTCGTGTATTGTCACTGGATGTTTAATATTACAGGATATAGAGTTGTTTTGGAACATCTAAGAAAATGGTATTCAATCTTCAATCAAATACTTTAAATAAATGATCGCATTTTTATTTAATGTATGGAAATAGAGTGACTTTCGGGTAGGTTCGTGGTCATCTCTTTGGCTAACAATCAGGCAAACTAATTGGGATATTGGTCGCCAGCCCACCATCTGATGTTTCTTTGTATTTGGCGTTCATATCGAGAGCAGTTTCCCACATGGTATTTACAACGGCATCTAAACTCACTTTCGCCTTATCGGGGTTACTTTGTAGCGCCAGCTGACTTGCTGTAATGGCCTTAATGGCGCCCATTGTATTTCTTTCAATGCAAGGAATTTGAACCAAACCACCGATTGGGTCGCAGGTTAAGCCTAAATGATGTTCCATCGCAATTTCTGCGGCCATTAAAACCTGCCTTTGCGAACCGCCTAAACATTCTGTAAGTGCTGCTCCCGCCATTGCCGATGAAACACCAATTTCTGCCTGACAACCACCCATCGCTGCGGAAATGGTAGCGCCTTTCTTGAAAATACTTCCTATTTCAGATGCGCAGGCAATAAATTGGATAATTTTCTCTTCAGAATAACCGTCGCAAAAGGTGATGAAATATTGTAAAACTGCCGGAATAACGCCAGCTGCACCATTTGTTGGTGCAGTTACTACTCGTCCGAATGATGCGTTCTCCTCGTTTACCGCCAAAGCAAAGCAACTTACCCAATCTAATATATAATTGAAACCGTTACCTCCCTTTTTAATGGCTTCTAGCCAGGAGTTATAGTCGGTATATTCGGCTTTGCCGATTAATCGTTTGTTCAATGGGAATGCTCTTCGGGCAACATCCAATCCGCCAGGTAAAAAACCCGTAGTGTGGCAGCCACGATAAATACAATCTCTCATTACCGCAAAATGCTGAAGAATACCCGCTTTGGTGGCCCCTTCAGATCGCCAGGCCAGTTCATTTTCCATCACAATTTCGCTACTTTTAGGCCAGTTGATAAACACCAGTGTAAAAGTTCTTTCGCTTTAGATGCTAGAACAAGGGCACAAAATTCCCTATGTTTCAAACCGGTAAGAAATAGATCTCAGCTTGCAATAAATGATTGCAAACTTTAATAAAGAGCTTTAAGATTATAAGTATATTTTTTTTCATTTTAGTGTAAATCAAAAGCTAAGACCAAAAAAACAACAAATAAGTATTGGAGAAAGGATACAATGTTAAACCAGAATCCTAGATTATTGCTTTGCATTACTCTATTTTTTAAGTAATATTGATGAATGCATGCCCGCCACGATACGCCTGATAATTGGTTGATTTACATCTGTTTGTTTATAAGTATTTTCTGTGCATTAAATCTTTACGGTCAGGAGAGTAAGGATTTAAATACTAAAAAAGATAGTATATTAGTAAAACAGAAAACTTTCCTCGAGAGAATGCAGGCCTTTGCAGAGAAATCTGCCAAGGATAGCAAGGCAGACTTTAAGGCAGATAACATATCCCTTGTTCAGCTTAAGGTGATCAATGACATTAGAATTAATACTCAAAACACTAAAGCCTTTTTAAAAACGCCAATTGATAGCATAGCGCTCACAAATCACATCAGCAACCTCCAGCGTATTTATGATACAGCATCTGATGGCGTTTTTATCCGTGTGGGCTCAATCCAGACTTACAGAAATCTCGCATCTACAAAGCGTATCTTAAGAGAACTATTAAGAGGTACTTCCAAAATAAAGAGTAGCCTGGAGCTCCGGCAAAAGTCTTTAACCTCGTTTCATTATAAGTTCGATTCACTCTCCACTGTTCCTGAGCTCTTCACCTTTCCAAAAGATTCAGCATCTGTGCTCAACTATGTTAAAATTCTAGGAACTGTTGCCTATGAAACTGCACCTGTAGATTCTGTTTTAAAGGTTCGAAGCCTTCAAATCCAAAAACTGATCAATACTTATAACTTAACAATTAATCAGCTCAGTAACAGTATTGAACAAGTAGAACAATACGAACAAACAATGACTCTAAGTTCCTTCGATCGCGAGTTACCCGATATCTGGCAACACCCCAAGCGCTTTCGAAGTAGCATGGAGATCCTGGAATTTTCTGTAGAAAAAAACCTCCTCACCCTAAAATATTATGCGATCAATAATTTCGGAAGACTTGTTGTCATCCTTTTGCTGATATTCTGTTCCATTTTTTATTTAAGTTCCCTAAAAACAATCTATATAAATAAAGGCTTATTCAAAAAAGAGATGGATGGGCAGCTTGCAATCAACTATCCGGTATTTTCGGCGATATTGATCGTTTTAAGCCTTTTTCAGTTTATTCTGATCTCACCTCCATTTATGCTCAGTCTATTAATTTGGTTAGTGAGCTGTATTTGCCTGACCATCGTTTTTAGAAATTTTATTTCCAGCTATTGGATGAAGGTTTGGCTATTGATAGTACTTTTATTAATGGTCTCCTCATTCGGGAACATCCTATTGCAAGCTTCGAGGGAAGAACGGTGGTTCATGCTCTTTGTTTCGATCATTGGAACGGTTGCAGGTATGGTGATCCTTGTTCAAAAAAGATATTCAGAATTAAAAGAAAAGTGGATTTTCTATTCAATCGGCCTCATGGTAGTCATTGAAGTAGCATCTGCAATACTAAACCTATATGGACGGTTTAATTTGTCAAAGACACTGTTTTTAGTCGGCTTTCTCAACGTTGTGATTTCTATACTTTTTCTTTGGGTAGTGAGGTTTATCAATGAAGGCTTACTGTTGGCTTTCGACGTTTACACCGTTCAAGACCGTAAATTATTCTACCTCAACTTTGGCAAGATGGGTGGCAAGGCTCCAGCAATCCTATATATCTTACTGATAGTGGGGTGGTTGGTGATAATCGGACATAATTTTCCTCAGTTCGATATGTTGTCCAAACCATTGCTCGATTTTCTGGAGATCGAACGACGTATCGGAAACTACAGTTTTAACATTAATGGCCTGTTGCTCTTTTTAGGTATTATGACCGTCTCGGTGATCGCTTCAAAAGTCGTGTCCTTCTTCACTTCTGACGAACATCTTGCAGAAAGTAAGGGAGAGCAGTCAGTAAAACGTGGATTAGGAAGTTGGGTTTTATTGGTCAGGCTTACCATCCTTTGTATAGGATTATTTCTCGCCCTTGCCGCTGCGGGCATTCCACTTGATAAAATTACCATCGTGATTGGCGCACTGGGTGTAGGGATTGGCTTTGGGTTACAAACACTGGTTAATAACCTGGTAAGTGGATTAATTATCGCTTTTGAGAAACCAGTGAATGTAGGTGATATTGTTGATGTTGATGGACAGGGAGGAACCATGAAATCGATAGGTTTTCGCAGCAGCATCATCACAACATTTGATGGCGGCGATTTGGTGATGCCTAATGGTGATCTATTGAATTCTCATCTGATGAACTGGACACTTGCGGGAGGCCGAAGGCGCATGGCGATTGATGTCGGCGTAGGGTATGATACCGATCTAAAAGCATGTAAAAATCTGATTTCCGAAGTAATTACAAATGAAGAAAGGGTGTTAAAGTTGCCCAAACCTATTATTCAGTTCGAAAAATTCGGGGAAAATTCAATTGATCTTAAAATCCTTGTCTGGACACGGAACCTAAAGGAAAACAGTTCAACAAAAAGTGATCTCATCATCGCATTGAATGAATGTTTCAAACAAAACAATATCAAAATCCCATTTAGTCAGCAAGATATTTATCTACATCAGCCCGACAGTTCATCTTAATCTGGGTAAGGTTTGGAACTTATCGACTTCACAAACTCACTTATAGCAAACCGCTATAAATAAGGAAAATAATTTGAGATTTTTCCAACAAAACCCTAGGAAGATGAGACGGGATCACCGAATCCCTTATTCGGTAATTGAGTGATCTGTATTTTTGATCTCAGAAAAAAAACTTTTATAACTGATGAAAATTAATCTCATTAGTTAGATATGCTTTCATTTTTTCCAGTGTATACCTTTCTATCCGATTTCTGGTTATTTATTCATTACAGCTATATAGCAATGCAAGTTGTATCTGGATAATGATGCAAAATAGTGAAATAAAATTGTAAAATCAGGTAGCTGCACTACTGGTGCGCTTAAGAACTTAATGTTTAGATCGAAATGTTTTAGTCATTGCAATTTATCTCAACTTTTCTAGAGTTATAAAATTAATTTTATTAAACAAAGTTAATTTATACTTAACATTTGTTTTTGGCAGCTTTTTAAAGCTTAATAGAGATAGGCTTCGATATTGCTATAAAACGCATAAAATCAGATTTTTACTAAATATCTTGCTGGCCTGCACTAGCATTTGAGTTCAGTAAAGAATAACAGAATCTTAACATTCCCGTAAATTATTCTTTATAAACTTTGTTTAGTATTGCAAAACAAATCGATGCATTGAACCAAATGTATAGGATCTGTTTTAAAAAGTTAAACGCATATCAAACAAAACTAAAAACCAACTAATAATGAGACGATCATCATCAGGGAAAATCCGACATCATTCCCGATTTCTTTTGTTTACATTTCTGTTTTTATTCCTTGCTTCAATTACAAATGGATTACCCCTTAGTCGACCATATTCGAGATCAGAGGTTATTAAAGGTAAGGTGGTAGAGATGAACGGCAAGCCTATCCCTGGTGTAAGTGTAGTTGAAAAGGGTACCACAAATACCACAACGACAAATAATGACGGTGTTTTTTCCATCAACGTTGCTGGAAGTCAATCCGTACTGCAATTCTCCTATATTGGTTTTCAAACGCAGCAGCTCATTGTAGGAAGCCAGCAAAACCTGACGATAAAACTATTAACTACAGCAAATGATTTAAATGAAGTTGTTGTCACAGCCTATGGAAAGGTAAAGAGAGGGAGCTTGACTGATGCCGTGAGTACCATCGAAGGAGAGAAATTGGAGAATAGGCCGCTGCGCTCAATTTCGGACGGGCTTATTGGATTGGCTCCAGGACTGAATATTAGAATGCCAGGTGGTGCACCAGAATCAAATGCAACAATTAATATTCGTGGATTTACTTCGATAAATAGCAGCGGATCCCCTTTGATACTGGTAGACGGTGTTGAAAGGCCTATTCAGGATGTGAACCCGAATGATGTGGAGAGCATTTCCTTGCTTAAAGATGGGGCAGCATCTGCTATCTATGGGTCGAGAGCGCCCTATGGTGTACTGTTGATCACTACAAAAAGCGGAAAAGCGGGCAACATGAGTGTAAACTATTCTGGAAACATCAAAATGGGCAAGATGGTTTTATTTCCCACTCAACCGAACTCACCGGAATGGGCCAGGTACATTAATATAGCTCAAAAAAATGGCCAACCGAATGGCTCTGGTGTAGATGGTGTGGATGCAATTACCATTGCCAGAATGGAGGCCTGGTTGAACAAGGACTGGAATAACCCAGCCTTTGATGACCTTCGAACGCAGTTTGGGGATAAGGCGCAATCCTATATTGAAAATGGTCAATTCCCTACCACGAACCTAGGTTTTAAAAATTGGACCAGGGAGCAGTCATTTGCCACGAACAAACTTTTTGAAAGCTATCTGGATAAAGCAGAAATTAGCGCCCAACACAACCTTAATTTGAGTGGTGGAACTGACAAAGTTCAATATTTTTCCAGTTTGGGCTATAATAATACTGATGGGCTTTTTAAAGGTGATTTCAACTACAATAAACGATATAATTTTAAAACCAAATTAAATTATAAGGCAACCGAATGGCTTGATTTAAGAACGGATGTTAACTATGTTCTTCAACAGAATCAGGGGGCAAACTATCGGGCAGGGTCATCAACAGATAGTGGTAGCGGGGCAACCATTGCCAATTATGGCGATATTTTCGGGAGTATGATGCAGTACTTTGGAACGCCCTTAAAGGTTCCGTCAGGAAACCAATATTCGTGGATATTAGGTGCCGCTGGAATCATGGGTGAAGGTGGTTTGATCAAAAATTCCCGAAATGAAACCGTTTTGACGGGAGGCGCAACCTTGAGACCCCTAAAATATCTGGAGATAAATGGAGATTACTCTTGGCGTAGCAACGTATCTGAATATTCAAAGGTAGATAAATTGGTTTACACTGAATTGCCAGATGGTACCAGGATCCAAAATAACAGATCTGCAAATGTGAACAGCATAACCAAATCAAATGGTACACAGTATTACCAGTACCTTAGGTTAAATGCCCAGTACCAAAGAAGTTTTGCCAGCAAGCACAACCTCCTGGTTCAGGTGGGTATGCAATCAGAAGAGAATCGTTATCAAACTCTTACCGGTAGTAAAACTGATCTGTTTGCACAGGATGTTGTAGAATCATTAAGTGCTGCAGCAAATAACCCTGATGCCAGAGATTACATGTACGAATGGGCCACATTGGGGTACTATGGCGTGGCTACGTATGATTATGACCAAAAGTATATGCTCAAGGTAACCGGTCGCCGAGATGCAAGTTCACGATTTGCACCAGATTCCAGATGGGGTTTCTTTCCCTCTGTTTCTGGTGCATGGAACATTGCAAGGGAAACTTTCTTTCCTTTTAAAAATTTCATCTCGGAACTTAAGCCAAGGGTGTCGTGGTCAACATCAGGAGATTTGACCTCTGTTGGTGCAAATAACTACTATACCTATCTTCCCACGCTTAATGTTAATTTGAATAAAACCACCTTATTGGGGGGCAATTATGCAGTTTCTGCATACGCTCCAGGTTTGGTAAGTTCTTCGCTTACCTGGGCCAAACCAACCGTGCTGGATTTTGGTTTCGACTTCACCGCATTCAACAACCGCCTGAATATCGTCTATGATTGGTACCAGCGAACCATTGTTGATCAAATGGGTCCAACAAATCCGCTTCCTTCTACACTGGGGACTAGTGCTCCCCAGCAAAACAATTCTGAGTCTGAAACCCGCGGCTGGGAATTGAGCATAGGATGGAATGACCGGTTTAATGTTGCTTCAAAGCCTTTACAGTATTCGATTAAATTCAATATCAGCGATTATATAGGCTATGTTACAAAATATAATGCCAATCCTACGGGAGTAACTTCAGGTACCTGGACGCCGGGTGAGCGATTTGGACAAAATTTCGTTTATAAATCAGGTGGAGTGGCCCAAAATACCGCCGATCTGAATAAAGGTACTTTGACCGGCGAATATAATTATCCCGGTTATCAAATGTATCAGGATCTGAATGGTGATGGTTATATCAATTCTGGCGATGGAGGATTTTGGTACAATAGAGGTGACCTATCTGCAAACGGATATAATTACCCTAGAAAGTCTTATTCCATCATGCCATCATTTTCATGGAATAACTTCTCATTTTCTGCCATTTTGGATGGGGTAATGCAATGGAATATATACAATAGCTCTGAATGGGTCTGGGGAACGAGTGCTGGCAATGGGGGGATAGCGTATTTTTATACGCCTGCATTTGAGGAAAGCACGAAGCTAGGCTACTGGAGTCCAAACAATACCAGCGCCTTTTTTCCTGCTTTTAATACCGGCAGAACCATTGCTACCGATCAGTATTCACTTAACCTGGCCCATCTTCGGATCCGCAATATCACTGTTGGATACGATTTTCCAAAAAAATGGGTGGAAAAAGTGAAATTGAAACGAGCTAACATTTATTTCAGTGGTGAAAATCTAGGGTTTATATATTCCAAATCTTTCATTAAATACGATCCCGAATTTCTTCGGAGTGGACTTCCGGGGCTATTTGGTACAAATCCAAACAGTTATCCGCCTTTAAGATATTACTCAGTCGGTGTTAACATTACCTTATAATCTGCTTTGAGAAACCTATAGATAAATTAAAAGAAGATGAAAAATAATATCTCACAAATCAAAAAAATCTCAATAGCAGCATTATGCCTACTGCTCATGTTCAGCTCTTGCTCAAAAGACTTTTTGGATCGGGATCCAATAGATTCTATTGATGCCACAAACTTTTTTAAAACAGCCTCACAATTGCAGATTTTCGTAAACGGATTCTATTCCCGACTGGCACCGCAGTACAATACAATGGGGGGCACTGGCTCAGTAACAGGGGGCAACAGCAACGTAGCATTGGATGCCAATACCGATATGATGATTGTTCAAACCACCATAACTGCCTCTTTAAATCGATGGACTGCCTCTTCTGTTCCTCCAGAAACAAATAGTAGCTGGGACAATGGGTTCGCAGCAATAAGAAATGATAATTATTTTCTTCACTTTGCCGCACTTAATGCTGAAAAAACAGCTGCAGCTGATCATTATATTGGAGAGGGATATTTCTTTAGGGCCTGGGATTATTTCAATCTTTTGAAAACATTCGGTGGCGTACCTATTATCACCAAATTAGTAACCGAACAGGATCTTTCAGAACTGTATAAATCAAGAGCTTCGCGTTTGGAAGTCGCCAATCAGATTTTGGCTGACCTGGATATTGCTATTAGTAAATTGAACTGGAAGGGGCAGGGAGAAGGCAGTATTGCAGGAAGAGTGACAAAAGATGCAGCCCTCGCCTTGAAAGCACGGGTTGCGCTATTCGAAGGTACCTGGGAATATTATCATGGTAAAAAGGGCAGCCCCTTTGCGGTCTCCGGTAAAGATGGCCTCGATATCTTAAGGCTTGTGGAGCCTGCAGTGAACCAGCTTATTGAACGCCACGGAACCAGGATTTTCACAATGGGTGGCGATAAAGAAATGGCATTCAATCAGCTTTTCGCACAGAAAGATGCCTCAAATGTAGACGGTGTATTACTGTACAAAGTTTATGATGCGACCAAACTCGCGACCAGCCATAATTTTTTCTTCAAAATCCAGGATTGGGGTCCTTCGATAACAGACCATCTTGTTGATATGTACCTGAAAAAAGATGGGTCCCAGCAGACCGGAACAGATCTACTTAATGAGTTGGGTAAAAATCTTGATCCCCGGTTTAAACAAACGATCTGGACGCCTGATCGCGGGCCTCAGAATCAATTGGCAGGACGTGGTGGAGATGGAAATCCATTCCGTTATCCACTCATCGCAACACAAGCACCATACACCGAAGGCTTTACTTCGACAGGTTACCGAAACTTTAAGGGTGCAGTTTTTGCACAGGAGGCAACAAAAGGTGAAACTGACGATATCTTGATGCGTTACGAGGAGGCATTGTTATCCCTTGCTGAGGCTAAGGCTATTTTAGGTAACCTAACGCAAAATGATCTCGACAAAACAGTGAATTTGATTCGAAGTCGTGTAGGTATGATACCCATGGGCCTCAATGCTTCTTCAGGTTTCGTTTATCGTGAAGATTTGGGTTTTGACAAGGCGGAACCAGCAATTGTAAATGAAATCAGAAGAGAGCGCAATGTGGAATTCGCCCTGGAAGGTTTTAGGCTTAATGATCTGAAAAGGTGGGCGGTATACGAAAAAGCAGTCAATGGATATCAGCCTAAAGGAGCGCTCTTAAGCGAGATCCGTGATTATTATATGCGTAGTCCCCAGCAGCTGGTATTGGATAATGGTACAAATCAAGCACTTTACAGTCAGATCAGAAAAGATGGTTATTTGAAGAATGAATTTAATCTTGTCGAGAATGGAACAGCTGGCACAGTTGCGGCGTTCAGCGATGGCCGAATCAATCCCTTTTTTAGAGTCGCAGACTTTCGGGCAGGAGGAAGGGGTCTTTTCATTGAACCAGGCAGAGATTATTTAAGTGCTATTCCCCTGCAACAGAAAAAACTTTATGAAGCCAACGGCGCTCAGCTCACCCAAAATCCCGGATGGAACTAACCTGATTTTACTCATTAATTTTTATTCTTATGAAATCTTATATTTTAATCGCATTTTCTATCGTATTTTTTTCAATATCGCTGAGTTCCTGTACCAAACCAAGAATCGAATTTGATGACAGCGTATGGGGAGACCAGGCCTTCATCACCCAGGCCGTATTGTTCAAATATACAACCGTCACCAATCAGTTGGGTTATGAGGAACCAGTTACAGGTTATCAAAATACGAGCGTTACCACAGTATCTAATATTATCGATAGAAGTGGAGCTACAGTAACATTGGTAGCGGCAAAGGGGACCGATCTGACCAAAATTGGTATACGTTTTTCTCATTTTGCAAAAAAAATCGAACCGTTGAATGGTGCGCCTGTTGCCGGGGTCATCAGTGATTTTTCCGCAGGTAATTTTACCTATCGGGTAACCTCGGCAGATGGAACAGTGAGAGACTGGAGGGTTAAAGTTTCCGTTGCACCATAATCAAATATCGGTTACCCAAGGGCTTGTAATTATGAGTGGTTATACTTCTATTAAAACCTCAATCAGGTGTTTTTAATTCTGTGTTAATTGATCATCAAATGAAAAATTTAATTTTTGTGTTCTTTTTGCTGAATGCTTTACAGGTATTTGGTCAATTCCGGGGCAGAGTGTTTGAAGATACCAATGAAAATGGGCTGTTGGATTCCGCTGAGAGGCAATTGTCCGATATAAGAGTTTCAGACGGTCTAAATGTATCACTTACAGATCGTTTCGGAAAATATAATTTAGCTGGATATGCGAAAACCAGATTTTTGTTTGTGACAAGTCCAGCGGGGTATCGTCCGGTCAAATCTCATTATCTCAAGGTTCAACAATCTGATACGGTCTATAATTTTGCAATGCGTAAAGATGCTAAACTAGCGGGCAGTGCAATTAGGATGATTCACATCTCAGACACGGAGACTGACCTGATCGGCGATTGGATTTCCAATGTCAGGAATTTCGCAAGCCAACAACAAGCCGCATTCACCGTTCATACCGGTGATATTTGTTATGAGAGCGGCTTGAATTTTCATGCCAAGCAAGTAAATACCCAGCGGATGAAAATGCCAGTACATTATGCGCTGGGGAATCATGATCTGGTGAAGGGCCCTTATGGTGAATCTCTCTTTGAGTCCCTTTTTGGTCCACCTTATTATTCTTTCGATGCCGGACCAGCACACTTCATTATTACCCCCATGGCAAATGGTGACTTCAGGCCAGATTATGATATTGATCAGCTGATCGCCTGGATCAGAAATGACCTTAAATTCACCAGCAAGGATAAACCCGTTTTTATCTTCAACCATGATCTTCCTTTTGCATCGGGTCAATTTTTGCTAAAGGGGAAAAAAGACAGCATAGATCTATCTAAAAACGGACTGAAAGCGTGGATCTATGGCCATTGGCACAGCAATTTTGTGAAAAGATATAATGATAATGGAATTTATGCCATTTGTACAAGCCCCCCTAACAAAGGCGGCATTGACAATTCTCCGGGCCGATTCCTTTCTATTGACATTGATGCCAATGGGATAAAAAAAGTAGAACAACATTATGCAAACATTAAAGAACACTTGGTAATCATTCAACCCCTTCCTGTTAGCAGTAACCTATTGCATCACACTAAACTATCAATTAGTGTTAACGCTTATGATTCTGAAAAAAAGATATATCGGGTTGATGCAACAGTTTATGATCAGAATGATCGTAAAGTAAATAAAATCGCTCTGCGAAATGTCAACTCTTGGAATTGGAGAGCTGAAATGAACCTTCCGAATGTAAACAGTTCTCAAAATTTCCACATTATTGTGGAAAGCATTTATAGTGATGGTAGCTCCACCATTCGTCGAAAAGGCTTCAAGATCAAATCTCCCTACACTAACATGAAGAGCTTCGACCTTCTATGGAGCAAAAATTTAGGCGGCAACATATGGAATGCTGCTCCTGTAGTAAGTCAAGGAAAGATTTTTGTAGCTACAATTGATGATGCAGAAAATAAATTCTGTGGGGTTTCAGCAATGGATGCCAACACTGGCAAAATTATCTGGCAATACAAAACCAAAAATTCTGTTAAGCATTCCGTTAGTTTTGAAAATAATGTGGCGTTGGTTACAGATGCAATGTGTATCGCTTATGCTCTAGAGGCGAATTCCGGCAAACTGATTTGGAAAAACGATCCTCAAATGAGTCATTTGCCTGGTTACCAAAGTGGTTCGATTGTACGTGATGGTTTATACTATACGGGCTACGGAAACTATCTGAGGGCAATTGATGTCAAGACAGGAAAAATCATTTGGACCAACTCTTCCTGGCGTTCCTGGGAGGGAAGTCCTGCAGGAATGGTTATTGCTAAAGAGGTTCTCATCACTTCCAGCAATTGGAATGCACTGTTCGGACATGACCTTAAAACAGGGAAGTTGCTCTGGAAAAGAAACGACGAAGGTTTGCGCTTTCGTAGCGGAACCCCAACGTATAAAAACAATATGCTCTATGTTACAGGTTTGAACAATCTTTTTGTATTGAACCCATTAACTGGCGAAACAATAAGCAAAAGCAAAACCCCATTTGATTTTAAAGTCATGGGAGCGCCCCTCCTGGATGAAAATGGAATATACCTCTCTACATCTGCTAGGGGAATATCGGCCTTCGATAAATCAACGCTTAAATATCTCTGGAATTTCCCTACAGGCGAGGCGCTCGTTTATACCGCTCCTTATTTCAGCCCAGACAGCTTAATCCCTATCCAAACTGTAGAGGCAAGTCCGGCAAAAAAAGGGGAGGATATTATTTTCGGGGCCTCAGATGGCTTCCTTTATCTGTTGAATGCAAAAACCGGAACGCAAGTAGAAAGGGTCAATTTAGGATCTCCAATTTTTTCCCAGGTAAGCATTTCAAATGATCGATATTACGTATCCTGTTATGATGGAAACATATATTGTTTCAAGCGCTAACTTTCCAATGGTTAAAAAATCAAATAATAAATGCTATTTTAAATCAAATGATAAATCGTCGTAAGTTTTTACAAAATACTGCGCTTGCAGGTCTTTCCATAACATTGCCTATTTATACCCATGGTTTTTTCAATGCCAAGGGGGGTAATGTTAAAATAGGCGTGATTACTGACCTGCATCATGACCTGGTGCCTGATGGTATGGCCAGGCTCGAGGCTTTTTTAAAAGTCATGGAAAAGGAAAAGCCTGATGCGGTTATGCAGATGGGCGATTTTGCTGTTCCGGCAGCAAAAAATGTCGAGATAATCAATCGTTTCAATAATTCCCACCGCAAAACCTTACATGTGCTTGGAAATCATGATACTGATAACGGACATACCCTTTCGCAATGTCTTGCGATGTGGAAGATGGATTCCGCGTATTATTCAAAAGTTATTGATGGAATAAGACTGCTTGTTCTTAATGGTAATGAAAAAGGATCTCCTCATCACAAGGGAGGTTACCCTTCATATATCGGAATAGATCAAATGGAGTGGTTGAAGCAGGAACTTACCGATGCTGCTGAACCAGTAATTATTGTTTCACATCAACCTCTTGCAGGAGAGCTTGAGATCGACAATGCCAAAGAAGTAAGAGATTTACTCGCCATATACAAGAAAAAGATTCTGCTCGCAATTAATGGTCATACACATATTAACGCTTTGTTGACCATTTCAGGGATTCGGTATGTGCATATCAATTCAGCTTCTTACTTCTGGGTAGGCGATCAACACAAGCATCAGACTTATCCTGTTGAATTTGAGCAACAATATCCATATGTCAGAATGATCTGCCCTTATCAAGACGCTTTATTCACTCTTATTACAATTGATGCGAAGCGAAATACCATAAATATCGAAGGCGCTTCCAGCGAGTGGATGGGTGAGTCACCCTCTCAACTGGGGTATAAGGGGATGGTTTCATTAAATCGAAAGGATGAAATTGCTCCGATGATCAGTCAAAGGATATTTTGAAAGTGAATTTAGAAAACGATGACATTTTTTACGGTTATAAAAAATTAAGCTTTTGCTAGGAACTTTGGCAGCAGTTAACAATTATTTAACCTTACGATACCTAAATTTAAATAAACTTTGTTTAGTTTTGCTAAACAAAAGTTGCTGGATTTTTCCAGCTCTTACAATAAAATATGAAAGATCAAAATATTCAGATGGTCATATTCGATATGGCTGGAACTACGGTGAATGAAGATAACCTAGTTTATAAAACACTTCAAAAATCAATCAATTTGGCTGGTTTCAATTTTAGTTTAGATCAAGTTTTAGATCAAGGTGCTGGTAAGGAGAAAAAACAAGCCATTAAAGATATTTTGCTAACATTTGCCAATGTGAAAGATGAGTTGGTTATTGATGAAATCTATTCGGACTTTATCGTGTCATTAACAGTTGCTTATCAGGAAGCAGAAATTTTTCCTCAACCCAATTCACTCGAGCTTTTTTTAGAGCTGAAAAGAAGAAATATTTTGGCTGTTTTAAATACAGGATATGACCGCAAAACAGCAATGTCAATATTAGAAAAATTGGGCTGGAGAATAGGGGTCGATTTCGATGCCCTTGTCACCGCATCTGACGTTCCCAAAAATAGACCCGAGCCTGATATGATTGCATTTGCGATGGATCAATTTAATATCCAAGATAGTAGAAGCGTGGTAAAAATTGGTGATTCCATCATTGACATCATGGAAGGTCAAAATGCCGGTTGTGGTTTAAGTATTGGCATTACAACGGGTGCACACACCTCTCAACAATTATTAACGGCCGAACCGGACTACGTGATCAATGATTTGTCTGAATTGTCAGCCCTATTGAACTAATCTAGAAATTTCTGAGGCATCCATAAAATTTAGATTTCTTCGGACTAAACATAGATTGGGTTCTGCTAAACGCATTCTCATAAACTTCAGAACAGTGAAATAAGCAATGGAAAAAGCAAAGCTTCTTGCCTTCAACGGACCAGGCTCGCCGTTGGAAATGTTAACAGTAGAAATACCCCCTTTAAAAATCGATGAGGTTTTAGTTAAAAACCTATATAGCACCATTTGTGGAAGTGATCTGCATACCTATTGCGGTTTGAGAACAGAAAAAACGCCAACGGTTCTTGGCCATGAAATAGTTGGTGAAATTACTCAGTTTGCTGAAGGACATCGGAGGTATGATTATTTAGGAAATGTACTGAAAATTGGTGATCGGGTTACCTGGAGCATTTTTTCTTCTGATCCAAACTCTTTGTTGGCAACCAGAGGCATGCCCCAGAAAAGTAATAATCTTTTTAAGTATGGACATACACAAATCACACCTGATGATTCGCTTCATGGTGGTTTGGCTACTCATTGTATAATTAAGGCTGCGACAACCGTTATAAAACTAAGTAAGGCAATTCCCTTAAACGTTGCGGCTACTATTAATTGTTCTGTTGCTACGGTTGCAGGGGCAATTAGACTCTCTGGTAATGTTCGCAACAAAAGAGTATTCATCACCGGGAGTGGCCTCTTAGGTATAGTTTGTGCAGCGATGTGTCATGCCAATGGTGCGGAGGGCATTTATATGGGCGATATTAACGCCGATAGATTAAAAAGATCAGTTGATTTTGGGGTGAAAGAAACCTTGCTATTAACTGGGGGACATGCATTACCCAATAATATTGATGTTGTATTCGACATGAGTGGATCTCCTGATGCCATGGAGCAAGGGCTTGAGACACTTGCAGTTGGCGGTATAGCCGTTTGGATAGGCGCCGTATTCAAATCTCGGCCCGTTCAAGTAGATGCAGAAAAAATTGTGCGGGGGATTATTTCGATTAAGGGCCTTCACAATTACAATCACGATGATTTTGTTGCTGCTGTTGATTTTATCACCGAGCATTATGATGCTTACCCTTTCGAGCAAATTGTTGAGAAAGAATTTAGTCTTGAAGATGCTGAAAGCGCCTTGGCTTATGCAGTAGCGCAAAAGCCCATCCGAGTAGGAATAAACATAACTAATCTTAAAAGCAATGGAAAGTAAATCTTTCAGAAAGCAGCAGTGGAAGATGTTGCTGGTGACGATGGTATGTTATTTGTTTTTCTATACAGGGAGGCATAATTTCGGTTGGGCGGTAACAGGTATGGCTAAAGATCTGGATATTTCCTACACCAGAATTGGCTGGATTAGTTTTTCTATGCTGATTGGTTACTCCATCGGCCAGTTGATCAACGGAAACCTGGCCGATAAACTAAGCTCAAGGTTTATGGTGCCAACAGGCGCTTTTCTTTCCATTATGGCAAATGTTGCCATAAGTTTCTCGCATTCTTCAGACATGATACTCATTTTATGGGCGCTCAACGGATACTTTCAATCCATGGCCTGGGCACCGGGAAGTAAAGTGATTTCCAATTGGTGGTCTAAAGATGAACATGGAAAGGCTTTCGGTTTCTATACCATGGCTGCTGGATTATCTTCCGTTGTTACCTATTTATTCTCCATATTATTATTATTGCAAATGAACCTCGATTGGCGCATGCTTTTTAGGGTACCGATCATTCCACTGGGCTTTGTAGCCATTTTATTTTTAATTTTAATTAGAGACAGGCCTTCTGCTTCACTCCACTCCATGTCTGCATTACCAACTCAGGATTTGCTGGCGAATGAAAGTTGGCTATCCAGGTATAAAACCGTATTGGCCAACCGAAACTTTGTATTGGCCACATTATCTTTTGGTTTTGAAAGTATGGCCAGGTATGGACTGATTTTCTGGGTACCGGTTCACTACTTGGGAAAAGGTTGGAAAGATAATCCACACTATTTATGGGCCACCCTACTATTGCCAATAGGTATGGCAGCCGGAGCAATTTCTTTCGGAACCCTGTCTGATTCAATATTCAAAGGAAACCGAATTGCTTCTATCAGATTGGGAATGGGCATAAGTGCAATCTTGGTTATTCTAGTCTACATTTCTCCATCATCTAATCTTTTATTGGGTGGAACACTGATGTTCCTATCAGGATTTTTTGTGTATGGACCGCAAGCAAATTTTTGGCCATTAAGTCCACAAATGCTGCCGTCGCATGCTGTTGCAACCGGCATAGGTTGTATGAATATGATCGGCTATTTGTTTGCTGCGCTAGGTGAACCTATTTTTGGATGGATTATCGATTTAACGAAAACCACTTCAAGCGTTTTTGTGCTCATTTCTATCATGTGTTTAATGTCGGTATTACTTATCTCTACCATCACAAAATCAAATACAAACAGTAACTAATCAACAGAATTAAATGAGAAAAGGAATGAACACTATTTTATCACTATTATTAATATTTGTTTGCAGTTTTGCTCATGCTCAGAAGGCTAGTTCTCGCGTGCTTGTGCTTGGATTAGATGGATTTAGTGCTGAAGGATTTAAAAAAGCAAAACATCCTAACTTGGACCGATTGATTGCGGAAGGCGCATTATCCCTCACAACCAGGCCAGTAATGCCCTCTGTAACATTACCCAATTGGACAAGCCATTTCACTGGTTCTGGTCCTGAAGAACATGGAATAACAAATAATGCGTGGACTTTGACAATGCATGAGTTGTTGAGTGTTGAAACTGATGCGGATGGCTATTATCCTTCCATTTTCAAAGTGCTGAAAGATCAGGTAAAGAACGTCAAGACAGCCTACTATTACAACTGGAAAGAATTAATATATCCTATCAATAAAAAATATTTGGATGAAATCTCCTTCGGAGAAGATGACGCTTACCTTGAAAACTACAACAAAGCATTTGATTTTCTTTTGAAGAATAAAAAAAATCCTACTCTTGCCTTCTTGTACAGTGTGCATACTGACCACGCTGGGCATGGTTTTGGTTGGATGAGTACGGAATATATTACCGCAATTGAGCAAGCTGATGTTGCCATTGGCGAGCTATTGGAAAAGTTGAAAAAAGTGGGTTTGTACGAATCTACACACTTCATGTTAATTACAGATCATGGCGGGAAAAATAAAGGGCATGGAGGCGTATCAATGGTTGAAATGGAAGTACCCTGGGCAATTATAGGTCCGAAAATTAAAAAGTTGGGACTTTTTACCCAGTATAATAGCAACAAAAATACATCATTGGTAATTGCTGATATTTTCGGAGTAAAAAAACTTCCGAAATCATGGACAGGCAACTTACTAATGGATTTGTTTAAATAAATTCTTTTATCATAACCACTTTTTCTGAAATGCCTACAGGGCATATGGTATAATTATTTCAGTTGATTGTTTTTTCGTCCAACCACTGATAAAGGACGCGGATGATTTATCAGTCATCACATCTCTAATATTTCAATTGCTGGTCATCTCAATAGGCCATTTTTTCCTATCCTTGAAATTGCTTCGCTTTTAGAATAAAATCTGTAAGCGAGTTTGATTTACACTTCTTTTATATCCTCGAAGGGAACGACAGTCTAGTATTTGTTAACTTTATTTAAATATAAGATTAAGCAAACGATCTTAATATTATGAATGCGTTAATTTTGTAAACTTTGTATAGTTATACTAAACATTAATGTAGTTTTGTCTTGTTAAAAACGCAAGCAAAATGAAAAAACAACTCTTACTGCTACTCATAATTTTTATGACGGCACAATATGCATTTGCCCAAAAAGGAAGTTTAACAGGATTGGTTCGTGATGGTCAAGGTCTCCTTCCTGGAGTATCTATATCAGTCAAAAACATGAAAATGGCTACAAGTAGCGATGTAAACGGAGCATTCTCATTGACTAATGTGCCCTCTGGTATGCAAACTTTAATCATCACCTCCATTGGTTACGATACACAAAATGTGATAGTGAATGTTACAGAAAATTCGGTTCGAGTAGTACCTGCTATTATTTTGCTTTCTAACCAGCGATCCTTAGGAGAGATAACTGTAAATGGCAGTTCCTCCAACCGTGCTTCGGAAGCAAGAGCGCTTAACATGCAGAAAACTTCTCCTCGTATAGTAAATGTAATTGCCGCTGATGGAATTGGTAAACTTCCCGATAGAAATGCAGGCGAGGCTGTTCAGCGTATACCCGGTGTGGTGCTGGAAAGAGATCAGGGCGAAGGGCGGTTTATTTCTCTCCGAGGGTTGCCAGCGCAATGGAGTGCGGCCACTATCAATGGCGACAGGATACCAACGGCTGAAGAGCAAACCACATCAAGATCTACTGCGTTTGATTTTTTTCCATCAGAACTGATTCAGTTTGTAGAAGTTTCAAAAGCGATTACGCCTGATCAGGAAGGGGATGCGATGGGTGGATCAGTGAACTTTATTACCAGAACTTCAGTAGATCAGCGCACTTTGGGCATTTCTTTAGGTGGTGGATATAACGATTACGGCAAGGGGCCGATTTTTAGTAGTAACATTCTATATGGCGACAGGACCAAAGATAAAAAGTTGGGATTCGTGGTAAATGGTACAATCTGGAATCGCAAATGGGGAACAGATAATTTTGAACCAAGATTCTCGGGAAACAGAATTGCCAGAATGGAATTAAGGGATTATTTTGGAACCAGAAATACTGTTGGTTTAAATGCTGCGGCTGACTATCGTATTGGGCAGCAATCAAAAATTTATATTCGCGGTTTATACGGATCATTAAATGATAATGAAAAACATTATAAGCTACGCCTTCGCTACGAAAAAGATAGGGCGGAAGCTCAGAACATTCATAATATCCTGAAAACGAGAATGCTCGGTGGAGATATAGGTGGCGAATTTGCGCTAGGTTCAGCATCGAGGCTAGATTTTAATATCTCACACTACAACAATAATTTTAACTATGGTGATATTCCAAATGCCGATTTTCCATCATATTATATCGTTCAATATAACCAGGAAAAAGTTGGTTATCAAGGTTTAGGTTCAGATAAAATGAGCGCATATCAGGTAGATGGTGGTCCGATTGATCCGAATTCTCCTCAAACACTTCTACCAAGTCAATCTGCTGTTAGCGATCCAAATAAATACACTTTCAATTCTGTGCAGATGGAATTGCACCATATTAATGAAACGGATCGGATTGTTGCACAAACTAATTATAAAATTAAAATAAGCGACAATATTGAACTAAAATTTGGTGCAAAGTATCGAGATAAAAAGAGAACTGAACGCTATGAACTGCCGACTTGGGTTTGGGATGATAAAGGAGGAACACAGCCTGCACCATCTTATACCAGTTTTGATTTGGTTGCTAAACCCCAGGCCAATAGCTACCTCCAAAATATCGGTAATCAATTCCAGGGAATTTTTCCAAATTTCCTTTCTGTTGCCGAGATGGATAGTTTTTTCAACCGCTACCGCAACAATTTGAAAGTAGATTCAGTTGGATCTGCATTGCTAAAGAATGGGGTTCAGGTAGGTTCAAATTTTGATCTTTATGAAAAACAATCGGCAGGTTATGGCATGGCCACAATTAATCTCGGTGAAAAGCTGAGTGTGGTAGGCGGTTTAAGAGTAGAAAATACCGACTTAACTGTACAGGGATGGTTGTACCAGCCTGTAGCCGGGCAGCCGAATTACAAAGGAAAGTTAACACCACAGCGCCAAACCAATAACTATAGTGTTTTACTGCCTATGCTTCACGTCAAATATAGTCCCATTGAGGCACTAAACCTTAGAATGGCTGCTACTAAAACCTTTTCTCGCCCAGATTTCGGTTCGTTGGTGGCGGGTGGTTCTTACGCGGTGCAGGATAATGAATTTACCTACGGCAACCCTCAATTGTCACCTATCAAATCATATAATCTGGATTTGATGAGTGAATATTACTTCAGTAATGTTGGGGCAATTTCGGCTGGACTATTTTATAAACATGTTGAAGATCCAATTTTTAGGGGCTCACAATTTTACAGTGATTTTGAAGGCCAGCAAAACGTTAGGGTTTTTCAAGACCAAAATGGTGATCGTGCGAAAGTATACGGTTTTGAGTTTGGTGCCAGTAAAAAATTCGACTTTCTCCCAGGTTTTCTTGGTGGATTTGGTTTGAATACCAATCTAACGTTGATTAGATCAAACATGAATGTGATTGGCAGAACAGATAAGCTCCGTATCCCAGGCCAAGCCAATACATTATTTAATTTGGCGGTTTTTTATGAGCGTGGTATCGTACAAGCAAGACTTGCTACAAACTACAAGGGTGCAAATATTGTATCCTACGGCGACTCGGCTGATGAAGATGAATATTTTGATGAGAACCTGACTATGGATGCCAACCTTTCGATCAAACTCTCTAAATCGATTGTAATGTTTGGTGAGGCCAATAATTTGCTCAATACCCGATTTAGATACTATTATGGTGTTCAGTCCCGGCCAACACAGGTGGAATATTATGGTATACGCGGACAGTTGGGTTTCCGGTTTAATCTTTAATGTTATAAATATCCCTATGAAAATGAACACAATTTTAGCCTTTGCAATAACACTGGTTTTAACTCAGTCATGCAAAAAAAATGATAAGGCAAATGATCAAAGTCTTCAGAGTATGAATGAGAAGAATCTTGCTTTAGTCAATCCAGCTGCATCTTCAAAAGTAAAGAAAGTGCTTTTTATTGGGATAGATGGATTGGTTTGGCGAACAATAAGTGATACTTCTGCTCCAAACTTAAAAACACTGATGGATCAATCGCTAACCTACACCAATGCTTTGGCGGAGGTTCCTACCTGGAGTTCAAATGGCTGGTCTGCGCTGTTCACTGGAGTTGGCGTAGCGAAGCATAAAGCTTCGGATAACAGTTTTGCAGGTGCTGATTTTGTGAATTATCCTTCATTTTTCCGATCGGTAAAAACAGCGCTGCCTAATGCCAGAACGGTATCTATAGCAACTTGGTCATCAATTAACAATAACATTATTTCTCCTCAGGATTTAAGTGTGAGGAAGAACAGTGCCAATGATAATGTAACCCAGGTGAGCATTATTGAAGAATTAACAAAAAATAATCCTGATGTATCATTTTGTCATTTTGATAATGTAGACCATGCAGGGCATGCAAGCAATTACCTTCCAACAACGCCAATGTATCTTGATTCCGTAAAAGCCGTTGATATTCGAGTTGGGAAAATTCTTCAGGCAGTTAAATCCAGAACCAATTATAAAAATGAAGATTGGTTAATCGTAGTGGCAACCGACCATGGTGGAGATCAAAGCCATGGAGGATCGTCATACAAAGAGCGAAATGCTTTTATTATTGTAAATAATCAAGCTGTTTTACCAAAATTAATCAATCAGGAACCAACGGAAACTGTGCAGACTAAACCCTTGAACGTTAATGCTGCAACTTTTAATAGTAATGTTTACGGATCTCTACCTTCACTTTCTGGATTGGATTTGAGTGCTGGTACTAGTTTTACCATTGAATTTCGTGTACGAGCAACCAATTTTACCAGCGATCCGGTTATTATCGGTAACAAAAATTGGGCTAATGGTTATAACAAAGGAATCATCATCAGCAATAGAAACGGTATAATAAGAGCAAATTTTGGCGATGGAAGTAAACGTTTGGATGTAGATGGAGTAGATTTGAAGGATCAAAGATGGCACCATGTTGCAATTGTTGTGAATAGAACTACACAAAAAGCACAAATTTATGATGGCGGATTGTTGGTAAGCGAAGGTAATATTTCAAATGTTGGTGATCTTCAGAGTAATCAGCCCTTTAAACTAGGTCAGGATGTTACCACAACTTATAATCCTTCATTTACAGGTAATATCACAGAGGTTAGATTTTTCAAAAAGGCACTTTCTACATCTACAATTAGTAACTATGCCTTCAATTCTTTATCTGAAAGTCATCCAGATCGATCATCATTGGTTTTTTATGTTAAAGGAAATGATGGTTCTGGTGGTACTCTTCAAGGAAGCCTTTCTTCTTCGTCCGCTACATTAATTTCCAAAAGCGGTGGTGGAATTGTTTGGACGAGTTTAAGCAGTCCGATATTCTGGAAAAAGGAAACCGATTATCACGGAGCACCATATTTATACACAGTACCGCCAACTATTCTTGGTTTTTTGGGTATCTCGAAACCAGCTTATTATGATGGAAATAGCCTGGTTCAGTTTTAATAGGTAACGAATATTCAAACAAAAAGCAAGTAAATAAGATAATGTTAGTTGGGAATAGAATAAGTGATAAACTGACTGAAATGGGCGTAACAGCCATCACGTTATGGGGTGCTGTAGCGGCTTTCGGTTGTTATACTTCGATGTATGCTTTTCGAAAAGCATTTGCTGCAGCTACGTTTTCAGGGCATGAAGAATTACTGGGCATTAATTATAAAATCTGGTTGGTGTTTGCCCAAATGATCGGTTACACGGCAAGTAAATTTTATGGCATTAAATTTATTTCCGAACGCAAAAGCAGCAGTAGATCAAAGAGTATACTGCTGCTCATTTTGGTAAGTTGGGGCGCACTTTTAGGCTTGGCAGTAATTCCTGCTCCTTACAATATTGTGTTCATGATACTTAATGGATTTCCATTAGGCATGATATGGGGTTTGGTTTGCTGTTATCTTGAAGGACGTAAAACCACAGAATTTATGGGGGCTGTTTTGGCTACTACGTTGATATTTGCCTCAGGATTTGTGAAAACGGTAGGACGGATGCTCATGGACATGACTGGTATTAACGAGATATGGATGCCTTTTGCAATGGGACTTCTTTTTATACTACCCTTAATTGGCTTTGTTTTGATGCTGGAAGCAATGCCTCAACCAACGCAGGAGGATATTTTTTTGCGAACCAAACGAGTTGCCATGAATGGGGAAGAACGCCTCGCATTTTTGAAACGTTTTTTTCCTGGCATTATCGTAACCGTAATAATTTATGTTCTTTTTACTGCACTAAGGGATATGAGAGATAATTTTGAAGTGGAAATATGGAAAGGCTTGGGCATATCAAACAATAAAATATATGCGCAAATTGATACCATCATTAGTTTGGTTATTTTGGTGTTGCTTAGCTTATTAATTATGGTTCGAAATAACCTGAAGGCTTTTATGTTAATTCATGTAATGATCATTACAGGCTGCCTGCTTATTCTTTCAGCTTCATTATTTTTTCAGTGGGGTTATATCAATCCGGTGGTTTGGATGACTAGTATTGGAATTGGCCTTTTTATGGCATATCTTCCTTATAACGCGGTTTTTTTCGAAAGGCTAATCGCAACCTATCACCACAGGGGCAACATCGGCTTTCTGATATATATAGCTGATGCTTTCGGATATTTAGCCAGCATTACGATTCTCGGTATTAAAGAAATTGGTAATCCTCGGATAAGTTGGATCGAATTTTTTAAAGGTTCACTCTGGCTGGTATCTTCTTGCGGATTGGTGCTAGCTATATTTTCTATGGTTTATTTTAAATTAAAAAAACAAACGCTACAGATTGAAAATCCAACCATGGATGCAATCAACAGTCGAGATAAAAATCAAATACTATTCGTATGAAACAAAAATATGATCTGATCATCATTGGTGGTGGAGTATTGGGCACTTTTCACGCTTATCATGCCTTGAAAGAAAATAAATCTGTGCTTCAGTTGGAAAAGGACAATTATGCTGTCGGTTCAACAGTTAGAAATTTTGGACAGGTAGTTCCATCGGGCATGGAAGATAAATGGTTCGAATACGGACGAACTGCCACAAATATTTATAAAGAGATTCAAGCTGATTTTGATATTTCAGTAAGGCAAAATGGTAGTGTGTACCTTGCTTCTGATGATGATGAAGTGCAGCTTTTACATGAGCTCAAAACGCATTATGATGGTTTGGATTATGACTGCTCACTTTTCAGTAAAGCATCAACGCTAGCTAAGCACCCTACAATTAATGGTGAATATGTAAAGGAATCACTGTTCTTTCCTCAGGAAGTTAGTGTAGAGCCCGATCTGATGATCCATAGGTTACAGGCTTACATGAGCGAAAAGTTTGCTCAGTATGCTGTTGTTTATAACGCACCGGTAATCTCCTGCGAAATAATCGGAGATCAGGTGAGAACGCAAACTACAAAAGGAGAAAAATTTGTAGCTGATAAGGCTATTGTTTGCAATGGTTACGAATTTAAATTATTATTTCCCGATCTCTTTTTATCAAGCGGTATTGTAATCAGCAAGTTGCAAATGATGCGAACGGTACCGATGCCAGAGGTAAATTTGGAAGGAAATATTTTGACCGGGTTAACTACTCGCCGATACGAAAGCTTTGAGCATCACTGCCCTTCTTTCAAAAATATTTCTACTCCAGCGCATTATGAAGAACTAAAAAAATGGGGAATACACATTTTGTTTAAGAAAGCTGTTGATGGAAGTTTTATTATTGGTGATAGTCATGAGTACGCAAATGTCGATCAGTTTGATGATTTAGGGTTTAACTTAAAGCAATATGTAAATGAATTAATGCTTACCGAGGCACAAAAGATCGTAAACTTCGACGTTCGGCAAATTCAAAATTATTGGGCAGGTTTTTATCCGCAACATCCTACAAAGCATATTGTAGAATATGATATTAATCACCGCATTCACATCCGCACCGCAATAGGTGGTAAAGGGATGACGGCCAGTGCTGGTTATGCTGCGGAAAGCATTCAGGAAATCTTCAGAAACTAAACTTTTATTACTGCAATCCAAAGTTGATTTACTTGGATTGCATTTATCAGAACATTGGAATCTGCAATTACCCTTTAGTTCTTGTCCTCAAAGAAATAGATGACCAGCATAACAGCCTTTTTCTTCCCGATGTTGCTCGGTGTATGGGGAATTCGACCATCAAAAAGAAGTGAGTCCCCTTCGCTTAATTCATAGATTTTATTGTCGATGTTATAAGAGACTTTCCCGCTAAGAATATATTTATACTCAAATGCTTCAGTTTCAACCATTGGACGATTGGCATTCGGCTCCAGTTCCAGTAAAATAACGTCAACTGTACCCTTATTTACTGCAGGTGTAAAAATTCTTTTGTACAAAAAACCATTGGCGTCTTCTTTTTCAAAGCTTTCATATTCAGACGCTTTTTTTACAAGAACCATTTCCTGTTGATCGTTGCTTGTGAAATCTTTAAAAAAAACATTGAGATCTATATTTAATGCTTTAATAATATCAATGAGCACAATTAGAGAAGGTATGGTTCTCGAATTTTCGATCTGCGATATTAAGCCTTTACTCACATTCGCACGATCAGCCAATTCCTGAACGGTAATATTTTGCTCTCTCCTCTTTTCCTTTATCTTATTACTGATTTTTAACAGTGTGTCTTCTTTCATTATTTTCTAAACGTTGTTCATACCCTTTATGTTGAACTTGGTAAGCTTCAAAGTTAAGTATATGTAAACATATTAGGAATTTAATTACGACATATCTAGCTATTTTGCATCAATCATAATTCTGATTCTTGTCAAAATGTATCTTTGAATTAATGTAAATGGCTTAGACATCCTGTCTGCCTTTTTGATCAAATGTAAATGTGCATAATTCAGGGTGTTTTAACCTCATTTCGCCAGGGATGAGAAGATTGTTATGATGCAATAAAAAAAGGTTTTGCCACTTTCTCTGGGAACCATATCCATTCCGAAATTCCATAATGCAAATAAATTCAGCTCCCGGATTACTGGAAATGACCTCAACCCAAAATTTGTTAATTTGCGCTGAAACGGACTGCCTTATTATTCTATCCACATTATCCATTATGATGTTAAATCAATCCTGATTATTTTTGCCTCTATAATCAACTCGTAGATTTGTTTTGATCTCCAAATTCACCTTGTTAAACCTAAAAATTTCTTCCCAAGTGGAGAATTGCATTTCCAACAGCTCCGCCACTTCATTCCAAACTTGCTGATATTCGAATAAAATCAGCTCCGCTTCCACCAAAGCAATGGCTAACGACTTGCCAATGCCTCTTTTAAAACCGGTAATCCAACCTGTTTAGCCAAAAAGATCAATTTCTAATTCTATTGGATGGGGTATCCTATTGTAGCGGCAACTTGATAATTCTGATATTATCATGGTAAGCAATACGGGTCAAGGGCGCTTGAGTTACATAAACTCCCCATTTAATGTATCCCACATTTCCAATACTTACATCGCCGGCAAACGTGTGATAGTTCGTTTTTTCGTCAACCATGGTATAATTATTTTGTCCTGGCAGCTTCATATAGGTTCTTATATAGCCTGTATTATTGTCTGCCCATAGTACATCTACCCTGAAATTTAACCATTGGTTTACATATGGACGCAAATCGGTGATAATGTCTTTGATAGAGGTAGAGCCTTCATATCTTAAACGCATGGCATTTCTTGCCGTTCGAAATTGTAATGGAACACCAGATCCGGATGTAGAATTACCTGACACTTTAAGTTGGTAGATAGTTGTTTCAAAGGTTGAACCAGAAACCCATGGCGTCCAGTCCTTTAATAAAACACTGAATTCGTAACGACGTTCATCGCCAGGGAAAAACCTTGCCTGCTGTACAGCTACTGCATCACTTTCACTTCTTATGTTTCCATCAGAATTATAGGTGGTATCGCCATAAACTATTTTGTGCGCAATGGCATAACCGCTACCATTTCCCGCTGGGTTGATCATGTAGGCGGCATCTGGAGCACTCGCATGCGTAGCCGTCAAACCTGTAATTCCTGAATCAAAGGTGCCAGTTTCGTAATTTACATTTAAGATAGTGTCGCCATTATTAAATATATCACCCGCTTTTTTAACATTGTTTTTATTACTTAAGGATAGTGTTGGAAGACTATCTTGGCTGTCAACAATGCTTTCTTTTCCACAAGACACTACTATTAGTGTAATAAATATCAGATATTTCGGCGATATAATATTTACGTTTTTCATAGGTGCCTTTGGTTAAATTGAGTTTATAATAAGGTAGAACAAATAATCTTTACTGATTAATATTGGTTTTAATGTTTTGACCTTTTCCGTTAATCATCAATGTGAGATCTATTTTGCCTTTAATAAAGTCATTACCGGTGTTTTCTTTCATCGTTATTTCTGGTGCTTTTTTACCAGTAAAAGGGTAAATCACACTGATGAAATATTGTGTTGTTGAATCTACCTTCTGTTTTTGGAAAGCTACCGCTGGTCGAGGCATTTCTTTTCTATACTCGTAAGAAACTTTACTTTGCTCTTCCAACAAAGTCACTTTATCTGAATTGAGTGATTGGATCAACAAGTTGTTGCCATCATTATAAGTAGTATAAACGAGGTTTTTTGATTTATCGTAAACTGGTTTAGCATCTTCTTTCAAATGAAAGCGAACATCCAGTTTTCCTAACGCAGATCCGATTGCTTTATCAATAATGATAAAATATTTTTGATCAAAAAAAAGAACAGTTCGCTCATGATCTAAATCCTTATAACTGGGGTTGGTAAATGTCAATACATCCATCATTTTACCCGTTTTCCATTTGTTTTGCTTAGCATTTGTGATCACCATATTCTGATCGTTCAAAGTAAGTGTATTATGCATTTTGGTTTGGCGGTACTCTTCACGAAGTTTATTAATTTCTGCATCGCCGCTGTAGACAAAAGCGCCAGCATCAGGCATGAAATTTCTACCTTTTACATAAAGTTCAAAGGTTCCATTATCAGGCTGTGCATGGAATTCTCCCGGTGGACTGGCCTTTAAAACCATTACTGTAGATTGATCATTCCACCCATTCCTGAACGTATAGAAACCGGCATTGCTTGATGCGTGAGAGAGGTGATCAGGAAGTTCTCCTTCTTTTCCTTCTGTGGCAAAATATTGGATCACTTTATTCTTTGGAAAGCTTTTGGCCCAGGCCTGATACAATTTTATTCTTCCAGACTTGTCAGCAGTCCAGGAATCGCCAAACATCGGCGCACTATAATCCGGGAATGAAAAATCAATATTGGCCATGATCATACGCTCAATGGTTTCGCTAAAAGTTTCAGGAAACTCACCTTCAACACCGGCCATCTTCGCTGCATTATAACCTTTAAGAAAAATATCGATGGATGCAATATGATAAACCGGGGATAATTCATATTGCATACCATCGGCGTAAACCTGTTTTTTGATTTCAGTATTTAACACATCAATGCCGCTCTTTCTCCAGAATGGCGATGCTTTAAACTCAGGGAAAAATGACCCTGCAAACAGGATTCTTTGTGCTTCGAATAATAGGTGATTTCCTTCTTTAGAATAATGTTGCGGAATATAATCTGCTTGCTGATGGTAAGACTTTAAAAACTCTATTAAAAATGCTGGCGTAAATTCTGGTGATGATAGAAATAAATTGAAAGTTCCAGGTAAGCTTTGTATTCTTTCAGAAACTTCCAGCGCCCTCCAGGCGTAGGCATCATTATCTGCTGATAAACCTAATGGATTTTTCCTAACCCAGTCGCGGAACTGAAAAACCCATTCCCTGGCATATTTTTCATTGCCGCTGCTTCGATAGGCCAAACCCATTGCTTGCCACCAGTATACACGATGCAGCTGCCATTTTACCTCATTGTCTTTAACCGGCCAAAGTTGCCAGTTTATATCTTGTCCATAATCAAAAAAACCATATCCCTTGTGGGGTTGAAATTTGTGCAACAATGCGTTATCTGCCTTTTCTTGATTCGCATTCCCTATAGATTTTCCTCTGAAACGCTGCTCATCTCCGATATTGAATTCAGGATGGCGAATTGTTCTTCGGTTGCGATAATAGCTTAACAGTTCTTGAGCAGCTTCAACGTACTGCTTGGACTGAAAGCGTTGATTTACTTTCTCTAACCCTGGATAGGTGAGATTAATATCATTGAAGTCTTCTTTTGAAATAGGGCTTTCCTGAGCCCTTAAACTTACAAAGGGAACTGAAAGGATGGTGAGGATGATGAAAATATTTAATTTCATGACTAAGGTTTTTTAATTGATTGCAAAGCAATTTTCTTAATTTCTTTATAGCGTTTCAGTGCTTCCAGATAATAATAATCTGCATAATCAAGTGGAGTATCAATTTCTGAATTATAAAGGAACGCACCAACACTGTGTTTTAAAATAAAATATTTGTTTTCACCAGGTTTCGCAAGGTAACTATCAGAAGAAAGTGATTTTAAAATATCTTCCGCATAGGTGAAGTATTTCTGACCATCTTTAACCTGAGTACTCAGTTCTAATAATCCTGAAGCAATTACTGCTGCAGCCGAGGCATCTCTAGGCGCTCGCTCTGCGGTGTCCAGTGCATTGTGGACATCAAAATCCCAGGCGGGCACTTTATCTTTTGGCATTTTTGGGTGATTCATGATAAAAGATGCAATATGTTCGGCCTGAGTCAAAAATCTCTCGTCTTTAGAATTGGCGTAACACATGGCGTATCCATACAATCCCCATGCTTGTCCGCGGGCCCAAGCCGATTCATCAGTCAAACCTTGGTGTGTTGCTCTACGGATGACCTTGCCTGTTTTCGAATCATAATCTACAACGTGATAAGAGCTGAAATCTTTCCGGAAATGGTTTTTTATGGTGGTTAGTGCATGGGCATTGGCGGCATTGGCATAGCTGGGCTGTTTTAGAATATCTGAAGCCCAATATAAATATTCCAAATTCATCATGTTATCAATAATAACCGGATAATTCCACCAGGCGAAGTCCCATGATTTGATCACTCCGATTTTAGGATCGAAACGGTTCAATAAATGCTTTGCGCCATCTTTCAGTGCGGGAAGATATTCTTTGTCTCCAGTAATGCGGTAAGCATTTCCATAAGAACAGTAAAGCATAAAACCAACATCATGGGTATTGGTAATATATCTTGCCGAATCTAAGGCTAAAGTAAATCGTTTGGCATCAGCCGCAAGCGTTTTATCTCCCGTAAGTTCATAGCCATACCATAACGAGCCTGGAAAAAATCCGGTTGTCCAGTCTTTGTACGGAGCCAGCCTTACCGTTCCATCGGGATTAACCGAACGCGGATTTTTCCCCGGCCTGTAGGTACTTGCAGCTTTCTTTAATTGAAACTCGATTACGTAGGTTGCTTTGGAAAACCACTGCATTTCTTGTTGTGCGTAACTTTTAAAGGCGCAGGCACTAATAAGGAATATGGTAAGGACTTTTTTCATCAGAGAGATTTATATTTTTGCTGGTTAAATAATCTGCTTAATAAGCAATTGTGAAGTTAGGCCAGGAAAACGGTTTCCGATTTCGATTTTCGTTAAAATGCTTTAGATTTTGATCAAAAAGGGTTTTCAATGGAAAGCTTTAAAAACGAATGCTTTGGTTAGATTTTTCTCCTCCACCAATTGTAATTATTGTACAAAACCTAAATACTTTGGGCTAAAATTGAAAGTATAAGTTTCGAAATGCATGTACTTTAGGGTTTGATTATGTTAAACACCGCAAGGGTATACTAATCATAAATTATCTCAACCTAAATAACTGTTTTAATATGAACCAATTGAATGCAATAGGTATAGACGTTGGCGGATCTTCCATCAAGTGCGGAGTTGTAAATGCCCATGGTGAAATTTTATATACAACAACTGTTTCGCTGAAAAACGTTAAAACACACAGTGCTGTAATCGGCCACGTGACCGAAGTAATTAATGATTGTACCAAAAGATATGCTGATACCATTCTTGGGGTTGGTGTTGGATTTCCCGGCATTATTGAGGATAATATAGTAATTGCAGGTGGAATCAATTTACCGGGGTTTAGAAATGTAGAGCTGGGGAATATTTTAAAACTGATTACCAGAAAAAACATCATCATTGATAATGACGCAAACCTTATGGGGCTCGGTGAGCTCACCTACGGTGCAGCGAAAGACTGCAGCGACGCGGTATTTATTACCGTAGGTACCGGAATAGGAGGCGCTGTATTGATTGATGGTAAACTTTACGGTGGGTTTAAGAACAGGGGAACCGAACTGGGGCATATCATCGTAAATCATAAAGGTAAGGCCTGTGCATGTGGGGCCAGGGGATGTTTGGAAGCCTATGCTTCTGTTACTGCAATGGTCAATCACTATCAAGCTATCAGTAAAGACGCTCCTGATCATGTTGATGCTAAATATATCGTTAGTCGGTACATGTTGAGGGAAAGTGAGGCGATGGAAGTGATGGAATCTCATTTCGATTACATGGCTACAGGAATTGTAAGTTTTATCAATCTGTTCAATCCACAAAAAGTAATTATTGGTGGAGGCATTAGTGAATCCGGTTCCTTTTATACCAAAGAGATTGAAAAACGGGTACTGGCATTAGCCGTTCCCACCGGACCAGGTGCTGCCCAAATTGTTGCTGCCAGCCTTGGCAATAAGGCTGGATTGTTGGGCTGTGCAGCAAACGTATTTCAAAAATACGGTGCAACCGAACCTGTTATGCAGAAGATGATCATCTAACACCATTATTAACCAATTTTGATACTGATTTAATCAAATTTAAAACTCATTATGGATTCGAAAACCTAGATTCGTTTTCGGTAATGATTGACTATTTGCCATCGAACTTCGGCAAATACAATATCTAAATAGCTAACCAATAATATATACCAAACTAACCTAACTAAAATGAAAAAAATCGTACTTATGCTATGTTTGCTATGCTTAGTTGCAGTATCGCAAGCTCAAACTGTGATTACGGTAAAAGGCGTGGTTCGAGATGGAACTAACCAACCAATCCCAGGTGCGACAATTCTCGAAAAAGGCACGAAGAACGCGGTGATATCTTCACAAAATGGATCTTATCAAATTAAAGTGCCGGCAAATGCCATACTTGTTTACAGGTACGTGGGATCAAAAATGATAGAAATCAGTGTGAACAACAGAACTGATATCAATGCAAAATTACAGGACGAATCCAATACACTTAACGAAGTTGTGGTTACAGGCTACGGGCAGGAAACTACCCGCGGTAGTCTAACCGGATCTGTCTCATCCATCAGTGGGACTGAAATTGCCAAAGTGCCTGTACAGAACGTTGCACAGGCTTTGCAGGGAAGGATTGCCGGAATGCAGGTTACCGTGGGTAGCGGAGATCCTGGGGCTGAACCATCGATTAAAATTAGAGGGGGAACTTCGATTACGCAAAGTAACGAACCTTTATACGTGGTGGATGGTGTACCACAAACTGAAGGGTTGGCTTTTTTAGATCCGATGGACATAGAATCGATTGATGTATTGAAAGACGCTTCTGCTACTGCTATCTATGGCGCTCGGGGTGCCAATGGCGTGGTTTTGGTAACGACCAAGAAACTCAAAGGCGGGAAAACAACGATTAATTATGATGGATATGTCGGTGCCAGAACCACAAGCAAATATTTGCCTGTATTGAGTCCGCTTCAATATGCACAGTATGCTTACGAAAATTCAGTTCGAGATGCTACCAGACTTCAGCGGTTTATCACTACTTATGGTTCTTTTGATTCTTTACAGATTAATTATGGTGATAGACCTGGAATAAACTGGCAAGATGAGGTTTTAGGTAAAACAGTGATGAATCAATACCATAAAATTAGCATCAACGGCGGTAACAGCGAAATCAGATACAATCTTTTCTATTCCAAAAATAACAATGATGGACTATTATTGAATAGCGGTGCAAATAAGGATATCGCTAAACTGACGGTAACTAACAATATCGGGAAAAAGGGGGTAGTGACAGGCATTGTAAATTATTCCAATCAGGCAATTTATGGAACTGGAGGAACACAAACCGGCGGTAATGCCAGGTTGAGTTTTCTGCAAACATTACTTCAGTATCGCCCGATAAACGGAAAAAATAACAATGATCTTGATTTACTCGATGATGCCATTGACCCGTTGGACAACCAGGGGAATCCAGCTTTTCAAAGCCCTCTGATTGCGCTCAATTCTCGCCAGATTAAACAATCAATTAAAAGTCTAAACGCCAGCGCAACCGCGAGGTATAATATTCTCGATCACCTTACTTATAACGGTTTGATCAGCTATACCAGCCAAACCAATAAGATTAAGACATTCATCGATGCGGCTAACATTCAGGCGATTCGTGCTGGTGGACCTAGCGGAAGCATTAGTGATGCACTCTCACAACGCGTCTCCTTTAATAATGTGTTAACGTATGCCAACACATTTATGAAAGACCATAAACTGGATATTTCAATCGGCCAGGAATATATTTATAATTATTTGGAAAATTTTTCAGCATCAGCAAGTGGCTTTCCGCCTGTTAATAATGGTTTTGATAACTTGGGTGCTGGTACTGTGGCGGGTTTTCCAACTTCTTATGCCGAAGATGATAAATTGCTTTCTTTCTTCGCGAGAGGCAATTATGCTTACAAAGGCAGGTATCTATTGAGCGCTTCTTTAAGAAGAGATGGCTCTTCTAAATTCGGATCGGAAAATGTATTTGGTTATTTTCCTTCGGCTGCATTAGCCTGGCGGATTATACAGGAACCTTTTATGGAAGGCAACAAAATTTTCTCTGATTTGAAGTTACGTGTGAGTTATGGAAGTTCTGGTAACAATCGGATTGCAAACTATGCTTCACTAAGTACATTTGTTACGGGTAATTATCCCCTAAACAATCAGATTATAAGCACTGCTTATCAGTCTAATCTATCTAATCCCTTTTTAAAGTGGGAAACGGTGGTGCAGCGTAATGTGGGTTTGGATTTAGGTTTATTTAAGCAACGAATAACCCTTACAACAGATATTTATGATAACCGGTCAAAAGATCTATTATACAATACCCGGATTCCGGCCAGTTCTGGATTTACTACTCAGCTCCAGAATATTGGTGAAACCTCCAGCAAGGGAATCGAATTTACGGTGAACACGGTGAATATCCGGAATGCCGCTTTTCAGTGGAATACCAATTTCAACATTGCATTCAGCAGAACAAAAGTTTTAAAATTGAGTAATGAAGAAAATTCGTTACTGGTGAGCAGCTATAATACTTCTTTTAATGATTATATCTTGCAAGTTGGGCAGCCTGTTGGTATCATGTACGGTTACATCGGTGATGGATTGTATCAGGTAAATGATTTTAATTTTAACTCGACTACCAATACTTATACATTGAAAAGTGGTGTGGTAAACAATGGAACCGTGGTGCAGCCAGGTTATGCCAAATATGCAGATATAAGTGGTCCGAACGGAACCCCAGATGGCCTGATTAATGATTTTGACCGTACTGTCATCGGAAATGCGAATCCTAAGTTCACGGGTGGTGTCAACAATAGCTTTAGTTATAAGGGAATTGACCTGAGTGTCTTTTTGGATTTTACTTATGGCAATGATATCTACAATGCCAATATCCAAAACAATCTGGCCATAACAGGTGAATACAATAGTAATCTTGCTTTTCAGGCTGATAGATGGACCAACATAAATGCGTCAGGGCAATTGGTAACCAATCCTGCAGAACTAGAGGCATTGAATACGGGAAAAAATACAGTCGCCTCTATCGCTGGAGTAACTGCAGGTCGGTTAACCCGATATGCGATAGAAGATGGCTCTTTTCTAAGGATCAACAATGTGAGCCTGGGTTATACTTTTCCAAAGAAATGGCTGGAAAAAGTAAAAATCAAAAATGCCCGAATCTATTTCACTGCTTATAATCTGCATGTATTCACCAATTATTCTGGTTATGATCCGGAAGTAAGTGTTATTAATAATCCATTAACGCCGGGGGTAGATTTCAGTGCCTATCCGAGAGGAAAATCTTTTGTAGCTGGATTAAGTTTGTCCCTTTAATATCGATCGAAATGAAAAATATAAATATCAACATCAGAATGATTTTAGTGATTGGTTTAATTGCACTGATGCCATTGGTTTCCTGCAAAAAATCGATTGAGACCACCCCGTATTCTGCTTTTACATCAGCAAATTATTTTAGATCTGTGAGTGAGGCTTACTCGGCCACCTTGGGTGTTTACGAGGCAATGAAAAGTCCAAATACCTATGCCTGGAACATTCCTTTGGTATTTGATGCCGACACGGATATCGAGTTTTTGAGCCCTGGAACTACCGTGAACGACTTTAGAGAGGTTTCACATTATTATTACCTGGCTGGAAATTCAATGTTTTACAATACCTGGTCAACCCTATACGCAGGCATTGATCGTGCAAATGTGGTTATTGAACGTATTCCGCAAATGGATTTGTTTACTAGTGGATCCGCTGCTGAAAAAGCTGATTTAAATAGGATGTTGGGCGAAGCAAAATTTTTAAGAGGATTTTACTACTCAGAACTGATTCGGCTTTGGGGCGATGTACCATTTAAAACGAAAAGTTCGGTTACCGGAGATGAATTAAGATTAGCGCTTACCGATCGTTTTGTAATCTATGAGCAGGTAATGAAGGATATGCAGGAAGCTATTGCCGTGTTGCCGGCATCTCTTCCAATTGATGAGCGCATTAACAAATTTGGGGCGAAAGCAATATTGGCACGTGTGGCACTATTTGCTGGTGGGTATTCGTTAAGGGCAAATGGTACCATGCAAAGGGCAAATGATTACACAAAGTATTATCAGATAGCCCAAACGCAGGTAAATGAAGTGATTGCATCAGGTTTTTACCAATTGAACAGCAGTTATAGCCAGGTCTTCAAAAATCAATCGCAGCAGGTTTTCGAGCCAAAAGAGAGTCTTTTTGAAATTTCTTTCTACACGCCCACCGTTACCACAACCTCGAGTTCAAGCTTTGGCTATTTTAATGCCGGCTTAACTTCCAACGGTCTTTATAGTAGTACATTGAATAGGGTATTCGTTCCAGCCTCTTTTTATACCAGTTTTGATAATGGCGACCTTCGTCGTGATTTTTCAATTGCCAGATATAGCCTGGATGCAAACGGCAACAGAGTTCCATTGTTAACAGCCAGACAAGATGAAACCTGGACACCCGGGAAGTGGAGCCGTGAGTACCAAAAAAACTCAGCTTTGGAAAGAAGTTACACTAACATCAACTATGTCGCCATGCGTTATGCAGATGTTCTGCTGATGAAAGCAGAGATTGATAACGAACTGAATAACGGGCCCACGATAGAAGCCTATGATGCGATCAATGCGGTAAGGAGGAGAGCTTATGGAACCAACACAGTTGGGAGTGCAATTACGATTACACTTGCTGCGGCTGGAACTGGTTACACAGCCGCTACAACAATCAGCATCACAGGTTCTGGCGTTGATGCTTATGCAGTACCAGTAATTACATCTGGAAGAGTCTCAGCAGTCACTATTTTAAATGCAGGCAGTGGCTATACAACACCGCCAACCCTTACCATTAACGGTGTAGGTACAGGCGCTGTATTAACGGCTGGACTGCAAACAAAGCGTACAAATGCAACTGTAGATTTACCAACAGGATTGTCTAAGGATGCATTTCTGCTAAGAATTCAAAACGAGAGAGCATGGGAATTGTGCTTCGAAGGTATGCGCCGATCTGATTTGATTAGATGGAATTTACTCGGAGATAAGATAAAATCAACCCAGGATGCCGTTAAAGCCATTCGTTCGCAATATGCCTATGTAGCAAGTACAAATTTTGTTAAAGGTAAACATGAACTTTATCCACTGCCACAAAATGAGTTGGATGTAAACAAAAATATTACCAGACAAAATCCAGGATTTTAAATCTATAAATATGAAACTGGACGCTATAGGCAGGGAAAATTCCTCACTTAAAAGGATGATATTAACGCTCATATTCTCCTTATTAGGGATATATGTTCTTGCCCAATCGCCAAAACGGCCCAATGTACTTGTCATCATGACCGATCAGCAGACTGCTGAAGCCATGAGTGCCGCAGGCAATCAATATTTAAAAACCCCTGCTATGGATAAGCTTGCGAAAAACGGAGTTCGCTTTACAAAAGCCTATTGTGCACAGCCATTATGTACGCCATCGCGTTCTTCAATTTTTAGCGGCAAAATGCCTCATGAAACAGGTTTTATTGGCAATGCGCCTGAAAAAGATGGACAATGGCCAGATAGCCTACTGATGATGGGTAAAATATTTCAAAATGGCGGTTACCAAACTGGATATGTAGGCAAGTGGCACTTGCCTGTGCCCACAAGCAAAGTTAGCCAACATGGATTCAATTACATCGAAAATACCAATTTCTTGGATTATAATGATGCCGCAACGCCATCCTTTTGCGCCAGATTTATAAAGGAAAACAAAGATAAGCCGTTTTTATTGGTTGCCTCTTTCCTAAATCCCCATGATATTTGCGAGTGGGCAAGGGGTGAAACATTAAAGATGGATGTTCTAGCAAATGCCCCACCTGTAGCGGAGTGCCCACCTTTACCTTCAAACTGGCGAATTCCCGAATTCGAACCGAAAATTGTAAGGGATCAGCAAAAAAAGGTTGGTTTGCGCACTTACCCATCAGTAGGCTGGACTGGAGATCAGTGGCGTCAATATCGATGGGCTTACAATCGTTTGGTTGAAAAAGTGGATGGTTATATCGAAATGCTCTTAAGATCACTTCAAAAATATGGCGTGGATAAAAATACGATTATCATTTTCACTGCAGATCATGGCGATGGATACGCTGGCCATAGCTGGAATCAGAAACAGATTTTATATGAAGAATCCGCGAAAGTCCCCTTTATCATTTCCAAAATGGATGGGTCAATAAAATCCCGTACAGATGATATGCTGGTTTGCAACGGCGTTGATATGATTCCAACAATCTGTGGGCTTGCAGCTGTAAAGATGCCAGGTTATTTGAAAGGAATAGATTTAAGTAAAAGATTGATTAACCCGAACATTTCACTTCGCGATACTTTGGTGATAGAAACAGAATTCGCCGATAATGAAGAATTACTGGGTATCAGTGGAAGAGCAGTAATCACGAAAAATTTGAAGTATATCGTTTACAATAAAGGACTTCTGCGTGAGCAACTTTTTGATCTGAAAAAAGATCCTGGAGAGATGCATAATCTGGCTAAGGAAAATGCAAGCAAAAATAAATTATTAAAAATGAGAAATTACCTTAAGCAATGGTGCTTGAAAAATGGCGATAAATTTAATTCAGGTTTGTAGTAAAGTATCTCAATATATTATAATGAAAATTTTTATAGCAGTTTTTATTTCCTTGCTCTCGATTAACTCCTTCGCACAGCAGACAGGTGTAAAACAAGTTAACGAAGCAAAACTTCATGCCCGGGTACGGGAGTGGCCATATCCAGCTAATGGTATAACGGTTCCAACCAATGCTCCAGCCTTATTATGGCCAGGCACTAACGGTAAAACCAAGGTTTTGCCTATGGAAAGTGGCAGTGAGATTCCGGAAGATCCCAATATCGGAAATGTAAAGTATAAGGTCATGCTTGCTACTGATCCAACTTTCAAAAGCAACGTAATATCGGGTAAAGAACAGCGTTGGGCAGTTTATCCACTGCATCAGGCTTTAAAACCTGGTAAATGGTATTGGAAATATGGCTACACACTTAAAAACAGCAACAACTGGATTTGGTCTGAAACCTACAACTTTCTAATAGATCCCAAATACGCCAGTTTACCAGTTTCTCCATCAATCGAAACTGTTTTAAAACGGAATGAAGGGTTACATCCGTTATTATGGAACATGAACCAGATTGGGGAAGACTTTTACAATAGAAATCTCCAAAATCCTGAAGCTAAAAAGTTTATTGCTTTCGCTGAAAAATTGATGCTGGAGCCGCTTCCCATCGAAAAACCTCAAAGAATTATTGATACTACAGGTAAAACGCCTTTGGAAAAAAAGATTATTATCGAGCGGATGTACCACGGCTTTGGTGATGCAGTAGGCACACCAGTTAGAAATCTTTGCATTGCCTTCCAGTTAACCAAAGACAAACGTTTTATTCTGAATGCAAAAAGAAGGGCATTGAATATTGCCAACATGAACCCGAATGGTTTGGCAACTGGCGATGATTTTACTAGTGGCGCAGTGCTGGAAGCTTTAGGCTGGTTTTATGATGCGGGCTTCGATTATTTAAATCAAGAAGAAAGGCTCCGCTTAAAAAATATGATCACGCTGCGGGCGAAGAGGGTTTATGATCATCTTCCCAACCGTTTTGAGCTTCATGTGAGCGATAATCATGTTTGGCAAATTACTTTAAGGAACCTGGCTATTGCAACAGTTTCTGTAATTAACGAAGTCCCGGAAGCAAAAGAATGGTTAACCTATATGTACGAAGTGTGGTCGGCCAGGTTCCCAGTTCTGGGTACAACTGATGGTGGCTGGCATGAAGGAAATGGGTATTTTAGGGTCAACTTCAAATCCATTATTTACCTGTCGCAAATGTTCGGAGATTTTAGTGGAGTAGATTATTTTAAGCTCCCCTGGATGCAAAACTTACCCTATTACCTCATCTATACCCATCCCAATGGTTCTGCCTCGACAGCAACGGGTGATATGTGGGAAAATATTCCCTACATTGTGAAAGGAGAAGCCTGGTTTGCAGATGCACTAAGTCTTAAAGTAAATAATCCCTATCTAAACAATTATGTAGCGAAGATAAAAGCCGATAACCCTGAATATTTCAGAGGAACGGATGATTATCTGCTTTTTAGACTGCTTAATTACAAGCCAGACCGCAAGATCGCAACAAAATATTTTGATGATTTACCCAAAAGCAGGGCATTCAACGATGTAGGCGTTGTGGCCATGCATGAAAACCTCAACGATGCCAGAAATAACCTAAGCAGTTATTTATTAAGCAGTCCTTTTGGTGCGTCAGGTCACGGACATGCATCACAAAATGCTTTTACCATAAATTATAAAGGTAAAGTACTTTTTGGTGGAAGCGGGTATTATAGCAATTTTAGCGATAAACATAACCTTTTTTATTACAGAAGTTCCAGGGCTTATTCAACAATTCTAGCCGATAGCATCAGTCAAAAGATTGGCGAAGAAGGATTTGGTTGGATTCCAAGATCAATCAGTGGAAAAAATATTCAATATGCTTTGGGAGATGCCAGCAATGCTTACGGTAAGATTCAAAGTGAATTTTGGTTAAACCGCTTCGATCAGATCAAAGTCCAGCCAACTAAAGGAAACGTCTATGGGGATTCGGGAGTAACACTATATCGTCGGCACATGCTTCAGCTTGCGGGCGAATATATCGTGCTTTACGATGAACTATCAGCCAGCAAACCTGTAAAGTGGACTACCCAGTTTCATGCACCATACAGTAAGATGCAAGCAGAAAATTCGAGCGCAACAAATCGAAAGGATTTCACAACTGAAAATGATTCTGTACGCAGCCTGACTACAGTTTTTGCCAACAGTCCGATTAACCTGGTGGTACATAATCAATTTTCTGAACCTGCTGAAAACTGGAATAAGGTTACTGATGATGCAGGTAAAATCAAAGATTTCAAAAATCAATGGCATGCGGGCATCACGTCTTTGCCATCCAAAAACTTTAGGTTCTTAACGATAATACAAATCAAAACCGGTAAGGTGGAAGTGGTTAAAATGCCGGATAGCAATGAAGGCATTTGTGAAGTAAGGATAGGAGAGTGGCATATTACGGCACAGTTGAATGGCGATAAAAACGCTGCATTAATAATATATGGAGCGCAAAGCAAATCGTTATTTACTTATGGTGATATGCCGGTAAAATTTCGAGGGAAGGCCTTTGTTTCAAATCTAAAGGGAAGTTCTGTTTTGCTCGAAATGATCAATGGTAAGCTTGTCAAAAAAGAGGTGGTCGATCAGTTTCCTGATGTTTTGAAATATGATAGTGCTAACTAACATTTTAAAATTGATCACTATTAAAAGATTTTTAACCAAATTTAAAAGTGGCTTACATGATGCATCGCTAACTTCGTATTGTTAAGTGTTTGATCATGCAAACTTATAAATGCTTATCTTGAATATTTAATCATCAGGTTATCAAAAATTCTATGCTTCTACAGAAGTTATCAATCATACAAAAAGCAAATTGGTTCCGATTCAGGTGGCTGAATGCGATTTTTGTATTATGCTTTATTTTGATAACTGGCGATTCGGAAGCGCAAGTTTCTGATCGTAATTTCAGGAATATTTCTGTAAGCAAGGGACTTTCTCAGAGTACAGTTTTTTCGATAAAACAAGATACGCTGGGATTTATCTGGATGGCGACGCAGGACGGACTCAATCGTTATGATAGCAAGGGCTTTAAAGTCTACCGTCCTGTTAAGGCTCATCCAAATAGCCTTCAATCTTATTACATCCGCACATTATTTGTCGATCATGCTGGTAATTTATGGATTGGTGGTAATCAAGGCGTTAGTCGATACGATTATGCTAAAGATGAGTTTGTCAACTATAAATTACCTCGAAGTTTAGGGGAGTGGTATGTTTCTTCGATTACTGAAGATGAACATCATAATCTTTGGGCAACATCAGTTGTTGGTGGTATTTTTCAATTGTCACCAAAATCAAAGACTTTTGAGGAAGTCAATTTAAATTTATTCGATTACGGAATTAAGAAAATAGCTTATATCGGCAATTGGAAAAAAGATCTTTTGATCGGAACAGATGTTGGGCTTTTCAAAAGATCGGGAAATCAGGACCAATTATCAAAAATAGATCTGGGTTCGGAGAAAGCTGCGATTAATGAGGTTTATCTGGATGGGGACGTTTTATGGGTGGCCACAGAAGGAGCTGGATTGATTCGCTACAACCCAGAAACGAAACAAAGGAAAACTTTTTTACATCATGCGGATGCGAACAGTATCGCCGATAATAGCATTAGGAGTGTAGGGAAAGATACCCAGGGGAATATCTGGCTTGGAACCTTCAAAGGTTTGTCTATTCTTAGTGCTGCTTCCGGACTGTTTGATAATTATTTTCATCAGGTTTCCCAACCCTACACCATTAGCCAGAATTCAGTTCGGTGTTTTTTCAGGGATAAGCAAGATGGGATCTGGTTGGGTACATTTTATGGAGGGGTAAATTATTATCATCGCAATGATATCAAGTTTAACCTGCTGAGTCAAAACACGGGCAAATTATCATTAAATGATGAGGTGGTTAGCGCCATCAGTCAGGATAAAAAAGGTAATTTTTGGATCGGTACCAATGATAAGGGGCTGAATTATTGGGATAGAAAGAACAACACGATTAGCTATTATACCAGCAATGAGCGCAGTGCCAGCACATTGGCATCCAACAACATAAAAGCTATCGCTTTTGATGATCGCGAGCAAGTACTGATCGGAACGCATAATGGCGGTTTAAATATATTGAACCCCGCTACCGGATTGGTTAAGCGTTTTTTACACAATGAAAATGATCCAAATTCAATTGCTGGTAATTTGGTATACAGCGTGCTGAAAGATTATAAGGGCAGAATTTGGGTGGGAACCCGGTCTGGATTAGACCAATTTGATTCCGAAAAAGGGTTATTTTCTCACATTCATTTGGATAAGGCTGGCAAAAGGTTGAGCTCTGATGATATCACTTACCTTTTTGAAGATAGCAGGCGTAGGATATGGATCGGTACAACCAATGGAGTTACTTTGCTTTATCCGGACAATATGCTGTTTGGGAATACCGCCAAATCTCAAATTAGTGATGATGTAATTACCTGTATAACTGAAGACAGTAATCAGCGAATATGGGTTGGTTCAAGGGAAGGCTTGAGTTTGTTCGATGAAGCAAGCCAAACGTTCATCACACATCGAAGCCGAAAAGATTTTATCACAGGTACCATTTATGGAATTGAATCCGATCAGGAAGGCAACCTGTGGATTTCTACAAACAAAGGGCTTGTCCGCTACAATCCAGCGAACAAATCAGTCCAAACTTTTGATGAAAGCGACGGCTTGCAGAATAATCAGTTTAATGATTATGCTTTTTGCAAAGCCAGGGATGGGATGTTACTCTACGGAGGCATTAACGGGGTTTCTTATTTTTATCCTTCAAATATCAAACAACAATCCTTACCATTAAAAGTATCCTTTACCGCACTTGAGGTTTTCGGCCGAATGGTGAATATGGGCGATGAAACCGAAATACTCGAAAATCCTCTGGATCAAACCAATAAAATCTCGATCGCTTCTGAATATAAGCAGTTTACCATCCGTTTCAATGCCTTTAATTATATTTCAGCTAACCGAACCCACTACCTCTATATGTTGGATGGTGTGGATGAAAACTGGCAGCGAACAGATGATTTGAAGGTGGTTTATAATAATTTGAAAGCAGGCAACTACCATTTTAAAATTAAGGCCGTGGGCCCAAACGGAGAAACCAGTGCAGTGCGAAGTTTGCAAATCAACGTACTACCACCCTGGTATAATACCTGGTGGTTTTACACTTTGGTATTCGCTTTTGCTGCAGTTGGGGCTTATGTTGCTTACAGAATTATTGCAGAGCGTGTTAGAGCGCTGCATCAGTTAAAGCTTGAACGTGTGGATAAAGAAAAAGTTCGATACATCAATCAGATGAAAATGGATTTTTTTACCAATGTTTCACACGAACTGAGAACGCCGCTAACCTTAATTCTTGCTCCATTAGAAGAAATGATCAATAAGCCACTGGCGCAAAAAGCGATTACAAAGCGTCATGAAATGATGCTCACGAATGCAAAGCGGTTGTATAATCTGGTCGATCAGCTTTTCGAGTTCAGGAAAACAGAAACGGGAACAAGACGTTTGCAAGTAGAATGGGGGGATATTGTAAGTTTTATACATGAGATATACGAGTCTTTCAAGCCTTTGTCAGATCAAAAAAGAATCAACTATACTTACCGCTCTACTCAGGCAAAGCTTGCTTTCTTTTTTGACCATGATGCAATGGAAAAAATATTGTTCAACCTGCTTTCTAATGCATTTAAATACACTAAAAACGAAGATCAAATCAGCATTGATTTATCCATGTCAAAAGATTATGCCATTATTAGAATAAGCGATTCCGGCGTGGGGATTGATCAGGATGATCTTGCCAAAATTTTTGACCGTTTTTACCAGGTCAACAACCAGGAAATGAACCTGGGTTCAGGTGTCGGTCTGGCTTTCACCAAACGACTGATTGAATTGCATCATGGATCTATCACTGCCGAAAGTGAAATTGGTAAAGGAAGTGTTTTCACGGTTTCGATTCCAACCTCAGATACTGCCTATGGCGATTTAGGTAAAAAAGACAGTAAGATTTATGAACTCTCTACTGTATCTGAAGCATTAACAAGCCAAGCGGATCAAAATGTTGAAGAGGTTCTGGAAGATTCCAATGTTGTTGACGCAGATGGCATGCACAAAAGCCATTTGTTATTAGTGGATGACAACCAGGAAATACTAGATTATTTGCGGGAATATTTTGAAACAGACTACCGGATTACCATTGCGTTTGACGGGCTTATGGCACTCAAAATACTTGAAGAACAAGCTTTTGATCTGATTGTGAGTGATGTGATGATGCCAGAGCTTGATGGTCTGCATTTTTGTAAACGGGTAAAACAGAATATTAATACTTCTCATATTCCTGTGATGTTACTCACGGCGAAGTCAGAAATCGATCAGCAGATTAAGGGATTGGAAATGGGGGCTGATGATTATATTACGAAGCCTTTCTCCATCGAGATGCTGGCAGCCAAAATTGCCAACCTGTTGAAAGCTAGAAAACGTTTGATAGATTATTACAGCGGCAGTAGGGAGGTGGTTCCTCAAAATCTGGCCTTCAATACCCTTGATGAAGAGTTTCTTAAAAAAGCAATAGATGTGGTGGAGAAGCATTTATCCGATTCAGATTTTTCGGTAGAAAAATTTAGTCAGGAGATTGGCATGAGCCGATCTAATCTTTATTTAAAATTTAAGGCAATAACAGGAGAATCAGCAACTGATTTCGTCAAAACCATCAGATTTAAAAAGGCGGTTGAATTGATGCAAAGCAAGCGATATACGATGGCCCAGGTTACTTATATGTGCGGGTTCAACTCCCCATCTTATTTCTCAACAGCTTTTAAGCAATACTATGGTTGTATGCCGACCGAATACCTGATCAAGTTAGATTCAGAAAAAGGCTAGACCAAATTATCCACACATAATCAAATCATGACAAAAACCTATTTAAAATTCATCTTCACAGCGGCAATAATTAGTATAAGTAGCTATGTTCAAAGTCAAGTTGTTACGCTGGATCATTACTTTAACAGCGAAACCAAGGCAATCGCTGATGGACAAAGCCTACCTTTTCATTATTTGTGGAACGATACGGAAATGACCGGTTTCTCTATTTTAGGAGCATCTTTTAAGGGTAATGGCGCAAAAGAACTTAGCGTACTTTTTCAAAAACCAACAGCGGAAGCGCTGGCAGAGAGCGATGTTTACATCATTGTAGATCCTGATCACCTGAAAGATAATCCTAAACCAAACTACATGAATGCAGAGGACGCAAATGCAATAGCGGCCTGGGTAAAAAGGGGAGGGGTTCTATTGCTTTTAGGGAATGATAAAGCGAATGCAGACCTGGAGCACTTCAATATTTTAGCGGAAAAATTTGGGTTTAAATTTAATAATGATTTAATCCTTCATGTTATAGATGATGCCCATTTCGAAGATGGAGCAATAAATATTACCAACAACTGGATATTTAAAACCTCAAAAAAGATTTTCATCAAAGATGCTTCTTCTATTTCCATAAGCCATACAGCAACGCCAGTTTTAAAAACTAACAAAGGCGAAGTTGCAATGGTGATTTCTGAATATGGAAAGGGAACTGTTTTAGCCATTGGTGATCCATGGTTGTACAATGAATATACAAATGGCAGGTTACCGCAAAGTTTCGAGAATGATAAAGCAGCAGATGATCTGTCGAAGTTTATGCTAAAATCAATAAAATTAAAGCGTTAATGAACATGGGCTCTTCTGCAATTTTTAATAAGGATGTATTAACTTTGTTTATGTGCTTTTTGAAATCTATGTTCTAGACATGAGAAAATTTAAGACTTTAATTTATACCCTACTGCCACTCTTTTTTTTAACATGCTCTGATTCAAAAAGCAGCATCGAAAAAAAACAGAAAAACGATTCTTTACAATCATGCGAGCAAAACCTTCCCAGTAGGTTTGGGCAATTAAGTGATACTTCCAGTTTTATCGGGAATAAAGTTAGTCATCGCGGCATGGTTCTGATTCCTGCAGGAACGTTCAATATGGGCGCTAAGGATAAAGAAGGACGAGAAGATGAGTACCCACAACACAAGGTCAAACTATCATCTTTTTGGATGGATGTTAGTGAAGTAACCAATGCAGAATTTAGGAAGTTTGTGGATGCGACGGGATATCTAACAACTGCAGAACGGAAACCCGTTTGGGAGGAAATGAAAAAACAATTGCCTGCAGGAACTCCAAAGCCGCCAGATAGTGTTTTTGTTGCCGCATCACTAGTGTTTTATCAACCTCAAACGATTGATGGTTTGGATAATGCTGCTCAATGGTGGCGCTGGATGAAAGGAGCTGATTGGAAACATCCCCATGGACCGAAAACAAATATCGACGGAAAAGATAATTATCCGGTTGTTCATATCTCCTGGGATGATGCGATGGCTTATTGTAGATGGTCTGGAAAGCGTTTGCCTACCGAAGCGGAATGGGAATATGCAGCAAGAGGCGGTTTGAAAGAGAACCCATATCCCTGGGGAAATGAGAATGTTGAGAAAGGCACTGCAAAAGCCAACACATGGCAGGGAAGTTTTCCGGTTAGCAATACAAACTGGGATAATTTTGGAGGCCTTGCGCCTATAAAACAATTCAAGCCAAATGGTTATGGTTTGTTTGATATGGCCGGAAATGTTTGGGAATGGTGCAGTGATTGGTACCGTTCAGATTATTATAAAACGGTTGGTGGATCAGCTACAAATCCAATTGGCCCATTAGATAGTTTTGATCCAATGGAACCAAGCGTGCCAAAAAAAGTTGTTCGCGGAGGTTCTTTTATGTGCAACGCATCCTATTGTGAGGGCTATAAAGTTACTTCGAGAATGAAAACTTCGACTGATACCGGCCTTGAACATACCGGATTTAGGTGCGTGAGTTCTAAATAGCATTTAATAAGTTTTAATTAAAAAGATGAGTAGCTGCTTTGCTAAAATTGTTTTATAGAATGTGATTTGATAAATGACTTCCAATAAGCACTTCTTCATTTCTGATGAAAGATTGCTCTAAGTTTAGAAGGTAATAAATTTATTAAATTATGATCTTCTTGTTTCTTTTAGTTATCCATAAACGTTACTCTTGTTATTTTGATTAAAGATGAATAGTTGTTAGTCTAATGGGCTATTATATCGGCTTCTGTTTGCGTTCCAGCATTGAAACCTTTCCGGTTTTCATGTCATATACACCTCCAACTATTAAAATTTGATTTTTGTCTTCCATTTCTTTCAGGATGGGACTACCTTTCCGGATTTCGATAATAGCCTGTTCCACATTTTCTTCGCAGACTTCCTCTACAAAGTTCGCATCCTTTGAAGTCTTCCCAGGTCGATGATTTTTGAATACTTTGTATACTGCCGGTTTTATTTTATTGTGTAGGCCAGTAATGTTTCCGAGTTCAACACCATCTATAGCAGATTTTACTGCGCCACAATATTCATGGCCAAGCACGAAAACTACCTTTGCTCCAGAAACCTTACACGCATATTCCATGCTTCCTAAAATATCATTGTTCACAATATTTCCAGCAACCCTTGCTACAAATAAATTGCCTATCCCACTATGAAATACATCCTCCACCGGCACCCTTGAATCCAGACATGATAAAATTACCGCTTTGGGATATTGGCCAATCGAAGCTTTTCTCACCCGCTCAGCAGTATTTCGTACAGTCAAGTTGTCCTCAACAAAATCCTTATTCCCTTCCATAAGCCTTTTAATGACTTCGTCTGGTTTTAATTCAGCTTGTTCCTGTTTGGATAGTGGTTCAGAAACTAGAATATCTCGTTTCTCGATCTCGACTCTTTGTAATCGATCAGTTTGACTGCTGTTATTAGTTTGTTGATTTCTGATGCAGAACGTTACCGTCAATGCAATAAGGATAATTGCTGGAATTCTAAAAGTTTTCATAAAAAAAATAAGAGTTTTAAGATTTAGTTCACGAAGTGGTCATGGAATCTTCATCTAAAATAAGCAAAGCCTATAGCATTATTTGTTAAAATATTAATATACTTTTCGGTTATGTTCTTCGAATACACTGATTAGTGCAATCTGCTTTCCTCTCTTCCAAGAAATCTGTCGCGGATAACATCTGCAGTAATAGTTTCGTCTTTCAAGATAAGTTGACGAAGATCTCATAGGTCTTGGTTTTAATATCAGAAAGATATGCGTTTAAGGATCTGGAGTCTTCCGTTTTACCATTCGTCTTTCCTGCTACAATACTCCATTTGTCAGGTTCACAAGACCGACCAGCTGTAATTTTTGAACCCTTTCCATCTATTGTAATTCGCATGTAGATGCCTACCGGGCCGTTTTCATAGTCTTTTTTTCTTTTAAGAAAAAAGATTAACTTAAATTTTTCATAATGACTCACCTAAAGGTTAACAAATCTAGCTTTGCAGTCATTAAAAATCAAGATGTATAATATAGTAATGTGTTGATATACAGTTTTTTGTAGCTTTTTTGGTGGACGTCTTATCTTACACACAAGTGTCACCGAATTGCTCACCTAAACCTTGCTATTTCATGCATATCTTGGTTATATCTAAAAACAAAAAAGCCCTTTATCATACGATGAGGGCACTGAAAAAGTCCCTTTTTAAAAAGGATAAAAGGAGTAGAAAATTAGTTTTTCTGCTCCTTTTTTTGTATTTTAAAGTTATATAATTACTGCCTTTAAGATGCTTCTTCAACAACAAAAAATCCAGTTTAGCGAGTTTTCCAGGCTTTATGACCTGATTATTCCTAAGGAGAATTTACTTCGCAAGATTAATGAGCTAATAGATTTTAGCTTTATCTATGATGAGCTAATAGGCAAATACTGCCCGGACAATGGCCGTAATGCTGAGAGTCCGGTGCGCATGTTCAAATATTTGTTATTGAAGACGATCTATACCATTTCTGATGTTGATGTCGTGGATCGTTCCCGCTATGATATGTCCTTTAAATATTTTCTGGAGATGTCCCCTGAAGAAGACGTGATCAATCCAAGCTCGCTGACCAAGTTCCGAAAGCTTCGTCTTAAGGATATGGATCTCTTAAACCTGTTGATTGGAAAAACCGTTTCTTTAGCCCTAGAGAAGGGTATTATAAAATCCAAATCCATCATTGTCGATGCTACGCATTCACTTTCCAGATCCAACCCATATTCACCTATTGAGGTATTAAGACAACGTTCGAAGTTGCTTCGAAGAGCAGTATATTCAATGGATGATGATTTCAAAACCCGGATGCCCCAGAAGAATGAATCAAACGATATCCTAAGGGAAATAGAATACTCTAGCGAACTGCAAAAACTTATCGAGTCTGATGAAACACTAAGTGAGATCCCTGCAGTAAAGGAGAAACTGAACCTGTTAAAGGAAACAGTTGAAGACACCCGGGAGAATTATACAATATCCAAAGATATGGATGCTAGGACTGGCCACAAAACAGCCGACAGCAGCTTTTTTGGCTACAAAACTCATTTGGCAATGACAGAGGAGCGTATTATAACCGCTGCTGTTGTCACATCAGCAGAGAAAGGAGATGGGCCTGAACTACCAAAACTGTTGAACCAGGCCCAGGCAAACGGAATGGAGGTGGATACCATCATAGGCGATGCAGCTTATGCCGGGAAGAACAATCTCAAGCTCTGTGATGTGAAGGGAAATAAGTTAAGGATAGTTGCCAGGATGAACCCTGCCATTACCCATGGCGCAAGAAAAGAGGAAGAAAAGTTTGATTATAACAAAGATGCCGATATGTTCGTATGTCCTGCAGGGCACCTGGCTATGTACAAACGGGTACAGGGCAGAAAGGTAGACAGGAAAAACCAGGCAATGACCTATTATTTCGACGTCGAAAAATGTAAAACATGCCCGCTAAGAGATGGCTGCTACAAGGCAGAAGCTAAAAGCAGAACGTACTCGGTTACAATAAAGCCAGATGAGCATAAAGAACAGGAAATATTCCAGCAAAGCGAGTACTTCAGGGAAAAATCAAGACATAGATATAAAATTGAAGCAAAAAATAGTGAATTGAAAAATGTTCATGGATATGACAGAGCAAATTCCTATGGCCTGGAAAACATGAGAATGCAAGGTGCACTTGCGATATTTGTGGTTAATCTTAAGAGAATTCTCAAATTTTGAAAAAAAGGATAATAATCTATATAATTCTATAGATCAAACTAACAGTTTGCTCCAGCTCTCCATATCGAATGGAATGTACGTTATCAAATAAGAAACTGAAATGTCTCAAAAAAGAAAGCGGATGAACAACTTTTAAAAGCTATTCATCCGCTGTTGAGTTTGAAGACCAATTTATGTCTACTTTTTCAGTGCCCTCTCATACGATAAACGGGCTTTTCTAATTTTTTGAACCTAAATCCGCGGAGAGCGAGGGATTCGAACCCCCGGACCTGTTACAGTCAACAGTTTTCAAGACTGCCGCATTCGACCACTCTGCCAGCTCTCCGCTGCAAAAGTACGAACTTGCTGCTAATCTGCAAATGATTTTCGTTTTAATATTATAGTTTGAATATTAGCGCTTGTTAATCATTTAGTTAGCAGAAATTATATTTCGCTTTAGCCTCAGAAATACCTTAACTCATGGCTCGTTCCCGCTCAACCGATAAGATTCCATTGCCTTCAACAATGAAACAAATCAATCCGATTAGTACTAAAGAGGAGAACCAGAATTCTGAATAGGGCTTAAAAATCCCGCCTGATATATTAATAAAAAATACCGCCCCAATAAGAATAGGCAAGTTTAATAGGCAAAACAGTCTGGTATGTGTACCTAAGGCAATGGCAATGCCGCCTAAAATGTGCAATACGATAATCAAGTGGGCTAGTAAACTTATGCTTACTGCTGTTCCCAATACTGCCCCTCTCATTAAATGGCTAAAGGCTTCCATGTCAGTATAGAAAGAAATTCCTTTCCATACTAAAATGAGACCAAGCAAAATTCTAAAATAATCTAACCATTTTGGGTGATGCTGATCTCCCCAAGCTTGAATTTTCTGTAGTAGTTTCATAACTTCTATATTTTGGTTAAATCAATTTACGCAAAATACAATCACCATGCAAAAATTTAAGTTTAAAGCAGATGGAACATTAGCTTCCATTTCTACATCAATGTATGCGATCCGTAAATCGCCAAAGGATGCGTTGAGTGCATAGGAAATAAAATGAATTTACGTGTCCTTTAAAAGAATATTATTTGACGATTATTAAGTTTTTACTAAAAAGGGTTCATGGTGAAAGGGCATTCTCATTAAAAGAAACACCTTCTTAGGCTTACTAAAGAATTAGTGTATTACATTGCCAAGTCTGATGAACATTTTTTTATATGCTTTTATGAAAGTTATGTAAGACATAATAAAGGAGATAAGCAAGTAGTTTGGAGACTTCGGATCGATTGACCTGAAATTTTTTAGCAAACTGACCAATATAAGCATGAACTCAATTTTCAAGGACAACTAATGTTTTTTGATTGATAAAATAGCACTTTCAGGTTCACCGCTTTGCTGATTAGTTATACCGGTTTCAATTTGCTTTGGAAAAACTATTCTCAATTATAGATTACTCACAATCCTATGAAAGACATTCTTCAAAAGGCAAGCTGACCCTTGCGAAAGACCTCGTTCGAAGTTGAATAATGAATAACACCACGATTTCCGTATATGTTGACCAAGCGTTGGCGGATATTGCTTAGCCAGGTATGGAGACCGTCATCATTGATTCCATCACTTTGTCTGTTGGTGGTTTCGATGGTTAATGCTGTCTCTGTTTTAAAAATTTCAATTGTACCTGGCCTGTCTGGATCACTCAGGTCCCAATGTTTTAGCATATTTTCAGCGAGCGAAAGCAATACAAAGGGGATAAGCAAAGCAAGTCTGCATTCTAGCTCGCAATGGAGTAGGACATGAGAATCTGCTTTATTGATTTGGTAATACTCAGTAGATTTTCAACCTGTTCAATTTCAATGTTAATGTTGATTTTCTGTGGTCCACGTTCACTGGATAGGGCATACCTGAGCAGCTTAGAGAGATAACGAACAGTCTCAGCTATCACTGGTGCGGATTTTCGAGTATTGTCGTAAATGTAACTTAAGCTAGTGAGCATGAAATGTGGATTAATCTGCGCCTGAAGATATGCATTTCGGGCATTTGCGAGTTCGAGAGAGAGCTAGATTAGGCTTTTGCATTTTTGATTCTGATGCCTTCTTTTGCATATCTGCCCTTTGTTTCAACATGCTGATTCGGTTTTGAAAAAGAAAAATTGTAATGCCGATTCCCATAAAATATATTCCCCGCCAGATTGTAACCGCTATAAAGATTTTATCCAAACCGCCAGTTGCAAAAAAATCTACCTCACTGACAAAGTTGAGAAGCCGGTCAGCGAAGTTGCTGGCCATTAGAAAAAGCATTATCAAGAAGGCCAGCGAGATGCATAATACAAAAATTCTTCGGTTATTACCACCAACACTGTAGGGAAACATCCAACTTGAGAGGGTATAGGCGAGGGAGATATTTAAAACGTAATGCACAACATAGTTTCCATATTGGCCATTACCCCATGTACGGTATAAAGTGAGATAATTTCGTAGGCTGCAAACAATATCCAAAATAAAGGATGCCAGCGATAAGAGTGAACTTTTATCGGAATTTAAGGAAAATAATTTTGGATACTTAAGTTAAAGTCTTCCTTTTTTGAGACGGAATTTGTAGCATTGATTTTGTTAAGCATAATAGAATCGTGAACGATATTCCAAGTTCAGCATTCTTATTTCTGTATAACATTATTTATTTTGCCAATTGAGAAAAAAAAAGGCGCTTGGAAAAGTTGAGTGAATATTCACAGAAAGAATTTACGTTTTCCTTCGGAAACGATTTTTTGGAGGCCTGTAATATTTTAATGATTTTGGAAGCTTGTCTTTCAGATAGATTATTATACTGTTTTGAATTAGTATAGCTTTCGAAGTGATGCTATTTCACTATAAAAATCTGTGCTAATTTTTCATTCAATAATTCACCTCTTAAATCTTTTGCAATTATTTTTCCTGATGGGTCGATGAGGTAACTGGCTGGAATACTGCGAACTCCATACACCTTTGATGCCTGATTATCCCAACCTCTAAGGTCGGAAACCTGTGGCCAGATAAGCCCATCATCCAAGATTGCTTTTTTCCAGCGATCCGCCTGTCCTGAATTGTCAAGCGATACGCCTAGAATTTCAAATCCATTGTTCTTATAATTCCTATAAGCAGCAACTAAGTTTGGATTTTCGTCTCTACATGGTGTACACCAGCTAGCCCAAAAATCTATCAGAAGATATTTGCCCTTAAAATCTGATAACTTGATTATTTTTCCAACCGGGTTCTGTTGCTCGAAATATGGTGCATTTTTTCCAATTTCTGTAGCCGTATGTGACATCAATATTATAGGGATAGTTTTCGCTGTTGGCGTATTCTTAAGTCGTTCCGGTAGTCTATGATAGGCTTTTTCAACGGCGTCTGTTAATCCGGATTGTGATGAAGCATGAGCCAAACTGATGACACTTAGATATGAATTTATGTTTTTATTGGCGAAATCAAGGTGAATTTTATACGATTCATCGAGCAGCTTTTGCTCTCTTAAAATAAAACCTGCCAATATGGATGAATCGACTTTTTTTTCTTTAGGCAATTTATCATATTCTTTTCTCAAGGTTGTGAACTCATCCTCATTGCTCTTTAGCATATGTCTTAAATTGGCATAAATGATATTTGATTTTGAGCCAGTGACGATCATTTTTTTTAGCGAATCAGTTGATTCCATAGTGATCTTTGAGGATTCGAGGTAAAACCGCATATAATCTAATACTTCACCTTTTTGCATTTTGACTACGTAAGGATTTCTGTTTAGATAAAGACTTGCTAGAGCAGGATATTGAATATTCCCCCGGAAACTAAATCTACCATTTTGGATGGTAGAAGAATCAGTAATTTGATTTCCCTCTACTTGATAGGTAAGGTATATTTTATCTCCATCTTTTAGTTTGTTAACATGTGCATTTACCTCATAGCTTGTTTGAGCAATACTTAAAATTGGTATCAGGCAAATAAAAGCAAAGAAAAAGAGTTTCATATAACACAATTCGAAGGTTATTTAGTTACAATAAATTAAGCAAAAAAATATTGCAATTACAAATGAAGATGCGATCTTGAAGATTAATGAATTTCTGTGTTAATATATTAAGCTTTAATGTTATACCAGGAGATTTGTTAAAAGTGCTTTTATACCAGAGAGGAAATATATTAGTAGGCACTGCAAATTATATACTTCCTTTAACAGCTTCTAGGTCTATATTTCTTTGTTTTTTGAGACGAGATCTTTAACAGTCTTGAACCGCATTACCAATCCATCATTTTAGTATCCTCGGCATGGTTACAAAAGTCGATATAAAAACTCGAGTTTAGGTCAAAAGATAAAAATGGTAATGATCCAATAAATTATAAATAACATTTGCAAGCGCTAAAAAGTCACTTGAAGCAAATTTCAGATTCTTAAACCAAATGAAAAATAGATAGAAATTTATTTATTAAACTCTTTTAATTCTTCGGGAAGCCAAACAGAATAATTTTTCTCTTTTACCAATGCTACTGCTGATGCTGAAACCGGAATCTGCCATATTCTAAAGAAATCAGATAAATCGGTCCTGGACACCTGGCTTATTGTTTTAAACCATAAATCTATTTTTTCGTCATTAGTTTTGGGATATTGATTCCTTGGCAAATCCACATAAACTTTGTTTGCGGTTTTGATCACATCCCAACCAAACTGTTCAATGATCTCGATATACATGCTGAGCGCGATCCAGGGGTTCTGTTTAAATTTATCATAACTGGGCTTGCTCCTCATATATTGCTTGATTTTATCAATCACCCCCTCTTTGCTGGGTATATTGTCCTGGTTATGATACTTGCCCAGATTTAATACCTGATCATAAATATACATGCTGTAGAGATTTACGGTTACTTCGCGGAGACCATCGAAATCAAGGTTGAGAAACTGGTGTCTGTGGCCAAGCTCATGGAAAAGTCCCCAAGATCCTTTTGTTTCTATCAGGTCTTTGTTAAGCATAATACCGGTACTTTCATCATCATTGGGTGCCACAATTTTGGCAGGCGAAGTAAATAATGCGCCAAAAGCTACTTGCTGATCAATAATGATTCTTTCTGGATAAACCCTTTTTCGATCGATCATCCTAAGATCTGCATCAGCATCCATCACCGTATCATAGAACCTCATAAGCGCGGTGGGGTTTTTGAGCTGCCTGATTCGCACCGCCGGAACAGAAAATATGATTTTATCAGTGGCCAGTTCTGCCCACGGTGCCGGGTAGTTTTTAACTGTTTCGTTCCAGGAACTGTCATTCGTAACGCCAAGCTTGAAATAAGGAACATTTACTGCTCCGATAACTTTTAACGGAATAGATTTTAATTTCGTTGTATCCGAAATGTTGACCATTAATAGCCCGCCGTAGGGAGAATAGATCTTTGTGGTATCCTGATTCATTTCGAAAGTTCTGGTCAGGTCGAATCCGATCCTTACCAGCTGATCAGCTCCACTTGCCAGGTCATCATCATGAAGACCGATCTGGGCTTTAAGTTTCTGCGATCGATATTTTTTATCTAAAATTATTTTTACTACTTCTCCGGCAGGAATATACAAACCAGTGCTATGTGGACGATAATAGATTGAATTGGGTTCAAAAAGGCCCTGAGTGCCTACTTTTACTTCAATGTTTAGCATTTTGGTAATTCTTGAAGCCGTATCTGAGACCTTTCCAGGGAAGTCTGTATATCCAGCAACTTTAGCTTTAGCTCCATATCTCTTTTTTAACTGTGATTCCTGAATATTGCCAGAAATAAGGTATGCCAGTTTTTTCTTTGGAGAAGATAACTCCAGAGGTGTTTTGGGTGTCGGGCGATAGAAGTTATCGGGAATCTGGTAGAATTGCTTTAGTCGTTTCACAATCACAGCAGTTTCATTATTGTATTCGGTACTAAAATATAAAGTAGGTTTAACGAACCAGATAAACGAGTAGTAATCTTGTGGATTCTCATTGTATCTAAGACCTAAGGAGTATTCGGGTAGGGTATTAATATGAAGATAGGGTGGAGCCTTATCCATAGAAACAAGTTTGTTGTTCCAGCTGGATCGAAGGACCATGTTGAGATTAATTATTCCAGCTTTGGCTAACAAAGCATTTATTTTTGGAAAAACTTCAGAATTGGCTTGCTCTTTTGTTCTTCCACTGGTAATACTTTCAATTGGGGAAGCAACCACAAGCATTCCACCTCCTCTAACAAATTTTTCCAAAACCAGCAATTGTAGGGAGTCTTCGAGGTTTGCTGAAAGAAAAAGGGTCCTGATATCCTTTGTTAGTTTAAGGCTTTGTATATTCTTTACCTGATAGTTATTTCCCTTCAAGTAATCTACCAGATCATGATTTTTTTGATTAAAAACGGCAATGGTTCCTGTTGCCGGTGCCAGGGTATTTTGAATCAGTTTTCTAACTGAACGATTCTCCAGAAGATGTTTTTCAAAATATGCCGGAGAACCAAGTGCCAATATCTTTCCGCTACCCAAAGTGGAAGCAACGATGGCATTTGCTTTTAGGTCGAATATGCCCAGAGCCATTGTTCCTATAATTTCAGGTTTTTCGTCAATAGCTAAAAAAGTAGAAACAAACCTTGTTGAATCTGGGAGCGGCAGATTCGATATGTCTTTTATGACGAACGATTTCAGTGTAGGTGATGTCTGGCAAATCCCTGCGGCCAGGTTTAAGTTAAATAATAGGCTTAACAGAAAATAGGAGCGTTTCATTAGTTGATTTTTTTTCTAAAATACTAATAATAAAACCTTTTAGTAAAAATCAAATAACCAATTAACGATTTTTAACATTCGATTTAGACTTCAAGTATAAATTCTCTTTAATGGTCAAATGAGAATTTTAAAACTTAAACTGACATTTTTGAGAAACATTGTTTTTGTGAGACGTTTTTCTCTTGGCTGCAATAATTTAGATAGTTTATAGCCAAAGAACTGTAAGTAGTGCTTAGACACTTTTTTCCATCCTGATAAACCAAATTATTTGGTTCCACATCCCGGATTTTATCGTAACCCAGCTTGAAAATATAACCTCTTCACCGGATACGCTAATATTAGTTGTATTTAGCTGGTGCCCGGAGAGCGGGGGAAGCGGGTCATTGGACTTCAGACTAAAAGCGCTTGTTTCGGCTATAGTTAGGGAAGACGCCGAAATATAACTTGATGTTTATAATAAAGGCTTTTTTATAAAAGCGTCCCAAAAAGCGGGCATTATATCATTATCTATGACCATAGCCCGGAGCGCTGATTTTATCGAACCAATGGTGTAATGCCTTAAAACTTTCAGCCAGTTTCTGTGGTTGTAACACCATGCAGATTTTATCATCCACGGCTGCGAACGGGTCAGCAAAAAAATTATATCCCTATCAGCAGTATGCGATAGACACTTTATTCGAAAAAATGCAGACCGGCACCGATCAGCTACGTTTGCTATTCCAGTTGCCTACGGGTGGAGGCAAAACGGTTATCTTTTCTGAAATTGCCGATCGTTTTATAAGGCAATATGGAAAAAAGGTCATTGTGCTCACGCACCGACAAGAACTATGCAAACAAACGTCGCTGGCGATGAAAAATGCTGGCGTTTTCAATAAAGTAGTAGACAGCAAAGTTAAGCGGATAGCCAAAAAAGATTATTATCACTGTTATGTAGCCATGGTCGAAACCCTTAAACACAGGATCGATGATGGTTTGATTGACACTAAAGGGGTGGGTCTTGTGATTGTAGATGAAGCTCATCACAATTCTTTTCATAAACTGCTCAATAAATTTCCGGGTGCCAGAGTAATCGGGGTAACTGCCACACCTTTTTCAGCAGATGTTTCGCGCCCGATGAAAAGCTTATACAGTGAGCTGGTGCTAGGGGAGCAGATCAATTCGCTTATCGAACAAGGCTTTTTGGCAAAGCCAAAGGGTTTTGCTTATGAGGTGGAACTAAACACGCTAAACAGGGGCATACATGGCGATTATACGGTGAGTAGCTCAGATGAGCTATATTCGTCTAAAATAATGCTCGATCTTTTGGTACACGCCTATAAGGAACATGCATCTGGTAAAAAAACATTGATTTTCAATAACGGTATATTTACCTCCCGAAAGGTATTGGAAGTTTTTCAGCAGGCGGGTTATCCCATCCGCCATCTAGATAACAGAACCGAAAGTACAGAGCGGCTTGAAATATTAAAATGGTTTAAAAAAACAAAGGGAGCGATATTAACATCGGTATCCATATTAACTACTGGGTTTGATGAGCCGTCTGTGCAGTCAGTTATCCTCAACCGTGCTACTACCTCTCTTACCCTTTATCACCAGATGATTGGCAGAGGAGCGAGACGTTTGCCCGGTAAAAAGACTTTTACTATAATAGACCTGGGCAATAATGCAGAAAGGTTTGGAGAATGGGATGCACCAGTTGATTGGCAAAATATATTTGAAAATCCCGAAATCTTTCACCAGATCTTGGCAAAGGCCAGCGATGATATCCACCAGATGCCTGCCGAAATGCGAAACAGGTTTGCCAACAGCACTGAGATATCTTTCGATGTGCTTGCCGTTTATCAAACAGCCATGGATAAAGGGGAAAAGGCAAAAACCGTGCTCCGGGATTCCATCAGGCAACATGCAATGATGTGCGCTGAAAATGCTGATACGGTGAGCCAAGCATTTCAGCTGGAACATGAACTTGATAAAGAAATCAACTGGAGGATAAAACAATACAGCAAATGCCTGGGTTCGGTAACCAAAAACTATATCAAGTGGTTGGGTAGCGACTATCGGAGCCGGTTGCACGGCCTTATTGAGAAAATCATGTCGAGGCGGGCGGCAATGCGTGCAGCAGTTTAATTTAAAGTCAAAGATAGTAAGTGGGACGATGTTTTTAAACTTAGAGTTTAAAGCTGATTAAAAGAAATTTGTACTTTTTGAAATGCTCTAAATTAATCAAAGCTATTTTTGCTCTTTTATTGTATGGGATGACTGAATTTATTGGTGTCAATTTTTTTATGCGACAAATTTTTTCAAGAAAGCGGATATGCGGATATAGTGCTTTTTTCCAAATCGTTGTAACTATCGGAATAATATTGATATAGCAATCGTTCAGAAATTGAATCGAAGATAGTGTCCCTCTTATTTGTACGTAAGTATGCTACATTCGCGATCCATGGTGTATTAGCTCTTGAAATAATATGACTGGAAATTGTGGAATTAAATCTCTGCTTTCACCTGGATTAAAACGTAAATCGATGATGATTGCTTTTGTATCGCGAAAAGTGGTAAATATCGAATCAATATAATCTTTCAGCCCAATCACATTATCAAAACTATACATTTCTGGTAAAGAAATTAGACCAATATTTCCTTTGAGTAAGGTAGCCATATGGCTAAACTCTCCCTTTGAAATTGCAGCAGCGTTCAAGGAGGATTTAAGTTCCAACTTAGAAAAATAGCGAAACTGTCTGTCTTGCAGCTGAATCGTAGTGGTAGAGTCTGTTTTACCATTGGTAAAAACAATTTGTAAATGCTCCGGTAACTTTAAATTATTTATAAGATAAAGCCTTCCCAGTTTTTGTATTTCTGAGAGACCGATATCAAACTTAGCCTCTTTTGGAGCCTTCTTTGATTTATAGACTAAAGAATCAATCATTTTGTCAATAGGAATACTATTTATAGATTTTAGAAAAGGGAAATTGCGATTGTAATACTCATAGGATTTCGCATTTTCAACACTTTTAATTACAGTTGCTTTCTCGCCTAATGGCGCGAGAGACAACGGCAACTGCGATTGGCAATTATTAACGAATATAATCTAAAATTAAAGTTTTTGCATTTGAACTTAATTTCAGTGTTGATACATCCGGTTTATTAAAAGAACACAACAAAAGAACAAATAATGGTTCTCGTATTTGGATGAATTCATTATGGCCATCGCTTAGTGGGGCTCATAATGATGATAAAGCTGTTGAAGAAAATAAACCAGATGAAACATGGGGCTGGCTAATAGCACATGGCGCAACTATTATACAAACTGATAGACTACAACAATTGCTGGAATATTTAAGATCAAAACATTTGCATCAATAATCCTAGAATAGTTTAATTAATTATATACATGCTTCGAGACAGTGGGTACATTGCATCTAAGTCAGAAGAACAATCTGTAAAAAGACATTTTGTATATAACTAAAAATATAATCATTCTCTTAATAACTTAGTAGTGTAAATTGAAATTGTGCTACTAAGTATCAGGAAAGGTTTTCTATTCGATTTAAAAAATGGCTGGTCAGGTGTGCAGTCTGTGCTCTTAATGACGATTATTTCAATAAACAAGCATTCCAAAAATGGAGCCTAGAAGTCAGGAGCAGCACATTTCGGATAATAAGTTTTTGATAAAAAGGTATTAAGTAAAATATTCGTTTTAGGAGATTTTACTTGTTTTTAAAATAGCTGAGGAGATAAGTTCACAAAGTTAATACCGAGGGGACGCCTTATCTCAATGTAGCGAATTCCAAATTCAAAGCCCCAAAACTCGCTAGAAAACCACGCGTGAGTATAATCATATGAGGTTTCAATAGTAATTCTCTTCAAACGATACTCAGCTTTGGATTGTCTTAAAGTATAATCAAATTTTTGATTTCTAACTTACTGGCAATGGTTAACACTTTCTTTGCCGTGGTTCATCTTTTTCGAACAGCATTAAATTTAGGGACGATTTTAGTCACATAGCTATTCACTACAATAATGGGAGCAGAACTAAATTATAACTTTAACGAACTTTGGACGTCCTTTTTAAAGGATTTGCCTATTGGGGCAAGCGTGTTATTGGACAGTGCAACCATTTCCTGAGTAATCCGGATGATTTTCACTCTGTTCACGATGTAGGAGCGGTGAATTTGTATAAAAAGGCGAGGGTCAAGTCTTTCTAACATGGACTTTAAGGTATGATAGATAACATATTCTCTTTCTGAGGTAGTGACCTTGATGTAATCTTTCATGCCTTCAATGGAAATGATGTCATTCTGCCTCAGATTTACAGTTCCCTTTTCATCTTTTATTGCGATGGTTTGATCACTTATTGTCTTGTTCAACAGGCCTGTCTTTTCGATTGCCTTCTGAAAACGTTCAAAGGAGAAAGGTTTCAATAGATAATCAACAGCATTTAGTTCGAAACCTTCAAATGCATACTCCTTATATGCTGTGGTAAATATTGTAGCAGGAGGCTGCTTGACTGCGTTCAAAAAAGTGAGTCCGTTGACCAGAGGCATCTCAATATCCAGAAACAGCAGATCTGCGCTGCTCTTTTCCAAAAATTCAAATGCTTCCACCGAATTCCTGAATTTTGCTTTGAGAACCAGTTCGGGAACCTGTGAAATATAATGTTCCAATACCTGATGTGCAAAAGGCTCATCATCAAGAATAATGCACGTGATCATAAGTTGATTGTTAGTTTGGCGTTGTAGGATTGATCGCTTTCATTAAGCAAAAGTTCATGCCGTTCAGGATAATACAGTTCCAGTCGTTTCTTGATGTTCACCAGACCTATTCCACCAGGCAGAGTTTTCCTTGGGAAAGATGTTATGGCCACCTTGTCGTTTTTGATCTGGAATTCAAGTTTATTGTTTTTAACGGTTAATTCCGCCCGGACCGTGCTGTCGTTTTGGATTTTATGCCTGCCATGTTTGAAACTGTTTTCAATCAGTGGCAATATAAGCATAGCAGGGAGCTGAATCTCCTGAGGGATGTTGTGCACAAAAAAAGATATTGAAGCCTCCGGATATTTTTTTTGCTCCAACTCGAAATAGCCCTCCATAAACCGTACTTCACCTTGAAGAGATACCATTTGACGATCACATTCATACAGGATATATTGCATCATATTGGAAAGCAACAAGATGAATCTGGGCGTCTCCTTCGATCCTGCAAGGCTCATGCCGTAAAGGCTGTTAAGGGTGTTGAATAAAAAGTGGGGCTGAAGCTGATTTTTTAGCAAGGTAAGTTGTAATTTTAGATGGTCACGCTCAATCTGGTGTCTTTCCTGCTGGTTTTGATAGGAGAAACGCGCAAAGGCAATGCTCGAAAAGGCAATGAAATCCGTCATGATCATGTTCCAGTCCATAAAGAATCCTGCTGATTCCCGGTCAAAAAAAATGCCAGTGGGATGATTTTGATTAAACTGAAAAAAAATCCAGGAAACGCCAATGTTATTATAAGTGGTGATAAAAATGAAAACGACCAGGGTCAGAAGGAAAAGTGCGATATAGCGTTTATTGTATAGCAGCTGTGGAACCGCCCAGCGGTAGTATGGAATCAGGTAAAGTGTAGACACAATTGCATAGAGACCTATTTCAGGAAATGGAAAAACTGCCTTTCCTACTGCCGGAAGTCTTGCATGATCAACAAGGTAGGAGTATTTATAGAGACCTACATAAAAAAGCCAGATGATGGCTTCGAATATACTTTGGAAGTTGAATACGCTCTTTTCTCTCACTATACAAAACTCGTCAAAAAATCCATTTCAATGGCAAGTTTTTCGACCAGCGTCATATTTTTCACGACGAATTTATCTGCTTGCTTCACTGATCTGGTTCAGAAGAAGATTGGTCGAACATAATGTTCGAAGCGGATCCGCTTTGCCGTTCTTTGCGATACATTAAATATCTGGCTATGAAACCTAACTATATTTTATTCGCTCTTTTTATTTTCCTGGTTGTTAACAATGCTTTGTTTGCACAGGAGGTTGTCAACGGGGGATTTGAACTGTCCAATCAACGGGGGATGGCCAGAAACTGGTTCACTGAAAATGCCGGGGGAAGTTTCCTGATCAGTTTAAGCAAAAATGAATTTCATTCAGGCAAACAATCGCTTGAAATCAATGGCGCATCGGGAAGTATAGAAGGAAGGCAAAATGGGATCGCAGCCAATGTTTACGGCTCGAGTTCAGCAACAAAGGTTGATCACGTTCAGCTTAGCGGCTGGATCAAAAGTATTGAAAAGCTGGACTCTTCGGTATCCCTGTTTATTCAGCAGGGGTCCAAGATCATTCGTTCCGGCACTGTATCACGGGTTAAAAATGGTTGGCATAAAGTGATACTAGATTATACTGTTCCCAGCGGAGAAAGATGGTACCGCTTTTATTACGGGATAGAGGTGGGCCCAGGAACAAGAGTATGGCTGGATGATATTGCGCTGATCGTAAATGGTCTGAAAATAGATGATCCCAGAAGCCTTTATCAGGAACCTACTCAAAAAAAGATTGACTGGCTTGGCCGTAGCGTCTCCGTACTCAAACAACTCGAGCTGGGAGAATCTTTCAAAGATCTATCTCCGCTAGGGGACGCGATAGGGGATGCCAGGGTCATCGGTATTGGTGAGCCAACACATGGTACCAGTGAAGTTGCAAAATTAAAGACCCGTATTTTGGATTATGTGATCAGGCAGAAAGGGATGAGGACAATCGCCCTGGAGGAATCCATAGCCACCTGCGATCAAATGAACCGCCTGCTGAATGCGGACACCCCGGCTTTGAAGGACAGTCTGTTGAGCATGCCGTTTTATAAGCTATGGAAAACCCAGGAAATGCTGGAGCTTTTCACCTGGATAAACCAATACAACCGTTCGCAAGATCATAAAGTAAAGTTTATTGGATTCGATATGGAAGATTTGGGGCTGAGGAATTCACGCAGGATGTTAAGGGAGTTTGGGGAAAAATATAATCCGGGCATCCGCCAGCAGACACTCGTTATTGACGGGGATTTGGACAGTTTGATTAAACTCAGTAGGGTCAGTATGGATAGCGAACAAACGATAAGGGCTGCGTTGCGAATTAAAAACGATTTATTACAGATGGACTCCCTGATTAATATGGAGAAAAACCGCATAGATCAGCAAACCGTATTTGAACTGAAAAGTTATGTACGGGTTTGCCGACAATGGATAGAGAATAGGTTTTTCAAGGGCAATCGGGACGAGTTTATGGCAGAGAACATCAATATCTTTCTTGATTCCCATCCAAAAGAAAAGGTTTTCCTCTGGGCGCATAACTTTCACGTGGCAAATGTGAATCTGAACGGGCAGAAAACAATGGGTGCTTTTCTCAAAGAAAAATACGAGGGTCAATATTTTTCACTGTCGATCACATCAGGAGGTGGAAATTATATGGCATCTTCCAACTATTCTCAAAAGAACTGGAAATCATATGAGATCGAACATCCTTATCGTGGAACTTATGAATATATTTTTTCCAAAATAAAGCCTGATAATTACTTTCTGAAATTTTCCGGGGAGAATAAAAAGGCAGCTCGATTATTGTTTGGTGTTCCCATGAAACAACTTGATATTGGTTATATTTACACCGGAGAAGACCATTATCAGTATCATGGAGTACTTACAAGCTCATTTGACGGTGTTGTTTTCATCAGACATTCTACTGCAAGCCATTCACTCATATTTTGACAGATAGGAGACCAAATTTGCGTATTCAAAAGATTACAGACGCATGTTCCAAATTATGCTCAATTACGATAATAAAGCTGGAACGTGGTCGGGTGTATATTATTGTTTCTTGAGATTGCTTCAAAATAATATATCCTCTGTTCATTTGCCTAAGAAATGATAATAATAAATTATCGCATTAAAACAATTATGAATACTATATTTGATTTCTATGAAATCGAAGTTTATAATTTTCTTTCTTGCAATTTGTTTGTCTATGATAGCCTGTAAAAAAGAAAATACTGATGTACCCAAAGAAGATAGTTATAAGCAATATTTTCAAGCTAATATTGCTGGTAAACCCATAAATATTGAAGGTAATATCTCTACTCCTCGAAATATTTTTCATGGAAGTTGGACTATACTCGGAAATAGCGATGGAACAAATAATGAAATGTATACCGTCAATGTACAGGTTCCGAAAGATGTGCTAAATACCAAAATTGGTTCAAAATTACAGTTTCAAATCTTTGATATTAAGACGGGAGAGTATTTATTAAATAGTAAAATAGCATTTCAAAAAGATTTTTCTACGCATATTTATTTAGTTACTGAACTCGGAACGGCCGGTTCAAAAACCTATACGACAGATGAAAGTAAGAAGGCGTTTAAAATTTCAATCCTAAAATATCAAAAACCAAAAGACGGATCCGTTCCTTTTGTCGGAGGGAATTTAAATGGTGTATTATATAACACTAAAGACTTGCAAGACTCAATTGTAATAAAAGATGCTGCCTTCGAAGTAAGATTTTAGATTTAAAAAAAGTTTTGGAAAACAAACATCGATAAGTTGTCGCAAATTCAATCCGATATTTATATAGGCGTAATGTTGTCTTAGGGGCTGTATTATCAATCAATTTGCCGCAGAGATTGTCACGTTGAGCTCGTCGAAAAGCTATTTCAGGCAATCTTGATAACTCCTTCGACAGGCTCAGAATGACATGTCTTACTTATGATAAAGCAAAAGAAAATGGAAATATGGTTATGATCGATTGATAATCAATTGCAGAATAATGAACAGTTAAGCTATACAACTGATATTTCCGCTGCCTTTTTTGCAACGGGCTGTGGCACTTTTACATAGTACCCGGTTCCATCATACGGGCGTTTACGCGGATTTGTAGTACAAGCTGTTGAACAACATCCCTGTAATTCTTCGCCGCATTCATCGCACTGCGTAATGTGCTCATTACACTCTGGATTAGCACAGTTGATCATTTTAGGCGTGGTTTTTCCACAGTTATAACAAATCGAAACCACAGTTGGGTTAACTCGGTTCACATCAACCGCGATGCGGTTATCGAAAACGTAACATTTACCTTCAAAATCCTTTCCTCCAGCTTCTTTACCATACTTGATAATGCCACCATGCAATTGATAAACATCGTTAAAACCATGATGCAGCAATAGCGCAGAAGCTTTCTCGCACTTAATGCCGCCGGTGCAATAGGTTAAAATTTTTTTGTCTTTATACTGGGCTAACTGGTTAATCTGCTCCGGGAAATCTCTGAAATTTTCAATATCAAGGGTGATGGCATTTTTAAATTTTCCTAGATTGTGCTCATAATTTGAGCGAACATCTAGAATCACTACATCTTCATCATCTTTCATTTTCATGAATTCTGTAGGTTCCAAATGTTTTCCTGTTTTCTCATTTGGGTTAATGATTGAAGTATCCCGTAACCCAGAATGAACAATCTCCGATTTATAACGGCAATGCATTTTCAGGAAAGAAGGTTCTTCCACTTCATCAATTTTAAATTCCGTTTTTGCAAAACGCTCATCAGCATGGATAGCTTTCATGTATGCCTCGCATGATTGGAGACTACCAGAAACAGTGCCATTCAAGCCCTCATCGGCCACTATAATACGGCCAACTAGATCCAGTGACTTACAAAACTTAAGGTGATCGGCGGCAAATTGTTCCGCCTCTGCTATGTAACTATAGCAGTAGTATAGTAGTGTTTGATATTTTTTCATAATGCTCTTGATACCGTTGCAAACGGCGTTTAAAGTGGGGCAAAGATAAGAAAAAAGACAATAGGTAAAAGGCTTAAGGTTTAGTGATTCCCTTCAAGCCTAAAACCCTCAACTTTTTAAAAACCGTATGCTATTCTAAATCCTTGCGTTAATTTTGTTGGTCCATCATAGGCAAAACCATAACTCACTCTAAGTACCAATCGTTGTATACCAAAGTAAAATTCCTTGTAATTTCGTTTTTCCGGTGATGATAAATACCCTCCACCAATAAATTCCTCAAGCTTCGCTTTGCGTAACAATGGCACCTTGTTTAAAAAAAAGCCCGCAAAATTATGCTCAACATGGGCTTCGAAATATTGTTGATTGGTGCTAAACTGATAGAAATCCAGGTACTGAAATTTTCTTAAATTCGGTGGGAAGATAGTAGAGATATTACCGGCAAAATGTTTGAACTCCGGATAGTAAACCTTGTCATTATTCAGAAATTTACCGGCGCCAACAAGAAAGGAAGTATAACCCCATAACCCTAAACCTATTCTATCTTGGGCTATTTCAACTTTAACAAAATCATAATCAATATCACTGCCTAAAACACCATTGAATCCTTTCTTATACAACGCGGTGATTTTAGGAAAATTAGATTCGGTATAAAACTTTCCGTCAGGGCGGGTAATGTATTTTTGCCCGATGGTGTAGGTTAAACTCGCTGTTGCGCTAAATGATTTATAGGTAGGAAAAAGCGGTGTTTCTGCATTTGGCGAAAATGGATTATTCGAGGTGAACTCCCTGTCTTTCGCATCAAAAAACCTAAAATCTGTGCTGTTTGTTAGGGTATTACTTTTACTGTAATCTGCACTTAAACTGGCCTGCAGACCGTTGAAAAGCTCTCTGGTGGTATATAGATTTACAAAGCTTTTTTCGTAAAATTTCGGGAAATTCTTTTCGTAAAGTAAGGAGTTGATGGTATTTCCCAAAGCAGTCATCGAGCCCAAGTTATTTAAATCGAAAATTCCGTTACCGAAAGAGCCACCAAAAGAGGCCCGTTTTAGTGGATCATAATAATAATTTCCGGTTAAGCTTCCGGTTAACTTTTTGTTGGAGAAACCGTATCTCAGCTCCGGTCTGACGGAATAGGAACGTCTGTTCTCGAAATCCTGGCGATAAGTTACTCCATATTTAATAGCAAATCCCTCGACGGTATTGTAAAAGATGGATTTCAAAACAGGATCAAAACTTAAGTACTGCTTATGATATCGATCATTTTTGCTATAGCCCCTTAACAATAATTTAGTGATCTTAAACTCATTGTTCTCTTTCTCCAACGAATCCAAATAAACTTTTGACTCTTTCCGCTTAGCAATACTGTCTTTTTTGATGTAGTTTACCTGTTCATCGGGGGTCAAGGGAATCGGACGATTATTGATCCAGTAAAGCGAATCTTTTTTATTTACCGCTTTAGTGATCTTTAATATCTCTCCATTGAAACGGTCTCTAGGAAACTTAGGGTCGAGATCATAATTGCTGTAAACGCCAACAAAATAGCCAGCAAGTTTAAATCCTAAAACGCTGCCCGCGAACTGAAAATTAATGTTCGTTGGCATGTAAGTATCTTTTACCTTCGTGAATTGCTGATTAATATTCAGCGTGTCAATAAAATTAATACCAGATTTCTTCGTCAGGTAAACATCGGTGTTGTAAATTCTCCAGCTTTCATCTAAAATATAAATATAACCTCTAAAAACAGGATCGTTTTCCCTTCTGGGAATCACTTGAATTTTATGAATTAATTCGCCGTTTTCTTTGGATTCGCCAACCAGTTTATAGTTGTAATAAAACAGGGCATTATCAGCAATAGGAGAAATAAAACCTCTAGAACTCAGCTTGTTTTCCAGTAGATAATTATCATAAAAATTGATGATTAAATCAGAGGCCTTATTAAAACTGAAAGCATTATTTCTACCGGCCACTTTCGAGGAAATCATTTCTTCATGAACATCATTGGGTCTGCGGAAACTAAATTTACTGTTTGATTCAGACAGGTAAAGAATCCCTTGTCGGTTCGAATCCAGTTCCATAACCTTTTGGATATCTCTGCCCATAAATTTCTTGGGTGCGCCTTTTAACCTTTGTACGCCCTTAATATAAACATTGCAGGTAAAGGCCTTTACCTCTTCCAAATGCGTTTTTCGCTGTTTTATGGCTTTTCTGATAATCTCAAACGCAGGATCTTCGGCATTACCTTTAATGGTTACATTTTCCAGGGTATAACTCTCAGATGCCAGGATCACGTCATGGGTAATGGTTTCCGATAACTTTACTTTATAATCCTGTTGTTTATAACCAACTGCTCGGTAGCTTATGATATGATCACCTTTTTCTAATTTAATGGCATATTTCCCATCCACATTTGCCGATGTTCCGGTAGTGGTATTTTTAATGTAAACTGATGCAAAAGGAACTGGTTGTCCGCCTGTATCCTTAATTGTTCCGCTAACCGTATATTGTTGTGCTATTGCCAGCTGAGTTAAACTACAAAGAAGGATGAGTGCGCAGAGTCGGGTCATGTGTATTGATTAGTAAGCTATAAATATCGAATAAGTTTTAACACTATACACATAGTGGTATGTTAAAGTTTGTTAAGTTGAATAAAAATTAAGCTTTTAGCCGTTTTGATATCCTTTATAAGGATTCAAAAGTGCAGTTTGATAAAATATCAAACGTTTGCGCCTAAATAGTTACAAGCTATTGAGCTGGTTTTTAAGTTGCCAAGGAGTTTTTTTTATAACTTTGGAAAAAAGACAAAATATTAAAAAAGCCATGTATAAAACACTTAAACCTGTTCTCCAAAAAGAACTTGAAGAAATAGAAAACGCTGGGTTGTTTAAACGCGAACGCATAATCATTACGCCACAAGGTGCTGATATTAAAGTAAGCGGCGGTGCAGAGGTGATCAATTTTTGTGCAAATAACTACCTGGGTCTTTCTTCGCATCCTAAAGTAATCGAGGCGGCAAAAAAAGCGATCGATGATCATGGCTATGGGATGTCTTCGGTTCGTTTTATCTGCGGAACACAGGATGTTCACAAGGAATTAGAAGCGAAAATATCTCAATTTTTAGGTACGGAAGATACCATTTTGTATGCTGCTGCCTTTGATGCCAATGGAGGCGTTTTTGAGCCTTTATTTAATGCTGAAGATGCCATTATTTCTGATGAATTAAACCATGCTTCTATTATTGATGGGGTTCGTTTGTGTAAAGCACAGCGCTTCCGTTATAAAAATGCGGATATGGAGGATTTAGAGAAGCAATTGATTGCTGCCAAAGATTGCAGACATAGAATCATCGTTACCGATGGTGCTTTTTCTATGGATGGATCAGTGGCGCCACTTGACAAAATCGCTGACCTGGCTGATAAATATGAAGCGCTCATCATGATTGATGAATCGCACTGCTCTGGATTTATTGGTAAAACGGGTAGGGGGACGCACGAGCATTTCAATGTAATGGATCGGATTGATATCATTACCGGTACCCTAGGAAAAGCATTGGGAGGCGCTTCTGGTGGTTTCACTTCTGGTAAAAAAGAAATTATCGATATGTTGCGTCAGCGTTCCCGTCCTTACTTATTTTCCAATACTCTAGCGCCTGCCATTGCAGGAGCATCAATAGCAGTATTAGATATGTTGAGCGAAACTACTTCGCTTAGAGATAAGCTGGAAAGCAACACTAAATATTTCCGTGAAAAAATGACTGAAGCTGGCTTTGATATCAAACCAGGTTTTCACCCAATTGTACCGGTAATGCTTTACGATGCTAAAATAGCACAGGAGTTTGCGGCAAAAATGTTGGATGAAGGCATTTATGTGATCGGATTTTTCTATCCTGTAGTTCCACAAGGCAAAGCCCGGATCCGTGTGCAGCTCTCAGCAGGTCATGAGCAACACCACCTGGATAAAGCCATTGCCGCTTTTACAAAAGTTGGTAAAGAATTGGGAGTGATTTAACTTCTATAAGTTTTATATGATTTAAGAAAGTCGCGTAATTGCGGCTTTTTTTGTTTTGAGTTCATTTTCTTTTATAATGATATTGTAAACTGATTATTTGAACCTGTTATCACTTAAAATTTTAGATTTTTTGCCGTATATTTGAAGCCATGTTGCAGGATAAAATCACACAATACTCGGAAAAGATAAATGCTTTCGTAACAGAAAAAGCTGACGAACTGGAGCAATTCCGTATCAAATATTTAGGCAGTAAAGGAATTATCAAAGAAATATTTGAAGAGTTCAAAACTGTCTCGACTGAAGAAAAAAGATCATTAGGCAAAGTTTTAAATGAGTTTAAACAACTTGCCGAATCTAAATATCAAACTTTAAAAGAATCCACAGACAGTAATAGCTTAAAAGTTGAAGATGTTAGTCTTGATTTGACCTTGCCAGGTGAAGGATTTGAAATCGGATCTCGTCACCCGCTGGCTTTGGTGCGTAGGGAGATTGTAGAAATTTTTGCTAAACTGGGTTTTACAGTTGCCGAGGGGCCGGAGATTGAAGATGACTGGCACAATTTCTCTGCCTTAAACTTCCCTGAAGAACACCCTGCAAGAGATATGCAGGATACTTTCTTCATTAAAAAGGGCGGCGAAAAAGGTGATATAGCCTTGCGTACACACACTTCATCTGTTCAGGTACGTATGATGGAACAAGGGCAACCGCCTTTCCGTGCCATTATGCCGGGGAGAGTTTACCGTAACGAAGCCATTTCTGCAAGAGCGCATTGCTTCTTTCACCAGATTGAAGGTTTGTATGTAGATGAAAATGTGTCATTTGCTGATTTAAAGCAAACGCTATTTTATTTTGTTCAGGAATTGTACGGGGAAGGTACTCAGGTGCGTTTCCGTCCGTCATATTTTCCATTTACCGAGCCATCTGCCGAGATGGATATCTCTTGTACCATTTGTAAGGGTGCAGGTTGTAACATGTGTAAGTACAGCGGTTGGGTAGAAATTTTAGGTTGTGGAATGGTAGATCCAAATGTATTGGAAAACTGTGGCATCGACTCGAAAAAATACAGTGGTTTTGCCTTTGGTATGGGGATAGAAAGAATTACCAATCTTAAGTATGTAATCAAAGATTTACGTCTTTTTTCAGAAAACGATATTCGCTTTCTAAACCAGTATAAATCTGCCCTGATTTAATCGTGAAGCATCTATTTAGTATTGTGTTCGTGTGTTTTCTGTTTGTTAGCTGCGGCAAAGAAGAAAACTTTATTCCCGACATTCCGGTTAATTATAATGTTACCCTGGTAGAATTCGGAATAAAAGCGGTAAACAATGTACTATTGGTTCCAAATAACGGAATAGCAGGTTTGGTAATTGTTAGAACTCCACTTGGTGGTTTTGTAGCTTTCGATCGTTGTAGCACGGTAAATCCCGATAGCAAATGCAAAATTATTCCCGATGATAGTGGTTTAACTGCTACAGATCCGTGTTCAGGTGCAAAATTTTCTCTTCTCGATGGTACGCCGCAGAAAGCACCTGCAGAAAGAACTTTAAAAACATATAGTGTGTCTTTACAAGGCAATACTACAATTAACATAAGAAATTAATGGAAGCTGAAAAAATTAAAGAAACAGTAAAAAAAGCTGCCAAAGAACTTTTTAGGAAATATGGTTATCACAAAACAAGTGTTAACGAAATTGCCAAAAAAGCAAGGATAGCAAAAGCAACCATTTATAAATATTTTGAAAGTAAGGAACAGGTTTTAGATAGCATCTTAATGGATTATCTGGATCAGAACCTTCATGAAATAATCAACAATAAGGTAAGTTACGGGTCTGAAGAGGAGCATCTTAAAGCGTTGGTGATGAAAACCAGCAGACTTTCTTTCACTGCCTGTAATGAATTTATTGGCTGGGATTTTGTACGGGAGAACGCCAACTCACAAGAGTTTTTGAAACATTTATCTGATCAGCTTGAAGCGCTGTTATTAGCAGCCTACTTGGAGCTTGATACCTTTAAAAACAATCCTGCAAGGAGAGAAGGTTTGGCATTTCTACTTAAAGCGAGTAAAAGCATTGTTTTCTCCTTTGCTTTTACCTCGGTAAGCGATTCTGATGTTCGCAAAAACTTTGTTAGTTTTCAAAAAGAAATACTTCCATTTTTGGTTAGGGCAGCGCTCTAGTTTTCTGAATAGTAATCCTTGGTCTTATATTTCTGCACAGTGCGTTGTGTTTTGCCATTCACTAGTTTTGTTGTAATGACAGTAACGTCATCGCCGATGCTGGAATCCTCAATTACCGAAGAAACTTCGGCAAGGACATTTTTTTTATCAACCCGGTAACTGATGGTTTGCTGATAGCAGCAACCGTTTTTTTGCTCAACGCTGAGTAGCTTATTTTTCTTATCAATACCAAACATCCCCAGGTTTTCACTTGCCAGCTTGGTTAATTCTTTACTTAATAAGAATTTGTTGTTTGTCGCCAGATAAATATCATAGGATGGACTCATGTAGATCCCCTTGCTTCCATTTCGTATCGCTAAATCTTCGTTGCCATCGAAATTAAAATCGCCAAAAATCAGCGGACTTTGATATTTTCCCAAATCTAACCAGCCTATTTTTGCATCCTGGGTGCTGGTAAGGCTAAAATCTAAATCAGGAGAGTGGAATGTTTCCAATTCTTTAGCCGATATTTTATCATATAAAATGATGGTTGCCTTGCCTCCGCATATGCCATTTTCGCATTCGGCAACAAAAATTTTTGCTTTATATTGGTCAGAACTATTATTAGCCAGAAATTTAAACTGAGCGCCTGCTTGAAAAGAAATCAGCAAAAGGCAAAAGATGAATAGGTTTTTCATAAAGCAATTTTGCCAAAAATACGCTATTGCTAAGTGCTTAAAAGTTAAAAAAGGTTAACATTCACTTTTACGGATTTTTTCGGTACTTCATAAATGTCTATTCTAATTTATTAATGATTTATCAGTATTTCTATTGATTGAAGTTTGGGAATAAATTTGCTAGTTTAGGTTATCAAACAAAACTAAAGGTAAGCCATTGTTTCAATTGTAATGCCTTAGCTAGAACTGAGGATAAGTATTGTAGTAAATGTGGGCAGGAAAGTCATGGGCATCGGTTTTCGTTGGGGCATATTTTCCATCAATTCTTTCATGGCTTTACCCATGCAGATCAAGGAATTTTTTATCTGTTAAAAGAGTTGCTGCTAAAATCCGGTACTGTAGCTAGAGAATATATTGGGGGTAAGCGAAAGAAATACTTTAATCCATTCACTTTCTTTTTAATTCTTGCTGCTCTTTTCATTTTATCGAATACTTTTTTTAGTCCTGTAAGTGTTAGCCGCAACCCTGAGATACCGGTAAGCGTTCAAAATATGCCAGATCCTGTAAAAAGGCTGAGGTAATAGAGATGATCAAAAGAGGAGCTAATGTCCGGTATTTTACCTCGAAGTACAGAAACATACTTCCATGATTGCGGTGCCGTTTTTTGCGCTGTTTTTCTGGCTTATTTATTATAAAAGCCAGTATAATGATGCAGAGCACTTTATTGCAAATGTATTGTTTGTTAGTTTTTCAAACCTGACTTTTACTTTCCTGGCTTCCCCGCTAGAAGCATTGGCTAAAAATACGCCTTGGTTACCTATTGTGCCCTCAATTGGTTTAGTTCTTCAAATTATTTACTATACTTACGCTTATAAAGGTTTTATGCAACAAAGCGGAATTGTGGGTACAGCAATGGTATTTATTCAATCGTTTATAGCCGTAGTACTTTGGGTAGCTTTAACCATGATGGCGATGGCCATTTACATTTATCAAAACAGCCATTTTATTGACTTTTTTAGCAGAATGAAATGATTGCTATTCCCACTTAAATACCTTCACTGCTATTGCATAAATTACAATTCCCCAAATAAAAAGAATCATAATCTGGAATTTCACATCCCAAAGACCAGCACCTTCAAAAGCCACCTTTCTCATTGCATCATTCAGATAAGTTAAAGGCAGCGCCCTGCTGATAGGTTGCAACCATGTTGGGAAGGCTTCGATGGAAAAAAATGTGCCTGATAATAAAAATTGGGGTAGGGTGACGATGTTAGAAATAGGAGGCACCATGCTTTCGCTTTTGGCAATTCCTGAAATGATAAAACCAAAACCCATAAATACAATGATGCCCATGGTAGCCAATATGAGCATATTGACGACTGTGACCGCACCATGAACCAGGGTGAAGCCAAAAAAGAAATGGCCCAGTAATATAATAAAAACTGCACCAATTAGTGCAAAACCTATCCTTGCAATCCCTTCGCCGATAACAATACTCGATCTTTTTACAGGTGTAGCGAAGAACCGTTTAATTACGAGGGTTTGGCGTAAACTTAAAAACACGAACGCTGTTCCGAATACTCCTGTGCTTAACAATGAAAAGCCTAACTGACCCGGCAAAATAAAATCGATGGTTTTATATTCACGCCCGGTGATGGTGCTTTCTTTTATTTCTGCAACGGTAGGCTTTAGTGTTTTATCATAAAAAACATTATTCAGTACCGATTTTAAAATGCCGCCTTTATCTCTTGAAGCTGATGTATATACCACATTCACGGAGTATGCTGCGCTGTTCACTTTTTTGTGAACATCAATCATGGCATCGATATTTCCCTTCTCCAGTAATTTATCAAAATCTTCTTTCGATTTATCTTTCACCAATCTGATCATGCCCGTCTTTGCAAGCATTGAAATAACCGGATTATCGACGTCCGATCCTGGATTCACCCCGACATCTATTCTGGTTCCACCACCGCCTAAAAATCCAAATACCAAAATAAAAATCAAAGGGAAGGCAAGGGTAAAAACCACCGCAGATGGACTGCGCATAATGGAACGGAAACTTGCTTTTGCTAATGCTAAGGTGGCAGTAGTGTTGCTGTATTTTTTCATTTACTATTGATGATTAATAGTGATTTTACTTTCTTTCTTAAACCCGATTGATTGGCAGCTCCCGATTAAAATCGGGACTAAAGGGTAAAGCGGGGAGTAACATTAATTTGATTGCTGTAATTGCTTTACAAGAAAATAATATTTTTATTCTCTCCACTCTTTTCCAGTCAGGTTGATAAAAACATCTTCCAGATTGGCTTTCTTAACCTCCTTTTTACGCTCGAAGCCACTATTCACCAATTGGTCAATTAAATTATCTGGTGTATCCAAGGCAATTATCTGTCCTCGTTCTACAAAAGCCACACGATCGCAAAGCTGCTCAGCCTCGTCCATATAATGTGTTGTGATGACTACTGTAGTTCCGGCATCTCTGATCTCCGTGATTAAGTCCCAAAGATTTCTCCTGGCCTGCGGATCCAAGCCCGTGGTCGGCTCATCAAGAAAGATGATTTTTGGCTGATTGATCAGCGTTGTTGCAATGGAAAACCTCTGTTTTTGACCTCCAGATAAAGCTTTGTATTTCGCTTTTGCTTTATCCTGAAGATTTACTTTCTCCAGCATTTCCATTGGTTTAATATTTGCGCCATATAAACCAGCAAAAAGCTCTATCAACTCAGTAAGGTTCAGGTTTGGGTAATATCCTGCCGCCTGTAACTGCACACCAATAATCTGCTTTATTTCCTGTGGATTTTTATCAACTGAAAAGCCATCAACTACAATTTTTCCTGAGGTTTTAGGTCTTAGGGTCTCAATGATTTCCAGCGTTGTTGTTTTACCAGCACCATTGGGTCCAAGTAAACCGAAAATTTCGTTTTCATAAACTTCAAAACTCAATCCCTGAACGGCTACGAAATCATCATACTTCTTTATCAGATCTGTAACCGTGATGATGGCTTTTTTTGTTTCCATGCTGCGAATGTAAGGAGCTTTAAATGAATTAGAAATGAATTTTTAAGAACTTTTTGTAAAATGTTTCCAGGATGATGAAACAATCCAGTGCGGGTTCCGTTAAAAGCAAATCTGCGAATCTTCAGCTTTAATTTGAGCCGCAGATTCGCAGATTTTAATATTTCGCTTTAGTCTTTACGCTTTTGTCTTTCAGCTTGAAGCTACCAGGTTAACTCACCTTTCATTACGTTTACAAAATCATCAAATAAGTAGCGAGAATCATGTGGACCTGGAGAAGATTCTGGGTGATATTGTACCGAAAATGCTTTCTTTCCTTTCACACGAATACCCTCAATAGATTTATCGTTCAGGTTTACGTGTGTAATTTCTACTTTATCTGAGTTTCTCACTTCATCCGGGATTACACCAAAACCATGGTTTTGAGAAGTCACTTCGCAATGATTTTTGATAATGTTCTTAACTGGATGATTTAATCCTCGGTGGCCGTTAAACATTTTCATGGTGCCGATTCCGTTTGCTTCAGCCAATAATTGGTGACCTAAACAAATACCGAACAATGGTTTGTCTTCTGTTAATATTTCCTGGATTGTTTCTACTGCATAAGGCATTACTGATGGATCACCAGGGCCATTTGAGATAAAGTAACCATCCGGACTGAACTTTTCCATTTCAGCAAACTTAGTTTTAGCTGGGAAAACCTGAACATAGATATCACGGTTTTCGAAGCTGCGAAGAATGTTTTTCTTGATACCAAGATCAAGAGCAGCAACTTTTAAGCTAGCCTCTGGATTTCCGTAGAAGTATGGCTCCTTTGTGCTTACCTGAGAGGAAAGCTCTAAACCTTCCATAGAAGGTACTTCTGATAATTTCTTTTTCAATTCATCAAGATCTGTAATTTCTGATGAGATAATGGCATTCATTGCGCCTTTATCACGAATGTGACGAACCAAAGCACGTGTATCAATATCAGAAATGGCCACTAAATTGTCATTCTGGAAATAATCCTGGATAGATTCTGTAGCTTGTTTACGACTGTAAACGATGTTATAGTTTTTACAAACCAAACCTGCTATTTTAATAGAGTCAGATTCAATTTCCTCTCTCTGGATGCCGTAATTACCAATGTGGGAATTAGTAGTTACCATAATCTGGCCAAAGTAACTTGGATCAGTAAAAATCTCCTGGTATCCTGTCATCCCGGTGTTAAAACAAATTTCGCCAGTAGTGGTGCCAATTTTTCCAGCAGCTTTGCCGTAAAAAACTGTGCCATCGGCCAGTAATAAAATCGCAGGTAACTTGGTGTAGTTAGTCATGGTAATTACAATATGGATTTTGATTTAAAAAAGAGTTGAAAAAAGGATGTCTCTCGGCAATCGAGCCGTATTTGCTTGGGGCAAAAAAAGATGAATAAATCCCTTTCATTTCGGGGTACAAAGATAGGGTTTCACATTGTAAATGTAAAGAAAAATATGAAATAGGTTTGAGGTATAAAGTGGAGAGCGTAAAGCTTAAGGCAGAACTACTGTCCGGCTTTCATTTCTCGCAGCTTTGGTCTTTTCGCTTTGCGCATCGGCCTGTTTTTAAAGAAAAAACGATACTTTTGAAACAGCAAAATAAAACCAATGTCAGTACATAAAGAAATCAAAAGAATAACCACGCACATTTTGCAGGAAATGAAACAGCGTGGTGAAAAAATATCAATGCTTACGGCTTATGATTATTCCATGGCTACCATCTTAGATGATGCCGGATTGGACGTACTACTGGTTGGAGATTCTGCTTCTAACGTAATGGCCGGGCATGAAACAACCTTACCCATTACGCTAGATCAAATGATTTATCATGCCGCGTCGGTTATCAGGGCTGTTAAACGTGCTTTCGTAGTAGTCGATCTTCCTTTTGGTTCTTACCAGGGCAATTCTAAAGAAGCCTTAAATTCTGCGATCAGAATCATGAAAGAGTCGGGTGCACACGGTGTGAAGCTGGAAGGTGGCGAAGAAATTATCGAATCCGTTCAACGCATTATTACAGCCGGGATTCCGGTTATGGGGCACCTGGGTTTAACACCTCAATCTATTTATAAATTCGGAACTTACACCGTGAGAGCCAAAGAAGAGGAGGAAGCAAACAAATTAAAATCTGATGTATTGGCGCTTCAAGCAGCTGGTTGTTTTAGTATTGTTTTAGAAAAGATTCCTGCTGCACTTGGTAAGGAGGTTTCTGAAAGTTTACATATTCCAACTATCGGTATTGGTGCAGGTTCGTATTGCGATGGCCAAGTTTTGGTGGTTAACGATATGATTGGTTTAACCAAAGGTTTTAAACCACGTTTCCTGCGTCAGTATCTAAATCTATACGAGGAAATTTTAGGCGCAGCACAATCCTATATCCGCGATGTAAAAGCTAACGATTTCCCTAACGATAAAGAACAATATTAGTTACAGGTTATGGGTTGTAAGTGATGGGAACATGACTTATAACTTAAAACTTATAACTCACAACTGATTTATGCCAATCACTGAAAAAGACATACTTTTTGAAGATAACCATCTCATTGCCATTAATAAAAGAGCAGGAGATATCGTTCAGGTGGATGAAACCGGCGATGAACCTTTAGATGAACAGGTTAAAAAATACATTGCTAAAAAATATAATAAACCAAACGGTGCCTTTTTAGGCGTGGTGCATCGTTTGGATAGACCGGTTAGCGGCGTAATACTGTTTGCTAAAACCAGTAAGGCTTTAGAGCGCATGAATGCTGCTTTTAAAAATCGTCAAGTAAAAAAGACTTATTGGGCGGTTGTAAGAAACAAACCCGAAAAAGAAGCTGCTACGCTAATTCACTGGCTGATTAAAAATCCCCAGAAAAATGTAGTCACTTATTATAAATCTGAAGTAGCCAATAGTCAAAGAGCCGAACTTTCTTACCGCTTAATTGGAAATTTAGATGGTTATTATCTTTTAGAAGTTGATCCAATTACGGGCCGATCGCACCAAATCAGGGTTCAGTTATCTTCGATGGACTGCCCGATTGTAGGGGATAATAAATATGGTTATCCACGAGGCAGTCGCAAAGGAAGCATTTGCCTTCATGCACGCAGGTTACAGTTTTTGCACCCTGTAAAAAAGGAGCCGGTAAACATTTTTGCGAAGTTACCTATTGATGGATTTTGGGAGCGTTTCGAAAATATGTAATTCAGTACTGGTATTTTTTTTCTGTTTAACATCACCAAATCCCCATGATATTTTATCATCATTTCTAAAAGCAGCTCAAAGCTTCATTAGGAAGTTTGAAATGTTTGGCATTGTTTTTTGCATAGGTTATGGAAAGCAAAACCAATTATAAAAAAAAACAATTTTGTCAATTGCGGCAGTTGGCTTATTAGCTGCAACGCTTGTTTCATGCGAAAACACAACAAAAACTACGAAGAGTAGCGATGGTTGTTCATGGAGATACAACAGTAAAAACAACAGTTAAAACCGAAGAAGTAAATTCTGATGTGCCGTCCTTTTCTAGTGATGAAGCGAATAAGGGTTTAGGGAATAGGCTAAGCTGAAAGATAACATCTCGGCGCATTAAAAAGCAAAAACGAAACCCACGTTAAGGCTTTAACGACAAAATATTCTACCTGGGCTCAAACAGCATCTACCTGGGCAACCAAACTGAAACCAGATGAAGTTCAAAAATATACCGACTACATGACTAAAGTTAGCAAAGAGTGGGGAGCTGCCGCACAAGAAGCAGTAAAATAAACGACTTTCGTAAATAAACAATGGGCTTGTGAAAGCAAGCCCATTGTTTATTTACAATCGGTTTTATTAAAAACAAGAGACTTACCAAAGCCCAGTTTTCCTAAGTCTTTAAATTGAGTTTTTCCATCAACTTCTTCTACATCTCCAAAACCTTCAACTAACTGGTTATTTTGTTTTAACCATACCACTTGACGGGTAGAGGTAGTCCCTTCAGATTGAAATGTATAATCGGCAATAATGGTATCACCTTTGACTATTCCAGAGATTACTCCGTTATTTTTATCCTTTTCGAAAAGATTATAAGATAGCGATCCGGTTACTTTTTCATCTTCTACATTTAAAGATAGATTTGCCGTATCTCTGTTTTTTATGGATTGATAACATTGCTTTGACTGGTCAATTTCTTTAGAACTGGCCGATGTTGAATCTCCGGCATCGGAATCGGTATTTTTAGACTGGCAAGCCGCCATTAAACAAACGGCCATGCTTAGCATAGGGATTAATTTTTTCATTTCTTAAGGATTGATGAGTAAGTTAACGCAAACAGCCTGCCAAGATTTGATGAGGAATAAATTTCCAGTAAATAAAAAACCCCGCTTTAGCGGGGCCATCTAAACAATTAAACAAAGTTTTTACCATTTATAAGTTCCAACGGCACCTTTATCCAAAGTACTCGTTACTATTTTTCCATCAAAACGAATATTAAAGGTTGCTTCGTTATTATTGTTATTACAAACGATCAAGATTTTTTTACCATCCGGTGTTTTAAAGGCTACGTTTTGAAGGTTATTTGTAATGTTTGAAGCTATTCGTATAGAACCGGCCGGAACAAATTTAGCCGCATGAGCAATAACATAGTAAGCAACATTTCTGCTAATTGCAGGTGCAATGGTAATCGCCCCTAAACAAGATGTACAGCCGCCCTTATCGGTATGTGGATTGTAGTTCGGATCGGCAGCCAAATTCCATTCTAAAACATTCCTGCTCCAGTTACGGGTAGCGCCGATTATCAAGGTTGAAACATGCCATTTCAAATCCTCTCCAAAATTACTTGGTCCGCCAACCCATTGCTCTGTGAAATAAACATTCTTATCTGGATGCGCATTATGAACTTGTGTTAGCGCAGAGATTGGCCCCGCATATAAATGAAATGCCGAACCGTCGATATATTTCTTGGCATCAGCATCATTTAAAACAGTAATGGGGTATTCTGGCTTATCGGCATTGTGATCATAAATAATGATTTTTGTAGCAATACCACTGCTTTTAAATATCGGTCCTAAAGCGGTTTTAATAAAGCTGGTCTGCTCTTCTGCCGACATGTACATACTTGGGTTGTTTCCAGGATGTAGGGGTTCATTTTGCGGCGTAATGGCATCAATTGTAATGCCTTCGGCTTTCATTGCCTGGATGTACTTAACTAGATACTTCGCGTAAGCTTGATAATATTCTGGTTTTAAACTACCTCCAATAAAACTTTTATTGGTTTTCATCCAGGTAGGAGCAGTCCAGGGAGAGCCTAAAATCTTTATCTTCGGATTGATGGCGACAATTTTTTTTAAAATCGGGATTAAATCCGTTTGTTCTTTTGCAATGGTAAATTTTGTCAATGCTTCGTCGGTTTCGCCATCACCCAAATCGTTATAAGTAAACGGGTAGGCACTTAAATCGGATGCGCCAATGCTTACCCGGATATAATTTACAGAAATCGCATCATCAGCTGAGGCGAAAAGTTCATGTAGCAGTTTATCTTTCGCGGCTGCTGGCAGTGCATTAATTAAAGTTGCGCTTCCACCCGTTAAGGTATAGCCAAACCCATCAATTTCCTGGAAAGTTGTATTCTGATCCACTTCGATAGTAGGATTAGAATTTGTGGATTCGCTGAAGTTTAGCGCCACATTCTGTTTGCTCAACAGCTGAGACTGGTCTCCCTTGGTCAGCCAAAAACCCACTTCTGTTTTAATGGGATCGGAATTTGTTGGCTTTTCTTGATTGGCTGTAGTGGTATTTTTTCTACAGGCACAAGCTGCAAAGAATAGACTTACAGCAAGGCTAATATTGTAGATAGATTTCATTAGCTTTTCGGTTTTTATAAAATAGGGTAGGATGATATAAAGGAGCGAAGCTTTTGTAGGCTCCGCCCTTTAAATTTGATTTGTGTGTGATAAAATTTTCTGATCAACGCTCGTCCATAGAAGTGTGCTGATCAAATGCGCTACCGTTCTTCTAGCGAATATTCGGATTTCTATCCCATTCTGCCTGAGGGATTGGGAACAATAATTTTCCCGCAGCAACATTATAATTTAGGTTAGCGCCGCTACCATTTTTTTGATTGTTCATCACTGCAACAGCTCTATTTGTTCTTAATAAATCGAACCAGCGATGACCTTCAAAGGCTAATTCTAAACGTCTTTCTTTTTCGATTGCTAAACGCATATCAGCCTGGCTTGCAGCTGGAGTAACACCTAACTTCACACGATCGCGAATTTCATTTACAATTGGAGCTGCTGCGGACCATCCTGATGCGCTTAACTCATTTAGGGCTTCTGCCTTTAATAATTTAATGTCGGCCAAACGAATAATATAAGAGTTAGCCAAATCATCATTTCTGTATTTGTTAATGAAAGGATAATTGGACTTCGACCAATAATCATCAGACCATCCCTCTGTAGATACGTTTCTAAAACTAATACTCGAATTTTTACGGATCACATCACCTTCGGTATCAAACGCAGCCACTAAATCATTTGTTGGTGTACAAAAACGTTTCCATCCTGTGCCGACAATAACACCGGTCATCCAGTTACCACGACCAGAAGGACCACCCCAGCCATCGTACTGCATTTCCCAGATCGACTCGCTATTGTTTTTATGTGCGCCATCAAACAGTTGATCAAAAGAACCAATTAATGAATAACCTCCATTGATGGTTGCATCAGCATATTGCTGAACCTTTGTCCAATCTGGATTAGGTTTTGAAGCGTAAACTTTAGCTAATAATGCGTTTACGATACCTTTTGTAATGATTCCTTTGTTTGGAGCGCTTGCGCGTACCAGTGGCAAGGCATATTCTAAATCTTTAATAATTTGAGCATACACTTCCTCAACAGAAGAACGGGATTTTTGCATTTCTTCCAAAGTAGTTGGCGATTTTAGTACTAAAGGAACACCGCCCCATAAGCGTACTAAATGGAAGTAAAAATAAGCCCGCAAAGTAGCCGCTTCTCCCAAAATCTGACCTCTTCTACCACTGGCATCTAAAGCTGGATCCTGAATGTTAGGTACATTTTCCAGCACTTCATTTGCATTTTTAATGTTCGAATATAGTCCACTCCAATCCCGGCCAACGTTTCCATTAGTGGAGTTTGTGGTGAATAAATCAATTTGAATATTAGCTGGGTTATCGCCGCCTGCATAAGCATTATCAGAGGTTACATCGCCATTTACCATGTAATCCCAAATATGGTAGTCATTATACATGCCTCCATAAGTACCCGAAATAAGTTTCTCTGCTCCAGCAGCTGTTGTAAACGCCACATCGCCAGTAACCTGGTTAAATGGTTGTTTATCAAGGAAATCTTTTTTGCAACCGCTTTGCATCGTAATAGTCAATGCTGCTGCAGCTACTAATGAATATATTTTTAGTTTCATTTTCTTAATTCTTAAAATCCAATATTAACACCGAACAATATACTTCGAGACTGAGGATAGGTACCAAAATCAACACCCATTGAAGGACCATTTGCCGAATTCACATTCACTTCCGGATCTAAACCAGAATATTTCGTGAAGGTTAATAGGTTGTAACCTGTAGCAAACAAAGTAATTTTACTCATTTTTAATTTTTCTAAAACTGATTGACCAAAGCTATAAGAGAGCGTAGCCGTTTTTAAACGTAAGTAAGAGGCATCTTCTACAAAGCGACTAGAGGTTAATGAATTTTCTGAACTGCTTCTCAATGATTTTGGAACTGTAGTAATTTGGCCGGGTGTTGTCCATCTATCCAAAACTGTAACAGATTGGTTTTTAGAATCGAACATTCCTTCTAAATCGATTCTTGATGCATTAAACAATTGGCTTCCCTGCACACCTTGGAAAAAGATATTCAGATTCCAGTTTCCGTAAGTTAAATTATTGGTCATTCCATAGATAAACTTAGGTTGGGCAGAACCGATAAAAGTTCTATCACCTGGATCAGCAGAACCAGTTACACCATTGTTATTGGTATCAGCATACATCGCCGCACCAGTAGCCGGATTAACACCAGTGAATTGATATCCGTAAAAGCTTCCTAATGGCATTCCTGTAACCACTCTAACGGCTGCATCACGCTCATAAATACCCGCAAAATCCAAAGATTGTGTTGTAGAACCTAAATCGGTAACCTTGTTACGGTTAAGTGAGAAATTTAAGTCGGTAGTCCATTTGAATTTTTCACGATCGAAGTTTTTGGTGGATAAAGTGAATTCCAAACCCTTATTTTCCATTGCACCAACATTATAAGCCTGGCTTCCAAAACCCGACGATGGAGGCAATTGAACATTGATCAATAAATCGTTCGTTTTTTTCAGGTAAGCATCAGCGCTAAAGGTAATTCTGCTTTTAAACATGGTTAAATCCAAACCAATGTTGGTTTGAGTCGTTTTTTCCCAAGTTAATGCATTATTAGCCGGATTTTGAAGATTGTATTCGCCTTGTGCATTTACGCTGTATAGTTTTAAGTAAGCGTAATCTCCAATACCTTCATCGTTACCCACTTTACCCCAACTCCCACGAAGTTTTAAATCATCAATGGTTTTGTTTTCTTTCATAAAGTTTTCACCAGAAATTCTCCATCCTGCAGAAACCGAAGGAAAATAACCGAAACGGTTTTCTTTAGCAAATCTTGATGAACCATCGGCCCTGAAATTTGAGCTGAACAAGTATTTGCTATCGTAAGCATATGTTACACGTGCCAAATAAGATTGTTTGCTCCATTGCGCACGTTGTGGAATAGTTAAAGCTACAGATGGAGCAGTTGGATTGCCTGTTGCATCATAAAAACGGGTAGATTCATTGTTGTTGTATTTCCAATCTGATGATTGAATCGTATAACCGCCGGTTGCTGTAAAAGCATTTTTTCCAACGTTTTTAGTGTAGTTTAAAATATTTTCATTCAACCAAACACCTTCTCTGGTTGTATTATCACGTACAACACCTCTTTCCTGGCGACCGTAAGTAGTCAGGAAATTATCTGTAAAATAACGATAGAAATTTCTGTTATTATTGGTGCTAATGGTAGATTTCAAATATAGATCTTTTGTAAAATTCAATTGTGCACCGAAAGCTCCAATAAATCTAAAATTTCTATTTCTGTTATCAGAACCGAATGCTAAAGCCAGAGGATTGTCCCAACCACCTGCATTCGGAATGGTTGTGTATTGACCGTTAGGTGCAAAAATACCAATGGTAGGAGGGGTTGTTAGTGCGCCCAAGATAACACCACCACGAGAAACACTGCTATTATCGCCAACATCGATAGAGGTGCTGGATGTTAACACTGCATTTCCAGTCAATTTTAACCATGGTGTGATGTTCTGCGTAGCATTAAAGTTAGCCGTCAAACGATCTAATTTCGCTGGTGCAACAACACCTTGATCTTGCTGGTAGCCAGTAGAGAAATAGTATTGACCACTTTTAGTACCGCCAGAAAGTGAAATCTGATATTGATTTTGTTTGCCCGTTCCGAAGGTTTCTTTTTGCCAATCGGTATTATTTGTGCCTCCAAAAGAGGTGTAGCCTAATTCTCTCATTAAACCAACATATTGATCGCTGTTTAACACTTCTTGTTCTTGCCAGAAATTAGAAAAACCTGTGAAAGCATTGAATGCTACTTTCAATTTACCTGCAGAACCTTTTTTGGTGGTAATCAAAACCACACCGTTTGCACCGCTTGAACCATAAATGGCAGCAGCAGATGCGTCTTTCAAAATCGTCATCGACTCAATGTCGTTTGCATTTACAAAACTTGCATCTCTCGAAGTTACTCCGTCAATAACATATAGCGGGCTATTGGATGCAGTAATTGAGGTATTTCCCCTAATGCTGATGGAAATTCCCGCACCAGGTTTGCCTGATTGAGAACTCACCTGCACACCAGCCGCACGACCTTGGATGGCTTGCAACGGGTTGGTGATTGGCTGATTTTCGAGATCTTTTGATGATACCGAAACAACAGCCGTGGTTAAATCTTTCTTTGTAGTAGTACCATAACCAATTACTACAACTTCGTTTAACTGTTGATTATCATCAGATAACGTAACGTTAATTGTTGTACGGTTATTTACTGTTTCTTCAACGGCTTTAAAACCGATAAACGAAAACTCTAATGTTGAATTTTGTGGAGCAGATATGGTATATGTTCCATTATCTGCGGTTGAAGCACCTTGGTTAGTTCCCTTAACTTTTACAGAAACTCCAGGCAGGGGCAGACCTTTTTGATCTTTTACCAGCCCTTTTATAGTTACATTCTGTGCCATACTCAAAGAGATTCCGCATAGAATACATACCATAAGCAATGTAAACTTTTTTCTCATAATTTTTGCTCTTGTTAATTGTTATAGGATGTAAAGTTACTATTCATTTAATGTTAAAAGCAAGTTTTTGATGGATTAAATTTCATGTAAACTACTGATAGCTAGTTCTTTGTGTTGTTTTTGATACGCTTGAGTACCGGACCTAAAATTTAGGTTTTTACGTTCATTATCAGCACTTAAGCAATTAGACTAAGCATGGTGTCAGCGGGAAAATGATACGCTTAAATACCTTAACTATTTGTTAAGATTTTGGTGTTAGTACAGCAGGATATTAGCGGAATTCGACGTCGATTTACTCAATGACCAATTGGCTCCACCCATTTTTCCCGCCTTTTTTGAGCGTTTTCTTCCGGTCATCCATCACTTTTTTGATTCTTGTACCAAAGGTCCAGCAGGTGCTTTGCCTAATGGAAAGCAATTCGGAAAGTTTGTGAGAAGAGATTTTTCCTTTTGAAGAATAGATCAGGAAGATCATGTAGAAGGCTTTGTTGATCGGAATTCTTGTATTGTGAAAAATGGTGTAAGTAGTAACCGATTCTTCATAGCCGCATTTGCTACAGCGGCGACTGTGTAAAATATGGCCGGAAAAATAATGGTCGTTGCTGCATTTACGGCAATGATAGCCTTTGTTCCATTTCAGTTCCGCTAAAAATTGATAACAGGTTTCCTTGTCAGGATAAATTTTGCTGAATTCCTCAAAGTCGACCTCGGTATTCATCACCCGATCACGCGTTACTTTCTCTACACTGGTTTGAAGTTCTTCATTATCCTGTTCCAGCAGTACATTCATTCTCGAAATTTCTTCAGCCTGTTTTTGCAGTAAAGCGTTCGCTTCTTCTAAGGCATGGTTTTTACTTTCGATGATGATTGATTTATGGTAAACCTCCCGCGTGCGTTCTTCTACTTTAGTTTCTAGTTCTTGGTTGACAGTGTCTTTCAACTTTGCATTAACTGCCATCTGTTTGATGATTTTTTGCTGTGCTTTATCCTTCTTTAGCTTCAGCAACCGAACTTTATCGCCAATGGCAAACGATAGAAAAACCATTTCCAATACGAAACAAAAGCTCAAACTATAATAGCTTACTACTCCAAAATTCAGCCAGCTAAAACCTAGCATGATCAGAAATTTCATTGCAAAGCCAAGAAACAAAAAGCTATAGCCCAATACAAAAAAACGTGCCGGCTGATAACCATTTTTATAAATATAGATACCAGTAAAAAATGCAACAGCCAATGGAATAGCCTCAATGAATTTGAAGCTGAAAAGCGTTTGGTCGAAGAGGTAACAGTAAGCAAAAAAGATTAACCGAACTACAATTACACCAACAATGAGCTGATTTAATTTCGGTGCTTTGGCTTTAACAAACAATAATTCTCGTGTAAATAATAAGGCAAAAATGCTGGTTGCACATAGTGCGAACGCATAAGCCACTTGGTTCCATACCGGAGAATTTGGCCATAAGTACTGATAAGCAATACCGTCACTGCTCATTTCGAAAAAGCCAACACTTAAATTATAAAGAACATAATATAAATACTGTTTCTGCCGAATGGCGATGAACATAATGAGGTTATAAAAACTAAAGACCAAAATCATCCCATAGAATATTCCAAAGTAGAAATACTCATCCAGGGCATAAGAGATAAACCATTCGGCTGATCTTAACACGATAATTACATCCGAAATCTGAGAAGAACTAATTTTGAAATAATAAACCTGAGCGTCGTTACCCTCATTTTGAACGGGGATTTCAAAGTTTTTATGGTGGATCAGGCGTTTATTAAAAGCGTTTGCATCACCAAGATTTTCGATTTTATAACGCTGATCACTTTGAGGAATATATGCCGTAATCTGATCAATCGTTTGATCAAAAAATTCTAACAAGAATGGCTTCCTTGCCTTTTCATTGTTCTTGATTTTAATCCTGAACCAATAAGTTTTGTTTAGATTTTTAGTTTGTGGTGTGCTGGATATGCTTCCTTTGAATTTCTGATCGAAATTTTTACTTTTTATCTGTTCAAACGTAAACTCGTTTTTTGCATCTTCAAAAAATTCTATTTCGTTAAACGTGAATATATGCTGCGGAATGCTGTCATTTACCTCCACAATTTTTTGCGCTTTTAAGCCCGAAATGGCCAGCAGCAAAGTGGTAAAGGATAATAAAAATATTTTCTTCAGAAACGATAATTGCATTACTACAAAGGTAACGATTTGCTTAAGCAGTTAGCAATAAGCGTATCAGTGCAATTTCATTTTAAAAAATAAGAGAAATGCTTGTGCCTTTACTTTCCTCAGATTGAATTTCGACTTCAATATTGTGAAATTTGGCTATACTCTGCACAATTGCCAAGCCTAAGCCGAAACCATTTTCCTCCGTATTCCCCCGTTTAAAGCGGTCGAAGGCGTTTGTCAATAGTTCTTTATCCATGCCCACGCCGCCATCACTTATGGTCAGTTTGTAATGATGATGCAAAGTTTCGCCTGTAATGTTAATAAAACTACCGGCCACATTATATTTTATTGCATTATTAATCAGGTTGTTCAATAATATATGGATGAGTGCTTTATTGCCCAAAAACTTGAAATCTTGTGTAATGGATAAATCATAGCGGATATTCTTATCTGAAATTTTATCTTCCAGATCTTCATAAATATCAGTTATCTCTTGTTTCAGACTAATTTCTTCAGCTTTCAAATATTGATTATTCTCCACTTTGGATATCAATAGCAGACTGTTGATAATCACCTTTAATCTATTTAGCGTTTTCAGGGAAGCATAGACTTTGTTTTCATGCTCTTCCGGAATATCTGGTGTATTTAGCATATTCTCGAAACGAGTGCTTAAAACAGAGATTGGCGTTAATAACTCATGAGAAACATTGGCTATAAACTGCTTTTCTAAAGCAAACAGCATACTAATTTTTCTCATCAGAGAATTTATACTGTTGTCTAAAATTTTAAAATCATCGGTGCTGGTTGGAATGTTATCGTAATTGTAATGAGTAGGATCGTTTACCAGGTTTATCTTTTTATCGATAATGGTATAAAAAGGTTTTAGCAAATAATTGGAAAAGAAATAATCGGTCATTAAAGTGATGATCAATGCAGCGAACAAAACCATCAACATATAAAATCTAATGGTATTTTTAATCGACGAAAGCGCTGTCATCGATTCCCCTATTTCTAAATTGTACCAATTGGTGTGGTATGAAAATTTATAATTCAGAATTCTGTACACCTCAACATCGCCTTCAATTTCACGTTTTTCAGTAATTATTTTAGCTGAAGCTTTTTTTTGGTTATCTGATATATCTGTTAAGACGATGAATTCTTCTTTTAAAATATTGTAATCGGTAAAAGATTGTTCTTTGTTTAGCAGGCTGTCAATCTCGTTTTCGTTGAGGTGCTCAATAATTCGATTCTTCTTTTTTATTAACCGGTTATCAAGTTGGTTAAAGGCAATGTTATCTAAGGAGAACAGTATAATCCCTCCCAATACCACAATGATTGCAATTTTAGTGATGGCATTATATAAAGAAAACTTAACCTGTAACTTCATTTGGTTGGTTCAATGGTTCAATGGCTAATTTGTTTGATTGGTGTACTTGTGAAATAGGCTTCAAATATGCTTCAAACTTCCTTCAACGGACTTCACTCTCCAGACTTAATCAACAATTGATCCTATAACCAATACTTCTCACTGTTTCAAACCAATCTATCGGGCTAATCGCAGTCAGCTTTTTTCTTAGGTTTTTTACATGCACATCCACAAAGTTCGAATCAGAATTGACTTCTAGAATATCGCCCCAAACATGCTCAGTTAAACTCATCCTTGAAACTACCCGATTTTTATTTAGCACCAGATAATTGAAAATTTCGAATTCCTTTTTGGTGAGGTTTAGCCTTTCTTCGCCAAAAGAGACCGTTCTATTTTGGATATTCAACAAGAAATCGTGAATGTTGATTTCATTTTTCTCTAATTTGTGCTTTCTTCGGGTGATGGCATGCATGCGGGCTAAAAGCTCATTCAGAGAGAAGGGCTTTGGTAAATAATCATCTGCACCTTCATCCAAACCTTTAATGCGGTCGTCTACTGCGCTTCTGGCGGTCAAAATAATCACTGCGTCATCACGGTCTTTTAGCCCTTTTAACTGTTTTAAAACCTCAAAGCCATCACCATCGGGTAAGCCTAAGTCAAGTAAAATGAAATCATAATTGTTTACAAAAATCTTTTCCTCGGCGGATGACTTTTTCCAGGCATGCTCTACAATGAAACCCTCTTTGCTTAGAAATTCATCCATTTCGAGCGCCAGGCCTTTTTCATCTTCAACTATGAGTACGTTCATATGAGTATTAAGTATTTAGTAGCAAGTATCAAGAACGTTCGCGAAAAATGCTGTTCCAATAATTATTTTAATGGTTTTAAACCCTTTACCTCAAATCCTTCAGCGTTCCACCTTATTAGTAACTAAGTTAATATTTTTTAAAATGGTCTGGCAGGCTCCTTCTATTTCCTCTTTGGTGATGATTAAGGGAGGGGCGATACGCATAGAATTACTGCAATGCAAAAACCAATCTGATAATACGCCATCCAAAATACAGGCATCTATAATTTTTTTGTTGATTTCGAAGCTTTCAAATTCTACAGCTAGCATTAAACCTTTGCCTCTGATTTCTTTAATGGCTTTATGTTTCAGCAACGACTTGAAAAGTTGACCTTTTTCTTCTACTGCCTCTACTATATTATTGTCTAACAATGTTCTTAAGGTAGCCAGGCCTGCTGCACAGCAAACCGGATGGCCACCAAAGGTTGTCATGTGGCCTAATATTGGCGTGTGCGAAAGTACCGACATGATTTCCAACGAACTGATGAATGCACCAATGGGCATTCCCCCACCAATTCCTTTAGCTAACAGTAAAACATCGGGAACAACGTTATAATGTTCAAAAGCAAACATTTTTCCGCTTCTGCCAAAACCGGATTGGATTTCATCGAAAATCAACAGCGTTTTTGTTTCGGTACATTTTGCTCTTAAAGCCTGCATGTAATTTAGATCGGCAACGCGAATTCCAGCCTCACCCTGAATAGGTTCGATAAAAACGGCGGCAATATCTTCAGTGATTTTATGTAAATCGTTAACATCATTATGCTGAATAAAGCTGACGTTTGGTAAAAATGGTCCATATCCTGAAGAATAGAAATCGCTCTCCATTAAACTTTCGGCCCCTTGAGTGCTACCATGATAGGCATTTTTACAGGCGATAAATCCTGTCCGGCCTGTATAACGTTTAGCCAATTTCATTGCGCCTTCAACCGCTTCTGTTCCTGAATTTAAAAAGTAAGTACAGCTTAAATTTTGCGGTAAAATATCGGCCAATGCCTTTGCAAAATTTACCTGTGGCGTTTGCACATATTCTCCATATACCATTAAGTGCATGTAAGTTTCGGCTTGCTCTTGTATGGCCTTAACCACGTCTGGATGGCAATGGCCCACATTACTTACGCCAATACCGGCAATAAGATCCAAGTGTTTTTTATTAGACGAGTCGTAAATATACACGCCTTTTGCCCTTACAAATTCGAGCATTAAAGGTTCTGGAGAGGTTTGTGCATTGTGTTGTAAAAACAACTGACGTTGGGTAAGCATGGCACAAAAGTACGGATTTGCAGTAGGCTTTAGAACAAAAAAAGACCTGCATTACTGCAAGTCTTCATTTTAATTTCTTGGTCCGCCTTTGAAGCGATTGAGCAACTCTCGCTTAAAGCCTTCTTGGGCTCTGTAAAATTTCCCAACCACTTTAATCGGTAGATTAGACTTCAAACGATTATAATATTTTTTATCAAGGTTAAGATCTCTTTGTTTAAAATCAAACTCGCTGGTAATTAAACTTTGTACCTGGGCGTCGCTTAAATTATCAATTTCAGTAGTTTTCCTGTAAGAGATCATTTTTTGCATCCTTTCCTTACGTAAAGCATTTTGCTCTGCTTGCATATCGTTATAAATCGGCCAGAATATTTTAGCTTCTTCGGGCGATAAATCAAGTTTTTGAGTGAAAAAAGCAATTTTCAATGATTCTATCTCCTCATTTTTTGGCCTTTGTGCTAAAAGGGTAGTGGGTAATAAAAACATTAAAGCAACGAATAATAAATTCTTCATTTCTAATTAATTATTTAATTCATGAGTTAAATCACTCGAAGAGAAATTACTCAATATGTAGTTTTCCATTTCTGTATCTGAGGCAGAAGTAGTTTTTGAAGCCGTCGTATTTTGTGCTTCTAAATGTTCTATAATTGTACTTTCATCTATATCATACAACATTTGCTCGCTTGAAAGATCGGCCGGTTGGGTTTGAGCAACAGGAATAGAACTGCTGTTTTGATAAAAATAAGCACCAAATGAAGCAATTAAAACAAAGCAGGCTGCACTGGCATATTTAACCAGACTTCTTCTCCAAAGCGGAACAATTTTCGCAACTTTTTGTGGTGCTTCAGCTGCAATCCTATCCGAAATTCTGTTTTGTAAGGTGTCAAAATAATTTTCGGGAACAGCGAAGGTGTTTGCTGCTTTGGGCAGTTCCGTTAATCTGATATTGATTTCAATACGTTCCGTTAAATCTTCAAAGTAATCCTGCGGAACTGCAAAGTCGCGATTATTGGCCTTTTCTTTCAATCCATCTAAAAAAATGTTTGAATGCACTATCTCCTCTACACTGTCGAAATAGTTATTCGGAACAGTAAAAGGATTGTTTTTGCCCATTGCTGCTAAGCTTGGTGCATCCTTTTTCCAATCGTTATCTTCTATATTTTCGTTCATCACAGATATATGATTGAATTAAGATGAAAAGGTTTAATAATCAATTTCATCATTTGTAATAATTGCTTCAATTTTTTTTGCTGCGATATGGAATGATGCTTTTAAGGCGCCAACTGATGTGCCTAAAACTTCCGAAATTTCTTCATATTTCATATCATCAAAATATTTCATGTTGAAAATGATCCGTTGTTTTTCGGGTAGGGTAAGAATAGCTTTTTGTAGTTTAAGCTCCAATTTATCGCCATTAAAATAGGAAGAGGCAACCAGATTATCAGCCAATTCAGATGATACTTCATCCAATGGCGTGTTATTTCTTTGCTTCTGCTTATTTAAAAATGTAATGGATTCATTGGTAGCGATGCGATAGATCCAGGTATAAAGTTGAGAATCACTTCTAAATTTATCGAGGTTTTTCCAAACCTTTACAAACACCTCTTGTAATAAATCATCGCAGTCATCGTGGTTGAGCACTAGCCTGCGAATGTGCCAATAAATTTTCTGCTGATATTTTTTTAATAACAAGTTAAAAGCTTCATTTCGGGTTTTCTCGACGGCAAAAAGGGCAAGAATTTCTGAATCTTCAACTTGTTTCATTTATTTTTCTAGGAGAGGTTTTTTTTGGAAGGGAGGGTACGAATGGTATAAAAGAAAATGTTAAATAGGAAATTGTAAATAGGGAATAGGTGTTCAGAAATTACTTTGCATTAGCAGATTTCCTATTCCCCATTCTCTATTCTTTTTTATGCTAAGGACTTTATGCTTTTTTTCTGCCGATCACTTTTTGAACCGCTTCAACAATGTTTACAGCATCTAAGCCATATTTCGACATCAATTGATCTGGTGTTCCGCTTTCTCCAAAAGTATCGTTCGTAGCTACAAATTCCTGTGGTGTAGGTAATTCAGTAGTCAATAAGCGGGCAACACTTTCGCCCAAACCACCAAATTTATTGTGCTCCTCGCAAGTCACCACGCAGCCTGTTTTCTTTACTGATTTTAAGATCGCTTCATCATCCAAAGGTTTAATGGTGTGGATATTGATAATTTCCGCATCGATACCTAGTTCTGCTAATTTTTCGCCAGCTTCGATTGCTTTCCAAACCATGTGGCCGGTTGCAATAATGGTTACATCAGTTCCTTCGTTGACCATCCAGGCTTTACCAATCTCAAATTTTTGATCAGGATCTGTAAATACCGGAATTACCGGACGACCGAAACGCAAGTAAACCGGACCTTCATATTCCGCAATGGCCATAGTTGCCGCTTTGGTTTGATTATAATCGCAAGGATTAATAACTACCATACCTGGCAACATTTTCATTAAACCGATATCTTCTAAAATCTGGTGTGTTGCACCATCTTCACCCAAAGTTAAACCAGCGTGAGATGCACAAATTTTAACGTTTTTATTTGAATAAGCTACCGATTGACGAATCTGATCGTAAACACGACCTGTAGAAAAGTTAGCGAAAGTTCCGGTAAAGGGAATTTTTCCACCAATCGTCATACCCGCTGCTATACCGATCATGTTTGCTTCGGCAATACCAACCTGAGTAAAACGCTCTGGAAAATCTTTGATAAAAGCATCCATTTTAAGCGATCCAACTAAATCGGCACACAATGCTACAACGTTTTCGTTCTTTTTCCCTGCCTCATGTAAGCCAGCACCAAATCCCGAACGTGTATCTTTTTTTTCTGTATAAGTGTATTTTTTCATTATATCTTAGATATGAGATTTTAGACATCAGATATGAGACTCACATCTCACATCTCACATCTCCAATCTGATTTAATAATCCCCTAAAGTTTCTGGTAATTGCGCTAAAGCTGAAGCCAATTGCTCATCATTTGGAGCCGTACCATGCCATTTATGTGAGCCAACCATATAATCTACACCTGCACCCATTTGCGTGCTCATTAAATTTAAAATTGGTTTGCCTTTTCCGGTTAACGTTTTTGCATAATGTAAACCTTCAACAATAGCTTGCATATCGTTACCATCAGTATTAATTACATGCCATCCAAAAGCTTCGAATTTTGCTTGTAAATCATCTAAAGCCAAAACTTTACTTGTCGGTCCGTCAATTTGCTGGCCATTGTAATCTACCGAAGCAATTAAATGATCAACTTTGTTGAAAGGGGCAAACATAGCGGCTTCCCAATTTTGTCCTTCTTGCAATTCACCATCACCTAATAAAGCAAAAATGTGAGAATGATCACCATTTAGTTTTTTAGCTAAGGCAGCGCCAATAGCCACTGATAAACCCTGACCTAATGAGCCAGAGGCTATACGGATTCCCGGTAAATGCTCATGTGTGGTTGGGTGACCTTGCAATCTTGAATCTAATTTACGGAAAGTAGCCAATTCACTTTTATCGAAATAACCAGCGTGTGCCAATGTACTGTACCAAACTGGTGAAATATGTCCGTTAGATAGGAAGAACAAATCTTCTCCTTTACCTTCCATCGTGAAGTCTGTTTTGTGGTTCAATACTTCAAAATATAAAGCGGTAAAAAAATCTGCACATCCTAGCGAAGCGCCCGGATGGCCAGATTGGCAGCCGTGAACCATTCTTACGATATCTCTTCTGATTTGCGAAGCAATATCTTCTAGCTCTTTTATTGTATGTTTCATTAAAATAAGAGGTTGTTGTTACATAGCAAAGTTAATATTTTAACTGCTATATCATAATTAGTTATTGATTAAATCGAGTACTTGCTGAGTAGCGTTTTTGGTGTCAACTTTTTTGATGATGTGGGTAATTCTGCCATCACCATCAATAATGAAAGTAGTTCGAACCGTTCCCATATATTTTTTCCCATACATGTTTTTTTCTGCCCAAACCCCATAATCAGTTACAATTTTCTGATCAGTATCTGCCAGTAATGTAAAAGGCAGGTTATGTTTAGTTACAAATTTCTGATGCGATTTTTCGTCATCGACACTCACACCCAAAACCACTATTCCCTTAGCTTGCAAACCCTGGTAATTGTCTCTAAAATCGCAGGCTTCGGCAGTGCAACCAGGTGTATCGTCCTTGGGATAAAAATAGAGTACCACTGTTTTGCCTTGGTAATCGCTCAACGAAACCGCGGTTCCGTTTTGATCTTTGGATGTAATTGAAGGTGCTTGATCGCCTTCTTTTAATTCGGCCATATATAAATGATTTGAGATGTAAATTGACTATTTTGAGATTGCAATTTAAACAGTTTAACCTGTTATAGTGTTCAATGAATGTTAAAAGATGACATTATTAGGTAGTAGCTTTTAGATTTTGCCGGAAATTCACCTAAATATTCACTTATTAATTCTTTGTTTTGGAGCGCAGATTCTGTAGGCTACACATACATTCTTCCCATGTTGCGCTTGTACGCTTCGCATCGTCTGTAACCCTCCTTACCGCAGTGTACCGCTACACCCGGGGCTAAATAGGTACTGTTTTGAATGTGTCAGACTGCAAGATCGCAGCGTTCCAAATCAACTTCAACTAAGATTGATACAACTATTTAAAAAATGAAATGGCATAACGCTTCACATTATCTTTTCCGTCTGTTACCACCAACTCAAAAGTGTGTTTGCCAGATGCCGTTCTATCATCAAAGCTGTGCCATAGGGTTGCTGTTTTTGTATCAAATTCCATTAAAACCCATTTGCCATCAATGTAGCCACTAAAACTTTTTATTCCAGAAAGATTATCACTGATTCTGAAAGTCATTTTTGATAATCCTGCCATACTTTTTCCATCGGCAATATTAGTAGGGACAATTCGGGGCGCAATTGTATCAACAGCAATATAAAAACTGCCAAAATTTTTTGGTGTCGCTTTTAGATAGCCGTTATCAAACGAGCCGCCTTGCGATGAACCACCTGTACTTACTATCAAAGCTTTATCACGTAAATTTTCGGGAAGGGCATCGGCTTTTATCCATAAATTAAACCCAATATGTAACGGGGTAAATCTGTTATGAATTTGCTGTATGGCAGAATAAGCGTTTCCAGCTGGTTTGGGCAATTTTTTATACACAAAATTTAAGTCGTTATATAGAGTGCCTTGCGGAATAACCACTTTGATTTCATCGCTATTAAATTCACTGGCTTTATTATAAGGAAAATTTAAACCCGCCGGGATAATAGGAGCAGCGAGAGACGCTGTTCCGGCATTTACCGTAAATGGCAATGTTGATGCGTTTCCTTTTGAATCGGTTATGATATATCGAAGCTGGTGAGTTTCGCCATCATTGAAGTTAATTCTTCCGCTATTCACCAACCCGCTATAAATTTTCAGGGGATTTCCCGGGTCGACAAAACTTTTTTGAATACTTCTTTTCGTATTGATATAAGTTGGATAATCGATGTGTGAGTTAATCGCTTTGCTGTTCTCAAAAGAAAAACGTTCTAAAGCAGACGTATAGATCATTTTGCCATCAAGTTCCAATTGAATAGAATAAACACCATTTGTACCAGATAAACCATTGTGCCTATCGGTTACCACAATGCCAAAACCAACTTCGCCGGTTAAACTAACCGGAGCAGTTGCTTTGTAACTGCCAGCTGCACCACTAATGCCAATGGCCTGTTTCGGTGTAGATTCGTTAAAGTTTTTTCCATTTAAACGGTAAACATATAAACCATGAATTACCGGCGGGATATTATCAGGAATGTTAATGCCGAAAAATTGCGGGTTTATGGTTTCTTCTGTTTTGGTATCTCTAATTTCAAAATGTAAATGCGGCCCTCCGGAACTGCCTCGGTTACCCGACCACGCAATTACTTCGCCCTTACGAACAGGGATGAGTGTGGCTTCAGGAAAGTCATCAATCTCGAATGATTTTTTTTCGTACTCCAAATCTTTTACAATGGTTGCTATTTTTGGAGAAAAGCGTTGTAGGTGGCCATACACAGTGGTAAAACCATTTGGATGGTTGATGTAAAGTGCCAAGCCGAAGCCACTATTTTGAACTCTAAGGCGGGAAATGTATCCATCTGCAACCGCATAAACCGGATACCCTTCGCGTTGATTTGTCCGGAAGTCGATCCCAGAATGGAAATGATTGCCACGAATTTCACCAAATGATCCCGCCAGGGCAGGAGGAGTAATATCCAAAGGTTGTCGAAAATCGGTTATAGGGTATTTATTGGAGCTAAATATTTGTTGCGCCTGCGCGAAATGAGCTAATAAAGAAAAACAAATAAGGAAAGCGGTATGGAACAAGTTGCGGATCGGGATTTTTACCATTCTTTATTTTACATCAAAATTCAACAGTTGCTTGTCTTCTAACCATGCTTCCAGCTTATCGCCCTGATTAATTTTTCCTACCCCTTCAGGGGTGCCTGTAAAAATTAAATCGCCTTTTTTTAAGGTAATGTATTGTGAAACGAAACTGATTATCTTTTCGAACGAGAAGAGTAAATCTTTGGTATAGCCTTTCTGACGCGTTTCGCCATTGATCTTCAACTCAAAGTTTAAATCATATAAGTTTTCAAAATCAGATTTCGGCAAGAAGATACTGATTGGGGCAGAGCTATCGAAACTTTTTGCAAGTTCCCATGGCAAACCTTTTTCTTTGTGCTTACTTTGAATGTCACGGGCTGTAAAATCAATTCCTAAACCAATTTCGTCATAATAATTTGCCGCAAATTTGTCAGCGATATGTTTACCCTCTTTACAGATTTTTAACACCACTTCTAATTCATAATGAATATCGTTCGAAAATTCTGGCAAATAAAAAGGTTTGTTATCCTTCAATAATGCCGTATCGGGTTTCATGAAAATTACGGGCGTTGTAGGAATGGGATTATTTAATTCTTTTGCATGTTCGGCATAATTGCGACCAATAGCGATGATTTTCATACTAGATTAATTTTTTATGAGGTATTTTTTTCGGAAAAGGTTCCAGAAGAATCAAAAATAGAAAAGAAATCGTGGTTATAAAACAGAGATGCGTTTTACCTGGCTTTCTGAGCCCGCCATTACTCTTAAAAAATAGATGCCAGCATTTAATCGGCTCGGGATATTAAAGGTTCTGGTTTGTTCACCTGCATTCAGCCTCTCATTGGCAAGCGTAACCACTTCATTGCCCAATAAATCAATAATTTTAACCGTCGTCTGGGTACCGTCTTTTCCTATTGATAAAATGATATTCAGTTGATCTTCAACAGGGTTAGGGTAAACTTTAACTATGGTGAGTAGTTTATCTTTAGTTGAAGCAATATTTGTGGACTTTGTGCTTCCAGAATAAGTGTTGAACATTCCCGAAGTACCTAAGGTACCAAACAACGGTCGGTAAGGCTGAATATTTGCTTTAATCTCTGGGACTGTGCTTGTTTTTTTAACTCTGTTTTTTAAGCTGATGTGAATACTATCAGTCTGTTGCGCCCAAGAATTAACACTGCACAACAAAGCGACGCATAAGATGCATGCAAGTTTTGTGAGCAACGTTAGTGGGTAGAGTTTCATCAAATTTGTTAAGCAAATGTATTAATTAAAAACAAAGAAATTAAACATTTTATGGTTCTGTTATAATTTAACACAATTTAACAATTAATTTTGTTTTTCATAGTGTGAAAATTACACAATATTATGGTTGTTAATTTGTTATAGTTAGTTTACTTTTGACGCACTAAAAATATCAACGAAGTGTCAGATCATAAAAATGTCAACGCGTTAACAGCCGGAGGAGTTCTGGTAAGTTTGGGAATTGTGTTCGGCGATATCGGTACATCACCATTGTACACGCTTAAAGCAATTTTTAAATCAGTATTTGATGCAGGGCAACCCATCAGTTCGGATGTAGTATTGGGTGCACTTTCATGCATCATCTGGACTTTGACGCTCCAGACCACCATAAAATATGTAATTATAACCTTAAGGGCGGACAATAGAGGTGAAGGCGGAATTTTCTCGCTTTATTCTCTGGTTCGCAAAAAAGCGAAATGGTTGGTTATTCCTGCAATCATCGGCGGCGCCGCTTTGTTGGCAGATGGAATGATTACCCCAAGTATTACGGTAACTTCGGCCATCGAAGGTTTAAAACTAAATTTTCCAACGGTTCCGGTATTGCCGATTGTAATAGGAATTATTACTTTACTGTTTGTTATTCAGCAATTTGGAACCAATTTGGTAGGGAAGCTTTTTGGACCTATCATGTTTTTCTGGTTTGCCGCATTGGGCATTACAGGTATATCTCATGTGATGGATGATCCATCTGTGTTTAAAGCATTAAATCCTTACTACGCGATTCATTTACTTGTTACCAACCCAAGTGCGTTGGTGATTTTGGGCGGCGTATTCCTATGTACTACGGGTGCTGAGGCACTTTACAGTGATTTAGGGCATTGTGGTAAAGATAATATTCGCATCAGTTGGATCTTTGTAAAACTAACCCTTATTTTGAATTATTTAGGTCAGGGAGCGTGGGTACTGAGCCACCCGAATTATAATCCTAGAAATCCATTGGAAAATCCTTTCTTCCAATTGGTGCCCCAAAATCTGGTTATTTATATGGTTATTCTAGCCACGACAGCAGCTGTTATTGCCTCGCAAGCCATGATTTCAGGTTCATTTACCTTAATTTCTGAGGCAGTAAGGTTGAACTTGTGGCCAAAAGTTAAAATCAATTATCCTAGTGTTCAAAAAGGACAATTATATGTTCCATCTATCAACTGGTTACTTTGTATAGGCTGTATTTTAATTGTGCTTTATTTCAAAAGATCGGATGATATGGAGGGTGCCTATGGCTTAGCGATTAATCTTACCTTCTTGATGACAACGGTTTTAGTAGCCGTCTATATGCTAAGGAAAAAATTTCCTAAATACTTGATCATTATTTTCGTTGGCGTTTACACTATCATTGAACTGACATTCTTAGTAGGTAACATGGCTAAGTTTGTTCATGGTGGATGGGTAACGCTGTTGATTAGTTGCGGTTTGTTAAGTGTAATGTGGACCTGGTACAACTCTCGCAAAATCAAAAACCGTTTTGTTAAATATGTAGAAATCGAAGATTACTATCAGATATTAAGTGAATTGAGTAATGATGAAACGGTTCCAAAGTACTCCTCACAATTGGTTTACCTCACCAGTGCAAATTTTAAAACAGAGATAGAATCAAAAATCATTTACTCTATCATTCAAAAGGAACCAAAACGTGCCGATGTTTATTGGTTGGTTCACGTGGATGTTATGGATGAGCCTTATACATTAGATTATAAAGTAGAGTTCTTGATTCCTGGAAAGCTTATCCGTATTGATTTCCGCTTAGGTTTCAGGATAGAGCAACGGGTAAATTTGCTATACCGTAAAGTAGTTGAAGAGCTGGTGAAAAACGGAGAAATTGATATCACGAGTCAATACAAATCTTTAAATAAGCATAAAATTGCGGGTGATTTTAGGTTCGTACTATTGGAGAAACACCTGTCTAAGTTTACAAAATTGAGTTTTTATGAAAGACAAATCATGGACTATTATTTTCTGTTAAAGAAAATGAGTTTATCAGAAGAACGAAGTTTCGGTTTGGATAGCAGCTATGTAGATGTAGAGAAAGTGCCTTTAATTTTTGTAACTCCTGACGATATTGAACTCAACAGATTACCGGTTTAACCCATGAGAACTGCAATTTTAATACTCGGTATTTGTCTTTTTATCTCCGGTCCGGCTGCTAAAATCTACCACCTTAAGTCTGGTAATACTTATATGATTGCCTCTGCATTAGGATTAGTGATGATTACGGCACTGGCTTTTATTAAGAAAAAAGAAAATTAGATTTACATTGATTCCTAATCAGGTCAGTAACCCATTTTATTCAAACGAATGAAATGGGTTTTTTATTGAAATTTGTCTTCATCCCATTTTTTAGGGTTATTCAAGATATAATCGGAGATAGTATTATCGGCATTTTCATCCCGGATTATATGTTCGTAGTAATTCCTCTACCAGAATTTTCCCATACTTTTGCTATCTAGTTTGAACAGGTCTAAGCAAGAGTTAGAAACAATTGTTTATGCTCCAACTACAACATCGGATATTGTCGGGGCAACCCTTACGGTTGCCCTTATTTCACTTTCTTTTTGGGCAACCGCAAGGGTTGCCCCGTCAACTATTTCATCAGACAAAACTATTATTCCATGCATGTGATTCGGCATAATTTGAAAAACATCAAGCTCGAAATTCAAGAATCTTTCAGCTAAATTATGCCACTCATTGTATGCAATCATTCAAAATCATCTCGCCGTCAGTTACTTTTCCAAATCTATGTAACCTATCTTCGCAACAGATTGTAATGAATAGGCGCCTGCGCTAGAATAATCAAATCCTTTTAACCTAATGGAACGGCGATGATGTACTAAAGGATCATATCTCATTAAACTTCCTGTGCCAACTTGCTATGCTTATATCCGTAAGCGAAATACACCACCAAGCCAACAACCAGCCAGATACCAAAGCCGATCCAGTTGGAAATTCCCAATTCGCACATCATGTATAAGCAGCTTACAAGGCCCAGAACCGGAATCAGAGAAAGGTTATGTGTAATGCAGTAATAGCAGATAATCAGACAAATGATCAGGAAAATCCACATCGGTATTTTGTGTTTGAAAAGGCTCCAGCCACTCTCATACTTTTTTTCGAATGAAATTTTTGAAGCGGTGATAAATTGTTCGTAACGATCTCCGGGTAATGCGCTCAAATAAGACTCCGCGTCAACTTTTTCCGCCAGCATAATCTGTGGAGCCGCATTTTTTACAATTTCTTCTCTTACAACTTTTAGTTCTTCTCCGTTTAAGGAAGTCACAAAATTGACTGTGGTAACGGTTTTAGGAGAATTTAAAAGGAATGCTTTTGTTTCCTTACCGTATTGTGTGAAAGCGAATGCTACTGCTGCAATAAAAGCAATCGGCACAATAAATTTGCTGTTAACGTAGGGAATTTTAAACTTACCACGTTGAACATCCGGACGGTTTTGCAATACTAAAACTCCGGCACAAACCAATACAAAAGCAAATAATGTTCCTATCGAACAAAGATCGGTTACAATGGTTAAGTTCATGAATAGCGATGGAACAGCCACAACGAACCCGACTACAATAGTTGCGAAGGATGGGGTTTTGTATTTAGGGTGGATTTTCGAAAAAGATTTTGGTAACAATCCATCGCGACTCATGCTCATCCAAATACGTGGTTGCCCCATTTGAAATACTAAAAGTACACTCGCCATTGCAAAAACAGCACTAACGGCAATGATGCCACTCATTAGTTTTAAATTGATTTGATCGAAAACGAATGCCAGTGGATCGCCAACGGCAAGCGTATCAGATTTTACAATTCCAGTTAAAACCAGGGCAATAGCAACATATAAAATGGTACAAATGATAATTGCCCACATCATTCCACGGGGCAAATCACGTTGCGGATTTTTACATTCTTCGGCTGTTGTAGAAATTGCATCGAAACCGATATAGGCGAAGAAAACTGCAGAAACACCTTTCAAAACACCTGAAACTCCATTTGGCGCAAAAGGGTTCCAATTGTTGGTATCAACATAAAATATACCAACTGCAAGCACCAATAGAATCACAGCTAGCTTCACCACAACCATTGCATTGCTGGCATTACGGCTTTCTTTCATTCCACGGTAAATTAACCAGGTAATCAAAATAATAATTCCCAGGGCGGGAATGTCTGCAACCAGGTGGAAGCCTCCAATTTGTGGAGCGGTTAACCAGGCGTTATTCGCTAAAGCTGTAGCAGAATCCAAATCATTAAGATTTTTGCCTGCCGCCGATAAAGCTTCAGCAATTTTATGTCCGTTATAGGCACTCAAATAATCCATCGTTGCCCAATCGGGAACATGGATGCCGTTGATATTTAAGAATGGTATTTTTATAGAAGAGAGTAATCCGGTAAAGTAATCAGACCAAGAAATGGCTACCGTGATATTTCCGATCGAGTATTCCATGATGAGCGACCAGCCAATAATCCAGGCCACCAACTCGCCAAATGCTACGTAGGAATAAGTGTATGCGCTACCCGAAACCGGAACCATTGAAGCAAATTCTGCGTAGGCAAATGCCGCAAAACTACAAGCAACAGCAGTAAAAATAAACAAAAATATCACCGCCGGACCACCATCTGCACTGGCTTTACCAATGGTACTAAAAATACCAGCGCCAATAATTGCAGCAATACCAAACGCAGTCAAATCTCGTACCCCTAATGTTTTATGAAGCGTATTTTCATGATCACCATAGCCGCTTGCCGCATCTTTTAAAATTTTGGAGATAGATTTTTTTCTAAATAGCTTTTCGAACATTTTGCCTGGTTGTTGTATTCTTCAAACTTAAAAAAATATCAGTTAAAAACGTTTAAAGCGAGATATAAATTTCTCTACATTCATTTTCGAAGATCTTTTGAGGTCAAAAAAGGTCTTGATAATCTATAAAATCCTACAACTTTTCTGTTTCCAAAGTAAAAATACCACTCTTTTGTAATCTCGATGTGTTTATTGCCTGACAGGTAATTTGGCCCCACGATAAAATACTACTTTTGCCGCACTATTCAGTGATGGTTTCCATTATCCATTCCAATTCTTTACAATGACATCTTCTATTACACAACGACCGGCGATAAAAGAAAAAAATCAAGGCATAGCCACAATTCTGGCATTCACCCTTATTCCGCTCTCTGGTTTTGCCACAGATATTTACATTCCATCATTGCCTACAATGGCAGGCGAAATGAACATCAGCAGTGTTCAGGTTCAGTTGACATTAAGTATTTTTCTGATCAGCTACGGCGTTGCGCAGCTCTTTGTAGGGAGTTTGCTGGATAGTTTTGGACGTTACAAAATTGGGTTATACAGCCTATTGATATTTGCGGCGGCGAGTATAATTATCGCCATAACGCATAACATTTACGTTATTTATTTAATGAGAATTGTTCATGGTTTTTCTGTGGGTGCAGTAGTTGTGGCTAAACGAGCATATTTTGTAGATTTATTTACAGGCGAGAAATTAAAGCATTATTTGAGTCTGTTTTCCATTATCTGGTCTACCGGGCCAATTATAGCGCCGTTTGTGGGTGGCTACTTACAAACGTCTTTTGGCTGGGAATCTAACTTTTACTTCCTTGCTGGGTTCGCTTTAGTTTTTGCCTTGTTGGAATTTTTGTTTAGTGGAGAAACGCTGACACATTTTACAGATTTCCAACTGAAAAAGATTAGCAATATTTATTTAAGTATGGTAAAAACAACCAGTTTTACACTTGGTATCGTGATGCTTGGCCTTGCCTACTGTATGGTAATGGTTTATAACATGACCGGACCATTTATTATTGAACACGAACTGCATTATTCGCCGGTTGTTGCAGGTTATAGTTCTTTGGTTTTAGGCTTCGCGTGGATGGTTGGAGGTTTTATAGGAAAAGCAACAATCAATAAGCCGTTTTTTAAAAGATTAATGCTCAATTCGCTACTTCAGGTGGTGTTCGTAGCTTTAATGATAGTCAGCTTAAATTTTGTATCAAATTTATTTTCACTGATCTTTTTCGCTTTCATTATTCACATTGGAGCTGGTTTTACTTTTAATAATTATTTCACATTCTGCCTAAGCAAATTCCCTAAAAATGCGGGTATAGCAGGAGGTTTAACAGGCGGAATCACTTATGTAATCGTTTCCTTTCTGAGTTATGGCATCGTGAATTTGTTCCCGGCAAAAGATGAGCGGAATTTGAGTTTCAGTTATTTAGTGATGATTGTGATTTCTTTAGCGATAATGGTTTTGATTATGAGAACCAGAAAGAAGGATGAGATTACTTCTTAGCTAATTAGTATTGTGTTTGATCAGCGGGATGTTTATACGCTTTATTTTTCTCCCGCAGATTACGGAGAAGTCCGCAGATTTTTTTGCTTTGGCAGAGATGATGTTCAACAGATGATTAAAATTTGACTATTAATATGTTGCTCTGCGTTAATCTGTGAGATCAGCGGTAGATTTATCTTAGTTTGCTATAGCGTTTTAGCGAAACGGTTACAACGATAATCAGCGGGAAGTCTATACGCTTTATTCCCTCCCGCATATTACAGAGAAGTCCGCAGAATTTTTTGCTTTGGCAGAGTTGATTTGCAACGATATGACTAAATTTTGTCTATTAACAAGTTGCTCTGCGTTAATCTGTGAAATCAGTGGGAGACTTAATTTAATTCTGTAGCATATGCCTTTGATATCCAACATAGCAGCAAGACACGACAACTATATCTGCTAAGCACTTAGCTCTAAAACAAAAAAAGCCGTAGCGAAATGCCACGACTTAAAATTCGAATGGAAACTCAATCTATCCCAATTTCTCTAGCTCTTCCTTTACAAAAGCAGCCAACTCTTTAACATATTCTGCACTAAAATCAAACTTGATTCCTGCAGTTTCGTAAATCTCATTCATTGGTTTGGTATAACCTAGAGAAAGTGCAGCCAAATACTGTTCTAGCGCTTTTTCAGGATTTTCCTTGTAGTTTTTCCAAACTGCAATGGCACCTAATTGCGCAATTGCATATTCAATATAGTAAAACGGAACCTCAAATAAGTGCAACTGTTTCTGCCAAACATTACCAAATTGTTGATCCAAATCTGTCCAATCTGCGAAGCCTGCACCAAAACGGTTGTAAATCTGCTTGAAAGTTACTTCACGATCAGCCGCAGTATGATTTGGGTTGGTGTAAATCCAATGCTGAAACTGATCAATTACTGCAACCCAAGGTAAGGTTTTTAAAACATCAGCCAATTGCTCTTTTTTGGCACGAATCAAATCTTCCTCACTATCAAAATAAACATTCCAATTATCCATTGAAATCAATTCCATACTCATTGATGCCAGTTCTGCAACTTCAGATGGACAATGCTTAAAATCATTTAATTCTAAGTTTGCCGTTAGAAAAGTATGAATGGCGTGGCCACCTTCATGAACCATGGTGGTTAAATCGCGAAGAGAATTGGCCGAATTCATGAAAATAAATGGTGCACCGGTCTCCGCCAACGGATAGTTGTATCCACCTGGCGCTTTACCTTTTCTGCTTTCTACATCAAAAAGATTATTGGCTTTCATTGTAGCTAGCTTTGTACCCAACTTTTCATCAATGGCATTAAAACAGGAGATACTTTTATCAATAAGTTCAGTACCGTTGTTAAAAGGTTTCAATGCAGGTTTGCCGCTTACACTAACCTCCATATCCCAAGGTCTTAGCGTTTCTAAACCCAAAGCTTCGCGACGTTTTTCGGCTTGTTCCTTTAAAATTGGAACGATTTCCTTTTCTATCGCATTGGCAAAATCGTAGCAATCTTGTGGTGTATAATCAAAACGGCCTAAGGCCTGAAACATATAATCGCGATAGTTTGCAAAGCCAGCATTCAAAGCAACCTGGTTACGCAATTTAATCAGTTCATCAAACAGGATATTTAAATCATCTTTATCGATTAACCGGCGCTGTTGAATGGTTTTCCATGCATTCTCCCTCACCTCGCGATTTAAATCCTTAATAAAAATAGAGGCCTGTTCCAGTGTATATTCCTGCCCATTGATTTCAACACTCATCGCACCAGTAATGCCTTGATATTTCTGTTGTTTAACTTGTAATTGAGTAAAAAGTTCAATGTTCTCCTCGCGATAAATTTCCAAAGCCTTTTTAATCGCTCTGCTATAAACGAAGAACTTTTCTTTGTCCAAATCATCCATAAAAGGGCTGTCGACAAACTTCTTATTCAGTTCATTTGATAAAGGAGAAATTTTGGGTTCAATTTCCTCTGCAAAATACTGGAAGTTTTTAACCAATTCTTCATTTGCCGTATCACAACTCATTTTAATATATCGCCAGGCGAAATCTTCTTCTAAAGCAGCCTCCAGTTCTGAGCGATCTTTTAACCACTTTTCCAACTCATCAACATTGTTGATTTCGCGGTTTTGTAATTCGGTAAAAAGTGGGGATAAGCTTTCCCAAGTGATGGCTAAATCTTGAGGAATATATGTTCTGATTTTTTTTTCTACAATCATGTTTTTATTAATTATTGAATTTTCAATGAGTAATTGATAGAATGGTTTAAAGCATATTGCAGAGCATTCTATCATTCAAAACTCATTCATTCTATCATTTATTGTTATTTGGTTCTAATGTAAGCGTCGATTAAAAAGCAAATAGCAAACACTACTGATGCATATCCGTTTAAAGTTTGAAACGCTCTGTTTACTTTACTAATATCATTTGGTTTTACTAGCAGGTGCTGATAAATCAGCATCGAACAGAAAAATGCGATCCCAACATAATAAACCCAACTAAACTCGGTAAAAAACACGGGTAGGATCACACAGATTGCGGAGAGCACATGCAATAAAACCGACACATTAAGTGCATTTTTTATGCCAAGTGCAGATGGTATAGAGTGTAATTTTTCTTTACGGTCGAAATCTTCATCCTGTAAGGCATAAATAATATCAAAACCACTTACCCAAAAAAGCACAGTTAAAGAGTATAAAACCGGCACTAAAGCAAAGTGCCCGGTTACTGCGATATAGGCGCCAATAGGGGCTAGTGATAACCCTAAGCCTAAAACAAGGTGACACAATGCCGTAAATCTTTTGGTGTAGCTGTAAAATAACACGACAAAAAGCGCCACAGGCGATAGATAAAAGCAAAGCGGATTAATAAAGTAAGTGGCAACGGCAAAAAATACGCAGTTTGCAATTACGAAAATTAATGCCTCGTTAGCAGATACTTTTCCCGCCGGAATATCCCGCATTTGGGTTCGTGGGTTTTTGGCATCAATGTTTCTATCCAAATAACGGTTAAACGCCATTGCGGCATTTCTGGCGAAAACCATACAAAGCAATACCAAGATTAATTTATACCACGAAAAAGGATTTTCGGTAGTGGTAACGCCCAGGAAAAACCCAATCATTGCAAACGGTAAAGCAAAAACCGAGTGAGCGAATAATACGAGTGAAAAGTATTTTTTCATTTACTGATATACGAATATTGTTATGTTAAGATCTCAAACTTCTTTGAAAACTGTGAAGCGCTTAAAACTTTTTATAGTCTGATGGAACCACAAAATCTTGATTCACCTCTGTAATGAAATTTAAAACTTCATCTTTTCCATTTCCTTTTTCAGCTGAGGTAATAAAGGTTGCGGGGATCTCTTCAAAAAACTCACCTAACTTTTTCTTAAAAGCAGCTACGTTTTTTTGAGTGGTGGTCATGCCCTGTTTATCTGCCTTAGTGAAAATCAACGAAAATGGGATTTGCTTTTCGCCCAACCAATAGCAAAACTCGATGTCAATCTGTTGTGGCTCTAAACGACTGTCTATCAATACGAAAACACACTGTAAGCTTTCTCTTTTGGTGATATATGCACGAATGAATTTCTCCCACTTTTCTCTACTGGTTTTAGAAACCTTTGCATAGCCGTAACCCGGCAAATCGACAATGTACCATTTCTCGTTAATTAGAAAATGGTTAATGAGTTGAGTTTTTCCTGGCCGCTGAGAGGTTTTTGCCAATCCATGTTGATTAACCAACATGTTAATTAAAGAAGATTTGCCCACATTTGACCGGCCAATAAATGCATACTCGGGCATTTTTGGTATCGGTAAAGCCGAAATCTGGGTGTTGCTGCAAACAAATGTTGCCGTTTTGATAACCATGTTGCAAAGGTAGGGTTTTGAGTCGGAAGTCCGAAGTCCGAAGCCTTTAGTCTAAATCTGCAATCTCTTGATATTGTAAAATTCGCTCAAGCATATAGTCTATCTGCTCTCCAAAACTGCATTTAAAGTCATCTGTAATCCACCTTTGGTTTAAATTTATCTTTTTATCGCTTTTGATATCTTTTGATACTTTGGACTTCCGACTATTGACTCCCGACTTCGGACTTTTTCCCTATCTTTGCCCCATACCATGAATCAGAATATCACTCCTTATCAAGTAGAAGACGCAACCAAGAAAGAGCAGGTTGCAACTATGTTTAACAATATTTCGGGTACATACGATTTTTTGAACCATTTTCTTTCTTTAGGGATTGATGTACTGTGGCGTAAAAAAGCGATCAAAGAACTGGTTTCCATTCAACCGAGGAATTTACTGGATGTAGCCACTGGAACAGGTGATTTTGCTTTCGAAGCGATTAAAAAACTTCATCCTGAGAAAGTGATTGGTGTAGATATTTCTGAAGGAATGCTGGATGTGGCTAGGAAAAAGATTAACGAACGCAGCTTAAACGAAACTTTTACCGTTCAGTTAGGCGATTCGGAAGGCCTGCATTTTGAAAACAATACTTTCGATGCCATTACCTGCGCATACGGAGTTCGTAACTTCGAAAACCTCGAAAAAGGTCTAACAGATATGTACAGGGTGTTAAAACCCAACGGCAAAATGGTCATTTTAGAATTTTCAAAACCCCGTGTTTTTCCAGTAAAGCAACTATATAATTTTTACTTCCTGCATGTTACGCCATTCTTCGGAAAGTTGTTTTCAAAAGATGCCAGAGCCTACACTTATTTACCTGAATCTGTAGCCGCTTTTCCTGATGGAACTGATTTTACAAGCCTTATGGAAAAAGTTGGTTTCAAAAGTACCAAGCAAAGAATTTTAACGTTTGGAATAAGTTCAATCTACGTCGGTACTAAATGATAAAAAAATTAAGCCTCATCTTTTCGTTATTCACAATTTCTACCGCTTGCCTGGCTCAGAACTGGGGTGGGGGAATTGATGATGAAGATTGGAGCTTTGGGTTTAATTTTCAGTATATTTCTGCAGAATACAAAATTCTTAAAAAAGAAAACTGGCGGGCACCTTTTTACGAAGTGCGAAATTCTTTGGGCGTGTCTTATGATCCGAATTCGGGTTTGCCGGTTACAAATTCTTTGAATGCTATTTCAAGTCCACCTTCGCAGGGCTTTGGTTTAGGTTTTGTGATGAACAGGCGCTTGGCAGAGAATTTTGATATTCGTGCAACTCCATCATTGATTTTCAGCGATCGTGTAGTTTCGTATGAGTATTTGCCATTAGACCCCATTGATCTCGGCAATGGCCAAACGAAAAATTATCAAACCTTAATCGATAAGAAGGTTCAGGCAACCATGTTCGAGTTTCCGATAGGTATAAAAGTTAAATCGAACCGCATGAATAATTTTAGGGCTTACTGGTTGGGCGGAGCGAAGTATTCGATTGATATTGCTTCGAAAAAGAAATTCTTCGATGAAGGCGAAACGCCAATAAACAAGCTGTTGAAAAATCAACGCAATTATCTATCCTATGAAACGGGAATAGGTTTTGACTTGTATTTCGAGTATTTCAAAATGTCGCCCGAAATTAAGTTGGCCTATTCAACCAATGATTTGCTTCAGCACGACGATACTGCTTTTGCTAATCCGATTGATAAGTTAAAATTACGTCAATTAACGTTCAGTTTAATTTTTCAATAGCCGTACAATTCAAAAAAACTTACCTTTGCCTGCATTAAGAAAAACCAATTGCAGCAATGCTCCTGGTTAAACTGAAGCTAAATTATTCATAAACATGTCTAAAATTGCATTAATTACAGGCGCAACTTCTGGTATTGGCGAAGCTTGTGCGCACACCTTCGCCCAACAAGGTTATCACTTAATTTTACTTGCCCGTCGCGAAGATCGTTTGGCGAAACTTTCGCATCATTTGGCTGATAAATATGCCATCGAAATTAAGCAGGTTTTGGCTGATGTTCGAGACAAAGAAAGTTTATCAACCGTGTTGGAAAATTTACCTGCAGATTGGAAAAATGTTGATGTATTGGTTAACAATGCAGGTTTAAGCCAGGGCTTGGATCCTATTGATAAGGGCGATACCAATGATTGGGATACCATGATCGATACCAATGTTAAAGGATTGCTGTATGTTACCAAAATTGTTTCCAACTGGATGATTCCAAATCAATCGGGTCATATCATTAACATCGGTTCAATTGCTGGAAAGGAAGTTTATCCAAACGGAAACGTATATTGTGCCAGCAAACATGCGGTTGATGCATTAAGTAAGGGTATGCGGATTGATCTTTTGCCTCACGGAATTAAGGTGACTGAAATTAATCCAGGTATGGTGGAGACCGAATTTTCGGTAGTACGATTTAAAGGGGATGAAGATAGGGCTAAAAAAGTGTACGAAAACCTGGAGCCACTTATCGCCGATGATATAGCGGATGCGATTTGGTATGTAGTAAGCCGTCCGAAACATGTAAATATAAACGATATGCTGATTATGCCGACTGTACAGGCCACAGCAACGATAATAAATAGAAATTAAAGTAGTGGGTTGCCAGTTACCGGTTGCGAGTTTACAGTTTAGGTGTTTAAAAGGTAGCTCAAACAGGTAACCCACAACCCATAACTCATAACTGATAACAGAAAAATGATATCAAACACAATAGATCAAGAAATAAAAAAAGCCATGCTGGCTAAAGATAATGCTCAACTAAGAGGATTAAGGGCAATTAAAGCGGCTTTACTGTTGGCTAAAACCGAGAAAGGTTCATCAGAAGAGATTACCGAAGAAACGGAATTAAAAATTCTTCAAAAGCTAATCAAGCAACGCCGTGAGTCTGCTGATATTTACAAGCAACAAAACCGTGAAGATTTGTTTAAGGTAGAGGAAGAAGAAATTGCGGTGATTAACCAATTTTTACCACAGCAGTTAGATAGGACTGAGGTTGCAGTTATTATCGAAAACGTGATCAAACAATCTGGTGCCACATCGGTTAAAGATATGGGGAGGGTGATGGGTTTGGCCAATAAAGAACTTGCAGGTAAGGCAGATGGCAAATTAATAGCTGAAATTGTAAAAGAGAAGCTTGCATAGTTAAGCTTAAAGACTAAAGGTAAAGACATGAATCTAGCAACTGTCTTGATACTTGATACTTGCATTTTCATGCTTTAACAAAGGTTTTTATACCGTTATCGGCTTTATTTTAGAAAAATGGCATAGAAATGCGAAAATTTAATTTTACTCTACTAACTTAGTGCACAATACCACCTATAATATATATGACATACCAGATAATTGAAGAAGACGGATTTAAATACATTGAAACTGGAAAAGGCGAAAAGTTGGTATTGCTGCATGGTTTAATGGGTGAATTAAGTAACTGGGAGCGTGTTATAGAGCAATTTAAAGATCGTTATCATGTAATTATTCCCATTTTACCTATTTACGATTTGCCAATTTTAACTTTAGGCGTTAAAGCACTTTCCAGGTACTTACATCGTTTTTTAAAATTTAAAGGATTAAATCAAGTGGTTTTAGTGGGTAATTCCTTAGGAGGTCACGTGGGTTTGGTTTTTACAGTTGCACATCAGGAGTTTGTTAAAGCTTTGGTTTTAACAGGTAGCTCTGGCTTATACGAAAACGCTTTCGGAGGTTCATTCCCACGTCGTGAAAGTTATGATTATATTAAAGAAAAGGTAGAATTTACTTTTTACGATCCAGCAACGGCAACGAAAGAATTGGTTGATGATGTGTTTAAAACCGTTAACGACCGATCTCGGGTGATTAGGATTTTAACGATGGCTAAGTCGGCAATTCGCCACAATATGGCCAAGGAACTTTCTAAAATAACCATCCCGGTTTCATTGATCTGGGGAAAGAATGATAAAGTTACACCGCCAGAAGTGGCAGAAGAATTCCATCAATTGTTGCCTAATTCTGAATTGAACTGGGTTGATAAATGTGGTCATGCCCCTATGATGGAGCATCCGGAGATATTTAATGGTTATCTGGAGAAATTTTTAGATAGAATTTTACTTAAATAATGTTTGCTGAAGAAATCATATCGAATGCTATTCCATCATTAAGAGCTGATGACACGGTGCAAAAAGCTTTAGATCGTATGAACGAATTTAAAGTGAAGCACATGCCGGTTCTTAGCGAAGCTTCTTTATTGGGTTTAGTTTCCGAAGATGATTTATTAAATATCAGCAAGCACGATACAATCTTGACGGATTCTGGCGTTAATTTCTTAAACGTTTTTACCTTAAGCGACGCACACACTTATGATGTGATTCGTTTGATGAGCCAGCTAAAACTAACAGCTGTGCCGGTTGTCGATCAGCAAAAAAACTACCTGGGCTTAATTTCTATTAACAACATGGTTGATGCCGTGGCAGAACAGTATGCTGTTAATCACCCAGGCGGAATTATTGTGTTGGAAATCAGCAACCGGGATAATTCTTTGGCACATATCTCACAAATTGTCGAAGCAGATAATGCTCAGATCCTGTCATCTTATGTCAATACTTTTGATGATTCCACTCGTATGGAAGTGACTTTAAAAGTTAATAAAACAGAAATTACATCGCTTGTGGCTTCTTTTGAAAGGTACGATTACCTGGTGAAGGAAGTTTACAACAACACACAAATTGACGATGGTTCTCAAGAACGTTATGATTCTTTCATGAACTATCTAAACGTTTAAAATATTTTATGAGGATCGCAATTTACGGGAGGGATTTTAACGATACAGTTTTGCCCTATGTGCAAGAGGTTTTTAATTATCTGGCCACTCATAATATTCAACCCGTTTTATATTCTAAGTTTAAAACTTCGCTTCACGGTAAAATTAAGCTGCCAGCCAATACAGTAATTTTTCATAACCACAAAGAACTCAAAGATCATGCAGATGTACTTTTAAGTTTAGGTGGGGATGGAACTTTGCTTGATACACTTTCGTTAATTCGCGATTCAAATATTCCCGTTATTGGGATTAATTTTGGTCGTTTGGGCTTTTTGGCCAGTATCAATAAAAACGAAATAGAATCGGCGCTTAATGCGTTGGTAAATAAAGAATATAGCTTAGATACACGTTCACTTTTGGTTTTAGAATCGGATAATGGATTATTTGGTGAAGAAAACTTTGCGCTGAACGACATCACCATCCACAGGCGGGATAATTCGGCCATGATGATTATTCATGCATCAATGAATGATGAATTTATCAATTCGTACTGGGCAGATGGGTTAATTATTGCCACGCCAACGGGTTCTACGGCTTACTCGCTAAGCTGCGGTGGACCAATTATTTATCCAGATTCAGAAAATTTTGTGGTCACGCCTATTGCTCCCCACAATCTAAATGTGCGGCCAGTAGTGCTTCCTGATGATAATAAATTATCCTTCGAAGTAGAGGCCAGAGAATCTAAATTTTTGGTTTCGTGTGATAGTAGAACTGTAACGGTTGAGCGTTCAGTTAAAATATCGATAAAAAAAGCCGACTTTTGCATAAATCTTATTCGTCTTAACAATGAAACTTACTTAAACACGTTAAGGAATAAATTATTATGGGGCATAGATACCCGTAACTACTAAGTATGACGCTAAATAAACTCCTAATCATCATCTTATTTCTTATTACCGGAGGAAAAATATCTTTTGCTCAAGAGGGCAATTGGGAGATAGGGCTGATGGGCGGCGGCGCAGGATACATTGGTGATCTTAATCAAAACCATCCTTTAAAAGTGAGTGGTATTTCTGCCGGAGTTTATGGAAAGAAAAACTTCAATCAATACTTAGGGGTAAGATTAAACTATACTTACGGCCAGATTCAGGCTAAAGATTCACAATCAAACAATGCACAGTTCAGAGAAAGAAACTTAAGTTTTAATACTTCCTTAAACGAATTGAGCGCACTAATTGATTTCAATTTTTTTAATTTCAATTTGGGTGGTGGAACCCGTCAATTTACACCTTACTTATTTGCCGGTGCTGGTTTTGTGGTATTTAAACCAAAAGTTAAATACGACGGTGAAACCTATCGTTTGGATAGACTGGCTACAGAAGGACAAGAGAATGGATATAGAAATGCCGTTTTAACCATTCCTTATGGCGTGGGTTTACGATACAATTATAAAGATACCTGGACTGTTTTTACCGAATTAGGCTATAGAACGCCGTTGACTGACTATATTGACGACGTTAGCGGAAGGTATCCGGACAGCGATAAACAGGTATTTGTTGGTTCAGATGGAAATCGCATCAATTTATCCGATCCATCTATCAGTCAAATTGGTGTTGCAGGAACCCAAAGAGGAGATTTTAGAAAAAGGGACACTTATCTATTTGTTAGTGTTGGCATATCTTTTACCTTTGTATCCTCAAAATGCTACTCGTTTTAAGCTGATTTTGACTTAATTAATGGATTTTAAAGAACAAATAGACTATAGCCGCCTGCCAAAGCACATTGCCGTTATCATGGATGGGAATGGAAGATGGGCAAAAGGCCAGGGAAAAGTACGTGTTTTTGGGCATGAGCAAGGTGTGCTATCTGTAAAAGATATTGTAGAAGGCTGTGTTGAAGTAGGTATTGAATACCTAACCCTTTATGCTTTTTCTACTGAAAACTGGAATCGTCCGAAGGAAGAGGTTGATGCTTTGATGCAAATCCTGATCTCAACAATTAACAGAGAAACCGAAACGCTCAACAAAAATAAAGTTAAGCTTAATGCCATTGGCAACATATCATCTTTACCACAAGAGTGTATTGATGATTTGAAAGAAGCAATGGATAAGACTGCCCACAACGAAAAATGTACCTTAACACTGGCCCTTAGCTATAGTGCAAAATGGGAAATTGTTGAGGCTGCCAGAAAAATTGCTGAAGCCGTAAAAGATAATACAATCTCTATGGATGATATCGATGAGGGTCTCTTTTCATCGAAACTTACAACCGTAAATATTCCTGACCCGGAGTTAATGATCAGAACAAGTGGCGAACATCGGATAAGTAATTATTTGCTTTGGCAAATGGCTTATACGGAGTTTTATTTCACTGATGTTTTGTGGCCAGATTTTAGAAGAGAAGATCTCTTTGAGGCTATTGTTGACTATCAAAAACGCGAACGCCGTTTCGGAAAAATTAGCGAACAATTGAACTAATTTTTCTTTTAACACTTTTTAACAAGCGTTTAAACTAACTTAGCACCACTTTTATACGATAAATGAAACCATAATAAGGGAAACATGGCAAATGTAAATTTTGCTAAAAAAAACATTGTTACCTTCGTGGCCATTACTGAACAAATTATTTTAATGAAAAGAATATTTCAAGTTTTAATCCTAGTCATTTTAGCTGCTCCAGCCTTTGCGCAAATACGTCCGACAGGTAAGGCGCCAGCAACCCCATCTTTAAAAGTTGGAGGCTTAGATCTCGATTATTTTAGTCCAAAAGAATATATCATTGGTGGCACAACCGTTACAGGAACGCAATATCTCGATAAAGATGTATTAATCACCTTATCAAAATTAACAAAGGGAGATAAAGTTACTCTTCCTGGTGAGGCTACTTCTGATGCAATTAAAACGCTTTGGGCACAGGGATTGTTTGATGATGTTAAAATTAATATCGAAAAATTCGTTCAGGATTCTGTGTATTTCGAAATCGAAGTGGTTGAACGTCCTCGTTTAAGTTCAATCGATTTAAAGGGAATCAGTAAATCGCAAAAAACGGCTATTCAGGAAAAACTTAATGATAAAACCGGGAAAATTGTAAATGACAACTTATACAACACTACTTCGGCTATTGTAAAGAAGTACATGCTAGATAAAGGTTATTTTTTCACTACAATAGATTACAAAACGCGTAAAGATCCAAATGCTGAAAATAGCGTGGTATTGGAAGCGAATATTGATAAAGGTAGCCGTGTAAAAGTTCAACGTATCGAATTTACTGGAAACAAGGATTTTAAAGCCGCTAAGCTTAGAAAGTACTTAAAAAATCCTAAGCAATTTGCATGGTGGCGTTTTTGGGGTTCAGGAAAATTCTCTAAAGAAAAATATGAAGAGAATAAAGTGAAGATGATTGGTAAGATGCATGAAAAGGGATACCGTGATGCTGAATTACTGAAAGATAGTATTTACCAATACAATAAGAAAAGGGTAAATATTAAAATGGATTTATATGAAGGAAAGAAATATTACTTCGGTAATATTACCTGGGCTGGAAATGCCATCTATCCTGATAGTATTTTAAATAAAGTTTTAACCATTGAGAAAGGCGATGTATTTAATGAAGAAAGGTTAAACAAGAAATTAAACGGCGGCGGTGAAAATGGTGGCGATATCAACAGTATGTACACCGATAATGGCTATTTAACTTTCAATATTGATCCGGTACAAACCAAAATTTATGGCGATACGGTTGACGTAGAAATGCGAATGTATGAAGGGCCGCAATACACCAACAATAGAATTACTTTAAAAGGGAATACAATTACCAATGATAAGGTTGTGTTACGTGAGATTCGTACCAAGCCGGGGCAAAAATTTAATAAAAGTGACTTAATTCGTACCATTCGTGAGATTGGTCAGTTAGGTAACTTTGATGAGTCGAAGACAGTTCCTACTCCTCGTCCTAATCCTGCAGATGGAACGGTTGATATTGAGTATGCTGTAGAGGAGAAACCTTCAGATCAGATTGAGTTATCAGGTGGTTTTGGTGGTGGCCGTATTATCGGTACCTTAGGATTAACTTTCAATAACTTCTCATTAAGAAATTTATTTAACCTGAAAGCTTATAAACCACTTCCAAAAGGAGATGGACAAAAACTAAGTTTACGTGGACAAACGAATGGTAAATACTATCAATCTTATAGCTTCTCTTTCTCTCAGCCATGGTTTGGTGGAGAAAAGCCAGTGAGTTTTGGTGTAAGTGCTTTTACCTCACTACAGTCAAACGGTTTAAATTCGGATAACTCTCAGTTCCAGAAAATCCGTTTAAATGGTGTTACCGTGAGTTTGGGTAGAAGATTAAACTGGCCGGATAATTATTTCCAGTTGAGCCATGCCGTTAACTTACAGCAGTATATTTTAAGTAACTACCCAGGTTATTTATTTACTTCGGGTACCTCTTACAATTTAAACTTATCGCAAGAAATCAGCCGTGACTCAAGAGATTCACCAATTTTCCCTAAATCGGGTTCATTTATTCGTTTCACTATTCAGGCCACGCCTCCATATTCATTATTTAATAAAGTGAATTATGCAACCGCACCTGATAAAGAGAAATATCGCTTTACTGAATACCACAAGTGGAAATTTGATTCGCAATGGTACCAACGTGTTGCAGGTAATTTAGTAATTAAAGCACAGGCACAGTTTGGTTTCTTGGGCCAATACAACAGTGCAGTAGGTCAATCAGCGTTTGAGCGTTTCAAATTAGGTGGTGATGGTATGCAAGGATTTGATTTCTTACAAGGATCAGAATTAATCGCGATGCGTGGTTATGCAAACAATACAGTTATTCCAGTAGGTTCAGATCCTCGTATTGCACAACAATCTGGTAGCCCGATTTACACCAAATATGTTTTAGAAGCACGTTATCCAGTTATTGCAAGTCAACAAGCTACTGCTTTCGTATTGGCTTTTGCCGAAGGTGGTAATACTTGGAATAAGTTTAGTGATTTTAATCCTTTCAACGTGAGAAGATCAGTTGGTGTAGGTGCGAGAATCTTTCTACCGATATTTGGTTTATTGGGTATTGATTATGGTTACGGTTTTGATGCGATTCCAGGATTACCTGATTCGAACAAAGGCCAGTTCCACTTTAGTATCGCACAACAATTAGGTGGATTTTAATTGATAAAGTATAAAAATTTAACTAAATATGTAATAAAACGCCTTAAGTTGAGTTTATTAAAAGCTTAGGTTATAACGAATCATTAAATACACACACAAATGAAGAAGTATCTTTTTATCGCATTTTTATTATGCACAACCTTTGGCACTTATGCCCAAAAGTTTGCTTATGTAGACACCGAGTATATTTTGAAACAGATGCCAGAATATAAGTCTGCATTAAGCCAATTAGAAGTAGCATCTAAACAATGGCAACAACAAGTTGACCAGAATTTTTCTGAAATCGACCGGATGTACAAAGCCTATCAGGCAGATCAGGTATTGTTAACTGATGATATGCGAAAACGCCGTGAAAACGAAATTATTGAGAAAGAAAAACAGGCAAAAGAGTTTCAACGCCAAAAATTCGGACCAGATGGTGAGCTTTTTCAAAGCAGAGCAAAATTGATCAAGCCAATTCAAGAGAAAGTTTCTGATGTAATTAAACAGATTGCGAAGGCTAAATATCTTGATTTCATTTTTGACAAAAGCAGTGAAGCAACCATGATGATTTATGCAAGCAGCAGCTACGATGTTAGTAATGATGTAATTGTGAAATTAGGTTACAAGCCAGGGGCTGGAAAAAATTAGTATATTCGCCCCCTTAGATTTTAGAAAACAAACAAAAAAAATAAAAAAGTAAAATAGAACGATGAGAAAGTTAATTAACGTATTCTTTGTAGCAGCAGGGTTGATGTTTACAGCGAATATGGCAAGTGCGCAACAAAAATTAGGTCATATTAATTCAGAAGATGTGTTTGCAAATCTTCCTGAAGCTAAAGCGGCTCAAACTACCTTAGAAACTTTGGGTAAAACAAAACAAGCAGAAATTGATGCGATGATCAAAGAATATCAAACTCAATTGGCTGCAGCCCAAGCGAAAGAAAAAACTTTAAGCGAAGCAAATAAAGAATCAGTTGGTAAAGAATTACAAGCCGCTGGCCAAGCATTACAGGATTTGGAAAAACGCATTACTGATGCCCGTACTAAAGCATCTCAGGATGTTGGTACTAAGCAAGGTGAGTTATTTCAACCTATTCAAGCTAAAGTAGCTACTGCAATTTCTGCTGTAGCGAAAGAAAAAGGTTTAGCTTACGTTTTCGATATCGCAAACGGACAAGGTGGTAATAACCTGGTTTTCTGGGAAGGTGGTGATGATATCACTTCAGCAGTTAAAACTAAATTAGGTATTTCTGCTACTGCAGCTAAAGCACCAGCTCCTAAGAAATAGTTTGGAGTCGAGAGTATTGAGTCAATAGTCTCAAATACAAAGTCAAATATAAAGCGGAATCGAGGCAACTTGGTTCCGTTTTTTTTTGGTCATCACCCAACTTTTCAACAACACAACTTTCCAACAATAAATAATATCTTTACGGTGATGCAAAAATGTTCGCCCATAGGTATTTTCGATTCAGGTTATGGTGGTTTGACTGTTTTTCGGTCGATAGCTGATCAATTGCCCGAATACAGTTACATATACTTAGGCGATAATGCCCGTTCTCCTTACGGTGATCATTCTTTTGATACAATTTACAAATATACCCTAGAATGTGTTGAATGGCTTTTCGCACAGGGCTGTGAATTGGTTATCCTGGCTTGTAATACCGCTTCTGCAAAAGCTTTAAGAACTATCCAGCAAAAAGATTTACCTGTTAAGTATCCAGATAGAAGGGTTTTAGGTGTCATCAGGCCAACGGCGGAGGTCATTGGCAGCTTCACATCCAGTGGCCATGTTGGCGTAATGGGTACTCGGGGAACTGTAAATTCACAATCCTATTTATTGGAGATTAATAAGTTTTTTCCAGAGGTTAAGGTATATCAGCAAACTTGCCCGATGTGGGTGCCCTTAATAGAAAACAATGAGCATTTGCAATCTGGTGCTGACTTTTTTATCAACGAATATTGCAATCGGTTAATAGAGCAGTCTGCAGAAATAGATTGCGTTCTATTAGCCTGCACACATTATCCGTTACTTATGCCAAAGTTAAAAATGATTTTGCCTGACTATATTAATATTTTAACCCAGGGAGAAATTGTAGCTAAAAGTATGGTTGATTATTTAGGAAGACATCCTGAGATAGAAACGAAGTTGAGTAAAGACGGACTTAAGTCTTTTTACACCAGTGGCGATCCGCTGGCTTTTGATGCCCAGGCTTCGATTTTTTTTGGTGAGGAATTGAATTCAGGAAAGATGTAATGTTATCCTAAACTAGTGCATCATAATTAAATGATTTGATCATGCTATTGCGATAATAGATGTGCTTTCGGAAATCGATCCTCCTAATGTGTCAGCCAAGGCGTCATTCCTACGCAGGTGGGAATCTTAACGGGCTCGCTGATTGTTGGTAAACTTTTTATATGACTAGATTTGTAACCAGTAACGGGTAACCGGCAACTGACTGACAACCGGTAACTGGCAACCGATTAATGCGGCAATTTCTCTACCCTAACCAAAATTGTAGGCGAGGAGAGGGCCTCTAGAAAGGAAACCACCGCATCCTTTTCTGCTTTACTCAACATTAAACCTTTTAACAACTTGTCGTTCTTAGGCAGTAGAGGGTTATTTATTTGTTCAGCCCTAACCCTCTGAACGGGCATGCCCACATTGTACATGTTCATCACACCATCCATATCAGGGAATAAACCATTATGGAACCAAGGCGCCGTTTTCATTACATTTCTTAATCCAGGCGTTTTAAATTTACCTACATCTTCAGGTTTCTTCGTTACGTTATATAAACCTAAGTCTTCATATTTACGTTTGAAATAAGTTAACCCATCGTTGTGGAACTCATTATCGGTAAATAACGGACCATTGTGGCAATTAATACAACGGGCTTTGGTGCGGAATAAATGTAAACCCACTAGCTGTTGATCGGTCAATGCATTCTTATCTCTAGCCAGGAAACGATCGAATGGGGTTCTCCTGCTTACAATGCTGCGTTGAAAAGTGGCCAGACTTTCGAATATTCTTTTATTGGTGATGGCCTTCGATCCAAATGCATCAACGAAGAATGGTTGATATCCTTTTATTTTGCTCAGCTTTTTGGGTAAAGCTTTCATATCCTGGTGCATCTCGTTATGTGCCGCCACAGGGCTTTCTGCTTGTTCTTCCAAACTCGCCGCTCGTCCATCCCAAAACAAACGTTTGTAAAACCAAACGTTTTCTAAAGAGGGTGCATTACGGATGTTCGTTAAGTGATCATGTCCAACAGAAACCTGACGACCATCAGACCAGTGTAAATCTGGTGCATGGCAGCTCGAGCAGGAAATTTGGTTTGATCCCGATAACCGAGGGTCAAAAAATAAAATTTTACCCAATTCAACTACCTTTTTAACGGAATCATTTTTTAAATCGACGGGAGAGGGTAGAAGTTCTCCTAATTCCTGAAAAATGGCTCCTTTATCTACGGTTGGCTTTGGCCATTGATCTGTAGGTTTCGAATAAACTTTGCGCAAGCTATCTATGCTCAGTTCCTCATCATCGTTGAAATTTGTTGATTGAAAAGATAACAGGGTTAATCCGGTAAAGATTAGGGCAAGCGTGAGGAAAACTTTATTCATAAGGCTAAAAATAGAGATTTAAGCTGATATTGGAAGAAAAGCGGTGTTTGCCGGGCTCAGAAATGATGGTTCTAGTTAGGTTTTGCTGCTCTAATTTCTTCATGTATGTAGCATTTATCTGAAGAGAAGCGATCATGTCTTTAAAAACAGAAAAGCCATACTCACCTGAAACTGCTCCGCCAATGTAAGAGGAAGTGTTGTAGAGGTAATCATGATAAATTACATACCTTGTGAAATATCCTTCATTCGCTTGTGCTACAGTAAAACGGTTACCCATTGGCATTTTGTAACTAGTAGAGATATTTGCTCCAAAAAAATTTTTATTTGATTGGTTTCTTTTTACCGATGATCCAATTTCCAAAAGCAAATTATTGTAAGAAACATTGTTTCCTCTTATGCCGTCAATCCGTTCCTGAGAAAACTGTAAAGCGTTAATATAATAATTGAATGAGTTTTTGTTAGCGGTTGTATTAAATAATATTTTGGCGTTAATTCGTTGACCAGCATAGATATAATTGTTAGCGCTAAATTCGAGATTTTGATCCCGGCCATCCAACTTTTCGTATACTAAATTTGCACCTACCCTAGTATTTTTGTTAAGTGATTTCAACCAACGCAAAGCTACATTCATTTTCTCGAGGTCGTAGTTTGAGAAATATTTGAAGCCTGTTCCGCTAGTTTGAAAATAACGCTGATTTTCTTTGATGTAACTTCCATATAAATTTATTTCGCCAAGGATATGGTTGCTGAAGTCAAGATATAAGTCAGCCCCTTGCCTTTTAAAATTATTAAAATATTTTCTGTCTGGACCAGCTAGCACTGGTCTACCTTCGCCATAACCGTTTATTAAGTGATTATAGTACATTGGGAATGACGAACTTTCATAATATCGTGGGTTTTTGTAAGCTACATTAATGTCCTCTCTTCCATAACCCGGACGATATCCCAATCCTATTTTAATTTCTCGAGATAACTGATATCCAACTGAGGCATTGATATCTAACTGATACTCATTCACTGCACCCCGTGGATCATTAGTAGAAAAGTGATTCGCTACATTATAATTACTTCCTAGCGCAAAAGTCAATCTGTTTTGTAGTATAGATTGACTTGCCATTGCGGTTATGTTATAAATACTTCGCTCATAGTGAACATAACCTGGTGATCCAAAATAATAAGGCGTTGTAAAATTATTTCTGGTTTGATGGGCAAAGCGGGTACTGTCCTCAAAGATTTTTCGGTATTGAAAGCTTCCAAATACTTTTACCGATTTCAGTTTTGTTGTTCCTTCAGTATATAATTGTCCTGATCTTATTTTTGTTGCACCCTGTGAAGGAATAAAGTTTCCTCTCTCAAAACTAAAGGCACCTCGAGCCATACTCATTTGATCAGGAAGTAAACTGAGATAATAAGCACTTTTCCTTGCAAATATTCTCCGCTGATTCTGAAGAGAATCCGTGTAAAAGTTAGCCGATAGAGAAGTCTGGCTTTCTCCAATCTTTTCTTGTCCACTCAATCCAAATGGGATAGAAGTTATTGCGAAAAGAATATAGCGTGTAATTTTTTTCATTAAGATTTAATGATTTAAGCAAGAAATCGGGCTTGATCAGTTCAAGCCCGATAAAAAGGATTTTATTTAAAACCTCTAGGGTTTGCAACCTCTAAAAAAGTAAAATCCTCAGTGCTATTGTTTGTGTCTTTTAAGATTATTCTGCCATTGATCGTTTTATCAGTTTTGCGAATAACAGATTGAGAAGTGTATTGTCCGGCTGGGTTGAATGCAAATCCAGCATCCAGATTAGCAGAGTATTTTTTAGGAACTCTTTTGTTTGCTTCTGTTGGCTGGACTTCTACAGCATCTAAAATATATTTTGCGGGGATTTGAAACACTTTTGAAGCAGTAGAACTTACAGTCAGTGTGGGTATCGCATATTGAGGAAAGTTTGCAGGGTTAACACCATCTGTAAATTTTAAAAGAGCGTAAGAGTATCTTCCATCTCCATCAAAAATCATATCATTTCCAAAATAATCAAAAACCTCAAGATTAGGAACCAAAGGATTGTCAACATCAGAAGCAAGTGGTCTAGTTACAAGAGAGCCATAGTGTGCCTCAAAATCCGCACCGCTTAAATCAACGGTAAGGGCGGGATTAAGTACCGAAATTGTCTTGCCGTCAAGGCCTGTGAAAGGACTTTTATGATTAATGGCGGACTGGGCGACAATAATGCTTTTGCCTGGTTGTACAGCGTACTGGCTTCCTGTACCAGGAATTTTTAAAAATGCTCTTACGTAGATGTAATCATTGTTAGCGTCTATTCCAGCAGGAATACCTTCTGCTTTATTCCAATCATATTGACCATTGGATAGCAGGTGGTGTCTTGGTGGAGTCGATACAGTGATAATCCCTGTAGTCTCAGTGAAACATAATCCATCTGCATACAATGTTTTATCACTATTGTTATAAAACTCAATAAAATTGTCGCGATAAGTTGCTCCATTCACCCTGTCAGAACCAGCATAGTAAATTTGTTTGATTACCCAATCGCTTATCGTTCCAGTAACTAGAGTTAGGTCTATGGTTTCAGTAAAACCAACACCAATAACTTTATTTTTTACTGAAGCATTGAAGGTTACATCATTAGGACTTTGAATCCCTGTAAGTGTGCTGTATCTCGCTGCTGTAATTGTGATGGTTGCATCAAGATCATAAGTTCCAGGGCTAAGCTGGGGTGCTACTAATTTTCCTTTGTCATTAGTAGTAAACTGCAAGGTGTTTTTGGTATCAACATTTGTCACTTTAACTTTTACCTCATTAAGAGGTAATTGGTAGCCACTGGTTTCAGTTCTATAAGAGACGTTCAAATTTAAGTCAACAGGTACAATCTCTGTTGTTTTTTCCTTCTTGCAAGAAGTGAGTGCAAAAACGCTGATTAATAAAAGTAGGTATTTTTTCATTATAAAATTAAGTTTAAAATATTAAAGTTTTATTGAGATTTCTGCCCCAAAATTTGGCGCAGTTCCAGGGAATACATAATTATTTGAGGCATTTATGTAGTAGGGCTGATAATTGAAAACATTAAAAACATTGAACGAGAATCGAAAACGTTTTTTAATGTCTTTGGCCACGCTTAAATGAAAATTAGGAATGATGCGTGGAATATCTTGGTCATTCAGTTCATTGGATGGAATAAAAAGGTGGCCATATTTTGGGTTGTTTGGATCAGGGTTTGTAAGCATAACTTCATTTCCATTTTGGCTAAAGTATCCTAATGGAATTCCCTGTGAAGCTTCGATATTTGTTTTTTGTAATAAAGAAAAATCAGCGGTAAAATTGATCATTAAGCCAATTTTAGGAATGTGTGTTGCTGAACTTATCCTTGCATTACTTAGATAGGAGATTCTCTTGGTTGCCTCATAAATACCAAGAATAGCATATTCCGGATCATTTGGGCGATCCTCAATCTCGGTGCCTAAACGGGGTTGATTGTTTTGGTAGTAAGTGCGGAAAAACCCCCCACTAATATTAAATGTAGTAGCCATTGGTTTAATTTGAGGGCTACTTAATATGAGTTCAATTCCCTGATTGTCGGATTTTAAATCATTGCTGAAATTGTGATATACAAAATTTACTTCTCTTGTGCCTGTTTGGGTTATAAGCGGCTTCTGGCCCGGTATAGCTGTAGCAACGTAATTTGGAACAGTTAAAAATTTTCTGTTTGAAATCGTTGAAATTCCATCTTTTGAATTTTTGTGAAACAGCGACAGCGACAAATTGAAATCTTTGATTTTAGTGCTTGTGCTTAGCTCGAACGTTTGACCATATGAAGGTTTTATGTTTGCACTTTCAGGATCATATCGCTCTACGTAAACCAAGTAAGTGCTTTCTGCTGCATTTCCATTGAATGCATTTACAAGTGGTACCTCGAAATAAGTTGGCCCCGGATATAGCTGTGAAAGTGATGGCGATTTATATGATAGTCCATAAGCGAAACCTATTCTAAAGTCTTTATTAATCTCGTAATTCATATTCAAACGCGGAGAAAAAGAAGGTAAAGAATTTTGCATATCATACCTGATCCCAGCCCTAACATTAAGATTTTTTTCAAAAAGATTCACTTTAAACTGATCTTCCAAGTATAAACCCAGGTTTTGCTGGGCATTAACTAGGTTAAAGTCATAGTATCGCTCTGAGCGGTTGGACTGAAGTGATGTCGACGAAACGGCTGTAAATGCCCTCGGACGATTAGGATCAAAAACCTGGCCCAGCCCTTTATTTTTTCCGTAATCGTAATTTACTCCGAATCCTAAAAAGTGGGTTACATCACCAGTTTTGAAATCAGCATTAAAATCCAGCCTTGCTGTAGCGTTTACAGGTCTTCCATCAATTAGCGATGCGGCTGTATAAATCCCTGGAGCGTAAGTTCCTTCATGTATTCCTGAAGTTGTAGCTTCAGAAATGATTACATAAGGTTCGTTGCGATTGGTTTCGCGATAACTTTCTTGGTGCCCTTCAGAATACCTTAAATTTAAAGAGATATTTTTTAAAAAATTTGTGTTAAGCGCATAAGATGTTCTGTTCGAGATTGCTGCATTCCAACTGTCAAATCGTACAATTGTTTGAGTAATATCATCAGGATCACTTCGTAGTCCATCCAAATTTCGGCCATAATCAGCACTGAAAGTGTTTTTAATTCTTTTTTCAGCTCCGAAAGTGTTGGTGTACATTAAAGAGGTGTTGATTCGTTTGTATGCTTTTAGTTTATCTCGGTTATCTGCCAGTGAATTAACGTAATTTACACCTACATTCATTGCACCGCCTTTTGGAGAAAGTTTAAATCCTTGAGAATAGCCGTAAGATGTAGCGTCATTCCTAATCTGCATCCGTAAATATGCAGGGGCTTTGCCGGCCTGTCGATCTACAATAACAGCGCCGTCACTCAAATCACCATATTTTGCAGGTGCAACCCCGGCGATAACCTCAATGTTTTCAATGTTATCTGCCGGTATCTGTCTTAAATCTGTTCCTCCAAATGCAAAATCGCCTGAATAACCTGAATTTGTAGCACCGCTTAAGCCATACGTGCCCGTTGATATCTGGTATGAGTTGCTACCTCCAATACCTGTAATACCCGGATTGAAACTTTGCATATTCATATTATTGCTGATTGCATTTCCATCTAAAATAATTGCAATTCCAAAAGAATTATTCAAGTCATAAGTTCCCCTCGTGTTTGCTGTAGTTGTAGCAAATGTCGATCGCAAGTTGATGTTTTGAACACTTTGTAAAGACGGCGAAACTATTTTTCTGTTGGGTATTTGATTCAATAAATCACTTAAACTTAAAGCTGGTGTTTGCTCTATAATATCCCTGGAAATTATTAGTGAGGAATTTGATTGTCCTTCATAGTTACGTTTAGCATTTATAGCAATAGTTTCCAAGCTTAGGTTAAGTTCCTTTAAAACAACATTGCCTAAGTTTACTCCATCCCCAAAAATCAGTACTTTTTTAGTTAACTTTTGATAGCTTATAAATGTGAACTCAAGCGTTAGTGTACTATTTGATAAATTTTTTACCGGTAGTTTAAACAAACCGTCCGAAGCAGTTATTCCATATTGATTGGTTTCAATAATTTTGATGTTGGTTGATGGGATCGGCTTTTTTTGCTGATCAACTACCCTACCTTCGACAAACATTCCTTGCTGCGCTTGGGCTGATATCGCAATAAACAGTAAAACAACTAGGTATAATCTTTTCAAGCAATATTGGTAATTATGGGTGCAGAAACTTAAACGTGAATCATTTTTTGCAAAGGTGTAAAAATTACACTTACCTTCCAATTTATTTAGACTAATTCTAGATAATTTAATATTTGCTATCTTAAATGTATCTAATTATGGCTTTTTCAAATTAACCTCATTGTGACAAAAGAAAATACTTTTGTTTAGGTTGTGATTATTTAAAAGGATAACTTTGCGGCTTCAAACCCACACAATGAGTGATCAGATAAAACACGAATGCGGAATCGCTTTTATTCGCCTGTTAAAACCACTTTCCTACTACCAGCAAAAGTACGGTACAGCACTTTACGGCCTTAACAAGTTATATCTTTTAATGGAAAAACAGCATAACCGGGGCCAGGATGGCGCAGGTATTGCCACCATTAAACTGGATATGAAACCTGGCAGTAGGTACATTAGCCGATACCGGAGCATGGCTTCGAATGCAGTAGCAGATATCTTCGAGTATGTTCAAAACAAATTCGTAGATATACAAGAAAACACACCTGAATTAATGCAGGATACAGAGTGGCTCAAAAACAATGTTAGCTTTATCGGCGAGGTGTTATTGGGCCATTTGCGTTATGGTACACATGGTAAAAATAGTATCGAAAACTGCCACCCTTTCTTAAGGCAAAACAACTGGATGACCCGTAACCTGGTTATTGCTGGTAACTTCAATATGACGAATGTTGATGAGTTATTGGAGCAACTATACGAGTTAGGTCAACATCCAAAAGAAAAAGCCGATACTGTTACTGTTTTAGAAAAAATTGGTCACTTTTTGGATGATGAAAATCAAGAACTTTTTGATCAATATAAAAAAGAAGGACACGATAACGTAGCCATCACGCACAAAATTTCTGATCATTTAGATATCGCAAATATTCTTCGCCGCTCGGCTAAAACCTGGGATGGTGGTTACTCTATCTGCGGTATGGTGGGTAATGGCGATTCATTCATCATGCGTGACCCAGCTGGTATTCGTCCGGCATATTACTATTATGATGATGAGATTGTGGTAGCCGCGTCTGAACGACCAGCACTACAAACTGCTTTCAACATCCAGTTTAAAGATGTTAAGGAGATCGATCCTGGTCATGCTTTAATTATCAAGAAAAATGGCGAGGTAAGCATGGAGCAATTCCGTGAGCCTACTGAAAGATTATCTTGTTCGTTCGAACGCATCTATTTCTCAAAAGGAAGTGATGTAGAAATTTACCGTGAACGCAAGCAATTAGGTCGTTTATTGAGCGATAAAATTCTTCAGGCCGTTAACTACGATTTAAAAAATACCGTTTTCTCTTTCATTCCGAACACTGCTGAAGTGGCTTTCTTCGGTATGGTTGACGGTGTGCAACAATATGTGCGCAGGCACCAAAAAGATATTCTTCTACATAAAAAAGAGGAGTTATCCGATGAGCAGCTGGAGGAATTGTTGTCTCTTGCACCCCGCGTTGAAAAGCTGGCTGTAAAAGATGTGAAACTGCGAACTTTTATTACGCAGGATGCGGATAGAAGTGAAATGGTGGCCCACGTTTATGATACCACTTATGGTATTATCAATAACCATCAGGATACTTTGGTAGCCTTGGACGATTCTATTGTTCGGGGTACTACCTTAAAGCAAAGTATTATCAAAATCGTGGATCGTTTACATCCTAAGAAAATTATCATTGTTTCATCGGCACCTCAAATCCGTTACCCGGATTGTTATGGTATTGATATGAGCAGAATGGGGCAGTTTGTTGCTTTCGATGCTGCAATTCAGTTATTAACTGAGCGTGGCATGTGGCAGGTGATCGAAGATGTTTATGCAAAATGTAAAGCTTCATTATTACTTCCGAAAGAAGAAATCGTGAATCATGTAAAAGAGATTTACAAACCCTTCACCCCGGAAGAAATTTCAGCTAAAATTGCACAAATTATTACTCCTAAAGGCACTGTGGCTGAGGTAGAAGTAATTTATCAAAGTTTGGAGAACTTGCATGAAGCTTGTCCGAAAAACAAAGGTGACTGGTATTTCTCTGGTAATTATCCAACTCCAGGTGGCAATAAAGTGGTGAACAAAGCTTTCATTAACTGGAAAGAAGGGAATAATCAAAGAGCTTATTAATCCTTTGATATTTTGAATAAAAATAGCCCAAAATTATGCGAGGGCACTGGAAAAGTCCCTTCAAGATTGGGTCAGAAAAAAGGAGTAGAAATTAATAATTTCTGCTCCTTTTTTTGTATTTTAAAGGTGTACCAGAACGGCTTTTAAAATGCTTCTTCAACAACAAAAAATCCAGTTTAGCGAATTTTCCAGGCTCTACGATGTGATTGTCACCAAGGAGAATCTGCTTCGCAAAATCAACGAGCTTATAGATTTTGGTTTTATATATAACGAGCTTTTGGACAAATATTGTCAGGACAATGGGCGTGCGGCAGAGAGTCCTGTCCGCATGTTCAAATATCTGCTTTTGAAAACGATATTTACCGTTTCGGAGGTATCCATAAAATCAGGCCTGCACAAGGAGCAGATGATCTTTCAGGAGACTGAATATTACAGGGACAAAGCCCGGCACCGATACAAGATTGAAGCCAAAAACAGCGAGTTAAAAAACGTCCACGGATATGGACGGGGAATAGACGGCATGGAAATGCAGGGTGCACTTGCTATTTTCACTGTAAACCTGAAAGGAATCATCAAACTGGCTATCTAGAAGCCAAAATAGTGTCAAATAAAGACCCAAAACTTCATATTCCAATGTCAGCACACAAAAGCAAACTTACAGACTAGAAAATAAAACCCATTAAATAAAAAATCGATCAAGTGAAAACATGTTCACATGATCGATTCTCAAAGTTAACCCACTAAAGGAGGTAACTTTTTCAGTGCCCTCATTTATGCGGGCTATTTTTTTTGCCCTAAAAATGTAAATTCATTTGTGTTTGATATTATATAGAAAGTGACACTATTACCCCGTTATTAGAGATTTTAAGTCCCGTTTGGTAAACGTTTTATCATCCTTTTTTCTTGTAGATTGCATATCTTCTTTGACAGCGAAAAACATTTAGAAGGGTGTAAATGTTAATTTTCCATTATGAAAAACCTAATAAAATTTTTCCTGATATCTACCGTTTGTTTAGGCTTAAGCTGTTCTGAAAGTAATCAACAACAGGTTACAAACGCTATCGATAATACAAGCGATAGTATTTCAACTAAGCTTTCTGAATTGAATGATACCTTAAAAAATGTAAAAGAAGATATCAAGAGCCATATTCCTAAAGTAGAAATAAATGTGAGCAAACGCGTTCCGATAAGTTTACAATGGATCAGTTTCGAAAGTGAAAAGGGTTCGGCCGAAATCCTTAAAAAGGACAGTAAATGGTTTTCAATAAAGGGGGAGCAAACGAATACCGACAATGAATATCTTAAAATTGATGGTCGTTTGAAAAGATTGGATTCCAACAGAATTTCCTTCGAAGGAACGATAATCACGTATATTAAAGATAATAATGGCGGTGTTCCTTGTGAAAAAACTGATGCTCAGGTATTTTTTAAAAAAGGCAGCCGTTCCTATTATCGTTTGCAAAAAATGGAAAACTGCGCTGGTGGGAGGCTTTTGGATTATGTTGATATTTATAATCTCGATGACGTACTTTAGTGAGTGTTCTTATGCATAAAACTGAACATATGTTTTGTAAATAAGCCAGAAAGCAAATAGAATAATAATTACCCCTGCAATTTTATTAAGTGTTTTTAGGGCATCTTCCTTTATTTTGTATCTGAGTTTACTTGAATAGAAACTCTTTGCTCCATCTATGCTCAGTTGAGTAACCATCGCGATAAAAAAGCAAACCAATTTTTCGTTCAGCATGTTATTTAGCTTAACAGAAATAATTCCGCTTACAATAATCCAGAACATTAAGGTAGAAGGAGTGAGGATACACATCAAAAATCCTTTTAAAACATAACCTCTCTTACTGATCTTCTGGAGGGTTGCGGAATCGTAATTAACCTTCATTTTCGAAACCAGATAATATATTCCTACCGCGAGTAAGAAAATCCCGCCGATAGTACCGACATATTTGTCGAAGCTAGCTTTATAATCAAAAAACTGACTTCCAAAAAGGACTAATGCGATTAATATAACATCACTAATTATAACCCCAATAGCTAAAGAAAACCCTGCCATAAAGCCTCTTTCTATACTGGTTTTAATCATTGCAAAAAATACCGGACCTGTTAAAAACGACGAAATAATCCCTGCCCCAATACCTAATAATATGGCTTCAAACATGTATTGTATTGTTTATAATATGCGAATATGCAATTTTATACCTAAAGATGGTACATTTATTTTTGTTGCATAAGTTGCATAAAAGTTACTATTTTTTAATTTTTTTTATCTAAGTTTAGCCCCACTAAAACTATATTTTAAACATGAGTTCAGAACAAACACAAACCAAGTGGGCCCAATTTATTCCCTTGGTAACCGTATTCTTTTTTTGGGGCTTCGTTGCCGCAAGTAATGATATTTTAATTCCGGTTTTCAAGAAGGCTTTTGATTTATCACAAGCTGAAAGTCAGTTGGTTTCACTGGCATTTTATATTGCATACACCGTGGGTGCGCTTATCTATAACGGAATTTCAGTGCTAATCGGGCAAGACATTGTAAATAAACTAGGCTATAAAAACTCGCTTGCGTTAGGTCTCGTGATTTCGGCATTAGGTACACTATTATTTTATCCGGCGGCAAATTTGGCATCGTTCCCGCTAATGTTATCCGGTTTATTTATTGTTGCATTAGGTTTTTCGCTACAGCAAACCGTTGCCAATCCCTTAGCAATTGCATTGGGTCCAATTAAAACGGGCTCACAGCGACTCACCCTTGCAGGCGGTATCAATAACTTCGGAACTACTATTGGACCGCTTATTGTAAGTTTTGCCATTTTCGGTTCGGCAGCAAATGCAAGTTCAGATATTAGTATAGAAAGTGTTAAGATTCCTTATCTAATTCTGGGGGTTGCCTTCATTGCTGTCGCGATATTCTTAAAATTATCTTCTTTACCAGATAGACCAGCGTTGGTTGAAGCGAAAATAGAAGAAAAAGGGGCAAAGGGATCTGCCTTGAAGTTCCCACAATTGGTTTTGGGGATGATTGCAATTTTTGTTTATGTTGGTGTTGAAGTATCAACGGCGAGTAATTTGCCAGCTTATATGGAGAAAGATTTAGGTTTCGCACTGCATGATATTGCACCTTATATTTCGCTATACTGGGCAAGTATGATGATTGGTAGATGGACCGGAGCTGTAGAAGCTTTCACCGATAACATCCAGACTCAAAAAATATTAAGATTTGTTGCGCCATATTTAGCTTTTGGAATTTTCTTAGCGGTTAATGCAATTGCCGATCACGATCTGGCTCCATTCTACGTTTACGGATTAATCATTTTAGTATTGATTATTGCTGATATGGCGAGTAAAGGAAATCCGGCAAGAATGCTATTAATATTTTCTGCAATTGGCATACTTGCTTTACTTATCGGAATGTTTACCACTGGAATGGTTAGTGTTTATGCCATCACAAGCGTAGGTTTATTTTGTAGCACATTGTGGCCATGTATTTTCACTTTAGCAGTAAGTGGTTTAGGAAAACACACCAGTCAGGGAAGTAGTTTCCTAATTATGATGATTATGGGCGGCGGAATTATCAGCTGGTTACAAGGTGCAGTATCGGAGTATACTGGTATTCAATATAGTTACATTGTTGGTATTCTGTGTTTCGCATATCTTGCTTTTTACGCCTGGAGAGTAAGTGGAATTTTAAGATCACAAGGAATTAATTTTGATCAGAAAATTTCTGGCGGACATTAATTTTTAATAAAGTATTTTTACAGCCACGAAGTTAAACTGCTTCGTGGCTTTTTTATTTTAAGCATGACTAATAAACCAAGTTTCGATACCATATTTATGAATCTCGCTACTGATTTAGCGGAACGTTCGCATTGCGTACGTGCCCATGTTGGTGCGGTTTTAACAAAAGATACCAGAATCATCTCTATTGGGTATAATGGGCCGCCGGCAGGAACACATAATTGTGACGAAGAATGGCCAGAACACGGTTGTGCAAGAGACAGCAAGGGAAGCTGTTCTTTGGCGCTTCATGCAGAAGAAAATGCTATTTTATACGCTTCCAAAAATGGCTCCAAGATTGAAGGATGCACACTCTATACCACCTTATCACCATGCATCGCCTGTGCCAGATTAATTTTATCATCAGGAATTAAACTGGTCTATTATTCAAAATCTTACGCAGCATACAAAGGTTTGCCGAGTGATGAAGGTGTTGATTTCTTGATGAAGTTTGGGGTAGAGGTAATGTTAATGGAAAGCTAAACTGTAAATTGATAATTGTTAGAATTAATGAAGTATGGAAGTGTCGAGCTGCTGATAACAACCGGTAACTGAAAACCAGTAACGAACAATAGATTTGATTATAAATAACGATAAAACAATTTAACAATTCCCTTTCTTTATCTATCTTTGCGGATGCAAGAAAAAATCATTATCGTCGATTTTGGTTCGCAATTTACACAACTCATCGCTCGTAGAGTTCGCGAACTAAATATTTACTGTGAAATATATCCATTCAACAATCTTCCTGAAATTACCGAGGATGTAAAAGGTGTTATCTTTTCAGGTAGCCCATATTCAGTTCGTCAGGATGATGCTCCACAAATTGATCTATCAAACTATCATACCAAATATCCATTATTGGCTGTATGTTATGGTGCCCAATATATTGCGCAACAAACTGGTGGTCAGGTTCGCGCTTCTTCAACACGCGAATATGGTCGTGCAAACTTAAGCTTTGTTAACCAGGAAAATAAACTTTTCAAGGGTATAAACATTGATTCTCAGGTTTGGATGAGCCATGGCGATACCATTACAGATTTGCCAGAAAATGCAGAATTAATTGCCAGCACAGAGAGCGTTAAGGTTGCCGCTTATCACATTAAAGATTCTAATACTTATGCGATACAATTTCACCCTGAAGTAACACACAGTATTGATGGAAAAGTTCTATTGGAGAACTTTCTGGTAGATATTTGTGGCTGTAGCCAGGATTGGACTTCAACAGCATTTATTGAAACCACCATTGCTGAACTGCAAGCTACACTAGGCAATGATAAAGTTGTTTTGGGCTTATCTGGCGGTGTTGATAGTAGTGTTGCTGCGGTTTTATTGCATAAAGCAATTGGTGCAAATTTACATTGCATCTTTGTTGATAATGGTTTGCTTCGTAAAGATGAATATGCTCAGGTATTGGAGCAATACAAACACATGGGTTTAAACATCAAAGGCATTGATGCTAAAGACCGCTTTTTAAGTCAGCTAGCTGGTGTTACCGATCCTGAATTGAAACGTAAAGCCATTGGTCGTGTTTTCATTGAGGTTTTTGATGATGCTGCACACGAGGTAACTGGTGTAAACTGGTTAGGTCAGGGTACTATCTATCCTGATGTAATCGAGTCAATCTCTGTTAACGGTCCATCTGCTACTATAAAATCACATCATAATGTGGGTGGTTTGCCCGATTTTATGAAGTTAAAAGTTGTGGAGCCATTAAAAACACTGTTTAAAGATGAGGTAAGAAGAGTTGGTAAAGCTTTAGGTATTGATGATGTGATATTAGGTCGCCATCCTTTCCCTGGGCCAGGTTTAGGAATCCGTATTTTGGGAGAAGTTACAGCAGAGAAGGTTGCTATTTTACAAGATGCAGACGCGATTTATATCAACGAGCTTAAAGCTGCTGGCTTATACGATAAAGTTTGGCAGGCAGGTTCTATCTTTTTGCCGGTTCAATCGGTAGGGGTAATGGGCGATGAGCGTACTTACGAAAACGTAATTGCGCTTAGAGCTGTTGAATCAGTGGATGGCATGACAGCCGACTGGTGCCATTTGCCGTATCCATTATTGGCGAAGATTTCCAATGAAATTATCAATAAGGTTAAAGGAATTAATAGGGTGGTATACGATATCAGCTCGAAACCACCTGCAACTATTGAGTGGGAATAAGATTGGAGGATCCTGATTTTTAAATCTTAAAAATCATTTAAAACAAGTATTGGAGTATGCTAGCAAAGTGAATAAACTTTTGCTGGCATATTTTGTTAAAAAGATAGGTATGAATTTAAAAAACAGTTACTGGATATTACTTCTATTCACTTTGGTTTTGGGTGCTTGCTCACCGAAAATAAGAACACCCAAACCACCAACCAGCAAACCTGTTGAAAAGGAAAAACCTGAAGAAAAAAAGAAACCTGTAAAGAAGTTTACTCAAGCTAGCATCTCATTATTAGCACCATTTAGACTTGATGAAATCAATTTAAAAACCGCTACCAAGGCAGATGTAGAAAAGTATGCAATGCCGATTGATTTTTATCAGGGATTTAAGCTTGGGATTGATTCAGCGGCTGCATCGGGACTAAACTTTAAATTGAATGTTTTTGATACACAGGATGATAATGCCCATATTTCGATGCTTTATAAAAATGAGCGTTTTAAACAAAGCAACTTAATTGTGGGGCCTGTTTTTCCTGATGGACAAAAATTTATTGCATCCTATTCCAAAGAAAATAATATCCCGGTAGTTTCGCCTTTAGCGGCTTCAAGTCCATTGGAATTCAATAATCCAAATCTGATTTCGATTGTTAATAATATCGATTTGCATGGTAAGAAAATAGCAAGCTACATCACCAGAAATTTCAACCCTGCTAATACGATTGTGGTTCTAATCAACCCTAGAAAAAGTGAGGATGAGCAGTTTGCTGCTCCTTTGAGAACATATTTGCAAAGTAATCCTAAATTTATTGTGCAGGAGTATGCATCGGCATATACCTTCGAAACCAAAATGATAAAAGGCAAACAATATGCAGTTATTGTTACTTCAGCGGATAGAGCCTTCGTTTTACCTACCGTAGAGAAACTGTATAAATTAAAAAATCTTCCTACAGGAGGTTATAATATAAACCTATTTGGTCATCCAAACTGGGTGAAACAAAATTATCCAACAGAAAAGGTACAGGCATTAAATACGATAGTGAGTTCATCCTATAAAATTGATTATAAAAGCACTGCTGTAACCTCATTTATAAAAAAATATCGGCGCCAATATGGCTTTGAACCTGGAGAATATGCTTTTAAAGGTTTCGATATTGGGGTTTATTTCGGTAAACTGCTAGATCAGTACGGTGAAAATTATTTGGAGTACATTACCAAAGAAAAGTACAAAGGTTTACATAACAATTTTTCTTTTATTCATGATGAAAAATTAGGCTATATTAATACCAGTTTAATGCTTTTGAAGTATAAAAACTTTGCCCTAAATATTATCGAATAATATTATTACTTCCTGTTTTTTATGAGAGCTGATCATCAGTTACGTGCCTTGGAACAAATTTTAACCCATTACGATGGCAGTTTGCCACTGCATCGATTTTTACCTGGTTATTTTAAGCAAAATAAACAAATGGGTTCTTCCGATAGGCGATGGGCAACACGGCATGTTTACAGCTTTTTTAGATTGGGCAAAGCGCTTTTGCAATTGAATCAAGAGCAAAGGTTAAGCATTGCAGATTTTCTTTGCCATAACACGCTAAGTCCTATTGTAGAGAAGAACTTTCCAGAATTTATAGATCAAATACAACTTTCATTGCTGGAAAAGTTAGAAAAAGTCAAAGAGAAATTTCCAGCATTTGCATTAACAGATGTTTATCCTCACCACGAAAAGTTATCTGAAAGTTTAAATAAAGAAGATTTTTTCATATCATTCTTTACACAACCTGATTTATTCATCAGGGTTGCGGAAGGTCAGGCAGGACAGATTATTGATCAATTAAAAGGTGAAAATATTGATGTAAGACAGGTATCAAAAACCGCATTGGCTTTAGCCAACGGCACAAAGTTAGAAACCATTTTGAAAGAAGGATCTTATCAGGTTCAGGATTTATCTTCACAATATACTGGAGAATATTTTCTGCCTAACAAATGGGATAAATGGTGGGACTGTTGCGCGGCATCTGGTGGGAAAACCTTGCTTTTACACAGTCTGGAGCCCGTAATAGAGTTGTTAGTAAGTGATTTGCGAGAGTCTGTTCTATTGAATCTAGATGAGCGATTCCGTTTGGCAGGGATAAGGAAATACCATAAAAAAGAACTCGATCTTTTGAGAAATAATGATCAAATACTGCATCATTATCAATTCGACGGGATTATTTTAGACGCTCCATGCACAGGTTCGGGTACTTGGGGAAGAACGCCAGAAATGCTTACTTTTTTTGAAGAACGGAAGATAGATCAATTCGCCACGATACAAAAGGCTATTGCCACTAATGTGATTAAATATCTTAAGTCTGGAAAGCCTTTGGTTTACATTACCTGCTCCGCTTTTGCTGCCGAAAATGAAGATGTTGTTAATCACCTCCTGGAAACTTTACCCTTGACTTTAGAAAAAATGGAGCTTATTAAAGGTTATCAGAACAATGCTGATACGATGTTTGTGGCAAGATTGATTAAGCGCCAGGATTAATTAAGACTACTGGATTATTTTCAGATAATTTTTTGAACTTGTTTTAATGCACAGGTTATACATGCTCAAACCATGAATTGAAATTCTTTTTGACGTACTTCACTGCTTCGATTAAAACAGCAATCGCCCCAATTATTAATGTATATTCCTCAAAGCTGTTCATTTTCGTTAGCTTTATGTTTAGATCAATATACGAAATTATTGTTACAGATTCATTTTAGGATTGTCATTTAATACAATGATCGTCATTGCGAGGCACGAAGCAATCCTACAACTATAGCAGGTAGCGATCACATTAAGATTGCTTCGTCGTTTCTTTTGGCAACGACGACTTGGCGTGTAATGAAAAAACCAAGCTTCCTCATCTGTTTTGCGGTATTGAACCTTGAGATAAATGGAGGTGACGAATCTTAAAAATAATCCCTAAAGCCCCGTATTATTCCTGAACAACTTAATTGCAATGGCTAACAGGATTACCCCAAACGCTTTGCGAAGGATATTTAATCCTGTTTTTCCAAATAATTTTTCCAATCTCTCCGTATTTTTCAAAACGAAGTAAACAAAAAGCATATTCAAAATAATGCCCACTAAAATGTTTTGCGTTTGATATTCAGTCTTTAGGGAGAGTAATGTTGTCATCGTTCCTGCACCTGCAATTAACGGGAAAGCCAGTGGTACGATCGAAACCGTTTCAGGTGCTTCTTCTTTAAAAATGGTCAAACCTAAAACCATTTCCATTGCAATAAAGAAAATTACAAATGAGCCCGCAATAGCAAATGATTCTACATCAAGCCCTATTACCCTAAGAAGCGATTCTCCTAAGAAAAGAAATAAAATCATCAGGGCTGTAGCTACGATAGAAGCTTTTTCTGATTCGATATGACCTGCTTTTTTGCGTAGTTCTATCACTACCGGAATTGAACCTAAAATATCGATAATGGCAAAAATAACCATTGTAGTGGTTAAAATTTGGTTGAAGTCGAATTTTAAAAAATCGAATTTCATAGGGTGCAATTTTAATAAAGGTAAGTCAATTTGTATTAAATCATTATCAACAAATTCTTTAGAAATAGAACTGGGTTCTTAAAGTAAACACATTGTCTTTTCTATCGTCTGTATAATCTGGTATTTGGGTCGATTCATTTTTAATGATATCGTAGTATAAAACCGCTTTAAAGTGTGGATTAAAATGGTGCAAAAAGCCGAAGCCAAAGGTATCAAAGCGAACGTCAGCAGCAGTTAAGCCTCTGGTTGCCGAGATATCCATCCCTTTAACTTTCGAATTGGGATCGTACCAGTCATATTTAAAAATAAGTTGATTATCGGTGCTATTTAAGGTTTGCACAAAAGTGAAATAAGCGCCATTAAAGTTTCTGGTATAATAAGGCAATGGGACTGATTTATTATCGACAGGGTAAGAGCCCGGCGTAGTAGAAGTTGTGGCCGTTGCAGATTGAAGCCCGGAAATCACCTCTGCTCTTAATTCCGATTTCCAGCTTTTAATTGATGTTGCAAGCTGGATGTCCACTCCATAATACTTCCTCGGAGCAACCTTGTTCATAGTTGAAGCAGAAGAATCTTTAACCATACTCAAAATGCCATTTTGATTATCTATCTTATAACTCACAGGCAAGCGATGGTTTAGCCCGCCTTGTAAGGTACTTATTCCGCCAGCAATGGATAAACCCACGCTTTTTATTTTATATGGCTTATGGCTTAGTCTTGCAATTACGTCTTTACTGTTATCAAATTCTCCGGGACCAGCCAAGCCTTGACCATTGTAAACGCCTAAATCGAGTACGAAATTTTTGAGCGTAGCGTCTTTCCATCTTGGATTAAAGGTAAAAGTAACGCCTAAATCACGTTCGGTCTTCATTAAAATCTGCGACATCCGCCCACGTTCTGGGGCTTCCCTTACTGAAGAGGAGAGTTGTAGTTCATTACCAAAAGGACGGCCGGAAAGACCCAATGTGATATAGAGCAATTTCCACTTGTTTTCGTAATAACGTCCCCAAAAATCCCTGATATTAACGCCCTGCTCAGTTCCATCGAATTGCAAAACAAAATAGGTAGATGGACTTTGGTCATCATTCAATATCATATAATCGGCCCTTAGCCTGCCTCTTCTTAAACGAAAACGATTATTGGTGAACTCGCCAAAATTGCCACCCTGATATTCTGCCTGTGTACCGTTCGTTTGAGCCACCTGAAACTGAGGTTGCATGTAACCGCTAAATGATAATGAACCATATTTCTTGGAGATGATTAACAGGTGATTCACCGTTGTAGAATCCATGATATCATTTATAGTGCGTTGTGCTAAAGCACTTGAAGAAATAACGAACAAAAATAAAATACCAATAATGTATTTACCAAATGCCGATAAAAATGGTTGGTTCATGTAGCTGATTTTCTGCAAAGGTATATCAATAAAATCTTTACCAAAATAAATGGCACAAAAAAGCCCCGATTTCTCGAGGCTTTAAATATTTATTTCTATAATTCAGGTTTTGGAGGATCAACTGGAGTAACCACTTTTCCTTTATTTCTGAGTACTGAATTTCCTTTTCCGTAGAAGAAGTAAATCGCTACACCTAAAGCCATCCAGATTGCTAAACGAATCCATGCTTCTAATGGTAATGACGACATTAAATAAACACAAACAATTACGCCCATAATTGGAACAAATGGCACCAACGGCGTTCTAAATGGTCTTGCTCTATCTGGATCAGTTTTACGTAACAACATTACACCGATACAAACCAATGAGAAAGCGAACAAAGTTCCTATTGATACCATGTGGCCTAAATCGGTTACCGGAACAAAACCAGCGAATATGCTCACAAAGAACATAAAGAAGATGTTGGTTTTAAATGGCGTTCTGAACTTAGAGTGAATGCTACTGAAGAATTTAGGCAATAAACCATCTTTAGACATGGTATAAAATACCCTTGATTGTCCCATTAACATTACCAGAATTACCGAAGTGTAACCTGCTAAAATGGCAATGATTAATCCCATCTGCAGCCAACTATATCCTGTTACTTTAAATGCAGTAGCTGCAGGCGATGCATCACCTTTAAAGATAGAATAAGGAACTAATCCCGTCATTACGTGTGCAAACAATACATAAAGTATAGTACAAACTACTAGTGAACCTAAAATACCTATTGGCATTCCTTTTTGAGGGTTTTTAGCTTCCTGAGCCGCTGTTGAAACAGCATCGAAACCAATAAAGGCGAAGAATACTAGAGCGGCACCAGCTGCGATGCCAGAGATACCAAATTCACCTTTAACACCTGTATTTTCGGGAATATATGGCGTGTGGTTAGCAGGATTGATAAATTTCCATCCAAGCGCAATAAATACAATTACAACAGTAACTTTTACAATTACCAAAATATTGTTAAGACTAGCTGATTCTTTAGTACCACGGATTAACATGAGTGATAATAATGAAACTATAACAACAGCAGGAAGGTTAATTCCGCCGCCATCAACTTCAGCAAAAGATTTTGTTAAATAGAGCGGCATTTCCATTCCGAACTCGTGGAGGAGTTTATTGAAATAGCCAGACCAGGATACACCAACTGTGGCCGCTCCAAGTGCATATTCCAATACCAAATCCCATCCAATTACCCAGGCCATAAATTCGCCCATGGTGGCGTAAGAGTAAGTATAAGCACTACCCGCAACCGGAATCATAGATGCAAATTCTGCATAACATAATCCAGCGAAAGCGCAGCCTACCGCAGCCAATACAAATGATAAGGTCACAGCCGGACCAGCGTGGTCTGCAGCAGCGATACCAGTTAAAGAGAATAAACCTGCCCCAATAATAGCTCCAATACCCAATGCAACAAGGCTCGTACTGCTTAGCGTACGTTTGAGTGTGCCCTCTCCACTTTCAGCAGATTCTGCTATAAGCACATCAATAGGCTTTTTTAGATTCATAATTTGTTTAGTCTTTTATGTTTGTTGATTTTATGATAATAAGCGGTAAACCTAAATAAAAATTGCGAAAAACAAAAAGGGATTTTGCTAAAAACCCCTTTTAAGTCCTAATCTCTCTATGATTTTACAGTTAGTGTGTTAAAGTATCGGTACTATTGATCAAAGTATCGTTAATTATATTGCCAGATGCATCTATTTTCTGCTGAATCTTAATTTCTTTCCTAACTTCCTGCTGATGATTGCTAGGGATTGCCTTAACTGCGATGTATGGAGCAATAACTAATGAAACAATCGACATTAATTTGATTAAAATGTTCATTGATGGTCCAGAAGTATCTTTGAAAGGATCGCCAACGGTATCGCCGGTCACCGAAGCTTTATGTGGTTCTGACTTTTTATAAAACATTTCGCCATTGATCATTACACCTTGCTCAAAAGATTTTTTGGCATTGTCCCAGGCACCACCAGCGTTACTCTGAAAAATTCCCATCAATACGCCCGTTACTGTAACCCCAGCCAACAAACCACCCAAAACTTCCGGCCCGAAAGCAAATCCAATAATAATAGGTGTAATCAGTGCGATTGCACCCGGAAGCATCATTTCTCTGATTGAAGCCTTTGTTGAAATGGCTACGCACTTTTCATATTCAGGCTTTGCTTTATACTCCATAATTCCTGGAATTTCACGAAACTGCCTGCGAACTTCTTGAACCATATCCATCGCAGCCTTTCCAACCGCCTGAATACACAATGCTGAGAAAATAAAAGGGATCATCCCGCCCACAAATAAGCCTGCCAGAACTGGTGCTTTGTAAATATCGATAGCGCTAATACCAGCAATTCCAACAAATGCAGCAAACAAAGCCAATGAAGTTAAAGCTGCAGAGGCGATAGCAAATCCTTTTCCAGTCGCTGCAGTAGTATTTCCAACTGCATCTAAATTATCTGTTCTTTCTCTAACTTCGGGAGGAAGCTGGCTCATTTCTGCAATACCACCTGCATTATCTGCAATCGGACCAAAAGCATCAATGGCCAGTTGCATGGCGGTAGTTGCCATCATTCCAGCAGCAGCAATAGCTACTCCGTATAGCCCGGCAAAGTAATAAGACGACATGATCCCACCAGCTAATACCAAAATAGGAATAACCGTCGATTTCATTCCGACAGATAAACCAGCAATGATATTTGTAGCATGACCAGTAGAAGACTGTTGGATAATTGAGTTTACGGGACCTTTACCCATAGCGGTGTAGTACTCGGTAACAATACTCATTATGGTGCCCACTACAAGGCCGACCATGATCGCATAGAAAACGTTTATACTAGAAAACTCGTATCCACGTAAATTCAAGGTTTCAGGCAACATCCATTTTACGATGAAGAATGAAGCAACTGCGGTGATGATAATCGAAGACCAGTTTCCCAGATTCAGCGCATTTTGAACATTTGATTTTTCATCTTTAATGGTAACAAACCAGGTTCCTATAATAGAAAAGATAATGCCTAACCCACAAATCACCATCGGCAAAAGGATAGGGGACATTCCGCCAAAATTATCTTTCACATCTATTTCCTGCCCTAAAACCATTGTTGCTAAAATGGTTGCTACATATGAGCCAAATAAATCGGCGCCCATTCCGGCAACGTCACCCACATTATCACCCACATTATCGGCAATTGTTGCCGGGTTACGTACATCATCCTCAGGAATGCCCGCTTCCACTTTACCCACTAAATCGGCACCTACATCGGCAGCTTTTGTGTAAATGCCACCACCTACACGGGCAAATAAAGCAATTGATTCAGCTCCTAACGAAAATCCCGTCAATACTTCGATAGCGGTTTTCATCTCTACGCTGTTAACCGAGACTACATTAAAATATTTTAAAAAGACGATGAATAGTCCACCTAGTCCCAACACTGCTAAGCCAGCCACACCTAATCCCATCACTGTTCCGCCGGTAAACGAAACTTTTAGCGCCTGTTTTAAGCTAGTCCTTGCAGCTTGCGTAGTTCTTACGTTAGCTTTAGTGGCCGATTTCATTCCGATATAACCAGCACTTGCAGAAAAGAATGCACCAATTAAAAATGAAATCGAGATAATCCAGCTAGAATGCATAGGAACACCATTGATTTCGGTAATGGTTCCTGAATAAGCAAGCAAAGCCGCTGTAAATACAGCAAAAATGCTCAAAACTTTCCATTCAGCTTTTAAGAAGGCCATTGCACCATCGGCGATATAGCCAGCAAGTTGCTGCATGTTTTTATCCCCTGCATCTTGCTTGTTTACCCAGGCGCTTTTAATCATCATCACAATTATTCCAACTAGGCCCAACGCCGGAATAGTGTAAATTAAGTTGTCTTGTAAAAAATTCATAGTTAATATTTGGTTATTGGTTTGTTGATATCAAGTTCATAAAATTACCCTCATCAGTAAAGAACATTGATTTTAGCATTTTGGTTATTAGTTAGCAATATAATAATTTTATTTCCTTGTGGTTAAATAAAATAATAGAGAATGAAGGAATGACTGAAGTGCGGAATTTTCAACACATTCTTAATGCTAAATGTCATTCAGGCATTTCATCTTCATCAAAATAATACAAAGCAAGAAGTTGCTTTATGTATTTTTATAAATAAATTAGCCGCTAACTACAACTAAAAACCAAACTAAAAATTTAAAATGGAAAATCTTCAGGAAAAGGGATCTACGAAAAGGAAATTAGGTCTTTTTGATGCTGCGATGTTGGTAATGGGATCAATGATTGGTAGCGGAATCTTCATTGTCAGTGCCGATATCATGAGAAACCTCGGCTCTGGCTATTGGTTAATTGTGGTTTGGGTAATTACCGGGGTAATGACGGTTGCTGCTGCAATTAGTTATGGGGAGTTATCGGCAATGTTTCCAAAAGCAGGAGGTCAATACACTTATCTCAAAGAAATTTTTGGTAAAATGATGGGCTTCCTTTACGGCTGGGGACTTTTTACAGTAATCCAAACGGGTACCATTGCAGCTGTTGCGGTAGCCTTCGGAAAATTTACCGCCTATTTAATACCCGCTTTAAATGATGCCGCTCCGATTTTTCAAAGTGGTGGATATAAAATTACCTGGATACAGATTTTAGCCATTGGTGTGATTTTATTGCTTACTTATATCAATACAAAAGGTGTAGAAAGCGGCAAAATATTGCAAAACATCTTTACAGGATCTAAAATAGTGGCTTTAATCGGCTTAATTATCTTAGGCTTTCTGTTGGTGAAGAGCAACTTCTGGGCTGAAAACATGAGCTTCGGTTGGGATGCTTTTAATAATCTTAAAACAGATTCGGCTGGCAATTTGACCAAATCGGGCTGGGAATCTATTTCCGGAATGACTATTATGGGTGGCATCGCCGCTGCAATGGTGGGCTCTGTATTTTCAAGTGTAGCATGGGAAAACGTAACCTTCGTTTCGGGAGAAATTGAAAATCCAAAGAAAAATGTAGTCCGATCAATGGTTTTGGGCACTTCGGCAGTAATGATTCTTTATCTATTGGTTAACTTTATTTATCTGAATACCTTAGGTAGAGATAGTATTGCATTTGCTGCTAATGATCGGGTTGCTGTTGCTGCATCCGAACAAATTTTCGGAAGTGGGATCGGAACAATTGTAATGGCTGTTCTGGTAATGGTTTCTACATTCGGCTGTGTAAATGGTATCGTGCTGGCAGGAGCAAGGGTTTTTCAAACCATGGCACAAGACGGAATGTTTTTTAAAGCTGCTCTTGAAAACAATAAAAACGGAGTGCCTGAAAAATCACTTTGGATGCAAGGAATATGGGCCTCGGTTTTATGTTTGAGCGGCCAATACGGCAACTTATTAGATATGATTTCTTTTGTTATCGTGCTATTTTATATGATCACCGTTTTTGGCGTTATATATTTAAGATTGAAGCAACCCCATTTAGAAAGGCCATATAAAACTTGGTTATATCCAATAACGCCAATTGTTTACTTATTAATTGGTGCTGCATTTTGCATCTTGCTTTTGATATATAAACAACAATATACCTGGCCTGGGCTTATCATTGTTTTACTTGGTGTTCCGGTATATTTCTTTATCAATAGAACAAAAGAAGGTTCAGTTTAAAGTTGATATTAAAAAGTTAACATTGTAAGGGAGCAGATTTATTTGCTCCTTTTTGTAGAATAATGTCTGTAAGCTATTTTTTTATTCGAAAGCAGGTTTCTGTGTCCATCGGTTTCCGAGGTCCCGCCTTCACTCCAATCTTTTTATTTAAACCTTATAGGTTTTCAAACGGCTACGCCGAAACCTATAAGGTTTATAAAAAGGATTTCCGCAACAGTCGGGTTTAATCAATTTCAACAATTGCATGAAACTAAATCCGTGAACCAGACGGCATAAAAATCCATTTTACTTTTAATGATTGCTTGCCACGGTAGCCAGACGGGAAATCCCCCATTCAAATGGAATACTGTTTTGATTTTTAATATTTATGATCGATATGTAAACTTAAAAGCTAAAAACTTATACTATAAATCTATTTGTGTATTTTTGCGACGATGGGAACACAGGTTGATTTAGGTATAAAAGGATATAAAAATTATGGCACACATCTACGTGAAAAATATAACGGCCAGCGTGTATTTAAAGTAATCGTAGATGGTGGTTTTACCTGCCCTAACAGAGATGGTAGTAAAGGTTTTGGTGGCTGTACTTATTGCAATGTAGATTCTTTTACGCCCGAGCCGTCACGCAAGATGCCTACCATTAGGGAGCAATTGGAGGAGGGAATTAAGCGTGCTAGAACCAGTTACAAAGCCGATAAGTTTATCGTTTACTTCCAGCCGAACACCAATACCTATGCGCCAACACATTATTTAAAGATGATGTATGATGAAGCACTTTCAGTAAATACAGAAGATATTGTTGGTTTTTCGGTAGGCACTCGTCCCGATTGTATTGACGCAGAAAAAGTGGCTTTGCTGGAAAGTTACGCCGATCGTTTCGACGTTGATTTGGAAATGGGAATGGAATCCATTTATGATGAAACTTTAGAACAGATTAACAGAGGCTGCAGTCATGGAGAATTTGTAGCCGCAGTTAAGCTCCTGGAAAATAGTAAACTTGAGCTTTGTGTGCACACCATCTTTGGTTTCCCCTGGGAAACTAAGGAAATGATGCATGGCTATATTCATGAAATCAATCGTTTCCCTCAAATTAAGTTTGTTAAATTTCACCACCTTCATATTGTGGAGGGTTCTATAATGGGTGCAAAATATAAAAAAGAACCCTTTAAGCTTTTTACCCTAGAAGAATATACAAATTTGCTCTGCGAACTTATTCCGATGCTACGGCCAGATATTGTAATTCAGCGTTTATTTGGAATTTCCGATTGGGATTTGCTAATTGCGCCAAATTGGGGGTTAAATAAATCGGCAATTCAAACATATATAGATAAAGCGCTAGAAAAAAGAGAGGTTGTTCAGGGTTCTCTTTATTTAGGTTAATTATTTACCTTTTATTAGCTTTTTTATTAAATCCTGCGAATTATCGTAGGATTTTTTTTGTTTTTACGGCTTTAATGTGATAATATTCTTCAAAAAATTGATAAAAACTTGTTATTCTTTCAAAATATCCGATTTTGTTTTTGTTAAAATGCGCCTATAAAAGGTATCGTTTTTTGTTATCGTTTCATTTTTAGCGTTGTTTTTTGCTGTGTTTTATAAAAATTTGTTGTTTTTGTTATAATTATTTAATTAAATGATGTAAAAATTACAATATGTCGTATTTTTATAGAAATAATTATTGAATTATTAAGAGATTTATTAAAACAAACAAATTAAACTAAAAAACATGAGTAAATTTTCCCTCAAACAGTATGCGCCCTTCGCAGTCTTAATGATTGTGGCAATTGCGGCACTATTTATTCCTTTACTTCCAAATTTTGACGATGGAAAATACAGTGCACCTGATATTGCCTTCGTTTTAATTTCGGCAGCTTTGGTGTTTTTAATGACTCCTGGTCTTGCATTTTTCTATGGTGGTATGGTTCACCGTAAAAATGTACTATCAACTATGATTAAAAGTGTAGTTGCTGCGGGGGTTATTACTGTTCTTTGGACAGTTGTAGGTTTCAGTCTAGCGTTTGGAGAATCAATAGGTGGATTTATTGGAAATCCTTCAACTTATTTGTTCTTTCAAGGTGTAAACTCTGGACCAGCTTGGGGTACTATTCCTTTATCGCTTTTCGCTGTGTTCCAACTTATGTTCGCCATCATCACTCCAGGTTTGGTTGTTGGTGCTGTAGCTGAACGTATCAAATTTACTTCTTACATTTTGTTTATTGTATTGTTTGCCATTTTCGTTTACTCGCCATTGGCACACTGGACATGGTCGCCAGAAGGATTCTTATTAAAAATGGGTGTTCTCGATTTTGCTGGTGGTACAGTTGTTCACATTTCAGCTGGTATGGCAGCTTTAGCGGGGGCATTGGTATTAAAACGTAGAAAATCTCACTTAGAGCATAAAGAAGTTCCGCCTGCAAATATTCCTTACGTATTAATTGGTACAGGTTTACTTTGGTTCGGTTGGTTCGGCTTTAACGCAGGTTCGGCTTTAGGAGCAAACTCTTTAGCAGTTTCAGCTTTCTTAACCACAAATACTGCGGCAGGTGCGGCAGGTTTATCATGGATGTTCTTTGATGTAGCGAGAGGCAAAAAACCATCCGTTCTAGGTTTCTGTATTGGCGCAGTAGTTGGTTTAGTAGCCATTACTCCAGGTGCTGGTTTTGTAAGTATTCCTTCAAGTATCTTTATTGGTGTTATCGCGTCAGTAATCTCTAACCTGGTTGTTTCATGGAAACAAAAAACAAGCTTAGATGATACTTTGGATGTATTTCCTTGCCACGGTGTTGGTGGTATTGTTGGGATGATTTTAACAGGTGTTTTCGCAACAAAAACGGTAAACAGCATTGGTGCTGATGGTTTATTGTATGGCGGTACTGAGTTTTTCTTTACTCAGATTAAAGGTGCTGTAATCGTAATCATCTTCAGTTTTGTGGTGTCTTTCATCATCTTTAAATTTATCAACTTAATCCAACCAATTCGTGTATCAGAAGAGGAAGAAGAAATGGGACTTGATGAATCGCAACATAATGAAAAGTATTCTCAAGGTACATTGTTAGTGGAAGAGAGAGCTATCTACATTGAAAAAAATAGCCCTTTAACAGAACCAATAGCCTAACCTTCTATTAATATCTAAACCCAAATAAAGCTCAAACATGAAGAAATTTTTAACTGCTATTTTCGCAATGGCTAGCGCTAGCTGCGCCCTCGCTCAAGAAACGCCAACATCTCCACTCGAAATTTCGGGCTCGGTTGATACCTATTTTAAGTACGATTTTGCTAAACAAACCAATATCGGAACTTCATTTGCATCAGATCATAATTCAGTATCATTAGGGATGATTGATTTGGTTTTGAAGAAAAAAACCGGAAAAGCATCATTCGTAGGTGAACTTTCATTCGGACCAAGAGGCCAAACCCAATCAATTTTAGATGCTTCTGATGATGGATCATCTTTCCATATCCAAAACTTATACGTAAACTACGATTTTACAGATCAGTTTTCTATGACGGCAGGTTACATGGGAACATTTATTGGTTATGAAGTAATATCTCCGGTAGGAAATTTTAACTATTCTACTTCGTACTTATTCACCAATGGCCCTTTCCAAAATGCGGGAATTAAAGCAACCTATAAATTCTCTGATAAAGTAAGTTTAATGGCTGGTTTATTCAACGATTGGAATGTTTATACGGCAACTCGTGGCGTATCAAGTATTGGTGGTCAGTTAATGGTTTCGCCTGTTGAGGGCTGGACTGCATATTTGAACGTATTATCTGGTGCTGGTGGTGGTGGTTATGGCACAATTGCTGATTTAACTACTGCTTATCAAATTACAGATAAGTTCAAGTTGGGTTTAAACGCAGCCAACTATGATATCAATGATGATGCTGGCGGCTATGCTGGTGCAGCACTATATCCTCAATATGCATTTACAGATGCAGTTGCATTGGGTTTAAGAGGTGAGTATTTTAAATACAAAAATGTAAGTGGTATTGAAGGTGACAAGTATACTTCAGTTACGCTAACAGCCAACATAAAATCTGGAGGCTTAACTTTCATTCCCGAGGTTAGATTAGATCATAGCGGAACTAAACCATTTGCAAAGGAAAATGGAATGGCTGCTCCAAATGCCGGGCAGTTTTCATTAGCAGCTGTTTACGCTTTCTAAAGGCAATCAATATTTACCAAGCCGCCAGTCCATCTAAACTGGCGGCTTTTTTTTACCTTAGGTTCCGATTAACACCATTAATATGAAATATACACTCGCAATTTTTCTCTTACTTTTAACAATTGAGCTCTCGGCTCAGGAAAAGCAATTTCCTAAAGATGAAAATGGTAAGTTTATTTATTATAAAGTTGTTGATTCTCAAAACCTTGATAAGGCAGTGTTGATAGATCGGGCAACAGATTTTTTTTCTGCTAACAAAAATTCATTAAAAATAACACAGCGCACAGATACTTCTATTTTAGCTATAGGAAAATTAATAATCGATAAAACTGTTTTAGTTGTTGGTCATCCTAGCGGCGAACTAAATTATAATTTTTCTTTCCAGGTTAAGGAAGGGAAGTATCGCTATTGGTTAACTGATTTTACCTACATTCCTTATCAAAGAGATCGCTATGGTAATTTCGTAGCCAAAACAAACGTTGCTACGCCACTCGAAAAGCAAGCGGATAAATTAAACGCAGGGTCTTGGAGAGATGTTCAAGCCGGAGCCTATGCAAAAGTTGCAAAATTAAGTGAGGCGTTTAAAAAGTATTTGGCTACAGATAAAAAAGCACCAGTACCTGCAAAAGAAAAAACCATCTCTACCAAGAAGTGGTAGGTTATGGTTTACCAAAAAGTGCTTCTGCCTTTTGGTAACGAAAATCAAATATACCCTTGATTTTGTTCTTCACCACAACTGCATTTGCTACATTACCGATGGGCCCCCAACCTACGCTGTAATGCAAAATATCATGCATTAAAACACCGCTATCTATTGGTTTAAAATGGTGCTGATGATGCCAGAAGGCAAATGGCCCAAAGCGCTGCTCGTCTATAAAATATTCCTGGTCTTTTACGTGGGTAATCTCCGTAACCCAGTCGAGCTTTATTCCCAAAAGCGGCGATACCTTGTAAGTGATAATCAAACCTGGATACATCTTTGTGTTCTCCATATTAGGCGAAGTAACATCGAAAGTCATATCAGCTGGAGTAATTTCTGCCAGATTTAACGGCGAAGAGAAAAAATCCCAGGCTTTTTCTATGGTAATGGGAAGTTTTTGAGTGAATTCTGTCCTATGTAATTTCAAATCAGATTTTTATACATAAACACATTCAGCGTTATTTTGTGTTAGCTGCAGCATTTAATTTATCGTCGATCAATTTTACCAGGCTCTGAAATTCTTTTTCTTCGTAGCCAATAGATTGATAAATGATCTTCCCATTTTGATCAATCAAAATGTTTCGAGGGATAGATTGTTTTGCGAATTTGCTGAAAATACTTCTGTCTACATCAGGAAGAATAGGAAATGTGAAACCTCGTTTCGTTTTATAGGGTATCAATTTGTCCCATCCTTCCTCTCTTCCAAATACAAAAAATTGAAAGTTTTTGTCGTTTTTATGCTTATCCCAAATTTGTTTTTGCACCAGTGGCAACTCGGTATTGCAGGGTGGGCACCAGGTGGCAAAAAGGTTAATTAAAATTAATTTACCCTTAAAATCGGCTAAATCTACAATTTTGCCTTTTTCGATTTCGAATGTAAAAGTAGGCGCTGTATCGCCAACTTTTGTGTACGAGCCTTCATCGCTTGTCTGCGCAAATGTGTTAATCGAAAAAGCCAGAGATAATAAAAGGAATATCTTCTTCATACAAAATGATTTATGTTAAAGATACTCTTATAAATTTTCTTTGCAAAACTAGTGTACCATTTTATCTGCGCAGGTGGAGCTGGCAAATGCTTCAGGTTTGGCTTTGAAAATAAAGCCCATACTTAAAATATATCCCATGGCATCGTTTAGTGCCTTGTTCGATTTGAAAGAAGGATTGGTGTTAATATCTGCATGAACTTCCAGAGCAACATCATATATATCCAGCAAATCGCAAATAGAATAAGCGGTTTCGATTGATTTTTGAACCTCCATCAACATTCTTTCTTTTATACCCACTTGTTGAGTGCTTTTTTCCTGATGGATGTACATGAAGCCTCCATGATGCTCTCTTAGCAGTACGATAACCGTTGCAAAATCGGTTGTTAGTCCCTTAACTTGCGAATCGGTTCCGATACAGACTTTCAGTTTGTAGCCATTTTCTGTTTCTCGGATAATGGCTTGCTCTACTTCTTCAAGGATAGAAGATTGGATGATTTCTCCACTAAATTTTTTCCAGGTCATACACTAAGTTGTTTTTTAAGGTTAATTTCAAAGGAATCCCTTTGGCACAAATGGTACTTTGGTTTATATAAAAATAGGAGCTAGAAATTAAATTGATGTTAAGCTAGGTTATTTATTTGTTAACAAAAACTTAGTTTTCAACAAGTTAAGTGTTTTAATTGTGATTAATATCAATTGATTCATATTAATTACAACTTAACGAACGTTTTATTTGTTACATGTCATATTAAAAACCAATGATTATGAGAGCAGAATTAATTCAAGAACTTCAGCTTTTGCAAAACAGCAGAGCCAATAAATTTGCGGATGATTTAAATGATAGATTAAAATCATCTGTTGATCTTGTAACAGAAAAAGTTAATTCATCAATGGCCAAACGTGGTAGCATGTTAATGTTATTGGAAAAACGTTTCAGCTTTTCTGCTATTAGAAAACTTAAATCAAGGCTGTTTAAGTTCTAATTGAATTTTATCAGGGCCAATCGAAATGCTTATCTTTGGCGAAATGATAGAGGACGCCTTAAAAAGATTAAATATTGCCAAGCTTAATGAGATGCAGGAGGCTGCTTTAAAGGCAGTAAAATCTGGCAACGATGTATTGCTGATTGCGCCAACCGGATCTGGCAAGACCTTGGCATTTCTATTGCCCTTGCTGCAAAAATTAAAACCCGAAGTTAAAGGCGTTCAAGCCATGATTTTGGTGCCTTCAAGAGAACTTGCTTTGCAAATTGAGCAGGTTTTTAAACAAATGGGAAGTCCATTTAAGGTTAATTGTTGCTATGGAGGACATGCCGTTCGAGTAGAAAAGAATAACCTGACTCATCCACCGGCTGTATTAATCGGTACGCCAGGTCGGATTGCTTATCATTTAGAACACCAGAATTTTGATGAATCTTTCGTCGAAAATTTAATTCTGGATGAGTTTGATAAATCTTTGGAGTTTGGTTTCGAATCGGATATGTCTTACATCATCGGTAAGCTTTTATCTTTGAAGCAACGAATTCTTACTTCGGCTACAAAAATGGAAGAGATTCCTGCTTTTGTTAAATTGAAGAATCCTGTGGATATTGATTTTTCTACAAACTTAAAAGCCAAGCCAGATTTAATATTGAAAAAGGTAACGGCACCAGCAGCAGATAAATTGGAAATCGTATTTAGGTTATTAAGTAAGATAGGGAACAAAAATACGCTGGTGTTCTGTAATCACCGTGAAACGGTAGATCGAATTAGTGATATTTTGTTTGAGCATGGTTTAGGACATGATGTTTTTCATGGCGGAATGGAGCAGATTGATAGGGAGAAAGCACTATTGAAATTCAGAAACGGCAGTCACAAAATTTTAATTACAACTGATTTGGCCGCCCGTGGGCTCGATATCCCTGAAATTGAACACATCGTTCACTATCAGCTGCCCTATACTGAAGATGCCTATATTCATCGAAATGGACGTACAGCCAGGATGCATGCAAAGGGAACTGCCTATGCTGTAATTACCCCTGAAGAAAATTATAAGTATCTTCCAGAAAATATAGAAGAGGAAGAGCTTAAAGACAATTATGCTATTCCGGAAGCCAGTGATTGGGTAACATTGTATTTGGCACACGGAAAAAAAGATAAAATTAATAAAATAGATATAGTAGGTTTATTCTTGCAAAAAGGTGGACTTGCCAAAGAGGAATTGGGATTAATAGAAGTGAAAGATACCACAAGCTATGTAGCTGTAAAGCGAGCGAAAGCTGATCTATTGCTGCGCACATTGGCTGGCGAGAAAATTAAAGGAAAGAAATTAAAACTGGAGATAGCGAGTTAGCTGAAGGTTGAAGGTTAAATAGAATTGGGCAATAAAGTTAGGTGTATAATTCAATCATTCACTCATTCAATAATTAAAAACAAAACATGAGCAATAACGATATTTTAAAAAAATTGAGAGTCGCACTGTCATTAAAAACGGAAGATATTATTACCATTTGCGATTTAGTTGGATTTAAAGTTACAAAAGCTGAATTGGGCGATATTTTTAGAAATGAAGACCATGAAAATTTCAAGCCCTGTGGAGATCAGATTTTGCGTAATTTCTTAAATGGTTTGGTAATCTATAAAAGAGGCCCTAGAGAAGAGAAAAAGTAAATCGATTAACAACATCCCATGTTAATGAAAATTAAGATATTAATATTCCTATTTGCCTTAAGCTCTGTAACCTTATTTGCCCAACAATCCGATCCAAATAAAAAGGAGGATTTTTCCGACGATTGGGCGGCGCTTTCCAAATATAAGCGAGAAAACGAATTGTTGGCCCCGACAGCAAAAGGCGAGAAAAGAGTGGTGTTTTTAGGTAGTTCAATATTCGAATTCTGGAAACAGAAAGATCCCGAATATTTTAAGCGCAACCCCTATATAGATAGAGGAATAAGCGGACAAATCTCTCCCCAATTATTGATTAGGTTTAGGCAGGATGTTATTAACCTGAAACCGAAGGCAGTTATTATTTTAGCAGGTAGCAATGATTTGGCTGGAAACAAGGGACACGTAAGCAATGAAACGGTTTTAAACAACATCAAATCAATGGCTGAATTGGCGAAGAAAAATCATATTAAGGTTATTCTCTGCAAATATTTGCCCATTTACGAGTACCCTTGGAATAAAAATTTAAAAGGTGTGGCAGATCAGATTATTTCGCTTAATGATGAAATTGTTGCCTATGCAAAAGCCAATCATTTTACTATTTTGGATTATTGGACACCATTGGTAGACGAAAGAAATGGACAAAAAGCCGAATATACTGAAGATGGAGTACATCCGAATTTCGCTGGTTACAAGGTGATGGAAACCGTAACAGAACAAGCAATAGATAAAATCTTAAGAAGAAGAAAATAAAATAAACCCATGGCTAACCGTCATGGGTTTATTTTTTTATTTAAACTTTCAATAATATTTGAAAATACAGGAAATAGTATTTATATTTACTTCATCAAAATGAAAGTATGTGGATTTATTGCTACTGAATTTTGATTGGATAGCATGGGGTTGATAATCATTAAAAGCTGGTAAAATGAATTACAATTTATTAGGTTACGGCATCTTCATTTCAGTAATTGTTTTTATCATCGTTATAGTGGGAAAAATTTGCTATCGATACGGTAATATTTTTGTCGCTGCACTGATTCCTGATCATTTGGAATTGTGCCAACAAATTAACAAATCACTTTTGGTTTCTTACTATTTGGTTAATATCGGCTATTGCGCTATGACGCTCATAAGCTGGGAAACCATTAACAACCCTCTGCAACTCGCAGAAGTTTTGGCTAGCAAAGTGGCCACAATCATCTGCATACTTTCAATATTACATTATTCGAATATTTTTTTGCTTACCAATACCATTCATAAATTAATTAAATAACAATCTAAAAATTTAGTCATGGAAACTACCAAAATTTTAATCGGTTATGCTGTCTATTTACCAGTAGCACTTTTCTTAACTTTTTATGTTTCAAAAACATTATTTAAAAATAGTAAGATTTACATGCTCGATATTTTTAAAGGAAGAGAGGAGATTGCAAATGCAACAAATAAACTTTTCGAAACAGGATTTTATTTATTGAATGTTGGTTTTGCACTTTTAATCATGAAAATAACCATCTACTCTAATAGCTATCAGGACTTAGTTGAAGCTTTAAGCTCTAAAATCGGTGGATTTTCTATTTATCTGGGAGTTATGCTGTTTCTTAATCTTTATTTCTTTTTTAGAGGAAAGAGAAAAGCTAAAGAAAGTCAACAACCGAATGTTCCCTTTATTACAAGTTCACATTAAATTGATAAAAACAAGAAGTCCCGATTTTACTCGGGACTTCTTGTTACTAGTTTAGTTTTTTATATCTAATTCGTTTCGGAGCTACATCTCCTAAACGTTTCTTTCGGTTTTCCTCGTAATCAGAATAATTTCCTTCGAAGAAATAAACTTCAGAATTGCCTTCAAAAGCTAAAATGTGCGTACAAATCCGATCTAAAAACCACCTATCGTGACTAATAACCACGGCACAACCACCAAAGTTTTCTAAAGCTTCTTCTAGTGCCCGTAAAGTATTCACATCGATATCATTTGTCGGCTCATCAAGCAAAAGTACGTTTGCCCCCTTCTTTAAAGTAATGGCCAAGTGAACTCGATTACGTTCTCCACCCGATAAAATGCCTACTTTTTTCTGTTGATCGCCCCCGTTGAAATTGAATTTTGAAACATAAGCTCGACCGTTAACGGCTTTGGTTCCCAATTGAATGTTATCCAAACCATCGGTAATGTTTTCGTAAACGGTTTTATCTGCATCCAAATCATTGTGCATTTGATCTACATAACCCAGCTCAACAGTTTCACCCACACGGAAGGTCCCATTATCTGGTTCTTCCTGACCGGTAATTAAGCGGAATAAAGTTGTTTTACCTGCACCATTTGGACCGATAATGCCGACAATACCAGCCGGTGGCAACGAAAAGTTTAAGTTATCAAACAAAACTTTATCGCCATAAGCTTTAGTTACGTTCGTTGCTTCGATTACCACGTTCCCCAAGCGAGGGCCCGCAGGAATGAAAAGCTCTAGTTTATCTTCTCTTTCTTTTCCATCCTCTGATGCCAGCTTGTCATAATTTGCCAAGCGGGCTTTAGATTTTGCATGACGTGCTTTTGGTGCCATACGTACCCATTCCAACTCACGCTCCAAAGCTTTTTGACGTTTACTTTCTGTTTTATCCTCTTGTGCCAAACGTTTAGCTTTCTGATCTAGCCATGATGAATAATTGCCTTTCCAAGGAATACCTTCACCGCGATCCAACTCCAAAATCCATCCGGCTACATTATCTAAGAAATACCTATCGTGGGTTACGGCGATAACGGTTCCTTCGTAGTTTTGTAGGAATTGCTCTAACCAATCAATACTTTCTGCATCCAAGTGGTTGGTTGGCTCATCCAATAATAGAACATCAGGTTTTTGAAGCAACAAGCGGCACATGGCCACGCGGCGGCGTTCACCACCTGAAAGTACGCCAATTTTAGTTTCCGGATCAGGGCAGCGCAAAGCATCCATTGCTCTTTCTAATCTCGAATCAATTTCCCAGGCACCTAAAGCATCGATTTTATCTTGTAGTTCGCCTTGGCGAGCCATTAATTTATCCATCTTATCGGTGTCAGAATAATTTTCTTCCAAGCCGAAAGCTTCATTTACTTCTTCGTATTCTTTTAAAATAGCAGTAACTTCAGCAACACCTTCTTCAACCACTTCCCGTACTGTTTTCTCAGGATCAAGAATCGGTTCCTGCGCAAGATAACCTACAGAGTAACCTGGCGAAAATACCACTTCGCCTTGTATAGATTTATCCAGGCCAGCAATAATTTTTAGTAAAGATGATTTACCAGAACCGTTTAAACCGACAACGCCAATTTTAGCACCGTAGAAAAATGATAAGTAAATATTTTTTAAAACCTGTTTTTGTGGTGGATAGATTTTACTCACTCCAGCCATTGAAAAGATTATTTTTTCGTCAGACATAATGGAATTTTATTTCTGCAAAGATGCTTATTTTGAAACAAAAATCTAAGCGATAGCCAGAATTAGTATGCCAAAAAAAATGGCCGCAGTAATTATACTGCAGCCATTCATCAATAATTTGTAGTGATTAAAAACCTAAGCCTAAAGCAAAACCTCTGGAAGCATTAGTTATAGTTGCACCAGCAGTAGCTGCTCCAGTAGTTAAGTTTACGCTATAAACTCTTTGGGTTGTACCCACGGTAAATAAGCCGTAAGCTAAGCCACTAGTACCGCCTATATCAAAGCCGTTGCTTGCCTCAACATTAACACCTAAAGCACCCACGTCAACCAACAATCCACCGTTTGGATTATCTTGTTTTACCAACTTATCGCTAATTGAATCGATATCAAATAAAACTGTTGTAGTTGCGCCAAAAAAGTTGTTGGTGTAAGCAGCACCAGTAATTCCTGTAGTTGCAGGATTTAATGTTCCATCTGCAATTACACTCCCATCCAATGGATTGAACCTTAAATTCTGACCAGCATTACTTACAATCCTGATGCGATCGACAGTTGGATTGAAATCGAAGCCGAATTGTGTGCCACTCAACAAAGTGCTAAATGGAGTAATACCTACAGCCGTAGCTGCCCCAGAAGATGTATTAATGGTATAGATTCTGCTGCTGCTGCCTAAAGCATACAGTTGGCCGTTTAGTGGACGGAAATCTATCCCTAAAATTTGTTCGCCAGTTTGAATACCAGCAATCATTTTAACCGCAATTGTTGGTGTTGCAGCCATTGGATTGAAAATTAATAACTCATTATTATTCGAAACTGCATAAGCAACTGGCTCAGTTGGGATAGCTAACCCTGTAATATTTGCAGGAAGGTTTCCAATTTTTGATGCTTTACCAGTATTGGTATCAATAGTGAAAAGAGATGAAGTTCCTGCAACCGATAATGCTGCAATAGCCGCAGTTCCATCAGAATTGATATCGAAACCGCCAGCTTCTTCAACATCGAAGCCTAAGCTTCCAACTTCAACCAGTTTCCCATCATTCGGTGGATCTTGTTTATAAAGTTTATCCGTAGCAGCATCAATATCAAAAAGAACGGTTGCTGTAGCACCGGCTTTGTTTTGTGTATAAGCTACCGAAGTAACTTTTGCATTTGAAACACCGTTGATGGCGCCATCTACAATCATTACTGTGCCCGTTTCTGGGTTTAAACGTAGGTTTTGACCATTATTAGTCACCACGCGAATACGATCTACCGTTGGATTGAAATCGAAACCTACAGCTGTACCAGATAATAATGTAGTAAAAGGAGCGGCAGAAATGGATCTTGCTGCACCTGTTTTTTGATCGATCACATATAAACGGCTAGTGCTGCCTAGGCCATAAAGCTGTCCTGTAGCAGGGCGGAAATCTATTCCTAAAAGCATTTCGCCTTGTTGTAAGCCAGAAATGTTTACTGTCGACGTTGCAGAAGAAGGGTTTTTAGCATTGATCATCAACAATTTGCTGTCGGATGTTAATGCGTAAAAATTTAAATCCGGGCCCGGAACAAGTGTTTCCATCAGGTTTTTTCTGTCCTTTTTGCAGGCAGAAAATAAAATTGGGGTCATAAGGGCAAAAAGTGCCATTATGAAGAAATGTCTAGATTTCATCATGATTGTAGTTTTAGTAATTATTTTAATTGAAAAAATAGGAGCTAGGTAGGCTACTATTTCGGGGGTTGTTCAGGTACCTGAAGATGGCAATAAGCTAAAATGAAATTGCGGGAGAATGAAAGCTGATTGGCGGTGTTTAAATCGGAAAATACAAAATTTAAAACCTGGTTCAAATCAAGATCTGTTAGTTTCACTTTTTCTTCCAGTTGGTTTTGTTTGTCTGAAGCTGACTTATCAGTTTCGTCAGTCGAATTTTTCTTGATGACTTCTTTGGCTGTTTCTGTAACGGGATTTGCATATACCACTATTCTGCCGGCAAAAGCAAGCAGCAAAAAAAGTATAATAAAAAACCGTTGGTAGAGAGTTTCCATATTGTTTGTCAAAATCAGTTACATATACGTTAGTTATTTGGGGTTAGATTTTTTTGGAATAAATTATTCTTGACTACTGATGCGATGTCTTTTCAAACCGTAAAAGATTAGTTCCGCAGCTTGAGCAATCTGCGTTAATAGATGTAATATACTTGTTAATTAAACCCGATATTAACGAAAAGCCCGGGTTGTGTTTTTCTACACAAACGGACTTGTCGTGTTAGCGGGGCTTGCCTAAATAGTTGTCGGTGGACAGCCTTTTTCAGAAAACAAAAGCATTTATAAAAAGGTTAATTCATTAGTAATTAAGCAGATTTTTTATTTGGCCACGATTAAGTTTGTAGTTTATTCGAGAAACGATGTCAATATCTTTTTATTTACTGTCAAAATTTGTAAATTGCTGATGTAAAAGGTTACAATTTGTCAGTATGAGTTGGTGTAAATTTCCTTACAAAAAACCGACAATATTGAAAGCGGCATTAAGGTGAGTACTAAAAATCTGCCTCAAAACTTATAAAACACTTATTACGTAGATATATATAAAGTGATTTAATATTATCTTAACGAATTTCTTACGTTGATTTCTGGAAGATTAGGGTTACGAAAGCCTGTTTCTCCACCTTGATGGCGCAATTGTTGATAAAATAAAGAAAACAGCAGGTACTCTTTTTATAATATATTTTATAGTTTAGGGACGTAGCTGTTAAGAAAGGTATTATGGAAGCAAAATTTTCACCACAGGTTAAAGATGTAATCTCTTTTAGTAGGGAGGAAGCGCTCCGTTTAGGGCATGATTACATTGGAACCGAGCATTTATTATTAGGCCTGATTCGCGAAGGCGATGGCATGGCCATAAAAATTTTACGATCGTTAGGAGTTGATACCGGTAAATTGCGCCGCTCAATTGAAGATGCTGTTCGCGGTACTTCGAGTGTTACAGTTAACTTGGGTAACATTCCGTTAACTAAACAGGCAGAAAAAGTTTTAAAAATTACTTACTTAGAAGCTAAAATATTTAAAAGCGATTTAATTGGCACTGAACATTTATTGTTGTCGGTTTTAAGAGATGATGATAACATCGCCTCGCAAATTCTACTACAATATGGTGTAACTTATGATGTTTTTAAACAGGAGGTTGAAGTGAATAAAAATGGTTTTAGAGACGATATTTCAAATAGCGCATCAACAGGTGGCGATGATGATTATCGGGAAGAAGAGAGCTTTAGTACACCTAAAAAGGTTTCGGATATTAAATCAAAAACTCCGGTTTTAGATAACTTCGGTCGTGATTTAACAAAGGCTGCGGAAGAAGGTCGTTTAGATCCGATTGTTGGCCGTGAGAAAGAAATCGAGCGTGTGTCGCAGATTTTATCTCGTAGAAAAAAGAACAATCCAATTTTGATTGGAGAGCCTGGAGTAGGTAAATCGGCAATTGCAGAAGGTTTAGCCTTACGCATTGTTCAACGCAAAGTTTCGCGTGTCCTGTTTGGCAAGCGTGTAGTTACATTGGATTTAGCATCATTGGTGGCCGGTACAAAATACCGCGGTCAGTTTGAGGAGCGTATGAAAGCCGTAATGAACGAGCTTGAAAAATCTACTGATGTAATTTTATTTATTGATGAAATTCACACCATTGTTGGGGCAGGTGGCGCATCGGGTTCTCTTGATGCTTCGAACATGTTTAAACCAGCTTTAGCAAGGGGAGAAATTCAATGTATTGGTGCAACCACTTTAGACGAATACCGTCAGTACATTGAAAAAGACGGTGCTTTGGATCGTCGTTTCCAAAAAGTGATGGTTGAGCCTGCTACGCCAGATGAAACTGTTGAAATTTTAACCCGAATTAAAGATAAGTACGAAGAGCACCATGGTGTAACTTACACTGATGAAGCGATTCAGGCTTGTGTAACTTTAACTTCTCGTTATATTTCTGATCGTTTCTTGCCAGATAAGGCGATTGATGCTTTAGATGAAGCAGGTTCGAGAGTTCACTTAACTAACATTCATGTTCCTCAAAACATTATTGATATCGAGGCTAAAATCGAAGATATCAAGTTAGAGAAAAACAAAGTTGTTCGCAGTCAGAAATATGAAGAAGCTGCTAAACTTCGCGATACAGAGAAAAATTTAATTGAAGAATTAGATAAAGCCAAAGCGGAGTGGGAAGCTGAGACCAAAACTAAACGTTACGAAGTATCGGAAGATAACGTAGCGGAAGTGGTTGCAATGATGACTGGTATTCCGGTACAACGTGTAGGGCAAACTGATAGCCAGAAGCTATTGAACATGTACGATAAAGTGGCCGAAAAAATTATTGGTCAGGATGATGCGATTAAGAAATTAACAAAAGCCATCCAACGTACAAGAGCTGGATTGAAAGATCCTAAAAAGCCAATCGGTTCATTTATTTTTTTAGGCCCTACAGGCGTTGGTAAAACAGAATTAGCAAAAGAGTTAGCTCGTTTCATGTTTGATAGTGATGATTCACTAATTCAAATTGATATGAGTGAATACATGGAGAAATTTGCCGTATCACGTTTAGTGGGAGCGCCTCCAGGATACGTAGGTTACGAAGAAGGTGGCCAGTTAACTGAAAAAGTTAGAAGAAAACCTTATGCTGTAATTTTATTGGATGAGATTGAAAAAGCGCATCCAGATGTATTCAATATCTTATTACAAGTTTTAGATGAAGGACAATTAACAGATAGTTTAGGTAGAAAAGTTGATTTTAGAAATACAATCATCATTATGACCTCAAACATTGGTGCCCGTCAGTTAAAAGATTTTGGTCAGGGTGTTGGTTTTTCTACCTCTGCAAAAACCAATCAGGCCGATTCTCACAGCCGCGGTGTAATTGAAAGTGCATTGAAACGTGCTTTCGCTCCTGAGTTTTTAAATCGTGTTGATGATGTAGTGGTATTCAATAGCCTAGGTAAAGACGAAATTTTCAGAATTATCGATATTGAATTAAAAGCTTTGTTCGGTCGTGTACATACTTTAGGTTACGAAATTGCGCTAACTGAAAACGCGAAGGATTATATTGCAGATAAAGGTTTCGACAGTAACTTTGGTGCCCGTCCGTTAAAACGTGCCATTCAGAAGTATTTGGAAGATCCAATTGCAGAAGAGATTCTTAAAGGTGAATTAACTGAAGGCGATGTTTTAGAAATCGATTACGATAAGGAAACAGAATTGATTTCAGTCAATCACAAAAAAGGTGAAGCGAAAAAAGAAGAGCCTAAAAAAGAAGAAGATTCTTCAAGTAAATAAAACAAAAAACTCCCAATTTTCATTGGGAGTTTTTTGTTTTACAAAGTTTTTTCCGTACTGTATTTGTAGGATTACAAATTGCATAAATATTGCTTTAAATAGGTTGAATGGCAATAAAACATCGAAAATTTAAATTTTTTGTTGTTTGATTTCGCTGTATTTTTCCCTCAGAAATCAATCCTATCTAACGAAATCATTTGTCCCGATGATGTGTTTAGCAATGATCTGCCTGGCCACATCCTGTAAGAAAACCTCAATACTGCTAATGATGAAAGTCTGCCACCTCAAGCGAAAACGGAGAGTACTGCCCAGACTAACTTAAACAACGATTTAATGTTAAAATTAATAAATGATACGCAATTAACAGGATGTAACTGTGGAAATACTGTTATGCCTCCTGTAGCGCCTGTGGGCCGGAATGCTAATTTGACGCTGACTGCGATTGCGCAAAGCAAATACATGCTGTCTATCAATAAATGCGGCATGAATCTGAAGATGGAACTAGCGCTGGCAATCGGATAACGGCCACAGGTCATACTGGAAAGCCGTTGGAGAAAATATCGCCTCAGGACAAACTACCGAGCTACAGGGTTTAACGACTGGCTCAAAAGTGAGGGGCATTGCAAGAACATGATGAATGCAAATTTCAAATAGATGGGAGCGGCCAAGTCGGGAACTTTCTGGACGCAGGTTTTTAGGGGCAAAAATGTAACTAGCTAAAAACGTATCTATTTCTTGAATATTGATTCGAAGATATTTATTCCATTATAAATCTTCTATTAGTTCAGTTAACGCTTTATGATAACGCTCATAATTTTGTTGATCGGTATTTAAAAAAAGAAACGGCTCAATTAGTTCCAGTTCCATAAGTAAAAAATCACCATTTACGAAAACACCATCCACTCTTGCGTAAAGACAATTCTTTGCAAATTGGCGAACATATCTGGCTGCAGTTTCAATCAATTTTTGATCGGGCTTTTGCGGATGGACTGAACCGCCATGTCCAGGCTGAACCCTAAAATCTCCAGTTTTGGCTTGTTTAATTAGAGCGTGACTGTAGAAGCCGTTAAAAAAAACGAAAGACCATTCTCCGCTTTCTAAAATTTCTGGCAGAAATGGCTGAATAATAAAGTCTTCCATTTTGATCAATTCTGCTAACTTCTCCTTGATTTCTTTTGCATTTGTTGGAGTAACTTTAAAGGTATTTTTGGCGCCGCCGCTTACACAGGGTTTTACAATTAGCTTTTTTGTTTCGAAATTTTCGAAAAATACATTGAAGTCAACATTTTCATCTTTTTCAAGAAAAATGCTTGGTGTAATCTTTAAGCCAGCTTGCTGAATTTCCTTTAGGTAGTGTTTATGGGTATTCCACCTTACCACATCAATTGGATTGAGCAGTTTTACCTTTTTATCTTCGAGCAAGCTGAGCCACTGATGAAACTGCTCGATTAAATCAAAATAATCCCACGGCGATTTTAAAATGGCAAGCTGATAATTTTCCCAGTTGGTATTTGGATCATTCCATATTACTTTTTGAATGTTTAATCCTTTTGCCTGCAGAAAGTCTAAGAGTCTATCATCTTCGCTTTCAACGGTATCTGAATCATATTTTCCTTGATCTAAATAAGTCACTAATGCAATATTCATGGTTTAAAAGTATGTTTTGTCATTTAAACAGACAAATTAAAAGAGTGAAGTTTGATTGTTAGGCACTTTAAAAAGTGAATGGTTTAAGATGATTTCCTTTTTATTCAAGCCGTTCAGTCTGGCATGCAATTTAAAGTTATCGCTGATCATCTTTGCTATATTTCCCTCTCCACGCATTCTATCCCCAAAACGACTATCGTTTACCGCTCCGCCATGGCAACTTTGAATCATGTGCCAAACTTTGTCAAACCGGTCTGGGAAATTTTTCCTTAACCAATCTTCAAAAATTTGGCCAATAGCCCCGTTTAGCCGTACTATGGTATATCCTGATTTTATGGCCCCAGCATTTGCAACTGCTTTTAATATTGTAGGGATTTCGTGGTCGCTCAAACTCGGCACAAGCGGAGCCACCATTACGCCCATTGGGATTCCAGCTTTGCTCAAGTCTTCTACAATTTTTAGTCGTTGTTTTGCAGTGGTTGTTCTAGGCTCCATCACTTGGCGCAAATCTTCGTTCAGGCTGTTGATGGATACATAGACCATGCATAAATTAAGTTTTGCCATTTCTTGCAAAATGTCACGATCACGAAGAATTAGCGAATTTTTGGTAATCATCCCGATAGGTTGTTTATATTCTAAAGCAATTTCTAGCAATTGCCTGGTTAGTTTAAACTTCCTTTCTGCGGGCTGATAGCAATCGGTATTTCCTGATAAGGAAATGGTAGCAGCATCCCATCCTTTTTTCTCCAGAAACTTTTTGAAAAGTAAGGGAGCATCCTTTTTTACAATAATCTTCCGTTCGAACTCCAGCCCAGCGCTGTAGCCCCAATATTGATGTGAATTGCGGGCATAACAATAGGTGCAACCATGTTCACATCCCTGATATGGATTTAAGGAATAAGCCATTCCAACATCCGGACTATCTACTTTGTTGACAATAGACTTTGAATTTTCAAAAATAAAGGATGTTTTTCGATCGGATTCTTCCCAATCATCAATGCCTTCATCGTGTTCCTTAACATAAACATCTTTTAAAAATTTATTATGAGGATTGACCTGTGCACCTCGTCCTTTAAAATATTTCTTTTCATCCTTCATAATCTGAAGATGAAATTACTAAAAAAATTAGTAATAGTAGTGTTGATTAAAATTATTTTGAAGTAGCTTCTTTCTTTTGAAGTGGTATATAGTCCATCGGAACCATATCTGCGACCTTTTCGTAAGCCCAAAATCCCTCATATAAAAGTGCTCTGGAATCATGAATACCACCATTCTCATAAAATCGTACACCGGGGCCTGTTAAATTGGCAACCGATATTTCATTTTCTGGAACATCTAATGGTCTGAAAATCCAAAAACCGGTATTGGAATAAGCCAGCGATTCTTTTTCTTTCGTATACTGAATGATTAGTGCATCGGTATAACTAAGGTATTTCATGTTTTCATTAAAATCATGCACCAAAGTATCGGGCAAAACATCGCCTCTCGAAAACTTATCAATGGTTCGGGGCGTTGCCTGTTGCTTTGTCCAGAAGTTAAGCAAGGCAGTATCAATTTTGCCAGCAGTTTTTCTTATGCCTGTTTTCTCGGGAAGGGTTTTTATCTTCTCAAGTGTACTATTAATGACGTAGTCTGGATACCGATTTGGGTTGGGGATTTTTACCATTTTGTTAATAATGAAACCTTCTTCCTTACTTTTTCCTGTATACAGCGATCTGAAAAAATGTTGAGAGGAGCCATAATATGCAGTTTCACGAGCTGCGATGTATTTGTTCTTTTTTGCTGCCGAAGCTTTTAGTTCTTCGAAAAATGGATGGCCAGAATAATAAATAATGTGCGTTCTGGAGTTATACTCAAAATGATCAAGCATATACTTCAGTCGATAGCCGAGCGCCTTGTTTTCAACTATAAGAAACTCAGTTGTGGTTACTGTTAAAGTACTTTTAGTAATGTCAAAATCCACATTAAGTACCTGGGGGTTTAGTATTTTGCACTGAAGCGCATTTGGCGATTTGCCAATAAAAAACTCTTTAAACTGATTGATATATTTTTGACGATTTGGATCTGCCCGAACAACCACTTCGTCTAACTGTGCTACATTCTCTTTTAAAACCAGATCAACAACCACTGATTTATCCGAAATAATGACGCTTTTGGAGTAGGGGAGATAACCCACAATCTGAACAAGCAGATCATAACTGCCGGGCTTCAAGCTTGGGAGTTTAAATTTCCCGTCATTATCGGCTACAGTTGCAATTCTATAACCACTTAAATAAATACTTGCGCCAGGCAATCCATCTTTATTATCTCTAACAATTCCGCTAATGGTAAATGTATTTTGAGCAATGGCACATGTACCAATAAAAATGAAAAATAACGATGCCAACAGGCTTTTAATCATGAGAGCGAATGTAACCAAAAGCCGTAATATTACGAATTCAGAAAATTATTTTAACAATTTTAACATTAGTTTAGCGCTTATTCGTTGGGATATAATCCATCGGAACACTATCAGCAATTTTTTCCCAGGCCCAATAACCAGAGTACAACATCGATCGAGGGTTGTAAACTCCTCCATTCTCATAAAAATAAACAGGCGCAACCTGTAAATCAATGGTCGAAATCTGATAGTTTGGCATATCTAAGGGCCTGGAAATAGATTGCCCAAGGCGATTTGTAAAAAGCGGGCTCTCGGTATCTTTTGTATAAATGACATAAAGCTTATCGGTGAAATTGATGGACTTGATGTTCGCATTAAAGGTTTTAACAAGTGTGTCTTGTAAAATCGGGACCCGATTTAAAATTGAAATTCCTTTATGCAAGTTTTTTTTCTTCATCCAATAGCTCAAGGAATCATCTTTAACAACACCAATAACAATTTTGCCTGTTAGGCTCATTTGCATTTTGGTTAAACGTTTCAAATTGGCGTTGATTAAACTATCCGAAGGTCGGTCTGCATTCGTTTTAGTAATTATTTTGTTGATAATGAATCCTTCCTCCGTTGCTTTATTTTGGTAAAGAGATCTGAAGAAATGCTGCGGTGAACCCAAATAAGCAGCCAAACGTTTCTTTGCCCAAATTTTTTGTTTTCTTTCTGAACCTTTCAAATCTTCGTAATATGGAAAGCCTTCGTAGTAGATCACCCTTGTATTACTATCCCATTCAAATTGCTTAATTAAATACTTAATGTTATAGCCTAGAGCCTGGTTCTCTATAATCAAAAATTCATTTGTTTTTACGCTAAGCCTATTGAACTCCTTATCGAAATCAATAAGCAACACATTCGGATTCATTAGTTTACAATCAGCCGCGTTTTCTGTTGTGCCGATAAAAAAATCACGAAACATGCCTATATAGTAGGTTCGGTTTGGATCTGGTTTAATCGTTACCTCTGATAATTGGGTGATGCTTTCTTCTAGAAGGACATCCAACTTAATAGGCTTATCTGATATGATAACATTTTTACTTACGGCTTTATAACCAATTAACTGAAATAAAATATCATAGTTTCCCGGTTGAAGTGGTAACTGATATGCCCCATCATTATCAGCAACCGTAGCGATCTTGTAGCCGCTCACAAAAATTCCGGTACCAGGTAAAGCTTCTCCACGCTGATCTTTTATGGAGCCAGACAGGGTAAAGCTTTGCTGAGCGAAAGAGAACTGAAATGCAAAAAATAAAATGAACAGGAATATAAAAGATCTCATTATGCCAAAAATATCAACTAAGTTAATAGTTAATTTGGATTAATGCGAATTTTGCGATGCAGCCACTAAAATTTTATCTGCTAGTTTTGGAAGTAATCTTTATATGGCAATTTAAGGAGAGATGAATCTATCCCAAAAGATCCTTGGCATTCTCAATTGCCGATGCCCCTGGGTTTTTACCACTCAACATTTCTGCTATAACTGCTACTCTTTCTTCTTGTTTTAGTTTACGAATGCCAGTGGTGGTTTTTCCTCCCGCTTCATTTTTATGCACAAAATAGTGAGATTTACCTTTGGCCGCAATTTGCGGTAGGTGAGTAATGGAAATTACCTGCATATTTCCTCCAAGTGCGGATATTACTTCGCCCACCTTTAGTGCCGTTTCTCCGGAAATTCCCGTATCAATTTCATCAAAAATTATTGTCGGTAGGGAAGTGTGTTGAGCAAGCAAAGCTTTAATGGCCAACATCAACCGTGATAATTCTCCTCCAGAGGCTACCTTATTTACCGGAGCAGGGGCTTGACCAGCATTTGCAGAAAATAGTAAGTTGATCTCGTCGCGCCCATCTTTGCCTAATTCTGCTTGTTGTTGTGTTAAAGCCAATTTGGCACTTGGCATACCCACTTTTTTTAAAGTATCGCTGGTTTGATTTTCAACTGTTTTGATGGCTTTTTTTCTGTTTAAACTCAGTTGAGTTGCCTGCTTCGTAAGATCAATTTTAAGTTGTTCAATTTCCTTTTGAAGTTTTTCAATGTTTTCATCAGAACTTAACAACTGATTTAAATTATTTTCCAATTGGCTTTGAATAGCCAATAGCTCATTATTGTTACTTACGCGATGTTTTTGTTGTAAGGAATAAAATAGGTCCAGTCGGTGATTGATTATGTCTAAACGATCAGCGCTGTGTACAGTATTTTCTTCCAAGCTCGAAACTTCATCTGCAATGTCTTTAATTTCGATTATCGATGATTTTAAACGCTCAAAAAGTATATTGATAGCGGGATCGAACTTCTCTATTCCTTGTAATTGCAGCTGAGCTTCCTTTAATATTTGCATTGCCGAAGGTTCACTTTCATTTAGCAAGGCACCGGAATTAAGTAAAGCCCTTTTTATCGTTTCGGCATGAGTAAGTTTCTCCAGCTCAAGTTCTAAATCTTCTTGCTCGCCTTCTTTTAAGTTAGCTTGTTCTAACTCGTTAAACAAAAACTGTTCATAATCTTGTTTGCTTCGGGCCTCGTCAGCATCACTAATTAATTTTTTTAAACGGCTGCTGTCTTGCTTTAATTTTTTAAAACCGTTTCGGTATTCAAATAATAGAGCTTTATGATTAGCCAAAGAATCTACAATAAGCAATTGAAAATCGGTATCATTAATCTCTTGCGTGGCATGTTGTGAATGGATATCGATTAACTTTTCGCCAATTTGCTTCAGAATGGATAGGTTAACCGGCGTATCGTTTATAAACGATCTTGTTTTTCCATCAATCGAAATCTCTCTTCTTAAAATGCTCTCGTTTGAAAAGTCTAAGTCGTTTTCTTCAAAAATTTCTCTTAAATGTTCATCAGCCAATGCAAAAACACCTTCAATAACGCATTTTTTATCTTGGTTAAAAAAGTATTTGCTCTCTGCCCGCTGACCCAGTATCAATGACAGCGCACCTAGAATGATCGATTTACCAGCACCTGTTTCACCAGTGATAATATTTAAACCTTTATCAAATTCGATATCCAAACTATCGATTAATGCGTAATTACGAATAGAAAGTTTTTGTAGCATACAGAGTACGAAATTAAAAAAAGTTATTTAACAAATGCCTAAAAACAAAAACGGCGAAGAATAATCTTCGCCGTTTAATATTTCCATGTTTGGTTTAGTTCTCTTTTCTTTCCTTACGCTCCGCTTTTTCCATTTTTTCTTTAAGCTCTTTCACTTCATTGTCGAATTTTTGCTTCAACCTTTTATACTCTTTTGTTTGTCTGACCTTATTAGTATTAGTATTTGAGTTTTGATTCATATAAATGGATGTTCCATCCATTCCAAATGCAATATTGTTATTCATATTGGTAAACAATGAGTCAGAATTAATTCTTGCTAGCTCAGCTAATTTAGTATGATCAATCCCTTTTAAGCTTCTAATCCGAGCATGATCAAGTTGTGCCCTGAACTCAGGATTGTTCATTTTATCAATCATATCTTCACTTAGCTTTCTCCATTTAGCTTGTGCTTCTGGAGAATTATATTCTTTCGCGATATCTTCGCCGAATTTCTTCCATTTTGCCTGAGCCTCTGGCGAGTTGTACTGTTTTGCTACATCTTCACCAAATTTTTTCCATTTCGCTTGTGCCTCTGGCGAATTGAATTTTTTATAAATTTTAGCTTGGAACAATGAATCTTTAAACCCAAGTCCAGAATCAATGTTCATTCTAAAAACCGTATTTCCTGAGAAAACTTCATCCTTATAAAAATCTCTCCTTAAACTGTCCGGCATTTCTTTTACGGAGTTATATTCCGTTTTTTTACCATTGGCATCTATCATAACTATTTTAATCTTGCGCTTTTTAGTCGTATCAAGGCAAACAATAGTTTTTAAATTTTCTTGATTATGAGTGATAGCAACCATTTGTTTTCTAATCATGGTTTTATTTACCTTTTTCGTTGTTGCTGGATTAATCCATGCGATAGAAAATAAGCATGCAATTCCCAAAGTTAGCGCTGCCATCTGCTGTTTAACATTTAAATAATTCGTTTTCATATTCGTGATTCGTTTTATACGTTGATATAAATTTTGCGTCTTTCCCGTTGCTGCTAAAGCATATGCCGGACTGCTTTTATCCTTTAAAAGCTCTAACTTAAGTAGCGCGTGAGCATAATTTAGAGGCTTGCCAGTTAATTTCAGAACAAGGTCATCGCAGGCATGTTCGCGTTCAATGTGGATAAATCTCCCCGCCATCCACACAAAGGGATTGTAAAACAGCAACGTTTCAATTCCAGTTTTAATTAGGTTAAGTAAGTAGTCATTTCTTCTGATATGGGATAATTCATGGATAAGAATAGCCTCAACCTGATCATTATCCAACTGATTCACTAATGCCACCGGAAATAAAACTACCGGCTTTAAATAGCCGATTACTAACGGAACATTCACAATTGATGACAACTGGAATCTGACAGCTTTATTAATTTGAAGTTTCAGGATAACTTCGTCAAATATTATTTTCCAACTTACAGGGATAGCACTTAAGCTATCTTTCTTAAATTTAGCAAGCTGATGATAACCTTTGCTAATTACAAAAAGTTGTAAAAAGATTCCGATAATGTAGAAAGCTGCAACCATAGGGAAGTATTGCTCTGCCTTGCTACTAACGCTGGGAGGGAGATTATTGAAATATTGGTAAAGCTGTACTCTTTCAACATTACTACTGATTGCTTCTTTTGGAGTATTAAATGTGATTTTGCTCAAGAAATTGTACACAAAGCCGATGAACATTAATACGATAGAACCGAAAGCCAAATTGTGTTTATATCTTGCAGCCATTTTTGGCATACTTACTAGGATGATAAACAACACTCCGTAAATAAGAGCGCTTTGCCAGAGTGAATTTAAAATGCTCCAACCAAATGCTTTGATAAATTGTTGTAATAAAGTTTCCATAATGGTGGTTTTATTTCTTGTTGATCTTTTCGCTGATAAATTTTAGGGATCTAAACCCTACATCGTCCCCCTTCAACTTTGCCTTACTTAAGGCCATCTAAATATTTTTTAATTTCATCAATCTCATCGGAACTAGCACTGTGGTTACCTAATGCCTGCATGACTAACCGAGCTGCCGAACCATTAAATACATTATCAATCATCTTGCTCACCATTTGTTTCTCAGTTTTATCTTTACTGACAATAGCTTTGTAGATGTGTGTCTTTTGATTAGTATCCCTTTCTACCAGGCCTTTCTCATGCATAATTTGCATTAATTTCAAAGTGGTGGTATAACCAGAATCTTTTTTATTCAAAGCTTCATGCACCTCTCTTACTGTAGCCAAACCTTTTTGCCAAAGTACTTGTAAAATTTCCATTTCGCCTTCTGTGGGTTTGATGTTGCTATGCGCCATATGTTACCGTTCTACGAATTATTTCGTAATCAAATGTACGAAGATATTCGTATATTCAAAATATTTTACGAATTTTATTTTTCAAATCGGGGAATAACCGGAAAGCTAGAAGCCTCACTTGGACATAAGACGCAGGAAAGTTTAAAGTGTTGCATCTTTAGTTAGAATTCAATCAAAAACACACCACTGATATGCACCAAAGCATGGGCAAGTATTACTCAACTAAAGATTTGGGAAGATGAAACAGTATTAATTTTTTTTCAAGCCTTCGTATTTACCAATATTTGCTGGATCTATTTCAGCAAGCATGTTATAAGCCTTCATACGTTCTTGAGTATTCAGCTTTGATAATACATTGGTTACTTCTTCAGCCTTGGAAGCAAAATAAACGTTTGGAAAGATAGATCCCAACTTCTGTTTGTCCATTTGTTGTAAAGCAGGTAGTGCAGAGACAATTTGTGTTAGGCCTTTATCGTTGTCTGTAAGTTGATCTAAACCATTTAAGTGATAGGCATAAATAAAAGCTCTCAATTCGCTGAAAACTGGATTAAGTACGTTTTCATTAAACCAAAAACGGTTACGCAAACCATCTGCCGCCTTCCATCCTGTATTACCAGAGGCTTGAGCAAGGTTGATAATATTTTGTGCTTTTTTGAAGTAATTATTACCGCCCAATTTTGAAAAGCTGTCTTTATCTAATCCGATAATGGTATAGGCATAATAGGATAGAAGTGCACTAATGTTCGAAATATAATTCTGATCCGAAAAATCAATCGTAGAACCATCATTGTAACTGAAATCAAAATTCTTGTCACTCATGTTCAATAAAGTGCTGTTATACGAGCTGTTGAAAACCGGTCTGCTGCTTTGAATTTGTGCCTCGGCTATGTATCCAGACCCACCGTCCCAAGAGTTAATTGTGATTACGAAGCTACAATCAATTCGTTCCTGCGGTTTGTAACTTTCGCTACTAAATTTATTATTGTTTAAAAAATCACGAATTGTTCTTTGCAATGCTTCCAGCGTGGGCTTACTCATATTTGAAACCTGAGGAGCCAAAACTGTTACTCTCGCATTTAGTTCTTGTGCCTGCACTTTCCCCAAACCCATCAATAGCAATATCCAAACAATTTTTTTTATCATGTTGAAATTTTCAAAATAGCAGCACAAATGTCTTTAGCTACAGCTGTTTTCGATTTCATTTCGTAAACAGATCGCTCTAATGCTTTGTTAAAAATAGTAATTTTATTCGTATCAGATTTAAATCCTGCACCTTTATCGTTTAGTGAATTCAAAACTACCAAGTCCAGATTTTTCTTTTCCAACTTACCTTTAGCATAGTTTTCTTCATCATTGGTTTCCAATGCAAATCCAACTAAAATCTGATTGTCTTTTTTATTATTTCCTAAAGTCGCCAAAATATCAACCGTCTTTTCCAGTTCTAAATTCAAGTCAGATTCTCGCTTTTTAATCTTTTGGCTAGCAACCATTTTTGGACGATAATCAGCAACAGCTGCACACATTACTATGATATCCATAGCTGGAGAAATTGACATACAGGCGTTCAGCATTTCTTCTGCACTTACTACATCCACTCTTTTTAAATCTTTTGATGATTCTTGTGCGGTTGGTCCGGCAACTAGTGTCACCTCGGCACCAAGGTTTGCCAACTCATCAGCCAAAGCAAAACCCATTTTACCCGACGAATGGTTTCCGATAAATCTAACGGGGTCAATAGCTTCATAAGTTGGGCCGGCGGTAACCATTACTCTTTTACCATATAAAGGCTGAAAAGCTTTAATCGATTCATCAAGAAAAGAAATAATCTCCTCCGGTTCCGCCATTCTTCCCTCACCGTAAAGTCCACTGGCTAATTCACCACTACCAGGAGAAATAACTGTATTGCCAAAGCTAGAAATTTTTGAAATGTTGGTTTGTGTACTTTCATGTTTCCACATATCTAAATCCATTGCAGGTGCAACGTAAACATCACATTTTGCAGAAAGATACACGGCAGTTAGCAAATTATCACAAATGCCCGAAGCAAGTTTTGCCAACGTATTCGCACTAATAGGTGCGATAATAATTAGATCAGCCCACAAGCCAAGTTCAACATGATTGCTCCAAACACCAGTTTCCTCTTCGAAGTATCGGGTATAAACAGGGTTTTTAGAAAGCGTAGCAAGGGTAAGTGGCGTAATGAAATTTGCGCCATCGGGGGTGAGAATAACCTTAACGTTTGCACCAGCTTTAACCAGTAATCGGACCAGAATGGCCGACTTATAAGCTGCAATGCTACCGCAAACGCCAAGGATAATATTTTTATTTTTTAGCATGAACTGTTTGGCATAAAGCTTAGACTTAGAGCACTAAACATGCTTAAGAAAGCGCTATGCTCCTTGCTCTTCGCTAATTATTTTTGTTCTTTAGCAGGATTTCTGTGATAAATTTTTTCGTTTAAAAATTCATCAATTGCAACCAAAACAGGCTTTGGCATACGCTCATAGTGCTTGCTGATTTCAATTTGCTCACGGTTTTCAAAAATCTCTTCTAAGTTATCGTTGCTCGATGCAAATTCTGCCAATTTACCGTGAAGCTCTTCTTTAACGTTGTTAGAAATCTGATTTGCTCTTTTGGCAATTACCACTAAAGATTCATATAAGTTATCTGTAGTTTTATCTAAATCGTGAACGTTTCTAGTCACTGTAGTGTTCGGTACAGCAGGTTTGTTAGTATTCATGTATTAATTAATTTTTAATATTCGTGTTATCCGCAGTAGTTGGTTTTAAAGAAACGGTATCTTTTAATCTACCAGTTCTAATCAACATTTGCTTATATTTTTCTTGGTCAGCCGCATATAAAGCCAGCTCTTGTTTGCTAGTAGCAATGCCATCCTCAACATCTTGTTTAAGTTGCTTCGCTTCTTTAGTAAATTTGCTTTCAGGATGGTTCTCCGTGAATTCTGTATATAGTTCTATGGCCTCATTATAACGATCTTCCTGGCGAATAATGTAGCTGTTTTTTGCGTACAGATACTGAGCTTTTATCATGAGAAAATCCATCTCTTCTGCATACTTAATATCTGGATAATCTCGCTGCGCATTTTTTAAAGCGATAACAGCAGCTCTGTAATTATCAACATTACTTGGGCCAGTAGTCAGATACATTTTGGCATTCTCAAAAGCCTTATCTTCCAATTTTCCACGCAATGTCGCAATGTATTTACCTGCAGCAGCGGCACGATCACTCGTTGGGTACAAATTGATAAATAATTGCAATGCATCAATCGCTTTATAAGTGTTTTCTTGATCTAATGAAAAAGCAGGGGATTCCAAGTAGTAGCAATAAGCACCCATATAGCGGGCCTCTTCAGCATTTTTACTAGCGGGATAAGTATCTGCAAAACTTTTAAACTGATATCTGGCAGTTGTATAATCGCTTAATCTATATAAAGTATAAGCATAATAATAGTTTAGATCTTCTGCTTCTGCACGCCCACGATATTTCTGCGAAAGATCTTCAAAAAGTACCAATGCTTTACTATAATCTCTCTTATTATATAAACGAAGTGCCTCCTGATATTTTTTAGCAACGTCGTTACTCGCCCTCAATTTCTCAAACCGACTTTTACAACCCGCAATACCCAATGCGGCAACAAATACTAAAATAATTAAGTGTTTAACTTTAAACATTCTGCAAAGATAAATAATAATACGATAACATCAATAAAAACAATTCGCCGCTAAGCTATGCAATACAACCCACTACATATATATAGTTAACAATTTTTAACATACGCATTAGTTCTATTCCTATAATATATCCTTTACATATTCATTTTTGAAAGCGCTGTTCCCAATTGCCTGGAACTTTAATCCTTTTCTCTATTTAAAACGATTTCTTTAGAAATTCGTGCTTTCGTTGCCTGCTGCAATGAGGGCTTTTCTACTTTGATCGGCTTTACCTGGCGCAACGTTTGCAAGAAGTCACCATATTTCATCCATCAAACCAAAAATCACGATACCACTCCGGCCTAGTCGCTAACCAGCAAAGCGCCATCCAGTCTATATGTCCTATATATCTCTATGGTTCCTGAAACTAAGAACTCATGGACTAAAGTCAGAACACAATGACTGCCATAAGGCCTGTAACACCTTATATCCCTTAAAAAAACCTGTATTTTCTCTATTTCTATGGTTCAAAAAAAATAAACAGTGCAAACGGTTATCGAATTTAGCAAAGTATTTCCACTAGTCTAATAGTTTATCAAGTGTCCTATAGGTGTGCTTCTCGGGGGGGCTACACTCGATCGCCCTTTTTGTTTTGGCGTTCCCTAAAAATTTTCGGCTTGAAAAACAGGCGTTTACAGTAAAGGATGGAAAAAAGGGGATTGAATATTTGCCGGGAGCGGATTTTTTTCTACTTTTGCATCCCGCTTCGGAGGAAACGGTTGCATTGAAAAGCCGGTTGGTTGATAGATGAGAGTGGAAAAGGCCAAAAATTTACTTTAAAATAAATTTGCGGAAAAGAAAAAGATCGCTACCTTTGCAGCCCGGTTCGGAAGAAACGGGAAGCCGCCTGAAAGAGCGGAGAATTGAAAAGCAGAAAGAAAACGGGGACGAAAAAATAAAAATTATTTTATTTGGAAGTTCGAAAAAGTTTTCTACCTTTGCACTCCCAACCGAAAGGAAGGGTTAGAAAAAGTCGAGCGGCGGATGTCGCGGAAGACGGGAAACAAAAAGATTGAGACGAGCGGAAACAGGGGAGAGACGATCAAGACTCACGCCCAACTGAAGCGAGACGATATATAAAGACATGCCGTGAGGCGATAGTCGATAAGTTCTTAAAAGAGATGTCAATGATGCGTAGTGGGGTAATGAAGTACGAATTCAAGTACAGAGTTCCTTATTACATTTTAAAGTCAATGTCCAACGGACAAAACAAAAGAAGACTATTTTTAACGATAGTTAAAACTGGTCAGAATCTTACAACACATTTTACAATGGAGAGTTTGATCCTGGCTCAGGATGAACGCTAGCGGCAGGCCTAATACATGCAAGTCGAGGGGTAGAAGAGGCTTGCTTCTTTGAGACCGGCGCACGGGTGCGTAACGCGTATGCAACCTACCTTCATCTGGGGGATAGCCCGGAGAAATCCGGATTAATACCGCATAAAATCACAGGATGGCATTATCCAATGATCAAACATTTATGGGATGGAGATGGGCATGCGTGTCATTAGCTAGTTGGCGGGGTAACGGCCCACCAAGGCGACGATGACTAGGGGATCTGAGAGGATGGCCCCCCACACTGGTACTGAGACACGGACCAGACTCCTACGGGAGGCAGCAGTAAGGAATATTGGTCAATGGAGGCAACTCTGAACCAGCCATGCCGCGTGCAGGAAGACTGCCCTATGGGTTGTAAACTGCTTTTATTCGGGAATAAACCTAGATACGTGTATCTAGCTGAATGTACCGAAGGAATAAGGATCGGCTAACTCCGTGCCAGCAGCCGCGGTAATACGGAGGATCCAAGCGTTATCCGGATTTATTGGGTTTAAAGGGTGCGTAGGCGGCCTGTTAAGTCAGGGGTGAAAGACGGTAGCTCAACTATCGCAGTGCCCTTGATACTGATGGGCTTGAATGGACTAGAGGTAGGCGGAATGAGACAAGTAGCGGTGAAATGCATAGATATGTCTCAGAACACCGATTGCGAAGGCAGCTTACTATGGTCTTATTGACGCTGAGGCACGAAAGCGTGGGGATCAAACAGGATTAGATACCCTGGTAGTCCACGCCCTAAACGATGAACACTCGCTGTTGGCGATACACAGTCAGCGGCTAAGCGAAAGCGTTAAGTGTTCCACCTGGGGAGTACGCTCGCAAGAGTGAAACTCAAAGGAATTGACGGGGGCCCGCACAAGCGGAGGAGCATGTGGTTTAATTCGATGATACGCGAGGAACCTTACCCGGGCTTGAAAGTTAGTGAATGATCCAGAGATGGATCAGTGAGCAATCACACGAAACTAGGTGCTGCATGGCTGTCGTCAGCTCGTGCCGTGAGGTGTTGGGTTAAGTCCCGCAACGAGCGCAACCCCTATGTTTAGTTGCCAGCACGTTAAGGTGGGGACTCTAAACAGACTGCCTGTGCAAACAGAGAGGAAGGAGGGGACGACGTCAAGTCATCATGGCCCTTACGTCCGGGGCTACACACGTGCTACAATGGATGGTACAGAGGGCAGCTACATAGCAATATGATGCGAATCTCACAAAGCCATTCACAGTTCGGATTGGGGTCTGCAACTCGACCCCATGAAGTTGGATTCGCTAGTAATCGCGTATCAGCAATGACGCGGTGAATACGTTCCCGGGCCTTGTACACACCGCCCGTCAAGCCATGGAAGTTGGGGGTACCTAAAGTATGTAACCGAAAGGAGCGTCCTAGGGTAAAACCGATAACTGGGGCTAAGTCGTAACAAGGTAGCCGTACCGGAAGGTGCGGCTGGAATACCTCCTTTCTGGAGTGGAGTTGACTACTCACTGCGCAACATGATATTTCAAAAGAGAAAAAAAGAAGAAACACCCAGAAGAAATGACGGTTGTCCTCAACGATAGGGCCATCGGAACGAAAGCTAGGTAAAGCAAAGGGAGCGGTAGCGGTAATATACTAACCGCGAAGAATGCCGAACCGAAAAGCACAGTCCCGTAGCTCAGCCTGGTTAGAGCACTACACTGATAATGTAGGGGTCTCCAGTTCAAATCTGGACGGGACTACTTTAATAATCCTGGGGGATTAGCTCAGCTGGCTAGAGCGCCTGCCTTGCACGCAGGAGGTCAACGGTTCGACTCCGTTATTCTCCACATCAAGAAAATACATCACCGGGATCGGTGGTCATCATTGACAGACTGAAAGAAAAAAGAAACGCCATGGGGCACATATATGGAAGGTATATGAAACGGTTCGAGACCGCGGTTTTTGACTAATAAGGAATAGGCTATAGGCTTGGTCCGGGGGACATTAAACCCTGAACCTTTATACCCTCAGCGCTGTACCTTAATAAAGTTCTTTGACATATTGGAAGAAGTTAAAAAAGAAGAGCAAACAACAATAGGCGACTGTTGTGTTTGTGCTCGCTTAAAGGAACCGCAAGGGACCGATAAGCATGAGACATCATAACAAGAGCAAAAAAAGCATACCATATGGCGCAAAAGGCATATGAGTAGAAGAAAGTAATAAAGAGTACACGGGGGATGCCTTGGCTCTCAGAGGCGATGAAGGACGTGATAAGCTGCGATAAGCTTCGGGTATTTGCAAATAGGAATTGATCCGAAGATTTCCGAATGGGGCAACCCGGCTGGTTGAAGACCAGTCACATATAATGAGCAAACCTGCCGAACTGAAACATCTAAGTAAGCAGAGGAAGAGAAAATAACAATGATTTCCTGAGTAGTGGCGAGCGAAAGGGAAAGAGCCCAAACCATCCATGTTACGGCATAGGTGGGGTTGTAGGACTGCAACGTGGCATTAGCAAACAGAAGTGGAATGGGATGGGAAGCCCAGCGATACACGGTGATAGCCCGGTACACGTATAGAATGCTAGTCTAGCAGTATCCTGAGTACCGCGAGGTCGGAGACGCCTTGTGGGAATCTGCCGGCACCATCCGGTAAGGCTAAATACTCCTGAGAGACCGATAGTGAACCAGTACCGTGAGGGAAAGGTGAAAAGAACCCCGAACAGGGGAGTGAAATAGAACCTGAAACCGTGTACTTACAAGCGGTCGGAGCATCCAAGTGGTGTGACGGCGTGCCTTTTGCATAATGAGCCTACGAGTTACTCCTCTCTGGCAAGGTTAAGTGCTTCAGGCACGGATCCGAAGCGAAAGCGAGTCTGAACAGGGCGTATAGTCAGAGGGGGTAGACGCGAAACCTTGTGATCTACCCATGGACAGGTTGAAGGTGCGGTAACACGTACTGGAGGACCGAACCGATAAACGTTGAAAAGTTTCCGGATGATCTGTGGGTAGGGGTGAAAGGCTAATCAAACTGGGAAATAGCTCGTACTCCCCGAAATGTTTTTAGGAACAGCGTGGATATTAAGTTTCATAGAGGTAGAGCTACTGATTGGGTGCGGGGGAGTCAAATCCTACCAAATCCAGACAAACTCCGAATGCTATGAAATATGATCTGCAGTGAGGCGCGGGGTGCTAAGGTCACGCGCCGAGAGGGAAAGAACCCAGACCATCAGCTAAGGTCCCCAAGTTACAGTTAAGTTGAACTAACGAGGTCCGATTGCACAGACAGCTAGGATGTTGGCTTGGAAGCAGCCATTCATTTAAAGAGTGCGTAACAGCTCACTAGTCGAGCGATCGGGCATGGATAATAAACGGGCATTAAATTGTACACCGAAGCTATGGGATTGAAATATATCGGTAGGGGAGCATTCTAGCGGCAGCGAAGGTATCTGGTAATGGGTGCTGGAGCTTCTAGAAAAGCAAATGTAGGCATAAGTAACGATAAGGCGGGAGAGAAACCCGCCCACCGAAAGGATAAGGTTTCCTGATCAACGCTAATCGGATCAGGGTCAGTCGGGACCTAAGGAGAACCCGAAGGGGAAATTCGATGGACAACTGGTTAATATTCCAGTACTTTTTATAACTGCGATGTGGGGACGGAGTAGTGACACTGCCGCGATCTGACGGAATAGATCGTTAAAGACAGTAGGTAATGGAACGGTAGGCAAATCCGCCGATCTAGCTGAAAGTCGATAGTACCGCAAGCCTTCGGGTGAGTGGATAGCGCAGGTAATCAGACTTCCAAGAAAAACCGCTAAGCTTCAGGTTATAAAAACCCGTACCGCAAACCGACACAGGTATCCGGGAAGAGGATTCTAAGGTGCTCGAGTGAATCATGGCTAAGGAACTCGGCAAAATGGCCCTGTAACTTCGGGAGAAGGGGCGCTGGCAGCAATGTCAGCCGCAGTGAAAAGGCCCAGGCGACTGTTTAACAAAAACACATGGCTTTGCAAAATCGAAAGATGAGGTATAAGGCCTGACACCTGCCCGGTGCTGGAAGGTTAAGAGGGGATGTCATCCGCAAGGAGAAGCATTGAATCGAAGCCCCAGTAAACGGCGGCCGTAACTATAACGGTCCTAAGGTAGCGAAATTCCTTGTCGGGTAAGTTCCGACCTGCACGAATGGTGTAACGATCTGGGCGCTGTCTCAGCCATGAGCTCGGTGAAATTGTGGTCCCGGTGAAGACGCCGGGTACCCGCAACGGGACGGAAAGACCCCATGCACCTTCACTACAATTTAACATTGACATTGGATACAGGATGTGTAGGATAGGTGGGAGGCTTTGAAGCGGCGTCGCTAGGCGTCGTGGAGCCAACGTTGAAATACCACCCTTTCTGTATTCGGTGTCTAATCCCGCCTGTCGGGAGACATTGTTTGATGGGTAGTTTGACTGGGGTGGTCGCCTCCAAAAAGGTAACGGAGGCTTTCAAAGGTAAGCTCAGTACGCTTGGTAACCGTACGCGGAGTGCAATAGCATAAGCTTGCTTGACTGTGAGACATACAGGTCGATCAGGGTCGAAAGACGGATATAGTGATCCGGTGGTTCTGCATGGAAGGGCCATCGCTCAAAGGATAAAAGGTACGCTGGGGATAACAGGCTGATCTCCCCCAAGAGCTCATATCGACGGGGAGGTTTGGCACCTCGATGTCGGCTCGTCACATCCTGGGGCTGGAGAAGGTCCCAAGGGTTCGGCTGTTCGCCGATTAAAGTGGCACGCGAGCTGGGTTCAGAACGTCGCGAGACAGTTCGGTCCCTATCTGTTGTGGGCGTAGGAATTTTGAGTGGGGCTGACCTTAGTACGAGAGGACCGGGTTGGACTAGCCTCTAGTGAATCTGTTGTTCCGCCAGGGGCATTGCAGAGTAGCTACGCTGGGAATAGATAAGCGCTGAAAGCATCTAAGTGCGAAACTAGCCACGAGATGAGAATTCCATATAGGACCGTAGAAGACTACTACGTTGATAGGCTACAGATGTAAAGCTGGCGACAGCACAGTCGAGTAGTACTAATCATCCGAAGCTTTCAAAGCAAACAGACTGTTGTTTGTTCTTCTAAGATAACTTCTTTCAATAATATGTCATTTAGGTTGTAGGTGATAAGCTGTGGGTGGTACGTTCAAAAACGTAAAACCCAATACTTAAAACTCAAGACTTATTTAAAAACATTTAGGTGCCTATATCGGTGGTGTCCACCTCTTCCCATTCCGAACAGAGAAGTTAAGCCCACCAGAGCCGATGGTACTGCGGTAACACGTGGGAGAGTAGGTCGGTGCCAAATCTTAAAGCCCAATAGGGCATTAACGAGAACCCCATCAGCAACAGCTGATGGGGTTTCCTCGTTTATAACCGTTTCTGTAATCCATGGGGAGAAAAGAATAATGAATAAGGAACAGAGAGCAACTGTCTTTAAAGAATGCTACTATCGTTTTATTGGTTTAATGGCTACATAATCACAGGTCTGCCTGGAGTTGTTGAGCCATAGGAGGGCATATAGGTGATATAGCTGGGTGGACTAATTTGAATACCTGCGGGAAATCAGGCCCGACAGATGAAACACCCACCCTAAGTTTGATAAACCTAATGGTGCGAAGATCCTCTTTATACCGCTACCGCTCAAAGCCAATATACCCTAAAACAAAAAGATTGAAGGAACAGTGGGGATGAAGAACAAATGAAACTGCCCTGTTCTTTTCCAAAAACAACTTATAGGCACCTTTTTCCAATGATTTTGAAACTGAATCGTTGTAAATGTGTTATTAACCTGTAGTTTGCCATAATATTTGGCTATCTTTGACACAACAATATATAAACACGTATAATGAGTTTTTTTGCAGATAAAAGAAGGGAAGTAATGGTGCATATTGAAAAATATATGCTTGATATGATGGAAACCTATCTTAAACCAATTGACACCAATTGGCAACCATCAGATTTTCTTCCTGATTCTACGAGTGAAAACTTTTATCAGGACATAAGGATTTTAAGGGAGAATGCCAAAGATTTATCTTACGATTTAGTAGCAGTTTTAGTTGGTGATACCATCACCGAAGAAGCTTTACCTACCTATGAATCGTGGTTAGCCATGGTTCAGGGGCCAAGTATGAAAGAAGATGGCGGATGGATGAAATGGAACAGACACTGGACCGCTGAAGAAAATCGTCATGGTGACTTGTTAAATAAGTATTTGTATTTGTCGGGCAGGGTGGATATGCGCCAGATGGAGATTTCTACTCAATATCTGATTGCAGATGGTTTTGATATCGGTACAGGACATGACCCTTATCGTAATTTTATTTATACTTCTTTTCAGGAGTTGGCTACTAATATTTCACATAGACGTGTGGCATCTTTGGCTAAAAAAGATGGCGATACTTTGCTATCTAAAATGTGTGGAACCATTGCCTCTGACGAGGCGAGACATGCTAAGGCTTATAAAGACTTCATGAATCGTATTTTTGAGGTTGATCCGAATGAAGCTATGATTGCCTTTGAAGACATGATGCGTAAGAAGATTGTAATGCCCGCTCACTTTTTACGTGAGGTTGGTTTAAAAATTGGACAAACTTTCGGTCATTTTACTGATGCGGCACAACGTTTAGGTGTTTATACGGCTGTTGATTACGTTGAAATCATGCAATCGCTGATTGAAGATTGGAAAATAGAGGGGATGCGTGATTTAAATGATGCGGGTGAAAAGGCTCGTGATTATATTATGGCTCTACCTTCTCGTTTGTTACGTGTTGCTGAGCGTATGAAAAATCCAACTATGGATTATAAGTTTACCTGGATTGCAGGCTAAATGATATAAATATATTTTTAAAAGGGTTCTTCCTAAAGAAGAACTCTTTTTTGTTTTACATGTTTCTGCGGTATTGGCCGCCTACTTCATAAAGGGCATTGCTAATTTGACCTAGCGAACAAACCTTACATACTTCCATCAGCTGCTCAAAAATATTCTCTCCTGAAATTGCTGATTTTTGTAAATGTCTAAGCATCGACGAAGATTTATTCTCGTTTCGATCCTGAAATTTTTGAAGTGCCGAAATTTGATACTGCTTTTCTTCTTCAGTAGCTCTAATTACTTCGCCAGGAACAATAGTAGGAGAACCATTTTTATTTAAGAAAGTATTTACCCCAACTATTGGAAACTCTCCAGTGTGTTTCAAGGTTTCATAGTACAAGCTTTCTTCCTGGATTTTACCACGTTGATACATGGTTTCCATGGCTCCTAAAACGCCGCCACGATCATTTATTCTCTTAAATTCCTGAAGCACGGCATCTTCTACCAAATCGGTTAATTCTTCAATAATAAAAGCGCCCTGCAATGGGTTTTCATTTTTTGCCAAGCCCAGTTCTCGGTTGATGATGAGTTGGATTGCCATCGCTCGGCGTACCGATTCTTCGGTAGGGGTAGTGATGGCTTCATCATAAGCATTAGTGTGGAGCGAATTGCAGTTATCGTAAATCGCATAGAGTGCTTGCAGAGTAGTTCTGATATCATTAAAATCAATCTCCTGTGCGTGTAATGATCTGCCTGATGTTTGAATATGGTATTTCAGTTTCTGTGAACGATCGTTTCCTTTATATTTGTTTTTAATGGCTTTTGCCCAGACTCGTCTGGCTACCCTACCAATCACCGCATACTCCGGATCGATTCCATTAGAGAAAAAGAAAGATAAGTTCGGCGCAAATTCATCGATATGCATGCCTCTACTCAAATAATATTCAACAAATGTAAAACCATTACTTAAGGTGAAAGCAAGTTGTGAAATTGGATTTGCTCCAGCCTCGGCAATATGATAACCTGAAATTGACACGGAATAAAAATTCCTTACCTTTTCATCGATAAAATATTTTTGGATGTCGCCCATCATCCTCAAAGCAAACTCGGTAGAAAATATGCAAGTGTTTTGAGCCTGGTCTTCTTTAAGGATATCTGCCTGTACAGTTCCACGGACTGAGCTGATGGCCTTTGCCTTAATTTTTGAATAAACGTCTGCTGGCAATACTTCATCACCCGTTACACCGAGTAGCATTAAGCCAAGACCATTGTTACCCGTTGGTAAGTCGCTGTTATACATCGGTCTTTCCGCATTCCGATTTTTATAAATCTCCTGGATTTTTTGTTCTATTTGAGCTTCCAAACCGCTTTCAATAATGTATTTTTCACATTGCTGATCTATCGCAGCGTTCATGAAAAATCCTAACAACATGGGCGCTGGGCCATTGATTGTCATCGAAACCGATGTAGAAGGTGCACAAAGGTCGAAACCTGAATACAGTTTTTTAGCATCATCTATGGTTGCGATACTTACGCCTGAGTTACCAATTTTACCATAAATATCTGGCCGAATGTGAGGGTCTTCACCATATAAAGTTACGGAATCGAATGCTGTAGACAGGCGATGAGCTGGTTGTCCAAGTGATACATAGTGAAAACGTTTGTTGGTCCGTTCGGGGCCACCCTCGCCGGCGAACATTCTTGTCGGGTCTTCGCCTTCACGTTTAAGCGGAAATACGCCTGCCGCATAAGGAAATTCTCCCGGAAGATTTTCTGTTAACAACCATCTTAACACATCCCCCCAATCTTCATAACGCGGAAGTGAAACCTTTGGGATTTGTAATTTAGATAGTGACTCGTAAAATAACGGTTGCCTAATTTCTTTATCACGAACTTTATAAATAAAATACTCTTCTTTATAAGCTCGTTTTGTATCGGGCCATTGGCGCAATAAGCGTTTACAATCACCGTTTAACTGTTCTTCAAAAAAAGAGTAAGCATTTGCTAAACCGCTGCCCAGTCCTAAAGACTCATTTTCACCAGCCAAATCGATTACGCCTTTAAGCTGATACATCTTTCTCGCTATACCAACCTGTTTATCAACCCACTCATTATACATTTGGCTTGCTTCTGCTATTTCAGCCAAATAGCGGATCCTATCAGGTGGAATGATGTAGATTTTCTCCGACTGATCTGAAGTGAGTTCCATTTTTGCCTTGAAATCTGTACCTGTTTTGACTCTGATTTTGTCCATCAATGCCACAAATAGATTGTTCATCCCAGGGTCGTTGAATTGCGAAGCCATGGTTCCGTAAACGGGAATCTCTTCATCCTTCGCATCAAAAATGTTGTGATTGCGCTTATATTGTTTTCTTACATCGCGAAGTGCATCTAAAGCGCCACGCTTATCGAATTTATTGATAGCCACGAGGTCAGCAAAATCGAGCATGTCGATTTTTTCGAGCTGTGTAGCTGCACCAAATTCAGGTGTCATCACATATAGAGAAACATCACAGTGTTCGGTAATTTCCGTATCAGACTGGCCAATTCCAGAAGTCTCTACAATAATAAGGTCGTAACCAGCAGCTCTGCAAATGTCTATACTTTCCTGTACATTTTTTGATAATGCAAGGTTTGCTTGTCGAGTTGCAAGCGACCTCATATAAACTCTCGGATTATTGATTGCATTCATGCGGATACGATCTCCAAGAAGGGCACCACCAGTTTTCCTTTTCGAGGGATCGACAGAAATAATGGCAAGGGTTTTCTCAGGCACTTCAACCAAAAACCTGCGCACCAATTCATCTACCAGCGAAGATTTTCCAGCACCACCCGTTCCCGTTATACCGAGAATAGGAGCATTGTTGTTTAGCGATAATTTTTTTAACTCGTTAACAAATTCCTGAGCCCCTTCGGGATCATTTTCGGCTACTGTTATTGCTCCAGCAATTGCCGTGATTTCTTTATTCGGAATTGTTGTTAGTTCATCTGTGATTTCTGCCTTGGTTACAAAGTCCGTTTTGATCAACATATCATTGATCATTCCCTGCAATCCCATCTTTCTTCCATCGTCGGGTGAATAGATTTTGGAGATTCCATAGGATTGCAGTTCTTCGATTTCTGTTGGTAAGATTACCCCACCTCCGCCTGCAAATATCTTGATATGACCAGATCCACGTTCCTGCAACAAATCATACATATATTTAAAATATTCGATATGCCCGCCTTGATACGATGTCATTGCAATTCCCTGAACGTCCTCTTGAATAGCACAATTTACCACTTCATCAACAGAGCGATTATGACCAAGATGAATTACTTCAGCTCCGGATGATTGCAAAATTCGACGCATAATATTTATGGTTGCATCATGACCATCAAAAAGGGAAGCGGCAGTGACAAAACGAATTTTATTTTTTGGCTTGTATATTTCTACTTGTTGCATACTATAGGATTTAAGATCTCACAAAATGAAATTCTGCAATGCTTATTGAGACTATATTTGGATGAACAAATGTAGCAAATCCTTGCAATTTGGTGCTTTTATAATGGTATTGATACTCTTTATAAACAACGAAGCCAACTAAATCTAGTTGGCTTCGTTGTTTATTTATTGGTAATTTCTGTGATGGGTTCACCTACGGTACCATTTGGCATTTGGATATGGAGCAACGCAGCTAAGGTCGGTGCTATATCTGTCATGTAATGTGTTTTATTCGTTGCCCCAGGTTTAATTCCCCAGCCCATAAACACTAATGGAATATGCGCATCATAAGGGTTCCAATTGCCGTGAGTAGTACCTGTGCTGCTGCCATTAAACCAGTTTGGATTTAAAATATAGTATAAATCGCCACTTCTGCGAGCATTATAGCCATTTGTGATCATTCTTTTTTGAACTTCAGGTAGCGTTGCTAGGGAAACTCTCGACACATCAACTACGTTTGCAAATCCCTCTAATCTTTTCAGGAATTCGATTGAAGCAGCTTTAATCACATCGAAACTTACATTTCCGTTATCAGTTTTATCGTGATCGAAATGAATTTGATTATTCATTGATTTTAAAACCACATTGTTAACCTTGAATTTTTCATTTAAAAAAGCATTCAATTTAAAAACAATATCTCTATCACTTACAATACCTGCCGGCAGTTTATTTTCTTTCATAAAGGCAGGAACATGTGCAACCGCATGATCGGCACTTAAAAATAGGGTATAATTTCCTTTACCCACTTTTTTATCTAAATAATTGAAGAAATCTTCAAAATCTTTGTCTAAACGTAAATAGGTATCTTCAAGCTCCACAGAATTTGGTCCGTAAGCATGACCGACATAATCTGTTGAAGAACAGCTTACTGCAAGAAAATCAGTAATATTATCTTGTCCCAGATCTTCTGATAAAATTGCAAGTTTTGCTAGGTCTAACGTGATGGTGTTACCGTATGGCGTACTTCTAATAGCATCAAAGTTTTTATCGATGTTTTGTGTTAAGAGATGAGGAAACACATTGTTTTTGCCTTCGTAAGCTTTTTCATCAGCTGTGCTGTTTGTGTAGGTGTTAATTGGATATAGTGTTTCCCAATTTTTTGCATAGAACTTATTTGCAAGCTTCATTTTATTATAGTCAGCAATCCACATCGGAACCTCCTTCATATAATAACTGCTTGTAATCCAGTTGCCAGTGCTTCCCTGATACCAATAAGCTGCATTTGCTGCATGACCAGCTGGTAGGATTGAACCTCTATCTTTTAAAGAAATCCCTATAACTTTTCCTTTAAAGTTTGTTGCTAATCTTAATTCATCAGTTATGGTTGTGGTAAGCATGTTTTTAGGTGACATGTTACCTTCAGAAGAAGGGTTGCTTCCAACGGTTACAACTGTAGAATCTTCTGTACAATACACGTTTTTCTTAGTTTCTGAATCGTACCAATCATTACCGATAATGCCATGAACTGCTGGAACTGAACCAGTGTAAATGGTGGTATGACCAACAGCTGTGTAAGTTGGCGTGTATGGAATCAGCGTATTTTCAACCGAAAAACCTTCGTTTATTAGTCTCTTAAATCCGCCATTTGAATAGCGATTATAAAAGCGATATAAATAATCCCATCTCATTTGATCGACGACTAAACCCACCACTAATTTTGGGCGAGCAACTTCGCTTGGGAAAGCTTTAGCTGTATTGGGCGTGGCTTTTTTTGCCTGAGCATTTGCGGATGTAATGGAAAAAATAGATAGGGAAATAAGTAAATAAGAAATTTTCTTCATTCTGTTTTTAGTTAAAAGACTAAAGTAACACTTTTCAAATGAAGAAATTTTGAAGATTATGTAAAGATTTTATAACGCTTCGGCAACAACGAATGTGCTACCGCCAATAAAAACCAAATCGTTTTTTTTAGCATTTTTGACAGCTGTTTCCTTAGCCAGAACAACCGATGGATAATTATTTCCAATTAGTGAATAAGTTAGTGCCTGCGCTTTAAGTTCAGCAGCATTCATCGCTCTTTCCAGATCCGGTTTGCAAAAGTAATAGGTTGCATTTTTTGGCATCATGGATAGCACCTTTGAAATATCCTTGTCTTTTACCATGCCGAAAACAATATGTAAATTTTCGAATAATGTTTGGTTAATGTTCTTTATCACTTCAGCAATTCCAGCTTCGTTGTGGCCGGTATCGCAAATAACCAATGGATTTTTAGATAGAGTTTGCCAACGGCCCTGTAATGCGGTTAATTTCTTAACTTGCTTTAATCCATTATAAATACTTTTATCTGATACCCTGAAAGTAGATAACACATTCAGAATTTCAACGGCTTTTAAAACAGTTAAAATATTCTTTTGTTGATAAGTGCCCGTTAAATCTGTTATCAAATTCTTAAATCTGATCTGATGATTTTGATCAATATTTAACGATAATTTCGTGTTAACGATCTTAAAATCCTTAACTTTTATTTGTGAATCGGCGAAAACAATTGATGCATTCATTTCTTTTGCTTTCTTTTGGAAAACCGAAGCCGACTTAGCTTGCGTTTCACCGATAATTACCGGTGTATTCTTTTTAATGATGCCAGCTTTTTCTCCAGCAATTTCTTCTATGGTATTGCCCAGCATATTGGTGTGGTCCATGCTGATGTTGGTAATAACCGAAAGTTCGGGTTGAATGATGTTGGTTGAGTCTAGCCTGCCCCCCAAACCAACTTCAATAACCGCAATATCTACTTTATGTTTTGCAAAATGATCAAAAGCCAGTGCAACAGTGACTTCGAAAAAAGATGGTTCTACTTCGTTTATCAACTTTTGTTGATTTTTTACGAAGGAAACCACTTCCGTTTTACTAATCATTTTTCCGTTAATACGGATACGCTCGCGAAAGTCTTTTAAATGAGGAGAAGTATACAGACCAGTTTTATAACCTTCGGCTTGTAAAATTGCCGCAAGCATATGCGAGGTGGAACCTTTTCCATTTGTACCGGCAACATGTATACTATTGAATTTATCCTGGGGATTATCAAGAGCATTACAGAATATAATGGTATTAGTGAGGTCTTTTTTAAAAGCAGAAGCCCCCACACGTGTAAACATTGGAAGTTTGCGATATAAATAGTCAAGCGTTTGCTGGTAATTCACCTCAGATGCTGAATTATAATAATAGATGTTTTAGTTAACCTTAAAGTTGAAAACTACCACTCCGGTTTGGTTATCTCCACCCACCCCAGAGCTTGTTAAAGAAGAGTTTTTTACCGCTTGAACACATTTCTCAACCAATTCTCTATCAGTTATAGTAGAGCCTTTCAGTTCTTGCCTGGCATCAGTAATTCTTCCAGATTTATTAAAATATATTCTAATGGCAATTCGCCCTCTAACTTGTCCATCATCTTTCGGAATTACCAGGTTAGAAAAACGTCGAAGCTCAATGGGCTTATTTCCATAACCAGATCCTCCTTCACCATAATTCGGTGCTAAGGGATCACCGTTAACCGATCCCTGGTTACCAGCTGTACTGCCGGTTCCATCTCCCTGACCCTGGCCGGTATTTTTTTTGCCCTTATAAAGTGCATTTTGATTGATTACAGGTTTCGAAGGTTTATCTTCCGTAACGGTGGTCGGTGCGGTATTTGTGGCTTTTGTAGGTTTTGTATTTACCGCAATCGCATCTTCCGTATTCTGAGTCTGAACTTCCTTGTCAGAATTTTCTGTAGTTGTTGTAGGAGTAACTTTTTCTTCGGGGGTTACCTTATCAGGTGCTTTTCCATTTGCATTTGGATCTGCAGAAGGCTCCTCTATGCTGGTATAGTCATCGCCCATCCCCTCGGCAGAGGTGCCATAGTTAACCACCATACCACCCATGCCTAAATCTTCAGGCGGTTGAAAAGAATTGATTACAATAAAAAAACTAATCAATAATAAAAAGCCCATTATCCCGCTCGAAATGGCAATCGCCTTCGGATAATTGTTTTCTTCGTTATTTATATTTTGTGCTTTGTAATCCATTATTTTTTCGGCTCAACAGCCACAACAAGCTTCAATTTTAACTTATTTGCGATATCATTAACAACAAAACCATCTTGATAAGTAACATTACGAGATACATACAAAAGGATGGTCATATCTGGAGCCAGTTTTTGGTAAGCGGCTAAAGTTGGCTCCAATTGCTCCATTGTCACTGGTTTCTTATCAACGGAATATTTTAAATTTTCGTCTATAGTAACTGTAACTGCTTTTTTAGCAGTAGATTGCTGCCCGCTTGACGATTGCGGCAACAACAGTTTTACTACAGTTGGATTAACCACTGCAGATGCCAATAAGAAGAACAGCATCAGGAAGAACATAATATCGTTCAACGCTGAAGTGTGTACTTCTACTGACCCTTTTGTTCTTTTACGTAAGTTCATTATTTACCTGGCTCTTCTAATAAATCAATAAAGTCAATTGCATCCGTTTCCATTTTTAGGATGATTTTTTCTACCATGATATTTAGAATATGGTAAAGTACGTATGCGATAATACCAATGATTAAACCTGTTGCTGAAGTGATCATTTTCGTATATAAACCACCAGAAATAGTTCCAATTTCAATAGCACCTTTAATGGATACCTGATGGAAAATTGTAATTACCCCAACGATGGTACCTACGAAACCCAACATTGGAGCGATACCTGCAACAATACCTAGAATACTGATATTTTTCTCCAGTTTAGCAACCTCAAGTTTACCAACATTTTCAATAGCACCTTCAATTTCTTTAATGGGGCGGCCAATGCGTTTTAAGCCTTTTTGCAACATGCGACTAAGAGGGGAGTTGTTATTTCTTAACAGTGACATTGCTCCATCTAAATTTCCAGATTGAATATATGATCTGATTTGTCCCATCAAATTCGACTCATCTTTCGTGGCCTTTTTGATGGTTAAATAACGTTCAACGAATATGATTAAGGCTAAAAAGGCTAATAATGCCAAAGGTAGCATCACCCATCCACCTTTAAAAAGCAGATCAATGAAATGTAATTCTGGCTCTGGTTGAGTTAGTGCCTGGTTAACTGCATTCGCTGTATCTTGAAGTGCTTGTGTGGTGTCTTGAATTAATAAAGTTATCATTATGGTTGTGTGTTGTTTTTTATTTCTTTAACGTAAAATCCTGTTCCTTTTAATCGTTTTTGTAGAATTTCTTTTTGCTTTTCTGCCTCTTCTTTAGTGGGGAAACTTGCAATACTCACCTTTTTTCTCCTGCCTTCCATTTTTGCAATAGTCGCATTCAGGCCAATTTTTTTTACTTTTTCAATGTATCTTAATGCTGCTGCTTCTGTTTCGTAAGAAACTGCTATTACATGAAACATTGATTTCTCTGTACCCAAAGGAGCATTAGATGGAGTTGGACTAACTTTTTTCAGCGTTGCAGAATCAACTTTTGGCGTAGCAATTTGATTCGCTTTTAAAGTACTATCTGTTTTAGCTATCGAATCTTGTTTTGCCTTTGCAGTATCTATTTCTGTTTTTGGAGAATCTGGCAAAACTGCAGGTGTGGTAGTTTGTAACGCAGCCTGCTGCTTAAACAAATCTGGTTTGATAAAATAAATGATCACTCCAATCAAAAGAATTCCCAGAATGATGAGGAGTGTTTTTGGCCAAATAGGTCTTTTTTCTTCCTCGAAGGTTTCTTGAACAATCGGATCGTGGCCAAATCGGTTTGGATGCTCGGCATGTTGCTCTTTAATAAACTCAGGCGCTGCAATTACAGGTTCATCTTCTGGAGTTTCATCTTCCAGATTAATATAAGTTTTTTCCGCTTCGCTTTCTGGCGTGTGCCCGAAACGGTTTGGATGTTCTTCATGTTGTTGAACAATACTTTCTGGCACCTCGATTTCCTCGTGTGTCAAAGCCCTTACTGCCTCCTCATCTTCCGGAGTATGGCCAAATCTGTTTGGATGTTCAGTATGTTGTTCTTTTATAAAATTTGGCGCATCAGTAACTTCTTCGCCTGATTTTGTAGTGTGTTTTAAAGTATTGCGCAAATCATCTTCTACTTCATCCAATTTTACATTTTCAATAATAGGATGTATATGCGCTGTTTCTTTAGGCTGAATAGGTGCGTTTGGTGCTTCAGCTATTTCATCATATACCTCATCATCTTTTTCAGTGGCATCTGTTTGCTGCTGATCTGAAATGATTTCAGGCAATGCGGGTAGACCATAAAATTCTGATCCGTAGTTTATATTTTTAGCCGCATCGAAGCTCAAGCCTTCGTGCTCAGTGAAATATAATCGACCCAAATTTTGAAGATCAGCCTCATGTTCCACTTCTAGTTTTTGGTTCACTTCATCTACAAACTGTGAAATGTAATAAGATGAACTTTCGACAGAAATATTTCTTTCAGAAGCAATAAAATTGGTTAGGGCGTCATCATTTTCTACATCAGACGTAAACGCCAGGGCATAACTGGGTGGCAAAAACGATTGTTTTTCCTTATCGTACCTGCCTGGAAACTTCTTTTTATAGAAGGTGCCCAAGCCGGTAATGCCAACTTCTTTGCGCTGTTGCAAAAGTTCCAAAAGGTATGATAAGATATCCATTCCGGTAAAATTAAGCGTTTTTTCTAAACCTACGCAATAATTAATTTAATGTATTTAAAATGAATAGGTTAGTCCGCCGAAAACATTTAACCCGTTAACCTGATAATATAAAAAGCGGTTGTATTTAGAATTTAACAGGTTATTGGCTTTTGCAAAAACAGAAAATTTGTTGTTGATGCGATAATCTGCGCCGATGCCCAAATCTACAAATCCTTTAACTGTTTCTATCCGTTCGATGCTGGTGTTTGGCACCAAATACTGTAGTGGATTTACCGGTTGTTGAACATTAACTTTCGCTTTTACATCATCTTGCATTACCACAGCTGCATTAAAGCTCAGCTTTTTATTATAAGTATAAACGAAGTTTGAGCTAACCTTTAATCCTGGTTTAAACCACGAATAAGTTTCTTGAGCAGGCTTCCAATCATCAATATTCAACTTCCCAGTCCACTTTAATGCATCACTTACCTGTATTGAGATTTCACCTTCTAAGCCAGTCAGTTTGGATTTGCCAAAATCATAAATCACATCAAACTTGTTAAAATTATCGAAGTTATTAATGAATAAAGGAAGATCGTCAAACTGCTTCATGTAAAAACGGGCTTTGTAGCCAAAGCCTGGTCCACCAGTTCCTTTAATACCCGCACTAATACTTAACTTTTCAACCGTATTTTTAATCAAGATATTGCTATTTAGCCACGGATTTTCATCTGTTAAGCCCTTCATTGAGTTTCTGTTTACATCACCCTTAACTTCTCCAAAAACCTGCAGATAATCAGGTATGAGGGTGAAATCAGCAGTTACTGCTGGGAAAATTCTTGAACTGCTGAATGCACCGAATTCCTGAACGAAATTTATTCCTGCCGTAACTTTTGCTCCTTTAACCTGCAAACGGATATATGGATTTAAGCGAAGTAAGTTATTTCCCACGCTTGTTAGCGCATCTTTGGTGTTCCCAAACTCTGTAGATACTGCCAAACCTAAATTAAATGAACTGATTCTTTTGTTTAGGTATCCATTTAATGAAAGATAACTTTCTTTAGCGTTAAAACGGTCATTCCATAAATAAGCATTAGCTTTCACCGCATAACTCAATGCGTCCTCATCTTCGGTGAAGTTTTTAACCAACTCACCCTCTAATTCTAAAAGCGTCAAAGCTTGTTTCTCAGGGTTTGGATTTAAGGTTGGGTTTGCATTATCCAAGCCGTAAAAGTAGGTGCCATTTCTTTCAAAATTTAAACGTCCACTTACTGTATTTTCCTCTAAAATACTACGGCCAAAAATGCTTAATTGTTGTTGACTACTGTTTTGTTTATTTATTTTACCTTCCTGGCTAAAATGTTTAAAATAACCGCCAAGCTGTAAACCTTCATCTTTTCCCGTATTAAAGTAAGCTTCACCTAATAATGTAGAAAGTGAACCAAATGCGCCTTTCACATAATTATTTACTAAGATACTTGCTTTCTCTTCTGCAAGCTGCTGCGCTTGTAATTTTTGAATATCACTGTTTAGCTCTAACTTTTTGTCTGTTACGCTGTAATTTAATTTCGCTTTATAAGTTTTTACGTCATCCAAATTCGGACTTCTTCTCAGTTTAACGGCTTCAGCCAAAATAGGTTTGTAAGGGCGAACAACTTCAATCTCCTCACTCACTACGGCCTTTTCTTCAGCTTTCTTCTCCTGTGCCTGGGCAGTTGTTAAACCAGCAGCAGCAAAAAACAGCAAACTATATATATATTTAATCGACTTCATAATTCTACTTCTTCTGGTTTAGTTTTTCTAGTTTCTCTTTGGCTGTCGGAATGATATCATCCTTTCCTTCGTAATTATCAATTATACTTAGAAGTGTACTTTTTGCTTGCAAGTTGTCTTTCAGGGCAACATAATTGTCAGATAACAAGATAAAGGCTTTAGCTACCCAATAATCATGTGAAGCCATGTTGTTCACAATATCAAAACATGTTTTAGTTGATGTTTTGAAATCGCCTTTGTTGTATTCGATAAGTGCAAGGTTGTATTTTGCCTCGGCAGCAGCAGCCGTCTTGGTTTTAGCCACAACGTTTTTGAATTCTTTAACCGCCGTTGTAGTATCTCCTTTTAGCATATAAGCTTTACCAGAAAACAATCCAGAACTATTCTTTTCTTCTTCCGAAGCTTTTTCAGATTCGTTGGTCAGCTTAGCGTATTTCAACATATCATCAGGCATATTTAAAGCTGTATATGCTTTTAATAAGTTGTTGATGGCAAAACTGTAATGTGCTTTGTAATCTGTTGTAGTTTCTAATCGTTTCAAATAAACAATTGCTTCATTATATTTTTTCTGGTTGAGGAACAATTGAGAAATACTCACTAGTGATCTTTCGGTATAGTCGCTTGTCCAATCATTTAATATAAATTCATAATCAGGTATTGCTTCATCAGGGCGGCCTAGTTTAACTAAAGATTCAGCTCTGATAAATTTCGCTTCTTTTTCGTGGTTAGCTTTAGGGAATTTATCAAAATAAGCATTGACCGCCTGGAAAGCGCCGTTGGCATCGCCCTTTAAGTAAAGGTTATTCGCCGCCGCAAATATGATATTGTCTTGCTCATTATTTGAATAGTTGCCTAGTGGAGTGGTGTTGGCATATTGGATAAATCCATTTGCATCACCTTTATCTACATAAATGTTTTTAATAGATTCCATCGATTGTTTAGCCTCTTCAGACGTGGGATAATCGCGGATTACTTTTTTGAAGGATTCTAAAGCTACATCATCCTGATCCTGGTTGTATTGAACCAATCCAATAGTCACTAATGCTTTTGGGACATAACTGCTACGTGGGTATTTTGCCACCAAAGCAACCAGATCAGATTTTGACTTATCAAAATCGCCTTTGTTAAAATAAGTGTAAGCTGTTTCAAAACCTGCATCATCTGCGTAATTAGAGTTGGGGAATTTTGACAACAAGGTTTGCATGGTCGCAATTTTCGCATCGTATTGGTTTTCCAAACCCTGGATCATTCCTTTTTGAAAAGTGGCGTAATCTTCAGATGTAGTATGCCTGTCAATGATTCTGTTATAATTGGTCATCGCGTTTCCGTAAGTTTTATTTACGAAATAAGAATCGGCCAAACGAATAGTTGCATCATCAATGGTCTTTTGATCTTTATCATTTCCCTGAAGAAATTTCTCGAAATAGGTTGCTGCCTTGGCATATTTCTCATCCTCAAATGCAGAATAGGCGAGGGCATAATTGGCAAAATTATAAACGCCGGTTTTATCGGCATCAGGCATTTTCAAAAACTTTTCGAACGTAGAAACGGCTTCGCCATATTTCCGCAATTCGTACATGGCTTCGGCTTTCCAATAAGTATTTAAAGCGTGGATCTCATTGTCTTCCGCAAATTTATCAGAACGTAAAAACATTGATAAGGCATTCGGAAATGCTCTTTCATTATAAAATTCTAAACCACGGAAATAAGTAACCTTTTGATAGGCTTCTTTAGCCTCAAGGGTTTTATCCGGAATCGGTTCCAAAATATCAACTGCCGCCTGATAGTTTTTAGTGGTTAAAAGTACTTCTCCTAATAGCGTTTTGGCTTCGTTAATTTTACGAGATTTTGGAAAAGTTTTCAAAAATCCTTGTGTTGCTTCTAAAGCTTGTTGATGGAAATCTAACTCGTAGCTTAACTTGGCATAACTTAACCAGGCTTCTTCTTGAATGGTTTTATCAAAATCTAAACGTGAAGCTCTGAAAAATGCACTTTGCGCTTTTTGTTTGTTGCCCAATTGGATAAATGCCTTACCCAAAGTATGCATTCCATTTTGGAGATAAATGTCATCGTTGTTTAGTTTTTCTAAAATGGCAACAGATTCTTTATACTTATTATTCTGGAACAACGAATATCCATATTGGTAAATGAATAAGTTGTTTTTGGTTTCGCTTTTATCTTTAGCATAAAACTCTAAAAAATACTTTTCAGCGTTCTTAAATTCCGATTTCGCAAAGTAAGAAGCGGCAACTAAACTCAACATTTCAGGTTCGAACTGTTGTTTGGTTTTTTGAATAGATTCTAGTGCATAGCTAATTACATCATCGTAGCGTTCGTCCAGGTAATACATCGAAGTGATGTAATATGGATAACTTGCTTCATAGGTTGGGGATCCTTTTAGCTTTTCAAAATTAGCTAATGCCGTTTTGTATTCTTTATTTAAGTAGTTGATATAAGCAAAATAATAAGTTGCACTTTCTTGGAAATCGCCTTCCTCTTTCTTTACTTTCTCAAATAGTGGTTCTGCTTTTTCATAGTCTTGCAACTCAAAATATGCGTAACCCTGTTTAAATTGATATTCGTTACGTTGTTTGGCTGATAGGGTAGACGGATCAGTTTTTTCGAACCATTCTAGTGCCTTTTTATAATTTTTTTGACCAAAATAAGTTTTTCCTACATAAAAATAGGCCAGTTTGGTATTTGGATTTAAAGGATAATCACGGATAAAAGCCTGGAATAAACTTTCTGCATCACTGTTAGTTAGTTCTAACGCACAAACTGCTGCATAAAACTTTGCATTCTCTTTAAGTAGAGATAGTTCGGCATTGCTTTCGGTTTGTGTAGACGGTTTATAGCTTTTTTGTTCAACAAGTTTAAACTGCTGTGCAGCAGCGGTATATTTTTCTTTGTCTAATAATTCTAAGCCAGTCTGGTAGTTTTTATTGAGGTTTTGCACTGCACTAACTTGCGCATAAGTGATAAAACTTCCTGCCATGAATAGCGGAATTAGTAAGTATTTTTTCTGCATCGGTTTCAAATATGGTTGGTACTAAATTAGAAATAGTATCATGGTTTATCAACATAAGTAATTAACATCTGTTAATAACACAAGTAAACGAAGGGTTTTCAAAATTGGTATAGAAGAAAGTTGAATGTTGAAAATTAGAGTGGTTGAGTAGTTCAATAGTAATTAGTTCATTGGTGAAATGAGCCAAAATTATCTAAGCAATTGATTGGGTAATAGGTTAACTATCAGTCAAAGTTTAACTTGCCAGAATGTGTCGCCCGCTAGTAACCAATGGCTAACGAACCAATGACTAGTAAACTAATTTACCCTTGGCTTGCCAGTAAATAAAGTACAGCCATTCTAACGGCCACACCATTTTCTACCTGCTCTAAAATGATAGATTGCTTGCTGTCGGCAACATCACTTGTAATCTCCACACCACGATTAATCGGACCTGGGTGCATGATAATGATTTCCCTATCGAGGTTATCGAGAATCTGTTTATTAAGGCCATACATCATGGCGTATTCTCTTAAAGACGGAAAATATTTAATATCCTGACGCTCCAATTGAATGCGAAGCATATTTGCTACATCGCACCAATTCAGCGCTTTAATTAAGTTATGTTCAACTTTCACTCCAAGTTGATGAATGTGTTTTGGAATTAACGTGGTTGGTCCGCAAACCATCACTTCTGCACCTAAACGCTGTAGGCAGAGAATATTTGAGATTGCTACCCGAGAGTGCAAAATATCCCCAACAATAACCACTTTCTTTCCAGTCACATCGCCTAATTTCTGGCGGATGGAGAAAGCGTCGAGTAAAGCTTGGGTTGGGTGTTCGTGAGCACCGTCTCCGGCATTTACAATTTGCGCTTTAACGTGTTTGCTCAAAAACTGACCTGCTCCTGCATAGGGATGACGCATTACCACCATGTCGACCTTCATGGATAAAATGTTGTTCACCGTATCAATTAAGGTTTCTCCTTTGCTCACCGATGAAGACGATGCGGCGAAATTAACCACATCTGCTGATAACCTTTTTTCAGCTAATTCGAAAGAAAGTTTGGTACGGGTTGAGTTTTCAAAGAAAATATTGGCGATGGTAATATCACGAAGTGAAGGAACCTTTTTGATTGGCCTATTAATTACATCTTTAAAATTATCTGCAGTTTCGAAAATCAATTCGATATCATTCCGGTTAATATCTTTAATGCCTAAAAGATGTCGGGTTGATAGTTTGTCGGCTGCCATTTTTATATTATTGTTTTTCGGATAATAAAATCACTTTATCTTCACTTCCTTCACTTGCCCAAGTTACCTTCACTTGCTGCGAGTTTAAGCTATCTACCTGATGGCCAATGTAATCAGGTTCGATAGGTAAATGTCTGCTAAACCTACGATCAATAAGTACCAATAGTTCTACTTTCTCCGGGCGTCCATAAGCGAGCAAGGCATCAAGCGCAGCTCTAATGGTTCTGCCAGTCCAAAGAACATCATCAATAAGGATAACTTTTTTCCCTTCAATAATGAAATCAATGGAATTGCTACTTGCAGTTACCAATCCGTCTTTGCGCCTAAAATCATCCCTAAAGAAAGTAATGTCGAGGTTTCCCTTTAAAATTTTCTTGTTCTTTAAGATGGTCTCGAGATCTTGATGAATGCGATCGGCAAGAAAAATCCCGCGCGGCTGGATGCCAATCAAAACGGTATTTGCGAAATCGTCATGGTTTTCAATTAATTGATGGCAAAGCCTCTTAATTGTAATCTGAATTTTTTGTCCGTCAAGAATTGTTTTCTTTTGCATTGAAGAAGGATTGGGCAAATATAGGGAAAAAGTAGAAAGTTGAAAGCAGAAAATTGAAAGTTCCCCCTGCAAATTATTAAAGTATTTGATTGTTAATTTGTTGGATTTTGATTTTATATGGAAAATTGGAATCTTATTAGCACAACTGATCTACTATTCAAGTAAATAGGCTGTGATTTGAATTCCCTAACCTTAAATTACATTTGCAAGTGTTTATTCGAAATATAATAAGCGCTGAAGTTTTTATATTTGTGAATGGAGAGGATAATTTTTTTCGATGGTGTTTGTAACCTCTGTAATGCTTCTGTCCAGTTTGCGATTGAACGTGACAAGAAAAATCTGTTTAAGTTTACCGCTTTGCAGGGTGAATACGCCAAGGCTTTCTTGCCCAAATTAAATGTCGATCTAAGTCAACTTAATTCTATTATTCTCCTTGAAGATGGTCAGCTTTATACAAAATCAACAGCTGCGTTAAAGATAGCCAGAAAATTGAACGGCTTATGGCCAATACTATATGTGTTTATCCTGGTTCCAAAATTCATTCGTGATTGGTTTTACGACATTATCGCCAAAAACCGCTATAAATGGTGGGGCAGGCAGGAGAGTTGCTGGCTACCCACAGCAGAACTAAGGCAGAAGTTTATCGATTAATCCTGTTTCTGATTATTTTTAGGTTTCCAAAGCCAAAATGTTAAAATCACCATAGGGATTGAAATACTCAAGGAAATTACGATAAATATGCTTCGCTGTTTAACAATATCTGTCTCATCGGTAATGAAAATATTTATCGTTTCTTTAAGTACAAATAGAGTAATCAAGGTGCAAATGACTGCAAAGACTTTACGCATAGTTTAATTTTGAGGCAAAGATTGGAATAATTATTAGAAGGAACTCTATTGAAGTTAAAAACAGTTATTTATGGAGTGTAATGTTAGATAATCAATTTTCAAGATACTTTTTTGAATATTTTATTCCCATCAAATCGTATCGTTTAAATTGTATTTTCAAACGTTTTTTAAAATCAGCGTAATTCTTCTTCTCTTTTGGGCTCCATAAGATTTCGCTCAAAGCATCTAATCTGGGAAATAACTGATACTGAACTTTTCCCGGACTGGTAATGTACTCAGTCCATAAACAGCCTTGGCCACCCCAGATGTATTTCGCCTGCTCTGCATCAAGTTCTGCAGGAATAGGCTCATAGTGGTAGACGTCAGCCAAAAGTGAAGGTTTACCAGCTGTTAAGCTATCTTCTTTAACAAACTGCGCATGGTTAAAATACATTTTATTTTCTGGGGTCATGATGGCTTTGTGGTTTTGTTTCGCTGCTTCAATGCCGCCTTTTTCACCTTGCCAACTCATTACTACTGCATTTGGTGCTAAGCCACCTTGCAAAATTTCATTCCAGCCAATGATGGTTTTGCCTTTGCTATTTAAAAATTTCTCAATCCTGCGGATGAAGTAACTTTGTAATTCACTTTCCGTCTTTAAAATATTTGCTTTCATAATTTGTTGAGAAACAAGAGATTGTTTCCACCAAACTTTAGAGGCTTCATCGCCACCAATGTGAATGTATTGCGATGGGAATAAATCCATTACCTCTGCTAACACATTTTCAAAAAACTTGAATGTTGTATCTGAAGCTTGCAAAACGTTATTGTATTTATTCATCATTCCCCATGTTTCGGCAACGGTATATTTTTTATCCGGTTCGGTTCCTAATTCGGGGTATGCGGCAAGAACTGCCATACTGTGTGCTGGCATTTCGATTTCAGGGATGATAGTGATGTAGCGTTTCGCCGCGTATTCAACTACGTCTTTTATTTGTTCTTGTGTGTAAAAGCCACCATGTTTAATTCCATCAGTGTTGATCAGGGCATCTTTCGGAGTGATATTAATTGCTGTTGGCAAAACCTGATATTTAATGTTTTCATTACCTTTTCCTGGCCATAAGCCAATAATGCTGCCTTTTCGCCAGGCACCAATTTCGGTGAGCTTCGGGTACTTTTTAATCTCGATTCTCCAGCCGTGGTCATCTGTCAAGTGCCAATGGAAATAATTCATTTTGTGCAATGCTAAGTAATCGATGTATTGTTTTACAAAGTCTACATCAAAAAAATGGCGACTAACATCCAAATGCATTCCGCGGTAATCGAAACGTGGATGGTCAATTATATTGATTAATGGTATAGTTAAGGTTTCGGCGCTCTGTGTTGGTAGCAATTGAATGAATGACTGTATGCCGTAAAAAACGCCAGGTTCTGAAGTACCAGCAATAGAAACCCCATTAGCAGTAGTACTTAGAACATAAGAATCATCGAAGTCGCTTATTCTTGTGTTTAAGATTAAGCTAATAAAATTTTTTGTAGGGATGACTTTGGTGATATTTAACGTAAGGTTATAATAATTTTGAAGATAATCATTTAGAAAATTTGCAGAATTGACCATAGCAGAATCAAGTACAACGATTTGTGTATTTGCATTTATTGTAATTGATTTTTCTGTGCTTAAGCCAGTTTTAATACTTACAGGCTGTGGAATGATGTTTACTTCCTGGGCAGAAAGATTGTGGCAAAAAGCAAATGATAAAAACAAAAAGATGATCTTCTTCATAATAGAATGGTTTCCTTTTTCAAAAGTAATAATTCTAAATGGATGAAAGTAAAGGTTTGGGATAACGAAGTACCGGTTTTACCTAAACCCGATGGGAGTGAAATCCTTTTTATTAAACCTATAAACCTGAATTCGATTAATTTAAATGCAAAAATCTGGTTTGATGATGATGTTTGATAGTTGATTGATGGTTTTTTAGGGAAAAATGAATATGCTATCAATGCTGCAATCATATTGGAAATGAAATTGGTAAAAGACCTGTGCCTAGAATGTTCTACCTGACATATGTTTTTTAGCTCGTCGTTAACAGTTTCAATCACTGATCTTTTACGAAGCATTATCTTGTCGTTCATGGTCATAAGACTATTTTTCATATTGTTTCTAATACTTGTTATTAGGTGTATGTCGCTGACAAATAGTATTTTAGTAAGCTGTTCTGATATGTAGCCTTTATCCGCGAAAAGCTTACCAAATATGGCTTTCAAGAAATTTTCATTTTTCAGGGGCTGCCTATCATCAACATTTGCCTGGGTAATGGCAAAGTTCAAGATTTCTCCTTTATCATTGATCACAATGTGCAGCTTGAAGCCATAAAACCAGCCCATTGTAGATTTTCCAACCTCTGCAATTCCCTTGAATACCTTGTTTCTTTTTACTCGTTTGTTATTGCAAACCCTGATTGGGGTGGAATATACAAAAGAGATACCCGTACACTGACCCAGACAACAGGTTTTCAAAAAGATTGTCATTGGCATCAACACGCTTTGACTGAGCTCAACAAACCGGTTATAGGATACTGTATTTGGGAATTCTGATCGCATATGTTTCTGAAGATAGAATAAATAGAAATGCTTAAAGCATCTGAAACCACTCAAATGAAAGAGTAGGCAAACAGAAATTATTTCGCTCTTAGACATTACCGCAGGTCGTTTTGAGGGCTTCCCCAGAAGAAAAGGGCTAGTAGTTTTATCGAAATCTTTGCAGAACTCATCTACAAGACAAAAAATATCACTAATTTTAGAGTAGTCAATCATAAAGAATTATATCTAAGTATTTGGTTTTAAGACACTTAAATATAAGATTTTTTCTTTTGATTGACTAATTTTTTACCTCATTTATTAATCGAGCTCAGGTTATAAGGTCTCAAAGACCTTACAGGTTTGGAAAAGATTAAGCGAACAGCGGGGCAGGAGTTACCGATATAGTACTTGCTTTCGGTTTCAAAAACCTTACCCTATTAAAGTTAGAAGTAGAATTCCTGTCTACTACCCCTATCCTTAAAGGAAGTGATTTCTGAGCATTGGAAAGCAAAATTGGTTAAAACCATTTTCCACCGTTTCCCTCTCTTCCAGGAAAGGGACTACCGCTAAATAGCAAAAACTACTGACTTAAATAGGGTGAGGCTTTTCATAGAGTAAGGCTTGAAACAAAAAAAACTCCCGATTTTCATCGAGAGCTTTTAAATTTATGAGTTAAAAAGAGCTAGCCTTTTTTAGCTTTGCTTTCTTCGCCTTCTAATTGCGATTTCAATTGAGCCAATACGTCTAAATCTCCTAAAGTAGATTTCTCCACAGAATCTTTAACTTTCTTAACTGCAGTTACAGCAGCTTTAGCTTCTTTTTTCTTAGCATTTCTTTCTTCTGCTACAGCTTCAGCTTTAACTTCTTCCCAAATACGAGCGTGAGAAACAACGATGCGTTTAGCTTCTTTGTTAAACTCGATGATTTTGAAATCGTTAGTTTCTTCTGCTTTAACCGAAGTACCGTCTTCTTTAACCATGTGTTTAGTTGGTACGAAACCTTCTACACCATATGGTAAAGCAATAACAGCACCTTTATCAGTTACTTTAACAACTGTTCCTTGGTGAACCGAATCTAAAGTGAAGATAGTTTCGAAAGTATCCCAAGGGTTTTCTTCTAATTGTTTGTGACCTAAGCTTAATTTACGGTTATCAACATCAAGTTCTAAAACAACAACGTCTAATACATCACCAACTTTAGTGAATTCGTTAGGGTGGTTTACTTTTTTAGACCAAGATAAATCAGAGATGTGGATTAAGCCATCAATACCTTCTTCGATTTCCACAAAAACACCGAAGTTAGTCATGTTTTTAACAGTTGCTTTGTGCTTGCTTCCAACTGGGAATTTAGCAGCAACTTCTTGCCATGGATCGTTAGATAATTGTTTAATACCTAGGCTCATTTTGCGCTCGTCTCTGTCTAAAGTTAAAACTTCAGCTTCGATCTCATCACCAACTTTTAAGAATTCTTGTGGGTTTCTTAAGTTTTGTGACCAGCTCATTTCGGAAACGTGGATTAAACCTTCAACACCTGGGATGATTTCTAAGAAAGCACCGTAATCTGCAACAGTTACGATTTTCCCTTTTACTTTAGAACCAACTTGAATGTCAGCACTTAAGTTTTCCCAAGGGTGTGGAGTTAATTGTTTTAAGCCTAAAGCGATACGTTTTTTCTCATCATCAAAGTCTAAAACAACCACGTTGATTTTTTCATCTAATGATAATACTTCTTTTGGATGCTCTATGCGGCCCCAAGAAATATCAGTAATGTGAAGTAAACCATCAACACCACCTAAATCGATGAACACACCGAAATCAGTAATATTTTTAACAGTACCTTCTAATACCTGTCCTTTTTCTAATTTAGAAACGATTTCTACTTTTTGCGATTCTAAATCATCTTCAATTAACACTTTATGAGAAACTACTACGTTTTTAAACTCATGGTTAATTTTAACAACTTTGAATTCCATTGTTTTACCAACGTAAACATCGTAATCGCGGATAGGTTTAATATCAATTTGAGAACCTGGTAAGAAAGCTTCAACGCCCATGATATCAACAATTAAACCACCTTTAGTACGGCTCTTAACGAAACCGTTGATGATTCTATCATTTTCAAGAGCCTCGTTAATAGCTTCCCAAGATCTTTGAGTTTTTGCTCTTTTGCGAGAAAGGATCAATTGACCGTTAGCATCTTCTGGTGCTTCAACGAAAACGTCAACTGAATCGCCGATTTTAAGATCTGGTGTATCACGGAATTCTGAAGTAGAAACTAAACCGTCTGATTTAAAACCAACGTTTAATACTACGTCCTTGTTGTTAATTGAAACAACGATACCGCTGATGATTTCACCTTTAGTGATCTGATTGAATGTTCCAGCATACATATCTTCAAACTTTTTACGGTCTGCATCATTGTAATTACCGAAAACTTTTTCATCTGCATCCCAATCGAAATCTTCGGTTGGTGTTGCTAATGATGATTTGATCGATTCGATCGAAACTGAATCAGCTTCTGATTCAATAGTTTCTTTTTCAGTCAGGCGTCCGCCTTCTCCCTGAAGTTCAGCTGTTTTAGCTGCTAATTCTTTTTCTGCTACTTGTTTTTTAGCCATTAATTAATTGTCTCCTTTTTTCCCTATTTAGGGAGAGCAAAGGTAAAAATATTTTAATTAATAGAAAAGATTTTTTTAATAAATGTTGCTGATTTTTAGGTTATTATAATTCTACCAATCGTCATGCTAAATTTATTTCAGCATCTAGATCGTAAAATTCGAATAATATTGACATGATTTATATAATGATTTGAAAATGAGCATTCAGCATTTCTCCCTCACTAAGGTCCCGTTATTCGCTGTAGCCCCGAAGAAAAATGTGGGGCTGCCGCTGCTACCGGGTTTAGAAACAAAAGATTGTGAAAGAAACTCATAAGTAAATTACTTCTTCGTAAAGGTTCCTCTGGTAAATCCTTCTCCAATCAATGTGTTCTCATCTCTGATTAACAGGAGAATCATGTTTTGTTGGTCATATAACTTTATCATATCACCTTCGATAACATATTTGGTAGTGAAGGTAGAATCTGTATAAGTATCTTTAACAATAACGGAGTCTTTTGTACCGAAATCGAATGTTTTATATTGGGTTTCGCTATCACTTATAAATGTGCCTGAAACTTTTTTAGGTTGGATAAAAGTAACGAAGCAAAAATAAATCACTACCAAAACTACAATGGCTGAAATACCAATCAGAATTTTATTTTGGTTGGAATATTTGAAAATGAAATACAAAATAGTGCCCATTACCAAAGCAACAAGCACGAAAAAGATAATATTAGAATAATCCTTATCAATGGAAGGGATTTCGATGGAAGTAGTGTTCTTTTTAATTGGAGCCTTAACTGGCGAAACCCTCACTAAAAATTCTTTACTTACCCAGCCTTCGCCATTGGTAACCTTAATTTTGAAATAACTGGCATCAGCTGAATCAATAACAGCAACATTTTCATTTTCGGGTAGATAACCAATTACTTTACTTTTTGGATCCGCTTTTTGTCTAACTCTTAAGTTATCAGTAGTTACGCGATAAATAACATCGGCTGTGCTATCAGCTGAACTATTTTGCACCGTTGTGGTTTGTGGAGTTGTTGCCGGAGACGTTGAAGCCGGAGTAGTGGAAGGAACTTTTTCGATGAAATCTTTACTTACCCAACCTTCACCACTTTTGATTTTTATTTTATAAAATTTTGCATCGCTTGCATCTAAAATAGTAACACTTTCGTTTTGCAGTAGGTTAGCTACCACTTTGCTTTTAGGATCACTGCTCGCCCTCACTCGCAATTTGTCTGCTTTCACCCGATAAGTTTCTTGGGCCTGAACAAAGTTGGAAGTCAAAAAAAGAGCAGTTATCAAAAAGAAAATTCTAATCATGTTTCTGGGATTTTAGCAATAGCAATTAATAAAAATATGGAAACTCGAATGAGCAAACATCGTGCTAACCAAGGCAAAATTAAAAAATACTTTCATAAGCCTTACATTATCTTGCCATAATACGTTTACCAACTGCCCCCCGAACCACCGCCGCTACTGCTGCCACCGCCCCAACTGCTTGATGAAGATGACGAGCTGCTGCTGTCTGATGACGAGCTGGAAGAAGATTTGGATTCTACCAACATTGGCAATACAATCCATTTTAGAAATTCGACATTTTTACAGCAACTACATTCATTAATCAGCTTAGCCTGCCCATCATGACTGTATGTTGCAGCTGTTACCGTAACTTTTTTATTTAGTTTATACGTTCTGAAACTACATTTCGGACATTCTGTAGAAGCATTGTATTCTTCAGCAGGCCACTGTTTAATCACGTGTTCTTTATGATCAGCACTTTGCCAGATATCGTAATCATAAGATTTTGCTATTTCTTCCGCCCGCTGTCCGCTAGTTAAAAAAGGTTTGCCCTCAATGTTAATGTCTCTATCTAAACGAGTCATTTCTCGTTTTTGGCTATCAAGAACAGGCTTAAATCTATCGATGTTTTTTGTACGTTTAAAAAGATAATTTATCAATGCAAATAATATCAGCGGAGAAAAAATAACCATCCAAAAATTCTTTTTATTGAAATCGGTTACCGCGTTAAAGAAATTCTTATCATCATAATATGTTTTTCTCAATGTAGAGATATGATATAGATACCTGAAAAATAGGCCTATCGCTAAAACACCGTATAAAATAAAAGGTATATGGGATAATTTGATCTTCGAAAATAAACCAAACCCATCAAAAAATACGAGTGCAAAAATACTGATGAAAACAAACATGAAAAGTACGGCACAGCCATTGGTAATTGATTTTTCTAGATCAGAGTTGCCTTTAGCTTGTATGGTACCTGCTTTTTTAGTTTGTCTGTTTACCAATTTAAACACTCCGAAGAAGGCTACTATTATAACAACAATAGGTATCCAAAATTTTTCCAGGTTGTTGTTATCTTCTTGTTGAGTAAAGAATTGATTAAGCTCCGATTTGTTGTCTGGGTTTAGGATGATCACACCAATTGCATTGATGGTATTGATTATCCCTGTTCCGAAATCATTTTCTCTAAAAGCAGGAATTAGGTTTTGTTCTGCAATGTGTTTCAGTTTTACATCGGGTAGAACCCCTTCGGTTCCTGTGCCAGTAATAAAACGATACTTCCTCCGATCTTTGGCAATAAATAAAAGCAAGCCATTGTTACTGCTTTTTTGCCCGATTCCCCAAGTGTTAAAAAGCTCATAAGCAAAATCAAAGTCTTCCTGATCAGTATCGAAATTATTAACAATTACAACCGCAACTTGAACATTGGTTTCTTTTTCGAACTGCGAAATTGAGCTGTTAACATTGGCAACATCATCAGCGGTAAGAATTCCATCCGGATTACTTACCCAACCGCCACCATTATTTTTAGGGTCTGGAATTTCATTAACCTTGTACGCTTTCTGTGCAAATGTTAATGTTGTGCAAAAGAAAAATAGTAGAAAAGTAAGCTTCTTAATTGAATGAGTTTTGACCATCAGATTATTTATTAACGGTTAGCAATAGCATTTCAATCATTCATAACAATAGGGGATAAATATTGTCATTCCTTAAGAATTTTATCAATTACTTGATCAAGTTTTGCTTGATTTTTAGCGTATGGAGCTAAATCGAAAAGTTTCACTGTTTTAAATTCAATCGGATGGCTTTCGCTTTGAAGGGAAATGTAACCAGATTTTAATGGTGTGCCATCTATCTTAACTTTAGGATCGAAGTTAGTTACACTTCCGCCACCCACTTGTGGTTTTGTATATTCCAATACAACTTCTCCAGCTATAATATGTTTAACTACTGAATCGCCAAGCACTAAAAAATCTGCGGTTACCCATTGATCGCCAGCATAAGTTTTTGATTTCGAATCCATGCAATGGCCTGTAAACAATTTGCCATCGTAATTTATTAGCGTTCCGGGTGTGCACACATTGCTGGTGTGGCGTGTATGTTCTCCGTCACCACCTAAAATCTGTGCTTCTATAGAAATAGGAAAATCCTGATCTTTTAACATTGTAGCTGGATCCTGACAATGTAGCATGGCGCCGCTGTTTCTGGTTGCCCAGCCCTCACCACCTGTGGCTTGATCGCCAACAAAACGGTAAGTAACCCTTAACAAGTAGTAGGAAAATGGTTTTTTGTAAAAAATGTGGCCGTACTGTTTGTCAAATTCTTTGTAGCCTTCATAACCAACAGTCATTAAGCCATTTTTTACCCTAAATGTATTTGCGTAATTATCCTTATAATCGTGTTTGGCAATTTTAACGTTCCAATCTTTTAAATCTTTGCCATTGAAAAGGTTAATCCAGCCCTTTTGTGCAGAAGCATTAAAAGAGATGATAGCAAACAGGAAAAATAGTACAGAAGAATATTGTTTTAATTTCATAGTAGCTTAATGGTTAGCAGCTAAAAATATGAAATTTAAACCAACTGAATAAATTTAATATCAATTAGGAAGCAATGGCTCCACTTTTTCGAGGGCAAAAGCCAATTGTTCTTCTTGTGTTAAATTGGTATTGTCTAAAATTATAGCGTCATCGGCCCTAACTAGGGGGCTTTCTTTGCGTGTGGTATCCGCATAATCGCGATGAGCGAGGTTTTCAAACACTTCTTCAAGAGTGGTTCGGTTATTGCCCTTGCTTTCCAATTCTTTAAACCTGCGCTCTGCTCTAATTTTCGGATCAGCTGTCATAAAGAACTTTAAGGGTGCGTTTGGAAAAACAGTGGTACCGATGTCACGCCCGTCCATTACAATATTTTTCGATTTGCCCATGCGTTGTTGTTGCTTAACCATTTCATGGCGAACAATTTTATGAGCAGAAACTTCGCTTACATTTTCAGAAACAGGCATCAAACGAATCTCATCGGAAACTTCTTCTCCGTTTAAAGTGATGTGTGACTCATAATCACGAGAATGGAAATTTAATTCGATGTGTTGTAGCGCATCAGTAACGGCTTCATCATTAGAAATATCAATCTCATTCCTTAAGAAATACAGCGTTACCGCCCGATACATCGCACCACTATCTACATAAATAAAACCTAATTTTTTAGCCAATGCTTTTGCTAAAGTGCTTTTTCCGCAAGACGAGTAGCCATCAATAGCTATAACCAAGTTCTTTTTCATTGTGTTGCAAAGGTAAAAAAAGCGGTGAATTTAGTTGCTTTTTTTAGATTACTATTCTTTATACTTTTGCATGATGTTACCCACACGAGAAGAAATTTTAAAGTCAGTTACCTTCAAAACCTCCAGAAGTGGGGGCAAGGGTGGGCAAAACGTTAACAAAGTTTCCAGTAAAGTCGAATTAATCTTTGATTTGGAAAATGCCACTTTTTTTAATGAAGAGGAAAAGGTGCTTTTGAAATCGCGACTTGAAAACCGAATGGACAATGATGGCTTATTGCATATTGTTTCGCAAGAAGACCGAAGTCAGCTGCTCAACAAGGAGAAAACCATTGCTAAATTGATCGATCTGCTTAAACGATCTCTTCAAATTCAGAAAAAACGAAAGCCTACGAAAATTCCACAGGCAGTTATCCAAAAGCGATTAAAAAATAAATCGGTAAATGGTGATAAAAAACAATCAAGAAAAAAGCCAAATTTTGAGTAATTATGTCTTCCCAAATCTATAATATAAACTTAAGCCGCCATAATTTTGTGCTTTAGCTATACTTTTAACTTCTTTGGTTTTAAAGATGATGTTAAAATCAATGGTGAATCTTTTTGAACTATAATTTACGCCAAATTGTTGTTCAAAAACTATTGGTTTTACTCCAAATGTTAAAGGACTATCGTCATTAAATAAACTTCCTTGTATGGTTGCATCGTAAGCAACTACATTTAACTGTGGCTTTAAGTAGAAGAAAAATTCTGATTTATTTAAAGCTGCAGTTTTTGAATTTCCAATTACTGCATTGTGGTAAGCACTGTTATATAGCTGGTTTAATCTGCCTGCTCTAAATAAAACTGAAGCACCCAGGCCAGAAAAAGTTGTTCCCAGATTGGCATAGCCAGCTCCACTTAGATCTACCACATTGTCATTAGATCGAATTAAAAGTTTACTGTAGCTGGCAGCTAAATTAATAGCTAATTCATTTTTAATTTGATATTCCCATCCAGCCGGAGTATAAAAGCCTACTGTTTTATGCAAGAATTCTTGTGCGTCTTGAGCTAGAGAGTTTGGTCCAACTGTACCTAGTTCAATGCTGGTTTTCAATACACTTTCATTTTTATAAAAGATTGAATAAGCGCCTCCAGCGTACAAATAGCCAGCAAAAGGTCTATCTTGATCTTCCTTTTTAGCTACCTGACCCCAGTAAGGGGTATACATTTTTTGTCCGGCTGAAATTTCATAGGTTTTCTTCTCCACTTTTTCAGAAAACTTAGCAGGATCTATCGCTCTGCGAAAATAGATGAACAGGCCGTTGGTATAGTAACGATCATTTAAAGTGGCTAAATAAGCATCGTTTTCAGTTTTAAAACCAAACTCATTTTTAAATGATTGTGCAAAACAGCCTAAAGAAATTAAACCAAGAAGTAGGGTGGTGAAAAGTGATTTCATAAAAAAGCCCCGATACTTTATCGGGGCTATAAATGTATTTATAGTTATTGGATTATTGATCAATCAGCTAAAAGATTACAATTTAGTTGACTATTGGAGCTACTTTAATGCTCAAATCCAATGGCTTTTTAACTTTGTTTTTTGTTAACGCCAATTCAATCACCTCACTCATTTCTGTTACGTAATGAAATTTAAGGTCTTTAATATAGCTTTCCTTAATTTCTAAAATATCTTTACGGTTGCTTTTACAAAGAATAATTTCTTTAATATTCGCCCTTTTCGCCGCAAGGATTTTCTCTTTAATTCCGCCAACCGGAAGTACTTTACCACGTAGGGTAATCTCTCCGGTCATGGCTAAATGTTGCTTAACCTTTCGTTGTGTAAATGCCGATGTTAAAGCAGTGAGCATGGTAATACCAGCTGATGGGCCATCTTTTGGAGTAGCACCAGCAGGTACGTGAACGTGAACATCCCAATTGTCAAATAAAGTGTAATCGATGCCAAATTCTGCAGCATGAGCACGTAAATAGGCTAGTGCAATCACGGCTGATTCTTTCATCACATCGCCTAAATTACCGGTTAAAGTTAATTTGCCTTTACCTGGACTTAAGCTCGATTCGATAAATAAAATATCGCCACCCACACTTGTCCAGGCCAAGCCCGTAACCACACCAGCAACTTCATTGCCTTCGTATAAATCTTTATCGTAAATAGGTGCGCCTAAAATACGTTCAACGTCTTCATTGGTTAGCGTAACATTATACTCTTCTTCCATTGCAAGCTTGGTAGCTACACCACGAACCAGAGAACCAATTTTTTTCTCCAAACCACGTACGCCAGATTCACGAGTATAATCTTCAATCACTTTTTCAATCAAGGCCGGTTTTAGATTAATATCCTTGTTTTGCAAACCGTGATTTTCCTTTTGCTTGGGCAATAAATATTTTTTAGCGATTTCGATTTTTTCTTCAATCGTGTAGCCATTCACCTCGATAATCTCCATACGATCTAGCAAAGCTGGCTGTATAGTACTTAGTGAGTTTGCGGTTGCAATGAATAGAATATTTGATAAATCGTAATCCACCTCAACGTAGTGGTCATAAAAAGCGTTGTTCTGTTCCGGATCCAATACTTCTAGCAAAGCTGATGACGGATCGCCACGATGGTCAGTTCCAACCTTATCAATCTCATCCAAAACAAACACAGGATTATCTGCGCCCGCTTTTTTTATTGATGAAATAATACGCCCTGGCATGGCACCGATGTAAGTTTTGCGGTGACCGCGAATTTCAGCTTCATCGCGAATACCGCCCAGAGCCATACGAACATATTTACGCCCCAATGCCTTGGCAATTGATTTTCCCAAAGATGTTTTACCAACTCCTGGAGGGCCAACTAAACAAAGGATCGGCGCTTTCATATCGCGTTTTAGCTTCAAAACCGCTAAATATTCAACGATACGTTGCTTCACTTTTTCCAGACCAAAATGATCTTTATCTAGAATCCGTTGGGCACGTTTTAAATCGAAATTGTCTTTGGTAAATTCACTCCAAGGTAAATCTAAAAGCAATTCCAGGTAATTGAGCTGAACAGAATAATCTGGCGCTGCCGGATTCATTCTTCCCAGTTTATCTAATTCTTTATCAAAATGATCAGCAACAGGTTGTCCCCATTTTTTCTTTTTGGCTTTTTCCTGAAGGGCATCAAATTCTAAATCGGCAGAGTTTCCACCTAATTCTTCCTGAATTGTTTTTAGCTGTTGATTTAAGAAATAATCGCGTTGTTGCTTATCAAGATCAGTACGGACTTTGGATTGGATTTGATTTCTCAATTCCAACATCTGTAGTTCTACCATCAAAAGCTCCATTACTTTCTGTGCCCGTTCCTGCAATTTGTCCATTTCAAGGATTTTTTGCTTATCGGCCATTTCGGCATTCATATTTGAAGAAATGAAATTGATCAAAAATGAATTGCTTTCGATGTTTTTAAGTGCAATACTGGCTTCACTCGGTATATTCGGCGACAGCTGGATAATTTGAGCTGACATTTCGCGAATAGATGCAATTAAGGTTTTAAACTCCTTATCGGCTTTGTGTTTTTGCTCTTCGAATTTTTTAACTACAGCCTTAATATAAGGTTCGTTTTGCACCTCTTCAATTAGGCTAAAACGCTGCTTACCCTGGATAATTACGGTGGTATTGCCATCAGGCATTTGCAGTAACTTTATGATATTTGCTACTGTACCAACGGTGTTAAGTTGCTCAAAAGTAGGGTCTTCTATCGAAACATCTTTTTGAGAAACTACTCCAATAATCTTGTTTCCTTTGTAAGCTTCTTTAATTAATTTTATTGATTTGTCTCTTCCAACGGTAATTGGAATTACTACTCCAGGGAATAAGACAGTATTTCTCAATGGCAAAATCGCCAGGGTTTCAGGTGTTTCCTCGTTGTTCATTTCCTCCTCGTCTTGTTGAGACATTAAGGGAAAAAACTCTGTATCCTCATTTATTATCGGCATGGCATTATGGAAATCAAATATATCTTCTTTACTCATTATCACTTTTCCTCTAACGACAAACTGGCAGGTCAATCGTCTTCACTTTGTTTATTTATGTTATTCAACTAATATTTCCAACTCTTGTGCCAAAGTAGAAATACCATTAATCTTATGTTAAAAAGGCAGAGTAAGATATTGTTTCGGCCAATATCATATAATGAAGTTTTTAACGTTTAAGCTATTGTTTAATATAGAACTTTTTTATTTCCAGAAATTAAAAAACTTTTAAATTATCAGAATAGGATTATATTGCAACAAATTTCGTCTTTTTTGGCGGTAGAATTACAAAAACATATTATTCGTTACATGAACTATTTTAGACACGCAATTTTAGGATTAATCATATTATCATCTACCAGCAGTTTTGCACAAAACAATTACGAGCGGAGCATGCAGGCAATGATTAAGGGAGATTATAAAACTGCCGTTACGCAACTGGAAAAAGCTGATGCTAAAACGCCAGAGAATGCTAAAATTTTGCAGATGTTAGGCTATTCTTATTTTCAAAATGCCCAATATGAAAAATGTATTGAAACATACAGTCGTTTAATTACAGTAAAACCATCAGAAGTTTCTGCATATTACTATCGTGGAAAAGCAAGGTTAAATATAGCGAACGACCCAAAGGAATCATTAAACACCATGCGTGAAAATTTTTATACCGCTGCGATTAAAGATTTTACCAAGGCCATTGAAATTAATGGCGATGAGGATACACAAATGTTTCAAAATCGTGCTTTAGCTTATAAAGACTATGCAATTTTTAGATCGTATAAGGCAAAACGGAAAGATGAGAAAACCGCATGTGTTGCGCTGTTTAACAATTCAATTGCAGATTTTCAAAAAGTGCTAACTATGCAGCCACTCCGGAAGGATATTATTGATTGGGTTGCCTATGATAAAGCGCAAATTGCTTCATTAAAATAAAGACAAAAAAACAGGCTTTGAAATTTCAAAGCCTGTTTTTTTTATTTCAATTTCCCAATAATTTGATAACTCTTAGTGTTCAACAGCTTTATTTTTTGCTGTTTTTTGATTGCGTACAAGCTATCAGGATAATAGCGTAAAGTATCGTTAGATTGAAAAAGGATGTTTTTATTGGCGATGATAACCTCTATTAGACCTGCTCTCTCACCGTTCCATTTAATAGAAACCCTCTTGATCGGTATTTTCTTACTATCTGAAGTATAATAATCTACACGATTTTGCTCCCAAATATCAAAACTTCCACTCCAAGAAGCTTTGTTAATATCAGCATTAATAAACACAGCAAATTCTTTCTTCCAGTCTGCTATCTTAACTTTTTTACTTTCTTGCTTGCCGTTAACCGATACTGTTTTGTCTACTACCGGATTAAGTTTCTGCAAACGAACAGCCTCTTTTTCAAAATATCCTTTCAAATCAAAGTACAGCAACTTTGTATTTGCTGTAGATTTTTTATCTTCATTACAAGAAACAAAGGCAACAGCAAGGAGTAAGATATAAATTCTTCTATTCATTACACTAACACATTTCCTGTCATTTCTTCAGGAATTGGAACACCTAAAATTTTCAAAACAGTAGGAGCAATATCGCCTAATTTACCATCAGCAATGGTTTTATAGTCGCTGTCAATTAAAATACAAGGAACAAGATTGGTGGTGTGGGCAGTATTAACAGAACCGTCGCCGTTGACCATATATTCTGAATTTCCATGATCTGCTAACAAAATAAAAGAGTAACCATTTTCCATTCCTTTGCGCACTACTATTTCTGCGCACTTGTCGGCAGTTTCAACAGCTTTAACTACGGCATCGAAAACACCGGTATGGCCTACCATATCAGGGTTGGCAAAGTTTAAGCAAATAAAGTCTGGCCAACCTGTTTCCATTTCTGCAGTAATGGCTTCGGTAATTCCTGCAGCACTCATTTCCGGTTGTAAATCGTAAGTAGCTACTTTTGGAGAAGGGATCAAAATACGTTTCTCATTAGCGAATTCAGCTTCTCTTCCTCCAGAGAAAAAGAAAGTTACGTGAGGATATTTTTCAGTTTCTGCAATGCGAATTTGATTTTTATTATTTTCGGCTAAGACCTCACCGATCGTTTTAGTCAAATCGTCTTTTGTAAAAATTACGTTTACTTTTTCAAAGCTTTCATCATAGGTGGTCATCGTAACATAATACAGTGGCAATTTATGCATGTGTTGCTCCGGAAAATCTTTTTGCGTTAGCGCCGTTGTAATTTCTCTTCCTCTATCTGTACGGAAATTGAAGCAGATTACCACATCATCATTCTTAATGGTTGCCACTGGCTCGCCATTATCCTGGCTGAGTACAACTGGTTGCAAAAACTCATCTGTTACGCCGTTCTGATAAGATTTTTTAATCGTAGCCAAAGCATCTTGTGTTCTTTCGCCAACACCATTGACCATTACATCATAAGCTTTTTTCACACGTTCCCAACGATTATCGCGGTCCATTGCGTAGTAGCGACCAACCATTGTAGCTAATTTAGCCGATGTGTTTTCGATGTGATTTTGAAGATCGCTAATAAAACCTAAACCAGAATTTGGGTCTGTATCTCTTCCGTCTAAGAAAGCATGAACGAAAGTTTTTTCGACATGCGCTTCATTTGCGGCATCACATAATGCTTTTAGGTGTTCGATATGGGCATGAACTCCGCCATTTGAAACCAGTCCAATGAAATGCACAGCTTTATTATTTTGCTTTGCATAATCAAAGGCAGCTAATAAAATCGGGTTAACATGTAATTCCCTATCTGCGATGGATTTATTAATTCTTCCTAGTTCTTGATAAACTACTCTACCTGCACCTAAATTCATATGGCCTACTTCCGAATTTCCCATTTGTCCGGCTGGCAAACCCACCGCTTCACCAGAAGCTTCAAGTTTTGAATTGGGATAATTTTTAATTAATGAATCGAAAAATGGAGTATTGGCAGCATAGGCAGCATCCGAATTATCTTTTCTTCCGTAACCCCAGCCATCTAAAATTATAAGCGCAAGTTTTTTTTTAGTTATCATATTAATTTTAAAATTTAATTGAACACTGATAAAACATTTTCATTTAAAACATGTTTTAGTGTTTTGATATCAGGGCAAATATAACTTTATTGAAGCTTATACAAATGATGTAATCCATTTTTTGATAAGCTAATGGCATAATTTTAGCTATACCGAGATTATAAAATACAGAAATGATCCGGAGCTTGTTTTTACTAATTATTAGTTTATCATCATTATTTAGTCCGAAAGCCTTTCAGGCTGATATTATTGATGATTTGTCTTCGTATTTTAAATCGAGTAACGCTAAAGAAATTGCAAAAAATTTCGCATCAACTATTGAACTTATCATTATTGATGATGAAGATGTATACTCAAAAGCACAGGGAGAACAAATATTACGAGATTTTTTCATCAAACATCCGCCAGTAAAAACAAGTATTTTCCACAAAATTAATACTAATCCTAACTACCGTTTCGGTGTGATTCTTTTAAGCACTTCAAAAGAGACTTTTAGAGTTTCAGTAACCATGAAGAAATTGAATAGTAATTTTTTAATTACCGAATTGCGAATCGAACCTGCAAAGGATTAACCAATTCTTAGTCTTCCTATGCCCCTTAGAGGAGGAAAGGGCAATCACAAAATTTTTTTCTTCAGACAAGAGTCAACAAAATTATAGCCAATGAAGAGCTAACGATGATTTTCGATGGCCAAATAATAGGTTAAGCGTCAGTTTTAAATCTGTCAGTAAATTGTCTGCTAACAAATAATTCTTATTTTTGCCCCTTAAAATCTATATTTTGGATATTCAACTTATACATCAGTTCATAAAAAATGCATTAATCGAAGATGTTGGCGATGGCGATCATACTTCATTATCAACTATTCCAGCCGGAACTTTAGGGAAGGCCAAATTGATTATCAAAGAAGATGGCATTTTAGCGGGTATGGAACTAGCGGTAGAAATTTTTAAGGAGGTAGATGCCGATTTAAAAGTTGATGTATTGATCAATGATGGCGCTAGTGTTAAATTCGGAGATATTGGTTTAACGGTATCAGGAAGTACACATTCCATTCTTATAGCAGAACGCCTGGTATTAAATTGCATGCAAAGAATGAGCGGAATAGCAACTAAAACCAATCGCATTGTTTCGCTTTTAAAAGGGACGAAAACCAAAATTTTAGATACTCGTAAAACTACCCCGGGTTTGCGCTATCTGGAAAAATGGGCGGTAAGGATTGGTGGAGGTGTAAATCATAGAATTGGTTTATACGACATGATTTTGATTAAAGATAACCATGTGGATTATGCTGGCGGTATTTCAAATGCAATTGGAGCCGCTCAAAAATATCTTAAAGACAACCAAAAATCGCTACAAATTGAGATTGAAGTGAGGAATATTGAGGAGTTAACTGCAGTATTAGCAATTGGTGGTGTTGATCGCATCATGTTGGATAATTTTAGCTTCGATCATTTAAGAGCTGCCGTAAAACTCATAGATGGCAGGTTTATCACCGAAGCATCGGGTGGAATTACGGAAGAGAACGTTGCTGAATATGCAGCCTGTGGTGTAGATTTTATATCAATGGGCGCACTTACACATTCTGTTAAAAGTTTAGACATTAGTTTAAAGGCATACTAAATGATTTGCTATAAAATGGAAGGCTTATTTTTTGTATCATTGTAGGCTATGGTTACGGTTTATTCTCTCAGTGCATTATTAGTTGCCTATCTTTTTGGATCAATACCAACTGCTGTATGGCTCGGTCAGGCGTTTTATGGCGTTGATGTAAGGGAATATGGAAGTGGAAATGCAGGTGCTACCAACACATTCAGGGTGTTGGGTAAGAAAGCTGGTATAGCCGTAATGATTATTGATATTGCTAAAGGCTACACCGCTACGAATTTAGCTTATCTAATTGGCATGTCTGTTACTGGCCCTCAAAATTCAGTTGTTTTTGTAAATTACCAATTGGCGCTTGGCGTAACCGCAGTGATGGGCCACTTATTCCCTGTTTTCGCCGGTTTTCGTGGGGGAAAAGGCGTTGCCACTCTTTTTGGAATGATTTTGGCAGTTAACTTTGAGGCATCTATGCTTTGTGTTCTGGTTTTTGTGGTTGTGCTATTATTAACGAAATATGTATCCTTAAGCTCCATTTGTGCAGGTTTTACATTTCCATTAAGCGTCGTTTTTTTGTTTCAGGTTTCTATAAAATCTGAAGTGTTATATGGAATGGTTGTATGTATTTTGATTTTAGTTACCCACCAAAAAAATCTCGAGAGATTGCTTAAAGGCAAAGAGTCAAAAGTGTATTTGTTTAAGAAAAAAACTGGTTAATTAACAAAAACACATTCACTCAAAACATATTTGTTGTCTTGCTGTTTACTAATTCGGCTTGCAAAACAAGTATTACTGATCATTTAAATTCTCATTATGAAAAAGTTATTTTTAACAGCAAGTGTTGCTGGTACTCTATTATTTAATTCGTGTTCTACAGTTCCGTTAACTGGCAGAAGCAGACTTAGCTTGGTAGACGATAGTTCATTGCAACAACAAGCTGCAATAGGATATCAACAATTATTAAGTGATCCTCAAACTAAAGTAGTTGCATCTAACAACAGCAACGCCGCTATGGTAAAGCGTGTGGGGCAAAAAATTGCTGCTGCCGTAACTCAATATATGAACCAGAACGGGTTTGGTGAACAGATTAAAAATTATAAATGGGAATATAACTTAATTGATAGTAAGGAAATAAATGCCTGGTGCATGCCAGGGGGAAAAATTGCCGTTTATACCGGTATTTTACCTGTAACGAAAGATGAAGCAGGTTTGGCTACCGTAATGGGCCATGAAGTTGCACATGCCATTGCTCAACATTCGGCAGAGCGGGCTTCGCAAATGCAGGCGGCACAAGTTGGAGGAGCATTAGTTGGAGCAGCATCTTCTAATTCGAAATATGCAGACTATATCAACCAGGCTTATGGTATTGGCGGGCAACTAACTATTCTAAAATATGGTAGAAACCAAGAATTAGAAGCCGATAAAATGGGTTTATCATTTATGGCAATGGCTGGTTATAACCCTAGTACTGCTATCGGTTTCTGGCAAAGAATGGCACAGGCTAGTGCAGGTTCGCAAAAACCACCAGCATTTTTAAGTACTCACCCTACAGATCAATCGCGTATTGCACAAATACAAAGAGATTTGCCAGAAGCGATGAAGTATTACAAAAAATAGAGTAGAAAGTATAAAGTATAAAGTAAAAAGTTAAAGGTGGAAAGATTTGCTCAGCAAAATTTCCACCTTTTTTGTTGGACGGAAAACAAGTTATTTGGCCTGCTGTTTTTAACTAATGACTAATGACTAATGACTAATGACTAATGACTAATGACTAATGACTAATCACTAATGACTACCTAGCACTTTCAAAATTGCACTCGCCTTAAGTAAACATTCTTCGTATTCTTTTTCTGGATCGCATTGGTAAGTTATTGCTCCGCCAACCTGAAATGATAAGTATTTATTAGCTGAATTGTATAGAATACTTCTAATCACTACATTGAAATCGAAATCTCCATTAGGGCTGATACAGCCAAATGAGCCTGAGTAAACTCCTCTCTTTGTTTCTTCAGATTGTTCGATCAACTGCATGGCTTTAATTTTTGGTGCACCAGTCATTGAACCCATTGGGAAAGTATTTCGGATGGCATCGATAAAATGAACCTCATGATCGAGCTGACAACTTATAGTCGAAATCATTTGATGTACCTGTGGGAAACTGTAGATGCCGAACAGCTCTTCCACTTTTACTGAACCTTTAACCGCTGATTTGGTCAAATCGTGACGAACCAAATCTACAATCATCACATTTTCTGACTGTTCCTTCACGTCGTGTCTGAGTCGGATTTTGATGTTCTCATCTTCACTTGGGTTTTCATTTCTCCTTGCCGTACCTTTAATAGGTTGCGAAATTAACTTCGGTCCCCGTTTGCAAAGAAAACGCTCTGGAGTAGCTGATAAGATATATTGATTGTAAACTTTGAAATATCCGGCAAATGGAGTAGGAGAAATCTTATTTAGTAGACTGAAAGTTTCCACAGGGTTAATTTCTGCATTCTCGGCAAAAAACTCCTGACAGAAATTGACTTCGTAGATGTCGCCACGAAGAATGTGGTCTTTGAGTTTTTCGACGCTTTCTATATATTGATTCCGGCTAATTCTTTGGTTAATGTTTACCTGATGTTCTATAACCTTTTCTGGTGGATTAAAATTATCGATTTCGTCTAACAATGAATCTGATCCAATTAAAACATCCGCTTTGCCATCTTTAAAGGCAATCAAATACTTCGGAATGAAAAAGTATAAATCTGGAAAATTTAAGTGATCGATGTTATTCGATTCAAGATTTTCAATTTCATTTTTAAGGTCGTAGCTGAAGAAACCAAACATCCATTGTTTGTCTTTTTCATAAAACATTTTCAATGCTTCAAAAGCATTTTCGCTAGAATGTTGCAGCTCTTCTTGAACACCAGCAGCGATAATAAAATCGTATGCCGAATAAGTATCTATATATTGGTTTGAATCTAAAAAGCAGCAAACTTCGAATTGGTTTGCCCAATGCAAAGCTTTTTGTTTAAAAGCAGATTTGGTTTGTGAGGTTTTCAAGCTGCGGCAAAGGTAACTAAACCCGACATAAGTGGAAAGCTCCCGAAGCACATTCTTTCAATTTCAACTAAGCTTTCAAACGGGACTTGAAACATTGGCGGGAGTAACGTTGATAGTAGCGGTTGCTGAGCTTTCCAAATAAAAAAAGCAACCCGAAATGGATTGCTTTAACGTTTTTATGGTTAGCTAATGAAACGATCTCTCCGTTACAGTCGAGATGAGTAGCCTACTAGCGTAATTCTAAAGTTTGTGCTCTATCTGGTCCTACTGATAGGAACTTAATTGGCACTTCTAATTCTTTTTCCAAGAATGCGATGTAATCGTTCAATTTCGCTGGAATCTCTTCAACAGAAGTAATTTTGGTTACATCTGTAGCCCAACCTTCAATTGCTTTCAACACCGGTTTTGGTTCAATCGAAATGATATCGTAAGGCATGTAATCGATCGTTTCACCATTATATTCGTAATGAGTACAAGCGTAAATCGTATCGAAAGTGTCCAATACATCGGCTTTCATCATAATTAATTCGGTAACACCGTTCAGCATGATTGCATATTTTAATGCAGGAAGATCGATCCAGCCACAACGACGGGCACGGCCTGTAGTTGCGCCAAATTCGTGACCTAAAGCACGAAGGTTTTCACCCACTTCGTTATCTAATTCGGTTGGGAAAGGACCGCCGCCAACACGCGTACAATATGCTTTGAAAATACCATAAACTGCACCAACTTTGTTTGGCGCAATGCCTAAACCTGTACAAGCACCTGCAGTGGTAGTGTTGCTCGAAGTTACGAACGGATATGAACCGAAATCAACATCTAACAAGGTACCTTGCGCACCTTCTGCCAAAACCGCTTTCCCTTCTCTTAGATAGCCATTAACAAAATGCTCGCTATCTACATGAGGTATACTTTTCAGGAATTCAATTGCTTCAAAGAAAGAAGCTTCTTTTTCAGTCAAATCATATTCGAAACCTTCATAATGCGAAAGAATTTCAGTATGTTTTTCTACCAACTTGGCATAACGCTCTTTAAAATCAGGAAGTGTGGTATCACCAACGCGTAAACCATTACGGCCGGTTTTATCCATATAAGTTGGACCGATACCTTTTAATGTCGAGCCAATTTTATTCTTACCCATCCGAGCCTCGTTAGCGGCATCCAATAATTGGTGGGTTGGTAAAATTAAGTGTGCTTTACGGGCAATCACCAATTTGCCTTCGGCAACCGGATCATGACCAGCTTTTTTTAAATTATCTAGCTCTCTTTTTAAAATGATTGGATCGATAACTACTCCATTACCAATAAGGTTCATGGTTTTTTCGTTGAAAATTCCTGATGGGATAGTGTTTAAAACGAATTTTTTACCATCGAACTCTAAAGTATGTCCGGCATTTGGGCCACCCTGAAAACGGGCAATAAGATCATATTTTGGACTGAGTACATCAACGATTTTTCCCTTTCCTTCGTCGCCCCATTGTAGGCCGAGAAGTACATCTACTTGCGTCATTATTAAAAATTTAAGCTGGTTTTATTGTGGATTGATTTAATTTGCTTCAAGCTTTGCCGCTCCGGCAGTTTCATTTACTTTTCTGGCCATGCTGCAATCTGAGCAAAAACCATACAGGTTTAAAGAGTGGTGTTTTACGTCAAATTTTAAAAGGTCACCCACCATTGTTTGAATTTGGTGAATACGGGGATCGCAAAATTCTACAACCTTTCCGCACTCAATACAAATCACGTGATCGTGTTGACGATAGCCATAAGATTTTTCGAATTGCGCCATGTTTTTACCAAACTGGTGTTTGGTAACCAGATCACACGAAACCAATAATTCCAGCGTGTTATAAACCGTAGCACGGCTTACGCGATACTTCTGGTTTTTCATGTGGATGTAAAGGGTTTCAACATCAAAGTGATCATTTCGGGAATATATTTCTTCCAGGATAGCGAAACGCTCAGGTGTTTTCCGTAGATTTTTGTTCTCTAAATAAGCCTCAAAAATCTTGCGAACGAGCTCATTTGTATTTTGTTCAGACATAGTTTTTAAACTCCGTTCAAAGGTAGTTAAATTGTTTGACTGTTTAATTTTTAGATTGTTGAAATGTTGTAATAAGTCCGAAGGTATCAGCCCTTGGTCGACAGTCATGAATCAAAAAACATTTCGATTTGCGAACTAGACTTCGGACTTATTATGCATCAAACCGGGTTACTCCTGTAACGCCTTTCACTTTTAACAAATTCCTAATCAGGTTCTCCAAATGTTCGGTGTCATTTACAAAGATCATAATAGAACCGTCAAAAATCCCTTCGTTCGTATCAACCGTAATCGATCTCATGTTAACTTTAAAGTCTGTTGAAATTACCCTCGTGATGTTATTGATTAATCCCACATCATCGATTCCAACAATACGCAGCCCTGTTAAGAAGGTTAATTCTTGCTGTTTATTCCACTTCGCTTTTACTACACGGTAGCCGTAATTAGCCATCAGTTGTGCCGCATTAGGGCAATTTGTCCTGTGGATTTTTATGCCATCACTAACCGTAATAAAACCAAAAACGTCATCGCCAGGAATGGGATTACAGCATGCGGCAAGCGTATAATCAATACGCTGCATATCTTCGCCAATCAAAAGAATATCAGAATCACCGCCTTTTATTTTATTTTTGATCCCATCAACAGATAGGTTTTCAGGGCGTTCTGGCGCACGGCTCTCTACTTCTTTCTCCGTATTTAGATACTCCTTAATGTCTTTAAGCTCAATTTTCCCTAAAGCCACATTGACAAAAAGCTCTTGTGTTGATGGCAGTTTAAAGAAATAGCTCAGTTTCTGCAAGTTGTCAGTATTGTAAGTGATCTTCAAAGATTTAAGTTTACGTTCTAAAATCTCCTTGCCATTATCAGCAATTTTGCGTTTTTCTTCTTTTAAAGATGATTTAATTTTTGACTTTGCCTTCGCCGTAACCACAATATTCAGCCAGTCTTCTTTTGGAGTCTGCTTACTGGAAGTAATAATCTCTACCTGATCTCCATTTTGGAGCTTGTAAGAAATTGGAACTAATTTGTGGTTAACCTTTGCTCCAATGCAGGTAGCGCCCACGCCGGTATGAATTTCGAAGGCAAAATCTAAAGCGGTAGCACCTAAAGGCAATTGAATTAATGCTCCTTTTGGTGTAAAGATGAAAATCTCATCTGAAAACAGATTCATTTTAAAATCATCAAGAAAATCCAAAGCATTGGCTTCCGGATTATTAAGCATTTCTCTAACTTTTTGAATCCATTGATCCAAACCGTTATCATTGCTCGATTCCTTGTATTTCCAGTGGGCTGCAAAACCTTTTTCGGCAATTTCATTCATCCGTTGCGTACGGATTTGCACTTCTACCCATTGCCCACGAGGCCCCATTACCGTGGTATGCAAACTTTCGTAACCATTTCCTTTTGGCGAAGAAACCCAGTCGCGTAAACGGTCGGGGTTTGGGCGATAAAGGTCGGTTACGATAGAATAAGCTTTCCAGCAATCGGCTTTTTCGTTTTCGTAAGCGCTATCCAAAATAATCCTAATGGCAAAAAGATCATAAACTTCCTCGAAAGGAATGTTTTTCTTTTTCATCTTATTCCAGATCGAATGAATAGATTTTGGACGGCCATATACATCGGCTACTAAACCCTGCTCATGAACGATCTCGTCAATCGGCTCAACAAATTTTTTGATGAATAATGCCCTTTCTGCCTTTTTCTCGTTTAGTTTTTTTGCAATAAATTTATAGGTATCAGGATCAAGATATTTCATCGAAAGATCTTCCAATTCTGATTTTATAGCGTATAAACCTAGTCGATGGGCGAGTGGAGCATATAGGTATATCGTTTCCGATGCGATTTTAAGTTGCTTATGGCGAGGCATAAAATCCATAGTGCGCATGTTATGCAAACGATCTGCAAGTTTGATCAGAATTACCCGAACATCATCCGCCAGCGTAAGCAACATCTTACGGAAATTCTCTGCCTGTAAAGAACTATTGGTATCGAAAACGCCTGAAATTTTGGTTAATCCATCAATAATTTTCGCAGTTTTCTTGCCAAATTCACGCTCAATGTCTTCTAAAGTAATGTCAGTATCTTCCACCACATCGTGAAGCAGGGCACAAACAATTGAGGTAGTACCTAAGCCAATTTCTTCTGCAGCAATTTGAGCTACAGCAATTGGATGATAAATATAAGGTTCGCCAGATTTTCGACGCATGTCTTTATGGCTTTCCAATGCCATATCAAAAGCTTTTCGAATCTCTTTTTTATCTCCTTTTTGCAGGGTAGATTTGCTTGCCCTCAGTAATGCCCTATATCTTTTAAGAATCTCTTGCTTTTCCGCCTCTAAATCAATCACTAACTCTGTTTTCATTTGTTTTTTTTGCGTAAAAATTTTCGTCTTATCTATTAATAAAACTTATATTAGTTCTGTTGAACGACTAATATATGAAATAACACCTAACTTTGTGAAGGTATAAATTTATGAAATTTAAAGGGCTAATCATTCTGTTTATTGTCATGATTTTTAGTGAAAAGCTAAAAGCTCAAGACCCTGTCCAACCGGTTTTTCCAAAACTGGGAAAAGCAGATACCATTCGTGTAGCATCAACAAATGATAATGGTGTGATGATTCCCTGGATGCAGCTGTTGGATGTGAGTATTTACGCAAACAGAATCTGGAAATCGCCTGCAGAGAAAGCTGCCTATAATCGCTTGCGTTACAACGTTTTAAAAGTTATGCCTTATGCTAAATTCGCGAAACGGAGATATGAGCAATTAGAGGAGGAAATAGCAAGAACACCTGAAAAGAGAGAACAAAAAAAATTGGTTAAACAGTGTGATAAGGAAATTAAAGACATGTTTAACCGCGAAATAAAGGAGTTAACCATTACGCAGGGACAAATACTTACTAAGCTTATTGACAGGGAAGTGGGCCGAACCACTTATGATATTGTTAAGCAAACCAAGGGTGGGTTCGCTGCATTCTCTTATCAGATTGTGGCCAGAGTAGTGGGGCATAATTTAAAAAGCACCTATAATCCTAACGAAGATAGAGATATAGAATCGATCATTCGTACTTCTGGATTTTATCAATAATCTAATGCAAAAAAGCATTCCTAATATTTATTCCTTTAAAGTTAAAAAGATCAATGGTGAAGATCAGCCTTTATCGGCTTATCGAAATAAAGTTGTTTTGATTGTAAACACTGCGTCTGAGTGCGGCTTTACTCCGCAGTTGAAAGAGCTGCAGCAATTGAAGGACGAAATCGATCATCCTGACTTCGAGATTTTAGGTTTCCCTACGAATGATTTTGGCAAACAAGAACCGCTAGATGGATCAGATATAGTCAGTTTTTGCGAAGTTAATCATGGCGTAAAATTTCCGGTTTTCGATAAAATTATGGTTCGTGGCGCAAATGCACATCCGCTTTATCTCTTTTTAAGTGAGAAGAAGCAGAATGGTAAGCTAAACGCTAAACCCCGGTGGAATTTTCATAAATATCTTTTGAATAGAAAGGGAGAGTTGGTTGATTTCTATTTTCCATTCACTAAACCTTTGAGTTCGAAAATCAAAAAGAAAGTCCATCAACTATTGAATGAAAATTCCAATCATAAATAATGAAGTTAGATATTTTAGTGATAGCCGTTCATCCTGATGATGCAGAGCTTTGCTGCTCAGGAACTATTTTAAAGCACATTGCCTTAGGTAAAAAAGTTGGAATTGTAGATTTAACACGTGGTGAATTAGGAACCCGTGGAACCGCAGAAACCAGAGATGAAGAAGCCGCAGATTCTGCTAAAATTTTAGGACTGCACGCACGCGAAAATCTTTGGCTTCGCGACGGATTTTTTCAAAACGATGAGTTTCATAGGCTCGAAGTGATCAAAATGATCAGAAAGTACCAGCCTGAAATTATTTTAAGCAATGCACTCGAAGATCGTCATCCAGATCATGGTAGGGCAGGAGATTTGGTGTACGATTCTGTTTTTTTATCAGGACTCCCTAAAATAGAAACTGAATTAGATGGTGTAAACCAGGCGGCTCACCGACCAAGATTGCTATTGCAATATATTCAAGATCGTTATTTAAAGCCAGATATTATCGTTGATATTTCTGATCACATGGATAAAAAAATTGAATCCATTAAAGCTTTCAAAACGCAATTCTATAATCCTGATGTAGATGGATTACAAACTTATATTTCTTCGCCAGAGTTTTTTGAAACTGTAATTGGTCGGTCGAGGGAGTTTGGTAAAAGCATTGGCGCTACTTTTGGCGAGGGTTTTACTTCAAGGAAATTACTAGGCGTTGATAATTTATTTGACTTGAGGTAATGCTAAAATTATTTAACCGCAAAGAAAAGGAAGTATTCGCAAAGAACACTAAGGCAAACTTTTTATAAAGCATTTTTCTACTCTTCTTTGGATAGACTTTGCTCTGTTTGTGGTTAACTCGCAAGTTCCAACAAAACCGTCACTCATTTGTTATTCTCAAAACGAATAATAATGGCGAATATATTCTCTTCACTTAAAAATGCGTACAATCTCTTTAAACACGTAGATTTTGCTAAGTTAGATGCTTTATCGAAAAAAGTTGACTTGCCTAAAATGGTCGAAACCATTTCAAATCTTGATCATAAGCAAATATCGGGAATGATGAAAATGATGGGTGGAAGCTCTGGTAAAAAGAAAGAATTGCCACCAATTGAAGGTGATTTTTATCGTTTGGGAGATGAAGCTCTGAAGGATGAAGACAGGGCTTTGCAATTAAAGGTGAGGGCTTTTTTAGAGAAAGAAGTCAAGCCAATTGTAAATCATTACTGGAATAAGGCAGAATTTCCTTTCGAAATTATCCCTAAACTCGCTGAGCTTAATATCTGTGGCTTAACTTATCAAGGTTATGGCTGTCCCGGAAAATCGAATTTGATGGAGGGGATTTTGGCAATGGAAATGGCCAGAATCGATACTTCGATATCTACCTTTTTTGGCGTTCAAAGTGGTTTAGCCATGGGTTCTATTTATTTATGCGGCTCGGAAGAACAAAAACAACAATGGCTGCCGCTTATGCAGCAGTTCAAAATTATAGGCGCCTTTGGTTTAACAGAACCTGAAGTTGGCTCAGCTGCTGCAGGTGGTTTAACAACAACCTGCAGAAATGTGGGCGGTAAATGGATTTTAAACGGACAAAAGAAGTGGATCGGTAATGCAACTTTTGCCGATATTTTAATCATTTGGGCTCGTGATGAAGCCGACAATGAAGTAAAAGGCTTTATCGTAAAAAAGGACAACCCGGGTTTTGCAGTAGAAAAGATGCAGGACAAAATGGCCCTTCGCATCGTTCAAAATGGAATCATTACGTTAACCAACTGTGAAGTGATGGAGGTAGATCGCCTACAAAATGCCAATTCATTTAAAGATACAGCAAAGGTTTTGCAAATGACAAGAGCAGGTGTAGCCTGGCAGGCCGTTGGCTGTGCCCGTGGTGCTTACGAAAATGCGCTGGAATATACCAGAACCCGAAAACAATTCGGCAAACCCATTGCATCGTTTCAGTTAATCCAGAATCATTTGGTAGAAATGTTATCGAATTTGACTGCGATGCAAACGCTGTGTTTTCGGCTTTCGCAATTGCAAGACCAAGGCCTTTTGAAAGACGAACATGCTTCGCTAGCGAAGGTTTTCTGCTCCTTACGTACCCGTGACGTAGTAAGCAAAGCCCGGGAAGTAATGGGAGGGAATGGAATTTTATTGGAGTATAATGTGGCCCGCTTTGTGGCCGACGCAGAAGCCATTTACTCGTATGAAGGTACTAAAGAGATTAACACACTAATTGTAGGTAGAGCGATTACCGGGTTTTCGGCATTTGTATAAGCACGATGAATTTGTTGCTTGGTGTTTGATTTGGAAATGAAAGTCAGTCTTTCATAGGTCCTTTAGTCCCGCCATTCGCTGTAGTCCCGATGAAAAATCGGGAGCTGCCGCTACTGTCTGGTTTATTGAACTTTGTTCTGCTTTTCAAACGGTGGGTCTGTTTACCCAAAAAGCATCAAACTTTATTTATAAACCCGGATGGACGGATGCCGGTTTTTCATCGGCAGGAGGGAAAACCGGGCTGAAAATGCCAAAAGTTTCAAACCGATTATTTTCAGATAATTAACCTATTATTTTTCTGTCTGTGAGGGCACATACCGAGGGGAAAAGCATTAGAATTCCCACCTGCCTGGGAAGAACGATTTTAAAATGGATACTTATTAAGTACCGCCTGGCTCATTGCACTTTTCTCGTATAAGGCGATGCATGATTTATTAAATTGGGGATCAAAGTTTACTTCTCCTGGCTGCAGTGCTTGAGGCACATTTGCGCTTTCCATAAAGAAGTAAACTTTGGTATTTCCATATTTGGTGTGTGGCATTAAATTACCATAATCTTCTATTCCTTTCCAAATGGAATCTTTAACAGTAACTACGTAAATACGCTGTACGGGGCCAGTATTATTTGCATTTCTATATTTCACTATTTCTTTAAATCCAGCTTTCATATCTTCAATTCCAGGTTGGTTAAAAGTATCTTTAACCATAAGGAAGACTAAAATTACAACCGCTCCTGAAACCAAATAGATAAGTGATTTTCTGTTCATGGCTACAATAAAGGCAATATTTTTTCCATAACCGTCAGGCCTTCGTCAATATGTTTTTGTTCTATGCAAAGTGCTGGGCGGAAGCGAATTGTTTTCTCTCCACAACCCAAAAACATAACGTTTTGTGCTAGTCCTTTGCTAAGAAAATCATTCCGCATTTCTTTATTTGGAAAGTCGAAAGAGCAGAGTAATCCCCGGCCACGAACGTTGCTCATTTTATCGAATTTATGGGCAAACGTGGAGAGGTTATCCTTAAGGTATGCTCCAACCTGAGCCGAGTTCTCGCATAATTTATCTTCTTCAACTATCTGAAGAATTTGCGATGAGCGAACCATATCTACCAAATTTCCTCCCCATGTCGAATTGATTCTGCTTGGCACTTTAAATACGTTTGTTTCAATCTGATCTACCTTGTTCCCAACTAAAATACCGCAAACCTGCATTTTTTTTCCAAATGCAACAATATCTGGTTGAGCTTTTTCACTGAAGTGCTGGTGACACCAAAATTTTCCTGTTAAGCCAACTCCGGTTTGAACCTCATCAAAAATCAAGAAAGCATCATTTTCATCGGCCAGTGTTTTGAGTTGAATTAAAAATTCCTCACGCAAGTGATTATCGCCGCCTTCAGATTGAATGGGCTCGATGATAATAGCACATATATCGTCCTTATTTTCAGCGAAGGCTTTTTTAATTTGTGCAATAGAATCTTCTTCGGTTTGGATAGCACGATCTAAATTGCTGTCTGAAAGGGGAAATTTAACATCGGGAATAGAAACCCTGGGCCAGTCGAATTTGGCAAACCATTTCGTTTTATCTGGTAGTGTATTTGTTAAACTCAAAGTATAGCCAGACCTTCCATGAAAAGCTCTTTCGAAGTGCAAAACTTTAAAGCCTTTTTCTTCGGTATAACCCTTGGCAAAGTTTTTCTGCACTTTCCAGTCCATAGCTACCTTAATTGCATTTTCTACGGCCAATGCACCACCAGCAATAAAAAAGGCGTGGGGCAAATAATCCGGAATGCCAACCCTTGAAAAAGTTTCTAAAAACTGGGCGTATTGTTGTGTGTATACATCAGAATTTGAAGGGTTTGCCATGGCAGCCAACAACAAGTTTTTCTTAAAGCTTTCGTCGTTAACCATTTTTGGATGATTATATCCTAGTGGCACTGACGCAAAGCAGGTAAAAAAATCAAGTAGTGTTCTATTGTGTTTTGAGTCATATATATATGCACCCTGGCTTTTCTCCATATCATAGGTCAGGTCGAAACCATCGGCCAAAATGTGTTTACTAAGAGACTCGTTAACGCGATCGGCGGGTACTGTTAATTGGTACATAAATTTGGTTTTGGTGTAAATCAAATTTAGTTAAATGTGCCTAAAATCAAAATTTAAGCACTTTTTGTACCATCAATGCAAAAAATAGGTTTAAACAGTTTAAAGTACGATTATAGACAAAAACATGTTTTGGACTTCTTTAATGTGGAAAACTTTTTTGGTAGAAACGGCATGATTCCGCTAAAATGTAGTGCTTTGAAATACAAAAATATCTTTTTCTGCAACAGCATTTGCCTTCGTACAATGAACTAAAACTTATCTTTCATTCCCAGTATTCCCAGTAAACCGCCGGTATGAATGGCTAATATTTTATCCGTTGCTTTAATTGCACCTTTCTTCTGAAGATCAAGGATGGAATAAAACATTTTTGCCGTGTAAACTGGATCAATTAATATTCCGGTTTGAGCGGTAAAGCTTTTAATGAATGCTATTAATTCAGGTTGCGTTTTGGCATAACCACCAAAATGATATGTGGTATGCAGGTTGAGATTTTCGGAGATTTTAGTGAATTTAGAAATTTCTTCAAGAATAAATTCTCCACCTTTTAATACGGGTATCACATGGAGTTGAGTATTCAGGCTTTTATTTTGTATCGCTTTTAACAGGCCAGCAGCTGTCGTTCCTGTTCCTGCTGCAACAAAGATGTGGTCGTAAGTTTCTCTTAGTTCATCAACAATCTCTGCGCAACCCTTCACGGCTTCTGTCGATGCGCCACCTTCATCAATAAAATAGGCATTATTATCCTGGCCGAATTTTTTTTCGAACAATAACGGTTTATCCTTGTAACCTTCCCGATCAGTAAAAATGAGTTGCATCCCATACAGCGAACAAAGTAAAAGCATTTCGTTTTTAACTTCTTCTCCGCGAACGAATGCTGTAGATTGAAATCCAAATTTGGCTGCTGCCGCTGCAGTGGCTACCAAATGATTAGAATATGCGCCTCCGAAGGTAACCAAGTGGTTTTTATTCTGCCGAATGGCACTTTCTAAAATATATTTTAGTTTACGCCATTTGTTCCCAGAAATGTAAGGATCAATTAAATCATCTCGTTTAACAAATAGATTGCTAAATGGATTAATTTTTAAGTTTTGGACCGGACTGTAGATATTTTGAAACACCTGTAAAAATAAAAAACACCTGTTGAATGCAAGTGTTTTTTTGGCGTTTTTTTTTAGATTTACTCTACTTAAAGTATATTTTCCTAACTAAATAAGGAAAAAAATTAAGCACAATCTTAACGTTTTGAGTAAAATTTTTCATAATTGTTATCGATTAGATCATCACAACTACAAAAAATAAGCCAATATTGTTTTGTTGACAAATAAATTAATTTCTTAACATGAATTTAACTTGTTGTCCATCAATAGGTATACATTTGTTTTTATTTTTAGCAGTGGTTGTATACTTTATAAATCAACCGACCTAATTTTAGTAAAACTTAATTACGGTAAAAAATCTTGGGCTCAAAAACCTATTTTTGCACCATGGAAAATGAGGTAGAATTGCAGGAATCGGAAGAGCAGGAATTATATGAACATTTAAAAATCATTGTAGACAAAGGGCAGTCTTTGTTGCGCATTGATAAATTTTTAATGGTTCGTGTGGAGAATGCTTCTCGGAATCGGATTCAAAATGCAATTGATGCGGGCAATGTTTTGGTTAATCAAAAGCAGATAAAGGCAAGCTATAAGGTGAAGCCTTTTGATGAAATTTCGATTGTTCTACCTCATCCTCCTCGCGACACTGAAGTTTATCCTGAAGATATTCCACTTGATATTATCTATGAGGATAGCGATTTGTTGGTCGTCAACAAAGTGGCGGGAATGGTTGTTCATCCTGGTTTTAATAATTATACAGGAACTTTAGTAAACGCACTTGCTTTCCATTTTGAACAATTGCCTCAACTACCAGGCAACGACGGAAGACCTGGGCTGGTCCACCGAATTGATAAAGACACCTCGGGACTGCTTCTTATCAGTAAAAACGAGAAATCGATTACGCATTTAGCAAGGCAGTTTTTTGATCACAGCATAACCAGAAAATACATTGCCTTAGTGTGGGGCGATATAGAAAATGATGGAACGGTTACCGGTTACATCGGTAGAAGTGTGAAAGACAGACGGGTGATGGACATTTACGATGAGGAAGCAAAAGGTAAATGGTCGGTAACGCATTATAAAGTTTTGAAGCGTTTAGGCTATGTTACGCTCATCAGTTGCGAATTAGAAACTGGTCGTACCCATCAAATTAGAGCTCACATGCAGCACATCGGACATCCGCTATTTAGCGATGCAATGTATGGAGGCGATAAGATTTTGAAAGGAACTACGTTTAATAAATACAAGCAATTTGTAGACAACTGTTTTGAGTTGCTACCCAGGCAGGCTTTACATGCACAAAGCTTAGGTTTTATTCATCCAACAACAAAAGAATATATGCATTTTGAATCACCTCTACCTAGCGATTTTAAAGCTGCATTAAATAAATGGGAAAATTATATTGCTGTATCATAAAATATGTCTCAACAGTACCTTCTTTTTAACGATGAATTTCATGCGGTTGATGTTCCCATCCTGACAGCTTCTAACAGAAGTTTCAAATTTGGCGATGGGCTTTTTGAAAGCATGCGGATGATTGACAATAAATTGCAGTTTGCAGATTTTCATGCAGACCGTTTAGTTGGCGGAATGAAGGCACTGAAAATGGATGGACATGCTTTGATGGACGATTATTTTCTTCGCCAAAAAACAGCCGATCTAGCTAAAAAGAATAGATGGAATGGTAATGTTCGGTTCCGATTATCTGTTTATCGTCAGGGAGCTGGAGTTTACACACCCGAAATTAATAAGGCTGGATATGTTTTGGAAGGCATACCGCTGCAAAGCAGTCGATACGAACTGAATAGTAAAGGGTTAATTATTGATGTTTACGACGAAATTACGAAGCCAATAAACAAGCTGTCAAACTTCAAAACATCCAACGCATTGCCTTATGTGATGGCGGGAATTTTCAAGAGCCAAAACCGTTTGGATGAAGCCATGATTTTAAATCAGAATGGTTTTTTGTGCGAAAGCATTAGTGCAAATGTATTCATTGTTTATAACGATCAGATTTACACACCAGCTTTAACCGAAGGTTGTATTAGCGGAGTAATGCGTAGCGCTGTAATGCAGTTATGTAGAATGAATGATCTAACTCTGACTGAGGCCCAAATAAACCCTGAAATTTTGAAAGAAGCTGAAGAAGTTTTCATCACTAACGCAGCTCAAGGTATTCAATGGGTAATGGGCTACGGCAGGAAACGTTATTTTAACGAGGTTTCGAAGTTTTTAATTGATAAGCTGAATAGTCTTTAAAATTGAATTATTACTAATAAGAATTACAACCTCATTCCTCGAAGAAAATCTTCAATTAACATTCGTTTTTTACCTTCATATTGAATATCAATCAGTTTGATAAAGCCGTCTTTCGCAGCAAATTTCAGGTAAGTTTTTCCGTCCGTTAAAAAGCCACCTGCTGCAATTCCTGGCTCTTTACTTTCCAGTTCCGCTTTAAAGACTTTTAGGGTTTTATCATTTAAAAATGTGAATGCTGTTGGATAAGGGCTCAGGCCGCGAACGAGATTATAGACCTGTTGTGCAGGCTGATTCCAATTTATTTTGCAATCTTCCTTAAAAATTTTTGGCGCATGTTTCAATACTTCGCTCTGTGGTTGAGGCTGTTCCTGGTAATTATCCTCCTTAATCGCTTTAACCGTTTTAACCAATAGCTCTGCGCCAATCTGCATTAGTTTATCATGCAGTTCACCGGCAGTTTCATCATCAGCTATTTGGGTAGTGGAGCTTTGAATAATATCGCCCGTATCAATTTCATGGGTTAAGAAAAAAGTGGTTACTCCGCTTTCCTTTTCCCCATTAATAATAGCGTGGTTAATTGGAGCAGCCCCCCGATATTGTGGCAGAAGCGATCCATGTAAATTTATAGTTCCCTTCTTTGGCATGTTCCAAACCACCTCGGGTAACATTCTAAAAGCTACAACCACTTGTAAATCTGCATCAAATGATTTTAGTTGCTCTAAAAACTCGGGGTTTTTTAATTTTTCGGGCTGTAAAACAGGAATAGTATGCTCAACAGCATATTTTTTTACTGCACTTTCATTTAGTTTTTGTCCGCGGCCAGCTGGTTTGTCAGGAGCAGTTATGACTGCTACAATATCGAAATCGGCTTTAACTAAAGCATCCAACGAAGCCACTGCAAAATCGGGCGTACCCATAAAAACTATTTTCATACGAAAGTGTTGTGTTTCTAAATCAACGTAAATATTTACATTAAGTTTTTTTTGCAAAATAACTAAAAATAAATCATCCTTATAGGTTAAAATGGTACAAGGGAAAGATGTGGTTAAAGCTAGCGGATTGGTCTACGTAACCGATTCCATGCCTGGTATTTATCGTAAAGGTAAACCCGGTAAATTTCATTATGAAGACAAAGATGGCCAACAAATAAAGGATGAAAAACATCTCGACCGAATCAAATCTTTGGTTATTCCGCCAGCCTGGCAAAAAGTATGGATAGCCAACAAGCCAAATGCTTATCTACAAGTTACGGGAATTGACGCTGCGGGGAGAAAACAGTATAAATACCATCCAAAGTGGACAAGCCGTCGCTCTGATGATAAATATTTTAGATTATATGAGTTCGGTAAAGCCTTACCCGAAGCAAGAAAAAAACTGGCTAAGGATTTAAAACGGAAAGAATTGGATGAGCGGAAAGTGCTTGCAATTTCTGTTGATGTTCTTCAAAAAACTTTAATTCGGGTTGGCAATGAAAGTTATAAGCAACTTTATGGCTCTTTCGGACTCACGACATTGAGAGACAAGCATGTTAAAATAAATGGAAGTAAAATTCATATCGATTTTATTGGTAAAAAAGGAGTTAAGCAAAACGTGGTACTCAACGACAGAAGCCTGGCTAAACTTGTAAAGAAATGTCGCGATATTCCCGGACAGGACTTATTCCAATATTATACAAATGGTAAGGAGCATAGAGGGATCGACTCGGGAAAAATCAACAATTACATTAAAGAAATAACAGGTAATGATTTTACTGCAAAGGATTTTAGAACCTGGGGTGGAACGCTTGAAGCCTTACGTCAGTTTTCTAAATGTGCTGCCGATAAAGATTGGGAACTTAATACCAAGAAAACGGTAGTTAGTGTTTTAGATTGTGTGGCTAAAAAATTGGGCAATACCCGGGCTGTTTGTAAAAGTTCTTACGTATATCCCATTTTGATTACTGCTTATGAGAACAATGAACTTGAAAAGTATTTGAAGAAAATGAATAACCACAGAGCCATCGGAAAAGTAGGTTTAGAGCATGATGAAAAAGTGCTTTTATCTTTTTTAAAAGCTACAGGCAGTAAGTAGATTGATTATTTTTGTTTAATAGTATGCGAATAAATTTACAAGACAAAGCTTCTTTATTTTCTATCATAACTGAAGAATCGGCGATGCCTATTGGTTTGTACGTAGGCGAACAACTCATCATTGAGATGGCCAATAAAGCGATTTTAAAGGCCTGGGGAAAAGATGAGTCTGTAATTGGAATGCCTTTAGAAGTTGCTTTGCCTGAATTAAATGGTCAGCCATTTATCCAGATATTAAAAAATGTTTTTGAAACCGGTATTGCCTACGAAGCAAAGGAAGATAAAGTTGAATTAATTAATAATGGTGTTCTTCAAACGTTTTACTTTGATTTTATTTACAAACCTTTAAAAGACGAAAGTGGTAAAGTTTGGGCAATATTAAATAATGCTACAGATGTTACAGAATTGGTAAACGCTAAGTTGAAGTGTAAAGAAAGCGAAGAGCTTTTTAGGCAAATGATTTACGATGCACCGGTTGCCATTGGGATACTTCGCGGTAATGATTTTGTAGTTGAAGATGCGAATGATGAGCTTCTTAAAATTTGGGGCAAAGACAAAAGTATCTTGGGACAAAAAATAATCGATGCCTTACCTGAAATCAAAAATCAGCCTTTTCCTAAATTATTGCAGGATGTTTATCAAAACGGCGTAGCACATTATGGTTATGAAACTTATGCAAAACTGGAATTCAATGGCTTACTAGAAGATTGCTATTTCAACTTTGTTTATGATCCCATTCGTGATAAAGATAACAATATAACAGGGGTAATGGTGGTTGCTAATGACGTAAGCATCCAGGTAAAATCTCGTCTGGCTTTTGAAGAAAGTGAGCGACGCTTTAAAAATTTGGTGCTTGATACTCCCATGGCCACAGCTTATTATGAAACAGAAGATATTATCGTATCTATCGTAAATGATGAAATGCTCAAGTTTTGGGGCAAAGATAAAAGCATTATTGGTTTGCCGTTTGATGAGGCAATTCCAGAACTTAAAGGCCAACCTTTTATCAACTTATTGAAAGAGGTCTATCGCACTGGTGTACCTTACCATGCAGATCAGCAGATGGCTTTTTTGCCTGTAGATGGAGAGATGAAGCCGCAGTGGTTTAACTTTACCTACAAGCCTTTGCGCAATGCCGAAGGAAAAGTTTACGCCATTTTGCATGGCGCTACTGATGTTACCAAGCTGGTTCAGCTTCAAAAACAGAAAGATGAGTTTTTAGGCATTGCCAGTCACGAATTGAAGACGCCTGTAACCAGTATTAAGGCTTACACACAAGTGTTGGAAAGGATGATTCGCAAAGAAGGCGATGAAAAGAAAGCCAATATGGTCCATAAGATGGACATACAACTTAACAGGTTAACTGGATTGATTGGCGATTTGCTCGACGTTACTAAAATTCAATCTGGAAAGATGACCTTCAACCCCGTTGATTTTAAGTTTGATGCGTTGGTAAATGAAATGGTCGATGAAATACAGCATACTACCTCACAGCATCGGATTGAATTAGATGTGAATAGCAACGCTTCAGTTTATGCCGATAAGGAGCGAATAGGGCAGGTAATTGTTAATTTTCTTTCAAACGCAATTAAATATTCCAATGATGCCGAAAGTATTTTTGTAGCGAGTTATTTGTATGATGATGAAGTAATTTTGAGTGTTCGAGATTACGGAATTGGGATTTCAAAAGACTTACAACATTTGGTTTTTGATCAGTTTTACCGCGTAGGTGGAAATCTTCAACATACTTACCCAGGCTTGGGGCTCGGGCTATACATCTCTTCAGAAATTGTCAAAAATGAAGGTGGCAGAATATGGGTTGAAAGTGAAGAAGGGGAAGGGTCGACTTTCTATTTCTCTTTGAAAGTAAAGTAGTTGTTAAAATGAAAGCCAAGTTCAAAAAACTTGGCTTTCATATAAATCTATTTAAATTATTCTTTGGGTGCCTTTTTAATTGGGTTTACCGGCTGTTCTTCATTTTCCCGCTGCTTAGCTGGATTTTCTGTTTTTGGCGGTTTATTTGGCAAGCTATCATTCGGTTTTCTCACCGTTTTATGATCTTCCGGCTCCCTGCCTTTAGGTACTTCTTCCTGATAATTACTTCCTGGATTATTATTTTCTTCTTTTGGACCGCTCATAATGTAAATAATTGATTTTTGTGTTAGACTATGATGAATGCCATTATCTCTTTTTAAAACAACGTTTTCAGCAGTATTGTTTCAATTATTGGTTCTGTTCACTGAATCGCTCATTCATTCACTCACTCACTCATTCCATCTTCACTCATTCCCACATTATTTATAAAGCAAGTATTTTAATCTCATTTTTTTGTAGGCACTCAATCCCGGCTCCCAACTTGCTCTAATTTCTTGTTCGCTTTTTCCATCAATTACTTGTTGCCTAAAATCGCCAACGCCTACTAGTTTTTCAATCGTTCCCATTTCTTTACTCAGCTTGTTGTTAAAAAAATATTCTTTCTTCGGCGACGCATTATATAATTCAATCAACCAGGAAATATTAACCTGTTTTGTTTTGCGGAGTTCAGCAGTATCATATTTCCTTAAATCTAAACCGTAGCAAACCTGATCTTGAAACAATGGCGTTTCTGACATGCCTTTGATACTTTTTGGTGTAAAACTGAAATTGAATTTCCCTTTCAGGTAAGGTGCACCAACAATGGTAAATGGAAACATTGTACCACGACCGTGGTTTAAATATGTTCCTTCGAATAAACAGGTAGATGGATATAGCAGTATAGATTGCGCAGTATTTAAATTAGGGGATGGTTTAACTGGCAACACGTATTCCATATCATGGTTGTAATTTGCATTTTTAATTACTGTGATTTTGCATTTTACCTTATCTTTTAGCCACCCTTCGCCGTTAAGCATTTGGGCATATTCGCCGACAGTTAGTCCGTGTGCAATTGGAATAGGTTGAATACCGATACCAGATTTAAATTTAGGATCAAGTAGTGGGCCATCAATTAAATAACCATTAGGATTTGGACGATCCAATATCAAGAGCTCTTTTTTATTGTTAGCACAAGCTTCCATAACATGTTGTAAAGTGTTAATGTAGGTGTAAAAACGTACTCCAACATCCTGAATATCAAATATCATCACGTCAATATCAGCCAAGTCTTCTGTAGTTGGGGTACTGTGCTTACCGTAAAGTGAAACAGCTTTAATTCCGGTTTTGGCATCAACGGCATCATCTATTTTGACCCCAGCACTTGCATCGCCTCTAAAACCATGCTCCGGGCCAAATATTTTTTGAATTTTAACACCGAGTTTCAATAAGCTATCAACCGATGTTTGTGTACCGATAATTGATGTCGGGTTAACAACCATCCCTACACGTTTTCCTTTTAAAAGCGGCAAGTATTTTTCGGTTTGTTCCGCTCCAGTTCTAATAGTTGTTTCTACAGGAGTATTAATTTTTCTAATAACTGTTTTTTTACTTGGAACGCCTTTTCCAACTTCTTGCTCTAAAGTTTTTGGTCCCTGCCCACAAGCAGAAAGGGCAATTAGTGAGGTTAGTGCAAAACTGATGTATTTTTTCATTTGGGATAAATTTTACGATTTGGTTTTGGATGTTAATCAACAAAACAATTTAGCAACTTATTTGATTATTGTTATTTGGATCTTGTTGTTTAAAGTTGACCAATATATTCCAAATATATACCATTTTTAAAAAGGATTTAAGCATTTTTGCTGTTACAAAATAATCAAATTGAATTTCGAATACTTTATAGCCGGCCGTATCGCTATTAAATCTGAGCGACCATTTTCCAAACTCATCGTTCGCATCGCCATTGCAGGTGTAATGCTTAGCCTTGCCGTAATGATTCTGACTATCGCCATTATTAAAGGCTTTAAAACCGAAATTCAAGATAAAGTCCGGGGCTATCTGGGCGACGTTCAAATTACCCGTTATGATTTAAACAACTCTTTTGAACATTCTCCATTTGTGCTGGATAGCGAAACGAGAAAGAAGCTAATCAACAATCCAGATGTAGAATATTTCTATCCCTTTGCTACCAAACCGGCCATTTTATCGGCTAATGATGAAATTGAAGGCATAAATTTTAAGGGTGTCGACAAAACCTACAACTGGGATTATATTAAACAACACATTATAAGCGGAACTATTATCGATTTTTCGGATAGCACTGCTGCCATGCAAGAATTGCTGGTTTCTAATTATACAGCCAATCGCTTGAAGCTTAAAACTGGAGACGATTTCATCATGTATTTTGTTCAAAACCAGTTGCGCCCACGTAAATTTAAAATTGTGGGGATTTATGATATTGGGGTGGAAGATATCGACAAAAGCTTTGTGCTTGGGAACTTAAATATCATTAAACGCTTAAACAACTGGAAGCCAGATCAAATTGGTGGGATCGAAATCCGGATTAAAAACTTTAAAGCTATTAATAAAGTTTCGGCAGATATTTTTGAAAGTTTACCGCAAACTCTGCGTTCGTTTTCCATTATCGAAAATTTTCCAAATATATTTACCTGGTTGGGCTTACTGGATGTAAACACGAGGGTTTTATTAATCCTGATGCTGATTGTAGGTGTAATTAATATGGTTACTGCATTGTTAATTATGATTTTGGAGCGTACAAATATGATTGGAATACTTAAGTCATTCGGGGCAAGCAACTGGAGCATTATGAGAATTTTCCTGTATAATGCCGCCTACCTTATTGGGATCGGCTTACTGCTTGGAAATATTTTAGGCCTCGGCTTAGGGTTCTTTCAACAGGCAACACATATTTTTAAACTGAACCAATCATCGTATTTTTTGGCTTATGCACCAATAGAATTTCATTTTTTAGATGTATTAGGTTTGAACGTTTTAACCGTATTGGTCTGTTTAATCGTATTAACTATTCCCTCTCTGCTTATCAGCAAAGTTTCGCCATTAAAAGCGATTAGGTTCAAATAAATTAAAAGAGGTTTTTAAATCTAGATATGCGCTTAGGTTTATTCCTCACTAGAGGAAAAAGCTTTGATTGTGTAGGTGTTATAGCTGGGAACAAAAATAAATAGGCTTTTCCCCATCCAGGGAAAAGACCTATCGTTTTTAACTAACCTATTCCAAACCTGGAACAGAACTAAGAATTAAGATTTTATAAGATGTAATATGAGCCTACCTGAGCCAATTCAGTTTGTGGCTTATCTTCCAGTATCTTGTTATCATCGATCATTTGGCAAAGATCACGCTCAATTGTTCTACAAATAGTAGTGGTCGGCGTATCGGTTGGCTTGTTTTCGAACGGATCTTGCAGATGAACAGCCATTTTCTCTACCAAAAGGAAAAACGCAGCAATTGCAACAACCAAGGGAACTTCCATGTAACCGAAATATTCAATCAAACCAAACGGCAATAAAACGATGAATAAATGAATCGACATATTAATATACTTGCTATAAGTTACCGGAAAAACGGTGTTTTTAATCCGTTCACAGCCTCCCATATGGTTACACAAAGAGGTAAGAGTTTTGTCGATTTCAATTTGTTGATATTTGTTAATCCAGCCTTTATTCAAAGCTTCCTTTAAATCCATCGCATGTAATTCCAACAATGTGGCAGTAACATTTTTACGTCTTTTAATGAACTCCATTTCATCAGCAGATAAATATTGTTCTAAGCCTTTGCGTGGATTAAAGCCTCTTAAAGCCTGACTTAGTGCATAAGTCCAGGCAATTTGCCTTTTGATGAATTTCTCTTTGAATTTTTCAATCTCATCAGAACCATATGGGTTTTCTACAAAAGAAAGAATCTGTCTGGAAAGTGATCGGGAATCGTTAACAATGGCACCCCATAAAATCCTGGCTTCCCACCATCTATCATAAGCTTGGTTCGACCTGAACGCTAGCAAAAGAGAAATAATTGTACCCAGCAAAGCTGGCACTGTAATGGGAATTGAGATTCGGGTAACATGAAAGTTTTGATAAAGAATGACGATTCCAACTGAATAAGCAATTACAAAAAGCAATTCTTTTTTAATCTTTCCAAATATATAGGTGAGGGGAATATTATTTCGTAACAGCATGGTCTTAAGTTTGTTTCGTTAATAATTAAGCGTTTGCCGCTTTTAATTCGTTTTCATGAATTTTAGTTTCAATTAAATTTTCTTGATTATGAAGCGTCATGATATTTAATTCCAACACTTCGCGGCCACAACGAGCGGTTAGTACTTTTGGATCGATACTATATTTGTTGATTTGCTTAAAGTTATAATCTTTAGGATAGGCAATAAAGTCTATATCAAAAGCTTCGATGAAATTTTTGAAAGCAACCACGGTGCTGCCATAGAAATACTCTATGCTAATGGTATCTATCTGATTAGCAAACTTCGCTTTGTAATTATTCAAAGTCTGGTAAAACTCGTCGCTAATGTTTTCGTAATCTCTGCTTCTTCGGCTTAACATTAGCATATCAGTAATAGAATCTGATAACTTAAATGCGTGGACAAAAATTATATTAAAGGTTTCGTTGGGTTGAGTCTGCGTTAAACCATCAATGATTTTTGTACTCTCTAAATTGAAATCTGTTGGTACTAATACTGTTTTCATGGCTTTATCTTGTTAAATGAATAAATATTTATACAAGTTTACAGCGATAAGATTACAGCGAAATAAGAATGAGATTAGAACGGAATTAGAATTTATAAAATCTAGAGATGCAGGTTGTAGAAATTGCGATTTTCAAAGATTTATATACAAAATTAGAAATTTTAAGGAATTTCAGAAAGAAATTCAACCAATAACTTAGTAAATACTGGTAAGCGGAAGTAAAACTTTAATTTCTGTTCCTATTCCTTCCTGCGATTTAATAGCAATGCTGCCGCGATGTAATCTAATGATGTTCAATGATAGAGGTAGCCCTATTCCGTACCCTTTAAAATCATTTGTGTTTGAAGCCCTGTAAAATGGTTCAAAAATATGTTGAATATCTGTTTGAGGAATTCCAATACCCTGGTCGGTAACTGCGATTGAAAGCGAATTAGCACTTGTTTCGATGGCAACGTTTACCAATTTATCGTTCGAATATTTACATGCATTGCTTACAATATTGGTGAGGGCAAGTTTAATCAGGTTTTTATTGATTTTCAAACTCAATAATTCATCGTCATCAGGAAGTTTAGAAAAGTCTATTTCTATTTTACTTTCTGGATGAACCTGATTTACCGAAGCCTTGATTTCCCAGAGCAACTCATCCATCCTAACCAGTTCCCAAGGTTGGTTTTTTCCATTAAAGCCAGATTGTGCAAGACCTAACAAACTGGTTAAAATATGTTCCAATCTTTCGGCCTCACCTTTAATTTTTTCTAAAGCTAACTGCTGCTTCTGTGGGTCGGTATTAGCCCTCATGGCCAGTTCTACCTCTCCACTAATTACTGTTAATGGTGTTCGAAGTTCGTGGGAAGCATTACTGATAAAATTATTCTGCGTTTCAAAGGCGGTCTCTAACCGGTTTAGCATGTTGTTAAATGTTTGCGCCAATTGTGACATCTCATCACTACCGCTTTTAACCTCTAACCGCATATGCAGGTTTTCTGCTTTTATCTTTTTAACACTTTTAATGATGTTCCGCAAAGGCATCAACATATAATTAGAAAATTTCCATCCAACCACAAATGAGAGTAGAACAGAAAGAAAAAATCCAATAATAAGGATCCGCTGAAGATCTTTAAGTTCCCTAAAACCCACCGGATCATTTGCAGAAACAATAACCAGATAATCTTTATTGTTTATTTTGAAGGCTTTGCCTGCATAAAAGTGATTTTCTGAACGGTAACGCGACATAGAGCCCGCATTTATTTTCTTATAAAAGCTTTGTGGCAAAACACTGTCAATTCGATGTTTACTGATGTCTTTAGCTTCGAAAATGAATGCTTTTTCCGATGGTAAACGTTCCAGATACCGGTTGCGCATTTTGGCGTAGGCAGGGTTATTGGCATCTTCATAAAGCTTGATTTGCGCAGAAATATTTACCCTGGCTTCTAAACGTTTATAAAAATCTTCAAAAGCAAACTCATTAGAAAAATACCAAACAAATCCACTTAATAATGAAATAATTACTGCTGAAAGTATGGCAAATAATAAGGTGATTTTTTTGGCAATATTCATTTTTTAACCTTTTAAAACATAGCCTAAACCTACCGCTGTATGAATCAGTTTTTGATCAGCATGCTTATCTATTTTTTTACGGAGGTAGTTTACATATACATCAACCACGTTGGTGCCCAAATTAAAATCAATATCCCAAACGCTTTCCAAAATGTCTATTCGGGATAAAATTTTAGATTTATTTTTAGCCATAAACTCCAATAGACGGTATTCTGTAGCCGTTAATATGATTTCTTGATTATTGCGCTTAACCGTTTTTGCAGTCAGATTAATCTGCAGATCTGCAATGTTAATAATCTGATCCAAATTAGCAGCACCATTATATCTACGAAGCAGCATTCGAATACGGGCAAAAAGCTCAGCAAATTTAAATGGCTTTATGAGGTAATCATCAGCACCGTTATCTAAACCATTAACCACATTTTCTGTAGTGCCTAAAGCGGTGAGCATAATAACAGGAACGTTTGGCGTTTCTGATTTAATGATTTTGCAAAGCTCCAATCCATTTATGCCTGGAAGCATGATGTCAAGTATAATTAAATCGAATTGATTGTTTGCCGCAAGCTGCTTTCCGATCAATCCGTCGGGCGCTACACTCACCGTAAAACCTTCATCACTTAAACCTCTCGAAATTACAGAAACCACGTTTGGCTCGTCTTCTACTAATAATATATTCATTCGTTGGTTAATAATCTAAAATAAGGAAATAAGAAAATCTACTGGTCGTAAATTTTAAGATTATTGATTTTTAAACGCAATAACGGCATAAATGTTTGTTTGTCAAAAAATAACCAAAAACAAAGCCCCTTAAGCGTAAAGTTAAGAAGCTTTGCAAAGAAGTAAATGATATTAATTCCCTTTCTCTGATTTTCCTTTCAGGCTTGCTAATCCGCTTTCAAAATCTTTACCGATCATTTTATCCATTCCACCCATTACTAAACACATCCATTTGCTAATGATGTTGTTTTCTCCGCTCATTGTCCAGGTTACTTTGTTAGCTGTTCCTTCTGGCGTAATATCAAATTTTGTATCAGCCAAGCTTTCAAAAGGCTCAATAAACATTAAATCGATATTGACGTTTTTATTGAGATTTACTGAAGTGATTTTCATATAACCAGCGCCGGTTTCTTTGCCTTTCCAGTTGTATTGATGACCTGGATTGTTTGGCGTTCCTGTAAATGATACCTGAGCGCTCGGCTCCATTTTTGCCCATGGATTCCATTTGTAGAATTCCTTAAAATCAGCGATGTTTTTATAAATAATGCTGTCTGGTGCATTAATTACTGTCGACCTGGAGACTGAGTAGTTCTTTGGCAGAAGTAAACCGCCAACTACAATAATGATTGCTAATACGACAATGATGCCTAGCAGTACTTTTAAAAATTTCATGTTTAATTTATTTGGTTATCTAAATTTAGTAAGAAACCATCAAAAATGAAACAATACTAAACGATATTGATTTTGAGTTTTGGTGAATTTAACTTAAAGTGCATTAAATCTGCTATAGATTGTGCTTTTTGCTTAATTACCGTAGCGTTTTCTCCCTCGAATAATTCATCAACGGTATTAAAAAAGATGTTTTTCCAGGTGTCAAATTCTTCGTTTTTTAAAGCTGCTTTTTTGTTAATATCGAAATGGGTGAGCATTGGATTTCCCTTGTATATTGCTTTTCCGAATAAGATGCTTTCCCAAAAGTCGTACATTTTCGGGAGGTGATGGCCCCAATCTACTTGCACTACCTGGTTAAATATCGGACCAATGCGCTCATTTTGCTGAACTTTTTGGTAAAATGAATCCACTAATAATACAATATCATTTCGATTAATAATATCTTTTTTCACTGGGATTATTTGTAAAGTCTAAGTGCCGATTTTTCGTAATTGATAACCGCTTTATATTGCATTAAAATATCACCACCAATAATTCCGATAATTGGTGGGTGGCCGAATTGCTGATAGGTATCAGTAACAGACTGCAAATCAAAAGCAACAGTTTCGTAGTTTTTAATCCTCAGCCTTCCTATCTTAACCTCAGGAATGGTAGCCTGAATGGTACTTGTTGTGGTAAATAATGTTGCCGCATTTATCTCTTCTGAAACTTGCAAAGTTTCAGCCAGATGTTGCTCAATTAATTTTTTATCGAATACACTTCTTGATGCACCAGTATCTAAAACGGCAAAATGCTTTTCCTTAAAAACAACAACTTCCACCAAAAGATGGAAGCCATCGTCTTGTAAGTTTATTAATTTTAATGGGATGGAAATTGGACTCATTTACACCAGTTTCATTTCAGCTAAAACGCTGTTCATGTTTCTAACCGCATCAGCACTTTTATTGAATGCCGCTTGTTCATCATCAGTTAATTTAAAATCGATGATCTTCTCCCAGCCACTGCGACCAATAATTACAGGGACGCCCAGGCATATATCTTCTTGTCCGTATTCTCCTTCGAGAGAAACACAGCAGGTAAATAATTTTTTTTCATCGCGAAGAATAGCTTCTACTAAAGCTGCTCCCGCTGCACCTGGTGCATACCAGGCAGAAGTTCCGATTAGTCCCGTTAAAGTTGCACCGCCAACCATCGTATCAGCAGCAACCTTATCAAGCGTAGCTTTATCTAACAAATTGCTTACCGGTAAACTTTGATAGGTAGCTAAACGAGTGAGCGGAATCATAGTGGTATCGCCATGGCCGCCAATAACAAAACCCTGCAAATCATTTGGATTGCAATCTAGTGCCTGCGATAAATAGAATTTAAAGCGAGAACTATCAAGCGTTCCACCCATACCAATGATGCGGTTTTTTGGTAAGCCTAAAGATTTTAAAGCCAAATAGGTCATGGTATCCATTGGGTTGCTAATTACTATAATGATCGCCTCAGGAGAAAACTTTAAAATATTCTCTGCAACACCTTTAACAATTCCAGCATTGATGCCAATAAGCTCTTCACGGGTCATGCCAGGTTTACGCGGTAAGCCTGAAGTAATTACAACAACATCAGATCCTGCTGTTTTACTATAATCGTTGGTTACACCAGTAATTTTTGTGTCGAAGCCCAAAAGCGTAGCAGTTTGCATCATATCAATGGCTTTACCTTCGGCAAAACCTTCTTTAATATCTAACAAAACGAGTTCATTCGCTAGTTCTTTTCTGGCAATATTATCTGCACAAGTAGCGCCAACTGCGCCCGCACCTACAACCGTTACTTTCATATATTTAATTTTAAAGGTTTGCTGTTAATTATCTATCGAAGATAAAAACAAATACGAGCTTATGAAACGCTTTTATCAACTTTATGTTTGCTGCTCTAATTTCGTCAATCCTGAGAAATTGATATCGTTTAAACACGATTTAGGTGAGCGTTGCGAACGGGATTTGTATTCCTTAATTATTGATGGTATGGATTTCAAACCCGCATCACATACAGCCGAGATTATAAATTTCGGTCGACAGCGCGCATCAACACTTTATTCTTTTGTTGATAAAATTTGACAAATCCGCTAGTCAAATTGCCTATTTTTGATGAACCGTTCATATTCTATAACGGCTAATTCTTTACAAATAATATGTACTTAATTTTTGATACTGAAACCACGGGTTTGCCACGTAATTACAATGCTCCAATTACCGATACGGATAATTGGCCGCGTTGCATTCAAATTGCCTGGCAATTGCATGATGAGATGGGGAGGATGGTTGAACATCAAGATTATTTAGTTAAACCAGAGGGATTTAATATCCCTTACGATGCGGAGCGAATTCATGGGATTTCTACTGAACTCGCAGCCGAGCAAGGCATATCATTAACTGAGGTTTTAGAAAAATTTAATGCTGTTTTATCAAAAGCGAAATTCATTGTAGGTCAAAATGTAGGCTTTGATGTAAATATTATGGGGTGTGAATTTCACCGTTTTGGCGTTGAAAACCGCATGGCAGAAATGCCTGTTTTAGATACCTGTACCGAAGTAACTGCAGAGCTTTTAAAACTTCCGGGAGGTAGAGGCGGTAGATTTAAATTGCCCACATTAACGGAATTACACTCTTACCTATTTGGCGTTCCGTTTAATGAAGCCCATAACGCCACTGCCGATGTGGAAGCCACAACGCGTTGTTTTCTGGAATTAATTAAAAAAGATGTCTTCAAAAAAGAAGAACTTTTAGTTGATGCAGAATATTTTCCGCGTTTTCGTGAATACAATTCCGGTTCCATTCCAGACTTCGGAATTCCACATGTTAACTTAAAGGCCGCTTCTGATGAGATTCGTAAACGCCTTCAAAAAGCTGAAGGTGGCGGGGTTTCTAAACAGGAGCTTGCAGAAAATAAACAGGAGCTTGCTGCGGCAACTTTTGTGCATTTACACAATCACACACAATTTTCGGTACTTCAAAGTACCATTAGCATCCCAGCACTTGTAAAAGCAGCGGCATCGCAGAAAATGCCTGCTGTCGCCATGACGGATCATGCCAATATGATGGGCGCTTTTCACTTTGTAAATGCGGTTTTAAATCATAATAAAGCAGCTGAAGCTAAGAACGCAGAAGCCATTGAAGCTGGAGAAAGACCAACTGAAGTGGTAATGACACCAATTATTGGAGTAGAGTTTTTTGTTTGTGATGATCACTTAAATAGAACGGTGAAGGATAATGGTTACCAAATGGTGCTGTTGGCGAAGAACAAAAAAGGCTATCACAATTTAGCCAAAATGTCGTCCATTGCCTACACAAAAGGCTTTTATTACGTTCCGCGTATTGATAGAAACGTAATTGAGCAATATAAAGATGATATTATTGTGTTATCTGGAAACCTTTCGGGAGAGATTTCGAATAAGCTTTTAAATATGGGTGAAAACCAGGCTGAAGAAGCTTTGGTTTGGTGGAAAGAAAAATTCGGCGAAGATTTCTATGTTGAAGTGATGCGCCACAATCAGGAGGATGAAGACCGCGTTAATGCTTCGCTTGTTGCGTTGGCACGGAAGCATGAAGTGAAGCTGATTGCGACCAATAACACCTATTACATCAATAAAAAGGATGCGAATGCGCATGATATTCTCCTTTGTGTAAAAGATGGTGAAAAGCAGGCCACTCCAATTGGTCGCGGCCGCGGTTACCGATATGGCTTGCCGAACCAGGAATACTATTTTAAATCGGGTGAGGAAATGAAAGCGCTTTTTGCTGATTTGCCCGAAGCAATTTTGAATATACAAGAGGTTGTAGATAAGATAGAAACCTATAAGCTTGCTCGTGAAGTGCTCTTGCCAAAATTCGATATTCCTGAAGAATTTTTGGTTGCTGAAGATGAGACTGATGGTGGAAAACGTGGGGAAAATAAATTTTTACGGCATTTAACCTATGAAGGAGCCAAAAAACGCTATGGCGTATTAACACCCGAGGTTACCGAACGATTAGATTTTGAGCTGGCTACCATCGAGAAAACGGGATACCCGGGTTACTTTTTGATTGTGCAGGATTTTATTGCCGAAGCCCGTCGCAGAGATGTGTCTGTTGGTCCGGGCCGTGGTTCAGCTGCAGGCTCTGTAGTAGCTTATTGCCTTTGGATTACCAACATCGACCCCATTAAATACGATCTCCTTTTTGAGCGTTTCTTGAATCCGGATCGTGTTTCCATGCCCGATATCGATATCGACTTTGACGATGAGGGTCGTGGTAGAGTAATGGAATACGTAATTAATAAATACGGCTCCAGTCAGGTCGCCCAAATTATTACCTATGGCACCATGGCAGCGAAATCTTCCATCCGTGATACTGCCCGGGTTTTAGATTTGCCTTTATTCGAGGCAGATAAAATAGCGAAGCTGATTCCAAATATGAAGCTCGCAAAAATTTTCAACCTGGATGAGAAAGCACTGAAAGATGCGCTTCGTCCGGATGAATACGAGCGTGTTCAGGAGTTAAAAGCGATGGGGCTTTTGAAAGACCTAAGTGCAGAAACCATTCAACAGGCACAGGTTTTAGAGGGTTCGTTAAGAAATACAGGTATTCATGCCTGCGGTGTAATTATCACGCCAAGCGATATCACCAACTTCGTTCCGGTAGCTACGGCAAAGGATTCTGATTTATATGTTACCCAGTTTGATAACTCCGTTGTAGAAAGTGCTGGTCTGTTAAAAATGGACTTTTTGGGTTTAAAAACCCTTACGTTAATAAAAGATACCGTTAAACTGGTAAAGAAAAGGCATGGCATTAATCTCGATCCGGATACGTTCCCAATTGATGATGTGATGACTTATGAGCTTTTCCAGCGTGGTGAAACGATTGGGATTTTCCAGTATGAGAGTCCGGGTATGCAAAAGTATATGAAGGAACTGAAGCCTACGGTTTTTGATGATTTAATTGCCATGAATGCACTTTATCGCCCAGGACCGATGGAATATATTCCAAGTTTTGTTAGGCGGAAAAATGGCGAAGAAGAAATACAATATGATTTAGATGCCTGCGAAGAATACCTGAAGGAAACTTACGGTATCACTGTTTATCAGGAGCAGGTGATGCTTTTATCCCAAAAATTAGCAGGTTTTACCAAAGGTGAGGCCGACGTTTTGCGGAAGGCGATGGGTAAAAAGCAGAAAGACGTTTTGGATAAAATGAAGCCTAAATTTGTAAAACAGGCAGCAGAAAAAGGTCATGATGCTACAACGCTTGAAAAAATCTGGAAAGATTGGGAAGCATTTGCCTCTTATGCGTTCAACAAATCGCACTCTACCTGTTACGCTTGGATTGCTTACCAAACGGCGTATTTGAAGGCGCATTACCCGGCAGAATATATGGCTGCGGTACTTTCCAATAATATGAGCGATATTAAACAGGTAGCTTTCTTTATGGAAGAATGTAGACAGATGGGTGTGACCGTTTTAGGTCCCGATGTTAACGAATCTGATTTAAAGTTCTCTGTAAATGTTAGGGGCGAGGTACGTTTCGGTATGTCGGCGGTTAAAGGAGTAGGCGAGAAAGCAGTAGAAAGTATTATCGAAGAACGATTGGGAAATGGTCCTTATGCTTCTGTTTACGATTTCGCAAAGCGATCTAACACCCGTATTGTAAATAAAAAGGCATATGAAAGTTTCGTTTATAGCGGTGCTTTTGATGCATTTGGTGGCCATCGGGCACAGTATTTTTATATAGGTCCGAATGATAAAATGAACGGGATCGAAAAAATCATCAAGTTTGCTAACGATTTCCAAAATAACGAAAGTACTTCGCAAGGGTCATTATTTGGTGGTTCAAAGGCCGATTTAATATTAGAGCCCACTTTACCGGTTTCTCCTGAATGGGCTTTGATGGATCGATTGAAGTATGAAAAAGATGCAATCGGGATTTTCCTTTCAGGCCATCCACTGGATAATTATAAATTGGAACTCGATAAGTTTTGTACCCATGGCGTAAGGCAGCTTAGCATCATCAATAAAGTAAGGATGGGCGATACTAACGAAGAAGTATTAGCTGAATTTGCTAAACTTCAAAACCGTGAACTTTGTGTGGGTGGTTTGGTCGTAGCGGCATCTCAAAGAATCACAAAGACAGGCAAACCTTTCGGGACATTTGTATTTGAAGATTATGAGGATGCTTGCGAAATGGCGCTATTTGGAGAAGATTTTCTGAAATTCAAATCTTTTTTAACCGAAGGTTACTTTTTACAAATCAGAGGTAGAGTAGGTGAACGCTTTGGTAAAGCAGGAGATTGGGAGTTTAAAATAACGGCCATCAATTTAATGTCTGAATTAAGGGATAAGCTAGCTAAGAGTTTAACCATACAAGTACCGATTGAACGTGTTAATGAAGAATTGATGCGAGAAATTGAACTCATTTTAGCAGACAATAAGGCAAATTCAGAGCAGCAAAACTGCCAACTTAACTTCGCTGTTTTCGATACCGAGAAGCAAATTATGTTGGATCTGCCTTCGAAGAATTTGAAAATCAATCCTAACAATAAGTTCTTAGAACAATTGGTCGGGCTCAATGTTGTAAACTATAAGTTAAACTAAGTTTCTTGAGATTAAGAGTAAAAATCTAGATTAGAAAGATTGTTTACTTGCTCTTAATAAGCGTTAAATGAAACAAACCACAACAATGTCAAATTGACATTACACTATAGTTGGCATTACAATTGAATACCTATATTTGAACATAAAAAAAATAATTATGGCATTAGAAATCACAGATGCAAACTTTGAGGAGCTTGTATTAAAATCAGATAAACCCGTATTAGTAGATTTTTGGGCAGAATGGTGTGGCCCTTGTCGCATGGTTGGTCCTGTAGTAGAAGAAATAGCGAAAGAATACGATGGTAAAGCAGTTGTTGGAAAAGTGAACGTTGATAATAACCCTCAAATTTCGACACAATTTGGTATCCGCAATATTCCAGCTTTATTATACTTTAAAGACGGTCAGGTTGTTGACAAGCAAGTTGGTGCAGTTCCAAAGTCAGTATTAGCTGAAAAATTAAACAAGCAATTAGCTTAAGAAAAAAGCTGAAGTTTTAAGCTAGGACAATTAGCAGTCTGAGCATTTAGCTTAAGCTTGTAACATATTTAAAACCCGGGTTCTTTAAAAGGATACGGGTTTTTTTATGAAAAAATATTTTCGTTTCTTTAAATTAAAAATCCATATCCCCATGAAATTAATTAACAACAAGGTATTAGGTATATTCATCGCTGCAGTAGCTGTAAATTGTTTTAGCGTTACCGATGTAGCTGCCCAAAATCCTGTAGAGTCCGGCAAACCAACTGCCGATTATAAACCAGCTTTCACTGGGCAAACGCGTATTACCGGCGTAAAAACTTCCACTCCTTTAGCAATATCGATCATCAATGGAAAGCTTGAAAATCCATGGGCAATTTCGGTTTTACCCAATGGCGGATTTCTGATTACTCAAAAGCAAGGAACCATGGTGGTGCTTACTGCTGATGGAAAATTAAGCAAGAAAATCACAGGCCTGCCAAAGGTAGATGCCTCTGGTCAGGGTGGTTTGTTGGATGTTACGCTAGATCCTAATTTTGCAAAAAACAGAATGGTCTATTTTGCGTATTCAGAACCGCAAACTACAGGAGTTGTGCTTGCAATAGCAAAAGGAAAATTGTCTGCTGATGAAACGAAGATTGAAAATCAAAAAGTAATTTATCGTGCAACACCGGCCCATACGGGTAAATTGCAGTACGGGTCGAGAATTGTTTTCGATAAAAACGGAGATATGTTTGTGAGCACCGGTGAACGTTCGGATAAAGAAATAAGAATTCAGGCACAACATTTAAATTCTTCTTTAGGCAAAATTCTTCATTTAACAACAGAGGGTAAAGCTGTAGCCAATGGACCTTTTGCTGGCAAAGCAGATGCTAGGCCTGAAATTTATGCTTACGGACTTCGTAATCCAGACGGTTTGGCCATCAATCCACAAACTGGCGATTTATGGGAAGCGGAATTCGGTCCGCGTGGTGGCGATGAGCTAAACTTAATTAAACCCGGCAAGAATTATGGCTGGCCAATTATCACTTATGGTATTGAATATAGTGGAAAGGCAGTTGGAGAAGGCATTCAACAAAAGGAGGGAATGGAGCAACCGGTTTACTATTGGAACCCTGTAATTTCTCCAGGCTCGATTGCTTTTTACAATAGCAATGTAATACCAGAGTGGAAAGGGAATTTGTTTGTTGGCGGATTAAGTGGCTCACATATTATTCGGTTAGTAATCAAAGAAAATAAGGTTGTAGGCGAAGAGCGTTTATTGGAAGGTAAAGGCGAGCGCTTTAGAGATCTGGTAGAAAAGGATGGAGTACTTTACGCAGTGACTGATAATGGTAACTTATATAAGATAGCTAAAAAGTAGTTAGTTTCGGCGGGTGGAGACACCAATGCTATTAACTTATCGTTATAAGTATTTGATATTCAAATATTTATGGCTATATTTGAATATCAAAACAACAGTAATAAGATGAGTATAATTTCTTCAAATCACAAAAGGGAGCAACATAAAGTGGCTCCTAAAAAAAACATTTGATTTCATTCAGGATAAAAATAATTTTTCTCAATATCTTAAAGAGCCAATCTTTTTTACGCGCAAGCGAAGTTTAAGCTTTCCAGTTGTGGTTTCTACAATATTGAATCTTTTTAAAGAATCTGTAGAGTACAACATTTTTACAATTTTGCCCAGTATATCATCAAAAGTGGTTACAGGAGCAGCCTTTTCTAAGGCTCGATATAAAATATCCCTTTCTTTTTTCAAGGATCTCAACGAGATACTGGCAGATCATCACAAATATCATCCATCACAACTTTGGAGGGGATATCAATTGATTGCCGGTGATGGCTCTACAGTTGGGCTACCACCTTCCCGACAGATAAAAGATTTTTTTGGAATATATTCACAAAAAGGTGAAAGTATAAAGAGTTGCCTGGCACAGATTTTTATGTTTTATGATGTTTTTAGTGGCGCAATTCTTTCCAAAAGGATATCAAAGATGGAGAACGTAGAGAGAACACTTTTTAATGCATGCCTTGAAGAACTACCATCCCGTAAATCCGTAGTTATTTTAGACCGGGGATTCGGATATTTTCATATTTTCAAAAAACTTTGCACACTCAAACAGGATTTCTGTATTCGTATAAGCAGTGCGCAGTCCTGTTTTGCAAAACGGATAGTTCAGGAGTGCGAAAATGATTTTATAACAGAGTGGCACCCCAGTCCAAAAGAAATGGAATCCTGCTTAAAGCATGGGTTAGATACTAAAACAATTACGGTCAGGGTTACCAAAATCGAGTTAAATACTGGGGAGATCGAAATTCTCGTATCCTCTTTATTAGACATGAATGATGTATGCACAGTGAATATGAAAGCTCTTTATGGGCAGAGATGGCCAGTAGAAGAAGGTTTTAAGAAATTAAAACCAAAGATGAAATTAGAACAGTTTGGTACTCGGAAACCCGATGGAATATTCCAGGAGTTTGAAGCCCATGTATTCATGATGAATCTGGTTGCATTATTTGGTATCCAGGCACAGCAGAAAATCGATAAGAACAAGAAACGAAAACTAAAATATAAATACAATTGGCAAAATGCTTACAGGTTTGTCAGAAAAGCAATTATTCAAATACTAAATACAGAACACCCGGAAGATATAATTCAATCTCTTATTAAGCTAATAGCATCATCTAAAATACCTATAAAACCGGACAGAAGCTTTCCTAGAATAACATTTAAAAAAAGAAAAAACAGAACGCATCAGACATATAAATAGCTTAAGTTAATAGCATTGGTGTCTTCACCAACCATCTTTTGAGGTTTCGGCAGGTGAACACACCAGCCGATAGCAGAAATCCTTCCTTCTAAATCTTGTGTCTCCCAAAACCGCGTTTTCAAAATATTCTTATTCTGCTTCTCTAAAATATTGTCGTTATGAATGCTAAAAACCTATTTTAATTCATAAATCTTTTATTAGCTTTACGATATGCAGACGGTAAGGTATGAAAGTGAAACCAGTTTTGGCAATCTGGAATTATTAGCAAAGCAAGTAGTTGAAGGCTTTATCACCGGGCTGCATAAAAGTCCTTTTCATGGATTTTCAGTAGAGTTTGCTGAGCATCGCCAATACAATAATGGCGATAACGTAAAAAATATCGACTGGAAGCTCTACGCTAAAACCGATAAACTTTATAGCAAGCGCTTTGAAGAGGAAACAAATTTGCGCTGCCAGTTTGTAATCGATGTTTCCTCTTCGATGTATTTTCCGGAACCGAAAAAAAATAAGCTCACCTTCGCCATCGAGGCCAGTGCTTCACTCATGTATTTATTAAAAAGGCAGCGTGATGCCTTTGGTTTAAGTCTTTTTGCTGACGAGGTATTACTGAATTCTCCTGCAAAATCTACAACCGCCCATCAAAAGTTTTTGTTTGCTCAGCTGGAAGATCTCTTGGAGAACCCAAAGCTGAATGCCCATACAAACTTAAGTGGCGCTTTACACCAGGTGGCAGAATTGATTCACAAACGTTCACTCGTAATTATTTTCAGTGATTTGTTTAGTACGAAAATCGACAACCAAGCCACCGACGATTTTTTTGATGCTTTACAGCATTTGAAATTTAATAAACACGAAGTTGTGGTATTCAACGTGGTTGATAAAGCAAAAGAAGTGGACTTTGATTTTGAAAACCGCCCATATCAGTTTGTGGATATGGAAACAGGAGCCACTATTAAAGTTCATGCGAACCAGGTGAAAGAGAATTACAAAGCTTCAGTTTCTGCTTACAGACAGGAGCTTGCTTTGAAATGCGCTCAAAACAAAATTGACTTGGTAAATGCAGATATCAACGATGGATTTTACCCGATTCTGCAGGCTTACCTCATCAAACGGCAGAAGCTCGGTTAGCAATTACATCAACTAAAAACAACATTTACTTACTCGTGTTGGTTATATATTTTAATTCTTAAAACCCATAACATGTTAGAAAAAGGAACCAAAGCACCAGATTTTGAATTGAATGCCACTCCCGATCAAAAAATTAAGTTAACAGATTTTTTAGGTAAAAATGTGATTCTGGCATTTTACCCGGCAGACTGGAGTCCGGTTTGCAGCGACCAAATGGCACTTTACAATGAAATGCTGAAGTATTTTAGTAAACACGATGCCCAGATTTTTGGTATTTCTGTGGATAGTGTTTGGTGCCACCTAGCTTTCGAAAAAGACAGAAATTTGCATTTCCCGCTCCTGGCAGATTTTGAGCCAAAAGGAGCAGTATCTAAGGCTTACGGCGTATATGATGAAGGGGTTGGCGAAAGTAAGCGGGCACTTTTTGTTATTGATAAAGATGGGGAAATTGCCTGGAGCTATTTATCGCCTACGGCAGTAAACCCAGGTGCTGATGGAATTTTGGATGCATTAGAAGCGTTGGATAAAAAATAGAAACTATGAGTAAGCTAAAACCGGAAGTTACGGAAAAAGATCATGCACAGGGAAAACAAAATGCACCAATTACCATTGTAGAATATGGCGATTATCAATGTCCTTACTGTGGGGATGCCTATCCAATTGTAAAAGAAATTGAAGAAACCTTTGGCGATCAAATCAACTTCGTATTTAGGAATTTTCCACTACAGGAAGCACATCCATTCGCTTTTCCGGCAGCAATAGCTGCTGAAGCAGCAGCCTTGCAAGGTAAATTTTGGGAGATGCATGATGCTCTTTACGAAAACCAATATCGTTTGGATGAAGATTTATTTGATGAATTAGCAGAAACGATTGGTTTGGATATTGAAAAATTTCAAGCGGATAGTACCAAGGTTGAAGTGAAACAAAAGGTAGAAGATGATTTTGAAAGCGGCGTGAGAAGTGGCGTAAATGGTACACCTTCATTTTATGTTAACGGAAACAAGTTTGATGGCGCAGCTACTGATTTATACCAGATGCTTAAAGAAAGTACAGAATAAAAAAACCTCATGTGTTTTGCAACACATGAGGTATCAGATAAGGGTAACCGGAAAACTAAAAAACTAATTATGAGTTTTTAGAATTTAACAAAACAGAAATCGCTTCGTATTTTGTTATTCAAAGGTGCATTTCATTTATGAAGTTTTAGTGAAGAAGATAATCCTGGTCGGATTCCCAGTCTGTAAACAGTCAGATTCGATTATTCCTTTTTCTGGCTGCAAACAATTGTAAGCAAGAGAATATTTATAACCTGTCATCATCATAGTGATGTTGATCATAATCTAAAATTGTATGGCCAAAAATGTTGCTGAGCAACTTGTAGAAATGCTTGTTGAAGCTGGTGTAAAAAGGGTTTATGCCGTTACTGGCGATAGTCTGAATTATTTCAATGATGCAGTAAGGCGAAATGGTAAAATTAAATGGATTCATGTCAGGAATGAAGAAGCGGGTGCTTTTGCAGCAGCTGCTGAAGCTGAGCTAGATGGAATAGCATGTTGTGCAGGAAGTTGCGGTCCGGGGCATGTTCACTTAATAAATGGCCTTTACGATGCGCACCGATCTCATGTGCCGGTGATTGCCATTGCATCTACTATTCCTACCGGCGAATTTGGAACTGAATTTTTTCAGGAAACCAACACCATAAAACTTTTTGACGATTGTAGTTACTATAATCAGGTGGCTACCACTGCCGAACAAGCTCCTCGTATGTTTCAAACAGCTATTCAAACCGCTATCCATAAAAAAGGCGTTTCGGTTTTTGGCTTACCTGGTGATGTGGCCGAAATGGATGCCGTGGAAAGTGTTACTGCGATGCAAATATTTCGCAACAAGCCTGTTATTCGTCCTTCAGATGGAGAATTAGCTGCATTGGCTGAGCTGCTGAACGAAGAAAAGAAGGTGATGGTTTATTGCGGTATTGGCGCATCTGAAGCACATGATGAAGTGGTTGAGCTGGCTTCTAAGTTAAAAGCACCAGTTGGCTTTTCATTCAGAGGGAAAATGGGTATTCAATATGATAACCCATATTCGGTGGGGATGACTGGTCTTTTAGGACAACCCTCTGGTTATCACGCCATGCATGAGGCAGATTTAGTACTGCTATTGGGAACTGATTTTCCTTACGTCAACTTCATGCCGGTGAAGAACAAAATTATCCAGATAGATGAAAGACCAGAGCGGCTTGGAAGAAGAGCGAAATTAACCATGGGTTTGTGTGGCGATGTAGCTGATTCTTTGAAAGCACTTCTCCCACTATTGACGGCCAAAACAGATGATAAATTTTTGAAATCACAACTTGAATTTTACGAAAAGGTAAAGGAAAACCAACAGGTTTATGTAAAGGATCAAGGTAAGGAAAATAAAATTCAACCTGAATTTGTGGCTGAAACCATTAACCGTTTGGCTGCTCATGATGCGATTTTTACGGTTGATACCGGAATGTGTTGTGTGTGGGGAGCTCGGTTTATTGATGGCACCGGCAAACGCAAAATGTTAGGCTCGTTTAACCACGGTTCTATGGCTAATGCAATGCCTATGGCAATTGGCGCTGCTCTTGCACATCCGGAGCAGCCAGTAATTGCTTTATGCGGAGATGGCGGTTTATCAATGTTATTGGGTGATTTGGCTACGATTAAACAGTATAACCTTCCTATAAAATTGGTTGTTTTTAATAATAGGGCGCTAGGGATGGTGAAACTCGAAATGGAAGTTGATGGCTTGCCAGATAATGAAACAGATATGGTTAACCCTGACTTTGCACTCGTAGCACAAGCCATGGGTTTCAAAGGTATAACAGTTTCAAAGCCTGATGAAGTAGAAACCGCTATTGCTAACGCATTAACCGAAAGCGGACCGGTGCTGCTAAATATCATGACAAATCCTAATGCGCTGGCCATGCCGCCAAAAATAGAGTGGGCTCAAATAAAAGGAATGACAGAATCGATGGCGAAGTTAATGCTGGGTGGAAAAATGACCGAGGTTTTCGATACCATCAAATCCAATTATAAACACTTCGGCGAAGTGCTTTAAATGAAAAGAAAAAGCCAGGTCATCTGGCTTTTTGTTTAAGTTATTTTTTTGAATACAGGTTTTGTAGGTGTAACAAAGAGGCAATCAGTTTGTCCTCATTTCCAGCCAAACAATAGTATTTAATCCCATTTTTATCGTTCTCTGGCTCGCCATCTCTTTTCTCGAAAATTGGATAGACGGTTTTCAACATTGTGTTGTTAGTTGACGGATGAACCTTAAAGCCTTTCCAATCGCTGATCATCGTAATACGGTCTTTTTTAATTGATTCATTTTCGCTCTCGAGTTTGATTACAAAGTGACCGCTCTTGTCGTCATCATCAACTTTAAAAGCATTTTCTGTGATTTTCAACTGAGTAATCTGCCCTTTAATTAAGATACTGTCAGTACCGCCAATAGCGCTAGCTAATAATTGATTGATGGTTTGAATTGTTTCGGATTTGTTTTGTGAAAATCCTTTGAATGTGATCATCAAAAGGATCAGCAGAGTCAATTTTGTTCTCATAATTATTTGGTTTTTTTGTGTGTACCTAAAACTAATCAAATAATTTGAAAAAGCACATACCTATAAATCAGTAAATAACAAAGCAATCTCATGTTAAAGAGATTGCTTCGTTCTCGAAATGACGACTTATTTGAAGAACCTATAAATTTCCTCTTAACTCTTGTTCACGTTCTAAAGACTCGAATAATGCTTTGAAATTTCCTGCACCGAAACTTTGAGCGCCTTTGCGTTGGATAATTTCAAAAAATAGTGTCGGGCGGTCTTCTACCGGTTTGGTGAAAATCTGGAGTAAATAGCCTTCTTCATCACAATCAACTAAAATCCCTAAACTTTCCAGCAACGAAATTTCTTCATCAATTTTGCCTACTCGCTGTGGCATCATATCATAATAGGCTTCAGGTGGCGCACTTAAAAATTCAACCCCCCGAGATTTAAGTTCTCTCACTGTTTGAACAATGTCTTTCGTAGCTACAGCAATATGTTGTACGCCTTCACCTTCATAGTATTCTAAGTACTCTTCAATTTGCGATTTCTTTTTCCCTTCTGCAGGCTCATTAATAGGAAATTTTGAGAAACCATTACCATTACTCATTACCTTGCTCATCAAAGCTGAATATTCCGTGTTGATTTGTTTATCATCAAAAGAAAGGATATTTACAAAGCCCATTACGTCTTCGTACCACTGCACTGCTTCATTCATTCTGTTCCAACCTACATTGCCCACACAATGATCGATGTATAAAAGCCCGGCATCTGCAGGTTTATAATCACTTTCCCAAACCCGATAACCTGGCATAAATGTGCCAGAATAGTTTTTTCTTTCGATAAACATGTGCACCGTTTCTCCATAGGTGTAAATGCCGCTCATTTTAACCTCACCATTTTCATCAGTTAAGGTTTTAGGTTCCATGTAGGATTTTGCGCCACGTTTCGTCGTTTCTTCAAATGCACTATAAGCATCATCAACCCAAAGGGCAAGCACTTTAACGCCGTCGCCATGTTTTTTAACATGTTCTGCAATCGCATGGTCAGATTTCAAGGCCGTGGTTAGGATTAACCTGATTTTTCCCTGTTGTAAAACATAAGATGCCCTATCGCGAACACCAGTTTCCGGACCAGCGTAAGCCAAGCTTTGGAAGCCAAAAGCCGTTTTGTAATAATGAGCAGCTTGTTTGGCATTGCCCACATAAAATTCTATATAATCTGTTCCATTAATAGGCAGAAAATCCTGTGCCTTGGCTATTTTCTCTGCGAATGTTAGTGTTTCCATATTTTTTTGATAGTCCGGAATCCGATTTAGATATCCGAAGATTTAAGTTTTTACTAAGTCCGAGGTCGGGCGGCCGAGATCGGATAATTTTATTTTAATAAGCCTAAAGTCAACTTTAATTGCTGTTTAACTACGCTATAGCATTAGACTTCAGTATCCCAACCACCTATTCTATATTAATCTGCCAGCTTTTGTGGTAATGTTCATCTTCTATATCAATTGCATCTTGCGTAAGCATCAGCGGTTTAAAAGGATCAATCATTACGGCTAACTCATCTGTTTTTTCTTTTCCAATTGATTTTTCCACTGTTCCTGGATGCGGACCATGAGGAATGCCGCCGGGATGGAGCGTAATTTGTCCTTTAACCACGCTTTTGCGACTCATAAAATCGCCATCGACGTAATAAAGCACTTCATCGCTGTCTACATTGCTATGGTTATAAGGTGCCGGGATAGAATCTGGATGGTAGTCGTATTTTCGTGGAACGAAAGAGCAAACCACAAAATTATGCCCTTCAAATGTTTGATGTACCGGAGGCGGTTGATGCAGACGGCCAGTTATGGGCTCGAAATCGTGGATCGAGAATGCGTAAGGATAATGATATCCATCCCAGCCTACATAGTCAAAAGGGTGTGTGCCGTAAGTGTAAGGGTAAATTAAGCCTTGTTTTTTAATGAGTACCTTAAAGTCGCCGTATTCATCATGCGTTTGCAAATTTTCAGGCAACCTTAAATCTCTTTCACAGTATGGCGAATGCTCCATTAATTGTCCATACTGGTTTAAGTAGCGTTTAGGAGGCCTGATCGGACTAAAACTTTCAACAATGAACAATCTATTCGCCTCACTGTCAAATTCCATTTGATAAATTGTTCCCCTTGGAATGATCAGATAATCTCCGTAACTAAATTTAATTTCTCCGAAACCCGTTTTCAGTTTTCCAGAACCCTCATGAATGAAGATCATTTCATCAGCCTGGCTGTTTTTGTAGAAATAATCAGTCATTGATTTTTTCGGAGCGGCCAACACGATGTGTAAATCGCTATTCACCAAAACGGGTTTTCTGCTTTTTAAAAAATCATCTTCAGGCTTGATATTGAAACCGATTAAGCTGGTATGTTTAAGGTGCTTTTCACGAGCAATTTTTGGTTCCGCGCTGTAAGGTTCACTTAAATGTTTTACAATGGTAGGCGGATGGCAGTGGTAAACCAAGGAATATAAACTCGAAAAACCTTCGGTTGAAACCAGTTCTTCGGCATATAAATTTCCATCGGGTTTACGGAAAACCGTGTGACGTTTTGCTGGTATTTGCCCCAATTTATGATAAACAGGCATAATGATATATGTTAGGTTAGAAATAAGATCTAAAAGAATAAGCAATCAAAACGCAGAGGCGTTTCAATTATAGGGAAAGGTGATGAGAATTACAGAGAATATTGAGCCATGATTAATTTAGATAGCATTTTATAGCGACGGGCAGCAATGGCATCGTTCACTAAATTGATATGTAATGCTTTTAAAATCATGGTTTTGATGATGCTAAAGTAATGATTTTATTTTTAAGATGAAATTTCTTTATCTTTAATTCTAAACTAACTTTGATGAAAATATTCTTAACGCTCCTCATCTGCTTCCTGACTTGCTTCACCGTATCGGCTCAAAAAAAATGGAAATATAAAATTAAGGTTGTTGAGCACTCTGGCAAGCGATACCGTGGTTTTTTCTATGCCGCAGAAGATAAACAACTTATTTTGGTGAGAAATAATGGTGATACCAGCGTACTGAAAGCGGAAAATATTGACAAGTTATTTATTCACAGGCGTGGAGTAGTGGCACCATTTGCAATTGCAGGTGCCCTTGTTTTTCTTGCCCTCTCGGTAGAAAGCTCAAATGTACTGGAATCGGTAGTTCTGATCATTGTTGGTATTCCTGTTGGCGTTTCATTGGGTCTGTTAACAGGTGAGCTTTTCGCGAACAAACGATATTATAAAAAGTTGGAAGCGAAAGATTTCCCATTAATTAAAAAAGATCTGCAAAAATATACTGAACTTAAATAGTGCAGGCATTTTTCTTTTCCTGTCCTAAATTATTAGCTTTACCACGTACTTTAACCAAATTTATATGAAATTAGTAAGTTATAAAACTGAAGATAGAGAGCGCCTTGGCCTGTTCATAGATGGCCACATCTATAATTTAAACAGTTGTGATAAGCTGCTTCCTGATACGATGAATGAATTTTTGCAAGGAGGAGAAGTACTGATGGAACGGGCAAAAAAGATTGATTTACAAATTAAAGATGGATCGTTATTGGCTAAAGAGGAAATCTTTTATGAAATTTTGGCTCCGGTTCCTCACCCATCCAGTTGTAGAGATGGTTATGCTTTTAGGCAACATGTTGCAGCAGCACGAAGAAACCGCAAAGTTGATATGATCCCTCAATTTGATGAGTATCCTATATTTTATTTTACAAACCATAATGCTATTGAAGGTACGGGAGAAATTGAGTGTATGCCAGATCACTTCGATAAATTGGATTTCGAACTTGAGCTGGCGATAGTGATTGGTAAAAAAGGCAGAAATATTAAAGCAGCAGAGGCTGATGAATACATCGCTGGCTATATGGTGATGAATGACATGAGCGCCCGCACTTTGCAAATGGAAGAAATGTTGCTCAATCTTGGTCCGGCAAAAGGGAAAGATTTTTCTACTGTGATTGGACCGTGGTTGGTTACGCCAGATGAACTTGAAAAATATAAAGTGCCAGCAAAGGTAGGCCATGTGGGGAATGCTTACGATTTGAAAATGACTTGTCGTGTAAACGGGATAGAGGTATCTCAAGGCAATGCTGCGGATATGGATTGGACCTTTGCCGAGATCATTGAGCGGTGTGCTTATGGGGTCGACATTCTGCCAGGCGACGTAATTGGGTCGGGAACGGTAGGTACGGGCTGCTTCCTCGAACTAAACGGAACCGGTTTATTAAATGATCCGAATTATAAAACACAATGGTTGCAGCCTGGCGATGTGGTGGAAATGGAAATTACAGGTTTAGGTGCGCTAACCAATAACATTACAAAAGCAGACACTGATTTTTCGATCTTGGCTTTGAAGAAATAAAACTTTTATCCTCTGTTAAAAAATTGAAACGTTTTAACGTTGAAACGTTCAGGTCGTATAGTCACAATACATGTAAATTAATCATTTAACGTTTTGGTTATGACAAAGATTGAAAAGTTTGAGGATTTGGAAATTTGGCAGTTGGCAAAACAAGTTGGGGTAGAGGCTTATCGTATTTCTGATTCTGAACCGATGAAATCTGACTTCGGTTTAAAGCACCAATTTCGACGAGCAGCCATGTCCATGTCTGATAATGTTGCTGAGGGTTTTGAATACAATAATAATCCTGATTTTGTACGTTTTTAAACTTATGCCAAAGGTTCTTCACGTGAGTTTAGAAATAAAATAATAGTCGTTCAGGCAGCGAACAAATTATCGCAAACTGATTTTAATTTTTTGTATGATAAGTGTATTGAATTTTCAGCAAAAACTAAGCGATTTATAGATTATTTGAGAGATTTTGAATTAAAAAAGAAGAACCTCAAGAGCAAAAAGTAGTATCAAACATTTATAACTTTAAAACATTCCAACTTTCCAACATTAGAAAACATTCCAACTTTCACGCTTTCCAACGTTAAAACATTTCAACAACTAAAACATTCCAACTTTGTTAACCCTAAAAACCGAAGATTTAAGTGCTGTGCAATTGCAGGATTATCTGCAATATGCTATTGCACCCCGTCCAATTTGCTTTGCCTCTACTATTGATGCTGACGGAAATATTAATTTGAGTCCCTTTAGCTTTTTCAATATGTTTAGTACAAAGCCGCCCATTTGTATCTTTTCGCCAGCAAGAAGGGTTCGTGATAATACCACAAAACACACATTGGAGAACGTACTGGAGGTAAAAGAATGCGTTATCAATATTGTAAATTACGATATGGTACAGCAAATGAGCTTGGCCAGTACCGAATATGCAAAAGGTGTGAATGAGTTTGAAAAAGCGGGATTTACGATGCTAACTTCTGATTTAGTCTCTCCACCGAGGGTTGCAGAAGCACCAGTTCAGTTTGAATGTGTGGTTAATCAGGTAATCCCTTTAGGCGATAGCCATGGTGCTGGTAATTTAATACTCGCTGAAATAAAGTTAATCCACATCAATGAAGATATTTTGGATAACAGTGGGAAAATCGACCAAAAGAAAATTGATTTGGTAGCCCGCTTGGGTGGCGATTGGTACTGCCGGGTTACTGAAAACAATTTATTTAAAGTGGCTAAACCTTTGGCTAAGCTCGGAATAGGAGTGGATGCTTTGCCTAAAGCGATTCGTTTATCTAAAGTGTTAACCGGGAATGATTTGGGGATGTTAGGAAATGTTGAAGTGCTGCCAGATGAGCAGGAAGTTGACTTGGTAAGCTCGCATCCTGAAGTGAAGGAAATTTTGGATGCCACAATAGGTGATGCTACCAATAGGGAACGAGAGCTGCACGGACTCGCCAAAACCTTTCTCGAGAGCGGGGAGGTAACACTTGCTTTAAAAGTCGTTTTACTTTAAATTTAATTTCTAAAACCAAGCACCATGCATACTATCGTTCAGGTTGATCAGTACATTATTAATTCTGCTGAATTCGCCATTCCAATTTTGGATCATTTAAGAAATCTAGTTCACAAAGCAGATGCCCGGATAGAAGAAAAGATGAAATGGAGCATGCCATTTTTTGAGCTAAAAGGTCCGGTTTGCCATATGGCTTCATTCAAAAACCATTGTGCTTTTGGTTTTTGGAAAGGCTCATTAATGACAGACGAACTCAATCTTTTCAAAGATCGAACGAACGCAATGGGTGCACTCGGAAAAATCAAAACGTTTGCAGATTTACCACCAGACGAAGTGCTGATGGCTTATATCCAGCACGCTATACAGCTTAATGAAGCAGGTATTAAACTTCCGCCGAAACCAAAAAGTGCTGAAAAGCCGCCGTTAATTTTGCCCCAGTTTCTTGTTGATGCTTTACAGAACGATCCGGTTGCATTACGTGTTTTTCAGAATTTTAGCGAATCAAATAAAAGAGAATATGTGATTTGGCTAGAAGAGGCAAAAACTGAAGCTACTAAACAAAAGCGTTTAGAAACCGCTTTGGAATGGCTTGGCGAAGGAAAGCCGAGAATGTGGAAGTACCTAAAGAAATAACTCTATAAAATACTTACAATCTTCATGAAGCGGTTTCTGTAATGTCCGTTAAGCTCGGTAATGGTTACACTATGAGCTTTTCCCGAAGAGGCGTGAATAAACTTTATTCCGTTTTCATCGATAGAATAAACGATGCCTACATGACCAATACGTCTTACTTTAGAGTTACTGCCTGTAAAAATTAAAACGTCACCAACTTTTGCGTTTTCCAGGTTGGTTTCTTTACCTGCGCCACTAAATTCACGTGATGAACGCGGTACCTTAAAACCAAAATTGCTAAAAACATAACTTACAAAACCAGAACAATCAAAACCTATTTTCGGATTGCTTGTAGCGTAACGGTAGCGAATACCTAACATGCTTTTAGCAAAATCGATAAGTGTTTCAGACTTTGTTTCTTGATTACCTGATGGAGCCTTAGCTTCTTTTGGTAGATTAGCAACCAGTTTTTTAACCATTTCCTGGTATTGTGCTGGTATGATGGTTTGAGCTTTTCCTGCGGTTGCAGACAAAATGAAAAACAGAATTGGAATGATTATTTTCTTCATATGTTGGAGCCAAAGATAGAAAAATAATCTAAGGCAGCTCAAAATGTGGAAAACCAGTTAAAACAAAAGAAGCTCAAGTAAACTTGAACTTCTTAATTAACTTTGAAATTTTATTATATTCCAGGAAACAAAGTCTGTGCTTTTTCTCCAATTAACGGAATTGGCTTTTTCTGACCATTAATTGCTCCAATTAAACCAATAATCCAAAGTACAAAAAGACCAATCTGAACGATTGTCGCAATAATCCCTAAAGAAGCAATATTAGTAGAAACAATTAAAATAGTCAATAAAATACTTAAACCCCATCCTAGCACCGTTGATACGATTGCAAAAAGCAACGTTTGTCTTAATTGATAGCTACCAAGTTCGGTTTTATTGTCTTTATGGATTGCGAAGTACGCAATTAGCCAACCAATGATGGTAAAATAACTTACGATGCCAGCCGTTTTGCCATCGCCCGTAGTGGTGAAGTTTTTGTTTGTTTCCATAAATTTAAATTCAGATTGATATATAGTTTATTCTCGGGACAATTAATTAGTATTTAATTTAGGAAAAGTAATCAAATCCTTTAAACAAAAAGATAAATTACCATTATAAAATTGTTATTAGGGTGTAGTTACCGCAACTGGCAATACTTTTCCATTAAAAAATTTGTACCCGGTTTTAGCGAAATCAGCAATATATTTACCCATCTCAAAGGCCATAACCGGACTTTGATATCCCGGAAACGCTGCCTCCAGCATTTCAGTTTGGGCAGAGCCTAAGGCCAAACAGTTTACTTTAATTCCGGTTTCGGCCAATTCAAAAGCCAGGCATTCCGTCAGTGTGTGCAAAGCCGATTTACTGGCAGAATAAGCCGCCAGTCCAGGAAATTTAACGCTGCCCTGAAAACCTCCCATACTTCCGATGTTAACAATGTGTCCGCCAGTTTGCATGAGTGGTAGAATTTGTTGAATCATCCTAAAATGAGAGATCACATTACTTTGGAGCATTTCGGCAAGATCTGCTTCTGTAGTTTGCAGAAAAGGTTTGTTAATTAATGCACCCGCATTGTTAATTAAAATATCTACATGTCCCAATCGCTCTTTCAAAAATGGAATAAGCGCTGCATAATCGTCATTTACGATGTCAAACTCTACAGGTAATAATGTACAATCAGGGTTAATTCCCTTCGCAATTTCTAGTAGCTTCCGCAATTTATCTGCAGTACGGGCTATGGCAACAATTTTGTTTTCTTTTTGTAAACTGAATTCTAAAGCTGTTTCGAAACCAATTCCGCTGCTTGCCCCGGTAATTATAATGTTCATTTTATTCTTTTGATTGATATCAGCTTGAAATTGCTGTTGTTTGCTAAATTAAAATTAGTTCGATATCAAAATCGACTTAAAACCTTTATCGGAGGTAACTAGTGGAATTTGCAAAAATTTTGAAGTGGCAGCGATTATCGCATCGGGAGTTTTTACTCGATATTGCTGACGAATTGAGATCGCAATATTTTTTATTTCAGAATTCAATTCAATTATTACACAATCTTCTAATAAAGATTTTAGTCCTAATCTCTCGTTCTCCTTAAGCAAATGCCAGCCTAATAATTCAATTTCAGATATTACTGAAACGATTGCAGTTCCATCTAGAAAGGGTTCGGTTTTTTCTAAACCCTCGTGAACATTAATGAGAAAGTTTGTATCAGCAACAAAACTAAATGAACTCATTTCTTATTTTTTGTTGATAATCAACGCCATCAAGTCCACGCTGAAGTTTGCCGAAGTGCTTACGTAAGCTTTTTTTTGCAGCTCCTTCCGACACTTTTTTTATTGCTTCTTGTACTTTTTCTTTAGTAACGGGTTGCTGAATTTCAATTATCATAATCAAATTTAATCAATTAAAATCAATTTTTGGCAGGCTTAAATTATTTGTATTTCGACTATTCCGCAACTAACTGGCTCACCGGATATTTAATCACATGCAAACCATCATTAATTAATTTACGATGATCGGCTTCTCTGGCTGCCTTAAGCTCAAGGTAAATCAAAACGTCTCTTTCCAGTTGATGGTAGATTTTTTTATGGTAAACAAGTTCCAGAATTTCCAAGGCACAAAGCCAGTCTTGCCTGTGGTTGGTTCTAAGTTGATCAAATATATCAGGCAGCTGTGCTAAGTGATCACCGCTTTCCCTAATCTCCCGAACGGTTTTGTATAGTTGATGAAGTTTTAAGGTCTTATCATCATAAACGATTTGCTGAGTTTTTTCCAAACTAACCAAGGTAATTTCTTCGAAAGCATCTTTATCTGCAGCTCCATTAAACACAGATACAATTTTATCTCCAACGGCCATGTCGTAAATTCCCCATTCGGGTTTAAATAAAACATTGCCATTGCCTTCGGTAACGGTACATTCCTCAAACGTTATTAATATTGTCTTTTCCCCTCTTTTTAAAATATTATTCACCTTGCCTGCTACAGTAATACCACTTTCAAAGGTCAAATTGGTTTTATTGCCGAGGTAAAGCCCAGCCAATTCCATTTCTTCATCACTATAATTTTCGAGGGGCTTTAGCGAACTTTTAAGTCTTCCAACGGGAGAGGAAAACCCATCTTTATGATAATCTTTGCCGTGATTTTCAAGCTGCTTTTCTGCGAAAGCCAATGCCGAAACGCCAGTAGTTTTAATAAATGTTACTTCATCATCAGCGTTTAGGCCAATATCAGTAAATACGCCGCTTACCTGCAAACCCGAGCTATACACTGCGGTAGCAACGTTCTTGCAAGCAATTGCTTTCATTACACTTTCTGCACCTCCAACCCTAAAAGCCATGGTATTTGCGAAGGTTTCTAAAACATCGATTAAATTTTGGAAAGTTTCTGTAACAAATAGTTGCGGCTGTGGCTTAGTAATGTCGTAAGCATAATTAATGGTATCCATGTTATACCAACTTTTTTCAACATCCCTTTGCATGCAACTCGCACTTTCACCGATGGAAGAAAGTAATCCGGCACCATAGATTTTTGGATTTTCCAAAGTCCCAATTAAGCCGTATTCCACTGTCCACCAGTGCAGCCGACCCAACAATGCCATTTCCGATGGTTCGCCCATATTCTCATTAATGTACCGAAGTTCTTTTTCTGCTTTGGCGATCTCGCTTTCGTTGGCATCAACAGCTTCCTTCAAAATAGAGAGCTTTCTAATGGCTTCATAAAGTTCAAAATCTTTGGCAGAGAACATCGCTTTTGCGCCAATAGAACCAAAATAACTGAGGTAATTGTTATAGTCAGTATCTGCAATGATCGGAGCATGCCCAGCGCTTTCGTGAATAATATCTGGAGCAGGCGTATATTCAATGTGGTTAATTTGCCTGATATCAGCCGCAATAACCAACACCCGATAAGCCTGGTATTCCATAAAGGCTGCAGGCGGAATAAAACCATCAACAGTAACTGCACCCCAACCAATTTTACCTAAATTATCATTCATGGTTTGCAAATCAGGAATATGTTCTATACTCAAACCCGCTCTTTGTAAACCCTTTATGTATGGATAATAAGCCACGTTTTTTAAGTAGCTATAATTTTGTCGCATCACATACCGCCAAACCGCCTGATCTATAGGCGTATATTTCTCGTAGTTTTGGTCAACAATAAACTGTTTTAAATGCTTGGGTAGTTTAGCTACCTGGGCATTATTAAAGTCATTAAAATGGCTCATGGTTTATGAAAATAAGTTGGTTGGGAGCTAATATATGGTGTTGCCTTTATGTTAGCAAATAAGCGACTGCTTAAATTAACAGCACAGCGTAATAAAGGTTTGAGGCAATAAATGCTAATTTTAATAAATAGATTAATCATTTGAAAAGCTAAACCTGCCTTTCATTTCAATGGGTAGCCGGGCTGTTCGCTAAATCTTTTACGCATTAAAAATGCGTAAAAAGGATACCGCTTCCATCCCGTTTAATCACACCAGGCTGTGCTCATCAACATGGTTTTTTTTGGGAATGTGCTCTCAACCATAAACAGAACAACGACCAAGGCTAGCTAAACCCGACTTAATGGAAAACACGCAATCCCGATTTTTCATCGGGAGCGGATTTGAAATGAGGGCGGGGCCGGATTAACCTAAATGCTGCTGACCCTGCTTTTCAAAAAGAAGTTAGTGCTTTTTGGCAACTTTTTTATCCCCGATTTTTTTAACTCTGAAGGTAAAGTAATGTTGGTAGAGATAACTAAATCCGGCAATGCCAACTGATACAACCAACCGCGAAATGGTAGGGTAAATTCCCAGCATTTCTACAAAAAATTTCAATAACACATAGTTTAACAACATGTTAATGAACTGCAGATTTAGAAATCGAAATAATTGAGTACGCGATTTAACTTCGCTATGCGTAAAAATTACATATTTATTGAGTAAAAAGCTGTAAGGAATCACAATTGCAAACTCAACAATTAAAGCCATCGTATTCCGTTTCAGCGTCATAGCTAAAACTTTAACTTCTTCTGTTAAAAACAAATAATTATAAGCCAGATAGAAGACAACCAAGCCGAGTACGAAAGTACTTCCGCCGGTAGCTAAATACCTGAAATTATGTAAGGAAATAAATCTTTTAAACGGTGGGTAAAAAAAATCGATAAAAGATAAAATGGCTTTACGCATTATGGAATTATTTGGCCAAAAATATAAAGATTTGGCACAATTGTTAAATAAAATGCAAAATGATGCTGGCTAAAGCCACTTTGAATAAGTTGAGTTAACTAATTAGAAGGCCCAGTATTTATTTCGCGTTGTTTTGGTAGGCGGGCTGTGCAACAAAATCAATCACTGCACACCAGGTGTATGTTGGGTGGCCTTGAATGCTAATACCAACTGTGTTAAGTTTGTTTTTTTGATCGATAATGTTAAATCGATGCCCTAGCTCGGGCACCCCGCAATCCAGAAGCAAATGGCAAACAATGTCTAGGCTTTTTGAATAGCCAAAATCAATATTTTCGCTTTTGGTGAGGTTGGGGAAAAACTTTGAAAGACGTTTTGTGAATGAATTGCCATTACTGCTTTCATGCGAACTTAAGCTGTATTTTTTTAAATCTAAGGCATGGCTCTTACTCAATGCACTCAATTTCTCATCAGGATAAAACATCGGCAAATTTTTAACGCCGCGTAAATGCTTAAGCAGTGAGGTATAGTAAGGGTTATCTTGGGTGATACGCAGTTGATTATAGTTGCGGTATTTTCGAACTTTAGCATTGTAGTTATAGATGTAATCATCCAGAAAAGTATAATAGAATTTTTCTCCATCCATGCGGATTAAATTCATGTACATCACAATATCTTTTTCTTCATTTGTTAAATAAGCTGCATTTGCGGCCGTATTGGCTCTATGGAATTCGGCGTCGGTCCAAGTTTGAGCTTTTACCTGCCTGCCGATAACAATAAGAAATAAAACGGCTAAAAATAGTTTGTTCATCAAAGTGACGGTATTCATCAATAACGCCGTTAAAAATCATTTATTTTTAGATATAGAAATTAAACCAAAATCTGGACAGGTAAGTGATTAGTTACAACTCATTGAATACTGAGATAATGGATTATTACTAATTTTAGAACATGATACGAATGTTTATTCTGGCTCTGCTACTTGGGACAACAATATCTTTAAAAGCACAGGTTGATACCGCCGCTTACAGGGTAATTGCTAACGCTGTAAAAAAAGAATTTGCGCCAGATAAGCGATCAGTTTACTTTAACGTTGGTTTTAAAGGCGATACCATTTATGCAGAAAGCACTTCTGAAAAAGCATTACAAAGTTTAGCTGCTAAGTTGAGCAAGGTAACCGGACTTGTAAAAATTAGCGAGCTTTTACCATCGAAATCACTTAATGGTTTGGAGTTTGGTTTGGCTAATCTTTCGGTTTGCAACAATAGGGCAGCGCCCCAAAACGCGGCAGAAATGATGACACAAATGACTTTGGGCACTCCTGTGCAAGTATTAAAAAAACAGGGCGGATATTATTTGGTTAAAACACCAGACGGCTATATCTCCTATACGGATGGAGCAGCGGTTAGCTTGATGAATCGTGAAAGCTTTGAACATTGGAAAAAAGCGAAGCGGATGATTTATTTGGCCGATTATGGTCACGCTTATAGCAAAGCTGATGAAAAATCTCTTCGGGTTTCTGACCTGGTGAAAGGGAACATTTTGGAAGTAACAGCTGAAGTGAAAAACTTCTATCAGGTGGTATTTCCTGACAAGAGAATAGGGTATATTAAAAAAGCCGAAGGAACTTCGTTTTCAACCTGGCAGAAACAAACCAACCCGACTGCGGATGGAATTTTAAGCAGTGCCAAAACACTTTTGGGCGTTCCGTATTTATGGGGAGGCACATCAGTTAAAGGCGTTGATTGCAGCGGCTTTACCAAAACCAGCTATTTTCTAAACGGGATTGTAATTCCTAGAGATGCCTCGCAGCAGGCGTTGATTGGTGAGAAAATTGAAGTGCTCGAAAATGATTCTACTAGCATTGATAAGTGCCTGAAGAATTTAAAAGCGGGAGATTTACTATTTTTCGCAGCCGCGAAATTGAGGGGTGACTTCAAGGGGCGAATAACGCATACGGCCATTTATATGGGCAATGGGGAGTTTATCCAGTCAGCAGGAATGGTTAGAATTAATAGCTTAAAGCCTGGAGTATTCAACTTCGATGAGCGGGAATATAAAACGCTGGTAGGTGCCAGACGGTATCTCAATCAAATCGGGAAGCCAGAGATTACCAGGGTAGATAACCATGAGTGGTACGGGATGTAGAAGGTTTTGTCTTCCTAAATGTGCTTTTAAAGCAGATTTTGAGTTTGTAAATTCTGTCTAAATAATGATGATTTGAATAGTGTTCTTGGCTTTTTTAAACAAAAAAAAGTCGCAAGTTTTTAAACCTGCGACTATATATGATGTGATGCTGCGCTAAATTCAAAGCCAAAGAATTGCTTTAGCGCATGTAGATTCTTTTATGCCAAAAGCGTTCTCCAGCTTACCGCTTTTCCCACAATGTCAGCTAAGTCTGCAATTGCAACACGTTCCTGATCCATGCTATCGCGGTGGCGAATGGTAACAGTATTATCTTCTAAACTTTGGTGATCAACTGTGATACAAAATGGGGTACCAACAGCATCCTGACGGCGGTAGCGCTTTCCAATGGCATCTTTTTCTTCATAAATACAGTTGAAATCAAATTTCAGAGTATCCATAATTTCCCTAGCCTTTTCTGGTAAACCATCCTTTTTAGTTAATGGGAAAACAGCCACTTTGTAAGGTGCCAAAGCAGGGTGTAAGCGCAATAACGTACGGCTATCTTGTTTTTCGTCGGTGCTTAAATCTTGTTCTTCGAAAGCATTAATCATCGTTAACAAGAACATGCGATCTAAACCGATAGATGTTTCGATTACATAAGGAACATAATTTCCGTAAGGTTTGCCATCTTCATTTAAATCGTTGTCGAAATACTGCATTTTCTTGCCAGAAAACTCCTGGTGCTGCGTTAAATCGAAATCGGTTCTGCTGTGAATACCTTCCACTTCTTTAAATCCGAATGGAAATTCGAACTCAATATCAGTTGCCGCATTTGCGTAGTGCGCTAATTTAACGTGGTCGTGGTAGCGGTATTTTTCTGATGAAGTTCCCAAAGCTTTGTGCCATTTTAAACGAGCCTCTTTCCAGTACTCAAACCATTTTTTGTCTTCTCCCGGACGCACAAAGAATTGCATTTCCATTTGCTCAAACTCTCGCATGCGCATAATAAACTGACGGGCGATTACTTCGTTTCTAAAAGCTTTTCCAATTTGTGCAATACCAAAAGGAATTTTCATTCTTCCTGATTTTTGAACGTTCAAAAAGTTTACGAAAATACCTTGAGCAGTCTCCGGACGAAGATAAACTTCATCACTACCTTCTGCCATAGCTCCAAATTGAGTGCTAAACATCAGGTTAAATTGGCGAACATCTGTCCAGTTAGATGTTTTCGAGATAGGGCAGATTACCTTATAATCAACAATTAAATCTTTCAGCTGTGCTAAATTCTCAGCTTTAAGTGCGAGGTTCATTTCTACCTCCAGGGCTAAACCTTTTTTAACAAATCTCCAGCTTGCTTCATCAACAAAAGGATATTTTGCGGTATCTAAAATTCCTTCCTCATCTTTAAAACTCGGTACCCAGCTTGCCTGTCCTTCATCGCTTAAATTTAAAATCTCCTGCTGAAATTCTTCAAATTTAACTTTGTTTTCAGCACTGAAATTAGAAAGTTCAGCATATAGTTCATCAATTTTATTCTCTAATAATTGATCGGCACGATAACGTTTTTTCGAATCCTTGTTGTCAATCATCGGGTCGTTGAAACCATCAACGTGTCCGCTTGCTTTCCAAACTTTCGGGTGCATAAAAATCGCAGAATCAATGCCCACAATGTTTTCATGCATTTGTACCATGGCTTTCCACCAGTACGTTTTAATGTTATTTTTTAACTCGGCACCCAATTGGCCATAGTCGTAAACGGCGCTTAAGCCATCATATATTTCGCTGCTTTGGAACACGAAACCGTATTCTTTAGCGTGTGATATTACATTTTTAAATTGTTCGTCGTTATTCTTTTGAGCCATAATGCAGGCAAAGATAATTATTTTGAGCTGAAAGACTAAAGCTGAAAGATTAAAGTAAAAACCCCTGCTTTGATGTTCTTAAATGCCTTAAATGTTTAAAACTTTTTCGAAAAGCAAATACAGTGCTTATCAGTTTATTTCAGTCCCGCTTTGCGCTTTACTTCGTTGCACTACGTGTTCGCTGCAATCGGGTTTAAGGTGGCTAAAGTTGCTAATCTATTCACGTTTAAAATGCACAACCCCAAGAATTCCATTTTACATCATCCATTTTTTCCTATTTTTGAAACATGAAATTTCACTATCTACTTTTCTTTGCTGCAATCTCAGTTTTTACTGCCTGCAAACAAGAAGAAAAAGTTCATCATTATATTAAATTCAATAAAACCGAAGAATTATATCAGTTCTTAAAATGGTCGCCTGAGAAACGCTTTCCATTAATTAGCGCTCACCGCGGCGGACCAATGCCCGGATTTCCTGAAAATTGTATTGAAACTTTCGAAAACGCCACCACGTATAACCCGATGGTGATCGAATTTGATATTGCATATAGCAAAGATTCGGTAATGGTGATTATGCATGATGATAAGCTGGATAGAACTTCAACAGGCAAAGGAGAAATAGGAAGTTATACTTACGAAGAGCTCCAAGCTTTTAACCTGAAAGATGATGATGGAAAAGAAACCAGTTTCAAAATTCCAACTTTGGATAGCGTATTGAGCTGGAGCAAAGGCAAGGTTTTGCTCACCATCGATTTAAAACGTGGAGTGAGTTATGCAAAGATAATTGAGAAAGTGAAGCAGTATAAAGTTGAAAGCAACTCAATCATCATCACTTACACTGCAAATCAGGCACAGGAAGTCCATCAGTTGGCTCCTGATTTGATGATCTCCGCATCGGTACAAAAAAAATCTGAACTGAAACGATTAAACAATTTGGGCATCCCAAATAATAGAATTGTAGCTTTTGTGGGGGTAAGTGCACCTGATAAAGAACTATATAGTTATCTACATGAAAAAGGTATCACAACCATTCTCGGTACAATGGGCAACATCGATAAAAGCTCGATTGCCAATCCTGCCAAAAATGTTTATTATCATTTGGTAAACAATGGAGCAGATATTTTGTCATCGGATAACATTGCCCAAGCTGCCGAACAATTGGATAAATTTCGGTACAATAAGAAGCTGAGTTCAGCCAATATTAACTAATATTACCGTCATAGCGATGTACAAAGCAATCTATATTGCCAGAGAGATTGCTTCGTGCCTCGCAATGACGACTGATTTATAAAAAAACAAAATGAGTATTTTAGTAAAAAATCTGTCCAAACACTATCATAACCAAAAGGCGGTAGATGCGATTAGTTTTGAAGCCAAACCGGGACGGATTTTAGGTTTCCTGGGGCCGAATGGTGCAGGGAAATCAACTACAATGCGCATGCTTACCGGTTATTTGGAACCCACTTCTGGCCACGCTGAAATTGCAGGAAGAAATATTTTAACAGAAGCCATTGAAGCAAAAAAGCATATTGGCTACCTGCCCGAAAACACACCGCTTTATACGGAAATGTACATCAAGGAATTTTTGAATTTTGTAGGCCAAACCTATAAAATGAAAAATTTAGCTCACCGTATTGATGAAGTAATTAAAATGGTTGGCTTAACACCTGAGCAACATAAAAAAATAGGAATGTTATCTAAAGGTTATCGTCAGAGGGTTGGTTTGGCTCAGGCTATCATTCACAATCCTGATGTTTTAATCTTGGATGAACCTACTTCTGGCTTAGATCCAAATCAATTGGTAGATATCAGGGGATTGATCAAGGCGCTTGGCAAAAACAAAACCGTAATTATCTCCACGCACATCATGCAGGAAGTTGAGGCCATTTGCGATGATATCATCATCATAAATAAAGGCAAGATTGTAGCTAACGATTCACTCGAAGGAATCAAAAACTCAAATAATAACAGCTCATTAGAAGCTATTTTTAGAAAACTTACAGCTTAATCTATGTTTAAAGTACGTTTCCTGGTTCTTGCTGCTATCCTTTTTTTATGCTTAAATGCGAAAGCACAAACTTCTTCTAATATCAGCATCGGTGCCGAATTCGGACTTCCATCTGGAAATTTCGTTAGTTTATCTGGAATAGGTTTGGGCGCTTCTGCGAAGGCAGATTTTCCAGTGTCATCACAAATAGCGCTAACCGTTAATGCAGGTTTTATGAGTTTCTTCGGAAAACGCAACCAATTAATCAATCTACGCGATTTAACTTATATTCCACTTAAAGCGGGGATTAAATACCAAAGCCAAAGTTTTTACGCTGAAGCTCAGGTAGGAGCAGGGTTGTCAATTAACGGGCAACGAAATGTATTTATCTGGTCGCCCGGAATAGGGAACCAATTCAAATTATCAGGTAATAACAAACTTGATGTTGGCATCCGTTACGAAGCTTGGGCAGGTAAAAATGAAACCAGCATTTTGGGTATTAATAATTCGAGCTCAAAGGGATTTGCAGGTATTCGTGTTGCCTATGTTTTTGGTCTGTAGAGTAATAAATAGAATTGGCACTATTAAATTAATTTTTTTGGTTTGATATTATTATTACTGATAATCAGGTAGATGTGATTTTTGTCGACCGATTTGCGTAACTATTTGATGATAATTAACGTCTATTGCATCAACTAAATATACGTTTAATCAAAAATCAAATGAAAAAAACATTATTATCTTTATTAATGCTTGCTGGCATAGGCTATGCAGCATCAGCTCAAACAAGTAAACCTGTAACCTTTGGCGTAAAAGCGGGTGTTGCTTTCCCAAGCATGAGTATTTCTGCTGGAGGTACATCAATTGGTTTCGACTCTAAAACATCATTTTATGTTGGTGGAACGGCAGAGTTTGCATTGTCAGACATTATTTCCATTCAACCGGGCTTAAGTTTTATTGGAAAGGGAAGCAAATTGGGCGGCGAAACTTTCGATTTCGAAGAATCAGATTTAACTAACGAGTCAGCTACTTTAAACTTGAATTATCTTGAGTTGCCAGTGAACGTTCTTGCAAATTTTAAAGTGAATAATGCAGGAAAAGTTTTTATTGGTGCTGGTCCTTATTTTGCTTATGCTTTAAGTGGAAACGTTAAATATGGTTCTGAAAAGGAAAAAATCGAATTTGATTCAAACGATGGTATCAAACGTGGAGAATTTGGATTAAACTTTTTAGCTGGTTTTCAATTCAATAGTAAATTAAATATCCATGCTGGTTATGGATTAGGTTTAAGTAGCGTTATTGATGAGCCAAGTGAAGTGGATGTTAAATTCAAAAATAAAGTATTTTCGGTAGGCCTGGGTTATTCTTTCTAAGCAATACAATCATATTTGAAAGCTTCTTGATTAATTTCAAGAAGCTTTTTTTGTTTAAAATGAATACTTACAACCCTGTTGTTGATCATTTCATTTTATAACTTGGGATCAGGACCATCCGGGCATCGGATTATAAAACCCAATCACGAAAGTATTACCGATGTCAGGGAATTATTTAAGGGGTATTTACTTCGAAATCATCTTTAATATGCTCAAATAAATGGTTAACTTCGAAGTTTTATTAGCACATGTACGCAGTTTTTAGACGCGAGTTATTCAGTTTTTTAAGTTCGATGGTTGCTTACATCACCATCGGCATTTTTTTATTGGTTTCTGGTCTTTTGCTTTGGTTTTTTCCTGATACCTCCATTCTTGATTATGGATATGCTGATTTAGGTGGCTTCTTCAGCCTGGTTCCCTATTTATTTATGTTTCTTATTCCTGCAATTACCATGCGATCTTTCGCTGAAGAAAGACGTGAAGGGACCTATGAATTGCTTATTACCCGGCCAATTACCATTTGGCAAATCATTATCGCAAAATACTTAGCCAGCTTAGTATTGATATTGTTTTCGTTGATCCCAACTTTAATTTACGCCTATTCTATATCAAAACTGGGATTTCCGGAAGGCAATGTAGATTCTGGAGCGATAATCGGATCTTATATAGGCTTATTTTTATTAGGTGCAACCTTTACTTCAATTGGCTTATTTTCTTCAGCGTTAACGAAAAATCAGGTTGTTGCTTTCGTAATCTGTGCGGCCTTATGTGCTTTTGCTTTCTTGGGTTTCGATTACAGCAGTCAACTTATTTCGCTGCAAAACATAGAAGGTTTTATTACCAATTTGGGTATAAATCAACATTATAACTCCATTAGTAGAGGTGTGCTAGATACCAGAGATTTAATCTATTTCATCACAGCCTCTTGTCTGTTTTTATTTTTTACCAAGTTAGTGATAGGAGGGAAACGATAATGGCTAAGAATAAAAAATGGATAAACTCAGTTGTATTTATTGCGGCCTTAGTTCTGCTAAATGTAGCAGGTAATTATTTTTTTCATCGCTTTGATTTTACTGCAGATAAACGCTTCACTCTAAGCGAAAAAACGAAAGCACTTTTAACCAATAACCGAAAACCAATTACGATTACCGTGTTTTTAGATGGTCAGCTCCCGCCAGCTTTTAAACGTTTGCAAGCAGGTGTTAAAGATTTGCTTTATGATTTTAAGGCTTATTCTACTGCTGAAGTGAAACTGGTTTACGTAGATCCTTTAGCGGGATTAACAGTTGAAGAGCAAGATACCGTAATTTATAACATGGCCCAGGATGGGATTGAGGCTACAAGAACAGCGTTAAAAACCGAGAGTGGTACTACCGAAAAAATTGTTGTTCCGGCAGCTGTAATTGAGGTTGATGGGATACAAATGCCGGTTAAACTGCTGCAAAACTTTAATGTTGCAGGCGGCTATGAAGAAAATATTAATCGATCGATAGAAAATTTAGAATATACCTTTACTTCTAATTTAAAAAAGGTGCTTAATGGTTACAATCCACGGATTGGTTTTACGGAATCTAACGAAGAATTGACCGATTTAGAATTGGAGGATGCAAGAGTAACTTTAGCTAATAATTACATTGTAGGCCGTGTCAATTTAAATACGATCACTAAAGAAGGGTTGGATAAGCTGGACATGATGATCATCGCGAAGCCTAAAAAACCTTTTACAGAAACTGAGAAGTATAAAATAAATTATTTTGTAATGAATGGCGGTCGTGTGCTTTGGAGCATCGATCAAAATAATGCAGATTTAGAAAATTTAAGAACCCAAAACGGCCAGCTGGCAACGGCAAGAGACCTGAATTTAGATGATATGCTGTTTATGTATGGCTCCAGGGTAAATTACAATATCATCGCTGATCCAGCGAACAATGTTGAAATTCCGGTTTCAACCGGAGCAGTTGGCGGCCAAAGTCAAATGCAGTTGATGCATTGGATTTATTATCCGATTCTACTTCCCGATACCACTCACAGCGTTGTAAAGAAATTAGATGGAATTAAATCTGAATTTCCAAGTACAGTAGATACAATTGGTGTAAAAGGTGTTCAAAAATCTTATATTTTATCCACTTCGCCTTATAACAAGATCTATAATTTGCCTAAACCTTTTAGTTTGCAGATGATTGCAGAGCAACTAGATCCCCGTGAGTTTCAAAGTTCACCACAGCATGTAGGTTTGATGTTAGAGGGCAATTTTCCGTCGGTTTTTGCAGGGCGACCACTACCTGCAGGGATTGATCAACCTTATACAAATGTCGCCAACAGTAAATCTTCAAAAATGATTGTGTTGGGAGATGGTGACATTTTTAAAAATCAGATTTCAGAAAAAGATGGTTCTGCATTTCCCCTAGGTTTCGATCGTTATTCGCAGCGCACATTCGGTAATAAAGCACTTTTATTAAATATAGTAGATTATTTTACTGATGATGATAACTTAATTACCTTACGTGATAAAGAAGTTAAAATAAGATTGTTGGATAAAGCCAAAATTAAACTCGAAAAAACCAAATGGCAGTTTATAAATGTAGTTGCTCCATTGCTATTGTTAATATTCTTTGCGATTTTTCAACATTATTACCGCAAATACAAGTACGCTAAATAATTTTTATATTTTTGAAGAAGACTAAATGATATCATGAGATTTATTGTATCCACATCAACTTTATTAAAACACTTGCAAACTGTAAATGGTGCGTCAAGCAGCAGTACAGTTTTACCAATACTAGAAAATTTTCTTTTCGAAATTAAAGACGGAAACTTAACGATCTCTGCAACCGATTTACAAACGAGCATGACAACTGCTTTGGCTGTAGAATCAAAGGAGGAGGGTAAGGTTGCGGTTCCATCTAAAATCTTATTAGATACACTTAAAACGTTACCAGATCAGCCAATTGCTTTCAATATTGATGATACTTCTTTCGCAATAGAAATTAGCGCTGGCGATGGAAAATATAAACTAAGTGGTGAAAATGGTGATGATTTTCCAAAAATCCCGGTGGTTGAAAATGCCTCATCCGTTAATTTGCCTGCATCAGTTTTAACTGAGGCCATTACCAAAACGATATTTGCAGTGAGTAACGATGAGTTGCGTCCGGCAATGACTGGTGTATTCTGCCAATTATCTCCTCAGCATATTACGTTTGTAGCAACTGATGCACATAAATTAGTTCGTTACCGCAGAATGGATAGTAAAGCTGATAAAGCAACATCATTTATTTTGCCCAAAAAAGCTTTAACACTTTTAAAGGCAGCTTTGCCATCAACAGATATCAATGTGTCAGTTGATTATAATGCTACAAGTGCATTCTTTAAGTTCGAAAATATCAACTTAGTGTGTCGTTTAATAGACGAACGTTATCCTGATTATGAAGCAGTAATTCCTCAAAATAATCCTAATAAACTGGTTATAGACAGGGGATTATTTTTAAATACACTACGTCGTGTAGTTATTTTTGCTAATAAAACTACCCATCAGGTAAGATTAAAAATTAACGGTAGCGAGTTGAATATCTCTTCAGAAGATTTGGATTTTGCGAACGAAGCACACGAGCGTTTAAGCTGCCAATATGATGGCGAAGATCTTGAGATTGGTTTTAATGCCCGTTTCTTAATCGAAATGTTGAGCAATTTGAGCGGTGATGAGGTTACTTTGGAATTATCCACTCCAAATAGAGCTGGACTTTTAATTCCTCAAACCAACGATGAAAATGAAGATGTATTAATGTTAGTGATGCCTGTAATGCTTAACAACAGTTATTAAAATATTGTTTCTAAAGTTAGAGTATTAAAGGTGGCTTGGTTTTTGACCGAGCCATCTTTGTTTACCGACCAAATAATCTAACTATGAAAATCTTTATTAAATGCTCACTCTTTCTATGCTTCGTATTATTTATTAACTGTATCATAGCCTGTAAAAAACCAGATCCAAATGTAGTAGTAAAAGGAGAGGCTAAAGTTAAATTCATAAATGCTACGTTAACAGAAGCCAATCAAGATATTTATGTAGATGGCCAAAAAAATTCGACCAATGCAATTGCCTTTACTGAATCAACTGACTATTTAAAAATTGTTTCGGGAAGTAGAAGCGTTAAATTCATGGGTTCAGCAAATCTCCCAACAGAATCTACCTTTAATTTTACCCCATCTTTAACTTACTCTACATTTTTAGTTGGTAATCGTACCGGAGCAAGAGAAATTATAACTTTTGAAGATAATTTAAGCAATACCGAAGCAGGCAAAGCCAAAATTAAACTCATTAACTTAACGCCTTTTTTTTTAACGGGCATAAATGTCAGCGTTCAAGCGGGCACTCAGTTTGTTAACGGTTTACTCTACAAAGAAGCATCTACTTATTTCCAGGTGGATGCTGGAATGAGCCTTAGGTATAATGTTGTAGGCTCGGGAAGTATTAAAACCATTGATGGAACTTTACTTGAAGCAGGAAAAATTTACACCATCTGGTTTAGTGGAAGCACAGCCACAGCTTTAGAAGCGCACATTATAACTGATAATTAATTCATAAGTTCATATGCTTTCCATTATCTTTACGTTTTATAACAACAGTATTCCTTTTTATGAAAAGACGTAATTTTTTGATTTCTTCAAAGCTGATAATTTTAATTTTTGCTGTTGTTTTATTTAGTGCTTGTATTAAAAACGATAATTCAATTGTTGGAGATGCAAAGGTGAGGATATTTAACACAGTCATTTCTGATACCTCTCAAAATTTTTATTTCAATCAAGCTTTATTTAATAGTGTTACCGGGGTTTCGGCTTTGGCAACCAGTACAAATACGGCGTATTTTGTTGTAGAAGGTGATAAAGAATATCTAATTGATTCCAGAAATAGCGTTACCGGCGTTACAAACAATTCTGTGAAACAAAGTTTTGCGTTAGGTAAAAATTATTCAATTTATTACACGATAAAAAACACTTTGGCTACCACAAAACCAGAAATGATTATTTATCAAGATACCGTTAGGCAAAATAATAACGTTGCACAAATCATGTTTATTAATTTAGGCCACACATTACGCTCCAAAGTAGAGATTAAAGATAAAAGCGGAAATATTGTAGAAAGCATTGGTTATGGAGAAAAAACAACTTATAAACAAATTTCTGATGTAGGCAGGAGTAATACATCGATCATACTAAACTTGGTAGATTCTACTGGCGTGTTAGATTCTATTTCATACACCAACTTTGCAAAAGGCAAGGTCTACACTGTAATTATTGAGGGTGCCAAAAATGGAAAGCTTAAAGAGCGATTAGTGGCAAATAATTAATTCTTAGAACAGTTCTCCATTATCCCTTCAATATTCATACTTTTGACAAATTAAAAATTAACATCACTTGGAATTTTTCGACTTACTCATACAATTACTTACTAATACAAAAGAAACGTTAGAAGTAATTATGCAGGAATACAAAACCTGGACTTACCTGATTCTTTTCATTATTATTTTCGCCGAAACCGGCTTTGTGGTTACCCCATTTTTACCAGGTGATTCCATGTTATTTGCTGTAGGCGCTTTAGTGGCTGGGGATGGAACAGGCTTAAACATCTGGTTTATGCTTCTTATTTTAATTGCTGCTGCTATTTTAGGTAACTCCGTTAACTATCAGCTTGGTAAATATTTTGGGATCAAAGTATTTAAAGAAAATAACAAAATTCTCAAACTGAAATATTACCACCAATCTCATGAGTATTTTGAAAAACATGGTGCTAAAGCCATTATTTTTAGCCGTTTTTTACCGATCATCAGAACTATAGCACCATTCGTAGCCGGGGCTGCAAGAATGTCGTTCGGTAAATTTACTTACTACAATATCTTAGGGGGTATTGCCTGGATTGCGAGTTTACTGTTTGCTGGTTATCTGCTCGGTAAAATCCCATTTGTAGAAAAGAATTTCGAAATTTTGGTGCTAATTATTGCAGTTGGAACTTTCGTGCCTGTAATTTATGGTGCTTTAAAGTCAATTTTTTCAAAGAAAAAAGTTGAAGAGATTATTGAAGAAGAAATAAAAGAAGACTAAAATAAAAGTTTGATACTTTAGGCCGCAAATAAGCAGATTTTACTGTTTATTTGCGGCTTTTTCATTTATTTTTACAGCTCCCTTCCAATAACGGTGCCCTGCTGATATTTCTTTTCCGCCTCTTCGGTTGCTTGCTTTTCGGCGGGGTCAGTCTCTAGCTTCACCAAGTTCTTAAGCTCCGGTTGTCCTGCATCTACCCAGGCAGAATACCAAAATGATCCGATTTTCTATAATAGCAGATCGCATTTGCCGCTCAACCATCTTATTCATTTAATCATGATAGGTTTTTGAATATTCTACGGAAAACTGTTTTAAAACGGTATTGTTTCGTTCAGAGAAGCTATATTTTTTATCGGAAGGAAAAGCTGCTGCCAGTGTTGCTTCCAAGGTTAAAACCGTATCCACCAGGCTATGGGTATGTTTAACGATCTTCCATGCTTCTTTTAAAGGATTTTCGATGTATTTCGCTTTGCCGACAACAAAGTTATAATTCGAAGCAAATAACTCCGGTAATCTACTCTCCCAAAAGGCATGAATGCCAACCTGATTTGTTAATTGGCCGTTGTGGTTTGCAGTAGTGTGCAACGGTACGTGAGCATCACCTATATAATGACCTAGATCTGCAGAATATTTTAAAATTTTAATCGAATCACGACTAGCAAATGCTTTTACCAGACTAAAATAGGTACGCTGAATTTGCCATGGCACTATCCCATTTGTATTGAGATGTTTTTCGCCATATTTCGCTAATGCATCGTTCCATTTTTCAGGAATACTATCGATATCTTTCTCATATTTTTCTACATCGAGATAGTGCCTGGGTGCTTCCAGGGTATCAGCATATCTTCGTTTATTAGGGTCTATGTTCAGTGATAAACTTTGTATTTTTCTTGTAAAATACGATCATGCCTTGCGGAAGGGTGAAAATTTCAATGTTGTTTATTCTTTGGTGCGCAAAGAAACCCCAGGAAGTGCATAGAATGAAAGAGATGATTAACACAATTAAATTCGTTAATCTTTTCATACTATGAATTTACATAAATAAATTAAATTCTAAGCTCCAAACTGATTTGAGTGATGGTCTAAGTGCTTGTAAAACATATTGTTCCATTCTGTTTTGGTTAGCTTCCCAATAGAGTGTGAATCTTTTCCGTTGAAATCATCTTCGCCCAACTCTTGTGTTTAATTGATGTAAGAAATTAAGCGATTTTTTTTCTCAAATTCCTTCTCATCAGTAACTACGAACGATGGCGCAGTTTGGCTATTTCTTTTATAAGGTTTTTCGCTTACGACAATGTTCTTTACAAGAGCTTTCATGATGAATTTCATAAATGGATTAGGCTTTGCATGTTTGGTATCATACACCAATTCATAACTTACATTGCAATGGGCCAGCATTTGAGAAACGTTCATTTTACCCCAAAGCTGTGAGGTATGTGGGCTTAATTTGTTATTCTTTCAATTACTTCGCTAGTTACTGCGAATTGAAAAATGTTCTTCATGTTTTTAATTAATCAGATGATCTCTGCATTTGTCTCTATATAATTAACATGAAATATCAAACTTCTTAGCATATCGAGTTTTCGATGTCATGCTTGACTTTTATTATAATAGGATCTTAATTCCTCAACATTTTAAATGAAAACCAACCTAACAATGCTATAATAACTGCCATTAATACCCATAACCAAGCCTTGTTTTCAAATAATGGTTTCTCAATTTTTTCAGTATACGCTGGATTTTGCTCCTCTTTGCCAATGGTTAAAGCAGCTAAAACAGACGGGATTTTGCTTTCAAACTTTTCAATTTCATAATTTGGGGCAACAACTGTGTTATTTCTATAATATAAAGCGTAATGGAGAGTTGGGATATCGAAACGAGCAACCAGTTCGAAAATATTTCCTTTCAGTTCTAGCCCGCTGACGCTTAAAGGTTTATTGTCGTTATTTTGTATGGTTATTTTCAATGTCGAGGCAATGGTGTTTGGAAAATTAAATTCTGAGGGCTCGAGCGAACTCAAAGTTCCGTTATATAACTCAGCATAATTAAATTGCATGCCTTTTTCTGTTCTGACACTGTCAGTAGCGTATTCGATTTTAAAAGATCGATAAAAGTCAAAGTCGCTGTTAACATTAAGCTTAAAATTTGATACAGGCGTTAGACGGGTTAAATCAACGGTTATGACTGTCTCCTTAGCTTTTGCATCATTATATAATTGATAAGTTTTATATTTTACATCCTGATAAGTGCCATTTATAGTATCGGTTTTAAAAATTTTTGCTTCTAATAATTCTGGCTGAACTGGGCTTTTCAAAGCAATTCTGAAATACTGATATTTTGAATCTGGAAAACTCAATTTAGTAAACTGATAATCGGTATCAATATTTTTAATTGAAAGAATGCGGTAATCTTTCAAAATAGAAAACCATTTTAAATTATCGTTGCTGCCTTCCAAAGTAGCCTGCCAATCAAAATTACTTTGTTTGAATGATAAATTAATTTGATTAATTGTAGTCGCCACATTGGCTTGAAATGTGAAATAATAAAGGCCTAAATCCGAACTTTTATTAATTATTGCAAAGTCTACTTCCTTCGAAATAAATTGATCTACCCGCTGCTTTAGCAAATAAGGAACTTCAGTGGTATCTTTTCCATTTACACCAAAAATCCTTAAGTCCTGGAAGCCCTTATTTTCGGCTGTATACAGTTGTTCGGGTAATTTTATGCTATGCCAAATTGCATTAACACCGCTAATATCTCTTTTAAATTTATAGCGGCTGGTTTGTGCTTGAGCAATTCCATGACCAAGCAAAAGCACTAAAAGAATACTAATTTTCAGTTTTAACATCATCAATAATTAAATGTTTGTATTTGTTGTAGAGAAAAGAAATTATAAGTAAAAGCACACCTAAAGAAACAAAAACCACAGTTTTAGCGATTGTACTCAACGAATAAATATCATAAAAGAAAAGTTTAATTAACGTTATGCCAAATAATACTATTGCTCCAATCCTTAAATGTTTTTTGTTTTTTGCAAGTCCCATTCCGATGAGGAATAAGGAGTAAATTCCCCAAAGAATGCTCAAACCAAGTTTGTAACTCTTATCTGTTCCGGATAGCTCCAAAATGTTAATCAACTCACTGCTAATTACCCATAAAATTGAAATGTAAAGCAGGTACTCGAACATAGTTTTGAAGTTCTTTTTAAGCAGCCCTGAGTTTTGCAAATAATAACATTGAGCGATAAGAAGTGCAAAAAATGCTATCGATATATATCGGATAACAATATTAAATGAACTGATATTAAAATATTCGTTTTTCGTTGATAAATAGTTATCACGCAGTTCACTAAGCGTGTATAATCCATTAGTTAGGAAAAGTAAAATCATCACCAGGTTGATGATAAGATTTGCAATGGCAAGTTCGTTTTTCTGAATTTTTTTAATATTTAGAAAGGTTAGCGCAGTTGCAAAAAACATAGAATAGATATAAAGCCAAGCCGTTGTAAGGGTTTCGTAATTATAATTGAAAGCATGACTTGCATCGTCAAAACCATTTCTTTGACGGAGTGTAACTTTTGTTGACTCTAATAAACCGCTGAAATAACGGACAATTTCTATTCGGAAAGTAATGTAAACAGTTAAAACAAGAATTGATGGAAGCGCATAATTCAAAATGCTTCTTATCCAGAGCCACTCGCCAGATTTTTGGGTTTCCTTAGTGTTGATGTTCAGCATCCAGGCAAAACTACCAATGAAGATACAAGCAGTTAAAAAGCTAACATTAAAGAATGGAAGCACATGTGGTGCATTTCCATAATCTATGTCGTTAAACCTTGCCCAATCTTCTAAAAGACTGAAGAATGCTAAAAGTATTAATGGAAATGATAACTTTTCGTAGATAGCAATTCCTTTAACCCTAGCCAAATAGAAGAGTACAGCGCCCTCAACTGCCCAGAAAATAGTTACCCAACCGCCATTAAGCTGCACCGGAACCGCCATCGTAATAAAAGTGATCACCATGGCTAAAATCAAGTAAAATAGGTTTTTGTCAGCAAGCTGCTTCTTGTAGATAATTAAGCTTACTGCAAAGTGGATCACTGCGTTGGCGAGCGTAAAAAGCCCCAGTAATTCAACACTATTTTTGTTAGCAGCTAGAATAAAATATCCGATTCCGTAGTAAATGAAAGAATTCAAAAGCAAAACAACGACATCACTAAAGCCAAACATTTCCTTTTTTGACATCTTATAAGCTAAATTGGTAATGTAAAAAATGATGAAAAACACTGAAGAAAATAAAAGCGATAGGGCGAAATGATCTTCTTGGCCTCTTAAATTTAATCGCCAGGAAAGAAATATGATCCAGGTTAGGCCGAAAGATGCATAAAAAAGTGGCTTCCAATATTTTTTAAAACTCAAAATCAGGATGCCGATGTTGATGATAGCCATATAGGTAAACAATACGCCAATCTTTCCTGAACCATCGCTGAGCAAAAATGGAACAGCATAAGCACCAACCAAACCAATATGGGCAATAACCTGTTTGTTGTATTTTATGGCAGCTACAACAGTAAAAGAAGTGAAGACAACCATCAGCAGAAATGCTAAGGCTTGCGGAATAAGCGAATAGAAATCATAAGCTGCATAGGTAATAAAATACATGATGGCGATGGCACCACTGACTAATACAGCCGAAAAGTTTTCGTATTTCTCTTTCAGTTTAATTGCGAAAGCCATTAATCCGGCACCAACCGCATAGCCCAAAACAATCCGGGTGAGCGGGCTGATCATATCATGATCTATAGCGTATTTTGCCCCGATGCATACACCAAGAATTAATATGAGAATACCAATTTTGCTGATCAGATTTTCTCCGATGAACTTCTCAAAATCCGATTTAACCATGTTTTCCCGTGTAAACCGATCTGCAAAATTACTTTGCGGTTGATTTACGGGCGGTTGGAATGGACTTGGAGCAGCTTGTGGTGCAGGGTTATTTTGATTTACCGTACTTGGCGGAGTATTTCTAGGTGGAGGTGCAAGAATAGGTTCGGCAATTGGTGTTGAAGGTTGAACATAAGTAGCGCCAGGCGATTGTAAAGCCCTCACTTCCTGTTTTAAAGCTTCTATTTCTGCCTCAAAACCTTGTTGCCTTATCAGTAAATTTTCGAGCTTCACTAAAAGCAAGTTTAATCTCTCTGAATTATCCATTCTATATTTTCGGTAGTCGTTAATTTATTAAATATAGGAATGAATTTTACAAGGTTAAGGAAAATATTCGATTGGTGTATTTAAATTGGTAGCTTTGAAAAAAAGATAAATGGAAATATCCTGTCCCATCTCTGCAGAAAGAGTAAATGAAAATGTAGTTAGATTGATTGCATTTATAGTTGCATGCATTGCAATTGGCTGTGTTATATTCTCAAATTATTGGGTGATGTTTTTCCTAACCGTCGATTTTGCTTTAAGGGCTTTTAGTTCTGGAAAGTTTAGTCCGATGAAGTTTGTAGCCATTAATTTAGCTAACGCTTTCAGCTTAAAGCCTAAAATGACCGATTTAGCGCCTAAAAAATTCGCGGCAACCATGGGCTTTGTCTTCTGCCTATTGATTACCGCGACATTTATACTGAATTTCTTAACAGTGGCCTTAACACTAACTGCTATAATAATAATTTTTGCCTTGCTCGAAAGCTTATTAGGCGTTTGTGTAGGTTGTTATGTTTATACTTTCGTCAATCTGATTTCGAAAGGTAACAAGTATTAAGCGTTTATTACGTGCTTTTTTTGAGCCGAGCCAAGAATTTTCAAAAACCGAAGTTTGCCATTTCAAAGATTTCTCAATCGCGAAAAGCTCATTTCGAAAGGACGATCTGAGACTATTTGCTCAAAGCTTTTCTCACTTCCGGGGCGATTTTGTGTCCGAAGATTTCTATCGATTTCATCATTGCCACATGTGAAGGTCCGCCAACGTCCATGTGTGCTGAGAAACGGGTTAAGCCAAAGGTTTCTTCCATAGCAAGGATTTTATCCACAGATTCTGCGGCATCGCCAATAATCAAAGCGCCGTTAGCACTTCTGCCAGCTTCAAATTGATTTCTTTGGAACGGAGGCCAACCACGGCTTTTTCCTACTCTATTCATTTGAGCGGAGTATAAGGGATAATAATAATCTGCTGTTTCCTGGCTATCCTCGCCAAATAGTGAGTGCATATGTACACCGACTTCAAATTTATTCATATCGTGCCCGTAAGCCTGATAAACTTTTTTGTAGTAATCAAATAGCGGTTTAAATTGGGAAGGCTGCCCACCAATAATCGCAAACATCACGGGTAAACCCAATCGTCCCGCACGTTCAACCGATTCTGGTGTACCCCCAACAGCCACCCAGATTTTTAAATGATCATTAACAGCCCGGGGTAGAACCTCCTGTTTAACCAGCTCTGGCCTGAATTTTCCCTTCCAGGTTATTTTTGGTTCTTCGTTAATTTTTAAAAGCAGCGCTAATTTCTCCTCATAAAGTTCATCGTAATCCTGAAGATTGTACCCGAATAATGGAAAGGATTCTATAAAACTCCCGCGACCAGCCATTAATTCGGCTCTGCCGTTTGAAATTAAATCGATAGTGGCAAAGTTTTGGTAAAGCTTTACTGGATCTGATGAGCTAAGAACCGATACCGCACTACTCAACTTAATATTTTTGGTAACCGTTGCGGCTGCAGCCAAAATAATCTCTGGACTCGAAACTGCATAATCAGGACGATGGTGTTCACCGATGCCGTAGAAATCTAATCCTACTTCATCCATCAATTTAATTTCTTCTATAATTTCCTGAAGTCTTTGTTGGGCGGGTTGAATTTCTCCCTTTGCATTAACTTGCAAATCGCCGAACATGCCGATACCTAATTCCATAATTGCTAAGATTTATATAGCAAAGTTAATAGGTTAGGGGCAGAGAAGTTTTGATGTATGGTAAGAAAAGGAGAATTAATTTTCCAGATTTCCTAAGGAATTGAATATGGTTTCTAGCTCCTCTATTGGATAATCAAAGTTGGTCGCATTAATCCTGATTTTTTTCCCATTATTCAATATTACATTTAAAAATTTATTCTTATTTCTATCATAGCTAAATAATGAAGTCCTTTCAGACTTTATGCTTTCAATTTCTCTCCATTCGTATTTCCCGATATTTCTGATTGTTATTTCATTCTCATCAGCAATAATTGCATAAACATCTTCTTGACCTTTCAAGAATTTTACAGCAAATACCATATAAATAATAAATATTATGAATATTACAATAAAAGCTTTCAAATAATCTAAACTAAAAATTCCAGAAGCCGCAAGAAAAAATAAAGGAAATAAGCAAATTGGGATTATTATAAATCCTAAGTTTCCATTGTCTTTAACCTTTATTTGAGCAACCATTTCCTTAAAATTTCCTATCCAATCTAGGATTTTGATTTCAGAGCTTAACATGACGAATTTTCAAAATTTTAAGAAGTGTAATTTTCATTAAAATCGAACTGCATTAAACTTCCTTAAATCTCTTAGATGGTAAATCAAAAAATCCGAAACACATTCAGCATGGCTATTTAACCTAAATTATCAAACACTCATCTTCAGCCTTACTCTATCTTCTTACCTTTCATCGCTGTGGAAATCGCCGCGTCCATTACACGTTCAGCAAACGGACGAGTGAACTCATTCAACTCATCGGCTTTTTTCAAAATCGTATCTTTTTCCTGTGTGGCTAAAGCCGTTTTCAAAGCTTCGATATGAACTTTTGTTTCTGCAATTTCTGCTTCTGTTAAATGTTCAGCATGCTTTTCAATAAACCGCTCTGCAGTGTAAAGGAGTTGTTCGCCCTCACTTCGAGCCTCAATTAACATGCGTTGTTCCACATCGCTTTGCGCAAATTCAATGCTATCTAACAACATTTTTTCAACAGTATCATCGCTTAAGCCATAACTTGGCGTAATCTCAATTTCCTGTTTTACACCCGAACGGAGTTCAATGGCCTGTACAGTTAAAATTCCATCAGCATTTAACAAAAAATTGATGTCTACTTTTGGCAAACCTGCAGGCATCGCCGGAATCCCTTTCAAATCAAATTCCGCTAGTTTACGATTCTCCTTTACCAAATCGCGTTCACCCTGGTAAACAGAAATTTTCATATTTACCTGCCCATCAATCGAAGTGGTGTATTGGCGACCAGCTTTGGTAGGTACTTTGCTGTTACGAGAGATAATTACATCCATTAAACCACCCATCGTTTCGATCCCAAGCGAAAGAGGCGTAACATCAAGCAATAAAATATCAGAACGATTTCCTGCCAAAACATCAGCCTGGATAGCAGCCCCTAAGGCCACAACTTCATCAGGATTAATATTATCCTGCGGTTTTTTGCTAAAGAAATTCTCTACCGCCTGCTTTACAAATGGCGTACGGGTAGAACCGCCAACTAAAATTACTTCATCAATATCTGCTGAAGTTAAATCTGCATCTTTCAAAGCATTTTTACATGCAGTGATGGTTTCATCCACCTTTGCGGTAATGAGTTGCTCAAAAGTTTGCTTATCCAAAGTACACCAGATTTCGCCAACCTGCTCGTTGTATAAATTTTGAGTAGAAAGCGCTTTTTTAGCTGCTTCAGCCTTTAAACGTAAGGTTTGCATTAAAATATTATCCGCAGCAACCGCTGCAAAATCAAGTTTATTATTTTCAATCCAATAGTTTAAAATCGCCCGGTCGAAATCATCGCCGCCGAGGTAAGTGTTGCCATTGGTAGCCAAAACCTCGAAAATTCCATTTTGAATTTGGAGGATAGAAACATCAAAAGTTCCTCCACCTAAATCGTAAACGGCAATGGTTTTTTGCTCAGTCGGATCAAGCCCGATTCCGTAGGCCAAACTTGCTGCGGTTGGTTCGTTAACAATCCGCATTACGTCAAGGCCGGCAAGTTTTCCGGCATCCCTTGTGGCCTGCCGCTGACTATCATTAAAGTACGCCGGAACAGTTATAACGGCCCGATTCACAGGTGTTTTTAAAGCATGTTCTGCCCTTGCTTTCAGTTCTTTTAAAATTTCAGCAGATAATTCGATTGGCGTATAAAAACGATCTCCTGCCTGAATTTTTACCAAAGCATCTGTGTCATCATCAATCACTTTGTAAGAAAATATATCTTTGTGTTCAGCAACATCTTTGTAAGAGCGGCCAAGTAATCGCTTCACTGAAAATATGGTGTTGGCTGGGTCTGTAGTTAAGAATTCTTTCGCTTCATTACCCACAATCGCTTCGTTTTGGCTGTTGAAATATACCACCGAAGGGACCAAAATCCCCTTACCAGCATCATTAATTACCTGCGGGTTTTTATCAGGATTGATAAAAGCAACCAAACTGTTTGTGGTGCCTAAATCTATACCTACTATAATTTCTTCCTTTTGAAACGAACCTGTAGCAAGGTTAATTGAAATTTTTGCCATGCTGCGAATTTACGCAGATTGTTGCAATGTTTAGAGATTGAAATGTTTTAATGTTGTAAAGAAAGCCGATAAGCCCAAGAGCGGAAAGTTCGGAGATAAAAGCCGTAAGTTCTGTTTCATCTTTCAATCCTAAAATCCTGGGCCGTAATCTTTTCCTATCCTGAAAATCTTTAAATCCTGATTGGAAATGAATGGTTCTGTAATCCTTCGCGAAAAGCAGCCCTGCTTTTGGTACAAGCCAAACAGAAAAAATTTGGGCTTTCCCCGCCAATCAGGTTTATGAACAGAAGTAAAACGCTTTTGGGAAGCAAACCACCCCCAACCCTTCCTTGAAAATAAGGAGGGGAGCTGAACACTGCTACTAAACAGGTAGAAACACTCGGCAGTGTTCATTTCTATCAAGAAAAAGGGGAAAGCCTGTCTGGCTAAGACAAACTACTTTCTATTCTTCTCTTCAATCCACAACGACATATACTTTGTGCTTTGCATAGTATGATGATTTAAAATCTGACCAATAAAATTATGCTGGCGATGTTTCTGGATATCCAGATTTTCCAAAACACTTATAAATGAGTCAGCAAAATGCGTAGACAAATATCGCTCATTAATGATCTTAATGCCATTTTGTTGAGCTACAGACCAAACCGTTTTATCATTGTAAAGCAAAATCGCTTTCTCGATAAAATCCACTAAGTCATCTTCAATAAATCCATCCCAATCCAGCGAACCTTTCATGGCCTCAGCACCAACTGAAGTGGTAATAGATGGCGTTCCGACTTGCATGGCATCGATAAATTTGCCTTTAACACCTGCACCGAACTGGATAGGAGCGAGTAAAATTCTGTGCTTCGAAATCGTTTGCCTTGCATCAGTGGCTCTTCCACGAATAAAAAACTTTTCGTTTTTATTTTCTAACTGTAACACTTTTTGAGAGGCATAAGAACCGTATATATTCATATTTACGCCAGGTAGTTTTTTCCTTAACGCTGGCCAGATTTTGGTTTTCAATACCTGGACGGTGTTCCAATTTGGTTCGTGTAAAAAATTACCGATGAAAACAAAATCTGCCCTTTCTTCAAAAGGTGTCCAATTTTTAATGGACTCTTCTGTGATTTCGTTTTCAAGAAACGGGAGGTAGTAGAGTAATGAAAGATCGATTTTAAAAGTTTCTTCCAAAATTTTCATTTCCACCTCAGAAATAATTAATGAAAGATCGCAACGCAGAATCGAAGCAATTTCTCTTTTTGCTGTATCAGAAAATAAATCGATTTCCGACTGCTTCTTATCACTTTGCTGTCTGGCACTTCGCAGGCTATGTAAATCTTCAGTGTCTAAAATCCGAAGCGCATCGGGGCATTCCTGCTGGACCCGCCAACCATATTGTTCCTCAACCATAAAGCGATCAAAGAGTACAATATCGGGGTTTAACTTTTGAAGAAATAAATTGAAACTTTCATCATTCAGTTTTATTGACTCCTCAACTACTGAAGTGTGTGAGAAATCAAAACTGAAATCACTTTTCGATGCCGCGGAGGCAAAAGTGACCTGACAACCTTTCTGCAAAAACAAATCAACCAATTGAATCATTCTTGTTCCCGCTGCTGATGAAGTAGGCTCAGGCCAAACCAATCCAATGATTAATATTTTTTTTGCACTCATTATTTAAAATTTCTGTAAAATAAAGGTTTTTATTCGGGTAGAATTAATTTTCCGTAGATTTAAGATGATAAGGTTCGCAGATGGTCGCGGATTTAGAATAGAACTTATGAATCTATTTCAATCTGCGGTTTTTAATTCTGCGTCGATCTGCGGGAAATTCTTAATTTTGCAGCTCACTTACACCACCACATGTTAGGATTAAAATTGTTGACAGACCCACGTTGGGCAAATATTGCGGAATCGAATTTAGAGGAAATTTTATCTGACCATGCCTGGTGCGAACAAAAAGCAGCATCAAACGCCATTACTTTAATCACTCAGAATTCTGAGCACCAGGATTTAGTTGATGAATTAACGGCCATTGCTATTGAAGAAATGCAGCATTTTCAAATGGTAATTGAAATCATTAAACACCGCGGTTACACTTTAAGCAGAGAAAGGAAGGATGATTACGTTGGCCGTTTAGTGAAGTTCAGTAAAAAAGACGGTAGCAGAAACCAGGCTTTTGTTGATCGGCTGTTGTTCGCCGCCATGATTGAGGCCAGAAGTTGTGAGCGTTTTCGAGTGCTGTCTTTGAATATTAAAGATGAAGAACTAGCGAAATTCTACCATGAGCTTATGGTTTCGGAGGCTGGTCATTACACTACTTTTCTAAATTTCGCCCGTAAATATTCTACAGATGTTGATGTTGATAAACGCTGGAAAGAGTGGCTTGAATTTGAAGGGGAGTTAATCCAAAGTTTCGGAACGAGAGAGGCGATACATGGATAGAAGTTGAAAGTTATAAGTGGTAAGTTCTCGTTTTAACTTTAACTTTCAACCTTTAACTCTTTTTTATGAATATTCCAGAGCCAAATCACGATATCTTGATAGCTATCAATTCCTTTAGGCTGGTTGTTGAGCTTTAAGAAACTATCGAAAGCGGCATCCATGTATCCAAACATGTCACCATTGTATTTTCGCCAGAACTCTTTTTCCGCTTTAAAATCAGCTAAAACTTTTTCAGATAATTTATCGTGAAGTATTTTGTAGTCCTCAGGAGATTTCATCCTGATCTCAAACAAAATATACCTCAACATCTCGTAATTAGCCGAATATTGGTAGTTCAAATCGGGACTATTGCTGGCAGTTAAATAACCAAGCAAATTAGCCTCATCTTCGTACGAAATGCCTAGTTGATGTGCAATTTCATGGCAAGAAACATACGGTTTTACAAAATCAGGCAAAGCCATATTCATGTTTGCCTCGCCTGTTAATGGCGCATAATAACCTTCTATTCCTGCTTTGCTCACTAAATAAGGACTTAAAACAGATTTTAAACAAGGGTTTTTGTAGCAGAATAATCGATTCCTTTTCTCCATTAAGTGATAAGCTTTTGATGAGCTAATTTCCAAGTACTTGATAGCGGAAGCGGGAATTTCCGTCTGCTTTAACTTTAAATCATTTGTTTTTTTAACAAAATGTTCTCCCAGTAAAACCAACTCTTTTACGCTATACTTTTCATTTCCAATACCTAGTTCGTTGCTCACACTTGGCCGACTGTAATTTAAGCCCCAAACCAATTTGAAAATAATGTTAAGAATTAAAAAAAAGTTTAAAACCTGTAGCGGTACAATAATTCTGTGTTCTCTCTTTAAAGATTTTGTTTTTTTGAAAAACCTGATGATCCGGTAAACGACAAAACCGATCAACAAGGCATAAACAATATCACCAATGGCAAAAGGGAAAATAGAGGATAGAAACCTTAGTGAAGAAGAAATGTAAGGATAAATACCTGTTGAATAATATTTTTGAACTAGGCTTGGGAACAGTCCGAAGATGTAAACTAACAGGGCTATGCTAAATATAGCGACAGTTTTTAAAGAAAGTTTTTTTATTGAGGTCATTATTTGTAATGGCCTTTTAAGGAATATATGTAAGGAACATCTCCTTTGACTTCATATATTATCCTATGCTCTTCGTTAATTCTACTAGACCGTTTATCAGAAAATTCGTGTTTTAGCGCTTCTGGTTTTCCTATTCCATCATATGGGTCTTCAAAAATGGCCAATATTAATTGCTCAATTTTCTTTTGTATAGCTTTATTCCCGGGTTTCTTCCAAAATTTGATATCTAATAAAGAATCGTCAACGAACTGAATTTCCATCTGCTATTTCCACAAATCCTCAACAGCAATCTTAATACCTTTTCCAGCTTTTTTTTGTTCTTGACCTCTTTTTATTTTAGCAACAAATTCTGGATTATAAGAACTCTTTTCAGTTTCAAAATCAATGTTCAAAACTTTCATAACCGCTTTCAAAGTAGTAGCCTGTTCTTCATTTTTAGGATGCACGATTAAAGTTTCCATTTTGATGTTGCTTGATAAACAAATATAACAAATCTATCTGGCAAAAGTTAGGCGCTTTCCAATCTGGTCGGTAGTGAATCTGCCTTTCTGATAAGCCAAATTTCCTGACACAAAAGTGTGTGTAACGCTTGCTTGGAAAGTATCTCCATCAAAAGGACTCCAGCCACATTTGTAGAAATTATTCAACTTGGTTACTTTCCATGAGTCTTTTAAATCAACCAAAACTAAATCTGCCCAATAGCCTTCACGAATAAATCCACGTTTTTCAATATCAAAACAGATAGCCAGGTTATGCGCGGTTTTCTCCACTATTTTCTCTAATGAAATTTTGCCTTGCAAATGCATTTCCAATAAAGCAGGCAAAGCATGTTGAACTAATGGTCCGCCTGATGGCGCTTGTGAATAAGGCTGTTGTTTTTCTTCCAAGGTATGTGGCGCATGGTCGGTGGCAATTACATCAATATTATCATTTAAAACGCCCTGAAGAATACCATTCTGATCCTCTTTGGTTTTAACAGCAGGATTCCATTTGATGAAGTTTCCTTTAGTTGCGTAGTCTTTATCATTAAACCAAAGGTGATGAACGCAAGCCTCCGCAGTTATTTTTTTATCTTTTAATGGGATGCTATTATCGAAAAGTGCAATTTCCTTCGCCGTTGAAATATGAAGAATGTGCAAACGCGTTTGGAAGGCTTTTGCCAGCTCAACCGCTAAAGATGAAGATTTGTAACAAGCCTCAGCACTACGAATTAAGGGATGCATTTCTATCGTTAAATCGTCACCGTATGTTGCCTTAAATTCGGCTAAATTATGGCGGATAGTGGCTTCATCTTCACAATGGGTAGCTACCAAAATAGCTGCTTTGCTAAAAATATTTTCTAAGGTTTTCTCATTATCAACCAACATATTGCCGGTGGAGGAACCCATGAAAATTTTAATGCCACACACATTTTTTGGGTCGGTTTTTAAAACTTCTTCAATGTTATCATTGCTGGCACCCATGTAAAATGAGTAATTGGCTAATGAAGTTTCTGCAGCAATAGCATATTTATCAGCAAGTAAATCTTGTGTTAAAGTATTTGGAACCGTGTTTGGCATTTCCATGAAAGACGTAATTCCGCCTGCTACAGCTGCCATACTTTCCGTAAAAATATCCGCTTTATGCGTTAAACCTGGCTCGCGAAAATGCACCTGGTCATCAATCATTCCTGGTAGAAGGTACTGTCCCTCGGCATTAATTTCCTGTACATTATCTGCAGAAAGGTTTTGGCCTATTTTGGCAATAAATCCATCTTTAATTAATACGTCGGCAACAAATTTCTGCCCTTCGTTTACAATTGTTGCGGCTTTTATCAAGTAAGCATTCATGGTTTCAAAGGTAGTGTTTTAGTAGAAAGTGGGAAGTATAAAGTATTAAGTAAAAAGTATAAAGTAGCGGGATTGGGCGGATGAGAGGTGTGAAATTAAGTTTGATGTTGCTGTTTTGACTTAAAACAAACCTAATAAAGTGGAAATACTTTTTCATTTGCAGCAACCCTGAAAATATTTGTCATGCTGAGGGTTAATTTATTTCATAAAATCAATATAAATGACGTAAAGTTAAAAACGTCAATGGTAGGTACGAAGCATCTGTAACCAATGAAAGAGATTCTTCGTGCCCCAGAATGACAGAAGTTAAAAAAGATTGGAACGATAGAAGAACTACGTTTATTGCTTTCCCCTAAATCTCTTTAAGTGATTTTAGCTTCATTAGCTCACGACTCCGAACTTCAGACTAGTTTAAGCCTTTCGGCTTAAAAAGCTTATCTTTGTGCGCTATGGGAAAACCGTTCGAAGAATTTAAGTTAAACAGGCAAATTTTAAATGCAGTTGCCGATGCAGGTTATACCGTTGCCACCCCGATACAGGAAAAAGCAATTGCACCGGTGCTATCAGGACAAGATATTTTTGGTATTGCCGAAACTGGAACTGGAAAAACTGCGGCTTTCGTTTTGCCCATTTTAATGCAGTTAAAATACGCTCAGGGTGAAAATCCGAGAGCTTTAATTTTATCTCCGACACGTGAACTGGCCATGCAAATTGCTGAGCAGGTGAAGCTATTCTCTACTTATACAGACTTGCGCTCGCTGGTAATTTTCGGCGGAATTGGTCCGAAAACGCAGAAAGAGCAAATAGCAAAAGGCGTTGATATTTTAATTGCTACGCCTGGAAGATTTTTAGATTTATATTTAGATGGAGATATTAACACGCAAAGCTTGAAATTTTTGGTGCTTGATGAGGCCGACAAAATGATGGATATGGGCTTTATCGGTTCGATACATCGGATTTTAGAAATCGTTCCACGCAAACGCCAAAACTTGTTATTCTCTGCAACAATGAGCGATTTAGTTCAAAAAATTGCTGGAGATTTCTTAAATAACCCCTTGGTGATTGAGGCATCTGCACAGGCTACACCTGCTGCCAATGTGACGCAAACCTTATATTACGTTCCAAATTTCAAAACCAAAATCAATCTCTTACAACATCTTTTAAAAAATGATGAGGCTTTTACCAGGTTGATTATTTTTTGTAAAACTAAAACAGTAGCAGATAATATCTTCAGTTTTATTGAGCGGAGATATGGTGCCGACAATGTTCGGGTGATTCATGCTAATAAAGGACAAAATACCAGAATTAACTCCATAAATAGTTTCAAAGAAGGTAACATCCGCGTACTAGTGGCCACTGATGTAGCCAGTAGGGGGATTGATGTAAGTGATGTAAGTCATGTTATAAATTTTGATGTACCTATTATTATCGAAGATTATGTGCACAGAATTGGCAGAACGGGTAGGGCTTTTGCCAAAGGCGATGCCATTACTTTTGCTACCGATGCTGAAAAATACTACATCCGCAAGATTGAAAAATTAATTCGCCAATATATTCCTGTAGCTGAAATTCCGGAAGGTGTTTACATTGATGAAACCCCTTACGAGGAACGCCAGCATATTGCCAAGGAAATTGACATGCAAAAACGCAAGGAAGATCCCGATTTTAAAGGTGCTTTCCATGAGAAAAAACATGCTGCAGCAATCGATAAGAAGGCAAGAGAAAAAGCTAAAGCTAAGGCTGGAAAAGAAGTGAAAAGTTTTAAAAAAGGTAAACGTTTCGATAAGAAGAAGTAGTGAAATGAAATTGAGGATTACCCCTTTAAACATCATTGGAGCCGCCGGTTTAGGCTTAGCGGTTTTTAATCTATTAACGGCTAAAGATACTGCACCACGACAGATTGACATGAGTGGTTTTTATCTGCTTATTTTAGGATGCCTGATCTTGGTTACTTTTATTACCGATTTAATTTTCCGTTTTACACTTAAAGATTTGAAGAAAATTTGGCTTGTAGAATCTATCTTTATCGTTATCACCGTTATCCTGATCATTATCATTAGAAAAATAGCGTAATTCAAGCGTAAAAAAATCTTTCCAATTCATTCATCGGTGCAATCAAATCAAAAAATAAGCATCTTTGCAACCGTAAAAATAAACTGATAACTGCATACTTTTTATCGGTATAATCAATTTTTGAAAATGAAGACAGCAGAAATAAAACTAACAGTTGAGTTAGACGAGGCAAATAATCCCGATAACATCCTGTGGGAAAGTACTGATTCTGGTAATGCGGATAAAGTACCAGCTAAAGCGATGTTTTTATCCGTTTGGGACCATAACTATAAAAATACTTTGAAAATAGATCTATGGACAAAAGATATGCCTGTTGATGAAATGAAACGGTTTTTCTACGAAACGCTGCAAACCATGGGCGATAGCTTTTTAAAGGCTACAAACGAAACCTTAATTGTGGAAGATTTACGTGATTACTGTGCGCATTTCGCGGAAAAGATGGGGATTATTGAAGGGCAGTAATTGAGTCGTTAGTCATTAGTCATTAAAAATGCGAAACTAATTAGTGATAAGATATGATCTAATAGCAAAATCAATTATTAAGATCTGTGAAATCTTTAAATCAGTGTAATCAACCCGCAGGAAAAAATTAAAATCTTGAATCAAAATGTTAATTCTAAATAAATTCAGAGCCTGGTTAGGCATTGTGTTATGTGTAGTGGCAGGTTTTTGTCCGATGTTAAAGGTGCCGATAAAAGGAAATTGGAACTTATATCAGTCTGATGCCCGTCTATTTTTTATTACCTATTCAATCATCGCAATTTCTGTTCTTTTCCTTTTTATCAGAAAAGCGGGTGCATTTCGGTTTATAAGTTTCGTAATGGCCATCTGGTATGTGCTGGCAGTTATAGCAGTTTATTTTACAGCCAATAATTATACTAAATATGGTTTTGCAAATAAGTTAATTGGAAAGGTAGTACATTTTCAATGGGGATGGATTGTACTTTTAGTAGGAGTGATTTTTATGCTTTTCAGTGCTAAAAAGGGAGAAAAATTAAGTAACCCAGGTTCTTTGAAGTAATTTGAAATGAGACACAATATTGCTCTATTTGTATCTAGTTAGCTGTAAAATGGTCATCAGCACCATCTTCCAGCGGGATATAAATCCTTTCCCATTCTTCTCCATCTAAAATTTCCCAGGTGTGTCCTTCACCAAATGTATCTGCAGCTATTAAAATGATTCCAGGTTCAAGAATGAAGGATTGACCGTTACTTACCGTAAATTTTAATTTCCCTTTCAGCGTAATAACGTACTGCCTGCGTGGCGCTGCATGGGGACTGTATTGTAAGGAAACATCCGTTTGAGCGAAGAAGTAATTAGCATTTATATGCTGCCTGATTGGTATTGTTCCTGATTCAAAATCACACTTCCCGTCGGTAATATTGATTAAACGAATGGCTTTTATATTTTTCGTATCGGCTTTATCTGATAATTTATCCATGCTAAAATTTTAATTCTGTTTGACCTTTCTTTGAAACCTCTCTTTCGTGTTGCAGCAACCATTGTTTTCGCCATAAGCCACCGGCATAACCCACCAATTTTCCGCTGCTACCAATTACTCGATGGCAAGGAACCACTATAGCAATATTGTTTTTGCCGTTAGCAGCAGCTATTGCCCGAATGGCTAAGGGTTGATGTGCAGAAAACTTAGCATACGAGGTAGTTTCGCCATAAGGGATGCTAAGTAGGTTTTGCCAAACCCCTTGCTGAAATTCAGTTCCTTTTTGTTTTATTGGAAAATCGAAAGCTTTTAAATCACCTTGAAAATAACTTTCAAGTTGCTTTGCCACAATTTTGGTCAACTCATTTTCCTTCAACTTATCAATATCTTGCTCTGAAAAAGTGATGGCGTAAACAAAATCATCATCAGCTAAGATGGTTATTGTTCCAATTGGCGATTCTAAAACTGATGCGTAGTCCATATTTTTTACCACAGATGTTCACAGATAAACACAGATTTTGGCTTACAATAACAATCAAATAACTTATCTGTGTTTATCCTTTTCATCTTTGGCTAATATTTCAGTGTATTCTGGGTTTCCGTGGCTGAGTCTCTTTTCTAACTAGCTTCGTCTTTCGTCGTTATAGTCCATAAAATATTTTTGCCACGGAAGCAGGGAGTTCACGGAATAAAACAATTATTATTTACTTTTTAAGTAATCTAACAGAAAGTTTTCCTTGTATTCTGTGTTTCCGTGGTTAATATTTAACAGCTAAAACTTTAAACAATATTACAACAATCCAACAAATTACCCTTACAATATTTATCAATAAAAGTATCTTTGCGGTTATGCAATTGGCCAATGAGGTTAAATATTTAATCCACAAGGAAGTGCTGTTAGAGTGGCGCTCCAAATATACTATCAACGGTGTATTATTGTATGTAGTTTCCACCATTTTTACCTGCTATTTATCTTTTGTCAGCTTAGGTGATAAGCTTGCCTGGAATGCATTGTTCTGGATAATTATTTTGTTTGCATCTATCAACGGAGTTTCAAAAAGTTTTTTGCAGGAAACTAAAGGACAACAGTTATATAGCTACGTTTTAGCAAGTCCGGCTGCGGTTTTAATATCGAAAACAGTTTATAACGTTTTGCTGATGTTGGTATTAACTACCATCGCATTGGGTTTTTATACTTTGGTGTTCGATTCGTTTACACCGCCCGATTTGCTTTTATATTACGTAGCCGTAGTGATGGGTAGCGTCAGTTTTTCAACGGTTTTTACTATGGTTTCAGCCATTGCAAGTAAAGCCGGAAACGGTGGGATGCTGATGGCAATTTTAAGCTTCCCGATTATTATTCCTGTACTCATACTTTTAATAAAATTAGCAAAGAATGCAGTTGATGGCTTGCCCTGGGAGAATAGTTATGATGAAATTGGAATGTTGTTGGTTGTAAATGTGCTTACCGTTGCCACCTCATTATTGTTATTTCCTTACCTTTGGCGGGACTAAAAAATGATTGAATGATAGAATGAATGATTGAGAGAATGTGAATTTCTATCGCTTAAAATCATTGAATAACAGCGGCAATATTCACTCCTTCAAAAATCACTCCTTCAAAATTAATATATGTATGAATAAAACTTGGTGGAAAATTTTAGGTTCAGTGCTGGTAGTTTATACTGCAATTGCAGGTTTGTTGCTTGGCGTGCCTCGTTTGCCTATTTTAAATGAATCAATCAGGAATTTATATTTCCACGTACCTATGTGGTTTGCCATGATTGTATTGTTCTCCATTTCTGTCTTTTACAGCATTAAATCTCTTAGCTCCAAAAGTGAAATTGATGATATGAAAGCTGTAGAAAGCGTAAATGCAGGGATCATTTTTGGTCTGTTAGGATTAGTAACAGGTGCCATCTGGGCAAAATATACCTGGGGCCAGTTTTGGAGTTTCGATCCTAAACAAAACTTTGCAGCCATTTCAGTTTTACTCTATTTTGCTTACTTAATTCTTCGCAATGCGATAGATGAGGAACAAAAAAGAGCTAAAATTTCTGCCATCTATAACATCTTCGCTTTCCCGATGATGGTGGTTCTGCTTTTCGTTTTACCACGTCTAAAAGATTCATTACATCCTGGTAATGGTGGTAACCCGGGTTTTAACAGCTACGATTTAGATAGCCGAATGCGGATGGTATTTTACCCGGCATGCTTAGGCTGGATATTAATTGGTTACTGGGTTTACACCATTAAATTCAGATTACGCTCCCTAGAAAACAAACAACAAGCAAATTAGATTAAAGAGCAAGGACAAAGGATTAAAGACTAACCATCCAAGATTAAAAACACCAAAAAAATTAAAAACTAACATGAAAAAGATATTGTTCTCCTTAATATTAATGCTTGTTACAATCCAGCTATCTGCGCAAGATAATGGCGTAGAAATGGCGGATGAGTTGCGTAGCGATGGTAAAATTTACGTTGTTGTTGCCTGCATAGTGATCATTTTGCTTGGATTATTGGCTTACCTTTTCTCTATCGATAAAAGATTAAAAAAAATCGAAAAAGAAAACTTACCTAAAAACTAAGTTTAAACAGTTTGAAGCTGTCTTTCTCTCCAGTTTTAATTGGTGTTGGCTTTACACTAAGTGTTTTTTCATTTGGATATATGCGTTTTTTTTAGGCAATTTTGCGGCATACTTAATTCATAAAAAAGAAATAATGGCTAATCTAGCAGACGAGAACAAGTTTTTTGCTGATGTATGCAAGAACTTTGACAGTGCGGCTCAATTCACCAACCATCCTGAAGGTTTATTGAACCAGATTAAAGCGTGTAATAGTGTTTATCGTTTCCAATTCCCAATTCGCCGTGGAAATGGTTTCGAAGTAATTGATGCTTGGCGTGTTGAGCACTCGCATCATATGAGTCCGACAAAAGGTGGTATTCGCTATAGCGAAATGGTTAACGAAGATGAGGTGATGGCGCTTGCAGCCCTTATGACTTACAAATGTGCCATCGTAAACGTTCCATTTGGTGGCGCTAAAGGTGGTATCAAAATCAACACTAAACAATATAGCGTTGCCGAGTTAGAAACCATCACTCGTCGTTATACAACAGAGTTAATCAAGAAAAATTTTATTGGTCCTGGTATCGACGTTCCTGCTCCTGATTATGGATCAGGCGAACGCGAAATGAGTTGGATCGCAGATACTTATATGACCATGAATCCTGGTCAGTTAGATGCATTAGGTTGTGTTACTGGTAAGCCAATTGCACTCCACGGTATCCGCGGACGTAAAGAAGCTACTGGCCGTGGTGTTGCGTACGCTGTACGTGAATGCGTAGATGTTGCAGAAGATATGGCTAAACTTGGTTTCAAAGCCGGTTTGGGTGATAAAAGGGTAATTGTTCAGGGTTTGGGTAACGTGGGTTATCACTCTGCTAAATTCCTGGCCGAATTTGGAGCAACTATAGTAGGTCTATGTGAGTACGAAGGAGCAATCTATAATCCGAACGGCTTAAATGTAGACGAAGTTTTTGCACACCGCAAAAATACGGGTTCAATCCTTGGTTTTCCAGGTGCTACAGATTTCAAAAACTCGATGGACGGCTTAGAGCAGGATTGTGATATCCTTGTTCCTGCAGCTTTAGAAAACCAATTTACAGAGCATAACATCCGCAACGTTAAAGCAAAAATTATTGCCGAAGGCGCTAACGGACCTACAACTCCAGAAGCTGAGGCTATTTTCACAGATATGGGCGGAATAATTATTCCAGATATGTATTGCAATGCCGGTGGTGTTACGGTTTCTTATTTTGAGTGGTTAAAAAATCTTTCTCACGTAGCTTTTGGCCGCATGGAAAACCGTTACGCAGCTAACTCGAATGCTAATCTGATTAATACATTAGAAAACTTAACAGGTAAGACTATCCTTCCAGAACACCGCTTAATGATTGTTAAAGGTGCATCTGAGATCGAATTGGTGAACTCTGGTTTGGAAGATACAATGATTCATTCTTACCACGAGATCCGTGAGACTTTGGTAAATAAACCAGCGACCCAAACATTAAGAACAGCGGCATTTGTTAATTCGATTGATAAAATTGCTGTTTCTTACATGAATTTAGGTGTTTGGCCATAAGCCTATCACAGTAATTGCGAATCTCGATTTTATCAAGATTCGCAATCTTATTATAAATCCTTGCAGATATAAAATTTGCAAGGATTTTTTTTGGAAATTTTAGTTCTTTGCTTTGAACGGTCGTCCTTGCGAGGTACGAAGCAATCTTATGATAAAATAATACCACAAATGAGATTGTACCAAAGGCATTCCTCGGGAGCTTCAATCGATAAAAATCGATTTCGCCTGAATGCCGCAGGCAAGCAACGACGCAAAGTTAAAACCTCAATGGTAAATCCTTATTCAGAGGAAGTGATACTCAATTCTTCCAAATCTAAACGCCATTCTTCTTTTCTGATAATATCGTCGTCGTAGTTTTTATTACTTTTCAAATGATGTAATTCATCCCTTTGAACCTGAATCAAAGCCAGCACAATTTCATGATATGCCTTCAAATCTACCTGATCAATCTGTCCAGCTTTAAAGGCTTTCAGGGTATCTTTCTTTTCAATTAACGAGTGTTGGAGTTCGGCTTTCAAATTTACCATTAACTCATTGTGGGTACATTGATATTGATAATCAGCTTTCAATTTATCCAACGAGAGATCAATTAATTTAAGTTTAATCTGGCTGGTCTGTTCCTGTTCAGATAATTTATGTTTCGGAGCTGGAATATTTAGCCACTTGATAAAAAAAGGTAGCGTTAAACCCTGTACCACCAGCGTTACGAATATAACCACGAAGGTGATAAATAAGATCAGGTTCCTTAATGGAAATGGAATCTGATCGGAAATCATTACCGGAATAGATAATGCTGCGGCCAAAGAAACTACGCCCCGCATTCCGGCATAAACAATTACTAACGAAGAATGCCAGGTCATGTCCTGGTAGCGCACTCTTGTTTTTTTGTTAAAAATCCTGGTGATCCTGGCAGTGGAGAAGAGCCAGATAAAACGCACTACCAAAGCAAGTACACTTATTCCCACCCCATAGCCTATTGCTCTACCTATCGGGTAATCTGGGCCAAGACCTGCTACGATATCTGGCAAAGCCAAACCTATCAAAATAAAAACTACACCATTTAACAGGAATATCAAGGCAGACCAAACCGAAACGGTTTTAATTCGCGAGCTTGAGGTTAAAATAATATGAGATTGACTGGAGAGTAATAAACCTCCAGAAACAACTGCCATTACACCCGAACCCTCAAAATGTTCTGCTACGATATACATGAAGTAGGGCGTAATTAGTGTAAGCACGGTATCAATGTTTTCGGTTGTTGGAAGCCATCTGTGTATGGCGTAAAATATACCGCCAATAGCCAAACCAACCAAAATACCACAACCCGCTACGGAAACAAAATCTATAGCTGCATCATGCAGAACGAAAGTTCCGGCGGTGACTGCGACCAATGCGAATTTAAACACGATTAAACTGGAAGCATCGTTTACCAAACTTTCGCCCTCAAGTAAAGCAATTACCGTTTTTGGAATTTTTAATCCTTTAAGTACTGCGGCTGCAGCAACGGCGTCTGGCGGCGAAATAATTCCACCCAATAAAAAACCTAAAGCCAAAGTGAAACCCGGTATAAATGCCACGGAAGCATAAGCTACAGCCATTGATGTAATAATTACCAAACCAACGGCCATTAAAAAGATCCCACCTTTGTATTCCCAGAAATCCTTCCAGGAGGTAAACCATGCAGCCTCATAAAGGAGTGGAGGTAAGAAGAGCAGGAAGACAATATCGGGATCGATTTTTATATGGGGGATACCAGGAATAAATCCGATAATTAATCCTGCTAATACTAAAAAAATAGGGTATGAAATCTTTAATTTCTGACCAACCATCACCAATAATGTCACGCCGAGTAACAAAATAAGGATTAAAATAAGATTGTCGTGGAGCATATTTGCTATTAGTTTGTTGCACTAAATTTATTAAGAATATAGGAATGATAAAATTCTAAAGGGTCGTCAAGAGTTGATAAAGGGCATTAATGTCTTGATTGTTCATTTCTAATTTTCCTTGTAAGGCGATTTTCTTGTCACGGGTAGCTTGAGCTGTGACGGTTAAATATTTCAGGCTTTCCAGATACCTGGAGATTATTGGCAAGCTAACCTGTCGGTTTAATTGTTTAAAATTGACATTCAAGGCAAGGAAGTTATTGTTTTTTTGCGAATATTGATGAAGGGAAGGTTCTTTCGTTGTGCTGAGGGTAAGTTGCTTGCTATTTCCCCCAACAAATACCTGGTAAAGAGGAAAGACTGATTTGTTAACCACGCCGCTATCCAGGTAAATAACGTTTTGACGGGCCAGGTAATTTTTTAACGGCAAAGCATCAGCAGAAATATTGATAAGGACATTTGGAACATCTTTTTGCTGAAGCGTTACTTTCTGCACCTTTTCGAAATCATCGTTGTATTCATAAGTAATAATTGAATCCGTTTGCTTTATGGTATTTATCCATTCCATATCAATGTGCCCCTGATAATATTTAACCAGGCTATCTTGCTCAATAACCACATTTTTTAGCTTGAATTCTTTTTTGATGTTTCGTTCGAAATCTGCATTCAGCCAAAAGTTCATTACATGGTTTGTATTGGCTGGCTGATGGCTGTTCAGCCCGCTCTTAATTTTCATTCCTTCTAGTGTATTAAAAATGCCATTGAAGCTGATTTCGCCACTTTTAAAATCAAGCTCCGCAAGCTGAGCATTTTCTTGAAAAGCGACGTGACTGCTAGATTTGATCAGCTGGCTAAATCCACCATCGCTCATTTCTTTAAAGTCTTTTTCATTCAAAACATCTTTCAGGACTGCATCAAAATTTGCAATCTGACTTGAAAAAACTACTGCAGCACTTTTTTCATCGTACCAAATTGCTACGTTACCCAATACAGATTTTGCATAGTTAAGCTTATTGCTCACCTTTTTAATTTTAAACCCTACGGCCTTGCTTAAAAAATCTTCAAAATTTTGGAGATTCCTGATTTTAAATCTGGCGAAAAACGAGGTATTCGGTTGATCCTTTATGGTATACAAATATAGGTTTGCAGGAATGCTTAATCCATGGTCTATGCGCTTAAATGAACGCCCAACATTTTTCCCGGTATCTGATTTAAAGTAATGAACCGGGTTTGAGATGGCATTGAAAGCCAATGTTTTTGCAATTTTATCAACACTTATCTTTACTAAAGAAGTGGTATTTTTTGGAATAGCTATTTGATTGGCACTGTAATTCCTGTACTTGAGCGTACCAAGAAAAAAAATCAGCAGCGATATTAAAATCACTGCTGCTATTTTTAGAAATTTCTTCATACGTCATTTTTTGCCGCAGATTTTCACAGATGAACACAGATTTTTAACAAGTTAATTTCGTGTTCGTCATTTTTACCTGTGGTTAATTGTTGAGTTATTTCGAAGCATTTTCAATTAATGAAAACAGATATTTTAAAGCATTCTCATGTCCATTAGGTATTTCAGCACTAATGTCTGCAGAAACTACATTTCCTTTAATTGGATTCGATTTCATATAGATATTTCCCATTTTGCCCAAAGTTTTATTGAATTTCTTTGCCGTTTCTTCGCCTCCAATTTCTTCGGTAGGAACTTTGCCTACCAGGTTTTTCGCATTGAATAAGAAACTAAAATTGTTTTTTGCCAAAAGCGTTTTATGCGATTTACTAATGGCCGGAACGAAAGTATTGTTGCTGATACTTTCCATTTCAGTTATTGAATTGCCAAAGAAAACGATACCATCTCTAATCATAAAGTAAATATCGATCGGGCTTTTCTTCTCCTCAATTTTATAAATGTTGTTGTTAACCGTAACATAGTTTTTATTCATGCCATACTTAATCAGCTTGTTCATCAATCGATGATCTTCTGATGAAAACATAAACAAGAAATCAGGTAAAGTTTCTTTTTTGGTTTTTGTTACTTCTTTTCGATTATAATCATCATCATAATCGTAAGTGGTGTAGGTAACATCTTTGGTATTTAAGCCATTAATTACAAACATGGCATCGCCTTTCACTACCATGCTTACCGCTTCTTCATCTAACAAAAGCGAAAATAAATCGGTTCCCAATTCAATTTCTTCTCCCATGTTTTTCCCTAAAAACGAACCATAAGTCTGTTTCATTAATTTAGGAAATTCTTCTAAATAGGCTTTTGTATCAATAGAATAACCCATAAAGCCAATTGCTTTATCACTATTAACATACTTCAGAAACTTTTTATTTAATTTCCTATTCATTATTTTTTTGTAGGCATCGGCTTGATCTTTGGCTAATTCTAAGCCTGTAGAAATGCGGAAACTTTTTTCATCCATAAAAAGCTTGGCATTTAAACTGCCATAACCTGTCATTAACCCCGATTTGCCGTAAGTACCAAATTCGGGAGCAATGGAATTGTAAGCATCCTGTAGGCTGGAAACCCAAAGTTCGGCAATGGCTTTGCTATCTAAACTAGAAGCATAAGATTTATTTTTTTCTATGGATTCATAATTCTCGGTGAATATTTTATTGGCTTCGGCAGTCATCCAAACCATAGCCAGCTCTTTTTTCAAGCTGTCCTGTTCTTCTCTTTCCTTTCGATATTCATCATACCGGTCGTCAGCATCGCCGGCTTCAGTCATTACAGCGGTGCTATCGGTTGTGTATCCTTCTTCCATGTAAGGTGAATCCACGACCTCAATCATTGGTTCCTTTATTTCTATAACTTTTTTTGGTTTTTTAGCAATCGCTTTAGGTTTGCTTTTTGCGCCCTTCTTTTTTCCTTTTGATTTCTTTGCAGCACTTTTCTTTTTTTGTGTCGGGTGCTTCTTTTTTACTACTTCACGGCTTTCCATTTGAGGATATGATTCGCCAATGGTGGGCGGTGCAGGAACGTCGACAACTACCACATCGCTGGCAACAGCTGCCGTACTATCTACAGTTGTAGTAATTTCTAGCGCAGCAACATCTCCATAATTAGTTTGATATTTAATGTCCTTAATGCCGTAGCGGGCAGAATTTGCCGAATCGGCAAAGAAAGAACTTCGGATGCTCCCTGTAATGAAATACAACATATCCTTATTCCACTTGATAATAACGCCTCCGTTATCGGGCATTTTCAATGTTCTCACATCGCCATCAACTATGATTTTTTTGTCTTTATCCTCTATCAGGCTTTCAAATTTCGTAGCATCTTTGAGCGGAATCAAAAAACAATTGTAGGTAATACTATCACTCAATTGGTTGAAATAGTACATGTTTTTTTCCAGATTCACACCAAAATCTTCAATACTATTTAGATTTTGATCAAGGGATTTTGATGTTTCTGTTAATAGTTTTTTGCCGAGAAACGACTCATTAAAATCTTTAACAAACATCAGTTTAAATACATTGTCGCCTTTGATGGTAGCAACAGTAAAAGCGTTTGAAGGGATTTTTTTGACTAGATCTTGAGCGTAATTTAATTTAGCGAGAAATAGAATGGAGACCGCAATTAGAATTTTTTTCATTTTTATTTAGATAGTTGTATTTGATTGGAAACATTAATTTTTCCATTAATTAAATCCATTACACTTGCTTTAAGCATAACCGCTTTTTTTGATTTTGATAGATTTGAGGCGGAATTGGTAGTACTGATAACTGGAGACTCAAAGCGGTAAATGCTGGTATACATTGCGCCATTAAACACCGCTTTATCTTTACTTTTAAGTTTATTGTACTCGGTTTTTGCTGATGCAACCGCTTGATATTTCCGGCTAAAAGTTTTGGTTGTTTTATTATAAGTGTATGAAGAGGTATTTGTTGCTTTGATTTTCTGCTGCGCAAGGATATTTTTGGTAATGTTGTTGATATTCGAAACATCCTTGAAAGAAAAACTGATGGTAGCGATGTAATTATTAAAATCGCTGGTGGTTTTAACATTGGTAATGCCTTCACTTTTACGCAAATAAGCTGCTGCCTCATTTAGTTCCTTTTGAATTTTTTGCTTACTGGGCACTTTATACCCTTGAACACTATCCAACAGCATTACTGATGCTACTTTAGTTTTACTTTGGCTCAAATTAATGGTTAACATCACATCGCCAGTGCCATCGTTTCGCATGGTAATCTCTTCAACAACCTGAAAACATGAACTCAATATGGGTATGATAAATGCAACTGCAACTAAAATGTAGAACTGTCTAAGGTTCATAAAAATTCTTTAAATAAATGGGACGCAATTGAGGAATAATCTGAAGCTTCAAACTTAATCATTAAAGACGAAATTTTAATCGATTTTCATTTCCAATTTGAAAGCACTGCCGATTTCGAAAGTTGAAGGACACTATCTGACAAGAAATTTTAAGAGGTGGTCGTTTCCATGCGGTTAACCTGGGTTAATAAACCCCACAGAAAGTGGTAGCCCCGAAAGCCAATTTTTCATTGGATGAGGGCTAAAGCAAATGGCGGGATTGATTAAGCTAAGAATTGCTATTTGGTCATTTTCTAAATATTATTTAATGAATTTTTTTAACAGTTATCGATTTATAAAATCTTAACCAAAATTTGGTTTCCGTATTAATCAGCTAATTGTCAATATAAAGACAAGAAAATTGTTAACTGGCGTTCGCTATGGCTATTTTTCTATCTTTGTTGCCAGCTTTTACACTAACATACAAAATGAAAAAAAGTGCAATCATCGGTTTGATTACCATTGCTATTTCGGTGGGAATCTTATTTAGCTTAAACGCCAATACAGATACTTATTCAAATTTCAAAGAAGCGGCTTCTTCACAAAAAGAGGAGCACGTAATGGGTTATTGGGAAAAATCAAAAGGAATGTATTATGATGCTGTGAAAGATGCTAATCATTTTGCATTCCATATGAAAGATGAAAAAGGAGAAGTTCGAGAGGTGATTTATAATGGCACAAAACCTCAGGATTTTGAAAAATCTGAGAAATTAGTTCTTATCGGAAAAATGGATAAGGACAAATTCTACGCGTCGAAAATTTTAATGAAATGCCCATCTAAATACAATGATAATCTCGTTGAAGTGAATAAAGATGGTAAGGTGGATACAGTTGGTAAGTACGGCGAAAAAAAATATAATTAATTTTAATGGATATTCAGTTTGTAGGCGAAAACCTGTTGCCGGGTAAAATCGGGCAGTTTTTTATTGTGTTGGCTTTTAGTGCATCGTTACTTTCAACAATTGCATATTTTTTTGCCAGTCGCAAAGAAAATTTAGAAGATAAATCTTGGCGTAACCTTGGTAGAATAGGCTTTTTGGTTAACTGGGCGAGTATAATTGGCATCGGCGTAGTGCTTTTTTACTTAATCCTTGGCCATTACAACGAGTATAATTATGTTTATTTCCACTCTTCGAAAGAACTTCCGATTTACTATATCGTTTCTGCTTTCTGGGAAGGACAGGAGGGAAGTTTCTGGCTTTGGGCTTTCTGGCAATCATTTTTAGGTGCACTTTTAATTTGGAAAGCTAAAACCTGGGAACGCCCTGTAATGACCGTTGTGGCATTTTCGCAAGTGTTTTTAACCTCAATGATGTTGGGAGTAGAAATTTTTGGCGAACGCATTGGTAGTTCTCCTTTTATCTTACTGAGAGATGCGGTTGATTTAAAAGCGATGGCTCCTGTAGTTTTCGCAAATCCTGAAAACTTTGCGAAATACTTAACATTTATAACCGACGGAAGAGGCTTAAATCCACTATTGCAAAATTACTGGATGGTTATTCACCCGCCAACCCTGTTTTTGGGTTTTGCAAGTATGGTGGTGCCTTTTGCTTACGGAATTGCTGCTTTGTGGCAAAAACGTTATAAAGACTGGATTAAACCTGCAATGCCATGGACGCTTTTTGCGGTGATGGTTTTGGGTACCGGAATTATTATGGGGTCATTCTGGGCTTACGAAGCGCTAAACTTTGGAGGTTTCTGGGCCTGGGATCCGGTTGAAAATGCTTCGCTGATTCCGTGGCTAACCTTAATTGGTGCAGTACACGTAATGATTGCTTACAAAAACACAGGTCATGCTTACTTTACCGCAATTGCCCTGGTTTTCTTAAGCTTCTTATTGGTATTGTATGCTTCATTCTTAACCCGAAGTGGAATTTTAGGTGATACATCGGTACACTCATTTACCGATATGGGCATGTTTGGCCACTTGATTTTATACAATGTGGTGTTTGCTGCCCTTGCTATATTCTTGGTGGTTAAAAGATGGAAAGAATTACCGATAACTACTAAAGATGAGGAAACTTATTCGCGTGAGTTTTGGATGTTTATCGGTGCGTTAGTGGTAACTGTTGCTTGTATTCAGGTGATTTTTTCTACCTCAGTTCCTGTATTTAATAAAGCATTCGGCACTAACTTTTCTCCTCCAATTGATGCAGTTAAATATTACAACAAGTGGCAAGCGCCTTTTGCGGTTTTGGTAACGTTAATTTCAGGTTTCTCTCAATATCTAAAATACAAAAGAACTGATCCGAGAAAATTTTACAGCAGCTTAATCTCAGTGATATTGTTTTCGCTGGTTTTAACCGCTGGTTTGGTATACGTTGCAGATATCTACACCAATACCATGTATATTCTGATCACGTTTAGCTGTATTTTTGCAGTACTTTCCAATGCGGCAATTCTCTATCAAGCTTTCGGAGGCAAGGTAAAACTGGCTGGTTCGGCAATAGCGCACATTGGTTTTGCATTCTTAATTTTGGGTGCCCTTATTTCTGCGGCTACGAATAAACCACTATCTATCAACGCAAATAATTTCATTCCTGTAAAGGATTTCGAGAAGACTGAAAAGCCGGGTGAAAACATCATGTTATATAAAAACGAGCCCAAACAAATGGGTAAGTATACGGTAACTTATGTTTCAGATACCACTCAACTGCCAAACACGATTTATACTCTTAATTTTAAGGTTTTAGATAAGGAAGGTAAAGTGAAAGAGGATTTCAATTTACATCCTCACGTTCAGGATAATGAAAAGATGGGATTGATTGCTTCACCAGATACCAAGCACTATTTAACTTATGATGTGTATACGCACATTACCAGTGCTGCGGTAAAGCAGGCCTCTCACGAAGATCATGAAGGTCATTCTGATGATGAAAATTATAAAGCACCAAGAATTGTTAAGGTTTCGGTAGGGGATACCATTCATACTTCAAGTGGAATTGTAACCGTAAAAGCGTTAAATAACAAACCTGTTGCTAAAGATTTGGTGTTGGCCCAAGGCGATTATGCTGTTGGCTTACCTTTGGAAATTAATGCCGCTGGTAAAGTTTATACTGCCGAGCCAATGTTTTTGATCAAAGGGAATAACACATTCGATTTTGCTCGTAAGGTGGATGAGTTGGATTTGAAATTCCGTTTTGCGCAGGTTTTGCCTGACGAGAAAAAGGTTGAACTTCAAATTTTTGAGAAACCTCAACAAGCAAAAGACTGGGTAGTTTTTAAAGCCATTGAGTTTCCTTTCATTAACTTATACTGGGCAGGTACTATTATTATGGTCATAGGTTTCTTGCTATCTATTTTTAGAAGACGAAAAGAAGCTAAAGTAGCATAAGTAGATGAACATTGTTTTAATAGGATCTGGAAATGTAGCCACACACTTAGCTAAGGCATTAGTTGCCAAAGCAGAAAATGTAGTGCAGGTTTATAGCCAGAATCTGTTAAATGCCAGTTTACTTGCGCAACAAACAAATGCCGAAGCAATAAATCAGTTATCCGAAGTTGATCAGACTGCCGATTTATACATCATCTCAGTTAGGGATGATGCTATTGAACACGTTGCTTCAGCTTTAAAAAATGTTGAGGGGCTTGTAATTCATACTTCAGGTACAACGGATATTTCTGCGATTAAGAATTACACAGCAAGAGCCGGAGTTTTTTATCCACTGCAAACTTTCTCCAAAGTGAAGGAAGTTTCTTTTGATCATATTCCGCTTTGCATCGAAGCGAGTAACATCAATGATCTAGAGATTTTGAAACAACTTGCTGAAAAGCTAAGTGATCAGGTTTATGAAATAGATGGAGAAAAGAGAAAAGCACTTCACCTTGCTGCTGTTTTTGCCTGTAATTTTCCAAACCATCTTTATGCTTTAGCAAATCAATTTCTTATAGAAAATGGGCTTGATTTCAACATTATCAGACCTTTAATTGCTGAAACCGCAGATAAGGTGATGGATAATTTACCAGAGAAAGTGCAAACTGGTCCCGCTGTGCGCGGAGATGAGAGCACTATGAATAAGCATTTAGGTTTGTTAGAAAGCCAACCTGAATTGCAGAACATTTATCAAACTTTAAGCAAGAGCATAAAATTAATACCTAAATAGCATTTTTACGGCTTTTGCTTCTTACTTTTGCAAAATATTATGAGCATTTTTAAACTAAAAATAAATTTCGAAGAAGCAGATCATGCACCTGTAGAATTACCTATAGCAGCTGGCGAGTCGGTTTTAGATGTTTGCCTGGATAATGGCATCGAACTTCAACACAACTGCGGCGGTGTTTGCGGATGCAGTACATGCCATGTTTATGTTACCCAGGGAATGGATAACATTGAAGAAATTTCTGATAAAGAAGAAGATTTTATTGACAGGGCGGTAAGGCCTCGAATAACCTCACGTTTGGGCTGCCAGTGTGTAGTGATTAATGGCGATATTGAAGTTACCATTCCTGATCAATCTGGATTTATGGGACATTAGGCTTCTTTAATATGAAGTTTTCAGTCTAGAATCCGAAGGTCTGAAGCTCCAAACTCGTAGCTTAATAGCCTTAAAACTTTCCAACAAAATTACCCAACATTACAACCTAAAAATAAAAACATGAACAACGATAAATTTGCCTTACCCTTTTACTGGAGTGATTATGAAGATATTGCAATGTCTTTATATGAGAAATTTGGAGATGAGTTTGGCGAAACTAAGATTTACCGCATCCGTTTTACCGATTTGTTAGAGTGGGTTTTGGAATTACCTAACTTCAAAGGCACCCGTGAAGAAAGTAGCGAAGGCCATTTAGAGCAAATTCAATCTGCCTGGGTTTACGAGTGGAGAGATAATCAAGATTAGTAATGAGTTACGGGTTGTAGGTTACAGGTTATAGGTTTGAAATTATCATTTTGACGCTCTAACTTGTAATATAATCCAGCAAATTTTGTGCGGTTTAAGGTTTTAAACACTCTGTTTACAAACCCTGACTAATAACCTGTAACTCTCAACCCACAACACAGCATGTTTCTCCAAAAATTAAAAGAAATTACAACCTTCATTTTTGATGTTGATGGTGTGCTTACCGATGGTTCTGTTCAGGTAACTGATAATGGCCAATCATTGCGTACTTTCAATATCAAAGATGGTTATGCCATGCAACTGGCGGTTAAAAAAGGTTATAACTTGTGCATTATTTCAGGAGGAGATGGTATTGCGATGGGAAAACGATTTTTCAATCTAGGCATAACTGATGTATTTTTGGGGGCTGGCGATAAGGTTTCCATCTTTAAACAATATCTATATGATAAAAAAATCACGGCAGGAGAAGTGCTTTACATGGGTGATGATATTCCTGATTTAAAAGTGATGAAATTAGTCGGATTGGCTACTTGTCCCGCTGATGCTGTGGAGGAAATCAAAGCTGTTTCTACCTTCATTTCCCCATATCCCGGTGGCAAAACCGCTGTTCGCGATATTATTGAAAAGGTGATGAAGGTGCAAGGCAAGTGGTATGATGAACATCCTAACGCTGCTGATTCAAGCAAATAATTATATTTCCTAAAACTGAGGCTGCTCTCTATCCGCTATTCGCAATCGAAAAGCCAATTCGATTTGCAACAGCGAAGTTACACTCTTCCTTTAAACTTTTGATTTCAGATTTACTCCAACAAGTCTAAATTTCAGAACAAAAAAAATGAAAAAATTAATGATGATTTGTGCATTGTTATTCTCAGTAATAACTTATGCAAATGCGCAGCAAGGTGGCGGTCGCGGCGGTATGATGATGAAACCGGAAGATCGTGTAAAACAACTTGATGAAAAGTTGAAGCTAAACGATGATCAAAAAACAAAGCTGACCACTGTGTTTACTGAGCAAGCTGATGCAATGAAAAAAATGCGTGAGGAAGCTCAAGGTGGAGACAGAGAGGCAATGAGAGAGAAAATGCAAAAATTTCGTGCAGATGGAGACGTTAAGGTGAATGCCGTTTTAACTGAAGATCAAAAAAAGCTTTATAAAACATGGCAAGAGGAGCAACGTGCTGAAATGCAGAAACGCATGCAGGAACGCGGTGGAAATAACTAAGTTTTAAATAAAATGATAATAACAAAAGCGGCTTTTCTGTCGCTTTTGTTATTTTAGCGCTTTCCGAAATATTATGTTGAATAAAATTCCCATTACACTCGCTTCAAAATCTCCACGCAGGCAAGAGCTGCTTAAACTTATGGGCCTTAACTTCAAAGTCGAACTTAGAGATGTGGATGAAAGTTACCCCGAATCTTTAAGTCCTGCTGAAATAGCCGTTTATATCTCAGAGCAAAAAGCAAAAGCCTTTGAAGCAGGCAACGAAGTAGTGATCACTGCCGATACAATTGTCGCCCTGAATGGAGAAATATTGGGAAAACCAAGAGATAAAAATCATGCACAGGAAATGCTTGCTAAGCTATCAGGAAATAAGCATGAGGTTTATACTGGCGTAACGCTTGTTAAAGGCAACAAAATATTTTCTTTCTATGATCGAACCGAAGTTTATTGTAAAGCTGTTACAGGCGAGGAAATCGATTTTTATATTGATAACTATAAACCATTTGATAAAGCCGGAAGTTATGGTGTCCAAGATTGGTGGGGACTTGTAGTGGTAGAACGCATTGAGGGATCTTATACTAACGTAATGGGTTTACCGACGGAGAAACTGTATCGAGAATTAGAAAAATTTGTAAGTTTTTAATCCCTCGGAGTTTTTTTTATTTCTATCTGTGGAATCCTAAACCATTTTTCATCATGTAAGCAAATACACCGAAAGATGAAAAATTCAAACGCACTAGTGACCATTGCTGAACCTTGCACTCAAAACTGGGAGGAGATGGATCAAAAAGATGGATTTAATTTTTGCCAGGCTTGCAATAAATGTGTGGTAGATTTTACCGGATATAGTAACGCTGATATTATTAAAACATTAGCCAATGGTTCGTCAGAAGTTTGCGGAAGGTTAACCGAGACTCAACTCAACCAGCTTAATTACCATCTGGTAGTGGCGCCTGCCAATAGAAACTGGATGAAATATATTGGGGTTTTAGCCATTGGCGTAAGCATTTTTACGCAGAACGTTAATGCTTCGGTACTAACGGAAAAGCCAGAAACGCAAATCGTCGAAAAACTGCGTAGCCATGCAGATGAGAAGAAACCAATTACCATAAAAAAGATTAGCGGCAGAATTTTAGATGAAAATAAAAAACCGCTGACAGGAGTTAGAGTGGTTATTCTGAATACTAAATATTATGCTTCTACTGATAAAAACGGTAATTACGAGATAAAATTCACCAGCGGAATCAGAAACGAAAACAAAATCCTTGCAGTTCAAAGCGCTCGGTTCTCTGGCAACATGACCTTAAATTATGCTGTAGAAAAGCAAGTTGATTTGCTCTTAAGAATGGAACCGATGATTGTAGGAAAAATAATGTATGTTCCGAAAAAGGGAAATACAATCTTATAAAAAGCCTGCAAGCGAACCCATTTTCAAATCGTAAGTGGAGAGGATGATTTCATTAATTTTTGCTCTGCCCAGTACGTAGTTTGTAATTAGCGTGGCCATGACAATCATATCTACCCGAAGCGGAATCATACCTTTCATGGCTGCTCGTTCCGAATGATTGTGATTTAAAAGTTCAATAGCGGTTTCGATGTATTCATCATAGTTAAATGCGTAGGTTTTGGCTGTCGCAATTTCTACCGGATAATTCTTTTTCTTGATGATCAGTTCAGCAAAGGTTTCAAGTGCACCTGCAGATCCAATTAAAATTTTGGGTTCGTACTGTTCACATTTCTCAAATAGCGCTGCTAATTCAGTTTGAATATGATATAAAAGTGCATTTTTGTCTTCATTATTAATAGGGTCGGATTTGAAAAACTGTTGCGCTAAACGGGCGGCACCGATATTATAACTCTTTTTCCAAAGCAATTTTTCGGTATCACAAAGGATAAACTCTACACTTCCGCCCCCAATATCCATAATCAAAGATGATTGTTTGATCGCACCGCTCAGCTTTACACCTTGATAAATCAGCTCTGCCTCATCATCGCCACTAATTACTTCAATCGAAATTCCGCAGGTTTGTAAAACAGCTTCAACGAAATCCTTTCCATTTTTGGCACTTCGCACAGCTGAAGTTGCGGTGGCCTTAAGCTGCTCTACCTTAAATTCTTTGATGGTTTCTGCAAAGTTTTCCAAACAGGCTATACCACGATTGAAAGCTGATGGTATTATGATATTCTCGTTAATCCTTCCTTCGCCGAGTTTAACTGGTACATTGGTTTTGTAAAGTATATCGAAGTTTTGCTGTGCAACTTCTGCAATAAGCAAATGAAAAGTGTTAGTTCCTAGATCGATAACTGCGATTCGCATTTTGTAATTATAAAATAAAACGGTGCAAGGGCTGCCATTGATAGTAGCAGAAAGTTATTTAATAAACCGGATTGAAGCGATATCTTCCGATGGCTTTGCCGAACAGTCGGCACTAAATACCATTGGGAATTTAGCAAAAAGCCGGACTTACCTTAAAGAATTCGCTGCTTTTGCTTTCCCGGTCAGAATAAATTCTTCAAACCATCAAAAATACTTTCGAAAAAGGTGCCAATATTCAAACCGCTACTGTGGTTAAAATAAACAAATATTAAAAAGGCTAGAACAACAAAAATGATGAGTTTCCTGAATGCAAAAGCAATAATCACCAGCGCAATAGGGATAATAAAAAGCCATAAGCTGCTAATAGCATAAGGGGTGAGGTCAGCATCTTTCTTATACACGTAAACCAGCTTGCTATGGGTGCCCGTATCGTTTTGATGTTTGATATACACAAATGTAGATTTATCGATAGGAAGGGGTAGCACCGCAATTCCATCGTTAAATTTTAATACCTGGGTAAAGCCGCTAACGCTAAAGGTATAGGTGCCATTAATATTTTCGTTTGGAACATTTAATGAATCGGCAGCTATGATGGCCAGCTTATTATTTTTAAGCAAATTTTCTTTTACGAGAAAATTATTGATGGCTGCAGTTTGTGCCGAGCTAAAAAAACCGATTAAACACAGGGATAATAGTAAAATGATTCGCTTCATTCGATAGAACGTTTATTGTAAATTAGATAACCGATATGTAATAATACACCATTTCTTTTAATTGCATCGTTATATAAATTGTAGCTTAAGCTTACAGGGCCCACAGGCGTATGATAAACTACGCCAGCTGTAGCCGCATAGCGTATTTTGCTTATGGCTTTCGCATAATCTACATCTTGAAAATTATTTAATTCGAACTCTTTATGTGGCAAAAATAAGTATCCTTCCAATCTAAAATCCAAATTTTTTCTAAAGTTATAAATGTTTTTTATTCCTCCTGCTGCGTATGTGGTGGCTCTAAACTTATCTAAAAAGAGCGATCGGCTATCTTGTATCGGGTAAAATGCCGGAGAAACCAAAAGAGTAGAATAATAATTACTAAACAGGGGTTGGTTCGAAATTACTCCCTCAACAATGTAGCCTAAAGTGTATTTGTTAAGGTGTAAAAAATAGTTTTCCTGGGTGAGTTTGATACTTCCCCATTGCCGTAACCTGCTTACGCCAATTGGTTTTGAAAAACCAGGGATATTACGTGATATGTTACCTGGATTATAATTTTCGCGACCGGTTGTGTAATTTACACTGAGAGAAAAACTTTGACCATTAGTGGCATATTGTTTTCTATTTAATGAATTTTTCTCCAGATTTAACGACCCTCTAAAACCGTTGAAAATAGTTTGATCCAATAAATCGCCTACCGAAAAAGTATTGTTAGGACTGTAGCGGTCGTTATTATTGATGAAATTAGCATGCAAAACTACCTTTGTATTGTAGTTCAATGGTACACCCATCATCAAATCTATTTTTCTATCCGACTGCTCTATATAAATGGGACGGGGATTTTCGATAAAAATTTTGCTCGTATTGTAGAAGTTCCAGTGGTTATAAGTAAGCTCAGCCGCTAAAAAAATGGGCAGTTTTGTGGGATAATCGATCCGGCCATTAACCTGAACAGATTCATAAAATCTGCCTGAATAAAAGCTGGTGCCAAAAGTATAAGCTTTTCTATTGAGGTAATTATATTCTGCACCCAAAAAAACGTTGCTTATTGGCCTGGTCGAAATGTTGCCACCTAAATCGAGTTTGAAGCTTTTTTTTGGTTGTGCAACCACCTCAAAAGTATAATTGTCAGTAACGGCCTGGTATGATATTTTAGGGTAAATGGTTTCAAAAGTTTGATCGGCGACTAGTTTATAGTAACCCCGTTTGATATCTTCAAGATTAAAGGTGGCCTTATCACTTTTAAAAAGCCGCTCTACATATTTTTTTTGCTGACTATTTACGCCGGAAACAATAATATTGCTAAAATTTAAATCGGGTTTACGCGAATTAAATGCTGCCCTTTTCCGTTCCAGCTCCAGTGGGTCGACTCTCTTTGCGATCAGGGCTTTAATTCGAGGCATATCAGCCATGGTGGCATCATATCCTTTTTTAATTAAATCCTCGACAGGCGCAAAATTGGTTACACTGTAAGTGCCCAAATCGGGCTGGATATAAATGCCGTTTTTGCCAATCATGGTAGAATCGGATTTAGATAGAAACATGTAAACCAAAAAGCGGTTCATCAGCCTATCATCAATATTTTTTGGATATTCGTTATAAGTTTTTGAAGAAACATTTGCGCCAATTACATAATCGGGTTTAAACTCTTTTTCCATTACATCGGCTGGAAAGTTATTGTACAAACCTCCATCAAAAACATATTTCCCATCCAACTTAATTGGCCTGTAAACAATGGGAACAGTCATTGTAGCTCTCACAGCTTCGGCTAAACTTCCTTTACTTACGGTGATGCTTTTCTGCGAAAGTACATCGGCAACCATACAACGATAAGGCACAAAGAGGTTATCAAAATTATCTTTCGAAACTGCCGATGCTTGAGAAAAGAGTTCCAAAAAAGCAAAATTAAGTGGAATATCGTTGATGATATTGGAGCGAAAGCTAAAGTGGAAACCAGTATCAATGGCCACTTTGGCTGTTAACATCGATGCATTTGGTGCGTTTTTTTGAAAGTAATACGTATAATCACTCGTGTATCTTCCGTTTACCCAGTTTTGAAATTCTTTGCTTACCGCAATTTGTTCAATTTGCTTAGGCGAATAGCCCGCGGCGTACATTGCACCCACAATCCCGCCCATTGATGTTCCGGTAATATAATCTATCGGAATTTGGTTTTCCTCTAATGCTTTAAGTGTACCAATGTGAGCAAGTCCTTTGGCGCCGCCACCACTAAATACAAGGCCTACTTTTTGCGCATGTAGCTCAGCACAGCACAAAATGAAGAGCATCAGCAAAAATCTTTTAAAAGCTACCACTCCTCTAAAATAGTGTTTTCTTTTAAAATTAATTCAACATGAAAATGCTATAAGTTAAAAATGATGCGAAACCTACCCAAAGAATATAAGGTATGAATAAATAGCCCGCCCATTTATCGATCTTGTGAAATGCAATAGCATTAACCACAATTACGATCAGTAAGATGAGGATTTCGAATAATGCGAAGCCTATTTCATGAAGGGAGAAAAAGATAAACGACCAGCATAAATTTAAGATCAATTGGATAAAATAGATCGCTAAAACCCTTGGAAAATGGGCGATTTTATCTCGCTTTATCCAAACTAAATAAGCCGCAATTCCAATTAATATGTAAAGGCTCGTCCAAACCGGAGCAAACAACCAGTTTGGTGGGTTAAAAGAGGGTTTGTTTAATGTAGGATACCATGTTTTAACCGATTCAGAAGTTGCCAAACCTCCTAAAGCGCCAATACCCAGGGTGATGACAATATTTATTAAGAACGCTACAGGTTTAAATTTCATCCTAATTTTTGGAAACTAAACAACCACAAATCTTAAAAGTTTCATTAGCGGCCAATTCCTGGAACCACAGGTAAACTCTCACTACCATCTTTACCAACACTTTGTACCGCAAATAAATAATTGTCTTTACTATAAGGGACCTTTAATTCGGTTGCTATAGTAAAAAATTTCTTTTCCCAAACTGGGCTGCTCGTTTCACGCATTAGCACATAATAACCTTTTACAGGGCCATTTGTTGGTGCTTTCCAATACAAATATGATGAATTGCTCAGGTTCTTTACATCGATTTTTACCTCTACAGGGCTCGATGGGGCTTTTGCCAGATTGGCCAAAACTGAAATGTTTACAGCAGTATTTTTCCGGAGATATTCAAAATCCATAAACTCCTGTAAATCGCCATAACGAATACCATTTTCGGTTCTTAAGTCCTGATGTTGGTGGTCAAAATTTTCGTTCATTTCAGTAATTCTCACTGCCGGAAATCCATTTTCAACAAATGGTGTATGGTCGCCACCACGCAAGAAACGGTCATTTCTATAAATAAGCTTCACTTCGAGTTGATCCACGTATCTTTCGCCAACTTCTTTTACATATCGAGCCAATTGCCGGCTTTTCCCATCATTTTCTAGACCAAACTGACGGATGGCTTTTGCATTCTTATCCAACTCGTAACTAGGTAAGCCTTCGCTAAAAACCCTCAGTCGGGTATTGTCGATAATTTGCGTTTCGCTGCTATTGTTACTGCCAATCATATCATTGTTGAGCATTGCATCAATATTCCAACCTTCTTTTTTGGCTTTGGCTGCCATAAATCCAGATCCTAATAATGATTGTTCTTCGCCACTCACCGCAACAAAAATAATTGTGGCAGAAAATTTATATTTACTCATAATGCGGGCCGCTTCAATCACACCTGCAACCCCACTACCATCATCATTAGCACCAGGCGCATCGCTGGTGCGGTTCATTACGTCGGTTACGCGACTGTCTAAATGACCACTAACAACATAAACCCGTTTATCATTTGTATCAGTTCCTTTTAAAATAGCTACCGCATTGCCTAACAAAGTTGCTTTATCAATTCGTTTTCCGTCTGATTGGAAAGTTGTAGTATCTAAAAAGGCTGTTAACCTTCCGTCGCTTTGCTTCGCAAATTGATTAAACTTAGCAACTACCCAATTTCTTGCTGCGCCAATTCCCCTGGTTTTACTTTTTATATCACTTAAAGTACTTCTTGTGCCAAAATTAACCATGGTCGAGATATACTGCTTAAGCGAATCCTTATTCACAGATTTTACCATCGATTCGATATCCTGATTTCGATTAACAATAGTTTGAGCCTGGGCATAAGCGCCAAAAGCAATCAGGAAAATAGTAGTGTAAATTTTATTCATCTTGAGAAATAAATTATTAGGCTAATATATCGAATGATTGCTGAATGTTTAGAGCGATTTAGGCAAAAATCTGTAACATTTAAGCATAAAAAAGCCCTTTGAAGTTTAATCAACGGGCAAAATCACTGCATTATATAAAGCTATTTTGAAGTTACTTCGTTTTGATACACTTTATTGGTGTTCCATAAACCGAAGGCCTTTTTCACTGAAGCTTTAGCCGAAACTGTGTTTACATCACCAGCAATCGTTAAGAATATTTTCTCCAGAGAGATTTCGTTGTAGAAGTTCAAGACATCGCTAAATGTTAAATTTGCTATTGAAGGTTCATTAACGATTCGATCGTAATCATAATCAACTTTAGGCTCAATAATAGTTTTGTCTTACCTGTATTAAATGTCTTCTCATTAATGTTTGCATTTTGCAAAAGAGAAGTCATACTTGAAAGTTCTTTATCGAAAGTATCTGCGGAGGCAGCTAATTGCCACTTTTATCTTTCAAAGATAAATTGTCGCTTGTTATGCTTTCGTTCAAAACTGCGTTTAGCATTTCAACTATACCGTCTTTGCTGTCAGCGAATGCTTCTTTATCTAAAGTAAAACTTGCATAAGCTTTTGGCGAGCGATTATTTTCTGAAATGATAATGTTCATTCCGTTTTTAAGTTTATAAGCAACAGGTTCCTTGAATGATTGTGCATGTAGAGAGATTGATACTAAGCTTAAGAGCGAAAGTGTAATTGTTTTAATTGTGTTCATGAGATTATTCTAATTTTTTAAATGATTTTCTGCTGTCAAAAGTATTTCTAAAAGCTTCTCAGGTAAATATTCTGTCGATAGAAAGGCACTTTTGCAAGCTGAATGGGATTACATACGTGTTGAAAATTTTATTGGTTTTTTGGTTTTGTAAACAATTATTCATTTCATTCATTTTAATTATGTTGGAATGACTTTTCAAGAAATTAGTTAGCTTTAGCGCACCGCTAAACCGATAAAATGAACTGTCTGATTATTGATGATAATGCAATAGCGAGAAGTGTCCTCAAAAATTTATTCAAAATTGAGGACTCTCTAAAGCTAATTGCAGAATGTGAGAATGCTGCAGATGCTTTTAAGATATTGGCAAATAATAAAATTGACTTACTACTTCTTGATGTTGAAATGCCAAGAATTACTGGTATTGAGCTTGTTAAAGTTTTAGGAGATAAAAGGCCCTTGATTGTTTTTATAAGCTCGAAACGAGATTATGCATCTGATACATACGATTTAAATGTAGTTGACTTTATTGCCAAACCCATAACGCCCGATCGGTTTTTAAAGGCGATTATCAAGGCGAAAGAAATTTACAAGAATCAAAATTTGTTTATGCCTTCCAAAAAGGATGAATTTATATTTATCAGGGATTCCAATATTATCGGGCGAATAAAGCTTGCAGACATCAATTATTTGGAGGCTAAAGGCGATTTTGTAAAAATTTATATGGATGAAAAAAATTACGCAACTCATTCCTCTTTAAAGTCAGTGGAAGATAAGTTGCCGATGGATATGTTTTCTCGGGTGCACCGTTCTCTCATCGTAAATATTAGTAAAATAGATACCATTGAGGGCGGAACGCTGATTATTCAGCAACATTTTGTTTCAGTTTCTGATGCTTATAAATCATCACTAGACAAGCGGATGCAAATTCTTTAATGTATTGAATAGATTTTTATGAGAGAACAAATTGACGTTTTAATAGTAGAAGATAACTTAATTGACCAAAAGCTAATAGCCAACTATTTAGGAGAATACGATTTTAGTTTCAAAATTGCCAGCGACGGACACGAAGCGCAGATTTTGCTCGAATCGCACTCATTTTTTTTAATAATGGTTGATCTTATGTTACCTAAAATAGATGGTTTCGAACTGACTAAAATCATTCGTCAGAAACTTAAGCTAGAGATACCGATTGTAGCAATAACGGCCTTTAATATTAACGAAGTTAAGGATAAATGCTTTGCCGCTGGCATGAATGGATATTTTAGCAAGCCTATCCAAAAGATTGAACTGGTTGGAATGCTTACGCAATTTTTACCAAAGGAGAAGCTAAAATCTGGAGATCAATATGCCTATGAAGTTATTGATTTAAGCTATTTAAAAGAGGTTAGTTTAGGTGATAAGGAATATGAGATCGAAGTAATCGAGAAATTTATCGAGACGATTGACCAGGACTTGTCAGAATTACAACAAAATTTCGCAGAAAAAAGAGGAGAAGAGATCAAGATGATTGCTCATCGTACGCTCTCAACAATTTATATTATGGGCTTAAGGTCTAAATTGGAGACCAGTTTACGTTCATTAGAAAACATGGATGTATCCGAGATGGGATCACGATTGAATTGTATTCAAGCCATATGCAATAAAGCAAAAGCGGAAGCCAAACATTTTATAGATTCAGTAAAGCAGAAATAAGCTAGGCATAGAGCTCATCACGTGTTGTGTGAAGAGAATGTAAAATAAACTGTGTCAAAAGTTAAATTACTAACTTTAGATACAGTTTATTATGACGAGAGAAGAACAGCTCGCTTATGAGTTAATGAAACAAAAAGCCCTTGAGCAATTGCGTTCGGGTAAATCCTTGTATGGCAAAGATGGTGCATTCGCTCCTTTGCTTAAAAGTTTTCTTGATTCTGCCCTTGAGGCAGAAATGGAAACCCACCTTGACGAGAATGAGCGTTTTTCAGGTAACCGGAAAAATGGTAAGACCTCGAAGGACATCAAAACCTCCGTTGGGACAATCTCAATTCAGACTCCCCGCGATAGAAACTCCACTTTTGAGCCTGAGATCGTCCGTAAAAGGGAGACCATTCTGGCTGAGAGCCTGGAGAGTAAGATCATCGGCATGTATGGTCTTGGGATGAGCCTTCGGGATATTTCGAGGCATATTAAGGATATGTATGATACTGATATCAGTCATACAACACTTTCCGCTATTACCGATAAGATTATACCCGAGGTAAAGGAATGGCAATCTAGGCCTCTTGAAGAGCTCTACACAATCGTTTGGCTTGACGCTATGCATTACAAAGTAAAAGAAGATCACCGAATGGTTTCACATGCTGTCTACAATATACTTGGAATAAACCGTCACGGACATAAAGAACTTTTAGGAATGTACGTTTCTCAGAGTGAGGGTGCCAATTTTTGGCTGAGCGTAATTACCGATTTGCAGAACCGGGGAGTTAAGGATATTCTAATCGCCTGCATTGATAACCTGAATGGATTTCCACAAGCAATCAATGCCGTTTACCCGCAAACGGAAATACAAACATGCATTGTTCACCAGATACGGAATAGTTTAAAATATGTTGCATCAAAAGATCAAAAGGCCTTCATGAAAGATTTGAGGCCTGTCTATCAAGCTGAAACCCTTGAGCTGGCAGAGCTGAGGCTAGATGAGCTCGATGAGAAATGGGGCAAGAAATATGAAAAGGTACTGGAGTCCTGGAGAAGAAACTGGTCCAAACTCACCGCCTATTTTCGATATGATGCTGCAATCAGAAAACTCATTTACACCACAAATACTATTGAGGGATTTCACCGACAGGTTCGAAAAGTCACCAAAACAAAGGGTGCATTTACTTCAGATATGGCGTTGCTGAAATTGATCTATCTGGCGCAAAAGAACATTAGCCAGAAATGGACTATGCCTCTGAGCAATTGGGCTACAACTGCTCAGAAACTTGCCATTTGGTTTCCTGATAGAATGATATTAGATTTGAACTAGATTTTTTTGAGAAGCATTATTTTAGATTGACACAGTTTGTTTTACATACCCTGTGTGAATATTTTCATGAGCAATAAAATTCTTAATCTCCCTTATGGTTTCTTCAGGTTCACTAATGTGTGGAAAATGCCCGGTCGCTTTCATCACCACAAAGAAGTTATTTCTTGTGTTTTGATGAATGTATTCACCCGCAGATAGGGGTGCCATGATATCATTGCTACTTTGCAGCGTTAAACTCGGAATATCAAATTTCTTTAAATCATCGCGGTAATCTGCTTTAAATGTAGCCATAGCGAAGGCCAGAGCAATGCTTGGCTCTGTTTCTTCAAAACAACCTTGTAGAAAACCAGCTAATTCTGGTTCTTCAGCTTTATTCATCACTATTGGCGCGATTGCTTTAGTCCAGCTAACATAATCTTCGGCAATTTGTGTGAAGATGGTTTTAATATCAGCGGCTTCAAACCCGCCAATATAATCCCTATCGTTAAGGTATCTAGGAGAAGGACCGATAAAAATAAGTTTCTTAAAAGCCTCGGGTTTTTGCAAAGCGGCAATCATCCCAATCATACTACTTACCGAATGTCCAACGAAAATAATGTCTTTTAGTCCAAGAGTTTCGATAATATCAAGAACATCACAGGCATAACCCTCTAAAGTGGAGTATTTGTGATAATCATATTGAGTTTTATCCGAACTGCCAGATCCAACGTAATCAAAGAGTATTACTTTGAAATCATCTAGAAATGCATCTGTCATGTACTTCCATGAACTCTGTGCGCACCCAAAACCATGTGCAAATACAATAACTCGATTACCTTTACCGAGTATTTTTACATTATTCCTGATGAGTATAGGATGCACGATACAGACGTTTAGATGAAAGAGATAATAAGCAGTTTGTGAAAGTTAGAAAAATCGGTGAATATTTTCAAATAAATTTAATAATGAACAGAAAAGCCTCATTCAGAGGCTTTAAAGTGGTTTTTTATTTATTTGAATGTGACTCAAACGTCTTGTTCATTTTTTTAAATCTGTTTGAGCGCAGCAAGAAACGCGATTTAATTCTGCACCTTAATTTCAGTTCTTCTGTTTACAGCTCTTCCTTCCTCACTTGCATTGGACGTAAGTGGCTCCTTTTCACCGTGACCCAAAATTGTGAAAATTGAACCATCTAGTCCGGCGTTAACAAAATATGATTTTACCGCATTCGCCCGATCGATTGAAAGCGACATGTTATGTTCTGGAGTACCTTCTGCAGATGAATGGCCATGGAGAACAAATTTAGTGTTTGGGGCTTTCTTCATTTCAGCTACAGCTTTATCTAAGATTGCAAACGAAGACGTTTTTAACACAAACGAATTGAACTCAAATTGAATATTATCTAAATTGAAGTTTGGTTTTTCAACAACTGCAACTTCATCTTTCGCTGGTGGAGCTGCAATTGGTTTCTTTTCTTCAACTGGTGGCGTAGGTTTTGAAACAGGAGCAGGATCTGGTTTGGTTATTAATTTCTTGCTCTTGCAAGAGTACATTGTTACAGTAGAAAGGCCAATAATTGCGGTTAAAAAAAGATTTTTGGTAATGTTCATGTTAAAATTTTTGTTTTAGGTTTAATTTGTGTTTCAATCAAAACTACAAATAACGATTAAACCTATAACGAAATTTTTTCAAAGAACTTGTATTGAATTCTATTTTATCAGGAACATCAACCTCAAGTTTTATTCAAATAATATTGATTTTACCTTCAATAATACAAGAAACTAACATTTTGATTTTCTATATTTGCAGCCTTGCTCCCGTAGTTCAATGGATAGAATTATGGTTTCCGGTACCATCGATATGAGTTCGAATCTCGTCGGGAGCACACCTTCAACCACCATAATTATTTTGTGGTGGTTTTTTGTTGGAATTAATCTCAGTTCTATCTTTTACCGATGCCTTTCTAAGTTGTTAATAATTCAGATATTGTGTTAGTTTGATTTAATAGGAAGTCAAAATTTAACATGCTGTTAACGTCTAAATTGGCATTTCTAAAAATAAAAATGCACCTTTGCGAACCGCTAATAAAGGTTTAGGCATGTAAAGAATAAAAGAATCGTTTATGGAAGAATTGGTTGTAGAAGAGGTTCAGCAATTGCTTGAAAAAGAGAATGATAAGGCGTTAAAGCGTTATCTTGATGAACTGAATATCTCGGATGTAGAAGAGTTAATTGACGAGCTTCCACAACACGCAGCCAAATTTATCGAAACGATATCTTCAAACAGAGCCGTTAACGTTTTCCGAATTCTGGATTTTCCTACTCAGGAAAGAATTATCAAGAAACTTACTGGAAATAAACTAAATCAGATCATTAAAGATCTGCCTCCAGATGATCGTACCGCACTTTTTAGCGAGCTGAAGGGTGATGTAGTTAAGAAAATGATTACCCTTTTGCCTCCAGAAGAAAGAAAAGAATCTCTTGCACTTCTAGGTTACAAAGAGGATAGTATCGGTCGTTTAATGACTCCAGATTACATCGCTGTAAAACCCGAGTGGTCAATCACCCGAGTTTTAGCACACATCAGGAGGTACGGTAAAAATTCGGAAACCATTGATGTGGTGTATGTAATTGATAAAGATGGGGTTTTGCTTGATGATATTCGAATCCGGGAAGTTCTACTGGCCGATCCTGAAGCGATAATAGGGGAGTTAACCGATAAACGTTTTATCGCGTTGAAAGCGAATGATCCGCAGGAAGACGCTATCAGCATTTTCAGGATGAATAATCGGGTGGCTTTGCCTGTTGTTGATGAGAATAATATTCTTTTGGGTATTGTAACCGTTGATGATATTCTCTGGATCGCAAACGAAGAATATACAGAAGATATTCACAAAATAGGGGGGTCTCAAGCATTAGATGAACCTTATTTGGATGTCCCTGTTTTTGAATTATATAAAAAGCGAGTGGTTTGGTTGATTGTTTTATTTTTCGGAGAGCTCCTAACTATCGCTGCGATGTCGAATTTCGAGAATCAAATTGCTCAGGTTGTAATTTTGGCAACATTTATTCCTTTAATCATTTCAAGCGGTGGCAATAGTGGTTCGCAAGCTGCAACTTTAATTATTCAAGCTATGGCTCTCGGCGAAGTTACCGTTAGAGATTGGTGGAATGTAATGCGACGAGAAATCTTCTCTGGCATATTATTAGGCTGTACTTTATGTTTGTTAAGCTTTGCAGTTATCGCCTCATGGCAGCTATTTTGGCCTGGCTTTACCGATCATTATATTAGAATTGGCCTGGTGGTAGGCTGCTCCTTAATAGGGGTTGTACTTTGGGGAACCTTAATGGGGTCTATGTTGCCCTTGCTTCTTAAAAAGGTAGGTGCCGATCCGGCAGTGTCTTCTACGCCTTTTGTGGCTACGTTGGTCGATGTTACCGGTTTAATCATTTACTTCTCTTTTGCCATATTGTTTTTAAGTGGAATCTTACTTTAATTTTTAAAAATGCAAACGAAAATTACTACGCTTTTCACCGATATTGGTGGGGTATTGTTAACAAACGGATGGGATAGGCAAGCAAGGGGCGAAGCTGCGGTATTATTTAATCTGGATTCTGTTGATCTGGAGGAACGCCATCACCTTACATTTGATACTTATGAGGTGGGAAAACTTACCTTGGATGCATATTTAGAACGCATTGTTTTCTTTCAAGAACGGTCGTTTAGTTATGATGACTTCAAAGAATTCATGTTTAGTAAATCCCTAGATTATCCTGAAATGGTTGCATTGGTTTGCGATTTAAAGAAAAAGTATCATTTAAAAGTTGCAGTAATCAGTAACGAAGGGAGAGAGTTAAATCAATATCGAATCAGCACTTTTAAATTGAATGAATTTGTTGATTTTTTCGTGTCATCGAGTTTCGTTCATTTCCGTAAACCCGATGCCGATATATTCAAAGTGGCGATAGATATTTCGCAGAGCGATGTAGAAACCAGTTTATATATAGACGATAGAATGCTTTTTGTTCAGGTTGCCGAAGGTTTAGGGCTGAAAGGCATTCATCATACCAGTTATGAGGATACAAAAGCGCAACTGGCAGCTTATGGTTTAGAAATTTAGTTTCGCTTGTGCCGGTTTGAAAAGAGATCGTAAGGTCGATTTTTAGTTTGTTTCGTTTGTTTGAAAAGCAAAGACAGCATCTCCTTTTATTGTCTGTTCCCGCTTTCCATTATATCCCTGATGAAAAATCAGGGGATGTCATTTCAACCGGGTTTAAGAAATTAAGATCGAGCAACTATTTAAGTTTTGCAGAGTTGGCCTTTCAATATTGCTATTCAAGCCTAATTCAATGTTTTCTGGCAAAATAAATCCAAAAAAAGCCACTCTCTCGAGTGGCTCTATACCTTTAAATTTCATTTAGAGAATTTATGGGTTATACATTGAACCTAAAGTGCATAATGTCGCCATCTTCTACTACATAGGTTTTTCCTTCTACGCCTAATTTGCCTGCATCTTTACAAGCATTTTCCGAACCCAGTGTTACGAAGTCATTGTATTTAATTACTTCAGCACGGATAAATCCTTTTTCAAAATCTGTATGGATTACACCGGCTGCTTGTGGTGCCGTAAAGCCTTTTGTTATGGTCCAAGCTCTTACTTCCTGTACTCCTGCAGTGAAATAGGTATACAAATTTAATAATTTATAAGCTGCACGAATTAGTTTGTTTACACCAGACTCATCTAAGCCTAAATCTGCCAAAAACTCCTGGCGCTCCTCATAGCTTTCCAATTCGGCAATCTCCGATTCGATTTTTGCTGAAATAACCAAAACTTCAGCTTTTTCATCTGCTACATTTGCTTTGACTAAATCAACATATTTATTTCCGGTTACTACCGATGCTTCATCAACGTTACAAACATACATTACTGGTTTTTGAGTAAGTAAGCCTAAATCTTCGATAAAATCGAAGTCTTCCTGAGGCATTGCTGCGGTGCGGATAGATTTTCCGTTTTCTAAATGAGATTTAACAATAGTTAAAATTTCATAAGTACGTTTAGCATCTTTATCGCCACCCGTTTTTGCCATCTTTTCCACCTTTTGAATACGTTTGTCAACAGTATCCAAATCCTTTAATTGCAACTCTGTATCGACTATTTCTCTATCGCGAATGGGATCAACAGAACCATCAACATGGATCACATTGCCATCATCGAAGCAACGTAAAACATGGATAATTGCATTCGTAGCACGAATGTTTCCTAAAAACTGGTTGCCTAAACCTTCACCCTTCGAAGCGCCCTTTACCAAACCCGCAATATCAACAATTTCAATCGTATTGGGTTGTACCTTGTTTGGTTTAACCAGTTCAGCCAGTTTGGTCAATCTATCATCAGGCACAGTAATTACGCCAACGTTTGGCTCAATTGTACAAAACGGAAAGTTAGCAGCTTGTGCCTTTGCATTTGATAAACAGTTAAAAAGAGTCGATTTTCCAACATTTGGTAAACCTACAATACCACATTGTAATGCCATTTATATTTTTTAATTTACGATTTACGATTTACGATTTACGATTTACGATTTCACTTCTCACTTCTCACTTCTCACTTCTCACTTCTCACTTCTCACTTCTCACTTCTCACTTCTCACCTTTTTCAGGCGGCAAAGATAAGCTTTTAAACCTTTATTTAGAGATTCGAATTTGTAGCGCCAGTATATTTTATCTAAGTTTATCGAAAATTAAAACAAGATGATAGAAGAATTTGAAGAGCAGAAACCGGCTGAAGTGAAACTAGCAGTAACAGAAGATATACGCAGTTATCTCTATGATATCACTAAATGGGCAAAATTTCTTTCCATAGTTGGTTTTGTTGTTTCAATTTTTGTAATTATTGCGGCCTTTAGCATACCTGCGTTAATCAATAGTAACCCTGCTGTGGCCACTCAAATGGGGCAATTGGGCTCAAGTGGAACAACCATAATAACGGTGATTTATTTCGTACTGGGTTTGCTGCTTTTTTATCCAAGCATTTTACTTAATAAAATAGCCAATAAAGGTAAACAAGGCGTCTTATTCGGTGATCAGGAAAGTTTAAATTCAGCAATGGCGAGCTTAAAATCCTTATTTAAATTTTGGGGATCGATTACCATTGCAATAATAGCGTTTTACTTTTTGCTAATATTTATGGTTGGTGCTGGCTTGGCCGTTGCATAATGCCGTAGAAAACTCAAGTACATAAAAAAGCCCTTGTTGATGAAACAAGGGCTTTTTATTTTGAAATTATAATTTATTAAAAAGAAAAATCATCATTTGTTTTTGTGCTATGTTCTCCGTTTTCAGAATATTCATAACGTTTTTCCACAACATCCTGGTGAGTTTTAATATAATCAACAGTTTCGTTTAATCCTTCAGCAAATTTTTCGAAATCTTCTTTATATAAAAAGATTTTATGCTTTACGAATACACCGTCTTCTAATCTTTTCTTGCTCTCGGTAACGGTCAAATAATAATCACCTGAGCGAGTAGCCTTCACGTCGAAGAAATAAGTTCTCTTACCTGCTCTTACTTTCTTTGAAAAAACTTCTTCTCTTTCCTTGTTGTCGAATTCTCCCATGGTTGGTATTGATGTTGGTTTTTGGTTTCGGTAAATATAAAGCAAATATTTAAAGTACAAAATACAATTTTGATACAATTTAAATTGTTCTTGTTTCCTCCTCCAATAATTGGTTATGATAAAGCTCAGTATAACTTCCGTTTAGGTTAAGCAATTCATCATGTGTACCTTGTTCTATTATTTTACCATCGTCCAATACCAAAATCTTATCTGCATTTTTTATGGTTGAAATCCGGTGCGCAATTAAGATACTGGTTTTATCTTTCATAATTTTGCCCAAATTCTGGAGAATTTCCTCTTCTGTTTTAGTGTCAACAGCGGATAAACAGTCGTCGAATATCAAAATTTTTGGAGATTTAATTAATGCCCTTGCAATGGATACACGTTGTTTTTGTCCCCCGGAAAGTGTGATTCCTCTTTCGCCCAACATGGTTTCAAACTTTTCATCAAAATCAATTATGTTATGATAAACCGAAGCATTTTTGGCAGCATCATATACTGCTTCATCCGTAACTTTATCTAAACCAAAAGCAATATTGTTTTTGATCGTATCAGAGAAAAGAAAAACCTCTTGCGGCACAAAGCCAATCTGGTTGCGGTAATATTTAAGGTTTAACGATTTTAAATTTTCCCCATCAACACTGATAGCTCCTTGCTCCACATCATACATCCGCATAATTAAGTTTGCCAATGTTGATTTTCCAGAACCTGTTTTTCCAATAATTGCCACAAACTCACCGCTCTTAATTTCAAAACTTAAGTTTTGAAGCGCTAGTATTCCGGTATCAGGATAAACGAAGCTAACATTTTCAAATTTGATGTTGCCTTGAATTTCTTTCTCTTCATTGTTTGTTGATTGAATATCCGAAGGAATGTCTAAAAATTCGTTAATTCTCTTTTGAGAAGCCGCCGCCCGCTGTATTAAAGAGGTTACCCAACCCAGCATGGTTACGGGGAAAGTTAACTGATTGATATAGATGATGAACTCAGCAATGTTTCCTGCTGTAATACTGCCATTCATTACCTGGTTGCCACCAACATAAATAGTTAAAATGGTACTCAAGCCAATTAATAAAAGCATTGTAGGGTAAAAAAGGGCAGAAACCTTTACCAAACTCATCGAATCTTTTTTATACTCATTGCTTTGAATCTCAAACATGTTGCGGGTATAATCTTCGCGTACATAAGATTTAATAATTCTGATACCTGAAAAACGTTCTTGCACGAAGCTTGATAGATCTGATAAACGTTCCTGGATTTTTCCGCTTTTTTTGAAAATCAAAGTGTTTACATAATAGATAATGATGACTAAAAAGGGAAGGGGCAACAAGCAATATATGGCCAATTTCGAGTTTACATCAAACATAGACCAGATGATGAGCACAGATAAAACAAATGTGTTAATGGTATACATAATGGCTGGTCCAACATACATCCTCACGCGATTCACATCTTCAGTTGCCCGGTTCATCAAATCGCCGGTATTGTTGCGGCGGTAAAAACCCAGACTTAATTTCTGATAATGCTGATAGATATCGTTTTTCATATCAAACTCAATGTGCCTAGACATGAGAATGATGGTTTGCCTCATAAAAAACAGGAACAAACCCCTTAATACGTACAATGCCACCACCAGCAATCCAAAAAATAATAGGTTGCTGCTAAAAATATCGTAAATGATTTCCTGACGATTAAAACCTCCAAAAAGATTATAAACCTGAACATTTTCAGTAATTAAATCTACCGCATAGCCGATTACCTGAGCTGGCACCACGCCAAAAATATTGGAGATGACCACGAAAATACTGCCCGGAATAATCCACCACTTATATTTTAAAAAGTATTTGTTTAATCTGCTAAGATGTTTCATGCAATACAAACTTAGATAAATTTGTTATTTCGTGCCGCATATTTATGTTTCAATAGCTAAGCTTTAAAAAAATAATGACATTATTAGGTTTTGAAAGGTTAAGCTAAAGAGATCGAGGAGGTTGTTTGATTTAACGCATTATCAATAACAGCTAATTAAATAACACAGTGCCTAAAAAATACCTTTTGTTAAGACACTTTAAGCTAAAACCAACAAATATTATAGCGCAAACCCGTCAAAATTTTGGCAATCGAGAGATTGTATTTGCAGAAATACAGCGGAAATTGCATTTGAGAAAACCATATAAATAATTGTTTGTAGTAGCAGCGCAAATAGTTTATTTATATAAGTGTATTAATCGTTTTTTATTTTAATTTTGCAGCAGATTAGCCGAACGTTCAATATGCCAGCAAATTCTTCGTCAGATTTTTCCATTTTAGAGCAATTGAGTGCTTACGGGCATAAAAAATTGGTTTTTTGTAATGATCCTGATACGGGCTTAAAGGCAATTATCGCGATACATGATACTACCTTGGGTCCGGCTTTAGGCGGAACGAGGATGTGGAGCTATGCAACTGAGGGCGAAGCTTTGGAAGATGCCTTGCGTTTATCGCGTGGGATGACCTATAAATCGGCAATTACCGGATTAAATTTAGGGGGCGGAAAAGGCGTAATCATTGGCGATTCTCGTAGAGATAAAACAGAAACTTTAATGCGTAGCTATGGTAGGTTTATTAAAAACCTTAATGGCGAGTTTATTACAGCTGAAGAAATGGGGACCAATACTCGGGACATGGAGTATATCCGCATGGAAACCAATTATGTAACAGGTGTTCCTGAATCAATTGGAGGTGCAGGAAATCCAGCTCCGTTTACGGCACAGGGGGTTTATTTAGGTATTAAAGCTAGTGTGAAAGAGGTTTTTGGAACCGACATGCTCGCGGGTAGGACAATTGTAGTACAAGGAATTGGCAACGTGGGCGAACATTTAGTAGCTTTGCTTAGAAAGGAAAATGCGGAGGTTTTAATTAGTGATATTAACCAGGAGCAATTGACTTATGTTGCCCGAAAATATAAAGCAAAACCTATTGAAGCTGATAAAATTTTTGGTTGTGATGCCGATGTTTATGCGCCATGTGCGATGGGAGCAACGGTTAATAATAAAACCATTGAAAAAATGAAGTTTGCAATTATTGCAGGTTCGGCCAATAATCAGTTAAAAGATGAGGTTTTAGACAGCGAACTGCTTTTGAAAAAAGGCATTTTATTTGCGCCTGATTATTTAATTAATGCTGGTGGCTTAATTGCTTGTTACTCTGAATGGACTGGCTTTGGAAAAAAACGTACAGTGCAACTTACCGAAAATATTTACGAGGCTACACGTAACGTAATCAAGTTGAGTAAAGCCGAGAAAATATCAACAAATATTGCTGCAAACAGAATTGCTGAAAAGCGTATTGCAGATGTTAAAAAAATTAAATCATCATATTAAATAATTATTAAAATAGGTTTTATAAACCGCACTCGTTCTTACATTCATGTTAAATAGAAGGCACTTAAGAATCAAAGCTTTGCAAAATATTTTTGCTTGGCACATGGCAGACAAAAAAGACATTAAAGGAGATTTGAAAACTTTAATGCAAAGTATTGATAGCGTGTACGAAATGTACATCTGGATGTTATCATTGATGGTTGAAGTTACAGAGTTTACAGCAAACGATGCTGCAGAACGTGCTAACAAATACCTTAAAACCGCTGAGGACTTAAATCCAAATATGAAACTGCTACACAATAAGTTTAGCGTTTTAATGCAGCAAAACCCAGAATATGTTTCTGCGGTAAAAAAATACAAAGTAGACTGGGGCTTCGATCCAGAAATTCGTAAAACAGTTTATAATTCTTTAAAAGCATCTCAGGAGTATGCCGATTATCTTGCAGATCCGAACGAAAGCTTAGAGTCGTCAAAAGATATTATCAAATATATTTTCAGAAAAATTATTTTAAAAAACCAGGGTATTATTCAGGTTTTCGAAGAGAAATTTATCAATTGGCAGGTAGATCACGAGGTGATGAAAGGAATGGTTGCAAAAACGTTGAAGAACTTTACGTCTGACGATCCTTTCAAAAATAAACTCACCGAAATAAGTGCTGATTGGGTAGAAGACAGCAAATTTGTGCAAGATTTATTTGTCCACACCTTGCAGAATGACGCTAAATACCAGGAATTGATTGCGGAGCGTACAAAAAATTGGGAGTCGGAACGGATTGCTTTAATGGATACCATTTTGATGAAGATGGCTATCTGCGAGCTTTTAAACTTTCCATCAATTCCTGTAAAAGTAACCATTAACGAATATTTGGAGCTATCAAAAGATTACAGTACGCCGAAAAGTAATTCGTTTATTAACGGTATTTTAGACAAAATTTTAGGCGACCTTAAGAAGACAAATACGATTAAAAAAATCGGTCGCGGATTAATTGAAGACTAATAATGAAAAAATTATTCATCCTTGCTATTGCAGCAATCTCTTTCACAGCTTGCCGAAATGCAAACAATTCTACAGATCAGGTTGCAGGAAATGATTCGTTGGCAGCAGCTACAATTGCCTCACCTGACGCACCAATAATTGTTTTTGAGAAAGATATTTTTGATTTCGAAAAAATTAACCAAGGTGAAAGTGTAGAACACCAATTCAAATTCAAGAATATAGGTAAAAGCCCTTTAATCATTTCAAATGCTACAGCCACTTGTGGTTGTACAGTTCCAGAAGTGCCGAAAGAACCCATTCAACCTGGAAAAGAAGGTGTAATTAAGGTTGTTTTTAATAGTACAGGAAAAGACGGAATGCAGGATAAAGTGGTAACAGTAACTTCAAATGCAAACCCAACAGTTTCAACGGTACACTTGGTAGGCGAGGTGCTTACAAAAAAATAAATGGTAAGGTTGGTTTTGTACCTATACCCTTACTTACAATCAATAATCAAATAAATAAGAAATGACATCAACAGTAATTTTACAAGCAGCAGGTGGATTTGGCCAATACGGACAATTAATTATGTTAGGTGCTATCGCGGTAGTATTCTATTTTTTTATGATTCGTCCCCAGGTTAAAAAAGCTAAAGACCATAAAAAATTAATAGAAGGATTAAAGAAGGGTGACAAGATTATCACTACTGCAGGTATTCACGGCCGTATCGCTGATATGAACGATACTACTTTCTTAATCGAAGTAGAAGGTGGAGTGAAAATTCGCTTCGATAAATCGGCGGTTTCTTTAGATGCAACTAAAGCAGTTGTTCCTCCTGTAGCAAAAGCATAATCAATGCATTTAGCATGAAAAAGGGTTCCGAATTTTGGAACCCTTTTTTGTTCGTGTGCGCCGGGCATGGCAATCGAGTATAGGGTTAGAGTCCCGAACACGCTTAGCAGTAGGTAGTGTTAGCTTAAAACAAGGGTGTCGTGGGTGACTGCGAATCTGAAGGAAGTTGGCGGCAAATATGGGGGTTTACGAACAGAAACTGTATACGAGGCGGATTTAGTCCGGGTGATGTTGCGAAACAAACAGAAGCCCAATACTGCACGGGGACTATTACGCAGATACAGAGGCCACATCCATAGCAAGTAGATTGTCTTACCTCGGGAGATCTGAATGAGTTCTGTCAATTGTAAGCGCGATTACAGGAGAAGAAACACTTAGCGGGGACGCTAAATGACTCATTTAGAAGTCAGCAGCGGTAATAGTACTGCATTTTAAGGTGCAGGAAGGACCAAATGTTAGGATGGCAAAGGAAACAGGAAGTTTATGGCAGAGCGTTTACAGCGGAACCACATTAGCGAACTGCTTATATGAGGGTAGGACGGAATCCGAGAGTAAAGTATAAGAGGAGCTGAGCCGAGCCGTGCAACCAATGTGCACAATGCCTGGGAAGGAGTTTTTTTTTAGTATTATGCTTGAAGAAATATTAGACATCCGAAATGTACAAAGAGCCTTTAAGCAGGTTACTGCCAATAAGGGTGCTGGTGGTATTGATGGTATGCAGACCGATGAACTTCGCGACTACCTGAGTGCTAACTGGCAGAGATTACGAGCTAATATTTTAAAAGGCGATTATCGACCAAGCGCTGTGAGAAAGGTAGAGATACCCAAAAGCAGTGGTGGTAAGAGGATGCTTGGCATCCCAACGGTCATTGACCGGTTGATCCAGCAGGCCATCTCTCAATGGCTGAGCCCCAAGTACGAGGGCGACTTTTCCTCTGATAGTTATGGTTTCCGGCCAGATCGCAATGCCCGTCAGGCAGTGCTAAAAGCTCAGGAATATCTTAACACAGGTTACACCTGGATTGTGGAACTTGACCTGGACAAATTTTTTGACCGGGTAAACCATGATAAACTTATGTACCTGCTGTCAGTAAAGATAAAGGATAAGCGGACATTGAAGCTTATCCGTCTTTATTTGAGCGCTGGTATCATGGAGAATGGATTGGTCCGCCCAAGAAAAGAAGGAACGCCACAAGGCAGTCCCAATGCTATTAAGTTAAGCTACTTATAGGCTTGATAAAGTCTGGGCTTATGTTTTGTGTCCCTAATTCTCACAAAAACTCTATCAGGTTTTATTGCTACTATCGATTTACAAATCTGAATCACTATACTTTCAACCAACTTGTTGATATCCTTATAGTTTATTAATTGAAGGATTTTGTGCCTTACGAATCTGAAAGCATTCTGCCAATTATATTTGTATTTAAGCTTTCGTCCCACACATCTTTTCTCTACTTCATCTTGCGCTTCGATACCCAGTAATGCCACCATGTTCATCATGAATATATGGGACTCAAATTCCTGAACTACACCTTCCGGTTTACGACTTCCAAACTGTTCAAGTTTCATTTTTGGCTTCAGTTTTTTAAATCCTTCCTCGATTCCCCATCTAAGCTTATACAGTTCATTCATTTGTAACAAGGTGAATATCTTAAACAGCTTTGGTGAAGATATGAGCACTTCAATTTCGCCTGTTTTGAGCCTAACCTTTGAAACTCTGACGATGATGCTTTTCTTCTCATGCTCGTGCCGCTTAAGGGTTTTTTTTCTGTTTTGCTTGGTTTCCATTCAGCAATAAAATCATTTGAGGGATTACTCAGTACCATTCTACCAAAGTCAGTGGCCGTTTTCAGTCTGATACAAAAATCCTTTTTCATATCTAAAAATCGTTTACAGGTAATGAAATGCCCAAATCCTCTGTCTAGTAAGATGATGTTGTTCCCATCTGGGAAATCACTGAGACAATCGCTTAGCAGCGTCCGCTCTGAGTTTCTCATCGTACTTATTCTACTGGCGATAACCAGATTTGTATTTAAATCATAGAGCATGAATATTTGGGCCATGCATTTCTTCACACCCTTATTCTCAGAATGAATACCATAATGCTTTTTCATCGTACTGGATGCTGGTAATGCAACAGTTGATCCGTCACCAGCTATTAATTGGAATCCGTGCCAAAGCTTCATCTGGTGCTCCTGGTGAAAATCGACAACTATCCTGTTAAGTTCCTTAAAGAAGGAAATATCAATCTTATAGCGTGCAAGCGAAAATGCTGCACCGGAAACGGGACTCAATTTGAAAAAGGGTAACAGCATTGAAATATTATACTCCACAGATTCCTTGAAAAGATTCAGTATCATACAAACCACTACCGGAAATGTTAAACTCCTGTTTCTGCTGAAAAAGATTGGTTTGAGGAAATACTTTTCCGTGGAAGAATTATTGTGGATAAAGTCAAATGTTTTTTTTAGAAGAAACTTTATGTTTCTCCCCGCTTGTATTCTGGGATATTAAGCTCATTTTTCTTTTTCTTTTGTACAGTAAATTTACTAAAATCCTACCAATAAACATAGTGAAATTTGCTTAACTTAATAGCATTGAAGGCAGTCCATTAAGTCCGTTACTATCAAATGTTATCCTTCACGAACTTGATGCGAAGCTCGAAGCGCGTGGACACAGGTTCGTACGATATGCTGATGATTGCAGTATCTATTTAAGAAGCAGGAAATCAGCACATCGGGTAATGGCAGGTATTTCAGTATATCTGGAAGAGGGGCTGAAACTGAAGGTTAACATGGAGAAAAGTAAGGTCAGCAGACCGGGCCAAAGTAGTCTGCTTGGGTTTTCATTCTATGGCAGCAAAGAGGGATGGAAGATGCGAATTTCATCCAAATCTCTAAGCGCGATCAAAGAGAAAATAAGGGAGCAGACCAGGCGCAACCAACCCTTTCCATTACACCAACGGATATCGAAGCTTCAGGAAATCATTCGTGGTTGGGTTAACTACTTCTCTATTGCAAATGCAAAGGGGTACATGGTAAAACTGGACGAATTGACGAGAACCAGACTGCGGATTGTTCTTTGGAAGCAATGGAAGAGTATAACGGGCAGAGCGCGGAACTTAATGAAGATGGGTTTGGAAAAATCAAGGGCCTATCAGTTGGCCAACACCCGTAAGGGGTACTGTAAGACTGCAAACAGCCCAACATTACTTACAACCCTTGACAAGAAGTTTTTTATGAGGCTTGGACTTGACGGATTTGGTAATTATTACTATTGGAAAACGACACACCAAACGAAGTTATTCTAGCAAACCGCCGTATACCGATCGGTACGTACGGTGTGAGGAGACAGCAGGGAAACTAATTCCCTGCTTCTTACTCGATTATTGTTGCGCCAGGTTGATATTGATATTGTAAGACACCTTTACTGGAATGCCATGTTGTAACCCCGGGTTCCAATTGCGGCACTCGTTCAAAACACGGATGGCTTCTTCCCTGGTTCCATAACCCAGGTCGTTTTTAAACTTATAATTAGATAACTTCCCGTCTTTTTCGACAACAAAACTGATAAATAATTTCCCCGATATTTTATTTCTTAGGGCTTCAGATGGGTATTTAAAATTTCTGGATAAATATCTGTAGAATTCAGTTATTCCACCCGGATAATCTGGCTTCTCTTCTTCGGTTCTATACTTTTTTGTCTCTCCGTTTTCAAATGTTGCAATACCGTCAATAAAATATCCATTATTATACTTTTCAACATAGCTATCTTTACCTATTCTACCTTTCCACTCACCATCTTTGTAACCATTCACATAATCTCCTTCTTCACGTTTATTCAGATTAAAGTGTCCGTTGCCATCTTTTATAAATTGATTTCCCAGCGAATCGAAACCCGAAATCAATTTGAAAGCAGAACGTTTCTGTTTATCAGATTTACCAGCATCATCGTATAGAATAACTCTTGCCAACTGCCCATTGGCATAATATGATGATGATTCGCCAATTGGCTTACCATTCAGATAATTAATTTTTTCAATTAAAATTCCTTTTTTATTAAAGCGTTTAAGCTCTCCCTCATAAACCAGATTGGGTTCAAATTTAGATAGCTTGCCAATTGTTTTATCCGTATTATCTGCGTAAAACTCGTAAAGGTTATAAAATTTCGAACCAGAGTCTGGTTCTTGGATAACCCTTCTGTAATCGGCTGACTCATTGTTTTTTACAGGAACTCCATCTTTAAAATAATAAACGTTTGAACGTTTTTGACTAAATGCATAACATGATAATGCGGAGAGAAGCAGTAATAAGATTTTTTTTTTCATAATTCAGATTGATGATGCTAATATAGAAAACCTCTTTTCAAAATCAGTTTTCTTTTATTACATAGGAATTAATAAATTGTTACATTTGGAAGAATTGCTTTATCGAGCACAAATGATGCGGTAAGTTGTTTAATTTATAATATGCCCTTTATTAGATTAACTAAAATTGAAAGACGACGTGTTTTAACACTATTAGCCTGTTTATTTTTGGCTATAGCGGCTTGGCTCTTCATGGCATTGAATAACAAATACAATTACATTGCGAAAACGGTTATTGTATTCAAAAATAAACCTGCTAAAAGAGCTTTTTATCCTTTACAAACTGATACACTAGATTTAGAGGTGGAAGGCACAGGTTGGCAACTTGTCTTTGCCCGATTGAGGATAAGTCCGCCATCAATTTCAGTTAATTTGAGTCAACTAAACGCAAGGGACTTTGTAGTTCTATCCGATCAGCTTTATAATATTAATAAACAGGTAGGAAGTGCACAAAAGGTGATATCGGTAAAGCCGGATACCTTGTATTTCGATTTTACAAAACAGATCATCAAGAAGGTAAATATAAAATTGGTAAGTCAATTGGCATTTCATAAACAATATGGATTGGCAAGTGAGGTACTACTTAACCCAAAAACAGTAACTGTAGCCGGTCCACAAGAAGAATTGAGCAAAATTATTGCTTGGCCTACAGATACTTTAAAAATCAATAATTTACAAAACAGCACCACAGCTCGAATCGGTCTCCAACATAGTATTCATAAAAACGTAAGTATTTATCCGTCATCAACCGAAGTAAAACTTTCAGTTGATGAGTTTACTGAGAAGACTGTTGAGGTGTCGTTAAAGATATTAAATAACAGAAATTACAACAGCATTAAGCTTTATCCAAAGAAAGTTAAGGTAACGTTTTTGGTTGCCTTGGGCAGTTATGCACAAGTTGATGCAAATTTCATAACGGCAACCATTGATGTTGATGAATGGAAAAACCTCAAGCATCGCCAGTTTGCTGTAAAAATCACAGAGTTTCCCGATTATTGCAAATTAATTAGCGTAAGTCCATCGAAAATAGATTTTGTAGTAGAAAAATAATGTATAAAGTTGGGATTACAGGTGGAATTGGTAGTGGCAAAACAACCGTATGTAAGGTTTTCGATGTTTTAGGTGTCCCTATTTTTTATGCTGATACTGAAGCCAAAAATATGATGGTTGAAGATGATTTGCTTATTGAAGCTATAAAATTAACCTTTGGTGAGGAAAGTTATTTCGAAGACGGAAAGCTAAACAATAAACACATCGCAAGTATTGTGTTTAATAATGAAGCCGAATTAGCAAAGTTAAACGCCTTAGTTCATCCTGCGGTTTTTAGGGCTTTTGATAAGTGGGAAGCCAATGTGAATGCTAACGCTCCTTACACGTTAAAAGAAGCTGCCTTGCTTTTTGAAAGTGGTTCTTACAAAATGTGCGATACAACAATTCTGGTTACAGCGCCAACGGATGTGAAAATAAACCGTGTGATGCAACGCGATAATAGCACTGCAGAGCAAGTTAAAGCAAGGATGAACAAGCAGATGACTGATGACGAAAAAGCTAAAATGGCCAATCATTTTATAATGAATGATGAAACACATTCTATTATTGAACAAGTTCTTGCCCTACACAAAGAGTTTTTAAACCTGGCCGCCAATCCGCTTAGTTAATACTCATCTCAAATATTTTATCAAATCATTTCTTTAATAATATGTCTAATAACCTAAAATCCTGCCTTATCCTCAAATCCAACAAATCCTGGTCATGATTTTGGACGATTTTATCACCATCACGCCAACAGGTTTATATTGTGTTTATGGGGATTTTTATTTAGACCCGCAACAACCTGTAAATGATGCCGTGGTTTCTCATGCGCATGGCGACCACGCTATCGGTGGAAGTCAGAATGTTTACTGTACGGTTGCCACAGAAAGCTTTATGAAACATCGTTACCGTAAATTTGCGGCGGTAGATTTTCAGCTTAAAAAATACCATGAAACGTTTAAAATTAAGGATGTAGCCATTACATTTTATTCTGCAGGGCATATTTTGGGTTCAGCGCAGGTTTTAATGGAATATCAAAATGTAAAATACCTTTACACAGGAGATTATAAGATAGAGCCAGACGCTACTTGCGAGCCTTTCGAGTTTGTGAAAGCAGATGTTTTAATAACGGAAAGTACGTTCGCCAACCCTGAAACCAAGCACCCTTCTCCAATTGATGAGATTAAGAAACTGAACGAAACTTCAGCCAATATTATGCTGGGCGCCTATGCTTTAGGGAAAAGTCAGCGTATTATTCAGTTGTTAAGCGAACATTGTCCTACAAAAAATGTGATGGTCCACCATAGCATTATGCCCTTTGTTAAAATTTACGAAGACTTCGGGATGAAAATTGGTAACTATAAAATGTACGATAGAAAGGTGATGAAGAATAATCATGAGCATCAGGTTTATATTGTTCCACCAATGGTTTTTCACAGTTACCACAAGGCGATAAATGTTGTTCGGGCTTTTGCATCGGGTTGGAAGAATCTGCAACAACAAAATGGAATTTCTCTTTACATCTCCGATCATGCAGATTGGGATGCGATTTTAGAAACTATTGAAAAAGTACAACCAAAACAGGTTTGGACCTTGCATGGAGATGGCAATCAATTAAAAGAATATTTTGAGGGTAAGCTGGAGGTAAAAATACTAAACTAATGAGCAGGATTTTTATTATTTAAGGATTTCAAGATTATGATGATTGCAAACATTCACTCATTCAAAATTCAATCATTCACTCATTAATTATGAAAGAGGGCGAAGATTTTTATTTTAACGAAGACGGATTAATGGTGTTTACAGCGGCATATCATTTAAAACGTGGATATTGTTGTAAAAATAAATGCAAGCATTGTCCCTGGGGTTATGGGAACAAGAAAGAAAAAAAATAAATTTCTAGAAACGAACTCGATTGTAAATATCACTCAAAACTACCTCAAAACCCATTGAAACAAACGTAACCGTGTCTTCAATTTGTTTGAATTCTATCAGTTCCCAGTTTTGTTTTTCGTTTAAGTAAAAAGCCTCAACTGATATGGATTCAGAATCAACAAGGACATATTCTTTAAGCGTTGGAAATATCTTTATAAAGGTCGAATTTATGCCTTCTATCATAATCCCTTGTTGATGGAGAAAGTATTTCGATAATTACTGGGAGTTCAACAAAGCTTTCTTCATCAATATTACTTTGGTTTAAGCCACTACAATAAATTGAAATGTCAGGATAAGTGAATAAACCATCTGCGGTTATCTGGCTACGAACGTCGATGCCATAAGTGAGGCAAGGTTTACCTTTCAGTTTACCTTCAATTTCTAAAAACAAATTGGTGAAATCTCATTATGATTTGTGCTTGCGCCAGCCATTGAAAATATTTCGCCATGAAAATACTCATGCTTTTCTTGCGATGCCTTTTCCATCTCTAGATATTCTGCAACAGTAAAATGCCTCTTTTGTATTCTACATTTGGCTCATTTACAATTTTTTCCATACTCTAATGTGCCGAAAAATTTTCAGTTTGAGATTTATCTTAGGCCGAAAAATACTAATGAGAATGCCCGGCAAAGAAACCAATTAATGCTACGCCAATTCCCAGTAGAACAGCAATCATTTTTCGGGTGTTAATTTTATGGTCTGCGCTCGATTCGAATAAAATCGTAGTGGAAATGTGTAGGAAAATACCAATTACAATTCCCATGATTTTGTTGAAATAAGCATCGATACCTCCAATGGTTCCGTTACTCAAACCAACACTTACATAAAAGCCAAGCGGGGCCATCATGGCGAAAATTATCAAATACATGATGATGCTTCCTTTTTTGAAATGGTTTTGCATTAAAATGCTTGCCAAAGCAAATGCCGCTGGAATGTGGTGTAATGAGATTCCAAAAATAAGTTCGTTATGCTGATCTTTGGCAAGTGGCATACCCTCTAAAAAAGCATGCAGGCAAAGGCTAATCATAATTCCGAATGGAAAAACATTTCCATCGTGGTGTTTATGGATATGCCCGTGTTCTACACCCTCAGAAAACTGCTCTAAAAAAACCTGCAATAAGAAACCTACCAATATAAAAATACCAATCTCGCCTTTGTCGGGCCCGCTGTAAGCGTCGGGTATAAGGTGCAGAACTGTAATAGCAAATAGGTAAGAGCCACTGAAAGAAAGGATTAATTTCAGTAGTTTTGATTTATCACTTTTGACCAAAAAAATGGCCGAGCCGCCTAAAAAAGCGCAGAAAAAAAGTACGGCAAATTTCCAAGCTTCCATTAAAATTGGGGTTGTAATTTTTTAAATATTCTCGAACAGATAAAACCAATTAAAGTTCCCAATAGTGCACCTGTAGTTACATCTATCGGGTAATGAACGCCCACGTAAACTTGTGCAAAGCTAATTATTCCTGCCCAAAATATCCCAAGAGGCAAAATAGGCTTCCAGCGACTGTAAAATACGCAAATTAAAAACACAGCAATAGCAAAATGATTGGTAGCATGGGCTGAGGGAAAACTTAATCCACTGCCGCATGGCACCCGGTGAATAATATCATTTGCCAAACTGAAATCATTGCAGGGCCTTACCCGAGCCACAAACGGTTTTATTAAACGAGATGCGATCAGATCTCCTGTGGCGAAGGTAAAAAGTACCATTCCAATAATATAGTATCCGTGTTTTTTGTACTGCTTAATGCAGAAAATAATAATAAAAATATACAGCGGCGACCAAAAAAAACGATTGCGCATTAAAGGCATCAGCCAATCGAAAAAGCCATTAGAAAGCCCACGGTGGATTTTCATAAAAAGCTCAACATCAAATTGCTGTATGCTTTCTATCATGCCTTTTTACAAATTAAAATTAAACGATCGGAGTTGCATTCGTCGAATTTGTCGAGCGCATAACTGCCAAAAGCTTTTTGAACCACCAGGCCTGCTTTGGTTAACATACGCTCAAAATCTTCAAAACAAAAAGCTTGCACCCGTTCTTCGAAATTGTATGTTTTGCCCTTATCATCGAAATTTATTTTTTTGATAATCTTGCCTTCCACTACATTTTTAGTGATATTGAAGGCAATGCCATCAAGCGATTTAATTTCGCAATGATTTAAATTTCTGACGATTTTTTCAGTATTAAAATAGTCTATAACCAGAGTTCCATTGGTTTTTAAACATTTTCTAAACGTTTTAAGCGCATTAACATGGTCTTTCTCGGTGTCGAAATAACCGAAACTGGTAAATAAGTTTAAGGCAACATCAAAATAGTTGATATAAAACAGTTTGCGCATATCATGTACCAAAAAATGCAGTTTATTGTTTTCGAATTTCCTGGCGTATTTTATACTTTGTTCTGATAAATCGATTCCTGTAACATCAAAGCCTTTTTTATTGAGATAAATAGAATGCCTACCTTTCCCGCAAGCAATATCAAGCATTTTCGAATCGACCGCCGGACTAAGATATTCTGTTAACTTATCGATGAAAAATTCGGCTTCTGCATCGTTTCTTTGTTGATAAAGAATATGATAATATGGCGAATTAAACCAATATTGAAACCACTTACGTTGCATATAAAAAGCCTTTTTGTTTTGGAATTTGCAAACTTAGATAAAATTGAGATAAACAAAGTACATTAATTTCACAGCGAAGCAATTTATAATTTATCGATAAGGAGATTGGTCTTTATATTTTGGAAATCGGCGTTCACATTTTGTCGGGACCTGCAGCCCTGCCATTCGCTGTAACCCTCGTAGAAAAACTCCGGGCTGCCGCTGTTGTCAGGTTTAATAATAAAGGCTTGTAACTTTTTGGTATGAACCCACCCCCCAACCAATCCTTGAAGTTAAGGAGGGGAGCAGGGTAGAGCAAATAAAATTAGCACAGAATTAGGTTTCGGGTTAAAAGTATATGCTTTAAAAATTGGCTAACTTGCCCTTCTTTGGCTACTCCCCTCCTAACTTAGCAGGGGCAAGGGGGGGGTAAAACTAACCTCAGGATTACGGAATAATCTTTCTAAAACCGACTTAGTGGAAAACCCGCAATCCTGATTTTTTATCGGGAGCGGATTTGCAACGGGGGCGGAACTGCAGAAACCGATGCACGATTGCGCTTGCTTTCCAAAAAAATAAAAACCAATCACACGTTTGACTAAAACCTTAGCCGAATTTCTATTAAATATATCGTATAAATAGATATAAAAACAATGTAAATTAACATGCCAAGGCCGCCTAAAATAGCTGCTATCTTGTTTTTTTTCTTATTTTTGAGCCTTAAATAAAATACACAAAGTGACTTTAATAAAATCGATTTCAGGAATACGAGGAACCATTGGCGGACAAGCTGGAAACGGCTTAACACCGATAGATATAGTAAAATTTACAGCGGCTTTTGGTAGCTGGGTAGTACAAAAAACAGGAAACAAAAGAATCGTATTAGGTCGCGATGCACGTATTTCGGGCGAAATGGTGAACAATTTGGTTATTGGCACCCTTCAAGGATTAGGGATTGAGGTAATCGATTTAGGCCTTTCAACAACACCAACAGTAGAAGTTGCTGTTCCGGATGAACACGCAGGAGGAGGAATTATTTTAACCGCCAGCCATAACCCGAAACAATGGAATGCCCTGAAGTTGCTAAACGCGGATGGAGAATTTATCAGCGATTTAGATGGAAAAGAAGTGCTCGATTTAGCAGAAAGTGCAAGTTTCGAATTTGCTGAGGTGGATCAATTAGGTAAGGTTATTCAAAATAATACTTACCTGCAGAAACATATAGATAAGGTTTTAGCATTGCCATTGGTTGATGTAGATGCCATTAAAAAAGCCGATTTTAAGGTTGTTATTGATTGTGTAAATTCGACAGGCGGAATTTTTATTCCTGCTTTGTTAAAAGCCTTGGGCGTAACAAGAGTTACCGAATTATATTGCGATCCTAACGGTCACTTTCCACACAACCCTGAGCCGCTTCCTGAGAATTTAACTGAAATTTCAAAAGAGGTACAAAAGCAAAATGCCGATTTAGGTATTGTGGTTGATCCAGATGTGGACCGTTTATGTTTTGTAAATGAAGATGGAAGCATGTTTGGCGAGGAATATACATTAGTTGCCGTTGCCGATTACGTGTTAAAAAATACGCCAGGAAACACCGTTTCTAACCTTTCTTCCACACGGGCTTTACGAGATGTTACCGAGAAAGCTGGTTCGGAGTATAATGCATCAGCGGTCGGCGAGGTGAATGTAGTTAACAAAATGAAAGAAACCAATGCAATTATTGGCGGCGAAGGCAATGGCGGCATTATCTATCCAGAATCGCATTACGGCAGAGATGCTTTGGTTGGTATTGCATTATTTTTAACTCATTTAGCCAAATTTGGAAAATCAATTTCATTGTTGAGAAGCAGCTACCCACAATACCATATTTCAAAAAACAAAATTACCCTTACACCAGAAATGGATATCGATAATTTGTTAAAACAGGTTGAGGAAAAGTACAAAAACCAACCTTATAGCACTATCGATGGGTTAAAAATCGAATTCGATAAAACCTGGGTTCATTTGCGCAGATCTAATACCGAGCCAATTATCCGTATTTATAGCGAAGCGGAGAACGAAGCCACAGCAGAAAATTTAGCGAACAAAATTATTTCGGACATCAAAGAAATACTTAAATTAAACTAGTACATGAAAAGAGTTTATTTAGATAATGCAGCTACAACGCCATTGGATAAAGAGGTAATTGCTGAAATGACCAATGTAATGGAAAACCATTTTGGCAATCCATCTGCTATTCATGCATTAGGGAGAGAGGTTAGAACGCTCGTAGAGAAGGCTCGTAAAACGGTTTCTGGTCTTTTAGGTGCATCACCTTCCGAAATATTTTTCACTTCTGGAGGTACCGAAGCAGATAATACTGCTATCCGGTGTGGCATTTCTGCTTATGGAATTAAGCATGCCATCACTTCTAAAATAGAGCATCACGCGGTAGAACATACCTTAAATACGATGCTTAAAAATGGCGAAATTGATAAATTAAGTTTTGTAAATATTGATGAAAAAGGTAATGTAGATTATGCCCACCTGGAAGAGTTATTGCAAAACAATGATCGCACTTTTGTATCGCTAATGCATGCAAACAACGAATTGGGTACTTTAACCGATATGCTTAAAGTTGGCGATATCTGCGAAAAATATAACGCCATTTATCATGCCGATACAGTGCAAACCATGGGGCATTACGTACACAATGTGCGTGAATTAAAAGCCCATTTCATTGTATGTGCGGCACATAAGCTACATGGTCCCAAAGGGGTGGGTTTCTTGTATGTAAATAGCAACATCAAGATTCCACCGATGATTTATGGGGGAGCACAAGAGCGTAACATGCGTGGTGGTACCGAAAATGTTTACGGTATTGTTGGCCTGGCCAAAGCGTTGGAAATTGCCTATGCAGAAATGGCATTGCATCAAAGCCACATTCAGGGGTTAAAAGATTATCTAAAAGAACAATTGATTGCAGAGATTCCGGGAATTGGTTTCAACGGAGAAACAGATGCAGACAAGAGTCTTTATACCGTTTTAAATGTGTCATTTCCGGAAATGGACATGGCCGATATGTTGTTGTTTAATTTGGATATCAATGGAATTTGTGCCTCTGGCGGCAGCGCTTGTTCTTCAGGCTCGAACATTGGTTCTCACGTTTTAAATGGCATCAAAGCCGACCCAAATCGCCCATCAGTTCGCTTTTCTTTTAGTAAATATACTACCAAAGAGGAACTGGATTACGTTATTGATAAAGTTAAAATGGTGGTAAAGCAAAATGCTTTAGCCTAAAAATATCACTAACCAAATAGGAAACAGTCTCGGAGCAATTCGAGACTTTTTTTTGAGATTTTTTTTGAAAGCAAGTGCAACTCATTTATTAAGGTTAGTCCTGCTTTCTATACTAACCAAAGCAGAAAAAGCTTTTGGTTTCCACGGCAATCAGTATATTTAACATGGGTTTGGGTGGTTGGGAAAGGCATTAAATTTTCAAAACCGCTGCTGAAGCAGGACGGCAATGATATTTATAGCTTCAGTTCTAAGTTGGTTGCTTTTCATTACTGTTAACTTCACTCAACGACAATTTTTAAATCCCTTGCAAATCTCAAAAGAAAAACTTATATTTAATTAAGATAAAGGCTATCCACAAGCCAAGACACATGAGTTCCTTAACGAAACCTTATCAAATATCTCTTTAGGATAAGGTTAGGCAATTATAAAACAGCTTTGCAGAATTTTCTTAAAAAGAGAAACAAACGCATTTTTTGAAAATTGAATTCACCCTCAAAAGCAGCTAATGCTTTTATAAATTTATCGTTATGGAAAATCAAAAAACTAATGCTCAAGCAGCAAATACTGATAATCTGAACTCGTTAGACAGCAGAAAGCATATTTACAAATTCATTTTATCACCGTTTTCCTGACTTTGTCGCTATTTCTTCAGTCAATTCATAAACAATTGATTCGCTGTTATTTACAAAAAATGCATCACCAATTTGGGTGACGCAAAGCGATTAAGCGCTATATTTATGAATGTTTGTCCGAAAAAAAAGAATCGTTCTGGCACTACCAGCATCGTTGTAGCGGTAAAGATCCAGGGTAAATTTAAGGAAGTTAAGACCATCGGTGTATCCAGGGATGATTTGGAGATTGAACGCTTCTATAATGAAGCTAAGGTTTGGGCAGATAATCAGGTGAAAGGAGAAGATTTATTTAGGCGGCATACTCAGGATACTGAGGAAGCATATCTTACCAATCTGTTCCTCTCAAATATAGAAAATATCCTTCATAATGGTGCTCAGCTCATATTAAATAGAGTCTATGAATCTATCGGCTTTGATACTATAGATGATTATATCTTGAGACAACTGGTTATCTCAAGATTAACTCAACCGATGAGTAAATCCGCAACCATTGAATATCTAAAATCACATTTTGATGAGGATCTTCAGCTCGGTAAAATTTACCGATATATGGACAAGCTCTATAATGCCCAGCAGGAATCTATTCAAAAAATCAGCGTTGAGCATACCAGAAAGATTCTTGGAGGTAAGATCGGTTTAATGTTCTATGACGTAACCACACTATATTTTGAATCAGATTACGGGGATGGTTTCAGGGAACCCGGCTTCTCCAAAGATGGTAAGCATAGTCAACCACAGATAGTTTTAGGGTTGTTAGTTAGTCAGGATGGCTATCCATTATCATATTCGATGTTCAATGGAACGCAATACGAAGGGCATACAATGATTCCGATTGTAGATGATTTTGTAAGGCGTTTCAAACTGGATGATTTTGTATTGGTCGCTGATTCTGGTCTTATAAATAAGAAGAATATAGATTTTCTAAAGGCACATGGATATAAATATATCATAGGTGCCAGGATAAAAAATGCAAATAAGGTTCAAAAAGATTGGATACTTTCACTACAAAAGGTCGAAGGTAATTTTAATGAAACTCCCGTTGGACAAGGTAGATTGATAGTGGGTTATTCGGAAAAGCGTGCAAAAAAAGATGCTTATAATAGGATCAAGGGAATTAGTCGACTGGAAAAAGCTTTTAGGGCAGGCACCATTTCTAAGGAAAATATAAATAAGCGTGGCTATAACAAGTTCCTGGTGATATCAAAAGATGTGCAGGTGAGCATTGACAAAAGCAATGTTGAGGAGGATGCAAAATGGGATGGATTGAAAGGATACATCACCAATACGGACCTTCCTGCAGCAGAGGTATATGATCAGTATAGCAGTTTATGGCAGGTAGAAAGAGCTTTCAGAATTACCAAAGGGACGGTTGAAATGAGACCGATGTTCCATTTCACACCTAAACGAATAGAAGCCCATGTATGCATCTGTTTTGTTGCTTATAAAGTCTACAAAGAACTTGAACGCATATTAAATGAAAATCACTATAAAATAAGTGTGGACAAAGTCTTGGAAATCGCTAAAACCATTACTACGCTAAAAATAAAATTGCCTCAAAGTGGGAGAACCATCAATAAAACAATGATTATTACTGAAAGGCAAAAGGAAATTGAGTTGTTATTTTCAGACGACTTTTGGAAAACTCAATTTGGGTGACGCATTGGCGAAGTCAGGAGCAGCTAATGCTTTTATAAATTTATCGTTATGGAAAATCAAAAAACTAATGCTCAAGCAGCAAATACTGATAATCTGAACTCGTTAGACAGCAGAAAGCATATTTACAAATTCATTTTATCACCGTTTTCATTCGAGTCATCCCATCATTTTAACAAAATTCATAAACGAAAATTCAATTCTTTTGGTTGTATTCACGAGTTGAGAAAGCTGTCAGGCTCAATGCTGTAAGTTCAAATTTAAAGCGAATAAGACTTTTCCATGGAAACGAGTGGGTATATTGTGTCAGAATGATTCCTTAAGGTATTAAAAAAAACAATATTCTATTTTCGCTTGTTGCTTTAGTATATCAATTTGAAATACTATGGAAACTAATAAAGAAAAGGGAAAAGTTATTCAGAATGACTTACTAGATAAAGAAGTTGAAGATGTAAGAGAGCATGATTCTCTTGACAATAATAAATCTTCTAAACAGGCTACGAATTTATTCGAAAAGGATAAAAACCGAAAGAACAATGCATTTGGACCAGGTCATGAGCCAGGTACTACACCGGGTTCTGGCATTTAGAGCATTGGTATTTCGGGTATAAATTTTTAAATTTAAGCCACAGCATTTGTTGTGGCTTTTTATGTTGATTAAAAAATGGAAAGAAGAAATTTTATTAAAAATTCTGCATTGGCAATGGCCTTGCTCTCAATTTATAAAACAGATGTTTTTGCTCAGCAAGAGATGTTGCGGGCGTATAACTTCAAGCCATTGAGAAACAACGTCGGTATTTTCACCGAGCAGGGCGGAACTATCGGCTGGTTAAATTCATCAAATGGCTTTGTTGTTGTTGATGCACAGTTTCCAACATCGGCACCGCATGTTATCGAAGAATTGAAAAAACTTGGCGAAAAACCTTTTAAATATTTAATCAACACGCACCATCATAGCGACCATACTGCGGGTAACATCGCTTTCAAAGGTTTGGCGGAAAAAGTCGTGGCGCATCAAAACTCGCTTGTTAATCAGAAAAGAGGGGCAGAGAAAGCAAATAGTTTAGATAAACAATTATTGCCAGATACTACATTCGGTATCGGCTGGAAAGCACCTGTAGGCGATGAAAAGATTAGCGCTTACTACTATGGTTCTGCCCATACAAATGGCGACGCTGTTTACCATTTTGAAAATGCAAACATCGTTCATGTCGGCGACCTGGTTTCCAATAGAAAATACCCTTATATCGATAGAGAAAATGGTGCTCATATCGGCAATTGGGTTACCGCTTTAGAAAAAATACATAATCAGTTTGATAACGATACCTTATTTATCTTTGGCCATAGCCGTGAGCCAGAAAAAGTTACTGGAAACAAAGCTGATATCAAGGCATTTCAAAATTATCTTCAAAATTTGCTGAGTTTTGTCGGCGCTGAAATAAAGGCAGGTAAATCAAAAGAAGATATATTAAAAGCAACTGCAATACCAAATGCTACGGAATGGCAAGGCGAAGGTATTCAAAGGAGTTTAACAGCTGCTTATGATGAGCTAAAAGGCGTTTAAATTTTTGCCGTAGATCTGCGATGTTTTAAAATTGACCTACAAATCTGCGGCTTCATTTTGCCAAATCTTTTTCCAATTTATAAACATTCTATATTTGAAAAATAAGGAGATAGCCATTTGTTAACTACTTAAAGCTACCTCTTATCTGTTATATTTGTCTATACAAATCCAATATCAGATATGGATGATTTTTTAGCGGCACGTTCGCAAATGGCTCTTTCCCTGGGCTTTCATATTATTTTTTCTTGTATCGGAATGGTGATGCCATTTTTTATGGCGGTTTCTCACTATAAGTGGCTACGAACTAATCAGGAAGTTTACAAAAACCTCACAAAAGCCTGGAGTAAGGGAGTTGCCATCTTTTTTGCCACCGGTGCGGTGTCTGGCACGATGTTATCATTTGAGCTGGGCTTGTTATGGCCAAGGTTTATGGAACACGCAGGGCCTATTTTCGGGATGCCCTTCTCTCTGGAAGGTACTGCATTTTTTATCGAAGCCATTGCGTTAGGCTTTTTTCTTTATGGCTGGAACAAGCTAAACAAATGGTTTCATTGGTTTACGGGGGTAGTTGTTGGTGTTAGCGGCCTGGCTTCAGGGATATTGGTTGTTGCTGCAAATGCCTGGATGAACAGCCCTGCAGGATTCGATTTTGTAAACGGCAGGTACTTGAATATCGATCCTATACAAGCTATGTTTAACAAGGCATGGTTTTCGCAAGCCTTGCATATGTGTTTAGCTGCTTTTACGGCTACAGGTTTTGCGGTGGCCGGCGTCCACGCACTTATGATTTTGCGGAATAAAAACAGAGATTTTCATTTCAAAGCATTTAAAATCGCGGCTGTTTTTGCTTGTATTGGAGCTATATTGCAACCTTTGAGTGGAGATATTTCTGCAAAAGATGTAGCTGAAAGACAGCCTGCAAAACTTGCCGCAATGGAAGCGCTTTATAAAACAGAAAAACCAGCGCCGCTATTAATCGGAGGAATTGTTAACGAAAAAGATAAAACTGTAAAGGGAGCGATAAAAATACCCGGTGCACTCAGTTTCCTGGCGCATGGCGATTTCCATGCAGAGGTTAAGGGCTTAGATCAAATTCCTAAAAATGAACATCCACCGGTCGCGATTACGCATTATGCCTTTCAAATTATGGTGGGTATCGGTACGCTCTTAGCTCTTATTTCAGCGATCTTCTTTATCAATATCATCAGAAAACGATCAGTTATAGATAAGCGCTGGCTGCTTAAACTCTTTGTAGCATCTATTCCTTTGGGCTACATCGCCTTAGAAGCTGGCTGGGTGGTAACTGAAGTGGGAAGACAACCATGGATTATTTATGGAATCATGCGTACGAAAGATGCCGTTACGCCTATGCCCGGTATTGCTTATTCATTTTACATTTTCTCAGCAATTTATATCTCGTTAAGCATTGTAGTTACTTTTCTCCTTTATAGGCAGATTAAAATGGTGCCCGTTGTTTACGATAAATCTGATAGCCACGATTTGAAATCATAATATGGAATATGTTGTAGTTACTTTCTTATGTCTGGCTATTTTGCTGTACTTCTTATTGGGAGGTGCTGATTTTGGCGCCGGGATTATCGAGCTCTTTACCTCTACGAAGAATAGAAGCCGAACCAGGAAAACAATGTATCAGGCCATTGGTCCCGTTTGGGAGGCAAATCACATGTGGCTGATCATTGCAATTGTGATTCTATTTGTGGGTTTTCCATACATTTATACCACCATGTCTGTGCATCTCCATATTCCATTGTTAATCATGCTCATTGGAATTATTGCCCGTGGTACGGCCTTTGTATTCCGTCATTACGATGCAATTAAGGATGACATGCAATGGCTTTACAATCGAATTTTCAGGTACTCCAGTTTCATCACGCCTTTATTTTTAGGAATCATCGCGGGCAGTGTAATTTCTGGCCACATTGATCTTGATGCCAAAGATTTTTTAACAGCCTACGTTTGGAGTTGGTTAAATTGGTTCTCTATATCCGTCGGCTTATTTACTGTGGCCTTATGCGGATTCCTTGCAGCCATTTACCTGATTGGTGAAACTGATGATGAACAAGATAAGCGAAGGTTTATTAAAAAAGCAGAGTACATGAATATTGCTGCCGTCGTATTTGGGGCAATGGTTTTTATTGCAGCACAGTTTGATGGGATTCCACTAATCGATTGGGTTTTCAAAAATACAGTTGGTCTTGCTTCTATCATTTTGGCAAGTCTGTCACTCATTTTATTATGGTATCTTCTAATAAAAGGAGAAACAAAAACGTTAAGGATTTTAGCCGGCTTTCAGGTAACAATGATTTTGTTAGCCATTAGTTATGCACACTTTCCGAATTTTATACTCTTGAAAAATGGTGACGCCATTTCGTTATTTGAGGCGATTGGCCCGCCAAAAACGATTTATAGTTTGGGCGTAGCCTTATTGTTAGGTAGCATTTTAATTTTGCCGTTTCTGGGTTATTTGTTTTATAAATTTAAGAAAAAAGAGGAGTAGTGGTTGTCTCTCCATTACCACGTATAAACCTTTCTCTAACGATTTAATTTGAAAAGCACTTGTAGTAGTTCTTCGGTTCCGAAAGTCCCGCTATCGTTCCAATCTTTTTTAACTTCAGTCAGCTTGCAACCATTCGTTAATGCTACAGGAGAATGACGAAGCAATAGTTTGAGTACGGGCTACAAAAAAGTATTTACACTTTATCGGGTTATGCTTAACGGCAATGCATTAACACATCCATCAAAGAAAAAGAGCATCCATTTCTGAATGCTCTCTTGATCTATTATTTGCTTACAACCCCCCTTTTCTGGTAGCTTTTCTTGCTTCGGGCCAGGTAACTTGTTTTCCCGTACGCTCGTTTACTGGTAAATCTGTTGCTTTCTCTGTCGAAGTTTTTTCAGGATCTTCACAAGCCATATAAACCATAATCGCAGCTAGAATTACATTGCTTCGAATTTCGTCGAAAACCAATTTGTCGTAGCTATCGCGATTGGTGTGCCAGGTGTAAGTTCCGTAATCCCAGCTTGTAGAGCTTAGCGAATAACCCAATGCTCCTGCAGCTACAAAAGATGCAAAATCAGAACCACCTGCTCCAGGCATCCCAGGGAAACTGGTTTTAATCTGATTTTTAATAGTATCCGGTACAGCCGCTAACCAACGGGTAATGTAATCTCTGGATTTTGCAAAACCTTGGCCACCTATATTAACCACACGGCCTGTGCCATTATCCTGATTGAATAGAGCCTGCAAATTACCAACAACTTCCGGATGATCTTCTACAAAAGCTCTCGAGCCATTTAATCCTTGTTCTTCACTTCCCCAATGGCCAACCAAAATGGTGCGTTTCGGATTTGGATAAAGTTTCTTCAAAATGCGCATCGCTTCCATCATCATAATTGTTCCAGAACCGTTATCGGTTGCACCGCTGGCACCATCCCACGAATCGAAGTGGGCCGACAGCATCACATATTCTTTTGGCTTTTGCTTGCCTTTAATTTCTGCAATGGTATTGAATGTTGGTACTACACCATTTTCCTTCGATTCAGACTCAATTTTTAACATAGGCTTATTCCCACTTTGTGCTAAACGATAAACTAAACCATAATCTTCAACCGATAAATCTAAAGTTGGGATTTTTGTAGTATTGGCGCCGAAAATTTTATCTACACCAAAACCTTGCGACCAATTATTGATGATAATTCCTGCAGCCCCTGCATTTTCGATAGCAAGTGCCAGTGCTTTTGCATTTAGCCCTGTTTTAGCGATGCCTGCTGCAAATGTCTTTAATGCTTCTGCTTTTTCCTTTTTATATTTTTCGAATAAATCTTTTGTTGCAAATTCTTCCCAGTTTTTCTCTGGTCTGCCAGAAATTTGATTCATAGAAATGAGAACCAATTTCCCTTTTGCGTTTGGTAACCATTTTTGAAAGGAAACAGAATCAGTAATTGCAGGCAGAATAATGGCTTCGGCATTGATCGCCTTTCCATTGGTAGATGGACTCCAGGCTAATTGCGTGCCTTCTAGAGTTCTTAACCGCGGACTTACCAAATCGATATGCGTAACACCTCTTTCCCATCCACGCCATTCGCCCCATTTTTCATTTTTGGCAGAAATTCCCCAATCGCTGTATTTCTTTACCGCCCAATCATTCGCTTGTTTCATTTGCGGTGAACCCACTAAACGCGGCCCAACAACATCTAAAAGCTCATGCGCTAATTTTTCTAATTGTGAGTTCTCATTTACTTCTTTTACAATGTTGTCGATTAACTTTTTGTCTTGTGCAAAAGCAAAAGAGGAAGTGAAGAGTAGTAATGTTGGCAACAGTAGTTTTTTATTCATCTGTATATATTTATTTTTTAGGTTGTCAGATGGAGTTACCATAATCTGTTTTTATGGTAGGTTCATTTTGTTTATTAATAGACTTCTAAATTAGGTAATAAGTCGGTTTTGAAGCTTTTTTAATAGAAATGTTGCAAAGGTTAATGTCAGTTGTGTAAGTCTGCTATCTTATGTTTGCATATTAATGTGCTGAAAAGAAACTTAACATATCATTTAGGGCATTTTCAGCATGCATTAAATCCCCATTATCAAGTGATTCCTTTGACACAATAGCAGCTCGTTTAAGCATGCTACTTTCATAGGTAGAAATAGCTTCAAGTAAAGTTTGATGCTGGTCTGACGTTAGATTTTCACTTAATTCGAGCGCATCAAGCATGGCCATATTTACGCCTTCTCCAGCGAATGGGGGCATAACATGTGCTGCATCTCCAATTAGAGTTAAATTAGATAGCGACTTCCATTTTTGATCTAGAGGCATGCAATAAATTGGGCGGGGAATGAATGGTACTGTTGTACATTCAAACAATTCGTTCCATATATTACTCCATCCTGTATAGTTTGCTTTAAACCAATCTAACATTTGGGCTCTATCGCTATAATTCAGTCCATTAAGTCCATTATTCTTAGCCCAGCTCTCATCAGTTTTAAAACTAGCATAAAATCCAATCTCTCCATTGCCTTTTTGACCCATCAGTATGTTTTGTTCATTTCCAAAAGCCATGATTTTTCCACCTCTTAATAGCTTAAAAATATTTGGAGCTTCTTTTTCCGCATTATATATATTTCCTTCGAGCATAGTGATACCAGAATAAAATGGTATGATGTCTGTAACGTAAGGACGGATTTTTGAATTGGCTCCGTCAGCAGCAATTACAATATCAGCATATATAGATTCCTTGTTTTTAAAATGAAGCATCCAACCATCGTTCTTCTGTTCCATAGCAATAAAGTGGCTATTCCAAATGATATGAGAAGGATCTATAGACGCTAACAAAATTTTCCTTAGCGCACCGCGATCTATCTCTGGACGGAAATGTTCGTTTTCGAAATTTTCTTCGATTTTATAGTCATGATCGCTAAAAAGTATTTCCGCATGCTCGTTCATGATGAGTTTTTTATCGGCTCCTGGAAGAAAATTATTTTTAAACTCTTTCAACAGATTTGCTTTGCGAAGCGCCGCCAAACCAGACTCGTCGTGCAGATCAAGAGGAGAACCTTGTACTCGTGCATTTTTATCGAAATCTCTTTCGTAAACTTTAATATCTGCACCTTTAAGTGCTAAGAGTTTGGCTAGTGTCAGTCCGCCGGGACCACCGCCGATAATGGCAATTGATTTATCTTGTAGTAACATAATTTAAAATTTATGCTACAAAATTATTTCTTGTCGTAAACTAAAAATTGTAAAAAACGGTCGTTTTCATTTTTAAATAACTCTTTCGGAGAAACGCCAGAAAGCTTTTTTATCTCTTTGATAAAGTGCGATTGATCGGTAAAGTTCAGCTGCGGAGAAAGTTGTCCGTCTTTAATGTGTGGAAGTGAGGCTTGAAAACGCAGGATGTTACAGTAGGCTTTTAATGAAATTCCTAGTTGCTGGTTAAAATAGCGATTGATTTGTCGTTCGCTCCAAGCTACTTTTTCAGAAAGTTCTTTGATGCTCATTTCGCCATTATTGGCAAAAATTAGATGAAATAGCTTTCGCTTGCGTTCATCTACTTCTTTAGAAATAAGTGATTTTATTTTACGTGATGCTTTTTCACAAAATTTGCCAAAATTATTGAGGTCATCTAAGCCAAAATCCCAAAAGTTGCTTTCTAATATTTTGCCGCTATTCAATATGTCAGCAATGGGTTGATGTAAGATGTATTCTATAGCAAGAGGCGTGAAACTAATGGAAAAAAATGATGAAACATTGAGTTTCGGTATCAATTTTGGCTTTGTTTCTAAACCCATTAAGGTGATTTGAAAATGATTGTCTACAGTTTTAGAGAACAATAAATCAATCCTCCCGTTTGGAATAATGATGCCATTGTTTGCGTCAGATAGATTTTCAAGTGACGAAAATCGATCCACAAAATCGGCAATTGAACATTCGGGTTTGATGTATTCGTAGCTTGGATTATCATTCATGAGGTACAAGTTGTTGTAATTTACTGAATTAATAAATCCAAATCTATTTTGGTTATCTTAAGTAAATCACATTCGGTAACACACTCCAAATTTTTTTTCGTTTTGTCTGATTGATAAAGCGGAAACTCTCCGTTATTTAAACCTGATTGCCGCGGTAGCTCCCGATCTTTTCGATCGGGCCTACAAGCAAAAAGCAGAACTGAAATAACCGAAGTTATCAAGCCCTGCTTTTCATATCTTTTTTTAAATCAATTAGTCATTTTGCACCAGTGAACCAATGACTAATGAACCAATGTCCGGTGAACTATTGACCAATGGCTATTGAACCAAATTAATTATTCATCATCTTAATAAAAGCGCCTATTTTAGCTTTCATAGCTCTTCTATCTACAATAAAATCAAGGAAACCATGTTCCAAAACAAATTCTGAAGTTTGGAATCCTTTTGGTAAGTCTTTTTTAATGGTTTCTTTAATCACCCTTGGGCCAGCGAAACCAATTAATGCGCCTGGTTCTGCAATATTAATGTCGCCAAGCATGGCATAAGATGCTGTAACGCCACCCGTCGTAGGGTCGGTAAGCAAAGAGATGTATGGAATTTTAGCCTGACTTAACAGCGCCAATTTTGCAGATGTTTTAGCCATTTGCATTAATGAAAATGCAGCTTCCATCATACGGGCACCACCTGATTTTGAAATCATCAGGAACGGAATTTTGTGTTTGATGCTATAATCGATTGAACGAGCGATTTTTTCGCCAACAACCGAACCCATTGAACCACCAATAAAAGCAAAATCCATACAGGCAATCACTAAATCCTGTCCTTCGATTTTTCCTACACCAGCACGGATAGCATCTTTTAAGCCGGTTTTAGCCTGACTTTCAATAATTCTATCGGTATAAGGTTTGTTATCGTTAAAATTTAAAGGATCGCCGGAGGTTAGATTCGGGAAAAGCTCTTTAAATTCGTTATTATCGAATAAAACTTCAAAATATTCTTTGGAACCTACTCTCAAGTGGTAGTTGCAGTAATGGCAAACGTACTTGTTTTCCTGTAACTCTGCCTGATGTAGCGGTTTTTTGCAATTCGGACACTTATTCCACACGCCATCTGGTGCCTCTTTCTTCTCTTCGGTTGTGGTAATGATACCTTTATTTTCTCTCTTAAACCAAGCCATATAATTTTTTAAAGAATTGGATTGCAAAGAAACGAAAAATATATGCAAGTTTGATATTAACCAATAATCAAATTTAAATTATCAAATTAATAAAGTAACGCTGACAATCTATTTTTATCGACAGACTCTTTTAAGCGTTACTGATGCGCTATTTCAACTTAATTCTAAGTAAGACTTGGTATATAAAAAAAAGCTGTTAGCGTTAAGAGTGTGAATTTTACACTAAGGATAATGTTATTTTTACACCAAACCGGCCTTATATGCTTGTAAGGCAAATAATTCTGTTGTTACAAAAGCTTGGATTGTAATTTTTTTTTATAACTTCGAACTTAATAAAATTAACAAGAGATGAGTTTAAAAGGCTACAAAGGCGTAATTTACGGAGATGCCGTTCAAGAATTATTTGAGCAGGCTAAGAAACATCAGTTTGCTTTACCAGCAGTTAACGTAACCGGTACAAACACGGTTAATGCGGTAATGGAAACTGCAAAGGCAGTAAATTCGCCAGTTATGATTCAGTTATCTAATGGAGGAGCGCAGTTTTACGCAGGTAAATCTTTGGATAACGAAAAATTGCAAGCATGTATTTTAGGTGCTGTATCGGCAGCTAAACATGTGCATTTATTGGCAGAACATTATGGTGTTGCTGTGGTTTTACATACCGACCACGCCGCTAAAAAATTGTTGCCTTGGATTGATGGCCTTTTAGAGCACGGTGAAAAATTCTTCGCTGAAACTGGAAAACCTTTGTTTTCATCACATATGTTAGATCTTTCGGAAGAGCCGATTGAAGAAAATATGGAGATTTCTGCAAAATATTTTGCACGCATGGCGAAAATGAACATGACCATCGAAATCGAGCTTGGTGTTACAGGTGGTGAAGAAGATGGTGTAGACAATAGCGATGTAGATAGCTCGAAATTATATACCCAACCAAGCGAAGTTGCTTATGCTTACGAAGAATTAAGCAAAGTTTCTCCTCGTTTTACTGTTGCTGCTGCATTTGGAAACGTACATGGCGTTTACAAGCCTGGTAATGTAAAATTACAACCGGTTATTTTGAAAAATTCTCAAGACTTTATCAAAGAGAAATTTAACCTGAGCGCTGAAAAACCAATTAACTTTGTTTTTCATGGTGGTTCTGGTTCTTCTCAAGAAGAAATCAGAGAAGCAATTTCTTATGGTGCTATTAAAATGAATATCGATACAGATATGCAATGGGCATTCTGGGATGGTATTTTAGAGTATTACAAAAAGAATGAGGCTTATCTTCAAGGTCAAATCGGTAACCCTGAGGGTGATGATAAACCAAATAAGAAATACTACGATCCACGTGTTTGGTTACGTAAAGCCGAAGAGGCTTTTGTTAAACGTTTAACCGTTGCTTTCGAAGATTTGAATTGCATCAATGCGAACGATAAATTATAAGTTGAACTGAATTTTTTAAGCTGAAATAGTTAATCAGTCATTCAAAAATCATCATTCGATATTTAGACGGAGGCGCCATAGGTTTAAAAACTTATGGCGCTTTTGTTTGTTTTTATTTTTACATTTAAGCAAACATATTGCGATGATAAATAGAACTAACGAACCAGTAAATAATAATTTTTTTGAACGTTTCGCTAATGCCGCCACCAAGTTTACAGGTAGCTCTGCTGCATTTATTGCAGCCACAGCAATTGTTGTAATCTGGGCAGTTACAGGACCAGTTTTTCACTATTCTGAAACCTGGCAGCTGGTTATTAATACTGGTACAACGATTATCACTTTCCTAATGGTTTTCCTGATTCAAAAGGCACAGAATAAAGATGGAAAAGCTATTCAGCTTAAATTGAACGAACTTATTGCTGCGCAACAGGGGGCAAGCAACCGGATGGTTGATATTGAGGATTTGAGTGAAAAAGAATTAGATCAGTTACATCACTTTTATGTAACCATTGCTGCACTTGCCAAGAAAGAGGCTGATATTCGCTGCTCACATTCTATAGATGTGGCTAAAGAATTAAATGAGGAAAAATTGAAATTGAATAAACACTTTAAAAAAGAAAAATAATGAGCTTACAGGTTCAAAAGGTGATTCACCCCGAAGATTTAGATAAAGTATTTGCCATTAGAAAAATTGTATTTGTTGATGAGCAAAACTGCCCACCAGAATTAGAATGGGAGCATGAAGATGAATCAATTCATTTCCTGGCTACGCACAATGGCCAACCTTGTGGTGCATGCCGTTGGCGCAAAACGGATTTAGGTTATAAATTAGAGCGCTTTGCGGTGTTGCAAGACTTTAGGGGTCAGGGTGTAGGGAGAGCACTCATTGCAGAAGCGCTTTCTGATTTACCTGAAGATGCACATTACATTTACTTAAATTCCCAATTAGATGCGATGAGTTTATATGCTAAGTTCGGCTTTGTTGCCGAAGGTGAACAATTTGAAGAGGCAGGGATTCAGCATTTCAAGATGGTGAAGAAAGTGTAGCTATTAACTAGTCTTCATTGCGAGGCACGAAGCAATCTTTATGCTTTTGCTATAGATTAAAAGGCTTTTGATGTAAATCATCAAGCTTGCGTTAGCCGACACAACCTTTGTAGAATTGCTTCATTATGGACTTGACTAAAAATATTTTATGATGGAGTGAGGTGGCTGTGTTTACATAATGACAAACTCCTTAATAATATTTATATGTTGGAGTCACATCCGAATTAGAAACTAGAATTTGGCAGCATAAAAACAATGAGTTTCCAAAGTGTTTTAACTTCGAAATATAAATGCTACAACTTGGTTTACTTTATGTTTTTCCAATCATTGAAGATGCAATTGCAGAAGGAAAAAGGATAAAGGGAGGGAATTGACATCAAAAGATTAATTACTTATTGAATTAAATCAGAATTCGAAAGATTTGTATGATGACTTAAATTACGTATGTCGTCATTGCAAGGTACGAAGCAATCTTAAAGCATTCGCTATAGATTAAAGGCATTTTAGAGTCAATTACTAAGTTTACATTCCTAACCCCAGTAGTAGGATTGCTTCGTGCCTCGCAATGACAACCATCTAAAAAGCACAATAAATTAGCTTACCCAAATATCTTTCCTGACAAAGCCATCGCCTCATTCCATTTATCCGTATTAAGATTAAGATCTTCACCTTTTGAGTTTAAAAAACTTATTACATCTTCAGTAGCGATATTACCTGTTAAATCGTCAGCAGCCATCGGGCAACCGCCAAAACCTTTTAAGGCAGAATCTATCCGTTTTGCCCCAGAGCGGTATGCGGCTTCAATCTTTTCAAATCGTTCTACAGGGGTAGAGTGCAAGTGAATACCAATTTCAGTTTTGTTGAATTTTGTAATCAGTTTTGGAAGTATGGATGTGAGTTTTTCAGGAGTTGAAACACCAACGGTATCTGCTAATGAAAGAATTTTAACGCCCTTAGCAACTAAAATGTCAGCCCACTTTTCTACAATTTCATAATTCCATTCATCTCCGTAAGGATTACCAAAACCCATGGAGAGATAAATAACAGCAGTTTTGTTGTTTTGATCACAAAGAGATAACATTTCTTGAACCGTATTTAAGGATTGCGAAATGCTCGAATTTGTATTGCGTTGCTGAAATGTTTCCGATATGGAAAATGGGAAACCTAAGTAACTGATTTGCTCGTATCTTATAGCGTCTTCTACACCCCTTAAATTCGCTACAATTGCCAATAGCTTTGTTGAGGTTTGAGTTAAATCTAAATCGTCCAACACTTTAGCTGTATCTGCCATCTGCGGAATAGCCTTTGGTGATACAAAACTTCCAAAATCGAGCGTGTCGAAACCCACTTGAAGCAAAAGATTAAGATATTCTGATTTCAAATCCGTTGGGACGAAATCATGTAAACCCTGCATGGCATCACGTGGGCATTCCACAAGTTTGAATCTTTGATTACTCATTTGGCTCAGTCGTTATTAATCGCAAAGTGCGTAAAGTTTTTCGCAAAGAAAAGAAGATTAAAGAAAACTGTGAGCTTCAAATCGAGTTTACCGTAATGACCAATGACCAATGACCAATGACCAATGACCAATGACCAACGACCAATGACCAATAACCAATGACCAATAACTAATGAACTTCCTTCACGCTGGGTACTTCGGCTCTGTAATCAACACTTCGGTCTTTGGCAAAGGTTCTGATAATTAATCTAGTTCCTCTATCATAACTAAAATAACTCCAAACCCAATTTACAAATACAATAATTTTATTTCTAAAGCCCACAAGGGTCATTAAGTGAACAAACATCCAGGTAAACCATGCAAAAACACCTTGAAAACGGATTTTACCGATATCAACCACAGCTTTGTTCCGGCCAACTGTAGCCATAGAACCTTTATCGAAATACTTAAATTTCTCTAACGGTTTATTTTCTTTGATGTTAATTAAGTTTTTAGCTAGATGATGCCCCTGCTGGATAGCGGCTGGTGCTACTCCGGGATGTCCGTTTGGAGTGGCCTCATCAATTATTGCCGCAACATCGCCAATGGCATAGATATTTTTATAACCGACAACCAGATTTTGGGTATCAGTTTTTAATCTGCCACCACGAACCACTTCTGCTTTGTCAAGGCCCGGCAATACCACGCCTTTTACTCCAGCGCTCCAAATTACGGTCGAACTTAATATTGGCGCCTTATCTTGTAAAGAAAGGGTGTGACCATCGTAACCTAAAACACGGGTATCGTTCATTACCTGGACACCCATTTTAATCAAAAATTCTTTAGATTTTTGTTGTGCCTGGGGTGACATTGGTCCTAAAAGCTCAGGGGAATTTTCAATAAGATAAATGTTCACTTTACTCACATCCATTTCTGGATAATCGTTAGGAATAACATGTCTTTTCAGTTCTGAAATTGCTCCAGCAGTTTCCACGCCTGTTGGGCCTCCACCCACTACCACGAAGTTTAATAGAGCGCTTTTCTTATCTAAATCCTTCTCGATTAACGATTTCTCGAAATTTTGCAAAATCAAACTTCTTAAATCTAAAGCCTCTGGAATAGATTTCATCGGCATTGAGTTCGCTTCAATTTCTTTGTTGCCGAAGAAATTACTAGTCGAGCCAGTTGAAATCACCAAATAATCATAACTCACCTTTCCAATATCTGTCATCAAACAGTTTTCAGCAGCATTTACTTCCGTCACTTTAGTTACCCTAAAGATTAGGTTTTTTTGTCCTTTAAAAATCTTTCTCAAGGGAAATGCAATGGAGTCAGCTTCCAATCCGCCTGTTGCTACTTGGTAAAGTAAGGGTTGAAAAGTATGATAATTATGTTTATCAAGCATGACTACTTGAAAAGGTTTATTTTTTAGTCGTTTAGCTAACTCTATTCCGCCAAATCCACCGCCAACTATAACTACTCTTGGGTATTCACTTTCAGGAAGTTGTAAATCCATTTTAAATCGCTTTATCTGTTATTAATGTAACAAAAAGATAGCCAAAAGGTTTAAGAATTAAGGTTCTGAAGCCAGTTTCTTAAGAGCTTCTATAGAGATATAACTTTGATATGACCGAGTTGGTTTTCGCTGGTTTTTAGGACTGTTTTGACTAAAATAAACCAGAGGGACACGAGCATGGATCGCAGTGAAATAAAGTGGACAGCAGGGCTGAGGTTGCCGAAGAAATTCGGGTTTTGCTTTTTAAAAAACCTCACCGTATTATTGTCTGTGGTATTGGGTATCTAGTGCACGTCAATCGTATATAGGCAATTAGAGAGATAAAGCCTCGCCCTATCAACGTTTGTGGTTATAGGAAGTTAGTGCAAATCCCTCTCGGGAAGAGAGGAACAAAATGATGTGGTTTGAACCGATGGGTTTAAATCACAGTCTGTCAAAACCTTGTCTTCCGGAGAGGGCGGCTGGAAAACTTTCCATACCACGAACTTCCAAAGGGTGAGGCTGTAAAAACAAACCGCCTTCCTGATTGATCAGGAAGGCGGTTAATATATTCTTAGAATCTAAATCTTATTTTTTCTTCTCTTCCGAACTTCCCAAATCGATTACGATAGGAGTGGAGATACATAATGATGAATACGTACCGATAACACGGCCGATTAACAATGCGAAGATAAATCCGCGGATGCTATCGCCACCAAAAATGAAAATCACCAATAACACGAAGAACACGGTTAACGAAGTCAAAATCGTCCGGCTTAATGTACTGTTTAACGCAAAGTTGATTAATTGGTTACGTTCTTCACCGTGTAAATCTTCTTTACCAGCTTCTTTTAGTTTCTCACGAATACGGTCAAATACAACAACAGTTTCTGTCATGGTATAACCCATTACTGTTAAAATTGCTGCGATAAAATCCTGACCAATTTCTAATGAGAATGGCAAAACACCATCTAAAATGGTATAGAAAGAAAGTACCATTAAAACGTCGTGTGCTAATGCCAATACAGCACCTAAACCATATTGCCATTTTTTAAATCTCACTACGATGTAGATAAACATAAAGATACATGAAATCAATACCGCGTAAAAAGCTCCATTAACAATATCGCTAGCGATAATTGGAGTCACTTTCTGTGAACTTACAATTTCATATTTAGAACCTGCTAAGCCTTTGTTTAAAGCATCTTCAACCACTTTATCAGTTTTCACATCTTGATCTTCGATGTGGAAAGTAGTGGTGATTTTAACCTGACTGTTTTCTCCTGCTGTTTTAACCTCAGGAGTTTCGTTACCGAAAACAGGAGTTAACTGAGATTTGATATCTTCAGTGTTAACCGCTTTATCGAAGTGTACAAGGTAAGTTCTACCACCTTTGAAATCTACGCCAAGGTTTAAACCACCATGTTTGAAATACATGCCGATACCAGCTAGGATGATCAATGTAGAAATGATATAATAGATTTTACGACGGCCAACAAAGTTGAAAGCTAAATTTTTAAATGCATTACGTGTAAATTGATTATCAAAGCTAATTTCCATTTTACGATCTAACATCGCTTCGAAAACCAATCTTGAAATTAATACAGCAGCAAATAATGAAGAAAGGATACCGATACATAAGGTAGTTGCAAACCCTTGAACCGGACCGCTTCCGAAAGCGTAAAGAATAGCACCTAAAATAAATACGGTAATGTTTGCATCTAAGATAGATGGCATTGCATGTTTAAAACCTTCTTTAATTGCACTAGGAATATTTTTGCCCAAGGCAAGCTCTTCACGTACACGTTCGAAAATTAGAATGTTCGCATCTACAGACAAACCAATGGTAAGCACGATACCGGCGATACCAGGCAATGTTAACACCGCACCAAGCGATACCAAAATACCGATGATGAAAAACAAGTTAACCAATAAGGCAAAGTTTGCAACCCAACCTGCACGGTGATAATACAATGCCATGAAGATCAGGATCACGATAAACGCAATCACAAATGAAATTAAACCATCATGGATAGCTTGTGCACCTAAAGTTGGACCAACGATATAACTACCAGCAATACGAGCAGGAGCAGGTAATTTACCAGCTTTTAAGATGTTTGATAAATCCTTAGTATCTGCCTGTGTGAAGTTACCGGTAATTGATGAAACACCACCACCAATTTCATTCTGAACAGTAGGAGCAGAATAAACCATGTTATCTAATACAATAGCGATAGATTTTTTATTGTTAGGATCAGCGGCAGCTTCAGCAGTAATTTTTTTCCATTTCGCAGCACCTTCGCTGGTCATGTACATGGTTACCTCTGGCTTGCCTTTTTGATCAAAGTCAGCACGCGAATCGCTGATTGCTTCACCACCTAAATCTGGTTTACCATCAGCACTGGTAACTTTAATAGCGTAAAGTTCAAACACTTTAGAACCTTCTCTAGGTTTAACGCTCCACATAAATTTCATCGTAGATGGAATTGCTGCGGCAACCTCAGGAAGTTTTAAGTAGTTATTAACTTTTGCAGTATCTTTTTGTAACGACATACCAACAACTGCACCTGGCATTAATTGTTGTTGTCCGTTTTCGCCTTGATAAATAGGAAGACTTAAAACTGCGTATAATGGATTTGATTTTGCTAATTCAGCTCTTACTGCGGTAGAATCTTTTTTACCTAAGCCAGCTAATTTGCCGCCTTTTGCAGTGGAGTCTTTAGCAGCATTCTCTAAGCCGGCTAATTTGCCGCCAGCTTTAGCAGCCGTATCTGTAGTAGCCGCGGGAGTTTCAGTTTTTAAAGTTGCCGCTAAAGTTTTGTTAATGTTTTCTAACAAAGGTGCTACTTCCTGTACCTGGTATACTTGCCAGAACTGTAATTCGGCAGAACCTTGTAAAAGTTTAGCAATACGTTCTTTATCCTGCACACCTGGCATCTCAATTAAGATGCGGTTACTACCTTCTTGTTTTTGCATGTTCGGACTCACAACGCCGAAACCATCAATACGAGAACGTAAAACAGTAAATGAGCGATCGATAGCACTTGTAGCCTCTTTCTCTAAGAAAGATTCAACTTCGCCATTGCTAGCACTTGGTTTTAATTGCGATGCATTGTCTTGATTAGAAAAATAGTCAGCAAGTTTTACACCTGGACTTAATTTTTCAAATTCATCAACAAAAATTTTGATGTAATCTTTACCACCAGCATTTAGCTGAATTTGTGCGTTCTGAACTGCTTTATTAAAGTTAGCATCAGTAGGGTTGCCCGCTAAAGATTTAACCAATTCCGCTAACGATATCTCCATCGTTACGTTCATACCGCCTTTTAAGTCTAGACCTAAATTAATCTCTTTCGATTTAACTTCGCCGTAAGTGAACCCAACAAGCGGGTAAACTTTCTCGGTACTCATCGAATCTAAGTAAGCCTTTTCTTTGGCTGCATCACCTTTCGCATAGTTTTTTGCGTCTTTCTCTACTTTGGATGCTACCAAAGTAAAGGAAAGTGCATACGCACAAACGATAGCCAATACTATCGCTATAAACTTAATAAAACCTTTTCCTTGCATTGTTTGTTTAAAATAATTTGTCTTTCGCTGTTTTTTAACAAGTCGGCAAATCTAATTAAATTTTTAAATTATAGAACCCCTTAGTTGATAATTTATTAAGATTAATTTTTGTCAGATAATTATACCCATGCATTCGATACATAGATCTTCTTTTTGCGCCAAAATTAAGGTCTGATTTATTTGGAAAGCAATTGCAGTAGCATTTGGCTTTTGTTCGGTCCTGCCAACCGCTGTAGCTCCGATCAAAAAAATCGGAGGCTGTCGCTATTGTCAGGTTTAAGTGGCCAGGGAGGTAATACTATTTTCGGCTAAATGCATAAACCTTCCCTGATTTGCAAGGTTTTTACCTAACCGGCAACAATAGGAAGATTTCAACCAATTATAAACGCAAACCTTTATAGCAAACGCATTAAGATTGCTTTGTGCCTCGCAATGACGACTTTTTCTGATTACTTCCTTTTAAGTACCTCAAAAGTATAATCATACTTGTTTTTCTCATCAGCTTTATGCGGATCGCTGCTCACAACTTCCCAATCATTTCTGTCGATCTCTGGGAAAAACGTATCAGCGTCAAAAGTATGATGAATTGTAGTTAAATAAAGTAGGTCCGTTTTTGGTAAAGCCTGGCGATAAATTTCCGCACCACCAACAACAAAAACAGGTTTTTCTTCTGCTTTGGTAATTTCTAATGCTTCATCAAGACTATTCACGATCTCAACGCCATCGATTTTTAATGATGAATCTCTCGTGATGACAATGTTTCTGCGATTTGGTAAGGGTTTACCGACAGAATCGAAGGTCTTGCGGCCCATTACAACCGTGTGCCCAGAAGTAGTTTGTTTAAAAAACTTTAAATCGGCAGGCATGTGCCACAAAAGCTGGTTGTTTTTTCCTATGGCGAAGTTTTCACCTACCGCAACTGCTATAGCAAGTGAAGGGTTTTTTAGTTCATTGGTCATTAGTTCATTAGTTTCATTTGTTCCTTAGGTTTATCTGTTCATGATTTCATGCCAGACTGACCTTTTCCAATGTATTTTATATAAGCGTTAAGCTTTATATGTACTGTTTCTAGTTTGGCAAAAAGTTGTGTGTAAATTTCTTCATTGACGAGCCCTCTATGTCGCGTTTTTCTTAAGAAAGACTTGGTTTCTAAAATAGAATCTCTGCTGTAGTAACAAAAGTTCTTATTTTCCTTGAAATGAAAACGACCATAACCTTCGGCAATATTTGCACTAATTGAATCTGCAGCCCTGCAAATTTGTTTCGTATGGTATCTTTAGCAAAAAAGTCCCATGTCGTTGTAATATCCCAAATTTCATTTGATAAATTTTCAGCAAGCATATACACCTCCAAATCTTCAATTCGATTGTAACTCATAATTATTTCGTTCACACATTAATTATAAGGGATTAATTTATAAATAGAGATTTTTTATAAGCGTTTAGCCTAATGATACTTATGAACTAATGAACTATTGAACAAATGACTAATAACCTATACCGCCACCACTCCTTTAATATGTGGATGTGCCTCGTAATTCTCTAATGTAAAATCCTCGAATTTAAAATCAAAGATGCTTTTTACTTCAGGATTGATTTTCATGGTTGGAAGCGGTTTCGGCTCTCTGCTTAATTGCAAATGTGCCTGTTCGATATGGTTATTGTACAAATGCGCATCGCCTAAAGTATGAACAAAATCGCCAGCTTCTAAACCACAAACCTGTGCAACCATCATGGTTAATAAAGCATAAGAAGCGATATTAAAAGGGACGCCCAAAAAAATATCGGCACTACGCTGATAGAGTTGGCAGCTTAATTTTCCATCGGCTACGTAGAACTGAAAGAAAGCGTGGCAAGGAGGCAAAGCCATATTCTCTATTTCTGCTACGTTCCATGCAGAAACAATAATTCTTCGCGAATCTGGATTGTTTTTAATCGTATTAATGATGTTGGTAATCTGATCGATGTGTTGTCCATCGGGAGTTGGCCAACTTCTCCATTGCGAACCATAAACTGGGCCGAGGTTTCCCTCTTCGTCTGCCCATTCATCCCAAATGCGAACGCCATTATCTTTTAAGTATTTAATATTGGTATCGCCAGTCAAGAACCAGATTAATTCATGTATGATAGATTTTAGATGTAGCTTCTTCGTGGTAACCATCGGAAAGCCCTCCTGCAAATCGAAACGCATTTGATAGCCGAAAACGCTAATCGTTCCTGTTCCCGTGCGGTCGTGTTTTTGAGCGCCGTGATCCAGCACATGTTGCATTAAATCTAAATATTGTTTCATAACTCCGAACCCTAAAGGGGCTTCCAAATCTTAAATAAATTATTAATTACAAATATGTAAAAAATCTTAATCACGAAATCTTTTAGTTTTCTACATTAACGGATTTTTAAACAAGCCTGACTTTTGTATGTTTGCATCAGCACTGTATTTGACTTTGAGGGGGAAATCTCAAATCTCAAATCTCAAATCTCAAATCCGAATGTTATCTTTTCCAAACGCAAAAATAAACCTGGGCTTAAATATTACTGAGAAACGCAACGATGGTTACCACAACCTCGAAACCGTTTTTTATCCTATTAATATCAAAGATTCCGTTGAAATTACCGATGCTGATTTCACCTCCTGCAAAATTCATGGCATCGATATTCCTGGTGATGCCAATGATAATCTGTGTATAAAAGCTTACCATCTCGTTAAACAAGATTTTGATATTCCTGCGCAGCAGATTAATTTATTGAAAAACATTCCCGTCGGTGCGGGTTTGGGAGGCGGCTCAGCAGATTGCGCTTTCCTGATAAAATTATTAAACGGTAAGTTCAAGTTGGGCTTATCGGTTACAGACATGGAGAATTACGCCCGTAAGCTTGGTGCAGATTGTGCCTTTTTTATCGAAAACACACCTGTTTACGCCTTTAACAAAGGGGATGAATTTGAAAAGTGCGAAGTAGATTTGTCAGCCTGGTTTAAAGTTTTAGTGAAACCGCCTGTACACGTGAGTACAGCGGATGCTTATGCGCTTGTAAAACCTCACAAGCCTTTGCAATACTTAAAAGAAATCATACATTTGTCGCCAACAACATGGAAGAATAAGGTTATCAACGATTTCGAGCCATCGGTATTCGCAAAATATCCCCAAATTCATCAAATAAAAACCAGTTTATACGATGCAGGCGCAACATTCGCTTTAATGAGTGGTAGCGGTTCGTCGGTTTTTGCAATTTTTAACGCACCTGTTAAATTGCCCGAACTGGAAAAAGACAATTTAGTTTATTATAATATTTAAAAAGAGCTGAAAGGTAAAGGATGAAAGACTAAAGCAAAATCGTCTTGATACTTGAAACTAAATACTCGATACTACAAAATGAATATAAATCTGATCCGCAAAAGCGGAAAATTTAATTTCGAAGCAGTAAATGAAAGCGGTTTTACCGTCGAATTAGATGCGAAAGTTGCTATTGGTGGTGAAGGCAAAGGTTTCAGACCTATGGAAATGCTTTTGGTTGGACTTGGTGGTTGTAGTGGAATAGACATGGTAAATGTGTTAACCAAACAGAAAGAACCACTTGAAGATATTAAAATCGCCATCAATGCCACCAGAAAAGATGAAGAGATGCCGCCTATTTTCGACGAAATTGAAATTCACTTCGATTTATCAGGCGATTTAAATCCGGCAAAAGTGGAAAGGGCTTTGGCTATGACGTTCGATAAATATTGTTCCGTATCGAACATTTTAGGTCGCTCCGCAAAAATTAATTTTACATACAACATAAATAAGGTTTAAGGTAAAAGGTTTATGGCTTAAGGTCTGGAATCTCGTATCACCAATCTCAATACTCATATCACAAAACAAAATGAAATCCGAAAATTTTGAAACCATAGCTATACGCACTCAAACCGAACGCAGTTCGCACAAAGAACACTCTGCACCAATTTATCTCACTTCGAGTTATAAGTTTGATGATGCTGAAGAAATGCGGGCTTTATTTGCAAACGAGAAAGAGGGCAATGTGTATAGCCGTTATTCAAATCCAAACACCTCAGAGTTTATAGAGAAGATGTGTTTGTTAGAAGGTGCTGAAGATGGTTTTGCTACTGCAACGGGTATGGCTGCTATTTTCACCACATTTGGTGCCTTCTTAAAAGCCGGCGACCATATCGTTTCCAGTCGCTCAGTTTTTGGATCAACACATCAGCTACTTACCAATGTTTTCTCTAAATGGGGTGTAACTTTTGATTATGCCGATTTGGATAAGCCTGAAGATTGGGAAGCTTTGATTAAGCCGAATACCAAAATGATTTTCGTTGAAACGCCATCAAATCCCGGTATTGATATTATCGATTTAGCTTTCCTTGGCGATTTAGCCAAAAAACATCATCAGCTTTTAGTAGTTGATAATTGCTTTGCAACGCCATATTTGCAGCAGCCGATCAAATTAGGTGCGCATCTTTCTATCCACTCGGCTACTAAATACATCGATGGACAAGGAAGAGTGCTGGGCGGAATTGTTTTAGGTACGAAGGAATTAATTACTGAAGTTGTTGCATTTGCCCGTCATAGTGGCCCGGCTTTGTCGCCATTTAACGCCTGGATTTTATCTAAAAGTTTAGAAACGCTGGCTGTTCGCATGGACCGCCACTGCGAGAGTGCTTTAAAAGTGGCTGAGTATTTGGAAAAACATCCAAAAATTAAATTAGTTAAATATCCGTTTCTTCCTTCTCACCCTCAGTATGAAATAGCTAAAAAGCAGATGAAGCAGGGTGGTGGTATCGTAACTATTGTGGTTGAAGGTGGCGTTGAAGGCGCCCGCAAATTTATGGATGGCCTGAAAATGTTCTCCATCTCTGCAAATTTGGCCGATACACGTTCAATCGCTACGCACCCGGCAACAAGTACGCACAGCAAACTTACAGAAGAGGAACGCAATATTGTGGGTATTGAGCAAGGCTCTATCCGTTTGTCAATCGGTTTGGAGCATGTTGATGATATTTTAGCAGATATTGAAGAGGCACTTTCGTAATTACGATTTTAGATTTACGAATTACAATTTTTAGAAAAATAAGTGCAGTGGGGCGTCGGTTGCGATAGCCCCATTTGTTTTGATAGCTTGCATGTCCTTATCGGTGATCAATTTCAACAAAGCTATATGGAGGACTCCTAACTTCGAACCGCTAGCTTGACACTCAAAACCCCAAACTTTCTTACCCTACATCAATGCACAGGTTTCAAACCTGCAGTAAATTTGTATCATAAACAAGAAAGGAAATTTATGTCACAGTTTATTTTGCACAAAGAAAACACCAGAGGCCATGCAAATCATGGTTGGTTAAATGCTCACCACTCATTCAGTTTTGCTAACTACTACAATCCTGAAAGAATGCACTTTGGAGTTTTGCGGGTTTTAAATGATGACTTGATTGATGGTGGAATGGGTTTTGGAACTCATCCACACGATAATATGGAAATCATTACGATTCCACTAGCCGGTGCCATTGCACACAAGGATAGCATGGGAAATTCGGCAGTGATTAAAAGTGGAGAAATTCAGGTAATGAGCGCCGGAACCGGGGTTAGCCATAGTGAATTTAACGCTTTGGCAGACGAACAGTTAAATTTATTACAAATTTGGCTGTTTCCTAACAAGAAAAATGTTACGCCACGTTACGACCAGCAGACTTTAGATGTTGAAGCTCGTCACAACAATTTTCAGCAGATTTTATCACCAAACCAAGATGATGCTGGAGTTTGGATTCATCAAGATGCCTGGTTCTCATTGGGTAAATTTGATGAAGGCTTCGAAACCGAATACAAAATCAAAAAAGCTGGAAACGGTGTGTACGCTTTTGTGATTAATGGAGAAGTTACCATTAACGGCCAAACATTAAACAAAAGAGATGGTTTAGGGATTTGGGATACGGACAGCATCAGCTTCAAAGCAAACTCTGCAGACGCAGAAGTGTTATTAATGGATGTTCCGATGGAATTATAATTCAGTTACGTGTTAAAAGTTGCGAGTGATAGGGCTAAAGCTCTTACTCGCAACTTTTTACGTTTAAATTTAACGAAAATATGATGCAAACTACTATACTTTATATCGGTCGAGACACAGAAATTACTATTGTAATGAACAGGTTGCTTAACGCCCGACCTGAATGGAAAGGCATTTGTGTTTGTACAGACCAGGAAGCCATGTCTGTTTTAGAAACGCAGGATATTGATTTGGTGCTTTTAGGTAACGGAATTGATCTTGAGTGTGAACAGGTGCTTAGAAAGCGTATAAAAGAGCTCAAACCTAATGTGAAGATTGTTCAGCATTACGGTGGCGGAAGTGGATTGCTTTATGGCGAAATTATGATTGCGCTAGGCTAATAGTCTTTGACTAGGATTTTTAAGATTAAAGGATTTCAAGAATTTGGTTTCCGAGGTCAAATCCTAAGGGCCTTTATCTCATTAAACTGGTCTTTTGTTTTCAGGATGATTGGTGTTATACACTCTTTTAAAAATCAAGCTCTTGCTACCAAAATTTATAAGCAAACCAACAGGAAGATTGTAAGCCTCTAAGTAATTTATGGCTTGATTTAAGTGTGCATCAGTTAATTCAGATACTGCTTTGAGTTCAAGCATGATCGTATCTTCAACAAAAAAATCTACTCTTCTTATACCAATCTGAATGTTATCGTAAAAGATGGTCATTTCCATTTCTCTGCTAAAACTTAAATTTTGTTTTTGCAATTCTATAGAGAGTGCTCGTTGATAAATCACTTCCTGAAAGCCCGAACCCAAAGTGCCATGTACTTTCATAGCACAGCCGATGATTTTTCCCGTTAAATCGCCATATTTCATTTTGGTAGAATTAAATTGTACTTTCTAGAAATAGGGATGATCTAATATTCATCAAATTTTTAATCCATTACAATTCCTCGGCAAATTATTTTCAAACCTAACAAACCTAGAACTAGTAAAATAGTTTAGTTCTGATCCTTTCAATTAAATTGATCTAGCATTGCAAATCCTAAAATCATTCAATCCTTGAAATCTTGGTAACTTCTGCTTTTAACTGATATAATCCCTGTCCTCATCACTTAATTCCTTTTTGTTGCTTACTGGCTGATTTTTCTCAATTTCATTATCGTAACTACTCACCGTTTTTCTAGGTCGGCCTGCGACGAAGCCGATAATAAAACCAATCACTACACAAACTCCGATCACGATCAGTTTAGAAACAAAAACACCATCCACAATAATGAAATTGAATGCTACTTCATCACTGTTTAGGAATAAGAAAGCAGTTAGTAATGCCGTAAGGATGATGATGAATATGGTTTTTCCACTCATAAGTCTGGTATTTGTTAAAACTGATTGATAAACAACAAATTGTATTATTGGTTTGCTTCTTTGTTCAAGTATGGTGAAAATACTCTTTTTTTTGATTCTGATGAAAGAAAAATCTTAACAAGAAAATGTTTTGCTTTACTTAAAATGAATAATTGAAAGAAAATTCTAATATCGGGTTTTGGTTGTAAATTTTGTTAACGAAAACCAATCTCACCCCAACATCAACAACGGGTTGATATCTTAAAAGATTTAAACTACTGTTTAGTTCTACACCATAGGTTTTAGGTTGGCCAATGTTGCTGTCTACACCAATGTTTTCATAATGACAAAACAAACCCGCTCTAAAATTTCGCACATAGGCTAAAGAGCTCAGCTCCCAATCTGGAAAAGCAAATGGAAAACGATAATTGAGAAGCAAGCTGTTTTGCAATTTGCTTTTCGCGAGGATATTGTTGTAGCCGTAAACCGTTGCAATTTCTGTAGCATACTGATTGGCACCGCTTGCTTTTTGGTAGTTGAAACTTGCCAGGAAAGAATGGTTTTTCGCTAGGCCTGGGAAGTACAAGAAACTTTCCAGTGCAAGGATTTCGCCAGTTAAATTTTTATCAAATGGTTGGTGGTTATAAGTTGCCCTTAAAATCTGTGCCCATCTTGGCGCAATGTCTCGTTCGGTGGTTCGCACACTGTGGTTAAAGGTAAAATTATATTCCATTGGAAATTTCAGCTCTCGAATGAAATTAGTCGGCATATTCTCTGCAAGGTATCGCTGTGTAAAACTGGTTGCCGCATTGAGTGTGAAAGAGTAGTTTTGATTCCTTGCATTAAATGATAGCGGTACCGATGCGTTAAGTTTGATGAAGTTCTCTCTCCAATTTCCTTGCTGAATCGCGTTTTTAGATCGATAGAACGTTCGTTTTGGTCGGTTGCGATATAGAACACTAAAAACAGGGTAAAGCGCCTTATAGCTAATATCTGCCGTATACTCAAAACGCTTTAAGTCCCGATGGTATTTTGCACCGGTGTAGAAGTCCATCGTATTAAGCAAATTGTTCGACTGCAGCTCAAGGCCGAAAACATATTCATTGTCGATTACGGGAATTACACTATGAAAACTGAACAGGTTTGAGCCCTGACGAAAGCGCTTGCTCTGGAAAACGCTGTCGGGAATATTTTCGAAAATATTACCCGCACGTTCTTGCTTTTCTGCTGCTGAAGAGAAATCTACAAAGGTGTTTTCTCCAACTGGATTTTCGGTTATTGCTTTCTCTGCAATTTCATAACCGTTGATATTATAATCGTTAAAAATGATTTTTTCATGATCAGTTTCGGTCGCGTTAAATGCGCCATATTTTGAATTGCTCAAAGCATTTATTTTTTTAGAATTGATACCAATACTGTAGATGTTATCGATGCCATTAAAGTGTGCGTTGAAAACAATTTTGTCACCGATAAAAATTGGCCGACTGAGTTGTTGTCTGCTGTTAGAAATGAGTTGCGTTTTTTTCTCGTCCTCTAGCAGCCATAAGTTTTTTCCATTCTCGCTTACGCTGATGTAGGCAATTCGCTTTCCGGTTTTGTCGAAGCTCGGTGTTTGTAAAATTTCGTTTTCAGTGTTAGGGTAAGTTTTCAAGATCTCACCAGATGAGGCATCAATTTCTACAAGGTTAAACTGATTGTTGAGTTCAACTTTTGCAGCGATTATTTTTTTGCCATCACTTGAAAGGCTAGGGGAGAAGAGTCGGCTTTGACTGCTGAGCTTTTTGAATTTTTTCGTGTTAAAATTGTATGAGCAAATTACACTGTAACTTCGCTGCTTGTATCTGGGGTCGTAGCGAATTTCATCCCAAACCAAAACGTTATTTTTGTAACTGAACCAGGGCTGTTCCTGGTAACCAATTCCAAATAATTTTCGTTCACTTTTATCTTCATTTATGATCACAAAATAATGGGCATCTTGCTTGCTTTCTTTTAGCGCTAAACTCTGGTTTTTATTTAAACGAACTGGAAGAAAATAGTTCGTTGCCAGTGAAGTTTCTTTATTTAAATTTTCATACTCATCTTTTGAAGTTTCTTTATCCTGTTTTTTCCAATTTTCGGTTAGCTTTTCTTGTGTGGAAAGGAAATATTTTTTTGTGTTTTTTCCGGTGATTTTTTTCAGGCTTTGCGAAAAAGGATAAAGCCTTAATGGTCTTTTTCTGATGTCGCCCATTAAGCTGTCGGAAATGAACTGTCCATGCCTTTCTCTCATGTCGGCAACCATTAAGTATCCGGTTTGATAGTAGCCTGGAGTTACCTCTTTGTTAGATCCGAAATAAGCTTTGCTGTAAGAGAATTTTTTGCCTTCTAAAACCGATGTCCGAAAAGGCATGATCCAATTGGGCTGCCTCCCTCGTCCTGATTGGGTGAGTGCAGTCTCATTCACCACGGCATCTCCCTCGAAAAACCAGATTGGTAAGCCGGCGCCGAAATAGGCGAAGTAAACTAGCTCTGGAAAGGGACGTCTTTGTGATCCTGTCAACTTGTCAAACTGAGCAATGTGTCGAAGTTCATGGACTGCGAGGTTATTCAGCCAATCTTGACTATCAAAATATTGTGGTGGTGTGGTGTAAAATTCAGACTTCTTCGGCCCCAGCTGAACGAAGCCATTTGCTATGGTTCCGCGGTTCTGTAAGAGCAGCGGGATGAAAGTATTTTGTTGCCTCAAGCCTAAACCGATTTTAGGGTAGATGAAGGGCAGTGTATTTGCCATTCTTTGTGCGTCTTTCTCCAGTTGTTGAGGATAGATAATTTTGAAGCCTCCAGACTGGATATAGTTCCATCTTACACTAAGTGGGTTCTGGGCTGTGCTGAAAATCTGCCCAAAAACGGATAGTGAAAAAAAGCTTAATATAATAGTAGTTAAATGCTTGATAAATAGTATAGTGTTTGTGTTATTTGAATGCATTTGAGGTGATTGCTAAAATATTTAGTTTTAATTGTTTTTTGACTTTTAATTTTTGTGCATTTTTTCTTGATATAAAAATATATAAGTTATTGATTTTGAAAATTATATGTAAATTAAGTAAATTTAGATGTTGCCACTTTTTATATAACAATTTAATTAATAATTGAGATCTAGTGGGATGATTTTATAATTTTTATAATCTTTCCAAATCTGCCATTAATGTACACTTATTAATCGATTTTCCTTTAAATTTTTTACTTAATGCTGCGAAGGGTGTTACGGATTTGAATTTATTTTTTCCGACTTTTATAGAAATTTTCGATGTGAACTGCGCTCAATTAACACCGATTTTTAAGTAAATTCTGAAACATTTGATGACATTTTTTTTGCTTTGGATCTTGGTTTTACCTATCAATTTTTCAGTGATAGACCTGGTTTTTTGTCATCATAATTGCCTCATGATCGCTAAAGTCATCTGGTGATTGTAGCTTGTAGGAAAAGTTAAATCGTTTAAACTAAACACTCCATATTTTAAGTACGATGACAATATGTCATTAAATCGTCTCGGCTGATATCTTTGAGAGAACCTCGTTTCCAAAGTTTTTTTAAGAGAATATAGTTTAACGGTTTTGGGTACTAGGCTCTTTCGAATCTATAAAAAGTATTATTTAACAATTTTTATACTTTGAAAATCAATCGTTTTTTTCGGTATTTCGGATTTAACTTTTCTCCAAAATGTATATTTTAAGGTGAGATTTAGGTATCAAAAATGCCTGATTTGCCTTTTTAAATTGCAATTCCTTGCAATATCCGTCTATAAATAAAAAAATATAAGCTATAATGAAAAACTCATTTTTTCGACTTAATTTACTGTTTATGAGTTGTTTATGATAATTTTGAATAAGTGATCTATCTTTCTATCACAAGCGGGAAATTTTATTAAATATTCACTTTCAGCTCGCACTAACGCTCAAATAGACAGCAAAAATTTAAATAGCACACCATTAAAATTTAGGTGCCTATTTGAGAAATTTACTGTTAGAATGCTTGATAATGTTTACTTAAAATTTGCAATTTTCCAGTTAAAATTATTGGTTGTCGAGTCGGGAATTTAACCAAAGTCTGGTCCTATGGAGATGTGAATTTATACGGTTTCATCGTATTAATTTGCTTCATTTTCATTGTCGAAAATTGCCAACAAATTCCATACAATTTGCAGTTCATTCGCACATGAGATCAAGCTAATTGAAGAGGAAATTATAGTATAAATTCCAGATTTAAATTATCCTTTATTATACCTCTTTTTATAAACAGGATAAAGAAATACAGCGCCTAAAATAATCATTGCTCCGATGTAAAAACCACCAGTCATTTGCTCTTTATCTTTAAAAAAAAAGTAAGCGAGTATGATGCCATAAACGGGTTCTAGATTGGTTACTAACGCTACGCGAAAAGCAGATAAAGTTCTCATTACTGAAACGCCTGCAATATAGGCAACGGAGGTGCAAAGTGTACCAAGAATGCCAATATAAATCCAGTTATTTACACTTAAATTAAAGCTCATATTTTGGAACGAACCATCATAAATGCGGTATATGGTAATCCAAAATAAGCCACCAACCAATTCATAAAACCCAATAATGGAAGGCTCACTTTTTTGAACGAGCGTAGAATTTATGGTAGAAAAAAGACTCGAGGCGACTGCTGCTAAAAGTCCGAAAATAATCCCCAAAGTATATTGGCCTTCGAATTTGAAGATCATATAAATCCCCAGAATTATTAGTAACCCGATTAGAACATCACCCATTTGAATGGATTGTTTTTTGATCAGCGGTTCTAAAATGGCTGTGAATAATGTAAAAGAGGAGAGGCAGACCAGCGTTACCGAAACGGTAGAAACCTTAATTGCATGAAAGAAAAATATCCAGTGAATGGCTACAATTCCGCCTGTTAAAAAGAACTGTATAAACTGCAGTTTTGTGATTTTTATATTCTTCTTAGTAGCGATAAACCAAAGGAAAAGAGTTGAGGTTCCAATCAAAACACGATACCAAACTAGCGGTACTGCATCTATCGAAATTACTTTCCCCAGCACTCCGGTGAAGCCCCAAATTAAAACCGTTAAATGAAGAATAATTAAATTCTTTTTATTGATGTCCATCTCTATTTTGGAGCTTTTCGGAGAAGGTAAATGCCTAACATACCGAATACGATTGTAGGTAAGATTACTGCTAAAAATGGGGGCAACCCACCTTTTGTAGAAAACATTTGTGTGAATTGATTAAACACGATATAGGCAAAGCTAATAAAGATGCCTATTCCCAATGATACTCCAACTCCACCGCGAACTTTTCGGGAGGATAAAGCAACACCAATCAACGTTAAAATGTAGGCAGATAAGGGATGTAAATAGCGTTTGAATTTCTCAAATTCGAGATCGTTCATGATACCAGTTCCGCGAATTTTCTCCTTTCTGATCTTCTCTGAAAGTTCCTTTGTAGATAGATTTTGAACCACATTATCATAGGCAGAAAAATCATCAGGACGCATGTCTAAAATGGTATCTTTTACTTTACCACTTCCATAAATCATGCTTTCTTTCAGCCCATCAATTTTTCTGATAGAATAGTTACTCAACTGCCATTTTCTCTTTAACGAATCCCATTTGATGTTATCTGCAACGATTTTTTTTACCATGACATCTCCATTGAAATTATCCAGAGTGAAGCGATATCCATAGTTGGTTTTATTATCGAAACTCTCAATATAAATGTAAGTTCTGTTATCCAGTTTCATATGGATATTTGATTTGGTTGAAGGGTCGTTTCGTTTTACAAAGGTATTTTCGAAGCTGTTTTTTAAAGTGTTGGTATAAGGTAAAATGTAAAGATTAGAAACCAAGTTTGCTGAAAATATGATGGTAGCCGATACAAAATAAGGGAACAAGAATCTATTAAAGCTTACACCGCCACTTAAAATGGGAACAATTTCAGTTTGATCAGCCATCTTCGCAGTAAAAAAAATTACGGCAATAAAGTTGATGAGTGGCGAGAGCATGTTGACGTAAAAAGGGATGGAGCCGGCGTAGTATTTGGTGAGTACACCCCAAAAGCTAAGCCCACTTTTCATGAAATCATCCATCTTTTCAGATAAATCAAAAACAACAATAATGATCACGAAAATAGCCAGGGTATATACGAAAGTACCCAGGTATTTACCAATAATATATTGATCGATAATTTTAATTCTCCCTTTTATTAGACTCATTTTATAGTTTATTGCCTAAAATTTTGACCATTTTGTTTTTCCATTCGTAAAATTCGCCAGCAATTATTTTTTCTCGGGCTTGCTTCACTAACCACAAATAGAAGTGTAAATTATGCAATGTTGCAATTTGTGCGCCAAGCATTTCTTTGCTATGAACCAGATGTCTGAGGTAAGCCTTGCTGGTCACCTGGTCGGCGTGTAAGTCACTTTCTGCATCTAAAGGAGAAAAATCATTTTCCCACTTCTTATTTCTGATATTGATTATTCCATTTCGGGTAAAAAGCATTCCGTTACGGGCATTTCTTGTAGGCATTACACAATCGAACATATCTACACCAAGCGCAATGTTTTCCAGGATATTAATTGGTGTTCCAACGCCCATTAAATAACGGGGTTTTTCGTAAGGTAATATATCGCAAACCACTTCCGTCATGGCATACATTTCCTCAGCAGGCTCTCCAACAGATAAACCGCCAATGGCGTTCCCTTCACGGTTCATGCTGGCAATAAATTCTGCCGATTTTATCCGCAGATCTTTATAAACCGACCCTTGTACAATAGGGAACAACGTTTGGTCGAAGCCATATTTTGGGTCTGTATTATCAAAATGAGTGCAGCATCGCTTCAACCAGCGATGGGTCATTTTAATTGATTCGGCCGCATAGGTATAATCGCAGGGATATGGGGTACATTCATCGAATGCCATGATAATATCAGCGCCAATAGTCCGCTGAATGTCCATAGCATATTCTGGTGTAAACAAATGTTTTGAGCCATCAATGTGTGAATGAAACGTTACGCCTTCTTCTTTTATCTTACGAACTTTACTTAACGAGTATACCTGATAACCGCCGCTATCTGTTAAAATCGGACGATCCCAGCCTATAAATTTATGCAAACCTCCAGCACCTTCTAAAATATCCAACCCTGGTCTTAGATATAAATGGTAGGTATTTCCTAGTATAATTTGAGCTTCAATATCTTCCTTTAGCTCTCGTTGATGCACAGCCTTCACAGTTCCTGCGGTGCCAACAGGCATAAAAATTGGTGTTTGTATCTCTCCGTGGGCGGTTGTAACCGTTCCTGCTCTGGCTTTTGATAAAGGATCTTTAGCCTGTAAAGTAAATTCCATATAGGTTGCAAAAGTAACAAATTTAGCGCACCTGTAGGTAATGTTCTAGCGTTTAGTGCCTAAAGCTAATGGATAGAATAATCCCTTAAATTTAATTATGGGTTTATGCGACCTATTTTTTTCAACATCAGGAGTATTGCAGATTAAAAATGTGAAATTTGCGCCTATTTATTTTAACATCGTGATATTAACCCTGCTAGAAATTATTTTGCTGTCTTTATTAGCTTTTTGCTTACTGGTACAGCTTTATTACGTTCTTTTCGTTCATTTGAAACTCGCTAATACCAGTATTGAAGAAGTACCCAAAATAGCTCAGAAGCCATTAAGTGTAATCATCTGTGCGAGAAATGAGATTAAAAATCTCGAACAATATCTTCCTTCAGTGCTCAACCAGAATTACCCGGATTTTGAAGTTGTGGTGGTTAACGACCGCTCTTGGGATGGTACAGAAGAATTTTTGGAGGCCTGGGAGAAAAAGTACGCTAATCTGAAAGTGGTGAAGATTTTAGATAATGACAAATTTCTGGCGGGTAAAAAGTTTGCTGTAACCATGGGAATTAAAGCTGCAAAATACGATTGGTTGGTTTTTACTGATGCTGATTGTACACCTGCTACTGATAGTTGGTTAATGGATATGCAACAGCCAAGCGATGAAAATGTAGAAATTGTTTTGGGCTACTCACCTTATTTAAAACAAAGAGGCCTATTAAATGCCTTAATTCGTTTTGAAACCTTTTTTACAGCGGTAAATTTTCTGGGTTTTGCTATAAAAGGGATGCCTTACATGGGAGTAGGTAGAAACATGGCCTATAAAAAATCGCTTTTTTTTAAGCACAAAGGTTTTGCCGCTCACATGCATATCCCTTCGGGTGATGATGATTTATTTGTTAACGCACATGCCAACAAGCACAATACCGAAATTAGATTAAATCAAGAAAGTCATGTTTGGAGTGAGCCGAACCATACCTGGGCCGGCTATCTGCGCCAAAAAAAGCGTCATTTCGGTGCGGGTAAAATGTATAAGCCGAAACATAAATTCATTTTAAGTCTGCAGATCATTATCCAATTTCTATTTTATGGATTCTTTTCAGGATGTATGTTTTTAAGCCGGGAAGCCCAGTACATTGCTGGTGGAATCTTGCTGCTGAGCATCGTGATCAGGTGTTTCGTCTATCCGAAATTGTTGAAACGTTTAAACTATGGCGATTTACGTTGGTGGTTCCCAATTTTAGATATACTTTTGTTTTTCTTTTTAACCCTTAACGGATTTCTTGCCCTATTTGGGAAGAAAAAAGTGAATTGGAAGTAAGTGAAAACCCTTTAAGAATTACCCCATGGCTGATGTAAAACCTGATATCATTCTAAAATATTTTCCCGATTTAACTGCGCAACAAATCGATCAGTTTGCGCAACTGTTTGAATTATACGTTTTTTGGAATGCTCAAATCAATGTAATTTCCAGAAAAGACATTGAAGAATTATATGAACGCCATGTTTTGCATTCGCTTGGAATAGCCAAGATATGCACTTTCAAAGCCGGAGAATCGGTTTTAGATGTGGGTACAGGCGGAGGTTTTCCTGGCATCCCATTAGCTATTTTGTTTCCAGAGACCCAGTTTCAATTGGTCGATTCAATTGGAAAAAAAATAAAAGTGGTTAAGGAAGTGGCTACTGCTTTGGGATTGAATAATTTAAAAGCCGATCATTTAAGGGCAGAACAGGTTAAAGAAAAATTCAACTTTGTTGTCTCCAGAGCAGTAACTCGTTTAGGCGAATTTTATCCTTGGATTCAAGGTAAATTCAAAAAAGACGCCATTAATGCCATTCCAAATGGTATTTTATATTTGAAAGGTGGCGATTTAGAGGAAGAAATAAAAGAATCAAAGCTGAAAGCAGAATTATATCCGCTTTCAGAATTTTTTGAGGAAGATTTTTTTGAAACTAAGTATGTGGTGTACGTTCCGCAGTAGCTAAAACTTATTTACCTTCTGCGGATTATCCATCATCCTCATTTTGTCTTTTAATGATTTTTGCAAACCAGTTTGTTTATCTACTGCTTTAACAACCTCTAGAACAGCATTCGCGGCATCGCTAAAAAATGGTTTAGTGATTGTAGAATACTCATCTGTTTCTTTATGATAATCTTTATGGTCTTCAACGCCAAAATATAAGAAAGGAATATTTTTAGCATTGAATGCTCCTTGGTCGCTTTGGTTTGTCCAATCATCATGCCCCATTTTGGGGTCATCATGACCTAAAATAACTTTGATTTCTTTTCTGTTGGTATCAATATATTTCTTTAACTCTGGATATTTGAATGTACCAGCTATGTACAGTTCACCTTTGTCGCTATGGCTAATCATATCCATATTTATGTTTACTGCGATGGTATTGATATTTACAGGAGGGTTAGCCACAAATGCTTTTGCGCCCTGTAAACCCATTTCTTCTGCATCAAATGAGGCGAAGATGATCGTATTGTTAGGCTTGTTCTTAGCAAAGTAGGCAGCAATTTTAAGTAAGCCTGCCGTACCCGATGCATTGTCATCGGCACCATTAAATACCTGATCCTTAACGACTCCCAGGTGGTCATAATGAGCTGAAACTACAATCACATCTGTTCCTTTGCCAGGAATGTAGCCAATGATATTTGTGCCGTTTACTTTTGCTCCACCTCTGGCATTAAATGTAAACTCTTGTGCGTAGTTAACATTTTGAGGATAAGATTTTAGACCAAGTTTTTGAAAACGCTCAATAATGTAAGCTCTTGCCATTTCAGCACCTTTTGTGCCGGTTTTTCTCCCCTGATAGGCGTCTGAAGATAAAACCTCCACATCTTTTAAAAGTTGGTTATCTAGTTTGCCTGAGCTGGCGGAAGTTTGATTTTTAACTGATGAACAGCAACTTAGCATCATGGCTAAGGGGATAATATAAAGGATTTTCATGTTTTTTTTTTCGTCATTGCGAGGCACGAAGCAATCCTAAAACTTAATTAGAAATTAAAGAAGGAGATTGCTTCATGCTTCGCAATGACGTGATGATTAAATTATGTTTAAAGATATTAATTATTGAGACATTGAAATGGAAATATATTTTTATGCTGTTGTGGAGTTGTGGTTTGCAGATGCTTCGTGCCTACTATTGACGGTTTTAACTTTCCGTCATTGCCTGCCTGCCGCAGTCAGACAATGGCGACCGTTCTTAAAGTCATTTATATTGATTTTTGTGAAATAAATTACCTCCTCAGCATGGCAACAGTTACATTATCGTCTTCAATTTAATAATGTTCTAGAAAGCATTTTTAGATATTAGTATTCTGCTTTAGCCACTAAGCTCTCAGCTTAAGCTGCAACTTCTCTTAAATCAACCGCTACAACTCTAGAAACACCTTGTTCTACCATCGTAACGCCATAAATAATGTCGGTACTGGCAATAGTTCTTTTGTTATGAGATACTATAATAAACTGTGATTGATCGGAAAATTTTCTAATAATATTGTTAAACTTATCGATGTTGGTATCGTCCAATGGGGCATCAACCTCATCGAAAATACAGAATGGAGCAGGTTTCAAAAGGTAAAGCGAAAACAGTAAAGCAGTGGCAGTAAGTGTTTTTTCACCTCCAGATAACTGGTTGATCGATAGCGGTCTTTTACCCTTGGGCCTCGCAACGATGTCGATATCTGCATCTAAAGGATTGTTGACATCAGATAAGATCAAATCACAGCTGTCTTCCTCGTTAAAAAGAGACCGGAAAACCACAATGAAATGTTCCCGTGCCTGTGTAAAAGCCTGCATAAATTTTTCTTTTGCAGTATCATCAATCTCTTTTATGGTTTGCAAAAGATCGGTTTTCGCTGCGTTGAGATCTTTTTTCTGATTTTGAATAAAGGTATACCGCTCTTCCATTTCCTTAAAGGCTTCCATCGCCATGGAGTTAATGGCGCCAAACTCATCCAGTTGGCGCTTCATTTTTTCTACTTTCTGACGAATTTCAAACTCACTTTCAGATGCTTCTACTTCGCTTTCCGTATCAAGAAGATCGTTAATGTCGATATTGAATTCTACTGCTAATCGCTCTTTTAGGGAGTTCAGGTCGATTTTAAGTGTATTTTTTTTATCCTTTATCTCGGTTAAAAGGAAATCCGTTTCCTCCCGGCTCTTGCGAATATTGGTCAGGTTATTCTCCAGCTCATTAATATTGCCTTTGCTTTCGAAGTACTCTTTTTCAACATCAGCAAGGCCTTTTTCCATTTCTTCACGCAGTTGATACATTTCCAAAAGCGTGTCATCGCTCAAATCGGTATGTTGTAAAGTTGCTGTAATTTGCGTTAAAGTTTCCTGAAGTTCTTTGTCATTTTGGGCAATGCGCTTATTCAATGCTTCTTCCTGTACAAACCGATAATCTAAATCTTTCTCCAGGCTCGATAGTTTGTTTTGTTGTTGATGGAAGCGGATATTGTCCTGGTTATACTTACCAGCTGAGTCATTTACCTGGTCGGCCAGCTCCTGATAATTGATTTGTTGTTCCTGAAGATTCAAATGGTCTTGCTGCTGCTTTTTCTGTAAATCAACCAAAGCAGGCAATTTTTCCGATAGAGATTTCTCTATGGAAACGATTTTCTGGGCGATATCGGTTTTGCGATTTTCACTGGTTGTAATAAATTCCTGGTACTGGTCGCGTCTGGTTTGAACAGAAATTTGTTCGTTAATGAAACGATTCAGCTCTTGTTGCAAAGCATTAATCTGGTTTACTTTTGATGCTTCTTTTAGATTAAAAATATTATCAGTTTCAGCGGTAATTGCCGCATTGTATTGATTGACTAGCGATTCTGAGGCTTTAATTTCCTTTGCTAAATTCTCCAGGTTTTTAGCACGACCGATTCTTTTACCCTCAAACAATCCTACTGAACCACCTGCCAAAGTGAACTTCGTCTGCGCATATTTTCCATTTTTTGCCAGAATGGTTGCGGTTTCGGTTGATTTGGTTCTGAAAAGATTTTCCTGCTCTTCAACAGCGATATATACATTTTGCAAAAGTAAGTTGCAGAGATGCTGGTACTTTTTATCTACTTCGATAACAGATAGGGCTGAAATTAAGCCTTCATATGTATTCAACGTTGGGTTTTTATTAGGGATATTTTCCAAAATGAAAAAGTTCGCCCGCCCACGACTGGCATCCGTTAAAAGGTTAATTGCGTGAACGGCATCGGAATATTGATCAACCACATAATGGTTCATTACCGGTTCCAGATAATTTTCGATTGCAATCCGGTAGTCCTCGTTACAGAATAAAATATCTGATAGGAGCAAAGCACTTTTTGCAAAAGCATTATTCTTTTTTAGGAAACGGATAGACTCTGGAAAGCCCTCCAGGCTATCTACAAGCGATTTTGTAAGGTTGTATTCATTCTGCTTGGCATCTTTCTTACGGTTTTCGGCGGTAAGTTTTTCCTTGTTAGTGCTTAAGTTAATTTCCGATTGAGCTAATTTTTCCTTTAAGATTTCTTCAGCCTCTTTTAGCTGTTTAATCTGGCTTTGCTTTTCCGTAACCTGAATATCCAATTCAGCCAAAGCGTGATCAAAAGCTTTCAGTTCTGATGTTTTCGTTTCAGTATCATCAACATTTCTGTTGGTTTCCTGTACCAGAGCATCCTTTTGGATGTTTAAAATGTCTATCTCCTTTTGCGATTGATAAACCTGGTTTTGTAATTCATTAACGGATTTTATCAGGTTATCAACTCTGTTTTTTTCTGTCTGCTGTTGTTCGCGAAGCGTATCCAGAGAAGATTTTAGAAGCTTTAAGTCAGATTCTAGTTTGTTGAAAACTTCTGTTTCAGTTAAAACTTCTTCATTTAAACGCTTGATATTGTATTTGATGTGGTTAACCTGGTTTTTATCTTTCTCCAGCTCCCCCGACAAACGCGTTTCTTTTTCTTGCAAAAAACGCATTTGTTCATTTTTTACTTTCTTCTCGCTTTCGTAAGCACGAATTTTTGAAACCAGTTCGTTAGTTGCTTTTTGCTGAATGGAAAGGTTTTTTTCTTGACTTATACTGCCCAGTTTGAGCTTTTGCAGTTCAGCTTCATGAGTATCGATTTTGGTGCTGAGTTCAGTTCTTAGCACCTGCTGGTTTCGCTCCTGGCTCTCCAAAGCATTTAAATCAGTACGGAAAAAGGCAATTCGATGGGTGGCCAATTGAACACTTAACTCACGATATTGCTCCTTTAATTTATAGTAGCGTTCGGCTTTACGAGCTTGATTTTCGAGGGTTTTTAAGTTTTTTTCGATTTCAAAAAGCAAATCTTCCACACGCTCAAGGTCGGCTTCAGTGTCTTTTAATTTACTGAAAGTTTGTTTCTTGCGGAGTTTGTATTTCGATATTCCTGAGGCTTCCTCAAACAAAGATCGTCGGCTATGTTCTTTATTTGTGATAATTTCATCGACCATTTTAAGTTCGATAATGGAGTAACTATCAGAGCCAATTCCGGTGTCTAGAAATAGGTCGGTAATGTCTTTCAAACGGCATTGAACATCATTCAAACGGTATTCGCTATCGCCATTCCGATAGAGTTTACGGGTTACTGTAACCTGAGAGTAAGCTGTCGGGAGAATGTTTTTGGTATTATCAAAGCTTAAGGAGACCTCTGCTAATTGGGCTTGTTTACGGTTTTTTGTGCCATTAAAGATGATGTTTTCCATCTTCTCAGAACGCAAGGCTTTTGTACTTTGCTCACCAAGCACCCATCTCATGGCATCAATTACATTCGATTTTCCACAACCGTTCGGGCCAACAATTGCTGTAACACCTTCATTAAAATTGATGGTCACCTTGTCGCCAAAGCTTTTAAATCCTTTAATTTCTAATCGGGTGAGTTGCATGGTGTTTCAACGAGAGAACGGAAGCCAATATTAAGGAAATTTTGGGGTTTTTCAAGTGTTTGTTGTCCACGAAATAAATAAATTACAACACATCAGTCAATTCTTAACACCAATATCAAATTCTTACTCATTGATACTGGCAATTCGCTAGGCAGTAACCGTTATTTGCTCATTTATCTGATTAACAGCTGTTTAAAATTACAACTTCGTATCAGCTTAATCGATTTAAGTGATGTAGTTAAAGAATTATCTTACCTCTTATTTAAACTATAAATGTTATGTCAAATTTATCATCATTAAAAGTTTCTGTAGAAGCTTTAAAAGGTTACAAGTTTCCTAAGAAACTAGAAACCGCGGTAATCTCAAGTATTGAGTCGAAGTTAAAAAAGCGCTTCGATGAACTGGGTGGAAGCAAATTTCTTGGTCAGCTTTTAAGGAAAGATGGGATTGCCTGGTACGGCGAATTGGCCTGTGTTTGTTACAATAGCAATACTAGATCGGTATTGGAAATCCATGGTGCCATTTACCAAAAGTGGGTTGCTTTAGGTGGCGTAAATTGGGGCATACCCAATACCGATGAATCGCCTTGCTGGGATGGAACAGGGCGATTTAATCACTTCAACGGCGATCAAGCCACCATCATATGGTCGCCACAGACTGGAGCTCAAGCAATTTGGGGCGACATTCGCAGGAGATGGGCAGAATTGGGTTGGGAAAGATCGTATTTAGGTTATCCAACCTCAGATGAAAGTAACTTTCCAGATGGTGGAAGGGTTAATTCCTTTCAACGCGGCGGTATTTACTGGTGGCCAGATACCGGTGCATTGGATTTAAATGATGTTGTGCTCCACTATACCGGCTTGGTTTGTTTGAGAGAAACAGGCGAAACATCTGGTGCAGATGAGCCATATGTATTGATGGGAGTAGTCTCACCATTTTCTGGTGCCGCCTTTAGATCGCAAACCTACAGCAGTGTAGATTCTGATACATCAAGACCTGACTTGATTGAAATTTACAGAGGCAAACCCAATGGTTTGATTCTTGAAATCACGTTAATGGAGAATGATCATGGTGATCCTGAAAAATTTAGAAAGGAAATTCAGGCCGCTATGACAGCAGCACATGGTTTAGGAACTGCCGCTTTGGGACTTATTCCTGTTGTTGGCGGTGCAATTGCAGCGGTGGTTGGCCCCTTGATTCAAAAATTTATTCCCGAGGTGGCCAAAGCGGTAAATAATTTATTTGGTTTTGGCGATGATAAGATTGGAAGCGAAAGGATTGTACTCACCGGTAAAGACCTTATCCTCCTGGCCAGACGAACCAACAATTCAAATTATAAAAATGTAGGTTACAAGTTTTCTACCAATAACCTTCGCGGCCACAATGCAAATTACAAAGTATATTTTGGCATAGTGCCGGCTTAAATGGGTTGTATTGATATTGTGTAAGGCAACTAGGCCTTATACAATATCAATTTTTCACAATCATCAATTTAGCAAATTTCAATAACAACTGCTTGTTGCCTAAACCCTGGAAAAATACCGTCGCTTTTACATCGGGTAAATTTCCTTCCAGACTAATAATCTTTCCAAAGCCAAATTTTTCGTGTTCTACTTCCATGCCACCTTGAAATTCGTGTGGTTGTGAAGGGGCAAAACCAGGGGTTGGAACGTGTGCTTTTGCCAATAGCGAAGTTGTTTTCGGACGAGGCGATGGGGCAGAAGTAGTGCTCGCAGGTTTTGGTTTGCTAAAGAAATCACGAGGTTGAGAAGTCCAGGTTTTGCGTTCATCATCAAAGTTGCCTTCAAAAACGTTGCTTTTAGCAGGTTTCACATCCAACTCTAAAAATCTGGGATTAATTTCGTTGATAAAACGGCTTGGTTCACAGTTAGTTAATGTTCCCCAACGGTAACGAGAAGTAGCGTAAGTTATGGTTAGCTTAATTTCAGCACGTGTAATGGCCACATAAAATAAACGGCGTTCTTCTTCCAAATCGGAACGGGAATTAACCGACATTTGCGATGGAAAAAGGTTCTCCTCCAGGCCGACAATAAATACGTTTTTAAACTCCAAACCTTTGGCAGAGTGAATCGTCATCAACGAAACCGTATCCTTGTTTTTGTCGCCGTCCTTATCATCATTGGTTAAAAGCGCTACATCCTGCATAAAAATATCCAGGCCTTTTTCTTCGATATCTTCACGCTCCGCAAACTCTTTTATACCATTTAATAACTCCTGAATGTTTTCGTATCTTGCTCTACCTTCAACGCTATCATCGGTATAAAGTTCCTTCAATATGCCTGCGTGTTGTGCAATAAACAAAGCTGAATCGTAAGCATCAAGCTTTTTAGCCTCTGCCTGAAAGCTCTGAACCATCATCGAAAAGTCGTTCAGCTGGTTAGCCAATCGACCGTCAACGTATTGATGCGCATTTGAAATTACATCCCACATGGTGATATTATTTTGATCTGCAGCTACGATGATTTTATCGATGGACGTATCTCCAATTCCACGTTTAGGATAATTAATTACCCTTTTAATGGCTTCTTCATCCTTCGGATTAAAAGTTAAACGGAAGTAAGCAATTAAATCCTTAATCTCTTTACGTTGATAAAAAGAAGTACCACCATATATTTTATAAGGAACATTCAGCTTGCGCAAGCCTTCCTCCATTGCTCTGCTTTGCGCATTGGTACGGTACAGAATGGCAAAATCGTGGTATTGATAACCTTTCAAACCGCGTTCCTGAATAATTGATTCAGCTACCAATTTACCCTCTTCATTATCGGTAAAAGCACGGGAAACCTTAATTCTATCGCCCTCTACATTTTCTGAGAAGACGTTTTTTTCCAGCTGATTTTTGTTGTTGGCGATAATGCTACTGGCGGCATCAACAATATTTTGGGTAGAGCGGTAGTTCTGTTCCAGTTTGTAAACCTTTAAATCGGGATAATCGCGTTCGAAGTTTAAGATGTTTTGAATGTTGGCTCCACGAAAGGCGTAGATACTTTGTGCATCATCACCAACCACGCAAATGTTCTGGTAAGCAGCGGCCAGTTTTTTCACAATGGTATATTGCGAAAAATTGGTATCCTGATACTCATCCACCATTAAATACCTGAATTTTTGTTGATATTTATTCAACACCTCAGGGTGTTCTTTTAACAGAATATTGGTTTTAAATAGTAAGTCATCAAAATCCATAGCACCAGCCCTGAAACAGCGTTTTGCATACTGCTCATAGATCTGGCCAATTAAAGGACGCTTATTTTGAATGTCTTCCGCCTGAATCTGATCGTTTGACTGATATTCACCCCAGGAAATAAGATTATTTTTTGCCGAAGAGATACGTCCAAAAACAAAGTTTGCGGCGTATAACTTATCGTCTAACTGCATTTCCTTTAAAATGGCACGGATAACACTCTTACTATCATCGGTATCGTAAATAGTAAAGTTGTTTGGATAACCAATTTTCTCTGCCTCTACCCGTAAAATCTTCGCGAAAACAGAGTGAAAAGTACCCATCCAAATGTTTTTAGCCTCAGCACCAACCACTTTTGAAATACGCTCACGCATATCTTTACTCGCTTTGTTGGTAAAGGTTAAAACCAGAATATTAAAAGGGTCGGTTCCTGTTTGAATGAGGTGTGCAACGCGATAAGTAATTACACGGGTTTTGCCCGAACCAGCACCTGCAACAATCATTACCGGTCCTTTTGTATTCTCTACTGCTGCTCTTTGTTGTGGGTTTAATCCTTCTAAATAGTCCAAATCGGCTCCTGTTTTTTTGAGGTTCAAAAATAACAATTCAAAAGTTTTTTATTGAATTTGTGGAGAAATAGAGGCCCGTTTTTTTTGAAAAGCAAAAGTCGAGTATAATATAAACTTCCCAATGATGATCACTAATCAAATCACGAATAGGAGAACTGCAATCTATGTTGAAGGAAATCTAACTGGCTAAATTAGTTCGTAAATTAGCAATCACTGATTTTTTTCTGCCAAAATTTCACCTTATCCATTTGGGAATAAAATTTGATATGTTTAAGTTATGGAAGAGAAAAAAATAAACAAGGACATAGAATTCACTAATATCCCAGAGGGAAACAGTACAGATATTTACGCTAACTTAAAAGAGAAGCTGGAAAGTGTAGAAAAGTTTCCAGGCATCTACAACTTTAAATTTATCTTGACGGGCGGTGTAGAGAAAATCCAAGATCTTCGTGCTGTTTTGCCAAATGATGAATTTTTAGAACAACCTTCTAAAACAGGCAAATATGTTTCGATAACAGTAAAGAAACAGATGCAAAATGCTGATGAAGTAATTGCGATTTATAAACAGACAGCAAATATTAAAGGTATAATGACGCTATAATTTATCCCGCAGATGTCTAAATAGTTTTGGTAGGAAAATCTGCGAAAATCTGTGTTATCTGCGGGAAAAATTTGCCACCTATTTCAGTATTTTGAATCTTTTTAGGCTTGCAGACTAAAGATGATTTCCGCAAAAAAAGAATGGGGTTAACCTAACTGATCTGTTGCAACAACCTTCAAGCCATTACATCCAATTTTCATTCCCACTCTCCACCTGGTAAAGCCAATAGTTCACTAAAGTTTTGATCTCGCTGTAATTCCCATATTTGAAATGAATTTGTCCAGCTGCAGTATGTAGGCACAAATGTCCCACATCTACGCTTTTGTGCCATGGATATTGTGAAGCCGTAATTGCCTGGATTTTGTGTGGAACGATTACTTCATTTGAAATATCCCAAATTCCACTTTTCTTGATAATAAACTGCTGATTTACGGAGATCCGGTGCCTTCGGTAACTGATGTAAATCATCAGAATTCCGACAATGAAATAGGCTGCTGCGAAGCCCAGAAAGGGTTTCACTTCTGGAACATTAAAAGCAACAAGCATAAAGATCGTCACTGGTAAGATCAGTTTAAAGAAAATAGGCAAATTCAAAAAGCGCCAATCGGGAACGAAAGTTTTCCCTATAGTTGGAACCTGTCCAAGTATCATCTTCAATAGTTCATCCCTTTCAAAAGTATCACATCCCACAATTTCGAGCGTATTGCCCTGCATTTCTTTACCCTTTTTACTTTCGCCAAAATGCGCCTGTTTTAAACTGATGTTGAGGAGATTAAGTTTCTTTTGAAAGTAATTTTGGCTATGTTTCGTAATCTGAACTTTAGTAGGGTTAATTAAGGTATTTTTTTTCGCAATCAGGCCAGACGATAACAGCAGGGAATTTTTATGCTGACTCACCTCCAGTTGGAAATACCGATAAAAAGTTCTGATGAGGTTGATTGACAATAGCACAATCAAAAAAATAACCACAATTACTGCAACAGAAAATAAGGTGGCCAAACCTAAAACAGTGCTTTGCACAGCTCCTTTATCAAGCCCGAAAATGTCCATAATATGCCGTGCTTCCTGAACGGTATACATAAAGAAGACGAGGATTACAGTTAAACTTTGCCCATAATTGGAGGTTAGCCCAACCTTAAACAGTGTCCAGGTACTTACCCTCAAAAACGGAATCTCATCGATTATTGGTAGCTCATTTGTTAATATATTGGCGTGTTCGGTAGCTTCAGTTTTGCCTTTTAATAAATGCTCCTTTAAATTATAAGCAGAAACTTCGTCAATGGCTTTGATACTTACTTCTTCTCCACTTGCCCCGGCGGTATCTATTTTGAGGCCATAAACGCCAATCATTTTCTGCAAGATATTTTGGTTGATATTAACCTGCTGAATCTTGTCTAACTGAACAATTACCTGATCGCGATTTAAAATTCCCTTGTTAACTACGAATTCCTGCTTTTCCTTATCTAGAAAAAAAGTAAAGTTTAGATACCATAAATAAGAAAAGACTACACAAAGCAAAATAATTACACCAACACCAAGAAGTACATATGCGGTGTAGGCTGCACTCATTTTTACAAAGGCATAAATAACCAGGAAAAATGTTGCCTTACCAATTTTAAAAGCAGTATGGGCTGCCATTACGATTATTCCGAAAGCAGACTCTCGTTGGGGTTTACTGAAATCGCTATTCATTAACTTTCAGTTTAGTTTCAATTTCAGGTGTCTCAAGCAACTCGAGTTTATTCAATAGCAAATCTCTTATGCTCTTTGCTTCATCAATTGGTATGCCCGCAATGTGGAGGTGACCTGTTTGGCCGCTTGCAGTAAATATTTGCAGCGAACCCAAATTAAACATTCTTGAAAAAAAACCTTCATTCAGTTCGATATGCTGAATCCTGTCTAGCGGCACAATCGTAGTTGATTCGGCAATGATGCCACTCTTATAAATTACATCCTTGGTTCTGATGGCATATCCACGTTTCTTAAAACTAACATAGAAAAGCAAAACGGTAACAATGGTAACTACTACATAAATGCCAACAATGATTAAGGCATGTGGCTGTATTTTCTCATTAAAAAAAAATAGTAAAACAGCAGTAATGCCAATAACTAGAAAAGTGAGGATTAAATTAATGCAAATGATTTTCCAATAATTGGAGTGGGGTTTTTTCAGAGAAATTTCTTCGTATTTCGGTAACGAATTAATATCAATTGCTTCGTTTGTAAAAGTGTCAGTAGGCATTTTTAAAGATATAAAACTAATTAATCTGTTTTAAGACTAAAGCAGTAATCTTTTGTTACCTCGCTACGATAAACTTTTTTGCGGCATTGTACTGCCCTGAATCGGAAGTGAGTTTGAAAAAATAGATCCCCGGTACAAAAGTAGAGGTATTTATTTCCAGAGTATGCTTACCAGTATTAATATATTCATTCAAAACAGTTTTTACCAACCTGCCCATCATATCATAAACCTGTATGGTAAGTTTATCTGTTTCTGGCAAAACCACATCAAGGTAAGTTTGTGTTCCGGCTGGATTTGGATAGTTTTGTGAAACCACAAACATTAAAAACTTATCAAAAATCGCTTTGTTAATGGCATCGAAAATGACATAGCTGATTAATCTATAACCTCTGGCGTTTGGATGAAAAGCATCCTGATACAAGGTGAAATCTCTCCGCATCGCTGCATTTACATCTGCTAAATATATTTTATATTCAATGGCCAAACGCCTATAAACAACATTTAGAGCCCTGACGTTTACGTTTGCCTGAGCCAGCGGAGCGCTGTTTCTATCGTCTACATTTTGTAGTGTACAAAGAATTGGAACCAGGTTTTGCTTTAAACTGATGCTAATCAAAGAACGCATGTTGGCCTCCGTTTCGGCCACGCTTCCTTTACCGTTAACCATTGCCAACGCATCATTAATGCCCATCGAAATTACAATAAAACCTGTTCGGTCTTTTATCGCATTATCTATTCGTAACAAGCCTTGAAAAGTAGTCTGACCGCCGATACCGTGGTTGGTAATATCAACAACTTTGTTTTGATAGCAATTCAAAAAGTTATTTCTCAGCATAGTTTGAAAACCAGCTCCATTAACCCCTTCAACTGTACTTGCACCAAAAGTTACAATGTTAATACTGTCTCTAGCGTAAAACTGAGCTGCTTCAGGGCAACTTACCCGAGGTGGGCTTGTTGTTTGCGTAAAACCAGAAATGCTGATGGAAAATAGCAATACTAAAAAAGTACTGAACTTTATGCTAATTTTCATTGTGAAGAATCATTTCTTGGCTTTTTGGATAATTTTAAAAGTGCAATTTACGAAAAAATGGTTTAAAAAATATTTCGTAAAGTTGAATTTTATTTAAAAACAACAATTACTTAACAAACTAAGTGTCTTGTCAAATTTAAGTGATATCAACTAATTTCTTCCTCAAAAAACACACCTTCTAAAAGTAAAATACAAACGATAAATCAAGGGCTTTTATGGTAAAATCATATATTTGCTCAAATTCATTTTGTTATGCAAGAGATTAAAAATTACGTAGAAACGCACAAACAACGCTTTTTAGACGAGTTGTTCGAACTATTGCGTTTTCCATCAGTGAGTGCCGACCCAAAAAATAAAGCTGATGTTTTAAAAACAGCTGACTATGTGGCGCAAAAACTAAAAGATGCCGGTGCGGATCACGTTGAAATATGTCCAACCGCTGGTTATCCAATTGTTTACGGTGAGAAAATAATAGACAGTGCTTTACCAACCGTTTTAATTTATGGTCACTACGATGTGCAACCTGCAGATCCCCTGGAATTATGGCATACACCACCATTTGAGCCGACCGTACGCGATGGAAAAATCTACGCCCGTGGTGCCTGTGATGATAAGGGCCAGTTTTACATGCATGTGAAGGCGTTCGAATTGATGATGCAAACCAATACTTTGGCCTGTAACGTTAAGTTTATGATAGAAGGCGAGGAGGAAGTTGGTTCGGCAAATCTTGGTATTTTTGTTAAAGACAATGCAGAACGTTTAAAAGCCGATGTGGTTTTAATTTCTGATACTTCGATGATCAGCATGGAGCATCCTTCAATAGAAACGGGTTTACGTGGTTTAGCATATATGGAAGTGGAAGTTGTTGGTCCGAACCGCGATTTACATTCGGGTGTTTATGGCGGCGCAGTGGCTAACCCGGCTACAATATTGTGCAAAATGATTGCTTCGCTACACGATGAAAATAACCACATTACCATTCCTGCATTTTACGATAAAGTGGTAGAATTGAGTGATGAAGAGAAGAAAGCTTTAAATGCTGCTCCTTATGATGAAACTGAATATAAGGAAGATTTAGCTATTGATGAGGTTTGGGGTGAAAAAGGTTACTCTACTTTAGAGCGTACAGGAACCCGCCCGACTTTGGAGGTTAACGGAATTTGGAGTGGTTATATTGGTGAAGGCGCTAAAACCGTGTTGCCAAGCAAAGCGAATGCGAAAATTTCGATGCGTTTGGTGCCAAATCAAAGTTCTGAGGAAATCTCAGAAATTTTTACCAAACATTTTGAAAGCATTGCCCCTAAAAATGTAAAGGTAAAAGTAACGCCTCATCACGGTGGCGAACCGGTGGTTACCCCAACCGATAGTATTGCCTATCAGGCTGCAGAAAAAGCGATTGAAGATAGTTTCGGTAAAAAAGCCATTCCAACACGTGGAGGAGGAAGCATTCCAATCGTAGCCTTATTCGAAGATGTTTTGGGTATCAAATCTGTCCTTTTTGGCTTTGGATTAGATAGCGATGCCTTGCATTCACCAAACGAGAAATACGACATCTACAATTACTATAAAGGAATTGAAACTTTGCCTTTGTTCCATAAATATTTTGCAGAACTAAGTAAATAAGTCGAATCTCATTTTAAATTATCCCTGTTTGTTTATTCAGACAGGGATTTTTTTTGAAAATGAAAGGCAGATTTTCATTGGTACTGTAGTCCTACCATTGCTCATAGTCCTTATTTCGCTGCGCTGCATTTCGGGCTATTTAGCGCTGTCAGGTTTATGGTTAACGGTTGTAATTTGACAGCACCATACTGGCAGTTTAAACCCGATCAAAGTGTATGCTCCCGATTTAAGCATCTGCATTTATTTTTTTTTGCATGCTTGCTTGTTGCACAGGTTTCATCGGAGCAGAAACGGCGAGCGGGGCTGAAGAAACCGATGGTAACGAGATCTTTGCTTTTCCCAAAATCATATTCAATTTTATAATTCATATTTTTTCATAAATTGTGCACATGAAATACATATTCTCATCTCTTTTACTTTTAGCAGGACTTAGTTCTTTTGCTCAAAGTACTAAAACGATTAAGCAGTCAGGAAATCCCATATTTCAGGGTTGGTATGCAGATCCGGAAGCGGCGATTTTCAATAACAAATATTGGGTTTATCCCACCTACTCTGCAAGGTATAAAGAGCAGGTTTTTCTGGATGCTTTCTCTTCTGATGACTTGGTTACTTGGAAAAAACATCCCCGTGTTTTGGATACTGCTGCGGTGAAGTGGGCAAATAAAGCCATGTGGGCCCCGGCAATTGTTCAAAAAGATAAAAAGTATTACTTGTTCTTCGGAGCAAACGACATTCAAAGCGACAACGAAGTAGGTGGAATTGGAGTTGCCGTTGCTGATAAGCCTGAAGGACCATACAAAGATCATTTAGGGAAGCCTTTGGTTGATAAATTTCATAATGGTGCACAGCCCATTGATCAGTTCGTTTTTAAAGATAAGGATGGTCAGTATTATTTAATTTACGGAGGTTGGAAGCACTGTAACATTGCCAAGCTGAACAAGGATTTTACCGGTTTTGTGCCTTTCGAAGATGGAACTACTTTCAAAGAAATTACGCCGGAAAACTATGTTGAAGGTCCTTACATGTTTATTAAAGATGGGAAATATTACTTTATGTGGAGCGAAGGTGGCTGGACTGGTCCGGATTATTCTGTAGCCTATGCCATTGCAGATTCGCCGTTTGGTCCGTTTAAAAGGGTTGATAAAATTTTAAAGCAAGACCCGGAAGTGGCAAGAGGAGCGGGGCACCACTCTTTATTGATTAACGAGAAAAAAGGTACTTATCACATTGTTTATCACCGCAGGCCATTAAGTGAAACGGATGGTAATCATCGGGTTACCTGCATTGATGAAATGAAATTCGATGCCGATGGGAAGATACTCCCTGTAAAAATTACAAACGAAGGCGTAAAAGCACAAAAGGTGAAGTAGTTTATACAGATAACAAATGGCGATTTGATAGTCGACCTTTAACAAGGTATTAATTTGTATAAAAAAGTTCAAAGCGGAGCAAATTTAAAATCTGCTTTGAACTTTTTTTAGTTATGGGTTCTGTGTTACAGGTTATAAATTGGAAGTACAAGATGGTAGTGTGGTGCTGTTAAGTTTACTAGCCAATGCCGTTTCAGACAGGAAGATCGTGCTCAACTTGGAACTTGGACCACTGAACTTTCAACCTTGAACTTTGACTTTAAACTTTCAACCCTCAACTCCCAACTCCAAACTTTCAGTTTTCACCTTCCCAAGCCCGTTAAATCCCCATGCGCAGCACAATAACATACAGGCAAGGCCGAACCAAAGCCAATTATAGCCCAGGTTTTTAGCAATGAAAAAACCAGCCAACGGGCCGATTACCTGAGCGCAAGACCAGCTCAAGGTATAACCAGCAGCATATAGACCTCTATTATGCTCGTTACTCCTGCTAATAACGATTGTGTTGATAAAGGGCAGCGAGAACATTTCCCCGCCTGTAAATATTACGATTACCAAAACTGCACCAACCAAATGGAAGCCAATTGGTGCGCTCAACATCAGGTAAGAAAGTGCGAAGAAAATCGCCCCGATGATGATAAAGAACATGGGTGGTCGTTTAGCTTCGATTTTATTGATCATAATCATCTCAAACAAAGCGATTACTGCGCCATTGATTCCTATAATAATCCCGATGGCAAACTCATCAATGTGCCATTGTTCTTTAAAGAAAACAGGAACTACCCTAAACATCAGGAAAGCACAGGTAATAAATATGGTGGTTAATAAGATGAATTTCACATAAAATATATCTTTCCAGGGTTTCATAATTACCATATTCAAAGCATTTTCTTTAGCTTTTTTAATGAATCCTTTTACCTGTGGAAGAAAAGATAAAATGAGCAAACCTACGATGATACTTACGCCACCTTCAACAATAAAAAGTAGTTTATAATTGAATGAGGCAATAATTCCAGCTAGACTAATGCCAACCGACCAGCCAATATTTACTGCCAACCTGTTTAATGAGTAAGACCTTGTGATGGTTCCTGCGGTAGCATAGTGTGCAACCGCCGTAAAATTCGCCGGTCGAAAGGCCTCTGAAAAAAAGCTGATCACCACTGCCAGTATACACAAGCTAGTAAAATGTGTAATGGTGGAAAATAAAATGAATAAAATGCCACCGATAATAGACGAAAGGATTTGCACTGGTCGGAAACCAATCATATCTGTTAATTTTCCGCCCGTTGCCGAACCCAGGATGGAACCCACGCCGAACAACGTGATAATTAGGCCGGCATCCATTTCGGAGCGGTGCAAACTTTGCGTAACATATAAACCCATAAATGGAACGGCCATGCTTCCGCATCTGTTAAACATCATTACAATGCTTAGAAGCCAGGTTTCTCGGCTTAATCCACTGAAAGACGTTTTATAGGTGTTGAGTATGAGCTTGAACATGATTTATCTGGTGCGCAAAAGTAATGAACTTTTTATTTAACTATTGGATTTAATTCCAGTTCGACAAAGTCAACATCCTGTCGAAGTATGCAGCAAAACCTTTTTATTTGTTCTTCATTTTCCTCAACTTAGTACCCTCAAATAAACTATGCCCCCAGAGAAGAGAAAAACCGTTACGAGAAAACCTGTTACCAGAAAACCTGCGGTACGTAAAAAGAAATCTAAGCCTTTTCCTACGCAGTGGAAGGTGGTTATTGCTGGTTTATTGCTGATTCTATTTTCCCCATTTTATTACGGCTACATTCTGAATGGCTTTGTGGCCACCTGGCGATGGATAAAAGATTGGGGGCAAGACCCCAACTATCGCACTTATGAAAGTTTCAACATTAAAATCCCGAAAAAATATACCATCCATGGAATTGATGTTTCTTATTACCAGGGAAAAATAAACTGGCAAAAAGTGAAAGATATGGAGGATGATGGGGTGAAAGTGAAATTCGCATTTATTAAAGCGACGGAAGGCCTTTTACAAGTTGATCCTTATTTTCAAAGAAATTGGCGTGAAGCCCCGAAAGTGGGGATTATATGTGGTGCTTATCATTTCTTCAGACCAAAGCGAGATGGAAAAACCCAGGCGAAGTTTTTTCTACAGGTGGTGAATATTGAAAAGGGCGATTTGCCGCCAGTGGTCGATATTGAAAGTTTAGACGGTGTTTCTCCAGGCAAAATGAGAGCTGAGCTGGCCGATTTTCTAAACTATGTGGAAGTTAAAACCAAAGTAAGGCCTATTATTTATTCAGGCTTGAAGTTTTATGAGGATTATCTCGAAGAACATTTCGATGAATATCCCTTATGGATTGCGCATTACTATCAACCAAAATTAAGGATGGATAAAAGTCGTTGGAAATTTTGGCAGCATTCTGATAAAGCCAAAATTAATGGCATTGGTCACGTTGTGGATTTTAATGTGTTTAATGGCGATAGTTTGGCGTTAGATAGACTATTAGTTCACTAGTCATTGGATCACTGGTCATTATTTAATCAGGAGTAATGCCTAACCGTTTTCGTGATTGCGAGAAGGCTTTTTTCAGCCGACAAAGCAATCTGTTATTAGGTTCAATTGGTCGTTTATCAATAATGAATTGGTATTGATCATTGATTAATCTTAAAATTCGCTAACGAATAAATTAATTTCTAAAGGCGCAGGTAGGAAAACTAATGAACGAATGGACAGCTGAACTAAATTGTCCAGCTTTCACATTTCTCCAGGAAAAATTCATCAGCTTCTGCGCCTATTCCAACTTCTTCAGGAACATCAAGAAAATAACCATTATAGGTTAAACCCCCAACGCATGGATCGGCTAAATGACCTAACAACGCTGTATCTAAATCAAAAAAGTCGACATTAGGACTGGCCAGTGCAAAATGAAGGTTAGCAGTCAAGGCTATTCTGCTTTCCAGCATACTCCCTATCATACATTTTACCCCAGTTTGCAGCGCTTCTTCGTGAATTTTTTGCGCTTCTAAAATTCCACCTGATTTTGAAAATTTGATATTCAAATAGGTTGTCGATTGGCTGTTGATCAGTTTCCGGGCATCGTGATGGTTGTAGCAACTTTCATCAGCCATTAACTTAATCGGGGAATTGACATTTAACTCCGGCAATTTATCATCGTACCAGGTTCTCATAGGTTGTTCACAAAACTCAATGTTGTATTTCTCCAATGCACCAAGGGCAAATAAAGCATCGTCAAAGCTCCAGCCTTGATTCGCATCCAGACGTAAAGTAATACCGTTGCCAACAGCCTCCCGAATATGTTTTACCCTTTCAATATCATCGCTCACTTTTTTGCCCAGCTTGATTTTAATGATTCCACAACCCTTTTGTACATAGCCTAGCGCTGTGGCTGCCATTCCTTCGGCGGTGTCAATACCAACGGTCATATCTGTTTCGATGGTTCTTCTTGTCCCGCCTAAAAACTGGTAGAGTGGTAAGCCCGCATGTTTTGCTGCAATATCAAATAATGCCATGTCAAAAGCGCTCTTTATGGTATTGTTATGGTCTGCATAACCCAGCAATTCGTTCATCCGCTCAGGAATTTCCAGAGGATCTTTTCCTTTCAATATAGCAGCAAAGTCTTTCGCCATTGCTATACAAGTTTCCTGAGTTTCACCCACAATCATCGGAAACGCCGAGCATTCGCCTATTCCATGAATTCCGGCATCAGTGTAAATTCTGATCAGCACATTTTGTGCAAAATGCATGGTGCCCGTGGCAATTACAAATGGCTCCATCGGGATGCTGAAGCGGTAGATTTCGGTATGGGTGATTTTCATTTTATGATCAAGTAGATTTCCAACTAAAGTATAAAAACAAAAACTAAATCGAAACAGGCTTGTAGATAATTTATAGATTTACATTTTTTAAATTGATCCAAATCGCCATGTCAAATACACATTCTGAGCCCAATAGTTTAATTAATGCATCCTCACCATATCTGTTGCAACATGCTTACAATCCTGTTCATTGGTACGAATGGGGAACAGAGGCATTAGAGAAAGCAAAAGTTGAAAATAAACTCATTCTGGTAAGTATTGGTTATTCTGCCTGCCATTGGTGCCATGTGATGGAGCGGGAGAGTTTTGAAAATCATGAAGTTGCCGAGGTGATGAACCAGCATTTTGTTTGTATCAAAGTCGACCGGGAAGAGCGGCCGGATATTGATCAGATATATATGTATGCCATCCAACTGATGACCGGGAGCGGTGGCTGGCCATTAAACTGTATTTGTTTACCCGATCAACGCCCAATTTACGGGGGGACTTATTTCAGGAAAAATGACTGGATCAATATTCTGGAAAATGTTGCCGCATTGTGGACAAACGAACCTGATAAAGCCATTCAGTATGCTGATAGATTAACATCTGGCATCAAGGATAGCGAAAAAATCATCCCGTCCCCGAAGGAGGAGGAGTATACAGAGGCGCATTTAACGGAAATTATCGAACCCTGGAAAAGGCATTTTGATATCGGTTTCGGAGGATATAATCGTGCTCCTAAGTTTCCGCTTCCCAATAACTGGGCTTTTCTTTTACGCTACGGATTTTTAAAAGACGATGAATCAGTGTTTACGGCCGTTTGCCATACACTAGAAGAGATGAGCCGCGGAGGAATTTATGATCAGACTGGAGGTGGTTTTGCCCGTTATTCCGTTGATGATAAATGGCATGTTCCCCATTTTGAAAAAATGCTTTATGATAATGCCCAGCTGATCAGCTTATATATTGAGGCCTACCAATGCACTAAATTTGATTCATTTAAGCAAACGGCTGTCGAATCAATCGATTGGGTATTTAAAGAAATGACCTCGCCAGATGGTTTGTTTTATTCAGCTTTAGATGCGGATAGTGAAGGTGTTGAGGGGAAATTTTATGTGTGGGATAGACAAGAGTTTGATTCCATATTGGGTGATGACGCAAAGTTGTTGGCAGACTATTACAATGTTACAACAGACGGGAACTGGGAAGAGGAGCAGACCAATATTCTAAGAAAAACAATTGCTGATGATGATCTCATTGAAAAATATGGAATTAATGCTGCAACGCTGTATGATAAAGTTCAATCTGCAAAAGCAAAACTCATCGAAGTAAGAGATAAGCGAATAAGACCTGGTTTAGATGATAAATGCCTTACCGCTTGGAACGGGATGATGATTAAGGCATTAGCAGATGCAGCAACAGTGTTAAACCATGAATTGTACTATTCCAAAGCTGCGGCTGCGGCGAAATTCATTCTGACAAATGTAAAAACCAAAAACGGTGGATTGTACCGGAATTTTAAAAATGGCAAAGCATCCATCACTGGATTTCTGGATGATTATGCATTTTTAATTGAAGCGCTTATTGGTTTATATGAATACGATTTTGAGGAGTATTGGCTGACTGAAGCAAAGGCGCTAGCCGATTATGTGATTACAAACTTCAGTGATCCAGATTCGCCAATGTTTTTTTATACTTCGGCCGAAAGCGAGAGTCTGATTGCCCGGAAACATGAGATTATGGATAATGTGATTCCTGCATCAAATTCTACAATGGCTCAAAATTTAAAAAAACTCGGTTTACTTTTCGATGTAGAAGCATATATTAACCAGGCAGACGAAATGCTGGCCGCAATTTTTCCTAAGATAAAAACCTACGGATCGGCCTATTCCAACTGGGCCATTCAATTGCTCAATGAGATACAGGGAATAAATGAGATTGCTATTGTTGGTTTAGAAACCGATGCTATTAAATTGGAGTTAAGCAATCATTATATTCCAAATAAAATTACATTGGGTGGAACAAAAAGTAACTTGCCGCTGTTAAAAGGTAAGCAAAGCAATGAAACAAAAGTTTATATTTGCCGAAATAAAGTATGCCAGTTACCGGTTAAAACTGTTGAGGAAGCATTAGCGTATTTACATTAAAACAATTTAAATGAATATTTCACCGAACACAGTAGTCGCAGTAACTTACGATTTGCACACTACTAACGAAGAAGGACAACAAGTTTTTGTTGAAAAAGCTGATGAGCAAAATCCTTTAGTATTTTTATATGGCGTTGGCATGATGTTGCCTAAATTTGAAGAACATTTAGCAGGCTTAAAAACTGGCGATGAATATGGCTTCGAATTATCTGCTGCTGATGGTTATGGAGAAATTGATCCAGGTGCTTTTGCAGATTTGCCTAAAACGATGTTTACAGAAGCAGGTGGTGAAGTTCCGGCTGTGGGAGATGTGATTCCTTTACAGGATAACAACGGAAACCAGTTTAGAGCTGGTGTTACTGCCGTTCATGATGAAACTGTTGCAGTTGATTTAAACCACCCAATGGCTGGAAAAAATCTTTTATTTGCAGGAACAATTTTAAACGTTCGCGAAGCAACTCAAGATGAATTAGCACACGGTCATGCGCATGGAGCTGACGGTCATTCTGGTCACTAGTATCAGATGATTTATAAAGAAAAATCCCGATTTATGATCGGGATTTTTTGTTTAAAGCAATTTCGAAGTGGATAAAAGCACTGGTGGATTATCCATCGTATTGGCGTTACTCAATTTTAGCACCCCTTTAACAGTGATGGGTTGATAAGTAAATTTTATAGGTTCGGCCATTTCTACCAAAACCATAATCGGAATTCCATTTTTACCACAATAAAAACATTGGTTGATAGGAAGGGTAGAGAGCATAAACTTAGTTTGCTTCATCCCATCTTTTATCGGAACAATATAGCCTGAAAGCTCAAAAGGCTTATTTTCAAATTTTTTAATCTTCGCATTGTAAACAGCGTATTTCTCTGTCGGTTTAACGGTTTTGAAACTGATGCCTCCAATTACATCCCAGTTTGGAGAATCCATCTGATCGCTTGGGTCATGTTGTGCTTTCGCACTAAAACCAATAAAAAGTAAGAATATAAATCCCAGCTGTTTCAGCTTTGCGCTCCTCTTAATCATCTACAAATATAATAAAGATGTATAATGGCAATTGTAACTCGTTTATAACAATCGTTAAAAATCGATTTTCAACCTTAAACCACCGTTTGTAAGGTTAAGGTTGTCATTTGAAAAGGTTTTCATCGGAAGCCTTAAAAATGGTTCGATGGCGAAATCGGTTTTCTTCGAGATTTTTTGTTTGTAACCTAATGAAAAGTTATAAAAGCCAATATACTTATCAGTAACCTGCAACGATTGGGCTTGAGTTTCTGAAACACGTTCGGTAACGATGAGCATTTTCTGTTCTGCAATGCCGGCAGTATTAGCCACGGTAATATTTCTGCCAGTGCTTACCAAATAATTATTGTCTTGTTTGTTGTTTAAAATAGCCAAGGCCGAAACCCCAACACCAGTATAAAACTTCTTGCTAATATTATATTTCAATTCCAGTGGAATATTAATGCCCCTAACACTGGCATTAACGGATTCTAAACTTCTCGAATTGCTTGAATAAGAGTTTATTGGACTCGAATTCGGCACAGAACTCGCTACAGCATCACTTGCGGCTCCAATTTGGGTTGATGGATTGCTGGTTGAACTCAATGATGAATAGGCAATTCCCGAACTTATAGAAAGTTTATCGGCTACGTTATATGAAAGTGAAAAACCGTAATTCATGTTCACTTTGTTATCATTTCCCATTGCAGGTGCCACGTAAATTCCAGGTTCCCATTTAGAATTAATTGGGGCTTTTGTTGTGCCTTTTAACGCACTCACTTTACTATCTTGGGCCAACAAATCCTCAAAAGTTGGCTTTTTGAATGTTTTTTCTTGTTTGTTTTCTCCTTTAATTTCAAATTTTCGGTTGCTGGATGAGCTTAGCGTAATGGAAGATAATGAATTGGCTAGCGTATTGCGAATGCTTTTTATAATAGGAGTGGTATTAGCGGGAACAGCCTCCTCAATTGGATTCACCGTTAATCTGGTTACCTCTATTGCTCTGTTTTGAGTTTGTGTATTATTTGCTAAGGGTGTATTTAAATGGCTTTTAGGCGTAGTATTCGGTTCCTGGGTTTTAGGCACATGATTATCTTCAACTCTTTTCTGCTCAATTTTTTTTGGCTTGATAACCGCTAAATCGCCTTGGTGATTTTGATTATTAAATACCAGGAACGTACCTCCAACAAGCAATAGTAAAGCAGCAGCAACCCACATCGGCCACAAAACGAAACGGCTTCGTTTATCTTTCTTTTCAGAAAAACGCTCCCATGCACCTGGAACGTATTGTTCCTCGTGCTGTTGAAGTTGTTTGGCGATATGATCAATTAATTCTTTATCCATTTTTCTTGTATGATCCAACCATTGTATTTTGATAAAGTGTGCGAAGTTTATTTTTAGATCTCGTGAGATAAACCCGACTGGAACTTTCTGGGATGTTTAGCATTTTCGAAATTTCTTCATGTGCAAAGCCTTCAATCTCATATAGGTTAAAAACCAGCCTTTGTGTATCGGGTAAGTGATTAAGCAAATTTAAAATGTCATTTACATGCAGTTCTGATGCAATAGAAACCTGCGTTACAGGATGTTCGTCTTCACCCAAATCATCAACATAAAATTGCGCCTTTGTACTTCTGATTTTATCTATCGCTGTTCTTGATGCGATTTGTGCAATCCAACCTTTAAAGGAGCGTTGTAATTCTTCAGGATTTTTCGGGGATTTAAAATTAGCAACGTGTTTAAATATTTTAATAAAGCTGTCGTTCACAAGTTCCTCACTGTCCGAAACGTTCTTTGTGTATCTTAAAATAATACCCATTAGGTAGCCATAGAAAGATTTATACATCATTTCTTTACAGCTATTGTCGTTTTTTACGCAGCCTTTTAAAATTTCCTCAAAACTGAGTATCTTTTTTATCACTCCTAGGAAGGACTATTTTTACTTTGATTAGTATGCTTGTTTTTAACTTTTCCGGTTGCAAAATTAACGAAATAACACCATTCCAATTTAGAACGATGTTATTTCATTGGTAGTTTTACTTGTTAGTCATTACAGCCAAACCAAATTTAGTACTGTCGGTAGTGCTGCTAAGTCCTTTTGCCCAAATGGTATAAATTTTTCCTTTTTCGATTTTTACAGCTGGTAAGCTTGCTTTAACCGTTGCCGAACCGGCTTCTTTTACCTGGAAGGTGTAGCTATCTGAAGGATTAACGGAACTGAAAGTAGAATATTCTTTAAATGCTTTTGCTGTAAACAATGCAGTAGCATTACCTTCAACTGCTAAATCTAACTTACCAGAACCTGGACTTAAGTTAATAAAGCGCACTTTGGCTTTGTCAGTTTCAGGAGCTTTCAAATCATCTTCAACCAATAAAATTTTGGTCGATTTCAATGTATCGACTACAAAAGCCGAATAGAAAGATCCGCCCTTTAGAGTTGCTGTACCACTTGTCAAATATTTCAATGAGTCTTTCTTTGCTACACCGATAATCCTGGTGCCTGGGTAAGCTGCGTAGTAACCCCGATCATTAGTGTAAGTAAAATTGCCGATTTTAGAGTTGTCTAGAACAAAATCAAGCGATCCGGTGCCTGGCGATGCATGAACATATCCAATACCAGCGGCTTCAATTGGGGTATCATCCCAATCTTTTTTACAGGCAGAAAATATAGTGGTTATAACGAGAAGAGAGAGAGTAATTTTTGTAGTTAAGCTAAAGTTTTTCAAATGAGTTTTCATGTTTTAAATCAATTTCTAAATAAAATTGGTTAATGGCCATTAACACTTTTTATCATAAAACGATTAACGAGATGAAAACGCTACAGCTGTAAGTAGATATTTTTAATCGACTGTAATTTTGCTTTCATAAATAATTTTGCTGGCAACGCGTCTGCCATTTACTATTGCAGGTGAAAATTCAAAATCTTCCTCTCTAAGTCTATTTAGATTTATTGTATCTATTTTTTCGTTGCCCGCCGATACGATTCTAATTTCGTATTTTGTCAACCTGCCATTATCGTCCAAATGGAAAATATAAAATAATTCATGTACTCCACGAAAACTCCTAATATTTGAGGGTATCTTAAAAAAATCGAGAAGGTAGTACATAGCATACGTAAAGCCTCCAATTTTAGCTGGATATACTAGCTTGTCGCCTGTTTTCAGTGAATCAATTACACAGTTTAGGTTTTTAGTTGATGCATTAGATTCTACTTTTTTTGTTGTGTAGTTATAAATTTGTTCAAGGCTATCTTTGCGATCGAAAAACCTTCATCTGCCATAACGCTTGTCATCTTTATAGATGCCCGATGCGATAACTTTTCTGCCAGATTTTATTTCAGCTTCTCCATTTCTGATGTACTTTTCGGATTTTAGTTCTGTAGCGTGTTCAATCGTTCCCCGAATATTCTGTAATAAATTCTTGTAGAATCACTTTTTTGCGCAAAGGTTGCGAGGCTTGAGCTTATGATGAGGAGAGTAAAGAGCGTTTTCATAGAACTTGATTAGTCTATAAAGAAAAAGCGTTTTGAGTTAATATCAAAACGCTTTTCAAAATATATTTTAGCAGTAACTATTATGCGTACATTTCCTCACGCAGTTTTGCAACATCAGGGCTGTTAATATACTCATCGTAAGTCATCAACTTATCAATAGTACCCTTTGGCGTAATCTCAATAATTCTGTTTGCCACCGTTTCCGTTAACTGGTGATCTCGTGAAGTAAACAAAATGGTTCCTTTGAAATCTTTCATACCATTATTTAATGCTTCGATTGATTCTAGATCCAAGTGGTTAGTTGGCTCATCAAACATTAAAAGATTGGCTTGTTGCAACATCATTCTGGAGAACATACAACGCATTTTTTCTCCTCCTGAAAGTACTTTAACGTTTTTCAACACCTCCTCGCCAGAGAATAACATCCGGCCTAAAAAGCTGCGTACAAACTGCTCATCAGCATCTGTTCCGGAGTATTCACGTAACCAATCGACAAGGTTTTCATCTTTTCCATCAAAATATTCAGAGTTATCATTCGGAATATCTGCTGTGCTGATGGTGACACCCCATTTAAATTCGCCTTTATCTGCTGGTGTTCTACCTGTTAAAACATCGTAAAATGCTGCGGTAGCTAAACTGTTTTGCGATAACACGGCAATTTTATCGCCTTTATTTACCATGAATGTTACTTTATCGAATAACACACCGTCATTTCCAGATTTTCCTAAAGCATCAACCTGTAAAATCTGGTCACCCGCTTCACGGCCGGTATTGTTAAAAATAATAGCAGGATATTTACGGCTCGACGCCTTAATTTCAGTGATATCGATTTTATCTAAAGCTTTCTTACGCGAGGTAGCCTGCTTCGATTTTGATGCATTGGCACTAAACCTGCGGATAAATTCCTGCAGCTCCTTCACCTTATCCTCCATCTTCTTGTTCTGGTCGCTACGTTGTTTTAACGCCAACTGACTCGATTCGTACCAGAAAGTATAGTTACCCGTATAGATGCTCATCTTCGCGAAATCGATATCCACAATGTGCGTACAAACGGCATCTAAAAAGTGCCTGTCGTGACTTACCACTAACACAATATTCTGGTAATCTGCCAAGAAATTTTCCAACCAGGCAATCGTTTCGATGTCCAAATCGTTGGTAGGCTCATCTAGTAATAAAATATCTGGGTTACCGAACAATGCCTGAGCCAATAACACCCGGACTTTTTGCGTATTATCCAGCTCTTTCAGCAATTTATAGTGGTTGTCTTCCGTAATACCAAGGTTGCTTAACATGGTTGCTGCGTTGCTTTCCATGTTCCAACCATCCATTTCAGCAAAGATATTTTCCAACTCTCCGGCACGCTCGCCATCCTTTTCGGTAAAATCTTCTTTCATGTAAATGGCATCTTTTTCTTTCATGATGGCATACAGTTCTTTATGGCCGATCATCACCGTTTCCAAAACCGAAACCTCATCAAATTCGTAGTGATTTTGTTTTAAAACCGCCATTCTTTCGCCTGGAGTAAAGGCAACGCTACCCGAAGTCTGGTTTACTTCACCCGATAAAATTTTCAAGAAAGTAGATTTACCTGCGCCGTTAGCTCCAATTACACCGTAGCAGTTGCCCTGGGTAAACTTTAAGTTAACATCTTCAAATAGTGTGCGTTTGCCGTATCGTAATGATAAATTAGAAACTGAAATCATAATAAATAGAAATAAGCCGCAAAGATAGGGTTTATAGTCCGAAGAGAAAAGGCAATAGTGGGGTAGTGTTTGCTTTTATTTGAAAATCAGTGTTCCGTATTTCATCGCAATTGCAGTCCCGCTTTCCCTCCAATCTTTTTGTTTCTGTGTGGGAAAAACATGTTAAAAATCTATAACAAAAAGTATTTCCGCTCAATCTGGTTTATTAAACAAAATTCGGTGCTTCGAATGGAGAAATGGCCCAAATCCTCAGATTCAATTTTTTACCAATTGGGAAATTAGAAATCGTCTTCTTGAACTTTTTTCGGCAGTCAGTTAATGATTCAATAACTTAACCCTAGTTAAAAGATTTCTCCGTTTCGATAGAAAGGGCGATAAGTGCAACGCAAATCGCTAATAATTAACCACCCCCCGAACCCCTCCTTGAAAATAAGGAGGGGAGCTGGAAATTACTCATTTTAATTTTTAGGGGTATATTGAAGTAGGTGGGTTTACAGTACCAAACCAGAATTTGCGTAAATACATCACCTTACTGCTAGCAATTCCCCTCCCAAGTTAGGAGGAATTAGGGGTGGTAAATGTGTTCATCTATCCTGCTAAAATACAAGGGTTCAGAAGGTGGTTTTGTTGAATTGGACTCTTCAAGGTAGTAAAAATAAGGAGGGGAGCTGGAAACCACTCATTTTAACGTTATGGGTATATTGAAGTAGGTGGGTTTACAGTACCAAACCCAAATTTGCGTAAATACATAACCTTACTACTAGCAATTCACCTCCTAAGTTAGGAGGGGTTAGGGGTGGTAAATGTGTTAATCTATCCTGCTAAAATACAAGGCTTGAGATGGGGTTTTTGTTAAATTGGACGCTACAGGTAGTTTGTCTGAGCGAAGTATTCATCAACCTTCCTCCGCTTATAGGTAAATGATTCAGGATCATAATATTTAGTATAATTCATCAATTTGTTTCTTTGAAACCATAAGCGGTGATGTGCATTTTTCTTGTTCATTGCCTTCGGCTTCAGCCGACGGAACTGAAAAAAATACCTAATTTTATGGTGCGATGCAAAATTTATTAGCTGTCATAAGCCGTCCTGTTGGGAAAGTTGAAGTTGAGGCGTTGGCCGCCATGGAAATTTTTTCTTCTAAAGATCTAATCGATTTAAGTTTTCATCATCATGAACAAATCTCTTTTAGGGCGGCTTGGATTTTAGAGCGTGTTTACTCCAATCATCAGGAACGCTTTTTGCCCTTCGCATATTATTTTCTCGAAAAACTCCCTTCACAACAAAATTTATCTTCACTTCGGCATTATGTCAAAATTTTGGCTTTTATGACGCATAAGAAAGCCACCACGGAAGTGCAAGAATTAGTAATGAACTATAATACTGATTGCATTGTTGAAGTGGTTTTTGCCTGGCTCATTGACGAAAAGATACCTGTTGCGGTAAAATCGCACTGCTTGAATATTCTGGCCAATTTAATTCCAAAACATCCATGGGTTAGAAACGAATTAATTGAAACAATGGAATTTTTAGTGGATCAGGAGAGTATCGCATTCTTTGCTAAAGTAAAGCAGATCAGGAAACAACTAAAAAAGTAGAAAGTGAAAAGTAGAAAGTTGAGAGTGGAAAGTGAAAAGTGAAAAGTGAAATTTTCGAGACAGTGGAAAGTAAAAAGTTTTAGGTTTTAACACATTTGATATATGCTTTAAGCTGTAATCTTTTTGCTTTTAACTATTTTTACCAAATGACCAATTACGAAATTGTATCTCAAATTATAAAAGAACGTCGCAGTATTTTTCCAGCGAGTTATATTAAAAAAGAAATCTCGGTTGAGGTGATCAATCAGATTTTAGAAAGTGCCAATTATGCGCCCACACATAAATTAACCCAACCCTGGCGCTTTACAGTAATTAGAAAAGCAGGTCTAAAAAAATTAGGGGAGGAGCTTGGAAGACTTTATCAGTCGCACGTTTCTCCGCAACAATTTCTTCAAAAAAAATATGATAGTTTTGCCGAAAAAACCGGTCAGGCAGATTGTATCATTGCAATTCAACTGGCAGTAAGCGGTAAAATACCCGAATGGGAAGAGTTAGCTGCGGTTTCTTGCGCTGTTCAAAATATGGCCCTAACTGCCGAAAGTTTAAAAGTTGGTGCTTATTGGAGTTCGCCACCATTAATCGATCATCTAGGAGGATTTTTAAGTTTAGACGAAAATGAAAAATGTATCGGGCTTTTCTATATGGGGTATCATAACGAAAAACCATGGATGCCAAACCGCAGTTCAATGGAAGAAAAAGTAAAGTGGATTGAATAATAAGTCTGGAGTTATTAGGCGTAAGTCGCAAGTCTCTTTGCTAGTTTCCATCATTTATTTTTCAATATTCATTTAATATTTTTCCCTAAAATATGTCAACATTAAAATCTCAACTTTATCAGTTGTGCTTAACTTTTATTCAAAATAGAATAGAAAATATTGAGTATTCCATGCTGCAAGCCAGGCAGGCATCAAACGACGATACGAAAAGTAGTGCTGGCGATAAATACGAAACTACGCGTGAAATGATGCAGCAGGAAATGGATAGAAACAGCAAATTGCTTTATGAGGCGGGTCAGCAAAAAATCGCTTTACAGCAAATTGAAAATGTTGATACAGCCAAGGAAGTAAAAAATGGTAGTTTGGTTTTAACTTCTGAGGGCAATTTTTACATCGGCATTAGTGCTGGCGAATTAAACCTTGAAAACCAAAAATTTATCGCTGTTTCTCAAGCGGCACCCATCGGAAGAGCGTTTATTGGGCGTAAAGTAGGCGACGAAATCAGCTTTAATGGAAATAAGTACTTGATCAAAGAAATTCTTTAGGTTTTCTTCGGTGGAGATTTTAGAAATTCGTTATTGGTTTGTGGATTTTTAAATCCACAATTCTAGTGTCTGGATTGCAAATCCAGACCAGCGAGCCATCAAAACTTTATCAGCATCATTAACTTATTCCGAGTCTTTTTGCGAAATCAGGTCTTAAATAGGTTTTTAACTCGCTAAAAGGAATAAATACAACAATCTGGCCTTGAGCGTAACTGGCAACCTCGTAAGGGTTATACATAAACGCCAGCCCATTTTTATTGAAGTAAAAGTTATTGTTCGGTTTTAAGAAATTATCGAACAAAACCGTACTGATTTGATCTTGAGGCTTAATATTGTATTGCTTGCGAAGGTTTTTTTCCAGCAAATCCTGCAGTGAGTTGGAATCAATCTTAACAATATCACTTAATGCCATCTGTTTTTTATTCACTACATCAAGGCAAAACATCGTGCTGCCGTAGTTACCATGCGCACCGCCTGTGTATGCATCCGTTAAGAAATCGATAACCACAAAACCATTTTGATTATAGGAGATAGATTGCTGACTGTTGCTCGAGTAGTTCATCCATAGCTCATATCCACGATCGGGACCAGATTTTTTTTCCGCTCCAATTTCTTTTTTGTAATCTTCCAGGTAGGTATTTGCAATTTTTTTGAAACCTGTTGCTCTATCAGCAGTTCCTTTGTCGATTCCCGAAATTAGCTTAAGTTGATCATCTAGCCATTTTCCAGCATCATCATTATTAACTGCCTTTAAATATTCGAAGCCGATAGTGGCATGGGGCGACTTGTCATTGCCTGCAAAAGCTTTAACAGAATCGGCATATGATCCGGTTGTAAACCGATAACTTCCCTCTGGGTACTTTTCTGCAAGTAAAACCGGGAAAGTTTTACTTCCGCTACCATCAGACCAAGTGCCTTTGAAGCCATTACCAGTCCATTTTAATCCTAAATGGTTTTGTTTTGCATCTTTATCAAAATAATAATCGTAAAAGCTATTCTCAAAAAGTACTACACTATCTTTACCTATCAGGGTATCGATAGACAGGTTTAACCAAGAGCCCTCGTAAAAATAGTTGCCTTCAATCTCGCCATTTAATCTTTGCAAGTTCATCACAACAGGCTTTCCTTCAATTGTTCCTTCAAGCCTTTTGTAAAAATTTTCTTTAAGTTCAGTTTTTACAGTAGACTCTTTGCCAGAATCATCTGTAGCAGCTTTATCGTTTTTGGAACTGTTGCAAGCAAATAAGAGCGCAACGCTTAGGAGCAACAAAAGGAAATTATTTTTCATCTGTATCAATAAATTTTTTTGAGGGATAAAAAGGTTTTATCTAAATCTACATCAGTTACAGATAGAACTAGCTTTTTGTTTTATTAAAGCTTTTATTAATGCTATAATACAGGTTTTTAGCTGAATACCTCCCCGGATCTATGATGCGGCGGATGGTGTAAAGTGGATAATTCTCATCCCTTGCTGTAGATAAAATAAAGGCCGCTTTAAATCCATGCTCTTTCAGTTTATGCAAATTTGCCGCTTTGAAAACGCCATAAGGATAGGCGAAATATTCGACCTTTTTCCCGATTATCTCCTCAAGTTTTTTTGTGGGTTCGTCTATCTGGGTTTCCCAATCCTCTTCGGAAAACTGTGCAAAGTTTTTATGATCGTAGGTATGACTGGCAATGGTATTTCCCTCGTCAGCCAATTGCTTAATGTTTTCTTTGGTCATATAACTGATGCGGCCTTTTCTTCCGATAGAAACCGTCATGATGAAATAAACCCCTTTAAAACCATATTTTTTAAGGGTAGAATTCCCAACTGTAAACTGATCCATGTCCGTATCATCAAAAGTGATCATGATTGGCTTTTCAGGCAGTTTAGTTCCATAAACCAAATAATTGTAAAGTTGAGCGGGAAGCACTGTGTGGTACCCGCTATCGGCCAGCATTTTGATGTGTTGCTTAAATTTATCAGGAGAAATGATATCATCACCAGCTCGTTTGCTATCGCTGGCTAAAGCATTTCTAATCTGGTGATAACATAATACCGGCACTTCCCTCCGGGCCAGGATTGTTTTCGCATCAGCGGGTTTTACTTCGGCTTTTGTGGTGTCGGGTATAGCTGTAACTGCATTATTTTTTTGTTCAGATTTTTTTTCAGCGCTATTGCTGTTGCACGAAGCTAATGTTAATCCAATCGATGTGATCAGCAGAAGGCGTTGAGCATTTTGTTTGAGATTCGAGATCAATTTTTGATGTATTTTACTGATCAAAGATACTGCGTTTTCAGATAAAATAAATTCTTTTTCAAAGGCATCCCATTCTTTATTACTAATGCCAGATTTTAAACCACGGACCTTTAAATCAAATTCAATTGAACTTCGTTTATAAAACAAAACCCCGACTTTCGACGAGGTTTATGATCATTAAAAACTATTTTTAATGCTGTTGCTTAATGTTTTAGGACTCCAATAGCCGCTTGCAATAATTCTACGGATGGTAAATAATGGATCCTTTTCATCGCGTTTGGTAGATAGTTGGTAAGCCATTCTAAAACCACGTTTTTTTAATTCAGGAATCCCTTCGGCATTCCACAATCCAAACGGATAAGCAAACTCCGTCATTTTTTTACCCGTAATTTCTTCTAAACGTTTTGTTGGTTTATCTAACTGCTCCTCCCAATCTTTACCTGCGTATTTTTTAAAGTTTTTATGGTCATAGGTATGAGAACCAATCACGTTTCCTTCATCAGAAAGTTGCTTAATCTGGTCGCTGCTCATGTAATCAACAAATTTTCCTTTTTTGCCAATGGAAACAGTCATGATGAAATAGACAGCTTTATAGCCCAGTTTCTTTAAAGTTGGGTTTACGATGGTAAACTGATCTAAATCCGTATCATCAAAAGTTAACATGATAGGCTTGCTCGGTAGGGCTGCACCCGTATTTAAGTAAGCATAAAGCTGATCGGGCAAAATGGTGTGGTAGCCACTGTCGGCTAACATTTTCATTTGGTCTTTGAAGTTTTGAATCTCTACAATATAATCTTTACCTACCTTGCCATCAGTTGGTTTCCAGTTTCTTACCTGGTGATAACACAAAATAGGAACTTGTTTTCTGGCTAGAATTGTTTTTGCATCTGCTACTTTTATCTTCGATACATCAACAGCAGTTTCCGTATTTTCTACTGATGTAGATGCTTGCGCTGTAGAATCCTTGCCATCAGCATCGCTGGTTTGAGATTTAGATTGACAGCTTGTAAATAATATTATTCCAGCTGATATAATCGTTAATAATTTGTATTTCATATTTATGTATATGATTACAAAACTATAAATTCTGCTAAGTTATTATACAGGTAAACAACCGTTGTTGATAAATATTTTCTCAATGAGAAAATAAAGCTAACTAACTGTTTTATTACAATCTGCGGGGATATAATCAGCTTTTATTAAATAATTTAGCGGCTCATAACCAACTTTGATGAACAAACTCTACAAACTCGTTCTTTGTGCGCAGTTTTTATCGCTAACGGTAGCGGCACAAAACAAAACTTTTACTTTAACCGAAAATAATCCGGCTCAGCCGAAGGCAAATTATCAACTTGCTTCGCGATTTTCGCCAAATAAGTTGAAGAAAATGGTATATTCTACCTCAGTTGACCCGCATTGGCTCAAATTGAGTAATCGCTTTTGGTACACTTTCGAAAGTCCGAAAGGAAAATTCTGGTATGTAGTGGATCCGGCTGCCAAAAGCAAAAAATTAATGTTTGATAATGCCAAAATTGCTGCAGACATTACGCTAATTGTACGCGATCCCTTTGATGCGGAGCACCTGCCTTTGGAGAATCTAAAATTTGCTGCCGATGAGAAAAGTGTTTCTTTTGAGGTTAAAAGCTCCATCGATGAAGTAAAGCCCGATCGTAAAGATAAAAAAGCGGCCGATTCATTACAGAAGAAAATCTTTTCATTTAAATATGATCTGGCTACGGCTAAACTCACCGAGGTTGCAAACTTCAGCAAACCAAAACCAAAACCAAGTTGGGGAGCTGTTGCGCCAGATTCATCGGCAATTATTTTTTCCCGGAACTACAACCTGTATTGGATGGATAAGGATAATTATAAAAAGGCCGTTAAAAACGAAGAGGATAGTACCATTGTTGAACATCAACTTACAAAAGATGGCGTTAAATTTTATTCTTATGGAAGTGATGGAGATGGTGAAAACAATGTAGAAAACGAAAAAAACAATAAAAAGCGTAGGGGTGCTTATGTACTTTGGTCGCCAAATGCTAAATATTTCATCCTAAATCGTACCGATTCCCGCAAGGTTAAAGATTTGTGGGTAATTAATAGCGTTACACCTGGTCGCCCAACTTTAGAAACTTATAAATACCAAATGCCGGGAGAAGCTGAGGCACCTCAAGACGAGATTTTGTTGTTCGATTTTGCAGCGAAATCCTTTAAGAAATTAAATGTTTCAGCCTTTAAAGATCAAAGTGTTTCCGTTTGGAGCAAACCTTCCCTGGCAAAAGATCGTGATAATGAATTTCGTCCTTCCATCTGGTTAGGTGATGACAGCAGATTTTATTTTTCACGTACCAGCCGCGATTTAAAACGAATTGATATTGGAACAATTGATATCGCCACGAGCAAAGTTAAGCCCTTAATTGATGAGCGATTTAATACTTACGTAGAGGTTAATCGCCCTGGTTTAGTAAATAACGGCAAAGAATTAATCCACTGGAGTGAACGCGATGGTTGGGCTCATTTCTACCTTTTCGATGGAAACGGCAAACTGAAAAATCAAATCACCAAAGGTTCATTTCACTGTGAAAGCATTGTGAATATCGATGAAAAAAATCGCATACTTTATTTCACAGCCAATGGGAGAGAGGCTAAAGAGGATCCATATTATTTGCATTTGTACAGCATCAATTTTGATGGCTCCAACCTTAAATTGTTAAATTCCGGCGATTACGATCACGCCATCAGTATGAATGATAATAACACTTTTTTCGTTGATAATTATTCGAGGGTAAACACGGCGCCGAAATCTACTTTAAATGATAAAAACGGTAGAAAGGTAATGGACCTGGAAACTGCTGATTTATCGCTATTAATGGTTGCAGGCTATAAATTTCCTGAACCTTTTACTGTTAAAGCTGATGATGGAATTACCGATCTCTATGGTGTAATGTACAAACCATTTGATTTTGATCCGAATAAGAAATATCCAATTATTGAATATGTTTATCCTGGACCACAAACGGAAGCGGTAAATAAAGCTTTCAGTAAATCAATGGATCGCACTGAACGCCTGGCGCAATTTGGTTATATCGTGATTACAGTTGGTAACCGTGGCGGAAACCCTTCACGCTCGAAATGGTACCACACTTACGGTTACGGAAACCTTCGCGATTATGGTTTGGCAGATAAGAAAACTGCAATTGAACAACTCGCCGCTAAATACAACTATATTGATGATACAAAAGTAGGCATCACCGGTCATTCAGGTGGTGGATTTATGTCTACCGCTGCCATGTTGGTTTATCCTAACTTTTTCAAAGCAGCAGTTTCTAATGCGGGTAACCACGACAATAGTATTTACAACCGTTGGTGGAGTGAAAAGCACCATGGTGTAAAGGAAATTGTATCTCTAAAAGGTGATACTTCATTTAAATATAGCATTGACAAAAACCCTGATCTGGCAAAAAATTTAAAAGGTCATTTATTATTGATGCATGGCGATGTAGATAACAATGTGCATCCGGCAAACTCCATTCGGGTTGCGAATGCCTTAATGAAAGCTGGCAAACGCTTCGATTTTCTGATAATCCCTGGTCAACGCCACGGTTTCGGCGATATGACAGAATATGCCTTCTGGAAATTAGCAGACCATTTTAACAAGTACCTGATTGGCGATTTTTCTGATCCGGCGGAAGTTGATTTGGTAGAGATGGATCGGGATGTGGAGAAAACCGGAAAGTAATTATTAAAATTTTTAATTCAGTATTTAAGAGGGTGTCATATCTTTTTTGACATCCTCTTCCTGTTTTTAAACGAAAAGGTTAATGATGTTCTTTAACCTAATCTTTTCTCAATAGCTCTTTACCTCATTAAAATCCGGTTTGTTTATTTTTCTTCTGAATAGCAGGAATTGCAGGGTGGTAAACAGTAGATAGGCTATCGAGAAGGTTAACAGATTTCTAAATATGGTAACCTCGTCGTGTTCTAAAAGCTTTTCAGGTATCATTACTCCTGCAATAAAAATAACACCGCATACTGGTAATCCTAGAAATGTTAATACCGAGAGGTAAAAATTATTTCTTATTTTATCAATCAAGTTAAGGAAAATCGCTGATGAACAAATCGCCATTGCGATTAGGTATATAAACGAATAGGCTAAGTTTAACAGTATGTCTAAAATCTGTAAAAGCCACATCCAAAAATCTCCGTCCTCATGATTTGTTTCCGATATCACAATTCTAAAGAAGATATATAAAGCTATGCCTGTCAGGATATTAGTTAACCAAAATCTAAATATTACGTTATTCATGTATTGTTGTTAGGAGCGTAATCACACTTTATTGGGAATCAAAAGATGCAACTACAGACAATCTTAAAGAAAAAAGGGTGATAGTTTACAACTTGTTTCGGTAAAATAAATATTCTGTCGGAACCTAGCAAATTACCACTACTGTTTATTAATTACCTTGATGTTCCTATTCTCACATCCGCCTTGCTTTTGGCAAGGTGCTGTTATATGCCGGTTTTCTTTCTACATTCGTTTACTAACGTGTTGGTCAATGAGTCAAATCGTTGTTGAAATTTGAGTTCTTCTCTTTCGTCTCTTACAGTTGTGTCTTTATTAAAAACAGTAAAGTCTGTGAAATGAATTGCTAAAGGAGAATCACTTGATGAAGCTCCATCCGGCATTGCTCTCCCCATACTACCTGAGCCACCTAATAATACTCCTGGTAATTCTGTCGTCTGTTGTTTGTAATCCCAAAGCCGATTTATTTTTTTTCGATTTCCTTTTTTGTCAACGAGGAAATATTCATGATCAATAGTCCCGGCTTCAAACTTCGGTTGAATGATTAATATTCCGTTTTCGGGGATATTTAAAACTCTTCGGTCGTTTTCAAGAGGTGGGTTGATGCCACACATTTCTCCATAAACGACTCTGAATTCTCCTTCAAAGTCATTGGGTATTAGATATGTTTCTTTTTCTGGATGTGTCAAATATGAACTTACAAAAGAAAATAAATACATACTGATAACTAAAAGAATTGATGTCAGCGGAAATGAAAGCAGGCCAAGTATAACCTTTGAAGCTTTTGGCTTTTGCGTCTGTTTTGGTAAACGCCAACAAAGAAATAGAAGTTGAAAAATTGAACCGCCGATCCATAAATAAAGAATCGGAATGCTAAAAGCACCAATCCAAGGTCCTAAAACTAAAGCTACACAATATGCCCAGCCGATTGAAAGTAGTCCAGCAGTTAAAACGATAAAGAGGAGTCGTAAGAGAAAATGTTTTGTCCGAAACAGATTTACGATTGTGTTGCCAGTTACGCTAAGTCCAACCGCGAGGGGAACAGTCCAGAAAAGAAAAGCGTAAGTGTCACTTTTGCCAAACCAGTCTTGTCGGTATAACACAATTGTCACGGCAACCAAACCAGTCAACATGTTAATTAGCCCGCTAATAATTTTTATGATAATTGGTCTGTCCATGGTTGTATTTAGATGGCTTATAACGTTTCGGGGCTTGGTGAAGATTAGGTAAAATTACTTAAAGATTGGAAAGGTTGAAGATGAATTTTTGGCCACTTTTGCCAGACCGCTTCAATTCTTTCGGCCTATATTTTATCGCTGTGATCAGGGTAAAGTCCAATATCTCCAACCGCTCCAGTGTTGTTTGTAATAATAACTAAAGTCTTTGTAGTCTGGTCTTGTGTCAAGATTTTTAGCTGTCAAGAAATTTAAATAACCATTCTCCTGTTCAAATGTATGAACACTGTTATCTGCTAAATCATAAACAAAATATTTTTCATCATAATTTTCATTTGCGTCTGTCAAACCATACACGAAATCGTTTGTAATTATAAATTTATTAAGAACCAACGCACTTATGCCTGTTCCTTGAATGTATGCTTGAGTTCCGTTGGTTTCCTGTATTTCACGCTGATGTCGAAGTGGAATTCTTGCACTGTCACCTAGTCCATGGTCACCATAATGAGTGAACATAAAAATGAAAAGTGTAATCGAAATAATTAAGCCACTTATAAACCAAAGCTGCATTTTTTTCTTTGAAACTCTATCAAACCAACTATCTGGATTATAATGTCCGATGATTTTAAAAGTTTCAAGTGTTAAGAACGCATATATGCTCCCTAAAATTGAAATTTTTAATAGTTCAAATACAAAGTGAAGTAACACTTCCATAGTCTGTTGTTTGTTGGTTTACGGTTGTCTTGGATTGACGAATAACGTTTCAGGGCTTTGCGAATTTCTAATTCTACTTAATGAAATTATCCTATGCTAACGTAATAAATAATTACTAAACTCGCATATCGCTTGTCGCCCAACAATTTGCAAAGCCGCTGCTATAAGCTGGCTTTACCTGTAAAATAATTTTCTAACTTTTTTAAACCCCTACTAGTAATTCCGAAATCTATAATTCCTTTACTTCCGTAGTCAGAGGCTTTTGCATTTAAATAATAAAAATCATTGTCAAATGCGATAAAGACATCTACTGAAACCCATAATTTACTTCTGTATTGAATTTTATAAATGTCTTTTTCGACCGACAAACTTTTAATGTTTATGGTCGTTATGAATTCCTCAATTATTTTCTTCTTTTGCTCTAAGGTCTGGTTGGATAAAACTTTAACAATCTTGTAATCCTTCGATATCCTCCATAGTCCATAACCGCCAAGAATTAATAGAAATAAGGCTGGAAAAATAACTTGATAAGTTTCACTATTTTGTAAGCTCCCCCGTTTTTCAGACCATTCAAAAGTATAATTTTGTCCTCAAATTTCCTGTAATAAATCTACCGGAGATTTGAAGTCTAATGCCTGGTGTGGTCGATGGTAATTGTAATCCACCATCCATTCCTCCACTTTCTCCCTTACATCATCCAGGGAGTGAAATATGTAAGCATTTAATAATTCTCTTCTTATGCTTCCATTCAATCTTTCAATATATGCGTTCTGTGTTGGCTCTCCTGGCTGGATAAAAACTAGTTCAACATTGTTTTCCTTTGCCCATTCATCCAACTTATGCGAGATGAACTCCGGCCCATTATCCATTCTTATTTTTTTTGGAAGCTCCCTATATTGTTTTAGTTCATCCAAGGCTCTTATAACTCGCAATGCCGGAAGTGAGTAATCTATCTCCATATTAAGGTAAGCAGCCTACCAATTACATCTTTTAAATAACTTTCACGATGTTTTTCTTTGCATAAAAGAAATATATGAGAACATCAGAAGAAAAAATGTTAGCAGTTGAGGCTTGGCGCACCAGTGGGCTTAGCCAGAATGAATACTGCAAGACCCTTGGAGTCAAACGTACCACTTTTGCTAACTGCGTATCGTGCAATAGACGAAAAAAAGCTGTTCCCAATTTTGTTAGAGTTACCATCCCTCCAGTTACAATTTCGACAGCTGTAGAGGTTGTTTACCCAAACGGAGTAATTATCAAGGCACCCGGCAATGACCTGAAAATGCTATCGCATTTAATAAAGCTGTACTAGCTATGTTTTCATTGAGTTCTTCCCATATTTATCACCTCTATAAGCCCGGCTGTGACATGCGCAAAAGTTTTGACGGCCTCTGCGGGCTGGTTAGTTCCGAGCTGGGCAGCTCCCCTATAAGTGGGGATGTGTTCATTTTTCTTAATAAAAGTGGCACACGCATCAAGCTTCTCCACTGGGAGCATGGAGGGTTTGTACTGTATTATAAAAGACTTGAAAGTGGTACTTTTCGCCGTCCCACCAAAGATGGTAATCTTATATCCTGGAGCGATCTTGTTCTGATGGTTGAAGGTATACACGTGGTGAGGAGTATAACAAAAAAACGGTATTCATTAGTCTAAAAACACACTTTTTACTTGCCCAAGCCATGGCTTTTTTGTATTTTTATGGTATGGAAACGGCACTGGAAAACTTATCAAAGGAAGATCTTTTAAAGATCATTTCCGCCCGTGACCAGATTATTTCCGAGCATAAAAAAGTTATTCAGAATCATGAGAAAGTTATTCAGGACCATGAAAAGATTATGCTCAATAATGAAACTGCCATTCTTGAAAATCACAGTACTATCTCGGCGCTCGGTGAGCAGGTAGACTACCTGAAAGCACAGGTTGCCATGTACAAACGCATGCAGTTCGGACAGAAGCGTGAACGCTTTGAGGGTGATCCAAACCAGGCAATGCTTCCCTTTGAAACTCCTGTTCAGGTGACCCTGTTACAGCAGGAAGAGGTCAAACAAAAGATAGAATATGTGCGCAAACGCCCCAATCACCATGGACGTGCAAAGTTACCATCCCACCTTCCCGTAGAAGAGATTGAGATCCATCCACAGGGTGATCTTACAGAAATGGTGTGTATTGGGAAAGAAATTACCGAGGAACTGGAATGTGAACCGGCACGCTTTTTCATAAAGCGTTATATCCGCTACAAATACGCAGGAAAAAACGGGGATGGGGTAAGTATTGCAGAACTGCCCGAGCGTGTCATAGATAAGGGAATACCGGGAGCAGGTTTGCTGGCCTCCATACTTACCGACAAGTATATCGACCACCTTCCCCTTTACCGGCAGAAGCAGCGCTTCGCCAGGGAGAATATCCAGATCCCTTCTTCCACAATCGAAGGCTGGACAAAACAGGCACTCGAAAAACTTGAACCACTATATGATCAGCTCGTCTTCAACACAAAAACAAAGGGATATCTACAAGTCGATGAAACCCCGATAAGGGTAATGGATAGTGACAAAAAAGGCGCTTGCCATCAAGGTTATTACTGGGTCTACCATTCTCCCTTGGATGGAACCGTATTATTTGATTACAGTCCTACCCGTGGGAGTAGTGCGCCTGTACCAATCCTGGGCAGCTTCAAGGGCTACCTCCAGACTGATGGCTATGCGGTATACCAAAAATATGCACAAAGCAAAGATATCATACACCTGGCCTGCTGGGCCCATGCCCGACGTGAGTTTGAAAAAGCACTTGATAATGATAAACCAAGAGCTGAAAAAGCCTTGTTGATGATCCAGAAGCTTTATGCTGTGGAACGAAAAATCAGAGAACAAGGTTTATCTGCAGATCAGGCAAAAGAACTCCGCCTGGAGAAATCATTACCAATGTTGAATGATATCGGCAAATGGATCTTTGAAGAAATCAAGATAACATTGCCCAAAAGCCAGATTGGAAAGGCAATGGCCTATGCTTATGCAAGATGGGATGCCTTAAGTGCATACCTTTATGATGGCAGCCTTCAAATCGACAATAACCTGGTAGAAAATGCAATAAGACCGGTGAGCCTGGGCAGGAAAAACTATCTCTTTGCAGGAAGCCACCAAGCGGCGCAAAGATCAGCAATGATCTATTCTTTCTTTGCGATCTGCAAAAAACATGAGGTTAATCCCTACAAGTGGCTTAAATACACGCTGGAAAATATTATGTCCATAAAACACAAGAAAATTAAAGACCTGTATCCACAGAACTTTAAAAATATAAATGGTTAATTAGATATGTACTTTATAGGCTGCATACGTCTTCTGTTCCAATATGCAATGTCCATTCATTATTGTCTGCTTGTATCGCGTCCAGGTGTTCTCCCGTCGCTGTGTCGAAGGTTATTTCGTCATTGATTTTGTCAAGCAAACAATAGGTTTCAAGCTTTTCGACAATTGAAGTCGTTTTTTCAATCCTAAAAATCCAGCCGAAACTGTCAGTCAAGCTGTCGCCATTATAAAGCGGGACTTTTATTTTAAATGAAACGATTTCAATTTTGTGTCCGTTTGTTTTAAAAATTTCCGAACTGCCGTTTTCATATTTCTGTGTTTCAATAGCACGGTCTCGTCCTTTACAGATAAATCCGCAACGAATAACTCCCAAAGGGGTCTTAAATTCTCGTTTTATTTCAGTTGTCAACAACAAATTCATCATTGAGCATAACTTTGGTTCCAGCAATAAAATCTTGATTTCTTTTCCATTTGTCAATTATGCGAAATATGTTGATACCTAATTTCTGTCCGTGTAGTCACAAAATAGTTCCCATTCTTTTGTCGGTGTGAACCATTCCCAAATTCTTGTGAAGTCTGCAACATTATCTCCTTCAATTTCATATAGGTCTTCAATAAATTCGTTCTTGAATTTATTGAGTTCGTCATCCTTTTTTTATCTAAAATATCAATCAAAAGATTTTCTGCTTTGTGTAACTCGTCAAACAATTCAAACAACTCCCATTTTTTCCAATATTCAATTTTGGAAAGTCCGTCAGATTTACGTTTTTGAAATAGTCGTTTGAACATAATGTTGGTTTTTAAGCTTGCAGCTAACGTTTCGGGGCTTGGCGTTCGGGCGGGATTTCGAACCACAGAAGCTGATATTATTACTAATGTTCAATTGAAAAATTGCTGTTGAATTTTGCACTTCTGCCCGCCTGACGCAAAACCCTTGTTAGCTGATGTTTATTTCCTTTTTCGTTAGTTCGTCTAAACTGTCAAATACATATCTTTCATTTGTCCCAATTCCGTATTCACCAAGTTGAAATTTTTTCAAGCCCAAGTCATTTTCAGCGATAAGAATTTCATCTGTTAAAGGGCAGTTTACTTCTCCATTATTTACTTCAATTGCTGAACAAATTAAAAAACTATTTTCAGTTCTAAATTCGATTTCTTGTGGAACAAAATATTTTCCCCAATTCGATTTCGTCCAATAAATTGCGGTATTTGTAATTTGTTGTCCGACAATTTCAGAAGGGTAAACAACAGGTTTCTTATCTTCAACGTTTTCAAAATCAGTGGTTTTCCCAACTAAAATATTCAGTCCATTATAATTTTTACCAAAGAATAAGTTACCTAAACAATATGTCTGTCCAGAAATTTTAATTTCGATTGCATTCAAAAGGCTTTTACCGTATGCGTTTGGCTGTTCATTAAAATCAATGTCATCTTCGTCCAAATAAAAAATAACTCGTTCGATTTTTTGTCCAACTAAAGTCTGGCAAGTCCTAAATAACTTGTCATATTCATTTGTTTCTTCTGTTGTCCAAGGTTCTGTCATAAAATATCAGCTAACATCTATCTTTACGCAATTGCGCAAATCTAAAATATATTCAGTGCATAAAACCTCAAAAAAAACATGGCTTTACGAATATCTTATTAAATAAATCAGCTCATACTAAAATTGGAAAAAATGATAAGAGCGTTCAGATATAATTTAATTCTACTAAAATAGAGAATATTTGCACGATCGCAATAGGGGGGAACCATAAATCGTTTCGCATCTGGAGCCTTAATATTTTACTGTTCTCGCCATCTAGCCCCGATAGTAATGATTAAGTTTTGATTTGTAATTACTTTCCTATCGCCAGCTTATCGATGTTTAAAACTTAAGATGGATAGCGGGAAGCTAAATCAAAAAAATGCTTCTGTTGGTGCGCTCCAGATCCTTAAAACATCGAATCGCTATTTTTTCTTAAATTACCAGCTTAAAATATTTTCAATGAACAAAATCTTATTTTACGGGGTGGCAATTGCCTTGTTTGCTCACTCCTGCAAGCAGGCAAAAGAAAATAGTATTAGCAACGGCCCAGATTCGCTGGCCATCAAAGCCATCAACGATTCGAGCTTAACTCATTATTTATCAGCAATTGCTGCAGACAGCCTGGAAGGGAGAAAACCCTTTACCAGTGGCGAAACTAAGACCATTAATTATTTGAAACTGGAATTTGAAAAATTAGGTTTACAACCCGGCAATGGCGATAGCTTTTTTCAGGAAGTGCCTATGGTGGAGATTAAATCCGTACCTGAAAGTAAGATGGTGATTCAAGGGAAATCAGGGAGTTTAATTCTGGATTATTTAACGGATTTCGTTGCAGGATCACGCCGTGTACAAGATGAAGTGAACATAAAAAATTCGCCTTTGGTTTTTGCTGGTTATGGCATTGTAGCTCCAGAATACGGCTGGGATGATTATAAAAATTTGGATGTGAAAGGCAAAACGGTTGTGGTTATGATCAACGATCCGGGCTTTTCGGATTCGACTTTGTTTAAAGGTAAAAACATGACTTACTACGGTCGCTGGACTTATAAATTCGAGGAAGCCTCGAGGCAGGGTGCTGCGGCAGTTTTAATTATTCATGATACTGAACCTGCAGCTTACCCTTGGACAGTGGTGCGCAGTGGCTGGTCGAAATCGAAACTGAATTTGCAATCGGTAGATAACGGCATGAATAGAACGGTTATTGAGGGTTGGATTTCTTTAGATAAGGCCAAGGCACTTTTCAAAATGGCTGGTCAGAGTGATGCCTTATTTTCGGCTGCCAGGAACAAAAATTTTAAGGCGGTAGATTTAAATGCAACCACTTCCTTAGTCGTAAAGAATACGATCAAAAAGTCGGTTACTTATAACGTTTTGGCAAAAATACCGGGCACTACCCGAAAAAATGAGGCTATTATTTATTCAGCTCACTGGGATCATTTAGGCATTGGTGAGAAGATTCAAGGAGACTCCATTTATAATGGTGCAGTTGATAATGCAACTGGTATAGCGTCATTGTTCGAACTCGCTTCGGCATTTAAGAAGTTGCCAAAAGCACCAAACAGAACTATTTTGTTCATCTCCTACACCGCGGAAGAGCAAGGTTTACTGGGATCAGAATACTATTCCAAACATCCTTCTTTTCCTCTAGATAAAACGGTTGCCAATATCAATATGGATATGATGGGGATTGCTGGCAAAACCAAAGACATTGTGGTTTATGGCTTCGGTCAGTCTGAGTTAGAAGATTACGCCTCTGCTTCAGCTAAAAAGCAGGGTAGGGTTGTGGTTCCAGATCCGGTTCCTTCTTCTGGTTTATACTACCGCTCTGATCATTTTAACTTAGCGAAAGTTGGTGTACCATCGCTATTTACGGGTTCTGGAGTTGATAATATAAAGAATGGCCGGGAGTGGGGTTTAAAACAAGTATCTGATTTTACCAAATTCAGATATCATTCACCGCAAGATAATTTTGATGCAAAAACCTGGGATTTATCAGGAATTGTTGAAGATGTGAGATTGGTTTTTGATATGGGTTACCGTTTAAGTAAGGAAGATGTTTATCCGAAGTGGAAAGATGGATCGGAATTTAAAGCGATAAGAGAAAAGAAATAAGAATCAGTAGTTCATTGATTTTTTTCACCCGTTCGGCCTCCTCAATTTATTTAAGGGTGTTACTCATTTTTTAAAGATTTCTCCACTTCGGTCGAAATGACGAAAGCAAAAAAAAGGCCTCAGAATCTGCGAATCTGAGGCTTTTTTTAAGATAAACCGTTCCGATTAAAAGTGGAACTGAACGCCCAATTTTGGAGCGAAAGTATTTGCTTCTAAACCGAATGAGTTTGAAGAAACTTCGCCTCCAGTGATCTCATTTTTAACATTTAGGTTATTGTATCCTAAACCGTTAACTGATACTTCGATACCAATTCTTTTGGTAGGAAAAAAAGCAAAACCAGGTGCAATGTTTACACCAATGCTGGTTGTAGAGGCTACTTTAGCACCAGTATCGCCATTATCGTTTACTATTTTATTGTTTCCAAACGCCATCGGAACTGATAATTGCCCGAAAAATTTGAATTGATCTGATAAACCAACATAGTAACGGCCAAAAGGTGCTACTACGAATGCCTGGTTTAAGGTATTTTCACTTACTTGTTTGTTGTAATTGTAACCTACGCCGGTACCAATTGCGAAATTATTGTCAACAAAATAACCAACACTTGGTACTACGCTGAAGCTAACATCAGATTTTGCCGCACCTTCTACTTTTGTAGAATTGAAGCCCACATTACCACCTAAAATTACTTTTCCTTTTTCTGTTTGTGCATTTGCTCCATACACTAAACCTGCAACTGCTACTACTGATAATAATAGTTTTTTCATCTTTTTTTATTATTTATTTGTTTAAAAAAACAGTCAGTTTTACTTTTTTAATATCTGACTATATTTGGTTAAAAGTCAATGTCAGTGCCAAAAAATGCTGTCAGCGTCATTAAAAAATCAGTTTTTAGCCAATCGCCTAATAGCGAATTAGATATAAAATCTATGTTAATTCTTTATTATTTTTGTGTGACTAAAACTTAATCGAGTGATTAATTTTTGGTAGGTGCCAAATTGACAATTTAGTTTATTTCCGATTCTTGTCAGTTTTTTTCGGAAGCTTTGACATCTTTTAGGAATATCACTGAAAGGAATTATTAGGTTGTAGTGGAGGATATCGAAGCTGAGCCTTCAATATGATTTAAGATTTGCAGTCGTGCTGCGGGTTCATTTAATCAAAGATAAAATCACAACTGTGAGAAGCAATTTTTGTTTACTTACAAAGTGAGAAGGCTGTATCATAAAGACCATTTTGCCCAGATGCTGTCCTGTTGAGCCTGTCGAAACACCTGGGCTATATTTGACCAAGTCTTTCGACAAGCTACGCAACCTCAACGGATAATAATCATCATTTCAAGCGAAGAGCCTATAATCTTTTGTAAAATCCCTTAAACCTTGGAGGCAACAATCAGGTTCTCAATCTTTCTCTTGATCAAATTGATGGTTTTCTCATCCGTTAGATTACCCTCCTCATCAAATTTATCTTGTGCTTGCGCAATTAAAACTTCCGGTTGCAAAACGGGGTTCATATTCAAAAAAGTAAAAATTGGAAGAAATGCAGTTTGCATTCTAACTGTACCCCACATGCCTTGAGTAGCACCTAGTAGCGCAACGGGTTTGTGCATTAATGGCGCATCTTTTCCTCTACTGGCCCAGTCAATTGCATTTTTCAATCCTCCGGGAACAGAATAATTGTACTCTGGGGAGGCAATGATAAAAGCATCTGCCTGAGCCAAAGCTTCTCTAAATTTAACTACGCTAGATGGTCTTTCTGGCATTTCAGGTGTATCGTAATCGGCGTTATAAACCGGAACATCATCATAAGAAACGATTTCAAATTCTGTACCGGCTGGTACTAACGTTCCAGCAAATTTAAGCAACATTGCGTTGTAAGAGCCTTTTCTAAGGCTTCCACAAAGGCCCACAATTTTTCTGTTTTTTTCCATAAGGATTAAACCACATCTCGGTAAAAATGTTTGAGAGTCACGCTGTAGCGCTTAATTATGTTAGAAATTTTTATCACTACTTTTGCCATCGTATTTATTTCCTTTTATGAACGAGCAGAATCCTTCTAAAGCCATTATCGAAAAAACCATATTCCCGATATTGTTTGCCTTAAGTTTTTCACATTTATTAAATGATACGATTCAATCGCTTATTCCGGCGATTTATCCTATCATTAAAACAAATTACAAACTCAGTTTCTCTCAAATTGGCTTAATTACGCTAACCTTCCAGCTGGCCGCCTCTTTATTGCAGCCATTTGTAGGGATGTATACTGATAAAAGACCGCAACCATATTCACTAGCGGTCGGCATGGGTTTCACTTTAATCGGCTTAATTACCTTGTCGCAATCCACCCATTTTTACACCATGTTAATTTCGGTGGCGCTAATCGGTGTCGGCTCATCTATATTTCACCCTGAAGCATCCCGAATGGCGCATGCTGCATCTGGAGGGAAAAAAGGTTTGGCACAATCGGTTTTCCAATTGGGTGGAAATGCAGGGAGCTCTTTAGGGCCGCTTTTAGCTGCTTGGATTATTGTACCCTATGGCCAATTTAGTGTGGTTTGGTTTTCTATCATCGCATTATTGGCCATTGTGATTTTGAGTTATGTAGGTAATTGGTACAAAGGTTTTGTCCTTTCCAGAAGCAAAAAAGCTGCTGTTGCTACTGTCGCCAATCAATTCTCGAGAAATAAAATTGTTTTTTCGGTAGTTATCCTGTTGTTGCTTATTTTTTCGAAATATTTCTACATGGCCAGTCTAACCAGCTATTTTACTTTTTACCTCATCAATAAATTTGACGTTTCTGTACAAACCTCGCAGATTTACTTATTTGTATTTCTATTTTCGGTAGCTGCGGGAACGTTATTAGGTGGTCCAATTGGCGATAAAATTGGGCGTAAATATGTGATTTGGGCTTCAATTTTAGGCACAGCACCATTTGCATTATTGCTACCTCATGCCAATTTATTTTGGATAGGTATTTTAATCGTTCCTATCGGGATGATTTTGGCTTCGGCCTTTTCTGCCATCCTGGTTTATGCACAAGAATTGATTCCTGGGAAGGTTGGCTTAGTAGCTGGATTGTTTTTCGGTTTTGCTTTTGGAATGGGAGGGATAGGCTCTGCACTTTTAGGTAAACTTGCAGATGCTACCAGTATTGAACATGTTTTTAATATCTGTGCCTTTTTGCCTCTGATAGGATTACTAACCGGATTTTTGCCAAATATTGAAAGCAATAAAAAATAATAAATCCCGCCGTTATCCAGGCGGGATAAATTTCTAAAAATGGAAATTTAAACCTAAATTAGGTAAAAATGTATTTAAGCCAAAAGTGAAACTATTGCTTTTATAAGCGGTTACGTTTTGATTATCATCATCGCCCTTACTGTTTTGTTTGCTGTACGCCAGCAGCGGAAAAGAGAACTCAACTGCCCATTTCTTCGCTGGAAAAAACGCGAAACCAGGGTTAATTGAAGCGTTGTAGGTTGTCGATTTGGATACTACACTTTGATAATCGAAGTTGCCGGTTCCGCTAAGTGATTGGTTAATTTTTCCAAATGCAACATCGAAATTAGCCTGGCCAAAAAATTTGAATTTATCTGTAATATCTAGATAATATCTCACAAACGGGCCGACATTAAATGACTTATTTCGTTGAATTGAAGTAGTTACTATTGGCGTATTGCCGATAGTGAAAAATTGATCTGATACATTTTTTGTTTCATTGTAGCCAATGCCTAAACCAATTGCTAGATTTTTGCTAAAGAAGTGGCCAACCCTTGGCACTACATTGAAAAAAGTAGATTCGCTAGCGCCATAATTTGTCGTATTGGCTGGTTTCAGCTCATTTTTACCATACCCGATTGATCCACCAATCATCGTGTTGCCCTTATCGGTTTGAGCATTCGAAATAAATGCAGCAGTACATAATACTGCTACTAATAATAGTTGTTTTTTCATTCTATGTGTTTATATTTTGGCGCAATTATAACACAAAAAAAAACAAGAACTAGCTTTTTAGGTGGTTTTAATGAAATGTTTAATTTTGGGAAAATGAAAAAGCATCGGCTCAAATGCCAATGCTTTTAAATGGTTGAATTTTAACTGAAAACTGCGATTTGTTAGGATACTATTTTCCTAAATCGAATGCAACGCCAATGTTAAAAGAGAATTGATTGTTCAATCGCTCATAGCCGATTGCATCATCATTATATTTTGCAATCGGAAATTGCGCTTCTGTAAAAAGCCCGAAGCCTTTATCAAAGAAAACTCTTCCGCCAACATGAGCGCCAAAGTTTTTTAGGCCCAGATTTAATCCAGGGTATAAGTCTACATTAGCGGGCAAGCCAATCACACTTCCTAAATTTGCGTTAAATCTGGCTTTAAGATCAAAACGGTCGCCGAAGCCTGGTTTTTCTATCCCATCAAAAGATTTTACGCCAAGTAAATAGCCGGCCTGTGCGCCGATGGAGAAGCTTTGGCCTAAGCCATAATCAAGCGTAGTCACAATTCCGGTACCCCATTTTTGGAGACTTGCACCAACCTGAAATCTTAAATCGTCTTTGCCTTTGTAGGCATCACTTTGTGCATTTGCCTGTGTGTAGGCAATAACCAGTAAAAATAAGCAAGTAATAATTCTTTTCATTTTAAACAATTGATTTTATGGGTAATTAATAAATTCTGGTCTTCATTCTCTGCCTGTATTCCAGAAACTAGCTTAGTGCGTCTGTTGGAAAATAATTTATCCCGATAGGAGATAACCGTTTACAAAGAAAAATTTAAATTTAATGCAGCTTTAATAAAGCTGGTATTACAGGATGTAATTGCTATAAGGATATTTAGCAAGCCGATTTGGCGATGGAAATATATAAGAAAAGATTTTTAAGGAAATTATAACGGAATAAATTCTGTCGGCTTATGGTTTAAATGGGTTTTCAGTGTATATTAAATAAAAAAGAGGAATGTATCATATATATTAAATGATAACCCGAACCTATCGTCCGACTTGCTCTAAAGCCTTGTAGCCGTTTCGAAAGGCTCAACGCGACAACGTTCGGGGGATATTGATTTATGATACATCCTATAAACTTCTAAATCTTAAATTATTGGCGATTTAACCGTTCAATTAAATAGTAATTGTCTAATGCATCTTCAGAATCCAGATCGTCACCTTCATTCTGAATAGATTTTACCTTGCCATCACTTTTTGGAGAATTAGTAAAATTGTATTCGAATTTAATGGAACCGATGGATTTTATTTTACCGGTGATTCCGGGCAAGGCAGATAAATAATATTCTACATTTTTATTGCCAATAGATTTTATTTTACCATTAAACTCTGGTATGGCACTGAGGTAATATTCTACTGAAATATTTCCAATGGCTTTAACTTTTCCATTAAATTCAGAAAGTGCACTCAGATAATATTCAATCTGTACATCATCAATGGATTTAATTTTTCCATCAAATTCAGATAGTGCACTACTGTAATAATCTATTTTCCCACGGAATCTTTGTGCATTTGCCTGCATAGTAATGACTAGCAGAATAACTACAACGGAACTTCTTAAGCCCATAACTTGGTTTAGCAAATTTTTCATATGAGTATGTTTAGAAGTGGAAGTTTATGGTAAAAGTGGGTGTGAAGTTATCAAGTGCCAGTCTCAGGTTATTTTTCTTATCAAAATTATATAGTGATTCTTCGGCATAATAATTTTGGTGGAAAAAGCTTAAGATTGGGAATGAAAAATCGAGGCTTGAATCATCAGATAATAGATAGGTGAAGCCAGGAGCTAAGCTAGCGCCCCAACCTTTTGCTCGTGCATCTGTTCGAATCAGATAACCTGCATCATCTACTCGATTGAAAGTGTTAATTTGCAGGAGCAGATTCGCCTGAACGAAAAATTTGAATCGTTCTTTAACCTCTATGTACTTGCGAATGAAAGGCGAGAGCCCGAAACTGAATTCTTTCGGACCATAACGGTCTTCGTAGCGCCCATCTTCTTCATCCCATGTAATGTAACTTTCACCGCGAAGCTTTGAAAGATTTAAAGGAATTTCAAGCCCGATAGCGAGATTATTTGCAATGAAATAGCCGCCCCTCGGCGTTGCCGTAAAGGTGTTAATACTGGCTGTAGCATCGTTTTGTTTCGAGGTTCCGAAGCTCAGGCTTATTCCGGCGAAGCCAGAACCTTTTTCAGTTTGCGCATGGCTACGCCAACTGATGGCGCATAGAAGCACCAAGATGATTAATTTAGGTTTCATTTGTGTTGTGTTTTTGTGTGTAATCAATAATAATCATTATCGATACAAAAAACAATAGCCTAAAATGAACGTATTGCATTGTAAAATCAATTTTACAGCTGCAGGTTTGTTGACGTAATAGGTGTTTAAATGCCAAAATGAACCGGCGTCATTCTCAGCTTGGCTGGGGATCTTAAAAATCAACGTTATCAGCCGGCATCACGATTCTGTTTTCACGTGAAGGACGAAGGGCCTAAAGAAGAAGAAAAATTGAAGACCAGGTATTAACGATAGTCATCCTTCGCTTAACTGCGAACATTAAAATGCATTGTTATGGGCGTAATCAAAAAAAATCCCGCAGAAATTAATCTGCGGGATTTCATTTACCGATATAATATTTAATCTTGTTTCTGGTTCAGGAACACAAAATTGTGATCAAACATATCTAACTTAATTTTACTGTCTTTATCGATCTTACCGGCTAATATTTCCTTCGATAATTCATTCAAGATTCTTTTTTGAATAACTCTTTTCAATGGTCGGGCACCAAACTGCGGATCGTAACCAAGCTGTGCCAACCAATCAAGTGCTTCCTCACTTGCATCCATTTCAATTCCCATTTCGGCAAGTGTTTGCTGTACATGTTTAAATTGTAATGCCACAATATCTCTAAGTTCATTGCGATTTAACGGCGTAAACATGATTAATTCATCAATTCGATTTAGAAACTCCGGTCTGATGGTTTGTTTTAATACCTCGAACAATTCGTTTTTAGTTTTTGCAATTACTTCATCCCGGTTTTCATCAGTTAGATTTTTGAAATTATCTTGGATTAAGTGCGCTCCAATATTCGATGTCATGATGATGATTGTATTTTTAAAATTCACCGTTCTGCCTTTATTATCAGTTAAACGGCCATCATCTAATACCTGCAATAAGATGTTAAACACATCCGGATGCGCTTTTTCAATCTCATCAAGCAATACAACCGAATAAGGTTTACGCCGAACAGCTTCGGTTAATTGCCCACCTTCATCGTAGCCTACATATCCCGGAGGCGCACCAATTAAGCGGGAAACAGCGTGGCGCTCCTGGTATTCACTCATGTCGATCCGGGTTAAGGCATTTTCATCGTTAAATAAAAATTCCGCCAAAGCCTTGGCCAACTCTGTTTTACCTACCCCGGTTGTACCCAGGAAAATAAACGAACCAATTGGTTTGCGCTTGTCTTGTAAACCTGCACGCGAGCGGCGAATCGCATCAGAAATGGCTTCTATAGCCTCATCCTGTCCGGCTACCCGCTGGTGCAATTCGTGTTCGAGGTTCAATAATTTCTCCCTTTCGCTAGCAATTAACTTGGTAACCGGAATGCCTGTCCATCTACCTACCACGCCTGCAATATCGTCAGCAGTTACTTCCTCTTTTAGCATCCGGCTATCTGTTTGCTGGTTTTCCAAATCGGCTTTCAGCTTTTCTACCTGATCCTGCGCTTCTTTAATTTTTCCGTAACGGATTTCGGCAACTTTGCCATAGTCTCCGGCACGTTCGGCCTGTTCAGCCTCTAATTTATAATGCTCAATCTGTTCCAGTTGATTATTTACCGCATCAACAAGGTCTTTTTCGCCCTGCCATTTTGCTTTCAGCTCATCGCGTTCAGCAGATAAATTGGCAATTTCTTCTGATAGATCCTGAACTTTACGGTCATCTTTTTCGCGTTTGATCGCCTCACGTTCAATTTCAAGTCGCATAATTTCGCGATCCAAAGCATCTACATTTTCTGGAACACTGTCCATTTCCATGCGTAATTTCGAAGCCGCTTCATCCATTAAATCGATGGCTTTATCTGGCAAGAAACGATCAGAAATATAACGCTGACTCATTTCTACTGCAGCGATAATTGCTTCATCTTTAATCCGCACTTTATGGTGGGTTTCATAGCGTTCTTTCAAACCGCGAAGAATAGAAATTGCATCCTGTGTATCAGGTTCCTCTACCATCACCTTTTGGAAGCGACGTTCCAAGGCTTTATCTTTTTCTAAATATTTTTGATATTCATCCAAAGTGGTGGCACCAATTGCCCTTAATTCACCACGAGCCAAAGCTGGTTTTAAGATGTTAGCGGCATCCATAGCACCTTCTCCGCCGCCTGCGCCCACGAGGGTGTGAATTTCGTCGATAAATAAAATGATGTCACCATCGCTTTGCGTTACCTCTTTCACTACCGCTTTCAATCGCTCTTCAAACTCACCTTTATATTTTGCTCCAGCAATTAATGCGCCCATATCAAGGGAATAAACGGTTTTACTTTTCAAATTTTCAGGCACATCACCTTTAATAATTCTGAAAGCAATTCCTTCGGCAATTGCCGTTTTACCCACACCTGGCTCACCAATTAAAATTGGATTATTTTTCGTTCTTCGAGATAATATTTGAATCACCCGACGGATTTCTTCATCACGGCCAATTACCGGATCGAGCTTTCCGCTTTCGGCATACTCATTTAAATTACGGGCATATTTGCCTAAAGCCTGATAAGTAGCCTCAGCATTTTGGTCGGTTACACGGTTATCGCCACGGAGTTCAGTAATGGCTTTTTTAAGGTCTTTTTCGTTAACACCTTGTTCCTTTAATAATTTGGATGTACTGTCATTCACTGCCAAAATTCCTAACAGGAGGTGTTCTACCGATACAAATTCATCTTTAAATTCTTTTAAAAATGTTTGTGCCTTTTGCAGAACACTATTTGTATTTGATGACAGATAGACATTGCTTCCGCTAACTTTCGGGAATCTTGCAATCTCTGCATCTAGATTTTGGTTGAGTAAATTAAGGTTCACGTTTAGTTTCTTCAAAACATAAGAAACCACGTTTTCATCAACAGTAAGCAAACCTTTAAGCAGGTGTGCCGTTTCAATAGCCTGTTGCTGGTTGCCTTGGGCTATTTCAGAAGCCTGTTGAATTGCTTCCTGGGCTTTTATTGTAAAGTTGTTGAAGTTCATATAACCGTTTTAATCAAAACAAATGCCACAGCAAATTTGATTTTGCAATCGGAAATTTTGTCTGTCTGATTCAAGTTATAATGACTAATTTACTGATTATTAAATATTTGTGCTGAAATTTTGTCTTGTTAAATAGTTTAAATGATTTGGAAACATAAGTAAGTGGTTCTTGGCAATTGTAGCCCTTCTTTCCATTAAAAGTCCCGATGAAAAATCGGGCGCTTTCCATTTCAATAAGGTTTAGGTGGGCAGAGTACTGCATGTATCAAAGAAACCTAAACGCACAAAAAAAGCATCTGCGTTTTTGGTCAACAGATGCTTTTCGATATGTTTTGGCCTATTAATGTTTTTAGGCTCATTTAATTAGTTTGGCAATTAGCGATATTTTACCCCAAAATTTCTTTTAATTTCTGGGTCTGATGATCGACCAATTTTTGAAGTGGACCAGAAGCCAACATTTTCATCATCATATTCAAATCTGCAGAGATGATGTGTTTTGCAGTGGTCGTGCCATTTCCATTATCGGCAACTGTCCATTTTAATTCCACCTCAAAAGGTGCTTTTTCAGTGGGAATTGCTGTTAATTCCTGGTTTTCAACACGATTAGAAATGGCGATCGCTAATTTTGCCATGTTTTGGATGGTGAAACGAGCTTCGTCTTCTGTAGATTCCCAGTTATAAATATTTTCGGGCATCAATTGTTGATGGTTATTCATGTTTGAGAGAAAAGCATAAACTTCCGCAACGGGCTTACTTACCTCTACAGCGCTTTCAATAATCGTCATTATATATTTTTATAGGGTTAATTTTAAATACTGCGAACTCTGGATTTAAGACTCAGGACTGATAACTTGTCCCCACTCTGATGGGTTTAAGCGCCATTTTCCTAATAACTCCATGTCGCTTTTGGCGATTATGCTGTGCTCGGCAGCATAATCAATTAAGGCAGCATAGTTTGATAAAGTTAGGTAACGACATTTAGCGGCAGCGAAGTTTTCATCTGCTTTTTCAAATCCGTAAGTGAAAATTGCAGCTAAACCAGCAACTGATAAACCGGCGCTTCTCAATGCATCAACAGCTTGTAAACTGCTTTTTCCTGTAGAAATGAGATCTTCAATCACTACTACTCGTTGCCCTTCTACCACTTCACCTTCAATTAAGCTTCCTGTACCGTGTTCTTTTGCTTTAGCTCTAACATAAATAAAAGGTAATCCCAACTCTTGAGCTACTAAAACGCCTTGTGGAATTCCAGCGGTTGCTACTCCAGCAATAACATCTACCGAACCAAATTCTTCTTGGATGGCCTGTGCTAATTTCTGGCGTATGTACGTTCTCACCTGTGGATGAGATAACGTAATTCGGTTATCGCAATAAATTGGCGACTTCCAACCAGATGCCCAGGTAAAAGGATTATTAGGTTGTAATTTAATTGCCTTTATTTGTAATAAAAATTCCGCTACCTTTAGTTCAATATCACTTTTATTATACATGGCCCAAAAATACAGAATTTATATTAACGATAACACCCTCTTTATATCAGATGTTCTACCAGAACAAAAAGAAAAAATTCAACAGCTTGAATTTCAGGATTTTGATTTGCAGACATTTTACAAAAAATTAAAAAATGGGTCTAAAAAAAGCTACATCTTCTTAACCAAAAACCCTCAGGAAACATTCAGGAAGCTTAAAAAGAACTGCGAAATTATAAAAGCTGCCGGCGGGTTGGTAGAAAGCGTTAACGGGAATTATCTCTTTATTTTTAGGAATAAAAAGTGGGATTTGCCAAAAGGAAAGCTGGAGGAGGGTGAAAATATGAAGGAAACAGCGGTAAGGGAAGTGGAGGAGGAATGCGGAATTAAAGTGGCTAAACGAGAAGAAAAGCTTTGTAAAACTTACCATGTTTATCCTTATGGTTCAAAAATGGTGATCAAGAAAACCAACTGGTATCGAATGACTGTAAAAGGCGAGCCAAAGTTGGTTCCTCAAAAGGAAGAGGGGATAGACGAGGCCGTTTGGCTTGATAAAAACCATCTTGGTCCGGTAGTGAAAAATACTTTTCCTTCCATTATGGACGTGTTGAGGGCTGGAGGGATTTTGTAATTAGCGATTAAATCGCTTTGTTATTTATGCGCTTGTTAGAAACGAGCGCAGGCGTAAATTCAGCATAACGATCGGTTAAAGAAAACGACCAATTCTCATTAAACTAATATTTACTCAAAATCCAGCTCATCAACTATAGTTTTAACACGTTTCAAATATCTTCCATAGTAGTACCATGCCCATAATTCAGTAATTACTCCAATAATTACAATGGTTATAAAACAATTTAAAAGTATGTAGGTTGGTGAAAGCTTGGCTAGAACTTTGTTTATTGCACCAGTTTTTTCGATAAGTAAATAAACAGATATAAAACCTACCCATATAAAAGCAATAATATATGTCAGTGCTTTGTATAGTTCTATATTCAGTTTCATCTCATAGAAAAACCAAAGAATACTTTTTCTACTATCCATAGTCATATCGCATGAGTTTTTGTAAAATCGGTAAAATTTAAAAAAATAATGAGCCGTGAAACCACACGTTATCGCAAAAAAAGCTAGGAAAATTAATTTCATATGGGGAGAAAAACCGAATAAGTAAGGGAATGCAGCCATTAAAATCAAAGCAACAATCTGGTAAGTAAATTCGTGTTTCATTTTTCTTCTGATGATATCAACAGGAGTTCGGGCTTGTTTTATTTTAAGCATATCCGCTGAGACATTAGGTTCTGATGAGCTTTCAGCATTCCAGTCGTTTTTCAAATCGTCAAAATTCATAGCCATTCTTCTTTATGATGAATTGTAATTTTTCTTTGGTTCTATTGAGCTTTACCCTTGCATTAACTTCTGTTATTCCAAGGTTTTCGGCAATTTCTCTGTGTGATTGGTTTTCAAGGAAAAGAAAAATCAAAGCCTTTTCTACAGCATTTAATTCTTGAACTGCCTTATATAAGTAAGCCAGTTTTTCTTCTTTTAATTCACTTTCATTTATATCAACAATGTCGATGTTTTCATCAAGAGGTGTTTTATCTACTTTTCTATTGTCCTTTTTAAAGTAAACCAGAGCCGTGTTTAATGCAACACGATACATCCAAGTGGAAAATTTGCTGTTCCCTTTAAAAGATGGGTAAGCTTTCCACAGCTGCATTACTATTTCTTGAAAAAGATCGCGTTGCAACTCTACATCGTTCAGATACATTTTCGAAACTTTATGTATAATCGCTTTATGCTGATTAATCAGGGTCAGAAATGTCGTTTCAGTTTCCTTCATTAATGGCATTCGATATTTACTTAATGACCAGAATTAGTGACGAATTCAAGAAACTTTTCATCACAGGAAAATCCACCAATCGAGTTTTCATTTATATTTATTTACTCCATTGGTAGCGGATTTTCGAAAACGTTACATTTTTTTTATCAGAAAATTGATTTGCCAGAAGGGCTATAAAAAACCTAAAGCCTCTTTGGGTACAAATGGACTTACATCGCCATGATTTCTTAAAATATCGCGGACGATAGTAGAGCTGATGGCTGAGTATTCTGGTTTACTCAAAAGTAGAATGGTTTCTACTTCGGGCATCATGGTTTGATTAATTTGAGCAATCGCTCTTTCGTATTCAAAATCTGAAGCAGAGCGAATACCACGAACCATATAAGTTGCATTTATTTTGCGGCAAAAATCTACAGTTAAACCTTCGTAAGTTTGGATTTCGATGTTTTGATAACCCGCAAAAACTGTTTCTAAAATTTGAAGTCGCTGCTCAGCAGTAAGAAAATTTTGCTTGGAACTATTTAAACCAATGCCAATTACAATCTTATCAAAAAGGGGAGTAGCACGTTGCAAAATGTTAACGTGAGCGATGGTAATGGGGTCAAAGGAACCTGGGAATAGCGCTATCTTCATATTTCAAATATAGATTTTTAAGCGGAAAGGAAAAAGGGTAGAGCACAAACCTTTTCATACTCACGTCATTGCGAGGTACGAAGCAACCTTAACCGGATATATACATTCCTAAAAAAAGATTGCTTCGTGTCTCGCAATGACGACCATTTAAGTAATCAGTTAAAACCTTTGTGCTCTTTGCGAAAATTAACTAAACTCAAAAAAACTGAAAGAAGAATTTCCATATTTTCTGGTTTCGGTGTAACCAGGCTGGCTATTTAGTTTCATATTACTTTGATGTTCCACAACCAAAAGTCCATCAGGCTTAAGTAGCTTTTGCGCTGCGACTAACACAGGTATTTGGGGAATGTTCGGCATGTTGTACGGCGGATCAGCAAAGATGATATCGTACGAACCCGTCATTTGATTCAGCAATTTGAACACATCTCCTTTGCGTACTTCAATTTGATTGAATTCGTACTTTTTTGTAGTAGATTTTACCCAGTTTACGCAACCGTAATCCATGTCGATTGCTAAAATCTTTTCTGCATTGCGGGAAGCAAATTCAAATGTCAGGTTTCCCGTACCACTGAATAAATCCAAAATGGTACAGCTTTCAAAATCAAACTGATTATTTAAAATATTGAAAAGAGCCTCTTTGGCCATATCCGTTGTTGGGCGAACGGGTAGATTTGCAGGAGGCTGCAAACGAATCCCCTTTAGTTTGCCTCCAATTATTCGCATAAATCTAAAGCAAGTAATCCGCTAAAATAGTGTTTAGGCATATCGGCCAACAATTCACTGTTTTGTTTTCCTGCGGGAAGAAAAAAGTAAAGGTTATTAAAATATTTTAGAAGTGTATTGTAATAATCGTCGTCTTCGTTGATGATGCCCTGCAAGTAAACCGGAATAGCATCCGTTAAACCCAATTGCTCTATAATCAATAATAAAAAGTAATTAAACTCTTCCGGATTCTCCGCTTCGTAGTGATTTTGAAAATTGACCTTCTTGTCTTTTACGAGAAGCACATTGAATGAAGATGCCGTAAAATCAATCAATAAAGCATCAGCTGATAAATGACTAAACAAAGCTAATAAGGGTGAAGACTGAGGATAAAATTTTGTGTCTTCAGGAAGTTTTTTCTCCACTTTTTCATCCAATGAGAAAAGTGTATTGAAGCCTAATTCATTATGGTGTTTGGTGTAAATTTTGCCGTCACCACCTAAAAATTTGGAGTAAACGGATAGATCAGCAGCATCAAACCATTCGTCAGGAATAAAAATGAAATTTGAGGTATGAATAGCAGCCTTTATCGCACCATAGTTTTGAGATAGATAAACATCAGTTTCAAAGGCAGATTTCAAATCTTTTTCCAAATCTTCGCAGCCTTGTTTATCAAAAATAATACTAACCTCATCAGAATCTTTGTTAATCACTGCATAAGAAAAGCTGTCATTCGTTATTTTTAACAATAAATGGCAGTTTACCGAGGCATCAGTTTTAATATTCGGATCGACTAATAAAAGACTGTTTTTACTCATTGAAACAAAAATAGAGTTTTTTAAGGATTAACCGAAAACCTCGCTAAGTTTTTCGCAAGGGGCGCAAACTTGCTGGGTTTTAGGCGGTCGTTATTTCTAAATTTAATTCGGGATGACATGATGCTTAGTTTTGCCACGAAAACACAGATTTACGCGAAAATTTACTATCTGTTTTCCATTCCGTGACTTCAGTGTTCCTGCGGCAAATACTTTACTCAAAATTTTACCTTATACGCTGCACCCAACTTCGTGTTTCTTGCGGCTTTTGTGGTTAACAAAATCTTTACACTCTTCGCGGTTAAAATCCTCGTAAATCTTTTTACCAAAATCAAACCTTTCGCTTATTTAGAATCTGAAATATTCAACCTAAATTCGGAACATGAGTTACAAGCCTACTTATAAAGCTGCCAATACTGTTTCGGCTAAAATTGAGCAACATTTTGTTAAACTGCATGCAAATGCAGCTGCCCAAGGTGAGCTCGATCTGGCCACCCAGCCAAATCGAAAAATCATCGAGGCATTGATTGATGTCGCTTTTTGGAGTAGCTTAAGAAAAGAAGAAGGACATTCGCCACGTATTTCTATTGCTTTTCTACCCCCATCGCAAACCTCCAAACCTTTAAAATTTGCTAAGCCACTACAACTTAATGCGAATACCATAACTAAGGTTGCGCCTGGTGTAGAACGTTCGGGTATTCACCTTGGTGTGTGGGAGGAGGATGGCGAACTTTATATTTGGGGAACAACTTTAAATATACCTAATTTCTGTTTCGTTGTTGATGTTTCGGAGCCAGGACTCATCGTTATTAAGCACCGCAGAATTTACGGAATAGGCAAGTACACCAACGTTGCCGTATTAAAAGGCGAGCAGATTAGAATTGTAGATGATACATCTTGTTCTAACCGTGATTGCCCACCGATTTTGAAAGCATTATTGGATTTAACCGTATTGGCTAGTTGGAACGATCCGATTAATATTTTGATCCAATTTTCGGTTTCGATGCGGAGCCACGGAAGGGGCGGCGCACTGCTAATTGTACCTAAAAACGATACCAAGTGGCAGGAGTCAATCATTCATCCTATACAATATCTGGTTGAACCACCGTTTTGTGGTCTATCAAATCTGGCTAAACAAGGTGGAAATCAAACGGAAATTTTTTCTCAAGGCGCCTTGCGTCGGGAAGTAGAACATTTAGCTGGATTAACCGCGGTTGATGGTGCTACTATCATTAACGAGGATTTCGATTTGATTGCTTTTGGCGCAAAGATTGGCCGGGCGAAGGGTAAACCCACCGTAGAACAAATTGCTTTTTCGGAACCAATTGTTGGGGGTGAAGATGCAATTTTGTATCCTGGGCAATTGGGAGGAACCAGGCATTTTTCGGTCGCACAGTTTGTTAATGATCAACCGCAGGCGATTGGTTTAGTGGCCTCGCAGGATGGACATTTTACTATTTTTAGCTGGAGTAAGCAGCAGAATATGGTGATGGCACATCGGATTGAAACGTTGTTGTTGTAAGTGAAAAGTCGTCATTGAGAGGTATGAAGCAATCTTAATCCATTTAGTTCAAGCCGGCAATTTTTCTATTTAAGTTAATGTTTTGGCTTTTTCCATTTCGCCGGGACTAACATTAAAAATACCTCTATATTTGCCACCTAAACCGTATTGCAGCGGCATCTTTTTAAATTGCAGCAAATCGTTTACATAGTCATTCTGAGGCACGAAGAATCTGCAAACGATGAAACACCTGCCTGCGGTAGGCAGGGATGCTTCGTGCCTCAGCATGACAGCAGTTTTTAAAAGATACAGCGCCCGCCTGCCGGACGGGCAGGGAAAGACGGACTGCAGCAACTGATTAGCAAAACTATTGCTTTCCAAATTATTAAAACAAACGCTGCTTAAAACAATTTTAAAGTAGAACCATTCAACAATCCATGTACCTCGATAAAAGTGAACTCATTGCCCAAGCTTATGCACACACGCCGACAAAAGAACAGTTGCTTTTTTGCGAGCGGATGTCGAAATTTCTGCAGGAGGACGATGAGTACAGGTGTTTTGTGTTGAAGGGTTATGCCGGAACCGGTAAAACGACCTCCGTGGCCGCGTTGGTAAAAGTATTGGCGAAGTTTAATTTGAGGAGTGAATTATTGGCTCCAACCGGGCGGGCAGCCAAAGTAATGAGCCAGTATTCTTATCGCAAAGCCTTAACCATCCATAAAAGAATTTACAGAAAACGTTCAGCAGCATCACCTGAAATGCAGTTTCAACTGGCGCCAAATCTATCAGAGAATACTCTTTTTATTATCGATGAGGCCTCAATGATCGCTGATGAATTCAATGAAACAGGTTCTTCGATTTTGAGAGATTTACTCGAGTTTGTGTACAATACCAAAAACTGTTTCCTGCTTTTTGTGGGTGATACGGCACAATTGCCCCCTGTTGGAAGTTTGGAAAGTCCTGCTTTAAACGAGCAATATTTGAAAGATAAATTTGCATTGACAGTCACTTCAGTGGAATTGAAGGAAGTGGTTCGACAGGAAAAAAAATCGGGCATTTTAGCCAATGCAACCATGTTGAGGAACCAGATTTCTAAAAATCCTGAAAATCCTTTGCCAAAATTTTTAACGAAGAATTATAAAGATATTTACAACATGGCAGGCGCCCGGTTGGTTGAAGGCTTGGAATATGCTTACCGAAAATTTGGAATGGAAAATACGCTGGTGGTTTGCCGCTCGAATAAATCTGCAAATGTTTACAATCAGCAAATCAGGGCCAGGTTGTTGTATCGCGAAGAGGAATTGACCGGTGGTGACCAGATTATGGTGGTTAGGAACAATTATTTCTGGCTTCCTGAAAACGAGGAGACAGCTTTTATTGCCAACGGCGACATGGCCAAAGTAATTAGAGTAAGGGGAGAAGAAGAGCGTTACGGTTTTCGCTTTGCCGATGCCACGTTAGAATTTATGGATTTCTCTGCTGCTGGGCAAATAAGTTGTAAAGTGATGCTGGATACGTTGAATCTCGAGTCAGCAAATCTACCTTATGAGCAAAATAAAAAACTTTTTGATGGTTTGAATGAAGATTATGAACATATAGCAAATAAAAGGGAGCGGATGCTGGCTATCAAGGCCGATCCGTTTTACAACGCTTTGCAGATTAAGTTTGCCTATGCGGTTACTTGTCATAAAGCTCAGGGTGGCCAATGGGATGCTGTTTTTGCCGACCAGGGCTATTTGACAGAAGAAATGATTGATTTGGATTTCCTGCGCTGGTTGTATACGGCGGTAACCAGGGCCAAAAAGGAGTTATATTTGGTTAATTTTGCGCCACAGCTTTTTGCGAAAACTGCACAGGAAGATTATTTTTAGATGATGATTGCACAGATTTACTTGCCCTAATAAAATATTAACCACGGATGGACAAGATAAACACAGAGAGAATTACCGTTATAGCAGATTAAAATATTAACATAACAGACATTCAAGAACATAGTAGATTAATTGTTCTTATGGTTAGAAATGATATCTTTTGCAGTTATTACGCTTTAATTCTTACCTTGACTCGCTAACCAAATCTATACTATGAAATTCGCATTTAGCCTTAAAAACAAACTGAAGATAGCTTTCTTATTGTTTTGCATTATGTGCTGCACTTTGCTCATTCGGTTTTTGGAAGATAAAAGTGTAGATAAAATTAACGAATCTTTCATCTCAATGTATAACGACAGATTGGTGCCAGCGACCGATTTATACTTTGTTGCGGAAAATCTTTACCATAAAAATACCATTCTCCAGGATGCTTTGGTAAACAATGAAAGTCATTCCTTAAATAACCAGTTACAGATTAAAAAACACAATCAAAAAATCGATTCCGTTATCAATAAATACGAATTAACCTTACTGGTAAAACAAGAAAAAGCTTTTCTTAAAGATTTAAAAATTGCGCTAAATATTCAAGAGCAATTGGAAAGTAAGATGCTTGCGCTTACAGGTAATGAACGAAAACAAATCTACGAGTCAATTGGGAGAAGTGCCACTGCTCAAACGCTAACAAAACTTTCGGCCCTAATTAAAATCCAGTCGAAAGTGGGCGATGAACTGATTAGGGATTCTAAAATCTTTGTTTCAGGAACGAAAATCTATTCAACCTTTCAAGGTATTCTGGCCGTTTTTATCGGAATTATGATTGTGTCGATTATCTCGGCATCAAACATGGTAAAAATCCAGAATGATAAGTTTAATTTGAATTAAACTCTGCCGCAGATTCGCAGATTATCTCAATTGATGAAGAAAAAATATCCTGCAAATCTGTGGCGAAAAGTCTATTTATTCTGCATCATCGTCAGTTAGTAACCGAATCGAATCATCAGAAAGTACAATTAAACGCTCTTTATAAAGTGAACCAATCGTTTTCTTAAAAGCACTTTTGCTGATCTGGAAACAGTGGTAAATTTCTTCGGGAGAACTCTTATCGCCCAGTTCAATGATACCGCCATTTTTCTTTAATTCGGCTAAAATCATTTCTTTCGAATCCAGAATATGACCATATCCGCTCGGTTGTAAAGTCAAATCTATTTTGCCCTCTACACGGATCTTTTTGATCCAGCCTTTACGCTGCTCTCCAACCTGAATATTATCAAAAACTTCATTATGGTACAGTAAGCCAATGTAAGTGTTATTAATAATCGCGTTGAAACCCAAATCTGTTTCTTCAGTAATTAACAAGCTCACTTCATCGCCCTCTTCGAAATCGAAATCTTCCTCCTCAACAAAATCGTATAATTTTGACGAAGCCAAAAGGCGTTCGTTATTTTCATCTAAATATAAATAAACCACATATTTATAGCCTTTTTGCATCGGCCGTTTTTGTTCTTTGGTCGGTACATAAACATCCTTATCAATACCCAAATCGATATAAGTGCCAACTTCTCCATCCGAAACAACTTTTAGAAAAGCAAAATCGCCTACTTCGGCATAAGCTTTCTGGGTAGTTCCTGTAAGGCGACCATCCTTTTGGATATAAACAAAAACGTTTACATTGTCGCCAATTTCCAAGCCTTTTGGTACATATTGGTATGGCAGAATAACCAATTTATCGCCGTCTGTTAGGTTTAAACCAGCCTCTGTTTTGCTTAAAACCCTTAATTCGTTATATTTTCCTATTTCAATCATAATATGGAAACCATTTTCTTCAATGGTTGTGCCGTAAAGGTAGCAATGTTTGCTTGTATTATGTTTTAAAAATTATTTGGAAAGGTGCTGAAGTACTTCATCGGGAATTGCAGCCGGGCTGTTCGCTAAATCTTTTTGTAAAAAGAGTTTTGACCAATTTCTTTCTACAGCGCTATTAAAGTTGTCAAATCTCAAAAAGGATATTGCTGCCATCCCGTTTAGTAACAAAGGATGGAGCAAAGCGATGCCGTTCTGCCTTACAAGATTCCCGCATTTGCGAGAATAAAGGTAGATTGGGTTACCAGGTTAACTTCAATAATTTAAATTAAACATAACATCTATTCAGATAATTGGGTTAAATTTGAATTTTACAAAAGTTCGTATCCAACATGGCAAAACCCAAAGAGGCTAAAAAACCGAGTGTTTTTAGTTTGCTTGCATCATACAAAGGCTTAATTTTTCTGCTGATCTTATTCGCATTGTTAAGTAATGGAATTAATTTATTGCTACCGAAAATTATCGCTCAAGGAATCGATTCTTACACCAACAACACGTTTAATTTAAATTCGATATTACTTCAATTTGCCCTGGCAATTGTGCTGGTTTTTATCTTCACCTACTTGCAAAGTATTGTACAAACGTATGCCTCCGAGAAGGTGGCAAGAGATCTGAGAACTAAACTTTCCGACCAGATTTCGCGTCAGAGTCATGCTTATATTCTTCAGGCAAATCCTTCAAAATTGCTTACAAACCTTACTTCCGATGCCGATTCGATCAAGATGTTTGTTTCTCAGGCCATTGTTTCGCTTGCCTCATCAATATTTTTAATTGTTGGTGCCAGTATTTTACTACTGATGATTAATTGGAAGCTTGCCCTTTGCGTTATTGCGATTGTACCTATTATTGGCGGCGCTTTCTTTTTTGTACTAAAAAAGGTGAGGGTATTGTTTATCAAAAGTCGCGAGGTAATCGATTGGCTAAACAAGGTCATTAGCGAAAGTATTTTAGGCTCGGCGCTTATTCGGGTAATTAATTCGCAGCAACTCGAGTATAATAAATTTCTCGATGCAAATGCAAAAGCCAGAGATTTAGGCTTATCCATTCTTCGTTTATTTGCAGGTTTAATTCCTATTATCGTTTTCGTGGCCAACTTATCTGGCTTGACCATTTTAGTACTGGGTGGGCACTTCGTGATTGCCAATAGCATGAGTTTGGGTGAGTTTGCAGCCTTCAACAGCTATTTAGCGCTCATCATTTTTCCTATTTTGGTAATTGGTTTTATGAGTAATGTAATTGCTCAGGCAACAGCTTCCTATCAACGCATTGAAGGTGTTTTAAATGCGCCAGAAATTAAGCATCCGGGTTTGTTAACAGCACCGATTATCGGTAATGTAGAAGCCAAAAACATTTCGCTAACCATCGGACAAAAACCAATCCTGAAAGCGATTTCATTCAGTGCCAAGGCAGGTTCGAGAACTGCTGTAATAGGTCCGACAGCTGCAGGGAAAACGCAATTGCTATACATCTTAACAGGATTAATTACTCCAAACTCTGGGGAAATACTGTTTGATGACAAGGACCTGAATCAATATGATCAGGAGAATTTCCATAAACAGGTTGGTTTTGTCTTTCAGGATAGTATTATGTTTAATATGAGTATTCGCGAAAATATTGCTTTCAGCGATACCGTAACTGATGAATCTTTGGCAAAAGCAATTCAAACTGCCGAACTGAAAGATTTTATAGAAAGTCTTCCAGAGAAGTTGAATACCATCGTTTCCGAGCGGGGCAATAGCCTTTCTGGTGGGCAAAAGCAGCGTATCATGTTAGCTAGGGCATTGGCGGTAAATCCGAAAATTTTATTGCTTGATGATTTTACCGCCAGGGTAGATACCAACACCGAAAAACGGATTTTAGAAAATATCCAACAAAATTATCCCGGTATAACCTTGTTATCCGTTACTCAAAAGATAGCCTCCGTCGAAAATTACGATCAAGTTATTCTGCTAATGCAAGGCGAAATTATCGCGTCAGGAACCCATCAGGAACTGCTAAAAACCAGTCCTGAGTATGTTCAAATTTATAATTCACAACAGAGCACCAGTAATTATGAAATACAATCTTAACCAGCTGCAATCACAGCAGGAAAAGCAATCCACCTATCAGGCGCTTAAAAGATTGCTCCAATTCATTTCTGGCGAGCATAAAAATCTTTGGTTGGCTTTGATTGCCATTTTAGTAAACTCAGGATTGTTACTGCTCGGACCGCTTTTGGTTGGACATACTATCGATGCGTACATCAGGACCAAGCAATTTCATGGTGTGTTGGTTTTTGGTGGAATTTTATTGGTAATGTATCTTATTGCCATGGTTACCGGCTATACGCAGACGAAATTAATGGGTGGAATTGGGCAGAGGATGCTATTTACGCTGCGTAATGCTATTTTTAATAAACTCCAGGAATTACCAGTTTCGTTTTTTAATGAGAACAAGGCTGGCGATTTAATTTCGAGGGTGAACAGCGATACCGACAAGCTTAATCAGTTTTTCTCGCAATCGTTAATGCAGTTTGTAAGCAGCATTATCACCATGATTGGTGCCGGTGTTTTCCTTTTGTCCATTCATTTTGAACTGGGTGCTGCAGCGCTTTCGCCAGCAGTTCTTATCGTTATTTTTACCATGGCTTTGTCTCCATGGGTGAAAAATAAAAATGCTAAAAACTTAAAAAGTGTTGGCGGTTTAAGTGCCAAAATTCAGGAAAGCTTAAACAATTTCAAGGTTATTATTGCTTTTAACCGTCGCGATTATTTTAGAAAACGTTTTGACGAGGCAAATAAAGAGAATTACAAAACAGCTATTGGAGCCGGATTAGCCAATAATATTTTTGTTCCAGTTTATGGCTTACTCTCTAGCTCGGCACAATTAATTGTTTTGCTATTTGGTATTTATCTAATTTCTTTTGGTCATTTTTCCTTGGGTTTACTGGTAAGTTACCTCTCTTACTGCACTAACTTTTATAACCCTTTAAGGCAGTTAGCCGCACTTTGGACTAGTTTCCAGGTAGCAATGGCAAGCTGGGATAGGGTTTCGCAGATCCTGTTTTTACAAACAAATTTAGGTCAGGTTGAAGATTCAAAAGCCACTACATCTGATGCTTTGTTGGAATTTAAGAATGTTCATTTCTCTTACGATGATTCGAAAGAGATTTTGCATAACATCAATTTGAAATTCGAGAAAGGTAAAACTTATGCTTTAATCGGACCCACAGGAGGTGGAAAAACAACTACTGCTTCATTAATTTCACGCTTATACGATGCCACAAAGGGAACAGTGTTACTTAATGGCAAAGATATTCGTTCGTTTACTGCAGAAGAACGTACTAAAAAAATAGGTTTCATATTGCAAGAGCCGTTTTTGTTCACCGGAACCGTGAAAGACAATATCCTTTATGGCAATAGCCAATACCAACAAGTGAGTGATGATGAACTGAAAAAAATTATTCATGATGCAAACCTGGATGCCCTTTTGGCTATTTTTGATGAAGGATTAAATACACCAATTACTTCTGGCGCTGATAGTATTAGTTTAGGACAAAAACAATTAATTGCCTTTATGAGGGCAGTTTTACGCAACCCGGAATTGTTAATTTTAGACGAAGCCACTGCAAATATCGATACTATTACCGAACAACTGCTGGGAAGCATTCTAGCAAAATTATCAAAGGAAACTACGTTGGTAATCATTGCGCACCGCTTAAATACCATCGAAAACGCCGATGAAATTTACTTTGTAAACGAAGGCGAAGTGCAGAAGGCTGGAACCCTTAATGATGCGCTTGATATGTTACTCAAAGGAAAACGAGTAAGTTAACTAGCGTACCTGCTATTGCAACATTAAAGCCTTCCTTGGGCACCTTCTTTGGGCAGGCAGACTCTAGTATGGCAATTTATTTTTCCCTTTTCTGTCATTCTGGATGAAATGAAGAATCTGTAAGCGATGAAACGCAGAATCAATTAAAAGAGGTTCTTCATTTATGTTTTCTGTGACGAATTGGTTAGGGATTCTTTACTGCGCTCAGAATGACAGTGCAAAATAATTACACAACATTTTTACTTGCATCGCAATAGATAAATCCCCACTTTGCCCAACCAAATATCAACCCATGAAAAAATATTTTTCCTTCTCTTATCTCATCTTAGTCACCTCATTTTCATATGCACAATCTCCAAAGCCAATCTTTGTTCAGGATAGTCTAAAACTTATTTCTTCTCAGTTCAAATTTACCGAGGGTGCCTCAGTAGATAAACAAGGAAATGTTTTTTTTACCGATCAGCCTAATGATAAGATATGGAAATATGATACGAATGGAAAGCTGAGTTTATTTATGGATAAATCGGGGAGAGCTAACGGCACTTATTTTGATAAAAAAGGAAACCTGATTGTTTGTGCTGATGAAAATAATGAAATCTGGTCTATCGATAAAAACAAAAAAATAACGGTTTTATTTTCCGATTTTGAGGGTAAAAAAGTTAACGGACCGAATGACATTTGGCTGGATAACAAGGGAGGAATTTACTTTACCGATCCCTATTATCAACGCAATTACTGGAAAAGGGAAAAACCAGAACTCGAAAAGCAACGCGTTTATTATCTTCCAAAAGGCAAGAAAATTGCCATCATTGTTGCAGATGATTTACAAAAACCAAATGGAATAGTTGGAACACCCGATGGGAAATTCCTGTACGTTGCTGATATGGCTGCCAATAAAACCTATCGATATAAAATTAATGCTGATGCTTCTTTAAGTAATAGAGAAGTTATCATCAATCAAAATTCTGATGGTATGACGCTAGATAGCAACGGAAATATCTTTGTAACAGGAAAAGGCGTGAATATCTACAAGCCAACTGGCGAACAGATTGGTCATATTGACATCCCCGAAGAATGGTGTGGTAATCTTTGTTTTGGAGGAAAAAACAAAAATATCTTATTCATCACCGCATCAAAATCCCTTTACAAGATAGAGACTACGGTGAAAGGCATTGAGTAAGTGCGCAACTAGTTATTGCTTTTCTTGAATTAGTTGTAATTAATATTTTATTTTCAGTATATTTTGAAAGTTTGAGATATTAATTTATGTTTGTTTAAAGATTAACGCAATGAATCAATCAAACAAAAAGATTTTAGGTTTCGTCATTCCAAACCTGATCATCCTATCTATCATCGGTAATAATAAGATGCTTAACCCATCCAGTGGGGGTGTATTGGTATTTTCCGAATTTATTATTCTACCAATGCTAATGGGAATTATGAGCGCCTGGTTTTGGAAAGACTATAAATTATCTAACAAAACCTTGATATGGAATTCTATTTTAAATGGTTTTATCGCAATATTACTAAGCTATTTTTTTCTTGGAGAAGGTACAATTTGTTTGATAATTGTATCTCCATTGATATTTGCATTTGTAGTTACCGGAGCATTTATTGGAAAGGTGATGTTTAAAAGGCGTGGCCAAAAAATGAACATCAGCTTTGTTTCCCTTCTTTTATTAATCTTTATTGCCGATTCGGTATCCGACCACCAATATGAGAATATGGTTTCAGACGAGATCATCATTAGAGCAACGCCAGATAAAATATGGAAAAATGTTATTGCATTTGAAAAAATTAAGCAGCCAAATCAATATTGGTTATTCAAGCTAGGCATGCCGAGTCCGATGCAAACCACAGTTACCGCAAATAAACTTGGCGCCGGTAGAAAATGTATTTTTAGCAATGGATATACATTCGATGAGAAAATAGTTGCTTTTGAAGTGAATAAAAACCTAACTTTTGATATTGTCAATCAACCTCAAGATCCAGAGATTATGGGGCATATCGATATTGATAAAGGACAATTTATTTTAAAAGACAATGGCGATGGAACCACAACACTTATCGGGAATAGTTGGTATAGACTTCATGTCTTTCCAATATGGTATTATGATATTTGGGCAGAAAGCATTACCAGGAATGTTCATTTAAGAGTTATGGATCATATCAAACTATTGAGCGAGAAATGATATTTCGCTTTGTTATAAAATATTTAGATTTTTTAAAATCTGTCCCGTTATTCGGTTTGATTTACGATAGTTTAATAAAAATATGGATATGCATTTCAAATCCGCAAATGCTTTCTTGGTTCGACGAAATCGAAGAAGAAGTATTGAATTGGGACGGTACGTCTATCTCTTTACACAAATTCGGCGGTACGCAATTTAACTATCAGCAAAAAGAATTAGGACATTTGCACAGCAATGGTATTCTTGACATACGTTTTAGTGTACAGACAAAAAAGGCACTTATTGCCGATGGAATTGCACGAGAGCATCACATTTTTGCAAAATCGGGTTGGGTAAGTCTTTATATTAAAAACCAAACTGATGTAGAAAATGCGCTTTCGTTGTTAAGTTTAGCCTATAATAGAAGGCAGAAACTTTAAATCATTTCAAGAAATAAATAATTCTGTTCAGTTTATTCATACCTCAAAATTATTAACCATGTTAGTTAATTTTGTTATTCCTAGAATATAGGGATAGACAACAAAAAAAGCCCTTTCAGGATTGAGGGGCTTTTTTATTTTAAAAAAATCAGCATTAACTAGGCTGTTTAAAATAATCTTCAATTAAATGATGGGTATCCTTTGATAGGGGATGATGAGTATAATTAATTAATTTATGTTGAGATGAATTATACTTCTCAATAAAAGTTGCTTCGGTGTTACTAAATTTCAAATAACCCTGCTCGAAAAATCTTTCCTCTATTTCTGCCGATGAATCCATCGACCGAAACCATAATTTAACCATTGAAAAGGTCAGCTTATCCAGGTATAGCCAGTGATAGACCTGTGCGATATCAGTACCTTCAGGTAGATCAGTACGCTTAACTTCCATGATCAGGGTTTCAGCGTTTTCAAAAAGATATAGTATTTTATAGTTGGACAACATTGTAGGCAAAAGTAATACATCCTTGATTACTTATGGGATGATGTTTTCAACAATTAAACAAACTTATTATATAAATAATGGCTCATCTATGGATTTCGGTGATGAAAACTAAAATCTTTCATGTGTTAATAATTTTATCTTAATTATAAGGCATTAATAGAATGACTGAATATTGTAAATTCCATCTTCTTTAATTACTTCCAAATATCCATTGGTATATTGAGAAAAATCTACCCCCATAACTGTTTCGTCCAATGCAAAACTTTGTCCGGGATTTAAACCAGAGCCATTATATGTTACTGGCACCTTTGGGTTGATGCTGCCTTCGACAACATCAAATATTTCTGAAAAGCTTACCTTCATAATTATTCTTTTAGTAATTAACCAAAAAAGTAACTGAAGGTTTTGACTGAAATTACTGCTTAGGTTTTATTGAAATAATATTTGATGAATAAATTTAGGAGAAATCTGAGATTAAATATTTTCTTCAGCTATCTTATGTGTCTATTTGGCTTGCTTTTTGTATATTTGCAGTCCTGTTTACAGTTGGTTTGATGTTATGTTAAATAATTGAGAACTATCAACTGAAAACGAACTGGGGCCGTTCTTGGATTTGACAGGGTGGCGAAGGTTATGTTAGCATGCAGTGCGTTGTACGGAGAGCACTTAAAAGAGAACGTTCACATTTTAGTTGGCGAAAATACTTACGCCTTAGCTGCTTAGTTTAGAACTAATTAGCTTTTGTCCCTCTAACTGCTGCATTGTTGGGTTAGAATCTGGGGCATCGAAACAACAAAGCTGGCTTCAAAGAGATGCGATTTGAAGTGAGATAAAGCATCTAAGGATTTAAATAAGGTCGGTTTTCAGCCCGTTTATTTCCCGAAAATCAATTGAAAAATAAGCATGTAGAAGGTATAAGTTATCTCACAACTGGACAAGGGTTCGACTCCCTTCGGCTCCACCGAAAAAAGACTCACATATTAAGTTATGTGGGTCTTTTGTTTTAAAATGCTATTTTTATTTGAATAATTTAGATTATTAGATGCAATTTTAGGCACTAAAAAAGGTACTTAGTCAGTACCTGAAATAAAATTGGTGTTGAGATTTTAAATGCACACGTGACACGCGTGCGCCAGCGAAGGGAATATACTGGCTCCACAACAAAGAGGTTGTAGCATAGACGGAAGATGTCATCCTGAGCCTGTCGAAGGACTCGTTAAAATTGGTTTAAATAGCGTTTCGATAAACTCAACGTGACAATATCCAGGGAGAAATTGATTTATGATACAACCCCTTTTTAGTTTAATCTAGCTTCTATTATATTTTCCTTCCTGGATATTGTTGTAACGCAACTTCCAAGCAGTCCATCGCTGTATTTAAATCAGCAATATTTAACACGTAGGCCATGCGAACTTCATTTTTGCCAGAACCGGGTGTAGAGTAAAAGCCAGTAGCTGGTGCCATCATCACGGTTTGGTTCTCATAACTGAAATCTTCCAAAATCCACTGACAAAATTTGTCGGCATCATCAATAGGAAACTTTGCAACCACATAAAATGCACCCCCTGGATTAGGGCAAAAAACACCTTCAATGTTATTTAAACGGTTAACTAAAGTATCTCTACGTAAAGTATATTCAGTATTTACTTTTTCAAAATAACTATCAGGCGTATCAACAGCTGCTGCACCAGCAATCTGTTCAACCATGCCTGGACTTAATCTCGCTTGCGCAAATTTCAATCCCGAAGCAATAACATCTTTGTTTTTAGTAATTAAACAGCCTAACCGAGCACCGCAAGCGCTATAACGTTTAGACACTGTATCCATAATCACCACATTTTCATCTAATCCATCCAGATGCATCGGCGAGATAAATTCCCGGCCATCATAGCAAAATTCGCGGTAAGCTTCATCAGAGAATAGAAACAAATCATATTTTACACACAATGTTTTTAAAGCTTCTAATTCTTCTCTCGAATATAAATATCCTGTTGGATTGTTAGGATTACAAATGATAATCGCCTTAGTCTTCTCTGTGATTAGCTTCTCAAATTCGGCAATTGGGGGCAATGCAAAACCATTTTCGATATATGATAAAATTGGTTTTACAACCACATTACTCATGCAGGCAAAACCATTGTAATTTGCATAAAAGGGTTCAGGAATAATGATTTCATCGCCCTCGTTAACGCAAGTTTGCATGGCTATGGTAATGGCTTCTGAGCCACCAACAGTTACTAGGATATTTTCTGGCGTAATATTGTAGCCTAGCTTATTATAATATTCCGTTAATTTTAAACGATAAGCCAATGTACCTTCTGAGGGGGTATATGCCCAAACATTAAAATCGATGTTTTTTATAGCATTTAGCATTCCTTCAGGCGTTTCGATATCTGGCTGGCCTATATTAAGGTGAAAAACTTTTTTTCCATCCTGTTTTGCTCTATCTGCGAATGGAGTTAATTTTCTGATTGGCGAAGCAGGCATCTGCAGGCCTTTTTGTGAAATTTTTGGCATGATACAAAAATAAAAAAGTCCCGATGAAAATCGGGACTTTTAACTATAATTTAAATTAAATATTATTTAGATGTAGCTGCAACAGTTTCACCTTTAATATAAAGCACTTTAATAGGTGTTTTAGCATTTGAAGAAATGGTTACTGCTTTTGAAAACGGTGATGGACCTGCAGCTGCGTTAAAAGTAACTGAGATTACACCTGATTCGCCTTTCTTAATAGGTGTAGTTGTGTATTTTGGAACTGTGCAACCACAGCTTGCTTCTGCTTTTGAAATAATTAACGGCTCTTCACCCACGTTTGTGTATTTGAAATCAAAGGTAACAGGCTTATTTAAAGCGATTTTTCCGAAATCGTGAGTTTCAGATTCAAATTTAAATTCAGCTGGTTTAGCCTGCGCATTTGCCGCGATACCAAAACCTAAAACAAAAGCGAATAATACTAAGATCTTTTTCATGTTATGTTGAAATTATTTTCCAATTTTTATTAAAACAAATTTAATGTTTTCAGTTTAAAACAAAAACTATTCCAATTATATTTTCTCCTCCCATATATAATTTTACAATTCAAGATAAAGGCAAACTTTTAATTTTGTATATATTTGCCGCAACCAATATTTGATTATGATGCAGAATGAAAAATTTATAACCAACTCTATTGACCGTTCCGAATTAAGTTTTAACGATTTTAAAAGTATCGTTATTAATGATTATAAAATCGCCTTTGAAAGCAGACAAGCTAGTGTTTTAGGGCGTAGGGAAGTGTTAACAGGGAAGGCTAAATTTGGCATTTTTGGCGATGGTAAAGAAGTACCGCAGGTGGCAATGGCTAAAGCTTTTAAAAACGGCGATTGGCGTTCCGGGTATTACCGCGATCAAACATTTGCATTTGCTACGGGTATATCTACCATCAAGCAATTCTTCGCACAGTTATACGCAAATCCAACCGATGGGGCAGATCCATTTTCTGGCGGAAGACAAATGAATTGTCACTTTGCTACCAAATCTATCAATGAAGATGGAAGCTGGAATGATTTAACTCAAATAAAAAATTGCTCATCTGATATTTCTCCAACTGGGGGTCAAATGGCCCGACTGGTAGGTTTAGCTTATGCGTCTAAACTTTTTAGAAATAACAAGGAGCTTGACTATCTCAAAAATTTCTCTGTAAATGGAAATGAGGTGGCTTTTGGTACAATAGGCAATGCCTCAACATCAGAAGGTGTGTTTTTTGAAGCCATAAATGCTGCAGGAGTATTACAAATTCCAATGGCTATTTCAATTTGGGATGATGCTTATGGCATTTCAGTTCCGGCTAAATACCAAACCACAAAGGAAGATATTTCTGAAGTTTTAAAAGGTTTTCAAAGAGATGCACAACAACCGGGTTACGAAATTTTCAAAGTAAAAGGATGGGATTATCCGGCTTTATGCGAAGTTTACGAGAAGGCTATTGCCGTTTGTAGAGAGGAGCATGTACCTGTTTTAATCCATGTTACCGAGCTTACGCAGCCACAAGGACATTCTACTTCTGGTTCTCATGAACGATACAAATCCAAAGACCGATTGGCTTGGGAAAATGAGCATGACTGCATATTAAAAATGCGTGAATGGATGCTTGATTCTGCTGTGGCATCCGACGAAGAAATTTTAGAAATAGAAAAAAATGCAAAAATATTTGTTCGCAATGCACAAAAAGAAGCATGGAACGAATTTTTGGATAGTATAAAACCAGAGCAAAAAAAGGTTGTCGATCTTGTAAATAGAATGGTTCAACACCAACCAGAATTGGCAAAAATCGCGGCTCAATTGGCGGCAACGGCAGATGCGCAACGCCGGGAAGTGTTTACTTCTGCCAGGAAGGCTATTCGCTTATCAACAAAATTTCCATCAACAGAAAGAGATGAACTGCTAAAATGGTATAAGGCGCAAGAGGTGTTGAATCAGGAGAGATACAATTCCAAACTCCATACAGATGGTAAGGAAAGTCCCGACCAAATTGAAGTTATTAATCCAGTTTACGACGATCAGTCTAAAATGGTTGATGGCAGGGAAGTGCTGAATGCTTGTTTCAACGAAAATTTTGCTCGCGACCAGCGATTGGTTGCGTTTGGGGAAGATTTAGGAAACATTGGTGATGTAAATCAAGGTTTTGCCGGCTTACAAGCCAAATATGGTGAATTGAGAATTACCGACACCGGTATTCGCGAAATGACTATCATGGGGCAGGGAATAGGTTTGGCCATGAGGGGATTAAAACCTATTGCTGAAATTCAATACCTGGATTATTTAATATTTGCACTGAATGTGTTAAGTGATGATTTAGCATCATTATCTTACCGAACAAAAGGAATTCAAAAAGCGCCGGTAATTGTACGTACCCGAGGACATCGTTTAGAAGGGGTTTGGCATTCGGGTTCGCCAATAAGCATGCTTTTAGGTTCTTTAAGAGGAATGCATCTGTGTGTTCCTCGTAACATGACTCAGGCTGCGGGGATGTATAATACGCTTTTCAGGGCTGATGAACCGGCAGTGGTTATCGAGTGCCTTAATGGTTATCGCTTAAAAGAAAACCTGCCCAGCAATGTGGGCGATTTTACCATTCCGGTTGGCATTGCCGAAGTTTTAGAAGAAGGAACAGATATCACCGTAATTTCCTACGGTTCATCCTTAAGACTGGTTCAGGAAGCGGCAGAAGAATTGGCAACGATGGGTATCTCGGTCGAAATCATTGATCCACAAACATTATTGCCTTTTGATAAAACTAACATTTGCGCAAGCTCATTAGCGAAAACAAACAAGTTATTAATTGTAGATGAGGACGTGCCAGGTGGCGCCTCAGCTTATATTTTACAGAAGATATTGGAGGGTCAGAAAGGGTATTTTAGCTTGGATGGCCAACCTAAAACATTGACGGCAAAGGCTCACCGGCCGCCATTTGGGTCAGATGGAGATTATTTTAGTAAACCTTCGGTTGATGATATTATTGAAACCATATACGAGATGATGCATGATGCCAACCCATCAAAATATCCTTCTATCTATTAAGTTTCGTTTAAAAAAATGTAATATGCGCAGATTCGGAAGGCACTTATAGAATATTATTGATAATTCAGTTACGTTTGTAATAAAACAGTTATATTACGAGGTTATAAGTTTATCATCCCTACTATGTTTCCTATTTCCCAACTGCGCATCATTGATGCTATAAATTCTTCCTATACTTATCTTTCTTAAGGTTTCAATATTTTGTGGAAGTTAACAACATATTTCAGCGGGAGGAGATCTTATACGCGTATAGATAGCAAGCTTTTGTTATTTGCGCTGTTTATTATCTGTGCACTCTTGTTTCCGTTATTTTCAATAGGTCAAACTGCAGATCAATACAAACAGCTTGATAGCTTACTGGCTAAAAATCAGAGTTATAATCAGTTCGACAGCACTAAAGTTAAAATACTTACCGAAGTGTATCGGCAATACATGCGCATGAAAGATGTAGATCGCATGGAAGATTATGCCGATCGTACAATACAGCTGGCTCAGCAATTAAAACTTAGAAAGTATGTTGCAGTCACTTTTTATCGAAGAGGTTTGTTTTATCATGGTCGCGCCAATTATGGTAAAGCTGAATCCAATTATCTTTTCGCAATAGCTGAGTATAATCAGCTCAAAACTTTAGATATGATTGCGGGTACCTATTTAAACTTAGGAGCCATGTACGCCGGAATACCAGATTATGCCAAATCACTAGAGGTAAACCAAAAAGCGATAGCCATTTATGAAAAAATGGGGAATGAAACAGACATGGCGAGTTGTTATGCCAACATCGCCAGTATATATCAGAATCTTGGAAAAGCCAGTCAATCACTAATTTATCTTCAAATGGCCCTTAAGGTTTTTATGAAAGATGATGAAAGTTTTAGAGGAGTTTCTGTGGTCTATAATTTAATGGGTTCTGCCTATTTCTATGCTTCAAAGGAGGAATTAAACAAGATGGGCAACTCAGATAAAGAACGTTTGCAAATTGCTCTTTTCAACTTTGAAAAATCTCTGGCCCTCGCCGAGTTATTAAAAGATAATGGATTAATCGCATCAAATAAGTGCAACATCGGGAACGTTTACAATGAAATGGGTGAAAATGATCTGGCCTTAAAATCTTATCAAAAAGCTATTCAAATAAGTCAGCTTGGTGACGATAAGAGTATGTATGCTGAATGTCTTTATGCGCTAGGCAACTTTTACCACAAGCAGAAAGATTTTGATAATGCAATAGTACTCTATTCGAGCAGTTTTGCAATTGCGAAAGAAAATAATTTTTTAGAAACAAAGCAAAACGCGGCTCTAGGGTTAAGCGATGTTTATGAAGTTTCAAATAATTACGATGAATCATTGGCGTTTTACAAAGAATATATTCTCGTACGAGATCAAATTTTTAATAAGGAAAAGGAACGAGAAATTACCCGCAGGCAAATGCAGATCGATTTCGGTTTTAAAGAAAAGGACTATCAGTTTAAACAAAAGATAACCGATATTGAGTTACAAAAACAGGTTTTATTAGCCAGGCAACAACAACAGGAACTATTTTTAAGAAAGCAGCAACTGATTTTGAGTGATAAGGAGAAAACACTACAGCGCTTTACCTTTTTAAAAAAACAAGCTGATCTGGAGATGGATCGGCAATTGCAAAAGAACAAGTTTGAAAGAGCAAAGCTGCAATCAAAGTATGAAACTTCGCTACGCGATAAACAAATAATCAAGCAAGAACAGCAAATCAACTTTGATTGGCGGGTTAAAATATTTCTTACAGTTGCAATTACGCTGGTGCTTCTAACTGCATTTCTTATTTTTTTAAATCAAAGGAAGACTACTCGCCTGAATATCATTATCAATACCCAAAAAAGGCAGTTAGAACAGTTAAATAGAGTAAAAGATCGAATATTCAGTGTGGTGAGTCATGATATGCGAACGCCTATAAATTCACTCATATCATTTATACAACTCCTGGAAGGTGGAAATATAGAACAGGAGAAATTAACGAAATATGCCTCATCTTTAAAAAATAATTTAAGTTATACTTCAACGATGATGGAAAATTTATTGAACTGGGCAGCCAGCCAAATGCAAGGCTTTAATCCACATTTGGAGGTGCTCAAACTTCAAGAGCTAGTGGAAGAAGTGACAAAATCAATGCAAGATCATGCTCAGCAAAAAAATATTTCCATAGCAAATCATATAAACGAACAAGTGAAGTGTAAAGCAGATGCAAATATGCTGGCGCTCGTCATCCGGAACCTTTTAACAAATGCAGTTAAATTTACACCTCAAGGCGGTGAAATTACATTGAGTTCCATATCAAGTGCGAATAATATTGAAATAAAAGTTGCCGATAGTGGTGTTGGACTAAGTTCTGGCCAGATCAATCATTTCAACAAATCAGAATATTTGGTGACTGGTGAAAGTAGTTTGGGCACCAATAATGAGAAGGGGACTGGGCTAGGATTAATGCTCTGCCGAACATTTATAACTTTAATGGAGGGCCATATAAGGGTAGAGCCAAATGAGGGTGGAGGAACTACATTTACGATAACCTTACCTAAATAATGGGATTGGTTGTTAGTCAAATCTAAACTCTATCTGGTCAACAGAAAGAATCAGTAACTTATTTAGTAAATCTGGATAGTATTTTTTTATCTATTGAGTTTTCCATCAATTCTTGTCTATTTGCCGAACTAATTGGAACTACGAAATTGAAATCTAAATGAACCTCATGGTTGGTTAATGTGGCAATATGGTTTATATTGATGATATATTGCTTGTGCACACGTGCGAAGATTTCTTTCGGAAGCTGCTTTTCCAGATTTTTTAGGCTAACTAAGATAATGTGTTTATCGCTGCTGGTAAACAGTTTGGAAAAGTCTCCCATACTTTCGATATAGATTACATCATCATATTTTAGCTTGCTTATGCCTTTGGTTTCCTTAAAATAGAAAAAATCTTTTTGATCATTTTTAGATTGGCTATGATCGGTTCCATCATTAATGAATTGTTTTTTTAACTCGAGATATTCAATTGCTTTGTTGGTAGCCTTTAAAACTCTTTCGAATGTGGCTGGTTTCACTACAAAATCAATCGCATCTAAATCGTAGCTCTCTACCGCATATTGACTATGCGAGGTAATGAAAATAAATAAGGGCTTTTGTTTAATAATCTTTAACAGGGAAGTTCCAGATAGCTCAGGCATGTCAATGTCGGAGAACACAATCTCGATATCAGTATTGGATAATATGCTAGCTGCTTCAATAGCGTTTGTACAAACCTTTACAATTTCTAATGATGGAATTTTTTTGAGGTGCATTTCGAGAGCATCTCGCTCAATTTCATTATCGTCAACGATAATACATTTATACAACATTGTTGGATTTATTAAATTTATAATAATACAGGCTTAACACCGTATTGTTTTAAATATACTTCAAAATAATGTCGATTGATATAAAATTTTTTTAATAGCGCTATTCGTTATTATTACTGTTCTTATTTCTTATGTTTTTTTTCTCCTGTAAATTTTTTTTCTCCTGCTTTTATGGCTAATTCCAGGTTGTTCTCTTCTGGAGGGACCGGGCAGCGATAACCATCGCTATAAGCACAATAAGGATTGTACGCTTTGTTAAAGTCCACTTCTATTTTGTTATTATTAATTTCTTTGGAGCTCAGGTCGATATATCGGCCGCCGCCGTAAGATTCTACATTATTCGTTTCGTCAGTAAAGGGCAGAAAAAGTAAATCTTTATAAGCTGGGTTACTGGACAAAGCAATGCTTTTGTATAAAATCATCGTTATGGCATTATCATTTAAATTGAAATTAATCTTTGCATAGCGATAAAATTCCTTGCTCGTTCCATCGTAGGTCGGCATTTTGAAAACCTTCTCATTTTTTAGCATCTCCACATCGGCTGAAATTTTATAATTGCTGTCTGCATCATAAAAGTGAAGATTTTGCAAATCGTGCTCTTTCAAAGGAGAATTGGATTCTTTTATAAAAGCTTGTTTATATTTTTCGCGGTGTGTCCTAATTTGCTCGGAATAGGATTGAGCGAAAGAGTTTAAACCAAAGAAAAGAAATAGGATAGGGAGGAGTTTTATCATGATCTATCGTTAATATATGTTGTCAGCCTGAACTTGTCGAAGACTTTTTAAGTGCTTTCGGGTTGAGTGTTAAGAAAGGAAGAAATCCTGGAATCAAGTTTATTATCCAAAGATTTCTCCACTGCGGTCGAAATGACGGCTTAAATCTAGATCACACTAACTTTATTTCTCAAAAACTGGTCTGCCAATACTAATGCTGCCATGGCTTCAACAATTACAACCGCTCTTGGTACCACACACGGATCGTGGCGGCCTTTCCCTCTAATTTCGGAAACCTCACCGGCTGCATTTATCGTTTGCTGATTGTGCATAATGGTAGCAACAGGTTTGAAAGCCACTTTGAAAGTAATATCCATTCCATTGGAAATACCTCCCAGAATGCCACCAGCGAAATTTGTAGTCGTTTTAAATATTTTTGAATCAGCAGTTTTTGCTTGAGGAATATCGTTGTGTTGAGAGCCTCTTAATTCACTTCCGGCGAAGCCAGATCCGTATTCAAATCCATGTACGGCATTGATGCTTAACATCGCTTTACCTAAATCGGCATGCAGTTTGTCAAAAACAGGTTCACCTAAACCAGCCGGACAGCCTTTAATCACGCAGCCAATTTTACCGCCAACGGTGTCACCATCTTTTCTAACGGAGTCGATAAATTCAATCATTTCATGAGCCGTAGCCGGATCTGCACAACGAACAATGTTTTCTTCCCGAATCTTAAGCAAAGCTGGTAAATCGTTGCTTTCTAAATTTGGAGCCTCGATGGTTCCAACTGAAGTTACATGGGCGAAAATTTCGATCCCTTGTTGCTTTAAAAACAATTTGGCAATTGCACCTGCGGCAACTCGGGCAGCGGTTTCACGGGCCGATGAACGTCCTCCTCCTCGATAGTCGCGGATCCCATATTTTGCATCATACACATAATCTGCATGGCTAGGGCGATAGACATCAACATTATGGCCATAATCTTTCGACCGTTGATCTTCATTTGGAATTAACAAAGCAATCGGCGTTCCTGTGCTTTTCCCTTCGAAAATACCAGATAGAATTTGAACAGTATCACTTTCTTTCCTTTGTGTAGTAATTTTAGATTGACCTGGCCTGCGTTTATCCAGTTCGGTTTGGATAAAATCCATGTCGATATCCAATTGCGCCGGACAGCCATCAATAATTACCCCAATAGCTACGCCATGAGATTCGCCAAAGGTGGTGATGCGAAATAGTTGTCCGAATGAGTTGCCTGCCATATTATTTTAGATGTTAGATTTGGGATATTAGATTTGAGATTTCCCCTCAAAGTATATCTAAATTTGATTGATTTCTTTTATTGTTATTTGAGTCTCACATCTAGTGTCTCAATTCTCATTTCTCTTTCACGTCGAATCCAGCTTTTTTCAAATCCTCCCAAAAATAAGGATAAGATTTTTCTACAACTTGCATTTCTTCAATTTCTACTTCATCAATTAATAATGCAAGAGGTGCAAAAGCCATCGCCATTCTATGGTCTTCATAAGTTGCAATGGTAATCTTATTAGAAAAATGAAGTTCGTCGGTATTAAGTGTGTAAACCAGGTTGTTTTCAGTGAGCGTAACGCCGATTTTAGCAAGCTCATTTTGTAATGCCGCAATGCGATCAGTTTCCTTAATCTTTAAGGTTTCCAAACCTGTAAACGACATATTCTTGCCTAAGGCTGCTGCGATGACAATAATGGTTTGCGCTAAATCAGGGCAGGTTTTTAAATCTAGAACCTGCGTTGTTTCCAACAATAAGCCTAAGTTGCTGATGGAAATCCCCTTTTCAGTTTTATTGGTAGCAATCCCGAAAATCTTCATTATTTTCTGGATTTGACTATCGCCCTGTAAACTTTTTTCTTTTAGGGCAGGCAAATCGATTTTAGCTTCATCAGCTAAAGCCGCAATGCTATACCAATAAGAGGCTGCACTCCAATCTGGTTCAACAACCAATGTTCCTGGTTTAAACAACTGTGGTTTTATCGTAATAGAATTGCCATTCCATGAGTGTTCAATACCAACTTCGGCCAGCATATCCAAGGTCATATCTACATACGGCTTTGAAGTAAGTTCACCTTCTATTTCCAAAGTTAAACCCTGAGGCAGAATAGGGGCAATCATCAATAAAGCCGAAATATATTGACTACTGATATCACCTTTAATTTTTACCTCGGCTGTCTTTTGATGCAATGGACCAATGATGTTTAATGGCGGAAAGCCGTCGTTTTCTGCGTAAGAAATATCCGCACCCAATGTTTTCAAAGCTTCTGCTAAGATTCCAATTGGGCGTTGTTTCATACGCTCGGTTCCGGTTAATAAAAAGTTTCCATTCTTGGCAGAAAGATAAGCCGAAAGAAAACGCATCGCTGTTCCCGCAGGACCAACATCTACTGTTTTAGATTCCTGGATTTCTACATCTAACTCTTCTTCAAGATTATTAAGGATACCATTAAGTGTTACTGTATCGGCTGCATTTGATAAGTTTTCTACCTTAACCAATTTTTTGCTTAAAGCGCTTATAATCAAGGCTCTGTTACATTCGCTTTTCGAGCCTGTTAACTGGATTTCCGTATTAATATTCTTGGTTCCCTTAAAAGAAACTAAGGCATTTTTAGACATTTTATTCTGGTTTTATTCTCGATGCGTTATTTTTTTTCGCTTGTCATGTTGAGCCTGTCGAAACGATGTTAAAAGTTCTTCGACAAGCTCAAAATGACAATGTATAAAATACAACATCATTATATTTTGTAATCCTAATTACGAGGATAAGTAAATTCTAATGTTTTGAACATTAAGATTGCTTCGTGCCTCGCAATGATGTGTTGTGGAGAAATTAACGATTAAGTATTTAGTTTTAACTTTGCCTTAAACTTTAAACCCTCTACCTTATTTCGAAACCTCAGTATGTTGCTCAGCAGCGATTCCTTTTGCAGCTTTGCCAGCATTCATGATTTCAGTTTGTTTACGGATTGACTCACCGTGCATCAATTCCAGGAATTTCTCTGTAAAGTTTAAATCTAATTTCAAAGCCTTTGCAAAAGCATGACCTTTTTTGATGATGGCATCCCAACGGTTAACCTGTAAGATAGTTACTTGATTATCGCGTTTGTATTCACCAATTTTCTCTACAATAGCCATCCTTTCAGCTAGTTTTTGCAATAATAGATCATCAATTTTGTCAATGTTTTTACGCAGATCGGCAAGTTTATCAGCAAAAGCTTCATTCGGTGCCTCTGGCTCACGAACAGTTAAACGATCTACCAATTCAGCAAGTGCTGCTGGCGTAACTTGTTGTTTAGCATCTGTCCAGGCTACTGATGGATCAACATGCGACTCAATCATCAAGCCTTGCATATCCAAATCTAATGCTTTTTGTGAGATGTATGGGATTAATTCACGGTTCCCGCAAATGTGACTTGGATCATTGATGATTGGCAAATCCGGGCATAAAGTTTTTAATTGAATAGCCAATTCCCACATTGGTTCGTTACGGAAAGAGCTTTTTTCGAATGAAGAGAAACCACGGTGGATTGCTCCAATTTTGGTAATGCCAGCTCCGTTAATTCGCTCAATAGCACCAATCCATAGTTGTAAATCAGGGTTCACCGGGTTTTTAATTAAAACCGGAACATCGTGACCTTTCAAAGCATCAGCAATTTCCTGAACCGTGAAAGGGTTTACTGTAGAACGTGCTCCAATCCAAAGAATATCAACACCAGCTGCTAAAGCCTCTTCAACGTGTTTTGCATTGGCAACTTCAACAGCGGTTGGTAAACCAGTTTCGGCTTTAGCACGTTTCAACCACTCTAAACCAATGCTTCCAATGCCTTCAAATTCTCCCGGGCGTGTACGTGGTTTCCAGATACCAGCTCTTAAAACGGATACTTTACCTGTTGCAGCCAACAAGTGTGCTGTAGTGAGTAATTGTTCTTCAGTTTCTGCACTGCATGGTCCCGAGATGATTAATGGTTCGTTGTTAACGTTTAACCAGGTGTTTAATGGTTGGATGTTTAAATTAAGTTTCATGATTTATGGGTTGTTTTTTAGTCCGGATTCTGAAGTCCGAAAATATATTTTGATAGTTTTTTAATTTTTTAATCGTAATTCGTAGGTCTAAAATTGTTACTCTTCTACACTTTGTCGTTCTTTTGATATTCGCCCAATATGTTAAAGTTTGAAGTATATTTAAGCACTTTTCGGACCGCTTTGTCGTATTTTTCAGTGCTGGGCCATTCTAAATCAACGTAAAAATAGTATTCGTTTCTTTTCCCTAACACCGGCATAGATTGTATTTTTGTTAAGCTTACCTCTTGTTCTGCAAATATGTTTAATACTGTTGCCAATGAGCCTGCCTTGTGACCTACCTGAAAGCAGATAGATGCCTTGTTTATTTTTTTACCCTCATCGGTTTTGTCTTTTTTAAGGATAAGAAAACGGGTATAGTTTTTTTTATTTGATTCAACCCTTCTTTCTAGAATATTAAGGCCATATAACTCTGCTGCTAAACTATTTGCAATAGCCATTGTATCTGTTAATTTTTCCTCCTGGATACGTTTTGCGCAAGCTGCTGTGTCATTACTTTCAACGATTTTAATATGTGGGTAATCGTAAAAAAAATCGATGCATTGGCGGATGGCGATAGGATGTGAGGTGACGATTTTGATATCTTCGAATTTTACACCAGGCAAGGCCATTAAATGTAATTGGATAGGCAAATAAATCTCCCCAACTACCGAGAAGCCATAATCTCTGATTAAAGTGTAGTTTGGTAAAAGACTGCCAGCAATTGAGTTTTCGATAGCCATCACTACGAAGTCGGCATCATTTTTCTCTAACTTATCGCAGGTTTCTTTAAAGGAATTACATTCTACCGTTTCAATGTTTTTACCAAAGAACTTGTAGGCTGCTTCTTCATGAAAAGATGCTTTAATACCTTGAATTGCTACTCGTTTTGTCTTTTCCATTTTTGCGTAAAACAAAAAAGTCCCGGCTGTTTGCCGGGACTTTTTTATACATTTTAATATTGTTATCTATCATTTTGCATATTAGCCCCGGCTCTTACTAAAATAGTAAAAGTAACCAAAGTAATATGTGTTGAATAATTTCATTTTCGTTTTTGAATGAGCCAAATGTAATAACAAAATTTAATTTGTCAATAGGAAAGTTAAAATATTTTCAATAAAATTTAATTTTTTCTGATTTAGACCGTTTTGGAGATGAGTATGAAAGATAGATTTAAAGTCTTTACAGGCTGTCGATTATTTTCTGAATATCTTTCTTTGAAACTGTTACTTCTTCAGATTTATTATAAATGTAAACCATTGTGATGTCATCTTCAGTGTGAAGATAGGTAATGAATCTGTAACTTCCACTCTTGCCTTTCACAGCGAGTCTTATTCTAAAAACTCCATTACCTAGATCGCTGCCGGTGGTTGGCTTATATTTCAGTCGCGATCCCATTTCACTTAAATCATTTACTAACGATTGATGTTTCTTTTTTAATTTTTTTGATGAAAATAGGAGAAGAACTTATTTTGATTCCCGTTGTCATATATCACTTTTGTCATATATCACTTAAAGATAAAGGGGCAATTTTTCCATTTTTAATACCTTTAGCTCTGTCATTATGAGGGTTAATTTATTTCATAAAATCAATATGAATGATATTAGGAACGGTCGTCATTGCTGCCTGCGGCAGGCAGGCGAGGCACGAAGCAATCTCCTTTAATAAAATAATATAACAAATGAGATTGTGCCAAAGGCATTCCTCTGGAGCTTCTCTCGATAAAGAATCAGGATCGCAAAGACGGAAATTATTACGTTAATGTTAGGCACGAAGAATCTGCAACTATGAAACAATCTACCTGCAATAAGCACATATTCTTCGTGCTAAGAATGACATAAGTTTTTTAACAATTGAACAGCAGCACTCAATAAGCCAAAAGTACCGAGCCATTCATTTCCAAAATCTCCTCAAACAAAAAACGATCTGTTAGATACAGACCGTTCGAATATTATCCTGTTGAACTTAGCGCTCGCTGTTTTTCATTAAAACCTTTAACATTATTGGTTGCTAATGCTTCGGCTTCGCGTAATTCTTGCTGCATAATTTTCGCAATCTTGGTGCTTCCATCGTGGCTCCAACCCGGAGGATTAAAAATATATTTTACCTTATCCATGAAAGTAGGAGCCTTTTTAACATCAGCAGAAAGGGCAATAAACTCGTGGAAAATAATATTAACGGGGCCAGTATCTTTTGGCTGAGTTGTTAAGCCATATTTGATTTTATCTTCAGGCAGTTCGGCTTGGAAAGTGCCAAACATTCTATCCCAAAGGATTAAAACCATTCCCATGTTTTTATCCAGGTAGCGCACATTACTGGCATGATGAACTCGGTGATGTGATGGCGTTACAAAAATATATTCGTACCATTTGGGAAAATTAATTTTATACTGAGTATGAACCAGGTTTCCGTAAATCTGCGTTACCAGATAAGCGAAAAGGATATCCATTGCTGTAAACCCCATAAAAGCTAGGGGCAAATAAAAGAGTACCCTATAAAGCGGCTCAAAAACCGTAGACCTGAAACCTGTAGTTAAATTAAAATGCTCTGACGAATGGTGCGTAACATGCATTGCCCAAAAGAAGCGAACATAATGGCCAACTGTATGCAGAAACCAATAAAGAAAATCCTGTGCCAAAACAAGGACTAACCAATAGATCCAAATATTAGAGATTTCAAAAAGACGGAACTGATAACAATATTCCAGAAGGAAAAATGTTGCAGTTTTCATTCCAAGGTTAATCACCACGGCAACAATCATCAGATAAATATTTGTCCAGGTATCACGTTTGGTATATAGCTTTTTATCGTGTGCATAGCTGAAATACATCTCCACCAGGGTGAGTACAATCACAAAGCCAAACAAACCTCCAACCGATACGTCGCTTCCGGTAAACTTCATTTTATAAACTATTATAGTACGCTAAACTGCTTAAAATATCGGCTGTGCTTACACGGCAGTTGAACGTGCATTTGCCTGTTGTTTCTAAAAGGGAGAACAGAATATTTCCATTCTCGTTTTTTTTGTCGCTTTTCATTAACTCTAAAAGTGTTTCGAAACTTTCATTTTCAATCTCATATTTAGGATATAACGATAAAATATAATCGCTGATATCTTTCAATTCTTCCTTTGCTAGCCCGCTGTTTTTAACAGATAAAGCTGCCTCACAAACGAAACCAATAGCAATTGCTTCCCCATGAGTTAAGGGATTTTCGTCATTAGCGAGTGAATAACTTTCTACGGCATGCCCAATAGTATGGCCGAAATTCAGGATCTTCCGCAGATTTTTTTCGTGTGGATCAATCGTTACTACTTCGTTTTTAATTTCAACTGACCGATAAATATCTCCGGCAGATGGTGTTAAATAATCAGTAGTTTTTAACTTCTCGTAATAGGCTTTGTCGTAGATTAAACCGTGTTTTATCATTTCGGCAAAGCCTGATAGCAATTCGCGTTTGTGCAGGGTTTTTAAAAATTCAGTTTCGATAAAAACCATTTGAGGTAGGGTGAAGGTACCTACCATGTTTTTTACATTATCGATGTCAATGCCGGTTTTACCACCAACAGAGGCGTCAACCTGAGAAAGTAGAGTAGTAGGAACATTGATAAAATCAATGCCGCGTTTGTAGGTTGAGGCAATAAAACCACCCATATCCGTAATTACGCCACCCCCTAAATTTATCATCAAACTTTTACGGTCGGCTTCAAAATCCAAAAGGGTTTTCCAGATCCCAATACAGAAGTCGATGTTTTTGTTTTCTTCTCCTGCAGAAGTTTCAATCAAGTCGAACTCCGCGAAATCATCCATCATCGATTGAAAAACGGGCAAGCAAATTTCGCTGGTATGTTCATCAGCAAGAATAAAAACCTTGCTGTATTTATTGCTTTCAAGAAGATTTTTTAAGGCATCTAAATTACTTTCGAAGTAAAGCGAATGGCCGGCGCTAGTTAAAGTTTCCATTATATTACCTCGATTTTATCTTGTTCAAAAGAGATGATATCGCCAACCCTTACTTTGTATCGCTTGCGGAATTCTACTTCGCCGTTGCATTTTACCAGACCATCCATCACAGCCGCCTGAGCGTCGCCACCAGTGCCAACCAATCCGGTCGCCTTTAACAATTGGATAAGTGGAATAAATTCGCCTTCTAATTTAAATTGTATCATTTTGCTGCAAAAATACGATTATTTAGAGGTTTTACGTTCGTAGAATGGATGCTTTTTATAATTTTGCATCTATCTGACTTATTATATAACAAATGATTGAATCATCACCCAATAAACAACCTAATTTCGACAATACAGAAGTAGCCTTTCGTCAAAAAAGCAATGCTGAACTAAAAAAAGCATTTTGGTTGTTTAAAATGATTGGGAGCAACTTTCTAACGAAAGTTGGCCCGCCGATCACTAATTTCTTTCTTAATATAGGTTTACCTATTCAAGGAGCCATTAAAGCCACTATTTTTCAACAGTTCTGTGGAGGAGAAACCATTGCCGAATGCGATAAAGCTATTGAACAACTGGCGAAAGGTGGTGTTGGAACGATCTTGGATTATTCGGTTGAAGGTGAGGAAGAAGAGGTGGTTTTTGATGAAACATGCCAGGAAATTATTCGTACTATTTTGCGTGCTGATGGCGATAAAAATATCCCGATAACAGTTTTCAAAATTACAGGAATTGGTCGCTTTGCATTGTTAGAGAAATTAGATGCGAAACAGGCTTTAACTGCAGATGAAAATGCAGAGTTTGAAAAGGTGAAATTACGTTGTGAAATGATTTGTCGCACCGCTTTTGATAGAGGCGTACCAGTAATGATTGATGCAGAGGAAACCTGGATTCAAAATACGATTGATGAATTAGCGCTGGATATGATGCGTAAATTTAATAAGGAACGCATAATTGTTTACAATACTTACCAGATGTATCGCCATGATAAGCTAGCCGATATGAAGGCAGATCACTTAATTGCTAAAGCTGCTGGCTTCATTTTGGGGGTAAAAATGGTTCGTGGTGCCTACATGGAAAAAGAACGGAAACGTGCTGCAGAGATGGGTTATCCTTCTCCAATTCAGCCAGATAAAGCTTCTTCAGATAGAGATTACAATGAATCTTTACGTTATTGTATAGATCATATTGAGGAAATTGCCATCGTTTGCGGAACGCATAATGAGGATAGCAGTCGATTGTTAACATATCTTTTAGATGAGAAGAAGATAGCGCATAATCATCACCATGTTTATTTTGCGCAGCTTTTAGGGATGAGTGATAACTTGAGCTTTAATCTTGCCGATGCCAACTATAATGTAGCAAAATATGTCCCTTACGGACCGATAAAAGCGGTAATGCCCTATCTATTTAGAAGAGCGCAGGAAAATACTTCTGTTGCCGGACAAACGGGTAGGGAATTAGGCTTAATTGAAAGGGAATTGAAAAGAAGAAAGCTTTAATTGTTTCTCAAGGATGCTGTTGATGATTTGGAAATGAGCGTTCAGTATTTTTTCGGATAATTCAGTCCCGCTTTTTGCTTCAATCTTTTTGTCATTTTCAGCCTAAGCTTGTCGAAGATGTGCACCAAAAAGTATTTACGCTGCAATCGGGTTTAAAGAACTTAAGTTGGTTGGATAATCCGCAATTATTCATTTTTGCGTGTGTTCTGTGTTTCCGTGGCAACCTTTTGCTATGGATAAGATCCTAGATGAAATGGAGAAGAGGACTCTACTATTTCTTCGCCACAAATTCCTGTTTTCCTGTTAGCAAATCATAAAAAAGAATAAAATCGCTGGCTAAACTATAACCTGGATATTGAAATGTAGCAGGTTTTTTTTTCTCGAAAAAGAAATGCCCCACCCAGGCAAAGCCATAACCCAAAACCGGCATTGCTAAGAAGAAACGCCAATCGTGGAATAAAAAGCCTGTAAAAAACGCCAACACCACTAGGCAAGTTCCAATAAAATGAAGTATTCTGGATGTTGTGTTGCTATGTTCACTTAAATAGTAAGGATAAAATTCTTTAAGTGATTTGAATTTCTGTTCTATCATTGTTCAACTACAAAATGCCATTTTTCCTCAAGAAATTATCAAGTTGAGCAGGTTTTTCGGTCATCAACAGGGTGTTTAATCCCACCTTTTTCGCACCTTCAATATGTTGAGGACTGTCGTCGATAAATAAAGTCTCGGCTGGATCCAAATTATTTTCTTTCAAAACCTGTTCGAAAATATTTGTATTTGGCTTACGCAATTTCATGTGTTGAGAAAAGTAAGCTCTCTCAAAATAGTCATCGTAATTATTTAGTTCAAAAGTAGTTTTTAAGTAATTGATGATCCAATCGTAATGAATTTCATTGTTATTACTCAACAAAAATGTACGGTATTTCTTCTTTACCTCTAATAATAAAGCATGGTTCTCCTGAATTGTTCCGACTAATAAACTATTCCAGGCTTCATCAATTTGTGCATCCGTTAGGTCTGGTTTATTTGCAGCATTTCTGATACCAGCTCTAAACTCGGCTGGTGAAATTGCGCCTGTTTCAAAATCATCAAACAATTGATTATGTGCTTTATGCGCAAAGAAATTTTCTATATCAGTTATGCCAAGCTTTTGAAACGAAGCTTGAGCGATTTTAAAATCAATATCGAAAATTACGTTTCCGTAATCAAAAATGATGTTTTTAATGTGTTGCATGAGTAGTTAAACTTTTTGCAAATATCTCCAAATATTTAATAATGTAGGCAGAAAACTGAAAAACACTGTTTGCAGTCGCAATTATTTAATTACCAGAATCGTTCCATCATCTTTGATTTTATAATAGTATTGTTTCTCTTTTTTTCGATCAAGTATCTCAATTTGTTCAACTTCACCTTTTTTTCCAGTATCATCTTTGATCAGATCTCCTTCTTTAACATCATCAAGCACTTTCGATGACGTTTTTTTATTTACATTTTTCATGATAGGAATATTTTTTTGTTATATAATATTAAACATTTCTTAACGATTATAAGTTTTTTTAGATGCCAAAGCTTTGCTCGCTTTAAGTAATCAACTTTTAATCATTTAAAATCGAATATTTGAAATTGCATGTCTACTACATCGCATTCATTAATTCTAATTTAATAGCTTTACACAAACGCTCAACTAAATAAACCATGAACGGTGTAATTACAGCTTACAATAAGCAGAGAGGTTTTGGCTTAATCTCCCAAGAATTAGTAATACCAAGTATATATTTTGATATCTTATTGCAAAGCAAAAGGACTATATATTGGTAGCGCGGTAGAATGCGATCTTGCTATAACGAAGAAAGGAACAGTTGCCAAAAACATTATGGGCGTCTCCAAAAAGGTTGGAGTATAAACGACTTATGGACATTACCTAGAACATCGCTAAACTCTTTCTTTAATTAGCAATTGTGTAAAAACCAAAACTATAGGTTGTATTTTACATAAATCATTTCAATGTCATGGAAAATGTTGTAGCTTACATAAATGGACGACAAATTGAACTTTATCTTAGGCCTTGTATTTATTTTGAGTGGAATTTCTGTGTTTTGGGTAATTTTTGCAAGTAAGAAAATATAGCTAAACCAGCCATAGATATCGCACATTTAAAAAATTGCAATCATTGTAAGTCTTCATGATTTTGGTGTTATCCACTAAACTCTGGTTTAGCAGGTTCCTTTGCAATTTCCTTTCCAAGCTATTAAGTTTTTCAAACTTTATTTATTTTGATTTGTTTATAATCTAAAACGTTCAAAATAAATGCAAGGCACAGTTAAATTTTACAATGAATCAAAGGGTTTTGGTTTCATTAAAGCTGAAAACGGAGAAGAAATCTTCGTTCACATTACGGGATTGGTTGATAAAATCAATCAAGATGACGAGGTAGAGTTCGAGGTCACTCAAGGAAAAAAAGGATTAAATGCTGTAAACGTTAAATTGGTTTAAGTGATGCGGTTAGGAACAGTAAAATTTTATGATGATGAAAAGGGATTCGGCTTAATAACGCCTTCAAACGGTGGGAAAGATTTGGTTGTTTCCGCTCAAGGATTGGTAGATAAAATTAAAACAAAAAATATTGTGGTCTTTGATTTGAATTTTTCTAATAGTAACGTGGAGGTGATTAAAGTTTCAGTATTAAAATCTTAAGTCATCATCTATTAATAATATTTAAAAAGCGAACTAATACTAGTTTGCTTTTTTTTTGAGTAAAATTCGGCGTCCGGATGCATTGATATGCTATATAGCTTGCGTTTAAAATGAAAGACCATTTGATAAAAATGCAGCGCTAACTCTTATATGGATTGCGGTTCAAAAGATATCTTCTGAAAATTTAATGCACTGCAAAGACGCTAAAATTATAAAAACTTAATATATTGTACCTAATATCTAAATCACTGTCTCATATACAATGCGAACGAAATCCTTTAAAAAAGCTTAATACCTCTATGATACAGCTGGAGGTTATCACCGGACATTACAAAAGTGAAATGGCGTTGCCAGCCAATTTCCCAATGAGAATATTGGTTGTAAAAGAGGCTCGCGGATGTTTGCGCATGAATTCTGGAGATTACGATTTGTTAAATGGAAGAATATTTTTTATCCCTGAGGAAGGTTTAGTTCGGTTGGATGGAGAAGTAATAACAGCCTATTGGTTAACTTTTAGTAGTGTTTTGTATGCAGAATTCCTCCTTCAACACCTCGATCCGTTGGCAAAAAATCTTTTTCTTAAACTCTCATACCAGGATTTAGATGAGAACGGGTCGAAAAAGACTTTTAGTTTGCTCAAACAACTTCAAAAAGAGATTGATGCGCAAAAAGATGCTGCATACCTGTCACAATATTTGTCGTTATTTTTAGGTTACACCGCAAATTTAGATGGCTATCTGGCTGCACTCAGCCTAGATGAACTTCAACAAGTTTTACGCTTTAGGGCAATTTTAGAACAATTTTATAAGCAAGAACGTTCTATTAAATTTTACGCCGAAGGCATGGGGATAAGTCCAAGGAAATTGAACTTGTTTTTGGACCATGTTTTAGGCAAAAGTCTATCGGCACTGATTAAGGATAGAATAATGAGAGAGGCAGAAGAACTTCTGTTACATTCTGATTATTCGGTAGATGAAATTGCAGCTATTCTGGGTTTTGAAAGAACTTCTAACTTTACAACAAACTTTAGAAGATACAAGGGTATTTCGGTAAATCAATTTACGCTTCAGGAATAAAAAATTAATGCTGCTTTTAAGAAATAGATCTGATTAGATTTAATTTCTTGCAAGAAACAGGTTTTATTACCTCACCACATATCTTGCCTCGGCGCCATACGCGTAAAGTAGTCTGGCTGTTTCTATTCAGCCGCATTAATTTAAAGCTAAATTAAAAATTCTATTTTAAAAACAAGAAATTTTAATCCAAATTAAATGTCAATAACGAGCTAAAGGTAAGGGTTAATGCTAATCTTCAAAGAGATATCCACTATAAGCTAATCCCTTCGCCACACTTTTAAAGTTATCTCCAGAATTTAGCGGAATATGGGGGAATTTGGTTCTAAATAAATTCTGTATCGCAGAAACCATCGATGTTCCTCCAGTTAAAAATAAACAATCGATCTCATTGGCGTTTATTTTATAAGTCTCCATAAATTGATTGAGGTAAACTTCTATCTTATTTACATCCTTTTCGATAATGTCATTGTATTGATTTAATGAAATATTCTCATCAATTTCAATATCCATGTTAGAATACTTAAAGTCGGAAGCAGGAAGGTCAGACAACTCTATTTTTGTTTTTTCTATCGATCTAAATAAGGAGTAGCCGAGGTTATTTTCTATCAGTGTAATTAAATTTTTAAACTTCGGATCATTTCCTGAATAATAATAATACTCCTCAATCTCTTTTTGAATCTTTAAACCATTAAAGAAATTCATTTTATCCCAAGTACAAATGTTAGCAAATAGCGATTTAGGAACATTTAATATTTTGCCTGGTGTAGCTTGATAGGTAGTATTTTTTCCAAAGTATGGTGTTCCTCTATCCCACATAAATGCAGAGTCCAAACTATCGCCACCAATGTAAATGCCTCCCGAAGCTATCATATCATTCTTCCTGTCTTTGCTGCCAACTTTTTGCGGATCTAGAATTAAATAGGTGAAATCTGTTGTTCCTCCCCCTAAGTCGGCTACCAACACCCGTTCTTTGTTAGTAATCGTTTTTTCATAGGCAAACGCGGCGCCGATCGGTTCAAATTGGAAACGGACATCTGTAAAGCCCGCATTTTCTGCGGCTTTCTTTAATCGGCTCTGCGCCAGACTATCTTTTTGGGTGTTATCATCATCAAAAAACACCGGACGTCCGATTACTGCCTTTTTGCATTCCCCACTAATAATTTTATCAGCTTTTGCCTTTAGATCTTGCAAAATCAACGTTACCAAATCGGCTGCGGTGTATCTTTTGTTATGGATCCTGGTTTCGGTAAAGGTTGTTCTTGATAGAATTTGCTTAATAGATTTGATAAATCTGCCTTTCATTCCATCATTCAAATAGGCTTCAATTGCCTTTTCGCCAACAATATGACTTTCGCCATTTACAAAGCTTTTCGCTTCTGTAAAATAAATTAAAGAGGGTATGGAGATGGTTTCCACAATCACTTTTTTTTCTTCATCATATATAGATAGCGCCGAATTGGTTGTCCCAAAGTCGATACCGTACAGAAACTTACTCATGGTTAACGAATTTTTGTATGTGTTTAAGAAATCCTTATTTTAAGCAGGATCTATATTCAGCTATGCTGAAATGATATGATAAAACTGATTAAACAAAAGCTAAAAACTACTTTTTCGTAATAATTTAAGGCGCAAATGTTGCAAAAAATTGCTTGATAAATAACAATATTGAAATTTATTTTAAAGCGATAAAATAAGCGCCTGAAAACCAAAGTATATCATATTACGTTCATATCTTTACACGTCATCCAATTGTGGATGTCATCTTGATGAACTCGGAGTATCGCCCCTGTACAGCGGGTAGGTAAAACCAGAAAAATGAAAATCATCACCAAATTTCCTTCAGCAGGTTGTAACAGTTTTTATGCAGAAGTTAGGCAAAGGGTAAATCAAGGTTTTATAAATCGCGGTTTAACGATTAATGCTGATGGATTTATGTGGCTGAAAACAATTATATTTCTAAGCATTTTCTGCATCCTGTATTTTACCATTTTATTTTCGGATGTAAAGTTTATTTATTTAACGCTGCTCACTTTGAGCCTGGGCGTTACCTGTGCATTTATAGGTTTTAATGTTTGCCATGATGCCATTCATGGTTCATTTTCTGCAAATAAAAAGGTAAATAAAGCGTTAGGGATGATCTTCCACTTGCTTGGCGCCAGTCCGTATGTTTGGAATATTACACACAATGTGGTTCACCATACTTACACTAATATTCCTGGTCATGATGAAGATATTGAGATTGCGCCAGGACTAATTCGAATTTGTAAGGAAGATGAACTAAAGCCGCATCAACGCTTTCAACAGTGGTACGCTTTTCCATTATACGGCTTGGCCTCGATCTCATGGGCATTGCGAAAAGATTATAAAAAATTCTTTCAGAAGCGGGTTGGTGCGAGGGAAAATGTTCATCCGAAAATCGAATATTTTAATCTGTTTTTTTATAAGTTTCTATATTATTTTTTATTTATTGCGGTTCCAATTCTGGTGATGGATGCTGCCTGGTGGCAGGTGTTAATTGGTTTTGTGATCTTGCATATTGCGCAAGGGGTAACCATGGGGTTAGTTTTTCAATTGGCACACGTAGTCGAGGGAACGGCCTTTCCTGTTCCTGATGCCGTTGGTAATATGGAAGAAGTTTGGGCTGAACATCAAATGCATACCACAGCAAATTTCGCTACAAATAGTCCTGCTGCTGCCTTTTTTCTTGGCGGATTAAACAGGCAAATTGAACATCACCTCTTTCCGAAAATATGCCATGTTCATTATGGCTGGATATCAGGAATAGTAAAAGCAACAGCATCCGAATTCGGATTGCCTTATCATGAAAACCCGACTTTCTTAAAAGCCTTGGCTTCCCATTATCGCATGCTTAAAAAAATGGGTACTAACGAAGTTTAATTTTTATAATAGTCGGTTTACCATTTATTGACTTTTAAAAATGATCATCTAGGAAGATCAAACTCGTACTATTTATTATAAATTGGCATTTCTTAAAATTTATTTATTTATGGCAAAATTAGAAGTTTGGCAGAGAGGACCATTACAGGACCTCGAACCACTGTTACAGCCCGTGGGACATGCGATTTTACAGGCGCAAGAAGAATTACAAGACTATTTGCTCGATTTTCCTGATACACTTTTGTGGCAAAAGCCTGCCGGTATGGCATCTGTAGGCTTTCATCTGCAACACCTTTCAGGTGTGTTGGATCGTGTTTTTACTTACGCCAGAAATGAAAGTTTAACACCATTTCAGTTTAGGCAACTGGAAGACGAGGGGTTTGATAGTGAAACCCGATACACTGTCCAATCATTGATGGAGAGGTTTGATGGGCAAATTATTATCGCCATGAAGCAACTTAGAGAAACTGACATAAATACCCTGACTGAGTTTAGAGGGATCGGTAGAGCGGGTTTGCCTTCTACCGTTATGGGCTTACTTTTTCATGGAGGGGAGCATACCATGAGGCATTTAGGACAATTAATGGTCACAGCGGCTGTGGTAAAGGAAAACTATACAAATCAATAGTTCATATCTAAAGCAATTACATCTTCGGCTTTGATACCATGTTTGATTTCTATCTGTCTTTTGGCTTTGTCAAGATGACTTAACTCATCAGAAATTTGTTTTAAAAACAGTTCTGCTTGCTTATTGGCCAAGTAATTTCCTGTTTTTTGAATGATGGTATCAGCCAAAAATATTTGGATACCCAGAAAGGAAACTAAAAATATATAGTGAGAAAAAATAATTTGCTTTGTCCCATTTAAGCCTAATCGATAAGCCAAATAATCTAAAATAATTGGAATAATTAGTATAGGAAGAAGAGAATAAAGCTTGGATTGGAGCTGTATCTTTTTTTCAGTTTCTTCAACCTGCAATAGTTGTCTTTCTAATTTCGCTTTTAAAGGCAAATCTCGATTGGATCTTGATTGGTCGATTTCTGCTAATTGTTTCCCAAACGCAACGTCTATTTGGCTCATGCTTTCCAGCAGTGAAAGCTCATCATCATTTAATTTTTCCTGATCGGCAACAATCGCTTCCTGCTCGGTAATTAAACGCTCCATTTCATCCAGGTCTTCTGGAATCCCTAAATAGAGTTTCTGTTCAACAACTAAAATCCTATCTTCTATCGTTTGTCTGATATCTTTAAGTTTTTGGTGCTGCTTCCTTAATGCTTCTTTTTGCAAATCATAATTGCCTTGAACCTGCAATAAGTTTACTGCAAATTCCAATTTTTCCAATTCGGTTTCATTAACAGATACACGTTTGTAAATTTCTCTGATTAATTCAAATTTATCTTTGGTTGAGGATAATTGTACAAGCTGCTTATCGTAGTTTGAAAGGTCTTTTGGCGAAAGAGAAAAGATTGGCATTAATGATTAATGTTAGGAAGTAAAATTATAAAATTTATTTAATGACACGTGTTTAAATAACGCCATATTTCATAGTATGGTTTTTTTAGTTTCAGCTGTTTAGATAAAAAAGATATCGCTCAAATTTTAGACTACCGAACGATGAGTTTAATAAAACTACATTTCCGGTCCCCTGAAGCATATTTTTTAAAGCGAATGCTACATTTGTTATAGATTTAGAAACAATTTTTATACCGCTTTATAGCGCAAAGCATTAACATTGCTATTGTTAAATCTCTTTTCGATTTGACAAACTAACCGATATAAACTTATTTCTAAATGATGAAAAAAAGCCGAACATCTTTGCTTAAAATCTGTCGTATAACAGACGGATATCTACTTCTCTCAACAAAACAAAACCAAATGTAAACATTATGAAAAAAAGAAATTTACTCAATCTATTTCATGTCCATCAGGTTGGTAACTTCAAGCGCTTAGTTGCTTTGCCCTTGGTAATGGCAGCGATTATTACGCCGGGTTATGCCTCCTCAACAAATAAAAATGCTTTAGAGATTAAAGCTTTTAAAGCCGACATTCAAATTTCAGGAACGGTAAAAGATGCCAGCGGTGAAACGCTGCCTGGAGTTTCTGTTAGCGTTAAAGGCGGTGGTAAAACAGTTGTTACTGATGCAATGGGAAAGTACAGCATCACCGTACCGGAAAATGCTACGCTAGTTTTTAATTACATCGGCTTCAGCGCAAAAGAAGTTGTTGTCGGGTCAAATGCTGTAATTAATGTAACCTTAGAATCATCTAATACTGCTTTAGATGATGTTGTGGTCATTGGTTACCAAACCATCAGAAGAAAAGATTTAACCGGTGCAACGGGTTCGGTAAATACCGGAAACACTGAAAAACTAGTTTCCCGCTCACTTCCCGAAGCACTTCAGGGTCAAACACCTGGTGTTTCTGTTCGGAATGGTGGAGCACCAGGACAAGAGGCTGTAGTTAATATTCGTGGTTTAGCCACGTTCGGTAATGCAAGTCCGCTTTATGTTATTGATGGAATGATTGCAGACCCGAATACTACCGTTAATCCAAATGATGTAGAAGACATTCAAATTTTGAAAGATGCATCTGCAGCTGCCATTTATGGTTCAAGGGCAGGTAATGGAGTTATATTAATCACTACGAAAAAAGGTAAAGAAGGGCCAGCCAAAATCAGTATTGCAACCAGATACAGTATTTCTCAGGTTCCAAAAACTTACGATATGATGGATGCTGCAGAATATGCGGCAACAAACACCCGTGCTTATCAGGCATCAGGAATGGCTATTCAACCTGGTGTGGCAAACTACAATGGTAGAATTAATACCGATTGGGTGGATGAAACATTAAGAACAGGTTCTGTTCAGGATTACAATGCCAGTATCTCTGGTGGTGGTAATGGTTCAAAATACCTTATTTCTGGTGGTTATTTCAAAGATAAAGGCGTATTAATTGCCCGTGAATTCGAACGTGCATCCTTCCGTGTTAATACCGAAACAACTAAAGGTCGCTTCAAATTTGGCGAAAACCTTGCTTTCTCTACTTCTACCTCGAAATCGCCGTTTCAAGGTGGTGCCTTTGCCGGCAACCCATGGTACGATATGTTTTCAAGTGTTCCATTAATTCCGGTTCAGGAAAATGCTTTAATCAGTACTGCAAATCCAGGAGGGTGGGGTTATGGTTCAAATGCGAACATCAACACTTTTTCACGTAATCAGGTTGCCATTTCCAACATTACTTCTGTTAGATCTAATTTTGCAAAGTTAATCGGTAACGCTTACGTCGATTTCAAAATTATCGAAGGCTTAAATTATAAGTTTAATGCCGGTATAGAAACCAGTTTTGATAAAAGTAAATCGGTTAGGAAAGATGGTTCATGGTATCAAAATCAGTCGCCAGAACTTAGTCAACTAGGCGAACGTCGCTCACAATTTTTAAGTTATTTGTTAGAGCACACGTTAAATTACAATTATAACATCGGTAAACACAGCATTAATGGCGTTGTAGGTTATACGCAGCAAACTACACAAACCGACTTTGTTTCAGGTAACGCTAACAGCCTCACTCAACTTAATGGCGAATACTTTACTACGCTTGTTTCTAGTCCAACGGCCAGCAGAACATCTTCTGGTGACTTGTATAAAAGTTTATTGGATTCTTATTTAGGCAGACTAAACTATACTTATGATGAAAAATACTTAGCCACTTTTACCTTTAGAGCGGATAAGGATTCTCGTTTCTCTCCTCAATTTAGAACAGGTTATTTCCCATCTGGTGCTTTAGGATGGAGAATTTCCAAGGAAGATTTCTTTAAAGTTGATTGGGTTTCTGATTTGAAATTACGTGGGTCTTATGGTGTGCTGGGCGTGAATACATTGAGTCCGTTTCAATTTATCGGTTTCTTAAACCAGGCGCCAGACGTAGTTTTGGGGCCAAATCAGGTAACTACAGCAGGTGCGATACAAGCAAAACTTGCTTCTGGAGATTTAAGATGGGAAAAGAAAAAAACAACCAATTTAGGTTTTGATGCATCTCTTTTTAAAGATCAGTTTACTATCAACTTTGATGTGTTTAGATCAGTTTCTGAAGATGTATTGCTAAGCCAGCCGTTGCCAAGATATTTGGGTAACTTACAGGGTGATCCTATTGTTAATATTGGTTCCATCCAAAATAAAGGGGTAGAACTTAATTTAGGGTATCGCCCAAAATTACAGGGCGATTTTAAATGGGATATTGCTGGTAATATCAGTATCGTAAGAAACAAAGTATTATCGTTAGGTAATTTGGGTATTGATACCGAAACAGGTTTACCAAAAGATTATATCCAGTCTGGCAATACCAGAACGCAGGTTGGTCGATCGATTGGAGAATACTTCGTTTTAAAAACTGATGGCATTTTCCAGAATCAGGCAGAAATTAATGCACACCGGGCACAAAGTGCTTATGCGAAACCAGGCGACATTCGATATCAAAATACTGTTGATGGCGGAACAAATGATGATATAAACGATAAAGACCGCGTTTATGCAGGATCAGCATTTCCGAAATTTACAAGCGGTTTGCAATTCAATTCCAGATTTAAAGATTTCACCCTTTCTATCCAGTTATATGGCGCTTTCGGACAAAAATTATATAACGATGTATTGAGAGATTTAGACAGCTACGGTAACTCAAACTACAGAAGAGATATTAATCCATGGACACCCAATAATACCGATACGACTTTCCCTAGATTGGGCTATCAATTTGCTGCTAACGATAGAGGAATCAATGAAAATGCAAGAGGAAATAGCGACAGATGGGTTGAAGATGGTTCTTTCTTAAGATTACGTAATGTAGAATTGGGTTATAGTTTCCCGCAGAAATTAATTTCTAAAGCCAACATCAGCAGCGCAAGATTGTATGTGAGCGGACAAAACTTGTTCACCATTACGAAATATAGCGGTTTAGATCCTGATGTGGTAGGTGCAAATCCAAACCTTGAGCCAGGAGTAGATAACGGAAATTATCCATCCTCAAGAATCATTTCATTTGGTTTAAGTGTAGGTTTTTAATTTAATAATAGAATCATGAAAAAATATATAGTTATATTAACTGTTACGATTATAGCATTAGCAGGCTGTAAGAGAGATTTTGATGCAGTTAACCCAAATGCACCAACAATTGCAAGTTTCTGGAAAAACGAAACTGATGCGACAAAAGGAATTAATGCAGTTTACGGTACTTTTTACCGTACGGCGAGTTTATATTCCCGATGGATTTATTACCATGGAATTTTAAAATCTGATGAAGGTTTTGGATCCGGTGGAGATGGTGGATTGAACAATCTAATGCGTTTCAATCAAACCAATTACAATGATGGGCTTACAGCCGATACCTGGCAAACACTCTATGTTGGTGTTTTCAGAGCCAATCAAGTGATTGCAAATGTGCCTAACATTACAATGAATGAAACGACCAAGAAAAGAATTATTGCTGAGGCAAAATTTCTAAGAGCATTATTCTATTTCAATTTGACGCTTTATTATGGTCGCCCGCCGTTAATGTTGGCGCCTTCGCAACCGAAAGATGTCCCGAGAAATGCCACTACAACGGAAGCTTATGCTCAGGTGGCAAAAGATTTAACTGAAGCCATTGTGGATTTACCGGTAAGTTATCCGCCAGTTGATTTAGGTAGGGCCACAAGAGGTGCGGCTTATGCACTTTTAGGTAAAACTTATCTTCAGCAAAAAATGTATCAGCAAGCAGCTGATGCCTTTGCGTACTTGGTTACTGGTGCAGGTGCTTCAACTTACACTTTAACAGCCGATTATCGCGACAATTTTATCATCACAAAAGAAAACAACAGCGAATCTATTTTTGAGATTCAGTTTAACGAAAATGTAAATGAGAATACAGATGATGATGTAAATGAGGGTGCGATTAACAATACCGGTACCTCAATTGCACAATTTTTTGCGCCTCCGGGTGTAGGGTTTTCTGATGGTGGTGCCCGCAGATGGGTAATTGACGAGTTTTTGCAGGAAGGAACCGTAGCCAACGCGCAAGATCCACGTTTAGCAGCATCGTTCATTTTTAATAATGCAAATCCAGCGGGCCCAACTGCAACAATCGTTTATGGCCAAACCTTTCAAAGTCGTTATGGCAATGGACCTGATGCGAATGGCGTTTGGTTTCGTAAATTGTTAAATGATCACTGGAAAAATCAGGAAGGTTTCCGCTCGCCTAACAACTATCGGTTAATTCGCTATGCAGATGTTTTGCTGATGTATGCAGAGGCACTAAATGGCTTAAACAGAACTGCCGAGGCTTATCCTTATGTAGATAGGGTGCGCCAGAGAGCTGGATTAGCCACCTTATCAGCAGCAAAACCAGGTTTAAACCAGGCTCAGTTTTTAACACAGTTGAAACATGAGCGTGTAACAGAATTGGCTGGAGAAGGCTGGCGCTGGGCAGATTTGCAACGTTGGGGCGATTTAAGTCCGGCGTTAGCTACCAGAGATGCTGATTTCACCGGATTTATTGTTGGCAAACACGAAGTTTATCCAATACCACAGGGTGATATTGATTTGAATTCTAATTTGACGCAAAATCCAAAATATTAATTATACTAAGGTTAGCTGTATGGCTGCTAACCTTTTTAACATCACCTATATGAATATTTCAAAATCAAAAGGACTAAAAATTCACCTGCTTTGGTTAGGGATTGCGGTCTCGGTGGGTTTATCCTGCGGAAAAACGACTAATCCAACACCCATCGATCCTGAACCACCGGTAGCGGTTAGTACATTCTCCAATCCGTTAATGAACGGTGCCGATCCATCGGTATTTCAAAAGGATGGTGTGTATTATTATCTGCAGACTAACGGCGTTTCCATTAATTTATGGAGTACTACAGCCATGTCTAAACTAAGTTCTGCTGTGCCAAAAACGGTATTTACGCCAGTTGCTGGTGCTGCAAACTCCAGAAATGTGTGGGCACCAGAATTGTTCTTCTTCGATGGTAAATGGTACATCTATTACACTGCAGGAAATGGTGCAGACCTTAGTCAACGAACATGGGTATTGGAAAACAGTAGTCCAGATCCAACAACGGGAACCTGGGTAGATAAAGGCAAAATTTTCAGTCCAAGTGCTGATTTTTGGGCAATTGACGGTTCTGTTCTTGAAGTGAATGGCAATAGGTATTTCATTTGGTGCGGGCGTCCCGATGTAACGAATGTGAATTTGACACAAAATATTTACATCGCTAGAATGACCAATCCAGTTACCTTAGAAGGAACGGTAACAAAGTTAACCGAGCCAGAATTTGCCTGGGAAAAGAATGGATTTGGCGTTAATGAAGGCCCGCAGGCACTAATAGGGCCAGATAACAAACCTTTTATAATTTATTCTGCCAGCTATTGCGGAACAGATGATTATGCCTTGGGTCAGCTTAGTTTAAAAGCGGGAGGAAATCCTTTGGTAAAAGCCGACTGGACAAAATCTACCGCTCCGGTTTTTAGTAAACAACCCGGCAGCAATGCATTTGGCCCAGGGCATAATTCGTTTTTCAAATCTCCGGACGGGAAAGAAAACTGGCTCATTTATCATGCGAACTCTGCAACCAATCAGGGCTGTGCCGATTTAAGAAATGTGAGGATGCAAAAATTTACGTTTAAAGCAGATGGAAGTCCGGATTTCGGTACTCCTGTAGCAACAGGATTGCAAATTCCCAGACCATCAGGAGAAAAGTAATATGAATAAAAAAAATAAAATCTATAAGGTTGCCCTTACAGTTTGTATCCTTCTAGTTGCAAAGTTGGGTTTGGCGCAAACCTTCACCAATCCTTTGCTGCCTTCTGGTGCAGATCCGTGGAGCATTTACAAGGATGGCTATTACTATTACACCCATTCCATGCAGAACAAGCTGGTCATTTGGAAAACCAAAAATCTGGCTGATTTAAAAACGGCTGAAAAGAAAACCATCTTTATACCACCGCCTAACACTGCCTATTCTAAAGAACTTTGGGCACCAGAAATTCATTTTATTGCAGGCAAATGGTACGTGTATTTTGCTGCTGATGATGGGAACAACAATAACCACCGGATGTATGTGCTTGAAAACTCATCAAAAGATCCGCTAAAAGGAGAATGGATTTTTAAAGGGAAAGTGGGCGCTGCAACCAATAAGTGGGCTATCGATGGTTCGGTGTTTACCTACAAAAAACAGTTGTATATGATTTGGGCTGGCTGGGAGGGAGACATCAACCAGAAACAAGAAATATACATTGCAAAAATGAAAAACCCCTGGACAATTGATGGTGCAAGACATAAAATTTCTACACCACAATTTGAATGGGAAAAACACGGTGATTTAAACGATCCAGGCAATCCGCCACATGTTGATGTAAATGAAGGACCGCAAATTTTGTTCAACAAAGACAAGGTGTTTTTAATTTATTCTGCTAGTGGCTGTTGGACTGATTTTTATGCTCTGGGGATGCTCACATTGAAAGGAAAAGATCTTTTGAATGTTTCATCCTGGGAAAAAAGCCAGCAACCAGTGTTCAAGCAATCACCAGAAAATGGAGTTTACGCTCCGGGGCATAATTCGTTTTTTAAATCTCCTGATGGAAAAGAAGACTGGATTTTATATCATGCAAACTCGGCACCCGGACAAGGCTGCGGCGGACAACGATCGCCAAGGGCACAAAAGTTTACCTGGAATGCCGATGGTTCGCCAAATTTCGGGGTTCCTGTAAAAAGCGGTCAGGAATTGCAAATTCCATCACAAACTAAATAATTAATAGGGCTTAAAAGTCCTGCTAAAATTTACATCATGAAAAAATATTTCAGTTACTTATTAGTAACTTTTTTGGGTCTCAGCACTTTGGCTAATGCTCAGGAACCTACACCGGTTGTTGGAAAGGTATGGTCGATAGAAAAGGCAAATGCCTGGTACAAACAATATAAATGGATTAACGGAGCAGATTTTTTGCCAAGCACAGCCATCAATCAGTTGGAAATGTGGCAGGCTGATACTTTCGATGCGGCAACCATCGATAAGGAATTGGGTTGGGCAGAAAGCATCGGGTTTAATACCATGAGGGTATATTTACATAGCCTGGCCTGGAAACAAGATAAAGAAGGCTTCAAAAAACGAATGGATCAATATCTCAGCATTGCTGATAAGCACAAGATCAAAACCATCTTTGTGTTTTTTGATGATTGCTGGAATAAGCAAGCGAAAATCGGCAAGCAACCTGCCCCAAAACCGGGTATTCACAATTCGGGATGGGTTCAGGATCCAGGCGACCCAGATTCAAAAAACGAGGCAAACTTTCCGGCTTTGGAGAAATATGTGAAAGATGTAATGAGCCGTTTTAAAACTGATAAACGCATTTTGCTATGGGATTTGTACAACGAGCCAGGAAACTCTGGTAAGCTGACCACCTCATATCCCTTACTAAAGGCGGTGTTTACATGGGCACGAGCGGTAAATCCAGAGCAGCCAATTAGTGTCGGACTTTGGGCTTGGGATTACAGAGAGCTGAACGCCTTCCAGGCCTTAAACTCTGATGTAATTACTTACCACGACTATGAAGAACCACAATGGCATCAACGCGTTATCGATATGTTAAAATCTCATGGCAGGCCGATGATTTGTACCGAATACATGGCTCGTACAAGAGGTAGCCGCTTTGAAACGGTGATGCCAATTTTGAAAAAGGAAAATATCGGTGCCATTAACTGGGGTTTGGTGGATGGCAAATCAAATACCAAATATGCCTGGGATACGCCACTACCAAATGGAGAAGAACCCAAAGAATGGTTTCATGAAGTTTTTAGAAAAGACGGAACACCTTACAAAAAGGAAGAGGTAGAAGTAATCAAAAAACTTAACGATATAAAATAGCGGTGCTACACAGCAAAGATCGCTATATTGTGTGCCCTATCTAGCCATTATATGAAATTCAAAAAACTAAGCAGGGCGATAGCTCTGCTACTTTTTTTTAGTTTTTTTCTGACGATAAAAGGATCTGCCCAAAAGATTTTTTTTCGGCATTATACCGTTAGTGATGGATTGTGTGCCAATACCATTTGGGATATTGAGCAAGATGATCAGGGTTATATGTGGTTTGGAACCAAATATGGTTTAAGCAGGTTTGATGGCTACGATTTCAAGTCTTTTCAATACCAAAAAGGCGTTTCAGGAACATTAGGTAATAATTTTATCAGAAAAATTTTCGAATATGATTCAAAAACCTTTTGGATCGGAACAGATGAAGGTATTTATGTTTTCAATTTAGAGACAGAGAAGTTTACGCTCTTTCAACCCCTCAAAAATTTTTTCATAAACGATATCATGCGCTCCAAAGATGGGAAAATTTGGATTGCGACCAAGGAGAAGGGCATCTACTGCTACACGCCGAAAACACGGGGATTACTCAATTTCTCCACTTCCTCGGCTGTTAAAATTTCATCGAACGAAGTGCCGAAAATTTTGCAGGACAATACCGGCGACATTTGGCTGGGGACCTACGGAAAGGGGATCGATGTTTTAAACCCCAAAACACATCAAGTTCGCCATTACACCACTTCTTCAACATCAAAGTTATCCAGCAACGTAATTCTTGATTTGTATAAAGATGACAGCGGAGATATCTGGATTGGTACGATGGCAGGCGGTTTAAACCTATGGAATCATCAAACCAATCAATTTACCATCTATCAAAAATCTGCCGGAAACTCGATTAGCGACAATATCGTTCGCACGATTTATGAACCCAAACCTGGCTACATTTGTCTGGGCACCGAAAAAGGCTTAAACATCTTAGACCGGGAAAATAATCGCTTTACAGTTTATCAAAACAAAAATAACGATCCATTCAGTATTAACGACGATGCCGTTTACAACGTTTTTAAAGATAAAGAAGGGGGTATTTGGGTTGGAACTTATTTTGGCGGATTGAATTATTACCACGAGGGAAGCTCAGGTTTTGAATTCTATTATCCATCGGGAGTTAAAAATTCGCTATCTGGAAATGCGGTAAGTGCATTTTTAGAAACTAAACCCGGCCAGATGTGGATCGGAACTGAAGATGGTGGCTTGAACTTTTTTAATAGTGCTGATAAAACTTTTAAGAAGTTCCCATTTTCGGCAGGGCAAGACAGTCTATCATACCACAACATTCATGCACTTTACAAAAGCAAATCTGGAAATATCTGGATTGGGATGTACACGGGAGGTTTAAATATCTTAAATCCATCAACGGGGAAGATAAAAAGATACAAAAGCGATCCGAATAATGCTAATACCTTAAGTGATAACAGTGTTTATTCGATAGAAGAAGATCGGCAGGGTAGAATTTGGGTGTCCACCATTTCAGGTTTAAACCTTTATGATGAAAAAAATGATAGATTCATCAGAATAAAAGGAAAGAACCTGGAAAAGAGTTGTATTTATCAGGTTTATCAGGATGCAGAAAACATTATATGGATTGCCACTTACGATAATGGATTGATTCGAATGGATCCGAATAATCAACTTACGCAATATGCTTACTCGAAAAATGCAGGCGCTATAAGTTCGAACAAGGTAATTTGTATCCTAGATGATGGAGAAGGCAATCTTTGGTTGGGAACTGATGGAAGCGGACTTAACGTGCTGAACAAGAAAACAGGTAAATTTAAATCATACGATGATGAAAACTGGATAAAAAGTGCCGTGATTTATGGTATCGTGAAGGATGATTTCGGTAAAATGTGGTTTTCTACCAATAACGGGGTGTTTGAATTTGATCCTAAAACGAAGGCAAAAAAGAGCTTTGGTAAATGGGATAATCTTCAAAGTCAGCAATATAATTACAAGGCGTATTACAAAGATTCATCGGGCAAATTATACTTCGGCGGTATAAATGGTTTTAATGCTTTTTATCCCAACCAGGTTCAAAGCAGTACAACAAACCCGAAAGTCTCTTTTACCAACTTTCAGTTATTTAACAAAGATTTAGATCTGAATGATGAAAATAGTCCATTAAAACGTTCCATTAATTATACGGATGAGGTGGTGTTAAACCACAATCAATCGGTTTTGAGTATCGAATATGCCTCTTTGAGTTTCATAGCGCCTAACAAATTGCAATACGCATTTAAAATGGAAGGTTTTGATAAGGGCTGGAATAACGTGGGCAGTCAGCGTAAGGCAACTTATACCAATCTTCCAGCGGGTGAATATAGCTTTCAGGTGAAAGTAATTGATGATTTAGGCGCAGATACGGGAAAGATTTCCAGTATTAAAATTAACATTCTGCCACCATTTTATAAAACCATACCGGCTTACATTTTTTATTTTCTGATCCTTGTTTCGGGTGCTTTTTGGCTGCGAGGATATGTTTATGCGAAAGCACGTAAGCGCAATGAAATTAAACTTGAGCGACTTAAAAATAAAAATGAGCAGGATTTTTACAAACAAAAAATCGAGTTTTTCATGGCTATGGCCCATGAAATCCGTACGCCATTATCGTTGATTATCGCTCCGCTAGAAAGGCTTTTATCCCGAAAGGAAAAAGACGCCGAAAGCTTGAGCCAGTTACAGGTGATGGAAGAAAACTCAGACCGGTTGCTCACTCTGGTTAATCAGTTATTGGATTTCAGGCGGATTGAAAGTGATATTTTCGAAATCCATCCAGAACCCATTGAACTTATTTATTTGATAAACAGCATCCGCGATCGCTTTGCCCCAATTGCTACCAAACGCGAATTAGCGTTTTCTGTACAAAGCCATTTTAAAACATTAGAAGTAAACGCTGACCCAGAGGCCTTGATGAAGATATTGAGCAATTTATTAATCAATGCGTTTAAATTTGCAAGAGAGAAACTGGAAATAAAAGTTAACGATTTATACACGAGTGAAAACGGGGTACAAATGATTTCCATTAGCGTGGAAGATGATGGAATTGGGATTCCGAAAGCACAATTGGACTCAATTTTCAAGAAATTTTTTAAGGTTTCTACAGCAGAACATCAATATACAAACTTAGGCGGAACAGGGATTGGCCTTGCTTTGGCAAAATCGTTAACGGAAAAGCATGGCGGTAGGTTAGAAGTGCAAAGCTCCGAAGGTGTAAAAACAACTTTCACCGTTTTAATCCCGTTTATTCAAAACGAAATAAGCATCACTGATGACTTGGACACTTTAAATGACGATCAGGAGGGCAAACAAATAGTATTGGTAGTAGAAGATGATCCCTCATTGTTAGATTTTTTGGTAAAAAGTTTTATTGCTGAAGGTTATCATACTTTAAAAGCAAAAAATGGAAAAGACGGGCTGAAACAACTGGATAATCATCAGGTCGATTTAGTTATTTCTGACGTGATGATGCCGGTGATGGACGGGATTGAGCTCTGTAAAATCATAAAAAATGATATTGATTACAGCCATTTGCCCGTAGTGCTGCTTACGGCTAAAACCAATACCGATGCAGAAATACAGGGATTGGAAAGTGGAGCAGATGCTTATATTTCAAAACCATTCAAGTGGAAACAGCTTTCGTTAGTCATCAAGAATCTGTTGGAGCTGCAATCGAATTTGAGGCAACGCTTTGCTCAAAGCCCCTTGGAAGGAACTGAAATTTTAATCAGTGGCAATAGGGATAAAAAATTCCTTGAGAAAATTACGCAGATAATCGAAGGTAGGATTTCCGACCCGCAATTATCAGTAGAAGATTTAGGTAGGGAAGTGGGTTTAAGCCGATCGAGTTTATACAAGAAAATTAAAGCTAAAACCGGTCACGTACCTAACGAGTTTGTTCGATTGATCAGGTTAAAAACAGCTGCAAAGTTACTGGTAGAACAAGAATACACGATCTCAGAAATTGGTTACATGGTAGGTTTCAACTCCCATTCGTATTTTAGCAAATGCTTTTTTACGCAATTTGAACTCACGCCAACAGAGTTTGCTGAAAAATATAAACGGGATATTCCTGTAGATTAACTATTGCAACATCCCGAAATAAACCTGTTTTTTTTAGTTTTGTAGCTGTTTTGTACCTGCTTTGTAGTAAAGCTCGGCTATCGTTTTTTGGTAACTCGAAATCATACTTTCTTGTTTAATTTTCATGTCGATTAACTTTGTTTCCCTACTGTTAATTAAAAACAAGTTACTTTCTCCGAGTGTAAATTTTTGATTTTCGCCGTTAACCAAAACTTGCTGATTCTCTATGCTTTTTTGTTGAAGAGCCAATTGAGCGGAGTAGGCAGCAACGTCATTGTATGATGCTACGATGTTGTTTCTAATTTCCCTGGCAAATTGCTGCAGCTCAAAATTTAGCTCTTGCTGTTTTATCTTTACTTCTCTAAGCTTACCACGTTCAGATCGTAAAAATAACGGGAAGGCAAATTCGATCCCTAACTTGTAATTGCTCCAGTTAAAATCATAGTAACCTGGAATATCACTGTTAAAGCTGGTTCTGTTCGAAATTAAATTACCAATAACATTTAGTTTAGGTTTCAACAATTCCTGGCGGTAACTTCTTTCAATGGCTAATTGAGCACCTTTTGTGCGCAACTTTACCAACTCTGGGTGTTGGTTTGCCGATTGGCCCAATAGCGAATCCAGAATTAAAGGGTTTATCTTAGCAGGGGTTTCGGTTGCATTTTGCGGAATAGCATCGGCAGGTAATTCCAATGGATTTCCATCTTCATTCCAAAGGTGGTTTGACAAAACCAATCGAGCATTCTGCAGCTCTATTGCTGATTTAGCCCGCTGGATCATCCTTTCTTGAACGGTAATATAAGCTTCTACTGAATCAATACCGGGTTTATCTCCCAATATGGTTTGCCTACTTAATGCCTTAAACCGTTGGTCGGCCAAATCAAGTCCCTCCTCAATCAACTCATATTGCTTATAAGCATAATACCAGTTCCAATAATCTTTGGCCACCCCATACCAAACACCGTTTATTTGTTTAAGTTGATCAGCTTCTGCATATTCCACCATAATTTTCGATTGGCGCAAGGTGTTCCTACGGGCATCAATAATTAAACCTTGTCCTAGCGGGATGCTGATGCCAATTGCCGAAAGACCCTGTGAATTGGTTTGACTCTCTGGATTAACGTAAGTTCCAACGTTGCGGTCGTAACCCACTTTTAAATCCGCACCGGCCAACCATAAAGGGATTTTAAGCTCGCTATCCCATTTATTATAATATTCAGTGTTTCCAAACAATTTTCTGGCGAACCCTGTTTTTAGTGTAGGGTCAAAATAGCCCAGCGACTGCAAAACATTAGCCCGTGCAGCCTCACTTAATAATGCCGCTTGTTTAATAATTGGATGATATTTAAATACCAGCATTTGTAAATCTTCCAAAGAGAAAACACGGGCGGTATCGTAACTTTTTTTAATAGCCACATTCGGCTTTAGCTGTGCAAAACTAATTTGGCTTATTAACAAAATCCATATTAAGCAGACAGAAAAGCTTTTCAATTTTATGTTCATCTTAAATGCTTCTTTATTTTGTATCTGTCAAACTTTTTGGAGGTTCTCTTTCTAAACTTGGAGGGAAACCATTAAGTTGCCGCCAGATTTCATACCATAATGGAACAGACCTAAGAATAATGCGGCCGAAAACACCAGACCCCTGACGTAATTGCGGTGGCCAGGGCTCATCGTCTTTAGGTACTGGATTGGTTTGGCTAATTAAAACGCGATATTTTCCATCAGGGCTGCTTACTTTATCAATAGAGAATATTTGGCCAGCAAAGGTGCCCACTGCAACAGATGGCCAGCCCGAAAATTGAACAGATGGCCAACCTTCAAATTGCAAACGTACATTGCTGGTATCCAGGATTAGTGGAACATCCATGGCGCTCACGTATAATTCTGCTGCTACCATTGGCGATTTTGGTTGCAAGGTGGCTACTGATTCTCCTTCTTTTATATTTTCGCCAATACCAGCCTTAAGCGTTTTTACCACATATCCATTTTGTGGTGCACGAACAACGTATAAACTTCTCCTTACATTAATGTTGGAAATATCGTTTCTCAATTTGGCAATTTCACCCTGCGCACTTGCCCTGCTAGAAATAGCCGAACTCATATCAGACTGCGCTTTTGCTAGCGATTCTTGATACTTCGCCCTGATGTTATCCAGTTCGATAATCGAATTCAATAGATTTTGGCGGGAGTTACCCAACTTATTTTGCTGGCTGATTACTTTTGCATTGTCTTCTTGTAATTTTAATCTACGGGTTTCGATATCTGTTAAAGAGAATAGGCCGTTTTTGTAACCCGCTTCATATCGTTCTAAACGAGCTTTTGCAGTTTCATAAAATTTTTGACCAGCTAAAAGATCTGCACTATCTATGCTTAAGTAGTTCCTGGCCTGAAGAACCTTGTTTTCTGCAGCTTTCATTTGGAACCGCAAGCCATCGCTCAATGCATCAATTTGAGATCTGGTGGCATCCATTTTTTGTGCTGCTGCTGTTTCGCTTCCGCGTTTTGCGTCTAATTGCTCATTTAGCCGGGTGGGTAGTTCTGGATCGAAGTACGACTGGCTCGTTTCAGAAATCACCAAAATAGTATCTCCTTTTTTTACTTCCTGACCTTCTCTAACTGCCCAATGTTCAATTCTTCCCCCAATTTGATTCTGTACAGTTTGAGGTCTATCTTCAGGCCGCAAAGCGGTAACTGTACCTCGGCCAGGTATAGTTTGTCGGTATGGAAGAAATAGGAGGATAATGAAGAAAACAAGTACAAACAATGCAACCTTCCCTAACCGTTTCGAACCTTTGGCATCAATAATTCTGCTATTTGCATATGTTGAAAGCTCTTCCCAATTTTTAATCTGAGCCAAATTGTTGCTAATTTTACCCATGGTTCAAGTCTCCTTCCTCTAATTCTAAATCGGTTACAACGGCTAGTTTTTCGCTTCCGGTAACCATATCAAACACCGTATTTAAATTGGTCATCAACTTCTCGATCGCATAACTAATTTGTACGATAATCACTTCTGCTGCCACAAACTGACCAAAAGTGATTTGTCGTTCTACTACAAAGTAAGATCCCATTAGCAGTAGTGCTCCCATTAAAACGGTACGCAATGCCACTGCGCTCATAAAAAAGTTTCTTAAAACAGTGAAATGATCATTACGGGCTTGAATATAATTTGCGGTAATTTCATCAGTGCGATCTATAATTTCTTTCCTTTTCGAACTGCTTTGGCGGTAAGTATCTAAGTCTCCGGCAATCTCTTCCAGATATGCTACCACTTCATATTTATAGCTCGATTCTTCCATGCTGGTTTGTACACCTCGACGATAATATAGCACCAACACCAAAACAATTACAAACAATACAAATGTTCCGAAGGCCATAAAAACAGGATGATAGAACGATAACAAAATCACGCTGAAGAATATTTGGACTCCAGCCGCAATAATGTCGACCAGTAATTTTGTTAAGCCTTTTTGAATGGTTAAAATATCGAAGAAACGGTTAATTAATTCAGAGGGGTTCTCACCTTCCAGCGCTTTCTTTTTGATCCTAGGTAAACGAAACGCAAATTCTAACGCAGCCTTGGTGAATATTTTTTGCTCTAAAAATTCGACCAGCGTAAGTTGGCCAATTAATAAAATTCCACCGATTACAATGCCCACCAGGATTACTGCAATGAGGATATAGGTTGAACTATAAACAGCTCCATTAGATAGTAAGTTAAAAACTGCACTTGTTCCCAGAGGAAGGGACAAGCCAATTAGACCGATAAGTAGCGCATATACATAGATGTAATTGATGGTTTTTCGCTCTAAATGGAGCATGCGTACTAAACGTTGCCAGGGCGTTGGTGCACCGGCAATATGTTGATTTTTCATTTATATTACGATTAAAAATAGTTTAAATGCTTTGCAGAAAACTGAAGGAGATAGCAGGATGTAATAGGAGACCTAATCACGTCCGTTCATCCTGTTTGAAATGAATCAAATAGATTATATCAAAAAGTCGGGAGGCGGTGTTGGAACATTACGGGGAGGAAAGATATGCAGTTTCGTTTTTTGCATTTGAGCGGGAAGTAACATCCGGTTAATGTAATGCAAATTTTCCTTTTGAGTTGCTGAAGATTCGTAAAGCTGAAGTTTCTTTTTTGCTTTCTCAAAAGACTCCTCATCTTTATCTTTGTTATCTTCTGCGCCTTTTTCGGTGGAATATGAACTATTTGATGATGTGAATGTAGAAATAGAATAAGAAAAGAATTTTAACATCAGCATGCTCAGCAGCAAAAAGCCAAAGGTGCTTTTGGTGAAATTATTTCTCAGGTGCTTCATCATCATCGCTTATATACAAAGATAGGGGCTAAAATGTTTGTATCGGATACTAAGCTTCATGCAAAAGTCAATTTCATAAAGTTTGAACGTTTAATAACTTAAATGTTATACTATTATTAAAACAGGATTAGAAAAGGAGTGAGTGGAAATTATAGACTAGCTATAGTCGCTTAATGTTAACGAATTTGCCCTGAAAATCCGCGAATAATAATTGGAGGAGATTTTTAATGTAGGAGGTTGTTATTTTTAACGACAGAAATTTAAACTTATTCATTATAAGACTAAATGATATGGGAGAGAATACAGCAGCACCATCTAAAAAACTAACCACCGGCGGAATTTTAGTTCTCTTATTCGTGGTTCTGGCTTTTGTTGGCTACGGCTATTATGAATTGGTTTGGAAAGCAAAAATCAACGGTTCTACTTTAATTGATAATCCTACAAATAAGGCTTTAATAGTTACCATCGACAATCAGCAATACGAAGTTCCAGCAAATACGTTTTTAAAAGTCGATTTAGAAATGGGTCATCATAAAATTGACTGTAAAGATTATAATATAGCTGGCGAGGATTTATATCTACATCCGACAGAATACAGTGTAATAAATCCAACAAAGTCAACGTATGTAATTTATAATATTATCTACACCAAAAAAGATTTAAAAAGTCAGTTTAAAGCTTATGCAGTAGAGGGCCGGGAATTTATTCGCTTTTAGGCAAACCTGAAGTGACCACCGATTTATTTATTCCTGACAGAACAATGGGCAAGGGTAATATCGACGATGAAGAGCCGGATTTTGAAGATTATAATCGCGTTAATCAGGATAATTCTTACCTCACAAAAATTTTCAGATTGAACGACTTTTTCAAGTTTTATGATAAAAACAATAAATAGAGTTCTCCTTATTCTTTAGCCAACTGAAAAACATCTTGAGGCACCAGCTGTTATCATTATATAAATTACTTGTTATCGATGATGCTTTTTTAATGCCAGTTTACATCCTTACACTCAGAATAGATCAAAAATGCCAGGCTTTTTTTGATCAGCAACGCAAGGCCTATTTTCCAAAAGACAGAAATTTACTTGATGCTCACCTAACGCTTTTCCACCATTTGGTTAATTATGACGACATTGTGAATTTTTTGAAAAGCCTGGTTGTCAAACAATTTGATTTGGAAGTAAACTCCCTGCGTTTTTTAGGCAATGGCGTAGCTTATAAAATTGAAAGTAAGGAATTAAACACCTTTAGATCAAAAATTGCGCAACATTTTTGGAATAACTTAACGGCACAAGACAGGCAAGGTTATAGGCCTCATATCACTGTTCAAAATAAAGTTAAGGCAGAAGCGGCAAAAGAACTTTACCATACACTCTCCGGAAATTTTGTTCCATTCACTTGCTATGCATTAGGTTTGGAGCTGTGGGAATATCTTGGCGGACCTTGGAAGCATGTTGATTATTTTCCACTTGCTTAAAATTTATTGCTGAAATACAATGTTTTGAATATTTAGCCAATAATTTTTTTCAAAAAGATTTGCCAATATTCGAAGCAAATTTGTAACATTGCACTCTCAAAAAAAACGAAAGTTTTTTGGGCCTATAGCTCAGCTGGTTAGAGTAGAAGACTCATAATCTTTTGGTCCCTGGTTCGAGCCCAGGTGGGCCCACATACAAAAAGTCGCCCTTCAGTTTGTTCTGAAGGGCTTTTTTGTGATTTGTTCATTACTTGCATTTCAATATGAGATTACTCAATCTCCTCAACTGTAACCGCTCCATCTACACAATAAATTAATGCTTTAGTATCATCACGTTTATCATTTACCAAAACTTTGGTATTGATAATGCACAATTTGGCGGCAAGTTCATCAGATATTTCCGACCATTCTTGGCTTACTCTTTCTAAGTGCGCAATTTTACGCTCCCTTTCTGCATAATTAGTCACATATTTTTCTGCTTCATCCGCAGAGATATAATCTTCCTCGGAAAGATCTTTCAATGGCGTTTCATCAATATTTTTCTTCGCTAATTCAACCTCCAATATAATATCTTGGTATTGATCGAAAAGTTGTTGTATGCTTAGTCCATTCATGAAGATATAACCAATTAAAGTTTATTAGGTTTTAATTTTAGCAATCAATTGTTTAGCAAAGTGCTAATGGCAACAACAATTACCTCGAAATAGATGTTGAATAGTAGCTTATGAACGACATCAACACTGAAAAATATTATCTTGGAACAAGTGGTTTGCTTTTGCCAGTACCAAATAAATCTTTCTATCCGATAGAATTTCAGGACAAATCGAGGTTGTTTTACTACAGCAGTTTAATGAATAGCATAGAAATTAACAGTTCTTTTTATAAAATTCCGCAACCATCAACAGTAAGCAAATGGCGGGAAGAAGTTGGAGAAGACTTTAAGTTTAGTTTTAAACTGTTTAAGGGAATTACCCACCAAAAAAAACTGGCATTTGATCCTGCAGAAATATCACAATTTTTTAATGTAATCAACTGTGTTGAGGATAAGCGAGGTTGCCTATTGGTTCAGCTACCGCCGAGTATTCGCCTTGGCGATTTCTCGCAGCTCCGAAGCTTGATGGAGAATTTACACAGTTACAATATCGGTAACAAATGGAAGATTGCGATAGAGTTTCGGCACCCATCTCTTTATGTGGAAGAAATTAGCGAATTGTTAACCGAATTTAGTTTCGCTTCTGTTATTCACGATAAGTCCTTTAGTGCTAGTCGGATGGAGTTTAATGAAGTTTCATTTTTGTACTTGCGGTTTCATGGACCTGGCGGAAATTACAAAGGGAGCTATGACGAGGCATTTCTTTCTGAATATGCTAGCTATATAAAAGATTGGATGATGGAAGGAAAGGAAGTTTTTATTTACTTCAACAACACAATGGGTAATGCACATGGGAATATAAGTACACTTCAATCTATGATTAGAGAATCAAGCAATATCGGCGAATACTAAAACCAGATGTACGTGAAGGATCGTTCAGCAAAAGAAAAATTATCCACGCCGTCCTATCTCAAATTTGACATCTTCAAATATGCCTGGAAGCCAGATGTCGATTATAGGGAAAATCCAGAAAAGTACAAGGTTGGAAAAGGTGAACAAGGCGTTTTAATCTGCGAACCCTATAAATCAGAAATCGGTCCGTTTTGGCGATTTAAAAATCCGGAAATCGCAAAGGAAAGCGCTGAAAAAATCTATCAATTATTTGAAACTTATTTATCAAACAACGAATTTGTTGGTGCTGATCTTGCCAGGAAATACCTGCAAATGGGTTATACCAGGGCAAGGAGATATGCAAACTATAAAGGCGGCAAAAAGTACGATGCAAATAACGGTTACTCACCTCTAGAGCGTGGCACTGGTGAGGAGGAGAAAGCACAAGCTGCCCATATATTTTACCGGTTTTGGAAAAGGGCAGAGAATGATCCGGATTATCGATTTCAGAAACAGCAATGGAAAATTAAATTAGGTTAGCTTAAATATAAGTTTCATTGCGGGGGTTAATTTCTTAACATCGACGGTATAAAACTTAATTTGATAAAACAAAGCCTCCAAATAAATGATTGTGTTATTAATTGGATAGTTAAAAACTGATAACATTTATCGCAATGGAAAGAGAAATTATCGGAAAAGATCATGTTCCAGTACATCAAAGTGGAGCTGAAACAGATGCAGTAGAAAATGTTGAATTCGACAGCGAGCAAGAAGCTACCGCATTTTATCAAGTTGTTAAGCATCGGTTATCGGATGTAAATAATTGGGGTTCGTTATCCAGCATTCCATTATCATCTTTCAAACTTTTTGATCGTGCTGGCCGTGCCTGCGATCGTGAAGTGGAGGAGGGGGACTACATCCGAATTGATATTCCCGGACCAGGAACGCGATTAGGAAAGGGTTACGATTGGGTACATGTAGAAGCAGTGTTTTCAGAAGTAGATTTCGATCAGGACATTTTTACCATTCGGGTTCGTCCATCATCTCATCCACTCGAGCCAGATGGAAAAATCGCTCACTTTCTAACTTCACGAGCCACCTCTACATTTCAAATTAAACGAATCAAAAACTTCGTGTATGCAGAGGAACATGCCCGAAACGAATCGCCAAATTTTGAAACCGGTAATGGCTTAGATAATATACGAAATGCTATAGTAGGTACGGCCGCCAGAATTGGGTTTTCTTATCCACAATGGAAAAGCCTGGTAAGAGGCTTACTTAAAGTGAATTAAAATTAATATTACAGAGAGGATAAATAGAAACCCTTTTATTCTTTCTGTTTCAATATTTATCCCTCGTTAATATGGCGATGTAGATATTCTTCAACGTTAATTAAATCGTGATCAACCTGCTCTTTAGCTGTTGCCGAATCATAATGTAAGGAGTCCTCGGCGAATTCGCTTAGTAAGGTGATTTTTAAATCTTGATCATCGTCTGATGCATGCGATTCATTACTGCGACCTACTACTATGAATATTCCTTCTACATTATCATGTAAAAAACTATATTTCACTTCAAACCGATCGCTATCTTCGGTTGGCACTTCTGCAATTTCGGTGTATTCCCGTTCTTCAACGGTTTCTAACCCTTGCTTTAACAATTTTATTGCTTGTTGTTTTTTTTCTTCAGTCATAATATCGGATATTTTTAAAACAAACACATCTTCTTACACAAGGTTTTATTAGGCCTTATATTATACACCTAATGGTTAGCATCTGCGGGAGCATTTGTTGTAGAATCTGCCATGTTGTTTGCGTTGGTACTATCTTTTGTCGTCGTACCCAAAGATGTTGAATCAGTGTATTGATTCATTTTATCGGCATTTTCCTGATCGGCTTGTTTGCCATTACACGCTGCAAAAGATGTACAAATAGCTAAGCCAATAATTATTAATTTGGTTTTCATAATCGATTTGTTTTAGTTAATGTATTTACCCAGCGGCTGAAACCGATTCACTCAAAGCGCCAACATATTCGAATGTGGCAAAAGCATTTCCATGTTTTGTACGAACAATTCCTCTAAAGCTTGATGGATAATCTCCAACAGATTCCCAAACCAATTTTGCCGCATTGGCATAAACAACCAAATCGGTATCATCTTTTACAATAATGGTCATCGTGTTGTCTCCTTCAACGCCGCCCCGAAAACTATTTATAAATTGGGTTCTGTAATAATCATTGGGAATTAATAATCCCTCGTCACTTATTTTCATCATAGAATTTTAAATGTATTAAGCGCAACCGAACTGAATTGGCCTAGTAACTTAACATGATCTTTTTAAATAAGTTTGGAAAATTGAATCATTGGAATGAAAAACAATTAGTTAATTCATATTATTATTGGATCATCATGATATTTAAAAAGTTGTTAATTTATCCTACAACTATAATGTTTGTAAACAAACTTTAGAGGCCTCATTTTGTTCCGTTGATAAATCATTCACTTTGGAAAATTCTCGCCCAATTGATCTTGCTTTATTAGTTCAGCACAAACTTCGTCTTACCAGGAGGAAGCAATTGCTTCCAGAATTAGCTGTGTTAGAAAATTTGTTCGATTGTCTCTTTTATTCTAGTATGTGCAAAGAGGAAAGTGATTTGACCCGAGTTACAGTTACGTTAATCAATCCCGATAATCCCGATCCTGCTCCGCCAGCAAACTTAGTTCCAGAGCGCTGGAGTTGTATTGCTTTCGAACGAAGAATCCCCATGACGACCAAATCATTGGCCAAATTATCAAAAGCAGCTGACCCTTCGAGCACTTCTTTGGCAGTATATTTTGACGATAAGGGGTGTCTTTATGTTTGGGGAATGATTGATCAGGCCATGCACTATCAAAATTTTCTCAACTACGAATCTGACATGTACTCTGAACAACCAGGGTTATTTCAGGTGGCTGTAAGCGATATTGGAACACTGCATGTATTTTTTGATTATGAACTTTTAGCTACACTTAAACAAAATGTTCTGGTTAAAAGGTACCTGGACGTACTTACCATTGGACCAATATCTAAAATGATTAAGAAAAATGCTGACTTTTTGAAAGTTGCATTGAGAACTTATATCGATCAGGTTCATCCAATGGAACAATACACAGAGTGGGAAGAGTTTTTGGATGGTTTATGGATTCAAACTTTTTCAAGACTGTTGTTGAAGATTCAAAACTATCAGCACGGTGGTGCAATTTTAATCGCTCTAGACACAATAGACTTAGATGTTAAATACAAAATCCATTACGATCGGCTTGCACAGGCCTTGATTGCACATGCAAAAGCATCAATAGACCAGTATGTAGTTGAAAATAGAATTTACAATGATTTTAAAAAAGGGCGAAAATCAGTTGCCCGAAATACCTATCAAAAAGAAACAGAGCTGTTCTTCCATAAAAAAGGCACAGCTGATGAAATTAAGGGCGCTATTAGTTTTATAGCATCGCAAAGTTGCGTAGATGGCGTGATATTATTTAATGAAAACATGGTTGCAAATGGTTTTGGAGTAGTTTTAAGATCGAAGAAAATGCCTCGAAAAATCTTTGTTTCAAATACTTCTACAGCTACTCCGAAATCGCTTGTACCGCATGATCCTAAACATTACGGAACCAGACACAGATCTATGATTTCCTATTGTTGGAATCATCCTTCGGCGCTTGGTTTCGTGATTTCGCAAGATGGAGAAATTAGAGCCTTTTCTAAAATTGAAGATAAATTAATTATGTGGGAGAATATAAAAACACAGCAGTATAAAACCAGCCGCTCGGGCAGGCGAAACCAACAGTAGATATTCAGACATTCTAAATCTTTCACAATCAATAATAGAATTGTAAAATATAGAGCTGAATACAAGTCTGAACCTTCCTGCGTCACTTTTGTAAAATTTAGCGTAATTTTATATTTAATATTGGCAAACAATTTTGGCCTTAAAGTATTTAAAGAAAATGCATTTCTTCCAAACAAATAAATTAGTACAATTAGAATCTATTCATGAGCTATAAACAATTGCAGGAGAACGTAGAAAAGTACGTAAGCGATTATTTTCGCAACCACAGCGATCCGCGATTGGTTTATCATAATTTCGAGCATACTGAAGAGGTCGTAAAGGCCGCTCAGCAAATCGCTAACCACTACCAGCTTAGTGATCAGGATTTCTTCACGGTAACCGTTGCAGCATACTTCCACGATACGGGTTATTACGATGATGCTTTAAATCATGAAGTTAAAGGGGCCGAGCTTGCAGATAAATTTTTGGTTGAGCAAAATGTGGAAACTGAAATTAGAGACCAGGTAAAAAGTGCTATTATGGCTACAAAAGTACCACAGTCTCCTAAAAATCAGATCGATAAAATTGTTTGTGATGCAGATTTGTTTCACCTTGGATTACCAGATTTTCGCAAAAAGGGAAAGCTAATGCACAAGGAGGCCGAGCTCATCCATAAAAAAGACATTAGTAAGTTGGAATGGCGAAAAAAAGATATTCAGTTTATGGAATCTCACCGCTACCAAACCGATTATGCCATTCTTTTACTTAACGACCAAAAGCAAGCCAATATTAGCAAGCTGAAAAGCAAGTTAACGCCTCAGCAAGTTATCAATACCGAATTGCAGGAGCCGAAAAACTTTGCGCCGGCAATAGATTTGTCAAAGGTTAAAAAGAAAGATAAAGATGATCGGCCAGACAAAGGTATTGAGACGATGTTTAGGATTACGGCAACGAATAACCAGCGTTTAAGTGATATGGCTGATAATAAAGCCCACATCCTGATTACCGTAAATTCTATTATGCTTTCCTTAATTGTGAGTTTATTGCTAAGAAGGTTAGAAGATCATGGAAACTTAATTATTCCAACGTTTATTCTGCTTATTGTTAGTTTAACCTGTGTCGTGGTTTCTATTTTATCAACCAGACCTTCGATCCCCAAAGGAGAATTTACGCAGCAAGACATGGATGATAAGAAGGTTAATTTACTTTTCTTTGGTAATTTTTACAAAATGAGCCTGCCTAGTTATACCGAAGGTATGATCAAAGTAATGAACGACAAAGATTTTCTTTATGGAACTTTAATAACCGATGTGTATTCGCAAGGGGTAGTATTAGGGAGGAAGTATAAACTGATTCGTTTAGCCTATAATATTTTTATGTGGGGGTTAATTGCTGCGGTTTTTGCATTTGTAATTGCTTATGCGGCTTACGGTAAACTTTAATGGCTGCAATGATCGAAACTTCTTTTTTTAACCGCGATTTAAGCTGGCTGAAATTTAATGAACGTGTGCTAATGGAAGCCGAACGCGAATCGGTTCCATTGCTGGAAAGAATTAAATTTTTATCGATTTTTTCATCTAATCTTGATGAGTTTTATCGGGTACGCATGCCGGTACTTTTAGCTTTGGAAAAATTGAGCAGTAGAGAAGATAACGATATCCATATCGAGGAAGATTTGTTAAAAAGAGCCAATCAATTAATTTCTGATCAGCAACAGCGCTTCGGAAAAATATTAAAAGGCAATATTATTCCAGCCCTTAAATCGAATAAAATAAATCTCGTTTATGGAGAGATTTATCCAGCAGATATTCAAAAATCAATCACCCAATATTTTTTAAGTCAGGTTTTAGCTTTTTTGCAGCCAGTTTTTATTGATGAGAAAACACAATTCTTTCCAGCTAATAATGAGCTTTACTTCTTAATTACAATAAAAAAAGATTCAGATACTAAAGCTGTTATTTTAAATATTCCCTCAAATGAATTGCCTCGTTTCTATAAAGTAGAATCGGCGAATGAAACCTTTGTTGTTTTTTTGGATGATATTATCCGTTTTCATTTAAATCGCATTTTTCCGAATGATGAGATTACTGGATGTTTTAGTTTCAAAATAACTAGAGACGCGGAGATTGACCTCAAGGATGAATACTCCGGAAGTTTGTCGGAGCAGTTAGAGAAGCAATTGCAAAAACGCGATTTAGGTTTAGCTACCCGTTTTCTCCACCAGCCTGGAATTCCAATTAATGTGTTGGTATTAGTGAAGAAAATCTTCAATCTAAAAAAAGCCAACAATATAGAGGGAGGTCAATACCACAACCTGAAAGATCTGATGTCCTTTCCTATAAAATCGGATAAGCTTTCCAATGGTTCCTGGCCTAAAATATGTAATACCGATCTTATTGACGGTTCTTTAACTGAAGCTATTTACAAAAATGATATCATTGTACACACCCCTTACCAGAGTTACGATAGTGTTTTACGTTTCTTTAATGAAGCTGCCATTGACGAAACTGTACAGGAGATCTATGTTACACTCTATCGCGTAGCTAGCGATTCGAAAATTGTAAATGCCTTGATCAGCGCTGCAAAAAACGGGAAAAAAGTAACTGTTTTAGTAGAGCTTAAAGCCCGTTTCGATGAAGCAAACAACATTAAATGGGCAAAAAAAATGAAAGCGGTTGGGGTAGATATCATCTACAGTGTTACTGCTTTAAAAGTACATGCAAAAGTTGCCTTGGTTAAGCGCAAGGTTGAGGGTAGAATGCATTACGTAGGCTTATTTGCTACTGGCAATTTCAATGAAATAACCGCTGGTTTTTATACAGATCATATCCTGATGACGGCCAACAAAGAGATGTTACGCGAAGTAGAACTGCTTTTTATTTTTCTGGCCAAACGTGTTAAACCAAGCGCAAATAATTTTATCGAATTTGATGAGTTATTGGTAGCGCAGTTTAATTTGCAACAAACGTTTATTTCACTTATTGAGCGTGAAATTCAATATGCAAAACAAGGAAAAGCTGCCGCGATTACCATAAAAATGAATAACCTTGAAGAAAAGGTTTTAATTAACAAATTATATGAAGCCTCTATTGCGGGTGTGCAAATTGAAATGATTATTCGCGGCATTTGCAGGCTGATCCCAGGCGTAGCGGGCATGAGTGAAAATATTAAAGTTATCCGAATCGTCGATCGTTATTTAGAACATGGTCGGGTTTTTGTTTTTTATAATCTTGGCTCAGAAGAGGTTTATATGGGCTCGGCCGATTGGATGAACCGGAACATTTACCGTAGGATAGAGGTTTGCTTTCCTATATATGATCAAAAAATAAAGCAAGAATTATTAGATATTATCAACCTCCAGAAACAGGATAATGTGCAAGCTGTTTTTATAAATGAAAACATGGATAACGTATCAATTAAAAACGATCAAAATCAAGTTTCATCACAGCATGCTATTTATCAATATTTAAAAAATAAAAATTAATTTTTTTCCCCATGATTAAAAATAGATCTAAAACAGCAACGGCTATTGCGTTAATGGCTATCGCTTTTATTGGTGTTTCTTGTGTAAACGAAAAACGCGACGATAACTCAAAAACTACCGAAACCGCTCAAAATAGTGAGGCTAAATCCAACCTGCCTTATGATTTAGAAAATCCCGTCAAATACAATATGCCACAAAATCTTTTTGAAATTTCTGGTATTGTTTTTCACAAAGGCGACCCAGGTAAGGTTTTCGCTATTCAGGATGAAGATGGAGATTTGTTCTATCTGGGCTTGAGTGAAAAGGAATCTAAGTTTACCAAATTTGGAGGAAAAGGCGATTATGAAGACGTAGCGATTGTAAAGGATTATGTGATCGTGTTAAAAAGTAATGGCGAACTGCATACTTTTCCCATTTCAGAAATTAATAAGCCTGAAGCAGCAAATGTGGGGAAAACGAAAGACTTGGTTCCAAAAGCTGAATATGAAGGCTTAGCAGCCGATGAAAGTACAGGAATGGTATATGTTTTAACTAAAGAGGTTAAAAAAGAAAAGAAAGAAGCAACTGATATTTTTGCTTTTAAATTCGAGGGAGGGAAATTTACCCCTGCTGGAATTTTCTCCTTACCATATAAAGGAATCGCTGATTTGGCAGGTGAATCAAAACTTAAATTTCGTCCTTCGGCTTTGGCTAAAAATACTTCAACAGGCGAATGGTATGTTCTTTCTTCGGTTAACAAGTTATTGGTAATTACCGATGCTGACTTTAAAGTGAAGGCAACTTATCCATTAATAGGTACTTCATTCAATCAGCCGGAAGGAATCGCTTTTGATCGGGACAACAATCTTTATATCTCAAACGAAGGTGGTGAGTTATCTGCCGGAAATATTTTAATGTTTAAGCTGAAAAAGTAAGCAGTTTAAATTATCCTATCTTTATACAAACGCCTGGCTATGATTAAAAGATTTACCCTTTTAGCAATCTTATTTTTAACCCAACTTATTGCCTTTGCGCAAAGCGATGTAAAATATCGTGTTATTCTTTTCGGCGATGCCGGCGAGATGAATACCGCTCAAATGCAGGATTTAAAGAATGCTGCAAAACAGATTATCCCTAAAAAAACCACAGTAGTTTACTTGGGCGATAACATTTATCCAACGGGTATGGGTTTACCAGGAAGTTTGGAAGAAGAAGATACCAAGAAAATTTTGCGCTCTCAGTTTGAGCCTATGCGCTCAATGGGTGCTACGGTTTATTTTATTCCTGGTAATCATGACTGGGATAAATCCGGGCCAAAAGGCTTGGCAAAAATTAAAGCACAAGATGATTTTTTAAAGGCTCAGGGCGATCCGCTTTTAAAATTAATTCCTGATAATGGATGCCCCGATCCGGTAGCTATTAAATTAACAGATAAATTAACCGTTATTGCTTATGATAGCGAATGGTGGCTGTTTCCTTACAACAAAGCCAATGCGGCCAGTGAGTGCGATTGCAATACAAAGGATGAGGTTTTAGTGAGAATGGAAGAATTGCTGGAGCAAAATAAAGACAAAGTAATTTTGTTGGCTTCGCACCATCCGTTTCAAAGTTACGGCCCTCATGGCGGTTACTTTAATCTAAGAAATCACCTTTTTCCCTTAACTTCTCTTAGCAAAAACCTTTATATCCCAATGCCGGTTTTAGGATCGGTTTATCCTTTTCTAAGGTCAACGCTTTTAAGCCCTGAAGATCTAAATCATCCAGCGTATAAAGATATGATCAGATCGGTAAACGGAGTATTTGGCGATTATCCAAATGTAACTTATGTAGCTGGTCATGAACATGGTTTACAGTTAATCAAAGGAAAGCAACTTCAGATTGTGAGTGGTTCGGGTTCAAAAACCTCTCCAAATAAACAAGGTAAAACCTCTCTTTTTCATGCGATGGAGCAAGGTTATGTTGTTGCCGATCAGCTAATGAATAACGATATGCGTTACGAGTATTATGTTTATTCTGATACCAGTGTTAAAAAAGTATATAGCTATGTCAAGAAGTTCGAAACCATTCCTTCAAAGGTTCGTAACCGCGATAAACCAATTACCGCTGATAGTATTTTTGTGAAAATTAAACCTGAATACGATAGTGTTGGGCGTTTTCATCGCTATGTTTTTGGCGAAAATTACAGAAAGGAGTATGCTGAGCGAACCAAAGTTCCGGTACTTCATGTTTCAAGAATGATGGGTGGCTTAAAAGCAACTCAGCGTGGAGGTGGTAATCAATCACGGTCTTTACGTTTAGAAGATAAAAACGGAAAAGAATACGTTCTACGCAGTGTAGAAAAATTTCCCGAAGTATTGCTACCAGAAGGCTTAAGAAATACTTTTGCGAAAGACATTATTAAAGATAATATGTCTGCACAACATCCTTTTTCTGCATTGGTAGTGCCAGAATTGGCTAAAGCTGCAAACATACCACATTCAAATCCGATAATAGGCTGGGTTTCACCAGATGATGGTTTAGGTGAGTTTGAATCTGCTTTTGCCAATACATTATGCTTGTTCGAAGAGCGTGAACCTGTTGGAGAATCAGACAGTTCGCCAAAAATGGATAAAAAACTAACTGAAGATAATGATAACAAATTAGATGGTCATGCTTGGGTGAAAGCAAGAGCATTGGATGTTTTACTGGGCGATTGGGACAGGCATGAAGACCAATGGCGGTGGAAGGAAACGAAAACCAAAGAGGGCTCAACCTATTCTCCGGTTCCCCGCGATCGGGATCAGGTTTTCTTTCGTGGCGATGGAAAATTACAACGCTTTACGCAATCCTCTTCATTATTACCTATGATGCAGGGCTACGAACGCCCAATTCAAAATATCAATTGGTTTTTATGGGAAGGAAGAGAAATTAGCAGTCGTTGGACGGCAAATATAGACGAGGAAGAATTTAACAAGATTGTTAAAGATTTTTGCGCAAACTATAATGATGAAGTTTTTGAAAAAGCATTAAAGAAACTGCCAGAACCTAGCTATTCCCTTCATCACGATGCATTTTTAACCACACTGCGTGAGCGTGTAGCCAACTTGCCAAAAATGATGAACGATTATTATCATTTTTTCAATCGCATTGTCGATATTGAAATGACCGATAAACACGAACTTATTAAAGTTTCAGATACCGAGCATGATGGGTTAAGGGTTAAAATTAATAAGATATCAAAAGAAGGAAATATCAAAGATGAGCTGTTTGATCGCAAGTTTGATCCTAACGTAACAAAGGAGCTCAGGATTTACATGCACAATGGTAACGATAGTTTGATTTTGGATAATAAAAACTCTAAGATCAAAATTCGCATTATTGGTGGTAAGGGAAATAAGTTTTATGATTTTGCAAATAGCAATAGTACCGTAAAGTTGTACGGAAGAACCGATAAAGCTACTTATCAAGGAGAATCTCAGGATAAAATCCTAAAAATAATTTCTAACGATACTGCCAATTTTAGCTACATTCCAAAAGATATGTACGTTAGAAGATCGTACAACCTTAATGCAGGTTACAACAGAGATGATGGAATTTTACTGGGATTAGTCTACAAGCAAACCAACCCTGGTTTTAGGAAACAACCTTGGGGAAACTCGCAGACTGTTTCGTTTTTGCATTCATTTTCTACCAAAGCATTCCGTTTTAATTACAAAGGAGAGTGGTTAAAGGCTTTGGGTAAAGGCGATTTGCTGGTCAATGCCAATGCTTATGCTCCGAACAATACGCAAAACTTTTTCGGTTTAGGTAATGACACCCGTTTTGATGAACATGGAGATGATATCAGGTATTATCGTGCTCGATTTAATCTTTACCAGGTTGATGCCGCCATTCGCTGGAGAAGACCCAAGTCTACTCTTTCTATTGGTCCATCTTATCAGTATTATAAATTTAACAAAGAGGACAACGATGGTCGTTTTATTTTAAATCCTGGTCAGCTTCATTCAGCTGACAGTTTGACAGTTAGGAATGAAAAAATGTTTGCAGGGGCGATTGTAAATTTTGTAAATAATACACGTGATAACGACTTGCTTCCAACGTTAGGAAGCTATGTAGATTTCAAATTGCTTGCGTATAAGGGTGTAAACAAGTATTCCAATTCTATTGGTCAGCTTACCGCCAGTGTATCAGTGTACAAAAACTTAGATGGAAGAAAAAATTTCATTCTGGCCGATCGTTTCGGTGGAGGAGTAACCGTAGGACAACCAGCTTTTTACCAGGCCTTATATCTTGGCGGACAAGGCAACCTTCAAGGTTATCGGCAGTTCAGATTCGCTGGAGAGCATATTTTTTATAACAATTTAGAGTTAAGAGCAAGACTTGGTGATTTAGTCAGTTACGTTTTACCCGGACAAGTTGGCTTACTTGGCTTTTATGATGTGGGCAGGGTTTGGAAACGCAATGAAATTTCAACAACATGGCACCATGGCGTTGGGGGCGGCATTTATTTCGCTCCAGCATCACTCACAGTTGTAAGATTTGTAATGGGACATTCGTCTGATGGCTGGTATCCATACCTATCATTAAATTTTAGGTACTAAATTTGTGTAACATCCTTATAGATACTAAATCCAAGTATTACGTTTCAAAGACGATTTTGATTTAACCAGTGCTTACCTTTGCAACGGATTAATAATTAATTAGATAACTATAAAATTTACACTATAGAAAAACTTATACAATGAATACCAACGTAATAAAAATACATAAAAATGAATGTATAGGTTGCCAGGTAGAATCTTCTCTGTCTTTTCGACCCCTTGTGGAGTACTTAAAAGATAGATTAAAAACAGAAAAATCAGTTAAGTCTGAATTTTACAGATTTTTACTCGAAAAAATTGAAAAAGATAAAGTGCTTTTAACAAGCATCAGCGCTGAAGAATTATCTAAATACAAAGATACATTAGAGTTAATTTTTACCATCCTTACCCCTTTAATGGGTGATGAAGATGATTTGTTCTGGGCATTAAGTACGCCAATACCCGATCAGATTTTCTTTAGTACTAACGCTTTTTATAAATTTTTCAAAGATCACGATCCGAAAAATAAAGTAACAAAAGATAGTGAGCCTGTTGAAAAAAAACAGCTTAAATTTATTTATAATATCATTTTAAGCCGTTTTTATAACTTCAGTTATGTACTTAAAAATGAAATTATTTACGGGCATGTTAACGAAGAATCGAAGCTTACACAGTATTATAATATTCAAACCGATACCAAATTTGTAGATATTAAACATAAAGGCGATCTGCCTAAAATTAATTTTGAGGAATTAGGGCGTTATTTTCAGGAAGATAATGAGCTGGAATATTTGATTACGCATTTGCCATTGCAAAACTTCCGCTTTGAAGGTTTCAGTATCATCTCCATTACCGATGTTACCTTGCAAAACTCAATAGATGGTATTCGTGATGCTCTGGTAAATCACAACTATCAAACCGAGGCTTATACCCACGTTATTCAGGCTTTAAAAAGTTTAAGTGGTAATGGGGATTTAGAATTTGGACTAATGCCATTTCTAACTGTAAATAATAAGCTGGTTTTCGATAATAAAGAGTTTTCTCAGAGTATGTTGATCAATTCGGCAAAGGCAGCAAACCTCGAAGAGGAAGTATTTTATTCATTAGTTGATAAATACAAGGAAAATCCAAAGGCGATATTTGTAAGCGCCATTAATGACGATCAAATTTCGAAAGATCCATTTTTAAGGGTGTTAAAAGCAGCCGGAGTTTGTTCTTATTCTGTTTTACCAGTGTACTACAATAACCAGCTAGCTGGTGTATTAGAAGTTTATTCTACCCATGAAGTATTAGTTGATGATAAATTGCTTTCCAGGTTACGTCCGGCAATGCCGTTAATTGGCCAGCTTTTTCAATATAGCATTGAAGAGTTTGATGCCAAAATGGATGAGGTATTGATGGATAAGTTTACTGCTTTGCAACCATCAGTTCAATGGAAATTCAATGAAGCGGTATGGCATTTTCTTCAAAGTCAAAATTCAAATAGTAAAGTAAAAGAAATAGAAACTGTTACTTTTAAGCATATGTACCCATTATTTGGTGCAATCGACATTAGAAATTCGACAACAGAACGCAACAAGGCACTTAAAGATGATTTAAACGTACTATTAAATCATTTAATGGATGCACTAAAGGCCATAAAAAAAACAGTTAAACTTGATCTTATTGATAAGCTTTTATTTAATTGTAAAGATTGGATTAAACAGATTGGAAGTTTTGCTTCATCGAATGAAGAAAATCGTTTAAGAGAATTTTTAGAGATGGAAGTTTATCCGTTCTTATCGATTATCAAAACAAATCATCCAGAAACTGCAGAAATTGTTGATGAGTATTTTACTGTAATTGTGCCCGAAACCGGAGCTGCCTATACAAATCGTCGGCAATTGGAAATTTCGATGCAGTTAATCAATACGGAAGTAAGTCAATACTTAGAAAAATCGCAGGCTAATTTGCAGGCATCTTATCCTTGTTATTTCGCCAAGTTTAGAACTGATGGGGTAGAATATGATATTTATATCGGACAGGAAATTGCTCCAGAAAAACCATTCGATATTTTATACTTAAAAAATATCCGATTATGGCAATTGACTTCGATGGTTGATATTGCCCGCTTATCGAAAAGCCTAATTGGCGAAATGCCACGGCCTTTAGAAACAACACAGTTGATATTTATCCATTCAAACGCCATTGATATCAGTTTCAGAAATGACGAACGACGTTTCGATGTAGAGGGCGCTTATAATATCCGCTATGAAGTTGTTAAGAAGCGAATAGATAAGGTTTTGATTAAGGGTACTAGCGAACGCTTGACGCAACCACATAAAATTTCGATGGTTTATTTTAACCAGGAAGAAGCTAAGGAATATCTTGAATACATTAAATACATGCAGGTTCAAGGTTATTTAACTAACGATGTTGAATTACTCGATCTAGATGAATTACAAGGCGTTTCAGGATTAAAAGCTCTGCGTGTAGGCGTGAAGTATTTAGATGACAAACGCGATGCTACCAAGAAGCTAAAGCCAAGAGAACTCAAATCAATTGAAAAAGAGATAGCTAAAATGCTCCAGAATTAGCATCATAAAATATTTGATGCCTAATTAAGGAATAGTGTTGAAGATTGTAGAGAAATGTATAGATTTTAGATTATCTTCAACAGAATTTTAGCGATAAATTAAAAAGGGCTTTCTGATTACCTCAGAAAGCCCTTCGTTTTATTTGTGTGTTTGAACTATTAGTTTATTGAAGCAATTTCCTTTTCGATAGCAACTGTTTCTACCGAGCTCATGTTCGTTTTCAAAGCTGCAAACTTATCGATAGTTAGTTTTTGAGTCTTGCCCATTACCAATGTGTGGCTGTCGGTAGAACCGCTTAATTTTAAATCGGCATTATCTTTAATTACTGTGTATAACCCTTCGGTGCTGGTGTTGATATCTGCATGTGCGTTGCCATTCAAGAAAATTTGTAAAAATTTGGTAGTCAATTTGCCTTCAGTTTTAACAATGGCATTTTCCGATGCCTCTATCCTAAAAATATCATTAACATAAACGATTACTTTGGTTAGGCCCTTATCCGATGATGAGATTTTTAAGTTATCTCCATCTTGAAAAACTTTTGCACTTCCAATATTATCATCTGCATAGGTTACTCCAGCTTTTGATCTTTGAATTAAAGTAATTTCAACATTTCCTTTCACCGAAATTCTTTTAAAATCACCAACTCTCGAAACTTTTACTAGTGCAACTTCGGTAGCCGAAATGCTGGTAGAAAATAGAGTTGTAGATAAAACGATTGCTGTAAATGAAGATGTGATTAGGGTTTTGATTGAGGTTTTCATAATGTTTTTTATTTAATAATTAAATGTTAATTAATTGTTATTGAATTGTTTAAGTGATTTTGTTCTTGTTTTGTAGATAAGACGCTCCCAAATCGAAAACGTTGCAAGCGTTTTGTGTGTATTATACCAGTCTCATGTAATTCTCGACGAACGGGCATAAATTCAAGACGAAAACATGAGACTTTCTAGAAGTTTTTGAACCACGTTAATTTGAAACTTCAAGTGTACACTGTTGTTGACACGTAAAAAAAGTAATAGTGTCTCTTGCAACTATTCTTTTTGCTATATTTATGGATTAATATTCCTATTTAGTTTATGAAGAAAAAGGTTGTACTTGTTCAGGATAATAAAGATATTCTTGATATAATGGACCAAGTGTTAGATGAGGAGGGTTTTGATGTTACGCCATCTTTAACCACCGAACCTATCGAGAATATAGAAAAAATTGATCCTGATTTAGTGATAGTAGATGACCATATCAAGGGAAAAGTTAAAGGATCTGAGATCATAAAGGCACTAAAATCTGATCCGGAGACGGAAGATGTTTCTGCAGTACTTACATCAACTTCTGCCGATTTGCCAAAAACCGCAGAAGAGTGTAAAGCTGACGATTACATCGAAAAACCATTTGATATAGATCATATGGTTGACGTAGTAAAGAAAAACGCTTAACGTTAAGCCGCTATTAAACTTCTCACGCCAATTCTGATGAAAAATAGTCCTTATCGTATCTTAATATCCGTGATGATTTTGCTCCTTATTTCTTGTAAAAAAGATCAGCCAATCGGAAAGTGGAAAGATAATATCAAATTATCTCAGAAAGCGGCGACATTAAACGCCAATTTAAATTCGATAACCATTAATACCGAATCAACTAGTTGGTGGCTAAATAACATCATGCTTAACAAAGTTGATGTTAATTTGTTGATAGTAAAAAAGACAGATAAAAATTTCGTTGTCAATAATGCTGATTTCAGAGTGGAAAGAATAAATGGCAATACAATAGTTATTACCATGAATCGAAATACGACCGGCTTTGATAGATTGTTAACCATAGGTTTGCAAAACGGAAATTATTTCGATGAAATAGAAATCACGCAGCAAAAATAACATCTAAATTTGGCACAAAAGTCTGAAACTACCTATTAAGCGTTGGCTCGTAAGTATCCGTGCTAACCGTAGCCTGTAGCTCATGCAGAATTTGATAAAGCCCAAAATTCGTTCTGTTTACATAGATAAAATGCTTTACGCCTCTAGCTTGTTTAAATTCAGGCATTCTAGAAATTTTTTCGCCATAAGCATATAGTTGATCAAAAAACTCAGGTTTACTAAAGTCAAATATCTTATTGATATAGGGCTTAGCAAAAAGGCTGATCATTTCTTTATAGGCTTTATAATAAAATTCGACTTGATTTTCCGTATCATCATTGTGAATCATATCAAGCCTTCTAAAAGCATCAATGGTTTTTTGTTTATCATTGATTACATCAGTAGAAATTAATGAGAAAAATGGATAGTAGAAATCATTTGGTAATTCTTTAATACAGCCAAAATCAATTACACCTAAATCTTCATTTGGGGTAATCATAAAATTTCCCGGATGTGGGTCGGCATGTACAGCTCTTAACTCATGCTGTTGAAAATTATAAAAATCCCACAAAGCCTGCCCAATTTTATTTCTTAGCTCCTGTGATGGATTTGTTTTCAAAAACTCTTTTAAATGCAAACCCTCAAGCCAATCCATCGTGATAATGCGCTTACCAGAAAGCTCAGGATAGTATTTTGGGAAAACAACGTGATCTAAGTTCTGGCAATCCTCTGAAAATTGAATAGATCTTCTGACTTCCAATTCATAATCGGTTTCTTCCAATAGCCTTTCTTCAACTTCTTTAATATAGATGTTAAGTTCTCTCTCAGACATGCCCAGTAGCCGAAATGCGAACGGTTTAACCAGTTTTAAGTCTGAGGAGATACTGTCCCCAACACCAGGATATTGAATTTTTACAGCGAGTTTTTTGCCATTTAAAGTGGCTTGATGCACTTGGCCTATTGAAGCAGCATTGCTTGAGTTAAGGTTAAAGGTATCGAAAATCTGGTCAGGCGTTTTACCGAAATTTTTGGTAAAAGTTCTCACAATGAGTGGTCCGGAAAGGGGAGGAGCATTATATTGTGATTGCGTAAACTTATCTACATAAGATTTAGGCATGATATTCTTATCCATACTCAGCATTTGAGCAATTTTCAATGCACTGCCCTTTAGCTCACTTAACGATTTGTAAATATCGGTGGCATTATCTTCGTTAAGCTGTTCTCTATCCATGTCAGGATTGAACAATTTTTTCGAATAATGTTTAATGTAATTGCCCCCAATTTGAAAACCTGTTTTAACAAATTTTGCTGAACGTTCTACTTTTGTTGTCGGAATACTGTCTTGTGCCCTCATCAATTCTAAAATCCCATCTTTTCTTTAAACTTTCCGTTACGCGATAAAAACTTTCCGTAATCAATCAAATTATCTATAGGAGAATGTTGAAAGAGATCGAAAGTTACATTAATGCCTTTTTCAATGGCTTCGTCACTTTTTTCAAAGCCATCGCTGTCATCATTGATCCAAAAATTAACTATAAATGAAAACTGAACCCAGAGTGCATCTTTATATCTTTTAGTTAAAAATTTGCGTTCCGCTAATTCCCCGCTATCGAGGCCTTCATCAATAATTTCTTGAGCAAAGTTTTCAAAAATAGGTTTCACTCCTGCCAAAACATTAGGTATAGAAAATTTACCCTGATAATTTTTAAGGCTATAAATTACAAAGCTACGTTCGCTTTTTAAGTTCTCCAGGTAGCTGTAGAAAAAGGATAGCATTTTCTCTCTGGATGTATATTGGTGCCAAACTTCCTGGTCTTTAATTTTACTAATCGTTTCAAAAGTAAGATCGAACCAAATGGTCTTTTCAATGCTTTCAAATGAGGAGTAGAACTGATAAAATTCTGCCTCAGTAATTTTTAATTTCTTAGCAAAACTATATACCGTTTTTGGTTTCTCATCGTTGGTTAAAACAAAGTCAATATATGCAATTCTTATTTGTTGAGCAGTGGCCATATTATTCCTTTTTTACAATGATAACGTTAAATATCAAACCTTGTTTTCTGATGATAATTATTGTTAATCATGCAATTGTAATAATAGCTTTCAAAATAATTGAAAGTTGGTTTTTTGCCTAGTAAATTTAGCAAATATAATGCTACTGTGGAAATAAAAAATTTTATAAAACTAAAAATATTAGTAATATTGAGCTCAATTTAATCTTCATTAATATGATCCAGCTAAACGACTTTTTATATGGTAAAATGGAATTTCCACAACTATTCTCTGACCTGCTAAATACTGAAGCTTTAAAACGTTTAGCTGGAATTCATCAAAGCGGCGCTATTTTTTTGGTAAATCCCGACATTTGCCATTCACGACTGGAGCATGCAATAGGAGTAACAATGCTAATCAAAAAGTTAGGAGGTTCGGAATTGGAGCAAATAGCTGGTTTATTACATGATGTTTCGCATACCGCCTTTTCTCACGTTGGCGATTATGTGTTTGAGCACATGGATGAAGATTACCACGAGAAGGTTTTTGCTGAGGTAATTTATAAATCGGAAATTCCTGACGTTCTGCTGAACTATGGTTATGATGTGAATCAAATTCTTTACGGAAAGTTTAACATTTTAGAACAACCATTACCATCACTTTGTGCGGATAGATTAGATTACACTTTAAGGGATGGTGTACATGGAGGGATTATATCACGGCAAAGAGCTCGTGAGTTTCTTAGCGCTATAGTGATCAATGAAGGTAAAATTGCTGTGAATGATAATGCTCAGGTAAATTGGATAAATGACGTTTTTGAAAAATTGAACAATGAGTTTTTTAAGCTTCCGCTACACTTATATGCTAACGGCAAAATGGCCGAGTTAATAAGAAGTTTTATTAATAAAGGTATTTTAAAAGAGAGCGATATGTTTAAAACGGATACACTGCTGCTAAATAAAATTAGAACCACCTACGCAGGTTACGAAGCAATTAAATCCATTAAGCAGCTTCGTGGGTTTGCAGAATATATCCGACATGGAGATTTGCCTAAAATAAAACCCAGAACCTTGAAAGCTTTGCTTGTTTAATTAAGCTGGAAATAGAAACAATTATATTTCTTTGCTGTATATTAAACAAAATTGTATGATATGTCTATAATAGAAATTATTTTAATAGGTGTAGTTGTAGTATTAATTTTTGGTGGCAAGAAACTGCCAGAGTTAATGCGTGGAATTGGAAAAAGCGTTAAAGAATTTAAAAGTGCAAAGGAGGAAGGTTCAAGTAAATAATTTTTATTTATCATTAATACCTTTCCAATAATGACATCACGATTCAAACTTTAAGTTAACTTTTGTGTTTTATTTTAAACGCAAAAAGCATGGAAATTCAGGGTCAAGAAAAATCAAAGAAAAATTCGAGCGAAATAATTGAGAAAGATTCTTCTAAGGGTTTGAATGATTGGAACGATCGTTTAGATGAAAATCTTGAACCAGAAGATCGTAATGATACTACCGCAGACATTAAGGCAAAGGAATACTCTGAGAAGTTTGACGGTAAAGCGGATTAATGAATACATATAGTTTGAGCACTTTGAGTCAATTTCTGTAGTAGTCATCATTTAATGGTGTGTCCAAATCTTATGAGGAAAAGATCATGTTGCTGTAAGACACAATTTCCTCTGTTTCTTTAATATCATATAAAGCGCCATCTAGCTTTTTAATAGTTGCGTCCAGTTGATTCTTATCCGTGTCGTCTAACTGATTTTTGATTAATCCGAAACCATCTTTTATTGCGTTATTAATATTTCTCTTAAAAGAGAAAAACGCATTTCGATAATTCAAAAATAAAGATTCATCTTTTTTAGAAGCATGTTCTAGTCTAAATGTGCTTTTTCAACTTCTTTATAAAGTTCCAAATCTGCCCCTTCGTTCACTCTCGCAGGATAAATTTTTTTATTAAGTAATGGTAGAAATTAATTAGCTTTTCCATCTTTTACAATCTTAAATTGATAAATGGGATGAATGCCGTTGTATTAGGGAATAATTATTTGAAACGGCTTAGAACGTGATTTGGTATTTTTAATATTTTTTTTACATCAACCCCTTAGATTATTACACGAAATGGCTATTATGCTCTTTGAAAATTTATAAATCTTCATAACCTATTTTTCTTATCTGCTATAAATAGTATATTGCATCTCTATAACTTTCCAAATGAATTACCTTTCTAATTAGCTAATACCAATGAAGCGAGCTGGATTATTAGCTTTACTAATATTTTTATTGGTTTCAATGCGCTCTCGTGCTCAAAACGTTTCCAACGAAGGGACAGATTTTTGGGCAGTTTTCCCCACGCATGTACCTAGCCAAAATAGCTTAGCTAACATTACGGTTTTTGTAACTTCCAAATTCAATACAGAGGTTACGGTTAGTTGCGGCACATGGTCGTTAAAAAAAACAATTCCAGTCAACCAAGCTATACGATTTGATGTACCTAGAGCGTCGGCGTATATCGAAGAATCAGAATCAAATACAGTTTTATTAGATAGGGCAATACGCATTCGAGTAACCGATGGTTTACCCAAAGTTTCTGCATATACCCACATCTGGGGAAGAGCTAGATCAGCTGCTTCGTTGATACTTCCATTTGAAACACTTGGCCAAACCTATTATTCCATGAACTACACTCAATCTGAAGGGGGAAAAAATTACTTGGCCATCGTAGCTGCAGAAGATAATACAAGTGTTATTATTCATGAAAAAGGTGGCAGTACTTTACCAGTTACTTTAGCCAAAGCAGGCGATGTATACGAATACATCACCGGTACGGGAGATTTAACCGGAGTTTATGTAGAAACAGATAAAATAAAATCATCTTGCAAACGATTTGCTGCTTTTTCTGGCTCATCTGCAATTGTAATAGGCCCCTGTACCGGTTCTCAAGATCCACTATATCAACAACTTTATCCAACGGCAAGCTGGGGAAGAAACTATGGCGTTGTTCCATTCAAAGATAGGCGGTACATCTTAAGGATTTTGGCTCAAGAAGACAATACAAAATTCACTTTAGATGGTACTTCTATTACTTTAAATAAAGGCGAATTCTATGAAAGTGGCATTTTAACCCAATCTACATTTATCTCTGCCGATAAACTAATTAGTGTTGCACAATATTCACTTACTCAAAATTGTTCTTCAGCTTTGGGTAACGCTATCATTGGCGATCCGGAAATGGTTATTCTTAATCCAGTTGAATTCAGCATTAAAACAGTTACTGTTTTTTCATCCGACTTGGAATCAATAGTGGATAAGTACATCAACGTTCTAATTAGAACAAATAAAGTAAGCAGCTTTAAAATTAATGGAGTAGCGCCAGCAGCATCATGGAGTACATTTATTGGCAATTCCACCTATTCGTTTGCTCAGATTCCTGTTATAGCAAGTAGTTTAACGTTGACCGCTGATGACGGATTTAATGCAATTGCGTATGGATTTGGTAATGCCGAATCATATTCCTATTCAGCAGGGACTAATTTATCATCAAACAATTATTTAACGGTTATTGATGAAACCCGAAATGAGGAAAGTCCTAATGGTTGCATTGGCCAAACTGTTGATTTTAAGGTCAATTTGCCATATGAACCAGATCGTATCACCTGGACTTTGGAAGGTGGGGTGCCAGAAACAGTTCTAAATCCTGAACCAGATAAAAAAGTTGTAAACGGACAAACTAGTTATGTGTACAGATATCCCGTAAATAAAACCTATACTCAAACCGGTGAATACCATTTAGAAGTGGTTTCGCATGTACCAACGAATGCGAATAATTGTATCACAGGCGATATTACCACCAACTATGTTTTTAATATTTACGATTTGCCTATAACCGATTTTGAAGCCAAGTTGACGGGTTGTGCTAATACTGAAGTTCAGTTTACTGATAAAAGTGATTCAAAAACAACCGATTTTTCGATTGTAAATTGGCTCTGGGATTTTAGAGATGGCACAACCTCAACCGATCAAAACCCAAAACATGCTTTTTTAAAAGAAGGTAAATACAAGGTTTTATTAACGGTAAAATCTGGAACAGGCTGTTATTCTGAACCCGTTGAAAAAGAAATAGAAATTTACCCACGGCCAGTTTCAAATTTTAAATCTCCTGCTGAAACTTGCACCAATACCGAATTTACAATTCAAGACTTATCAGAGATAAGCAATGATATATCTGTAAATACCATTCAAAGCTGGGCCTGGAATTTTGATGACGGAACAGCAATTTCAACTGATCAAAATCCAAAACATAGCTATACTAAAATAGGAAAGTATACCATTTCATTGGTAACAACCTCGTCGAATAATTGCGTAAGCGAAGCAAAGAAATGGGAAATCAATGTTACAGAACTACCAAAAGCAGGTTTTAAAATGCCAGATATCTGTTTGAAAGATGCTGTTGCTAATTTTACCAGTACAGCAGTAAATATAGACGGTACGGCTGACGGATTAACTTATAAATGGGATTTCGGAGACAAATATTTATCGGCAGCTGATTTGGTAAAAAACACATCAAGTGCGAAAGATGGTTCACATACTTACACTGTAGCCGATAATTACGATGTTACCCTGACCATAACTAACACTACTGGATGTACTGATATTGTTAAACAACAATTTACCGTAAACGGATCAGTCCCCAAGGCCAACTTTGAACCCTTGATTACTAATAATTATTGCAGCAATACGGTAATTTCAATTAAAAATACATCAACGGTAGATTTTGGAAAGGTAACCAAGATTGAAGTTTATAAAGATTTAGATAATCAGCCAGAGAGCATGGAAACTTTTAATTTTCCAATACCAGATCAAATAGATTTGAATTATGCGCCTTTTGGCTCTCCGCTAACTAAAAATGTTCAAATTAAAGTAGTTGCCTATTCGGGAGGGCAATGTTCTGATTTTATCATTAAAACCATTACTTTGAACGCATCACCAACAATAACAGTTGATGAAATTTTGCCTGTGTGTGAGAATGATGGTAGTGTTGTTATCAATCAATTTCATGAAACCACCGGAATTTCAGGTATTGGAGTTTATAGCAGTGATGGAAATGGTTTAAAGCCTGATGGAACGTTTAATCCGAAACTGGCCGGGCTTGGGCCTCACAATATCACCTATACTTTCACAGCAGATAATGGTTGTAGTGCTACCGTTACAAAATCAATTTTTGTAAATAAATCACCAGTGGTTGATGGCGGCTCAATTATTTATATCTTAGCAGGAGGAGAAATACAAATTCCTGCTGTAGCAACAGGCGAAGGATTGAAATATGAGTGGTTACCGGCTACAGGGTTGAATAATAACAAAATCATGAATCCAATTGCCTCACCAGAAAAAGATATTGACTATACCTTAACTGTGACTACCAGCCCGGAGCAATGCACTACAGTACTACGGGTATCGGTAAAGGTTTTACAGGCTGTTAATCCTCCAAGTAGTTTCACTCCAAATGGTGATGGAATTAATGATGTATGGAATATCAAGTATTTAGAAAGTTACCCAAAGGCAACTGTACAAGTGTTTAACCGGAATGGGAGCCGAATATTTTTTAGTGCTGGATATAGAACCCCATTTGATGGGAATTATCAAAATGAACAACTTCCGGTCGGTGTTTATTACTACATCATAAATCCACGAAATGGAAGAAAAAACGTTACCGGACCGCTCACAATAATCAGATAAATTTTGAAAAAGTACATCCTCATATTTGCCTTACTTGTTTCTACCAAAGCTTTTTCACAGCAAAAGCCGCAATACACCCAGTACATTTTTAACCAATATTTGCTCAATCCGGCACTTTCGGGGATAGAAAATTATATTGATTTTAAAGCAGGTTATCGGAAACAGTGGGCTGGAATTAACGATGCGCCACAAACCTCTTTCATATCAGCACATTGGGCGTTGGGCGATAATCAATTGTGGAGTAATGCGCTAACTTCATTTCCCGAAGAAACAGGCAATCCAATGGATCGGAATTACATGCAGAATTATACTTCGTCACCGCCACATCATGGCATGGGTGTTACCGCCGTTTTGGATAAAACAGGCCCGATAAAGAGATTGGATGCCAATGTTACTTACGCCTATCATTTGCAGTTGAGCAATAATTTTAATTTATCTGCAGGTGTTGCAGCAGGTTTATCTAGTATTTCGTTAGATATAAATGCATTGACATTCGAAAATCCTTATGAACCATCACTCAATAGAGCAATAACCAACCAACTACGTCCAGATTTAAGCGTTGGCGTTTGGTTATATGGTGCAAGAATATTTGCAGGAGTATCGGCTCAACAAATATTGTCTCAAAAATTAAGTTTTTCAGGAGATGAAGCCTATAATCAAGGAAAGGCAGTTCCGCATTTCTTCGGTACAGTGGGATATAAATTCTTTCTTGATGATGAAATTGCTGCAATTCCTTCCGTTATGGTCAAATATGTGCAGCCAGCGCCAGTATCGGTAGATGTAAATATGAAAATAGCCTTTAAAGACAAGTTGTGGCTTGGGGGAAGTTATCGTAAGGACGATTCATTTTCGGCAATGGCCGGTTTCAATATTGGTAAGATGTTGAATTTGACCTACTCTTACGATTTTACCACTTCAGATTTGAATCAGGTAAGCAATGGCAGTCATGAAATTGTTTTGGGATTACTACTCAACAACATTTATAAAGTACCTTCTTATATCCGAATGTGGTAAAGCAGTACTTATGTAATTTCTTTTTAAATGGATAGCCAAACTGATAACCAGAAACTGAATACTGATGGATACCACCTGAAAACTGAAAATTGCCGCGTACTAAAGTTCCTTTCTTAACCTCGCCACCGGAATATTCATTTGCTCTCTGTATTTAGCAACAGTTCTACGGGCGATGTTATAACCTCTTTCTTTTAAAATATCGGTCAATTTCTCGTCGGCAAGAGGCTTGCGTTTATCTTCATTTCCAATACAATCTTCCAGTATTTTTTTTACTTCTTTGTTCGATACCTCTTCTCCATTTTCTGTCTGAATGGCTTCTGAGAAAAAAGATTTTAATAAAAAGGTACCAAATTCAGTTTGCACATACTTCGAATTGGCTACACGAGATACGGTAGAAATATCCATGTCAATTTTATCAGCAATATCTTTTAAAATCATTGGACGCATTTTGCGCTCATCAGCTGTTAAAAAATACTCGTACTGATAATGCATAATTGCATTCATCGTTTTTAACAAAGTTTGTTGCCTTTGTTTAATGGCATCGATAAACCACTTAGCTGAATCTAATTTTTGCTTCACAAACTGCACAGCTTCTTTAAGTTTTTTATCTTTTGATGAAGCTTTGTCGTAATGCTCAAACATTTCCTGATAAGAGCGGCTTACTTTTAACTCAGGTGCATTTTTGGAGTTCAGCGTTAAAATTAAGATTCCATCATTATTACTAATATGAAAATCCGGAATGATTTGCATTTGTTTGGTTGTTACCTGATTTGCATCACCTGGTTTTGGATTTAAACGCAAAATCTCGTTAACTACCTCTTTAAGTTCTTCGCTATCTAGTCCTAAGCTTTTTTCGAGTTTGTCGTAATGTTTTCTCGTGAATTCGTCCAAATAGTTTTCTACAACATTCATTGCTTTAACTATTATCGGATTATTTGGGTCTTTCCTTTTTAATTGAATGAGTAAACATTCTTTCAAGTCTCTTGCGCCAATGCCTGGAGGGTCGAAACTCTGAATAAGTTTTAACATTTCCAATACATCTTCTTCCTCAACCATTACATTTTGAGAAAAAGCCAAATCGTCAATCATAGAACCCAATGGGCGACGTAAATAGCCATCATCATCCAAACTTCCGATAATTTGCTTACCGATAATAAAATCCTGGTCTGATAGAGGAATAAGATCTAATTGCTCTTGTAAACTTTCAAAGAAGGTGCTTTCAATAGCGATTGGAGTTTCTTTTTTCTCTTCGTCATCATCACCATTGTTGTAATTTGTACTATAATCGTTGGTATTGTCATCTTGCAGATAATCATCTACATTAAACTCATCCATGCTGGTATCTTCAGATGGTCCATCGAAGTCTTCAGGGCTGTCGTTTAAGTCATCATATTCGCTTTTAGGCTCATCCTGTGTCATCAAACTAGGATCTTCTAAAGCAGGATTATCTTCTAATTCTTCTTTTACACGCGTATCTAAAGCAACCGTTGGCACCTGTAACAACTTTATAAACTGAATTTGTTGGGGTGATAACTTTTGTAATAATTTTTGTTGTAGATGTTGCTTTAGCATATTTTGTATTCAGGATTGCAGCAAAAATAAACAAATCATTTCAGATATTCTTTCGAATTAATGTAAATGCTTTTGAATGTTTGGTTTAATTGTTTGCTAAACATTTGGATTCAGTTGAATGTTTGCTATTTTCGTATATAAATCATCTAAGCTTAAAAATTATGGGTTTTGTTAAAGAATTTAAAGACTTCGCGGTTAAAGGGAACGTGCTTGACCTAGCTGTCGGTGTTATCATCGGTGCTGCATTTGGAAAAATTGTAAGCTCACTAGTGGAGGATATTATTACGCCATCAGTGCTGGGCCCGGCGTTAAAAGCAGCCGGATTAGAAGATCTAAGCCAACTCACTATTGCGGGTACAGCAATAAAGTACGGAAATTTTCTATCGCAAGTAATTACGTTTATTATTGTGGCTTTGGTGTTATTTGTGATTATTAAAGGTGCCAATAACCTCAAAAAAAAGGAAGTTGCGGCTCCTGCAGCTCCATTACCACCAACAAAAGAAGAAGTTCTTTTAGCTGAAATAAGGGATTTGCTTAAAGCAAAAGCATAAAAAAACAAAGATCTGCTCAATGGTAAATCTTTGTTTTTAAAAACTTCTTTTCACTTTCGGATCCGTGATTACAATATAATCGCCAAGGTTTCGATGTTTTTCCCACTTCGGATTCTCAAAATTTTCATCACTAAATGAAGAAATATTAAGAATTTTTAGCGTTGGAGCATATTTTTGAAGTTTGGCCAATGTTCCAAGCTTTTCATCGCTATGAAATCGGCCATTTAGTTGTAGAATTTTAATTCCTTTATTTGCTTTCGCAAACTTAGCGATTGACCAAGCCATGGTAGCATCCCAAAAATTTTGAGTCTGATAGACTTTCATCAAACCCATGCTATGCCCTCCCAATAGTTCAGTGAATTTTTCCAGATATCTTCCGGTAGCCGTATCAATAGGGAGAGGTGCCAAATTGTTTAGGGATGATTTAGGAAAGCCACTTAAAACAGTCAACCCATTTTTGGTCACTGCATTGCTATAGCGAGTGGCGGCGTTGCCAGCAATTACAGCAAGCTTGTTTTTTTTGGCATATTCAACTAAGGGTTTATAGTCTTTGTAGTTTGACCACGCCCTTCCTTCTTTAATGAAATTCTTTTCTGATATTAAGTCGGCTAGATATTCATCTACTATGGGTTGAATATCGGTATGGAACATTTCTAAACTAAGAGCGGTTTTTTTAGGGAATTGTTCAGCTAATTTTTTGAAAATAATAAATTCCAAAATATGCCCTATTGAATCGTTATGCTCTTCTCCAAAAAATAAAACATCAGCCTTATGCATGTCGGTAATTACTTCATCTAAAGAAATTACTTTTTGCTTTTTAACATCATAAACTTTATAGTGTGATATTAAATCTTGGGCAAATACATCATAATTGAAAATAATGAAGCTTATAAATAGTAAATATTTCATGTGCTCAAAATAAGAAAATATTTTTCGCCGATGAAATGATACCACTTACCGCCATTCTGCGCATGCTGAAGAAAACAACAGTTGTTAACTTTTAATTTATAAATACTTTTGAATATTAAATAAATGAAAACATGGAAAATGTAAATGAAAATAATCACATCAAAAACTCGGGTAGAGTTTGGAGTGGTTCCATCATATTAATCATTGGGCTAGCATTTTTACTAGATAATTTGGGTTTGAATATTCCAGGTTGGGTATTTAGCTTTTGGACATTTCTAATTGCGCTTGGGGTGTTTATTGGTGTAAGAAAAAATTTTAGGGGCGTTTGGTGGCTTGTTCTTATTTTATTTGGCGTATACCAAACGGTAGATGACATGGGCTTCGATTTCGATATATCTAAATACGCCCTGGGAATAGGTTTAGTAATTGTTGGTGGCTTTTTAATTTTTAAACCAAAGGATACGCTAAAAAGGAAACAATCATTTAAAGGTGCACTTAAGAATCAGTTTGGTGTAAATGATGAGATAGATCTTGATGAAGAAGCAGATAAGAAAGCAAATAGAAATGACATAATTGATGTCGCAGCGGTTTTTGGGGGATCAAATCAAACCGTTTATTCTAAAAATTTTAAAGGAGGAGATGTTACTGCAGTTTTCGGCGGATCGGATATTATAATGACACAAGCTGACTTTACGGATTCTGCGGTGATTGATGTAACTGCAGTTTTTGGAGGTATCAAATTAATTGTGCCACCAAATTGGGCAATACAATCTAATGTTACAGCAATATTTGGTAGTGTAGAAGACAAGAGGGGACACATGTTGCCGATAGATCAAATGCAGAAAACCTTAGTTTTAGATGGAACTGTACTTTTCGGGGGAATCGAAATCAAAAGTTTTTAAAACCATAATCAAAAGTAAATGATCAGAGATTTTCTGGTCGTTTACTTCGTTTATCATTACCTAAACAAATAACGCTTTGACAACTAGACCTCTATCCATCCCACAAATTCAAAAAACCTCTGCAGCTATAGCTGTCGCTTGGTTTATTCTATGTGCTGTTGGCCTACATTATGTGGTGAATTTTTCTTGGTTAATTTCATTTGCAGATAGCTTTTTGAGTAATTTCTTACTGGTGATGGCCTGCATTGCCATAAGTAATATGCTGGGCTACTATCAGCCAAAAAACGAACGAATATTGTATGTGCTCATCATTACATTGGCGCTTACGTTCGTAATTATTTATGCTGCAAAATATGCGATGCTATACATATTTTCAGATTTTAAGGAGTATTTGGATTTTTATAATTTCTCTTTTGCCTTCCGTGGTTTAATTTCCTTTATGTGTTTGGGCTGGTGTGCATTGGCCAATATTTTATGGTACAGACTGGAGGAACAATCGGAAACACACGAAAGGCTTTCGGCGGCAAAAAGTTTGGCAAAAGAAGCCGAGCTAAACAAGCTTCGTCACCAATTGCAACCCCATTTTTTGTTCAATAGTTTAAATTCGGTATTTGCGCTTACAATGGTAAACCCTAAAGAGGCAGGTGTAATGATTACCAAGTTAGCTTCTTTTCTTCGGGGAACCTTAAAACGAGATGACGAATTGTGGGTATCTGTAGAAGAAGAAATGGAATATATCCAGCTTTACCTTGACATTGAAAAGGTACGTTTTAGCCATCGCTTAAATATTGAGGTAAATGTAGCTGACGATACTTTGAATTTATGTCTGCCGGGAACTTTACTACAGCCGATTGTAGAAAATGCCATTAAGTTTGGTTTGTACAATACATCTGCCGGTATAACTATCAAGGTTGATGTAACAGTTGATCGTAATATTCTGGAGCTGCGGGTGCAAAATCCTTTCGATCCGGAGATGAAAGCCGCAGGAGGAACTGGCTTCGGTTTAACGGCTATTAAACGTAGATTATATTTGTTATTTGCAAATCCGCATTTGCTGCAAACCGAAATTGAGGCAAATAATTTATATATTACCACTCTAAAAATCCCACAAAAAAATGATCAGAACGATATTAATTGATGATGAACCTTTAGCGAGAGATATTGTTAAATTTTATCTTACCGATCATCCTGAAATTGAAGTTGTTGCTGAATGTTGCGATGGTTTCGAGGGATTAAAAGCCATCACTTTACATAAGCCCGATTTAATATTTCTTGATATTCAAATGCCAAAAATTAGTGGCTTCGAAATGCTGGAATTGGTTGAAGATAAGCCCGCTGTAATTTTTACAACTGCTTTTGATGAATATGCCATTAAAGCTTTTGAAGTTAATGCCGTTGATTATTTGCTCAAACCAATTGATAAGGCACGTTTTGATGCTGCCATCAAAAAGCTGCCTTCCAGATTAAATCAAACAGAAAATACGGAAGCTGTTTTGGATGCCGCTGCTTTGAGTCCTGCACAAAATAATAGAGTAGTAGTTAAAAAGGATGGCGTAATTAAAATTATTCCAACTGGAGATATCAATTACCTTGAGGCTGATGATGATTATGTTAAGTTAAGTACAGCAGACGGTGTTTTCTATAAAAATAAAACGATGGCTTACTTTGAGCAAACTCTTGATCCAGGCCAATTTATCCGTATTCATCGCTCTTATATTATTAACCTTGCTCAGGTTACAAAAATCGAATTAAAGGAGAAAGATAGTTACGTGGTGCTGCTCAAATCAGATATCTGGCTGCCAGTGAGTAAAACTGGATACATAAAATTGAAAGCAGCGTTGGGCTTGTAATCTCGGATCTCTTTATGTTTATCGCTGTGGTAATTTTCAGGCTGGATAAACAATAGTTTTTGGAAAGCAATCACATCGTAACACATATCGTTAGTCCTGTTTTTAGTTTCAATCTTTTTGCGAATGGCAGCTTAGAATAGGTTTTTGGGTGTACCAAAAAGGATTTCCACTACAACCAGGTTTAGTTGGCATGGCTTTTAATTCTCTTTAAGATTGTTTCAGATGAACTATAAACAAGAAATGTTCCTATGGAACGAACAAACAAACCTTCATATATTTTTTCTACCGATGAGTCGTCCTTACGGGACGGTAAGCAACTTTTCTTGCGGTGTTGAGCTAGGCTGTGTTTTAGAATGAAACCTCGAATACTTTGTTTCAATTTGGTCGATTTTTGTTGCACTTAAGATTGTCGATTTTGCACACAAAACCTTCCTAAGGAACGAAAAATGAAACGTTTCATAGATTTTTTCTACTGTTGAGTCGTCGCTACGTTACGGGGGGGACATTTTTCTTGCGGTGTACAGCTAGGCTGTATTTTTACATAAAACCCTGAATGCTTTTTTTTTAATTTGGTCGATCTTTGTTGCGCCTAAGATTGTCGATTATGGGTACAAAACGTTTCTACTGGATGAAAGAAGCAAACTGTTCATAGATTTTTTCTATCGATGATTTTTTCCAATGAGATGAGAGATAATTTTCTCGGAGTGTTTTGAAAAATGATATTTTTATACCGAGAGCTAATTTACTACCGTCCAGTAGGGCGCCTCCTCGGTAGCAAAAATTGTTTTGCAATCGTTTCGTTCCGTAGGAACGTTTTATGAATTATCGCGTGTAGGATATCATTACATCATTGTAGTGGCCAATATAAAATAAACCCGACCGAAGCGAAATGCCGGCTTTTTCTGCCGGCAGAAGCGGGGGCGGGACTGAATTTTAAAAAGAATTACTACATTTGCTTTTCAAATAAAAAATAAAACTAAACAGACTTGCATTTATAGAGAAATCGCTTTATATTTGCTCCTCTTAATTTTGAAATTATAATAAGATAATATACAGTCATGAAAAGAACATACCAACCTTCGCAAAGAAAGAGAAGAAACAAACACGGCTTCCGCGAAAGAATGGCAACAGCTAACGGCAGACGAGTATTAGCATCACGTCGTGCTAAAGGAAGAAAAAGATTAACAGTTTCTGACGAACGCAAGCATAAAGCATAATTTTTGATTGCTTTTCCGATTAATCGGAATCGGCAGATCAAAATCTGCAATTATCAATCAAAATATATGTACACATTCAGAAAAGAAGAACGGTTATGCAGCAGAAAACATTTAGATCTGCTGTTTAAAAAAGGTTCTTCTTTTTTATTATATCCTTTTCGTATTTCTTACATGTTTATTAATGAAGCTGCTCATGTTCCGGCGCAGGTAGTAATTAATGTTCCTAAAAAGAGATATAAACGAGCTGTAGATCGCAACCTGCTCAAGCGCCGCATTCGCGAGGCTTACCGACTAAATAAACAAGAAGAGTTTTACAGTCAATTACCTGATGATAGAGGATTATTGCTTTTTTCCATCCAATTTGTGGGGAAGGAGAAGTATGAATTTATTTTTATTCAAAAAAAATTGGTGTCAACTTTTAAGCGCTTTAAAACTTTAATTCAGCCAAATGAAGTTCATTAATAATATATTTGGTTCGCTTTTTTTGGGGTTGATAAGGATTTACCAATATGCCATTTCGCCTATGCTTGGCGCAAATTGTAGGTTTACCCCAACTTGCTCGCAATATGGGATTGAGGCTATTCGGAAATTTGGCCCATTTAAAGGTGGCTGGATGGCCTTAAAGCGTATAGGTCGCTGCCATCCATGGGGCGCACATGGACACGACCCTGTTCCGTAACTTTTAGTTATCAATTGCGAGTTATGGCTTGCGAGTTACCAGTTTGAATGCAAAAACATTGAGAATCGTGGATTTTGATGCAGAAAAAAACAAAAAAATCAACTTATTAAACCTTCGGAGAAAACAATTATAAACCCATAACTCATGTAAAATGGCTAAAATATTTCAAATAGAAACAGCTACACAGGCTTGTTCTGTAGCTTTATCGATTGATGGGGAAACAGTTTCTACCAAAGAAGAGATTGGTCAAAACTTGCACGCCAGTAACCTTACTTTATTTATTGATGAGGTGATTAAGTCTTCTCACTTCACTTATAATGATTTAGACGCCATTGCGGTTAGCAAAGGCCCAGGATCTTATACGGGTTTGAGGATAGGCGTGTCTACAGCAAAAGGGCTCTGTTATGCATTAGATAAGCCATTGATTGCTGTTGAAACGCTAGAAATGATGGCTAATGGTTTTATGACTGAAAACCCGACATACGCTGGACTAATTTGCCCTATGATTGACGCCCGAAGAATGGAAGTTTACAGCGCTGTTTTTGATAGCAATTTGAATGTTTTGGAGCCAACCTCTGCTAAAATAATCGATGAAAATAGTTATTCAGAATTGCTCCAGAAAAATGAAATTACTTTTTTAGGAGATGGAGCTGCAAAATGTAAGGAAACTTTAAATCATCAAAATGCGCTTTTCAACGATAATAATTTTAACTCTGCAAAGTATATTTCGGGTTTAGCATACCAGGCATTTCAAGCGCAAAATTTTGAAGACGTAGCGTATTTCGAACCTTTTTATTTAAAAGACTTCGTAGTTACGCAACCAAAAAAGAAAGTTTAGGTTACTTCCGTTTAAAAATTGAAAATAGATTTTTAAAGAAACTGCCCCCTTCATTGTCATTTATACCAGGCATCACATCGCTGAACTGGGGGTGATTGACAACATTTCCAAATTTAATCCCTATACCCATATATACTGAAGCGCCGACTCCGTTAGTAGAAGATCCTGTACTTCCATTGCTGGATATTATGCCCTTAGTAGTATAGGCAGTAGAAACTAAATTGTCTGATCCAAGAAAAATTTCGAAGTTTGGCGTTTGATATTTACCTTGTAAACCAACCATAAAAATATTGTTAAGGTTGTAAAGCGGCGTAACACTTCCAGAGAAATTTTTATAATTAAAGGTGTTAACCAAAGCAATATCTCCACCCTTGTAAAAAAGACTTTTCGACACAATAAACGAAGGTTTGTAGAAGCCATATATTTTTGAAACATATAGATCAATCTTTGCATTTGTTGGAGCAAGGAATTTTTTGCTTTCCTGAGCTTCAGTAAATATATCGGTAATGCTATTATTAATGTTGTTTCGATTTGCAAAAGTATTTATCGTAATATTCGATGAGTTGACGATTGTTTCTTGAGTACTTTTTCTCCACCAAATAAAACCCAAATCTTTAATGTTTGCCATCAACATTAAACCTTTTTTTGAGGTATAATTCGTTCCAAAGCTCAACGATAATCCAGGATTTTTGAATGGAAGCAATGTTTTTTTTCTGAGTTCTCTTCCCTCTGTAAAATTACTTCTATAGTTGGCTGCCAACCCTAAATTGAGGGTGTTTGATTCTGGGTCTGAATATAAATACGAATCAGTGATGTCGATTTTATTGTACAAAATACCACTTAATAAACTAGCTTTTAAACCAAAGGCTAATCGCTTATTGTAATTTTCGCGGTAGCTTATACTAAATTGATGATAAGATTGTTGGTATCCGGATGAATTGAAAATTCCACGTAACGGAGTATTGATTGGAAATTTATTGGGAGAATCAAAAATTGCAAGCGTTTCATTGGTGTAATCAATTTGCGCATCAGAACGGATTTGCCACGCCAGGCCGATTTCTTTTTGGTATTTGTATGAATGAAATAACCTGAAAGTGGCAACATAAATATTGCTGTTTTGGTAAAAGTGGTTTACATCACCATTCAATAGGGGTAAGTCTTCCGTATCAAGATATCCGGTTTGAGCAAGTCTCCTGATTACGTTATTTGCTTCACCCTTGTTTGCCGCATTAATGCCGAAATAGGGCATGAAAAAATTAGAGGAGAATTTGCGAGAGGAATCTAATGTGAACGATTTCTGAGAAGGATTCTCGAAAGCATCGAACATAGTTTTCGTGCCAAAAAGGGCGTATTGCTGAGCGTTTGCAGCCTTAAAACTAGCAACTATAAGTAAAGCAAGTAAAAATTTCTTCATAAATGTATTGGTTTTCAGGCTGGTTTTCTTATTAACGGATACTAAGTGAATCTGGTATTGGTTGTTGTACATATTTGTTTAATAGTACATTAGAGATGAATTTATTCTTATCGGCTATCAGTTGGTAGCAGAAAGTATCGAAAGTTTTAAGGCCACTATCTGCCCTAAAATGTTTGTAGTATTTTGATGAAATATTATCTCTCAAAATATTCTCAGATTTTCGAAGATCTACATAATAGCTAATATTCGAAGTAGTAGAGATTTGATTCATGGCATCCATGTAAATAGGATTCTGGATCATTAACCTATTGTTTTTATAGCTGTTTAAAAAGGATGCTATTGTACTTGCATTGTTAGCCACAATTAAATAATTATCGATAATGGCATAAAATGGTTTATTAAAATTTTTAAATGCGTCTCCAAAATATACTTGAAGAATGTTTGCAGACTTAAAAACTTTAATTTCATCACTATAATCTGTACTTACGTCAAATAATAATTGTTTCACTTTCTCTCCATTAGTAAGTTGTATTGCCCCCAGTTTTTCACTGGTACTTAATTGAAATGTTGCAAATTGATTTTTAGCATACAATGGAAATATTAAATTTAAATCTGTTCTATAATCATTTTTAATTGAACTAATCGTTTGGTCTGCCTGGGTAATTTGATTGGCTTTAATCTGTAGAGCTTTTAGGTTTTTAAACCAGGTTTTATAATCATCAAATGCGTAGATCGCATAATTTGCCGTATTATCAGGTAAGATATTTTGAATATTTGTAGCCTGCGCTGCGCTTTGTTCAAATAATTTGAGGTAGCTAGAATCATCTTTTAACGTAGTGCTGCCGTTAAAAAGAATACGCTCTTTGCTAAAATTATAACTTAAAGAGGCAAATGCATTTTGCTTATTTAAAACTTCAATACTTCCATTTAATTTACCAATCAAAATGTTCTTTAGCACCAGTGGTATATGATTAAAGTTGATATAGATTTGTGCCAAGGCACTTCTGCTAACAGCATTATTCCCTTTTATATAATCAGTGAAAGGATTTTCAGCTAATCGAATAGCAGCATCATTGATAAGTTTTAGCGAGGTTGACAGCGTTATTACTCTATCATTGAGATTTGCGTAAGCAGAAACACTATCTTTAAGCTTCAAGGAATATTGCCCGTTCTGTAATGGGGTAATGTAGTTTTTCGATTTGATTACCTGATTAAATTTATTCAGGTCTTCATCTGCCTTAAGTTGAACAGTGATTAAAAAATTAAGGTTTTTATTGGAGTCTGGAAGTACGCTAACATAAATATACTGATCTTGAAAAAAATTATTTAGCGCATTATCGTTAATAATTAAATCCTTAAGCTGAATCAGTAATTGAATTTTATCTTCGCCTAATACCTGCTGAATAAGGTTTTGCGCTTTAATAATTTCATAAAATCCCTTATCATTTTGAAATGAAAATACTATTGCAGCATTATTCGTTGCAGATTGCAATGCTAAATCTTTTGCATTATTTTCATTGCCCAATTTTGAGAAATATAGATATGCCATCCCTGCAATACCCAAAAATAATGCAATGGCTAAAATGATAATTTTTTTCATGTGCGTGCAACAAATTTAATTTATTACATTGATTACAGCGAAGTTCTATGTCATTTTATTAATTTAGCGATTGCTTCAAGCAATAACTATGAATAAACGAATTATACTTACTGCTTCTTTTTTTGGCGTAGTGGCTGTTTTACTTGGCGCTTTCGGTGCTCATGGTTTAAAGGCCGTAATAGATCAACCCTCAATAGAAATTTGGCAGAAAGGGGTAGAATATCAATTTTATCACACCTTTGCGCTTTTGTACCTTTCAACTTTTGCCAGATATAGAAACAAGTTAATCAACATTGCCTATTTCTGTTTTACATTCGGAATTGTTCTCTTCTCGGGATCTTTGTACTTGTTGGCAACCCGAAGTATGTTAAAGTTGGATTTTGTCAATCTAATAGGCCCAATCACGCCTATTGGTGGTCTTTTGTTTGTTTTAGGTTGGATAATGCTGTTCTTCGCTGCATTTAAAGATAAATAATGGATAGCTTTGGAAACGATATTTTTGCAGAAAGAGAAACACTTTTTGTTGAAGTTATCTTGCCTTTGTCTTTGGCAATAAACTATACCTATAGGGTACCATTTGATTTAAATGATCAGGTTGCGATTGGGAAAAGAGTTGTTGTTCAGTTTGGTAAGCATAAAATATACACCGCTTTAATCAGTGCCATTTCTAAGAATCCTCCCGGAGTTTATGAGGCGAAATATATAATCGATATAATTGACAGTGAGCCGGTAGTAACCCCCACCCAACTAAAGTTTTGGAGTTGGATGACGAATTATTATATGTGTAATGAAGGAGATGTGATGTCTGCGGCGTTACCCGCTAGTTTGAAACTTGCCAGCGAAACCATACTCGTTCTTCGCGATGATTTTACGGATGAGATTGTACTTACCGAAAAAGAGGAGATAATTATTTCGGCGCTAAAAAAGCAAGCAAAACTGACAGTAAATGATGTTTCAAAATTGTTAGGTCAAAAAACAATTTATCCAATCATAAATCATTTATTAGAAAAAGAGCTAATTCTGGTGGCAGAAGAAGTGGTGCAAAAGTACAAACCTCTTTTGAAATCGTTTGTGACTTTAAATGAGTTCTATACGGATGAAGAGAATTTAAAGGAACTTTTTAACGTTCTTGAGAAAGCACCAAAACAACTTGATGCTTTACTTGCCTATCTGAAACTGCAAAAATTAAATCTTCCAATCTCTAAAGAACAGCTTTTAGAAGAGAGCAACTGTGGTGTAAGTGCCTTAAAATCACTAACAGATAAAGAGATTTTTATAGTGATGAAACGTCCTGTAAGTAGGTTAGCTAATCATGATGAAGAGTTTAGTGTCAATTTTCAATTAAATACCGGACAACAGACCGCTTTAAATCTGATCAATCAATCGTTCGAAGAAAAGGATGTTGTTTTACTTCACGGAGTAACTGCTTCGGGGAAAACACAGGTTTATATTAAATTAATTGAAGAAATTATTCAAAACACTGATGGACAAGTTCTATTCTTATTACCTGAAATTGCTTTAACCACTCAAATAGTTGAGCGTATTAAGCGTTATTTTGGAAATGCAATTGGCGTTTATCATTCGAAATTTAATAATAGCGAAAGGGTTGAAATTTGGAATAAGGTAAGGACAGGCGCATATAAGGTAATACTTGGAGCAAGGTCAGCCGTATTTCTACCATTTCAACACTTAAAATTAATTGTGGTAGATGAAGAGCATGAGCCATCTTACAAACAATATGATCCCGCTCCTAGATATCAGGCGAGAGATGCCTCGATTTATCTCGCTCATTTGCATCAGGCTAAGGTTATTTTGGGCTCTGCAACTCCATCACTAGAAAGTTACTATAATGCGCTGCAAGGAAAGTATGGGTTAGTTGAGATGAAGGATCGCTTTGGCGGTGTGCAATTACCCAATCAGCAGGTGGTTAGTATTGCTGAGGAAACCAAGCGTAAAACCATGGTTTCATACTTCTCTAGCGTATTAATTAAAGATATTGATCTTGCCTTATCAAAAAAGGAGCAAATTGTTCTTTTTCAAAATAGAAGAGGCTACGCAACCATTTTAATTTGTGCAACCTGTGGCTATACTCCAAAATGTGTGAATTGCGATGTAAGCTTAACCTATCATAAAAGTAGTGGTAAACTGCATTGCCACTATTGCGGTTTTCAACAGAGCAGCGTTAATATTTGTCCGGCATGTGGCTCTGTTCACGTAGAGCAGAAAGGCTTTGGAACGGAGCGTATCGAAGAGGAGCTAAAATTACTGTATCCAGATATTACTATTGCCCGTTTGGATATGGACAGCACACGGACAAAAAATGGTTTGCAACAAATTTTAACCGATTTCCAGGAAAAGAAAACGGATATTCTGATCGGTACGCAGATGGTTGCTAAAGGCTTAGATTTCGATAATTTAAATTTGATTGGCGTTATTAACGCAGATACACTTTTGGGTTATCCAGATTTTAGGGCTTATGAACGTAGTTTTCAGCTGTTAGCGCAGGTTGCAGGAAGGGCTGGGAGACGAGCTGACCAAGGAAATGTTTGCATTCAAACTTACGATGCCGATAATCGGATTATTAAACAAGTTGTTAATAACGATTACGAAGGCATGTACAATGATGAAATAGCAGAGCGTGATAAATTTCTATATCCGCCATTTTCTCGGATGATATTTCTTTACGTCAAACATAAAGATTCTCATGTATTAGATCATGCAGCACTAACATTGGCAAATATTCTTAAAGCTAAATTCGGTAAACGTGTATTAGGACCGGAGCAGCCATTAATCAGCCGTGTACGTAATCTGTACATCAAACAAATTATCATTAAAGCCGACAAGCATACCGCCATTCAAAAAGTTAAAGATGCGCTTCGTGAAACACTAACGCAATTCAATGCTACTAAAGATTTTAAAGGCGTTTTTACTCAAATTGATGTAGATCCGTACTAATTTTTACTATTAAAATTAAATTGAATACCTGCAGAAACGGGGTTTAATAGAAATTCCCATTTGTTAAATGTAGTTACAGTTCTATCTGCAACATTTATAGGCGTTCTATCTTGTTTTTCGTAAGAATAATAGAAATCTAAGCTACTTTCGGCGAAGATTGATAGATAGGGTATAATGTTGACCTTAAAGCCTAAAGTGGGCGTAATAACTAATCCGTTTTTTGTAGCATCTGCTGATTGATTCGTGGTTCCTATTGAGCCATTTGTAGGCGTTAATGTACCTGTAAAACGGTTTGATCTGTATCCTAGATCGAATGCAAAATAGGGTTGAATTCTTGAATAGTTGAAGTTTTTTTCAAATCCAATCTTGAATGAGTAATCTGTTACTTTTCCACTAGCTATTTCGCAGGTTTCGCAAGTATTTTGAAAACGAACCATCGGATCGCGAAAATAATTCCCACTTATTCTATAGCTAATTTGATTGTCGTTAAATTTCAAAATTGCACCATTGCCGTACATTTTGGTGTAATCCTGAGTGTTTGTTTGGTTTAAAATTTTGGGCAGCTGCATTAAACTAAAACCTCTAGCGGCTATGGAGTAGTTAAAGTCCGCTCCAGTTTGAGCGAAGCTTGAAAATGAAATACACGCAACAAAAACACTAAGTATAATTTTTTTCATAAAGAAGAAGGCAATTCAATTTGTAATTGGACTCAAAAGTAAAGATAATTCCTTAATACACACAATTGATGCATTTGCTTTGTCAAAAGACAAAGATTTTAGTTTTGATTTACTGTAAGTTATATTAATGTTGATTTCTTTATCTTGTATCACCGCTTGAAAAAGCTAATTTTGAGACTTCATGGCCTATAAATTTGTTGATAATTACCGAGAGCGTGGCGCGAGAAAGAAGTTGGTTGAACTCCTAAAATCTCGCGGAATTGAAGATGAAAATGTACTAAAAGCAATTGGCAAAGTACCACGTCATTTCTTTTTTGATGAGACTTTCTGGAATCAGGCTTACAAAGATATTGCCTTCCCAATTGGTGATGGACAGACCATTTCGCAGCCCTACACTGTTGCCTATCAAAGTGAGTTGTTACACATTAAAAAAGGTGATAAAGTTTTAGAAATCGGAACTGGTTCCGGATATCAAACATGTATTTTAATGGAACTTGGTGCAAATGTTTTTACCATCGAAAGACAAGAGAACATTTATAACCGAACCATTCAGGTATTGCCTGGCATGGGCTACAGACCAACATTTTACTGTGGAGATGGTTCAAAGGGAATTGCAAAACATGCTCCTTACGATAAAATAATTGTTACCGCTGGTGCCCCGCTTGTTCCAGAGATTTTATTGAAACAATTGAAAATTGGAGGTATTTTAGTTATCCCTGTTGGAGATGAAAGCACGCAAAAAATGGTTACCGTTATTAGAGTAAGTGAAACGGATTATGATAAAATAATATTAGATACGTTTAGATTTGTGCCTTTGGTGGGCGATCAGGCATGGTAATAGTTAGCAATTTTCAGTTCAAACTGAACTGAAAATTGCTAACTATAGACTATCTTTTCAATGCTCTATCTAACTCACGTTTAGTATCTCTATCCTTAATGCTATCACGTTTATCAAATTCCTTTTTACCTTGGGCCAACGCAATTTCCATTTTAGCGAAACCTCTTTCGTTAATGAAAATCCTTAAAGGCACTATGGTATAACCCTTTTCTTCACCCTTAAGACGAAGTTTTCTGATTTCCTTTTTTTGAAGTAGTAATGCTCTATCTCTTTTTATATCATGATGATAAAAGGAGCTATGACTATATTCAGAAACATGAAGGTTTCGAACATACAAAATTCCGCCTATGAACATGCAAAACGCATCGGTCATATTGGCTTTACCTTGTCTAATGGCTTTTATTTCTGTTCCCAAAAGTGCAATACCTGCCACATATTTATCAAGTAAATTATAGTCAAAGTATGCTCTTTTATTTTTTATATTGATATCGTTTTTCAAACTATTTGTATTTCTGGGTAGATTTGCTTCTACATTTAAAAACAGCAAAATGCTGGGTTGCAAATATCTTAAAATTTGATGTTATAATTTCGTTTTTATTTATTTCGTTGTCAGCTATTAGTAACACTTTGTTATCTTCATCTGTTTGTAAAAGCTAAACGATAAATCTATTGCTTGTAAAAATTATATTTATGTTTGATTTTTAAACATTATTATGAAATTTAAAATCCTTGTTTTAGCATTATCTTTTTTCTTCTTCGCTCATGTGAAAGCACAGCAACCTACAATTTTGCCGCAATTCACATTTTTTAAATTAGATGGTAAAGCATTTTCGAATAAAAATCTTGTTCCGGGCAAACAGAATCTGTTTATGCTTTTCGATGTAACCTGCGAGCATTGCCAACGAGAAACTAAGCTGCTCGGTGCCAATTATGCCCAATTTAAAAACGTAAATATCTATATGATTACCTTGGATGAGGCTTATATCATTCCACAATTTTTTAATACTTACGCTAAAGGTTTGAATGCAAAACCAAATGTGACCGTTCTTCAAGATAAAAATAAACTTTTCATTCCGTTGTTTTTGCCAAAAATGTATCCTGCTATGTATTTGTATTCTCCAGCAGGAAAACTTATCATTCATAATTCGGGTGATGGAGGAATTAAAAAGTTAATGAAAGTAATTAAAAATTAGTTATCTAATAATTAATACGGGAATATTCACTTTGTGCCTCACCGAATCTACTGTTGTACCAAAAATCAAATCTTTAAGTCCTTTATGACCATGAGCGCCCATTACTAAAAGTTCCAGTTCGTTTTTATTACTAATATCTGCAATTTCTTTAGCAGTGCTTCCAAAACCTATAAATGGCGTTGAATCATAACCCAAGTCTCCTAAGTTAGCTTTGTATTTTTCAAGATTTTCCCGGTCACTTTGTGTTTCATGGTCCATAACTTCTTGGCCGTGATATCTGGCGGCGGCAGTTTCTACTACGTGGATTAGGTAATAGTGAGCATCTTTTCCACCTTGAATAAGTGCGTGTCGGATGGTATTCCGGTCATTTTTAGAAAAATCTACTGCAATACCAATTCTGGAATAGCTAATCTTATCAATTTTCCCAATGTCCAAAGCATTACCATGCGGAACCATTTGCCTGTTTCTATTTTTTTCTTCAATCATCGGATGAAAGAATACATAAAGTAGTAGAAACACAATAAATATTAAGGCGGGAACGATAATTACATAAATCCACCAGGTATTGGCTTCTTTAGTCCACCCACTTATTTCTTCAACTACCAGTTTGACATTTAAGGCGATGATAGCCAATGCACTGGCCCATGCTAATACTTTAACCCATGTTTTTATCGCAAAATCTTTCATCAGTTTTTTATCTGATGTAAAGTGGATTAAGGGTATAATCGCAAAGCCCAGCTGCAAACTCAACACCACCTGACTCAAAACCAAAAGTCCACCCAGAGCATCATCACCATAATGAAGAATAGTGAAAAATGCGGGAATGATTGCCAATAATCGGGTAATCAATCTTCGTAACCAGGGCTGGATTCTTAGATTAATATGTCCCTCCATGATAATCTGACCAGCCAATGTACCCGTAACAGTAGAACTTTGCCCTGCGGCAATTAAAGCAATTGCGAAAAGAGCTGGCGCAACATCACCAAAAATATTTGATAATAATTTGTGTGCATCTTGAATTTCTGCCACTTCGTGTAATCCATTTTTATAAAACGCAGCTGCAGCCAATATCAAAATCGCCGCATTTACGAAAAAAGCCAGGTTCAGTGCAACCGTGGTATCGATTAAATTAAATTTTAAAGCCTCTTTAATGCCTTTATTTGTCCGTTCGATTTTTCTGGTTTGAACCAATGAAGAGTGCAAATACAGGTTGTGTGGCATTACAGTAGCGCCAATAATGCCAATAGCAATATATAAAGCATCGCCGCCTAAAATAGAAGGTTCGAAACCTCTAACAACTTCTTTTAATGAGGGTTCAACAATAAACATTTCCACTAAAAACGATATTCCAACAATGAAAACCATTGAAACTATAAAGCCTTCCATTGCTCGCATTCCTTTGTTAAGAAGAAATAGAAGCAAAATGGTGTCAAATATGGTAATGGAGATTCCCCAAATTAACGGTAAACCAAAAAGTAACTGTAAACCGATTGCCATCCCAATAATTTCAGCTAAATCGCAGGCAATAATAGCGGTCTGCGCTAATCCAAATAAAGGAATATTTGCCCAGCGGGGGTAAGCATGTTTAGAGGCCTGTGCCAAATCTAATCCTCTAACAATGCCTAAACGAGCACTTAACGATTGAAGTAAAAGCGCTATTAGATTTGACATGAGCAACACCCATATCAGTTGATATCCAAATTTACTTCCACCTGCTAAATCTGTAGCCCAGTTTCCTGGGTCCATATAGCCTACGCTTATTAAATAAGCAGGTCCAATAAAAGCTAAAATGCGACGCCAACCTTTTCTTTTGTCTGTGCTTACACTTTGGTGTACCTCACTAAGCGATTCAGTTTTTGCCATTACTGCTAATTAAAATATGCTTTGCCACTTCTCTACTAATATTAATTTGTTTGTCTGAAATCACAATTTCTACAGAACCATCGAAATCGGTAACATCATTAATTTGAATTTGTTTGCCTAAGGTCAATCCCAACTTTTCAAGATGTTTAAGAAATGCTGAACTGTGTTGACTAACACCAGTGATTGTTCCTGAATCCCCGATTTTCAATTCGATCAGTTTTGTAAACTGCGTTTTTGCAAACCTTCCATTTTTATCTGGAATAGGGTCGCCATGAGGATCTGATTTCGGGAAACCAAGAAACTCATCTAACCGTTCGATTAACGAAGTTGATTTTATATGTTCTAATTCCTCGGCAACATCGTGCACTTCATCCCATTTGAAATTAAGTTTGTCAACTAAGAAAACCTCCCAAAGCCGGTGTTTGCGTACAATATCTATAGCGGCATTCCTTCCTTTTTCTGTCATGGTAACGCCTTGATATTTAACATAATCTATAAACCCCTTGTCGGCAAGTTTCTTAATCATATCCGTTACTGATGCGGGTTTGGTCTGCATTTGCTCAGCAATGGCATTGGTTTGTACGTTATTAGTATTTTCTGCTAAATGATAAATTATTTTAAGATAATTCTCTTCAGTAAAACTTTGCATTTATATCTATCTAATTAAATTTTTAGGTAAATCTAAAAAAAATAATTTAAAATATATTAGATAAATTTTGTTAAAATTTAGAATATAATTTGGTTATGTTTGTGTTCTCAATACCTTTGAACTAATATGGCATCAGAATTAGATAAGATCGATTTTAAAATTTTAAGAATCTTACAAGAAAACGGTAGAATTACTAACTTACTTTTATCACAAGAAATTGGATTATCGCCCGCACCAACTTTGGAGCGTGTTCGTAAATTGGAAATGGCTGGTTTTATTAAAAGCTACCATGCTTTAGTAGACGAAGAAAAATTAGGTTTAGGCATTAAGACTTTTATTCAAATTCAACTTGACTTCCATAAAAACAATACCATTCAGATTTTTCTTGATGAAGTAAACCAAATTAAAGAAATTACTGAGTGTCACCACGTAACAGGCCAGGCAGATTTCCTTTTAAAAGTTTATGTGAAAGACATCAAATCTTATGAACGATTGATTATGGAAAAAATCAGCAAAATTTCTGTTGTTAAAACTTTTCAAACCATGATGATTATGTCGACAACAAAGAAAGAACCTATTGTTCCTTTGGAATATTAACCCAAACCTAAGGAGGAGTTTTTCTAGCCATCGCCATCGATATTTTCGATTTTTATCTGAACGGGGCAATCTTATGCGTTGATGATTAATTGATTGATGATCTCCGAGATTTCGGCTGCATTTTGATAAACCATGAAATGGGTTCCATTTTCAATTACAAAATCGGGTTTAGATTTTTTTGCATACAAAATTTTATCTTTCGTGCCGTGAATGTGAAATAATCGTTTAGGTATTAAATCGTTTCTCCAGCTCAAAATACTTCCAATTGCCCATTTTAGGAATCGTCGATCGGTATCGTTAATAATCTTTGTTAGTAGTTTTTTTTCAGCATTTGATTGCGTACCAAAAAGAAATTCTGGGTAAGCCTGTTGGAGGACTTTATCAACCATGACGGAATTATTTCAACCAACTTCAGCTTACCTGCAAGTTTATAAAGCGGAGGTAATGTATTACTTAGAATGGTACTCGAGATTACAATTGTAAAAACCGGATTTAGAATTTTAGCGATCTCAACCGCAATCATTCCGCCAAAGGAAACGCCAACCAATGCAAATTCTTCCGAGGTATCTATTATTTCGCTTAACCTTTTGGCATATTCAGACAGCGATTCTTTCCTTAATGGATTGATCCATTCAACATGGATAATGTTAATGCTTCGGTGTAATTTTAAACGAGAAAATATACGTTTATCAGCGCCTAATCCGCTAATGAAATAGGTATTCATTAAGCGGGTAAATTCCAGTCGACTGGTTTCAGATTATTCTGAATCAGCAGCTGGTTTGTTTTTGAGAACGGCCGGGAACCCAAAAAGCCAGTATGTGCAGAAAAAGGAGAGGGGTGAGCAGAAGTTAGAACATAATGTTTTTTTTGATCAATTAAGGTCGCCTTTTGTTGCGCATATTTCCCCCAGAGTAAGAAAACTACATGTTCTAGTTTCTGAGAAATGGCCTTGATAATTTCATCTGTAAAAATTTCCCATCCACGATTCTGGTGTGATCCTGGTGTAGATGCTCTGACTGTTAACGTCGCATTCAATAGCAAAACACCCTGTTCGGCCCAGTGGGTTAAATGACCATGATTAGGAGCTTTGAACCCTTCGATATCGCTTTCCAATTCCTTGTAAATATTTTTTAACGATGGGGGGACAGCCACGCCACGCTGAACAGAAAATGATAATCCATGAGCCTGGCCTGCTCCGTGATACGGATCCTGACCCAAGATCACCACCTTTACCTTATCGAATGGAGTGGTGTTCAGCGCATTAAAAATATCTGCGTTTTTAGGATAAATGTTAACACCCGCGTCCTTTTCAGCTTTGAGGAAAGACTTAAGATTGATCATATAATCTTTTTCAAATTCCTGCTCTAAAACAGATAACCAACCAGGTTCGAGTGCTGCAGACATGTATTTATTGTTATATTTTTAAGAGTTAGTAGTTACTTTGTTGGAGGTAAAACCAAAACCCGCACCTAAAAGTTTTATGATTTCTTTTTATAGATTTCCAACAAATCTGCTTCAAGTGTTGCTTTAGGATGTTCCACTATTCTACCCAATTCTTTTCCTTTCTTGTCAAAAACGATAAACGTTGGTACTCTTTGGATATCTAACCCGTCAATAATGCCGTTTTCTGCTTTCTTGTTTCCATCAACAGCAATTATTTCTACATTCTTTTCTTTGAAGTGAAGCGCATCTAAAACTTTGAAAAAATTAGGAACATTCACTTTGCTATCTCCGCACCAAGTGCCGAAAACAATTTTGATCTTTTCGTTCTTAACCAGCTTTTTCAATTCAATCAGTGTAGCTGCATCAGGAACATAAGCCGCATAAATTGGATCGTACATTTCCTTAAATTCTGGGAATGTGGTGATACCTTCCCTTGTACACACATTTATTAATACATCTTTATTTCTAGCTTGGTCGTGAATTTTTTTGTTGATTTCTTGAGCTGAGACGTTCATGGCAAGTACAATTAGGGTTATGGATAAGAGAATTTTCATATTAATTTGATGAATTGTTTACACTGTGAAATTTTTAATGAAATTATTGTTTTAAAATCTAAATTATGCCATTTAAAAACGATATTTGCAAAAAAAAATAATTAGAATAAATTTTATGCCAAATATTATCAGATTAATTGCGGGGGTTGTTTTACTGGGTGGCGCAGTAGCTTTATTTATTTTCGGTTTTTGGCCATGGGGAATTGTGGCTATTTTATTAGGGCTAATTATATTGGTAACCTTCTTTTTTAACGAAAACATGCTTTTAGCACAGTGGTTTCTAAGAAAAGACAATATGCCAAAGGCAAAGGCTTACTTAGATAGAATTACAAATTATGAAAAGCAGTTGATTAGGGTGCAACATGGTTATTATAATTTACTTGTTGGTTTAATTGAAAGTAGAACTGCTCCATTAAAATCAGAAAAATATTTTAAAACGGCCTTGAACCTAGGCATGCAGATGGAACATAATGTTGCCTTGGCAAAGTTAAGTTTAGCTGGAATTGCAATGGCTAAGCGCAATAAACGTGAAGCAACGATGTATTTAGCAGAGGCTAAGAAAGCCGATAAAAATAAATTATTAGCTGATCAGATAAAACAAATGAAAGATCAGATGGGGATGATGGACAAACAACAGCAAGTTCGTTATAGATAAATTCCCGATATTGAAATAAATTAAAGCCGATGCGAATCGGCTTTTTTTGTGCTTAAAAATAGACCAATTAAAGTCATAATCTAAAAAATAATTTAGACTAGTCGAAATTATTTAATATTTTGGGGATTTACGTATCCTTCAAGAATATTTATGGAATTATATTACTCTTTCTCCGTTCTCATCGTACTAGCCTCCTTCTTTTCCTACCTCAATCTTCGCTACCTCAAACTACCATCAACCATTGGTATAATGATTATTGCGATGTTAAGTTCAATAGTTTTGGTTTTTACTGGGAGTTTGTTTCCAAAAACCTTCGATCATTTCTCTACTCTTTTACAAGATGTAGATTTTACAGAAGTGTTGATGGGAGCGATGTTGAATTTTCTATTATTTGCTGGAGCAATTCACATCAATTTGGTCGATTTGAGAGAGCAACGTGCTCCCGTAATCATATTTTCTACCGTTAGTGTAGTGATATCTACTTTGGCAGTTGGTGCACTAGTGTTTTATATTTCCCCACTATTAGGATTTCAGGTGTCGTTTATTTACAGTTTATTATTTGGAGCCTTGATTTCACCAACCGATCCCATCGCAGTGATGGGTGTTTTGAAGGATGCCAATGTGCAAAAATCTCTGGAAACAAAAGTTGCAGGCGAATCACTATTTAATGATGGTGTTGCAGTAGTAATTTTTGCGGTTATTCTTCAGCTAGCACAGGGAAGTGATATCGCCATCAGTTTCACCAATATTTCCTGGTTACTAATAAAAGAAGCCTTTGGTGGATTTCTATTGGGGACGTTGTTGGGCATTGGTGCTTCTAATGCCATGAGAAAGATTGATGATTACAAAGTTTCAGTTTTGATTACCTTGTCAGTGGTGATGGGCGGTTATTTACTTGCACACTCCATTCATATTTCTGGTCCTTTAACTATGGTTGCTGCAGGTATTGTAATAGGTAATTATGGAAAACGGACTGCAATGTCTGCAGTTACCAAAGATTACCTTAACAAATTTTGGGAGCTTATCGATGAAATCTTGAACGCCATTTTATTTTTATTTATTGGCTTCGAATTGTTAATCATTAGAAATATTACAGATTACTGGTTGATCGGATTATGCGGTATTCTCATCGTCTTGTTTTCACGTTTTCTATCCATTTATATTCCTGTTAAGGTTATTCCATTTAAAAACAAGTTTAGTAGCGGAACCATAAAAGTTTTAGTATGGGGCGGGCTGCGTGGCGGTGTTTCGATTGCACTAGTGTTATCAATGGATGAAGGTCCGTACAAACCACTATTGGTAGGAATAACTTACTTTGTTGTGGTATTTTCTATTATTGTACAGGGATTAACAGTGGGTAAACTGGCTAAGAAAGTTCTTTCTGTCGAAGAAGTTTAGCCTACGTTTGAAAGCCATGCTTTCACAATTTTGAATATCTAAATTCAGGTTTATGTTTGCTAAACCTGTTAGAACGGTTGTACTTTTTGTTGCACAAAGTTTAAATAAACGATAGCCGCTCGCAAAAAGATATTAGTGATAGCAGGGCGAACCTGGATAGTAGCAATTACATTGCTTTTCAAAATTTAAAACTAAACTCGCATTCTTATTGTAGTAAATAGAAAATTCTATACTATGGCAACATCACAAGAAGGAAGTACTAACAATACTCAGGAAGAAGATAATATTAAAGATTTAGGTGGCAAAGAAGCGGTTGAAAAATTACGCAGCCTTGCTGAAAAGGCAGAAAGCTGCTTTTTTTGTACCAATATTAAAACCGGAGTTCCTTTATCGGTAAGGCCAATGGCTATTCAGCAGGTTGATGATGAAGGAAATATTTGGTTTATGAGTATGAAAGACAGTCATAAGAACGACGAAATAGCTACTGATCCATTTACACACTTACTATTCCAGGCGGGTGCACATTCGGGCTTTGTGAACATTTATGGCATTTCTGAAATTAGCAGAGACCAGGCTAAGATTGATGAGCTGTGGAGTCCATTTATTAAAACCTGGTTTCAAGGTGGGAAAGAGGATCCAAATATCACGTTGATAAAAGTGATCCCATCAGAGGGTTATTATTGGGACACTAAAAATGGAACGGCCGTGGCATTTTTAAAGATGGCAGCCTCGGTTATTACAGGCAAAACAATGGATGATTCGGTGGAAGGTACGTTGGATATAGATTAGTTAGTGAATGGTTAAAAGTTAAATTTTGTATTTACAACTTTTGATTTTTAACCTATTTATCGTCTAAATTATCATATCCTTCTAACTCTTCTCTTTGAGATCTTTTGCTCAAAATATCATCATCTTCATTTTGAACTTTAGAGAAGAATAATGCTTCGGCTTGTATTCTTTTAATTAATTGGCGGACAAGGGTTAAATCAAATGCATCTTTACTCAGTTTGATGCAGTATTCTCTTTCGTTAATTTCTAAGCTTGAAGTATTCATAAGGCAATCTTTTTCTATTGATTGCTGTAAATATAGAAAAGGCTTGCTAAACAATTGTTAGCAAGCCTTTTAAATTTTTGTTATGTTTATGTTAAGGTTTTTATTTATGCGACAAAAACAAACCTTCGTCGGTTTTGGTAACTTTTAAAACCCCTTTACCGGTAAGACCTTTAAGGGTGGTATCCCACTTTTTGTTGCTCCAATCTGTAAGTTTAGCCTTAACAACGGTTAATAAAAGTTGTTCGTCTTCTTTTACCAAAACAAATAATTCAGTTTCTTCCGGAGATAATTCAATCTTCTTTTGCTCAGGGCGCATTTGTGGGAAAAATAATACTTCCTGAATGGTGCTTTGGTTGGTCATTAACATTACAATTCTGTCGATACCGAAACCTAACCCTGATGTTGGCGGCATACCATATTCCAAAGCACGAACAAAATCTTCATCCATGGCCATTGCCTCATCATCACCACGATCTGCAAGTGTCAATTGATCTTCAAAACGTTCTTTCTGATCGATAGGATCATTTAACTCTGAATAAGCATTTCCGATTTCTTTACCATTTACAAAAATCTCAAAACGTTCTACTAAACCAGGAGCAGACCGGTGTTTTTTAGCTAACGGCGTCATTTCGATAGGATAATCGGTAATGAAAGTAGGCTGAATGAGGTTCGCTTCTACTTTTTCACTGAAAATCTCGTCTACCAATTTACCACGACCCATGGTAGAATCGGTTTGAATACCCAAAGTTGCACAGGTTTGAAGCAACGCTTCTTCATCCATTGCAGAAACGTCAATTCCTGTATATTTTTGAATTGACTCGTACATGGTTAATTTCTCATACGGTCCTTCGAAATTGATATCGTTATCGCCCACTTTAACCACAGCTGAGCCGTTGGTTACAATCGCTACTTTCTCTAAACATTCTTCAACCATGGCCATCATCCAGATATAATCTTTATAGGCTACATATATTTCCATTGAAGTAAATTCAGGGTTATGGGTACGATCCATTCCTTCATTACGGAACATTTTACCGAATTCATAAACGCCATCGAAACCAGCAACAATCAATCTTTTTAGGTACAACTCATTTGCAATACGCAAATAAAGCGGCATATCTAAAGTATTATGATGCGTAGCAAAAGGACGAGCGGCTGCACCGCCGTGAATTGGTTGAAGAATAGGCGTTTCTACTTCCATCCAACCTTGTTCATCAAAATAGTTGCGCATGGAGTTAATTACCTTACTCCGTTTGATGAAAATTTGTTTGTAATCTGGATTTACGGTTAAATCAACGTAGCGCATTCTATAACGCAATTCCGGATTAGTAAATCCATCGTAAACGTTGCCCTCATCATCCCGTTTAACAATTGGAAGGGGGCGAAGTGATTTCGCTAATACTTTAAATTCGGTAACGTGGATAGAAATTTCACCAGTTTGAGTAGTGAAAACATAGCCTTTAATCCCAATGAAATCGCCAATATCCAAAAGTTTTTTGAATACGGTATTGTATAATGTTTTGTCTTCGCCTGGGCAAAGCTCATCTCTTTTCAAATAAACCTGAATACGGGCAGTAGAATCTTGAATTTCGGCGAAAGAAGCTGCGCCCATGATGTTACGCCCCATAATACGACCAGCCAAGCTAACCGTCTTATAAGCAGTTTTATCCTTTTCGTAGTTCTTCAATATATCAGCAGCACTTACATTTACATCATAAGATTCTGCAGGATAGGGCTCGATGCCTAACGCTCGTAATTGTTTTAGCGACTCACGTCGTAATATTTCTTGTTCTGATAATCCTATACTCATTTCGGGTATTTTTTGCAAAAGTAAGAATTTTGCAAGATGTTTAATAATAGTATTTGCCTCTCCTCACGCAGAAAAGATTTATACCTTTTTATTTTTCCTGTTGGAGTTGCTTTTAATTGAAATGGTAAAGGAATATTACGTTGCCGGTATAGGCTGTTTTGGTTTGGCCTTTAATATCAAGATTGGCTTCGATTACCACTTTTGTAATGCCTCTTAAATCAGATATTGCTTTCAGTTTCGCCCTTAATTGAACTTCATCATTTACTAAAACAGGTTTGTTAAACTTAAACTTTTCAATTCCATAGTTTACCTCCATTTTTACATTCTGAATGTCAGCGATTTGTTTCCATAAATAGGGGATAAGAGATAGGGTCAAATAGCCATGAGCAATAGTAGAACCGAATGGTCCTTCATCTTTAGCTTTCTGTTCATCACAGTGGATCCATTGAAAATCCAAAGTTGCCTCGGCAAATTTTGTGATTTGTTGCTGATCTATTTTGTGCCATTGAGAGCTGCCAATTTCTTTTCCCAAAAATGATTCGTACTCTTCGAAACTATTAATTATAACCATATTCACTTCCGTCGCGTTTAAAAGAGTGATGTGAATTACATTACTCTGACAGTTGAAAGGTAGGTAATTTTTATAGGATAAAAGAAATTATCAATTTAAAGCCATTAATCGATAATAGCTAGGGTAAATGATGAACGTAATTAATAGCAAGTTACTCTTTATGATTCTGCCTCGATCCCTTCTTCATACATTGAATCGATTGTATCACTATATTTCTTTTCTACAATTCTACGTTTAACCTTCATTGTAGGTGTAATCTCACCTTCATCAATACTAAATGGATTGCGTTTGATTTTGAAATTCTTGATGCGTTCGAATTTGGCAAGTTCGTTTGAGATTTTCTTGATGTCTTGCTCCATCCAGTCAATTATTTCCTGTTCGCGTATAAATGGATCGGCAATCTCGAAATAAGATGATTTTAGTTTAAACGTTTCTTCTAATGTTTCCCTATTTGGAATTATGATAGCGGTAATGAATTCTCGTTTATCTCCTATTAAAAATAACTGATCGATCTTCGGGCTTTTTAGATAGATATTTTCTACAGGAGTTGGGTAAACGTTTTTGCCATACGCATTGACGATCATGTTTTTGAGGCGATCTGTTATTTGTAGGTTACCTTTATAAAATCGACCAATATCACCAGTGTGGAACCACATGTCCCGATCGATTGCTTCAGCTGTTTCTGCTGGTTTATTGAAATATCCTTTCATTACACAGTGGCCCCGAACAATTATCTCGCCTTCAGCGCACTGAAAATCTTCGTTAAATGTGTCATGCGTTTGGATGTTAATGATTTCCTTGCTTTCTACATCCTGAACGCCCACTTCAATACCTGGAATTATGCGACCCACGGTGCCATAAACCTGGCGATGGTATTCGGTTACAGACATTACCGGCGAAGTTTCGGTTAAGCCAAAACCTTCCAATACTTTAATCCCTAAATCGCCGAAAAACTCACCCACATTTTTCGGTAGGGCAGCCCCGCCAGATATCATAAACTTTAAACGGCCTCCGGTTTTCTCCTTAATTTTACTGAAAACTAATTTCTCGGCAACTGCCTTTTTAGTCGAAAGAATAAATCCAGGATTTTCACCTGCCTCTTTTTTTACACGATATTTTTTGCCGTTTTCTAGCGCCCAAGTAAATATTTTAGCCTTAGTACCTCCGCCAGCTTTACCAGATTTAATTGCTTTATCATGTATCCGTTCCAATAATCTAGGTACGCAACTCATTACCGTCGGCCTAACTTCGCCCATATTTTTCGCCAGTAGTTCCAAGCTTTGAGCGAAAGCAATTTTACAGCCTTGAGTGCAACAGACATGATAGGTGGCTGTGCGCTCAAACACATGCGACAGAGGTAAAAATGAAAGGAAAGTTTCGGTTTGATCGATTACCGGGATTTGTTGCAGACAGACCTCCACATTTTTAACAAAATTATGGTGCGTAAGCATTACCCCTTTTGGCGTTCCTGTAGTACCCGAGGTATAAATCAAAGACGACACATCTTCTGGTAGCACTAAACTTCTGCATTGATCTATTTCTGCTTTTTCTGCTGCTGTAGTTTGGTGCTTCAAGGCCAAGATGTCGGAAAAGGATATAATTTCTACATCAACATCTGATGGCACTTTTACTTTCTCGAAATCTTTAAACGCGGGAATAATATATTTTAGATCTTTACAGTTTGACGCAACTTTTAGTACCTTTCTATAGAGAAAATTGTTACCAACTAATATTCCTTTAATGCCAGAATCATTAATGATGTAGCCTACTTCTTGTTCTGATAGCGTTGGGTAAATAGAAACATTTATTACGCCAATTTGCTGAATGCCTTGATCATAATAGACATATTCGGGTGAGTTTTCGATCATTAATCCTAACCGATCGCCTTTCTTTATTCCTTTTTCCAAAAAGAAAGCAGAAACTGCATCAGCTCTTTTTAAAGTATCTTCAAATGATATCTCCACCCATTCAGCACCTTGTTTATGTATTAAAAAAGTTTCTTCGGGTTTGTGAATGTTTTTTACAACATTTCTTAAAAGGGTAGGGATGGTTGAAAATTCGTTAATTAATGGCATCGCTCGTTATTTGGTAGTCAATATAATTAACAATAATAATGCTTTTTGGTTTAAAAAAGCAAATCGATATACGCTCGCCCGTTTTGATTGGAATATGTTTTCCCGTAGATTAGAGAAATCTACGAAGTTTTGGATTAAAAAATCCGTTATCTTTTTAAAATCTAAGCTCAGAAATCATTTTTAGTCTGCGAGATCTGCGTTAATCAGCGAGAGAAGATATTGGTGTTCCTGAGAATTTGATTTATATCATGTTGATAAAATTTATATCCCGCAGATTAACAAGATTTACGCGGATTATAGTATAATCGCCACAGCGAGGAAAAAATTAATCTCCTTTATTCTTTGAAATCAGATTGTTTCATCAGCAATAATAAGTGCTTTAAACGCAAAAAGGCCTCGAAAAATCGAGACCTTTAAATATTATTTGTTAGAAATTCTAAACGGAGAAACTCTCGCCACATCCACAACTGCGACTGGCATTTGGATTGATAAAGTTGAAACCTTTTCCATTCAATCCATCAGTAAAATCTAACTCCGTACCCGCCAGGTAAAGGAAAGATTTCATATCTAATGCGATTTTAATTCCTCTGTCTTCAAAAAACTGATCGCCTTTTTGTTCTTCGTTATCAAAATCCAGGTTATACGATAAGCCAGAACAACCGCCACCTTTTACGGAAACACGTAAGAAATAATCAGAACCCATTTCTGAATCCTGCATTAAATGCGTGATTTTTTCTTTTGCTTTATCTGTTATAGTAATCATTTCTTTTCGTATTTAGTATAAAGTAGCTAGATCAAATTCGTAATCATCCTACTTTTAATAACATTGTAGAAAGACAAATAGCGTACCAATCTAAGTACCCAATACTTTCTACTATATACTTTTCTAGTGGTGTGACTTTTCCAATACAATTGCCTCTAAACCATTTTTAACGCGGTAATCGTTAATGGCAGATTTAATTGCATCTTCTGCCAACACCGAGCAGTGAATTTTTACTGGAGGTAAAGCCAATTCTTCAACAATATCCATGTTATCGATAGATAAAGCTTCATCAATTGTTTTTCCTTTTAACCATTCTGTAGCTAAAGACGAAGATGCGATAGCCGAACCACAACCGAATGTTTTAAATTTAGCATCGGTGATGACATTATCTTCTCCAACCTCAATTTGTAAACGCATCACGTCACCACACTCAGGTGCGCCCACCAAACCAGTTCCTACAAATTTGCTGTCTTTATTTAATGTACCTACGTTGCGTGGGTTATTGTAATGGTCAATTACTTTTTCTGAATATGCCATGATTTATATTTCTTTAAATCCCTTGCGGGATGGTTTTAATTTTTGTTATACGTTTCTAGTTGCGAGTTAAAGGTCAGGTGTCAAACAAGTTGCTTATGCTCCCGGACTTAAAACTTGTGACTTACAACTTTTAACTCATAATTTGCTTCGCAAATTAATGTTCTGCCCACTCAATTTTACTCAAGTCAATTCCTTCTTTAAACATTTCCCAAAGCGGAGAAAGTTCTCTTAAGTGATTAACTGCTTTTTGAGTAACCGCAATTGCCTGGTCAATTTCTTCTTCGGTAGTAAATCTTCCTAAGCCATAACGGATAGAAGAGTGTGCTAAATCATCAGATAAACCTAAGCTCTTTAATACATAAGATGGCTCTAAAGATGCTGAAGTACAAGCTGAACCCGAAGATACCGCTAAATCGCTCATGGCCATCATTAAACCTTCACCCTCAACGTATTTAAAAGAGATGTTTGCTACATGTGGTAAACGGTGTTGTGTATTACCATTAACATAACTTTCTTCCATTTGGTTTAACGTCGATTCTAATTTATCACGTAAACCAGATAAACGAATTGCTTCGCTTTCCATCTCTAAACGACAAAGTTCGCATGCTTTACCCAAACCAACAATACCAGGAACGTTAAGTGTACCAGAACGCATGCCACGCTCGTGGCCTCCGCCATCCATTTGTGAAGTAACTTTAACTCTTGGGTTTTTTCTGCGAACGTAAAGTGCACCAACGCCTTTCGGCCCGTACATTTTATGTGCTGAAAACGCCATTAAGTCGATTCCGTCTGCATTAACATCAACTGGAATCTTACCAACTGCTTGCGTAGCATCCGTCATAAATAAAGCACCATGTTTGTGTGCAATTGCCGAAATTTCTTTAACCGGTTGGATTACGCCAATTTCGTTGTTACCATACATAATCGATACTAAGATCGTTTCCGGAGTCATTGCAGCTTCTAACTCAGCCAAGTCAATTAAACCATCTTCTTTAACGCCTAAGTATGTCACTCTAGCGCCGTTTTTCTCCAGGTGTTTACAAGTATCTAAAACGGCTTTGTGCTCTGTAACCGCAGTAATAATGTGGTTACCTTTATCTTTATACATTTCGAACACACCTTTAATAGCCAAGTTATCAGCTTCGGTTGCGCCCGATGTAAAAATTACTTCTTTTTCAGTACAGCCGATTAATTTGGCTACCTGCTCACGAGCATAATCTACTCCCTCTTCAGCCACCCATCCAAAAGCGTGATTACGGCTTGCGGCATTTCCAAATTTTTCAGTAAAGTAAGGTAGCATCGCTTCCAACACTCTAGGGTCTAAAGGTGTTGTTGCGTTATTATCTAAATATATCGGCTGTTTCATCTCTATTCTGTTAATTATGATCACAAAGATACAAAAAAACTTTTTGAACAATTATAATTAATAGCTATGACCTTATAGATAAAACACTCATTTTTACATTCAACCAACCTTTTTAAACGATGAACAAGATAGAACATATCGGTATTGCCGTAAACAACCTCAATAAATCAGTTCCACTTTATGAACTCTTATTAAATACCTCCTGTTATAAAACGGAAATTGTTGCATTAGAACACGTTAACACTGCATTTCTAAAAGCAGGCGAAAATAAAGTTGAACTTTTAGAAGCGACTTCCGACGATAGTATAATCGCGAAATTTTTGCAGAAAAAAGGAGAGGGGATTCACCATATTGCCTTTGCGGTTGATGACATTATCGAGGAGATGGAGCGACTAAAAGCCAATGGTTTTACACTGCTTAACGACGTTCCAAAAAAAGGCGCCGATAATAAAATGGTATGTTTCGTACATCCAAAAGATACGAATGGAGTTTTAATAGAGCTTTGCCAGGAAATTAAATGGGTTTAGAAAGATAGGTGATGGTTATTGAGAATAGGAATTGACAAGGTTGACGAATGCGACTAATTTGTTTTATTTGAAAATGAACGGTTCTGATTTTATCGCTTACGGCAGGCCTGCTAACCGCTATAATCTCGATGAAGAATCGGGAGCTACCGCTTTTATCAGGTTTAATTTAACGTCATGCAGTAATTCTAACCTAACAAATAACCAAACTAAGCCTAAAATCTTTCAATCCCAAAATCTAGTTTCATGTCGCTAATTAAAATTATAAATAAAGATTTTGATCTTCCTGATGAACTTTCTGAACGCCAACTTCGGGAAACATTGGTTGATGCATTTGCTTACCTAGTGGATAATGACTTTCCTAAACTCGTTCAAATTTTATATAAAGCAGATGTTGATCAGTACAAATTGAAAGAGTTGTTGGAAAATGTGGAGGGAAAAAGTTCAGCAGAAGTAATTGCAGATGCCTATCTCGCCAGACAAATTGCAAAAATTGAAACCTGGAAAAAATATAGTAAGTAGCTGCCGACAAATTTATTATAGTCTAATTATTTGTATTTTGATACCTTTAAATAATGAGTTGCCGTTTCCTGACCATCTTACTGTTTCCTGTTTTAGTTTTGGCTCAAAGAAATTCGAATTCCGAACTTGAGAAGAACGATCAGGATTTCGTTTTAAAAGCATTTAACAATGCTGATAATTACATGAATTCTGATCATTATGACTCTGCACAGCTATGGCTAAATAAAATTTATTTAAAAGTCAGCTATCGTAAACCATCTCTTTTCTCTTATTTCCTAACTTCCCGACAAGCTGAAGTATACTATTACAATAACCTGCATGAACTAGGCTTGCAAGAGGCTTTTAAGGGTGAAAACATCGCATCGATATTAAAAGACAGCATCCTTATGGCCGATGCTTGCAACTTTATCGGCTTGTTTTATATGAATAACAATAAGCTAAACAATGCAGTTAAATATTTTAAACGGGCACTAAATTTTGCTCATCAACCTCCATATCCATCAAAGTATATAGATCTATCCAAACCTCATCATATTTATGGCAATTTGGCCGAGGCATTTGAAAAGCTTAAAAAGCTGGATAGTGCAGTTTATTACAGTCGAGAATCACTCAAAGAGGCAAAAGAAATAATTGCTAAACGAGGTATTGCCACAGCCTATTTAAATTTAGGTAGCGCTTTCATCCAAAAGAATTCTAATGATAGTGCAAGTAAATATTTTGATTTAACACGTATTGCAGCAATGAATGGGCAAGATTTCGATGTCGAGTTGAATAGTTACAGTGGTTTAGCGAGTTGTGCAGCGAGAACGAATGAAAAAATAATAGCCTTTAATCATTTGAAAAAAGGATTCTCTTTGCTTAAAAGATATCCTCAATTAAATGATTTTTATGCGCTTATTTTTTTAGAAACCGCAATTGAAGTTTACAGGAAATACAATAGTCAGGCAGATTTAATTAATACCCTCGAACTTAAAAATCAAATACAAACGGCTACTTACGCCCGAAATAACACACAAATACAAACCCTTTTATTAACAGGGTTAAAAAATGAAAAACTCATTTTCAATTTAGAACTGGCTAAAGCGGAAAATAAGCAGAGTTTGGCCAATACCAGAGTTTATGTATTGTTGTTAACCTTACTTTCTATCATTATTGCCTTCATTGCTTATCGGTATTATGCACTGCAGCGTTTGCGCTTGGCAAATCTGAGAAGCAAAATCAGTCAAGATTTACACGATGAAGTGGGTGCTACCTTAAGCGGAATAGCCATGTACAGCTACATTACAAAAGAACAGATCAAAAACGAGGAGCATGTCGCCGTTAACAATTCTCTCGATATTATTAAAGACAATGCAGGCGAAATGGTCTCAAAACTTAACGATATTGTTTGGGCTGTTAATCCACATGAGGATAACCTTCTTTCGCTTTTAGAAAGACTAAAAGATTTCGCCGCTCAATTGGTGGCGGTAAAAGAAATTGAGCTAAATTTTAATATTCCAGAATCACTTGGCGTTTTAAAGTTATCAATGGAACAGAGAAAGAATGTCTATTTAATATGTAAAGAAGGTATCAACAATGCCGTGAAATATAGCGACTGTAAGCATATTATAGTGGAAGTTTATCATCAAAATAAAATGATTAATATTCAATTAAAAGATGATGGGAATGGTTTTTTGCCTGATGAAGCACGGAAAGGGAATGGACTAACAAATATGAGGAATAGAGCAAAAGAAATTAATGCTGTTCTAAATATCGCTTGTAATATTGGGTTGGGTACAAAGATTAATTTAAGTTGCAAAATCACCTAATGGGGGATATGTTTAAAATATAAAACTGCTCATATTTATGCCTGAAACTGAAGTTGTGGAAATCAAGATAGCGATATTCGAAGATAATAAACTCATTCGTGAGGCATTGCAGACCATTATAGACGGGACTCCAGGCTTTATTTGCACGGGCACGTTCCCTAACGCAAACCAAATTGAAGCAGATATACGCTTTAGTAGGCCAGATGTGATATTAATGGATATTGAAATGCCTGGAAAGACAGGCATTGAAGCCACAAAAATAATCACAGCACAATTTCCAGAAGTGAAAGTGCTGATTCAAACAGTTTTTAATGATAATGACAAAATATTTAATGCACTTTGCGCTGGGGCTTCAGGCTACATTTTAAAAACCGATTCGCCTTCAAAGCAGCTTCAGGCTATTGAAGAGGTCTACAATGGTGGCGCTTCCATGTCATCAGCAATTGCCCAAAAGGTGATGCAGTTTTTTGTGCGTAAGAACGTCATTCTGGTGCAGCCACAAGAAACTGACTTTGATTTGAGTGCCCGTGAAAAGGAAATTCTCTTATTGATGACGGAAGGAAATCACTATCGTAGCATCGCTGATAAAGCTTTTATCAGTTATGAAACAGTTCGGACCCATGTTAAACACATCTATAAAAAACTTCATGTTGCTTCCAGATCCGAAGCGATTTTAAAGGCTAAACAACAGGGATTGTTTTAGTAAAATCACTCATTGGGGTATTTCCAGGCGCTGATTTATGCTTCAATTTTGATTAACAAATCAGAATTAAACATAAATTAAGAAAACATGAAAACAATTACGAAAAGCCTAAAGTGGTTATTAATTATTTTTCTTATCACAGCCGTTGTGGCCTGTAAAAAGAAAGAGCGTGATGATGCAGTTGAAACCATCAACAAGGAAGAAATGAAGCGTAAAATTGCAGACATTATTCCAGTGCAGTACCAGGATACCCTCACCAAACTGGGTATTTCACTTAATCAGGAAACGACACCACCGATGCTTGAAGGAGCTTATGCGTTTAAGCCTCTTCGGTTATTGAAAAGTAACCGTACTCAAGATGTCGCCAATATGTCGTTTGTTGATGGCTCAATTAAATTTTTCGCACAAGACAGCGAGAATAACATCAAGCTAATTGGCAAATCTTTATTAAATAGTGCAGATACAAGCTTGGTTACGGCAATAAGTGGCAATGGAAACAATTTTACAGTTTACGGAAAGGTTAAATCTGTTCGTGGTAGCGATTCTGCTATATTTGGAATAATTATCTCTGGTGAGAAAGATGGAACACAACTCAGAAATATTCGCTATGGCTTAATTAATATTGATAACTCAAAAGGGGGAACATCGTTTATTAAACAAGGTGAGGCGAGGGTAGTTTTTGATACAGATCAAGTTTCGCCAACTATTTCGGTGTTTTAAAATATTTCTAAAAGTCTCTTGTAAATCAAAAATAAAATTAGGATATTTGCATCCTCTAAAATAGAGGTTAGAAAAGACTAATAGAAATTATCATAAGCGTTGTTGCCAGCAAATTGCAAGAATGTTCTTGATGCTTTCACACAAATAACTTAAAATAATATTCAAATGAAAAAAGATTTGCACCCTACAAGCTACAGACCAGTTGTTTTCAAAGATATGTCTAACGAATATGCTTTCTTAACAAAATCTTGTGTAGATACTAAAGAAACTATTAAATGGGAAGATGGTAATGAGTATCCTCTTTATAAATTAGAGATCTCTCATACTTCACACCCTTTTTATACTGGTAAAATGAAATTGGTTGATACTGCAGGACGTATCGATAAATTCAAAAACCGTTACGCTAAGAAATAATTTTAGCTGTAAAAAGCATTTTTTGAAGTCCCTTTGCCAAAAGCATCGGGACTTTTTTTATTTTTGTTGCTTATGACAATCAATTTATTTGATGATGCTTGCTGGGCGTCTCTCCGTCCGCTTACGTTTACAAGGCCCGTTGCTGATTTGCGAATTGGTATTTTAACCATCGCAGAAAAATGGGCGAAATACTTAAATGCCGACTTCGGTTTCCAAACTCAAGAATATCTTTCTATAAAATATGCAGTCAAGAAAAACGCTAGTCTTTTTATAAACGGTTCAATTTGTCCTGATCAAAGTTTGCTCGATGCAATTTCAGGACTTAAAGAAGGGGAATTTCTTGTAGCTAAAGATGTTATTATTGCTTTCAACTGCAATGAAGAACTGACTTATAAGCAAGCAGAACAGCAATTAAAGCCCATAAATTACGAGTTTGAGTTTATTAGAATAACCTACCCAGAAAACATTTTCGCAAATAATCCAGCAGAAATTAGGAAAGATTTCGAGTTGTTAACCAAAGGGCGTACTTCTGCAAAAATCAGTAGCACGAATCAATTGTTGGGCGATGAAATCTTTTTTGAAGAAGGTGCTAAAGCCGAATGCAGCGTTTTAAATACTGGCTACGGACCAATTTATGTTGGGAAAAATGCTGAGATTTGGGAAGGAAGTTTAATACGGGGATCTTTTGCGCTTTGCGAAAATTCATCAATTAAAATGGGTGCGAAGATTTATTCAGGTACGACCATCGGACCAAATAGCCGTGCAGGTGGCGAAATTAATAATTCGGTAATTTGGGGAAATTCCGCCAAAGGACATGAGGGATATTTGGGCAACTCGGTACTTGGTGAATGGGTTAACATTGGTGCCGATACCAATAACTCGAATTTGAAGAACAATTATGCCGAAGTAAAGCTTTACGATTACGAAACTAAAAAAATGCGTAATACCAATTTGCAGTTCTGTGGCTTAATTATGGCCGATCATGCTAAATCGGGCATTAACACGATGTTTAATACGGGCAGTATTGTAGGCGTGAGCGCAAATATTTTTGGGGGTGGCTTGCCTCCAAATCATATCCCGGATTTTAGCTGGGGTGGTGCAGATGGCTTTTTGGATTACAAACTAGATAAAATGTTCGAAACGACGGAGAAAGTATTCGCAAGAAAAAATGTAATTTTCGACAATACAGAAAAAGATATTCTAACAAAGGTTTTTGAATTAACAGCTCCTCACAGATACTTTTAATATTTAACCACGATTTCAATGGAAATCATCAAATTAACAAAATAAAACACAATGAGAAAACAAATAGTAGCCGGTAACTGGAAAATGAATTTAGATTATAACGAAGGTATTTCGTTATTCAGTGAGATTGTAAATATGGTTAAGGATGAACGTAAAGGGAATCAATTAGCTGTTGTTTGTGCTCCTTTTATTCATTTAAATAGTTTGGCCAAGTTGGGTGGAAATGATGTTAAAATAGGAGCTCAAAATATTCACGACAAAGAAAGCGGTGCTTACACAGGCGAAATTTCCGCAAAGATGATCAAATCTGTTGGCGTGGAGTACGTAATTTTAGGTCACTCTGAGCGCAGACAATATCAGGCTGAAAGTGATGAGCTTTTGGCTGCAAAAACCAAAACTGCTTTGACTCACGGGTTAACACCAATTTTCTGCATCGGCGAAACTTTAGATGAACGTGAAAACGGAAGCTATTATGAAGTATTGAAGAAGCAATTGGTTGAAGGTGTTTTCAGTTTAAGTGATCTTGATTTTTCTAAAATCGTAATCGCTTACGAACCAGTTTGGGCGATTGGTACAGGTTTAACCGCTTCGCCAGAACAAGCACAAGATATTCACGCATTCATCCGTTCGGAAATAGAGGCTAACTATGGTTTCAAGATCGCAGATGATACCACAATTCTTTATGGCGGAAGTTGTAATCCAGGAAATGCGGCAAGTTTATTTGCTCAAAAAGATATTGATGGTGGTTTAATTGGTGGTGCATCGTTAAAATCTCGGGATTTCACAGATATTATTAAAGCATTAAATAGCTAAATGCAATACTTAAAAGCAATATTTAAATTCGAAAGTATCGAAGACTATCAGCAGGATCTACTCATCAGTGATCTTGCTGATTTAGGTTTTGATACATTTGAGGATAGTGAGAATGGGTTCACTGCTTTTGTAATGAAAGATAATTACAGTGAGCAGGCATTGAAAGAACTGCTTGCTCATTATACCGATGATTTTGTAACAAATTATACCTTAGAAGATGTTGCCGATGAAAACTGGAATGCCGAGTGGGAAAAGAATTTCAATCCGTTGATTATTGATGATGTATGTTACGTGAGAGCAACTTTTCATGAGCCGCAACCATCTTATCCTTATGAGATTGTGATCGATCCGAAAATGTCTTTCGGAACAGGTCACCATCAAACTACATCAATGATGATGCAGTATATTCTAGCTGCAGATTTAAAAGATAAAACTGTTTTGGATATGGGGTGTGGCACCGCAATCCTCGCAATTCTTGCCGCTAAACTTGGTGCAAAGGATTTGGTAGCGATAGATTATGATAATGTATGTTACGAAAGTACCATCGAAAATGCGACGTTAAATAACATCTCTAATCTGAAAGCGCTTTGTGGCAGTAAAGAAGTTATTCCAAACGAAGAATATGATGTTATTTTTGCGAACATCAACAGGAATATTCTGCTTGATCAAATTCATCGTTATGCAGAGGTGCTTCAATCAGGTGGAAAAATCTTTTTCAGTGGTTTTTATTTAGATCCCGATTTAGGAATGATCACTGCTGAGTGTGCTAAATATGGTATTCAATACCTCGATCACAAACAAAATGGTGATTGGGTTGCTGCCCAGTTTGAGAAAAAATAATGATTGAATTTTAAATGAGAGAATGATAGAATGTTTTCATTTACATCGCTTTACCATTTAATCATTCTCTAATTCTCTCATTCAAATAATTAATTTATATGCGTATACATTTTATTGCAATTGGCGGAAGTGCGATGCACAACCTGGCCATTGCACTTCATAAAAAGGGTTATCAAATTTCCGGTTCTGATGATGTGATATTTGAACCAGCAAAATCTCGTTTGGAAAAGTATGGTTTATTGCCGGCAGAAATGGGATGGGATGAAAATCGCATATCAACTGATCTTGAAGCTGTTATTTTGGGCATGCATGCTCGTATTGACAATCCTGAGCTAATTAAAGCGCAAGAACTGGGTATTAAAATTTATTCCTATCCAGAATACGTTTATGAGCAAAGTAAGAATAAACTGCGTGTAGTAATTGGCGGCAGTCATGGTAAAACTACCATCACAAGTATGATTTTACATGTGCTCAATCATTACAATCGTGATTTTGACTATTTGGTTGGGGCACAACTCGCTGGTTTCGAAACCATGGTAAGAATCACAGATGCTGCACCGGTTATGATTATCGAAGGCGATGAGTATTTATCGTCACCGATTGATAGACGGCCAAAATTTCATCTTTACAAAGCAAATGTAGCAGTGATCAGTGGCATCGCCTGGGATCATATCAATGTTTTTCCTACTTATGCAGATTATACTTTGCAGTTCGATAAGTTTATCGATACCATTGAGGAAAACGGAACATTGATATATTGTGAAGCAGACCAAGATTTAAATGAAATTGCTTTAAAATCAAAAGCAAAGATTCACAAGATAGGTTATGCCATTCCTGAACACGACATTAGAAATGGAATAACCTATTTATTGCCAAAGAAAACTGCTTTAAAAATATTTGGCGACCATAACTTGATGAATTTAAATGCAGCTAAATTAGTTTGTGAGCAGTTAGATATAAATCAAAACGATTTTGATACTGCAATAGCCTCATTTACCGGCGCTGCAAAGCGTTTAGAAGTAATTTCAGCTGATGACTCTACCAATGTTTACAAGGACTTTGCCCATTCTCCATCGAAACTAAAAGCTACTATTGAGGCTGTTAAAGCACAGTTCACAGATCGCAGGTTGGTTGCTTGTATCGAATTACACACCTTTAGTAGCTTGAATAAGGATTTTTTAAAGGAATATGCTGGCGCAATGGACAAAGCTGATGAAGCAATCGTCTTTATTGATCTTAAAAGTTTTGAGCAGAAAAGAATGGAGCCATTTTCAGAAGAAGATGTTCAACAGGCTTTTGCCAACCCGATGCTAAAATTCTTTAACGATGCAGCTCAACTGAAAGCCTATTTGTTAAGCTTGAACTATAAGAATGCAAATCTTTTAATGATGAGCTCTGGAAACTATGCAGGCTTTGATTTGCCTGAATTAGCTGCGGCTTTACCAAAATAATAGTTAATCTGTACATGAAGTTTTTAGGAGATCGTATTAAGCAGAGTAGGGTTGCGCTTGGACTAAATCAAGCGGAAGCTGCTAAAATGCTTAATATTTCTACTCCCGCGTTTTGTAAAATAGAAACCGGGCAAACAGATTTGAATATCTCACGCTTATTGCAAATTTCTAAAGTATTTGAGGTATCAATAATTAAATTACTAACCGGAGAAGAGGAGTCATCAAATTCATCAGAAGATTTAGTTGACCTGAAAGAACAACTTCTGGAAAAAGATGAAGAAATCAATAAACTTCGAAAGAAGGTTATTGATCTTTATGATAAATTGGGAATGTAGATAAGAGGAATAAAGATGAACGAGCAAAGAATAGTAAGGCCAATTAATCTAGGCTACTTAATCTTTATTCCTTGTTCTTTGCTCACTGATGCTTAAGCTGCTTAAAACACTTTCCGCATCGTTAAATGCTTCTTACCAAACGTAGCGCCAGTAGCTTTATGTATAGCAATCATTTGCTCGTTAAAATCGCCAACCCAACTCAATTCCAGTTCTTTGTATTGATTTTTTGGCAACACATATTCACCTAACCTGATAAAGAGAACTGATTCTAAGCCATGTTTCTGGAATTTTGGTTTTGTACCCATCACGATTGCTCTCATGCGTGTAACACCCACCCATCGGCGATAAGCAAATTTAAGCTTCTCTAATAAACCAAGCTTTCCATTAAAACCTTTAATCATCTGGTTGGCATCAGGAATTAAAACCACAAATGACGCGGGCTCACCATTAAAATAAGCAAATTGAATCAAGTGCTCATCCATAATGGGTTCCATACTTTTGAAGCTTTCTTCGAGAGTTTCCTTTTTTATCGGAACGAAGTTTTCAAAATCCTGCCAGCCATCATTGTAAATTTCCATCAAATCCGCAATGTACTTTTCGGCGTTTGCTTTGCTAAAATATTCGAAAGTGTAGCCAGGCTTGTTCCTTACCCAATTGGCTATCTTGGTAAATCGCTCTGGAAAAGGAATGGTTAAGTTAATATGGTTGGTTAACTGTTCATATTCGGTTACGAATCCGTAAGCATCAAAAAATTTCTGGTAATATGGAAAATTGTAATTCATTCCAAATGAAGGAGGAGTGAAACCTTCAACTAACAAACCCCAAAATGAATCGTTTTCGCCAAAGTTGATGGGGCCATCCATTGCTTTCATTCCATTTTCGATAAGCCATTCCTTTGCGGTATCAAAGAGTAAAAAGGCAGCTTTTTCATCTTCAATGCATTCAAAAAAGCCCATTCCGCCAGTTGGTTGATCGTAATTAAATGCTTTTTTTTCGTTAATAAAAGCAGCAACCCGACCGATTAAATCTCCAGCATCATCTTTTAAAATCCAACGTGTACATTTTCCATGACTGAAAAAGCTATTCTTCTCTGGGTTGAAAACATTTTCAACTTCACTATCTAAAGGACAAATGAAATTTTTGTCGTTTTTATAGAGGATTTTTGGAACCGTTAAGAAGTCTTTTTTTAGTGATGAATTGCTTACTGATATAATTTGCATGGGCAGATTTTAAAATTAAAAAGCACCCAGCCTAATGGCAGGATGCTTTTTCAAATATATAGTTTTTTAATGATTAGTAATCGTCATCGTCATCATCGAAGTTGTCGAAATTGTCAAGGTCATCTAATGGCAAATCAAAATCGTCTTCATCTTCATCTTGAGGCTTTTTTTTCGTGGTTTGAATATCGTCATCTTCAAGATCATCGTCTTCATCTACCTGTTTTTTGGTAGTCGGCTTAGTAGGGAGTTTCTTTGGCGCTTTCATATCACAAAAATAAAAATTGCTTTTCTACTTTAAAAATACAAAAAAACTTTTTCTAATAACAACCTGAAAACAAATAAATTAATTTCTTCTATTCCGCATTTTCACCTACCTTATTTTCCTCCTTCGTAATATCTTTTAGCTGTGGAAGCTGGGTTAAATTGTTTAAACCAAAATAGTCCATGAAAATATTACTAGTGCTATAAAGAATTGGCCTACCGGGAGTTTCAGCTTTACCATCAATACTTATAAGTTCTTTTTCCAGCAATCGCTGAACAGAATAATCAGAATTTACACCTCTAATTTGTTCAATTTCTAATTTTGTAATCGGCTGGCGGTATGCGATAATGGCTAAGGTTTCCATAGCAGCCTGACTCAGCTTTTTCTTTGAGCGATGCAATTGAAGTTGATTTACCGTTTCATGGTAATCCTTTTTTGTTAGAAACTGATATCCTTTATTCAGGTTTACCAATTCGATTGCGAAATCATGATGTTTATACTTTTCTTGAATAAGATCTAAGCTTTCAAAAATTTGTGTTTCAATAAACTCTGCTTCGAAAACCGCATTTAAAGCTAAGATGATCTCTTGAACGCTAATGCTTTGAACAGAAGAGAATATGAGCGCTTCTATGTGCCTGGTAATATTGGTTTGGGACATATACAAAAATATAATTTTTGGACATTAAAAAAGCGGTCTCGCTTTTTAAAAAACAAGACCGCTTTCAACACACAAATGAAACCTGAATTAAGATATAGTTTTAGGTTAGGTTATTAAATATCTATATCAATTCTATAAGAACGTTTTGATAAACACTATCGTTTATTTCTAACACAAGTTTAAGGCTAAACGAGATTCGGTGTAAGTTCTATTTAGTGAGTGGTATTAATAATTGAGTAAACGGTAAAAAATCTATTTTAAAGGGATAGATATAGAAACGATTGTACCATTTATGGCCTTTTGTTTAACACTGAGGTGTATAGGTTTTGCTGCAATCTGTCCTAACAAATGCAATCTTTCTTTAGTTAGCTGCATGCCTTTGCTAATGTGCGTTTCCTTTTTCTCCTTCAAAGAATTGTCAATACCAACACCATCGTCAATTATCTCGATGTTTAAATACTCTGGAACATCAATTTTAATATTGATTTGTATTTCGCCACCCGTTTCTTTCGGCATAATGCCATGCCAAATTGCATTTTCTACGTAAGGCTGTAACAACATCGATGGGATTAAAGTTTCTTCCTTATCTATTTGATCATCAATTAAAAAGGAGTATTTTAACTTATCTCCAAATCTATTTTTCTCGAGCTTTAAATACAAATTCAAATATTCAAGTTCTTCTTCCAAACTGATATAGCTTTTGGTACAAATTTCCAGGTTTTTTCGTATTAACCGAGCAAACCCGGTTAATACCCGATTAGCTGATGCTGTGTTCTGCGTATTAATGTAATGCTGTATAGAATTCATCACATTGAATACAAAATGTGGATTCATCATTGCCTGTAAAGCCTGCTGCTCTAACATTAACACCTTGTTTTTTAGCAAAAGCTGCTCTTGTTCCTTATCCTTTTGTTTTCTGGTGATGTAAACCGCAACTTTATAAAAAATGTAGGCCACCAGAAGGATCAAGATGGATAAAAACCATAAGCTTTGCCAAAAATGCTTGGTAATGGTAAATGAAATTTTTGCGGATGGTCCCCAGTTTCCGTTTTGGCTTTTGGCCGAAACTTCGAAATTATATTCTCCGGACTGAAGCGATGAAAAATCTAAACGGCGAGTTCTGGTTTCTACCCAGGCAGAATTTTCACTCAACCGATAACGATAAGTAATGTCGCTTGTGGTAAAGTCTACCGCACTAAAGGTGAATAAAATGGTATTATTTCCTGTTTCGAAGGTGAAGTTTTTTTGATTTACAGGCAATCTATCCTTGTCTTTAATGATCGAGGTTACATAAACCTTCGGTAAATTTCTGCTGATGTTTTTATTGTTGTACTTGAAAAGAATCAGCCCTTTGTTGGTAGCGAAATAAGCTGTGCTGTCATCAATAAATAAACTGTTGATATCATCACTCAATAAATCTTTCCCATAATCGAAATTGGCAACGCTAAGCTTTTCCGGATAATTGGCAATTTTATTAACGCCCTTGTTGGTGAGCACCCAGATCTCGTTATTTTTTACGAATATTTTAGTACAGATATCATTGGTTAAGCCATCTTTTTGAGTGATCTGTTTTACAATTTGGTCATTTTTGTAAAACAGCAATCCATATCCATCTGTAGCCAAAATCAATGTGCCATCAGCCAATTGTCGAATATCATTAATTCTTTTAGTGAGTAGTGGATGTTTTTCAAAATGCTTGACTAGTTTTCCGTTTACAAACTGAGATAAGCCATTGATATTTGAAAACCACAAATTACCTGTTCGATCGTAAAACACATGGTAAGAGCGATCTTTAAAGAAATCTTCCTTCTCCCGATATTTTAAGGAATTGAACTCAAAGTTGTTTATTCTATCAGATAAAAAAACAACTCCTGAAGAAAGTGCCAGGGCTAAACGATTGCTTTTTTCATCAACGCTAAAATGTTTAATTACAAACATGGAATTATTAGCTTCCTTTAAATAGTTTACTTCATTTGTGGTGCTGTAGATATTTTTGAAAACACCCATTCCATAATCTGAAGAAAAATATATCGATTGATTTTTTGGGTCGAAGTTTAGTTGCTTTATGGTTTTGTATTTCTTAAAATCATCTAACCCAATTTCATTTACCTGATAGTTATTGATAGTCAAAACATCAATAACAGCATCATCCGTACCTAGCCAAAGTCTGTTTTTACCATCTTTGGTAATGCTTTTAATTACATTACTGCTCAAGCCAGATTCTGCATCAATAATGGATAAACGATTGCTAGCATTTGGTAACATATAAATTCCAACATTGGTGGCAAACCACATATTCTTATTGCTATCTTTTATTACCTGGTTTACGGGAATATCCTGAAGGTATTGAACTGTTTTTCCATTTTTATCCAATGCAAAGGAACCATTCGCATTGGCAATCCAAACCTCTTTAGCTGCGCTATCATAATAGAAATAACCCGACATATTTTTTATCAGGTTTTGGGGAATGGAAATTATGCTATTGATATTCCCTTTGCTCAATTCTTTTAGTCCACTTTTATCCAGATAAATTAACGACTTCGATTTAGTGTTTATCGCTGTCATGTAAGAAAGCGGCTGAACATTAGATTTTAAGATCGAAAAAGTAGCGCCATTAAATTTCTGAACACTTAAATCGCTATACGAATAGATGTCGCCATTTTCGTCTTCGTGAATAAACGCGTTGATGAATTTATCTTTCGGATTTGGAGAAACGTATTTTCTAATTCTTTTACCATCCCAACAAACAATTAAATTTGAGTTTGTACCTAGCCAAATTCTTCCTTGCTTATCCATCAAAAAAGAAACAATAACAGTGTTTAGGCTAAGTCGCTTTAATAATTGACTGTTATCCTGATTATAAAATTTGCCGTCTTGTAGATAACTTAATTGCCCATTTAATGCAAAAAACCAAATTCTTCCAAATTTATCTTCTTTCATTTGAAGGATTTGCGTGTCGGGCAAGCCATCTTCAATGGTAAAATTTTGAAAGTTTGTGCCATCGAAACGGCTGATTCCATTATCGGTTGCAATCCAGATAAAGCCCTTCTGATCTTGCAAAATATAATAACAATTGTTGCTTGCTAAACCATTTTTAGAGGTATAATGTGGCAGATAGGTCATTTGTGCCACAGCATTTGATCCGTTAATCAATAAGAAAATCAGAAGTAAAAAAGCAATTGAAAAACCTTTCCTACAGATAAGAAGTAAAGCCTTTGAGACTATATTAGATGCTATTTTAGTTGATTTAATGATCACTTCCAGCTTTTGTAAATGATTTTATCTTGTCAAAAAAATCGCTGGCTCTTCTTCTAGAGATGTTGATGCTTTCGCCATTTTTTAAAAAAACCTGCAAACCATTTTTCGAATTGTATTCTTTTAAGTGATTTAGATTGATAATGTTCGATTTATGTACCCTAACAAATTGTTCGGTTGGTAACAATTCTTCGAATTCTCTCAATACCTTCGAAACGGTAATTTTTTCCTGATTGCTTAAATGAACGATAGAATAATTGCTATCGGCCTCAATGTAAATAATATCATCTACATCTATCATTTTAAAGCCCTGGCCATAAGGGAGAGTGAGTTTTCTAATGTCCGATCTGGAAGTTAATGTAGAAGCCAGATTACTAATCCGTTCATCATTCTCATTTCGATTTTTAAAAAGCTTAATGTGTTGCGATACCTTATCAACGGCAGTCTTAAGTTCGTCGATATCTATAGGCTTCAACAAATAATCAAGGGCATTCGCCTTAATAGCTTTCAAAGCATATTGATCGTATGCGGTAGTAAAAATAACAGCAGCATTTTGCTTTTGTGCAGCGGGGATTAGATCGAAACCATTGCCACCTGGCATGGCGATATCTAGAAAAATGAGATCGATATTATGATTTGCCAAAATATCCTGTGCTTCGGCTACAGATCTGGCTATTCCGGTAATTTCTACCTCGGCACAATTTTGCTGAAGCAAAAAAAACAGTGAAGAACGTGCAAACTCCTCATCATCAACAATAATGGCTTTTAGTACTGTCATAATTATAGGTTTGTGAATGTATCAAAATCGATCAATAAAAAAAAATGTAAAAACAAAAAACCGACGACAGAAATGTCACGTATGTATCATCAACGAATTTAAAAAACCCTAAACATAGTCACTATGAAAAACAATGAACTAGAAACAAAAAGTGAACTTCAAGAGGAAAGTTTATTAAAAAGCACTGTTGGTAGGAGAGGTTTCCTTCAATATGCTGGTGCAAGTGCAGCAGCCTTAGCCTTAGTAGCTGCTGGTTGTAGAAAAGACCGTAACTACACTGATCCTGTAGCCGGTGTAACCCTTGATTTTAAAGATGATTTTGGTGTATTGAATTATGCTTACGCTTTAGAGCAATTAGAGGCTGCGTTTTACATCCAGGTTGCTAACTCAAATCCATCAGGTTTTACTGCAGCACAGAAAGCATATTTTCAAGATGTACAATTTCACGAAATTGCACATAGAGAATTCTTTAAAAAAGCATTAAGTACAGCTGCAATTGGAAGTTTAGAAGTAAATTTCTCAGCAGTAGATTTTACAAGCGGTGCTAGCGTTTTAGCTACAGCAAAAACATTTGAAGATTTAGGCGTAGCCGCATATAACGGTGCTGGAGTAAGATTAAAAGATACTGGTTTCTTGGTAATTGCTGGTCAGATTGTTTCTGTTGAAGCTCGCCACGCGGCATACGTAAGAGATCAGATTTCTAACGGTACGTTTGCTGATTTAGGTACATTAACCGCATTCGGCGCTGTAGATGCAAACGGATTAGATGGAGCATTAACTCCAGATAAAGTATTGCCATTAGCTGCCCCTTTCATTAAAACAAAAATTAACGTTATCAACCTATAATCTTAAACTCAGAAATCATGAATATCATAAATATATTAGACGAAATTGAAAAAGTTGATGGAGAGATCTACGAAAGATTAAATCCACGTAGAGCAGCAATGAAGAGTTTCTTCAATGTTGGAAAGAAAATTTCTTTGGCAGCTTTACCATTGGCTTTAGGTTCTATGTTTCAAAAAGCTTATGGTCAATCAAACCCTGCAAATGTTACAGAAGTATTAAACTTTGCTTTGGCTTTAGAGCATTTAGAATATAATTTTTACAACAGAGCATTGTTAAGTACTGGTCTAATTCCAGCAGGTGCTGCAACAGGAGCAATTACGACCATTCGTGCTCACGAGTTAGCTCACGTAAACTTGTTAAAAAGCGCAATTACTGGTGCTGGTGGAACGCCTATCGCCTTGACAGAAGCTAACTTCGATTTTACAGCTGGAAATACTTTCGGCGATGTTTTCACAAATTATGGAACATTTTTAAAAGTAGCAACAGCTTTTGAGGATACAGGTGTAAGAGCTTACAAAGGTCAGGCGCCAGTGTTAAAAGGCATGCCAGTGTTGACAACTGCACTACAGATTCACTCAGTAGAGGCTCGTCACGCTTCTCACTTACGCCAAATGACAGCAGCGTTTTTAAATGTTCCGTTGAAACCATGGGTAGGTTTAGGTGCTAACGGTGTTTCAAACGATACTGGTGTTCCTCAGGTAGACCCGGTTTATGCTCGTGAAAATAACACAGTTCAAGCTAATATCGAAATTACAGGTATTAATGGTACCGCTGTAACAAGAGCTGCAGCAGCAGAATCGTTCGATGAGTTTTTAACAGGTGCTGAAGTTAAAACAATTGCAAACTTGTTCCTTAGAACAGGTTCGAAATTAACCTAAGCCAAAATAGAATTTACATTATTGATTAGGTAATGTTTAGTTTAAGGTAGGGAGGCAGAACTGAGTTCTGTTTCCCTTTATTTTTGATCAGGATTTTTGAGGATTTAAGGATGATAAGATCAAAGTCTTCCTCAAGATGGATTAAGTTCCATATCTCTGCATTCGCCTTTACGTTTTTGATAGAATACAGATTTTTAGTACAGCAGGCTTCAATTAATGAGCCAGTCTTCTAAGATGGATTAATACAAATCAACTAATTAGCTCGTTTACTAATCCTCACATCCGCCAATTCATCCTAGTAAGTGATTACCTGTTCTTCCAGGTGTTCTGGTAAATCTCGATAATTATATTTTTGTCCTCTTAATTGCGGTTCGAAGCCTGCTGCTTTTATTGATTGTTGAATACCATTCGCTGTAAAACGATGCGGTGCACCAGCAGCAGAAACTACGTTTTCTTCAATCATAATTGATCCAAAGTCGTTTGCGCCAGCATGTAAGCAAAGTTGTGCTGTTGCTTTACCCACCGTTAACCAACTTGCCTGAATATTTTTAACGTTTGGCAACATGATTCTGCTTAAAGCAATCATACGGATATATTCATCGGCAGTTACGTTATTGCTTATTCCGCGTAAACGTTTCAATAAAGTTCCATCATCCTGAAATGGCCATGGAATGAATGCCAGGAAACCATTGGCATCAGCAGGTTTTTCACTCTGTACCTGGCGAATCCAAACCAAATGTTCAAAACGCTCTTCAATGGTTTCGACATGGCCAAACATCATGGTTGCCGATGTGGTTATATCCAACTGATGGCAAGCCCTCATCACATCAAGCCATTCCTGACCGCCGCATTTTCCTTTAGAAATAAGCCTGCGTACGCGGTCGTTTAAGATTTCAGCGCCAGCACCTGGAAGTGAGTCCAGGCCAGCATCTTTTAAAGTTTGCAAAACTTCGGTATGTGAAATGCCCTCCAGTTTTGCAACGTGTGCAATCTCCGGCGGGCCCAATGCATGAAGTTTTAAATCAGGGTATAATTCTTTTAACTTTCTGAAAAGATCAGCATAGAACGCTAATCCTAAATCAGGGTGGTGCCCACCTTGCAAAAGCAGTTGATCGCCACCTAAACGGAAAGTTTCTTCAATCTTAATTTTATATGTTTCAATGTCAGTAATGTAACTCTCCTCATGACCAGGTCTGCGAAAGAAATTACAGAATTTACAGTTAGCAATACACACATTAGTAGTATTTACATTGCGGTCTATTTGCCAGGTAACCTTACCACTCGGAACTTGAATTTTTCTTAGCTCATTTGCTACAAACATCAACGATGCAGTATCGGCATTATGGTATAAAAAAACACCTTCCTCTTGGCTTAAAAAATCAAAATGCAAGGCCCTTTGCAGTAAATCGGCTGTATTCATAGCACAAAGATAGTTAAAAGTCCTAAGTCGAAAGTCGAAAGTCGTCAGTCTTTAGTCAAAGATTTTAAGGTCGAAATAAACTATCGTTAATCCCTTCAACATTATGTCTTCCATCTTACATTTTCCATCTTACATTTTACCCTAAAAGTATATCTTTACGATTCTAAAAAATTATATGGTAGATTTTAATCGTTTTACACTTGCTAATGGATTAAAGGTTTTGGTTCATGAAGATCCAACAACTCCAATGGCAGTTCTAAATATTTTATATGATGTTGGGGCTCGTGATGAAAGTCCTGAAAAAACTGGTTTTGCGCACTTATTTGAGCATTTGATGTTCGGGGGTTCTATCAATATTCCTAATTATGATGAGCCTTTACAAAGGGTAGGAGGTGAAAATAATGCCTTCACCAGTAACGACATTACCAATTATTACATCACTTTGCCAGCTGAAAATATTGAAACAGCTTTTTGGCTGGAAAGCGACCGTATGTTAAGCCTGGCTTTTTCAGAAAAGAGCTTAGATACGCAGCGTAACGTAGTGAGTGAAGAATTTAAACAGCGTTATTTAAACCAGCCTTATGGTGATGTTTGGTTAAAACTTCGTCCACTGGCTTATAAAAAACATTCGTACCGTTGGGCAACGATTGGAAAGGATCTTTCCCACATCGAAAATGCTACGATGGAAGATGTTAAGGCATTTTTTAAGAAACATTATACGCCACAAAATGCTATTTTAGTAGTAGGTGGAAATGTGAAAACCGAAGGTGTTAAAAAACTGGCTGAAAAATGGTTTGAGCCCATCCCGGCAGGAGAAAAATACGAGCGTGACCTAGTTCAAGAAGATCCTCAAAGGGAAGAAAGAATTGAAACCGTTAAGGCAAATGTGCCTTTGAATGCTATTTATATGGGTTTTAAAATGCCTGGTCGTTTAGATCCAGATTATTATGCTTTCGATTTGTTATCAGATATTATGTCTCGAGGGCAATCCTCACGATTGTACAATAGCTTATTAAAAGAGCAAAAGTTATTCAGCGATATCAATGCTTATATATCAAGCAGTCTTGATCCTGGTTTATTTGTCGTGGAAGGAAAACTGGTTGAAGGCATCACAACTGAACAGGCAGAACAGGCAATTTGGAAAGAGCTCAATCAGTTGAAGGCAGAACTGGTAACTGATAACGAACTTACTAAAGTAAAAAATAAGGTCGAATCTGTTCTTGTGTTTTCGGAGATGAGCTTATTGGATAAAGCGATGAATCTTGCTTACTATGAATTGCTTGGCGATGCAGCTTTATTGAATAAAGAAGCAGGCGAGTTTTTAAAAGTTACTGCTGAAGATATCCAACGTATTTCGAATAATACCTTCAAAAAAGAATCATCATCTACCTTGTACTATTTAACAGAAAATAATGCTTAACAGACAACAGGCGCCTGATTTTAAGCAGGTATCAACCATAAATATTATCCAGCCACAGCAGAAAAAGCTGCAGAATGATGTTCCGGTTTACATCGTATATTCTGGCGAACAAGATTTAGTACGCATTGAATTTATATTTAACAATGTGAATTGGAATGTGGGAAAACCATTGCAGGCCATTGCTGTAAGTGCTATGCTTAATAACGGAACCAGCAAGCTTTCATCAAAAGAAATAGCAGAACAAATTGATTTTTATGGCGCATTTTTCCAAACCGAATATGCTCAGGATCAATCTACGGTAACACTTTATACCTTAAACAAGCACTTGGCTTCGGTTCTTCCAATAGTTAAAGATGTATTGAGTGATAGTCAATTTCCGCAAAAAGAACTTGACATTTATATTCAAAACCAAAAGCAAAAAATGCAGGTAAACTTGCAGAAGAATGATATTTTGTCACGGAAGGAATTTGCTCATGCCTTATTTGGAGACACTGCTTATGGTGTAGATATCCAGGCAAAACATTACGACGAGCTGAAAAGGGATGATCTGGTTGAGTACTTTAAAGTGGCATATACGCCAAATAATTGTACCATAGTGGTATCTGGAAAGTTTGATGAGGCGAGCTTCGACTTGCTGAACCAGCAATTTGGGAACACTTGGGAGAAAAGTGATTCGATTACGAATAAATTCACATTTGCGACTTCAATGAATCAATCGGTTTACCGGGAAAGACCTGAAGCGATCCAATCGGCCATTCGGATTGGTAAAATAGCAGTTAACCGTACGCATGAAGATTTCCCTGGGTTGCAGATTTTAAACACAGTTTTGGGTGGATATTTCGGTTCTCGTTTAATGAACAACATTAGGGAAGATAAGGGCTATACCTATGGCATCGGATCAGGAATATCATCATTACAGGATGCCGGCTACTTTTTTATTGCGACAGAAGTTGGCGCTGAGGTTTGCGCAGATGCACTGGTGGAAATTTATAAAGAGATTGATTTACTTAAAAATGAGTTGATTGGCGAAGAGGAACTCAATCTGGTGAAAAACTATATGCTGGGCTCCATGCTGGGCAGTTTAGAGAATATTTTTTCTCATGCTGATAAGTTTAAGAATATTTACTTCTTTGGTTTAGATTACGATTATTATGATCGCTACATCGCAAAAGTAAAAAGTATAACTGCCGAAGAAATAAAAGATTTAGCCAACAAATATTTGAATACCAGCGAATTTACCGAGGTCGTAATCGGGAAGAAATAATAAAAAAAAGTAAGTCAGATTTTTTTAGCTGACTTACTTTTTTTATCGATACTGACAAATGTAGGCGGTTTGAACAAGCGTTTTAACAGAAAATGAAGAGTTAGCCTGAACAGTGAAATGCGAACCTTTCTCAAAAGTTCTCCATTCCGTGTCGTTAGGTAAAAGTACAGTTAATGTTCCCTCAATAACATGCATTACTTCTAACTGTGCGGTTCCAAATGTATATTCACCGGCGTTGATTACTCCAACGGTTGATTTTCCGTCTCCGGTTTCATAACCTAAAGATTTTACATTTCCTTCAAAATAGGTGTTTTCTATTATCATATTTGGGGCTTTAGAATAATATGCAATTATAACAAAGCAATTGAACAAACTGTAAATCTCCATAAAAATTTCATTTGTCACCTCAGCTCAATATTTACCCATTTTTATCTTTGCCCTTTGATTTACCTGGCTTTTTTGTATCTTTGCCTGGCAAATAATAAATCGTAATTTATTTGCTATGCAACTCGACTCCACAAAATTTATTGCTACAGGTTTGACTTATGACGACGTACTTTTGGTACCCGCATATTCAGAAATTCTGCCTCGTGATGTTAATACAGCCACTTTCTTAACCAAAAAAATTAAGCTTAACGTTCCATTGATTTCTGCAGCCATGGATACGGTGACAGAAGCTGAGCTTGCCATTGCCATTGCGCAAAATGGGGGGATCGGTATGTTGCACAAAAACATGACGATCGACAGACAAGCGGAAGAGGTGAGAAAAGTTAAAAGATCGGAAAGCGGAATGATTCAAGATCCGGTTACGTTATTGGAAACTGCGGTAGTTGCTGATGCTTTCAAAATCATGAAAGAACATAAAATTGGTGGCATTCCGGTAGTTAGCAGCGATAATAAACTGGTAGGCATTATTACCAATCGCGATTTACGCTTTCAGAAAGACATGGCAAGACCAATTGTCGAGGTGATGACCAAAGAAAACCTAATTACTGCTCCGGAAGGAACAAATCTGATTCAGGCTGAAGAAATTCTTCAAAATTATAAGATCGAGAAATTACCTGTTGTTTCTAAAGATGGTTACTTAAGTGGATTAATTACTTTTAAAGATATTTCGAAAGTTAAGAACTATCCTGCCGCATGTAAAGATGATCGCGGCCGCTTACGTGTTGGAGCTGCGGTTGGCGTAACAGCCGACACCTTACAACGTGTTGATGCATTGGTTCACGCCGGCGTTGATGTGATTACAATTGATACGGCTCATGGCCACTCAAAAGGAGTAGTGGATAAACTAAAAGAAGTTAAAGCAAAATATCCTGATTTACAGGTGATCGTTGGTAACATTGCAACGGGTGCTGCTGCAAAATTCTTAGCGGATGCTGGTGCTGATGCTGTTAAAGTTGGTATTGGTCCGGGTTCTATTTGTACCACCAGAATTATTGCCGGTGTTGGTGTTCCGCAGTTATACGCAGTTTATGAATGTGCTAAAGCATTAAAAGGTACAGGAGTTCCGGTTATTGCCGATGGTGGAATTAAACATACAGGCGATATTGCCAAAGCAATCGCATCTGGTGCAAGTACGGTAATGGCAGGTTCGTTATTCGCTGGCGTAGAGGAAAGCCCAGGCGAAACCATTATTTATGAAGGACGTAAGTTTAAATCTTACCGTGGAATGGGTTCTATCGAAGCAATGGAACAAGGTTCTAAAGATCGTTATTTCCAGGATGTGGAAGATGATATTAAAAAACTAGTTCCTGAAGGAATTGTTGGTCGCGTACCATTTAAAGGAACTTTAGCTGAAGTGATGTATCAATACATTGGCGGTTTACGTGCCAGTATGGGTTACTGTGGTGCAGCAAGTATCGAAGCTTTACAAGAAGCGCAATTTGTTCAAATTACAGCAGCGGGTATGCGTGAAAGCCACCCACATGATATCACCATTACTAAAGAAGCACCGAACTATACGAGGTAATTTTAGTCCGGAGTCGGAAGTCAAGAATTCACACACATAATACAAAGCAGGGCGTCGTCTATGATAGCCCTGCTTTTTTTTGATGCTTGTTTGAAAATTAATAGTCATTGCGAGGGTTAATTTTTCATAAAAACATATTTGCGTACGGGGTTAGTTTGTTGGCTGCTTAGTTTTTTCGCACATTCCGTCATTTCGAAATAAGCCCTTCGCGATTGAGAAATCTTTCTTCGGGATAAACTTCTTAGATGAGATTGCCACAGCCCTGAAAAACGGCTTGGCTTCTCGGTTAAAAAATCTTCCTTATTAAAATGCCTTTTACAATAGCTGTGCACATTTTCAAGAAGAGTCGTTATTGCGAAGCCGGGCTTGTGCGAGGTGAAGCATCTTTCTTAGCTAAATAGATTGCTTGTCCCGGCTATTCGGGAAAGCAATCTTAAACTACTAAATATTAAGATTAAGTTCAGATTTTTGATAACATCGGCTTCTTTGAATTTAGCTTTCTCACCGAAATAATCGAAATTAATATTCCAAAGCCAAGGAAGAAGTAATTTTTATCAATAGGGCATTCCACCATCGTAAATGTGCCTTTGACGCCGAGGTATGATCCACCAGCTTTACAGTTTCCTGGGGTATTAAATCCCCCAATGCAAATTTCGCATATTGGCGATGAAATACTCGGTGCCCAGGAGCAATAATTAGATGATAATTGGGTTTTTGGACCTACGTAGTCGAACCTATCAGAAGTTGGGTGAGCTGAAGTATAAACTATATTGTTATACAAGCAACCAGCAGCTGATCCTTGAGCAAAGCAATAATTATTTGCAAATGCTAATATAATTATCAAAAAAGATAATAAACTAAATTTTCCCACAATTTAAATGATTTGTGGGATGCGAAAACAATAGGATTTGAATTTCTAAGTGTACAAAATTTTAAGCAGTTTGCCTAAACTTCACCTACTTAAATAAATAAACAAAATAAAATTTGGTAAATACATTTTTTTAATATATTTGTCGACTAAATCTATAGGGTTTATATATTTTAATATGAAGCAAGCAAAAAACATTAAACGCAATTGTTGTTGTAGCCATCAAAAAATCACATTCAACTATTTCCGAAAGGATAACTAAAAGATAAAATCTAACCCAAAACACATTAATACGATCATGAAACGAAGTTTACTACTCATTTTTTCTTTAATACTTTCAGCTTCCGCTGTACTCGCTCAAAATACAGTAAAAGGAATTGTAAAAGGGGGCAACGGTACTACAATACCTGGAGCTACTATTACAGTACGTGGTACTAAAATTGCCACCATTACAGATACAAATGGTGCTTTTACAATCGATGCCAAACAACAACCTCCATTTTATATCCGGGTAAGTTATGTGGGTTACAAGCCTCAGGATTTTCAAGTTTTGCAGCTGCAGGAAACGCCAATTGAGCTGATTTTGGTTGAAGACACCCAGCTTGACGAAATCGTAGTAACCTCTAGAAGACGCTCGGAAGTCTTACAGGATGTGCCCATTCCGATTACGGTTATTGGCGGACAAGCAGCAGAAAATGCAGGTGCTTTCAACGTCAACCGGTTAAAAGAGTTGGTTCCATCAGTTCAATTATATGCTTCAAATGCCCGTAATACCACATTAAACATTCGTGGTTTAGGTTCAACTTTTGGCTTAACGAACGATGGTATCGACCCCGGTGTAGGCTTTTATGTTGATGGTGTTTACCATGCCCGTCCGGCTGCAACTTCAACAGATTTTCTTGACATTGAACAAATTGAAGTAATTCGGGGTCCGCAGGGCACTTTGTTTGGTAAGAACACCACTGCTGGTGCTTTTAATATTACCACAACTAAACCAACACAAACCCCAACAGCTAAAGTGGAAATGAGTGTGGGTAATTATAATTTTATTCAGGCGAAAACATCAGTTTCTGGTGGTGTAGCAAAAAATCTTGCTGCAAAAATCTCCATTTCTGGAACACAACGCGATGGTACGATTTGGAATTCCAGAGAAGAACGCCGTTACAGCGGACAAAATAACCTCGGTTTTAAAGGTCAGCTTTATTTTACACCATCAGATCGGTTGAAAATTCTTTTAAGTGGAGATGTGAGCGTTCAGCATCCGGCAGGCTATCCATTGGTAATTGCTGGTGTTACGCCAACCGAAAGAAGCGCTTACCGTCAGTACGCCCGAATAGTTTCTGATTTAGGCTACCAACAACCCAGAATAGATCCATTTTCAAGAGAAATAAATACCAATACTCCTTGGAGACATAATCAATCGATAGGTGGAATTTCCTTAAACGTAGATTATAAAATTGGCGGGGGAACTTTAACTTCCACCACAGCATGGAGATTCTGGAACTGGGATCCAACAAATGATAGAGATTTCTCCGAATTGTCAGCCCTTACTAAATCACAAGGAAATTCCCGTCACGATCAGTATTCGCAAGAAATTAGATATGCAGGTAACATTACAGAAAAGTTAAGTGGGGTAGTAGGGGTGTTCTTACTTGGGCAAAATTTACAAGGCTTAGGGCAAACTGAAGAGGTAGGCAAAGATCAATGGAGATTTGTACAAACTGCCAATACAGGCGCACAGGCACTATATTCTACACCCGGATTGTTAGATGGTTTTGGCATCAGAACAAACTCTACCATCAAATCGCTTAGTGCAGCGGTCTTCGGTCAGGTGGATTGGGAAGTGCTTAAAAATCTGCATGTTTTACCAGGCCTTCGGTTTACTTATGATAAAAAAGATGTTGATTATGACAGAAACACTTACGGTGGTTTGCAAACAACTGATGCCGCTTTGTTAGCACTAAAATCAGCAGTTTACAGCAATCAGCAATTTAATACCAGTACCAATAACAATAATTTGTCTGGAAATATTACAGTTTCCTATCGTCCTACACCAAAATTAAATGTTTATGGAACTTTTTCTACCGCTTACAAACCAGTTGGGGTAAATGTGGGTGGCTTGCCAACAGCTTCCAACGGTCAGGCCGATTTGAGTTTGGCAGTAGTTAAACCTGAATATGTAGAACACTACGAACTCGGCCTGAAAACAAAGCCATTTAAAGGTGCAATTTTAAATGTAACCGCTTTCAACACCGACATAAAAGATTATCAAACCAACGTTCAATCGCCGCAGTTAGGGGTAAACAGAGGATATTTAGCGAATGCTGAAAAGGTAAATGTAAAGGGTTTGGAGATTGATGGAACCTACCAGTTAGAAAGATTTTTAACTTTAAATGCTGCATTGGCATACCTGGATGGTAAATATGTAAGTTTTACCAATGCGCCACTACCTTTAGAAGAAACCGGCCACACCGAAACGATAAATGGTGTTGCTACACAGGTTGCATTTAAAGATGCATCTGGTGGCAGGTTGCCAGGAATCTCCAAATGGAATGTTTCTGGTGGTGCAGAATTGAGTACGCCGGGTAATTTGGCTACTAAAGCTGGTCGCTACTTTATTGCTGGCGATGCAAGTTACCGCTCTACCTATTCCTCAAATCCAACACCTTCAAGTGTGTTAAATGTTCAGGGGTATTCATTGCTTAACGCCAGGTTAGGGTTTAGATCAGAAAAGTTTTCTGTGTTTGTGTGGAGTAGAAACATTGCTAATAAAAATTACTTCGAGCAATTGCAGGCTGCGGCAGGTAACTCTGGTTTATACGCTGGGGTGCTCGGCGACCCAAGAACTTACGGCGCAACCTTCCGTTATAGCTTCTAACGTTCTCTGTTATATTTGATTGAAGGCGTCGGCATTGTCCGGCGCTTTTTTTTGTTTTGGAGAGCAGGCTTCGGTACCTTTCGGTTACGGTAACCCTGCTGTACGTTCAATCTTTTTGTGATGCTTGTAGTTAAACCTCGTAGGTTTTTGTTAGGGCAACAAAAAGTATTTCACTTCCATCAGGTCTACTTTACGCTGGTCAGTGTTCCTTTTGCCAGCCAAAGTGCCTAAACCTTATAGAGCGGAAAGCCCACAGCCCCGATTTTTTTTCGGGGCGAGGACTTGAAGCGATAGAAGGGCAAACTTTAAAATAAACTTCTGCAACTGCTTTCCAAATCTTTTAAAAAATGATTGTTAACCATCTTGTGCAGAATTAAAATTTACAGAAAGCCGATAAAATCTTAACTTCGAAAAATTTTAATCCAAATGAATAAGCTTAAAGCAGTTTGTGTGTATTGTGGCTCAAACTTTAATGGCGATCCGGAATTGCGGAATGCGATAAAACAACTGGCGGATGTTTTGGTGAAACAAGACATTAAGTTAGTTTACGGTGGTGGGAGCGTAGGCGTAATGGGTGTAATAGCCGATGATGTGTTACAATCAGGTGGTTCGGTTACTGGCGTTATTCCTCAGTTTTTGATGGATAAAGAAGTTGGACACAAAGGCGTAACGGAAATGATTATCACCGAAAATATGCATCAGCGTAAACAAAAAATGGCTGATTTAAGCGATGGATTTATCATTTTACCAGGTGGATTTGGTACGCTTGAAGAATTTTTTGAAGTTTTAACCTGGTTACAGTTAGGCTTACACAATAAACCCATTGGCGTTTTAAATGTAGGTGGTTTTTACGATCCATTATTTGCGCAAATGGAAATGATGGTGAAAAGCAGATTTTTAAAACCAGCAAACCGTGATTTGGTTTTTAACGAAGCAGACGCAGAAACTCTGGTTAATAAAATGGATGAGTTTTCTGCTGTTCCGGATGAAGTTTGGTTTAAAGACAGAAACTTAACTTAAGAAGATTATAACATACATTAAACAATTTTGAACCGCTCTCGCTAAAACGCGGGGCTAAAATATTTTCCAATGCAAATTATTACTTCACACGCAGAGTTTGAACAACATTTAGGTAAAGAGCTTGGTGTATCCTCTTGGCATACCATTACCCAAGAGCAAATTAACAAGTTTGCCGATGCTACCTTAGATTATCAATGGATTCATACCGATGAGGAGAAAGCAAAGAACGAAGGTCCGTTTGGAGGTACCATTGCACATGGATATTTAACACTTTCATTAATCCCATTTCTATGGAAAGAGATTGTTGATATTCAAAATTTAAAAATGGAAATTAACTATGGCATCGAAAGTTTAAAATTTGCACAACCTGTATTGGTGAATAGTAAAATCCGGTTAAAAGCTAAATTAGCTTCAATAGTTAATTTGCGAGGGGTTACAAAAGTGCACATGGGTATCGAGATGGAAATAGAAGGACAAAAAAAACCTGCTTTTACAGGCGAGGTTGTTTTCTTGTATCATTTTATTACTGCCTAAGCTGTAATAAAAGGATTTTAACTTAGCTTTTTTTTATCCTTGGCTTATTCAATTTTTTTAAATTTCTTTTTGATAAATCCACCTAGAGATTCACTTTCTAAATCTTCCAAGGTACTAAGTTCGAGTTCAAGTGCTTTTGTGCTGATTTGGATTTCGATTAAAGAAATGATCAACGATATCATGAAGAATATCAAGCTTAAAGCAAAAAGAATTTCTGCAACAATATTCCATTCGAGATAAATAAAGAACATGCAAAAAAGGCAAAGACAAAAACTTAAAACGCCAAAAGCCTGCATGTTTTTAATAAGCTTTAATCGGTAGCGCAAATTTTTGATTTGGTTTTGCAAACCGATATTTTTCTCACTTTCTTCGTATTTTGCTTTTAAACTTCTCACCAGGGCAGCCAGTGCTAAAAAGCGATTGGTATAGGCCAACATGATTAAGCTAATGGCAGGAAATAATAATGCAGGGATATTTACGGTGAGTTCCATTTATTGAGATTTATTCAAAAATATTATTTTAATTGGATATCTGTTTATTTAACCACAAAGGGCGCAAAGTTTTTCGCAAAAAACAAAAGCCCAATTGCCAAAGGCCATTGTTCCCCCTCTTAAAGGAGAGGGATTGTTACACCAGAACAATTATTACTGACTTTAATAGGGTGAGGCTTTTATTTCCCCTTCGCCTATTTCTCTATGCTTTTTTGTCTATTTATTTAACCGCAAAGGGCACAAAGTTTTCGCAAAGAACACAAGGTTGAGTATTTCTTTGTTTGAGAATAAACCACGGAGCACACAGAGTTTTGACAGAGAATACAGATTTAGGTAAATATTTTCTCTGTTCTCTCTGTTATTTTTTCTCCGTGTACTCTGTGGTTAAAACTGTCTTTGTTTCCCTCTCTTCAAGGAGAGGGACTGTAATAGAAGAGCAAATACTACTTACTTTAATAGGGTGAGGTTTTATATTTCAAGGTCAATATTTTCTTCGTACCACTCCATGCTTTCTTTGTACTCCATATTTAATATTCACCCCGATAGACTAGAAACCATTTCAGTCTTCTCAATATTTCTGAAAATAAATTTAAATTGCCACCATGGATATCGAATTCAACAAAAATGAGGATGTAAATAAACAGCTTGTTTACGAGCTTAAAACCAAACTCAAAAAGATTTATCAGGGTGGTGGCGAAAAAAACGCGGCTAAACAAAAAGAGAAAGGGAAGTTATTGGCCCGGGAGCGCATTGCTTATCTTATTGATAAAGATTCTGATTTCCTGGAAGTTGGCGCTTTCACTGCTGATGGAATGTATCAGGAGCAAGGCGGTTGTCCTTCTGCGGGGGTTGTTTGCGGTATTGGTTATGTAAGCGGTCGCCAATGTATGATTATTGCTAACGATGCCACGGTTAAAGCCGGCGCCTGGTTCCCGATGACAGCTAAAAAGAATCTTCGGGCTCAGGAAATTGCCATGGAAAATCGTTTGCCTGTAATTTATTTAGTTGATAGTGCGGGTGTGTATTTGCCCATGCAAGATGAAATTTTTCCAGATAAGGAACACTTCGGGAGAATGTTCCGAAATAATGCAATAATGTCTGCCGACGGGATTGTACAAATCTCCGCTATTATGGGTGCTTGTGTGGCCGGTGGGGCATACCTACCCATTATGAGCGATGAAGCCATGATTGTCGATAAAACCGGATCAGTATTTTTGGCCGGATCTTATTTGGTTAAATCTGCTATAGGAGAAGAGGTTGATAATGAAACCTTAGGCGGTGCGACCACACACTGCGAAATTTCTGGGGTTACCGATTACAAACATCCCAATGATCAGGCCTGTTTGGATAGTATCCGAAACATTATGAGCATGTTGGGTGCACCCCAAAATGCCGGTTTTAATAGGATTAATCCTGCTAAACCGAAAGCCAAAGAGGACGAGTTGTATGGGATTATTCCTGAAAACAGAGATAAGCAGTATGAGATAATGGATATCATTAACCGTTTGGTTGATGATTCTGAATTCGAGGAATATAAGCAGGGCTATGGACAAAGCATCGTTTGCGGTTTGGGCCGTATCGATGGTTGGGCAGTTGGAATAGTGGCCAATCAGCGCAAGGTTGTTAAATCTAAAAAAGGAGAGATGCAGTTTGGGGGCGTAATTTATTCTGACAGTGCAGATAAGGCAAGCCGTTTTATCATGAATTGTAACCAAAAGAAAATTCCATTGGTGTTTTTACAGGATGTAACCGGTTTCATGGTTGGCAGTCGATCAGAGCATGGCGGAATTATTAAAGACGGTGCTAAAATGGTAAATGCTGTGGCCAATTCAGTTGTGCCAAAATTCACTATCGTAATGGGCAATTCTTATGGAGCTGGCAATTATGCTATGTGTGGAAAAGCCTACGATCCAAGATTAATTTATGCGTGGCCGACGGCTAAAATAGCAGTAATGGGCGGTGCACAGGCGGCTAAAACGTTGTTGCAAATTCAAGAGGCTTCGTTAAAGGCGAAAGGAGAAGTGATAACGCCAGAGCGAGAAGCGGAGATGTTGAAAGAAATTACTGACAAATATGATAGTCAAACTACTCCTTACTACGCCGCATCCCGACTTTGGGTAGATGGCATTATCGATCCTTTAGAAACCAGAAAAGTGATATCAATGGGTATTGAAGCTGCAAATCAGTCGCCGATAACAAAACCTTTCAATGTTGGTGTGATCCAAACGTAATATTCGTATGGTATGATATTTGGTGACGTTAAAGGGAATTTAATCCAACCAAATATGAAAAATCTAGGAAAGATTGCTTGGCTATTTGTGCTTACGTTTTTATGTACAATGCCTCTAATTTCGCAAGCACAGACGACCAATAAGGAAACATCGGAAACGATAAATGTTGTCGGCAGCGGTATCACCAAAACAGTTGAAGCTACAGGAAATGAAAATATCAATATTTCAGGTAGTGATCAACGTAACCATCATTGGGGCATGTAATACCATAACGGTTACTGGCGCAGCCATCAAAGTGAGGGCGCAAAGTGTAAGAACCATTAGGGTTCAAGGTGCAGATTCGGGCGTGGCGTATAAATCAAGTCCAAATAAAAATGGAAAAGCAATTCAAGTGTAACTGGCGATGATGCTTACGTCACTAAAATTAAATAGCAAAATTAAGATTAGGCATTTGAATGATTAAAAGTTCAAATGCTTAATTTTAATTTATGAAAACCCTTTATTTTTTTCTCTTTTTTGTGCTGCTTCAAAGCAAAATCCTGGCACAAGTTTCAAATCAAATTCACCAGGAAGCTATCGTAGTTGATACCCATGGTGATATTCTTTTCAATCAAATTAAATCAGGAATTGATATTGGAAAACTCCAGTCGAAAGGGAATTTCGATCTTATCCGTGCAAAAGAAGGTGGTTTGGATGTCCAGTTTTTTTCTATTTGGTGTGATGAAACCGGGGGTTATGCACTCGCTAATCAAGAAATAGATTCGCTATACAGTTTAATTAAAAGATATCCAGAAAAAATTCAATTGGTTAACACTGCCACTGATTTGGACAGAGCGGTGAAGCAACAGAAAATGGCTGCGATGATCGGTGTGGAAGGCGGGCACATGATTGAAAACCGTTTAGATTATATCGATAGCCTGGCCAAACGCGGAATGGCCTATTTAACCTTAACATGGAACAATAGTACACCTTGGGCAAGCTCAGCAGCCGAAGAAACTTCTGGAAAAGTGAAACCAAAAAATGCTAGATTGAATGCTTTTGGTAAGCAGGTAGTGAAAAGGTTAAATAAACTTGGTGTAATGGTCGACTTATCTCACGTAGGCGAAAAAACTTTCTATGATGCCATTGCAGCCTGTTCAAAACCTGTAATTGTATCCCACAGTTGTGCATACAGTTTAAATCCCGTTCCACGAAATTTGAAAGATGATCAAATTAAGGCTGTTGGAAAAAATGGAGGCGTAATCTGCATCAACTTCTACAGCGGATTTTTAGATTCAACATTTACTAAAAACCAAAAGCTATTTTTAGCAAAATACGATCAGGAATTAAAAATTCTTTCCGCTAAATATGGAAGGAGCAGTGCTATCGATACGCTAATTTCAAACCATGGCGCTGATGCCGAAGCTATTCGGCCGCCGATTGCTTTAGTGGTGAAACACATTAACCATATTGTGAAATTAATTGGAGTAGATCATGTAGGTTTAGGTGCTGATTTTGATGGGGCAGAATCCTTTCCTTCAGGGATGAATAGTGTTGCCGACTATCCTAAAATTACTGCTGAGCTGATTAAGAATGGTTATTCGAAAAGTGAAATTAAGAAAATCCTTGGTGGAAATGTGATTCGATTAATTAGGGAGAACAAGGGATGGTAGTTGAACGAACATTTTACATATGTGGGAAATTTCGTATCTTTAAATCATATTTTAATGAAAAATATTAACGATGAATTACGAAATATCATTGTCGGCGATGGATCAGTTAGCGAAACAAGCCAACTCAAAAAAACGCAAAATTTCCTTAGAAGATATGCGCAGACAGGCTTCAGAGCTAAAAAACAAAAGTATCTCAAAAGTGAAGAAGAAATCAGATTAATTGATTTCGCTATTAGAGAAAATCTCATTTATTCGAACGAAATTTCAGAAGAAGAGTTCATAAGCGCCGGAGCCGAACAAAGAGTTTATCGAGGTGACGAGTGCAATGTCGTTAAGCTGAACGACTCTGTTTTTTATTAACATTGGTTAGATTACTTCAACAGTTTATTTATTCACAATTATTTCTTTCAAGCGACAGCTTACAATTTTTTAGGTTTTAAATTAATAGATGAAAAGCTTTTCGCAGTTGTAAAGCAAGAATTTATAATTGCGAACGAACTTACAAACTTAACATCTGTTAAAAAATTTCTTTTGTTCAATAATTTCGTAAATAACAGAAATCACGATTATATCAATAAAGATTTTCGAATTATTTTCGAAGATTTACACGATGAAAATGTGCTCTCGAATAATGGAATAGTATATTTTATCGATACAATTTTTTATCTCCAAGATAACTTTTATGAGGGGTGAAGCATGGTATTTTCAATGTTAATAAGTAAACTATGTTGACAATGCGCATTTGCTAACGATTATTTAATGCGTTAAATTTGCATTACAATTAATGAATTTCAAACACACCATATAATGTCACAAGAAAACGAACACGTTCAGTGTTTAATTATAGGTTCTGGTCCGGCAGGATATACAGCAGCGATTTACGCAGCTAGAGCAGATTTAAAACCAATTATGTATACCGGTATGCAAGCCGGCGGTCAGTTAACTCAAACCACTGATGTAGAAAATTTCCCTGGCTATCCGCAAGGAATTATGGGTCCGGAAATGATGGAAGATTTTCGCAAGCAGGCGGAGCGGTTTGGTACTGATATCCGTTTCGGTTATGTAAGTTCTGTTGATTTTTCTTCTGCTCCACACAAGGTCGTAATTGATGAAATTAAAACCATCACTGCCGATACCGTAATTATTGCTACAGGGGCAACTGCAAAATGGTTGGGTTTACCTAGTGAGCAACAATATAATGGATTTGGGGTTTCAGCTTGTGCCGTTTGCGATGGTTTCTTTTTTAAAGGCCAGGATGTTGCAATTGTAGGCGCCGGAGATACGGCTGCTGAAGAAGCTACTTACTTAGCTAAGCTTTGTAAAACTGTCCATCTATTGGTGCGTCGCGATGAGTTTAGAGCTTCAAAAACAATGGTGAGTCGTGTTTTAGCAACTCCAAATATCGTAGTACATTATAATACCGAAACTCAAGAAATTTTGGGTAATGGTAAAAATGTAACCGCTGTAAAAGTGCTTAATAATCAAACCAGCGTAACTTCAGAAATTCCTGTCGAAGGTTTCTTTGTTGCCATTGGGCACAAACCAAATACCGATATTTTTAAAGGTCAGTTGGAAATGGACGAAACGGGTTACTTGTTAACTAAACCAGGTTCTACATTAACTAATATTGAAGGTGTTTTCGCTTGTGGCGATGTTCAAGATATGTATTATCGCCAGGCAGTAACCGCTGCGGGTTCAGGCTGTATGGCTGCCCTAGATGCTGAGCGTTATCTTGCTGCTAAAGAACATCCGGTGGAGGCATAAACTCATTTGACAATATTTTAAATCTCCTCAACTTTTGAGGAGATTTTTTTTGTCTCAAATTTCGCAAAACAAACGTTTGATTAAGATTGTAACAAAAAAGTGAGCTATACATTCTTTTCGTAATCTATATCTTAGGTAAGATTTAAAAACTATTTTTCTAAACCAAAACCAATCATGAACAAAGCATTATCGATTTTTATTGGAGTATTAATCAGTACAAGTGCATTTGCGCAGGGCGATCCAAACCTCGGGATAATTCCTGCACCAGTATCTATTACCCGAGCGAGTGGCAACTTCATCCTCGACAAAACAACTATTTTAATTAATCAAAGTGTCGATGGCGCAAAATCGGCCGATTTATTAAATGCCTTCATTGTAAACAGAGCTGGTTTCGCATTGCGAGAAAGTAAACTACCTCAACCAAACCAAAAGAGTATTTTACTAACATCAGCTGGAGCAGATAAATTGCCTGCAGAAGGATATACAATTAAGGTTGGCCCAACTCAGATTGTAATTACTGGAAAAGGAGCGGGTTTATTTTACGGGGTGGAATCTGCCATGCAAATGATACCAGAGAAAAGCGGGGACAAAATAACTATTCCGGCGGTGATGATCAACGATTACCCTCGTTTTGGTTACCGTGGCGCCATGCTGGATGTTTGCCGTCACTATTTTCCAGTTTCATTTATCAAAAAATATATCGATCAGCTGGCTTACTATAAAATAAACACTTTCCACTGGCATTTAACTGATGATCAGGGATGGCGGTTGGAAATTAAAAAATATCCAAAGCTTACTCAGATCGGTTCTACCAGACCTGGTACAATCATTGGCAATTATCCTGGCAATGGCAATTATTTAACCGAAGTAAAGGGTTTTTACACACAAGATGAAGCTAAGGATATTGTAAAATATGCCGCAGAGCGATACATCACCATAATACCAGAAATCGAATTGCCTGGCCATGCATCAGCAGCAATTGCGGCCTATCCAGAATTAAGTACATTCCCCAACCGTGATACATTTATAAGTGATAAAACACCTTGGGCAGGGGCAAGAAAAGGAAAGTTAGTTCAGCAAACCTGGGGCGTTTTTGATGATATTTTCACCCCGACAGATAATACGTTTACCTTTTTAGAAAATGTGTTGGATGAGGTAATTGCAATTTTTCCTTCTAAATATATCCATATTGGAGGAGATGAAGCGCCGAAAACGTATTGGAAAGAATCGCCATTTTGCCAGGCTTTGATGAAAGAAAAAGGCTTGAAAGATGAACACGAATTACAAAGCTATTTTATTCAAAGGATTGAAAAACATGTAAATGGCAAAGGACGTTCAATTATTGGATGGGATGAAATTTTAGAAGGTGGTTTAGCGCCAAATGCAACGGTGATGAGTTGGAGAGGTGAAGCGGGGGGCATTGCCGCGGCTCAACAAAATCACGATGTAATTATGACCCCAGGTTCTATGGGGCTATACATCGACCATAAACAATCAAATTCTCCTGATGAACCTGTTACAATCGGTGGTTTTGCACCTTACCAAAAAATTTATGCTTACGATCCTATTCCGAAAGTTTTAACAGCCGATCAGCGAAAATACATCAAAGGAGTGCAGGCTAACATGTGGACTGAATATATTAAAACACCTGAGAAAGCAGAAAACCATGCCTTTCCACGCTTATTGGCACTATCTGAAATTGCCTGGAGCCCGGTTGAACGCAAGGACTTAAAGAATTTTTCGGAGGAACGTTTACCGAAACATTTAGCTCGTTTAGATAAAATGAATATCAACCTTTGGGTGCCAACACCTATTGGTCAAAGTGATAAACCTTTAACTGGAGGCGATTTTACAATTGATTTAAAAGTTCCGGTTACTGGCGGTAAAATTTACTATTCACTAGATGGTTCAAGACCGTCGGAAAATGCATTTTTGTACACTTCGCAAATTAAAGTTAGTGTTCCACAAGGCGAAAAACGGGTTTTAACAACAATAGTTGTTGCGCCGAGCGGAAAAAGAAGTGTTACGACAAAAACAATTTTAGATAATGGCGCTCCAGCTGAAAAAAATGAAGCAAAGAAATAAAAATCTCAGAATCAATGTAAGAGTTAGGGTTTTTTAAAAAAATCATTATAGAACCTTTTAAAGCAGCATCTCTAGCTATTTGCAGAGATGCTGCTTTGTTTTGATAAATGCTCATTTTTTTATGCTATTTAGTAAATTGCGAAATGCAAGAAAATCGCAAATTCTCAGTAATAGATAGAATTAAAAGCTTTAAATATGCTTTTAATGGATTGCGGTTATTTTTTATTAATGATCATAATGGCAGAATTCATCTATTTGCAGCGCTAATCGCTATTGGCTTATCGTTCTACCTACAGCTTTCTGCATCGGAGTGGATTGCAATTTTGGCTGTCATTATTTCGGTAATTGTAGCCGAAATAATCAATGCCTCGATAGAAAAATTAGCCGATGTTGTTTCTCCAGAATATCATCCTAAAATTAAAGTTGTTAAAGATTTAGCCGCCGCCGCGGTGTTAATGGCTGCTTTGGTGGCAGTTGTTGTGGGATTGATTATCTTCCTTCCAAAATTATCGCGAATCATTGGCTAAGGTAGCAGCTCGAGATTCGGCCATCTTATCTTCAATAATTTTATCCCAACGTGCCTGCATCTTATGGTTGCTTCCGTGTTCGGTTTCCTCATCATAATTGCGCTGCATGGTGTCGAAATAATTGCTTAGTTCGTTCGCTAACTGAGAAATTTGAGCCTTATAATTTTTTATTGAATAATTTCTGTTTTTTAGAACACGCTCCGCCTCCGAAAGTAAAATATATTGAATATTAACATGTCCTTGTTCATGGTGAAGCAAGCTGGCACTCACATTCGGATCTTTAATTTTATCCCACTTTACCCATGAGCGGTCTTTATCAATACTTATTTCATTTTTAAGGTTGATAGCCACTCGATTTCTATAGATGGTAGATTCGTAACTGTATTTCCATGTCATTGCAGTGAGTGCGAAAAACGGTGAACGCATATCTGGCTTTCCTTTAAAATAAGTTTCCCAATCTAGTTGAACGGGCTGAGTAAAATCTTGCTTAAAACCGAAAGTAAACGGCAGTATTAGTATAAGCAGTAAAATTGCAAGAGGTGTTTTCATCACAAAATTGGATTGAAAAAACCGTGCCTAAAATGTTATGGCATTGAAATTTGTGCACTTATTCTTTCAAATTTTTCAATTAGTAGAGAGATACGCTCCTTTTCGCGTTTTATAACCGCATTTCTAAGAATTGTAGAGCAGAACAGAATCCACAGAAATGTGAAACCAACTGCTACAATCGTCATGGTAATACTTAAGTGTGCAAGTATCTCAATGAAATAGAAAATCAGTCCAAGTGAGAGTGCTACAGTATAAAACCAATAAAGGGAATTGTACAGTTTATATCTATTTAACTGGTATACTCTTAAATCACTGAGATATTCATTTGGGTGAAGAGTATAATCGCTTTTTGAAATTAACCGATGATCCCGGTATAAAATTAAAATATATACGCCTATCGCTAGCAAAGTAATGCTAATTCCTACATGTGTGGTCCACGATTCGAAATGAAAGAATACCCATAAAACAGCGATTGCAATAAATGATGCAAGCATACCAAGGATATTTAAAGCAGATTTTAACTTCAAACCATTCACTTCTTTCTTTACTTGCTGTAACATTTCATCAGCAGAAACCTTAACTTCTACATCGTGTTTTTGCCACAACTCTTGTATTTGATCAAACGCTTGCATACTGGTTATATAGTTCTGTTAATTTTTGTTTAATACGATGAATTTTAACCCTCAAATTTCCCTCACTTATTCCTGAGATGTCGGCAATTTCGTGGTATGGAAGCTCATCAAGCACCATGGTAATAATTAAACGATCGTTTTCCTCAAGCTTCGATATGCATTTATAAAGCAGGGCTACCTGTTCATTTTTTTCTGAAAACTCTTCAATTTTGTTTTCGATAATGTTATCTGTCAACTCGTCTTTTGCTTGTCTTTTTTCCGATCTGAGGTAGGTAAGGCAAGTGTTTACGGCAATTCTATAAATCCAGGTTGATATTAATGATTTGTTTCTAAACTTGTCCAGATTCTGCCAAACCTTTAAAAAGGTTTCCTGTAAAAGATCATTAGCAGCATCGGTATCGCCCGTGTAACCATAACATAAATGGAAGATCTTTTTGGAATTCGAATCGAAGATTTCTTTAAATAGCTTGTCTTTTTGTTCCATTTATGGTTTGTAGGTGTTTTTTAGATGGAGGTTAGCGTTTTTTGTTACAGCGAAATTAGAAAATTAAATAATTTTTAAACACCCTGGCGATCAAAATTTGTTAGCCACGGTAAATATCGTAGTTTTACCAAATTAACAGAGCCACAAACTTTTTATATTCATGAAGAAAAACAAACTCACGCTGTTCATTTTTATAGCGCTGATTGCCGGAGTTGCATTAGGCTATATTCTGAACGTTAATTCCATTGATGTTTACAATCAGAAAATTCTCAATGCCGATGCGCAGGTAAAGAGCATAGAGGTAGCCATTAAAAAAACTACCGATACAACATCTGCAACTTTTACCCAGCTTAAAGCCGAAAGAAAAGCGAATGCTCAAATTAAAAAGGAGAATGAAGATATTCGGGAAAAGAAGCTTGAATATTTTACGCTTTTGAGTGATATTTTTCTTCGCTTGATAAAAATGATTGTGGCGCCCTTGGTTTTTACAACTCTGGTGGTAGGTGTGGCTAAAGTTGGCGATATTAAAGCCGTAGGCCGGATTGGCGGTAAAACTTTAGGGTGGTTCATGGCGATGTCGCTAATGTCTTTAGTACTTGGATTAATTTTAGTAAACCTGTTCGAGCCCGGAAAACACATGCAGTTAACCTTGCCGGATCAAATGGTAAATACCGGGATCCAAAAGGCTGCGATGAGCGTGAAAGATTTTATCGCCCACGTTTTTCCTAAAAGTATTGCAGAATCTATGGCCACCAATGAAATTCTTCAAATCGTTGTATTTTCTTTGTTTTTTGGTGTAGCCACAGCTGCCATTGGCGACTTAGGACAGGTCGTAATTAAAGCATTCGACGCCATTGCTCATGTGATTTTGAAAATGACGGGTTATGTGATGAACTTTGCGCCATTAGCAGTTTTTGGTGCGATGACAGCCATAGTAGCCAAGCAAGGATTAAATGTGCTTAATACCTACGCTATTTTTATTGGAGAGTTTTACCTGGGTTTAGGTATTTTATGGGCAATGCTGATTTTTATCGGCTTTTTAATCCTTAAAAAACGAGTTTTCAAGCTAGTAAGCGATATGAAAGAGCCTGCAATTTTGGCTTTCAGTACAGCTAGTAGCGAGGCTGCTTACCCCAAAACCATGATGTTGTTAGAACGTTTTGGCTGCAAAGATAAAATTGTGAGTTTCGTATTGCCGTTGGGCTATTCGTTCAATTTGGATGGCTCCATGATGTACATGACTTTTGCATCGCTTTTTATAGCGCAAGCTTATGGCATTCATTTAGGTTTTGAACAGCAAATTTCAATGTTATTGATTTTAATGTTAACCAGTAAAGGTATTGCGGGTGTACCAAGAGCTTCATTGGTAGTAATTGCAGGAACCATTGCCAGTTTCAATATTCCAGAGGCAGGTTTGGCTCTTTTAATTGGTATCGATCCGCTATTGGATATGGGCCGCTCGGCAACTAATGTTGTTGGTAACAGTATCGCAACTGCAGTAGTAAGTAAGTGGGAAGGGGAGTTGAAAGATTCGTAATTGCAAGCTCTAGTCATCCAGCTGAAGTTTTTAGTTTAGTATGTATCTAATAAATGATTTTGGGATGTTTCGATGTTCACTAAATTTTTTAAACTTTGCATCGTTTTGGATTAACTAAAAATTTGATAGTCCAATAATTCAGTCATTCAAAATTCAATAATTAACTCAAGTGTCAAGTAGAGGAAAAAAAATATTCTTAGCCATTACCATCATCGTACCGATGATTATTTACTGCTATATCTATTACAAGCCCATTATTCAGAATGCACCATTTCGCAAGGCTGATTTTGTTTCCATGCAATTTTGCTACGGTTTAAAAGATACCCTTGAAAATAAATATGATTCAAAAACGGGTGTTTATCAATATGTAAATAATAGAGATTCGGTAATAACCAAGAAAGTTTTCTTAAAAAGCGACGATATTTTGTACATGCATAGAAAGGCGAATGAGATTGGCCTTTGGAATTTTCCTGATACGATTGGTCAAAAAAGTGCTAAATCGAAAGCAGTTCCACGTTACGATATCACCTTCAATTATAAAGAAAAGTCGAAACATGTAGTGATATATGGTGATTTTGATGGAAACCCAAAGTTGTTGGATGCTGCCGTTCAAATGCGTAAAGTTATTCAGGAAACTTTAAACCAGGCAGAGATAAGATCCGGAAAGTAGTTTCATCACGAAAAATATTGAAAGGCTTAATTGTGAACCTAAAGTTAGGTTTTCAACTAAGTCTTTTCTTTTTAGGATGATTTCGTATATTTACGATATATTCGTAATTGATGGAGAAGTTAACATTACAGGAAGAAGAAGCGATGCTTGCGGTTTGGCAAGTTGGCAAAGGTTTTATCAAAGATTTTATGGACACAATGCCTGATCCTAAACCTCCGTACACAACATTAGCGTCGACCATCAAAAATCTGGAGAAAAAGGGTTATTTGATTAGTGAGCGCTTCGCCAACGCCAATCGTTACAGCGCAAAAGTAAAAGAGGTTGAGTACAAAAAGCGCTTCATGAATGGTTTTGTAAACAATTATTTTCAAAGTTCGTATAAAGAGCTGGTCGCTTTTTTTGCAAAAGATAAAAAGATAAGTGCAGAAGAATTGAAGGAAATTATCAACTTGATCGAAAACCCTGAAAAATAATGTCATGCCACAATTTTTCCTTGTACTATTGAAAACTAATCTGGTGCTGATTTTATTTTCGGCTACCTATTATCTTGTGCTTAGAAGATTGACGTTTTATTCCTTAAATCGTGTTTTTCTTGTTTTTGGAATTGTTTTTTCATCAGCCTATCCATTTATCAATTTAACAGATTCCTTTTCCGGAAAACAACCAATTCCTGGTTTCATTCCACAATTAAATCAAAATCTCAATCAACTTATTCAGCAAGATTCAGTTTCAGTCTTCTGGTATTCTTTAAGTGTGCTTTTTTATATAGGTTTTTTGTTAATGGCAGTAAGGCTATTGATCCAATTTGTATCACTCCGTCAGATGCATAAAAAATCTACACTTGGTAAGGTACGAGATTTTAATGTCAGGATTTTGAGTGAGCAAGTAAGTCCCTTTACTTTTTGGCAAACAATTTATATCAATCCGGCATTACACCAAGCTCAGGATTTAAACAATATTCTAGAGCATGAAAAAGTACACGTTGAGGAATTGCACACTTTGGATATCATTCTTGCAGAAGTTTGCGTGGTTTTTTACTGGTTTAATCCTGGTGTTTGGTTGATGAAAAAGGCTGTTAGGGAGAACATCGAGTTCATTACTGATGCCAAAATACTGAAAAAAGGTATTGATAAAAAAGCTTATCAATATAGTTTGTTGAATGTGGGAAGCTTACAACCGTCTATTGCCATCGTGAATAATTTTAATCTTTCAGACCTTAAAAGGCGAATTAAGATGATGAATGCTAAACGTTCGTCAAAAGTTAATCTTTCTCGTTATTTATTGGTTTTACCAGTTTTACTTTGCGTTACACTGGCCTTTACTATAGATAAGAATGCTGTTCAGAAAACGATGGCACCGCTAACTACAATGATAAAAAGTACTTTGCCAAAGCGTAATATTCAATTTATCATCAAGAAGCCAGAGAAAACCAAACGAAAGATTGATGTTGAATCTACTCAGGAGTTAAAGAAAGGAGTTGATTCCGTAAAAAAAATGACCTTCGTTTTTAAAACACATTTTGAAACTACCGATACGAGCTATCAATCTATTTCAAGCGAGTTGGATAAGCTTGTTGGAAAAGTGATTGATCTGAGATCTGCTAAAGGTGCACAAACAAAAACAATGGTGCAGCATTTCACTTTTAAAGATAGCTCAAGAATTGATCCGACTATAATGGGTGTTTTTTTGCGAGATGTTGATGGACCGAATACCTACAAACCGATAAAAGCCACTGTTAATAAAGTTTTGCTGATAAAAACCCACAGTAAGGCTGCAAATGATCAAAATGGAACAGAAATAACGCCCAAATCTGTTGGGGAAACAGATTATTATATTAACGGGGTCAAAGCTACTCATGAAGATTTTAAAGGTATTGACCCCAATAATATTTTAGCTATTAAGGTTTTGAAGGGGAATAACCCGGCAATACAAATTACAACTAAGCCATAAAATTTTAATAAACTTTTCTCATTTTCTTTCATGGTGAGTCTGTCAATATGCTTTAGATCAATTTATAATTTTCTTTTTGACAATCTCCATTGATATTTATTCTCCTTGCTAACCATCATTTTTAGCGAGCTCCAAAAAATCTTCGGACTTCTATTAGTTCAGTGATTTTTCCTTGGCTAATTTTGATAGCGATTTATCTAACGGTTAATCTTTGCGATTTAAACCAATTGGATCTATTTAAAAGCTGAATGTCGCTTTTAGCATCGCCACCCTTCCAGGGATAAGATAAGTTCCTGTGGTGAGAGAATTTGCCGAAATGTAAATGGCATCGAATTGTTTGATGTTCGCTAAGTTTGTTACCCCAAATTCAAGATCTGTTTTAAACTTCAGTATTTTGTATTTTACATTTGCGTCGGCAAATAGATAATTCAAATTCGATTGGCTGGCCTGGTGTGTAAATAAATGTTCAGCAGATAAATTCAGGTAAACATTACTAACGGTGGCGATAGCCAGCGATGTTTGTTGCCTTAATTGCTGAAAATTGGTAGTGATTGCATTTGCAACCTCAGCTTTGTTATTGGTAACGGAGTAAATAGCATTGTACGACCAGTTCATAAACTTCGTCAACTTAGCTTCAATTCCTGCTTTGTACGACATTGTTTGGGTATTGAATGGTAAAAGTTCATTATTTTGAAGTTGGCTATATCTACTTTCTGAATAGTTAAGGCTGGCATTAGCTGTGCTTTTCAAAGCGAAAATATATTTGCTTGCGTTTGCAGTGACGAACAGATTTTTTACATGATTTTGTAACGGTAATACCATTCGCTGTTGAATATTATTACTCAAGCTGTAAGACGAAATAGTATTAAGTTTAGTGTTGCTGTATCCCGCTGACGTATTAAAGAAAAACATCTGCATGGCTCTCCTAAAGTTAAACTCGCCGCGAAAGCTATGTGTTTCTGATTCAGAAATGGGGGCATTATTTGCAAATAACGAACGGTAGTTTTTTAAAACTGTGCCACGGTACACGTCATCAATTCCACCGAGATCGTTTTTATAGAAGTAGTTAGCAGAAACATAGTTTTCGATCCCTGTTTGGTATTTAATATTCAAGGATGGATTTAGAAAAAGTTTAGTCAAACTATTATTCAAGGCATTTACCGGATCGTTGTAGTTGATATGGTTATAACTAAAAGGCAGAGTCAATGCTGCTTTTAGTTTATCATTGGTGTATTCGTAAGTGGCATCAGCGTAAGCTCGTCCTTTAAACCAGTTTAAATCATTTACTGTATTCTGCGAAACGAGTTCGGAAGTTTGATCTTTCTGGATACGATAAAGTTCAGAATCTAAATTTTGCTGCTGAAGATTAAACCCCACCTTAAAGGTTTGGGCGAAACCACCCTTAACAAAAGCAAATGAAACGTAATTGTTAGTGTACCAAGTGGGCAATTTGACATATTGATTTAAGCCCAGATAACTATTACCATTATTAAGGATGTCGGCATTTAAACCTGGCGAAATATTCAAAGTTTCTGGTTGCGATGTCTTGTTTAAATAGGAGTAAAGGTTAATTATATTTTCGGATTTTAATTTCTTGCGGTAATTGAGCTCATTAGAAATATCGAAGGTTTTTTGCCATAAATCTTGCTTCGCCGCCACATTATTGATAGAGAAAGCTGAAGTGGTTTTAAATGGCAGGTAATCTAAAGAGAAATTATTGTTAAAGTAATCATTTTCTGCGTTCTTGTTCAAATTAAACTGCGCTCTTAATTTCTGCGGGTTAGTCTTATTGTTCTGAAACTCGGTGTAACTAAAAATTTGATTTCCTAAATAAGTTTCTGAAAACTTATTGTATTGTTGCCTATGGTCATCGTAGAGGTAAGAAATGTTTGCCCTTAACTGTAAATCCTGATTAAACTTATATAAACTATTGAGATTTACAACACCAGCCTTGTTGAACAGATATCTGCTTTGAGGCAATGAAGGTACTCCGGCTACGCCGGTAGATAGTAAGCCATTTGGTTTAGTATTATCTAAACGTTTCTGGTAGTCAGAAAAATTGTGGGAGGTTAAATCTATACCTGGGTCAATGCCAATGTTGTTGCCCTTAATGTTGTTAATAAACTTCAATTTTTTGTTGAACAACATCGCGGTTAAGTTTTCATCAAAGCGATTTGGTGCTCCAGCACCTATGGTAGCGTCGCCCATTACCCTTAGTTTCGCCTCATCTTTAAGCACGAGGTTTAGTGCAACATCATCACTCATATTGTTTTTGCGCATCATTTTAATCGGCTGATCATTTTGGATCACTTGTACTTTATCAACCGCACCCTGTGGAATGCTTTTCGTACCGATATTATACTTGTCATCAAGCAAGTTGTCACCATCTATATACAAATTAGAGATGGATTTGCCATTATAGCTAATTTTTCCATTTTCTGCCACTTCAATACCTGGCATTTTTTTAAGTACATCGCCAATAGTACGGTCTTGCTTATCTACAAAATCGGATGTTTTATAGTTTAGTGTATCTCCTTTAGTGGTTAACAGGGGACGATTTTTGACTATGACCGTTTCTAAATTAGTTTCACTTGCTTGTAAAACCAGATCCTGATTCCTGTTAATATCCTTAATAGCAATGCTTTGTTTTTTATAGCCGATGCTCGATGCTTCAATGCGATAACCAATAATCTGCTCATTTTTAACGACTAGGTTAAACGCACCGTTTTTATTCGTCCTGGTAAAACTAATTATATTTCCTTCATTATCTTTTAGGTTCACATTTACAGATTCGATAGCCTTGCCTGTATAGTCTTTCACACTTCCTTTGATGATTTTTTGAGCAAAAGCTACTGCTACACCAGAAAAAAACATCAGTGTAATCAAAATGACCGCTCTCATTTTTTCTCAGGAATTTCTATAGGATTATTGATTTCAGGCTTAATTATTGGCTGACCGATAGGCGTAGATACGCTTCTTTTAAAGGTTCCTTGGATGCCATTTGCAGCCATTTGAGCTTGCATAAAGCCTTCAGGGTCTTTATCTCGGGCTGCTTTAAGTTTATCAAGATCCTTTCGCGTTGTTTTTATCGCATTGGCAGGCAGTCTAATTTCCGACCCTAAGTAAGCGGTATTAGTTTCTATTCCTGCAATTCGCAGAGTTCCTGTTGAACCATTTGGCATGGTAATTTTTTGATCTCCATCTGAAGCATTTTTCGCATCATCTGCGATTACGTTTTCAAGTCCGGCAAATTCAAATTTTACTTCTTTCTTTTCATCATACGCCTCAATTATTAAACCTGGTAAACCATTTAGTTTCCACGGACCGCTTTGAAAAGGAATATCGGTAGCGTACCAGGCAATCCAATTTCTGCCTTTAAAATTAGCCGTGGCTTTTTGGCAAGGGATACCCGAAAAATTCATGGTATCTTTTGTTATCTTCCAACCTATTTGTGGCGCCGTTTCTTCAATCAAATAATTATTAAGCAGTTTTTCTTTGCTAAACATTTTACCTTCGTTGGCAAAAAAGAAATAATCTACAGCGGAGGTTGGCGATTTCATTTCACTTTTAATTTCGATTTTCATGCTATTGCTGCCTGTTTGGTTTTTAATCTGCTCTTCAATTTGCTTTTTCGCATTTAAAGCTTGATTCAGTTTATCATAGCTTGTATACACAGAAGCGTTTTTTCCAGTAACCAGCAACATGTTTTCTTTGTGCGGCTTGTCTTTTTGTGTGGTGTCTTGAATGTGGGTATAGGTGTATCTCACTCTGGCAAGTGCCTTATCAGGGTTTTGAGCAAATGTTGAAATGGCAAATAATGCCATCACTGAGTAGATGAGGATGCTTTTCATAAATTTGGTGCAGCTAAGTTCGTTATTTAATTTTCGTAAATCTACGAAATATTCGTAATAAAGAAAGTAGTTTAACATTTTTTAACTAATAGCAAGTTTTTAGTTTAAGCGTTTTGATTTGGAAATGAATGTTTGGTTGTTTGCTGCGGTATTCAGTCCCGCTTTCACTGCAATCTTTTAAACAACTTCTATCATGCTGGCACGAAGCATCTGTTTATAAGTTGCAGATGCTTCGTGCCTCAGCATGACAAAAGTATTTAAGGTAATGTACTTAAAAAGTATTTTCGTTCAATCCGGTTTATAAACAAAGGCATGTTTTCTATAGCAGCGCATTTAATAAAATTGTTTGTAAAGTGCGAGGGGGAGGGAACAACAGTTTGAAATACTGGCCTGCGTAAAATAAACCTGATGGTAATGAAAAGCCCGAAGCGCAGCGAGGACTTGGAATAAATAGTAGGGCAGGAGTAATCTAATATATTCAGGTTTTGCTTTCCAAATCGTATCAAAAAGATATTACAATTCGATCTTGAAATCCGGTAATCCTATAAATCTTGGTTTCGTAGGATTATAGTTAAAAATATTTTCGATATGTGTTTGTGTGTTAATTGAATTTGTTCTATATTTGCACCTCGTTAAATAAAAATTAAAAAACTAATATTTAAACAATGTACGCAATAGTAAATATAGCAGGGCAGCAATTTAAAGTTGCTAAAGACCAGCACCTTTTTGTACACAGATTGCAAGGAGATGAAGGCGCTAGTATTGAATTTGATAATGTATTGTTGGTTGATAATGGTGGTGCAATCACTGTAGGAGCTCCTGCGGTTAAAGGTGCTAAAGTTTCAGCTACTATCGTATCTCATTTAAAAGGTGATAAAGTAATCGTTTTCCACAAAAAACGTAGAAAAGGTTACAAAAAGAAAAATGGTCACCGCCAGTTTTTCACAAAGATTCAGATTTCTGATATCACGTTATAATTCATTAGTTAACCAATAATTCGCTTTTAGCGAGTTAAAAAATATAAAATCATGGCACACAAAAAAGGAGCCGGTAGTTCGAAAAACGGACGTGAATCGCATAGTAAGCGTTTAGGTATTAAAATTTTCGGTGGTCAGTTAGCGATCGCTGGAAACATTTTAGTACGTCAACGTGGTACAAAACACCATCCAGATAAAAATGTTGGTTTAGGAAAAGACCATACATTATTCGCTTTGATTGATGGTACTGTAGTTTTCAGAAAGAAACAAGATAACAAATCTTATGTATCTGTTCTTCCTATCTCTGATGCTGAAATAGAAGAAGCATTAACTAAAAAACCAGCTGTTAAAAAAGAAGCTGCTGCTGTAGAAGTTCCTGCTGAAGCTGCTGCTAAAAAAGCACCTGCTAAAAAAGTTAAAAAAGACGAAGCTACTGAAGAAGCTGCTGTTGCAGAATAATTAATTAGTACTAATCGATATTTGAAGAGTCCTGATGAAAATCAGGACTTTTTCTGTTTATAGGAAAATGTATAACTTATCATCTGCTACAATTGACGACCGTTCTTAACATTATTTATATTGATTTTTGTGAAATAAATTATCCCTCAGCTTGACTGGGCATCTAACTAAAATAGAAGAGCATTTCTGTCTTCTATTTGCATTACGATTCCCGTTTTCACGAGAGTTACGATTTATGAAGTATCGTTTTCTCTATTGAAATATAAATTATTTTGCAACAACCCCTTTCTAAATAATCAAAATGAAGACGTTATATGTGCTAGTATTCTCTAGCCATTAGCTGATTAGTTAATGTGAGCAGATTGTTTTTTTGCTCAGTGCTCACATTAATTTGCTCAAAAAAGTTTAATGCCTTGTCCAGGTAGCTATTCATCGTTTGTTTAGCAATATTTTGAATATCCAAAGTATTGTAAACTGAAGTTACTGTTGCGACTTTTTCCTTAATGTCAAAATCTTTATAACCCGTCCAGGTATCTAAAGACTCCTTGATGTCGCCTTCTGCCAGTTCAAATGCTTTTAGTAGTAAGAATGTTTTTTTGTTTGCGATAATGTCTCCGCCAACCTGCTTTCCAAACTTTTCAGGATCAGCATAAACATCCAGAATATCATCCTGTAATTGAAAAGCAATTCCGATGTTTTCTCCAAACTGGTAAATCAAATCAGCATCTTTTTCTGAAGCCCCTGCAATGATCGCACCTAACTTTAAAGCGCCACCCAGCAGAACTGCCGTTTTTAACCTGATCATATTGATGTATTCTTCAATACTAACATCATCACGGCTTTCAAATTCCATATCGAGTTGCTGTCCTTCGCAAACGCCTTGAGCCGTTGCGTTAAAAGTATCTAAAACATCTTTCAGGAAGATTGGATTAACCTTGGCTAGGTTTTTATTTGCCTCAACCATCATCACATCTCCACTTAAAATAGCCGTATTGGTGCTCCATTTCTCGTGTACGGTTGCTTTACCCCGACGCAGAGGCGCATTATCCATTATGTCATCATGCACCAACGTAAAGTTATGAAAAACTTCAATTGCCATGGCTGCATGGATGGAGTCGTGAGCATCCTTACCAAATAGTTCGGTTGCCATTAAAACCAGAAGTGGCCTAACTCGTTTTCCGCCCAGGTTAATGATATAAGTTATCGGATCGTAAAGCTGTTTAGGCTGATCAGGAAACTTTAAATTTTTTATTGCTGTATCTAAGATTTGTTGTAGTTGTTCTGTTGTATGCATCTTTTACGTAAACACGGTGTCTTTGGGCACGAATGTCTTAAATTATTAATCAGGAATAAGGGTGAAATCAATTTGTCGTTTAGAAAGGTCGACTTTCTTTACCCGAATCATCACTTCATTACCAAGTTGATATTTTTTCTTTTTTCTTTGGCCAACAATGCAATAATTTTTCTCATCGAGTACATAAAAATCGTCAGAAATATCACGTAAACGAATCATTCCCTCACATTTATTTTCTTCGATCTCAACATACATACCCCATTCGGTAACTCCAGAAATAATCCCTTTGTATTCAGTACCAATATTGTTTTCCAGGTATTCGGCTTGTTTGTATTTAATTGATGCTCTTTCTGCATCAGCAGCACGTTTTTCCATTGCAGAAGAATGAGCACATGCTACTTCGTAAAATTCTGCATCAGCAGATTTACCACCATCTAAATAGGTTTGGAGCAGCCTGTGTGCCATTACATCGGGGTAACGACGGATTGGTGAGGTAAAGTGGGTGTAGTATTCAAAAGCCAGGCCATAATGACTCGTCTTTTTAGTTGAATAAATTGCTTTCGCCATTGACCGGATGGCCAATGATGTTAATATATTCTGCTCTTTCTTTCCTTCTACATCAGCCATTAAATGGTTGAGCGATTTCGCTATTTCCTTATCCGATTTCGTATTGATTTTATAACCGAAACGGGATGCAAATGTGGCGAAAGAAGTGAGGTTTTCCATATTTGGCGAATCGTGAACCCGGTAAACGAAAGTTAGTTTCTTTTCGCCCTTTTGCTTTTTAGCCACAAATTCTGCCACTTTTCGGTTGGCTAAAAGCATATAATCTTCAATTAATTTGTGTGCATCTTTCCGCTCTTTTACATAAACTCCGATTGGTTTGCCAGATTCATCAAGCTTAAACTTTACTTCGGTACTTTCGAAACTGATGGCACCATTTTTAAATTTACGATCACGCAAAATATAAGCAAGCTCGTTAAGTTTTAAAATTTCTGTGGCGTAATCACCAGCTTTATTTTCTATTACTTCCTGCGCCTCTTCATAGCTAAAACGTCTATCAGAATGAATGATAGTCCGCCCGTACCATTCAGCTTGAATATTGGCCTGCTCATCGAGTTCAAACACTGCAGCAAAACACAATTTGTCTTCATTTGGACGAAGCGAGCAAACGCCGTTACTTAAACGTTCTGGCAACATTGGGATTACGCGATCAACCAAATATACCGACGTTGCACGACTGTAGGCTTCTTTATCTAAATCAGTTCCCTGAATAACGTAATGAGAAACATCAGCAATATGAACCCCAATTTCATGGTTTCCATTCGGAAGTTTCTGATAGGAAATAGCGTCATCGAAATCTTTAGCGTCTGCAGGATCGATGGTGAAAGTAAGTATATTTCTAAAATCTTTACGCTTTGCAATTTCTTCCGCAGGAATTTCCTCGGGGATTGCATTTGCCTCTTTTTCTATCTCTGGTGGAAATTCTAACGGAAAACCATATTGAGCCAAAATAGCGTTCATTTCGGTGTTGTTTTCACCCTGGTTCCCTAATACATGTTTTACAATACCAATAGGATTCTTAGCGCTTTCCGGCCAATCAGACAAGGTTACTAAAACCCGTTGACCGTTTTTTGCATCCAACGTATCAGCCAATGGTACAAAAATGTCATGCATCATCTTTTTATCGTCAGCGATAACAAATGCAAATCGATCGGATATTTTAATTACACCCGTAAAATCTGACTTGGCCCGTTTCAGGATTTCTACAACCTCGCCTTCATTTTTTCGTCCACTTTTTTTGGCAAATACATAGGCTTTGACGGTATCGCCATGCAACGCATTTTTCAATTTCCTAGGCGCTACGAAGACGTCTTTCTCAAATTCGTCTTCCGGAACGATATAGGCAGAACCATCAGCGGTCATATCGACAGTTCCGATTATAAAATTCTGAAGATCTTTAAGCTTGAATTTCCCTTTTTCTAGTTCAAGGAAAATACCGGCGCCTTTGCCTTCTTTTAATATTTCCAGGATGGTTTCTCTTGATTCCTGATCATTAAGATTTAATTTAGCTGAAACCTGTTTATAGTTAAGAACCTGATTGTTGTTTTTTTCAAATACATCACTAACCAATTGATTTAGAACCAATTTTATATTTGCCGATTTCTTCTTTGCCATACGCTAAAACTGAATTTACCGAAGATACAGAAAAGATATAAACGATGGTTAATGTGTGGTGTAAAATGGATGACGAATGACGTAAATAAACACTGAAATTTAAGACATAATAGCTGGAATTAATAAGGTTGCGGTATAGCCATTATTTATCTCACATCATTACATTTTCAAGAAAGAGCCGAGGCAAATGCATTAAAATAATTTTGTCTTGGCCAGACAGGCCTTCCGCTTTTTCTTGATAAAAAGCCGAGCAAAAATCAAGGCTTGCCATTATTTTGGTAAAAATTCGTCAAACCACAATGAAAATAATTTGAGGCCTCCCTCTGCTTTTATGCCACCACACGGCTGAAAATTATTTTGGACACTGCAGTTTGAACGGTTTTTAAATTGGTTTCAACGTTTTTCCCTCAAAATAATGGCTAGGACAATGCGCTTTTGGCTGTTGTAGAGATATTATTTAAGTACATCCATACGTAGTGCTCAGTTGTAATACGTTTGCCCTGCATTAAGAGCCAGGTATCGCCTCAATTAGTTTTTTGGTGTATGCTGCCTTTGGTGCATAGAAGATTTGTTCCGGAAAACCTTCCTCTTCAATTTTACCTTTATTCATTACTAAAATACGATCTGATATATGTTTCACCACCGCTAAATCATGTGAAATGAAAATGTATGTCAAACCGAATTCGCGTTGAAGATCTCTAATTAAGTTCAGTACTTGCGCTTGTACAGAAACATCCAATGCCGAAACGGATTCATCACAAATAATGAATTTTGGTTCTAAAGCCAAAGCTCTGGCAATGACCACACGCTGCCGCTGCCCACCGCTAAATTCATGGGGATAACGGTTAAAATGCTCCTCTTTTAAACCTACCTTGTTCAATAGTTCCAGCACTTTTTGCTTTCTTTCTGCATCATTTTTGTATAAACGATGTACTTGCAGGGGCTCTAAAATTGATTGGCCAATGCTAAGTTTTGGGTTTAAGGAGGCATATGGATCTTGGAAAATAATTTGAATATCTTTTCTTAATTTCCTCAATTCAGATTTGCTGATTTTTGTGATATCTTGACCGTTGAACATGATACTTCCTGATGTAGGTTGAATCAATCGTAAAATTGTCCTGCCAAGAGTTGTTTTACCACAACCAGATTCTCCGACCAAGCCTAAAGTTTCTCCGGGAAAAACCTCAAAATTAATCTGGTCTACTGCTTTCACGTAATCGAAGGTTTTTCCAAACAGACCATTGTGAATGGGATACCAAGTGCAAAGTTCTTTAACCTGAAGCAAAGGTTTTTTAGCGTAAAGTAATGCTCTACGTGAGGCAATTTCTTCTTCCGTTAACTGGTTAGATGCGTTGAGGTGTGCATTTGCATCGGCAATTTTTCCGGTTAAAAAATCGGCTACAACCGGCAGTTTCTTCAATTGCAAGCTAGGAGAGGGGCGACAAGCTAGCAAGCCTTTCGTGTAAGGGTGTTGAGGATTTTCAAAAATTGATTTTGCTGGCCCTTGCTCGACTATTTCGCCTTTGTACATTACAGCAACCTCATCTGCAATTTCATTTACCACACCTAAATCATGCGAGATAAAAATCATGGCCATGTGCCGCTCTTCTTTCAGCTTTAAGAGCAATTGAAGAATGGTTTTTTGAACCGTAACATCGAGGGCAGTGGTAGGTTCATCAGCAATTAAAAGTTTTGGGTTGCAGCTTAAAGCCATTGCAATCATCACCCGTTGTTTTTGTCCACCAGAAATTTGATGCGGGTAACTATCAAATATTTTTTCTGGTCGCGGCAATTGAACCTCATTAAAAAGGTCGATAGTTTTTTCTTTAGCCGTTTGTTTATCAACTTTTTGGTGAAGTATGATGGCTTCTGCCACTTGCTCGCCACAGGTAAAAACAGGATTCAATGAAGTCATTGGTTCCTGAAAAATCATCGAAATCTGATTTCCCCTTATCTGACGGATTTCATTTGAACTTAAGTTGAGCAAACTGATATCTTCAAAATCAATATCGCCGGTAATTTTAGCCGAGCGTTCATCATGCAAACGCATAATGGAAAAAGAAGTTACGGATTTGCCCGATCCAGATTCTCCGACAATACCCAAAACAGTTCCTTTTTTAACGTTAAAACTGATTGTTTTAACTGCTTTAAACCAGGTTTTTTCTTCTTGATTGTAGAAATCGATATTTAGATTTTCAACGTTTAGCATCAGGATACAATGGTAATGTTTTCTGCTGAAATAATATCCATTCCTTTAAATTTTAGTAACACTTGAGCAGTAGTCACTACATCTTTTTGGCAATAGGTTACAATTCTATCCAAATTTTTGCTCTTCATAATAAACCTGCCTAACCTGGCTTCCATCAATGTCGTCTTTTGGCGATGGAATATTCAAAATTGTAGCTAATAAATTCAACGAAGTGAAGTGTTTATGATCGCCAAACTTCCACATTTCCATGGTATCCAGGTGATTAATTTCCCAGGGTTTCTTACCTGAGATATCTAGTTGAGTTGGAATTTCTAAGCCGTTGATCAGCAGTCGTCTGCAGATATAAGGATAATCAAATTCTTTTCCGTTATGGGCGCAAAATGCCAATGTAGGCACTTGCCTGTTAATTAGGTTAGAAAATTCTGTTAAAATTTCTTTTTCGTCGTGGCCATAAAATGATTTCAGACGTAAGGAATACGATTTTTTTTGATAGCTGAAAATCCCTAAACTGATACAGATGATCTTTCCAAATTCGGCTAAGATGCCAGCTCGCTCGTAAAATTCGTCTGCGCTTTGATCAGCTGTCCTTTGAAAATGCGTTTTCTGCTCCAAAAGCTCTTGTAAATGAGGAGGAACATCACTGAAGGATGGATATTGAGGAACTGTTTCAATATCTAATACTACAACCTGACTTAAATCGAGCGTTTTTAGCATGAAACAAGATACTAATTTTATGAATAATCAAAAAGCAATACCGAATTTTCAGTGAAAATATCTTCAATTAATCAATCTAACAATCTGATAATATTTTTTTAAGTTTGAGTATGGCAAAAGGTAAATTTGAGCAATCGCTAGAAGATGGTGCTCACCAGAAACTAAAAGATATTGTTGGCAGTTGGAAAGGAACAGCTAAAACCTGGTTCGAAAGCGATGTATTAGCAGATGAGTCTCCTGCCGAAGCTGAAATAACTTCGATTTTGGATGGGCGTTTCATTTCATACGATTATCAAAGTAGTTTAAACGGAAAGCCTTTGGAAGGTAAGATGATTATTGGTTTTGATATTCCATACCAGAAATTTACCTTCAGTTGGATCGATAGTTTCCACATGGGTACACAGATTATGCAAGCTACGGGTGAAGCGACAGAAAAAGGCTTTTCTATTTTAGGTTCATGGGGAAACCCCGAATATGGCGACCAACTTTTTGGCTGGCGTACAGAACTGGAAATTGTTAGTGCAGATGAAATTGTTTTTTCTGCTTATAATATTATGCCAGGAGAGGAAGAGGCGAAAGCAATTGAGGCGGTATACAAACGCATTTAACCTCGCAGGTTTTTAAAACCAGCGAGGTTTTTCCATTTAAAACAGTGATGGAGGATTTGAATTAGCCATTACCGAAATTTTTAATTCTGTTCCGACAGCTTTATTCAACTTTTCTGTAAAATAAGCTGAAAATAATGGTGATGAAAGCTCAACATTCTGGTGTACGAAAAAATAAAGATTTTCAAGCCCCTGCTTTTTCCATTCCACAATTCTACCTATCCAGTCGTCTAAGCGTTTTTTGTCAATCACATCATCATTTGCCCCAACAAAACGTACAAAAGCGGTTGGTGTTGTCAACCTCATGTGCAGCATGTCTCTTCTACCAGCGGTATCAACAATGATATTGGCCACTTTATTATCTTCGAAAAGTGTAGCAAACTCGCCGGCAATAGTCGGGTTAGAAAACCACTCTGCATTTCTCACTTCAACACCTAACGGAATCACTTTTGGAAACTCTTTCACTACAATTTTCAGTCGCTCGAAGTCTTTCGGTTTAAAGTTATCATGCAGTTGAAGAAAAGCCATGCCCAGTTTGTCTTCAAAGTTACTGATCGCATCAGCGAATTGTTCAACAGGTTCTTTAACGTTAATTAGCCTTTTAAAATGACTCACCGTGTTGGTTAATTTAGGGAAGAATTTAAAGTCAGCAGGTGTTTTTTCCTTCCAGGTAATCACCTGTTCACTGCTTGGCATTCCATAAAATGTGGCGTTTAATTCAATCGAATTGAATTGTGTAGCATAATAGATTAACTCATCTTTTGTTCCCTTCGGATAAAATCCTTTTAAATCTGCTTTATTCCATTTGGCGCAACCCACATAAGCCTGAAAATTTTGTTGAGGTTTATTTGTTGCTAAGATTCCTGCTGTTTCAGGGGCATCTGCGGGGAGGGTGAAATCTATAATCGAAGGGTCGTCTACTTTACCGAATTGCATATTAATCTTTATTTATTTCAAATATATCTAAATCTCCATAGATAAGTTGATGGATAGCATCAAAAATTTTAGCTCTTAATTTTTGGTAAAGAACCTTATTGGAACAATTCCCAAAAGCTAAGAAAATCAACTTGGGTGGAGTGCCTTTCCATGCAACTAGGTCACGAAAATCAATATCCTTTGAAATAATTATTACCTTACTTCTATTTTGAGCTAGATGGTAGATTTCGAGATCTGATGTATTGGCAAGCTTAAGAAAGTGAAATGAAATACATTTGATTTTGATTTCATCCATTAGCCATTTTGAAATTATGGGAGATATATTTTCATCTATACAGAATTCCCAATCATTCGCAGATGTATTCATCCCTAAGTTGTTTCGCACTAAAAAGCAACGCCGCCTTTATGTCATCAACTTCGAGGATGGGATGCTCCTCTAAAATTTGTTCGTGTGTCATTCCTGACGATAAAAGTTCGATAATATCGATAACTGTAAATCGATTACCTCTAATTGTTGGCTTTCCGCCCATTAGTCCAGGGATGAATGTAATTCTTTCCAATAATTTACTTTCCCCACTTTTCATAAATAAATATACAAAATATTAGGACACAAAAAAAGCACCAAGTATAAACTCGGTGCCATTTACAGAAATTTTTGTTCGTTGCGGTAAATTTAATAACCCAGTATCTTCAAAACCTGCTTGCTATTCTGTTCTTCACCAAAAACTTCGAAGTTGAAGCTTTCATCTCGGTTTCTGCGAATAAGCACATGTTTCGGACTAGGCAACAAACAATGATGTATACCGCCGTAACCGCTTAATACCTCTTGATAAGCTCCGGTGTGAAAGAAACCAAGGTATTGAACTTTACGTGTTTTCGGCATAAATACACTGTTCATGTGCGCCTCCTGATTATAATAATCCTGTCCGTCGCAAGTGATGCCGCCTAAGTTAACACGCTCATATTCAGCATCCCAGTTGTTAATTGGCAGCAAAATGTACTTTTGGTTTAATGCCCAAACATCTGGTAAATTGGTAATGAAAGAACCATCCAACATCAACCAGCGCTCACGATCATTTTGTTGTTTTCTACCTAAAACTTTGTATAAAATTCCGGATGCTTCTGCAACCGTGTATTTACCAAATTCAGTAATAATATCGGGTTCCATCACATCATGAATGGCACAAATTTCTTTAATCCTTTTTACAATTTCGTTTACCATGTACTCGTAATCGAAATCGAAAACCAAGGAATCTTTAAATGGCATACCGCCACCAATATCCAGGGTATCTAAGTCAGGATTAATCTTTTTAAACTTGCAGTAAAGCGTTACATACTTCTCTAGTTCGTTCCAGTAATATGGCGAATCCGTGATACCCGAATTAATGAAGAAGTGCAACAACTTCACACGGAAATTAGGATTATGAACGATTTTGTTGTTGTAAAAATCGATAATATCTTCCATCCGCACCCCTAAACGCGAAGTATAAAACTGCGAATCAGGCTGCTCTTCAGCTGCTATACGGATACCAAGATTACATGGGGTATCAATGTCAACCTCATCATCAAATAGGTTAAATTCCTCCTTATTATCTAGAACGGGGATGATATTGGTATAACCATCATGCAACATATCAATAATATATTGCTTGTACTGGTAAGTTTTAAAACCGTTGCAAATAATGGTTGTATCCTTAGTTAAATGACCTTTTTTCTCCAAAGCATCAACCATAGGCATATCAAATGCAGATGAAGTTTCAAGGTGAATATTATTCTTCAATGCCTCCTCTACAATGTGGCGGAAATGCGAACTTTTTGTACAGTAGCAATACTTGTAATCGCCGCGATAATTGTTTTTTAAAATGGCAGTTTGGAAAAGAATTTTCGCTTGCTGAATCTTCTTAGTTACCATTGGTAAGTAGGTGAAACGTAGGGGAGTACCGTAGGTTTCAATCATTTCCATCAGGTTTAAATCCTGAAAATATAATTCATCATCTATCACATCAAAGCCTTCTTGTGGAAAGCCAACGCTTAGATCGAGAAATTCTGAGTAACTCTGCATTTACTTTTAAATAATTTTTGCAAAAATGTAATTTTAAATCGAGAATTAATCCATATTAAAAATATTTTTACTGTAGAGAAACGCTTTAGTTTTACACAGAATATTTCGGCAGTGAGTTTCTAAAATACTTTCGAGCAATGTGTAAGGTTATTTTCCATAAGTGCTCATATTTTCCCGCAGATTGAGAGGATTTACGCAAATTTTAAGTCATTTAATTTGAGAGAATTAGTTTAAATCTTCGAGAGAAAGCTTTTTCCGACTTGGAAAGCAAAACCTTATATAATTTTAATGTTAGTCCCGCTTTCCGTTTTATTTTCCCGATAGAAGAATCGGGATTCATGTTCACTTCAATCAGGTTTAGTACTAATCCGATTGTACAGCTATTCACGTCCAAAGGTACCTTGTCAAGGAAAATTAAGGTATTAATCTCAGTATTGTACCATATTGCTTTTCCTTTATTTCAGTATCAGACAGAATTTCAAAATCGAACTTCATCTGATCCGTGCTAACCTTTAAATTTTTGCCGTTAATCTTATACGTTCCCCTATAAATTATATCCCCACCTGTTGCAATATCAACTACACCATCAGGTTTTAATGTTACTCCCCAGCCTCCATCATAAGGATTTGAAGGGTCAGGTTTGAAACCCACTTCCGCAAACCGCTTCTCTTCATTTATTGTTAACTGATCCTTTTTGCAGCCACAGAAAAATATAGATAACGTTAAGATGAAAGCTGCGATGGGTAATATAGTGATTGAGAAAAATTTAGACTTCATGATTTTAGGTTTAATTCATAATCAAAACGATCACTGTCGTGTGAATGCTACATTCTTTGCGAGATTAATTTTAAGTGCCATGGAATCAACAAATTGAAATTATTTACATTTATTTTAAAGTAATTCTAATTTTCATTCGTCTCTACTCCTGAAAACCTAAAATTTTACTTAAGAAATTACCCTATGATCTCGATTTTTAAAACGAATATTCAAACAGGAGTTGAACTCAATAAAATCGCCCAGCATTTAAACAACTTACTTTCTGGAGCAACCTGGAGTGTTGATCTATTAGACGCTGATAAAATCCTTAGAATAGATTCAAGTGTTGATAAAATTGGGGATGCGGTTTCTTTACTTACCAAATTCGGTTACAATTGCGAAAACCTGCAAAACTTTTATGCCCCACCCGTTTGGTAATAATTAATCAGCCATTACCTTTTCTGTGTGATCAAATAAGCTGTAATCCATAACCGTTTTGCCGGCCTCGTTGTGGTAATGCATAATCTTAAATTTTGCATTCCATTCAATATCTTCATCCTGATAGCTGGTACGGGTATGGATTGTTTGCGCAAACGTATCGTCGAATGCCCTTAAAATCACAAAAATTTCCACTTCGGCTAATTTTAGTTCATCTAAATTTTTTTCGAAAATGGGGCTGTCTTCATTTATAGGATGTACCAAAGTCCAGTTCAACGAAAGAAAAGCAATTTTACTGCGCTCCAGTTCTAATGGATAAAAGCTACGTTTGAGTTTTCCATCAACGGTTTCGTTAAAAGTCATAAACATTTCCACCTCAACATCTATTAAAGAATTTTTTCTGAGGTTGGCAAGCCGACACATTAAACCTAGGCCGTTTTGGTAAGGTGCGATAACCATTTTTTTACTAAAAGTTACCTTGGAAGTAGGCCTACTGAAACGGCCATAGAGCAATCCGGTAGCCAGTGCGAAAGCCAACAAGCCCAACATACTTTCGAAAGCAGCCAGAACGCTGGTAATAAAACCTTGCGGAGAAATGTGGCCATAACCAACGGTAGAAATGGTTTGTGCGGAAAAGAAAAAAGCATCAAAGAATTGATCTCGAAGGGTTTTGCCATTTGCTCCATTCAAATTTTCGATTCCAATAACGTTGTAAGCAACAGCGAATAAAGTATTTACAATAAGGTAGGCAATGAGTATCACCAGAAAAAAACGAGGCCAACTCATGGTAACTAACCGAGTATACGTATCATCAAATTTAAACCAGGGTAAGCCTGTACGTTCAATATTCGGAGTGCCATCGGTATTTAGAACGCGTTGATTTTTGATTACGGGGCTCGAGCCGAAACCCAAATCATCATTAAACTGTACTTTTCGCTTAAAAAATGCCATAGATTGTTAAAAAGATTTTGGAAATATAAAAAAGTATATCAATATTTGTTCTATATAAACATGATAATTAAAAACTTAAATAACAATTGGTGGTGGCATAACGAAATTCGTTAGGCAAATTCTGTTGTTATATATTTTAAAATATTTTATAAACGATGAAAAGGATTGCCCAAAAAGCAATCCTTTTTTTATGGGCTGTCGTCATGCTGAGTTTATTTCGGCATCTGGTAAAAATGATTCTGAACCAAGTTCAGAACGACGAACGAGGGAAATAATAAAAATGAAAAAAATCTTAAATCATTTATTCGAAAATAAAAGTTTCAGTAGGGAAGAGGCAAAAAATATACTCATTTCCATTACACAGGGGGAATTTAATTCTTCGCAAATTGCCGCTTTTATTACTGCTTATGCCATGCGTAATATCACTGTTGATGAGCTTCAGGGTTTCCGCGATGCCATGCTGGATTTGGGCATTAAAACAGATTTTTCTGATTATGAATTAATTGATCTTTGCGGTACCGGTGGAGATGGAAAAGACACTTTTAACATTTCCACCCTTTCCTCTTTCGTGGTGGCTGGTGCAGGACATAAAGTAGCAAAGCATGGTAATTATGGCGTTTCTTCAGGTTGTGGTTCATCAAACGTAATGGAATATCTGGGTTATAATTTTACCAATGATCAGGATATTTTGAAACGGAACCTTGATGCCGCTGGAATATGTTTTTTACACGCTCCTTTATTTAACCCGGCAATGAAAATTGTGGCACCGATACGGAAAGATTTGGGCATCAAAACCTTCTTTAATATGCTGGGACCAATGGTTAATCCATCACAACCAAAATATCAAATGGTTGGGGTTTTCAGTTTGGAACTTGCCCGTTTGTATAATTATTTATATCAGGATACTACCAAAAATTACACGATTGTGCATGCGCTTGAGGGATACGACGAGATCTCGCTCACTTGCGATGTGAAAACTTTCAATAACAAAGGTGAAAGTATTTTGACCTTAAGCGATATGGGTTTTGAAAAGGTTGCAGTAAATGACATCAAGGGTGGAGATACGGTAGGATCATCTGCAAAAATATTTATGAATGTACTTAATGGTGAGGCTACTGATGTACAAAACAATGTAGTGCTCTGCAACTCAGCATTAGCCATCAAAACAATCAAACCAATCGCCAGCTTTGCAGATTGTTTTTACGAAGCCGAAGAATCATTGGTAAGCAAAAAGGCGTTGGAAAGTTTTAAAAAATTGGTAGCTTGATGAGAAGTTTAAAGCTAAAGGTTTGCGGGATGAAGTTTGGAGCGAACATTGCTTCTGTCGCTGCGTTACAACCAGATTATTTGGGCTTCATATTTTATGATCAGTCGCCGAGATTTATTTCTGATGTTTCTGCCGAATTGATAAAATATGTGCCTCATCAAATTAAAACTGTTGGCGTTTTTGTAAACGAAGATTTGGAGGTTGTTAAGAAAAAAGTAAATCTTTATCAGTTAAAAGCTGTTCAGTTACATGGCAATGAATCGGTTGAATACTGTAACGAATTGAAACAGTCATTTAATAGTTTGGAAGTAATTAAAGCTTTTGGCGTAGAGGAGGAGTTTGATTTTTCTGTTTTAGATGTTTATGAAAATGTAGTTGATTTCTTTTTGTTCGATACAAAAACAAAAGCGCATGGTGGTTCAGGGAAAACTTTCGACTGGAAGATTTTGGAGAATTATAAATTAAATAAGCCTTATTTTTTAAGTGGAGGAATAGATTTAGAACATGCAGCAGCGATATCAAAAATTGAGAATTCGAGATTATATGCGTTAGACATTAATAGTCGGTTTGAAATTGAGGCAGGAGTTAAGGATGTACAGAAAATTGGAGAGTTTTTTGCAAAACTCGGTCATTAGTTTTCCTTATGCTATCCGTTTGGAGTGGAAAGGGAGTAGAATTTGATTATATTTTGTCCTAGCCGGACGGGCTCTTCTCTTTTTGATGTCAAAAAGAAACAAAAAACACGGGCTGAAAATCTCACTATTAAAGTTAGAGGTTTGGCTTGGATAATGCATTTCGAAAATTTGTTAGGCCGGATTAGAGTGAAACGGAGATGGAGTGGCAAGGCTTTGCAGAATGGAATAATAAGTGGCTAAGAAATAAAAGATTGAAAGTTCACTACCGTCGGTTTTAAGCGACGCAATATTGATTAAAGATATTATGAAATACAAAGTAAACGAAAAAGGATATTACGGAGATTTTGGTGGAGCATACATTCCGGAAATGCTCTATCCAAACGTGGAAGAATTGCGTCAAAACTACTTGAAAATTATTGATGATGCCGATTTTCAAAAGGAATTTCATCAACTTATGAAGGATTATGTAGGTCGCCCTTCGCCATTGTATTTGGCAAATCGTTTATCAGCAAGATATGGGGCGAATATTTTCTTAAAAAGAGAAGACCTAAATCATACTGGTGCACACAAAATCAACAACACAATAGGTCAAATTCTTCTGGCAGAAAAGCTTGGAAAAAAGCGAATCATCGCCGAAACAGGTGCTGGTCAGCATGGCGTGGCAACCGCTACCGTATGTGCCCTGCGTAATTTGGAATGTGTAATTTATATGGGCGAAGTAGACATTGAGCGGCAGGCACCAAACGTTGCCCGGATGAAAATGTTGGGCGCTAAAGTGGTACCGGCAAGTTCTGGAAGTAAGACACTTAAAGATGCCACTAACGAGGCGATGCGAGACTGGATCAACAATCCGGTTGATACCCATTATATTATCGGTTCGGTGGTTGGGCCACATCCTTACCCAGATATGGTTGCCATTTTCCAGTCTATTATCTCTGAGGAAACTAAAAAACAATTGATCGAGCAAACTGGAAACGATCAACCAGATTATGTTTTGGCTTGTGTTGGTGGTGGAAGTAATGCCATGGGTATGTTTTATCATTTTATGGAAGATGAAAATGTGAAATTAATTGCTGTTGAAGCGGCTGGAAAAGGTGTTTCAAGTGGTTTTTCTGCAGCAACTACTTATCTTGGAAAAGAAGGAGTTTTACATGGAAGCCGGAGTATTTTAATGCAAACAGATGATGGACAGGTGGTGGAGCCGCATTCGGTTTCTGCTGGTTTGGATTATCCGGGAATTGGTCCGCAACATGCCCATTTATTCAAAACTGGCCGCGGGAAATACGTTTCCATTACCGATGAGGAAAGTTTGGATGCTGGCTTGTTGTTAACACAATTGGAGGGAATAATACCCGCAATAGAAAGCGCACATGCATTAGCCTATTTAGAAAAAATGGAATTTAAAGGTGGCGAAAATGTGGTGGTTTGCTTATCAGGACGGGGCGATAAGGACTTAGATACTTACATTAAATATTTTAAATTATAAAGATAAGTCGTCATTGCGAGGTACGAAGCAATCTTAATGCTTTGGATTTATTAACCTTGCTATCGTTTTAGGATTGCTTCGTGCCTCGCAACGACGAAAAGTTGAAAACAATGAACAGAATCAAACAACTCTTCGAAGAGAAAAAAAATATATTGTCAATTTATTATACCGCTGGTTTCCCAAATATTGGCGATACGATTAAAATTGCTGAAGCTTTAGAAAAATCTGGTGCTGATATGCTAGAGATCGGATTCCCATATTCAGATCCTGTTGCTGATGGTCCGGTAATTCAGGCCAGTAGTAAAAAGTCGCTAGATCAAGGCATGAACTTAAAGCTGCTCTTTGAGCAACTTAAGGATTTGCGCAAAAGCGTAACTATTCCTGTTTTACTCATGGGATATGTAAATCCGGTTTTGCAATTCGGTGTAAAAAACTTTTGTAAAGCTTGTGCTGAAGTAGGAGTAGATGGCTGCATTGTACCCGATTTGCCGATGGTAGAATACGAAGAATTTTACAAAGGCTGTTTCGAAGAACACAATCTGAGCAACGTATTTTTGATTACTCCACAAACCGCTGATGAGCGTATCCATAAAATTGATGGCTTAACAAACGGTTTCATTTACCTGCTTTCTTCTTCAGCAACAACTGGTAAAAACCTCGAAGTAGGCAATACCACGGAAAATTACTTCAGCAGAATTAAGAATATGAATTTAAAACATCCAACCATGATTGGATTTGGGATTAGCGATAAGCAAACTTTTGATAAAGCCTGTTCTTATGCAAATGGGGCAATAATTGGTACCGCTTTCGTAAAAGCTATCGAGAATGGGAATATCGAAGAGAATGTAAGTGAGTTTATGAAGAAGTTTAAATCTTAAGGTCGTGACCGTAAAGCAAATTTCGTCATTGCGAGGCACGAAACAATCCCCAGTTCTGGTCGTAGCGTCTCGCTACGATCTTTTGTTTTTTTGTCCTGGCCGGAATGGCTTTTTTTGTTGATTCTAAAAGGAAAAAAACATCGACTGAAAATACCTCACCCCGCCCTCTCCTGAAAGAGAAGGAGCTGTTCGTGAAATTTAGGCTATATTGAAGAAAACGGAGATGATGTGGTGGGGCTTAGTTGGATATGAAGTTGTGCGAGTAAATTTTATAAATCGTCATTTTAACCGTAGCAGAGAACTCTTTTAGATGAGTTGGTACAAGATTCAAAGATTTTTCCATTGTGCTGCGTTTCATTCGAATTGACGGCTTTTTGTGTTTTTATCTTATCCAATCTTCATAACTCATTTCAAACTTTACTTCCCCTTTATTTACCATCCCGACATTTTTCCAGCCTTGTTTTTCGTAAAACTTTTCGGCTCTGGTGTTCGGTGCGGTTCCTAGCCAAACCATTTTTTTTGTTTGGTTGAAGTACCAATCCATCATCAATCGATGGAGCGCTTTGCCGATTCCCTTTTCTTCAAATTCTGGCATTACGAATAAAGCCCAGATATTGTTCTCCTTCAAATCAACGATAGAGAAGCCTACTATATTTCCATCAATTTCGCAGACCCATCCTCGGCCACGTTGGGTTAAAAATTCCTCACAATCTGCATCGGTGACGAGTAAAGGGTCAGACAAGGTGTTCTCCTTAACGGAATGTCGAACGATTTGGATTTTAGCGATATCGGATATTTCTGCCTGGCGGTAAATCATAAAACTAAAATATTGAATTTTTTTTTATAAATCGTCCTTTAGATTTGTATCAGTATCTTATTTAGGGGTTAATTGAATTTTACAATTAGTTTAGCTTTGAATAAAATATTTAAAAGATTACCTAATCGGTAGCGGCACATTAATGGTTCGTCAAGGTTTTATACCTATGAAATGATGCAATCCGCTACCGATTTTCTCCCTTGGTGACCAGATAACAATTAGGGCAGTACCCATTATTAAGGACTTGGATCGATGGGTTGGAAATTAGGTAACCGTTACAAACATAAAAAATAACATGATGATTAGCACCACAAAATTCTTTATCGGTATTGATGTTTCGAAACCCTACTTTGATGCTTCTCTGATGGCGGTGGTTAATCATTTAAAGCAGCCCGTTGAGACTGCCCGCTTTGACAACAATGCCACAGGGACCAAGACCTTTGACAAATGGCTTAAAAACCATAAGGTAACCTTTGATGAGCAGTCTCTTGTTGTCATTGAAAACACGGGAATCTATCACCGTCTGATTTGGTCTTTCTGCAGTAGGAAACACCTGCCCATCCACATTGGCAATGCGGCACATATCAAGTGGAGCTTTGGCATAGCCAGGGGAAAGAATGATAAGATAGACAGCCTCCGTTTATGTAATTATGCCTACAGGGAATCGGACACCTTAACTGCTATAGCGCCTTTGAGCCCCGTTCTGCTACACCTTAAAGACTTTATCTCTGCCAGGACAAAACTGCTCAAACAGATCACAAGCCTGGGGGTTTCCATTAAGGAACTGGGAAACGTAAATGAGAAACCACATCAGAAACTGATTGAGAGATCACTAAGATCAGCCATTGATGGCATAGCTAAATCCATCAGCAATATTGAGACCGAAATCAAGAAAATAATTGAAGAGAACAAAGCTTTCAAAAGCAATTATAAATTGCTGCTCAGCATCCCGGGAATAGGACATGTAACTGCTGTATATCTTATCGGTTGCACGGCTAACTTTGCAGGTAGCCCCAGCGGAAAACAACTAGCCTGCTATGCAGGCGTAGCGCCGTTTGAGCACAGCAGTTGCATAAGCATAAAAGGTAAGACAAGGTTTCATAGAATGGCCAACAAGGAACTCAAAAGATTGTTGCATCTGTGCGCCCTATCTGCTATTCAACACAACCTAGAAATCAAAAACTACGACAACAGAAAAAAGGATGAGGGAAAGCATGGCATGAGTATTTTAAATGCAATTAGAAACAAAATAGTGCTTAGGGTCGCGGCGGTTGTCAAAAACCAGATGCCTTTTAAAAATAACCATAAAATAGCAGCATAAAACTTGTATTTATCATAACAATCATTTCGAGCGCAGTGGAGAAATCTTTGTCTTAGTGGTTGGTATCTTACCATCCACGTGTTTATGATCGTTTCGGTTGATGAGACACCAATGCTATTAACTTAGCGTTATAAGTATTTGATATTCAAATATTTATGGCTATATTTGAATATCAAAACAACAGTAATAAGATGAGTATAATTTCTTCAAATCACAAAAGGGAGCAACATAAAGTGGCTCCTAAAAAAAACATTTGATTTCATTCAGGATAAAAATAATTTTTCTCAATATCTTAAAGAGCCAATCTTTTTTACGCGCAAGCGAAGTTTAAGCTTTCCAGTTGTGGTTTCTACAATATTGAATCTTTTTAAAGAATCTGTAGAGTACAACATTTTTACAATTTTGCCCAGTATATCATCAAAAGTGGTTACAGGAGCAGCCTTTTCTAAGGCTCGATATAAAATATCCCTTTCTTTTTTCAAGGATCTCAACGAGATACTGGCAGATCATCACAAATATCATCCATCACAACTTTGGAGGGGATATCAATTGATTGCCGGTGATGGCTCTACAGTTGGGCTACCACCTTCCCGACAGATAAAAGATTTTTTTGGAATATATTCACAAAAAGGTGAAAGTATAAAGAGTTGCCTGGCACAGATTTTTATGTTTTATGATGTTTTTAGTGGCGCAATTCTTTCCAAAAGGATATCAAAGATGGAGAACGTAGAGAGAACACTTTTTAATGCATGCCTTGAAGAACTACCATCCCGTAAATCCGTAGTTATTTTAGACCGGGGATTCGGATATTTTCATATTTTCAAAAAACTTTGCACACTCAAACAGGATTTCTGTATTCGTATAAGCAGTGCGCAGTCCTGTTTTGCAAAACGGATAGTTCAGGAGTGCGAAAATGATTTTATAACAGAGTGGCACCCCAGTCCAAAAGAAATGGAATCCTGCTTAAAGCATGGGTTAGATACTAAAACAATTACGGTCAGGGTTACCAAAATCGAGTTAAATACTGGGGAGATCGAAATTCTCGTATCCTCTTTATTAGACATGAATGATGTATGCACAGTGAATATGAAAGCTCTTTATGGGCAGAGATGGCCAGTAGAAGAAGGTTTTAAGAAATTAAAACCAAAGATGAAATTAGAACAGTTTGGTACTCGGAAACCCGATGGAATATTCCAGGAGTTTGAAGCCCATGTATTCATGATGAATCTGGTTGCATTATTTGGTATCCAGGCACAGCAGAAAATCGATAAGAACAAGAAACGAAAACTAAAATATAAATACAATTGGCAAAATGCTTACAGGTTTGTCAGAAAAGCAATTATTCAAATACTAAATACAGAACACCCGGAAGATATAATTCAATCTCTTATTAAGCTAATAGCATCATCTAAAATACCTATAAAACCGGACAGAAGCTTTCCTAGAATAACATTTAAAAAAAGAAAAAACAGAACGCATCAGACATATAAATAGCTTAAGTTAATAGCATTGGATGAGACACCAACCGATGGAAAAAAGTATTAAATTCATTTTCATTGTCATCATTTCGACCCTAGTGAAGGAACTTTAAAGCAAGTTTGGCATGATTCAAAGATTTCTCAATTGCGCTGCGCTTCATTCGAAATGACGATGAGTTGCTTTCCAAAAAGAAAAACGTCTGCTTGTCACGATTTTTGTGAGTCACCAAAATCTGTCTACAATATTAATTACTTCTAGAATCCTTGTTTAAACTATCTGCAGGTAATAGTTACCATGTCCAAATTTCATTTGACAATTCAATGATTGTCAATTTCTGAAATGGTTCTACATTTGCTTAACGGTGTTAGATTATTTACACTTAATAAATTCCAGTCATGGGAAGCAAAGAAAGAATTTTACGTTTAAAAGAAGAAACCAGAACCAGTATTCTGGATGCAGCCTTGAACATTGTTCAAACGGAAGGGTGGCAGGCTTTAAGTATGCGTAAAATTGCCGACCAGATTGAGTATACAGCGCCGATCATTTATGAATATTTTCCAAATAAAGAAGGTATTTTGCTGGAATTAACAAGAAGAGGTTATCAGATTTTGGGCAAAGCGATTCGTGAAGCCCGTGATGATCACGAAAAGCCTGAAGATAAAATGGAAGCCATGTGGGTAGCCTATTGGAACTTTGCTTTTTCACACAAAGAATTTTACCAGTTAATGTATGGTGTGGATATGGTTTGTTGCACAGTGAAAAATTCTATGCAAGAAGCTGAACAAGTTTCTGCCATGCTAGGTGATGTGATTGAATCTTTATTTACAAACAAACCAGTATCTGAAGATGATATCTGCATGAAGTACTATACCTACTGGTCTATCATTCACGGGTTAATCTCAATCAATCTAGTACGCCCAAATGGTAGAACAACTGACGATCTTAACCAACAAATTTTAAAAGACGCCATCAAAGGTATCACGCTATCTATTAACAGTTAAAAATTTTTTAATCTATCATTTAACACTGTTAGATTATTTATACACTTTAAATCCATAATAAATTATATTTCATATGAATGCTATCCATCGCCTATTTATTTTACTTAACACTGTTAAACAGTTTAATAATGTTAAGTCAGTGTTAATTTTATTTACACTCTCTGTAGCTTTAGTAAGTTGTAAATCATCGCCTGACCAAGCTGCAGCTGCACCACCACCGCCTGTTTTGCCTGTTAGTATGGTCAATGAAAGCACAGAAACAACTTTCATCGAATACCCAGCATCTATTCAGGGAGCGGTTGATATTGATGTTAGACCACAAGTTAGCGGTTATTTACAAAGCGTGTTGGTTAACGAAGGAGCCTTTGTTTCAGCTGGGCAAACGCTTTTTAAGATCAATGAAAACCCATACCGTGAAGCACTGAACAATGCAAAAGCAAGTTTGCATGCAGCGGAAGCTGCCATTCTTAATGCACAATTGGAAGTTGATAAGCTAACACCACTTGTTCAGAATAAGGTTGTTTCTGAGTTTCAGTTAAAAACAGCTAAAACAGCCTATAAAATTGCCCAGGCAAATGCCGAGCAAGCTAGAGCAAGTGTCGCTTCAGCCAAAATTAACCTGGGTTATACCAATGTTAAGGCAACGGTTAGTGGCTACATCGGCCGCATACCTAAAAAGCAAGGAAGTTTGGTCTCGCCAACCGATCAAACTGCTTTAACTCAATTATCTGATATCCACGAAGTGCATGTTTACTTCGCACTTGCAGAAAACGATTTCAACAGTTTCAATACAAATTATCCAGGTAAATCTCCTGCAGATAGAATCAAACATCTTCCGGCTGTTGAGTTGGTTCTTGCCGACAATTCTATCTATCCGATCAAAGGAAAGATTGATATGATTGATGGTCAGTTTGATAAAAACACTGGTGCAATTACATTAAGAGCAAGTTTTCCAAATGCCAGCGGAACTTTACGTTCGGGAAATACAGGCAAACTTCGCCTTGGTTTGAAACACGATGATGCCATTCTAATTCCTCAGTCGGCTACTGTAGAAATGCAGGATAAAGTTTTTGTATTCGCTTTGAACAAAGGCAACAAGGTGAGCAAAATGCCTATCACTGTTATCGGTAAAAGTGGAAACAACTACCTGATCAAAGACGGCGTAAAATCTGGCGACCAAATCGTGCTAAGTGGCTTAGATCGTTTGCAGGAAGGACAGGTGATTACCCCTGAAAAAGCTACTGATAAAGCAGCGAGCTTAAAGAAATAGTTGGGAGTTTGAGGTCTTGAGTTTGGAGGAAAATTCCTTGATTTCGAGACTAAAAAACTTAAAGCATACAATAAGAACAAAAAATAAATAAAAAACAATGTTCAAGATATTTATACAAAGGCCGGTACTGGCAACCGTAATCTCCATTTTATTGGTGATATTAGGTGTACTTGGTCTTACGAAGTTGCCTTTGCAACAATTCCCTGATATTGCGCCGCCATCGGTTTTGGTTACAGCTGTATATCCGGGTGCGAATGCCGAAACGGTTTTACGTTCGGTTGCACCATCGCTAGAAGAATCCATCAATGGGGTAGAAAACATGACTTATATGAGTTCTACTGCAAGTAACGATGGTTCGTTAGCCATTACCGTTTTCTTTAAATTAGGTACAAATGCAGATCAGGCTGCGGTAAATGTTCAAAACCGTGTGGCCCAGGCTACGAGTCAGTTGCCGACCGAAGTGGTACAACAAGGGGTAACCACGGCAAAACAGCAAAACAGTTTCATCATGGCCATTGGTTTATACACCGATGATGAGAAGAAATATGATCAGACTTTCATTGCCAACTATGCCCAAATCAACATCATCCCGGAGATCAAACGTATCCCTGGAGTAGGTTCGGCCGCTATTTTTGGTGGAGTAAAAGATTATTCGATGCGGGTTTGGTTAAATCCAACCCAAATGGCTACTTACCAGGTTACGCCAAATGAAATCATGAAAGCCATTCAGGATAAAAGTTTGGAGGCAGCTCCAGGTAAATTTGGCGAAAAAAGTAAAGAGGTTTTCGAGTATGTAATTAAGTATAAAGGTAAACTAACTAAACCCGAAGAATATGAAAATATAGCTATACGTGCAAATGCCGATGGTTCTGTTTTGCACCTGAAAGATGTAGCGAGGATAGAACTTGGGGCTTATTCTTACAACAGTATTACCCGCATCAACGGTAAAAAAGCGATCGTAATGGGCATTATCCAGTTGGCGGGGTCCAACTCGAACGATATTCAGGTTGCGATTAACAAGCTGATGGATAAACAGGAAAAAAGTTTTCCAGCCGGAATTAAAAAGAATATTTTCTACAGTACAAAAGTTTCTTTAGATCAATCTATTGAGCAGGTAGAGCATACTCTTGTTGAAGCCTTTATATTGGTATTTATCGTGGTATTCCTGTTTCTGCAAGATTTCCGCTCAACCCTGATCCCAGCTATTGCTGTTCCAGTAGCCATTTTAGGTACTTTCTTTTTTATGCAGTTGTTTGGATTCTCCATCAATCTGTTAACACTTTTCGCCCTCATTCTGGCCATTGGTATTGTGGTTGATGATGCGATTGTCGTGGTGGAAGCAGTGCATGCGAAGATGGAGCACAAGCATTTAGGTCCGAAAGCGGCAACCCATGAAGCGATGCATGAAATTACCGGTGCCATCATTTCCATTACTTTGGTTATGGCTGCGGTATTTCTACCTGTCGGTTTTATGGAAGGTTCAACAGGCGTATTTTACAGGCAGTTTGCCTTTACCATGGCCATCGCCATTGTAATTTCTGCAGTAAATGCGTTGACTTTAAGTCCGGCACTAGCGGCCTTGTTTCTAAAAGACAATCATTCCACACCTAGTGACAAGCCAGCTGTTAAACCAAACTTCAAGCAAAGGTTTTTCAACGGGTTTAACCACAGTTTTAACTCCTTAACTAACCGTTACGTTGGCGGATTAAAGTTTTTGGTTCGACACAAATGGTTGAGCATGGGTGGTTTAGCGTTAATTACATTGGCGACGGTTTTTATGGTTAAAACTACTCCTGCGGGCTTTATTCCAACCGAAGATCAAGGTTTTATTGCCATTGCAGTAAACACGCCTTCGGGAACTTCATTGGATGGAACGCAGAAAGTAATGACACAAGCAGAGGATTTGTTGAGCAAGCTTGATGCCTCAAGAGATGTTACCGCCATTTCCGGCTTCAACCTTTTAACCAATTCTACCAGTCCATCATCGGCTGTAGTGTTTGTACTCTTGAAACCAAATGAAGAACGGGGTGCTGTAAAAAATATTGAAGAGATTATGAACCAGGTTCGTGGTCAATTAGGTGCCATCTCTGGTGGAAGTTTCTTTGTATTCAGTTTCCCAACTGTACCAGGATTTAGTAATGTGGAAGCGCTGGATATGGTGCTTCAGGATAAAACAGGTGGTAAACTGGATAAGTTTAGTGGCATTTCGCAAGAGTTTATTGGCGAGTTGATGAAACGTCCGGAGATTGCGGTAGCTTTTACGAGTTTTAAGGCAGATTATCCACAATTACAACTGGATATTAATGATGAAAAAGCCGATCAGCTGGGCGTGAATGTGAAAGATATTCTGCAAACGATGCAAACCTATTTCGGTAGTGCACAGGCTTCAGACTTTAACCGCTTTGGTAAATATTATCGTGTTGTTGTTCAGGCTGATGTTCAGGACAGGGCAGACCCATCGACCATTGACAGGGTATTTGTGAAAAGTAACCGGGGCGAAATGGTACCGATTAACACGCTGGTGAAATTGAGCCGTATTTATGGTTCTGAAACCGCGTCGAGATATAATTTGTTCAACTCTATCTCTATCAATGCCATTCCAAAACCAGGCTATAGTTCAGGACAAGCAATTAAAGCCATTGAAGAAGTTGCGGAGAAACAATTGCCTGCCGGTTACAGCTACGAATTTTCAGGACAAACCCGTGAAGAGATTTCTTCAGGCGGACAATCTACCGTGATATTCTTACTGTGTCTGGTATTTATTTACTTCCTGCTTTCGGCACAGTATGAGAGTTATATCTTACCATTGGCGGTAATTTTATCTATTCCTGCCGGAATATTCGGGGTATTTGTTGCGATTGGTTTAACGGGAATCCAAAATAACATTTATGTACAGGTAGCATTGATTATGTTGATTGGATTGCTCGCCAAAAATGCAATTTTAATTGTGGAGTTTGGTGTTCAACGAAGGAGGGCAGGACAGCCCTTGGTGGCTGCGGCTTTAGAGGCTGCAAAATCGAGGCTCCGTCCGATCATTATGACTTCCCTGGCTTTCATTGTTGGTTTGATACCGATGATGGGGGCAACTGGCCCATCGGCGCAGGGTAACCATTCGATTAGTATCGGGGCTGCCGGAGGTATGGTTTCGGGGGTATTTTTAGGTTTGTTTATCATTCCTGTACTCTTTGTCATCTTCCAGGCCATCCAGGAAAAATTTTCAAAAAAATCACAAGAGGAGGTTCCACATTATTATGAAGAAGCTCCTATAAATCATGAATTATATGAAACGGTTTAATATTCTTACCATCCTGCTCCTTGCTTTAATCTGGAGCGGATGTTCAGTTTCCAAAGATGTATCCTTGCCAAATCTTGTGCCGGGGTTATTTAGAAACGCCATACAAAAAGACTCTTCGAGTGTTGGAGATTTGCCTTTAAAAAACTTCATCAACGACCTTACGGTTCAAAATTTAATTGATACCGCTTTGGTTAAAAATGTTGATATGCAACTTGCTTTGAAAAACATCGATGCTGCAGAAGTTTTGTTCAAACAGTCGAAGTTGGGTTATTTACCAGAATTGAAGTTGCAGGTTGCCGCGAGTTCCAGCCGCCCATCTGATAATAGTTTGAACGGCTTAAGTTTGAACCAGTTTACTGGCTCAACTCATATTGAAGACTATACGGCCAACCTTGGCGTACTTTGGGAAGCCGATATCTGGGGTAAAATCCGCAATCAAAAAGCTGGCGCTTTAGCCAGTTTTTTGCAAACCGAAGAAGCCCGTAAAGCAGTTCAAACCAGATTGGTAGCCAATGTTGCACAAGGCTATTATAATTTGTTGATGTTGGATGCGCAACTGGAAATCGCCAGGAAAAATTTAAAGCTAAACGATAGCACTTTGCGGATTATCAATTTACAGTTTGATGCCGGGCAAGTTACTTCGCTTGCTATTCAGCAGGCAGAGGCGCAGCAGTTAAATGCAGCGCAACTGATTCCAAGATTGGAGCAAAATGTTACTTTACAGGAGAATGCGCTGAGTGTTTTAATCGGCATCTTGCCAAAGGCAATAGATCGTACGAGCCGTTTGGATAAAATGGCTATTCCACAGGATTTGAATGCGGGCTTTCCTTCCTCACTGTTAAGTCGCAGACCCGATATTAAATCTGCAGAGCTGGCGCTGAATGTAGCCAATGCCAAGGTTGGGGTGGCTACTGCAAGTTTATATCCTTCTTTAGTGATCAGCGCAAGTGGTGGGGTTAATTCTTTCAAAGCAAGCAACTGGTTTAGCATGCCGGCATCATTATTCGGGTTAGTTTCCGGAGGAATTACGCAGCCGATTTTCCAACGGGGACAGCTGAAATCTAACCTGGCACTGGCAAAGATTGACCGCGAAAAAACGGTTATTCAATTCCGCCAGTCGGTGATTAATGCGGTAGGTGAGGTTTCTGATGAGTTAACAAAAGTAGAAAAGTTAAAAACACAATACAGCATTGCTGCCAAGAGGGCACAAACGCTACAGCAGGCTTCGAAAAATGCAAGCTTATTGTTTAAAAGCGGTATGGCCAACTACCTGGAGGTAATTACTGCCCAGGGAAATTTGTTGCAAAGCGAACTGGAGTTGACCACCATTAAAACAGAGCAGTTAAATGCCGTGGTGGGTTTGTATAGAAGTTTAGGCGGAGGCTGGAATTAGCCCCCATCTGCCCTGCGGGCACCTTCCCCCTGAAAGGGGAAGCATAGCATGATGGAAAGGGCGGTGTGCAATAGGGTTGTTATGTTTGTTATAATCCTATTAAGAAATGCGAATGCTCAATGTTTTTAATTACTCTTTCCTAATATAAATAAAAAGCACAGAGAATCTTGTTTAGTGTGATCAGTTCTCTGTGTTTTTTTTTGTGAAATCTGAGTTTCCTCTGTGGTTAATGTTCTAAACTGTACCCACATTTCCTTAACCAAACCATTGCTTCATCTGCAGAATGGAAGAATTCAATTTGTGAAGTTTTTTCTTCGTTATCGACACTTTTTTGTGCTGATAATTGGCTAAATACACTGGCTGAGAAAATCCAAGCGAAGAATTGCAGGCCTGCTAGTTCCATTAATGGCAGCCAGGTTTCTGCGGCCCAATCAGATGCCTCAGACCAGGTTCCTAAAACGAGGCGATTGTCGTTAAATACTTTTGAACGAGGATTCGCTTTTAAATATTCAATCATTAATGCGCCTCCATGTTTAACAGATCGCATGTCTTGATGGCCCACCCATTCCACGTACATGATGTCATCATTTTCGGGGCAGGAGATGGTCAGGTATCGATCTTTATAATGATCTGTAGTTCTCATTTCGGGCACAATCGGTCGGCTAGGGTCTAAAGGTAATTTAAAGGAGAAAACGGAACCCTTCCCTAGCTCGCTTTCTATCCAAAAACTTCCACCATGACGTTTGATGATTTCTGCAGAAATAAAAAGGCCTAAACCCAAACCATCGAAACGGGCAGAAGAATTGTCAGCCCGATAATAACGATCGAATAATTTACCCAGATGCACTGTTTCGATGCCTATCCCAAAATCCGTTACGGAAACGATCACATTTCCATCCTTTAAGGCCGTGGTAACCACCACGCGATCTGCATCAGGCGAATATTTTACCGCGTTGGAGAGGAAATTTTGCACCACTTGTTCTAAGCGGTAATGATCGCCCTCAAACTGAAGATCGAGCTGGTTATCCAGGATGATCTGGTGATTGGGCGAAAGTTGCTGCATTGCGGTGATGGCTTCCTGTAACATCAGCGAAAAGTTGAAACTTTCGATGTTCAAGAGCATTTTTCCCGCATTGATTTTACTCACATCCAGGAGATCTTTAATCAATTTTTCGAGCCTGCTCAACTGGCCTTCCGTACGCAAAAGGTAGGCTTTAATGGCTTCGTCTTCCACTTTGCGAAGCAACATCTGGTTATAGCCTTTTATGGAAGTGAGCGGCGTTTTGAGTTCGTGGCTAGCAATGGAAATAAATTCATCCTTACGGAATTCGATGTTTTTGTGGTCTTGTATATTGGTATTGGTTCCCACCCAAAAGTTGGGTTTACCTTCGCGTTTTACCAGTACGGCCCTTGCCAGGTGCCAATAATAGTGGCCGTCGGCAAATCGCAACCGGAACTCTGTGGTATATTCTTTTTCTGTTTTGAGCGATTCGTGCCAAATATGTAAGCTTTCGGAAAGATCTTCGGGATGTAGAAAGGATTCCCAACCGCTTTGGATGATGGTGGATTGTTCATGGCCGAAATCACGGCAAATGGTATCGTTCACATAATCGATCATGCCCTCAGCGTCTGCTTTCCAAACCTGTTGCGGAAGCGCATTCAGGAGGAGCAGTGAGGTGAGGTCGTCCCCATTTGGATTGAAGTTTTCGGGGAATTTTTGCGCCTCATCCGGTGCATCACCAATGTTTTTCATCTTCAAATTTAGCGAAAGGGCTAAAAATAAATGCTTCTTAAAGTAAAAAAAATGTGGTGTGGAGATAAATCAATATTTTAATGCAGGTAGTGTATTTATGCTTCTGATCTGGTTTTGCAAACTTGGACCTGTTTAATATTTTCCGAAGAATGCATTGGGTTCATTGAGCGAAAGTGCCGGAGGAAATGCGAAAAAATTACCCTTTACCCACGTTATCCTATTTAAATAGCCTTATTTTTGCGGTTAGAAAAAGGAAACATGAATAATCAAGATACCATTATTGCGTTATCTACCCCATCAGGATCGGGCGCCATTGGCGTGATCCGTTTATCTGGACCGGATGCTATTGAACTTACTAATGCTGTTTTTGCCGGTAAGAACCTGGCGGAACAGGCTTCACATACTTTGCATTTTGGTTTAATTAAAGATGGCGATCATATTGTTGATGAGGTGGTGGCCGGGTTATTTGTTGCGCCAAAATCGTATACCAAAGAAAATGTGGTGGAAATATCCTGCCATGGTTCCAATTATATTATTCAGCAAATTATTAATCTGTTGATTGCCAAAGGTGCAAGAGCAGCCAAACCTGGCGAATTCACTTTGCGGGCATTTTTGAACGGGGCTTTTGATCTCAGTCAGGCAGAGGCCGTGGCCGATTTGATTGCCTCGAACTCGAAAGCATCACATGATGTAGCCATGCAACAGATGCGTGGAGGTTTTGCCAATGAGTTGAAAGCTTTGCGGGAACAATTGATTCATTTTGCTTCAATGATTGAGCTTGAGCTGGATTTTGCTGAAGAGGATGTAGAATTTGCCAACCGGGAACAGCTGACGAATTTAGTAAATAAAATCAATCATGTTTTGAGGCGCTTGATTTCTTCGTTCGAGATGGGGAATGTAATCAAAAATGGTGTTCCGATTGTGATTGCCGGCAAACCTAATGTAGGTAAATCGACCCTTTTGAATGCCTTACTGAATGAAGAACGGGCTATTGTTTCTGACATCGCAGGTACCACCCGAGATACTATTGAAGATGAACTGACGATAGGGGGCATTGTTTTCCGCTTTATTGATACCGCCGGCATCCGGGATACTGCCGACATCATTGAGGCTTTGGGCGTAGAGCGGACGCTGGAGAAAATGAAGCAGGCGAAGCTGATTATTTATATGGCCGATGCTGCCCAAAGCATCGCTGAAATTGAGGAGCAGGTGAGGGGACTCAGCCAATTGGAAATTCCCTATCTGGTTCTGGTTAATAAAGCAGATTTAATCATCCCTGATCAACGAAAAGCCTATGGAGATATAAATGTTGTTTTCATTTCAGCTAAAGAAAAGCAAGGAATAGACGAGTTGAAAAACACCTTGTTGGAGCAGGTTAATCTGCATCATATTAACACGAGTGAAACTTTAGTGACTAATATCCGCCATGTAGAAGCTTTAAAACAAACCGAAAATGCTTTGCAACGTGTACTGGCTAATGTAGATAATCCGGTTACGTCTGACTTTTTAGCGATGGATATTAAACAAGCTTTACACTATCTGGGGGAAATTACGGGTACAGTTACTACCGACGACTTACTGGAGAATATTTTTACCAAGTTTTGTATTGGGAAATAAATACCATTTCTTTTAGTTTTCTTTAGTTTCTTTTATTTGACTATCAAGTATTTAAGTCAAATAGTTCTTTTCTTTATTATACCTTATTGCTATATTCGTTACACTTAATGTACATCTCTTAACAAAATAGATGTACAAATGTACACCTATAAACAAAAGATGAAAATAACACTTAAGGAAAAGAAACTAAAAAATGGTATGGCAAGCCTTTATATCGAGTGTTACAAGGGCTCTACCATAGATGAAAATGGTAAACGCATACATATTAGAGAATTCGAATATCTCAAACGTTACCAATATCTAGATCCTAAAACTGCTAGTGAAAAGAAAAACAACAAAGAAAACCTTGCTTTTGCTGAAGACGTTTTTGCAATTCGAAAAGCAAATTTTGCTCAAGGTAAATATGGGATTAAGAATAATATTAAAGCCAAGAGACCTTTTCTAGATTACTTTAAAGAGCAGACAGACGACAAAGTCAATTCAGTGAAGAACTATGGCACCTGGACTTCTGCCTACATCCACCTAAAGAATGTCATTAGTCCCAATCTTATATTCGATGAAATTAACGATGATTTTATTAAGAGGGTACGGTATTATTTTAATGTTGAAGCTCGAACTAAGAGCAAGCTCCTTTTGTCCGCAAATTCTAAATATACTTACTATAATAAGTTCAAAGCTTGTTTACGCAGTGCATTTGATGAAGGCTATCTAGCTGTAAATTATGCTAATAAAGTAAAGGGCTTTGAGCAAGCTGAAAGCCAAAGAGAATATTTGACATTCAATGAGCTTCAGAATCTGGTTAACACTCCATGTAAATATCCAATACTAAAAAGTGCCTTTATATTTTCATGCTTAACCGGATTGAGATGGTCTGATTGCAATACACTAATGTGGTCGGAGGTTCGTGATGAAGGACCAAATCTTTTTCGAGTTAATTTTAGGCAAGAAAAAACAGATGGTGTGGAGTACTTGTACATATCTAAGCAGGCTAGGGATTTACTAGGTGCCCGTCATGGAAATAGCGACCGTGTTTTTATTGGATTAAAATATAGTGCTGTTTATAATAATGAAATAGTGCGGTGGTGCAACAGGGCATCGGTTTTTAAGCACATCACATTTCATAGTGCTAGGCATACCAATGCGGTTCTTCTATTAGAAAACGGAGCAGACTTGTATACCGTGCAGAAGCGTCTCGGACATAAAGAAATAAAAACTACCGCAATTTATGCGAAGATTGTAGATGAAAAAATGAGAGAGTCTGCACACATCATCCCTGAACTAACCCAATTATCGATATGACATCAGAAGAACTAAGAGAAGAAATTCGTAAGATCATAAAAGAAGAAATATCTTCGATATCTTTTTTGAAAAAAGAATTAAACGGTCCATTAAGTCGTTACATACGAGGTCAGATATTTAGCGAAATTAAAAGCTATAAGATGTTCCAAGCAGGATTTCGTCCTGATGATGGTACCACATACATAATTAGTAATGAAAGGCCAGCATCGCTTTCATTTCAAGTAGGAATACATATTGATCTTTACATGGTTTACTGCGAACTTTTAGAAGAGAAAAAAATTGATTGTACATTCGATACGTTCAACTCTATTATAATATTTGAGCAAAAAGGTGACGAGAGAATAAACTGGGTCCACAAAATAGTAAGGACAAAAGGGATAAATCAACAATCCATATTTGACTTGCTTTATGATTAGGATAGCCGAATTATACATTATAGCACTTTCAGAAGAAAACGGTTTATAAAATTTGTCTGCCGATCCTTCACAAAAGATGGGAAAGTACTTTTGGAAGATAAAATGGATAATAGCTTTTCTAAATGGGTTAATTCAAAAATATAGAGCAGATTTAAGAGATAACGGTATCTGCTCTATTTCCCTATGGATAGGGAGTTTTCTATTGCTTTTCTTTGGTACTATAAGTCAAATTAAAGAAAGTAAAAATGGAAAATGAATTAATATTACATAAGCTAAACCGGATTGAAAAATTCATGTTTGGGTTAAAAGACATTCTAAATGTCGAAGAACTTGTTGAATACACGGGGTATTCAAAAAGTTATATTTATAAATTGGTCCACACGTCTCGCATTCCCTATGCTAAACCAGAGGGAGGTGGAAATAAACTATTTTTCGAAAGAAAGAAGATTGATAATTGGCTGCTGCATAATAGTCATAAATGTGAATCAGATTCCACAAAAGATGCGTTTAACTACTTGGCGGGAAAAAAATAAAGTGAATACGGTAATATTCACTTTATTTAATCAAGGAAAATCTATTTGACTGCTCAGTCCAAAGATAAGATTTTCAATTCTTTAATGCAATAATTTAAACTTCATGAATGAAAATTCCGACTTCCCTTTTATAAGGGTTAGGACCTCCTATTATAAAAAAATTCAAAAGCCCTTATTATCTGGAGACTTTGTTGAATGCTTATGTCCCTGGTCACTTGACGTCATAAAACAAGATTATGGAAGAAAGTGGATTCAGTTATTTGAAAAAATGCCAAAATATGATGGTTTCTGCAACATACCAGATCATTTAAAATATATGCGTTCGTTTAAGGGATTCTATAATCAATACGAACCACTAACCGTTGTACCTGATGAAGGTCGCTATGATGCTGTTGAAATGTTTTTAAAACACATATTTCAAGATCAATTGCAGATAGCAGTAGATTACTTGACAATACTGTTTCAGAAACCAACTGAACGGTTGCCAATTTTGTGTCTAGTAAGTAAGGAAAGAGGGACTGGAAAAACGACCTTCTTAAACTTGTTGAAAGAAATCTTTGGTGCAAATATGACCTATAATAACAATGAGGACTTCAGATCGAATTTTAATGATTCATGGGTAAACAAATTAATCATTGCGGTTGATGAAGTGCTACTTGACAGAAAGGAAGATTCTGAAAAAATTAAGAACCTTTCTACAGCTAAATCATATAAGGTTGAATCTAAGGGGATTGATCGAACTGAGGTTGAGTTTTTTGGCAAATTCATACTATGCTCAAACAACGAAGATGATTTCATTTTTATTGATCCCTTAGAAACACGCTATTGGATCAGAAAAGTGCATCCGTTAGAGCATGCTGATCCTCTAATGCTTGAAAGACTCAAAGCGCAAGTACCCGCCTTTGTTCATTTTTTAAAAACTCGGAAAATAGCCAGTGAAAGGAAAAGTAGAATGTGGTTTGCTCCTGAAGACTTGACTACGGAATCTTTAACCAGAATAAAAAGAAGATTTAGAAACAAGGTTGAATCGGAGCTATTGGAGATTATTACTGAAATATTGGATAATCATGATATTGAAGACTTTCACTTTACAAATAAGGATGCAATCGAATTACTCCGTAGTAATAATGTCCGGGTAAATCGAGGTGAAGTCAAACGGATTTTAGATAATTGGCACCTGAGAATACAAGATAATGCTTATAACTACATAGCATACAAATATGATACCTCAGGAATAGTTTATCAGGTGCCATTAAAGGGGCGCTATTATTCTATAAACAAGTCTGAGATTTCTACAATATTGATGATTTGTTGATGGGGATACTTAACATTCTAATTATTAAATAATTAATTGATCAACAAACTATCAACAATCCATCAACAATCAACAAAGGTCCCTGTCAATAAAATTATGTTATCAACTTGGATCATCAAAGTATGATCCTTTGTTGATAGATCGTTGATGGATTAAAAATCTAAGGATCAACGTTTTACTTTGTATTGTCAACAAAACAACAAAAAATAGTGTAATATGTCACCCAAAGAAATAAACAAAACCAGCATAGTGAACTATTTAGCTACCATTGGAATCCATCCAGCTAGAACATTCAATGGATATTACATGTATTATTCTCCACTGAGGCCACATGAAAAAAGTCCCAGTATGAAAGTTTCAAGTTCTAATCTTTGGATTGATTTTGGAAATAATAATGAGGGAGGAACACTGATTGACCTAATCTTAAAGCTTAACCCCGATTTCACCGTTAGCCAAATTGTGCGTAATTATAATAATGGTACTTTTTCTTTTCAACAGCCAATTTCCTCAATCGAACGAGAGATAAAAAAAGAAAATCATAGTAGCATCAAAATAATGCAGGAATTACAGAATCCCATATTGATCGATTATCTAATAGGGAGGAAACTAAATATAGACTATTGTAAAAAGTACTGTGCGGAAATATATTATGAAGTAAACAATAAAAAATACTTCGGAATCTCATTTAAAAATCTAAGCGATGGATATGAGGTTAGGAATAAATATGCTAAACTCTGCCTTGGAAAAAAGGACATAACAAGAATTGAGAATGGGTCTAGTTCCTGCGTGGTGTTCGAATCGTGGTCAGATTTCATAGCGTTTTTAACACTATACCCCAAAGTGGAACCTTCCAACGATTTTCTAATTTTAAATTCAACGATGATGTTGCCTCGGATAGACTCCCAAATTAACAATTATAAAACAATTTATACTGCGCTTGATAACGACGAATCAGGCAAGTGGGCAACTAAGGCATGTCTGACAAAATTCCCAGGAAAGGTCGTTTCATTAAACCACCTTTATTTGAATTTTAAAGATGTAAACGAATATCTTAAGCATAAATCACTCGTGTAAGGATCCTTTGTGATTTATATAAATATATAAAAACGGATGGTTTAGAAAATATATAAATATATAAAACCAAAGCCCATAAAAAATATACAAATGTATAAACATGACCAGTTTAGGATATATTCAAATATATAAACCAGAGAGACAGAAAATATATACAAATGTATAAAAATCAAAAATATACAAATGTATAAAATGAAGTGGTCATTAATCCGGCGATACGCCTGGGATTTGCTTTGTATTTTTTGCACTGCAAGATGTACTTTGTGACGTCCACTTTATAAATAAAGCGACGGCTCAAACTTTTGCCATTTCGGGAGAAATGGAACTTAAAAACTCGGAACTCATTTTAATAATTGAATATGAAAAAAACATTCCAAACAGGAAAAAGCCTGCAAGAATAACTCTTCGATTAGATCAAGGAATAAAGGATAAATGGGTTAACCTTTGCAAGGAGAAGAACAACCCTTTGAATAACTTCATCACTAACACTGTAGAAGGTAAACTCACCTACTGCGAACGCCGAGAAATCATGAAAGCAATTGAAGAAGGATCTGGTGATATATATAGAGTCGGTAACAATATTAATCAAATAGCTAAGTATTGCAACACTAAACATAATTTTCCTGAGGAACTTTTGATGGTGTATAATAAGCTATTGAGCGAATTCACTGGACTATTTATTCAACATAATGAGTGTCTTAGAAAAATTTATCGGGAATTAGCAAAATGACTAAATTGGCATTAAGTCCAATTTAACTTTGGTAAAATTCAACAAGTTCATCAAAATCTTCTCGTCTGATATAGGTCTTAATTAAGTACTCATCCGAGATTGCAATTAGGTCTTCTACCTTATTGCAGATACATTCGATCAAAATGCCTTCTACGATATCCTCATTGTAAAATATGTCTAGCAGAGTATCTAAATACTCTGCTATCTTTTCATCTGAGGGTTTTATACCATCATTTTGAAACACCATTAAATTCCTAAGAATAAATATGCTATCTAAATAAAAGGCTTTTAGTGAAGCACGTTTTTCGTCCCCAAGCTCAAATAGCGTCTGAACAATGTTAACTCTGAGCCATTGATTTTGAAAGCTATTGGAACGAAGGAAAGAGTTCTGTTCCTGAATAAAGTCGTTACTAAAATAAAGTTTATCCTCCTTAAGTTGGACATCTTCGAATAAAGTGCGGCATACAATTTTTAATATAAGCTGCCGAGTAAAGTCATTTTGCATTATATGAGTATGATCATTAGTGAACTGGTTCTAGTCTTATGCTAGGTTTTTTTTGATTTTCTATTGATTAAGAAATACAAACCCCATGTCAGCGCAACATATAGCAGACCTCGACCCGGATTTCCGGTCATATTTTCTGCCATTGTAACCCCTGTTGTAATAAATATTGCAAGGATAAATGTGATTAACTTCATAAGCGAAGATAATAAAATACTCGCATATATGTAGGTGTTTTCGACTGCGTACTTCCTCATACTTGCATATAGATATGCAGAGAGGGTCAGCGAATTCCGATATTGAGCAATATGTTATTGACAAAGTCAAAGAAATCCGTAATTCAAGAGGTATTTCTCAGGCCAAACTTGCCCATCTTATTGAGCTTTCCGTAGGTTTTATTGGAAATGTGGAAAATCCTAAACACATAGCCAAATATAACCTTAATCATCTTAATCGAATTTCTAAGGAGCTGGATGTGCCTTTTAAGGATTTCTTTCCTGAAGAGGCTATTTAGTGTTGAGATTTCTTGTAGATTATAAAAAATAAAGCCCGGGAATAGTTCTAATCCAGTTATGCATAACTAGGAAAGGTTTACGTGATATAAATAAGCCCCGATATTACGCAGGATTTCCGATATATTGTTTATTGAATCTTCGGAAGCGTCTATTAATTTGTTTTTTTGCGAATTTTTTTATTCCCGCAATGTTGCTCACATAAGCCAGAATCTTTCTGCTTTTTTTTGAAATACAATCTTGCTCAATGCCATTTATTGGGTATTCTTTTTTATCATTATTCATAATACAAAAAGTTATTAAATCCTGTAAAGATATCTAAATTATGCTTGATTTATGAATGAGGGAAGTCACATTGCATCTGTATCGGCTTGTTTGTTATAATGGTTTTCGAAAATCACCCCTAATTACTTTTAAATGTAATTTGTCGCTCGGTATACCATTAAGCTTATTGGAGTCCGCCCTTCATCTTTTATAGCGTTGATTTACATACTATAGATAAATAATCCTTTTTTTATTGAAAGCTAAAATGTAGATTTATCCACATATAATGCAGATTATCATGAAGAATAAGGCAATAAACCGTCTTAAAGCTGTTTTGGCTGAACAAGGCAAAACCAATAAATGGCTAGCAGTTGAATTGAACAAAAATGAGACTACTATTTCTCGCTGGTGTACTAATGAGGTTCAGCCATCAATGGATAATCTGGTCATTATTGCTGAACTTCTAAAAGTCGACGTAAGAGACTTAATCAATTCAACACAAATTAAACACACTTAATGTATTTTAACGAAGACTCTAGAGTAAAAATACCTGCGTTGTTACACTTAGTGCGCTTAGGTTATACCTATATAGTCAGAAGCAAACATGATAGGATTGAAGAAACGAATATTTTCCCGGATCTATTTATACTGAGCATCAGTAAAATTAATCCCGGTGTTGATGTGCATGAAATTGAGCGCTTATTGGCCGAGCTAACCCTAAAACTTGATTTTGATGATTTAGGTCGGGAGTTTTATAAAAGTTTAACCACAACCTCAGGCATTAAGCTAATCGACTTTGGAAATTTTAACAACAACAGTTTCCATGTTACCACAGAACTGACGTGTAGAAATGGAGAAGATGAATTTAGGCCAGATATAACAGTGTTTGTCAATGGAATGCCGTTGGTATTTATTGAAGTTAAAAAGCCAAATAATAAAGATGGGGTATTAGCAGAACGTAAGCGCATTAACGACCGGTACAAGAATAAGAAATTTAAGCGTTTTGCTAACATCACCCAAATGATGTTGTTCTCTAACAACATGCCTTATGAAGATGGGGTTATAGAACCTTTGCAGGGCGCATATTACGCAACATCGGCTAATGCGGATTTACAATTCAACTATTTTAGAGAGGAAGAAAATTTAAATCTGACCACACTACTGGCACCAGAAAATGATGAAGTTGAGAATCTTGTATTGAAAGATAACAATATTATCGCAATCAAACATTCGCCAGAGTTTATTATTAATAAGCACTACAATAGCCCTACAAATACATTATTGACTTCATTACTAAGTAAGGATCGGTTAGCATTTATTTTGAAATATGCTATTGCTTATGTTGATGAAGAGTTTAAAGGCAAACTAGTTACGCATAAACATATTATGCGTTATCCGCAAATGTTTGCTACGAAAGCAATAGAACAGAAGCTGAACGAAGGTATAAAAAAAGGCATTATCTGGCACACCCAAGGCAGTGGTAAAACGGCATTGGCATATTACAATGTTAAGTTTCTAACAGATTATTACCAAAAGAGAAACATTATCCCTAAATTCTATTTTATTGTAGATCGGATTGATCTGGCCAACCAAGCCCATACTGAGTTCGGCAACAGAGGTTTGGTTGTTAATCGTGTAAATTCCAGAACCGAGTTTTTAGAGGATATCAAAAAAGTAAGTGTTGTACATAACAGCTCTGGTGATAGGGAAATATCTGTTGTCAACATTCAAAAGTTTACCGAGGAAACCGTTGCCGTAAAAGATTTGGCTTACGATATAAATATTCAACGGATATACTTTATCGACGAAGCACACCGCGGTTATAATCCAAAAGGAACTGCGCTGGTAAACCTACTTCGTTCTGATGAAGACGCCATTAAAATTGCTTTAACAGGAACGCCTTTGTTGAGGGAAGTTGCTAAAGAATTTGATAGCAAAGCACTGTTTGGCGAATATATCCACAAGTATTATTACAATATGTCCATCGCTGATGGCTATACCTTGCGTTTAATTCGGGAAGGGATTGATACCACCTACAAAATGCAAATGAAGGAGGTGCTAGAACAGATTAAATTATTGCAGGGCGATATCGATAAGAGTGAAGTATTTGCGCATAAGAAATTTGTTCGGCCGATGTTGGATTATATCGTTAAAGATTTAATTCAATTTAGAAAAACCGAAGGCGACAATAGCTTGGGCGCAATGGTAGTTTGTGATACCAGTAAACAGGCTAAAGGTTTATTTGATTATTTCGAAGAATTGTACGGCTTACAAGAAGTGCAATCATTAGGGATGGTGGCTGAACCAATTGAAGGTTATGGTAAAAGCAAAAAAGATTTAAAAGGCGCTTTAATTCTGCATGATGTAAATTCTAAAGACGACCGAAAAGAACAGGTTATACAATTTAAGGCGGGTGAAATTGATATTTTGTTCGTTTTTAACATGTTGTTAACTGGTTTTGATGCCAAAAGGTTAAAGAAATTGTATTTAGCGAGGGTTGTTAAGGATCATAATTTGCTACAAACTTTAACCCGTGTGAACCGGCCTTATAAAAAATATAAATACGGTTATGTGGTTGATTTTGCGGACATCAGCTCGGCTTTTAGGGAAACAAACGATAATTACTTTAAGGAGCTTCAGTATGAGTTGGGTAATGAAATGACCAACTACAGCAATCTTTTTAAAACGCAAGAAGAGATTGATGCAGAAATTTTGGAAATAAAAGAAAAGCTTTTTCATTTTGATGCCTTAAATGCTGAAATATTTAGTCAGCAGGTAAGCGAAATTAAAGAGAAAAAGGATTTGCTGGAACTGGTTAAAGTGCTCAGCAACGCCAAGGAGCTTAAAAATATTATCCGTTTAAAAGGGTTGGATGAACAGCTGGATAAACTCAATTTCTTTAAACTGAACCAATTGCTAAGTGTGGCGAAGGCACAATTGGATAAACTCAATTTGATCGATAACATCAACAACGAAGCCGATACCACCAATTTGCTTAATTCCGCTTTAGAAGACGTGATCTTCTTGTTTACCAAAGTAAGCGAAGAAGAACTCATTCTGGCCGATCAACTGCGTGGACAATTGAAGCGTACCAGAGAGGCGTTGTTATTCAATTTTGATCAGAAAGACCCTTCGTTTATCTCACTACGCGAAGAATTGGAACGCATATTTAAGAAAAAGAATTTGGGTGAAGTAGACCAAGAAGATATGCGAGATAATATCCTGCTCTTGCAATCCATATATGATAGGGTAACAGAACTCAATCGTAAAAACAACCTGCTAAAAGCCAAGTACGAGCAAGATGAAAAATATGCCCGTTTACATAAACGTTTGGTAGAAAACAAAGGCATCTCTGCTAAAGAAATTCAGTTGCACCAAGCATTGATGAATGTAAAGCAACAAACCGACGACCAATTACTCAATAACCGTAACATTATGGATAACGAAGCTTTTTTCAACCGTTATCTACTCAACTTGGTAGCAACCGAGTTTGTAAAAAAACAAAACATCAAATTAGATTATAATACGACCAAAACAATTAACACAATGATTGCTGGCGAATACCTGCAACAATATAATAATTACATTTAATGACCGATTTAACATTTATCACTAAAACCAAACAGCTAATAGATAGCTTAAAGAGTGTTTGTGCCAATTATGGATTGGGCAACGATGGCAACGAGTTTAAAATTATTACGCAGGTTTTCTTGTATAAGTTCATGAACGATAAGTTTGCCTATGAAGCTAAAAAGCTGGAAGATTTTAAACTAGGCAATACATCGAACTTTCAGGAAGCATTAGAAGCATTGGATGAAGAGCAATATAATTTTCTTTTGGCTTTTATTGATGCCAATACACCACAGTTATATCCGCACCAGACCATTACTTATTTACATAATAAACAAAATGGTAACGATTTTGCCAAACTATTCGATGATACATTGAGAGAAATCAGTTTTAACAATGCTGATGTATACTCAGTGAAAGAAGCTGATGGCTCAAAATTAAAATTGTTTGATGAGCTAAGCCAGTTTGTTAGCTCTGCTTCGCAGCGTGATGCTTTTTGTAAAGCTTTAATCAGCAAGTTGTTTGAATTTAGCTTTGAAGGAATGTTTAATGAGAAATATGATTTCTTTGCGACCATTTTCGAATATCTCATTAAAGATTACAACACTGATAGTGGTGGTAAATATGCGGAATATTATACTCCACATGCAGTAGCTAGGATTATGGCAAGCATAATGGTTAATGATAAACCAAAGGGTGTTAAGGTATACGACCCAAGTGCAGGTTCTGGCACTTTATTGATGAACATTGCCCATGCCATTGGTGAGGATAATTGCAGTATTTATAGCGAAGACATTTCGCAAAAATCCAGCAATATGTTGCGTTTAAATTTGGTGCTAAACAATTTGAGCCATAGCATACCGCACATTATTAAAGGCAATACCATCTTAGAACCTTACTATCGAGAAGAGAAATTCGATTATATTGTTTCTAATCCGCCTTTTAAATTAGATTTCTCTGATTTTAGCGTAGCCTTAGATAAAGACATCAACAAAACCCGCTTCTTTGCCGGCATTCCCAATATCCCGAAAGCCAAAAAAGAAAGCATGGCCATTTACCTATTATTTATTCAGCACATTATGTACAGCTTAAGTACAAGTGGGAAGGGTGCTATCGTTGTGCCGACAGGTTTTATTACTGCACAAAGTGGCATAGAACGTAAAATTCGAGAAGCGATGATTGAGCGTAAACTGTTACGTGGTGTAGTAAGTATGCCGAGTAATATCTTCGCCAGTACAGGAACAAACGTAAGTGTTTTGTTTTTAGACAACCGAGCCGATGACGAACATATTGTATTTGTAGATGCCAGTAAATTGGGCGATACCATTAAGGAAGGTAAAAACCAACGTACTGTTTTAACACCAACAGAAGAACAACGCATTATTGATGCGATGAATGAAAAAGTGGCGGAGGATGATTTCAGCGTGGTAGTATCTGCCGAGGAGATTAAAGCGAAAAACTATTCTTTTTCTGCGGGTCAGTATTTTGAAGTGAAGATTGATTATGTAGATATTACGGCTGAGGAGTTCAAAGAAAAGATGACGGGTTTTGAGAATACACTGAGTAGTCTCTTTGCTGAGGGAAATGTTTTGGATGTTGAAATTCAGAAGCAATTGAAGGGATTGAGGTATGAAAGAGGTTAGTTTGAAAGAGCATATCCTTGAGATATCAATGGGGCCATTTGGTTCTAATATTAAAATAGACAATTTTATTTCATTTGGTGTTCCTGTTTTAAATGGCTCAAACCTGACAAGTCATAAATTGGTTGAGGACGGTTTCAAATATATAACAGAGGCGAAGGCAAATTCGTTGGGAAAAGCTAATGCAAAACGAGGTGATATTGTAATTACACATCGAGGAACCTTAGGCCAAGTTGCATATATTCCATTTGACTCTAAGTTTGAAAGATATGTGATTTCTCAAAGTCAATTTAGGGTTAGATTTAAAGATTCTGTTAACCCAATTTATTTTGCCTATTTAATGATTAGTAAATATGGTCAAAAGAAGCTTCTGTCTTTTAAAAATCATGTTGGAGTACCTGCATTAGCTCAAGCAACAACTAACTTTAAATTACTTGAGCTTTTTATACCTGACATTATAAGTCAGAATAAAATCGCTTCTGTTCTTTCCGCTTTAGATGATAAAATAGAGCTGAATAATAAACTAAATGCCGAGTTAGAGGCGATGGCCAAAACGCTTTACGATTATTGGTTTGTGCAGTTTGATTTCCCAAATGTAGGTGGCAAACCTTATAAATCATCTGGTGGAGAAATGGTTTATAATAAGGTTTTGAAAAGAGACATACCGAAGGGATGGGAGGTTTCTGTATTTAATGATTGGGTAGCAAAAACAAAAACTGGAGATTGGGGAAAAGAAGAAATTGAAGGAAATTATACAGAACATGTTTACTGTGTTCGCGGTGCTGATATTAATGGCTTAAATGGTAAAGGAGAAGTTAAAGCACCTGAAAGGTATATTCTGAAAAATAATCTGTCTAAAGCTTTACAACCAAACGATTTTATTATTGAAATTTCTGGCGGTAGTCCAGTACAATCTACCGGCAGAATTGCCTTGTTGACAGATGCTACATTTGAAAGATTTGGATCGAAAGTAATTTGCTCAAATTTCTGCAAAGCTATTTCTTTAAAAGATGAAAAATATGTTTTCAATTTTCTACAAGAATGGCAAAGGCTTTATAATGCTAATGTCTTCTTTGGTTTTGAAGGTAAAACAAGTGGTATCAAAAATTTCTTATACGATACATTTATGGATACCTATCATATTGTAAAACCATCAAAATATGTTACTGAAAAATATCATGGTTATGTCCAATCCTTAGAAAATAAAAAGCAATCAAATCTAAAACAAAACCAAGAATTAGCTTCCTTAAGAGATTGGATATTGCCTATGTTAATGAATGGGCAGGTAACGGTTAGAGATGCTTATGAAATGGTGGAAGAAGAATTGAGAATGGTGGCGGAGGCAGAAGGGGTTTATAAAAGGATGATTAATTTAAGACATGTTTAAGATTGGAAATTTCTATTACCCTGATAGTGGTGGTTCTTTTTGGACAGATTTATTGATTTCTCTGTTTTCTACCGCTATTGGCGTGTTGTTCGCTTGGTTTATTTTTAGAAGAACAATAAAGCACGAAAAGCAAACTGATGATTTGAGAAAAGAAGAATATCTAATTGGTAGGATGAGATATCTTTTAATTTTGCTAAAAGAAGTAATATCCACTACTGAAAAACAAGCTGAAAACTTTGTCTTGCAGGCCGAAAATATTTTAGCGAATCCTTATGAATATCACTTGGTCAAAATACTTGCTTCCAATCAACTTGAGCGTTTAACTAAAATTGATAACCAAGATGTTTTTGAGGCTTATACATTTTTGTTTGACAATAATCAAACTACAGTTAAAGAGTATGTTAAACTTCTTAACTATTTTGATTTCTTGGAGAAAAGATTATCTCAAGCCCATTCTTCCAACGAAAGTAATACCAAAACTGTCGGAAATAGGCAAGACCAAATGAAAATATATGTAGATCAATTGTATTCGGATTTTCCAAAGTTTTGTAATGCAGATGCTGCAATGAAAATTATTTGGGAGAAACATTTCCCAATTTTTGACTCCCATATTGGAAGTGGGAGAGTTAACGTTGAAAAACTCCATACTCAATTCCTTATTCCCCTGTTTGAAAACGTAAAATCGCTAAATGCTGAGGATAAAGAAAATCAAAGGTTGTTTATTGCGAGTATTAGGAGTGCTACTACAACTGTCGAGCACTACAGAAATAATAATTTCAATTATGGAGTAGATGAAGCTTTAAATGTAAAGAGAGATTTGCAGGATGTTCTAACTTCTTTAAAAGTTTACAGTAAGAATATAAAAGAAAAATTAATTGCTATTAAGTAGATATTTCAAGATTCTAAATTGTAGGTTCAAAATGATTTATACAAAAACAACTCCAAATATTAGTTACGATGAGTTTTTCAAATTAATTGTACCTGTTAAGTCTTTCAGCAGTTTAACCGGAAAGCCATATCAGGTTCTAAAAATCGAAGGCTCAGAAATGAGCTTTGTCCGTAAGACAAGTGGAGTGCAATGGAAGATGGACTTAAAGGAAGTTCATCAAGCTTATTTGCTGTTAACAGACTTTAAAACAATCAATTTTAAAACATTTGTGAAAAGAACACATTCGCCAGCGTTGGGGTTGTTGTTGCATTTGGGGTTGTTGGTAAAATAAAATAAAAAATAATGCAGTTATGGAAGTTAGGTTGTAGATGGGGCGGTGGTACTCCGCTTTTCTATGATTATCTATTGAATAAACAATTTGTTATTGGTTGGATTGATAAAAATTACCAACCAGGAGATTGGTTATTGCTAACTGATGGCTTTAAGGTGTTAGCATTTGCTAATGTTTTAGAAGAAAGGATTTCTGTTCTCGAACATCCAGAACTCGAAGCTGAATTTAAGGATCTGGAAATTCCTTTTTTTGATAAGATTTTTATTTCAAAAGCATCTTTTAAAATTCTCGGTGAGGAGGATCGATTTAGTTACCCATTACAACAAGGTATAATAAAAGTAAAAGGGGCTGAGTATATTAATAAATTTAATGAATTGTTGATTAAATATTCTATGGATGAATTAAGCAAAATTAATGAACTTTTGAAGTACAAAAAGCAAATTATTTTACAAGGCCCTCCAGGTACGGGTAAAACAAGGTTAGCAAAAGCAATCGCTCAAGACATTATATCAAGTGAAATACCTCAATTTGCTATATCAAAAGAAATAATTGTGAAATATATGGTACCTGGTCTTAAATTTCCAAGTGCCAAAGATCGTATAGAATATGAAGTTGAAAAGGTTGAAAGTTCCGGAATTAGCATTATAGCTTCATCTAAAAAAAGTTACGTTCCATTATTTGGCGAAATAATTACGGCTTATAACAACAAAGTTTGGGAAAAAGAAGGGGCAATTACTAAGGGAAATGATTCTTACAGCGCTGCGATTGCAAAATACATTGCAAATGAACAATTAATTGCGAGCAAAAGTATAGAGAATTCTGATCAATTTAAATTGATTCAATTTCATCCATCATATACTTACGAAGACTTTGTAAGGGGTATTATGGTTAAACCAAATCCAGATGGAGATGGTGTACTTTACGAAGCTGAAAATAAAGTATTGGGTGCATTTGCAAATGAGGCCTTACAGAATTATAAATTAAGTAGAGAGCAGGTTTCTATATCGGTTTCTGATGTTGAATTATTCGATTTATTCATCAATGATATTAAAGAAAAAATAGCAGATAGCGATGAGCAAAGATTCTCATTAACAGATGCAGTGTATCTTTTTGAACCTGACGAAAAGCGTTTCAAATACAAGGGCGATAATTGGATTGCTCATAGCAAGGGCTTGAATATGAAATTTTCTGAATTACAGAAGATTATTGCTACAAACATTACCGAAAGAGCTCAAGTTAAGCAACTTGACGGAGTGGAAGAGTTAACCAAGCAACACGCCACTTATTTTATTAAAGTAGTTGAAATGTTTTATGAGTTTAAAAGGAGACATCCTTCAAACCAAACCAACAAAGAAATAAAAACAGCGCTTAAAAACTATGTTTTAATTATAGATGAAATCAATAGAGCTAATCTTTCTTCGGTTTTGGGAGAGTTGATATATGCGCTAGAGTACCGTGGCGAAAGCGTTGACAGTATGTACGCTGTAGATGGCGATAATAAACTGATATTACCACCAAATTTATTCATTATTGGAACTATGAATACAGCGGATAGAAGTGTTGGTCATATAGATTATGCAATTAGAAGACGTTTTGCTTTTGTTGATGTGTTGCCAAAGCAATTGAACGATGCTGAAATTGTTTTTCATACTGAATTGTTTAAACAAGTTGCCAGTTTGTTTATCAAGAATTATGATACTTATGTTTTAAATAATTCAATTCCATTGGAAAATCAAAGAGATTATTTATCAGCAGAATTCGAAGCAAAGGATGTTTGGTTAGGTCAGTCTTACTTTATTCAAAAGAAGATAAAAGACACCGCAACCCTTGAACCTGATAATTTCAATATTAGAATTAAATATGAGATTATTCCAATCCTAAGAGAATACGTTAAAGATGGGATTCTAAACGAAAAGGCTATTGATGAAATTGATAAAATAGAAAACGCACATCTTATTTTATAGCATTAAGATGGGAATTGTTTTATCAGAACATTGTGAGTGTAGTGTTGTATTCGACGTCTCTAAAAATGAAGGTTACTCACTAATACAACCTCGTAAGTTTCCCTCAAAGAAAAAGCGAAATGACTGCTTTATAGCAAGAGTTGAAGCTAATAATCTTTATTTAAAGGCTGATTATTATATTGGTGTAGATTGGTTGATAAGAGGAAAACGATATATTCAAGTAAAACCTAAGGTAAATGTTAAACTGGTTAAAGAGTTTGAAAAAGAAACCGATACAGAAGAGTTTCACGAACATGATTTGACCAGTACTCCAATTTATGATGATGAGAAGGATTATAAACAATTAAATTATCTTAAACTCTTGATGGATGCTGGCCAACATCCGGAAATCTCAAGATACACCGATAATTTAGCGTTAATTGATTGGCAGTCTGAACAAATACCTATAGACCAGGAGGATGATGCTTTAACGCCTTTTCTAGTTGTTCAGTTTTTGAACTTACTGAAACAGATCGTTAGAAAAGGTTTAAAGAAATCCTATTACAAAGTCCAAGAAAACTTAAATAATCGGATAAAAGGAAAAATATTAGTTGGCGCAAATATTAAACAAAATGTCTTAAAAAACAGGTTAACCAAAACCTATTGTGAATATCAGCAATTTGGAATAGACCATCAAGAAAATCGATTTCTTAAAAAAGTACTTTACTATTGTAGCAATTATGTCCATCAAAATGCTAGTTTTTTTGCTAGCAATGAAAACAGTTTAGAACAGCTAATCAATTATTGCAAACCTGCTTTTGAATTGGTGAGTGATGAAACAGAAATTGCAGCTTTAAAAAACATCAGACACAATCCCTTTTTTAAGGAATATAAAGAAGCAATTAAAATAGGACAATACATTTTGAAACGTTTTGCTTATAATATCAGCAATACTGCAAAAAGCAAAAAAATTAAAACCCCACCTTTTTGGATAGATATGCCCAAATTATTTGAGTTATATGTTTATCATCATCTTTTAAGTGCATTTAACGAAAGTGAGATCAAATTCCAGTTTTCTACTTACGGTAATGCATTAGATTTTTTAATCACTAAGGAAGGAAGCGAGATGGTGGTGGATGCTAAATATAAGATGCATTACCGCTCAAGTCATATTCATGAAGATATTAGGCAGGTTGCTGGTTATGCTCGGTTAAATAAGGTTTATGAAGTTTTAAGAAAAACTAAAACCCCAGAAGACATCATAGCTTGTTTAATCATTTATCCAACTGATACGAGATTGACCGATGATTATAAGTTCGAATGTATTTTAAATGAATCATCTGAAATCAAAGCTTACAATAAAGTTTATAAATTGGGTATACCTATGCCTTATATAAAATAGATGTCTAGGATCATAGCGTTATAAGTACATCTTCTGTACGGATTGCTGTTGGTAATGTTCTGGTATTCAGTTATATGTTAGATATTGTATCGGAAAATAACATGTTTTTTTAATTTTATAAAAAGCTATCCGGTGTTTATCAACGAGCTATACTAAATAATTGACAGGCTTTGCTTGCTTACACCAGTTTTTTTAGCGTGTAAATTGGATTAACGAATACAGTTTATTCCATCAATTTTTTATGATCAATTATGATGTATGCCTTAAGATGCCTTTATCCTGCCTTCATCATGCCTTAGGGATGCAATGGGCCTGCAGTAAGAAGCCTAGCCTTGATGGATAGCCTATTGGTTAAATTGTAATTTTAGAATTAATGCATTGCTGTTTTTGGGATTGGTTAAAAATCCTAAATATCCTCATTAGTGTTTAGCGGCTAAGTATAAAACGGTGTATTGCATGTTTTTAATGCAGACTTATTTCAGTGTTACATCTAAATAAACGGAATGGCGGCCATAGGTATTGTAAAATGGTTTGAATACAGCATCACCAATTGTAAACTGTAATTCTTCAGCATTTCCTGTAATACTTTTACTAATATCGTTTGCATCAAGCGTTATTTTTCGCCAATCTTTTCTGGCTTCAGGTTCTTGGGCAGCTAATAAAATGGGCCCGTAAAATAAACTGGCCACGTTTTGCTGATCCATAACCGGATCGAGATAGAAGGTAAAAGGCATTTTCAATTCAATGGTATCGTTGTTTTTCCAGTTTCGATTTAATTTGATATAGCTGCCGGGCTTAGCATCGAATTTTTGTGTTACTCCGTTTATTTTTACAAAGAAACCTTTGCTTGCCCAACCTGGTACACGCAAATTAACATCAAACTTTCCATTGCCCTTTATGATTAATTTGGTTTCATCTTTTTTTGGAAAATCCGTGATCTGTTCAATCTTTATCTTTTTTTCCGTCCAATCTAATACCGATGGAATATATAGATTTACAAATAGCGCCTGGTTATCTTTACTTTTAAAATAGATCGAATTCTGCAGTTTGGTACTACTTTCTATCGCTGTACCATTGCAACAGGTAAAACCGGTCATGTCGGCGTTACCAAATTGCTTTATTGATCCGGGCCGGAGTGGAACGTGGTAAGTATTTGCCGGACTGTTTTCGGCCACTGAGGCTAAAATGTGATTGTATAAACCACGTTCATAATAATCCATTAATTCTCCCCTTTGATCATAAAGAAAAAGATCTCCGGTTAATTTTAACATGTTGTAAGTTGCGCAGGTTTCGTTTTGTCCACCTTCAGAGAAACCATTTTCGTAAAGCGATGCCGGCTGCGCAATAAAACATTCGGCATTTGCAGGGTTTCGTGCACCCGCTACTCCTCCAATGCTATACATGTAATCATCAATCATTTTATGCCAAAAGTTATCGGCAATTCTATAATATTCAGGGTTGTTGGAGGCACGATACATTTCTATACTGCCCACAATTTGCGGGATGTGCTGGTTGGCATGTAAGCCTCTGAAAATATCAACATTTTTAGCCAAGCCATGCGAGTGGGCTGTATCGCCGTAAAACACTTTAATGTTATCAAACAACTGTGCCGTTTTAAGATGCTCTGGTTTTTTTGTTATTCGATACAAATGCGCCATAGACTCATTCATGCCACCAAATTCACCTGCGATGTAGGTGTTCCACATTTTTATAAGTGTTTCCTGCGGTACACGACTTAAGCGGGCGTAAACCCAATCGCCCATATTTGAAGCTATTTCAAGTGCTTTTTTATTTCCGGTTACTTCATAAACATCAATTAAACCTGCTAAAATTTTGTGTAGTGTGTAATATGGTGCCCAAACCTGATTTTTTTGACCCCCATATTTTGCGCCTCGCTCCAACATAATAAACTGATCAGGCGGATAGGCACTGATAAAGCCCTTGCCCCAATTCCAGTAATCCGTTCTGATCCCGGCGCCGCTTAAATCAGAGTCATAATCTGTTTTACCCGGTCCTGGAGGAATTGCAGTAGGATCGGCGATATAAGTACCACCTTTTTTTTGTGGTTTACCAGATAATTGTGATAATTCATAAAGCGTATTGACCATATAATCCATTTTTTTGGCGAAGACCGCTTGTAATGCTGGATCATAGGTTGTGCCTGCATAGGCCTGCGCAATTGCTGAAAGGTAATGTCCGGTTGCATGGCCGCGTAACTTGGTATCTTCCGTATCCCAAACACCTAAAGGTTTAGCCTCATCAGGTTGCTTTTGCCCGAATGCATGGCGAAACATATATAGAAATGAATTCGGATCGGTTTTAGCTAATGTAGTTAGAAATTTGTTCCGATTTTCGAGAAACTTTGTCTCATGCCCATCTGCATCTGTTTTGAGCGACACCTGATTTAGCTGAAAAGGTTCTAATTTTAATGATGGTGAAATGGACGGATTTGCATCTTTTACGGTAACAGCTGCGGTTGGTTTGAAGTTTGTACCAGGAACACTTCCTATGATGTTGTAAGTACCCGGTTTTAAAACCGATGCGTTATCTGTTGGTGAAGGCCAGATGACACGGACTTTTGGGCCAGCACTTGTATTCTTATAAGTTCCGGTAACATAAGCAGGTAATCTTGGTAAGTTTCCTGTTGACGTTGTCACCTTAACATTCGCTACACTGGTTAAATTAGCATTGTAAAGTTGCGCCGTATTCGTTGCGAAAACAGGAAGATTATCTTCAGGTTTACTGTTCGTATTCACCTGACTATCATTATCGCCTTTATTCGCATTTCGATAAATGCCTGCAATCTGCCTGCCATTTAGCGGAACACGGTAAATTCGAAAGTCGTGTAACAAGGCATTAAGATTTGGATTACCATCTATAAGTGATTTCCCAATGTATAGAACGTTTTTGTTTTTACCTGATTGGCCAAATACAGCAGCGAGATCTAATTTTATATTTTGAGTATTGCCTACCGGTTTTCCATCTAAATAAGTCATGATTAATTTTGAAGGGATATCAATCACTATGGCAAAATTTACCCATTTGTTAACTGGCAATGATGGTGAAACCACACTGTTTTTAGTTTTATCTGTTGCAAGGTATGCTTGAAAACCCTCTTCACTTTGGATCCCAAAAGGGGCAGCAAAAAAATGTTGAGTGCTGTTTTTTCCAAAATCCAGAAGAAACTGGCCGGATTGTTTTGAACGGAGATATACCCAGCCTGTAATACTTAAAGATTCTAAATCATTTAAGGCTTCTGATGGCAGGTTGAGGAAGGAATTGTTTTCGCCAGATAATGAAAGCACCACTCCAAAACGTGTATCATTTATAAATTTAATGCCATTGCTGGCAGATTTCGCGTGTAAATTATTTCGTGACCAATCCTTTAAATCTCCATTGAAAATATATCGGGCGCTCATGCCGGTCTCGCCAATGCCATCTAGTATCTGATCGCCACTTTGTGCCCAAATTTTATTGATATTGCACATCGACAGGAATAAGATTAAAGCATAGACTACCAGGTAAGTTTTATTTCTATGGGTAAACGAAATTGATTTGCTCATGTGTTTTTAGTTATTGTATGAGTTACTATATCCTGATCATAAATCCCTGATAATGGCGTTACAAATTATCGTTACTTTCAATGGATACTGAATCATTTTAAATCAGGATAAAATTATAAATAACATTGGCGCTTTTATGATTATTTTTTATCAGATAGCTACATGATTTTAACAAACTGTAAATGGCTTAACGGTAAACGGGTGAGCCTGTAGGGATCTGCAAATCTGCAAAGTTTCCATTCTTTCATTTTCTAATATTTTTCGCTACCTTGGGATAAGCAATTCATTCATCAATATAAAATTGCTTCACCTACCATAAAAACTTATTGATCAAATCAGCATGAGAATCGAAAACCCTAAAGATGCAATGTCCGATTTTGTTATCTCTCATTTCGGCCTGTTTAAAGCACAGGATCATGAATTTATTGATGTTTCGGAGCAAAAACAGCATACTTCTGAAGCAATCTCCAGCCTAGGATTGCTTTCGAAATTCAAACTGTTTTTTATCAAGCTAGTCAACATCAAATAATTTCAATAAGATCAGTTTCTTTTTGTGCGGAGAAAAAATCATGGTAAACAGCTGTGAGATAGCAACTCAATAGTAACCATAATTAAGCCTATTATTTCCCGATTTTACCTAAAGTAAATGGAGTTGGTAAACCTTTGTTTATTAAGACTATTTTTGGTTTTGCATTATGTTTTCAGCTAATCGTTAATCAACCATGAATATACATTTACGCCTATTACAAACCCTTATTTTAACTTGTATTTTTACTTTTACAGTTAACCATTTAAACGCACAGTCGCCCTGGGTTAACTTGGCAAAAAAGCCTTCTACGTTAGATTTAAATAATGGGTTTCTGTCGTTTGATGCCGGTGGATTTAATCTGAAACTGGTAAAATCATCACAAACTGTAGCGGGTTTGAAACCGAAAAATGTGGAGGGTTTCGATTTTGTGCCGAGTGATAGCTTAAAGGTGAGGAGTTCAGATGGTTTGTATCATCTTGGAGATATCAATTTTCGATTAAGAATTGCTGGCGAGGTAGAATGGAAAAAATATAATAGTGCGGCACAGCGCAAACAGGTTCGGGCATTGCCTGTTGCAGGGAAGGTATTTGCGGCAGCTGATCTTTCCGCAACTTTTCCGGCTGATAATCCATTAGCGGTAAAGCGGATCTGGGAAGTTTACAATGGCAAACTTTCTTTAAAATTTGAACTGAAAAATAAAACCGCTACTCCTGTAGAAATTGGTGCCTTGGGTATCCCGATGATTTTTGATAATATATTAGAAGGAAGAACACTGGAGCAAACGCATGCTAAAAATGTTTTTTATGATCCATATATTGGCAATGGTGCTGGTTATTTGCAGGTAACACGCTTAAGCGGACAGGCGCCTTCATTAATCGTAGCGCCAGTAGGCAAAACTCCTTTCGAAGCCTATAACCCCCTTAACGATGATCGCACACCCAGGGGAATTGCCTTTGAAGGCTTTTATGAGTGGATGGTGCATAGCAAAGCATATGCAGAAATTGAATGGAAAACCGCAGAACAATGGAATGTGCCAACATCAATCATCATCAAACCTGGAGAGACGAAAACATATGCTTTGCAGTTTATTTTATCGGGTAAAGCGGAAGATACAGAACGTACACTTATTGAAAATAAAAGGCCAGTTGCAGTTGCTGTTCCCGGATATGTAATCGCGCAAGATGTTAATGCCAAATTATTTATTCATTATGATAAAAAAATTAAATCGATTACCTCTTTCCCTAAAAACGCCTTAACCTTTGCTGCTTTGCCAACAACTAAAAATGGCTGGAAAACTTATGCTGTAAATGGCAAATTATGGGGAAGGGCAAGGTTATCTATCGTTTATGAAGATGGTTTGGAACAAACTATTAATTACAAGGTAATTGCTCCTGAAAAAGATGTAATTGCCAGTTACGGCAAATTTTTAACCACAAAACAATGGTTTGACCAACCTGGCGATGTTTTTAAACGATCTCCATCGGCCATTACTTATGATTACGAGAAACAACAGCAAGTGGTGCAGGATAACAGGGCATGGATAGCGGGACTCAGCGATGAAGGTGGAGCAGGTTCATGGTTAGGAGCAATAATGAAACAACTGGTGCAGCCTGATCAGGCTGAGATCAATAAGCTGCAAAAATTTGTAGATACTGTAATGTTCGGACAAATACAGCTGAAAGATGGTCCGAAAAAATATGGTGTTAAAAAAAGTTTGTTTTACTATGAACCCGATTCAATGCCTAAAAACACCTACGCAACTGATTTAAATTTTAAAGTATGGTCTGCCTGGCCTAAAAAGGAAGCTGATAATTTAGGCCGTTCATACAATTATCCTCATGTGGCCGCTGCTCATTGGATGATGTACCGACTGGCTCGGAATTATAGAGGTTTGGTGATTCAGTCGACATGGAAACAGCATTTGATTGATGCTGCAGAAACCGGTTTGGCCATGGTAAATATTGCCCCTTACTATGCACAATTTGGCCAAATGGAAGGAACTGTTTTCTATTTGATCTTAAATGACCTGAAAAACGAAGGTTTGAATGATGAGGCAGGAAAATTAGAGGAAGCCATGAAAAAGAGGGCTAATCACTGGCGTTCCCTTCAATATCCTTTTGGTAGTGAAATGCCTTGGGATTCTACCGGGCAGGAAGAAGTTTACGTATGGTCTAACTATTTTGGCTACGATGATAAGGCAAGAGTTACCCTTGATGCGATTCTAGCTTATATGCCTGTTTTACCACATTGGGCATATAATGGCAATGCCCGCCGCTATTGGGATTTTCTTTATGGCGGCAAGCTTCAGCGGGTAGAAAGAATGATTCACCACTATGGTTCTGCCTTAAACGCTATTCCTGTTTTGATGGACTACAGAAAAAATCCGGATAATTTTTACCTTCTACGTACTGGTTATGGTGGATTAATGGGCTCCATTTCTAACATTACCAAAGATGGATTTGCACCTGCTGCCTTCCATGCTTATCCGTCAACTTTAAAAAATGATGGTATTACAGGCGATTATGGATCTGGATTTTTTGGCTATGCCGTTAATACTTCTTCTTATATTCTGAAGCATCAGGATTTTGGCTGGCTGGCTTTTGGGGGGAACTTAGACATTAAGGGGAACAAGGTAAATGTCAAGCTTACCAACGCTGCCAAATCTTCAGTTTATATTGCTCCAATTGGTTTATGGATTGCATTAGATGCAGGAAAAATAGAATCTCTGAGTTATAATATTTCATCAGGTGAAGTTTTGCTAAAGGTTCAAAAGGCAGATGATTTTACACCTGAAGCAATTGTTAGGATTTCTCAGCCTGCAAAATTATCTGGTGTTGCTACTTATCAGATTAAAACGCCGGGTAAGCAGGAGCGGGGAGCAACAATGATTAAACTTTCTGAAGCTTCTACAACAACGATCAAAATTCAATAATTATATCCCTGTCTTTTTTGGGAAAGCCCTGCGACTTGCAGGGCTTTTTCTGTTGTATTCCATTGCGGATTTTCGGGCTTAGCATCTCATTCACGGGTGTTCTTGCAATTAACCTTCCTAAGCAAATTCAGCATGAGGCGCATTGTGGTTAGCAGTCTAAATTCTGTAACCAGCGACCTCGCCACTAATGTTCATAATGGTTTTTGAATGGTCTCATTCATCGCATCATCCTTTTCACATCAATCAATTGGGGTTAAAACAGCACACCAGCCACCACCTTTCTCCATTTTAATAGTTATTTTATCGGTTTGGTTCACTTTCGTACTTGAAATTTTATAATCTGCAGCATGCCGATCGGCATTTATGCCATCACTTAAAATATCAATGCGATAGGTTTTGCCACCGAGGAATGATAGCTGTTGATTCAAGCTTCGGGCATCCCAATTCGTCATTGCAGATATGAACCATCTGTTGCCATTTTTTCGGGCTATCGCTGCATATTCGCCTACTTTTCCATCTAAGGCAATGGTTTCATCCCAAACAGTAGGGATTTGAGCAATAAATCGTGTGCACAGGCTATCTTTCAAATAGTTGGATGGATTGTCGGCGAGCATTTGAAGCGGGCTCTCATACATTACATACATAGCCACCTGATGTGCCCTCGTTCCCATACTTATAGGCTCACTGTAAACAATGTTAAAATTCTTTTTGGTAGCATTAATCATTGCGCCAGGCGTATAATCCATTGGTCCGGCAGCCATCCTGATGAAAGGCAACGTTACATTATGTGTGGGCGTAATTTCGGTGCTCCATTTGTTGTTTTCCAAACCTCTCACTCCCTCATAACTTAAAACATTTGGATATTTATGGTTCAGGCCAACGGGCTTATAAGCGCCATGTAAATCTACCATTAGCTCATACTTTGCCGCAGTTGCAGCCACTCTTTCATAAAAATTAACCATATACTGGTCTGCCCTGGCCATAAAATCAACCTTAATTCCCACTGCTCCCCACTTTTTATAAAGGGCTAAAATATGGTCCATGTCTTTATCCAGCGGCCCCCAAAGTGTCCAAAGCCATACGCCGACGTTTTTCGATTTACCATAATCGATAATTTCCTGAATGTTGATGTCGGCTGTAGTATGTGTCAAATCGGTGGTGGTTTTTGTCCATCCTTCATCCAACATAATATATTCTAAACCATATTTAGAAGCAAAATCAATATAATACTGATAAGTTTTGGTGTTGATGCCTGCTTTGAAATCAACGCCATAGATGTTATTGTCGTTCCACCAATCCCAGGCTACTTTACCAGGTTTAACCCAATTTGGGTTATTCAGGACTGAAGCACTTGATAGTTTATAAGTCAGGTTTGTCACCAGTAAATCTTTGTCTTCATCGCAAATGGCAATACTTCTCCATGGGAATTTTCTTTTGCCCGACGTTTTCGCCAGGTGTGTTTCTAATTTGGTAATTTTAATTCCTCTATCTCGAATCGGGGTACTTTCGGCGATATTTTTTGGATAGCCCGCTGTGAGTTTATTATTGCCCGAACCAAATAAAAACATATTTGGATAATCATAAAGATCTGCCTCGCTGATGAGCATTTTAACACCCGATTTGGAATAAATTAACATAGGTAAGGCAGCATGTTGCTGATGATTAAAGCAATTTAATGTCGAATCCTTGTATAAACTTTCAAAGTGCGATTGGAATTCAGGATCATTTTCCTGAGGCCAGAACACGCGGTTATTGTTCCCAAAGTCAAAATCTGCAATTTCATTTTCAACTTCAATGCGCTTAGCTTTCAAATTGGTTTCGAACCGATAAGCTACCCCATCGTTATATGCCCTAAAATAAATACTGTAATTGCCTTTGAAATCTAATTTCAACTCATTATAATGATCAATGATAGTTTTGCTCTTCACCGGGATATCGGCCACAATAACTTCATCATGTGAAACTTGCTTCTGACTGTTTAACTGAGGGTTTATTCCCAAGTTAATACCATTTTTTATGAACAGGGCTAGCTGGCTAGGCTGTAAAATTGTTTCAGCATTTCGCTTTATGCTCCAAGTAATTTTGTCATTTACGTCAATTCGAACTTTAGTTTTTCCATCTGGTGATTTCAGTTCAAAATCTTTAGCGAAGCTAATGCTGAAAGAACTTACAATAGCGATAAAAGTTAGTAATATGGTTTTATTCATTTCATGAAAATTTACAACTAAAATTACATAATGGTCGGGGGAATTGAATCTCTTTTTTTAGTGAGTTTTAGGCATATATTAACCAATCGTGGCACGCCAACTGACTGAGAAAACTGCGTTTAGCCTTTATTACTTCCTGGATTAATCTTTTGTAAAATTTCTGTTAATATTAGGTTACAACTGGCTAAAATTATTGTGTAGGATGCGTTTGCGCAAAGCTAAATTTGATATGGACAAACAAACTAACAAGATGATTACTAAACTAAAAACTACTTGCATAGGTATTTTTGTTTTCTGCTTCATGCTGGCATCCGCACAGGCACAAACAGAAAATTTTACCGGCAAAGTAAACGATCAATCAGGTGCAGCTGCACCTGGTATTTCGGTTAAAATTAAAGGTACTTCTAATGGGACATCAACCAATAGCGAAGGAAAATTTTCTCTGGTCAAGATTAATCCTTCGACATTAATTTTTAGTGGGATCGGTTATCAAACTAAAGAAGTGGCTTACACTGGTCAAAGTAATTTAACGGTTGTGTTGATAGAAGATCAGCAAATCCTGAGCGAAATTGTGGTTACTGCTTTAGGGGTAAAACGCGAAAAGCGAAATTTAACCTACAGTTCGCAGGAAGTAAAAGGCGACCAACTTACCCAAACCAAAGAACCAAATTTGGTAAATGCATTAGCGGGTAAGGTTTCGGGCGTTCAAATCACCAGTTCATCTGGTACTCCAGGCAGTTCATCGCGAATTGTAATCCGTGGTGCCAACTCACTCTATGGTAACAATGAGGCATTGATGGTAATTGATGGTATTCCGGTAAATAATGATGAAACAGGAAACTTAAATTCTGGTCCGGGTACCAACCGTATTGCCGATTTAGATCCAAATATTATTGAAAGCATTAACGTGTTGAAGGGGGGAGCAGCTACCGCCCTTTATGGTTCTGATGGAGCAAAGGGCGTTATCATCATTACTACTAAGGCTGGTGCTTTAAATAAAAAGCCATCATTAAATTTTACTTCTTCTTTTTCATTTGAGAAACCACTCATCCCTGAAATTCAAAACAAGTATTCTTTAGGGTCAAATGGGGTGTACTTTGATGGTGTGAACCAAAAAACAAGTACATCATGGGGCGCAAGGATGGATACTTTAAAAATAAACGGGCAACCAGCGCAGGTTTACGATCAATCTGATTTGTTTTTCAAAACGGGCAAAACATATACCAATACACTTGCCTTAAACGGCGGCGGAACGTATAGTTCTTACTATCTTTCTTATACCAATCTATCTCAGGATGGAACTGTTCCATCAACCTCATTTGATCGGAATACTGTTTTTGGAAAATTTTCTACTCAAGTTATCAAGGATTTAAATATTACATTTTCGCTTAATTACGCCAATACTAAAAATAACAGACAACCAGAGGGATATGCCTTGGAGAGCCCGGTGTGGACCATTTTCTCTGCCCCGGTTTCCTATGATTTACAACCTTCAACCAACCCTGATGGATCGCAGCGTTTGTATCGTTTTTCCAGAAATAATCCTTACTGGGTATTGGATAATATCAAAAACACTTCAGTTGTCAATCGCTTTTTGCCAACATTCAATGCCGATTATAAGATATTACCCTGGTTAACTGTGATTGAGCGTTTCGGAGCCGATGTATTCGTGGAACAGGGTAAGTATATAGAGTCACTGGGGTCTGTTTCTAATCCCAACGGAAGAATTGTAAATAATAATACCAATTTCAGACAATATAACAACGATTTAATATTAAGCGCAAATAAAACCGCCGGCGATTTTACCATAGATGCACTTTTGGGAAATAATATTATTTCTACTTACAGTCAAAATTCTTACGCCAATGGTTTGGGTATCACTGTGCCTGATTTTAATAATATCAGTAGTGCCTCTACGGTTAAATTTACAGAAAATAGCTACCTCACCAGAAAAATAGGTTTTTATCTTCAATCTAACATCGATTACAAAAAGTTTATCATTCTATCGCTTACCGGAAGATATGACGGTACTTCGGTGCTGGCTAAAGAAAATAATTTCTATCCTTATGGTTCTGCAGCCACCAGCTTTATCTTTTCTAAATTCTTTTCTAAGGGATTATCAGATGTAATGAATTTCGGAAAGCTGAGGTTTTCTTACAGTACGGTTGGAAATGCCAGTATAGGTGCTTACAATTTACTCACGCCTTATGAATCGCAAAATATCAGGAATATTGCCTTCCCTTATCAGGGGCAATCTGGGTTTCTGATTAGCCCTACCCTAAATAACCCTAATCTACGAAATGAACGTATTAATGAATTCGAAGTAGGTTTAGAACTTGGTTTCTTTAAAAACCGTTTAAGCCTGGAGACGTCTTATTTTGATAAGAAGACGGGTAATGGAATAATACCCACTGTAGCACTTGCTGCATCAACAGGTTACAATTCTACGAGTGTTAATTCGGCAGTTATGCGTAACAGGGGAATAGAGGTATTGTTAAATGCAAGTCCCATTAAAACCGAAAATTTCAATTGGGACCTGACAGTAAATTTTAGCCGAATCAGAAATAAAGTGTTATCGATAGGTCAAAACCTCGAAATGATAGGTAATGGTTTTACCTATGTTATAGTAGATCAGCCATATGGCGTAATTTACGGCTCAAAATATGCCAGAAATCCAGAAGGGAAATTATTGATCGGAGATGATGGATTGCCATTTCAGGCAGATGAGCAAGGTATCATCGGTAACATCAACCCAGATTACATGGCGGGAATTGTTAACAATTTCAAGTATAAACAATTTACTTTCAGTTTTGCTTTTGATATGAAAAAGGGAGGGGATATTCAAAACAATGTGGATGGCTATGGTTATTTTTATGGAACACCAAAAGTTACCGAAAACCGTGAGCCCAGAGTTGTTGAAGGGGTAAATGTAAATACGGGTCAGCCCAATACGGTTTCTGTAACTGGCCAGGCTTATTACCAACGTGCTAATGGTGTGTTAGAATCAGTTATTCAGGATGGTACCTACGTCAAATTACGTAACGCAAGCATCGGCTATAATTTCAATCCGAATTGGATTAAGAAAACAGGTTTTAAAAACATATCATTAAATGTTACCGGCAGAAATTTATGGATATATGCCCCGCATTTTACAGGTGGTGATCCTGAGGTAAGTTCATTTGGATCATCAAATGGCTCTCAGGGGATATATTCATTCTCTACGCCAACTTCCCGATCCATCGATTTTACATTGAAATTAACGTTGTAATCAATTATCAATTAGAAAGAAAAATTATGAAAAGGATATATTTTGTTATCGCGGTTTTATACCTGGTATCACTTACTTCGTGTAAAAAATATTTAGATGTGAATACCGATCCCAACAGGCCGATTGATGTAAAGGAATCGTTGATTTTACCACCGGTTCAAATGCTGATATCTCAAAACATTAATGCCTCTGGTGATGCAAGTTTAAGCATTATTTTACAGCAGTATGTTCAGGTAATTGCCTTAAACCAGGTGGCGCCGAACCAAGGTACTTATTTAATGTATAATATTGACATGGACGGAGATTGGAACAATGTTTATGTAAGAACGTTGAACAATTTAAGCTTATTGAATACGAAAGCAACAGCCAATGGCAATTTTAAATATGCCGCAATTGCAAAAATTCTAACCGCTTATTGTTTAGGTTATGCTACCGATGCCTGGGGCGATATTCCATACAGCCAGGCTTTCAAAGGATCGGAAAATACTAAGCCTGCTTATGATACACAGCAGCAAATTTATGTTCAGATACAACAGTTATTAGATCAGGGGATTGAAGATGCCAACAAAAATGCGGGTTTAAGTCCGGGTGGTGATGATTTTATGTATGCGGGTGATATGGCAAAATGGAAAAAATTAGCCTATACCCTTAAAGCCCGTTACTATATGCATTTAATTAAAGCACCAGGTTTTACCGCTGCAGCACAGGCACAACTTGCCCTTACCGCCTTGAATAACGGAATGCAAAGCAATGCTGATGACTGTAAAGTTGCCTTCAGTGGTGCGGCAGGAGCTGAAAATCCATGGCAACAAAACTTTTTACCTGCCAGTACGCTTGTGCTAGCCAATACTTTTGTTGATGGATTTAAAACCCGAAACGATCCTCGGTTAACTAAAATGATTGCTCCTGCTGTTCAAACTGGTTTGTTCACCGGTAGACAAATTGGCCTCGATGATATTGGAAGTTTAGAGTCTTACTCTATTCCAGCATCTTTTTATGCCGGGGCAAATGCCAATAATTATTTGGTAAATTATACTGAAGCACTATTTTTAAAAGCTGAAGCCACTAACATTATTTCTGGCGCAACGGCAGCTCAGCCCATTTATCAGGATGGAATTCGGAAACACATGGAAAAAGTTGGCGTAGCTACAACAGATATTAATGCTTATTTATCGGCAAGAGGAACACTAACCGCGACAAATGCATTGCGATTCATTATCGAGGAGAAATTTATAGCAAACTTTTTAAACGCAGAGAATTTTACCGATTGGCGTAGAACCGGTTTTCCGGCATTAACAAAAGTTAGAAATGCCTTATCCGAAATCCCAAGAAGGGTGTTATATCCAAATTCTGAAATAACGGCTAATCCGCAACCACAGCAAAAAGCAAAAACAACCGATCGTTTATGGTGGGATGTTAATTAATCACGACTTAAATCCTGTCAAGCAAGATGAAAAATTTTATTTGTGTCCCGATTTTGTTATTGCTCATGCTTTCAAATACCATGTTGTTTGCGCAGGATACTAACCGCTACACGCGAGCCGATACACTTCGCGGAAGTTTAACACCCGAGCGCACGTGGTGGGATGTTCAGCGTTACGAACTTGCTTTTAACCCCGATTATACTCACAAAAGTATTTCGGGTGCTAATGAAATTGTGTACAAGGTAGTGCAGCAGAATGACGGAAAGATTAACATGCAAATCGATCTCCAGGAACCATTGGTTATTGATAGCATTCAGTACAATAATCAATCGAAGCTGAAGTTTGATCATGTTGGAAGTGTTTGGTATGCCCAGGTTCCACCCCAAAAAATAGGGATGAATAATCGGGTAAAAATTTTTTATCATGGGCAGGTGCATCAGGCTAAACGTGCCCCTTGGGATGGTGGGTTTATTTTTAAAGTGGATTCATTATCGCGACCATGGATGACCGTTGCTTGCCAGGGTTTGGGCGCATCTGTATGGTATCCAAATAAAGACCATCAAAGTGATGAACCCGATCTGGGGGCATCCTTAACGATGACCGTTCCCGATACCCTTGTTGGGGTAGGCAACGGAAAGTTGGTTTTTAAGAAAAATAACAATGATGGCACTGTAACCTATAAATACAACGTGGTTAATCCGATCAGCAACTATTGCATCATTCCATACATTGGTAAATATGTAAAATTTACAGAAAGTTACCCCGGAGAAAAAGGCAAACTCAACTTAAACTATTGGGTGTTGGATTATAACCTTAAAAAGGCTAAAAATTATATGCCAGATCAGGTTCACAAAATGCTGAAAAGCTTTGAGTACTGGTTTGGGCCTTATCCATTTTATGAAGATGGTTATCAACTCATCGATGCCTCACATACCGGGATGGAGCACCAGTCGGCTGTATCTTATGGAAATAAATACAAATTTGGTTATTTAGGCAGAGACATGTCGGGCAATGGTTGGGGATTGAAATATGATTTCATCATTATCCACGAAAGTGGCCATGAATGGTTTGGCAACAACATTACCACAAACGATTTGGCAGATATGTGGGTGCACGAAGGCTTTACAAATTATAGCGAAACACTTTTTATAGATTACAATTTTGGAGAAAACGCTGGAAATGAATATAATTTTGGCATCAGAAAAGGAATTAAAAATGATCGTCCGATTATTCCATCTTATGGTGTAAATGCTCAGGGCAGTGGCGATATGTATCCAAAAGCAGGAAACATGCTGCATTCAATTCGGCACAGTCTGGACAACGACGGGCTTTTCAGATCAATCCTCAGAGGGCTAAACAAAACATTTTACCATAAAACAGTAACGAGCGCCCAGATCGAAACTTATTTCTCGAAAAAAGCTGGTTACTCTTTTGCAAAAGTTTTTGATCAGTATTTAAAAACTACTCAAATTCCCGTGTTGGAATATTTTATAAAAGATGGTGTAGTGAATTATCGATATAGCAATTGTGTTGAAGGCTTTAACCTACCACTGATATTAAAAAAAGCAGGGGTTTCAACTTTAAAAATTTTCCCTTTAAGTAAATGGAATCAGATGAAAATTGCCGCTGGCCAGGCAGCATTATTCGATAAATCAGCAATAGAATCAATGTATTATATCCAGGTTAAGCAACCTAAATAACGAAAAGTTAAATGGTGTATTTATAGTTGATATCGGTTAAAATACAATAAATCTACCCTAAAGCTATACCTTAACTTTGAAAGAATGTTTTTAAAACGACTTTTACCTTATCATTTATTCAATGATGGTATGGCAAACCGCCTAAAAACATCATCACATTCAAAAAGAAATTATTATCAATAAAAATTTTAAAAATGGCAATAAACTGGACTGGGGTTTTCCCGGCTGTAACCACAAAATTTACAGCAAATGACGAATTGGATTTTGCAGCATTTGATTTAAATATCGAAGCGCAATTAGAAGCTGGAGCTAATGGAATTATTCTTGGCGGATCACTTGGAGAAGCCAGCGTACTTACTGATGATGAAAAGTTTGGCTTGTTATCTCATACATTAGCATTGGTTAATGGTAGGGTTCCGGTTTTATTAAATATTGCTGAGGCAACCACCAAAAAAGCAATCGAAGTTGCTAAAAAGGCCGAATCTCTTGGAGCACAGGGTTTGATGTTATTACCGCCTATGCGCTATTATGCTTCTTCAGCTGAAACTTTGGTGTTTTTTGGCGCAATTGCAGAATCAACAGATTTGCCCATTATGATTTATAACAATCCTGTTGATTATAAAATTGAAGTGACGCTGGATATGTTCGAGGAGTTGACGAAATATCCAAATATTCAGGCCATTAAAGAATCTACAAGGGATGTTTCCAACGTAACTAGATTGATTAACCGATTTGGTGACCGTTTTAAAATCTTTACCGGAGTTGATCCTCTGGCAATGGAAAGTATTGTAATGGGGGCACATGGATGGGTAGCAGGGTTAGTTGATGCCTTTCCTAAAGAAACTGTAGCGATTTTTAATCTCATCAAAGAGAATAGAATTAGTGAAGCTCTAACTATTTACCGCTGGTTTTTACCAGTATTGGAACTGGACATTCATCCAAAACTTGTTCAGTATATCAAGCTGGCTGAAGTGGCGACCGGGTTAGGTACTGAAGCAGTAAGAGCGCCGCGTTTACCAATTGAAGGAGAAGAAAGAATTAAAGTGTTGAAGATTATAAATGATGCACTAGCTGTTCGTCCGGAGCTTCCGGCTGGAAGCTGGGGCAAATAAATATTACTTATGAACGGAAGAAATATAGTTGCCAGTGAGTTTGTAGCGGGTAATGAAGCTAATCTGAGAGCAATAAATCCGGCAACGGGTTTGTTGCTGGATGGCGATTTTGTTAAAGCAAGCGAAACAGCGGTTAACGATGCTTTGATGGCTGCGACAATTGCGTTTAAAAATTATCGTGTACTTCATAAAGATAAAAAGGCAGCTTTTTTAAACGCAATTGCTGATGAAATTACGAATATAGGTGAAGTTTTGGTTTCACGGGCATCTGCGGAGAGCGGCTTGCCATTGGCCAGATTACAGGGAGAGCTGGGCAGAACAACAGGACAACTGCGGTTATTTGCAAATCTTGTTGCTGAAGGCTCGTGGGTTGATGCAGTTATTGATACCGCCATGCCGGAAAGGCAACCGCTGCCCCGGCCCGATATTCGTAAAATGCTTGTGCCCATCGGTCCCGTGGTAGTTTTCGGGGCAAGTAATTTTCCATTGGCGTTTTCCGTAGCCGGTGGCGATACCGCTTCGGCTTTAGCTTCTGGTTGTCCGGTAATAGTAAAGGCACACCCGGCACATTATGGTACCAGTGCCCTGGTAGGAGAAGCTATCGTTAAAGCGGTAGAAAAAACGGGCATGCCAAAAGGTGTATTTTCTTTATTATTTGATGATGGTTATTCAATCGGATCAGCACTGGTGTTGCATCCTCAAACCAAAGCAGTAACCTTTACCGGTTCTTATCATGGTGGTATGGCCTTGGTTAAACTGGCACAAGAACGTAAACAGCCGATTCCGGTTTTTGTCGAAATGGGAAGCATTAACCCAATTGTTTTGCTGCCCAATGCCATAAAAAACAAAGCCGAGGAACTGGCTAAGAAGTATGCTGCATCTATCACTTTAGGGGCCGGACAGTTTTGCACCAATCCAGGTTTAATGTTGGCCATATCTTCAGCAGAACTGGAAACATTTAAGCAGGTATTGACTGATGAAATTTCGAAAGTTCCATCAGCAACAATGCTTACTGAAGGAATAGCAAAGAATTATGCAAAGCTTTCTACAGAAATCACCGCGGAAGATGGTGTTGAACTGATCGCGGCATCAGCGGTAAAAAACGAATCGCTACAAAATCAATCTGAGGCCAGAATCGCGTATGTAGATGCGGCTAAGTTTATTCAAAATCCAAAACTTCATGAAGAAATTTTTGGACCTTATTCGCTCTTAGTGGTATCAAAAGATATAGCCGAGCTTGAAAAAGTAATCGCTGTACTGGAAGGTCAATTAACCGTTACCATTATGGCCGATTCAAATGAGCTTCAACAATACCAGTCGCTTGTTCATCAACTTACAGATAAAACTGGGCGAATCATTTTAAATGGTGTGCCTACAGGTGTAGAGGTTTGTGCCGCCATGCAACATGGAGGGCCTTTCCCTGCCACAAACGATAGTCGGTTTACTTCGGTTGGTTCATCTGCAATTTATCGCTTTGTCCGTCCGCTTGCCTACCAGGATTGGGAGCAGGAACTTTTACCGGATGAGTTAAAAGATGACAATCCTTTTGGAATTTTTAGAATGGTAAACCAGCTACTTACAAAAGACATATGAGTAAAACTTTTTTTTGTGTAGATGCACATACATGCGGAAATCCGGTGAGATTAGTAGCTGGGGGCGGCCCGCAATTAGCGGGCGCCAACATGAGCGAAAAACGACAACACTTTTTAAAGGAATTTGATTGGATAAGAACGGGTTTAATGTTTGAACCACGTGGACACGACATGATGTCTGGCAGCATTCTTTATCCGCCTCACGATCCTGAAAACGATGTTGCCGTACTGTTTATCGAAACCAGTGGTTGTTTACCCATGTGCGGCCATGGTACAATCGGAACCATCACTATCGCCATTGAAGAAGGATTGATTCAGCCGAAAATTCCAGGCATCATCCGTATGGAAGCACCTGCAGGATTGGTGCAAATTGCTTACCTGCAAGAAGGAAAAAAGGTTAAATCAGTTAAGCTCAAAAATGTAGCTTCTTATCTGGCGGCAGAAAATCTCAAAATTGAATGCCCCGATCTTGGTGTTTTAACATTCGATGTTGCCTACGGCGGTAACTTTTATGCGATCATTGATCCACAAACAAATTTCCCAGGGCTCGAAAATTATACGGCTTCGCAGTTAATTACCTGGAGCCAGATCATTCGCAAACGAATCAATGAGCAATATACATTTATACATCCGCAAGATGAAACCATCAATGGATGCAGCCATATATTGTGGACAGGTAAAACGTTAGATCCTACATCGACAGCCAGAAATGCTGTTTTCTACGGAGATAAAGCAATCGACAGATCACCTTGCGGCACAGGTACATCGGCCCGTATGGCACAATGGTACGCCAAAGGAAAACTTAAATTAGGTGAAGATTTTATCCATGAAAGTTTCATCGGCAGCAAATTTACGGGAAGAGTAGAAGAAGAAGTTGACTTAGCTGGCTTTAAAGCTATTATACCAAGTGTAGAAGGATGGGCAAAAGTTTTTGGTTACAACACCATAAAAATAGATGCTGAAGATGATCCGTATGCACATGGATTTCAAGTAATTTAATCAGGGGCTTTTTAGTTTAAAACGAAAAATAATGTCGAAAGTATTAATAATAGGTGGAGGAATCGTTGGACTAAGCTCAGCATATTATCTTCAAAAAAAAGGTTTTCAGGTAACGGTTATTGATAAGGGTGATATTACAGATAATTGTTCTTTCGGCAATGCCGGGATGATTGTGCCAAGTCATTTTGTTCCCCTGGCTGCTCCGGGCATGATTAGCCAGGGAATACGGTGGATGTTTAACAGTAAAAGCCCTTTTTATGTTCGTCCCTCATTAAATGCAAACCTTATTGGCTGGGGTTTAACCTTTATGAAACATGCCAATGAAAAGCATCTTGCTAAATCTGCAGAACCGCTGCGTGATTTATCTTTACTCAGCAAAAAGTTATATGAAGATTTAGCTAAAGCGTCTGATTTTAGTTTCGAGCTAACCAATAAAGGAATTCTTGCTTTTTACAAAACAGAGAAAGCAGGCGAGGAGGAAGCCCATTTGGCCGAAAAGGCAAAAACACTGGGTTTGGATATGGGCGTTTTATCGGCACAGGAATGTAAAATATTACAACCCGATCTAAATTTAGACGTTTTGGGTGCTGTGCATTACCGTTGCGATGCGCATTTATATCCCGCCAAATTGATGAACGCGTTGCTGGATTATCTTAATAAAAATGGTGTAGATATTATTCGTGGCAAGGAAGTAGACAAGATCGAATTCAATGGAGATCAGATCACAAAAGTATTTTCAGGAGAAACCTTTTGGGAAGCAGATCAATTCGTGCTTGCCACAGGTTCGTGGTCGCCTGCAGTAGCTAGAATGGCCGATTTAAAAGTGTCCTTAATGCCCGGCAAGGGTTATTCATTTATGGAAAAGGAACCTCAAAACCGCCTGACCATTCCTGCCTTATTGTGCGAGGCCAGAGTAGCAATTACGCCGATGAACGGAAGCATCCGTTATGGCGGAACGATGGAACTCGATAAAATTAATACCAGAATAAATATGCAGCGAGTAAAGGGGATTGTCGAATCTATTCCCAAATATTTTCCTGATTTAAACCCTGCGGTTCCTGATGAAAAGGATATCTGGTATGGCTTCCGGCCTTCATCGCCCGATGGCTTACCTTATATTAGTCGCAGTGTTAAAAGGAAGAATTTGATTATCGCAACTGGCCACGGGATGATGGGTTTGAGCTTAGGTCCGGCAACAGGTTTATTGGTGAGCCAGATTATTGCTGAGGAAAAACCTGAAATGGACATCAAGGCTTTTGTCGCTGAACGCAGTTAATACTTGCTAAACCATAATTTAAGTACCCAATCTATCGCATAAAATCAATTTCAACCCGTTTTATGCCGGTCGTAATTACGACGAACCATCCTTTGAAGACTATCAAATCAACCTCACTCGATCAAAAAAACATTCGATTGAGGTTTTTTATTGCTAAAAAATCCCTTCTGCAGAAGATAAGATATCAATTCTGGCAGTAAACGATTAAAGGTTCCGTTAAACATTATTGTTAAAGTAATGACTCTAAACTAAAACGGCATCTTTATTTTGATCTTTTCAAGTTAAACCTAAATCAAAAAAACTACATTTTTTTTGCGTTTTGTAGAATATTAGCGAATAGTAGCAGGATTTTAACCGTATTTAGATTTTACTCGGTTTTTTAAGTTAATATCCTTATATTCATATTGTCAACCAACCAACTAAACAAATGAAAGTATTACCATTTACTATGCTTGTCCCTGATGACAAGAGCGTGATTTCGGAGCACATTTGCATACCTCATTTTTATCAATATCTTCACAGGCATGATGAATGGCAAATCACTTTCATCGAAAAAGGAGAGGGAACCCTAATTGCCGGCAATGATATGCATACTTTTATGCCGGGAGATGTGTTTGTAATCGGCGCAAAGTTGCCGCATCTCTTCAAAAGTAACCCTGAATATTTTACCAACCAGGATATATCAGTCGCTGCCTGTTCTGTTTATTTTAATCCTACCGGGATTCTAGCCTCTTTATTTGATCTTCCTGAAATGAAACTGGCCAGCGCTTATCTATCCAAAAATAAGCATGGGTTTAAAATTTCTGCCGGTTACACCAAAAAAATATCACAAAAGATGTTCGATGTACATCACGCTTCAGGTTCTGATACACTCTTTGCTTTTCTAAATCTGATTACAGGCCTTCAGGATCTGGGAGAAAATATAGAACCACTGTGTTCGGATCTTTACTCTTCAAATGTTTCTGAAAACGAAGGGATGAGGTTAAGTAAAATCATCAATTTTATTACTGAAAATTACAATAATCAAATCAGCCTGGAAGATGTGGCAAATGCAGCTTTTATGACTCCACAGGCATTTTGCAGGTATTTCAAAAAACACACAGGTCATACTTTTGTATCGTTCCTCAACGAAGTAAGGATTAATGACGCGTGTAAAAGTCTTCTTTCTGGTCAGAAAGCAGATTGTATTTCTGGTGTGGCGTACAAAGCTGGTTTTAATAGTATTACCAACTTTAACAGGGTATTTAAGAGCATAATCGGCCAGTCTCCAAGGGCTTACATTGATACATACAACAGCGTGAGCAGAGTTACTTACGTTAGTGCTTAAAACAAAATAAACGTCAATTTTTTATTGAATGCTATGGCTATCTTTTTTTGATGGAGGCATTTGCTATATCTTTTTTTTAATAATTATGTTCAGCGTAACCCAAAAATTAATCTTTTTTCTGATCTGTTTATGCTCCTTTTTTGTTGATGCCAAATCCCAGACTGTAACACCAGAAATGTTTGAGCAAACCAGTGAAATGGGTACGCTAATAATTGGTTATCAACAAGATATCAATGCATTAAATGATTACTATTTTCCTTATGCCCAGAGTGGCTATTATGCCAGGCCGAGCAAAACTTATAACAGCCCTGACCAACGCAAGCGTTTGCTCGAAGTTAATAAAGAGTATTTAGCAAAACTTGTGTTAGCTAAGTTTGATTCATATAGCATTTATGGAAAGGTAGATTACATTTTATTAAAGAAGGAAATTGAAAGTTCTATTTTCAAGCTTAACGAGGAGGAAGAAGAATATAAAACTATACAAAAGTATTTTCCCTTTGCCGATGTGATATATGGCCTAGAGAAAGGAAGAAAGCGGGGGATCTATCAGGAAGGATCGCTACTCGCATCACAAATTAATGTACTTTGCAAACAAATTGATACGGCAACAATATCACTCAAAAAGAAGGGAATTGTAAATGCCGGTCAGCTTAAAACTGCAGCCATGGTGAGCTCAGGATTAAAAGCCAGATTAGCCAGTTTCTATCAGTTTTACAATGGTTACGAACCTGGTTTTAGCTGGTGGGTTCCAAAACCCTATCAACGAGCTGACTCGTTGCTAACAAGTTATCAAAATCTGTTTACCTCAAAAATAGACTCCAATGCAAATGTTAAAGTTGATAAGCTTAACATCAAAGGCGATCCAATTGGAAGAGCAGAATTAATCAGGCAACTTAAGGAAGAGTTTATCCCTTACACGCCTGAACAACTTATCCAGCTGGCTGAAGAAGAATTCGCATACTGCGATCAGGAGCTTTTAAAAGCATCAGCAGAAATGGGATTTGGAAAAAACTGGAAAGCTGCACAAGAGAAAATCAAGAACAGTTACGTGCCATTGGGCAGGCAGGCAGAATTAATAGTGAAACTACAGGATGATGCGCTTCGTTTCATCAAAGCCAATAACTTAATTGATATTCCACCCCTTGCAGAGGAAACCTGGGGCATGGTAATGATGTCGGAAGAAAGGCAACTGGTTAATCCATTTTTTACCGGTGGCAGAGAAATCAGCATCAGTTACCCTACAAGCAATATGCAGGAGGAAGATAAGCTTATGAGCATGCGGGGTAATAATCCTTACTTTTCCCGGGGAACGGTACAGCATGAGTTACTGCCTGGCCACCACTATCAATATTACATTAATAGCCGGTACAGAAGTTACCGTAACATTTTTAAAACGCCATTTAGTGTAGAAGGTTGGCCATTATATTGGGAACTTCTGCTTTATGAAAAAGGTTTTGCCAAAACACCTGAAGAGAAGATGGGTATGTTGTTTTGGAGAATGCACCGATGCGCCAGAATTCTCTTCTCGCTCAATTTTCACCTTGGGAAATGGGACCCACAAAAATGTGTTGACTTTTTAGTTGATCGGGTTGGGCATGAACGGGCAAATGCTGAAGGCGAAGTAAGGCGATCTTTCAAAGGAGATTATAGTCCGCTATACCAGGTAGCCTATTTAACCGGAGGACTACAGCTTTATGCTTTAAAAGCACAACTGGTTGATAGTGGTAAGATGACTTTTAAAGATTTTCATGATCAAATTATTAAACAAAACCTGATTCCTGTTGAATTAATCCGGGCCACTTTAACTAACCAGACCATTACCAGGGATTTCACTACCAGCTGGAAATTTTATGAAACGCTGCGTTAAATGAACATACCTTAATTGCTAAACTGTAACCTAAACCAACAACTGATGAAAGAAGAAGCCACGGAATTTAAGCCCACGTTAACATTAATGGATGCGACAATGCTTGTTGCAGGGAGCATGATTGGATCGGGGATTTTTATTGTAAGTGCAGATATTACCCGAAATGTAGGCAGTTCTGGCTGGTTGTTAGTGGTTTGGCTGATTACGGGTTTTATGACTTTAACTGCTGCTTTAAGTTATGGCGAGCTTAGTTCTATGTTTCCAAAAGCCGGCGGTCAGTATATCTATCTAAAAGAGGCATATAATCCTTTGGTTAGCTTTTTGTATGGATGGAGTTTTTTTACTGTCATCCAAACGGCAACAATTGCCGCAGTGGGGGTTGCCTTTGCCAAATTTACTGCTTATTTAATTCCCGCACTGAGCGAAGATTTAGTTGCGTTAGATTTAGGATTCATTACTATTTCCCCGGCTCAGCTACTTGCCATTGGAATTATCGTGTTGCTCACCTACATCAACAGCAGGGGGGTTAGTGCAGGTAAAGCCATTCAAACTACTTTTACAGTGGCCAAACTGCTCAGTTTATTTGGTTTGATCGTTTTTGGGTTATTTTTCCTTGATAAAACAATTTGGAAACAAAACTGGGATAATTTGTGGACTTTAGGTGCATTATCTGCCGATGGAAACATTAGCTCATACACCACACTTGCAGCTTTTGGTGCAATTGCAGCTGCGATGGTGGGCTCTATATTTAGTAGCGATTCATGGCACAATGTAACTTTTATTGCAGGAGAAATTAAAAACCCTGCCCGTAACATCGGATTGAGCTTAGCCCTTGGAACCATCATTGTTACAGTACTTTATGTATTGACTAATATGATGTATACCGGAGTTTTAACTTTGCATGATATTGCCTACGCCGACAAAGATCGGGTAGCAGTATCTGCCGCAAACCATATTTTCGGCACCGCCGGTACCATTACTATCGCTGTAATGATTATGGTTTCTACATTCGGTTGCAACAATGGCTTGATTATGGCCGGAGCCCGGGTTTATTACTCAATGGGGAAAGACGGTTTGTTTTTTAAAAAAGTTGCGGAGTTAAATAAAAATGCAGTGCCAGGTTTTGGACTTTGGATTCAATGTGTTTTTGCCTGTTTATGGTGTCTTAGCGGCAAATATGGCGATCTGCTCGATATGATATCTTTTGTTGTGGTTGGCTTTTATATGTTAACCATCTTTGGAATTTTTATACTGCGCAGAAAACGCCCCAATGCTGCCCGCCCATACAAGGCTTTTGGCTATCCGGTATTGCCAGTTATTTATATTTTAATGGGACTTGCTTTTTGCATTCTGCTGATTATTTTCAAGCCAAAATTCACCTGGCCAGGATTGATTATTACACTGGTTGGAATTCCGGTATATTATTTAATCAAACGCATCAACGTGCAGCGATAAATTTTTTGATGGTAATGATTAGAACAGGTTGGTTAAAATATTCATGTTATATATCAATATCTAAAGGTAATCGCTTTAGCGTATCTGTTATATTTACAACTTAATATAGCTGTAATGAAAACTAATTCCCTGTTTCAAAAGGCAATTGCCCTTACCTTTTTATCTGTATCCTTTTCTGTAGTAAATGCACAAAAAGTGCCTTATGCACCTAATCAGTTGCAGGTTGTAAATGCCTATAAAAAAGCCAATGACTTAGATAGCACTTTACGCAACATTCCCACTAATAATGAAATTATCCCTTTCTGGAAAAAAGATGGGTCAGCTTTCTGGTATAAGAAAAATCTTCCAAACAAAAACTGGGAATATATTTACGTAGACCTTCTTTCCGGTCAGAGAAAGCCTGCTTTTGATGCTGTAAAGCTTGCTGAAAGCATTGAGAAAACCACGGGTAAAAAGCAAAGTTCTGCCCGTTTGCAGCTTAGTGATTTATATTTTATAGACCAAAACAATATTAAAGTTAAAGTTTCGAACAAATGGTATGGGGTGAATTTAAATGATTATGGCCTCATCAATGCTACTGATACCGCTACTTTTAAATATAATGCTAAGCGGCCATTGCAGCAAAAACGCTCACGCTGGGAGTGGAACCGGTCTATCAGTAAATCTCCTGATGGGAAGAATGAAATTCAGATTGTTGGTGGAAACATCGTGGTTAAAAACCTGGATTCGAAGGTGGAAACCACATTAAGTACCGATGGCTCGGTTGAAAAGCCTTACGGTAACTTTGAGTGGTCGCCTGACGGGAAAAATATTATCGCTTATAAAATTGATCCAAAGGAAACCAAAAAAGTTTACTACGTGTTGAGTTCGGTGCCAGGAACAACAAGAGGAGAATTAAAATCTCGTGAATATGCACAGCCAGGCGATGATTTTACCACTTATCAGCCTTATATTTTTAATGTAGCCACTAAAACAGTTATAAAAGTTGATGTGGAACCCACTGATTTTTTTGGTCCGCAGCCTTTGCACTGGCGAAATAACAGTAGCCGATATTATACTTACGAAAAAGCAGATCGTGGCCATCAGCGGTTTCGGGTGATTGAGGTTGATGTGCAAACAGGTAAAATCAGAAATGTTATTGATGAAAAAACAAAATCATTTATTTATGAAAGCAGGATTTACACCCGTTATCTGCCAAAAACAAATGAAATACTTTGGAGCAGTGAGCAGGATGGTTGGCAACACCTGTATTTGGTAAATGAAATCACCAAAAAACAACAATTAATTACCAGGGGAAACTATGTTGTACGTGATATTGATAGCGTTGATGTGGTGAAACGACAGGTATGGTTCAAAGCGAGCGGAATGAATCCTGGTGAAGATCCATACTTTATCCACTACTACCGGATTGGTTTTGATGGGAAAGGACTAATCAATTTAACCCCGGAAATTGGAAATCATGCGTTAACTTTCTCACCCGACAGGAAGTATTATCTTGATACTTATTCGCAGGTTAATGTTGCGCCGATAACAAAATTGAAATTAACGGCTAGTACCAAGGCGTTGCAGGAAATTGAACACGGAGATGTTCAGGTTTTCTTAAACACTGGTGTGAAATTGCCGGAGGTTTTTGTGGCGAAGGGCAGAGATGGAAAAACGGACATATGGGGGCTGGTATGTCTGCCATCCAAGATCGATTCCAGTAAATCCTACCCGGTTATCGAATATATTTATGCCGGTCCGCAGGATAGTTTTGTGCCGAAAAACTTCCTGCCATTTAGCGAAATGCAAAGTATGGCAGAATTGGGTTTTATTGTAGTACAAATGGATGGCATGGGCACAGCCAACCGATCAAAAGCCTTTCATGATGTTTGCTGGCAAAATCTGGCCGACGCTGGTTTTGCTGATCGTATTTTGTGGATGAAAGCAATGGCCGCAAAATATCAGAATGCCGACCTTGATAAGGTTGGGATCTATGGAACTTCAGCTGGTGGGCAAAATTCTACAGGAGCGTTGCTCTTTCACCCCGAATTTTATAAAGCTGCAGTTTCTGCATGTGGATGCCATGATAATCGAATTGATAAACAATGGTGGAATGAGCAATGGATGGGATATCCCGTTGGACCACACTATGGAGAACAATCCAACATTACCAACGCAGCCAAACTGCAGGGGAATTTATTTTTAATTGTTGGTGAGGCCGATGAAAACGTTCCACCAGAATCTACCTATCGCCTGGCCGATGCACTGATTAAAGCCAATAAAGATTTTGATATTCTGAGTATTCCAGGGATGGGACATAGCGATGGAGGCATTTATGGCCGCCGCCGAAAAAGAGATTTTTTTGTTAAACATCTCTTAAATGTCGAGCCTCCAAACGTCAACTCGGTTACTCAGGTAAAGTAAATTACTCTAACGTATTCGTTATTGAAACGGAATTTCCGCACAGAGGCATTGTTTTTTTTGAATCAGTTTGCTTCAATTGATAAGTAAGCGGCATCTCGCAACAGGAAATCCTGAGCATTACAGGATCAAAATTAGAAATAGCAAAATTTATGATAAATAACCTCCATTTAAAGCTTTCACTATTTTTGATGTTTTGCTGTCTTTGTGAAATGCTTCATGCGCAAAAAGCACATTTAAGTAAATCGCAGGGCAACCCGATTATTCCTGGTTATTTCGCAGATCCGACAGTGAAAAAATTTGGTGATACGTATTACATTTACGCCACCACCGATGGAAATGGAGGTGGTTTTGGTCCTTCGCAAGTATGGAGCTCAAAAGATTTTGTGAATTGGACCATGCAAGATATGAATTGGCCAACCACTCATCATTACTGGGCGCCAGATGCCATGCAGGGTGCCGATGGCAAATATTATTTATATTACTGCCAGCCGGTCGAAATATTTGGTGCATCTTCAAACTCACCAGTAGGCCCGTGGATGCCACTGTTGCCACCCGGAAAGCCCATTGTTCCTAACTTTTTGGTGCCTAATGTGATTACCCTCGATGGACAAACTTTCAAAGATGACGATGGCAAAAATTACATGTACTGGGGAACCTGGGGTATTTATCCCAATCATGGTTGCGGCGTAAGTTTATTAAACGATGATATGAAATCGTTTGCTAAGCTTGCACAAATTCCTAATACTGATGCGAAAGATTTTTTTGAAGCACCTTTTGTGTTTAAAAGAAAAGGTATCTATTACCTAACTTATTCATCCGGATATTGTGAGGATGGAACCTACAGGGTGCAATATGCCACATCAAACCATCCCATGGGACCATTTAAATATGCTAGCCAAAATCCAATTCTGGCTACAAATGCAGATGGCACCGTACATGGCCCCGGCCATCAATCGGTTTTACAGCAGGGCGATGATTTTTATTTGATTTATCACCGACACAACAATCCGCATAACGATGGCGGTTACCACAGACAGGTTGCTGCCGATAAGATTGTTTTTGATGAGCAGGGAAACATCCTCAAGCTTGTGCCCACACATACGGGCGTTGGTTATCTGGCAAAAAATGTCAATCCTTATCCAAATTTAGCTTTAGCAAAAGCCACAACAGCTTCGTCATTCTATGATGATGATTTTAAAGCAGATTATGCCGTTGATGACAATAACGGAACGCTTTGGAAAGCTAAGAACAATATTGGTTCGGCATGGTTACAGGTGGATTTAGGCCAGATTCAAGCTATAAAAAGTGTGCATACGCAATTTGAATATGCCACCTGGTACTATCAATATAAAATCGAATATTCTACCGACGGTAAATTGTGGAAATTATACGCCGACCGCAGTAAGAACACCCAGCATGGTAGCCCGATGGTTGATTTTGGGAATGTAAAGGCAAAATACCTCCGTACTACAATTTTACGCACTGAATATCCCGGTTTAAACAAAGCAATTTGGAATATCAAAGTTTATAGCAATGATGCCTATAAGCCTGTGATGAATACAAAAATAAAGCCTTGGGAATCATTGCAACGGTTTGAATCAAAAGGTCTGGTTGTCAATTTGGATCTGGATAGCCTCCGCATTGGTGCAATAGTTAATCAGGTTCCGAATAAAGGAAAGTTAGGTGGTGTATTTAGCCCTATTGATGCAAATAAACCCGTTACATCGATCATTGATGGCAAAAAAGTACTGGTTTTTTCTGGTGATGAACGGCTGTTATCAACTCATGTGGCACCTTCATCCTTGCTTGGGAACAGCAGTTATAGTGTAAGTATGTGGGTTTTAAATCCTGATATTGAGAAAGAAGAAACCATCGTTTCGTGGACAGCTAAAAGTGGAGACAATCTAACTCATGTTGCTGTGGGTTATGGTAACCATAAAAACGCTGGTGCTGCCAGCCATTTAGGTTGGGCAGATTTAGGCTATAAACAGTTGCCAAAAGCAAACCAATGGCATCACATTGTGATGGTTTTTGATGGTACAATGGAGCGGATTTATGTTGATGGAAAAATCGATCGGGCAGAACGAAGAATGCTTTTTATCAAAAACCTCAGCCGTTTCGTTATCGGGGGAAATTCAGATGGCAGTGCAGGATTTACGGGGGCTTTGGCATCGCTGAAGATTTATGATATTCCTTTAGATGAGGAAACCATAAAATCGGCTTTTGCAGAAGGAATTAAAAATAACACTTTGGCTTACGCCGATGCAAAAAACCTTGAATATGGCAAGCTCAACAACTGGGCGAATAATGGCGCCGCCTTGGGTGAATTTAAAATCAATGGGAAAGTGGAAGATGTGAACGGTAAAATTGCTGTAATCCTCGCCAACGACGGTGAAGTTTTATTAGATGAAAGATTGCAAAAAAACTTAAATTTTTCGAAACCATTTACAGCTATTTTTTCCATTCAACCAACATTGGGTGCACAAACCAGGTTATTTTTTGGTAAAAATCTTCAAACAGTTAAAATTGATGGTAACGGCAAATGGCAACAGGTAATTTGCGCTTATCGCCAGGGAAAACTGAATATTTACATCAATGGGAAACAGATGAATCATGTATTGGTTCCCCATCAACAGGCAGAACCAAATCTTTTAATGCAGAATGCTGGCGAAACAACGATAAAATATACAGCCATATCAAACATTTCAATTTATAATTACGGCCTAAGCGAAAAAGCATGTTTAGATGAATTTGATTTCTGGAAAAGAAACACAATTACTAGTCAATTAAAAGCATTTTTTACTACAAAACCATTGGCATTAACTCCAGAAATGATTTATATGGTAGCTAATAAACCTGAGTTACCTGGAACCAATCTGGAATATCTTTTCTCCAGGGTTGATCAGCAATTGAAAGCCAAATGGTCAAAATCTGCAGCTTACATTGATTTTTTTGCCAAACAAGAAAGCGAATACAGTTATCAGGTAAAGGTTAAAGATAATTTCGGAAATGTAACGTTAGCTTCTGTACCCGTTTTAGCTAAAACTGATACCTCACTTTTTCTCATCAGGAAACAATCGGGATCCTCTTACTCGATCTCAAACCCAACGCATAACTTGTCTGGAACATCCTGGGATGGTTTCTTGGGTACTGTAGATACCTTGGTACAGCAATCGGGAGTATTGAAAATGATTTCACATAATACTTTTTGGGATGGATCTGATTCTACGGGGCCTTTTGCTTATTTTAAAGTTAAGGGCGATTTTACCGCAGAAGTAAAACTTTCGGATATGCTGGGACTGAACCAAAAGAAAGCTTATGGAGCCAACGAAGCAGGTATAATGATCAAGGACATGCAAAATGGCAAAAGAATTATTCAGAATGGCATTATGCCGGGCTGGGGAATAGGTAATATCGTTACCGACCTTAATTCCAGAGGTCGTAAACAGACCAATAATCTTTCGGGATGGGGTTTTTATCAATACCTTCAATTGCAACGAATTGGAAATACTTTTTTTTTAAGGGGAAGCGCAGAAGGAAAAGATTGGAAGAATCTGCCAGGTAGTCCTGTTCAACGGGCCGATTTTCAAGATGCAGTACAAGTTGGCGTTTATCATGCCACCTACGGAGACATTTCAGGTTATGCAGCGTTTAGCGATTTTAAAATTATCCAAAGGAAGTAGCAGAAGTTTTAGGCCATTGAAATGCTCTCTTTGACCAGAATTATCGATAAGTTATATCGATAACAATGTTTAGTCGTGTTAAATCAAAACCTGTCGCTGTTTTATTTTAGGTGATACAAATAGGTAAACCAAAATAAATAGCGAGAGCAAGCCAATAAAGAACCAATAATAATCTGCTCCTTTGAATTGTGCAAAAAAACCACCATTAGATATGCTTCTGTTTACCAGTGCAGTGAATAAATTACCAATAGCCGTAGTGAGTAGCCAAATGGCAATCATGGTACTTTTCATCGATTTGCTAGCCTGCCTGTAAGCATATTCCAGCCCCGTGATAGAAACCAGCACCTCAGCTGCAGCAAGAATGGCGTAAGCCAGAATTTGCCACCATATTGTTGGCTGTGCTCCAGCATCAATACGGGTTTGAATGAACGCAATGATGACGAAGGATACGGCCAGCAGAATGAGTCCTGCACCAATTCTTCTTAAAGGCGTGGTTTTCAGTCCTTTTTTATCCAGAAAAGGATATAGCCAATAGTTGAAAATCGGGATGCAAACAAGCAAAAAGAACGGGTTAACAGTCTGGATTTGCTCGGGTAAGAGATTAATGCCAAGAATATGCCGATCCATTTTTGTGGCCTGTAATATCCATTCAGAAAGGCTTTGATCCCAGAGTGCCCAGAAAATAGGGATAAAAGCAAATACAGCCAAAACATTATAAACCGATTTTACATCATCAACCTTTTTATGATCGAATTTCGCCTTGGCTACATCCAATAGCGATTCGTTTTTTTGTTTCTTTCGCCAATTAATCAGGGCATACACAGAAATAAAGACAAAATTATTCTTATTTACACCAGAAGGAGGAACATTAACATATGTTTTTCTGCCAGCAACAAATATAAAGGTTGCAAGTGCCATCAATATTCCCGGAATACCAAATGCCCATTTTGCGCCATAACGATCATAAATCAGCGGAATTAGAATGGTTGCCAGTACAGAACCGGCGTTAATGCTAAAATAAAACCAGCCATATACTTTCGACATTAAATGACTATTTTTTTCTGTAAACTGATCACCAAGGTTGGCCGAAACGCAGGATTTAATGCATCCTGCACCCACAGCAATCAGGATTAATCCATAGGTGAATTTCTCCAGATCATCATCAAAAATTGCCAGGCACAGATGGCCAATGCAATACACCAGCGATACATATAAAATCACCCTGAATTTCCCGAAAAACCAATCGGCTAGCAGGCCGCCCACAAAGGGCATAGCATAAGCCAGTGATACAAAAAAATGTGTGGTTTCGTTCGCTTTAGCTTCAGCGGTAATTTGTAAAGCCGGGTTTAAGGTGGGATTAAAAAAATGCACCACTAAAAATGTGGCTAGTATTGAACGCATTCCGTAGAAACTAAATCGTTCTGCGCCTTCGTTTGCAATGATATATCCAATGCTTTTCGGATAGCTACTTGATTTTGTATCTGTTCTTTGCATTTTATAAAGTTGCCTTAAATGGTGCGATCAATCTTTACGAATATTCCCCCTCTAATGCAGTATTTTATCCAATTTGATATTATCACCTCGTTTTTTATCGCTTTTACTACTTTTGGATAATTATAATTATCATCAATATAAAATACTTAAAAATGTTTCCTACCCATGTTTATGTAGCAAGAAGAGCAGCGTTAGCTAAACAGTTGAAATCTGGTGTGCTGCTTTTTTTAGGCAATGCAGAAAGTCCGATGAATTATGCTGATAATACCTACAGCTTTAGGCAGGATAGTACTTTTTTGTATTACTTTGGCATAGCTGCACCTGGCCTGGCTGCCATTATAGATGTTGATCAGGGTACAGAGACCATCTTTGGTAATGAGATGAGTATAGATGATATCGTTTGGATGGGTAGGCAACAAACTCTTCGTGATAAGGCTTTAGAAATCGGTGTGGAAAATCTTCAACCTTTTAATGCTTTGGAAAACTATTGTAAGGTTGCTAACAATCTGAAACGAATGATTCATTTCCTGCCTCCCTATCGCAGCGAAAATAAACTATTATTGGCCGAACTGCTAAATTTAAGCGTAAATGAACTACAAGACAGGGCATCGGTTAATTTGATTAAAGCCGTTGTTGCACAGCGTGCTGTAAAATCTAATTTGGAGATTAGTGAAATTGAGAAAGCTGTTAACCGAAGTGTAGATATGCATTTGCTGGCCATGCATAGTACAAGGCCGGGAATGAAGGAAGCAGAAATTGCAGCCGTAATACATGGTGCAGCTTTAAAAACCGGAGGCAATATTGCTTATCCTATCATACTTACGGTTCAGGGAGAAATTTTACACAATCATTTTCACGGCAATACCATGAACGATGGGCAGATGGTATTGAACGATTCGGGTATGGAAACGGAGATGGGTTATTGCGGCGATTTAACACGAACATTCCCTGTTGGAAAAAAATTTGATACCAGGCAAAGTGAAATTTACACGATTGTACAAAATGCCTTAAATCATGCAGAAGGGATACTTAGCCCTGGCAGGCGTTTTATTGATGTACATTTTGAAGCTTGCAAAACCCTTGCCGAAGGAATGAAAGCATTGGGATTGATGAAAGGTGATATCGATGAGGCAGTAGCTGCAGGTGCACATGCACTTTTTTTTCAATGTGGTACCGGACACATGATGGGGCTTGACGTGCACGATATGGAGGATTTAGGCGAACAATATGTTGGTTATGATGATGACTTGAAAAAAGAAACTGCTCTTTTTGGTTTAAAATCACTTCGCCTGGGTAAATCACTTCAGCCAGGGTATGTATTTACAATTGAACCAGGTATTTATTTGATTCCTGAGTTAATTGATTTATGGAAATCTGAAAATCGATTTGGGGATTTTATCAATTATTCAGCGGTTGAAAAATTCAAAGACTTTACCGGGATCAGATTGGAAAATAATTATACAATGACGAACGATGGTTATCAGCTTTTAGGTAAGCCGCTGGCTATTGATCAAAAAGATGTAGAAGAAATTAGAAACAATGCCTATTAATTTATGACTTATCAAGATCAATTGAATGCCATAAGGGCAAAAATGCTAGAAGCGAATGTCGATGCCTACATCATCCCATCTTCCGACCCACACATGAGCGAATACGTGCCAGACCGGTACAAATGTATCCATTTCGCATCGGGCTTTACCGGCTCTGCAGGTACCTTGGTAATTACTGCGAATTTTGCAGGCCTGTGGGCTGATTTTCGCTACTTCGAACAGGCCGAAGCGCAGCTTAATGGCAGCGGGTACGATTTAGTTAAGTTAAAAGTTCAGCACACGCCAGAATATATTGATTGGTTAATAGACGTGTTGCCAGCCGGCGCTCAGGTAGGTTTCGATTATCAGTTGATGTCTGCAGCATTAGGAGAGGAGATTGAAAACTCCTTGGCCATCAGCCGGATTGCTGTTAGAGATTTGGATAGTATTGATGAGATTTGGACTGACAGACCCGCATTACCGCAGAAAAAGGCATTTTTATTGCCTGAAAAGGATTGCGGACAAAGCTTCGAAAGCAAACTTTCGGATATAAGAACAGTATTGGTCAAACAACGTTCAGATGTTCATATCATTTCCAGTCTGGATGACCTCGCCTGGCTTTTCAATCTTCGCGGAAATGATGTAAATTACAATCCAGTGGTGTTATGTTATGCCTTAATCACACCTAATGAGATAACCCTCTATATTGACGAAAATAAATTATCATTAACCGATTTAAAGATATTACAAAACAGAGGTGTGGAAATCAAAAGCTATCACGAGATCAAAACCGATTTATCCACACTGAGCAATTGCTCAGTACTCATTGATGAAAAAAGGACTTGTTACCAGTTTTTATCAATTTTTTCGTCTTCAGTTAATGTGATTAAAAGCATCAATCCAACGGTGTATTTGAAATCAGTGAAAAATAGTGTAGAAATTGAAAACATCAAACTTGCCATGATTCAGGATGGCGTAGCCTTAACGCGTTTTTTTAAGTGGCTGGAAGAAAATATCGGAAAAATTAAGATCACAGAAATATCTGCTTCAGAAAAAATAAAGGCTTTTAGGGAAAGTGGAGAAGGTTTTGCAGGTTTAAGTTTTGCCTCCATTGCGGGTTATGGTTTGCATGCTGCTTTGCCACATTATTGCCCCAATGAAGATAGCGATATTGAACTCAAGCCTGAGGGTCTTTTTCTGCTGGATTCTGGCGGGCATTATTTTTATGGCACAACTGATGTAACCAGAACGGTGCCACTGGGCAAAACAACAGCAGAAGAACAGCGGGATTATACGCTTGTGCTCTCTGCAATGATATTTGGTTCAGCGGCTAAATTTCCGCAGGGAACTAGAGGATACCAACTTGATGGCATTGTTCGGCAGCAGATGTGGCAGCAGGGCATTAATTATGGTCATGGCACTGGTCATGGCGTTGGTTATTACCTGAATGTTCATGAAGGTCCTCAAAACATTGGTCCATCAAATGCCGCATTTTCGGTTGATTTAGGGATGCTCACTTCAATAGAACCCGGTATTTACCGGCCAGGAAAGCACGGTGTTAGAATAGAAAATTTAGTGATTACTGTTCCTGCTGAAAGCACCGATTTCGGTGATTTTTTACAATTTGATACCGCTACACTCTGTTATATAGATACTTCAATTGTATTATCTCATTTGCTTCTTCCTCAGCAAATTGAATGGCTTAATCGGTATAATCAAAAAGTTTATGATGGATTGAAATCATACCTGAATGCTGATGAATTGACTTGGTTAGCTGGAAAGTGTAAAGCGATTTAATGATCCGTTCATCCGGTATAATGATAGAGAAAAAAATCCCCGTAATTTTTTAAAACTTATTTTAAAAGGGTGGTACCCCTTAGTTTAATCTGATATGGCCATTGTTCATCATTTTCATCTTTACCGTCGGTAATATGCTCCCAATGTTTGGTTGGCGCTCCGCTTAATACCAGCCATAAAAATTGTGTTTGATCTGGAATAGTAAAGTTTATCGAACCTTTTGTATCTTCATGGGTTTTTCCATAAACAGGGGTTCCATCTTTTTTCAAAGCAACGAAACTATATCGCCAACCAGCATTTTCGGTATTGATCTTTCTAAAACCATCTGCTCCGGCTATTCCTTGAAAATTAAGCTTAATTTGTGTGCCTTTTGCCGGAATACTTAGCGGTATACCATTGAAGCCGTAATTTTGTGGACAATTAACAGGCGATATTCTGAGCCATTTATCGGGTAGAGAATCTAAAACCGTTTTATGTTGATTGGTGTACGATTGAGTTGATTTTTTAGCCTGATCCAAATCCCAGGTAAGAAATTTTGTTGCGGCTTCATGCATTTCATTATTAAATTTCGACTGACTGATATTTGTTAGTCGCTTATAAGCCATTACAGCATCTTCACCTTTTAGCGCATTTTGCCACAATTTACCAATGAACTTAACGCTATGTTTGTTTGCCCAGTATTCCAACACATAAGGAGAATGATATTGATTGGTTTCATGCAAAAAAGCATAGTGTGTTTTTTTAAGGTAAGCCTCTAAATGGTAGTTTTCAAAGGTTCTCCATTCGGGATAAACATGCCAAAGCATAAATTGCGATGTCATTTCAAAAATGGACTGGCCTTGACTGCCTTTCGGTGATGAAGTAAATGCCCAGGCACCATCGCCGTGCACCAGATATTGAAAAGAGTGCCCAATTTCATGAGCCAGTGCTCCAAACGGCGCTTTGCTGATCCTCGAAAGGGGAGTCCAGGCAATGCCCACTTTCTTATCCTCACCGCCACCGAAAGCGGTACCTTCTTTTCCCTTAAAAACAAAAATCAACAGTTTATATCTATCAGTTACCGATTTTCCCTTATTCACAAAACTCAAACTATCTACATAAAAATTATAAAATCGATCGCATTCCCTTAAAATTTGATTGATGTCTAGACGAAGTGAAGAATCGGGGTTTTTGGATAGATCCGATCCAAATTCCTTTGACCAGAAAATAGCAATATCATCAGATTCAGCCATTCTTTTGTAACTAAACTCACTTTCTTCATTATTAAAATCATTCCCTTCAGGAACCATCCACACTTTGGCTGGGATATATCGCTGCTTTTTAAAATCAACTTTATCTGGCTGCGGTTTAACTTGCTGGCTTAATGCTTTTTGATTAACTATAAAGCTGATCAGGAATATGCTTAACACTTGAAGGTTGGTTTTTAGTTTAGCTAAAAACTGTTTTATTCGGAACGCGAATGACGAGGTGTGGTACATAAGAGATTGTCAATGTGAAGCTTATAGGTTGCGTTTAGTGTGAATATAAAAACCCAGAATCGTTTTTATCCGACCTGGGTTTAACCGTTGACTGAGTTATTAAGGTTTTTTTGTTATAGCAGGGATTTGGATCGTTACTGTATAACTTCCTGGCGACAATGCTTTAAAGCCGAAAAAAACAGGGTTTGCATTTCTATTTTCTTCGGTAAACCTTGCCGGAATTCTATAATAATTGCCTGTTCCATTGGCACCATCTTTTATTGGAAACCCATTTGGTAAATCAATAAATTCCCATTCCAAAGCAGTACTTGTTCTTACCAATGGGTAGTAAGGATTCATTTGTGAAAAGTTTCCTCTATCACCCCTGGTTGTTACCTGGCCCGCCGATGGATCGAATGCAGTTCCGTTTTTATCTAAGAAGACAAAACGGATTTTATTAGGGCCTTTGTTATCGTAGGTGATGGTAATAGGTAGGGGCGCTTGTCCGCTAAAACCGGTTTCTGCTGTCGCATCAGAAGTGGTGAAAAACGGGCCAGAATCAAGTGTGAAATGTGTTTTTGGTAACAACTGGATTTTGCAAGCATTCAAAATTTCGCGTGTGCCTTTTATATTTGATACCTGCACATCAATTACGTAATTTCCTGTAGGTACAAAGGCTGTAGCCTGAGAAAGTGAAATTCTGCCACCAATTTCACTCACTTCGAGCGGAAAGGCAGGTTTCATTACAATTTTTTTATTTACCAAAGCCACTGTAGAATCGGCACTGGTCACCTGAGCTAGAAATTGTTTAATGCTAAATTCTTTAAGCATATCGGGTGTTGGCTGCCCCGTATCAGAGTTTCTTACTGCCAGCAGTTTAACGGTGACGGGGCCAGTGGTTCCATCAAGTTCGATGGCTTTGGAGTTGGTTACGTTTCCCTGTGTGGCAATAAGCGGATTAGGACTGTAATACATAAAGTCGCTAATGAAGCCCTTTTCTATCTTCTTGCATCCGGATAAACAGCCTGCCAAAAGCAGGGCAGAAAGTGACGTGATTATAAATCTTTTATTCATGATTTTTGCTGTTGCGATTCCAAACTAGAATCTGATGAACGTATGGGTATTACTAAGCACATGGAGCATTCCTCCCGATGAAGGCTCAATGCCTGTAGTTTGACACTGCGCCTTTAAATCTGTATTTGGATCATTAGGCTGAATAGTTGAATTCGGCGGATCCAGATCACCTCTTACCTTAATAAAAAACAGATAGTAAATCGGTGCCGACGACCAGGATTCGCCAGGTTTTGGCTGCAAAATACGTTGAACAGCAGTTTTGATATTCGCATTATTGGCTAAAATAGTAGGTGTAAGCGGGGTTGAGATTAACTCAATACGCGATTTTGACAAGTAAAGACGCAACGAATCTGCCTTGATCTGTTGATACATATCGCTAAGCGTATAGGTATTGTTTTCGTTGATTCGCCTTACGGAATCTCTTTTTATTTTTAAATAGTTATTGATGGAGTGGTTGGTGGGTGCAAAAAAAGTTGCAGCTCCATTTACCTCTTCCTTCATGTTATAATGATCAATAACCATAATCAAGGTATCAAACAAACGATATTTATGCTGTTTGAGGTATTCATAAGTAGTTAATGGCGATTTAGCCTGGCTCAAACCTCCATCAGTCAGGTAATCACTCTTTTTACAGCTTGCAAAATATGCCAGCCCCAGGCTGCATATTATAAAACACAAAATTTTATTTTTCATGGTGCTTATATCTTTGAACTCCAAAATGGTGTCTGGGTCAGTTTCTTGTTAATATTCATCAATGCAGGATCAAGAGGCCAATAATATTTACCGGCATCGAAATCGCTTTTGGTCATTTTTTCTGCACCAAACTTCATGATGCCGGTCTTTCTTCCCAATCTTACTAAATCATAAAACCGGTGTCCTTCTAAAAAGAGTTCTCTTCCACGTTCATCAATAATTCCTTCAAATAAGTTGGCATCAGTTCCTACCCAGTCGCCTATACCGGCCTGGCTACGAACCTCGTTAAGTACAGTTCTAGCCTGCGAAAACTGATTGAGAGCTGCAAGCGATTCTGCTTTTAGCAATTTAATGTCTGCTAATCGGAAAATGATGATGTTATTGTGCGCTACCGATCTGACAACGTTTTGCCCCGTAACGAACGTAATGTTCGAGTACTTGATGCATAAGGGGTTGGTGGTATTGGTAAGTGCAAATGCGTTCGAGTAACGCTTATCATTTGGAGTATTGTAAAGGCTTGCCAAAGTAGTGGCATTAAGCTGAGCGATAGAAGTGCCTGTTACACTTGTAATGTACGGGCTTTTCAAAGTAAGTAATGTAATTCCATCTATATAGCCTTCATTTTCATCACTTTGAGCAATTTCAAAAATGCCTTCAGTTGATTTGCCTTTGTAGATATTCAGATAATTATCCCTGTTAACATACTGATAAAAATTTTGACTGATAATTTTATCTGTAGTAAGGTTGGCATTTTGATAATCTCCCTGCCAGGCATACAGGTGGGCAAGTAGCGCATAAGCCGATCCTTTATTTGCCCTGACAGCACGGTTTGAGGAGTTGGCATAATCCCAGCTTAGAAGCGAGATAGCCTGATTAACATCAGCTAAACATTGCGCTTGCACATCAGCTGCTTTTGTTCGTGGAAGATCTACCGCATCTGCAATGGCCCCTGTTTCGGTTATTACAGGGATATCACCCCAGATTCTGGTCATGTAAAAATAATTGAAAGCCCTTAAAAAATAAGCTTCGCCTAGCAGGTTATTTTTAATATTCGTTGATGCAAATTTATTATCAGGAATAGTAGGGATGAATTTGATACAACGGTTGGCCTGGTCGATTGCACTGTAGAAAGTATCATACCGTCTCATTACCTGCATTCTATCATTTACATCGGCTGCCGGAACGGAAATGCCCAATTCCATTCTCATTATGTTATCAAAGCGGTACGAGCCTATTGCCGAAAATTCATCAGTTGGAAAATCGCCGTACGCATAGAAAGCATTTCCATCTGCTTTATTTAATGTTTTTCTTAATAAGGCATAACCTGCTGCCACCCCTTTATCGGCATCTGCCTCATTTTTCCAAAAGGTAAGATCTGTGGATACACTGATGGGCTTTTCATCTAAAAACTTTTTGCAGGAGCTTGCTGTGGTCAACCCGATTACACAGCATATATATATTGTTAATTTTTTCATTTTCGTAGAATTAGAAAGTTAAATCGATACCAAATGTGTACTTTTTAGGAATTGGATAATCATTTCCTCCGGAATATCCATCAGCGCCTACCGCTTCCGGATCTGGAACAGTAGATTTAGACCACACTTTAACGTTATCCATCACCCCATAAAACCTCACCATACTCAGACCAAGCTTTTTAGTTACTTTTTGAGGTAAGGCATAACCTAACCTGATATTTTTGATGCGAAGAAAACTGGCATCCTCAATAAACATGCTCTGGCCAATGTGCCATTTATCTACATTGTTGGTAATCAAACCCGGATATTTGGCTACATCGCCTGGTTTGTTCCAGAAATCACTTACATTAAAGTTAGAAGCTGGACCTGAACGTGGCCCCCAAAGAAAGTAGGGGTCTGAAGTGCCTGCATCCTGAAATTTATCCGACAGGTAACCGTTACGCAGGCTTCTGCCTGAAATAAAGGTAACCAGCACATCTAAAGAGAATCCCTTATAGGAGAAAGAGTTGTTCATCCCTCCGGTGATATCGGGATTTGGGTTTCCGTAAGAAACATAATCGAGATAATCGATATTATAATCTCCATTCTGATCAACTCTTGCAGGATCCCCGGCACTAAATTGTGCACCACCAAATTGCGTAACTCTTCTTCCGGTTTTTGGATCTACAGGAACATCCGCATCTCGGGAATAGATACCATTTACTTCCCATACTTTGTAGGTGAAAAGTGGCTCTCCTACGCTTAAGGTTTGTTGTAACCAAGGCGGACCGAATGTGAAATCTCTTCCGCCATTTGGCAGCCTGGTGATGTAATTATCGTTATAAGCAATATTAAAATTGGTAGTCCATTGTAATTTCGACCTTGGTCCTAAATTTCTGGTTGTTAAAGTAAATTCTATCCCTGTGTTTCTTAGATCTACGTAGTTATTGGAAATTAAAGAATAGCCAGTAGTTAAGGGAACTCCAACATCGAAAACCTTACTTTTAGAATCTCTGATGTAGTAATCAGCAGTTAAACTAATTCGATCTTTAAAAAATCCAAGATCAATACCTGCATTAAACTGGGGGCTTCGTTCCCAGCTAATGGAAGTGGCAGAAGCTGCGCCGTAATAATCGGGATATAAAACCTGAGTACCATTGTAGGTAGTTTGAGCCCCGAAAACGCCATTGCCAAGCACCGAGGTGCCGTAGTTGGCATTTGAAATTAACGATTGATACTGCGCATAATAAGCACCGGGATCGTTACCTGTAATACCGTAACTAGCCCTCAACTTTAAGTAGGAAACAATGTCTTTTGCGGGGCTGAAAAAACTTTCTTCAGAGGCATTCCATCCGGCTGATACCGATGGAAAAGAACCCCATCTGTTATCTGCACTATACCGTGAGGAAGCATCGGCACGATAAACCGCCTGAAACAGGTAGCGACCTTTATAGTCGTAAACAAAACTTCCCATCCACGATAGGCGAGAGCGTTGCTGTACCACATTGCTTACTGATAAATTTGGGCCAGCAGCAATACCTGTTACTGTTTTTACCGCATCAGGGTTTCCTATACTTCTGCTGAATGTACTGTTGGCCACATTGCGCTCCATACCCTGAAGCAAAATTGCGTTGAAATTATGGCCGCTTTTTAACGATTTGGAATAATTAAGCGTGTTTTCCAATTCCCACCTGTTGGTTTGCTCTATCGCTCCAGAAGCCTCGTTCTGGCCGCTTCCGCTCAACAAACTTGGTGTAAAATAGCTTCTGGTATTGTTAATCACATTGTACGAAATTGTACTCTTTAAATTAAGGCCAGGTAAAATGGTGTATTGTGCCATTGTATTTCCATTTAAACTGGTCGTTCTATCATCATCCCGAAGTTCATCGTACCGGCCTGAATATAATGCCTGTTCTACTTCTCCGATGCTCCAGAATGATGAAGGGAATCCCCAGGTAGTAAAAGGATATTTCGTTCCATCACCCTGGCCGTGTTTAGCTTTAGTAAGCCCCACAAACAAATTGGTTTGTACCAATAAATTTTTAGTAGGCGATACCTGAAAGAATAAACTCGGAGTGATTCTGGTAATATCATAACCTTTCATTACGCCTTCTTCATAGTAGCGGTTAAATGAGAATCTATATTGATATTTATCGGTTGCTCCAGCCACACTTGCATCAATGTTACTGATGTTTCCGGTCTGAAGAAACAGACCTTGCCAATCGGTGTTGTTGTTAAATGCGCTGTTTAAACTGTCGGTAAGCATCATGTTCAGGTTTTTTAACCTGTCGTAACTGCCGTTGCCGCCATATAGCAAATCCATTTTAAGTTGTCTTTCTGCGGCACCCGTTTGGATCGGTTTTAATGCAGGCTTATTCGCAATACCAAAATAACTGGAAAGCCTGATTTGGGGGGGTGCCCCTACAACAGCACGTTTGGTTTTAACGATAATAACTCCATTTGCAGCCCTTGCGCCATAAACAGCAGAAGCTGAAGCATCTTTGAGTACATCAACCGATTCGATATCATTGGGGTTGATGGCCTGAAGCGGACTGCTGCCATAAGCTGAACTAATATCGTTTACATCATAAATTACGCCATCAATAACATATAGCGGAGAGCTGGTTTGTCCCAGATTTACATTACTGGCCCCCCTGATATTTACAATATTATTTCCGCCAGGTTCGCCTGAGGTACTTAATACTGTTAATCCCGCTACTCTTCCCTGAAGCATGGCATCAAACGTAGAATAAGGAGTGTTTTCAAAATCTTTACCTTTTACTGAAGAAATGGCTCCTGCTGTGTTTTTCCGCTGAATATTCTGGTAACCAATGGCTACCACCTCTTGTAGGGAGTTATCATCTTCCGCAAGTTCAATGTTAATACTCGTTTTACCTGTAGTAGAAACTTCTCTGGGTTTATAACCCACATTGGAAATAACCAGAAGGGGCGATCCCTCTCTCAAAGTCAGGGAAAAATTGCCCTTATTATCAGAGGATGTTCCATTGGTTGTGCCCTTTTGTTTAATGGAAGCGCCTGGTATGGCTTGCTTGTTGCCATCAGTTACCGTACCGGTAATTTTGGTTTGTGCGAAGGTGAGAAAAGGTATCAGCGAAAAAATGATGATACCCAATAACCTACTTCGGCTCAAAGTAAATTTTAATTTCATTAGCTTATCGGTTAGTTTAAATGTTAGTTTAACGTTTATAAATTTACCGTTGTAAAGCAGTGGAAATTTCGAATATTTTACCTGATTCAAATCGTTTTTTAACCTTTCTAATGTCTTTTGTATGAATTACTTATAAAGAAAGATAAGTAGTGGGGTTTCGGTAGTTATCTTTAGAAGCCCATTAGCGGGTGAAGGATTAATATTATCAGATAAGTACTAACCAATACTACAAAAACCAAAAAACTCCCTGCCTTATATAAGAAACAGGGAGTTAGAAATGAGATTTAAACAACACTATTTAACTGCCCACTCGTGGACACCCGCTGCATGCTCTGCCGGCAGTTGTATCTCCATCCTCAAAGCAGTTGTATTCACAGGTTTAAATTTTGCGATGTTAAATTTATCTTTACTAATTTCTAGAGGGGAAATCATTTCTACTGGAAGCCATTGATCTCCATTTTTGTAAAACAGTTTATAAGATGCTGGAATTCTGCATCCGCCCCACGGACTATCATCATACCAATATATTTTTGATTCGCTGACATTTTGCGTTGAAGCAAAATCGTATTGGATAAACTCTTTGGTATTTTTTGCAGGCCACCAATGCAGGTAAGGATAATTGGTATCTTTTGAATCTGCCGGCTCATACTGATCCTTAATTGCAGCGAACATTCTGCTGTTTTTAACTGATGATGACACTTTACTCATGCTTGCCACAGTTGGTGCAGGTTTTGGTTTTGCGGCCGATTGCTCATAAGGAATCCAAACGGTCATCTCACTTGGGCCTCGGTTTGCCCAGGCATAATAGGGTATGGCATTCACATTTTGATTTGAAATCAGCAAACGATCACTGTTAAGCTGTCTTTTAGTACTTTGCCCCGGAATACTAATCACATCAACACCATTTAAAAGGTTTGCCTGGTATGCTGTAGTAGCTACTGCATTTTTATCGATCATAATATTTTGCACTACACTATCCCTGTTATCAGGCCCTTCAAGACAGTAAACAATCGGGCCACGTTGCAACACAAATCGCGAGGCATCATCTTTAACATTTCGGTTGGCAACCACTTTATTAGTCTCCATAGGAAGAACCAAAGCAATGCGGTCTCCTTTTTTCCATTTTCTGCTGATGATGGCATAACCTTTTTCAGTATTGAAAGTAATTGATTTACCGTTAAGCGCTATGGTTATAGGTGTATCCTTTTTATCTAAAAATGAATATAGATCACCAGGAGCGGCCTCTCGATTCGCCCATCCAGGTAATCTTAACCTTAAGGTAAAATCAGCCGTTTTTTCCGGGTTAATCGTTAAGTCAACATTGCCTTTCCAGGGATAATCTGTTTCTTGAACAACTTCCACATCAGTTGACTCAAGTCCAATTTTACTGGTATTTCCCATGTAAAGGTTTACATAAAGTTCATTCTTGTTTTGTGCATATACATAACCAGGTAATGAGGGTAAAAATCTTGCCATGTTGCTAATGCAACAGGCACAACTAATCCATGCACTACGCTGATGTTGAAACATAGATGCCAGCGGATTGGGATAAAAAAAACGATCGCCACTTAAGGAAACGCCTGATAAAAGACCATTATAAAGCGTTTTTTCTAATACATCAATATATTTTGAATCACCGTGCAACAGGAACATCCGTTCGTTCCAATAAACGTTGCCAATGGCTGCGCATGTTTCTGCATAGGCAGACATGTTTGGCAGTTGGTATGCTTCGCCGAAAGCTTCGCCAGCACCAGTAGCACCAATACCACCTGTAATGTAGAGTTTTTTGTTAACTACATCTCCCCAAATGTCATCAATCGCAGAAAGATATTGAGTGTCGCCGGTCAAGGCTGCTATATCAGCCATTCCTGTGTACATATAAGCAGCTCTTACGGCATGGCCAACAGCTTCGTGTTGCTCAATAACCTTCTTATGTGCCTGATTATATGGATCGCCTTTTGGCCCCCTTATATCAAGAAAGAATTTAGCCAGTTCCAGATATTTTTGATTATTGGTGATCCGATACATCTTTGATAAACCAATCTCCACAATTTGGTGACCTGGATAAGCTGCAATTTTGCCTTTGCCAAAGGTTTTAACCAATAAATCAGCATTTTTTATGGCAATATTTAAGAAATTATTTTTTCCGGTTGCCTCATAATGCGCCACTGCAGCTTCATATAAATGCCCGGCATTATAAAGTTCGTGGCTTAAAATTTCTTCCTTCTCCCAACGTTTAGCACCGATCCATTCATGCGGTTTCTTAGCATTTACAGTTCTGAAGGTGAATAAATATCCATCTGGTTCCTGTGCTTCACCAATAATGGTAATTAGGGTATCAATATAGGCTTCTAGTTTAGGATTAGGTTTATTCTGTATCGCATATGACGCACCTTCAATTGCTTTGTAAACATCAGTATCATCAAACGGAAATTCACTCATTTTATCCCCGCTTAACTTTTTTCCTGCCCTTAAAAAATTATCCATACGGCCATTTGCCCTGCATTGCGCAATTACATAAGGAATGGTAACATTAGCATTTACCTCCATTTTTGGTTGCCAAAAGTGATCATGTACGTGAACTTTGGTAAACGCTACAGGTTGTATAGGATAATCTTTTCTCTGAGCAGAAAGATTTAATCCCATTAAAAGAATGAATAACAGGGTGATAATTGCTTTTTCCGGTTTTTTTTTCATTATTGGTTAGGTAGTTTTATTAATCGGTAAGATCTTGAATGTTGTTGTTTTCTGACAACATGCTTATGACACTGCACGTTATTTTTATTTTAAAATGTTATGCGATTAGCTGATCGAGCCTGTAGTTTCACGACACTAAAATAATTTGTTTCTGAGTAAACGGGTTAATGATAATTGACAATAGATAGCTATATTTTAACAATTTGATGGGAACGATTTAATTTCAATTACAACCACTGATAGGTAAGATTATCAACAGTTTTTTAAGTTTTTTTCCATCTGTTCGGTTGAGAAAGTGGTTGTATCTTGTCTATAGCCTGTTAATAAAAAAGCCTTATCCTATTAGATAAAGCTTTTAATTGAAGCGGGATGAACTTTTTACCCGAATTACCTAATGATTTAACTTACAGGTATTTATTATCTATACAACTGCTAACTTTTTGACATCAATTCCGTTGTTCATGGCGTTTGTGTTGCCCATTACCAGTTACTTTTTCTTCTCTTCGCGGGCGGGTTCCTGCATTTTTTCCATTTGCGCTGCCTGCATACTATCGGGCGTGATGTTACCCATGGCTACGGTCATTTTGTTTTTGAAACCTTAAACCACCATATCCTGGCCAGCGAGCAGGGCTTCGTAACCGTCTTTTGCCACTTTTGCAGCATCATCTAGATTACCCTCTTGCACAATTTTGGATTCAAGCATGTCAGCTTTGTTGAAGAAATCTGTATCGGTTGGGCCAGGCAGCAGTGAAGTAACAGTTACGCCGGTATCTTTTAATTCCCTTCTTATAGATTCACTAAAGGAGTGTACGAATGCTTTTGTACCATGATAAACTGCTTGATATGGCCCCGGCGCTTTACTGGCAATGGATGCTACATTCAAGATTTTGCCAGTCCCACGGGCAACCATGTCTTTTGCATAATATTTAGTAAGGGAAACCAGCGATGAAATGTTGAGCTGTATAATGTCTAATTCACGTTCCAGATCATTCTCAATGAACTTTCCATAAACACCCTGACCGGCATCATTGACCAATACATCCACTTCATATCCTTTTTGTTTAATTTCTTCGTATAAATCAGTCGCTGCATCTGGCTGAAAAAGATCTTTACTGATGCCGCAGACTTCGATACCGTTTTGTTTTAGGAGGCTTTCAGCTTCGGCTAATTTTTCCTCCTCTCTTGCTACGATAATCAGGTTGTGACCATCCTGAGCAAATAGTTTTGCCAATTCTAAACCGATGCCGCTACTGGCTCCGGTAATTAGTGTGAAAAGTTTTGTGTGTTCCATGTCTCGATTGTTGATATTAAGTCAACATGGTGAAATAAAAAAAAGTTTTATCGGATTTTTTTGAGGAGATCAATGTCGGTAGCATCTATCGGTAAAACTTGGATTTAAAATCTGATTCGAAATGTAATTTGAACCCGCAATTAAGGAGGAAGCAGGAATAAAACTATAGTGTTTTAACCGCACTGTGTTTGGCGATCATTGATTTTAGCTTTGGCCAAACGTTATCTGCTATGATTTGATAACCTGCTGCCAGGGGATGAACCCCATCAAACATATTGAGGTGTTTTTTCCCTTCTACGCCTTCCAATAAAAATGGGAACAGTTCGCAATTATTTTCCTGTGCAAGTTCCTGATAGATGGTGCGGTAGCCTGGAGCACGGTTCTCCGGAATCCATGCTGGAAGCCTCATGCCTAAAATTAAAATATCTGCTTTGGGATATTTAGTCTTTACTTTAGTTAGGATTTGCTGCATATTGGTTTTCAGGATATTAGCCTGATGACCTCTGAGTAAATCGTTGGCGCCAAGCTCTAACACGAAAATGTCGATTTCCTGATTCAATGCGGCATCAATCCGGTTTAAACCAGTGGTGGAGGTATCGCCACTCAGTCCGGCATTGATGACCTGAAAGTTCCAGTTCTCTGCTGCAATTTTCTCGCTGAGCCGTGCGGGTAAAGATTCCCGCAGTGGATCTTTCAAGCCGTATCCAGCAGTTAAACTATCGCCAAAAAATAAAATTACAGGCATTGTTTAACGTTTAGATTTACTCAGTAGCATAATTCCGGCAGCAATGGCCAGTACACCGAGAGAGAGATATTTATGATGGGCTCGTGGTTTACCAGGTATTCCCCAGCCGCCATGTACAGCGTTGCCATATTTTACGGTATTGAAAATATTTCCATTAGTAGCGGGAAGCTCAGCCGCATTTTTTAAATATCCTGATATTACATAGCCAGCTATTCCCCTTGTTAAGCCTGGGGCGAGTGCGTACGCATAACGCAAAAAGATGGCTGTACTGCCCATCATTGTCGATGGTTGTGGCTGGCGTGAAATTTTCAAAACGTCTGCAGCAATTCGGCTGGGATCGTATACTGGTGGTGCAGGTTTTAGCTGTCTGCCTGTATAGTTTGCGGCATGCTGGATGCCTGGAGTATCAAGAAAGGCAGGGAAGGCGTCGCATACATGAATGTTTTTGAAAGCAGAAAGTTCCGCTTTCAGTGCGGCGCTAAATCCACGCAGGCCAAATTTACTGGCAGAGTAACCTACCCCATAAGGAACCGGTAAAAATCCACCTATGGATATATTGTTGATCAAGATGCCGTAGCCTTGTTTTTTGAAGTAAGGGAGGATGGCATGTGCGCCATTCATGTAGCCTAACAAGTTTGTTTTTATCACTTGTTCGGTTACTTCCATGGGTGTTTTGTCGAATTCGCCCACCGCGAGCACGCCTGCATTATTAATCCATACGTCAATCGTATTTCCAAAATCGGCCGCTGCCGCTGCCAGATTAATCACATCATGATATTGAGCGGTATCAGTTTGGATACATTTAACTTTCGCCCCAAGAGTTTCACATTCTTCGGCAAGCTCTTGTAAGGCAGCCATATTTCTCGAAGCCAGGATGAGTTGATCGCTATTCGCCGCGAACGCAAGTGCAATGGCTCTTCCCACACCACTTGATGCGCCGGTAATGACAACAGTTCTTTTTTTATCGGTCATATCATTACAACCAGTGGCCAATATAAATTGTTTAGAAAATGGCTGCTACGGCATCAAAAAGCAAAACTACTTTGTTTAATTGAAAACTTTTGATGACGGGAAATTGGCTTAGTCTATTTGTAGTTTAGGAAATATTAATGGCATTTCAAAGCAATAGCCTCATACATTTGTTATCCATTTATGGTGATGTTATCAGAAATATCAAAAGCCATCTTAGCTGAGGCGGATAAACGTGGACCAGATAAAAGTACCTGTCCTTCGGAGATTGCCCGTATGCTTTTTGGTGATGACTGGCGAAAGGAGATGGGGAAGGTGCGGGACGTGGCTATCGGTTTGCATCGGAAAGGTAAGGTAGTGATCACACAAAAAGGAGTACCTGTTGATTTGGATCATATCAAAGGGCCAGTACGAATCAAAATTAGCCAGACGGAAAATATCAACGACTAATGTTTGTTCGCGGTTACCCGCTGCACAAAACAAAAGCTTCGTCCTTTCGGAGAAGCTTTTGTTGGTTGAAATGATATCGGTGATCAGTTTTTAGTTGAAATCCATTACATTAATTCATCAAAGTGAATAGGTAACTTATAGATTCTTTTGCCAGTTGCATTAAAAATTGCATTCGAAATGGCTGCGGGCATTCCTACCAGACCAATCTCACCCACACCCTTAGTACCAATTTCGTTAATTAATTCATCTTTTTCTTCTACGAAAATAACCTCCAACTGGCCGATATCGGCATGTACAGGGATATGGTATTCGCCGAGATTGGTGTTCATATACTTGCCGAGGTTGTGATCCATAAAGGTCTCTTCGTGCAGTGCTTTACTTATCCCCCAAACCATTGATCCAGATATTTGACTGGCAGCAGTTTTAGGGTTAATTATTTTTCCGGCAGCTACCGCAGTTACCGCTCTGGTTACCATAACGGTGCCGAGATCTTGATCTACCTCTACCTCGACAAAAGAAGCGCTGTGGGTGGCCAAACTGTATTTTCGAAGTTTTAGCATGTGCGGTTTGCCCATATTGGTGGTTTTAATGGCTTTGCCATTGTTAAAGGCAATAATGTTTTTTAGGGATACGAACACATTGGGCTGATCTTTTAAATGCATGTTTCCTGCGCTGAAAAATACCACCCCATCTTCCGAATTTTTAAACGGAGAATCTGGCATTTTTGCCGCTTTTTTCAATAGTTTTTTGCGCAGTGCTTTTGCCGCTACCACGATGGCTACTCCGGTAGATGAAGTAATGGACGAACCACCCTGGAACATCGAGAATGGCTTTTTGCTGTCGCCATAATTGAAATCTACCTCTTCCAGCGAAAGACCAAGCTCGTCTGCTGCAATTTGAGTCATCACAGTTAGTGTACCTGTACCAATATCGGTTGTGGCGTTGTTTAATACCATCCGTCCGTCTTTGGTAATCATGGCTTCTACCCGTGCAGGAAACTGAAAGGCATCCCAGATTCCTGTAGCCATCCCGTAACCTACCCATTTATTTCCACGCTTCGTAGATCGGGGTTCAGGATTTCGGTTGCTCCATCCAAATTTATCTGCGGCCTGAAGATAGCAATCGCGAAGGGCTTTGCTGGTGTAAGGTTTATTGCTCGATGGATCGATCTCCGAATAATTGATTAGGCGAAATTCTAAGGGATCAATTTTAAGCTTGTGTGCGAGTTCATCCATAGTGCATTCAATGGCATGCATGCCTGTGCATCCACCCGGTGCCCGCATGTCAAGCGGCGTATACACGTCAAGGGGAACCACTTTATGATCGAAAAGCGTATTTGGAGCAGGGTAAAGTTTATGGCTCCAGTTGGCAATCGCTTCTGTATAGTCTTCAAAATTGGAGGTTTCAGAAAAAACGCTATGGCCCAGGGCGGTAACGTTACCTTCTACATCACTGGCGAAGCGCAGGTTTTGTTTCACCGGGGGGCGATGGCTAAAAAAGAACATTTGTTTACGCTCTAATACCACACGAACATTTCTTTTAAGGTGAAGAGCAGCCATCACACAGAGGAAGAGCTGGTATTGCGGACGGAGGCCAGAACCAAAACCACCACCAACGAACGGAGCCAATACCCTTACGTCTTTATAGTGTAAACCGAAAATGTTGGCCACATAGAGCTGGTTATTAATGGTACCTTGTGTTTTATCGTAGATCGTTAATTTCCCTTTTCCTTCGTATATCGTTGTTGTGGCAAACAGTTCGATGGGGTTGTGGTGCTCTGTACCATGCTGGAAGGTTGCAGCAACTTTTACAGGTGCCTGTTCAAAAGAATTCAGGAAATCGCCTGTTGGTGGGGGTGGAGGCGGTTTCAAAGCTGTGGCAAATCCTTTTTTTGCGGAACGGCCATTTGGAATATTGTTTTCCAGATCGGTTTGGAAAGTTTCCTGCTCGTACTCAAAAATAACTTGCGTGGAGGCGTATCTAGCCGTTTCGTAGCTCTCGGCCACTACCAGGGCGATGGGTTGCCCGTTGTAAAGAATATTTTCATCGGCCAGTGGTTTAAAAACCGTTCCTGGCGGCGCATCCATATCGGTATATTGTAAATCAAACCAGGCCAGTTTTGTACGGTTTTTATGTGAAAGGACATCTACCACACCGGGGATAGCCATTGCTTGAGTGATATCGATATTGATAATCTTCCCTTTGGTTATCGGGCTGCTCACTACATAACCATGAAGCAAATTATCTGCTTCATATTCTGCGGCATATTTTGCCTGACCTGTTACTTTTAGCTTTCCTTCTAAGCGGCTAACGGGTTGACCAACATTTTTGTTAAAATCCATTTTTGTTCATTTGTAGTTTAAGCAGATGGTTTCGCTCCCGGAAGCTGCGATTGAGGGTTTAACGCCATGAGGCCATTGCGAATAATCGCTTTTTTAGCGAGGGCGATTTTAAAGTCGTTATGGCCGTAACCTTTTGCATCTCTTAAAATAATATCAGCCGCGGCGGCAAAATTTGATTCATTTGCACTTTTACCCATCAGGAAATTTTCTGCTTCTGTTGAACGCCAGGGTTTATGTGCTACACCACCAAGTGCGATTCTCACCTCTTTTATCCTATCTCCATCCATTTCTAATGCAGTAGCAACTGAAACGAGTGCAAAGGCATAAGAATGTCTGTCGCGAAGTTTGAGGTAAGAATAGTTTTGGGCGAAACCTTTATCTGGGAGATCTATTGATGTGATGAGTTCGCCAGGTTGGAGGTTATTATCCAAATCTGGCCGATCGCCTGGCATACGATGGAAATCTGCGAAAGCAATGGTTCTCTTTCCTTCGGGGCCTTCTACATTAACCAGCGCATTTAAGGCGGCGAGCGCCACGCACATATCCGATGGGAAAACCGCAATACAATGATCACTCGTTCCTAATATTGCATGGATTCTGTTGTATCCCTCTTTGGCAGGGCAGCCCGAACCTGGATTTCTTTTGTTACAAGGCACATCAGGATCGTAAAAATAGTAACAACGGGTGCGTTGCAATAAGTTGCCACCATTACTTGCCATGTTTCTAATTTGAGCAGATGCGCCGGCAAGAATGGCTTTAGAAAGTAGGGGATACTTGTTCTCAATGATGGGATGATAGGCGGTATCGGCATTTTTGAAATTGGCGCCAAGTCTAACTCCTCCATTCGGCAGTTCTTCAATGTCTGCGAGACCATGAATTCGGTTGATGTCTACCAGTCCGCTTGGGTTGGTGAGGTTATATTTCCAAAGGTCTAGTAAATTGGTGCCACCAGCTAAAAACTTTGTGTTATCTTGTTCACTGATGAGGTTAATGGCTGTAGCAATATCTTCAGCTTGCTTGTATTCGAAGTTATTCATGGTCGCCTCCTGCTTTTACCTCCATAATGGCATCGATGATGCCAATGTTAGCGCCACAGCGACAGAGATTTCCACTCATCAGCTCTTTTACTTCCTCTCTGGTTTGCGCTTTTCCTTCTTTAATCAGTCCAATAGCACTGCAAAGTTGGCCGGGAGTACAGTAACCACATTGAAAAGCATCATGATCGATAAATGCCTGTTGTATTGGATGCAATTCGTTGCCATGAGCGATGCCTTCCACAGTAGTAATCTCGGAGCCGTTTTTCATTACAGCAAGAGTGAGGCAGCTTAAGATTCGCTTATCATCGCATATAACTGTACATGCCCCACATTGGCCGTGATCGCAACCTTTTTTAGTCCCTGTTAAATTTAAATGGTCTCTCAAACCATCCAAAAGGCTAACCCAAGGTTGCACCTGAAGAATTTTTTGTTCACCGTTTACGGTCAGGTTTACCGAACAGTCGCCTTGCTTTAAATGGTTAAGGTTTTGCGTTTCGCTTCGCATCATGCTGAATTGTTAGTGGTAGGTACTCATTTGCTAACATTCAAAAACGCGGATAAGTTTGAGCTTTTTAAGTTTCTTTAACAATTATATCCTTACAAATGGTCTTTCGATGCTTTGAACAGTATTAGGTAAATTCCTCATAAGAAAAGATTTTTTAAAGCAATTTATCTGGAGTAATCGGAAGTGAACGAACCCGTTTGCCAGTGGCATTGAAAACAGCATTTGCTACTGCGGCGGCTACCCCCACAATTCCTACTTCGCCAATTCCTTTTACGCCCATTTTATTTGGAATGAAATCCTTTTCATTGATAAACATAGCATCGAGATCACCAATATCGAGGTTAGTAGGCACGTGGTAATCTGCAAAAGAACGGGTTGCAAAATTTCCGTAACGTGGATCGATGATGGATTCTTCGGTTAATGCCATACCAATGCCCCAAACAATACCGCCAATAATCTGCGATCGGGCAGTTTTAGGGTTCAGGATTTTTCCAGCACCCGTTACGGCTAAGAAACGCGTAACCTTCACCATCCCATTTACGCTATTTACCCTTACCTCGGCGAAGTTGGCGTTAAAGCTATGGGCAGAATACTTTTCTGCTTCTGCTGGTGCTTTAGAGTCTGACCGGGTTTGGAAATCGGCTATATTTTCTGAAATCATCAGATCGGCTGCTGTCGGTCTCACGAAAAACTGTTTGCCAGACTTCATCAATAATTCATCGGTAATTTTGATGCAGGCATCGTTAACAGCGTTTGCAAAACTCGATGCGCCTACAGAACCTACTGAGCCTGCCGCAGGGGGCAAATCAGAATCACCAAGTTTCACATTGATTTGCTTTACCGGCAAACCCAATCCATCGGCGGCGGTTTGTGCCAATATGGTATTGGTTCCGGTTCCTAAATCTGAGGCGGCAATTTCTATGGTTGCATACACTACTTTGTTTTTTAAACTGAGTTTGATTACGGCTGAGCTATCCCTTTGCCTGGCCGGGTAGGTGCCACAGGCTACGCCATAACCGATCAAATCATCGCCAATTTTATTTGTGCCTGGTTCAGGTTTTCTTTTCGCCCATCCAAAAGCTTTTGCACCTTCCTGCAAACATTTAACGGTTGTTCTGGATGACCAGGGTTTTCCGTTGGAAGGATCTTTTGCGGGTTCATTTTTTATTCTCAATTCAATGGGATCCATTTTTAAAGTGTACGCCAATTCGTCCATTGCCGATTCGAGCGCAAAACTTCCTGTCGATTTTCCCGGGCCACGGGTATAAGTAGGCAAGATGAGGTTCATGGGAACCACGCGGTAACTGATTAAACTGTTCGGAACTTCATACATCACTTTTGTACAATCTCCGCAGGGCTCGATATATTCACTATCTACCGCAGTGTGCGAAATTGTTTCGTGTGCGAGCGTGAGCAGCTTGCCTTCTCTGGTTGCGCCTATACTTAATTGTTGTATGTTTCTTTGGCGTAAACCTACCGAGTTGAACATTTGTTGTCTGGTAAGCGCCAATTTTACTGGCCGGCCAACCATTTTAGCGGCTACAGCTGTCAGTACTAAGTTTGCCCATTGTCCACCTTTCGAACCAAAGCCGCCACCAATAAATGGCGAAATGATTCTGACCTGTTCTGGTTTGATATTTAATGTAGCTGCCGCAGCGGTTTGAGCACCGTTTATAATTTGTGATCCATTATATAGTGTTACCTGGTCGCCCTCCCATACCGCTACTGTAGCATGTGGCTCCATTGGATGGTGGTGTTCAATTGGCGTTTCGTAGCTCGCCTCTATTTTAACTTCCGCATCTGCGAGTGCTGATTTTCCTGCCCCCCGTACTAAATCGGCCAATTCCTTTCCCTTAGGCATTTCAGGTGTTTTGGCGAGTTTGTTAAAGTCGATTTTTTCTTCTTTCTGATTGTATTCTACTGTAATTAAATGAGCAGCTGCAGTAGCCTGTTCAAAAGTTTCGGCTACCACTATTCCAATGTGCTGGCCATGAAAAATAATTTCTGGACTCTGCAACAGCGCACCGCCCCGCAAACCTCCTTTGGTATTTAAGGGCAGAATATTCTCATGGGTAATTATTTTGATCACACCCGGATATTTCTGCGCTTCTGTACTCCCGATACTTTTTATTTTACCTGCAGCAATGGTGCTTTTAAACAATACCGCGTAGGCCATATTCTTTGCGGGATAATCTGTGGCATAAGTGGCTTTACCTGTAATTTTCAAAATCCCGTCGATGCGGTTTATCCCTTTGCCAATGGATTTGTTGCTGTCTTCCATATTCTACAATTAAATATTTCCTTTGAAAGCTGTTTCCAGCGCATTGATCAAAGCTTTTTTACCCATTTCTATTTTAAACTTATTGTGTGCTAAAGGCTGTGCCAACGCCATTTCGGCTTCGGCAGCTATTGCAAAGTTGGCGGCAGTTGCAGCTTTGTCTTTTAAATAGGCTTCAGCATTTAGTGCTCTCCAGGGTTTATGTGCTACGCCACCCATTGCAATACTGGCAGTTTTGATTGTATTCCCATTTAACGTTAAACCGGCAGCAACGGAAACCAAAGCAAAAGCATATGAATTTCGATCACGTATTTTAATGTAGGCTGAGTGTTCGGCGAAATCATTTTTCGGCACTTCAATAGCTGTGATCAGTTCACCATGTTGGAGGCTATTGTCTTTTTCGGGGTGGGCCCCTGGAAGGATATGAAAATCTTGAAAAGGAATAATGCGTTCCCTTTCACTACTTAGCACTTTAACATTGGCGTTTAAAGCGGAAAGGGCAATGGACATATCTGAGGGATAAACTGCTACACATTCTCGTGTCCAACCAAAAATGGCATGCATCCTATTAAATCCTTCAAGCGCAGCACAGCCGCTTCCTGGATTCCTCTTGTTACAAGGCATAGCGATATCATAAAAATAGCTGCAGCGGGTTCTTTGTAATAGATTTCCGCCATTCGTAGCCATATTTCTAATTTGCGCAGAAGCACCAGCGAGTATCGCCTTACTAAGCACGGGAAAGTTTTTACGGATAAGCGGATGGTTTGCCGTCTCGGTATTTTTGGCTAAAGCACCCAAAGAAATCCCTGAAGCAGTTGCTTTAATTTCTTTTAGCGAGAGTTTTCCAATATCAATAATTTCATTTGGAAGGGCAACATGCTCTTTCATTAAATCGAGCAGATTGGTTCCTCCACCCAAAAAGGCAGCATCGGTATTTTTGTTGATTAAGGTAATTGCCTCAGCTGGATTATTTACGGCACTAAATTTAAAGGGTTTCATAACTGCGTCGGGTTAATCGGTAAATAGCCAGTTTTGCGGAATATTTTTGCCAGTTTGGGATTCCTTTATTGCGGCAACAATGTTTGGATAAGCACCACATCGGCAAATATTTCCCGACATACGCTCTGCAATTTCTTCATCGGAGAGTATAATAGATTTTCGATCAGTACTTAATTTTTTTGTTGCAAAGCTTGCCTGTCCTTCTTTAGCTTCTTTCATCAACGCTACGGCAGAGCAAATTTGTCCTGGTGTACAAAAGCCACATTGAAAACCATCATGTTTAAGAAAGGCCGCTTGCATGGGGTTGAGTTCGTTATCTTTTGCAAGGCCTTCAATGGTGATTACGGATTTTCCCTGGCAGGTTGCAGCTAAAGTGAGGCATGACAGAACGCGTTGGCCATCTACAATTACCGTACATGCACCACACTGGCCATGATCGCAGCCTTTTTTTGAGCCGGTTAAACCTATTCTTTCCCGAAGTGTATCCAGCAAGGTCATTCGCGAATCGACAAGTACATTGCGGGGAATAGAGTTCACCTTGAAATTTACCGTAACGCCATTTTCAATTGCTTCGGGTATCAAGTCAGGAATATCTTCCATTTCCACAGCCCTGGCAAAAAGTTGTTCTGCGCCGAGGGCATAACTTGCCAATAAACCAGCAGTGGCCAGGCCCATTAGTTTTACAAAGTGACGGCGGTTAAATCCGGAGTGAAGTACATCTTCTAACTCTTCGGGCATGAGGTCGCCAAAAAGTCGGTGCTCTTCGGGGGTTAGCTTTGTTTTGTTGTTTTTCATGTTGCTGTTTTCAGGTTAAAACAGTTGATATCGCGTTGATTAGACAACACCAATGAAGTTTAAACAGCAGTGTTGGATTATGGTTTTACTTCCCATAAAAAATGTGCGTTTCTCTTAAGGCTGAAGTAATGTTGATGACTTACCCTGTGAAGTAATTAGCGATGGTGCGAAATGCTGATAATAAGCAAGCAATACAATGGAATAATATAACGCCATAACGAAATGAAGTCAGTTTTTATTCTTTCGGGTTTAGGTTTATAACAGCAAAAAAAACCTCTTCTCACAACCTGAAATTTAACGGTTGCAAGAAGAGGTTTGAAGCTTTAAAAATTTCAATGGGCTTTAAGGCTGTCCTCCGCCGCCCATAGCGCCATAAATTTGGCCTGTCGAATAACTTGCGCTATTATCAGCCAACTGAACATAAATTGAAGCAAGCTCCGCCGGTTGCCCAGGTCTGCCCATTGGGGTTGCTTTTCCAAATTCCATCAATTTTTCATTGGTGGCGCCGCCTCCAACTTGTAATGGTGTCCATATTGGTCCTGGTGCTACACCATTTACCCGCACGCCTTTTGGAGTTAAAAATTTTGCTAATGAACGTACTGTACTGGTGTTTGCTGCTTTGGTTTGAGCATAGTCAAACAATTCTGGTGAAGGATCATTTGCCTGTTCTGAAGTAGTAACGATAATGCTCGATCCGGGTTTAAGATGTGGAATTGAAGCCTTAAGCAACCAGAAAGGACCATAAATATTTGTTTTCATTGTGGCATCAAAATCTTCGGTGCTAATATCCAGGATTGATGGTTTTGTTTGCTGTCGGGCGGCGTTACTTACTACAATGTCTAATCCGCCTAAGCGTTTTACACTGTCATCCACCAACTTTTTACAGAAAGATTCTTCTCTTAAATCGCCAGGAATGGCAAATCCTTTTCTGCCAGCTTTGGTGATCAGCGCAATTACCTCTTTAGCATCTTCTTCCTCTGCGGGCAAATAATTAATCACTATATCTGCACCCTCGCGGGCAAAAGCAATGGCTGCGGCTCTACCCATCCCCGAATCGCCACCGGTAATGAGTGCTTTTCTTCCAGCTAAACGTCCTGAACCTTTGTATGATTCCTCGCCATGATCTGGCCTTGGATCCATTTTGCTGGCTAAACCTGGAAAAGGTTGCTGTTGCGGTTTAAAAGGCGGACGCGGATACTTGGTTGTCGGATCTTGAAGTGCAGCTGCTGCAGCGCCAGTTAGAGGGACTCCGTCGGCACCGAAAACTGGCGAAACGGCCAGTCCCGCTAAGCCAACGCCGAGGCCTGTTACTGCCTGCCGCCTTGTTATTAATTCGTTTTTCATGTGATATATTTTAGGTAGATGTTTATGTTTTCAAATAGATTTCTGTACACTTGATTTTTAAAATCTCATTGCAATGGATCTTACATTAATGACACCGACCAATTGAAAAAGGTTTTATAAATGAGGCTGTAATTCATTCTTGGTTGGAGTATAGGAAGCTTTTATCCATTTGCAGATTCAGATTAACGTTGTTCATTGAAGAGTTGGGGCAGCCTGATTTAACGTTAATGATAATTTTTACGCAAACCATAGAAGGTCTTATTTGTTTGTTACCAAAATTACTTATGAAGAAAATCGACCTACCCAAATGGACAATTGCGCTCCCAATAATTAGTGTCATCGTATATTTATTTAGCGGTAACGATTCAAGTGTCTATCTAAAAGTTGCTTTGGCCGCATTGTTAATAGGTAGTGTTTTAGCATCAGTTCATCATGCAGAAGTAATCGCCCATAAAGTTGGCGAGCCCTTTGGTACCATCATACTTGCCCTGGCCATTACTACCATTGAGGTTGGCTTAATTGTTTCTTTAATGCTTGCCGGTGGCGAACAAACCCGCTCTCTAGCGAGAGATACCGTTTTTGCCGCCGTAATGATTATCCTTACCGCTATCGTGGGCATCTGCTTACTGCGTGGAGGAATCAAATTCAAAGAACAACTTTATAAATTACAGGGTGTAAATGCTGCTTTAATTACGCTGGCGGCTATTTTAGTGCTTACTTTAATTCTTCCAAATTATACCATTAGTGGTGCAGTAGGAGAATATACGGTAAGTCAGCTCGTGTTTGTTTCCATTGTTTCGCTCGTTTTATACGGCGGTTTTATTTTTATGCAAACCGTGAGACATCGGGATTATTTTTTACCCAAAGATACCAGCTCGGAAGACGAGCATGTGGAAGCGCCCAATGGGATCACCGCAGGTAGCAGTATGGTTTTACTGGTGATAAGTCTGGTCGCCGTTGTGTTGCTGGCTAAATATCTATCGAAAGATATAGAAGTGATGGTAATTAGTTTAGGTGCTCCTCAATCGGTCGTGGGCGTAATTATTGCGGCAATTGTGCTTTTGCCAGAAGGAATGGCTGCTTATCGGGCAGTAAAATCTGATCGTTTGCAAACCAGTTTAAACCTCGCTTTGGGATCTGCTTTGGCAAGTATTGGCTTGACCATCCCTGCAGTAGCTACCGTTTCTATTGTATTCGGCATGCCCATTACCCTCGGTATCGACATGAGTTCGACGGTATTGCTTTTGCTGGCCATGATTACCATTATGTTTTCGTTGGCTACCGGCAAAACCAATGCCCAGCAGGGTGTAGTGCTTTTGGTAATCTTTGCTTCCTATTTATTTTATACCATTGTTCCTTAGATATTGTTGATAGATTCATCATCATGATTTAGAGTAGGGAACCGTATTAATCAGGATAGAAATACGCAGAACTTTATTGTTTCCATCATGTTGTAAATCTGATACTAAGAATTTACACCCTTTATGGATTCCACACTTCATCTAAAGTCCGAACTCTGCTTTCCCGAATCTCCAAACTCGTTTTTGCGATTATCCGTAATCGTTCCGGCAAAAAACGAAGCACAGTTTATTGTCTCGACGCTTCATGCGCTTCGAAAACAATTCGACGATTTTGGAAATCCTGTTTCGCATCAGCTTTATGAGGTTTTAGTGTTGGCTAACAATTGCAGTGACGAGACATTCGAGATTTGTAAAAGGTATCAGCAGGAATTTCCAGGGTTTAACTTATATGTTCAATGTTTAGAATTGAATAAGGATGTAGCTCATATTGGTACGGCCAGACGGCTCCTGATGGATGCTGCATTTTCTCGTTTGAATCAGGTTGCCGGAAATAAAGGCATCATCGTATCAACCGATGCAGATAGCGAAGTTGACGGCTGCTGGATACATCATATCCTGACCGAAATGGAGCAAGGAGTAGATGTTGTAGGAGGACGAATTATTCCAAGCGATACACCCAACTTATCAAAAATTCATCACTTGAGAGATGTCACCTATCGGTTTTTGAAAACGAGGATGGAGGCAGAAATCGATCCTTGTGTGAAAAATCCCTGGCCAAGACACTTCCAATGTTATGGTCCGAGCCTAGCCGTTACCTGCGATATTTATGAAAGGGCTGGAAGAATTCCGGCTATTCCTTTTTTGGAAGACGAAGAGTTTAGAAAGGCACTTAAAAGGGTAGATGCCATTATGCGCCATTCGCCAAAGGTTCGCGTTTATACTTCTTCACGCTTGCAAGGGAGAGTAGATTTTGGGTTTTCCGTTCAGCTTCAGCAATGGGAAAATATGAGTTTGAAAAGAGAAGAACAAATGGTAGAATCGTTGGAAACGGTTATGACTAAGTTCTCCTTCAAAAAGGAATTAAGGCAATTGTGGGAAAGTGCCAAAGCGGATAGGCAGGTTATTCGTGATATTAATTTAATGGCTTTTAAACTTCATTTCGATAGCGACGCATTACTGGCATTGATTAATGAACATCAATATTTCGAATCACTCTGGGAGCTAATGGAACAGCATTTAACCGAAAATTTTCCCGATTTATTAGTGTTGATCCCGATATCAGAAGCAATAGCAGATTTCAGAAATTATTTTGCAGCACAAACGACTGTTGATAGCGAGGAAACTGAATTGAATGATATAGCCATGGCAGTTTAAAATGAGCATATCTGTTTTAACCATAGTAAAAGGTCGAGCCGGTGCCTTGAACAATTTAATTAAAGGCTTGGCTGCGAATACTATTTTGGCTGACGAGCTTGTTATTGTATTTATGAATGAGCCTGAGCGTAACCTTCCAGATACGCCGTTTATTATTAAGCAGTTTTCTTTTTCACATCGTGAAGATTTGCCATTGGCCGCGGCCAGAAATTTTGCGGCTAAAAATGCAGCAGGAGATAGGTTGATTTTTTTGGATGTGGATTGCATTCCCTCATCGCTCCTCGTAGAGACGTATCTCAATAATTTTCAAGTGGGCTTTTTAGTAAATGGTGAAGTTCGTTATCTACAAAATGGCTTTGATAGACATGCAGATTGGTTTTCGGAGCTGGAGGCAAGCAGTGAACCAGACCCCATTAGGTTTGGAATGACAACACTACCACACGAACTATTTTGGTCGCTTAATTTTGGATGTTTTGCAGAAGATTACAGGAAAATTGAAGGTTTTGATGAAAGGTTTGCAGGTTATGGAGCAGAAGATACTGACTTCGCCTTTACCGCCAGGGAACAGGCAGTCGGTATGAAATTAATAGCTGCATTAGCCTATCACCAATATCACGAGCAGTACAAACCACCGCTTAATCATTTCGATGATACCGTACGTAATGCCAAAGTATTTTTCAAAAAATGGAAAAAATGGCCCATGGAAGGGTGGTTGAAAAGCTTTGTTAATTTGGGTCTTATCACCTGGGATAACGATCAACTTCGTATCCTCAGAAAGCCTAATCAACAAGAAATATTAAAAGCCAGAAAAGTTTAAGATTTAAAGAATTTGTTGCCGGTGTTCACAATGGCTTTGGCCATATTATCGATGGCGTTTGGTAAAATTACATCGCTCCAATCTGGTTCCTCTCGAATAATTTGATCAAAAATATCTTGCCATTTGGTACGCCACAAGTCATCTCTACTAACAATATAAATTCCTCGCCGCCCGGCTACTGCTTCTGCTTTTTGTTCTTGTTCGGCAAAAGGCCTCGATTCAGGAATGCCGATAAACCGTTTATTTAAGGTAGCCACTTCCATCACAGTGTTATGACCGGTATTGCCAATAATAATACTGACAGATTCCAATAACGCTTGCGGATGATCAACTCTTCCATGCCAGAAAATGTTGGCGTTTTCATCATCTTTTATCTCCTCCCCAATAACATGGAAAATAAGAGTCGGAGATTGTTGAGCAATGTGTTTGATTAAACTGGCATTTATAGAAGTGCCGCCAGCACCGATGAGAATGGCGATTTCATTTTCCTTCACTTCATGTCTTCCATCAGGAATGAACCTGGAAAATCCGCCAGTGAAAAATGTTTTATCGTATACCCAATCGCGCGCGCCAACATAAAGTGATTCAGAAAATGGTGCGAGGATCAACCCTGCACTTTGAAATGCCATTAAGTGTGGCAAATCATTTCGCTTTCCATGCTGCGCCATTACGATGGTAGGGATGCCGCACAAACGGGCGAATAAAGTAATTTCTACTGAAACATCCACCACTAAAATCATCGATGATTCTTTCTTAAAAACGTTGGACATTATTGCCATTCTATTTCTTATGCCAGGTACATTCAGTGGCGCATAGTGAAAGGTTCCGGGAAGTGTATCGTTTGGCCCTTCGTCAAGACTTGCATCATCGAAATCTAGCGGTAAATGAATGAGTGTTACATTTGGTAAACTAGCAAGATCTACCGTTTGTAGAGCGCTTCCAAACAAAATGATTTTATGATCAGGAAGTGCTTTTACTATTTGTATGGTGCGCATCCAATGGCCTGAGCCATGATGGTGAACATAAAATGCGATGGTGAAAGGCATCAGTTTAATTTTTGTAACACGTCTAATCGATAGTCTGTAGTGGCGCTGTGGTGTAGGCGAGAAAACCCCTGATCTGTAAAGCAATTGTGTACTTCATCTCCAGTTAAGGGATAGTCGGCCACAAAATGGGTCCAGTGGACCAAAACCAGGATCCCATTCTGATTTAGGGCATTTGATATTTTTGCTCTTGTCAAGAGAAGATCCTCCATAGAGAGATAATAACCTACCTCACTCATTAAGATTAGATCGAAATTCCCTTCTGGAAAAGCTGTAGGAATGCCGCCCAATCGAAATTCGACATTCGAAACAGATTTAAGGCGTTCTTTTGCTTGAGTTAAAGCCGTATTGCTGATATCAATTGCCACAAGATGGTTGGAAAGTGTTGCAATCTTCTCGGTTAAAACGCCAATAGAGCAGCCAATTTCTAATGCTTTATTATAACTGCCGGCTGGGATAGCTGCAATGGTAGCATTATATTTTTCTTCTTCATATTTACTTGTTTCAAAATTCCATGGATCCCGATTTTTCGAATACATCTCTTCAAAATAATTTTCGGATAAGGTGGCCTCCGGATTGATTTTTTTTCGCTCCATGAAATACTCTCGCTCCGTTAAAAAATTGTCAATTACATCTGGTAACAAGATAAAACCATTTGGATCATCATCGATTAAGTGGCTTACCTGCGATTGGTGCGCATTGATACATTTTACCTTAAGCGGTAAATAATTGCTCACCTCAAGCGCTAACAATTCCCCTTCATCGAGCTTCGGTATATCTTCTTCTATGGCATTTTCATAAAGCCAAATGGGATATTCCCAGATTTTGGGGCGACCAATTTTCGATTGTTCAAGCGCAGAAATAAGCAGTTGATGCGTTGCTCTATGATCACAATGTGGATCCAACTCATAGGGAACCAGGATCAGGTCGGGTTTAATTTGTGTCAAATCTGCACATAGCCGATCAACTAATTCTATAAATCCTGGCGCTCCTTTTCCGGGCATTGCTGCATCTTCAGCACCATAAAATCGCCAGTTTTCTTCTTTTGTACCCAATAAATTTAAGGCATTTTTAAGCTCTGATAACCTAAGTTCAGCCAGTTTTTCTGCTGGATATTTTCGCGAATCTGGATGAGATTTGCTTCCATCTGTGGTGAGAATAATAACAACTTCCACATTCAGGCTAATCAAGGTAGCAATAAGTCCGGCACAAGCCAAAGATTCATCATCGGGATGAGGGACCATGACCAGGCAAGTGCTATAGTTTTTTAAATCTTGTGGGGCTACGGAAATGGCAGTTTTCCAAAATTTTTGTTTATCGAAAGGATTATTCATGAAAAGCTGATGGATTATTGATAAAAAATTTTGCAACATTAAGTCGGGTTGCATCTGGTGCTGGCTGCCTTAAATAAAAGGTCAGGTCGCGGAAAATTCGACCCAGATTTCCAGTTTCCATCAACCCCCTTGCCCCAACACATCTGTTGCTGTTATCCATCACGGTGAGGCAAATTTCCTCAATATTTACCCTTGTCATATTGGCAAAGGCAATCAGGTCTTCATCATGATTACCTTCGTTTACCCAACTATCGAAATATTTACCAGCCTGCTCCAGCCACAAACGACCTGACATTACCGCCGACATGATACACGACAGCCGCAATTGCTGGAAAGGATCGTCGGTTCGATTTAACTCTTTGAGGTAATTAGCGGTATGTTCCGCGATGGCTTCTGCTCCACCAAGTTGTACGGCAGCAAAACGAATAGCTCCTCCATTAAAATAAGGCTGTTTTAAATAAATACCAGGTTCGCCCAATAGTTCCGAATCATCTAACTGGTATCCACTAAAATCTACGGTATAACTCCCAGAAGCCTTCATTCCAAGGGGTTTCCAACTCTCTTTATCTATCTGATCCTTGGAAATTCGATCCATATCAATAATAGCCATCTGCCAACCATCTCTTTCAACAGTCTTAATGTTGCCGGTAATAAGTGCTTTATTAACCAGCATTGCACCGGAACAAAATGTCTTACTCCCGGCTATTTCCAGCTGGCTATTTGTTTCTGTGTACTGGATTCCATTCTGATTTTGCGTATTCCAAATGCCAAAAATATCGCCGTTTTCTACTACCCCATTGTACCATTTATGGCGTTGATGAGGAGTTGCATATAAATGAATAAGGTACAAGGTATTGATATGACCCTCAAAAATTCGACCTACGGAAAGGTTTGCTTTGCCAATATCCTTTAGCAGTTGCAATAAGGCTGGCGTATTTGGACGGCTGAAATCCAGGGCATGATCTGGTAAAACCAGCTCCAGTGCACCGCAGTTATGTAACAATTCAAATTCTTTTACAGGGCCGTTTGGGTCATTTTCAGTTTCAGCCGCCATGGCTTCAATTTCGATGAGAACTTGTCTAAACCGAAACCAATCAAAAGTTGTAGGTTCTGCTAGGGTATCATTCTCAAGTTTCATCCGGCGTATTTTAGGTTTTTCCTTTTTTCGGCTACTTCTTCCATAAAGCACACATAATTTGCTATCATTTTATCGAAACTAAATTTTTCATTGGCATACTCATGAATGTATTTTCTATCTAGCTTCGTCACGTTTTTTAGGGCTTCAGCTAATCCCTCAGTATCTCCAAAATCGACCAAGATGCCCGTTTCTGGAGCAACCAACTCAGGCAATGCGCCCATTTTAAAACCGGCAATAGGAGTACCACAGGCCATCGCTTCTGCAACTACAAAACCAAAGGGTTCTTCCCAACATGGCGTAATCAGGCAAGCGCTGGCCTGGCAAATTTCTTTACTTAATTGCTCATGATTCAATAGCCCAAGCAATTTGATATCATCACCTAAAAGCGGTTTAATTTCTTTGTCGAAGTATTTTTGATCGGCGATGCCGCCTGCAACATGTAATGGTATTCCGGCAGTTCTCGCCGCTGCAATAGCCAGGTGCAATCCTTTATCAGGATGAATTCTTCCGAACCAAAGTGCATGTTTTGCTATGATTGTGCTCGGATTAAAAGGCCACTCAGCTAACTTAATTCCATTTAATATGACGGCACAGTCTGATACTACATCACTCCAATTTCGGGCATTTTGCTGCGATACGGTGATGTATTCAATTACTGGCTGGCGGCGCTCGGCTTCGATTGCCATTTTAAGTTCGTAAAAAGGTGGCGTGTGCAAAACCGTTATCATCGGCGTTTCCAGCGTAGCAGCCATGGTGATGGGAATGTAGTGGAGGCTATTATTAAAAATAACGTCGAGTTCATAATCATCAATATGCATCATCAGGTTAAAATAAGCATGGTGCTCTGCTATATATTCTGATGGAAGATCCTTTTGCTTTTTTCTAACCTTAATTTTTTTATCGTAATATTCATCAGAATAGATGGGTTCTAAAGGCAAGGTTTGATCTGATGCATCGCTGGCAAAAAGTATAACTTCGTGCCCCAGGGCTTGCAAGCTTTTGGTTACCTGATGGGTAAAAACTTCAAGGCCGCCAGCAAAGGGCGCAACAATAGGATGCTTGAGATGCGCTATGATTCCAATTTTCATAAATATAGGACACAGTTAATGTTTTGTATAAAGACTACATGAATAAAAGAAGAAAGTTTTCCATTTGCCACAATATCTTCGGTACAAACATTTGAGGAATATATTGAAACTGTTTGTTTGCAATAATTATGGTGTATTTTGCTAACTGCAAATCAGTTTGGCCATAAACGATGTTATAACGCTATGATGAACCCGATGATTTCGCAAAATAACCGCAATTTGCAATTTCAACCAGGCTTAGCTATCAAAGAGGCGCTTTTTTATCATTATGGAGGTGAAATCAGTTCTATCCGGTTTCAGTCGCCTCACCTTATTTCGATCCGTTTCCGATCTCTGATAGCATACGGCGTTGATGAGCGTATAAAAAAAATTGTCTTCGACATGCAGTTGAAAGCAACAAATAACTTTACTTTCGCTATTTACCAGGCGGAGGTTTTTCGTTTTCAGTTTTCAATTAATAATTTTGGTGATTCGGTTTATGATTTCGATACTTATCTTCCCAAAACCACTTATTTTTAGGGGAGAAGAATGCCCATGTTAATTGATTCGCCTATTTATCAGTTGGAGAAAGCAGATTCAAATCCAAATTTGGAAACATCCGTCAATACTGCTCTAAAATCAAACACCAATAATCCTAAACTCCCCAAAGCCACGGTTGGATTATTGGTTTTTTTTGGCTTATTAAAATTTACGCTTCATGTGTTCTTTCTTCCGCGGTACGGATTACATGCCGATGAGTTGTACTACATCCATTTAGGGAAAGATTTTCAATGGGGATTCCCGGATATTTCTCCATTAGTTACCTGGGTAGCGGGCCTATCGGCAAAATTATTTGGCGATAGTGTTGCGGCATGGCGCATTATTCCCACGTTGTTTTCTAGTTTCACGGTAGTGCTCACTGGTTTAATAGCACATTATTTAGGTGCTAAAAGGCTAGGGATTATTGTCGCTTGTTTGGCAATAATCTGGTCGCCGTCTTTTTTAGCCACCTCTTATCTGTTGCAACCCGTAGTTTTTGATGAATTTTTGTGGACGCTTTTTGCGTTTGTGCTTTTACGTTATTTTCAAACCCAAAAACCGACTTACTTATTGCTCTCTGGTGCGGTACTTGGCATCGGGATGTTAAATAAGTATACCATCTTCATGTATTTGGTGACGCTTGGCCTAGGCTCGCTTATCGTTTTTAAAGAGCGTTTAAAGGTGGGATTGCCTGCACTGACTGGTGCTTCCATTCTTTTCCTTATTATGATGATGCCCAACATTTTATGGCAGGCACAACATGGTTTTCCTGTTTTTAATTTTTTAGGTTTAGTGGGTCAACAAGCTTTTGTTTTAAACATCCCCGATTATTTATTTCAGCTCGTATTTTTTCATGGTGCCGGCGTTTCTGTGTGGATGGCGGGTTTTCTATACCTGTTGCTATCCAAAAAGGGTGGACGATATTTGTTAATCTGGCCTATATCAACATTGCTTTTGGTGGTGGCTTTGGCCTTGTTGAAAGGCAAACTGTATTATGGCTTAGGTATGTTTCCTTTTCTATTTGCTGCGGGTGGATATTGCTGGGAAATCATGCTAACCAGGTTGAGCCGACTGAAGAAGACCATCTTTCTGTTGATGATCTCATTATTTGGAATATTAAGTTTGCCTTTGGTCATTCCGATATTATCGATGGGCAATTGCCGAACATATATCAGGCAAATGGTGGCATTAACCAGTTTTTCTCGGCCTATGACTTGGGAAGATGGTTCTCAGGGCTCGATACCACAGTTTTTTGCTGATATGTCTGGCTGGGAAATCGCTGCAAATAAAGTTGGTTTAGCCGTAAATGAAATCGAAAATCAACCTGAAAAATATATTTTGACTGATGATTACGCTATTGCAGGCGCCCTGAAACGATATGTAAAGGTCAATAACTTGCAGATTATCTCGGCCAGCAATAGTTTCATTTTAGAATCTCCACCCGAGTTGATTGGCACTTCGTTGATTTACCTTTCTAAAGAACCCATTTCAAAAGTTGAGCAAATGGCCCAGGGGGTTAGTTTTATAGAAGCGTTGGATGTGGAGAATTCACATTTGAAAGGAGTTAATATTTACGTTTTAACTCGTGTAAACGAAAATTTTAATGAAGTTTACCAGCTGAAAAGAAATCAATTTTATCCTTATGCAGCTGGAAAAAGTACAAGCCTCTATAAGCCCAACCTTGGTTTTTGGTTTACGGTTAACAATTGGTTTACCGACTAATAGATTGTAAGTACCGATAGAGAAGCGTGGCACAATGGCTCACTGTTGCAGCGATGATTTCTGATTTATTGCCGTCGAATTTTATTCGCTCTGCAAAGATAGGCGCACCCTGAAAGCTGCCATATATAAACATCGTGCCTACCGGTTTACTTTCACTTTCGCTACCACCAGGACAAGTTAGTCCTGTTACCCCAATATGAATGTCGGCTTTGATAATTTTACTTAAGCCAAAGGTTATCTTTTCCGTAACCTCCATACTTTCTGGTGTATACTTTTCAATAAGTTCATGGTCAACGTGAAGCATGTCTTCTTTAATGCAGGCGTCATAACAAACTACACCACCTTTTAAAAATTTTCCAGCATCTTCAATTAGAGAAAAATCAGCTGATAATCTTCCGGCAGTGGCGCTTTCAGCAAATGCAATGGTAAAATCATGCGCTATTAACAGTTCGCCAATCTTCTCGTATAAATTTTTATTGTCCATTTTTAAGTCTGAAAATATTTTTCCAAATTAAAAATTAGTATTTCTTAACAGAATCACGATTATCTAAATTGGTAGGCTTTTGAACCGAATCTTTCTTAACCGTATCCTCTGTATCTTTATAGTGATTTCCTTTCTCAGGCTTGTAGTTCGTGCAGGCTGTTAATATTGCTACTAAACACAAAGCTACTGTCGATTTTATTTTCGTTTTCATAGTCGTATAAGTTGTCTTTATAAAATCCTATTGGTTAAAATTTTGTTTTGTTTTTTTAAAATTATTGAATTTTTTGGCACTCAACCTTTAGCCGTTTTTTGCATGGGATGACATCATATCTGCTATCGAAAAAATGAATTAGCTAAAACATTCTCTAAAATAGGAGGGTTGTTTTTAAGTAGAATTGATGAAACACCTCAGCTAAAGAAGATCATTTTATGAAACAAGTCATACTCATTTTTACATTAATCACATCGGTACATTTCACTTTACTGGCGCAGGTACCTACAGGAACCAGGCAACGAAGCACGAATGATACTTTGATAAAGAAACCTGTGCCTAAAGCAGGTAAGTATAATCCCAAAGCGACGAAGTGGCCAAAACGCGACAGCTTAAAAGCAATAGATAAACGGCAGGACTCTTTGAAACGTAAAGTGGCCAAAAAAGATTCAACTAAAAAACGTCCTATTAAAAATTAATGCTGATGAGTGGAGGAAAACATCTTAAGCACCTTATCTTACTAAAATTCACGTCGTTCGTCTGGGCTATTATTTTGCTCTTGGGCGCCTGTAAACAAGATCCCAAAAAAATCTCAGCTAAAGTAGCACCAGCATGGTACAGAAACAGTATCATTTACAATCTGGATATAGATATTTTTAAAGATAGTGATGGGGATGGTATTGGAGATTTCAAAGGCCTCACACAAAAATTGCCTTACCTCGATTCTTTAGGAGTAGAAGTCATCTGGCTTTCGCCATTTCAGCCTACTCCGGATCATGATGATGGCTACGACGTTACAGATTATTATGGAATTGACCCGAGACTCGGAACCATGGCCGATTTCGAAGCTTTTATGGTTGCCGCCAAGCAACGCAATATCAAAATCGTGATGGATATGGTCTTGAATCATACCTCAATTGAACATCCCTGGTATATAAAAGCCCGCACCGATAGCACAGGTAATTTTCAATCCAGATATGTATGGTCTGCAACCAAGCCCAAAGACTTTGACAAGGGTATGGTGTTCGAAGGTTTTCAATCTCAAACCTGGACTTATGATGAGATTGCAAAAAAGTACTACTTCCATCGTTTTTATGATTTTCAACCAGATTTAAACTATCAAAATAAGCAGGTTCAACAAGAAGCAATTAAAATTCTTCGTTATTGGTCGGCAAAAGGCATAAAGGGTTTCAGGTTAGATGCCGTCCCCTTTATCATCGACGTACCTGAATCTGGTGCCGCAAAGCCAGCAAAAATGTTTGGTGTATTAGATTCGATTGTAACAGCTGCAAAATCTATAGACAAGGAAACTGTATTATTAGGTGAGGCGAATGTTTCGCCTAAAGAAAACATTGAATATTTCGGTGAGAAAGGCGACCGTTTACAAATGATGTTTCATTTTTATGCCAACCAACATTTGTTTTATGCAATGGCCGATGAAAATGTTTCGACGTTTAAAGATGCCTTACATGAAACCCGCATAAAGCCCGAGCCTTCACAATGGGCTTATTTTCTTCGTAATCATGATGAAATTGACTTGGGCAGATTAAGTAAAGCGGAACGGACCAAAGTATATGAAAAATTCGGGCCCGAACCCAATATGCAGCTTTATAACAGAGGCATCAGGCGACGACTGGCGCCGATGTTAGGCAAGCCAGAACAAATAAAAATGGCATATAGTGTATTGTACTCGCTTCCGGGGGCGCCAGTTATCCGCTCGGGAGAGGAGATAGGCATGGGCGATGATCTTACCCTTGCCGAGCGCCTTTCGGTTAGAACACCTATGCAATGGAACAGAGCGAAAAATTCAGGATTTAGCACCGCATCGAAAACAATAAGACCGGTAATTTCCTATGGAGATTATGCCTATCAAAAGGTAAATGTCGAAGATCAATCTAAAGACCCAAACTCGCTTTTAAACTTCATTAGAAAACTAATCACGTTAAGGCGTTCGCTACCCGAAATTGGCACTGCCGATTGGGAACTGTTGGAAGCAAAAAACAATTCGGTACTCGGCATAAAATATGTTACTCCGAAAAAAGAAATCATTGTTTTGCATAATTTTAGTAACAAGCCAACAACCGCTTCTTTTCCATTGCAAGGCAATGAAAAGGCATTGATTGGTAATTTAAAGGTGGTCAACAAAGACAAAATTCAACTCACTCCTTATGCTCAGCTGTGGTTGAAGACAGAACGATAGGGAATTGATATCTGGGTCAATTCTATTCATAGCCAAAGCTCATTTCGGGCTGTTAGTCGATTGCCTAAGATCGAAAGTGCAAAACGTGATCTTTCAATAAAAAGGTTGCATTTATCTGCTTTCGTTTATATTTGCAAAATCATTTAAAATTATAATTGTGATTAATGTAAATAACATTTCCGTTTCCTTTGGCGGAACAACTCTTTTTAGCGACGTTACTTTTTCCATCAACGAAAACGATAAAATTGCCCTGATGGGTAAAAATGGCGCAGGTAAATCGACCATTTTAAAAATCATTGCCGATGTTTCTAAACCTACCACTGGCAATGTGACTGGTCCGAAAGAAGCGGTAATCGCCTATTTACCTCAACATTTGCTTTCACAAGATAAGGTAACTGTTTTTGAAGAAACAATGAAAGCCTTTCAAGAGGTAAATCAGATGCAAAAAGAATTGGACGAGTTGAACGAGCAACTCACTATTCGCACCGATTATGAGAGCGATGATTACATGAAGCTTATTGAAAGGGTATCAGAATTAAGCGAAAAATTCTATTCCATTGAAGAGGTTAATTATGATGCAGAAGTAGAGAAAGTTTTAAAAGGATTGGGCTTTGAGCGTAAGGATTTTACGCGGCAAACTTCGGAATTTTCTGGAGGCTGGCGCATGCGGATCGAACTGGCGAAAATACTTTTGAAGAAGCCAGATTTGATTTTGCTTGATGAGCCTACCAACCACATGGATATAGAAAGTATTCAATGGTTGGAAGATTTTTTAATCAATTCGGCCAAAGCGGTAATGGTTATTTCGCACGATAGGGCCTTTGTAGATAACATTGCCAATCGCACCATCGAAGTAACCATGGGCAGGATTTATGATTATAAAGCTAAATATAGTCACTATCTCCAATTAAGGGCTGATAGAAGGATTCATCAGTTGAAAGCTTATGAAGAACAGCAGCGTTTTATTGCAGATAATCAGGAATTTATTGATCGGTTTAGAGGCACCTATTCGAAAACGCTCCAAGTACAGTCAAGGGTTAAAATGCTCGAAAAACTGGATGTTATTGAAATTGATGAGGTAGATACATCAGCTTTGCGATTGAAGTTTCCACCTTCACCGCGTTCGGGCCAATACCCTGTAATGGTAGAAGAGCTGACCAAGAAATATGGTGATCATGTGGTGTTTGAAAAAGCATCGATGGTGATTGAAAGAGGTGAAAAGGTAGCTTTTGTAGGAAAGAACGGCGAAGGTAAATCCACGATGATTAAAGCAATTATGGGCGAAATTGACTTTGAAGGTTCTTTAAAAGTTGGGCACAATGCCAAAATCGGTTACTTCGCTCAAAACCAGGCCGCTTTGCTTGATGAAAGCTTAACTGTTTTTGAAACCATTGACCAGATTCCGCTAACGGATGGAACCATTAAAATTAAAGATTTATTAGGCGCATTTATGTTTAGCGGAGATGATACCACTAAAAAAGTAAAAGTGCTTAGTGGTGGGGAGAAAACACGTTTAGCCATGATTAAGTTATTGCTCGAGCCTGTAAATGTGTTAATTCTGGATGAGCCTACCAATCATTTGGATATGAAAACAAAAGACATTATTAAAGATGCTTTGAAAGATTTTGATGGCACTTTAATCTTAGTTTCCCATGATCGTGATTTTTTAGACGGATTGGCGACAAAAGTTTTCGAATTCGGAAATAAGCGGGTAAGAGAGCATTTCGAAGATATCAAAGGATTTTTAGCCAACAAAAAGATGAGTAGCTTAAAAGAAATTGAGCAACGCTAAACATAAGTCGGATCCAATGGGTCAAATTTCTCAAACCTATTGGATCCTCTCTTTAAAACCCCACCATCGTATTTTCGCTGCTCAGATCCTTCCGCCTTATTTGTCGAGGTTAATAGAAAGCTGTTCTGTCGTTACGGCCCCATCTTTATAATATTCGTAAAACCAATTTCCTTTTTTCTTGAAAACAATGCCCGTTGTATTAATTGTATTGGCAATAAAAACATCTGTTAAAGAAGTTTTTAATAGGGTAAATATTTTTTTTGATGTGGCATCTAATAAATCGAAGCCAAGCGCATTGGCTTGAGGAATTAGCGTGGCCGCCGACGGTTTGTTTTCTTTGGCTGTAGCTGGCGAGGCTTCCTGTTTTACTGCCTTTACAGGTTCCGTTATTACCGCTGCTTTTACAGGTTCGGTTTGAGGTGCTGTGGCAATGGGTTTTGCCTCAGTTATTGGCGTTTTGCTAAAATCAGGGAGCGATGCAAAAGCTGCATTCAGCGCTTCATTGTAAGAAGCCTGGTAATCTTTTTCTCTGCTTTTTCCTTGCTTACTTTTTAATACTAAAGCGCCTTTACAATCTTTTAGTAAAAGGGTGAGGTTGGTAGAGAACATGCTGTTATTCTCTTCAATATCAACAGTTAAAGCCTTGCATTTATCGCTGGCAATTTCAGTTGGTAATTCTAAATTATCGTAATAAACGGTGAAACCTCGTTCTTCGAACAAGCTTTTCGTAAGTGCATTTAAATTGTATTGATTAACCTTTTTTAAGAAGCTAAACCTTTCAGGCACAATGATATATTTATAATTGTTCATGATGGTTTGTGCCTGCAAGGATAATGTGCTGGCTAAAAAAATGATTAGCAGAAATCTTTTCATGGGTTATAATACTTTAAGACTGTTCTCAATTTATGCAAAGCAAATTAGAAAATCAAATTTGAGGCATGAAGATTAATTATAACGGGTCATTTGTAAGCATTAATGTTCAACAATGGATTTTAAAAAACAATCAAATGACTACGAATTGTAATCGAAACCCAGCGAATTATAATTGGCGCTAGTTAAAACAGCAGATTATGGATATGTTTAATCCTTAAACTATTCAATCATTTTACATAATAGGATATGATAATCTTCGGAACAAGATCAAAAATTTTAACAGGTAGTGGAGCCAAGGCGAATTGCCACAATTGTGGATCTACGCAAACTGTGAGCTTAGTTTTTGCGGTTAAATATTTTCACATCTTTTGGATTCCCATGTTTCCATATAGCAAAGTTGGGGCGAGCCAGTGCAGCCATTGCAAACAGGTTTTATATAATAACGAAATGCCTGATGGATTGAAAACGGTTTACGAGCAAGAAAAGTCCCAAGCAAAAACACCATGGGTATACCGCACCGGCTTAATTTTAATTGGTTTGTTTATGGCATTCGTTATTGGCGTTGTTGTTTTTGGTGGGGCTAGCAAAGCTGATATTAAAACACCCATTGTTAATGATGTTTATCAAGTAAAAGACGGAAATAGAAACTATGCTTTGTATAAAGTAATTGCCGTAAACGGCGATACGGTTACTGTTGTAAAGCACAATGAAGTTGCACGTAAGCCAAGTCAGCTTGATCAATTAATGAAGAATGAAGCTGATAATTATTCAAAGAATGAAACCAAATTTACAAAGAGTGAATTAGAGCAGATGATTAGCGATCGAAAACTGATCGATGTTGAAAAAGCTGAAAAATAATTGTTGAAATCATTTTATAAATAAAAATCAAGAACGATGTCAAACGTTACATTCTTTTTAACCAATAAGGAGCGATTAAAATTCTTGCTTAAATGCATTGCTATTGGTATGCCGATATTATTGTTATCAGCCTGGGCTATAAATTCATTTGAGGATAACGAAGCAGAAAAAGGGGAAGCCAATGATAAAGGTGGTATGAATTATTATTACCGCGAAGGTTCGGGGGCCGATAAATATCCCGAACCGGTGGCCAAACTATTACAAATGTATCCAGGTAGCCAGGCTACTTATATTAATGTATCAACCGATAAGAACAATGAATTGGAAGGAGATATCTATTCTTTTACATCTGATGATATCAGTAAAGTTTATTCTTTTTATAAGCATGGTGCAAAAGTTATTGATGATACTCCAGAACGGATAGAACTGGAAAAAAACGGTCAAAATTTTGTGATTACCAAAGAAAAAGTTTTAGAAGACGACCCCATAAAAGGAGAAACAAAATTCGGTATTACTTTCTATAATCAGGCAACGGTAAATAAATATAAAACCAACTAATTGTAGGCAAGCAATATGACACGATTGATAGCTTTTTTGGTAATAATTTTTATTGCTGTTGGTTGCAATAATAAGCCTAAAACACAAGATGCCGAACAGTTAAGAGCGGATACGCTAACATCAATTGCGGCACCGGTTGATGAACCCAAGAAAATGGTAGATAAAACTACTACGGCTACGCCAGTAACGGATAACGAAACAGTTGAAGTTGAGCCAAACTATTGGGATGCTATAAATTTTGAAAAATATGCTGTAGAGGAAGACAAAAACTTTACAAAAGCACCCTTAAATTGGGCAGATTACCCAGAAGCGAAAGATTTTAAAACCAAAATTACCGAAGCGTACGAGCGAGATGAAGTTGATTTCGCAGGACATTATATTTTAGCAACTTTTGGTTGTGGTGCCAGTTGTATTATGGGTTTTATGATGGATGTTCGGGATGGGAAAATTTACGATTTGCCTTTGGGCGAAGAAAACTCATGCCTTTTTGCCGAAGATCGTGTAGTTTGCAAATCTACCAGCCAACTATTTATTGCTGGTATTTGTAAGGAGAAAATGGATGACGAGGCTGTTTATTACAAATCGTATTTATGGGATGAAGAAGGAAAGGAATTCATAACCATCGACGCAAAAGAATTTTTAAAGAAGCCCTGAGTAACTTTTACGGTTTTGTTTAAGGATCAATAAAACCTAAAAGCAGCGAACCCCAAATTAGATTTACTGAGTTAAGCGAATGGTTTCGAAGGAGTGCCACTGAAAAGCTTTAGAAATCGTTAAAAACAGAATGTTTAGTTTAAATAAATCATAAAATATGCACATCAAATTAAAAACAGCCCTCATCCTAAGTTTCGTTCTCGTTTCTAATATTTCGTTTGCCCAAACGAAAAAGCTGGTTAAGTGTTTTAAGCTTGGTACGGTAAGTTATGAGTTGTTTGAAAGTAAAGGGGCAGCGAAGCGTGAAAGAGATACTACATTTTACCAACTTCTTCGGGTGGGAAAATTGAAGCCAATAGCTAAAGAGTTTAAATCGATATATGATAAAAACAGTGGTGATACCATCGCGTCAGCAAGCTTTAAAATCAATCCAAATTCTATTGTTTTTTATCAATCGGCATCAAATGCATTTTATCATAGAATTTATACCCAGCAAAAAAGTGGGTCAATAACCTTTAAAAATAATTTTATAAAAACCATTAGGGAAGAGCGATTCCTGCCAGCCGCCTTATCCGCATCTGATTCCGGCCGTATTCGTGTTGCTTCTAATGAGTCGGGCAATGTTGATTTTCCTGCAGAATTTCCTGGGGGGATAAACGCCATACGGGCTTATATTGCTAACAATTTGCAGTATCCTGACGATGCAAGAGAAGAGGAAATTGAGGGAAAGGTATTTGCCTCATTTGTTGTGACTAAAGATGGCGTAGTTACCAATATTCAAATCGATAGGAAATTAGGTCATGGATGTGATGAAGAAGTGATTAGGGTATTGAAGAGAATGCCAAAATGGATACCTGCCAAGTTAGATGGCAAAGCGGTAAATTACCGCTTTAGTATCCCGGTAACATTTGCTTTGCAGTAACATCAACCCGAATACTATGGTTAAGAAGATTCTTAAAGTTGTACTTATTCTCGTCGCGATTGTGATAGCAATTTGTTTGTTATTGTTCGGGATAATCTGGGCTTCGATGGAATGGAATAGATATACCAAAACAAAGGAAAAAAATCGTTATCAAAAAGAGGTTTGCGATACCATTACGACTGTAAATGAAACGGTTCAGTTGAAGATATTTGGCTTTAAGGAAAAGGAATTAAAAAAGGTTCATTTTTATTTGCAGCAGGGAAAGTTATTACAAAAAGATACCATAATGAAGGTAGATTTTAATCCGAAATATGCTGCACAAGATGTATTGCTTCCTTTTAAATATTTTAACAAAAAAGATCGGGTGATCGTAAATGTAGGTGATCGATATTTTGTCTTATCTGGCATTAGGCACTATGCATCCTTCAATTACGGAATGTTTGGTCCGGTTGGCAGCTGCGATTGTGAGATGGGGAATTTCGAAATCATCAATGGCAAAAAGGATAATTCTGCTATGCTGACAAAGGAACAAGGTTTCCTGAATGATCCGCTTCTAACAAAATAATTAAAGAAAAGGTTGAAAAAGGTGTGGATGAACAATAAATTGAAAGTAGGCATTTGTTTTTTAATAGCTACCTGGTTATTTACGGGCATAAAATGTGGTGATGAGTTTTATGAATACAGCTTGTTTTTAAAGTATCGGCCAACTTTTCAATATTATTTCGAATCGCCTTTGGGTATGCAAGATATGCCTGAAAACTACCCTAAAGAATTAGCAGTAAAAGAAGCCATCTACGATGAATTTATAAATGAAAAACATTGGAGCGACAATAAATTTCTAGAGATAAGTACTTGTGGGATCTTAATATTAGGCTCATTATATTTTTTAACCTCAGGACTGATTAAACAATTTAGGACATGATAAATAAAGCAATAACGATAACCGGAGTTTTGGCTTTGGCTTTGTGTTCAATTTGCGCTTGCCGAAACGAAAAAAAACAGCAAACTATCGATACCGTTTCGGTCGTTAAAACTAAGGTTGACACGGTAAGCGTAAATACTAAACCTGATACTAAGCTAGAATATCCGGAACCCGATTTTCCTACAAGCGGGAATAAAATCGAAGAGTTAATTCCGCAATATTTCGATATCGATATGGAAGCAAGTGGCGATTTAAATCATGATGGATTGGAAGATAAGGTTCTTGTCTTAATCAATACGAGAGATACCACCGCTCTCCGCCCAACTTTGGTGGTGTTAAAAGTAGGTGACGCTTACAGTGTTGATGCGAAATCTTTTGCGGTGATGGAGCCAAAGTATCGGGAAGATGGTTATCAGAATTACGATTTTGAAGACGTAACCATTGATAAAAACGGAAATCTTCTTTTCTCTCAACAAGCCACTGGACCTAACGGAACTTTAAATAGCACGTTTAAATATGTCAATAACGAGCTGGTTTTAACTGAGGTTAGTAGTTTTGCCATGGGTGCTGGTGGGCAAACAGCACTCAAATTAGATTTGCTTAAGGGTATTTTTGAACAAACGGATATCAATACCATGAAAGAGGATATGCCCAGCAAAACAACCACACAAAAATATAAGCTTGGTAAAGTTTTGTTTGCTGACAGCGATCCAAGGGAAATTATAATAAAAGCTTTTCAGGATAATGGCAAGTAGTTTTTTAATGCATAGCTTAATAATTGGTCAGATTATTCTTGAGAAATTTAGAATTTATGATCTATCAATGATTCGATCAGTTTTAAAAAGATGAAGCAAATGAATACAGAACAACTTGCTTTTTTAGCGCATTTTATGAGGAAGAACCAATTTGTTAAAAAGCTCATATTAAGTTGCTGCTTGGCAATTTGTATAATTATTCCATTGGTATTTTTTATTTATAGCGTTAACGAAACCAATGGTTTCGGAAAAGATTTATTGGGCGCTGAAAGATATAACGACCGCATGAAAGATAGCTACCTATATGCTGCAGTAATGTTCATTGCTCTTTTGGTTGTGATTTTTCCATTTGCACTTTTGCTCCATCAGTTTTTTAATCGATATCATATAATTTTAAACTCACTTGAGGCTAAAGATGTAGATAGGCTTAAAGCACTTACGGCTAAGGTTGGTATGATGGAAAAATATAATCCCTCTTGTATTTTCAAAAAAAATACAGTTACTTTTTTCACGCTCTTTAAAGCACACACAGTTTCTTTTTTTGATATCAACCGCATAAATATCACCCGAGCAAGTTATAAAGGAATTAGTTATGTAATTGCCATTGAAACCGTATCTGGAACGCTCAATTACAGGTTTGGCGATTTAATGTTAACCAGAAGTTTGATTGATGAGGCTTGTTTGGCAAATCCAAGAATAGCCACCAATTCCTACAACAGTTGGAATTTTTAGCGGCGTAACCGTGCTTATGGTATAAATAAACGATCATTCAAACCCAGCGACTTGCAAATTCATTTATAGCGTTTAATTTAACAAAAGTACTTTCAGTATCAATAAAAGATATTGTAAAATCAGTCGTTGCAAATTCAAATATCACAGAGAAAGAACCATACACAATGAAAAATTATCTATTGATTTTAATCTTTTTAACTGCAACACCAGCGTTCGCACAAATCGAAAATAGTATGAAAAAAAATACTTCTGGCATGTACGGACAAGGGAGTCAAGGCGGCATTTACGTTTACGATGATGGTACTTTTGCGCTATTCGGTTATGCCACCCTCGTTTTGGGAAAATATACGCTAACTGATAACCATATCAACTTCATCCCCGATATTCCAAAACAAGCATTCACCGTTTTGGGTAGAAAAAATCCGAATATTAAAGGAGGTGTAAAGTTTACTTTTACCCGAGCGTTTCTAGATGATGGCCCAACTTACCTCAAACTCGATAATGATAGTTTGATGAATACTTTTGAGGAAAATTACGATGGTGGAGCTTCAGATTATGTAAGCAACTTACCTTACCATCCGGAGACGATAAGCTTAGTACACAACACGGTAAACCACTTGTACAGATACAACACCAATAGCTTCAAGCTGGATAGTGCTTACAACGATTTTCTGCTTTTTTACCACCGAACGATTAGCGAGCAAAGGCCTTTTTCGGCAACCATTAAAACCGAAAAGGGTAAAACTGTACTTGAATCTCATTGGGGTGAATTTAGAAAATATGAATCGGGTAAGGATACAGAGTTCGAAACGTTTTTAAATAACTATAAAAAGCAAGCCCTTAAAGATAAGGATGTTAAGGTGTTTTACTTTAACGATCAGCTAAAAACAGCTAAAGGTTTCAATCACCTCTCAGAAGAATTTTCCATCTTCGATATTAATAATTATGTTTTAGATGAGGCTTCGAATAAATTTATCCGTAAGGATATTTATAAAAAAGGAACGGATTACAGCAAAGCTTTGGTCAGCGATTATCATGACGAAAGTTACATCTTGAAATATGACAATATCGATGTAGATGAACAAACATTAACCGATTTTGGTGAAGTAAAAGTAGGTACGCAAGCACTTTTTAAAATTGCTGATCAAAACAAACAAACAGATGGAAATGGATTGGATGAAAACTTTTCGACGCCTAAACTGATGCAAACTACGGAAGTTCAAGGACAGCAACCCACAATAGTAGCGCCTACAAAAGTTGAAAAGCCAAAGTTGAAAAAGAAAAAGCCATCGAATAAATAGACAAGAAGCCATGAAACTTGAGAATAATACTATTTCAACCTCATCCAAATCATAAAATAGAATGGCGAATTGGCATTTTGACTTGTTATGAATAGCTTGGTGATTTATGGCTGATCAATTTCGTTAGGGAAAGGTTAATAATTAATTTGGGAAATAAATGAATAGGTGCTTAACAGCTTCACACTCATCAAACTGATAAAGCAATGGAGTTAAGAAAAGAAATTGAACCTGATTTTGATACTGCAGAGAAATGTTATGCCGAAGTTTTAAAACTCATTTTGGAATATACTGAATATTGCGAGAAGCATGGAGATAAAGACCATGCTGAATATCTAAAACTTGAAAATACACTTCATGAAATAACAGGAAAAGATATCTCCAAATTTAACCTTTGGGAGTGGTGGGAAGAGGAGGGCGCCGAAGTATTGGCTTTTAAAATTTCACTTCCTGATCCAAAAATCATCGATCAACTCACAAAAGAAGAGTTAACAGAAATTGTAAACCGAAAGAAAATTTTTGTTATTAAAGATGAAGATGATGAAAGCTTGAAAGCACAGTTTCATTATCATATCGAATACTATTTTACTGATTTTTTAGCGTTGAATTTTAAGACGTATACCCACAAACTTTTTCAAAGACAGCAAGATCGCAAAGGTGAGTACTTCGAACACAGTCAAGATGAAGTTGTTGAAAAATTGTGGAATAATGGGAATTACAAATAGATGTTTGCTGATGATCAGCCTTCTTGTAAACAAATTAACAAGCCTAACACAGCATGAAAGCTAAAGAAATAGGATTAAATATTGGCTGTCTTTTAATAATGGGTATTGGCTTGGTGTTGTTTCTAGGTTTGGCTTTTAGTCTAATTCTTGTTCCTATATTACCTCCAGTGATGGGTATTTTAATATGGTACGTTACCAAAACGCAGCGCAAATTAGTACGAACGGAAACAACGCCCATTTATCAGATTGCCGAAGGTTGGGTTAAAATACAAGGCAACGTGAGCGCACTTAAAACTTTCGTAACCCCATATTTTAAACAAGAGTGTATTGCCTATACTTATGAAGAAGGAAATATAACTTACGACAGTGAAAGTGGCTCGGAGCATGTTAGCAAAACTTCGTCAAGAAAAGAATTTCAGGATTTCCATTTAAGCAACGGGACGGGTAAAATCAAAATCATAATAAAGGACTTAAATTTAACGCTTTTAGAAGCTAAATCGGATACAAAACATAGCATCAAATATGCTGTTGATGATATTCGCTATACAGAGAGAACCCTAAAAAACGGCGATTTAATTAGTGTTTTAGGTTATGCTGTAAAGAACAGTAACTATGCTTACGAACTTACAGCGCAAGCCAATCAACCCTTAGTTATTGCCACGCCCGATTTTGAAGATAAAACCATCAAATCCTTCAGGGTTTTTAAATATTTGATGCCTTATTTGGTTCTGATGTACCTGTCTGTAAATTATTTTTTGTTTTTAGCAGCCGGGAGACCTCGTGAAGAACAAAATACAGCATTTGCAATTTCGAGCTTTTTTGGGGTACCCATTTTAGGCGTTTTGTTTGGCGTTATTGGCGCCAAACTTTCAGGTTTTGGCAAAGATTTTTTCTTTTGCCTTGGTGGCATTTGCTTCTTTGTTGCATTATTAAGCTTCCCCTTGCTTTGCCTTTTATACATGGTCGAAACTAACCAATCTACCATCATTCGAGTTTGGGCAAGTATTTTTATCTGTACTACCTTAACGATGGTACTAAATTACAGAAAGTTAGAAGGTGCTTTCGATAAACATTAATCAATCTAGTTGCCTTTCATTTTTTGCTAGTTAGCCTTAGCAGTTTTAATCAGAATTAGTTTCAATCTGCGTTGATTCCATAATTTATCAAGACAAAATTTACAATTACGGGTTCCTCACATGGCTCCGGCTAGACAAGCATCTCAAAAAAACCTTTCTCAAAAGCTGCCGAAACCAATTATATTCTTCCTTCCAAAATCGCAAAAAGTGGTTCTTCATCTACGAATTATAATTCATCCCCAGCGAATTATAATTGGTTCACTTAATGTTATTCGCTAGCGCTATAATTGCAGATCAAACAATTAAACAGAAAAATTTCATCTAAGAAAAAATTCAAGGGTTTTTCGGATTGCTTATTATCAATCAAAATATAACTAAATGAAAATATATATCAGCATTTTACTGCTATTGGCAATGGTGGGCAAAGTTAGCGCACAAGATACCGTAAAACTTGCCGAAAAGGATTTCTATAAAATGTCTACCACTGCTTTTGGTAACGCAATTGTGTATAGTCAAAACAATGTACAACTTAAAAAAGCAGGTAACTACAAGGTGAGCACTATCGATGGCGATTTTAGCTTTACGCTGAATAAAAACTTTTATGTTGATGGGCCCTCGTTGAGAGTTTATAAAAATAGCAACTCTTATAAAGAAACTTATAAAAATGGCATCTTAACTTCATCTATAGCGATTAATTCTTATCGTACAGAAAGCAAAAAGGTTGATGTAAAAAAGGAGAAAAACGATTACCTGATTACCATAACCCAAACTTTTAGACGAGAGAAACGAAACGATAGTACCATTATGGTATACCTAAATGAAAAGCCTTTGCTTAAAGAAAAATTTAGTGATGGAACATTGATTTTAAGGAATGATCGTAAAAGGAAACGGTAAACATTTATGATAAATATGGCAACCTGGAAGAAAAGCATTTCGGCGATGTTGAAGAAAAATACCTAAGCAATGGCGAGGTTTATTTCAAGAAAATACTTCTTAAAAATAGAACAGAAGAATATCGGTCTGGTAAATTGAGCCGAACTTTTGATTTTATTAATAAGCCAAATAGTAATGATTTAGATAAAATAATTGTGACCGATTATGACAAAGCTGGGAACAAAATAAAAGTTGAAGAAAGAATGCCTTGGGATGAAGTGGCACCTGACTATATGATTTTTAATTTAAACAAAAATGAATTAGAAGGCTACAAGGCGATTGTTAATGAGGGAACTGTTAAGACTAAAGCTCAAAGATAAAGTTCAAAACCCATCAAGTTTTTAATTCAAAAAAGTACCGTATTGATTATTGAAATGAGATAGCCTCAGTTCGGAAATTGATAATAGAATGTCGTGATGTTTATTGATAAACGATGAAGCAAGCAAATAAACGATGAAGCAAGCAAATAAATGGAAATGGTTTTGGCGTATTAACTATGCCATCAGTTTTTATATATTTTTAAGTTTGGTTTGCACTGGTTTACAGTTGGGAGGTTTAGATACTAACTGGTTAAATGCCATTTATAAAATTTTAAATCCAATTTGGATGCACTATTTTGGGCTTTACATTTTAACTTTCCAGCTGATTTTTTCAGTCTTGCTTACCATTATCTTTAAAAGAGAACGAACCGATTTCTTCAACTATTTGTACATGAGTTTATTAGTCTTTACCGGGATATCACTCATTGGATTGAACATGATTCTTGGCGGTGTAGTAGGTCGATAAATGTTCAGTTTAGCGGATTTTTAGTAAAAGGCTCAAAAGAAATACAGTTTTAAAGATTAAAATTAAAAAATGAACAGACTAATTTTAATGTGTTTTTTATTTCTTGCATCATCAGCTTCATATGCACAAGAAAAATTAGTCAAGGATCTAGATTTTGATGGCATTCAGGATAACGTTTATTTTGACACGGAGAAAAAGGTAATTATAGCCAAACTTTCGTCCACGAAATTTAAAGCTATTTCAAGCAAGCCGATAAATATTGAATATTCATCAGAATACGGCATTCGCAACAATAGAAATGGCTTCGAGTTTTTTATCAATTATAGCCGCTACGGTAGTGTAAGTCAGTTTAAATTCGAAAAGAAGACAAATACAATTAGACTTATCGGTATGCAGCATCGCGAAAGCGGTTTAACAGAATACGATGCCAACGGAGAGGCAAGTGTAAATTTGCTTCTTGGAAATTACATTGGTAACTGGGCATATAATGATGTAAAAAAAGAAAACTATCTGATCGAGATTCCAACATTTAAGACAAAAATGCCTTTTAAGAAAATATATTTAACCGATTTCAGCGAGCGTATTTATGATAGCTTTTTGAGCAAATCTTCGGCCCTCTTTGTTAAGCATAAGGAAATTGCGATCAGTAAACAAAATTAGTTGTTATGAAAAAATACCTCATCATATTCGCGATTCTAATTTCTTATAATTCAGCTTTTTCACAGCAGAAATTGGTTAAAGACATCGATTTTGATGGCATTAGGGATACTGTTTATGTGGATTTGAAAACTTCAAAAATCGTTTGTCGATTATCCACTTTGAAATTCAAGAAAATTTCAAGTAAAGGCAGCGAGACATCCACAGAAAATTCTATTATTGAACCTACAAAAAATGGTTTTGAGTACCGGGTCGATTGGATTCGTGCCGGTTATGCCAATCAATTTAGATACAATAAAAGCCTAAAAAGGGTACAATTGATTGGCATGAGCCGATACGCATTGGGTAATGCTGCTAATGATGGGAGCGGCGAAAGCAGTGTAAACCTGCTTACTGGAGATTACATTGGTGAGTGGAATTATTTTGACCCTTTAGCTAATAATGAACGTGGAGCGTTAGTTAAATTACCAGCCATTAAAACGAAAATGAGTTACAATAAAATTTTTCTGGAAGATTTTAGTGATGCCACATATTATAGTTATGCAGATAAGTGTAGCGAATTATTTGAGTTTGCCAGAAAAAAAACAAAGCAGCTTAGAAACAATGGGAAATCCTAAACTTTACCTCATACTATCAATAGCCGCGGTAATTTTATCATGCCTTACTTTACGGAGCTTTCAGCTTTCAGTTTAACCTTATCCATTCTTATTTTGGTGCTAAGTACCAAAGAGTTAAAAATGCCGGTGGAGCGTTTTACGCCACAAGACTTTCAAAATCTAAAAACGGCTAAACGGTTATCTATTATTGGAATAGTGATTTCGTCGCTAATCATTATCTATCTATTAATCATATTAGTTGTAATTAAAATGGGCTTTTTTAGTTGGTGAGAATGCGTGTTTTTTAATTTGATCAGTTGTTTTTAAACGAATTATAATTTATCTCCAGCGAATATCAATCGGAACGATTTATATGTTACTTTTTACTCATATTTAGGGATGAAGGTTCTAATTTTTACCGTATTCATGATTTTAAGTAAATTGGTTTTCGCTCAAAATACCATCACAGTTAGTGGTGTTTTTAAAGAAAATTATCGGGCAGTTAGGCTTAGCAATGAAGTAAATAGGTTACTCTTTATCAAAACTAAAGGCCATTTAAAACTTCCAGAATATGGTAACGGTTATTTTCTTAATCTCACCAAAGAAGATGCGGCTAGAGTCGGTTTCGATGATATTTTGGTCATTCCTTTAAGATCAGAAATTTATCAAAGCGATAAAAATTTGGTGAAGCTAGATTTGGTGCAGTTAAGTGAAAATGAACCCTCGGTTTTTTATACCAAACAAAGTAAGGCTGATAGCGAAGCAACTTACGGGACTAAAATATTTGAAAATCCTTCGCTAAAAGATACTGTGGATTGGAATAAGATTACCCGATCTGATTTGCTATATACCAAACAATGGATTGATAATTTAGATAATGAGAAGCAGGTAACGCTAAAAAGTTATATCCTTTACGATACCGATAAGGGCAGCGGTTCATCGGTACAATTCTCGAAAATAATGATGAAAGAATTAGCGGAAGAACGCCTGCATCGTGTTAATAATTTATTTAATGGAGATAGCAGAGAATGGACTAAAAAACAATGGCAAGTCTGGTTTCAGAAAACCATTAACTATCAGGAACCAGCGCTTAAAGACTGCAACCCGAACCAACATAGTATCAGCCAAATTTATAAATATGATGATGGCAATACCATGATATTTGGTACAGATTATAGTAGTGGTAAAATTATTGGGGCACAAATGTTATCATATAACGTAGATCAATATCAAGGTAGACAAATGGTGGCGATTGATAGTTCAAAGTATGCTAAATATGACTATTACACAGGGCTACAGAAGCAGGTTTTTAACATCAGAGCCTTTGAAAGCGTAGATAAAAACTTATACTTTTTTGACTATTACGGGAATTGGAGCCTTTTTGAGTTCGATACCGCTGAAAATCAATATAAATTTAAAGCGAAAAAAGAAATCTCCATTCCAGAAAGTGCTGGCAGAAGAGCCGATAGTTACGTCGAAAAGCTACAAACTAGTGAGAAGTTAACTTATACCATCACAAAAAATGACAAAACAAAGGAATTTTATGCCCTCGTTTTAAAAACACAAACCGGAGAAAACTTGATAACGAAGTCTTTGAAAGATATATTATTTAGTACGGCAATTGACTACCGGAAAAATTTTGAGCTAGTTGATCTGAAATATGGGTTAAAAAGTAGTAAAGACTTTGTTTTCGGTATTAAGCAGGGCGATGATTATTATCTGGTAAAAACCGATGAAAAACTGGAAAATGTAAAGTGCATTAAAACGATGAAAGCCTTGCGCCATTCTACTTTGTTTGTTCATGATAAAACCATTGATGTATTGAAATTAGATAACAATCATCTGTCGAAGATATCCTTTGATAAAGCTTTAATAAAGCAATTAAGCGAGCAACACAAGTTGATAGAAAATTGGTATTATGATGAAGATGGCTTAGTGGTTTATGATGGTTCGAACTATAAATTGTTTGCGCCATTTCAGCTCGAACAACATTCTGGTATCCAATTACTAACCTTAAGCAGTGATTTGGAAATTACAAATAAGCAGTGTGTTTATCAATTTCTTCCGCTAGAAGAGCCTGAATATACCAACATGATCCACTTGCAGTATGCAGCAAAGTTAAATAATGATTGGTGGTTACTGTTTCGGCAGGAGAGTAGTTTGAATTATATAAAGGTCTATTGAGATTGTTTTAATGCAAATAAAATGAAATTAAGGATGTTAAATTGGAAATTATATGTATTGATTGTTGCGGCAGTCGTAATTATTTCGTGTAATGAAAGAAAGAAATCAGAGCAAAAGCCTGTTATAGATACTATAGAAAATAGGCCGAGAGTAAAGGAGAAGGGAGCTGTAAATTCGAAGAAAGATTTTAGCCGCATCAAAAAACAATCTTTTGCGATTAGTTGTGGCTCTGGTTGTGCAATGACTTATAATGTAAAAGATATCAATCAACTTAATACAACATCAATTAGGGTGGTATTTGAAGTTGATACCTATATTGATGAGGAGCAGACTGAAAATTTAGTAGAGACCTACATTTTCGACTATAACAGTGAACATAGCATAGAAAAAATTACCCGTGAGGGTGAAAATGAGAATGTTTTGGATAACCTAATTGGTGGTGCACAACAGACTTTCAAAGAGTTTGCGGCAGAACTAATTAAATAAAACTGGTAATGAAAGCGTTTAAAATTCTGCTCATATCTTATGCAACCTTCCTGTTTCTTTTGCTGGGATTGTTTTGTTGGCTGATTGCACCAGAATATTTCGCATGCGAGAAAACAATGTTTGAAGGTGAGCAAGGTTTAACCATTTTTGGAGATCAGGTTGACTGCTCAGGTGAAAATCAAGACGTTGGTGAAGCTATGTTTCAGGTATCTTTACTGGTTTTAACTGTGGGATTTTTAATTCTAATTATTGGTTGGTATTTCTACTCAAAAGCGAAAAAGAAACTACTGATTAGCAAGTCGTCTCCTGCAAAACAAAGAAAATTACTAAGTCAGAGGCACCCATATTTGTACTTTTTGGCAATCTGGACAAGGCGATTAAAACGCCGGCTGGAATGGACTTTCGATGGCAAAAAATATGCGAAGACGAAAACTGAAGATAAATTGCAATTCAGGATCAAAAAGCATCAATCGGTATTGCTCAAAAAGCTAGGTGAAAATAATGAGCAGTTGCAATTGAACAAAATTACCAACCTCAAAATTGCTGCTGCGCAAATCAACGGAATTGTTATTAAGCCTGGCGAAACGTTTTCTTTTTGCAAGCTGGTGGGTTTACCTACAAAAAGTAAAGGGTATTTACCAGGAATGGAACTTTCATTTGGTGAAGCAAAAGCAGGCATTGGCGGTGGAATTTGCCAGATTTCCAACCTCATCCACTGGCTGGTTATCCATAGTCCGCTTACGGTTACAGAGCGCCGCCACCATTCTTTCGACCCATTTCCAGATGATGGGAGAGTTTTACCTTTTGGCAGCGGAGCCACAGTTTTTTACAATTATATAGATTACCAGTTTATCAACAACACAGAACATATTTTTCAAATTAACTTATGGTTTAGCGATAAGTGTTTGGAGGGCGAGTTACGCATTAATTCCGAATTAAACTATGCTTATCATGTCGTGGAAAAAGACCATCGATTTTTGAAAATCGATGGTCAATTTTACCGGAAAAATGAAATCTGGAGAGATAAACTGATGAAGTTTGAAGGCGGTAAAATTGTTGAAACAGAATTGATAATGAAAAATTTTGCCCGTGTTACTTATGAACCAGAAAGCTATGAGGAAATGGAGGATTATGAGAAAACCTCTCATTGAATTTGCACAAATACAAGAAAGGACTTGTGATAAATAAATCTAGATACCTCAAAACAAAAAAAAATGGCAACAGACGGAGTAAAAATTATTAATAGCGATTTGGCCGAAGACCTATATGCTCACTTTATGGATAGTTTTCAAGAAGGTAGAAATTTTACCCAATTGAACAATCAATTTTTGGATAGCAAAGCTCAGTTTTCTGAGAACACAAAAGAGTATGAGATTTGTGTTACCGTTTATGGATTAGCTTTTTGGGAAATTGGCGCTTTAACAGAAATTATGCTCCAAGAAGTGGAAACGGTCATCAACCAAAAGAATACGGTTAATTATTGGGCAAAAGGAGTTGGAAAAGAAACTGCGGAATCAAGACAAAAAGAACTAGATGAGCTTCTTGAGAAAATAAGTAAGCCCAATCTTAATCCAATTAAAAGAGTAAAAAAGCAGCCGAAACCCAATCTGTTCAATATCGGCGACGTGTTATCGTTTCAGTACCCTGACAGAAATTATGGAACAGCTTTTATAGTAGATATTTATAAAATGTCTGGCTTCAGTCTTTACTCCATTTGCCGAACCTGCGATACAACAGTACATAAGCCAACCATGCAAGATTTTTTGCAGAGTACATTTTATGCATCAGGAACACCAACAGTGGATGATTTAGGTGCAATGACTACCAAACTATCCGTTTGGGTAAACCAAGTTGAAAGAAACGAGTTGGAAAAATTTTTTGACCGTTTCAGTAAGATTGGAAAAATTGATTTTACGTTACCATGTGGGCAACCAATCATTACCAATGATTATCAAAAATTTTGTGATAATTCGATTTACGAATCACACATTGCCTACTCAAATAGCTTGGGCAGAGCTGTAGATCAGTTCAAAACAGTCGAATATGCAAAGGTGCTTGAGTAAACAGCTGCCCAATCCCGATTTTTTCTTCTCAATTGGGGCATGCTCCAAGAACTTAACTCCAACCTACCAAAGTTTGCGCATAGATTGCTTCGTTGCCAATAGCAGGCGACGCTAATTTAACCTATTTCTCAACGAATTATAACCCAAACCCAGCGAATTATAATTGGCGAAGATTATTTCTCGGCTAAATGGTATGTTTATATAGAACATAGCATTTTATGAGGACAAAAATATTTCTGTGGGCAGTTTTATTATTTTCGGGTTTGATCAGCAAACTTAGTGCACAAGATTTTTATCCAACAAATCTGACGGCTATCATTTATACCGATGACAAAATGTAATTAAGATCAATGACAACTACATTAACCACAAAGGCTTTTTATGCCAAATGATAGCACGTATGCTAAAAAAGATTTGTCTGGAGTGATACAAGTGACATCGAAAAACAGCGATAAATCTTTATAAGTTCAGATAAATTATTACCTCACAAACAAAAATTTGGACCGCTTTATAAAACGTGCCGCAAACAGTGGCCTAGATAAAACTGGTGTAGATAAATTCGAAAAAACCTATAAAGGAATTTATTATAAAATTGAGATTAAAAGAGCAGTTTCTTTCGAAAATAAAACATACAATTTAATCAGTTTTACACAGCGTAATGAGTTAGATTCTGCAAATCTAGATAAAAATCAAGAGCCTAAAAAAAGGTTTGAATATGTTGAAAGTTATCCGTTCCAGAACACCCTATGGTATTTAGACACCAAAAAAACTGAGGTTAAGAATAAAAATGAAGATATAAGCAAGTACGTAATCTCACTTACAAAAAATAAAACTACTGATGTTAAACTCGATTTTCTGGATGATTTTAATATGAAACTAACCTATGGGCCTCCTCAAAAAAAACAGTATCTCCTGGGTACTTATCATTTTTATAGAAACTCGATTGGTCATGGCCTTTACGAAAACAAAGTTCAGTTTGAAATGGCACCTGCATTTAAAAAACCAACCAAACCTTGTTATAAAGTGTTTGAGTTGGTAGGTATGGTCGAAAGCGCTCCAAAAAATACAACAAATTATTTTAGATATTGGCTTAGTTCCTTTGATTATGAAGTTAAATGGGGGAAAGGGAGCAGCTTTAACCTGACTAGAGAAGTGGATAATAACACGCCAGTATATGCTGTTCCAACTTCTAAAAACTAACAAATTGGTGATGAACTTACTCTTAAAATATTTCAGCGGATTAATGTTGCTACTCTCGCTTTCAACAATGGCTTTGGCTAGCGAATGTTATAACAATGGTACCAGCCTCACCTTTAAAATTTTGAAAAAACGTGATGGTATTTACTATCAGTTTACGCAAAAAGATCAAAATGGATTCAGCTATGTAAAACAGCAAAGTGTGCTGCTAAAAGGGATTGATGCTTCAACATACAAGGCTACGGGCGAAGATGAACAAACGCTGATGTTTGGCGATAAAAATGGTTTCTATATTCTTCCGAAGAGAGAACAATACGATAAAAACACATCGGTTTATTTTAAAATTCTTGGTGCAAACCCCAATCAGAAACATATAAATGGCAGGCTATTTTTATTAAATGGAAAATGGACTTACCTGGATGCATGGGAAAATAGCATCACTAAAGTTGTGCTAAACGAATTACCGCAAAACATCACTAATATTAAAAGTTATGCCTATGGTTTTTATGTTAAAAGTGATAAAAATGTTTTTGTAGTCAGTGTTGATCAAGCCTCGTCGCCAAAATACAAGGTTGCTATTGTTCCTGATTTAAACCCTGCAACAACGATTTATTATGCTTTTAACCCATTAAATAATGAAGATTTTCTTGCTGATGCGAGCCATCTTTATTCGATCAGGAGAGAGGGATCTGCAGATAACCTAACGCCTCAAATGCTGGCTTTGGGACTGAAAACCGATATGAATAAACTTACAATTATCGATACTAATTTGCCATCGTGGTATTTAAATGGTCAACTGCTAAAAAAACGAGAAGGTACATCAACCACAGGTAGAGATCCAGTATCAGGTGAGGAAATCGATATCGATTACAGTTTTTCTTCAGGCAAAATTTTGCAGCCACTTTATGGTAACAGTAATTACACGCTCTTTCGTGGTAAAATCTATCCTATTTGGGATGATCATTTTAGTCAGCCTTATGATGTGAAAACTAATGCAAAGAGCTTAAAACTAATTGAAGGGAAACTATTTCGAGGGGATGACTTTTATTATATCGAAGGGGATGATGATTTCAAAATCATCAGTACCAATATCTCAGCAGATGCAAAATTTTTTCCAAGTATTGGAAGCTACCTTAGTTATTTGCCAAAAGCTTTGATTGATGATAAATACATCTATTTTATTGGCGACAGGTTTAATATCCACATAGAAAATAAAAAGGCGCTAACCAGTAAAATTGTAAAGCAGTTGGGAATGTTTTATTTGTTTAACCACTCGCTATATGATGGAGAAAAATTGTATCCAATTACCGCTGATGAGGAAACCTTAACTTATTTAGGTTCATTTGTCGAAGTTATAAATGAGTGCGCTGACAGTATGCCCAATTCACCATCGGTTAAGGTTAACTATTATAATTTTTTTAAAGATGCCAATCATGTTTATTATTTCGACAATGAGAAACATCACTTGCAAATTATACAGACTGCCGATGTAGAAAATACAAAAATAGATGACTACGAAACCCTCCAGTCACTTTATAAAATTAAGGATGTGAAAGGTTCGATTAAAAAAAAAGTTAGCGAACCTTTGAACTATTATTTAATTGCTACCTGCGTGATGTTAGTGTTAGGAATTGGAGTTTATATCTTTAAAAGAAGAGATACTCATTAAAATGAATAGAAACAGCATATTTCACCTGCTAAAACGCATTCTGATTCCGATCATAATTCTCGGGATTTTGCTTGTTTTTATTTTGATTTTAAATCCAAATCTGTTCGATGTAAGCCCCATACATAAACATGAACTTGTGCCTTCCAATCCAAGTCTAATACTCAATTTATTGGCATTTTTTTATGTTCTTTATTTGGCAGTAGAAATGGTTTTGCTTTTCGTGAAAAACAAAAAAACATTGGCAGTTTGCAATTTCTGCATCTTGGTGTTATTCGCAATTTCATCATTAATGTTCCTTAATTTTTAACCAGAATGGAAAACAGAAAATGGTTTTTAATTGCTTCTGGGATAACCTTGTTAGTGAGCCTTTGCGTTATTTTTCGAATAGAAAAAAAGAGTGAGTTTATTTCAGATCTGGTTTACACATTCATAACATTAGGTATCGCAACGCTTCTAGGCATGTATGGCTTAATGGGAAAAAAATTTCTCGGTGGGTTATTAGTCCTTCTGATGAGCGTGATCATCAGTTTTATTAGTTGGTATATAGTTTTTTACAATGATTTTTGGGGGATAGTACCTGCTATTTATGGAGGCATTCCATCAGGCGTAGTTGCTGGGTTACTTTTTCTAATTACAGATGCTAATTTTTTAGCTGATGATAATAAATATAAACGCTTTATTAAAAGACTTTCAACCTATTCGGTTCTTCTAATTATCATTTCTGTACTATTTGCAAAAGGTGGCGATTGGATTTTCGAGATTTCAGAATATTTTAAAAACAAAGCAGGGCGATGAAAAAACTAATTTACACAGCTTTCTTTTTAATTATTTGTGCATCAAAGGTTTTTGCTCAAAAAACAGATAGCACAAAAACAAAATTGGTGGCTAATTATTACAAATTAAATAAAGTACAAAAGGAAGTCGCTCAATTTTATTTAATGTCGTTAAAACTGTCGCTAACGGGAATGTACACCTATTACAGAGCAAGGCCACAACTGGTTGGCATTGGCAAAGATGGCGAATTGTACAGTTTTGAGCGATACAAAACCCTTTATGAGGATGCGAAAGAATACCAAGAAGATTTCAGTATTAACCTGTTTTATATGGTAAATGTACGCACAAATAAAAAGGGCGAAATTTTCCTGGCTTACACTTTGTTAGATCCCCATTGGGATGATGCCCCAGAAGTAAAAAGTTATATTGGTAGAATTGATTTCGGTATTGAAAACAATGATTTTAAAGATTTAAAACAAATACATCGCCCGCAAAAAGTGAAAAAGTTGGGTAAAACATTTATCTTCTTTCATTGTAATAATTATGATTAGGAAAGACCAACACACAGAAAATTTTAAATGATATGATGAGCTCTAAAGTCTTGCCTGTATCAATCGCAATATTACAGCTGCTGAGTTTGGCACATTTATATTATAGTTATAAGTACGGCAGCAGTCAATTCCCAGTAGCATTTATCGAGCTCAATATTTTGGCATTGGTTAATCTACCTATATTAATTATGGCTTTGATTTATGCCAATAAGTCGAAGCAAAAATCTGCAATATGGTTAATGCCAGCAACGCTGGCTTTTATTGTGGTTTTGCTGCTTACAATTTGTTATATTGTAATGCTGGCAGATAAATACGATTAATCGAGATCCAATGCATAAAAAGATCATTGTAACATTAGCGGTTTCCTTGCTCTGTTTTATTGTAGCCGTTGTTCTGATGTTTTCCACCAGCGGTAAATATTATAAAACTTTCAGTCCGGATAGGCAGTATTCTGTTTATGCCTCCAAATACTTTTACGAACGTTTTTTATTCAAGATGCCTGGCGACTCTGGCGATGCTTCAGGCAAGGTTTACTTATACGATGAGATAAAACATCAGGTAATTAACAGTGCATCTGTAGCTATCATGTGGACGATCACCGATATCCAGTGGGAGGAAGATAAAGCCTATTTTGTTGGCGAAGACGCTCCGACCATATCAAATCCCTGGCTTTTGCCACGTGCCATAAAAATGCCTTACACCAAAACTGAAGAGCAGGATACCATAAAAACAGTGAAGGAATATAGTTCATTTGATAAAATACAGTCTATCACCATTCTTAAATCCATCAGTTCTTGCTGGAAACCATTAAGTTATCAAGCATTCGATGATACGGGTAATAAGATCTCCAGCTGGACAAAGCGTTATTTTCAATCACCAAATAGCACTTGCGATTTTACGCCGTATTTTATGCATGCTTTAGAATTTGACAAAGGGGCATTGGTTAAAGAGTATTCGTACAATGCGGCATGCGATGATTGCGAAACCTTTCCCTGTGGCACAGAAAGTACTTGGGATCATGATGGAAAAGTGATTGCAAAAAAGGTTTACAAAGGTTGTGAGATATTTAAAAGCAAACCTTAACCAGTTCTTTTCAGTTCATGCATCGATCCATTAGTTTCTTTCCGAAAAACAGTAAAAAGCCAGCGAATTATCATTTAACTCCAGCGAATTCACATCAGCTAAAATACTTTAATGCTGAAACTTTATTTTTAGAGTTATATTGAACTTAGCGACTAAAAAAATGCAATCAGTTCCTGGAAGAAAATCGAAATCAAAAAAAATATTGAAAATTGTTGGCCTATCTATCATAGGTCTAGTTATTATCATTATTGGGATAGAATATATGTACAAAGACAGTTTAGAAAGTCCGATGTATAAGGTACAGCAATATTTAACCTATAGCAAAGAAGATTGGGCTAATTACGAAAGTATGAAGCGTATGCAGGCCGAAACAAATACAAGGCCGAATATGGTAGATGTGTTGATAGAGGCACCTCAAAGTCCTGTAGATACAACGATGTGGACGAATGCCATCAAAAATAAGGATTTCATTCCTGAGAGTGTATTGGAGGATATCAATAGATATAAAAAGCGAGATTTCTCTAAGCTCAAAATTGACGAGGATAAACCAAGTGACGATGAAGCACAACAGGCAATTGTTAGAAATTATCAGAATGAAGTGACAAGCTTGCTTTTAAAATATAAAGCCCATATAAAAATTGGAGCCTGTTATGCTGCCCCTTTACAAAAACTGGATGGAGATACAGAAATAGCCAGAGTAACGGCAATGGTTTCGGCATTTAATAAAGAGCATGGAAACCTGGGTAATATTCAGGCGCCTTTAAATGTAATTTATGATTTTGTAAAATATCAATCAGACGCTACAACCTGGCACCTGGCCGATTTTAGCCAAAGCATTCCATATGATTATGTATTAAATAAAAAACCATGGTAAGATTTTCAATCCTTTCTTTGCTGATTTTGTCACTGCTTTCTTGCACTAAAAAAGAGCAAGATCAAGCCAAGAAAACCCTGTATTTAACCACCAGCGCAAATGATGTATATGCATTTAACCTGGCAGACAAGAAGTTGTTGTGGCATGTTGAAGCGTTTAATAAGGCAGAAAATGATGAGGTTAACTTTTTTACCGTTGACGAAAAACATTTGACCAAAGCTTATATCGATGGCTCAATTATACAACACGATAAAAAAACGGGCAATAAGGTGTGGGAAATAAAAGATACTGATGGGCCAGAGGCAAAGCTCTATAATTTTGATTTCAATGAGGTAGCATTTCGATTGTTTTACCAATACCCATTATTGGTAAACGGCAATCTTATTTTTGCCAACAGCCACGGTGAAATAAAATCGATAAACATAGCGACTAAAAAAGTGAATTGGATTTATTACAATCCCAACATCATTTATTCGAGTCCTAAAGTGTTACAAAACCTGGTAATGGTCAGCTTAAACGGAAGTATGATTGCGATTGATATCAAAACCGGCAAAAAAGTTTCCTCTGTTAATTATGATGAAAACGAACCTGTTACCAATGAAATGGTGATCGATGGTGGTAATATTTTTACACTTAGTCAGAACAATTTGTTATCATCCTTTACACCTGAATATAATTCTATTTGGGATTATAAAGCAGACAATACTTCGCAAAGTTCTACCCACAACATGCTTATTACAGACAAAGCCGTGTATTTTGGCGGCTCCACCTTATTTGCCGTAGATAAAGAAAAGGGGGAGTTGCTTTGGAAAACCGAATTGTATAAAGATGACAATGCATTGCTTAGTGTGGCCAAATGTGATGATGGCGTGATGGTGAGCACCCGAAAAGAGTTATTAAAGTTAGATGACGATGGCAAAATTGTAGCTCGTAAAAAACTGGCTAACGAAGCTTATGGCATCCTTTATCTTGCCAATAACAACTATTACTATACTTGCCAAAACGGGGTAATGTATAGCATTGATGCAGGCTTGCAGCATGAAGCGGTTTTTTACAAAGGCATTAATATAGATCCCGAACACAGGGTGGATAATACCTATATGTTTGCGGAATAGGATGCTGCAGAAATTATAAGAGCCGAATTCATTTACAACAGATGAAAAACTATATTTTGATTATTGCCTTACATCTACTTACCTCTTGCAATGCCCAGGAAGGGCCTAAACTTACTCCAGCCGAAAAAAAGGAACTTCAGGACTTTTTTGGCGTAAAAGAAAATGTGAAGGAAGTAAGTACTAGCATAGAAGCCTTAACAACGCTGGGTAAAAGACAGTTTACTACAGCTACAACGTTTTACAAAAACGGAGCGCCAAAGGAAACCAAGATGTACGAGAATGGTAAATTTAAAAGCACTGAACCTTGGCGGGCGAGCGAAAAAAACGACGACAAAGGGTGGGAATTCATTGAGAGATTTGATGATAAGAAACGCGTAATAAAAACGATTAAATACAATTCTGGAAAGATTGTTTCTGAAATCGACTTTAAGTATGAAGCCTCAGGAAATAAAGTTGAAGAATTTGATAAAGTCAGTAATGTCAAAAAGAAATTTAAGTATAATAGTTTCCATAAAATAGCCGAGGAAGTAGAGTATCAGCAGAACGGTGAGTGGTACTCGAGAAAAAAATACAATTACGATGCGAAAAAGGACAATGTCGAAACCTTGGTTTACTACTATCCTGAAGAAAAAGTGCCCAATGGCAGACTAGTTTATCAATATGACAAAAATGGCGACATGATTAAATGTGTCACCTACGATAAAAGCAATGTAGTTATTGAAACTAAAATTCGAAAAATATCATATTACTAAGAGAATATCAGGGAAGGTTGGGATGAGTCAATTTTAAAATTACCTTTTTACCTATAATATAATATATCCCCAAAAACATAATTGCATTTGGGGATATAAAATCTATGCAGCATGTACTACTTCGAAGCCACCGTACATGGCCATCTCTGCAGAATGTTTAACGGTTAATCTTAGTTTCATTTTTTCTATCAATTCTTTAGCTGCGGTAATACTTCTGTAAACATCGTTATTGCCTCTTATTTCTATCCCTCTGCTCAATAACTTAAACTTACTTGGCTGAAATTTTTCAATAAACTGTTGAAGATCGTTTGGTGGAGTAGTTGTCTTTTGCATATTATTCGTTTTTAGATAACAGTTAAAGGACTTACCTTAACATTTGTTTGATTGATTTTTTCAACATCATCGGGTTTTTAACATTTTGATAAGGATGTGCTTGATTACCTGTGATTTATTTAATTATATTCTTTCGATTTTAATTTTTGAAAGCCTTTTTCTTCTAGACACTGTTGTTTTGTTAAAAATCTAATTTGTTATGAATACGGATCCAAAACACAAAATTCAGAATGATGATCAGGATGATCAGCATAAAGAAACAGGCTATAAGCAAGAGACAAACGAAGACAACGATGTTCAGGAGGGGCTAACAGGCGAGATGGATGAGGATGAAGATGTAGCTGGAGATTTAGCTGGCAATGCAGCCGGAAACCCTGAAGACTAAATTTAATCTTCCACTTTTACAACTTTAGTAGTAAGATAATAAAAGTTAGCTATGGCTATCGGTGCCCTGGCTAGCTTTATTAATCAGGCTCCAGGCAAATAGAGTCCAAATACAAATTACTGTACTAATTCCCAACTCAAAATCTGAAATCTTTTGTGAAACGAATACTGCAGCAGCAGATATCAGAGAAGAAAATAGGAAAAATAGGAAATTTTTCATAATGATCTGATTTAGTTGCTGTTAATTATCGTGAATATAGCAAATTGACTTTTCTTTCCCAAATATTTAATAATATATTTTATTAATAGCCAGTTATTTAGCTACATTTTAGGCTGTTTTTGAGAATTTTCACTATTGTATCTGAATTTCATCTAAGATCCAAAGCTTTGTCGCAAAAAAAAAAGGTGCACCTGAATATTTTCTGCTGCACCGACTAAATAAGTTTTCGTATTTTTTGATATTAAGATTTATCTATGCGATACAATCTTCCACCGTCAGTTATTGCATATAAACAATTATCGCTACCCTGCGTAATATCCCTAAACCTTTGATTCTCGCTTGCCAGCAATCGCTCTTCGCCAATTACCCTATTATTTTCGATGACTAGACGGACGATATGCGTACCGCTTAGGGCAGCAATGAACAAATTATTTTGCCATTCAGCAATTCTATTGCCAGTATAAAAAACCATACCGCTTGGAGAAATAACTGGATCCCAATAATAGGAGGGTTGTTCCAGGCCATTTTGCTGTTGTATGGCACCGCCAATAGCGGCTCCACTGTATTCTATTCCATAAGTAATTGTTGGCCAGCCGTAATTTCGTCCAGCTTGCAGCCTATTAATTTCATCACCACCACGCGGGCCATGTTCGCTTTGCCAAATTTCTCCGGTAGTCGGATGAAGGGCCAACCCTTGAGGATTTCTATGTCCAATGCTGTACAGCTCTGGCAATGCTGCACTATTAGAAAATGTCGGGTTTGCAGATGCAGGTTGCCCACTAGTATTAATACGGATAATTTTACCAAGTCCTGCAGTTACAGACTGTGCAAGTGGTCTTGTTGCCAGGTCTGACCGTTCACCCGTACTTACAATCAAATTCCCTGTTTTATCGAAAAGGATTCTGCCGCCATAATGAAGAGTTCCATTATAGGCTGGCCCAGCCCGATAAATTACTGTTGCGTTTTCTATTGACAGTTCATTCTGTGCCAAACTTCCTTTTGCAACCGATGTTTGTGTGCCACCGGTAACATTTTCTGAAAATACCCAGTATACCATTCTGTTGCTGGCAAATTGAGGATCGATACATAAACCAAGCAATCCACCTTGCCCAGCTGGATTAACTGCTGGTATACCCGTGATGGGGCCACTAAGCGTACCAGTTGTAGTTGCGATGCGCATTGTTCCAGCCTTTTGGGTTATTAACAATCTGCCGTCAGGAAGTGCTGCCACTCCCCAAGGTGCATTCAATCCTGTACTAATAGCCGTACCTTGAAATGCAACTGTTGTCCGCACAGCTCTTACTCTGGTCTGGCCTGCAAAAGCAGGAGAGTAACTGGTATTTGGAGCAGTAGTTTCAACACCTGGCCCATCGCTAATACCAGGGTCAACTTCTTTTAAATTTTCATTTTTCGAGCAACTAGATAAGATCAATAGGAAAAATCCTATAAAAATGGAGTTAATTGTGAATCTCATAGGTATGTATTTAGTTTCCTATTATGATTAACAGAGCAATAACTAATTGGTTTGCAAATATTTAAAAACTCCACTAGCCGGTATATATAGTAAGCTATTTTCACAAAAAAAAGATCAGGCTTGGGGTGCCCTGATCTTTTGCTGTAGGTTGATATCAATTTATACCGCGGTGTATCCACCATCAGTAATAATGTATGCACCTGTTGTAAATGATGATTTATCAGAACTTAAAAATGCAACTAAATCAGCGACTTCCTGAACGGTTCCCAATCTATTAATGGCACTTTTTGCAGCTATCGCTTTTAAGCCTTCTTCATTTAAATTTGCAGTAAGTAAAGGGGTTTCGATATAGCCAGGGCCTACAGCGTTACATCGAATGTTTTTCTGGGCATATTCTACTGCAATATTTTTAGTTAAACCTACTACAGCATGTTTGGAAGCCGTGTAAGCTGGACTATTTGGTGCAGCTACCTGTCCGTGAATGGAAGCGATATTAACAATGGAACCACCTCCATTCTTTTCCATTTGAGCCAGTTGATATTTACAGGCATAAAATACACCATTTAAATTAAGATCAATTACCCGATCCCATTCCTCTGGCTCGTATTCAGCTGTTGGTTTAGCTGGTCCGCCCATGCCTGCATTGTTACACGCAATATCCAGGCGACCATACCTTTGAACGACCTCATCTATCAGCCTTTTGTTTTCTTCAGCTTTGGAAGAATCTGCTTTTACTGCAATTGCTTCGCCGCCAGTGTCTGTAATTAATTTGACTGTTTCAACTGCATGTTCTTCATTGATATCAGCCACCACCACTTTCGCACCTTCTTGTGCATAGGTAATGGCAATTGCTCTGCCAATTCCTGAGCCGGCGCCTGATACCAAAGCCACCTTGTTTTTTAGACTTGCCATATTATTTGTTATTATTATACAGAAGTAACGGTTCTCTAAACTTTATGTTTGTCAGCAGAAAGTGTTTTATAAAACCTAATGGATAAATGATCGAAGGATTTAAGATTTACATCTCACGGTTTAAAAGTATGGAAGTATTTTTCAATTAATAAAACATTAAATGAACGATGTTGTTGTAAATCCATCTACCAATTATAGAATCATAATTTACTATGGAAAATCAAGAAAAAACAGTTGAGGTATTAAATGACCTTATTCAAATTAACAACGACAGAGCAGATGGTTTTGATAAAGCATCGAAAGATTTAAGCGATGAGAACATCGATTTAAAAGCGACTTTTGAGAAACTTTCTTCAGACAGTAGAGACAACGTGACCGAACTTGCAGGTCTTGTGGGTAGGAATAACGAAGATCCAGATACTGGAAACACGATATTAGGTACATTGCACAGAGCTTGGATCGATATCAAAGCAAGTTTTGGTGGTGATGATCGCCATAGCATTTTAGCAGAATGCGAAAGAGGTGAAGATGCAATCAAAAAAGCTTACAGAGATGCACTTCAAGAAAACGAATTGGGCGAAAATGTAAGAACTGTTTTGTTAAAACAACAAGATGGAATTAATATTAGCCATGATGCGATTAAAGCATTAAGAGATGCACATAAAGCATTATAAAATTTAACCTGAAAGCCCGCTGAAAGATCTCCAGCGGGCTTTTTTTTGTCATCTTTTTTGGATGAGGTTTTCTAAGTTTACTCAGCGAACTTGATTCGCTGTAATAACAAAAATCTATCTCTCGTGGTGTCGCGTTCTATTTCTACTTTACTCGGCAAACCAATTCGAAGATATTCTTGTTTTGCCCCTGCTGTTTGTTGCGGCCAATTCACAAGCGTTACCTTGTTGCTTCCTATATTTGGATTACTATTGTGAATAAAATTTGAGAAATAAGCCTGCATTTGTTCCGAAACCTGATAGTCTGCCGGCTTCCATGCATAATTTTTTTGTACTTCTAAATTCCCTAAAGCATACTCAATTTCAGCTGCGTGAAAAGCAGAACCTGTAATAGCTCTATTAATCATTTTCTTAAGCAGCACCTGAAAAACGTTGCCATCTTTAATGGTTTTTGGTGTTAAACCAGGGTGGGGTTGATCAAATAAGTATCGATAAACAGGTGCTGAGCTCTTTGCATGAAGTTCTGCCAACCGCCAGGTACCAAAATTAATAAGCCAATCGCTACCTACTTTTGCACCTGCTATTTTTGCCTCCTTCTTCGTTTTTACTGGATAATATTTTAGTACCTCGGCTGCATCTTCTCCATAAATTTTTCGCACTCTCTTATAAAAGTTTTCTGGTGTCGCCCTTTTTAACCTGTAAAAAGCCAGGGAAGGTACTTCATCAGCATTCCAGCCAACAAGTAACGGAACTTTAGCTTGTTCACCAGCTTCGAAAACCTCCGTTGGGAATTTTGGTAAAAAGTAACCATCAACCGTTGGCTTAAAGCGCCGTGGATCTCCTTTAGATGCAAGCTTCAGCAAAGTTTTTTCATCAATGGATCTCATTTCTTCAATGGAAGTGCTTTTGGTGAAAAGGGCAAAGTCAGTTCCCAGTTTTTCTGATGCTTGTTTTGATCTGATTAGTCTTCTTGAATCGAGTAAAGAACTGCTTTGTGCGATGGCCGCAGAAAATAACCCTTTAGATAACGGCGAGGCCATATGAGCGCTTATAGATTGAGCGCCAACAGATTCGCCACCAATAGTGATGTGTTTCGGATCTCCACCAAAAGCACTAATATTTTTCTTTATCCACTTCAATGCAGCAACCTGATCTAACAAGCCATAATTACCCGATGCACCAAATTGATTCTCTTTACCCAAATCAGGATGCGCTAAAAAGCCAAAAACACCTAATCGGTAATTGATGGAAATATAAATAATACCCTTTTTCGCCATGCTTTCGCCATCATAAGCGGGTTGAGATCCATCTCCATGAATAAATGAGCCGCCATGAATAAACACATAAACCGGATGTGGCTTATCGTCACGTCTTGCAGTGGACCAGATATTAAGATAAAGGCAATCCTCACTCATGGTTTCTGATCGAAACTCGTATAAGATACCAGATTTTTGAACTGGACGGGCACTAAAATCTGTCGCTTTGCGTATGCCAGACCAGTGGGCTAGCCGTTGAGGTGCTTTCCAACGTAATGGCCCAAGGGGTGGCGCAGCATAAGGCACACCTTTAAAAACAAATACATCGTTTTCAATTCTGCCTTGTAATTTTCCTTCATTAACAGTTACATATGCAACAGATGAAGGTGAAGACTGCGCAAAAGATTTATTTAACGTAGTGAAGAAAATGAGCAGGACGATACTTACTTTAAGTATGCAATTGGGCTTGATGGGGATATTCATTTGTATCACAAAGATAGATAAACTCACCATCAGCAATAGCGTAGAAACGCAACAATCTTATTATCAATTTGTAATCATTATCCATCTAAACTTAATCTGCCTCGCAACTCTTGCTCTTCGAAAACCGGTAGGCATAAAACGGCAATTGCACCTTTTGAATCTGCTCCAGATTGCAGCGTAAAGCTTGCACAGTCATTATATTGTTTATTAATCATTTTGATTCTTTCTTTTATAGATGCCAGTCCTAATGATTGTTCTTTTATATCAGCAAATCTCGAAGGTTTTTCTTTGTGATTCAATCCTACTCCATTATCGGCTACCGTAATGCAAATCCCGTTTTCAATCTTTTTAATGTTTACAGATAAATGGCCATCTTTTTTATCACTTTGTATTAACCCATGTAAAATAGCATTCTCTATCAAAGGCTGAATAAGCATAGGTGGGAGGTAAGTTGTTTTTAACTGAATATTCTCATCTACTTCAAAAGCATAAGTAAACGCACCAGCATACCTCATGGCTTCCAATTCGGTATATAACATCAAGGCTTTCCATTCCTTATCTGCCGTGACTAAGCTTTTGGTTGAATTTTCCAATATCAATCTACTTAATGCAGCAAATTTTTGAATTAGGCGGGAAGCTGTTTTTTTATCATTTTCCATGATATAAGACTCTATGGAATTTAATACATTGAAAATAAAATGCGGGTTCATTTGCGAACGAATTGATTTAAGTTCGCTCTCTGAAAGTTGGTATTGGTGCATTAAATTGAGCGCATTTTGTTCGGCTTGTTTTTGTTGTAAGGTGTTTTTATACCTCAGCTGCCTAATGCGGTAGATGCTGAAAATAAAAATTATAATAGCTATTGAAGCAATTAATAAAATGACAAAATTTCGTTCTTTTTGGCTGGTTTTTACGTTCGCAAGTACCAATTTTTGCTTATTTATGAATAAACTGTCTTGCTTCTGGCGTAGCTCGTATTTTGCACCCATTTCAGCAACGGCGTTACCAATACTTTCGGTATTGATTTTATCCTTCGTGATATTTTCTAAATTTTTGAAGTAATATGCCTTATCGAATTGTTGTTGTTGGCCATAGACGTAAGCAAAATTGTGGTATAAAACAGCTTTGTTTGCGTCGGTAATGTAAGGTGATAGATATTTCTCTGCCTTTCTTAAATTTTCAATACTCTCATCAAATTTATTCTGTTGCATAAGGCAATCGCCAATATTTGCGTAGGCTGCATATAGACCAATACTATCTTTAGCCAATGCTAAGCCTTTAATGGCTTGTTTGTAATTGGCTAAAGCACTATTATAGTTCTTTTTTAAAGAATAAATATCTGCAGTAAATAGTAATGCCGTATTTTTAGAATTGTTAAATTTCGACGGATCTTGCGTCACTTTGTTGAAGTAAAAAAGTGCACTATCGAGTTTATTTAAGCTTTTGAATGACAGGCCAATATTATTTAAGTTATCAAATAAGTAGGTGCTATCTTTTAGGATTTTGTCAAAATAGAGCTGTTTCTTAAAGTAGCTAATTGCAGTAGGATAACGCTTTGTAAAGCTTAATTCGATGTTGCCTAGCCGACTGAATAAAAACGATAGGGCAGGATAATCTTTTTTGCTTTCACAAAATTTAATCGCTTCACCATAATAAAATATGCTCGAATCTATTTTGCTTAGCGATTCATAATTGTTTCCCAAATGCATGTTAATTCTCTCCGAGTAGTTTTTATCTATTCCTTTAAGTGCTTTGGCTTTAAATAAGAGGTTAATTGCATCTTGATATTTGCCACTTTTGGTATAGAGCCTTGCAGAATCTACCAATAGCTTGTACTTACTTTGAGAAAACCCCAAGAAATGAATTAATAATAAACTGGCAACTAAGCAATATCTCGGGGAAAGCATCGATAGCTAAAGTTTTATCTGATTAGCCTGTTTAAATTCAATCGTAGGGATAGGAGGTGGAGTTGGTTTTGGTTTCACTAGAATTACCTGCTCGCTTATAGGTACACCTTTTAAAAGAAACTTAGTGACAATATTATTCCCCTCGAAGGTGATTCTAATTTCACAATCATTAAAATCTACATCTTTTCCTACTACAAACTGGATTTTTTTTGCCGGATTTAATTTCTCGAATAATTTTGGTTTTGCAGTTTTGCCAGCCACTGAAGATTTGCCGATGTTGGCGTTTTTTTTAGGTGCGTTCATCCGAATTTGGTTAAATTTTGGAGTAAATTATTGTTACATATCTCTGCAAGTTTATACGTATAAAACTGTGCAGATTTATTTATACCTAAATTAGAATAATAAATGTAAAAAGGAATGAATGTTCAATCATTAATTCTAGTATTCCAATCATTTTAAATGCCCTTCTATCAGTAGGTTAGTATTGATGTTCCGATAAAGAAGCTAATTATGCGGTGGTAGGATATTATTTCTATGTTTTATGATGAGGAAATATAGCCCAAGTAAAAAGTGGAATTTAGTTTGCCACTGGCTTAATTAATGAATCAATTAGGATTAAACGATTTTCTACTTAGGTTTTCACATAAATCTCAAATCTCATACTTTTTGCGTTCCATGCTTCCTCCTCGCATAGGTAACTCTATTCAATTTTTTTACTCATTGTAAGCCTGTATTCACTCATCAACACTACGCCTGCAATCATTACCAGAAAATGTGAAGAATATGGGTTATAAATTTACAGAGGAAAGGCATCTAGCGGATCAATCTCGGTCAGATTTATCCGAATATGTTTAACTACCTTTCTATTAAATTTTGTTTCAAGTTGCTTCCAAAAAATAAATACCCGAAATTTAGTAAAAATGATGAATCGATGTTAAGAGCAGCAATTTTAGACGATGAAATTAGAGGAAGCAAATTGCTTGCGCACAAGCTTGATGTTTTTGAAAATGAATTACAGGTGGTTGGCGTATTTAATGATGCTACACTAGCTGTTGATGCTATTGCTAAACTAGATTTAGATGTGCTCTTTTTAGATGTTGAAATGCCAGGAATGAACGGCTTCCAGGTTTTGGGACGCCTGGGCACATTCAACTTTGAAGTAATTTTTACCACTGCTTATGACAGTTACACTTTGGAGGCACTCCGTTTAAGCGCTGTTGATTATTTAATGAAACCTGTAGATGAGGACGAGTTGAAAACGGCCATTAACCGACTTAAGAAAAGAGTATTCGAAAAAGCTTATAGCAAAGTTATTATACGAGAAAAAAAACCTAAGAATAAACTAGCCTTGCCCACTGCCGAGGGGATTTATTTAATCGATAAGGTAAATATAGTGCGGGTTGAGGCTATGAGTAATTATAGTGTTTTTATACTTGCAGATGCCAAAAAAATTGTGGTCTCGAAAACATTGAAAGAATATGAACCTGTTTTGGATGATGCCCAATTTATGAGGGTAAACCGTTCGGTGATTGTTAATTTAGATTACGTGGTAAAATATCGAAAAGGAGATGGAGGGACACTAGAATTATCAGATGGTGCAGAAATAGAGGTCTCGGTTCAAAAAAAGGAAATGTTGATGCAAAAACTGTTTTAAGATTGATCTTCAGCACTGCTAAACACTTTCATGCCATAGAAAACTCTAAGCAAAATAAGATTTACCAACTTGTATCTTTCGATTTTTGTTTACATATGTCAATTTTCTACTCTATAACTAAAACAATTTTGCATATTGGTGGTTTCACACAGTGAATAAGCATTTGCAAACTAATTTTTGACTTAGAATTATATGGGTAAGAAAATATGCCTGCTCGAGGATGATCAGGGTATTAAAGAGATTATTGAATTGATTTTAACTGAAGAGAATTATGAAGTTTTTGGATTTTCGAATGTAAAAGAGTTCATGGCCTTTGATGATAAAGGTTCTCAAGATTTATATTTGTTAGATGTAAAACTTCCTGATGGCAATGGAATTGATGTGTGCGAAATGCTTAAAAAAGATCCGGAAACTAAGAATATTCCCATTATGATGATGAGTGCACATGCTGCGCTTAGCGAAATGAAGAAAAAATGTGGGGCGGAGGATTTTATTGCAAAACCATTCGATATATTTGATCTATTGCAAAGAGTAGGAGGGTTTGTCGGTCAACATAATTAGTCAACCGACAATAAAATTGCTAAGTTAAAGGGTATCAGATGCCATAACTTCCTTTATAATTTTTCAAGTACTTTTTTAGTTCTATACGTGCCTGATGGATGTGGGTCTTCACCGTTCCGATAGGTATCCCTAACTCTTCTGCGATTTCGTGGTATTTATATCCCTCAAAGTAACGTTGGAAAGGAATGCTGTAATTTTGTGGAATACTGGCGAGTGCTTTTTGAATATCACCCATGATAAACTTCCCTTCAGATGCGTTTTTAGAAGCACTTTTTAGTAAATGTGCGCTCGAAATATCTTCTTCTGTCGTAATTAGTTCGTTCCTTTTCTGGTCTTTTCTGTAATTATTGATAAAAGTATTCCGCATGATTACGTATAGCCAACCTTTAATATTGGTGCCTTCGTCAAAATTATGACAGAATCTAATGCCCTTCATCAGCGTGTCTTGAACCAGATCTTTGGCTTCGTCTTCATCTTTGGTAAAACGTATCGCATGCGAATATAGGGATGTAGCATGCCGATCGGCATTGTGGCTAAATTCTATTTGATCCATATTATAGGGATTTGGTTAAATATCTTTATCAATCACATGATTGATAATTTTCTTTATCAAATATTATAACATGAATGCTAGAACATGGTTTGCAACTTGGTACCAGAAACAGCCGTATTGATATTAATTACGTAATAAATACGGTTAAATTTTGTGGTTAATACAACTGATTCTCTATTTATTGGTTTAGAAGCTGCATTGACGCAAGTAAAAGTAGAAGCAAGGAATGGTAAATACTTGGAATTAACCTGTAGCTGAAAGCTGTTGATGATTATTTTCAATGGCTGTTAAATCGTATCTTTTATATTCGTAAGCTATAGCCATTTTTCGAAGATCATTTAGCTCTGATGATAAAAATATCGACTGGATATTGGTGTTTTCTGAGAGTTGTTTAAGTCTTGCTATAACTTTCTTGTAGTCTTGGTCGTTATTTATTTTGATCATTTGGTATGTATTGAGTGGCTAATTTCCGGATGATAACAAGACATCAGGACAAAAAGTTTTAGATAAATATTAATAAACAACAGGCTTATAGCATCGAACTTTTTTTATCAATAAGTTTAACTTAGAAACCTTTGCGACAGGAGTTTGTTATGGAAAGATGAAAAACAATACTGCTAAAAATATCGCCAGGATCATGTTAGGCACCGGACTGATTATTGCCGGCGTTGGTCATTTAACTTTTGCCCGGAAAGAATTTCAGGCACAAGTACCAGATTGGGTTCCGCTGAAAAAGGATGACACTGTTATTTATTCGGGCTTAGTTGAAATTGCAATGGGAACCGCACTGGTTTTTGCTCCAGTAAAATACAGAAGTACAGTTGGCATTTTAGCTGCCTCGTTATTTGTTGCAGTTTTTCCCGGTAATGTTTCTCAATACTTAAACAAACGTGATGGCTTTGGTTTAGATACTGATCAAAAACGGTTGATGCGATTATTTTTTCAACCTGTACTTATTTTTTGGGCAATAAAAGGTACAAAACAAAAGCGGTTAGCGGCTTTGTAATGTCGATGAATATTTTTATTTTCAATCTTACTTTGAAAATAAAACTCACGCTCCATGTTTAAAGACATTTTCTCTTTTTACGGTCGAATTCGCCGTACCGAATACTGCATTACTTTTCTTGCCTATTGGCTGTGTCTTTTTATCATTAGCGCTCTGGCTGAAAGCCCAGGAATGGAATGGGCAGGTATATTTGTTCTTTTGCCGGTTTTTATTTTAATCTCGCAGGGAGCGAAAAGATGTCATGATTTAGGCAATTCTGGTTGGTATTTGCTTATCCCATTTTATATTTTCGTAATGCTGTTTAGTGCTGGTGATTACGGCGCTAACGAATACGGCGACAACCCCAAAGGTGAAGGCAATGAACCCAATGTAGATCCTTTTGGTTATGATGTTAAAACAGGAACCTTTGCTGAACAGCAAACCACTCCAGATCCATTTCTTTCTAAAAGTGAAGATTCATTTACCAGCTAAAGGCGAAGCCGTTCAAACAATGAACCGCTTTCCTCGTTTTACTGCTGTAATAACTTAACATGAAACACTACGACGTCATTATCATTGGAGCCGGACAGGCGGGAATTCCGCTTGCTAAAAAATTAGCAAATGCAGGAATGAAAACTGCGCTTGTTGAAAAAAGAATTGTGGGTGGTACCTGTATTAACGACGGTTGTACACCAACAAAAACAATGATTGCCTCAGCCCGGGCGGCATTCCAAGCCAAAAATGCCGGAAAACTTGGTGTTGTAATTGGAGATATTAAAGTTGATCTTAAAGAAATAAAAAAGCGGAAAGACGGAATTGTAAAACTATTTCAAGAGTCAGCTCAAAAAGGAATTGAATCAACGAAGGGTTTGAAGCTATATATGGGTGCCGCTACTTTCACAGGGAAAAAGGAACTCAAAGTGGAAATGAATGATGGAGGAAGCGAAAACTTATCAGCAGATTTAATTTTCATCAATACCGGTGCGAGTACGGTAATTCCAGATATTAAAGGTTTGAATGAAGTGGAATATCTCACTTCAACTTCTATATTAGATTTAACTGAAATTCCAGAGCATCTTGTTATCATTGGTGGCAATTATATTGGTTTGGAGTTTGGCCAAATGTTTAGCCGCTTTGGCAGCAAAGTAACTATTCTCGAAAAATCATCCCATGTTTTAGCAAGAGAAGATCATGATGTTTCTGATGAAATTTGCAAAGTTTTAGGGAACGAAGACATTAAGTTCTTGACTTCGGTAGAAGTGTCTGAAATTAAGAAAGTGAAAAGTGGGTTAACAATTAGTCTAAAGCAAAAATCAGAAAATAAAAGCATTAATTGTACTCATATACTGGTTGCGGCCGGTAGAAAACCACAAACCGAAAATCTGGGTCTAAACTATTGTGGGGTAAAAACCAATGAGAAAGGTCATGTCGCTGTGAATACGAAGTTAGAGACTAATGTTAAAGGTATTTATGCTTTGGGCGATGTTAACGGCGGTCCGGCATTTACACATATTGCTTATAACGACCATGTAATCATTTACCAAAACCTGGTGAAAAAGGAAAACCTTTCTACAAAGGGACGGCCGGTTCCGTATTGCATGTTTACTGATCCGCAAATGGCAAGGATAGGAATTTCGGAAAACGAAGCAAAGGAGCGAGGTTTAAATTATAAAGTTGCCGTGTTGCCAATGGCTAATGTTGCCCGAGGTATTGAAACCGGAGAAACATTTGGTTTGATGAAAGCCGTGGTTGATGCTAAAACCAAGAACATTTTAGGAGCTACAGTAATTGCTGCGGATGGGGGCGAAATTATGTCGGTTTTGCAAATGGCTATGCAAGGCGGTATTACCTATGATAAAATTCGATATGGCATTTTTGCTCACCCAACTTATACAGAATCATTGAACAATCTTTTTATGAAATTGGATGATTAGTGTTAATGGAATAAGTAAAAGTTTTGGCGGCAATGAAGCCGTTAAAAAGATTTCTTTTGACGTATTGCCAGGAGAAAGCTTGATTCTTCTGGGCACAAGTGGTTGTGGCAAGACAACTACCCTTAAAATGATAAATCGACTGATTGCACCAGATTCGGGACAGATAAACATTAACGGCAAAAATATTGCGGGAGAAAAACCAGAGATTTTGCGTCGAAGCATTGGTTACGTGTTGCAGAATAATGGCTTGTTTCCACATTACACGGTGGCAGAAAACATTGCCATTGTACCCAAACTTCTGGGCTGGGATAATAAAAAAACGATATTAAGAACTCAGGAAATTTTGGAAAAGCTCCATCTATCAGAACAGTATTTATCTATGTTTCCAAATGCATTAAGCGGTGGACAGCAACAACGCGTTGGCTTAGCCAGGGCATTGGTAACCGATCCATCTATATTATTGATGGATGAACCCTTTGGCGCTCTGGATAATGTAACCCGAACCAGCATCAGAAAAGAATTTAAGGCTCTGGAAGAACTTAAACGGAAAACAATGGTGATGGTGACGCATGATATTCATGAAGCTTTTGAGCTTGCAGACCGCATTTGTTTAATGGATAAAGGTAAAGTTATCCAGATTGGAACACCAAAAGAGTTACTTTTTAAGCCCGTAAATAAGTTTGCAAAGGATTTTTTGGCAGGCGAAAAGTTATCATTAGCCTTTAAAGCTGTTTCATTAGATGATTTATGGGATTTTTTACCATCATCTGAGACACAAACACCCACCGCTATTCCATCTACCGAAAGCGTATGGGATACAATGGGAAAGCTGCAAATGCAAAACAGTATTGAGGTTAAAAATCAATCTGGTAGTTATAAAAATATTGATTTCGATAAATTAACAGCGGCATTTAGTTTATATCAAAAAAGGAATCGCCATGAATGAGAACCAGCAAAGCCTGTGGCAATTCATGGCCGAACAGTCAGATAAGCTGTTCAATCAAACCCTCCAACATTTAGGTTTAACATTTATTTCGCTGTTTTTTGCGGTTTTGGTTGGTTTGCCTTTGGGCATTTCAATAGCCAGAAAGCGCAACTTATCAGGGTCGGTTTTAGCTTTTGCAGGTGTTTTGCAAACTATTCCGAGCATTGCCTTATTGGGATTTATGATTCCATTATTAGGAATTGGTGCGAAGCCCGCTATTGTTGCGTTGCTCATCTATGCGCTTTTGCCCATTATCCGAAACACTTATACGGGCATTGTTGGCATAGATGCCAATGTACGTGAGGCTGCGAAGGCGATGGGAATGAGTGCGAAACAAATTCTGTTTAAAGTAGAGCTTCCGATAGCCATGCCTGTAATTTTAGCTGGAATACGAACCGCTACCGTCATCAATGTGGGGGTCGCAACGCTGGCATCCTACATCGCTGCGGGTGGTTTGGGTGAATTTATTTTCGGGGGAATATCATTGAACAATACCAACATGATTCTCGCTGGTGCAATCCCGGCAGCAGTGTTGGCCATTTTATTAGATGCTTTACTGGCGCTCCTTCAAAACCTCAATATCAAGAAACTAAAGCGGGTATTGATCATTCTTCCTATTGTGATTTTAATTTTGGGTGGCTTTTATTTGCTGCCGAAAGCTTACGGAAGTTCGCTGACTGCTGGTTTTACGCCAGAGTTTATGGGTAGGCAAGATGGCGATTTAGGGTTGAAATCCGTTTACGGTTTAAAAATCCATACGATTGTAATTAGTGATGCGGTAATGTACAAAGCTGCTTTTGAGAAGGAATTGGATGTAATTAGCGGATATTCTACCGATGGAAGATTGAAGGCATTCGACCTAATCATCTTAAAGGATGACAAAGGTATTTTTCCACCTTATTATGCAGCACCAATTGTTAGAACATCTTCCCTAAAAAAGTTTCCTGAATTAGAAAAAACACTAAATCTTCTTGAAGGCAAAATTAACGATTCTATAATGACTGATCTTAATTACAAAACGGATCAGCTACACCAAAGTCCTGAGCGGGTTGCAAAGGAGTTTCTGGAAAGTCAGAAGTTGTATAAGTCGGCGCTAAATGGTAAGGGAGAAACGGTACGCATTGGTTCTAAAATTTTCGGCGAACAGTACATTTTAGCAGAAATGTATAAAATGCTTATTCAGGGAAATACCAATTATCAGGTGGCTACTAAAACGGGTTTGGGCGGCACAAAAATTTGCTTCGATGCATTGGTTAACGATCAGATAGATTTTTATCCTGAATATACAGGAACCGGATTGTTGGTTTTGCTACAACCAGATGCAGATTTTGCAAGGAAAATTGCTCATGATAAAGATAAAACCTACAACTACGTTAAAGATGAATTCATCAAGAAATTCGGAATTAAATGGTTAACTCCAATTGGTTTTAATAATTCTTATGCTTTAATGATGCGCCGAAAACAATCAAAAGAACTTGGTGTTTATTCTATCACAGATCTGAAGCAATATCTAGACAACAACAAATGAATTTAAGCGAAGAATACTTGCTAATTAGAAAGCATTCTGAAGAAATATGTGAGCCTCTGCAAACGGAGGATTATGTAGTTCAACCGATAGTTGACGTTAGCCCTCCAAAATGGCATTTGGGCCATACCACCTGGTTTTTCGAAACCTTTATTTTGAAACCCTTTTCGCCAGAATACCAAGAGTTTAATCCAGATTATAATTACGTTTTTAACAGCTATTATGAAACCGTTGGCGCAAGGGTAATCCGTACCGATCGTGGTAATTTAAGCCGGCCAAGTGTGAACGAAGTTTATCAATATCGTGCTTATGTAGATGAAGCCATGGCTAAATTACTTTCTTGCCCTGTAGATGAGAAGTTAACAGAATTGCTGCATTTGGGTTTCAATCATGAGCAACAACATCAGGAACTCCTGCTAACTGATATCAAATATATTTTAGGTAATAATCCGTTGTTTCCAGTTTACGATATAAATTGGAAAGATAAAAGCTTACCGGCATCTGAAACACAAATGATAGGTGTTCCGGAAGGCGTTTATGAAGTTGGATACAGCGGTAATGGCTTTTGCTTTGATAATGAACTATCGAGACACAAAGTATATCTTCAGAATTTCGCAATAAGTACTGCTTTGGTAACTAACGGAGAATATTTGGATTTTATTGAGGCTGGTGGTTATAAAAATTTTAGCCTGTGGCATGCGGAAGGTTGGGATTGGGTAAACAACAATCAAATTGTAGCACCCATGTACTGGAGCAAGACGGATGATGCCTGGTTTGTTTACACGCTTAATGGCTTGCAATCGATCGACCTCAAAGCGCCTGTAACGCATGTAAGTTATTACGAAGCTTATGCCTTTGCCAGTTGGAAGGGTTTGCGTTTGCCTACTGAATTTGAGTGGGAAATAGCAGCACAGCAATTGACTTGGGGGGCAAGATGGGAGTGGACTGAAAGTGCTTATTTGCCGTATCCAGGTTTTAGTAAAGCGCAAGGTGCGCTTGGAGAGTATAATGGCAAATTTATGGTAAACCAAAAAGTGCTTCGTGGTGCATCGGTTGCTACACCTCTAGGACATGAACGCAGCACTTACCGCAATTTTTTTCATCCACATTTAAGGTGGCAATTTACAGGCATAAGATTAGCAAAGTAACCTATGGATTCTATTATTACCAATCAGATTGCGTCAGTTGGTACATCATTTTTAACTGATGTTTTACAAGGATTGCAAAGTAAACCTAAGTTTTTAAGCTCCAAATATTTCTATGATGAAAAAGGCGACCGCATATTTCAGCAAATCATGGATATGGATGAATACTATCTTACTGATGCAGAGATGGAGATTATGGAGCAACAATCTTCAGAATTAGGGAGATTTATTGTTGTTGATGATCAACCCTTTGATTTGATTGAGCTTGGCGCTGGCGATGCGACCAAATCTATTCATCTATTAAATGCCTTGTTAAAACAACAGCTTAATTTTACTTATTTTCCTATTGATATTTCAACGCATGTAATCAACGATCTGGAAGAAAATCTACCTAAAAAACTTCCTCAGTTGAAAATGGAGGGACTTAATGGCGATTACTTTAAGATGCTTAAAAAAGCAAAGGAAATTTCGAGTCTCCGGAAAGTGGTTTTATTTATGGGAGCCAATATCGGTAATATGGACTTAAGCGACGCCGAACAGTTTTGCAATGATTTACGGAATGAGCTTTCCCCAAATGATTTGCTGATTATCGGATTTGATTTAAAGAAAAATCCGAAACAGATTTTGGCAGCCTATAATGATTCTGCGGGGATTACGCGTTCGTTCAATTTGAATCTTCTGGATCGGATAAATAATGAATTAGATGGTGATTTCGATGTTTCAAAGTTCGATCATTACGCATCATACGATCCAGAAACCGGAGCTTGCAAAAGTTATTTAATCAGTTTGCAAGAGCAGTGGGTAAACGTAGGCGATGAAACCATTCACTTCGACGCAAATGAATTTATCTACATGGAGATCTCACAAAAATATTCTCTTGAAGATGTGGATGCGTTGGCTAAAAAATCTGGCTTCAACCCAATACATCGTTTTTTCGATCATCAGAAATATTTTACAGATGCCGTTTGGAAAGTAGATTAACTTTTTCCATCAATCACATCAAGCAGTTTCTGTAAATCATCCTCAGTATTATAAAAATGGAACGAAAATCTCGTTCCGGCGCCCCTTGCTGAACATAGAATGTTAGCTTCAGCCAGTTTTTGGACTAATTTTTCTTCCAAAGGTAAGCTGATAATGGTTGATTGGCTTTCTCTTTCTGTCATCCAAACTGGGAGTAAACCTCTATTAAAAAATTTTAATCTTGCCTTTTGGCAAAGGAGTTGGTTGCTTTTTTCGATGTGCTCAAACCCGGTAGATTGTAAGAAGTTAAGGCTGTGATAAAGCGAGCCGAAATTTAAGGTATCTAAATGGCCAGGTTCAAAACACATATCCAAATGACTTTTTCCATTTAAAAATGGCGCTGTTGGAAGTTTTTTATTCACTCTATCTTGATAGAGTTCGCCAATTAATTGTTCTGATAACAAAGTGAATCCATTTCCAAATCCAGAAAGTAACCATTTATAGCCACTCGAAATGAGTGCATCTAAGCCTGATTGTTTAAAGTTAAATGGGGTTGTGCCACAAAACTGGGTTCCATCGGCCATCAACAAAATCTGCGGATAGGTTTGCTTGATTTTCTTGATAAAATCTTCTGATAATTTATAACCGCTAATATACTGCACCATACTGAATGCAAATGCGGTAGGTTTAAAATCTTCAATTGCTTTAATAATATTCTGCTCCAAGTTAACATCAATATCAACCTCTGTAAATTCAAAACCTAAAGTTTTTACCGGATAGGCAAGAGAAGGATAATCTTCTTTTAGAAGCAAAAATCGATGGTTTTGATCTAGCCCATTCAGTAAGGTATTAAATCCAAAAGAAAAGTTTGGGGTTAAAAAGATATTTTCTGCCTGGTAAATTTCAGCAAGTTTCTTTCTCAAATATTTGATTATCGTAGCCTGTTTTACCCTAAAATTGCTTCCTTCATTTAGATACTCAACATCGTGTTTGTTGCGCCATTCTAATAGCGGTTGGCTTAGAATGCCAGAATAAGCAGTATTTAGGTAGGTGCTGTGATTTAAAACCGGAAATAAATCTTGAAAGTTCATCATCAAAAGTAACAGAAAATAACTACCCAAACCATAAGCTTTCTATTTTGTTAATTCTTCTATACCGTAACCAAATGGAAAATCATACTTCAATTTTAATTAACGAACTTAAAAAATTATTGAGTGGCGGAGGAGCGCATGTAGGTTTGAAAGAAGCACTTGCAGATTTAACGATTGAGCAGGTTTCAAAAAAGCCTGATCTCCTACCTTACAGCATCTGGCAATTGGCAGAGCATATCCGTATAGCTCAATGGGATATGCTTGAATTTAGTAAAGATGGCAATCATCAGTCTCCGAAATGGCCTGAGCAGTATTGGCCGGAAGAGGTTGCTCCAGAAAGCGAAGAAGTCTGGATTAAAACCATCGCCAGTATAGAAACTGACCTAAAAGAGTTTATCTCATTGATGAAATCGAAAGATCTTTATCTCCAAATTCCGCATGGGCAGGGACAAACACTACTTCGCGAAGCGCTGCAAATTGCTGATCATAATGCTTATCACACTGCAGAAATAGTAGTAATAAGAAGATTAATCGGTGCCTGGAAGAGTTAACTGATACAAGCGCCCCAAATATTGTTTTACTAATTTTTATATCATCATGTTACAAACAAGCAAAGCATTTAGTTTATTCTCTGTAAAGAACATTGAAGAGGCAAAAGCATTTTATGAGTCAATTGGTTTGAAAACCAAAGTAGGAGAGATGGGCCTTTTGGAGTTGGCACTGGAAGGGAATGAAAACATCATGCTCTACCCAAAAGATAATCATCAACCGGCAACTTTTACTGTATTAAACTTTCCTGTGAACAATATTCATAAAGCTGTAGATGAATTGATTTCTAAAGGAATAAAATTCGAACAATACGATTCAGAATATCTTAAAACTGATGAAAAGGGCATCTCGAGAGGCGAGCAAGGACCGAAGATTGCCTGGTTCAAAGATCCATCAGGAAATATTCTATCGGTTTTGGAGGGGTAAAATTGAATTCATCAATCAGCTGAAAGGAGCTGATTGATGAATTTTTAATTAGGCCAATAGCCCGTAACATTGGTAGGCAATTTCGTATTCTTCATTGGTTGGGATCACCAGAATTTTTACTCGGGATTCGTTGGTACTTACATCTGCAATTCCGCCCGAATAGTTTAAGTTACTCTCGGCATCCATTTCAATACCGAGAAAATTCAGCTCATCGCAAACGGAAGCACGCATTAATTTGTCGTTTTCTCCAACACCGGCTGTAAATACGACAGCATCAAGGCCATTTAAAATTGCTGCATAAGCACCGATAAATTTTTTAATTCGGTAAGCATAAAGCTGGAGTGCTAAAATTGCACCACCACTACCTTCAGCAGCCAGCTTTCCAATGTCACGCATATCGCTCGAACCGCCTACGCCTAATAATCCCGACTGTTTATTAAACAATGTACTCAACTGATCGAGGCTATAACCCGCATGCTCTATTAAATGAAAAATCACCGAAGGGTCGATATCGCCAGAACGCGTACCCATCATTAATCCACTTAAAGGGCCAAAACCCATGCTGGTATCTATCGATTTTCCATTTTGAACGGCAGTCATGCTGCAGCCATTTCCCAGATGGATGGTGATGATTTTGGAATCTTTTTGATCCAGCCATTTAATTGCTTGCTCACTCACATACTTGTGGCTGGTTCCGTGAAATCCATACACACGAATTCCATGTTCCTTGTAGTACCGGTTTGGAATGGCATACCTAAATGCTTCCTGTGGAATGGTTTGGTGAAAGGCAGTATCAAAAACTGCAATTTGTTTAGCTTTTGTAAATGTTTGTTCTGCAACTTCTATGCATTTCAAATTAACAGGATTATGGAGTGGGGCCAGAGAAAAAAGCTTTCTAATCTGCGCCTTCACTTCCTCTGTTATTAAGGTAGGTCCCGAAAAGTGTTCACCTCCATGTACCACACGGTGGCCAACGGCAGCAATATCATCTGGACTAGCAATAACCGCTCTTTCGCCCTCGCTTAGCAAAGCTAAAACTTGATTCAAACCTTCGCTGTGATCGGCAATGAAACCATTTTTTTCGGTTACAAATTTCTCTCCGCCTGCGTAAACCGTATGTTTAATATAAGAGCCTTCAATGCCAATGCGTTCAACCAATCCACTACAAATTGGCGCCTGCACAGGCATTTTAAAAAGTTGATACTTAAGAGAACTGCTCCCAGAATTTATCACTAAAATATTCATTTTATTTTTTTTATAGGTCTTGACATTGTATCGCGGTAATCACTACCGTATTAAAAATATCATCAACAGTACAACCCCGACTGAGGTCGTTAATAGGTTTATTTAATCCCTGCAACATTGGACCAATGGCTAATGCGCCAGTTTCGCGTTGTACAGCTTTGTAGGTGTTGTTCCCTGTATTTAAATCCGGGAAGATCAAAACACTTGCCCGGCCTGCAACTTCCGAATTCGGCATTTTTTGCTTACCAACTATAGGATCTACAGCGGCATCATATTGGATCGGTCCTTCGATTTTAAGCTCAGGATATCTTTCCCTAACAATTGCGGTAGCTTCTCTTACGCGTTCTACATCTTCACCTTCCCCAGAAGTGCCGGATGAATAGGACAGCATAGCAATTCTCGGTTCAATGCCAAATTTTGCGCTACTTTCTGCTGATGAAATAGCAATTTCTGCTAGTTGTTGTGCGGTTGGATTGGGGTTTACAGCGCAATCGCCAAAAATGGCTACTCGTTCGGGTAAACACATAAAAAATATTGATGAAACAACAGAAACTCCTGGTCTCGTTTTAACAAACTGCAAGGCCGGGCGGATGGTGTGTTGAGTGGTGTGCACTGCGCCAGAAACCATTCCATCGGCATCGCCCTTATAAACCATCATCGTTCCGAAATAAGAAACATCTGTCATCATATCCCGAGCCATTTCCAGATTTACATTTTTTGCCTTTCTTAACTCGTGCAAGGTTTCCACATAAGAATCGTATTGCTCGGAAAGCGCAGGATTGTGGATATGAATGGTGTTCAGGTCTAGGTTTAAGCCAAGTCGTTTAATAGAATTACTAATCTCCAATGGATCGCCCAACAAAGTAATGTCAACAATATCTTGCGCAATCAATTTCTCAACTGCTTTCAGAATTCGCTCATCATTTCCTTCGGGAAGAACAATGTGTTTCTTTTCTCTTTTGGCCCATTTTACCAGTTGGTATTGAAACATGTGCGGGGTGATACCCTGATAACTGAATGTGATAATTTTATCATCAAGCGCTTTTAAATCGACATGTTTTTCAAAAATATCTATGGCTAACTCAATTTTTTTCTTGTTATCTATCGTGATTTTAGAATGAATAGAGCCAATAGTTGTAGTGGTTTCAAACGTTCCCTTTTGAACCGCAATAATTGGAATAATGGTTTGTAAACCTTCGATAAGCTTAATCATTGGTTCATCGGGTAAACTTCCTGCTGTAAGTACAATTCCGGCAATTTTAGGGTAGTTAGCGGATAAATTGGCTTGCAACGATCCGATGATAATATCGCCCCGGTCACCAGGGGTTACAATAAGCAGATTATCTTTAATGTGCCTTAAAAAGTTTGGCAGCATCATCGCACCGGTTACAAAATTATCAACCTGATTATCGAGCAAATCTGCACCGAATAAAATATCAGCATCAAGCGCAGCCGCAATTTCTTTCATAGTTGGGCTTTGTAAACCACTTTCGATGGGAATTACTGCTATTAATAATTCTGGCGGTAATTGATTGGTTAAGGCCTGTTTAATACGTTCTGCTTCTTCAGGGTTAACCATATTGGCCACCACACCCAAAACCTGCACATCTCTTAACAAAAAGTTGCGGTAAATATTGATGGCGCTTTTAAATAACTGACTTGCCGTTTTTCCCTTTCCAGATACTACAATCAAGACAGGAGCACCCAGATTTTTGGCCATCAACGCATTCGATTCAAATTCAAAGGCGCTGCCTTCGCCTAAAAAATCGCTTCCTTCTATTACAGTGAAATCATAATTATCCTCTAATTTTTTATATTTACTGATGATCGTATTGATAATTGTGCCGCTATCTTCAGCCTGGTGAAGCATATCTTGTCGGGTAAAGGCAAAAGCATCTTCGTAACGAATCGGTAATGCGAAGTAATCAAGCATTGCTTCTACGTGTTCGTCTTTTTGATTTGGATCTTCTTGAGCAATGATTGGCTTAAAATAACCTACTTTTTGCGTTTTAGCCAGCAGCATGTTTATCATTCCAAATGCAATCACTGATTTTCCGGTATAAGGCTCTGCAGATGCTATAAAGATGTTCTTCGTCATAAAAAAAGGATAAGGCTAATTAGAATAACTAACTTTTGCCAATATAGTTGGAAATTTTTTAAATCTATATTAAAAAAGTAGCCGACCTATTTGCAGCTGAAAATTTGAAATTAAAAAGGCTAACAAAAAGATATTGATATATTGGTAAAATGAAACCTACAATCACCATTGAATATTGCCCGAAATGCGGATGGATGTTGCGATCGGCCTATATGGCGCAAGAAATTTTGAACACTTTTACAGATGAAATTAGGGGCGTGATGCTAGTTCCAATCGAAGCGGGTGGTAAATTTACCATCACTATTGATAGCCAAATCATTTTTGATCGAAGCGTAATGGAACGTTTTCCGGAAATCAAGGAACTGAAAAAATTAGTTCGAGATCATGTAAGTCCGGATAAGGATTTAGGACATACCGATCGTAAATAATTGCTAAGCATTCGATTCGATAATCAATTTAAGGGTCTTAAGCCTATAAATAAGCGGCTGATTTACTTTAGATGTGAGGTTGGCCTTTAACGGCTGGAAATGACTTTGCAAAAAATGATCGTAATCTGTAATCTCTGTTGCTTGGTTCAAAAAAATAGGCACAGGTTGTTTTCCTGCTTTTGTAAAAAAATCTTCTAGTTCCTGGAGCTCCTGCATTGTCATGCCACTAAGTTACAAATGAAAATTTAATAGATTTCAATATAACTGGTTCATTTTATTATTTAGCTATCACTCAATACCTTTTATTTTTACGGCCAAGTTTTCAAAAGCTATCATATAGCCTTAAAACGCCGTTAATAAAATAAATAAAACCATATCGCATTATTTGGTGTTCATGAATTGCTTTTGATGCCTAATTAATACACCACCAAATGAAGGAGATAAGTACTGAATTATTTTATAAAATTGGGGAAAGTGCTAATGATGGATACTTCATCTACAATTTGCAAACTGAAGATTTTATTTACATTAATACTGCATTGGCCCATATTTGGGAAGTCGATAAAGAATCTCTTCTGCAGAAACCAAAATTATTTCTAGGCAAAGTTTACAGTGATGATGTAGAACATGTTATTTCCTGTTACGAAGAATGTTTGGAAGACATGGAGCCTAAGAAATATGAATTTCGACTAGGTTTTGAAAATTCCAGAGAGAAATATGTAAAAGTGAGTTTGTATCCAATTAAAAATGAGGAAATAATTATTTGTGGAATAGCAGAAGATATCACTGTAGAACGTCATAATAAGTTGCTTGTTGATCAAATCAATTACAGGAAAAATATTACACTCGAAGTTTTATCACATGATTTAAAGGAACCTCTTGGCATGATGAAGTTAACCGCATCATCGATGGAGAAAGATGTAGCTAAAATTGGTGATAAAAATCTTCAAAAGTCATTAAGCTTTATTGTAGATATGTGTGATCGAAATACGCGATTAGTGCGGAGCGTTATCAATCACGAATTTATAAAGAGCAACATCATAGAAGTTAATAAAGACAGGTTGGAATTGGTGTGGGAGCTAAAAGATGCCTTACGTTATTATAGACGATCAAGGTTGAGCAATGTTCGTAATTTTAAGTTTAGCAGCAACCAGGATAAAATTTACCTATCGATTGATGGAATGAAATTTCTACAGGTAATTAACAATTTAATTTCTAATTCGATAAAGTTTACCGATGAAAATGGTACCATTGGCGTAACCGTAAATGATGTAGGGAATGCGGTAGTGATTTCAGTTTATGATAATGGCAGGGGAATACCGGAAAACATGAGGGCAGATTTGTTTGAAAGGGCAGAGCGAGGCTTTCGGGCTGGCTTGGTTGGCCGGGATTCTGGTGGCTTAGGAATGGGCATTATTTACAACATTGTAAAGTTGCACAACGGACGAATTTGGTTCGAGACTGAAACGGGAAAAGGGACCACTTTTTTTGTAGAATTACCCAAATAAATACTTGAATCGCTGCTTTTCGAGCCATATTCGCTACTAAGCGAAATGCCTCATTTTCTGAATCAATTTCCTTCAATTATATTTGGTTTATGATCAAAATAATCCTGGTAGATGACCATCACTTGATGCGTGAGTCGCTTACCGCACTTATGGATAAATACGAATCGGTTGAAGTTGTAGCCGATGTTGCCAATGGAAGAGAACTACTTAATTTAATTGATACTGGCATTCAGGCTGATATCATTTTATCGGACGTAATGATGCCCGAAATGGACGGTATCGAAATGATTCCGCTGGTAAAAAAGAAATCTAAAAACCTAAAAATTGTATTGCTTAGTGTGCTGGAGGATGAAAAATATCCATCTAACGCTTTTTTAGCTGGAGCGAACGGCTATTTATTAAAAAGTGTAGGTGCCGATGAATTGATGTTTTGCCTTCAACATGTAATGAAAGGGCATAAATATATCTCGTCGAGTTTATGTATTTCTATATTGGAAAGGTATAATAGTCAGCTAGTTATGTTGTCTCCTGAGCAAAATCATCGTCTTCAGTTTTCAGAAAGGGAATTAAGTGTTTTAAAGTTGATAGGCGAGGGAATGACCAATCAGGAAATGGCTGATAAACTCTTTCTGAGTAGAAGAACAGTTGAAGGTTTAAGGCAAGCGTTAATTGATAGAACAGGTTGCAAAAATACGGCAGCTTTAGTACGTTTTTCTATTCTGAACGGCTACGCTATCTAATCAAAAGGCCAAATTTTCGAACGGAAATTTGGCCTTTTTCAAAATGAGTATATTATCGCGTACTAATACTTTTAGGGGTTAGTCTGTTAGCCCTCTATCAAATCAAACGTTTATTGGTTTTGAGTGAATTTTTTGGCTGTAGCAATTACTTCATCAATTTCAAATGGCTTATAAATTATACCATCTGCTTTCGATTGGATCGTATCGATTTGATTGGGCAACATCGCAGAAATTAATATGATGGGTAACTTTTTGGCGCCTAACCGATCTTTAATTTTATTGCATAATAATCTCCCGTCATCGGCACCTAAATGAATATCTAAAAAGAGAATATGAGGATTGAAAGTATTTATGATTTCGAAAATGTTCAATGCTGAATAAATGCACTTAGTTTGGTAACCTTCTTGTTCTAAAAACATGCAGAGCACATCTCCATTAGAGGGGTCGTCATCCAATACCAAAATTCGATTGTGCATAAACTTAACTGGTTAAAACGATAAAGTTAACCATTCACAGTTCAAACGAACCCGAATAAATACGTTAAAAATTACGTTTAATAGGTTTTTAATGGCGTTCTAATGAGCAAAAGCCTTTGTAAAAAAGTTGTGGAGATGTAGAGTTTTCTAGGTAAAGCGGGATAGATTTGCTATTTTAAGACAATCAAATTCTTAATTATGGAAAGAAATTTAGAGTACATTAAAATTCCTAATTTCCTCAATCGTATTAGGAACGAATGGCCAGGAATGATTGATCGTTTCGAATTTAAAACACCAACAGTGATTTACGTTCACTTGAAAGAAGGCATCTCAAGTATAGACTTTTTGGGGCGACTATCAAAGAAGGTAGAAAGGATGATCGATTTTTCCATTCCAATCATTTTATACCACGTAGAACGCGACGGAATGAGTCTTCGATCTCATCCTATTAATTGGTATTCTACTATCGAAAGTGCCTAGCGAATAGAGAATCCCATCAATAATTCTCTGTTTCAATAAAAAGAATAGTTTAAGTGAAACGGGAGTTGCAATGCTCCCGAAATTTCCTTGGCACTATGGCAATGCCCAGTTAAGCTGGGCATTACTTAGTAACTATTTCTTCTATCATAGAGAAATCGAATTGATGATATTTCTTCAGTATCTAGTCTATTTTACTGATCGATTTTTCGGCAAGCTAGCCTGGTAAATTATGGCTGCCGCCAATATAGAGGTTAGAAAAAATCCTTCCACAATATTTGCTTTTTTGCTTTTTTTCAAGCCTTGGTAGAAGCGATAAACCGCTATTCCACCTAAACCAGCCAGCTCGAAAGTTAGCGGACTGGAAAATGCTCTCTCAGGCGAATGTGATAGCGTTTTATTAATGCTTGAATCAGCTAAATTTACACTTTTCGCTATTCTTTTTTCTATCGTTGGTCGCGGCAAATAAATTCCTAATCCCATGCCTATTGCACTAAGGCCATCAATGAGGAGATTGTAGGGTTTGTGTGTATTGCGTTTTGTCATCATTATTAACTTAGTATTAATATAATATTAGAATATTTTTCTGTTTGTAAAACATTCTCTGGTTTTAATTGTCTTTGATCTACTATCCCTATAATTTATTCTTGATTTAACATGGAACAAGGCAGAAGACCTGATCAAATGGAATTTAGCTCCAAAGCTAGTTTCTATTGTATTTTAGCAGCATTTGTATTGGCAGTAATTTTCTCCTTTATTCAGCCTGCTTTGAAAAAAGGCTTTCCAGAAATGAGCATGATTTTTAAAAATCGTTAAGGAGTATTTTATTGCCTTGGGTCATTTCCTTGCCCTGTTTTCTGCGCTCTTAGCTCTTTCTCAAGTTTCTTACTTTGTCCATATGTAACTTCCCACTTAGGCTTAGTAAGTGTTGCGAAGGCTGCTATGTCTGCATCTTTGGAAGTTGTTGCCTGTCCAAAACGATCTATTGTCTTTTGATATTCTTCGATAACCGACTGAAGAAAATATTCATTTCTATCTTCCTTTTCATAAGTCTCTAGTTTTTTTACATTTTGAATTGGGGTTTGAGGAAGCGTTTTTGGCAATTGATAGCCTTTCTTCTTCGCTAAGTTTTCCAATGAAACCTGATAGGCTTTATGATCGGAAACTAGTTCTTTCGCCAATGAAATTAGATTAGGTTTCGCTCCCAGTTGAATCATCTTATTTGCGAATTCGATTGTTGTTAAATTACTTACTGCAACATTCTTTAAAAACTTTGTTTCGGTACTGTCTAACGTGATTGATTTGCTAATCTGGCTAATTCCGGTATCGGCAACTATAGTATCAGAAGCTAGTTTTTGACCGCTCTCGGATTTATTTTCTGAACTTGTACAGCTTGCTAAAACTGTAAAACACAATGCCGCTAGTATATAATGGGTATCTCTCATGTTAATCCTTTAAAAAATCAACACCATTAGTATTTTAAAGTTTTGAGAATTTGAAAATGGTTGCTGCCGAAAATAGAAATTGATTGGTATCGACTGTGTTGACTAAAGCTAAAGCATTGATGCTAGTTCTTATTGAAAGCAAAGGAACTGCCGTTAGACAAAAATAATTAACACTGATTAAGCTGCTTGTTGCTCTGCGATAATGTTTTAAAACGAACAGGAAGATAAGATTACAGCTAACAAAAATTAAAAACTTCAAACTTTTAGCTATTAGATTGATTGTTTAATAAGAAATATCAAGCTTATGAACACGGACAATCAAAGAAAGAATCATCAAGAAAAGGATGAAGACAAAAAAGATAAGTTAGGAGTGATACCCAATGAGGAGTTAGATGGCAGTGATGCTGATAAAGCTTATGATGCGAATGGTGATTTTAACCAGTTAGGAGATGTTAGCACGGATCAAAGTGGTTCTGATGCTGATGCAGATGAAAAATCAACCTAAATACAAAACCCCGATTTTCAATCGGGGTTTTGTATTATGGCGGGTATGTAAAACAAACTGTGTCAATCTAAAATAATGCTTCTCAAAAAAATCTAGTTCAAATCTAATATCATTCTATCAGGAAACCAAATGGCAAGTTTCTGAGCAGTTGTAGCCCAATTGCTCAGAGGCATAGTCCATTTCTGGCTAATGTTCTTTTGCGCCAGATAGATCAATTTCAGCAACGCCATATCTGAAGTAAATGCACCCTTTGTTTTGGTGACTTTTCGAACCTGTCGGTGAAATCCCTCAATAGTATTTGTGGTGTAAATGAGTTTTCTGATTGCAGCATCATATCGAAAATAGGCGGTGAGTTTGGACCAGTTTCTTCTCCAGGACTCCAGTACCTTTTCATATTTCTTGCCCCATTTCTCATCGAGCTCATCTAGCCTCAGCTCTGCCAGCTCAAGGGTTTCAGCTTGATAGACAGGCCTCAAATCTTTCATGAAGGCCTTTTGATCTTTTGATGCAACATATTTTAAACTATTCCGTATCTGGTGAACAATGCATGTTTGTATTTCCGTTTGCGGGTAAACGGCATTGATTGCCTGTGGAAATCCATTCAGGTTATCAATGCAGGCGATTAGAATATCCTTAACTCCCCGGTTCTGCAAATCGGTAATTACGCTCAGCCAAAAATTGGCACCCTCGCTCTGAGAAACGTACATTCCTAAAAGTTCTTTATGTCCGTGACGGTTTATTCCAAGTATATTGTAGACAGCATGTGAAACCATTCGGTGATCTTCTTTTACTTTGTAATGCATAGCGTCAAGCCAAACGATTGTGTAGAGCTCTTCAAGAGGCCTAGATTGCCATTCCTTTACCTCGGGTATGATCTTATCGGTAATAGCGGAAAGTGTTGTATGACTGATATCAGTATCATACATATCCTTAATATGCCTCGAAATATCCCGAAGGCTCATCCCAAGACCATACATGCCGATGATCTTACTCTCCAGGCTCTCAGCCAGAATGGTCTCCCTTTTACGGACGATCTCAGGCTCAAAAGTGGAGTTTCTATCGCGGGGAGTCTGAATTGAGATTGTCCCAACGGAGGTTTTGATGTCCTTCGAGGTCTTACCATTTTTCCGGTTACCTGAAAAACGCTCATTCTCGTCAAGGTGGGTTTCCATTTCTGCCTCAAGGGCAGAATCAAGAAAACTTTTAAGCAAAGGAGCGAATGCACCATCTTTGCCATACAAGGATTTACCCGAACGCAATTGCTCAAGGGCTTTTTGTTTCATTAACTCATAAGCGAGCTGTTCTTCTCTCGTCATAATAAACTGTATCTAAAGTTAGTAATTTAACTTTTGACACAGTTTATTTTACATTCTCATTATGGCCTGTAGTAGGCGTCTGTTTTGTAATTTTTGAGGTTTTTCTTTAATTCAATTCTGGCCTGATGGATATGTGTTTTTACAGTACCGATGGGTAAACCCAATTCTTCTGCTATTTCATGGTATTTGTAACCTTCGAAGTAGCGCACAAATGGATCGCGGTAAGCTTTTGGCAATCTATCCAATGCACCTTGAATATCGTTCATCATAAACTTGTTCTCAGCCACATTTCTGGTTGCGCTATGACTTAAATTTGCATACGTGATTTCTTCCTCTGTGGTAATCAGTGCATTTTTCTTAGCTGTTTTACGATAATCATTGATAAAAGTATTACGCATGATTACGAAGAGCCAGCCTTTTAAATTCGATCCTTCCTCAAATTTGTGAAAAAACCGGATAGCTTTCATCAATGTATCTTGAACAAGATCATTGGCGTCGTCCAGGTCTTTGGTAAATTGTAACGCATGAGAGCGGAGCGAGCTTGCATTGCTATTAACAATGCTGCTAAATTCTGTTTTATTCATGGGATAATGTTTTAAGGTGATTGTCTATCAACGGACAAACTTCATACCGCTAACATTAACTGTTATTTATTCGCGTATAACTACTCATGATGATTTCGCTAAATGCATTTTTATTAATAATAGCTTATTTGCATTACACTACCACTAGTTCCATTACAAGTACTTTTAATTGGATAAATACTGGAAAATCAGTTATTGTAAAGGATTTGATATACAAGATGATAACTTTCATGGTGACTATAGCACACTACAAAAACTGATGAAAAAATACACAATTTGTTGCCTTCAATGTATACTACTTACCTACATTTCCTGTTAAATGACGCATTTGTATCTTGAAGGTCATATAACAATTGAGAAGATGCAAGCCATGTTTTTTAAAGATATTTTTGTGCTTTAATTACAAAAAGCGCACATGAATATCACTTCATTAAAACATATTCCTTATTCCGTTCTCGATTTAGCAACCGTATTAGATGGCTATACTGCAGCCGATACGTTTAAAACAAGTTTAGAAATTGCCCAACAATCAGAAGCTCTTGGCTATACCCGTTATTGGTTTGCCGAACACCACAATATGGCAGGCGTAGCAAGTTCGGCAACAGCGGTATTGATAGGTTTTATTGCCGGAGGTACCAAAACTATTCGTGTAGGTTCGGGTGGGATTATGTTGCCGAATCATTCTCCGTTAATTGTAGCAGAGCAATTTGGAACGCTGGCTTCACTTTATCCAAATCGAATAGATTTAGGATTGGGCAGAGCACCAGGAACGGATCAAATTACTGCAATGGCGATTAGAGGAGAAAATATGCATGCTGCACATAACTTTCCAAAAGATATTGAGCGATTACAGCAACTGTTCTCTGCCGATAATCTTCATTCAAAAGTTCGTGCCATTCCAGGCGAAGGACTCGATATTCCAATTTGGGTATTAGGCTCTAGTACCGATAGTGCAAGATTAGCAGCAGAGAAAGGATTACCTTACGCTTTTGCCAGTCATTTTGCACCAGCATTATTTGAACAGGCAGTGGCTATTTATAAAAATAATTTTAAACCTTCTGCTTTTCTTGCCGAACCTTATGTTATCGCTTGCGTTAATGTGGTTGCGGCCGATACAGATGAGCAGGCTGAATTCTTATCGAGTTCGGTTAAAAAAATGTTTTTAGGTGTGATCACAGGTAGGAGAGAGCGACTTAAGCCACCTGTAGAAAATATCAATGCCATTTGGGATCAGCTGGAAAAAGAAGCTGTTGAGCAAATGTTATATTATTCTTTTATTGGCAGTAAAGAGACCATTAAATTAAACTTAGCCGCATTTGTTTCCAAATTCGGAGTGAATGAAATTATGAGTACTTCTCATATTTACGATCATCAGGCGAAGCTTTATTCAAACAAATTGTTCGCCAGTATTTTTGAATAAACTTGATGTTATTTAATCCTGCAATTATGCAGCGCAACTGCCCATTCCTCATGGTTACAATTTGGGCAAAGAAAGGTTGACTCTTCATTCACTGTTGCTACATGTCCACAAAATGTACAGGCATAGTTGGTATTTGGTTGAAGTATTTTGGTTTTTTTAGCAAATAACTCTGGCAAGATGGGCAAGCCAGGTTTTACTTGATCATCTGTGTAAAAGAATACGCTCAGTGTACCAGATGTTTCAAGGATAGCAGTATCTATTTGCCCTAAATGGGAAATGCTCTGCTGCCTCAGTTCTGAGAAAAACTCATCTTGTGCAAGTGTTTCTTTCTTAAACTCTTCAATATTGAACTGCCCGTTTTTGATTAGATAAACAGGTTTGCCTTCTATCAGATCATCTAGTTTTTCGCTTTTTGCAGTTAAAAATGTGGTGAGCCGATAAGCGCCAACAATAATAAAAAATATGATTACAGGGATCAATAGCCCAACCTCTTTATAAAACATCGGATCTCCGGCAGCAGAACCTAAACTGATAATCACTACCAGTTCAAAAACGGAAAGCTGCCTTACGCCACGTTTTCCTAAAAGCCTTAACCCAACTAAAATTATAAAATACATAATAAAAGTTCGGAGTGCTATTTCTAACATAAACTCCCAGTTCTCCTCTCCAATGAAGAAATTTTTCCAGTCGATGTTTAAGATCATAGTAATATGCGGCAATAGATTAGGGCAGTTAGAGAAGAAATGATTTTGGGATTTTTAAAGATGTATTTGAAAAAATGTTAGATGCATAAGTGCATCTAACATTTATGGATTTTAAAATTTAAGAGCTGCAGCTCCTGCACTTGCTACTTCATGGTCTTGCTCAACGCTTCCTCCAGAAACGCCGATGGCGCCAATTACCTTACCTGATTCATCTTTCAAAACTACCCCACCTGGAAAGCTAATTAATCCTCCGTTTGAGTGTTCTATATTGTAAAGTGGTTGACCAGGCTGTGATAACTTGCCGATTTCGCCAGAATCCATGTCAAAAAATCTTGACGTTTTTGCTTTTTTTATGGAAATATCAATAGATCCAAGCCAGGCATTATCCATTCTATGAAATGCTTTTAAGTTTGCACCTTCATCTACAACAGCAATGTTCATGGGAACACCAATTTCAGTTGCCTTTGCTTTAGCGGCGGCTGATATTTTTTCTACTACTTCTAATGTTAAACTCATAATTTTTCAAATTGGTTTTTATGATAAAGTTAACATTCAGAACTTGTTATTGTTCTGATTGGAAAATATGTTTCAGAAATTTATTGATTTTCGCAACGATATTAAAAAAAAAGCCCAGACAAATCATCTGGGCTTTCAGTTTATTTACCTCGGTGGTAATTTCCTTGTCGTATCTCTTTTCATTGTATCCCTTTTCATGGTATCTCTCTTTGAGGGATCTTTTCTATCGGGTTTCTTTTTAGGCCATTCAGTTTTCTTTTTAACGGTATCTGGCCGGGTTTGCGCAATAGTGCCCAAGCTAAAACTAGCAAGTAGCATTACAATCATTAACTTTTTCATAGGAATAATTTTTGTTTTAACTACTTGTAAAACAGCGCCGTTATTCCAAAGGTTTTGTCTCTTTTTAAAAAAAAACAGTTAAGAATGTATAGCCTCCAGATTAAGTTTTAAGAGTATCGAATTGGAATAATGAAACGCCTATCTAAAGTCTAATCTTTTTTGCTTTTGTCTCGTTTTTTTCTGGTATTTGTATAGAAAGGATGAGATCAATACTTTCCGAATTCGTTTCGTAATCAGCAGCGATTTTTTCCCATTTCGCTAACTCTTGTTGAAGGCTTTCGATTTCTTTGCCTAAAGATTCTATTTTACTTTGTATAGATTTTCTAACGTTCGTGTTTGCCATAACGCAAAATTATAATTTGAATGTGAAATTGAAGTATCCAAATTTCGATAAAGATAAAATCACGAGCTTTTCATCTGTTTATCAATTATTTAAATCGGGTAAAAATTTTCAACATCTTCTATCATTCAATTAAATTTTGCTTTTCCTTATAAATGAGATGGGTCAGTTGATTTGAGGTCAAAAATATTTGTCTAAACTTAAACCGTAGGTGAAATTTAAATTCTCTCTTTCTGTGATATTCAATCTATTATAGTTCAGCGTAGTAGTTAGGCTAATCCACTTTCTTAGCTTTAAGCCTATTGTTGTAGATGATCTGATAATATAGTCGCCACCTCTTGAAAAAGAATTTTGTAAAAAATGGCTTCCATCTAGGGTTATAATTTCTTTAATTGCGAAATGGAATTGTAACCGGAGCGAATTACGTAAGGTATTATAACGCTCGCCAACCACTAAACTACTTTGATCGAAAAGAATGCCGTTACTCAAATTGATGTAGGAATTCGGTTCATCAAGAAAACTGTAGGCAATACCACCGCCGGCAAGTAATTGATTTTTTAGCTTTAACGAATAGCTGGTGTTGTAATTGATTAAACCCCAATAATAAAAATGTTCTGGTCCTTTAAACAGGTTGAAGTTAAGCGTACTCGAGAAATCATTATTGCTTAAGTTGTTGTTTTGTTTTCCATAAAGCCAACTGGTGTTAGAGTTTAAAACGAAGGTTTCCTTCTTCATTCCAAAATTTAAACCATTGTTTAATAAATAGGCACGCTGATCATCTGTTCTGTTAATTGAACCTGTAGAGGAAAGCAAAAGATGGTAATTCGTACTGTCGCTATATTGTGCCGATGCATTAAGAAATACGAAGATGAAATTGAAAATAAGTAAAAGTTTCTCCATACTCAGGTTAACAGATTTACAATGATTAATGTTTAGTAAGCAATTTACAAACAGTTTTTTTCCGCTCCAGATCCTGATCCGATAACTTGCTTCGCTCAATTGCTATCTCGGAAAATGTCTCTATTATTAGACCAAATGATTATTTTTACTGCATGAAACCAACAACATCTAAGCATTGGCGTTTCCGTTTGCACGAGGTGATCTACGAGTCGAATACCCCTGCAGGCAAAGCTTTTGATGTGGGTTTACTCATTGCTATATTTACCAGTATCATAGTAGTAATGCTTGATAGTGTTGTTAGCATCCACAATAAATACGGTAACTTATTTTATCATGTGGAGTGGGTGTTTACCGGCCTGTTTACCATAGAATACATCTTAAGGTTGATCAGCATTAAAAAGCCAGTGAGGTATGTATTTAGTTTGCTGGGGATTATAGATCTTATCTCATTATTGCCCTCTTATTTAAGTATATTTTTTATTGGTGCACAATCGCTTTTGGCTTTCAGAGCATTAAGATTATTAAGGGTTTTTAGGATTTTTAAACTCGGAGAATTTCTAAGCGAAATTAATTTCCTTACGCAGGCGCTGAAAAACAGTTTTAGAAAAATTAGCATCTTCCTGCTTACCGTATTAACGATCACCGTAATTTTAGGTTCGATCATGTATCTGGTAGAGCAGCGGGAAAATGGTTTTTCGAATATTCCGGAAAGTATTTATTGGGCAATAGTAACCATTACCACGGTTGGCTACGGCGATATTTCTCCAATTACCCCAATGGGAAAATTTGTTGCCTCAATGGTTATGCTTATTGGTTACGCCATTATCGCTGTACCGACAGGAATTATTACTCACGATATTGCTGTTGCTGCAAAATCTAAAAAGGAAATGCCCGAATCTTGCCCAAGTTGCAGCCTTGAAGGGCACGATTCTGATGCGCTTTTTTGTAAGCATTGTGGCTCATCGCTTTTTCGATAAACTAATTCGGTAAATAACGTTCTACACGACCTGCAAAATCATTCAAGTCGAATGGTTTGTTAATAAAATCTTCTGCCGTACATTTCGCTTTTACCGCGTTTAAGTGATTATTTGCCGACATCATCATCACCGGAATGTGATGGGTTTTAACATTGGCTTTCAATTGTGTACAAATTTCAATGCCATTTCCATCAGGCAACACGATATCCAAAATCACCATGTCTGGAATGTTTAGCCGCATTTGTTTCCAAAAATCGCTAGTATTGCGACAAGCTTTAACTTCATACAATTCCTCCGTGAGCAAGAACTCGATAATCTCTCTGATGTTGGGATTATCTTCTACTACAAATATGCACTTTTTCATAAGCTTTATGTTGAGTAATATGTGCTTAACGTCTTTCATTTTCAGATGTTTAAGTTATTTGTTCACATTGCCTGAGTTATTAACTTCTTTTATTCACCGTCTATTTCAAATCAAATTTTTCGCAAACTTTTTTATGCTTTTTTAAGTTGATTAACTACATCAGCTAGTAAAATTATGAGAAATCTTAAATCAAGCTTTGCATTCGTTATCGGCTTATCAATTGCCGCAAGCGCTACCGCATCAGAACGTATTACGCCTTCAGTAAATGTGATCAGCCACGAACGAAAACAAAATGTTCTTCCGCCTGAAGTTTTCATGGCCCAAGCCATGCGGTATGGAATAAAGAGTTTACAGATGAGCGGATTAGCCGCTGAAATTTCTAAAGATCAAAAAATTAGGAGTTTTTCAACAAGCGTTCTCGACTTGCATACAAAAGCAAACCAGGAGCTTTTAAGCCTGGCAAAAACAAAAAACATAAGTTTACCAACGAGTAAATTGCCGGAAGGACAAAGGCCCGATGGCAGAGTGGATTCGGCTCCTACAAATTTGTTGGATACCTCGCGAAATCAAAATCAAGGTGAAGCAGGAAATACAGGTCAGCCAAAAGGTGTTATGGTTGAAGGCTTTGCGATGCTTAGTGATGCTGATATGCAACAATCAATCACGAAACTTAACCAATTGAAAGGCGAAAATTTTGACAACGCTTATCTTGCAGCTAGCTTAAAGGATCATCAAAATGTTGTTGCACTTTTCGAGGCAGGGTCTAAATCATCGGATAAAGATGTGAAAAAATATGCCCTTAAATATTTATCGAAACTTAAAGCACATTTAGCTCAGTTAAGTGCGATGATGAAATAAAAATAAAGAGGTAGCGATGAAAATAGCTACCTCCTGTAAAATTAATGCGAAGCGTTACTCTCAAAACCGAAAATCGTTAATCGAACTGGTTTTGAAGATACTTTGTACTTTGCGGAAACGCTGAAAGTGTCGAGGTCAATCTGATGTACTTCACCAGATCCTGGTAAAGCGATGTAAGCGAATTTTGCCGTCGCTTCTAAAACAGGCTTATAGGTGTCAGTGCTTAAGGTTGCTGAAATTACAGCACCTTCTTTTTTCAAAGCTCCAGTCGCTAAATCATAAACACGAAGTTTTCCATCCAAAGTTAACACTAACAAATTTTTTCCGGCATAATCAACTTTGCATTGAAATGCATCAGCACCGCTGTAAATAGGGGTGATCTTATCCCCAGCCAGATCAATTAAATAAGCCCCTTTGGTAGCCACATAACCAATAAATTTCTTTGCCGATTCTGCATAGTAAATGCTACCCAACCTAAATGCGCCAAATCCATCGGGATTTGGAATCAACCGTTGCTCACCGTTAGATTTCACCACCAAAACGCCACCTGCAGTTGCAGCGGCATTGGTAAAACCACCGAAAACAGCGTGTGTACCATCAGTTGCGTTACCATGGATCGCCCCAAGGGCTAAGGTTGAAGCAAATACGGTTTTGCCGCCTTTACCAATGATTAAAACCCTGTTGGGCGATGCTCCAGCTGCTGTTGTAGAAGTTACCGCATAGGTTCCGTTTGTAAATTGTGCCATTGCACCATGATGAGGCAATAAACCGGCGTTCACAATGGAAAATCTTGCTCCTACCGTGTTAAAATCACTTTCCATAGCCCTGCTCAAAGTTCCGTCGCCATCATTAAAAATTAAACTTTCATTAGCTTTTGATTTGAAGTGGGTTGGCTTTATGCCATTTGCAGTAATACTGGCCCATTTTGGATTGTGCAATACATCGATATGATCTACATGTGATGACAAACCGCTATCAAAAACCTCCGCTAGATTTTGAGTACCATAAAGCACTGCAGCATACCTGCCGGAAGAAGTAGCATAAAGATTTGCCACTGGATATTTCGCATCGAAAGATGAAATAGCTGACGAAAATGGGTCAACTAAAGTTAGCTTATTTGAAGTTTCATCTGATGTAAGTAAACGTACATATTTAAACTCCTTTACAACATTTGTAGGTTCCTCTTCAGGTTGTTGATTGTCTTTTTTACAAGCGGTAAATGCTGCAGCAACGGCAATAAGCAGGGCAGCTTTCTTAAAATTGTTTTTGGATAACATTGGGTTTGATTTTAATTGATTAATTAATTTTTATGCTGATTCCTTTAATTGTTTGCCATCCGGCTTTATCGGTGATTCTGATCAAAAAATGGTAATCACCTGGATCTATATCTGCCGGGACATTGATGGTTGCTGTGGCTTCATAATTTTTTTGCCCTGCCGGAATATTGATTTCTCGGATGAGTAGATAGGGTTTTACGGGAGTTTTAATTGCTTCCATATTGCAGCTGTTTACCTCAGTACTGTGCGAATGATGGTCGAAGTTGTGGTGGATATCAATGCTCATGGAACCAAGTTCTACGTTATCACTTACCTGAGCTTTAAAGGTGAAAGATTCGCCACGTTTAACAATGCTACACTGTTGTGGAAAAGCGCTTGCACTCGCAACAATTTCGGGATAGCTGGTATCAATTTCTTCAGTTTCTTTTTTGCAATTGCTGAGGAGGAACACCATTGCGAGGCCTAAAATCAGATAGCCCGTTCTTTTTGGATTAAATTTATTTTTCATCATGTTTTATTTATCAAAATGTTCTTCAAATTCATTTTCTTTCCCCAGCTGATCGACTATTTTAAGGTGTACATGGTAATGGCCTTTTGGTGCTGCGGTAACATCGAGGTGTTTATGGAAATTGTAGTTGGTTAAACCAACCATCGAAATATAGGTGAACGAAAAGTCCTTCTCCCAAGCCGATCCATCCACTTCAACTTCAATTTTGGCGATTTTATTAATGGCAGAAACTGATGCTTCTACATGCAAATCAATGCCAGCAGTATTTAAAACCACTTCAAAACCTGTGGCATTGGGTAGTGTTGGGTCGTATTTGATTTCTAAATCATTCACAATTACTGTCGATTTACCTAATACGTCGGTGACGATAATGGTTACGAGGTAGCTACCCAAAGCAGCCGTGGTTGGTACATCAATGTGTTTATGAAAAATTGCATTTTTAATGTTAGCAAAGCCCTCCGTATAGTTTTGGCTAAAGTTCCAGCCCGAGCCAGATTTGGGCTTGATGGTTAACTGAACGCCGGCTAAATTGCTAGCCGAAAAAAGATCGGCCTCCAGGTGGATGTCCGTTCCTGGGTAAGCGGTTTTGTTGTTATTGGTGCCAATTTCTAAGTTTGTGATAGAAGGCGCATCTGGAATTACTTCTTCTTTTTTACAGGCTGTAAAAGTTGCTGCAATCATCAACAGTCCTAAAAAGGGCTTTGTAAATTTGTTCATAATGGGTGTTTTTAAGGTTATAACTGATTATTTATTTTGAAAAGGGGATTTTTACCGAGAGAATGAGGTTTCGTCCTGCTTCAGGAAGCTCGATAAGGCGATAAAAACTGGTATGATTGAGGTATTTTGTGTCGAATAAATTCTGTGCCTGAATACTGACTTGAATTGGATTTTCGAAAAGTGATATTTTAGTTCCAATCTGGATATTCATCAGTTGGTAGCCAGGCGTTTTTTTCTCTGGAGGAACAATATTTTCCTGTTTACTGGTAATGCGGTAGTCCACCGAGAAATAGGTATTGCTCAACTTGGTATTAAGTTTAGGAGAATAGGTGAGGTTAAACAAGGCAGAAGCTGGTGGAGAAAATGGCAGCGTAAATCCCTCTTTATCTCCAGATAATTGCTTCGCCTGCAATATTTCTCCTAAAAATTGGGTGCTTAGATTTTGAAAAATCTCATATTTCAGTTGAATCTCTCCACCAAAGCGCTGTACGCGACTCTCTTCATACTCGAATATCTGATTGCCCGCACCATAAGAATAATCATGACTAGAAGTCGGATTCAGGTAAATATAATTTGGAAAATAATTGTAAAAGGGACTAAGTTGAACCGACCATTTTGCATCGCTCCAGCCGAGCGTTAGATCTACTTGATATGATTTTTCAGCGGAAAGATTCGGGTTCCCTTTTTCGTAGCTGAAGTAATGATAGTTTACTCCATTTGCACCTAGTTCTTTTGCAATCGGCATTCTGAAACTTTTGCCAATATTAGCCTTTAAACTGAAATTCGATAGATTGTAATTTAATCCAGCAGACCATACCAAGCTGTTGAAAGTGCGATTCAAATTGGCAGCCCGTTGCAGGTTTTGCTGTTCGAAATTGCCGTTTCTATTAACTTGCGATGGAAACCAGTCCTTGTATTCAAACATGTTAATTTGTGCTCTATCGTACCTTATCGCACCATGCAGCAATAAATTTTCGCTGATTTTGAACTTATCGTACGCAAAAGCGCCAATTGTACTTTGGTTAAATGCCGGAACCAGAAAGCTCCATCCGTTGATGTTGTTACGCTGCCATTCTGCATTTATTCCAACGGTTAATTCGTGAGCATCAATTTTGACTCTATCTTTTAGATTTGCCGAGTAAACTGATTTATCGAACTCCCTTTCTAAATCGCTTTGAATCAATAGCGAAGAAGGGTAAATAGGTGGCATAAAGCCATGATTGACGTATTGACTAAATTCCTGCCTAAAGTTTTTTTGATAACCTAATTCAGCTTCAATGTTGTGGTTTTCTAATTGAAGGCTCGATCTGTTAATGATTTTAAAATGGTTAACCGATTGATACGGATGTAAAATATCCCGATCTGAATTATCGTGGAGCTGCTTATCAACACGTCTTGGCTCCAGTCCGTGGGCATTGGCAAAAAAACCACTTTTGGTGTAGGTATTACTTAGATGAAATATCGATCTAAACTTATCTCCAACAAAACCAGTATTGAAATGAATTCCAGTTTCTTTTCCTGCGGTATTTCTTAAGCGATTGTTATTTAAATTTACTTCGTAGTCATACACATAAACCTTGGTTGCAGGTACCCGGTAATCAGCATAATTTTGGTAAGTAAATCGCGAATCGAAAAACCATTTTTTGTTTCTGCCATAAAGATTTGTCGATGTTCCGTATAGGTTGTTATTACTTTTTCCAATTAAATCTACCGAACCCCCAAGGCTATTTGGCGCTGGAACGGCAATCGGTAATATGTCAATTACGCCTCCAATGGCATCACATCCATAAATAAATGAGGCAGAACCTTTAATTAGTTCAATTTCGCCAGTGGCAAATTGATCAATTTCCAAACCATGATCGGCTCCCCATTGCTGCCCTTCATGTTTAATACCCTTCTCAACAACAACAACTCTATTAAAGCCCAAGCCTCTAATTAACGGTTTCGATTGTCCTGAACCGATGCCAATGGTCTTAATTCCTGGCAAGCGCTCCAGGCTTTTCATCAGGCTTCCACCCAAATTTCGTTGGATAAAATCCTGGTTAACAATTTCTATATTCAACGATTCCGCTTTACGGCGATTTTCTACATGTTTATCTTTTATGATGACGTCAGCTAGTTGCTTGACCTCTTTTTGAAGAACCACATTTTTGATAACAGCCTGATCGCTTCCTTCTATTGTGATTGTTGTTTTGGAAAAGCCTACTGCAATAACCATCAGGTGATAAACTCCTTTTTCCAAAGCTGGAAATGTGAAGTTACCCCGATCATCTGTACGGGTTGAAATTGGCGACTGAACTAGCTGGACCGTAGCGTTTGAGATCGGTTTTAGTTCGTAAGAAACGGTTCCACTGAGTTGAAATTGTTGCGCATATACCTGCACAGTTCCAAATAAGGAAAATAATAAAATTAAAAATTTACGCATTGCCGATGGCCTAAGCCAATAGTTAAAGGATTAGCATATGCAAAGCATTGGCATACTAATCATGTCAAAAAAATTGAGAAAAATATTGGAGGTTGGAAATACCGATTACGGCATTCTAGGCAGAAATAGGCGGGCCTTTATTGGTAAAGCCTTGAAGTGTAAATTTGTAATTGGCTAAAAATGTGCCTGTATTAAGCAGGTTTACTTTTGGTAAAGGATATGAAATAGAAAAGGGTAGAGGCAACAAGATCTCTTTCCCATGTTTATGTGCCAAATAATCGCACACCGAACATTTTTCGGTAAAAGAAATATTATCTTTTTGATTACCCACCTGCTCAACATCGTCAGTGTTGTGGTTGTGGATGATTTGAATTACAGAAATAAACGAGAAAGTGAGAATGAGCAGTGCGCTCACCGCCTTCACTAAATCAGTTCTTTTTTTTAGTTTCCTGTTATTCATTTACGCCACAAAGTTGCATTTATTTTTGAAAATAACAATTGATTTTTCAAAAAATAAATATTTTGGGCTTATTGAGAAGATTAATTATTTGTAATCGTTTGATAATTAAACTAAACGCTTAAATAGATGTTGTAGAAGCCATCTCAAAATTGCGAATTTAATATTTTCCAAGATTACTATTTTGAGAAATCTTGATGCCTGGGAACGGCGATATTCAAGATTTTTTTTGTCTTTTCATTTATCAAATTGATTTTGAGACAGCTTCAATTTAATTAAATCTGACTTGGTTCATCATCATCTTCTAACTCGTCATCTTCTAGTTCGTCACCTTCTAGTTCGTCATCTTGTAATTCGTCATCCTCTAGCTCATCATCTTCTAACGCCTCATCTCCTTCTTGCTCATCGATAACTTCATCAAGCTGAGTTCCTTCTCCATCAGCAAAAGGAATCTCATCTTCGGTGTAACTTTCATCATCATTTTCTTCGTCTGGGGCATGGCCTTCTGCTGCATTGCCGTTTGAGCGATCGACTTGAAATTGCGCTATGTTTGGAATTTCATCGTCTTTAATTGGTTCTTGATCTGGATTTTTCATAGTATGATTTTTATATAAACAACATTGATTTTTTAGCATAAGTTTTGATGAAAGATGATAACAACATGGAGGAATATCATTTTTCCCGCTCCAAATGTGCTATTCTGGCTTATTTTGCAATAAAACTTTCTGTTTAAATTATTTTTTGCTTTCTTGCCGAATAATTCACGTTCACCTAAATGAAAAATCTCTCCATAAGTTTAACTCCAGCTAAATGTGAGCTTTTGGACAATATCCTTAACGAATTTGAGGAGGAAGTTTATATCAAATCCGATAGGGTACTTAAAATATTTAGAGGAAATGGTACGCTGGCTTCTGATTATCTGGATGTTTTAGTTCAAATGAATCTCGTTATTTTAGTGGGACAGGTAGATGGCGTTCCATTACCGGCAATGGTGGGTAAACAAGCAGGTGTAGATATGTTTATTAGCGAAGGCGGTTTTAAACGGCGCTACGCTTTAAACAAATTAGAAGAAGATACCGGAAAAAGCATATTCGATCTTAAAACTGAAAATTTAGACCTCAAAGAAAAGGTAGAAAAGCAAGAAGTTTTACTCAAAAACCTCGAGAAAAATATCACTCAACAGGGCCAAAGTATCTTAAATAAATGGCTTGCTCGTGTCGGCTTCATGTTTATCGGAATTGTGTTAACCGTTTGCTATTTTTTATTTTTCAAGTAGTTACAAAGGTTAGAATAATGTGCTAGCACCCATAAAGCTGTTCACAATCTTCATAATCTCTCCTCCCAAATCAACGGCGTTACCAATTCCTACTCCTCTTATGGCTGCGAGTTGATCGGTAGTTTTCGGTGGTCTCGATGCAATGTTCACCAAAGCAACATCAGAAAGGATAGTGTGTTCAGGAACGTTTCTTTTCCTACTCAAATCACTGCGCCAATCAAGTAAGCGCTGATAAAGTTTTTGATTGGCGATTTCTTTAGGAATATCAATTTTAGCTACAAATGTTTTCCTGGGTGTAATCTCGTATTTATTACCGGCATCTAAAAAAGTTTTGGTGTAATCTGCAATCGAAAATTTTGCCCACGGGAAACCAAATAAGGCCAGTTTCACATTTAAGGTATTTAAAATTGATATCAGCGTAATCACCGTTCTTTCCGACTTTTCATCAGCCAATAATTTTAAAGATGTAAACTTGGATATCTCTTCAATTACTTGATTTATTTTTGGTGTAAAATAGGTTGAAGCTTTACTTAATCGGTCTAGAAATAGTTTCTCGTCAGCAACATCGGTTTCCTTTGAAATTTTGGCAATTTCCTGACTTCTAAATTTTGTGCCTACTCTAATCAGTTGAGCATCCAAAACTTCGGAAGTATTATTTAACATGTTTTTAAAGGCCGAATTCTCATCGAAAGCATTAAAACTAACACCTTTTATGTTGGCCCAGCTTTCGCTTACAGAAGTAAAATCGAACAAGTCTTCAATCAAATCCCAGGTGTATTTTTTAACATAGAGCACTAAATTTTGATCAGTTGGAACCTTGGTTACCGCCTTTGATGTAAAACCGATAATTCTTTTATCGGTAATAATATTCTCCATCTTCACCGGGGTTTTCAAAATTAATCCAGCCAAACTTTTGCACCTGCTTAGCGCCACATAAGCCTGTCCATGGGTAAAGGATGCGCTAATATCAACAATTGCCTTTTCGAACGTTAAGCCCTGGCTTTTATGAATGGTAATTGCCCAGGCTAGTTTAAATGGATATTGAGAAAATGAGCCCGTATTCACCTCTTCAATTTTATTCTCTTCCTGATCAAGGTTGTATTTCAAATTCTTCCATTCCTCCCGCTCCACTTCAAAATGAGCCGAATCATCTAAAAATTGCACTTTAATGGTGTCATTGGAGATAGACACAATTTTTGCTGCCTTCCCATTGTAATACTGCTTTTTACCCGACGAATCGTTTTTGATAAACATCACCTGGGCACCTACTTTAAGCTGCAGTAGTTCATCAACAGGATAAGCATCTTTAGGGAAATCGCCTGTTATTTTTGCACTAAAGGTGTGAAGCTCACCATCTAATTTCTCAAGACAATCTTTGTTAATTTGGGTAACTAAATTATTGTGTGTGGTTAAGGTGATGTACTCATCTTTCCAATTATCTTCTAAACTTGGATCGTAATGTGAATTGAGTTTATCTAAAAGTGCTGTCGTTAAATCATTCTCTCTAATTCTATTCAAAATATCAATGAATAACGGATCGGATTGACGATAAACTTTTTTTAACTCAAAGGTGGTTAATGAAATTGATTTAAGAATATGGCTATCAAAAAAGTAAGGACTTAGGTAATATTCTTTCAAAATATGCCATGCATCATGTGCAATGGGCGATAGTTGATATAAATCACCAATCATTAAAACTTGTACACCGCCAAATGGCATGTTAGAACCTTTTACTTTTTTTAAAGATTGATCAATAAAATCGAGCATGTCTGCCCGAACCATACTAATCTCATCAATAACTAAAAGTTCCAGGCATTTCAAGAGCTTTATCTTTTCTTCATTGTATTTTACTTCTTTAAATTGCTGGTCGTTAGCCACGGGAATAATTGGTCCAAATGGCATTTGAAAGAACGAATGAATGGTAACTCCACCTGCATTTATTGCGGCAACAGCAGTTGGCGCCACTACAGCGAAATTTTTCTGTGTAGTTTCTTTGATCTTTTTTAGCAGCGTGGTTTTTCCGGTTCCTGCTTTTCCGGTTAGAAAAATAGGTTGATTTGTGAACTTGATAAAATCGAGAATAAGTTGGTTATCGGGAGCGGATTGATTAGTATCGGTTTCGTTCATCTTATGCAGGGATCCTTCTTAATTGATCAAAATATTTATGCAAAGATGCACAGAATGTCACTAAAGCTTTGCCTGATTACAAGCCGATTTATTCACATTTGTAGTTTAATCATGACTTGCTATTTTCATGATTTCAAATACAATTTAAACCAATATGATGATTAGCCTGACCTCCAAGGAGAACGATTTAAAAGTTAATCTCCTTTTGTTTGCTTAAATTTTCTTCCCTTATTAATTTTTATTCTTCTGTAAATCAATTGGTTTAAATCGATTGATGTTTAAGCGATAAAAATAACTGTTTATATTTTTGTTTGCTAATTATTTTAGTATAAATTTGTTTAATTCGCTACTGGCGATTCATTAAACAATTAAGGAAGAAAGCTGTTTATAAGGCTTTCAAACGAAGAGGAGTGATATGACTGTTACAGTTTTAGCAATATTAGAAACAGATTTTAAACCAGATCTTTCTTTAGGGAAAATCATGAATGAGCGATTGAAAAACGCAGCCGATGACTTAAGAGATATTCATTTGCAGGCTTTACAATCTGTGGGACAACGTACTGATGATGTGGTCGTTTATATTAGCTATAACCCAAAATATAAAATCCGTTGGCGCATAGTAAATGATGTACCTGATGAAGTGGAAGGATTTGTAGCAAAAGTTTGTGGCGATTTAGGATACATTCAATGGAAAACTGCCGTAATGAATATTTTTAAAGGCAACGAATAGTTACATCAATCATGCAGTTTGCGTTGTTAAACGGAAATCGGGTTGAAGCTTTAAAAGGCAAAAGTGCCGTTTGTTTAGGTTGTGGGCAAAAAGTAATTGCAAAATGTGGATTTATAAAAATCCATCATTGGGCACATGTTTCTCTTAGCCATTGCGATTCCTGGTGGGAAAGCGAAACTTTGTGGCATCGCCAATGGAAAGAAATTTTTGCACCCGAATTTCGTGAAGTAAGCTTTTATGACGAGTCTTTGAACGAATTTCATCGGGCAGATATCCATACGGCATCAGGTCTAACCATCGAACTTCAAAATTCGCCCATAACCACCGAAGAGCTTCAATCAAGAGAACGATTTTATCCCAAGTTAATCTGGGTGGTAAATGGTTTGAAGTTTAAAGGTTTCAAAATCTTAAAATCCATTCCAAATCCGCTTAGCCCATTATTAGATCCATTTGAATTTTGCGCTTCTGAGCATTTATCGGTCATCCGTAAAATCGATGCTCTAATTAAAAATCCTCAACCAGAAGTGCTAAATTTTTACCATAAGGAATTAAAATCAATCCCAGTCTCATCTGATTTTTATTCTTTTAGTTGGCGTAATGCGCACAGAGCATGGCTAAATGCTTCGTGTCCAATTTTCATCGATTTTGGTGGCCATTTTTTATACCGATTAAGAAAGCGCCATCAAATCTCCACCGATTACAACTATTTGCAGCTGATTAATAAAACAGCATTTATCGCTAAATACAGTGAATTGGGAAAGGATGTTAAATTAGAAACAGCATCCGGCAAGTCTTTCAATGATATTGTTGCACAATAAAAAGTTAAATCTTTGCACTTGTTAAACTAATATTTTGATCTTTAGGTATGAAAAGAATATCTTCAATCACATTCTTATTTTTAGCAATTATTGTATCAAAAACCATGGCTCAGAAACCAGCTGTAATTAATCACATCGCTGTTTACGTGAACGATTTAACGAAATCGACAAGCTTCTATCAAACTGTTTTTAGTCTAAAAGTAATTCCAGAACCATTTAAAGATGGCAAGCATACTTGGTTCTCACTGGGAAATGCTGGTGCACTTCATTTAATTGAGGGTCAAAAGGCCAATCAAATCTTTGATAGAAATGATCATTTGTGTTTCAGCGTTTCATCAATCGATGAATTTATTTCCGCTTTGAATAATAAAAAGATTCCGTTTGAAGATTGGGCGGGTAAAGTTGGCGCCATCAACTTAAGGCTTGATGGAGTAAAACAGATTTATTTCAAAGATCCCGATGGTCATTGGCTGGAGGTAAACGACGCTAAATAAATATTTCTACGCTATTATAATTTCCAACTTATGATTAAAATTTCTTTAAAGATGATGTTCGTGTTGTTATGGATCAGCACGACTATTTATGCGCAAAATGAAAAAGCAGAAGCTGATTTTAAGGCTGTAATGCAAAAATTTAATGCGGTAGGTGCTTCAGTGGCGGTAGTAAAAAACGGGAAAATAATTTATACACACTCTTTTGGACTAAAAGATTTAGATAAAAAAACGGAGCTGACCGATCGCGATATTTTTCGTATTGCTTCTATTTCAAAATCCTTTTCGGCAACGTCCATTATGCAATTGGTAGAGGCGGGTAAACTTTCGCTGGATGACGATTTTGGAGATTTAGTAGGGTTTAAGATCAGAAACCCGAAATATCCAGATCAAAAAATAACATTGAAAATGGCGCTTTCGCATACCTCGAGTCTTAATGATTCTCAGGGATACTTAAACCTCGATTTGATTAATCCGGACAAAAATCCAAATTGGGACAAGTGTTACAATGATTATGCTCCAGGAAGCAAGTTCGATTACTGTAATTTGAATTTCAATATCATTGGAGCGATTATAGAGAAGAAATCTGGTAAGCGATTCGATAATTACGTTAAAAATCATGTTTTAAAGCCCTTGGGGCTTTATGGCGGTTACTGTGTAGATTCGTTAGATAGCACCCGATTTGTGAAGCTTTACGAATACAACTCGAAGACGAGCGAATTTACCAACGCAACAGCAGCGTATGCACCACGCAGAACTGAAATTAAAAATTACGTTATGGGCTATTCTACACCCATATTCTCTCCAACCGGAGGAATGAAAATATCGGCAACAGATTTGGCAAAATACATGATGATGCATATGAATTATGGTCAATCAGATGGAGTAAGGCTTATTTCAAAAAAGCATTCGAAATTGATGCAAACTGCTATTACGGCTGATGAAAGTTACGGATTAGCAATCAGAAGTGCCGATAATTTTATTCCAAATGTTAAGTTAAAGGGTCATACCGGATCGGCTTACGGGCTTTATAGTACGATGTTTTTCAATCCAAAAGAAAAGTTTGGTTTTGTCATTATTACCAATGGGATAAATCCTACCTACACAGATGGTTTTCCTGATTTCAGTCGCGATGCCATCAATAGCCTTTATCAAAACTTTGTTAAATAAGGTTATTCTCAGTTTAGTTAGCTTTTTGTCGATGATAAATTTTCAAAACATTTCATAAGTCAAACGGATTGTTAAATCAAAGACGAGTTGTGATTTACGAACGATCAGATTTATAGTATGGCTGAATATTTACAATTTCCCGGGGAAGCTTATCCTTTGGGCGCAACATGGGATGGAAACGGCGTTAATTTTGCGCTTTATGCTGAAAGCGCAACCGCTGTAGAGTTGTGTTTCTTCGATCATGAACATGCTGAAGAAGAAACGGTGAGAATTAATATTCAGGAAAGGTCGCACCAAATCTGGCATTGCTATATCCCTGATATAAAGCCAGGGCAGTTATACGGTTATCGGGTATTCGGACCTTACCGTCCATCGCAAGGCCATCGTTTTAACGGCAACAAAGTACTTCTAGATCCTTATGCTAAGGCCATTGCCGGCAATATAAAATGGAACGAAGCTCTTTTTGGTTATCAGTTAGGATCAGAAGAAATGGATCTGAGCTTCAATGAAGCGGACAGTGCAGCATACATGCCCAAGTCTGTTGTGATTGATTCAAAGTATGATTGGGAAGATGATAGGCACCCAAAAATTAATTATAATCAAACGGTTATCTATGAAATGCATGTTAAGGGTTTTACAAAAACCCACCCCGATATCCCCGAAAATTTGAGGGGAACTTACGCAGGGCTTGCTCATCCGGTATCGATCAACTACTTAAAAAATTTGGGTGTAACGGCGGTCGAACTTATGCCTGTACATCAATTTATTTCTGATCATCACCTCGAAGAAAAGGGATTAACAAATTATTGGGGCTACAATAGCATCGGTTTTTTTGCCCCCGATTCTCGATATGCTTCTTCAGATATTCGGGGCGATCAGGTTCGCGAGTTTAAGGATATGGTAAAGGCTTTACATAAAGCTGGAATCGAAGTGATTTTAGATGTAGTTTATAATCATACAGGAGAAGGAAATCACCTTGGCCCAACCTTATCATTTAAAGGGATCGATAACCACTGCTATTATAGATTGGAAAACGATAAAAGGTATTATACAGATTATACCGGCACTGGAAATACGCTAAATTCGATGTTACCGAACGTGCTCCGATTTATTATGGATAGTTTGAGGTATTGGATTTTGGAGATGCATATTGATGGTTTTAGATTTGATCTGGCCTCCACTTTAGCCAGGGAATTACATGAAGTTAACCGGTTAAGTGCATTTTTTGATATTATCCACCAAGACCCAGTGATTTCACAGGCCAAGTTGATTGCCGAACCCTGGGATGTGGGAGAGGGAGGTTACCAGGTTGGAAAGTTTCCTCCTGGATGGGCCGAATGGAATGGCATGTATCGGGATGTAATGCGTGATTATTGGCGTGGCAACCCGAATATGCTTGGCGAATTTGCACAGCGATTTCTCGGAAGCCCGGATTTATACAAAGAAGATTATCGCCGCCCAACTGCGAGTATTAACTTTATTACGGCGCATGATGGTTTTACGCTTCATGATTTGGTTTCTTATAATCATAAACACAATGAGGCCAACTTAGACGATAACAATGATGGCGAAGACCATAACAAATCGTGGAATTGTGGGGTAGAAGGAGAAACTGATAACGAGGAAATCATCAACCTACGACTGCAGCAGAAGCGCAATTTCTTGGCGACACTATTTTTATCGCAGGGAATCCCTATGCTTGTTTCTGGAGATGAAATGGGGAAAACCCAGCAAGGAAATAACAATACCTACTGTCAGGATAATGAGCTTTCATGGCTGGATTGGGCAAATGCCGATCAATCATTATTAAATTTTACACAAGAGTTGATTCAATTGAGGCAAAATCACCCCAGCTTAAGAAGGAGAAAGTGGTTTATTGGTAAAGAAGTAGGTGAGGATGGCATAAAAGATATTGCCTGGTTTACACCTGATGGAAATCCTATGAAAGGACATAACTGGGAAAAAGATTTTGCCCGTTCAATTGGAATTTACTTTCACGGAGAAGGAATACAAAGTAAAGGCCCGATGGGCGAAGATATTCTCGATAACCACTTTTTTATCATTTTCAATGCACATTACGAAGCTTTAGATTATAAACTTCCACAGGAAGAATATGGGAAAAGCTGGAAGAAAGTTTTAGATACTGCGACTGGTGAAATTGCTAAAGATGGCCTCGGTTTATTTACTGCATCTGAAGGGTTAGAAGTTGCCGGAAGATCCGTAACCGTTCTCAAATCAGCATAAAAAGAAAGCAGGTTTTAAGGAACCTGCTTAGCATTTAAAGTAAATTTGATAAACCGTTTTTGGGATTAAAAACAGTTAATATTTTAATTGTTGCTTTTGGGTTGCGAACAGCATTATCAGTAATTTTCTTAGAGAAAACGCTGGCTTGAGGGGGTAAATCAATCAAATGAGCACAATCTGTTATTAGGGCATCAGGTTCAACCTGATGTTTTCTAGCTTCAAATTTGTTATCCATTTCAAAATTTTAATGGTTAACGAAACGTTGATAAGTGCTTGCAGATTTAATTTTTTCTAAGCTTAAATAATCCTTTAATTTAGAAAATTCCATGCTTTGTACCGCTTTAACGGCAGACTTTAATTTCTCGCTGCTTACGCCTAGTCTTGTTGCCCAGTAGTTGCGATCTTGCTCATCGGCAATTTCAACCACTTCTTTCCTCGCTGTTGTCGAAATGTTTTGGTATATCATAGGTTTATAAATTGGTTAGTGATAATATATTAAAAACACTATCTCTGTCGCTTTAGTTTTGAGAAATGAATTTTTTATTTGAGAAGTGATTATTTATGTTTTTTAGGTGATATAAATGTCTAATTGAGATAGAAAGCCGGCTATGTGCGTTTAAAACTTTTTGGTTTAAAGCACTGTTTAATTGTTATCTAATCAAAATTATTATGGATGATAAAACTAAAACAGGTGGTGCTGATCGCAGCAGAATCTACATCAACGAAGGTTATGAGCTAGATTATTGGTCTAACAAATTTGCAATGAGCAAAGATAAACTTAAGGCTGCGGTAGAAACGGTTGGCACATCAGTTACTGCCGTTGAAAATTTTTTGAAAAAGTAAAATAATAATTATGAGCCTGGAAAAGTATGTAGCTAAACGAGATTTCTCAAAAACAACCGAACCGAAATCGGGTAGGAGTAAGAGTAAAACCAAATTGATGTTTGTGATCCAAAAACACGATGCATCTCGTTTACACTATGATTTTAGGTTGGAAATGGATGGTGTATTAAAGAGTTGGGCAGTCCCTAAAGGTCCTTCAACAGATCCAAAAAATAAACGATTGGCGATGATGGTTGAAGATCATCCCTTTGATTATAGAAATTTCGAGGGTATTATTCCACAGGGAGAATATGGGGGAGGAACAGTAATTGTTTGGGATGAGGGAACCTACGAGCCTATCGAAGATATCAAAGGCAAAAAAGCACAAGAGAAACATTTACTCAAGCAATTGGAGGCTGGTTCGGTTAAAATAAAATTGAACGGCGAAAAGTTGAAAGGTGAATTTGCCTTAGTTAAAACCCATGGAATGGGCGAAAACGGTTGGTTATTGATTAAACATAAAGACGATTTTGCTTCAACCAAAGACATTACAAAACAAGACAAATCGGTTTTATCTGGTAAAACCATTGAAGGAATGGAAAAATCTTCTGAAAAGGTTTGGAAAGATGGGAAGGAACAGACACTAAAGCCTGAGAAAAAAAATCCTGTAAAATCTAAAAAAAAGAAGACTAAAGAAGTCGGTGAAACTGTAGCGCTAGATCCGAAGGAAATCTTAAAAAAGGCACCAAAAACAGCAATCCCCAAAAATATAAAGCCCATGCTGGCCACACTGGTTGATGAACCTTTTGATGATGAGGACTGGCAATACGAAGTAAAATGGGATGGTTATCGTGCTTTGGCCTTTATCAATAAAAAGCAGGTGAATCTTCTTTCCCGAAATAACAAATCGTTCAACGAAAAATTTTACCCGATATACGATCTGCTTCAAGAATGGAGCATCAATGCGGTTTTGGATGGCGAAATTTTAGTATTGAATGAAAAAGGAATTTCGAACTTCGGATCATTACAAAACTGGAGAAGCGAGGCTGACGGGGAGCTTGTATTTTACGTGTTCGACTTGCTTTGGTATGAGGGTAAAAATTTAATGGAGTTACCACTTTATCAAAGGCAGGCTATTTTAAACGAAGTTTTGCCAACAGATGATGATCGGGTTCGCCTTGGTAAGGTTTTTAAGGCCAGCGGAATAGATTTTTTCGCTGCAGCCGAGAAAATGGGTTTGGAAGGTATCATTGCAAAGAAAATTGAAAGTACTTATGTGGCCGATCGCCGATCAAAAGATTGGTTGAAAATTAAAGTGCATAAACGCCAGGAAGTAATTATTGCAGGCTACACCAAAAATGAAGACACCTCTAAATCTTTTAGCTCTTTGCTCCTTGGCGTTTATGAAAATAAAAAGCTTCAATATGTAGGTAAAGTTGGGACAGGTTTTTCGGATAAACTGCAAAAGGAGTTGGTGAAGCAGTTCGACAAACTAATTATTGATAAAATCCCTTTTGATGAATTGCCTGATGTAAACAAACCATCAAGGTTTCGCCCAAATCCTCCAAAAGCAAAAGCTACATGGCTAAAACCAGAACTTGTTTGCGAAGTGGCATTTACTGAAATTACCGATGATGGTGTTTTTCGTCACCCGTCTTTTCAAGGCATGCGTGAGGATAAAAAAGCGGCGGATGTGGTTAGGGAAACAGAAGTTCCTACTGAAGCGATCATAGATCAGGCATCAGATCAAAAAGAAACACATTCGGAAGCCATCAATCCACCAAAAGGAAAAGATAAAAAAACGCTGCTTAATCCGAAAGATGAAACACAAGTGCGGAAGATTAAAGGGCACGAGCTAAAATTTATCAACTTAAGTAAAATTTACTGGCCCGAAGATAAGGTGACGAAAAGGGACATGTTTAATTATTATTACCAGGCCGCCGAGTATATCCTTCCATACTTGAAAGATCGGCCACAGTCGCTAAATCGCTTCCCAGGGGGCATTCATGGCAAAAGTTTCTACCAAAAAGATGTTAAGGGAAAAGCGCCTGATTGGGCAAAAACTTTTCCTTATGAAAACGGCGAAGGAGAGAAGAAAGAATATCTGGTGGGCACTGATGAAGCTTCCTTGCTTTGGATGGCCAGTTTAGGCTGCATTGAAATGAATCCATGGTTTAGCCGCGTTCAAAGTCCCGATAATCCAGATTATTGCGTAATTGATCTTGATCCGGATAAGCATTCCTTTGATCAGGTGGTAGAAGCGGCATTAGAAACAAAAAAGGTATTGGATGCGATAGACGTACCGAGTTTCTGCAAAACCTCAGGCTCAACGGGTATGCATATCTACATTCCGCTAAACGCAAAGTACAGTTACGATCAGAGCCAGATGTTTGCTAAAATTATTGTTAACTTGGTGCATGATCAAATACCGGAATATACTTCCTTAGAGCGCATGATCTCGGCCAGAAAAGGTAAAATGTACTTAGATTTTTTGCAAAACAGGCCAGGTGCTACCATTGCGGGGCCATATTCCCTCCGACCAAGAGTTGGGGCAACCGTTTCTATGCCTTTGCATTGGGATGAGGTTAAGCCAGGATTAAAGATGCAGGACTTCAATATTTTTAACGCAATAGATCGGTTAAAAGTAGAAGGCGATCTTTTTAAAGGCGTGTTAGGAAAAGGAATTGATTTAAAGAAAGCCATTAGCAAGGCTAAAAGTGTTTTCGGCTAAGTCTAATGATCATTCTGCAATTTATTATATTTGGGAAAAAAATAGAAAATAATGATATCCCACCACGTTTTATTTTGGCTTAAAGCCGATACCACCGACGAACAGAAAACTGCATTCCGTAAAAGCCTACAAACATTAGAGAATATTGAAGTGGTGAAAAACTTCCACGTAGGTACGCCTGCACCTATCGAAAGGGCTGTTGTAGATACTACTTATACATTCAGTTTGATTTTGTTTTTCGAAGATTTAGCCGCACATGATGTTTACCAGGTTCACCCGTTGCATAAAGCTTTTCTAGATGAGTTCAAAATCTTCTTCGATAAAGTGATCATTTACGACGCACATTAAGATTTAAGAAAGTTGGATTGCAATTACCAATTCAGTATTTACTTTAACATTTAATTTGCAATTCCGTCATGCCCAGCTTGACTGGGCATCCTAATGTATTAAAAAGACTTTTCGCTTTTCATGAAGCATTAAGATTCCCGCTTTCGCGGGAATGACGCTTTTTCAGATATCATTTTATCTTTTTGAACTCAAAAATAGATTTTTACTTATAATCTGCAATTTTAAGCCACATTCATTTTTAGCTGCCTATCCCGAAGTGATAATCACGGCAAGTTTTTTTACATAAATATCAATCTTTGTAAAATTAACCCTACTCAATAATAGGTAAGCTTTAATTCCGCAAATCCATATTACTTTGCTCAACGTAAATATTGAAAAAGGGCAATCATGGATAAATTAAAACTCCTAAAACGAGCTTCAATAAACATTTTGCAGCTTGAAAATATTAAGATAGGCGATCTTATTGCTGATGAATTTGGTCATAGCGGAAAGGTTATAGAGATAGAAAAAATTAGTTGTAATAAGCAGTTTCACTACTATTTTTATCTTCACAAACAACATACTATTTTGATGATTGTGTAAACTGTAAAATATTCAAATGCTTTTGCATCAGTTTCGTAAATTATCTCACTATATTGGTTTTTATGATAACAACCGATCAGGATCATTTTTATTCCAATCTTCAAATTCACAAAACGCCTCTGCATCAACTTCTGTTGAGAAAAGATTTATTTAAAGAAGTTCCAACTGACTGGCACATTATCATTACTGATATTAAAAGTTCTACGCAAGCAGTTAATGCTGGCTTGCACGAAAATGTAAACCTTATTGCAACCGGAAGCATTGTTACTGTGCTCAATATCGCTTTTAAGGCAAATATTGCCATACCATTTTTCTTTGGTGGAGATGGCGCAACTTTTATTGTTCCTGCACTTATTGTAGATAAAGCAATGAGCGCCTTGCAGGTTTACAGAAGAAATACCTTGCAAAATTTCAATTTAGATCTTCGTGCGGGGATCGTTCCGGTTAAAGAAATATACGAATTAGGCCATCTATTAAATATTAGCCGATACAGTATCTCGAAAGTTTTCTCCATTCCCATCATTCTGGGAAACGGATTGGATTATGCAGAAAAAATTATCAAAGGAGAAAACTACTTATTTGCCAAAGATGATGCTTTCGATGAAGAACTGGATTTGAGTGGGATGCAATGTCGCTGGGACAAAATTCAACCACCCGAAAATAGTGAGGAGGTAGTTACTTTGATCGCCGTTGCACAAAACCTTAATCGGCAAGCGGAAGTATTAAGCCATGTGATAAGACAGCTGGATATCATTTATGGTACTCCGGAAAAGCGCCAACCTATTTCTATTCCTAAACTGATTTTTAGAACAAGTTTCAACAATCTGGGTAGAGAAATGCGGCATCGGCTGGGTGAAATAAAGTTTTTCGAACTTATTAAAACCTGGTTCATCAACGCATATGGATACATTTATTTTCGAACAGAAAGCGGCAAAAAGTATTTAAATCAAATGGTCGAAATGTCGGATACCTTGGTGATCGATGGAAGGTTAAATACAGTAATTACAGGTACTAAGCTGCAACGGACCAAGCTTGAAAAGGCATTAGACCTCCTGGAAAAAAATGGCGAAATTTTATACGGAATCTATGTTAGCGGCGAATCGGTAATGTCATGCTACGTACGCGATTTAGAAGATGACCATATCCATTTTGTTGATGGTGCAGAAGGTGGTTACACCAAGGCTGCAGCAGTTTTGAAGGCGAAAATTAAAGACATGCAATAATCTTTGTCTAGATAAAAAGGATCTTTCCAAACGATAAAGAAAAATTATCGAACACAATTTTTTGTACTGGGTTGTTAGAATTATAAGGGCTGAAATCGTATTAGGTTTTTTTGCCAGATGTTACAGCAGTTTAAAACCTGCAGAATTGCAATCAAATAACTCATATTAAATAACAACCTATGAAAGCGATTAGAATCCATGAATTTGGTGGTCCGGAAGTTTTATCTATTGATGATGTTGACATACCAAAGCCAGGTAAAGACGAAGTACTAGTTAAAATTCATGCTACAAGTGTTAATCCTGTTGACTGGAAAATCAGGGCCGGTTTAAGCAAAGAAAAATTTCCTTCAACCTTTCCGCTAACCATTGGCTGGGATTTTTCTGGAGTAGTAGAAGAATTGGGCGAAAAAGTGGGAACATTTAGAAAAGGAGATGAGGTTTTTGGTAGGCCGGATTTAACAAAAAATGGAACCTACGCAGAATATGCTGTTGTCAAAGCCAATACCATTTGCATAAAGCCCTTAAGTATTGGCCATACCGAGGCAGCAGCAGTTCCGCTGGCTGGTTTAACTGCCTGGCAAGGTCTGTTTGATCACGGTTTATTAAAAGAAGGGCAAAAAGTTTTAATCCATGCAGCTGCTGGCGGTGTTGGTACCTATGCGGTTCAATTTGCTAAAGCGATAGGGGCGTACGTAATTGGAACATCTTCTGATTATAATATCGATTTTTTAAAGCGATTGGGCGCCGATGAGGTGATTGATTATAACATGGACGACTTTGAAAAAGAGTTAAGCGATATCGATCTTGTTTTCGATACGATTGGCGGAGAAACGCAACTGAAATCTCTCGATGTCTTAAGAGAAGGTGGCAGATTAGTTACTGTTTTGGCACCGGAATATGTAGCTGAAGCCAAGGCGAAAAAAGTGCACCTCATTGGTTTTACTGCTCAATCTACGGCCAATCAATTGAAGGAGATTGGTGAAATGATAGACAATGGAAAAGTGAAGCCAATTATTGAAACCATTTATACGCTAACCGATGCTAGAAAAGCACATATCGAAAGTGAAAATGGGCATGCGAGAGGTAAAATTGTTTTGCAGGTGATTTAAAATAAATAACCTAAAACATAAAAAAGCACCAAATTGATTAAATCACTTGGTGCTTTTTCGTTAAAGTTATTTCAAAATCTCATCAATTAATTTAATCTCTTCGTCGCTAAATGTAGTGTTGTCCAAAGCTTTAATTGAATCTGTTATTTGTTCTGGTTTGCTGGCGCCAATCAAAACGCTGGTAATCCGCTTATCTTTTAAGATCCACGAAAGTGCCATGTGCGAAAGTTTTTGTCCACGAGATTTTGCCAACTCATTCAATTGAGTAACTACTGCTAGTTTTTCTGGAGTAATATTGGTTTCTTTTAAGAAAATCCCACTTGTGGCCACCCTTGAATCGGCTGGAATACCATGCAAATATTTATCGGTTAATAAACCTTGTGCTAGAGGTGAAAAAGGAACACAGCCTACACCATTTTCCTCCAATACGTCCAGTAAACTATTTTCTACCCAGCGCTCAAACATGGAATATTTCGGCTGATGAATGAGACAAGGCGTTCCGTTTTCTTTTAGGACTTTAATTGCAGCAGCAGCTTCTTCTGCACTATAGTTGGAGATGCCAACATATAAGGTCTTCCCTTGTTTTACCATCAAACTTAAAGCGTCCATGGTTTCTTGCAATAGCGTCTCAGGGTCTGGGCGATGGTGATAAAAAATATCCACATAATCCAGTTTCATTCTTTTTAAACTTTGATCCAGGCTGGAAACCAGATATTTTTTCGATCCCCATTCACCATAGGGGCCATTCCACATATGATAACCGGCTTTACTCGAGATTACCATTTCATCGCGATAGCCTTTAAGGTGTTGATGAAGAATTTTACCAAAAACCTCTTCGGCTGATCCCGGCGGCGGTCCGTAATTGTTCGCAAGGTCAAAATGTGTAATGCCGTTGTTGAAAGCGGTGTAAATAAGCTCTTTGCTGTTTTCGAAAACATTAACATGCCCGAAATTGTGCCATAACCCTAAGGAAATTGCAGGTAGTTTCAATCCGCTATTACCGCAACGATTATATAACATTTTGTCGTAGCGATTATCTGATACAATATTGTTCATCATTTTTAAAGTTATTGGCAATAATAAACAGAATCTAAGTTTAATTTATAATTAAGTTTCGCAAACAAACCAGGTTTCATTAAAAGGGGAATTATGTTTCTTCTTTCTATATCACAATAGATACAAAAAACGATCACACTATATAGATCTAAATCGTTTTATTTGTAATAAAAGAAATATTAATTAAGCTTCTATTAGCCCATTATCTAACCCAATATTAATAAATGATGAAAATAAAATCTTATACAGGTCTATGTTTTCTTTCTATACTAGGTTTAGCTTCCTGCCAGTCTGAAAGCGGAAAATCCAGCAAAGAAAATACACAAACTACTGATTCAATTACTGTTGTAAAATTAGTTGCAGATTCTTTTCAAAAAGAAATTGATGGTAAAAGGACAGGTCTTTATACCTTAAAAAACAAAAACCAAGCAGAAGCTGTTTTTACCAATTATGGCGGGCGGCTAGTGAGTTTATTAATGCCTGATAAGGATAAAAAAATTGTCGACGTAGTGGTAGGATTTAAGAGTGTTTCGGACTATCAAAACTCCACCGAACCCTATTTTGGTGCCACTATCGGTCGATTTGGCAATAGAATAGCCAAAGGGAAATTTACTTTGGATGGGAAACAATATCAGTTATTTACGAACAACGGGCAAAACACTTTGCATGGCGGTAAAAAGGGTTACCAGGATGTAGTTTGGGACGCTAAGCAAATTAACGAACACACCATTCAGTTCGATTATTTATCAAAAGATGGTGAGGAAAATTTCCCTGGAAACCTAAAAGTAACGGTAACTTATACCTTAACGGATGATAATGAACTGAAGATGGACTATCAGGCTAGTACCGATAAAACTACCGTATTAAATTTAACGAATCATGCATTTTTTAATTTAAATGGTGAGGGGAGTGGTGATATTTTAAATCATGAGGTTAAGATATTTGCCGATGAATATACACCTGTTGATTCTACACTAATTCCGACCGGGAAAATTGAAAAAGTTAAAAATACCCCATTTGATTTTACTACGGCCACTAAAATTGGTGCAAAAATTAAGGATAATAATGAGCAGTTAACTTTTGGCAAAGGATATGACCACAATTATGTGCTCAACAAAACAGAGGCTATGAATATGTTCCAGGCTGCAAGTGTAAAAGGCGATAAATCTGGAATTGTAATGGATGTTTACACGCAAGAACCTGGGTTACAATTTTACAGTGGTAATTTTATGCAAAGCAAAAATAAATTTAAAGGAGGAAGTAAAGACGATTTTAGAACCGCCTTTTGTATGGAAACGCAACATTTTCCTGATTCTCCAAATCAGCCAGGCTTTCCCTCAACAGTGTTAAAACCCGGGCAAGTTTACAAAACGAGTTCTATTTATAAATTTTCAAATTAATGATTAGACCTAACAAAAAGAACTGCGATTAAGCAGTTCTTTTTGTTTAAAATAAATCCTGCAAAGCAGGATCATTATAATCTTCTACATACGCGATGATGTTGTTGTATGCCGAAAATTCATCGGCGGTATGCATTGTGGTCAAAACCACACAACTCATTCCTGCATTTTGTGCAGCTTCTACACCTTTTGGTGCATCTTCAAAAACTACACATTCTTCAGCAGCGACGCCTAAAAGCGCAGCGCATTTGCTAAACGTTTCTGGATCTGGTTTGCTATTTTCAACATCTTCTGCACTCACAATGGCTGAGAAATACGATCGAACATTCAAATTATCCAACACAAAATTAATGTTAAAGGGTATTGCTGCCGAGCCAATGGCCATCAATATTCCTGATTCTTTTGCCTTTTCTAAAAACTGATCTAAGCCAGAAATCAATGTTAAATGTTTTTTGTATGCGGCTTGATAACGGTGTTCTTTTTCGATTGATATTTGGTCGATTTGTTCTTGCGAAAAGTGACCAACCCCAAAAACCCGCTCCAAAAGATCTTGATTTTTGCCATACATCTCTTTCTTAACAGCCTCGAAAGTAATACTCGCTCCCAAATCTTTTGTTAGGATGGAATGCCATGCATGGTTATGAAATTCCATGTCATTTATCATAGTGCCATTTAAGTCGAAAAGAAAAGCCTTTGGTTTTTGATTCATCATGCCGTAAAATTATCAGAAATTTTAAGGAATGCGTTAAATTAATTTAATCATTGGATTTTGACGGAAGAATTAAAATTTTCCAAAATGTTCATCTTCAAGAATATCTACTTAAAAATAGTTTAAGCCATCATATTTTGTTTGGAAAATCTACTTACAAATAATACATTGCAGTAGAATTACCCCTAACTCTAAATTTTGTTTTTATGAGCCATATTAAAGATGACGGCGAGCGCTTAATTGAATTTTTAAATAGCCTTCATCCCCTTAGTAAGAAGGTAATTGCATTGGCTCGAAAAAAAACCTTTCAAATTATTGTCAAAAAAAATGAGCTGATTCCGAGTATAAATAATACTGGCGAGGAATGCATTTTTATTGTCCTAAAAGGTATTGTTAGAGGATTTATTTTAGATAATGGAAAAGATATCACTACTGTAATAACTGATGAAAATAACATAGTAGGCCACGTTCGTAATCCTGGAGTGGCTCAATCCGTTTATGAGGAACAGTTTCAAGCACTAGAAAATTCTGAATTATTAGTTTTAGAATATTCTTTTATCGATGCACTTTACAAGAAATATCCCGAAATGAATATTTTGGCAAGAAAGCTACTTGCGCTTCATTTCAACATGTCGCAAGAGCGCTCTATTTTATGCAGAATACCGTCTGCAGAAGTAAGATACAATAAGTTTAGGCTCGGTAATCCAAGACTGAAAAACCGAATACCAGTCAAATTTTTAGCTACCTATTTAGGAATGCGAATAGAAACATTAAGTAGGATAAGGAAAAAAGAAAAATTGGAATCAGCTGCCTAATTCGAGTCTATATTTGTGTTTTCCTTTTTAAGATAGAAGTAGCACAATGGGAACAGGCATATTAAGCCTAGTAAAAATCCACCTAATGTATCAGTAAACCAATGTGCACCTAAATATATCCTCGAGGGTGCAATAAAGATCATCAGAAATGCAGAAAGATAAGTGACAACGTTCCGAGTAGTTTTCGGAATAGTAGTCAGGCGGTCCATCAAAAAAATCAGAAAACCAAAAAATAGCACGTAAGACAGCACATGCCCACTCGGGTAACTTTGAAACCTATTTACCTCCACTAAACGAACATAGAATGCAGTAGGCCTTGGGCGGTTGATCAGATTTTTGATCGCCAGAATAATCAGCCCCGACACTAAAATAGAGGCAATATACAAGCCTTCACGTTTATATTTTTGCCAGTAGAAAATAGCCGCAACCACCAGAACAGATAACAAAGACCAGGGCAATTCGCCAAAAAAGCTGATAGCGAGCATTACCTTATCCAGCCAATCTGCTTGGTACTGCTGGATAAGTAAAGAAGCCCGGGTATCAAATGGCAATATGGGGTTATGATCAATAAAAATACTTAAAATGGTGAAAGCTAGAATCAATAGAAATAAGATGATAAGACCTGTATTACGTTTTAATTGCATTTAAGATTGGTTGAATGTTTCAAAACTATCATTTTCCAATGATTGCCAAACATTTTTTATGCAAAAAGTTAATTACTCAGGTTTAAAACATTAGCACCCAGGGTTTCTTCTTTTACTCTTTCTAATTTCTGTTGGTGTACAGTGATAGTTATTTCTACCGATCCGGTTCCTACTGTGGCAGAAAGCAAATGCCCGCCATAGGCTTTAAAATCTTTTCCAGTTACCGTTCCATGAGTATGTAGTGAAGGTTTACCATTTTGCCAGGCTATGGAGCCACTCATGTTTGCCAATTCTACACTCTCAAATTCTTTAGGCTCATATGCCTTCGTTTTGAAGTTGAAGAAACCAAATTTCGCATTTACGAAACCCATTCCCGAATAACTTGCACTTGGGATGTTTTCTTTGAGGGCAAAATTTTCCAATTGTGCCAATACATCATCACCCTGGCGCAGCACCATAAAAAATCCTGTAGGCGTTTTGATATATCGTTTTGTAGTATCCTGTTGCGGTTCTTGAGCGAAAGTGCTTGTACTTATTGCAAGTATAAGTGATAAGAATGAATAGATAAACTTTTTCATGGAACTGAATTTTATTAGAAACACATGCTGTAAAGAGATTGTTTGCAGCGGCTGTAGTAAACAATACCCTATAAAAATGAGTTTATTAGTTATGGATAGGAAGCCATACAACAATAAAGAAGCGATAAAAGTTCCTCGCTTTGAAGAAAGTGCAGGTTTTTACACCACGCCGGGCAGAAGCAAAAATATGGCGAAAATTGGTGCGAAAAATAGCCTGCCAGAATTGTTGTTACGTAAAGCGCTTTGGGCAAAACACATCCGCTTTCGCATTCATCCCAAAAGTTTTCCTGGTAAGCCCGATATAGTGATTAATAAATATCGATTGGCCATTTTTGTTGATGGTGATTTTTGGCATGGCTTCGATTGGGAGAATAGAAAAGCTGCAATTAAAACCAATAAAGGGTTTTGGATTCCAAAAATCGAACGAAATATACAACGGGATCAAGAAGTAAACGAACTGCTCAGCGCAAAAGGTTATACGGTGATGCGCTTTTGGGAGCATGAGGTTAAAGAAAAGTTATTGCTTTGCATTAATCAAATCGCCTTATTTATTGAAGCTGCAAAATTGGCTGTGATTCCCATTATCATTGATTAATTACTTCACAACAATTTGCTTGGGTTCAGTAACAACGATTTGATACTTGCCCTTAAATTCGGTAACCACACCCGTTACACAGATATTGTTGCCCATAAACATCGAAGCCGGTTCAGAAGTAAATTTGGCTTGGTCTTCTTTATTAACCACAATAGTTAACAGCTCTTTAGGGTAAGCACCGCCAAGATTTATCAGGCTTAACTTTTCCAATGCTTTTGTTCCGTACACAGAATCACACACGCTGACACTTTTACCCACATATTGTGCTGCATCTTTAGCTAAAATTAAGGTTTGGCTTTTTGCTTTGTAAGCAGTGATGCAGATGAATAAAATAAGAGATAACTTTTTCATAATAGATGGATGATTGGGTGGCAACAAGCTTTTAGCAGCTGTTTGGTAGCACAAAGTTAAATATCGGCAGCTTATAAAACAATGTGTTTGTGTAAATACCGCGATATACTATCGATACGGCGATGGCTCATTTTTATTTCGATGTAAATCCGTCTAACAGTTCCATTGTTTTGATGGCTTCTTGGGCACTGCATGGGTTTTCTGCTTGATCGAGAAAATAGGATACGACTTTTTCGATCATGGGTTGCTCTACATGTTGAAGCGCTTCGAATTTCAGTGTTTCTGTTTTTTCGTTGATGGTCAAATTTATCTCATGCCCAAACATTGGGAAGCTTATCTTTCCTTTTGATCCATAAATTTCGCAGATGTCTTCGTTCGCTCCGTTGGCAACCGTAAAACACCAAACGCCAGTAAATACAATGTCGTTTTCGAATAAAATATGCCCGGTAACCAAATCATCTACGTTTTCTTCTCCAGACTGATTAACTGAAATGCCATGAAAACTTTTGGTGTTGCCAAAATAGTAAAGCATTAAGTCGAGTTGGTGCGGCGCTAAATCATGGAATAATCCACCTCCTGCAACAGCAGGATTCAGGCGCCAATTGTCTTCTGCCTTTGCAATTAAATCGTTGTTTTTAGGTTGTAGCATTTTCAAATTAACAAAGCGGATATCACCGATGGAATGCTCTGCTAACAAAGATCTAATTTTTAAGAAGAGCGGCTGTTCTCTACGGTAATGTGCTACGGTTAATTTTACGCCATATTGATCAGCAGCGGCAGCCATTCTTTTAGCGGCCTCCGCATTTATAGCCATTGGTTTTTCTACATAAACAGGTTTTCCAGCTGCAAGCGCCTGAATGGTGTATTCCTCATGTTGAAGTGGGGGAGTAGCAATATACACGGCATCTACTTCGGGGTCGTTAATTAAATCCGTTGCATTGTCGTACCATTTGGCTACACCATGCCGCTTGGCATAATCTGCAGCCTTTATGGCATCTCTTCGCATTACCGCAACCAGCGATGACTTCGGAACTTTATTAAAAGCAGGTCCGCTTTTTACTTCTGTCACATCGCCACAACCAATAATGCCCCATTTAATGTGTTTCATATTGTAAGAATGATTTGGGATGAAGATAAGGATTTAAGGTCAATTGATGTATGTAGATGATTTTATAAAGAAAATCAATAGGGGTAAAAATCCCATTAACGGTTAGGTTGATTAATGGAATTATGAGTATGGTTCGTTCACTCGAAGAAGAAAGTTGGACGCGAATATTATACCATATGCATCGAATGATAAACCAAACACGTCAAATACCAATCATTCCGTAAATGGAAAATAATAATCTCCATCTTTAATCAAGATCTATGTAGCTAATGAAAAAACTGAAATACGCTCTTTTGTTTTTGTCGACGTTTTTAACATTGACCGTTTTTGCGCAAAGCACCCGAAAAATTGTGAAGGATTTTGATGGTGACTTAAAGAAAGACACTATCCGTATTGATGGTGACCGGAAAGCATTGGTTTTGCGGTTATCAACTCAGCAATATAAAATAGTAATCAGCAAACCTATTGACTACCTAAATTTTGGTAATACCTTGGTGGCTACCAGAAACGGATTTGAATTTTGGAACAACTATGACCGTTCAGGTTTCATCAGCGTTTTTTTATATAGCAAAACGGCTAAAAAAATGCAGCTGGTGCAAATGCGTAGAACGGATGATGTGCTCGGCAGAGACCATCCCAATGAAGGGCTTTTTGAGTCTAGCATCAATTTGTTAACCAACAAATATGTTGGAGTGATTAAAAGAGAGGTAAAAGGTAAAACATTAACAACATTGATAAATTCTGAAATTACCTATCCGAAAACTTATTTAGAGACGTTCGGCGACGCCATTAATTTCGACTATCAGGAACAATGCATTGCGAAATACGAGAAGTTTAATTCAAAGAAGTAGATTTTAGCCTCAGATTTAGCTTGAGCACACACAACTCATCAACATAAATACTAACTTTTAATCGATTATTTATTATGAAAACAGTAAACAAAATTTTTCTTTCGCTCGCCACTGTAGTTGCATTAAGCGCTTGTAATAATGATAAAAAAGCTCCGCAGAGCGCTCCAAAAAACCCAAACACCGAACTGGAGGCGAATAAAGTAGATGTAGATGAAGCGATGAAAGGCATGCCAACATTTTCTTCACCTGAAATTCAAATGGAAGCACAAGAATGGTTTACTTATTTCAAAGAGGGCATGAAAGAAGCACAGCAGAAAGCAAAGCTGGCTAATGGAGATCAGGCTAAAATGAAACAGATAGGGAAAGAAATGGCTCAGAAATTTGCACCATGGAAAGAGAAAATAGCGGCTTTAAAAATCAAAATGAATGCTGAAGATAAAGTGAAGTTTGAGCAATATGGAACTAAAATAGCACAAGACATCGTTGCGCAGGCACGACGAAATTAGTAAAAGCACATGATGATTTATTGGCTGCTTTGATACTAACCTGCAGTGCGCCAATAAATCATTAAAAAAAAATAATTCTACGGCGATTCCATCAATTGTAAACTATCTATCTCAGGCAACAACAATATTCGTAGATTGGATACCAGATTCCAATATTCACAGCGAATATCGCTCCATTTAATCATATTTTCTTTTCCTTATTAATCTTAATTTAACACAGCTGATCGTTCTTTGTCGAAAAATCAATCAGCATGAAAATTTATTTTTCTACCTTCCTCCTGTTACTCTGTTTTTCGCTGGGTGCTTTTGGGCAAGATGTAGGATTCGACAGCATCCGAGATACCATTCCTCAAAAACCAATTGAATCGCTTGCCGAACTCAAAAAGAGATATGCTGAATCCATCGAGCAGCATGATGTAATCTTGGAAGGAGAGTGCTTACAACAAATGGGCAGGATATGTTATCGACAAGGGCATTTTCGGCAAGCATTGGACTTCTTTTTAAAAGCAGAGAAAATCTTCAATACCAACAATAAACCTTTATCACTTGCAGATAACCTGAGTGATATGGGTATCTTGTATTATTATCTTAAGCAGCCAGAAAAAGCCATGAAGAATTACACCTTGGCGCTGAATATTTATAGAAAGCAGCATTATGCTAAAGGTCAGGCAACGGTATATGGCCATATTGGCCAGCTTTATGAAAAGCGTAGGAACTTTGATAGCGCATTTATCTACCAGAAACTGGCACTAAAAATCATTGAAAAGACAAATGACATCAGCGGTTCTGCGAAGATTTACGAAAATCTGGGTAGCATTTATGAAGACCTGGAAAAATATGATCTGGCTGGTAGCCACTTTAAAAAGTCGCTCAGTTTGTATCAGCAGGATCGAAATGAATTGGGCAGTATCGAAGTGATTAACAACTTAGGAGATATCCTGCGCAAAACCGGGCGATATAAGGAAAGTATTGTGGAAACCAGGTTGGCGATGCAACTTGCCGGCAAGTTGCGGAATGCTTATCAGCTGGCTTCTTGCTGCAGGGATATGGGCAAAGCGTATGAGTTGTTAAACCAAATGGACAGCGCTTACCACTACATTCAGTTAGGTTATAAGCACACTTTGGACCTATATTCGGAAGATGGTGCCAAACAAGTTGCTTTTTTACAGGTGCTTTATGATATCAATAAAAAATCGGATGAGATTAATCAATTGCAGGCTGATAAAAAGATCAACCGTATCCTTGCTTTTTCTGCAACGGTAGTCATACTGTTACTTATTGTACTTGGATTTGTTATTTTTAGCAGGCAACGCTTTAAATTAAAAGATCAGAAAATGCTAGCCAGGCAAAATCAAATTGAGCACGATTTGACCAGCCTTGAACTTAAAAATCTTCAGCTGGAAGAGCAAAATTTAAAACAGCAACTGGAAGTGAAAAGCAGGGAGCTATCTACGCATACTCTAAACCTGATAAAAAATAATCAGTTCCTCGATAACCTTCGCAATACCTTGCAGACGATGGTAAAAGACGATAAACGAGATCAGAAAAAACAGATGAACCAGATCCTGACTGAAATTAACCAAAGCTTCAATCATGAAAGAAACTGGAAGGAATTTACGGTAGCTTTTGAGCAGGTTCATCATCAGTTTCTGGAAAACTTAAAAAAGTTTAGCCATGAACTTACTTCAGCCGATATGCGTTTAATTGCCTTGCTGAGAATGAATCTGGATTCGGCTGATGTAGCCAGCTTACTGGGTATTTCCACCGATAGCTTACGAGTTTCGAGATATCGGTTGAGAAAAAAACTAAGTCTGGCGCAGGGCGATAATTTATCGGCATTTATCCAGGCGCTTTAATCGTTACATCAATGGTCTGAAAATTTTGTTTTTTAGGTGATTTTCTCTGCTTAACAATTTGTTAATGTAACGGTAATAAAAGCATAACGGCGTTTTGGGTTAGTATTATGTATCTGATTAACAGTTATTTATGTTATTTTGTTGCTTTTTTATATACGCTCTTGTTAACGGTGTTGCCTTTATGTAACCCCGAAAGTTTTTCTGTATCGAAGTGTGTACACACCTTTGCTCCGTCAAGAATAAAAACACTTGACCAAACAAATGAATAAACTTTTACGAATTCTGTTTTTACTCCTTATTTGTGCCGGCACCGCTCAGGCAACTAAAATAAAAGGGCACGTTTATGATAAGCAAACCGGAGAAGCGATAGTTGGTGCCACAGTAGTGCTTGAAAACCCAAGACGCGTAACCAACACCGGTTTGGATGGAACATTTGAGTTTAAAGGCATGGTAACGGGTTCGGCTAAAATTAGCGTCAGTTACATCACCTATCAAACCATCACGAAAACAATTATGGTGGAGAAAGAAGATAATGAGCATTTGAAGTTCTATATGGAAAGCGATTCAAAAGCCCTTGACGATGTGACCATTAAATCCAATGTAGTTAGTTCTACCGATCAGGGCGCCCGTAGATTAGAAAAGAACGCAACTCAGATCATGAATATTGTTTCTGGTAGAGCAATTGAGATCTCGCCTGATTTAACAGTGGCGAATGTGATGCAACGGGTTTCTGGCGTTTCCATTGAACGGAACAGTAATGGAGATGGGCAGTATGCCATCCTTCGCGGGATGGACAAGCGGTATAACTACACTTTGGTAAATGGCGTGAAGATTCCAAGTCCGGACAATAAATACCGTTATGTGCCTCTTGATTTGTTTCCTTCAGATTTGCTTGATCGTTTGGAGATTTACAAAACCTTAACCCCAAACCTAGAAGGAGATGCAATTGGTGGCGGTATTAACATGGTGATGAAAAACGCACCTGGTAAATTTCAATTGAATGCCAACGTTTCATCTGGCTATAGCCAACTATTTATCGACAGAAAATTTGCCAGCTTTAATTCATCAGATATCAATTATAAATCTCCATATGAATTGAACGGAAAAAATTATAACGCTACCCAAAACGATTTTACAAAGGCTACACTGGATTATAAATACAAAAACCCGGCACCTAATTTAATTGGTAGCCTATCGTTAAGCCAGAGATTTTTAGACAATAAGCTGGGTGTGGTACTGGCTGGAAGTTATCAAAATACCTACCGCGGAAGCAACAGCACTTTTTATAATACAGCCGTAAACGGGACCGACGCCTTTGCAGTGATTACCAATAAAAGCTACAGAGAATTCTCAGAACAGCAGCAACGCACCGGTTTACATGGAAAAGTCGACTATGTTTTCAACAAAAATCACCAGTTAAGTCTTTACAATGTGTACGTTAATTTGAAAAACCAGCAGCTTAGAGATGCAGTGACCACAACCTATAATGGTGTTTACAATCCAACTGTAGGAAATGCCGAACTGGTTTACAATACCCGTAGCCGTTTAACCGAGCAACAAATTTATAACAGTACACTTCACGGCGACCATAAATTTTTTGATGAGAAATTTAAAGTGCAATGGTCAGCGGTTTATTCGTCTGCAAAAAATGATGTACCGGAAAATACCAGTATCAGTTTAAACGGCATACAGCAAAATTTCCAGAGCCGCCGTTTGAGTTTGGTGAATACCTCGCCTGTAAATCGCAGATGGGAACGCAATACCGACGAGGATTTAGCAGGATACCTGGACTTAGGCTACCGTTTTGATATCGGTGCTGACAAATTAGAAGTTATGGCTGGTGGTTTATACCGGGACAAACAGAGAAGTAGCTTTTTCAATAATTACACTTTGGCCCCAAATGCTGCCGATGCAAGTAAGGTTTACGGTGTTGATTATCAAAACTACACCGAGCTTAATTTAGTGGTCAGCAACCCAACAGGTGCTGTGGCCAATCCACTTACTTATGATGCAACCGAAAAAATTTCAGCAGGTTATGGCATGTTTAAGTATACAGCCGCTAAGTTAGAAGTTACTGGAGGTGCAAGGGTAGAACACACTAATCAAGGCTATAATCTGCTTTTCCCTGCCGGCGAGACTTTTCCAAAAGGGCAACAGGTTTATACAGATGTGTTGCCTAGCTTAACAGCTAAATATTTCTTAACAGATAAGGCACAGTTGCATGCTTCATATTATAAAGCGCTTAATCGCCCAGGCTTTTACGAAATTGTGCCAGGCAAAGTAGTAAACGAGGAATTTCAGGAACGTGGAAACCCTGATTTACAACGTGCGCTTGCCGATAACTTTGACTTACGTTACGAACTTTTTCCGGGTGCATCAGAACAATTACTTGTAGGAGCATTCTACAAACGGATAAAAAACCCGATTGAATATACCTTCCGGGCAGATGCTGTTCGTGGACAGGACATTTATTACACTCCTGGCAATTTTGGAACCGCTAAAAACTATGGAGCAGAGGTAGATTATATCAAATACTTCAGTAAAATAGGGGTAAAGGCAAATTACACTTATACCCATTCAAGCATTACCACACCAAAAACAACCAGAACCATCAACCCTACTACTGGCGATATACAGGCACTTTCGGTTGACCAGAAACGTCCACTATATGGGCAATCTGAACATATTGCCAATGCTTCTTTACTATTTAAGGATACCAAAAAAGGCTGGGATGCGCAGATTGCCGGAGCTTACACAGGTCCGCGGATTAACACGGTTTCTCAATTTTTAAACAATGATTTATGGCAAAAAGGCTTCATTCAGATGGATGCTTCGGCCGAGAAAAGATTTAAAAGCGGCATTAGTGTTTTCGTAAAGGCAAACAATATCTTAAATACACCAACGAAGCTATTTATCAAAGGAACCAATCCTGAGAATAACAAGATCAATGAAAATTTGGTAAAGAATGGAAACACTTTGGTGAGAAGTGATTATTACGGACAGAATTATCTGATCGGCTTTAGATACAAGTTTAATTAAGCTAAATTTTTAAAAATAAAAACATGAAATCAAATCAGATTTTTAAATTGCTAATGCTTGCCCTGCTGGCACTTGCCGGCTGCGAAAAAGCAAATATCGATGTGGATACTACAGTTGTAGATGGTTCGGCGATTGGAGAAGTTTCAGGTGTATGGGCAAAAGGAAGTACCCAGGTAATTAAGGGTGATATCGTTATCCCGGAAGGCAAATCGCTCACCATTGAAGAGGGGGTAACGGTATTAATGGATACCCTTGCTAAGCCGGAAATTATAGTGAAAGGTAATTTGTACGCCTTAGGCACTGCCGAAAATCCAATTAAGTTTACTGTGAATGAATTTTACAAAACTGCACAGAAGAAATTTGGTAAACTATGGGGAGGTATTTTGGCAGGCCCAACCTGCGAGGAGCTGGTGTTGGATCACGCCGTTATTGAATATGCAGGTTCAACCACTTCTGATGCATCAACATCAGTAAAAATGGGATTATACAAGGCAGTTGCCGGAGAAAATTTACCAGCATTATGGTTCTCGAATGCAAAAGGAAAGCTAGTGGTGCAAAATACGGTGTTCAGAAATCTTCAGGAAGATTGCACTTACATCGAGGGCGGCAAAATCATTTTCGCGAATAACGTATTCTACACCACAGGTGTTACCGGTGGCGAAGCGATGAATTTCAAATCTGGTTGTTTAGCCGATATCGCTTATAATCTGGTTTATAGTACAAATACCAATGCACTGAAACTTTCGAATACCGGAGATAAGACGCCACAAACCTATATTATCATTTACAATAATACTTTGGTAAATACAGGCTGGAGAAGACCAACAGCCAAAGGCGGTTCTGTTTGGGTGGAAAGCACCGTTCGTGCTGATTTGTACAATAACCTTTTTGCCAATACCCGTTTTGGGATAAAAAGAGATCCTAAAAAACCTGAGGATGCCCGCTCTGCTTACAGCAATAACTGGTATTATGGTTTTGATCAGGTAACGGTTAATCAGTTTCAGCCTGGGAGTAATGATGTGATAGGCGGAAAAAATGATGTAATTAGTAAAGTGGCGGGAGAAAATGATCCCAAATTTGTAAACTATCCGCTAAATACGGCGGTGAACAATGCTGATTTCAATACCTCATGGGATTTTCACCTGCAAGGTAATTCGCCGGCATTGGCTAAAGGCATTACCAATTTCACCCGTCATCATGCGGCAGGTATCGTAATGAAAAACGGTATCACTTACATTTCACCAGCACCATCTACCTTTGTTGGCGCATATGGAACTAAAAATTAATATGAAGAAAACGAATATCATAAATGTTGCTACAGCAGGCCTTTTATGCCTGATCCTTTCTTGTAACGGAACCGCCCAACAGGTAGATCAGGATGCAGTAAAGCCGCTATATATATCCGATCCTGTTGATTTTGATACCGACGATCCTGCGATCTGGGTGAATGCGAAAGACCCGGCGCAATCGTTAGTTATTGGAACAGATAAAGATACCAAAGGGGGCTTATACGTTTTTGACCTCAAGGGAAAAATTATCCCTGCAAAAACTGTTAAAGGGTTAAAAAGACCTGATAATGTAGATATTGCTTACGGACTTGATCTCGGTGGGAAAAAAACTGATATCGCGATAACTACAGAGCGTTATACACATAAGCTGAGAATTTACAGTCTTCCAGATATGAAACCGGTTGATGGTGGAGGAATACCTGTTTTCGAAGGAGAAACCCAGGCTGAGTTCAGGGATTTAATGGGTATTGCAATGTATACTAGCGCTGACGGGAAAATTTATGCTGTTGTTGGCCGCAAATCAGGGCCAAAAGAGGGCGGTTATTTGTGGCAGTATTTGTTATCAGATAATGGTAAAGGAATAGTAAAAGCAAGCTTGGTAAGAAAGTTTGGAAAGTACAGTGGTAAGAAAGAAATTGAGGCCATTGCGGTAGATAACGAACTTGGATATATTTATTATTGCGATGAGCAGTTTGGTGTGCGTAAGTATTATGCTGATCCAGCCAAAGGAAATCAGGAGCTTTCCCTATTTGGACAGGGCGATTTTGCTGTGGACAATGAAGGGATTGCGATTTATAAAACCAAAGGGAACAATGGCTATATTTTAGTTTCAGATCAAGGTGTCAGACAATTAAAAGTGTACAACAGGACCGGTCAGGCTGGCGCTGTGAATAAACATCCGCTAATAGCCACCATTAAATATGCTGCAAATCAAACTGATGGAATTGATATAGTTTCAGTACCATTGAATGCCGATTTTAAACATGGGCTTTTGGTGGCAATGAGCGATGATAAAACCTTCCATTTTTACCGATGGGAAGACCTTGCAGGAAAAAAATTGGATGTGAATCCATAAATACTCTTATTCACTATCTTATATTGGGATCATCGAATTTCAGAAAGTGAAAAAGATAAGGCGATAGAATTTTTAAAGTACCGTTTCTATTAAGAACAAGGCAGGTTATCTACAAAAATAACCTGCCTTTTTTTTGTAAACGAGCTTTGGTTTGAGAGGATGCTTCGCAAAGGAATATTACGCAGCTATACAATTAACTGATCTTGTAACCAAAAATGTATTAACGACAGGTCAATACGTAAGTAAACTCCAGAAATCGATCTGTCATCAAATGTGATAAAACCCTTTTATCACATTTGCTTCACTATAAAAACTAATCCGAGAATCTAAAGCAAACTTTATTTATAAATATTGCTAAAACAGCCTATACGGCGCATTTTGACTCCTTTTGACGAAAAATTAAATGTTAATTGACGGATATGTGTATGTCCGTGCCTGATTAAATCAGTTAAGTTTGATTTCGAAAACCAATTATAAATCCTTTCATTGATGAGCAGCTACCCTCCACAACTTACGAGGCTAACTCACCTTTTTTGAGTTGATATTTCCCAAGGGATTATCAAAACGAAAGAAATTAATTTGATCGTTTCTCGAAACGAATTCGAATGTCATCAACTGTAATCGGACGAATAATCGCTATTCGAAACGCTTATACTTTAAACCAAATATAATATGAGAATCCTGAAAATTTTCTTTTTCTGCGTAATGTTATGGGGTATTCCCACATATTCATTTGCACAACGTAAGATTTCCGGACAAGTACTAACCGAACAAAATGAGCCTCTTCCGGGAGTAACTATTTTGGTAGAAGGTTCTGTTCCGAGAGAAATCACAACTACAGATGCCGATGGCCGGTTCCAGCTTACGGCAACCAAAGGTACCTTACTGGTAACATACATCGGGTACAAAAATCAACGCATCACGCTAACCGACAAAATGCAATTAAATATTGTTTTGCAAAGCGATGATCAGGGTTTGGATGAGGTTGTTGTAGTGGGTTACGGTAAACAATCTAAACGGAACATTACAGGTGCGGTAAGTAATATTAAAGCTGAAGATATTGTGCGTACTTCTTCTACCACTGCTGCTGGTGCGCTTGCCGGAAAAGTACAAGGTGTATCGGTCCGGGCAAAAGATGCTCGTCCGGGCAGAGGCGCAAGTATCGAAATCCGGAATATGGGTAACCCATTGTATGTAATTGATGGGGTAGCTTATGGCGGTGAAGGTGGTACGGATTGGGTTGGTACCCAGAATGCATCTGGTGCCGATATTTTTAACGCTTTAAACCTGGAAGATATTGAAAGTATTTCTATTTTAAAAGATGCTGCAGCAGCTGTTTATGGCTTTCGTGCCGCAAAAGGTGTAGTGCTAATCACTACAAAAAAGGGCTCGAGAAATGAAGTAGCCAAAATTAACATTAACGGCTATCAAGGCTGGCAAAACTTAACGCGTTTTCCTACCATGGCCAACGCAGCGCAATATACCCGAGGATTGGTTGAGGCGGCTCAGAATGATCCAAACGGTAATCCTACGCAAGTATATACACGTGATGAGTTGGCAAAATGGCAAGCCGGAACTTTACCGGGCTATCAGGGCTACAATTATGAAGACATTGTACTTCGTAAAAATATCCCTCAACGCTACATCAATTCAAACGTTTCTGGCGGAGCCAAAAAATCAAATTATTTTCTTTCTGTTGGTCACTTAACGCAGGATGCCGTAATTAAAGATTTTAACTACAAACGTACCAATCTGCAAGCCAACATGGAGGCGACCATTTTAGAAGGTCTAACTGTTGGAGCACAAATTTCTGGCAGACAAGAAAATACCGAAGATGTTGGTTTGCCTGGCGGCGATGGATACTTTTCATCAATACTTGCAATCTTCAAAAACAGACCAACTGTTGGTCCGTATGCAAACGACAATCCACTTTATCCAAATCAAACAAATGAATTCGCCTATAATCCGGCCATTTTCAGTAGAGATATTGCAGGTTATAAAGACAATAAGTACTTAAGTGGAAACGTGAATTTAACTACATCTTACAAAACTAAGTTTGGTTTATCTGCTAAAGGAACGGTATCCTACAATTACACCAACAATAAGTTTGATGGCTTTCAGTATACTTATGATGTATATCGCTACGAAAACAACAACTATGTTCGAAGTAATGGAACCAACTCTGGTTGGAGATATAAAACTGACCGCGTTGCAGTATCACGTTTCGCCCAATTTCAGTTAGATTATACCAAACAAATTGGAGATCATAATTTCTCGGTAATGGCGGGTTACGAACGTTCTGACTGGGACAGAACTTACAATGCGATTGGTTCAAATCCAACCAACAACTACATTCCTTTGGTTAATCAGGTTGCAGAATTAAACAGCATTGCTGATGGATGGTCATACGAGGCGAGAGCAGGTTTTATTGGTCGTTTCAATTACAACTACAAAGGCAAGTACCTTGTTGAGGTTTTGGGTCGTTATGATGGATCTTATTTGTACTATGAAGGTAAAGAATGGGGTCTTTTTCCTGGCGCCAGTTTAGGATGGAGAATTTCTGATGAGCCGTTTTTCAAATCAATAAAAAATGTAGTTAACGATTTAAAATTGAGAGCATCTGTTGGTCAGACAGGTTTAGAAGAGGGTGTTGGAATGCTTGATTATTTGTCTGGTTACAACTTCGGTTCGGGAAGCGCTATTTTGAATGGTACTTTTTATCCAGGTATCCGCCCGAAATCGCTTCCAATAAGAAATTTATCATGGGTGAAGAACACCAACTATAATATCGGTATCGATGTAGGGATGTTCGATAACAAGTTAACCATAACTGCTGATGCGTTTAAAATTATCCGTACCGGATTTCCTGGAAAAAAATATGATGTTTTATTGCCAAGTGAAGTAGGTTATGAGTTGCCAAACGAAAATTTAGGTAAAAATGGCTACTACGGTGCAGAGGGTATCATTACCTACAGCAGTAAAGTTGGCGATTTAAATTATGTTGTGAGTGGTAATGTTACTTTTTCGAGATTCAAAAACCTTGAATCGTACAAACCACGTTTTAGTAACTCGTTAAATGAATATAGAAACTCTGCTGAAGATCGTTGGGGTGGTGTATGGTGGGGCTACCAGGTAATTGGTCGTTTCCAATCAGAAGAAGAAATTCGCAACTATCCGGTTAATAATGATGGTAATAACAATAGAAACCAATTACCGGGCGATCTTATTTACAAAGATGTTAACGGTGATGGAATAATCAACGATATGGATGAACGTCCGATTGGTTATCCAACAGGATGGGCACCAATGATCACCTTTGGTGGAAGAATCGGCTTAAACTACAAAGGAATTGATTTGAATGTTGATTTTGCTGGGGGCGGCATGCAGTCGTGGAACCAGGATTATGAATTAAGAAACGCTTTCCATGGTGGAGGTAACTCACCTGCCTATTTATTAGAAGATAGATGGCACCGCGAAGATCCTTACGACAGAAACAGTAAATGGATTCCGGGATACTATCCTGCAATACGTAACGGAAATAGTGGTCCGAATGGTAGAAATAGCGATTTCTGGTTAACTAATGTACGGTATTTACGGGTGCGGAATTTAGAATTGGCTTACACACTGCCTCAAACAATTTCGCAGAAAATTAAAGCGCAAAAAATCCGCGTTTATGTAAATGGCTCAAACCTGATTTCTTTCGATAATGTGAAAGATTACCAGATTGATCCGGAAATTGAAGCAGCAGCAGCGGTAGTTTATCCTCAGCAAAGAGTATTTATGGCTGGTTTTAATGTAACCTTTTAACAAAGCAAAAAAATGAAAAAATTATATATAGGTATTGTGGTTTCCTGCTTATGGCTTAGCAGCTGCAAGCACGATGAATGGTTTCAACGCGAATCTAAAACAACCATCACCGATGAACAATTGTGGAACGACCCTAAACTCGTTACGTCGCAATTGGCCAATTATTACGATCGTCTACCATCCTTACATGGAGTGTTTAACACTGGCGGTATGACCGAAATTGACGATGCTATGTGGTCTGGGACACGAGATCAGAATGGAAAAAATGATTTTCAGTACGGAAGTGATTATGGCCGCTACTGGGATTATGGTCTCATTCGTGATTTGAACCTTTCGCTTGAAAGCATAGAGCAGTTCAGTATCAAACTTACTCCTGAGCAGAAAAACCTTTTCAAAGCAGAAATGCGCTTCATGCGGGCTTTTGTTTATTTCGAGATGGTGAAGCGGATGGGTGGAGTGCCTTTGGTTACCAGACAGCTGATTTACGATTTTAGTGGTGACCCGACGCCTTTACAAACACCAAGAGCTAAAGAACATGAAGTTTACGATTTCATTTACAGCGAAATGGAAGCGATTAAAAATGATCTGGCCACCAATAATGGGATCAAAACTCGGGCAAACAAATATACTGCGCTGGCGCTAGAAAGCAGAGCGATGTTATATGCGGCGTCGATTGCAAAGTACAACAGCTTGATGGCTGCGCCAATTAGTACTCCTGGTGGCGAAGTTGGCATTCCAGCTGCTATGGCTACAGATTATTACAACAAATCGTTAACGGCCTCAAAAGAAATCATGAGCGGTCCTTTTGCTTTGTTTAATGAAAACGCAGATAAGGGCGGCAATTTTTATGACATGCTGAATAAAAAAACCGGTAGTGAGGTAATTTTTGCTAAAGACTTTGCCGTTGGTTTAAAAGTGCATCGTTTTACTTACGATAATATTGTGAAAAGCATGACTGAAGATAATGAGGCTTCATCTGCAATATCGCCTTCATTAAGTTTGGTAGAAAGTTTTGATTATCTAGACGGAACCAGAGGAACTTTACGTGATAAGGATGCAAATGGTAACTACATCGCTTACAGTAACCCGATGGAAATTTTTGCTGGAAAAGATGCCCGTTTATTTGGAACAGTAATTTACCCGGGTACTACATTTAAAAGCAGTCCGGTAAGGTTACAGGCAGGTGTTGCTGTTTGGAATAACACTTCCTATCAACTATCTACTTCGGCCGAGCTGGGTAAAAACTATACCGATGGCCAAACCTGGACAGGGTTTGACGGGCCGAAAGATGACGCTGTTGATGTAAGTAATACAGGATTTTATATTCGCAAAATGGTTAGCGATGCGCCAGCTGCAAGTACAAGAGGCACATCTGCAGCAAATTGGTGGCCATTGTTTCGCCTGGGCGAAATTTACTTGAACGCTGCAGAAGCTGCTTTTGAATTAGGCAGACCAGAAGCCCTAGGATATGTAAACTCCATCAGGGCAAGAGCTGGTTTTCCAGCAAATAGCCTTAGCGCATTAACCAATAACATCATCCGTAACGAACGCCGTGTAGAGCTTGCTTTTGAAGATCACCGTTATTTTGATTTGAAAAGATGGCGTATTGCCCACCTGGTTTGGGATGGCTCAGAAACTGATCCAAATGCAGTGGTTATGGGCTTGTATTCTTACCGGGTTATACGTCCTGGGCATCCAGATAATGGCAAATACATCTACGCAAGAGTACGACCAACACGTTTCAGACGGGCAAGGTTTTTCCGTATGACGAATTATTATTCATCAATTGCACAAGATGTTTTAAACAACAATCCAAAAATTGTTAGAAATCCTTTCCAATAACACAAATTATGAAACTAAAATTTTTAATCATATTTACAGCAGCTGCCAGCCTGTTTCTGTCGGGCTGCGGATACGATAATTTCGATGCGCCAGAGCTTACCTTATCGGGTCGTGTGGTTTATCAAGGTAGTGCACTTAGTGTGAGAAATAATGGACCACAGCTCGAACTTTGGCAAGATGGCTTTCCGCTGCGTTCTCCCATTACGGTTTACATGCAACAGGATGGAAGCTTTTCTGCTAAACTTTTTGCAGGCCAATACAAATTTGTACGCCGGGCAGATGCGCCATGGTTGCAACAGGCAACAGATACTGTTCGCGTTAACCTGACTGCAAATATGAATCTTGATGTTCCGGTAACGCCATATTTTACCATAACAGGAGAATCTTTTGAGAGATCAGGAACCAGTATTGTTGCAAAATTAGTCGTGAATAAGGTGGTGCCTACAGCCAATCTAGATTTTGTACGCCTATATCTGGGCAAGTCTATTTTAACCGATCAGGTACAACGCGAGGTAAGGGTAGATGCCAGTTTAGGCAATGTAGTTTTAGGACAGCAATTGCAAATTTCTTCAGGCGCTTTGCCTGATAATTTAAAAAATCTCGACTTTGTTTATGCCAGAGTAGGGGTTAAATCTACCTCGGCTGGAGAATATATTTATTCGCCGGTACAAAAAATTAGTTTAAAATAAATTAAATTAAGTGCTGGAAATACGCCTCCTTGTATTTTCAGCACTTTCTATTGAAAAATTGATGATATCCCACAAACTACAATTCCGAATCTTCCTTATTGCGCTGCTGCAGCTTTTTTCACCATTCAATCTTTTTAGTCAACAGTACAAGGCAGGGCCTGCCGATAAAGATTATGCAGGTTATTTGTTTGTGTATTTTAAAGGCAACGCCGTAAACGATGAAGCACTTTGTTATGCCATCAGTACCGATGGATATAACTATAAAGCTTTAAACAATAATCAACCGGTGCTAGCTTCTGATAAAATCAGTTCCACTGGTGGAATCCGAGATCCTCATATTCTTCGCGGCGTAGATGGTAAAACCTTTTATATGGTGCTTACCGATATGACTTCTTCAAAAGGTTGGGATTCTAACCGGGCAATGGTGATGCTTAAATCAACTGATTTGGTGAACTGGAAACATTCCATTGTTAATATTCAGCAACTTTATAAAGGACAGGAAAATTTAAAACGGGTTTGGGCCCCACAAACCATTTACGATCCATCAAAAGAAAAATATATGGTTTACTGGTCTATGAAACACGATCAAGGACCTGATATCATTTACTATGCCTATGCCAATGATGATTTTAATGGCTTCACTTCAGAACCAAAAGTGCTCTTCACGCCGAAAAATGGTAAGTCTTGTATCGATGGAGACATCACCAATAAAAATGGTTTATTTTATCTCTTTTACAAAACTGAAGGGAATGGAAACGGGATAAAATTGGCCATCACCGATTCGTTAACGAGCGGGAAATGGATTGAGCAGGATGGATACAAACAGCAAACCAGAGATGCTGTTGAAGGTTCGGGCGTTTTTAAACTAAACAATTCTGATAAATATATTTTGATGTATGATGTTTACGGAAAAGGGAAATATCAGTTCTGCGAAAGTTTAGATTTGGATAAGTTTAAAGTAATCGATCATGAAGTAACGATGGATTTCCATCCAAGACATGGTACCATTATTCCACTTGCACGTCAGGAAATGCTTAATGTTACTGCCCGTTGGGGAACACCTAAAGGAATGGAATTGGCTTTTCGTAAAAATCCGGTATTAGATGGTTTTTATGCTGATCCAGATGTGATTTACTCCAACCAGACAAAAAAATATTACATCTATCCAACCAGCGATGGTTTTGATGGATGGGGCGGTTCTTATTTCAAAACTTTTTCTTCTCCTGATTTAAAAACCTGGACAGATGAAGGCGTTATTTTAGATTTGAAGAAAGATGTGAGTTGGGCAGACCGAAATGCCTGGGCGCCAACAATAGCCGAGAAAAAAGTGAAAGGAAAATATAAATACTACTACTACTTTACCGCTGCGCAAAAAATTGGTGTTGCCGTTGCCGATCATCCTGCTGGACCGTTTAAAGATTCTGGAAAACCATTGGTAAACTTCAAGCCGGATGGCATTAAACGTGGTCAGGAGATCGATCCGGCGGTATTTACCGATCCAAAAACGAAACAAAGTTATTTGTACTGGGGAAATGGCTACCTGGCTGTAGCAGAACTTAACGATGACATGATTTCGTTGAAGCCCAACAGCATTAAAACCTTAAACACTGATAAGACTTTTAGGGAAGGTTGTTATGTATTTTTTAGAAAAGGAACATACTATTTTATGTGGTCAGAAGATGATACGCGAAGTGAAAATTACCGTGTTCGTTACGGAATATCTAAGTCTCCACTTGGACCTATCGAGATCAAAGAAAACAATCTGATTCTACAGAAAGATCCATCAAAAGGTATTTACGGTACTGGTCATAACTCGGTGCTTCAGGTGCCTGGAAAAGATGAATGGTATATCGTTTACCATCGATTTAATTATCCAAATGGGATCACAATGGGCGATGCAGCTGGTTTTAACCGTGAAGTTTGCATCGATCAGATGTATTTTGATGGAGAAGGAAATATTGTGCCATTTAATCCTACACTATAATTAAGAATGATACGAATGAGAAAATATACCATTTTTTTTCTGGCTGCAATCCTGTTGAGCCTGAATACTTTTGCCCAGCCAGGTTTCGGAAAAGCCGAAAAAATTAATGATAACTGGAGGTTTCATCTTGGAAACATTGATGAAAAAGCAGCCTTGGAAGACAATGGCAAATCCTGGAAAAACGTACAGCTGCCTCACGATTGGAGCATTAAACAACCATTAAGCCCAACGTTGGCCAGTGCTACCGGTTATCTCCCAGGAGGCTTGGGCTGGTATCAGAAACAAGTTACCATTGCCAAAGAAGATCAGGGGAAAAAGTTTTTCATCTATTTTGAGGGGGTTTACAATCGAAACGAAGTTTTTATCAACGGACAATCAGTTGGTAAACGTCCTAACGGCTATATTTCATTCGCATACGAAATAACGCCGTTTTTAAAATTCGGCCAGGAAAATAAAATTCAGGTAAAGGTAGATCATACACAAGATGCCGACTCTCGCTGGTACACCGGCTCTGGCATTTATCGCGATGTATGGTTGGTAAAAGCTAATCCAGTTCATTTAGCACAATGGGGCGTTTATGCCTTCGCCACTGTGCAAGGCGCTAACGGAAATTTGAAAGTACAAACCACGTTGAACAACGAAATGCCAACAGCGGTCAAAGTTACCGTGATTAATGAGTTGCTTAACCAGAGCGGTGCAGTGGTGGCTAAAAAAGAAGCAAGGGCAAATTTAACGGGACAATCCAACCTCGAACTTTCGGTTGATTTGAAAGTTAATCAGCCAAAATTATGGAGTATCGATGAACCAAACCTGTACACTCTTCGAACCAGGGTAGTTCAGGATGGTAAAACAATAGACCAAACCAGTACTATCACTGGCTTTAGAGATATTCGTTTTAATCCTGATCATGGCATGACGCTAAATGGTAAGGCACTTAAGGTAAAAGGTGTTTGTCTGCATCACGATTCAGGTGTTTTAGGTTCAGAAGTTTACCCCGAAGTTTGGCGACGCAGGTTGCAAACTTTAAAAGGTCTCGGCGTAAACGCCATTCGTACCAGTCACAATCCGCAGGCTTCATCGCTTTACGCGTTATGTGATGAGCTAGGTATTCTGGTTTTGAATGAAGCTTTTGACGAGTGGGAATTCGCCAAGAGAAAATGGTTGCAGGGCTGGAATGTCGGTACTCCAGGTTTCCAGGGTTCTTTTGATTATTTTAAAGAATGGGGCGAAAGAGATTTGGCAGATATGGTAAAACGCGATCGGAATCACCTTTCTATCTTCGCATGGAGTATCGGTAACGAGGTTGATTACCCTAACGATCCATATTCTCACCCAATTTTAGCTGGTGCAAAAGAAGGTGGATTTACACAGCCAATTTTTGGAGGCTACAAAAAAGATGCGCCGAACGCGATGCATCTGGGTGATATTGCTAAAAAGCTTGTTGCGGTGGTTAAAAAATACGATCCATATCGTCCGGTTACGGCGGGTTTGGCTGGCGTAGCAATGTCTAACGAAACCGAATATCCTGGAGCGCTTGATATTGCAGGATACAATTATACCGAAAGCCGTTACCAAACCGATCACCAACGCTATCCAAAACGTGTTCTTTTTGGTAGCGAAAACCGACATGATTTTGAAGCCTGGAAAGCCGTTCGTGATAACGAACATATTTTCGGTCAGTTTTTATGGACGGGTATCGATTACCTTGGCGAATCTGGTCGCTGGCCTGCCCGTGGTTTTTATTCGGGTTTGGTTGATTTTGCTAGTTTCGTTAAGCCACGCGGATATTTCCGCCAGGCGCTTTGGTCTAACAAGCCAATGGCTTACCTGGGTACTTATCCGCTTAAAGATGGTGGAAATGCTCAAGATGCCTGGTCGCTTTTGGAGTCTGGCCAGGGAGGGAAAAAAGATATTGCACCATCAATGGATGCTTGGCCAATCTGGAACTACCAGGAAGGGCAGCAAATTCGTGTGGTTTGTTATACCAATGCGAAAAAAGCAAAATTAGAACTCAACGGCAAACAGATTGGAGAAACCAAGCCATACGATGATAAATATGGTATCATTTATTGGGATATACCTTATGCAGCTGGTCGTTTAGAAGCGGTAGGGCTTGATGAGAATGATAAAGAGATAACCCGTCACGAATTACAAACAAGCAAAAACCCAAACGCCATCAAAATCCTGCAAGGTTCAGAAATGAAGGTTAATGGAAATAAAGGCGTTGCGCAAATAGAAATTCAAATTGTTGATGAAAACGGCATAGGCGTGGAACTGTCTGATAATGAAATTACCTGTAAAATTGTTGGTAATGCAAGATTATTAGGGATGGAATCTGGAAACAATAGCGATATGGGCGACTATACCGACAACCGCCAAAGGGTTTTTCACGGTAAAATGGTTGTTTATGTACAAGCGACTGGAAAAGCTGATGATGAGGTATTGTTGAGGTTTAGTTCTCCATGGCTTAATAAAGCCGACGTTAAAGTTAAAGTATTTTAGAATAACTATAATTTAATTGTAGATGATCAGATATAAACCGCTAAAAATCAAAATTTTAAATGAATTTATATAAAAGTAAAGTGTACATCTTCAATCTTAGGTTTTTTGCGTTATTGATGTTAAATTTTTTATTGGGACTAACATGTATTCATGCGCAGAATAAAATTGTTCAGCGAAGCCCCGATCAGAAACTCAGCCTTGAGTTGGAGATAAAGGAAGGAAAACCGACCTGTCAAATCAGCTATAACGATAAAGTTTTTATGGACAAATCTCCGCTTGGATTAATCACTTCTGTAGGAGATTTTACCCAGGGGCTAAAACTCAAAAGTTATCAAGTGAAGCAAATTAAAGAGCGCTACAATTTATCACACTCCAAAGTAAGTAGTGTAAATTATAACGCAAACGAATTAAGTTGTCGGCTGGTAAATTCGAAAAACGATGCTATTCAGATCATTTTTAGAATCACTAACCGAGATGTGGCTTTCAGCTATCATCTTCCGAAAAGGAAAAATGGCGAAACAGATGCAACAATTGAATCAGAAGCCACAGGTTTTCAGTTACCAGATGAAAGTACAACTTTTATCACTCCGCAGGCACCAGCTGGAAGCGGTTGGGAAAATACCAAACCTTCTTACGAAGAAGCTTACACCATTGAAGAGCCGATTAACACCAAATCTAAATACGGATTAGGTTACACTTATCCGGCGCTTTTCCATCTGGGCAACTTAGGCTGGATGATGATTTCTGAAACCGGAGTGGATCAAAATTATGTCGGAACTCGTTTAAGCGATTCGAAGGATGGACTTTACAAAGTTTCATTCCCTCAGTCAGGCGAAAATAAAGGTGTTGGTGCAAACACAGTTACGGCCAAATTGCCTTTTCAAACCTCCTGGAAAACGATTACCCTTGGTACAAATTTGAGTGCGATTGTTGAATCAACAGCAGCTACGGATGTGGTTAAACCATTGTCGGCACAAACAAAAATCTTTAACCCTGGCAGAGCAACCTGGAGCTGGATTGTTTGGCAGGATGCCAGCTGCAACTACGACGATCAGGTGACATTTATCGACCTTGCGGCTACTTTAAATTGCGAATACATTCTAATAGATGCTTTGTGGGATACCCAAATTGGTAGGGATAAAATGGCTGAACTGGTAAAGTATGCCAGTAAGAAAAATGTAGGCGTACTGCTTTGGTATAACTCTAACGGCAGTTGGAATAGTGCACCACAAACACCAAAAAATTTAATGAACACTGCTGAAGCCAGACAAAATGAAATGGCCTGGTTGCAAAAGATAGGTGTTAAAGGCATGAAAGTGGATTTCTTTGGTGGCGATAAGCAGGTGACGATGAAGCTTTACCACGATATTTTAATGGATGCCGCGAAATTTGGGTTAAGCGTTAACTTCCATGGCACAACCTTACCGAGGGGATGGGAACGCATGTATCCCGCATTTGCTACCAGTGAATCGGTGATGGCATCAGAAAATTTAGTTTTTGAACAAAGTTTTGCCGACCGTTATGCACAAACGGCAACCATCTACCCGTTTACCCGGAATGCGGTTGCATCTATGGATTTCGGTCCTGTTTTCTTAAATGATAGGTTAAACCGAGACCCTAAAAAGGGTACCATACGCAAAACGACCGATGCCTTTGAAATTGCGACTGGCGTCTTGTTCTTTTCTGCAATACAGCATTGGGGAATTACACCAGAAAATCTAAAAGAAAAGCCATCTTTCCTGTTCGATTTTTTAAAAGTTGTTCCAACCGTTTGGGATGAAACAAAACTGATTGACGGTTACCCGGGCAAGTTTTGCATTCTGGCCAGACGGAAAGGTGTGAAATGGTATATCGCCGCTGTTAACGGAGAAAATACTGCAAAAAAAGTGAAAGTGACATTTCCAATGCTAGCTGGTCAAAATGCAATAATTATCAGCGATGGTATTGGAAAGGACGCTAAATTAGATACTAAAAAGTTTGATCAGAATACGATGTTTGAATTCGATTTGGCGCCAAATGGTGGAACAGTAATTTACATGAAATAAGTAATTGCTGGCTGCATGAATTTGAAATGATAGTTGGGTATTTGCTAAAATAAAATAAGGGAATAGGCCGAAAATAATTCCTTAAATTAAAAGACTAAAATCAGTCCATTTATAAATGTTATTTTAACGGTTATTGCTATATTTGAAAAGACCAAATATATCGCTGATACTATTTTTCCAGTTTTTCGCATGGAAGCAAGATAGTTTCAACACAAATGCTATGAATAAGAAAATCCACAAAAGTTTTATTAACAGACTGAAAGATTGTGGCTTTTTAAGTGGTCTTATTTTGGTGTTGCTATTACACTTGTCCGCTCTCTCGTTTGCTCAGGAAGGAAAAACGAAATACCTTTCTTTACAAGATGGATTATCAAATCAGCAGGTTTTAGATGTCGTTCATGATCACGATGGGTTTATTTGGGTAGCAACTGAATTAGGATTGAATCGTTTCTCGAGCAATTCGTTTAAACACTTTTACAAAGCGGAAAAGCCGGATGGTAAATCAGTAAATAGCAGTGAAATAAATACGCTTTTGTACGATAACCAAAAGCTTTATATCGGCACCCGATCTGATGGTTTAAACGTACTGGATTTAAAAACGAACACCTTTTCCTATTTCGTACATCACCCCAAGGATGAAGGTTCAATTTCGACGAACGACATTACTGATATCATTAAAAGTAAAAATGGAAAACTTTGGTTGGCTACATTTCACCAGGGGGTTCAACAATTTAATACGGCTTCAAAAAAGTTCCTCCATTTTAACCAGAAGAGTGTTCTGGCAATGCCAGAGAATAGTGTATGGTCGCTTGCTGAAGATAAAAACGGTCTTTTGTATATTGGCCATGTAAATAAAGGGGTTTCGATATTAAATCCGGCAACCAAAGAACTTCAACTGCTGGATGTAAAAACTACGGGTGGAATTCTGCCAGATAATGAAGTGAAATCGCTCTTTTGTGATAGCAAAAATAACATCTGGATTGGCACGAGAAAAGGGCTCGCTGTTTATAACCCGGTTTCAAAAAAACTGAATCAAGTTAAACTCAGGAGTAAGTCGATTAAACGTAATGAACCGTTTATCTTTTCCATCAAAGAGGTACAACATCAAATTTGGGTGGGAGCAGAGTCTTCTCAGTTATTTGCTTTAACGCCCAATTTCAATATTAATAATGACGAAATTTCTTACAGCGTGTCGCTGCCATTGGCGCTTACCCATGGAAGCAATACCTCCGTCCAGAACATCGATCAGGATCAGTTTGGGAATGTTTGGTTAGCCATTTATAGTGGTGGTTTGGCCTTTTCCTCTCACTTAAAACCGTTTTTTTCTATTCTTCCACAGCAAGAATCTTCGAGCGAAAGAAATAAAACGGCTACCGTTACGGCCGTCATTAACGATCAGCAAAACAAAACCTTGCTGGCTACTACCGGTGAAGGTATTCTACAGATAGACAATAATGGCCGTGTTGATCATATCAATGCCAATAACAGCTTGCTGGGAGATGATTTCCTTTTGTCGGGTTTTGAAGATGAAAGCGGCAATAAATGGTTTGGTTTACAAAAGGGAGGCGTTTCCTGTTATCAACCAGCTAGCAATAGCTGGAAGAAAATTGATGGCGGAAAACGCATGTCGGAAGTTAGGGCAATTATGCAGGATAGCCGAAAAAATATCTGTTTTGCCGCACAGGAAGGCCTATTTATTCTCGCTCAGGAAATAGACACGCTGCGGAAAATCACCATCACCACGCCGATGATGGGCGATTTTTCTCCACGAACTTTGGTAGAAGACCATCTTGGTAATATGTGGGTGGGCACTTACGGTCAGGGGATTTATATTTACGATCGAAACTGGAAACTAATCAAACGCGTCAGCAAAGCGGAAGGACTGGTCAGTAATACCATTAACCATGTGTATCGCGATTCGGAAAATACGATTTGGATTGCGACAAATGAAGGTTTGTCTTATCAATCATCGGGTAATCAACTGGGGAAAATTGAAACTCTTCCACTTCATCTCGGAGATGCCTGGCTAACGATCAATTCCATCACGGAAAGCCCGAAAGGAAATATTTGGTGTGCAACGAAATTGGGGTTAATCCGTTACCTTCCGGCTCAAAAAAGGCTTTTAAGTTACGATCAGGCCTTTGGATTGCCACTCGGCGGCTTCATCAACAACAGCGTATCCAAAGATAAAAACGGACGACTCTTTTTCGGAATGCCGAGTGGCGCTTGTTATTTTGATCCGGTAAACATCCCGTTAAAACTTCCTTCATCACCAATTAACATCAGCCGACTGATGGTTTTCAACACGGATGAACGCAGGGCACAAACTGAAAAATTTCCAGATGCTGAAAAAAGAATTCATCTGAAGCACGGCGAAAACAGCTTCCGCATAGAATTGGCTGTGATGGATTATGCCATGAATGATCTTCTGGAATTCAGTTATAAGTTGCAGGGCTTTGATAACAAATGGATTTCTCTCGGTGATGAAAAAAATATAGATTTCCGCAGTATTCCCTACGGCAGTTACGAACTTAAAATTAGAACCAGACAAAAAAATGAGCAGTGGTCTGAAGATTATGAAAGCCTCCACATCACGATCAAGCCGCCTTTTTACCTAAGCATATTGGCCATTGCATTTTATATCGTTGTGGTTTTGGCCACCGTAATCGCATTCTTTTTCTTTTACATTAAACGAATAAATGCAGAAGCGCAACTCAGTTTAAAAAAGCAGCAACTGGAACAAGAAGGAAATTTGCATACCGAAAGGATGAATTTCTACACCAATGTTACGCATGAACTACGTACACCGCTAACATTGATTTTAGGTCCGCTGGAAGATCTTTTGCATGAAAACCAACTGTCGCCTAAACACCGGGAACGGCTTTCAATTGTTCAAAAAAGTGCCACCAGGCTTTTTTCGATGGTTAATCAACTGTTGGAATTTAGAAAAGTTGAATCTCAGCATAAACCACTTGCTTTGCAGCCTGGATTTTTAAGGCAACTTTTAGAAGACATTGTTCAAAAATATGTTGAGGCTAGTCAAAGCAAAAATATCAACATCAGTTTAACGGCCAACACTGAAGATTTTGAAACCATTTTCGATCGAGAAATTGTACAACTCATTGTCGACAATCTCTTATCAAACGCTTGCAAACACACAAAAGCTGGCAGCGTAATGGTTTCTTTAGCTTATGAGCAAAATAGCCAGGGAAACTGGGCAGTTATAAAAGTGAAAGATACAGGTAGTGGAATAGCGTCAGCACATCTGGAAAAAATATTTGAAAAGTTTTATCAGGTTCCTCAAAATACAGGCGATGGCGCTGGTGTCGGCTTATCACTGGTGAAACAATTGGCCGCCATCCATCACGGGCAGGTGAGTGTAAAAAGTGAATTGGATTGGGGAAGCGAATTCTGTGTCAGGTTATTGGCTAATCCGGTATCGCCCCAAATTCCTTATCTATCCGAACACGATGCAGTGCTTGATGAACAAAAGAAACCACAGGTAGAATCGTTGCCAATGGTTTTGCTGGTAGAAGACGATGTTGATTTGCGGGCTTATTTATCTACTTTGTTAGCATCAAAATACAATGTGATTACTGCAGAGAATGGTAAGCAAGGCTTTCAACTTGCAAAAAGCCATGTTCCGGATATCATTGTGAGCGATTTAATGATGCCTGAAATGGACGGGTTTGCCATGCTCCAGGCTTTGAAACTGGAACGCGAAACCAGCCATATTCCAACGATTTTACTCACTGCGAAAAGTTCTGAAACGGATAAACACCGTGGCTACGAGCTGGGTTTGGATTCTTATCTCACCAAACCGATTAGCACACAATTGCTTTATGGAAGGATAGATAATTTGCTTTCCAAACGGAAAAGTTTATATGAAGAAGTGCTGTCTCAGTTATCTAATCAAATAAAAACTACAGAAGTTATAGCTGCTGAAGTGGAAGCCGACCCCTGGCGTGAAAATGATTTTGTTAAGGAGTTTGCAAATTTAGTAGAAAAATTAATGCACCAGGAAGTTTTGGACGCTGCTACATTGGCCGAAAATATGAATATGAGCCAATCTACTTTATACCGGAAATTGAAAGCGTTAACAGGAAAAAATATTAATCAGCTGGTAAGAAAAGTGAGAATGCAAAAGGCTGCCCAATTGCTTGATTCGGGGAAATACAACATCAACGAAGTATCGTTCATGGTGGGAATAAACAGTTCCATTTATTTCAGGCAGTGTTTCAAAGAGGAGTTCGGTCAGCTTCCTTCCGAGTATCAAAAAAATAAAGTGTAAACAAGGAATAATATCGAAGACGCCAATCAAATATTATCTTAAACCCATAAACCACAATGAATAGAAGAGATTTAATTAAGCAGCTTGCCATTGGAGTGCCGGCTTTAGCACTGGGAAAAAATCTTAATGCAGCCCAAAACATTTTCAATGCACCAGGGATAGGATACCTGCCGGGTCCGTTCAAGCCGACCTGGGAATCGCTTTCTGCTTACAAAACACCAGATTGGTTCCGCAATGCAAAGTTTGGAATCTGGGCTCATTGGGGTCCGCAATGCGAACCTGAGTATGGAGATTGGTATGCCCGGGAGATGTATATGGAAGGCAGCAAGAAGTATAAATACCACCTCGAAAAATATGGACATCCTTCTAAATTTGGTTTTAAAGACGTAATCAATGAATGGAAAGCCGACCAATGGAATCCGGAGGAGCTGCTAAGCTTGTATAAAAAAGCAGGAGCAAAATATTTTATGGCGCTCGCCAATCACCACGATAATTTTGATCTGTATAAAAGTACTTATCAGAAAAAATGGAACTCCACCCAAATTGGCCCAAAGAAGGATATTATAAAAGGTTGGGAAAAAGCAGCCCGGGCAAATGGAATGTATTTCGGCGTAAGCGTTCATGCGGCACATGCCTGGACCTGGTTAGAAACTGCCCAACGTGCTGATTTGAAAGGTGATTTAGCGGGCGTTCCTTATGATGGAAAGCTAACAGCTGCCGATGGAAAAGGAAAATGGTGGGATGGTCTAAATCCGCAGGATTTGTATGCTCAAAATCATCCGCTTAGCGAAGATAGTCAGGATAACGATGCTTCTGGCAAACAGTGGGATTGGGGAAACGGAGCCGCTATCCCTTCTAAAGCCTACTGCGAAAAGTTTTACAATCGTACTGTCGAACTGATTGATAATTATGGTCCTGATCTTATTTATTTCGATGATACAGCCTTACCACTCTGGCCAGTGAGCGACGTCGGATTGCGTTTAGCATCTTACATGTACAATAAAAGTATTCAGAAAAACAACGAACTTGAAGCGGTCATTTTCGGGAAGATACTGGATAAGCAGCAGCGTAAATGTATGGTTTGGGATATTGAACGCGGCCATAGCAATGAAATAGAACCTTTGCCATGGCAGGCCGATACTTGCATCGGTTCCTGGCATTACGACAGAACCATTTACAATAAAAAAAGCTATAAAAGTGCAAAAACCGTAGTGCAGATTATGGCCGATGTAGTGAGTAAAAACGGTAACTTTCTGCTGAGCATCCCTGTGCGTGGCAACGGCAGTATTGATGAATTGGAACGAGCCATTGTAGAGGAGGTTGGAGAATGGATGCAGGCCAATAGTGATGCGATTTATGATACCCGGCCATGGAAAGTTTTTGGTGAGGGTCCTTCAACTGAAAATAATCAGGCTTTAAAAGATCAGGGTTTTAATGAAGGTAAAAGTAAGCCTTTTACACCGGAAGATATTCGCTTCACCACCAAGGGAAATGCAATTTACGCCGTGGTGATGGCCTGGCCAGAAAATGGTATCGTACAGATAAAATCGATGAAACAAGGGAGCAGTTATTTGGAAAAAGCGATTAGCAGCATTGGCTTATTAGGTACGGGGCAAAATCTTTCTTTTAAACAGAATGAAAATTATCTGGAGATCGACATTAAAGATTATAAACCTAAACTTGCTTACACCTTTGCTTTGAAAATTGTTTAATTAAGCCAAGAGGCAGATAACCATTGGGTTATTGATGACATCACAATTTATAGCTATGAAAAAATATGCACTTGCGCTTGATCTGGTAAACGATGAAAAACTGATCAGTGAATATGAGGAATACCACAAAAATGGTTGGCCGGAAATCACCAAAAGTATAGTAGATTCTGGCATTACCTCAATGGAAATCTATCGCATTTCGAACCGTTTATTTATGGTGATGGAAACAACAGATGACTTTACGTTTGAAAATAAGAAGATGATGGACGAAGCAAATGAGAAGGTATTGGAATGGGAAGCGTTGATGTGGAAATTTCAACAGCCTTTGCCCGGGTCGGTGCCAGGAGAAAAATGGCAATTAATGAAACAGGTTTTTGAGTTAAATCCAAATAAATAATACTGCAAACGGAAACCGCATTGATGTTTAAATAATTGCTAAACCTATTGACTCATAGCTGCGACTTAATTTCAGCATTTAAAACGAAATCTTTAAAGGCAACAAAACTTAAATCCTATAAATGAAGCCGATTTTACTGACCATTATATTGCTGCTGAATTTAATGCCAAAGCTATTTGCTCAGGATTTCGTTTTTTCACCTTTAACCGTTTCACAGGGACTAAGTGATAACCAAATACGGTACATCATCCAGCTTCCAGACGGCCGAATGGTTTTTAAAACCAGTGGGAACCTCAATATTTTTGATGGTTCGCGTTTTACCTATATTCATGATAAAAGTAAGCAAGGCTATGCGTTGAAAAGTTACGATGGTTTCTATCGGATTTACCAGAGTGGGGATTCCATTCTCTGGATAAAAGATCATCATAAATTAATGCGGGTTGATTTGTATGAAGGAAAATATCAATCAAACCTTAACCGCTATTTCGAAACTGCTGGTTTTAACGGCCCGATTGATGATTTTTTTCTAGATTCAGATAGTAGAATGTGGCTTCTTAACAACCAAAAGTTACAGTCGAAAAATCATCAATATTCAATAGATCTAAATCATAATGTTGGGCTACTGCAAGATGTGAGTAATGAAAGAGACGATTTATTTCTTTTTTACAGCACCGGCGAAGTAATTTGCTACAATTTGAAAGCAAAGCGTCAGCAATTTAAACTGGCTGCATATCCTGCTGCTCACCAGTCTAAATTTCAAAGTACATCACTTGTGGTGAAGGCGAAAAATGGATTTTATCAACTTCGGAATGGGAGTAATGGTGGCTGCTTCTTTTTTGATACCCGTAAACGCGATTGGAAAAAAGTATTGGAAACGCCATATCATCTCAATACTCTGGTGGTAGATTGGGATGGAAAAGCAACCATCAGCTGTGCGAATGGAATTTGGATTGTGGATGTAAAGCATAACAACAGCCAGTATATTCCAGTTATTGAGCAGGCAGATGGAACTAAACTCAATACAGAAATAAGTACGCTATTATACGATAAACAAGGTGGTTTATGGCTCGGAACCGCTAATCAAGGATTATTATACCATCATCCGCATCGGTATTTATTTAACACCGTAAAAAAATCTTCGTTTCCTGGTAGTACTTTTAAAGAGGTGATGGTTCAGTCATTTGCCGAAGATGATCTCAGCAACATCTATGTTAAAACGCAGTCTGGAGTATATTTGTACAAGCCCGGAGTTGGAAACGAAGATTCGCTACGACCTCTGCCCCCAAAGTTAATTCCCTCTGGAGTACTTAAAGGATTGAAAACGGAGGTATTAAACTTGCCTGGCAACCAAACAGCCAAATTTAAAGATAGTAAGGGTTGGATTTGGACGGGCACCACAGATGGTTTGAGTGTATTAAATCCTGTTACTGGTAAGGAACAATTTTTCTATACTCAAAACGGGCTCTCCAACAACTTCATACAATCGATTTTTGAAGATAGCCGTAAAAATATTTGGATTGCCACAAGTTATGGAATTAACCGGGTGCAACTTAGTAAAGCCGCAAAGGATGTCACATTTATCAACTACGATGCTTCGACAGGTGCCTTGGAAGGCGAATATTTGCTGAATGCTGTATTTGAAAGCAAAAATGGAACACTTTACTTTGGTGGCGTAAATGGCTTTTCGGTTTTAAACCAAAATATTGCACAGAATGATAAATTACCATTTAAACCGGTTTTTACTGATTTTTTGGTGCATGGAAAGAAGATAGATGTTGAAGGGGATAATAATATCTTGGACAAAACGGTGCCTTATACTAGCGGCTTAGTTTTACTATACGACCAAAATTTTCTCACCTTCCGTTTTTCGGCACTTAACTATCAAAATCCCGCCCAAACTTACTATCGTTACAAACTGATCGGTATAGACCAGGAGTGGAGAGAAAACCGAAGTGCACAGGGAAACGATTTTTCTGGAAGGGATGGAGTGCTCACAATAGCTTACACCAATCTAACGCCAGGAAAATATGAACTTCAGGTAATGGCTTCTACTACCAATTTGGAATGGCCAGGAGAAATCACCACAATCAACCTAACCATTAATCCTCCATGGTGGCGAACTACGGTGGCATATTTTTGCTATTTTGGTTTAATGGTTGTAGCCATTTGGCTTAGCATTAGGTTTTATTTGCGTAACGCCAGAAAAAATGCAGAACGAAATCGGAGGGAAGATCTTCTCCTGCTCAGAATTAGGAGCTTAATTGATCAGCAAAATTTATTAAGTGGGAAACTCGAATTTGCAAATCCTTCTTCCCCGCCAAGAACAGAAATTCCTCAGTACACGGAAAACATGAACCCGATGGAAGCTACGTTTTTAAAGAAAGCAATGTTGCTGGTCGAGAATAATTTAAATGTAAGCGACTATTCTGTTGAGCAGCTTAGCAGCGATTTGAATATGGACCGTACCGGGTTGTATCGCAAATTGATTACCTTACTTGATAAATCTCCCTCGCTATTTATCCGTAACATCAGGTTGGAAAAAGCTGCAGAATTACTTCTTGAAGGAACCCTTAATGTTTCTGAAATTGCCGATCGTGTAGGCTTCAGCAGTTCGAGCTATTTGAGCAAATGCTTTCAGGAACGTTATGGCTGTAAACCTTCTGAATATGCTCAAAATGCGAAAAAATCAACCTAAATACCAAAAAAATCAACATTGGTGTTGTCTCTATTGAGGTTGTTGAATCTATTTTTGCTGTCATCAAATACCAAATATAAACCTATAATATGAGAATTTATCGAAGGCTTTATTTTATAACGGCAGTGCTAATGCTGACTTTTTCGGGAGATTTAAACGCACAGTCAGTTCAAAAACTTCCGCAGGGGATTTCCTTTTCCACTCAGGGAATGGATATTAAAATTGAATATTATTCGCCGAGCATTGTGCGTGTGTTTAAAACACCTGGCGGAAAACCATACGACAAAAAGAGCCTCTCTGTGGTTGGTAAAGCGGTGAAAACCCCGATTGAATTTTCTCAGATGGGAAAAAATACGCTGATTAAAAGTGATTCAATTCAGCTAGAAGTAAACGTAGAAACAGGTGGTATTTATTTTTCAGATCGTTCGGGAAATAAATTGTTGAATGATAAAGATTATGGAACACAATTTTCTCCCCTAGATGATGCTGGTACACCATCGTTTAAAGTTCGAAACGGTTTTTTGCTGGATAAAGATGAGGCCATTTATGGGGTAGGACAAGTTTTGGATAACAAGTTTAACCGCCGCAATTCTGCTCATCACATGCAAAATGAAAATATGTCAACCTATTCGCCGTTTTTTCATTCGGTTAAAGGTTATGGCGTTTTTTGGGATAACTATTCCATTTCAGAATTTAATGATAATCCTCAGGAACTTTCTTTTGAAGGTTTAGGTCACTGTTCAGATTACTATTTTATGTACGGTAAAAATGCGGATGGCGTAATTTCAAAAGTGCGAACTTTAACGGGGAAAGCTCCCATGCTTCCATTGTGGGCATTTGGTTTTTTTCAGAGTAAGGAGCGATATAATAGTCAGGATGAAAGTTTAAATGTGTTAAAAAAGTATCGCGATTTAAAAGTTCCGCTTGATGTGGTAATCCAAGACTGGCGTTACTGGCCCGAATATAATAAAAGTGATAGTGCATGGAACTCTCAAAGTTTTGATAAAGAACGCTTTCCAGATCCAAAAAAATGGGTGGATCAGATTCATCAGTTAAATGCTAAACTGCTTATTGTTACGTGGCCTGGCTTTGGTCCAAAAACGGATCAGCGCAAAGAGTTCGATAGTAAAAAGATGATCATTAATTTTGATACCTGGCCACCAAACAGCGGGGCGAGGCCTTATGATGTTTTCAATCCTAAGGCCTTAGATATTTATTGGAAATATCTGGATAAAGGTATTTTTAGCTATATCGGAAACGATGGTTGGTGGCTGGATTCTACAGAGCCGGATCACATCAATAAAAAAGAATCTGATTTCGATTTGCCCACTTACCTGGGCAGTTACCGAAGTGTAAAAAATGGTTTCAGCCTGATGCATAATAAAGGCATCGCAACCCACCAGCGGGAAACGAACAGCCAGAAAAGGGGCGTCATTCTCACCAGATCTGGCTTTATCGGTCAACAGTTGTATGGTTCTAACACCTGGAGTGGCGACGTAAGTTCTACCTGGGATATGCTCGAAAAACAAATTCCTGCGGCTTTGAATTATACGCTTATGGGCATTCCGAACTGGAACAGCGATATAGGTGGCTTTTTTGCTGGTCGCTGGCGTAATGGAGGTGGAAATAAAAATCCCGAATTTCAGGAACTTTACGTTCGTTGGATGCAGTTTGGAACTTTTAGTCCTATGATGCGTTCTCATGGAACAGACTTGCCAAGAGAAATCTGGAATTTTGGCGACCGCGGTACCTGGTGTTTTGATGCACAGGAAAAGTTTATCAAGCTCCGTTACAGCTTGTTACCTTATATTTATAGCACCTCGTGGGATGTTAGTAAAAATGATGGAACCTTTATGCGTCCGCTGGTGATGGATTTTGCTGCCGATAAAAAAACACATGAAATCGGTCATCAATATCTGTTTGGCCGATCGATTTTGGTTGCTCCGGTAACAAAATATCAGACTAAAAAATGGCCTGTATATTTGCCAGAGGGAAGCGGTTGGTATAATTTCTGGACCAACCAATATTACAACGGTGGGAGAGAGGTAAACACTGATGCGCCAATAAACATCGTTCCACTTTATGTTAAGGCTGGATCAATTATTCCAATCGGACCGGATGTTCAATACTCAACAGAAAAAAAATGGGATAATTTAACTGTTCGTGTTTATGGTGGGGCCGACGGTGAATTTGTATTGTACGAAGATGAAAATGATAACTATAATTATGAAAAAGGAAAGTTCTCTACCATCACATTTAAGTGGAATAATCAAGAAAAAACATTAAGTGTAGGCGATAGAACCGGTAGTTTCAAAGGGATGTTAGGTGCCAGGAAATTTAATGTGGTATTAATTGCTGATGGTAAATCGGCTGGGCGTTCGAAGTCGATTACCTACAATGGAAAGTTGATTAATATGAAGCTTTAATTCGAGGCTAGCCAATCTCGACTGCACAAATAAAAGTAATTTGAAGGGTTAGCAATTCAGAATGTTGCTAACCCTTAAGTTTTGATCTATTTGCTCTGACTCTTGCGAATTTTCTTGATAATAAGAAATAACACTGCGCTAATAATTGTCTACCAGTTGTTCCGGTTGCGGGCCGATGATCAGTTCCTGGTCTGGGACCCAATTAATGTCACAGTCAATAAGTTGAACGTAGTTTGCAATAATATTCATCAGCTTGTAATACTCTGCATTAATTTGCGGTTGCAATTTCCCAAAGCTGATTACAAGGGTGTTTTCAATCAATAATGATTGAACATTGAAAGCAAAAGAATCATTTTCCAACCATTCAAAATTCTGATCAGATAATAAGACTATCGAACAGTCAACTTTCCATTTCCGGCGAGACGCTGTTACATGGTAAGTCAGCTGGAAATCTAGTATTCCATCATTGGTCGAATCAAAAAGTATATTAACCTTCTTTCCCATTTAACGTTTACAGTAAGCATGTTTCCATATTTAAAAAGTACCCTTAAAGCATATTGAGCACAATTAAATTTAAATTATGGCTGGCTTGATGTCTATTGTAAATTGTAAAAAAAAGACGTCGATTTACTAAATCTGAGCTACTTTATTTGCGTAAACGTTTACGTAAAAAACCGCATTTGCTTAGCTCAATTAATATGCTTCGTTTTCACCGGAACAACCTTCATGAGTTGGTTTTTATTGTCGTATTTAAGGCTATCCAAACAAAGTTCCCTAAGCACATACTTTTCCTTTTGCGGAACAATGCGATGGTATAAAACGTAATCCTGTTTTCCTAAAGTGACTACGGTATGATGACCGGGGCCTATTGTTGCTGTACCAGGTATAGTTGAAAGAATTGGACTATTTTTTCCCTTTTGGAAAGGACCAAAGGGCGTTTTGCCTACTGCATATCCTATTCGATAGGTTTCATCAATTGCTTTTCCTTCAGAAAACATCAGCAAGTATTCGTTATTTCTTTTAATCAGGTGTGGTGCTTCGAAATAACCGGATGGTGTTACCTCCACTGGCTTATTTACAAAACTGAACATATCTGGCTTTAACTTTACAGCCATGCATTTTCCATTAATCCAGTTAAATCCCGAACCCCAGTAGAGATAGGCATTGCCGTTATCATCGACAAAACAATCAGCATCAATGTTATGAACGGCAGGAAAATCCTTCGCAGCAATTAGCGGCGTGTTATCTTTTTTGAGGTTTTTCCATGGCCCCAAAGGTTGATCACTTACTCCAGCCCAAACCTCGCTCCCGACAGATACGTACATGTAAAACTTCTTATCTTTACCTCTGACAACAGAAGGTGCCCAAACCATCGAATTATTGGAGGTTGGGCTGTTACAGGCTTTTTTGGTTGGCCAATTTAAATGGTGGCGTGTGAAGTTAACAAAGTCTTTCGTTTCAAAAACACCCAGTTCATCTCCGCCCCATGGATCAATAGTGGCATAAATATAATAGGTGCCATTTTGCTTTACAACCGTTGGATCGGCAAAATACCCGGGGATAATAGGATTACTTACCTGCTGCGCCATCGATGATAGCGAAATAAGCATCAGCATCAGCAATGCTGAAAAACTGCCAATATTTTTGTTGTTTCTATTTATCCGCATCTCTTTCTGTAAAATTAACTGATTTAATTTTAGTTACATCCTTTGTTTCCAATGCTTTACCTGCATAAGAAGGTTTGGCTTTACCCCAAATTACTTCGCTGTTTTGTAAACTGATGTAGCCTGTATTTTCGAAATAAAAACCAGCAATATCACTTTTTACCATCCCCTCTACATTGCTCGGCCTGCGGTCATAAACTCCGCCAGGCTGCTTAGTTGTTTTCTCCATTGCAACAGTTACCTGATCAAAATAAATGTTCGAAATCTTCTCAGGATTTTCGCCGCTAATGTAAACTCCACCTTCTCCAGTGCATCGAATATTGGAGAAATAAATATTTGTTACAGCACCCACGCGGCCTTTTGTCTCACCTTTCGGTAACCGCCAGCCCGCATCTTTGTTATTGCTTGTTGCTCGTGGGTACGCGGTAATGTAAATAGGCTCGGCTTTGCCCCACCATACATCTGAGAATAATTTGGATTCGATAACCAGATTTGAAAAAATTACATCACTTACCGTTCCTTCATCTCTGTTTTGAATGCCTATGCCTCGATTACTATTAACGATATTACAATTGTTGATCAGTACTTTACTAATGCGGTCCATATTTTCAGAGCCGATTTTGATGGCACAAGAGCTGGAAGTCATAGTACAATTGCTAATGACAATATTTTCGCATGGACCATATTTTTCAAATTCACGTCTGTTTTTTAAGCAGATACAATCATCACCCGATTCGATATAACAATTGGTAATCCTTACATTTTTACTATGATCGATATCGATACCATCGCTATTTCTAATTTTGATACTATTGAGCAACGTGATATTTGAAATCGCAACATCGTCACAACCTATTAAATGAACCGTCCAGTAAGCAGAGTTTTTAAAAGTAACGCCGTCGATATTTAATTTTTTACAACCAATTAAAGTGAGTAAATGTGGCCGCGGATCTACAACATTAAAAGGCTTGAGCACATAAGAATCGTCTAGTTCTTCTCCCATAAATGAAATGCCATTTCCGTCAATTTCACCGCTACCCGTAATGCTTACCTGCTGCAAATCTTTTCCACCAATCCATACGGTTCCTTCCCCTTTGTTATCGCCAAAGGCACTTTCCGTATAAAGTTTTTCATCCGGACTTGCTAAAATTTTGGCTCCGCCTTCTACTCTTAACTCTACAAATGATTTTAAGTTGAAGGGCCCCGAAAGATAAACATGCCCGGCGGGAACAACTACCTGGCCACCGCCAGCTTTTGAACACGCATCGATAGCTTTTTGAATCGCCACTGCATCATTGGTTTTGCCGTTGCCAACCGCACCATAGGTTTTAATATTAAATTTTGATTGCGCATTGGCAAAAAAGCCCGAAAGAAGGAAGATTGCTAGAATTAATTTTAACTTCATCTATGTTATATTTAGCGTACTATTTAATTTTTACCAAAAAACTGTATAAAGGGCGGCCATAATGCCTACAATAATTACAGATGCAACCATAAATGCAGGCGTAACTTTAAACATCGTTTTGTCAATCTCTAAGCCCTGCGGATTGTTCTTACTTTTAGGATCGGTAAGTGTGATTACCACCATCACCACGATAATAGTCACAAAAACCCACGACATTCTATTTAGAAAAGGAATATCATCAATTAAACCCTGACTTATTGAGGGCAGGAATTTGAAGAAGATGGAAAGAGGAATGGTTAGCAGTGCGGCACAAAGTGCTGCCCTTGATGTTGTTCGTTTCCAGAAAAAGCCAAGTAAAAAAATGGCAAATACACCCGGCGAAATAAAACCGACATATTCCTGGATAAACTGATATACCTGATCAAAGCTTCTTAACGCCGGAGCAACAATAATGGCAATTACCGATGCGATGACCACTGACCATCGCCCAACGGCAACCATCCGTGTTTCGCTTGCAGTAGGATTAATATATTTTTTATAAATATCTAAGGTGAAAATGGTGGCAATACTGTTTGATTTTCCTGCTAGCGAAGCCACAATAGCTGCCGTTAATGCTGCAAAAGCCATTCCTTTTACGCCAATAGGTAATAAGTTCATTAAGACCGGATAGGCATGATCTGGTTTGAGTACGCCTGAACTGTCTAACATTTCTGCCTGAAAATAGCCACGCTGGTAAAGCACAAAAGCAGCAATACCCGGAATCACTACGATAACCGGAATTAGCAATTTTAAAAAGGCAGCGAAAATCAATCCGCTTCTTCCGGTTTTTAAATCTGCCCCCAAAGCCCTTTGAACGATGTATTGATTGCAACCCCAATAATTGAGGTTGTTAATCCACAAACCGCCAACCAATACAGCCACACCTGGAAGTTCGTTGTAAAACTTATCGCCCTTTGAAAATATCATGTGAAAATGATCAGCAGCCTCGGTGCGTAACATCGGCAGCGCACCTAAAACGGTATCTACATTCAGTTTTTCCGACACGAGTTTTAGCGCCATGTAGCAAGTGATTAATCCGCCGATAACTAAAACAAAAACCTGGATGACATCTGTATAGCCAATCACTTTCATCCCCCCAAGGGTAATTAATGCAGAGAATATGGCCAGAAAAATGATACAGGTACTAAAAGGAATTCCTGTAATGGTTTCTATGGCGATAGCACCTAAAAAAAAGATAGAGGTAAGGTTAACAAACACATAAACCAGTAACCAAAAAACAGCCATTAAAGTACTCACGGTATTGTTATACCGGGTAGATAAAAACTGTGGCATGGTATAAATTTTATTTTTAAGGTAAATTGGTAGGAAGAAAACCGCTACAATAATCAGCGTTGCTGCAGCCATCCATTCGTAACTGGCGATGGCCAGTCCCATGGCAAAGCCAGAGCCAGACATACCGATAAAATGTTCTGCAGAAATATTTGAAGCAATGATGGATGCGCCAATAGCCCACCATGTCAAAGATCCTTCAGCCAGAAAATAGTCTTTAGTATCTGTTTTCTTTTGTTTCTTAGATCTATAAACATAATAACCGTAGGCCGAAACGATAACGAAGTACAAAAAGAAAACGGCACAGTCAAGCGCTGAAAGGTGATTCATAGCGTTGTAATATATTTGGTTTTTTTAAAAGTCAGAAAAAATCCGAATCAAAGCGGATGAAAGAAGGTATTTAATTACGTAAACGTTTTCGGGTTTTAACCGATTTTAAGCAGGTTTTTCTTAGCAACCAGTTGATTCTCTTTTGATGAGCACTGATTTGAGCACAATATTTTGATCATCTCCAATACCACGTTTAGTTAAGATTTTAAACAGGCATTTAGCAGCCTCAATCCCGATTTCAAATGCAGGTTGCGTAATTGTTGTCAAAGAAGGATTGAGCAACTTTGCAGAACTCAGGTTAGAAAAGCTGATAATTTTTACATCATCTGGAATTTTAAGTTTTAATTCCCTGCAAGCAAGGTATGCCGGAATTGCAAATTCTTCTATTGAGGAGAAAATTGCATCTGGCTTATGCGATTGGAACAAATTGATAATGTTGGCCACATTCTCATTTTCTTCTGGCTGATAATGTAAAATTAGGTTTTCATCGATGCTGATGCCATGTGCTGCAAGTGCATCTTTATATCCGGCAAATCGCGTTCGGCCGGCAGGTAGTTTTTCCAAACCGTATAAATAGGCAATTTGAGTACAGCCACACTCAATTAAATGTTCGGTGGCATTAAAGGAAATCTGGTAATCATCAGTGGTAATTTTAAAGGCATCTAAAGATTCGTACACCCGATCGAAAAAAACCAGCGGGATTTTTTTAACCAGATCGCGGTAATAATCATTATTGTATTCGTTGCTCGATACAGAAGTCAAAATGCCATCTACCCGGCCGTTTAGTAAACTGTTCGTAAATAACATTTCCATCTCAATATCTTCATGTGTTTGATAAATGAGGACATGATAACCATATTGCCTGGCAATTTCTTCGATCCCTTTGATGGCCAGGGAAAAGAAGTTGTTAGCAATGTTCGGTATAATTACCGCAATGGTTTTAGTTTTGTTGCTACGTAGATTACTGGCCGCAGGGTTTGGAGTGTAGTTAAGTTCTTTTGCCAGTGTTAATACCCTGGTTTTTGTTTTTAAGCTAATTTCGTAGCTATCATTAAGTGCTTTTGAGACAGTTGCTATCGACAGGTTTAACTCCTGCGCAAGTCTTTTGATATTTACCTCTCCCGACATTTGGTTACTCGTTTTGTTAGTTAATCAGGATAACCAAAAACATTTTTCATCTCGTAATGATGATCATTTCAGCTGGATTTACAAACCAAAATTGGAAGATATATATCCAATGCTAATATGCCTTGTTTCTCCACGACTCACTTACAGGGATGATTGTCTGGTTATCAAAAACGAATTTGAAAGTTGCATGCAACGTAACAAATTCGTTGCTACTAAACTAAGGAATTATAATAACAATTTGCCTACCTGCTTTAGTTATTTAGGTGCCAGCATTCTTGGTTGCTTAATAAAACCCAACGCTGCATCAATCTGTACAGAGTCAAAGTACAAGAGATTATAAGTCAGTTAGTTATATTAAATTATCTTGATTTACTTAATCGTTTACGTAAATAAAAATCCCAAATCATAAAAATCTAAGGTTTCAAAAACTCAACTTTAGATCATCAAACAAAGCATATTTTAACCAAATTATTTCTAGCCTTATGAGAAACGAAGAAATATTTTCGAAGGAAGATCAGAATCCATTGAAGAATATTGATCAATGGGAAGAGGATTTATTAATCCGTTATCCAGACCCGTCCAATATCAATTCAGACAAAAAAGAAGAACAATTTAGAAACTACGACGAAACCGAAAAAGATGGTGTAAAAGAGTTTTATAAACTGAACCACACTTACCAAACTTATGATTTTGTTCAGCAGAAAAAAGCTGATTATTTGAAGTTTGATAAGGAAGAAATGCCTGTGTGGAGTGCTTTTGATTTTCTGAATAAACTAGTTGATGATTCTGATCCGGATACAGATTTAGATCAAATGCAACACCTGCTTCAAACATCAGAAGCGATTAGAAATGATGGCCACCCGGACTGGATGGTGCTTGTGGGTTTAATCCATGATATGGGAAAAGTGCTTTGTCTTTACGGTGAGCCGCAATGGGCAGTTGTGGGCGATACATTTCCGGTTGGTTGTGCTTATTCAGATAAAATTGTTTATCCGGAGTTTTTTGAACTGAATCCTGATTTCAAGAATCCAGAGTACCAAACTAAACTGGGTGTTTACAGTCAAAACTGCGGCCTCGATAACGTTCACATGTCTTGGGGGCACGATGAGTATGTTTATCACATGATGAAACCCTATATCCCTGAACCAGGATTATACATGCTGCGTTACCACTCATTTTACTCGCAACATAAAGAAAATGCTTACGATCATTTAATGAGTGAGAAAGACCACGAAATGTTTAAATGGGTAAGATTATTCAACCCTTATGATTTATACTCTAAAAATCCTAATCAAAAAAGCTGGGAAGAATTAAAGCCTTATTACGAGGCGCTTGTTAGTAAATACCTTCCAGCAACCATTAAATTTTAACACAAAAACAAAACATATACATTAAACAAATTTAACTAACCATTTATGAACCTAAATCTACAAAAATCATGAGGTTTAATTTTACGAGCATAAAGTATGGCGGCTTTCTTTTGCTGTTCTTACTTATCGGCCAGTCTTTCAATATGGCATTTGCCCAAACAGAAAGAAAAATCTCCGGTAACTTAATAGATAATACCAAACAGCCTATCATAGGTGCTTCGGTTTCTGTAAAGGGAACCAGCAAAGTTACCTCAACAGGTGCAGAAGGATCTTTTACGATCTCTGCAAAAACTGGCGACAAAATCCTTTTTAGCTTTTTAGGTTATCAAACCAAAGAGCTAACGGTAGAGGCCGCTTCAACATATCAGGTAACCATTTCAGAAGCAACGGCATCACTAACTGATGTTGTAGTGGTGGGTTATGGTAAAAGCACCCGAAAAGCGTTAACAAGTTCAATATCAACCGTTAAAGGCGAAGATTTAAATAAAGGCGCCATTAGTGATGTTGGCCAGATGTTACAGGGTAAAGTTCCGGGACTAAATATTAGCCGTAGTGGAGATCCAAACCGTAACGCCGCGATTATCATGAGAGGTGCATCTACACTTCGTGAAGGCGCTCAATCTCCTTTATTCGTTATCGACGGTGTAGTTGGCGCAGATATTTCGATTATTGCACCAGATGATGTGGCTTCTATTGATGTATTAAAAGATGCGGCTGCAGCGGCTATTTATGGTAACCGGGCGGCAAACGGTGTAATTATGGTGACTACTAAAAAAGGCGTGAGTGGGCAAACACAAATTTCATATAACGGCTATTTTGGAATTGAAAATGTTTCCAATCGCTATGACATGATGAATGCAGACCAGTTGCGGGCTTTTTTAGCGAAAACAAACTCTGCTCTAACACCAGCAAATGATAAAGGTGCAAATACAAACTGGCAGGATGAAGTGCAAAGAAGCGATGCCATGTCTCAAAACCATAACGTTTCATTAAGTGGTGGTACCGAAAAAACAACCTATAATGCAAGTGTTAACTATTTCAATCAGCAGGGGATAATTAAAACAAGCGGATTAGATCGGTTTATTGGTCGTATTGGCGTTGAGCAAAAGGCTTTCAATGATAAATTGAAAATCTCTTTCAACTTAAGCAACTCTGTAAGTAATGCAGATCTGGTTCCTTACAGAAACACGATATTATCGCAAATGCTTACTTATTTGCCAACTGCACCGGTAAGAAATGCCGACGGTAGTTATTTTGATAACTTGGTTCAAACCAGTTATTATAACCCGGTTTCGATGTTGGAGAATGCGAAAGAAAATTTAAAAACTAAAAATATTTTGGGGAACTTGAGTGCTAACTTAAAACTTCCTTTTGGTTTTACATATGATGTAAATGTATCTTATCAAAATACCCAAAATGTGTATGGTGCGTTTTACAATAGCATTTATACTTCTCGTTATAACAACGTAAGAAACACACCAGATCCGCCAGCAAACCCAACGTTCGTCTCTTTAGTGGGGCAGAATGGTGTGGCAGTAAGAAACGCTTATCAAAATACAAATAAGATTATAGAAACTTATCTTACATGGAACAAAAAGTTTGGCGATCATGATATTAATGCGGTAGTTGGTTATTCTTATCAACAATCTTTAAATAATGATGGTTTCCAATCAACTTCTACTAATTTTCCTGTAAATGAGGTGGGTTATAACAACTTAAGTTTAGGTAATCCTTACGCGGTAACCGATTTCAGGGTAGATTTTAACCCTGGTGTTACCTATCAGGAAATTCTGTTGATTTCTGATTTTGCCAGAGTAAACTATAATTATAAAAACAAGTATTTACTTCAAGGATCGATTAGAAGGGATGGATCTAACGTATTCGGTATAAATGAAACCTGGGGTTACTATCCATCAGTTGGTGCAGCATGGAACCTTGACCAGGAAAATTTCATGAAAAATCAAAACGTGGTTAGGTCATTGAAATTACGTGGAAGTTATGGTATTGCCGGAAATTCATTGGGTTTTGCGCCACTAACAACCAAATTGATTTATGGTCAGGTAGGGCAGTTTTATTACAACGGTTCACCGAGAGAGGGTGCATATGGCGCCATCCAAAATGAAAACAAAGATCTACGCTGGGAAAGAACAGCAACCACAAATTTAGGTGTAGATTTTGGTTTATTCGGTGGTAGAGTAGGTGGTTCGGTAGATTGGTATAACAAAAAAACTACTGATTTAATTTTAACCTTCGATGTTGATCAAAACCTTTATCCTTCTGGTCAGCTTACCGCAAATGTGGGCAAACTAAGTAATAAAGGTATAGAGGTGGTTTTAAATGGTACGCCAGTGATTAGCGATAATTTCAGTTGGACAACAGCCATCAATCTTGCCAGAAACGTAAATAAAATCATTACCTTATCTGATACTCGTTTCAATATCGATAACAGGTTGACGGTAACTCCTGATGGCGCTGGTCAAAGTGGAGCATCATTACAGATTTTAGCACCAGGCCAGGCGATTGGAACATTCTACACTTTTAAATATGCAGGGAAAGATGCCAACGGTGTTTCGCAATACTACGATGCGGCAGGCAATATTAAAACGCAGGGTTTACTAAATAGAACTGACTATTATATTTTAGGAAATGCACAGCCAAAAGCATTAATCGGTTGGAGCAACAATGTTCGTTACAAAAACTTCGATTTAAGTATTTTTATGAGAGCCGTTTTGGGTAACAAAATCATGAACGTAACCCGTGCCGATTTGTTCCGCCCAAGCACAGCACAGTTCACCAATATACCGGTTGAGGTAGAAAACGAATCAGCATCAGATTTTAACTCCTACAAATATTCAAGCCGCTTCTTAGAAAACGGTAGTTACTTGAGGTTAGATAACGCCACCCTGGGTTACACATTCAAAAAAGGACTGATCCCGGGTGTAAACTCGTTGAGGTTGTATACTACTGCTAACAATCTTTTTGTGATCACTGGTTACAAAGGCATCGATCCGGAAATTAACCAGGGCGGTATTGCTCCAGGTGTAGATACCAATAACTTTTATCCTAAAACCAGAACATTCTTGTTCGGCTTAAACGTATCATTTAATTAAAATCAAAAAAGATGAAAAGTCTTATTAAATATATCGCAGGTGCAGCTTTAACATTAGGTGTGTTAAGCTCTTGCCATAAACTGGATTTAAAAGTTGAAACTCAGTTAACCCCAGAAACATTTCCGCAAACGGCACAACACTTTGTTCAGCTTACTGGCCAGGTGTACGTACAGCTTCGTCAGGGTTGGAGTACCGATTATTTCTTCATGCAAACACTAAGTACCGATGAGGCGATTATGCCTGCAAGAGGTGGTAACTGGTATGATGGCGGAACTTATGAAATGCACCACAAACATACCTGGACTAAAGATAACGGACATGTGAGTAGTGGTTGGGGATGGCTTTCGGGTGTGATTAGTAAAGCAAACCAGAGCTTGTTTCTACTAAAAGATGCCCCAGAATCACCTGCGAAAGTTACCTCAATAGCCGAGCTTCGTGCAACAAGAGCTTTAGCACTTTTTATGATGATGGATTTGTGGGGCAATATCCCTATTGTAACTTCATTCGGCGAAACAACTTCTCCAGAAACCAAACCGAGAGCAGAAGTATTTACTTTCATAGAGGCAGAACTTAAAGATATATTACCAAGCCTAAGCATAGCCACTGGTGCAGCAAATTACGGCAGACCGAACAAGTACACCGCTTATGCAATTTTGGCGAAGATGTATCTTAACTCTGAAGTGTATACCGGAACCGCCCGTTATAATGAAGCCGTAGCCATGTGTGATTTGATTACAACGGCAACAGGATCACCTTATAGTTTAGAATCTGATTTCAGAAAGATGTTTTTTATTGATAACGGACCTCAAACAAAAGAATTTATTTTTGCTATCCCTTACGATCCGGGATACAGCAATGGTTTTATGATTTATTCGAGGTATTCTTTACCACGATCATTGCAGGCGAAATATAGTCTTAAACATACGCCAAGTGCACCAATGAGTACTTTGCCAGAATTTTATGCAAACTTCAACGATCCTAATGATAAAAGAAATGCGCAATGGATTAGAGGTTTACAAACTTTTTATGATGGCCGCCCGGTTACTGTAGCTACAACCAAAAAAGGTTACGACCAGTTTTACACTGGTGCAGATGCTTCCGCTCCAATTACTTATCAGGTCGATATTACACCTAATTTAACCTTGAGAGATGCATCGAGACCATTCGACGTTGGAAATGATGAAGTGGCCTGGAACATGGGTTACCGCAACAATAAATTCTATTGCGATAGTACTTCCTCAAACAGAAATCAAAATAATGATGTGCCCATTTTCAGGTTATCAGATATTTTGTTGATGAAAGCAGAAGCGATATTAAGAGGCGCTACTCCAACACAAGGTCAAACTGCATTATCTTTGGTAAATCAGTTAAGAGCAGTGCGAACCACTTCACCAGCGTGGACTTCTGTAACCTTGGAAGATATATACAAAGAGCGTTGCAGAGAGCTTTCGTGGGAATGCTGGCACCGCAACGATATGATTCGTTTTGGTAAGTACGAAGGGTCGTGGGGTTTCAAAACCGATGCACAAACTTTCCACCGCCTGATGCCAATTCCTAATTCGGCAATGATCTTAAACCCGAAATTAAAACAGAATCCTGGTTACAATTAATTGGGATAACATGAAAAGAAATTTCTCTAGCTTATCTTTAGAGAAATTTCTTTTTTAAAATTTTATCCATTTCATTAAAAAGACCCCATTCATTTTCATGAATAAACGACTACTATTTCTTCTTCCACTTATTTCTGCAGGATCTTTATTTGCGCAAATCATCACAAAAAATCCTTCAGAAACGGTTGCTGCAACAAAAACCCTCAAAAAAGAAATTGGTACTTTAAATTTTATTGCCATGGGCGATTGGGGCAGAAATGGTGCCGATCACCAGAAACAGGTAGCGAAACAAATGGGAATTACTGCTGCAGATGTTAAGGCTCAATTTATAATCTCTACAGGTGATAATTTTTACCCTAGCGGTGTCATCAGCGAAAGAGATCCGCTGTTTAAATATTCGTTTGAAGATATCTACACTGATTTTTCATTGCAATGGGACTGGTATGTTATTCTAGGTAACCACGATTATAAGTCAAATCCTGATGCGCAGGTTGAATACTCAAAAATCAGCAGACGCTGGAAAATGCCTGCAAGATACTTTTCAAAGAAATTCCCCATCAATGGAGATCTGAATAATCAGGTTTTAATTGCTTTTATAGATACCAATCCATTGATTCCTGAGTTTTACAAAAACGCAGAATACGGACCAAATGTGAAAGGTCAGGATACTACTGCTCAAAAAAAATGGCTCGAAAAAACACTTGCCGAAAAAGATCCCTCCATAAAGTGGAAAATTGTGGTAGGCCATCATCCTATGTTTACCGGAGGTAGCCGAACGGAAGGTTATGATACCAAAGCCATTAGAAATTCATTGAAGCCATTGCTAGATCGCAACGGGGTTGATGTATATTTAACCGGGCACGAGCATAGTTTGCAGTATATTAAACCTGAAGGCAAAACGCATCATTTCATTTCTGGTGCAGCTTCAGAGAAAACGCCGGTTAAACTGATTCCTGATGCCCAGATGGTCGCATCAGAGTATGGCTTTATGCTGTTTTCTGTAAGCAATAACAGCCTAAATGTTCAGGTGATTAACGATGAAGGCTACGTGATTTATCAAACTGCAATAAAGAAATAGTTCCTGCGGAAGCAAAAATTAATCAATAATCTTCACCACCAACATTTAAATGAAATTAACCGCCAGGGTCGATTTGCCAGTAAGTAAACCAAAAAGATTAATTTCTTTGGATGCCTTGCGTGGTTTCGACATGTTTTGGATTATTAGCGGCGAAGGGATTTTCCATGGTTTAGCTAACGCCGTAAAGCAAAAGCATGGCCTTGCTCAAAACCATCAAGACTGGCAGATTATAGGTACAGAAAATTTGTCGCTTTTAGAGCGAATGATGGTTGGTATCAGCAATCAGCTGCACCATTCTCCATGGAACGGGTTCACTTTCTACGATTTGATCTTTCCCTTGTTTATTTTTATTTCTGGCGTATCAATGCCTTATTCGTACCAAAAATATTTTGAAAATAGGGCGAACGACAAAAGCCTTTCTAATCAGGTTTATTATTCGTTGATCAAACGAACCTTGATTTTAATTGTACTGGGTTTTATTGTGAATGGATTATTGCAGTGGAATGGTTTTGAAAATACCCGCTTTGCCAGTGTACTCGGACGAATTGCTTTTTCTACTTTTTTCGCTGCGCTGATTTATCTTAACTTCTCGCTACCAAAACAAATCATTTGGTTTTTAGCCATCCTTTTCGGTTATTATTTTATCATGATGTATGTTCCGGTTCCTCATTTTGGTGCTGGTGTGCTAACACCTGAAGGCAATTTATCAGCCTATATAGATCGCTTACTTTTGCCAGGGAAACTCCATCGCATTGTATACGATCCGGAAGGGATTTTAAGCACTATTCCTGCAATTTGTTCTGCGATGATTGGCATATTTACTGGTACTTTTATTAAATCCGAATCAAGCTCACCCAATCAAAAAGTACTCAAATTATTTCTTGCAGGTCTTGCATGTATCGCTTTAGGTTTACTTTGGTCGATCATTTTTCCCATTAACAAAACCATGTGGACCAGTACTTTCGTATTATTTGCTGGCGGATGTAGCATTTTGTTATTTACCCTATTTTATTATGTTATTGATGTGCAATCGATTAAAAAATGGTGTGTTCCATTTCTTTGGATTGGCAGCAACTCCATCCTCATATACGTTTGTGCCCATGGCCTTATTAATTTTGAATCTACGGCGGTTTTTATTTTCGGTGGCTTAGTTCAAAAGATTCCGGCAATCTGGCAATCGGCACTTTTATGGACTGCAATCCTCGGCATCCAATTATTTATCCTTAAATTTCTTTACGATAAGAAGTGGTTCTTAAAAATTTGATATGAAATTGAAATTCCTTTTTGTTCTTGCAATCTGTTTATTGGGCTACGGCAAATCGTGGTCGCAAGATTATTTAAAAACATCAAACGAACTTATTGCAAGGGTGGTTCCAAAGCACCAATCATATTTTCTGACAGAAAAACTGAACGCCAAAGATGGAAAAGATATCTTCGAAATTGAAAGCAAGGGCAACAAAATCCTATTAAGAGGTTCAAGCGGCGTGGCCATCGCTTCGGCATTTTATCACTATTTAACGGAGTATGCACACTGTCAAATCACCTGGAACGGCACTAATTTAAAACTGCCTGCTACGCTTCCAAAGGTACCAGCCAAAGTGAGAAAAGAAACGCCTTACGAATATCGTTACTACTTGAACTACTGTACATTTAACTACAGTATGAGTTGGTGGGACTGGGCAAGATGGGAAAAAGAGATTGATTGGATGGCTTTACACGGAATCAATATGCCGCTGGCCATTACGGGCGAAGAGTATACCTGGTATCTTTTGTATAAAGAAATGGGTTTTTCTGATGAAGAATTAAGTGGCTTTTTTACTGGTCCGGCATATTTCTCATGGTTTTGGATGGGCAACATCGATGGATGGGGTGGTCCTTTACCCGTTTCATGGATGAAAGAACACTTCGATTTGCAAAAGAAAATTTTACAAAGGGAGCGGGCACTTGGTATGAAACCTGTGCTTCCGGCATTTACTGGTCACGTTCCTGCCGCCTTTAAGGCAAAATACCCGAATGCAAAATTAAAAGCAACCAACTGGACCAATGGTTTTGCAGATACTTATATTCTGGATTCTGAAGATCCGATGTTTGCCCAAATAGGTAAAAAGTTCCTGGAGAAGCAAACGGAACTTTTAGGAACGGATCATCTCTATTCTGCAGATACCTTTAATGAAAATGAGCCACCATCATCAGCACCTGATTATTTAGGTAAACTGAGCGCAAGAATTTATGATGGAATGTCTCAGGCCGATCCAAAAGCCGTTTGGGTGATGCAGGGATGGCTTTTTTATAGTGACAGAAAATTTTGGAAAGAGCCGCAAACCGAAGCTTTGTTGAAAGCAGTTCCGGATGATAAAATGATTTTATTGGATCTGGCTACAGAAATTGAACCCGTTTGGAAACGAACGGAAGGCTTTTATGGTAAACCCTGGATTTGGAATATGCTTCACAATTTCGGTGGCAACACTAATCTGTTTGGTCGCATGGATGTGGTGGCAACCGCACCCGCCGAAGCGCTGGCAAATCCAAAAAGTGGTAAAATGAAAGGTATCGGTTTGAGTATGGAAGGGATAGAACAAAATCCGGTTTTATATGAGTTGATGATGGCCAATACCTGGCAAAAAACACCAATCGATTTAAATAAATGGCTTCCTAAGTTTGTTACCAACCGTTATGGAACCAATGATCAGCATGCACAAGATGCCTGGAAGATTTTAAGAAAAACGGTTTACAATGTACCTGCTGACAAATATATCAGAGATGGTGCAGAATCTATAATTCAGGCCAGACCAACTTTAGATTCCCTTTCACGATGGGCGAAAACTACACTGAACTATCATGAGGAGGATTTACTTCCAGCATGGGATGCGTTGATAAAAGCCAGTGAAAATTGTGAAGCCAGTGATGGTTATCAATACGATATTGTTGATTTAACCCGCCAAGTACTCGCCAATTATGCCTTGCCGATTCAAAGAAAATTTGTTGCTGCATATGAAAGAAAGGATCTTCAGGCATTCCAGATCGAGAGCAAAAGATTTTTAAATTTGATTGATGACATGGACAAACTATTAGCCTCAAGACAAGACTTTTTACTTGGTCCATGGGTAAGTGATGCGAGAAGATGGGGGAAAACCGAAAAAGAAAAGGCGCTTTACGAAATGAATGCGAAAGATTTAATCACCCTTTGGGGCGATGCTAAAAGTCCCCTGAATGAATACGCTTGCCGCCAATGGAGTGGATTATTAAGTGATTTTTATAAACCACGCTGGGAAATGTTTATTGCTAAAGCCGGTAATGCGATCATCCAAAATAAGAAGCTGGATATTGCAACCATTCAAAGTGAATTAGCCGACTGGGAATGGAAGTGGGTGAACAAACGCCAGGATTATCCTACAAAAACAGTTGGAAATCCGGTAACCCTTTCCGTTGAGATGTATGCGAAATACAGAAAAGAAGTTGGAGGAACCTATCAGAAAAAATAATGACTCAATCGATTAGCACTAATTACTCGACAGATTTGGCCGAAAAAGCGGTTATTGGTTTTTTTAAACATGCATGTGCATTCTCCGTGAAGATTACGTTGATCATTTGCCTGTTTTCTAGTTCTTCTTTTGCGCAACAAAAGGATTTGATTCGATATGTCCAGCCATTTTCTGGAACTTCTGGCAGTACCACGAAAGCAAGCCAACATATTGAGGATAAAACGGAGCGCTTGGCCAATACCATTCCGGCAGTTGCACCGCCTTTTGCAATGACGCAGTGGACACCGCAAACACAGCTTAGCGAGAAGAAATGTCTGGCGCCATATTATTACAATAACGATAAAATTTTTGGTTTTAGAGCCAGTCACTGGATCAGTGGTTCTTGTACGCAAGATTATGGCAGTTTCACCATCATGCCAATTTCCGGAAAACTGAAAACTGCTTCCAATGATTATGCCGAAAATTATAGTCATCAAGGGGAAATTTCGCAGCCGGATTATTATAAAGCAGTGTTTCAGAAATATCAGTTGGAAACAGAAATCACGGCTACGCTCCGCAGTGGTATGCTTCGGGTAAAGGCACTAAAAGCAGACAGTATTTATCTGTTAATTAGCCCAAATAGCGATCAGGAAAAGGGTTTCATTAAAATTGATCAATCAAAGGGTGAAATTTCTGGCTACAATCCTGTTCATCGTATTTATCAGGGCTGGGGAGAGCCTTCTGGTTTTAGCGGCTACTTCTTCATCAAAATTAATAGGAAATTTACTAGAAGTGGTGCTTTTAGCGAAGGCAGAACGGACACTGCAACATCCATAATCAATAAGAAAAATATTGGCGTTTATGCTGGGTTCAAACTGGAAAATGGCGAGCAAATCGTCATATCTTCCGGAACATCTTTTACCAGTATAGCAGCTGCAAAAGCCAATCTGGAAGAAGAAATTGGCTCCTTAAGTTTCGAGGAGGTGAGAAGCCAGATCAGAAAAAGCTGGTCTGAATCGCTTTCACAAATTAAAATTGTAGGTGGCGATGAGAAAAAGAAAAAAATATTCTACACAGCACTTTATCATGCCCAGCAACATCCAAGGCTTTTTAATGATGTTGATGGCGGTTACCCTCGTTTTGCAGGAAACTATCAACGCGAAATAGCTAAGGGAAATTATTACGATGATTTCTCCATGTGGGATATTTACCGGGCTCAGCTCCCTTTGGTGGAATTGTTGCAGCCAAAGCTGGCCAATGCCTTTGTTCAATCGTTAATATCAAAAGGTGAGCAGGGTGGATGGTTACCTATTTTTCCATGCTGGAATAGCTATACTGCTGCGATGATTGGCGATCATTCAACGGCCTTTATTGCTTCTGCTTACAATAAAGGGATTCGGGATTATGATATCCAGAAAGCTTATCAACTCATGAGGAAAAATGCTTTCGAGATGCCAGACTCTGCAGATTATCTAAATGGAAAAGGCAGACGGGGAATAAACAGCTATCTAAAATATGGCTATATTCCGATGGAAGATAGCATTCCGAATGCGTTTCATAAAAAGGAGCAGGTTAGCCGAACGCTGGAATATGCATTTGATGACTATGCATTAAGTACAATCGCGAAAGATTTGGCTAAAACAGAAGATTTTAAGATGTTAGATAAAAGGGCATTAAACTATAAAAATGTTTTCGATACCAGTGTCGGGATGGTTAGAGGGCGCTACAAGAATGGAACTTGGTTCGAACCGTTTCTTGCCGATCACCGTGAACCTTATATCACAGAAGGGACGCCGAGACAGTATAGTTTTTATGTGCCTCAAGATGTACCAGGTTTGGTTAAGTTAATGGGTGGACCTAAAAAACTAGAGAATGAATTAGATTCTTTGTTTAACAAACAGGAATATTGGCATGGAAATGAGCCTGGTCATCAAATACCTTTTCTGTACAATTTTACCGCTTCGCCATGGAAAACCCAGCTGCAGGTTAACAAAATCCTGAATGAAGAATACGATGAGGGAGCAGGTGGCTTAAGCGGAAACGATGATGCTGGCCAAATGTCGGCCTGGTACGTTTTTGCCTCACTCGGATTTTATCCGGTAGATCCGGTTTCAACATTTTATGAAGCAACTACACCCGCATTTAATGAAGTATTGGTGCGCTTCCCAAATGGTAAAACCTTAAAAATAAAAAAGATATCAGGACAGAAAAGTAAAGGCTACATTGAAAAAATAGTATTCAACGGGAAAACTATAAAAGGCTATAGATTAAATCACGCAGATTTGATTAAAGGTGGTGAACTGATTTACTACACGTTCTAATTTCGTTCTGCGGTCAGCCACAATTTTCCTCGACTGCCATTCAATTTTATCATGATAACGAAGCTTGTTGCAGGTGAAATTGCCTACATCAAGCTCATTTTTGAATAGTCGAACAAGATGTAGGCAAAATGAAAATGGTTTTAACTTTGATCGATTTGGCCGGGAATAAGGCGGATTTCTTCCAGTCCGTGTTCAATCTTCCAGTTTTCTATAATGGGCTGTTCGAGCTCAATCTGCCGATATTGATCAGGCGACATAATGGGCACACCATGTACAATGGGATAGTTTCTTTGGCATGCTGAGCAGGATAAAATGCCTTCCAGTACATTCAAGTTGGTGTCTTTTACAAAAATTTTCAATTGAAGATCCGCCTTATCAAAAGGACAGCATAACTTATTTATGGTTTTCATTCTCATATCTTATTCTTTTGGTCATTTAGTGCAAGTTGAAAGGCCTTTGCTTCCTTTTCGGGATTGCTCGCTCCCAGTATTCCTGAAATTACAGCAACACCATCAAATGGTATTTTCAGTTTTAACATGGCGGTGTTGTCTGGAGTCATTCCACCTGAAACGAAGAATGGAATATTGGTAATCGCTCTGGCTTGCCGGACCGTTTCTGGCGAAACGATATCACAGCTCCCAGCTGAGCTTGATGGAAACATGGCGCAAAAGGAAATGTAGTCAATGTTGTACTGGTTTGCGCTTTGGACGGTATCCAGATGGCCCGAGCAGGTTACTCCGATAATAATTTTTCTTCCTACAGCCTGTCTAATGTTCAGCAGGTCATCTGGTAGTTGATCAAAATGTACACCGTCGAGGTGATCGGTTTCAAGTAGCAATTTCCAATCTTCATTAATCAGTACCGGAATGGAATAGGGGGCGCAAAGACTGGCGATTTCGCTAATGAGCGACAACTTATCAACTTGCGCAGGCCAGTTGTTCCATATTTGTACGATGTTTATTCCTCCAGCCAATGCCGATTCAATGCTTTTGAGTAATGTTTCCCTTTCCATAGCGGGATCAACCACCAAATAAACGCCGCCATCTATTGTTTTTTTAACTATTTCCATCCTTTTTGTTTTGAAGTAAAAAATGCATTCCAATAAGGGTCAGTAGAAAAGTAGGGTAAATCACTAGCCTCTCCATTGCTGATGAGCTTGTATCCACGCTCTCTGGCCGTAAACTTTCCGATGATGGTGGCCTGAATATGCTGGTCTGCTAATTTTTTTATAAGTGCATTTGCCTGAAATTTATCTACTGCCATAACCATGCTGCCGGCACCTACAGTAAATCTTGGATCAAGCCCGAACAGATCAGAAATTTCCTGTACGGTCTCGCTTACGGGAATTACACTGTTTTCAATTTCGACCCCGTTACCGGAAGCAATGGCCATTTCATAAACCGCTCCTAAAACTCCACCTTCCGTTACATCATGCATGGCCCTAACAGCATTGTTCCCAAATTCTTTTGCTATTAAAGCCTCAGCCAAACTGGATGTTTGATAAAACAAGCTACAAGCCAGATCATAATGTTCTTTTCCGATGGCATTCTTCACCGTTTCGGGGAAACTCATCGCCAAAATTGCTGATGAAGATAACGCACAGGCTTTGGTTACGAGGATCAGGTCGTCTTGTTGCGCATATCGGCTTAACAAAATGCTTTCGCGAGGGGCGTAAAGCATCATGGTACCACCTCCGGAAATCGTAGAGTTCTGTCCTTCAATTCTTCCGGTATGCCCGCCCGTAATGGCTACGCCAATCGAGCTGCAATATTGATGCACAAAGGTCCAATAGGTATTAAAATCCTGTTCGCTGAGTGAAGTGGGCAGATTTAAAACCATCTGTGCGTACATGGGTGCAAAGCTGGTGGTAGCCATGTCGTTAGCCATGAGATGCACCGATAGCCAGGCCGACTCTTGCAAACCGAGGGATGGAATCAGCGTAAGTGGGTCACTGGTCATGGCCAATGCCAGGCCATTCGGCAGATTCACAACAGATACATCTACTCCGAAAGCAGGTCCACAGTGTATTTCGCTACGGGCTTTTCCGGTTTTTTTCAAAATGATATCCTCAAATTCAGTATTGTTGATTTTTCCTGAACTCATCTTTTATCAGTCATTAAATCGAACATATAAACCGAAAAAATCACCAATCGGTAAGCTCCACTGCTGCATAGGAAACCATTTCGGAAGTCCTGTACAGGTCCATTCTATGGTATATTCACGCCCTTTTAACGCTTCATGAATTTTTTGGCTGAGCAGCTTTGGGGTGTAAAATGTTGCGGTAAGATAAAAGGGGTTTTGGCCAAAGATTTCCTGAACTCGTCTTCTCAACACTTTTGGTGAGTTTCTATTCATCATTCCGAATGCAATTCCTTTTTTGCCTACCCGAGCAGCCTCCCTGATCACCTGTATGGGATCGCGATAGTATTCGAATGTGGTAATGAAGGCCACGGCATCAAAGCTGTTGTTTTTGAAGGGCATAAAGTGTGAATCGGCATTGACCAGATCGCCATCAAAAAGATGAACTGCCTGACCCAGCATAAATGGCGAAAGATCGCCGCCAGTAGCTTCAATCCCTATTTCTTTCCACCATCTGGTGAAGCGGGTTGTGCCACAGCCAAATTCCAATAACTCGCTAATGTTTTTATCCTTCCCCACAAGTTCAGCCATCACCTTTTTTTGCCAAACTTCGGCACGTTTGTACCGTCCTTCATACCACTGTTCATAAGTGTCGGTATGTTCACGGTTGAAAAACCATTCCTTTCGGCCCTGCCAGTTGCTGAGCTTTTCGGAAAGTACATTGAAACTTTTTTGTTCTAATTGCATATGCTTGAAAATTTTAAACGCCTTACTGTTTACCGGAATTCGGATAGTGAACAGCGCTTAAATTCAAACAGCCAGGTGGCCGCAATCTATTTGAGCAGGTGCATCCCTACGCCGGTATTATCCGTGTCAGGTTCGCGGGTATTCATCTCAGCCTTTAACATTTTGTTAAAAGCACCCCGTGCAACAGCAGCAAATATATAAATTCTGATTAGAGTTGGAAATTTTCTGACATCATATAATGAATCAATGTATTTGCTTTCTTGTTTGCATTTTGAGGATTGTCAAAACAACATGCTTCATCCCTGCAGGAAAAAAAATAAAAATTTTAAACTTTAAAAAGTCTGGACATGTTTACTACTAACAGATTTGATCATCATTTTGGGCGATGACGAACACAATTATCCTTGAAGATTTTAAGAAAATATTAAACCATCACAAAACATATTTAATGCGCAGATTGATCAGTAAACAAATTTCTCTAAAAAAAAGAACAGGTGTTTTTGGACTTCTTTTGTTGATTGGAATGTTCATCAGTGCCTGCCATAAAGAAGATGAAAAAGGCTATGTGATGGATGCCAAACAATTTGCCATCTCTGTGAAGCAGGAGCACCTTTATCAAAACGAGATATTGGCTAAGTTGGAAAAAGGCCAGGGAAATCCTGCACTTGCTGACCTTGCGAATAAAAGAAGATTATCGTCCGTTGCTTATCATAACGATCTGGCTAGCTTTGATTTTTTAAAGGATACGGATAGCTTCAATCTCTCAGAGAGTCATGTCTTTAACCTGGAGAATGCTGATAAAAAGATGGGAGCGGAGCATTTGCGTACGCTCTTGTCAATGCTTATCGATTCTGATCAAACCCTGATCGGACTCCATGTAAAAGCTTCATCCAACCAGGGTGTGCAGGATGAACGACTGCGGCTTTGGGCAAGAGAAAAGATTTCTTCGTTACAAAGCAATCTTGATGAGGCGCAAAAGATAAAATTATAGCAACTTGAATATTTTAGAAGCATCGACCTTGAGATCTTATTTCACCTTTAAGATATAACCGAGTCCATAAACATTTTCTATACTCACCTGGGCAGAAGCTTTAAAAAGCCTCCTCAGCCGGGAAATAAAAACCTCCAGACTTTTGCCATTGAAGTAATCATCATTGCCCCATAAAGCCAAAAGCAAGTCTTTTTTCTTTACAACCTGATTGATGTTTGCTGATAGATGATCCAGAACTTCGGCTTCCCTCACTGTCAAAGAGATTTCTTTCTCATCAGGTAAAAGCACAAAAAGCTGATCTTTTTGATAGCTGATATCACCAATTTTAATGATGCCGGCCACCTGCGTTTTGGAGATAATCGTGGTATCTGAGAACTTATTCACGATGTTTCCAATCCTAAGCACCAGTTCCTCAATTTCGAATGGTTTGGAAATGTAATCAATGGCGCCAATTTTCAATCCGCGTAAACGATCTTGCTTTTCATTATGTGCCGTTAAAAAGAAAAATGCCTGGTTGGGGTTAAGCTTCATAATTTCTGTACTCAAATCGAAGCCGTTCATATCAGGAAGTTGAATATCCACAATCATGAGTTTATTATCGAGTTGATGCTGGCGGTAATGTTCAAGTGCTTCGGTAGCCGTTTTAAACCAGAGTACGCTAAAACCCCGAAGTTTTAAATACTCCGAAATCACATTTCCCAAGTCAACCTCATCTTCAATAATTATGATATCATATTTCATGTTCAACTTTAGTTTACGTGCTCATTTGTGTTAACAGGATTTTTAGGGATGTGTACCATAAATTCGGTGCCTGAACCGAGATGTGAATTTACTTCAATATTCCAGCCATGCAAATCAAGGCATTGTTTAACATAATATAGTCCCAAGCCCAAGCCAGAAACAGTTTTTTCACGGTCTGCTCTAAAAAATTTATCAAATAGCTTTGGCTTACTACTTTCTTCTATGCCTTTGCCATTATCCGCGATGTGAAGGACATAGTCATTATCGTTTTCAGTAATAAAAATGGAAGTTTTTTTAACGGTACTTTGATTGTGTTTGAAAGAGTTATCGAGCATGTTTTGCAGCATGGTTGTAAAAACAAATGGGTCGATTACTAGCAAAATTTCGTGGTGATAGGGATCAAAAGTAAGGGAATGTGGATCTTCAACTTTAATGCTAAAATCGTTAACAATAGTGAGTACCATATAATTAAGATCAGTCTCTTCCAGGTTGATGTTGTTGTTTATCTCAGAAATTTCGAGCATTTGGTTGATGTGAGAATGCAACCGCATTGCTTGTCGTTCCACAATATGAACCAAAGCTTTTACCCGGCTCCTGTCGTTTAGCACTTCCTCTTCATCCAGGCTTTTGCTGGCTACTAAAATGGTCGTAATTGGGGTATTAAACTCATGTTTGATGCTGTTTAAAAAGTCTGATTTTACCTCAGCCTCTTTCTTCTGGCGCATCCAATTGATGTAGGTGTAATAGTTTATGCCTACAATTATTACAATGCACAAGGCCACCAGCAGAAACGTTGGAAGCATTTCCATCGCCACTTTTAATGGTCTGCCCGGAGCATCAACAAACAAATTAAAGGTAATGCGATAATCGTAAACCAATGTTCCGCTTACAGAGAGGTTAGTTACGCGATTTTGGCTATTCGGGCTACCGAGCGTGCCATCAATAATTACCCCAAAAGGATTTACAGCTGGAAGTAAGGTTTCATTGTTGCTTTTCTGTTTAAAGATGAACACGTTTCCCATTTTCTTGGTAAAAGTAAGTTCAATGGATTCGAAAGTAAGCAGATACTGAAGGTTAGCATCTAAGCCGTTACGCTTAACAATTGATTTAAAGATACTATCCATCGAGCTATTTGCTTTCAGATTAAGCAATAACGTATCACTCACTTTTTGTGATAAGGCTTTAAATTCATTTTTATTGGCATAGTAGGCAGCTTTAAGCCGCGACATATTCCTGGATAAAATGGTATCGATGATCTTTCCGCCGCCAGGATACAACTTATCATCAGAAATACTCCGCCCATATTCATCATTAATCAAAGTTTTATCCTTGATGCTGTATTCTCTATCGCGAAGCATGTAAGTATTGTAGGTTAATCTCAGCTGAACCAAAAGCAGGATGAGAAAACTAACCAATACGACGGATTTATAGATGCGATCTTTCATTTTATGCCTAAAAATAGGTCTATTATTCCGAAATATTATGCTGTTAAGTTTTTGTTAGGCTTTTGTTAGGTTTCCGTTAGATAAATTATTGCCTTAGCCACACTAGCTTTGGATTATAGAAACATCGATTGCTCCTGTGCGTTGATTTACAGTGAATTGTAACCGATCAGTTGTTTCTTAAATGAACCTTTAAAAACCCTACAAACCTAAATTTCCAGTAAAGATGACTATTAAAAAAATCATAGCGCTTCTCCTTTTCGTTTCAGCACTGACTTCTGTTGAGCAGGTTTCTGCCCAACAAAATGCAAAAAAGAAAAACTTAACCGATTTACAACAAGATTTTGTTGATCTGGGTTTAGGCATGTTCATCCACTACGGTATGCCAACTTTTATGGATCAGGATTGGTCTGATCCAGATGCAGCGCTTAATTTGTTTCAATCGCCAAAGCTTGATGCCGATCAATGGGCGAAAGCGGCAAAGTCGGCAAATATGACTTACGGTTGCTTAACTACCAAACATCATAGCGGTTTCCCGATCTGGAATACCAAAACAACCAGTTACAATGTAATGAATACGCCACTTAAACGCGATGTGGTTAAGGAATATGCTGATGCATTTCGGAAGAATGGCTTAAAAGTGATGTTGTACTATTCTATTCTGGATACTCATAATGGTATTCGCCCAAACCAAATTACGCCAGCCCATATCAAATTAATTAAAGAGCAGATTACGGAGTTGTTAACCAACTATGGAGAAATTACCGCACTGGTTATTGATGGTTGGGATGCTCCATGGTCGAGAATTTCTTATGATGATGTTCCTTTTGAAGATATCTACTATCTGATTAAATCTCTACAGCAAAACTGTTTGGTAATGGATTTAAATGCAGCTAAATACCCAACGGAAGCACTATTTTATACGGATATCAAATCTTATGAGCAGGGAGCCGGACAGTTTATCTCTAAAGAAAGCAACAAATTACCTGCTTTAGCCTGCCTTCCCTTGCAACAAAATTGGTTTTGGAAAACATCATTTCCAACTACGCCTGTTAAAGATGTAAATGAGTTGGTGAACAAATTCATTATCCCATACAATGGTGCCTATTGCAATTTCATTTTAAATGTTGCTCCTAATAAAAATGGTCTGATTGATGATAATGCCCTTACCGCATTAAAAGAAATGGGGAAACTTTATAAGCCTTCGGCTAATCCACCAAAATTGCCACAACATCCGGCTCCAATTATTTCAAGCAACATTGCAAAAGGCGTAATCAGTAACAGTACCTGGAGCGATGACATGAATATCATGGATTTTGCAAACGACGACAATTTCAGGTCGAGCTGGTCTTCTAATCCTACTGTTAAAGCACCATGGTACGAGGTAAAACTTGAGAAATCAATGCCTTGCAACATGATCGTGATTACCGCTGGTAATTCTTCAGGTGCCAGATATGATCTGGAATACTTTGCAGATGGAAAATGGCTACCACTAAAAGCACAAGCAGCCGGAGAGAAAAAGGTGAGCATTTTCAGATTTGAGAGAATCTGGTGTGAGAAAATCAGGGTGAACCTTTCTGGTTTCAAACATGCGCCGGCAATAGCAGAGTTCGCCGTATTTGATGAACGCAATTAAGTGCCGACCCTCCATTTACCTCAATATTAAATTACGCTTAATACGCTGTACTCATGAAATTTAAAACGCTTTTATTACTGTCAGGATTCTTGCCCTTTTTTGCACTTGGGCAAGCAAACGACTTCACGCTATCCGGCAAAATTGGAAACCTTAGTAAGCCTGCAAAAGCCTATTTGGATTATATGGATAATGGCGTGAGCCACGAAGATTCGACCGAAGTGGTGGATGGATCCTTCCAGTTTACAGGGCCGCTTTCAGGAGTGGCAAATGCCAGACTGGCGTTGGATCATCATGGTGGAGGAAAGCAAAAAGCAATCTATACCGGCGACGTGGTTTATATCTATTTCGGTAAGGAAAAAATTGTTTTTACTTCGAAAGACTCTTTACAAAATGCTGTTGTGAGTGGTTCGAAAGTTTACGATGAATTTGTAGCGTACAACAAACAAATCGGCGGGACCATCATGGCGCTAACAAAAGCTGTAAATGCAGACTTTAACAGTGGTACGCCAGAACAACAGCGAGACTCTGCTTACATTAAAGCGGTAGATGCCCGTTTCAGGAACAATATTAAAGCGAGAGAAGCAAAACAATTTTTATTTGCCAAAACACATCCAAATTCATATTTCGGTTTAGTCGCTTTGTCCGAATCTGCTGGAACGAGTGTAGATGTTGCCAAAGTTTCGCCGGTTTATCAGGCACTTGCGCAAAACCTGCGAGATACGGATATGGGAAAAGAATTGGCCCAGCGAATTGCAGCAAATAGTGCCACCGCAATTGGTTCTTCTGCACCCTTATTTTCTCAAAATAATGTGATTGGCAAACCCGTATCGCTTGAGCAGTTAAGAGGAAAAGTTGTCCTTTTAGAGTTTTGGGCAAGCTGGTGTGGTCCATGCAGAGCAGAAAATCCCAACCTGGTGAAAGACTACAGTAGATATAAAGAAAAAGGTTTCGAAATTCTTGCGGTATCGTTAGATCAATCAAAAGAAAACTGGTTAAAAGCCATTGAACAGGATGGGTTACCATGGCTTCATGTTTCCGATTTAAAAGGCTGGAACAATGAAGTTGGCCGATTATACGGAATACGGGCAGTACCAGCCAATTTCCTTTTAGATAAGGATGGAAAAGTGATCGCCAGCAATTTGAGGGGCGAAGATTTGAATAAAAAATTAGCTTCACTATTTAATTAATAACTGATAGTCAATTCATTATGCGATTCAAGAGTGTTGTGCTTCTTCATTGGTTTTCGATCTTTGGTCGTGTCGCTTTATGCTGCATCCTGAGTACCCTAACAAGCTATGCACAAAAGAATGGCGCAAAAGTATTGGAGCAGCATGTTGCATCAGCAGTGGACAAAGCTTATCAGGCAAGTGTGCGGATTTGGGGTTTCGATACGGTAAGAAATGAACGTACTTCCGCACAGTTTAGCGGGGTTGTGGTAACTAGCGAAGGCTATATTCTAACCGCCGCACATGTTATTCAGCCAGGTAAAAGCTACAAAGTTTTCTTTCCTGATGGAAAAAATGTTATCGCTGTGGCACTCGGCAGAATAGATGTGAAAGAAACTCCAGGCATACCAGATGTTGGTATGATGAAGATTAAAGGTAATGGAAAATGGCCATACGCTGCAATGGGATTTTCGTCCTCGTTAAAGAATGGTGCACCTTGCCTCAGCATTTCTTATCCCGAAAGTCTTAACCAGGAATTGCCTACTATTCGTTTCGGGAATATTTTAGATAGAAAAAACCAGTATGGATTTGTACAGTCGTCTTGCAAAATGGAACCTGGCGACTCTGGCGGACCATTATTTGACCTTGACGGAAAAGTAGTTGCGATTCATAGTGCCATTGACGTTTCGGAAGATATGAATTTTGAGATACCGGTAGATATTTACCGGAAATATTGGTCGGCCTTGCAGTTAGAAAAAAATTACAGTGCATTGCCAGCTATTGTTGATAGCAGCACCGAAAATTCTCCGAACCTCAGCTTAGCCAAAAAGTACGCTTTTAACGAGTTAAGTACAGAGCAGAATGCTAAACAAGCATTCCTGGTGATTAATAGTTTTATAGACGGGGAGCAGCTGGAGGTGTCAGCGAGTGTATTTAACCTAAGAAACAATCTTGGTAAACCAGTGCAGGTTTTGGTGAGCAAAAGCAGTATGATTGGCGATTCTGCCCATCTTGTTTACGATGGCAAACTTTACAACCTGAACATTTTAGCCCGTGATCAAACCAATGATCTGGTCATGCTAGCGACTACAAAACACTTTAAGTATGGAGTAAAGTTGGACAGTAACTACCACGTTAATAACCCGAAGTTGAAGGGCGAATTTGTTTTTACAAAGCAGGCAGATGGTAGAGTGGTGGCGAGCATCATCGGAAGCGAGGAGATCACTTTGCCCAAAATAATGAGTCAGCCACTTTTGGGTGCAATGGTGGTGTATGAATCTAGTCCGGCAGTTTTTTCATTGATTAAACAAAAAAGCCCTGCAGAAGCGCTTGGACTAGAAGTAGGTGACGAGCTGGTGAGCTTCGGTGGGCATGAGCTAAAAAGCAGCAAGGAATTTGTAGCTGCGGTTTCTCAGTACTGGCCTGCCGATGAAGTGCTAATAAGCTGGAAAAGAAAAGAAAAGCTCTACAAAGGAACCGTAACTTTTGCATGGCAGGCACAAAGTGTTTCAAAGCATCCGGTAGATCGGTTTGCCGGCGGGAAATCAAAAAGGAGAGATGGTTTTGATGCCGTTTATACCCATGACTTAGCGTTGTTGCCCCAACAAATAGGAACTTCTGTTTACGATTTAGAAGGGAATTTTGTGGGAATTAATATCGCCAGATTTAGCCGGACTTCCACATTGATCATGCCTTCTTATAAAATTGCAGCTTTCATTTATCAATATAAATTTAAAACCCACTCCTAATTGCAGCCTATGATGTAACCATTACAAGTAACCAATTAACTGTGCTGATGATTCAGTAAAAATAAACTATAACCAACCAAACTTATGAACCAAAATTTTACTATTCGGGTAAGGCGCAGGCCTTATTCAGGAAATCTGTGGATACTATTTGCCATTCTCGGAATCGGAATTCTACAACTTATAAACCCTGCGATGGCGCAACAGGGCACCACATTTAAAATCACGGGAACCGTTAAAGATTCTCTTGGATTGGGTATACCAGGCGTAAGCTTGCAGGTAAAAGGACAAAGCAATATGGGTAGCGTTACCGATGGCGATGGAAAATTTACCTTGAATGCCATTGCCAATGCAACAGTCGTGGTGTCTTCAGTAGGTTTTAAAACCAAAACATTTATCGCCAGCCTGGATAAAACAAGGGTAGACCTGATTTTAAGCAGTGATGATAATAACCTGAGCGACGTTGTGGTCACTGCTTTCGGCAAGAAAGAACGCAGGGAAGCAATGGTCGGATCGGTAACCAGTATCACGCCATCTAAACTCAAAATTCCATCAAGTAATTTAACCAATGCTATGGCCGGACAAATTGCGGGTGTAGTGGCTTATCAGCGCAGCGGACAGCCCGGCCTTGATAATTCGACGTTTTTCATCAGAGGGGTAACTACTTTTGGATATAAACAAGACCCCTTGATTTTGGTAGATAACGTAGAGCTCACTGCCAACGATCTTGCCCGTTTACAGGTTGATGATATTGCTAGTTTCTCCATTTTAAAAGATGCCAGTGCAACTGCACTTTATGGCGCCAGGGGTGCAAACGGAGTAATATTGGTCACCACCAAAGAAGGTGTTGAAGGTAATGCAAAGGTAAATGTGAGGTTTGAGAATTCTATTTCCCAATCCACCCAAAACCTGGATATTGCTGATCCGATTACATTTATGAAGATGTATAACGAAGCGATTACCACCCGTAATCCGCTGGGCGTTCCTCGTTTTACACAAAATGATATCTTTAACCGTGAGCAAACCATTAACAATGCTCCGGGAAGCAATAAATATGTTTATCCGGCAGTAAATTGGATTGATGAATTATTTAAAGAAAGTACAAATAACCAGCGTTTAAACGGAAGTGTGAGTGGTGGCGGCAAGGTAGCCAGATATTACATAGGAACATCTTACAACCGTGATAATGGAATTTTAAAGGTGAGTCCAGTCAACAATTTCAATAACAATGTGAAGCTGGAAAATTATCAGCTGCGCTCTAACGTGAATATCAACGTAACAAAAACTACCGAAATTGTGCTTAGGCTTTCGGGTACTTTTGATGAGTATAACGGTCCAATTACAGATGATGGCTCATTCTCTGCCGATCTGTACAAAAAAGCGTTGCATACCAGTCCGGTACTTTTTCCAGCATTTTACCCTGCTGATCCTTCGACAGGTATCGACACACACATCTTGTTTGGAAATAGCTCAACAGAAGGCACTGGTAATACCGTGGGTTATTCAAATCCTTATGCAGACATGATGAAAGGCTATAAGTCGTTTTCAAGATCCAGAATGTCGGCTCAGCTTGAACTTAATCAGGATTTAGGATTTTTAACAAAAGGCCTTTCGTTTAAGGGTATGTTTAATACCAACAGGTATTCCTATTTCGATTTAACAAGACAATATTCTCCGTTTTTTTACAATGTTGCCTCTTACGATAGAATCAGCAATCAATATTCGTTAAACTGGATCAATAATCAGCCAGGGCAGGCCTCAGAATATTTGAGTTTTGAGCCAGGCTTTAAGGATGTGAACACTTTTGTTTACATGCAGGGGGTGATAGATTATTCGAGACAATTGGGTAACAAACACAATATCAGCAGTACCATTATTGCCACCAGGCAACAACGGCTATATGCGAACGCAACTGATCCGCAAACTAATTTACCAAGTTTACAATATTCACTTCCTTACCGAAATGTGGGCATATCTGGTCGTTTGGGCTATTCTTATGATAGCCGTTACTTCGCCGAGTTCAATTTTGGATACAATGGTTCAGAGCGTTTTGCCGAGAAGAACAGGTTTGGTTTCTTTCCGACCATTGGCGGCTCATGGGTAGTATCAAACGAAGCATTCTGGAATTCGGATGTTAAAAAGGTGATGAATAAGTTAAAGGTTAGGGCCAGTTATGGCTTGGTGGGTAATGATGCGATTGGTGCGCAACGCTTTTTCTATCTCTCGAATGTGAATTTAAATGGCGGCAATCCAGCTTTCTTTGGTCAAAATAATGGCGTTACCCGTCCGGGTGTAAGCATTACAAATTATGCAAACGATGCAGTAACCTGGGAAACATCTCGCCAAACGAACATTGGTTTAGAGATGAGCTTTTTTAACAGCCTAAACATTATCGCGGAGGTTTATAAACAACATCGTTATAATATTTTAATGGAAAGAGCTTCGATTCCCACCAGTATGGGTTTAGAATCAGCAGTGAGTGCAAATTTGGGTACAGCCGATTCGAGAGGGATAGATTTCTCTGCCGATTACAGCAAAACCTTCCGCGGTGGCTTTTGGATGTCGGGCAGAATGAACTTTACATTCTCGCAAAACAAATATGGCCAATACGAACAACCCGCTTACCGCGAACCTTGGAGAATACTTTCCGGTCAAAAAATCGGTGTACGCTGGGGTTACATCGCCGAACGTTTATTTGTGGATGATCAGGAGGCAGCGGCATCGCCGGCACAGCTTTTCGGTTCAGGCGCTTCTGCACCAAAAGGAGGAGATATTAAATACACCGACCTAAACAATGATGGCAAAATTACCGAGGCCGATCAGGTTTTCCTTGGTTTGCCGTCTACACCAGAAATTGTGTATGGAGCAGGTTTATCTATGGGTTTCAAAAAGATCGATTTATCGATGTTTTTTCAAGGCGTAGGCAGAACCAGCTTTTTCATTAATCCATCTGATGTGAGTCCGTTTTTACAGAACCGCCAGGTGCTACAGGTTTTTGCCGATAGCCATTGGACAGAAGAAAACCAGGATTTGTATGCAAAATATCCACGTTTAGGTACAACTGCACCAGAAATCAGCAACAATCTGCAAACAAGCTCATGGTGGATGAGAGACGGTGCTTTTATCCGTTTAAAATCGGTGGAAATTGGTTATACCTTCCCTGATAAACTGGCGAAAAAGGCTTTCCTTTCTAACTGCAGAATTTACTTTAATGCCTTGAATCCATTTACATGGAGCAGGTTTAAAGATTGGGATCCGGAGTTGGCTTCGAACGGCTTTAGCTATCCTATCCAGAAAGTATATAACATTGGAATCAACGTAAATCTTTAAGCAGATCACATGAAACTCAATTATAAAATAATCATACTTATCGCAATTGTTGCGGGTATGGTGCAATCCTGCAAAAAATACCTCGATGTTACGCCAGATAATGTGGCCACCATCGATTACGCTTTTAGAAATAGAAATGAGGCGGAGAATTATCTCTTCACTTGCTATTCTACCTTGCAAAATATGGTACCATCTAACAATGATGCGGCCTTTACCACTTCTGGTGAAATTTATTTTCCAAACACGCTTACCGAAGCTACCTTGGGGAACAGGGAAGCAGAACAAGGTTTCCATTTAATTAGAGGGGTACAAAATACCGACAATCCATCGCTAAATTACTGGGATGGGGAGCAACTTGGCCAACCCATTTTTAAAGCCATCAGAAGGTGCAATATATTTCTGGAAAATATTAGCAAACCAAAAGATTTACCACAGTTTGAGCGAAACAGGTGGATTGCTGAAGTGAAATTTTTAAAAGCCTACTATCATTTCTATCTGTTGAGAATGTATGGTCCTATTCCTTTGATTAAAGATAATTTGGCAATTGATGCAGGAACAGAAGAAGTGAGGGTAAAGCGTGAACCAGTTGATGCCTGTTTTCAATACATCACCTCGCTATTGGATGAGGCCACGCCAGATTTACCAAGAACAATACAGGATCCGGCACAAAGTTTAGGTAGAATTACGCAACTGATCTCTCTTACTTTAAAAGCCGAGATACTAACCACTCAGGCCAGTCCGCTTTTTAATGGCAACCGTGATTATGCCAGTTTCAAAGATAAAGACGGCATAAATCTTTTCCCTGCAGCTTTTCAGGCAGAAAAATGGTCAAAAGCGGTGTTAGCTTGCCAGGAAGCTGTAAAAGCATGTGAACAGAGCAATATGTCGCTTTACCACTTTGTTTCTCCGGGTAACCTTCCAACTATCCCTGCGCCGCTAAAAACGGTTATGGATATCAGGCAGAGTATAACCGAAAATTGGGAAAAAAATTCGGAGGTGATCTGGGCGTTAAATTCAACTTTCAACTTGCAATCTATGGCAATGCCAAGATTAACCGCTGCGATGGTACAGAATATGGGCGGAGCACCAGGAAACTTTGCCGTACCTATCGGGATGGCCGAACTTTTCTATTCAAAAAATGGCGTTCCAATTAACGAAGATCCAGGTTACGATTATCGCGGAAGGTATGCCGTTGCAACAGTTGCAGCAGATCATAAATATTATATGAAAAGCGGTTATCAAACCATTAAAATGCACATGGATAGAGAGCCGAGATTCTATGCAGATTTATCTTTCGATGGAAGCTGTTTCTTTGGAAACGGTCAAACCGATCCTGAAAATATGTTATTTGTTCAAGCCCGTGGCGCAACTTCTATCGCTGGCCCTAAGGATAATATTCGGGTAAATGTATCGGGTTACTGGCCAAGCAAACTGGTAAACTATCAATCCGTTTTCGGAACTGAAGTTACTCAGGCAGGTTTTAAACTGCCGCTGATGCGCTTAGCTGGCCTGTATTTACTTTACGCAGAAACGCTTAATGAAGTAAACGGACCATCGGCAGAAGCCTACAGCTACATTGATAAAGTTCGTGCCCGTGCTGGTTTGAAAGGTGTTCAGGAATCGTGGTCATTATATTCGTCAAATCCGGGTAAGGCGGCTTCTAAAGATGGTTTAAGAGCTATCATCCAACAGGAGAGAAGAATTGAGCTTTGTTTTGAAGGACGTATAGGCTGGGATCTTCGCCGCTGGAAAATTATACAGGATGTTTTAAGTAAACCATTGCAAGGTTGGAACATTCAGGATGCTACGCCTGAAGGTTATTACAGACAGCGAAATCTCGTGATTCCATCCTTCGGCCTTAAAGATTATTTATGGCCAATAAAATATAACGACTTAATTGTCAATCCAAATCTTGTTCAAAACCCTTACTGGTAATTTAAAAACTAAGATGATGAAAACGAATTCAATAAGATATATTGGTTGGAGCATGGTGCAGCTTATGGCTGCCCTGCTTCTTCTATGCTCGCTTAATGCGTGTAAAGAAACAGAAGGTTTTAACGATGTGGTATCTCAGGATATGGCGAAACCGGGCATCATTACCGGTGTGCGGGTAGATAACCAGGCTGGAGCGGCAGTGCTTTCTTATCAGCTGCCCAATTCTGGAAACCTGCTTTATGTACAGGCAGAATACCGGATCAATTCGCGTACAGTACGCCAGTCTAAAGCTTCTTATTACAGCGATACCTTAAGGGTAGAAGGTTTTGAAAAAGCCGGTGATTATGAAGTAACGCTTTACGCAGTATCGCGTGCGAATGTTAAAAGCGATCCTATTAAAGTTAATGTAAGGCCAACCACCCCGGCTTACCTGATGGCTTATCCCACTATTCAAGTTCAGGCCGATTTTGGAGGTGTAAATATCTCGGCTACCAATCCATCAAAAAAAGCCATTGGGGTTATTGTTATTTCTAATGATAAAACTACTGGAAAATTATTGCCTGTAGAACAGTTTTACACCGAAGCCGAAACCATAAATTTCAGTGTTCGCGGTTTTGATACGTTAAAGAGAGATTTCGGTGTGTACGTTACAGATAGATGGGGAAATATTTCTGATACGCTGTACAAGTCTATCAATCCTATTTTCGAAACTCTGGTTCCAAAAACAAGGTTTAGCGAGTATCGCCTGGCTTCAGATTCTCCTTTAGGTGCTACTAGTTTGGGTTGGAATACCACCAGGTTATGGGATAACAATACCAACGATCCTGGCTGGCATACCGAAGCTGGATTTGGTAAGCCTTTACAGCTTTGTACTTTTGATATGGGTGTTTTAGCTAAGTTGAGCCGGTATAAGTTATGGGAGCGGGGCGAAGCCTATGGAAATGATTACTCTTATAATCATGGTAACCCGAAAACGTGGACACTATGGGGTTCTTCTAAAACGGCCCCTGTTGATACAAATTTACCGACTACCTCTGCAAAAGGTACCGTAGTGGGTGATTGGGTAAATCTTGGCAACTTCACCTGTCCGCCGCCGCCTTCGGGCAATGCACCAGGGCAAACCACTCCTGCAGATTTAGCAGCCGTAAAAGCTGGTTTCGAATTTAACATTGGCATTGATGCGCCGAAAGTGAGATTTATCAGACTGGCTGTAAACAGTACCTGGGGCAATGCAGATTTTGCTCACGTAATGGAACTATCATTTTGGGGAAACACCAATTAAAAGGAAAACATGGCAACTAAAAATATAACGCGGATTTTATTAGCCTTGGTGGCTATCGCATTTTTTTACGGATGTAGCAAAGATGCGCTTGATTATAAAGATTATTTAGACGGTAAGGAAAAGATTTATCCCGGTTTCCCTGAAAAGGTAACCGCCTCTCCCGGAAACTATCGTATTAAGCTTACCTGGAAGGCAAGTCCTGATCCAAGTGTAAGCCGCTATATGATTTATTGGAACAATGCACAAGATTCACTGGCATTACAGGCGCCAGACCGGTCGGTGGCTAACGTTTCAGTAATTATTTCAAATCTGGTAGAATACAATTATTCATTTACCATTTACTCATTTGATAAAGCTGGAAATAAATCGGTTCCGGTACAAATTAACAATGTTAAAGTATACGGAGATAGCTATAAAACGAGTTTAACCAATCGTTTCCTTGTGGCTAGTGCGCCTTACCAGCTTGATGACAACGGCATCACTTTGCAGTTTGAACGCCCCGATACGATCAACATCAGCACCGAAATCCGATATACTTATAAAGATGGAACCGTTCGCCAGGCAAAACTTGGGCCTGATGCAAATTCGATACGTTTAGCAGATTACAAGGTTGGAACTAAAGTGTATTTCAGGTCGTCCTATGTTCCTGTTCAATCTGCTATTGATACATTTTATACCGCAGGTTTCGACTCCTTGAGTAACATCATGGTTCCAGTGGATAAATCGTTGTTTAAACCCTTAAAACTGACTAATGATGTGGGTACGTATAGCAGTGAAACTTCATTATCGAAACTATGGAATGGAAATAAGGCGCCAACAGGTTATCCTGATATTTTTCATAGTGATGATAGCACACCATTGCCTCACCACTTCACTTTTGATATGGGAAAACAGGTGGCAAACCTTGCCCAGTTTGAAATCATTGGTCGCGATTGCTGTAACAACCCAACTAAATTTGAAATTTGGGGAATTGCCGATTTAACAGGTGCCCAAACGCAATCGCCGGCAGATTCACCTGGATGGACCGCCGAATCTAATGGTCGCGGCTGGAAATTACTTAAAACGGTTGAACGAAGCGATGACGGATCTGCGCCTTTCAAAGTGGCATTTCCTGATGGATTACCCACGGTAAGATATATTCGAATACGGGTAATCTCTGTTGCCAGTGGCGATGCTTACTATAGCAACATTAGCGAAGTTTCTTTCTGGAACAAATAACGAAAAGGGTGGGCATATTGATCTGAATGATCTTGCCCACCTTTATTTTTCAATGGATTATTATTGGTCTTTTCACCAATTAATCCTCATCTCTGTCATTCTTTAAACACCTATTTTATACATGAACATTTTTTCTAGCGGAAATCATTACTACTTCGTGCTGCTCCTTACTTTATTTTTTTCTTCACAAGAAATACATGCCCAACAGTTAGCTGCTGATGTCTCTTCTACCAGTCAAAAGCCCCTCGATAGCCTATGGCAAGAACATTGGTTTGAGCATAAAAAGCAACTTAAGTTGGTAGGAAGCAATGATGATGTTGCGGTTTACTATGACGAGCAGATGCCAAACTCCGTACGTTGGCCAATAGGGTTGATGGGTAAGTGTTGGGCGTATGTGAAACAAAATTATGGTGCTTTTGGTGCTGATCCAAAATTATACGTCATCCTCCACCAGGTAAATGGCAAAGATTATGGTGGTGGGCATCCTTCGCCATTTTTTGATCGAAGCCACGATTATAAAAACGTAATCGATTGTGGGCTTGGAAACTGGACTAATCCCGTAGGCGAGCAGATTGGTATGCCTATTCACGAAATGGGCCACATTGTTACCAGTGCCAGTCATGGTGCAAAAGGTTCGCCATCTGATGCGCTTTGGGGCGACAGTAAATTTATGGAAATCTTCAATTACGATGTACTGTTAAATATTGGAATGAAAGCAGAAGCAGAAAAGGTGTTTACCCAGATGCAATCACAGTATGATGATTTTCCAAGAGCCGGAACGCAATGGTTTAAAAATTGGTTTTATCCGATCTATAGCGGTTATGGAAAGGGCAAAGTTTTAAACAAATATTTCGCGTTGCTGGCACAGTATTTTCCAAAAGGTAGGGGTAACCGCTTTCAACGTGATTTAAACTATGGGGAATTTGTTCATTTTTGGAGCGGGGCTGCGGGCGTAGATTTAAAGAAAACCGCTGAAAAAGCTTTTGGCTGGCCAATGGAATATGAACTCCAATTGCAACAAGCTAAAAAAGAGTTTTCAGGGGTGATTTATTGATCGTTTTCAAATCCTAAATATTCCTGTCAGTCAGTGATTTAAAAAAAGGTCTATCACATTTGTCAACCATCACAGTATTCGCGGTGAAATCGTACAAAAATATGATCATTGTCTACTTCATCGATCTTATTTTGAATGTTAAATATTACAAAATTACACGAATAATGATGATAAAAGTCAAAAAAACGCCTATTTTGTAGTTGTAAACAGTCATGTTTGCTATTAAACGTTTAATTTTTTTTAGATTTGAAACATGAACCACGAAAAAGAAATTTCATCAAATATCATGGGGATTGATACTCAGGATATTAAAATGATAGAATTAATTGCTGAAGGACGAACTTACAGTGAAATAAGTGAAGCACTTAAAGTTAAGCTTAGCAAGGTTGAGAACATACGAAAGCTTCTGATCAGCAAAACACGAACGAGAAATACCGCTTCTTTGGTATCGTTTGCGTATAGATATGGATTACTTAAGGTTTAACAGTTGAAAAAGTGTGGTTTAGTTTTTACCAACGAAAACAATTTCATAAGGTTTGCTTTTCTATCTGGAGATCAACCATTTCAATAATTGATATTTGAATATAATACGGTAGCGGAGAACAATCGAAATCCTTTTCCTGAGCCAATAAATAAAGGGATTATTTCATCAATAATCCCTTTATTTATTACAAATCTCGTTTGTTTAAATTAAATCATCAGGTTTCGTCGCGATATATTGTTCAGCATTTTCTTGCCATTGCTTTTGCTCAGGTAACGGAGTTTCATCATCTTTAATCTGCTGATTTGCAGTTGCTTTATTTTGATTCAGGAACTCAATAAGTGCTTTTGCGGTTGGGCCAGCGGATAACGGATTTTGACCAGTAATAAGTAAACCATCCGTTTCCACATGCGATAAAAACGGAACCAATGCCGTTTTAACTTCCGCACCTAGTTCCTCGAGTTTTGATTGCAACAAAAAAGGAACATTTCCACTTCGACCCACCATCGTTTCTTCGGTGTTGCTAAAAGCAGAAATAGTTTTCCCTTTCAAAAAGCCTGGGCGTTGGTTTTCTGCGCTAATTAAAGCAGCGCTACCATGGCAAACGGCAGCAACAGGTTTACCTGCATCAATAAAATCAAGAATCAAAATTCCGCTGTTGTTATCTTTAGCTAAATCCCAAATCGGGCCATGGCCGCCAGGATAAAACACGGCATCAAAATCCGAAGCATTCATCTGATTTAGCGGCTGCGTATGCGAAAATGCAGCTTTTGCAACCTCATCCTCTTGAAACCTTCTGTTTGCACCCGTAATATTTTCGGTGAGCTCACTCATAGGGTCAACGGGTGGTCTTCCGCCTTTTACACTCGCAAGGGTAACGTTAAATCCAGCATCAATAAATTCGTAATATGGATCTGTAAATTCACCCAGCCACACGCCTGTCTTGCCATCGGTATTTTCCATCTCGCTGTGCGAGGTTAGTATCATCAATATATTTTTCATCTCTCTTTATTTAATATCTTCTGCATCCAGTTCGTTTCCTTCCTCATCTATGCGCTGATGCTCATCCCAATTCGTTTCTTCTTGTTTAGCTTGCGAATCACTAGGTTGCGTTTGTTCGTTTTCCGCCTCGTTGTTTTTGTCTTTTGGGTCTATCATAACTCTTAGTTTTAGTAAAGGGATAACAGTACTTATGCTTTAAAGGTTCGCAAAAGTTCAAAACATGACAATTCTAATTGAGTCAATATATATTTCAACATCAGTTTAATTGGAAAGATACAACCTGCAAACTTTTTAGTGGATTTGAGAGTTTAATGAGGTAAATATTAAATCATGATAAGCGAAATAAGCAAGGAAACCCAGGCAAAATTTGATCAAGGTGTTGTAGAATCAATATGGAGTGAAAATGGCGAGCTGAGCTATGTAATTAAAGATGGCCTTAACATTGAAGAATATGCGATAGTGATTAAGGAGGTTTTGGAGTCGCAAAAAGAAATTGCTCATGACTTTGCCGGCACGGTTACAAACGAAAGTAGAACAGTATTTGCCAAATTTGAATATAAATCTGGCTGGTTTCTGGAAGGCTTAGCTGATGGCGAAATCGAATAATCAGTTTTGACAAAAAGATAAGACGATCAGGTGCAGAGCAAAAAAAGCTGCTTGATAGGTCGATTCTCTTCAGTTGTTATATGCGACGATAAGCTGAATGATAGATTCGCTTGAATACGAAAATTTTTGCTTTCAACATTTATTTTCCGACCAATACCGTACCTCCATCAGGCAGTAATTTAATTTTGATATGGTTGCTGCTGTTTAACGAAAGTTTATTGAGTTGAGGTTCACGGTTTGTGCCATCACTATAAACTTGCAGACTTTTATTGGTTAGCATTGGTAAGGCAATATCCATTTCTTTTTCAGTTTTTTCGGCATTAATTGCAGCAATGTACCAGGTATCTTTATGGCGACGGGCGAGTACTACAAATTTGCCGGGATAACCATCCAGTAAAATCGTTTCATCCCATGTGGTGGGTACGTTCTTCATAAAATCAATCACATGGGCAGGCATATCCGTCAAGTTATTTGGAGTGATGCCAAAATTTTGCACAGGTGTTTGAAACAAGATAGCGGTTGCCAGCTGAAAGCTTTCAGTAGTTTTGCGTATTTTCCCTCCGTTATTCTCTTTGTTATGAAATTTATTCAGCAACACAGGACCAAAATCCATCGCACCTACAGCATTTCTAATAAATGGGTGTAAACTGGCGTTATATGCCTCATTATCATTTGCTGCTTGCGTAAAAATTAGGTTTTCTGAGGCCAATACTGCCTCACTACCTACAAAATTCGGATACATCCTTTCCCAGCCACGCGGCAAGGTGCAGCCATGAAAAATTACGCTAAGCCCATAAGTATTGGCATCCGACAAAATATCTTCATAAAGCTTCATTGTTTCCTGCTTGTCGCCACCAAAGAAATCCACCTTAATTCCTTTTATCCCGATGCTTTGCATCCATGCCATTTCCTTTTTTCTGGCAGAAGCACTGTTCATTTTGTTTTTTGGCGTCTGTGGCGCATCGTTCCAAAAACCATTTGAGTTGTACCATAAACAAACACCCACGTTTTTACCTTTGGCATATTTTGCCAGCGCTTCAATTTTTTCTTTGCCGATTTTGGCATCCCACCAATTGTCTACCAATACAAATTTATAACCCATGGCCGATGATAAATCAACAAATTTTTTCTGGTCATCGAAATTGATACTATTATCTTGCCATAGTAACCAGCTCCAGGTAGAACGGCCAAAGCTGTAGTTTTTCGAAGCCTGATATTGAGGTTCTACAACATCAAATGGGATGGTCGTTTCTACAATCGGCTTCAAATCATTGCCAACTGTAATGGTTCGCCATGGCGTATAAGCTGGAAGCGACATTGCTGGTTTGGCACTTCCTAATCCATTGTTTTCTCCCATTTCCGGGAAAGCGATTTGATACAATCCATCTTTGGTACCCTCGCTAAGTTTAGATCCGCAGTACAAACTGTTTACGCCAGTTTCCGATATCAGCAGCCAGCCTTTATTACCCAAGTGAAAAAGACCAGGAAAGGTATATCCAATGCCGTATTTGGAAGCTGTCCCCATCGGTTGATCGGCAATATATTCTTCTTCGTAGCTGGGTTTGGTTTTCATCCAGCCAATCATTGGGCTGGCTTGTGGTGTTAAAAATGTTGTGGTAGCTGCAGGAAAATTGAAACCGCTCAATTCTTTTTCTACTGTAAAATTAGCGGGTTCGCCAACCTGCGGAATGTAGTAACGGAAAGCTATATTGTTATTGCTCACCTGAAAAATTACCTGTAGTTCGTTTTTATTCGCGGTTGCAAATTTGCAAGTAAGCTCATTGGCCTGATACCTAACAGTGCTTTTTTTGATTTTGGCTTCCGAATAAGTCTCGTCAATAGAACGCGACTGCTGGCTTACAAAATTTAAGCCGGCAGACAAATCTACTTTCGTACCCTTTAAACCCAAAGGAGATTTTTCAAGCATTTGTGTGCCTGCAAAGTTCACTTCGTAGAAAAGTTTTCCATCTGTTAAGTTAAGTTTAACGTTAAGTTTTTTATCAGGACTAGAAACCATTAGTTCTTGGGCTGATGATGCTAAAAAACTAAATAGAAGTAAGCATGCACAAGAAATTTTTTTAAACGAAGTCATAAAATAGTCGATTAGATAAAATTGGTTAAACCAAACACTAAATGGTCAGCTTTATAGCAATTGCTTACCCTTACGCAAAAATTGATTTGAACAAAATCGGTTTTTAGCGCTTGTCTGGCTGGTTTTAATATTTGGTTTTATGGCAGAAAAAGTACGGATAATTTTTTAAATGTCACTAACACGTTTATAATTACCTGATTTTTAATGCAGAGCAGCTGATAACTTTGTTATGATTTAATCCTATTTTTTATGTAACTAGTTGATAAATAGTATTTTATATGTCTTTTAAGCCTTAGCTTTAAAGAAAAATCGATAAAAAAAACTTCCATAACATAACTAAAAACTCATGGATTTGATCGATCTTCAACAAATTAATATAGATAAAGATGAGACAGAGATCTCAAATTGAGTAATAGAAAAGCTTGATAACCAAATAAAATGATCAACCAAAACAATGAGAAAAAATAAAACCATCAAGCTGATTTTGTTCCAGGTACTTTTTGCATTTTCATTTACCCATGCCCAGGAAAGTGAAGCTGTTCTTGCTCAAATAAATCTGGCAAATCATTATTGGCAATCCAATAACAAACCGCAGGTAAGGGCATTTTGGGACCACGCGGCCTACCACACAGGGAACATGGAAATTTATCAACTCACCAAAAATGAAACTTATAGGAAGTATTCGGAAGATTGGGCTAACCATAACAATTGGATGGGTGCTAAATCAACTGATAAATCTCACTGGAAATATACATACGGTGAGAAAGACGATTATGTGCTTTTTGGCGACTGGCAAATCTGTTTTCAAACCTATATCGATTTATACAATATTCAACCTGATGAACATAAAATAGCCCGGGCGAAAGAGGTAATGGGCTATCAAATAAATACGGATAAAAATGATTACTGGTGGTGGGCCGATGGATTGTTTATGGTGATGCCAGTAATGACCAAACTTTATAAGCTTACGGGAGATAAAAAATACCTGGAAAAACTCCATGAGTATCTCATTTATTCCAACAGTATCATGTACGATAAGCAGGCGAGGCTTTACTATCGTGATGCCAAATATGTATATCCAAAACATAAATCGAGCAATGGCGGAAAGGATTTCTGGGCCCGAGGGGATGGATGGGTTTTCGCTGGATTAGCGAAAGTGCTTAAAGACTTACCTAAAAATGATCCTCACCGGAAGGAATATCTTAAAATTTATAAAGGTATGGCCACCGCTATTCTTAATTCGCAACAAAAGGAGGGCTATTGGACCAGAAGCATGCTTGATCCACAACATGCACCAGGACCAGAAACCAGTGGAACCGCATTTTTTACTTACGGCTTATTTTGGGGCATAAATAACGGGATTTTAAAAGAAAAACAATTTCTACCATCAGCTAAATTAGCATGGAATTATCTCTCTCAAACTGCGCTTCAAAAGGACGGAAGGGTTGGTTTCGTACAGCCAATAGGAGAAAAAGCCATCCCGGGGCAAATTGTTGATGCAAACTCTACAGCAAATTTTGGAGTAGGCGCATTTTTACTTGCTGGCTGTGAATATTATCGTTTTCTAACCAAACACAAATCAATTTTCCATGACTATAAAAAGTAAATACCTGATTTTGCTCTTCCTGAGCATGATGACTTCCATCACTTTTGCGCAAAAGAAAACCAAAATTAAACAAAACCAAGTGCTTACCGATCGTCAGTTTTGGTTGGCCCAGATGGATAAGATGGTTCGGCCTGTAATTTATAATCTGGCCAAAGACAGTTTACGCATAGCCATGCCGCAGGTAACCTCCATCCATGTCGATAACAAGGCAAATCGGATTAAAGTTCAATATGTTGAGGTTTTAGGTCGCGTATTAAGTGGAATTGCACCTTGGCTACAGTTAGAAGGAGGGAGCAAGCAAGAAGTTGAACTCAGAAATCAATATCGGGAATGGGCCTTGCAAGGAGTGAAAAATGCTTTGGATTCTAATGCAAAAGATTTTATGAACTTTGATATTGGAGGGCAACAACTTGTTGATGCTTCATATTTGGCCATTGCATTTACCCGGGCGCCATGGCTTTGGGAAAATCTAGATAAAAAAAATCAGTTGTTATTGGTTAAATCAATCGCGACAACGCGAAGGTTTAAACCAGTTTTTTCTAACTGGTTGCTTTTTTCTGCGATGAACGAAGCTTTTATGGCCAGGTTCGGCTTTGATTGGGATCCGATGCGTGTTGATTATGCACTACAGCAGATGGGACAATGGTACACTGGCGACGGTATGTACACTGACGGAACAAGTTTCGCTTTTGATTATTACAACAGCTATGTCATTCATCCTTACCTGGCAGAGATTGCTGATATCATTGGTAAAAAGACCAACGCTTACAATGCGATGTTCGAGAAAATTCGCAAGCGAAATGAGCGTTACGCCATTATACAGGAGCGCTTAATTAATGCAGATGGAAGTTATCCTGCTACGGGTCGATCTATTATTTATCGTGGTGCAGCTTTTCATCATCTGGCCGATGTTGCTTTGAGAAAGACATTGCCGAAACAGCTTAGTCCTGCGCAAGTTAGAGGTGCGTTGACTGCTGTTATCAAGAAAACTTTAGAAAGCCCAACGACCTACAAAGCAGGCTGGTTAACTATCGGATTGTATGGAGCACAGCCTTCGTTAGGCGATTTTTATAACAATCAAGGTAGTCCTTACATCGCTACTAACATCTTTCTTCCATTAGGATTATCAGAAAACGATCCATTTTGGGCAAGTCCTGCAGAAAAATGGTCGGCACAAAAAATATGGGGTGGAGAAGACTTTCAGAATGACCATAGTGAGAGTTTAAAGTAATATATATAGTTACATGGATTTACATTTTACACACGCTAATCGCTTTGAGATCTTAATGAACAAACAATTGTTTATCCGTGCTTTAATGCTGTCTCTATTGGCGAGTTTTGCTAGTGCAAACGCACAAGAAATCAGCACGATTGCTTCCAATGGTTGGGCAAATAACTCTATCAATGCAGTCATTTTTAGGAAAAATTCGTTGGTAACCTCCAAGGGAAATCAATATGCCGCTTATTACGATGACGAACAATTTTTGGTTTTAGCGAAAAGAAAGTCCGGAGATCAAAACTGGACTATCGAAAAAACTCAATACAAGGGCGATGCTACTGACGCTCACAAATCCATCAGTATAATGGTTGATGGTGCTGGTTTTTTACATGTAGCCTGGGATCAGCATAACAATGCCTTAAATTATGCAAAGGGTATTTCGCCAGGTTCGATCAAGCTTGGAGAGAAGCAAAGCATGGTTTCGAAAAAAGAAGGAAAGGTGAGTTATCCTGAGTTTTACAAGTTGCGTAATGGAGATCTTCTCTTTTTTTACAGAGATGGTGGTTCTGGGAATGGGAATTTAATGATTAACCGATATAGTGTTAAGGAAAGTACCTGGAAGCGTATTCAGGATGGAATGATAGATGGCGAGGGCAAGCGAAATGCATATTGGCAGGTAGCCATCGATCAGGCTGGCACCATACATTTATCCTGGGTATGGCGAGAAAGCCCGGACGTGGCCAGTAACCACGACCTTTGTTACGCAAAATCGAGAGATGGGGGAGTAACCTGGCAGAAATCGACAGGTGAATTATATACCTTACCAATAAAGGCAGCGAATGCCGAATATGCGGTTAAAATTCCTCAGAAGAGTGAATTAATTAATCAAACGTCAATGTTCGCTGATGATGCCGGCAGAGTTTTTATTGCCAGTTACTGGCGCAATGCAGTGGATAAAGTTCCTCAATATCACATCGTATTTAACGATGGAAAACGCTGGGCAGTGAACGACCTAGACTTCAGAAAAACAGCGTTCAGTTTGAGTGGAGGTGGAACAAAAAAGATTCCGATTTCACGTCCCCAAATTATCACCTGGAAAAATGGAAAACATCACGCTGCCGGCCTCCTTTTTCGAGACCTGGAAAGAGGAAACAAAGTTTCGATGGCGGTAAATAATGATATCATGAGCCGAAACTGGAAAATTAATGACTTAAGCACCGAGTCGGTTGGAGATTGGGAACCCAGTTACGATACTGAACTCTGGAAAAGTAAAAAAATGCTCAACCTGTTTTTGCAAAACGTGGTACAGGTTGATGGAGAAGGTAAAACAAAAGCGGCGCCAACTGCTATACAAGTTTTGCAGTGGAAACCTGATAGATAACTACCTATAATTGGCTTGCGTCTCATATCTAATATCTTTATTGATTATCGCTCTAACAATAAATAAAAACCTGATGCAGGTAGCATCAGGTCAATCTCAACCAGAAAGTGTCATCCGTCTAAATTAAGGCTGGTTCAAAATAGCATCATTAACGATGCGCTAAATACCTAAAATACTTTTTCTATACTGCGCTAAATACCTGGCCTAACCGATTGATAAAGTAATTTCATCTAGAGATTTGCCGCGATGATTTGTAAGTATCCAATTGTGCTTTTAATGTTGTTTTAGAGCAGTTTATAGGGTATGAAAAACCACAATTATTAGGTGTTTGGCACGGTTTTGGGTTTAAGTATATAAACAAATTAATTATGGAAAGAATCTTAAATGCTGAAAAGGTTTTGTTTAATCAATTACACCTTTTATCAACTAGTTTTCCAAACATAAACTTAGAATTGAACAGCGATGCGATTAATGGGTTAATATCAGCAATGAACATCCATACTTTGCAATACCTAAATCCTGTAAAAGATTTACTAAAGCAATTATCGAAGTTGAAGCATATTGATTTGCCAATAGATGAAATAAATCATTTGCAGGATACAATTGCGACGTTTTTTAATAAGCTATAATAGCTAGAACCAATTAGGCACAATCGCTCATTTCGAAATTTCAATATCCAGGCGCCCTTTGAAGGGCGTTTTTCAGTTAACACAAAAGCCTTCAATATTATTGAAGGCTTTCTAACGTAAACTAACCAAAGTATATGTTTGTCATAGGTACTGACGAGTTAACAACCATTAATTCATCCTTTTGTTTGAGAATTTCTCATTTCCCGATAAAAAATTTTTAGAAGTCGAGGTTTGATTCTCTTTTTCAGCATTTTGATTTACAATCAAGCAAGTTGTCGACTGACTTTATCTGTATTGAAATCTACTTTTTTATTGTAAAAATATGCCTGTGGTGGTTATTTCGCTTCAATCTTCATTTACATTAACCAATAATTTTTTTCTGACAAAACCGGGCGACCTTTTCTAATGTTGTTATCATGACCAAAAAAAAAAGGAGCATGATGAACAGCGCAGAAGGATGGTTTGCGGATTCCACACAACATCAAGAGTTGCTTCATACGGAGGTTAATAAGATTTTAAAATTAACTCCTGTTACGAAGAAAAATCCGTCTTTGGCCAGGGAAAACGCCCTAACCCAGACAAAGAGTCTGAACAAAGAGACCAACAGCAAGATGATCAGCGGTAAGTTTAAACCATTGATCACTTTGGCAACAGTAAATGGTCTTCGAGGGCTACTCTAAAAGCGTGGGCGGCAAGACTGCCCATGTTTTTTATTAACTGCAAATTGATTTTCTAACCAAATGCGTATGAATAATAATGCTACTTCGGCCCCGGTTCCTAATGGCAAGCTGATGGTCATCGGTGGTGCAGAGCAAAAAGAAAGTAATAATCGACCGGAATCACACCAGGATCTTTTACTCCACTTTTTAGAGTTGTGTGGAAAATCCAAACACATTGAAATTATTACTACGGCTGGTACAGAAGAAATAGATGAAACATATAAGCAATACGATGACTGTTTTCGGAAACTAGGTGCAAAATCAACCGGCCACATTCATCACGATTTGAGAGAGCAGGTTAGTGATGACCTTTTGGAGCGTATAAACCTTGCAAACGGTTTTTTTTTTACCGGTGGAGATCAGTTAAAATTGACCTCAATTTACGGAGGAACTAAAATGATGAGTCAGCTTAAGCAACGCTATATCGACGATAAAATCATTATTGGGGGAACCAGTGCAGGCGCTATGGCCATGTCGACGCCAATGATTTTTGCAGGAAGTGGTGAAACTGAAATGGTGGCGGGGGAGGTGAAAATTACAACTGGTTTTGAATTTTTGAAAGATGTTTGCATTGATACTCATTTTGTACATCGAGGTCGTTTTGTTAGAATGGCTCAAGTAATTGCAACTAATCCGGCCTGCATTGGGATAGGGATAGAAGAAAATACCGCAATTATCATCAGCGAAGGGTTGAAAGCACAGGTAATGGGCTGTGGTGTGGTCATTAGTATCGATGGCGAAAGGAGCCGGGGTAGTAATATTACTAGGTTTGACGAAAACAGAAAAATAACCATCCGCGATCTGAGGGTTTCCATCCTTTCCGATGGCGAAACATTTGAGCTACCGGTAAGAAATCCTCCGCATTTGTAAATAGTCGGAGGTCTTTCAACTAGGCGATTACGTCCATTCGCTTTTTAACAAAATCTAAACTCAACATTTACACATCAAAAATTTTAATAGAGATGTTCAGAAAAAAAACAAATCACAAAAAATCCGGAAATAAAAAGAGTGATACAGGGGCGGTTTTGTCAGCGAAAAGTTCAAGCGTTTCTTTTCCCGAATATGATGTTAAACAATTACTCAACTTAAGCCAAAACTTGAATTACGATGGCCAATAAACGCAGGTCTTTTTTGTACAAGAACGGGCTTAGTATCGTTTTTATATCGCTATTTTTAATTACACTGGTTGCACAAGCATTAACCGGCTGGAAACAGCATAATCAGGAACTGATGGAGTTGAAGCAAGATCAGCTAGCATTTTCAGTTTATTTACAAAGCGGACACTTTATATCGGCCACTTTTGAAAATTTTGAAAGCGAGTTTTTGCAGATGGCATTATATGTGCTACTTACGATTTTTCTTCGGCAAAAAGGGTCAGCCGAATCCAAAAGCCTGGAAGACAAGGAGGAAGTTGACCGCGAACCTGTTAACAGGCCAGATGCTCCGTGGCCTGTAAAAAAGGGCGGATGGGTGCTAATGGCGTACAGAAATTCTCTTTCCATCGCCTTTGGGATTTTGTTTCTGTTCAGTTGGGCAATGCATCTTTATGGAAGTTGGGAAAACAACAACATTGAACAGCTTGCGAAGAACCTTCCTCAACAAAGTGTTTTCCAGTACCTCACAGAACCTGAGTTTTGGTTCGAAACTTTTCAAAATTGGCAGAGTGAGTTTTTATCTGTTTTTTCAATCGTATTTCTTACCATTTATCTGCGGCAAAAGGGTTCGCCCGAATCTAAGCCTGTAGATGCACCTCACATGGAAACTGGAAAATAAGTTTTTTCTAAATGTGGTGATGGCCTTATATAAGCGAGAGCAGCGTTGATTTGTCTTCAAGTCAGCACATCTGTGTGGTTATAGAATCTGGTTTAGCATTAAGCTTAAGGTATTTCCATTCATCCATTGATCCCCATGCAATGCCTTAAATCCCGTATCAAAAAAGGTATTTATGCGGTAAACCAAGTCATTCTCATGCTTGTTTTTATTACAGGCATTTACAATGATCTACTTGGGTGGAAATGTCCATCTCATTTAACCGCCAGACAATAAAGCAGTTCAGTGGAAACAGTTTGCAATGCAAAACGCAGTTTCGAGACTGTATAAAAGAGGCTAAATGATTTGAAATAAGATAATACAATCACTATGAAAACAACAAAGACCAACACCCGCCGGGATTTTATGGCAACATCGATCAAAACAGCAATTGTACTGGGTGCCGGTGCATCTATTGTAGGCAATGCTTTAAATCCAATTGCAGCCTTGGCTCAAAGTGCCGATTTGACCTTACAAGCGAAGATTGCGGTATTGGGTACTGCATCGCTTCAAACCAGTCAGCTTGCATTAACCAAGGCATCTAATCCCGATGTGAAGCTCTTCGCTAAATTCGAGGCTGCCGAACAAGAGGTGATGGGCAAGATTTTGAAGGACTTGGGAACGCCAACACCTGCACCAAGTGAAGAGGGAAAAGCGATGCTCTCCAAACTACAAACATTAAGCGGGGCTGCCTTTGATAATGCATTTATGCAAGGACAGGTAGACACCCATAAAAAACTGAAGGATGCTGTAAGTGCACTGATGAATGCCAGCAGCAATAAACACATCAAAAATGTAACGGCACTGGCTTTGGCAACTATTCAGGAACATACCGAAAGAGGGCAGATGCTTTTGGGTAAGCTATAGGGGAATTTTGCTCAGTTTTTGGCCGGTAAGATGAGCTACTTCACTATTAAGGTATCTATCAATAAAAAATTAAATGAAAAAGCAGATGGATGATGAAAACGAACAGACTCCGCAGCAAGATAAGGAGCTGGCAGAGGAACCTGATTATCGTGGTATAGCCGGATCAGGTAGTTTAAATTCAACAAAAAAGAAACTCCATTTGGATGATATTGAAGATGAGCCTAGTCAAGATCAAGAGAACCCGCTAACCCGTGGAATTTAGCATTAAAACAAAAACTAGCTTGGCATTTTAGTTGAGGTATGCAATAGGTTCTAGTCAGTCGACGATCACTTTATCAGTGTAAACCATAATGAACTCTCGTTTCAATCAACGATTTAGGCGAGAGTTCATTCAAAAGACTTTATCTTCTTAGTTTTCTAACCAAACCATTTGGGTATAGGCGCCATTGGCTGCAATATCCCAGGCTTCAACTCTTATCCATTTTCTGCCTGATAAGTTTATTGACCAGATAAATTGTTGTTGTCCAAACGCTCGTGTATTGGATAAATCAATTCTCTCCCGGTAAATTTCCTTGCCATCGCCAGAAACAATATCTACGTGATTTAAAGGAAAAGTCCAATCAAGATTCATATTCACTTTTACATTTCCACCCTTGTTTAGGCTTAACGTTTCTCCAGATTTTTTTCCATTTATATTGAAAGCTGGAATCAATACTTCACCAGTTGACACGAAGAATTTCCCCTTACGAATGGCATCCAATACGCTTTGCCATCCTTGCTCGTAATTTGGCAGTTTATCCATTTCCAGATAATTCACATTGAGGTGGGCATACATTTCATTTTGATGCGTGATGGTAAATATATCCGCCTCGGAGATTACATGTTTTTTCAATCCCCAATTGGCCATGTCATCCATTAATTTAAGCACCCGTTGACTGAGCGTTGGAATCGAAAGGTCTGCTGGAATAGCTTTCCAGGCAGCTCCAAGGAAGGTTTCTGATTTGAAGAAGTCTTCGTCTTTATAGGCTTCGGGATATCCGGTAGATGCTTTAGTTCTGGCGTGAGCGGTCCAGGCTAAACCCTTTTCCAATTCCAAGAGTTTCAACATTTCGGCTTTATCCCCGATGTGATACACTTTTCCTAGTTTAGGATCATTCATCACAAATTGCTCATTTCCCTTTCGCGACATCACCCAATACACTGGCTTAGGAAAAAAAGCAAGCCAATGGCCTCCGTAAAAGTTATTTGCCTCTTCACCCGGAAGCAGGAGAAACTTATTATCTGATAATCTTTTGGTTTGCTCAAATAATGCTGTTAACTCTTTCAATCGATCATTATCTGGTCCTTTTGGATGCCCTGGTCCATGAAATTCTGCCAATTTCACAATATCTAATCCATGTTTTTTAAGTACATCAACAAATTCGGGTTTTTCCGGAATAGGTTTTCCCGCAAGTACCACATCAGATATAAATTCATTATGGAAATGTGTAGCCATTGTTTTATATCCGGAAACTGGTTTGTAAGCATCATCGTGGGTGAATTTTTTCACCTGCGCCAACGCAGATGCTGCATTTCCTAAATCAAGTAAGCAAAAGAAATTTAATCGCTGCTTAGTTTTCGGTGGCGCATTAAACCATGGTACATATCTGTTATCACCATAAGGATCCTGGCGAATACCCATCCCGAAACCTGAAATCAAATTATGATAGTTATTTCCATACCAGGTAAACTTCAAATTAAAGGCTTCATCCAATGGATAAAAATACTGATGTGGCGCAGGAAACAACGCCAGACTACCTGTAGCATTTTCACCAATAATTGTGCGGTACTTTACTTCTAGATTTCGACTACTATCGGCCGCTTGTGGAGTAGCTTGTTGCAGCTCATCCTGAACGTTTGCCCAAGCCATCTTTTTCCAGATCGCCTTTTTATTCACCAACCCGGCATCGTACAAAATTGCTGTAGAATCTATTTCGGTCGCTATTACCGCGGCAACATTAAAAAGTGGACTTCCATTATACAGTGTAATTTCAACAGTACCTTTAAGACGGTCGGCATTTGCGCCATCGATGGTTACAATAGTCTGTTGCCCTTTTGTGCTTACCTTAGCGTGCTGCTTGTCTATCGTAACCGGGTAAGATTGAAATGGTTTCTTCGGTACCCGATCAAAAAAAACATCCCATCCGCCGCTTGATGGACTTAAAGAGCGTTTTCCGATGGTGAGTACAAATGCAGGATCCAGATCAGCTCCAATTTCCTTAAAAGCTTTATTATTTCCCAACTGAACGCTCTTTAGCATCGGACGATCTTTCTCTAAGTCGATAAGCATTTTGCCGGTCAAATTGTTTCCGGCAGGCCATGTTAAAGTAATTACTTTTTGTTTAACAGTAACTTCAGAGCCATTTTTTTTAAATGCAGAAAGATCTACGGATTTGGTTTGTGCACAAACTTTAAGAGAGAAAATTAGTGCACAAATAAGGAAAGGTTTTCTCATAATAAACTAAAATAGATAAAATATAAAACAGATAAGATTACCTCGTGTAATAATCTTATTATACAGTTTTAATACTTCCTAAATCGTTTTTATGAGTGATTTTTGGTAGTGTTAATTTGTCCGTTCAGGATCGATATTTAAGTCTGCGAAATCTGCTTACTCTTCTTTTTCGTTTCCTTGCTCATAACGCTCATCTCCTTTTTTATCTTCATATACAATCAGAGAATCGGGAGCTGGGGCAGCATTATTTGAGCCGGTTCCTGAAGTTTTTGGAGTGCTTAGGATGTCATTGTCGCTTTGATCTAGTTGATCATTTACATCTGTATTACCTAATGCTTTTTGGCTCAATTGCTCTTGATCTGATCTTTCATTTTTAAGATCGACATTGTTTTTATTATCGTTTTCCATATTGATAAGAACAGTTAGGAAAAGTTAAAGTTTCAGAAAACCTCGAAACATGATAATAGATTTTGGCTATCAAATTATAGAATTAAATGATTGGGATTATCAGTGTTAATCCGTTACTTTTATAATACTATCAAAACACAGATAGTTAGACTGTAAAACCTTAATGTATTATTATAATGGAGAATGACTCAAACGACATCAGTAAGTGCCCGTTTCATAATGGCAGCATGAAGCAAAATGTAGGTGGCGGCGGAACCAGAAATCGCGACTGGTGGCCAAATCAACTGAAAATTAATATTCTACGTCAGAATTCTTCTTTGTCTGACCCACTAGGTAAAAATTTTAATTATGCTGAAGAATTTAACAGCCTCGATTTAGAAGCGGTTAAACGTGATCTTCATGAGCTGATGACCGATTCGCAAGAATGGTGGCCAGCAGATTTCGGTCATTATGGTGGTTTATTCATCCGGATGGCTTGGCATAGTGCAGGTACTTATCGGGTTGGCGATGGCAGGGGAGGCGCAGGTGCAGGGCTACAACGTTTTGCGCCACTAAACAGCTGGCCAGATAATGTAAGTTTGGATAAAGCCAGAAGATTGCTATGGCCTATTAAGCAAAAATATGGTCAAAAAATCTCTTGGGCCGATTTAATGATTCTTGCTGGTAACATGGCGCTAGAATCAATGGGTTTTAAAACTTTTGGCTTTGCTGGTGGACGAGAAGATGTTTGGGAAGCTGACGAATCTGTTTATTGGGGGTCGGAAAAAACCTGGCTTGGAGGTGATGTTCGTTATGCGCATGGATCTGAGGGCGTTAAGGATGAAGGCGTTTTGGTTAGTGATGATAATGCGGATGGAGATGTGCATACCAGAAACCTGGAAAAACCTCTTGCTGCAGTTCAAATGGGCTTAATTTATGTTAACCCTGAAGGACCTGATGGCAACCCTGATCCAATTTTAGCGGCGAAAGATATTCGTGATACATTTGGAAGAATGGCTATGAATGATGAAGAAACGGTTGCTCTAATTGCAGGCGGACACACGTTCGGCAAAACCCATGGGGCTGCATCATCAGATCATGTAGGTAAAGAGCCAGAAGCTTCTGATATCGAGAGCCAGGGATTTGGCTGGCATAATAGTTATGGTTCAGGCGCTGGTAAAGATACCATAACAAGCGGTTTAGAGGTCACTTGGACCACCACTCCAACGCAATGGAGTAACAATTTCTTCGAAAATCTATTTGGGTTTGAATGGGAATTGACTAAAAGTCCGGCGGGTGCACACCAATGGATCGCAAAAAATGCAGATGATATAATTCCTGATGCCTTTGATGCGACGAAAAAGCACAAACCTACCATGTTAACTACAGATCTTTCCTTGCGTTTCGATCCTGCTTATGAAAAGATCTCCAGAAACTTTTTGGAAAATCCTGATCAGTTTGCTGATGCTTTTGCAAGAGCCTGGTTTAAATTAACGCATCGCGATATGGGCCCGGTTGCAAGATATCTTGGTCCTGATGTTCCAACTGAGGAATTACTTTGGCAAGACCCAATTCCAGCAGTTAACCATGCCCTGGTAACTGAATCCGATGTAGAATTATTGAAATCGAAAGTATTGCAATCGGGCTTAAGCGTTTCCGAATTGGTTTCTACCGCATGGGCTTCAGCCTCAACTTTTAGAGGATCTGACAAACGGGGCGGCGCCAATGGTGCACGTATTCGTTTGGCGCCACAGAAAGATTGGAAAGTGAATAACCCGGCGCAACTGCAAAAAGTATTGTCTGTTTTAGAGAATATTCAAAGAGATTTCAATGCTTCACAGGTTGATGGTAAACAAATTTCTATCGCAGATTTAATTGTTTTAGCTGGTTCGGCTGCTGTTGAAAAAGCGATCAGCGATGCTGGATTTACCAATAAAGTACCTTTCACTGCAGGGCGGATGGATGCTTCTCAGGAACAGACTGATATAGAATCGTTTGGATACCTGGAGCCACAAGCAGATGGTTTCCGTAACTACAGCAAAACGCGTTTCACCGTTTCTACTGAAGAGTTATTAATTGATAAGGCGCAATTACTTACGTTAACAGCGCCAGAGTTAACCGTGTTGTTAGGCGGTTTAAGATCACTGGATATCAATTTCGATGGATCTAAAAATGGTGTTTTAACGCTAAAACCTGGCCAGCTGAGTAACGATTTCTTTGTGAATTTGTTGGATATGAATACCGCATGGAAAGCAGTTTCTGATGATAAGGAAGTTTATTTGGGCAGCGACAGAAAAACTGGCCAGCCAAAATGGACGGCTACACGTGCCGATCTTGTTTTTGGTTCAAACTCAGAGTTAAGGGCAATTGCCGAAGTTTACGCTGGTTCGGATGCTAAAGAACGGTTCGTTGCTGATTTTGTGGCAGCATGGGTTAAAGTAATGAATCTAGATCGTTTTGATTTGGTTTAAAATAAAGGCTTATACTAATAAAAAAGGGCGCCATTTAGGTGCCCTTTTTTGTTTTATAGAGATCTTATTATCGGTGGAATATCACTAACCTTTCGAGATTATTACACTTGAAATTCAGATTATAATAAACATTTTTTCGTTCATTATGTTAGAAATATTAATCAAAACATTTTTAACTATGGATATCAATCACGACAATCACTACAACAATAGTCAGGAAAATGAATCAGTTTCTAATTCACACAATAAGGAACAAAACCGAACGGTTGCAGGTATTAACGACATCAGTAGAGCATTTTGGGATGAGATTAACAACGAAATCGCATCAAACGATTTGCCGCTCTGGAGAATGTGGCGCTAAATTTTATGCATGGAACATTTGTTTTTTAAAGATTGGCCAGCTGTATTTCACATCGTCATCTGTGCAGTAACATCATATGTTGTCCTTTTCATATTTATCCGGATTTCAGGAAAAAGAACACTTGCCAAGCTTAATGCATTTGATTTTGTAGTTACCGTTACACTTGGTTCCACATTATCGTCGATGATTTTAAAAAAGGTACCGCTTGTCGAGGGTTTCGTTGCCCTAATCACCATTATTGCCTTACAATATCTCCTGGCATTCCTGGCTAAAAACTCTTCAAAAATGGAGGATGTGATCAATTCTACTCCTACACTCTTGTTTTATAATGGAAAATTTATTCTACCCGCCATGAAGAAGGAAGTGATTACCGAAGAGGAGATTTATTCTGAGATCAGAAAATATCGGCTTGAAAGTCTGGAAGATGTTCAAGCGGTGGTAATGGAGTTAAATGGAACTTTTACGGTAGTTAAAAAATCAAATAAAGTTGGCCCAAGTTCGCTTGATGATATTGAACTTGAGCACTAAAGTAACTTTCATTAAAGGGGGATTTCAAACCAAAATTCTGACCCTTTATTTTCTTCACTAATTACGCCGATCTCGCCTCCGTGTCTTTCAATAATTTCCGCCGAGATATATAAGCCTAAGCCCAGTCCAGAGAATAAGTGGGAAGATTCTTCGACTCTAAAGAACCTGTCGAAAATATAATCGGCTTTGTCTTTTGGAATCCCAATACCAAAATCTTTTACAGCGACCCGTAAACTGGTTTCTTTTAGCTCTGTTTTAATAATAATTTCATCTGAATGTGGCGAATATTTCAACGCATTAGAAAGGAAGTTAGAAACCACTTGCTCAATTCGGTTCTTATCAGCATGTACAATAACATCTTTTTCCATTTCCATGGTTACCGAGTGTTTTCCCAAACTTCCTTGCATGCCATCAACTGATTCTTCAATTACCTCATTGATATTAAAGTCTGAAAATGTAAACACCATTTTCCCAGCCTGAATCCGGGTAACATCCAGTAAATCATCAACCAGCGAAGTCAATTTGCCTATTTGTTTAGTGGCCTTATCAATAAAACCCGAAATATGTTCGAACTTTTCTTGTTGAGCCATTTTAAGCGCAAATTGTAAATAACCTTTAATGCTGGTGATAGGGGTTTTTAATTCGTGGCTGGCAATACTCATGAACTCATCTTTTTTGTTCATCAGATCTTTAGTCGCCTCTTGCGCAATCATCAAATCGGTTACTTCGAAAGCAAAAAATGCTACACCATCAATTGCACCATTATCAGAGAAAACAGGGTTAAGGATAATATCGAACCAACTGTCTTTTATTGCTCCGGTGTTTTCGTCCTTTTGCTGAAGTTTGTAGGAGTTCGCAATAAATGTTTCTCCGGTAGCTAATACCTTCTTTTCGATATTTTTAAGCTCTTCAGTTTCAAACTGCGATCCTTCCTGGAGTCGTATTTTTCCAATGTAATTGCTGCCCCCGTCAAATTGAATAAAAGCTTCGTTTACAAACTCATAAACTAAATCTTTACCTCTTCTGATGGAGATTAATGCAGGAGCTTTTTTGAAAATACTATAGAATTCATCCTGCTGCTTTTTGATTAACTTTTGAAGCTCGTTGCGGCGTTTTTCATTATGTTTCTGCTTGCTAATATCAATAATGTACGAAACAGCATCTTTTCCATCTTCATCATCTAAAATGGCAGAGCCTACCAATACATCTATCGTTTTACCGCTTTTAGTAATGTACTGCTTTTCAAATGGCGGACAAAAACCTTCGTTTTTAACCATATCGGCCGATATTTTGCTAATCGGAATAAAATCAGGAGGGGTAATGTCATTCCATTTGATTATACCTTTCTCTAGATCCTTAGAAGTATAACCGAGCATATCAATGAAAACTTTGTTAGCTGTTTCAATTCTTCCGGTTTTAACATCAGAGAAGATCATCCCGATTACGTTCGAATCGAAAATTTTGCGGAATTTCTTTTCTGTTGAATTCAGTTTTGTTTCTGTGTCAATTAAAACAGTAATATCCAATATAGAGCCTACCATTCTATATGGAACTCCGTTATCATCTAACAAAATGCTGCCCCGGTCGAGAATGGTAGCATAGCTTCCATCGGCTTTTTTAAGTCGATATTGCGAGGTCCACTGCGTTTCAGAATTATTAATAGCTTCGTAAACACTGTCTTTTACCCGTTTTCTGTCATCAGGATGAATGTTTTCGAAGAAAAAAGAAATGTTCTGACTACCCGGATTGTTTTCATAACCAAACATTGTGGCAAAGTTATCGTTCCGCCACATGGTGTTATTGGCCAAATCCCAATCCCAAATGGTGTCATTGGTAGCCTGAGATACAAGATTAAAACGCTCTTCGCTTTCGGAAAGCCTAACTGTACGCTCCAGAATTTTTTGTTCCAATTCTGTATTTAATTCTTTTAAGTTTTCTCTGGTGCCTAGTAACTCGTTATAGTTGCGTTTTAACTTTTCTTCTGCTAATTTCTGTTTTGTGATATCAGTTATGGTGGCAGCAAAACCATCAGCCATTTTCACGGCAACAATTTCTAACCAAACCTTATCGTTAAGTTTTAACTCAAACTGTAAAGATGTGCCTTTCTCTACTACATTGATGTATTTATTAAAAATATTTCCTTCAGCAATTTCAGGCAAATGTTCGAGAAGTTTTCCGCCAGCAAGTTCTTTTTCATTCTTGCCAAGAATTTTTAAGGAAGCCTCATTAAAAGATAAACATTCAAAGTCGGTGATGAAATGTTGCTTATTTCGAACTGCTTTAAAAGCAATTACACCATTTAAACTGGCATTAAAAACTGCAGTAATGATGTTACTTAGCTCGGTTAGTTTCGAGATATCAACAAATGTAATCACCACACCATCAATTTTCTTGTCTTTTCTGATGTATGGCATAATCCGCATCAAACTGCTATTGCCATTTTTGATGTGGATTTCTTTTTCTACAATCTTGCCTGTTTTGATAACCGAATCTATATCCCTATTTAAGTTGTCCGTTTTAATGTTGTTAGAAATATGTTCAATTGAGCGACCGATATCAGCTTCAATTAAATTTACCATACTAATTGCAGCCGCGTTAAACTTGCGGATGTACATCCCTGAATCAACAAAAATCTGCCCGATATCGGTACTTCTGAAATAGTTATCCAAGTCATCATTGAGTTCAATTAACTCCTTTATTTTAACCTGATGCTCGGTGTTTAGGGTATGCAATTCCTCATTCAATGATTGTAATTCTTCATTACTCGATTGCAATTCCTCATTTGCAGAAAGCAGTTCCTCGTTGGTAGATTGAAGCTCCTCATTGGTGGTTTCCATTTCTTCAACTGCCAATTGAAGATTGTTCCGGGTTTCGTTCAGCTCTGCCTCCAGCTCAAAAATATATTCATTTTGATCGCCAGTGTGGTAATTTACCGAGCCTAAATCATCTTTATCGGGAATAGTTTCTAAAGTGCTTTCTCCAAAAACTACCAGGGTGAAGGTACTGGTATCTGTAGATTGTGGCGGTTGTACCGAGATGTTTAAATAGGTTTCTTTGTCGTTTGAAGAAAATCTAACTCTTTTTAAATGGGTAATTTTGTTGTCTTTCCAAGCGCTTCTCAAAGCCGTATTTAAAATGATAGAAATTTCTTTCGGTACCATTTTCAATATATTCAGCTCCAGTTTATCTTCAGGGAGAAAAAGAAATTTGCGATAATCACCAATCGCATCTTGCATCAAGTACGATTTATCTATGTAAATGCCCACGTAGCCTAAATCTCTTGTTAAAAAGTTGTTGAAACTTTTTTCAATTGGGCTAACGGCAAAATCGCTGGAGCTGCTTTTCTTTTTGCCTTGATCTGAAGTCTGCCTCGATCCGGTGTTGTAGGTATTATAGCTGGAATAGTTGATCACTCCAGTTTTCTGGTAAATTTTCCATTTGCTCGAAACCTCGGTTAATCCAGCTCGCAAAGATGATGCAGTTTCACTTGAGCCCAGCATTAAATAACCGTTCGATACCAAGGAAAAGTGGAATATGGACAGTATTTTCTCTTGCAAAACACTATTCACGTAGATCAGCATATTTCGGCACGTAATCAAGTCATTCTTAATAAAAGGAGGCGACTTAATTACATCGTGCTTGGCAAAAACAACTTGTTTCCTAATGCTAGGAATTGCTCCATAGAACTTGCCATCCTGATGAAAATATTTTTTGAAATATTTCGGTGGCACTTCATTACTGATACTCGCAGGATATTGGTTTCTGGAAGCAATTTCGATACTTTTATCATCAATATCAGTAGCAAAAATTTTGATATCAATTTTCTTTTTCGATTTCTCTACACATTCATTGGCTATAATGGCAACAGTATATGCTTCTTGTCCGGTGCTACAGGCACAAACCCATATCTTCAGCGTGTCACCAGCAGATTTTTCTTTTAAAACTTGATTTACCTGATCGGCAAATGCTTCAAAAGCACCTTTATCTCTAAAAAATTTAGTTACTCCAATTAAAAAATCCTGCCCTAAAATGGCAACTTCCTTTTCGTTTTTTCTCAGAAATGCGACGTATTGATCGAGCGTTTTGATACCATTCTCGTTCATCCTTCGCCCAATTCTCCTGATGATTGTTGGCGTTTTATATAAATTAAAATCGTTGCCACTCTGTAAATGAACGAGTTTAAAAATCTCATCCAAGAGCTTTTCATTTATTTTGCCATTCTCAAGCACTTTTACAGGCTCCTCATTCACATAGTTGAAAAGTTCCTTGTGCATATCTGGCGCAGCAAGTATATGATCTACATTGCCAGATGAGATTGCACTATTGGGCATTCCATCAAACTTTGCGGTTGAGGGTTCTTGAACGATAACCATACCGCCATTTTCTTTAATGGCCTGAATCCCTTTGGTACCATCAGTACCTGTGCCTGAAAGTATTACGGCGATTGCTTTTTCTCTTTTATCTGTGGCTAACGTGTATAAAAAATGATCTATCGCCGTGTTAGGTGCTTTGATAACGGACTTGTCTGCCAGTTTTAATCGCCCCTGGCTTACAGTCATTAATTTATTGTTGGGGATGATATAAACACAATCTTGTTGAATAGCCATGTTATTGGCTGCTTCAAAAACCTTCATGTGGGTATGCTTGGCGACAAGTTCTACCAGCAAACTTTTATAATCTGATGAGAGATGTTGAATAACTACAAAAGAGAAGCTGGTGTTGCTAGGCATGTGATCAAAAAACTCATGTATAGCTTCTAAACCACCTGCCGACGCTCCAATTGCAACAATATATTTATCGTATCTTTTTGAAGTTTCTTTAACTACTTGCTCAGTCATTCCGTTTAATTATAAATTTGTTTAGCCCTAAATTCAAAAAGGAAGTTTCTTAAAGATTCCGCCATTTCCAACTCAGTATCTTGCCAATCGCTAGATTGCCCGTAAATAGTTTGTAACCATTGTTTAAATGAATTTCTTGGATGATAATTAACACCGTCTTTTTCGAATCTTATAGCCTGATTAGGATCTCCGCCCCACTGAATATTTTCTATCACTTCGGGCCTAAAGCAAATCAAAAACTCTCCTTTGCTTGATTCAATTGGAATAACCAGTAAACCACTCGCTACAGGAGCATAGTTTTTCGCCTCCTCGTAAATTTCTCCTAAATTTTCATTCGCAAAAACTTTATTAACCCCTTTTCCTTCAAGCCAAAGTACAAGATTTTCCAAATCATCCATATCTGGTACAGTGCCTAAAGTTTTAATTTTTCCGTTTAAGCTCAAGGCCGCACCAGTAGCATTAAACAACGAAAGCAGGTTTTGGTTTTCGTCTGTTAAAATTCCTTTAACGATGTCGTTTTCGGAGTAAACTAAGTCCGTAATTACACTTCGTTGATGCAACAATTTAGCGTGATCTATTAACTGCTCATGTTTTATAATGGACGAAATCCGATAGGAAATTTCCATGCTTAACCAATCAAAAACTGATCTGCTTTCTACGCTGAGGTATTTGCTGGTAATGTGGTGGCACGAGATTAAACCCCACAAAGCACCATCGACCATAATGCGTATAGACATAGATGCCGTTACATTCATATTGGCCATATATTCCAAATGTACGTTGGCCACACTGCGTAAATTACAATCCGAAAGATCTAAGAAACCATTGGTAATAGGATTAATAACCGGGAAAAGTTTAATGGTTTGATAATTTCTATTCGGAATCAAACGAAATGGATTTTTCAAATACAGTGCTCTGGCTTGTTTGGGAACGTCAGAAGCAGGAAAGGTTTGTCCTAAGTAACTTTCTAAATCACCAGTTATCTCTTCAGCAATTACGGTTCCGTTCCAGTTTTTATCGAAACGATACATTCTAATCCCATCAAAACCAGAAATTCTTCTAATCTCTTTAATACTCGCCTCACAAACATTTTGCAGGCTTTCGGTACTTTCTAATGTGGAAATAAACGATCTTACTTCCTGAAATACTTTGGTAAAACTTCGCTCAGTTTCGTCATCTATCTTTTCTATTTCAAGGATGATAAATTCTTTTTTAACATGAGCCAGAATATTTACTGGTTCAGCAAGCGATCCATTTTTTAGTGAAAACTGGAAGGGCAAACGACTTCTCAAGCCTTTACTCACTGCGGCTTTGAAGTGTTCAAAATCTTCATCAGATAAGTATTGCTGAAAAGGGTTAGATATGCATTCTTTGGCGATACAACCAATTATTTCGTTAACATTTTCACTGGCTTGAATGATATTAAGATTTTCGGTATCTAGAACTAAAAGATATCCGAAATCTTGTATGGAGTTGGTTTGATGGATGGCAAGATTTCCACAAAATTCTGCATCGTAATTATTTTGTTGACTCATTTTTTTATTTTTCACGCCCTGTTTTAAGCTGGGTTTAGGAGATAGATTTACTGTTTGGAACTACATGTTATTAAATAGCAATTAATTAAGTTTTTAATTAATAGCATTTGAATTATGAACAGCTCTGAACGCATAAAAATATACAAAAGCTATCTAAAAACCATTCTTTATATCTAAAATGGTACTCCTTTTAATTTTAGAAAAAGTGCTTCCGTTATCTACAACAAGTGCTAGTCGTTTTTTAAATCTTTTAAAACATTATAGGCCAAACAGAACTTTAGTATTTAAAATTTGATGATGAATCGTTACGAAAATAAAATAGCGCTGATTACAGGAAGCAGCCAGGGAATAGGAGAGGCTTGCGCATTGAGATTGGCCAAAGAAGGTGCTGACATTATTTTAAATGGACGCAAATTTGACGAACGCGGAGAAAAATTAATCGCCGAAATCGAAGCAATGGGCAGAAAAGCCAAATTTTTAGCTGCTGATGTGAGCAAAACCACTGAAGTTTTAAAGCTGATTGATGATGCAACAAAAGTTTTTGGATCGCTGGATATCTTAATCAATAATGCAGGCTTAGAAAAAAAGGCAGATTTCTGGGAGGTAACAGAAGAAGATTACGACATTGTAATGGATACGAATTTCAAAGGTGTTTTTTTTGGTATTCAGGCTTTTGTTAAATATTGTAAGAGAGAAAAGCGGGCGGGTACCATTATTAATATGAGTTCTGTTCACGAAGAGATCGTATTTCCGCACTTTGCAGCGTACTGTGCCAGTAAGGGCGCTTTAAAAATGTTATGCAGGAACTTGGCTACCGAACTTGCACCTTTAAATATTCGAATTAACAATGTTGCACCAGGTGCGGTAACTACTCCAATTAATCAAGATTTGTTAAATAATAAAGCACAGTTGGAGAGTTTGTTAGAGAATATTCCGATGCGGCGCATGGGTAAAGTGGAAGATGTTGCTGCAGTAGTAGCCTTTTTGGCTTCTGATGAAGCTGGTTATGTAACAGGCTCTACTTATTTTGTTGATGGTGGTTTAACTTATCACTACGAAGAACAGTAAGCTAAAACTTACTGGTTCTTCTTTCTATTTGTTTATTTAATTCTACTGCTGCGCTAATTAAAGCCAAATGGGTAAAGGCTTGAGGAAAATTGCCTAGGTGTTCCCCTTTTTTTCCTAATTCCTCACTGAACAAATGCAGGTGATTGGCATAACCTATCATCTTTTCGAAGTTCTCTACCGCACGTTCTATTTCTCCACTTTTAGCCAAAGCTTCAATGAACCAAAAAGAACACATATTGAAGGTGCCTTCTTCCCCTTCAAGGCCATCGATATTTCTTAAGCCGTTATTGTAGCGATAAACCAGAACATCAACCAATAATTCTTCATCAATAACCTTCATAGTAGAAAGCCAACGCGGTTCTATAGGAGAAATAAAATGAGTCAAAGGCATCAGTAGAACGCTAGCATCTACATGTGTCGCTCCTTTATATTGTACCCACGCACCCAGTTTTTCACTCCAGAAGTTGTGATAGATATCGTTGTAGATATCACTCCTAATTTGATGCCATTCATTTTCAGGATAGGGAAAAGAGCGATGTTCAGCTATTTTAATTGCCCTGTCGAGTGCAACCCAACACATCAAACGCGTATGGAGAAACTCTTTTTTCTCACTTCTAATTTCCCATATTCCATGATCAGCCTTTTTCCAGTTTTTGATCACTTGGGCAATTTGTTTTTCGATCAGGGTCCAAAACTCATAGGTGATTGGTTTATACGATTTATTATAGATGTAAATCGTGTCAATCAGCTCACCATAAATATCAATTTGCAATTGTTTTGCTGCCGCATTTCCAATCCTGACGGGCTTAGAAGAACGGTAGCCTTCAAAATGTTTCAGCTCTTTTTCTTCGATGCTTGTTTCTCCATCAATTTGATAAACTAACTGCAAATCAATTTGTTGGCAGAGGCTAAAAATCCAGTCGATGAATGCGGTTGCCTCATCATTAAATCCTAATTTTAAAAAGGCATACATGGTAAAGGCCGCATCGCGAATCCAGGTATAACGATAATCCCAATTTCGGTTTCCTCCAATGGCCTCTGGAAAGCCAAAAGTAGGGGCGGCTACAACAGAGCCATGTTTTACAGAAGTAAGAAGTTTTAATGTAATAGCCGATCGTCGTATCAGTTCACTGTATCTTCCGCTGTAACTGGTTTTGTTAATCCAGTTAATCCAAAAGTCTTTCGTTTGGTGATAGGATTGCTCTTTATAAAACTTAAAGTCTTTTCCTGCTTCATCATTTTCCAGGAATTCGATGACGATTGTGGCCACTTCGCCCTCCTTTAAGGTAAATTCACTATAACCGTTTTTCTTGGTCACCCTTAGGGCTTTATCCGAAATCATATTGATTTGCAGATTTTCTTTCTTGCAGGTAAACTTAATTTCTGTTTCCAAACATTCGGTTTCGTAGTCGCTTTCCGAATAACCAAAGCGAGGAACGCAACTTACCTTGAAATTTATACTTCCACGTACGGTTTTAATTTGTCTTACGATAGCACTATTAAGCGCAACATTCCCTTTTTCAATAGGCATGAAGTCGGTTAGCTCCGCTATTCCTGCATCAGAAAAATAGCGGGTCAGTAAAATTGCAGTGCCAGGCAAATAGAGTTGTTTGCTGGTGAAATTTTCTAAATCGGGTTCAACAGCGCAAAAACCACCTTTTCTCGAATCGAGCATGGTGGCAAATACGGTAGGAGAATAAAAATTTGGTGCACACATAAAATCAATCGACCCTTGTAAGGATACTAAAGCAACGGTTTTGAGGTTGCCGATGATGCCGTAATTTTCAATTGGCTGAAAAGGTCGTTTTGTGTGATTCATATCTGCTAATAATGGGTCAATTCCTTTAATAAATAAGTTTAAACGTTTTTTGTTTGCTTACCTCAGCATTTGGCTAGCACCTGCAAGAATGTTTGGGCAAAAAAAATCCCGACTAAATTTTCGTTAGTCGGGATCATTATATCTTCTGGAGGTGTTTACACTAAGAAACCGCCACCCAGTAAGTCGTTTCCTTCATAAAAAACCGCAGATTGTCCTGGTGCAATTGCCGATACATTATGATCAAAAACTACACGCATTCTATCTTTTTCTTGTACAATGGTACTTAACATTCCGGCATCTTTATAACGGATTTTGGTAATCACATCGTTCATTGGTTCTTCAATGCTTGCATATTTAATCAGGTTAATGTTACGCACCATTGCTTCTCTACGTTCCAATTCTTCAGCTTTTCCTAAAACAACGGTATTGCTTTCTGGCAAAATTTGCGTAACAAACATAGGTTCGCCAAACGCCACACCTAAACCTTTACGTTGCCCAATGGTATAGAACGGATAACCTTTATGCTGGCCAACAACCATTCCATTGCTTAGAATAAAATTTCCGCCGGCAACTCTGTCTTCCAAATCCTCAACTTTATGTTTCAAGAAAGCCCTGTAATCATTATCAGGTACGAAGCAAATCTCGTAGCTTTCTGATTTTTTAGCCAACTCTTCCTGGCCCATATCCAGTGCCATTTGTCTGATTTCGGACTTTGCAAAACTTCCTAAGGGGAATTTAGTTCGCGAAAGATTTTCTTGCGAAACACCCCAAAGCACGTATGATTGGTCTTTATTTTCGTCTTTTCCTTTTGAAATAACATAACGCCCGCTATCTTGCTGGCGGATGTTTGCATAATGACCAGTAGCAATAAATTCGCAATCCAGTTTATTAGCACGTTTTAACAAGGCTTCCCATTTAATATGCGTATTGCACAAAACGCATGGATTTGGAGTTCTTCCAGCTAAGTATTCATCAACGAAGTTATCAATTACATAGTCGCCAAATTCATCGCGAATGTCTAAAATGTAGTGTGGAAAACCATAGTTTACCGCAAGTGTACGGGCATCGTTAATACTATCTAAAGAGCAACAACCGGTTTCTTTGCTACTTCCACCTGCGCTGGCGTAATCCCAGGTTTTCATGGTTAAGCCAATTACTTCATAGCCTTGCTCATGCAACATTACTGCCGCTACCGAACTATCAACCCCGCCACTCATGGCTACCAGAATTCTACCGTGTTTACTCATTTCAAAATAATTGGATGCAAAAATAAGGTTTATTTACCTCAATTTTTTTAAAGCAAGTCAGTTACTTGTAAAAAGCAGATAGTACATCCTTTCAAATCTTGACTCAAAAAGCCTTTCTGAATGCCTATTTCCTTATGATTCGCTATTTCTCATTCAGCGGTTCCCGATTTTTCATCGGGATAAGCAAAGAGCAGGACTGAAATAAACTAAAAGCACAGAAACATGCTTTCCAAATCAAAAATAGGTTTCCATGTCAATTGTATTTTTTCTATTGATTAAACGATTTAGTTTAAGATTTTATGCAGATTAGTTTTTTAATTAATACCTTAGAATCTTCAAAATATAAAGTTTCAATTTTAAACAAATATGATTAAAAAAGTTATCCTGCCTTGTTTGTTATTGTCGTCATTTATGGCCTCGGCACAGCAGAATTTAGTTCAATATGTTAAACCTATTATTGGTACCTCAAAAATGGGACATACGTATCCCGGAGCTACGGTTCCGTTTGGTGCGGTACAGTTAAGTCCGGAAACGGATACGCTATCTTACGAGGTAAATGGCAAATATAATGGCGACGTTTATAAATACTGTGCAGGTTATAAATACGAAGATAAAACGATAACAGGCTTCAGTCATACACATTTTAGCGGTACAGGCCACTCAGATCTGGGTGATTTTTTAATTATGCCTACCCAAGGAAAGCTCCAGTTAAATCCGGGTACGGCCGACAATCCAAAAGGCGGATATCGCTCTGCATATTCTCATGAAAACGAAAAAGCTGAAGCGGGTTACTATAAAGTAAAGTTGGATGACGACAATATCACTGCTGAATTAACAGCGACAAATAGAGTCGGGATGCATCAGTACACCTTTCCGAAATCAGATCAATCGCACATCATTCTCGATTTGATGGCTGGAATTTACAACTATGAGGATAAAACCGTATGGACTTATGTTCGCGTAGTTAACGATACTTTAGTGACCGGTTACCGCCAAACCAATGGTTGGGCAAGAACACGTACCGTTTATTTTGCTATGAGTTTTTCTAAACCTTTTAAAAGCTATGGACGTAAGAGTTATGATGCTAAACAAGCTTATCGCGGTTTCTGGGGCAAGTTTAACCAAGACCAAAACTTTCCTGAAATTGCTGGTAAAAAGCTAAAAATGTATTTTGATTTTGATACGCAGGAGGGAGAGAAGGTAAAAATTAAGTTTGCCCTATCTCCGGTAAGTCAGGAGAACGCCTTACAAAATATGCGTGCTGAGATCTCAGGATGGGATTTTGATAAAGTTAAAACGCAAGCACAAACTACCTGGAATAAAGAGTTAAATAAAATTCAGGTCACTACTTCAAACGATAATAAGATTAATTTTTATACTGCACTATATCACTCATTTATTAATCCAACAACTTACACTGATGTAAATGGAGAATATAAAGGTTTGGATCAGGGCATTCATAAAGCAGAAGGCTTTACCAATTATACTACTTTTTCGCTATGGGATACCTACCGGGCTTTGCATCCCTTCTTTAACATTATGCAACCAAGTAGAAGTAATGACATGGTAAAATCGATGATGGCCCATTATGATCAGAGCAGTTTAAAAATGCTGCCGATTTGGTCGCATTATGCAAACGATAACTGGTGTATGAGTGGCTACCATAGTGTTTCTGTTTTGGCGGATGCAATTATTAAAGGTACCTACAACGGCGATGCAAACAAAGCTTTAGATGCTTGTGTAAAAACGGCTAAACACCGCGATTATGAAGGGATTGGTTACTATATGGATAAGGGTTATATTCCTGCAGAAAAAAGTGGCGTATCAGTTTCAAACACTTTAGAATATGCTTATGATGATTGGGCGATTGCACAATTGGCAAAAAAATTAAACCGAATGGACGTTTATAATGAATTTATTAAAAGGTCTAACAACTGGAGAAATAACTACGATGCTGCCTCGGGTTTTATGCGTCCTCGCTTAGCTGATGGAACTTTTAAAAAGGCTTTTGACCCCAAAGATACAGAGGGACAAGGCTTTATTGAAGGAAATAGCTGGAATTACAGTTTCTTTGTGCCACATGACCCCACTTCTTTAGTGGAAGTGATGGGCGGAAAAAAGAAATTTGCAGCTCGTTTAGATTCTTTATTTAGCATGCATTTGCCTGATGAGTTTTTCGCTCATACTGAAGATATTACACGTGAAGGTATTATTGGCGGTTACGTTCATGGAAATGAGCCCGCACATCACGTGGCCTACCTGTACAATTGGACGGATGAGGTTTACAAAGGGCAGGCACAAATTCGCCACATTCTAAATATGCAATATAAACCTACTGCTGATGGCTTAGGTGGCAACGACGATTGCGGCCAAATGAGCGCCTGGTATATGTTCTCAGCAATGGGTTTTTATCCGGTTGCACCAGGTTCAGATGTTTACTCATTAGGAAGTCCGCTGGTTAATAATGCTGTGATTAATTTAGAAAACGGAAAAACCTTTGCTGTTGAAGCAATTAAGCAAAGCGATAAAAATGTGTACGTTCAAAAAGTAATGTTGAATGGTAAGGAAATTACAAACCATCAAATAAAGCATACTGACATTACCAATGGTGGAAAGCTAACTTTTTATATGAGCGCTAAACCAAAGAAATAATATTCAAAATCATCTTTATTGTTGTTTAAACCGCTGGCTAAGGCCAGCGGTTTTTTTTGTGGGGTTAAGTGCCTAAACGATCAATTGGCTGCGTAAGAATATTTTGCGATAATCTATCACTAACAGATTTAAAGAAACTCTTCTAATTTTAAGATAACCAATAACATTCGATCAAAAAAAATGAAACGCCCAATGAAGCTACCCATTTTTAATTGATGGAATTCTCTAGGTAAACAAAGATTTTGATTGATAATTTTCAAATAATTGTAGATAAATTTCACTATTTTCACAGATAAGTTTATGGTAATCATTCAATTACAAGTATAATCTTACATGAAATTTGCCTATGATCAACACTGCTCTAGATTTCATTTCGAAAGAAATTAATGGCTATTTCAACCATCTTATCGGAACAACAAACGAAGATTATATTGTTGTTTCGAATCTCGTTTACGATGGTAAATTAGCTATTCCTCATCAAAGCCTGGGCTTAACCTTAATTAACATTGAAGAAGATCTTATTGCCAAAAATCAGTTTGTAAATGTAAGAAACATGCCGGGTGAGAGTGAATCCAGAAATCCTGGTATGGGTCTTAGCTTATACATCCTAATCTCCGCAAACTTTCATTACGAAGCAACTATAACGCCCCGAACGGATTATCTGGAAGGTTTGGAAAGGTTATCGCAGGTAATTTCTTTTTTCCAGAATAAAAATGTTTTTACACCGTCCAATTCGCCTCAATCATCTATCATAGATTCTAACACTGAACAATTAAGTATAGCGCTTGTGAATCTTAATTTCGAACAAATAAACCATTTATGGAGCGCTATCGGACACAGTTATCTTCCGTCGGTGATGTACAAACTCCGTATGTCAAGCGTTTGAGAGCACGTACAGCAGGTTACGCATGGAAGAGTTGCATTTATTTCCATTAACAAATTTGAATACCTGGAAATCAACACTTTTAAAAGAAATGCAACATAAGCTTGAAAAATCAATCACTTAAAAAATGGCTTTAAAATACAAAAATCCGGGAGTTTATGTTGAGGAGATTTCAATTTTTCCACCCTCCATTGCCCAGTTAGAAACTGCTATACCGGGTTTTATTGGTTATACCGCTAAGCGGGAAAAAAACGGAATTGCTTTCGATGTAAACGTACCTCAACGCATTACTTCGCTTTTAGAATTTGAGCAATATTTTGGGCTAGCGTATCCTGAGCTTTTGGAAGTTACTATAGAAAATCCGGATAAGGGTTCTACTATGCCGAAGATTGCAGTAAATCCAACAACTACAGTTTCGGGCTATCTACTTTATTATCATGTAAAAATGTTTTATGATAATGGTGGCGGTCCATGTTTCGTTGTTTCTGTAGGTGATTTTGCCGAAACACCAGTCATAGTTAAAAGCGATTTAAAAAATGGATTAGACGCGTGTGAAAAAGAGGATGCGATTACTTTACTCGCTATTCCAGAAATTACAGCGCTATCATCGGCATCGGAAATACTAGAAATGAACGATGCCATGCTTGCCCAGTGCGCAAAGTTGAAAGATCGATTTTCCATACTGGATGTACCACAATCTGGCTCGGCTACGCCTATTCGCGATGCCGATACATTTCGCAGTGATTTTGTTAGCGCTGCTCATTTAAAGTATGGAGCAGCTTATTATCCGAAAATTCAAACAAAAGCTATCTATAATCGTACCGCTGATGATTTTATTAAGATTGCAGCTGATAATAGGGGTATAGGGACAAACAATGGTATTTACAAGAAGGTTGGCGATACTAAACAGTCAATTACCAAAATGATTGATACATCTAATCCCGTTACTGCATTGAAGGCCTCTGGAACTATAACTTTCGAATCTAATGATCTTGAAAATCATTCTATTTCCATAGCAGGGATCAGTTTTAAGTTTGGAGGAAGTGATGGTATCCCTTTAGGAAGCGGGGAGGTATCTGCCGAATCACTTAGGGCAGCTATTGCGGCTCACCCCGATCTTTCTGCTATGGTAGTTGCAACTGTATATGTCGCTGTTGTTACCTTAACTGCGGGCACCGCCGGAAATGAAGGAAATAACATTACCATGGTTTATGATCCGAAAGGAAACACACCCGCTGTTACTTTGAGTGGGCCAGCTTTAACTGGCGGTTTTGATAGCATAGATTTTACGTTATTTCACGAAATTAAGGCTGCATTAAATGCATATACCGTTCCACTCTATCCATCAGGAATGGTGGCTGGAGTAATGGCCAGGGTAGATAACAATAGAGGCGTTTGGAAAGCTCCGGCAAATGAAAGCATCATAACAGTTGATAAACCGCTAGTTAAAATTAGTAATGAGGAACAAGATTACCTAAATGTCGATCCGATGGGAGGAAAAAGTATAAATGCCATTAGGAAATTTGATAGTAAAGGCACTTTGGTTTGGGGCGCCAGAACGTTAGCGGGAAATGATAATGAATGGCGATACGTTCCTATTCGAAGATTATTTATCATGGTGGAGGAATCTATCAAGAAAGCAACCGAGTTTGTTGTATTCGAACCAAATGATGCAAATACCTGGATTCGGGTAAAAGCCATGTGCGAGAACTTTTTTAATCAATTATGGCGCCAGGGTGCACTTGCAGGGGTGAAACCAGAACATGCCTATTTTGTAAATGTAGGTTTGGGCGTAACCATGACATCCCTAGATCTTTTAGAAGGAAGATTAATTATTGAAATCGGTTTGGCTGCGGTTCGGCCGGCCGAGTTTCTTATATTGAAATTCTCTCTTTTATTAGTAAAATCCTAAAACAATGAACCCGAATACAAAACGCTGTGATGAACATGGAGAACCAGTGAAACACCTAACATTACCTTTCTCAAATTAGATTAATCCGTAATTTTCAGCATGTGTTTAGAGTCAACTTTAGAAATTCTCGAGATCTGACCATTTTTCTTTTGTACCAATCCAAATTTCACTCGGCTTAATAGAATTATCCCATCAAAGCAAAAAAATAATTTCATACAAAGTCAAATTTATCCTCTTCAAGAAAATCGATTTAGGAATAGCTTAACTGGCTTTTTTATTTTGATGTTAATGAAATTATACTAATATTTGTTTTTAGTGCTAACCGAATATTTTTATAGCTTATTATTAAACGATGGAATTAATTATTAAGTGAAGATTACTGAAAAAATAGCCTGCTTAAAAACCGCCATTAATGAGATACATCTTTAGACTATTCTTTTTAACATTCACTGCACTTTTTTATGTTGCCTCAAGCTATGCGCAACATAAAACAGAAAAGTATTTGAAGAGGGTTGATATTATCGAAAATAATATCAACAGATATTTTTTAGTAAAAGATAAAGGCTTGTATTTGGAAAACATTGGGAAGCATGAGAAACCATATTCCTACTTGTGGCCTTTATGTGCTTTAATCCAGGCGGCAAATGAAAGTGAGGCCATTGGACGAAAGCAAGCCATGAAGCCTGTAATTTCTGCGATAGACCAATATTATACCACAGCATCGCCCTTGCCATCCTATCAATCGTATATCAATAAAAGTTCACGCTTTTACGATGACAACCAATGGATTGCAATCGCATATCTGGACGCATACAATCGGACGAAAAATTCGATTTATTTAACAAAAGCCAAAGAGATTTACCAATGGCTATTAACCGGCTACGATGAAAAACTTGGTGGAGGATTATACTGGAAAGAGGATGAAAAAACATCTAAAAATACCTGTTCAAACGGGCCGAATGTTTTGGTTTCACTACGATTATACAAAGCCACTAAACAAAAGAAGTACCTGGATACCGCATTGCTTGTTTATAATTGGACGAATAAAATGCTTCGATCTCCAGAAGGCATATTTTATGATGCCATCAGCATAAAAAATTCAAAAATCGACTCGGCAACATACACATACAACACTGGTACAATGTTGCAAGCAAATGTAATCCTTTATCAAATTACAAAAGATAAAAAGTATTTAGATGAAGCGAAGTTTATTGCCGGCAATGCCCAAAAACATTTTTACAGAAATAATAAACTTGGTGATCACTATTGGTTCAATGTTGTTTTAATGCGTGGTTATCTCGAGTTGTTCGAAGTTGAAAAAGATCCTCGTCGACTATCATTTCTAATTGATGAAGGCGAGCGAATTTGGGCGGAAGAACGAGACGACAATGATCTTTTAGGTAAACAAAAAAACAAATCGCTAATTATGCAAGCGGCAATGTTGGAATATTATGCCCGGTTGGCGCAACTTAAATTAACCAAATTATAATAAACATCCATAATGAAAAGACGAACATTTATACAAAACACCGGTTTATTAGGCGCTGGGGTTTTGGCATCAAAATTTTCTCTGGCAGCAGATCTTGTACCCGAGTTTCCAGTAGTAAGGGTTGCAGCGGGGAAGAGACATTTTCAAAGCAAAGCAGTAGATGCTGCTATCAAAACATTCCAATCGAATGTTAAAAATCCAGAGTTAGCCTGGCTCTTCGAGAATTGTTTTCCAAATACTTTGGACACCACTGTTTATTACGAGGAAAAAAAAGGCAGACCCGATACTTATGTAATCACTGGTGATATTGATGCGATGTGGCTTCGCGATAGCTCTGCGCAAGTTTGGCCCTATCTTCAATTTATTAATGAAGATGAGCCACTAAAAAAACTTATAGCTGGGGTAATTATCCACCAAACTCAATGTGTATTAAAAGATCCATATGCCAATGCTTTTTATGGCGATCCAAATAAGGTAGGTGAGTGGAAAACTGATAAAACTGCCATGCAGGCTGGTGTGCATGAGCGTAAATGGGAGATCGATTCTTTATGTTATCCGATTCGCTTAGCTTATCATTATTGGAAAAAAACTGGTGATAAAACTCCATTCGATGCCGATTGGAAAAAAGGCATTGAAGCCACCTTAAAAACTTTCAAAGAGCAGCAACGCAAAGCGGATAAAGGACCATATCACTTTCAACGTGAAACCACTCAACCGACAGATTCATTGCCAATGGCAGGTTACGGTTTCCCGGTAAATCCTGTTGGCTTAATTTGTTCGGCTTTCCGTCCGAGTGATGATGCAACTATTTTCCCATTTTTGGTTCCATCCAACTTTTTGCGGTATCAAGTTTAAAACAAGCTGCAGAAATGATCAAGGCATTACAGCCTGATAAAACATTAGAAAGCAGCCTGTTAAATCTTTCCAGTGAAGTGAGTGCTGCGCTCCAAAAACACGCCATTATCAATCATCCAAAATATGGCAAAATTTATGCCTTCGAGGTTGATGGTTTCGGAAGTGCCTATTTAATGGATGATTCTAACGTGCCAAGTTTACTTAGTTTACCCTATTTAGGCGCCGTAAGTGTTGATGATCCTATTTACAAGAACACCCGAAAATTTGCACTCTCAAAAGATAATCCATACTTTTTTAAAGGCACCGCTGCGGAAGGTATTGGCGGTCCTCACGCTGGTCAAGATATGATTTGGCCAATGAGTATCACCATGAGGGCTTTAACCTCAAAAGACGATACAGAAATTAAATATTGTATCGATACGCTTCGTAAAACTCATGCAGGAAAAGGTTTTATGCATGAATCGTTTAACAAAGATAATCCGGCAAACTTTACCCGTGCCTGGTTTGCTTGGTCAAACACGCTATTCGGCGAGTTATTATGGAGAACATACCATGAACGACCGAACTTATTAAAAGCATAAATATTTGGCTGCCCGATTGTTTTAATTCGGCAGCCAAATATATATTTAGGTTTTCAGAGCTGATCGGGTATCTTGTGTAAAACGAATGTTATAAAAGTAAGCGGCTTTTCTTCCCGAATTTATTTTTGTAAATTGTGCAACATTATCCCTATTAACACTTGCAAACAAATAACAATAACATTCTTGCTGATATAGAATCAATTGGCAAAATTCCTGCAGTAGCAAACATATTAGAAATAGTTTGCAATGCTACAGGCATGGGTTTTTCTGCAGTTGCCAGAGTAACCTCAGACAAATGGGTGGTTTGTGCCGTTAATGACAAAATAAATTTTGGGTTGGTTCCTGGCGGGGAATTAGATTTAAAAACCACAATTTGTAATGAAATCAGGCAACATCATGATCCGGTGATTATCGATCATGTTTCCGAAGATGAGCAGTTTGCTAACCATCATACGCCAAAAATGTACGGCTTTCAAAGTTATATCTCTGTTCCAATCGTAAGAAAAGATGGTGATTTCTTCGGTACACTTTGCGCCATCGATCCTAAACCAGCAAAACTTAACAACCCTACTATAATAGGGATGTTCAAGATGTTTGCTGATTTGATTGCCTTTCATTTAGATACGATGGATCAATTGGCGGCATCAGAAGAGCTTCTAAAAATTGAGAAGGAAACCGCTGAAGTTAGAGAACAGTTTATTGCCATTTTAGGTCACGATCTACGCAATCCATTAAATGCAATTTCTAATAGTGCGCAATTGTTGGCCCGTATCAATCACGAAGACCGAACGCAAAAGTTGGTTAACATCATAAAAGATTCTTCATTCCGGATGAATGGCTTGATTGAAAATATGCTCGATTTTGCAAGCGGCAGATTGGGAGGCGGGATTAACATTTCTCCAACTCCTGATGAAGATTTAGAAAAGATTTTGTACCAGGTTATCGAAGAGATTCACGCCATATCTCCTGATAAGAAAATGAAACTGAACTTTGATATTGCACATCCCATTCATGCCGATGGAAAGCGGATTGCGCAACTGTTTTCTAATTTGTTGGGCAACGCCCTGGCTTATAGTTCAGCAGATTCTACTATCGATATCTCGGCGGTAACCAATGAAAGTCAGTTTACACTTTGCGTAGCTAATCCTGGTAAAAAAATACCTGAGGCTGCAATGGAAAGGTTATTTCAACCATTTTCGAGAGGAGAGGTAGAGCCAAACCAAAAAGGACTTGGTTTAGGTTTGTACATTTCTTCTGAAATTGCAAAAGCACACGGTGGATCACTTGAGGTTACCTCTAACGAAGATAATACTTGTTTTACGCTTATTCTACCGATTTTAAAATGATTGTAAATGATGATCTTCCTACATCGACACTGTTAGAACTCAAATTAGGGCAATACATTGAAAATGCGAATGCTTCTGGTAAAATTACGAAAATAGAAATTCAGGAAACTGATGAGTTTTTACAATTTTTATTCGGATTGGATAGCCAGAAGCAAATTGTAGTGCGAAAGCTAAAACAGGTTTGTTAATTAAGTCCCGTAGCCGAAGATTAAATTACTTATTACAATTTGATAGGTAATAATAGCAAACTGCAAGTCTGTTAGGTAATTATGCCGATAATTCATCTTATTTGCGAGTTCGATCCAGCTACTTCAAAAATCTTCCTCTTCAAGCAATGTAATTCTATACAAAATTGTTATGATAGTATTTTTAAATTTCATCATATTTGATTTTTTGATGAAGTTCCAGCACAAAAGCATCTGATTTTCTAATCGATATAATTTAACTAATCGCAAATATTTTTTAAATTGTAAAAATACTCTAACCAAATATTTTATTCATGAAAGTAGATTACATCGCTTTATCTGTTCCTGTATTTTTTATTCTGATTGGGATAGAGCTTGCTTATAACTTTTATAAAAAGTTGAATTTTTACAGGCTAAATGATAGCATCTCGAACTTAAGTCAGGGGATAGGGCAGCAGCTTACAGGTATTTTCATGAAAACGACCTTGTTCTTTGGTTATAGATATATTTTCGAACATTGGCGCTTGTTTGATCTGCCAAAAACCATTTGGATTTGGATCATACTTTTCATAGGTGTTGATTTTTTCTATTACTGGTTTCATCGGATGAGCCATCAGGTAAATGCACTTTGGGCGGCACACATTGTTCACCATCAATCAGAAGAATATAACTTGACGGTAGCGCTTAGACAAAGCTGGTTTCAAGGTTGGTTTAGCTGGGTTTTTTATTTGCCTTTAGCCTTTGCAGGTTTCGACCCAATTATGTTTTTAACATTAAGCTCATTCAATACGTTGTACCAATTCTGGATTCATACAAGAGCGATCAAATCAATGGGTTTTCTAGAATATATCCTAAACACGCCGTCGCATCATCGTGTTCATCATGGCTCCAACCCAAAATACATTGACAAAAACCATGCAGGAACGCTCATTATTTGGGATAGGCTTTTTGGTACGTTTCAAAAGGAAGAAGAAGAAGTTTATTATGGGATCACTAAGCCTTTGGCCAGCTGGAATCCCTTTTGGGCAAACATCCATTATTGGGATGATTTAGTTAAAACAGCTCGGCAATCACCAAAAATAAGCGACAAGATCAAGGTTTTTATCAATCCTCCAGGATGGTTTCCTGATCACTTGGGAGGTTTTCAAAATGCACCTGAAATAGTAACAAGCTACAAAAAGTATAATCCCAAATTTCAGTCAAAGCTTATGGGATATGTTTTAGTACACTTCCTAATAGCCTTGATTGCTGGCTCAGTAATATTGTTTTCTTATACCAAATTAGATACGATATCACTCGTTTCAGGTGCTGTTTTCACACTTTGTACATTAACAACATGTGGCGCTTTGTTAGAGCAGAAGCAATGGTTAGCAAAATTTGAATATTTTAGATTAGCACTCGGTTTTCTCTTGGTGGTAGTTTTAAAATTTCCAATAGGCTATCAAGTAATATTTGCAGGCATACAGTTAATATCCGTAATTTGGTTCTTCAATTTGCAACAGGCAAACCCTAATACTGATGAAAACTAAGCTATTCTCTTTTATTTTTGCAATCGTATTTATTATTCAGCTTTATGCAGAAACAGTTGGCAATATCCAATTGCGTAACTTCTCCAAACCGCTAATTGTTATTACTCTTCTGGCATGGCTTTACTTAAGCACAAATCTTAAAGGCAGGTTCCATAAACGTATTTTTACAGGTTTGGTTTTTGCCCTAGCAGGAGATATATTTTTAATGCTGCAAACAGGTCGATCTGGTTTTTTTATATACGGATTAATCGCTTTTTTGCTTTGCCACATTTTTTATATCAGGGCATTCATTCTAGATCATAAATCAAACCCTAGCCTAAAAAGTGGATTTTTTTTATGGGTTGTAGGTGCTTTGATCATTTTTTGTGTGGGCTTGTTTTTCTACCTACAACCTTTCCTTGGCGCCATGCAATTTGCCGTTTTATTTTACGCCATTATTATCACTTTCATGGCGATAATGGCAGTAAACCGGTACGGTAAAGTAAATATCTTTAGTTACAAATTGATTGTTTACGGAGCCTTGTTTTTCCTGTTGTCAGATAGTGCGCTGGCCGTAAATAAATTCGCACTGCCCATTCCACAGGCAGGCGTTTTGATTATGGCAACTTATATGATTGCTCAATATTTAATTGTCTACGGAACAGTAGAAAGGAAGTTAGTGGTTACGAAGACGGAGATTTAAGAAATGCTTTTAGTTTTTGGAAAGCAGTGTTCTGCAATTATCGGTTACGGCAGTCCCGCTATCCTTTCTCCCGATGAAAAATCGGGATTCATTCTATCGGGTTTATTAAACTCAAGAAATTGCAAAAAAATACCTCTTCATAGCCAACAAGCAACCGTCGACTGAAGTCGACGGCAATGAAGACTGAAGTCAACGGCAATGAATAGGCAAACGGCAAAAAAATATTCGCTTTAATTTCTGAATTTTGATCTTTAATCCTTCTACTTTTTTTCCTTATCCAAGACAGTAAAAACCTGTACTAATCTTTCTCCATTTTCATCAACCAAAGTTAAGGTATGTTTACCTGGTGCCGGACTAATAGCCAATTGATGGTAATTGCTGGTGGTGGCTACATATTCATTGTCGATATGCCAATAAATTTTGGAATTCTGATTCCGATGTGCCGCATTCAATACGATTTTACCTCTTGTTCCATCGAGTTCTAAAGGAATATAAACAACTGCACCGTTTTTAGGATAAATCAATTCCATTACGTTATTACCGCCGTTGTTCTCACAGCCGATCATAAATGCAGGTAAGCTTTTGTAATCGCTATTTTTAATTTTATAATAATATTCCATCGCCGGCGGTAAAATAAACCAGCTTTTGTGTTGCATATTGGTTACGCTTTCGCACTGGTCGGTTACCCGGTAAGTTCCAGTTCTATCCAGGTGAACCAGCTTGTGAAAAGGGCAGGCTGCTGTTTTCTCTCCAGAAGCGGGGATCCATTCATTCACAACATCAGGGCAATTTTCTCCTGCCTTGTAACCACTCTGTTTGCAGACTCTAGTTTTTCGAAGTTTTGTAGTTGGTGTTTCAAACCATTTTCCGTTAGGCAGCAACCTAAAGATATCAAATAAAACTGGTGCAGCGGCCTCAATACCAACCAATCCTGGCCGGCCCTCACCATCGGCGTTGCCCACCCACACACAAACAACATAATTCGGTGTCAGGCCAACCGCCCAGGCATCCCGAAAGCCAAAACTCGTGCCTGTTTTCCACGCCACTCTTTGAGAGGATGAAAACTGCTCCCATAAACCTTCATCACCAGGGCGCATTACTTCTTCCATAGCATTAAAAGTGGCACAAATAGCACCATGGTCTAAAAATGAATTTCGTTGATAATCTTTTTCATCCTTTTTATCGGAAGCAAAATAAGTAGCTTGATTATAATCGTTTGGATTATACAAACCTTTATAAGTGTTGAAGTGGTTCAACGTACGAACCATGCCCATGTACGTATTGGCTAAATCCCACATCGTCACTTCACTGCCACCTAAAATTAGCGATAAACCGTAATGATCGGCAGGTTGATTTAAGGTGCCGATTCCAAGCTTTTTTAGCTTATCATAAAAACGTTCATACTTATATTGCTGCAACATTTTTACCGCTGGAATGTTGAGGGAGCGGCTCAATGCTTTATCAGCTGAAATGGCGCCATCGTATCCTAGATCATAGTTTTGGGGAGAATATCCGGCTATCTGAGTCGGGATATCAGGGACCAAAGTGTGAGGCAAGATAAATCCGTCATTGAGCATGCTTGCATAAAGGAGTGGCTTCAATGTACTGCCCGGACTGCGTGGTGCTTTAATCATGTCTACATGACTCTCCAAATCGGCATTTTCAGGTTGATAGATATTTCCAACATAACTAACTACATGCCCGGTTTTCGCATCCAGCACCAACGCGGAGATATTGTTAATGTCGTTTGCTCTATATCGGTTATTGTATCGCTTTAAAATTGAATTGATTTTAAGTTGAATATCTTCGTTCAGTGTCGATCTAATCTTGGTAGAACTTATCTTAAGACTTGCTCTTTCTGCTTTAAACCGGTTAAGTAAATGGGGTGCGTTTTGAGGTAAGGGGAGCGGTTTACCAGGAACAGGTTCGAGTTTAGATAGATTCGCGGTAGCTTGGTCTATGTATTTCAGCCTAGCTAATTTATCCAGCAAATCGTTTCGTTTTTTTATTAAACGGGCAGAATTTTTGCCTGGATGAACCAGTGACGGACTATTTGGAAGAACAGCCAAAGTGGCCATTTCACCCCAGGAAAGTGTCTTAGCGTCACGGCCATAATAGCGCCAGCTTGCGGCCTCCAACCCAACAACATTACTGCCAAAGGGTGCATTGGCCGCATAAAGATTGATAATTTCTTCCTTTGAATACTTTAATTCTAAGCGTAAAGCCAAAATCACTTCTAATAACTTTTGCCAAATGGTTCGGTCTTGCTGTCGCGATAATCGAATTACCTGCATGGTTAGCGTACTGCCTCCGCTCACTACACTTTTGGCTTTAAAGTTTTGCCGCATAGCTCTGCCCATCGCTAAAAAATCAAGGCCAAAATGATCGTAAAACCGTTTATCTTCAAAAGCAATAATGCAGGTTTTAAATTTTACCGCAACTGAATCAACCACGGGGAAACGCCACTGTCCATCGCTTGCAATAGCCGCACTAAGCAAATTTCCATTGTTGGCTTCAATAACAAAAGAGGTGGGAGATTTGAAGAGTTTTGAAGGTAAAGAAAAAAGAAAAACCAAAAGCATGACGAAACAAGCGATATCGGCAATTAAAAATGCTTTTGGGATTTTGTTCATTGGTTTGGTAAGAATCGATTTGCTTTACCACCCCTAACCCCTCCTAAAATAGGAGGGGAATTGTAAGAGATAAGGGTAATTTTCTGCATTTAATATTGGTTTTGGGATTAAACCCACCAGCTTAAAAATTATTGTAAAATTTTCAACCCGCAGTGTCCAATTCCCCTCCTTATTTTCAAGGAGGGGTTAGGGGTGGTTTTTCATCGCCATTATGGCGTGAACTTTCTTAAAGAAACCACTATTTCACTACCTGTACCCATTTCCCAGCTTGTGTTGCTGAAATATCGTTGTTATACATCGCCTCACATTGAACTGCTGATAGATAATATTTTCCAACATACGACGCGTTGAGCAATACTTTGTACACCAGGCTTTCGTTTTCTCTGATATTGAAGTAGGTGAAAACCCGATCGTCACGAATATCTTGATACGTAAACGGAGATGAAGCCAGGATACTTTGGTTATCGTTAACACGGGTATTAATAATTTCCCAACCCGAAGGGAAGATTTGGGTTAACGCCATTTGTTCGTAATAGCCCATTCTTCCTGGATTTTTTACAGTTACTTCAGCATAAAAATCGGTTCCCTGTTTTAATGTTGTCGGATCTAAAGTTGTTCCGTTTAAACGTTTGTAGCTTACGTTCATATCCAAAACTTCAGGTCTGTTTGGTAAAAAGTTGTTCTGACCTGCAACAGGTTGTCCTTCTAAAACCAAACGAACAAACAACACGTTATTGCCATTGTTGGTGATCGAAGCCGTACTGCCTTTGAAGCTAACTGGAGTGCTATTCAGATATTGATCTGAATTGACAGGAACTGATTTTCCATCTAACACGTATTGATATTGTAGTTTATTTGATGACTGATTAGAACCGCAGAACTTACCAATAGCCAATAAACTATAGGCCGTTGTTTGCGTACTGTACCAGGTATTTTCACCCAGTTTGGCAGCCAATGGTTGAAGTAAACTCGCCGCTTTTGCTTTTTGGCCAAGCAATGTAAGTGTTTCCAAAATCATTGCCTGATCGCGAACGTCAGAACCGTAAGTGCCTCCGAGCTGTTTGTAAGGCTGAATTGAAGTGTCTAACCCACTAATCATATTTGAGGCAACATTGCTTTGTCCGGCCAATTTATACGCCGCTGCTAATCGCCATTTTGCGGCCACTGACAGATATTCGAATGCTTTCAAACGGTTCATTGCAGCCATTTCTGGTTTTTTTGCCAGCGCAAGCATGTATAAACGATATGCCTGAGATAAATCTCCACCGTAAAAATTATTGCTGTTAGGAGCCCAATTTGCAGCTTTTGTTTTTTGATAACGTAAAAGTTCATCCAGTAAACCAACCGGTAACGTATAGCCAGCATTTTGCGCTTCCACTAAGAAATGACCAGCATAGTTAGTTCCCCATTCATCAGAACTGCCTTCGCCAGGCCAGTAAGATAAGCCTCCATCAGTGGTTTGGAAACCTTTCAATCGGGTAATTCCAGCCTTGATGTTTTTCTCTGTTTTGGCTTTTTGCTGTTCATTTAAAGGACTTAACCTATCCAGATACAATTGAGGGAAAATACCCGAAGTAGTTTGCTCAATACATCCGTGAGGATATTGGATTAAGTAACCCAATCGCTTGCCTAAATTAATGGCTGGAATTGAAGAAACTTCCAGTGAACCCGAGTTGGTACCTGCCATCCCGATAGGTTGATAGTTTACGGCCCATTTGGTATGCGGTTGAACGGTAGCTGAAACCACATTGGTGACATAAGGATTAGGATTTCTGATGTCCATCTCTACATCGTAGTCCGTTTTTTCGTTGCCACTTTGAGCGGTCACTTTCACTTTTGCTATGCCCACTTTATCTGGTGCTTTAACTTCAAAGTAAGCCATTTGTTCACCAGTTTTTTGATAGTAGAGTTGTTGTTTATTAGTTCCTTGAACAATTAAATTACTCGCTTGAAGTTGAACAGAAACGTTTTTCAAGTTGTTTTCTGTGGCAAAAACAGTAACTGGTAACGTAAACGTTTCACCCGGACCAATAACTCGCGGTAGGGTAGCTAAAACCATTAAAGGCTTTTTAACCTGAACAGATTTTTCTGCAAAACCATAGGCGGCATCTTGTCCGGCAACTACCATCGCTCTTAATGCACCAATGTATTGTGGTAATTTGAATTTATGCGTTTTGCTTTCGCCTTTACCAATCGTATACGGCCCCATAAATTTCACCACCGCTTTAAATCGATTTGCCTTTGCAGGGTTTAGATTTTTATTGATGCTTCCATCGCCACCAATACTTAATATGCGTTCCAGATTTCCACCCCAAGCACCCAACACATAATCAAATAAATCCCATGTTTTAACACCTAAACCTTCGCGGGCATAAAATGCACCATGTGGGTCTGGAGTTTTAAAACGTGTTAAATCCAATAGGCCTTCATCAACCAAAGCAATGGTATACGTCATGGCTTTACCGTTTTGTTCTCCAACGGTAATCGTATTTTCGGTTTCAGGCTTAATTTTATCCAACATTTTAATTGTTGGTTTCAAAATTGTTTGTGGGTCTTCAACAGAAATAGGTATTGCACCGTACATTCTGATTGGTAGATCGTTTACCGTTTGCGCATGAGGCTGTAACAAAGTAATGTTTGCAAAAACGTTTGGTGCCATTTCTTTTTCTGCCTTAAATTTATATTGCGTTTGGCCGGCTTTGGTATCAATCCAAAACGTTTTTAAAACGCGACTTCCATTCTCGATAGAAATCAGTGCCCTGCCATCTTTTGCGGTTGGAATAGTTAAAGTAATATCTTCGCCAACGGTAAATTTTTCTTTGTTAGCTGTAAACGATAACATCGATGCCTCTGTCGGATTTGCACTTTGTTCACGCTGTGCCCATCCCGGCCAATCTACATAAACTGATTTTCCGGTTACGTGACCACCATTTTCATCCCGAACGAGAATCAAATAACGACCCCATTCTGGTTCATCGATCCGTAAATTCCAACTGCCTTTCCCGTTTGATAAATTAACCTGGTGCGTTTCGACCAACTTATTGTATTGATTTTGAGTAAAATTTGAATAGGTGTTTTGGTTATCTTGTTCCCACCACCAACGCCATTGCGTTTTATACAATTCTATTTGAACAGTTTTACTTCCAGCCAATAATTTTCCATCAGTATTTACATTTACGATTTCAATTTTATGGTCTTTTCCTGTAACCAGCATACCGCTTAGCTTATCGCCTTTTTCCGGACGGACACCCAGATAGCTCTTATAAACATGGTAAGGAATGCTGAAGTTATCGATACTGAAATTACCACCTGGCTCGAAAACTTTTGTAGTAAAGTTGGCTCTTAAAACCCCCGGAGCAGTATTGTTCTCATTTAAATTGGTGTTGATTTGGGCACTTCCAGCTCCATTTAAAGAACCCTCGAAAATAGTTTTTACCTGAGATTCGAAATTAATGGTAGGATTATCAAAACTAAAACCTTCAAAACCTTTAAACTTGGTCTCGGTAGTATTTAAGTTAACATCAACCTTAGCTTTTAAATTTTGCGCCGGAGAACCGAAAAGCCATTTTGCCGTTAAGGTTGCCGCAGATGTACCAGAACTCAAATAACTTCTGTTGCCTACATTAAAATCAATTTTTAAACGGTTGGGCATTACCGTTTCAATCTTAAGCGTTTTAGTAAATGTGGCGCCACCGGCTTTTACTTTTGCCATCCAGTTTCCGGTAGGAGCGGTATTTTCGGTTGCAGTTTTGAAGCTGTAAAATCCATTTAACGGTTTGCCGTTAATCAACCGTTTATATAACTGCCCTTTCGGGTTATAGAACTCCATGGTAACTGGATAGTTGGCAGGTAATTTTTTCTGCTTGTCTTCTAATATAAATGACACAAATAAACTATCACCCGGACGCCAAACGCCCCGTTCTCCATAAATAAATCCTTTCAAACCACTTTGAACTACGTCACCACCAACATCAAAGCGACTCAATGGCAATGAACTTCCATCATCTAATTTTAAATAGCCACGTTCCGAGCCATTTTTTGCAATTAAAAGAAATGGTTGTCGTTTCAAATCGAATCTGGCAAAACCATCTCCATCTGTTTTGGTGGTAAAAATAATTTGCTTTTGATAATCCATTAATTCCAGATCGACACCGCTTAAAGGCTTTGCCGTTAATAAATCAGTGGCTACAATGAGCATGCTATTGTCATTTCCACGTTTCGCAACCAAACCAATGTTCGATGCAATTAAGTTTCTGCTGGCCCAACGTTGGGTGGTATAAAATGATGAGGTACATGGATTATCCTTATCAGCCCAACGATAGTTTTGTGGGTAATAATTGTTATAACGCATCCAAAAATCGTCATCTTCGTCAATTTTCTCTCCGTAACTATCGCCATCTCCATATTCTTCTTCGCCGTCTCCATCGCCTGCCGTTTCTTCACCGGCTTTACAGTTATAGGCATTATATTCTCGGCGAAAAGCAATGGTAACCCGATACATAGCGCCCGGTTCAGTACGAATCATCTTATCCAAATCTAAAGTGAAACGATTTTTCTTATGAAGGTTTAAAGATTTATCCTCATCTAAACGAACTGTTTTTTGAAGGATTGGCTTAGCTACCCGTCGGAGTTCATTACCATCTTTATAACTATTGGTTTGGAAAAATTGAGGGATATTGTTTTCGTATATTTTAATTACTGTTACATCTACAGCCTTTAAATTGATGGCCTCAAAAGGCAAAACCAACTTTCCTGAATTTGGTAAGATTGTTCCTCCACCGGCTATTGTTACCGAAGGAATTTTATCCTCGAAAACCAGATTTGCTGTTTTTCCACCGGTTAACGTTTTGCCATTAATATTTTCTACGCCATTGTTCACGTTGAAAGTATAATCGCCTTTCAGCTCTTCAGCGGCGTAAACTTTAACCTGGCTGGCATCTATGGTATAACGCAAATCGCTCAGGTTACCAAGTGAAATCAATCCGGTTAAATCTTGCCCTACACCAATCGGCTCCGAAAACTGTACCAAAGCGTAATCTTCTTCACCTTGGATGGCTTTCATATCCAGAATTTCGAACTTGTTTAAAGAAGGGATTCTAATTTCTTCTTCACCTTTTTGGTCAGCATCAATGGCATCTCCGTCCCATTCAATTTTCAAAGTTTGATCGGATGCCTTTTTCTTAATACTATCGATAGTGAATTTCGAAATGTTCTTCGCAGGGTCGTGTTGCCACTTTACTTTTAATTTTTGATCAAAATCGAGCTCGATGATCTTTTCAATCTTCGAAATTTCTTCAGCATCTGCGGTTGCTACTTCTCCGGTTAACTTCATATAATCCATAGAAGTATTATTTTGAGAAACCAAACCATTTTGCGAAAGCATCACGCCAGGTGTAATCACTTTAAACTCAAAATCGAAATCTTCCAAACCTTTTTCGGTGGCAGAAACTTCAGAGAGTTTAAAAGTCGCTTCATATTCTTTGCCTGGTTTCATGGGTTCATCTGGACGAAATTCCACAGTTTGCGGATCTATCCAATAGGTTTTTCCAGAAATAGATGGCGAAAAATCGAATAAATCTCTTGAATCAGCCTTGCCTAAATCTTGCATTCCACTAGCAGCATTGGCTAAATGTACCCGAATAAAACTCTTTTTTGAGATGGTACCTGAGGTATAAGCCTCAATGTATTTTGCATAAGCCTGGTTCTCTTCATTTGTTTTTTTCTTGCGACCGAAATAAATAAAGAGAATTGCGGCAATTGAAATGACCAGTAATCCAATAAAAATAAATTTCTTTTTAGAGGATGATTGATAGGTAGAGGGCTGTTCCATTTTCTGAATGCTGATTAGATGTGATTCAAAATAAACTAAAATTCCTGTTAAACTGAATTTTGTTGAAAATTAGGGTCTTGTTGGGATTTAGCTACTTAAAATTTGTATATCCATAAAGCTATTCTTTTTTAATTATCGATTTTTTCCAGATGTATATTTGTAGAAACTTCTTTATTTTTTGCCCGCTTCGAACTATTATTTGTATTGGTTTGCTTGAGACTTTTACACATTTGAACTTCCTTTAGCGTTTTCTATTTGTACTTTTCGTTGGATTTAGATAAGTTTACAAATCACCTAAAGAAACCAGATATGTTTAAGAAACTTTTCATTTTTTCCGCTCTCATTATGATAGTAAATTTTTCTTTTGCGCAAAAAAATGAAGTGGAGAATGCAGTAAATAAGCTAACGGAACTGATGATTACTCCTGATAGTTTAGCGTTAGATAAGTTGATTTTGAATAATTTAAGTTATGGCCACTCCAGTGGAAAAATAGAAACCAAACAACAGTTTATGCAATCGCTGTTGTCTGGATCATCTGACTTTGTCGATATTAACTTAACCGATCAAACGGTTACCATTCAGAATAAAACAGCTTTAGTGCGGCACACGCTAAATGCGAAAACCAACGATAAAAATGTTCCCGGAAATGTGAAATTAAATATCCTGCTGGTTTGGAGTAAGGAAAAAGCAGGGTGGAAGTTGCTTGGTAGACAAGCGGTTAAGGTGCCTTAGTTGGTCTAAAGTCTCTAGTCCAGAGTCTGAAGTCTTGGATTCGGATACTATATCAATTGGTCTTTTTTATCAGCCAGGGGTTGACTAATGACTCAGCACTCACGACTCATTTGATCATCACGCCAGGTCTATTTACCAATGGAATTTTAATCAAATTAGAATCGATAATACTTTCAGGCAGGAAAATAAATTTTTTATCGTAAATGGTTGAACCGACATAATAGCTTAACCAATATTCATTCGTTAACCCGAAAACTTCTGGATCAATGGCTTCAACACCCTTGAAATCCTGAGCTTTCATATCGCCAATGAAATGCCTTAAAACGGAGGTTTTTACTTGCTTGCCATCTTTTTCACCATAACCTTTTGAGCTGATTAAAACATTTGTAATTGGCTCGCTTTTTAAATTAACAAGATAAACAGTCCAGTTTTTTACTTCTGGAGTTTCACTCATTAATACAACAGCCATTGCAATATCTTCAACTGAATTTTCTGGTAAATCGGCTTTCATTGAGATTAAGGATAAAAGAACAAGGAACAAAGACGATAGATTTTTAGAGTTTTACTTCTAATCTTTAGTCCTTGTTTATTTTTTTGTTCTAAATTGTTTTTTCTGGATAAAAGGACAAGGACTATATATTTCTTAGGTATTTACCCTTAATCCTTGTTCCTTATTCTTTATTAAAGGTTTACTTCTTACTTGCTACAGTCTTTTTTGCCGGAGCTTTCTTCTTAGCCGGAGCTTTTTTCTTCACCTCAAAAGCTTTAGGTACCTGTTCGACAATCATTTTTTTAATTACCTCCAAATCTACATCAGCTAATTCTTCAGCTGTATATTTTTGTTTAGTAGCTTCGTTGTTCCTCAATTTCAGCATCAATTTGCCAAAACGGATGAAGGGTCCCCAACGGCCATTTTCGATTGAAATTTTTTCAGCATCCCAGGTTTTGATATAGCGGTTAGCCTCTTTTTCTACTTTTTTGCCAATTAGTGTTTCGATATCAGCTTGTGTTAAGTTATCGAAATCATAACCTTTAGCGGGAATATTAATAAACAAGTCGTTCCATTTGATGAAAGGACCAAAACGGCCCTTGCCTTTAGTTACACCTAAACCATCATAGTAGGCGATTGGTGCATCGGCATCCATTTTCTCTTGTATAATTTGAACGGCTCTATCATAAGTAACAGAAAGAGGTTCTTCATTTTTGGGTAGCGAAATAAAAGCCTCGCCCCATTTAACGTAAGGTCCGAAACGGCCAACACCAATCATTACCTCTTTGCCTTCAAAATCGGGTAATTGCATTGGTAATTTAAACAATTCCAGTGCTTCATCTAATGTTATAGTAGCAACTGATTGGCTACGCATTAAACTCGCATAACGTGGTTTCTCTTCTTCATCAAGCTCGCCGATTTGTACCAGCGGACCGAACTTACCAACCTTTGTGTAAACATTTTTACCTGTTGCCGGATCCAGCCCTAATAAGCGTTCACCTGTAGCACGTTCTGCTGTCTCTAAAGTCGTTTCAACTTCCGAATGGAAAGGATTGTAGAAAGAATGCAGCATTTTGGTCCACTCTTGCAAACCTTGGGCAATCTCGTCAAATTCTTTCTCCACCTTAGCTGTGAAGTTGAAATCTACAATTCCTTTGAAATGTTCAACTAAAAAATCATTTACTACTTCGCCAATATCAGTAGGGAAGAGTTTCTGCTTTTCAGCACCCGTAATTTCTGATTTCGTATCCTTGGTTACTTTTCCATCAGCCAAAATAATGGCCGTAAATTTACGCTGTTTACCATCTCTATCTTCTTTAACCACATAACCACGATTTTGAACCGTCGAAATGGTTGGTGCATAAGTAGAAGGACGGCCGATGCCCAGTTCTTCCAGCTTCTTAACTAAACTGGCCTCCGTATATCTTGCTGGCGGACGAGAATAACGTTCGGTTGCCTGCATTTCTTTTAAAAATAATTCTTGCCCTTTGGCTAAGGGAGGTAAAATTGAACCGCCTTCTTTTTCTTCGCCTTCTTCATCATCCGTAGATTCTAAATAAACTTTTAAGAAACCATCAAACTTCAAAACTTCTCCTTCTGCAACTAGATGCTCTTTTCTGGTAGATGCCGTAATCTGGGCAGTTGTTTTTTCGAATAAAGCTTCGCTCATTTGCGATGCGATGGAGCGTTTCCAGATTAAATCGTACAAACGTTTCTCTGAAATATCGCCATCAACGGTATGTCGATCGAAATAGGTGGGGCGGATGGCTTCGTGAGCTTCCTGCGCACCTGCCGATTTTGTTCTGTAAACTCTTTGTTGGTGGTATTTGTCGCCATACGCTGATTTAATTTCAGCGGCAGCAGCGTTTAAAGCAGTTTCTGATAGGTTTACAGAATCTGTTCTCATGTAAGTAATCTTTCCAGCCTCGTATAGGCGTTGGGCAACCTGCATTGTCCTTGCTACCGGGAATCCTAATTTACGCGATGCTTCCTGCTGTAGGGTAGAAGTCGTAAACGGCGCAGCAGGATTACGTTTTGCTGGCTTGGTTTCTAAACTAGTGATGTCAAACTTAGCCGAAGCACAATCTTGAAGGAATTTTTCTGCATCGGCTTCACTTTCGAATCGTTGTGCCAATTCGGCCTTAACAACCTCTTTTCCTTTACCTGTAGAAAATTGAGCAGTGATTTTATATGCAGCAGCAGCCTTGAAGTTTTGAACTTCTCTTTCTCTATCAACAATTAAACGAACTGCTACAGATTGCACACGACCTGCTGAAAGAGAAGGTTTAACCTTTTTCCACAATACAGGAGAAAGTTCGAAACCTACTAATCTATCTAAAACACGACGAGCCTGTTGGGCATTAACTAAATTATAATCAATGCTTCGTGGGCTGTCTATCGCTTTTAAGATTGCCGGTTTAGTTATTTCATGGAAAACGATACGTTTTGTTTTTTCTACTTTCAGTCCTAAAGTTTCAAACAAGTGCCAGGAAATGGCTTCCCCTTCACGGTCCTCATCGGATGCTAGCCATACCATTTCGGCATCTTTGGCAAGTTTCTTTAATTCGGCTACCAATGCCTTTTTATCGGCTGGCACTTCATAGGTCTGGGCAAAATCGTTTGCAATATCAATCGCCATATCGCCTTTAGCTAAATCCCGAATATGGCCATAGCTCGATTTCACAAGGAAATCTTTGCCTAGGTAGCCTTCTATAGTTTTAGCTTTTGCGGGAGACTCGACGATTAATAAGTTTTTAGCCATGAAATAACGATTTTGTGCAAATAAAGCTATAATTAAAGTATAAATCCAAACTTGCGCATTATTTAATACAATTTTTTTTTGAATTTTTCTTAAAATTTAACGTCAGAAAAGCTTGATTGACCCGAATCATCACTTAATTTATCACAGCATTTATTTTTTGCCAAAGCGCATTATCAAATCCCGAAACGGCGAACGATGGATTGGCTGGGTCGGATGCATTACCCATACGCACGATAACCATACTTTTGCTCGGTATTACATAAATACGTTGGTCTGATGCGCCCATAGCAGTATACATATCGCCTGGCGCATTCGTAACTAAACTGCCTTGAAAAATACTTTGACTTCCCGGTATCATATAACTCCCTTTACCATTTAACCACCATAAATAACATAAGAAAGATTTATATTTTGTGATGTATTTGTGCTTTCAGAGAAGAAGGATTCATTCAAAATTTGCTCGTTGTTCCATTTTCCCTTGTTTAAGGCTAGCAAACCAAATCTTGCCATGCTTCTGGTACTGCTGTTATATATTTTAAAAATAAATCCGTCATTCCAAAAACCATCCATGCCTAGTTTATTTCTTATTTTAGCATTGAAATAGTTTTCAAAATTTTGCTTGCTTGCTGCAGAAACCACATCCATCAGTTTTTGAAAAACATTAGCATAAGCCCACCGATTCCCAGCATCAGCTACATAAGTCAATTTCGATTTGACGCCTAATTCGCTGCTTTCATCCAATCCTGATGTCATAGTTAAGAGGTGTTTTACGCTAATTAGATTTTCTTTAACGAGAGGTTCGCTGGTCCAGCCCGTGCCTAGATACTGAGATACTGCATTGTTCACCTTTAATAGGTTTTCTTGTTGGGCAATACCGGTTGCGGCAGAAACGAGTGTTTTACCGGCACTATTCCATTCCCAGGTGGCGTCTTTTGTATGGCCATTAAAATATTCTTCCAATACAATCCTTCCGTTAACTAAAATCATAAATGATTTAGAATTTTTCTCTGCAAGATATTTTTTTAAGTCCTCTACAGCATTTTGTTTCCAGCCGAGACTCGAAATCGATTTTGTTTCCCAATCGCTTGTATTAGTAGGAGGAAAATACATGTGCTCAGAATTTGTCGGAGCTGGTTCATCAATTTTCTTTTTGCATGCAAGAAGTGATACAGATATAATTATAAGTATGAGCTTAATTTTCATAGCAACAAAGTTTGGTTCATTGGTACGACATAGATTTATACTTTTGGTTTAATTTTGAGGATTATCATTTAATTTACATGCAAATCACATGAGTGAAAACTATTTGTGTCTATATTCGTATATAAAAACAAAAAAACAATGATCAATACTATCCTTATCCTATTAAACTTTTTGGTGCCAAATCCGCCAAAGAATGTTTACGATTTCAGCTTCAAAACTATTGATGGCAAAGAGGTCAAATTATCTAAATTTAAAGGCAAGAAAATTTTAATTGTCAACACGGCCTCCAAATGTGGATTTACGCCGCAATATGAAGATTTAGAAAAACTCCAAAAGCAATATGGTAAAAAAGTGGTGCTAATTGGCTTTCCAGCAGGAAATTTCGGTGAGCAAGAGTTTTCTACCAATGCTGAAATTAAAGAGTTTTGCACTGGCAAATACAATGTATCTTTCATGCTTGCCGAAAAAAGCAGTGTAAAAGGCGATGATATTAGTCCGCTGTTTAAATATTTAACTTCGCAAACCAACACAGAAGAACAAGGTGATATTAAATGGAACTTTGAGAAGTTTTTGATAAATGAAAAAGGGGAGTTGGTTCACCGTTTCCGCTCAAAAACAAAACCAATGGATCAGGCGATTGTGAAGAATTTATAAAAAATAAACATCTGTGGCTTCAAAACCACAGATGTTTATTTAAAAATTAATTTTCGCTGTCGAGTTGCTCGTTTATTTCTCTTAGATAATCTTTCCTCATAAAATAAAAGACACTAACGCTTATTATTAGGAGAAACCATCCCAAAAATGATCCTGATACGTTATTAAGTTGTTTTTTCTGGTATTCCAGATCGTCGTGAGCATTTTCAGAATGAATATTTGGATTACTGGGAAGGTAAACTACCGATAGCGTATGGCTTACCGGGACCTCTAATATCTGTTTATCTTTTTTGTATATTTTATCCTTTACCTTATAAAAGTAGGAAATTGTCATGTATTTGCTTGTTTGACCTCTTCTATGGTAATCACTATACACCGTGTCGTACGTTGTAAGAATTGTTTTTCCTTCTTTAATAAGTAATTCAGAAAAATGAATCTTAGCAGTTATATCGTTTTTCTCTGTATTCATGTAATGTCTAATCAATAAAAATATTGATAGGGAAAATACAGCAACACAGAGAATAAGTATTTTTAGTTTTGCTTTGCTATTCATTCTTTAGCTCTTCTCTAAAACGCTTTTCCAAACTAGTGCGCTCAATACTGCACCTACAATTGGCGCCGCAACAAATAGCCAAACTTGTTTTAAAGCTTCTCCTCCAGCCAATATCGCCGGACCGATGCTACGAGCAGGATTCACAGAAACTCCTGTTATTTTGATGCCTACAATATGAATGAGTACCAATGAAAGACCGATGGCTAAGCCTGCGAAACCACCATTGATATTTTTAGTAGAAGTTGCTCCAAATATCACCAACAAGAAAATAAAGGTGAATACAGCTTCAGCAATGAATGCAGCAGTAGAGTTATACTCTGCAAAATAACCTTTTCCCCAGCCGTTCGAGCCTAAAGCCCATTCTTTCATTTCAAAATTTTCCTGGTTACTTACAATTAGATAGAGCAAACCAGCACCTGCAATAGCACCCAAAATCTGGGCAACAATATAATATGCTGCTTCCCCGGCTTTCATACGGCCAGCTACTACCATACCAATGGAAATTGCCGGGTTAATGTGACAGCCGGAAATGTGCCCGATCGCGTAAGCCATCGCAACAACAGATAAGCCAAATGCAAAAGAAATACCGAGTAGGCCAACGCCCGTAGTGCCGTCTGCTCCGGCTATTACGGCGCTACCGCAACCCATTAAAACTAATACTAAAGTGCCTAGAAATTCGGCGCTAAATTTTGAGAATTTACTTGTCTCCATTTTATTTTTATTAAAAGATTTAAAAAAAACAATAGGGGGAGATTTTGCTCAAATGTAAATTAAAAATTATGATTTTAAAATTAGGGCTTGATATATTCTGAATTGAAGTGGTTTGGAAAGAGAAAGGGGCTTAAATCCTTAAGCCCCGAATAAACCAAACAAACTATTTATGAAGTATATAGATAACCAATAGCTCAAAAAAAAGTTTGAAAAAAAATAAATTTGCTATTTTGCTTTGAGAGATTTTTTTCTAAGCCTATCTAAACCCCATTTTGTCAACTAAATAAGTTTAGCTGATCAGGAACGTATTCCGTTGGATTAAAATGGTATGTAGATTTTTGAACATTGTTGTTATTTACATAAAATAACGGAGTTTCCTGATCACGCGATGCTACCTGAACAAACGTTTCTCCGGCTACGTTTTTGAAAATTTCTTCAACTAAAACAGGGTTATTATTATCTTTTGAAAGGTGACTAAGCAATAGATGGGTCATAAAAGCAGGCTTATGATTTTGAAAAAGCTCAAGGGCCTGTGTGTTGCTTAAGTGCCCGTGGCCACTTGTAATTCTTCGCTTTAAAAAATAAGGGTAGCTTCCGTTAGCGAGCATATTGGGACAATAATTTGCCTCTAAAAATGCTGCATGGCAGGTTTTGAACTGCGTAACCAATCTATCGCAAATGGCGCCAATATCAGTAAAAACGCCAACCCGCACATCATTGCATTCTATAGTAAAGCTATACGGATCTGCAGCATCATGAAATTTAGAAAAAGCAAGAATGTTCAATTTGCCGATTTTAATTTCTTGTAAATGAGAAATAGTGAAAACATTATCTTCAATTAAAGTCAGCTTGCTGCTCTTATAAGTAGGCGTACTAATATAAACAGGTAGCTGATGTTTTTTTGCAAAAACGCTCAAACCTTTAATGTGATCGCTATGTTCGTGTGAGATGAAAATGGCTTTGATTTTTTTTAAAGATAAACCAAGCCGATTGATTCGGGTTTCTACCTCTTTACAAGTTAATCCGACATCTACCAAAACGGCTTCGTCATCGTTACCAATGTAATAACAATTGCCGTTGCTGCCAGAATTTATAGAAGTAAAATATAATGCCATTTTGAACTTGCAAGGTACGGCTTATTTGCATAATCATAAAGTAAATTATACCCTTGCACCATTATGTTCTACCAAACGAGATAGTAAGGGGAGAAAAGCTTGTATAAGCATAATCTCTTCTGATGAGAAAATCTTTTCCATGGTTTGTACAAGCCACTCTTCTTTAATTTTTCTTGTGGCGATGATATGTTTTTCGCCCAGTTTAGTTAAGCTGATGAAGGTTTTTCGTTTGTCGTCTGCACTTGGTTGGCGTTCAACACATTTCGCCTCTACCAACCGGTTGATGATTTGAGAGATTGCCTGCTTAGAAACCCGTTCCAAATCTGCCAGCTCTGTAGATAACATTTTACCATGTTGTTCCAGTAACGACATCGTCAGTAATTCAGCATTACTAAATGAAGAACTCACATTCTGTTTCCGCAACTGTCTGGTTAAACGGGTAACTGTGCTTCTTAATTTAGCGGCAATTTCTTGAGTTTCTGTTGGCATTTTTAGTAAATAAGCTTTACAAATATACGGTAAATATTAATTTATTATTCTCTCCTGATCCAAAATAATGTCTCTTTTATGATTTTAAAATGATTAAATATCCTGTTTACAATTTCTTGTATCCCGTTTAAAATCTTACTTTTGTAAAGTTACTTTACTATTTTAGATATGGGTATTTTTCGTTCATTAAAACATTACAATTATAGATTATTCTTTACAGGCCAAGCCATTTCGCTGGTAGGCACCTGGATGCAGCGTGTTGCGGTAAGTTGGTTGGTGTACCAAATCACCGAATCTGCATTTTTACTGGGTTTAATTACTTTTTTGAGTTTGATCCCATCTTTGGTTTTGGCGCCATATGCCGGGAGTTATGTGGATAGACATAACAAGTACAAAATCTTAATGATTACTCAAATCATCCTGATGCTTCAAGCTGGAGCGCTTGCGGTAATGATTTGGTTTAAAGTTTATGATATATTTTGGATTGCTGCTTTATCGCTTGTTCAAGGCCTGGTAAATTCGTTTGATGTGACTGCCCGACAATCGCTTATGGTTAATTTGGTAGAGGACAAAGAAGATTTACCAAATGCTATTGCGCTTAACTCTTCGGTTTTTAATGCAGCGAGATTGGTTGGGCCAGCCTTGGCAGGAGTAATTTTAAGTACTCTGGGAGAGGATATGTGTTTTTTGATTAATTTCCTCAGTTTTATTGCAGTAATTGTTTGTTTAGTGATGATGAAACTGAAACTGCAAGAGCACCCAAAATCAAGAGAAAATATATGGGTTGATCTTCGAAAAGGTTACGATTATTTAAAATCATCGCCAGATTTAGCATCAATGATTATAATGATGGCAGCGTCAAGTCTGTTAGTCATCCCATTTACAACCTTATTGCCTGTTTTTGCAAAAGATATTTTCAATGGAACAGCCACCACTTTCGGCTGGTTTGAGAGTGCTGCAGGTTTCGGTGCCTTTTTCGGGGCAATTTATATGGCCACACTAAAGGTGAATCAAAACTTACAAAAAATAGTGATGGTTTCAGGCATCTTGTTGGCTGTTTCTGTAGTGGCGTTGGCCATTAGTCCTTCGTTAATTTTAGCATTAATCTGTACCGGTTTGGCTGCGCTGGGTTTAATGGCGCAAACCTCATCAATAAATACTTACTTGCAAACGCATGCTGATGATTTAATGAGGGGAAGGACCTTGAGCTATTATATTATGGCTTATCAGGGCGTTTTACCAATAGGAAGTTTGCTTATGGGGTATCTCGCACATCAATTTGGTACACAAACAGTTGTAGCTTTCGAGGGCCTAGCCGGGTTGCTTATTGTTGGTGCTTTTATTTACAATGAGAAACATCGAAATGAGATTAAAAATAATGCTGTTTCGCTTACGTAAACAAAGGAAACTTCCTCGTAGAAAACTTGTTACCTTGTTCTTTTAAAATCAAATCCAACTCAAAGCCTTTCAAATAATTCAATATATTTGGCATTGTTATTTGCGTTAAATTACTTTATGGGGGTAGCTTAATCGTCTAAAATTGCTTTTATACATTCCGAAAGCATGATAAGTAAGTACTGCTACCCTAAAAATTAAATCATTATGCCCAATTTAAAATTTAGAGTTTTTTTACTTCTATTTACGCTTCTTTCATCCATTTGCTTCTCACAAGTTAGTTCAATCCAAAACATTCAAGGTAGAAATATTCAAAGTCTAAACGGCAAATGGAATTATATTATCGATCCTTATGAAAATGGATACTACGATTATCGTCATCAGCCGTATGATCAATCCAGAACAGGAACAGGAGGTTTTTTTGACGATCGGGAACAGAAAGATAAATCTGAATTGATAGAATACAATTTTACTGGTTCTCCTCAAATGAATGTACCGGGTGATTGGAATTCGCAGTCGGAAAAACTCGAACTTTATGAAGGCACAATTTGGCTGCGTAAAAGATTTGATGCCAAACCAGAGAAGGGTAAGAAATATTTCGTCTATTTTGGAGCTGTAAACTACGAAGCCCATGTTTATTTAAACGGTAAAAAACTCGGTGTGCATAAAGGTGGTTTTACGCCTTTTCAATTCGATGTAACCAATAAATTAAAAACTGGCGAGAATTCACTCGTTGTGAAGGTTGATAATACCAGAAGGCCGGATGAAATTCCAACTGTAAATACCGATTGGTGGAATTATGGGGGCATTACACGAGAGGTGTATTTGGCTGAATTCCCTGATCATTTTATCAGCGATTATAAATTGCAGCTGGTAAAAGGAAACAATAATTTAGTTAGTTTTTCTTTAAAACTATCAGATGCCACTGCTGGACAAGATATCACACTATCAATTCCGGAATTAAAACTTGAGAAGAAATATAAAACAGATAGTGAAGGAAAAGTTAATGATGAATTTATCTGGAACAATCTAAGCTTGTGGTCGCCTGAAAACCCAAAGTTATATGCTGCAAACATTAAATCTGATAAAGAAAATATTGATGATAAGATTGGTTTCAGAACGATAGAGGCTAAAGGCGATAGCATTTTGTTAAACGGGAAATCTGTTTTTTTGAGGGGAATTTCGCTTCATGATGAGAATCCTATACTGGCAGGACGCCTGCGTTCTGATGGGGATATGCGAATGATGCTGCAATGGGCAAAAGATATGAACTGCAATTATGTTAGGCTGGCACACTATCCTCACAATGAAAAAATGCTCCGTTTGGCCGATGAAATGGGCCTAATGGTTTGGGCTGAAGTACCGGTTTATTGGACCATCAGCTGGACGAACCCAGCCACCTATGCCAATGCCAAACAGCAGCTTACAGATTTAATTGTCCGTGATAAAAACCGGGCAAGTGTAATTATTTGGTCGGTTGGGAATGAAACGCCATTAAGCGATGCCCGTTTAAGTTTCATGAGTAATTTGGTAGAAACTGCCCGCACTTTAGATGATACCCGTTTAATAGCAGCTGCACTTGAGGTACATCGCGAAGGAAACACGATGATTTTGAATGATCCGCTCGGTGAAAAAATTGATTTAGTTAGCTTCAACGAGTACGCAGGTTGGTATTTTGGCGGTGTGCCAAGTGAAATTACAAAATACGATTTCAATATTAAATATAATAAGCCAGTGGTAATAAGCGAATTTGGTGGCGATGCATTAGCGGGTTTCCATGCTGATGAAAATACACGCTGGAGCGAGGAATATCAAGAGGCATTGTACAAAAATCAAATTACGATGTTGAGCAAAATAAAATCATTAAGAGGGATTACCCCTTGGATTTTAACGGATTTCAGATCGCCGCGTAGGCAGCATCCAGTTTACCAAAATTTTTGGAATAGAAAAGGACTTATTTCTGAAACTGGCGAGAAGAAAAAAGCTTACTTCGTATTGAAAAATTTTTATGGTGAAATGCTGGAGAAGTATAAGTAATAATCCAGCACATTGGCTATAGTCCTTGATAGATAAATGGTTATCTAAAAAGTTAAAAAATAATTACTAAAAATCGTGGTTTTGTGACTTTAATGAATCTTTTATTCGGAAATTCGAAGTTTCAAATGAATGATGGCCAAACAAACGGCTGTTGATTTAAAAAATATAAAATGAAACAAAAGCTAAGTATCCTATTGGTTTTAGCAACTGCATTTACGGCAGCTGCGCAACAAAAAAAATCTAGTCAAACAGTTGAAAAGTATAACATCGGAAATAAAAAAGTAACGGTTTATACTACCGCTGAAAAAACGGACTATCGAATAAGCAAAACAGAAACTTTAAATTTTGTAGAGAATAAGCAGCCTTTTGAAACAGAGCCGACTATTTTTGTAGATCCTACAATTAAGTATCAAACGCTCGTAGGCATTGGTGGAGCACTTACAGATGCTTCTGCAGAAACATTTGCCAAACTTTCTAAGAAAAACCAGCAAGAATTACTAGCAGCATATTACAATAAAGATAAAGGTATTGGTTACACTTTAGCACGTACCAATATAGCTAGTTGCGATTTTTCGAGCGGAAGTTATGCCTATGTTCAAGATAACGACAAAGATTTAAAAACATTCAGCGTTGCGCATGATGAGCAGTATAAAATTCCATTAATTAAGCAGGCAACTGCTGCTGCCGGAGGAAAGCTAGCGCTTTATGTAAGTCCGTGGTCGCCCCCAGCTTGGATGAAAGATAATAACAGTTTAATTAAAGGTGGACATTTATTGCCCCAGTATCGCCAGAGTTGGGCCAACCATTATGTAAAATTCATTAAAGCCTATGAAGCCATGGGCATGCCAATTTGGGGTTTATCTGTTCAAAATGAGCCAATGGCGAAACAAATCTGGGAATCTTGCGTGTACACAGCAGAGGAAGAACGTGATTTCATTAAAAATTTTTTAGGGCCAACTTTGCAAAAATCAGGATTGAGTAGTAAAAAATTAATCGCTTGGGATCACAATCGTGATCAGATTTTCCAAAGAGCAAGTACAATTTTAAACGATAAAGAAGCTGCAAAATATGTTTGGGGAATTGGGTTTCACTGGTATGAAACATGGACAGGCAGTGGAATGCAGTTCGGAAACGTTCGCCAGGTGCATGAAGCCTATCCCGATAAAGCGTTAATTTTTACTGAAGGATGTAAAGAGAAGTACGATGTGAATAAATTGGGCGACTGGACTTTAGGCGAACGCTACGGTTATTCAATGATTAACGATTTTAATGCGGGTACGGCTGCCTGGACAGATTGGAATATTTTGTTAGATGAAAACGGAGGTCCGAACCATGTAGGCAACTTCTGTTTCGCTCCGGTGCATGCAGATACCAAGAATGATAAGTTGATTTATACCAATGCCTATTATTATATGGGGCACTTTTCTAAATTTATTCGTCCTGGAGCGAAAAGAATAGGTTCTGCATCCAGCCGTGATCTATTACAATCTACGTCGTTTTTAAATGCTGATGGAAAATTAGTGGTTGTGGTGATGAATCAATCGGATGAAAAGCTAAAGTACAGTTTATGGATAAAGGGTATGGCAGCAACAACGACTAGCTTGCCGCATTCCATCGCTACATTAGTGGTAGAATAACAAGATAGAAAAACTAATAGCAGAAATATCCAGCAACGGTTTTTTATCAAGAATGAGGTCGTTGTGCTAGCCAGACTTTTAGGGAGAGCGTTTAGAGACGGACTTTCGCTTTGTAAAAAAAAATGGGTTGACGGCGGTTTTGGTGCTTTTTCGGGAGTTTAAATTATGGAAATGAAATATAAAAAACTGGAACAAACCTGGCGCTGGTATGGTCCGAACGACCCGGTAAGTCTGCAGGATGTTAAACAGGCCGGTGCCACCGGAATTGTAACTGCTTTGCACCACATTCCACATGGCGAGGTTTGGCCCTTGGAAGATATCATGGAACGCAAAGCTATTATTGAGGCCGCAGGTTTAACCTGGTCGGTAGTGGAAAGCGTACCGGTTCATGAGGCGATCAAAACCCGTAGGCACGATGCAGAACACTACCTGGAAAATTACCGAACCTCACTGCGCAACCTGTCGCAGTGCGGCATCAAAACGGTATGCTATAATTTTATGCCTGTTCTGGACTGGACACGTACCCAACTCGATCTGGAAATGGCCGACGGATCAAAGGCCCTTTATTTCGACTGGATCGATCTGGCCATCTTTGATCTGCATATACTGAAGAGAGAAAATGCGGAGGCTGATTACAATTCATCCATCCTGAAAAGAGCAAACGAAAAATTTGCCACGCTTAACGAGACGGAACTGCAAAATCTGCGCATCAATGTACTGATGGGCATTCCCAACGAAAAGGAAATTGAACTGGAAACCCTGAGGGCGAGCATAAACGAATATGCAGCAATAGGTACACAAGGTCTGAAAGAAAACCTAAAATTTTTCCTTAACGCCATTGCCGGAGTTTGTACCGAAGAGGGGATAAAGATGACGATCCATCCTGATGACCCGCCTTATCCAATTTTGGGTTTGCCCAGGATAGCGAGTACGCTGGAAGATTTTGAATATATCATCAACGAAGTAAATCAGGCCTTTAACGGCGTTTGTTTTTGTACCGGATCTTTAGGTGCGGGAATGAAAAACGACACCCTTGCGATTTTTAATGCAGTTAAAGAGCGGGTTTATTTTGCGCATCTGCGCAACGTTAAAAAAGATGATGACGGCAGTTTTTACGAGGCCGACCATTTGGGTGGCGATGTAAACATGTTCGAGATAATGAAGGCACTGACGGAAGAAAATGCCAAAAGGGAACAGCCGATTCCTTTCCGCCCGGATCATGGGCACCAGATGCTGGACGATCTTGCAAAGCAGACCAACCCAGGTTATTCGGCTATTGGGCGTTTACGCGGACTTGCAGAACTGAGAGGTTTGGAAGTAGGAGTAACCGGAAACTATTAATTTTTATAACAATACCTGCCGAATAATAGGCGGGTATTGTTTTTTACAATCAAGTTATGGCTTGAAATTTGATCAACTCGCATTATGGAAAACAAATCTAATCCCGGTAAAAAAATTTTAACTCCTTCAGTCATTCATGATGATTTACCAGAAGTTAAAAAACCAGAGCACCTGCGTAAAATAGCATCGCAACATGATGATATGTTACCTGAAAATCCAGAAAGAAATTACCACCACGATGAGCTTTTCAAGTCATCAACATCTAGCCATGATGAGATAAAACATGCGGATGATGATGTTTGGAATGGGGAAGATGCCTAGCTATTTCATGCTGATATTAGCTTTCATTAAGTAAACATTATAGGGCTCCCACTGCGACATAGTGAAGTATAAATGATCGTCGTTATTTTTTAACGGATAAATATAAGGACAGTATAATCCTTTAAATTGGTTAACATCGGCTAATATTTTTAGATTGCTCCAGGTTCCATTAATACTTTTGGCATCGCGATAAACCATGGCATGGAATTTACTTTTCGCCATTGGATCATAAGCTGAATCATAGCTGTAAGCAATGATCCATCGCTTAAATTTCTTATGATATAGGAGGGAGGCTTCGCCAATGGGTCCGGGAATTATAATGGTCGCTTTACCTTCATCAGCTTTGAACCACTTTTTCGAATCACCATTCCAATATTCGTATTGATCTAAATTCAGCATATCTATTTCCTTAATCCTGGCCAGATATCCGGGCCCACCACGACCGGCTAAGCTTCCTATCATATAAACAAAACCTTCTTTTTTAGCATAACAGATCTGTGAAAACTTACTATTTCCATTAAAGGTTACTGCCTCTTTTCTCGTCCAGGTTTTTCCATCATCTGTTGAGGCATACAACGAAGAAAAGTTAGTAAGCCATCGGCCATTTTTACCGGCCCAATCAAAAATGTTCATGTAATGCACATAATCTGTTTTACCTACTCGAATAGCTGCTGTTGGAATAGAGGTGTTGTATTTTTTAGGATTTGTCTTTCCACCAGCACAAATTTCTCGGGCACTTCCGTTTTCATCCAATACCATAGAATCAATTGTGATTCCATCCTCCAGATTATTGTCGCTTGAAAATGCCAGAACATTTGACCGCCAATTAGCACCATTGCCACCGCCTTTACCATCTTTTTCAGCAATAAATTCTCTTCCATGAGTATCACCGAAAAAGATCCCGACTTTTGAACCTTCCATTTGCCAAAAAATTCCCAGATCAGTTCCACCAACATCATAGTCCTTTGAAGTATTATTCGGACTGGGAAGTTGTTCACCTTTGAGTGGTGTTCCTGTTAAACGAGCGATTTTTTTGACATTACTCAATTGTAATTCAGGAGTTTTATTGTTTTGTGCCAAAGCGCAAAGGCTATTGAAAGTAAGGAAAGCAAAGGCTAGACTAAAAGGTTTTAGTAGTTTATTAAATTGATACGGTGTCATTTTGGTTTTCATTTGGTTAGCAGACTAATGTAAGTATATTAGCGAAGAAAGAAACCAATATAAATGATTTGTTACCGAACATTTCCTGCAAAAGTTACCGAGTTTTAAATATGGAGATTTCGAAACGTTTGTAGCTCTTTTTTGTTATTTTCATCTACATATTAATAGTTTCAATGCGAAAGTTTTTACAAAGATTATTAGGTAAATGGGTAATTAGCCTCTCTAACAAGTTTGGTTCTCGACCTAATCAGATACGTATTCACGAAGCATTGACGAAACTTTATGAGACTATTTTGGGCGAGCCCGGCAAACGAGGACTAGTTTTCGATATGCAACCGGACGATAAATTTATCATCTTTTCCGATCAGCATAAAGGCGCAAGAGACTATGCTGATGATTTCGCTCTGGCAGAGAAAAACTATTTAGCGGCGCTTGCTCATTATCATCGAGAAAATTTTCATTACATCAACCTGGGAGATAGTGAAGAGCTATGGGAAAATTTAATGGAATCTGTAATTAAACACAATAAAGCTACTTTCGAGGCAGAGAAGGCATTTATACTCTCTGAATCGTTTACAAAAATATTCGGTAATCACGATTTGTATTGGGATAACGATCCACTTGCTGGCCTCAACCTTAATAGAATTTACGGAAAAAAGATACCCATTTATGAGGGTGCGATTTTAAGAACGACTATAGCGGATAGAAAGTTAAATATTTTCCTTACTCATGGCCATCAGGGAGATTTACAAAGTGACGGAAATTGGTTTAGTAAGTGGTTTGTTAGTACGATTTGGGCACCTCTGCAATCTTTTTTGCGAATTAACCCTAATACTCCGGCTTACGATAATCAGCTTAAAACCGAACATAACAGTATGATGTATAGCTGGCAAACAAAACAACAAAATACCTCGCTGATTACCGGGCATACGCATCAGCCAGTTTTTGCTTCGCTTACCCATTTGGAGCGGATCTATTTAAAGCTAAAAAGAGCGACCTTAAGTAATAATCAACAAGAAATTGACTTATTAAATGCCGAATTGAAGAAAAGAATTCGGGAAGGGGATGAGGCGCCAGAATTTAAACAGTACAAACCGGGCTATTTTAATAGTGGTTGTTGTTGTTTTAGTGATGGCGACATTACGGGCATTGAAATTGAAAATGGAGTAATACGTTTAATCAAGTGGTCATTTCTGAAAAATGGAACTCCAGAACGAATTGCGCTTGAGGAAATGAGCTTAGCAGAATTGCTCGATTAATTATTTGATAGGTAGCTGAACAAAAAAAGTCGTGCCCTTATTTTTGCCTTCACTCTCTGCCCAAATTTTACCTTTATGCATATCTACAAACATTTTCACAGCTGTAAGTCCCAAGCCATTAGAATTTTCGCCATGAGTTGGTATGGCGCTTAGATCTGCAAATTTTATAAAAAGTCTTTCCAAATCAATATCATTTAAGCCTACGCCCTCATCTTTAACAGCTATCGTAATTAGATTTTCTTCTTGCTGATGCGACAATGTGATGCTTCTATTTTCAGGAGAAAATTTAATTGAGTTATGTAAGATGTGATAAAAGAGCGCCGTTATCTTTTCGTCGTCGCCAAAAATTTGTAAAGCCGAATTTATTTTAATATCAAAGTTTTGACTTTTTTTATTAGCTAGTGGCTCTAGTTTTTGGCTAACTGAATTTAAAATTTCTCTGAGATCAATTTTATTTTTTTGTGGTTTAAATGAACCATTTACTTTTTTAGCCGAGCTTAAAATTTCGTTTAAACTACCGACCATTTTTTTTGATTGCAAATTAATTTTTAAAGCAATCAAGCCCGCTTTTTCATCGATGTTTGGCATTCTACTCACCAATTCCGATTGTAGAGAAATAGTAGTCATCGGATTTTTTAAATCGTGAATGAGCACATGCAAGCGATCATCCTGTGCAGTTAGTGTTTGTCTGATGGCAATCCTGGTTTCTAATTTATCAATAACTAGTTCTGCTAATTTTGATAACACTTCTTTTTGTTTTTCCGTTGGTTCTGCCGTGATATTGCCCAACACATAAAGCGCTCCAATTATAAAATGATCAGGAGATTTGATGGGTACAGCTATATATTTAGTTTGCTCATCACTTTTTGAGCTATCATTCGTTGTTACCGCCCCGTCTTTTAAGTATTCTGGTGATAGAAAATTATCATTCTTTGACAATTCAATCTTCTTTCCAACTTGCGATTTTATAAAAATATCATCGTTGGTTATAAAGCAAATTCCAGCATTTTCCACCTCAAAAATTGCAGCCGCCAACCAGCTGATATTGTCGTATGTGTGCTCTGCTGGTGAATTTAAAATTTCATAATATAAAAGTTTTTCTAATCGGCTGTCGCTATTAATTGGGATAATGTTTTCAGGCATGATTGTATTTTTAGAATGCTGATCCCGATGAGAACAGCAATAATGTTAAAGGTAAAGATTATCCTCAAAAGGATAAAAAAAGAAACAATTATATAGTAAATTTAGTTAATATACATATTGAAAACATTCGGATAAAGAATTCGAATGAACGATCAAATTAACATAGAAATGAGATTATACATAGAACGAAAACCCGTTAAGGTAAACCCCGATACCAAACGTGTTATTGCCCGTTTTTTTTTTAACGGAGAGGAAAGAGCACTTGAGGTGATAAGAAAAGTTTTAGAGTTTTCTGACGAAAAAGTTTTCTCCTTAATTTCGCCAATTCTGCAGGAATACTCAAAACGACATAGGAATATCACAAAGATTTTAAATCGACATTGTAAAAAACTTAAAAAGCAGTTTACCATATTAAATACCGATATGGAAGACCTTGATCAATATAAAAGGTTATTGATCGGTGCTTACTTTACACACGAATATTCAATTGAATCTGCTGCTTTTTTCAATCCCAGTATTGTAGATGATCCTGATCAAACGGATTTAGTCGAAGGCGAGAAAAGAGTAATTATTAGCTTCAGGGCTGTTGGAGAAGGCCACATTTCATCGATTGTTTTCAGAAGGGCATTAATTGATAAAAATAATAATATTCAGGTGCTGCCGGTAGGCGATTATGTTGATGAGGCTGAGGTGGTGAAAAATGCAATTTATGTTAAAAAGCTTTTTCTTAAAAAAGCTGCTTACGCACAAATAGATCCTTCGGTTTTGGAGGAGATTGAGGCTAAATTGGATGATAAGTTTGAGTATACTGCATTAAGTAATATCATTAAAGATTCTAAAAGCTTACATAAAGATAACCCAGTTAAGTCGGTTGAATTTGATAAAGTGCTTTGGCTTTCTGATACCTACCACACGATAAGTTTTTCAAAAGATACCGATATTTCAGATCGTGTTATTTTCCCGATCTCAGAGTTTGAACGAAAAGGAATTGAAGATGCCAGGTTTGTAAAATTTATAAAAGATGATGGAAGAGTAGTGTATTACGCGACTTATACCGCATTTGATGGATCGCTTATTATTCCGAAATTGGTACAAACGGAGGATTTCTATGAATTTAAAGTGATTCCGCTTTATGGAGATGGCGCACAAAATAAAAATTTAGCATTATTCCCCCGTAAAATAAACGGAAAATATGTAATGATGAGTAGGATAGATGGTTGGAATAATTACATCATGTTCTCTGACAAAGTGAATGTTTGGGAAAATCCAATTTTGCTAAAACAGCCACGTTACTGTTGGGAGCTTGTACAGATAGGAAACTGTGGTTCGCCGATTGAAACTGACAAAGGTTGGCTGGTTATAACCCATGGTGTTGGCCCGATGAGAAGATATTGTATCGGAGCAGTGTTGTTAGATTTAGACGACCCAACCAAAGAAATCGGGCATTTAATGGAACCACTAATTATACCAAATAATGATGAGCGTGAAGGTTATGTTCCAAACGTGGTCTATTCTTGTGGATCAATTATCAGTAATGGGGAACTTATTATACCGTATGGTTTATCAGATTACAGTTCTTCATTCGCAACCGTAAATCTAGAGTTACTTCTAAATCGTTTATTAGAAAACAACGATAAATAGTTAAACTCTAATGCACAAAAAAAGGCTGATTCAAACAATGAATTAGCCTTTTTTATTTGCTCGAACAGTCTATTTTGCTAATTTTTCGTTTTCTACTAACGGAGAAGATAATGTTGCATATTCAGCCTCGGCAGCCTTTAATACAGCTAGGTGTGAGATGAAATAAGCTAGCGTACTTTCAGCGCCTTGATTTCTGTTCACACTGTTAAATTGCAAGCCATCGGCACAGCCATGCGTTTCAAAATCGTAGAGAGGAATATGTAGGCTGTTTTTGCCTAAAAACCACTCGTAACTCACCTGCATTAAGTTAAGGTATTTCTCTTCTTTGGTAATCTCGTAGGTTTTGGCATAAAGCAATACCATCGCCATTGTTTCAATAGCTTGCTGATCATATATTGGATTTTTACCATGCTTTTTCATCCAACCATCATTCCCAACTGGATTCAAATAACCATTTTCAAATGAAAAATTATTTAAAAACTCAATACTCTCCATAGCAATTTTATACGATTCTGTATCACCGGTAGCTTCATAGTGATGAAGAAGCGCCAACGGTAAAATGGCGTTATCGTAAGTCAAAATATCTTCAAACCAATGCCATTCGCCATCTTTATTAATGTTATACGCTTGTTTAAGTGTATTTGCCAAGGTGTTAATTTCATTGATTAACAATTCATCACCATGGTGGGTTTTTAAATAATAAGCTACTCCAATGATGGTGTTAGCCTGGCCTCTCAAATATTTCAAACTTTTAAAATGAGAAACGGAATGTGAGAATAATTCTCTTCCGAATTCTCGGTAAGAGTTATTTGGCGCAACATTTATCAAATAACCTAATGACCAAATGGTACGACCAAACGAATCTTCAGATCCAACTTCATCCAGATAATTTCTATTAAAGCTTAAAAAATTCCTAAAATTTCCATCTTCCCGCTGCATGTATTGAATGAAACTTAAATAGACTGGAATTAACTTCAGCGCTTTTTGATTTTTATCTTGCTCAAAAGCCATTAAAGCCATAATTAATGCTCTGGCATTATCATCTATACAGTATCCTTCCTTCAAATTCGGAATTCCAAAACGGGCATGCTGTATAATTCCTGTATCATCAGTCAACAAAGAGATATGACTTAAATTTAGAGCCGGCATTCCTTCAACATCAATAATCGGCGGCACAACTCTCGATGGTTTCTGACCTGCGAATAACGCCTCCTCCAAAACGTTCATGTAAACATTTCCAATAGCCGGCCACCTTAAATTTAACCCATATTGGTATGAATTTGATTTAAGTTGTTGATGCTTATTTTGATCATTTAATAATTCATTCACCACATTTGCTAGCTGCTCATCGTTTTTAAAATCGAACAACTTACCTCTGTTATCTGCAAGTAATTCTTGCGCATGCCAATACGGAGTAGAAACTACAGCTGCACCTGCTCCAATAGCATATGATAATGTTCCACTGGTGATTTGCGCTTCATTTAAATATGGGGTAACATAAATGTAGCAGGCAGTTAAATATTGATGTAATTCTTCTTCAGAAACAAATTTATTTACGAATGCAATGTTATTTTCCACACCCAACTCCTCAGCCAAAGCTTTAAGGCTATCGCGATATTCCTCTCCATTATGTTTAACAACACCTGGATGTGTGTTTCCTAAAATCACATATAAAACATCAGGATGTTGGGCGACAATGCTCGGAAGCGCTTTTATCATCGTTTCTAATCCCTTATTACGACTAATTAAGCCAAAGGTGAATAGCACTTTCCTATTTCTAAATAATTTACTTTGAGCAACTTCATTATTTAAAATCGGCTCCAGATCTGGAACGCCATGTTCGATTAATTTTATTGATGATTGTGGTATTTGGTAAATGCTGGTTAAAAATAAAACTGCTTTTTTACTCATCACCACTATTTTCGAAGATTTTAATGCAATCTCTTTAATAATGGTTTGCTGCATGAAATTGGGTTCTTTTAATACCGTATGCAAGATGGTAATGAAAGGCTTTTTTAATCTGTTGATAAATGAGAGTAAAAATACCCCGCTATTACCACCATAAATTCCAAATTCGTGTTCGATGATGCAGGTTTCGATATCACTGTTATTTATGAAATCTGCAGCTTCTAAATAATCTTGCTGATTCTGCTGTCTGATTACAAACTTAACTTCCTTCGGATAGGCATGCTCATCAAGATTATCTGATTCATTTAATGCAACAACAAAACTGTTTTGAGCATCATAAGAAGAGTTTAAGCTTAAAGCGTTAACTAAATTCTGATTGAATGTTGCTAACCCGCATTCGCGTGGAGGATAAGTGGATATGTATGCAATCTTCATAAGTACTAATAGGTTGATATACCTTATTTAACATAGCCAATGGTAAATGGTTTTGTTTTCGATAGATTTCTCTTGATTATGACAAAACAATATGAATTATCGCCTTGTTACCTATAAAATTTAAACATTATTGCTATGAGATCGATTTGGAAAGGTTCAATTGGATTCGGTTTAGTTAATATTCCTGTAAAATTGTTTTCAGGAGTGCAAACTACGCACCTGGATTTTGATATGCTTGATGAACGCGATCATGAAAAAATTAGGTACATGCGTGTAAATGATAAAACGCATAAGGAAGTACCTTTTGATAAAATTGTTAAGGGACATTTTCTGAAAGACAAATACATTATTTTAGATAAACACGATTTCGAAGAAGCTTCACCGGAAAAAACTAAAATTATTGAACTCGAAAATTTTGTCGATATCAAAGAGATTAATCCTATTTATTACGAAACATCATATTATACCGAACCAGAGAAGCAGGGTCGAAAGGCTTATGCACTGCTATTAAAAGCATTAGAAAAATCTGGCAAAGCCGGTGTAGCTCGCTTTGTTTTAAGAAATACCGAAAACCTTTGCGTTATTCACCCTATGGAAGGCGTTATTGTGGTTACCAAAATTCGGTTTGAACAGGAGATTAGAAGTTTATCAGAAATTAATAAAGTAACGGATATCACAATTACTAAAAAGGAGATGGATGTCGGTTTAGCGCTGATTAAACAATATAGTTCGAAATTTGATTTAAGTGCTTTTAAAGATGATTATAGCGAAGAATTGTTAAAGATAATTAAGGCAAAAGCTAAAGGCAAAAGGGCTACAGTGAAGAAAATGAAACCACAAAAAGCGACGAGCGATGATTTATACGATCAATTGATGCAAAGTTTGGGATCAAAAAAAGGAGCTTAAGGATGTTGGATAAAAAAAAAGGAGGCCTTATCGCCTCCTTTTTCGTTATCTTATTTGAAGGCAGCCTTTAGCTGTTCTGCGGCATAAGCTTGAGCCGCTTTAGCTTCTGGAACAACAAGTGCCATTCCGAAAAATTCATGTGTTACGCCTTCATAATTTCTGCTGTTCACCTTCACGCCAGCTTCAGATAGTTTATTGGCTAATATTGTTCCATCATCATGCAGAGGGTCAATTTCTGCAGTGATAATTGTGGTAGGAGGTAAGCCTTTTAGATTGGCGCTTACCAGCGAAATTTTTGGATTTTGTGCTTCAATCATTGTGGTTAAGTATTTTTCTGTAAACCAACCCATCATTGCTTTATTTAATGGTTTAGAATTGGCATAAAGCTTATAAGATTCTGTATCCATATTTGATTGTGCAATGGGATATATCAAAACCTCGTGTAAAGGAATCATTATATTTTTATCTCTTGCCGTAATAGATACATTCGCTGCTAAATTACCACCGGCACTCTCGCCAACAACAGCAATTTTCGCTGGATCACCTTTTAGGCTAACTGCGTTTTTAACTACCCATTCATAGGCTGCAAACGCATCATTGTGCGCCGTCGGGAATTTATTTTCTGGAGCAAGCCTGTAAGCAACTGATACCACTACAGCATTAACCTGCTCTGCTAATCCCTGTGCAGAAGCATTGTAAACATCTAAATTGGCAATAACAAAACCTCCACCGTGATAATAAACAATCAAAGGATAAGGGCCGTTTCCTGCTTTAGGCGTATAAATGCGAACATGAATTTTTCCACCAGCAACATTGATGTCCTTACCGCTGGTATCAACTTTAGGTGCTGGAACTTTGATTTCATTTTGCTTCACTAAATCCATAACGGCATCAGTTGGCGTGTGGTTTTTACGAGCAGCAGCTGGATCTAAGTTTTCCAATGGCTGATCTCCATAACTTGCTAGTTTTTCAATTACAGTTTGCATTTCCGGTTTAATTGTTTTGCCCCATTCTGGCGGAGGACCGGCTGGTTTCAACGCTACGACAGTTGACGAATCGGCCATTACAGAATCTGTAGTGTTTGTTGTTTTATCTCCACTGGTGCAGGCAGATAGTGAGATCGCCATCGCAAAAAGTGCAGATGACAACTTTAATAAATTGGTTTTCATAGGAATTTTAGTTTTTATAAATGCTTTTTCTATAACGTTATCAGGAAGTTAGAGTTTGGTTATACATACAACCTTTTAGAATTTAATCCCTTTCCAAACATCTACACCAATTAACTTGTTCTATAAAAAATTAAATAATATGTTAACAGAAATTACAGGGTTACCCGATAATGTATTTGGTGTGAGGGCTACCGGCGAAGTTACCAGTGATGATTTGAAGAACGTATTGTTACCCGGCTTAAAACGAACGGCAGATCGATTTGACGAAATAAGGTATTTATTGGTGTTGGAAACTGATGTAAGGAATTTTACCGCTGGTGCCTGGGTTCAAGATGCTAAGGCGGGGTTACAAAATTTCACAAAATGGAAAAAAATAGCTGTTGTAAGCCACGAGAAAAGTGTAGAATGGTTTTCAGATGCATTCTCAATAGCAACTCCAGGTTCATCAAAAGGTTTTAAACCAGATGAACTAGAAGAAGCCAAAGCGTGGTTAATTACTGATAACTAAATTAAATATTCAACTATGAAATCCGCTCCCTTTCACGCCGTAATCGGGATGAATAATTCAGGTAGCGCATGCAGTGAGTAGGGTTTTGTTTACTTAAATAATTAAAAACAGATGAAAAATTCAAAAACTTCGGCAGAAAAAAGCAAAGCTACTGCACCAAAAGATGAAAAAGCAAAAGGAGCCGATGAAAAGGTTACTTCGGCAAAAGACGCTAAAAAAGTAGATGTGAGTAAGGAGTCGCCTAACAAAGACAAAAGTAAGTGAGTTTAATTTATGAAGATAGATTCGGATAATATTAATCGGTTTTACGATAAAATTTTTGATTGGGTAATAGCGAAAGGTCCGGCTGTTCTTTTAGGCATTGCTGTATTAATTTTTGGTTTATGGCTCATTAAAATTTTTAGTAAATGGTCAAAAGCAGCAATGACGAGGAGGGCAGTAAATCCTTCATTAACACCATTTCTTACTAGTCTAATCATCATTACGTTAAGAGTGCTTTTGGTTTTAACCGTAATGCAGATTATCGGAATCCAACTGACATTTTTAACTGTATTAGTGGGTGGTATTGGAGTAGCCGCCGGTTTAGCACTATCAGGTACTTTACAAAATTTTGCAAGTGGGGTGCTGATACTATTGCTCAAACCATTTGTAGTAGGGGATAATATTATTGCTCAGGGTCAGGAAGGTACAGTAAAATCAATACAGATTTTCTATACCATTGTGAAAACTTTCGATAACAGATCAGTAGTAATACCGAACAGTAAATTATCGAATGAAGTAATCATTAACATCAGCAAAGAAGGCGTAAGAAGGCTAGATATTGAAATTAAGTTTAGTTATGGTATTGAATTTGAGCAAATAGTCAAAGTTTTTAATCAAACGGTTGACGAATTTAAAAAATGCCTCAACACTCCAGAACGTAGAATAGGGGTATCGACTTTAGAAGATAGTGGTTACAAAGTGGCCATGAACATTTGGGTGAAAGCTCATGGGTTTATGGATACCAAGTTATCTTTTCAGCAAGAGTTAATGAAAAATTTAAAAAATGGCGGGATAAAATTACCTGGAATGCCAGACTAATTTATGCTTTCAGAAGTGCATAAATCTTATCCATCAGCTCATCAATATTAAACGGCTTTGCCATAAAGTCATCTGCAGAAACTCCATCAAGAGTATAATTAGTGGCGTTATAACGGGCGGAAATCATTAACACAGGAATATGGCTGGTTGAGTCTTTCTCTTTCAATTCTTTCAAAAGAACTCTTCCGTCAATATCCGGCAGCATGATATCCATGATGATAACATCTGGATTAAACTCGGATACATGCTCAATAAAATCTGCGCCTTTGTTTAACCCCGCTACATTAAAAGCTTCGCTTTCTAAAATAAGAGTAATAACATCTAAAATTGCATGGTTATCTTCTATAACCAAAATGTTCTTTTTTGACAAGGTTGGGATGATTTTTAAATTTTGAACAAAGATAAAATAAAAAATAAATCTCTAAACTGAATATAGCAAATTAGAGTCATTCTAAAAGAACAGTAATATTTGCCATTTAGAAAATTCTAATACTTTTGTAAGTGCTAATACATCCTATGAATAAATTTTCTGTTGATTTAACCAATTGTGATAAAGAGCCTATTCACATTCCCGGCAAAATTCAGTCGCATGGTTTTCTAATCGCTATCAATAAAATTGATTTCACTATCACCTATATAAGTGAGAACACAAGCGATTATCTTTCTACTCCAGCTAAAAATTTATTGGATCAGCCTATTTCAGTATTGTCAAATCATTTCGTTCATGAACCTGATTTTAATATCGAAAACTTATTAAAGTTAGGGGTAATCAGAAAAAGCTTCGATGCTATTAGTCCATATCCTATTGAAATAAATGAAAAGCCATTTTATCTTATTATAAATACTTCAGTTAACGATTGGCTTTTAGAATTCGAGCCAGTAAGTTTACAATATGATATTCAAAGTTTAGTTGGCAGATCGGCCTCTGCAATGCTGCAAGGTAAATCGGTATCAGCCTTATTAAAAGGAGCCGCTTCCGAAGTTAAAAAGCTTATTGGTTATGATCGTATCATGATTTATAAGTTTTTAGATGATGGACACGGAGAAGTAGTAGCCGAAGAAAGGGAAGATCATTTAGAGCCATTCTTTGGTTTACATTATCCAGCGACAGATATTCCGAAACAAGCAAGAGAATTGTATAAGCTAAATTTAACACGCCTAATTGCAGATGTTAATACCGATGATTCTCCTATAATAACTTTCAACGAAGCCACCGCATTAGATTTAACTAACGGAAGTTTGCGAGCTGTTTCGCCTATCCATATCCAATATTTAAAAAATATGGGGGTGTATTCGAGCTTTAGTATTTCGTTAATCGCAAATGGCGAGTTATGGGGTTTGATTGCTTGTCATAATTATAGTCCTAAATTTATAGATTATAAAGCTCGCGAAGGCGCTAAGCTCATTGGCGAAATTTTGTCTTCTGCATTGGAATACAGACAGGAAGAAGAAAATTCGGAAACAGTGGAATTATTCAACAACACTGCAAATGTACTATCTGAACACCTCAATAGAGATAAGTATCTAGTTGAAGCACTAACCAATTACGATAAAACGTTACTGAATGTTACTCATGGAACCGGTGTGGCGATTGTTTTCGAAAACGAGCTAAAAACAATTGGTGAGGTTCCGGATGATGAGTCAATATGGGAGTTAGTAGCGTGGCTTAAAGATAATAGCGACGAATCGATTTATTATACGCATCGGCTTTCCGAAATTTTTCATCCAGCGAAAAAGTATAAAGACATAGCATCTGGAATATTGGCATGTTCGCTAAGTAAAGATCCTGTTGAAATCATGATCTGGTTTAAGCCGGAACAAATATCTACCGTTAATTGGGCAGGAAATCCTGATAAACCTGTAACCGCTTTTGTGGATGGATTAGCGAGTCTATCTCCAAGAAAGTCTTTCGAAACTTGGTCAGAAGTGGTTAATAATACCTCCGAGAAATGGATGCCGGAAGAGATTACTTCCGTTTTGCGCATCCGGGAAATCATCGTTGCTCACATTAATAAGAAAGCCAACGAGATTAGATTGTTAAATGAGAAACTACAATCAGCTTATGAGGAACTGGATACTTTTAGTTATACCATTTCTCACGATTTGAGAACACCACTTACCTCTATAAAAACCTATGCAGAGCTGATGTTGAAAAACAAAACGCTGGATGATAAGGGAAAAAGCATGCTGGATAGGATTGTTAACAGTGCTAATAAAATGAATTTTCTAATCAAGGAGATTTTAAATTTAGCTCGTGTAGGCCGTTCTGAAATCGTTTTTGAGACGGTAAATATGCAATCGTTGTTAGCTGAGGTTAGCGCTGAAGTGTGGTCGGCTTTTAAAGCAGACAATGCCGAATTGATTTTAGGGCAATTGTTTGATCTGAAAGGTGATAAAACAATGATCGCTCAAGTTTTTACAAATCTTATCAGCAATGCTGTAAAATACTCATCAATGGTTAAAAGCCCTAAAATTGAAGTGAGTGCTGTTATAGATGGTGGAGAAACTATTTATGCGATTAAAGATAATGGTATGGGAATTGATAACCGTTATTACGACAGGGTCTTTGAGCTTTTTAAGCGCATGGAAAATGTTAAGGATATTGAGGGAACAGGTGTGGGTTTAGCCATTGTAAAAAGAATAGTTGAAAGACATAACGGTAGGGTTTGGTTTGAAAGCAAACTCCATGCAGGTTCAACTTTCTATGTGGCTTTTAAAAATAAATAGAATGACGCCAGACATATTTTATGTAGAAGATGATACGGATTATGCATTTTTTATGCAGAACGCCGTACAAGAAGTTAAAGAAACACTAAATTTAAGTATTGTAGAAGACGGCAAAGAGGCTTTGGAAAAATTGCAGGCTTTCGCTGATACTAAAACAAAACCTAAATTAATTTTATTGGATTTAAACTTACCAGGTTTATCTGGGTTAGATTTATTGAAATTTATCAGAGATATTCCTTACCTAAAATCTGTTCCGGTTATTTTATTCTCCACCTCAGATCATCCGGATGATGTAAAAGCATCAATAGAGTTTGGTGCCAATGCTTATTTAACCAAACCCGATGGCTATGATAACTTACTGAAATGTGTTCACTCCGTACACGATTTTTGGTTTAACCAGCATTTACGTTTGAATTAATTTTTCTAGATATAACAATAAAGATTCGGGCTTCAATCCGAATCTTTTCTTTTTTACAATTTAATTTTAGATATCACTTAGATATGATTGCCAATTTATTGAGAACGGAAACCGCTGAAAATCATGCGGCATTAGAATCTTTAATGTTTGTAAATGAAATTATGAACAATACATTAAGCATTGAAAACTATAAAAAACTATTAACCATTAATTACATTATACATCAAAAATTAGAAAATAAGTTAGCCAATATGTTAGATAATGATTTGGCTGATCGATTGGATATGAAGAACAGACTAAAATTAGCTGCGCTGGAAAAGGACCTGGCGTATTGGCAAATTGATAGTTTGACTTTGCCAGCGCTTAACTTCGAATTATTTGTGCCTGAAAAAAACAATGCAGAAGTGTTAGGCGCATTATATGTGCTGGAAGGCGCTACACTGGGTGGAAACGTAATTAAGAAGCATATTTTGGCTAACCCTAATTTTTCTAATCACGAAGGCGGTTTAAGCTATTATGGGGTTTATGGGGAAGAGTTAGGCTCAAATTGGAAAAATTTTGTAACTATACTGAATGAAAGTGTTATAAGTGCTGATTACGAGCGATGCGTTAGAAGTGCTAATGAAACCTTTAATAATTTGATCAAGTTATCAAAACAGCTTAATTAGGTTTCCAAATTCGGCCTGATAAAATCAAAAAAATACATCTATAATACTGCTGAGGCATTTTTTTGATTGTTAGAATGTGCAAAACTTCTTTCAAATTAAAATTTGCTTTCTGTTGTTAATTCAAGGTAAATATGTATTATTGAAAAAAATAAATTTTTTAAACCTTAAAAACATCAATTAGCGATGGAAAAATTCTCAAAAGTTAAAGCTGCTGTTGCTGCGATTGAAGCAGATGTAGAAAAATTTTATAATGCTGGCAATGCAGCTGCTGGTACTCGTGTGCGTAAAGCAATGCAAGATCTTAAAGTTTTAGCACAAGAAATCCGTGCAGAAGTAACTGACAAGAAAAACTCTGGAAAATAATATTTCGCGAGTAAGAACAAAAAGGGTTTCGGTATGCCGGAGCCCTTTTTGCGTTTAGTTAATTTTGAGCAGCTATAGTTATTCCAAACTTACTATCTGCAAAAGAGTGGGCATCTTAATTATTAGTTAGCAGCTTGTAACGTTGCTAACGCTAACAGGCAATTTGCTTATTAGAGATAGTAACTTTTAAAAGACAGTTTGGGAATTAGCATGTGACAATGCAACAATAGATCAATCCAACAATTAACCCGAAGCCCTATATAAGATAAAGCTCCCCATCGCGGGGAGCATCTATCCAACTAACAAAACATATTTTTAATTGAGAGCAAATAATTCAAGCTAACCTTTTTTGACCAACTTATATTCAAATACAGGTTTTCCACGCTCACCACCATCGCTTCCAACACCCATACTTACGAATCTTAATTTATAAATATTACCAGCGTCATCTTTAACAACATAGAAACGGTCAGTTTTAATACCTGTCCCTGTAGTTGATCTCCACTTACTTCCTATGGCATCTCTGGTCGTCAAAAAAGTTAAAGTTGATAGATTTGATTCGGCGAAGGATGCATATGTTAATGTGCTTGTATTTAGAACTTCCGCTGCAGAAACACCCGTTAGATTGTTAATCGCGATATAATCTTGAAACCAATAAGGTGAACCTAAGCCAGAATTGTATGTTCCATAACTCCAGGCAAAATCCCATTCTGTTTTTCTAGGTTCAGCACTTACAGCTTTATTATTCTCTAGTGAAACGGAAACCAGGTTATAATCGGCATTCTTTGCAACATCCAAAGTTTTAATGGCTGTTTCACCTAATCTTGCATATTGAATTTTATAGCCAGCTCCATTACGGGTAATCTTAACTTTAAACCACTTTTCTTTTTCTTTGCTTCCTTCAAAACTGATTAAGAACACTTTATTCTCCGCATCAACAGCGCTTATTTCAGGGATTGCCGTTTTAGTAACGTCACCATCCCAATTATCAACAAGTGAAACAGTTGTGGGGTCGGAGATGTCATGATTCAGGTTTACAGAGGTGCCCGGATCTGCGACTGTCACAGCAGAGACATCACTTTTTGAGGTAGTTACAGCTGTTGTTTGGTAGGCTGCATTTAGAACAACTCTAAATCTGCTATCTGAAGTTAATCCAAAATTGAAACTTTTCCTGTCAACAGCAGTCGCTTTATCAGTGCTTAAATCAGCATAAACAATATTTGCGTAATTCGATTCAGCAGTTTTACCGCTAAGGGTTAATGTACTTCCATCAGAAGGGGGCACTACAATTATAGGTTCTTCGCTATCTTTTTTGCAAGCCGTAAAAGTTATCGCCAAAGCAGTAATCGCAATCATTGAGTTACGTTTATTCATGTTTTTATTTATTGGGTTCAAATTATTTGTTCCAGTTAAAAGTTAAGCCAAGTACATAAGAACGGCCATAGCTATAGGGTACTGCACCACCACCCGTATCATGTGCGCCTCCAGATGCGGTAGAAGTATTGCTCAAACGGGTTACATTAAACAGGTTTTTAACACCTGCATTGATGGTGATGTATTTGTAAATGCTTTTGTTCAACATTAAATCTGCTAAGCTGAACCCACCAATCTCAACCAATTGGTAATCTGTAATATTGGTATTTACACTTTGATAACTCGGAACAACACCCGAATATTTGTAGAATAGACTGATGTTTCCTCTAATTTTTGGAAGGCTGTATAGGATCGTTGCGGTAATTTCTGGCGACCACGAAAATTCAGGTATTGTCAACTCGGGATTATTTTCTAATTGTTCATTATATCTGCCGATGTAGGATGCACCAATGGTTGCGTTTAAATTTTTATAGATGATGGTATTATCGAAGGTAAATCCTACAGTTTTAAATTTTGATACATTAAATAGCGTAGTCATCGTTGCATCTTGTGCCGATTGTGCAAATGAGATTCGGTTTTTAAAAAGATTATAGAATCCTGCCAAGGTTGATCTGACTTGTAAATCGTCAAGTTTTAAGCCCGTCCAGGTTAATGAGCCATTAAAGCTATTTGACTCTTCTGCTTTCAAGTTTGGATTACCAATAATGTTATGACTGGCATCAACAAAATCATAGTATAACTCTCTCAGCGCTGGCGATCTAAAGCCACGGGCGTAAGCCAATCTCAAATCGAAATTCTCGCCTAAAACAAACTTTGTGTTTAGTGATGGAATAACAGGAGGAGCGGGGTATACCGAATTTTTGACAAATCTTAATCCCGGCCTGATATTTATCCCTTCAATAGGTTTAATCTCTGATGAAATGAAAAGCGCATAATCGTTTATTACTGGCGAACCATTAATTCGTTGCCCACTTGCTGCATCTCTGTTAAATTCAAAACCTGGTTGAAAGGAAATTTTGGAATTTAAAATATATTGTGCTGTAGCCCTGAAAATAGTGGAGTTAAATTTGGCAGTATCCTGCTTTCCTTGTTCGGTACTGAGCACATCTGCACCTGTACTGAAATTGTGATTAATAGTTTTAGTTAAACGTTTCAAATCTGAATAACCAGCTATGGCAGTTAATTGTAATGAATTACTTAACCTCCATTCAGATTGTAATTGATTGGTGTAACGCATGGTATTATAAGTCTGCCATTCAGCGATGTAATTCAGCTTATTCATACCGCCACGGCTAATAATTTCTTCCTTAAGGCCATCCAATCTGTACCAAATATTAAAATCTTTATTTCTATACCCAATCTTTGTATTGGCAAGCCACTGCTCTTTTGGTTTCCACCGATTGCCACTCGCCAAATCCTGATCAACAATGTCTCTGGAAGTAGTGCTTGGTTTAATGTTCCAGCCAGCAAAATTGTTATGCGTTATGCCAAACAAGGCACTCCAGCCGTTGTCTTGCCAACTTAACCCAAAATTTTGAACGTGATTTCCTTTGTCCGAAAATGCTTTGTACTCGTTTCCAACAGTTTCCTCTTGCAATCTTGCTGTGATATTTAACAAGGATTTTCCAGCACGTTTGGTAATAATATTAATCACACCAGCTAAGGCATCAGCCCCGTAAACAACCGACATTGGCCCTTCAACAATTTCAATACGTTCAATGGTATTAATATCAATTTGGTTTAAACTTTCCCTTGTATCCGATCGATCAATCATGGGTACACCATCCAGTAAAACCTTAACATTTCTACCTGTCATGCCCATTATGGTTACATCGGTAGTCCCTAATGTTAAATCATTACTAAACCTGAAACCTAATTCTGTATTTAAAACTTGCTGTAAGTTAACAGCTCCACGTAAAAGAATTTTTTCTGCACTGATCGTTCGCACATTGTAAACTGAATTTTTTAACGATTGAGGACCAAACTGACCAGTAACCACAACATCTTTCAAGTCAGTTGCCTTGATGGTATCTGTTCTAATTTCCTGAGCAACAGTTAAAAATCCACAACACATTAAAAAGATGGATAAATATATTTTCATTTATTTAGACTAATTATAAATAATTGTGCAAATTTGTCGATAATCAGAAACATCAGATAACGCCAAACGGATAATTAATGCCGTGATACGGATTAAAAAAAATGGGAATTAAAATATCAGACTATGCTACAGAAGAGCCTATTTATTCAAATACATGTCCATATAATTTCGAAGTTGCAAAGGATATTGATGAACACAGTAGCGAAATAGCGAATGCTGATTATCAAATAAAAATCAGCGAGAAATGGTTTGAAGGCATCCATGTTACTGTTGCAGACATTGAAAGCAATCGGCCTAGAGATTTTAGATACAGCTCAGCTCAAGAAAATATTGGCTTTCTGTATTGCATTGAAGGAGTACTTTTCATTAATAATGCCGATGAAGCAAGTGACCCGGTCATTATAAACGCTAATCAACAGTCTATTGCTTTCGGGCAATTAAACAATACCGTACTCCATATTAATGGGAGGGTTAAATATTTATATATTCAACTTACCTCATCCTACTATCAAAGAATCGCCAATAAAACATTCGAAGCAGAATCGTTTCAAAAAGAGAAAACGGTAACATCAGAAATGGAGCTACTATTTCAATCCATTATCAATTCAAAATATGCTGGTAGAGCAAATCGGTTGTTTATCGAATCTAAAATTTTTGAACTGATTATTTACTATATCGATCAGCAACCTAAGCCAGAGAGCTTTCTTATTAAGAAAGATGATGTGGATAAAATTCTATTAGCAAAGAAGCTGGTGGAGTCTGATCTCCAAAAACCGCATTCGCTTGTCGAGTTAGCAAGAAAGGTTGGTATAAACGATTACAAGCTTAAACGTGGTTTTAAAGAAATTACGGGATATACCGTATTTGGTTATTTGTATAAAATTAGAATGGAACAGGCTTACCATTTCCTAACTCAGGATAAAAAAAGTGTAAGTGAGGTATCGTATTTAGTAGGTTATAAAAATCCACAGCACTTTATATACGCTTTTAAAAAGCTTTATAAAATTTTACCAGGAAGTTTGAACAAAATCTAAAACTCCACGCAAACGTTTGTGTTGATTAATCTTTGCCTTCGTTTACAATCAGGTCTGATTCTACTATGGTGTTATAAAATGCCTGGTTTTCTGACTTAGGACTATTCATTAAATCGAGAAGAATGTTTGCGGCCTTCTGTCCCTGTAAATAGGGATATTGTTCTACTGATGCAACTGGAGAATGATCTATATAGCTTATAATGGGTAAATTAGCGTAACTAACGATATCGAAATCATTAATTACATTGATTTTCTTAAAATATTTGATCAAAAATAGGGCAACATAATCATTGAAGGCTACAATTGCAGTTGGTTTCCTTTTATGATTTAAAAATTGATTGGCAGCTTCTATAGTGCCTTTTTCAGTTAAATCGCAGTTAACAATTAAAGACGGATCGAACTTCAGCCGGTTAAAGGTAATGGCTTGCATATAACCATCTTTTCTTTCGTCGCTCGCGAACAAGGTGGTCGGGCCATTTATCATTCCAATGCTTCTATGGCCTTTTTTAAGTAGGTAATTTATAGCCTTAACCGTTGCGCTTTCTAAGCTGCAAGCTACATAATGAACATTTTTAAAGGGAGGAATGCGGTCGAAAAAAACGACAGGAATATTAAAAGAATTTAATTTTTCAAAGTGATCAAATTTAGAAGTGTCTTTACTGATAGAAACCAACAAGCCATCAACACGTTGGTTTTTCATCTTTTCTACCAACTTCACTTCCTGATCATAATCATCGTGCGATTGGGCAAAAATTACAGTATAATTCTTTTTTAATGCCTCATCTTCAATCGCAGATATAGCTGTGGAGAAAAAATGCTCTGATAGTTCAGGTAAAATTACACCGATGGTATAGGTTTTGCCCTTTTGAAATAAAATTGCAGCATTATTTGGTTCATAGTTAAGTGATTTTGCCAACTGCTTAATTTTCTCTCTTGTTACTGCTCCAATACTGGGATGATCATGTAAGCCTCTAGATACGCTAGAAGGAGAAATGTTCAAAAGCCTGGCGATTTCTTTTATAGTGGTTGGTTTGGATTGCATTTTGACTGCTAAACTACTTCTTCGTGATGTAATATTACGAAATTAATCAAACGTTTGCGTTGTTTTTTTACTCCATTTCCTATAATCAAGATCTAAATATCGATACATTCGAATATCTTTAATTGGTAACCAATATAAAATATTTGAGCTTTATGGACAGAAGACAGTTTGTTAGAAACGCAGGATTAACCACTGCTGCTTTTGCAGCCCTTCCAGATCAATCTATTTTTGCATCACCCGTTGATGATAAAATTAAAGTGGTGATGATCGGAGTAGGTTTAAGGGGCCAAAACCATTTGGAATTGCTTTTGAAAAGAAATGATGTAGAATTGGTGGCTATCTGCGATATAGACGACAGAATGTTAACAATGAGTAAAGCCATAGTTGCGAAAAGCGGTAAGCCAATGCCAAAGATTTTTACCGGTGATGAAAATGCCTGGAGAAAAATGTTGGAACTAAAAGGCATTAAAGCTGTAATCATTTCTACTCCATGGGAACTGCATAAACCAATGATGATCGGTGCAATAGATGCAGGCATAAAATACGTAGGATCCGAAGTATCGTTGGGAATTAACCTGCAAGATCATTGGGATGTGGTACACGCTGCAGAAAAAGGTAATGCACAAGTGATGATGCTTGAAAATGTTTGTTACCGGAGAGACGTTCTTGCAGCGTTGAACATGGTTCGCCAGGGTGTTTTCGGAGAGATGATTCATTTTCAAGGCGGTTACCAGCACGATTTAAGGGAAGTTAAATTTAACGATGGTGTTAATCCATACGGACATGGGGTAGAATTTGGGGAGAAAGGATTTTCGGAAGCCAAGTGGAGAACAAACCATTCTGTTCATCGCAATGGTGATTTATATCCTACACATGGTGTCGGCCCGATTGCTCAATGTATAGATATTAATAGGGGAAACCGGTTTTTGAAGTTAAATTCCTTTGCAACCAAATCTCGTGGCTTGCATAACTATATTGTTGAAAAAGGAGGTGCAAACCATCCGAATGCTAAAGTGAATTTCAGATTAGGAGATATTGTAACGACCACAATTGATTGTGCAAATGGCGAAACGATTATTTTGCAGCATGATACTAATTTACCACGCCCTTACTCTTTAGGTTTCCGTTTTCAGGGTACAAAGGGTTTATGGATGGATGTGAACAAGAGTATTTATGTAGAAGGCATAAGCAAGCCACATGCCTGGGATAATGCTAAAGAGTGGCTCGAAAAGTATGATCATCCGCTATGGAAAAAATACGGAAATGATGCCCAGGGTGCAGGACATGGAGGTATGGATTTCTTTGTGATAAACGCGTTCATCGAATCAGCCAAAAGAAACGTACCTACACCGCTTGATGTTTATGACGCTGCAACCTGGAGTGCCATTACACCGTTAAGTGAACAATCAATAGAGTTAGGAAACGAAACAGTGGAGTTTCCAGATTTTACAGGAGGCAAATGGATGAGCAGAAAGCCAATATTTGCTCAAAATGATGATTATTGATAGGAAGCGATTTTGCGATCACTAAGCAAGTGATGAAGTAAAACGAGAAGTGTTATAACCACTCCCCGTTTAATGGCACTTCAAATAAATGAATTCACTTGAATTACATAAGTTATCTAAGCTATATGTTGAGCCGATATCAAAGTTATCACTTTAAAACGTTCAAAATTAATTTTTATTGAAATTACCAAAGGCCCCAGCACATTTCTGGGGCTTTTTATTTTGCTTTCCGCTGACTTAAGTATTGAAGTGATGGTCAATCTAATCCGTACATTGGCCAAAATTTTTCTTAATGATTGCGCTATATTTTTTACTCTTATTTGTCGTCTTATTTTTAGTGATCACCAACCTTCCTGTTTTTGGAAGATTACCAAGAGGATTAAGACTTGAGAGAATCCATCAATTGAGCAATTATCGTGATGGTGCTTTACAAAATCAATCGATCACCCCAATGCAGCCTGAAGGCGTAAGTTTCTTGAAGGTACTGAAAGCTTTCTTGTTCGATAAACATCCAAATAAGATTCCTCAAAAATCTTTAAAACATATCCAACCGGATTTAAATAGTAAACCAGCAACGGCTGCTCCAGAGATTATTTGGTTTGGCCACTCTTCTTATTTAGTTAAAATAGATGGTTTAAGGATTTTAGTTGATCCAGTTTTTAGTCAGGTACCGTCTCCATTTTCTTTTATTGGGAGTAAAGCTTTTGCGGGGACTGACTTTGTGAAAGCTGAAGATTTTAAAGATCTTGATGTGATTTTAATCACTCATGATCATTATGATCATTTGGACTATCAAAGCATCATAACATTGGCTCCCAAAACCGCCAACATTATTACATCAATAGGGGTGGGCTCACATTTGGAAAGATGGGGGATTTCTCCAACAAAAATTAAAGAGTTGTGTTGGAATGAATCTACTAGTTTGTTGAATGGAATTACCTTTACAGCGGTACCGGCAAAGCATTTTACAGGACGAAAATTCAAACGTAATCAAACACTTTGGTCGGCGTTTGTGCTGGAGTATAAAAATTGGAAACTTTTTCTAGGCGGAGATTCCGGATACGATAATCATTTTAAAGAAATTGGAACCAGGTTCGGTTCATTTGATATTGCTCTACTCGAATGTGGGCAGTACAATGCCTATTGGCCTCATATACATATGTTTCCCGAAGAAACTGTACAGGCGGCGATTGATTTAAATGCAAAAGTGCTAATGCCTGTGCACTGGGGCAAGTTCAGCTTAGCCATGCATCCTTGGGATGATTCTATACGAAGAGTGGTTGATGCAGCCCATGAAAAACAGATGCCAATTGTTACTCCTCAATTAGGCGAAACCGTGGTTTTAAACACTGAAATGCCAACTTTCAAATGGTGGCTTGATTAATAAAATTTAAACAAAAATATAGTTCTGCTGTTTAAAAACTAAAAATCAACTGATATGAAAACCGATCTTGTAGAAATTTTTCAAACCATAAGAGCCAGTGTACAACCATATGCCACTCGAGGTTATACGGTACACGAAAATTCTGAAACGGGTTACGATCTTTACAGCGAAAAAAATATTCAATACGACGACATTAAAGTTACTGAAAGATTTTTCGTGGGCTTGTACATCAATGGAAGCGAGGTAGAACTTAAGCTGAACAGCAAAGATTTCACATTTAAAAACCAAGACCTTGTTAGCTTTGGGAATGATAAACTGGGATTGAAAATTTCAGAATTAGATGAAGCTAAATTGAAAGAGATAGAAACGTTAGTTGAAATTCTTCACACTCACTTTAAAGAAAATGAATGGATTTAAAGTTGTTTGATTAATTTTGCGCCAATCAGCAAATTAATCGAATAATTGAACAGTATCCAACCACCCATGATATTTGCATGGCACACACAACTTAAATCTGCGCTAGCTGATTTCAATGTGGAGTGCCGTTTTTTTTTGGAAGATGAGTTTAATTTGCTTTCTATTCATAATCAATCCGTTGTTATCCATTTAGTAAATATCGACAATACGTTTACGCCTAGCCAACTCATTGATCTACAGCAATCATACTTAATCAAGGGAATCAAGCTTATTCATTTATGGGAAGATGTTTGGTTTAATAACTCTAACCAGGTTTTGGGAAGAATTGCGTCTATCTTAGGATTAAATAAAAGGATACACGGAAGAAAAACCATTGTTCAGAAAATTGATAAGTCTGTTGCGCAAACATTTCTAAACGAAAATCACTTACAGGGTTTTGTAAGTAGCAGGCACAAATTTGGGTTGTTTGAGAAAGATAAATTAGTAGCTGTTGGTACTTTTTCTGCACTTCGCAAAATGAATTATGAAGAAAATTATAAATCAGCAGAATTGATCAGGTTTGCGGTGAAGTCTGGATATTCTGTTATTGGAGGACTAAGTAAGGTCATCACGCACTTTTCAGCGTTGTATAATCCTGATGATATCATGACTTATGCTGATCGGGATTGGTCGGCGGGAGATGTTTACCAAAAGTTAAACTTTATTCAAACCGATCTATTAAATCCACAGTTTTTTTCGTTAGATATAAATTTAAATCGGATCATAATCAAAGAGAATTCATTGTCATCTGCCGCCGTATTTAACACTGGAAGTCTAAAGTATATCCTGAAATTTTAACATGAAAGATTTTAATCTTATTATTATTTTGGGAGCAACTGCTTCAGGTAAAACAAAATTAGCAGCCCATGTTGCACACGCCATTAACGGAGAAATAATTAGCGCCGATAGTCGCCAGGTCTTTAAAAAAATGGATATTGGAACTGGGAAAGATCTTGATGAATACACGATTCAAAATAGTAAAATACCATATCATTTGATAGATATCCTGGAGGCTGGGGAAAGATATCACGTAGATGCCTTTAAAAACGATTTTTATCGGGTATTTGCCGATATTACTGCTAGGGGTCGAGTTCCTGTTTTATGTGGTGGTACTGGCATGTATATCCATAGCTTACTTCAAAGCCAGGAATATACCGCCGTTCCTGTAAATGAAATTTTAAGAGAAAAATTGCAACTTGAAACGAAGGATGAGTTAATATCGAGGCTTAAAGATTATAACGATGTAGATTATGTTGATTTGAATTCTAAGAAAAGATTGATAAGGGGAATTGAAGTTGCTACTTTTTTAGCGCACAACGATATAACCATAAATACAGCTCCAAAAATAAATCCTATTGTTTTCGGACTTAAAAGCGAGGTTGAAGTAACCAGAGCGAAGATTTTAAAACGATTGGATGATCGTTTATCATCAGGCATGATCGATGAAGTTGAGAATTTAATTTCAGGCGGAGTTTCAAAAGATATGCTAGTTTTTTATGGGTTGGAGTATAAATTTATTGTGAACTACTTAAATGGCCTATTGGATTATGATGAATTTAAATTGAGGTTAGGAATTGCTATTTGCCAATATGCGAAACGCCAAAATACATTTTTTAGAAAAATGGAAAAAGACGGTGTTCTAATAAATTGGCTTAATGCATCATTTCCTACTAACCAAATAACTAAACAGATTTTGGCAAAAATTTCATTTTAGTTTATTTTCGGAAAATCATAATAAGCACGTTCTTATTACGTTAACCGCTTCATTAAACAAAAAAGCTCTTTTGGCACATATTTTGTATTTGTTTCACATATAGTTTAACTCAAAAAAATAACTTATAATGAAAACAATTACTAAAATTATTGCTACCTCAGCAGCTGTAGTGGCTCTATTCTTTACAACAAATGTTAATGCACAATCTCGTAACTTCGGTATTGGGCTAAATGTTGGCGTACCGACTAGCGATGCTTATAGTTTCGCAATTGGCGGAGATCTTCGTTACCAATTTAATGTAGACAAACAATTATCAATCCCTGTTACAGCGGGTTATACTCACTTCAGCGGTAAAGAAATTGGCGATACAGGATTTAATTATCCTAGCTTCGGATATATCCCAGTTAAAGTTGGTGCTAAATATTTCTTTGATCAGTCTGGATCTGGCTTGTATGGCTTAGCAGAATTAGGTGCTGGTTTTGGTACTAATGAAGGTAGCGGAACATCATTTGTTTATTCACCAGCAGTTGGTTATTCTTGGGATAATGGATTGGATTTAGGTGTAAAATATGAAGGATTATCGCAAAATAGTGTTAACACTGGTTATTTCGGTTTACGTTTAGCTTACGGATTTAGCTTGTAATCCATCAATAAAATAATTCGAAAAAGCCTTGACGAAAGTCAGGGCTTTTTTTTATTTTAAAAATTTCTGAATAAAATGAAAATTGTAAAATCTGTTAGAATCAATTTATCGTATATAATCCAAAACCCTTAATTAATAATTTAAATTTATCTAACATGAAAACAATTACTAAATTTTTTGCAGCTGCACTTGTCGCAGGTGCTGTTTTTACAGGATCAAACCTAAATGCACAAACCATGACAACTATGGATGCCGGATCTACCAACAATGGAATGGCCTTTAAGGTAGGAGTGGGATTAAATGGTGGTTTGTTCAAGAAAAGTTCTCCAATGGAGTATGCTTATGGCGCCGATTTAAAACTTCAATGGGATTTAACTAAAGATGTTGCTATTACAGCATCTGGAGGTTATACAAAACTTAAAGGCAGAAATAACTCTTTAGATTTTGGTTTTATTCCAGCCAAAGGTGGTGTTAAAGTTTTTGCTATTGAAAGAATGTATTTAGCTGCAGAAGCTGGTGCAGGTTTCGGTATTGAAGATGGCGCTAAAACTAACTTTATTTATACAGGTGGTCTTGGTTACGAGTGGGATAATGGTCTTGATATTGGTGCAAGATATGAAGGTTATGTAAATGACGTAGCTTCTACAACTTATTTCAGACAAACAGGTCAGTTTGCTTTAAGAATCGCTTATAATTTTAAATTATAATTATAGCATCATATATTTAATGAGCCTCGCAATTTGCGGGGCTTTTTTTGTTTAATTAATATTATAATTGCTATTTTGAGCGGAAAACCAAATACAATGAAAAAAATATTCGGCATTGCCATATTTGCTACATTACTGGCCTGCAACCAAGCGGAGAAAAAAGCTACAGGAGATAAAGACACTTCCCAGAACAACGCAGCGAAGGCATCAAATGAGGTAAAGATCAACGATGTTAAAAAATCAGAAATATTAAATCAATATGTAGATCTTAAAAATGCGTTGGTAGCTTCAGATTCTGCAGTTGGGCAAAAATCTGCTAAGGCGTTAGAGAAAAGTTTAGCAAATTACGAAGGCTGTGAACCCACGGCAGAAATAGCAGCTAAAATTGCCAGTGCTAATGACCTTGACGTACAGCGCAAAAATTTTACCGTTTTGAGCGCAGATATCATTGCCTTATTCAAATCAACAGAGATAGAATCAGGAACACTTTATGTTCAACATTGTCCAATGGCTAACAAGGGAGATGGAGGAGACTGGCTATCGAAAGAAAAGGAAATCAAAAACCCATATTATGGTAATGAGATGCTTGAGTGTGGAAGAGTTGCAGAGGAGATTAAATCAAAATAGCATGAATGTCGGGAAAAATTAAGCATGATTGTTACGTCTTTTTGACTGATTATTCATATTAATTTAACAGATTTGTTATGCATGTATATTAATTTTATATAATTTAGAAAGCTATAAACACAATACAATAATATGTCAGATATTGCAGAGATTAAAGTTGATGGTAAGACAGTAGAATTGCCAGTAATTACAGGAACAGAAGATGAAAAGGCCATTGATATCTCTAAGTTAAGAGATCTTACAGGCTTTGTAACCTTAGATACTGGTTTTAAAAATACTGGTTCTACAAAAAGTAAAATCACTTTTTTAGATGGTGAAAAAGGAATCTTAAAATATAGAGGATATTCTATAGAAGAACTTGCCGAAAAATCCAGCTTTTTAGAGGTATCATATTTGATCGTATATGGTGATTTGCCAACTCAAGAGCAATTAGATGCATTCCAAGGCGAAATAAGTAAGCATACCTTGATTCACGAGGATATGAAGAAATTTTTCGATGGTTATCCGTCAAGATCTCATCCAATGGGTCAACTTGGTTCTTTAATTTTCTCACTATCAACATTCTATCCAGAGTGTTTAAAGCCTAACCAAACTGCTGAGGAGCAAAATCTAACCATCATTAAGTTATTGGCTAAGCTACCTACAATCGTCTCCTTTATTTATAAAAAATCATTGGGTCATCCGCTTATTTATCCTAAAAATAAGTATGATTATGTAACCAATTTCCTATGGATGACATTTGGACAACGTACTGAGGATTACGATGTAAACCCGGTTGTTGTGAATGCCATGAACAAGTTACTGATTTTACATGCAGATCATGAGCAAAATTGCTCAACATCTACTGTTCGAATAGTGGGCTCATCAGATTGTAATTTGTATGCTTCGGTTGCGGCAGGTATCGCGGCACTTTGGGGGCCATTACATGGTGGTGCAAACCAAGCTGTTATCGATATGCTTGAGCTAATTAAGAACGATGGCGGAGATACAGAGAAATGGATTGCCAAAGCGAAAGATAAAAATGATCCTTTCCGTATGATGGGATTCGGACACAGAGTTTATAAAAACTTTGATCCAAGAGCAAAAATCATCAAAAAAGCTTGTGATGATATTTTGGAAAACTTGGGTATTGATGATCCTATTTTAGAGATAGCTAAAAAATTAGAAGAGGCAGCATTAACTGATCAATATTTCATCGATAGAAAGTTATATCCAAACGTAGATTTCTACTCAGGCATCATTTACAGAGCATTGGGATTTCCATCTGAAATGTTTACCGTGTTATTTGCTCTGGGTCGCTTACCGGGATGGATTGCTCAATGGAAAGAAATGCATGAAAATAAAGAGCCGATTGGTCGTCCACGTCAAATTTACGTTGGTGAAACTGATAGGGCGTTCGTTGATATTAAGAGCAGAAAATAATAGTTATTTAGTCCATAAAAAAAGCTTCAGAATTTCTGAAGCTTTTTTTATACCCTTTATTTTGATCAGGTTACTACGTAATAAATTAAGTTGAGCATCACCATTTCAGTTAATTTCAGTGATAGGAAGTATAATATAATGATCATGATCATCTTCCCAACTACTTTTTTCCGTTGGTAAAATATTTTCAACGCATTAAACATATACCAGCAGATCCACACGAAAATAGCTATTCCGATGAGGCTTGACATATTGGAATCTTCGCCGAAAATATATTTTATTAATGGTTTGGTAAATATGGAAACGATAAAGAATGCAGTCATTCCATGTATTGTGAAGATCAAGTGGTCCAGATAATAAATGTGATTTCTTCTAAAATTCCACATAATGAAAAGTGCAAGTAATGGCATCATCAGAAAATATTGCTTCGGTCTGTTGTGTTCGAGGGTTTCCTGAATAACTTCCGCTTTTTCTCCGATCGATATAGCTCGCTTCTTGATCATTCTATCTAACCAATTATCCTGCTCTATAGGATTTAAAGTTTTCTGCCTGGCTAAATATGCAGCATAAGTACTGTCATTTCGATCATCGTGAATTTCACTAAACTTTCCAATTACCTTAGTCAGCGAATCCGATCGATTGGCTTTGTTCAGCTTTTTCAGATTTTCTAAGGCTATTTTTTGGTCTTTGAAACTTAAGGCTTTGAAATCTTCTCGATCTAAATCCTCAGCGATATGCTTCGTGGTTTCATTCATGATGCCTGGTACTGCTTTTACCAGTCCGGCGTTTTTCAATACTTTGTTTACACTATCTAGTGTAGCTTTTCTTTTTTGAGTTTCGGCGGCAGTTACTGGCTTGTGTTCGTTTTCTATTTTGACATGAGTAGGCGAGTAGGCAACCAAAAAATAAACAATAGACACAAAAATGTACATGCTTACCGGATTGATATACCTGGCTCTTTTTCCAGCTAAATAATCTAACGTTACCTGACCAGGTTTAGTTAAAAGGGGAACAAGTGTTTGAAAAAATTTATTATCGAAATGGAAGTAATGTGCAATGCTATGGCTAATGAAGCCCCAAAAACTTTCTTTTAATTCTAGATTGGGTTGCCCACAATTGCTACAATAATGTTTTTCTACATGCGAGCCACAATTTAAACAATTGTGTTCTTTTCTATACTTACCAGCTGACATAGGTGATTTCGAAATATTTAGTGGGTAATGGCATCAATAGCTTTCTCTTCTGCTTTGGTGTGTTTGTGCTTAAATAATAATGCAAATAAGACGGTAATGATTAACGCATAAATGGCGAATGTTAGCCACACGCTGTGCCAGTTTATAACCGGTATTGCTCTACTCAATTGACCATTATCTAAAACAGAAATTCCTTTTGAACCTAGGAAACTAATTAATAGCTTATTATTAGGTTGTGCTGAAACTAATGTTGCTAATTCTTGAATAGTAGTGTATGCGCTTGTAAAATATTTTTGAATGATCCAGCCCGATGTTAAACTTCCTAATATTGCTCCAAATCCATTTGTCATCATCATAAACATACCTTGCGCTGAAGAACGCATTTTTGGAGTAGTTGAGGTTTCAACAAATAATGATCCTGAAATGTTAAAAAAGTCAAATGCCATTCCATAAACAATACAACTTAAAATGATCATCCACAATCCGTCTGCTGGGTTTCCGAAGGCAAATAAACCAAATCTGAATACCCAAGCCAGCATAGAAATAACCATTACGTTCTTAATCCCATACCTTTTTAAGAAAAAGGGGATGGCTAGAATAAATAGTGTTTCGGAAATTTGCGAAATTGATAAAATTAAGGTGGATCTTTTTACTACATAGAGTTCAGCATATTGGGGAAACATTTTAAATTCATCAAGAAACACATCTCCATATGCATTTGTTAATTGCAATGCTCCACCTAAAAACATTGAGAAAATAAAAAATAATGCCATTTTATAATCTGCGAATAATTTGAACGATTCTAGTCCTAATTTTTGCACCCATGATTTTTTTTCGCTGATTAACTTTAATGGTTTACACGCAGGAAGAGTAAATGAATAAATACCTAATGCAAAAGCACTTACTCCAGCTATGTAGAATTGATTTGCACTTGCTTTATTACCTGTTAAATTGGTAATCCACATGGCCACAATAAATCCTACGGTTCCCCAAACCCTTATTGGTGGAAAACTTTTAATAACATCAAATTCGCTATTTTTAAGCGTTGTATAGCTAATAGAATTGCTTAATGCGATGGTTGGCATATAAAAACACATTGCCAATAATATCACCCAAAAGAAGCTGTTAGGACTTGTAACTTGTGGTAAGTAAAACATTACACAGGCGTACAAAATATGTAAAACTGCATACAGTTTTTCTGCATTAATCCATTTGTCTGCCATAATACCAGTTAAGGTAGGCATAAATAGAGAGGCAATTCCCATTGTAGAAAATATGATTCCAAAGTCTGCACCATCCCATTGTTTGGTTCCGAACCAATAGTTTGCAATTGTAATAAGCCATGCTGCCCACACAAAAAATTGCATAAAGCTCATCAAGGTTAAGCGGAACTTAACATTCATCATATTCGTTTGTTTGATTTTTTTGAAAGTAAAGGCTGAATATAGAACTATTTTAAAACATTATTCAAAAATGAACCCAAATTATTTTAAACAATTTGGGTTCATTTTAAATTTCCATTTTCTTGAAGGATTTTATGCAAGAATCAATAAAAATTTATTAGGAAGTTCCTCTTTTATTTAACTCATCTCTTAATCGGGCAGCTTTTTCATAGGCTTCGTCAGCAATTGCTTCCTGGAGTTTCTGTTGAAGTTCTTCAATTGTTAAATCACCAAATCCTTGCTGTTGAGAGGAACTTGGCGTTACATCAGCATCAGGTTCCTTAGCAATCGAATCCATGTTTTCTAAGAATAGAAAATCATTGCCTTCAATTACAATCCCTGCAGAGGCCAGTATAAATTCGTAGGTATAAATTAAAGCGTTAAACCGAACTGCTAGTGCTATTGCGTCTGATGTCCTGGCATCAATTTCGTGGGTTGTTTTTCCATCGCTACAGATTAGTTTTGCATAAAACACACCATCGACCAAATTATAAATAATGATTTCTTGTATGTTGATATGAAAAGTATCAGCCATTGATTTAAATAAATCGTGGGTTAATGGCCTGCTGGGAGCCATCTTTTCAATTTCAATAGCAATTGCCTGAGCTTCAAATGCGCCTATAATAATGGGTAATCTTCGGCGGCCATTTACTTCTCCTAAAACCAGCGCATAAGCACCAGATTGCGTCTGGCTGTAAGATAAACCTACAATATCTAATTTAACTTTTTTCATATATCGTTTTCAAACCTCACATATTTTCAGATATGCGAGGTTTAAAGTAATTTATTATCCTTTATGTGCTTTTAAAGCTTCTATTAATTTTGGTACAACTTCAAAAGCATCACCAACAATACCGTAATCTGCTACTTTGAAAAAAGGAGCTTCAGGATCTTTGTTGATCACCACGATTACTTTTGATGAACTAACGCCAGCCAAATGTTGAATTGCACCAGATATGCCGATTGCAATGTACAAGTTGGGGCTGATGGAAATTCCTGTTTGACCCACGTGTTCTGAGTGCGGTCTCCAATCTGCATCAGAAACTGGTTTTGAACAAGCGGTTGCAGCACCTAATAAACCAGCTAATTCTTCAATCATTCCCCAGTTTTCAGGGCCTTTTAAACCACGTCCGGCAGATACCACTAATTCTGCATCTGGAAGCGAAACTTTATCAGTTGCTCTTACAATATCTTTGATAACAGTTCCTAAGTCTGATTGTTTAACATCAGCGGAGAAGGTTTCAATAGCTGCTCCAGTGCTATTTTCTTTCACACCAAAGGCATTCGGGTTTAAGGCTATTACCTTATTTGCCGACGTTAATTCGGTAATGGCAAAGGCTTTACCAGAAAATGCAGTTTTTTTAACCGAAAATTTTCCATCTGTACTAGGCAACTCAACAGCTCCATCTGCCAAACCAGCTTTAAGTTTCACTGCAATACGAGGTGCTAAGCCTTTACCAGAGAATGAATTCGATAATACGACGATGTCTGCATTTTCTTGTCCGGCAGCTGCAGCAATTACGCTTGCGTAAGCCTGGTTTACAAACGTTTTTAACTGATCTACACTTACATTTAAAACCTTCGATGCACCGTATTTACCTAACTCTTTTAATTCACTTTCCGCAACATCGCCAATAGAAATGGCAACTAAATTGGTCGATTGTTGATCGGCAATGGCTTTGGCGTATGAAACTGCCTCGAAAACAGATTTCTTAAACTTCCCTTCAGCTTGTTCTACATATACTAATACTGACATATTTTTATCTTAAATCTCCAATGGAGATGTTTATCTACTCAATTAATTATCTCTGTTTTTTTCAAGTTCAAACTTAACCGGATCCGTTAAATCACTTTCGCTTCACTATGTAGCAAGCCAATCAACGACTCCGTTTGATCTGCAGGAATTAATTTCACTGTACCGCGTGGAGCTGGAGTTTCATATTTTGTCACCTTGGTAACTTCCTCAATCGAAACTGGATCAACAACAGTTAAAGGTTTTGTTCTTGCGCTCATAATACCACGCATGTTAGGGATTTTAGGTTCAGCAACCCCTTCAGCACAGCTTGCTACAAACTTACCAACAACGGTAACTACTTCTTTTCCACCTTCAATTTCTCTTTCTACAGTTGCATTGTCTCCATCGATGTCAAGTTTTTTGATGATCGAAATTGAGGGTATGTCTAAAAATTCTCCGACCATTGCGGCTACCTGATTTCCATTATAATCAATAGACTCCCGTCCGGTTAAAATGATATTGAAATCTTTATCCTTTGCATATTCTGCAATTTGTTTAGCTACGAAATAGGCATCACGTGGAGCAGCATTTACTCTTATGGCATCATCTGCGCCAATTGCAAGTGCTTTCCTGATGGTTGGATCGTTTGCAGCTTCGCCAACATTGATTACAGTTACTGTTCCTTTATCCCCTTCAGTTAGCTCAATTGCTCTTGATAACGCAATTTCATCATAAGGATTAACAATATATTGTACTCCGGCTGTATTGAATTCGGTATTATCATTGGTAAAAGTTATTTTTGTCGTCGTGTCGGGCACGTTACTGATACAAACTAATATTTTCATATGTTAATTTGGGTTTTAGTGAATATGAAATTATCAAAGCTTTAAGTAAGGCTCCTGATTAATCATACTATTGGTCTTATTTATATATGGTCTTTCTGCAAATTTAATTAAAAAAGCAAGGAAATAAAATGTCATCAAGCCGTTTAGCAAAGTTATTGGAGTTTTTAGAAAGTGATCCGAACGATCCGTTTATACTATATGCCTTAGCCACAGAGTATAACACTCAAAATGATAAAGAAAAGGCCTATTCTTTTTACCTTCAGTTAACGGATAAACATCCAGATTATGTAGGAACTTATTATCATTTGGGTAAGTTATTGGAAAAAGATGACCAAAAAGATAAAGCGATTGAAGTATATCAAAAAGGAATGGCTGTAGCCCGTAATAAGCGAGATATGCATGCATTTTCTGAGTTACAAGGTGCGTACAACACTGCTGCAGGTTTAGATTATGAAGATGAATAATTTAGTGAGTCCTTTTCAATTATTTGTTTATTGCTAATCAGCTAGAATAAATGCAAGCTAAACCCATCGCTGCTAAAAAGCAGTGGCTATTTATCAGGAATGTCGTATTGTTCACTTTCACTTCTTTCGGTGGCGCACAAGCACATTTAGCATTGCTGTTAAAGTATTTCGTTAAAAATTCTAAGTTTATTTCGGAAGAGGAGTTACTGGAACTGAATGCTTTAGCACAAGTTTTACCTGGGCCAGCATCTACACAAACACTGGTGGGGATAGCCTGGAAAGTTGGGAAACTGAAGCTAGCAATCCTTACTTTTTTGATTTGGATCTTGCCAACAGCAGCAATTATGACATTTGCTGCGATTAGCTATGCCTTGCTTGATCAGAAGCAAAAGTTTAGTGATATTTTGGAGTATATTCAGCCTATAGCGTTGGGTATTGTAGCTTATGGAGCCTGGCAGTTGGGTAAAAAAGTTTTGTCATCCCAAGTCTCCATTTTCTTAGCCATATCTTCCGTTGTGGCAACATTTGTTCTCCGTAATGCCTATGTATTTCCGCTAGCGATTTTAGTTGGTGGGATAATTTCTTCCGCAATTGAAACGCCTAAAGAGGAAACGGAATTACGAGTTAAACTTTTTTCGAATATTAACCCTAAAAAGATGATTTACTTTTTAGGTGCATTACTTTTATTTGCACTTGTTGGTGCCATTATCAACAGAACATCGCCTTTCAGCTTGCCAATTCGTTTATTAGAAAACTTTTACAGGAACGGAATATTGGTTTTCGGTGGTGGCCAGGTGCTTGTCCCGTTAATGTTTACGGAGTTTGTAGAGATGAAGCATTATCTGCCTTCATCAGGTTTTTTATCAGGTTTTGCCTTACAGCAAGCACTACCCGGCCCAACATTTTCATTCACCAGTTATCTGGGTGCATTAAGCATGAAGAATTTTGGCTACGGCGTATGGGGACAGGTGCTGGGCGGCCTAATTGGTGTAATAGGAATTAATTTACCAGGATTAATTTTGGTTTTATTTATTGTTCCTTTTTGGGATGATTTGAAAAAAATCTCAAGGATTCGCTATAGTCTTTCTGGTATCAATGCGGTAAGCGTAGGTTTCATTATTGCCGCCTTTATCCTGTTGCTTATCCCGATGGGTTTTAACTGGTTGTTCTTAGGGATAATGGTAGTTACATTTTTACTTTTAAACTTCACCAAAGTGAGCCCGCCTGTTATTGTTTTAGCAGGAATATTATTCGGATATCTTTTCTAAATAAAAAAAGGGAAATTTTTCGATTTCCCTTCAACTATTTACCCCCATTAAAATGGTGGATCATCATCATTATAATCGTCCATTTTGGATGGTCGAATAATAACATTGCTTTGTTTTTCAAAATCTTGTGATGGGTACATTCCTGCCGATGGATCTGCTGACGCAAACGAAGTTGGTGCTGTGAAATCTTCCTCTAAATCGGTAAACTTCACAAACTTACCAACGAAACGTAATGGCACAATTCCGGTTTCACCGTTCCTGTGTTTGGCAATAATTACTTCGCCAATTCCTGCTTGCGATCTTCCTTGCTCGTCTTCGGTAATGCCATAATATTCAGGGCGATAAAGGAATAACACCATATCTGCATCCTGCTCAATCGAACCCGATTCACGCAAATCGGATAGCATTGGTCTCTTTCCCTGCAAACCAGGTCGGCTTTCTACCGCACGACTTAACTGTGACAAAGCTAAAACAGGAACATCTAATTCCTTTGCGACTGATTTCAAAGCCCTTGAAATACTACCGATTTCTTGCTCCCGGTTACCACCACCTTTACCGCCTTCACCTTTACCATGCATCAACTGCAAGTAATCTACAATAACCAATTGAATATCGTATTGAGATTTAAGCCTTCTACATTTAGCCCTAAATTCAAAGATGTTTAGCGCTGGCGTATCATCAATAAGTAGGGGAGCTTCGGTTAAGCGACCGATTTTACTGTGAAGCTGTTGCCATTCCCACTCTTGTAAATTTCCTTTTCTTATTTTTTCTTGCTCTATTTCAGCTTCCCCCGATATTAAACGGTTAACTAACTGAACAGAAGACATCTCTAAAGAGAACACTACTGTCGGTTTTTGAAAATCGACTGTTGCATTCCTTGCGCAAGTAAGTACGAAGGCGGTTTTTCCCATCGCCGGACGAGCAGCGATAATCACTAGATCTTGTTTTTGCCAACCTCCGGTGATGCGATCTAATCCGGTAAATCCAGTCGGAACACCCGTTAAGCCATCTGTTTTTGTTCGAAGTTCTTCTAGGGTTGCTAGTGATTGTTTGATAATATCGTCCATTTTCTGCGTATCTCTCCGCAAGTTATTTTGGGCAATATCAAACAATCCTTTTTCCGCATGATCTAATAAATCGAAAATATCAGTGGTATCTTCATAGGCATTCGTAATAATATCAGTAGAAATTCTAATCAATTCACGCTGAATATATTTTTGGGAGATAATGCGGGCATGATATTCAATATTTGCGGCAGAAGCTACACGGTTAGTCAGGTTAGTGATATAATAAGCTCCGCCAACCATTTCTAAAGTACCCATCTGGCGCAGTTCCGATGTTACTGTTAAAATATCGACTGGTTTCGACTTTTCGAACAGCATATGGATGGCTGCAAATATTTTTTGGTGGGCTTCATGATAAAAAACCTCAGGCTTTAAAATGTCGATAACAGCCGAAAGCGCATCTTTTTCCAACATCAATGCACCTAAAACTGCCTCTTCCAAATCTAACGCTTGGGGAGGCAATTTACCCATTGAACTCACTGTTGTATTTAATCTTGCTTTTCGGGATGATATACTATTCTTTCCGCCTTGTTCGTTATCGATACTCATTTTACAAAAGTAGTTAATTTTTGATCCGAATGTTTTAACAAGTTCTTAGCTGTTTGTTAACAAATTGAAGAAGAATAAGATTAAGTTTTCGTTATTTTAAAAAGATCTCAAATCTCTGAACAATAAAATGTTAATAATGAAAGGGCGATAAACATGGGTTTATAGGGAATGGATAACTGAGGGAATAGGGAATTGGTAATTGAAAATAGTGAATAGGCAATAGTGAAGAGGTAATGAGGAATAGGTGATTGGCTATAATACAAAAGATAGTAGTACTTTTCTTAAGTTAGACTAATCAACTTCCTATTTCCAATTATTTATTACCTCTATAATTCGATTGCCAATAAAAATCAATCCTCTGATTTATTCCCATATTTTCCAATAGCAAATAATTTTGCTTGCCTTGCGGGAAAAACAATTACTTTTGCAAACAATTTTACATCATGGATAATTTTAGAAAACCACAAAGAGCAAAGGAAAATAATGAGTTTGTATTTGGCATTAGAGCTGTAATTGAAGCAGTTAAAGCTGGCAGAGATATTGAAACGATTTATCAACAACGTGGTCTGGGAGGAGAATTATTTCTGGAATTAAAAGCTTTACTTAAAGATACTTTGATCCCATTGAACGCTGTTCCAATTGAGAAATTGAATAGAATGTCTCAAAAAAATCATCAAGGTGTTATAGCTGTTATTTCTCCCATCACTTATCAAAATATTGAGGATATTGTTCCTGCTGTTTTTGAAAAAGGCGAAGTGCCTTTAATATTGGTGTTAGATAGTGTTACCGATGTACGTAACATGGGTGCAATTGCTCGTACAGCTGCTTGCGTGGGTGTGCATGCTATTGTAGTACCGTTAAAAAATGCCGCACAAATTAACGCAGATGCTATTAAAACTTCTGCGGGAGCACTATTTAATATCCCAATTTGCAGACATGCTAACCTTCATAAAACCTGTTTGTTTTTGCAAGAAAGCGGTTTGCAAATTGTAGCCTGTACCGAGAAAACTACAGACTTAATTTACTTGCCAGATTATACCATGCCAACAGCAATCGTTATGGGTTCGGAAGATGAGGGGATTTCCAACGATCTTTTAAGAGTGGCAGATCATTTAGCAAAAATTCCAATGGCTGGCAAAATAGAATCATTAAATGTGTCAGTTTCTGCGGGTGTTATTTTATATGAGGCTGTAAGACAAAGAACTACCTAAGGATGGTGTCCTTTTAATTTCTTAGTTAGGAATATAATTATGTATTTTTAATTAGAAATTCCACTTATGCTTCCTGCAAAGAACATTACCGAAGTTATCACTCATTTAGATGATATTATAAACCAAAGTATAGCAAAGAAATCCAGAGCAGGATATTTTGCTTGCTTGTATCGAAAAATGACCGTAGCTGTTCAAAATGGGATAAATGATGGCTTGTTTGAGGACGGACGGCGGATGGAAAAGCTTGATGTGATTTTTGCAAATCGATATATCGACGCTTATTTCTGTAATTTGAACCAGACTCCACTAACTTCTTCATGGAAATCTGCTTTCGATGCCAGTTTACAGCCTTACACTGCCATTCAACATTTATTAATGGGCATGAATGCACATATTAACTTGGATCTAGGCATCGCTGCTGCTGAAACTGCAAAGGATTCTGATATCCAGTTGATTAAAAAAGATTTCAATCTTATCAACAATATTATTGGTAGCTTGATAAATATAATCCAAAAGGATTTAGAAGAGATTTGCGCCCCAATGAAATTATTAAAATATGTTGATAATAAAAGCAAAGAGTCTGTAATCAATTTTAGCATTACAGCGGCAAGAAACACAGCTTGGGCAAATGCTGTTGGCCTCTCCGTTCTGCAAACGAATATGTATCAGGGCTACATCAAAAATCTGGATGATAAAATTAATGTAGTAGCCAGAAATATTATAAATCCTAACTTTTCTCAAAGCTTAGTTTTAAGAACAGTTAGGATTTTCGAACCAAAAGATGTTGGCGAGATTTTAAGATTTTTAAAAGATTAAATGAATTTATTGCCGAATCTAGATTTAACTTCGGCTACAAATTCTTTTACTTTTTGCTCCTCATTACGTGGGCAAATCATTAACATATTGTTGTTTTCCACTACAATGTAATCATGTAATCCTTGTAGAATGACCAGTTTATCTTTCGGTACATTCACCATACAATTCGACGAATCGAACATAATTACCTGTTCTGACGGAATTACCGCATTACCAACGTAATCCTTCTCAGCCATTTCATAAATTGAAGCCCAGGTACCTAGGTCAGACCAGCCAAAATCAGCAGGTAAAACGTAAACATTGTCTGCCTTCTCCATAATACCAAAATCGATAGAGATATTGGTGCATTGCAGATAAGCATTATTTATAAAATCATTTTCTCTTTCGTTATTCATTTCTGAACGACCTTGATTGAAAATCTCGTACATGTCTGGTAAATGCCTTTCAAAGGCCTTCAAAATTGATTTTGCTGACCAAATAAAAATTCCGGCGTTCCATAAAAAATCACCACTTTGGATAAATGATTTGGCTAGTTCCAAATTTGGCTTTTCTGTAAATGTTTTAACGCGATGTAAATCAGTATCGGTATTTAGAACATGATCGGTGTGCTGAATGTAGCCGTAACCAGTATCAGGCCTGTTTGGCTTAATACCCAACGTAATCAGACAATCATTTTTCGAAGCGGCATCAAGCGATTGCTCAATGGAATCGATAAAACCATCTATGTTAGCAATAGTATGATCGGATGGCGCTACAACTATAGTCGCGTTGGGATTAAGCTCATGTATTTTTAAACTTCCATAAGCTACACAAGGGGCTGTATTTCTTAATAAAGGTTCCGCCAAGATTTGATTATCTGAGAGTTGTGGTAACTGTTCTTTTACAAGATCAGCATAAATCTCATTGGTAACGATAAATATATTTTCTGGTAAACAGATTTTTAAAAACCTTTCGTAAGTGCTTTGAATCAGTGTTTTACCAACTCCAAAAAAATCGATAAATTGCTTAGGGTATTCTGTTCTGCTCACCGGCCAGAAGCGACTTCCGACTCCGCCAGCCATTATTAGGGCGTAATAATCTTTATTCATTTTATGATTTAAAATTACACTATTCCTTCATTCAAAAGATCGTGCAAATGGATAATTCCAAAGTAAGTGTTTTGTTTCAGTACTAGCAACTGTGTAATGTTATTTTCCTTAATTATGTGTAGTGCTTCTACTGCAAGAGCGTCATACTGTATGCTTTTTGGCTGCTTACCCATAATATCTTCGGCCTTCAGTCCAGTAACCGAATCATTGTTCTCAAGCATGCGTCTGATATCGCCATCGGTAATTACACCAATAACACTATTTTCCTCATCAACAACAGCAACAGCACCCAAACGGTTTTTGCTAATTTCTATTAATACATCCTTAACGGAGGCCGAGGGATTTATTGAAGGTTTTTCATTAGAAAGGGCCAGATCTTTGGCCTTTAAATAAAGTTTCTTTCCTAATGATCCTCCGGGGTGATATTTTGCAAAATCAGACTCATTAAATTCTCTACATTCTAAGAGACAAATAGCCAATGCATCGCCCAGGGCAAGTTGAGCTGTAGTGCTGGTTGTGGGTGCTAAATTATGAGGGCAAGCCTCTTTTTCAAATGAGGTATTTAATACAAGATCTGCCTGTTCGGCTAAAAAAGATGCCAATTCCCCAACCATTCCGATCAGTTTATTTCCTGCAGATTTAAGCAATGGAACCAACACTTTTATTTCTGGAGTATTTCCGCTTTTTGATAAACAAATAATGACATCATTTCTTTGAATCATACCCAAATCGCCATGAATTGCATCTGCGGCATGCATAAAAATAGCAGGCGTGCCAGTAGAATTAAAAGTAGCAACAATTTTTTGAGCGATAATAGCGCTTTTGCCTATGCCCGTTACAATAACTCTTCCATCACAATTTAAAATGGTAGATACCACTTGCTCGAAATCATCGTTAATGTTTTTCGCAACATTTAGTATCGCTGCTGCTTCAAGCTCTAAAGTGCTTATGGCTGATTGGATTATGTATTTTTTACTTTTCAAAGAGAAAATAATTGTTGGTGAATACTTGAAATTCTTGTAAAATTATGTTATTTTGGATAGAAAAATAGCATCGCATATTTTATTACACAAAATGGACGTGAAAAAGTCGTTATTTGATAACCTACAAAATTTCTTTGGGTTTGATAATTTCAAAGGTGATCAGGAGTCGATCATAACAAATATATTAGAAGGCAATAATACTTTCGTTATTATGCCAACCGGCGGAGGAAAGTCTATTTGCTATCAATTGCCAGCATTAATGAGCGAAGGAACGGCGATTGTAATTTCTCCTCTAATTGCATTAATGAAAAACCAGGTGGATCAATTAAGGGCATTTGGCGGAAATGATAGTATCGCACATTTTCTTAACTCATCTTTAAATAAGTCTGAAATTACACAAGTTAAGTCTGATCTTTTAAGTGGCCAGACGAAGTTGTTATATGTTGCGCCAGAGTCGCTGGCTAAGCAAGATAATATTGAATTCCTTAATTTAATAAAGATCTCTTTTGTTGCGGTTGATGAAGCACATTGTATATCGGAATGGGGTCATGATTTCAGACCTGAATACCGTAAAATAAAGCAGGTGATTGCAGGCTTGGGCAATAATATTCCTATTATAGCTTTAACAGCTACTGCCACACCGAAGGTTCAGCAAGATATTATGAAAAACCTTGGCATGACCGAGGCTACACTATTTAAATCGTCATTTAACAGGCCCAACTTATTTTATGAAATCCGCCCAAAAAGGGATATCACAAAAGAAATCATAAAATATATTAAATCGAATCCAGGGAAATCAGGAATCATTTATTGTCTCAGCCGTAAAAAAGTTGAAGAAGTTGCAGAAGCGCTAAACCTTAATGGAATTAGTGCTTTGCCATATCATGCTGGTTTAGAACCGAAAATTAGAGCTGAAACACAAGATCGCTTTTTGATGGAAGATGCAGAAGTGATTGTAGCGACAATTGCTTTTGGTATGGGGATCGATAAACCTGACGTTCGTTTCGTTATCCATCATGATGTGCCTAAAAGTATGGAAGGTTATTACCAGGAAACTGGGAGAGCTGGCCGTGATGGTGGCGAAGGAGTTTGTATTGCTTTCTACGCTCAAAAGGATGTAGATAAGCTTGCTAAATTTATGAAAGATAAGCCGGTTTCTGAACGCGAAATTGGTACACAAATTTTAAAAGAAGTTATTGATTATGCTGAATCTGGCGTTTGCCGACGTAAGCAGATACTTCATTATTTTGGAGAAAATTTTAATGAAACAGGTTGCAATTGCATGTGCGATAACTGCAAAAAACCTAAAAAACAATTTGATGCGGAAGAGCAGCTATCAACCTTGTTAAAATTTATCGAAAAAACAGGAGAGAAGTTTGACGATGCACATTTACTAAACGTGTTTTTGGGCTTAGAAACAGCACAAACCATTGCTTACGAGCATCGCAAAGTTCCGGAATTTGGAATCGGTAAAGAGGAAGGAATTTTGTTTTGGAAATCAGTTATCCGGCAGGCCGTTCTGAATAATTACCTTTTTAAGGATATTGATAATTATGGTTTATTGAAGCTAACTAAACAAGGAAGAGACTTTATTATCAATCCTTACAGCTTGAAATTTATCTTAAATGAACCGATTGAAACGGGCGCAGATGATGATGATGATGATGTAAAACAAGGTCCTGGAGCATTAGATAACCACTTGCTACAGCTGCTAAAAGATTTACGTAAAAAAATTGCCAAGCAAAAAAGTGTTCCACCCTTTGTTGTTTTTCAAGATCCATCTTTGGAGGAAATGTGTACGCATTATCCAATTACAATGGAAGAACTTCGACAAATACATGGTGTTGGCTCTGGTAAAGCAATGAAATTTGGTAGCCCTTTTATTGAATTAATCAAGAAATATGTAGAAGATAACGACATTGAGCGACCAATTGATTTGATTATAAAAACTCAAGCCAATAAATCGCAAATGAAGGTTTCTATTATTCAAAACATCGATAGACAGATTGGTTTAGAAGATATTGCGGATTCAAAAGGAATTACTTACGAAGAAATTTTAAAAGAGGTAGAATCAATTGTAAACTCAGGTACCAAACTTAATTTAAACTATTTTATTGATGAAGTCATTGATGACGATAGACAAGATGAGGTTTTTGATTACTTCCGTTCTGCCGAAAGCGATTCGATCGATGAAGCACTTAATGAACTTGGCGAAACTGACTATACCCGCGAAGAAATCCAATTGATGCGAATAAAATTCATGTCAGAACTAGGGAACTAAAATTAGATTTGAGATAAAGAGACTAGATTTTAGACGGTTGACGTTTGAAATTTCAAATCTCAAATCTCAAGTCTTAAATCTCAATTATGCTAAACTATTTAGATAAAATAAAAAATACAGAATCCGGAAATTTTTTTTTGATGGCTGGTCCATGTGCAATAGAAGGTGAAGATATCGCCATGCGCATTGCTGAAAAGATTATTACGATTACAGATAAACTTAAAATCCCTTACATCTTCAAGGGTTCTTATCGCAAAGCAAATAGGAGCAAAGGCAGCTCTTTTACAGGGATTGGCGATGAAAAAGCCTTACGAATTTTGGAGCGTATTGGTCGCGAATTTGGCGTGCCTACCGTTACAGATATCCACGAAAGTGGTGAGGCTGCAATGGCTGCTGCATATGTAGACGTTTTGCAGATCCCTGCTTTTTTGTGTCGCCAGACTGACTTGTTGATTGCTGCTGCCGAAACTGGTAAAGTAGTTAATGTAAAAAAAGGTCAATTTCTTTCTGCTGGTTCAATGAAATTTGCAGTTGAAAAAGTGCGGGAAGCTGGAAACGAAAAAGTAATTTTAACGGATAGGGGAAATACTTTTGGCTACCAGGATTTAATTGTTGATTATCGGGGTTTACCAGAAATGCAAAGCTTCGGTGTTCCCGTTGTGATGGATTGTACGCATTCGTTACAGCAACCAAATCAGGCAAGTGGTGTAACCGGAGGTAAACCCGAGTTAATTTTAACTATTGCTAAAGCAGCCATTGCAGTTGGTGCAGATGGCTTGTTTATCGAAACTCACCCAGATCCAGCAAATGCGAAATCAGATGGAGCTAATATGCTGCATTTAGATTTATTGGAAGAAACTTTAACCAAGTTGATCCGGATTAGGCAGGCTATTCTTTAAAAATGACAAACTCAAAGGTATTTCTTACTGCCGAATGGCGAAAACTTGCTTTGGCACAATATGCTGTGGATAAGGCTGTGCTTTTGAAATACCTACCGCCCAATACAGAATTGGATGATTGGCAAGGTAAATACTATGTGAGCCTAGTTGGTTTTATGTTCGTAGATGTAAAATTAAGGGGCTTTAATATCCCGTTTCATACCAATTTTGAGGAAGTTAATCTTCGTTTTTACGTTAAATACAAAGATGGTGAGGAGTGGAAGAGGGGCGTTGTTTTTATAAAAGAAATTGTGCCGTTGCCAGCCATCACCTTTGTCGCAAATACAGTTTACAAAGAGAATTACCAAACTCTGCCGATGAAACACGTTTGGATTGAGCAAGAACATCAACTTGAAGTAGATTATCATTGGAAGAACAAAACCTGGAATAAATTTTCTGTTACCGCTTTGTCAAAAGCTGAGGAAATTGCTGTGGGCAGCGAAGAAGAATTCATTACCGAACATTATTGGGGTTATACTAAGATTGGATTGAATAGAACTTCTGAATATGGCGTAGAACATCCACGCTGGGAAGCTTACCCAGTTAAACAATACAAAATTGAAGTTGATTTTGGGATTAATTACGGAAGTGATTTCGGTTTTCTTAACCATGCTGAACCAGATTCAGTAATGCTCGCAGAAGGCTCAGAAATCAGGGTTTTGAAAGGGAAAAAGTTTTAAGTGTTAATAGTATTTTCATAGGCTGGTTCGCTATAAACCGGTCGTCATTGCGAGAAACTATTTTTCATAGTTTCGTGGCAATCTCACTTGATAAAATAATACCACAGATGGGATTGTGCCAAACGCACTTCTCTGTAGGTTCAATCGATGAAAAATCGATTTCGCCTGCCTGCCGCAGGCAATGACGGAAAGTTAAAAACGTCAATGGTAATGGAGCGAAAAATCTGTTGACAAACAACACATGCCTTCTAATAATCAAAGACAAATTTTGTTTTCTATTAAAAAATTAAACTTTAGTTATCAAAAACGATGTTCTTCTATTGCTTTTTCGCCCAAGCTCGGTTTTATTATCTGCAATTGGTTTATTTGCCCCAAAGCCTTTGAACGTGAGTCTTTTGGCTTCAATATTGTTTTTTAATAGATATTCATAAACGGCATTCGCCCGATTAAGTGATAACTTTTCGTTCAATTTAGCATCGCCTATATTATCTGTATGACCTTGAATTTCGATATCTACCGTTGGATTTTGAGTTAAGAACTCAATCAATAAATCCAGTTCTCTAATTGATGACGGCAAAAGATTGTACTTATTAGTGTCGAAGAAAATATTTCTCAAAGTTACATTACCACCTTGTTTAATTTTTTCGATGTAGACTTCTATTTGATAGGGCTTGTTGATATCACCGGCCTTTAATTCAAAGTTTTCAGAATAAAACAAATAACCTTCTGCATTAACATTGAAAAGATAATTACTTCCGATAGGCATAACAGCTAGAAACTGGCCAGTTTCGGGGTCGGTATAGTCATCAAAAACTGTATTGTTTGATTTTAAATCGATAACCTGAACATTGCTTTCTATCGTTTTCTTGGTGTCCTTATCTCTCACAATTCCTTTTACATACGATACTTTCAATGGTTTCGCAATTTCCGGCAAACCGAAACTATAAATATCCTGACCACCGAAGCCGTCTTTTAGGTTAGAGGAAAACATTCCCGTATTTCCATCAGCACTAACAATTAAACCGCTCTCATCATTAAATGAATTTATCGGATAGCCGATATTAACAGGTTTTTGAAACTTTCCTTTAGCATCCATTCTGCTGTAGTAAATATCTTTGTTTCCAAAACCTGGCCATCCATCTGAGGAAAAGTAAAGTGTCTTTCCATCAGCGTGTAGAAAGGGTGTGTTTTCATCGTAAATTGTATTTATTTCAGGACCAAGATTTATAGCAGGTCCCCATTTGGCATCATCAGTAATGGTGCTTTTCCAGATGTCGTAGCCTCCTGAACCGCCGGGACGGTTGCTGATGAAATACAAAGTTCTACCATCTGGACTTATTGCTGGTTGTGACTCCCAATACTCAGAATTTACAGGTTTGCCAATATTATAAGGTTCGCCCCAATCTTTGCCTTCACGGTGAGAAACATAAATATCACATCGACCCAGCCCATCTGGGCGATTACATCCCGTAAAAAATAAATATTTTCCATCTGGAGATATCGTTTGAGCGCCTTCATTGTATCTAGTCGTATTAATGTTGGCTGATAAAGGCGTAGCTAAATTCCATGAATTATTCTTGAATTGAGAAGTCCAAAAGTCTTCGTTCCCGTTCGTTAGGCGGGTAAATACTAATGTTTCTCCATCGGCTGTCAAAGCAGGGAAATACTCTGAGTCGTTTGTATTAACGCCATTTCCTAGGTTAGCTGGTGCGTACTTAACGGGCTTCTTAATTTCAAGGGATACAAAATCACAGTCCATTAAGTATTTCTTTGCTCGTTTTGCCCGGTCAGAAGAATTATCTAAAGATAAGAATTCGCTAAAATGTTGTTTTGCCTGATCATATTCTTGTGTGGCAAATTCCATCTCGGCTAAGCCATACATCACTTCAGAAGCTACATTTTTATTGATCAGTAACGCTTTTTGGTAAGCGGCTTTAGCATCTGAATATCTCTTTTGCGCTTTGTAAACGCCGCCGAGTAAGACGAATGCATTTTGAAATAGGGGATCTGCCTCCACAGCACTTTTCAAAACGTGCTCGGCAGATGCATAATCTAATTTCTCAATGTATGGTCCTGCTTTTTCGAAAAAAGTTTGTGCTTTTCTATTAGGTGAACTTTGAGCATAACAGAAAACAATTGATATACTTAAAAATAAGAGAAACCAGTATTTCATTACATCAACATTTGGTGATCAAAGCTAATGTAGACTATTTAAGGAATATTTAAAAATTTATGCGTTTGCAAAGAGATCTCCCATTTTGGGTTAGCCATTACGTACTCGATAATCATTGGGGTAATTTCCTTGGATTTTGACCACTCTGGCTGAAGATAAAGCTTACAGGTTGGCGATACCATTGCCGCATATTCCTCTGCCCATTTAAAATCACTTTTATTAAAAACAATAACTTTCAACTCGTGGGCGAAAGGGGTAATATCGGGTCTGGGTGCTTTAAATTTTTTTGGTGATAAACAGATCCAATCCCAATGGCCTGAAAGAGGATAAGCACCCGAAGTTTCAATAAATGTTAAGATACCTCTATCTCTTAGTTTTTGAGTGAGGTAGTCAAGATTGTAAATAAGCGGCTCACCGCCAGTAATTACCACAGCTTTGCCCGGGAACTTATCTGCATTTTCTACAATTACATCAGCAGGAGTTAAGGGATGCATTTCAGCGTCCCAGCTTTCTTTCACATCGCACCAGTGGCATCCGACGTCACAACCGCCTAAGCGAATAAAATAAGCTGCTTTTCCGGTGTTGAATCCTTCGCCTTGTATCGTATAGAACTCTTCCATTAAAGGAAGTAATGTGCCGTCTTCTGCTATATCTTGTTTCATTTTTGAGGATGCAAATATCTTAAAAAAATACGGTGTAGCAGTTCCTCTTTTAAAAATTAATGTAAAGATGAAATAAGACTGATATTTAAATAGTTATTTTAGCTGGATGAAGTGGTTCAAAGCGCTAAATATTAATCAAATCCCTAATGCCAACTCAATAAAGACGCTTGAGGTTAATGGAAAACAACTCTGCGTAATCAATAATGAAGAAAAAATTGTGGTAACCCAATCTTCTTGCCCACATGCTGGCGGTCACTTTTCTGGTGGTTGGTGCAAAAATGGAAATCTGATCTGTCCGATACATCGCTATGAATACAGTTTGGAAACCGGAAGAGGTGCTGAGGGTCAGGGCGATTATATTGATATTTATCCATGTGAGTTAAGAGAAGATGGCTTGTATGTTGGTTTTGAAGAAGGCTGGTGGAGTAAGCTTTGGGGATAAGTTAACCACAGATAAAAAAGGATGGACACAGATAGACTTAAGCAAAAATATTAGCCACCGAAACTTTAATGAATAGAAACGAGCTTAACTTCTGTGTTTTCGTTGCTAACAAATCTGTGTCCATCTGTGGTTAAATCAGTTTAGTAAATACCTTTTAAAAAACTCTTGACAATTTAAAACTTCTATCTCAGCAAAATAGAAATCATCAACATTTTCGGTAATGATGCATTTACAGTTAACAGATTCTGCCGCATAATATTCTAATCCATCTTCAAAATCATGAATAGACTTGTTTGCAAGTGTATCTGAAACACCTTTTGATAAGTTTTCAGCAATTTTAATATGTTGACAGAGCAAATCTATTTTCTGTTTCGCTAACAGTGATTCATGTTTTTTTTCTGCAAAGTAAAAAGCAATTGCTAGGCAAAGTGGCGAAGTATAAACTTCAAATTTTGGATGAGATGCCAAACTTAAAATCCTTGAAGAATAAGTAAAAAGGGGATATTCTTTATTCAAAACTGAAACTAAAACGTTTGCATCTAAAAATATCTTCATCGATTATTTTTTAGAAGAGAAGAACTCATCTTTTGATGCTTTGCGGCCAGCCTTAACGGTTTTTTTATATTCTACTTCGCCCTCTGCAACCATACTTACCCAATCAGAAATGGGGTAATCTTCTAGCGATTTATAATCACTGGAAGTAACTTGAGTTAACAAATGCTCAATTAAACGCGATAGGCTAATATTGTTATCAGCAGCGTATTTTTTAGCCTTTGTTACTACGTCTTGGTTAAAGCTTAAAGTTAGTTTCGAATCCATAACATTATATTTATAATCAAATATAATTATTTTACGTATAATAAAAAATATTTACACGTAAAAAAAGCAATCCATTATTTGAATTGCTTTTAATTATTTTTGAACCGTGGATTTTTCGCTTTGGCGTTTAAGCTTTCAGCTTTAAGAATAAATTTCTTTCCTGGCTGATGCTAATGTATTCTTTAACAAACCTACAATCGTCATTAAACCGACTCCACCGGGAACAGGTGTAATATAAGATGCAATTGGCGCTACGTTTTCGAAATCTACATCTCCATATAATTTGAAACCAGATTTTGTTTCGGTAGATGTTTCACGGTTGATGCCCACATCAATAATTATTGCGCCCGGTTTTACCATGTCGGCGGTGATGAAATTCTTTTTGCCAATTGCCGCAATAATAATATCGCCTTGTAAAACCTGCTCTTTTAAATCTTTTGTACGAGAGTGGGTAAGCGTAACTGTACAGTTGCCTGGGTTTGCATTCCGGGCCATTAAAATACTCATTGGACTACCAACAATGTTACTTCTTCCTACTACTACACAATGCATCCCAGAGGTATTAATGTTATATTCCTGTAACATCAATAAAATTCCATAAGGTGTAGCAGGGATGAAGCAGGGTAGATTACGCATCATTCTGCCCAAGTTTACCGGATGAAAACCATCTACATCTTTACGGTAATCAATAGCTTCCGTAACTTTCTCAGGGTCTATATGTTTTGGTAAAGGGAGCTGAACAATTAATCCATCAACATCAGCATCTTTGTTAATTTCTTCGATTTTAGCCAATAATTCAGCCTCAGTAACCGAATTATCATAGCGATGAAGTGAAGACTTGAAACCCACCTTCTCGCAGTTTTTCATTTTACTGGCCACATAGGTTTCGCTTCCGCCATCGTTGCCCACTAAAATGGCAACCAAATGAGGCTTGCGTCCATTGCTATTTAAAAATTCTGCAGCTTCTTCAGCAATCTGAACTTTAACTTTTTCTGATACGTATTTACCGTCTAATAATTTCATTCTTGAAGAGATGTTAAAAATGAGATTTGAGATCTGAGATCGAACAAATTGTCTAACGTCCCATGCCTATTATCTCATATCTAAATTTTTAATCCAATTTCAAAACCGCCATAAATGCACTTTGTGGAATTTCTACGTTTCCAACCTGGCGCATGCGTTTTTTACCTTTTTTCTGTTTCTCTAATAATTTACGCTTCCGGGAAATATCACCACCGTAACATTTAGCTGTAACATCTTTACGTAAAGCACTAAGTGTTTCACGAGCGATCACTTTTGCACCAATAGAAGCTTGAATTTTAATTTCGAACTGTTGACGAGGGATTAACTCTCTTAATTTCTCGCAAATTTTCTTTCCGAAATCGTAAGCGTTACTTCTGTGAATGAGTGAGGAAAGCGCATCAACCGGTTCATCATTAATTAACATATCTAAACGAACCAAATCTGACTTGCGGTAACCTACCTGGTGGTAATCGAAAGATGCGTAGCCCTTTGAAATGGTTTTTAACTTATCATAAAAGTCGAAAACAATCTCGCCCATTGGCATTTCGAAAACCAGTTCAACGCGATCGGAAGTTAAGTAGGATTGATTTACAATCGTTCCTCTTTTCTGTATACAGAGCGACATTACCGGTCCGACAAAATCGGCTTTAGTAATGATATTGGCTTTGATAAATGGTTCCTCAACAGAATCCAGTTTGCTTGGATCAGGGAGGTCTGATGGATTGTTTACAAAAATCTCATCTCCTTTTGTAGTATGAGCGATGTAGGATACGTTAGGAACGGTTGTGATTACCGTCATGTCGAATTCACGCTCTAAACGTTCTTGAATGATCTCCATGTGCAACATACCCAAAAATCCGCAACGGAAACCAAAGCCTAAGGCTGCCGAACTTTCAGGTTCAAATACGATAGATGCATCATTCAGCTGCAGCTTGTGCATTGCCTCACGAAGTTCTTCGAACTCATCGGTATCAACAGGATAAATCCCAGCGAAAACCATTGGTTTAACTTCTTCAAAACCTTGAATTGCATCTAAAGATGGTCTTGCAGTTGTTGTAATGGTATCACCAACTTTTACTTCTCTGGCTTCTTTTATCCCTGAAATGATATAACCCACATCTCCGGTTTTAACTACGCTCCGTGGTGCCATATCCAGTTTCAAAATTCCTACCTCATCAGCAAGGTATTCCTTTCCTGTATTAATAAACTTAACCTTGTCGCCTTTTTTAATCTCGCCGTTTACCACTTTGTAATAAGCGATAATTCCTCTAAAAGAATTAAAAACCGAGTCGAAAATTAAGGCTTGTAACGGCGCTTCAGGATCGCCAACGGGTGCTGGAACGCGATCTACAATGGCTTGAATAATATCGGGAATTCCTAAGCCAGTTTTGCCTGATGCAGGAATAATATCTTCACGTTTACAGCCAATTAAATCAATAATCTGGTCTTTAACTTCCTCAGGCATCGCCCCAGGCAAATCCATTTTGTTTAAGATTGGAATAATTTCGAGGTCGTGTTCTAAAGCTAGATACAAATTCGAAATGGTTTGTGCTTGAATCCCTTGCGAAGCATCTACAATTAATAAAGCGCCTTCGCAAGCAGCGATAGAACGCGAAACTTCATAAGAGAAATCGACGTGTCCTGGGGTATCAATCAAGTTAAAGTTATATTCAATATCTCCAACCTTATAGTTCATTTGTATGGCATGACTTTTAATCGTTATGCCTCGCTCACGCTCCAAATCCATATTATCGAGCAATTGCGCCTGCGCTTCACGCTGCGAAATTGTCGCTGTATATTCTAATAACCTATCTGCCAAAGTGCTCTTGCCATGGTCGATATGTGCAATAATGCAAAAATTACGTATATGCTTCATCTTTGCGCAAAGATATGCTTTTTAATGGAAAATTTACCGTCGAAAATGGAATGCTAAGCGGCCAATTTTTTTATAAAACAAGGTAATATTTGCTGATTAGAAAATTAATGACTTCTTCCGTTCAGGAGCAAAAATGTTTAGTCGTTTCGTTATCTTTATTCTCCGAAAAAAAATCGGTTATTTCGAAGGAGCAATCTCAATTAATAGCATTAATAAAATGCATAGTTACTATTGAATTTAATTGCTAAAGCATGCCTTATATCAAATTAGCTGCTCAAAAGTCAACATTTTTTGCTTTTCAGCGTCAGGTATTGTAGTTGGTCTTTTTGTATTAGGGTCAATCGCTATGCAAACTGTTTTTCCTTTACTGCAAATTACTTCTTCGGTTCCCTTTAGTTTTACAATTTGATACTCCAAGTCAAAGCTTGTATTGCCAATTCGTGATGTTTTCACATGAACTGCTATTTTATCATTCATCACAATCGGCAGGATATAATCCAGTTCAGCATGAGCAATGACGATTCCAGTTTTATTCCAATCCCACTTTACAATTTCTTCCCAATACTTAGTTCTCGCAATTTCCAAGTAGGTAAAATATACTGAATTATTCACATGGCCCATTAAATCAAAATCAACAAAACGAAGATGAATGTTCGTTTTATAGTTGAATTTGTCGGAAAAATCACGTATTTCTGACAATTTGTCTTTTGATTTCGATTTGTTTTGCCAAAATGTCTTAAAAATCATAAAAATTTGGTTTGGTATGTAAGTTGAATAACGACTGATATCAGATTAAAAAAATAAAATTAAAGATATGACACTTGTAAATTTTAACAACAGAACCCGCAACACAGCACCTTACTTTAACAATGTTTTCGATTCATTGTTTAGTGAAGCAGTAAGTAAAAACAAAATGGTTGATAAATCGCCAAACGTTAACATTCAAGAAAATGAGACTGCATATGTGATTGAGTTGGCGGCACCAGGTTTGAAGAAAGAAGATTTTCAAATCAATTTAAAAAGAGATACGCTTTCTGTTTGGGCAGAAGTTAAAACAGAAGAAACACAGGTTGCAAAGGATTATACCCGTAAAGAATTTGATTTCAGCTCGTTTGCCAGATCATTTAATTTGCCAGAAACTGCAGATGGTGAAAAAATTACGGCAGAATATAAAGATGGTATTTTGGTAATTAACATTGGCAAAAAAGACGATACTAAATTACAACACAAAGAAATAGTAGTATCGTAGAACAAAATATTCTCGAAAGAGGGTTTTTCATAATAGTTTAAGTTTAGGTTTTATAAGGTTAACGTTGGATGACGTTAACCTTATTTTTTATATTTAGATTGATTTTAAGTTAAAACATCAAGTTAGCCTAACGTCATTTTTTTGTACTTTTGCGCCATGGAAAGAGAAATTCTGGATACTAAACGTAAAGCACTTAAGATTAATCTTGACCCAAGGATATACGGTACTTTTGCCGAAATTGGTGCAGGACAAGAAGTTTCGAGGAACTTCTTCAACGCTGGTGCAGCTTCCGGAACCGTTGCAAAAACGATGTCGGCCTATGATATGACTTTTAGCGATGCGATTTATGGTGCTGAAACTAATGGTCGTTATGTAAGCCAGAATAGACTTTTGCAAATGCTCGATCATGAATTTGGCCTACTTAACGAAAGATTATCTGGCGAAAAATATGAAAGTAGAACATTCTTTGCTTTTGCCGATACGGTTACCACGCTAAATTATAAACGTACAAATGAACCTCACGGTTGGGTAGGACTTCGTTTCCAAAACGAGCCTGGTGGTGCTCCAAATGAAATATTTTTCCATGTCCGCTTGCTTGATACCGATGTAAATATGCAACAGCGTGTGCTTGGTATTATTGGCGTTAATTTAGTTTATGCAGCCTTCTATCTTAATGAAGATCCAAAATTAATGGTTGAATCTTTAGCGGATAACTTAACGATTGGTTCTGTTGAAATAGATCTAATCTCGGTTAAGGGCCCGGCATTTCCTGGGGTAGATAATATCTTACTTAATTTATACATGATTATGAAAGATTTTTCTGCGGCAGCTATCTTTGACGCAGATACACACCCACGCCAGGCTAAAGATTTATTGTACAAAAAGGACATCATGATTTTACGAACCAAATATGGTCAGAAATCATTACCCAATTTTAATTTATTTAATAAGGCTACAGAGCAATTTAAACGAACCAATAAAGTAGAAGAGGGAAACATTGCTGTTATGATTGAGGTTCTATTGACCAATGTTTTAACGGATGAACAAGAAACTCCAGATCATATTGATTTAGAATCGGTTGCTAAACGTACGCAAGAAATGTGCGATACTGGAAATATTGTGATCGTTTCAAATTTCACACGTCATAATCGGTTAGCTAAGTATTTGGCTCGTTGTAAGCCAAAAAGTGTTGGCCTTGCTACCAATATTAACAACTTGAAGTTCGTTTTTAACTCTACAAATTTTAAAGGTGAGAATTATTCTGGTCAGTTATTGAGCTATGTTAACGACATGTTCAACACAAATGTTCGTTTATTTGCCTATCCGTTTTTAGATAAAAAAACAAATGAAGTAATTACAACTTCGAATATGCCTGTTACGCCTGAGGCAAAGCCACTTTTTGATTTCCTTTTAGTTAACGGGTACATCACCGATATTAAAGATTACAGTGAAGATGAAGTAAAAACGGTTTAGTTTATACGTTATCATCCCCGAGAACTCTACTTTGATATTTTAAATGATCATTAAAGGCTTTGAAGGGTAGTTCCTGTTTCAGTAACTCTCAAACTATGTTTTGCGCCACATTTTAGTGCAAAATTATTTCGTTGATGTCCTACAGGGAAGTCAAATGCGATCGGGTAGTTGTAGTTTTTAACTTTTTCCAACACTATCTCATAAATAGTTTTGCCAAACTCTTCGCCAGTATCATCTGGTTTAACTTTGAAACCTCCGATTATCAAACCTTTGAGGTTTTTTAGTTTACCGCTACGTTTCAAGTTCCATAACATCCTATCGATGCTGTAAAGGTATTCACCTGTATCTTCGATAAAGAGAATTTTATCTTTGGTGTCCAAATCGGAATCACTGCCAGACAGTGTTTCAATAATACTCAGATTTCCACCAACTAAAACTCCTTCTACGCTTCCTGGTTTATTATTTATGTTTGTGGGGGCTGAATATCCCATTGGTGCTCCAATTAAGGCATTTTTTATTGATAAGATGGTTTCGATCTGAATGGGTTCTGCTTTAGCCCAATCATCTGGGAAACTGTTACACATTTTGGAGTGGATAGAAGCAATGCCATAGTTTTTGGCAAGATGGCAATGTAAAACAGTGATATCACTAAATCCGATAATCCATTTTGGATTTTTTTTAAATGATGAAAAATCTAATTGATCTATAATTCTGACGAAGCCATATCCGCCCCGGGCACACATGATGGCTTTTATATTAGGGTCGTCCAACATCGTTTGGAAATCCTTCAATCTTTCCTCATCTGTGCCGCCGTAAGTGAAATCGCGTTTTCCAATTGTTTCACCTATTTTTATTTGGAAACCCCAGCCTTGCATTTGCAAAATTGAAGGCTGCACTTGTTCAGTAGTGATAAAACCAGCCGGACTTGTTATTCCAATCCAATCGCCTCGATTTAAATAAGGTGGTATCTTAAATGATGAAGTTTCGCTTTCAATACTTTTGCCGAAGCTTTTAAAAATGGGCATTACGGTAGCAGCTGCGATAAAAGAGGAAAGGAATTTTTTTCTGTTCATCTGGTTTAAAGAAGTGATTGATATTAAAAGCTAATATAAAGTAAATAATTTTTGCTCAAAAGAAAAGGGATCTATATCCATAAATCCCTTTTTTAAACCAAACAAATTAATCTGTAAAAGATTAGTATAATGTGAATTATATAGATAACCCCTGATAAAATAAAAAGTTTGATGTTTGATGAATTTATTTTTTGCTACCCGATTTGGGCATTAGTTTAAAGTTCAATCGATATAACTAATACACTTGATTATTATATTTTATATATTTTAGCAAATCAATTTTTACTAGAGATAATTCAGTTAAGCTGGAGTCTCCAATCCCGAATTTAAATGAATAAAGCTATTTTTCTAGACCGTGATGGCGTTTTGAATCACGAAATTTATGATTACATCTGCCGTGTTGAAGATTTTAAGATCCTGGAGTATCAAATTCCCGTACTGAAGAAATTATATGATGAAGGTTTTCTGCTTATTGTAATTACAAATCAAGGCGGCATTGCGTTAAAAAGGTATAGCGAGCAAGAGCTGGCAATTATGCATCAAATGTTGAGAAATGCCTTTGTAGCAAAAGGCGCTGATATTGCTGGATTTTACTATTGTCCACACCATCCAACTGTTGGCGGGGAGTGTAAATGTCGCAAACCTGCCTCTGGAATGATTCTCGATGCTATTGATATGTATGACATCGATCCTGCTCAATCGCTAATGATTGGCGATAAGCCAAGAGACGTAGAGGCTGCAAATGGGGCAGGAGTGAAGGGTATCCTGATCGAGCCCGACGAGCAGATTAGTTACGAGAAGGTGAAGGAAGTTTTGAGTTTAGAGTTTAAAGTTGGAAGTTTTTAGTTTGGAGATCGGCGTATGCTAAGCGCTCAAGCCGAAAGACTCATACTTTCCTTATTCATCTAATATCTTTAAAAATAAAAAAGTCCTAAGTAAGAGTTAAACTCCATGCTTAGGACTTTTTTTAGACTCCAGACTCTCGACTGAAGACTCCAAGCTTATTTCCCTGCTGCCTTAGCGTGATCTGCTAAGAAAGTAGCTAAACCGCTATCAGTTAATGGGTGTTTTAGTAAACCAACAATTGCAGCTAATGGAGCTGTAATTACGTCTGCACCTAATTTAGCACAGTTTACAATGTGTAACGGTCCACGGATTGATGCTGCTAAGATTTGAGTTTCGTAACCGTAGTTATCAAAAATTGTTCTGATATCTTCGATCAATACTAAGCCATCGCTAGAAATATCATCTAAGCGGCCTAAAAATGGAGAAACATAAGTTGCGCCAGCTTTAGCAGCTAATAATGCCTGTCCGGCAGAGAATATTAAAGTACAATTTGTTTTAATCCCTTTTGATGAGAAATATTTGATGGCTTTAACACCATCTTTAATCATCGGAACTTTAACAACTATTTTTGGGTTTAAAGCAGCAAGTGCTTCACCTTCTTTAACGATTTCATCAAAGGTAGTCGAGATCACTTCTGCACTTACATTATCTTCAACGATATCGCAAATGGCTTTGTAGTGGTTAATTACATTTTCTTCGCCAGTGATACCTTCCTTCGCCATTAAGCTTGGGTTAGTGGTTACGCCATCTAAAATGCCTAAATCATGTGCTTCCTTGATCTGATCAAGATTTGCTGTGTCAATAAAAAATTTCATGGTTATAAATTCTTAAGTATTTGAGTTTCAAAATTGAACCCTGAAGAATTTAATTCCCCCTTCAGGGGATTAAGGGAAAAGAAAAAAAGGGCAAGCACCTTCTATCGCACCGCTACAACCTTCTACCCTTGCTATGTTCCCATCCTGGGGGAGTTCAAAGGGAGCTGGTCGTAAAAGACTTGCCCGCCACAAAGGTAGAAAAAGATGTTGTTTTGCAAAATGCATTTTTTTAAATTTTTAGTCATTTAGGCTATCTCACTGATTCATACCAAAATAAAATTAAGGGAGGAGCACTGTTGCGCAATGCATCTATATAAATGCAACTGATGAAGTTACTTGAACATGATAATTAATTTAGTAACAAACCAGTGATACTGAAATTTTATTAATAAACGTTATTTTCATATATGATTTTCTTTGCTAAATCGTTTTTGTATGATAAGGCCTGAAAAACGCTATAATTTCGAGGAAAAACCGAATTATGAAATCCGTAAATAATTGATTTTAAAATTAATTATTTAGCAAATTATATGTCGAAATTTGCTTTTAAACTAAAATAATCCTAAAAAGTATAACAACTCTGTAATTTAAAATTCGTTTTTTGTATCTTAGTGTTTCCTATACACTAACAACTAACGAGCAAAGAATGGAACCAAACAGTGGATTGTACGATGCGCAATTTGAACACGATGCCTGCGGTATTGGGTTTGTTGCACATGTGAAAGGGCGAAAATCGCATCAAATCATCTCCGATGCACTTACTATTTTAGAAAATCTAGATCATAGAGGGGCATGTGGAGCAGAACCAAATACGGGCGATGGTGCCGGTATAATGATTCAAATTCCCCATGAATTTTTTTATGATGAATGTTTAAAAGCTGGCTTTAGCCTACCAGAAACCAATAATTATGGTGTGGGTCAGTTATTTATGCCAAAGGATATCCGATCAAGAGAAGAGTGCCGTGAACTTATTTACCGTGCCGCAGAGAAACTTGGTCTTGAGATCTTAGGATTTAGAAAGGTTGATGTAGATACTACTGATATCGGTAACATGGCGCTTTCTGTGGAACCAGAAATTGAACAGGTTTTTATCGGTCGTCCGTACACAGTTAATCCCGGTGCTGATTTTGAGCGCAAGCTTTACATTTTTAAAAACTACCTCATTAAGCTAATCGTAAACACGGTTCATGGTGGTAAAGATTTTTATATCGTTTCCCTTTCTGCGCAAACGATCATTTACAAAGGTCAGCTTACTTCTTTACAGGTTCGTACCTATTTTAATGATTTAAGCGACAAACGTGTGGTTTCTGCTTTAGGGTTAGTTCACTCACGTTTTGCAACGAATACTTTTCCCTCATGGAGATTAGCTCAGCCATTCCGCTTTATAGCGCACAATGGAGAGATCAATACGTTACAAGGAAACTTAAACTGGTTTAGAGCTGGGGTAAAATCTTTTGCGTCTGCCTATTTTACACCAGAAGAACTGGATATGTTATTGCCAGTGATCGATGAAACGAACTCAGATTCAGGCTGTTTAGACAACGTTATTGAGTTATTGCTCCATGCTGGAAGAACGTTGCCTCATGTATTAATGATGTTGGTTCCTGAAGCTTGGGATGGCAATGAAGATATGGATCCCGTAAAACGATCGTTTTACGAATTCCATGCTACTTTGATGGAGCCTTGGGATGGACCGGCTGCAATTGCATTTACCGATGGCAAGTTAATTGGCGCTACGTTGGATCGCAATGGTTTACGCCCATCGCGTTATGCCATCACTTCCGATGATCGTGTAATTATGGGTTCTGAAGCAGGCGCTTTAGCAATCGATCAAAGCACTATTATTGAAAAAGGACGTTTAACACCTGGTAAAATGTTCGTCGTGGATATGGAACAGGGTAGGATTATCAGTGATGAAGAAATTAAAACTCAGGTTTGTAGCAAAAGCCCGTATGCTGATTGGATTAACCAATATCAAATTCGTTTAGAAGAGCTGCCAGAGCCGCGTGTAATGTTTACCGGGCTATCTGAAGAATCGATTTTTAAATATCAGCAGGTTTTTGGTTACAGCAGAGAAGATATTGATTTGTTGTTAAAACCTATGGCGGTAGAAGCTAAGGAGCCAATCGGTTCAATGGGGACAGATACGCCACTTGCCATTTTATCAAAACGTCCTCAACATTTATCAAACTACTTCAAGCAGCTTTTTGCACAAGTAACTAATCCTCCAATCGATCCGATTCGAGAAAAAGTGGTAATGAGTTTGGCTAGCTTTATGGGTAGCAATGGCAACTTATTAGAGGAAAATCCATTGCAGTCGCATTGTGTGGCCATCAAACATCCAATTTTAACTAATCAAGAGTTAGAGAAATTAAGAAGTATTGATACCGGGGTTTTTCAAGCAAAAACATTGCAAACCTATTTTAGGGCAGATGGAAAACCAGGTGCAATGGCGAAAGCTTTAGATCGCTTGTGTCGTTATGCAGTTGATGCCGTAGAAGATGGTTTCCAGGTGATTGTCTTAACGGATAGGGCGATCGATTCGGAACATGCTGCAATGCCATCATTATTGGCTGTTTCAGCAGTTCACCACCATTTAATTCGTAAAGGTTATCGTGGTGCTGTAGGTATTGTAATTGAGGGTGGAGATATTTGGGAAGTTCATCATTTTGCTACTTTGTTAGGTTTCGGTGTTACGGCAATAAATCCATATCTGGCCTTAGAAACAATCAGCGGTTTTCAAGAAGAATCTGGATTATCAGCAGAGCAATTAACAAAAAACTACATCTATGCGGTAAACAGTGGCTTGCTTAAGATTTTCTCTAAAATGGGCATCTCAACCTTGCAGTCTTACCAAGGTGCACAGATTTTCGAGATATTAGGTCTGAATAAACAAGTGGTAAACACTTATTTCACGGGAGCAGTTTCTCGTATTGGTGGTTTAGGATTGGATGAAATTGCCAAGGAAACGTTAATTAAACACCACCGCAGTTTCGGACCAGCAACACAAACCGAGAATTTATTGCCGGCAGGAGGAACTTACAAATTCCGTCGCAGGGGTGAGGCACATTTGTTTAACCCGCAAACGATACACTTGTTGCAAAACGCGACACGTAAGAATGATTACAACATTTTCAAGCAATATTCAAAGTTGGTAAATGAGCAAACACAACAAGCTTATACCATCCGTGGACTGTTTGATTTTAATTATACTCGTCCATCGGTTCCATTAAATGAAGTAGAATCTACCGAGGCAATCTTAAAAAGATTTGCAACTGGAGCAATGTCATTTGGTTCAATTTCTCACGAGGCACACTCTACTTTAGCTATCGCGATGAATCGCATTGGCGGTAAAAGCAATACTGGCGAGGGTGGTGAGGATGAAATGCGCTACACAAAAATGGAAAATGGAGACAGCATGCGGTCTGCCATTAAACAAGTTGCATCTGCCCGTTTTGGGGTAACCAGTTACTACCTAACCAATGCTGATGAGTTGCAGATTAAGATGGCTCAAGGTGCAAAACCTGGTGAAGGTGGTCAATTACCTGGTCATAAAGTGGATGACTGGATTGCAAAAGTGCGCCACTCTACACCAGGCGTAGGCTTGATTTCTCCGCCACCGCACCATGATATTTATTCAATCGAAGATTTAGCTCAATTGATTTACGATTTGAAAAATGCCAATCGTGCTGCCAGAATCAATGTTAAATTGGTATCTAAAGCTGGAGTTGGAACCATTGCAGCAGGTGTAGCTAAAGCACATGCTGATGTTATTCTGGTTTCAGGTTTTGATGGGGGTACAGGTGCATCGCCATTAACTTCTATTCAACATGCTGGCTTACCTTGGGAACTTGGTTTAGCAGAAGCGCACCAGACTTTGGTTAAAAACAGATTACGTAACCGCATCGTTCTGCAAACTGATGGACAGCTAAAAACAGGTAGAGATATTGCCATCGCAGCGTTGTTAGGTGCTGAAGAATGGGGGGTAGCTACTGCTGCCTTAGTTACTGCTGGTTGTATCATGATGCGTAAATGCCATTTAAATACTTGTCCGGTTGGAGTGGCGACACAAGACCCGGAGTTAAGAAAATTATTTAGTGGTGATGCAGCTCACGTAGTAAATCTTTTCCATTTTCTCGCTGAAGAATTACGTGAGATTATGGCTGAACTTGGTTTCAGAACCATTCATGAAATGATTGGACAAGCCGATATTTTGAAGGTTAGGGAATTGCCAGAAGAGGATTGGAAATTAAAGTATCTGGATCTTTCTGCAATTCTTTTTAAAGCGGAAGATAACGGATTGCCTTTATTTAATACGGAAGAGCAGGATCATGGCTTGACACACGTTTTAGATCATCAACTAATAGCAGCTGCACAACCTGCAATTACCAATAATGAGCCTGTTTTTGCGAGCTTTAACGTGAAAAATACCGATCGTTCATTGGGAACTATGTTGTCTAACGAGATTTCTAAAGTGCATTTGGGTGCAGGTTTGCCACCCGATACCATCAACTTCAAGTTTGTAGGTTCGGCAGGACAAAGTTTCGGTGCATTTAACACCCGTGGAGTTACATTATCTTTAGAAGGTGAAGCAAATGACTATGTAGGTAAAGGTTTATCTGGAGCTCGTTTGGCCATTTATCCTTTTTCAAATTCTACTTTCATTCCAGAGCAAAATATCATCATTGGTAACGTAGCACTTTATGGTGCAACTTCTGGTGAGTTGTTCGCCCGTGGTAAAGCTGGTGAGCGTTTCGCAGTTCGTAACTCGGGTGCCACCGCAGTAGTAGAAGGCGTTGGAGATCACGGTTGTGAATACATGACAGGTGGTGAAGTGCTGATTCTTGGTGATACTGGAAGTAATTTTGCAGCAGGAATGAGCGGAGGTGTAGCTTGGGTATATGATGCCAAAGGAACTTTTGCCCGTAAATGCAATAAAGAAATGGTCGATCTTGATCCATTACAAACTGAAGATGAACAACGAATTCTCGCTTTACTTAAAACGCATATCCGTTTGACTGATAGTAAAGTAGCTGAATTTATCTTAAGCGATTGGAAAACACAATCCAATCATTTTGTAAAAGTATTCCCTAAAGAATACAAAGCAGTTTTAGCGAAACGTAATCAACAAGTAAAAACACACTAAGCCATGGGAAAAGTAACAGGATTTCAAGAATACGATAGAGTTGCGCCCACAAGAGAAGAGGCTAAAACTCGTGTAAAACATTATGGGGAATTTTTAAATGAATTACCCGCACAAGAATTAAACAATCAAGCTGCCCGTTGTATGGATTGCGGCGTTCCATTTTGTCAATCAGGTTGCCCATTGGGTAATGTGATCCCAGAATTTAACGATGCCGTTTATCAAGGTAAATGGGAGCAGGCAGCAGAAATTTTATTAAGCACTAACAATTTTCCTGAATTCACGGGTCGAATCTGTCCGGCACCATGCGAATCTGCATGTGTTTTAGGTATCAATCGTCCGCCAGTTTCTATTGAGGAAATTGAAAAGCATATTATCGAAATTGCTTTTGATAAAGGTTTTATTAAAGCAAAAGCGCCATTAATCAGGACAGGTAAAAAAGTTGCCGTTATTGGTTCAGGTCCGGCAGGCTTAGCCGCTGCTGCTCAGTTGAATAAGGTTGGACATGAAGTGACGGTTTTCGAACGTGATGACGCACCTGGTGGTTTATTAAGATATGGTATTCCGGATTTTAAATTGCAAAAAAATGTGGTCGATCGCCGCATCGATTTAATGAAAGAAGAGGGAATAATCTTTAGAATAAATGCCAATGTTGGAGTGAATGTTGAAATCAGCACGCTTTTAAGAGATTTTAATGCTGTAGTTTTGGCTGGAGGTTCTACCATCCCTCGTGATTTGCCAATACCTGGCCGCGAGGCAAAAGGGGTTCACTTTGCTATGGATTTTCTGAAGCAGCAAAACAAACGTGTTGCAAATAGAGAAATCATTGCTGAAGATATTTTGGCTAACGGTAAAAATGTGATTGTAATTGGTGGTGGAGATACAGGCTCTGACTGTATCGGAACCTCGAATCGCCATGGCGCTAAATCGGTAACTCAATTCGAGATTATGCCAATGCCGCCTCAAACGCGAACTGAAAATATGCCTTGGCCAAATTACCCAATGCTTCTGAAAAATACTTCATCTCACGAAGAAGGTGCTCAAAGAGCTTGGTCGGTAAATACGAAAAACTTTATTGCTGACGAAAACGGAAATTTGAAAGCTTTGAAGGTTGTGGATGTAGAGTGGGAAATTGATGCTGTTGGACGTCCGGTTTCATTTAAAGAAGTTGCTGGTACAGAAAGAGATTTACCATGTGAATTGGTTTTCTTGGCCATGGGTTTCTTGCATCCACAAAAAGAAGGACTGCTCGAAAAGTTGGGTATTGAATTGGATAATAGAGGAAATGTAAAAGCTTCTGAGCATACTTATCAAACTAATATCGCGAAAATTTTTGCAGCAGGGGATGTTCGGAGAGGACAATCGCTAGTAGTTTGGGCAATCTCTGAAGGGAGAGAAGCCGCTCGTAAAGTAGATGAATACTTGATGGGAACTACAAAACTAGCATCGAGAGATGCTGTAGCTTATGCTTAGTTAACAGGTTTTTTAATTTTTATATTTTTAGGGTCGTGGTGCAAGCCACGACCTTTTTTATAAAGTAGTCGTCTTTGCGAAGCCAATTTTTCTTTGGCTGTGGCAATCTCTTAAGTCGTCATCAAGTTTAGGTGGTGTTGAAAGCAGCGACCTTCTTTTGTGGGTTATTGAAACTTAGTCGAAGTTAGTTTTTTGCCACGGAAACACTGAAGTCACGGAATGGATATCGAACTTTCGTCACGCTGAGAGGTGATTTATTTCATAAAAAATCAATATAAATGACGTTAAAAACGGTCGTCATTGCGAGGCACGAAGCAATCTCCTTTAATAAAATAATACAACAAATGAGATTGCGTCTCCCGATAAAATCGGGATTGCCTGCCTGCCGCAGGCAGGCAATGACGGAAAGTTAAAAACGTCCTTGGTAATTTATTTCAACATCTATCTCATTATGTTTATTGACTCCGGCATTTTTTCAGCATCTGTCAAAACAACCTTAGCTGGTCATTTTTGGGTGGTTTCTCTTTTCCAAAAATTGTTCTTCCTCCATATTTCCAGCTTTCAGCTCTTTCTTTTGCAATTACTTTATCGAAATCCATATTCGGGGAGAAATCCGCTTCTGCATTCCGAGCGATTTGATGTAAAGATTTTATAGCTTGTTGTTTATCTGCATTTCCGATTTTAGCTTTTTCAACTGCATTTTGAAGTACGCTGATGGTTTCATCATATACATTTACCAGAACAGGGAAGGGATGACCATCTTTGCCTCCGTGAGCAAATGAATACCTTGCAGGATCGGAAAAACGTGAGGGCATACCATAAATTACCTCGCCTACCAAAGCTAATGATTGCAAGGTCCGTGGCCCCATTCCTTCCAATAAAAGTAATTCTTCAAAATCTGCTGGTTGCTTTTCTTGTGCCAGCCATAAAATACTGCCTAATCTTTTTAAATCAATGTCTTCTGCTTTTACATCGTGATGTTTCGGCATGACTAACTTTTGAATCTCTGAAATCATTTTCACTGGAGATTCTTCAGTAATCTCCATAATCGTTTGCCTTGCAATATTTGCCTGGCTCGAAGTTAAGTTGAGAATCTGCCCCTGATTAATACCGCAAATTCCGGTGTGCGGTTCCTCGACAAAAGACTTGAGGTTTTCTGAATGCCAATGATAACGCCGAGCAGTTGAGCTTTCGTTGCTCATGCCTTGCTGCACGACTGCCCAATCACCATCGTTACTTAAAATAAAGCTGTGTAGGTACAATTGAAAGCCATCTTGAATCGCCGTATTATCTACTTTGGCACTCAATTTACTGGCTCTTACCAACTCCGTTCCATTAAGACCTGTTTGATCTGCAATTCTTAACAGTTCATTTGGCGTTTCTCGACTGAACTTGCCTTTTCCACCACAGATGTAAATGCCTAAATCTTTGGAGAGTGGGTTAATTGCTTTCTTTAAAGCGCCCATTACAGATGTGGTGATGCCTGATGAATGCCAATCCATTCCCATAACGGCACCCAAACTTTGAAACCAAAATGGATTGCTCAGTCTTCGAATTATTTCAGCTTTTCCATACTCCATCAAAATAGATTCTGTAATCGCCAAGCCAAGTTTAGCCATGCGTTGCGCCAACCAAGGTGGTACCTGGCCGTAATGTAAAGGTAAATCTGCGCTTCCTGATTTTTTCAATGCTAACAAAATTAGTAAAAAAAATGAATTTGAAGATAGATGGCTGGTAAATAAAAAAACCTTCAACTCTTTAAAGTTGAAGGTTTAAATTGTACCCCGGAAGGGACTCGAACCCCTGACCCTCGGTTTAGAAAACCGACGCTCTATCCAGCTGAGCTACCGAGGCCCGTTTTGTAACGAGTTGCAAATATAGAAGTTCTATCTAATAAGCAAAAATATATTTTAATTATTTCTGTTGATTTTTTTAGCTCGCTTTTAAAGCTTTAAAAACTAATTAATTAGCTTGATTACAATCTTTACAAATGCCCGAAACAATCAGGTTCATATCCTCAATTTTGAACCCTTTCTCTATTTTCAATGATGGGATTTTAACATCATCAAGGCAATAAACCCTTAAACAGTTATTGCAATTGAAATGAACATGTTCGTCGTGATGGTGATTTTCTGTACATGAACTAGAACAAATGGCATAATTGGCCGTTCCCTGTTTATCTAATACCCGATGTATAATCCCCTTTTCTTCAAAAGTTTTCAAAATCCGATACAAGGTAACCCGATCGATATCCTTTCCAATTACATTCTCCAGGTAGGGTTGAGATGTGGCCGAATTTCGATGAGTAAGCACATCCAGCACTTGTAATCGAGCGCCAGTTCTTTTCAAACCATTTTTCAACAATAAATCCTCGTAGGCTTGCGCTTCAATAGTATTCATAACCTTATTTTTAAATAATCAACTTCGCATTTACAATAGAAACCGGTGGTTGGTAAGTGGCATTATCATTAGTTAACTTTAAAATGCCTTTAACCCTAATCGGTTTATCAGTAAATGCTATAGCATTTTCCATTTCTATCATCACCATTATTGGAACACCGTTCTGTCCACAAAAATAACATTGATTTATGGGTAAAGTTGCCAGTAAAAATTTTTGATGCTTCTGGCTATTTTTTATGGGAATTAAATACCCCTGCAAATCAAACATTTTATTTTTAAACCTGGTGATGTTTTCACCATAAATAGGCAGTAACTCATTTTTCTCCGTTAGTTCGAATTTCACCGTTCCAATTACATCCCAATTCAATGATCTTAATTGATCGTTGTTGTTGTGTTTTTTAGTTTGGGCTGATGCTATTTGAACCACCAGAAACATCAGAATGATTAATCCATTTCTCATTTTAGCAGTTTTGCACCCAACAAAAAGAATTCTGATCGGTTATCTCCAGAATTATTGATTACAAATTTACCTTGTATTTTAATGGGCTTCTCCGTAAATGGGAGCGGGGTGGCCATTTTAACTTCTATCATTGATGGAATATCGCCCGTTCCACAAAATGGGCATGACTCGATCGGAACAATTGATAAAAGAAATTCTGAAAACTTAGATCCCACTTTGGTTGGATAGATATAACCGGGCAATTCTATGATTTTATTGTTGAGTGCCATCAGTTCTGGAGGGAAAATACTTGCCCATTTTAATGGCTCGACCTGCTTTTCATACCTCATCCCAATTAAGTTCCAATTTTTGGTACGCATATCTTTATGCACTTTTACTTGTGCTTTTAATTCAAGCATCGAGATGAATAATAAGGTGATGATTACTATTTTTTTCATTATTTCTCTTTTGAAAGTGTACGGGCAATATCAACTTGATATGTTTGAATGGCTGGCAATATAGAAGCAACGACGCCAATGATTAAACCGGCTATAATGAGGTAAAGTTCGTCAGTTACAAAGTATAATCCTGTTAATCTGGCTTGCGATGATTCTTGATAATGGCCAATAATGTGTAATGCTAAGTGTCCGATGAACAATCCTAAAATGGCACCACTTACCGTAATTTGCAAACCTTCCAGCATCACCAAGAAAAATAATTTTGATTTGGAGGCACCCAAAGAACGCATAACAGCGAGGTCGTATTTTTTCTCTTTCATAGCGTTGTATAAACTGATAAAGACGCTCAAGGCTGATATTGCCATGATCAATACAGCGAACCATTTCAAAGTTTCTATACCCACACCAATTAGCGAGAACAACCTAGCGCTTTCCATCGCCGGCGATGCAGCTTGCATATTGGTGCTTTGATTTACCATTCTGGGAAAAATGACAACCGACATTGGCGACCTGTATTGAATAAGGATGGAGGTAATTTCCTTATTGTTAATTTCAGCTTTTTCATGCGCTTCGTGTTCATCATGATCAGGCTCATGCATTTTATAGACACTACCAATATTGGTTAATATCAAGTTGTCCGTAACATTTCCCTGCGCTTGCAGAATTCCTGTCACGGTGTATGCATGGTGTTTGTGTTCGTCGCTTGCATCACTTAAACCATGTGCGCCGAAGAATTTATCACCCACTTTTAAATGCGCTTCTGCCGCCACACCGCTACCGATTGTCGCTTCTAAATCTCTCGACCAAAACTTCCCTGCAGCCAAGTTTAAACCATATAAACTAACAAATCCCGAATCAGTACCCACAATTCTATGTCCTTGAAAGTTATCTCCCAAAGCCAAAGGAACCGCTCGTTTAACCATTGGGTTTTGCATCAGTTCGGTTGCATCTTTTAACGGAATATTGCCGGTTGGGAAATCGATATGGTAAATGCTACTTAAGATTAACTGAAGCGGACTTCCTTTAGCGCCGACGACTAAATCGATGTCTTTCGCATTTTGTTCCAGCTTATTTCCAATTTGTGTAGATGCCAAAAAAAGGATAGATAAAATGGCTACACCAAATGCCACCAATATAATATTTAGAAACGTGGTGAGCTTATTCCTTAATAGGTTTTTTATACTTAGCTTGAGTATGTTCATTACAATAAATATTCCTTGTTAAGTTTATCTTTTACTCTTTTATCGTGTGTGGCAATAATCAGCGAAGCGTGATTTTCGGCAGCCTGTCGAGTCAAAATTTTAAGTACATTATCAGCATTTTCATCATCTAAACTAGATGTTGGTTCATCAGCAATCAACAAAGCGGGTTTGTTAACCAATGCCCGTGCAATGGAAACCCTTTGCAGTTGTCCTTGACTTAATTCTTCAGGATAGTTTTTTGTTTTATCTGCTAAACCCAAAGAAGAAAGCAGATCCATTACCCTTGATTGATTAACTTTTACTCCCGCCAAAGAGGAAGCCAGGGCCACATTGTCGAATATATTTAAGCTTTTAATTAAGTGAGGTTTTTGAAATACAATGCCAATATTTTGTCCTCTGAAACGATCCATTTCTTTTTGAGATAGGCTGTAAATATCAGTCTCGTTTAATTTTATTTTGCCATTTTCTGGTTTCAGTAAACCTGAAATGATGTTTAACAATGTGCTTTTCCCACTTCCCGATGCACCTAATAACAACCACTGTTCTTCATTAAGTATTTCCCAATCTGGAAATTTTAAAGTAGGGCCGTTATGGTAGTTGTGGGTTAGCGATTGAATACTGATCATATTTATTTTGATTTTTTTATTACCTGAATGTTTTTGATTGCGTAGCGGCGATAAAGTTCTTGTGCATTATCGGTGCCGTGCTTGCAAGCAGGGTTTAGGGTGCAAATGAAAGAAAGTGCAGCAACAAAAAGTAGTTTAATTTTTCTTTGCATGGTACAAATATATAATCCTTTTCTAGTAGGTAAATTGTTTGAATAGGATAGTTAAAATATAATTGATTGTTTTATTGATGGATGTGCTTACAGCTTTTTGACAGTTTTAGGTTGAAGAAATGTGCTCCAGCAATTGTAAATCCGCCAAGCGGAATTAAAATGGGTTCTAATGTTTCGATGCCTGAGAAATGCCCAAAAAGTATGGCGCCAAAACCGAGTCCTAAAATTACCATCGGATAGAAGTTATGATGAACTTTTCGATAGGATGTGCTTAAAGCCCATACGCCAATAAGGAGGGAAAGAAGAATCATCGAAATTTCTAATGCTGGAGTGGCTAAGAACTCTAATCCCCACAAGGGTAGAAGCGTAAATACAAATGGCAGAAGTGCACAATGAATAGCGCAGGCAGTAGACGCGGTTATTCCCAGTTTATCAAGATTTATCGTTTTAAAATTTTTCATCAGAATAAGTTTACTAGTCAAATATAAAAGCAATTATGTTGCATTTATTATTTTTGCAACTAAATTGCATTTTCATGATAATTGCTTCGACGTTCGTTTGTCAAAATTTATTATTTGATATATTTAAAAATAAATTTAGATTTGTCTAAAAATATATTTAGATAATATCATTTCATGAAAATAGCCATACTACTTATTTTAATTGCTTGCACGTCGTCCAATAGCTATTCCCAAAATGTAATCACAGGTAAGGTTTCGTCAAAAGGAAAAGTACAGGAGAATATCAATGTGAAAATTGTTGGAACCAACAAATCCACAAAAACCGATCAAGCGGGTTGGTATCAGATTAGCAATGTTCAAAGTGGTCCAGTTGAACTGCAGTTTTCGGGGATCAATTATCAATCCAAGCGGATAAAAGCCCAAGTGCAGAATGATACACTGCATTTAAATGCAGAAATATCGGAGACTGAATCGAACCTTAACGATGTGGTGATAACAGGTGTAAACCGAGCAACATCGCTAAGAAAAAGCCCAGTGCCAATTGCAGTCTTATCTAAAAAAACAATGGATCAGAATGTGAATACAAACCTAATCGAAGCGATTGTAAAGGGCGTTCCTGGAGTTACGGCGGTTACAACAGGGCCAAATGTATCTAAACCATTTATACGCGGACTTGGGTATAACCGGGTGTTGACTTTGTACGATGGCCTGCGTCAGGAAGGCCAGCAATGGGGCGATGAGCATGGAATTGAGGTAGATGAGTATGGAATTGTAAGGGCTGAAGTGGTGAAGGGTCCAGCTAGTTTAACCTACGGATCTGATGCATTGGCAGGGGTAATTAACATGATTCCCTATACGCCAAATTTCGAAGATGGCAAGTTGAAAGGCGATTTTACCACTAACTTTCAAAGCAATAATGGAATGTTTGGTTCGTCACTGGGTTTAGCTTACATTAAAAATGATTGGAAATATACTTTACGTGCTACAGGTAAGGCGGCCCATAATTATTACAACAAAGTTGATGGGTATGTTTATGGAACTGCATTTAGAGAATATAATCTTTCCGCAAGTGCGAGAGTAGATAAAGACTGGGGTTATTCAAAAACGGCTATCACTTACTACGATAACCTTATGGAGATTCCGGATGGGAGCAGAGATTCTACCACTCGTAGATTTACGAGACAAATTTTTGATGATGGAGACGATATTAAAAACAGACCGATAGTGCCTTCAAGTGATTTAAAGACCTACACTATAAATCCTTTACATCAGCATATTCAGCATTTCCGTTTTTATAATGCCAGTCAATTTAAGTTTGCAAATAGCGATTTAAACATATTAGTTGGTGGACAGCAAAGTGTAAGAAGAGAATATAACCATCCAACTATCCCAAATCAGGCTGGATTATACGTGGTTTTGAATACTTTGAACTATAATATAAAATACAACCTCCCGAATTTTAGCGGAATTGAAAGTACATTAGGTATCAATGGGATGTACCAAACAAATCGCAGTAAAGATGCTACAGATTTCCCTATTCCAGATTATGACTTGTTTGATATCGGAGCATTTTATTTCGCTAAAAAGTCTTTTGGGAAATTGGATATTTCAGGAGGCGTGAGGATGGATAGGAGAAATATTAATTGGAGTAATTTCTATGTCGGAACGAATGTTTTAACTGGTTTTGGGCAAAAATCTGATGTGAATGATGCCAACGCTGATTTGCAGTTCCCATCATTTAATAAGAACTATTATGGCTTTTCCGGTAGTTTAGGATTAACCTATAATCTATCAGATAAATTTTTAATCAAGGCAAATTTAGCAAGGGGATATAGAGCGCCCAATATTACTGAAATTGGTTCAAATGGTTTAGATCCTGGCGCACACATTGTTTATCTGGGAAACAGAACTTTTAAGCCAGAGTTTAATCTACAGCAAGATATTGGCATTATCGCCTATTTAAAAGATATAGATATTAGCATGGAAATATTCAACAATAACATTCAAAACTACATCTATCAATCGCGTTTAACGGATGTGAACGGAGATCCGGTAGTTATTGTTCCTGGAAATTTAACTTATCAATATCAGCAATCAAAAGCCCGCTTGTATGGCACTGAGTTGGCTGTAAACATACACCCATCAACATTAAAGTGGTTTACCTTTAACAATAGTGTTGCTTATGTAGTGGGCTTAAATAAAAATGAAACTTTATTGAATTTACACGGGAAAGCAGCAAAATATTTACCATTTATTCCACCATTGCAAATCAGATCTGAAATAAAATTGACGGCACAAAAGAGTATCGGCTTTTTGGATAAACCATATTTTAAAATTGATGCTGCAATATTTGCAGATCAAAATAAGTTTTATGCACTTGATGATACTGAGACTTTTACTAAAGGATATACTTTGATTAACGCTGGCGTTGGTTCCTCTTTAAAAGCTAGGTCTGGGAGAACTGTATTGGATATTTTTATTCAAGTGGATAATGTGTTTAATATCGCATATCAATCGCACTTAAATCGGTTAAAATATTTCGAGTATTATGAATCATCACCCAACGGCCGCTCTGGAATATATAATATGGGCAGAAATATGAGCTTTAAAGTGATTTTGCCTTTTTGAGGATCGGAAAATGAGGAATAGGAAATAGGGAATTGAAAATGTAATACTGATCATGTAGGAAGGACGTTTTTCAAATATTTGTGAAGAGAGAAAAAAATGTTCTTTCAACCTTAAACATCGCATTTCCATTGCTATATTTACTTCACCCATCTAAGCTTAATATAACCTACATAAAAATGGAACCATCAATAAGTGAGCAACGATTAAATTTTCTAAGGCAATCTATTGGCAAGGTGATTTCTAATTCGCCCTCTAATTTTATGAATTGGTTGGCGCCGGTTTTAATCAAAGCAGAAAATGGAATTTTAGTATGTCAATATACCATTCGTAAGGAGATGACTAATCCTTATCAAATTTTGCATGGTGGCGTTACCGCCGGAATTATTGATGATTTAATGGGTGCAACAGTTTACACTATGGGTTTAAATGATCGTTACACTACCGTAAATAATTATATCGATTACTTTGCACCTGCGAAAGAAGGAGACGAGGTTGTTGCTGAAACATCAATTGTGAAGCGAGGGAAAACAATTTTAAATCTACAATGTGAGATATATTTACCATCAAAAAAACGTTTAATAGCCAAGGGATATTCGAACATGTTAAACATAGGTTAACACATTCTTTAAAGCTTTAAAATAATTTGTTAATTCCTTTAAATTAGCGAAACATTCTCATTAATACATTGTTGTAACTTAACCAAAAATATAATGAGCCATGTTAGAAAATTATTCCACCCTGCAATTCATTGTTAGAGGCAAGATTTTTAAAGGATTTTGCATGCGTATTCAAGATGATTTTCATGAAACTTATGCCGTTGTTTTAGATGGCTACCATTCTTTTTGTATCTGGTTAGATAATAAAAACGAAAAATGGTGTGCATCTAAAAATGTGGCTATTGATCCAGATGCGATCGATGAAATCATCAACAGGATATCGCCTCGTCCGCAAGTCTCTTAACAATCCATCAGAATAATGCTCAAAAAAAATCCCTGCTTAAGTAGTTTCTAAAGCAGGGATTTTTTACGTCTGACATTTTCTATCCAAAGAATAAATAAGCCAAGCCAATTGCGGTACAAACACCCACTAAATCTGCCAATAACATTGCGCCAACGGCGTAGCGTGTATTTTTGATGCTTACTGACCCAAAATAAACGGCGATGACATAAAAGGTTGTATCAGAAGCACCTTGAAATATACCAGATAACTTACTTGGAAATGAATCGGCACCATAAGCCGTCATTGTATCCACCATCATTCCTCTGGCGGCACCTCCACTTAGCGGCCGAATCAAAGCAGTTGGCAGCGCCTCTACAAAACGGGTATCGGCTCCAAGCATTACGAATAAATTTTTAATACCCATAATTACCACATCAAATGTTCCACTGGTACGCAACATACTGATGGCGACCAACATACCAACGAGATAAGGGATAATTTTTACTGCAGTTTCGAATCCATTTTTTGCGCCATCAATGAACGCATCAAAAACATCGATTTTTTTATATAATCCACCCAGCACAATTACTAAGAAAACAAATAGAATTAATCCGTTGCTTAATAAGCCTGAAAATGATTTAATACCATCAGCATTTAATGAGGTTACATACAAAACAAGCAATGCAATTACTATAGATATGCTCAAAACCCAACCAATAATTACAGGCTGGAGTAAGTTGATCTTTTGCTTAAAAGAAACGATTAACATGGCTGCCATCGTTCCAACAAAAGTTACAATTAAGCATGGGATAAAAACGTCAGTAGGATCAGAAGCATTTTGCGAAGCACGTATCGCTATTACACTCACGGGAATTAAACTTAAACCCGCTGCATGCAGGCACAAGAACATAATTTGAGCATTTGATGCAGTGTCTTTACTCGGGTTTAATTCTTGAAGACTTTCCATCGCTTTTAAACCAAATGGGGTTGCAGCATTGTCTAATCCCAATAAATTTGCAGAAAAATTCATGATCATGTGCCCCATTGAAGGGTGACCTTTAGGGATTTCTGGGAAAAGTTTTGAGAAAAAAGGACCCACAATTCTTGATAATAAGCGAATTCCGCCAGCACGTTCAGCAATGCTCATAAAGCCCATAAATAAGGCTAGAATTCCAATTAATTTAAGGCACAACTCTACTGATGTCCAGCAGGTTTCGATGATGCCATTAACTTTCGTGAGGTTGGTTGGATCATCTGCCTTACCAATCACCATCCAACTAAAAATTTCAGTTTGTCCGAAAAAGAAGCACTTTACCGCCGCTACTAAAATTGCGATAACAATAAATCCAGACCAAATTCTACTTAATGCCATTAGGGTTGTTTAGTTTTTTAACTGGTGTAAAATAGGGGTTTTAGTTTGTAAATCCATGGCCAAGTCCAAAGTCTGCAGTCATACGTATTCAGTCTTAAGTTTACAAATTATGAAATCAAAAAAGTCCATAGTTCCTAGTATAAAACTAAAGACTATGGACTTCAGACTTTAAACTCTGTACTAGCTAAGGTTTGTCATCAGTTAACTCGAAACCCCATATTTTTCCTTTTTCAGTTGCCGGGATTCCACTGGTCATCCAGGCAGGCGCTTTTGCACCTTTTAAATAATAATCGAAAAACTGTTGTTCACGAATTTGAATATCTTTACGATTTTGGCGTTGAACTAAATTATGTGCTTCCCCATTATAGTTTAACATCCAAACTGGTTTGCCCAATCGGCGTAAGCCAGTAAACATTTCTATTCCCTGGTACCAAGGCACCGCTCCATCGGCATCATTGGCCATTACCACCACTGGTGTATTTACCTTTGGAAACATAAATAGAGGGGAGTTTTCGGTGTATAATTCTGGCTTCTCCCAAAGGGTTGCACCAATTCTACTTTGTGTTTTCTCATATTGAAACTGACGGTTCATCCCGCTTTCCCAACGAATACCGCCGTAAGCCGAGGTCATATTTACCACTGGTGCTCCTGCCCAAGCTGCAGCATACATATCATTTTGAGTAATTAAATAAGCTACCTGATAACCACCCCAGCTTTGTCCTTGAATACCAATTTTTGTTCCATCAACCCAACTGTTTTTCTTTAAACTCTCTACGCCCGAGTTGATAAATTCGACTGCCGATTGACCTGGATGACCAGTTTCGTAACTAATATCTGGAGCGAAAACCAAATACCCATTACTCACAAAGAAAGAAATGTTTAATCTTGAAGGGGTAGGCGCTGGAGCCTGATAAGTGTACAATCCATCAGAAAGCTTTTCGTAGAAATAAGCAATCATTGGATATTTTTTATTCGGATCAAAGTTTTCTGGTTTGTACAAAATACCCTCGGCCTTATATCCTTTTGGTGTGGTCCATTTAACCAACTCTGCAGTACCCCAATTGTAATTTTGCTGTTGAGGATTGGTATTGCTTAATTTTGTTTCTGTTTTAAAATCATTCGTAACATAAACATTTGGCGATTCCGTGTAGTTTGCTTTATCATAAATATAAACATCCACATCTTTGGCTTTGACCAAATTCGAGTATTTATATTTTGCCATGACCACCAATTCTGGTGCTTTTGCCGAACCTACATTCGTTCTGTAGAAACCATTTTCTTTAGTCACGTTATTAAATCCATCTAACCAAACCAATTCGTTCGCTTTAACAAACTTATTATCCATCATGCGATTGAAGGGATTATTATCTTGTTCAACGCGTTCATAACGGAAGGTGATTTTATTTGCTCTACCGAAACCAGCAGTAATATTTTTAGCAGGCGATTTTCCATCTGGAGAAAACGACCAAATGTCATATCGATCATTTAATAAAACTGCTTTGTCGCCTTCTGTCCAGGTGGCAACTCCGTAAGCGGATGGAAGATCTGGAACATCGTTGTCCTCATCAACAAATTTTACGTTTAAGCTTTCTGTTAAGGCTACAATTTTGCCGGTTGCTACAGCGTAAGTGTACCAATTACCGTTTTTTCTATCGAAATACAAAATGTAATTACCACCCGGAGAAGCCATGGCATAGCCATTTAATTCGCTGATGATCTTTTTGCGTTGGCCATTTTTAGTATCCACTAAATAATAATCTTTCGATGTTGCACCACTCCATTGCGATTCGATTCTACGCCCGAAATCTGTAGATGCCAAAACGAAGTTTGCATCGCCTTCTGCAACCATGTTAGCGTCAGGTAAACTCAAATCTGTTAACGGGATTGCTTTTGGATCGCTGCTATAAACGTCAATAACTGATAAATAACTTTTTTTGCTATCGCGATCTGCATTTTTCAATTGCATTGGCTGCAAGTAATCGTCCTTATAATTCCATACGTCAACTTTAGCCACTTCAAAATCTACGATAGTCGTATCTTTTGGCTTTTTAATAGGAGAGATGCCAAAAAATAATTTCTTACCATCTTTACTAAAAGTCACCCTGCCATCGCCGTTAACCGACCATTTTGCGGGTAAACCTGGCATATCATAATCTACAATGGTTTGTGCGGTATCTAATGTTAAAGAGTTGTAATAAACATTGTAATTTTTAATTTCCTTTTTCTCTGGATCCTGCTCGCCAACAAACGCTAAGTGCTCACTTTCATCATCGAAGGCAAAATTTTTAAAACTGCCTTTTCCCTTGATCAACGTTTTAAGGGTTCCTTTTTCGGTATTTAATAGGAACACGCCTTGAGGAGCCGTTTTATCCTTCTTAGATCCGCTGCAAGCAAAAACCAATTGTTTTCCATCTTTACTAAAGGAATAATCAGTCACATATTTATAGGTTTTATCGGTTCCGGTTAGTAAATTTTTAACAATAAGATCAGTTCCTTCTTCTGTTTTTCCTTTACCAGCTGGTTCATCATCAGCAAAATCTATTTCCGAATCTTTCTTTTCAACAGGCTTAGCTGGTGTTTTTTTTGCCGTGTCTGGTTTTTCAGTTAAGTAAGCCATAAAGCCATTGCCATCTTCAGGAAATTTAAACGATTTTACACGAGGCACTTTGGTAATTGCATTTGTGGTCAAGTTTGCAATACCTAAAGAATCCTTGGGCATTTCATCAGGTTTTTTTTTCTTTATTTTTGCCTGGCGTAAATCTTTGTTTAATGGACGGATATTGAAAACAGCAAATTTAGAGTCATTGCTAAATTGTGAATTCATTCCGCGAGGGACATTTATTTTAGCGTTTGTTTTGATATTGGTAATATAAAGTTGCGCATCGCCCTCTTGCTGCAACACACTATACATTGCCCAAGTACCGTTGTTTGATAATTGCTTGGTACCTATTGACTCCCATTTATCATAAACACTATGATCTAATGGTTTTTTCTGAGCATAGGCAATGCCGACAACGAAAAACAGAATAATAGTTAGTCTTTTTTGCATTTTTTGAAATGAATTAATTTGTTGGTGGTGATTTAATCTCCTAAAATTGGAAATTTTTAGGTCATTTGAAAACTTGTACGCCAAATATTACATTGTAAAAATGTTTTTGGCGTCTATTTGACCAATACTTTAATGAGAAATGATTTTAGCGAATTTTCAACGGTAATGATAAAGATGTGTCTTGGCTAGAATTTCGAACAAAAACTGTTTTTACAACTCCCGTGCTAGGTTGACTAGAAATCCCTTTAGTTTTTCTAATGAATCAATAATTCTTTGATTCTCTTTAACATCGCCTTTATTATTTTTTAAATGCTCTTTTGCTCCCTTTAAAGTGAAACCTTTTTCATCAACAAGGTTGAAAATAATCTTTAGGTTTTCAATATCTTCAGGAGTAAATAATCGGTTGCCCTTTTTGTTTTTCTTGGGTTGAAGAATGTCGAATTCCTTTTCGTAAAAACGGATTTGTGAAGCGTTCACATTAAACATTTCAGTCACTTCACCCATGGTATAATACATTTTATTAATCTCTCTTTCTTTATAGGGCATAAATTGTGCTTGATTATTAGGGTATTACAACGATTAATTAAAGTATTCAAATGTAGTGCGATTTTTCCTTATTAACGCAATAAAATTTTAATTTTGTTCCTCCAATCATAAAGTAATGACAGCTAAAGAAATTAGACAAGCCTTCCTAAATTTTTTCGAACAGAAACAACATCATATCGTTCCATCGGCGCCAATTGTTGTGAAAAACGACCCAACTTTGATGTTCACCAATGCCGGAATGAATCAATTTAAAGATTTGTTTTTGGGTGAGGCTGCTATAAAATATTCGAGAGTTGCTGATACTCAACGCTGTTTGCGTGTATCTGGAAAACACAACGATTTGGAAGAAGTGGGTATTGATACTTATCACCACACGATGTTCGAAATGTTGGGCAACTGGAGTTTTGGCGACTACTTTAAGAAAGATGCAATTGCCTGGAGCTGGGAGTTATTGACTGAAGTTTACAAAATTCCGAAAGAGAAATTATACGTTACTTATTTTGAGGGTGATGAAAAGGAGGGGTTAGAGAAAGATCAGGAAGCTTATGACCTTTGGAAGCAATATGTGGATGAAAGCCATATTTTACCTGGAAATAAAAAAGATAATTTCTGGGAAATGGGCGATACAGGTCCTTGTGGTCCTTGTTCTGAAATCCACGTAGACTGCCGTACTGATGAGGAAAAAGCTTTAGTTAATGGTGCCACATTGGTAAATGCCGATCATCCGCAGGTAATCGAAATATGGAATAATGTATTTATGCAATTTAACCGTTTAAAAGATGGTTCGTTGCAAAGTTTACCGGCCAAACACGTTGATACTGGAATGGGTTTCGAGCGTTTGGTGCGGGTATTACAGGAGAAAACTTCAAACTACGATACTGATGTTTTCCAACCGATGATTCAGTTTATTGCTGAGAAATCGCAGATTAAATATGGTACTGACGAAAAAACTGACATTGCCATGCGTGTAATGGCCGATCACATTCGTGCCATTTCGTTTGTAATTGCAGATGGACAGTTGCCATCAAATAACAAAGCAGGTTATGTTATTCGCAGAATTTTACGCCGTGCTGTGCGTTATGCCTATACTTTCTTAAACTTCAAAGAGCCATTTTTAAATCAGCTGGTTCCATTATTAGCCGAACAGTTTAATGGTGTTTTCGATGAATTGATTTCACAACAGGATTTCGTTCAGAAAGTTGTACTGGAAGAAGAGGTTTCGTTTTTAAGAACTTTATCTACTGGTATTCAACGTTTCGAAAGATATCAGGCAGCCAATAATTTAGTAGAAGGAAATTTCGCTTTTGAATTATCTGATACCTTCGGCTTTCCTATCGATTTAACAGAATTAATGGCTAGGGAAAAAGGTTGGAGTGTTGATTTAGCTGGATATGAGCAAGCGCTTCAAAAACAAAAAGATGATAGTCGTGCTGCTACTGCAATCGATACAAGCGATTGGATTATCGTAAACGCCGATGACCAAAGCGAATTTGTGGGTTATGACGATCTGGAAATTGAAACTGAAATTTTAAAATACCGTAAGGTTAAAGCTAAAGGAAAAGAGCAATATCAAATTGTTTTGCGGCAGACACCTTTCTATGCCGAAAGTGGTGGTCAGGTGGGAGATACCGGTCGTTTAGAGGATCACAGTCGCCAATTTTGGGTTGATATAACAGATACTAAAAAAGAAAATGGCTTAACGGTACACTTTACAGATTTGCTTCCTGACAACCTGGAAGGTAAATTTTGGGCAGTTGTTGATGAAGATAAACGCATTCTGACGGAGGATAATCACTCGGCTACACATTTGTTGCATGCTGCTTTAAAGCAAGTATTGGGTAAACATGTTAATCAAAAAGGTTCATTGGTAAATCCCGATTATCTACGTTTCGATTTTTCTCATTTCGCTAAAGTAACAGATGAAGAATTGGCTCAGATTGAGGTAATTGTAAATCAGAAGATCAGACAGAACATTAAATTAAAAGAGCAAAGAAATGTGCCTTATCAAGATGCGATTGAAAGCGGGGTAACTGCGTTGTTCGGCGAAAAATACGGCGATTTCGTTCGTATGATTACCTTCGATGACCATTTTTCGAAAGAGCTTTGCGGTGGCACGCATGTAAAGGCAACAGGTCAAATCGGATCTTTCAAGATCATTTCTGAAAGTGCTGTTGCAGCTGGAGTACGCAGAATTGAGGCAATTACTGCAGATAAAGCAGAACAGTATTTCCTTTATCAACGTAAAGAACTTGGCCATTTGAAAGCATTGCTAAACGGATCTAAAGACTTATCTGCATCGGTTCAAGCCTTGCTTGATGAAAATGCAAAGCTTAAAAAAGAGATCGAAAAATCCACTTTAGAACGTGTGGGCGCTTTGAAACACGAAATTGTTCATCACGTTCGTGGAATAAATGGCGTTAATTTAATTGTGAGACACATCGACCTACAAAGCGCCGATGCTATTAAAAACCTTGCTTTTTCATTGAAAGATATGATTGATAATCTGTTTCTGGTTTTCACTACAGAAATTGAAGGAAAACCTGGAATAACGGTCATGCTTTCAGATGATTTAGTGAAAAAAGGAATGAATGCCTCGAATATTGTGCGGGAGCTGGGTAAAGAAATTCAAGGTGGTGGCGGTGGTCAGCCTTTTTATGCCACTGCCGGAGGTAAAAATCCTGCTGGTTTAACAGCCGTTTTAGAAAAAGCTGAAGGATTTATTCCAGGATAGATCGTTTTCATATCTGTTAGAAGAGCGGAGAAATTTTTAGAATTTGGCGACAAGTTTTAAAGGTTTCTCCATTTTTTTTTGAAAGCCCAATTTTTAATGGGGGAAGCCTAAGATTGTAAAAAATCTATATTCCTTTTCAGGCCAACAAGTTTGGTGCGTTTAACAGCCGACCCTTTAAAAACCTTTTTAAAAACTTCGTCGGTTATTTCGATAAGATCTTCCTTTGTTAAATCCAACAAGCCGTTTTCAGGTTCGAAAGCAGGTTCGTTATGTACTTTCGAAAACCGGTTCCATGGGCAAACGTCCTGGCAAATATCACATCCAAATGCCCAATTGCTCATTTTATCCTTAAATTCAGTTGGGATTTCATTTTTCAATTCTATAGTGAGGTAAGAAATACATTTGGTTCCGTCTACCACTTGTGGTGCAATAATCGCATCAGTGGGGCAAGCATCTAAGCAACGGGTGCAGGTGCCGCAATGGTCAGTTTGGAACGCATGATCATAATCCAACTCTAGATCGACGACCAACTCTGCCAAAAAGAAAAAAGACCCTTCTTTTTTGCTGATTAAATTTGAGTTTTTACCAATCCATCCAATACCTGATTTTTTTGCCCAGGCACGGTCTAAAACCGGAGCCGAATCTACGAAAGCTCTTCCTGAAACCTCTCCAATATGCTCGTGAATAAATTGTAAAAGTGATTTCAATTTATCTTTTATCACATGATGGTAATCTTGCCCAAAGGCATATTTTGAAATTTTTGGCGCCTCCGGATCTACCTGTTTTTCATCAGTATAATAATTTAACGATAAAGAGATTACTGACTTTGCATCATCAACCAGGAGGCGGGGATCAAGACGTTTATCGAAATAGTTTTCCATGTATTTCATTTCGCCGTGATGGTTTTGAGCTAACCATTTTTCCAGTCTGGGTGCTTCTTCTTCTAAAAATTCTGCTTTTGAAATGCCGCAAGACAAAAATCCCAAACGAAGGGCTTCATCTTTAATTTGTTGGCTATATTTTGCAGTATTACTAAACACGAAATACAAAGATAAGGCTTAGGAAGCAAAACCTTTTTAACAATCACTTGTTCTATCTACAGAAAACTAAATTAATTAATTGCAGTTCTTCAAAATTCGATGAATTGGATTAAAAGGAACTTAACTCACAACATAAATGGAAAACATAGATCCAAAACATACGGAATCGGGAGAAGCTCCTAAACCGATAGAACAAGATTACGAAAACCATAAAGAAGATCCAGGACCAGCACAACCTGCAGTTACAGAGCGTGACGAAAATGGAGCAGGTTCTGTTTTAAAATGGATCATCCCAATAGCAGTTATTATCGGATTGATAGTATGGTTTGCAATGAAAAAGTAATTAGCTTTAGATTATAATTGAACGCCGGTTGTTGATGCGACCGGCGTTTTTTTGTTTAAATAACTTCTGGTTTAGGTAATTAGCCCCGACTGAAAGCGATATCCCGATTCATCAAACGATCAGTGAGCACCTAAGGATCGGGATTTAGAAAAAGGCGGGAACAAATTTTATGAGCTGCAGATACTTGCGCTTCAAAAACTATTTAAGCAGTTTTACCTGATACAAGTCATTTCGTCTGTCTTTTAACACTTTAACTGTTCCATAATGGTGCAATTCGTCAAGAAGATGCAAATCTACATCGACCACCAAAACCATTTCCGTGTTTGGAGTGGCCTCTGCTTTCACTGCATTGGTGGGAAAAGCGAAATCAGAAGGGGTGAAAACAGCAGATTGTGCAAATTGAATATCCATATTGTTCACCTTTGGTAAATTGCCTACGCAGCCCGCAATGGCAACATAACATTCATTTTCTATTGCTCTTGCCTGTGCACAATGACGTACCCGGGTATAGCCATTTTGTGTATCAGTTAAGAAAGGTACGAACAAAATCTGCATGCCTTGATCGGCATAAATGCGGCTTAACTCAGGAAATTCTACGTCATAACAAATTAAAATGCCGATTTTACCACAGTCGGTATCAAACACCTGCACCTTGTCGCCACCAATCATTCCATAATATTTTTGTTCGTTGGGGGTGATGTGAATCTTTCTATACTCATCGATTTTTCCCGTTCTATGGCATAAGTATGTAGCATTATAAAGTTTTCCTCCGTCAAGTAAGGGCATGCTTCCGGTAATAATATTCACATTGTAGCTTAGTGCATACTCATGCATTCTGTCCACAATTTCCTGAGTTTTCTCTGCCAGTTTACGCATGGCTTCAATTTCTGGAAGATGGTTGTAAGGCTGTAGCAATGGTGTATTAAATAACTCCGGGAACATAATGAAATCGGATTTGTAACCACTTAACGCATCGACAAAAAATTCCACTTGCTCATAAAAAACGTCCATATCTGGAAACAAACGCATTTCCCACTGCACCAAACCTAAGCGAATGGTCATTGCTGAACGGGCGGAAGCATCGATACCCTGATAATAGATGTTGTTCCACTCAATTAACGTTGCATATTCTTTCGACTCTTTATCGCCGGGAAGATAATTTTTCAATACTTTTCTAACGTGAAAATCATTAGAGATTTGAAAGGTTAGGGTAGGATCATAGATTTCCTTAGCCTTTACTTTATCGATGTATTGCCTTGGCGTTAAAGTTTCTGAATAGGTATGGTAACCAGGAATTCTCCCACCAGCGATAATGCTTTTTAAATTTAAGCTCTCGCAAAGCTCTTTACGTGCTTCATATAGTCTGCGTCCTAATCTTAAACCTCTAAATTCAGGGTGAACAAATATTTCAATTCCATATAGTGTATCACCATTAGCATCGTGAGTGCTGAAAGAGTAATCGCCGGTAATTAGTTTGTAAGTATGTCTATCGCCATATTCGTCGTACTCTACAATAATTGAAAGTGAACAAGCTACTACTTTATCATCGACAGCAATACAAAGCTGTCCTTCGGGGAAGATACTTAATAATTTAGCAATGCTTGATTTTGGCCAGATTGAACCTCCCATGCTATCGTAGGCTTGTAACATTGATTCTTTTAAATCGGCATAATCTTCAAGCGTGAGCTTACGTAATTCGATATTCATAATTTGTTGGTTTTATAGATAAGGAACAGAAAAGTTAGTTTAATGTTTTTGTAAATTGGAAGCCAATAGTTTTTGAAGATACTCTTTTAAGGAATATTTCCTAAGTTTATAAATGACAGAAAATGAATTATCATATGTTATTCGAGGTTGTATATTCAAAGTTTATAATGCTTTAGGTCCAGGTTTGTTGGAGTCGGCTTATGAAGTAGCATTAAAATACGAACTTTTAAAAGAGGAGTTGGAAGTGCAGAGTCAGGTCGCATTGCCTCTAATTTATGAAGATTTAAAAATCGGTGTTGGTTATCGGCTTGATTTGATTGTAGGGCAAAAGGTTATTGTTGAAATCAAATCTGTTGAGATGATTGCAAATGTTCATCACAAACAATTGTTGACTTACCTTAAATTGTCTGGATTGAAATTGGGTTTACTTGTGAATTTTGATACAGACAATATAGCAGATAGCATTTTTCGAAAAGTTAATAGGCTCTAATGTATCTATTTCGTTCCCGCTGAATTTCGCTGATAAGATGCGCAGATATAAAAAGATCAAACTTTGACACTCACACGTTGAGGCTCAAAATTTCAGTTTAAATCTCCGTATTTATCTATTTAAATCTGCGGGAGCCTACCTTAAAACAACTTTCCAGTTTGCCCAGGATAATTCTTTTTCAAATGTTTGTAAGCAGCTTCCGTCACTTCCCTTCCCCGGGAGGTACGCATAATGTAACCTTCCTGGATTAAAAAAGGTTCGTAAACTTCTTCAATTGTGCCTTCATCTTCTCCAACTGCAGTAGCTATAGTTTTTAAACCCACTGGGCCTCCTTTAAATTTATCAATGATCGTAGATAGGATTTTGTTATCCATTTCATCTAAACCATGTTCATCAACATTTAAAGCATTTAAGGCATAGTTTGCTATTTCAGGATCGATATTTCCATTTCCTTTTATTTGTGCAAAATCTCTAGTTCTACGCAAAAGTGCGTTTGCAATACGGGGCGTTCCACGACTACGACGGGCAATTTCATAAGCGCCTTCGTCGTCAATTGGTGTATTAAGAATATCAGAAGAACGAAGTACGATTGTAGTCAAAAGCTTTGCATCATAATAAGCCAAACGACAATTGATACCGAAACGAGCCCGTAGTGGTGCGGTTAACAAACCTGAACGGGTTGTTGCGCCAACGAGCGTAAACGGATTGAGCGAAATTTGCACCGAACGGGCATTGGGCCCGGTTTCGAGCATAATGTCGATTTTAAAATCCTCCATGGCAGAATAGAGATACTCTTCAACCAAAGGTGATAGGCGATGGATTTCATCAATGAAAAGAATATCGCCTGTATCTAAACCTGTTAGCAAACCCGCCAAATCGCCGGGTTTATCCAATACGGGACCAGAAGTTACCTTAATGCCAGCACCCATCTCATTGGCGATGATATAAGATAGTGTGGTTTTTCCCAATCCTGGAGGCCCGTGTAATAAAACGTGATCAAGGGCTTCGCCACGAAGTTTTGCAGCCTGAACAAAAATTCGAAGGTTTTCCATCACTTTCTCTTGCCCGGTAAAATCTTCAAAAGCCTGTGGTCTTAATACCCGTTCAATATCTTTGTCCGTAGGACTTAAGCTGCTTGCGTCTGGATCAAGATTTTCGTTCATACAGCAAATATAAAATTAAATGCTAAAAAAATTAGGATTATTTGAATTTATCGGCCACCACCAGCTCTTTTGATCCAGCTATATATTTATAAAAACCTTCACCCGATTTTGCACCTTTTTTTCCGGCAGCAACCATATTAACCAATAACGGACAAGGAGCATATTTAGCATTTCCAAATCCATCATGAAGAACTTTTAATATTGCTAAACATACGTCTAAACCTATAAAATCAGCCAGTTGCAATGGACCCATAGGGTGAGCCATTCCTAATTTCATTACAGTATCGATTTCGTAAACACCAGCGACGCCTTCGTATAAGGTGTATATGGCTTCGTTAATCAGCGGCATCAAAATTCTATTGGCTACAAAACCCGGATAATCATTCACTTCAACAGGCGTTTTTTCCAGGCTTTTAGAAAGCGACATAATCGTTTCCGTAGTTTCATCGCTGGTTTGATATCCCCGAATCACCTCAACCAATTTCATCACCGGCACTGGGTTCATAAAATGCATACCAATTACTTTATCTCCACGATTGGTGGCTGCAGCGATTTTAGTAATTGAAATAGATGATGTGTTGGAAGCCAGGATAGCATTTTCTGGTGCTGCATCATCCAGATCTTTAAAAATTTGAAGCTTTAATTCTATATTTTCCGTAGCTGCCTCAACTATTAAATCAGCATGTTTAACGCCTTCTTTTATCGACGTGAAAGTAGAAATGTTCTTTAGTGTTAGTGTTTTTTGATCTTCAGTAATTAGTCCTTTCGCAACCTGCCTGTCTAAATTTTTAGTAATGGTTTGTGTGGCTTGATCGAGGGCTGTCTGATTAATATCTACCAAACTAACCGAGTAATTAAATTGAGCAAACACATGTGCAATTCCATTGCCCATAGTTCCCGATCCTATAACTGAAATATTCTTTATCATTAAAATTTTGGTTAGGGGTTTCTGTAATGTTTTATTTTCGAAGTTTCCAAAGATATTACTATTGCTGAAAGTATCTTGCTGGTTACAGAACACTTATGTTTTTCGATATAGATTTGCATCTTATTTCTGACAAAAATCTGATTGAACAGGAAAACAAAAACGCTTTATGATTGCTTGATAATGAAAGAAAATAATCGTCAATTTTTCAATGACGTCTTTATAACAGCACTTCCTAGTATCATTTAGGTTAGTTAATGATTAGTTAAAATAGAGATCTGGCTGGATAGCAGATCTCTATTTATTTGAAAATACTTTATGGCGCTAACCTGCTTTTAACCCAGCTACCCTTAACAAGTTCAAAATTAATTCGATCGTGCAACCTGCTTCGGCGACCTTGCCAAAATTCTATGCGAGTTGGCTTTACAATGTAACCCCCCCAGTGTGCCGGCTTGGCGATGCTTTTACCCTCGCTTTTTTCTTTCAGCTCTTCAAACTTTTCTTCTAAAAATTTTCTGTCGGGAATAACCTGACTTTGTGGAGAGGCTACCGCACCAATCTGACTGGCTACTGGCCTGGTTACAAAATATTCTTCAGAGGTTTCTTTATCTAGTTTTTCTACCGTGCCTTCAATTCTAACCTGGCGTTCTAAATCTGGCCAGAAGAAAACCAATGCCGCGTAGGGGTTACGTTTCAACTCCTTACCCTTGGCACTTAAATAGTTAGTGAAAAATCTGAAACCATTTTCATCAACGCCTTTTAGTAACACAATCCTGGCATCTGGTCGGCCGGCTTTGTCAGCTGTGGCCAATGTCATCACATTTGGTTCATAAACTTGTGCTTCAACAGCATTTTCAAACCACTTTTGAAATTGCGTAATAGGATTGTTATCTACGTCAGCTTCATCTAACGTGGCGCTTTTATAATCTTGGCGCAGGTTTTGTAGAAATTCGTTTGTAACTTGCATAGAACAAAAATAGGCATCTTTTATGGTGCTTCAAATGATTATCGTGATGCTGAACAATATAAAACCGAAAACCGGAAGATTATTAATTTCTGAACCCTTTATGGCTGATCCCAATTTTAAACGTTCGGTGGTGTTATTAACCGAGCACGGAGAAGATGGAACAGTTGGCTATATTTTAAATCAGATGGGAAACTTGCTGGTTAAAGATGTGATTCAAGATTTATGGGAGGCCAATAACCACATCTATTTTGGTGGGCCAGTTGCCGCAGATACTTTGCACTTCATTCACCGGGCTTATGATAAGTTGCAAAGTGGTGAAGAAATTGGCAATGGTATTTATTGGGGAGGCAATTTTGAAACACTAAAAATTTTAATCAACAACAATGCGATTGATGAAAGCGAGATTAAGTTTTTTATGGGTTACTCAGGTTGGGATAACGGACAATTAGCAAGAGAGCTGGAGCAGAATGCCTGGATGGTGAGCGACATCTCACATCCTGAAATTATTTTCGGCAATGATGAAGAAAAACTTTGGAGAGATGTAATTGTAAACCTAGGCCCAAAATATGCCCACGTAAGCAATTTTCCAATAGATCCCAGTTTAAATTAATATTGAGCTTGTCGAAGGATATTGAGCCTCGACAAGCTCAACCAGATATTTATAGTCCGCTCATTTCAGCAGCACTTTCTTCTACCTTTCTTCTAAGCCCATCTTTATAATCCTGCATTTTTACAGTCAGCGATTCATCAGCTGTAGCTAAAATCTGAGCAGCCAATAAACCTGCATTTTTCGCCGAATTTAATGCAACCGTAGCCACGGGAATACCGTTTGGCATTTGTAGGATTGATAAAATACTATCCCATCCATCAATAGAATTGGATGATTTTACAGGCACACCAATTACAGGTAAAGTTGTGATCGATGCTACCATTCCAGGTAAATGTGCAGCACCGCCGGCACCAGCAATAATCACTTTTAAACCCCGTGCTTGTGCCTCTTTTGCATAATCGAACATGCGTTCAGGAGTTCTATGTGCAGAAACTACGGTAATTTCATATTCAATTCCGAATTCTTTTAATATATCAGCAGCATCTTGCATAACAGGCAAATCAGATTTGCTGCCCATAATTATTCCAACTCTCGCACTCATTTTTTGTGTTTTAACTTTAAAATCTTTAGTCTTTGTTCCTTACTCTTTAATCTTCTACGCAATCACCTTCAATGTTTTCTGTACATATCTAGCTTTTTCAATAGCTTTATCTCTATCGATATCAACAATAGTTACATGGCCCATTTTGCGAAACGGTTTGGTATATTTTTTACCGTAAAGATGGACGAAAACGCCATCAATGGCCAAAATCTTCTCCAGATTTTCATACTTAGCTACACCTTCCGAGCCTTTTTCACCAAGCAAATTAATCATCACTGCATTGGTAATGCTTGTGGTATCGCCAAGCGGCAAATTATAAATTGAGCGCAAATGTTGTTCAAATTGAGAAACGTAATTGCCTTCAATTGTTTGGTGCCCGCTATTGTGTGGACGCGGCGCCACTTCGTTTACCAAAAGTTCACCATCACTACAAACAAACATTTCTACTGCCAAAATACCAGTAATATTCATTGCAGAAGCGATACTTTTTGCGATGTTTTCAGCTTTTTGTTGCAGGCTTTCTGCAAAAGTTGAGGGCGAAATAAGAAACTCAACTAAATTGGCTTCAGGATTAAATTCCATCTCCACCATTGGGAAGGTTTTCATGTCGCCATTTGAATTTCGGGCAACAATCACGGCAACTTCCTTTTCAAAATCAACCAATTTTTCTACAATACATGGTGCATCAAAGGCCTTATCTAAATCGGCAGCACCATTAATTTTCATCACCCCTTTGCCGTCGTAGCCATCTTTACGCAACTTTAAAATATAAGGATAGGGGATCGCACTATTTAACATATCCTCTTTGGTATTTGCGATATGAAAAGGAGAGGTAGGAATATCGTTCTCTTTAAAAAACTGCTTTTGTACGCCTTTATCCTGAATTAAACGAATTACCCTTGACTGTGGAAAAACTTGCTTGCCTTCTTTTTCCAGTTGTTCCAAAGCATCAATATTTACCTTTTCAATTTCTATGGTAATAATATCGGCTTTCTTTCCAAAGTTATAAACGGTGTCAAAATCGGTAATCGAACCGTTTTCAAAATAATTTGCAATGTGTTTGCAAGGAGCATCAGGGTCAGGGTCTAAAACTAAAGAGGTAACGTTATAGTTAATGGCTTGCTGAATGAGCATTCTGCCCAACTGACCGCCACCAAGAATACCTAACTTTAATTCGCTAATCTGTTTTGCCATTAATAAAGTAGATTTTTTGAATCGCAAAAATAGCAAAAAATAAAACGCCAATTGGGATTTTGTGAAATCATTTAACCACAGATAGAAAGGATGGACACAGATAATAAATCCGTGTTTATCTGTGTCCATCTGTGGTAAAAACTACAACGTTATAGTTAAAACTTATAACTTTGCCATAATGGATGCAGAGGCAATAATTATTGGTGCAGGTGCTTGCGGGTTAATGTGTGCGGTACAAGCGGGCTATCTGGGGAAGAAAGTAATTGTACTGGAAAAGAATGAAAAACCAGGTGCCAAGATTTTGATTTCTGGTGGCGGTCGTTGCAATTATACCAACCAGTTTGCTTCAGCAGAACAATTTATTTCTGCAAACCCCCACTTTATTAAATCGGCTTTTACGCAATGGACGGTCGATGACACCGTAAGTTTTTTCGAAACTTATGGGATTCATGGTAGGGAAAAAACATTGGGACAATTGTTCCCCGACGAAAAGAATGCAAAAGATGTGGTACAAGTTTTTACATCCATTTGCGAAGATTTTGGTCAGGAAATTCGCTGCAATGCCGACGTTAAGGATATTGAAATATTACCAGATGGTTTTAGGATTACTTATGAGAAACATGGAAAAAATATCAAGGTAACGGCCGCAAAACTAGTTGTGGCTACTGGAGGTTTACCCATTCAAAAAATGGGTGCAACAGATTTTGCTTTGCGTTTTGCCCGGAAGCATGACTTAAAAATTGTAGAAACAGCACCAGCGCTGGTGCCTTTAACCATCACAGGTAAAGATGAAGAATGGTTTGCCCAGCTTTCTGGTAATTCGGTTTTTTGCGAAGTCAGCAATGATGAAATTTCTTTCGAAGAAAATATATTGTTTACGCATTGGGGTTTGAGCGGTCCGGCAATTTTACAGATTTCGTCCTTCTGGAGAAGAGGAGAAAGCGTAAATCTTAATCTACTGCCCGGTCAAAATATTGTTTCAATATTATCTGAGGAACGCCAAACAAATGGGAAAACACTTTTATCCACTTTGTTAAACCGTTTTTATACGAAGAAATTTACTGATGCTTTAGGGAAATTTTTGCCGCTAACTAAACCGGTTGCGGCCCTAACGAATGCGGAAATCCAGTTAATTGAACAAACGATCCATCACTTTAAAGTGAAACCAGCCGGTGATAAAGGTTATGATAAAGCCGAAGTGATGCGTGGCGGAATTGATACCAATGAAATTTCCTCTAAAACTTTGGAATGTAAAAAGATTCCTGGCTTATTTTTCGGCGGGGAATGCATGGATGTTACGGGTTGGCTGGGTGGTTATAACTTCCAATGGGCCTGGGCAAGTGGCTTCGTAATTGCGCAAAATATTTAGAGCTATTGCCTTTGCGAGGTATCAAGCAATTCTAATATTCTTTTCTACAAGCATTGCGCATTAAGATTGCTTCGTACCTCGCAATGACGACCGTTTTATTAAATGCCAGATCTCCGTGTATTCTGTGTTTCCGTGGCAAAAAAGTTGTTATGTATCTATTGCATAAAATGTGAAGAAGCACTTCTTTATAACTTTTGCAATAGATTATATTGCTTCGTGTCTCTCCATGACGACTATTGACTAACTTATTGCCTGTTCCCTTGGCAAAACCTATAGATAAACATTGGGCATTATTTCCCAGGCCCAAGGCTTTTTGAATGTTTTAAATGTTCTCAACTGAGAGAAATATAGAACTTCACTCGTTTTTCGGTTCGCGATATCTCTTCTGTGTAAATTCCCAACCGTAGTAAATAACTCGCGGGTTTTAAAATCGTAAACACGTTCAGTCATGTCGCCGGTATTCTGGTTAAAATAGAGGTTTATTGCACTGGTTAGAAACCAATCTTTGTTTTCGAATTTAAAAGTATAGCCCAGTTCCCAGCGCCATTCTGCCCCTCCCTGAAAACGCAAATAGAGCTGCTGATCTTTGATTCCGATTTGATTGAGCGGATCTCCGAGTTTACCGCCTTCTTCAGATCTCAGAATAAAATCATTGTTCTGGGTAGATAAGCGGAAATTTCCTGTAGAGTGATCTTTAAAATAAATCACTAAAATTCTTGGTTTCTGCGTTTCCTTTATAATTTCCGAATTATTATCCCCGTAAGTTCTGGTCTCATCAATCTTTTTATCAAATTCAAAAACAACAGCCATATCCTCAACACCATCGTGATTTAAATCTCCATTTGCTGTTCCAATTACTGTCCAGTTTGTGGGCGTAAGTTGCTCAACAGAAACGCCTTGCGGCTTCACTCTAGGGCAAATGAATGTTTTTTGAGCGAAACAAAGATGTGTTGCTAGAAGAAAAGTAAGTAAATAAAAATATTTCATTCAGATAGAAAAGGTATTGATATCCATTTAAAACGCTTGGATTTGGGTTTTAGTTTAATGGCTATCTTAACCAAATCGTCATGCTGAATTTTTTTTAGCATTTCAATAGCTTCTCCTCAATCTGAATTTAAACAACCAGACATAAAAATTATCGAATGTTCTGTGAGGACACAAACCTTGGAAATTTGACTTATAATAAATCCCTAAGTTCTAAAATTCCTTTACTTTTGCAGAAAAACAAATCTTTTGAAAACCGAAATCTTTGCCATTACGCCGCCATTTACTCAACTGAATACCCCGTATCCGGCAACAGCGTATATAAAAGGATTTTTAAACACTAAAAATATCTCCTCCACACAAGCAGATTTGGGGATTGAAGTAATATTAGAACTGTTTTCAAAAAATGGATTGGCTGATTTGTTTGAAGTTTCTAGTTCGAAACCAAAAAGTGATAATGCCAAACGCATTTTTGCATTGAAGGATGAATACCTGAAAACTATTGATTCGGTAATTGCCTTCCTTCAAGGTAAAAATCCAACGTTGGCATTGCAAATTTGTGGAGATGATTTTCTTCCACAGGCGGCTCGCTTTGAACAATTAGAAGAACTCGATTGGGCATTCGGAGCAATGGGAACGCAGGATAAGGCGAAGCACCTGGCAACATTATACCTCGAAGATATTTCCGATTATATCGTAGAATGTGTAGATGAAAATTTCGGTTTCAGTCGCTACGCAGAACGTTTAGGCAGAAGCGCCAATTCTTTCGACGAATTATATACTGCGTTACAAAATAAACCAACTTACATCGATCAAATTCTTATTGAAATTTTAAAGGATAAGATAGCAGCGATTGAGCCCAAGTTGTTTTTGATTTCTGTTCCTTTCCCAGGTAATTTATATAGCGCTTTTCGGTGTGCGCAGTGGGTAAAAGCAAATTATCCTGAAATTAAAATTTCTATGGGTGGTGGCTTCCCAAACACGGAGTTGCGCTCACTTTCTGATGAACGTGTTTTCGAATTTTTCGATTTCATCACGTTGGATGATGGAGAATTACCGATTGATTTGCTCATTCAAAACATCGGCGGAACCTTGCCGCAGGAAATGCAAATGTATAAGCGTACATTTTTGTTGGAAAATGACAAGGTGGTTTACAAAAACGATTCCTTTAGAAAAGACTACAAACAAGCTGATGTTGGTACGCCCGATTACAGCGGATTGTTGCTTGATCAATATATTTCGGTAATAGAAATCGTAAACCCAATGCACCGAATGTGGAGTGACGGCAGGTGGAATAAACTGACCATGGCCCATGGATGCTACTGGGGAAAATGCACATTTTGTGATATCTCACTGGATTATATAAAGGTTTACGAACCAGTTCAAGCCAAACAAATTGTTGATCGGATTGAAGATTTATCTACCAAGACAGGGCAGAATGGGTTTCATTTTGTTGATGAGGCTGCTCCACCTGCTCTGATGCGTGAAGTTGCACTTGAAATTATCAGAAGGAAATTAGCGGTTACCTGGTGGACAAATATTCGTTTCGAAAAAAGTTTTACAGCAGATTTATGCTTGCTGCTAAAAGCATCGGGCTGCATTGCTGTTTCAGGCGGTCTCGAAGTAGCCTCCGATAGGCTACTAAAACTGATCGACAAAGGTGTAACTGTTGAACAGGTTGCCCGGGTAACGCGGAACTTTACAGCAGCAGGCATCATGGTTCATGCTTATTTAATGTATGGCTATCCCACACAAACGATACAGGAAACTGTAGATAGTTTAGAAATGGTTCGTCAACTATTTGAGGCTGGCGTATTGCAATCGGGTTTTTGGCATCAGTTTGCAATGACGGCACACAGTCCTGTGGGCATGTACCCCGAAAAGTTTGGAGTGGTAAAGGAAACAGAAGCAATTGGCACTTTCGCTAACAACGACATTAACTACTTCGATAAAACCGGCATCGACCATAACAAGTTTAGTTACGGGTTGAAAAAGTCGTTATTCAATTTTATGCATGGCATTTGTTTTGATTACGATCTGCAAGACTGGTTCGACTTTAAGATCCCAAGAACCAAAATTCCGGCTGATTTTATCGAAGGTGCTTTGAGTAATGATGATCATTTTCATACTAAACCAACCGCTAAAGTGGCTTGGTTAGGAGGGAAGCCAACTGCTGAATATTTTACCAAATCGAAAAAGGGGAATAGCTGGGAAATGGCATCTTTAATTTTTCATGATAGAAAACAAAGCTTTACCGTTCAAACCAATAAAGGTGAAGGCGAATGGTTGGTTTCGATTTTAGATAAAATTCACATCTCAAATGAAAAGGTTTACACCTTTGCTGAAGTTAAAGCAGATTTTGAAACCGAAATGGAAAACTTTGAATTGTTCTGGTATTCAAAACCTGTGAATACTTTAAGAGAATTTGGTTTGTTGGTTTTGTAGTTATCTCCGCTCATCGTCATGCTGAATTTATTGCAGCATCTTAATGCATAATTACCTCACCCTATTTACGTCAGAAGTATTTTATCTCCAATACCGTCTTTCTCCTTAAAGAGAGGGAAACAAAGTTCCAATGTGTAACTCATCCAATACTACTCTTTAATCCCTCTCTTCAAGGAGAGGGAGAGTACAAAACTTGATTAAAGAAGCATCTTGAATAGGGTGAGGTTTTAAACTAAGATTCATTTAAGCTGAATGCCTAACATTTTCTTATATGATAAGCAACTCAATTAATCACAATGTGGAACGGTAAAAGTCCATGTTTCTGATTCGCTATTCGGAATTACAAATCCGTTGCCTTTTGCGCTTTCGAACCATAACTTCCCGCGAAGTTTTTCTCTTGTTCCCACTTCATTCATGGTGGCGCTATCATACAGCCTGCCGTTAATCATCACATACTTAATCTTTTCGGAGTTCCTGATGTCGTCTAAAGGATTGGCATCCATGATGACTAAATCTGCTAATTTGCCAACTTCCAATGAACCGATTTCTTTGTCCATTCCTAAATAATGTGCGCCATTTAAAGTCGCATTTCTAATGGCTTGCAATGGCGAAAATCCACCTTGAACAAACATCCAGAGTTCCCAGTGTGCACCCAAACCCTGTATTTGTCCATGGGCACCCAAGTTTACTTTCGTACCACCATCTGCAATTTGTTTAGTGGCTTTTGCAATATCTATATGGTTGTAATCGCTATATTCTGAAGTGGTTCTGCGTCTTGCCCTCGAATCAATAATAGAACGCGGTGTGTAAGTCATCAGCTTTTCATTCTCCCAAACATTTGTTCTATCATACCAGTAATTTTCTCCCCACTGACCGCCATAAGCAACGATTAATGTTGGCGTGTAACCCACTGTGGTGTTGTTCCAAAGCGTAGTTACATCTTTATAAACCGGTAAAACCGGAATGCTGTGTTCAATTCCCGTATGTCCATCGGCAACCATGTTCATATTATGGAAAAATGTAGAACCGCCCTCTGGCACCACTTCCATTTTTAGCTGTCGGGCAGCTTCCAAAATTTGCTGGCGCTGCTCTCTGCGAGGCTGATTGTAAGATTTTACTGAAAAAGCGCCAACTGCCTTAAGCCGTTTCAAATTAGCCAATGCATCGTCAAGACTATTGATTACCACTTTGAAATCGCCATCGGCTCCATATAAAATAGAGCCGGTCGAATATACCCTTGGCCCAACCATTCGTCCTGCTTTTAGCATTTCATTCTGGCTAAAAACCATTTCAGTATTGCTTGATGGATCATGCGAAGTGGTGACACCGAAAGCTAAATTAGCCATATAGCTCCAATCATTTTGTGGCGAAATTCCATCAGGACTGGTGCGTAAATGCGCATGAACATCAATAATTCCAGGCATAATTGTTTTGCCGTTTACATCAATAACCTTCGCATTTGCAGGTATCGCCACTGCATCAGCTTTCCCTATTGCGGTAATTTTATTTCCGTCTGTTAAGATTGTTCCGTTTTCAATCACTTCATCACCTTTCATTGAAATAATTCGGGCGCCTTTTAGGGCTACAATTCCGGTAGGAGCATCACTTTTTAAAGTGAGGTTGATATCAATTGAACTGGCTTGTGTTTTCGGGGTAGCACCATCAAAATTGAAAGCATTTTTCACATCAATAGTGAGATATTTCGGGCCTAATGTCCAATGAAGATTTTTGCTATCAGCGCTCCACTGCATGTAAGTACCACCATCTGTTGTAACTTTTGCCACAGGAATGGCTTTATTTCCGGCCGATGCATCCTGGGCCGTTCCTACATTTATCATTGGGGTGATATACACATTAAAAAGCTCATTAAAAGCAAGCCATTTGTTATCAGGACTCACCACAAATTGATTTGCATATTGTGATGTAAAATGTGTTCTCTCGTTAGCACCATTTAAATCGATACTTTTTAAAGCCTTTTTACCATCGGTATAACTTTGAAAATAAATTCGCGTATCAGAATTGTTAAAAGACGGTTTTATTCCATTATCTGAAACCAACGTTTTAGTACCGCCAGCAGCAGGCATAATAAAAATTCCCGTTCCACGACCATAATTATAGCCTAAAACATCGTTACCGCTTCCTTTTCTAAACACAATTTTATCACCTTTGGTAGAATACTGAGGAGAATAATAAAATCCTTTTTCATCGCTCAAAGTAATGGTTTTGCCAGATTTAATATCGGTTCTTTTAATAGCTCCGCGGAGTTCATCACTCCAGGTAGTGTAAATTACAAACTTGCCATCGGAACTAAAACTGGGCTCAAATTCGAAATCCATTCCACTTGTTAATCGTTCAGGTGTTCCAGTCGGTAACTCTTGTTTGTATAAAAATCCGGCTGCGTTGAATACTATCGTTTTTCCATCTGGTGATGTTGTTAACTGGCGCAACATCTTTACTGAAAAATCATTATTGTACACTTGCTGTTCGAAATGCAAGGCTTGCTGAACCGTTTGAACCGTATTGGCTTGAAAGGGAATAGTTGATGTTATCAGGCTAGCGATTTCTGTTTTTCTGATTTTGCCCTTCGCATAAAATATTAAACTTTTATTATCTGGCGTCCAGGCGAAGTTGGGGTAAACACCAAAAATAGCCCAGGTTTCTTGTTGGTCGTGAGATAAATCTTCGTTGACAGGCCATTCTTCTCCTGTTTTGATATTCTGAACATAAAGCGTTGATTTTAAACGAACCCGCTTAACAAACGCAATTAAATTACCATCAGGTGAAACCTGCGGACGGCAGGCGCCACCTTGTTGATTAATAAGGGTAGTTAATTTTCCGGTGTTTAAATCTAATTGGCGGATGGCATAAATGGTTCCGTTTGGATCTTTACTGTATTCGAAATTTGGTCCGGGACTAACATCTTCGCTGAAATAGAGATAGCGTCCATCTGGCGAAACGTTTGGCTCACCTGCATCTTGTTGGTCGTTCTTGCGTTTAGTCAATTGAATTCCATCGCCACCGTTGATGTTATACATCCACATTTCGCCGGCACCCAATGAGCGGCCTGCTGTAAAGTGCTTACGGGCTACAATATATTCGCTGTTGGGCATCCAGGTGGCGTTATTTAAAAGCCTGAAGCTTTCTTTAGTCACCTGCTTTTTGCCAGAACCATCACGATTCATAATCCAAATATTGTCACCACCACTTTTATCGCTGGTGTAAGAAATATATTTTCCATCCGGACTAAACCTTGGCTGTACGTCGTATGCAATGCCACCACTAATTAGCTTAGCCTGTCCTCCAGAAACGGGCATGGTGTAAATATCACCCAATAAATCAAAAACAATTTCTTGTCCGTCGGCACTTACGTCCAAATTCATCCAGGTTCCTTCATCGGTATTTAGCGTGAAATTTTTCGTAGTTCCCTGATATTTTTCAACATCCCATTTTTTTTCCTGGGCAGTTAGGTTTAAAAATAAAAGCGAAAGTGCAGATAGAAGGTAGAGGTGTTTCATTCTATATTTTTGATTAATTGTGGCGCAATTTAGCAATATCAACAGCTTTTTTATAGTTTTGATACCGCCGATTTATGACAGCAATAGAGATTTTACAAAAATATTGGGGCCATCAAGCTTTCAGGCCTTTACAGCAAGAAATTATTGCTTCGGTTTTAGAGGGCAAAGATAGCCTTGCGCTTCTACCAACCGGTGGCGGTAAGTCGATCTGTTTTCAAGTTCCTGCATTGGTAAAAGAGGGGATTTGCATTGTGGTTTCGCCGCTTATTGCGTTGATGAAAGACCAGGTAGAAAACTTAAAATCGAAAGGTATTGAGGCCATTGCCATTTATGCCGGTATGGGCAAACGCGAAATTGATATCTTATTGGATAACTGCATTTACGGCAAAATTAAATTCCTTTATCTTTCTCCTGAGCGATTGCTTTCTGACCTGGTGCGTGTACGTATTTCTTACATGAACGTAAACCTGATCGCTGTTGATGAAGCGCATTGTATTTCGCAATGGGGTTATGATTTTCGTCCACCATATCAACAAATTTCTAAGTTAAGAGAGATTCTTCCGGGGGTGCCGGTTTTGGCACTCACTGCAACGGCTACAGAATTTGTGCGCAAAGATATTGTAGAGAAACTGGAAATGAAAGACCCGCATGTTTTTGTGAAAAGTTTTGCTCGAGATAATTTGAGTTATGTTGTATTCGGACAGGAAGATAAATATAAAAAACTGATAGCGATTTGCCGAAATGTTAAAGGCACTGGACTGGTTTACGTTCGCAACAGAAGAGAGACCGCTGAGGTTTCAAACTTCATAAACCGCAATCAAATTAAGGCCGATTTTTATCACGCAGGCTTAGAACGGGATGTGCGTTTTCAAAAACAGGAAGATTGGAAACTGAACAAAACCAGAATAATGGTGGCCACAAATGCCTTCGGGATGGGGATTGACAAAGCGGATGTTCGGTTCGTAGTTCACCTGGATTTACCAGAAAGCCTTGAAGCGTATTACCAGGAAGCAGGAAGGGCAGGCCGCGATGAAAAAAGAAGCTATGCGGTTTTGCTCGCGAATCAATCTGACGTTTTAAGTCTTGAATCTCGCTACATCAATAGTTTTCCATCTCCGGATGAGATCAGAAAGGTGTATCATTACCTGGGAAATTATTTCCAGCTGGCGTTTGGTGCCGGCGAAGGATTGACCTTTACCTTTGATATCGCTGATTTTTGTAAGCGATTCAATATTAGTGTATTAAAAACGATATCAGCGTTAAAATTTTTGGAGCATGATGGTTACATCACACTTTCAGAAAGTGTATTTCTGCCATCAAGGCTGATGTTTATTGTTGGGCATGAGGACGTGTATCGGTTTCAAATAGAAAATAAAGCATACGATGGGGTAATTAAAACAATTCTTCGTTCTCACGGCGGCGCTTTCGATGGTTTCGTTAAAATAAATGAAGCCGATTTAGCCAAGAAACTGGGTATTTCCTTCAAGGATGTGATTGCCATATTAAACAAACTCCAGTCTATTGAAATGTTAACCTACATACAGCAGACTGATCAACCGCAATTACAATACTTTCGTCCACGGGTAGATATGGATCACTTTGATCTGGATGTGAAATACCTTGAACTGAGAAAAGAAATTCTACTAAAGCAGGTAAGTGCTGTGATGGCTTACACCAGCACAAAAAAATGCAGAAGTATTCAACTACTAAACTATTTCGATGAACATACGGCGACAAAATGTGGGGTTTGTGATGTTTGCCTGGCAGAAAAAAGGGCAGAAAACGAAGTTCAGCTAAACGATGAAATAGAGTTTGAAATCATTTCTTTGCTTCAACAACAGCCAATAAGTTTAGATGATTTGGTTAAGCATATAAAAAATGGAGCTGAAAATGAACGGATAGCTGCCATTCGCGAATTATTAGATGCAGGCAAAATAAAAACTGATGGGAAGAAGTATTACATTTGATTTTAGATTTAAGAATTGCGATTGAAGATTTGTGAAAACGCCACTCAATTTGTGAATTATTATTAGTTTTGATATCCGTATAATCCAATAATCAGTATAATCATCCGCGAAGCGAAAAATGATAGAAAAAAACAACAAGAAAACCATTCGTTCTTGGGCTTTCTTTGATTGGGCAAACTCTGCCTATAATTTAGTCATTACCTCAACAATTTTCCCTGCCTATTATACCATTATTACCACCACCAAAGAGCATGGCGATAAAGTAACTTTTTTAGGCAGAACATTTGTTAACACATCTTTGTCTAACTACGCTTTATCTTTTGCCTACCTGATTATGGCGCTGGCCTTGCCCATCCTTTCGTCTATTGCAGACAGGAGGGGGAACAAAAAATCTTTTATGAAATTTTTTACCTATATGGGTGGTTTGGCTTGTATGGCTTTGTATTTTTTCAAACTTGATACCTTGCAAATCAGCATTGTTTTCTTTGTGCTGGCGGCAATGGGCTACATTGGAGGCGTATTGTTTAGTAATTCCTACTTACCTGAAATCGCCAGTGAAGATCATCAGGATCGCGTAAGTGCTCAAGGCTTTTCTTATGGTTACATAGGTTCAGTAGTGCTCCAATTAGTTTGTTTTCTTTTTGTGCTCAAGCCGGAATGGTTTGGGATTGTAGATGCTTCATTTCCTCCAAGGTTATCTTTTCTTTTAGTAGGTGTTTGGTGGATTGTTTTTTCACAGATTCCGTTCTCCGTTCTTCCCAACGGCACGCCTCAAATAGGCAAAGTAAAAACCAATATTATAAAGGATGGCTTCAGTGAATTGGCGAAAGTTTGGACCCAATTGAAGCAAATCAAAAGGCTAAAAGGCTTTCTATTTTCGTTTTTCTTTTACTCAATGGGCGTACAAACCATTATGTTGGCCGCTGCAGGTTTCGCTGAAAAAACGTTAAAATTAGGAACAGCTAAACTAATTGCTGTGATTCTTATTATTCAGCTCGTTGCCATTCCGGGGGCATTGCTTATGTCATTTTTAGCAAAAAAATGGGGAAATGTTAACGTGTTAATGATGGTTGTAATTATCTGGATTGGCTGTTGTATCTATGGTTATAACATTTCGAATGAATATCAATTTTATTCGTTAGCAGCTATTGTTGGCTTGATTATGGGCGGAATCCAATCCTTATCCCGTTCTACTTATTCAAAATATTTACCCGAAAATACGCCAGATAGCACTTCATTCTTTAGTTTTTACGATGTTACCGAGAAACTGGCCATCGTAATCGGACTTTTCAGCTTTGCTTATATCGAGGATTTAACCGGAAACATTCGCTTCTCCATTATCGCTTTAGCTTCATTTTTTATTATTGGATTGGTGTTTTTGGTAATCTTGAAAAAAATCGAGCGCAAAGAAACAGTAAAATTGTAAGTTTGTAAGCTAAAGAATATTTGTTGATGAAAGTAGAATTGTTTGTTCCCTGTTTTGTAGACCAATTATATCCTGAAACCGCTTTTAATACGTTAAGGTTATTAGAAAAATCGGGATGCAAAGTTGAATACAATTCAAAGCAAACTTGTTGCGGTCAGCCAGCTTATAATGCTGGATATTGGGATGAAGCAAAAGAAGTAGGTACTAAATTTTTAAACGATTTTACGGAGAACACCTACGTAGTTGCACCATCAGCATCTTGCGTGGGTATGGTTAAAGGCGGTTTTAATGACTTATTTACCAATACAATCGTTCATAATAAATGTCGCAGCTTACAATCAAACATCTGGGAACTTTCTGATTTTTTGGTTAACGTAGCTAAAAAAGACTATTTCGGTGCCGAACTTGAGGGTAAAGCGGTTTACCACGATTCTTGCAGCGCACTTCGTGAATGCAAAATTAAAGACGAACCTCGGCAGCTGCTATCTAAAGTACATGGTTTAGAGATGCTAGATCTTGTTGATAATGATATGTGTTGTGGATTTGGTGGTACTTTTGCGGTGAAATTTGATGCCATTTCATCAGCCATGGCCGAACAAAAGGTAAACCATGCTTTAGCACAACAAGCTGATTATATTATTTCTACCGATTTATCATGCCTCCTACACCTTCAAGGTTACATCGATAAAAATAAACTTCCTATAAAAACCATGCATATTGCCGATGTTTTATGTAATGGTTGGTTAGAAAGCACCGAATATTAACGAAGATATTACTACTGATTTTTAAGTATTTAACACTTTTTAACAGGTTTTACATTAAATCTAAAATATCTTTATTAAACCTTTTCTCAGCTTTCGTATCTAAAACACAAAACACAGAACCCATGAAAAAAATAATTTTCGCTTTACTAGGCGTTTTATCTTTTGCATCAGTAGCAAATGCGCAAAAGAAAACTTCGGGAGCAATACAATTTGAAACCATTACAGATCCAGCGGCGATGATGGCCGCAAGTGGCGTCAAACTACCCGAACAAGCGATAGCCCGGATGCCATCGACAAGTAAAGCCAATTTTGAATTGCTGTTCACTGCAACCAATGCTAGTTATATGCCTGTAGAAGAAACCGAAGACAGTAACGGTGGTGGCGGTGGCGGCGGTATGGGCCGTATGATGATGCGTTTTGGTGGTGCAGGCGGAAATAGAGAATATTATTATTCGTTTGCAGATCAAAAATTATCAGAAGTGTTTGATTTAAACGACACCACTTATTACATGCCTAGCAAGTTAACACTTTCAACTTCGGGTCCGATTGGTTCATTTAGAATGGGAGGTGGAAATCCAGGTGATACTACAAAACCCAAACCTGTTGTTGCACCAAAAATCGTAATAGAAAAAACCAATGCAACAAAAAAAATTATCGGTTTTGATTGTAAGGAAGTGATTGTAAAATCTATCAGATCAATGAAGATTTTGGGTGAAGATAGAGATATAACTGAAGAAACTCATATTTGGTACACCAATGATTTGGGTTTCAATTTTTCTCCGAATCCTAAAATGTGGACTGAAGGTGCAGTTTTAGCTATAGAAAGTAAGGGTAACAGTACCATGGCTAAAAGCATTGAATACCGGGGTGTGAGCACCAAAGATGTTACCGCTCCAAAAAAAGCAAAGCTTATTACAGAAGACGAGTACAAAGTTAAAATGGAAAACATGATGAAACGTTTCAGAAATAATCGCCCAGGTGGAAACTTCGGCGGAGGCAGAACGGTAGTAATCGGCCAATAATAGTTAAAAATATTTTTTCCTACTGAAGCTTGCTCACTCAAATGAGCAGGCTTTTTTTATGCATCTAACTGTTGTTTTCTTGAAGCATAATTTAGTGTTTCATCCCCATTAATTCAAAATAGTAGGGAAAATTCATTATCTTCGCGACAATTAAAAATCACTTTGTATGTGATTGCGAACTAACATTTTTTTTAAACCGTTCTAAAGCTTTCCCGTAAAGCGATTAAGAACAAATCATAGTTGTAGATGATTAACATTACTTTACCTGATGGTTCTGTCCGTCAGTACGAAAAGGGCACATCTGCCCATCAAATTGCATTATCAATTTCTGAGGGCTTAGCCCGCAATGTTTTAGCTGCCGAAGTTAATGGCGAAGTTTGGGATTCAACCCGTCCAATCGAAGCTGATTCATCGGTAAAACTTTTGACCTGGAATGACACTGCAGGTAAATCAACTTTTTGGCATTCATCAGCCCACTTAATGGCTGAGGCTTTAGAGGCACTTTATCCAGGTACAAAATTTGGTATCGGCCCGGCTATTGAAACTGGTTTTTATTATGATGTAGACTTTGGCGACAAAGAATTTTCATCTGATGATTTTAAAGCCATTGAAACCAAAATGATTGAGTTGGCTAAACAAAAGGAAACTTTTGTACGTGAAAGCGTAAGCAAAGCTGATGCAATTAAATATTTTACAGAAAAGGGCGACGAGTACAAGCTGGATTTAATTGATGGATTAGAGGATGGAAAAATTACTTTCTATACTCAAGGTCAGTTTACTGATTTATGTCGCGGCCCGCACATTCCGAACACTGGGTTTGTTAAAGCAGTAAAATTAATGAATGTTGCCGGTGCTTACTGGCGTGGTGATGAAACCAAAAAACAATTAACACGTATCTACGGTGTAACGTTTCCGAAGGCTAGCGAGTTAACTGAATACCTGGCGATGATCGAGGAAGCGAAAAAACGCGATCACCGTAAACTGGGAAAAGAATTAGAGTTATTTGCGTTCTCAGAAAAAGTGGGGATGGGTTTACCGCTATGGTTGCCTAAAGGAACTGCTTTGCGTGAACGTTTGGTTAACTTTTTAACAAAAGCACAAGCGAAAGCCGGTTACGAACAAGTAGTTACGCCACATATCGGTCACAAGAATTTATATGTAACTTCTGGCCACTGGGAGAAATATGGTAAAGATTCTTTCCAGCCAATTAAAACGCCGCAAGAAGGAGAGGAGTTCTTCTTAAAACCGATGAACTGCCCGCATCACTGCGAAATTTACAAAACAAAACCACGTTCTTACAAAGATCTTCCGGTTCGTTTTGCAGAATTTGGTACCGTTTACCGCTACGAACAAAGTGGCGAGTTACACGGTTTAACTCGTGTACGTGGCTTTACTCAAGATGATGCACACTTATTCTGTATGCCGGAGCAAGTGAAAGAAGAGTTCAAGAAAGTAATCGATTTGGTACTTTATGTTTTCAAATCTTTAGGTTTTGAAAACTATACTGCTCAGGTTTCGTTAAGAGATCCGGAGAACAAAGCGAAGTACATTGGTTCTGACGAAAACTGGAGATTATCTGAAACTGCGATCATTGAAGCTGCTGCTGAAAAAGGTTTAAATACGGTAGTAGAATATGGTGAAGCAGCCTTTTATGGTCCGAAGCTGGATTTTATGGTTAAAGATGCTTTAGGTAGAAAATGGCAATTGGGTACTATTCAGGTTGATTATAACTTGCCTGAACGTTTCGAGTTGGAATATACAGGTAGTGATAATCAAAAACACAGACCTGTAATGATCCACCGTGCGCCTTTTGGTTCATTAGAAAGATTTATTGCAGTATTGATAGAACATTGCGCTGGGAATTTCCCTTTATGGTTAAGTCCAGAGCAATTTATTATTCTTCCTATCTCAGAAAAATATGAAGAATATGCAAAAAAAGTTTTAGATGAACTAAATAATTCCGATATTCGCGGGCTGATTGACTTTCGAGACGAGAAAATCGGACGTAAAATCCGTGATGCGGAAGTTAAAAAGATCCCATACATGCTCATTATCGGTGATAAAGAGATGGCTGAAGGTAAAGTTTCAGTACGTAAACATGGTGAGGGAGATTTAGGCGAAATGACGTTGGAGGAATTCAACAATTTATTAAGAAAAGAAATAACGGTTTAAATTAAAATAATACACATTTGGCATTAGGAAGACCAGGATTTAACAGGGGACCACGTCCACCTTTTAAGAAAAAAGAAGCAGAACATAACATTAATCAGTACATTAAATCGCCTGAAGTGCGTTTGGCTGGCGATAATGTTGAACCGGGGATTTATCCTTTGGCAAAAGCTTTGGCACTTGCTGATGAACTTGAATTGGATTTGGTAGAGATATCTCCAAATGCGGTGCCTCCAGTTTGTAGAATTATTGATTACAGTAAGTTCGTTTACGAACAAAAGAAAAAGCAAAAGGAAATTAAAGCCAATGCTAAACAAACTGTAATTAAGGAGATTCGTTTCGGTCCTAATACGAACGATCACGATTTTCAATTTAAACTTAAACATGCAGTAAGCTTTTTAGAGAACGGTGAAAAAGTTAGGGCTTATGTGCATTTTAAAGGTAGAGCAATTGTTTACAAAGAACAGGGTGAAATTTTATTGTTAAAGTTTGCCCAGGCTTTGGAAGATGTAGGAAAAGTAGAGTTATTACCTAAGTTAGAAGGTAAACGTATGTTCCTTACAGTTGCGCCTAAAGTAGTAAAAAAATAAAAATAGGTTTATAAATTAAAAAACAGGTTATGCCAAAAATGAAAACCAATTCCAGTGCTAAAAAGCGTTTTTCGCTTACTGGAACAGGTAAGATCAAAAGAAACAAAGCATACAAAAGTCACATCTTAACAAAGATGAGTACTAAACGTAAACGTGCTCTTGGAAATGCAGGAATTGTAACAGATGCAGATTCAGGTAACGTTAAACGTATGCTTTGTATCGGAAAGTAATTTATTAATTCACCAGGTATCAGGCATTAAAGATTCTTAAATGAACGCCGCTTACCAAAAAACAACAACAACATGCCACGTTCGGTAAACGCAGTAGCTTCGAGAAGAAGACGGAAAAAAGTCCTTAATATGGCCAAAGGCTATTGGGGCGCAAGAAGTAAAGTTTTTACGGTTGCTAAAAACACAGTAGAAAAAGGTTTGCAATATGCATACCGTGACCGTAAAGTTAAGAAAAGAGAATTCCGCGGATTATGGATCCAACGTATTAATGCAGGTGCTCGTCAGCACGGTATTTCTTACTCTCAATTAATCGGTAAACTTGCTTCAAAAGAAATCGGTTTAAACCGTAAAGTATTGGCAGATTTAGCAATGAATCACCCAGAAGCTTTCAAAGCTGTAATTGATGCAGTAAAATAGAAATTCTCGCTTAGGCGTTAATGATATTAAAAAAAGGGAACCAGTTTGGTTCCCTTTTTTATTTAGATGAGGCTGTTGGTAAACTTCATTTTTATTCCGCTTTGAAAATTTAAGATGGTCTTAAATATTTCGATTAAAGTAACTTTTTCAATTTTTGTTAAATTATTAATTTCAATGAGGTTATTTGGCGACCTGTTTTCTTTGATAATTTGGTTCGCCTGGTTTTTTAGCCGCAAACCCATCAAGTAATAATAAGACTGTGTCAACTCATTGAATTGGCTTTGGCTAAAAACGCCTAAGTCTTTCAAAGCCCTCAGGCGTTCACCTGTGTTTTCCTTTTGGAAAATTCTATTTTGAAGCGCATAAACTCTTACCAAATCCACAATCGGTGTCATAGCCGTTTTAATGTCGAATACCTCTCTACTCTCTATCTTCTGTGTTTTTATATTTCTGAAATAGGTTAAAGGCGGTTCGTAAAGCAGCGCATTCTTGGCTAGGTAAACATAAAATTTTTCAATGGGTTTCTTCAACTCGTCGTCAACAAAATAACGTAGATCATCCATAATTTCAGCGTCGCCATATATTGCCCGGCAATCGAAAAAAGCCGCGAACTTAACCGCTGCTTCCGGTAATGCTTCTTCTATCCAGTTTTTATAATTATATTTCCAATGTGATAAGGAATGCGTCCAATTGGGATTTGTAGCCATGTAATCGCCATCGCAATACACAAAACCTACATAATTTAATTTATCCGAAACCTGAGTGGCAAAATCGAGGAAATAGCTCCTAACCATTGCTCTTTGATCTTCAGGAGTGTCTTCGTAAATAATAGCATTGTCCTGATCTGTTTTTAACGAAAGTTCCTTTCTTCCCTCACTTCCAAGTACCATAAATACAAATTTGGCAGGCGGTGGACCAAGTTTACGGATCACATCTTCTATAATTTTATTCGAAATCGTGTCGGCAATGGTGGTAACCACTTCATTCACAATTTCGGCATGCACCCCACGGTCGAGTAGTTGCGCTACTATGGAAGGTACTTTTTGCCATTTTGCTTTCAACTCTTCATTGCTTGTGGCGCTCTTCACCGATTGTATAAATACTAAAGGAGATTTTGTTTGCTCACTCAACAGCCTGTTTCTGCTCAGAAAACCGATGAATTTACCCTCATCTTCTATCAGTAGATACCGCGACTTACTGCTAAACATCAGTAATATGGCTTCATAAACATAGGCGTTGGTGGAGATGCTGATGATTTTATCATCCATAACATTGCTGATCTGCAGCTTCGGATCTATTAAACCAGCAATTACCCGATCCCGGAGTGTAATATCTGTTACGAAACCTACATATTGCTCCTGCTCATCTCTTACAAAGAGGCAGCTGGTTTTATTCTCCGCCATTTTAATTGCAGCTTCGAAAATTGGGGTATTTTTATTACAATAGATGATTTGCCTGTAGCCAATGCTTCTTATTTTCGAAGAATAAAGTTGATCAACAACTAAATAATTATCTTCAAGTGATCCGTTGGTCTTGTAAAAATGAGCGTATTCATCATCAAGCATTCTCTTGCCAAAATCATTTGCAAAAAAGTCGAAGAACTCCTCATATTCGGCACAAATTGCTTTGAAAATTTTTCTTGGTAATAAAAGAGCCTTCGTACCCGCCTGTGCCACAACTGTTTTAATAGGCTTCCTTTTATTGAACAAGATTGAAATTCCCCCACAGGTAGTTCCTGGTCCATATATTTCTACCTTGCGTCTTGCTTGCTGACTATCTAAGAAAAAAGTTTCAAAACTTCCTTCTATGATAATATGAACTCCCTTAACCTTATGGCTTCCCTCATCGAATAGCCTGGTGTTTTCAGGGAAGTCGACTTCTTCAACCAGATTAGCTAATTCTTCTAAAACTTGATCGGGCAGCACACTGTAGGGAAGGGTAGCGGCCAGAAAATCAATTTTTTCTTTCATGAATTATAACGGGAATAGGCGATTGATAAAATTACGGGATTTTTCAGTTTTTTGTTCGTTTGCTTTTAACAAATTATCAGATTGTTTTCTTATCGCATCATGATCAACCATTCCGGTTTTCAGGAGATGAAAAAATATTTTTGATGTATTTAATGTATCTGCCAGTGCGTTATGGTAATCCTCAGGTGCCTCATCAAACAGCTCTTCGTAAAACTCATTCAATTTAAGCAGTTCTACAGAAGGGTTTCTAACATAAGGCCTGCTTGCACTCATGGTACAAAAGAAATCGATACCATTAAAGATATCATTTAATCCCAGGCGGGAGAACTCCACATTAATCATATGGAAATCGAACTCAATAAAGTGACCAATTACCAAGGGTTTATATTGGTCAATATCTTTTTTAAATTCCATCATTACTTCTAATCCTGAAGCGCCGTTAGCCTCTAAAAAATCATGAGTAATGTGATGGATTTTCTGCGAAGCTACATCTAAAGCAATGTCGGAATTTTTAATGTAATGGTTTTTCCTCTGAATTTCGATATAATGTTCATCGTAAATGATCCAGGCGATTTGGATGATATGTGGCCAGTTATTCTCCTGAGTATAGGAAGCTTTCCAGTTTCTGGGCAGGCCTGAAGTTTCGGTATCAACAACGAGAAAATAATTTTGCACAGGCTTATACTTGATTAGTTCGATACCAAATATAGGAATTTATCCTAAGCCTAAATCCTGTCTTGAAGCCACGTTGTAGCCAGAAACCAATAAAATCGGTGAATCTAATTTCAATAAGCGAAAATTTAATTGAACTATTATTACCTCAACTTATTAAGAAAAAATCTTCACCGCTTTTACAGTGAAGATTCTATTTTATAAGTTTAGAGATAAATAAAGCAAAGCAGCTAAAGTTGCTCCAATGATTGGACCGGCAATTGGAACCCAGCTGTAGGCCCAGTCGCTTGTACCTTTTCCTTTCATGGGGATGAGCGCATGAACGATCCGGGGACCTAAATCTCTAACGGGGTTAATTGCATAACCCGTTGTACCTCCGAGTGCAAGGCCAATTACCCAAACTAAAAATGCAACTGGAATTGCACCTAACGAACCTAAGCCAATGGGTGTTTTATCACTGCCCATCTCGGCATTTGTAAAGTAGAAAATCACGAAAATGAGAACAAATGTTCCTATGATTTCTGAGAATAAATTTGATTTTAGATTCCTTATAGCAGGCGCTGTTGCGAATGGGGCAGCTTTTAATCCCTTATCTTCGGTAGCATCAAAATGATCTTTATACATTATCCAGACTAAAAAAGAGCCAACAATAGCACCACAAAGCTGGGCTAAAATATAATATGGAACTTTAACCCAATTAAATTTTTGTGCAATGGCTAAGGCGATGGTTACCGCTGGATTTAAATGTGCCCCGCTGAAGGGCGCCGCGATAACTACCCCTACAAATACAGCCAATGCCCAGGCTGTGGTAATTACAATCCAACCGCTGTTATTTCCTTTTGTGCCATTGAGTACAACATTTGCCACTACGCCATTTCCAAGTAGAATCAGCAACGCTGTGCCAATAAATTCTGCAACAAATTCTGTCATGATGAATATTTGGTTAAATATTTTTGATACGATTAAAATTAGTCAACGGCACTTGCTTTCGCTGCTTTTATTGCTCTGTTCCATCCCTTAATCCGAGCCGCGTTGTCAACCCCATCTTCGGCAACAAAAGTTCTATCTACTTTCCATTGAGATCGAATCTGATCTACACTATCCCAAAAACCTGTAGCTAAACCAGCTAAATAAGCTGCACCTAATGCGGTAACCTCTGTAACCTGAGGCCTTATCACTTTACAATTTAGTAAATCGGCCTGAAACTGCATCAATAAATTATTCGCTGTGGCGCCACCATCTACACGAAGTTCGGCGATATTTACACCTGCATCCGCTTCCATTGCCTTGAGTACATCCATAGTTTGATAAGCAATACTCTCTAACGCGGCTCTTGCAATATGCGATTTATTGGTGCCTCGGGTGAGACCTGTTATTGTTCCTCTGGCATGTTGATCCCAATGTGGTGCCCCTAAACCCGCAAATGCAGGCACTACGTAAACACCATCAGTATCTTTTACTTTTTGGGCAAGCGTCTCTACATCGGCAGATTTAGAGATTAGTCCCATTTCATCTCTGAGCCACTGTACAACTGCACCGCCAATAAAAATACTGCCTTCTAACGCATAATGCACCTCATCATTGATCTTCCAGGCGATGGTAGTTAACAGATTATTTGAAGAGAGTTTGGCCTCGGTACCAATGTTCATGAGCATGAAACATCCTGTGCCATAAGTGTTTTTCACCATCCCGATTTCGGTACACATTTGTCCGAATAAGGCCGACTGCTGATCGCCGGCAATACCTGCGATGGGTATTTTAGCGGCAAGAATTCTTCCGGCCGTTTCACCATACACTTTGCTTGATGATTTTACTTCTGGCAACATGCTTTTGGGAATACCGAATAAGTTAAGCAGTTCATCATCCCAAGCTAGAGTATGGATATTGTAAATCATCGTTCTGGAAGCATTGGTGACATCAGTTACATGTTTTTCTCCTGCTGTCAACTTCCATATAAGCCAGGAATCAATTGTACCGAACGCTAATTTTCCCGCTTCAGCTTTTTCTTTAGCCCCCTTAACGTTCTCTAAAATCCATTTTGCTTTGGTGGCTGAAAAGTATGAATCGATAATTAAGCCTGTCTTTTCTTGTATCTTTTCGGACAAGCCTTGTGCTTTAATTTCATCACAGTAAGTGGAAGTTCTTCTGTCTTGCCAAACAATAGCATTATATATAGGCTGCCCGGTTTCCCGATCCCAGACAACAGTTGTTTCTCTCTGGTTGGTAATTCCGATTGAATCGATATCGGTTGCCGATAATCCAGCTTTTACGATTACCTCAGCTGCTACCGATAGCTGGGTCGACCAGATTTCCAATGGATCATGTTCTACCCATCCAGCCTGGGGATATATTTGTGTAAATTCGCGTTGGGCTATGGCAACAATTTCGCCATTATGATTAAAAATGATCGCTCTTGAACTTGTGGTTCCTTGATCAAGAGACATGATAAACTTGCTCATAATTATATTTGGTTAGGTTTTATTAGGTTAAGGCTTTCTCAATTTGCGTTGAGTCAATGTAGTAAATATAGCCGTCGGCTAATTTATTAAAATTATCTACTTGATCATTTTCCCAACTAATTTGTTGCTTAAATTCTTTAGCTAGGAGTGAGGCTACTTTTGGTGCCATCTCTTTAGCCGCGTTTGCATCAATAAACAGTATTCGTAATCTTCTGCTTAGAATATCCTCAACGGTTTCTGCCATTTCATTTCTGGCCGACCAAACCACTTCTGCAAGTAGGTACGGAAAATTTGGGTGAAGTTTGTGATTTAATTCTGGATCTTGTTGCGCTAAATTTTCGATATTCTGACGATCGGAACCATAAATATCCAAATGGTGATCCCCAGCTATTTCAGCACTGCCATGAATTTTTAACTCTTTGGTAATGCATGGTTTTGCGTTTAAGCCAGCATGAGTAATGGCTAAATCAACCGTTTCTTCTGCCATGCGGCGGTAAGTGGTCCACTTGCCGCCGGTAATAGTAATTAATCCTTTGGCAGATACCATTAATTTATGATCTCGACTGATCTCTTTTGTGCTATTTCCATCCCCATTTGTTGGTGCAGCTAGAGGCCGTAAGCCAGAGAAAACACTTAAAATGTCTTTTTCCAAAGGTTTTCTGTTGAAATAGGTGGCTGCTGTGGCCATTATAAAGTCTACTTCTTCTTTTAATGCCCTTGGTTCTAAACTGTGCTCATCCAAGGGTGTGTCGGTTGTGCCAACCAATAAATGTTGGTGCCATGGAACAGCGAAAAGAACCCTGCCGTCTGACGTTTTTGGTATCATCAATGCTGATTCGCTATCTAAAAAGCTTTTATCCAATACCACGTGAACACCTTGACTAGGGCGCACCAATTTTTTAGATTGAGGATTATTCATCTGCAATATATCATCAACAAATACTCCCGTAGCATTTATAATAACTTTCGCATATTGTTTCGATGTTTTGCCAGTGATTGTATCTTTAATTTCGATACCGTTCACTTCATTGTCGGTATTTTTTAAGAAGGCAATAACTTTCGTATAGTTACATAATGTAGCGCCATTTTCAATGGCTGTTTGCGCAATGTTAATGGCTAGGCGGGCATCATCAAATTTGCCATCATAGTATCTGATACTGCCTTTTAAACCCTTTTCTTTAATGCCGGGCATCAAAGCTAAAGTTTGACTTTTACTAAAGAATTTTGATTTTCCAAAACTGAACTTTCCAGCAAGCCAATCGTAAAGGGTTAGTCCTGTTAAGTATTTCGCTACAGAAAACCAATCGTAACAAGGAATTAAAAATTCTTCTTTGTTAACCAAATGATTGGCGTTTTTTTGTAAATAACCTCGTTCGCGTAACGCATGTTTCACCAATCCAATATCACCCTGGGCCAGATACCTTACACCACCATGTACGAGTTTAGTGCTGCGACTAGATGTGCCTTTAGCATAGTCTGATTGTTCGACTAATAAAGTTTTTAACCCCCTGGTGGTCGCATCTAATGCTGTGCCTAATCCAGTTGCACCACCACCAATAATGATGATATCCCAAGTATAATTATTTGGTAAAAGATGATGATGGAGTCTTTCCATTTATGTCTAAAAAATAATAAAACGAAACAATACGCAATTATAAGTAATCATTATAGAAATAATATAATATCCATGTTAAAAAAATATTAATTATCTGACCGAATCAGATATGAGAATTTTATTTGCTAATTTGCAGCATAAATAAATGATTAGATTTTATGATGAATTTAGCTGAAAGGCACCAATTTATTTTGAATCGCCTGCAGAGAGACCAATATATTAATGTGGTGGATTTATGTAAGGAGTTGAAAGTATCATCTGTAACAATTAGAAAGGATTTAAAACTCCTTGAGGATAAAACGCTACTTTTTCGAACCCACGGGGGGGCGACAATAAATAATCCATATACAGTAGATCGGCCAGTAAACGAAAAAGAGAAAATACAGTCGACTGAAAAGAATAAAATTGGGTTAGCGGCTGTTTCACTATTAAATGAGAACGATTCTATTGTAATCGCCTCTGGCACTACTGTATTCTACTTCGCCAAAAATATTCCTTCAGGTACAAACTTAACGGTTGTCACTTCTGCACTAAACGTAGCTTTAGAATTAATGAGAGAACCTAGTATTGAGGTGATTCAGCTGGGCGGTTTGCTAAGGAAAAGTTCATCATCTGTTATGGGATCCTACGCTGAGCAGGTTTTAGGCGATTTTTATTTTAATAAGTTATTTTTAGGGGTAGATGGCATTGATTTAGATTTCGGTTTAACCACTACGAATGCTATGGAAGCGCACCTGAATCGCAAAATGATTAGCGCATCGCAAAAAACAATTGTATTAGCAGATTCAACTAAATTTGGGAAAAGAGGTTTTGGAAAGATTTGTGGCTTAGACGAAATTGATCATATTATCACTGATAAAGGAATTTCTGAGCAAATTGTAAAACATTTAGAAAGTTTAGGTGTTACTGTTACTATTGTATAGTTTATACTTACGAACGAACCAAAACGATATAATTTGAATATGGAAACTAAACGAATACACATTTTAGAAGACGATCAAGAAATAAGAAATGTAATTGAAATCTTATTAAAGGAAGAAGGTTTTGAATTACAATTATCATCAACCTTTGCCGAATTAAAAAAGAATATCCAGGATGCTATGCCTGATCTTTTTCTGTTAGACGTGATGCTACCAGATGGAAATGGTGCAGAAATTTGCGAAGATTTAAAGACTGATATTTTTACGAAACATATTCCGATAATTGTAATGTCTGCACAAAACAATAGCGAACAAAAAGCTATTGCTGCTTTTGCAAATGATTACATCAGTAAACCATTTGATATTGATGACGTTTTAGAGCGTATTAATAAACAATTGAAAATTAGTTCGGAGAAAAGCGCTAGTAAAGCATAATTATTAGGGCATTTGAAACATAAAGAGAGGCATTGCCTCTTTTTTTTTACACTAATTTTCAACTTTTGTAAGTTTATTTTTTTGAGTTACCCGAAATTTGATTAATTTGCTTGCTCTGAATCGTCCTGATTGTTAATCTAGTTTAAGTATTTTTTAAAATTTAAATTAACAGCAATGAGTGTCGACTTTGGTCAGGTTCTTGAGCGTGTAGTACGCCGAGATAGTATGGGAATTAGTGAGCTTTCCCGAAAGTTAAACGTAAGTAGAAGAACCATTTACAATTGGTTCGATCAGAAAAGTCTAAATCTAGAAATTCTATTGAAGGTTGGCCATGTAATAGGTCACGATTTTTCTAAAGAGTTACCCGAAGCTTTTTCGAACAGCAGTTATATAACTCACAATACTTACAATCATCCAAATCAAAATAATTCTACCAATGGCGATAGTAAGTCCGTTTACTTCTGGATGGATAAGTACATTAAGCTATTGGAAAAATACAACGAACTTCTTGGTCAACTGTCGGATGAGAAAAAGGGTACAGAAACTAGTCAGGATCGCTTAATTTCACGTGATTTTAAGTCGTCTACTATTCTTTCCTAGCTAACAATCATTAGTATTGAAGGGAACAATTTATCTTTTTCATTGTCGTGGAAACTAGAAAATCGAAAACCCTCGCGAAATTCATAAGGTTTTAATTGTAACATCCAATTGATTTAACCTATTTATTGTCTGCAGAGGAAATTCATCGCAAAACTAAACGTAAAAAATTTTTGTTAGGTTTTAGAGTGTTAATCAGCTCTTTGCCAAAAGGTATTGATCATTAAGATATTTCATTACTTAGTATAGGAACAGTTTCTAGACCCTCAATGAATATGAATACAAGAAGAGATTTTTTACAAAAAATGGGGACATCTGCACTGATGCTGCAATTGAGTTCATTATCAACATTTGCGAACTATTCCGAAAAGAAAGATCAGCCTTATCAAGGGAAAGTGCTCAGAGTTGCTATTATGGGTTTAGGCGGGTACGGAACCCGTGTTGCGGAAGCAATGAAAGCCTGTACTAAGGCAAAACTTGTGGGGGTGATTAGTGGTACGCCATCCAAAATTAACGATTGGCAACTGAAGTACAATATTCCAACGCAGAATTGCTACAACTATGAGAATTTCGACGAGGTAAAAAACAATCCTGATATAGATGCGATTTATGTCATAACGCCGAATGCACTTCATCACGATCAAGTTATCCGTGTGGCCAAAGCTGGAAAACACGCCATTTGCGAAAAACCAATGGCCATGAATGCCAAACAGGCGCAAGAAATGGTTGCTGCTTGCAAAAAAGCAAATGTGAAATTACTTGTGGGTTATAGAATGCACTTTGAACCGCGGACGCTGGAAGTGATTCGAATGAGGAAAGCTGGCGAATTTGGAAAAGTTATGTTTTTTCAGGGGCAATGCGGCTTTAAAGCGGGCGACCCAAACCAGTGGCGATTAAATAAAGCACTGGCTGGTGGCGGAGCAGTGATGGACATTGGAATTTATGCGCTTAATGGCGCAAGATATATGGTAGGGGAAGAGCCTGTTTGGGTAACGGCACAGGAAACCAAAACCGATCCGGTGAAATTTAAGGAAGGCGTAGATGAAACCATACAATTCCAATTAGGTTTCCCTAGCGGCGCTATAGCTTCATGCTTGTCTAGTTATAATATCAACCACCTGGATAGATTTTTTTTGAGTGGCGATAAAGGCTTTGCAGAGATGCAGCCATCAACAGGTTACGGTCCGATAAAAGGGCGAACACATCAAGGTGAACTCAACCAACCCATTACGACCCATCAAACAGAACAAATGGATCAAATGGCAGCCATTATTTTCGAAAATAAACAGCCTGTTGTCTCTGTCGATGGTGAGGAGGGTTTGAAAGATCTTAAAATTATTGAGGCGATTTATCAAGCTGCGAAGACCGGAGAAAAAGTCAAACTCCCTGGCTAATGTTTTGGTAATAAAATCCAAGCTTCTTATTTAAAGTTGATAACATTTATTGCTTTACAGCATAGTACTTAGCTTATCATACGTTTCGAATTCTTTAATTTTTCAATTAGGGATTTTTCTTCTATTCATCATTATAATTTTTCTGCCTGGTTGGTACTTCTTGCGCTATTCCATTAGTGCAGCGTATCGATATTTCTTCCACAATCTGCTTCGGCACAATGAATGAGCTAAAATCAAGTATTTATGACCCTTGATAACGGGTATTTACTGTTCAACAAAAAAATAATCTGGCTGGTTATAAAATTATAATCATCGTTCCATCTATATGGAAGATCAGAATTAAACAAATCGGTTTGAATTTGCTCGACGTGTCAATATGGATGTAAGCGGTAACAGGTTTAACTTGAAATAATATACTATGGAAGATTTCAATTCTCATTTTAGCAGTGCCTTTTTAGGCAAGAAAATATTGATAACTGGCGGCAGCACCGGAATCGGAAGAGCATCTGCAATTTTGTTGAGTTCTTTGGGAGCGAAATGTTTAATCTGCGGCAGGAATGATGAACCTTTGCGGGAAACACTAGCAGCCATCAAAAGTAAAAAGTTACCCGATGCAATTGCGGTCGAAGCAGATTTGTCATCAGGAGAAGGCATACGGAAAGTTTTCGATGCTGTGGATTCTGAACTTGGCGGACTGGATATTCTTATCAACAATGCTGCACTCGGTTACGGAAGTATCACGGATGGTGGTTACGAGGATTGGCAATATATTTTAAATACGAATTTGCTAGCCTACATGGCCTGTAGCCAGGAGGCAATAAACCGTTTTAAATCCGCCGGAGCAGGACAAATTATCAATATTGGATCCATGAGTGCCGATGTGCGGGAAGAGAAAAGCAGTGTTTATGTCGCAACAAAAGCTGGGATTCAAGGCTTTTCTGAGGCATTAAGAAAAGAAATTAATCCATTGGGGATTAGACTTTCACTTATCGAACCGGGAGCTGTTGATACTGATATGCAGCCGGCTAGCAAAGAAGAGAAATTGGAACAGATAGAAAAACATGAAATGCTTCCTGCAGATGACATTGCTTGGGCTATCGCATTTTGTATTGCCCAACCACCTGCTTCGGATGTTGTGAACCTAAAAATCCGCCCACATTTGCAGCTTATTTAATGTTTTTTATATAACGTTTAATGATATCGAATGAGCATTAAAATGAAAGCAGCCTTAAAAGAGGCGGACGGAACGTTCAAGATTGAACAAGTAGACAGGGTTAAAATTCCAGCCGACGACTGGGTTTTGGCCCGCATTAAAGTTTCGGGTATCTGTGGAACAGATTTACGGCACTGGAAAAACATGAGCCAGATCTCGAATGTAAAATTATGGGACATGAAATGTCTGCAGTTGTTGTGGAAACCGGACCGGCAGTTCGAAATGTGAAGCCGGGCGATAGGGTGGTGGTAGAAACCTTGCTAGGTGATGGCACCTGCGACTGGTGCCGGGTTCAGCAATATAACCTTTGTCCAAATTTGTATAAGGTAAGGATGGATACCATATCCAGATCTTTTGCTGAATACGTTGTTGGCCCCTCTACCAAATTCCATATTCTTCCCGATAACGTGAGCGATGAAGAAGCTGCTTTGTTGGATACATTTTCCGTTAGCCTGCACGCACAAAAGCTTAGCGGACTGAGAATAAATAATAAAGTTGCGATAATAGGTGCGGGGCCAATAGGGTTGGCCCAACTTCAACTGGCCAAATTATCGGGTGCTGAAGTAATTGTATTCGATATTGTTCAAAGCTCTTTGACTCTGGCTAAATCTTTAGGAGCAGATAGGGTAGTGAATCTCGAAACGGAAGACCCGCAAGTTTGCATGAAACTTTTCAACAATGGAAGAGGAGCAGATTTGACTTTTGAGTGCGCCGGAGGCGAATCGATGACCACCACGCTTCCTTTAGCGGTATCAATCACTCGAATTGGCGGGAAAGTAATTATTGTGGGGGGCTTTGAAAATGGAAATACTGCCATGGAATTGAATTGGCAGGATTTACAAAAATCGGAGATCAGTTTGATCCCAAGCGCCAGTTATGGCTTTTGGGATATTTATCCAGAAATGTCGATTTGTGTGGAACTGCTTGCCAAAGGAAAAATCAATGCAAAGAAAATGATCACTCATACTTATCCATTAGATCAAATAAACGAGGCATTTGAAACTGCTCAGAATAAAAAAGAAACGGGAGCAGTGTTCGTAGCCTTAACGATTTCATAGTTTAACTAAAATCTTAATTTAATACGTTAAAAATATCCTGGTGAAGGCATTTTCACCAGGATATTTTTATTTTCTCATTGCCGGAAACGCTGAATTCGATAGCTTGTTTATCTACTTTCATCGGTTCAACTGCGTTGGAATCATTCCCGATATAGACAGTAAAGTTGTACGTATCTTTTGGTTCCTGAGGTAGAAGAACTATCCGGCAAGATAATCGCTGGTCGCCTTGGGTAGCAAAACTAACGGACTTCCCACGTTTTCGAAAACCGCTTATCGGATAATCGCAGAATATCATAAAGGATTCATCTTTTACTTTGTGGTATTGTTTTTCTATAACGCCAAAAGCAACACCAGCACCATACACCTCCTGACCAACTTCGCCAGATTGTTCCCAGCCATCATGAAGATCTTCAAGCGCAATCCATAAAGAGGGGTCGATTTCGCCGGTTTTGGATTTTTCGACTATCGCATCGGTTTTAAGCATTGTAGGATAATAATATACCACGCGGCCAATGATGTGTTTCACAAACTCCGCAATTAGAAGCCTGATGGAAGGAAGCACTTCCAGATCCTGAATTTGAACAAGATAATCGCACAAAGCAGAATAAACCTCCTGCTCTTCATAGGCTGCTGTATATGGTGCATCTTTTAATGGAAATATGCCAAAAAAGGTAGGGAAGTTTTTGGCGTGCCCGTAATTGCATTCCCATAGTTGCATATTATCAAACAATGCTGCAATGCAAACGTAACTCAGTTCGAGATATGTTTTGTCACCCGTTTCCTTGTAAAGCCTAATCATTGCTCCTGCAGAAAATGCAGTATTGTTCGCCTGGTAAAATACTTCGAAGCTAAGGTTTTTAAGCTTTTCAGCTGCCTGCCTTGCTTCTTCAAAATATTTTTTGTCACCCGTCATTTTCCATAACCTGAGCATCAAATCTGCATAGGTTCCTGGTACGTCTTTTTCGCCGCCTTCACCTTCAGCAGTTTCGGCTTTAATAACTTCTAATGTATCCATCTGATAAAAAACAGGCCACTCATACTTAAAATGTTGTGCCACCTTGATTGCGTAATCAATGGAATCCATGAGAAGGGTTTTTGCAGTATTATTATTACGATCGCTCAACCTCGCCAAATTCATTAGTGGATGATGTAAGTACCAGGAATCCATTACACGAGGCTTCTTTTGTTCCTCTGAGTGGTCGAGGTTGCTCTCCAGAGCCGGCAACCAACGCACAATAGTTTTCATTTTTGGTTCATAAAAAGCTGGCAAACCTGCTATCAGTTCATCAACTAATTTATGGTCGGCCTCACCTTTCCATTCCAGATATTCGAGCATTGGCACTAACACGGCTAACTGAACCATTACCTCTGGTGGCGATTTGTAGTCAGCTACGTAGGCGTTCAGATAGGAGTGGCCGCCCGCAAATGTCCAGCAACCCTTATGATAAACCAGATCCTGGAGGCCCTTGTCGGCGGTATCCAGCCATTTATAATAAGTGGTTTCAGGCCGGGGAAGCTGCAGATAAACATCAGCAAGCTTATCAAGGTATTGAACAGATATGTCAGCAGGTGTTGTGGGAACTTCCTTTGAAAATACAACGAAGCTATCGTTCAGGATATAGGATTTGTTCTTTTTCAGACTGGCATTTGAAGCGGGTAAGGAGAATCCGATTTCCGGCCATTCACCACCAACTGTTTCACCTGCGCTAGATTGTGTACCCTCGCAATAATCATTTAAAGCCGTTAGGTTTTGAAAGTAAAATACTGAACCAGACTCCCCATCGTTGAAGTACATGATGCCTGAACGTATACCTCGTTGCTGAGTATGTATTGTACCTTTCTACTTGATTTTCCTCTTTCTATCAAAACTTAGGATATCTTTTGGCCAATAAGGAATTAAAAGCGGGATCTTAGGCGTAGCATTTAAAGAATATCTCAGCTGGCCATTTTCAGGATTCCAGGAGATGTCTACCTGATAACCTAGTGAGTCAGTCTCCAATTTAACGCTGGCTTTATTTGCTTTGAGATCCATGTTTTCCAAGGTTAAAACACCTGATGGAGAAAATGCCGTTCTAAATCCTATGCTCGAGTCATCTTGCCATCGTTTCACCAGCCATAAAGTATCACTGGTTAAATAAAGAGACAAATCCATTTCTTCAGAAAGCGCTGCAATTGGTTTTAAATTTTTCAGTTCTGATTGAGCATTAGCCGCCCATGCTGATATTGGTTCCATATATAAATTCTTACCTATTTAAAACGATTGAGCCGATAACCATGTTTAGCGTATAAATACCTGATTTGGATGGTTAATACCTGGTTCGAAGGTCTCAATACCACAATACATCAATCAAAGCTACATAGTCAAAAGGGTGAAATACCTGGTGATCCAATTGACGAGAAAACAAGAGTTTCAATAGAAAGCCTGCAACCCATTTCCATTATTAATGTTTTATAGAAGGCGTGTATTTGGTGTCAGCGCAATGAAAAAATTCTAAATTTGGAAATGACTAATAGTACAATCGGTTTGTTGAATCTTGACTATAGTGATATACTTTTGCCTATCATCATTATTGCAGGCATGAGTTACAGTATTGTGGCCAGAAAACTCACTGTTCCCGCATCCTTTACCGGAGGCTTGATGGCTTGTATAATCTTTAGGGCTTCGGGCTTTGTTGGTGTGATGATGATGACTGCCTTTTTTATTATTGGATCAGTTGCTACTTCGTGGAAAAGGGATCAAAAGCGGAATTTTTCTGATCTGGATGAGAACAAAAATGGCAGAACAGCCGCTCAGGTTTTTGCTAATGCGGGTGTGTCTACTATCACGGGTGTTATAGTCATTGTTTTTCCTCAATATGCTGCCCTTATGTTGCCTACAATGGCCGCGGCTTTTGCATCTGCTACTGCAGATACGCTTTCCTCAGAACTTGGAGTAATCTACGGCAAGCGATTTTATAATGTAATCACGCTGAAATCGGATCAACGTGGGAGGGATGGTGTGATCAGTTTAGAAGGTACTTTGATTGGTGTGATGGGAAGTCTGGTGATTGCGTTGGTATATGCAATTGGTTTTGGATTTGATATTAACTTCTTGTGGATTACTCTGGCGGGTACAGCAGGTAATTTATCAGATTCAATACTCGGAGCATTGTTGGAACGCAAAGGGTTAATAGGAAATAATGTAGTCAATTTTTGTAGTACGCTAGCTGCAGCAATGATCGCTTTGATGTTGCTCGCTTTTTCGTGAAAATTTAAAGTTCAATCTAAATATCATCCTTCTAAGCTTCGACATACCTCTTTTCTTAAAAGAAGAAGGCAATGAGTTTATAGCAACCGATCAATTCCTGCCCAATCGATTTGTGAAAAATACTTCCAGAGAGAGAATTTACTTGATTTACATTTTAGCAGAACAGAGCCAATAAAAAGCTTGTTGTTTGAGTATCTAAGTTTTTGAGGTGAAGGCACCCAAAATCTTTTGGAAAACAAAATCCTGATAAAATGTAACTAGGAAATATGGAAGGAATCGACATTCTTGGAATAGTGGCGGGTATATGTACATCGTCGTCTATTCTTCCCCAGATTATTAAAACCTTGAAAAAGAAAAAGGCAGAAGAGGTATCTATATTCATGTTTATTGTTTTGATGACCGGAAATGCGCTTTGGATTTATTACGGATTCGTGAAGTCAGATATTGCGATAATTTCCACGAACTTCTTTGCGCTGGCATTGAACATTGTGATGATCGTACTCAAATTTCGATATCGCTAAGTTGTGCACGATGAATTCTGAATTATAAACCCTACTAAAATTTCTTAAAATGACAATAGCTTACCATGCTTCACACGAACAATTTGCCCCTAGCGTTTTACTCGAACTTAGCAAACTAGCGCAAGATTGTGGGTTTAATGCTATCTCCTCATCAGATCATTTTCATCCCTGGAGTGAGCGGCAGGGTGAAAGCGGCTTCTCTTTTGCCTGGCTTGGCGCAGCACTTCAATCTACAACTTTACCCTACAGCGTAGTTTGTGCTCCTGGCCAACGTTATCATCCAGCCATAGTGGCTCAGGCCATTGCCACGCTCAATGAAATGTTTCCCGGACGGCTATCGGTTGCTCTGGGAAGTGGCGAAGCTTTGAATGAAAGTATCACTGGAGATAAATGGCCAGAGAAATCTGTAAGGAATGCTAGACTTTTGGAATGCTACCAAGTAATTTCAAGGCTTTTAGATGGGGAAGAGGTTAACCACAGAGGCCTGGTTAATGTAGAGAAGGCAAGACTATATACGTTGCCAAAAGAAAAACCACTGTTATTTTGTGCGGCAGTTAGCTTGGAAACTGCAAGGTGGGCGGGGGAATGGGCAGACGGCTTATTAACGACACATAAACCGCATCATGAACTCGAAAAAGTAGTGCAGGCGTTTAGAAGCAATGGCGGCGCAGGGAAACCCATTCATTTAAAAGTTCAGTTATCTTATTCACGATCGAAGGAGGAGGCAGAAGCTGGCGCATATGACCAGTGGCGCAGCAATATTTTTCAGGGAAGTGTATTGGGTGAATTGCCAACAGTGTCACACTTTGATGCTGCGGCACAATTAGTAAAGCCTGCTGATATGGAAAAACACGTGAGAATTTCCTCCAGCCTAAATCAGCATACAAAGTGGATTGAACAAGACCTAAGTTTAGGAATCGATCGTGTGATCTTACACAATGTAAATCGAAATCAAAAGGAATTTATCGAAGATTTTGGTGTCGAAGTACTTCCTAATCTTCGTTTTTAAATAGAAACATTCTCGCTATTCGTTTATGAAAAGGCATTCGATATGATTTCTTTTTGTTAAGTGAGCTTACTGAGAAGTAAGCTCACACATAAATTAATGATGATATCAAAATTAAAGCCTTATTTTTTTTTCCTGCAAAGCAGATATAAAGCGATGCCAACTGCTACTGTGGTCAACGCTTTTTTGGCGAAAGGGCCAGCATTGTATTTCATTTCCGATTTCATGCCTCTCTCAGCAAAAATATTAGGAATTGTTCCTTTTTTTAAATCATCAACAATCCCTTCCCAAGCGTTCACGCGGTCGGCTAGAATAAGCGGAATCCAATGTCGGTAACGGTCTTCACTATGTTTAAATGCATATCTTCTAATCATTCCACTTAAACCTGATGGAGGAATCGACTCCCCAAATACCATACTAAACGCTGGCCTTTCGTTCGATTTAAGTAATTCAATGTTCACCGGTTGTGGCTCTGACCGCTCATAAACACTACGCTTATGGTCGTCTCCCGTATAGTTTTTCATTGGATAAGTGGGTTCGTTTTCAGGGTCTATATCTATTCCCCAACCCGGAATGCTTTTGTAATCTATCGAATTTGTTTTCATCTTATTTAATTTTTTGTTGAAGGAATTAATACCGTTTTGATACACTCGTCAAGTTTCTTCGAGAAAATGTTATAGGCATCTGCAATTTCTTCCAGTGGAACACGATGGGTAATTAAATCTTTCGGACTAAGCCTGCCGGATTGCACATGATCAATTAATTTAGGAAGAAGTCTTTTTACTGAAGCTTGATTGGCACGTAACGTTATTCCCTTGTTGAGTACATTTCCAATAGGTACGTAATTAAACGGTGGACCATAAACACCCACCACTGACACAATACCGCCTTTTTTCACGGAATTAATGGCCCATTGTAGTGCTGTGGCAGCACCCGCCTGCATCAGCGTAATTTTTCCAGTGAAGGTTTGCAATGCGTTCCCTTCTGCCTCGCAACCCACGCAATCGATACACACATCCGCACCATACCAATCGGTTGTTTTCTTAAGGAATAAAACCGGATCAGCCATAGATTTGAAGTTGTACGCTTCACACTTCGCATAATTTTTTGCAAACTCTAAGCGATAGTCCACGTGGTCGATGATGATGACCCTTGCAGCACCAAAAAACCAGGCACATCTTGCGGCCATAATTCCAATAGGTCCGGCACCAAAAACTACTACGGTATCGCCTTCTTTAATACCACCCATTTCTGCCGCCTGATAACCAGTGGGCACCACATCGGTAAGTAACACCGCGTCATCCGGATCCATATCTGGAGGAATCACTGTTGGTCCCACGTTAGCATAAGGCACTCGTACATATTCAGCTTGTCCGCCATTGTATCCTCCCGCCGTATGGGAATATCCAAAAATGCCACCCACTGCAGTTGCCATCGTATTTGATTCATGGCAATTTCCATATAGGCCTTGTTTGCAGAAATTACACTTTCCACATGCAATATTAAATGGAACCAGAACCTGATCGCCTACTTTGACATTGGTCACCAGTGGCCCAACTTCTTCGATAATTCCGATAAACTCGTGCCCGAAGGTTGATCCCACCCTCGTATCGGGCACCATACCATGATAAAGATGAAGATCAGAACCACATATACACGTTCTGGTTACTCTTACGATGGCATCCTCAGGATGAAGAATTTCTGGCATTGGTCGTTGCTCAGCCCGGACCCTGAATGGTCCTCTATAATTCATTGCTAGCATTTCAAAAAAAATTAATGGTTTAAGGATTTAGTTATTTGAAATTGATATCGATATGAAAAAATTAGAGGAATAGATGGTGAAACTTTTATTTTTTTCATAGCGAAAAACTCTTGGTTGTTAGTTGAAAAACATGCCCTAAGAAGCAAAAGTTTTGTAAATATTCGTTTCAATATATCTTCAGCAAGATTATTGGTAATCACCTCGTTTCTATAAAGGTCTATTATCGTTGGCTTTCTACATACTAAAGCGGTGCGATTTGAAATGTATCTGTCTGATCTACATAATCGCTTTTTCGCCGCTATAAAAAATCGATGTTGCCGCAAAATGATAAAACCATCATTTGAAATTCTTGGTTTTTAGAAAAGGACTAATGTAAACCGTTTGAGAGGAGCTGATCGCAGTTTAAAGTATTACTGAAAATCTTTCTGCAAACGTGAAATTGAAGAATCGAAAGCTTATGGAAAAAATATCTCAAAGTGAGGATAATCATTTTATCCCAATGACTTCATCATCCAGCTATGATGATGGAGTAATTTCTGGTGATGTATACTATTACACCAATCAAATTGTGAATATTGCTATGGTGGGTAAACCTGGCGAATCGTGGTTTTTAGTTGATGCTGGAATGCCAACTTCGGGAAAAGAGATTCTCAAAGTTGCAACAGAAAGATATGGAGATCGAAAACCTGACTTTATTTTGCTCACTCATGGTCATTTTGATCATGTCGGAGGTCTAATTGAACTTCTTGAAAAATGGCAAGTTCCAGTCTATGCACACCAGGCAGAGTTTCCTTTTCTAAATGGCACACAAGATTATCCTGAACCAGATGACACTGTTGAAGGTGGGCTTCTGGCAAAAATCTCGTCACTATATCCACACAAAGCTACAAATATCACCCTTTATTTAAAAGTTCTGCCTGAGAACCAAACCTTGCCAGGATTTGAAGATTGGAGCTGGATACATACGCCAGGACATTCGCCCGGGCATATTTCCATTTTCAGGCCAATAGATCGTGTACTGATTAGCGGCGATGCTGTTGTAACCGTGAGGCAAGATTCACTTTATAAAGTTCTCTTCCAGATTAAAGAAGTTAACGGCCCGCCACGGTATTTGACTACTGATTGGGATGCTGCCCATCAATCGGTGAAAACGTTAGCCAGCCTTGATCCGGAGTTTCTACTTACCGGGCATGGCCAGGTGATGGAAGGTGAAGAAATGAGATCGCAATTAAAAGATTTAGCCGAAAACTTTCACGAAAAAGCGGTACCGAAACATGGGAGATTTAGCTAAGATAGCGTCTGCCATTTAATTATGATGGATACTAATCAGAAATCAATATGAAATATTAAAACGACATCAAAGACATGAAACTTACAGATACGTTAATTAAGGTAATTAATAAGGCCTATCCGGAAAATGAATTTATTGAAACAAACTTTGGTCGTTATGATCTTTCGCTGAAAACAGACGATGACGGCAGAGCAATTATGATTTTTATTGGCAAGATGGATGCAAATGGAAAAATCAGAGGCGAGCGCTACGCCAGAAGGCTTAAATTCGGATCGAATGGTGAGGTTATTAAAGACCATTGGGAGCATAAAGGCCCTGCCACTCCTTAATAGAAACGGACGCGGCGCAATTGAATGGTTGCGCAGCGTCCATTAGAATACAATAAAAAAAGTTATAAAAGGGCATTAGCTGATAAGCATTAGGATCACTGTATAAAATAAGCTAACTCACTTAATATTTCTTCCCAGCTCATCTAGCAGTTCTTTCTCCTTTTTTAATCTCGGTAACTCGTCTTTTACAAAAGCTTTTACCCTTTGTTGTCTTGCGTTATAGGCATCCTCATAAGCTTCAATGTTTTTATTCAACTCAACTGATAATTGTTTATAAAATGGTCTGTCGAATGCTATACCTACCTGGCGAGATAACCAACGAAGTGAATCAACTTGTTCGATCCGCAATGCCTCATTTAAAAGCACTTTATTTTTATTGCAAAAACCCTCCAAGTTTTTTTTATAAAATCTGGTGCGTTCACGTGCTTTTTTTGCATATGTTTTAATTTCTTCACTGCTTCCGGAAGACAAAGCCGCAGTAAGTAAACTATCCTGAACAACTAGAGATTGGCTCGCTGCTTTCAAATATCCTGCTGCATCTTCCTCCATATTTGTTTCGAATGTTTCAACCCCTCCAACGTGATCTTTAACAGCAGTATCATTTCCAACGCTGTCTTTTTCCATTGATGAACGTTTGTCGGCTATATTGCAGCCCAAGCCAAGGTTGGCTAGTGCTATAATGGTAATTGTATTTCTCCACTTAAATGTTCTTTTAATCATAATATTATATTTTATCTTCTTGAAAACATCGCTCCTTAATTGTTTGTTGATGCGACCTGTGATAGGAGAGAAAAACACGTACATTTTGAAGCTAAGCAGGTATTTAACTTCGGTTTAGAAAAGATTGAGACTAATGAGATCTAATTCCGTTCAAATGAAGTAGCTCGTCAAATGGTGGTCTTAGAAATTCAAATCGCGATTGATTTGGGTTAGAAGTAATTAACCTGAGGTGATCAAAACCAATTCATGCCAAATATGTTGTCTTTCATATTAGCTATGTTATGCAATCGTATAGTTTCAACATCAATACCTACAAAGTTGAGGTAAGTCAGTTTAATAATGAATACCATGTCAGTCTTGATGGGGTTCATGCAGGTGTGATATTTCCCGAAAAACTTGAGGAACCGCCATTTACAATCTGGAAAACCAGTGATCTTATTCCTGAAGATTTGGTCCAAAAAATCGGCGCAGCGATTGAGCAAGAACAGCAATAATTTCAATGGAAGTCTAGTTAGCCGTTAATTGGTTGGTTTTTGTAGGGAAACGTTCGGAATGTAAATGAAAAGATTTAACCATCTTTTATCTTAATACGCTACTTTAGTTTAACTCCATTACGTACTGAAATCCAGTTTTTTATTTCCCTCATTATCAACGTTTAGATCTTATATTTTAATTTAAAAAAATGGAAACGCTTATACCAGGTTTGTTCTTGTATCCAGATTTTATTGATCTAGCAAAAGAAACAAAATTATTAAATGAAATTGATGGTCAGTCATGGATAGTTGATTATCAAAGAAGGCTTCAATATTATGGCTTTAGAAATGAACTGGAGGCACCCTACAATCTGGTGAACTATCCGATCGCTATTCCTCAGGAAATAGATCAACTGGCGCAGGAAATTGTTGAAAAGCATATTTTAGATCATCAGCCTGATCAGGTAATAATCAACGAATACCTTCCTGGTCAAGGCATTAAATCACATAAAGACCGGGCTTATTATGAGAATCAAATTTGCGGGATCAACCTCGGAAGTGGATGTGTGATGAAATTTACTAATACCAGCACTTTTGAAGTTATCGACGTGGTGATTCCCAGGCGATCTTTATATGTGATGCAGGATGATGCCCGCAAAAAATGGAGTCATGCAATTCCGCCAAGAAAAAAAGATATGATCGATGGAAATATAGTTCATAGAGATAGGAGAGTTTCGATCACTTATCGAAAAGTGAAACCATCCAAGGTGCAGCCACTCCATCCAAACGGAAAAGTTGCCCAAATGTTAGCCGAAAACTTAGGTGTTTAAATGATGTTGTGACACGAACTTAGCGTTCACTGTAAGCCTTTCGCCATGGTTTTTTTTTGGTTATAGAGAATGTTGCTTAAGCTTTAGGATAACGGCAAAAAGCATTAATTGAGCTGCTACAGATTTACAATTTCCTTATGACACATAGTACGGACATTGGATAAAGGAAATTTTATTCTACTATTTTTCAAATAGTAGGAAATGCTGTAAGGGGAGAAATTTGCCGTTCTTAACCAGCTTAAATCCACTGGCTTCGAGCTCTTTTTTCACTTGCTTTACACTCATTTTGTGCTCTGGTTTGATTGCTACCTGTGGGTTTTCTGCTTTATACTCTAATAGCAGCAGCTGACCATTAGGTTTAAGCGCTTTGCTTATCGCTGCGAGGTATGCTGCAGGGTTTTCTAATTCATGATAAACATCTACCATAAATGCCAGGTCAATTGAATTGGCTGGTAAATTGGGTGAGGTATCTGAGCCTTTGATCACTTCCACGTTTTTAACACCATCGTCGAATGCTTTTTTCTTAAGGTGATTAATTGCATCATTTTGGATTTCGACTGCATATACTTTACCCTTCGGAATACGTGTAGCAATCCGGAAAGTATAAAATCCAGATCCTGCACCAATATCAGCAACAACGGTGTTGCTCTTTAGTGGCATCGACGCCAAAGCCAGATTAGTGTTTTCTTCCGCTGTCCGGCTGTTTCTTTCCAACCATTCTACGCCTTCGAAGCTCATTACCTGGGCAATCTCGCGGCCCATATATACCTTGCCTGTACCATTTGCAGATGTTTTTTTGAAAGTGTAAGGCGATTGTTGTTGCTGTGCAACGGCCGTTTGAAGCAATAACACCAAGAAAACGGGAAAGACAAAATTTGATATTTTCATAGTAATGAAGTATAATTTATGGGAAATTATCTATTTCTAAAACGATGTCATGAGGTTATAAAATCGACTAAACAAATGTACATTTCTTTTTTGGTGATGTTTTTTATCTCTACGAACGGGAAAAGATCAAATTATGATTTTCAACGGCGGAAGTTTTGAGTTTTGACCTAAACTCCTCATCACTTTTAAACCTGAGCTGCGTTATTGTTCTGGTTTCATAGCTGACTGAAAATTGATCTGTTTCAAAAGGCCATGGCTCAACAATGAGTGATTCTTCTTTTTGAAAGAGGAAATAGGGAAGTCCGTTAGGTCCGGTACTGATTTCTACCTTGCGACCTTCAGGCGGGATTTGCGACTGACAGATCAATAAGGAAAGGGCATCTGAAAATTCCAAAAGAGCGTAAGCCAGGTCAATTGATTTTTTTGTAACTTCTGTATCCTTAAGCCATCGGGGTTCGTGCTTTTTTAGATTTGTTATAAAACTTTTGGCTAATGGATCGCTCCCGTGGGTAAAAGAAATGTGTCTGGCGATTAATAGCGCAATAACCCGGCTTTTGGTCAATGCCATGTCCATCAATCTCGTCGAACTGTCCAGGTCAAATCTGGTACTCTTAAAATTGATAGGTGCTCCATTCTCATCAATAAGCGGACTGCGTTCGAATTCATTGTAAACGTCATCATGTTCAGCTGTTGCGATTAAGGTCTCAACCCATTTTTCGGGCTGATCCGTAACTTTCCATCGAGCGCAAATCTGCCCGGCGAGCAATCCGTGTGAACGCTGGGTAACGATGTGCCAGCCTTTTTCATCATATTGTACAATCATTATTAATTGACCTTTTCTTTCGGGTCCAAAAGATCAACAGAATTTAATTCAATAGGTTTTATCAATGTTTTGACCAGCAGTACGAGACTAAATTTATAAAAAAACAGACTTAATATCCCCATTCTAAAATCGATTGCTGTTTATCTTGATAGATGATCCCCACCATAAAAGTTATCTGGTAGTTTCTAATTCCAAAGGCCGATGCGGCACCATTTTGTATCTAAAGCAAAATTCTGGTTACGCTTACTAATTTTGCGCTTCGGAAGATACTTTATGTCACCCTCCTTGCTACCTTTAAAGTCTAGAAGTTTTGCAAATGAAAAACAACCTTTCAATATTATCTCTTTTAGCAGGCTGGTTTTTGATGCTACCTGTGATCGCTCATGCTCAAAATAAAGGCTATCCTGCTCAATACGGTCAGCCGTTTACGGGCGTTCCCGATACCAGGGATGTGATGCTTTATCAGGTAAACACTCGGGTCTTCAGTAAAACAGGTGATTTTGCAGGCGTAACTCAAAGATTGAACTCGATTAAAGAGCTTGGTATTAATGTGATCTACTTAATGCCCATTTATCCAGTAGGTAAACTCAAAGGCGCAAATTCTCCTTACGCAACAATGAATTATGATGAGGTAGGAAAAGAATTTGGTACGCTGAACGATTTACGAAAGCTGGTGGATGAGGCGCATAAAAGAAATATTGCCGTAATGCTTGATATTGTGGCTAATCATACTTCGTGGGACCATCCCTGGATAAACAAACCGGGTTATTATCTGCGTGATAGTTTGGGTGAAATCAAATACCCAGAAACATGGCGGGATGTTGCCCAATTAGATTTTCGCAACCAAGAATTGAGGTTGTCACTGATTCATTCCATGAAGTCTTGGGTATATAAAGCAAATATCGACGGCTTTCGTTGTGATTATGCTGATGGTCCTCCACTTGATTTCTGGAAACAGGTAAATGATAGTTTGAAGACCATTAAAACCCATAATCTTTTGATGTTGGCCGAGGGCAGTAGTCCCAGATATTTTACTGCTGGTTTTGACTACTTTTTTGGTTTCAATTATTTCGGGAATCTGAAAAGTATCTTTAGCAATAATAAATCTGTAAAGTCGATTGATACGTTAAATAATAGTGACTATAAAGGTGCAAAGAGTGGCCAGGCAGTGGTTCGATACTTAACAAATCACGATGTAAACGGATCAGATGGCACGCCGCTTGAGCTTTTCGGTGGCAAAAAAGGTTCTGCTGCCGCCTTCGTTGTTACCGCCTACATGAAAGGCGTTCCAATGATTTATAACGGACAGGAGATAGGAACGCCATTCAGGCTTACCTTTCCTTTTACGGAAAAATCAATCGACTGGTCTCTCGAAGAAACTAACCGGGATGTGCTGGCGGAGTATAAGAAAATAGTTGGTTTCCGAAACAAAAGTAAGGCTGTACGGAGGGGTGTTATGGTTTCATACAGTAGCGATGATGTTTGCGTTTTTACCAAAACCCTCGAAAAGGAAACTGTACTTGTATTAGCTAATTTGAGAAATAAACCTGTTGCTTACAGTCTTCCAGATAAGCTTGCGGGCAATTGGAAAAACATCTGGGATGGTTCAAAAACCAACCTGACGAAAGTAATCAGGCTGGAACCTTTTCAATACTTAATTCTTCAAAAATAGAAATCATCAAGTTTGATATTGCCTTACTCATAAATTTAAGCCACCTTTTTTATAATATCCTTCGTCTCACTAAACTTTTGCGTCAGCGTATTGTTTGTTGGCATATGGAAAAACTTAGCCTCTCTGTAAATACGCTGTTTCTTTTTGTGCTGGCCTTTGGCGGACTGTATTTTGCCGCTCCATTCTTGATTCCGGTAACACTGGCTGCAGTGTTGTCGATGGTTTTCATTAGGCTATCCAACTTCTTTGAACGCAAGGGGGCTTCGAGGGCCTTTGCTTCTTTTGCGTGTATATTGCTGTTCGTTCTTGCCATGGGGCTGATCATTGCGCTGTTGTCCATCCAACTTGGAAGTCTTGCTGATCATCTCGACGGGATGGAGAAGCGAATAGTTGGGATGTTGGAGTCGTTAAAGTCCTGGATCAATGAAACGATTGGGATCAAAAAAGCGGAGCAGCAAAAGGCCATTGAGCAAGGTACTAAGGGTAAATCAGGTGGGTTAATCTTATCTTTTGCTTCTGGTTTGATGGGCGTTCTGATCAACACCGTTCTTGTGCTGGTTTATATGTTTCTTTTTCTTTCCATGCGTGGCCACATCAAAAAGTTTTTGCTGAAGCTGGTTCCAAAAAAGGAAAACGAGGATACAACTGAAGTCATTCACCAGGCAGGGAAGGTGTCGCAGAAATATCTTAGTGGTCTGGCTGCCATGATCGGTGTATTATGGATCATGTATGGAATAGGTTTTAGCATTGTTGGGGTGGAAAGCGCCATTTTTTTTGCTGTCCTTTGCGGCCTTCTCGAAGTGATCCCATTTATTGGAAATCTAACCGGTACCGGTTTGACTGTGCTCGCCGTTGTAGCCCAGGGTGGAGATGGAAAGATGATTATTGGTGTTTTAATTACCTATTTTCTTGTGCAATTTTTGCAAAGTTATATCCTGGAACCCGTTATTGTTGGTGAGCAAGTTAACATTAACCCACTTTTTACCATTATGGCGATTGTGCTAGGTGAGTTGGTGTGGGGCGTCGCGGGAATGATTTTGGCAGTGCCGTTATTGGGGATGGCTAAAATCATTTGCGATCACTATCCGCATTTGCAGCCCTATGGTTTTCTTATTGGTCCCGAAAATCCCAGAAAACCAAAAACCTCCGTTTTGGATTATTTTAAAAAGGTGTTTGCTAAAAATTGATTTTAAGGATTTAAGAAGCTCTCGTTGTACTAGCTTCCCTGTTGCCTTCCAGATTATTCATCCATCAGTTTTATAAATAATTTTTCCGCTTTGATAATCTTCCTCTTGGTATTGCTTTAAGCTTCAAAAGCATTTTTCATTATATGATGAGCAGAGTTTACGCAAATGTTATCTTTGCGAAAATGAAAAAATCAGGAAAGGAAAATCTTCATGAAATTTACGGTAACATCGACATTTATCTTTTCGATCAACTCCTGAAAGGGACTTATGATCATTGTGAGAAAATACTGGATGCGGGCTGCGGTGAGGGTCGCAATCTGGTGAATTTTCTTCGAAGTGGTTTCGAGGTTTTTGGGGTTGATCAGCAGCCCGAAGCGATTCAGCAAGTTGAGGAACTTGCCCACATTTATGCTGCGAAACCTTTATCCGGTCATTTTCAGGTGGCCAATATTACTTCGCTTCCCTTTCCAGATGCAGATTTTGACCTTGTTATTAGCAGTGCGGTTCTTCATTTTGCGGAAAACATGAAACATTTTGAAGCCATGCTTAACGAGATGTGGCGGGTATTAAAACCAGGCGGATATTTATTCTGCCGGCTCGCCTCTGATATTGGAATTGAATCAAGTGTCCACTTTATTGGCAACGGACGTTATATTCTCCCGGATGAGTCTGAGCGATTTTTAGTTAATCAGGAAATGCTTATCCGTTTAACCAGAAAGATGGGAGGTGAGCTGCATGAGCCCATAAAAACCACAAATGTTCAAAACCTTCGCAGTATGACCACCTGGTGTGTACAAAAACAATAGAATCACTTTTCATCTCCGATATTTAAGAACAAGGCTCTAGTGCTGCAGCTAATCTAGTTTTGCGAGTTATCAATCGCTAACTTAACGGTAGGATAACCTGTTGATGGAATGAACCGCCCGAGACCATGATTTTTTAGTTGTCGGATAGCGGTGAACTGCTATGCCATATCATTCGCTTGAGCCACTTACCAAAGTTGCCAGATTTGGAAATATATTTCTATAATTGCATAAATCATTCCCTAACCAAATGATAAAAACGCTGATATTCCTGCTTGCTCTTTTCGTCGCCGGTAATTCCATGGCGCAGGAATTGCTGGGCACACCCAAAATCGTCAATTATACAAATGAAGTGTATAAGGGAGGAATTCAGAATTGGGATGTGAAACAAGATCGGGGCGGCATTCTTTACTTTGGAAACAATGAAGGATTGCTGACCTTTGATGGCAGATACTGGAATCTGCATCGTTTGCCTAATTTTACCGCTGTACGATCTCTAGGGATTGATTCCAGAAGGAGGATTTATGTAGGCGGCCAGGATGAATTTGGTTATTTTTTTCCTGATGCGCAAGGAATTCTCCGCTATCATTCGCTTTTATATTTACTGCCAGAGGACTTGAGGAAACTAGCGGACATCTGGGATATTTCAATCGTAAAGGATGAAGTTTTTTTTCGTTCAAACAATGCTGTTCTGCACTACAAGAATGATGTGATCAAATATTACAAAACCGCTACCACCTGGCTTCACCTTGGAGAAGTGAACGGAAAGGTTTTTGCTCAGGTGAGAGAAAAAGGGCTGCTCCTGTTTGACCAAGGTATCTGGACTCCCTATTGTGCAGACACTGTACTAAAGCAAGCCAGCATTACCTCTATCATGCCATTTGGAAAGGATTCTATTCTCATATCTACATTGAAAAGAGGATTGTTTATCATTTCAAAAGGAAAGCTAACCTCATTTGAAACTGGGTTTGATCCGGTACTGTTCAATGACAGGATTTTTTTTGCTAGCCAAATCAGTTCAGGTCAATACGCAATTGGTACCACTTCGGGAGGAATTTACATTATGAATAGGGAAGGTCAGGTGGTTCAAAAATACAATTATCGGGAAGGTTTACAGAATAACAATGTCCGGGGTATTTTGCTAGACAAGCATAAAAATGTGTGGCTCGCCCTTGATGATGGAATTTCATATATAGCCATTAACAGTGCGATCAAGAATATCTTTCCGGATAGAACTAAGCAGATCACCAGTTATGCTTTCCGGAAGCACAATCAATCTATTTACATCGGTACATCTAACGGACTTTACCGTTCCGCAATCACTGGCAATTCTGCTGATATAAGCTATTCTGTTTCTAACTTTCAGGAAGTGAAAAACACCAAAGGCCAGGTTTGGGGACTCAATGAATTCAACAACCAATTGCTTATGGCCCATGAAGAAGGGACATTTCTGATCAATAATAATGTAGCGGTGCCCATGTTTAGTTTGCCAGGCACGTGGATGTTCGAGTCTCTTGAAAACATCTTTCCCGTTACAGATGTGATTGCCGGAACTTATACCGGACTTCAAAAACTTGCCTATAGCAATGGAAGATTTGGCAATATGGGCAAGGTTGAAGGCATCAAAGAGACCCTTAGGTTCATCGTTGCAGATAACAATAATCCTGACTTAATTTGGGCTTCGCATCCATACCATGGCGTTTATAGAATTTTGCTGAAGCCTGATCATAAAAGCATTTTAAATGTTAAAATGTTTACTGATGTAGATGGGCTACCTTTCAAACTCTACAACTACGTTTATCGGATCAAGAATAGGGTAGTGGTCGCAACCACTAAAGGAGTTTATGAGTTCGATTCAAACAAAAATCGGTTTGTCCGTGTCAGCTTGTTTGGAAAGTTGTTGGATGATACACCGATTCAGTATCTCAAAGAAGATAACGACGGAAATGTTTGGTTTGTAAGTAATAAAAGGGTTGGGGTTATTGATTTTAGCAGACCTTCTGGTAAAAGTAATTTCAGCATTTTTTACATGCCTGAACTTGATGGGAAAGTGGTGGGAGGATTTGAATCAATCTATGCCCTGGATGATAAAAATATTTTTATTGGGGCAAATAAGGGAGCGTATCATATTAATTACAGCAAATATATACGGAATATAACCAGACCAAATATTGTGCTCGGAGCTGTAAAGCTACAAGGCAAAAGCGATAGCCTGGTTTTTGGGGGATACTTTGTAAAGAACAATGCGATTACCGAGCGGCAGGACGTCTCTCATATTCCAAGCTTTAACAATGAGCTAAACTCAATTCATTTTGAGTTTTCATCTACACTTTTTGAACAGGATAAGAATTTAACTTTCAGCTATCAGTTGGTTGGTTTCGATGATCATTGGTCAGTCTGGAGCGATAAGAGCGAAAAAGACTACACCAACCTCCCGGCCGGGTGCTATACTTTCAATGTCAAGGCAAGGTCTCATATCAATAACGAATCGAAGGTTTTGAGTTATGTTTTTGAGGTTAAGCATGCCTGGTACGATACCTGGTGGATGAAAATAATATACATCTTGTTAACTGCGCTTGCGATTAAAGTGTTGATCAAATGGCAGAAAGCAAAACATCAGAAGGCCCAGCATCGCATGAGTTATCTGCATCAGCTTGAGCTTGATCGAAATGAGAAAGAAATTATCAGACTGCAGAATGAGAAATTGGAAGCCGAAGTGAATTACAAGAACAAGGAGCTTTCTACCATGACCATGCACTTGCTGCAACGTGGAAAAGTTTTGGCCAAAATCAAGGAAGTTATCTCGGCAGTTGTTAAAAACCATGATATTACCGATAGTAGCACCAGCTTTCGGCATCTCATCCGGCTGATCAAAGATGTAGAGCGAAAGGATCAGGAACTCGACCACCTGAGTGTGCATTTCAGCCATGTGAATACCGACTTTTTCAATAAGTTAAAATCCAGATATCCTGAACTCAGTCAAAATGACTTAAAATTCTGTGCTTATTTATCAATGAACCTTTCTACAAAAGAAATGGCCCAGCTGATGAATGTTACCATCAAAGCGGTGGAAGTGGGCCGGTACAGACTTAGAAAAAAGCTACAGCTTAAGCCTGAAACTAATCTTTATGAGTTTTTGAATGAAATTTCCAAAACAAAAATGATCTAAATCGCCTCTTCAAAATCAACTTTAATTTGTATCAACCAAGTTAGAATTACGCTTGATTTGATGCTATCCCTTTCATTATGCGGTGCTGTCCGATTGGTTCGTCAGATTAATTTCTATACTGAAGGATAAGCTTATCATGAAATTGATTATTAATTAGAATTGGCTTTATTAACAGGTTGTTAATGCTATTATTTCAAACGATTGAAACGTTAAGAAAAGTATCTTTTTGTAGTATTTTAATTAGGCTATTGTATTCTTTATCTGTCTTGTTGGTAAATTTAAGAAAAGCAACTATCAATCATTTAGAAAACAGACAGTCCTATCATTTCCCTCAGTACAGCCTCCAGGAGATTGTCTGAGCAGCTTAACAAATCAGTTCATTTCTAACCAAATTCTTATGAGTTCAAAAATCAATTTATTATTGGCGGGCATTGCCATGCCATTATTTTTAAGCATCTTCTCTGGCTGTTCTAAGGAGGAACAAAGTCAAAATCAGTTCTCTACCGCTACTGAAGAGAAAGTTAGTTTGGAGAAAACCATGGCAACAGCTGCCGCCCAGGCCTATCCCAGTAATATTAATACGCAGTTTAGTCGAGCCGATGGTCCGTATAGTTCCAGTGCCGCAAGTGCGGATTTTGGTGGGACAACACTTTCTGGCTGGAATCAGGATCGTGCCTACATTTCAAGTGGCTGGGCCAGGGCTACGCTGGCCCCTAATGCAGTCTCCAATGGCTTGATTGCCGGTGCAGATATATCCGATGGATCAGCATATGAGGCTAATTTTAAAGTCCGTTTTCATTCTCAGTTCGACTGGAGCCGTGGAGGTAAAGTGGGCTTTGGGTTTCTGATTGGCGAGGGCAACACTGGTTGTGATATTGCTACCGATGGCAATGGAGGAAGTCTGCGATTGATGTGGTACAATAACGGAAGCCGAGTTTACTTTCAACCATATGTGTACCATAGGGATATGGCCGGTCCTTGTGGAGATACCTTTGGAAAAAGTTATCCTTCGAGCGGAAGCCTGGTAAAAGGTCAGAGTTATAATGTTCATCTCTACGTGAAGGCTAACACCGGATCTAGTACAAACGGTTGGGTGCAGGTGCGAATCAACGGAACCGCTGTCCTCGATCAGGCCATTCGGTGGACGACCAATGATGCGCAAAGGCTGATCAAGCGCCTTTCCTTGCATAATTTCCGTGGTGGAAAGGATGTGGCCGTATGGGGAAGCAGTCAAACCAGTTACATCTATTTCGATGACCTGGTGGTAAATAAAATTCAGTAAACTGGCGCTTCAAAGCGTGAAGCTTTAACCAGTCGTAAGCATAACTGCAACAGTCCCGGGCATGGATATTCCTGCCCGGTCTTTATTCCTTTTTACCTAATTAGACATCCGCTGAACTTCTTAAAGCATGACTTTACATCTAATACATAAAACTCAGAGTATGTTTTTTCAAGTCTCTGTTTATCAGTTTTTTGTATTGTACGTGTAGGGTCAATGTAGGGGCGGTTTGTAATTTTTTGTCATTTGAGGAAGCCTTTGTATGGTTGCTGTAGTAGTGCTGAATTGTGCGATTTTCATTTACCGCTTTAGATTTGATTCCATCATCCGGCAACCAAATCCGGCTGTATATAACTAACCAAATATTAATTTAAAATTGATTTTCTATGAGAAGAAGATTTACATTCGTATTCTTCATTTACTGTCTCTTGGCATTTCCCTTTGTACTTTATGCTCAGGATATTGCCGTTACAGGAAAGATCACCGACCAAAAGGACGGTAGCCCATTACCGGGCGTAACAATTAAGCTTAATGGATCTTCCAGGGCAGCATCTACCGATCCTAACGGTGTGTTCACTATCCAGGCGCCTGTTGGTGGAACGCTTACGATCAGCCTAATCGGGATGAACACTCAAACGGTTACTGTACCTTCGGGAGGGAAAGTTAATGTATCATTAACAACCAATTCTCAGGACTTGACTGACGTTGTCGTGATCGGTTACGGCGTGCAAAAGAAAAGTGTGGTAACTGGTGCGATCTCAAGTGTTCGTGCTGCGGATTTGGAGAATCAACCAACAACCACCAGGATTGAGCAAGCGCTTCAGGGTCGTACTTCCGGTTTAACAATTGCTGCACAATCTGGCCAGCCTGGCTCGGCATCAACTGTTCGGCTCCGTGGATTTACTTCCTTTGGAGGTAAAAATGATCCTTTGTGGGTAATTGACGGGGTTGTGGTAGACAATGGTGGTATTGGTTATCTTAACCAAGCTGATATCGAGTCGATTGAGGTGCTTAAAGATGCGGCTTCAGCAGCTATCTATGGCGCCAGAGCTGCTTCAGGTGTGATCATCGTGACTACCAAAAAAGGAAAACAGGGTAAAATTGAAATGAGCTACAATGGCTATTACGGACAGGCTAAGGCAGCAAAGAAACTCGACCTCCTAAACGCCACGGAATATGCGACTCTAAGAAATGAGGCATATACCAATGATTATGTTTCAGGAACATTTACATTGCCTTTCGCCAATCCAGCTGCATTTGGCGAAGGTACCGATTGGCAATCCACGGTATTCAATGATAATGCAGGAAGACAAAACCACGAATTCTCCATCAGTGGAGGTGGTGAGAAATCTACCTTTTATCTTTCAGCAGGTTATTTCAAGATTGATGGGATTGTAGCAAAGGACGTCTCAAAATTCAACAGGGCAAACATCAGGATCAATTCTACACATAAACCCTATAAATGGTTGACTATCGGAGAAAACCTTGGTTACAGTCATGCCATTACTAATTCTGTGGGCAATACCAATAGTGAGTTCGGTGGACCATTGAGTTCTGCGATCAATTTAGATCCCATCACTCCTGCCATCATCACTGATCCGGCTGTTGCCGGAGCTGCTCCCTACAGTACCCAACCAGTATTTCGCGATCAATTTGGAAATCCTTATGGTATTTCCACAAGAGTGGCGCAGGAGATTACCAATCCACTTGGAGACATTCGAAGAAGAATCGGTAATTACTCGTGGGACCATAACATTGTGGGAAATGCTTTCCTGGAAGCGGAACCGATTAAAGGACTTCGTTTTCGTTCCACTTTGGGTTCAAAACTGGCTTTTTATGGCAGCGATGGATTCAATCCCATTTATTACTTAAACTCTTCTACAACTAATACCAGAACGCAGTTTTCACGTAACATCAATTACGTAATTACCTATAACCTGGAAAATACGTTGTCTTACACCCGCTCTTTTGGCAATCACAATCTAAGCTTACTAGTTGGTCAGGGTTCCTATAGCGACGGGTTCAGTAGAAGTGTAAGTACGACCTTTTTCGATGTTCCTGCCCAGGATTTTTATTCTGCCTCGATGAGATTCAAACCTGTTGCTACAAACAGAACTTCCGACGGCAGTGAGGGCACTGATCATAAAGTATTCTCGCTTTTCTCCCGGTTGACTTATGATTATAAGGAAAAGTATCTGTTTTCGGCATTAATCAGAAGAGATGGTTCATCACGCTTCGGTGCCAATAATAAATACGGTTATTTCCCTTCAGGACAGATTGGTTGGGTGCCAACCAAAGAAGACTTTTTTCCTCAAAACAAGGTGGTTAACTTTTTAAAACTTCGTGCCAGTTACGGAGTAACCGGTAATGATGGAATTGGAGATTTCGCTTATGTGCCTTTAGTGGGAAGTGGCAGAAACTACACTTTCGGTAATGAGAACATCGTGAATATCGGTTACAGTCCTGCGGCTTCCGCGAATCCAGATTTAAAGTGGGAAGAAACCCGTCAAACCAATATAGGTATCGACGCCACATTGCTCGAAAATGTTAATCTGGTTTTGGATTGGTATAAAAAGAAAACAGTAGGTATCCTCCAGAATCCACCTGTACCGGGCTACATCGGAAGCGGAAGTCCGGCGGCCAACATTGCAGATATGTCCAATTCTGGATTTGAGTTCGAGCTTGGCTATCGCAAGAAGTTCGGAGAGATCAACTTCAGCATCAGTGGCAACGGATCATTCCTGAAAAACCGAATTGATAAATTGAGTCCTGGTATCAACTTCATTGATGATTCTCAGGCCACTTTCCAGACACTGGGAAACATTACCCGTACACAGATCGGTCATTCGTACAATGAGTTTTTTGGCTATGTAAATCAGGGAATTTTCCAGAGCCAGGCAGAAATTAATGCTTACCGTGGTCCAAATGGAACAGTGTTACAACCTTTGGCAAAACCGGGTGATGTAAAGTTTGCAAATTTAAATAACGATGAAGCGATTGATGTGAACGATAGAGACTTTATCGGAAATGGTCTTCCAAAATTCACCTATGGAATCACGCTGAATCTGGGATTCAGAAACTGGGACCTGATCGCTTTCGGTAGCGGCGTGGCTGGCAACATGATCTTTCAGGGACTTAGACGCCTGGATATACCAAACGCGAATTATCAGACTTCAAGGCTGGATCGTTGGACACCAACCAATTCGTCAGCAACCCAACCAAGGTTAACAGATGCAGATCCGAATAAAAACCTGACCAAATTTTCTTCCCTGTATCTCGAAAAAGGAGATTATTTCAGGCTGAGGACTTTTCAGATCGGATATACTTTGCCTAAATCCATAGTCAGTAAAGTAGGCCTGCAAAAATTCAGAGTCTATGTTTTATCTGAGAACCTGTTTACCGCCACAAAATACACGGGCTACGATCCGGAACTGGGCTCAAATAACAGTGGTAATGCTTTCAGCATCGACAGAGGTCTATATCCTCAGGCCCGCTCTTTTGTATTTGGTATCAACGCTAATTTTTAAGGAAATGAAAATGAAAAATAAATTGACTTATGCCATCATCATTGCCGCAGGTTTAGCGACAGTGGCTGGCTGTAAAAAATATCTCGAAATCAATCCGCAGGAACGTATTCTGTTGGATAACTATTATAAAACCCCGCAAGAGGCAAAAGCCGCACTTATTGCCATTTATGACCGTTTTGGTTTTCAGGCAGGTGGTTTATATGATAAAATTGCGATTATGGATGCTGCTTCTGATGATCAGATCGCCGGTGGTGGAGGTCCTTCAGACATCAATGATCTGCAAGTAGTAAATAATTTTACCCTTAGTGCCACCGTAGGCCCGCAGGGATATCTATGGAATAAAGGCTACGCTGGCATATTCCGGGCAAATGTTTTTCTATCAAAAGTGGGAGATATCAGCATGGATGCAACCACTAAGGCCAATTATATCTCCGAAGCTAAAACTTTAAGGGCCATCTTTTATTTTGATCTGGTTCGTTTTTTCAAGAACATTCCTTTACTCACCGCGGCGGTTGATCCGAAGGAAATTTATAATGTAACACAGGCTGCCCCGGCTGATGTTTATGCACTTATTGAAAAAGATCTCACTGAGGCAATTCCGGGACTTCCTAACACCGTGGTGGCTAGAACAGATGGAGGCCGCATTACAAAAGGTGCAGCACAAGCTATTTTGGGGAAAGTTTATTTATGGCAGGGAAAAAATGCGCAGGCGGCCGAGCAGCTTGCCCTTGTGAATGGAACTACACCTGGACAAGCCAATTCGGTTTATGGATATAGGTTGTTAAGCAATTATGGTGACCTGTTTAAGGTGGCCAATAAATTCAATGCCGAATCCATCCTGGAAATTGTTCACTCTAATTCTTCTAATGGAGGTTGGAATGATGCGGGTGCTTCTGAAGGGAATCTACTCAACATCATCACCGGACCACGTGGTTATAAACCAGGTCCTGGCGCTCCGGATTATTATTCGGGATATAGTTTTCTGCTTTTCACCAAAGAATTTTTTGATTTTATTCATTTTGATCCGCGAAATAAAGCTACTGTAGCCAATTTAGACAGCTTGCAGCGAAATGGAATCGCCACCTACGAAGCGGGCTATCAGAACACCGGTTATTTTCTCGAAAAAACAATCGGAAGAGTAGCCGATAAAGCGCCTACCGGACAAACTGAGCTTAATTTCCCACAGAATGCTTATGAAATTCGTCTTGCAGATACCTATCTTCTTGAAGCCGAGGCATTGCTAGCCAGTAACGCAGCAGTAGGAACGGGGAGCAGGGCGTACCAACTGCTTAATGCGGTTCGTGCCCGGGTAGGATTAAACCCTGTTGCCGTTACGCTTGATAACATCATCAGAGAAAGAAGGGCTGAACTGGCAGGCGAAGGCCATCGTTTTCTCGATCTGGTTCGTTGGGGTAAGGCGGCGAGTTTGTTGGCTTATAAAGGCTTCAAAGCCGGAAGAAATGAAATTTTTCCAATTCCGCAGGCAGAATTGGCCAATACCAAACTGGAGCAGAATAAAGAGTACGGGGGTACAAAATAAGTTGGTTAGTACTATTGTTTAATTGTTAGCAAGAGAGGGGGCGATCCTCTTTCCTGTTTTTTAATCTATGATCCGATATGACGAGACGAAAACCCTTAATTTTTTTAGTATTTTTTTTGCTTCTGAACGGCTTTGTTAAGGCCCAGGTTGTGCAACAATGGCTGACCATGGCTGATCGATCAGTGCTGTTTACCCGGCAGGCTGATCTTCAGCCTTCTACTGCTTCAAAAAATAACGCACCAACGATCACCATTGACGATCGGCAGAAATTCCAGTCTGTAGATGGTTTTGGCTTCGCTTTAACTGGCGGAAGTGCACAGCACATCATCAAGATGTCGCCACCTGCGAGGGCAGCACTATTGCAGGAACTTTTTGCCACCGGGGGAAATTCCATCGGTATAAGTTACCTCCGGCTGAGTATTGGCGCTTCTGATCTGAACGAGAAAGTATTTTCATATAATGATTTGCCCGAGGGGCAGACCGATCTTTCGCTTCAGCACTTTGATCTTTCTGAAGATAAAAAGGACATTATTCCGGTGATGCGGGAGATTTTGGCCATCAATCCAAAAATAAAAATTATGGCATCGCCCTGGTCGCCGCCGCTCTGGATGAAAACCAGTTACGATGCACGTGGAGGAATGCTGAAGCCGGAATATTATGATGTGTACGCCCGCTACTTTGTTCGTTATATCCAGGAAATGAAAAAAGAGGGCATCGCTATTGACGCCATTACAGTACAGAATGAGCCACTGCATCCAGGAAATAATCCCAGTTTGTTGATGGCGGCTCCAGATCAGGCGATTTTCATTAAAAACAATTTGGGACCGGCATTTAAGGCCGCTAATTTAAAAACGAAAATCATCATCTATGATCATAATGCAGATCGTCCGGATTATCCTATCAGTATTTTAGATGATCCGGGGGCCAGTCAATACATCGACGGCTCGGCATTTCATCTTTATGGTGGCAAGATAGAAGCATTGAGCGATGTTCACCAAGCCCACCCTGATAAAAACATCTATTTTTCCGAGCAGATGGTGGTTGAACCGCCTGATAGCAAAACAATCAATATTATAAATCCTGTCAGGAGACTGATTATCGGTGCGATGAGAAACTGGAGTAAAAATGTAATTGAATGGAACCTTGCGGCCGATCCGGATAATAAACCTTTTACCGACCGCGGCGGCTGCTCCATGTGTCAGGGTGCAATTACCATCAATGGCGATCGCTTTACGAAAAACCTGGCCTACTATTCTATTGCCCATGCCTCAAAATTTGTGCGGCCGGGGGCGGTAAGAATCGCCTCTAACGAAATAGTAGATTTACCAAACGTTGCCTTTAAGACTGCCGATGGTAAAACGGTTCTAATCGTGGCCAATACTGGCAAGGAACTTATTAAATTTAATATCACTCATCGCCAAAAACAACTTAGTGCCAGTTTGCAGAAGGGCGCAGTGGCAACTTATATTTGGTAACTCATTAATTAAAAAATATGTCTCGTTTATATTCAGCTCTCTTCGTTATTTTAATATCTGGCTTAAGTTTAAATGGCTTTAGTCAGGGTTTTTTGAGGGCAGACGGAAAAAAGATTGTCAATGCTAAGGGCGAAAACGTGCTGTTGCGTGGTATGGGACTTGGTGGCTGGATGTTGCAGGAAGGTTATATGCTCAAAATTGAAAAGGAAGGCCAGCAATACAGAATACGCGAACGCATAGAAGCGCTTATGAGTCCGGTACAAACACAGGAGTTTTATGATGCCTGGCTGGCCAATCACGTTCGCAAAATTGATGTAGATTCTATGAAACGCTGGGGCTTCAATTCTGTTCGCTTGCCTATGCATTATAACCTTTATACGTTGCCAGTGGACAAAGAACCTGTGGCCGGCGAGAATACCTGGCTGCAAAAAGGGTTTCAGTTGACTGATAGTCTGCTTTCGTGGTGCAAGGCTAATAATATGTATCTCATTTTAGATTTACATGCCGCTCCTGGTGGTCAAGGTAATGATGTGAACATCGCAGACCGCAATCCTGCTAAACCTAACTTGTGGGACAGCGAGGCTAACCAATTGAAAACGATTGCTTTGTGGAGGAAAATTGCTGAAAGATATAAGGATGAACCGTTTGTTGGTGCTTATGATATTTTAAACGAGCCAAACTATGGATTCCAAAATCCTTCGGCAGACCCTAACGGCACCCAGGAGAAGCTTAATGCGCCTTTAAGAAAATTAATGATGGAGATCACCACTGCTATTCGTGATGTGGATCAGCAACATATGATTATTATTGAGGGCAATGGTTGGGGCAATAATTACAATGGAATTTTTCCCCTATGGGATAAAAACATGGCAATCAGTTTCCATAAGTATTGGAATTACAATGATCAGGCTTCCATTGCACATATGATTAAAGCCAGGGATGATCAAAATGCGCCAATATGGCTAGGGGAAACCGGAGAAAATTCAAATGTTTGGTTCAGGGATGCCATCTCACTTCTGGAAAGCAATAATATTGGCTGGTCGTGGTGGCCTTTGAAAAAAATTGGCGTGAATAATCCTTTGGAGATCCGATCTAATCCAAATTATGATGCCCTGGTAAAATACCTCAATAAAGGGGGCAACAAGCCCAAAGAGAGTAACGTGTATAGCGGCCTGATGGAACTTGCAATTTATAGCCGACTGGAACAAACCATTATCCATAGGGATGTTATTGATGCCATGCTTCGTCAACCATCCAGTAATGAAACTAAGCCTTTCAAAAATCACCTGATCAAAAATGGCTCGATGATATATGCCGTTGATTATGATTTGGGCAGGAACAATATTGCTTATTTTGATCGTGATACGGCCGATTATCATGTTTCGACTAAAAAGCGCTCTGCAGGAAACAGGGGTAGAATTTACCGGAATGATGGTGTAGATATTGCCAAAGATTCTACGGAATATGAACGTTATTATGTAAATAACATTGAAAAAGGGGAATGGTTGCAGTATACGGTCGATGTTCCGAAGAGTGATAATTTTAAGCTTAAAATGAATACTGCTGCCGCTCATGGGAATGGAAGGATGACCATTATCGTGGATGGGAAGGTGATTGTCAAAGCTGTGGCTATTCCAGAAACAGGCAGTGAGAAGAAATTTGTTCCGTTTGAGATTAAGGATGTACCGCTTAAAAAGGGAACGCACAAAATCAGGATCGTAGCAGATGAAGGTGGCTATAATCTTAGCTATATTCAGTTCATCAAATAACCAATTATAATATCCCTTTGAAAGCTTCTATTCGCATCTCCTTAATTTTATCTGCCCTATTTTTTATCATAATAGGGCTTTCCAGGTGTATGAATACAGATGACGCTTTGCCAAAAGATCAAAGGGGCGAAGATTATGCGGGGGCTAAGGCTTGCATGAAATGCCATCAGGATCTTTCCACGAGCTATGCGCACAGTGCTCATGGCTCCACCTCAAGGCCTGTAGTAAATGCCGAGTTACTCGCGATATTTGATAAGGATTCCAATACTTTTCATTACGACGGGCAGCGAAAGGTAATGATTGAACAAAGGAAAAACGGCATTTTTCAAACCGCTTATCTGGATGGAAAACAGGATCATTCAGAGCGGTTTGATATTGTGTTCGGCTCTGGGGAAAAGGCTTATACCTATGGTTATTGGAAGGGGAAAAAGTTGTATGAGCTGCCCTTGTCGTATTTTAGTGCAATCCAAAATTGGGCCATCAGTCCCGGCTTTCCAGGCAACAATTATTACTATGAACGCGGCATTACCAGCCGTTGTTTTGAATGTCATGGATCGTACGTTGAAAAAAAACTGACTCAAAATTCCGCATTTTCCCAGGAGGAAGAAATGGAGAAAGGATCAATTATCTATGGTGTTGATTGTGAACGCTGCCATGGTCCGGCAAAAGCACATGTGGTTTTCCATACCGAAAATCCAGATGAAAAATCAGCGAAGTTTACTACCGTTTTTAAATCGTTAAGTAGAAAACAGAAAATGGATGCTTGTGGCGTATGTCATTCAGGAAATACTCTAATGAGCCAAAAATCCGTTTTTTCATTTAAACCTGGAGATAATCTCGATGATTTCTATGTTCAGGATTTTAGAGGTTTTGGAGGGGCTGAATTGGATGTGCATGGAAACCAGAGTACCATGCTTCAAAGCAGTGCCTGTTATGTTAAATCATCAGCGATGACCTGCCAATCCTGCCATCAAACGCATGAAAATATTAAAGGAAACCTGAGCGCTTATTCGCAGAAATGCATGGGCTGTCATCAGTCAGTAGCACACAGCAAAAATACGCTATCGAAAGGGATGTTAACTGCTAATTGTATTGATTGCCATATGCCAAAAGTAGCCTCAAAACTGATTTCTTTTAAACAGGCCGGACGCGATCAGGTTAGTCCATATCCTTTACGTTCCCATCGTATAGCTATTTATTAATTCTGCGCTTCCTAGCGAGCATAGTATCCCATTAGGCACAAAAAATCGAAAAAATTTGAGTTAAACCCCGGGGAAATCACGAAGGCCCTAAACGGAATACCTACCTTAACGATATTTATGCCAAGCCTCTGTACCTTTATTTTCCTGCTGGTATTTTACGCTTTATCCGACTTAGGGTTTCAGGTGCTATTCCGAGATAGGACGCGATTAAGTGTTGCGGTATTCGGTTGCTTACCTCCGGATTGGTTTCAATAAATTCACTATACCTTTCACTGGCAGAGTAGGTTATGGAATTTCGAAGTCTACGTTCTTTGGTCACAATACTATTCTGGTATAAAATTCTGAAAAACCTGTCCATTTTGGGCACTTGAAGAGTGAGCGCTTCATAGTTTTCTTTGGAAATCAAAAGCAACTCAGCATCTTCCAGGGCGTCAATGAAGGATACTGATTTTATTCCTGTTAAAAAACTACTGAAATCAGATAGCCACCAGCCTTCCCATCCGAAAATACTTACACGTTCGATTCCTTTTTCATCAACATTGAAAGTTTTCAGCAAGCCGCTGCACACAAAGGCCATATTCCTGCACACTTCACCCTCACTTAACAGGTATTGCTTTTTCGCTAATTGTTTAGGTATAAAATGCTCGAAAACCATATGCTTTTCTTCAGGAGAAAGCGATATTTTTCGATCAATGTGACTGAAGAGGATTTCAAAACTGTTCATGAACTTTTTTGGTTTGGAATATCGGTACTACCTGTTATTTGAAGATATGGATTTGCCCTCTTGACAAATATCAAGTGTATTTCAATATCTCGACTATAACTTTGCACAAATAAAAAGAAAAATATGAAAAGGATAGCATTAGTGGTTGGAGCAAGTGGCATCACGGGAGGAAATCTGGCGGAAAAACTGATTGAACAGGGTTGGGAAACATACGGCCTTTCCCGAAATCCAAATTCGGAGAATGAAAAACTTATATCTGTTGCTGCAGACCTGCTTGATTTAAAAAGTTTAGAAACCGGACTTACTAATATTTTGCCGACGCATGTCTTTATTACCACATGGATGCGCAATAATACGGAAGCGGAAAATGTTCGGGTAAACGGATTAATGGTGCGAAACCTGCTGAGCGTCCTTTCGCCAAAACAAACAGTGGAACATGTAGCACTGGTAACCGGGTTGAAACATTACCTCGGACCATTTGAGGCTTACGCAAAAGAAGGTTTTCTTCCTGAAACACCTCTCAGAGAGGAACATCCCCGCCTGGATTTGGAAAATTTTTATTATGCTCAGGAAGATGAAGTTTATGCCGGAGCTGCGAGAGATGGTTATACCTGGAGCATACATCGGCCGCATACAGTAATTGGCCATGCTGTTGGTAACGCCATGAATATGGGAACTACACTGGCAGCTTATGCCACGATCTGTAAGGAAACTGGAAATGCTTTTGTTTGGCCAGGTTCAAAAGCACAGTGGGAAGGAATATCTGATGTAACGGATGCAAGAATTTTAGCTGCTCATTTAATTTGGGCTTCGACCACAGATTCTGCAAAAAATCAGGCTTACAATGTGGTAAATGGAGATGTATTTCGCTGGAACCGGCTTTGGAAAAAAATTGCCGATTACTTTGAAATTGCTAGTGTTGGCTTCAACGGGGATATAAATCCATTGGAAGATCAGATGAGTAATGCTTCTTCAGTATGGGCAGATATCGCCAGTAAATATCATTTAAAAGAAACGAACCTGGATCGATTAGCCTCAGCCTGGCATACTGATCTGGATCTGGGCAGGCCAATAGAGGTGATGACCAGCATGTCAAAAAGCAGGAATTTCGGGTTTATGGAATATCAAGATACAGAGGAAACATTTTTCAATCTGTTCGAAAGTTTGCGTGATAAAAAATTGATTCCTTAAATAAAGTTTTTTATCAAAAAAGAAACTTATCAGCTAGATTTTTTTCGGATGGAGCTTAAGCAATTCATCAGGCAATCGATTATAAAAAAGAATGTTTAAGCGGTAAAATCATACACAAGCATCCCGATTAAATCGAGCAAAAATGGTGGAGGTGCGCTGTCATAATAGAGACGTAAAATGAATTTTGGTATTTTAATAATTTCTGCTTAGTGTTTTTGATAGATAAAATTAATTTGAAATTCTAATTTAGCGCCGAGATTGACTTTAGTAACATTGTTTTATTCTGCTATATGAGGTATAACACCATTCGGTTTTGCGCTATAATTTTCTTTTTTGCCTCCGCTTTGCCTTGCTTTGGACAACTTACTACCAGTAATGATCTTGGGATTGTACGGGAAATTCCAATTAAATCTTTTATAGGAAAGCGCTTCAAGGCAGGAGTGGATATCAAGAATATACCATCCGACAGTATTGGCCTGGCGGGATTCTTTTTTCTTCAGGTTGGAAAAGGAGATTATGATTTTGTTCCCGGAACAAGGCAATCGAAACCTGCTACTAATAAAGATTCTGCCTGGCATCACTATGAGATCGCCGGAACAGTAGCGTCAAGTGCACAAAAGGTATGGTTATATGTGAATACCCGTGGAAATGGGGATTTTTATTACGATAATTTTAGCTTCGAGGTGGAAACGGCTGCTGGTTTGTGGAAAAAAGTGGTTATCCCTAATGCTGATTTCGAAGAATCGCCATTGCCACTTAAAGGCTTTAGGGGCACTGAAACTTTAAAGGAAAAACAAGGGGTAAAAATAGAACTGGCCTTGGATAGCGATCAAAATATTCTTCACCATCTGCATATACACTCCAGGAATGCAAAGGTCATTTATCCTTATGGACGTGATAAGCTCAAAGGTAAATACATCGATGTTGCGGGCTCAAAAATTTACTATGAAACTTATGGATCAGGCGAGCCTTTGCTGTTGCTACATGGTAACGGTGGATCTATTAGTGATTTCAAATCGCAGATAGGGGAGTTTGCTAAGCACTTTCAGGTAATCGCAGTAGATACCAGGGCACAGGGAAAAAGTTCAGGAAATAGGTCTGAATCCCTTTCGTATGATCTATTTGCGGAAGATATGAAAACGCTTTTAGATAGTCTACATCTCAAAAATGTGAGTATTTTAGGTTGGAGTGATGGCGGAAATACCGGTCTTACTCTTGCCATTAAAAATCCTGATTACGTTAAAAGATTGGTAGTGATGGGCGCTAACCTTAATCCTGATGAATCCGCTGTTAGTCCGAAAATTTTGAAGCAAACTAAAAGTGATCTGAATAAGCTAAAGGCGAAAAACAATCCTGATGATAAGAATACCGTGCTGCTCCTCGAGATGTTATTAAAGGAGCCGCAGATTGATCAAAAGTCGCTTAAAAAGATAACCGCCAAAACACTGGTACTTGCGGGTGAGAAAGATATTATTTTAGAGGAGCATACCCGATCTATTGCAGAGGGAATACCCGGAGCAGAAGTACAGCTGCTACAGGGTGCAACCCATTTCGCTCCCAAGGAAAATCCGTCAGCTTTCAACAAAATTGTGTTGGATTTTTTGATGAGGAAATAATTGTTCTCATCTGCGTTCAGTCGGCTATTTTCTGTGAAGAGATCTAGGGTTTATTCAAGATGTTTGAGCAAGAGTGAGATCTAAATCCATCTGAGTAAATAGCCGAAAATACTTTCTAAATGTTATTTGATTCGGCCACTTTCATTCTCTAAAGCAGAAGTTCGGGTTCTTGGACCTTTTGAGTTTCCGGTAGAAAACTTGTAACTGAAGCTCAGTTTTAGTTGTCTGGTTTCAAAATAGCTATAGTTTCGGATGGTAAAATCCCCTATGCTTTGAAAGGAGTTTGCCTTGCTTCCTTTGAAAATATCACTATAAACAACTCTTAAAGTTCCATTCTTTCGCCAAAAGCTTCGCTGTAATCCTATGTCTACCTGACTATTGGGTTCAAAGAACTGATTTGCTCCAACAAGGCGTTTAGAGTTGTAAAATCCCATCAGTTCGCCAACAAAACCCTTGGGCAATCGGAATGTCTGCTGGAGACTTAATCTCGCAGCTGTTTGTTTAAGATCAAGGGTTCGGCTATTCCCGAAATCAATGTTGTTATTAAGACGGAAAAGCGTTCCATTAAAGGTAATATCCCACCAAGCCACAGGCTTTAGCGATTGGGTTAGTGTTAATGCAACATGCTGTTGATTGCCCAGGTTTCGGGGAATCATAACAATTTTCGATGAACCGATGGTATCCGTTACCTCCATGCTAAAATCATTGGTATACGTATAACCTAAGCCGATGATGGTGCTTTTGTGTACATATTGTATTAGTCCTCGATGGCTGATCTGAGGTTTCAGGAATGGATTTCCTTGCCAGAAAGAAAGTTCATCCAATAAATAAATAAAGGGATTTAGATTTTGGTAAGCTGGCCGATCTATCCTTTTGGAATAACTAAAAGAAAAGCTATGTGAAGGGGAGGCCGTTAAACTGGCGGAAAAGAAAGGGAAGAAGTTCGTGTAGTTTCGGTTGATAGTTTGCTGATTGCCTGAAATTTCGGAAACTTCTTCGAGCATACCTCTCGAACGTGAATTTTCAACCCTCAAACCGCCCTGGAGTTGCCATTTTCCAAATGGTTTCTTATAGTTAACATAACCACTGCTAATGTTCTCCTCGAAAGAGAATTTGTTCGATCTTGAGGGATCCAGCACTTCACCTGCCGGCTGGATTTCCAGAAACCGGGAGTTGTTTGAAGAGGATACGCTTGAATATTTCACCCCAGTCTCCAGTTTTCCTTTCCAAAGATTTGTCGTGTAATCGACTTTAACCGCACCTAAACTAATATCAATACCATTTAATGAGCGATAAAGGTTATCACTGAGTACAGTTTGATCATTCAGCGTATACTTGTTAGATTGAAGGTTTCCTGCTCGTTTGGTAAAATTCCCATAGTCCGCGTCAATATTCAGAATTCTGCCTAACGTATCTTCAAATTTATAATTCGCGTTAAAATTATATCGTTGGGTACCTTGCGCATAATAGTCGTTCACTGCAGTAAGCGTTTGCTCCACTATCTTCGTCGACTCCAGGCCAATTTCGGTTTTGGTATCTGTTATTCCTCCACCAAAAAGGAAATTACCATTTAGTAATATGCCTACAGTACTTTTTTTATTAATCATAAAATCTGCACCAATTCTCGATCCGATTTTATTTCTTTTGTCAACGTCATCGGTGAAGCTATTATAGAATCTACCCTCTTGAATTCGGTCTCCTCCGTAGAGATAAGAATAATAGCCGAAAAAATGACTATAGGAACCATAAAAATTGAATCTGTTTTTTCTATAGTTGATGGAAAGATCCTGATTGTTTCTCAAATAAACGCCATAATTTAGCCCTGAGGTGATGCTCATGTTCAAGCCATTTACAGTCGATTTCAAAGTCTTTACATTGATAATCCCAGCCGTACCTGCAGCATCGTATTTGGCTCCGGGACTGTTGATGATTTCAATTGATCTGATATTGGAGGATGACATCGTCTTAAGTAGTTCTGCAACTTCTCCGTTAGATAAATAACTCATCTTTCCATCAATTAAAATCGATGCCCCCGATTTACCATTCAACGAGATGGAATTATCACTGGCAACGCTGACACCTGGTGCCCGGGCTAACAGTTCAAGTGCATTTGTGCCCTGTGCGCTGATGCTTTTGGAGACGTTGAAGACAATATTTCCGTCATTCATTTCAATTACCCTTTGATTTCCATTAACCTGTACCGATTGTAGATTTTTAGATTGGGATTCGAGGGTGATCTTTCCAAAATCTTGTATCCCGATAGGATATTTATCCACTGGCAATTTTAGAATCAGGTTGTCGTATCCAAGGGAAGTTAGCTTCAAAGTGAAACCATTATTTTTTCTCAATGGATAGGAGAATTTAAAATTTCCATGCTCGTCTGCAATGGTTCCACCTACCAACACTCCGCTTTCTAAAAGTGAAACTGTTACAAATGGAACTCCATGGTCATTGCTATTCATAACTTTTCCAGAAATGATCACTTGATTAGGGCTGGATTTTTCAAGCTCCATCTCTTTGCTTCGAATCACAATCAATGATGCTGAAAGTGTTTGAGAAAATAGGTTTTTGAAGGCTAGGACGCTATCCAGTAATTTATTTACGTTTATTTTATTTGCCTCAATTGATATCAACGTAGAATCGGAAACGATTTCGTTACTGTAAATAATGGAGTATCCTGTTTGACTCTGGATCTGCTTAAATAGCTCTATAATAGGTTTTTTATCAAGTTTTACTGTAACCTGTTGCGCATTCGCTGATAAACTCGCAACGATGAATAACGCAAGCGTGATAATGAAATAACGATATTTTTTAGCAGTCATAGCCAATACTCTTAAAGTAGTTAATTACCCATCCTTCTATTTTCCTCTTTATTGCTTTGCTCAATGTTGTGTTGATTAAACTTATTACCGAGGCTGAAATTATAGCTGAAGGATAAACTAATATTCCGGGTTTGTCGCTTTTGATAAAAATCGATTATGGTGCCGTTATTAAACGAAAATTCCTTTTCTCCCACGGTATTAAATACGTCGGAAAGATAAATTCGCACCACTCCTTTTTCTTTAATTATTTTTTGTGAAAGCATCAGATCAACGTAGAACAGATGCCCGAGCCTCGTGTTACCGGAAAGCGATGGGGATTTATATTCTGAAATGATATCCAAGCTCGGTAATTTTTTGAAACTTATGGTCTGCATAGATTTTGCGGCCAGCGTAGTCTTTGTATTGCCCAGGTTATTTGTAGAAGCTGAAGCCCGGTAAAGGGAAAAGCTGTAGTTGCTCTTCCAGGCCTTCGAAATTTGCGGTGAAGCATTTAAGTTCAAGCCGTATTCCGTACCTTTTCTAAAGTTGAATGATTTGTATTCAACAACATTATTGGCAATTGTATTAGCCAGCAAGGCAATCAGATTAGAGGTTGAAGAGAAATAAACATCGAAATTGTAATGGCTCAAAAAATTATAACCTGCCTGAAAATTATGCGAATATTGCGGCAGTAGATCAGGATTTCCCGTTAAAATCATGTAATCGTGAACTTGCAACCGATAAGGATTAAGATCATTAAAAGATGGTCGTTGAAGCCTTTTGGAGTAGTTGAGGAACAGCGATGAACCTTTATCTTCATTTAGCGTTCTCATTAAGTAAACCGATGGAAATAGGCTAAAATATTTTCTTTTGAAAGCATCGGCCGATGTAACTGAAAGTCCGTTAGAATGGGTTTGCTCAGCTCTTAATCCAATTTTGAGGCTGTTTAGGCCGATAGTTTTTTCAAGCGTTGTATACACCATGGCCAACTGTTCTTTATACAGAAACTGATTACTGATTAGCGGATTATTTATCCAGAGGCCCTGAATTAGGTTTTCGCTTATGCTTTCATTATCTCTGTGGATAGCACTGTACTTTATTCCACTCTTCAATTCAAATTTATTTTTCCAGTTTTTGGTGTAATCAATTTGGCCGGCATAAATTTCTGTACTGCTCGGTGTCAAGGTTCTGGATTGCATGTTGCTTAACGGGGAGCTATAAGTTGTTAAAAGCTGGTTTTGCTCCTTTTTAGCATTTTCAGAATAATCTCCAATCACCTTTAATGAGGAGCCAAGACTGTCGATCTTCCATGTATAGTTAAGCGTAGTGCTATTGAATTTAATTTTTCTATCCCAATCTGCACGGGCATAACCTGTTCTGGTGGTGATATTTCGATAGATGATATCTGTTAAAAATTGTTGCGATGGTTGGTTCTTTGAACCTGTATTTTGTATTGCCAGTGATTGATTTGACGCAATGTCGTAAACCGCACTGAAACGATATTGATACCTCGAAATTTTGTTGCTGCGAACCGTTGTATTGCTAAACGTGCTTGCATCAGGGTAGTAAAAGGTTTCCTCACCATAAGAAGAATTTTTATCATTGGTGTATGAGCCATTACCAGCTAGATAAAGCCTTTTCAGCTTGTAAGCCAACGAACTTCCACTAGTGATCAATCCCTGCTTTCCCTGTTTTTGATACCTCGCATTCAGGGATCCGTTAAGACCATCTTTCCGGGATTTTTTAAGCACGATGTGAACGATCCCACCCGTTCCTGCGGCCTCGAATTCTGCAGGCGGGTTATATATCACCTCAATTTTACTGATGTCTTCGGACCTAAGTGATTTTAGGTATTCTGCTAAGTCATCCTGCGACATCCGCTGAACAACGTCGTTGATCATCACCATCACAGATTGATTTCCCTTAATCCTGATACTGCCATCCTGATTTACCCAAATTCCAGGAGATTTTTGTAGTACCTCGAAAGCTGATAATCCTTGGGCTAGTGAACCGTTCTCCACATTAACGATGTAACGGTCGGTTTTTCTTTCGATGAGTGGTTTAGTGTTGACGACTGTTACGGTTTGCAAGGTTTGTGCGTCTTCAAACATCACCAGCTTCTGTAAATGCGAAATATCTACAAGGGTAAAGGAAATTTCGAGCGGCTTATAACCGACAAAGGTTGCCAGTAGCCGATAGCCATGTTCGGGTAAAAGAGGAGAGTTGAGCTGGTAACGACCGTTATCATCACTTACTGTTTTTTCAATAATATCTGATGATCGCAGTAGGGTTAAAGATACAAAGGGGATGCCTACGCCATTTTTATCTGTTATTGTTCCGGAGAATGCCGACCTGGAAACCTCGCGGTTTTTCAGCGGGTAATTTTGATAGCCAACAGCAATCAGTTTTTCGGAGATTAAATGAAAAACCAATCTATGGGCTTTAAGAGCCGTCCCAAGCACGTTGGAAACAGCCATGTCTTTTACCTTGACAGATACCAGCATCGTATCCTGAACTACTTCATCACTGTATATAAAACCATAATCGCAATGTTTTTCGATTTTTTTAAACAATTCTTTAAGCGGTTGTTGCCGTAACGTCAAGGTTAATTTTTTTTCCTGAGCCGAAATATCGGAACCCACTATCCACATTAGCGCAAGGAGCATTATCGCTTTTCTCATTCCTGCTCCTTAATTACAACCAACCTTTTGTTAATTGTATAGTTCAGTGGGTATGACAATTTAAGGGAAGCTATTGCCTGTTCGATCGTTTCGTTTATGAATATTCCGCTAAACCTTTTTTCCTTTAGCGCTTCGCTTTGGATATCTATTTTAACATCGTACTTTTTCTCAATTTTAAGGGCCAAATCCTTAAGTTTTTCTTTTCTGAAAACAAGGGTGTCCGCAATCCATCTTGTTTCAGCCAAAAGCACAGCTGAATTTACTAATTTAATTTGAAGGTTACTTTCTTTATCCTTTTGTTGTGTGTTGCAAATAATTTTTTGATTGGGGCGCAATAATAAGCTGTTGTTTTTATTTAGTCTGTCACTAATTTCAATGAGTCCTCTTAGTAGTGCTACCTCAATATCTTTGCTATTCTTTTCAGCTTTGACATTAAATGCGGTGCCTTTTACCTCAATATCAATATTTCCAGCGTGAACATACAGCGGAATCTGGTTGTTTTTGACCACATCAAAATAGGCTTCGCCTTCTATTATTATTTCTCTTGCACCTGTGCCAAAGCCCTTATTGTAACGTAAGGTTGAATGTTTGTTTAACCAAACTTTGGTGCCATCGTCCAGCATTTTAAAAGTCTTCACTTCTTGAGTGGTTAGCTGCTCAAATTTAGTAGGTTGTTGCCTGTTTAGAAGTCGGTAAAGCAATAAACCTGCAAAGAATATGATAACTATTGCTGCAGCAGATCTAATCCATATTGCCGAGCGGACAATTTTATTTGGTTTGGAATAGCTGTATTTACCCTTGAAATGTTCATTTTCATTTGCCCCAATAGTGGCCCAGATTTGGTTTAATTGCTGCTGACGATCCGGACTGACGTTTGTAGGTTGCTTAGGTAGATAGTTTTCCAAATCGTCTGCCAATGCTTTATAATGTTCATTTTCGCTGATCGCGACGTTTAAAAGATCTTGGTTCTCGGCATTAATTTCACCCGAAATTTTTTGGGAAAATAATTTAATGAATTTTTGTCTGTTCATCATTCCATGCTTTTACATTAAAGACAGTTTCAATTTGAAAACTACTCACTACGGTTAGAAAAAAAAGGAAAGAAGCCATTGAGAAGCCACGCTACGTTTTTTCCTGTTTTGAGGGTGATAACCTAAATATAGACTCAGCGTATCCGCCAAAGATTTGACAGCTTTGTATAGCTGGTTTTCAACCGTCCTCGCCGAAATCCCCATAATTTCTGCTACAGCCTTGGTCTTTAATCCATCTTCTTTAATAAGAATAAAAATAATTCTTCGCTGTTCTGGGAGCCCAGCCACTGCTTCATCGAGCAGTTTGTATAACTCCTGATCAGCCATACCCGAATTTTCTTGATTTATGGGTTCTTCTGCAGAAGAAGAGAGGCTGAAGATCGAGTTTCTCTTTTTTTCAGCTCTAATCAGATTGAGGCAGGCATTTTTTATTGAAATGAACAAATATACTTCTGGATTGATCACCTGAGAGAGATTGTGCCGTTTGAGCCATAGTTTCACAAAGAGTTCAGATGTGATTTCTTCAGCGCCTTCCTTAGTTTTAATATATTGTTTTGCCAAACACAGTAGCTTATGGTGATATAGCATGAAAAGCTCATCGAAAGCAGCTTTGCTACCCTGCTCAATGTTTTCAAATAGCGATAAAATCTTAAGTTCTTTCTCTGACATTAACAGGCAATCTCTTGTTGTCGTATGTTTTACTAGGCACTTTGTATTAAAGACACCGATGTTTCAAGATATACTTATTCCAACAGAAAATAAATTATTTTAGAAGAAAACGATGAGGAGTCATTATATGCTGATAATAGAAACGAATAAATTATCCTTAAATGATTTATCAGCTTTAACTATTGTTTCAACAACTTCTTTCGAGAAGAGTTTTATAGTTAGATTTCTTAAGCCAGGCGAAAGCCGACCATCATCTGTTGATTGAATCAGAAACATTCTTTACGATCTGCTGATTTACCGTGTTAAGGAATCTTTTAAAGCCAATAGGTTTCACTAAAAAAGCATCTGCATTTACTTCAAATGCGGAGAGGGCATTTTCAACATGACCGCTGGTAATAATAATCGATTTTACCTGATTACGAACCATTTTTGCAATATCCAATCCTGATATCTCCATATTGATATCAAGGAATAAGATATCGGCTTTGAGTCCGCCTTGTAGGGCTTTCAAACCCGAAACTGGGTCAAGATAAAATTTAAGTAGCTCAAGTTTTGGTATCTTGGAGATATATTCTTTTAATATCTCTATCGAACTAAATTCATCATCAATAATTACACAGCTGTATCTTTTTCCGGCATCTTTCATCGTAAGAAAAAACGGGGCAAAGTATAGAATGTTTTCTGCTAACAACCAGGTGAAGTAGGGTATTAACAAATGCGTATAAAGCAGCGTATTTCTCCCGTAACTGAGAATATAAATGTCTGATGTTATGTCTTCCATCCTGATTTTTGTTTTCCTGGATTTAAGTTTGTATGCTGTTCCCGTTTAAGTGAATTGAGGATATCTGAGTGATCGCAAAAATAAGACGGGAGCGTGCGATAGCTTTTGCTAGGCTGCTATTATATTTTTATTTTAGCCATTGCTCATTACCACTATTATTTATATGAGAACATCAATTGATACCTTACAGGAATTATTGTTTGATTTAGCCGGGATTATGCCTGCGGATACCGGGCCTTTATTTGCCATGACCACTGTGGTATCGCTGGAAACAAATGAAGCCTATATCCGCGAAGGCGAAAATAGCCGCAGACTGGCTTTTATAGAACAAGGTATCATTCGGGTATACATCATTAAGGAGAATGGTGATGAAGCTACTCTTCTTCTGCGTGGCGAAGGCAAGTTTATTGCCTCACACGATACTATTATTAACCGCCAACCTTCAAGATTTATCTACCGTGCTCTTGAACCTGTAAAGTTATTACAGATTGACTATGATGTTTTGGAGGAAATTTTGAAGACACACCCGGAGTACGAACCGCTCCGAAATTTTTTTCTGATGAAAATGCTGGCGGAATCCTTAAAAATGTTGGAATCGTTTGTTACGCAATCGCCTGAGGAGCGCTACCGGGAACTTCTTACTGAGCGTTTTGACCTGGTAAACAGAGTGCCAGATAAATACATTGCCTCCATGCTCGGTATTACTCCGGTTTCTCTAAGCCGTATTCGAAAAAGAATGTATACAAAAGGCAAGCAATGACATAAATTATCTTTTGTTAAGCTGCTAAATTATCTTTTGTTAACGGCGCAAAATCTATCTGTTCTATACTTTTGAGAGACAAAAATAATATAGATATGGAAAAGATAATAGAATCCGCCGTTGGTATTTTTAGTATTTCAGCCATCCGGTATTTTGTACTTGCCGGAGTTCCTTTCATGCTGTTTTATCTCTTGATGCCTGCTAAACTGAATAAGTTTAAAATTCAGCAAAAGTCGGCAACAAAAAAAGACTTCATCCGTGAGGTATGGCATTCCATGCAGAGTACGTTTGTATTTTCAATCATCGCAGTGGTGTTAATTTTCACCCCACTTAAGCAGTACACCAGAATTTATAGTCAGATCGATGATTTCCCGGGATGGTATATCGGTGTTGCTTTGGTTTTGAGCCTCGTAATCCATGATACTTATTTTTATTGGATGCACCGACTGCTACATCATAAAAAACTTTTCAAACTTGCCCATCTGGTTCATCATAAAAGCACTAATCCGTCACCATGGACTTCTTATAGTTTCCATATACTGGAAGCCTTTACCGAAGGCTTTGTTTTGGTGCTAATTGTGATGCTGTTGCCGATGCATCCCTTAACAATATTGCTGTTTACTGTGACAGGTTTCATCATAAATGTGTACGGCCATCTTGGCTATGAAATCATGCCTAAATGGTTTCGCTTCACCCTGGCGTTTGAAGTTTTGAATACTTCAGTTCACCATAACCTGCACCACAGTAAATTTAAGGGAAACTATGGACTGTATTTCAGGTTCTGGGATAGGGTAATGGGCACCGAACATCCGGATTATGTGAAGGAATACGACCGCTTGCAGGATCAGCGCTTTGCTCGGGATCCTTTTGATAAACGAGAGTTGAAGATACAGCAAAAGGAGAAATATGAGCAGGCGCTCTAACATCAGGCTCGGAAAAATATTTTGTTACAAAAATGCCCTGGAAACATTTGGGTTTCCAGGGCAAAATTACTTTTTCAGTCTGAGATAAAGCTAGACTAATTGATATCAAACCATAATTTGGTGGTCAGCAGGTCAGCACCCTGGGTGGCCACCGCATTTTTATAGCTTTGTCCATTTAGGGATTGCTCTGTACCCGGATAAATAAAACGTACCGGAATCTGGCCATTTAGTACGGTATTCACCGAAGCGGTAAGTTGCGGGTAATCCAATCGGCGACGCTCTGCCCATGCTTCCAAACCCTGACCAAAAAGCGCAAGCCATTTTTGCTCACCGATTGATTTTTTATAATTAGCAGCATCATATTGAACTGATGCCTGCGCCAGATAAGCATTGGCTGCAGCATCTGATACACCAAATTGTTTCAGCGAAGCTATGATGCCTTGCTTGTAAAGATCTGCAGCATTTTCTGTAGTTAAGCCTCTTGCAGCAGCCTCGGCTCTATCGAAAAGTAATTCTGCATAGCTGAAAATTACGGCAGGGGATTGTGGCGCAAGAAAATAAGTTCCTGGCTTGGATGTTTTGGCAAAACCCAGGTTACTGGCTTCTGAATTGGTTAATCCATTGGGCAAACCAACATATTCTTCAGGGGTTGCGGTTTGTGTTCTGCTTGCATAAACTGGCAGGCGTGGGTCATTTAGCGAAAACAGCTTATCAACTATTGTTTTGCTAATCCGGTAATCATCACGGGTATCAAATTGTGCACTTACAGGGTTCTGTTGTGGGGAGATCTGGTAAATCAATTGGGCAATATCGGTATTATCACTGATATATTGATCGCCATCAGCCTTAATTTCATCCAATACCTGCTTTGCCTTTGCAGGTTCTCTGTCTGCAATTCTCAAAGCGATTCTTAACCGTAAAGAGTTAGTGAACTTTTTCCATTTACCAATATTTCCACCATAGATAATGTCACCTGTAATGGCTTTCCCTGCTGGATCAAGAGCATTTTTAGCATTTTTCAGATCTTCCAAGAGGCCAAAATATACGTCTTTTTGTTTATCATAAGCTGGTGTAATGAATTCGTCTAATTTTCCTGCCTGACTGTAGGGAATATCACCATAGGCATCTGTAAGCAACAGGAATGACCAGGATCTTAAAGTCAAAGCCACACCCCGGTAATTTGGATTGGCGGTGGTATTTCCAATCTCAATGATCTTGTTAAAACCGGTGATACTTTGGGAGTACAAAGTAGACCATAAAGAGATAAAACTACTGTTCGAATAAATAAAGCGATCTTCTTCGGTATACTGGACCTTTGCCCAGTGTTGCGCAAAAAGAAGACTCGAATTCATGTTGTTTGTTGTTCCCCAATAGGCATCGGCTGTGTTTTTTATCGCAGCAGTAAGCAGATAATCAGGCTGTGCATTTTCAGTAGCGTTCGGATTGATGTTTACTTCGTCGAGTTCCTTGCCGCAGGAGGCCGCTAAAATTGAAACGAAAGCAGTGATATATAGGAATTTATTTTTCATGTGGATAGGATTAAAATTTAATATTCAAGTTAATGCCATAGCTGCGGGTTGTTGGGTTGGAAAGGCTCTCAAGCCCCTGGCCATTACCAGTGTTAAAGGCTACCTCCGGATCGATATCGGCTACATTGCGGTGCAGTATCGCCAGGTTTCTACCTACTAGTGATACCGATACGCCTTGCAGACTTAACGGACGTATCCATTTCGAGGGTAGGTTATAACTTAGTTTAATTTCGCGGAGTTTGACGTAAGAGGCATCAAATATATTGGCCTCATCAATGGTGCGAAACGACTTGTAATAGGTTTGTGCAGAAAGTATTTTCTCATTGCGTTTCCCATCAGCCGTTACCCCATCGAAAATCATTCCGTCATCGTAAACCGTTACACCGGCAGGCGCCGTAGCACCATCAGCCAGTCTTACCGTTCCATTTGCTTTCACATTTCCCGGATAATAATAGGAAATTCCGCCAAATTCTGCTGCTCTGCCTGGCAGGGTAGAGGCCAGCACACCTGTATAGGTTCCTGTTGCATAGGTGCCGTTGTAAATTGAGCCGCCAAAGCTGGCATCAATCAACACGCCCAAACTAATACCCTTATAGGTGAAGGTATTGGATATGCCGCCTATCCAATCTGGTGTATATTTACCCAGAACCCTTTTGGTAGGATCAGTCTGTGGAGCTCCTGTTGCATTGACAATGATATTTCCACTGCCATCTCTTAAAAAAGCGTTACCGAAAAGCGTTCCATAAGGTTGGCCGACAGCTGCGATGACTTGAGCAGAGTTTGTTGCCACGACATAGTTTTGCAACAGCCCAGCTTGATCTAGCTCGATAACCTTACTTCTGTTCGCTGCATAATTCACATCAATATCCCAGGTCAGCTGCTTTCTGATAGGAGTAACCCCCAATTGTACTTCCACGCCTTTATTGTTGATTTTTCCTGCATTTAATAATTTGGACCTAAATCCGGTACTTTGACTAACATCCACACTTAAAATCTGGTCGTAGCTATTGGTATTGTATAAACTTACATCAAAACGAAGGCGCTTGTTGAACAACACAGCTTCTGCTCCTAATTCAGATGAGGTAGTGGTTTCAGGTTTCAGATCAGGATTCAAATCTGTGGCCGAAGGGCTGAGTTGAGGATTGCTCCCAAAAGGGGCACTGAAAGAATAAGTGTTAATCAGGCGATATGGATCGGCATCCTTACCTACTTTTGACCAACCTCCACGGATTTTAGCATAATCGAGCACCTCGCTCTTGATATCAAAAGCCTCTGTCAGCACAAGGCTTCCATTAAAGGAAGGGTAAAAATAAGATCTGTTCTGGGCCGGCAATGTTGATGACCAGTCGTTACGGGCCGTTACATTTGCAAAAAGGTAATTCCTAAATCCAATTTGCGCCGATGCATAACCACTGTAGGATTTCAATTTACTATAATTATTTGAAGAGGTAAGCGGATCTCTGGAATTGTTCAAAGTGTATAAGCCAGCGACAGCAAGCCTCGGTGCACTCTGATCATTTTGTTCGATATATCTCGAACGTATATTCGTTCCCAACAAAGCTTCCACGCTGAAATCATCATTAAGCTGTTTAGTGTAGTTCAAGGTTGCATCGGTATTGCTTTCGTTCACGGTAAAAGCACTTTCGGTATAGGAGCCAAAGGGAGTTCCATTGGTACCATATGCAATCTTGATCTTACGACGATCATTATAATAGTCTGTTCCCGAACGGAAGTTAAAGTTAAGACCGTCAGTAATTTTATAATTCAGGCCAATGTTTCCGATAATCCTGTTCCGGTTTTGGGATACTGTATTTTCATAGGCCACCCAGTACGGATTACTGTAGTAACTGTTGTTCCAGTTGAAAGTGTTTCCGTTTTCATCCCGGTAGTTTTTCAATTGATTAATGTCTACCTGTCTGCCAAACCAGGTAAACTGAAGCATGGTACTGGTCGACCTGGAACCGCCTGTTCCTGGTAAGTTGTCAGAACCAAGTTTACTGTAATTTGCATTTGCTGTTAGAGTTAGCTTTGGCGTAATCCGTAGGGTGGTGTTCAGAGCAAACGAATTTTTATCCTGCCCGGAGTTAGGCACCACACCAACCTGTTTTAGATTGTTGTAGGATAATCGGTAATCAAATTTCTCTCCTGCATCTTCAACGGCAATGCCATTGGAAAGAGAATAACCAGTTTCAAAAAAATCACGAACATTATCTGGATTGGCTACAAATGGAACGGCTACTCCTTTTGAAAAAAACTGGGGAATCAGCCTGCCATCCATTCTCGGGCCCCAGCTTTCATCAACACCGTCATTCGTTCCGGCACCCTTGCCATCTACATAGCTAAACTTGCCTTCTGATCCCTGACCAAAAACATCCTGGTACTTTGGCAGTGTAAGTAAACTTTCAATAACCCCATTGGAGTTAAAACTGACCCCCAAACCCTTTTTCGATTTTCCGGATTTTGTTTTGATAATAACTACTCCGGCCGCTGCCCTTGAGCCGTACAAAGCCGCTGCGTTAGGGCCTTTAAGCACACTGATCGATTCTATATCATTTGGATTGATATCGGAAATTGTATTTGCGTAATCTCTCGCGCCAGCGGAATTGAGCTGCGAATTATCCACGGGTATACCATCCACTACAAAAAGTGGTTGGTTATTGCCAGAAATAGAAGTCTCTCCTCTAATCACTATGCGGGAAGAACCCATATCGCCCTGGCTATTGGTCACCCTCACGCCGGCAACCTTACCCGCCAGCGCATTTACCAGGTTGCTTTCCCTCGCTTCAGTCAAGCTCTCACCTTTGAGCTCCTGTACGGCATAACCGAGCGATTTTTTTTGTCTCGAGATACCCAGAGCGGTAACCACAACTTCATCCAAAGCATTATCCGCATCATTTAAAACTACGTTGAGCACCTGTGTATCGCCAGATACTTCCACTTCTTTAGTGGCGAAGCCGATATAAGAAAATACCAATGTGCTTTTGCCAGTTACCGTAATGGTAAAACTGCCGGCACCATTACTTGTTACTGCCTGTTTGGTACCTTTTACAAAAATGGAAACACCGGGCAGAGTTTCTCCTGATGAACTTTTAACCGTGCCTGATATGGAGATGTTTTGTGCACGTACGAATGGGGAAAGCAATAGCAGAAATAATATTGCCGGAAGCTTAATCTTGTTGAACATAATAGATATTGTTGATGATTAATTAAGGGATGATGTCGCGAAATTTAGGCAAAGCTCTTCCACTCCGCTTTTGACGAATTTTTAACACACTGATAATGAAAATTTAAGTTTTTGTGGTATTTGCTGACTTTAGTCTATACAAATACCCGTTCGCATTCGGTCTCTTTTATTTAGGTTTGAAATGAATGCGTAAATTGATTTTTGCTCGTTAGTTTTTTCCATTTAATTTATTTTTCTGATAGATCAACACTTATCAATTGTAGCAATCCGCTTATAAAAAAAGCACTCCTATAAATCAGGAGTGCTCTCATATTCATCAACAATGATTTGGCCTTCAACTGACTTAACTATCCCAGACTTTCCGGGATGGAATTAGCACCATACCTAAGGCTGGTTGCTAAGGTTTCACAGGGCCATTCCCTCCACCTTTCTTGATAAGTATTTTAAAATAACTGGCGCAAAGATAATAGAAAAATCATATTGTCTAGTAATTCTATAGATTTTGTTGAAATATTTTTTTCTTAAGGCTAATCATGCCTACATTTGCGCTGTTAATTGATCAACATCCCATGAAAATAAAATATATTTTAATAGTTGTAGCGGGACTTTTCCTACAGAATACATCAGCGCAATCAAAAAATGAAATCAAAAGCAATAGTGTCGGATCTCCGAAATCTTTTCAGGCAGATGGAATCTGGAGAGGTGTCTTTAATCTCAAACCCGGTGTTGAAGTACCATTTAATTTTGAAATTAAAAATAGAAACGGTGATCAACCCTTTCTCAGCTTTTTAAATGCCGATGAGCGCTTCGACGGGGGAGTTGTAAAAAGGAAAGGAGATTCATTGTTGATTAACCTGGATCAGTTCGACAATGTTCTTGCTTTTAAAATCCAGAAAGATTCACTTGTCGGCGTATTGAAGAGACAGGATGGATCTGGAAAACCACTGCCCGTGTATGCCAGTAAAGCAAAGCAATATCGTTTTGCAACCAGTGGTCAGGCACCAGATGCAGATTTTTCTGGAAAATACGATATTGTTTTTCAGTCACAGAATGGCAAAAGTGAAAATGCGGTAGGACTTTTTAAGCAGGCCGGAAATAAAATTACAGGTACATTTCTCCGCATTACCGGCGATTCCCGCTATCTTGAAGGCAGTGTTGAAGGAAACCATTTTTACCTTTCCGGTTTCATCGGTTCGAGTCCTGCTTACTACAAAGGCACATTTTCAAAAGACGGTAAAATTGTGGGAGAAGTAGTGAGTGCAAGGGGGAATACGCCCTTCACCGGAACTCAAAATCAAAATGCGGCTCTCCCGGATGCGACCAAATTAACTTTTTTAAAAGAAGGGTATAAAACGCTCGACTTTTCGCTTCCGGATGTTAATGGAAAGAAGATCTCGTTAAAGGATGAGAAATTTAAAAATAAAGTTGTGATCCTGACGATTACCGGAACCTGGTGCCCTAATTGTGTAGATGAGGCAGCATTCATCGCTCCATGGTACAAGGAAAATCGCAGTCGTGGCGTTGAAGTTATTGGCATTCATTATGAGCGGCAATTGGATTCGGCTTATGTAATAAAAGCATTAGGAAGATTCCGCGATAAGTTCGGCATTGAATATGATCAGGTGATTGCTGGCAAACCGGATAAAAAACAGGTTGCAGAATCACTTCCCGGATTAAGTAATTTCCTTTCTTTTCCGACGATGATCATCATAGATAAAAATGGAAATGTTGCTCAGATCCATACAGGTTATAGTGGACCAGCAACGGGAAAATACTACACTGATTTCGTCAAAGCATTTAATGATGAAATTGATGGATTGTTGTCAAAAAAACTGCTGTAGAAGAGGCTCTAACAAGAAATTAGTTTGTTTAGAGGTCCTTTTCCTAACATTCGATTTCATAAATATTTCGAATACTTTGAAAAACAAAAAAGCCCGCTATCTTAGGATTTGCGGGCTTTTGAAATTTTGATATTAAATCTGCGGAAAGCGAGGGATTCGAACCCCCGGACCTGTTACAGTCAACAGTTTTCAAGACTGCCGCATTCGACCACTCTGCCAGCTTTCCGGAGGCAAAAGTACAAACTCCGGTTAAATCTGCAAATTAAGAATGCATTTTTTTTATATTAAATTGATAATTGCTTAACGCAGAGGTAGAAAAATTTATTTTTTTTGGATATTTCCTTCGATTGGATCAGATTTTTTGAACAAATTGAAAGTAGGTCTTATTATTTTAACGCTGCGTTTACTTACATCAACGCTTGCATTTAATTCAAAACCGATTAATAAAATGAGAGAGTTTAGATATAACCAGATCATCACCACGATTAGGGTTCCGATAGATCCGTAAACTTTGTTGTACGATGCAAAATGATTAATGTAGTAGGAGAATCCCCAAATGGTTAAAAAAGCTAAAATAGTTGCCAGCCACGAGCCGGCACTAAATAACTTCCACTTTTTCGTATGTGAAGGTCCATATCTGTACAAAATTGAAATGGTGATGAAATACAAAATGGCCAACAATGCCCATCTTGTAAATTGAATGGCAAAAACTGCCAGGCTATCCTTGATGTGTAATTCGCCTTTAATGTAATTTAATGCCACTTCGCCTATTGCCATGGCACTAATACAAATAATAATAGACAAACATATTACTGTGGTTAAAATAAACGCTATTAATCTTTGCTTCAACCAGCCTCTGGTTTCTATAATGAGTGAAGATTTATTAAAGGCCTTCATTAAGTTTTTAACACCATTGGTGGCAAAAAATATAGCCGATAGAAAACCAAGAGACAACAAACCTGTATTTTGATTTTTGACAATATCTTTCAATGTTGACTCAAAAGCATCGTAAGCATTGTGAGGTAAAACCAGCTCAATTAAACTTAGCAATTGGTCTTGGAAACCATTAATTGGAATGAAAGGGATTAACGTAAAAAGGAAAATTATTCCAGGGAATATGGCTAGCATGAAACTGTAAGCCAAAGATGAAGCTTTGTTCACCAACGTATCTTTACCAATTTCCCTAAAAAAAAATGTTGCAACGGTGTAGAGTGGCAGTGGGCTAAACCCAGGCAATACACATCCTTTGGTCCATTCGATAAAATTAGAATAGATTTTAAGATGTAGCAATTGCCGATGTAACCATTCCATTTGTTTTTTCTAAAAATACTGTTTCACACTGTCCATAAAATTCTGGGGTGGGTGGCAAGGTCTTCTGGTTTGTTTGTCAACAAAAACAAGCACAGTTTTTCCAATGTTGATTAACTCTTCCTTTTCATTATAGATTTCGTACTCTACTTTTAAACGTACTGTTGGCAAATCTTTTACAATACATTTAACGGTAAGCAACTGATTGTATAAAGCAGGTTTCAAAAACTTAGATTGGAGCTCTAATAGAGGAAGCATTACACCTTCCGCCTCCATCGATTCGTAGGTAATGCCAGAACACGCTTCAAAACACTCTGTTCTAGCTAATTCATAATACAAAGCATAGTTTGCATGATGAACAACTCCCATTTGATCCGTTTCGGCATAACGTACTTTTACTTTTGTTTCATGTACAAACATTACCTGAAGATATTTCTTTTATTTAAGGCGTCACGATATTTTTTTGCATTAATTTCATGCTCTGTTTTAGTTTCTGCAAAGTTATGATAGCCAGAAAAATCTTCCTTCGCACACATATAAATGTATTTGTTTTCATTGCGATTTAAAACGGCATCAATAGCATTAATACTAGGCATCATAATGGGCCCTGGAGGTAAACCTGCATATTTATAAGTGTTATATAATGATTGCACCTGTAATAATTTTCCCGTAACGCGTTTCACCGTGAAATCATCATTTGCAAAAATAACAGTAGGATCGGCCTGCAATAAAATCCCTTTATTTAAACGGTTGAGATATAAACCAGCAATGATGGGCATTTCTTTATCGTAAAGTGCTTCTGCATCTACAATCGAAGCCAACGTGTAAACTTGCGCAGGACTTAGGTTCAAACTTGCAGCTTTTTGTTTACGCTCTGCGGTCCAGAATTTATCGTATTCATTATGCATGCGTTCCAAAAAATCGGTAGGCTTAATATTCCAGTACATCTCATAAGTATTCGGGATGAACATGGTATAGATATTATCCTTATTGAAACCGTATTTGCTAATCAATGCAGCAGAATCCAAAACGTTTATAAAACTGAGGGAATCGGCTTCTAAATTACTGGCTAAATAGGCGGCAAAATTCTCTTTCTTACGAATATTTTGAAATTTCAGTTTAACAGGTTCCTGATTTCCAGCTTTAATTAAATTGATTAACGTTCTGTTAGTCATCCCTTTTTTCAACCGGTAACGACCAGGTTTTAAGTTGGCAGGTAAATTCATCTTCCCAGCAGCAGTAGCAAATGAAGAGGCGCTATTCAAGATATCTCTTTTCTTGATTTCGAATAGAAGCTCGTCATAACTTTCACCGGTTTTAATGTATAGATATTTTTGGTTCTCGGTTACATTGGGGGCAAAGTAAAGCCTATAAAAATTTAAGGCAAAATAACCTGCAATCAAAACAATGACTACAGCTATGGCAATAACAGCTTTTTTACCGGTACTCGTTTTCTTTTTTTCTACTTCGATCATTGTATCTTATTGTTCTTTATTCGAAAGCGTAATGTTAATTCGTGTTCCGATAGCTACTTTTGTTACCGAATCGGCTGGCATGGGGTCTTGTTTGGTAATCACTGCATTTGCACTGTCGATAATATTGCCCTCATAAATAATATCCCCCAAACTTAAGTTCGATCCTTTTAAGCTAAACTTAGCCTCATCAACAGTTAAGCCTACCAATTGCGGCACATCTACTTCCTGACTTCCTCTACCATCTCCCAATACCAAATTGATTCTCGATCCTACAGGGATAATATCGCCGGCTGCAATGGCAGAGCCACCGAACGAAGCTTCTAAAACTACATCTTTACTCACGTCCGGTTTGTAAGTAGTATCACCAAGTTTTAATCTGGAACTTTCAATGATAGCCTGTGCTTCTCTGAGTGTTTTAAAAGCAATATCAGGAAATTTTGTGTTAGGCGTTTTACCTGCGTTTATAGTCAAATAAATAGTTCTGTTGTCCTTAACAAAGGTGTTAGGGTCAGGATCTTGGTCGATTACAATCCCGGCAGGCTGATCCAGGATAAAAACAGAATCTACCTCGTATTTTAAACCTACATCTTCCAGTTTTTTTACCGCTTGATCAAATGATAATCCCTTAACCATTGGTACATTTAATCCCTGACCGTGTTTGGTATAATACCTTAAACTGAAAAAAGCAATAAGTAGTAGTAAAACCACTGTGATAATGGCAGCTAAAATATTGTTTCTAAAGCTTTTGGTTTTTAAATAATCTATAAATTTAGACATGAATCTTTAATTCTGGGGTTAAGCGTATAAACTCAAATGTAGTTAATTTAATTTTCGAAAGCATTTTGCAAACAATCGGGTTCATTGCTTTGAGCAAATATAATACCATCAATCATCAATTCTCTGGATCAAAATTAAACAATGCGCAAAGATATTTATATTTTTGATGATATAATTACGATCAAATTCTATTTACAAATAAGGATTTTAAAGATGAAGAAAACTATTGCGTTGTTAACAGGCGGTACCACAGGCGAATGGGTTGTTTCTGTAAAAAGTGCAGCAACTATTGCTCAAAATATCGATACCGATTTGTTTGATGTTTATAAAATAATGTTAAACGATAAGGGATGGTTTTACGAACCTGCAGATTCCGTTAAAATAGATATTGATAAAAATGATTTCTCTCTAATGTTGGAGGGTCGTAAAATTAAATTTGACGGCGTATTCATTGCCATACACGGATCGCCGGGAGAGGACGGGAAACTGCAGGGATATTTCGATATGTTGGGAATACCTTACACCACTTGCGATGCCTTAACTTCATCAATAACGATGAATAAAGGTTATACAAAAGCAATTGTGGAGGGCATCGATGATTTATGTACTGCAAAATCTATTCAGCTTTTTAAGAATGGAAATTATAACATCAACCAAATCAAGGAAAACTTAAGGTTACCCTATTTTGTAAAACCAAATAGTGGTGGAAGTAGTATCGGAATGAGCAAGGTGAAACATGCTGATGATCTGGAAACGGCACTTGAAAAAGCATTCGCCGAAGATACACAAGTGCTAATAGAAGAATTTGTGAGCGGCAGGGAATTTTCGATCGGTGTGTATAGCGCTAAAGGCGAAATCACGGTTTTACCTACTACAGAAGTGATTCCAGCAAACGAATTTTTTGATTTTGAAGCCAAATATACGCCAGGCGCAACTCAGGAAATCACGCCAGGAAATATGAACGAAGAAGAATATGATCGAGTTCATCAAATCGTAAAAAGCGTTTATTCAAAATTAAATTGTAGGGGAGTAGTGCGGATCGATTATTTTTTGGAAAACGAAACAGGAAATTTTTATTTTATTGAAATCAACACTATTCCGGGGCAAACTGCTACCAGTTTTATTCCGCAACAGGTTGCTGCCATGGGCATATCGTTGAAGCAGTTTTACACTAATTTAATGAAAGAAACATTGGGTTAGTGCTTCATGAATATTCAACAACTTATTGATGACGGTTTTGCAATAAAGGTCTATCCGAAAGATGCACCTATTTATGAACCAGGAATGTTACCACGATATGTATATTTTATTAAATCTGGCGAAGTTAGGATGGTCACGGTAAGCGAAGATGGGAAGGAATTTATTCAGGGGATTTTTAAAACGGGACAATATTTTGGTGAACCTGCTCTAATCATAAATAGGAAGTATTTAGCTTACACCATTGCAAATAAACAATCGGAGATTATTCTGGTTGGAAGGAAGCAATTTTTCGACTTAATTGAAACGACACCGGGCTTCGGCATCAACCTTATTCAAACGCTAAGCAACAGGTTGTTTTACAAATCAATGATGCTGGAAGAACTGGCCAATGAAAAAGCAGAACACCGGTTATTAACCGTCATAAATTACCTTCTAAACGATATTGAAGTTGGTGATAGTTTGAAAGTAACCAGACAAGATCTAGCCGATATGACTGGCTTGAGGGTAGAAACGGTTATAAGAGAAATCAAAGCACTGTCCGGCAAAGGATTAATTGAAGTTAAGCGGGGAAAGATCATTCGCCCTAATAAAAAATAGGTTCGCAATCTAATTTCAAAACATGATGTAGATCATAATTTGCATATTTATTAAAATGTAAATTTGTACATTAATAATATTCAATATGGCAGAGTTATCTAAATTTCAGGCATTTATAAATTGTAAATGCCCTCGTTGCCGACAAGGTGATATATTTACCGGAAGCGCTTACTCGTTTAAGTTGCAAAAAACAAATATCAACTGCCCGGTTTGTAACTTAAAATTTGAGCGTGAGCCTGGTTTTTTTTATGTCGCAATGTTTGTGAGCTACGCTATGAATGTAGCTGAGATTATTACTATTGGAGTTGCAGCCTATGTTTTAGGTCTAGAACTTATTTATGAAAACCTCTGGTATTATGTTGGCGTAATTTTATTTGGCGTGTTTTTATGCTCTCCTATAAACTATAGATATTCAAGAGTAATTTTACTCCATTATTTAACACCGGGTTTGCATTATGTTCCCGGAAGCGGAAATAAATAGTCATAAAAAAGCTCCAATTTTTTTGGAGCTTTTTTGTTACATTTTCATAGGGTGCGGCACATATTCTGATAAACCTTGTACCTTCCCATCTTTAATTTTGAAATCGTTATACAATTGAATGGTATCGATTTTTCCATCTTTTGTGGCAGTTACTTGTTTATACCATAAGCTCACCCATTCTTCTGTCTTGTCTTTATTGATTACAGATGCCATATCCTCCATCTCAATTTTGAAGCTGCTCATTTTGGCAAATTCTCCTTGGATTTGATCTAGAAACTGTGTTTTCGTTCTTTTAAATTTGTAGCCATCCAAATTAAACCAAACACTATCTGCAAGCAGTTTCCCCATCGCAGTAGTATCCATATTTTCAAAAGATTTAATCGTACTAAGGGCAATGACACCATTTTTACTGTCTTTATTCTTTCCCCACCCTTGTTCTTTCTTAAAGGTATAGGGATATTTCATAGTGTCTGCTGAGTCAGCTTCAGTAGTTTTTGCGTCTTTATTTTGGCATGCTGCAATAAATAAAGCCATTAACAATAGAGATGAGATTTTTTTATAACAAATTAATTTAGGTATTTAAAATATACTAAATATCTGAACTAAATGATTGAAATTGAATTTTGTAAAACAGTATTACACTTTTGCAATAGAATATTTCATTCTGATTAAACTAACCAACACATTAATAAGAGGAAGGGTTTGAATGACAATGAAAGTCAGTATAATTTGGTTCAGCTTCTTCTGATGATTCAATATATAATCCATCGATCCAGCATCAGTCATTTCTATTAATGCTAATGATTTGTGGAATGAATGGCTAATCCACACGGCAAAAAATGGTAATACTATTGATAGTATGATATGTAGCCATGTTAAGAGTTTGATGGAAAAATATTTCTTTAGATACTTATAAAGTATGGCGAATATGAGCAGAAGCCCACAAACGAATGTCACAATCAATGTGTAATCAATAAAAAAATAAGTGTCGGCTAAATTGATTTCTGTCTTTTGATCTACAAAAACAATCGAAATTAAATATAGCAATGCTGCATACAATAAAACTTTATATGGTTTAAAACTTGCTGCCATTTAATTTCTGTTGATTTCGTCAACCAGCTCTTTCACTTTCTTCACTGAAGTTAATTCGTATTGATATTCGTCTGCAATGCTTCCCATTTTTGTTTCTGTGTTACGAAATTGCATTTTGCTAGGTACATAACTTTTGCATGAAGCGTGGAACTGTTTCGCCCCGGAACTTTGGATTAACTCCTGAATATTAGTGATGTTAATTCCCGCTCCGGGCATAATCGAAATTCTGCCATTTGCTTGTTTAACTAAATTTGCCAAAGTTTCTGCACCCGCCATCGCTGATGTAACGCCACCCGAAGAAAGCACACGGACAATTCGCAGATCAATTAAATCCTCCAGTGCCTGGTGCATATCGTTACACATATCAAAAGCCCTATGGAAAGCCACGGGAAGCGGATTAGCCAGGGCAATTAGTTCGCTGCATCTTTCCTTATCAATGCTTCCATCAGGTTGAAGTATTCCAATCACAACACCATCACAACCTAATGATTTACAAATTTTTATATCTTCTTTCATTAATTCAAACTCGAAGTCAGAATAGAAAAAATCGCCTCCGCGAGGGCGGATGATTGGCCAGATTTCAATTTGCAGAGTTTTTTTGGCAAAAGCAATTTGAGCATAACTAGGTGTTGTGCCACCTTCGGCAAGGTTATCACACAATTCTACTCTTATTGCACCACCAAGTTGTGCGTTAAATGCCGATTCGTATCCGTTAGCACAAACTTCAAGACCCCAAATGTCTACAGGGTGATTTGAAAATTCATTTTTAAACTCATCAATTCCTGAAATGGAACTTGAATTTATATCGTTCATAATAAGTGTCAATTTATTTAGGTGAGCAAAAAATGTCTGCTAGTCCTCTTGTTGTTCCCCATCAGCAGGTTTGGTGCTTACTGGCCCTAATACTTTCCATCCATTGGATGATTTGTAAGTACTCAGCTGTTGAAAAGATTTTCCGTTATCCGGATACCAGCATATTTCTGTGATGATCCAATGCGTTTCACTTACTTTCTGTCTTTCTGGGAAAGCGTTTTTAATTTGCGAAAAATCGGGAAAAACGTGTTCTTCGATGCCTTTGATAAAGGACAACTTTAAAACCTCAGCCGTTTTTTCGATGATTTCTTCGTCAAGTTCAATATTTATTCCACCAAGCATAGTTCTTGCTTCTTCATAAAAATCTTTACAATCAATGGCAGCGTCTATATCTTTGTTACTGTATGCTTTTTCAAGAGATAGGATTGCGCCTTCGGGTGTGTCTCTATTAATTTTGAAGTAATCAACGCCTTCATCTATATATAAACCGATACTCTGATCAAATGCAGGCTGTTCATTTGCTGGAATACCTTCTCGAATTGCCCGAATGGTGTAGCCGCCGATTAGCTTTTCACCTTCGATTATCATCCAATCAGAAATCAAATCACGCTCAATTCCAATTTTCTGATTTAGCTTTACCGTGCTCACATCAACAGGTTCATTTCCAACCGTACCATACAAATTTCCTTCGGCATCAAAATGTGGATCAATTAACCAGATGTGTTCACCCTTATCACCATCAACAATCTTCACTTTAATAGAGAAATACGCTTGTTCAGGTTTTGGATTTTCTAAGCTGTCTTCGAAGTACCAAAGTGTTAAATTGGCCTTTTCAATGGCCCAGTTCATGCGCTCATCTTCATTAGCCACATAAACCAAATCAGGTTCGCCTTTACGTTCCTCGACATTCTTTCTGCCGAATATTTTAGAGAGTAATCCCATAATATATTTTTAGATTTATAATATTTGTTTTGGGATGATTTTAAATTGTTAGTAATAGCTTTTTCCTTTGATTAACAAATCTTGCTTTTCGGCGTTGCAAACCGCATAACTAAATCCTTGCTGAATAGCGTAAGCGCCATATTCACCTTTTTTATTTATGGCCAGGAACCCTACCTGAATATTTTTTGCAGTCTCGGGTTTCTTTTTGATAATACGCATCACGGCCTCTTTACAAGCGGCTTCGGGTGTGTAACCCTGTCGCATTAACTCAACCACCAAAAAAGAACCAACATTTCTTACTACTTCTTCTCCAACACCTGTTGAAGTGGCACCCCCAACCTCATTATCTACATAGAGGCCAGCTCCAATAATCGGGCTATCGCCAATTCTACCATGTAATTTATAAGCCATGCCGCTTGTTGTGCAGGCACCAGAAATATTGCCTTTGCTGTCAATGGCCAACATTCCAATGGTATCGTGATTGTACTGGTTTCCTGGTAATTTTTGTGGTGCTGCCTTTTCGTACAGCATATTTTCGATATTCATTACTGGCTCGTACTTCGCCGTCTTTAACCAATCTTTCCAGGCCTTTTCGCCCGATGGGGTAAGCAAATTTTCTTTTTTAAAACCTTGCTCCAAAGCAAACTGTAAAGCACCATCACCAGCGAGCATTACATGAGGCGTTTTTTCCATAACTTTTCTAGCAACAGAAATTGGATGTTTGATATGCTCCAGTGCTAAAACAGCTCCACAGTTGCCATTTTCGTCCATAATACAAGCGTCGAGCGTTACTTTGCCATCTCTATCGGGCAAGCCACCATAACCTACAGATTGATTTTTTTCATCGGCCTCTGGTACCCAAACGCCCTGTTCTACTGCGTCTAATGCTTTGCCACCTTTAGATAATACCTTCCAGGCATCAGCATTTGCTGCAATTCCAAAATCCCAGGTCGAGATTACAATAGGGAGATTAGCAACTTTATCTTTATGAGACGGAATGGCATCAGCCATGCTGGTTTTATCGAGAACGAGTAAACCTGCAGAAAGGGTAGATGCTTTTATAAATTTGCGACGGTTGAACATGTTGAGGTTAATTATTAATGATTGATTTTTGACGAGTTATTTTTTTGTAAACTAATTAACTAATAGAAAATTGATCAGCGTCCTTTAGGAAAGGAAATTGCCTTCTAATTTTTACCAATTCCTCATAATTAATGGTTACCGTATACATGTCTTCATCCTCTGGTTTGTAATATACGGTGCTGCCATAAGGATCGATTACCATGGAATGTCCGCCGTGATAAATCTGATTTCCATCATGACCAACACGGTTAACGCCAATTACATAACTTTGATTTTCAATGGCTCGAGCCGGAATTAATGCCCTCCAGTGGGCCGAACGTTTATCTGGCCAGCTGGCCACAATAAGTAATATATCATATTCCTCATTAACGTTGCGTAACCAAACAGGGAACCGCAAATCGTAGCAAACCGCTAATCTAATTTTCCAGCCCTTAAGTTCAACAATAAGTTTATCCTTGCCAGCAGTAAAATTTTTATCCTCTTCGCCTAAACCAAATAAATGCCGCTTATCATAATATTTATAATCGCCATTCTGTTCCATCCAAATTAACCTATTATAGTAATTTCCATTCTCTTTAATGATAAGACTTCCCGTAATCACACAATTGTATTGATAGGCTGTTTTTTGCATCCATTGCATGGTAAAACCGTCCATTTCCTCGGCCAGGGCCTCCGAGTTCATGCTAAAACCACTATTAAACATTTCGGGTAAAATGATTAAATCGGTTTTTTCCCGAACGCCCATTGATAATCTCAGGGCAAGGTTTTGAAGGTTTTTTTCGATGTTTTCCCAAAATAGATAAGCCTGGAAAATAGTGATTTTCAGGTTTTCTATTTGAGTGTAAACAGGTGTATCCATATATGTTTATTTTACGGGATGATTAAACATTTTTTAACTTTTCTGCAGCCGAAGCTAGCGTAGCATTTTCTTTTGCAAAACAAAATCTAATAATCTTGTGATCGGTTGATTTTTGATAGAACGCTGAAACAGGGATGGTGGCAACGCCAAACTCCTTAATTAGCCTCATGCTGAAATCTACATCCTTTTCATCGCTGATATTATTATAACTTACACATTGAAAATAGGAACCGTTGCAAGGAAGTAACTGCAATCGGCTAGAAGCCAGTAGCTTTCTAAAGTAATCTCTCTTTTCCTGAAAAAATTTGCCAATACCTAAATAATGTTGGGGTTTTTGAAGGTAGTTAGCGATAGCTTGTTGCATAGGGCTATTAACGCTGAAAACATTAAATTGGTGTACTTTCCTGAATTCTTTTGTAAGTACCTCGGGCGCTAAGCAGTAACCTAATTTCCAGCCGGTAGCATGTAAAAGTTTACCGAAAGACGCGATAACGAAGCTCCGCTCACGCAATTCCGGAAAAAGCATTACGCTTTGATGTTTCTGCCCATCATAAATTAAATGTTCATAAACCTCGTCGCTCAAAATCAGAATATCCGTTCCGTTAATTAATTTGATCAACGATTTCATATCATCCGCTGATAAAATGCTGCCAGTTGGATTATGAGGCGAATTTAAAATAATCATTCTGGTACTCGAAGTGAACAGCTTCTTCACCATTTCCCAATCAATAGTATAATTAGGTGGATCCAGTTCGTAAGTTTTTACTAATCCTCCCAAGAGTTTAATAGTAGGAGCATAGCTGTCATAAGCGGGCTCAAAAATAATTACCTCATCACCAGTATTGATTATTGCTGCAAGCGCAGTAAATATAGCTTGCGTACCGCCAGCGGTAACGGTTATTTCTGTATCAGGGTTATATTTAATATTGTATAGGGTCTCGACTTTTTCAGCAATAGTTTCTTTAAGTAAATTATTGCCAGGCATTGGGGCATATTGGTTGAAACCATCTTTCATAGCTTTGTTAACCAAGTCTGTCAGTTCTGGGTCGCAAGTATAATCAGGAAAACCTTGTGATAAATTAATGGCATTATGTTCCGCTGCAAGTTTAGACATTACCGAGAAAATGGTAGTGCTTACACCAGGAAGTTTCGATTGTATATTCAACATGTTATAAGCGAAAATAGTAAAAAAAACATTAACTGTGTTAAATGGTATAGGGTAGGTAAAACTTAAAACCTTTGATTGGTGTCATCAAACGTTTCCGATAATAACAATCCTTTAAACAACAGGAGGATGTTTTATCGCAATGTCTAAGAAAATTCTATTCGTTTTAGATTAAGGGTAAACATCGTCTTTGCAAATTGCCAAAACAGCAATAAATCAGCTTATTTGGCTCAATTTTTTAACAAAATGTGATTTTTTTGGATAAGATTTTTTAGGCATAACTGCTTTAAAAATTTTACATTTACCGCCATAATCATTTATATAATAAGATGAAGCATAATTTCGGCGCAGGCCCTTGTATTTTACCTCAAGAAGTGTTTAAACAAGCTGCACAGGCAGTTTTAGATTTTAACGATGGATTATCAATTTTAGAAATTTCGCACAGAACAACTGAATTTGAGGCAGTTGTTGCTGAAGCTGATAAGTTGGTTAAAGAGTTATTAAATGTGCCATCGGGTTATTCCGTTTTATTTTTGCAAGGCGGTGCAAGTTTGCAATTTGCAATGGTACCCATGAATTTATTGGGCGATGGACAAACAGCAAGTTATTTAGATTCGGGTGTTTGGGCTACCAAAGCGCTAAAAGAAGCTAAATTTGTTGGTAATGTGAATGTTGTTGCATCATCCAAAGATTCGAATTATACTTTTATTCCAAAAGATTTCGAAATCCCTGCTGATAGTGCTTACTTTCACTATACTTCTAATAATACCATTTACGGAACTGAGCTATTTAATGTTCCTGAAACGAGTGTTCCAATCGTTTGTGATATGTCATCGGATATTATGAGCCGCGTAATTGATGTATCGAAGTTCGATTTAATTTATGCGGGTGCACAAAAAAATGTCGGTCCTGCAGGTTTAACCATTGTGATTGTTAAAGATGAGATTTTAGGCAAAATCGATCGTAAAATTCCGTCGATGTTAAACTATCAATCGCATATTGATAATGGTTCGATGTACAATACGCCTCCAGTTTTTTCAGTGTACGTTTCATTATTAAACCTTCGTTGGTTAAAATCGAAGGGTGGCGTTGCAGAGATCGAAAAAGAGAACAAGCAAAAAGCCGAAGCACTCTACAGAGAAATTGACAGAAACCCATTGTTTAAAGGTACCTGTGCTGTAGAAGATCGTTCTAAAATGAATATTTGTTTCGTAATGGAAAACCCTGAACTGGAAAAACCATTCCTAAAGTTTGCAGAAGAACAAGGGATTATTGGTATTAAAGGACACAGAAGTGTTGGTGGTTTCCGAGCATCGATGTATAACGCACTTCCTATTACCAGCGTTCACGCTTTAATTGATGCAATGCAATCATTTGAAGAAAAACAAGCAAAATCAAATTAAGATTTAAATTATACCGCAGATAAGCTAGGGTAAGTACATTTCTGTTATTAAGATCTGTGTAATCTAAAAATCTGTGTAATCATAGAAGTAACAATGATTAAAATATTAGCAAACGATGGGATAGACCCAATCGGAAAAGAACTACTGGAGAAAGCAGGTTTTCAGGTTGATACCGAAACCATTCCTCAAGATCAATTGGCTGAAGCTTTAAAAAACTATGATGCCATTACGGTTCGTAGTGCAACGAAAGTTAGAAAAGAGTTAATTGATGCTGTTCCAAATATCAAATTGATTGGTAGAGGTGGCGTTGGTATGGATAATATTGATGTTGACTATGCCCGTAGTCAAGGTGTCGCGGTGGTAAATACGCCAGCCGCATCTTCATTATCAGTTGCCGAACTGGTTTTTTCTCACTTATTCACAGGCATAAGATTTTTACAGGATGCCAACCGTAAAATGCCTGTTGAAGGATCTACTCAGTTTAACAACCTTAAAAAAGCATATGCTAAAGGAACTGAGTTAAGCGGAAAAACAATCGGAATTATAGGTTTTGGCCGCATTGGTCGTGCTACGGCAAAAGTGGCTTTAGGTTTAGGGATGAATGTTTTAGCTTACGATTTGTTTCCATCAGAATCTGAAATTACTTTGGAGTTTCAGGGCGGAAAATCGGTAAGTATTCCAATAAAAACAGTTTCACTAGATGAAGTAATTGCTGGTAGTGATTTCTTAAGCTTGCACACCCCATTTGCTGACAAACCAATTTTAGGTACAGAAGAGTTCGCTAAGATGAAAAATGGTGTTGGAATCGTAAACTGCTCTCGTGGCGGAACTATCGATGAGCCAGCTTTAATCGAAGCCTTAAATTCAGGTAAAGTTTCTTTCGCTGGTTTAGATGTTTTTAATAACGAACCGACACCTTTAGCAGAAATTTTAACTCATCCAAAAATCTCATTAACACCGCATATCGGTGCATCAACTAACGAAGCTCAAGAACGTATTGGTACGGAATTGGCGACTTTGATTATTGAGCATTTTAAGAAGTAATACAGTTTGCAGAGTTACTAACTTTTAAAAGTTAGTAACTCTACTCTATTTCTCAATCCAAAGCTTTGGTTAACACCCAATAGCGGTAACTCAGTATCGCTTTTTGAAAAGTGGTCAACTTATTCGGATCCTTTTTTATTAAACTTGGCAAGATTGCATTATTTATCTTTACCAAAACTTTAAATACTGCCTTTCTCATACTTTTTATATCGCTGTAGTTTCTTATTGAAGAAGTAAAATCCGCCAGCCATTATCAGAATTAAGAATATGATAAAATAGGTTGATAAGCCTCCACCATTTTTTTTGGACAGATCGCTGTTTAGTTTTTCGTTTTGATCTTGAAGTTTCTTAATGGTTAACATATAGTTTTCAATTCTTTCTTGCGAATTGTCGGCTACAGCAACCTTCTTTTGATTCTCCAGATCCTTGTAATCCATTAAAACCTTCAGCTCTTTGAAAATATTATTATCCGTTAGTACAACCTGGCGTAGAATTTCATTCGAGTTTTTTATATCCTTTTTAGTTTGCCAGCCGAATATTCCTGTGCGTTGATTTAAGCTTTCATCATATTGACCAAATTTCGCACTTCTTTCTGCAAGCAGTGAATTAACTTTAACACGTTGGGCCGCATAAGATGCTGTATCTTGTTGAGCAAAAGTTTGAAAACTTATGAATAGGATGGAGAGTAAATAAAAATATTTCTTCATGTGGTAATAAACGTGAAAAGAGTAGAAGTTGTTTGAACGCTTTGGTTATTGGTTCATTTGTCATTAGTTCATTGGTTTGCAACGTGGTATTTTGCTTTCGTCATTGCGAGGCACGAAGCAATCTTACAACAATGGTTACAGAAAACGTATTTAGATTGCTTCGTTCCTCGCAATGACGGCCATTCAGGTATGGCGTGCGTGCTAACTTCAGCTTCGTTCTTTAATCTTTCATCTCTTTAAGGATGGAATTCAACCCTAACGATATCGCCTAGGTGCAAACCGAGCAAACCGCTGGCTTTGCCTTTGTTTATTGCAATTTCTAAGTGGTTGCTAATTCCAAACAAGCATAGCTTTTCGCCTTCCTGAACTTCGTTGTAATGCCAGCTTAACTGGGTGATGGTTTCGCTTTTTCTAAAATACAATGTAAAATCGCGATTCTTCTGAATTCTGGTAAAAAGGTCTTTGGTGATGTTAGTAATTACGTTACAAAAAGTATCGATGTAAACTACACTCCCACGAATGATATCACGCTCAATAACAGGATGTAAAAGCATCTTTTGCTCAATTTCTGCTACAGGTAAACCGATGTCCTTCAGTTTCCCGCCTTTTGCCAAATGGGTTGCAGCTTTCACAAAGATATCAACCAATGGGAAGTGAAGATATTTCAAATCCTGCATAATATTTAATTCTACAACATCTTCCGGAACATCATCAAAAAGCAATGAAAAAATACCATTATCAGCGCCAACGAAATAATGATCACGGTGTTTAACTGCAATATACTTGGTGTTTTCACTGTACACTGAATCTATTCCAATCAAGTGTACCGTATTCTTCGGGAAATATGGATAAGCATTCTTTAAAACGAATGCAGCATAAGAAATATTAAAAGATGGAACTTCATGGGTAATATCAACTAAGTTAACGTTAGGCATAAGACTTAACAGACTACCTTTAAGGGCGCTCTGGTAAAAATCTTTTGAACCTAAATCTGTTGTTAAAGTAATTATACCCATTAAAAATTCGTTATTATTGCTTATTCTTGTGTAGAGGCGTAAGCGTCTGCAAATATTCAAATTTTAATTAATATACCCCGATAACTTTTTAAAATACTACAGTTTGAACGAATTAAAATTAACTCTGGATACCGTAAATCCTGCTCACTTTTGGGGGGCAAATAACGAGAATTACGAAATGATTAAAGGTGCTTTCGCGAAATTAAAACTGGTAGCGAGAGGGAGCGATGTTAAGGTTCTCGGTGATGAACAGGAACTTAAGGCATTCGAAGATAAGTTTAACCAGCTGGTGGCTCACCTTGAAAAATATAGCTCATTAACCAATAATGATGTTGAGTCTATTCTAGGCGCAAAGGCTGCCGGCGTTGCAAAAAAAGATGTAGAGCAACCAACTGGTGGCGGTGGAGAAGTAATAGTTTTCGGCACTAACGGCTTGTTGGTGAAAGCAAGAACAGCCAATCAGCGTAGAATGGTAAGCAGTATTGCTAAAAACGATATTCTTTTTGCAATCGGTCCGGCGGGAACTGGTAAAACCTACACTGCGGTTGCGCTAGCTGTAAGAGCGCTAAAAAACAAAGAAATTAAGCGGATCATTTTAACTCGACCGGCGGTTGAGGCAGGAGAGAATCTCGGTTTCTTACCTGGAGATTTAAAAGAGAAAATCGATCCTTATTTACGTCCACTTTACGATGCCTTGGATGATATGATTCCGGCAGAAAAGCTAAAGTTTTATATTGAAAATAGAACCATCGAGATTGCGCCATTAGCTTTTATGCGTGGTCGTACATTAGATAATTGCTTTGTGATTCTGGATGAAGCGCAAAATGCGACAGACATGCAGTTGAAGATGTTTTTAACGCGTATGGGGCCGACGGCTAAATTTATTGTTACAGGTGATGTTACACAAGTCGATTTGCCAAAAAAACAAATGTCTGGCTTGTTTAATGGATTAAGGATTCTTGAAGATATTAAAGGCATCGACATCATTTACCTAAGCGGTGAGGATGTTGTCCGTCATAAATTGGTTAAAGATATATTGAAAGCTTACGGCGATATTCAGTAAGATAGCGGTTGCGAAGGTGGTTGTCCCTTTGGATTTGTTTCAGGGAGTTGATAGCATGAAAGGTGCTGAAATAAATTCAGCATGACGATGAGGAAAAGCTAGATATTATTTATTGTTCTTCAATAAAACTTCAGTTAGATTAATTTTATGGAAACTATTAGCCTTCAAAATGATTTAAAATTTTCGCTTGAGAAATTGCCTCACACCATAAGACTAATCATTTCAAAAGATGACGAAGAATGGGTATGTCGAAAGGAAAAGCTTAAAAAGCTATTTGAATTTACAGAAACTCAGGATGAGTATCTTTTCAAAGGAAGACTGCAACTATTCAAATCAGAAGATAAAGTTAATATTAAAGTTAAAAACGAATTTGTCGCAACGGTTTTAAAAGACGACTTTATCAGAATATTAAACAGATTGAAATAATTTTAACCTGATAGCCAACCGAGCTATCAGGTTTTTTAGTGACTATATTTTTAACTCTTGACTCCAGACTTTCCGACTTCGGACTCCAGACTTTCAAGACTTTTTTACTATTTTTATCGCCTCATGAAAGCACAAAAAGAAACAAACTTCAAATTTCCAAATCAGAGCAATTTTTATAAAGGTAAAGTACGCGATGTGTACACCATAGCTGATAAATTAATGGTGATGGTCGTTTCAGATCGGATCTCTGCATTTGATGTAGTTTTACCAGAAGCCATTCCATTCAAAGGCCAGGTTCTAAACCAAATTGCAGCCAAATTCTTATCTGCAACCCAGGATATCGTTCCAAATTGGGTTTTAGCTGTTCCAGATCCGATGGTAACTATTGGCCGTATTTGCGAACCTTTTAAAGTGGAAATGGTAATAAGAGGCTATTTGGCAGGGCATGCGTGGCGTGAATACAGTGCAGGAAAACGTTCTGTTTGTGGCGTTTCTTTGCCCGATGGCTTAAAGGAAAATGATAAACTACCTCAGCCAATCATCACCCCAACAACTAAAGCATCTGTTGGTCACGATGAAGATATTTCAAGAGAAGATATCCTTGCAAAGGGAATTGTTTCATTGGCTGACTATGAAAAGCTGGAAGAATATACTTACGCTCTATATCAGCGTGGAACAGAAATTGCTGCGAAAAGCGGATTAATTTTAGTTGATACTAAATATGAATTCGGTAAAGCCGATGGTGTAATCTATTTAATTGATGAAATTCATACTCCAGATTCGTCCCGTTATTTTTACGCCGATGGTTACGAAGATCGTCAAAAAGCCGACGAACCTCAAAAACAACTTTCTAAAGAGTTTGTACGGAAATGGTTGATCGAAAATGGCTTTCAAGGCAAAGATGGTCAGGTTATTCCAGAAATGACTCCTGAGATTGTAAATTCAATTTCAGAACGATACATAGAACTTTATGAGCATATTGTTGGAGAAAAATTTGTGAAAGCTGATGCTGATTCCATTTCAAGTCGCATAGAGAGCAATGTTACAAAGGCTTTGGAAACGCTTTAAATTTTTATACATTAGTAAAATAAAGATTAGAAGAGATGAAATTTTCAGTTGACAAACACGATAAATACGTAACCTTAAAGTTAAAAGAACCTAAGTTTACAAATGATAATTCGCCAGGTTTAAAATCTGAATTGTATTTACTTAATGCAGAGGGTTTTAAGAATATTATTGTTGATTTGAGCCATGTTAAAGAATGCACTGATGCGCAGGATTTAAGTTGCTTATTAGTAGGTGACAGACTTTGCAAATCCGCTGGTGGATTATTTATCGTAACTGGTATTAATGATGAAATTGCACCAATTATAGAATTATCAAACATATTTCAATCTGTAACGTTTGTTAATACATTAGAGGAAGCTACTGATTTCATCTTTATGGATGAATTGGAAAAAGAGTTCAGAGGCGCAAAATAACATACTTATAAATACAACACTGGCCTCGTAGTTTTCAAAAACCTACGAGGCTTTTTATATCACTAGAATATGAAATTTGAGGTTACAATTCTTGGAAGCAGTTCGGCAACTCCTGTTTTTAATAGGAATCCATCGGCGCAGCTTTTAAATTGTAATGAAAAATTTTATTTAATTGATTGTGGTGAAGGTACACAACAGCAGCTCACCAAGTATAACTTAAAAGCCGCAAGAATTGACCATATTTTCATTAGCCATTTGCATGGCGATCATTATTTCGGTTTGATTGGTTTGCTTTCCAGTTTACATTTAAACGGTCGAACAAAGTCCATGCAAATTTTTGGACCGAAACCACTTTTAGAAATTCTAGAGATCCAGTTTAAATATTCGGATACGATTTTAAGATACCCGCTGGAATTTTTTGCCATCGGAGCAGACGTATCAAAGCAAATATTTGAAAATCAGGATTTGATTGTGGAAACGATTGTACTCAATCATCGCATTCCTACAACAGGTTTTATTTTTAAGCAAAAGCCAAGACAACGTAAGCTGATAAAGGAAAAAACTGATGAGATTCCGATGGCTTATTACACTGCCTTGAAAAAAGGAGTTGATGTTGAATTGCCTGATGGACAGGTTTTAAAAAGTGAAGACTATACTACGCCTGCAGATCGGCCCAGATCTTATGCTTACTGTTCGGACACGCGGTATGATGAACGCTACTTTTCAAGCATCAAAGACTGTGATACCTTATATCATGAAGCTACCTTTATGCATGAGCTTTTAGATAGGGCAAATGAAACTCACCATACTACTGCGTTACAAGCAGGAGAGGTGGCTAAAATTAATGGCGTGGAGAAATTACTGATTGGTCATTTTTCATCTCGATATAAAACGCTTCAAATGTTATTGGAAGAAACCCAATCTGTTTTCGAAAATACTGAGCTAGCCATTGAGGGAAGAACCTTCCAGTTGTAAACCAAAAGAATTTTTAAACCTTATTTCAGCGGTATCCTTTTAACTTTTTCTGTTAAAAGATTTAGCGGAAAGAAGGAACGAGCTTAAGTATTTGAACTTCAATTGCTTTTCTTAATATTTTAAACGAAAAAAGCCTTTCAACTTAAAATTGCAAGGCTTCTCACTTTTATAGAATAGACTATTTGTCCTTTTTGTTTCCACCGCCAAATACAGAGAAATGAACGTAGCGCTTAGGATTTGCTTTCAAATCTATCATCAACTCATCCAGATTTTTAGATGCATTATTTAGGTTCTGATACATTTTATCATCATTTAATAATAATCCCAAACTTCCTTTTCCATCTTTGATACCGGAAATTACACTTTGTAAATCGGCGATGGCATTATTGGCATTATCTAAAGTTTGTTTAAAATTAGCAGCAGCAAACTTATCTGTAACTGTATTTATGTTTGTTAGGATGTCGCTAATTTTTTGATTGTTATTGTTTAAGTTGGCAGTAATACCTTCAACATTTTTAAAAATAGCCTCTATGCGGGCACTTTCTGATCCTACTAAACCATCAACTTTTTTAGATGTTGTTTCTAATGATGCCAATGTTCCTGCAATACTATTAAAGCTCTTGTCAACATTTTTCTGGAAATTTGGATTTAAGATAGAATTCACGCTACTTAAAATAGAGTCCATTTTTCCAATAATTAATTCCGCTTTCTTCTGTACAGGTTGAACTTGTTCCATCAAGCCTTTTTCTACGTTGGCATTTAATGTGTAGCCATCTTCAGCCATTTTTTTTGAGTTACCTAACGACATTACAATCGCCTTGCTACCTAAAAGGTCAGTTCCCTCTAATCGAGCAATACTATTTTCTGGAATATCATATTTGCTATTGATGCTCAAGGTAGCCAAAATAGTTCCACCAGGTTCTAGCTGCAGTTTTGCAACCCGGCCGATCTGGTATCCGTTAATTAAAACAGGTTTAGAAACGGATAATCCGTCCACTCTGGTATACCTTGCAAACAAGGTAGTTTCGCTAGAAAAAATGGAATTACCTTTTAAAAAATTGTATCCTATAATGAGTAAAGCGATGGCAAATGCTGCTAAAATACCTACTTTGGTTTCGTTTTTAATCTTCATGAGTGTTTATCTTTGACGGATACAAGCGGTAAAATTAGTAATTATTACTTGTCCGAGGCGTAATTCTTTAATTTATAGTGCAAATATATGTTGTTATTACATAATGCTTACACAGTTATTTTTGTTTGGTGAATAAGTGGTTTTATACCACTTAAAAACTAATTCTACTATTATTTTACCTCAACAGATTTTTTGTAGCTCTTAATTGCAGCCAATATCGAATCTGCAATTTCATTCTGACCTTTTTCAGAGTTGATGTATTTCTCTTCTTCTTTATTCGATATGAACCCAACCTCAGTTAACACGGCTGGCATTCCACATCTTTGAAGCACCAAAACCCCCTGTTCTTTAACCCCCCGGCTTGCCCTTTTATCTCTGCTGATGTAACTTGTTTGAATGAGTTTCGCAAATTTAATGCTTTTATCGCGAAACGTATTTTTTAGTAATGATAAAAGAATGAACGTTCCCGGATTATTTGGATCGTAACCATCGTATTTGCTTTTATAGTTTTTCTCCAGTTTAATATCGGCATTTTCTCTAATCGCAGCATCTTGTTCCTTTAATCTATGGGATCCTGCAACAAGTGTTTCGGCACCTTTTATGTGTTTATTTCCGGGAGGCATCGAATTGCAATGAATGGAGATAAAAAGATCAGCATTGGCATCATTGGCTATTTCAGCCCGTTTATATAAGTCCACATCAACATCCTTCGTTCGGGTGTAGATTACTTTAACGTCTGGTAATTCTGCCCTTAACTTTGCGCCTAATTTAAGGGCAACTTTTAATGCAATCGCTTTTTCGGTAGAAAAACTCCCAGATGCACCGGGCTTTTTACCTCCATGGCCAGGGTCGATAACAATTGTCTTAATTTTATATCCTTGAGCAATAGAGTGGCTTGGGATGAAAGGAAATATTAAAAGTAGAAAGGCTAGAAGTTTGATCTTCATTTTGATAGGGATGGGGTAGATTAGAAAGATGTTTCGGCAATACGTTTATAGTTTTTAATCGCTTTAATTATTCCATTAACAATTTCTGTTTGACCTTCTGCGGAGTTCATATAATCTTCCTCATCGGGATTACTTACAAAACCAATTTCAGTTAAAACTGCAGGCATTGATGCTCTCGCTAATACTGCCAAACTTTTTTCCTGCACGCCGCGGTTAATTCTGCCAGCATTGATATATTCTTGCTGTAAAAGCGACGCAAATTTTAAACTTCTTTCTCTATTGGTTTGTTTCATCAAAGAAAGCATAATGTCATTCTCAGGTGTATTGGCAATAAAACCTTCATAGTTTTTCTGATAATTATCCTCTAAAAACATCGAAGCATTTTCCCTTTTGATTACTTCATCTTGCTCTCCTAAACGGCCTGTACCAGATACAAAGGTTTCCGTGCCCCGTGTAGAGGTACTTTTCGAAACGACAGAACGGTAAACAGGAACTTTTCTACCCTTAACTTTTTTATAATAATCAACCACTTTCGATACCCTTACCGGCATATCATTCAAGTGAATAGATATAAATAAATCAGCTTTTGCATTATTAGCGATGTTGATGCGTTCGTACAAGGGAATGAAAACGTCAGTTTGCCTCGTGTAAATTACTTTAATATCTTTTATACTATCTTGAAGTGCTTTACCCAAGTTAAGTGCTGTTTTTAAAGCAACATCTTTTTCTTTAGAATAAACACCATGCGTGGCGCCATCCTTTCCTCCATGACCAGCGTCGATTACGATTGTTTTAATTTTATATTCTTGCGCAAAGGCTTGATTATCAATTGTATTGAATAAAGTAATACAAATAATAAATGTTAAAATGGTTTTAAGATACATCAATGGTATATTTTTCACTAATTTTGAACGTTTTTGATTAAACATTTGTGCAAAAATAACATTCAAATACGAATTTGAAACTTCTTACTAGCTCTATTTTACTAATTTCTGTCATTTTATTAACACATGGTGTTGGTAAAGCTAACGCATTTTCTTCTTTTTCATTGCAACAAATAATCCAGCAAGACACATCAAAAAGAGATACATCGAAAAAAGCATCTCCAAATAATAGTGGTTTGGATCAAAAAGTAGAGTACCGGGCCGATTCAGTTCGTTTCAGCAAGAACAAGAGTATTATATACATGTATGGAAACGCCAGGGTAAATTATGGCGACTTCGAACTCGATGCAGATTATATCCGTTACGATTCGCAAAATAAACTGATTTTTGCCAGTGGAAGAACGGATTCTAAAACCAATAGATACGTTGGTAAACCGATATTTAAATCGGGAACCGATGGTTCTGCAATAGCCGATTCACTTTATTATAATTCTGAAACTACTAAGGCAAAAGTTTACGGTGTATTTTCTGAGCAGGAGGGTGGCTTTTTCTCCGGCGGACAAAGTAAAAAACAAATTGATGATGAGTTGCACATTAAAAATGTGATGTACAGTACCTGTAATTTGCCTCATCCTCACTTCGGGATTTTGATTACAAAAGGTATTGCCACGGAAAAGCAGATTATAAGTGGACCAATGTACATGGTTTTTGAAGGTGTACCTACGCCTATAGGTTTACCATTTGCATTTTTTCCTAAACCTAATAAAAGAACTTCAGGCATAATTTTACCAAGTCCTGGCGAGGATGCAACACGTGGTTTCTTTTTACAAAATGGGGGTTATTATCTTGGTTTAAACGATTACTGGGACGCTAAATTGCTGGGAAGTATTTACACGAATGGTTCTTACGAGACCAATTTGACCAGTAACTACATCAAAAGATATAAATTTAGCGGAAACGTAGGTATTAGCTACAACAGTGTGAAAAACGGTTTAGAGGGCACTGAAGCTTTCGAAAATCCGAATAAGGATTTTAGCATTAGGTGGTCGCACTCGCAAAACGCAAACGCCAACCCCGGAACAACTTTTAGTGCCAGTGTTAACGTTACTTCAAGTAGCTATTACACCAATAGTCCTGCTAATTTGAACTACGATTTAAATGCGATTGCAAACAATACCACCAATAGTAGTATCAGTTATTCCAAAACTTTTTCCAACAATATGAATTATTCGTTATCGATGACGAGTAATCAGACCTTGCGCACAAGGGATGTATCGATTAGGTTACCCGATGCAACTTTTAACGTGCCAACTTTTAGTCCATTCGATTCAAAAACTCGCGTGGGGGAGCAAAAATGGTATCAGAAAATTACCATTGGATATGCTTTACAAGGAACGAATGCCATAGATACAAAGGATAGTTTACTGTTTCAAAACGACGGTTTAAAGCGACTGAGATCTGGTTTCAGTCACAGCATTCCCATCAACATGTCGTTTACAGCCCTAAAATATCTAAACTTCTCTTTGGGTGGTAGCTATAACGAGGTTTGGAATTTTCAACATATCAATAAAAGATTTACAAGTTTCGATGATGGAACCTATACAGAAAGGATAGATACTTTAAGCGGTTTTAAAAGAGCCGGAAGTTATAGTCTTTCTACCAGTATGTCTACCAAAATTTATGGTCAAAAGAAGTTTAAGAATCTGGGGAACATTATGGCTATGCGCCATGTAATTACACCTAACGTTTCATTTAATTATTCGCCAGATTTTACTAAAGCAGGTAGAGGTCCGTTTTTGGCGGCAATTGATCAAAATGGTAAAGAAATAAGAGATACTTATCAGCAGCCGTTAACCTATTCTGTTTTCCAGGGGATGGCTTATCAAGGTTCTTTTCCAGGCAAGGCTGCCGCTATCGGTTTCGGTGTAGATAATACGGTGGAATTAAAAGTTAAATCGAGCAAAGATACCACTGGTACCGGAGAGCGAAAAATTCCAATTATTCAAGGTTTAAGTATTTCTGGTTCTTATAATTTTCTGGCTCCGAGAAATAAACTTTCTACCTTGAGTTTTAACGGTCGTTCTCAGTTTACAGATAAATTAGGAATTAACTACAATGGTACGTTCGATCCTTATGATTTAGATGAAAGTGTAGATCCTGTTACCGGACAAAGAACTTTTACGCGAAGCAATAATTTCACCCTGAGGAGAGGTGGCCGCTTAGCCCGACTAACTAACATCGGATTTTCATTCGATTACAGCTTAAATCCGGATGCCTTGAAAAAGAAAAATGAAGCCAATGATAAATTGAGCGAAACTGCAAAGGAAAAAGGCTTATCGCCATTGCAATCAGAACAATTGGCTGCCATCAGCAGAGATCCAAATGCTTTTGTAGATTTCAATATTCCATGGAATTTCTCATTCTCTTACAGTTTTCAATACAGTAACGATTTTGGCGTAAGTACAACAAGTAATACGCTAAACTTTAATGGAGATTTTAATCTGACACCTAAGTGGAAATTTACTTTCAATTCGGGTTACGATTTTCAAAATAATGGGTTAACACCAATGAACATAGGAATTTACCGCGACTTACATTGTTGGGATATGAGTGTGAATTGGGTTCCTTATGGTGCTTATAAGAGTTATTCTGTAACATTAAAAGTTAAGGCCTCAATTCTTCAAGATTTAAAATTGAGCAAAAGACAAGGTTTCTACAATACATACCAGTAAATTATGCTAGCTGAAATTATAACCATTGGCGATGAAATTCTCATCGGTCAAATTGTTGATACCAATTCGGCCTGGATGGCTAAACAATTAAATTTAATTGGCGTTTCGGTTAAACAGATTACATCAGTTTCTGATGATGAACAACATATTTTATCTGCATTAGCTGATGCTGAAACCAGAGCAGATATCATTTTAATAACCGGCGGTCTAGGTCCGACGAAAGATGATATTACCAAGAAAACTTTGGCTAAATATTTCAATATGGGTTTCAGAAACGATGCAGGAGCCTTAGAAATGGTTCGTCAGATTTTCGAGAAATTCAAACGCCCTTTGTTAGATATTAACATTCAGCAAGCTGATGTACCAGATGGTTGCGAAGTGATCGTTAATAAAAACGGAACCGCTCCATGCATGTGGTTTGAGGAGCACGATAAGATTTTTGTGTCAATGCCTGGAGTTCCGTACGAAATGATGTATTTAATGGACGATGAAGTACTGCCAAGAATTAAATCCCGGTTTAAGTTACCGTCAATTGTACACAAAACTATTCTTACTGCTAATATTGGCGAATCTTTTTTAGCGAAGGAAATTGAAGAAATCGAAGATAGTTTGCCGCCGCATATTAAGCTTGCATATTTACCTAAATTAGGCCAGGTACGTTTGCGTTTATCTGCCAAGGGCGATAATGAATTGACCTTGAAGGCTGAAGTTGAAGTTTATGCTCAACAGATTATCACAAAAGTTAAAAAGTTTGTTGTAATTGATGAAGATCTCCCGCTCGAGCAGGCCATTCTCAATCTAATGAAATCGAAAGGTTTAACCTTATCTACTGCAGAAAGTTGCACCGGTGGATATATTGCCCATTTGATTACTCAACATCCTGGCTGTTCATCTGTGTATTGGGGTGGAGCTGTGGCCTATGCCTACGAACTGAAAGAATCGATTCTGGGCGTGAAAGAAGTTACCTTATCTAAATTTGGTGCGGTGAGTGAAGAAACGGTTACCGAAATGGCCGAAGGCGCAATTAAACATTTCAAAACTGATTATGCTATTGCAGTAAGTGGTATAGCCGGACCCGATGGTGGTACCGAAGATAAGCCTGTTGGAACCGTGTGGATTGCGATTTCATCAACGAATAAAACAGTTGCTAAAGTGTTTAATTTCAGTAACAAACGCCTTCAAAACATCGAACGTTCGGCTGCATCAGCATTAATGATGTTATTAAATCTACTTAGGGAAGACTTTTACAACGAATAAAAACTGTATTTTTGTCGCAATACCAATATATAATACTGTAATTTAATATGGCTCAATACGAACTATTGTTACCAAAAATGGGTGAAAGTGTTGCCGAAGCAACCGTAATTAAATGGGTAAAACAAATTGGAGATTCAATTGATTTGGATGACACAATTTTGGAAATTGCAACAGATAAAGTAGATTCTGAAGTACCTTCACCTGTTGCCGGTAAATTGGTAAAGCAAATATTTAGGGAAGATGAAGTTGCGCAAGTTGGTGATGTAATTGCTATTATAGAAACTGCGGGTGGCGGCGACGCTAAAACCGAAGAACCTGCTCAACAAATCGCTGTCATTGAAGAAGAACAACCTCAAGACATTCCGGGCTTAGCAGAATTACAGCAAGAAAAAACATCTGAAGTGCAAGCTGATTTTGCTTCTCCAAACCGTTTTTATTCTCCTCTGGTCAAAAGCATTGCTTCTCAAGAAAATATTTCCATTGAAGAACTCGATTCAATAAAAGGCTCTGGTGCAGATGGCAGGCTCAACAAAGATGATTTATTAAATTATATTTCAAGCAGAAATGGTGGGCAAGCGAATGCCTCACCAACCATTTCAAATGTTCCCAATCAGCCAGCTGCTGAACCTATTGCCGCATCAACACAAGCACCGGTTGCAACTAAAACATCGACAACATCAGTTTCTGGTGGCGATGAAATTATTGAAATGGATAGAATGCGTAAACTTATTGCCGACCATATGGTGATGAGCAAAACGACATCTCCACATGTAACTTCATTTGTTGAGGCAGATGTGACGAATATGGTTTTATGGCGCAACAAAGTGAAAAATAGCTTTGAGAAACGTGAAAATGAGAAAATAACATTTACGCCAATTTTTGTTGAAGCAGTAGCAAAGGCCATTAAAGATTTCCCAATGATTAACGTTTCTGTTAACGGAACGCAAATTATCAAGAAACGAGATATCAATATTGGTATGGCAGCGGCTTTGCCAAGCGGAAACCTCATTGTTCCTGTGATAAAAAATGCCGATCAGTTAAATTTAGTTGGTTTAACAAAAGCCGTTAACGATCTAGCTGCAAGAGCCAGGATTTCAAAACTTAAACCGGATGAAACACAAGGTGGGACTTTCACATTAACAAATGTTGGTTCATTTGGAAACGTGATGGGTACACCCATTATAAACCAACCGCAAGTTGCTATTTTAGCTGTAGGCGCCATTAAAAAGAAGCCTGCAGTTTTAGAAACTGAACATGGTGATGTTATTGCAATTCGCCACATGATGTTCCTTTCATTGTCTTACGACCATAGAGTTGTGGATGGTTCGTTAGGAGGGATGTTTATTAGAAGAGTGGCTGATTACCTGGAAAACTGGGATTTTAACAGAGAGATTTAATTAGAACAAAAAGAAGTCAAGTTTTGAAAAACTTGACTTCTTTAGTTTAAAACCAAATCACGTTAATGCTGTTTTTTGACTAACGACTAACGACTAACGACTAACGACTAACGACTAACAACTAACGACTAACGACTAACGACTTAAATTATGGCTAAGTTTTCAGAATTAATAAATGGAGAGAAACCAGTTTTGGTAGATTTTTTTGCTGAGTGGTGTGGACCTTGCAAAATGATGAAGCCCATTTTAGAACAATTGAAATCCCAGGTTGGCGACTCCGTTTCGATTATTAAGGTTGATATCGATAAAAATCAGGCTGCAGCGGCTGCATATTCTGTTCAAAGTGTACCTACTCTAATGTTATTTAAACAAGGAAAACAAGTTTGGCGTCAAAGTGGTGTTTTGCAAGCTTCGCAATTGAAACAGATCATCGATTCTCATTCTTAATTATACTTCGACTACTTTATTGGGCGTAACCGCAAATATTTGCTCATTAGTCTTCGGGTAAATGTTATAAAGGCCTGTAAACGTACTGAATGCTGGCAAAACTGCGTACTCTTTTCCAAAGAAGAAACATGGAAATTTTAAACGCTGTTTTGCTTTACCCACCACAGTAACACCAGGATGAATGTGGCCACTTATCGGATACAATTCTTCTTCGGTACATTTTGGAGCATCATGAATAAAGCAAAAAGGCCCTAAACAAAAACTTGGTTCATGTATTTCAATTTGCATTGATTCATAATCAGCATTTGCTAACCTATCATGGTTTCCTTTTACAAGCAAGAAAGTGAGTTCGCTAAATTGCTTTTTCCATGCTGCAAACTCATCGATATCGGTATTTAAACCATGATGAAACATATCACCATTAATCAATAACGTTTTGGGTTTGTACTTTTCAACGAGCAAACCTAATCGCTGTAAATCATTTTGAGCGATGGTAGATGGTACTTGTACACCAGCAGAACGGAAATGTGCAGATTTACCCAAATGCAAATCGCTAATGGCTAAAAGTTGATGTTGTGGTAAGTATAAAGCCCTTTCTTTATCTAAAATCAGTTCTTCTCCGTGGCTTGTGATTGTCATTATTTTTATCTAATATAGTCTGTCATTGCGTACCTCGCAATCACGAAACAGTAAAAGGGTAATTTACTTAAATTTCTCCGATTCAGCTTTCATCCTTGCAATTCGTTGTTCCAATTCTTCCGAACTCATATTTTCCCGTAAACTATCAACCTTAATCGGAAATGATAATGGTGTAAAACTCTGAGGATGGGTAATGATTACCTCACTATTTTGAATTCTTTCTAACGCGGCAGCCAATCTTGGCTCTTCCAACTGCTGATAAAAAACTTCATCGTATGCCTGGCGCAAAAGTAAATTATGTTTATCGTAATCGCTAAAAACATTAAAAAATAAACCTGCAGATGACTGGAGATGTTTATTGGCAACATATTTACCAGGATACCCCTGAAAAACCAAACCTGAAATGCAGGCAATATCGCGGAACTTTCTTCGAGCCATTTCTGTTGAATTGATACTTAGCGTAATGTCTTCTGTTAAATTTTTTGGCGAGAAAACTTCGTAAGCGATAGATTCATCCATAGGAATTTCGGTTTCGCTTAAGAGCTCAAAACCATAATCGTTCATTGCAATAGAAAAACTTATCGGCAAAAGCTTGCTCAAACGGTAGGCTACCAAAGCCGCCAAAACTTCATGAACTAAACGCCCTTCAAATGGGTAAGCAAAAAGATGAAAACCTTCTTTGTTATTAATCAATTCAATTAACAATTCATCATTGCGTGGTACATGAGAACGCTTTTCTTGCAAAAGAAATAATGGATACACAGAATCCAATTCTTCATCGTTATGGGTTTTATCCAATGCCTCATTATATTTTTTCCGCAATACCGAACCCAAGTTTGAAGACAAAGGCAAACGGCCACCATTCCAACTTGGAGAAATGGCATTTTTTTGTTTACTCACGCGAACAATTACCGTCATATCTTTAACATGAACAAACTCCAGAACCCGACCGGCCAAACGGAAATTATCGCCGGCTTTTAAGCGGGTAACAAAATATTCTTCTACCATGCCGATATACCCGCCGGAAAGAAATTTTACCTTTAACATCGCATCACTTACTATAGTACCGATATGCAAACGATGTCGCATAGCCAGCTGTCGGCTCTTAACTTTCCACAATCCGTCTTCATCTTTCGTTACCTTTTTAAACTCATTATAAGCACCTAAGCTATCGCCACCTGAAGTAATAAATTGCATTACCCAAGACCATTCCTCTGGCAAGATTAATTTAAAAGCGTGGGTATTTTTGATTTCCTCATAAATGATCTTGTCATCAAAGCCATCTCCAATAGCTAAAGTAACCAGGTACTGAACCAGAGTATCGAAAACCATAATGAACGGCTCACGGCTTTCTATATTATTGGTTTTGGCCGCTTCTTTAATTGCTGCTGCTTCTACTAATTCTAAAGCATGTGTCGGCAAAAAATAGATCTTCGAAACCTCATGGGGTGAATGCCCCGAACGGCCGGCACGTTGTAAAAACCTGGCAACACCTTTAGGCGAACCCACCTGAACAACGGTATCAACAGGTTTAAAATCTACACCTAAATCCAAGGATGAAGTCGCAATAACAGCCTTCAGTTGCCCCGTATGTAATGCGTCCTCAATCCAGTTTCTGAGTTCAAAATCTATTGAACCGTGGTGAATAGCAATCCTTCCTGCCAATTCGGGTTCGATATTTAGCAAGTGCTGGTACCACATTTCCGATTGCCCGCGGGTATTGATAAAAATAAGAGTGGTTTTGCTTTTCTCAATAATAGGCAGAAGTTTGTAAGCCAGTTTTAAACCCAAATGCCCGGCCCAAGGCAGGGTTTCAATATCATCGGGAAGAATGGATTTAATGATGATTTTCTTTTCTAGGTCGGCCTTGATAATGATTCTTTTCGCCGTTTCATCAGGCTCCAAAACATCCAAAGCCTCTTCAATATTTCCAATGGTCGCCGAAATTCCCCATACTCTTAAAAACTGATTTTTTTCCAATTTTTGCAAACCTTTAATCCGGGAAATAGCAAGTTCTACCAATACACCACGTTTACTTCCCAACAATTCATGCCATTCATCTGCTACTATGCATTTCAGGTTTTTAAATAAAGTTGAAGAGCCTTTTTGTGCCAGCAAAAGATGCAAACTTTCAGGTGTAATCAATAAAATTTCGGGCATCGATTTCTTTTGTTGAACTTTCTCTGCCTGCGATGTATCGCCGTTTCTTACTCCAACATGCCAATCTAATTCAAGTTCGGTAAGTGTTTCACGCATCGCTCTTGCAATATCTTTAGCCAGGGAGCGAAGTGGGGTAATCCAAATGAGTTGCAAACGGTCTTTTGCTTTTTTATTGCTTAATTCTGATGCATTTAGCGCCTCTATGGCTATGGCCAAAAACAACGAAAATGTTTTACCAAATCCTGTTGGAGCATTCACCAATCCGCTGTAACCGTTTAAGTAGTTTTGCCAGGCATCTTCCTGAAATTTAAATGGTTTACGACCATTGGCTTTAAGCCATTGCTTAATTTTTTTGTAGCCTTTGGTTTTCGTTTGGTCCATGTATAATTGTAATTCTAAATTTTTAACTTGAAAAGCAATTTCAGTAATTCTTTGGTAGCATTAGTCCCGCCATTTGCTACAATTCCCGATGAAAAATCGGGATAATTTTCGCTTCTGTCGGGTTTAAAATAGTAAGGTAAACCTAAGTAAAATAAACCTGACAGGAGCGAGCACGAAACCCGATTCTTTTAATCGGGTGAGTAAAGTGTATGGCAGGGCTTTCGGTTCCGATAAACACAGAAACCTGATTTTCTAATCATTTATAAACGTTGATGCTAACAACTGTCGCAAATCATCTAATGTGTTAATTTCAGCAGCTTTTTTATCTTTCCGCCATCTTAAAATCCGTGGAAAACGGAGTGCCAAACCAGCTTTGTGTCTTTTACTTTCTGCAATTCCCTCAAATGCAATTTCGAAAACAAGTTCCGGTTTTACGGTTCTCACTGGTCCAAATTTTTCTATTGCATTTTTGGTTACAAAAGAATTCACTTCTTTAATTTCCTTATCGGTTAGGCCAGAATAAGCCTTTGCAATAGTAACCAGGTTTTCGCCATCGCGAACGGCAAAGGTATAATCGGTGAAAAAATTTGCTCTTCTGCCACTACCTTTTTGGGCATAAATCATCACTGCATCAACGGTATAAGGATTTATTTTCCACTTCCACCAATCGCCACGTTTACGACCACTGTGGTAATGTGAACTCAGTTTTTTAAGCATAATTCCCTCACTGTTAATTGAACGTGAGGTTTGTCTTAACTCCGCTAATTCCTCCCAGGTTTTACACTTTATAACTGGTGATAGAATTACAGCACTTTCATCTAAACTACCAATTAACTGCTCTAATATTTTTCTTCTTTCACTAAGAGGATGTTCGCGAAAATCATTTGCCTCAAACTCCAGAATATCGTAAACGAAGAAACCAATAGGGGCGTCTTCCAGTTGTTTTTTACTGATCGTTTTGCGGTTCAAACGTTGCTGTAAAGTACTAAAAGATAAAACCTGCTTGTCCTGTACCGCTAGTATTTCACCATCTAAAACTGCACCATCTGGCAAAATATTAATTAAAAAATGTAGTTCTGGGAATTGCTCTGTTACCAATTCTTCGCCTCTGCTCCATATAAATAATTCACCATTTCTTTTAACAATTTGTCCGCGGATACCATCCCATTTCCATTCGGCTTGCCATTCGGCAATATCGCCTAACTTTTCTGGCTCTTGCTCCAAAGCATAAGCAAGGCAAAAGGGATACGGCCAGGAGTTATCTGTATTTACATGTGCCCCATTAATCAGCTCGGTAAAAGTAATTTCATAAGGATTCCACTTGCCCATAATGCTATGCATAATTTGGGCACTATCCAAACTACTTTGCTTGGCCAGGGCATTCACCAGCATCTTATTGGAAACCCCAATTCTGAAATTGCCTGAAATAAGTTTATTGAAAATGAATCGTTCTTGTGTTTCTAAGGTATTCCAGGCATTTAAGATGAAATCTTTTTTAGTTTCATCATCTTTACCTTCCAAATCGTGCAAATTTTCAATCCATTTATGTAATTGAATATCTGAAGTTTTCTCTGCAGGCGGGAGGAGCAGGGCAATGGTTTCACTTAAATCGCCCACGTTCGAGTAACTTTCAGAAAATAACCATTCGGGTGTTTGTGTAATTTCTATTGCCCAATATTTAAGCAATGCTGATTTAATTGGTCGACGGGGCTTTTTACCTGTGAACAGGGCGATGACCCAAATCTTATCTTTATCATCGGCAAAATTAAAATAATCTACTAATGCAGCAATTTTGTCATTGGTTTTATTGCTCAATTCAAGCTGCTGAATGAGTTTTGCAAATCTTTTCATTCTGCGCTTATGTTTTCAGTTTCTTTCTTTTGATTCTCTCCGTCAGCAAGATCAACTTTATTTTCTTCATCGTCTTCTTGCCCAAACTTGGTCATTACTTCTTCTGATTCAATGCCCTCATCATTTAAAAACCGACTAAAAGCGGCCGTGAAACCATGGGTAACATAAACTTTTTCTGCGCCGGTTGCAGTAATGGCATCCATTAGCCCTGTCCAATCGGCGTGGTCACTGAGGGCGAAACCCGCATCGGCACTTTGCCAGCGACGGTGTGCCCGAACCTGCATCCAACCTGAGCAAATACCAGTAACCGGATGGGATAAATTCTTAATCCATCGGCTATCACGCATGGCTGGTGGCACAATTACAATTCCCCTCTGTAATTCATCCTTGGTAGTTTCGGGTGTAATTCTAATCGTTTCTGGCAAGTTTACACCAGCATTGATAATTACTTCATTTAGGTTTGCGATACTATTGTGAACATAGATAGGAACACTGCCCGCAAGATTTTTAATTAAACGTTGTGCTTTTCCTAAACTATATGCAATTAATACACTTGTTTTTTGTTGTGGAATATTATCGCTAACCCAACTTTTAATTTTATCGAAAACGAGATCTTGTTTTTGCCATTTATACACAGGTAAACCAAAAGTGCTTTCAGATACAAATGAATGGCATTTTATGGGTTCAAAAATATCACTGATCCCATCATCTTCAGTTTTATAATCGCCGGAAATAACACAGATTTCCCCTTTATATTCTAATCTAACTTGTGCCGAACCAATGATATGGCCTGCAGGATAAAATGAAATATTTACACCGTTACGAACGATGCTTTCGCCATAATTAAGGGTTTCTACATTTAAATCTTCGCTAATGCGGCGTTTAATTATAGGCTTTGTTAAGGTGTGGCAGAGGTAATGTTTATTTCCAAAACGTACATGGTCGCTATGGCCATGTGTGGTTACGGCGTAATCTACAGGCCACCAAGGATCTACATAAAAATCTCCTTGCTTGCAGTAAATACCTCTTTTTGTAAATTCTATTAATGCCATGAGTACTAAACAATAAATCATGCTATAAGTTTTAAATCAATATCGGGTAATTAGCCGATAATTTAAAATATCGGGTAATTAGCCGATAAATAGAAATATCGGGTAATTAGCCGATAATTTTTGGAATATGATTTAATAATCCGATATTGTATTATGATTTGTATTATAACAGGTGATATAATAGGTTCAAGAAAGATAAAGGATAGCTGGTTATTGAGCTTAAAAAATGCTTTAAAAGTAGTTTCAAAGCAGAATAATAAGTGGGAGATTTATCGTGGGGATAGCTTCCAGGTAGAGGTAGAGACAGAAAATGCTATCAAAACTGCAGCTTATCTAAAAGCTTGTATCAGAATAAATAAACCTGCAGATGTGAGGATGGGCATTGGAATCGGTGATATAAAAAGCAAGCGTAAAAAACTTTCAGAATCAAGTGGAGATGCATTTGTAAACTCTGGAGCAGCTTTTGATAGCTTAAAACAAGCAAAAGTTAATCTGGCTATTAAAACTGACTTCCCTGATTTCGATGAAGAAATTAATGTTATGATTAAGCTGTCTTTAATTGCAATGGATAGTTGGGGAATAGTTGCTGCAGAAATGGTCAAACTGGCATTAGAAAACGAAAATGTGTTGCAAAGTGAGCTAGCCGTGCTTTCAGGCAGAACCCAATCTTTGGTAAGTGAGGCTTTAAAACGTGCTCATTATTCTGAATTGATGGAGATGGATAAATTATACCGTAAAAAATTGAACCAAACGCTTTCGAAATAATGGAGATCTATTTAATTAAAATCATTATAGCGCATTTAGTTGGAGATTTTTTTCTGCAACCTAATTCATGGGTGAAAGATAAGGAAAGAAAGAAGCTAAAATCAAGCAAATTATATCTACATGTCCTGGTTCATATAGGATTAATTTTTGTTGTTTTTTTAAGCTTTAATGTTTGGAAAATAGCTTTATCAATCGGTGCCTTGCATCTCATAATTGATGCCTTAAAATCGATCTTTCAAACAAATAAAAATGCCAGAATCTTATTTTTTGTTGACCAGCTTTTGCACTTCAGCTCTATTGTATTAGTATGGAATTTTTTCTATAATGGTTATTTAAATATCAGTTTTATAAATGAAACGCACACGTGGATTATAATTTCGGGCGTTTTATTTTTGACTATGCCAACATCCATCATTATGAAAGTAATTATTGCCAAGTGGTTACCAGAAAGCGACGATGAGAGTCCGAAATCTTTGCAGAATGCAGGGAAATATATTGGTATTTTAGAGCGGACATTGATTTTTGTTTTCATCCTCACCAATCACTTTGAGGCTGTAGGTTTTCTGTTGGCGGCTAAATCTATTTTCCGCTTTGGCGATTTAAAAGAAGCACACGATTTAAAATTAACCGAATATGTACTAATTGGTACCTTGCTGAGTTTCGGAATCGCCATAGTAGTTTCACTAATAATTATGGGATTGATAAAATAAATTTTCCCTGCCGGATGTTAAGCTTTATGCTAAGCTAACATTAAGGAGAATGCAGAACATTGCATTTTAAATCCGATTGAAATGTAATACTTTTTTGAGAAACCTCGCAGGTTTTTAAAACCTGCGAGGTTGTTTTTACAAAAAAGATTAAAATGAAAAGCGGGGCTATCGAAACCGATTCCCCGCTAAATTGCTTTTCAAATATCAATTCTATTTTGCGCCTGGAGGGCAGTTATCTTTCAAAAACCTAGTATAAGTGAGCGATAAATGTTCACTCGTTCCATCGCCCTCAGAAATACTGTGCGTACGATTTGGATAGCTCATTAATTGGAAAACCTTTCTGTTTTTAATCAATTCGTTAATTAACATTTCGGCATTTTGATAATGAACATTATCATCGCCAGTACCGTGAATGTAAAGTAAATTACCCTTCAGGTTTTTGGCATAAGTAATAGGAGAGCCCTTAACATAAGCTTCTTTGCTTGGAAAAGGAGTGCCCATATAACGTTCCTGATAAATATTATCGTAAGTTAATTGGTTACCAACAGCTGCAATGGAGATACCTGTTTTGTAAATTTCAGGATATTGAAACATTAAGTTTAAAGTGGATGAACCACCGCCACTCCAGCCCCAAACGGCAACACGATCTTTATCCATAAATGCATTTGTAGCCAGCAGTTTTTTTGCGGCCATGGCCTGATCGCGGATATTAATTACGCCAATGTTTTTGTAAATACCCTTTCTCCAGGCTGCACCTTTAGGAACAGGCGCACCACGATTATCCATAGAAATATAGATATAACCATCTTTGGCCATATCGCCGGCATACAGCGGATTTCTACCCGCTCCATAAGTATCAGAGGCTGTTGGAGAAGCAGGTTCGCCATAAACATAAAATACTACAGGGTATTTTTTATCGGGATTAAAATTATCTGGTTTTTTCATCCAACCATCCAATTCAACACCATCTTCTGTAGTTACTTTAAAGAATTCTACTTTATTTTTAGGTGCTTCTTGTTTTGATAATTGGTTAGTAATGCTACCATCCATGGTGAATGGATTGCCTGTAGTAAAATTCATCCATTCGGTTACCGGCCTTACTGTAGCGCTATTGTAGGTATGACGAGCGAAAGCTGCATTAGGGGAAATATCATAGCTGTGCGTGCCAGGAAGCAGGATAGATGGCGTAACTTGTTCTAACTTGCCCTTACCATCAAGCTTGGTTTTATACAAATAACGTTGTGTGGCATTATTAGGCGAAGCGATGAAATACAAATAGTTATTCTTATCGTCGATTAATTTTACATCGACAACATCGTAATTTCCTTTTGTTACCAGCGTTTCTTTTTTTCCATCACGACTAATTCTATAAAGGTGTGCCCATCCATCTTTATCAGATAAAATGGTAAACTCCTTATTGTCATTTAACCATTTCCACTCATCTTGGGCATCAATCCATGCTTTTGCTTTTTCGGTATAAATGGCTTTAGCAGCGCCACTGGTTGCATCGCAAATAAATACAATACTTTCATTTTGCTCGCGATTTAATTGTTGGAGAATTACCTCATTGCTATTTGGAACCCATTGCATCCGAGGAATATAATGTTGAATATTATCGCCAGGGATATTTAACCAATTGGTTTTAGCAGTATTTACATCGACAATACCAACTTTACAAGCTGATGGATTTTCGCCCACTTTCGGATATTCTACAGGAATGGTGAAGGGATAAATCGAATCGGTATTATTAATCATTAAAAAATTCTTGATTTTAGTAGCGTCGATTTGCCAATAAGCAATAGATTTTCCATCAGGACTCCATCTAAAACCATCTCTGCAATCGAATTCTTCCTCGTAAACCCAATCAAAAGTGCCGTTAATCATTCGGTCTGTTCCATCGATTGTTAAGGCCTTCATGTTAGTCCCGTCAGTATTTTCCACATACAAATTGTGTTTGCTTACATAAGCAACCTTACTACCATCGGGCGATAACTTTGCAAACATCAACGATGATGCAGGCTTGTCTTTACCTATTTGAGTGATCTTATTCGCTGTTAAATCAGCCAACCAATAATCGCCACGTGTATCGTAACGCCAAACTTTTTTACTATTGGTGTAAATCAAAGCTTTAGTTCCATCGGCAGAAAGTTGAAAACTACGAACTGCAATAGGGGCATCTTTTCCAGAAGGCGTTAAAAGTGCCCGGGAAATAATCGTTTTTTTCTCACTTTTAGGTAGCGTAACAGAAACAATTTCTCCGCTGGTAATTTGATAATAAGAATTGCCATCTTTTGCCCAATTTATGCCTTGAGCTTTTGCATCAACAAGTGCACAAACGGCAATGCAAACAATTGAAAGTTTGAGTAATAAGTTTTTTATCATAGAAAATTAGTCATAAAAAAAGCTTTTTAACTTTTGGGCTAATTTAAATAAAAGCCGGCAGTTAAAAAGCCTTTGATTGTAAGATATAAGTTAGTTATTCTCCGCCACCTTGCATTTTCATTAATTCGTCCATAGTTACTACTTCGTAACCTGCCGGAACGTCTTTCGAAATTGCACCCACTTTACCTTCAGCAATTGATTTTAATGTTGTTGTAGTTTCGATACCGCGTTGAACCATTGTAAACTTTACTGGAAATGCACCTAAACCTGGGAAATAGTTTTGAGAACCTACGTTCGGAAGTTCTACATCTTTTGTTGCCCATAATTCGTGAGCGCCACCTTTATCATCTTTAAATGTATATTTTTCAGCATTGTAACCACCTACAGATTGTTTTTCGCCAGTTGCTTTGAAATCTGAAAACTTAGCGATTGCACCCATAGCTTTTTCTACATCTTCTTTTGATTGTTTTACGGCGAATTGTTTTTGAGCGATAGGCACATCAATTAATAATAAACCAGTTTTTTCGTTGTTATCAGAAACGATACCAATTAAAGCAGGACCTTGTTCCATTTCAATTTTAGTTAAACCATTATTGAATTTAACTTTCATTTCTGCAGGTGGTTCCTGACCACCCATTGCAGCTTTTTGCTCATCAGTTAATTTATATTCCAAGCCGTAAGTAATCGTACCTTCAGCAATTTTTTTTTGCGCATGTGCGATTATTGCACCACTAACTAAGATTAAAGCGACAACGCTTGTTTTGATTGATTTTAACATGTTTTTATTTAAGTTTAGTTTTTTACCAGTTAATTTTTTCTTTATTTAAAAATGAAGCAATTCCTTTTTTAAAATCTTCACTTTCCCTCACTCTAGCATTTATTTGTACTGCAAATTCCAAGCTTTTCTCCAGTAAGGGATTTGTTGTTTGGTTAATTAGCTGTTTTGTGATCATCAACGAATTACCAGAACTCCCGCTACACAAACGTAGTGCAAATTCTTTAACACTTCGATTAATTTCTGCTGAATTTGTTACATAATTTATCAATTTATATTCCAAAGCTTCCTGAGCTGTGAAGGTTTTTCCAGTTAGCAATAATTCTTTAGCTATAGTTTCGTTTACCTTTTGCTTCAAAAAACAAGAAACGATAGCCGGTACGAAGCCGATTTTAACTTCTGTATAGCCAAAACTGCTTTCAGGGGTGGCGAAAATAATATCGCATATTGTGGCTAATCCGCATCCTCCGGCGATTGCATGTCCCTCTACCTGTGCAATAACGATTTTCGGAAGATAATAAATGGTTGTAAAAAGCTTTTTTAAGTTGTTCGAATCTATAACATTTTCTTCAAAGGTATTTTGTTGTAATTGTTGAAGATACTCTAAATCTGCACCCGCACTGAATGAACCTCCATTGGCGTTTAATACGATTACTTTAACCGCATCATCTTCTGATGCGTGAATAAATTTCTCAGTTAATTCCAAAATTAATTGAGGATTTAGTGCGTTTCTTTTTTCGGGTCTGTTGAGGGTTATGGTGGCAATTCTTTCTTCCACACGGTACAAAACCAGGTTTTCCATGTTATTGGGTTAGGTAAACCAAATATGCAGGATTTTTCTTTAAAATATGAGCTTCTATTTTATTATTCTCCGCAAATTTTTTAAAGATTGCTATTTTATAATCTTTATTTGTAGCGTCGATAATTAAATGTCTAAATGTTAATTCTTTAGGAAGATTTTGCAAATTGTATTTGTTATTAGCTGTTAACCAAACGCTTGAAAATTTACTATCGATTACTATCTTTTTATAATTAAGGTGTTCATCAATCAGTAGAATATTGTACTTATAAAATACAATTTGGTTATCTTTTTTAATGAAATTCTTCGAAACGGTGTCTCTTTCCAAATTGGTAAATCTAATTGCATTAATCTGAGATTGTTGCAGTGCGGGCTCAATAAAGAATTCGTAATTTCTATCGTCTGAGCTTAAATCGGTAAGTAAAATTGCGGTTTTACCATCAATAAATGCAGCTGCATAATTTTTTCTTAAGGTGAAAAAGATAATTTTCTTCTGATGGATAGCCGTCCAATCATTATAAAGGGTAATTGCAGAACAGGCGACATAAATCAACGCGGAAAAGATATAAAATTTAGCACTCTTACCGACAAGCCCGTAAATCAATAAGCCCAAAGCAATACTCATCAAGATTAATTCTGGAAGAGTAATCCATACCGATGAAAAAGTAGAAAATGGTAAATCGGCAATCCGTTTTAAAACGGTGTTTGTAGTAACGATTATCCATTCAAAAATTGGGGAAATTTTATCTATAAATGGAACTAGAATAGCAATTCCTAAAACCATAATAAAAATAAGCGGAATAGAGATAAACAAATTCCCTATTAAAAAATAGACAGGAAACTGATGGAAATAATAAATACAAAGCGGAAATGTAACCAATTGTGCCGATAGAGAAAGTGCAATCAATTGCCAGACTTTATTCAGCCATTTATTTTTAACGTAAATCCATTTGTAAATCTTTGGTTGAAGATAAATTAAACCAAAAACGGACAGGTATGACAGTTGAAAACCAACATCCCAAATTAAGAATGGATTGTAAATCAGCTGGCAAAATGCCGCAAATGCTAAAGTGTTATATCCGTTTTTATTTCTGGCGAAAGTTTTAGCTGTGATGAAAATTGTGATCATAATCGTCGCCCGGACGACAGATGGAGATAAACCTGTAATTAATGAATAGCCGCAAATCAGACTACAGATGAGGATAAACTTTAGAATTTTAAGTGAACGTTTTTTGTCCAGAAAAGCTAAACAAAAATCTAGCACAAAGAAAATTATCTCCACATGACTACCGGAAACAGAGAGTGCATGTATCGTTCCAGTTTTAGAATAAGCTGCTAGCGTTTCCTTACTTAAATCAGCCCGATATCCTAAAATGAGTGTCGATGCAACTGCAAAAGCTTCATCATCTTTTATTAGTTTTCGGTATTTTGCCACCTGCTTTTCCCTCAAATCCAAGGCAAACTTTATAATCGGATTTCCAGTATTTCTATTAGTTTTAAGCAAGTGCTTTTGGTTGATAAATGTTTGTTCGTAAACGTTTTTGCTGGCCAGCCACCTTTTAAAATCAAATTCAGCGGGATTATATGGGGGTTCAACTTCCAGATATTTTGCGGACACTATCAACTCATCACCATATTTTAATTTTACTGGGCTTAGGCTATCTACCTTCAAAGCCAGCAATAATTGTCCGCTCAGCTTAACGTGGCTCGAATTCTCGTAACCCGAAACTACGTTTGCCGTAAACCTTAAAATATCATTTGTTTGCTCGGGTTCATCATTTATCCAAATTTTTAAGTAAGTATATTTCTTTTTGGCGAAGTAATCTTGCCTCAGCTTGTGATTATTTAAGAGGCATAGTAATCCTCCCAGTATAAAAAAGAAAATAAAATTAAAGATCCTGTTATGCCTTTAAACTTATAGCCCTTAGCCTTTTTGTAAATTATGTTAATAGTTAATAAAAAAATGAAAATCACTACCAACGTAATCTCAGTAATCAAAATCATTCTTTGCGTTGCGATGAAGTAAAAAATGCCAATCCCAATTAAAAAAGGAATTAGAATCCTTGCGAAAATATATTCTGCTTTAAACATATTTTAAAATTGATACCTCAACTGAATTTTTATCTCTGATTTTTTATTGCCTTGTATTTCGTCCAAATATGAACCAACTGTTTCTTTATTTTTATAAACAAACATGGCGTATCTTGCCCAAATATTTAATTTTTTAGCAAGGTTATATTTCAGGTTTAAGTAAGTCCTGAAACCTTTTCCACTGTACATTCCGAAGGCAAAACTATATAGCACATCATCTTCGTAGGCATAAATCCGGCTGTTGTAACTTGGTGTGTTGAAATATGCAATTCTTAGATTTCCGGTGACTTTAGAAAACATCGGAGAGTAATCTACATCCTGGTAAATCAGATAGCCAAATTCACGATTTGCTTCGCCTTTTTTATATTGAGAAACTTCCATTCGGTTTTGAAAGCTCCATTTTTTATTGAGTTGCCAACTCACTTCTATGCGGTAGCCTTCTTTCTTAACATCATCCAAAAAGTTAATCGGGACATCCAAATCGGTGTTTTGTTGTTTGTGTTCAGTTTTAAATCTTGCTAAAAATTTAAAGGTTTGCTCGGGGTGTAAACCGCCTGACTTAAGATTTCGTAGCCTTTCGATGGTGCATCTACACGATATTTTAACCAAGGAAATTGGAAGTAATCGCCATAAATGGCGAACGCCCATTTTTTGTTTGGAGTGATGTTTAAGCCTGCATACAATCCTTTTTCGTTTATCGCTTCGCTTGCCTCAGCCAATGCCTGATTAAAAAAATTATGATAATCCTTTTCATAATTCCGATACGTTATTGCAGCAGAAACTATAGGAGAAAGACTGATTAAAGCACCATTAACATCAGCTAAACCGCTATTTAAACTTTTTCCAACTTCACCAAAGAAGTAAATATTTTCGTAGGTATAATTATAATAGGCACCTAAATTTGTTAATGAATTTCCTGTAAAACTAAACCGATCGTAAACCGCAGTTTGTGTAATGAAACTATTTCCGTATTTACTATGATAAGCAATGGCACCAAATCCAAATTCATTTTTGGTATATTGAAGTGCTGCTCCATAAACCTGTTGAGTCAAAGAATTTTTGTTTTCGATTTCTGTCGGTGTTCTGTGGTAACCACTTTGATTAATTGTTGCTTGAACTAGATTGCCATCAAAATCTAGCTCCTGACTTGCATCAAGATTTCTAAAAGAGACGAAAGGAGTAATGTCAATATTTTTGTAAAGATTAATTGTCGCGGATGCACCTCTTAAAAATGAATATTCATTAGCTGAAGTATAAGGACGCAAGCCCAAATCTTTTTTTGCCACGCTGGTAACATCTGGCCCTTTACCAAAGGCAAACCCCGACCACATGGTAACACCTTGTCCGAATTGTAAGGTGTAATCTCCAATTACTAACTTTTTAACTTTACCTAATTTAAATAATGCAATATTTCCAGAGTAGAAATCAAATGGTTTACCAACGAATTTTTCACCAGCATCTTTATCCAGGGTGATGGCGGCTGAAACAATTGTTCCATAATGGTAACGATAGCGGGCTTGAAACTTTTCTGGAGATCCTAAATATCGGTTTCCGGGTAAATCTGTAAAACCTTTTTGCGTCTGCAAAGTTTGTGCAAAACGCATCACTAAATCATTCTCTCCTAAAGTTAAGATATTTTTAAAGCTAAGTTTTTCGTATTCTGTTGCAACACTCAAAGTAACAAAGGGTAACAAACTCTCTACAGTTTTGATATCAAATGCATCAATACTTTGAAGCTCCAATACATTAACAAAATCTCCGTTATCTTTTAAATAGGAAAAGAAGTTACTGATTTGAAGAGGAGACAAAAACACAAGCGTCTTCAATTCTTCCGGCGAAGTTTTGTTAAGATTAATTGGATGCTTTTTATATCTCGTCAGCACCTCAATTAGTTCAGTCATATCATAATCGTCAGGAAGATTTTCTGCTACACTTTCCAAAATATCTCGAACATCAACTTCTTGCTCAGCAATTTGAGCGTTTGCAATGAAACCCGTCACTACAAATACCAATGTTATAAGTCTAAAACGCATAAGCAATTGCAATTTGGGGTGCATAACCAAGGTTGGCATCATAGGTAGTTGCCATATCAAACAAGAACTTTTTATAGTTTAAACCGAATCCAGCATATTGCTTAAAAGGTTTTGCACTTAAACCACCGCGTAGGCTCAATAAACTGATAATTTTATAATCGATACCCAAGCTAACATCAATCGATTCATCAAGTTTTTTACTGATAGATGTAGCAATTAATACCTTATCAGAGGCCAGATAACTTGCACCAACATTAATCGATGTTGGAATTTCTATTAATATTTCAGTGTTGCTGAATTTTTGTTTTGATGGATTACTTAAAAATGCTCCGAAAGTAAATTCATTATTAAAATGGTAAAGCGCCCCAACATCTAATGAAAAACCTGTTGAAGCATCATAATTCGCAATTTTAAGTTGATGATAGTTTGCGTTAAGGCCGATTGATAGTTTGTTGCCAAATTTTTTGGCATAAGCAAAACCAATTTTGCTCTCATTGTATTCTGAAAATCCGTAGCGTTGGAAACTAAGTCCAACAAAATTGTTTTTTAAAGGTAGAACAGCAACTAGCGCTTGTGTACTAATTTCATCACTAAAAAGAAGTTTAATGTAGTTTAAGGCAATGGTTGGCTGCTCGAGCGAGGTTATTCCCGATGGATTTGACTGTAGCGCCCAAACATCGGTAACGGCGGTGCCACTGTTGCCCATGGCAGTAAGCCGAGGACCCAGACTGTTTTGACCGAATAAATAAAAAGGCGTAAGGGAGATTAACAATACATTCCATATTTTCATTTGAGGGCGTTAAACCAGTAAATAAAAAATAGGGAGGATTGTGTTTGGTTATTTCAATTTAGTGAAATTAAATTAGAATTGATAACTATAATATTTTTAAAATTCTCAGTAAAAATAAAAACCTCGACTGTTTTCACAATCGAGGCTCTTTTATAATCATTTAATTATTTTTTTGCCTGTTGTTGCTGACGCATGTAATCATCTAAACGTTGTTGAAACTTAGATTTCTTCTTTTTCTCATCAGCTGGTCTTGCTTTATTCTGTTGAATTAAAGCATGGATTTTATCATCATCTACCATTTTACGAATTAAGAACTGCTGTCCGAAAGTCATTAAGTTGGCCAAGAAATAATAATAATTCAAACCTGCCGGATAGCTGTTTAAAACGCCTAAGAAAATGATTGGCATGATGTAACCAATGTATTTCATTTGGCCAGTTGCACCTGAAACCTGATTGTTGAAGTAAGTCATGATTAATGTTGAAACCGTCATCAAAACACACATTAAACTCAAGTGATCGCCAATAAATGGAACTTTAAATCCGAATTTAATAAACTCATCATAAGTTGATAAATCTTTCATCCATAAGAAACTTTCTCCACGTAATTCGAAAAGGTTAGGGAAGAAGAAGAAGAAAGCCATTACCAACGGTAATTGTAAAACCATTGGTAAGCAACCACCAAGTGGATTTACACCAGCCTTTTTGTAAAGTTTTAAATATTCTTGTTGAACCAAGGTTGGATTATCCTCACCTACTTTGGCTTTAATTTCATCCATTTCTGGTTTCAATACCCTCATTTTAGCCATTGATAGGTATGACTTGTAAGTTAATGGAGATAACGCAACTTTTAATAAAATGGTTAATACCAAAATAATTAAACCGAAATTCCAGCCGAAGTTGTTAAGAAAATTAAATACAGGCAATACGATAAAACGGTTGATGTATTTTAACGGCCAGTAACCTAAATCTACTTGTTTCTCTAAATCGTAACCTTGATCTTTTAAAGCAGAGAATTTGTTGGTACCAAAGTAGAATTCCATGCTGTATGCCTGGTTTGCAAGATGCGCATAAGGTAATTGCATATTAGCATCATAAAATTTAACCTGACCAGGAGCTGTTGGGATTTTTACTTCTAAACTTCCTTTTTCGAAACCATCCTTCGAAATTAGCGTTGCAGAGAAAAAATGTTGTTTAAATGAAAACCACTGAATTTTTCCTTTTCCTAAATCTTCTTTTTCATCTTTTGATACACTTAAGTGATCAACATCACCATCTACATATTTATAGTATGGAGCCGAATAACGGTGCTCGCTTTCCAAAGATTTTTCTTGTTGTAGTAAGATAGTTTGCCAGTTTAAAGAAATGTTATTTCCGGCAATTACTTGTTGTAAGCCAACCAGGTTGATGTTAAAGCCAACTTTATTACTTGCAGCTTTTAAATCGTAAACATACTCAACATAAGCATTTGCGCCATAATTAGCACGCATGGTTACGGTATTACCAGCTTTAGTAGGAGTGAAGTATAAATCGTTAGTGTTGATTACTTTGCCAGCAGCATTTAAAGTTAAGCCAAATTTATTGGCATTTCCGTCAAATAATATTAGCGGCTTGCCAGCATAGGTTTTTTGTCCTTTAACTTCTACCGAGATAATTCTACCACCTTTATTACTTAGGTTGATTAATAATTTCTCATTCTCTAAAACTGTTTTTGCATCTATTCCTGTTATTGCAGAACCGAAAGGACCTTTTAAAGCCAAAGAATCTACAGTTGGTGTAGTTGCTACAGCAGTTGTGTCTTTTAAAACTGGTTTAATTCCAGCGTTTTTTAGTGAATCAGCTCTCTTTATAGAGTCGATTCTGGCATTTTCTTTTTTTATTTCAGCATCTTTTGGCCCAAAAAAGTAGAATGATCCCGCCAAGATGATCATAATCAGGAATAATCCTGTAAAGGTATTTCTATCCATTATATTTGTTTGTACTGCTTTTAATTCGTTTTCTTTTTCGCAAACTCCATCGCAGCGGCGACAAATTTAACAAAAAGTGGGTGAGGATTAGCAACTGTTGATTTTAATTCTGGGTGAAACTGTCCTCCAACGAAAAAAGGATGGTTTTTTAACTCTACAATTTCCACCAGATTTGTTTGTGGATTAATTCCAGAAGCAATCATTCCAGCATCTTCGTACTGCTTTAAATAATCGTTGTTAAATTCGTAACGATGACGGTGACGCTCATTTATGTGTGCTTTGCCGTAGATAGCAAATGCTTTCGTTCCTTTCTTAATGTCGCAAGGATATGAACCTAAACGCATGGTACCGCCCATGTTGACAATATTTTTCTGTTCTTCCATCATGTTAATCACAGGATTTTTAGAATCAGCTTCAATTTCGGTAGTATGCGCATCTTTTAAGCCCAAAACATTCCGCCCGAACTCAATAACAGCACATTGCATACCTAAACATATTCCGAAAAATGGAATATTATTTTCGCGGACGTATTTAATGGTATCAATTTTCCCTTCAATACCACGACTTCCGAAACCTGGTGCTACTAAAACGCCATGTAAGTGACCTAATTTTTCTTTTACGTTATCAGGAAAAATGCCTTCAGAGTGGATATATTCAACGCGAACTTTACATTCGTTTTTAGAACCAGCATGCACAAAAGATTCGATAATCGATTTGTAAGCATCTGGTAACTCCACATATTTACCAACCAAACCAATAGTTACATCAGCTGTGGGATTTTTTAAATGTCCTAAAAACTCTTTCCAGCTTTCCATATCTGGTTCGTTTTTAGTTGGGAGTTTTAATTTAGCTAAAACCGTTTTATCCAACTGTTCTTTCATCATCAACAACGGAACATCATAAATAGTAGACGCATCCATAGATTCGACTACGGCGTTGATGTTAACGTTACAAAAAAGAGCAATTTTTTTTCTCAAATCAGAACCTAAGTGATGTTCAGTACGACAAACTAAGATGTCTGGCTGGATACCGTATTCCAATAATGCCTTAACCGAATGTTGTGTTGGTTTAGTTTTTAATTCGCCCGCAGCAGCTAAATAAGGCACTAATGTTAAGTGAATTACAATCGCATTTGAACTTCCTTCTTCCCATTTAAACTGACGAACAGCCTCAATAAATGGTAGAGATTCAATATCACCAACGGTTCCGCCTAGTTCAGTAATAACGATATCGTAATCACCACTATCGCCCAAAATACGCATGTTGCGCTTAATTTCATCGGTTATGTGGGGCACAACCTGAACAGTTTTACCCAGATATTCACCTTTACGTTCTTTGTTAATTACGTTTTGGTAAATACGGCCAGTAGTAATGTTGTTTGCTTGTGAAGTTGGAACGTTCAAGAAACGCTCATAGTGACCAAGATCCAGATCGGTTTCGGCACCATCTTCAGTAACAAAACATTCGCCATGTTCATAAGGATTCAGTGTTCCTGGATCGATATTGATATAAGGATCGAATTTTTGAATGGTTACACGGTAGCCACGTGCCTGTAAAAGTTTAGCTAAAGATGCGGAAATGATGCCCTTACCCAATGAGGAAGTAACACCGCCCGTAACAAAAATATACTTAGTCATGTTTGTGATTTTTTACGGCAAATGGTAAATATTGCCGCTTTTTGTACGGGATACAAAGGTAGGAAAATTCCTTGTTTCTGCTGATTTAAAATTTAGATATTTTAAAAATGATAATGTGATGTTTATCAGAAAATTAGAGATGACTCATCTTCAATTTTTTATAATATGGAAAGCGAATCCTACGTTATTAGTTATTCTTAGCCGTGTTTTTCCTGACTATCCAGTAGGCAATTTTCATATTTTTTAGTTTTTAGCAAGATCAGTTAGATCTATCGATAGCGCTGTTTACAAATGTGAAAGTTTGATAACATTCCAATAAGCTAAAAAAGATTGGTAATTGGGATGTTAACTGTTTTACAACATCCGTTGACCTTTACAAGCAGCGTATTACACTTACGCTTGTCAATTTATTATCCTTATCATAAGAATAGGTTTTCGTCGATCCATCTTTAGCAGTGTAAGTTACAGATATGAAATTCAAGCCTCCAGTTCCATTTCTCCCAATAAAGGTTTGCTTGTTCTTTTCTCTAATAATTTCATTTTGAAGATCAAGCCTTCGGGGATTTAGGCTGTAGGATTTGAAGCCAGAGAAAATAGCATCAGAATCATTTTTATAACTATAAATCATTTCGCTATCTACTTTTCCTTCTCGAATGATACGTCCAAATTTGTCATAAATGTAAGTGATGTCCCAAATGATGGATTGATCGGATCTTTTGGATAACCTACGAACGCATTGCATTTGATCATTTAAAAAGAACGTCTCTAAAGAATAAGGCCTTGAACCACTGAAGCTAATGGTGTGGTATTTATCTTTCTCATAAATAAAAACGGTCGAATCGGTACTTTTTTCATCACCACTAACAATCTTTTTGATTAAGCCATTTTGATCTCTCAAATACTTCGAATATCCACTCGGCTTACCGTTCATTGTATTGTCCATCGATTGCATGATGTTATTTTTATCATAAACATAGTTGCGCCATAAGGAGATTTAGTCGTCATTAAACTATCGCCAAACATTTCAAACACACTATTTGTACAAGTCATTTTGGGACTTCCGTCTTCATAAGTATTACTGTAGTGTACTGAACTCGCATTTTTAATTAGCCTTTGAGCATACGATTGATCGGTTACGAATTTTATTTTTAAAACACCTTGCATTTCTTTAACCGCATCTTTTTGATCTCGTTCATCGAGCGTTTTAGGAACCAAATCATCAGCACTACCAATATTGAGGTAAGTTTTTATAGTTTTCAAATATTGGTCTGGATTGAGAACAAGTATTGGCTTGTCTTTCCCATTGGAAACAATCATTCCAAATTGTCGTTTAGTATTTGGTCTGTAAAAAACAAATTTTCCATTGGAGTTACTATATTCTACAACATGCTCTTTTCCAATGTCCAAGATCGGGAAGTTGCTATAAACCGAACCAAAATAGGCGTTGACTTCTTTTTCTTTTTGCTTATGATTTTTCCAACTATCACTTCCATCATTTACACCAAAAAACATCACACTTGGCGCATGGTCATTGATACTAACTGCAGCTTTTTCGTTAGCTGGTTTTTCTTTTAAAAATACACTTTGCGCATTACTAAGCACAGCACAAAAAACAAAATAGCACAACAAAACAGCTCTTCTCATATTAGATTAGTTTAATAGGACATAGGGATGTTGTACGAAGAATAGGGAGTTTTTTAACAGCAGTTATAGTAGATTTTTACCTTTTTTTCTTTTTCGCTCCAGGCGATATAGAGATTTTTTTCTTTACCTAAACGGTACTTGAAGCCATTTAAGCCAGATTTTTTAAGCTCTTCGTAGAGCGCTTTATCCGGAACATACTTGTCAGGCTTGTCTTCCGGCATCACTGCAGGCTCGAGAAAATTATCTTCAGCAAAAAAATCATCTGCGATGGTTTTTAAGAATACAATCTGCGCTTTTTCTTTTGATAAATCAAGGTTTGGATCTGTATTTCCTAACAAATCCGTTCCTTTTAGTTTTACGTTATAAATTTCTTTTCCATCAAAATTTTTAATGGTAAAGGTTAAAACCATTTCTTCCGGTTTCCTGCCAGTCAGCTCAATTTTAAAAGTATCGAGCTTATTTAGATCAGAAAATGATTGAGCTATACTTTGATTTACATTCTTAAACTCTATAGAATCGTTGTTTTTCTGTTTGTCAGTTTGGCAAGCATATAACAATAAGGCAACGGAAAGTAGGAGCAGCAATTTTCTCATTTCCGAAAATACAAATTTTAAGTTTTTATAAACAATTAAATTATAATTAGAAGCTATAGCCTACTGATAACCATAATTGGAAATCCAAATAACCTTTCGGAGCAGCTCTATCTTGAAATGTTTCTAAGTTGAAATATTTGCCATAACCTAAGCCTGTAGTGGTTTCTATTAAAAATCTTTTGGTTGGGAGATATAAAAAGCCCAAATTCATCCCTGAACGAATTGAATTCGCCTTGAAATTTCTGTTGTTTCCAAACGATAAAAATCCTGTAGGATGAACATAGGCATTGTTTGAAACGATGGTTTTGTTCAGGTTTCCAACATACAATCCCCAAAAGGGAGTGATCTCTTTGACCTCAATATCATAAGCATACATTTTCCCTCTGAGCAAAAAACCACTAAACTTGTAGTCTCTACCCCAGTTTAATTCGCCTGATGAATAGGAAAGCTCCAGACCGTATCTCTGGCGAAAGGTTTTCTCAATAGAAAAAGATGGCTTTTTAGCCAATAAATTTAACAAATTGGATTTTATGGAGATACCGATAGGTTCTTGAGAACTAGCCGTTTGAATAATTAGAAATGATATAAAAATGATTACAATCTTTTTCAACGATTCAAATTTTGAGGGTATTAAATCATATTTAAGTGTAATTTAAGAATATTATTTTATTCTCGCTTCAAAGCCGCTAATAAGTTATTCAACTTTAATAAATCCTCTGGAGTATCTATTGCAACCGTTTCTAAATCTGTAACTTTTGTTTGAATATAAAAACCATTTTCAATCCACCGCAATTGCTCCAGGCTCTCTGCAATTTCTAATGATGATGGTGGTAGTTTGGTAATTTCTTTCAATGATTCTGTTCTATATCCGTAGATACCAATATGCTTATAAAACTGATGTTTCTCTGCCCAAACGCCTGGCTCGCCATTTCTAATAAATGGTATCGGACTTCGGCTAAAGTACATTGCTCTGCCGTTTACATCAATCACCACTTTCGGGCTATTTGGATTGTAAATGCTTTCCTGGCTTTGGATGGGTTTAATGAGCGTGGCCAACTGAACTTTATCCTCAATAAAACAACTTGCTAATAAATCTATTTGGCTAGGCTCTATAAAAGGTTCATCGCCTTGTATGTTGATTACAATATCGAACCCGGGAATTTTATCAATCACCTCGGCACATCGATCGGTACCGCTTTGATGCTGAGCAGATGTAAACACAAACTCACCGCCAAATCTCTTAACCTCATCCGCTATACGCTCATCATCTGTAGCAATGACTACTTTCGATAAACTTTTTGCTTTCAGCGCTTGCTCATATACACGTTGAATCATGCTTTTTCCTGCGATATCCACTAAAGGCTTCCCCGGAAATCGGGTAGAAGCAAACCGGGCAGGAATAATACCTATGGCTAAATTTGCACTATCAATCATGTTTATGGTAGGTTACTTAAGATATATGCTAAAATAAAAATTAGCGTCAACACAACGTAAGACAATGGATGAGCAAAATTCAGTGTCCAACCTAAAATTCTGATCCGCTTGTGCACAAACAAACGTTTATCATTTCGATTGAAATAAAAAATGCCAAGTTTCCAATTCGAATAGTTCTCGTGTGCAAAATTTTTTTCCGTCATCTTTATAATATAACTAAAGCGATAAACAAAAACAAATTTTAAGCAAAAAATGGCTTGTTCCTCAATACATCAGGGTGAAGATGTATTTGAAAATTCAATCTAAAAAACAAAATTAAAACAGACCGTTTATTTCAGCTTCAATTGACTGAATAACAGCACCTAAATCTTCTGGATTGTTGGTGAAGTCCAGTTTGTCTTTATCCAGAATTAATAGTTTACCCAAGTTATAATTTTTGATCCACGCTTCGTATTTTTCATTTAATTTAGATAAATAGTCAATCCGAATGCCTGCCTCGTACTCGCGGCCACGACGTTGGATGTTATTTACCAACGTAGGAACCGACGCTCGTAAGTAGACCAGTAAATCAGGTGGCTTGATGAAAGAAGTGATGTTATCAAATATCGCACGATAGTTGTCATGATCACGAGTGGTCATCAGCGCCATATCATGCAGGTTTTCTGCAAAAATATGTGCATCCTCATAAATGGTTCTATCTTGAATCACATTACGTTTATTTACTTCAATATCAGTAATTTGTTGAAAACGACTGTTGAGGAAATAAATTTGAAGATTAAAGCTCCAACGTTTCATGTCACTATAAAAATCTTCCAGGTAGGGGTTGTTGTCAACCGCTTCATACAAAGCTTCCCATCCATAATTCTTGGCGAGTAAACCCGTTAAAGTCGTTTTTCCGGCGCCTATATTTCCTACAATTGCTATGTGCATATATGTCTAGATATGAGATATGAGATATCAGATATGGAGTCGAGCATTGTCTCAAATCTCATATCAATCTTCTCAAATCTATTTAAAATTACTAAAAACTTTTAAAACCGATTAAACTACGAACCTCTCTGATGGTTTTCTGAGCACTTTCCCGGGCTTTTAATGCACCGTGTTTAGCAACCTGCCTTAAATAAGTTTCGTCTTTCGAAAGTTCTTCAATACGTTCTCTTATAGGGGAGTTAAATACAATCATATCTTCAGCCAGTTGCTTCTTCATATCTCCATAACGGATTTGCATTTTATTGTACAATCCATCAAAATGCTCAATAGTATCAGGCGTAGAGACAATTTTCATCAAATCAAAAAGATTTTGAATCGCTTCTGGTTTTTCCTGATTTTCTTCTGTTGGTCCGCTATCGCTCACTGCTCTGGCTACTTTCTTACGGATAATTTCAGGGCTATCAGATAGATAGATACAGTTTCCATCACCATCTGATTTACTCATTTTGCCTTTTCCTTCCAAACCAGGTACTTTAACTAAATTTTCAGCATAATTAAACGCAAAAGATTCAGGGAAAAAATCGGCGTTATACATCCTGTTAAAACGGTTGCCGAAGTTACGGGTCATTTCTAGATGTTGTTCCTGGTCTTTTCCAACCGGCACTTTAGTAGCTCTGTGAATAAGAATATCTGCAGCCATCAAAGTAGGATAGGTTAATAAACCAGCATTTACATTATCCGGATTAGATCTTATCTTTTCTTTAAAGGAGGCGCTTCGTTCTAATTCTCCTAAATATGCATTCATATTCAGATATAAATAAAGCTCCGAGACTTCTGGAACATCAGATTGAACATATATGGTGGTCTCTTCTGGATTAATTCCGCAAGCTAAATATTCTACTAATACATGGCGAACATAACCATGCAAATCACCCGGAGTAGGATGAGTTGTTAATGAATGTAGATCGGCAATAAAAAAGTAGCAGTTATAATCATACTGCATTTTTACAAAATTGGTTACTGCACCAAAATAATTTCCTAAATGTAGCTTTCCAGTTGGCCTAATGCCACTCACCACTGTTTCTTTCATAATGGCACGAAATTAAAAATAAAAAGCAAGCAACGTATACGATATAATCAATTTTATATGAATAGATTTTTTCGGCTTAATTTGATGGATCAACCTTTTGCTATTCATATTATAAAATAACCAATCATTTAATTGGTGGTGGCTAATCAGTATTTGAAATGATAAAGTATTTTATATTTTTGATTATCTATGATTCACTTTCTAAGGCAAGTACACCGAGTATGGTTTTTATTTTGGATAATTTTCTTCTTTATCCTTTTTTATCCAATGTATTACCTCACATCTCGTAATCCAAAATATTACTCCATTTTAAATCTTTGCAGAAAAGCCAATAGTTTCTGTTGCAGTTTGCTTTCCGGTGTTTGGTACAACTATTATTACGAGGAAAAACTAAATTACAAGCAAACGTATATTTATTGTGCCAACCACTCTTCGAATTTGGATATTATGGTGTTTTGTATCATGTGTCATGGTAAATTCCATTTTATGGGCAAAGATGAATTGTTAAATAATCCTGTTTTAGGAATTTTCTTTAAAACAATTGATATTTCGGTAAACCGTGATAGTAAAATTTCTGCCTTTCGGGCATTTAAAAAAGCTGGTGAAAATTTAGAAAAAGGAATGAGCTTAATTATTTTTCCCGAAGGAAAAATAGATGATCATTATCCGCCACGGTTGGGCGAATTTAAAAATGGTCCTTTTCGTTTAGCCATAGATAAAAACATTTCGCTTGTGCCGGTCAGCATTACCAATGTTTGGAAAATTAACTGGGATGACGGCGCCAAATATGGAAGTAAGCCAGGAATTTGCGATATTTACGTCCACAAACCGATAGACACATCAAAGTTGGCAGACGTTGATTCTGATTTGTTAAAGGAAAAGGTATTCCAACTCATTGAAAGTGAACTAGTAAAATGAATTTAGACGCAAAAACCATTTATAAAATTGCCGATTTGGCCAGAATTCATATTGATGAAAAGGAAGTTGAAACCCTAATTCCTGAAATGAACAAGATACTTTCGTTTATGGAAAAACTCAACGAACTCGATACCTCAACCGTTAAGCCTTTAGTTTATATGAATGAAACGACTAACGCTTGGCGAGAAGACGTTGTGAAACAAGAGATATCGACGGCAGATGGACTTAAGAATGCCGCAAAACATACTGAGCAATTTTTTATGGTTCCAAAAATTATCGAAAAGTAATTTTGTTACTATTGTAACATCTTACCCTTTACGCTTGTCTAAAAACGAAAAAACATGGAGAAACCACTTATTACCATAAAAGAAATTGGCCGTAAATATGTAATCGGATCAGAAGTTATCCATGCTTTAAAATCAGTTTCTTTAGACATTAATAAAGGCGAATTTGTTGCGCTTATGGGCCCTTCAGGTTCGGGAAAATCAACCTTGATGAACATATTAGGCTGCTTGGATACGCCATCAAGTGGCACTTACATCTTAAACGGAACGAATGTGAGCCAAATGACTGATGATGCATTGGCCGAAGTTCGTAATAAAGAGATAGGATTCGTTTTTCAAACTTTTAATCTTTTACCTCGTTCTACAGCGCTGGATAACGTGGCTTTACCTCTAATTTATGCTGGAAGTAGCAAAAAGGACCGCGAGGCTAGGGCGGCAAAGGCATTAGAAAATGTAAATTTAGGTAACCGTATGGATCATAAACCGAACGAGTTATCTGGAGGTCAACGCCAACGTGTGGCTGTAGCACGAGCTTTAATAAACAATCCATCTATTATTCTGGCCGATGAACCAACCGGTAACCTGGATACCAAAACCTCAATAGAGATCATGGGTCTTCTGGAAGAAATACACAGTAAAGGGAACACGATTATCTTGGTTACTCACGAAGAGGATATTGCGCAACATGCTCACAGGATCGTAAGAATGCGTGATGGTTTAATTGAGAACGATTACGTGAATACTGATATCAAAAATGTTTCTCCACGCCTGCAAGCTTTAAATGATAGTGGCAGCGATTGGGAAAAAATAAATTAACCCCTAAATCCCCTAATGGGGACTTTTAGGATTTTGTATAATAATTCCCCTGTAGGGGCTAGGGGTATGAAAATCTACACTAAAACTGGCGATAAAGGACAAACCTCATTAATTGGTGGTACTCGTGTCCCGAAATATCATTTACGCATAGAAACTTATGGAACAGTTGATGAGCTAAACTCTCACATAGGGTTAATCATGTGTCAGGATATCGCTCCCGAATACAAGAAATTATTGAAAGAAATTCAGGATAGGTTATTCACAATAGGGGCAACGTTAGCGGCAGATCCAGAAAAATCGAAGATGAAAATTCCTGATCTACATGAAACTGATATTATTTTATTAGAACAGGAAATGGATTTAATGAATGAAGTGCTGCCTCCTTTAAAGCACTTTGTTTTGCCAGGCGGAAATACTACTGTTTCTTACTGCCACATTGCCAGATGCGTTTGCAGAAGGGCAGAACGCTTAACTGTTGAGCTTGCAGAAAAAAGCTTTGTAGACGAAAAAGTTAGCGTTTATCTAAATCGCTTGAGTGATTATTTGTTTGTTTTGGCACGAAAACTGAACATGGATTTTAGCGCAGAAGAAAACATCTGGATACCTCGTATTTAATGGTGGAAAAATAAGTTTGTTTTGCTCAAAAATTTTAATATACTTTGCGCATTGTTAAGAACAAGAATTTAATTGAATTGAAGATATGTATTGGACATTAGAACTAGCATCGCACTTGGAAGACGCACCTTGGCCTGCAACTAAAGATGAATTAATTGATTATGGTATCCGTTCTGGCGCACCAGTAGAAGTTATTGAGAACTTGCAAGCGTTAGAGGATGATGGCGAACCTTACGAAACTATTGAGGAAATTTGGCCAGATTATCCAACTAAAGAAGACTTCTTCTTTAATGAGGATGAATACTAAATTTTATAAAGCATAAAGAAACCTTTCGCAAAAACGAGAGGTTTTTTTATGACTTCTTTACAACGAAAAGGAGTTTGATTATCAACCAATTAAAAATATAATTTACATTTTTTAAACAAAAGTATTCTAGCTGTGTTAATACATCAACATTTACTTAAAAAATTAACACTATGGGAAATTTATTGTATTTAGTCGCAGTAGTATTGGTTATACTATGGGTGATCGGCTTCGTGTTCCACGGCTTTGGCGATGTGGGTAACATCATTCACGTTTTATTGGTAATCGCAATTATTGCAATCTTGCTTAAAGTTATAGGCAGAGCAACATAAAATATGTTAAGCGAACATTCATCAATTTGTAGCGTAAAATCTTAAATATTGATGAATTAGAAAGGGTGTTTCATTATTATGAAACACCCTTTCTTTTATTAACGCTTTAACAAAAGTTCTGCTAACTCTAAATCAACAGGATAGGTTATCTTAATATTATTTCTTTCGCCTTCCAAAATGTGAATAGCTTCACCAATAGCCTCAACAACGCTGGCGTCATCAGTAAAACTCACCGAATAATCTTGTCGGTAAGCCTCTTTTAAAATTTTTAAACTAAAGGTTTGAGGCGTTTGTACCAGGAAGATTTCATTTCGTTTCAATGCCGATGTTTTATCGTCTTTAAACATTCTTACACTGTCGCTCGATTGAACAGCAGCAATAACGTTACCATGCAGTTCAGCCTCCTTAAAACACCCGTCAATCAATTTTTTCGAAACTAACGGACGAACGGCATCATGAATGGCAACAAAAGATTCTTCATTAATGGAGTTAATTGCATTTTTAACCGAATAAAAGCGTTCGGCGCCACCATCAATCACTTGGTGCGGTATCCTAAAATTGAACTCTTCGCAAAGCCTTTTCCAGTAGCCCTGTTGTTCTTTGTTTAAAACTAATAAAATTTTAGGTTGAGTATCGCTTTGCGCAAAAGCTTTTATGGTGTGCATTAAAACCGGGAGGTTTTTTAGCAACAAAAATTGTTTTGGGGTTTCCGTCTGCATCCGATTGCCAGAACCGCCTGCTACAATTATAGCGTAGTATTTCATTCGAGTATCTAGAGATTAGTATTTAGTACTTAGACCAATTTATCTAAATACTAAATACTAAGTACTAAAATCTATATAATTAGCATGGCATCACCATAACTATAAAATTTATATTTTTCTTTAACTGCTACTTCGTAAGCATTCATTACATTTTCATAACCACCAAATGCACTTACCATCATCAATAATGTTGATTCTGGCGTGTGGAAGTTTGTAATCATTGAATTAGCAATGTTAAACTCGTAAGGAGGGAAGATAAACTTGCTTGTCCAGTCATTTGCAGCCTTTAATGTTCTGTTTGCTGATACCGCAGATTCTATTGAACGCATTGAAGTCGTTCCAACTGCACAAATTCTTCTTTTTTCCTCTATGGCTTTATTTACAATATTAGCATCTTTTTGTTCGATGATAAATTGCTCTGAATCCATTTTATGTTTAGTCAAATCCTCTACCTCAACAGTCCTAAAGGTTCCTAACCCAACATGTAAGGTTACTTCCGCAAATTCTACACCTTTAAGCTCAAGGCGTTTCATCAACTCGCGACTAAAGTGTAGACCCGCAGTTGGAGCTGCTACAGCACCTTCGTGTTTAGCGAAAATGGTTTGGTAACGTTCTTTATCTTCAGCAGTTGCTTTACGTTTAATGTATTTCGGAAGCGGGGTTTCACCTAAAATTTCTACGTTTTTTCTAAATTCTTCGTCTGTTCCTTCAAATAAGAAGCGAATGGTACGCCCACGAGAAGTAGTATTATCAACAACTTCAGCAACCAATAAGTCATCGTCGCCGAAATATAATTTATTACCTACCCGAATTTTACGAGCCGGATCTACTAAAACATCCCATAAACGTAACTCTTTATTTAATTCGCGAAGCAAAAAAACCTCGATAGTAGCGCCAGTTTTCTCTTTATTACCGTATAAACGAGCAGGAAAAACTTTTGTGTTATTCAATATCATTACGTCTTTGTCATCGAAATAACCAAGCACGTCTTTGAAAATTTTATGTTCAATTTTACCACTGTCTTTGTGTAAAACCATCAAACGTGCTTCATCGCGTTGTTCGGCTGGATTGTTTGCAATTAGTGACTCTGGTAGATTGAATTTGAATTGTGATAATTTCATTCTTGATGAATTTTTTGAGGTGCAAAAATACGAATTTAATTTTTCTTTTTCGTATTTTATCAAACGTAATTACAGTATACAATGTTTTGGTTAATTAAATATTGAAAAATAAGTCGCTTAACTCAGAAACGCCACAAAATTAACTAGTTTTGAAAATGAGTTGTAACCTTTTTATATGCTGTGCATCTAACCATTAATTATGATAATCTTTAGGCTAATAGGGGAAAGTTTTCGTTTTGCTTTTGATGCACTACGCCAAAATAAAATGCGTACCATGTTATCGCTTCTTGCGATCACAATAGGGATTTTTACCATCATCGCTGTTTTCTCAGCAGTAGATACCTTTCGTGGTAAACTTCAGTCAAGTGTAGATAAATTGGGATCGAATACGATTTATGTTCAAAAATGGCCTTGGAGTTTTGGCGATAACTACCCTTGGTGGAAATACATGAACAGACCACAGCCTTCGCTTCGTGATTTTGCTGCTTTAAGAGAACGAATGGGGAACGCCCAGGGAATCACCTTTGAAATTTCGACGAGTGATAGGACAATAAAATACAGGAGTAATTCTGTTGAAGGGATAAATGTTTCTGCAGCTTCGCATGATTTTGATAAAACCTGGAATTTCGAACTTCAAGCCGGTCGTTATTTTACTGAAACCGAAAGCAATAACGGCTCACCTGTGTTGTTGATGGGTGCAGATGTCGCTGACGGATTATTTGGTGGAGATGACCCAATAGGTAAACAAGTACAAGTTTTAGGCAGGAGATTAACAGTTATTGGTGTATTTAAAAAAGAAGGTGAGGATATGTTGGGTACTTCTTTGGATAAAAATGTGAATATCCCTATAAATTTTGCCAAGAGCATTCTTGATATTCAAAATGAACGATATGGGCCACAAATTACAGTGCGTGGAAATGATAATGTTTCGCTTGAAGAAGTAGAAAGCGAATTGAAAGGTTTAATGCGATCTATCCATAGAATCAGACCTGGACAGGAAGAAGATTTCGCCCTGAATAAAACAACCATACTTTCCAATCAACTAGATTCGATGTTTACCATGGTAAATTGGGCAGGTTGGATTATTGGAGGTTTCTCAATATTGGTTGGAGGCTTTAGTATTGCAAATATCATGTTCGTGTCCGTTAAAGAGCGAACAAACATTATTGGTATTCAAAAATCATTGGGAGCAAAAAACTATTTTATTCTATTGCAATTTATCTTCGAATCTATCTCCCTATGTATTTTGGGAGGGCTGCTCGGACTTTTGCTGGTCTATTTGATTGCACTATTACTCGGAGCACTTACAGGATTTTATATTATACTGGGAGTAAACAACATATTACTCGGCATTTGGATATCTGTAATTATTGGAACGATATCGGGATTCTGGCCGGCATATTCCGCATCAAGATTAGATCCGGTTGAGGCCATCAGAAGCTAAAATGTTATTCGTCTTGAAGGAATTAGCCAAGACGGATCTTTACTGTCAGTTTCGACCTTTGCTATTTGTTATTCATATTATAATACGAAAACTCTAAAATTAAAAACCCTTCGCCAGATCATTTCTAGCGAAGGGTTTTATATATAAACTGAAAATTCCGAATTACTAACTGCAAATAACTATGCTAGCTTGCCTAGTGCTTCTTTAATTCGTCTTAAAGCTTCTACTAAACTTTCATCCGAAGCTGCATAGGATAAACGGATATAATTATTGTTTCCAAAAGAATCACCACCAACGGTAGCTACGTGGCCAACGTTTAGCAGATACAGCGCTAAATCAGAAGAGTCTTTGATGATATTTCCGTCCGCATCTTGCTTGCCGAAAAATGAACTGATTTCTGGAAAGAAATAGAATGCGCCATCCGGAAGGTTCGTTTTAACACCAGGGATTTCGTTTAGTAAATTGTAAACCAATTCTCTACGACGAAGAAATGCCTCTTTCATGGCTAAAACACTGTCCAGACCCTGCTCATAAGCTACGATGCCCGCTCTTTGTGCGATTGAACAAGTTCCTGAAGTGGTTTGTCCTTGTAATTTATCATTTGCAGCAGCAATTTCTTTGTTTGCTGCAATATAACCCAATCTCCAACCGGTCATTGCGAATGCTTTCGAAAAGCCATTAACGATTATTACTCTATCTTTAATACTCTCAAATTGTGCGATAGATTCGTGCTGATCAACGAAATTGATATGCTCATAAATCTCATCCGACAGGATATAAATGTTAGGATGTTTCTCAAAAACCTCAACTAAAGCTGCCAATTCATCCTTGCTGTAAACTGAACCAGTAGGGTTACATGGCGATGAAAACATAAACAACTTCGATTTTGGCGTTATGGCAGCTTCTAATTGTTCGGGCGTAATTTTGAAATTGCTCTCGATATCTGTATCGATGAAAACTGATTTTCCTTCCGCTAAAACAACCATTTCGGAGTAAGAAACCCAATATGGCGTAGGAATAATCACTTCATCATTTGGATCTATTAATGTTAAAATTACATTCGATAGCGATTGTTTTGCGCCGGTAGAAACTACAATTTGCGAAATATCGTAATCAAGATTATTTTCGGTTTTTAATTTGTTAACAATAGCTTGACGTAAGTCTGGGTATCCTGGTACCGGAGAGTAACGGGTGTAGTTATCATCTAAAGCCTTTTTTGCAGCATTTTTAACGTGATCAGGTGTATTGAAATCGGGTTCGCCAACACTTAAACTTATAATATTAACACCTTTTGAGGCCAATTCACGGCCTAATTTGGTCATTTTAAGTGTCGCAGATTCTGATAGATTGTTGATTCTTTTGGATAAGATGCTCATGGTTAATTACTTTGAACGCAAATATATAAACCAAATATTATTCTGCACTAAAAAAGGCATAGTTTTTCTCATTTAATTTGAGTGATAAGCGTATTTTTGTAAAAAAATCCCGTGACGATTAAAAAACAAGCGATTATCATTTCATTAGTGGTTAGTATTTTTTTAATGCTAGCCAAATTTGTGGCTTATTTCATCACGGGCTCAAATGCCATTTTAACCGATGCAGCCGAAAGCATTGTGAACGTAATTGCTGGCAGTTTTGCGTTCTACAGCATCTATTTAAGTACGCAACCGCGAGATGAAAACCACCCTTATGGCCACGGAAAAGTAGAATTTTTTTCTGTCTTTGTTGAAGGAATTTTGATTCTACTAGCAGGTATAATCATTATATTCAAATCATCTTACAATTTAATTTATCCCCATGCTGTCGGGCAGCTTTTACAGGGAACCATAATTATAGGAATTACTGGTTTGGTAAATATGATCGTTGGTTTGTACCTGGTTAAAGTCGGGAAAGAGCAGCATTCTATAACGCTACAGGCTGACGGAAAGCACTTACTTACAGATACTTATACTAGTGTGGCTATAGTTCTCGGCTTAGTGCTTATTCAAATGACAAATATAATTTGGTTGGATAGTCTGCTTTCTATTATTGTTGGTTTTTACATTGTTTATTCCGGATATAAGTTAACCAGAAGTTCAGTTGGTGGCTTAATGGATGAAAGCGATTTTACCTTAGTGGAAGAAGTTGTTGATGTACTGCAGAATAATAGGCATAATCCCTGGATTGATGTTCACAATCTTCGTACGCAACAATACGGCCCTGATTTTCACATAGATTGCCACGTTACACTGCCTTACTATTTCGACCTGAATCAAGTTCATAGAGAAATCTCACAGATTGATGAACTCATTAATAAAAACGGAATTAGAAAAGCAGAACTATTTATACATGCAGACCCGTGTTTGCCTGCGTGCTGCCATTATTGCCACATGAGCGAATGCCCAGTGAGGGCAGAAGCCTTTAAAAAGGAAATTATCTGGACGCCTGAAATTGTGATCAAGAACAAAAAGCATTACGAAAATGAGTTACTTTAATGTACGAGTTTATGGTTTGCTAATTAATGCTAACCAACAGGTTCTAATTAGCGATGAAGAGGAGCATGGCTTTCGTTTCAGCAAATTCCCTGGTGGTGGTTTAGAAATTGGAGAAGGTCTTATTGATGGGCTGAAGCGAGAATTTATGGAAGAATGTAATGCTGAGATAGAGGTTTTATCACATTTTTACACGACTGATTTTTACGAGAAATCTTCTTTTAACGATAGTCAGGTGATAAGTGTGTATTACCTGGTTAAAGAAAAGGCACCTTTACAACTTGCATTTAAGACCAAAATTTACGATTTCGATGCAGAAGGAGAAATTCTTCAAGCCTTTCGTTGGGTTGCGATAAGTGAACTGGATGTGAACGCAATTACCTTCAAAACGGACAAAACTGTTGCTGAACTACTAAAGAAAGCATTAAAATAGCAAGCAATTATTTATAGAGCTTGTAAGAAATTTTTTAAGGCATCCTTTACAAAGTAATTCCATCCAGCTTTAAAACTTTCTTTTTGAAAATCTTTACCATTGTCGGCAAAGGTTTCAACGCCTGTGTGGGTTAGTTTTAGCCTGGTATTGTTTCCCTGTTCAAAGATTTCCCATTTCACTATAGAGTTGCCCGGGTAGTTATCATATTTCCATGAATAAGCAATTAAAGCTCCTTCATCTACTTCGATGATCTCACAAAGATGTAGGTATTTTGGTCCTTCGTCGCCACCACCAATAAAGTCGAACTTGAATCCAATCCTCGGTTCGAACTGATCCAATTGAAAATACCATTGTTTAAGTTGGTTATTATCCGTTAATGCTTGCCAAACTTTATCAATTGGCACATTGTAAATGCATTCGACTATTAGCGGTTTAGCATCCATATGTTAAGATTTTATGACTTAAATTAACCCAAAGGCATTTTGCTGAAATCCATAAACAAAATGCTCCACCTTTGTCCATCAAGATCTATGAATCCACAGCCGTACATCCAACCATCTTTATAACCAGGTTCGCCATAAATAGAACCACCCGCTTCCACCACTTTTTTAGCCAAATCATCTACTTCCTCCGGACTCTCGGCATCGAATGAAAATAATACCTCGTTTCCAGAAAAATTTTCTGAAACTGCGCTACCGGCAAAACCCTCGTATAACGATTTCTTAAAAAGCATTAAAACCAGACCTGCATCACCAACCAGGAAGCTCGCACTATCTTCGCGAACACCATATTGCAAGTTTAATTTGAAACCCAGTTTAGTAAAAAATTCTTTCGATTTTTTTACATCTTTTACTGGAAGGTTTATCCATAGTGATTTGATCATAGCTATAAAATTTTATTAAACTTAATCAGTTTTTCAAAAGAAAAAGAATGGTATTTAGGAAAATTTACCGGGTGAATTGAGACAATTTGTTACTTCTTAACAGCTTTCTTCTTATATTTCTTAGCTAAATCTTCTGGCGCTACGGCGCAATAAGAAAGTCGAACCGCATCATTAAGAACTTCGTCTTCTATAAAACTTAATTCAAAAATTGTCCATCCTTGTTTGCCCCAGCCTGCCTGTGCAGGATAGATTGCTGATGGGTCTAAATCCGAAAATTTGTTTTGATCTTTTGGCGATAATCTAAAAACTGCTTTTAAGTTTGAATTATCAATTGTAATAAAGATTTTATCGGCAACTTTAAATGAGTTTTTGTTGGCATTTGGTGTTTCTACTACGTCTTCAAAAGACAAGGCAAGTTCTCTAAAAGAATCTGGAGATATCATAATATGTGTTTTTAAAATAACCTTCAATCGAGTTACCATGAAGGATTTGATTTAGCAAACTTACATCAATTTAAGCTTTTAGATCTTTTTATATCTAAATCAAAAGGTAACGGATTGAAAGATAACTGATAAAATTAGCTCGTAAATTTCGAGAGCCTAAATTACAATTTATATAGTTTCTGCGGAAATTCCGCAGCATGATTAAGAATTAAATTAAGAATATAACTGTTGGATTGATAAATTGGCAAGTCGTTTTTGATAGGAGCTAGGCCATCTGCTAAATAGGTTTTATCTTTAAAATATCCCATTCCATAGAATCTTCCATTTTCTACCACAAGACAGCTGAGTTCTTCTGCCTCACGTCCGTCATCAACCAATGCGAAGCTGGGCTGTAAACTCTGGAGGTCAGCTAGCGCATTATTTAAACGTTTATTGTAAACGGCAACTGTTTCTATGCCGCTACAAACGCCAAAGCATTGTCCATTATCATGTGCCGTACATTTTGTAGCCGTTTTTTGAAGATAGCAGAGCTTAGCACAAAGTTGATATTTTTCAATTAGTTGATTCAAAAAATTGTAACCTTCTAACAAGCTATTAAAACTTTGAAGAGATTTATTGTTTGTCTTGTGCTTATCTATCGCCAACCTTAAATAACCATTCTGGTCTTCAAAAACATAAAGATCATACTTATGCTCATAACGTTTCATGGCTCTGTTATTTTCTGGCCAAAGTCTTTTAATCTCGTTCGCTTCTAAAATTAAAGCCATCAACTCGGTGCCGCAAACTACATAATCAACATTATAAATAGTACGTAAAAAATCTTGTCTTTGCTTATTTGGTTTGTTGCCAGTAAAGTGGCTTATCACTCGTTTTTTTAAGTTTTTAGCTTTTCCAACATAAACTATCTTTCCCTTGTTATCCTTGAAATAATATACGCCGGGTTGATTTGGCAACCTTAAAATTGAAGCACGATCTAGATGTGGAGGCAAAACCTGTTCTTTTGAACTCTTCTTTAACATTTCAGCAATAACACCTTCGTGATCGGTTTCTAAAAGCATATTAAACAATATACTGGTTGCATCGGCATCTCCTCCGGCACGGTGTCGATTTTGAATGGAGATATTTAACGCACTGCATAGTTTGCCCAAACTATATGAAGCCTTTCCTGGGATAAGTTTTCTACTTAGCCTTACAGTGCAAAGTTTACGGCAGTTTAAATCATAACCCGCAGCCGCTAAATGATGTTTAAGAAAAGAATAATCGAAATTAACATTATGGGCTACAAAAACTTTTTCATTCAAAAGCTGGTAGATTTGCAATGCGACATCCTCAAAGTAGGGTGCTTCTGCTACCATATCGTTATCTATTCCTGTTAAAGCGGTGATATAAGCAGGTATAAATTGCCTTGGATTGATTAAGGTTGTATAGGATTCTACCACCTGATTTTCATCATGAATATTTATGGCTACCTCAGTAATTCCATTTGCAGAGGCGTGGCCTCCCGTGGTTTCTATATCTACAATTGCGTACAACATCGGCAAATTTTCAAAGACAAATCTATACTAAAATACTTAGTAATGAAAATAATTTTGAGGTATTTTTTGATCGTTTTTTTAGCGTCTTTCCATTTTTAGTAATGCTTTAAAACAAAACCAGCGACTACGTAATAACGCAATCGCTGATTAACTATTATTATATTTTATTAAAGCTTACTCAATAATTTACTCAAATTAGGCTTAATACCCACGCTAACAGGAACGGTATTAAATACGCGATTTTGAATTTTACCAAAGCCATACATATAACTAGCCTCTACGAATAAGTTGGCGCCGCCGATATTGTATTCGATTCCACCGCCACCTTCAGCAATACCTAAGCTATTGGTTTTATTTTCCATATTTACCTGCAATGTATTGGCATTAACACCAGCTTGAGGAGTCAAAATAAAGCCGCCACCTGCACCAGCGAATCCATAAAAAGCCCATTTATCTACTATTTTACGATACCCTAAGGCAATGTTTAATAAATAAGTAGTTGATCTGCCTTTCTGAATGGTATAAGTGTAACCGGGGTCGGCGATCTGTTGGTTAAATGTAAAAGCATGTAAACTCACCTTTGGATAAACGAAAAAGCCTCCGTTACCTACCGCTAAATTTACCCCAAGGGAAGTTGAGAATTTAGGTTTAAAGTAATCTGCTGTTTCGCCCATCGGGAATGCAAAACCAATTCCACTCATAGAATAAAGTTTATCAGGACGGTTACTTTGTGCGCTAGCTTTCATTGATATTGCGGCGCAAAGCAATATAATCGGGGTTAGTAATCTTGAGTTCATATATGGTTTTTTAATTAGCAATTAGCTTATTTACTTTTCGCAGTAAATCTGAAATGTTAAAAGGTTTAACTAAATAATCATCCGGATTTAGTTTTTGCGAGACGATGTAATTTTCATCATAACGGGCAGAGGCCATTATTACCGGGATATTTTCTGTTTCAGGATTTAGTCTTAGCTCTTTGAAAACTGCTCTGCCATCCATTCCGTTCAGCATAATATCCAGAATAATTAAATCTGGCATAAACTCTTTTATTGTTTTAAATATAAATCTTGGAGATAATAAAGGGTAAACGCTGTAATGCTCGGTTTCTAGTGCCATCTGAAAAACCTCCAAAATATCGGGATCATCATCAACAACTAATATTCTTTTCAAAACGGATCTTCAATTAATAAAAAATAGACTATCCCTAATACAAAGAAACATCAGGAATGTTTTAACCGCTATTAAAAACTTAAATTAAATTTCCCGATGGAATCAATTATCAGCTATCTTTCAAAGAATTGTTATTTGCAAATTCGGTAAAAAGCAATTTGTGCGAATCTTCAATTGTGTACAAAACGCCGCTAGCAAGCAAAATCTGGTTACCTAAAACACTTTTAATGTGCTTTTTAGAAATGATTGTATCGGTACTAATCTGAATAAAACCTGGGTGCGATCGCAACATATTAATCATCTTCGCGAAGTTTATTTTTGCACTTGATATAGATAGCTCCGTAGTAATAAAATTAATATCGTGTTTATGATCCTCGACAGCAATCAAATCCTCAAAATTTACTCTTACTAATTCGTCATTTTCATTATGTAATGGAATGTAAAAGTAATGGTCATTAAATATGGATAAAGTTTGATGGTCGGTTTTACCAGTAGGAAATAAGTTGTTAATGGTTTTGGTGAAGTTAAGAATAGAGTAGGGCTTCAATAGGTAAGCGTCTGCCTCAACTCGAAAAGCATCTAATGCATATCTCGGATGAGCTGTTGTAAAGATAAGATGCTTAGCCTTTTGCCTCAATAAGCCAGCGAGCTCAATACCAGAAAGTGCCGGCATCTCTACGTCTATGAAAATAATATCAACAGGATTTGCCATAGATATTTCTGCCAATGCCTGCAGCGGTTCAGTAAAAGTTTGAACTAACTCCAGTTCGGGCAACTTTTCCATGTAAGCAATTAGATTTTCTAAGGAATGGGGATCGTCATCAATGGCGATGCAACTTATAGACATTTTGTGAGTTTTAGATGCTGCAAAATACAATTTAGAGTGATAAAATCGAAAAATAATTTATAATGTATTGGCAAGTAGTAGATTTAATTGTGTAGTGTTAATTTCACGGATATGAATTAATAAACTGCAAGCACATAAATTTTATTAGAGGTATAAATATGCGATTAATAATAATAAATATGTAGTTTTAACATAAATGATTGATGTGATTTACAATTTATTGACCATTTGATAATATTTCGGATTTAAAACCGTAATAATCTTAAGATGATTTCTAAATAAAAATCAGTAATTATCTGCCTAAAATACATTTCTATGAAAAACAGAACCGCCATCACTACTACGTTGAATAAATCTATCACCAGAAAAGTGATTGAATTGCAAGAGTTAGGGTATGATTGTGATTTCCTTTTGCTTGCTAATGGTAATTTACTGTGTATTCAAACCAATCGGAAATACCCAATTAAATCGGTTTCGATAGAAACAATGGAACATGGTTATGATTTTTTTAGTCAAACATATAAACATGTTCACACCATTGTTACGGGAAATGGAGAGAGTGGGGTTCTGCTAACTGAGCGAGCCTACAATTGAGTTTTAATTAGCGTTTCGAGTGCTAAAATTCGCTAGTTTCGACTGAGCATTTCAACGGAGTTGCCTTGCCATTCTTGTGCTTCCAAATTGTAAATTTTGTTTTGGATAGAAAAAAACTATTCGACTTTCTTTTTGTTTAGATTTTATTGAATATATTTAAACAAAAATGACTTATACCATTTCAGATCTAGAGCAGCTTTCGGGCGTACAATCCCACACCATCAGGATTTGGGAACAAAGGTATAATGCTCTGAAGCCTATGCGATCGCAAGGCAATACTAGATTGTATGATGATGAACAGCTTGTAAAGCTATTAAACATCGTTAGCTTAAATCAAGTTGGTTTAAAAATTTCAAAAATCTGTAGTCTCTCCAATGAAGAAATAGAAGATCTTTTGGATCAACAATACGAGCATCAATCTGACGATGATCTGGCCGAGTTCTATCTTTCAAGGTTAATCAAGTTTGGTTTAGAATTTAATCACTTAGCTTTTAACAATCTACTCAACGATTGCCTGCAGATAATGGGTATTACCAATACCTACCGAAGGGTAACATACCCTTTACTTGTTCGTTTAGGATTGATGTGGAGAAAAGATGATATTTGTCCTGCCCACGAACATTTTATCAGCAACATCATTAGACAAAAACTCTTTTCCCAAATCGATAAAATAAGTACCACTAACCAGGATACTGCTACCTGGCTACTTTTTCTACCGGAAGATGAAGACCATGACATCGGTTTAATTTTCGCTTACTACCTGCTAAAACTAAATAATCACAATGTTATTTTTTTAGGCAATAGAACACCATTAGATTCTGTAAGCGCTGTAATTTCTACGATAAATATTGATCATGTTTTGCTTTTCATGGTTAAATCAAGAGCAGAAGAATCAACAAATAAATATATCCTTAACCTCACTAATAAGTGCAAAACTGCTAAAATTCATCTGGCAGGAAATGCAACAGTTATAGAAAAACTAAAAAATATTGATCATATCAATTGGTTTAAATCGCTTGATGAGTTCGAAAAATCAATACAAATCCCTATTTAACATGAAAGAAATTTTCGATCAACTATCGGCCAATTGTAGTAAACTCACCACCACTAGTTATAGTACCAGTTTTTCTTTTGGAATCTATTTTTTAGGTAAAGAGTTGCGCCAACCCATTTATGCTATATATGGTTTCGTTCGTTTAGCGGATGAAATTGTTGACAGCTTTCATAATTTTGATAAAAAGTATTTACTTGAAAAATTTAAACAGGACACCTTCGAATCTATCCAGTTAGGCATCAGCTTAAATCCTGTGATTAATTCTTTTCAGAAAGTAGTTAATGAGTTTAAGATTGATCATGAACTCATTCGTCTTTTTCTAAGAAGTATGGAAATGGATTTAGAGGACAAATTATACACGCAAGATTTATATGATGAATATATTTTGGGTTCAGCGGAAGTAGTAGGGCTTATGTGCTTAAAAGTGTTTACCAATGGCGATGAAAACGAGTATAATAGACTTAAGCCTTATGCGATGAAGCTTGGTTCTGCCTTTCAAAAAGTTAATTTTTTGAGGGATGTGAAAGCAGATCATCAGGCTTTGAACAGGAATTATTTTCCTAATGTGAATTTAGCGGCGTTCTGTGATAACGAGAAACGAAAAATTGAGCAAGAAATAGAGGAGGAGTTTAATGAGTCTTTGGTTGGCATTAAGATGCTCCCATTAAGTTCGAGAAATGGCGTTTATTTATCATATATCTATTATAAAAAGTTATTTAACAAAATAAAGGGATTGAGCGCAGAGAAAATTATGACTGAAAGAATAAGAATACCTAACCACCATAAGATTGGTTTAATGTTCGATTCTATGATTCGCCATAAATTAAATGTGATTTAGTTTAATGGAAGAACACGTAATCTTAGTTGATCAAAATGATATATCGCAAGGTAAAATGGAGAAATTAGAAGCCCATCAAAAAGGTGCTCTGCATAGGGCGTTTTCCATATTTATCTTTAATGATAACAATGAGCTTTTATTGCAGCAACGGGCCGAGGGAAAATACCATTCCGGTGGGTTGTGGACTAACACTTGCTGCAGTCACCCTCGGGAAGGCGAGAGCAATCTCGAAGCCACGCAAAGAAGGTTAGGTGAAGAAATGGGAATGAGCTGTGATTTGAGTTATGCTTTTAACTTTCTTTATAAAGTTAAATTCGAAGATGGATTGACTGAACATGAACTTGATCATGTTTTTTTTGGCAGATCTAATGAGAAGCCCGTAATCAATCTGGAAGAGGTGATGGATTTTAAATACATGAACCTCGATCTGTTGAAAAAAGATATTGAATATAACCCAGAAAACTATACGATTTGGCTGAAAATATGCCTAGAAAAAGTAATTCAGCATATGGAATTCGCTGAAAATAAAAACGGGCATACAGCCTAAGCCATATACCCGTATCTAAATTAACGCTCTCGAGGACAAATATAGAAGTAGTTTATATAATTCCTAAAAGTTTAACAATTCTTTTACTTTAAGATTATAGTTCGCTGTCGTTCTTAAGAAATACAAAGAGAAGCATCTGTATTTTGTCAGAGAAATTATTTTTTAGAATAATTTCTCTGACAAAAATCGCATACATAACATTGCCTGTGTGTCTTCCCGAGTTCTTGTTTAGTAACCTGATGATCTGCAGCGCACTTCTTCTGCAGATACACCTCCCAATGTTTACTCAATGTATTTTCCTTTTTCCAATCCAGAAAATCAAAGCTATATCGCTGGCTTTCATTAATAATCTCTTTAAGTTTAGTTAGAGGAATATCTTCAATTTTACTAAGCGGATGAACTTTAGTTCTGTATAACACTTCGTTTTTTATGATATTGCCAACGCCTCCAAAAATCTTTTGATTTAATAATACATCGCAGATATAGGAAGATGCGGTTTCTTTCAACTTTTTTAGTGCCAGTTTGGGATCCCATGATTTAGACATAACATCAGATTTCCAATCGTAATGTTCGTTAATATCGCCCTCAAGTAGGTCAATTTTACATGTGTAGAAATTTAGCTGATCATTTTTAAAGGAGAGTCCCAGTTTAACTGGTGTTTTTTTACTATCATTTATTAAATATGTTCCGAAAAGCATGAAGTGAATACGGACAGTAAAATCATCAAAACAAATTAAAAAGTGTTTTCCCCAGCTCTTGAAATCATTAACCTTTCGATGCAAAAGCCGGTCTTTATCAATAGTCGCCACATTTCCTATCACTTCCAAAACCTCAGGTTTTCTTAAGTGCAGTCCAGCTACTAAATCTTTTAATATCACAATTGATGGTCCTTCAGGCATTTGCTAGTTTTTTAAATGAGTAATGTTCTTTGATATAATAATTGAAATATTTGCCTTTTGATCTGGCGGCCTTGAACATTTCGAATACCTTCTGCGGCACACCTTCATATTGATAAACCATTCCAGAGACAAAAGTGATATTGAGTGCTTTCGCTTCTGGATTATAACTAAGATGATCTATAACGGATGATGGCATAAAAAGTATTTTCTTAACCCAAATTTTTACTCTCCCTTAAGTTCTGATTCTTCTTTGGCTGCTCGAATTTTCTCTTTCTTTAAGTCAATTCTTATAATATTGTATAGGCTCATGTATACATTTGCAATCCAAACAATTGCAAAGAACGCTATGATATATCCTCTCCAATCTGGATAGATAAGCGTGTATTTGGTAATCAACAGGATAATCAAGGTGATATAGTGGCTGAAACAATATTCGCAAGTGAACACATAAAAAAATTTCCGCTTGATTAGCTTGTCGCAATTTTTAGATCGATCAACACAAAATTCTCTCGCCTCTCTAAAAATTTCTTCTTTGGTAACCGTCCAGGCGATGCAAGCTACGGGGAGCGCTAAAACAAAAATGTAATAGATGTGTGGTTCCATGAAATTGAATTAATTTTAAATACAACCTTCAACCATCGAAAATGTTTAGATCCCGAAGTAAACATTTTCATGCTACAACTGTTTATTAATTCAAAAACCATAATTATGGAAAGATCAGAAATTGTATCTCTATTAGAGGTTATCAATCAGCAAGTAAGTTCTCCAATTTTAGGCGGGATGGAAGATGATTATGAGGTATTGGAAAGTATGGGCTTAGTTAAAATTAACAGGGAAGCTATACAATGGACAGCCGTGATGACGCCGGCAGGCAATGCTTATCTAGGGCATGATTAATTGACCATATAGGTTAATGATATTAATATAAATCTTCTAAATTTGTGGCGAGGGTTAGCACGTGACCTATTTATATATTGTTACGCTAATTAAGCTTATGAATGAAATTCAACTAAGAACGGTTAGTGTTACGCGGTATGTTACGCCTTTGCGAGAGGGCGGATCAATGCCCGCAATTGCTGAAGCCGACGATAATTTCTTATACGTATTAAAATTTCGTGGCGCCGGCCAGGGCACCAGGGCATTAATAGCCGAGCTAATTGGTGGCGAAATAGCAAGAATTTTGGGCTTACGGGTTCCGGAATTAGTTTTTGCTAATCTGGATGAGGCATTTGGAAGAACCGAGCCGGATGAAGAAATTCAAGATTTACTAAAAGCAAGTGTCGGTTTAAATCTCGCACTTCATTACTTATCAGGTGCCGTAACTTTTGATCCAACAGTTACCACTGTTGATGCCAAACTGGCCTCGCAAATTGTGTGGTTAGATTGTTTTTTAACCAATATGGATCGTACATGCCGCAACACCAATATGCTTATTTGGCACAAGGAACTCTGGCTCATCGATCATGGCGCATCGCTATATTTTCATCATTCATGGCAAAACTGGAAAGAACAGGCTACGAGGCCGTTTTTTCTGGTAAAAGACCATGTTTTATTGCCTTGGGCATCTGAGTTAGATGTTGTTGATCAGGAATTTAAATCAATCTTAAATCCAGAAAAAATTCAGGCAGTTATCAACTTAATTCCGGATGATTGGTTGGAAGGGGAGACTAACTTTGAAAGCAATACAGCACACAGGAATGCCTACTCGTATTTTCTGGAAACCCGTTTAGCAAATTCTGAACTATTTTTAAAAGAAGCGCAGCATGCAAGAGAAATTCTTATTTGAGTATGCCGTGATTCGTGTTATGCCTAGGGTAGAGCGTGAAGAATTTATTAATGTGGGCATTATTCTTTTCTGTGCAAAAAAGAAATTCTTGCAAAGCGTTTTCATTGTTGATAAAGTTAAATTAATTGCTTTTTCAGCTAAAATCGATATTGACGAAGTACAGGCAAATCTTTCTGCGTTTGAACGAATTAGCATAGGCGCAAAAAATGCTGGTCCGATTGGTCAATATGATCAGGCCTCCCGTTTTAGATGGCTTACTGCCACAAGAAGTACTGTAATTCAATGCTCAAAGGTACACCCTGGTTTTGCCACAGACCCTTATGAAACGATGATGAGGCTCCATCATGAATTGGTGTTGTAATTGCAAATTAGCCTCATTAATTATATATTCACTTATTTTCTTTAATCTTATCCGTTGCTAAAAGACTATTTTAAAAAGCTTCAAGATCTCCTTAATACAGAGCGTGAGGCAGATCTGCAATCCTATCTAAAGCTTACAGAAAATACTTCGCCTGCCGATCGCCGCTCCCTTGGGCTTACCTGGTATCCAATTGCTATCCGACATAATGAGATCGGAAGGGGCGATTATTTAACTGTGGAGGTAGAACGTACAACACATCAAGATTTTTCTCATCAATTTAGATTTGGATCTTCTGTTGTGTTATTCTCCAATCATGATCCAAAGGTAGATCAGCTAGAAGGAATAATTACCCACCAAACGGGCACTAGAATGAAAATCAACTTTCGGGTTGATGAATTACCAGATTGGACAAGAGATGGTAAACTCGGTGTCGATTTATTATTCGACAACAATAGCTACGATGAAATGCAAAACGCATTGAAACGAGCTTCAGTCCTTGCCGAAGATGACTCAGAAAATAAGCTGATCAGGATATTGATTACAGCTGAGAAACCATCGTTTCAGATTGAGGAAGAGTTTGTCATCCCTAGCACCTTAAATGGTTCGCAAAGGCTTGCGGTAAATAAAATTGTCACCGCTAATCATTTAGCAATTGTTCACGGTCCTCCTGGTACAGGAAAAACGACTACACTAGTTCATGCTATAAAATCATTAATCAAGCATAATAATCAAAAGATTTTAGTAGTTGCCCCTAGCAATACTGCCGTTGATTTATTAACAGAGAAACTTGCGCTGGAGGGGTTAAATACCATCCGTATAGGTAACCCAGCTCGGGTTTCAGAACGACTATTAACCTCGACTCTAGAACACAAAATGGCTGATCATCCGGATATGAAAACCATTAAATCGCTAAAAAAACAGGCCAACGAATATAAGAACATGGCCCATAAGTATAAGCGAAGTTTCGGAAAGGCTGAAAGAGAACAACGAAAAGCTTTATTTAATGAGGCGCATAAAATAGGGAAAGAAGTAGAAAAAATAGAACAGTATATTAGTGATCATTTGTTTGATAAGGCACAAATTATCACTGCAACCTTAGTTGGTGCAAACCATTACAGCGTCCGCAATTTAAAGTATAATACTGTAGTGATTGACGAGGCTGGCCAGGCATTAGAACCCGCCTGCTGGATACCAATTTTAAAAGCAGAGAAGATAATCTTTGCAGGAGATCACTTTCAGCTTTCACCGACAATAAAATCCCAAGAAGCCGGAAGTAATGGCTTAAGAAAAACTTTATTAGAAAAGTTGATCAACATTCACCCTGAGTCAGTTGTGCTTTTGAAAGAACAATATCGAATGCATCAGAACATTATGGGTTATTCCTCTAAAGTTTTTTATCAGAACCAATTAAATGCTCATCATTCTGTTGCAAATCATTTAATTTTTGACGATGACGAACCGCTTATTTATGTCGACACTGCGGGCTGCAGTTTTGATGAAAAACTAGATGGCACAAGTACCATAAATCCTGATGAAGCTGCTTTTTTAGTTAATCATCTCACCTCATTTGTGCAAGAAGTCACTTCCAAAAAGATTGATAATTTTCCATCAATAGCAATTATCTCACCTTATAAACAACAGGTACAATTTATAAAGACCTTAGTTGAAGAAAATCAAGCTTTAATTCCCCTAAAAAATAACATTTCGGTAAATACAATAGACAGTTTTCAGGGGCAGGAAAGAGACATTATTTATATCAGTTTAACCAGAAGCAATTCCGATGCAATAATTGGGTTTTTATCAGATACCAGAAGAATGAATGTGGCTATGACCAGGGCCAGAAAGAAATTGGTAGTAATAGGAGATAGTGCAACATTATCAAAGGCCAAATTTTATGCAGACTTTATTGAATATGCCGACAAATTGGGTGCCTACCATAGCGCTTGGGAATTTATAAATAGCTAACATGTTAGGTAATTTATTTTGCGTATAAATTATTACATTTGAGTAAATCATCCTGGATTTATTTTATCGCTTTAAAATTCCCTCAAACCATCAAGGTAGAAGACTGTGTTATATAAATCTCATTGTAAAAGATGATGGTTTAATAATTAATGGAAATGAAAGTAGGAATTAAAGTTTTAATTGCAGATGATAGTGATTTGATGAGGACGGTTATGAAAGATCTTTTTAAAAAATTTCTTGATAACCCAACTATCACTGAAACTACTAATTTACCAGATACATTTGAGCTGCTAAATCAAACCCAGTTCGATTTCTTGCTTTTGGATATCAATATGCCAAGAGGACATAGTAACCCTGAAACCATAGGAAAAGTTCATGCCATCTAACCTCAAATTAAGGTATGCATGTTTACAGGTAACGATAAGGCTACTTTACAGCAACAATATAAAGATGCAGGGGCGATAGGTTTCATCCAAAAAGATGAAAACATGGGTATCTCGTTTGAGCAAGTGTTAAAAAGCTTTCAATTAAGCTTTCTCTAGTTTTTTATCGTCTAGCTTTCCAGAAATACTGGCTCCCGCAATTAATAATTCGTTGGTAATCATTTTAGTGTATTCCGTAATTTCCGACTTAAAATCAGCCACAGAAGATCCCGATCGAATTTCTTCCAATCGCTTTTCCCATTGTCCGGTTAATTCAGCTTGTGCAATTTGCTTGTCTTTTACCACTTCGTAAACTGCTAAGCCTTTATTAGTGGGCAACAAATTACGTTTTTCGCGTACAATATATTCTCTGGTAATTAAAGTTTCAATAATTGAAGCCCGTGTTGCTGGGGTACCCAAGCCACTGTCTTTCATGGCATAACGCAATTCCTCATCCTCAATTTCTTTTCCACAGGTTTCAAGTGCCTTTAATAACGAAGCTTCGTTGTACATGGCTTTTGGTTTAGTCTGTTTTTCGAGCAAAGACTTTTCTAAAATAGGCAATTGCTCACCTACAACAACTTTAGGCAGCGCCGCATTGTCTTCATCTTTTTTATCTTCATCGGTTTCGTTAAAAACCGAGCGCCATCCTGCAGAGCGGATAACGGTTCCATTAGCAATGAAAGTTAAACCCGACTGGATAGTAATTTTGGTAATTTCCTTAAGGCATTCCTGGTGAAAGGCTTCAATCATCCTCCCAACAACCATATCGTAAACCGCTTGTTTATCACTGCTTAAACCATAGGCTTCTTCGCCGGTGGGCAATACGGCATGGTGATCGGTTACCTTTTTAGCGTTTACACTTCTTTTATTTAGGCTAGCCGTTTGAAGAAACTGTGCTTGTTTACCAAAATCAGGATGATTAGTAAATTTCGAAATTAACGTTGGAACACCAGCAAAAACATCATCGCCAATATACCTTGATCCGGTACGTGGATAGGATACCAATTTACTCTCGTATAAATTTTGCAAAATATTTAAGGTTTGGTCGGCGGTAAATCCCTTCTTCTTATTTGCTTCCTGTTGCAGGCTACTCAAATCGTGCAAAAGGGGCGGTGGTTCTTTACGGGGTTTAGCTTCCACGGCTGTGATGTTTCCTCCCGTGGCAAAATCAGAAGCTACATCTTCTACCAATGCAAAAAGTTTTTCGGCTTCTTCTTTATCCTTATAGTTTGAGGTAGATACCGCCTTAAATTGCTGCTCATCCTTGATCAGTTGGATGGCTATTTGGTAATAAGTTTGGGGAACAAAATTTTTAATTTCCAGGAACCGGGCACAAATCATTGCCAGCGTTGGGGTTTGTACTCTGCCCAAAGATAATACGCTTCTGTTCCCGGCCGAGATGCTTAAAGCCTGTGTGGCGTTCATCCCCACCAACCAGTCAGATTCTGAGCGACAATGTGCCGAATTAAATAAGGTATCGTAATCTGTGCCAGGCTTTAGGTTTCTAAAGCCGTCTTTTATAGCTTCATCCGTTTGAGATGATATCCAGAGTCGTTTGAAAGGCTTTTTACATTTCAGATAATAATAAATATATCTAAAAATTAATTCGCCTTCCCGCCCGGCATCGGTTGCAACAATAATTTCGGTCGCTTCATCAAACAGGCGCTTAATGGTGTCCAACTGTTTTCTAACTGCCGGATCTTCTATAAAACCGTCTTTGGTTTTTACCTTTCTTACCGCTAACTTAAATTTAGCTGGCAACATCGGTAAATGTTGTTTTCTCCAACCAATAAAACCATAATCTTGGGGAGGTGCCAATTGAAGCAGGTGTCCGAAAGCCCAGGTAAATGAATATCCTTTACCTTCGATATATCCATCTTTACGGGTTGTTGCTCCGAAAACTTTAGCAAGTTCACGACCAACAGAGGGCTTTTCGGCAATAACTATCTTCATTAATTAGGCATATTTTTCAAGCTCAAAGATGACTAAAATATTCCTTTCAACCGCTAAAATTTTACTCACAGGGTAACCAGCTGAACTTAAACATTTTCGGCGTCAAGCTGTTTGGAATACATCGTTTAGTAACAATAAATCAATTTTTAAATCCAATATTAAAAAATGGAACAGATTTACGAATTAGTAGCATGCAGGATAAAAGTTGATTTGCAACCGGGCATAATTCGCGTATATAGTGATGCTGAATTGTGGCGCTTTTTGAATGGAAACGTTAACGAAAGATTTAATTTATTAGCACAAACGATTAAGAGTAATTACAAAAATCTGTTTCATAAGGATTTAATCATTTCCAATGACTCGCTAATTGTTGAAATATTGGTACATGTTTACTGCGATTATGTAGGGTTAAAGTTTAATAGCGTTATTAAAATAAAACCTCTGAACAATTTTGTAAAGAAGTTACTGGTGAGAGCAGAAATTGTAGACTGCGGCGAAAAGGAAAAAGACAGCAACCGTTGGGTATGGGATTTTTTGGCCCGGTTTAAACCAATATTTGTTAAGATGCTCCCTAAAAATTTAAATAACACCAACCTCAAAATGTACTAATCCATTTGGGCAGCCATCATATTATTTTGATTTAAAGCTGCATTAGCCGCTAGTGTTTCGTTTAAAAGAGAAGACTGATAAGTGTGTTCTGAACTATTTATAAATAAAACTGTCCGATCTGAAATGGCGTCAATTACTTTATTGGCGAGTTTAGTGGGCACAGCAGGACAGCCTTGACTTCTTCCTAATCTACCCAGTTTATTTATGGTTTCTTGCGACACATAATCTGCCCCATGTATAACAATCGCTCTATCTCTGGCTTTGCTATTAAAACCCTGATCCATTCCGTCTAACTTTAAAGATCTGCCATGTTTCCCAAAATATATTTCTCCAGTAAGATAAAAACCTAAACTACTTTGGTTCGAATTCTGAATATTCGAAAAATTAGAGGGTTTATCCCCACCGCTATTCTGGCCGTGCGCCACCCATGTATTTAAAATTAGTTTCTTTTTATCTATATCAATAATATACAAGCGCTTTTTACGACTTTCCTGATCAAAATCTGCGATGGTTAGCACTGATTTGTCATGCAATAAGCCAGAATATTTCATATTATAATAACCGGTCAATGCTTTCTCAAATACCTGCTCACTCAAACCAGCCGAATCCAAATCGGCCGTTTGATATAAATCCAAAATGTACTGGTTATAAACGCTATCTGCTGCAAAGTTTATTAAAGGTTGAGATTGGGATTGATCAGCTGCTTTAAAACTTGTTCCAATAAGAGCAACACATACTAAAATTATGGAAACAAAGCATAAAATGTATTTATTCATACAGGGATGTTTGGTTTAATACTACATATACGATAGATTAAACCAAATGTTGTCCAAAAAACAGTGTAGCTTTAATAATACAGATTGTTTGACCTTCAAATGACTTATGTATTTATTTTATAGCTTAGTGGAATACAAATTCTTTTAAATCAATTGGAAAAGAAATAACAAAACAGTTTTTAAGGTGTTGTGAAATAAATAATCACTTGATGAAAATACTGCTCACTGGCGCAAACGGATACATTGGTACACGATTACTCCCTTTATTATTGGATGCGAAGCATCAGGTTGTTTGCATGGTGCGTGATAGCAGAAGATTTGCGGCACAATCTGACTTGGTGGATCAGGTTCAGATTATCAATGGTGATTTATTAAATCCAGATTCTTTAAATGAGATTCCGGATGATGTTGATGCAGCTTATTACCTGGTTCACTCCATGTCGTCAAGCGACGAAGGGTTTTCTGATTTAGAGAAAAAATCTTCAGAAAATTTCGCTAACGCAATAAAAAAAACAAAGTGTAAGCAGATCATTTATCTTACTGGTATTGCAAACGATGAACATTTATCCAAACATTTAGGCTCACGCCTGGCGGTAGAAGACGAATTGAAATCTTCAGGTATTGCGTGTACCATACTACGAGCTGCAATTATTATCGGTTCTGGCAGTGCATCTTTCGAAATTATCAGAGATCTAACAGAGAAAATTCCTGTAATGGTGGCTCCAAAATGGGTAAAAACAAAATGCCAGCCTATCGGTATTCGCGACGTATTGGGCTATTTAACAGGTGTTCTCCATAACCAAGAAGCATTTAATGAAACGTTTGATATCGGTGGTCCGGATATTTTAACTTATAAAAATATGTTGTTGGGTTATGCAAAGGAACGCGGCCTCAAAAGGTGGATTATCACCGTACCGGTACTTACTCCACGATTATCATCTTTATGGTTGAATTTAATTACACCTGTACCTTACTCACTGGCAAAAAGCTTGGTTGATAGCATGAAAAACGAAGTCATTTGTAAAGATGACCGGATTAAAGATGTGGTGCCGCGGCAATGCTTAACCTATGCCCAGGCTTTGCATTTGGCTTTTGAAAAAATCGATCAAAATTCTATAGTTTCAAGCTGGAAAGATGCCTTAAATAGAGGCTACCTGCAAACCGATTTTATGGATCAAATTAAAGTTCCACAAAACGGCACGTTGGAATATAAGGTAAAAATGCCTTTTGAACGCAAGGCGGAAGAGGTTTTTGATAATATTTGGAGCATCGGCGGGAGTAGAGGATGGTATTTTATGGACTGGCTTTGGCAGCTAAGAGGCTTTTTAGATAAAATTTTCGGCGGCGTAGGCACACGCAGAGGCAGAACCAGTAATATTGATCTTCAAGCTGGTGATGTGCTTGATTTCTGGCGGGTGCTTTTAGCCGACAAAAAGAATAAACGATTATTACTTTATGCCGAAATGAAAGTGCCTGGTGAAGCTTGGCTAGAATTCAAACTGGTAGAATTTCATGGCCAGGCGTTTCTATCGCAAATTGCTACCTTCAGGCCGAAAGGTTTATGGGGAAGAATGTATTGGTACGCCATGTGGCCATTTCATATTGTATTGTTTAAGGGCATGGCTAAACAGATTACTACTTTTCAACCTGAATCTTAATCCAATTTGTTAGTTTTGCTGCTTAAATGAAAAAAATGCAGAATCAAGACCACGATTATTCCTTCTGGACAAAGTATAAACGCTTTGCAAGTACAGAAATTCTAATGTACTTAATTATGATTGTTGGGATCGCCTTGGGTATTATTTTTTTAAGTTAAGGATCAACTTCAAATTATCGAAAGTATTTACGTCGGTCATAAACTTTGCGAATAAGCTATATTTTTCGGAAGGAAATGTTCCGTCGTTAATTTTGATTTTTCTGTAGTAAATGATTTTTCTACCCTCAACAGTTACCTTCGATTCATAAGACCCAAAATCACTTTCCAGTTTTTTATTCATCGGTAAAATAAAATCAGCTAATACGTTTTCTGGAATCGAATAAGTGATAGTGTCTTCATCAGTATAGCCTCTATTTATATAAACAGGAAGCTTTCTTATTTTTATTTCCGGAACACCTCTCGATATATTAAAAGTATTTAATTGTAGATACATCTTATTGTTTTCGACTGGCGCATATTGACGGATTTTAACTTTAACATCTTCTGTAATCTTCGGGTTATCAGTTTTATCTCTTAAGTAAGTGATGTTTTGGAAATCTATATGATCAAGATTATACCAAATTTTAAGTGCTTTCAGTTGCTCGGTTATTGATTTTTCGATGTTGGATTCATGATTATCGTATTGGGCGCCCGAAAAAACAGTCTGCATATTTCCTAGAGCTGTACCATCATCACTAAGACTCAAATTTACTTTTCTTATCTGAAGATTATTTTGTGCACTTAGTTTAGGTGTTCTAAGTAATTTTCCGCCTTCAGGAGTACAGGCAAATACCAGCCGGTCATCCGTAAAATCTCCTAAAAACCCAAAGGGAATTTTTTGATTCGTACATTCCAGCCAGGTCGTATCGCCTTTAAGTGGTAAACAGAGAATGATGTGATTACCCTGAGCCATATCGGCAAATTGAGGGTCAAGACTAATCTTTTCGCTTCCAGCTTCCACTACGCAATAATAGGATTCAATATCAATAGCTTTCAACATACTTTGCATGTAGTTTACAAGTGCTTTACAATCTCCATATCCTAAACGATCGACCTCACTTACTGCAATAGGCTGCAAACCACCAATACCAATTTGAACACTGATGTATCGTGTTTTATCCTGCAAATACTGATAAATTTTTCTGGCTTTATCTTTATCAGTTTTTTTATCCTTTACCAAATCTTTCACCATGGTTATGGTAGCTGGCGGCAAGGTATTTCGCTGTTTAATCAAATCATCATAAACCCATTTCCCCAACTCCACCCAATTTTGATAACTACCCTTGTGGTTGTAATAAGTAAACTGTTTGGGTGCAACTTGAATGCTTGTTCTATAAGTTTCGGGGTTAGGACTAAAAGGTTCACTTTTAACAGCTAAGATATTGCTGGTTTTCCATACCATTTTTTTTTGCTTTTCATCTGTAAAAACCTCTGGTTCCATAGCATAATTTACAGTTTTTATGCGCACCTCATCAGTTGGTTTACAGATAAATGTGTATGAACTTTTTTCCACCGAAACATCATCGCCAGGCTTTGGGACCCATCTGGGAATAATTAAATTCTGTTTATTACGAATTTCATAATTGTAAACGATGGTATACGGATATTGATTCACATTCGGCAGATAATGCTTTACGCGGCTATCTACAAACAAGGAAAACCCATCTGCTGCACTTACATCACTAAAGTTATTTTGCGTAAACTTGCTTATTGGTTTACCAACAGCATTGTAAACTTCACCCTTTATTGTTTTTATAGCGGTATTTTTATCATAATTTAATACCAGCCTTGCTTCATCTTCTCCATTTTCGTTAAATACAGTAATCGCTTTCTTTACGGTTAACAATACGTTTTCCGGCGAACGCATATCAACTAATATTTCCTCATTTCTGATACAAGAGTTAGCTCTGTTTTTGAGTGTTCCGGGGATTAAATCAACATCGTAATTATCCTGTGAAAAAGCAGCATTAATAAAGGTAATAAGGTATAGTATACTAAGTTTGCATTTCATATTATTCGCCTTTCCTTAATAAATATTCTACCTTTTGATTTTGGATTATTTTACTATAAAATTCCCTTAGAAAGGGATACTCATCAGGTTGATAAACAGCATTGTTAAATTGCAAAATCTGGCTCAATGACAAGTTGTTGTTATCCAATTGTGTTTGCAGCAAATACTTACCACCGCCGTTGGGTAAGGCAATAGCCAGATTTTTTGGTTTCTCTACTAAATTATACTTTGCTGGCAGTTCGATATTGATGATAATCCTTTCATCAGATGCTGCACCCAAATCAACAGGATAAGTTCTAATATTTAAATTAAAAGGGTTTTTAGAAATAGCGTTAATAAAAAACGGACTTAAATAAAACTCATTTTTATTTATTCCATCGTTCATGGTAAACTCTATTTCGTACTTTTCTGTGAGTGGATTTTCTACACTGTCTAAATTGCTAATTACAGGGTCGGAAATCTTTATTTTAACCAACCGTTCGTCCAGTTTTTCTACAAATTCATCAGTGGAGGTGTATCTTTTAATTTCTTTCCTTTTGGCAAAAGCGGCGTAACCTTGATAAATGGTAGTAAGTGTACCCGCTATTTTACCCTCGTTAGTCAGTTTTCCATTTAAAATGTAATTGGTCACCGTTTTCTGGCTAGCCTTTAAATCGATCCAATAAGATGGTTTTTTCAAGTTAATAACCCTGCCTTGATCGTTCATACAGCGCAAAGGCAACAAACCGAAAGGCAGAAGCGGTTCCGTAGCATCAAGAAGGTAACTTTTGTCGCCAATGTTTAATTTGGCAACTACATAATTAAAATCGCTGATTACAGGATAGAGTTTATTTATCGTGCCGTTCTCACGGGTAGATAAAATAACGGCTTCAGCATCAAGGTTTGCAGCAGAAAGTGCAGCAATTAGATTTAAATTCAAATCAGCGACGTTTCCCGATCTGTTATCGAAGGATTTCTTGATGTTTTCCGCACAATAAATTCCGTAATAGTTATCCCACTTAATTTGTTTTTTAATGTAGTTTAAAATGGCTTTCGCTTTAGTCAAATCGTCTGGCGAATCTTTAATTATAGAAGGGATAAGGTCTTTATACATATCCTTACGCTTCATTTGTGATCCAAACGATTTATCACTGGAAAGCTCGTAATCAATATCTTTCCATGTTTTCGTGTATGATGTTTTGCCCCCGGACGGATTGGTAACATCAGAAAGTTCGAAATAAATAGCCGATTTAAAATTACTTGGAGCGGTCATGTTATCTTCCTCAATGAATGCGGGTATATCTTTCATCAGGTAAGTAATTTTGGAGCAATCTATATTTGCCCCATTAATGCGCAAACATTCTTTAGCTAACTCGACCTTTTGATCGCTTAGCTTTTGATAACCCCTAAGGGAAACATTGTAATTGTAAATACCAGGAATGTAAACCAGATACTCACTGATGACCTTTGGTATTTTCCACTGAAACTCCCATGTTTTGAAATTAAACAGGTTTGGAGATTTTAACCTGTAGCTATATTCTATTATTGATCCTTCCTTCAAATTTGGTAACGTAAATTTCAAAAGCTTCGTATACTTCGATCGGTTCTCGAAAAATATAGCTTTTTTATCCATAGGTGTTGCAACAAACTTACCGTCAGTATAGTTAAAGGTCGATGCGGTTAAATCGTTGATGGTTTCTTCCCGAGAATCATCCTTATATAAAGGCACTACGACATTTGCGTTTTCAAACCCTTCTTTGTTATAAATCTTTATTTTTACATGGTAATCGAAAATAAGTTCAAGCCTTCCTGTAGCATCATCAATCTCTATCCTTGCTGTACCAAATTCTTTGAGTACGATTGCATTTGCATTACTATCAAGCTTGTTTCGGTCAAATTCGTAATCATCATAGGTAATGGCTCCAAAATTAAAGTTCTGAGCAAAAACCGGTATATATGCGGAAAATAGTAAGAGAAAAAGTATTAGTTTTTTCATAGAGTGCGTCTTTAAATTTTGCAGCAATTTAAAGCTAGCATTTAATATTCAGAAATAATTTGAAAATTATATTTCGAATTTAATACGGTGTTTTACAAACAAATCAATCCTTTTTAGCACTTTTGGATAAACATAATTTTCGATGCAGTAAGACGCTGTATTCTTTCTCTTATTCAATAAAATGAAATTAAATTTAAAACGTCCATTAGCATTTTTCGATTTAGAAGCTACTGGTATAAATGTAGGTGCTGATAGAATAGTAGAAATTGCGATTTTAAAAGCATATCCAGACGGTAAAGAAGAGGTTAAAACCTGGCGTGTAAATCCAGAAATGCCAATTCCATTACAAACTTCTTTAATTCATGGCATTTACGATGAAGACATTGCAAACGAGCCAACGTTTAAAGTGTTAGCAAAAGAAATTGCCGAATTTATCGGAGAAAGTGATTTGGCGGGCTACAACTCAAATAAGTTTGATATTCCGATGTTGTTGGAAGAATTTTTAAGAGCTGATGTAGATTTTGATATGAACCAACGCAAATTCGTTGACGTTCAGAATATTTTCCACCAGATGGAGCAACGTACATTAAAAGCAGCTTATAAATTTTATTGCCAGGAAGATTTAATAAACGCTCATGCTGCAGAGGCAGATGTAATAGCAACTTATAAAGTTTTGCTTGGTCAGCTAGAGATGTACAAGGAAAAAGAATTTGAAGATAAACAGGGCAACAAAAGCATTCCTGTTGTGAATGATGTAGATGCCTTACACGTATTTACTAACATACATAAGCCAGTAGATTTTGCTGGCAGAATGGTTTATAATGATAAAAATGAGGTTTGTTTTAACTTCGGAAAACACAAAGGAAAAACGACCGAACAAGTTTTTGCTGTTGAACCAAGTTATTATGCCTGGATGAAACAAGGTGATTTTCCTTTATACACGAAGAAAAAACTGGATGAGGAATGGGCAAAATTTAATGCCAAGAAAAACGAAAACCGCACCCCAAAACCACAACCAACGGCTGCTGCGCAAAAGCCACAATATCAACAAAAGCCTCAGCAAAAACCAGATAAGCCTGCACAACCTATTAATAACGATATGCTTGAGCAGCTAAAGATGAAATTTGGTAAGTAAGCAGACGGTATTAAGGTTTGATTTAAAATGAAAGTGATTAAAATATTTAGCATTATACTTTTTTCTGTAGTATATGCAAAGGCTCAGGTTCAATTGCCTATTGAACCGGTTTTTCAGAATACATACAACAAAGAGACCCGTAGTGTTAGTGGAAAACCAGGGAAAAACTATTGGCAAAACTCTTCAAAATACGATTTAAAGGTTGATTTTAATCCCTCAACACGGTTGTTAAAGGGTAAGGTGGATGTAGTTTATACCAACAACAGCCCCGATACACTAAAAGAAATTTGGTTCAAAATCTACCCAAATTTGTATAAAAAGGGTTCGATCAGAAAATCAAAAATAGCAGATTCTGATTTGGGTGAGGGCGTACAAATTACAGCCGCAGCCCTAAACAATAGTCAGTTAGCGTTAGGGAGTTTGCAAATTGACGGCACGAATATGCATATCATGATTCAACCGCTTTTACCTGGTAAAAGCATCAAGTTTAACTTCGACTACAATTATACTTTAAACAAGGGCTCACACATTCGTACCGGACAAGTGGATGATGGCTCGCATTTTATAGCTTATTTCTTTCCTAGAATTGCCGTTTACGATGATGTGGATGGCTGGAACAAATATCCTTATACAGGAGCAGAAGAATTTTACAACGATTTCGATCAGTTTAATGCAGAGATTAAAGTTCCTGGTGGGTATGCCGTTTGGGCTACAGGCGATTTAAAAAATGCTAATGAAGTATTCTATAAAGAGATTGCCGCTAGAATCGCTTCAGCAGAAAAAAATGATGGAATTGTAGATGTGATTACAGAAAAGGATTTGGCAATGAAACAGGTAACTAAGCCCAATACTTTTAACACCTTTAAATTCGAAGCCAAAAATGTTACCGATTTTGTGTTTGCTTTAAGTGATCACTATCTATGGAAATCAACCAGCTTGATGGTTGATCCAAAAACAAAAAGGAGAACCAGGGTTGATGCTGTTTTTAACGCTAAGCACAAAGACTATTATGAAGTGATTGATTTTGCTCGTAAAACTGTTGAATCAATGAGTTACAAATTTCCGAAATGGCCATTTCCATATAATCATGAAACGATTTTCGATGGTTTAGACCAAATGGAATATCCGATGATGGTTAATGATAAGCCAGTTGATAATAGGGAAGATGCGATTACTTTAACAGATCACGAAATTTTCCACACCATGTTCCCATTTTATATGGGTATAAATGAGACCAAATATGGTTGGATGGATGAAGGCTGGGCCACGATAGGTGAGTGGCTAATTTCACCAATGATCGATTCCACCATCGTTGATGAATATGGTATTCAGCCAACAGCAGCTTCATCAGGAAATAAAGATGATTCTCCCATCATGACATTAACACCTGACTTAAAAGGATCTGGAAGTTTTACCAATTCTTATCCGAAACCTGGTTTAGCGTATTTGTATGTTAAAGATTATCTTGGCGAGGAGTTGTTTACTAAAGCGCTTCACAACTACATCAACAATTGGAACGGGAAACACCCAATGCCTTACGATTTCTTTAACAGTATGAATGAAGGAAGTGGAAAAAATTTAAACTGGTTTTGGAAGTCATGGTTTTTTGAGGGCGGCGTTTTGGATATGGCAATTAAATCGGTGGATAAAACAGACACTGGTTATTCAATAAAAATTGAAAATAAAGGGATTAAAGCGTTACCGATTGATTTGGTGTTAAACTATGCAGATGGATCAAAAGAAACCAATCATAGTACGATCGCTGTATGGCAGGATGGCGCAAAGGAAGTGCAAATCGAAATTAAAACTTCGAAAAAACTGAATAAAGTAACAATGGGCAGTAGTCATGTTCCAGACAAAGTGAAAAGTGATAATACTTATAATGTAAACTAATCATAAAAAAAGAGGCTTAAAGCCTCTTTTTTTATTTAACGTCTACCATGTTTTTCTCTATGTCCTCTAGAAAATAAACTAGCATTAACTCTTTGATCGTGACGTCTATAATCTACGCGTTGTGGCCTGTAATGGTTTCGCGGTGCGTTATAACGACCCCTGTTTCCGCCGCCATATGATGAACGAAATACATTCTTATGGTTAGAATATCTAACTCTATGCGTATTGTAACTGCGATATGGGCTGTTTCCATATACAACCACTTTTCTTCCACGGTGTAAATCATAGCCTCTATATCTAGCTGGTAAATATCTAGATCGAGTCCAGCGATTTCCATTTAAATAAACAAACTGGCGTTGCGGAACATAATAATAAGACTGTACTTCAGGTAAGTAATAGTAATTTACGTTTTGATAACCAACAGGAACCCAAGCCGGTTGCGCACCAATGTTAACATTAATACTTACCTGGGCGTTAGATTGATTTGATGTTAAAGCCACGATACCTACAATCGCGGAGATGATAAATAACTTTTTCATAATCGGTTCTATTTGTGTGTTTAATACAAATTCAAACGCTATGCCAAAAAATCTATTGTAACAGAGATATAAAAAAAGAGCTTCTTCGAAGCCCTTCCTTAATCACTTAACAATTATTTGTGTTTTCCCTTTCCGTTTCCTTTGCCATGGTTACCATTTCCTTTGTTCGCTTTACCGTATATTTTTTTCGCTTGTCCAGGTGGCATTCCATGTGGATGACCTTTTACCACGTAGTATTTGCTGTCGCGGCTATCTCTTATGACCAACTGACCTTTGTTACCTTTGAATTTTCCGTATTTAACCTTATCATTCTTAAAATTTAGATAAGGTTTTGGAGAGTTAATTACCACTTTATACCCATTGTATAAATCGTAATTTCCGTATCTCGATGGTAGATTGTTCGCAAAAACCCAGTCGTTTCCATTTAAATATACAAATTGCTTTTTCGGAACATAGTAGTAACTTTCCACATCTGGAAGATAATAGTAATCAACGTGATCATAACCAGTGGGTCCCCAAAGCGGCTGTGAACCAATATTTACATTCAAATTTACTTGAGCCTTTGCCGGCATGCTGAGGAACGAAATCATCATTACTACAGCTACTAAAAATAATCTTTTCATAATCGATTTAATTTGTGTTGATAGACCCATATTTCCAAAAGGCGTGCCACAAAAAAAGGGAGCTTCTTTCGAAACTCCCTAATCACAACTAAATCACGCTATTTACTTCTACCATTTGCTTTATTCCTATTTGGACGATCATTTTCTAGTCTTCTATCGTTGCCACGATTGGCATTTTGAGCTGTTCTTGAGTTTTGATTTATTTTTACAACAGTTTTTTGTGTACGATTTTGGCGATTGCAATTATTACTCACCGCAACAGCTTTATAGTTGGGGTGGTTTTTCACCACATCATATTTACTATCGCGACTATCTCTAATCACCAATTGGCGGCCATTAAAGTTTTTAAATCTACTGTATTTAGCTACATAGACGTTATTTCTTAAATATGGTTTGGGTTCGTTTACAACAACTTTGTATGCTCGGTATAAGTTAAAATTTCTGAATTGACCTGGCAAACTGTTTGTCCAGACCCAATTGCCTTGATTCGAATAGATATATTGTTTGGATGGGACATTGTAATATGCATTGATATCCGGCAGGTAATAGTAATCTACATGATCATAACCTGTAGGCCCCCAAACTGGTTGTTGGCTAATATTAACGTTTAAATTAATTTGAGCTTTTGAATCATCTATGCTGAATAATGAAACCATCAAAACTGCAGCAAATAAAATTAACTTTTTCATAATGTTTTTTAATTAAAGGTTCCTTGTGTGTGTTAATTATTGAAATAGACAAAAGCATTTTCGCGTAGTTTAATTGAGGCAATTCGTTTTAACATTCTTTAACTATATTTGCCAGCTCAATAACATTTAAAGGCATCATTTATCTATGGGTTTAGGGACAACCGAAAACAATTACGAACTAGTTTCAGGACTGGAAATTCACGTTCAATTAAACACCAATACCAAAATATTCTCGGCCGATAGTGCATCTTTCGGGGCTTCGCCTAATCATAATATTTCAACTGTTTCATTGGCGTTACCGGGTGCTTTGCCTAAGCTAAATAAAGAGGTGGTAGCCAAAGCGGTTAGGATTGGCCTGGCCTTAAATTGTACAATCAATCAAACCAATCACTTTGATAGAAAAAATTATTTCTATGCCGACTTACCAAAAGGTTATCAAATTACACAGGACAATCAGCCAATCTGTGTACATGGCTTCCTTGAAGTTGAATTAGCTGATGGCTCAACGAAGAAAATAGGAATCAACAGAATCCATTTAGAAGAAGATGCAGGAAAAAGTATTCACGATCAGGATGATAACTATTCTTTAGTTGATTTAAATCGTGCGGGAGTTCCTTTGATAGAAATTGTGACGGAGCCTGATATTCGTAGCGCCGAAGAAGCATCAGCACTGCTTACTGAAATTAGAAAGTTGGTCCGCCATTTAAATGTGAGTGATGGAAACATGGAGGAGGGGAGTTTGCGTTGCGATGCAAATATTTCTATCCGACCGAATGGTTCCACAGAATTTGGTACCCGTTGCGAAGTAAAAAACCTAAATTCTATGCGTAACGTACGTAGAGCAATGGATTTTGAATTTGGCAGACAAGTGGAGGTAATTGAGAATGGCGGCAAAATCATCCAAAGCACATTAAATTTTGATGCTGATAAAGGCACAACATCGCCAATGCGAACAAAAGAGGAGGCAAACGACTACCGGTATTTCGCTGATCCGGATTTGCAGCCTATTTTTATTTCTGATGATTGGCTGGCAGAAATCACATCGGCCATGCCCGCTTTACCAAATGAAATTTCGAAGCAAATGGTTGCCGAATTTGGTATTACAAAAGCAGACGCAGCTTTATTTGCAGAGGATTTGGATCTGTTAAATTATTTTAATGAAGCTTTACCAATTGTTAATACTAAAAAAACACTTATTAACTGGTTAATTGGCCCGGTTAGGGCTGTATTAAGCGAAAAGGGAATAACTATTAATGATTATAATGTTAAACCAGAACAATTAGCTGCTGCAATTAATTTGGTAGATGATAAAAAGCTTACACAACAAATCGCCATTCAGCAATTATTACCGGCTATTGAAACGGAACCAAAAGCTGATGTGACTAAACTTGCACAATCATTAAATTTACTGATTTCAGAAAACAGCGATGAATTAGGTGCATTTATTGATGAAGTGTTAGCCAAATATCCACAACAAGTTGAGGCATATAAAAAAGGTAAAAAAGGCGTTTTAGGCTTGTTTGTTGGCGATGTAATGAAGTTGGCAAAAGGTAAAGCAGATGCTAAAAAATTGAATGAATTAATACTAGAAAAATTAAAATAATGAGATTAAAAAATTTAAGTCTGATCGTATTAATTGCGATTGCTTTTACAGCATGTAAACCGAAAGATAGTTTTACAATTGACGGAACATTCCAGAACCCTGGAACAGAGAAGAAAGTTTTCCTATACGGGATGCAAAGCAGTCAAATGGTCGCCATCGATTCGACTAATTTATCCGAAAAAGGCGAATTTAAATTTATTCGTAAAACTCCATCTGTAGATTTTTTCCGTGTTTCAATAGGCAATCATGAATTTATGCTAATTGCCAAAAATGGTGATCAAATTAAATTAGAAGCTGATTTAACTGATAAATCAATGGCTTACAAAATATCTGGAGCCAATGAGGTTGAAAAACTATCAGAGTTAAATACCATTCGAAATAATTTCTCAAAACAAGCTGAAAAGTTGCAGGCGGATTTTGAGGCTAAAGTGGCTACTCAACCACAAAACAGAGCTGCGATATTAGAGGAGATGAAGCCTCAGTATCAGTCGTATATTAATCAATTGAACACGCAGATCATCAAGTTTGCTAAAGACAATAAAGGTACGCTTGCTAGCTTTTACGCGATGAATACGCTTAGTCCGCAAGAATATGAGGCGGAACTTGTACAATTTGCAGATGAAGTTAAAGATGAAATTAAAGGTAATGCTACGGTAGATACTTTTGTAAAACAGATGGCGTTATTGAAGGCTGTTCAGGTTGGACAGGTGGCTCCAGATTTTACTATGAATACGGCCGACGGGAAAGCAATTAGTTTAGCAGATTATAAGGGTAAATATGTTCTTTTGGATTTTTGGGCTTCCTGGTGTCAACCATGTCGTCAGGAAAATCCGAATGTGGTAAAAGCTTACAATAAATACAAAGTTAAAAACTTCGACATTTTAGGAATATCCCTAGATACTGATAAAGCTGCATGGTTAGGTGCTGTCAAGGCAGATGGTTTAGCCTGGAATCAGGTGTCTGAATTGAAAGATTTTAACGGAGAAACAGTTAAAAAATATCAGGTTCAGGCAATTCCTACTTCTTATATTATCGACCCGACAGGAAAGATTGCTGCTAAAAACCTCCGTGGAGAGGAGCTGGAAGCTTTTCTAGCTAAAACGTTACGTTAAAAGAAACTAAATGTTAAACTAATTTGAGTCGTTAACAATTTATTAACTTAGGCTTAACTAGAAATTACATCAGAGACAGTACTTTCGTAACAAATATTTAACTATGAACAACGCAGGTCAGAAAATATTAATTGTTGATGATGAACCAGATATTCTGGAACTGATTGAGTACAACCTAAAAAAAGAAGGTTACCAGGTTTTTACCGCTACTAATGGTCAGGAAGGAATTACTGTTGCTAAAAAAGTTCATCCAGATTTAATCATTTTAGATATCATGATGCCTAAAATGGATGGAATTGAGGCTTGCAGACTGATGAGGGCAATTCCAGAGTTTAAAAACACTTTTATGGTTTTCTTAACTGCCAGAAGTGAGGAATATTCAGAAATTGCGGGTTTTAATGTAGGTGCCGATGATTATATTGCAAAACCAATCAAACCTCGGGCTTTAGTAAGTCGCATTAATGCAATTTTAAGAAGGAACACAGGAACTGAAGAAGTATCAGAAAACAAATTAGAAATTGGCGATTTAGTGATCGACCGTGAAGCTTATTTAGTTTTTCAAGGCGGAAATAAAGTTGTTCTTGCCAAAAAAGAATTTGAGTTATTATATCTCTTGGCCTCTAAACCTGGTAAGGTTTACACCCGTGAATCAATCCTTAAAAATATTTGGGAAGATTCTGTTGTGGTTACCAATAGAACCATTGATGTTCACATCCGCAAACTTCGCGAAAAATTAGGCGAAACTTATGTATCAACTGTAAAAGGTGTTGGTTATAAGTTCGAGCTTTCTTAATAAAATATTAACCATAGATGGACACAGATTAACACAGATTCTTGCTGGTGATTAATCTGTGTCTTTTTGTTTGCATCATTTTGAGGCATGAAGCAATTATACCCTGCACTTACTAATCCAGAGCATTAAGATTACTCCATTACTGGCTATAAGGTGAAGTTTAATACGGCTTCCTTATCCGGGTTTATCCTTTTTATCTGTGGTTAAATTCTGAACCAATAAAATAAAATCCGTATTTTTGCGGCTCATTAATAGCACACAGTTTGAAGTACCCGAATTTTAAAGACCTTATTCTTTTTGAAGACAACGATTTTATTGTAATCAATAAACCACCATTCTTAGCCTCTCTCGATGAAAGAGGTGGTTCTGGGGAAACTAATGTATTGCGTTTGGCTAAACAATATAGCGATGATGCACAGGTTTGTCACCGTTTAGATAAGGAAACTTCTGGTGCTTTGATTATTGCTAAAAATCCTGAAGCCTATCGCCATGCATCCATGCAATTCGAACGCAGGAAAGTTGACAAAACCTACCATGCAGTAGTTGATGGCCACGTAATATTCGACAAGTTATTGGTTGATCTACCTATTCTGAATGATGGAAATAAAAACGTAACCATCGACAGAGCAGAAGGAAAAAGAGCAGAGACTGTGTTCGATTCATTAAAATATTATAAACATTATACGTTAGTAGAATGTAAACCGATTACCGGTCGTATGCACCAAATCCGTATCCACCTGGCTACGCAACGTGCTGCTATCGTGGGTGATGACATGTACAAAGGAAAACCTGTATTTTTATCATCAATTAAAAGAGGCTATAGATTATCAAAAGGTGAGGAGGAGCAACCGATTATGAAACGTTTTGCGCTCCATGCCCGACATTTAATTTTTAAAGGTTTAGATGATAAAGACATTGTAATCGATGCACCTTATCCGAAAGATTTTGCCACATTAATCAAACAGCTGGATAAATTTGACGCTTAAAATCAATAACCAGAAAATATAATAACATGTATATCAGATTTGTAAATTACCTTGATAAGATTAACCAATATAGAAAGTCAAAAATATCAAACCGTAATTTCCTAATCATACTTGCTGTTATTGTTGGTATTCTCGCTGGTCTGGCGGCCGCGGCGTTAAAGAGTTTAACACACCATATCGAAGAGTTTCTTCAATCAGACTGGCACTGGAAATATAAGTACTACTTATATTTCATTTTTCCGATGATTGGAATCCTGTTAACTGTTTTATACATCAAATATTTCATCAGAAAAAGCAAGTTTGAAACTGGCTTAACCCCGTTGCTCTACGCTATCTCCAAAAAATCAAGCAGGATAGAGGCGCATAATATTTATTCTCAAATCATCACTGCTGCAGTAACGGTAGGTTTCGGTGGATCAACAGGCTTAGAGGCACCAATTGTTACTAGTGGCTCGGCAATTGGATCTAACTTAGCACGTGTTTTAGGTTTATCCTATCGGGAAATTACCATGCTTGTGGCTTGTGGAGCGGCAGCCGGTATTGCCGGCGCTTTTAATAGTCCTGTTGCCGGAATCGTATTCGCAATCGAAATATTACTTCCTGAATTCACCATACCGGCGTTTATCCCATTGTTGTTGTCGGCTGCAACCGCCGCAGTAGTTGCACGTATATTTTACACCCAACAGTTATTTTTCCTGGTTACAGAAGGATGGCAAATTAACGCCTTATTTTACTATGTACTTCTGGCGGGATTAATTGGTTTGTTTTCAATTTATTTTACCAAGGCAAACTATGCTGTTAAAGGCCTTTTTTATAAAATTAAACATCCTTACACCAAAGTTATTATGGGTGGTTTGATGTTAGGAGCGCTAGTTTTTCTTTTCCCAACGCTTTATGGTGAAGGCTATATTACCATTAAAGGCCTCTTGAAAGGCGACTATTTAACGGTAATTAACAACAGTATCTTTTCCGATTACAGCAGCATTCCGGCAGTGGTTATACTTTTCACAATTGTAACCATATTTATGAAATCGATTGCTACCCTGGTTACTTTGGGTGCAGGAGGCAACGGGGGTACTTTTGCGCCGAGTTTAATCATGGGGGGATTAATTGGTTTTATTTTCGCTTACATGGTCAACTTATCGGGAATTGCCCATTTGAACGTTTCGAATTTCATAGTTGCAGGTATGGCAGCTGCTTTGGGAGCGATCATGCATGCACCATTAACAGGCATTTTTCTGATTGCCGAAATTACCGGGGGTTATATATTAATGGTCCCCTTAATGATAACTACTGCGATTTCCTATGCTATTAACCGTAGTGCGCAGAAACATTCTATCTATACGAAGGTATTAGCGGATAAAGGCGAACTGTTATCACACGAAGATAAAGACACAACAGTTTTGAATCAGATGAAACTAAAATATCTGATAGAGAAAAATTATCCTGCTCTCTATCTTAATGATTTAATTTCCATGAAGATGAACGAAATTGTTCAGTCGCATAAAAATATTTGTGCAGTTATTGATGAGTTAGGAGATTTTAAAGGGATTATCTACGTGGAAGAAATTTTCGGAGAGATGATTAAAGAGGAGCAGAAGGAAAGCCTGACTGTTTCACACTTAGTTCAGCAAGCTCCACTTACCATTAATATTGCTGATGATTTGAAAACAGTTCTGAAGAAAATGGAACAAGAAAATGCGTGGATTTTGCCGGTGATCAATAACGAAAACCAATATCAGGGTTTCGTTTCTAAAACAGCAATTTTCAATAAATACAGGGCTTTATTGATGAGACAGAATGATTATATGGGTTAATTTAAGTTGTAAGTTTTAAGCCCTAAAGCTCATCACTTACAACCTATAATTTTTTGAATTATTCTCTCTTCAAACCAAATTTTTCAATCTTGCTATATAAATGACTTCTTTGAATATCGATTTCATCCGCAGTTTTTGATACGTTCCAATTGTTTTTTTCCAGTTTAAATTTGATAAATTCCTTCTCCGCATGATCTTTATAATCTTGGAAATTATTAAAGCTATCGAAAGAAGAAGACATCCCTGAACCATTCGCAGAACTAGCAATTTGTGTACTTGTTGCCGCACCAATGTTCGTTCCGCCGCCTGGATTGGCGAAAGCACGTACATCATTTTCGGTAATCACCTTATCACTCAAAATAATCAAACGCTCAATCATATTGTGTAACTCACGAACATTACCTGTCCAGGGCAAAGCTTGTAATGCCGCCATACCTCCTTCGTTAATTTTTTTAACAGGCATGCCATAGTCATTGCAAATACTTTCCAGAAAATTCTGTGCAATCACTGGAATATCATCGGTACGTTCTGTTAAGTGAGGCACGTGGATGTTGATTACATTCAAACGGTGGTACAAATCCATACGGAAATTGCCGTCTTCAATCTCTTTTAATAAATCTTTATTGGTTGCCGCTAAAACACGAACATTGACTTCGATTTCCTTTTCGCCACCAACACGAGAAATCTTATGCTCCTGTAAAGCACGAAGCACTTTAGCTTGTGCAGAAAGGCTCATGTCGCCAATTTCATCTAAAAATAATGTTCCGCCATTTGCCAGTTCGAATTTACCAATACGTTGTTTAACAGCCGAAGTAAATGAACCTTTTTCGTGGCCAAACAACTCACTTTCAATTAATTCTGATGGAATTGCAGCGCAGTTCACCTCAATTAGCGGGCTATCAGCACGATTTGATTTTTCATGTAGCCAACGGGCAACCAGTTCTTTACCACTACCATTTGCACCTGTAATTAAAACTCGTGCTTCAGTAGGGGCAACTCGTTCAATCGTTTCTTTAATCTTTGAGATACTTTCAGATTCACCTAAAATTTCGCGGGTTTTACTTGCTTTACGCTTTAAAACTTTTGTTTCAGTAACTAAATTTCCACGATCTAAACCATTACGAACGGTAATTAGTAAACGATTTAGATCTGGTGGTTTCGAAATGAAATCGAAGGCACCTTTTTTACTGGCCTCAATGGCTGTTTCTACAGTTCCGTGACCAGAAATCATGATGAAAGGTAAGTCTGGTTTGATGATTTGTGCCTGTTCAAGCACTTCCATACCGTCCATTTTATTCATCTTGATATCGCAAAGAACCAAGTCGAAATTGGTTTTCTTGATCATTTCAAGGCCGTCGATACCATTATCGATATCTTCAACATCGTAATTTTCGTATTCTAAGATTTCGCGTAGGGTGCTTCGAATTGCCCGCTCATCATCAATAATTAATAGTTTGGCCATTTGGTATTCTTATTCTAATTGAAGTGCTAATATATAATTTTAAATTTATGTATAGTTTATTATACATTCAATTTAGCCTATAAACGAGAAATAGTGAAAAAGGTTTTAAGTTTTTTAGCGGAAAATAGTAGGTAGAATTTGATTAGATAATCCAATCAGATTAAACTTTTTAGGGGATGATAAATATGAATATTGTCAGTTCCGTTAGGTTATTAACGCAATGATGTCTAGTAAACAGCGAATTCTAACTCAATAATTTTTCACACTGCATTAAATAAACTTTTGTATTATACAATTGATAGTATTTTTCCGTGAATTCCGTGTCTCCGTGGCAACCGATAGAAATTTATGATTAGAAAATTCAGAGTTTTGGAGCGTCACCTTGAACATATTGCTTTCAAAAACGAAAAAAATGCAGGTCTATAAGCCGGGTTCTGTTTCCTGATTGCTCAGGATTTCTATCATTAATCCACTATAAACGTTGCCGTTTATCTCTAACGACCTACCCACTAACATCGGACGGGCAGCCCTACATGCGTTAGCCTATTTGGTCTTTCAACTCTCGGGGTTTACAAACCACTGCAGTCGCCTGCAATGCTCGTACGCTCTTACCGCACGTTTTCACCCTTACCTCGATTGCTCGGGGCGGTATATTTTCTGTTGCACTGATCCGTAATTCAGGTTTTCATTCCTGAATTCCTTTCCGTTAGAAAGCGAGATGCCCTGCGTTGCCCGGACTTTCCTCTCTTCCGATAAATCGAAACAGCGATAGAACAACCTGCATTTTGCGCAAATATGGGCTTTTTAAGTCAAATTATTTGAAGAAGTTTGATTATTTACAATTTTGCAATTGGGTAGAAACCTGTGAGTAGGGAACAAAACCCTGATTATTCCCGAACGAATTGGTAACAAAAACCATTACCTGAGCCACATCGATATCTGCCAATTCAGGGAAGCCCGGCATTTTTTCGTTGTAATCTTTACCGTGAATGGTCATTTTTTCATCCGTTCCATTTCTAATAATGCAAGCCAGACGTGCTTTATTGGCTTTCAAAAATACTGAATCGGTAAGTGGAGGAGCGAGCTGACCTAAACCTTCGCCATTTTCACCATGACAGTTCTGGCATTTTGCTTTGTAAATATCTTTTCCATTAGACATGTAGTTCTGCAAGTCGATCGTTTCCTGGTTCTGGCAAGAAACAATGATGGCAACAATCGAAAGTAAACAAATGGAATTAATGATGTATTTGCGCATGGATTTTTATTTAATATCAACCACAGATAAGGAAAGATGAACACAGATTTTGTGTTGTTATCTGTGCTTATCCTTTTCATCTGCGGTTAAAATTTATTTTTTATACTCTGCTAATAAAACCGGAATATCTTTTTTCAACTGTTCAACCTGTTCTTCCTTTGTGCCGTCATAAGCGCCGCGAATCCTTCGGTCTTTATCAACCAGGACTAAATATCCCTGGTGAATATAACCATCTTTTGCTGTGCTATCTTCGCCAACTGCTACCAGGTAGTTTTTCTCCGCAAGCGTGTACACGCTGTCTTTGCTTCCATAAAGAAATTGCCATTTTGGACCATCAACACCGAGTTTCTTTGCATATTTTTTAAGTGCCGAAGGTTTATCGTATTTAAAGTCGATGGTGTGTGATACAAACATCACATCAGGGTTGGTTTTAAATTCGTTGTAAACCGTCATCAAATTACGATGCATGGTTGGGCAGATGGTGGTACAAGAGGTGAAGAAAAAATCGGCTACATAAACTTTTCCGTCAGTAACTTTATTTGTCGTAATCACACTATCTTGATTAAGGAAAGACCAATTTGGAATGGTTTGATAAACCGTGTCTATCTTTTCAACACCTTCAGCATCTCTAACGGTTTCCGCATGTCGTTCGCCATAAAACGGAAGTTTCTTTTCTTGCTGACAAGATGAAAATAAGGTGATTGATAGCATACAAACGGCTATCGAAGAAATCAATTTATTCATGATGATTTTATTAAAATGTAAATATACAACCTCTAGTATAAAGGATGGGATTAATTGTTCTTTTGTTGCCAGTTCAAATCGTTTCCCGCCGATTGAATGAAATGCTGGGTGATTTTTTAAATGGTTTTTGCAAATCTTTCCATCAGCGGGAAAACAATTAGTGCTTATGATTTTTCATTTCTGTGGTTTCTACAGACTTGACATTGTAATTTTTTAGAACAGAATCTGATAACTTTGTTACTTGGATATACTGGTCTTCAATGGCTCTGACTTTAATCATCTGCAATTTGTAGTACGCCATGTTTTCTTGCTCATTTTTACCTTTAAAATCATCTTTAAAGAAATGCATCCAATCCATCATGCGCTCATCCGCTTTGTTTAATTGATTAATCAGGGTAGACATTTTAAGCGAATCTACCGCAGATTTGATTTTTCCACTTTTCAGAATAGAATCTAATTTGATTCTGTTCTTCACTACTTTCTCCCCATCTATCATCAGTTTGTCGTGAATGTTTAGTACTTCTTTCTTTACCGCATTTGCATCTGGTTCGGTTTTACAAGCAGCGAAAAAAAGAAGCGCTAGGCCCAATTGTATTATTATGAAGTTTTTCATTTTCGTTTTTTAAAAATTGTAAGTTATTCCTAAATGAACGCGTCCAGCGCTCATCGGGTGATCAGTTTTGGCTTCCCAAACGTTTTTCTGTAACCCAGCATTTAAGGCCATGTTTTTGTAGAAAACATCTAAACCTACGCCACCCATTAAATTATTCATTACATGTTCGCCGGTTTTAATACCCTGGTATTTTTCTCCGCCAGAATATTCATAGAAGAACTGTGCTGAAGGCATTACCTGTACATCTTTTCCAACTCTTTGGGTATAAAAAATATTCAGAAAACTGGTTGTGCTGTTTGCAATCCCCTCATCACGGCTATTGGTTCCATTCACTTTGTAGGAGGTGTTTAAACTTGCCCCAAACTTTCCTAAACCAACAATATAATTTAGGTATACAAATCCATCTGTACTGCCCGTTCCAGCCTGCATCAGAGATGAATATCGAATTCCTTCGTTATTTTTGAAATCGTTTTTCCCTGTGGGAAGTTTTACACCTATACCGGCAATTAACTGCTGCTTAAAGTTATTTTCCAATTGCTGTACAAGGTGATACCCTGCGTAAAGGTTTACATCACCTATGCCAGAAATAGTTGAGGTATAACCATTGTATCTTTCGCTATTGGAAACATATGGTAAAATTGCATTAATTTCCAGGCGACTAATAATGAAATATCTCCCTCTAATTTCCATTGAACGATATAACTCATAATCTGCCTGATTTCCGGCGTGGCCAGTTATCGGTGAATTTTGTTCCCTTGCGGGGATAAAGAATTTACCTCCTGTAGGAAATAAAGAATGATTTTGACCATCATAACCGTTAAAAGAACGATAGCGATAAAGAAGACTAATGCTATTGCGGTTAAAATAGGGGGTAATCCCCATAAAACAGCCACAAATGTCGCAGGCGAATGTTTGGCTACCTACCAAAACAAATAGTAGAATTAATATTTTACGATTCACTATATAATGTATTTTTAATAAACTCATTGTCTGTTAATGTTTTTAGAAATGATTTGATTTGATCTTTTTCAGTATCATTTAACCTGATTCCGCCTCTCAAACTTTTATCTAGATTCGGGGAATTCTTCACTCCAGAATTATAATGTTCAAGCACCTCATCCAGATTATAAAATCGGCCATCATGCATATACGGACCCGTGTATTCAATGTTACGTAACGTTGGAACGCGAAATGTTCCAAAGTCGGCAGCCGCACCGGTTATATGCGAACGCCCTTCATCTAGACTAACCAAATCCAGCCCATTGCTTCGGTAAGAAAAATCGGTAAAGAGTGGCTCTGCATGGCAGGATGAACATTTTTCTTTAAATAAATTGTAACCTGCCAACTCCGTTGTTGTAAAAGTGAAGCCTTTTTCTTTTCGCATTATCTTATCATATTTGGAATTTCCTGATACCAAAACCCCCATAAAATGAGCAATCGATTTTAGTACTTTTTGCGAATTGATATCGCTAGAACCGAACGCTTTTTTGAATAATTCGGGATAAGGCTGTGTGTTTTGCAAAAACGATACAACTGTTTCTAAATCGGTCTTCATCTCACAGGCATCTGTAAAAGCATTTAAGGGAGATGTTTCGAGGTTTTTTACCCCACCATCCCAAAAGAAAGCCTTTTGCCAGGCCAGGTTGAAAAGAGGTGGAGCATTCCTTTTGCCCTGACAATTATCTACACCATGGCTCACTTTGTGATCAAGATTTGCAAATGCAGCAAACTGCTGGTGGCAACTTCCACATGAAATACTTTTGTTAGCAGATAACCGGGCGTCGTAGAATAATTTTTTACCCAATGCAAAACCCGCATTAGTCAGCTGGTTTTCTTCGAAATTGTATGCCGGCTCAGGAAAATTAGCAGGAATAGAAAATATTATTTTTTCCTCTTCTGGAGATATCCCTGCTTCTTTTTTGCTGCAGGCGTACATTAATGCAATGCTTAAGAAAAGCATTGCAAAAACGTTTAATTTACGCCTCATATTAATTGTGTATGTGGTCTAAACGGAATAACCCTTTCGCATAATTATTTGCTACTACAACGGAGTTGGCGCCGCCCATTGTAAAATTTAAGGTTGCAAAACTAACATCACTAACGCCTGTAAATAGGGATGCAGCATTTACAATAAAGTGCATATTGGGTTTGGCATCAGTTCGAATTCTTAACGGATTTGCTGCGTTAATTTCTGCTGAAAAAGTTCTAATGGTGTTATTTGGATCGATAACACCACCAATATGGAAGGTGATGGCATTGTTCGTAGCTGTCGATTGTGGCGAAGTTCCTTCTAATTTTACAAAAATATAACCGCTATTCCAGGTCCAGAACATGCCGTTAATTGGATCCAATGCACCGGTTTGAGCACCAGCAAAATTTCTGGCATAATCAATGCCGATTGTATATTCGATTTTATCATAATCTCCAGTCGGAACATTATTTAAGGTGATCATCTTTGAGTCACTTTTCGATTCATCAATAAGAAAATAACTTTCTGGTATCAGATAAGTAGTTCCATCAGCTTTGCTTAACTTAATATTGCTGACATAATATTTGAATACGTTGATTTTGAAATCTTCGCCCTTAGCATTTTTGTAGTTTTTTGTATTTAGAGCTAATTCAGCACCATTAACCTGATGTTCGAATTCGATTGTAAAGCTTGACTTTGTATCTGCTGTTATTTCATCGCCGCTTTTTTTACAAGAGGATAAAAGCATAATTGGGCATAATAATGCCAATAGATATTGATGTAATTTCATTGTTTGAAAACTGGAATAAGTAATTAAATAATTGCTGTCATTCTGAATGCAATGAAGAATCTCTAACGTTTTAGCAGAAAACCAGCATTACAGCAGAAGAAAATAATTGTTATTAGCAATGAGATTCTTCGCAATGCTCGGAATGACAATAGACTAAACCTACGATGGCAAAGCCGCCGCATAGAAAAATAAAATTTACTTAAACCGTTTTCGGTGGATGAAAAATAGAAACAGAAAGGTCTTTAATTGGTTTTTCGAGATAACCCCGTTCTGATTTGATAATGAAGTATGGAATTTGATGATTGATAGCGGTAATCTGAAATTTTGGTTCAGCTTCTACAATTCGTTTGAGATTTTCTTGAGCTTGTTTGTTTTTGCTATCTAAGTCCTTTAGTTTTTTTGCTAAAAAACACTGTCCATCGCAATGTAATTCAGGATGTTCTTTATTAATACAGAATACACTCGTGATGTACTCTTTGTTCATTTTGTACCCAGAATAAACCACCAGTTGCATCGCTCCGTTTGAAACCGAGCAAATCACTAAAAGGTATATCAGGATTTTTTTGAACATTATATTTGCTGCAAAAGTATTAAAGAAAATGATTGAAGCAAAGAAAAGAAAGTCATTTTTAAAAAACGTTGATTGAAATCAACAGCAATGAATACCTAATAAAATTGGAATCCAGTGGAGAATCTTTTAATTACCAATAGTAAGATTATACTAAATGCCATTTATACCCGCCAGTTTCAACTGACGGGTATAAAAAAACACAGATGAAATTCTTCATCTGTGTTCATCTTTTTTATCTGTGGCTAAAAACCTAAGCCTGCAAATCGGCCATTACAGCTTTAATTTTATCACCCAGCTCTTCATTTACTTTAGCAAAATCCGATCGATCAGCCAATGGTGCATTTACGCTGCAGTAAAATTTAATTTTTGGCTCGGTACCACTCGGGCGAGCAGAAACGATACTTCCATCTTCAGTTATAAACTGTAAAACATCAGAAGTTGGATAATCCAATTTCGTTATTTTTCCGGTAGTTAAATCAGTTTCCTTGCTCAATTCATAATCTTTTAATACTGAGACTTTAGAACCACCTAGGGTTGCAGGTGGATTCTCACGGAATTTCACCATCATGGCTTTAATTTCTTCAGCACCGGTTTTACCTTTTTTAGTCAATGAAACTAAATCTTCTTTATACAAGCCATATTCAACATACATATCTAACAAAGCATTGTACAAACTTGCTCCCTTATCTTTATAGTAGGCCGTCATTTCTGAAATGAAAGCAGCAGAAACAACCGCATCTTTATCACGAACTAAATCGCCAATCAGGTAGCCATAACTTTCTTCACCACCGCCAATAAAATACTTTTTACCTTCTAATTCAGTCATTAACTGACCAATGTATTTAAATCCAGTTAAGGTATTGTAATAAGTAACATCCTTTTTCTTAGCGATCTCTTCAATAAGGTTCGAGGTCACAATTGTTTTCACAATAAACTGATTACCATCTAATTTACCGCTTTCTTCCCATGCAGATAAAAGATAATTGATCAATAAACTTCCAGTTTGATTTCCATTCAATAATACCCATTCGCCATCATTATCTTTAACAGCTATACCCACGCGATCTGCATCTGGATCAGTTGCCAAAACCAAATCAGCATCAATCTCTTTAGCTTTGTTCATAGCTAAAGTCAAGGCATCTTTTTCTTCAGGATTTGGATACACGACAGTAGGAAAATTACCATCAGGTTTACTTTGCTCTTCAACAATGGTTACGTTAGTAAAGCCAAATTGTTCCAATGCTTTTGGCACCAATGTAATTCCGGTACCATGGATAGGAGAGTAAACAATTTTTAAATCGTGCTGTCTTTTAATCGCTTCGGGTGAAATGGAAAGCGCAGTAATTCCATCTAAGTAAAGTTTATCTACAGCCTCGCCAATTAACTCAACATTGGCATCAACGCGATCAAATTTAACTTCGTCGATGCTTTTGATTTTATTTACTTCATCGATAACCAATTTATCATCAGGAGAGGTGAACTGTCCCCCATCTGCTCCATAAGCTTTGTATCCATTATATTCTTTAGGATTATGGGAAGCGGTAAGCATTACTCCACTTTTGCACCCGAAATGACGGACGGCAAAAGATAACTCGGGAGTTGGTCTTAATGCCTCAAAAAAGTATACGTGAATACCATTTGCTGAAAAAACATCAGCCGTAATTCCTGCAAAATAATCAGAATTATTTCTGCTATCATGAGCAATGGCTACGCTGATTTTCTCACCCGGGTATTTATTATTCAAATAATTTGCTAAACCTTGAGTGGCTGTACCAATAGTATATTTATTGATTCGGTTAGAACCGGCGCCCATTATGCCCCGCAAGCCACCTGTACCAAATTCAAGGCTTTTATAAAAAGCATCGGTAAGTTCTGTAGTTGCATTTTTATCTACAAGTTCCTGAATTTCAGACTTTGTTTTATCGTCGTAGTTTCCGCTTAACCACTGATTTATTGTGGTTTGTGTTGATTGATCAATTGATTGCATTGAGCTCTATTTTTAATTTAATATCTGGTGTTGAACAAATTTAATTGGATGAAGTTTTGTTAAAATATCGAAATTTTAACTAATCCAAATTTTATTTTGTTGAGGATGTTGCTTTTAAGCTGCTTTTGTTTATTTTCACGCCCCGATACAATTATAAGAAAATCCAGTATTATAAATGGGCCGATTGTAACTTTTTCACAATAATTGTAAAGTTCAGGCGGCTCATCCGGTTAACCAATTTATAAATAGATGAAAATATTAAAATTTGGGGGTACTTCTGTAGGTAGTCCCGAGCGCATGACGAAATTATTGGATATCATTAATCCAAATGAAGAACAGATTGTGGTTTTATCAGCAGTGTCTGGTACTACAAATAGTTTGGTAGAAATTTCTAATTATTTTTTAGCTGGGGATAAGAAGAAGGGGAGCGAATGTGTTGAAAATTTATATCAAAAATATAAGGATTTTGTAATTGAGTTATTGCCCGCTGCCGATTTTCAGGAGATGGGCAATGAGGTAATTGATTATCATTTCAGCTTTCTAGCTGTTTTAACCAACGATATTTTTACTTCAATTGAAGAGAAAGTAGTTTTGGCGCAAGGCGAATTATTATCTACTACTTTATATCATATTTATTTAAAGTCAATCGGTGTCGAATCAGTGTTACTTCCAGCATTAGATTTCATGAAGACTGATGAAGACAATGAACCTGATATTCCATTTACAACCAAACATTTAACGCCATTATTAGAAGCAAACAAAGGCAATAAATTGTTCATTACTCAGGGATTTATTTGCCGCAACAGTTTTGGCGAAGTGGATAATTTACGTCGTGGAGGAAGCGATTATACTGCTTCTTTACTTGGAGCAGCAATTTTAGCCGAAGAAGTTCAAATTTGGACAGACATCGACGGGATGCATAACAATGATCCCCGAATTGTAAAAGGGACAAAACCAATTGCGCAACTATCTTTTGATGAGGCTGCAGAATTAGCTTATTTTGGAGCGAAAATTTTGCATCCGCAATCTGTTTTTCCGGCACAGAAATATAAAATTCCTGTTCGTTTGTTAAATACCATGGAGCCTTCTGCCGCTGGTACTTTGATCACGCATAACAGCGAAAAGGGTAAAATCAAATCAATTGCAGCAAAAGATGGCATCACTGCTATTCGCATTCAATCTAGTCGGATGCTTTTAGCTTACGGTTTTTTACGTCGCGTGTTTGAAGTATTTGAGCGTTACAAAACACCGATTGATATGATCACCACCTCTGAGGTTGCGGTATCGTTAACTATCGATGAGACAGGAAATCTTTCAAAAATCATTAAAGAATTAGAGAGCTTCGGCACCGTTGAAGTGGATACTAACCACAGTATTGTTTGCGTTGTTGGCGATTTTGGCTCAGAAAAGCATGGTTTTGCAAGTCGGGTTTTGGAAGGGTTGAAACATATTCCTATTCGTATGATTTCTTATGGAGGAAGCAATTATAATGTTTCGCTACTCATATTGAGCGAGTACAAAACTGAAGCTTTAAGAAGTTTGCACAATAGATTATTTGAATAGCAAATAAAATGCACCCATAATCACCAGCAGGCCGATAAGGAAGTGAAAACCTAAAAAGTTTACTGGTAACAATTGATTTTTGTATTTCTTGTAAGAATTAAATAATCCTAACGAGATAATTAAAATGACAAAAATGGCTGCAATTATTTTCATTTTCTAATAAAGAATAAGAACAATACAATTAAAATAAGAACAAGAGAAAATCTAATTTTTCCATTGTATTGTTTTCGGGTGATGCGTCCATGCTTCAAATCAAGATAGTTGCCCCAGTAAATGAGTACAAAAAATAAAATTAAAACGATTATAAGGAATTTGAACATGTTCGCCGATAAAGATATATCAAAGTTTAACAATATAGAAACGCCTTTTTACTATTACGATACGGATTTATTGCAAAAAACGCTAAGCACTTGTGCTGAAGCCGCCGCACCCTACAAATTTCACATCCATTATGCTTTAAAAGCCAACTTCAATTCTGTTTTACTCGAGCAAATTAAACAGATTGGCTTTGGTGCAGATTGTGTAAGTGCCGGAGAGGTGAGAAGAGCTGTTGAAGTCGGTTTCGATCACAAAAAAATTGTGTTCGCTGGTGTCGGTAAATCCGATAAGGAAATAAATGAGGCTTTGGATTTGGATATCTTCTGCTTCAATGTAGAATCTATTCAAGAGTTGGAAGTTCTGAATGAGTTAGCAGCTGCAAAAGGCAAGACTGCACAGGTAGCTATCCGTATCAACCCTAATGTTGATGCCCATACCCACCACAACATTACTACAGGTTTAGACGAAAATAAGTTTGGAATCAATTCATGGGATTTACCACAATGTGCGGAAACCTTGAAGTTATCTAAAAACCTAAAATTTATTGGGATTCACTTCCATATCGGTTCTCAAATTACCAACCTCGATGTTTATAAAAACCTTTGTGTTCGCGTAAACGAATTCTGTAGTTGGTTTGAAGATAAAGGTTTCGTTGTCGAGATTTTAAACGTCGGTGGTGGTTTAGGTATTGACTATTATAATCCTGATAATCAAATCCCTGACTTCAACTCTTACTTTAAGATATTTAACGATTTCCTGGACGTAAAACCTAATCAGGAAGTTCATTTTGAATTAGGAAGAGCATTGGTTGGCCAATCGGCAGCTTTAATCACCAAAGCATTATATATCAAAAAAGGTAAGAAGAAGAACTTTGTGGTTTTAGATGCCGGAATGACTGAGTTGATGCGTCCTGCCTTATACCAGGCCTACCATAAAATTGAGAATTTAACTCGGGGTAACGGAAATGAAATCAAGTATGATATTGTAGGACCCATTTGCGAAAGCACCGATTGCTTCGGCAAAGAAGTGGAGCAACCAGAATCATTTAGAGGTGACGTTTTCGCCATCCGCAGTGCTGGTGCTTATGGTGAAGTAATGGCATCTAAATATAATTTAAGAGATGCGATAAGATCTGTTTACAGTAACGAACTATAGTTTCAAATTCATCATTGCGAGGCACGAAGCGATCTTAATCAGCAAGATAGATTGCTTCGTACCTCACAATGACATTTAACATTATTTCTTTTTCGAGGCCACAAGTACAACTACACCCGCAACTAAAACTATTCCACCAACATACGGCGGCCAGTTTACCGATTTTTCTTTGTCAGCTGACATCTGAATGGGTCCGGCATCAACTATCTTTTCTTTTTGAGTATATGAAAAACCCGTCCAAACGAGCATAATCACTCCAATTACAATTAAGATAAGTCCTATAGATTTGTTCATGATATTTTTAGTTTTAATAGCTGAACAGCAAACCTGAAATTATGTTTTATTAAAATGAATAGCCCAGTGTAATCTTACCAGAGTTGTTCATTAAATTGGTTCCTGAACCTAGAATTCCGTAAACATTTTTAATCTTGATAAAAAACGACAGGTCAGTTGCTAAGCCAGTAATTTTATCTTCGCTGTAATTAATGTTATTTCTTAAATCAATAGTGCTACCCACAAATAGGCGGAAACCATATTGTCTATCTGTATTTTTACGGCCAGACCAAATAATTTCTGTTGAACCACCCGTTGTAAAAAGTGCAGTTTTATCAGAAGCTATCGATAATGGATCGTTTTTACTTCGCACATCTTTTCTGAATGAAGCATAGCTACCTGCCTCATAAACAAAAGCACTTTCCCAATTCAAAATCCGAAATTCTGTATTTCCAGATTTTTCAGCTATTCCAATTGATGTGCGTAAACCAAAACCATAAAATCCTTGATCATGATATGCTTCGATAATCTTTCTTTGCGTGTTTTCGTAACCTCTGGAAGTGCCTCCAAAATATCCGAACCCGCCATAGGCGAAATTGAAATTCTTAACTACGTGAGACCGGTTATAGTTCAAATAGCCCATGGCCATGTCGCCAACATTATAAGGCAGACTGTTGTTGGCGAAACTAGCGCTAACGTAATTTTTTACTTTAACACTATCTTCCATCATCGGTTTTGGAAGGTAGGACATGTGGTTTGAACTAGCGGGAGGGGTATAAAAAACCGGCAGATTATTTACAACAACGCCACATGAAGATAATAATATGGTTGAAAGTATCGCAATAAAAATTATGGGATGTTTAGAGAGCAGCATAATTAGTTTGAAAATGGTTGATATGTATTTACAATTTATAAAGTTTAGTTTTATTCATCAAAAAAATCAACTAATCCGCCGATAAAATATTCTTCAATTCCTTCTGTGAAATCTTTATAATCTTCTTCTGGGATGTTTGTTTGTTTAAATTCCAACGACGTTCCTTTTTTATCTTCGTGAAGTTTAATCGTTACGATTGACGGTTCGGCATCTTCACCGAAATACCATTGCTGCACAATTTTTTTGTTTTGCTCAAACTCAAGGTTTTTTCCCACAATGTCGCCATCCCAAAATGAAAATTCTGTATCGGGCTTTTCTTCGAATTCAACTTCCGCACCCGTCCATAGTTTGATGCTAATATCTTTTGTAAGTGCTAAATAAACTTCTTCAGGTGAAGCGGGGATGTAAGTGTATTTTTTGTAATCTCTCATTAACTTATATATTGTATCTGCATTATTTAAAAGCATTCAATCCGGTCACATCCATACCTGTAACTAATAAATGGATATCATGCGTTCCTTCATAGGTTACTACCGATTCCAGATTCATCATGTGGCGCATAATAGAATATTCTCCTGTGATTCCCATTCCTCCAAGCATCTGGCGAGCGTTTCTAGCAATATCCAAAGCAATCTCTACGCTATTTCTTTTTGCCATTGATATTTGTTCGGCTGTTGCTCTGTTTTCACTTTTAAGCACACCTAAACGCCAAACCAAAAGCTGACCTTTGGTTATCTCAGTAACCATCTCGGCTAATTTCTTCTGTTGCAATTGAAAACCTCCGATTGGCTTCCCGAACTGGATTCTTTCCTTTGAATAACGAAGAGCAGTATCGTAACAATCCATTGCTGCCCCTAAGGCACCCCAGGCAATACCATAACGTGCTTGATTTAAGCAACCGAGCGGACCTTTCAAACCACTTATTTCTGGAAAAACATTTTCTTTTGGAATTTGGACATTATCAAAAACCAACTCGCCAGTAGCTGAAGCTCTCAAGCTCCATTTGTTGTGTGTTTCAGGAGTTGAAAATCCATCCATTCCACGTTCTACAACCATGCCTCGAATTTTACCAGACTCATCTTTTGCCCAAACCACAGCGATATCGGCAAAAGGAGCATTGCTGATCCACATTTTGGCACCATTTAAAATATAGTGAGATCCCGCATCTTTAATATTGGTGACCATGCCACCAGGATTTGATCCATGATCAGGCTCTGTCAAACCAAAACATCCCATCATTTCGCCACTGGCTAATTTTGGTAAATATTTTTTTCGTTGCTCTTCACTTCCGTAGGCATAAATAGGATACATCACCAGCGATCCTTGAACAGATGCGGTAGAACGTATTCCAGAATCGCCGCGTTCAATCTCTTGCATTAATATTCCATAAGCCGTATAATCTAGGCCAGCGCCACCATATTCTACTGGAATTGTTGGCCCGAAAGCTCCTATATCAGCCAATCCTTTTATCAAATGTTTTGGAAATTCTGCCTTTTGAGCGTAATCTTCGATAATTGGGCTCACTTCCTTCTTAACCCATTCTCTAGCCGATGCTCTAATCAGTTTGTGCTCATCAGTAAGCAACTCATCCAATAGATAATAATCTGGAGCCTCATAAAGGTCTTTTTTCGACGATATACTCATTTAAAATTCTATTATTTGGTTAAGAAATCCGTTCATTTCAAAGGTAACAATTTACCGCAAGGGGCATTATATTCCTGAATAAAAAATTAATTTTGCTACATACAGAAACACACCTATATGAGTCATTTCAAACAAACCGTAGCATTAAAGGAAGTTAGTTGTTTTGCATTGCATGGCTGGTATCCGGAAGAACAAGTAATTGGAAATCATTTTATTCTTGATCTTGAAACTGAATTTACTCCATTGGTTATTGATGATGAGCTTGCCAACACAGTTAATTACGAAGATTTGAATACCATTATATTGGATGAGATGAAGAATACTCAAAAGCTCTTAGAGACAGTTTTAAACAACATCATATTAAAAGTAATCAAGCTTTACCCTTTTGTTGAAACTATAAATGTAAGTATCAAAAAACTTAATCCACCAATGGAAGGGCAAATTGGGCATTCTTTTGTAAAGCTGACTTACAATGCATAAAGCACAGTAACGTAGTTAATCATTTATCGGTGCTAGCCTATTAGTCTAGCTACTAAAAAGTTAGGCTATCCATCGCGGATAGCCTTTGCTAACAACAAAACAAATATAAGATAACCAAATCTTGCCTGATTGAGCAGAATCAGGTTTAAGTGCTATGAGATACACTTAGCGGCCTAGTGTTGGATTCGAACCAACATTTCAAAGTTTATAAAACCTCAACCTTCCCATCGGTCAACTGGCCAATTTCGTTAAACTGGTTTTAAGGATAAAAAATCTTTCATTACAATAATCTCTTCACGATTAATTTTATCTTCATCCTTTATTTGCTTAGCATCGACTGCCGTGATTTCGCTATAATAGCTAAAACTTGGATAGTCGCTGATTGCGGGATATTGAAAATATATTGACATATTCTTTGCCTTTAGTAGTTTAACATATTTTAGTTATCGATTCAACGTTCAACAAATATATAAATAAGTATATAATATCTATAGATTTAGTAGTTATTTTATTCGATAAAATTATAACTATTTGATATAGAATCATTTATTTTATTTCTCCTATGATTTATTCCGTTTTAGGATATACAAACTGAAAGAAAAGATTCCATTTTTAATCTTAAAGCCATAGCTTACAGGGCGGACTTAGCTTTACATATAATACATTCATTACTAAAGCCTGAATTCAATTCTCAAAAGCTAATTATTTTAAGGATATTTGCATTTTCAAATATTAAAACGATAAGCGTGTCATTAGAGAAATTAAAGCTTAGTAAGCCACTTGTTGCAGCCATGACTGATGCAGGATTTTTAACTCCAAAAGAGATTCAAATCAGAACCATGAGCAGAATTTTAGGTGGACAAGATGTTATTGCGATAGCACCAGAAGGAGCAGGAAAAACAACAACTTATGTTTTAGCTACCTTAATGAAGTTGAAATATGCTTTCGAAGAAGCGCCAAGAGCTTTAATTTTGGTTCCAGATGCTGAACATGTTGATCATGTATTAGAACAATTCAAGTTATTAAACCGGAATAATACGTTCAGAATTCTCGGAATCGACAGTCGTGGGGCTGTTGAAACACAAATGAATGAGATTACCGATGGCTGCGATATTATTGTTGCTGTGCCCGATAGGGCTCGTGCCTTGTATTTGAAACTTGCCCTAAACACCAATAAAATTCAATTATTTATCGTAGATAATGCGGAACTGATTGTTAAAAAAGGCTTACAGCTTCCTGTAGTTGAATTAGCAAACAGTGCTTATAAGTCTCAACATGTTGTTTTTACAGAAGTATTCCACGAGAAATTGAATCACATGATTTCTCCCTTTATGAAAGATTCTGCAACAACCATAGAGGTTGATGAAATTGGTGAGCAGCAAGCAGAAGTTTATCCGCAGATGTTATATCAGGTTCCGAACTTCCGTACGAAATTGAATTTGTTAACACTTTTACTAAATGATGCTGAGTTTTTTGATAAAGTAGTTGTGTTTGTAAATACCAGATTAACAGCACAAACGGTTTATAAAAACTTCAATAATCCAAAAGAAGGCGAAATTAGTATTTACCGTTCTTTGTTTTTCGATGATAAGGGTTACGATGACATTGAAGACTTTAAGGAAAATCCTGATGCGAGAGTTCTTATTGTAGCTAATGAGAACCTAGGGGAGCTAGATATTCAGGGAATTCCATTTATCCTTCATTTAGAATTGCCTGAGCAAAAGGAAACGTTAATTCAACGTATTGTTAAAACAGGAGAAGAGGAAGTAGTTGCGATTACATTTTCTACTGATATAGAACTTGTTGAGGTTAAGAAGATCGAACAAGCCATTGGGCAGCGGATGGATGTTATGGAGCTCCCTGAAGATCTAAAAATAATGGATGCCGCCGCAAAACCAAAGAAAAAGAAAAAAGAGGAAGAAGAGGATGTTACCGAACGTGGTGCCGCATTCCATGAGAAAAAAGCAAGTAATTTAAAGAATTACAACTACAGTGCGGGTACGAAAGCCAAAATGACTTATAAGAATAAAAAAGGTTTATCTTAATTGTAAATCGTCATTGCCAGAGATCAGTTGCCTGTGTGATAGCATAGATTGCTTCGTGCCTCTCATTAACGAAAAATTTTAAACGCAAAAAGCCCCGATTTTCATCGGGGCTTTTTCGTATCATTTTACTATTGACTAGTATAATGTAAATTCTACACGACGGTTTTCTTGACGACCCGCTGCAGTTTTGTTTGTTGAAATTGGTTGATCAGGTCCGTAACCAGTAGCTTCAATTCTTGATGCGTTAGCACCTTGAGATACTAAATAAGCTTTAACTGATTCTGCTCTTTCTTTAGATAAACGTAAGTTTAACTCTCTACCACCAGTGTTATCTGTGTGACCAGCTAATTTTAAGCTAAAGTTTTTCTCTACTAATAAACCAGCAACTCTGTTTAATGAAGCATAAGATTTAGAACGGATAGTAGACTTACCTAAATCAAACTCTAAGTTTGAAATCGCATCTTTAACAACTTTACGATCTTCTTCAGTTATTACTTTAGTTTCTCTGATAATTTCGCGTTGAACTTTGATTGGGCAACCTGAACCATCAACTACAGTACCTGTTGGAGTTCCTGGGCATTTATCAAATTTGTTAGCTACACCATCATTATCATCATCAGCTAAATCTTTAGCATATTGCTCTCTGTCTCTGGCTGCATTTTGTTCTGCTGTAGATAATGCTCTTCTTAATTCAGCACTTTCTTCTGCACTTTGCTTACGTAAATCGGCAACAGCGCTATAGTTCTGCAATTGAGAATTTTCTTTGTTTCCTAAAGCAAACTCTAAACCTGCGTGAGCGTAAGAGAATCTGCTTTCATTATAAGCAGCTTTAACTGTTGGTGAAGATTTGATAAAATTGATATCATAACCTAAATCGATGTTAATACCTTTAGAAACACCAATTTTAAATCCAACTCCAGTCGGGATAAACCAACCTTCTCTATCAGCAAATACTTCTGTAGTTCCAATTTGTGAATCAGATGACATGTAACCAGCACCAGCTTTTACGTATGGAATTAACACTGCATTTTCAGTATTTAAACTAAAGTTTGCAATGTTTAAAACTGCTGTTAATGATCCAGACCAGTTAATGCTATTTTTTTGCTCTAAGTTTCCGAAAGCGTTAGCTGTTTTAACCTCGCCACGCAAGAAATCTGCTTGCAAGCCTAAAGCTGGTAAAATTTGTTTCTTAACAAATGCACCATAACCAATACTTTTAAATTCTCTTGCATCTACGCTTCCGCCACCTAAGAAAGTGTTTTGGCTTAAGATACCACCATGAGCACCAACGCTCCAGGTTCTTAATGATTGTTTACCAAATCTACTTGTTGTAGTTGGCGTTTCTTGTGCAAATAATTGTGATGATAGTCCTAATAAGGCAACCAACATTGTTGATTTTGTAATTCTCGAATTCATTTTTATTAATTTATAAATAATAGTCTCTTAACAGTTTTTTTATAATACTGTTTGGTTGCCTCTAAGAAAAAACCTTGCCAAAAAAGAGAAAATCCATTCAACCATCATTAAATCAGATGATTATAATTGATAAAATAATTCACAAAAATGTTACCTAAGAGCCCTTAGCGGGTTAAAAACTGTCTGTAATTGTATACATAGATTAGATTTTGATTAAAAATTAACTTTGCGATGCGCTAGTTTTACCAATAATTATAGTCTTAACTTCGCAAAGAAATCCCAGAATACAATACCTGCAGATATTACAATATTAAAAGAGTGTTTGGTTCCAAACTGAGGAATTTCGATACATTCATCAATGGTTGCCATCACTTCATCACTCACGCCATCAACTTCATTGCCAAAAATTAACGCATATTTTTTGTTGGGATCTGGCCGAAAACTATTTAGCATAGTACTATTTTCTGCCTGCTCAATGGCAACAATTTCATAGTCTTCAATACGTAAGGCATTGATTGCAGATAAAGTGTCAGGATAATAAATCCATTCTACAGATTGTGTTGCCCCTAAAGCAGTTTTTTCGATTTCACGATGTGGAGGTCGTGCGGTAATTCCACACAAAACAACCTTTTCCAGTGCAAAACCATCTGCTGTACGAAAAACAGAACCGACATTATGCATGCTGCGAACATTATCTAAAACCACCACGACTGGAAGTTTCTCTTGCGCTTTAAACGCTGCTATATCTGGACGATTGAGTTCGTCTAATTTTAATTTTTTCATTGTATTAACCGCAAATTTGCAGTTTATCTGGAAGATTATTATTATTGGCTATCTTAAATATTTCAGAGCCTCTTGGGGCCATCTCCAATCTCACTAATGTAAATCGCTGCAGGATAGCCGATTTTCCCCACATAATACGCTGTTAAGTGTTTGGCAAAATCTTCCTCATAACCTTTTTCAAGCAAAGCGATAGCACAACCGCCAAATCCAGCGCCAGTCATTCGGGCACCAATTACATGATCGTAAGTCAAACAAAAATCAACAACTGCATCCAACTCATCTCCGCTAACCTCGTAAAGCTCCTTCAATGATTTATGCGATGCATACATCAAACGGCCGAATTCTTCTAAGTTGCCGTTATTAAGTGCTTTAGCCGCAAGATGAACGCGGTCGTTTTCCTTTACCACATGTGTAGCTCTGTTCAGAATTGTCTCATCATGAATCAAATGACTATGTAGCGCAAACTTCTCTGCGTTTAGTTCACACAAATTGTGAAGCGTAATTTCCTCATTCAACAATCTTAAAGCTTCCTGGCATTCTGCAACACGTTCATTATATTTAGAATCAGCCAATTCTCGGGGCTTATTAGTATTGATAATAGCTAAAGAATATTTACCTAAGTTAACATCAACCATTTTGTATCTCAGCGTTTCGCAATCAAGTACAATGGCTTTGTCCTTTTCACCAATTGCTACTGCAAACTGATCCATAATACCTGAGTTCAAACCGATAAAATCATTTTCAACCTTTTTGGCAATTTTGATTAGCTCCAGTTTATCATAGCCCAAATTCAAGTAATCGTTCAATGCAAATGCCGTAGCGATTTCAATTGATGCTGAAGAAGATAGGCCGGATCCGATTGGAATGTTACCGAAAAACAGAAAATCAAATCCATTGATTTCTTTTCCGTCCTTTAAAAACTCATTGATTATTCCGATAGGATAATTGGCCCACAAACTACCGTTTTTATCATGGATCTTATTGCTCTCTACGTCAACCTGAGCTTCAAAATTTAAACTTTTAAACCTGAATTTGCCATCGTTATTTGAGGCAATAGCAACCCAGGTTCCTAATGTGATGGCGCAAGGCATTACTAGTCCACCATTATAATCTATATGCTCGCCAATCAGGTTGATCCTTCCAGGAGTGAAGTAAACTGCATCAGAATTACGATTATAATTTGCTAAAAAATTTTGCTCAAGTTCGATTTTCATTTGGTTAAAAATATTTATAAAAGCATTAATAATGCTATGTTTGTTACGAAACAAAAATCCTAAGTTACAATTTATGAGCGTTCAGCAAACATCAACAGGAAAATTTATTGATGGCGAAGAAGTTTTCGCACTCGAACTAACCAATAGCAAAGGCACTTACGTTAAGATTTTTAATTACGGTGCTATCATTAATAAATTTATAGTTCAAAATGCCAAAGGTGAGATGCAGGATATTGTATTAGGCTTTGATACTTTTGAGCAATATCTTGATCGTGAATATTTGAAGAACTATCCTTACTTCGGAGCGGTAATTGGTCGTTATGCAAATCGCATCAGAGATGGTCGTTTCAGCATTGGCGATGAGCTTTTCCAATTGGTTCAAAATGCTGGTGCAGCAACGTTGCATGGCGGCACAGTAGGTTTCGATAGAAAAGTTTGGGATATTGTTGAAGTTGAGGAAAATCAAAACTTGGTTACGTTAGAATATGAAAGTGAAGATGGCGAGGAAAATTTTCCAGGCAATTTAGTGATCTCTCTAACTTTTGAATTGACTGAGAATAATGAACTTATTTTAAGCTACGAAGCTGAAACAGATAAAGCTACTCCCATTAATTTAACCCACCATGGCTATTTTAACCTATCTCCTGATGGTGGAAATGTTGCTAATCATCAACTTCAAATTTTTGGGTCGAATTATTTAGAGCAAGATGATAATTATTCAGTAACTGGAAAATTAATTCCGGTAGCTGGAACACCGCTCGATTTTACACACTTAAAGGAAATTGGAAAAGATTGGGACCCTGAAGAAGGTTATGATCAAAGCTTTGTTCTTGATAAAATTTATGGTGATTTATCTCTGGCAAGTGAAACGAGCGAGTCAGAGAGTGGTTTAACTTTAAGTGTTTACACCACCGAGCCTGTTGCACATTTATACACCGCAAAATACGTTGATGTAAAAAATGGCAAAGGCGGAAAAGACTATCAAGCTTACAGCGCTTTTTGCATTGAAACCCAGCACCATCCAAATGGAATCAATATTCCTGAATTTCCAAGTACAATATTACAGCCTGAGGATTTATACACACAAACTACAATTTATAAATTATCACTAGCCAAATAAATATGTTTAGCCTTCAAGATATTAAAACCGCAGAAGCAAAAATAAAAACCGGTGCTGATTTCCCTCAGTTTATTAAAGAAATTAAAGAAATGGGGGTAGTCAGAAATGATGTTTATGTCGCTAACGGACTTTCCATTTATTTTGATGATAAAGACAATGCACAGCAGGCAAGTCCGCCGGAATATCCAGCGCTTATCATTAACGATGAGTCATCTGCAGATAAATTGGCGCATGCTTTAAAAATACATCAAAAGGGAGAAACCGATTATTTGACCTTCTGTAAGCAAGCTGCAGATGCTGGCGTAGAAAAATGGGTGATTGATTTGGGAGCAATGACTTGTACTTATCTAGATAGTGAGGGCAATGAATTGGTACAGGAGAAAATTCCAACTATTTGAAGGCTGGAAATAAAAATGGTGAGTTGCTATTTCGAGGAAAATAAATAATGCTATAAAACAGAATAAGCTAGCGTGACTAAATTCTTTCTAGCACCAGTTTAATAGCCTGCTCTACAATTTTATTAGGTTCTTTACTAAATTCAAAGTTTACGCGGCTTGCCAAAATTGCATTGATCGACAAGGCTTTATGTCCTAGTATTTTAGCCAATGCATAAATACCCGCTGTTTCCATTTCCAAATTGGTAATGCGATATTGATTGCTCTTGAAATTATTTATTAAACTTATGAAGTTAGGGACAGCATTCTCCGCTCTCACTACCCGTCCCTGTGGCGCATAAAATCCAGGAGCAGTAATGGTGATTCCTCGTGGTAAATCTTTTCCAATTGTATTTAGTAAAGTATCATTAGCAGCAGTCAAATAAGGATTGACGTTTTTCAAATGCTCAAAATATCTATTTATATCAGCCATTAAAGTTCTATCATCATTAGCAACTTCCTGAATATAATAGTTCATTAGGGCATCCATTCCCAAACCATAATTCGAAGCCAATATGGTACCCATCGGGATATCGGCCTGAACGGCACCAGAAGTACCTACACGAATAATATTCAGTGACTTAAGATCTTTTTTAACCAATCTGGTTTCAAAATCTATATTGACCAAAGCATCTAATTCGTTAAAAACGATATCTATGTTATCCGTACCAATACCGGTAGAAAGCACCGTTACCCTCTTTTTACCTACATAACCGGTATGCGTGATGAATTCTCTTTTCCCCTTTTTTAATTCTACTTCATCAAAATACTTACTTACTTCAGCCACCCGATCCGGATCGCCAACAGTAATTACTGTTTCTGCAACGTCTTCTGGCAATAAATTCAAATGATAAATGCTCCCGTCTGGATTGATAATTAAGTCGCTTTCGGATATTTTCATAATTGCATAGCTTAAAGTAAATTTTGTTTAGGCACTTAAGTGGTTTGGAGATATTTCAGTTTTACGTTACTTATCTTATCAAACTTACTTAAAACTTGATTCAATTGTGCCTTTCTCACCTCAAGTTTTAAAATGCAATTGGCATCGAAGTGTTGTTGTAGAATAATCAGGTTTTCCTCTTTAACCAGTTTCATCACATCATTCATCTGGAGATAATCAAAATATGCTTCGTACAAATCATTTATTGTTCTAGTAACAATTTTTGCAGAGGTAATCGCCTCTAAACTGGCATTTTTATAAGCATTTATTAAACCAGGAACACCTAGTAATGTACCACCAAAATAACGGACTACCACGATCACTACGTTTGTAAGATCGGCAGATAGTAAGCAATTCAAAATCGGTCTGCCAGCAGTGCCTGAGGGTTCGCCATCATCGTTAATACGAAAAACAGAACGATCGGGAGTTAAACGATAGGCATAACACCAATGTCTAGCCTTGGAATGTTCATTACGAAGATTTGCAATAATAGGCTTTACCTCATCTTCATTGCGGATAGGATAGGAGTAAGCGATGAATTTACTGCCTTTATCACGAAAAATTCCTTCTGAAGGATTTTCTATCGTTTTATAAGAATCATCGAACAGCATTTTGCGACAAGGTAATAAAGATGACAGCAGCAAGGGCTAACACGATTCCGAGGTAATTTATTTTTGTTAATTTCTCCTTGAATATGATTATTCCAATTAAACTTCCTACTACGATTACCCCCATATTCATTGCTGCAAAAACTGTTGATGGATTGCTGGACAAGGCTTTATGGGCTTTCATATAAAACAAAATGTTACCAAAATTAAATAATCCTAAAACCAAGCCGCAAGCCAAATTAACCAGCTGAGTTTTGATTTTTCTACTGATCACTAATACGATTACAATGATGAGCGAAACGATAAACGCTAGGCAAAAAATAACGAAGAGCGAGGTTGTGTATGGAAGTAATTTATATAAGGCAATTTGTTTGAAGAGTACATCTATAACACCAAAACCTATAAAAACCATTAATGGATAAATCCAATTTCCCTGGTTTTCCTTCTGATCAGTTTTTCGAAGGAAAGTTAAAACGATAGCGGGAAACCCGACTAATAAACCAATTATTTTTAGTTGATTAAAATCTTCACGGAATATAAAATAAGCAGCCAAGATGGGGATAAAAAGAGATAATCGCTGGGCGATATCGGTTTTTACGATACCGAGGTTTCTTATTGATGCAGCCAAAAGCAAAAATACCGAAGGCAATAATACTGCTAGCGATAAGTAAATTGACCAGGGAGCACTGGAATTTACAACAGCAACATCTGGCTTAAAGAAAATATAACATAAGATTAAAGCAGCAAAATAATTTACTGTAACTGCCTGAATGATATTGATTTGATAGCGTTTTGCCAATTTTAGCAATACGGCAACTGTAACGCTGCAGCAAATGCTTAATAGTATGTAAATCATTTAGTTGTGCTGATTAATATAGATGGATAGTTGATCAGAACCAACCCGGATTTGCTCTTGTAAACGACCGTTGATCACTGGCGAGGGAATGCCGTTGTTCCAACTGCCCTGAGAACTAAAAATTCTGGCTTCATCCCAGATATTAGCCTCCAGGAATTGCTTTAAAATATTCGCCCCACCTTCAACAATTACCGATTGCATATCCATCAAATAAAGTTGAAAGGCTATTTTTTGAGCCAGATAGAAGTGCATATCTTCCATTTGAATGTAGTGAACATTTCCAACCACATCTGTTTTAATTTCATTGAAGATGATGGTCTTAGCTTCATCATTAAAAATGTAGTTGTTTTGTGGAACGTCGAGATTCTTATCAATTACAAGGCGCGTGGGATTTTTTCCTGGCCACTCTCGTGCTGTGAGTTGAGGATTATCGATGATGGCCGTTTGCTTGCCAATTAAAATGGCATCCTCCTCTGTCCGCCATTGATGGGCCATTCTTTTGGCTAAAGCGCCACTAATCCATTTCTGGTGCCCATCATTGGTTGCAAAATACCCGTTTGCGGTTTCTGCCCATTTAAGGGTGATATACGGTCGCTGCTGCAGAATTCTTGTGAAAAATCTGCGGTTAAAATATTTGCACTCTTCCTCTAAAACACCACTTACTACTTCTATACCCGCATTTCTTAACTTCTCAATCCCTTTGCCATCTACCCCCGAAAACGGATCACGATTGCCAATTACAACTTTTTTCAACTGATGCTTTACAAATAAATCGGCACAGGGAGGGGTTTTACCAAAATGCGCACAGGGTTCTAAGTTTACATAAGCAATGGCTTGCTTTAATAATTCATCACTGTCATCGCCGTACTGATCGAAAACCGATTTTATAGCATTCGGTTCTGCATGGGCCTTACCAAATTCTTGATGATAACCTTCACCGATAAGTTTCCCATTATGAACAATTACGCAGCCAACCATGGGGTTAGGACTTACATTTCCAATTGCTAAGGCCGCCAGCTCTAAGCAGCGTTTCATGTAAAATTCGTCGGTCATTTGCGCAAAAATACTAAAAAATGAGCCATTAGCCTTACAAACATCATCGATATGGTTTCAAAAATATTAATTTTACAACGATGAAATTAGGAGAGTTAGAAGAGCATTTCAAAGAAGAATTAAGTCAACAATATGATGGTGATGAAGCCAGAGCGATGTTTAGTCTGGCTGCAGAACATGTTTTGAAATTTTCACCGGGTAAATTGCGCATGATGGGCGATAGTGTAATGGACTTCGTTCATCTCCAAAAAATGCTAAGTATCTTAAACGATTTGATCATTGGAAAGCCCATTCAATATATATTGGGCGAAGCCCATTTTTATGGTTTAGTCTTTATCGTGAATGAAAATGTACTCATTCCAAGGCCCGAAACAGAAGAGTTGGTAGATTGGATTATTTCAGACCTTAAGCTTAAGCCAACTGACTCGATTAAAATTTTCGATATTGGTACGGGCTCGGGTTGCATTCCAATTACCCTAAAAAAGCACCTGTCGGAAGCATCAGTTTCATCCTTAGATGTTTCTACTGATGCACTCGAAGTAGCGCAAAAAAATGCGGTTCAGCTGAATACACCACTATCATTCATTCATGCGGATATCCTGAAATATTCAAGTGAAGAAAAATATGATGTAATTGTGAGTAACCCACCTTACATCAGAGACTTAGAAAAAGCAGGCATGCATGCTAATGTTTTAGATTATGAGCCACAACTGGCCTTGTTTGTTGATGATAATAATCCATTGATTTTTTATAATGCCATTGCAGATTTTGCCAAAACCAACTTAAAACCAACTGGTAATTTGTACCTCGAAATTAATGAATTTTTATCATCTGAAACTATAGAAATGCTTTCAGCTAAAGGATTTACAAGTATCGATTTGAGAAAAGATATGCAGTTCAAAAACCGAATGATTAAAGCGAGCTTTGATCAGGCAACTACGATCTCGGATGAAACTGTGTAATTACTTCCCGCAAGTAATCCCTGTCGATATGGGTGTAAATTTCAGTTGTTGTAATGCTTGAGTGTCCCAGCATTTCTTGTACTGCTCGTAAATCGGCGCCACCTTCTATTAAATGTGTTGCAAAAGAATGGCGCAAAGTGTGCGGACTAATTGTTTTCTTGAGGCCAGTAGCTACAGCAAGGCTTTTAACGAGATTAAAAACAGAAATACGGGAAAGTTTTGCGCCAAAGCGATTAAGGAAAATAAAATCTTCATTTCCCTTTTTTATCGTCATGTGATTGCGAACTTGATTTAAGTAGATATCCAGTAGTTTTAAAGCAACTCCACCAATAGGAACCAATCGCTCTTTGTTCCCTTTGCCAATAACTTTTATAAATTCAATCTGTGGATATAAGTTCGAAATTTTCAAATCCGTTAATTCAGATACCCTCAATCCGCAACCATAAAGCACTTCTATAATAGCTTTGTTGCGCATTCCTTCTGGTTTCGAAGCATCAATAGCCTCAATAAGACCATTGATTTCGTGAATATTCAGCATATCAGGCAACTTTCGACTAAGTTTTGGCGCTTCGATCAATGCCATCGGATCGATCTGAATGACCTCTTCCAACATTAAATAGGTAAAAAATGCTTTCATACCTGAAATTACCCGGGCTTGCGTACTGGCTAGCATACCCAGGTTATTTAACCAGCTGATAAATGATTTGATATCAGAGGCCTTTATATCCGTTAATTTGGGCTCCTCTTCCATAGCTTCGAAATACTGGCTCAACTTAGCGATATCATTCAGATATGCATGCACAGAATGGTCAGAAAGCGATCTCTCTAATTTCAAGTAAGCTCTAAATCCTTTAATATATGATTGCCAAAGCATGCTTTTATTTAAGATTTTTTATAACATTGCAACGTTACAACATAAAACCATTAATTGATCATGAAAATTCAAATAATTAACGGCCCAAATTTAAATTTACTTGGCGTTCGTGAACCTTCTATTTATGGCAATATCAGCATTGAAGATTATGTGAAGGAGCTTAAATTATTATATCCCAACATAGAAATAGCGTATTTTCAAAGCAATGTAGAAGGCGAATTAATTAATAAATTACATGAAGTTGGCTTTAGTTATGATGGGGTGGTGCTAAATGCAGGCGGTTATACACATACTTCTGTAGCCATTGCTGATGCCATTGCTGCAATTAAAACCCCAGTTGTTGAGGTACACGTATCGAACATTTATGCCCGTGAAGAATATAGACATGTATCTTTAACCGGAAAAAATTGCCAGGGTGTGTTAACCGGGTTTGGAATGAAAGGTTATCGTTTAGCTATTGAAAGTTTAATAACAAGATAATACATCTCAAAATGAAAAAGTCAATCCTGTCACTTTTGTTTTTATTATTTATAAATTTTGGATATGCCCAAAACAAGTCCGTATCAAATTTGCAACCTGATGAAAAATCAATTGTGAAAGGGGAGGATGGCAAATTATATAGTTTTGATGATTGGAAACTGATGTGGTTCTCGGGTAGATACTCAGTAAAATCAACGAATACGACAGATAGTAATGGGAAGCCTGAATTTTTATTGTATAAATTAACTGAAGATCAAACAAAAGCAATGCTTTTCAGCATGCCTAAACCAAACGAAAGTTTGAGTTTCCCTGCTGGAAAACTTTTTAAGGGATTTAAGGTAACCGATTTGAACGGAAACCATTACGACTTATCAGAAATGAAAAATAAAATTATAGTTTTAAATTTTTGGTTTATAAATTGTCCACCCTGTAAGATAGAAATACCCTTTTTAAATGAAATGGTAGATTCTTATAAAACAGACAATAATATTGTATTTCTGGCAGTGGCATTAGATGATAAAAATAAACTGCAAGAATTTTTGAAAAATAATCCCTATAAATATTCAATTATAGACAATGGCAGAGCTATAAGTAATCAACAGACTGTTAATTCATATCCAACGCATGTTGTAATTGATAAGACTGGAAAAATTAAATTTAGCACTAACGGTTTAGCAGCAAATACAGTTTTATGGATTAAGAAATCTATAGACGAAGCGTTGGTGGCAAATTAAAGTTTACTAAAATATTTTATTTTCTTGATGAAGAATGCCCAAACTACGCTATTGTTATATACACCAGCGTGTGCAGCATAAGGCTTCTGTACAGAAGTTCGTTTTTTATTTGTTTTAGCAATCGATTTTATGAAATGCCAATGTCCTTTTGTTACAGCCAATGTAAATTTAGGTTTCCCCGATAATAGGAAGTGCCACCAGGCCACAAAATCTATCCACATTCTAATGCCTATTCTAAAAAAGGCATCACCTGCAGGCAAATTTTTCTGCATAATAATCAGGTTGTTCCTGAAATTTAGATAAGTTTTAAAAGGGTTTTCAGTTTGTAATGTACCGCCACCAACATGAAAAACTTCCGAGGTTGGACAGTACATAATTTTGTAATTTAAATTTTTCAATCGCCAGCACAAATCTATTTCTTCCATGTGGGCAAACAAGTCGGCATCCAGGCCTCCTGTTTCTATCCAGCATCTGCTTTTAATAAAAAACGCTGCACCACTTGCCCAAAATATTTCTTTTTGATCGTTGTATTGGCCCTCATCCGACTCGTAAACATTAAACAAACGACCACGGCAAAATGGATAGGCATAAATATCCAGATAACCACCGGCAGCACCTGCATATTCAAAGTCGCTTTTCTTTAACTGTGATTTGATTTTTGGCTGAGCTGCCGCGATAGAATCATCGCTTTCCATTAAATCGATAACGGGCTTAATCCAGTTGGATGTCACTTCAACATCCGAATTTAAGAGCACAAAATACTCCGCTTCAACCCGCTCCAAAACCTTATTGTAACCACCAGCAAAACCATAATTTAAATCGTTTTTAATGATTTTAACTGTAGGGAAGTTAATTTCTAAAAATGCCACAGAATCATCTGTAGATGCATTATCACCTACAAAAATTTGCAGGTTATCGTATTGGGTAAGTAATATTCCTGGTAAAAATTGTTGTAGAAAAGCCTTTCCATTCCAGTTTAATATGACAACGGCTACTGAAGGATTCATGTTGTTATTCGGGTTTAAATTTCCAGCGTTTATGGCTCCATAACCAATACTGAGGCTGTTCTTTTATAATATCTTCTAAAAATTTAAAGTGCAAGTTAGTAATTTCGTATTCATCCATTAATGACGGATTTAAACACATAGGCAAAACCTCAACATGGTAATAACCTTTCTTCACTACCGTAACTTTAAAATAATAAATTGGTCTGTTGGTTGATTTGGCGATTTTTTCTAATCCCAATAATGCTGCTGTAGGCTGATTTAAAAAATCAACAAAATATTTGGTTTCCTGACGGGTAGGAGCTTGATCAGTTGCAAAACAAAATAATGTAGGTTCGTTTTTATAAGCAGCCAAGCCTCTTAAAGTTTGGCGCATAGCGATAAAAATATTCCCATATTTTGTTCTGAAACCATTAAACCAGGTCTCAACAATTTTATTGCCTAACGGTTTATAGATAACCATCGTTTTAGCCGATATATTTAGACCTAATGCCAAGGTTCCTAATTCCCAATTGCCATAATGCCCGGTACAGGCCAAAACACTTTCGCCAGCATTAAAATGTTTCTCCAATTGTTCCAAGCCAGAAAATTTCACCCTTTTTAAAGTTTCTTGTTCCGAAATGGTGGTCATTTTTATGATCTCAAAAATGAGTTGTGATAAGAAAAGAAAAAACTTTTTCTCTATAGCAATAATTTCATCACTTGATTTTTCAGGAAAAGAGTTCACTAAATTCTGGCGAACAACTTTTTTTCGATAACCGATTACATAATAAAGAAGATAATATAGTAATCTTGCAAAAAAAAATAAGACAGGCAGTGGTAGTAGCGACACGAGGTATAAAAAAAATACGCCAATGTGCGCCATTACTCTTTTAATCATTATTTTTATTGGTTTCAGCTACAAACATAAATTTTCAAATGCAGAATACAGCTATACTACCATTATTTTATCTTCCTCCTGTAGGTTATTTTAGCTTGATACAGCAATTTGGTAATGATTTTTTAATAGAAAAACATGAACATTTAGCAAAGCAAACCTATCGCAATCGAGCAAGTATCTATTCTCCAAATGGTAAATTAGATCTAACAGTTCCTCTGGTAAAAGGATCAAAAACGCATAAAAAAATGAAAGATGTTCGCATCAGCTATGATTTTAATTGGCAACGTTTACATTGGTTGAGTTTAGAAACCTGCTACCGCAGCTCGGCTTATTTTGAATATTATGAGGATGAACTATCGAGATTTTACCAAAATAGGTTTGAATTCCTTTTTGATTATAATATGGAGTTGATGGAATGGCTATTGCAAAAACTCAAGCTAAAAATTGCCTTAGTCACAACAACTTCTTATGAAGATCAAATTGCTCCAGAGTTAGACTTTAGAGGGATGATGAATCCTAAAAAAAATGGCGATATTGTAAACAGTAAGCCATATTATCAGGTTTTTGAAGACAGGTATCAATTTTTAAACAACTTAAGTATAGTTGATTTGTTGTTCAACCAAGGTCCACAAGCCAAGTTGTATTTATAAAATGGGAAAAAACAAACCTCGCAGTCGCCACAAGCATTATAAAGTTCCAGCGCCAGGAACAAGCCCAGGGCTTTATGCAATCGATGATGAGGCTTTGAAGCCCGTGATCGTTCTTCATACTTATAATGATAAATCTCATAAAAAAGAGGAACTGAAAAACATCAATAATATCGAAAAGCTGATTCAGGATAAGAGCTATAATTATTGGTTCGATATAAAAGGTTTGGCAGATCCAACTATGTTCGAAACGCTTTATTCGAAATTCGACATTAGCAGGTTAGTTTTGGAAGACATTACAAGTTCTTATCAAAGGCCAAAACTGGATGAATATGACAACGATAATTATATTTTTTCTGTAAGCAGACATCTTTATTTAGGTGAGGACGGCGTTTTATGTAATGATCAAATCTCTTTTATCTTATCAGAAAGAACCTTAATTACCTTTCAGGAAACCTATTCTGATTGCTTTGAGCCAGTTAGAAAACGATTGGAGATTGGCAAGGGAAATATTCGCATCGGTGGAAGCAGTTATTTGATGTATGCAATAATGGATGTAATTGTCGACAATTATTTTTCACTGTTGAACTTTTGGGGAGAAGAGCTTGACGCTATTGAAGATAGACTTTATGATCGGCCTGATAAGAGAATCATGTACGATACCCAAGCCATTAAACGATCATTAATCACCATTAGGAAAATTGCCTGGCCAGAACGAGATAAGCTGAACGACATTATTAGAACAGACAGCCCGCTGATTTCTGATCTGACCAAAACATATATGAAAGACGCCTACGATCATTGCATCCAAATCATTGATTTTATTGAGTCGTTAAAGGAAATTGCATCAGCAAATATTGATATGAACCTTTCAATCATCAGCAACAGGATGAACGAGATTATGAAAGTGCTGACCATCATTTCTTCTATATTCATTCCTTTAACATTCATTGCAGGTATTTATGGAATGAATTTTAGCCGGGAAGATCCCGTAACTGGCAAAGTAATGCCAGACAATATGCCTGAACTTTACAGCCCGCATGGTTACATCTATACCTGGATTGTGATGGGTATAATTGCTGTGGTACAAGTGATTTATTTTTGGCGCAAGGGCTGGTTTAAGTAAGTAAATTCTATTTGCTTTTTATACCTTAGTAGCTTTAAACACATATTGGTTAGGTCAAAGGAGCGATGCAGTCATTCGAGATAGATAAAAGCGATGTACTAAAGGTAAAAAATGCCATTTTAGCTGGTGATGAAACCTTAAAAGAGGTTTTAGAGGAATACCATGCTTCGGAAATTGCTATTTTATTCGAAAGATTAGACAAATCTGAACAAAGACATATCATCAATATCCTTCCTGCAGAAATTGCATCAGAAATTATTTCTGAAATGGATGAAGAATCACATCCAGAAGACTTGCTATTTGAACTTCATCCTGATAAGCGTACAGAAATTGTAGAAGAACTAGACTATGATGATGCAACCGATATTATTTCTCAACTCGAAGATCACGAGCAGGCAGAAATTCTGGAAGATTTGCAGGATGAACATGCAACAGAGATTAGGAATCTTTTAACCTACGACGAAAAAACTGCAGGTGGTTTAATGAACACAGAAATTATCTGTGTTAATATTAATCTCACTAAAAAAGATGCCATTGAGGAAATCATTCGCCAGAGTGAAGAAATGGAAGAGTTTTACACCATTTATGTAGTAGACGACGAAAAAATATTCAAAGGAATTGTATCATTAAAAGATATCATTAAAGCGAAACATAACGCTCAAATTACCGAGCTGGTTAAAATGGATGCCGTTTATGTTCATCCGGATACTGACCAGGAGGAGGTAGCATATCTAATTTCGCAGTATAACTTAACCAGTATTCCGGTAATTGATGACAACCAAAAATTATTAGGCAGGGTTACATTCGATGACGTGATCGACGTGATGGAAGCAGAGAGCACTGAAGATATCTTGAAAATTTCCGGGGTATCCGAAGATGAAGAACTAAGCGGTAATTGGGTAGAGGCAGTAAAATCACGTTTGCCTTGGTTAATCATTAACCTCGGCACGGCATTTCTAGCTTCTTCTGTTGTACGGTATTTCGACCCAACCATTAAATTGATTCCATCGCTGGCCGCTTACATGACTATTATTGCCGGGATGGGCGGGAACGCAGCAACACAGGCGCTTGCGGTAACCGTTAGGCGTATCTCACTTTACGATTTAACGGATAAGCAGGCTTACAGAACGGTTTTAAAAGAATTTACTGTAGGTTTAATTAATGGAGCTGTAAACGGAATAATCGTATTTATTTTTGCTTTTTTCTTTGATGGAAACCCTATGTTAGGTTTGGTCATATTTTTAGCCATGACAGGAAATCTTTTAATAGCCGGGGTAACAGGAGCGGGGATTCCGTTGATATTAAAACGTGTTGGGATTGATCCAGCTATTGCGTCATCCATCATTATAACCACCTTTACCGATGTTTTTGGTTTTCTCCTCATTCTCGGTTTAGCCAGCAAGTTATTATTACTCTAACACTATTAAATAAAAAAGTCGGAAGAATTTAATCCGCCGACTTATAATCAAAATTGCAGTTGCTTAAACTGCCGTTACTCTAACCTCTATATTGCCTTTAACAGCTTTCGAATAAGGGCAAGCTCTGTGTGCTTTATCAGCAATAGCCTGCGCTTCTTCATGAGATATTCCAGGAATGTGTACATCTAAATCCGCAGATAATACAAATGAATTTCCATCCTTATTGAAAGAAACCAACACTTTAACATTTGCTTCACTCACATCAACGCCTTCACGTTCTGCAACCGAACCTAAAGCACCTAGATAACAAGGTCCCCAAGCCGCAGCAAATAATTCTTCGGGATTAGTAGCTCCGCCTTGCCCACCAAGTTCTTTTGGCTTTCTAAGTTCGAAATCTAAAATTCCATCGCTCGATTTAATGTGTCCATCTCTTCCTCCAGTAGCTGTAACTTCAGCTGTATATAGCTTTTCCATAATAATTTATTTAACTAGATAAACAAACACTATCCGGCATTGTTTGCAACCACGACACGCTTAAAATTATCGCAGTTAAACGTAATTAAAACCTTTTTTAAGCTAAAAATAGATGGGCAAAAATATTTTGTGTAAAAAAGCACAAAAAAACCAAGGTTTTAATAGAGGTGAGTAAGGTACCCGCAACTGGTACAAAAATCGTTATATGGGTTTAAGATTCTATTTATCAATGAGTTATATCTGGTCTTTTATCAATACCGATGGAGATAAAAATCTATTCCAAATAGTGAGCGTCAAATTTCGTGTAATAAAAGGCATTGTAAGGGGTGCTGAAATGTTAAGCAGATACTAAAATAATATTTTTACAATATCACTTTTTAATTATCGTCCCGTTGATTAATAAATTGTTGTTGATGTTGCTGATAGCAGTAGTTGCTATTCCATCAAAATTAAGTGCTCAAACCTGTCCGGAGAATATCGGTTTCGAAAATGGAAATTTTTCGAATTGGAAGCTTTTTACCGGGCTTGCAAGTATCGACAAAAACAAGAATGTAATTTATACCAATGAAGTTAACAGTCCGGCTTCTGGCAGACATACGCTAATCTCTGCTAAAACGGAGAAAGACTTTTATGGAGGCTTTTCGCTGATCCCAAAAAATGGCGGCAACTTTACCGTAAAGTTGGAAAACAATGGTACAGGAGCCCAAGCAGATGGCATATCTTATTTATTAAACGCGCCTGCAGATAGACCAGAATTTACACTATCAGTATGCCGTCGTTTTGGAAGATCCAAATCACCCTTTGGAGGAGCAGCCTAGATTTATAGCCAGAGTTAAAGACTTTGAAAAAAACGCTTATATCCCATGTGCATCCTTTGAGTATGTAGCAACATCATCATTGCCTGGCTTTACAAGATCGAAAGTCAACAACTCAGTAATTTATAAAGAATGGACACCAGTTGCCATTAACTTATCTGGCTATCAGGGCAAAAAATTATTGATGGAATCTATTAGTGCAGATTGTGCGCTAGGTGGTCATTTCGGCTACGCTTATGTAGATGTAAATAATCTTCGTGGCGATTTAATTGTAGGCAATACCTATTGTAAAAGTGCCGACGAGCTAAATATATCTGGACCTAGCGGCTTCAAAAATTACAATTGGTATAATGCAGATAGATCTGTGAAATATGGTTCAGGCCAATCAATTACGTTAAAACCCACACCGGCTGAAGGATCAAAAATTATTCTGGATTTAATGCCATATGATGGATTTGGATGTCCTAGCTCCGTAGAAGCTGTAGTGCATAGTGTCGATTACCAGGTTCTGGTCCAAGAAAAATACACAGTATGCGAAAACACTGAAATTGATTTGACCAGCGCTAATTATATTCTGAATAAAAATGAGGGCTTTACTTATCTGGTTTATCAGGATAGGGATTTAACGCAACAGGTTACTGGCTTAGTTAAGATAACACAAAACAGTAAATATTTCATTAAGGCCACTAATTATAAAGGCTGTGAAAGCTTTGCGACGATTGATGTTGCTGTATTCGATATTGCTAATATCACTGTTAAAAATCCTCCGGCAGTTTGTTATAACGAAACCGTTGATATTACAAACAATCTCCTGTATTCAAACCTAGATGGTATTTCCAGAACTTATTTTAAAGATGAGAAAGCAACTAAAGTTTTGCCAAATCCTAATGCCGTAAACGTCTCTGGTATTTATTATGTTAATTTTTCCAATAATTTAGGTTGCAATAAAATTCTCCCGATTGAAGTTGAAATCAGTTCAAAACCTTTATTAAAGATTAGTAATCCCACTGCAGTATGTTTTCCAGATAAGGTTAACATTTCATCTCCAAGTATTTTTGCCGGTAGCGATGATTCCTTCCAATACAAATTTTTCGAAGATGCAGCCCTAACAATCCCCCTTGCTAATCCAGAAAACGTAACTAAAACCGGAACTTACTACGTCACTGCTACTAATGCACAAGGTTGTTCGGTAAACGGTAAAGTTAACGTGGTAATTAATGATCTACCTGTTTTGGTCGTTAAAGATCCATCTGAAGTGTGTTATCCCGAAAAAATCGATTTAACTAACCCCAATCTTTTCGAAGGAAGTTCTGAGCAATTAAGTTATTCATTCTATACAAACGAGGGGATGACTGAGAAACTGGTGAATCCAAAAACGGTATCTAAATCGGGGATTTACTTTGTTAAGGCTACAAACCCATCTGGTTGCTTCGTTTATAGTAGGCTAAAAGTAACCGTTAATCCATTGCCAACCATTGTTCTTAATAAACCAAGACCTATTTTTGATAACGATTTTATTGATCTTACATCTGCAGAAAATATAAAGGGGAGCAAAGATTATCTGAAGGCTGGGTATTTTCATGATGCATCGTTAAGTCGGCCAATTGTTGATCCTACGAGAATTAATAAAGCTGGCATTTATTATATTTCCCTTCAAAATGACAAGGGATGTTCGGTTTCGGCATCGATAGAACTTAACATTTTACCTCAGCCGAAAATTGTTGTTCCTACAGCGTTTACACCAAATAAGGATACAAATAACCGATTGTATCCATTTCTGGTAAGTATTCAAAAGTTCACAAGTTTCAAGGTCTTCAATAAATGGGGAATTCTCGTTTTTCAGACTGATTTAGCCGCAAATGGTTGGGATGGTCAATTCAAAAGCAAAATGCAACCATTAGAAACATTTTCATGGTTTGCAGAAGGGATTGACACCTTTGGCGGAAAATTTCAAACTACAGGTAAAACCATATTGATATTATAATGTACAAATCGCTTCTCCTTTCATTTTTGTGCTTGGTTACATTATGTTGTTCTGCACAGGATCCAAAGTTTTCACAATACTTTGCGGCTCCTCTATCTTTGAACCCAGCTTTTACAGGTTTTTTTGATGGAGAGTATCGCCTCGCAGTAAACACACGCCAGCAATGGGGAAATTTAGGCGATCCTTACAATACTTATAGTGTTTCTGGCGATGTTAAGCTTGTGGAAGACGAAAATTTCACTAACAGCGTATTCAGTTTAGGTTTAAGCGGGTTGTTTGATGAATCGTTTAACAAGGCGCTAAAGTCGCAGTATATCAGTGCAAGCATGTCTTATTATCAATATCTTGATGTAGATCACCGGTTTAAGTTCGGTTTGGCGCCACAAGTGTCTTATGTTTCTAGATTTTTAGACTATAACAAACTAACTTTTGCATCGCAATATACTGATGGGGGCTTCGACAATTCGCTACCGAATTACCTAGATTTAAAGAACGATAAAACCTCTTACTTCGACGTCAATATCGGCGGTAATTTCTCAGCCACTTTTGATCATGTTAGTTTCGTTTTGGGATATGCGCATTATCATTTAACAAAACCTCAGGAAACACTCTTGAATAATACAAACGAATATGTTCCTTCCAGGCAAACGGTAAATTTTGGGATGCTTTATTTGCTTAGTAATTATCTCGATTTAAATGTAACTGGCGTTTATAATGTTCAGCGAAATAATAAAGACACTATCTTGGGTACTGTCGTGGGATTAAAACCCAATGATGAAACTCGATTGAAATTAAATTTCGGAATGTGGTTCAAGTTTAACGAGGCCTCATTTTATCCTTACTTGGGCGTTACAATGGGCGATGTGAGCGCTGGCTTAAATTACACCGTTTACGGAAACAAATTGATGAGTGCAACGCCACGCACTTATGAATTGTCGCTCATTTACCGCCATAACAATTTCAAAGGCTTCAAGGTTCCTTGTCCAAAATTTTAAATGATGAAAAAATTCTTTCTAATAGTTGTTTTTATTCTGCTAGGCGGATGGGCTTATAGCCAACAAACCAAGCGCACAATAGATTATCAATATTTTCGCAACGAGAATAGTTATTACGCTTATGAATTATTCAAAAACACAGATGCTGCACAGGATAATCAATTAATGATTAATTTTTCTGTCAATGTTAACTATAAAAAAGTCGATAAAATCTACATTAAATCGAAAGAGGTTGAGTTTAAATTAAAATTTAAAGAAAGAGAAGAAACTGTCAAAACGGATAATCCAGAACAGAAATTTTTCCCAATTATTTTTAATGGAGATGATCTGGCGGCTATGAAGTTATCCTGTGAAACGCAAATCATTTTTAAACTCGACAACGGACTTCAATATACATTGCCTTTAAATACTTGTAATATCATCGAGCTTATGAAAAAGAATTAGATTTTGACTTTTAAAGTTAGTTTATAAATATCATAAGCCACTTTTTGTATCAAATCAAATTGTTCGGGAACTAGATCTTTACCTTCGTTAATCGTTACGCCGGTATCAGCCAACCTAATTAACGGAACGTTTCCTATAGCATCCTTTCCCTCAACTAAATTATTGATCGAAGTATCGAGCAAATAATTAGTGTTTTGTGCCATTGGTTTTAATGCATCAAAATTCTCAAATATAAATTCATGCTCTTTATTATACAAAGAAAGCGTAGCTACATACGAAGACAATAAATGACTTAATGCAGTAAATTGATGCACTTCTTTTATGTAAAGCTGCTTGCTCTTTGGCTCAGAAAACATTCTTTGAAATAAGGAAGCTAGATTAGCTGTGGCTACATACACTTCCTTTCTGGCCAATTTATAATCCGTTCTGTTATATACTTTTTCGAAATACAATTTTACCACTTGCTCATAGTAGGCTTTGTTAGCTTTTATAATATCAGTCATGGCTTCTTTTAATTTTTCATGTTCCCATGTGGGAAATAGAGAATAACTGGCTAATAATGCAATGCCTGATCCAATGAAAGTATCATAAATCCTTTCTCGAGCCAATGCAATAGAACCCATACCCAGAAAATCGAAAAGGATAAGAATATAAGGGGTCATAAAGAGCACGCTTACTACGTAATTTTTACGTTGGAAACTATAACTGCCAATCATGCAGATGAGCAAAATAGTAAATAAGGCGTTTTTATCATGAATATAACTTACCACAGCCATCCCTATAAAAGCGCCTACCGTAGTTCCAATTAAGCGCTGATAGTTACGCTCTTTGGTTAAACTGAAACCAGGCTTTGAAATCACCAGTATGGTTAATAAAATCCAATAGCTATGCGAAAAATCAAGTATTTGCGAAACGATAAATCCTAACGTCATTACAACAGTAACCCGTAAGGAGTGCCTAAAAGTAGAAGAACTGTAGGTTAAATTTTCTTTAAAAAGATCAAAATCAAATTTCTGGCGCTTAATAAACTTCTCTGTATCAACTTCCGCTCTTCTAAGATCTTTGTTGGTACGAACTTTAAAATAACTAAATATTGTTTTCACTCTTGCCAGAATATTCTCAATATTCACTTCAATGTTCTTCAAAGCGATGATGCCAATAGTACTATATTCCTGATTGACATTATTTTTTTCCAGATTGTTGATTTTAATTTTTAAACGCTCAATTTCTATTAATAACCTTTTCGAGATTACGGGCTTGCCACCACTTTTTAAGGCGAAAGCAATATCATCCAGGGCGTAAGAAATCCGTTTAATGGCCATTTCGTAATCTGATAGAATTCCTGCCTTGTCAAATTGATCGTGCAACTGTTGATAATTGTAATAGGTAGACATTACCTGCTCAAATAAATCAACCATATCTACAAAAACCAGTAAAAGAAAACGCCCCTCCGGACTAGAATCCCTTACAATTTCCCTTGTTCTGAAAAGTAATTCCCTTACTGCGTCTTGTTTTTCATGAACAGAGACCTGGAGCTGCAGTAAATCCGCATAAGTTTTATCATAATTATTATTCTGGTGATAAAATTTAGCCTTCTCTCTTAAAAACTCCGCTACTTCTAAAATTGAATCGCTTAACGATTGCTGTACAAGCCTGAAGGGGCGAAGGCGGTACACGAAATAACTTAAGCCCGTATACCATAAACTGCCGGCCAAAACCATTAATGCGTGAATAATCACATCCTGCCATGGGCGAACATCATCAATACTCAACACCATGATTAATAAAACTGCAGTTCCAACCGACGCTGCCCGAACGCCATAGATATAAAACATGGAGAATATGAAACTCGAAATCGCCAGTAAAAAGCCAATAAAATAATGACTTTTGTTTGTTAAGCCAGTAATGATGGAAAAAAGAAATATCAATACAGTTGTAACCAACATGGCGTTTCGCCTGTGAACCATTGGCCCCGGACTATCCACTACGCTTACGCACAAAGCACCAAGAGAAAGTGTCATGCCGTAAGTTAACAGGCTAAATTGTGCCAGAATAAGAGAGGGGAGAAGCACGCCAATGGTAATGCGTAAACCATCAGCAAAATAGGTACTCAATAAAAAGTCTTGAATATTTCTGATGGGTTGCCTAATCTGCATGTACAAAAATAACATAATACAGAGGTTTTTTGTTGCCTGTAAAATTAAGTTTTCACAAAAAAAAATAATTTTTAAGCAGAATATCCTTAGTCTGCTGGTTCTCAAATATTTGCCTAGTGTTGATAAACTAGATTTTTATAAATGTTCATAAATCCTCTAATCGTCGTTATTATAGGTAAAATCGCCAATTTATTTAGCTAAAAATGTTGATAATCAGCTGTATTAAGTTGATAATTTTGTTGATAATTTATTTCAGATTTCTCTTGACAAGAATGTGTTTCCCTACTAAATTAGATCATATCAAATACGAAGTACTTTGAATTCTGACAAAACAATCCAAAAGAGACAAGGAACTGAAAAGGGAATTGTTTCGGATAAGTTTACAGGGAAAACAATTAATTTCAGAAAGGGTTAAACTGAGTATGAATATGTAATAACCTGATCGAAAGATCGCTATTATGAAAATTGCACAGGCCCAAACAGAGCTTATTGAAAACTAAGAAGTTTACGGACAGAATAGTTGGAAATAAATTTTCACGAATCGTAAAAGTTGCAAAACCTAGCGAAAACGGAAAAATCAAGGTAACAAGAATTAGATGCTTTAAATTACAACTACGGTTGATTTTAAGGTTAAAACGGGGAACTGAATCGAAAGAAGAAGGACCCCGTTTTTATTTGGCTTCATTTTTAAAATCATTTAAAAAGAATGATCAATCTTTCGGCTATTATTTGCTAAAACAGTAAATTTACCAAATGGCCACAAAAGGTAAATTAACTTCTGACCCCAAGAAAAAGATTTTTGTTTTAGATACATCTGTCATTTTATATGATCATGATGCAATCAATAACTTTCACGAACACGACGTGGCTATTCCTATCCAAGTTTTAGAAGAACTCGATAATTTTAAAAGTGGTAACGACACAAGAAATTTTGAAGCCCGAAGTTTTATCCGATTGATCGATCAAACATCTAAGGAAAAACTGATTAGCGATTGGGTGGCACTAAAAGCTCAAAACGCAGGAAAGTTCAAAGTAATACTGAACGAACAGCCGCTAAAAATAAATGCAGAAGAAATTTTTGGAAAGGGTAAAACCGACCATAAAATCTTGAATGCAGCTTTAAGCTTACGCGAAGAAAATCCGGAGAAAAAAGTAGTATTGGTTTCGAAAGATATCTGCTTACGCTTAAAAGCAAAAGCTCTTGATTTATTTGCTGAGGACTACGAAACAGGTAAAATCAAGAATGTAGATGAGCTTTATGCTGGTAAAACAGAGCTTCTTAACTTCGATGAATCAATAATTGAATCCGTAAAAAAAGATAAAATCTTAAGATCAGCAAATATTGGCCTGCCAGCTAAAGAAGGAAATCATTTCTTCGTTTTAAAAAATAAAAGAAAAACCGCCAACGTTTTTTTTAACCATAATAATCAAACCATTTCTTTAGTTTCAACAGATCCGATTTTTAAAATAAAGCCTAAAAACATTGAACAGGCGTTTGCCATTCACGCTTTATTAGATGAAAATATTAAGCTCGTTAGCATCCAGGGGAATGCCGGCACAGGCAAAACACTTTTAGCACTTGCCAGTGCACTTGAACAGCGCAGAGATTTTAGACAAATTTATATTACCCGTCCCATTGTATCTCTTAGTAATAAGGATATTGGTTTTTTACCTGGAGATGCAAAATCGAAAACAGACCCATTCATGGCCCCAATTTGGGATAACCTACGCTTTATTAAAGATCAGTTTGTTAGCGATGATAAAATGTCGGCGAAAATTGATGAACTGATTACTACAGAAAAGATTGCCATAGCCCCACTGGCGTTTATTAGAGGGAGAACGCTAACCAAAATCTTCTTCATTATTGATGAGGCCCAGAACTTAACGCCTCATGAAGTTAAAACCATTATTTCGAGAGCTGGCGAAAATACAAAAATCGTCTTTACAGGCGATATCTATCAAATAGACACGCCTTACCTGGACTCAGAAAGTAATGGATTATCCTACCTCATCGAGAATGCAAAAAACCATCCTCTTTATGCGCACATTACCCTCCAAAAGGGCGAACGCAGTGAATTGGCAAACTTAGCAAACGTGTTACTCTAACTTAACTAAAACAACAATGTTCTCCATCTTCGTTCTCTTTTTTGGCATCCAGTGGTTAAACAGATACCTTGATAGTGATTCCAATAAACCAACTATCCCCGAAAATCCTGGAATAGAAAATAATCCAATTCAAAACTATTACCCACTATTTTTTCACTCTGTGATTATTCTATTAATCCTAATATCCTTTTTCTCCCCAGCTGTTTTAGATCAAGAGAAAGTGCATGTCTTGATCTCAGATGGTATTTTCCAGTTTGTTAGTACCGTTCTAATTTTGATTATTACCATCATAAATCCTTTTGTAAATCTATCGCCTGAATTGAAAATGAAGATTGAAGATGGGGCGGAAGCCACTAAAGCACGCTGGTTATTCTGGCTCACAAAAGGAAAAAACTGGCAGCTGCTTAAGGCACTCGCGTGTATACTCATTGTTGCCTATTTTATTTATCAAGACTATCTGGTTATTCCTAATTTCAATCAAGGCACAGTTTCGGGTGTCGCTGTAATTTTGATCTTATTTTTCGTGTTCGGAAATATTTTCGAGTTGATCAAAGATCCTGTGCTTTTTAAAAAGAAGACCGTTTTCAGGTTATCAATGCTTTATCGGTCCATCAAATTATCGTTTTTCATATCAATCGTATTAATTATTCTCGGACTAATCATTTCATCAGCCTTTAACAAAGCGCTCGAAAAAGTAGCTAACATCGAAGCTGTTGTACTGCTGATATATAACGTTGTGATGGCAGTTAATGAATTTAAAGTGATACAGGCTCGTAACTAATGATATTTCTGTAGGGACCGAAGTGCAATAAAAAACCCAATTAGGGTAAGCACTGCACTTAAAATGAATGGCGCACCAGGAAAATATACCGGAGCATTTCCTTCAATAAAATAAGCAAAAATATGGGTCATCACCCACGGAGCAATAATGGCAGCCAAACTTTGCAATCCAGTTAAAACACCTTGCATTTCTCCCTGAGCATTTCCCGCCACCTGATTGGAAATAATCCCCTGCATTGCCGGTCCGCCAATCCCTGCCAATCCGTACGGAAGCATAAAAGCAAACATCATCCAACCTTTAGAGGCGAATGCAAAAGCCGTAAATCCGACTACGTAAAGTAATAAACCTATATAAACCGCCCGCTTTTCACCAATTTTCGGAAGGATAATTCTAATCAGGCCTCCCTGAACAATCCCGATGACAAGACCAACAAAGCCCAGTGAGTAGCCAACCCAGGCGGCATCCCAATTGAATTTTTCCATCGTATAAAATGTCCAGTTAGATTGAACTGAATGACTCGAAAAATACAAAAGGAATAATGTAACCATCAAACCGAGTAAGGCAGGATATTTCCCAATGCTGATGAGAGACCCAACTGGGTTCGCTCTTTTCCATTCAAACGGCCTTCTTTTATCCACTGGTAAAGATTCTGGCAATATGAAATATCCATAAAGCCAATTAATGAGCGACAAACCCGCCGCAATCATAAATGGAACCCGTGTTCCAAAATGGCTAAAGATACCACCTAAAACAGGCCCCAGAATGAAACCAACGCCGAAAGCTGCACCTACCAAACCAAAATTCTGAGCTCTTTTTTCGGGTGAAGATATGTCTGCAATGTAAGCTTGTGCTGTGGTAAAACTCGCACCAGTAATTCCAGCGATAATTCTTCCAACAAATAACCAAACGATTGATGGTGCAAAGGCCAGAAAAATATAGTCAATCCCTAACCCGAATAACGAACTTAATAAAATTGGCCTCCTACCAAAACGATCACTCAAGGCCCCGATAATAGGAGAGGATATAAACTGTACCGATGCATATGCCAGTGTAAGCCATCCACCATATTCTGCTGCTAAACCATAGCCACCACCTGTAAAATCCTGAATTAATTTTGGCAAAACGGGAATAATTATTCCAAAACCCGTAAAATCAATGAGTAAGGTAATCATATTAAAACTCATTGCAGATTTTCTTTCCTTGGCCATGTTAAGATTGATTTACCACAAAAATATAATTTTGAACGCAGTATCTCCGCTTAAAATTAAGTAAAAACCGACCGGGCAGGTTAAATGGATGAGCTGTTGAGATTATCTGTAGATAAGACAATTGATTTAATCAAAGACAAATCAATTTAAACTACGCTTAAAAGAATCAAAAACATTTAATGACTTGATGAGCCGAACTAAAGGCCAAAACTTTTCCACAATGCCTTATTTCGGCATATTTTTGCTAAATTCGCAAGGTTATAATAATAGCTTTTTTAAATATCGTTTTTGATAACGAGAATAATAATTTATGGCAGAAGATTTAGAGAATCAACAAAACGACAAAATCATCCAAATTAATATAGAGGAGCAGATGAAATCGGCCTACATTGACTATTCAATGTCGGTAATCGTATCAAGGGCTTTGCCTGATGTACGCGATGGATTGAAACCGGTTCACCGCAGGGTGCTTTACGGTATGCTTGATCTTGGCGTAACCAGTAATAAACCACATAAAAAATCTGCCCGTATTGTGGGTGAGGTTTTGGGTAAGTATCACCCACATGGTGATGCATCTGTATATTTTACTATGGTTCGTATGGCTCAAGATTGGAGCTTACGTTATCCAATGGTAGATGGACAAGGAAACTTTGGCCACATCGATGGAGATTCACCTGCAGCAATGCGTTATACGGAGGCACGTTTTTCAAAAATTGCCGAAGAAATGCTTGCTGATATCAACAAAGATACGGTAGATTTTCAGTTGAACTTTGATGATACGTTACAAGAACCAACAGTTTTACCAGCAAAAATCCCTAACCTTTTGGTTAACGGATCTAGTGGTATTGCGGTGGGTATGGCCACTAACATGGCGCCACATAACTTAACCGAATGTATTGAAGGTATTGTAAACTACATTGATAACAGAGATATTACCATTGAGGAATTAATGAAGTTTGTCAAAGCTCCTGATTTCCCGACAGGTGGTATTATTTATGGCTACACTGGTGTTAAAGAGGCTTTTGAAACCGGTCGTGGACGTATTGTAATGCGTGCTAAAGCTGACATTGAGAACCTTCGAGACCGCGAAGTAATTATTGTTACCGAAATTCCTTACCAGGTTAATAAGGCCCAAATGATTGAGCGTACAGCTGAATTAGTGGGTGAGAAAAAATTGGAAGGTATTTCGAACATTAAAGATGAATCTAACAAAGATGGTATCCGGATCGTTTACGAGATAAAACGCGATGCAAATGCATCGATTGTTTTGAACAATCTATACAAGTACACCGCTCTACAAACATCTTTCAGTGTAAATAATATTGCGTTGGTAAAAGGTCGTCCGCAGATGCTCAATCTGAAAGACCTGATTGTACATTTTGTAGATCACCGCCATGATGTTGTTGTTCGCCGTACGAGATATGAACTAGCAGAAGCTGAAAAACGTGCCCATATCTTGGAAGGTTATTTAATTGCTTTAGACCATTTAGATGAAGTAATTAAATTAATTCGTGCATCAGAAACTCCGGAAGAAGCCCGCGTAGGTTTAATGGAGAAATTTGGCTTAAGCGATATTCAAGCACGTGCTATTCTGGATATGACATTGCGTCGTTTAACAGGACTAGAGCGTGATAAGATTAAAGAAGAGTATGCTGAATTGATGAAAACCATCGAATATTTGCAATCTATTTTAGCTGATGAAGGTTTGCGTATGCAAATTATCAAGGATGAATTGGAAGAAGTAAAACAGAAATTTGGTGATGAACGCAAAACGACCATTGTTCACTCTGCGGAGGATATGAGCATGGAAGATTTCATCGATGATGAGGAAGTGGTGATCACAATCTCTCACGAAGGCTATGTTAAACGTACACCAGCAACCGAATTTAGAGCGCAGGGTAGAGGTGGAAAAGGATCAAAAGGCAGTACCTCGAGAAATGAAGATTTCATTGAGCACATGCTGGTAGCTACTAACCACAACTATATGTTATTCTTTACCGAAGCCGGAAGATGTTTCTGGCTGAGGGTTTACGAAATTCCTGAAGGCTCAAGAACCAGTAAAGGAAGAGCCATTCAAAACATCATCAATATTCCAAAAGATGAAAAAATTAAGGCTTATATCAAAGTTAAGAACCTTAAAGATCAGGAATACCTAGAGAATAACTTCATCATCATGTGTACTAAAAAAGGTACCATTAAGAAAACTTCTCTTGAGGCATATTCTCGTCCGCGTGTTAACGGTATTAATGCAATAAACATTAACGAAGGTGATGTTTTACTAGAAGCATGTTTAACCAACGGCCAAAGCGAAATTGTTATGGCTTTACGTTCAGGAAGAGCAATTCGCTTTAACGAAAGTACTGTTCGTCCGATGGGTAGAACGGCAACCGGTGTACGCGGTGTTAGATTGGCTCACGACAAAGATGAAGTTGTTGGCATGATTGCTGTAAACAATCCAGAGGTTACGGTGTTAGTAGTATCAGAAAAAGGATACGGAAAACGGACTGATATTGAAGATTATCGTGTAACTAACCGTGGCGGTAAAGGAGTTAAAACCATTAACGTTACTGAAAAAACAGGACAATTAGTATCAATTAAAGACGTTACTGATAGCGAAGATTTGATGATCATCAACAGATCTGGAATAGTAATCAGAATCCCTGTTTCTGCATTGAGGGTGATGGGTAGAGCTACTCAAGGCGTTCGTTTAATTTCACTTAAAGGTGATGATGAGATAGCGTCTGTAACAAAAATCGACCACGAAGAAGATGAGGAAGAAACAGTAGATTTAGCTGATGTAGTGGTAACTGACGGTGAAGAAATAGAGCCAGATACTGCCGAAGCTGAAGAAACTGATGATGATGAAACAGACTCAGAGGACGAAACGGAAGAAGAAAATTAACTAAATAACGATTAGAATAAATATTATGAAAAGAGTATTTCTAGGTATAATTTTAGCAGGAGCAGTAAGCTCTGCATTTGCTCAGAAAAGCGAAGTTAACGAAGCAAAAAAGAAGTGGGGTATTTTCCAGTTAACCTCGCAAGGAGCTAGCACGCCATTACCAAAAAAGATGGAAGCGATTAAGGCTGGGTTAGCGCATACAGATAAAGCGATAGCTGATGAAAAGTCTAAAATAATGCCGGAAGCTTGGTCTTACCGTGCTTTATTTGCTTCATCTGCAGCGATTATCGATACTGTTGATGCTGCTAACGCAGATGCTAATCTAAAGATAGCTCAAGATGCTATTGTTGAAGGTAAGAAGATCGATACTAAAGGCGCTGAGAAAGATAATTTTGCTTTGGCAGAAACCAACATCGCTAATGCAGTTAGAAATGCCGGCGTGATGGCTTATAACAAAAAAGATTACAAAACTGCATACACTAAATTTGTTCAAGCTACAGAAATCAATCCACAGGATACAGCAATGTATCTAAATGCTGGTATTGCAGCAAGAAATACTGAAAACTGGCCTGCGACAATTCAACAATTTAAGAAAGTAATTTCATTAAATTCACCACAGTCATCAGACTTGTATAACGAATTGGTTGACATTACGTTGCGTAAGCAAAAAGATACCACTGCTGCTTTAGCTATAATTAAAGAAGCAGCTGCTAAATATCCTGAAAATGTAGAGCTGATTAAAACTGAAACTCAAATTTATATTGATAGGGGTGATGCAGCAAAATCTGAGCAAATGTTAAATTCTTTGGCCGCGAAGGAGCCAAATAATGCAAGTTATCAGGTTTTGTTAGGAAACATTTATTTCTCTCAGGCATTGAAGCTTCAAAATGATAGAAATAAAATTGATGCTAAAAAAGTAAAAGAATTTAATGAGGTAACTGCCAAAATGAACGGTTTGTTAGATAAGTCGTTACCTTATTACAAAAAAGCTTTAGAAATTGATTCCAAAAATGTTGGTGCTTTAGAGACCTTAAAAACCATTTATGGATTTAGAAATGATACCAAAAATTATGAGGATATTAAGAAACGTTTAGATGCGCTTCCAAAACAATAAAAATCTCATAATTCTAAAAAAGAGTCCCGATTTTATCGAGACTCTTTTTTTTTGTTTATTTTTACAGCATTCGCAGTTTTTAATCAATCATTACACAACAATTATCCTATGCAAAGCGGTTCAAAGTTATTATTAGTGCTCTTAATATTTACTTCACTTAATGCTTTAGCTCAAAAAAGTCAAATATTAATCGCCAGGAATTCTGTTGGAAAATTGCAGGCTTCAATTGCAAATAAAGAAGACGAAAAAAAACAATTGGCCATAATTACTGAGGGATTAAAATCAATAGAATCTGCAGAAAAAGACAATAAAACAAAAAATTGGGCAGAAACCTGGGCAATAAAATCTTACCTCACATCTTACGCATCGTTAATCGACACAGATAAAGCAAATGCTGATAAATTTTACGATGCCGCCAATAGCGCAATCAAGCAGGCGAGGGGCTTGGATAAGTATGAAGACAATTCAGGCTTAATAAAGGCATCACATCATAATATTTTAATTAAAAAACAAGAGAAAGCTAATGCATCTTTTTTTAATAACGATTTTACCGAAGCCTATACGGATTTGAAGGAAGTAAGCGATGCTTTTCCCGCTGACACGACCTTAGCGTTAAACACCGGAATTTGTGCTTTGAATATCCAGAATTATGATGAAGCTATCAACTACTTCAAAAGAGCTAAAGAAAACGGAATTCAAAATGCAGCCATGTTTCAAAAACTTGCGCAACTTTATGTAGGCAAATATGATAATGAAACTGCCATTAAAACTTTAGAAGATGGTTTAGTAAAAAATCCTTTTCAAAAAAATTTAACCAACGATTACATCAATCTTTTACTAGATACCGAAAATTACACCAGAGCTGCAACGCTTATTGAAGGTAATTTGAAAGTTGAGAAAGGAAATAAGCTTTTATATTTTCTTTACGGTTATTTGCAACAAATAGGTGGAAATAACTCTACTGCAATTTTAGCTTACGACAAAGCCCTTGATACAGATCAAAATTATTTTGATGCTTTGTATCAGATGAGTTTAGCATACATTAATAGTGCAAATGAAACATTAAGCAAGAACGAAGCAGATAAAACTGCAAAATATAATAACTTAATTAACCGAGCACAGTTTGCTTTGCAACGTGCTAATGAAATAAATCCTAACGATAAAAAGACGGTTCAGCTTTTGGTTGATATCTATACCAAAAAGAATGCAACTGATAAAGTGCAGGAACTAAATCGTAAACTTCAAGAACTTTAATTTCCTAATTAGATTCATAGAAGAGTAGGATGTTCAAAATTATCAACTTAACATAATATTAATTATAAGACAAATGCAGATATCTGTAATAGACTAATTTTACACTTTTATTGTATTGTTAAATTTGAAAATCAATTAGATAAAAAGAATGCGGAATGTATATTCTAAAGAAGTTGCGTAACGCTAATAGTTGGCTAGCATTAATTGCTGAAAATCTGGCGACCATATACAATTTTTCATTTGAGGATTTTCTTAACGCTTAACGAATTTTCCTAAGTTTTAAACCCATTGAATGCCTTTTTTTAGAAATTGCTGTGTTTTATACTCATCTGAATCTACCTCGGGTTGAACATTGTAGCCCCAGTTAGCCTGTGGTGGCAAACTCATTAGTATCGATTCTATTCTACCATTGGTTTCCAAACCGAATTTCGTTCCTGAATCGTAAACCAGGTTAAATTCCACATACCGGCTTCGACGCTGATATTGCCAGTTTTTCTGTGCTTCTGTAAAATCCTTGTCCCTATTTCTATCGATCAATTCTGTGTAGATTGGCAAAAAAGTTTCACCCACATTAGCCGAAAAATCTAAAATTTCTTCCCAGGATAGATTTGTATTCTCTGGCTTCAAACGATCGTAAAAAATACCACCTATACCGCGTGTTTCTTCTCGATGTTTGATGAAAAAGTAATCATCAGCATGATTTCTGAATTTTGGATAAAAATCTGTGCTAAATTCGTCGCAGGCCTGCTTTAGTTTATGGTGAAAAAATCGGGCGTCATTTTCGAAAACATAATGTGGAGTTAAATCTATTCCGCCACCAAACCAACGTGTTTCTTCATTGAGCTCAAAATAGCGAATATTCATGTGAATAATCGGCACTAAAGGGTGATTTGGGTGGATGACGATCGAAACGCCGGTAGCAAAAAAATCATCTTCTGTAACTTGGAAGGCTTTTTTGACCGCTTCAGGAAGTTTTCCGTAGACGGCCGAAAAATTAACACCACCTTTTTCGATAATAGCGCCATTTTGCATAATTCGGGTACGGCCACCTCCCCCACCATTTCTTTCCCAAAGCTCTTCTGCAAATTTCCCTTTGCCATCTGCAATTTCCAAACCTCTACAAATCTCATCCTGTATTTGCTTATAACGTTCTGCTACTTCTTCTTTAAACATGGTGGAATTATTAAGTACACAAATTTAACCCTATTGAAATAGCTAAAGGGATTTATCTTTAGATAGTACATTTTGTTGACATTAACTATTAGAAGCTCTCCAATTGGCTTTAAAGATTTACTCTTCCAGGTAATCCAAATCTTTGCTGAAACTCTCTTTCAACTGACTTAAGCCAAAAACTGCTATAATGGTTAAGATAGCCATCACTAAATATCCAGCAGTGATTAAGCTGTATCTTTTGGCTAAAAATTCAAACAGAAAAGTGATTGGAATAAGTGCCCCACGCACAAAATTCGGTGCGGTAGTGGTTACTGTTGCTCTGATATTTGTTCCGAATTGTTCTGAAGCTATAGTTACAAAAGTAGCCCAGTATCCAACGGAAAAACCCAAAAATAAACTGATCCAAATAAATGTGCTACTGGTTAAACCAAAACTAGTTAAATACACCACTACGCTGATAACTGATAATAAATGAAAAATAAACACAGTCTTTTTTCGCGACTTAAGTGCCTGCGAGAGTAATCCGGTAACTACATCTCCGATGGCGATGCCGAAATAAGTAAACATAATCCCTGTCCCAGCTTTTAATGGTTCTGTAGCGCCTAAAGCTTTGCCAAATTCCGGAGCTAGCGTAACCAGTATGCCTACAACAAACCACAATGGAATACCAATTAATATACAGTACAAATACTTTAAAAACCTCTTCTTGTTATTAAAGAGCATGAAGATGTTTCCTTTAGAGACATCTGTATTGGCTGCATGTTTAAACATCCCAGATTCAAAAGTGCCAACACGTAGTAGAAGAAGGATTAAGCCCATGCCCCCACCAACAAAATAAGAAGTTTGCCAGGTATATTTTGAAGCTACTGTTGCTGCTACCGCTGCTCCAAGTAAACCAATCGCACCAACTATCATCGTTCCATACCCACGTTTTTCCTTATCCATTGTCTCTGCTACAAGGGTAATGCCAGCGCCAAGTTCTCCAGCCAGACCTATACCCGCAATAAACCTAATGATTGCATAACTATTAACCGTGGTTACAAAGCCATTAGCTATGTTCGCTAAAGAATATAAAAGTATCGAGCCAAAAAGAACTTTGATTCTGCCCAGCTTATCTCCCAGAACCCCCCATAGTATTCCGCCAAGCAATAGCCCGAACATTTGTGAGTTAATAATCAAAAAACCGTCGGACTGCATATTTTCTGCAGAAACACCAATTTCAGTTAAACTTTGAACGCGTACCACGGAAAATAAAACAAGATCGTAGATATCTACAAAATAGCCAAGAGCAGCTACAATAACTAAAAAAACTACATTACGATTGTTGGCTTTTGATTCAGGTTTCATTTAATATTTGGTTTATCTGCTGAAAGTACAAATAAGCACAAATAAATAAAATAGTTTATAAAAATAAAAGCCGCTCTATTGGAGCGGCTTTTTATTCTTCTACATAGGAGGCATTTTTTTTGTCGTATCTGGTGGCATCGTTTTGGATGTATCCGTCGGCGTGGTTGTCGAGGTTGTATCCATTGGAGCTGTTGTTGTAGAATCCATCGTAGTACTGTCTGAAGATCCAGCCATGTTTTTAGATGAATTGCATGCTGATGTGGCAATCATTATCGTACCAGCAAAAGCAAGACTTAAAATTATTTTTTTCATAGTTTTTTAATGTTATCTGTAATCTTAACAACCTTGAAATCATTTGGTTTTATTTTTTTCTTCAGAAATATTAAGATGCAATTTTATGTTGCTTATTTACAAGCTCTTCAATCGAAAAAGTATATGACTAGCAGCGTAAATCTCGTGCCAGATGGCAGTGATATCTAACTAAAATGCTGCGAAATCGTGAAATAGCGTCTTTTTTTTAAAGTTGACGAACTTCGTTGTATTGCAAAATCGATTATAGCAACGCAGTCCGATTGTAGCAGCATATATTTTATCAACCTAAACTTGTGCCGCCTTAATTTACCTAATAATTACCAAAACATGCACAGTAAAACTTTAAAAGCTGCCAAATCTTTCTGATATTAGGAAGTATGATTATTTCTCAAAATACCTTGAAATGGGTAATGCGCTTTTATCCCCCTTTATTTTTTCAGCGCATTTGGGTTCAAAAATTTGAAAATGATTTTAGAAGCTGTACCGTTAAATTGAGTAAAAGCTTTTTAAATAAAAACTATAATGGTTCCATCTTTGGAGGAACAATATATGCCGCAACCGATCCATTTTATGCACTGTTATTTGATCAATTAATGCAGCGTAGAGGCTTAAAAGTTAGAGTTTGGTTAAAAAGTGCGTCCATTCAATATCTAAAACCTGGGCGTAGCAATCTCTATTTCACAATCCGTGTTAACAATGAAATGATTGCCGAGGCGGAACACGCTTTAAAAACCATAGGGAAGTTTGTAAAAGCATATCCTATGGAAATTACAAACAAAAACGGAGAGCTTTGTGCTACCGTGATGAATGAAGTTTATATCAGAAACCTGCACCAAGGCGAAACGCCAAGAGTTGCTTACTAATTGTTGACATGCCGAGTATAAAAAGTTTAATTCTACAGGGTGAGGGCGTTATGCTCGATTTTAAAAAAACAATTACCAACACTCAAAAAATTGCTAAAAGCTTAGTTGCTTTTGCTAACAATAAAGGCGGAAAATTATTAATTGGTGTGGCTGATGATGGCACCATCAAGGGCGTAAAATCAGAAGAAGAAGAGAAATATATGATTTTAACTGCTGCTCATCAGTTTTGCAAACCAGCAATAGAACCTTTTTTTGAAGAGATTTACGTTGATGATAAATTGGTTTTAATTGTCAATATTCCAGAGAGTGATCTTAAACCACATTACGCCCTGGATGATCAGAACAAATGGTGGGCCTATATTCGTATAGACGATAAAACTGTTTTGGCAAGTAAAATAATTGTCGAAGTATTAAAAAATGACCATAAAGATCAGGGCGTCCTCATTTCTTATTCTGATAACGAAAAAGTCCTGTTACAATATTTAGCTGATCATGACAGGATTACACTGAAAGAATTTAGCAAACTTTTGAGGTGCTCCTATCGAAAGGCGCAGAAAATTCTAGTGAACCTGATACTCACGAATGTGATAAAACCTTACACGTCAGAAAAAGAAGAATATTTTGTAGCGGTATAAAAGCGTATCCGGAAACTTTCAATTTGTTCCTTCAACATTATCTCTTATTAAATTTCGCTGTTATCGCAGAGCAAATCTTATAAATTAACCTCTTATAGATCTCTTTTTAAAGTTTAAAAAGCCGACCTTTGCAAACTTATGTTTTCTAAAATTTACGCCAGATACAAACCTTACTATAAAGAAAATGTCCATTTGGCCCTCCCAATTGTGGGTTCCCAAGTTGGCCATACTTTGGTACACATGGCCGATAGTGTTATTGTTGGGCACTTTACTGATACAACCCAGCTTGCTGCTGTATCATTGGTAAACAGCATTTTTATTTTGATCATGGTGATAGGCTTAGGAATATCTTATGGCTTAACGCCTTTAATTGCTCAGGAAAATGGTCGCAAGAATGAAGAAGAGTGTGGAAAGTTATTATCCAATAGCTTAATCATCAATATAATTGTCGGTATAGTACTTTATATATTGGTGCATTTCGGTGTTTTGCTTGTCATCGATCATTTGAATCAAACTCCGGAGGTTGTTTTTTATGCGAAGCCTTACTTAGGCTGGCTCTCTATATCTATTATTCCATTACTTATTTTTCAAACATTTAAACAGTTTGCAGAGGGTTTAGGCTTTACCAAACAAGCCATGTACGTCTCTATCTGGGGTAATGCGCTCAACATCACCTTGGGTATCATTTTCGTAAAGGGAATGTTTGGCTTAAAGCCAATGGGTGTTAGCGGTGTAGGTTTAAGCACCTTTATTGATCGTTTTTTAATGGCAATAGTGATGGGTATTTACGTTTTAAGATCTCCTCATTTCAAAAAGTATCTGGTCAATTTTAAAATTACATTTATTGATAAAGTTACCGCTGTCAAGATTATAAAAATTGGAGCACCCGTGGCCATGCAATATTCGTTCGAAATTAGCGCATTTAGTGGTGCGGCAATATTAATTGGAACAATCGGTGCAACTGAACAGGCCGCTCATCAAATCGCTATTAGCTTGGCTGCAATGACTTATATGATTGCGAGTGGAATTGCATCGGCGGCGACAATCAAAACGGGAAATAATTTTGGAAAAAAGAGCTTCAATGATCTCCGTAAATCTGCAATAGCCAGTTATCACGTTATTCTGCTGTTTATGAGCTTCACAGCAATAATTTTTGTAGCAGCCCACCGGGTGATGCCTTTTATTTATACGAACGATTTAAAAGTTGTAGGGATTGCTGGGCAACTGCTTATTATCGCTGGCTTTTTTCAGTTATTTGATGGAACACAGGTTGTAGGTTTGGGTGTACTACGAGGCATTGGCGATGTTAATATGCCAACACTCATTACATTTTTAGCCTATTGGGTTGTAGGTATACCTGTTGGTTATCTGCTTGGTTTTACTTTTGGCCTGGGCGTAAATGGAATATGGTATGGATTAACGTTCGGATTATTAACTGCTTCTATGCTGTTGTTTTGGAGATTTCAAAATAAAACCAGAGAATTGGCTGGTTAAAAGCTTCATGTCTAAAATTATAAGGTTTGAAAAAATAGCTTTAACATTTCTATCCTACTAAAACCACTATTTACCCCCAACGTTTACCACTACACCGATAGTGAAAATAGAATTCCCGGCAGACATGTAATCTCTATTCTTTAAGCCAAAATTACTGCTAGTGGTATATTGTAATTGAATATTTTTGCTCAAGCCCATTCTTGTAAAAAAGATAGGTTCGAAGAAAATATTATCTTCTTTAGGCTGTACTACCCCATTCAAGAAGAACCGGTCCATCTTAACATGGCTTATCCGAAGTGCCGTTCCATAATTAATCGGAAATTCTTTACCAAACAACCTGAAATTATCTTTCTTTTTTGAACTATAATTGATCTGAAGAAACGATTTTCGGTAATCAACTTCCTGCAACTCACTGCTCACTAAAACATCATTCTTGTAATCCCTAAAGGTGATATCACTCCAACCCTTGCCAACACCTGCATAAATCTCAATAATTCGGTTATTATCTGGTCCGAAGGTATCGAAATAGCCGCCGCCTATTTCAATTAGCTTGTGGCCGAAATCTTTTGATTTTCGTTCATTATTCATTCTTGAGCCACTGAAAAGGACTCCTATGTGATTTGAAACTGCATAAGCGCCGTTAATACTAGCATTGCCTTTTAGGGAAATATGCCCGCCGCCACTAAATTCACCTTGTTTGCTTAACATGGGCGTATTGGGTACATTGGGCATATAAACTGAAGAACAACTGCTGGCAAAAAGCGCTAAAATTGGGAAAGCTAAACGTAAGTATTGATTCATAGATGATTTATAAACAGTTTTTAGGGATAAAAATTGTGTTAAAGTTCCATTTTCATAAAACTCATCACTCTTTTAAATTCTTCGTGCAGATCGGCCGTTAAATGGATTTTTGTCGAAGTTTTGGGATGGATGAAACTCAATTCCGATGCATGTAGCAACATGGTTGTCATGTTCCAATGTTCTAGGAAAAGTTTATTTTGCTTGTTGCATCCATGTGTTCTGTCTCCTATTATCGGGTGTAAAATATGACTAAAATGTCTTCGCAGTTGATGCATTCGCCCGGTTTTCGGAGTAGCCTCTACCAATGAATACCTGGAGGTTAAATGTTTTCCGAAAGGAACATTAATCTCGGCATGTGATAGGGTTCTAAATGAAGTATAAGCATCTTGCATCGTTCCGTTCTCTTTAGCTAAAGGATGATCAATATTCATTGCTTCTGGTGTAAAACCTCTAAGAATAGCTAAATATTTTTTTTCTGTTTCTGCATTCATAAATTGTTGATGCATAGCGGTTTCAGATTCCTTATCAAATGCAAACAATAAGATACCACTTGTTTTTCTATCTAACCTGTGCACAGGACTGACGTGTTTCCCAACCTGATCTCGCAGCATTTGCAGCGCAAATTCTGTTGCATCTCTGGCAATTGAAGATTGATGCACCAATAAACCATGAGGTTTATTAATGGCAATCAAATGTTCATCCTGATAAATAATCTCCAACATTCGGCGAAGATAAGGATATTGCTTTAACTAAATAAATCAAAAGCTAAACGATAAGTATTGCAATGCGCATCTACAATATCTTTAATGTCGGTAGAATAACCGCCCCCCATACTCACCTGTAAGGGGATGTTATTATTTTTACAGGTCATGAGTACCATTTTATCCCGTTCTTTACAAGCAGCTTTACTTAATGACAACTTTCCTAATTTATCGGTAGAAAGTACATCAACTCCAGATAAATAAAATACAAATTCCGGTTTTGAGCGCTCGAAAGCAGACTTTAAATTCGTTTCTAGTAACGACAAATAGGCGTCATCTTCAATATTATCATCAAGAGGTACATCTAGATCTGAAGTTTCCTTGCGGAAAGGAAAGTTTTGATCTCCATGCATAGAGAAAGTAAATACATTTGGGTTATTCTGAAAAATTTCAGCTGTGCCATTACCCTGATGAACATCTAAATCAATAATTAATATACGGTTTGCTATTTTTTTGTTTAACAGATAATTAGCAGCAATCGATTGATCATTTAACAAGCAAAAACCTTCTCCCCAGTTACTACCTGCGTGATGCGTTCCGCCGGCTACGTTAAAGGCAATTCCATTTTCAATTGCAAACCTGGTTCCATCAATTGTACCTTGTGTAATATGCAATTCTCTTTCAACCAATTGAGCATTTAATGGAAAACCAACCCTCCTCTGATCTTTTGCAGATAGCGTTAAATCTCGAAGCTGTTCCCAATACGATTTTTCATGTGATAGAAGAATGATGTCTTCTGCTACCTTCTCTGGATAAAATAAATTATCCTTTTCAATCGTCCCTTCATGTAACAGTTGTTCTGGAATCAATTCGTATTTAAGCATCGGAAATCGGTGACCTGCCGGTAGCGGGTGAGCATATAACGGGTGCCAGGCTATTTTAATCATTAACTCAAAATTTCCTCAACGTGTTTCTCGATATTATTTGATATTTTATCTACTGGTAAGTCATTAGGATCATAACCAAATGGGTCTTCTATCTCTTCAGCTATAAGCTCCAAACTAGCTAATACATAGAGGATAAAGGGGACGATTAAGACCAAATAATATCCTAAACTAAAAACCCAACCTATTGGAATGGTGAGCACGTATACAAAGATGAATTTTTTAATGAAAACACTATATGAAAATGGAATTGGCGTGTTTTTGATACGTTCGCAGCCGCCACATATATCGGTAAATTGGTTTACATCGCTGGTAAGCACAATCAGCTGTTCTTGAGTAATCAAACCTTGTCTTGTTAAGTCATACAGTCGGGAAATCATACTGCTTGCGATTTGATTTGGAATATGCTTACTTTCTTCTACCTCAATCAGGAAACTGTTTTTACCAAAATATTTCTTCTCACGAAGATGCTCTTTTAATGCAAAAGCATATTTGGGAATACCATATTCAAAAAATCTAACTTCATCATTTGGCAATTTGAGGGCTTTAATTTTCATCGCAAAGTTGCGACTAACGTTTGTTAACGAACCCAGGAGTCTTCTTCCTTCCCACCATCTGTCATAAGAGGTATTGGTGCGAAATACCAAGAGCATCGAAATTACAAAGCCCAACAAGCTGTGCATCATACCGATATTGCTTACGTAATCACTTTTTGAAAGTTTGAATATATTAAGCTCAAGAAATGCTACAAAGGCAGAAAAAATTGCCATGCTGATCATCAAGGGCCATAACTTTCGAAAGGTATCACCCTTATGAATGTGAAAAATAAATGTAAACCAATCTTTCGGATTATAGTGGATCATAAGTTATATAGCTTTTAATACCTTTTTAGATACTTCAATAAGTGCCTTTCCTGTTAAATAAATATCTTCGAAGGAATTGTACAAAGGAATCGGGCTTAAGCGTATTACATTTGGTTCACGCCAGTCGCCAAGGATACCGGCGTCCACTAATCCATCAAAAACTTCCTTTCCATTATCTTTTGCAATGATAGAAAGCTGTGCGCCACGATCTTTAGAATTCTTCGGTGTAATGATTTTAAACTGTTCGGCATTTAATTCTTTATTCGCCTCATTGATAACGAATTCTAGATAATTAGTTAAATCTATACTTTTGTTTCTCAGGTTATCAATATAGCCTGCCTTTTCAAATATTTGCAACGATGCATGGTATAAAGCCATTGGCATTACCTGAGTACAACTCACCTGCCATCCATCTGCTCCGCTTTCAGGGACAAAGCCTTTTTCCATTTTAAAACGCTTACTTTCCTGATAACCCCACCAACCCGCAAACCTGTTAAGCTTGTCGTTTTCAAAGTGTTTTTCATGTACAAAAATCCCACTAATTCCGCCTGGGCCAGAGTTTTGATATTTATATGAACACCAACAAGCAAAATCTACTCCCCAATCATGAAGTTTAACAGGAACATTACCTGCGGCGTGTGCTAAATCCCAACCTACAATTGCGCCAACGTTATGCCCGGTTTTAGTAATGGCTTCCATATCATACCATTGTCCGGTGTAATAGTTTATTCCGCCGAAAAGCACTAAAGCTATTTCGTCCCCATTTTCGGCTATCTTAGCCAATATATCTTCGGTTCTAAGCGTATCTTCTTCCTCACGAGGGAACACTTCTATAATTGCATCATTAGGATCGAAGCCATGAAATTTTACCTGACTCTCTATTGCGTACTGATCAGAGGGAAATGCTCCACCTTCCATGATAATCTTAAACCTTTTTCCTTTGGGTTGATAAAAACTGACCATCAACAAGTGTAGATTAACAGTAAGGGTATTCATCGGACAAACCTCTGCTGGCGATGCGCCAACAATTGGTGCCATCAGCCGTTTAAGCTCCTTATGATAAAACATCCAAGGCTCTTCACCATCAAACCAACCTTCTACCGCATAATTTGCCCAATTATCCAATTGATTGTTTAATACCTCTTTAGCAATTTTAGGTTGAAGTCCTAAAGAATTGCCACACAGATAGATAAATGACCTGTCTTTATACTTTGGAAAAAGGAATTGGGCTCTGAATTCTTTGAGCTGGTCTTTCTGATCTAAAGCATTCGCAAAAGCTAATGTATTTTCTAATTTCATTGCCTCAATAATACAAAAAAAGCAGGTATTGTTTCCAATCCTGCTTCCTGTAGATGTATTTTAAATTAAAATTTAATCGTGTCGTGCTTACCTAAATCCGGTGTATCTCCTGTCACAGCAGCTTTCAAGATACTAAATAGCACTACAATTTTTGAAGATGATGAATCCCAATACTCAGCTTCAGCTGGTGTAACTTTTATAAGAATCAATCTAGGATCTTCCACCCCGTCTGGAAACCATGCCTTAACAAATGGAGAAAAGTATGCTTCTTTGCGCACCTGATCATCAACCAACTCTGCTTGTCCTTTTACTGTTAGATACGTGTTTTTGGATGGATCGCTATAAGCCAGCAGCACATTATTTTCCTTTGAAATTTCTTTAGATTTTAATGAATATTCGTTCGTGAAGAACCAAATACTCCCATCATCTTCAATCTTTGCGGTCCCCATTGGTCTGCTGCCAAGCTCATCGTTAGCAGAAAAAGTGGTGAACATACAAGTGCGAACACTTTCCGCCATTTCTTTTAATATCGCTATATTTTTTTCGTTTTTCATGATTTTAGATCTTTGAAAGAAAACAGCAGGAAGGATGAAATGTTTGACTGAAGCTAGATCTTATTTGGTTTGCTCACGTATTTATTGCCCTTAACGAAGAACCGTAGTGGAAGTAGAGCATGTTCTTCAGCGTAGGCAATGCCTACCCTGGGCGTTGTTGCAATCTCCTCGTCGTGAAAAGTAATCTGATGGTCTTCTATCCAAACATCATCTCCGGTTAGATATTTAGCATTGAAAGAACGGTCAATGCCGAGCGCCTTGGAAGCCGAGCCTGGACCAGAGGATATGGCAGCCTTTATATAAGGCATATTGCGGCGTTCTTCCATAATCTCCTTGCCTATTAAAGGCTCAATTGCCCTGATTAAGATTGCATGAGGATCGTTAATGTTGGCGCTTACTACATTAAAAAGGTTATGCATGCCATAACATAAATAAACATATGCAATGCCGCCCCTGGCATACATTGTTTCTGTTCGGTTCGTTCTTCTGCCACCATAAGCATGCGAGGCTTTATCTTTGATACCGAAGTAAGCTTCAGTTTCTACAATGGTGCCTCCAGAAATATTACCGTTAACATTAGTAAATAAAACTTTACCTAGTAAATCTTTTGCCAATTTAACGACATCTTCACTGAGGTAATATTCTTCAGGTAACTTCAATTCAAATAAACTATTGATTTAACAAAATTGATATAACTTGCTCTAAATAAACTTGGTCTGTTTTATCAAAATGACTTAAAAATTCACTATCAACATCCAGCACACCGATTACTTCATCACTTTTAATTAGTGGCAATACAATTTCTGACTTTGATGCGGAAGCACAGGCAATGTGTCCCGGAAAGTCATCAACGTTAGGCACTATCAGCGTTCTATTTTTCTCCCATGATGAACCACATACGCCTTTACCTTTCTTGATTCTAGTACAGGCCACAGGACCTTGGAATGGTCCTAAAACAAGCTCATCGTTTTTAACTAGGTAAAACCCTACCCAGAACCAATTAAACTGTTCCTTTAATGCAGCGGCAACATTCGCCATGTTCGCCACGAAATCTGTTTCTCCCGTGAGGAGAGCTTCGATTTGAGGAATTAACGATTGATACTGCTCAGCCTTCGTAGCGGTTTTGATGATAGTTAAGTCTTCTGCCATGGATCAAAGTTAAAAAGGTTTTTGTTGATTTTTACTTCATCAATTGATAATGACAAAAAATTGAATGAAGCACAATCTTAATTTTATTAGTTTTGAAGCACATAATTCTTCAGTATGATTGTTGCCTTAACCATTACCAAATTTAATAGGATTACCATACCATTCGCATTTTTAGGAATGGCGATTTTAAGAATCCCTTTATGGTTGAACAACAAATGTAAATTCTGGAAATTAATGGGCAGCGGCAAAGATGCCCAGGTCGACTTACCACCAGACTTTAGACATTGGGCGATCTTAACAAATTGGGAAACTCGGGACGATTGCGACGGTTTTTATAAAAAATCTTTGCCGATAAAATGGTTCCGTTTATTTGGATCAGAAGAGTTTACAATATTACTTAACCCTTTATCTTCACATGGCTTATGGTCTGGAAAACAACCTTTTGTTGTTAGTAAAGATCCGATAAAATCGACTGATAGAATTGCCGTAATTACCCGAGCGGCTATTAAATTCAGCAAGGTTAAAGATTTTAGGAGTAACATTAAAAGAGCGGCAGCAGCGATGAGAAAAGCAGACGGCTTTATCTTATCGGCCGGAGTCGGTGAAAATCCATTCTTAGACCAAGCCACGTTTTCCATCTGGACAGATGCACAGTCCATGAAAAATTATGCTTATAAATCCCATGACCATTCTGACGTAATCAAACTGACTAGAGAGCGGCAATGGTACTCAGAAGAGTTATTTGCCCGATTTGAAATTATCGAAACCAGCGGAACGCTTAATGGCTTATCAATTACAACTATAAATAACCTTTAAACATGAGAGTAATCGCAGAACTTCCACATCCGGAATGTAAGATTAGCATTTTTGCCATGAATCAAAAATACATCGTAAAATTTGAACAAGGAACTTTTGAGCAAAGCTATAAACTTGCAGAGTTAGATTTGAGTGGCGGCGGTGTTAATGATGTTTTTGAAATCTTAGATGAAGAGTTTATTGCGTCGGTGGTAGATCGGTTTAAAGTAATGCGAAGTGATTTCACTTCAGCTTATAAAAGATATCAATTTTAAACCCGTAACTATTTGGTAATTAATAGTATAATAATGAATTCAAAATTATATTCTGGATATTCTGCCATTTTTAACTATTATAAAATGCTTAATATAAATTTAGAGTTGAGATTAGTATGGATAATTTATTGATTATAAGATAATTAACACACTAAACAGAATAAAATTTTGAGTGCTTATTTCGCCAAATTGATGGGATATCAGTCATTATCATTGGTATGATTCGTTATTATAATAAAAAAGACCTTTATCTACTTAATGTGGATTCAACCTCCAGTGTTATGCCTGAACGTAAAACTTTTTTGAAGATATAAACCAATAGATTACGCCTGGCAATTCATGAATTAATGATCGTATCATGAACCACTACCCTATACCAGTTTTTAGAAAATTTCTCAACTGCATCTAAGTGAGTCGCATCTTCCTGGTAAGCGTTATGATCTTCGATACTATCAAAGGTGATTGTTAATGAGTAGGTGAAAGAATTGTCCGTCACTGATCTTGTGGGTGTGCTCGCCGCTAATCCATAGTGTAAGCTTTTAATCAATTTGATAGACTTTAAACTCTCGAAAAAATTAGTGAAGTCATTAATTTCTTTGGTTGTCAACTGTGGCTTCAGCCAAAACAATACGAAATGTTGAATTTTTTGTTTATTGAGTTGGGTATTTTCTATCATTTGAAAGGGATTCTAAAGTTTGAAATTATATAGGCATAAAAAAAGCGACTGTGATAAGCCGCTTTAAAGTAAATATTATTTTTAAAATTACTGTACTCTACCTGATTTTTTATCTTCACCTCTGCCGATTAGATAACCGCCACCGGCTCCAACTAAACCACCAATAATAGCGCCTCTACCTTTTTTCTTATCAATTAAAGCACCACCAACTGCACCAGCTGCACCACCTATAACGGCACCCTTGGCGCCATCGCTCCAGCCTTTTTTCTTAGCTGTTGGTTGTGTACCACCATAAGAACTAGAACTGCTACCACCTGAACTCGCATAAGAACTTGATGATTTAGATGATGCCGCACCAGCTCTTCTAGCTTCTGCTAATTCAGCTTGATGTTTAGCTTCTTTTTCAGCTTCTACTTTAGCTGTTTCGGCTTTTTTAAAACTATCTAAACGTAAACTATCTTTAACTGCTTTTATGGCAAGTTGTTTTTCTGCCTCTTGCTGTTTTAAAGCAGCTTCCTCTTTTGCTTTATTGTTACAAGCAAACATTACTGAACTCAATGCGATTACTACGAATATCTTTTTCATAACTTTTTGTTTATATGAATCTTGTTTTGCTACCTAACCTCACAAAACAGGTTTCATTGGGATGTGTATTTTAGTTAATTACCTGTACTAAAGAAAAAATGATGCCAAAAAGTTTTAATTAATAAAAATTAATTTAATAAATCGATGTACCAGAAGCCGATAGTCGGAGATTTTGATGCTGCATGTTCTTGATCAACATCATCTGTTTTTGGTGCATTATAGGTTCTAATAACCTTATCGCCTAGCTCGAATGGGATTTTCTTTTTAAAAATAGGGCCTTCGAAAGCAAAAGTGTGAAACTCTCCATTTTCGCCACAGGGATCAATGACTGATGGTAAATTAGAAATTAAAACTTTGGTAATTATTTCTCCACAAAAAGCTTCTAAATTTTCTTGTGCGCAAACAATGATGGTTTTATAGTTCAAGTTAAGAAAGTCATCAATCAGTTGAGTGGTATCTGTTTTCCATAGCGGAAAAATGGCTTTCAACCCAACTTCCGCTAGTTTTGATTCACGATAGCGGCGAAGATCTTCCAAAAAGATGTCTCCAAAAATGGAATGCGTAATACCCTCATCCTTAAATTTTGTTAAGTGAGTATGCATCACCTGATCATAGCTTTCCATGTCAGGCATTTCACCTAAACGAATTTGATATAGTGGAATGCCAATACTTTCGGCCTGAGCGATAAGCAAAGATTCTCTAACGCCATGCATCGAAATCCGGTTATATTGTTCCGTAACCGTTGTAACGAGGTATTTGATTTCTATTGAAGGATCCTGAAGTGCATAATGAAGCGCCAAAGTACTATCCTTCCCTCCGCTCCAATTAAAAATGCAAAGTTTTCTATCGTTCATTAATTAGGATTTCCTTTAGTTGAGCAACGCCCTGAACAGCATTCGCTTCAATCTTGACTACATTTCTATACCTTTTCACATTAGGTATTACGGGATCAATAATATATTTGATAGCTTCGGCGGGAACAAAATCGATTAAACCAGCGGCGGGATAAACTGCCAATGAAGTTCCAATCAAGACGAAGATATCTGCTTGCTGGCAAATATCAGCGGCAACTTCAATCATAGGCACGGCTTCGCCAAACCATACCACATGCGGACGAAGCTGAGAACCCAATTCGCATAACTGGCCCATTTTTAAGTCAGATCCGTCTATAGAATAAGTAAGATCTTCCCGTAGATCTGATTGTGATTTTGTGATGATGCCGTGAAGATGATGCACCTTAGTTGAACCGGCTCGCTCATGTAAGTCATCAATATTTTGCGTAATAATTTCTATATCAAAATCTTGCTCTAGTTCAGCTAAGAGCTGATGCGCTCTGTTGGGTTTTGCTTCGATTACCTGCTTTCTTCGCTCGTTGTAAAATTGCTGCACCAATTCAGGATTACGCTCCCAGGCCTCTGGAGTTGCAACATCATAAACATTATAGCCTTCCCATAAGCCATCAGCATCCCTGAATGTTTTTAATCCACTTTCTGCACTTATTCCTGCACCAGTTAAAACAACTATCTTCATAAACTAATATTAAAATTATTGGATTGGAATGATTTGGCCGACTGTAGATGATTTTTAACGCTTCTTCTCTGCGTAGGAGAATAGTCGTTTAAATTTAAAATGCCCAAGATTGAAACGTCTTTGATTCGGAAAGATTGATAAATTTCACTGCGATTGACTCGTCGGCTTTAAAGATCTCCGGGTGAAACATACAGGCCAATGATTCTATTCCTTCAACCAATGTACCGATGCTGGGTTGTGTAAACATGTCAAAATCTGCAATGTAAACCTGATTTTGTTTTACGGCTGTTAAGTCTGGCCAATTTTTTTTTGCTAGAAGTAGATCTATTTCGGCCAAAGTTCTTGTTTTATCAAAACCGCAAGGGGCGATTACCAATACTTCAGGATTGTATTTTACGACTTTATCCCACTGGGTTACAATTGAATCTCCGGCAGGATTGGAAAGCATATCTACCCCGCCGGCAGCTGCAATTTGAAAAGGAATCCAATGGCCACAGTTGTAGATCGGCTCAATCCATTCCATTAGCATCACTCGTTTTAAAGGCGCTTTATTTGCCCGTAGTTCATCCAAAATAAAGTCGGTTTTCTGTTGAAGATTGGCCAAGTACCTTAAAGCAACTTCTTCCTTCCCTAAAGCCTTTGCAATAGTTATGGCACATTCAAAAACATCCTGAAGGTTATTTGGCGACAATGGAACGAGTGTCGGTTTTTTAGACAGCTTCATTACAGCGGTCTCGGTACACACAGTATCAATATTGCAAACCTCGCATATATCTTGTGTAAAAACAACATCGGGAGCAATGCTTTCTAAAAGTTCATCATCAACCCAATACAAACTTTTACCTTGTGCTTTTGAAGCGGAGAAGATACGATCGATTTCGATACTCGAATAATTTTTACCCTCTAACACACATCTTACTACTTTAGGTTGATCTGCAGCCTCTTTCGGGCATTCAAAAGTTACCCCGTACAAGTATTCTTGCAAACCCATATCGTAAATCATTTTGGTAGCAGCTGGTAAAAAGGAAACAACTTTCATTGGATATAAGATGTATTAGTAGAGAATGGATGATTTTTTTTCAGATGGAGCTTATCCAACGGGAAAATATAAAGTTAAAAAAAATCCTCTTTTGAAACAGATCAAAAGAGGATTAACAAAAATATTGAGAAATTAAATGCTTTGCTTCTGCATTTTAAGGACCGGATATTTTGATTTCAATATTTCAAAGGCACCAAAAATAATAGCACCGTAAATTAAAGTTCCTTCTAAAAACCTTATTTCAAATGGAATTGCTTTAACCAGGCAGCTCCAGTATCCAGCTAACGTTTGTGGATATGATGGATTTTGAAACCATACTCCAAAATCGGTTACAATCCAGTGAATAAAAACAATTGCCAATGCAGATGAGAGTAATGAGACTACATTTATTTTTTTCAATAAAACTCTTCCTACCAAAACCATCAAGGCGAAAGCAAGATAGGTCCAATACCATCCTTCATATAAAAAACCATTACTGTATTTGCTAAAAATTGTACTGGCTAAAATAAAATCGCTTAAAAACAAGCTCACCAATGGAAAAGCAAAAGCCTTTGCATGATCTTTAAAGTATGCGCCACCAAACAGCGCTACCGCTCCAATAGAAGAAAAGTTTGCAAACTGAAGCTCATCTGAGTTAAACGTTACCAGTAAACGAAACAAAGTAATTACCAAGATGATTAGTAACAAAATGAGGTTACGTGGATTAAATTTCAAATTCGACATATATTAATATATAGTAATTAGTATAAAGTATTTAGTTATTAAGACAAGTTGCTTGTGTACGAGTTTTTATCACAACACAAAGTTAAATTTTATTAGCGGATATTAAAACTTAGGCCTGTATTAAAATTGAAACCCATTGCACTGTAACCGATGATTTCATTATAGTTTTCATTTAAAATGTTTTTAGCATCGAAAAAGATTTTAAGACGTTTTTTCGCGAACGCATATTCTGCATAAGCATTTAACAACTTGTAGCTTGGCAATGTTTCTACAACATAGTCCGTAAAATTACCATCCGTACGTGAACCAAAGTACCTCAAATTGGCATTAATGAATAAATTATCAGTTGCCTGAATACCTGTTGTAATGCCAAAAGCGTGTTTAGGTCTTCTAAAAAGAAAATCTTCCACTTTATTATTTACACTGTTATACTCGTTTCCATCAGTAAAAGCATAATAACCATTAAGGGTAAATTTCCATATTTTAACTGCTGGCTCAATTTCAAAACCTCTTACTTTTTGACTTTCCTGATTAATGTACCCAACTGCGAAATCGTAAATGATCGCATCTGTTAAATCGCGTTTGAAAGCCGCTCCACGCAACGAGAATTTATCATCAGCTAAACTTAGATTAAAACCAGCTTCATAGTTCTGAGACTTTTCTGGTTTCAGGTTTAAATTTGATCCGTATTGCCCGAACAGCATATTCAGTGTTGGAATTTTAAAAGCTGTTGAAACCGTACCGAATAATTTTAGTTCTTTAATTACATTAATACTCGGTGTAATGGTGTAAGTGTAGTTTTCACCATATTGCTCGTGTTTGTTATAGCGACCGCCAACTTCTAAATTGAAGATACTTAGATCATGCAAAAAGAGTGAGCCGTAAGCGGCAAAAATATTACTCTCCGGTTTGTTGCCTGCCGAGGATAGCCTCATCACCCTGTTATCAATGCCTACCAATAAATCGAGTTTATCTCCAAGCTTTTGGTTATAAAATAAATCAAGCAAACTTATTCTTCCAGCACCAACACTTTCATATGGAAAACCGTCAAAACTACTTAAGGTATTGTTCGAAGTGCTTTGGTAACTATAATTTAAATTGATCTTGCCCGTTCCAAACTCGTATTTGGAATTTACACCCCCGCTAAAATTTTTCAGCAGTGAATGGTTGGCTGCTATTCCATCAGTAAAAGCAGCTTCATCAATTTTGTAATTACCTTCAAAATATCTGATAAAAGGATTAACAGAAAAATGTTGATCCAACTTTATTCCGAAGTTTGCATTTACCCCATCTGTCTTAAAGCCATCTTTATCAAACGCTGTATTATTTTCCACTGGGTTTGCTGCTTCAGATATCCCATCCGTTTTATGATGGGTGTAGTTTATATTATAGGTAAAAGCATCAACACTGCCATTTAAGCCAATTGTACCTTTATAAGCCTCGTAACTGCCTGCACTGGCTACACCGTAAATTGTATTGCCTTTTGGTCCGCCTTTTTTGGTGATAATATTGATTACCCCAGCAATGGCATCAGAGCCGTAAATAGTAGACTGGCCGCCTCGTAGAATTTCAATGTGATCGATTTGATCGATAGCAAAAAGGCGAAGATCGAAAGCGCCGCCGTTTCCCGAGGGATCATTCTGAACGATTCCATCAATCAATACAACAGCGTAAGCACTTCCCGCTCCGCGGAAAAAAACTGATTTGTTAGCACCAGGATTACTTCCTGAACCTGCTACAATAATACCGGCTTGTTCGCTAATCAATTCTGGAAGAGATTTGCCCTGACTGCGATCCAATACTTCCCTACTGATGATACTAACCACTTTACCTGTTTGTGATTGTTTTTGATCATTCTTGGTGGCAGAAATTACCACATCTTTCAGTTTCAAGGTATCCTGTGCCTTAACTGATTCACCAATTGCGATTTGCCCCAAACCTAAGCCTGCGGCAATTAAAATTTTTGTTTTGTTCATTTGATTGTGAGTTTTGCCCACAGCCAGCAGATAGAAAAGGAAATGAAAATACGAAAACGCTAAGTACTTCAATCCAAGCTTCAATCCCCGAAAGCTATGAAATTATATGCTAAAGGCAGGTCTTCTGACTTACTCCCGATTTTTAGCCTTCCCATTCCATGACTAGAAAAGTGGCGTAGAATTAAAAATCATTATAGAGCTTACAGCTGCGGGACAGTTTTGGATTTACACCAAATTCCCTTTTAATTCTGTGACAACACAGAAACCAAAAGCGGCGCAAAGCTAACAAAATTAAACAAGTTGTAAAATGGATGATGGAGAAAGCATTTCTTCAATCAAAAGTTTAACTTTAAATATCAAAACCAAAATAATGAGAATCCTACTTTTGATCACCCTTTTATTAAACTATTCTGTCGTTATGGCTCAAAAAACTGATACTATAATGCTTAAAAAGTTAATGGAATCAAAGCCGGAATTATTTGGTTCTGTTCTTAACCATCGAGATAAAAATCAGGTTCAGATTTTATACACCCAGATTACCCGTGATGTTAAAAACAAACCACGTTTTAAGAGCTACAGTTTTAATTTAGATCCACACCATTATTTCTATCCTGCAAGCACCGTAAAACTTGCGGCTGTTATTTTTGCTTTGGAAAAAGTAAACCGATTAAAAAGCATAGGCTTAACTGTGAAAAGCATTATGATAACCGATAGCGCTTTCCGTGGACAAACTAAAGTTGAAAAAGATGGCAGTGCGGAAAATGGTCTTCCAACCCTTGAACATTTTATTAAAAAGATTTTGCTTACCAGCGATAATGATGCCTTCAATAGGTTGTTTGAGTTTATCGGACGTGCTGAAATTAATGATAAACTTAAAAAATATGGTTTTAGAGATAGCCGAATTTTGAACCGTTTGGCCATAGGCGATGCGGGAGAAACCGCTAAACATACCAACCCAATTCGTTTTTACAATAACGACCGTTTGGTATATGAGCAAGAAGCGCAATACGATCCGAAAGAATACGAATTGAACTTAACTAACTTGGTAATGGGTAAAGGTTATTTAGATAGCGCAGATAAACTGGTAAATAAACCTTTTAGTTTAGCCAATAAGAACGCATTTGCCATCAATGATCAACATCGTTTAATGCAAAAACTAATGTTTCCAGAAGCTTTACAGGCTCATGAACGATTTAACCTTACCGCTGCAGATTATAAATTGATCTACACTTACATGAGCAAATATCCAACAGAAAGTGATTATCCAAAATATGATGAAAAGGAATTTTGGCCAACATATGCTAAAATGCTTTATTACGGTAGAGAGAAAAATGTAACTCCAGATCCAAACATCAGAATTTTTAACAAATATGGCGACAGTTATGGCTACATTATAGATAACTCCTATTTCGTAGACTTTAAAAATGGAATCGAATATTTACTTACCGCCGTTGTACAGAGTAACGAAGATGGGATTTATAACGACAACAAATATGAATATGATACGGTGTGCTTTCCATTCATGAAGAACTTGGGGCGAACGATTTACGAAATGGAAACCAGTCGTAAAAAGCCTAAACCAGATTTATCTAAATTTAAGATGAATTATCAGTAAGAGCTAATGTATTTTAGCTGTTATGTAAGACTGTTCTTGATTTAATGGCAATCTCATTTCATTCAATTTTATGACCAAAAAGAAGTTGCCACGTTCAAGCAGGTAGAATTATTCGCTTAGTAAAGCCGTTTTAGTTTCCATCAATTTACCTTGTTCAATTTCGTCCAGAACAGGAAATTTGATGTTCAGGCTTTTCAATTTGTCGGCAATTATTTCGCTAATCGCTAATCTGGCAAACCATTTTTTATCTGCTGGAATAATGTGCCATGGCGATTCTTCCGTGCTTGTTTCGTTAATGGCGTCTTCATAAGCCTTCGTATAGTCATCCCACAAAGCTCTTTCCTTAATATCACCAGAAGAAAACTTCCAATTTTTGGTAGGGTCTTCTATCCTATCCAAAAACCGTTGTTTCTGTTCATCCTTACTCACATTCAAAAAGAATTTAAGCACTACTGTTCCATTTGCAGCCAGATGTTCTTCAAAATTTTTGATGCTTTCATAACGCTTCTTCCAAAAATTTTTATTGATTTTCTTTACCTCATCAAAACCTGGGAGGCTTTCACTCAAAATATATTCCGGATGAACCTTGCAAACCAATACGTTTTCATAGTGCGAACGATTATGAATCCCAATTCTTCCGCGTTCTGGTAATGCTTTGATGTGTCGCCACAAAAAATCATGTTTATATTCTTCGGATGTTGGCACTTTAAAACTGAAAACCTGGCACCCCTGCGGGTTTAATCCACTCATTACATGTTCAATGGCGCTATCTTTCCCGGCAGCATCCATCGCCTGAAAAATAATGAGTATAGAATGCGTTGCTGATGCATATAATTTTTCCTGTAAATGATTGACTTCAATTTTTGAGTTTATCAATGCATCTTTGGCCGTTTCTTTATTGTATCCACCGGTAAAATCAGTTTTCGCACTTTTAATCGAAAATTTTTTATCGCCCTGTACAATTAGCTCCTTAAATTCGTTTTTCATTTTTATACCATATTTTTTTGGTGATTGATTCAGTACCTATCTTAATCTCTCAATATTTTTGATCGTAATTAGCATGTCACAATATACAGTTTCGGATTAATCCAGAACCCATGTTTTAAATATAGTACTAAAAAATTAGTAAATTAAAAACGTTAATTTGCATACAGAGTTTTTTATATTTATCGCCACAGCATTTACCAAATTATCAGCACGTTCAATATGTTCAAAGAGATAAAAAACAAGTACTTACGTTATTTTACAATCTTAATATTCTTTATCATTATTTTCTTTTCTGCCCTTCAACTCAATTTTTTGTGGTTGTTTGGCTATTCTCCAAGTTATCGGGATATCAAAACGCCTACATTGCGTGTAGGGTCTGAATTATATACAAGTGATGGAAAACTGATTGGTCGATATTTCAAGGAAAACCGTACTCCGGTAAGTTTCAGTGATATTGCGCCAAGTGTAATTAATGCTTTGGTAGCTACCGAAGATGTTCGCTTTTATAAACACTGGGGGATTGATGCTCAAGCTGTTGGGCGTGCTGTTGTTGGAATGGGTAAAGATGGTGGTGCCAGTACCATTACTCAACAACTGGCCAAAAATTTATACAGAACCAGGTATAATAAATCGCAAGGTTTTTTAGTGAAAATTCCCCTTGTTAGAACGCTTATTGTAAAGCTTAAAGAGTGGTTAACTGCTGTAAAAATTGAATCTAATTACTCTAAAAATGACATCATCACCATGTACCTGAACACGGTTTCTTTCGGTAATAATACTTACGGAATTAAGACCGCTGCTCGAATTTATTTTGATAAGGAAACTAAAGATTTAGCTACCACTGATGCTGCGATGCTTGTCGGTATGCTGAAAGGAACCAGCCTTTATAACCCAACCAAAAATCCAGAAAAAGCTTTGGTACGCAGAAATGTGGTATTGAGTCAGATGAATAAAAACAATAAACTAAGCAAGGATAGCTTGGCCATACTTTCGAAAGAGCCCATCAAACTTAAAGAAGGTAAAATGGAAGACGGAAGCGATGGCGACTCCTATTTGCGTGCCGCAGTATCAAAATATCTGGAGAAGTGGTGTACCGATAATGGATACGATTTAAATGAAGATGGCTTAAAAATATATACCACCATCGATTCGAAACTGCAAAAATATGCTGAAGAAGCTGTTGCAGAGCAGATGAAAACCTTACAGCGCAGGTTCTACAGCGTTTGGGGCAATGAAGATCCCTGGTACGACTCTGAAAAGAAAAAAGTAGATTATCCGGACCGGGCAATGAAAAACCTCCCTATTTATGCCTTGCTTCAGAAAAAATTTCCAAATCAACCAGATTCGGTTGCCGCTTATTTCAACAAGAAGAAAAGAATGCAAATTTTTACCTACAAAGGTGATCGCGATACTTTGTTTTCAACCTTTGATTCTATCCGTTACTACGGCAAAATATTGAACACTGGTATGATGACGATGGAACCAGCCAGTGGAAAAATCAAGGTTTGGGTGGGTGGTATCGATCACAAATTTTTCAAATACGATCACGTTAATCAGGCTAAACGCCAGGCTGGTTCTACATTTAAACCGTTCGCATATTTAACAGCGCTAGAGCAAGGAATGAGTCCTTGCGATAAATTCACAGACAAACCTGTTAAAATTGAATATAAAGATAAAGGCGAAACCAAATATTGGGAGCCCAAAAATGCCGACTACAGTGTTACTTATCAGGAAATGAGTTTGCGTTGGGCAATGGCCAGATCTGTAAATACCATTACAGCGCAAGTAACTGAAAAAGTTGGATGGGATAATGTGGTAAAATATGCTCACGAGTGTGGTATTGATAGTCATTTGGAATCTGTTCCATCGGTAAGTTTGGGTTCAAACGATGTTACGGTTTATGAAATGGTAAAAGCTTATGCCACATTCATGAATAAGGGCATAAAAACTGATCCGATTTTGGTAGAAAAAATTACAGATCTTGATAATAATATCATCGAAGAATTTAAGCCTAAAACCAAAAGAGTATTATCTGAAGAGATCGCCTGGTTAATGACCTACATGTTCCGTGGAGGCATGGAAGAACCAAGAGGCACCTCTCAAGCTTTGTGGGAATGGCCAAATCTATTTAAAAAGAATAACCAAATTGGTGGAAAAACCGGTACTTCATCAGATTATGTTGATGCGTGGTATATGGGGTTAACCAAAGATTTGGTAACCGGTGTTTGGGTAGGTTGCGATGAAAGAACAGCCCATTTTAAAAATGGCGAACAGGGTGAAGGTTCTCGAACAGCGTTGCCAATATTCGCCAAATTTATGGATAAAGTTTACATGGATCCATCAACAGGATATACCTATGGACCATTTCCGAAAGCAACGGTAGAAATTACTAGAACTTATAATTGTCCTAGTCCGCAATATGTTCGCGATACTAGTTCAAATGATAGCGTCGAGGTAGATTCTACAGAGTTTAATCCTACAGAAACTCCTGAGGTAGCAGAACCAACAACAACGACCGAGCAAGAGGTTAAAAAAGATGAAAAGAAACCTGATCCTGTTCAAAACCAACCTGCAACAACGGTTCCGTTAACGAAAAAAGAAGAACGTGAATTAAGAAGAAAACAGAGACAGGAAGAGCGTGATAAGAAAAAAAATGAAAATGGCGGTAATTGATTTTGAACGTGATTTATACTCATGATTTCACTGTTTCAAAACTGTTAAATTTCTGATTGTGATTTTAAGAATTGCTATTATTATCCCTTCGATAGAATCTTCGTTATTAATTATTTGAATAATCAAAAACACACATTTATGAAAATAAGCGCTACTTATTTCAAGCAATACATCCCTTTATTGCTTTTGATTATGATTTCGTTTTCTTCCAAAGCCCAATATTTTGGTCAAAATAAGGTTAGATATAAAAAACTTGATTTTAAAGTTTTGCAGACACCACATTTTGAGATTTATTACTATCTGAAAAATGAAAACATGCTGAAACGTTTTTCTCAGGATGCAGAAACCTGGTATAAAATGCATCAGGAAGTTTTTAGAGATACTTTTTTAACTAAAAATCCTATTATTCTATATAACAATCACCCTGATTTTCAGCAAACTACGGCATTGCAGGGAGAAATAGGGATTGGAACCGGTGGTGTTACTGAAGCATTAAAAAACAGGGTAATTATGCCTGTAATGGAATTGAACAGTCAAACGCGGCATGTTTTAGGCCATGAGTTGGTTCATGCTTTCCAATACCATGTTTTATTGGAAAAAGATTCGATAAGTTTAGAAAACGTAGGTAAAACGCCACTTTGGATGGTTGAAGGAATGGCTGAATATCTATCCATTGGTAAAAAGGATGCCTTTACTTCTATGTGGATGCGTGATGCAATGCTGAATAGAGATATTCCATCGTTGAAAGACCTTACCAATTCAAACAAATATTTTCCGTATCGTTATGGTCAGGCATTCTGGACTTACATCGGTTCGCAGTATGGCGATACCACAATAGTTCCGCTATTTAAAAATACCGCTAAATACGGTTACGAAAATGCGATAAGATATACATTTGGTTATGATGATAAAACGTTATCTGGTTTATGGAAAAATTCGATTGATGCGCATTATAAACCGATGTTAAAAGCAGACAGCTCGCAAATTAAAATAACAGGGACTAAAATTATCGATAATAAAAATGCAGGAAACATGAACGTTGCGCCTGCAATCAGTCCTGATGGTAAATATGTGGCGTTCATGTCTGAGAAGGATTTATTTGGCATTGATTTATTTCTGGCCGATGCCAAAACAGGAAGAATTATTCGGAAGCTTACCAGTCAAATATCCAATGGCCACATCGACGATTTTAACTTTATAGAATCTGCAGGTGCTTGGTCGCCCGATAGTAAACAGTTCGCATTCAGCATTTTTAGCCATGGCAAAAACCAGATGATGATTATCAATGTCGCGAACGGATCAACAGTTTCGCAGACAGCAATGAATCAGGTGCAACAGTTCGGCAACCTTACCTGGTCGCCGAATGGAAAAGATATTGCATTTTCTGGGATGGTTGAAGGGCAAAGTGATATTTTTTCATACAATTTAGATACGAAAGAAATTACACAAATTACCAACGATGTTTATTCAGATTATGCGCCTAGCTATTCTCCAGATGGAAAAAAAATAGTTTTCTCATCAGACAGAGCCGCTATTCAAAATAAAAATATTAATGCGGTATTACCAATCAATTTGGCCATTTACGACATTACGGCCAAGGAAGTAAGGAATCTAGATGTGTTTCCAGGCGCAAATAATTTAAATGCTCAGTTTTCTTCTGACAGTCAAAATATATACTTTTTATCTAACCGAGATGGATTTCGGAATTTATACAAATACAATTTCGATGGCAACACGGTTGATCAATTAACCGATTACTTTACAGGCATAAGCGGAATCACAGAATTCTCTCCTGCCATTTCAGTTTCTGGTACCGATGATATCGTATATAGCTATTACCGCTACCAACGCTACACCCTTTACAACGCAAAAATAAGCAGCTTTAAAGCCAAAAGAATTGGCAATCAAGAAGAGAATTTTGATGCCGCCATTCTTCCACCGATGGAAAATTATGGGGTAAACATCATCAATTCGAATTTGAACAACTTTGATCGCTTCGAAAAAATTGTTGCCGACTCTATGAAAACCGTTGCTTACCGACCAAAATTCAAGTTGGATTATTTGGCCAATAGTGGTGTTGGAGTTTCAACCAGTCGATTTGGAACCGGAGTTTCTGGCGGAATTGTGGGCATGTTCAGTGACATCTTAGGAACCAACCAAATTATTGCCAACATTTCCGTTAACGGAGAGATTTACGATGCTGGTGGTTTGGTAGGTTACATCAATCAGAAGAGCCGAATAAATTGGGGTGCGGCAATTTCGCATATCCCTTATGTATCGGGTTTTAGTTCTTATGGGTATGAAAAACTACCTGCTGATAATAATACCACAGTAGATGCATTAAATGAAAGAACAGATATCATCAGAACTTTTGAAGATCAGGTGCAGCTCTTTGGCGCCTACCCTTTTAGCAAGATACACCGGTTTGAAGTTGGTGGAGCATTCTCAAGATATAGCTACAGAATTGACCGTTACAGTAATTACTATAATACTGCAGGTTACTACATAGGTTCGGATAGAAAGCGCCTCGATAACGAACAAGCTACATTAGATTACGGCGTTCCGTTTAATTCCTTTACACTTTATCAGTTAAACGCTGGCTTTGTTGGCGATAATTCTATTTTCGGTTTAACCGGACCTTTAGATGGTTTTAGATATCGCGTAAGTGGTGAGAAATATTTCGGTACTTATAATTTTGCCGGCGCAACTGCCGACTTAAGAAAATATTGGAGATTGAAGCCCATTACAATTGCGGCGAGGTCTTACAATACTTTTAGAATTGGGAAAGATGCCGATCGATTATATCCAATGTATGTTGGTTATCCTTATTTAATTAGGGGTTACGAATCCAACTCAATTTACAAAACCACTTCAGCACAATCTTCAGAGTCTTTTGACATTAACCAATTAACAGGAAGCAAGATTGCCGTCTTCAATTTTGAATTAAGGTTACCTTTTACCGGGCCTAAAAAATTAGCGGCGATACCCTCTGGATTATTGTTTAGTGATTTAAACTTGTTCTTTGATGCCGGTTTAGCGTGGACAAATGATACAAAAGTTAGATTCAAAAGTGAGCCGACTTACACATCTGAAGTGGTAAGAGACACAAACGGAAACCCTGTATTGGATAGTAAAGGAAATCAGGTTACTTACCAAGCAACAAATGAGCGTGTACCCGCAATGAGCGTTGGTATTTCGCTAAGGGTAAATGTATTTGGATACTTTGTTTTGGAGCCTTACTATGCAATTCCCTTCCAACGGAAGGATGTTAAAGGAGGTGTATTTGGTTTAACTTTCGCTCCTGGATGGTAAATTACTTTGCTTAATATTAAAAGAGTTTGAAATGATTTCTGCTGTTAAGTTTATCGTATTAATCGCTGCATTATTTTTCAGCGGATCAATCTTTGCGCAAAAAGTAAACGAGCCGAAAAATAATCCAAAAGAGTGGTCTAAAAAAACAGAACCGTTTAGAATCGCAGGAAACATATATTATGTTGGCACTTACGATCTTGCCTCCTATTTAATTGTGACCAATAAGGGTAACATTTTAATTAACACGGGTTTGGCCAATTCGCTTCCGATAATTAAGGAGAATATCAAAAAACTAGGATTTGATTATAAAGCAACGAAAATCTTATTACTCACTCAAGCCCATTTTGACCATCTGGGTGCAATGGCTGACATCAAAGGTGAAACAGGCGCTAAGCTTTATGTTGATGAAAAAGATGCTGCTGCCATTATTTCGGGAGGCAAATCAGATTACGAAATGGGTAAATATGGGGTGACTTTTAAACCCATCAAACCTGATCATCTGCTAAAGAATAATGAAAAAGTAACGTTAGGCAATACTACCTTGACTATGCTGCATCATCCTGGGCATACAAAAGGTTCATGTAGTTTCATTTTCAACACAAATGATGATAAAAAAACTTACAGGGTATTAATAGCAAATCTTCCATCCATCATCATTGATAGAAGATTTTCTGAAGTAAAAGATTATCCGGGCATTCAAAACGATTATGCCAAAACTTTTGAAGCAATGAAAAAAATCGATTTCGATTTATGGGTGGCCTCCCACGCCAGTCAGTTCAATCTTCATGAAAAACGTAATCCTGGAGCTGCTTACAATCCGAATGCATTTGCTGATAAAGCAACCTATTTAAAAAACATCAAAGATTTGGAAAATATTTTTCTCAAAAAGATTAAGCAGTAATCATCTAAAAAGAATCTAAACTTTAGACATTAAACTAGTCTAAACTTGATAACTGTTAAGACAAACTGGTAAATGCTAATTTAACCTGGTTAGTCATATTTCTGTGCAGCAAAATATTTTCGAAATCTAAACCAATTGTTAAATCAATCCAATCCGGATTACAAGATCTTACCAACCTTTCTTTTTGCATTCGGGTAAAACGGCTGATCAATTTAAAACGAGCTAATGCCTGTGGCTCGGTTTTAAACTCTTCAAAGTAAACTAAACGCGTTAACTGCTTTCCATTATCGAAAAATAAGTTCGGCATCTGCTTGTAAAAATCCAATGTCTTAATCAAATCAGAACTCATGCCTACATGCATGCTTGTACGGTTTCTGTCGGTAACGATGTAAACAAACTTTTTCATTATAATAGATTTAAATATTAAAACTAAACTATTTAGTATACCCTCTTGCAATTCAAAATAATATTACTAACTTTATGAGCATAAAATTACTAACTATTTTAGTAATTCCAAATTTATTTTAAAATTTATTTTTATGTCGAATATTTCAAATAATTTAAAGTACCTCAGGAAGAAAAAAGGCCATACACAGCAAAATTTCGCCGATGTGATGGAGATTAAGCGTTCGCTTATTGGTGCATACGAGGAAGACCGGGCAGAACCAAAATACGACTTGCTAAAAAAAATAGCAGAGTATTTCGAGCTTACTATTGATGAATTTATCAATGAAAAGATAAGTGACAGCTGGAAACCTAAACCAAAAAGTTCTGGTTCAAACTTGAGAGTGCTAAGTATATCTGTTGACCAAAATGATAGAGAAAATATAGAATTGGTTCCTGTGAAAGCAAGTGCAGGTTATTTAAATGGTTTCTCTGATCCTCAATATATAAGCGATCTCCCAAAATTCCAATTGCCGCTCCCAGCTTTAAGGCAAGGTACTTTTCGTGCTTTTGAAATTATGGGCGATAGTATGTTGCCGGTTCAACCGGGTAGTGTAATAATTGGTGAGTATTTGGATAATTGGAATGAAGTTAAAACCGGCGAAACCTACATCGTGATCAGTAAAAACGAAGGCGTTGTTTATAAAAGAGCGGGTAACCGATTTAAAGAAAACAAAGATTTAAAGTTGATATCAGATAACAAAGTATACGACCCTTATACCATTGCGGCTGATGATATTTTGGAAATCTGGAAAGCAAAAGCCTATATTTCGACTTCATTGCCTGAACCAACCCCAGATCCAACAATGGAAACCTTAACCCAAATGATGTCGCAAATGCAGAAATCCATTTCCCAGCTTAATAAAAATTAACACTTTTTAACTTATCGCGATTAAACCGTTTGCCTTATTTCATATCTATTAGAAAACAAACACATAAAAAACATAGACATGAAAGAAGCAATTTTAACAATAGCAATCGCAGTAATGGGTTTCACTGCTGCATTTGCTCAAGACACTACAAAAAGAGCTAGAAGACAAATGCCGAAAATGACTGCAGAACAGCGGGCGGAAAAGGCAACGGCTAGATTAGAAAAAGAATTAAGCTTAACTGCTGATCAGAAAACGAAAATTTATGCCGTTGAGCTAGAGAATGCTAAAAAGGTAGAAACATGGAGATCTGCTGATCAAGGTGATATGAAAGGCAAGATGAAAGAACGTAAGGAAGCCATGCAAGCTCAGAAAGCCAAAATAGATGGCATTTTGACAGCAGAACAAAAAACCAAAATGGAAGCCATGAGATCAGAAGCGAGAGAGAAAGGTGACAGAATGAGAAAAGGAATGGGCAAAGGCAAAAGAGATAAAGCGCCAGTGGTTTCAAATCCTCCTACACAAGGTTAAGAATTAAGAAAATATTCGATAAATAAGAAAAGCGTTCAATTAATTTGGACGCTTTTTTCGTTTCCTTTAAAATCGAAATCTCATTAATTGAGGTAGCCTGTACTTTTCAAAAAGTCTGCCCATACCTTATAACCTTCTGGTATCAAATGAAGTCCATCTTTAGTAAGCTCGGCACGTAAATGTTTATCTTGATCCGTAAAATTTGAATACAAATCAATAACCGTTACATTTTTAGCGCTAAGCTTTTTAATTTCCTCGTTTAACCATAGAATTTGTTCATCCTTACCATAATGATTTTTGAACTTGGCAAAAGAGCTATTTACAGGTAGCAGCGTATTAAAATAAATTTGAGTTCTTTTCGATCCTTTTCTAATCCGCGAAATCATTGTTTTATAATTCCTTAAAATCACGCTATCTGGGATATTTCTTGAAATATCATTTATTCCGATTAGGATAAAGATTTTTGCTGGTTTACCATCTATAACATCTTGCAGACGCTCTAATACACCGAAGGTAATGTCACCAGAAATACCTCTGTTTTTTGCTTGAGGTAGATCTAACAGTTTTGCCCAATCGGTACCGGCTGTAATGCTATTACCCAAAAACACAAAATCTTTCTTTGATTTACGATCTGCATTAAACCGGTTTACAATTTCTACATATTTGCCCGGCCGATAAGTACTGTCCCATTTGACGCTTTGGGCATTGGCAACATTATATCCTTGTAGAGCGGCTATAATAACGCTAACTAATAATGTGAGATAGTTTCTTCTCATAGTGAATGATTTTTAAAGGCTTGAAGCTACAACTTTGTCTGCACTAAAACATCTGGATAATCAGAAATAATTCCATCAACTTTAAGGGCTTTCAACTTTTTAATATCTTCTGCTGTATTGGCTGTCCATGGCACAATTTTAACGCCATCAGCATGTGCCTTAGTAACCATTTCTTCGTTAACCATCTGCCAAACCGGACTCAAGATAAACGGTTTATAACCTAAATCAGCTATATTTTCTTCGTAACTTTTTTTATTGGCTACCAGAAATGAAGTCTTCACCTTCGGATATTTTTTATTAATGATTTGAATCGTTCTTTTGTCGAAAGATTGAATGACAACATAAGGCATGATTTTCTTTTTCTCAATAACATCCATTAATAGTTTAACAAAAACCTCAGGCTCTGGATTGGTCACTCCATCGCCTTTTTCACTACATTTTGTTTCGATGTTGTAGAAAAATTGCTTGCTTTTAGTTTTCTTGGTTTTGGCTTGAACAGAATCGATCAAACTATTTAATAATGGAATATATTGCTTTGATTTTTGCTGCTTTGGAAACTGATCAAAATATTTGGTTCCAAGATCGAATTTTCGTAGCTCATCATAATTCATTCCGAAAACAGGATATTTTTTCGCATCTGTAACAGGAATCTCCTTTCCCTCAGGCGTAAGCATAAATGCCGGACTTAAATAATCGTCATGCGTGACCACCACTTTGCCATCTTTAGTAATGTGCGTATCCATCTCCAAAGTGGTTATTCCATCAATTTTCATGGTTTGCAACATGGCTGTAATGGTGTTTTCAGGGTAAAGGCCGCGACCTCCCCGGTGGGCTTCTGCGCTGAATGCTGGAAATTTAGCTTGCTGAGAAAATCCAACTGACGCAAATAATGTTGCGCCGCAAAAAACTGATACTGCTACTTTAAACTTCATATTAATTATTTTGAATGCTATAAGTTATCTGCCTTCTAGATTTAAGCTTTGAATTCAGCTTCGAATTTTTCGCCGAAGCGATCTGTTGCTACCACCTTTACTTCTTTTACAGCTGGTGGAAAATGAGCAAGAAATAAATGTTCGGTAGAATGAGGTTCAGGAAAAGTTCTGCCTGCAGGTAGCGTCGCACCTTTGTATAAAGTTACCGTTTGTGGATCATAACCTTTTTGGTTCTCCATCTCTCCCATCGCTTTTCCATCAAGATAATACTCCACCTTCCATTTCGGATCCCAGTTCCATACATTGGCGATCAATCTTCTTTGATTGGTCAATTCATCTACATAAATATGTACCTGCTCTTTCCGATCTAAACCTGTTGATTTATAATACCACTTTAAATTTTTTCCATCTACTTCGTAAACGCCGTAACCTCTTGGTGTTCCGTCTTCACAAACTGGCCCAGTCCACCATGCACCACAAACTGCACCATGATTGTGTTCGAAAATTCCATCGGTAATAACATTACGCATGTAATGCGTATGGCCAGACATGATGTGAACATTGGTAAATCCATTTAAAACTGCATATAAATCTGTATTGTTTTTCACCGAATTATGCACTGGAATATGCAAATTGATGATAACCAGCGCATCTTTATCTACGAACTTTAAATCTTTCGCCAACCAATCTAGTTGAGCTTGAGAGATATAGCCGTCGTATTTACGTTCTTCTCCTAGATAACGTACATCATCCATTACTACATAGTGTGCTTTACCGCGATTGAAAGAATAATAAGTTGGTCCGTAATGCTCTTGAAATGTCTTATCCGAAGTCTCATCGCCACCCATTCTGTAATCCATATCATGGTTACCTAAACATTGAAAAAATGGAATACCCATTTCTTTCACTGCTTGATTATAATCGACAAATAATTCATGGTTATCCCAAACAATATCGCCAACGGTTATTCCGTGTATCGGAATATTTCCCATCGATTGAATTACCTTTTTAGTATCAGGAACCGATGTTGTCATCATTTTCTCGACATCTTTTTTATTCTTCACCTGCGGATCGGCCCAAATGATAAAATTATGGCGATTATCATCTTGTCTCATCGCCTTCAACTCGAAATTTAAATCTGTTTTGGCATTAAGCTGTTCATAATACTTTGCCAAATGACTATCGGTGGTAAACTCGTAACCTGATGGTGTGCTAATCCAAATAAACCTTGCTAAAGGATTTACTTCGATAGTATACTTGCCATTTTTATCAGTTTGGATTACATTAAAACCATCTGATACCACCACATTTGCAATACCTTTTCCTTTAGCGGTTACCCGGCCGCTAATTTTATTACCAACATCTAGAAGAGAAAAAGCTGAGTATGATTTTAAGCTTACAAATAAAGTTGTGGTAAGTAATCCAGTTTTTTGGATAAACGATCTTCTGTTCATTTAGGATGAATATGTATTGGTGATTGATAATTTAATGGGAGATGTTTAGAATTTGAAGTTGCTTTTTTTTTAAATGTTAGGAGAAAATTCAAAGAAATTTTTTCCTAACATTTTGACTTTCATTTAGATGATATAAATCAGCTACCTAATCTCAGTGGCATTTGCGCCTTCTATTTCAGTTATAGTAGAAGTTTTGCTTAAAATAATTGTGGTTTGTGTACGTGCTTTTACCCATTTATTCAATTTCGTATCATAAGCACCACCCAAAACATAAAAGTAGCCTGCATCTGCAGGTAATGCATAAGTTAAAGACTGAGTATTTGTTCCTGCTCTGTAATACGGTTGCGGCACTAAGGTTTGTGGGTTGATGATATCGTAAATATCAGTGTTTCCAATTCTATAACCGGCACCATAATTTGGCGCTGCGCCAATTTGATACAAACTTCCACCACTATGGACCCATAGCACATCAATAGGTGCGGTGGCTTGGGTAACTTCAATTCCTCTAAACAATGCCATGCCAAACGCGTTTCCACTGTTTGCAAATAGTCCCGTGGTTGCATTGCCTGTTACAGTGCTCGATGAATTGAATCTATCGCTTACCTTATTATAATCTAAAGCTCTTATCCATTTTGAGGATGCAATAGAAGTTGAATTTGCACCATTTATAAGTTTATTAATACCGCCAACATAGAAGAATTCTCCTTTTACAACTGTTCCAGATGTAAGATTAATTTTGTAAGTTCTTTGTTGCCCAGTTGCCCAACCTTGTGCCGGTACGCCAGTAGGAACAGATGCACCAGCATTATTACTTACAACTAACGAGAAAGGTGTAACTGCAAAATTAATATCTTTAGTTGCCCGAAGTTGGACATATTCATTATTACCATCGCCTCCATTAACATCGCTGATAAAACCACTAATGATACACTCGGGCGCATCTACAGTTGAACTTAAAGGGTTTATGTCATTAGGATTGATCAAACGATGTTGTGGAACGATCTTATCATTAACCATTTTATTAATGATAATGCCCCTATAATTGCCAGAATAAGGCGGTTTCACATTCGCAAATGTTGCGCTTGGATCGGTTGCTAGTGTCAAATCTGCGGTACCATCATTAATTGTTTTTTCACCTGACAGCGTTTCAGAACTTGGTAAAGTAGGGTTAAACGTACATTTGTAGATGGTAAGTAACGTACAGTCATACCGATCAGGATAGGTGGTAATTAAGTTTCCAAATCCACGCGTATTGAACAGTGTTTTTCCTGAAGCGATTTTAGTTACATCTGCACCCGATTTTCCGGTAATTTGCATTGAGCCATTTACACGCTTTAAAACACCACCATCAATTTTAACGTGAACCGAATCTCCTGGAACATATTTAGCCGCATCGGCACCAATATTAATGGCTATTCCTCTTAAAGAATCTGCTCCTCCAACAATTCTGGTATTTTGAATAATTAGCAAACCTGCAGGTAAATTTCTAGTGGAATGATCGGAGATTACCTGCCCCTTAATCATACTCGCTCCACGCATATTTTCGAGGTTTAAACTTACATCAGCATTAGTATATATCTTCCGCAAATCGAAGTTCGGAATAAAAGAACTTGGAGTAGAAATTACGTAATCGGAATCTCTTTTGCAACTTATTATAAAGGCCATGCAAACTAATGCATACAGCGCATTTTTTAATATCTTTTTCATAATTTTCAAATGAATTTTTTATGATTATGGCTTTTGCCACCACATTAACGTATTAATATCATCAGGTCCCTGTATGGCTATTGCATTACTGTAGCTTGTTGGGTTTGTAGATTGGGTAACCAACGGATAATTTAACCTGGCTGGCATTTTTTGGTTATTTACTAAACCTGGTCCCTTAGGTAGAATTGGATGGCCAGTTCTTCTAAACTCAAACCATTGTTGCATATCTACCAAAAACAAAGCATAATATTTTTGAATGTGGATCATTTCCAGCTGGCTCGTATTGCCTAAGGTTGTATTTTCTAAAGGCAATGTTGGATCCCATTCCAAATCGGCAGCGGTGATATAATCGATAAATCTACTATCAGTTGGGGTACTGATGTAGTTTGGCAGCCAATAGTTAATGGCATCAACCATTCCTTTATAATAATATTTTTCAGTAGGCCCGCTAATCCACCCTTTTGCAGCAGCTTCTGCTAAAATAAAATCAACTTCCGCCGTGTTCATTATAATTCCTGTAAAACGATCGGTTTGTAATGTCGGTTTATTGGAATCAGCATCTGAATTAAAATGTGATAAAACAGTAACGCCAGAACCAGGTGCGTAACCACTTGGAACGCCTACAAAACCTCCATTTGGAGCTTGATCTATGCAAAAGCGGTTAACATTCCCTGTTCCCAAACTTCCATTCATTCTTGGATCACCCCAACTAACTAATTTACTTAGGAAGAAGTCACAGATAGGGATACCTCTAAAGTCGGCGGCACGTATATTTACCATAAACGGCGATGAATAAACTGCTGTGCTGCTATTGGTTCCATTCCATAGTATTTTGGCGGTATGCGTATTGTCTTGCATAATCGGGTATTCTGCCGGATTAGTATCTACAATCTGTTTAATCTTAGCAATTACACTTGTTGAAACCTCGCTTTTGGCCGATACTCTTAATAATAGTCGTAAATATAGAGAATTGCAGAACCTCCTCCATTTAGAAACATCTCCCTGAAAAACAGGGTCACTAGTAGCAACAATAGGAGTTCCTTCTTTTAAAAGTTGATTTGCTTCCTCCAATTGAGCGAACATCGCAGTATAAATATCTTTTTGTCTATCAAATGCAGGCTGTACATTACCTTCTTTCCCCATATTCGCCTGGCTGAAAGGAATATCGCCATAAGTATCGGTTAGTAATTGATATACCCAGGTTTGTGCTACCAATGATATGCCTTGATATGACTTATTAAGTGATTCTGGTTTGCTCGCAATATTGTAAATATCTTTTAAATCAGTAAGATATAGATACCAATTGTTCCAGGTATAATCTGCAAGCGTTCTGCGTACATCATACCTAAAAACCCTACCCTCAGAATCATTAATCTCAACAGTAACTTGCATTAACTGGTTGTTGAAATTCCAGTTTCTGACCATATTAGTATTTAATACTCCTACCAGCGCCGGCGCAAGTAATTGGTTTGCGCTTGTTGTACTTTTGCCAATAGGATCGGTATTTACCTCCGTAAAATCTTTTGTACAAGATGATACCGCCAAACCGATAATGGCCAAAAATGTATATGTTATTTTAAGTTTATAATTTTTCATGATAAATAAAGTTAAAGTCCAACTACTAAACGGGCGCCAAAAGTACGGGTTGAAGGCAACTGCCCAGTTTCAAATCCCTGAACAATATCTGATCCGGCTAAAGTTCCAAACTCTGGATCGAATGCAGGCCAAGGCGACCAAATAAATAAGTTACGGCCATAAACACCTAAGCTTAGTTTGGTGAAACCAAGACCTTTAAGCACTTTTTGACCAAAATTATAAGTTAAATTGGCCTCTCTGAATTTTAAATAATCGGTTCTAAAAACGCTCCCCTCCGCTTGACCGCTACCATATAGAGATTCGTAATAAGCATTCATATCAGTAGCCACTACATCATTTTTTCTATAAGTACCATCTGGATTCGAAAGAACGCCGTCGCCAACAACACCGTTGTATCTTCCTGGTAAAGTGATAGTATGCTTACCCAATGATGCCATTCTAGAAAATGTTAACGAATGTCCAACTGCACCCAACTGTGCATCGAACAGAGCGCCAAGACTTAAATTCTTGTAGGAGATGTTTGATCCGAAACCAAATCTAAATTGTGGTAACGTATTACCCAAATACAATAAATTTGGATTTTCAAGCGCAACACCAGTTTGGGGGTTAAATACGATTTGACCGTCTGGAGATCTTAAATAACCTCTTCCGTACATATCTCCCATGCTTCCGCCAACGTTGGCAACCACCTGGCCACCACCTAGGGCACCAGTGCGTAATACAACTGAACTATCCGCTAACTCTCTAATTTTATTTCTATTGGCCGAAAAATTTGCATTTACTTCCCATTTAAAAACTCTTGATTTCAATGGTGTTCCATTAATAGCCAACTCTATGCCTTTATTATCTACCCTACCTATATTTATAACCTGCAAGTTGTAACCTGTAGATTTGTCGATAATTCTACTGAGTATTTGGTTTTTAGTATTCCCGCTGTATGCAGCAAAATCAAAATTTAATCTATTATTAAATAGTTTTAGTTCCATACCCACTTCAACCGTTGTAGTGATAAGCGGTTTTAAATCAGGATTTGGCAACACACGAGGATTGTTCATCGCACTATCCGGATAAATTCCGTCGCTTGCATACAAGTAATTGTAGGCGGTTCTGTAGGGAACAGTGCTTCCACTACCTACTTGTGCAATTGAAGCTCTTAACTTGGCAAAGCTTACCATCTTAGGTAGCTTCCAATAATCCGAAGCAATAAAAGCCAAACTTGCTGATGGATAGAAAAAACCAACATTATCAGTTCTGGTGATAGTAGCTAAAGTACTGTTCCAATCTTGACGGGCTGTGATATCTAAGAAAAGATAATTCTTATAACTTAAAGAGCCTAGCGCATAAAAACTGTTCAGTCTAAATTGAGCTGTATCTGGAACGTATACCAGTGGATTCTGATTATTTGTTAAATCATAAAGATTTGGAATAATTAACCCATCGGCTCTTTTCTCTAATTTATTATATTGGTTTCTCATTTGACTACCACCTACACTAGCGGTCACTTGAAAATCTTTGGAGATCTTCTTATTATATCTTAATAAAAAGTCAGCACTTATTTCATACGAACGGATGTCGGCTACACGGAAGGAACCCTGTGCAAATTTATTACCGGCAGCATCCCAAGGACGGCGGGTTTCCCGAACATCGTTATTTAAATCGCCAGATGCTCTTAACATCAGACTAAGTTCATCAGTAAATTTATATGTAGCTTGAATATTTCCTAACCAACCATTGCGTCTCTGCCCATTTAAATATTGTTCTGAAATTGCATAAGGCCCTTCAGGAAAAGTTGTGGTTAAGTTCGTAAACTGTCTAAAAACTTGCCCTGGTGCCCAGTAGTCTTTATACCAATCTATATTTACATTAGGTTGCGCAAACATAAACCAATACATTAACGATTGATTACCATATCCTGTTGCAGGCAAATTATCGCTATTTCGATTACTGTATTGTATTTTAGTATTAATATTTAATTTCTTAGTGATGTTGGTTGTTGCATTTAAGGCTACTGTTGTTCTATCTAAGCCCGTATTGGGTACAATCCACTCATTATTTCCATGACTTGCTGATAAACGTAAACCAACTTTTTTAAAAGTACCATCTATACTGAATGAGTTGGATGACTCAAACCCTGTTTTAAAAAATGCATCGACAGGATCAGGCGCAGCCACCCAAGGAGTTCTGGTTAACCCTTGATTTCTGGTCGCAGGGTCATACTGAAAAAACATCATACCTGGAGCAAACTCTGGCCCGTATGTAGAACTTGTGGCACTTGTGTTTGCACCATCAGCACTCGCAGCGTAAGAAAAGTATGAATTTCCGGCAACGCCTGCCCCGTATTGTGTTTGCCTATCAGGACTGCGGTTTATTTCTTCCCATGCACTATTTGATGTAAATGAAATATTAACTTTTTTTCGGTTTAAGCCAGCAGATTTGGTTGTAATAATAATTGCCCCATTTGCACCACGTTGACCATATAATGCTGATGCCGCAGGTCCTTTTAAAATAGTAACGTTCTCAATATCATCGGGATTCAAATCGTTTAAACCACTGCCAAAATCGGCCGGCATTATGTCTCCTGATGTACCGTAAACGCCACCGCCTGTTCCGCCAGTACGCCTGGCCGAACTACTTGCAACCACACCATCGATTACAATTAATGCTTCGTTATCACCTGTTAAATTATTCTCACCACGCAAAATTATTTTGTTTGAACCTGCAGGGCCGCTGTTTCTAACTAAATTTAAACCAGCAACCTTACCAGATAAGGCATCCGTCCAGTTACTTGATACCGCATTGGTGAATGCTGTACTATCTAATTTAGAAACCGCATAACCTAGTGATTTTTCTTCTCGTTTTATGCCTAGAGCAGTTACTACCACTTCATTTAACTGGCTGTTTGATGATTTCAGCCTGATGGTTAGTCCAGTCAGATTACTAGAAATACTTCTGCTTACAACCGTGTATCCAACCATGTTGAATGAAATGGTTCCAGCACCTTGAAGCGTAACCGAAAAATCTCCGCTATCGTTTGTTACTCCCAATACCTTTCTAGCGCCATCGCTTATGGTTGTGCCCACTAAAGGCTGTCCATCTCCATCATCAAGCACTTTTCCATTAACTACAAAGCGTTGTGCCGGCTGCTGCGCAAACAGGCTCAGAGTAGATGAAAGAAATAGCCCAATAAGTAAAATTTTGAAATAAAATGAAAAGGGATGACTTACTACTGCTAGAAAAGACTTCTGTTCATCACACTGAAGACGCTTAGGGATTTCATCAACAGTTTTTGATCCATGCCAAAACATGGACCTAGTTTTAGTAAAAAGTTTGTTCATATTATATCCGGTTATTAGCTTTTTTAATTAGTAATCTTCGTTTGTTACGCTTTCGGAATAGTCGCAAAATACGCCCTTCGAGATTAAGGATATGTTAAGCAACAATTAAGAAAACAAAATAAACGCTCATAAAATTACGAATTGTTCGTTTTGCCATTATTAATGGTTTCGATAAATAAAATTAACAAAACAAATCGAAACTAAAAACAATTTACGAATTTCAGAAAATAATCATCTTTTTCAATCGCTGCAATTCTATATTAAAGAAAATGAAGCGCTAGAATAATTCGATATACGATCAAAGGAAGGTATGATAAAAGAGCTTCAAGCTATATATACATACATTTACAGCATAATTTGCGAACAGGAAGCCACTAAAGAAGAACCGGTAATTATTTGGTTACATTGAAAATATTTCAATATAACTAAAATGTTATTAAAGCATTTTTAATAAAATAAAAGATGTATGTAACATTCTCATGTCAGAGTAAATGAAAGAGAAAGAAATATCAAACACTACGCTCTTACCTATCAAAAACGTATTTAATGTAAATTTTACTTAAAGAAATTGTTCTCTCTAAAATAACAAGTATGAATATTGGCAAAATAACGAAGCTGAAAATATTTAAGCTATAAAACAAGTAAGCCAGAATTAAAATCAAACGAAAGCATTCAAGATAATAGATCCATCTTCGTTGCTCCAGGAGCGCACCAATATTGATTAAAGTAATCAGAATAAAAGACGAGATGGCGATTTTCCCCCACGAATCAATAATATTAAAAAACAATGTTAGCCCCGTAAGCATGGCTACAATCAAAATTAATTGAATATTCAGGTAAGGCCTAAAATTTACCCTAGAATTTTTCTTAATCTTATTTTGTTCAAATCTCTTTTCTAAAATTAGCCTGATATTTTGGTCCATCAATGCAGGACTACCAAAGAGTGCATCCCATTTCGCCCTAAAACCATTTGCTTGCTTGTAGGCCTCTCCTATTTCGAGGTAGTAATGGAAATGTTGCCACAAAAAACTATAACTTTTTAATGGGTGCGTGAGTCCGTATTTTGGGGCCTCCTGCTCCTGCTGAAAAGTACCGAAAAGTTTATCCCAAAAAACGAAAACATCACCATAATTTTTATCCAAATACTTTTCATCACTTGCATGGTGCACTCCATGAAGCGATGGGGTAATGAAAATCTTTTCTAACCAACCCAGTTTCCCTACCATTTGCGTATGGGTAAAAAATGAGTAGGCCCCATGCACCAACAATATGCTAATGATCATAGTAGGATGAAAACCTATGAAGGGCAATATGCACCAGAATACATTTCTAAAAACTGCCTGGAAAGTGGTGATTCTCGCCGCTGCAGAGAGGTTGAATTCTTCGCTTTGGTGATGAACGATGTGTGCAGCCCATAAAAAATTAATTTCATGCCCCAGTCGATGATACCAATACCAAACTAAATCTGTCGCCAACAGTAGCAAAACCCAAACGTACCATTTTGTAGAAATATCAAACAAAGCATAATTACTATATACCCAATCATAAACCTGGTAAAAACTAGCTGCAATAAACAGATTTAATAGGCGCTCGGCTATACCTACACTAAAGTTAGCTACGGTACTTTCATATTTAAAAATTTTCTCCCTTTTTTGCCTTTGAGCGATTTTATATTCAATAAATACAAAAATAAAAAACGCAGGAATTGCAAATGCAAGATAATTTAAGCCCATATTATGAAAGTTCTGTATCAATTTAAAACGTGACAAACATAATAATATTCTACTAAATATATAGATTTAGTAGTTTACTATTTTAAATTAAATACCTTTCTATTCGTTTTATGTTTTTTGATTCTATTAATTTGCATCAATCAGTTTCAGTATAAATAATTGCAACATGGCAACAAAAACAAATAACGATCAATCCAATATTTTATCTATCGATATAGGCGGTACAAGTATTAAAACAGTATTGCTAGACGAGGATGGGAATATGTTATCAGAATATTTAAAAAGTAAAACTCCCGAAGGTGCAACACCAAAAGATATTGTATCCGGTATTGAAGCGTTAATTAAGCCTATCCCTAATACTTTCAATAGGGTTTCAATTGGTTTTCCAGGCTATGTAAAAAATGGGATTGTAAAAACTGCACCTAATCTGGCAAAAAACAAATGGGCTGATGTCGATTTAGCTCAACGTGTAGCAGATGCTCTCAATAAACCAGTAAGATTGGTAAATGATGCCGATCAACAAGGTTTGGGCGTAGTTGAGGGAAAAGGATTCGAAATTGTGTTCACTGTTGGAACCGGCTTTGGAACCGCCCTTCTGTTTGATGGCGAGCTGTTACCCCATTTGGAACTTGCACACTTTCCGTTAAACAAAGAAGAAGATTACGACGATTATATCGGAAATAAAGCTTTTGAAAAGATAGGTGGCGAACGTTGGAACAAACGCCTTAAAAAAGTAATCGAAACTTATAAAACGGTATTCAATTATGATTTGCTTTATATCGGCGGAGGCAACTCGAAACAGATAGACTTTAAGCTAGATGAAAACATGAAACTGGTAACCAATAGAGATGGAATTAAAGGCGGTGCTAAACTTTGGAAATTGGCCGATAAATACAATATATTTACAGTTAATCCCAAAGTGTAAAATATACACTAATTGGTTTTTTTATTACAATCAAATAACAACACAATTAATAATATTAATTTCTAAACCCTAATTTTGGGTAACAAGCAAAAGAGCAAGAAATGTCAAATAACGATTCTAAAAATTACAAATTAGGGATGATAGGTTTGGGCACAATGGGCCGAAACTTATTATTAAACATGGCAGATAAAGGTTTTTCCGTTACGGGTTATGATAAAGATCAGAAGATGATCTCAAAACTTGAAGATGAAGGAAAAGAGCACAATCTTAAGGGATTTAACGATATCAAAGCCTTTATCAGTAGTTTACAAACGCCAAGAACCTTGATTTTGTTAGTGCCGGCCGGCCCAATTGTGGATAGCGTTATTAATGAACTTAAACCTTTGTTGAGTAAAGGCGACATCATTATTGATAGTGGAAATTCGCACTTTACAGATACCAACCGCCGCGTTGACGAATTGGAAAAAGATGGTTTACATTTCTTTGGAATGGGGATTTCTGGTGGCGAAGAAGGTGCAAGGTTTGGACCAAGTATGATGCCTGGAGGAGATAAACAAGCATACAACGTGGTTAAAGATGTTTTCGATGCAGTTGCTGCTAAAGTAGGTAGCGATCCATGTGTTACTTACATTGGTCCAGGTGCTTCCGGTCACTTCGTAAAAATGGTGCATAACGGCATTGAGTACGCTATCATGGAACTTATAGCAGAAGTTTACGGTGTACTTAAAAACGGGATGGGTTATTCTAACAATGAAATTTACAATGTATTTAAGAAATGGAATGAAGGCAGACTACAATCTTTCCTTTTAGAAATTACTGCAGAAATATTCTTGTTTAAAGATACAGAAACACAAAATGATCTCTTAGATCAAATTAAAGATGAAGCCCGCTCAAAAGGAACAGGTAAATGGACTTCAGAAGTTTCAATGGAACTTCAGTTGCCGGTGCCTACCATTAATGAAGCAGTTTCAAATCGCGATTTATCAAAATTTAAAGCACTAAGAGTTTCACTTGAGGATGCTTTTGGTAAAAAAGAAAACAAAATTGATATCACTGTTGATGATTTAGAAAATGCTTTTTATTTTTCTATGATTAGCGCTTACGCACAAGGGATGCACCTGCTAGTACAAGCCTCCAAAGAATATCAATACGATCTTCAACTGCAGGAAATTGCGAAAATTTGGAGGGGTGGTTGTATTATCCGGGCTAAATTTTTAGAAGATATTTACCAGGCTTACGAAAAAGATAATTCGTTGGAACACTTGTTCGGTGATAGCGGTATCCAGGAGATTATTAAATCTACACTTGCCGGTACTCGTAAAAGCATTTCAGCCTGCATCAATGCCGGTATCGGAATTCCAGCTTTTGCCTCTACCCTAACCTATTTCGATACCATTACCACTGCTCGAATGCCTTCAAACTTAATACAGGCACAAAGAGATTTCTTCGGAGCTCACACCTTCGAACGTATAGATAAAGATGGCGTATTCCATGCTGATTGGAACAAATTATCGTAATAAATTTGATTAAGAATCCAAAAATATAATGAAAACCAAAACCGCATTAAACCCCACAATATTTGTAATATTTGGTGGTACAGGTGATTTAAATAAAAGAAAATTAGCACCTGCGCTATACAATTTATTTATTGAGGGTTACATGCCTGATCAATTTGCTATCATTGGCACCGGTAGAACCGAGTATACCGATGAGAGTTACAAAACCGCTCTAGAAGAAGCTGTAAATGAATTTTCTCGCTCGGGTAAAGTTAAAAAAGAAAAATGGGATACGTTTGGTGATACCATTCGATATTGTCCTACAGATTTTGCTCAACCCAAGACCTTCGAGAATTTAAAAGCGGCAGTAGAAAAATACCAAAAAGAATATGGCAAAGATACGCAGGTGATTTTTTACCTGGCCGTGGCTCCAAACTTTTTCCCTGTTATTGCCGAATACCTGCAAAAATATAAACTTACCGAAGATGAAGACAATAGCCGTATCGTAATTGAGAAGCCATTTGGTCATGATTTAGAGTCTGCAAAAGAACTTAATGCATTATTAAGTACTATTTTCACCGAAAAGCAAATCTACCGCATTGATCATTACTTGGGTAAAGAAACGGTGCAAAACATGATGGCGTTTAGGTTTGCAAATGCACTGTTTGAACCATTATGGAATAGATCTTATATCGATCACGTTCAGATTTCGGTTACCGAACAGTTGGGTGTTGCGGATCGGGGTGGTTATTATGAAGGTGCTGGTGCGTTGCGTGATATGATTCAAAACCACCTTTTGCAGTTGTTGTGCTTAATAGGAATGGAAGCGCCAATCAACTTTGATGCCGATGAAATTAGAAACCGTAAGGTCGAGGTTTTAAGAGCCATGCGTCCGTTCTCTGCTGAAGATATCCGTTTCCACACCGTACGTGGCCAATATAGCAAAGGTTGGGTTGAAGGTAAAGAGGTTCCGGGATATCGTCAGGAAAAAGGTGTAGATCCACACTCCAATACAGAAACCTTCGCCGCTGTAAAATTCCATATTGATAACTGGAGATGGCAGGGAATTCCATTTTATTTAAGAACTGGAAAGCGATTAAATCAAACCTCATCTCTCATTACAATTCAGTTCAGAGATGTTCCTCATCAAATTTTTTCTTCTGATGTTACAGAAAGCTGGCAACAAAATCGCCTGGTAATCAGTATTCAGCCAGAAATGAGTATTCGCATGCAGGTGCAAGCAAAAAGACCTGGTTTGGATATGGTTTTAAATCCTGTTGATATGGTATTTGACTATAAAGGAACTTACGAGGGCGACACTCCAGAAGCTTACGAAACTCTATTATTGGATGCCATGATGGGTGATCAAACGTTGTTTATGCGTGGCGATCAGGTAGAAGCTGCCTGGGAATTGGTAATGCCAATCTTAAATACCTGGGAAAGTAAAAAATCAATTAACTTTCCAAATTATCCAGCCGATAGCTGGGGACCAGAAGAAGCAGAGGCACTTATTGCAAGAGATGGCTTCCATTGGTTCAATTTACCATTAAAAAATAAAGAGTAAAAACTCCTCATAGCTGGGCGAAAAGCAATAATCAACTAAAGTGATTGAGGTTGCTTTTTGCCTCGCAATAATGTTTAATATTTAGCAATATGAATTTATTAATATATAAAACGATTGAAGAACTCACTGAAGATTTAGCAGATTACATTATTAAAATTGCTGAGGTTTCTATTGAGGAAAATGATCGTTTTAATTTTGTTTTGACCGGAGGTAGTTCACCCAAAGCACTTTATCATTTTCTGGCGAAAGAATGCGAACATAGAATTGATTGGGAAAAAGTATATTTCTTTTTTGGTGATGAGCGAAATGTTCCGGCAAATGATGAAAATTACAACGGGTTAATGGCAAAAAAGGCACTACTCGATCCATTAAACATTAAAGACGATCATATTTTTTATGTTGATACAACAATGGCTCCAGAAAAAGCTGCAATTGAATATAAAAAAGCAATCGATAATCATTTCAAAGGTGAAGATTTAGTTTTCGATCTAATCTTATTAGGAATGGGTGATGATGCACACACCGCATCAATCTTCCCCCATACTTCATTGGTTAAGGATGAAGAAGTAAATGTAGCTTCTGTTTTCGTAGAAAAGCTAAACACTTATCGCGTTAGTTTTACAGCCCCGTTAATTAATAAAGCCGAAAACATAGCTTTCCTTGTCTTTGGAGAAAATAAAGCCGAAGCCATTAAACATGTAATTGGCGATGAACAAAAGGATTTTGATTTATATCCGTCTCAACTCATTGATCCTATTGATGGTAAGCTTACTTTCTTTACTGATGAGGCTGCCACTAAATTATTAGAAGAATAGTTTCTGGGTAAACCAGATGATTTTTTAAATGGAAAAACGGAATATACCTTAGGTTTATTCCGTTTTTTTATAGCGCAGATAAATGATATTGGCATCGTTCAGCTACATGCAAAAAAATCGATGGTTGCTTTACATTCTACATTTGATTTTGCCTACATCACTCAATTTGGAAAAAACTTTATTCATATCGTTTTACCTTTTAATAAGCCTTTCGATGATAATTTGTGTTTCGTTAAAATCGCTAAAGTACCAGGAGCCTCACAATATAATCACCATTTGAGAATTTACGCCAAAGAAGATTTGAATGAAGAAGTGAGGCATTTTCTTAAACTTGCTTTCGCTGGAAGTTTCCGCTTTTAATCAAGTTTTTCCTCAATTAACAGTTTAATAATTCCATCGGCCATTCCCACTTTTGGAACAAAAATTTGTTTAATACCTGTCCATTTCATTAAGGTCAAATAAATTTCACTTGCAGGAATAATTACGTCAGCACGATCAGGATTTAAACCCAATTCATGTATCCGTTCTTTTAGAGAATAGCTGGTTAATTTATTGTAAAGTGCATTTAGTTTTTGAATTGATAGCGGGGCACCATCCTTTTCATCACTCATTCTAAATAGTTTATTAATATTACCTCCAGTACCAATTGCTGCCAACTGTTTGTAATTCTTGGTATGCTCCTTCACCCATTCTTTCATTTCGTCCCAGGTTTCTTCTTTATCCTGGTTATCCAACATTCTAATCGTACCAATATTAAACGAACGTGAAGCTTCTGGTACGCCTTTTACAAATACCGATAATTCGGTGCTACCACCACCAACGTCGATGTATAAATACGTTTTATTTTCATCCAAATCGGCCTCTATGTGGTTAGCATAAATGATGTTAGCTTCTCTCTGACCCTCAATAATTTCGAGGTTTAAATCCGTTTGTGCCTTAATCATTTTCACGATATCCTGTCCATTGCTAGCCTCACGCATGGCTGAAGTGGCACAGGCCAAATATTCGGAAACGTGATAAACATCCATCAAACTTTTAAAGGCTGACATCGTTTTCACCAAATCTCCCGCTTTTCTTTCAGAAATATGGTGATCTAAAAAAGCATCATCGCCCAAGCGTAAGGGTACTCTAATTAAAGTGTTCTTTTTATATTTATATTTTCCGTCGCTTTTGCTGATGTCGGCAATGAGCAATCTTACTGCGTTCGAGCCAACATCTATAGCTGCATATCTTAACATTATTGGTGCTTGGTTTTTAAGTAGTTATAAATATCAACCTGAGCTCTAATCTTTTTGCTCAATCTATTTTTATGATATCTATTATTATTGGATGCGTTAATTTGTCGTGATTTTGTATTGTCTTGCAACTGAAGATCAATGATGTCTTGAATTTCCTGTTTTACTTCGGGATCAAGAACCGGAAAGCCTACTTCTACCCTATGCTCAAAGTTTCTGCTCATTAAATCTGCAGATGACAAGTACATATCATTTTTGCCATTATTGCTGAAAATGTAAATCCTTGCATGCTCCAGAAACTTATCGATAATACTGATGGCGGTTATGTTTTCACTAAAGCCTTTAACACCAGGAACTAAACAACAAATTCCCCGAACAATGAGTTGAATTTTAACACCAGCATTACTGGCATCGTATAGCTTTGAAATGATGCCTTCATCAGCTAAACTATTCACTTTTAGCATAATATAAGCCAGTTTTCCGGCTTTGGCATTTCTTATTTCTCTATTGATAAAATTGATCAGCTTTGAGCGGCTTTCCAGCGGAGAAACGATTAAATGTTTAAATCCTTTGGTTACTGTTTTTTTGTTTAACGCATCAAATAGTTTTACCAGATCATTTGTAATTTCCTTTTTAGCGGTGAAAATACTGTGATCGCAATATAACCCGGCAGTTTTCTCATTGAAATTTCCTGTAGCTAAATTTGCATAATAAACAGGCTTATCTTTTTCTATTCTTTTAACCAGGCAAATTTTGGAATGAACCTTATAATCTGTTAAGCCATAATTAACTTTTACACCTTCTTCCATCAACCTCGATGTCCAAAAGATATTGGCTTGTTCATCAAACCTGGCTTTTAGTTCCAACACTACAGAAACCGATTTGCCATTTTTTGCCGCATTTATTAAGGCGTTAATTACCTTCGAGTTTTCAGCAAGGCGATATAACGTAATTTGAATTTCAGTAACTTTAGGATCAATTGCTGCTTCCCGTAGAAACAATATAATGTAATCATAAGATTGGTAAGGTAAATTCACCAGGTAATCTCGACGGGCAATTCTGCTAAAAACACTCTGCGTACGTGGCAAATCATGCACCTTTAAAGGTACGTTTGGTGCGTACTCCAATTCTTTCTTACCTACATTAGGAAAAGAGATAAAGTCTCCAAATTTATGATAACTATTGCCCGGTATTAAACTGTCGGCATCTAGTTTAAGTTTGTTTACCAAAACAGTAAGCATGTTCAAAGGCATTGCCGAATCGTAAAGCAAACGCATTGGTTTGCCTTTCTTTCGTTTTTCCAGACTACTCTTTAAGTCTTCAATAAACTTATCATCAATATTTTTATCTATATCCAATTCAGCATCTCGTGTTAACTGAATAGAGTAAGCTTCTAAATGATCGTAAGTAAAAACATAGAAAATATCATCAAGGCAGTAGCGGATAATATCTTCGGCAAGAATAATAAACTTTAAGTCGTTGGTTTCTGGCAAGACCAGGAAACGTGGCAAACTCGGCGGAATCTCGATTAGCGCATACTTCTCTCTAACTTTCGTATCTTTTTTAGATAATTTCACGAAGAAATACAAAAACCGATCTTTTAGTTCTGGAAAAGGTTTATCCATATCCAACATTATCGGAACCAGATTTGATAAAATTTTATCACGAAAGTGGTTCTTCACAAACTCTCCTCTACTCACATTGAGTTGGGTATCATTCAAAATAAAGATTCTATTTTGAGCAAGCTCATTGATAAGCGTAGCCTGAAACAATTGATCGAACTTTCGCTCCTGTTTCACTACGATATTCTTAATCTCATTGAGGATTTTTTTCGGATTGAATCCCAAAAGCGCTTTTGCTTTATCGTTTAAATTGGTTAGCCTTGACATTGTTGCGACCCGCACCCGATAAAACTCTTCCAGATTGGAAGAAAATATAGATAGAAACTTAATCCTTTCGATGAGTGGAACGGTTTCATCGGCCGCTTCTTGTAACACACGATCGTTGAAATACAACCAGCTTATTTCGCGGTTTAAAAATGGTATTTTCTTCTTGCTCATCTAAAAAAATAAAAAATCCCCGTGGGTACAGGGATGCTCAAAGCTGCAAAATAATTTGTTAAATTGATGTTAATAAATCAAAGTGTTAACGTTAACGAATTGTTTAACGTTAATACAAAAAACTAAAACTACAGCAATTTTTTAGCGGCCGTTTTAACACTTTTTGGCTTTGCTGTTTCTTCAGCTGCTTTTGCAACGTCTTTTGCTAACGGTTTTGCCTCATCTTGAACTGCTTTTTTAGTATCGGTAGCGTCTTTCTTTGCTGTTGCTACTTTTTTCTTAGCCGCAGACGTTGTTTTGCTAATAGCTTTTTCTGTTGATTTTGGTACTACAGTTGCAGCAACTTTGCTTATTTCTTTTTTAGCAGGGGCATTTTCTTTCGTTTCAGTCACTTTACTTGCCGTTTCTTTAATGGCTTCTACTGGCTTAGCTAACGCTTTTTCTACTTTTTCCTCTGATGCAATTGCTGCAACTTTAACACTTTGAACAATCGGTTTAGCTTTAGAAACTGCTTTTTTAACCACTTTCGCTGCAGATTTTTCCGCTTTAGTAACAACCTTTGTAACCGGCTTTTTATTGGCCTTTGATTTTGACGACTTTAATAAATCATCAATTTTATGACCCACATCTGATTTGATCACCGTAAACTTTTTAGTCAATTTTTTAGCTACGCGTTTGCTTGCTTTTGCAACTTCTGAACTAATTTCTGATGCATCATGGCCCAAGCTTTTAATTACATCTAAAAACTGCGAAGTAATTGATTGCTCTAACTGTTTTGCAGCATCTTTTTTTGTTGCTTTTTTTTGAGACTTAGCTTTAGTGGTTTTCATATTATTTTTCGTTTTTTTGTGAGATCGATTATTTTCTAATAAATCTACTTAATTTTTTAATTTAAAAGCTAAAACCATGCCTTCTTTTGATATTGTAAGTAAAGTTGATGCGCAAACTCTTGATAATGCGATTAATAATGCCAAGAAAGAAATCCTCAATAGATTTGATTTCAATGGATCGAAAAGTACTGTAGATTTGGATAAAAAAACCAACGTTGTAACCATTGTTACGGAAGATGACATGCGATTAAAAGCCATTGAAGGTTCGATTATATCGAGGATGATGAAACAAAATCTGGATCCAAAAAGTCTTGACTTTGGCAAAGAAATCATCGCTTCCGGCAATATGATTCGCAAGGAAATTACCATTAAAGAAGGATTGGATAAAGAAGCCGCCAAAAAGGTTGTTGCTAAAATTAAAGCGAGTGGTTTAAAAGTACAACCATCAATCATGGACGACCAGGTTCGGGTAACCGCCAAAAAAATCGATGACCTCCAAGCCGTAATTTCTCTATGCCGTGGTGAAGATTTCGACCAGCCATTGCAGTTCATTAACATGAGAAATTAGTTAGTTTAATCTGTTAATGCTTATTAAAATAAAGGAATAAAAATGCAGGTAATTGAAGATGGATTTCTTTTTTCAGACCAGAAAGAACTATTGCAGATAGATCGGATTCATAGGTATTTAAGTAAAGAATCATATTGGGCTAAGGATATCCCTGCAGAAACTGTTGCTGCTTCAATTCAAAATTCGCTTTGTTTCGGCATCTACAAAAGTGGCATTCAAATAGGCTTTGCCCGGTGGATAACCGATAAAGCGACTTTCGGCTGGCTGTGCGATGTTTACGTAGAAGAGGATTATCGTGGTAAGGGATTGGCTAAAAAACTAATATCATTTATGATTTTCCACCCTGATTTACAAAATCTCAGACGATACCAGCTGGCTACCCATGATGCACATGGGCTCTACAAACAATTCGGATTTTCGCAGATAAAAAATCCCGAAAACCAGATGGCAATTTCCATTTCAAATCCTTACAATAAAGACTAACATCAAAAAAACCTTTTCTGCTAATTGGTGTTTTGTTTACGTACAAAACGAAAATAAAATGAGCAATAAATTTTTATATGTAACCGCAATTGCATTAGCAGTAAGTTTCACCGCTTGCCAAACGGCAGATAAAAAATCATCCACTACAAAAGATAGCGTAGTTGGCGATACCAATATGGTAAACGGCAATCACGTTGCAGGAAGTGAAGTGATAGAAACAGGTTTGGATGAAGCTGGCGCAACATTTTTGAGAAAAGCAGCTGTAAGTGGTATTATGGAAGTTGAAGCAGCAAAAATTGCGATGAAGAACGCTTCCAATCAAAAAGTGAAAGATTTCGCAGCTAAAATGCTGACAGATCATACTCAGGCCAACAAAGAACTAAAAGCGTTGGCGACAGATAAAAAAATTATAACTCCGGATGCGCTTCCAGCAGAAGATCAGATCCATCTGGATGAAATGAAGAAAATGACTGGCGCAAGCTTTGATAAACACTATATGGATATGATGGTGACCGATCATCAAAAAACAATTTCTTTGTTTAAAAATGGTATGGAGAACAAAGATGCAAAACTAAAAGAGTGGGCGGGTAAAACCCTTACTGTTATAGAAGGTCATGATCAGGCAGCTAAAGAAATTGTAACCAACCTAAAATAAAAAATCATAAATTATTTAAGATCCTGTTCATTAACTTGAATGGGATCTTTTGTTTATATAGATTCATCATTTTAATTACATTTTCATAAATACGAAAAATTAAAATTATCTTTCCGCGTTAAATACAAAAATACATAAATGAATAAGAGTAGAATTTTTAGAGCGTTGATGAGCGCTGCTGTAATTAGTACAGTACCATTTATAGCCAATGCACAAAAAGCAAATTGGCAAAATCTTGATCTTAAAACTGATTCAACATTTGGAATCAGCACCGAAAAAGCATACAAAGAACTTTTGAAAGGAAAAAAATCGACAAAGGTTATTGTAGCCGTAAACGATGGCGGCGTTGAAAATACACATGAAGATTTAAAAAGAATTATGTGGGTTAACGCTAAAGAAATCGCTGGTAATGGAAAAGATGACGACAAGAATGGTTACACGGATGATATTCACGGTTGGAACTTTATCGGTGGACCAAAAGAGTCTGTTAACTTCGAAACTTTAGAATTAACGCGTTTAGTACGCCGCGATCAAACACGATTTGCAAATACTACAGATGCAACGGTTTCGGCAAAAGATAAGGCAGATTTTGAGGCATTTAAAGCCAGAAGAGCAGATTTGGAAAAACAGTTAGGCGAGGCTAAGGCTGGCTTAGCTAATATTTCTGGTTTTAAAAACGCGTTAGACGCCTTTATTAAGAAATTGGGAAAAGAGAATCCCACTTTGGCCGAAATTAAAGCCTATAAGCCAACAGCAGAAATGGATGGCCGTATTCAAAGCATTTTAGTTGAGCAATTGGCGAATGTAAGTTTTAAAGATTTTTACGAAGATCAAATTAAAGAAGGTTTCGATTATTACACCCGTCAGGCAGAATATAACTTAAATGTTGATTATGATCCCCGTAGCATTGTAGGTGATAATCCTAACGATCTTAAAGAAAAATTTTATGGCAATAATGACGTTGCTGGTCCGGATGCAATGCATGGTTCTCATGTTGCCGGAATTATTGCAGCCGACCGAACAAACAATTTAGGGATTAAAGGTGTGGCCGACAATGTTGTAATTATGGGCGTTAGGGTTACACCAAATGGTGATGAGCGTGATAAAGACGTGGCGAACGGCATTCGTTATGCTGTTGATAACGGCGCAAAAGTAATTAATATGAGCTTTGGCAAAGCTTACAGCTGGGACAAAGCTGTAGTGAATGAAGCTATGAAATATGCAGCTTCTAAAGATGTTTTAATTGTGCAGGCTGCAGGTAATGAAAATAAGGATATCGATACGGAAAATAATTTCCCTAATCATAAAGATTTAGATGCGCAAACAATCGCATCGTGGATTACAGTTGGCGCATCTGGACCTAAAGATGATGAAACTTTAAAAGCAAGTTTCTCGAACTTCGGTAAAACTCAGGTAGATGTTTTTGCTCCAGGTGTGCAAATCTATTCTACTGTTCCAGGATCGAAATACAAAAATTTAAACGGAACAAGTATGGCTTCACCTGTTGTTGCCGGTTTGGCAGGATTAATCCGTTCTTATTATGATAAACTGACTGCCGCACAAGTGAAAGAGATCATTGTAAAATCAGTTACAAAAGTAAATCATAACGTTTCTTATAAAAAAGGAGAAGATGAAAATGCAGAATCGGTGTCAGTACCTTTCTCCGATTTATGCATCAGCGGTGGTATTGTTAATGCGTACGAAGCTTTAAAATTAGCTGCTACCTACAATGGAAAAGCAACTGCTAAATAATACTGTAAATGCTTAGATAAAAAAAGGCGAACTAACGTTCGCCTTTTTTTATGATCTTAACTTCGTAAAGTTTACCTATTGAATTTAAAAAGTCAGATCTAATCTAACTACAATTAAATAGTATCCATGTCAATAACAAAACGATACTTTACATCGCTATTTAACACACGTTCATAAGCTTCATTTACGTAATTGATATTAATAACTTCCACTTCGGAAACAATATCATGTGTTGCACAGAAATCTAGCATTTCTTGCGTTTCTGCAATACCGCCAATACTCGAGGCCGTTAAAGATCGGTTTCCATGCATTAAAGCAGAGCCAGGAAATTTTAAAGGTTCTGGTGGTAATCCAACGCAAATATGAACACCGTTTACATTAAGAAGTTTTAGGTACATTTCATAATCATGCGGAGCAGAAACAGAATCAATGATAAAATCAAAATGCTTTGCATATTTTTTCAGCTCTTCAGGATCCTTGGTAATTACAAAATGATGTGCTCCTAAAGCTTTAGCGTCCTGCTCTTTAGAAGGCGATGTACTTAAAACCGTAACATCTGCACCAAATGCAACTGCAAATTTTACCGCCATGTGCCCAAGACCACCCAAGCCTAAAACGGCCACCTTGTGTGCTTTGCCAATGCCCCATCGTTTAATCGGCGAATAAGTGGTAATTCCCGCACAAAGTAATGGTGCTACTCCTGCTAAAGGCAAACGATCAGAAACGCTTACAACAAATTCTTCTGTGCAAACAATTTTATTTGCATATCCACCGTAAGTTGGCGTTTTCTTATCACGCTCTACACTGTTGTAGGTCCACACCGTTTCGCCTCTTTCGCAAAACTGCTCCTGACCGCCTTTACAGGTTGTACATTCCTTACAACTATCTACCATACAACCTATTCCTGCCAAATCACCAACCCGAAACTTGGTTACTTCCGATCCCACTTCAGTGATTCTACCAACAATCTCATGTCCGGGAACCATTGGATAACGAGCCGGTCCCCATTCGCTGCGCACTTGATGAATATCCGAATGGCAAATACCACTAAACAAAATCTCTATCAAAACGTCTTTTGGTCCAACATTCCTTCTCTCGAAATTCCAGGGCGCTAGTTGATTTGTTTTACTGTGAACAGCATATCCTTTTGCAGCTATCATATAAATTTTCTTATACTATCTTAAATTGATATTTAATTTTCGTTTTTCCTCAACTATCTTTTATCAGGCACTCGCTAAAATCTTATCCGGCGTGATCGGTAAAGTTCTAATCCGTTTCCCGGTGGCATTGAAAACCGCATTTGCAACCGCTGCGGAAAAACCGATTAAAGCAATTTCACCCATTCCTTTTGCACCCATTGGGTTAATGTGTGGATCTGGCTTATTGATAAAATGTACTTCTATTTCAGGTATATCTGCATTGACCGGCACATGATAATCAGCAAAATTATTGTTGATATACCGTCCGTAACGGTGATCGATAACAGACTCTTCGGTAAGTGCCATACCTACGCCACCCACTGCACCGCCAACCATCTGGCTTCGAGCAGTTTTAGGACTAACAATAGTTCCTGAATCACCCACTGATACAATTTTATCTACTTTAACCACACCAGTTAAGCTATGCACTTTTACTTTCACAAAGTGGATGGAAAAAGAATACATGGAATATTCTTCCCGTTCTTTACCTGCCGAACTTTGCTTAGTGACCTCGATAGATGGAAGGTTATTTTTCTTTAAAACATCGACAAAATTGGATGTCGCATCCATGTTCGAATTGGCTGCTAATTCTGCTATGGTCGATTTTAAGCTAACGCAAACATCGTTCACCGCAGAACCCACAGTAGAAAGCGTTGCAGAACCACCCTGGCTTGGCGCTGGTGGCAATGAAGAATCTCCCAACTCGAAAGTAATTTTACCTACGGGAATTCCGGTTACCTTACTGGCAATCAAAGTCATTCCTGTTCCAGTTCCCGGACCGATATCACTGGTTGCACTTTGCAAAACCAAAGTTCCATCGGCTTTTAAAATACCCTTAACACTGGCTCGACCCCTGTTGGCATTAAAAACCCCAATACTTACGCCAAAACCAGTCTTCCATTGGCCTTCAACTAAACTTCCAGGTTTATTTTTTCGTTCACTCCATCCTATTTTCTGAGCACCAATTTTATAAGCCTCTTTAATATTTTTATCCGAAAATGGCTTATCACGCTGTTGATCCCGTTCCGGGTCGTTTTTAATTCTGAACTCAAGTGGGTCCATATCTAAAGCATGAGCCATTTCATCAATTGCACTTTCCAGCGCAAAGGCACCGGTCGCTTCCCCAGGTCCACGCATCCAGATAGGCACACCCAAATCTACAGGAACAACTGTGTATTGCGTATTCACATTATCGCATTGATACATGAATTTCGCCATGTTAACCACCCCTTCAGTAAAGTTTTCGTAGGCAGAGGTTTCTCCAAAAGCACGATGCGTAATTCCAGTTAACTTTCCATCTTTACTGGCGCCTAAACCTATGGTTTGAACAGCTGCCGGGCGATTGCCCACCATAGTAAACATCTGCATTCTGGTAATTACGAGTTTAACAGGTTTACCAAGATGTTTGGAAGCCATTACCGTTGCAATTTCCAAAGGCCATGTACGTAAGGCCATCCCAAAACCACCGCCCACAAACTCAGAATTTACCTGGATGTTTTCAATTGGAATTTTGAATACATTAGCTATTGTTCCCTGAGTTGCTTTTACACCCTGGGTTTTTGCATAAACGGTAACCTGGCTATTAGGTCGCCAATCAGCAATAATCCCATGTAATTCCATCGGATTATGTGTTTCAATAGGCAAATGATATTTAGCCTCAATTTTCACCTCAGCAGTTTTATAGGCATTTTCAACGCCTCGTTTATAATCAGGCTGACCTTGAAGTTTTTTAGCTTTTGAATCGGCAATTGCTTTCTCAAAATCTGTATTGAAATCTTCTTTTGCATAAGTTGCCTTTACTAATGATGCGGCATACGTTGCCCGCTCAAAAGTATTTGCAACCACAATAGCAATTGGCTGTCCGTTAAAAAATATCTTATCAGTATAAAAAATTTTAAATGGTGAGCCGCCCTCCTGTTCGTATCCCGGCGCCGATGGTTTATTTAAATGAGATATCACAGCAAGTACGCCCGGCGCTTTTTCAGCAGCTTTTGTATCAAGCGTTGTAATTTTGCCTTTGGTAATGGTGCTGGTAACTAAAACGCCATAGGTTAAGCCAGGCAATTCGTATTCGGCAAAGTATTTAGCTTTACCTGTAACCTTGTAAACGCCATCTACGCGGTCATTTTCATCTTTAATTATTCGATTTTCCATGATTATGCCTTAGATTTTGCAACGGTTAACGCTTCAATAATTGTGTTGGGAGCCATCTGAAGTTTGAAATCATTCTCTCCAAATCCTTTCGCATCCGTCATTGCCAACTTGGCGGCTTGCTCAAAGTTTTCAAGGCTTGGCTCTTTGCCTTTTAAGAAATTTTCCGATGCCGTTAATCTCCATGGCTTGTGTGCAACGCCGCCCATTGCAAGGCGAACATCACTGATTTTATTGTTAGCGATTTCTAAACCGGCTGCTACAGATACTAAGGCAAAAGCGTAAGATGCCCGGTCTCTTACCTTTAAGTAGTTGGAGTTTTTGGCTAAATTATTTACTGGAATTTCCAGGCGGACGATCATCTCATCTGATTTTAAGTTATTGTCTAACTGCGGAGTATCTCCCGCAAGGCGATGGAAATCTTTAAATAAAACCTTACGTTCGCCTTTGGTACTTGCTAGCACAGCAACTGCATCTAAAGCGACTAAAGCGACGCACATATCACTGGGATGAACGGCAATGCATTTATCTGATGTTCCGAAGATGGCATGCATCCTGTTGAAGCCACCAATAGCGCCGCAACCAGATCCTGGCTGGCGCTTGTTGCAGGGCATTTCAGTATCATAAAAATAGCCACAACGTGTTCGTTGCATCATGTTGCCACCAACTGTAGCCACATTTCTCAATTGTGCTGATGCACCGGCATTTAAAGCCATTGCCAGCAAAGGCAATTTTTCTTTAACCAAAGCATTTTCTGCAACAGCAGTATTCGAAGCCAATGCGCCGATGATAATTTTATCGCCCACAAGTTCAATCTGCTTTAAAGGAACGTGGTTAATGTCTATCAATTTCTCAGGCGCTGTTACGCCCCTTTTCATTAAATCGATCAGGTTTGTACCCCCAGCAAGAAATTTGGAGTTCTTGTCTTTTGTCAATAACGACAAGGCTGATTTTGTTAAGGTCGTTCTTAAGTATTGGAAGTTGATCATGCTTTCATTCCCCCTTTCGAAACTTCAACTATTGCATCAACTATATTAGGGTAAGCACCACAACGACAAATATTTCCACTCATATATTCACTAATCTCTGCTCTTGAATTTGTATGCCCTTCGTTTACACAGGCCACTGCCGACATGATTTGTCCAGGTGTACAATAACCACACTGAAAACCGTCATGTTTGATAAATGCAGCCTGCATAGGATGTAATTCTTCTCCACTTGAAAGCCCCTCTATAGTCGTTATTTTCTTCCCTTCGTTCATCACTGCCAAGCTTAAGCAAGAATTTACGCGTTCTCCATTTACATGAACGGTACAAGCACCGCATTGGCCATGGTCACAACCTTTTTTAGTTCCAGTTAAATGAAGCTCTTCACGCAGGTAATCTAACAGCGTAACACGTGGCTCGATAGAAGCTTTATATGCTTTGTCATTTACCGTTATATTGAGTGGTATTTTTTCGAAAAGTTCAGCGAAACGTTCATCAGCCTGGTTTTCGGCTGCTTTAACAGCAACAGATGGTGTTAAAGCGATTGCAGTAATGAGTGAACTTTTCTTTAAAAAGTCTCTCCTGCTATCGCCCTGATTTGATTCCTTATCAGATGATTGCATAAAGTATGTTTTGAGATGTCTCCTAAGTTCGCTAATCTTAAGCTGAAATTAGCTCGATTTAGAAATTTAGAATAATTCTAATAAGCGATAAAATTGAGGTTTTAAGAGGTGGAGATTTTCCATACTAGAGGCCTGAAAAAGTTTTAACATTCCGATCTGCGTGGGAATGACGGCATACTGGGCATTAGTAGACAGAAATAACCGATACCGACAAAATAATTTCGATAATGTCAACTCAATTTCTATTTTTAGCAAATGGAAGAAATTAAATTGCTACCCGATTTATCTGCAGAAGAACAACGCGTTTTGGGTTCATTAATAGAAAAAAGCCGAACCACGCCAGATTATTACCCAATGACGCTAAACAGTTTAACGGCAGCTTGTAATCAAAAAAGCTCAAGAAATCCAGTGGTAAATTATAGTGAGGAGACCATAACATTAACATTAAATTCACTAAAAATAAAAGGTTTAATTTCAACAGCAACAGGTGGTTCGAGCCGCGTAATTAAATATAAACATAACTTAGCCATTGCCTATCCGTTAATCCCTTCAGAACTTTCTATTCTTTGTCTATTACTTTTGAGAGGACCACTAACACCAGGCGAAATCAATAGTAATTCTGGAAGACTCTTCGAATTTGATAGTATAGAAGAAATTTCAGAACAATTACAAAAGCTTGCGGAGCGAGATCCTACGTTCGTAAAACTGTTGCCCAAAAGACCAGGACAGAAAGAGGCAAGATATGTACACCTATTAGGTGAACAGGCAGATAATCAAGACGAAGAACCGCAAGTAGCGCAAACTACAATTTTCCAACCCAATGAAGCGCTGGAAAATCGTATTGCGAAATTGGAACAGGAACTCGAAGAGTTAAAAGAACTTGTTAACCTGCTAATGGACAAGTAGCTTATCCCTCGAATTTCTTAAAAATGGTGCTGGCTACATGTCCGCCGAAGCCGAATGTATTGTTTAAAACATAGTTGATTTCCTTTTTAATCGGCTGTCCTAAAACAATATTCAATCCCTCAGGGATTTTTTCATCAAGCGTTTTAGTGTTGATTGTTGGTGGAATGATACCATCTCTTATGGCTAAAATACTAATCAGGCTTTCTACAGCGCCGGCGGCGCCAAGCAAGTGACCTGTCATGGATTTTGATGCCCCAATTACCACAGGCAAGCCATCGAAAACATTTTTGATTGCATTTAATTCGCTCAAATCGCCTAAGCCTGTTGAGGTAGCGTGAGCGTTGATGTAATCGATTTTGTCTGCAGAAATATTAGCATCGCTTAAAGCTTTTTGCATCCCTAAAGTTGCTCCGATTCCATCTGGTGGCGTTCCTGTTAAGTGGTAAGCATCAGCAGCCATTCCGCCTCCAACAATTTCTGCATAAATATGAGCGCCACGGCTTAAAGCATGTTCTAACTCTTCTAAAATTAAAGCACCTGCGCCCTCGCCCATCACAAAACCATCACGGGTTTCATCAAATGGTCTTGAAGCTGTTTCGGGACTATCATTTCTTTTAGACAATGCTTGTGCAGCGTTGAAACCGCCAACAGAAGCTTCGGTAATTGCAGCTTCAGAACCTCCGGCAACCATGACACTAGCCTTGCCCAAACGAATCGTATCGAAAGCATTTATAATAGCCGTATTGGAAGAAGCACAAGCCGAAACCGTACAATAATTGGGTCCGCGGAGTTTGTGGCGAATGCTAATGGCACCGGCGGCAATATCTACAATCATTTTCGGGATAAAAAACGGACTGAATCTTGGCGTTCCATCACCTTGGTGAAATTCGGCCAATTGCTGTTCAAAGGTTGTTATTCCTCCATTTCCAGTAGCCCAAATTACACCAACTTCAGCCAATTGAGCATCCGTCATCGCAGTAAAATCCAAGCCCGCATCTTTAATCGCCTGGTCGCTGGATGCGATAGCATATTGGGTAAAGGTATCATACTTTCTCGCTTCTTTTTTATCCAGAAACTCCTCCGCATTGAAATCTTTAACCTCTGCAGCGAAATGTGTTTTAAATTTCGAAGTATCAAATTTAGTAATCGGTCCGACACCACTTTTACCATCCAGAATATTTTTCCAGAAGTCTCCTACAGTGTTTCCAAGTGGCGTTATGGCGCCTAATCCAGTTACAACTACTCGTTTCATTTTATTAGTTTTTATTTTCTCCTGCGTACAGGTAATCTACGAAAGCCTGAACTTTCGGAGCAATGATTAGTATAGCGGGAATGGCCACTACATAAGAAATTGCCCACGATTTGAGCCAGACTTTAATAAATTTCTCGCTAAAACCCAGATTTACGCTTATCGCAGCAAAGGTTACAATTCCTGTTGTAAAAATTGCCATAATAAAGGCGAAAGTTAATTTCTTTTTCATTCCTGCTGTTTTCGATTAATTAGTTTATCGATTCTACCCAAGCTTTTCTGTTCGCATTCATCACATTTAAAGCATCTACAGGAGATTGACGGAACAATTCATAAATTTTAGCGGTATCACCAACCCTAATTTCAAATTCATCTTGCGCTAAAGCAGCAATAAATTCATCAGCAACAACTGATGGCTTAATACCATTGTGTCCACCAATTTCTTTTGAAAATTCGGTATCAACCAGAGGAGGCATCAATTCGAAAACTTTAACTGAACTATTTTCGAGACTTAACCTTAAGGAAGTTGTATAAGAGTGTAAAGCTGCTTTACTGGCTGCATAAGTTGGCAACGTAATGCCAGGAACATAGGCTACAACCGAAGAAACATTTACAATTGCCGATTCTGGCTGCGCTTTTAGAATCGGTAAAAGTTTTTGATTAATTCTGATAATTGATAAATAATTAGTTAACATTTCATCTTCAGCATTTACGAAAGCGTCCTGATTGCTATTAGCCAAATTGTAAACAATTGCTCTCCCTGCATTATTGATCACCATATTTAAATTAGGGAAATCCTTACCAATTCGTTCAACTAATTGATCAACTTCCCCTGCCTTGCTTACATCAAAATGGATAGCGGTAACATTGTCTAATCCGGATAATGCTGAATCCAGGCGCTCTTTGTTTCTGCCCGTTACAATCACATGATTGTTTAATGCTGTTAGCTGTTTAACGATTTCTAATCCGATACCAGCTGTTCCGCCGATAATTAATACTGTGTTTTGTGAAGTTTTCATATTTGCTATTTTTATTATATACCAATCGGTATCTTTTTGTTTAAAATTTTTTAGCCTAAGCTTTTAATATATTTTTTTAAAGAATTCATGATTAATTTCCAATTTTCCATCTTGTTGGTGAGGCGAGAAACCATCACTCCGCCCTCTATCATTGCAATAATTGTTAGCGCAATTTGTTCGGGATTATTATCAGCATTAAGTTCGTGTTTCAAAACCCCCTCTTCTACCAAACTTATAATTCTATTCTTCCAGGACAAGACAGCTTTTAAAACTTTATCCCGAAGAGCGGGATGAGTATCATCGGCATCGATAGCTGTATTCAAAATTGGGCAACCCCCCAGAGAAATCCCATTAATTAAAAGGCTCTGGTAAATATTTATGTAAGCAAGCAATTTTCCTTCCGTGGTATTTTGCCGACTTATTTCTGCCTCGATTTTTGAAACATTCATACTAAAATTATAATCGAAAGCAGCAAGCGCAACCTCATCTTTATTGGCAAAGTTGCCATAAATACTACCCTTTGTTAGCCCCGTTGCAGCAATGATATCATTTAAAGATGTACCAGCATAACCTTTCATATTAAAGATTGGAGCTGTTTTCTCAATAATGAAATTTCTTGTTTTTTCTGCTTTAGTCATGGTTATTTCGAATTGACGATACAAATCTATACCGATTGGTATATTATATGCAAATTTATTTATCATGCTAATGTATTTTTAATAATTCGCGATTTAGATTGAAGCGAAAGAAATCTTTATACAACTTACTTTTATAAAGATTTCTTTGTTGTGGCCGTAATCCCGTCTCTAAAGATCTGGATAATGGTGTTAATGTGAAAAAGATGCTAAAATAAATTTAGCATCACGATTTGGTCAATTTATTCGACGAGCTATTTCTCTGCTAAAGTCTAAATGAAGATTTCTCTATCAGTTTGAATTTTGTAACTTTGGTTCATGAGTAAGTCAGAATCTATAGAGGAGTTTTATAAAAATAAGTTTGATTTCTTGCCTGATACCCTACAAAAAGATATCGGCCATTTTAATGTATTTAGGATGGAAGACTGTGTTGGCGATGATAAACCACCAGTAAAATACAGCCGAAGAGACTTCTATAAAATCGCTTTGAACAGAGGTCACAATATCTACCATTATGCTGATAAAAGTGTTGAGATTAATGGAACGGCACTGATGTTTTTCAATCCTTTAGTGCCCTACAAATGGGAATTGGCGAGTGGTAAATTGAATGATGTGAGAGGTTATTTTTGCATATTTACCGAAGCATTTTTTAATGAAAAAATCCGTGGAAATATTGGCGACTTGCCCATGTTTGCAGTTGGAGGTAAGCCAGCGTATATTTTGGATGCGAAACAAGATGAGCTCATCTCTTCACTCTTCGAAAAGATGCTGGAAGAAATCAATACTGATTACGTGTATAAATATGACCTGCTAAGAAATTATACTACTGAAATAACGCACTTCGCACTCAAAACAGAGCCATCAGAAGTGTTATACAAACATCCCGATGCAAATTCTCGAATTACCTCGGTATTTACAGAGCTTTTGGAAAGACAGTTTCCCATCGAAAACCCTGGACAAAGATTTACCATGCGTTCAGCAAAAGACTTCGCGGCCCAGCTTTCTGTACATGTAAATCACTTAAATAGGGCGATAAAAGAAACAACAGGAAAAACCACAACACATTATATTACAGAGCGTTTATTAAGCGAGGCGATGGCTTTACTTAAACATACAGACTGGAATATCTCTGAAATTGGTTATTGTTTAGGCTTTGAAGAACCGACACACTTCAATAATTTTTTTAAAAAGCTCACTAATCATACGCCTGGTTCTTATCGTATTGTTTGATTTTCGTAATCATCAGTTTGATTGACGTAATAGTAAATTTTAATTCGCGCCGTAATTTTGTCTTAACAAAAAGGATAAAATTATGGGACTTAAAAAAGTTTGGTTTATAACGGGTGCTTCTAAAGGATTAGGACTTAGTTTGGTAAACCAATTGTTAAAAGCAGGTCAATCAGTTGCAGCAACATCAAGAAACGTAAATGACTTAATTTCGGCAGTCAATTTAAATTCAGAAAAATTTCTCCCTCTAGCCGTAAATCTTGCTGATGAGTTAAGTGTAGAAGATGCTATTAATGCAACGGTTGCTCAATTTGGTAGAATCGATGTGGTAATTAATAACGCAGGCTATGGTATTGGGGGAAGCATCGAAGAGCTAACGGATAAAGAAACCAAAGATGCTTTCGATGTAAATGTTTTTGGAACCTTAAATGTGATTAGAAAAGTAAGCCTGCATTTAAGAACACAACGCTCAGGGCATATCATCAACATTGCATCAATCGCTGGTATCATTGGCGCTACGGGTTGGGCCGTTTATTCAGCTGCAAAAGCAGCAGTAATTGCGTTATCTGAAGTGTTAGCTGAAGACCTAAAAGAATTTGGGGTTAAGGTTACGGTTGTAGCCCCTGGAGCATTTAGAACAAGTTTTCTTAAAGAGGAATCTTTAATGCTGGCAAAAAATCCAATCGATGCTTACCAAGAAGTAAGGGTGATACACGAACGATACCTAAAAATGGATGGCACACAAGCTGGCGATCCGGAAAAAGCTGCTGCAGCAATGATTTCTCTGGCAAGTATGCCAAATCCTCCTATCCATTTGCTTTTAGGTAAAGATGCCTTGCAAAGAGCAATTACAAAAACTGATGCACTGACAAAAGAATATCAAGATTGGAAAGCAATTACCATTTCAACTGATTTCGATTAATCTGCTACTATCACCATTTAAGAAATTTAGGATAAGAAGCTAAAATGTTATATGGTATAAATTATCTATAAATATTTAAAACAAAAATCATGGAAAATAAAAAAGTATGGTTCGTAACAGGTGCTTCAAAAGGCCTCGGACTAACCTTAGTAAAAAAATTATTAAGCCGCGGATATAAGGTTGCCGCAACTTCTAGAAACGTAAACGACTTATCGAACGCCGTTGGAGAATTTGAAAATTTCTTACCAATTTCAGTTGACTTGATGAATGAAGAAAGCGTTGAATCGGCAATAAGTCAAACCATTAGTAAGTTCGGAAATTTGGATGTTGTAGTAAATAATGCTGGTTATGGAATGCTTGGTGCTTTGGAAGAATTGAGTGATAAAGAATCTCGTGAGAATTTTGATGTAAACGTTTTCGGTTCTTTAAACGTAATTAGAAAAGCCCTGCCTCAAATGAGGAGACAACAATCTGGTCATATTTTCAACATATCATCAATTGGCGGCTTTTCTGGGAATTTCCCAGGCTTCGGGATTTACTGCGCCACAAAATTTGCTGTAGCAGGTTTCACAGAATCTTTGGCTGCTGAGGTAAAACCGCTTGGTATTAAAGCTACAGTTGTTGAACCTGGTTATTTTAGAACGGATTTTTTAAGTTCCGGATCCTTTGCTATTCCAAAAAAACCGATTGATGCTTATAAGGAAGTGCGTGAATCTCAAGTCGCCCATCAGGAACAGATCAATAATAATCAACCAGGCGATCCTGCCAAGGCAGCAGATGTAATTATTGCAGCAGCAGAAAGCGAAAATTCGCCCCTGCATTTATTCTTAGGTCCGGATGCTTATCAAGTTGCAAATACAAAAATCGCTGATGTACAGAAAGATATGGAAGACTGGAAAGCGTTGGCAACAGCGACTAATTTTGATGAGGTTGGGGCTTAATTAGCTTTTGGTCATTGCGAAGTAGAGCTTTTCCCGACCTTTCGGGATAGCAATCTTAACTTATTTATTGAATGGGATTGCTTCGTGCCTCGCAATGATGGAGCTTTAAGAAAAGGGATAAGCGGTTATCCCTTTTTCCATTTTATACTGCAACCAACAGCTTTAGTACTTGAAATTGTTGGTTTTTTACCAGCTGATAATTCGCTAATCGCGTTCTGAACATAATTAACCTTATCTGGATTTTCACCCTCTGCATCATTATCGATTGCACCGATATATTCCACTACATTTCCTTTATCGGTTTTACTCAACACAAAAACATGAGGTGTTTTTAAAGCGCCAAATTGTTTGGTTACCACATGATTCGGGTCTAACAGATAAGGAAAACTAAAACTCTTTTCTTTAGCAAGAGCCTGCATTTTCTCAAAACTTTCGTCAGGAACGGCAGCAGCATCGTTAGGATTGATAGCCACAACAGGATAACCTTTGCTTGCATACGATGCATTCAAGGCAGAAACTCTTTCCTGATATCCTTTAGCTACAGGACATGTATTGCAGGTAAAAACTACGATATATCCTTTCGCATCTTTGTAATTAGCGAGCGAAACCATTTTCGAATCAACATTTTTTAATGCAAAATCTTTAACTAAATCTCCAATTTTATAACCCTCTGATTGCGCAACGGCAAAGCTGGAAATCAACATAAGACCAATTAGAAATAAATTTTCATAATATTCTACTTTAAGTTTAACAAAGTATTTTTCAGTTCCTGCTCAGTGAATTCCTTTTCGTAAAAACGCCTTATCTTCATATTCACAAACAACGTTGCAGGTATCGCTCCCGACCACTTTTTATCGATTCGTTCGATGTATTGTTGCTGGTCTGGCTCATTTAAAAGGAAAACCTCAGCTTTAATATTATTCTTTTGTGCAAACGGAATAACTTCTTTCTGCAATTTTGATTTAAAATCTAAACTCACCAAAAGGACTTTTACAGGCTTTTTGAGGTTAGCTAATCTTAATTTTTCAAAATTAGGCAACTCTGCCACACATGGCGAACACCAGGTTGCCCAGAAATTAATCACATAAGTGGTATCTTTTCCTTGAGCGATACGTTTATCCAAATCATCAAGCGTAAGTAATTTCACCTGTGCATTAACCGAATAAGTAATTAAAGATAAGCAGATTATAAAAAATATTCGCATAGTTTTATAACGAAGATTGAAGAGTTTTAGTTTGAAAATTATCTTTGCAGTCAGTTAAAGCAGACTGCAATGAAATGGATGCAGCATACAACTGTACAGTGTCATTGCCGTTGGTTTCAACCAACGGATATTAGGATTATTAATTAACCGAACCCGATTTCACCAGAACCCTTTGATAAGCTGGCAAATTCAAATCATCAACAATAACACCTCTATTCGTACTTGCATGTACGAAAAAGCCATTATTCAGATAAACGCCAACATGATCTACGTCATTGCCTCCGAAAGAAAAGAACACTAAATCGCCCTCTTGTAAACGATCGATACTTTTTTTATTTACAGCTTTGGCTTGGTCGCGGGAAATTCGGGGTAAGGTTACGCCATAAATTTCTTTCTCCAATAAAAAAGCAAAACCTGAGCAATCGATTCCATTTTTATCTAATCCACCGAAACGATATTTTACACCAGTCCAATCGGTAATGAATTTGTAAAGTTGTTTACTCTTCAAATTCGACATCGCCTCAGCTGCTTTTGCTGCTTTCGTGTCGTTTTTAACGGTATATTTTCTGGAACCACAGGCAGTTAAAATAAGTGAGAGTATCAGGATTAACCAAAATGAGTTTTTTGTCTTTATCATGCTTTACTATTCTTTAACCGCAGATTTACACAGATAAACACAGATAGTTTTTTTATGTAAATCTGTGTTTATCCTTATTATCTGTGTTAATTTTCCTAATTTTTTATTAACCGTTGTATTTCATCGAGCTTCAACAACGCCTCAACTGGTGTCAATGCATTCACGTCTAAATTGTTCAGTGTATCGCGAATCTTAACCAAAACAGGATCATCGATAGCGAACATTTGCAATTGGTAAGCTTGATTTTGAACCTTTTTGATGCTGTCTTTGATACTTTGCCCCTCTGTCCTATCGATTTCGAGTTTCTTCAAAATCTCATTTGCTCTACCAATTAACTTCGGTGGCATCCCGGCCATTTTCGCCACATGGATACCGAAACTATGCTCACTTCCACCCGGGACCAGTTTTCTTAAGAAGATCACTTTATTAGTCATCTCCTTAACTGAAACGTTGAAGTTTTTAATACGAGGCATCGTGTTAGCCAATTCGTTTAATTCGTGGTAGTGTGTTGCAAATAAAGTTTTCGGACGAGAGGTTGGATGTTGATGCAAAAACTCTGCAATGGCCCAGGCAATCGAAATACCATCATAGGTACTTGTTCCGCGACCTATTTCATCCAACAGAATCAAACTATTATCCGAAATGTTATTTAAAATACTGGCCGTTTCATTCATCTCCACCATAAAGGTACTCTCGCCAGAAGAGATGTTATCAGATGCGCCAACACGAGTGAAAATTTTATCAACCAAACCGACGTCAGCAGCTTTAGCAGGAACAAAACTTCCCATTTGGGCCATTAAAACAATCAAAGCGGTCTGTCTCAAAATTGCTGATTTACCTGCCATGTTTGGGCCCGTAATCATAATAATCTGTTGCGAACCAGTATCTAAATAAACATCATTGGTGATGTATTCTTGGCCAACAGGCAATTGCTTTTCGATAACAGGATGTCGGCCACCCTTAATATCAAGCACTTTTTCTTTATTTACAGTCGGCTTAGTGTAATGGTTTTTCTCGGCCAGTTGAGCAAAACACAACAGGCAATCCAATTGCGCAATCAAAAACGAATTGAGTTGAATCGGTTTGATATAACTAGCCGTTTCGTACATTAATTCGTTATACAACCTAATTTCAATGGCCTGAATTTTCTCTTCAGCACCTAAAATCTGCTCTTCGTATTCCTTAAGTTCTGGCGTAATGTATCGCTCGGCGTTAACCAGGGTTTGTTTCCTAATCCAACCTTCAGGAACTTTATCTTTGTGGGTATGCGTAACCTCTAAATAATAACCAAAAACGTTATTAAAAGAAATTTTTAGTGAGGGAATTCCTGTGGCTTCAGCTTCACGCTTCTGTATTTGCACCAAATAATCTTTACCGCCAAAAGCAATTTTGCGCAAGCGATCCAAGTCTTCATCAATGCCATCATTAATTACATTTCCTTTAACCAATAATGCTGGCGGCTCTGGCTGAAGTTCTCTTTCAATCCGGTCGCGAATTGCCAAACAAGGATTTAGTTGGTCGGCGATTTTGATTAGGAACGGGTTTTTCGACTTGGCGGCAAGGTTCTTAACTGCCTCAATATGAATTAAAGCCCGCTTCAATGCAACCAATTCACGTGGTCCAACACGCTGTAAGCCGACCTTTGAAATCAATCGCTCAATGTCGCCGATTTGTTTGATATGAGTTAGAAATTCCTGTTGGACTTCTTCATTTTTCACAAAAAAATCGACCATGCCCAAGCGTTCTTCTATTGGCTTTAATTCCTTCAAAGGCATGATAATCCATTTCTGCAGCAAACGAGCACCCATTGGCGTACAAGTGTGATCAAGTATATCGAATAAAGTAACTGCGTTGTCGTTTGCAGAGTTTACCAATTCAAGATTCCGGATAGTAAACCTATCTAACCACATGTATCGATCTTCCTCAATTCTACTAATTGAAGTGATGTGCTGCAAATTTCGATGTTCCGTTTCGCCCAGGTAGTGTAAAACAACGCCTGCTGCGATGATTCCACTTTGTAATCGCTCAACTCCGAAACCTTTCAGCGAGGCGACATCAAAATGTTTAGTTAAAGTTTCTTCAGCATAATCAGATGTGTAGGGCCATTCATCCAACCCGAAAGTATAAAACCGATCCCCAAACTGCTCTATAAAAGCCTGACGTTTAGATTTTTGAAAGATTACTTCTGTAGGTTTAAAGCCTTGTAAAAGCTTATCAATATAATCGCTGTTACCTTGAGCAATCATAAATTCTCCCGTGGAGATATCTAAAAACGAAATACCTATCTGCGTTTTATCGAAATAAACAGAAGCCAGATAATTGTTTGATTTCTGATTAACAATATTATCGCCGTAAGCAACACCGGGAGTAACCAGTTCAGTAACACCACGTTTTACGATTGTTTTTGTTGCCTTCGGATCTTCCAATTGATCGCAGATAGCTACCCTTTGCCCAGCCCTAACCAGCTTCGACAAATAATTATCTAAGGAATGGTGAGGAAAACCTGCTAATTCGAGGGCTCCACCGTTGGGTCCTGTGCCTCTTCTTGTGAGTACAATTCCTAAAATCTGGGCAGTTTTTATGGCATCTTCGCCAAAGGTTTCGTAAAAATCTCCAACCCTAAAAAGTAAAAGTGCACCTGGATACTTCGCCTTAATAGCGTTGTATTGTTGCATTAACGGGGTTTCTTTATTCGTGTCTTTAGCCAAAACTGATATTAATTTGCAAAAGCTATAAAGATAACATCATTCATCGTTCTACGGCAGTTTTGTTGAAAAGTTGAAAGATTGTTGAAGATGACAAATAGACATCTGATAGTCTACTTGTCTTTATTTTTAAAAATCATCATAAAAAAATTACTTTAGGATAAATTTTACGCACTCAAAATGAAATCAAGTTTTTTTTTTCCTTATATTTTTTTTGTTTCTTGAATTTGCCGCAACTGCGGATACATTCGTTGTGACAAGCAATTTAGACGCCGGAGCTGGAACACTTCGGGAAGCACTGACGCTTGCCGCCGCAAATGGAACAATTCAGAAAGATGTCATAAGCTTTAATCTTACAGGTAACAGTGAAAATGAAAGAACGATTATATTGAAAAAAGAGCTACCTTTTGTTACATCTAATATAGTAATCGATGCATCTACCCAGCCAGGATCGTTTCTGGGCATTAGCCCTGCTAAAATATGCATAAAAGCAGATAGGTCTGTTTATCAAACCACCGAGTATTACACAGGTTGTTTAAATTTACGAAATGTAGAAAATGTTGAGATTTATAGTCTTTACATTCGCGAATTCTATAGTTTAATAAATCAATATGGTGGTTTTGGTTTAACTCAATCTTCGGCAATCTACTTGCAGTTTGTTAAAAATATTATTGTTGGTGCACCCGGCAAGGGTAATGTTTTTGATCTGGATTACATTTGTGTTAATGCATCAACTAGCGACCAATATCAGATTGTGAACAATAAAATCAAAATCCAATCAAACTGGTTTGGTTTACATACTGATGGGAATCAAGGTATTAGCGTTGGTATTTATATGAGACCATATAGTTTAGGAAATTTATCTGCGGATGACTCTGAATTTGGAGGAGTAGATGAAAGTTTTGGTAATATACTTGGTGGCTATACCTCATCTGGGTTAGCGTTTAGCGGCAAGAATAATAATGTGCGATTCAATAAATTTGGTTTTGAGGCTAGTAGTTTCTCGAATTCAAGTATTATACCTCTTTACTTATCGATAGATGGTGGAGAATTTTCCGATAACAAATCAACCAGATTAAGGGTTGAATTAAATTTTAAAAGCAAAAACTTTAAAATTTTAAGGAACGAAGAATTTTTTGATCCTTCAAAAACATATTATGGTGGAATAGAAATGGCTTACTCAGAAAATATTCAAATCGGCTCTGATGACTTGCAGGATGTTAATATTTTTCTTCAAAATACAAATACCATAAGAAACTTTGGATCTAAAAATATTGAGATCAGAAAAAACGTGATTTATTGCTCTGAATATGCATACTCAATAAGAGATCAGAAAAGTATTTCGATACAAGTTCTGGTAAACAACGATAATGAATATTCTGGAATCGCTACCCCTAACTCAGAGGTATACATTTATAATGACAATACAGGTTGTACATCGTGTAGTCCAGTTAGTTTTTACTCTAAAATCAATGCGGATGCATCTGGTAAATGGGCTATAACAGGAAACTTTAAAAACGATAGATTTGTTGCTAATGCGACCTTAATTAATACTTCCAGTGAATTTACCCAACCTCATATTAGGACTACGAATGGTAGCTGGTATTCAAGCGTAAACCCATCTTGCGGATTAAGTAATGGATCCTTGGAAATGTTGATGCCTGAACATATTTTAAATGTTGAATGGTTTAATTCAAAAGATGAAAAAGTTGGTGAAGGTTTAAAAGTAGAAAATCTACCTGCAGGAACATACTATGCATTAGGTTTTAATGGTAAGTGCTTTACTAAAGCTTCATCCGCCGTTTTGATCAATAATGAACCGACCTTTATTACCAATAATTTAAAGGTACAACAGCCTTCTTGTGGAAAAAACAATGGTTCGATTACTGGAATAATTTATTATTCCGGAGGCTCAGCAAATGGCGTATGGTACGACGAAAATAAAAAGGAAGTTGCTAAAACTAATTTATTAGACTTAACTAATTTATCTCCCGGCAGCTATACTTTAATTGTTACTACTCTCAATGGGTGTTCAAGGTCTTATGGACCAATCATCCTCAAAAGCACAGAGGGACCAAATATAGAAAGATCAAATCAAAAAATTCAGGCTGCAAATTGTAACAGTAGTAATGGTAGTATAAGGGGGATATCTGCTACTGGATTAGGTCTGGTAAATTTTCTGTGGAAAGATAAAAATGGATTGATTTTGTCTAAGTCTGAAGATTTAACGGATGTTCAAAGTGGTGAATACACACTGGAGGTAAGAGATGACAGCACATGCGGATTATTAACAGCAGCATTTCTTATTCCTGAAACAAATTCTATTTCAATTGATGTTACGAGCTTAAATATTGACAATGCAACCTGCAATTTATCTAATGGTTCAATTACAGGTATTAACGTAAGTGCAAATGATGAATTAAAATGGTTTAATGAAAAAGGGGATGTAGTAGGTTTCGAGATAAATTTAAGAAATGTACCATCAGGAAAATACAGGTTACAAATATCAAATAGTTATTGCTCTAAAACAACTGATTTTTATACTATTCAAGAGAACACTAGTAACGAAAATTATTTGGTGATTAGAGAAATTGAAGACTCATTTTGTAATGACAAAAATGGAAAAATAACGATTCGATTTAATGGGTCTAGCCCGAAATCATTAAGATGGGTTGATGAAAACAATAATTTTATTGGTAATCAAACTTCACTATCAAACCTTTCTAAGGGAGGCTACAAACTTTACATCACAAATGATAAAAATTGTGAGAGCTTATTTGACGTGTTTGTGGTTAACGAAATTGAACAGTTAAAAATTAACCATGAAGCGTTAGTACTGGCGAATGATAAATGTAGCTTGAAGACCGGCTTTATAAAAGGTCTTATTGTTCAGGGTGGTATACCTCCGTATCGTTACGAATGGAAAAATATCAAAAATGAACTTGTAGGTAATCAGTTAGAGTTAGCCAATGTTTCAGTTAATAAATATGTTTTAACAGTTTATGATAGTAAAAACTGTACTGCCTTAAGTGATATTTTTAGTATCAATTTTGAATACTCAGAATTAATTCCTCCTAGTGTCATTTTACCGATTCAAATTTGTGCCTCCGGTAATGCCTCCTTCTCTTTGCCTGAAATCAAAAATGGAGATTATTTGCTCTACGATCAGAAAAATTCTTCTTTTCCAATCGCAAAAAGTCGAAATAATTTCTCCGTTAATGTGATGCAGTCACGGAATTATTTTGTTAGTTATTCTGAAGGTGCTTGTGAAAGCGAAAAAACAGTTATTTCAATCGTAGTGGCTGAAAGCTCTTTAGGTATTCCGAATTCATTTAGTCCTAATAATGATAATATAAATGATTCTTGGTCAATAAAAGGATTAAATAGTTATCCAGAATTTATGATCAGATTATTCAATAGAAACGGTATGCTAATTTTCTCATCTACAGATCCAAGTTTTTCTTTTGATGGGAAAATTAAAGGTATCGATTTACCAATAGGCATCTACTACTATACTTTAAAACTTAGAACTGGTTGCTCAATTCTTTCTGGAAGTTTAACTTTACTAAGGTAAAATAAATGAAATCATTTAAAGATCAATTATTTAATAAATAAACTAAAGATTTAAAAACGTTTATTCTTACTATCTGTTACTCTTATAATTTAACTTAATCTTTTTACTATGACGATTCAACTGAATACCGACAAAAATTTAACCATTCACCAGGAATACGAAGATAAAATTAAAGGGGCCATCAATGATGCATTAGGAAGGTTTGATGATTTAATTACCCGCCTAGAGGTGCATCTATCTGACGAGAACGGCAGTAAAGAGGGCTTGGATGACAAACGTTGCTTAATTGAGGCAAAAATTACTGGAAAAGAACCAATCGCAGTAGCAAACTTGGGAAATAACTATGATTTGGCACTTACTGGTGCATTGTCAAAGTTAAAAAGTAAGCTGGAAACCATTGCTGGAAAAATGAAAGCACATTAAAATTTAAAAGGCAATTCTAAAAAATAGGGATTGCTTTTTTTATTAGTTTTGCCACGTTTAAGTTTTCTAAATATTTCGGATAAGATTTAAACTCTTCTAACTGCCTGACGATTTAAATAATATATAAAATCTGGTTTAAACTTTTTCTTTCTCCAACTCCTCAATATAGCCTAAAAATAATTTCATTGCTTTCTTTCTATCTTCGGTAACCTCAAACTGGAGTTTATGATACAAGTAATCTTCTAAATCGAAATTATTTGTGTGTGGTAAGTCTTTCAAAACTTCATTTCTGTTTGCTAATCCAAGTTTTAGAGCAGCATTAAATTCTTCTTTAAAGGCTGTTGATATTTCTTTGTTCGCTACCCAGGCTGCATACATAAAAGGCAGGCCTGTAAAGTTCTTCCACTCCTGCCCCATATCATAAACAAAAGCATAATCATCTTTTTTTCCAAAGGTTCTATCACCTATCAAAACGACGGCATCAGTTTTTGCAGCAGGGTCTTTTGTAAATTCTACTTCCTGGTTCCAATAAAATTTCAACAGCACTTTAGCCAGATTATTAGAAGTTCTTGAATGAGAATCGAGTCTTAAGGTTTTGATTTCGTCAACTGGAACATCACTAAAAATAAACACAGAATTAACTGCGCCATCGCTACCGATACAATAGTCTGCAACAATATTCGCATTTGGAACCAAGGGGATTGCAGCCACAGGCATTAAACCCATATCTACCTCACCACTAATTACTTTGGCAGCGCAATCTGAAGGAATATCTAAACTTAACTCTATCTTATTAATGATATCCGAATGCTCTAATCCGTATATAAAAGCTTTGGTGTTGGTATAGGCAACAGCCGATATTTTAATCTTATTCAATGGTATTATATATGTTTTGCGCTACGCGTTTGGCGTTAAGCAGGTTACCCAATCACTAAACCATCCAAATGAATGGCACTATTAAATTCAAGAACGGTAAACTTTCCATCTTCAAATCCCATTTTATACAAAACCGTATTTTGATGCGGAAACTCTGTCATTTCGCTTAGTGGTTTATCAAGAAGAAGGCAAAGAAACACACGCATTGCCCTGCCATGCATACAAAGTAAAACGGTTTCTTCTTCAGGCCGTGTGGATAGCACTTCCATCGGTTGTTTCAAACGTTCGTAAACATCCTGCACACTTTCGCCGCCTTCAAAATGGGCAGCGTAATTACCGTCTTCCCAAGCTTGCAACATTTCACGAAAAGCATCTCTAGAATCTTCCGTATTCGGCTTACCTTCCCAAACTCCCCAAGCTAATTCATCTAAACCAGAAAGTTTTTCCCACGGTAATCCGGCATCAATAAATTTTTGAACGGTTTGCCAGGTACGTTTTAATTCAGAAGTATAAATTTTATCGAAAGGAATATCCTTATATTTTTGATAAAAAGCCTCAGCCTGTGCCCTTCCTGTATCGTTTAAGTCTGAATTTATACCTCTGCCTTGTACTATTCCCTGTCTGTTAAGTTCTGTTTCGCCGTGGCGGATAATATAAATACTCTTCATTTTTTAAATTTATTGAATGATTAATTTTTGAATTAAACTGAGCATATCGCCATAATTCACTCATTCTGTCATTCACTCATTCTATCATTAATTTACGACTGGCAACTTATAATAAGCTGGTTTCTTTTCTTCTTCAAAAACAACATTTTCGAAGTCGGTAACTACGTTATATAAGGTATCACGTTCTATAGCTCTACGCCCCACCTGCTTAATCAATTCTACTAATTCGCGGGTACTCATTGCAGGGGTTTGCTCCTCAGCACCAGCCATAGAATAAATTTTTGTAGTGTCATCTAAGGTTCCATCAATATCATCGACACCATAATTTAACGACAGTTGGGCCGTTTCGCGACTAATCATCGCCCAATAAGCTTTGATATGGTCGAAATTATCCATGTAAATACGGGCGATGGCATAATTCCTCAAATCTTCTATCACTGAAGATTCGGCTACATTGCTCATTTGATTGTGTTGGTTCCTGAATTTTAGAGGAATAAAGGTTTGAAAACCGCCAGTTCTATCCTGCAAATCACGGAGTTTTTCCATGTGGTCAACACGGTGTTTAAACTCTTCTATGTGGCCATAAAGCATCGTTGCATTACTTCTCATCCCTAATTTATGCCACTCTTCATGTATAGCCAGCCATTGTTCGCCTGTACACTTATCTTTAGCAATTTGCTCGCGTATTTCAGGATGAAAAATCTCAGCACCGCCCCCTGGCATAGATTGTAGACCAGCATCTTTCATCAACTTCATACCTGTAGCATAATCAATTTTAGCTTTCTTGAAAATGTAATGGTATTCAACGGGTGTTAATGCTTTAACATGTAAATCAGGACGATGCGCTCTGATTGCAGTAAATAATGCAAAATAGAAAGCCACATCATATTGAGGCAAAACACCGCCGACGATATGAACTTCGGTAACAGGCTCATCATCGTATTTTTTAACAATATCGAGCATTTGTTCCATCGTTAAAGCCCAGCCTTCTTCTTTTTGCTTTATCAAACGGGAATAAGAACAAAACTTACAATCATAAACACAAAGATTTGTAGGCTCTAAATGGAAATTGCGATTGAAATAAGTCTTATCGCCATGTTTTTCCTCACGGATGAAGTTTGCCAAAACCCCCAGATAACCTAATTCTGCATGCTCGTAAAGATAAACGCCTTCATCAAAAGTAATCCGTTCTTTATGGAGAACTTTATGTGCTATGTTTTGTAGTTCAGTTGATAATGAAGTATCAGCTAATATTTTTTCAACTTGCTCAGTTGTATTCATTCCTGATTTTATTTTGCACAAAAGTACAATATTGGGGCGATTTGAAAATCATTTTGTTGTAACAAACGAATAGTTCACTGGCCGATTGGTTAATTAGTCATTGGACTAGGCGCAGTAAACAATGGTACTAATGAACTATTGAACAAATCAACTTAACAAAAAAAGCACCTCTTTTCAGAAGTGCTTTTACTATTAATCCTTAGGTTTTTTGTTAATTTACTGCCGGCGAAAAAGTCAACACGATATTTGCTGTTTTGCCTCCAAATTCAATCGGAGATTTCATTACCATATTGCCTTTTGAAAGTTGCGTTAACACCAGGCGATATCCTTCTGTGACGTTTTTAGCTTTATCACCTTCATAGATTTTCTTAAATTGAAAAGTTTCTTCTGATGGCGTAGCAGACCAAAAAATAGTTTGCATTACCTCGCCACAAGTGCTTGATGCAGGTAAAGTATATGATCCGTTTCCGCTATTGGTTAATTTCCATGTACTTCCCTGGAAACATTTGTACGATTTTTCTCCAAATAAACCTTGAACAGCTTGATCTGGCAAGCCCTCTAAGGCCACATTGTTTAAAACCCAAGTTCCGGTAACTGTGCTTCTACCGCCACTAATACCTGTTGCAGCGTTTTTAGTTGATGAACAACTTTGTAACATTACTAAAGTAGAACATGCTATTGCGATAGCTATAAATAATCTTTTCATTTTAGTTTAATTTAATTTCGGGAAACTCTTTACATAAATCTTGCCAAAACAATTTCGAACCTTAAATTAGCAGCAAATTATTAATTTGCAATGCGATTATTTCGCACTACAATCAAATCATTATGAAACCCGAAACCCTTGCTATTCACGCATCTAATCTTGTTAAAAATGCTACAGGAGATGTTACCCCGCCAATAAACTTATCGACAACTTTTTTTCGTGATGAGAGTGGAGGCTACCCTGGAGGGCACATGTATAGCCGCGTGAGCAACCCAAACAGGTCTGCTTTAGAAAACACTGTAGCTAAATTAGAATGTGGGGAAGATGCAGCAGCTTTCGCTTCAGGAAATAATTGTGGAATGAGTTTGTTCCAGGCATTAAAACCTGGTAGCCATATTATTGCTCCTGATGATATGTATTGGGGAATAAAAAAGCAGCTTCTCACTATATTTAACGAAGTTTTAGAATTTGATTTTGTTGATCAAACTGATTTGGAATTAATTAAATCGAGTATAAAACCAAATACCAAATTAATTTGGATAGAAACCCCATCAAACCCATTACTAAAAATTACGGATATTGAAGAAATCGGGAAAATTGCAAAGCAGAACAACATTACCTTTGCTTGCGACAGTACCTTCGCCTCTCCTATTCTACAGAATCCAATTTTATTAGGTGCTGATATTGTTATGCATAGCAGCACTAAATATTTGGGTGGCCACAGCGATGTTTTAGGTGGAATCTTGGTTACCGCCAAAAAAGATGAGCTTTGGGAAAAAATCAAAAATATACAACAAACGGGTGGAGCAGTGCCTTCGCCTTTTGATTGTTACCTACTCTGCAGAAGTATAAAAACCCTGGCTTACCGCATGAAGGGCCATTGCGAAAACGGCAAATTAGTTGCGCAATATCTGGTTAACCATCCTAAAGTAGAGGCCGTATTCTTCCCTGGATTGGAAACACATCCTCAATATGAGATTGCTAAAAAACAGATGAAGGATTTTGGTGGAATGATGTCGTTCTTAGTTAAAGGTGATGTGGAAGAAACGAGCAGAGTGGTTAATAATGTAAAGTTGTTTGCGCAAGCAACCAGCTTAGGAGGCGTGGAAAGTTTAATTGAACACCGTTATTCAGTTGAGGGACCAGACAGTAAAACCCCAAAAAACTTATTAAGAATTTCTGTTGGTTTGGAACACGTGGATGATATTATTGCTGATCTAGAACAAGCACTTGGGTAATTTAGCCCGTCATTGCGAGGCACGAAGCAATCTTAAAACTGTGGGTTATTGCAATTGATAAGATTGCTTACTGTGTCTCAAATAGCAACTCTAGTATTGGCTCACAAAAAATCCTTTGTTTTAAGTCCTAGCCGGCGGCTGGCAGGCGGTTTTAGCGTTACGCTTCATTTTCCCCATAGCGGCTACAGCAAAAAGCGGGATTGCAAATTCTTAAGAATCACAATCCCGCTCATATTCAAAATCTATTTAGGATTACAAATCGTTACCAATTTCGTAGAATAATTTGGCTCTAATGGCTCGTTTGTTTGGGCCAACCGCTGGGAACCAGTATTTGCAGGACAAGCAATATCGCCGGCAGCATCATAAACAATTTTGTTTCCATTCGCCAACAACTCCTTCGGCACATAAACCTGAACTTTAGTAACCGAATAACCAGATGGAAAATAACGAACGTAATAACCGTCAGGATGTTTTGTCCAAATGCCACTTGGTACATCGGCCCTTGTTGGCGCCATACCTGCAATAATGGCGTATTTTTCCATATCGGCATAGGTATAGTTGCCAGAAGAAACCAACTGACGGATATTGTTTTCAGCCTCGAAAACAGCTTTAATCCCTGAGGGAAGCTGATCTTTAGCTTTTTCCATAACATCGAAAGGTAAAATACCTAAGGCGCCGCCTTCCAGTTGGGTCAATTGTTTCGGCGTTAAAAGTTTTAATGCTGTTAGCTTTACTGTTCCTGCATAATCTGCAAATTTTGTTCTGGCAATAATCGTCCAAAGCAAAATTTGAATATCATGCTGTTCCACCTCTGGATGTTTCTCGGCGCTCTTTAAAATTGAAACCACAATCTCTTCTTTCGGACCCAAAACAGGAGCAAACATATAGCCATCCCCTTTCGAAGGTGCAAAAGTTCCAGCTTTTAAACAGTAGCTCTTATTGGTCATTTCATAAAACCCTTCACATAATACGAAACCGCCATCAGGGTTTTTAGGCAATAAATATAGCGGCTGAAATTTAGCCTTGGCATTAAAATCAGGCATTTTTTCACCCGCTCTGTTTACATCTTCAAATGCTGTAGTAATAGCAGCGGGTTGCTTTAAAAATTTATCAACACCAAGAGCTTTAGCACCTTGAGACGTTCCAACTTTTAATAGTTTGTCTTTTAATCCCCCAAATTGTGCCTGAGCTGTTAATCCTGATATTGCAATTAGCAGTACTAAGGAAATAGATTTTATTTTTTTCATCATGATTAGATAGGTATCACAAAAATAAAATTTTTAAGGTTAAGTTTATTTTATGATTTCAATTTAAAATTACGTGTATGATTCACAAGTACTTAACAAATTATCAGAATTTAATTTTGTTGTTTCGAAATTAAATTAGATATTTGAAATATTATTTGGTTAACAACTGAATAAAAGTCAATCTTTAATCGGATTGATTTATAAAGAAGTGGCGAGAGACTGGCTCCGTGACCCACTGGCAACCCTCAGAAAGAGAAGGTGCCAATTCCTGACCAAGTAACATGGTGTTATTTGGAGATATAAATTATAACTGATGAAAATACTAAATCTTCAATCGCAAGGCGAACCTAAGCTAAACCTCAATCAGGTAGAGAACTCTTCTATTTCATTGATTTGTTGTGATATGCGGGCGACTACTTGTATGTGCTGTTGCATACAGTAATTTAAAAAATCTTCCTCCTTTGTTTCTTTTTCAAATTGGAAGGTCCCGATAGATCGGGATACGCCCTAGAAAATTATCTTGATTTATGGTGATAAATTTTATAACCATAAGCTTGAAATCAATCTTCAACATTCATTTAATCAATCATTTAGAATTATGTCAACTTCATATAAATTTGAAACACTACAGTTACACGCTGGCCAGGAAATAGACCCAACTACAGGATCAAGAGCAGTTCCAATTTATCAAACTACGTCTTATGGATTTAAAAATGCCGAACATGGCGCTAATCTTTTCGCCTTAAAAGAATTTGGCAACATTTATACGCGTTTGATGAACCCAACGACTGATGTTTTTGAAAAAAGAATTGCGGCGTTGGAAGGCGGCGTTGCAGCGTTAGCCACAGCATCTGGTCAGGCGGCGCAGTTTATTGCATTGCATAATATTTTAGAAGCGGGAGATAGCATTGTTTCCTCAACACATATTTACGGAGGAACTTACAATCAATTTAAGGTGGCTTTCAAACGCCTGGGCATACATGTAGATTTTGCAAATCCAGATGTGCCTGAAGAATTTGAGCAAAAGATAACAGAGAAAACAAAAGCGATCTACTTAGAAACCATTGGAAATCCGGCTTTCAGCATTCCTGATTTTGAGAAGATTGCAGCAATTGCGAAGAAATACGATCTTCCTTTCATCGTGGACAATACTTTTGGTGCTGGAGGTTATTTATTTAAACCTTTGGAACATGGCGCTAATATCGTGGTAGAATCTGCAACAAAATGGATTGGCGGACATGGAACCAGCATTGGAGGCGTAATTGTTGATGGTGGAAATTATAATTGGGGCAACGGAAAATTCCCGCAGTTCACCGAACCATCCGAAGGCTATCATGGATTGGTTTTTAATGATGTTTTTGGCATCGGCGGCCCATTTGGTAACATTCAATTCATCATTCGTGCTCGGGTTGAGGGTTTAAGAGATTTGGGTCCCGCCCTTTCGCCTTTCAATTCATTCCTTTTATTGCAAGGTTTGGAAACGTTATCTCTTCGTGTACAACGCCATGTAGATAATGCCTTGGAGTTGGCCACCTGGTTAGAAAATCATCCGCTTGTTAAAGAAGTTCATTATCCAGGTTTAGCGAGCAGCAAATACAATAATCTGGCAAAAAAATATTTGAGCAATGGTTTCGGTGGTGTTTTATCTTTCGAGTTAAATGGCACCAAGGAAAACGCAACTCAAGTTATAGATCAGCTAAAACTGGTTTCTCACTTGGCAAATGTTGGCGATGCTAAAACGCTGATTATTCAGCCTTCGGCAACCACACATCAACAACTAAGTGAAACAGAACAATTAGCTGCAGGTGTAAAACCAAATGCGTTGAGGGTTTCAGTTGGTATTGAGCATATCGATGACATTAAAGCAGATTTTGAGCAGGCTTTTGCTACTATCAGCGCTCACGCAACTACTGAAAGTTTACAAGCCTAATACTATCCATCCCTTAAAAGGGTTGCAACAAAACATGTTTAAAAATTTACAGTCAATAATATGACCGATAGAAGTTCAAAGACCTCTTCAGAGGTTGGGGTTTATAGTTATCCCAAACAGTTTAAGTTAGAAAGCGGCAAGAAAATTCGAAACCTGCAAATCGCTTATCAAACTTATGGAAAATTAAATACAAAAAAAGACAATGTAATTTGGGTTTGCCATGCTTTAACTGCAAATGCCGATGTTTTTGAGTGGTGGGAAGGTTTGTTTGGGCAAAACGCTTTGTTTAATCCGGAAGAACATTATATTATTTGTGCGAACGTTTTGGGTTCGAACTACGGAACAACCAATCCTTTAAGTACCAATCCTGTAAACGGCTTACCTTATTATCTATCATTCCCACAATTTACTATCCGCGATTTTGTATCTGCTCACCAACTATTGGCCGATCATTTAGGAATTGGAAACATCAAATTATTAATTGGCGGTTCATTAGGTGGTCAGCAGGCAGTAGAATGGGGAATAATTGAGGCAAACAGAATTGAGAATCTTATTTTGGTTGCTACGAATGCAGTTCACTCTCCGTGGGGAATTGCTTTTAATGAAAGTCAGCGTTTGGCGATTACCACCGATAGAACTTTTTACGCCAACCAGCCAGATGGCGGTAGTAAGGGACTTAAAACCGCTCGCAGTATAGCGCTTCTAAGCTACAGAACTTACCATGCCTATGGCAATACGCAAGTAGAAAGCGTAAACGATAAAACGGATAATTTTAGGGCTTCATCATACCAAAATTATCAGGGAGAGAAATTGATAAACCGCTTCAATGCTTATAGTTATTATTATTTAACTAAAGCAATGGATAGCCATAACGTCGGTCGCAACCGTAAATCAATTGCCGAGGCTTTGAAGCTAATTAAAGCAAATACGCTAGTTATAGGAATTGAAAATGACTTCCTGTTTCCAATTTCAGAGCAGAAATTTTTAGCTGATCATATTAACGATGCGGAATTTGCCTCCATTCATTCTGAATATGGTCATGATGGTTTCTTGATTGAAACAAATGCATTAACAAACATCATCGGGAATTTCATTAAAGAGAGCAGAAACAAAAAGATTATCAAACTGCAGCATACTGCTTGACCAGGCAGAAGGTTAAACGGTGGAAGGTTTGAGGCAAAACCCGAGCTTAAAACTTAAAAACAATTAATCAGCCACGAAGAACTACGGCACCTAATTTAGTGTAATCCGCGTTTCCCTGGCAAATAGAAAATAACAAAAACAAATGGTAGCGAAAGCCTTTTTGAGCATCAACTCTTGATACTTTTTCCGCTACTTGATACGATAAAACACCATGAGCAAAAATTTAAAAATCGGATTATTTGGTTTCGGAGTTGTAGGACAAGGTTTATTGGACATCATCCAAAGCCAGAACCTTAACCTTGAAATCATTAAAATAGCGATTAAAGACCCAAGAAAGAAACGTACCCTCAATAAAGATCTATTTACAACGAATAAAAATGAGATTCTCAATAATTCCGAAATCAATACGATTGTAGAGTTGATAAATGATGCTGATGCGGCTTACGAAATTGTAACTACGGCATTGAAGAATGGTAAAAACGTAGTTTCAGCAAATAAAAAGATGATTGCTACGCACTTGAAAGAGTTAGTAGATCTACAACAGCAACATGGCACATCGCTACTTTACGAAGGTGCAGTTTGTGGAAGTATTCCAATCATAAGAAACCTGGAAGAATACTATGATAATGAACTTTTTCATGCCCTGAGCGGAATTTTCAATGGTTCGTCGAATTATATTTTATCGAAAATTTTTAACGAAAATCAGAGTTATGATTCGGCACTAAAAGAAGCACAAGACTTAGGTTTTGCAGAAACTGACCCGATTTTGGACGTTGGTGGATACGACCCAAAGTACAAGCTAGCCATTGCAACAGCACATGCTTATGGCCTGTTCGTAAACCCTGATGCGATATTGAACATTGGTATTCAAAACCTTTCTCATTACGATATTAAATACGCCCGCGAAAAAAACTTCAAAATTAAACTGGTTCCAACAGCTAGAAAAGTAAATACAAAGGATATAGTAACCTATGTATTGCCAAAATTGGTAGCAAAAGATGATTTCTTATACAATGTAGAGAATGAATACAATGCGGTAACGGTTCAGGCGGCTTTTGCTGATAAGCAATTTTTCTTTGGCAAAGGTGCAGGTGGCCACCCAACAGGCGCTGCTGTACTTTCTGATATTGCTGCACTACGTTACGATTATCGTTATGAGTACAAAAAATATCACTCAGAAAATGGTGTAAAACATACTGAAGATATTTTATTAGAGATCTATTTGCGTTATGCTGATGAAGATTTAATCAGCTTACTGGAATTCGATAATATTAGCGAGCGTTATTCAGCCAGCGAATACAAATACGTAATCGGTACTGTGAAATTGGGAAATTTGATTAGTAATCGTGATCTTCTACTAGATAAAAATGTTTTTGTGGCCTATACGGGTAGGCAGATTTACAAACAGGAGCAGGTTGCTGCAAATGTCTTCGCGGAAGAACTAGCGTCGATATAAGAAATTTTTAAGGTTAATTTTTTTATTTGTTTTGTTGTTAAGTACAAAGGTCGGAGCGATTCCGACCTTTTGCGTTATTTAATTTCTTTGATATATTTTTTGATAATTACCCGATCAACACCTTCTTTTTCAACTTTCTCCACTCCTGTTTGAGTAAGCGTATCATTTACTACAGTAATTTTGAAAGCGAATTTTTGGCCTTCCCAATTTTTGTTTTTATAATATTGAAGATGCTCTGTGTAAGCATTGCCATTTAGCGTATAGCTTCCTCCACCAGCATCAAAACCCAAACTGTCTTTAGGATTTGTAGAATGCTTTAAAAAGGCAAAATGTGTATCATTTATAATCTTAATCATTCCAAAATTCATTGGATAGTCGCTGGTTTTGCCAGTGTGTTTATCAATAATTTTTCCTGATATCAGTTTCCAAGTGCCTCTAATATCAATTGGTTCAGCTTCCCCTCCACCAGGTTTTTCCTTACAGGCATATAAAAATGTTAAGGCAGCTATTATTATAAATATCTTTTTCATATTTTATTAAATGAAGCTATCCCCTCCCAGCCATTTCGGTTAGCTTCCTTGCTAAATCTTTCCCTAAATAACCATCAATTATGGCATGAACGATATAGAGAATGGGCGTCATTAGAATAGCGACGATAAATTTATAAGTATAATTAACCAAACCAATAGCAGCAACCATTTGCCAGCTATAATGATATTGAGGGTTCAAATAAAATGCGATGAAAATTACTACGAAACTATCAATCAGTTGAGAAACCAAAGTTGAACCAGTAGCACGTAACCATAGCGACTTCTCTCCTGTTATCTTTTTTATTCGATGGAATATTAAAACATCGGCGAGCTGCCCCACAATAAAAGCAATGATCGAACCCACGATAATCCACATACCTTGGCCAAAAATACCAGCGAAGGCGTTATTCATATTCAAATCTTCACCGTTTATATTTTGATGAACCCAAAAATCGGCTGCGCTTAAATGCATCGAGCCCCAAACCACTAAAAACGCAAAAGCTATCAAAATGGAAGTTAAAATAGATAGAAATCGCACTTGTTTTACCCCAAAATATTCGTTTATGATATCGGTCATGATAAAAATAATTGGCCAGGTAAGCACTCCTGCCGACATTACAAACGAAAGATTAGGCACACCAAATAAATTGATATCAAACTTTTTAAAGCCTAACGTTTCTTCAACACTAAATAATTTTACACCGATAAATTCTGATAATATTGCATTCGCCACAAAAAAACTTCCCAGAACGAGAAGTAAGCGGCTTTCTTTGGTTTTAAAAGTCATAGCGTATAAATCTAAAGATAAATCAAATGAGATTTAGTTTTTAAGCTGTAATTTTTTCCAAGACTTTTACACTCATTCGACCTTAAAAATAGGTTTGCAAAAATAATCTACCAATCTTTGCGACTTCAAAAAAATCGGAATATTCATGGCTAAGAAACAGCACTTTTATCTTATATTAATTTTAGGCTCCTTGGCAGCGCTTGGCCCTTTCTCAATTGACATGTACTTGCCAGGTTTTGTTGATATAGCTAAGGATTTAAAAAGCACAGAATCTACAGTTGCATTATCCCTATCTAGTTTCTTTATCGGAATTTCTGCAGGCCAGCTACTTTATGGCCCGTTGTTAGATAAATACGGAAGAAAGAAACCGCTGTTTTTTGGATTGGCTTTGTATATCGTGTCCTCATTTTTATGCTTAGCCGTTACAGATGTAAATCAATTAATTGTTTTGCGTTTTGTACAAGCTATTGGCAGTTGCGCTACAGCAGTAGCCTCAGTAGCAATGGTTCGCGATTTATTTTCTGTTGAAGAAAGTCCGAAAGTGTTTGCATCGCTGATGCTAGTGATCGCCGTTTCGCCGATGCTTGCACCAACTGCTGGCGGCTATTTGATATCCGCATTAGGTTGGAAATATGTTTTCGTATTTTTAGGCTTTATGGCTATAATAATATTGCTGGCCTCCATTTTCAAACTTCCCGAAAGCTATAAACCTGATCCCAATTATTCGTTAAAGCCGAAACCAATTTTAAAAAATTTCTTCACGGTTTTAAAAGAGCCGCAATTTTCCACTTATGCACTCATCAGCTCAATTACATTTTCTGGTTTGTTTGCCTACGTATCATCGTCGCCACAGGTTTTTATGAAGATTTACTCCGTTAGCAAAACTGGTTATGGGTGGATCTTTGCACTGCTTTCTGTAGCCTTCATTGGTTCGAGCCAACTAAACAGTTTATTTTTACGATGGTTTACGAGCAAAAAAATTGTTACGATAGCGCTTTTAGCTCAATGCGTATTCAGTTTAATATTTTTGATTTTTGCTTTAAACGATTGGTTAAATTTATATTCAACCATTGGTTTTATCGCTTTGTTTCTATGTTGCTTGGGCTTTATCAATCCAAATGCAGCAGCCTTATCATTGGCTCCATTCAGCAAAAATGCAGGGAGTGCATCTGCACTTATGGGCGCTTTGCAAATGGGTCTTGGTGCACTAGCTTCTGTAATGGTGAGTTTATTTAGTGAGCATTCAGTTATTCCTATGCCTTTAGTGATGACCGCTGCAGCATTTATCGCTTTAGTATGCCTGTTGATCGGAAAACGGTTTATTAAAACTGAAATCCAGGCCTCGGAAAATGCAGCAATTGTTGCACATTAGCTTTCCCAGCTATGGGTTATTTTTCAACTTCACGATCAACTTCAGGTTAAACTGTCTCCCAGTTAAATAATTTGGAATTGCGTATTGCACATTATCGACGTCTTTTAACCACAGGTATGATACGGTATTATCGATGTTCAACATATTAAACACCTCGAAAAACAGCATGACAGAGCTGAAGTTTTTATCCAGAAACTTCGGCTTGTGAAGCGCCGCATCGTCAAGAAAATCTTTGGAGAAACCAATATCAACCCGCTTGTAAGATGGAACATAGAACTTATCCAAATAACGCGGCGTTTGCGATGGACCAATTGGTAAGCGAGAGCCGTAAAGGGCGTTTAAGTGTACTTTGTAGGTTGGACTATTTAACAGCTTATCCTGAAAGAAGATCGAAAAATTTAGTCTCTGGTCGGTTGGGCGTTTTAAGTAGCCTGGATAAATCGTTTCTCCATTTTGCATATAGATATCTCCGATAAGATCTTCATTCGCATGCATTACCGACATACGGAAATAAGAAACCAGATCTTTTACAAACTCTCCGCCAATACTAAAATCGGCACCATATGCATAACCTCGTGAAACTTCGTTAGCCAAGTATTTAATTCGCAGATTGTCAATTTTGTATGGGATTAATCTATCAGAATATTTGAAATACGCTTCAGAAGTGAACTTTAACCGCGTTCCAAAAGCATCGAAAGCATAATCGTAACCTAGGGAGGTGTTATAAGAACTTTGTGCCTTTTGGTTGATATTCAGCATCCCTGTAAAATCGCGAATGGTCCGGTACGATGGCGGCTGCTTATAAACCCCAGCTGTAAACCTTAAAATTTTATTATTTGAGTTAGGGCGATAAGCAATCAACAACCTCGGACTAATTAACAGTTGTTTACTTAGTGAACTATAGGTTGCACGGGCACCAAGCTGAAGTTCTGCATAATTTGAAAGCGAATAACTATCTTGAATATAAGCACTGTAATTTTTAATGTCGATGTTGTTTTCTACATTGATGACATTTTTTAATTCAATGTTTTTTGAATGATTAGGCAAAATATATCCAGCAGAATCAATATAGTTGTATTCATTTAGGCGATCATCATATTTAGATTTGTCAAACTTCAATCCCCAGGAAAAAACGTGATTATCAAAATTTTGATCCACTTTAATTTCTGATGCAAAAACCTGGGTATTCAAGCTATTGCGACCATAATTGTAATAACTTCCAATACCTTTGTTTTTAGTAACTGGACCGAAATTTTCTACGGGAAAAGTATTGTCAACTTCATCAAAAATATAACTTCCATCTATATCAAATCGTTCCCTTTCTATGGTATTGAAGTAGCTATTTATAAACTTAATCACCAAATTGGGTTTGGGAGAATAAGTTGCCGTAACTGCAGATCCTAAAGTTTGGTAGTCATCAATTTCCTGCCCGGTATAATCAACGTCCAGGCGAAGTGTGGTATTTAATGTCCCGAATTGAGTTTCGCGATTGGTAGGCTCCAGTTTAAACTGGCCTAAGTTCAAATTTCCCAAAATGTTTATGTTAAATTTTGAGGAGAAATCGTACTGATACATCAACTGTGCATCTGCAAAATTAGGATTATAGCTTCCCATTTCATCTTGTTTAATAAGCACACTTGAATTGTTTTTATACCGTAAACCTGCCAGCAAAAAACTACGCTTAAAAATCCGCTTTGCTGTTAAAGAAGTGTTTAAAAGACTTGTACTTAAAATGGTTTGGTTACTATCAGGCTTATCGTATCTAATATCCAAAACAGACGAAAGTTTATCGCCATATTTTGCCTCAAAACCACCTGCTGAAAATTTTGCTTTGCTAACCAATTCGGAATTTATAAAACTAAGTCCCTCCTGTTGACCGTTGCGAATTAAAACGGGTCGGTTTATTTCAACATCATTAATATAAATGAGATTTTCATCGAAATTTCCACCTCTAACACTGTATTGCGCACTTAATTCATTGTTTGTTGAAACACCAGGTAGGGTTTTAAGCATGGTTTCGAAGTTTCCGGAAACCAAAGGCATTGAAGCAATATCTGCAATGTTAATTGTGGTGGTATTACTGAGCTGATTTTGTTTATTCGTGATGTTTACTTGCTCTAATTCATTAATATTGGCAACTAGCTTTACCTGTTGAGTAATTCTAGCGCCCGAACGCTCATTAAACTTTAAAGTTTGTGGCCGGTATCCGAGCAAGGAATATTTGATACTAAAGCTTCGCGATTTTGAATAGATGGTATAAATACCAAATTCGTCGGTTACAGTTGATTGCGCCTGGCCTAAAACGATAACGGTAACTTGCGACAGTGGCAACTTTTCTTCGTTGTAAACTATCCCCGAAATCCTAACCTGCGGTTGAGCAACAGCTAAACTGCAACCAGCAATAAAAAGGAAAAAGAGCAGCCGAAATTTGAGCATTGGTTAGCGTAGAGATTTGGTTAATTTTTACCACAGATGCACACAGAATTTTGTTGCCACGGAAACACGGATTGATACGGTGTTAAACTTTCAGTGATTTAAGTGTTTCTGTGTCCGATTGTTTTTTACATCTTTATCTGCGTTCATCCTTTTTATTTGTGGTTAAAATTTAAATACTGATACCCGTGGTTGTTAAACTTTTCATTTTAGAAATGATTTCAGTTGGATTTTCATCCGCAAAAATGGCGTTTCCAGCAACAAAAGCATTAGCACCAGCCACTACTAATGATGCCAGATTGGATAATCCTACACCACCATCAACTTCTATAATCAATTCGTCATTTACGCCTTGAATTAAACGCTTTAAATCTTGAATTTTCTTATAAGTATTGTGGATAAATGCCTGTCCGCCAAAACCTGGGTTTACCGACATGATCAAAACCAAATCCAGGTCTTCAATTACATCTTGCAATAAAGTAACTGGTGTATGTGGATTTAAAGCAACGCCAGCTTTACATCCAGATGATTTTATGAGCTGAATGGTTCTATGCAAATGAGTGCAGGCTTCGTAGTGAACGGTAATTCTATCTGCACCAGCGTTGGCAAATTCAGGAATAAATTTGTCAGGTTCAACAATCATTAAATGAACATCCAAAGGTTTTGTTGCATGTTTTTTAACAGCTGCCATCACGGGGAAGCCAAAAGAAATATTGGGCACAAAAACACCATCCATTACATCAACATGAAACCAATCGGCTTCACTTTGGTTAATCATTTCGATATCTCGTTGTAAATTACCAAAATCGGCAGAAAGTATGGATGGAGCAATGATGTATTTCATTTATTTTATTTTGTTGCCATTGCGAGATACGAAGCAATCTCAATCCCACCTATAAAGAGTAAAAAAGGATTGCTTCGTACCTCGCAATGACGAATTAGTTAAAAAATGTTAGCAACAATGCAAGTTACAAAATCATTTCAAACTTAATTATATGTCAACAAAAAACCCCTTCAACTGAAAGGGTTTAATTACTATTTTAATTTAATTTCAAGCGATTGCCCATCCCTTGTAATTTCCACAAACTTTTCAATTCTATCAGTATAATTATTGGTATAACTCTGATATTCGTAATAATCTGTTCGTCCACCATAATTATTATAGCCACTGCCGCGATAAACTGGCGTTGAGCCTGACTTAGAGTAACATGCGATACATTGAAGAAAATATTTACCAGGCTTCATTTTATCAAATTTAAATCTTCCATATTCATCTGTTTGAATGGTAATTCGCCAACGAAAAGCATCTTCAGACATGTAAGCACTCGTTTTCTTGTTCTCTTCACTCTTCCTTAACCGATACCAATCATTGAAATAGGCCGTTACTGGAAATAAGGTTACGGCCACATTTCTGGCGTAAATTTTTTCAGCCCCCCAATTACCTGGCACTTTTACATACGCCAAGCCTTCAATACTCGATGTTCCTAAAGCCAACATCCCCTTAGCTTGTAGTGAATCAAAAGGAACCTGCGGATAATACGCCGTCTTCTGTGCATTCGATTGTATGAAAGTAGTACTGAAAATTAGGGATAGGATAACAATTTTTAGTTTTTTTATAAGCGAAATATAGAATTTGTTTTTTGAAAATGTATTTATATTATTACATAATTAAACTTTTTTGAAATAAAAATCAATAACGATGAATAAATACTTGTACACAATCTTGTTAATTTTCATTTCTAACATTGTCTTTGCCCAAAAAGAAAAGCCTTGTGGAATGAAAGACGGATTACAAGAAGGAACTTGTAAACAGTTTTTCGGCAATGGAAAAGTGAGTTCTATACTTAACTGGAAAAAAGGGAAAAGAGAAGGAACTGCTAGTTATTTCTATGAAAATGGTCAAGTAAAATCAACTGGAAATTTTACTAAAGACAAGCGGAATGGCGAGTGGAAATACTCCTATGATTAATATTAGGCACTTAGAAGAGAACAGGCCAAAACTTTCCTTTAGAACAGCAGACATTCGATATCCGCCGTTCTTCCAGGCATTTGTTTCTCATTACAAATATAATATTTTGCTTCCAATCATTCCCAACCTCCTATTAGTAGTCAACACTTTTGCGCTACAGGTATCAATTTTTTTCTGATTTGGATAAAAGACAGGCTACAAACTTTTTGAATGTATTTTCTTACAGGTATTTCCTAGTAGTCTCTGTCGGTATTATAATGGGATAATCCATGGTAGCAATCTTAACCTATTTTATTATTCCTTTTTCATATCCTTGTTGTTTTAGTAATATATAATAAATCCGATTTAACATCTTTCTTGCAATTCTTATTATGGCTCTTTTACCACTCATCTTTTTTTTGTACTCATTGTATGCGAGCAGCATTGCCGGGTCCAACCTGATCGCTGTCCAGGCAGCCTCTGTTAGTAAACTCCGGAGCAATGAGTGGTGCCTTGGTGTTAGTGGGCCGACACGTTCGGAATCCCCACTTGAAAATTCAGTCGGGCACAGGCCAACAAAAGCGTTAAGCTGATAAAAAGTACGAAATCTTTTCACATCGCCCAGCTCGCTCAAAAGGGTAAGGGCAGTGAGTGCACCGATTCCCGGAACGGTCATTAAAAGGCTCGCCTGTTGAGCGTATACCGTTGAGCGGAGCATGGCCCTCAAATCCCGACTAATCTCCAGTAACTGTCCCTGGAAATATTCAACTTGTCTGATCATTCGTTCTAAGGTCAAATCTGCATGTTCAAAACCCAATTGGGTAGACTTAAGCCAAAGCAGGAATGCCCTGGTCCACTTACCTTTGGTAAATATAGGGGGGATGGTGATTCCAAACTTATAAAGCAGGCTCTTGATTCTTGATTTACATCTGTTCAGGTCACGGGCTATACGATAGCGATAGCGAACAAGCGAGCGGTCGCTTTCCTGTATTAAGCTGGGCACATAGATCCCCTCAAGCATACCCCCTGCCAGGGCAGCACCTATCCTTCGGGAATCGTTGACATCATTCTTGGTGCGAATGCCCTTATCAGTCTGGGGGACATCAGCCGCGTTAACAACCACGCAGTCAATACCAGACTCACTAAAAATCCGCTGTGCCCAGAAACCGCTGAAACCAGCCTCGTAAGCCAGCCTGAAATTGGCATTGGGATAATGATGGCGTAAATGTTTGATAAGAATCCCAGGATTGGATTCCTGCTGGAATTTCCTTAGGTAGACCTGATTGTGGAAGATGGTCACATTCCAATGCTTCAGGTGAACATCAATTCCAACATTTATCTGTTCTCCTGAAAAATCTACAGTTTCACGTATATTTGACATAAGCCTTAGTTTTGAGTATAAAATTATTCTTTTTATTGTAGCAAGTTTGACTACTACTCGAACTAAGGCTTGTTATTAATACATGGATACTTTTATGAAAATGGAATTTTGGAGGCAGATGAATTTTACGTTTTTAGAGATTTTGCAGAATTGAAAGAAGGTACTTTTAAAAAGTTTTTTAAGGATGGTAAAGTAAGCGAAACCTGTGCTTACGTAGATGATAAATTAGAAGGAAACTTTACCTCTTATTTCAGCAACGGCGGTGTATCGCAACAAGGTGCTTACAGCAAAGATAAACAAGTTGGGGATTGGAAAAGCTTTTTTGAAAGCGGCAAGCCTAAGTGCGAATCTACTTATGTAAACGGAAACAAAGAAGGAACGAGAATTTGTAAAGATGAGAAGGGAAAAGTTGTAAGTGAAGAGATTTACAAAAATGGAGTTAAAATAAAATAGTTGATTGCAGCACAGATTTCATCACATACTCACCTACTTTATATTTTTTGAATTATTTTCTCCCCAAGATGGTCGTTACGTTAAATTTATTTCAGAATCTTAATAACAAGAAAAAAAAGCTGAAATAACCTTAGCATGGCGATGAAGTTAAAATTTATATAACTTCAAGTAAATCAATTTTTTAATTCACAAAAAAGCCCTCTCAGTTTTACGCTGAAAGGGCTAATTATTTGTAGTCACTCTGAATTTATTTCAAAGCTTGTTTTTACAGATGCTGAAATAAGTTCAGCATGACAGTATGGCTAAGCCTGTGGCGCAGCTGGTTTTTCTGGTCTAGGTAATAAAACCTTACGCGAAAGTTTCATTTTACCTTGTTTATCGATGTCTAGCAATTTAACCTCGATTTTATCACCTTCTTTTAATACACCGTCCATAGTTTCTAAACGTTCCCATGAAATTTCAGAGATGTGTAATAAACCATCTTTACCTGGCATAACCTCAACAAATGCACCAAATGGCATAATTGATTTTACTTTACCTTGGTAAACTTCACCAATTTCTGGCTTAGCTACGATGTTACGGATACGGGTTACAGCAGCATCAATTGCAGCTTTATTATCAGCAAAAATTTCAACGATGCCTTTACCATCAACTTCTTCGATAGAGATTGAAGCACCGGTTTCGCGTTGCATTTCTTGAATAATTTTACCTCCAGGGCCGATAATTGCACCAATGAATTCTTTCTCAATAGTGATAGAAACGATACGTGGAGCATGTGGCTTCATGTCTTCGTTAGGCTGAGCAATCGTTTTCTTCATCTCGTTTAAGATGTGTAAACGACCTTCTTTAGCTTGCAATAAAGCTTTAGTTAATACTTCGTATGATAAACCATTGATTTTTAAGTCCATTTGACAAGCAACGATACCATTTTCAGTACCCGTTACTTTAAAATCCATATCGCCTAAGTGATCTTCATCACCTAAAATATCAGAAAGGATTGCATATTTACCAGTTTTCTCATCAGTAATTAAACCCATTGCGATACCCGAAACTGGAGATTTAATTTTGATACCAGCATCCATTAATGCTAACGTACCAGCACAAACAGTTGCCATTGATGATGAACCGTTAGATTCTAAAATATCAGAAACAATACGGATAGTATATGGATTAGCTTCACCTTGAGGTAAAACTTTTTTCAACGAACGTTGTGCTAAAGCACCGTGACCAATTTCGCGGCGACCAGCACCTCTGTTAGGTCTAACCTCTCCAGTTGAGAAACCCGGGAAATTATAGTGCAACAAGAATTTTTGGTAACCGTTAAAGAAAGCACCATCAATCATTTGCTCATCATCTTTGCTACCTAAAGTAACTGATGTTAACGATTGAGTTTCGCCACGTGTAAATACAGCCGAACCGTGAGCAGCAGGTAAATAACCAACTTCACTCCAGATAGGACGAATTTCAGTAGTTTTACGACCATCCAAACGAATACCCTCATCTAACAACAGATTTCTAATGGCATCATACTGAACATCATGGTAATAATGTTTAGCCATTGCTTTAGTTAAATCTGCAGTATCTTCTGGCATTGCCTCGAAAAATTCGTTGATAATTGCAGTAAAACCAACTTTACGCTCATCTTTGTTCGAACCAGATTTAGCAACTGCGTAAACTTTATCGTAAGTATCAGCATAAACTTTAGCTTTCAAATCAGCATCATGGTCTTCATGGCTATATTCGCGTTTTACCGTTTTACCGGTAGCCTCAGTTAATTCAACCTGAATCGCACATTGAACTTTAATTGCATCATGTGCAAATTTTAAAGCCTCAACCATTTCATCTTCCTGAATTTCATCACACTCGCCTTCAACCATGCCGATATCGTTAGCCGAACCAGCAACCATAAATTCTAAAGTTGCACGCTCTAAATCGCTAGCATATGGATTGATTACCAATTTGCCATCAATTTTGGCAACACGTACTTCAGAAATTGGACCGTTAAAAGGAATATCAGAAACTGATAAAGCTGCAGATGCTGCTAAACCAGCTAAACAATCTGGCATTATATTTTTATCAGCAGAAATTAATGAGATCATCACCTGAGTATCAGAGTGATAATCAGAAGGAAACATTGGGCGTAAAGCTCTGTCAACCAAACGAGAGATTAAAACCTCGTAATCAGATAACCTTGCCTCACGACGTAAAAAACCTCCAGGAATACGACCAGTAGCCGCATATTTCTCTTGATAATCAACCGATAAAGGTAAAAAATCAGTACCTGGTTTAGCACCAACAGTAGATACAACAGTTGCTAACAACATCGTATCGCCCATTTTTACTACCACCGAACCATCAGCTTGCTTAGCCAATTTACCTGTTTCGATTTCTACAATTCTGCCATCGCCCAAATCGAACGATTTTTTTATTACATTCATTTAAATAGAATTATGGTGTGTTTTCCTCTTTCTACACACCGTTGTTTATATATGTTTTTGTTTTTGCAAACGAAGATAAGATTAAAACACCTATCTATAATAAATCCCGTTAAAATATTTAACAGGAAACGTAAAAAGCCATTCTCTAAAGAATGGCTTTCGTTGATAAAATTCGCTTATTTTTGTTTGATGATATCACGAAGCGATAAAGCTTTAATGATAGCACGATAGCGCTCAATATCTTTTTTGTATAGGTAAGCCAAAATACCGCGGCGTTTACCTACCAATTTTTGAAGTGACAACTGAGTAGAGAAATCTTTACGATTTTTCTTTAAGTGTTCTGTTAAGTGCGCAATACGGTATGTAAATAACGCTACTTGACCTTCTGCAGAACCAGTGTTGGTTTCTACTTCGCCGTGTTGTTTAAAGATTTCGGCTTTCTTTTCTGGACTTAAATACATTTCTTGAATAATATTAAAGCAATAAAAATTAATTAATTGTTCCAAAAAGCATTTCTTTGGAATGCGGCAAAGATAAAGCTATTTTTGATTATTAGCAAGTGTAGTTAGCAGATAGTTAAACGGATCATTTACTGGGTTTAGAATTTGGAAAGCAGATTGTAGTTTTAATCGGTTGCTGCACTCCCGCCCTCGCTGCAATCTTTTTGCCTATAGTACTCCTTTTGTCGTCTTTGCGAGGAGGAACGACGAAGCAATCTCATTCAGCAAGTGTTGCAAAAAGTACTTCAGCTAAGTCGGGTTTAGGGAACTTAAGAATATGCAGGAAATTTAGTTTTATTTAGTCTTTTTTCTTTAATTTAGACATCATTTTTTCAATTTGAATAAAAATGACTTGGCGTTATCATTTTTTTTGTTTATTGTCATTAACAAAGAGAATCCAACTTTCTAATATTTCTTTGAAATCTGTCATACTAATTTCCATATCATCAATTATGACATTAGGATATTCTAGTTCAAGATTTACATCTGACCAATCGTATAGATTTTTCATATGGTAATCCATGCAAAGCCATATTAATCTCAGAACTATCATCTCACATTCGCTTAAATGAAGTTCATTGATATATATAAACTACCAAAGATACTTTGAGAATTTTTAGATATCATATCAATGGAAGAAGTGCCTCCAGTATTAATAAAGATTAAACCAAGTCGTTCAGCAATTTCCATCTTTCTATAGTTAGTTTTTATTATAAAAAATAAAGAATATAATATCTAAAGATTTGATTTACGAATCAAAATCCCTTTTCCTTGAGGGGCTTTGAGAGGTTTTCCTCCATTCATTAAAACAGCTAACTTATTAAGTTTAACCAATTCAAGAAATCTGTCTTCTGACGAAAGAGATAAAAATTTAACTTCACGATTTTTTTTCGATTTCTTCCCTAGCAACATCCAAATGATATATCTTCAATCGACCCATAATTTAAAATTAGACAAAAACTTAAAATGCATCTAATATTAAAAACCCTATTTTTGCACAAAACAATTACCCTTGGAAAAGAATCAATTTAGCATTTTCGAAAGCGAGCTACGTGTGCGTCCCGATGATATAGACATGTTTAATCATGTGCACAACAGCAAATACCTGGATTATGTATTGGCCGCCCGTTATGAGCAAATGGAAAAATTCTATAATATGCCTTGGGAACATTTCACCAAGCAAGGTTTAGGTTGGGTGGTGAGCCATGTGGATATTAATTTCAAACGTCCGCTTTTGATGAACGACCTGATGTTAATACGAACAGGCATTTTAACCATGCATGATAAAGGTTGTTCTGTTCAGTTTGAAATCATCAACAAAAAGACGGGCAAAGTTGCTTCTGATGGGATCTTCGATTATGTGTTAATTGATTTAAACACCAGCCGCGGAACGAAAGTGACAGAAGAAATGATTAAGGCATATAGTGTATAAAGTGATTTTCAGTTTTTATGTAATTCCATAGATTTTAGCCACCTCGGTTCGTGTCATCAATAAATGGGACCGGCAACCTTTAAAACTGCTGTCATTCTGAGGCACGAAGAATCCGCAACCTAGTTGTTCTGTCCTAAAATATTGCACTCACATTTTTCGTAGGTAAATTGGCGGTTGTATTTCATCGCTTGGAGATTCTTCACTGCGTTCAGAATGACAAACCTATAGTCATGTTGCATTTGTACAGTATATGAATAAATGTTTAAATAAAATTCCGTGTTCTTCCGTGTTTCCGTAGCAAACAAATTAATCAATCTGCTAAATATCAGTCATCAAAAATTGACAATTCAAAAATTTATTTATATTTGAGCTATCAAAAAGAACAGAACCATGATAGTATCTTCAATCCGTTTTAGGTTTTAAATAACCGAGGATTCCCTCCCATTTCAATTTAAGATTTGTGCAGCGAGCTGCCTATCTTTTGGTTTATTCATCATAATTTACTTTATATATATGTCACAGTCAGTAAAGACACAGGGCAAACTATCATCTTTTTTTGATGTACTTGTACTATCATTAAAAGGCCACGAAGTTGATTTAACTTCAATCAGTATAAAACGGGCAATTATTTTATTAGCCATTCCAATGATGCTGGAAATGGCAATGGAATCAGTTTTTGCTTTAGTCGATTTATATTTTGTAGGCCACTTAGAAAACAGTAGCCACGCCATACAAACCGTGGGTTTAACCGAGTCGGTTTTAACCATTATTTATTCATTAGCCATTGGTTTAAGTATGGCTGCAACCGCCGTTGTAGCCAGAAGAATTGGCGAGAAAAACCCAGAAGCAGCGGCGAAAGCTGGTATGCAAACTATTGTGATAGCAGTAGCAATTAATATCTTAATCAGCATTGCTGGATTAATTTATGCCCGAGATATCCTTCTCTTAATGGGCGCTTCAATAGAAACTGCAAACCACGGAACCACTTTCGTACGCATTATGATGGGCGGAAGTGTTATCATTGTTTTATTATTTTTAATCAATGGCATTTTTCGCGGTGCTGGAAACGCAGCAATCGCGATGCGAAGTTTATGGATTGCAAACATTGCAAATATCATCCTCTGCCCTATTTTTATCAATGGCTTTGGTCCAATACCAGCATTTGGTCTGACAGGAGCAGCAATTGCAACAACAATCGGACGCGGACTGGGCGTTTGTTACCAGATTTACAATTTATTCAACGGAAAAAATGCTTTAAAGATCCGGATCAGTCAATTTCTTCCTGATTTAGAGCAAATAAAAGCCATTGTTAAAATTGCTGCTCCAGCCATCTTTCAATTCGTAATAGCCAGTTGTAGTTGGGTATTTTTAGCCGAATTAGTTGCAACAACAGGTGGCGATGAAGGTTCAGCAGGCTATCAGACAGCATTACGATTAATGATGTTTTTCATGCTTCCGGCCTGGGGGTTAAGTAATGCTGCTGCAACTTTGGTTGGACAGAATTTGGGTGCCGGACATATTGATAGAGCGGAAAAATCTGTTTTTCAAACGTTAAAATATATCATCATTTTCATGGCTGTGGTAAGTGTTGTATTTTTAACCTGTGGCCATTTATTTGCTTCCTTCTTTACATCGGACTTAAAAGTTATTGAGATTGCAAGTCGTGCTTTAAAAATTCTAAGTATTGGTTTTGTCATTTATGGAGCGGCGATGGTAATTAGCAGTGCTTTTAATGGCGCAGGCGATACCTGGACACCAACCAAAATCAACATATTCGCTTTCTGGTTGTTCCAGATTCCTTTGGCTTACTTTCTGGCTAAATATTTAGAAATGGGCCCAACGGGTGTTTTCATAGCAATTCCAACAGCTGAAGCAGGAATCGCTGTAGCGGCTTTCATCTTATTTAAGAAAGGTAAATGGAAGAAAACGATGGTGTAAGTCTCTTGAAACTTCAAACATTTACATCGTTTGAGAAAAACGTAAAACATTAAAGTTTACGAAGACTTACCTCCTGACTTTGTCGCTATTTCTTCAGTCAATTCATAAACAATTGATTCGCTGTTATTTACAAAAAATGCATCACCAATTTGGGTGACGCAAAGCGATTAAGCGCTATATTTATGAATGTTTGTCCGAAAAAAAAGAATCGTTCTGGCACTACCAGCATCGTTGTAGCGGTAAAGATCCAGGGTAAATTTAAGGAAGTTAAGACCATCGGTGTATCCAGGGATGATTTGGAGATTGAACGCTTCTATAATGAAGCTAAGGTTTGGGCAGATAATCAGGTGAAAGGAGAAGATTTATTTAGGCGGCATACTCAGGATACTGAGGAAGCATATCTTACCAATCTGTTCCTCTCAAATATAGAAAATATCCTTCATAATGGTGCTCAGCTCATATTAAATAGAGTCTATGAATCTATCGGCTTTGATACTATAGATGATTATATCTTGAGACAACTGGTTATCTCAAGATTAACTCAACCGATGAGTAAATCCGCAACCATTGAATATCTAAAATCACATTTTGATGAGGATCTTCAGCTCGGTAAAATTTACCGATATATGGACAAGCTCTATAATGCCCAGCAGGAATCTATTCAAAAAATCAGCGTTGAGCATACCAGAAAGATTCTTGGAGGTAAGATCGGTTTAATGTTCTATGACGTAACCACACTATATTTTGAATCAGATTACGGGGATGGTTTCAGGGAACCCGGCTTCTCCAAAGATGGTAAGCATAGTCAACCACAGATAGTTTTAGGGTTGTTAGTTAGTCAGGATGGCTATCCATTATCATATTCGATGTTCAATGGAACGCAATACGAAGGGCATACAATGATTCCGATTGTAGATGATTTTGTAAGGCGTTTCAAACTGGATGATTTTGTATTGGTCGCTGATTCTGGTCTTATAAATAAGAAGAATATAGATTTTCTAAAGGCACATGGATATAAATATATCATAGGTGCCAGGATAAAAAATGCAAATAAGGTTCAAAAAGATTGGATACTTTCACTACAAAAGGTCGAAGGTAATTTTAATGAAACTCCCGTTGGACAAGGTAGATTGATAGTGGGTTATTCGGAAAAGCGTGCAAAAAAAGATGCTTATAATAGGATCAAGGGAATTAGTCGACTGGAAAAAGCTTTTAGGGCAGGCACCATTTCTAAGGAAAATATAAATAAGCGTGGCTATAACAAGTTCCTGGTGATATCAAAAGATGTGCAGGTGAGCATTGACAAAAGCAATGTTGAGGAGGATGCAAAATGGGATGGATTGAAAGGATACATCACCAATACGGACCTTCCTGCAGCAGAGGTATATGATCAGTATAGCAGTTTATGGCAGGTAGAAAGAGCTTTCAGAATTACCAAAGGGACGGTTGAAATGAGACCGATGTTCCATTTCACACCTAAACGAATAGAAGCCCATGTATGCATCTGTTTTGTTGCTTATAAAGTCTACAAAGAACTTGAACGCATATTAAATGAAAATCACTATAAAATAAGTGTGGACAAAGTCTTGGAAATCGCTAAAACCATTACTACGCTAAAAATAAAATTGCCTCAAAGTGGGAGAACCATCAATAAAACAATGATTATTACTGAAAGGCAAAAGGAAATTGAGTTGTTATTTTCAGACGACTTTTGGAAAACTCAATTTGGGTGACGCATTGGCGAAGTCAGGAAATGGGCCCAACGGGTGTTTTCATAGCAATTCCAACAGCTGAAGCAGGAATCGCTGTAGCGGCTTTCATCTTATTTAAGAAAGGTAAATGGAAGAAAACGATGGTGTAAGTCTCTTGAAACTTCAAACATTTACATCGTTTGAGAAAAACGTAAAACATTAAAGTTTACGAAGACTTACCTGGCCAACAGATGCTTGGCCAGGTAAGTCTTACTTATGTTTAAACCCCACCTTGTGACCTTTAATCGCAAAGTATATAATGTACAGATATGCCGGAAGCATAGCAAACAAAAATGCGTGTTGAAAGTCGATATGCAACTTGTCTTTTAAAAAGCCATAAACCAAAGGCCAAATTGCACCACCTGCAATTCCCATAATCATAATGGCCGATCCGGTCTTGGTAAACTTACCTAACCCCTTAATTCCCAACGGAAAAATAGCTGGCCACATTAGAGAATTTGCCAATCCTAATAAAGCAACGGAATAATAAGAAACATATCCAGTTGTAAAAACTGAGACAATAGTTAATAGCACACCCGAAAGCGCACAAATTCTTAATGCCATTTGCTGTGATACAAAACGAGGGATAGTGGCAATTCCTAGTACGTAACCCACAAGCATACATATTAAAGTAAAAGAAGTTGAGAAACGCAGCAAATCGGCGTCGATATGTAATTCACGACCGTAGGTATTTATTATATCGCCGGCCATCACTTCTACTGCTACGCAACTGAATATGGCCAAAGCGCCTAAAAATAAATGTGGATACTGGAAAATACTTGTTTTAGCAACAATTGGCGTCAGCGACTCATCATTTACTAAAACCTGATCATCGTCTTCTGCATTAATTTCAGGCAAATGCACAAATTTAATAAGGATTGCGAAGAGCACAAATACCACCGCTAAAACAATGTAAGGGGTATGAACCCGATGTAGAAGTTCATCTAAAATTGCATTCTTGGCATTTACATCTATGGTTGTTTCTAATTTTGCGGTAACCTCCTTTGCATTGTCTAGAAATAAAATACCGAAAATAATGGGTACCATAACACCAGCGCCCTTGTTACATAAACCTGCTATTGATATACGAGCTGCTGCACTATCAATGGGGCCAATAATACTTAAATAAGGGTTTACAGCAGTTTGTAAGAGTGCCATAGCAGACCCTTGAACAAATATTCCTGCTAAAAACAGGCTAAAACTTCTATTATCGGCAGCCGGGATAAATATTAAAGAACCAACTCCCAAAATTACCATACCCAATACCAATCCATTTTTAAAGCCTATCTTTTTTAAAATCCATGAACTTGGTAACGCTAGGAAAAAGTAAGCGATGTAGGATGCAAATGTTACAAAGAATGCCTGTAAATCAGTTTTTAGGTTGAGTGCTAATTTCAAAAATGGGATTAAAGTTCCATTAGCCCAGGTTACAAAGCCAAAAATAAAAAACAGGGCACAACAAATTATCATGGGTAATAGTGCCGTTTTCTTTTGCGGTTTAGAGGGATTGATCATTTTTTATAGTTGTTAAAGTTGGTTGGTTTAGTTAATAGTACCAAACTAAGCAATTTAACTATAACTTTTCAACTCAAACGTTTGCGTGATTTTCAGTATTGATTCTGTTGAGTGTCTCTTTTCTAACTGTTAGATAACCCTTTATGTCAAATAAACCAATAAATTCCGATGGTTGACAACCAAACTATTAAAAATGACCATCACGGTTAATTTATTACTATTTTAAATTGAGGTTTTAGTTCAAAATTGTGAGCACGAATAATTAATTGCCTTATAAATCAATACAGTAGCACTTTTTCAATATTTTTATTTGCATGAGATATATGGTAACCCTATATTTGCATCACTTTAAAGGAAACGGACAGCGTTTTTAATAAAGAAGATTCCGTAGCTCAGCTGGTAGAGCATTACACTTTTAATGTAGTGGTCCTGGGTTCGAATCCCAGCGGGATCACGAAATGCCTCAATGAAAATTGGGGCATTTTGCATTAGAAGATATTTAGGAGAATAAAAATTAACTCAATCTAATTGAAATCAATTTATCCACAAAATAGCGGATCAAGCAAAAAAGTTGGGGAGTTGAGAAGTTTATTTAATTTTGTTCAACATTATTATTTTGGACAGCTCAATATTATCTTTTATACTACCAGAAGGGTTAACTGAATACTTTGAACTTGATAAGTTCGAACTTTCTGAAGGCTCTTACCATATTTATCTTTTAGAGAAAAACATTCATCCCGAAGAGTATTCAGGTGAAAAGTTGATTTCTAAGGGCTTTTTCGATGAAATCACCGTTCGTGATTTTCCTTTGCGTGGAAAACCTTGTTTTTTGAAGGTAAAGCGGCGCAAGTGGCAAAATCTCAATACAAAACAGATTGTTTTCAGGGATTGGAACCTGATTGCCGATGGTACCAAGATGACTACTGAGTTTGCATTTTTTTTTGAAAAGCTATTTGGATTCAAGCCCAATAAGCTGTAAAACGTTAGGTCATTTCTTTGGTGTTGACGGCAAACGTCTTGAGGAGCAGTATGCTAGCCATCTGAGTGGATTTACCGTTTGGGATCAGTTGGAACATGCTGGGGACTGGCTTCTATTTCCTGAAAATATGGGAGAATATCTTTCCATAGATGAAACCAGCCTGTCCCAGGGAGAGTTGTATACCGTTCTGACCAATAAGGCTGCAAAAGGTAAAAAAGGTGCCCTTGTTGCCATTATTAAAGGAACTGAAAGCGAATCTGTAATCAAAGTCCTCTCTCAGATCAAGGTGGGCCTGCGTAGAAAAGTGAAAGAAGTTACTCTTGATCTTGCTCCAACAATGTCGCGTATAGTTAAACGGTGCTTCCCTCAGGCCAAACTGGTTTCTGATCGCTTTCACGTACAGCAATTGGCTACCGAAGGCGTCCAGGAAATAAGGATAAGACACAGATGGGAGGCCATAGAACAGGAAAATAAGGAAATGGAGCTGGCCAAGGCTGTAAAAAAACGCTGGGTACCGGAATTGCTGGAAAATGGTGACACTGTAAAACAATTGCTGGCAAGAAGCAGATATCTGCTATTCAAGCGGGAGGTCAACTGGACACCTTCACAATCACATCGGGCTGAGCTTTTATTTGGTTTGTATCCTGATCTTGAACAGGCCTATAAACTGAGTCAGGGCTTGTCCACTATACTCAGTACATCCAAGGACAGGATAATTGCTTTTAAAAAGCTGGCCATTTGGTATAATCAAGTAGAATCCGCTGGATTTAAATCGTTTAACACAATTTCAAGAACAATCCAGAACAACTACGAAACGATACTAAACTACTTTGATAACAGATCAACCAATGCCTCGGCAGAATCTTTCAATGCAAAGATAAAGGCTTTTAGAGCACAGTTCAGAGGTGTGAGAAATGTGAAATTCTTTCTATTCAGGTTATCTAAAATTTATGCTTAAGATTACTCCCCAACTTTTTTGCTTGATCCAAAATAGCTTTTATACTTAATACGAATGTCTGCGTTCACAATCATATTAGAATCGTGATGATCTAATTTCCAAGATTGCTATTTGCTTACCTACTTAAATCTGAAAAAGAAATCAATTAACCTTATGTTCCCTTTTTGGGAACAAATTAGTATATTTGTTAAATATGCGAGTGATAGCCGTAAAAACCCTTAAGGACTATATTGATGAATTCCATCAGGCAGAACAGGCATTATTGAGCTGGCATGAAGAGGCGGTTTCTGCATTATGGAATAATCCGAATGAGCTAAAAGCACAATATAAAAATGCTTCTGTTCTCAATGAAAAAAGAGTTGTTTTTAATATTCACGGCAATAGTTATCGCTTAGTAGTAGATATAGAGTATAGATTAAAAATTGTGTTTGTTGTGTGGTTTGGTTCGCATCAACAGTATGATAAAATAAATGCTAAAACAATTAGTTATGTTAAAACCAATTAAAACTGAGGAAGAATACGATAATGCTCTGGCTCATGTGTATGAGTTGATGCAAACTGATATCATCGAAGGTTCTTTAATTTCTGATGAATTAGAAATTTTGAGCCTATTAATCAAGGAATATGAATTAGTGCATTATCCTGTTTCTTATCCTAATCCAATTGAAGCTATAAAGTTCAGGATGGAACAAATGAACTTGTCTGAAAACGAACTTAGCACTTTATTAGGTACGCGTTCAAGGAAATCAGAGGTTCTATCGGGAAAAAGAAAACTAAGCCTGTCTATGATCCGAAAATTAACTGATGTACTCCACATCCCGGCAAATGTTCTAATTCAAGCTTACTAATTATAGATTTTAGAAAATATTGAAATCAAATGCTTAGCTATTTGGTTAGTCGAATTTGAAATCCACCCATAAAACGATTTAAACTTTCATTTTTAAACTAGGTTAAAGTCTTATAGGGATCACGAAAAACCTCACAGTAATGTGAGTTTTTTTTGTTTAATCACCTTCAAACTGATCAGGCCGAAAAAATTTTCGCTTGGTTGTGAGCATAGGCATCTCAGGCAAAATCTTGCAGATAAATCTACAGCGGTTAAAAGTGTTCTTCGAAAAAACTTCTAATCCATCCGTGAAAGTTTTTCAGCAACTCCTATTCCCTTGATTTTCCAAAAAAATTAACATTCCTTACAGGATAGAACAGGATGGAATAATTGTTTAAAACCGCTAACATCGCATAAGTTTAACCAAATATATATCCGTATCAACGACTAACTTACAGCCCGTAAATCCGCAATCTTATTATTTTTCCACTATGATCGCTGTGTTACCGAAAGGTAAACTACTGGAAGACGTTTCGCAAATCATTGATCGCTTATTAACCAAATATTAATTAAAATCATTACCATGAATTTGAATTTCCAATCAAAATCAAATCATCGGCTAAATGTATCAAGCAGAAAAAAAATCCTGATTGTAGGTGTTTCTGCATTGTCGTTTATGCTCATGAGTAACACCGTTAATGCGGCATCAGGCGCTGAAATTGTGCGCATTGTTCATGCAAAAAACAGTAAAAAACTCGATATTACTGTAAAGGGAAAAATTACTGACGACAAAGGCGAAACCCTGGTAGGCGTTAGTATTAAAATTAAGGGCACAGCTCTGGCAACCACAACAGATGCCAACGGTGCATTTTCAATCAACATCCCTTCAACGGTTACAAACCCTGTTTTAGAGGTAAGTTATATTGGGTATGCAAGCCAGGATGTTCCGGTAAATGGAAGAACAACGATCACTGTCCAGTTGAAAAGTTCAATCAATGATCTTGATGAGGTAGTGATTGTGGGGTATAATACCGTTAAGAAAAGCGATTTAACGGGAGCTGTAGTAAGTGTGGGTGCAGAACAAATTAGATCAAGACCGGTAACCAATGCATTGCAGGCTATTCAGGGTAAAGCAGCCGGCGTTGATATTACATCGAATGAACGCCCAGGGCAATTGGGAAGTATATTGATTCGTGGTGTACGATCACTTACGGCAAGTAATGCTCCGCTATACGTAGTTGATGGAATTCCATTGCAGGCTGGTGGCATTGAGGCAATAAACCCAAATGACATTGAAACAATCGACATTCTTAAGGATGCGTCTGCTACAGCTATTTATGGCTCACGAGGCGCTAATGGTGTCGTTTTGGTATCTACTAAGAAAGGTAAGGCAGGACGATTGACTTTGGACTACGTCGGAACAGCAACGATCGAAAAATTAAACGACAGAGCAGAAATGATGAACTCAGGTCAATATATTGAGTTTCGCCGCGATGCTTACCGCAGAACAGCCTATATCAATTCGATAAACGGAACCAACACTGCTCCTATTTATAATTATCCTGTAGTAGCTACACAAGCTGCAGATAGGGAGATTTTTAAACAAGATCCAAACATGCTGGCCAATCTAGATCAGGGTTGGGTTAATGGGGTATTTGATGGTAGTTTAGTACCCACAACGAATTGGGGAGATTTGGTAACCAGAACTGGCGTAACACAAGATCATGTATTGAGTGTGAGCGGTGGTACTGATAAAATTAAGGCATACGGTTCATTCGGTTATTTAAACCAAGAAGGAACTCAATTGGGTCAGGATTTTGAACGTTACAGCGGAAAGCTGAGCATAGAAATTAATCCGGTAAAATGGTTTAAAATGGGTGCTAACTTAACGGCAACCTATGGATTGCAAAACTATGGTTTCCAGGCGGCGAGTGCTTCTGGAGCAAGCAGCATTTATTTTGCAGCACGTGGCATGCTTCCTTTAGCTATTCCCTTTGATGCTAACGGTAACCGCATTAACTTACCTGGGGGCGATATAAACATTCAAAACCCGGTTTTAGAAGCAGACTACAATATCAACTTGCGCAAAACCTTGCGCACATTAGGTTCTGTATTTGCTGAAGTAAATATTCTAAAAGATTTAAAATACCGTGTCAACTTCGGTCCGGATTTCTCAAATTATTATAATGGAAGATATCAAGATGCGAAATCGGTTAATCGCGATGCTGGGGTACCAGGATCAATTAATAATTATGCGCAATTAAATCAAAATAGCCGATTTGCTTATACGCTTGATCATTTACTATACTATGATAAGACCATTAATAAACACAATTTTGGCGTTACTTTATTACAAAGTTCATCATCTTACCGTGAAGAATCATCATCATTAACGGGAAGCAAAATTTCACTACCAAACTCACTTTGGTATGGTTTAAATACAGGTAACATTACAAATTTAGACGCGTTTGATGCTAATTTAAGGAAGTCAACATTAGTTTCTTATATGGCCAGGGCTAACTACAGCTGGAACAGTAAATATTTGTTAACGGCTTCTGCCCGTTGGGATGGCGCCTCACAGTTAGCTGCAGGTAACAAATGGGATTTCTTCCCTTCTGCAGCGTTGGCATGGAGGTTAGAGCAAGAAGATTTCATGAAAGATGTTAAATGGGTTAACCAGTTAAAATTGAGACTTGGTGTGGGTAGCACAGGTAACTCATCAGTAGATATTGGTAGTACACTTGGTTTGCTTCAACCGCTAACTTACACTTTCGGAACTTCACCGCAAACTGGTTATGTATCTTCAGATGCCTCTCTAGCAAATCCTATCCCGCTCCCTAACAAATTATTAAGCTGGGAAAAAACATTACAATATAACTTAGGTCTTGATTTCGATTTAATTAAAGGCAGAATCTCTGGTTCATTGGATTTATACAAATCGAAAACAACGGATTTAATTTTGTTGAAAAAGATTGCTTCAGTAAACGGCTATACCACATCATTTGATAACGTGGGTTCGACAAAAAACAAAGGACTTGACCTTACTATCAACAGTATAAACATCAAGAGCGATGATTTTACATGGGAATCGACTTTAAACTTCTCCATGAGCAAGGATGAAATTGTAAAACTTGACAACGGTGATATGGTTAACGATCGTTTCTTCATTGGTCAAAGAAATGGTGTGGCTTACGATTATGTGAAGGAAGGGATTTGGCAAAATACACCAGAAGACATGGCAGAGATGGCCAAGTTCAATGCAAATATTGCGGCAAAAACCAGTTGGTTTGCTCCCGGTAGCGTTAAAGTAAAGGATATAAACGGCGATTATAAAATAGATGCCAACAATGATCGCCAGGTATTAGGCCACTACAATCCGAGCTGGACAGGTGGTTTAACAAACACTTTTGCTTACAAAGGTTTCGATTTATCAATTTTTATGGTGGCTCGCTACAATTTCTTAATCCAAACAGGCGCAGAACCTTTACAAGGGCGTTTTGCACAGCGTGTGGTTGATTATTGGACACCCAGTAATCCTACGAATGCTTATCCTGCTCCAAATTATGCTAGCGCAAGTGGCGATCAATACATCAGTGCTTTGAACTACCAGGATGCTTCATTTGTCAAAATAAGAAACATCTCATTGGGTTACAATTTCGCTGCAGACATCGCAAAGAAACTAACATTGTCTCGTTTGAGATTTTATGCACAAGTGATTAATCCAGGATTGATTTATTCAAATGTTAGCTGGATCGATCCCGATTTAGGTGGATCTACTTTTAACAGAGGTTTTGTATTTGGAATTAACGCTAGCTTCTAGCCAAAGAAAAATGAAAATGAAAAAGTTTATAAATATACTATCAGGAATGGCGTTGTTGGGTACATTGATGATCCTTCCAACCTCCTGTAAAAAAAGCTTCTTAGATGAAGAAGTAATTAATTCACATAACACTTCCGATTTTCAAACTACCTTAGGTTTGGATGGTTTGGTAATTGGTATGTATCAAAGTCTAAAATTCCACTTTAATTACACGTGGGCTTATACTACCACGAATTACGGCGTCGATGAATTTACCGTTGGCGGCGATCGTACCGAACAAATGTTTAATTCTTATGATGGAAACTTCAACTCTCTATCGGGTGATATTGCCTCCGTTTGGGACAATATGTATGGCAACATCAACTCGGCAAACATTGTCATTAAAAATGTACCGGTATATTATGATGGTGCAAATAAAAATGTGCGTTTAGGTGAAGGTTACTTCATGCGTGCTTTCGATTACTTTAAGTTAGTTAAACAGTTTGGCGGCGTTCCTTTAAAACTCGAACCTTCAGAAACTATCCAGGAAGAGTTTTCAAGAAGTACAGCAAAAGAGATTTATTCACAAGTAATTCAAGACTTTACGCAAGCTTACGATTTACTCCCTACAACAGCAGCAGAGCCTGGAAGAATTACCAAATGGGCAGCAGCGCATTTCCTTGCAAAGGCCTACCTGTTTCGTGCTAGCGAGATTAACAATGAGTGGAATGGCGAAACTAAAACTGCAGATTTACAAAACGCAGTTAAATATGCTGATTTAGTAATTAATAGCGGGGGCTACACTTTAGCCACTAATTTCAGCGATCTTTGGAACTTTACTGCGGTTGATGGAGCAAACGAATCGAATAAAGAGATTATTTTAGCAGCTCAATTTTCCAATAACACCACAACTCAAGGTCGTTATGGCAACCAAATCCATTTATATTATCCATCGGTTTACCAAACCCTTCCCGGTATGGTGCGTGATCTTGCAGGTGGTCGTGAATTTCAGCGTTTAAGATCAACAGATTATGGTTTAGATGTATTCGACCGTGTAAACGACTCCAGGTTCTGGAAAAGTTTTAAAACCCGCTATGTTTCAAATAATCCGGCAAGTGCACCTAAATGGACTGCGGCTAATGCTCCTACTCCGGCACAAGTTGGTCAGGCCAAATTTGTAGGTGGTGAAGAAGCGGTATTGTACATTGTAAATAATGCTGGCGATACCCGTTACACTGCTTTGGATGCGAATGCTGCAAATCCTCTTCCAACAGATATTGGTCGTAGAAAACCCAGTATGTTTGTAAGATATTTTTCCGGTCAACCGCAAAGCTACCTTGCCGCACACGGAAATTATGGCGTTAGCCAGTTTGTTGCGTTATCGAAATTTATGGATGGCTCTCGCAACTTAGTAGCCTCGCAATTTGGCCAGAGAGATGGAATTTTAGCCCGTTTAGCAGAAACCTACCTCATAGCAGCCGAAGCATATGGCAGATTAGGTCAGTACGCTCAAGCCATTCCTTACTTAAACAGAGTTAGAGATCGTGCCGCTTACAAAGATGGAGAAAATAGAGAAACCTATTTGGATGGCGGAATTTCTTACAAAACAAACCCGGTTACCAATGCCACTGCCCTGTCGTCATACTCTGATAAAAACACCTACTTCGAATCGAATAACTTGGCAGTAACAACTACTAACACCTTAGCATCAATGCACCTCAATAGCGATGGTGATATCTTTAACTCCAATAAAGAGTTTTATGATAAGATCGGTGCTGCTTCGCAGGCTGATAAGTTTACAGCATTCATTTTAAATGAGCGTTCCCGCGAGTTGATGGGCGAGTTGCAAAGATGGGAAGACTTAGCTAGGACCAAAACTCTTGTTGCCCGAACTGCAGCATTTAATGCAGAAGCGAAGCCGATAGATGGAAAACACTATCTTCGACCAATCCCTCAATCTTTCCTTGATGTGATTAAATCTAATGGAAGCGCATTGAGCCCAACTCAAAAACAGGCTCTACAAAATCCAGGCTGGTAAGAATAGCACTATATTGAATTCCAAGAGCAATTAACTTAGAGTTAATTGCTCTTTTTCGTTTGAGAGGGTTCGTATTACACCTATTTTTTCAAACGATTGAAATTTAAGTCTAGTCTCCCGAATCCTTTTTGAACCTACTTTAAACAGGATGGAACAGGATGGTATACCAATTTTTAAACCGTAAAATCGTGTAAGCTATTTAACCAAATATTTGAGTCTTAAGATTGTTGACAACACCATGTTGCGGCATGCTGAAGCATTACATCTTATGAAAATCTTTATCTATAAAAAAATTATCTTCGCTTGCTTGCTTTTAGTTTCCATATTCAGTTTTGCACAACAAAAAGGCACATCATTAATTAATAAACCTCTTTTCAGAGATCCTATATTTGATGGAGCGGCAGATCCAGTCGTCATTTGGAATAAGGGAGAAAAAAAATGGTTCATGTTTTACACCAATAGGCGGGCTAATGCAAAAAACCTTGATGGGGTAAGCTGGGTACATGGAACGAGAATTGGCATCGCCGAATCAAAAGATGGTATAAAATGGAAATACCGCGACACTTGCGACATCCAATATCGCCTAACGGATTACACCCACTGGGCGCCAGAGGTGATAGAAAACAAAGGCACCTATCACATGTACCTCACCTACGTACCGGGAGTTTTTCAAGACTGGCGCCATCCACGGTATATTATTCATTTAACCAGTAAAAACTTAATCAACTGGAAATTCGAATCTAAACTGTCTTTGGCCTCCGATCGTTGCATAGATGCCTGCGTATTTAAGTTGCCCAATAATCAGGGTTGGCGGATGTATTACAATAATGAAGTGGCAGGCAAATCGATCTTCTACGCTGATAGCAAAGACCTTTACCATTGGGTTGATAGCGGGAAAAGAATTGTTGGTGATAAAGGATGCGAAGGGCCAAAGGTTTTCTACTGGAAAAATACCTATTGGATGATTGTTGACAACTGGAAAGGCCTCGGTGTCTATTCCTCAACTGATTTACTAACCTGGAAAAGGCAGGAAAAAAACATTTTGCAAGCGCCAGGCAAAGGCGAAGATGATGGCGTGATGGGCGGTCATTGCGATGTGCTGGTTAACAATGAAAAAGCTTACGTTTATTATTTCACACATCCCGGCAAAAGACCTGAAAACAAAGGCATAGATAATTACACCACCAGAAGAAGCTCCATACAAATGGCTGAACTAAAATATGAAAATGGTGAAATAACTTGCGACAGAGATGTACCACTTTATGCGAAACTAAAACACTAACACATGAAATACTTCTACCTCATTATATTTTTCAGCTTCTCTACCTTCAGCCTTCAGGCACAGAATCAACGAAAAACCTATAATTTTAATCCCGGATGGAAATTATTTGTCGGTGATCCGGATAATGCCAAAAACGTTGACTTTGATGACAACAGTTGGAAATCAATCACCCTTCCCTACGCCTGGAATGAAGATGAGGCATTTAAGAAATCTATCGAACAGCTCTCTACTGGCATCGCCTGGTATAGAAAACATTTCAAAGTTGAGGGCTCGAAAGACCATAAAATTTTCCTTGAATTTGAGGGAATCAGGCAGGCCGGAGAATTTTATTTAAATGGCGTGTTTATTGGTCGGCATGAAAATGGGGTAACTGCTTTCGGCTTTGATATCAGTGATTTAATTCAGCCAGACAAAGACAATGTGCTTGCCGTAAGAATTGATAATGCCTGGAATTACAAGGAGAAGGCTACAAACTCGGGATACCAATGGAGTGATAAAAATTTCAATGCCAATTACGGGGGAATCTCTAAAAATGTTCGCCTGCACCTCACGGGAAAGATTTATCAAACTTTGCCATTAAATGGTTTACTAAAAACAACGGGCAACTATATTTATGCCAAAAACTTTGATATCACAGGTAAAAAAGCAGTAATTGTTTCCGAATCGCAAGTCCGTAATGAAACCTCAGTAATAAGCGAGGTGCAGTATGAGATGCAAATTAAAGATGCATCAGGTAAAGTGATTAAAATTTTTCAATCCACAGCTCAGAACTTAGCGCCAGGAACAACCGAAATACTAAAAGCAGAAGCAATGGTTGAGGGATTGCATTTCTGGAGTTGGGGCTATGGATATTTATACACGGTTACGTCCCGAATTAAAATAAACGGCAATACGGTTGATGAATTAAATACGAAAACCGGATTTAGAAAGGCTGAATTCAAAGATGGTATGGTTTACCTCAATGATCGGGTATTGATGATGAAGGGTTACGCACAACGCACCAGCAACGAATGGCCTGCCATTGGTTTGTCGGTACCCGCCTGGTTGAGTGATTACAGCAATCAATTGATGGTGGAAAGCAATGCCAATTTAGTAAGATGGATGCATATTGCACCATGGAAACAAGATATCGAATCCTGCGACCGGGTAGGTTTAATTCAAGCTATGCCTGCCGGTGATGCAGAAAAAGATGTAACGGGAACCCGGTGGGATCAACGAAAGTCGGTGATGACAGATGCCATTATTTACAATCGAAATAATCCAAGCATCCTGTTCTACGAATGTGGCAATGAATCTATTAGTGCCGCCCACATGGATGAAATGAAGGCGATTCGAAATCAGTACGACCCTAACGGAGGCCGGGCGATCGGATCCAGAGAAATGCTTGACATTCCTTCCGCAGAATATGGCGGGGAAATGCTGTACATCAATAAAAGTGCTTCAAAACCATTGTGGTCGATGGAATATTCCAGAGATGAAGGTTTAAGAAAATACTGGGACGAGTTTTCGCCTCCCTTTCATAAAGATGGTGCGGGTCCGCTTTATAAGGGTGCGGATGCCAGCATTTATAATAGAAATCAGGATACACACGCCATAGAGAACGTAGTGAGATGGAATGAATATTACAAAGAGAGACCAGGGACCGGAAAAAGGGTAAGTTCTGGAGGCGTGAATATCATCTTTTCGGATTCTAACACCCATTACCGTGGAGAAGAAAATTACCGTCGAAGTGGCGAAGTAGATGCCATGAGAATCCCTAAAGATGGATTTTTTGCGCACAAAGTGATTTGGGATGGCTGGGTAAATACGAAGAAAACAGGCATTCATATTATTGGTCACTGGAATTATAAAGCTGGAATTAAAAAGGATATTCATGTCATCGCCGCAGGCGATAAAACTGAACTGTTTGTTAACGGAAAATCATTGGGTTTTGGAGCTAAAAGAGATGGCTTTTTGTATACTTTTAAAGATGTTGCTTACAAATCTGGAAGCTTAAAGGCAATTTCTTATGACGATAAAGGTGCTAAACTAGCTGAAAAGCAAATTAAAACCGCCGGAACGCCTGTTGCCATTAAACTAACCAAGCTACAACATCCCACAGGATTTAAAGCAGATGGTGCCGATTTAGCACTTGTTCAGGTAGAGGTTGTAGACGCCGAAGGAAATAGAAACCCGATCGCATTGAACTTAATTAATTTTGAAATAACTGGTCCGGCAGAGTGGCGTGGTGGTTTAGCGCAAGGACAAGATAACTATATACTATCCAAACAGTTGCCGGTAGAAGGTGGCGTAAACAGGGTATTAATTCGGTCGACCACAACGCCGGGTAAAATCAATATTACTGCCAAAGCTGATGGATTAAAATCCGCTACTATTATCTTAGAAACACTTCCCGTAAATGTTACTGGTGGTTTATCGGTCCAATTTCCAGCTGACGGATTAAAATCAAACTTACAGCGTGGAGAAACACCCGTAGCACAAAGTTACCAGATGAGTAGAACACCTGTAGCCATTTTATCAGCTTCTGCTGGCGCTAATACAGAAAATGCTAAGCTAAGTTATGATGATAATGAGCTCAGCGACTGGGTAAACGATGGTAATTTAAACACCGCCTGGATCAAATACAATTTGGCTAAAGAAACAAGGGTTACAGAAGTTGAATTGAAAGTAAATGGTTTTAGAACTAAAGCGTATCCGATAAGAATTTTGGTGGATGACAAAGAGGTTTTCAAAGGCAATACCATTCCAAGTTTGGGCTATTTTACCGCAGTGTGTAAGCCAACAACAGGCAAAACGGTAACTATTCAGTTGCTCGGTTCGGGAAAAGAGACAGCAGAGAGCGAAAAAATCGGCGTTGAAGTGAATGGCAAAAAGCTTGATGACGGCATCGAGCGGGCTGAAACAAAATCAAAGGGAGGTTTAAGCATTATCGAAACCGAAATCTACGGAGCTAAATAGAAGAGAAATTGCGAGGTGTATACCTGACACAATGAGTTTGCCGCAGTAGCCCAGCGTATCGAAATTCTAGCACTAAAAAATAAAGTCACTTGAAAATTAAATGAGCAAAATAAAAATAAAAAATCGTTTCAAATTACCTGTTCTAATCCTTACATTTTTGCTTTTGCTTACTGCTGTGGAGAATCTACAAGCACAGTTTGCAAACATCAAAAATGATAATTTTTGGAAAACGAAAGATGGCAAGCCAATTTATAGCCAAGGTGGTGGTATTTTTCAGTTTACCGATCCGACATCTGGTGTTAAAAAATATTTCTGGTATGGAGTCAAATATGCTGAAGCCGAACTTTACCTAAACAATCCATCAGTTACCTATCCAAATGCAACATTCGAATCCGTTACTTGCTATAGTTCTACTGATTTGGTGAACTGGACCAGCGAAGGTAACGTGCTAACCAAAGATGAAATAAGCAGAGTGCCTAAAACCTGGGTTGGTAGATTGGGTGTGGCCTATATTGCAGCACTAAAAAAATACGCCATGTTTGTTCAGCATGGTAATCAGGTACTCATTACTACTGCTGATACTCCGAACGGTGCCTTTACCTGGCATCAACGAATAAACATGGAGCCAATGATTGGAACCAGCAATACTGGCGATCAAACTGTTTTTACGGATGAGGATACTGGAAAATCATATCTGGTTTATTCTTATGGTCGCGGTCGCAATAAAATTTATCTTTCAGAAATCGGAGTAAAAAACGGCAAAGTAAACCTGCTTGATTGTGTAGAAATTTTCAAGGGCGAGAGCCGTGAGGGCAATTGCATGTTCAAATATGGAGGGAAATATTACATGTATGCCTCAAATATTTATGGGTGGGATGGCTCGCTGGCTTACTATCTAGTGGCCGATAACATCAGTGGACCGTATTTACCTACCAACAAAATGCTGGTTACGAACGGAAGCGCTGATGATTATGCTCACATTTCACAAACAGGTTTCTTCGTTAACGTTAAAGGTTCAAAAGCAGAAACTGTTATTTTTTGTGGTGATCGCTGGGCTGATTTCGCTGGAAATGGATTGGGTTATAATCAATGGTGTCCACTGTCTTTTGAAGGAAAAATACCATATTTCAATTCGCTGAACTCATGGAATCTCAATATTAAAACAGGCGCCTGGCAAGTTGCTGACGATAATGACTTTGTTAAAAATGGTAGCTTTGAAGCAGATAGAAAGCGGATTCCAAGTGTGGTAAAGCCAGTTCAAATGCAGTTAACAGGTTGGAAAACATCTGTCATTAAAGGCAATCAAATTAGCCTGGATAGTTTAACCTCACCGACGTTAAATCATTTTAACTGCACAGCCGAAAGGAAAATTGTTGTTGGAGAGAAAAGTTTAAATATTAGCGATAAAGTAAATTTCGAGAGAAAAATTAGTCAGATTATTAGCTCAACTACCCGTGTGCAATTGGTTGACGGGTACTATAAATTAACCGCAAAAGTAAAAAACAGTGGCAGATTTAAGAATCTGGAAATGTATGCTGTAAGCAGAGGGAAAAAGCTCAGTCGCCATTTTGAAAAAGAAAGCAATGATTGGAACACTATTATGCTTGAAAGCATTGATATCGCCAATGGTAAGATAGAAATTGGCTTTTTGGCCGAGGGAATGGTTGATGCAAGCTGCTTGATAGACGATGTCTCTTTAATAAAAAATAGATAAAACTGATGCGCAAATGCAAACTTTTGAGTATTCTATGGAGCTAACTATGTGTTTTGAAAATGGGCATATCAATTGGTTTAAAGCAACATCTGTCTAAGGCAGCACAGCAAATAACATCTCCCTATCAAAAATGATTATCAAATAAAAGAATAGATGAATTTTAAACTACTACTTCTGCTGATTGTTTTCTTTGCAGTACCCCAGCTCCTATTTGCCGACTTTATCTTTCGCAAAGAGAAGAATATGGAAATTTCATTGCCTGGCGGAGAAGCAGATGTAGTACAAACGGCAGTTGATATTTTTTCCAGAGATTTCACGGCCGTTTTTAATGCAAATTTATCGAAAGGTTCAAACGCTCAGATTATAGTCGGCACCCTTGGAAATCATTCCCTTGCAGAAAAACAAATTGATCAGGCTTCTTTGGCAAAGCTGAAAATTCATCCTGAAGGTTATGCTTTATGGGTAGAAAATGATAAAATGTACATCCTAGGTAGCGACAAAAGAGGTACCGCCTATGGCATACTCGAATTATCTCGTCGCATCGGCGTTTCACCTTGGGAATGGTGGGCAGATGCGGCCATCGCCAGTAAAAATTCACTAAGCTTTAAAAATGGGTTTCGATTATTGGAACATCCATCGGTAGCATATCGCGGCATATTTATCAACGATGAAGATTTTGGTTTGATGCCCTGGAGTTCCCGCACTTTCGAACCTTCGAAAATTAAAGGGCAAATAGGGCCAAAAACACATGCCCGAATTTTTGAATTGCTGTTGCGTTTAAGAGCAAATGCTTTTTGGCCAGCCATGCACGAAGTTTCTGTAGCTTTCTTTCAAACGCCTGGCAATAGGGAAATGGCTGATAAATATGGAATTGTTGTTGGTTCATCACATTGTGAACCGATGATGCGGAGTGCCAATACAGAATGGAAAATTGATGGTAAAGGCAATTATGACTATGTAAATAACCGTGAAAATGTATTGCGCTTTTGGGAAACCCGAGTGAAGGACCTTAAAAACTCTGACAACATTTACACCTTAGGAATTAGAGGGGTTCACGATGGAAAAATGCAAGGGGCAAATACTTTAAAGGAACAATTTGATGCCATCACCTCGATAATTAAAGATCAACGTAGCATGATCAGTGAGAATTTAAATCCTGATTTGACTAAAGTTCCTCAGGTTTTTATTCCTTACAAAGAGGTTTTGGATGTGTATAACATGGGCCTTAAAGTGCCTGATGATGTGACTTTGATGTGGACAGATGATAATTATGGCTATATCCGCCACTTCCCTACCGAAGCAGAGCGGAACCGCAAAGGCGGAAATGGGATTTACTATCACATTTCTTACTGGGGTCGCCCGCATGATTACCTTTGGCTGTCTACCAATCATCCTGCGCAAATTTACACGCAAATGAAGCTCGCTTATGATAAAGGTGCTAAAGACATGTGGATCCTAAACGTTGGTGATATCAAGCCGGGGGAATATTTAACCGAACTGTTTTTGGACATGGCTTGGAATATCGATTCGATTGAAGATAACAAAAAAGGATTGGATCAACATTTAAAAACATGGCTTACAAGAGAGTTTGGCCAGCAATATGCTGCTGATTTGCTAGCCGTGATGAATGAATACTATCGTTTGGCCTATATCCGAAAACCCGAATTTATGGGCAACACGCGAACTGAGGAAACCGACCCGAAATTTAAAGAAGTTGCAGATTTACCCTGGAGCGAGCAGGAAATAAAAAACCGTATCGCGGATTATGATAGAATTGCCGAAAAAGTAGTCCAGCTTTCTAAAGCTATACCAGCCGACAAGCAAAATTCCTGGTTTGAATTGATTGAATATCCCGTACGTGGAGCAGCCGAGATAAACAAAAAGCTGCTATATGCGCAACTTGCCAGACATGGTCGTGCGAATTGGTCGCAAAGCGATGCAGCTTATGATTCCATTGGAAAACTCACGACTAAGTATACGACTTTGGCGAATGGAAAATGGAAAAACATGATGGATTTCAAACCCAGAAATCTTGCAGTTTTTCAAAAATTACCGCAAGTAAGGTCGGCGACTCCGCTTAAAACCTTCCAAGCCCCTTTTGCAACATTCAATGGAAATCAATTCGTAAAATTTGAAGGTACAAAACCTGTATCACATGGCTTAGGTTACCAAGGTGGAGCGGTATCTATCAAAAAAGGAGATCACGCAGTTTATGAATTTAATAGCCCTGCAACGGATTCGATAAGGGTGGAAGTAGCACTTGCTCCGAATTTACCGGTCGAAGGAAAATTGATTCGGTTTGAAATCAGAATTGATGACCAGGTTCCAAAAATTGTGGATTACCATACCAGCGACCGAAATGAAGAATGGAAAATCAATGTTTTAACCAATCAAGCCAAACGTATAATTCTTACCAGGTTGGACAATAAACAACGCAACCATTCCATTACCATTAAAGCGTTGGATGAGAACGTTGTTTTGGATCAAATAAAAATTTATAAACTATAGATTATCAAATATTAAAACAAAAACAATTACTTTTTCACCACCAATGGTTCACCATTCACAATAACATTTTCGTATTTAACATCATCATACTTAGTTTTAAGTACTGAATTTTTAGTAGTGATCTGCAAATTTTGAAAGGCAAAACCAGAAAGTTTGTCCAGGGGATTGCCGTTCATTTCACCAAATTTATTGGCTTCTACTTTAATATTGCTCATTTTGATATTCCTAATGGTGCCAAAAGGTTGTTCAGTGCTGCCTGCTAAATCAAAGAACTGCTTCCAGGGATTGAGGCTAATTACCGAACCGCATTTGCCGGTTATATTGTCAATGGTAATGTTTTCATAAATTTGAAAAGTATCGCCTCTCATCTTCAAGTTCAAAATCGGACAATTATTTTCCATTACGCAGTTGCGGAGGGTAATGTTGTTGGCATGTACACATTCACTGCCCAAGGTAAGCACCGCATGTGAGTTTCCAAAAGTGCAGTTTTCAATTAATACATCTTCTACCGTTCCGTTTTCTGGCAGCTGATGAGCGGTTGGTCCTTTACCTCCTTTGATAGCAATAGCATCATCATTTACAGAGATATAGCAATTTCTGATGACCACGTTTTTGCATACATCCAAATCAATTCCATCGGTGCTTGGCGCAGGAACGGGTTGATATGGCGATCGGATATCAGTATTTTCTACCAAAATGTTATTGCATTTGTAGAAATGTGTTGTCCAAAAGCCGGCATTGCGAAGTTTAATATTTTGAATTTTGACGTTGTCACTTCCCCAAATAAAAATTAATCTAGGCCTGCTCACTTCCAAATTGGTACTTTCCTTTCCAATTTTGCGAAGCGAATCGCGATGCGACCAAAAAGTTTTCCAAAATTTTAATCCATTGCCATTAATAGTTCCAGGTCCTTCGATACTGAAATCGTTCACTTGATACGCATTTACAACTGCCGCAAAATATTTCAGGCTTCTCCCTTCCATTCTCGATGGAATAAATGGATAATTATTAATATCATCTGACCCTTTTAGTACCGCACCTTCTTTTAAAACCAATTTTGTTTTCTTTTTGAAAAACAAAGCACCAGTCAAGAAAGTGCCTTTAGGTATCACAATCTTTCCTCCACCTCCTGAGGCCGCTCGATCGATTACTTTTTGTATGGCTTTGGTTTGAACGATGTTGCTATCTGCTTTTACGCCAAACTTAGTGATGTCGTATTCTTGCGCATTAAGCTTTAATGCAGTGATGAGAAGGATAACGGCTATTAAATATTTCATATTTGGTTAGGGATCAACATTAAATCGACCCATTTCAAATATCAATAAATGGGCAACGAATTGCGTCCTGTAGTATCCTGCCATTTGAAGAATGCGAAACCTAGGCTAAACGACTTGTGCCCTAACTATGGTTCTCTGCTTAAATATATAGTCTTTACACCCTTGGCAGCTACCTGATTTTTTCCATAAATGAGTTGGGCCTTATCATTAATTTGTGCGGAAATGACCATCACATTGCTCGACTTCTCATCAACTATCCAGTTATTGAAGGTGGCAATGGCAGCATTTTCAATGATAAGCGATCTTGTACCCACCGTATTGAGCACTTTATAATTTGATGTTCTAACATCGGCATTGACATCGTTGAATAATTTAATTTGACTTTGATCAAAGGTCCAATAAGTTTTAATGGCGTCTGCAACGGAATGGCTAACCACTTCTCCCGATGAATTGTAGAGGATGATATCGTAGCCGCCGGTTGACCATTTTCCTTTTATTGTTTCGGTAGTAGTTTCATTGTTGTCTTTTTTACAGGAAAAGAAGCAACAAATCATTACAAAGGCTAGAAAATTATTTCTCATATCATTTTGGATTAATGTTAAAGATAAATATTCTTAATAAAAACACAAAGCTTTCATTTAAAAGCAGTTGGATAATTAGCAGGGGGATAGATTTTTTTTTTATAAAACCTTTAAAAACAGAAAAGGACAATCCATCCGGAACTGTCCCCTTTTCTAACCAAATATATACCTGTTATGAGTCAGGTAATTTTTTATGTTTGCAGCCTCTACGACTGAAATTATCTTGTATATAACGTGATGCAGTTATGCTCTTTATTTCCAGAAATTCATATTTAAAAATCGAAACCAGATGAGTGCTGTTGGTTTGCTTTTGATGAATATTTGGTTAAAGAGCCTTGCTTATTTTCAGAATTTCACTTCCTTCAAAGCCAATTTAAAACGTTAGACAAATCTAAGTTATTTTTTACTAATAAATATATTATTTATATAAAAAATTTTCAATCTAAAAACCTTCATTGCTGATGAAGGTTTTTAGATTGAATCTTCGTGTTTATTTCCATTCAAATGGTAAATACCAATTTTCAGGGTTTAGCAACTTTGCTCTAGCTGCACTAGCTGCTGGATCTCCATCTTTTAAAAGCTTTTGGTAAACCCTTTCCGCTAAAAAAGCAGGGTTATTTTGGCGTCGGGCTATGCGCACTAAATCTGGCCAGCGATTGCCTTCGAAAGCCAATTCTAAAGCACCTTCATCAATCAGCTTTCCTTCTAAACCAATCATATCGGTTTGCAAACTTGCATCAAGCGGAGTTAGGCCAGCCCGGTTACGAATACCTGTATTACGGTACCATGGGCTTTTATAATCATTATTATTTCTGGCATCCAGATAGTACGGTGCCGGATAAGGCGTTTGCATGGTATTGATTTCATCAAATGACACTGGCGTAGGTGCTCCAGCTGATGAACGTGTACCGGTGTAAAAAGTATTGGCAATACCGATGTTTAATAATGCCCAACCCAATTTGCTCTTACCATCACGATTAGCCGCTTCCGAATAACGTAAATGCAATAATCCAGCACGATAAATACCCCATTTACCTCCTTTGTTTAGGTTTGTAACTGGGATAACATTATCTGTTAACTTAGTAATGGCCGGTCCCGAAGCAGTAGTTTCATAAGATAGTCTACCTCTCGCATCGTAAGGAATACCACTGTTCTGTCTTTGCGCATTCCAATTATCGATAGCGGCTTTTGACGGTTTTATCAGGTATTTACCATATACTGGAGAACACAACTCGATCATCGGATTACCCGGCTTGAAACTCGAACTGTAAGGAATACCCCAGAAAAACTCTGAATTCCATACGTTATTGGTGTTCTGAGCACTAAACATGCTTTTCCAGCCTTGATCATACAGCAAAGTACTTTCGTCTTGATATTTCGCATAGCGTACGGCCTGATCATTGTAGGCAGAATTTCCATAATAAACTACTTTATAGGAGTCAAAAGCAATGTTAATATTAGTATTGTTGTTTTCAACGTTCAATATCTTACTATAATTCTCTGCTGCTTTTAAATAGTTATTGCTCCACAAATATAAATCACCAAGTACAAATGGTTTACAAATAAATATCTTTTGTGTATTGTTTCCATCTATTGTAATCACCAATGGATTTCCTGTTGGGTAAGCGTACACTTCCTTGTAAGGTAATTTCTCAGTAAAATCAATAAGTTTTGTTAAAAGCTCCTCAAAAGAAATACGTGGATATGCCGACAGGTTTTTAATATCCTCTACATTCTCTACCGGATTTGTAATATAGGGAACGCTACCATATTGAATCCCCAACTGCAGATAAATCCAGCTCCTTAATGCGCCAATATCAGAGTAGTGTTTGTTGTAATCATCCACACTCATGCGGAAGTCGTCCCGCATCAATTGGAAATTCTTCAAAGCGTCATTACAGTTTAAAATTACTTTGTAATATGGCCTCGGATCTATGTAAGGATTATCTTTAGTAACGCTGTGGTTAGCCAGTTGTTTTAAATAAGGATCGGCATTTGCTGTAACGTTTACCAAATCAGCTCTCAACTCATTTTGAAGGATATATGTTTTTTGTAAACCCAGGAACTGACCGTAAATACCGATCACTGCGGCATCGGCGTCAGTAGAATTTCGGTAAGCATTTGATATATCAAGCGTCGCTTCTGGCTCTTCATCTATTATTTTTTTGCAAGACCATGAACCTGTTGCAAGCAGGGCTACTGCTAAAAGGGCAATAACTTTTTTATTAAAATCCATCTTCATCTTTTTATCAATTATCAATTATAAACCAATTCTAACACCCAATTGAACCGATCTGAACTGTGGCTCTAAAGTGGTATCTACACCTTGAGTGAAAATACTTCCAGTAGCGCTAAACTCAGGATCGTAGCCCAGGTATTTGGTTAGGGTAAGTAAATTATTTCCGGTGGCATAAATTCTAGCATATTTAATCGCTTTCGTTTTTAAAGGCACGTTGTAGGTTAAATTTACCGAACGTAAACGCAGGTACGAACCATCTTCAATCCAACGATCAGAAAACTGAGCATTGCCCATCGGATCGCCAAAGCTGGCTTTAGGTACATTGGTAATCTGCCCCTCGCCTCTCCAACGGTTTCTCATAATTTCTGATTGGTTGTAATAAGCATTTCCCGATTCGAGCACAGAGCGTGTGTAGTTGTAAAGGTCACTTCCTAATACGAAAGAAACCAATACATCCAGTGTCCAGTTTTTGTATCCAACGGTATTATTGAAACTTCCAAAAAGATCTGGATTTGGATTTCCAATCACTACTCGATCAGCTCCGTTGATGATTTTATCGCCATTGGTATCGATAAACCTCATATCGCCACCTTTAAAGGGTTCGGTTACCCCTGCACTATTTACAATAGATAATCCTGAAGCTGTAGCTTCGGCATCCGTAGCGTAAACACCATTGGTGCGCTGACCGTAAAATAAATTAGCTGTTTCGCCAACTCTTGTTAAGTATGTGCCGTTTGCATAACTGGTAACGATATCGTTTCCATTGGATAAACTTTGAATTTTATTTCTGTATAGGCCTAGATTAATGCCTAAATCCCATTTTATTTTTTTGTTTACTACACGGGCATTCAAACCAAAATCAAAGCCATTGGTTTGCATACCTCCTTGATTATCAACGTAAGAATCTACACCAGCAATTGAAGTAACCGGAATATAATTTAGCATTTTACTGGTGGTATGTACATAATAATCCAAACTCATGCTTAAACGCTCATTAAAAAAGGAACCATCTACGCCAACATTAAACTTGGCTACACGTTCCCACTGGATATTTGGATTGGCCACATTGCCGCGAACCACACCTTGGAGACCCAATAAATTTTGCGAAACATAATATTGTCTGTTATTATAGTTTCCGATATCATCATTCCCTACAATGCCATAACTAGCCCGAAGTTTCAGTAGATCTACACCTTTATAACCTTGCATAAAATCTTCTGATGATACAATCCAGGCACCGCTTAACGCCGGTAAAAGAGCCGTTTTGCCACCAAATAAATTTAATCCATAACCACTTTTACTTGCTGATGTGGTACCATCACTTCTACCAAAACGTGATGAGGCATCTGCCGCTACAGCCAGACTTAAAAAGTACTTGTCTTTATAACTGTAATCTGTAGTGAAGTAGGTATTTAGAGAACTCCAATTGCCTATGTCTCCACCAAAAAATCGTAGGGCAGCATTACTGTTGCCAATACTAATCAACACATCAGTTGCAGAATTGTAACCTATGGCAAAATCCTGTTCGCTAGAATTTTTTGAATAACGCGTACCCAAACTCATTTTTAAGTTGTGATCTTTGGCGAATGTTTTGTTGAATGCGAAGCGAAAATCATTAAAAACGTTTGAATAACGAATTACTTGAGAACCCAACTTGCTATCGCCGATGGTATTTTCTAACACCTCATTTGTTACGCCTTTACGAGGGATAAACAAAGTTTCCTGTGTTTTATCGTACGTTAGGCCGGTTAAATTAGATATTTTGAAATTTTTATTGAATTCATAGTTGAACACGATGTTACCAAAGAAACGGTAAGCTTTCTTCTGATTCAATCCCTTTTCTATTAATGCTCTGGGATTACTTACCCCTAGTGTATCCGCCTCTGCAAGATTTGGAGAAACTGCGCCGGTAGCACTAATTTCATTTTTGGCAAGAAAAGGTGCTTTTACCAACGATAAAAATATTGGGTTGGTACGTGGAGCAATCCCCTGGTCTTTTAAGCTTTGCTCCGTATAGCTAAAAGATAAATTTGTACTTGCCTGAAGCTTCTTCGTTAAATTTAAATCACTGTTGAAGCGCATGTGATAGTTTGTGTTATTCGTTGAATCGATAACACTTTTATTTTTCGAGTAACCTGCAGAAAGTGCATATTTAGCGATGTTATCACCACCACTTACTTTAAGAAAATAGTTTTGATTGAAACTACGTTTGAAAACTTCTTTTTGCCAATCGGTATTTTGGTGATACATGGCATAAGTTGGGTTGGTGGCTTGGTTTGGATCATCGTTCATGTAAGGCAATGCTGCAATAGCACTATTGCTCAAACCACGGCTTTGCAAAATATCAGAAAGATAAGTTCTAAAATCACCTCCATTCATTACCGAAAGTTTTTTTGGCACCAGGTTGATACTGCTATAGGCCGCAAAATCTATTTGAGTAGCCAAATCTTTAGCATGGTTGGTGGTAATAATCATTACCCCATTGGCAGCTTTGGTTCCATAAACTGCTGCCGCTGCTGCATCTTTAATTAAGCTCACACTTTCAATATCGTGAACATCAATAAACTGTAGCGGATTATTGCGGTGCCCTGCAGTTAAAGAAGAGCCATAAGAATTGGCGTCGAAAATCATTCCATCAACCACGTACAAAGGCTGATTGGTTGCATAAAGTGAAGTGAAGCCTCTAACGAATAAATCGGCTCCAATTCCAGGGGTTCCTGATCTTCTAATAGAATTTAACCCTGCCATTCTTCCTTGCAAATAACTGTCAGGCGTTTCTGCATTTACTGTCCAGCCACCTTGCGGATTGGCATAAGAAATAGCTGATGAAGTTCTGGCCAGGTTTTGGGTACCCGATGGCAACACCACCTCGGTAAACACGGAAGCAAAAGAGCTCGGGTAAATTTTAATCGTTGCGAGTTTACCTTTGTGAACAGCCAGCAACTTGGTGTGGTAACCAATATTACTAATGGTGATTGTTGCATTATAATCTGGAACAGTAATCGCGAAGCGACCTTTATCATCGGTTAGGGCACCAGAAAAATCTGTTACGGTTAATTTTACACCGGTAACAGGTTTATTGGTTGCGCCATCTACTACGATGCCGGTTATTTTCTGTCCGACAAGCTTTTTAACTTTCACTTTAACCGTTGTGGTATCGGTGCTGTACTTACTTGTATCTGTTGTGGTGGTATCTGTCTGCGCAAAAACCGCAGTAGCAAACATCATTCCGAACAGTGTAAGTGAAATTCTTTTTTTTACGATGGTAAAATTATACATAGTCAATTTATAATTCAGATTATGGAAGAATAGGTTCAAATCTCAAATAATCCAATATGAGCGTACTTACATTTTTAGCTGTGCTAGCGGCACTGGTTAACCTGAGATCTAATAACCCGAATTGCTTAGGCGTAAATTCGCCCATGTAAACCTCATCATAATTGAGTGGCGTTACATTATGAATGGCGAATAAATCATAAACAGGAGCTGTTGGCGTAGAGGTTAATGGGTTGAAGATATGATAGCGCTGTGTAAATGCTGCAACCTGTGCATCGCCTGCGGCACCTGCAACTGCCCGGGCATAAACTTTATATTTAGCCACCGGCACGTTACTTCTTAAGTACCTGATGTAATATTCTGATACGCTGTGGTCATAAACCTCAATATCTTTATATTGAACTCCCTTATTATCTAATTTAGTTCTGTATAGCGTATTTCCATCCCTGTTTATTCTGAAACTAAAAGGAAGTTCTCCCTCAATTTTGAATGTAGGTACTTTATCCTTTAGTCTAAAAGGAAGTGCACTCATTACATGTACAATTCCGTTACTTGCTTTGTAAGATTTTACTATTGCAGCTTTACTGATAGGAATTTTAACGCCTCGTGTTGAAAGCAACGTATCAGGCAATTTATCTGCGGTATATAAGCCTTTCACGGTGAAGTCGCTTACTAATCCCAGTTTATCGAAAAGAGAATAGTATGGCGTAAGCTTTGCTGTTTCACTATTGAAAGCAGCATCCTGAAGCATAAAAAACGTGTACTGTTGATTTTCGGTTCGAAGATCGGCCACGGTAGTCCAGTACAAATTTCTGGAAACCATTGGTGGATTGGCTGCAAAAATCGGGTTACCCGAATTATTATAACCAATGATCACTGCATTAGCGGTATCAATAACCATTGATGAGATATTGCTGATGTAGTTAGTCTGCAGTGGTGCATCCGCACTGCTTAACATGTACTCCCATACATTAAGTTTAGTTGGAACAGCTTTATCAATGGTGTATAACGCACCGTTTTTAACAAATTGACCACCACCTGTAACAGCAGCTTCTTCAAATGTGTTGCCTACCAGTGTAGCGAATTTTTTATTGATCAACTGAATGCGTAAAGTATCTGAAGCGGTTTTTGGAGCCATCACAGTAGTTAAAGCTATGTGGTTCGCTACAAAATCTTTTAGCTTTGCCGGATCGGATGAAATTGCAGCATCTAAAGAATTTAACGCGTCGTTTGTTGGTGCCCAAACCGTATAATTTTGAGATGATGCCAACAGTTTGTCGTAACCTGTACTGCGTACAAAATCACTGAACTTACTTAAATTAGATTGCGCAGATAGTTTCTGAAAAACGTCGATCGTGTTATCAACATTCACAATTTCTGTATGCTCTTCCAATACGTCTTTACATGCACTTAGCCAAAAAATGGTACTAAGCAGCAATATGGTGTGAAGTATATTTCTTTTCATTGATAATTTTCTTTTGGTTAGAATTCGTTTGCCGGAGTGTTGCCACCCCGGCTTAATAAGTTATGGGCGGTTAAACACTGTTCCAAAGGTTGAAAAACGTGGATAATTCTGGTCGGCATCAACAGGAATAAAATGAATCATATCCAAATAGGTTGCATTACTAAGACCGGCGTTGCTTACTACCGTTAACCTTACCCAGTGCCTGTCGGTAGTTTGAATATCGGCTGTGCCCGCAAGTCGACCAACGAGTTGATCCCATCCAGAACCGTTTATAGAAACTTCTCCCCTTGCTGTACCCTGGAAATCGGCAGTTGTTGCCATGTAACGTTTGTAACCGTTAGTTAACATTAAAGCATCTGCTGATGGTAGCGTGGCCGTTGTTGCACTAATACCGGAAGAACCCAAGTATTGTCTAAAATCGACTAAATTTGGCAGAATTTGTTCCCCTGGCCTACCGACATCCACACCAACTTGAAATAAGTTTGAATTTCCGTTTTGAGCATAACATATCCATATTTTGTATTTTCCTTTTACCAACATCGGCGTGCGGATGTCGATGTATTGAAGCCTTGCTGTACTTGCTCCCATCGATAGATTGAAAAAATCGTTGTATGCATACTTACGGGTTGCATTCGGTACGATTACCCTTTCATAATTATTTGGCTGAGTTACTTTAGAAAGGTCGTTTCCAAACTGTAAGCCATTTACCGTGCTTAAGCCGTTTGCGTTAAGAGGTATTGTTCCCGCAGCTGCACCTCTCCACTTAGGGTTAATTCTCAAATCTGCATGATCAGAAACATCAAAATAAACGGCAGATTGTACCCTCACTTTTATTGCAAATGGTTTTTTCACTTCATGCGATACGCCATTTGACGCCGTTACATCGCTAAAGGTTCTATTTAGTTCAACACCAGGTTCTACTACTCCATTAAATTCATCTTCATTCAGCAAAATTTTCTGTCCAGAAAATTTGGTTGTGATCACCTCTTTAGGTGCCAATGTATAAATTGCTGGCGAGCTAATGATATCAGGTGTGTAAGACGGACCTGTAGAAATGTGATAAGCCATGTATAACCATAAACTATCAGCATGATTTTTAGGATCTCCCGTTTTTGAATATCTGCTTTTAAAACTAGCGTAGCTCGAATATCCTGCAGCTTTCAAAGCAGAGTCTGACTCTAAAATTAAGGTTTGAAAGCGACGTGTGGTATCTTTCGCTGCAGCGCCATCAATGTTTAGTGAATCGTAAAACCCTGTTTCTTTTAAGGCCTGAGTAAAATAGCTGTAACGAGAATTGGCTTCAACACTTTTGGCTAATGTTAAAGTTGCTGGTACAAGTACATGATCTAACACATGGATAATTCCATTGCCTACTCTAATATTCGACTTTGTTAATTTGGCAATCTTGTTTACCACGTAACTACTTATCCCGCCTTGGTTAACTGCACCTGTTTGAAGATATTGACCATACAATGTTATCTGCGGTAACTTGCCATCGGTAAAACGGTTCGTTGCTACAGTATCAGGCAGAATATGAAACTTAATCATATCTCTGGCTTCATCTACCGTTAAATCTGCAACCGCAGCTTTTCCTTTTGCTTTTAGCCATGCCGTTACGGCCACGTTATCTGGCGTAAACAAGGTGTATTTTCCGTAGGCACCTAAAAAACCTGTTGTGGCAGATCGGTCCATGATTTGTCTCATCATGGAAAACTGATCAGGATAGCGGTCTAGATATCCTGTAATATTTACATCATCTGTAGTTGTTAAAGTAAGCGATTCTCTTTTACAAGCATTTATAAATACAAATGTAAAAGCTAACACAACCATCATGATGATTGCATTGCGGCCATTTAAATTATTTTTCATCATGCTATTATTTGGTGTAAAATGGATTTTGAACAAGTTGAGGATCAGCAAAAAGTTCTGCCTCATGAATTGGAAAATAGTGACTGTTAACGTCTCTAAACTTAGTAATTGCTGATTGTTGTAGTGCTGGGTTAACGGTTTGAGCCACTATAATTAATAAAAGATCAAGTCGTTTGTAATTATCGCGTTTCGCTATGCGAAGAAGATCGTACCAGCGTTTTCCTTCGAATGCAAATTCTCGGGCACGTTCAGCTAAGATATAATCAGATATTGCATCTTTATCGCCAGGATCTACCGTTTGCGAAGTGGCTACAACGGCTCCTCTTTTTAACCTAATTTCTTCAATTAAAGCAAGTGCCTCTGCACCTCTGCTGGTTTCGGCAAGGGCTTCAGCTTTCATTAGCATCAAATCAGAAATACGGTAAACCTGCCAGTTGATGAATGTTACGGCATCGGTTCCCCATTTAACAACCGCTAAATCCGAACCTCGGTAAAAGGCTTCTTCTCTAATATCATAAAACCTGGTTGGGTCAACATCATCAGGAATAAAAACATCACTACCCAGGTATGAACTAGCCAAAAATCTTTTAGGAGATCTTCCTAATGCATTAAACAAAGGACTGCTAACGGACGACTTATTATTGAACTCAAAAACCGTTTCGATAGAACTTCCGTTAAAAAACACGTTGAAGTACCACGAAGAGGCTGCTGACTGTAAGGCGAAACGTTGCGAATTAATTACTTTATTACATTCCTGAATGCAGCCTTCGTAATTGTCCATCCACAGGTAAACATCAGCCAACACTGAATTTACAGTAAATTTGGTCACCCTGCCTTTATCTGTTACCGTATTGCCAAAAGTAGTAACTGCCCCAGCTTCCGCTTTTTTTAAGTCGTTTACAACTTGAGTTAAAATGGCTGCTGCCGATGTTTTAGGCAAATCTTGTAAATCGGTATCTCTTGTGGTTGCCGTTAATTTTAAAGGCACATCGCGATAGCTTTTTACCAGATAGAAATACATCAGGCTTCTTAACGTTAACACTTCACTTAAATAGGCATTAAGCTGTTCTACACTAAGCGTTGGATCGATTTCACGAACCGATGGTGCATTATCAATAACCGTGTTGCAGAAATTGATGGTGCGGTAAAATGCATTCCAGCGACTCAATGAATTGCTTTGCGTAATATTTACATTAAAAATATCAGTTTCATCATTTAAGGCTCCAGGTCCCGGATCAATCATATCGGCTCTTATCTCACCAAAAACAAAAATGTTTTCGATTAAAGATCTCTCATTTACCCCAGGAGGCGGCGCCAGCAAAGACGCATAGCAACCGGCTACTGCAGCCTGAATATCTTCTTTGGTTTTCCAAAAACCTTGTCTGGTGATGCCATCACGAGGTTGTGTATCCAACCATTTTTTACATGAGCTCGACATGATCAGCACCATGACAACAGCCGCACTATATATAATTTTTTTCATTTTTTGCTGATTAAAAGTTTGCTGTTAAACCTAGGGTGATTGTTTTTATCGGAGGTGTGGTAGAGTTATCTACTACTGTTGAAAAGGTAGATAACTTAACAGGAACCTCGGGATCTTGTCCGGTATATTTGGTGAAGGTTAAGATATTTTCCATCATGATATTGGCACTTAAACCCCTTACCCCGATACGTCTCAATAAATTTTTGCTGAAATCATATTTTAGGGTGATACTTCTCAAACGCAAATAAGAACCATCTTCCACATATCTATCCGATCCTAAAAAGTTATAACCCGTTGCATAAGTAGCACGAGGAATATCGGTGATATCACCTTCTGCCCTCCATCTGCGTAGCACTGCTGTACTTTGATTATTAAAACCGTACATACTGGTGGTATTAATTTTTGTTCCGTTGATGATTTGATACCCCGTTCTGTAGGTAAAGTTGGCACCTAAGCGCAGGTTACCATTAAAAGTGATTGCCGTACCAAAACCACCAGTTAAATTAGGGTTACCATTACCTAGATAGACAATATCTTTATAATCGATATTTCCATCGTGATTAATATCTTCATACATGGCATCGCCTGGCTGGAAAACATAATCGATAGATGGATAAGCGAAACGCATAAATATCTGCTGGCCATTCGGACCTACGATCTGATTACCGTTTTCATCCAGGGCAATTGTTGAATTTTTATCAACATAAACACCTTTAAATTTAAATCCATAGAATGAACCAAATGGGTTATTTTCCTGCAAATAAACCTTGAAAGCGTTATTGGTAGTTATCCGAGCGTTATTTTCTCTAGGCACCAATGGCGAGATCTCACGAATCATATTCTCATTGTGTGAAATGTTAAAATTCACATCAATACGAAGTTTCTTTAATTTGACTGGCGTGTAAAACAAACTGAATTCCCATCCCTGGTTATCCATTGTACCCACATTCATATCTACTCCGGAGTAACCATTGTAGGTAGGAATAGCGATGCCATTATAAAATAAATCAGTTGTACGTTTGCGGTAAACATCAATATCCATATTTAATGAATTCTTTAATAAAACCACCGTTAAACCAACGTTAGACTGCGTTACTTTTTCCCATCTTAAATCTGATAATTCAATATTAGATGGATATACACCCGACGATCCTAAGTAACTGAAACCATAATTCTGGTAAGTATTGAAGTAAGAATAATCGTTTCGTGGAGCATTACCAACCACACCATAACTTGCTCTTAAAGCTAAATTATCAATGTATTTAGTAGTGTTTTTCATGAATGGCTCTCCAGAAATTCTCCAAAGAACAGATGCCGATGGAAATAAACCGTAGCGATTATTAGGGCCAAATTTAGAGTTTCCATCTCCCCTAACTCCACCATTTACAATATAACGATCCATGAATTTATACTGCGCACTTACTAATAAACCAACAGAACGGCTTTGCGAAAATGAAGAATAAGCGGAGCCAGTTTGATTCGTTCTGCCATCAATGGAAGGATCGGCTAAAAAGGAAGAAGCTGTATTGGTTGCAAACATTCCTTGTCCTGTTCTTCTGCTGTCGTTACTATCAAATCTGGCAAAAGTGATTAAATCGTGGTTTTTGCCCAATGTTGGCGTATATGCCAAAGTGATATTGGTAGCCATAGTAAACGAATCACCATCAGAATCTCCGGCATAATTCACTACAGCTTCAGAGAATGGACGACCTGTGGCTACTTGAGGTAAAAACTTTTTAACTTTTGTATTATTGATATCAGCCTGGAAATTTGCATTTAATCTCAACTTATCAGGGATGATTTGATATTGTAAACTAAATTTAGGAATTATCCGCTCTCCCAATTGCTGATTACTTGCTGCGAGCGCCATAGCCAACGGATTATAGGTTCCTAAAACACGGGAATTTGCAAAATCGTATACAAAGCCTCCCTGTGCGGTTGTAGCCGGACTAAAGTAGTTTGAGGTAATGTTTCCATATTCGTCATACTCATACACGGCCTGATTAGGCATTTTGGTATAAGCCACATCTCTCACATTTGCGTCTCTTGATCCACTTGGATAAAGGTTTTTGTTATCAATGTGGGTGTAAGCGATATCTGCACTGAAACGAATCTTGGTTGATACGGTATAATCTAAATTTACCCTTGCACTTAAACGACCCAAACTCGTTCCAACAGTTGTACCATTTTGATTAAAATAATTGACTGATGCACGGTATTTTGCTTTCTCACCACCACCCGAGATCGATAAGTTATGATCTTGTAGATAACCAATTCTGGTAATGCTTTCTAACCAATTGGTGTTATTGCTGTAATTGTAGTAATTGTAAGGATCGTTGCGATCGTACTGAAACTGTTTTGCAAAATCAGAAGTAGCAAATTGTCTGCCCGCATTGTAAAACTCTTCTAAAATTAACGAGGAATATTGATTACCCGTTAACATTGGTATCGCACTTGGCTGCTTTGAATAAGAACCTTTGAAGTTGTACGAAATGCTAGGAGGACCCAAAACACCTCTTTTAGTATTAATTACCAATACGCCGTTTGCAGCTCTCGAACCCCAAACCGCGGTTGCAGCAGCATCTTTTAAAACGCTGATGTCTTTGATATCAGATGGTGCAATGTTTAAAAGCTGACCATAATTATTTTCGTCTGATGTAGCGAAGTTAAAATCAGATGGAATAGTGATGTCGTAAGGCATACCATCTACCACAATTAAAGGATCTACCGCACCATTGATTGACGATGTACCCCGAATCCTGATCTGCATGGGTGCACCTGGATCTCCGCTACTGGCCGCGATATCTAAACCCGCTAACCTTCCTTGCAAAGCCTGATCAATTGATGCAGCTTGCATATCTTCCAATTCTTTTGCATTGATGGTACCTACTGCCGAGGTTTGATCTCGCTTATCGATACTCATACCACTCCCGTTATCCGTTTTAGCCCGCGATACAATTTGAACTTCCTCCATTTGGTTGTCTGCAGATTCTAATTGAAAATTGATCACTGCTTTATCAATGGCAATAGGTGCCGTAGATTTATAGCCAATGTAGGAAACCATGATCCTATAAGTTTTATCATTAACTGGAAGTGAATAGTTTCCATCAATATCAGTGGAAACGCCTTTCATTACCCTGCGGTCTTTATCTACAATGGTTACAGAGGCACCAATAATGGGCTGGCGATCTTTCTTGTCGATTACTTTCCCCTTCACATAATTGATTTGCTGTGCAGATGCGATAGAAGACAACAGCAAACAGCATAGTAAAATAAAAATACTATATGTATATTTCTTAGTCATGTTGGTTAGAATTGATATTTTAGATAAGAGTTGATCTGGTGGATAACTGTTCTATTTGATAGTACGTTACTTCTATCACTAGCACCCAATAGTACATTCACTGTTGCACCGGTTACATCACGCAATGAAAGTGTAGTAGTGGTATTCATGACCACATTTATTTTTGTTGCATCGCCAGAATCACTTTTGAGAAGCGTTTCAAATTCACCTGTTTTTTGGCCATCACTTACTACAGTACTTTTATTGATGAAGTGGTATTGGATAAACTTATTGATCAGTGTAACAGAAGCACCATCGGTAGCGGTGAAATTCGGAACGCCCGTAGTCACATTACCTGGCAGCAAACCATCTTTTACAGCATTAACAATAGCTTCATTTATTGGAATAAATACGGTATAACTTACTCCATCAGTTATTCCTGATATGGCACCAGTTGTTTTGTTATAAAGGGTAGCATTATTAAATAAAAACTGAAAGAAATTATAGTATGGGTCGGTAGCTAATGTACCGTATCTTTCGATGTGTTTACCAACATTAAGTGCGGTATAGGTTAAGGCCTCTTTGCCATAAACTACAGCACCGTTCACAGGGGTAGTGTTAATAGAATCAACAGGGATGGTCTGTCTAGAAACCGCTACGCTATCTTGCGTACCTGCCGATAATAGGGTGTTGCGGTTATATTTGATGTATTCGCCATTAGAAGTTTCCAAAATACCAGACCCAGATCTGAAATCAGGAATTGCCCTGTTGCCTAATGGAATAATATGTGTTTGCAAAATGCGTCTTAGCGCCTGCAAATCGCCACGAATCGGCTGACTTACAAAAAATGGTTCGTAAGAGAAGCCCATTTTCTTCAAAGTAACATCGGGGATCGGAATAATTACATATCTAATTGAAGGTGTTTTAAGCGGAATGGTTAAATTAAAATACAACAATGCCTGTTTCATGATATTGTAATCAGGATCGAGATTTACATTGCCATAAATTGTAGAGAATACGTTAGCATCCTGGCTTTTATTAGAACCATAGAAAAATCCATTGCTCAATACTTGTTTATCAATAATATCGGTAGTGCTTTGCTTGGTTATATCACCCAAAACATTTTGAGTGATGGCAAATTTAGCTGGCCATAAAGTAGTGTTGTAAAGATGAGAATTAACATAATCGCGAATTAAATCTGGCGCAACAACATAAAGTTCATTCAAAGTATTTACGCCTTTTTTTCTCCAGTATTTTAATAATACGTTTTTTGCATAAGCATCAACAGCAGCATTTGTAGGTGCAATTACACTGTAAGAACCTTGCTGAGCATCATTGGCATCTACCTTCAAAAAGTTTTCGTTATTTGGCGAGAAACCTAATAGTGTGCTATAACTCTTCACATATACATTGGCTGCTTTCCCGGTTAATACTTCGTAGCGATGCGATATGTCTGCGTTTAAGCCGTATGTTACAAATTTATCTAACAAACTTTTGAAAGTACTGTATTCTGGTTTAGATCCAACATACTGATCAATGCTTAATGGTGGCGTTAAAACGCGGTCGACCACGTGAATGACGCCGTTTTCTGCAATGATATTTTGTTGATCGCCTAAAATATGAGCGGGACCAACGTTACTGCCATTGTAAGCAATATTAGGATAGAAAAAATTATAATCTGCGGCAGATAAACCAGAGAAAGCCATAAATGGCGCTAAGAAGTAGGTTATACTTTTATTGTTAAAATCGCCTGCGAAGTAAATTCCATTCCTATTGGTAGCAATCGCCTTGATAGGATTGCCGTTGTTGTCTTTCTCATCATAAACGAAATCGTAATAAACAGATCTCCTTCTAAATGCGGTATTTTTGATGAAACCTTTTACAGAGAAAAAATCACTCAGTTTTTCCGTTTTTTCTCCATCATAAATCATTGAATAACGGACAATCTTCGAAGCTAAATCTGCAGTAATCTCTGTAAGCGAATTTTCTTGTAGATAAGTTTTAAACGCCTCATCAGTTGGTGCAAAAACTGTCCAAGAACCGGCCGTACTTAAGGTTTCCTTGTAGCCAGCCTTGTCTATACATTCCAAAAATTTGGTAAAAGTGCCCTTTGCCTGGAGCTGTTGATAGATAGGATCGCCTAGATTTTCAGGACGACCATAAAATTCATCAAACTCTTTCTTCCGGCAACTGCTCAGAATAACAATAAATGTCAAAATGACGATTAAAAATTTTGGTAAAATTTTACTCATAATAATTTTATTGAATGCCAACGGCCATAAAACTAATTGCAAAACAGTACGCTATGAAGGATCGGAAAATGAAATGATGAAAACGGAAAGAGCGTAGAAGTTTATTGCATAGATTCGCTAAACGAACGTTGTTTTAAATATTTGGTTAAAGATTATTTGGTTAGTAAACTTGACTAAAGATAAATAGGCTATCAGTTATTCCCATCCTGTACCATCCTGTCATTTATTATGAAATATTATCATAAATGAAGTATCTGATGGCGAAAGTTAATATAAATCGATTTAGTTGAATACTGGGGTTTGAATAGTAGCACTAATTCATCTAACTATTAGTAAAAAAATATCAAATTCGATCAAAAATAAGGCGTGATTACTACCGGGCCAATCAATCCAGATGGCATTAATGACCAGTTAGAGGCATCAAAATCTTTATAATTTATGTTTACAAAATTAATTTCATGGTATTTTCGCCATTCGATTTTTTTAATATCCATATCACGGATTCGGTTGGCCATTAAATTTACCACTTCAATTTTGATCGTATTATTTCCCTGCTTCAGGTATTTACCTATTCGGGCCTGAAACGGAATACTCCACAAAATTCCGACCTCTTGTCCATTTATCCAAACCCGGGCACTTTCATCAACCTGATTAAGGTTTAATACATACTCTTTAGCCGTTTTCGATTTCAAATTAAATTTGGTCGTGTAAACTCCAGTTCCAGAGAAAGCATCTAGCTTAGGGTCGTTCAGTTTTGTCCAGGAAACCAATTGATTTAGTTTCTGATCTGAGGGAAGCTCTGGTCCTCCTGCAGTAAAGTGTAATAACCATGGTTGGGTAATGGCAAATGGCTGCCCGCTTTTATTCAGATAATGCCAGGCAATGTTATCGGATTGATTTTTGGACATATTAAGAAAGAGCGCCTCTCCTGATCTAATCTGCACACGAACATTTTTACCTTGCATTGCAGCGGAGCCGATAAGCCCACTTTGTGGATCGAGAATAATCGCTTTTCCATCTGCGTTTATAGGAATCTGGGTATCGATATCTTTTGCAGTATGGTTTACCAAATAGTAATAAGTATCGCTATTCACTTTTCTTCTGATGAATTGCAAACCAGAATCAGTTAAGGTTTCTCTATTGATCGCAAGATTCGAAAGCGCTTGGGAAATATCAGCAGACAAAAGCACTTTACCCGCACCTATTGTATAACTAAGTGAGCCGTTTGCAGAAGGCTTAAACACTATTTTAGACAAAGTCGCCATCAATTTAGCTCTTCTATTTTCAAGGTTAGCTAAACCCGGAACATCTTTAGGCAATTCCTGAAAAATAACCGTTGCACCATTGTTCGCCAATTGTAGGATATTATCCAAAGTTTCGGGGCTCATCAAATTACAAGAAGGGATAATCAAGACCTTAAAAGGAGAAGCATTTTCTGCAGTACGAAGCACTCCGTTCTCTGCCTTAGTTTTCGCCAATAACCTATCTGAAGCGAAATCGAACGAATACCCGGATTTTGAAAGATTTTTAGCTAGTTTATAAAAAGCACTTGGATGGAGCCATTCATCCACATCGTGAACTTTTAGTGCCATATCCAATCCCTTCGCCTTGTTCCAAACATCGTAAACCGGCCAGTAAATAAGCAGTTCATTATCAGATGTACCCGATTGTAAGATGGATTGACAACGGGCAATGTAATGATTTAATCCCTGAGCATGTGGCCATAAACTGTTGTTCGGATTCATCTCAACAGAGGCATAAAACAGCCAACCTGGCCAAGGCACATTTTCAGGAGAATTTGTAGTACCGTGATAAAAAATATGATTCACGCCAGATAAGAACAATTGTTCGGCTTCAGGCTTACATTGTGAATATGATGTTTTAAAATGCTCGGTAAGCCAGGTAAAAGTTTCAGAAGATACTAGCTTTTTCCCGCCGGTGTGCGCTGCTGACGATGCAAATTTACTCATCATCGGATCAGGATCGACGTTTCTAATATCAGCAGAATCTCTCCTCAAACCAGGAATAGCAAAGGCACTCGAGCCAAAAGTTTCGGTTTCCGGGATATCAACAGCACCATAAAGATCAAGCAAATTGCCTGGTGAACCATGAGATTGGTTTTTTGTTAATGATTTTAACGCATGTGCCCAGTTCGTCCAATTTATTGTGAAATTTTCCAGCAACAATTCATCCATGGTTTCACGGTAGTCGGACTTTAAACGAGCAATATTTTCATTCGTCGAATCTTTGCTTACCAAATCTTTCAAATGCGTGGCTAAATCATACCCTCGGTTCTTTTTAAATTGAGCGAAAAAAGTTGGGGTCCAGGTAGCGCCATATACTTCATAACTATCGTTAAAAAATGACCTTATTCCCTGTGGCTTATTCCGAAATGAATCGGTAAAGCGTTTTAAGTAAACATCTACCGAAGGTTTATCAAGGTGATCTAGTGTAAACCCCTCACCGCCAGGAGCGGCACGTTTTACCATTTGTCGGGTTTTACCGGCAAAAGCTGCATAAATTTGCCAAACACCAGATTTCGGCGACCAGTTCAAACTCCCATCCTGATTTACAGTAGCAAATAAATCAGCTGTTTCACCATTTGGCCCGTAAGCAATAACCGCCTGCAACTTGGCGAAATCCTGTTTAGTTTCCTTTACTTTTATTACCTCATTCAGCTTTTCCCCAGCAGTTAATTTATATTCTTGAACAATTAATTTTGTTGCAGCATTTTCTGGCTTTACCTGCGGACCACCAAAGGGCCAGCCTGTTCCGGTATTCATATCTACGCCCATTCCGAGCGAATTGACCTGATTAACAGTGTATTTTAATGCATTTATCCATTGGGGCGAAAGGAACGACAGATATTGCTTTTCATAACCCATGGCACCATAAATCGGCGTAATCTCTACCCCACCCAAACCTGCAGCAGCATATTTTTGCAAAACAATTTTCAGGTTCTTTTCATCTACGGCATTTCCCATCCACCACCACCTCGTCCATGGTTTCATTTGGCGCTCTATCTTAGGCCAGGTTACTTCCTTTTTAGATACAGATTGGGCACTAGTGATATGATAAAATAAAAAGCCTATAAAAAGCAGCGAGACGAATCGTTTAGTTTGCATGATTTTTAATCTAAATGGAATACCTGTTCTAATGGAATTGATATGGGAGATTGGTCTGCATTCGTTTCCATGATATCGGCCATGTATGCCCACCATTTCTTGACTATTGCTGTACTGCCTAAATCTTGTGATGAATTTCCATTTTGTTGTTGTACGGCAAATAAGGTATCGGTTTCTTCATCTAAAAAAATAGAATAATCACTAATCCCGTTTTCTCTGAGCCATTCAGCCAACTCGGGCCAAATTGCATCATGACGGGTTTTATATTCATCCTTAAATCCAGGCTTAAGTTTCATTTTAAATGCAATTTTCATCTTTTTTTATTTCTATGTTTTAGGATAACAAACCCAACACTATCATCCAGAAGTTAATCTACTTCATAAAATCGATATGAGCGACGTTTTAAGGGCGGTCGTCGTTGCGAGCGAGTATTTCTTGACTGTTACAATCTTCTCTTTTACGAATGAGATTGTGCCAAAGGCATTCCTCTGGAGCTTCTCCGATAAAGAATCGGGATCGCCTGCCTGCCGCAGGCAGGCAATGACGAAAATAAAAACATCAATGGTAGATACAAAGCGTCCTTACCTTTCATCCCTACATTAATTTACTTTCAAACTAATATCCCTGTCATTATTGCCAGTAGATTTTATCCAAACAAGATCTGCTTTAGTATCGTAGTACCAACCAGCAGCTTTATCCAACGAGTCGACGGATTTTAGCTTTGCCACCCTATTCCCATTTTCGGAAACTGATTGTGGAGCTGTTCTACCATTCCAGTGAATCTTTGCTAAATAAAAATGACGACTCGGGTTATACTTTCCTTCAGGTTTTGAAATGTTTATAATTAAACGATTATCCTTTAAAGAAGATGTGATTTTAGTAATCGAAAAATCACCTTCTTTATACTTTGAAGTTAAGTTATCATCTTCGTAAAAATCATATTTTGAATCTCCGTAAGGAAAAACATCCAGTGTGATCACATCAACAGGCTTTTCTCCAGCGTAAATCATTTCTGGTTGCATTGGAATAATGCTTCCAGCCTTTACAAAAAGTGGGATTGTATCTAACGGAGCAACTACATGATGGTAACTTTTGCCGGCAAACTTTTCTCCATTATAATAATTAAACCAGGTGCCTTCGGGTAAATAAATAGACCGCGTAATAGCACCTTTGGTAGTTACCGGGGCAACCATAAAGTTGTCGCCAAACATATATTGATCGCCAATTTCGTAAACATTTTCATCATCCTGATGGTTCAAAACCAGAGCCCGCATCATTGGCAAACCTGTTGCATATTGTTGATGCATACTGCTGTATAGATATGGAAACAAACGGTAACGTAGCAGATCATATTTTTTAAAATTCTGTAACGCCTGCTCTCCATAATTCCAGGGCTCTTTATAACCGGGATGGTCCATCCCAAATACAAGTGCAATCGGACTAAACATCCCAAACTGAACCCAACGAATGTATAACTCAGGATCTGCCTGATGTTCGAAACCGCCCATACAATGCGCCCATGAACCCACACCTGAAAGTCCAACATTTAAGCCTGCCTTTATTACGGGTGCAAAATACTGCCATTCACTAGGCCAGTCGCCAGCGAAAATATAAGGATAACGTTGGATACCTGAATAACCCTCACGAGTTTGATTCAATCCACGAAAACCATTAAGCTTTTCAAATTCTAAAAAAGGTGCTTTGGCATAGGCTACGGGAAATAAATTATGTAGTCTTTCTGCTTCTTTACCTGTTGGCCCAACTTTTTCACTCTCATTTGCCAGTGCACCAAAAGCACTTCCTTCATCGGTTTTAAGAAATTTCGCCCCTAATTTTGCAACCCGCATCACCCCGTTATCCCACCACCATTGGGTCGCTTTGTCATCGAAAAAGTTAACGAATTCTCCTGGTTTTCCATTTTCAGGATAGGTAAAGCCTTTAGCTTGTGCTTGATCCAATAGATTTAATTTCTTTGCATTATCAAACCGCGGACGAAGGTGTAATCCCACCATTTTGTAGTTCATGGCATAAATACTGTCAAACATTCCCTTTGGATTTTTGAAAGTTTCCCTCCATTCGAAAGAGGTAGCCCCTTTCCCACCCTTTTCGCCAAACAATCTCCAGGTAGAATCAAGCCAAAGCAAATCAACAGGAATCCCTAATGCTCTATATTTTCTGGCCAATTCAACCACGTATTGATCTGAAGTTTTATCTTCATGTCCCCAAGTTCCGCCGCTGTAGGTACCGGCATGCAAACCGAGTGCAAACTGCGGTAACATGGGCGATTTTCCAGTGATGGATGTATAAGAATTTAATATCTCTGGAAAAGTGGGTCCGTAAATAAAATAGTAATCCAGTTCTCCATCGGCCGCTTTGAAGCTGTATTGATCTTTGTTTGATGAGCCCATATCCCACTCCGTGGCAAAAGAATTGTGGAAGAAAATGCCATAACCTTTTGTGCTCATAAAAAACGGAACAGGACAATAGTTTGCCTCTAAAATATTATAGGCGCCAATGGCATGGGGCAAACCTTTACCACGACCAACATTTAAAGTAACTTTTTTAAACCGGCGATCCATAAAATCCATCCTTTCGCCAAAGCCGAAAAAATGCTCATCAGACTGAAGCTTCTTGGTTACGCCAACTTTTGAAGCAGACTTAGCAATCGACCCATTATTTTCAGCACTTAAAAGTTTTCCTTGCAAATCAAAAACATCGATTTTAAATGGAGTTTTATAAATTTTAATTGAAAGTTTGGCTGTGGAGATGGTAAACTGATCTTTCTTTTCTTCTACTTTAGCAGTAACATTCGGCCAGCTATATTTAATGACCATTAAATTTTCATTTGCCTCGTATTTTCCGTTCCAGCTTGATCTGATTCGGAACATTTCCGGGGTACAAAAATCAAGCTTCACCTCGCCGTTTGTGGTTAGGAATGAAATTGCATTACCATCTTTTTTAAAGCCCGATTTATAGTTTCCAATGGTTTGACTGGAAGCTGTAAACGAGATCAACAGAAAAGCAAAAGCCAGATATTTTTTCAACATAGTGTTTGTGATGGAGTATTGCTATTTTTTCAATTTATAAATCTCGGTACCGGCCAGTAAAAAGCAGCCTAATCCATAATCCTCAAAATCTGGATTGCTGATATAGGTTACTGGCTGTCCATCTTTTGGCTCTTTGCCTGTACCCTGTGTATACCCCAGGAAGCCATCTTTTTGAACCGCGTATTTTGCCATGCCATTCCAGGCCTTATTGATAATTGGCAAATAAGTTTTCTGATCTAAAATACCTTTGTTAACACCCCAAGCCATCCCATAGATAAATAAGGCAGTTCCTGAAGTTTCCTTGCCCCCAAAATGATTCGGATCATGTAAACTTACATTCCAAAATCCGTCTGTGCGTTGTAATGGAACCAAAGCTTTAATCATTTCATGGTAGGTTTTCAAATATTCATCATAACCAGCGGCATCTTTTGGCATAATATCCAATACCCTCACCAGTGCTGCAATTACCCATCCATTTCCCCGCGACCAATAACAATCTTCGCCATTTGGCTCTTTATAAGGCGGAACGAAGTCTTTATCTCGCCACCAAAGGCCATCCTTTGGGTTGTATAAACCGCCACCCTGCACATTTTTGCTGTGCAAATACATTTTATACATGTAATCGTAATAGCTGTTATCGTTGTACAGATTCCCTAACTTTGCAAAAACAGGCATTCCCATTTGCAAAGCATCTATCCAGGTCCAATCGTCTACTTTACCAGATTTAACCACCATATCAATCGATGCCTTTATATCTTTTATACGCTCTGGCTTTTTGTCGATGTTATAAAGGTCAATATAAGTCTGACCACAAGCATGATTGTCTGCATCTCGGGTTTTCACGCCATCTCTTAATCCCCAATGATGTTTTTCGCCCCATTGAACGGCGTAGTCATAATATTTCTGTTCACGATTAACTTCATACAAGGCCATTAATCCTTCATAATAAACCGCCCTTGTCCAAAGGTTACTTGGCCGCTCTTTGTTGGTGATGATAGATTTACCAGCATCGGGCCATTTGTTCATGAAATAGGTATTGGTTAATTGCATGGCCTTTAAAACCGCTTTTTTATTTGGAATTTTCTGCGCAAAAACTAGCTGTGCTGATAAGCCAATGATGAGGGAGAACAGGAATGTGAATTTCTTCATATTATTAATTTATGGTTGTCATAAGGTTTATATCGGGAACAATCTCTTCAACGTTGGTGCTTTCAGATTGCCGCCTTAGGCGCTATGACAACAGGTTTTCTAATTTGAATTTGGTTTAGGTTTTAACTCGTCAGGACTATCTTTTGTAAAAGTATCGAACTGAATTTTAGATGGACTTTCGAAAATATCTTTTACAGTATTATAGGCTACTTCATATTTAGGCTTAAAGTTTTCAGACATCATGTATCGCTGCAAGCTAAAATAAAGTTGCTCGGCCGCAGGCGAATCTTTCAAATCGGGACTGAGATTGGCACTTGAAATAATCAATTTGCCTTTACCCACTTTTGCCTCTAAAACTAAAGCCAATTTACGATTGAGAAACCAGGTATCAATCGGTTGAACGATCGGCTTAAATCCTTTAGGGAAATCTTCCAAATTCATTACCTGCGCTTTATTTACAATTTCCCACCATTGCATATTGCTGTAGCTTTCAGTCGGGAAGTTTTCAAAGGCTGGGTTTGCCGGATCGCAAAGAATCCCTAATGTATGCGGCGGACGCATTTTGAACCAAGATGTATTCCAGAAAACAGGCAAAAATGTTTGAACCACTTCCTTACCCTTGATTACTTTGCCTGCCGCGTTTAAGAATACATTTCCGCCTTCATCCAATATCTTTTTTGCCTGCTCATCTAATTTGTCTGTATAATAAAAACTGGTTTTAAATTTTGGAAGTTCTGCCGGATAAACCCAAAAACTCCAATCATTGGCAAACTCGGTACCTTCAATGCTTACCTCTACATTTAACTTGGTGGCTTTTTGGATAGTTTTCAAATCAAATTTGATATCGCCAATTCTAATTCCATTTGCAACAGGTAATGTTTGCGGACTAAAAGCGCCTTGAGCCAATGTTACTCCCGAAGCATCTTTTATAGTCCATAAAACCTTGGCATCTTTTAATGGCGCTTTGCCAAAGTGAGCAACCTGAACAGCCGCAGTTAGCGTTTCGTTGTTGGTGTAAACAAATTTGGGAACGTTAAGCAATGGAACTGTGCTGTTCGAAAAACGTCTGAATTCTTTAGCGGTGATGTATCCTTTTTCATCCCAAAAAGCATCCAGAACACCAACCAAAGCTGTTCCCTGGCCAGGATAATCATTTAAAGAAAGTAATTGATAACCATTGTAATTTGGGGTTCTTAAAGCTTTCTCGATTTCATTTTTATAACAAAGGGCTTGTAACTTTCCCGAAGCCATTAAAAAATCTTTGGCCTGGTCGGCCATATCATGATCGGCTAAATCTTCCTGAAACATCTCGAAGTTTTTCGGCTTGTAAACACCGGTATATTTTTTCATCTCCGCAAAATTTGGAAATGCACAATATTGGCCCATTTCGTGGGCTACAAATGGAACTGTAAATTGTTCAATTTGCTTGGCGTAAGTAGAAATGCTCTCCGGTTTCTTACCCCAATCTAAGCCCCGGGCACCAGCACGAACCATGTATTCATTATTTGGAATTACCGGCCAACTGCCTCCTACTGATGCTCCTGTGTACAATCTTCTCGAATCTTTTGCTTTCCAATAATTATTAAACTTTGTTAAAAATTCTACCTGTCTGCCCCGTGGCTCGTTGCCGTAAGCCATCATACAAAACGAGGCATAGTTGCCGTAGTTTTTAGTCATCCGATTTGTTTCATCATAGATGAATTGATCAATTGGCTTCCCTTCTCCTATTGATGTACCATGGTTGGCCCAACTTGGTCCTTCAGGTTGCAAATAAAATCCAATTAAATCGGCGGCAATAAAAGCCGCTTCAGGTGGGCACCAGGAGTGGAAACGCATGTGGTTTAATCCATTTGCTTTAGATATTTTGAAAATTCGTTCCCAGGCAGCAACATCCATAGATGGATAACCGGTTAATGGAAATTCGCAATTATTAGCTGTTCCACGTAAGAATACCGGGCGACCATTAATTTCGAAACTTCTGCCAACAGCCTTAAACTCACGCATGCCAAACTGCACTTGTTTAGTGTCCTTTTTACCATCGTTAGCAGTTAGAGAAGCTGTTAAGCGATATAAAGTGGGATCAAATTCATCCCAAGTGGCAATGTTATCGCCCATTGGAAAATCGATTTCTAAAGTACCCACTCCCTTTTTAATTTGATACGGAACCGTAATCGGCTTTACAGTAATGATATTTTTGGAGTTGAAGCTTTTTGCAGATAAGGTAACTTTCCCGCTGGAAGAAATGTTGGAACCTGCCTTTAGCTCAATTTTTACTTTTGCAGATTTTTTCTTTAAGTCTGGATAAATTTGAACATCTTCAAAATATACAGGAGAACCAGCCTGTAAAAACATTTTGCCCACTACACCATTCCAGTTTCCCTGCGTATGATCGGTTAAACTGTGAGAATCCTGACCGACATTAATGGCTTTAATCCGATTGTCTATCAACAATGTAATGGTGTGTTTTCCAGGTTTTAAATTTGCTGGCAACTCAAAATTTTGTGCCACCACAAAGGTGTATTGCGTGCCAATTTCCACATCATCAATCCAAACACGTGTTTCTGAGTGGGGATATTCGAGAGATAGAACCACCCGCTGCCCTTTCCAGTTTTCCGGAATTTCTACATCTTTCTGATACCATGCGGCACCTGTATAATGTTTTGCAGGGGTTAACCAGAAGGGAATTTTAAGGTTTCCTGGTTTGCGATATTTTTCCAAACGTGGATGATAAAAATAAGAACTATCGTAAATACTTCCCGTCCATTTTGTTTTAAGCGTAATATCGTCGCCCTTTAAATTTTCTGCCATAGAGCCAGGCAAGTTGATGGTTTCAGGCAATTTGGTATTGTACCATTTAGCATTCACGCCTTCGTCACCAGCATCAATTTTAAACCTCCACTTCCCTGAAACAGAAATGGTTTGACCGAAGCTGCTCGTTGAAAAAACGGTTAGGAAACATATAGCCAGTGCTACATATTTTGCAAACGACAATACTTTTATCTGCATAATTTTATCTGAAATGAATGCTAAAGCATTCTATATATTTGGTTAAGGGCACTATAATAGCATTAAATATAGATATGGGCAACCTGTAGTGTCCTGTTAAACCGTATTTATTCGTAGTGATTTTGAACTGTGTTCAAAGTAAAAATTGCATTGTTCGAGATCTTATTAATCAGTTTTTGTATAAAGAGATCGCTCCGCTGTGAAAAACAGCGTTCGAGACGATCAATTAGACATAAGAATCATCCTCTCTACTTCAAGTAAGCTTTCAGCTTATTTTTTTTCAATGTTTTCAAGCCCTCCACAACTAGTGCAGCGTTTACTTTGGCGCCATCTTCATTGGTGTGTGTGTGGTCCTTTTCAGTGAAATAGCTTTTAATTTGATCTGCTGATAAAACCGAATACTTATCTTTAATCAACTGGTTTAAGGGAATAAAATCTACGTTTTCTGCCTTTGCAACTTCTTGCGCCCATCCGGCATAACTATCATTAACTAAAACTACCCTACCATCTTTAACCGGATTTCTTGGAATCGAGGAGCAAACAATTGGCGTTGCGCCTTTAGCCTTGATATCGTTTATAAACTTCCGCATATACCAGCCATAGGTATAAACAATTTCCTGTTTCTTTTTGATGGGGTTGAAAGTATCTTTGCTTTCCATGCCGATACCTTTTATAGTACCACGGGCTCGGGCAGTATCATCAAGCGGACTGCTGTCGTTGTGCCCAAACTGCATCATCACAAAATCCCCTTTTTTTACCTTGGCTAAAACGGCATCCCATAAACCATTGGTTTGAAATGTCCTGCTGCTTGTTCCGCCTAAGGCATCATTTTCAATATTAATTTTTTCGGTATTGAAAAAATTTTCAATAAAACTTCCCCATCCCCACAAAGCGCCATCGCCTTTACCCTTTCCGTTTTTTACAGTAGAATCTCCAATTAAAAATAAGGTTGGTTTCTGTTTTTGTCTTAAGATCATGCAAGAAGAAAAGACGAGAAAAGCACTCGTCAAGATAAGGGTGAGATATGTTTGTTTCGATTTCATAAGAGTTTATTTTAAAAGGATAATGGTGAAAATTTTAAGACTTCTATTTTTTGTTAGGTCGTGTTTTGCAAAAGATCGTGATTAATTTGATGGTCCTTCGACAAGCTACAATTGACGTTTTAAACTTTCCGTCATTGCCTGCCTGCGGCAGGCAGGCGAAATCGATTTTTCATCGGGAGAAGCTCCGGAGGAATGCCTTTGGCACAATTTCATTTTTTGCATTATTTTATTAAAGGAGATTGCTTCGTGCCTCGCAATGACGACCGTTCTTAACATCATTTATATTGATTTTCATGAAATGAATTACCCCTCAGCATGACAATCGTAACTGATGATACAGCCAAGCTCATTTACAATAAATAATTTTTCAGTTTACAGCCCTTCAATTTCTTAATTCCTTCTACTACCGATTGTGCATTTAGTTTAGCACCTTCCAAATTGGTATGTGTATGGTCGCCGGGAAAAAAGGCTTTAACTTTTTCAGGTCCCATTTTGTCATATTTATCGCCAGTAATTTTGTTGAGATCGACAAAATAAGCTTGCTCTTGCTGGGCTACTTCTGAGGCCCATTTTCCAAAGCTTTGATCAGCCCGGAGCACTTTCCCATCTTTAAATTGATTTCTGGGAATCATAGAAACCACAATTGGCGTGGCGCCTTTGGCCTTCGTTTCGCGAACGAACTTGCGAATATACCAACCATAAGTATGTACAGTTTCCACCTTTCCATCAGGCCAGGTTAACACCTTTGTTTCTTCGCCAGTTCCTTTCAAAACACCCCTTCTGCCTGCTTTTGTAGTGTCGGGTTCGCTACCATCGTTATGCCCAAACTGCATCGTTACAAAATCACCAGGCTTTAACGTTTCCAAAACTTTATCCCATCTTCCTTCCGAAAGAAAAGTTCTGGTACTTCTGCCAGCCATGGCATTATTTTCTACATGAATTTTGGTGGTATCAAAAAGTGCGGCAATTGGTGTGCCCCAACCCCAGGTTTCTTTATTTGAGTTACGTACGGTAGAATCGCCAATGGTATGAAGTGCTGGTTTTTCTGGCTTAACAAATGCTGATGCAACAATAAGTAATGCTGCAGCTGTTAACAGTTTTATGGATGTTGATTTCATTTTAATATTTTATGCTGATGATTATAATTAGATCCTGAATGTTGATTCAATTTCTTACTTTATTTACTTCACCTCTAACTTTATAGCGCCACCTTCTAATCCATCTGAAGTAGCTTTTACATCGATATTCCCAATTGCATTTCCTTTGATGTTTGCCATTACTACTCCATGATAAGCGTGTCTTTGTTGTGACTTATACATTTCATGGCTTGCAATATTTCCATTGTCAACTGCATCAATAACACCTGCTCCTGAAATTGTAAACTTAATAAGGTTATCGGCATTCGGACAAATATTTCCCTTTTCGTCATAAACTTTTGCGGTTACAAAAGCTACCTCATCCCAAGTATTTTTGATTTTAGCTTTATCAACTGAAAGCACAATTTTAGCAGGTGGGCCAGCGGTTTTCAATTCTTCGGAAACAACCTCTTTACTTTTATTTCTGCCCACAGCTTTTATCGTTCCCTTTTCAAAAGTAACATCAAATAATCGTGGAGAATCATCAGTAGGCTTAGGTTTGATACCAAGCGATTTCCCATTCAAAAACAACTCAACCTCATCGCAATTGCTATAAATGGCAACTTTTGCATCATCATAAGTATCAAAATCTGTTGGTGTCCAATTGCCGATCCAATCGCCAGCGCCTGCATTATCCTCTTTCCTAACTATGTGAACGGTTGGTTTTTCAGACCACCAGCTTTGGCGTTGCAAACTTTGCTGTTTCCAGCTTCCAATGCGATCAAATAATCCTTGTCCATTTGTAATTTGTGGCCAATCGGCTTCTCCCAAATAATCAAAACCTGTCCATAAAAATTGGCCTGCCATAAATGGATTATCCCGAAGGGCTAAATATTGTTGAATTACATGTGTATTTTCTGTCCCAATAACTTTTAAATTAGGTTTTTGGTTGTGCAAGGCCACTAATTCATTTTCTCTGTAATTTTGACCAACAACATCCATCGTTTCAGCAAAACCATTGGTATAAACTTTTGAATTTGCAGGTCGGAAAAGCGCCATGGTAACTGGCCTAGTCGGGTCTAACTGGTGAACCAAATCTTGCTGATCTTTATATTTTTTAAATCCTTCGGGATTATCTAAATTATCATGGATTTCATTACCCACACTATAAATCACTATGGAAGGATGATTGCGATCTCTCAACACCATATCTCTAGTATCTTGTTCCCACCATTCTGTCCAAAAGCGATTGTAACCCTTTTCGCCATTGTTTTTGGCTGATGTCCAGGTATCAAAAGTTTCATCCATTACTAAAAACCCCATCTGGTCACACAAATCCAAAAACTCCGGAGCCACCGGATTATGAGCCGTTCGAATGGCGTTAACACCAACTTCCTGAAGTTTTTTTAAACGAAATTCCCATACGCTTAAAGGAACCGCAGCACCCACAGCACCGCCATCATGATGCAAACAAGCACCTTTTAATTTGAAATTTTTGCCGTTTAGCCAAAAGCCAGTAGCTGCATCAAACTTAAAAGTTCTGATGCCGAATTGATTAATCTGATCATCGATGATCTTACCACTAACACTAACTTTTGTAAGTGTTTTATACAAGCTCGGTGTTTCTACACTCCAAAGTTTTGGGTTGCCTATCTCCACAGACTGATCGAGCTTAATGGATTTATTGGCCGCGATGGTTTGTTTATTCTGAACTGTTTTAATCACTTTATCATTAGCATCCAACACAGAAGTTTCTACGGTAATTTGAGCAGCCTTAGCAGATTCATTAGAAACTGAAGTTTGAATTTTTACCATTGCTTTCTGAGCTGAAGCATCAGGAGTGGTAATAAAAACACCCCAGTTATCAATGTGGATCAAATCTGTAGCTACCAAACGAACATGCCTGTAAATGCCAGCACCAGTGTAATAGCGGGATGCAGGCTGAACCGTATTATCAGCCTTTACTGCTATTACGTTGGTTTTTCCTTTTCCAAAATTGAGGTGTTTGCTCAAATCGTAATTAAAACTAATGTATCCGTATGGGCGTTTCCCTAAATGAAAACCGTTGATCCAAACATCGCTATTGGCCATTATTCCATCAAATTCAATGCTAATTTTCTTACCCGAAAAACTATCATCAAGATTAAAAGTTTTACGGTACCAACCTATTCCCGAAGGAAGATATCCACCACCTCTAGCAGTCAAGTTTGTCTTATCATAAGCGCCTTCAATGCTCCAATCATGAGGTACATTTAATTTCCTCCACTTGGAGCTATCGAAGTTAGTTTTCTCAGCGCCATTAGCATCTTCCTGAATAAAAGACCAATCGTTATCAAAATTATTGATCACTCGCACTGGCTTGGCCAATTGCGCAAAAACAGCATTTTGTAACAATAGCAAAGTGCAAAACAAGATAATTTTAAAAGATTTAATCATTTGAAGGGATTATTTAAAAGACTTAACAAGTATAATATTTGGTTTCGGTGCCTTTTTCATTCCATAACCAAAATAAAAACCAGTATGCGGCGGCTGGTTGTAGCCAACATTTTGCCATGCAATGCTCAGGCGATATTGTGGATCATGCATCAAGGTGTAATTTCTATGCTCTGTTGGAATAGTCGTGGTGTAAATTCGGAGACTTTGATTGTCATACGACCGAAGAATAAGCTCTTCACGCCAATCGCCAAAAAGGTCTGCACTTAATGTTGGTGTGGACTTTGTCCAGTTATTCGCAATAGCACCATCAGCGGTCAAAAGTCTTCCGCCATTGTATTTATCGATATGATTGCCATCTAAAAGTTCTCTGGAAAGATCTCCATCCCAGTAAATCAAAAAGTTGGTAGATCTTGGCTGCGCTCCAATTCTATTGCCCTTAATATCGAATAAACCGTTGGAACCCGACCACCACATTTGCGCACCAACCCGGGTATTGTCTATGTTATCTGCAACACCTCTGCCCACGTCTTCATCTTCGGATCCATGCCACAATATCTCACCGGTTTTTGCGTCATAAACCGCCACTCCAGGCCCTTTTGTTCCTTCTTCAATTTCGTGAACACCAAAAACTTCTAGTCCGGGTCTTTCGGGATCAAGATCGGAAACATGCAACGCATCGCCATGGCGTAAACCAGTTGTGTATAAACCTTTTCCATTATCGTCCACACACATCGACCCGAAAATAATTTCATCCTTTCCATCCCCATCTACATCGGCTACGCTTAAATTATGGTTTCCCATTCCTGAAAAGGGATTTTTTCGATCCTTTGAGTCAAAAACCCATCTGGAGGAAAGCTTGCCCCCTCGCCAATCCCAGGCTGCTAAAACGGTTCTACCGTAATAACCTCTGGCCATCACAACACTCGGGTGGATGCCATCAAGGTAGACGATACATGCTGTAAAACGATCAACCCGATTTCCTGAATTATCATTTTTGCCATTACCACCTTTTCCACCCCAAGCGCTAATGTCGCCTCTCGCAGGAATGTAATCTGTAGTGGCCAAAGCTTCGCCTGTTTTGCCGCTAAAAATGGTAAAAAATTCTGGGCCTTCTAAAATCCGGCCATTGCGATTGCGATAATCTTTTGTTGAATCGCCTATTACTTTCCCTATGCCATCAATAGTACCATCAGCAGTTTTACAGGCGAATTCGGCAATTCCGTCTCCATCTAAATCGTAAACCATAAACTGTGTATAATGAGCACCTTCTCTGATGTTCTTGCCCAAATTAATCTCCCACAAAAAATTACCATCAATTTTGTAAGCCTGAAAAATTGGTGGATCCGTTATTCCATTTGATGAATTATCACGACTTCTACCCGTTTGGTGCAAAACGATATCATATTCCCCATCGCCATCGAGATCACCTACCGATGCATCATTTGGTGTATATCCGGCTGGAGTTTTTAATGGAATAGTCAGATATTGATTTACAGCGCTTTTAGCCTTCAATAAGAAGGGTTTGCTCGCATCTTGCTCCTGATTTTTTATTATCGCCTTTACAAAATAACTATTATCCAAATCAGGATTTATCGCAACGTCAACAAAATTTGTTCCTTTGGATAGCGGGGTTTGATTCAACTTTTTAGCTATTGTATTGGCCGTTTTTCGATAAATATTAAAAGTGATGTCATCAGGTTCAGTCCCTAAAATCCTCCAGCTGATAAATACAGAATCAGCACCCTGGCGAACGGCAACCACTCCTCTACCCAGGTTTTCCATTTGGCGCTGGGCAGAAACATACAATGATGAAATGATCATCAGCAGCAGAAAGCCGAATTTCAAAACGACTGGTTTATCTTTCATCAAATTGTCTTCTTTTGGTTTTTGTTTTATTGAACAACATATGTACTTTTTGCAGTAACTGCCGATCCTTTTTCTGTGATTCCATCTGTCTTAATTACAACCGTTCCTTTATTATCGCCATTGTAGAAAACTACGTTTGCTTCTCCTTTGGCATTGGTTTCTACTTTTGGTGTCCAAAAAATGGTTGTCCTCAAATCTTTATTTTTATTTGCAGGATTGCTATAATTGGGAGAGTAAAATGTTCTTGCATTATAATATCCGGTTAAGTCGAGGTTTAGTAAATGAAGATTTGTTGCACCGAGCGCATCCTGTTTTAAGTTAAGACTGATCACATAAACATCGGTACCCGAATTATTAATCAGGTGCTGCACTTTAACCTGATTAATTTTATCCATCCTCAAACTATAATAGTCCCGCCTTTCGCCTACCAACTCTTCACGATTATTGACTCTTATGATTGGCGTGATTTTTTTGCCATTTGAAATAAATGCAATCCCCTCTGATCCTACTGAATCTACATCTTCGCGAGGGTAAGCTCCACTTACTTTGGTGAGCAAGAAATGCTCGAGCCCGTTAAAAGCGTAATCGGCAGGAGTGATATTGAAAACCTGCTCAGGATAGCCAAACGTCATTACAGTTTCATTAAAGAGCACAACTTTCTTCTTATTTGGATCTGCCTTAATTTGAATATCATTTAACGTAATTGAATCGCCGAACTTATAAATTTTATTATAATCCATGCGTTTACTGATTTCTGCGTCGATATTTTTAGCAAAATCTTGTAATCCTCTTTTAAAAGTGATGGATATGGGTTTGGTTGCCGAATCAATTTCAAGCCATCCGCCCTTCTTGCCTTTGGCATCTTGCGAAGAAATTTTTATAGGCTGATCGCCATACCACTTTAGTCCATCAATAAAATAATTTCCATTTTGATCTGTTGTGGTGGTAAATAACTTGTCGCCAGTAAAGCCAGATCCAAATAATGTGATGTTCATATTTGGGAGCGGTTTATTACCCACTTTTTCTCTTACAAAGCCTTTTATTGATAGTGCAGGTTCAGGCAAATAACTTACAGACATAGTTGTATCGGCAAATTTTCGCCATAAATACGCTCTCCAACCCTGTGTTAGCAAAAGCAAATCCAACTGCTTTAACCGTGAAGGATTTTTAACATCAAAATATTGGTCCGGATTTTTAATCTCGCCTTTAATTTCTGATTGAAGCAACAAGTAAGTCCGTATATCACTGCCATCATCTGGAATCAAACCATCAACAGCGGCCAGTGAAAAATGAGTTTTTACCGGCATACCAAAAACATCAGTAGCTTTTACATTAAGAACTACTTTTTCCCGAGCTTGATAAGCCGTTTTGTTGGGTTTAAGGGTATAGGAGATTTTCTTTTCGTCGGCGATAAAAATCAAACGCTCACAGTGTGGTTTTCCTAAGTCATCAACTAAAGTAATTACAGCAATACCGCCTGGAAGACCCTTGGTCGGAATAGAAACTGAAATACCTTGCTTTGCCATTTTAACTGCTCCTGTGTAAATCTTGTCTCCCGCGTGTTTAATCACCACTGATAAAGTCTTTCCAGCAATTTCACTAAACATCATCTCATTGGCGGTAATAGATGCTTTTAAGTAAAGCGAATCGGCAGTTAAATGTAACGACAAACCTTTTTTAAGTATCTCTGGAAGTGGCGTCGAAAATTTCTCATTGCCAAAAACCCCTACCGCTCGATAGGTTTCATTTATTTTGGGCGTGAAAGTAAATAATCCCATTCCCACGGCAGTGCTTTGAAAACTTGCTACTGTATCGCCTTTGTTAGACACAATACTACCTGAAGCTTTGAGACCATTGCCTAAATCATCGTTCGTTTTAAAAGCCACCAAACTGTTTACCCCCTCAACGAGTGCCCCTCCTTCAGGAAAAAATGTAATTGTTTTTTTGTTCCCACTTTCGGCAATGCCAACAGGTTTTTTGTTTGCATTTCGCGTAGCATAAGTGGCATTTTCTTTCAAGTTGTTGGTGATATAGATACTTTTCTGGAATACGAATTCATCGCCAAAATTCCGCATCCAGTTGGTGTAAGCACGTATGTTATACCAGCCTGTAGCGATGGAATCTGGTAATTTGAAATCTCCATTCCCTAACCCTTTGCTTAATAAAATCGTTTTTTTATCTAATATCGCCGATTGGGGAGAAACGAGTTCTACATATAAGTTCGCACTACTCGATGTAAGACTTGTGCTTTTTCCGTTCACCAAATAGGCGCTAAACCAAACATCCTCACCAGTGCTGAAATAGTTCCTGTCTGTTTGCAGATAGACCTTTTCAAAAAATAACTTCATTGTTTTAGCATCGGGAAGCGGCTTTGCTGATTTTTGCTGTGCCATACCCAAGCAGGAATAGCAACTCACTACGACAAGAACAATGAGATGTTTGATTTTCATAAGCGCTTAAATAGAATCAATTTCGAAATTAATTTTACCAACAATCAAATTCAGTGTATTATAGTACAATTTGCCCTGCGTTGTTCGCCTTATGCTTTCAGCTTGGAGGCTAACATGCGCTAAAGGTTTAATTGTATTAGAGGTAACGGTATATTTTGGTAGTTGTCCCTTTCCAATTGACAAAGCTTCATCGCCATTTTTTGCTGAACTTTTAAACATTAATGTGCTGCCTAAAGATTGCCGCTGTCCGTAAGAAATCGCACAGAAACAGATCATCATTAACAAAAGACTGATACAAGGGAGTCTCATAAAAAAGATATTGGTTAGAAAAACGTCTCCAAATTAAATTAAAACGCTCTTTAAGTCGACAATTTAAAGACTAAATCATAAACTGGCATCCTGTGGTATCCTGTAATTAGATGTTAACATGCTACAGTAACGATCTGAACCCTTTAAAGCGAGATGAAATTATAATTGAGATATTAATGTTACCAAATTTAATGGAAACATCTTTTTAATGATAGAAACAAGGACCAACCATGCAAAACCTAGATGGCAATATTGTAGAATAACATTCGCAAAAAAATAATCGTACAATTAACGTTTATTATTTTAAAAACTTTACATTTACAATTAGTACTGACCAAATATTATATAATGAAACTCATTGCACCTGTAAAAAGTGTTTTAATTACATGCTTAACTGCTTTCTTTGTGATTCCGTTAAATGCACAGCAGCCAAAAATCGTCAAAGTTAAGTTAGATCAACCCATTGCAAAGGTTCAACCCAATATGTGGGGTGTATTTTTCGAGGATATTAATTTTGGTGCCGATGGCGGAATTTACGCGGAACTCATTAAAAACAGATCTTTCGAATTTGCTAAACCTTTAATGGGCTGGTCGATTTACAGAAATAAGCCGAGAGAAGGTGAAGTGTTGGTTGTGAACCGCAAAGAAACCAATGAAGCGAATCCCCGCTACCTCCAGATTAAAAAATTAACTGATGATTTCGAATTGATTAATGAAGGCTTCAAAGGCATAGGAGTTAAAAAAGGGATGCGATACGATTTTTCAGCGATGTACCGTCAGTTGCAACCAGGAGTGAAAATGGTGTTGATTTTGAAGGATGAAAACAGAAAAATTATTGGTCAGGGCAGTTTCATTCCTGAAAGCACCGGTAGCGACTGGAAAAAGCAATCGGTAAGTTTCGTAGCTACTGAAACCAACCCAAAAGCAAAATTCGGCATTATCTTTCAAGGGAAAGGAAATATCGATTTAGATATGATTTCGCTATTTCCTGGTGATACCTGGAAGAATCGCAAACAAGGATTGAGGGCAGACATGGTTCAGTTGCTGGCGGATATGAAACCAGGATTTATCCGGTTTCCGGGTGGATGTATTGTGGAAGGAACTGATTTGGCAAACCGCTATCAATGGAAAAATACCATTGGCCCTATTGAGGAGCGGAAACTGCTGATCAACCGTTGGAATACCGAATTTGCCCATCGCCCTGCCCCAGATTACTATCAAACTTTTGGTCTGGGCTTTTTTGAATATTTCCAGCTGGCAGAAGATATTGGATCGGATGCTTTGCCGATTCTTAATTGCGGAATGGCCTGCCAGTTTAATACCGGCGAGGTAGCGGCTTTAGATGAATTACAACCTTATGTTCAGGATGCGCTCGATTTAATTGAGTTTGCAAATGGTGATGTGAGTACCACCTGGGGAAAAAAGCGAGCCGAGCTTGGTCATCCAAAACCATTTAACCTAAAAATGATGGGGGTCGGCAACGAAAACTGGGGACCGCAATATCTAGAGCGCCTGGCGATTTTTACAAAAGCGATCAAAGCAAAATATCCCGATTTTAAATTGATTAATAGCTCCGGAACCGATCCTGATGGCGATCGTTTCAATCTATTGAATACCTCACTGCGTGAAAATAAAGCCGATTTTATTGATGAACATTATTATCGCCCGGCAGATTGGTTTTTGAAAAACGCTGGCCGTTACGATAATTATCCTAGAAATGACACCAAAATTTTTGTCGGGGAATATGCTGTTCATGCCGATAAAAACGTAATTGGCAGCAATAGGAACAACTGGGAAAGCGCACTGGCATCGGCTTCATTAATGACGGGATTAGAGCGCAATGCCGATGTAGTTCAAATGGCATCGTACGCACCGCTTTTTGCCCATATCGATGGCTGGCAATGGGCGCCAGATATGATCTGGGTTGATAATCTAAATTCCTACGGTACGCCAGATTATTATGTTCAGAAACTGTTTTCTACCAACAAAGGCACCGATGTAGTTTCCATCACACTTGATGACAAGAACATCATCGGACAAAATGGTCTTTTTGCTTCATCCGTAATCGACAAAACAAAAAAAGAACTGATCATTAAGATTGCAAATAACACCAAAGAAAGCCAAAGCATAATTTTTGATCTGGAAGGAAAAACTAAATTGAAAACCAAGGGGACAATTGAGGAATTGGCAAGTGAGCAGTTAAGTCAACTAAATTCTTTCGAGAACCCGGTTGCCGTGACTCCGAAGGCAGCTGCTATCAGTATAAAAGACAAGAAGCTGAGCACCTCGCTAAAGCCATATTCATTCAACGTTATTAAAATTCCATTCATCTCATACGCCAAACCATGAAGAAATTAATGTTCTCTTTCGCAATGCTTTGCATTAGCTATTTTGCAAATGCGCAAAGCGAAACGTTATTATCCGTTAAGCCTGCGGGCGATCAAATTGTTAGTAAACACATTTATGGTCATTTCTCAGAACATTTAGGAAGATGTATCTACGATGGTTTTTGGGTAGATGAAAACTCTCCTATCCCAAATAAGGGCAGAATAAGATTGGATGTGGTAGCGGCTTTGAAAAAAATAAATGTACCTAATTTACGTTGGCCAGGTGGTTGTTTTGCCGATGAATACCACTGGAGAGATGGTATTGGACCACGAAATGAGCGCCCGAAAATGATTAACACCAACTGGGGCGGCGTAACCGAAGACAACAGTTTTGGCACACATGAATTTTTGGAGCTCTGCCAAATGCTAAACTGCGAGCCCTACATTGCAGGAAATGTGGGCAGTGGAACGGTTGAGGAAATGGCCAAATGGGTGGAATATCTCAATTTCGACGGCGTGAGCCCAATGACGGCAATCAGGAAGCAAAACGGAATGGATAAACCCTGGAAAGTTTCATTTTGGGGTGTAGGAAACGAAAGCTGGGGCTGTGGCGGCAACATGACGGCTGATTACTACAGCGATTTATACCGCCGATATGCTACTTATGCCCGTGATTATCCTGGTGCTCCGTTGAAAAGAATTGCCAGTGGTGCTAATGCAGAAGATTACCGTTGGACGGAAACCTGCATGAAAAACATTGGCCCAAATAGAATGTGGGGCTTAACACTCCATTATTATACCCTACCGACAGGGAACTGGGGCGTAAAAGGCTCGGCAACAAAATTCGATGAAGCACAATACTTCAATACGATGAAAAATTGTATTCGTATGGAAGAAATTGTAGCTAAACATTCGGCAATTATGGACAAATACGACCCCAAGAAAAAAGTTGCTTTAATTGTTGATGAGTGGGGAATTTGGACTGACGTAGAACCGGGAACAAATCCGGGCTTTCTTTATCAGCAGAATAGCTTACGCGATGCGCTAATTGCCGGCACAACCTTGAATATCTTTAACAATCATTCTGATAGGGTGCGAATGGCAAACCTGGCGCAAACCGTAAATGTTTTGCAGGCCATGATTTTAACAGAAAAAGATAAAATGCTGCTCACTCCTACCTATCATGTTTTCGATTTATTCAAAGTACACATGGATGCCAAGTATCTTCCGATAAATTTTACAAGTCCGGATTATACAATGGGTGATCAAAAAATTGCAGCATTGAATGTTTCAGCTTCGCAGGATTCAACCGGAGCCATTCACGTTTCGCTGGTAAATCTCGACCCGAAAAATAAAATCTCTATCAACACAGATTTAGGTGATTTCAAATGGAAAACGGTAACTGGCCAGATTCTTACTTCGGCAAAAGTAACGGATATCAACACGTTTTCTGATCCAAATAAAATACACAACGCAAAATTTAATGGTGCAAAAAAATCAGGTAAAGCACTTAAAGTAGATATTCCAGCTCAGTCTGTGGTGGTGCTTGAGCTGAAATAAACAGTATAAAAATGAAAAAGATATATATCCTTTTAGCAGCAATGATGTGTTGCGCCTCCAACCTATTTGCACAATCAAATAAAGCCGTATATCTGTTTGCCTATTTTAAAAATAACGGTAAAGATGGCCTGCACTTGGCTTACAGTAAAGATGCTTACCAATGGACTGCCCTAAAAAATGATTCTTCTTTTTTGAAACCAACAGTAAGTAAAGATCAATTGATGAGAGACCCCTGCGTTATTCGTGGCGCAGACGGTTTATTTCATATGGTTTGGACAGTAAGCTGGAAAGATAAAGGAATTGGATATGCAAGTTCAAAAGATTTAATCCATTGGAGCGAACAACAATTTTTGCCAGTAATGGCTAAACAGGAAGGCGCAAGAAATACCTGGGCCCCTGAAATTACCTATGATAGCCTTACCAAAACCTATATTATTTATTGGGCAAGTACTATAACAGGAAAATTTAATGAAACCGCTTCGAGCTTAGAAGATGGTTATAATCACAGAATTTATTTTGTAAGCACTAAAGATTTCAAAACCTATTCGGAAACAAAACTTCTTTATGATCCAGGTTTTAACGTAATCGATGCAACCATTGTAAAGGATAATGGAAAGTTTATTATGTTTTTAAAAGATGAAACCCGCGAACCCGTTCAAAAAAACATCAAAATTGCAACTGCCGATAATTTGACTGGTCCTTACTCAAAAGCTGGTCAAGCTATAACCGGAAAATACTGGGCTGAAGGGCCAACGGCAATCAAAGTAGGCAGCGAATGGCTTATTTATTTTGATAAGTATCGCGATCATCAATATGGCGCCATCTTATCATCAGATTTAAAAAACTGGACCGATGTTTCTTTCAAAACTTTACTACCGAAAGGTTTGAGGCACGGAACCATCCTCACCATAAAAGAAAAAGAACTTAAAAAATTATTAAAGCAATAATATGATATTAAGACGATTAGGCCTATCAACAGTAGTGCTTTTAACGATGCAATTTGGCAGTAATGCGCAAGAGAAGATTATCGTAGCCAAAGGCAATCCAATTATCACGGATAAATATACGGCAGACCCTGCGGCCTATGTTTACGGCGATTCAGTTTATTTATACACCGGACATGATGTAGCGCCGAAGGGTAAGGAGAATTATGAAATGCATGATTGGTTAGTATATTCTTCAGCAGATATGATCAATTGGAAGGAACATCCTTCACCGCTAAACGTTAAAAACTTTGCATGGGCAAAAAACGATGCCTGGGCTTCACAAGTAATTGAACGCGATGGAAAGTTTTATTGGTATGTAGCTATTTCTCACGGAACTATACATGGAAAATCTATCGGAGTAGCGGTTTCTGACAGTCCTAGGGGACCTTTTAAGGATGCGATTGGTAAAGCACTGATCACAAATGATATGACTACTGATGTCAAAATCAGCTGGGACGACATTGATCCATCTGTAATTATTGATCATGATGGACAGGCTTATCTATTTTGGGGCAACCAAAGATGCTATTATGCCAAGCTTAAAAAGAACATGATCGAATTAGACGGTCCGATACAAAAAATTGACATTCCTGAATTTACCGAGGCACCTTGGATACACAAACGCAAAAACTGGTATTATCTTTCTTATGCATCGGGTTTCCCTGAAAAGATTGTTTACGCCATGAGCAAAAATGTAAATGGACCATGGGAATATAAAGGCATTTTAAATGAAATAGCTGGAAATTCGAATACCAATCATCAGGCTATAATCGATTTCAAAGGAAAATCATATTTCATTTACCACAATGGCGCCATTAATACTGACGGCGGCAGTTTCAGAAGATCTGTTTGCATCGATTATTTAAACTATAATAGCGACGGAACGATAAAAAGAATAGTGATGACCAGCGAAGGAGTAAAAAAAGCAAAATAACACCTTGATTAGTGGTGAAGATTATTATCTAGCTTTCGCTTACAGTACCTGAACTATTTTTGCTAAAACTGCTTCTTTTTCTTCCGCTGATGCGGAAGAGAAAGAAGCAGATAAATAAACTTCGTTAACTAACTATTGGTTGCTAAGATTTGCTAACCTTTAAATCTTATCGCATCAGTCTTACTTCGTAAATATTGGCAATTCTGGAACCTTTGCTAGCTTCAAATTTTACGGTGATTTCTTTATTCATTAGAGATTCTGGTATTAAGATATCCTTCGAGAAAAACACATTCCCAATACCTCCATCCATTGAGATTTGCGTTACAAGTTTGCTATTAATAATCACATCGAAAGTTCGGTTTTTTTCGGCTCCATATAATAATAGCCTCACTTTTCGAGCTTGTAAAGCTTTGTTTTTCAACACATAACTGAACCAACCAGATCCATTTCTAAAATGTTGATCGTTGAAAGTTCCATTTTCCGTTTTCTCACCTTTAAAATCGTGATCAGTCTCGGGTTGCTGTTCACCAGTATTTACAAGATCAATTGTTGCCAATTCTAACACCTGTTTCTCCTTTTCGGCAAGCTGAATAGCCTTCGCCCGTTCTGGCAAACCTTCTATCGTAGCATAAGGGAAATAAATGACGTATCTTTTCTCCTCTAAATTATAAAAAGGAACAAGCTTTAAATCTTTGTATTTCGGTTGATAAATCAATGTTGCAGCACTAAATTCCAATGCATCGTTGGGTAAAGGTTTTACCTGACTGGCAAGGGTGCTTTTAGTTCCAGTTACCAAAGGCGCTTCGTTTATTGGCAAAAGCTTGCCTGTTGCAATATGTCCCATTCTGCTTCCGTCGGCAGTGATATTCGACTGGTCCAGCGTATCTAATGCTGCCGCCAATACCACCGGACCATGTACAAAGGAAACCCAGTCAGATCCATCAGGCATAAATTCTGTCGTGGTATGCATTGGTAAAACTACCTTGATCCGATCGCCTGTTGACCAAAGTCTCTTAACACTTACATAACCATTTTTTAAATCTTTCACTTCAACAGATTTTTCGTTAACAAAAACCTGCATTTTATTTTTTTCAACCCAAGAAGGATAGCGGAAGTTCACAGCGAATTGCTGTTTTTTTGTCAGCGAAATTTCAAGCGTGGTGAAATCGGTGTTTGGAAATGATGTTCTTTGAACAGCTTTTATCCCACGTTCTTTCCAATCAACTTGCGATGGAATGAAGAGGTTTACAAATAGATTTTTTTCATCATGAGCATAAATCAACTCGCCGTATTTACCATGATTTTCCAATCCTGATCCCACACAACACCAAAAACTTTCCTGAGGATTTGAATAAGTTCGATAATGCCCCGGACGCATCGGGGTAAAATACACAAATCCACCTTTGCTACGTTGCGAAGTAAGAATATGGTTATAAAGCGTTCGTTCGTAATAATCTAAATAAGTGTTTGATGGATTGGCAAGAAACAGCTGCTTTGTGAGCTTCAGCATATTGTAAGAATTACAAGTTTCCGGTCCTTCCCTCGACTCAAGCATCGAAGAAAAATCGTTTGAAGGATGAAAATGTTCCCTCACACTGTTTCCACCAATGGAGGTGGTTCGGTGGTTTACAACTGTTTTCCAAAAAAAATCTGCAGCGTTTGCCATTTCCGTATCGGCTGCTACCAGGGCAATTTGTTCAAACCCAATTACCTTCGGAATTTGAGTATTGGCATGCAAACCATTTAAAGAATCTTTATTGTCTTCAAGCGGATTTAAAATAGAGTGATCTGAAAACTGCCTGGCTAATTTAAGATATTTTTTATCTTTAGTAATTGAATATACGTTGGCAAAAACCTCATTTAAGCCGCCGTGTTCACTTTTTAACAAAGTTTGAATTTGCTCATCGGTTAAACACGACACCAAATCAATGCACCAATCGGTGAGCTTAATGAGCATTCCTTTCGCCCTAATGTTTCCAGCAATAGCATAAGCATCATAAAGGCCGGCGTAAATTTTATGAATGTTGTACAATGGAACCCATCTATCATTTAGCGAGAAACTTGATGATTTTATATTGCCTGCTTTGATCTGCTCCCAAATTTTCTTTCCGTCAGGCACCCCGGAAAGATAACCATTACCATTTTTAATTTGACATTTCTCCAGCTCATCGATCATATAATCAAGCCGCTGCTTTACTTTTAAATCGCCAGTTGAGGCATACATTAGTGAGAGTGCCGAAACATAGTGGCCACCAATGTGCCCATCTAAACCCGTATTTTCCCAGTTACCGTACGAAGTTGATTTTGGTGTTAAGCCAGCCTCTACATGGTATGGTGCTAAAAGTTTATCGGCATTTAGCGAGAGCATATAATTTTGATCGGTTTGCTGAGCAGCCAAAAAAGGACTTTCTAGTAAACGCACATCTCTCAACTGAAAAGCGGTGAGCTTCTGTTGCGCCATACAGCATACGTTAACAGTAAAGAAACAAATAAGGGATAGAATGACTTTCATGATCGTTTATTAATTACCATCAGGTTTGATTAAGCTGCTATTAGGGCTTTCAGGCCATTTCCAAACTGATGGGTCATCTGGTTTTGATGGATCAAAATTAGGAAAATCGTTCACAATATATTTTGCAATGCCAAGCTGCTGAGCTTTAATTCCTAAAACCACGCACTTTGCAATTTCATAAGCCCCGTACGGGTTGAAATGTGTATTGTCTGCCAATGGTTTATCTTGGTCGGGATAGCTATTTGCTGGATAATGAACAAAAGCTTTTTTAGATTTTTCCTCGCCCAATGCATCGTACAATTTGGCTGTCATCACATTAAGATCAATTAACGCAACGTTTTCCTCTTTAGCTACCTTCCTTGCGGCATCTGGATAATCGCCAAGTGTATTCTGTGTTTTTCCATCTACTCCAAAAGATCTTCTGCTAGTGGAAGTAACAATTACAGGGATTCCACCAATTTTCTTAAATTCCGAAACGAAGGTCTTCATCCGCTCCGTATAGGATTTATAAGCTCCATCATTGATGCCTTTTTCCTTTTGATCGTTGTGGCCAAATTCGATAAACAGGTAATCGCCTGGCTTTGCAATACTCAGAATTTTATCCAACCTTCTGCTTCCTTGGAACGAGCCCAACGTAAGACCCGACTCTGCATGGTTGGCAATGGCAACGCCAGGCTTAAAAAAACGGGGAATCATTTGCCCCCAAGAGGCCCAAGGTTCATTTTCCTGATTGACAACCGTAGAATTGCCAGCCAGAAAAATAGTAATCTGATCTTCAACTTTTGTAATTTCTAAGCCTGCTAATGCTGTTTGGTGATCAAACTCTAAAGTTAATTTATCGTCCCAATCTAGTTTGGTAAGCTCACGGGGTTTCAGCCCGACAAGCCTCCCATCTTTAATGTTTTTATTTTTTACATTGACAATGAACGATTTGACCACATATTGGCCTGGTTTCGTTTGCACGTCTTCTAACATCAAGCGGCGGGATTCTGCTTTAACCGTAGTTAACGACGATTCTTTTGAATCGCCCAATGTTAAGGTTACCCTATAATTTCCCTCTGGTACCGCAACCGAAAAATAAAATGGCTTATTGCTTCGAACCAAATCGGCATTGAGCAGGTTTTTGCCTCCCCGGTCGATTCCTTCTACCTTACTATCAAAATCGAAACCATATTTTCTATTATTTGAAAAGCTGGTTGTTGGTAAAATTTTGATGTAGTTTTTTGCTGCCTTGCCTGGCCCAAAGTCAAACTTATAATCAATTGTACTTTGCGCTTTTAATTGGTGGCAGAAAAACACAACGCCGCTAATTAATATCAGTTTTTTAAAATTCATTTGCCTTTTTGTTGGTTATTTTCCGTGGGTAGATGTTTTTTTTCCGGCGATGCCTAAATCGATCTTATCCGCACTGATATTGGTGGCATAGTTAGTCCATAAATCATCCGCAAATAAAATTATTGTACTCATAAATTGAATGTCCAGACCACAATCAGTACTGAAAAAATATATTTGGTTAAACAACTGAAAACTCAATTGCAACCAAATATGCAGAAACAATTTTTATTTACCATCCTGTAGCCACCCGTCCAAATGAATCAAAAAAAATCAAACTAAAGCTATTTTACTTTGGAAATAATTTCTGTTTGCGCCGCCTTTAAACCACCACCATTTACGTTTAATTTTATTTTTCCTGGATTAACAGTCGACTCTACCAGAACAACCAGTTTTCCACTAAATAATTTCATGGTAGGTTTCTCAAAACTCTCTAAAGAAGTGGCGTCGCCATTACACACAGCTTTAAATTTTCCATTACCACTCACATCAAACTTGAGTTGCTGGCTGGCTGTTGGACATAGATTTCCGTTTTTATCAACGACCGAAACGGTAACAAAAGACAAATCTTTTCCATCTGCATCAACTACGCTCCGATCTGGAGTAAGTACAATCTTATAAGGCTTACCTGCAGTTACTATTTTCTCTTCCGCAGCTGGTTTACCCTGTGCATCGAAAGCTACAACTTTAAGCGTTCCCGGTTGATATTTTACATCCATCCACATCAGCCTGTATCTGTTTTGAGGAGAGGTTTTGTCTTTTTTACGAATCCCGAGGCTTTTTCCATTCAAAAAAAGTTCAGCGCTGTCATAGCTGGTGTAAACAAAAACAGGTGTGGTTTCTCCAGTTCTATTTTCCCAACTCCAATGTGGAAGTATGTGCAATGTTGGTTTAGTCTTGTTCCATCGGCTTCGGTATAAATAGAACCGGTCTTTTGGCAAACCTGCTAAATCAGAAATTCCGAAATATGAACTTCTTGAAGGCCAGCTGTTGTCGTAAGGGGTAGGTTCGCCCAGATAATCGAAGCCAGTCCATACAAACTCCCCGATCACCCATGGCTTATCATCCTGCATCACAAAATCATCATCGGGAAGATTAGACCAGCTGCAGTATTCCATATCGTAAGATGAAGATTGAAAATCATCATATTGCTTATCTTTGGCCTTAACTACCGGAAATTTATAAACTCCTCGCGAACTTACTGTAGAGGCCGTTTCAGAGCCTAAAATAAAACCTTGTGGGAAAGCCTTGTTGGCCTCCTCGTAAAGATGCACCCGATAATTTAGTCCTGGAATATCAAGAAGTGCCCCAAAGCCCGATTGCATAGTGGCCTTAACCTGATCCATACCAACGGTTACCGGACGAGTGGGATCTTCACGATGGAAAATTTCCTGTAACCATTTGGCTCGTTTAACCCCTTCGGCTCCAAACTGATCTGGCACTTCATTTCCTGAACTCCACATCACAATACTCGGGTGGTTTTTATTTGCCTGTACAAGATTTACGATATCTTTCTCAGCATCAGTATTGAAATACAAATGATAACCATTTTCTACCTTTGCTTTTGCCCATTCATCAAAACTTTCTGCCAGGAACATAAATCCCATTTCATCGCAAAGCTCCAATTGTTCAGGCGAAGGCATATTATGTGAACTCCTGATTGCATCGCAACCCATATCTTTCAAGATGGTTAGTTGTCTGCGTAACGCGGCCACATTGATCGCGGCTCCGAGCGGACCTAAATCATGATGTAAACAAACGCCTTTAAATTTTCGTACTTGTCCGTTTAAACTGAAACCCTGATTGGCCTTAAAACTAATGGTTCTGATGCCAAAACGAGTTTTAACAATATCTTTTATTTGGCCACCATCGTATAGTGTAGAAACAAGTGTGTATAGATATGGGTTTTCGGGGCTCCATAATCTTGGTTCGGAAACGCTAATATTCTGATCTGCCTCCTGTCCAAAAAAAGATTTTGTAGTATCTACAGCAACCTGTTTACCCGAACTATCCAAAACCTGATTAACCAGGCGCAAGTTCGAGCCAGTTAGTTTAGTTTTTACGTTCACCTTGGCGAATCCCTTTTCTACCACCGGTGTAGTGATGGTAATGCCCCATTGATCGATGCTTTTCTCTTCTTTGATAATGAGGTGAACATTGCGATACAACCCTGCACCAGGATACCAACGGGAAGATTTTGGCTTGTTATTAAGGTGAATGGCCAGTATATTATCTTTTGATTTTAGTTCATTGGTAATGTCTATATAAAAATAATTGTAACCATAATTCCACTGCCCTACTTGCTTTCCGTTAAGGTAAACCCGGGGTTCGCTCATTGCACCATCGATTTGCAGCAACACTTTTTGCGTTGAAGTAACGGCTGGAAGAATAAGTTTTTTTCTGTACCAACCTTCCCCAATATAGGGTAATGCACCTGTTCTACCTGTTTTTTCTGTAGGCTTTGTTTCACCGTTCTGCGTGATGGCAGTCACTTGTTTGTCTATTTCCTTATCGAAAGGACCAGAAATAGCCCAATCATGAGGAACCCGAACGCTTTGCCATTTACTGTCGTCAAAACCTGGTGCAGCTGCATCGGCAAAAGTGCCTTTAGAAAATTTCCAACCATCGTTAAGTGTGATTTGGTTTCTTTGCGCTAAACCTTGAAAATAAACGGATAGAAGAAGCGATAGGATTAAGATTACTTTGGATTTGAACATTGGCTTATTGCCTTTTACCGGCGTGGTTATGGTTAGGATTTTATCGGTTTGTGAAGAAACGAAAGATTTAACAGAAAGTCAATTAAAATGAGTAAAAATAATGATTAGCTAAAGTGAATCAACCTTTCGGAAAAATAATCAAATACAATTGGTGCTGACCAAAGTACAGATGTTAGCCATGAAAAAAGCCCAGTAAATTAACATCTACTGGGCTATTTGGTTAAATTTCTATTTTTTTATAGCGTTGCCATATCAATTACAAATCTATAACGAACGTCGCCTTTTTCCATACGTTCATAAGCAGTCTGAATGTCTTTCATATCAATCATTTCAATATCAGAAACGATGTTGTTTTCCGCACAGAAATCTAACATCTCCTGAGTTTCGGCAATGCCTCCAATCCCAGAACCTGCCAAACTTTTTCTACCACCTAATAAACTAAACGCAGCAATTTCTGCCGGTTTTGGTGGAACACCTACGCAAATATGAACACCGTTAGTTCTAAGTAGCGATAAAAACATATTGAAGTCGTGTTCCGCTGAAACGGTATCCAAAATGAAATCGAAAGTTCCAGTAGCCGCTTTAACCTGTTCAGCATCTGTAGTCACCACAAAGTGATGAGCACCGAGTTTTTTCGCGTCTTCTTCTTTTTTAGGCGATGTACTTAAAACTGTTACCTCAGCACCAAAAGCCACACCAAATTTAACGGCCATATGCCCCAAACCACCTAGACCAAGAACGGCAAGTTTATGTCCTTTACCTACTTTCCAATGGCGTAGTGGAGAGTATGTAGTGATCCCAGCACATAACAGTGGAGCAACAGCTGCAAGATCCAATTTATCAGATACATGCAATACAAATTCTTCTCTTACCACGATCGAATCAGAGTAACCGCCATAAGTGGGAGTTTTCCCATCTCTTTCCAAGCCATTGTAAGTTTGGGTATTTCCTTCCAGACAATATTGTTCCAGATCTTGCTTACAATTTTCGCAAACCTGACAAGAATCAACCATACAGCCTGTTCCAGCTAAATCACCTACTTTAAATTTCTTTACGTGGTCTCCAACTTTTATTACTCTACCTACTATTTCGTGACCAGGAACCATCGGAAAAATTCCAGGAAACCAATCATTTTTAATTTGGTGTAAATCTGAATGGCAAACGCCACAGAATAAAATTTCAAATTGAACATCGTGTGGTCCAACTTCTCGGCGTTCGAAATTCCAGGGTGCTAAATCTGTACCTGGGTTTTGTGCCGCGTATCCTTTTGTTGCAATCATTTTCTAAATTTTAGGTAATTATACTTCAACAAAAGTAATGGCAAATTGTTAGTCTCCTATTGCAATATTCAAAGTATTACTTACAAAATTCAAACAATAAGTGGATTGATCTCAAACTCCTCCAATAAATAGCGATAACCAATGCAGCCCAGGTATCGACACATCATTCTGCCTGCAAGTCAATTATCCTGCAATTAGCTGTTTTTTAACTTGAAGACGGTGACCATCCCATAAAAAAATCCATGTCCATTGGTATTCTTCACAAACCTCTTCCTCATCTGGATGTTGCTGTCTGGAAGCATCATCAGAATTTGTTCCATAAGAAATGATGACTTCTTTATTTATCACCTTAATGGAATAAATATAATAGCAGCCATCATCTTTGATATGATGGGTATTACTGATGTTATCTTTATCCTCCAGTTCTTTCAAATTCAAATGCTTGAAAAGATTTGAGAACTCAGTTAAATCCCAATAGTCGTACAATCTTGAAAAGTGGTTGATTAACATTTCTTTGGTTAATTGATTATTATTGGCTGACCGTTGTTGATCAAAATCTGGGTTTACCTCAGAAATAATTAAAGCAGTATCTCTTACGGGGAACGGAAAATAGTTCCCTAATTCTTCTGGATTTTTATTTTCTAGCGCAGATTGTAGCTTCGTCAACTCTTCAATCAATTTATGTTGATTGAGCATCTTTCCTTCAGCTTTTTTAGAAGGTAAAACCTTTGCGGTATCTCCAACTGTAACTGTCTTGCTCTCTGTTTTTTTACTTTCAGTGCATGCAATAAAAGAACAGCTAAATACTATTGCTATAATTAAATTCTTCATTCTATTTTGCTTCTAAAATACAGAAATGATTTTGTTCTTCCGTTTGCTTTGTCAATTTTAAAAGCTTTAACAATAAAGGTTTGATCATCGATCCATTTTATTTTTTCTACTGCCCAATTTTTAGTTTCGAAGCTCGAGTATTCTCTCAAAAATTTTTGTGGCTGTTGTCTATCTCCCACTTTTAACAGGCCAATAAAGCAACTATTGGGGTCGTAAATCCAGTTATAAAAGTAAAGTAAATACTTGCCGTTAGGGGAAGCAATGGGCGTTTCTACTGGGCCATCACCTATTGAAATTATTTGGTATTGGTAAGCTGTTACACTATCAATTAGTACCATGGTGCCAAATCCTAAATTTTCTACAGTGGAATTATCGCTAAGTGCATACATTTTCAGGTTTGAATAGTATCCTAAATACTCATAGCCGCTAAAACCTCCTGCTAACCCATAATCTTTGTACTTTTTTAACTGGAAAAGTTTTTCTTTAATTGGAATAAGATGATGTGTTTTTGATGGTTTAAGTAATGGTTTTGAAAATTTTTTAGCTGGTTTAATTTGATCGAATTCGGCCTGATTGCTTTGCTCGAATTTTATGTTTGGAAGCTGATCATAAGTGGCTGTAAACCCAACTGAAACAACCTTTTTCTGCTGCCCTGAAGTGGATATCGCATAGCATAAAAACAAAATTAAAGTGAATCCTTTCATAGGGTTAATTGAGCTTTTAACTCTTAATTAATATCCGGTAACCAATAAATTTTTAGATGCTTTTAAACTGCACTTCTGAAATTTGGTATAAGCAATAGCACCTTTGGTGCGGATTTGATCGGCAGTTCCACCAGCAATATAACTGCTCAAAGCATCATGCAAAGTATAAGCTTCGGGTGCCATTAATCCGGTTGTCCACAATAGTGGGTTTGCTTTTGCCTGGCTTAAATGGGGTTCAAAATATTTTTTGCTGATGCAGGCCAAAATAATGGCATCTCGTTGTTTGCCATCAGCGTTGCTAAAATTTTCATTCAGCTGAAAATCCATTAAACCATCATGGCCAATGTAAGCCACCATTTTTGCATTACCGTTTATCCCAATGGTTGTTTTGTCTATGTTGATGGTGTCTTTCAACTGCCCCGCGGCACTGTAAAGAAAATCTGTAGTTGTTTTTTTGATGAATTGTCCGTCATACGCATCTGCAACCAGGTAGCAATTTTTGTTAACGTGTTTAAAAACCAAACGCTCCATCCTAATTTTATCCAACTTTTGCGTTTTCAGCAACTTCCACTCTTTACTGTTTTTGAAATAGTTCCTGATTCCATTTGCACATCCCCAATACAAATTATTATCTGGATCTTGTCCATTGCCAATGGCTTTTGGTACAGGAACAATGCGTTGATATTTGTTATCGCAAAGCGCTACAAAAACATGAATAGTTTTGGTAGCTGTGTCGAACTTAGATACATTGATATTGCTTTTTTTCTTAGCTTCAATAGGTTTTGGCTCACTATGGCAACTTGAAGCCAAAAGACCAAAAACCATGCACAGTATTAAATATTTCTTCACCATTTTATTGCTTATTTATTTTTGTACAACTTCTTTATTACCTATCTCCAGCATTGCGCTAATGGCCGCAAAAACTATTGCCAATGGCAAAAGAGCCGATAAAGCGAAATTAAAAAAGTAACTAACATAATCATGGAAATTGTATTGTTGAAAAGCCTCGATCAGGGGATCGTCTCCAGTATTTACAGCAATCCAAATCACCAGCGAGATCACTAAAAATGGAACCGAAAACCTAAAAATAAAATGTGGCGCCAATAAACCTGCATTATCGAAAAATTTAATGATATAACAATAAACCACTACACCAACTAATATAGCTGGGCTAATGCTTAAAAAAAACAGGCCACCATAACCGCTATTTAACTCAGGATTTATGAATACATAAATCAGAAAACCAATGGTAGTTGTTAATGCAATTAAAAAGGCTTTAATAAATGACAGCTTAATTTTCATTGCTATTTTTGGGTTTAATTATATAATAAACATCATCTTCATAGAGGAGTGCGTATGGCAGATTTTTAGGTTTATAGTAGCCAAAATTGTATGTGGGATACTTCCCTTGATCGTTTTTAGGCTTTTCATTCTGGAATAACTTCGCCTTAATTTTAATTGTATCTGTTTTATAAAATAAATTGATGTAAGCGAACCCATACCAGTTGTTTTCTTTTACCCGGTTTATTTTTTGATAATCAGCAACATAGACGATTGAGTTGGATTTGTCAAAGGCTTTACTATCGGGAACCAGATTTGGTAGCTGAGCGTCAGGAAGGTCATCAAGATTTACATACAATTTCTTACCATAAAGTGCAACCCATTTTCCGTTAATTAAAAATATGGCCTTATCTATTTCACGATTTCTATTTGGATCATCGTACTTCCATAAGCGATCGAATTTGAAATAGAACACGTCTGTCGCTTTTTGATTTAGTCTGGAAAATTCCTCTTCAACTTTATCTTCCGTCCAGTCAACACTGGCATTAAGCTTAATGTATTTTTTAGTGGTCGTACCGCCATCTAATATCCAGCTTGAATATCCTGTGTTTTGCAAAATATAATCGCCACGGAGAATAGTACTATAATCGTTGTTGAACGTAATGCTATCGGCCACATTTCCTGAGCTATCTAATTTATAAAATGATTGTTTCCTCTTATCTTCATCATGCTTAATAAAAATGATATTTTTTCTTGAAGCGAAATAATAAGGCTTCGAAAGATTATCTCTGTAGGAATTTTCGAAAAGACGAGTCACACTGTATCTTTCCGTCTTTACCCCTTCTGGCAGCAATTTATATTGGCTGTCTTTCAACTTGAAGTCAGGTTGATGGATGAAATTGCGAAAAAAATATCCATAGGCAATACTTAAGGTAAATCCGGCAATTGCCAGTAAGATTACTAAGATATTTTTCCTATAAATAGCCATCACATTAGTTATTTATCCAAATTTCTGTTCCATTAAACTTCTTTGTTTTAATGTGTTTTTGTTCCATTAAAAACGACCTAAATTCTTTCAACTCAGCAATACTTAAAAACGATGACTTGGGCAAAATTGAATGCTTTCTGCCGATGAATAGCAAGATAAACTCATCGTTTTCGGTTTTTTTGGTAAATGCTCCCCAATCAACAAAGCCATCTTTTTCGCTTCTGATTTTTTCTTCAAAAATCTGTTGTTTGTAAGCCAGTCCTTCCTCTAATAAATTAACGGTAAAATTACCTCTGTAAAACGGGCTTTGTTTAAAAGTATAGATTGGCAGGTAATAATAATTTAGTGCAACAGCGAGCAGCACAGACAACCAAATTAACATGTCGCTAGTATTATGTTTTTTAAAGCTTTTATAAGCAGGATATTTGATGTAGATGGCTCAGATATAAACAAGTATGAAATGGCCTACCCCAAAAATAAAACAGCTTAGAAATAGTAAAAGAACTTCGCCCGTGGCGTTGGGAAAACGTTAAAGCGGTAAGCTCGTTTAAGCCGGTCTTGATTGTAAGCGTAATTTAAAGTGATTTGCATTTTTTGGGGAGGTTAATTTTTGTTTCTGGCTTGGCTCTCTCGTCATATCGAACGCAGCGTAGCGAGGAGATATCTGTTCCCTATTTTCACTGCTTTAACACCATTTTGTGCTCATAGCATGGAGATTCCTCCTCGTGAAAACTCGTTCGGAATGACGCGTTAAACGGTTGTATCTACTTCACTTCCTGCCATTTCATGGATAACTTGGCCAAATACAGGGCAAACTGCTGTTTCTGTTCTGACGATTCTAGCTTTTGAATTAAACCTGCTGATCTACTACTCCAATCCATATAGGCTTGTTCCTTTGCTTCAATTTCGGCTTTGTTTTTATTTTTAAAGGTAGTTGAATACTCTTGTAAAAGTGTTTCGAAAGCAGCGAAATGCTGATCAACTTCTGGATTACCGAAATCCGGTTTTTCCATGGCATTGATTTTATCAATTCCCTTTTGTCGGTTTTCTTCCGAAGTTTTCACTAAATCTTCTGTACTCGTTTTTTTCTTTCCCGTAAAAATTAAAATCGAGAAAAACAGTGCAAGCGAGGCCAACGAAACTAACGCGTATAAGCCAGTTTTCCCTCCATGGCCCATCCATTTTCTAAGGCCGAAAAGCAATAGTGCAAGCCCAAGCAAAACCATTGTTACCGCCAGACCAGTATTTCCTAAATAAATAAATACAGGATATAAAATACGGGGAATGTTGTAGTTTGATTGAGGTTGGAAATACAATGTACCCTGACTAAATATTCCGGCGCCAATAAATCCGATCGCAGCAGACTTTATTCGCTCAGCAGTTTGAATTGCCTTGTTATTTTCCATATTTGAGAGTTTTTTTATTGAAGATAACCTCCTTTTCTATTCTCTCTATAGATAATAATTATTCGCTCTAGCATTGTATAAATGTGTTGCTCTTGATTTATTATTCGCAAAAATAAATGCCTTAAACCCCTTACTTTTTCTTTTCGGTTTTAACCAATACAGATTTTCCGTTTTCGATCTTGTAATAGGTTAAATGCGTGTAGCTGTCATTTTCGTAAACCCGTTCTTCTTTCACCAGAAACAGTTTTCCATTTTGCCAGCGGTAATATTGAGTTCCTTCGTTTCCGCTTCCATCTGCATCTATGGTTTGGGCTTGTTTTTTAACGGCATCAAAAAATATTACACCTAAATCATTCAACTGTTTGCTTTGGGTAAATCCACGTTTTTCGGGTTGATAGATAAAATACAAGAAAGAGTAATCGCCTTTGGCTACGCCTGGGTAATAGATGGGAATTTTAATATCGAGGTAACCATCAAAATTCAGATCCTCGAGCAAAACTTCGGCTTCTTTCATAAAAACGTCATGAAAATCTGTAAAAATCCAGCGCTGGCTTTTGTTTACGAAGACCTTAAGCAAAACCAAATTGAAATAATATTGCGCATCGGCGGGAAGGTTATCTATCTTCGCTCGATTTCTGGCGTACTGAAAAACGTAATTGGAAGGATTAAATGCCTTTAAATTTTCTCTACCTGTCAGTTTTACGGTTAGATATGCTGCGTTTTTACCAGGTTTTTGCCAACTACCGCTCAAATAAATCTGGTCTATATAATTAAGTCTGAATTTCCCTGTGATTTCATATTTCCGCTTTGCGATGTTGTAGGTGCTTTCTTGCAGGTTTAGTTCGCCATCTATTAATTTGCCCTCAAGAATTATTTTCTCGGTATTGCCATTCTTTTTGTAGTAATATTCACCAGCTATACTATCGTTCTTTTGGTTCATTTCCAATTTCATTTCTATCGGATATTTATCGATTAATCCAGTGAAATTTATAATTGAAGTAACTTTGGCATCTTGGGCTTTTAATTCAAAAGACAGTGCTGTTAATAGTATGATAAGTATTTTTTTCATTGTTTGTTTTTCAGTGTATGTTGTTTAATCTTCGCTGCTTCCTCCTCAATGTCATCAAGTTAAAAAGCTTCGTCATTGCGAGGGTCAATTTTTCATCGTCCGAAGCAATCTCCTTTTCGGAAGTAGAACGCTAAACAGGAATGAGATTGCTTCGTTCCTCACAATGACGACCGCTTTAAAAACCTTAGCTTAATTAAGCGGGACACATGACCAATACCTTTCTATTAGAGAATTCAACCGTTTTTAATAATCGAACCATTCTAAAATATACGCTTCATTTCTCCCCTCTGCTAATTGATACATATCAATCGGTTTGCCGTAAAACAACTGCATCGCTTTGGCATCAAATTTTGCAACACAATCATCTATAGTTAACCTGCAATAAATTTTTACCGGCACCAGAAACTGTCCCTCGTTGTTGGCATTATAACCTCCATAAACTCTCTCGTTTTTATCAGCTGTTGTAAAATAATGTTCGCAACGATTATATTCGATAGTCCTACTTCTAATACTGTTCTCGAATTTCTCTTTACCATTAGCACGATAAAATTCAGCAGGATCATAATCTGCTAACTTTGAGGGCAAGGCCGTTAATTCGGCAAGAGTTAAAGGGATATGCAATAAAATACAGGAAGTATTTACTCGTCCCGTGTTCAATAAAGAACGTTTTCTTTCATACATCTCCCTTCATTAGATTTTTCAAGTTCTTTTCGCTTGGCTACATAATTCGCTTCATTCTCAATAATTTCTTTATGGTATTTAAGCTTTTTAAAAATTTTCGGGTCGAGGTTTTTCGGGTCGATATTTAATACATATTGCGCATTGGTGTAGACATTTCTGCCTTCCTTGTAATAACTAATGTAGGCGTTCCAACTTGGAATACTGCTCATCCAACTCACATCTAAAACTAATGGCACTAAGTCGGAAGATTTAATGGCGTATTGCTGATTACCAATTTTTGCAATTAGAAAATCTGTTTCTACATTAAAATCGGGAATAAAATCGCCAACTGGTTTACGCTGTTTAATTAAACCTAAAGGTTCTACAGAAACTGTGCTCGTTTTCTCTTCCATTTTTGTAGGTTTTACTTCTTGCCCGATGCAGCTAAACGAGACAAACAACAGGAAAAGAGAAGTTATTTTAAATCGCATATTGTCTGTTTATTTTCTATTTTCGTCTATCTGCTTTGATCTTTAGTTTTTCAGCTTTATTCTTAAATTTCATATTGTTTGTTTATTTTTTCTTCGGGTTTTGCACTACACAAGTACAGCACCATCAAAAAGAAATATTCTAAAGGTTTCATTAAGATATAAACTGCGTTTGAAGCCTTAGCTGTTGTAATTTTTCGCGATAGCGGATAACCATATTTATCGTAAAAATCTCTAATCACTTTGTGTAAACGAGGTGCATTTTCTTGTATCAGCTCCTCAAAAGCATTGGCGATTAACAACTGTCTGTTCACAATAATTTCATGTCCATGTCTTTTGCCAAGGCGTAAAGGTTTTACAATTGAAGGCGTTCCACACACGGCAACAGTGCATAAATAATGTCCATTATGATCTAAAAATGGCGGATGTGTTTTTTGTGAAAATGCCCATGTGGTGGTTTCGGTAAACACTTTGGTTATGGAGTTGGCATCTTGACCAAAAAGCATTAAGATAGCCACTATGATTGCGAAAACAGGAATGAGCATGGCAAAAATCAATAAGGGTTGCCTTCCTGTTTTAGCTAATTTTTGATTTAAGTAATTTAAAAATTTATTTCGATAAGTTTTGGTATTGGCTGTACCTGCTTCGGCAATAACTATTTTAGTTAATACCACGACGGCAGTAACAATATAGGAGAAAGGCAAGAGTGCAAATAAAAATGTTTCGCCACTTTGCTCTGTATTGGTACTGGCTTGCATAATTACAGCAATGCTAATTGGGATGCCGATGATTACAAAAACCACAAATAGCGAAAATAGTAAAGGCGGCAATGACCTGCCTTTATACCAAAGTTTAATTAAGCCAAAAACTGCGAGTACAAAAAACACTAAAAGCGTTGGCAAATGTCTGGACGCAAAAGGGGTATAACCACCATCTACAGGGTCTATTGCATCGTAATAGTCATCTCCATTAATTAGCCATCCTAAACCAAATAAACCGGCAGACAGGATAAAAAGACTTATAAAAATAAACTCCCCAACTACAATTGCAGGTTTTGCATTTTGCCTCAATGTTTTGTAAAAAAAGTAGCCCACAACTGGGCAAATAATAAAAAACAAGATGATGATTACCGTCATTTTAATTCCCTCTTGGTGCTTCTAGTTCTTTTTTATATGGATCGATACCATCAATATAAAAACCAATTTTATAAATATGTCTTCCAAAATCATTTTCCCATCTAAAGAAAAATTAATGTTTTTCTGTTGTAATTTTTCGAATAAGCTTTCGAATAATTTAAATTGGCAATCTGTAGCAATTCATTATCTGTCTTCCGCAACCTAAACCTGTAAGATCCATATCTACCATAACCACTAATTTGATGGGCCATATCAATTGCTTTCTTATTAAATGCATCCGTGGTTTCTATTGGATCATGGTTATGCGTTACCGGAAACCCATCGACCAATATAATACCATAATTTTTTACTTCCCTGTCATTCAATTTACTGTCATTAACCTGCATTTCAACGATATAATCAACACCTTTATATTTAACAGTGGAAAGGCTAACCAAACCATTTTTGGAACGAAAATTTTTACCATCATCTGAGTTCAATTCCAATGTTGGACACATGGAGATCACCTGTTTAATAGGTTTAAAAAGTTCAATTTTGATGTTCTTATTGAGATAGAGAACTTATCTCCAAATGTTTCGATCCTATCTTTTTGCAGTTTAAAAAGTGATAAGGCCCAATTGTAGCTGACCTCATTAAAAGGTTTGGGTTTGATACTATCCGTATAAATAATCCTTACCGGATCGTATTCATAGGGGTTATCGATGCTATAAACCAAACGAGCGAGTTCATCAGCTTTTTTATATAAACTGTTTGTTTTAGTTTGGGCCGTAACTATTTTTGCTAAGCCAAATAAAACGCATAAGAGTAAGCCGATTTTTTTCATTTCACCTTCGTTAATTTCATTTGATATAAATCTACATCAGAGATATTGTATTTCCCCGTAAGCTCTTTGAGTTTACCTGCATCGAATAGCATTTTCGTATTGTTCAAAACCTGATAGCTCCCTTTTGAATTTGTGGTATCTGCTGGTCTGTTTGGCCCATCAAAAGTGCTATTATATTCGCAAATCATATTTATTTTAAATGGTGATTTTTCTGCATCAAACCTCACCTCTATCATTCTCCTAATCATTCCCTCTGGAAGATTTTTAGCACCAGTATAGGCGTTGTCTACAAGCCCTTGATACTCGCTGTAAAACGGACTGCACCTATCTGTTTTACACCATTCTCTAAAACCATCTTTAAGCAAATAAACGGTATCAGCCTGTTTGGTAAAGGCTAATTTCCAATCGCTATTTTTTAGCAAAGCTGATATATCAAATGTTTGGTTGGTTCTTCTTAAAAAAATAGTATCAATTTTATATTTCGCACCTTTTGATTGCCCACCGCCTCTTGTACTATACATTGAAACTGCATCTTTTTCAAAGCCTTCTTTTTCTACCGGCTCAAAAACCATTAAGGGAGGAGCTTCCATAGCAAATATTTCAGTCAACAAAAATGCCTTGTAACGTTCTTCAGCAAGCTTAAACCTTCCATTTTTATCTGTTAAAGCTTCTCCAACCTTGCAATTGGCAATGGGGTTTTTATCGTAATCTACAATTACGCCAGTAATTTCTGGTCGCCTGAGCCGCGAAACGCAAGATTGCTGGCTTATAGCAATAAAGCTGAGGAATAAACAAATTAATGCCCTAATTTTTATCATAGTTGAAAAATAAGCGGTAAACGTTAGCACAGTTTAATTTAAAATATCACTATGTATTCTTCCAATCTCATCATCAGATGCCATAAAATCGTATTTATCTGTGAACACCCAATATTCATTACTTATTTGTGTATCCCTGTAAAGTGTGAGATGAAAAGTTTTTATTTTCTTGTTCACTATTGTCAAACCCATACCTTCTCCATAACCAGAATGATGAGAATTATAGTCTTTCATTTTTAGTATTTCATTTTTCAGTTCTTTCGAAGAGAATTTGCCAAAAACATCATCTTGTTGGTAAATTTTAGTATCCGCATCATTTACTATCATTTTAACTTCGTTTCTAATCTTTTCTATCATATTTGTATAGATGTTGTAGGTTAAAAAGCCGAAAAAAATCGCATTGAATATTAATATAATTCCAACTTTTCTATATTTCAAAAACTTAATTTCGAACTGCGAAATAAAGGCAATTGAAAAACCAATCAGTCCAAAAAAAACTGAAATAGCAAAAATCAATTTTATAGTTAAGTAGAGTTCAGAATATTCATCTATGCTCATTTTTTTAAACGTTTTTCAGTTTCGATGCCAATCAGATTTGTTGATCAGTGCTTTTTAACTTTTAAGCAAATTTAAGGTTGTGTATTTACCATTTTTAAAGTTTTTTATCAATTAACTTGCCTTTCCTATCGTAATATTTCCATTCACCAATCTGCTTTCCATTACTAGATTTTCCGATACTTTCCAGTTTTCCGTTATCGTGATATGTTTTCCATTCGCCTGTTCGTTTTCCATTTTCATCATATTGCCCAATTTTTTCTAATTGCTCATTTTCATGGTAAGCTCGCCACTCGCCAGCGCTTTTTCCATTAATATAACTACCAACAGTTTTCAGTTTTCCATTATCATGAAACCATTTCCATTCGCCAGTTTGTTTGCCATCTTCATAGTTCCCAATTATCCATAATTGGTTATTTTCGTGATATCTTTTTGACAGCCCAATCAGCTGTCCATTGTTGTATGTCTCTATACTTGCAAGTTTTCCATCCTCGTAAAACGATTTCCATTCTTCAACTTCAATACCATTTTTATAATGTTCAATTCGTTCTAATTGTCCACTTTCATAGTAATATTTCCACTCTCCCGTTTTGTTTTGGTTTTCGTAATTTCCAATAGATAAGAGTTGTCCGTTTTCGTGGTATTTTTTCCACTCACCAGTTTCCAGTTCATTTTCATAGTTTCCCACTTCCATTAGCTTACCATTATCGTAAAATACATTCCAATCATTTATTTTATTGCCTTCATATATTCCTGTTTTATATATTTTACCATCAATATAGTAGCTTTCCCATTTTCCTCTTAGTTTTCCATTATCCCAACTTCCTATTTCGCTTAATTTTCCATTTGGGAAATAAACTTTCCATTCGCCTGTTTGCTTATCATTTTCATACTTTCCAATCGTCGCTAGTTTTCCATTTTCATGATACTGTTTCCATTCACCAGTTTTTTGGCTATTGGCATCGTATAAGCCTAGCTGCCTTAATTGTCCATTGTCGTAATAGCTTTTCTCTTCACTTTGTCCAAAAGCAAAAGATTGCACCAGTAAGAGCATTGTAAGTATCCATATATTTTTCATTCGTAATTATTTGTCTTCAAAGGTGATGAAGCTATCATGATTTTTTTCATTTAACTGTGGGTTTTGAAAAATCATGATGGTTTCATTTGCGTTTCTTAAATGGTGTTATTGAGATACTTAATTATTTTATCTTCCTGTCAATTATTCCTCTATCAACGTAACCAGTAACATTAGACTAATTTTTCTTATAATTATCGAGGTTTAAACCATTTGTTTTAAAAACCAAGCCTTCATCATTAATAAATATCTCTGCCATTTCTCCATTGGTGCGCATAGATAAATGGTATTCTTTTTTATTAATAGCAAACGTTACCGCCTTTGCACCAATTTTAATGTCTTGGTTTGGCTCGTAACTCAATTTTTTCAATGCTGTTTTCAGGTTTTCGAGCTGTGTTTTGTTCAGTAAAAATGTTCCATAATTATTATGGATTTCCGCTTTTTCTATAGCGTCGATATCTAAAAAATCAGCAAGCATTTTATCTTTTATAAATATTGGGTTTTGGCTGCATCCATAAAACAAAGCGATAATTAAGATTATGATCAGTTTTTTCATCATTACTTCTTATCCGTCAATTCCAGTTCATCTAAAGTTGCTTTGGTTTCTTTAAGTGCTTTAATTTCTTCGTTTAGCTTTTTAATTTCCATATCAAAATAAGCTGTATCCGCTTTTGGTCTTTCAATAGTTCCACCTTTTTTGGTTGTTATTTTAGTGGCGTAAGCTTTGATTACCAAATCATATGGAGAAAAATCGGTGATAGGAAATTTTGCAGTTTTCCATAAGTTAGAATGCTGAACCGCATTATGTAGCAAGGGTTGGTGATAATCATAACTTTCATTGGGTTTTAAAACATAATCATTATTCCAAGTACCTCCCTGACCTTCTGAAGCTATTAATTCTCCAGTTTTTTTGGAATAAATATTAATGTAAAACATATACTCTCCGATTAAATTTTCTTTAAAAGTGTTTGTAAAGGTCAAATCCAAAAAAGGCTGTTTGGGATCATCGGAAAAAAACACATCTTCACTAACGGAGATTTTAGTCAATTTAAAAGCATCTATCTGCTGAGTTATTTTAGCCGCCTTCAGTTTATCTTTTTCTAAACTATCTATTTCGGCTGTTTTGTTCGCAATTTTTTCATCCCTGTCGGCTTTTAAAAAGTCTTCAGCATAGCTGATGATTGCGCTATAGCTTTTGCCATCAATCATTTCTATCGAGATTTTGTCGAATGATTTTCCTTCATATTTCTCTGGAGAATTCCATTTCTCTTTCATGGCTTTTACAACGATTATCCGCAAAGCTTTCTCAAGGTTTTCTTTTTCTTCTTTGTCTAGCTTTTCTTCCATCTTAGCTTTCGATGTTTTAAAAGCTTGCTCATCTTTGCCAGAAATAGTTGGACCACAAGCAGTAAAAAGCATTATGATTAGCGAAAGCATTAAAACTGAACAGGAATTTTTCATTTTGATTTCTTTAGATGATAAGCCTAAGCTTGTTGAATACTTTTTGCGTTATTAAATATTGCGTTGGTTAGTTCAGTTGTGTCTTCTGCCGAAAAATGACTGTGTCCAATTCCTACCAGTTGGGCATTAACCCCTTCTGTTGGTTGTAAAAAAGTATCGTAGGCAAAGTCAATTAAACCACTTACATATTTTTCTGCAGCCCCTAGTTCTATTAATTTATGTTTTACAAACGCATTTATTTCGGTTGGGTCTAAAAAGCATAATAAATTTCCGACGCCGAAACTATAGCCATAATAACTTAAAGCAAAAACATTAAACAAGGTTTGGTTATTGATATCCCACCTTTCATCGGTTGTTACCTGATTAAATAATTGTTCACTTTTTTGTTTAAAAATTTCTATCATTTTTTTGCTGGATTTTTATCCGTTCAACTTTGTTAATCTCGATAGCTCATCGAACTCGGCTGTAATCGTTTCTCCGTTTTTTGTAGCAACTAACTTGGTTCCATTCTCAGAAATTTGGTAACCTTTTGCGGTTAAATAATTGGTTAGCGCCAAATTGTGGTTCATCTCAAATTGCGAAATCAATTGCGGAAAAACTGTGGCAATTCTGTGGTGATTGTGCTGACGAATTTTATCTACTTTTTCACTTTGTATGGTAACAACCATTGCACCTTCACCATAATCGGCGATGTAATAACCACTGGTGTTAAACATGCCCGAAGCCACCGATCCAATTAAGTTTAAATTTTCAATTGTTGCATCAAATTGGTTAATAATTAATAAGTCTATTTCGTTTTCCTCACCGTATTGTTTTAGTTGGTTTGCTTGTTGCATAATGCTTTCAGGCAATTCTGATTTTGTATTTGCCCAGGCCCAAAGCCAAGTTTGAGATGAATGTGAGAATGTTCCTAAAACCTGGATAGGAAACACCAAGTCTGCGCCAAAGCTAATTTCTCCTTTCGTCATGTCAACATTCCAATTATTGCTGCCGATTACATCGCCTAAAACAATTTGTTTATCGAACGCAATACCGCCAAACTGTTCTATAAGTTCTTGTTCGGTTTTACAGATTGGTATACTTGGTGTCGGCAATGTTTCTTTTGGCTGTTCAGCTTTATCGTTTTGTCCAAATATTTTATCAAAAAATCCCATAAGAAAATGTTTAAATTATGTTGTTTCTAAGGCAAGAAGCAATCGATTTTACTGCCGTTTACTTTTGCGCTTGCTTGTAAATTGCTTCTGATACTTTTTCTCCATTGAGGTAATAATGTGTAAAAAGCACTGATCCATCTGGTTTGTACATGTGTGAAACGCCATGACGTTTTCCGTTCAAAAATTCGGCATCCAATTTTTTTTTGCCCAAAGCATAATTGGTGGATAAACCGTTTTGCAAATCATCCTTATAATTGGTTTCAGTCATGATTTGTCCATCGTTATAAACTCGATAAACACCATTTCGCTTATCATCTTTGTAATTAATTTCTATAGTTAATTTCCCATCTGAACCATAAGTTTTAGAAGTTCCATTCTTCAAATCGTTTTCATAATAAGCTTCGGTTATCACTTGGTCGCCTGAAAAGGTTTGAGATAAACCGTGTTTTTTATCGGCTTTGTATACAGATTTATTGGATAATTTACCACCGCTGTACATTTCGCTGGCACCGTTTTTTTTGCCATCCTTATACTCCTGGCGTAACCAAACTTTGCCTTCGTTATTGTAATTTTCTTTTATCCCGTTACGAACGCCGTTTTTGTAGTAAAGTTTGCATTCCATTCTTCCGCCTTGCGAATACCAAAACGCCTCGCCAGTAATTATTCCTTTTTTAATATTGTACAGCGCAAATCCACCTTCATCAAAAGGTATTTTATATTTGCCTTGTAAGAGTTTGTTATTTAAGCTGAGCACCAATTCGCTACTATCGGCATTGTAATCCTTTTGCAAATGTTTCCATTTTATTTCTTCGGGCAGTTGTGCAAAAATTGGTTTAGCCAAACAAAGCAGCAGGGATAAAGGAGTAATCTTCAAAATCATTTTTGGAGCCATTTTAATTAATCTAGTTTGTCTCTTTTTTCATCCCACTTTTTAGTAAGGTCCTCTATAAATCCGTAATACGTTTTGCGTTCATCACGTTTAAGCTTATCTTCTAATTTAAGTGCCTTTATTGTCCAGTCAGAAAACTGGATGCTTAACTCCGGAGAATATGATTTGTCATCATTTTTCACCGCAGTTGAGAGTACATTCCAAAGATCTTTGAAATCATTTAGATGATTATTTACTTCATCATTACTATATTTCGGGATTTCGATACCAGATTTGGAGAAGTAATCAACTCCATCGCTTTTAGGCGAATTTGAACAGGCGGAAACAAGTGATAGGACAATAAATAGGAAGAAAAAATTTAGCGTTCTCATGCTTATATCATTTTATAAACACCAAACTATAAATTTTCATTTGATCGAAATCGCTCAATTATTATTTGCAAGGAATTGTTTATTATTCGCTTATGCTTTATATACTTTACAACCCTTAGAATGTTTGATTAACAGATTTCGAATGATTAACCTGCCGCAGTAAAGCCTTTAAAAATGATTCGTTTATTGTCGACCACTTCAAACATATAAATGTTGTTGTGTTCTCCCTCACTTACATGCTCTCCGTTTTCATCAACACCAGTGTTGCCAAAACTCATATTTAAATACAGGGCGTTTTGTTCTTCTACGTAAAAATCAGCTAACATTTGATAGGTATAGTCTCCTTTGGTAAATATTGGTGATTCTGAATGCTGCTCATTCAAAAGCTTAGCGGTTTTTATTTTGGTGATGGTCTTCACAAAGTCGGCATCGAAAATCAGGTTAAGGTAACGGTCGAGATCCTCTTCGTAAAAGAAATCGGCTTTGCTTCCATATTTTAACTTTCGCTTCTTCCACTCCCCATCGCTCAATTGAATTAAATACCACAAACTAGAATTTTCGGTAGTTACTACAGGAAATTTAAAATAGGTTTTAAGCTTGGCCTTATCCTTTGTTAAAACAGCAGACCTAAAATTTTTAAAATCATCAACCCAGGTTTTCACCGGGATGTATTTTGACGTATTAGCTATCTTTATTTGAGTGGTATCGGCAACTTTTTCCTGCACCACATTTTGGGTATTCGCATCTTTCTTTTTGTCGCCACCATTACATGCAAATAATAGCGACGCTGCAAAAAGCATCAATATTTTCTTCATTTTCGATTTTTATCTGAAATATCTTTGATCTTACCATCCAATACCTCCTCGTCTCCGTCGAAATCATCCTCAAAACTTGCACCAATTTGGTAAACCTTGTTGGCTTTGGAAATTTTATAAACGCTATAGTTGTTTGTTCCAGAATAACCATAACCTAGAATTATATTATATTTCTTGTTATATTCTGGATTAACAATATTCTCAAAATCTAGTACGCGATTAACTTTATGATTTTTGCTATCTACCAGATATAAAAAATAATGTGAGTTTGAACCTCTGGCACCCGTTTCTGAAAAGATAAGAATATCATTTACATCATCTCCATTGAAATCTTTGTATTCTATAAAATCTTTTTGGGTTTTGATAAGTACATTTTCTCCCCAGATTATTTTATCAGTTTGCCCCCTATCTATACCAAAATAAATTCGAGCTGTTTTTCCTTTTTCCAGGTATTCTTCCCCACAATTTTGAACTGCAAAAACATAACTAGTATCTGCAAACGGATGGTAATATTCCCAGATACAATTTGGATCGCACTGATAAAAGACCTTACTATCACTCGTATTTCCCACAATAGGATTTTCGATTTTGATTTGCTTTTTCTGTTGTTTCGGAAAAGCCTTCACCTCTTTACCTGAGTGTTTCTTCTCCTCTGATTGACAAGCAGCTATACTAAACAAAAATATAAGTATAATTAAATTTCTCATTTCACTTATTTTATGGTTTGATCTGAATTTCCGCTCCTAATTTCACGGAGCGATATAACTCATCGACCTCAGAATTCGTTAAGGCAACACATCCATTCGTCCAGTTAAACCACCTTTGAAATTTGTTAATCATACCTAGACCATTTCGTAAACCATGAATTTTTATATCGCCACCTGGAGACTTTCCTATCGACGTTGCATAATTGATATCTTGCACATTAGGATAAGAAATACCTAAATTTTTATTGTAGCCGCTTTTATCATTCTTGGCCTTGATAGTATAATGTCCCTCAGGTGTTTTTTCATCACCTTCAAATTGTTTATGTCCAACCGGATTATCGCCAAAAGAAACTTGGTAGGTTTTAAGCAATTTCCCTTGCTGATAAACGAACATTTTATGTTGAGATTTAGAAACTACCAACGAATCTACCAACACATCTGATGGAAGTTTATTTTCTGGGTATATGTTGTAAACCAAACCAGCAAAAAACACAATGACCAATAGCAATAATATCTTTCTCATTTTCTAGTTTTCCTTTTTTGGCGCTGGTTGCAAAGTTGGTGCGCCCTCTGTTGCCTCAACCGACTTCTTATCATCCGTTAGATTGTACAAATCAATTTTATAAAGCAACTGATTTTTATCACTGTATTCATATAGCCAAATTCCACTTACAGTTCCCTTGGCGTTAATCATATCATATTTTATCTTTCTATTTTTAGCATCATAGCTGGTTTTATAAGTATACGCTAATTGCTTATCTCTAAACAATTTTCAACAATGAGCCTACCTTTTTCATCGTATTTAAATAACATTTTACCACCAACGTTGCCGTTAGTTATTTCAGTACGTTCCAACAATCTGCCAAATTTATCGTAAACGAAGTGTTCCTCATATTTGTAATTATCACTAGAAAAAACGGTTTTCACAACCTGTTTTTTTGTATTGTAAGTCTTTGAAGTTTTACCATGCTCGTTGTCATCAGACAAGTCATAAACTTCATCTCCACCAGTGTAACGTGTAACTTTTGTCACGCTATCAACTTTGTTGTAATAAAAAGTATCCTCGCAACTTAACTCTGGCAAAGGAATGTAGTCGAAATCGAAACCTGTTTCTTTAAACACCTTACCTTTTTCATTATATTGATATTTAATAACCCGGCCAAGGCGATGATTTACAGTGGCTAATTTTTTAAACTTTTCTATTTCAGCTTCACTAAGTTTCGGTGTAATAATGATTGTTTTAGGCTGAAGCGGCAAGCCTACAATGATTTGGTTACCGTACTTATCAATAAATAATCTTTGATCAGTTTTGATGTTTCGGAAGCCCAAAAAACCTTCTTTGGAATAGCAATAAGCCAACCTGTAATACCCGTTCGGGATAGTTACAGTTTTATTAGTTTCAATAAAATAATAATATTTGTAACGATCTAATTCTATAAAATGGTGGTCAGCATCATTTATTTCTTTGGAAATTTCTGTAATTTCTTTTCCATCACTATTAATGAGAAACAATGTTCGGGCATCTGGGTTAGTATTACCTGGATCTTTTACTGCACCTGTATAAAATTCGGAAGGGCGTGATCGATGAAAATACGCCATATCATAATCATAATCTTTGGATATTTTTTCGCCCTTTTTATTTACTAAATATGCTACATCACTTTTAAGTATAATTTTGGCTTTAGGCTCTCTATCCTCAACCAGACTTTGCTTTGCACGATATCCTTTTAACAACCCTAGCTGGCTGTAAATAATTTCATCTGCTTGACTTGCACCACCCTCATGGTAAGCATAACCATCATTTAATGCATTGCTGGTATTATTATAAACTATTGGTGATAAAATTTGTGTATTGGTATTGAACACGCCAAACTTATTCCCCATTTGTACTGTAAGTAAACTGTCTGGTAGCGCCACAAAAACACTGCCTATTCTATCGTATTGAAAATTGAGAATGATTTTTCCGGTGTCGTTTATCAACCCAAATACTTCTTTGCCTAAATTATTAAGCTGGCATATCGCGATATATTTACCATATGATTTAATGAAACCAGAAATTTCTTTTTGAGCCGGAAAAATAATCTCTCCGGTTTTTTTATTTGCAACGCCATAACCGTAATTAATAGAAGCGCTTTCTTTGGTTTGATATTGTATAAAGTTGCTGTCTATTTCATGAATAAAATGGAATTTAGCTAGTTTTTCAATTAGGGCTTTGTTGTCTTCTAAAATATTAGGCTGTGCGTGTACTTTTTGTTTTATGAAAATTGAAAAACAGATCAAGAAAAAACTATATTTAGATAATATATTTCTCATAGCGTTAATCTATAAATCCGTTTTTCTTTTGGTAATCCCAAAGTTCTTTGTTGTTCTCTATATATCGAGAAGGCGAATCGATATAGTTTGCATCTTTGTCATAGCCATTTTTAAGCAGCGTTTTCACACTATCTGATAGTTTGCTGAAAGCTTCTTCAAAATACGCTTCTTTCGATATTTTTCCATCGAAGTAAAAATCAGCTGCCTTTGGGATTTTTGGTTTTAATTTGACACGCAAAATTTCCTGCTCCAAATTTACTCCCCTTAACCATATAATTACATTGCCTTTATTTGCAACTCCAACCATAAACGACAAACCTTTCCGCCTGCCGGCATAATCAGATAACACTAAAAACTGCTTATTCTGACGAGCTGAATCGAATATTTTTTCTATGCTACGTTTTGGCAGTTGCAGGCTATCACTATAAAAGAGCTTATCCTTGAATGAAAAATAACTTATTTTAATACTGCTTGGCAATCTTTGTGTTTTCGCATGTGTGCTGGCCGTGTAATCAATTTGCCAATTTGCTGAAAAACTAGACAAGTATTCAGAATCTATATGCTCGAAATCATCATTTGGCGTGATCAAGTACAACTCAGAAATTGCTATCGGAAATGTATTTGGCGCAGTAACAGTTGCCGAATAATCATATCTCTCCCAGCTCTTGTAAGTCAAAACACGATAAGTGATACCTGCAAGCAGTAAGACACCAAAACCAATATACAACTTGTTGATGTGATTGATCTTCATACTATTAATGGTTAAAGCCCTTACTTAGTTGCCATGAATACCATAACAAACCAAAGAAAACAATAGCGATGATTAGCGCAATGCCAAATAGCCATTTACCAATTCTGTAACCTTTTCCATGATAGCTAAATGCGTAGCCACCTAACAAAAACAAGATACCAATCCCCAAAACGCCTAAGCCCAGCTCTTTTCCTTCTTCGCCTCCGCTGAAAGCAAAAGCCACTAACAAGGAAAAATTTGCTAAAATTAAGACAATACTAAGGTTACTATTTTTCGTTTTATTTAATTCGAGTTCATCCTGTTCCATCAACATGGAAATTAAAGTTTCTTTGATTTAACCAAACTATCGAGCAAAACATCAAAGGTGTCTGTGTTCCCGCCACACCCGTTGTAAACTACTTTACCTTTCGGATCAATCAGGATTTTTGCCGGTGTGCAATAAACGTTCTCTTTAATTGCCTTCTCTCTGCCTGGCCCCTGTGTATTGTCAATTTGTTTGAAACTGAACTTAGCGTCTATGATACTTTTCGTCATAGTTGCAGCATCATCAGAAAACCCATTCACAATTCCAACCATTGGAAACTGATTGCCATATTTTTGGTGCAGTGTATTTAGTTCAGCCACCAGATCATAACTTTCTGATTTTTTGAGGTAGCTATTTTGATAAACGAACACAATCCAGTACTTACCATCATGCTCTGCAGAATTAAATGTGCTTCCATCAACCGTTTTTGCCGAAAAATTTTTCGGACTGCTGCCAAGCAGCAAATCGACATCAGCTTTGTTTGCCGCAATAATTTCCTTCATTTCATCGGCTTTCGTTTTTTCCTGCGATTCGCCATTGCAAGCAAGCAGGGCAAGAAGCATAAAATTTGCTAAGATAAATTTCTTCATAAATAGTAGTTTAGTTCAATCGTGTTTTCATGGTACATTCATTACGAGACATCTCCAACCCTTCTTTTGACTTTGGTTAATACCTTTTTAGCGTCAAACTTTCAACTGCGTTTTTTTCTTGTCAGATCAAACACTAATCATTTTTGTTTCTAATTCGTACGCTTTTCAGGTGCTGGTGGCAATGGTGGAGCAGCTTCCATTACTTCCATTTTTTTTTCTTCGGGCATTCCATACAAATCAATTTTATACTGCAATTGGCCGTTACCATTATATCTGTAAAACCAAATGCTTGTGCTTATTCCCCGGCTGTCGATCATATCGTATTTTATTTTTCGGTCTTGCTTATCGTAACTAGTAGTATAAGTGTAATCATGTTTACCATCGCGAAAAACCTCCTTAACTAAAACCTGTCTTTTGGCATTGTATTTAAACATACTTTTCGAAATCAACTTTCCATCATACCACTTGGTTGTTTCTTTTACATTGCCAAAATTATCATAGGTAAATCGTTCTTCATATTTTGTTTCTCCAACTGTACTGGTGGTACTTACCAATTGTTTTTTGGCGTTATATACTTTTTTTACCGCAGGGGCTGCTTCATTCAGGTCCAAATCAATGGCTCATCAACACCCTGATATCTCGTGATCCTTTTTACCTTATTATTGTTATCATAATAGTAAGTGTCTTCCAATCCTAGTATGGGCTGGTCGGAACCTTCACAATTGAAACTGGTTTCTTTAAACAGTTTGCCAGTATTGGTGTACTGATATTTCGTAACACTCCCTAAATACAGCTGCTTTGTAACCAATTTCTTAAAATCATTGGTTTCTGAATCAGTTAATTGCTGAGTTAAAATGGCTTTTTTGGGCACTGGCGGTTCGCCAATAGTGAGTTGATTTCCGTATTGATCGACAAATAATTTCTGTTTGGTTTTTAAGTTTACAAAACCAATAAAACCCTCAGACAAATACAGCTCAACAAATTTCTCATAACCATCAGGAATGGTGATTATTTTCTCGGTATTGATGAAATAATAGCTTCGCTTGGGGATCAAATCGATAAGATAGCGATTGCCACTATTTCGATGAGATGAAATTTCGGCAACTTCCTGGCCAAGACCATTAATGAGAAATAATTTTCGAGCCCCTGGATTTTTACTTCCAGTATCTTTCACAGCGCCTAAATAAAATTCATAAGGATGCGCCTTATAAAAAGACTCCAAATCGTAATCATAGTTTTTTGATATTTTATCGCCCTTTTTGTTGATCAGATAAGCAATATTGTCGTTTACAATAATCTTTGCATTAGGCTCGATATAATCTACGCTAACTGGCTGAATATAAAAACCGTCTAAGCCTAATTGGCTATAAATACTTTTGGCCGCTTCAATCGAAGTACCATTACGACTGGCGTCAAAGTCGTTCAAAACATTGTTTGTGTTATCATAAATTATCGGCGATAAAAGTGCAGTATTCGTATTAAAAACCCCAAATTTATTTCCCACTTGCACAATCACTAAACTATCGGGCATCGGAACTAAAAAGTTGCCTATCAAATCATATTTAAAGTCGAGAATAACTTTTCCCTTTTCGTCTATTAAACCAAATAATTCGTTTCCCAAACTACTACGCTTTCCTATGGCAAGGTATTTTCCGTAGGACGCCATTGAATAGCTATTACCATTTTTTGAAGGAAAAATTACTGTTCCTGTTTTTCGAGATGCAATACCATAACCAGAGCTACTTTGGGCTTTGTATTTGATGAAGTTGCTGTCCAATTTACCAACATAAGCAAATTGTGCAAGTTTGTTGAGGAGTGCTCTGTTATTTTCCAGGATGTTAACCTGTGCTTGAACACTCTGTATAAAGACGATTAATAGAATGAAAAATTTAATGAGGCGTTTAAACATATTTTATTAATTAATAACATTGAAAATTGATGCATCCAGAGAGATCTATCAAGTATCTTTTAACAATCATAATTTTCATAGTGTGTTCGTTCTAAACCCTCTTCCAATTCTTCCTTCAACTTTGGCGATAATGCTTGTTTCTTCAGTACAACTTTTAATTGTGTTTTGCCGTCAGGACTAATCCAAATTCCTTCCAAACCACCGGGAGTTTTTTTCAAGATTAACATTCCTGTAAACCGATACTCTGTCATCCCGAAGCGGCCTTTTTCATCACTTTGAATCAATAATTCGATCCAGTTTTTGCCATTGCCGTATTGATAAATGCCAGAATATAGTGGGGTTGCTCCACAATCATTTCCCTCTTCTTTTAAATACAATCTAACCGATCGGTTATTAACTTTACCGGTATAAAAGGTTGTTTTCACTTCCTGTGCGAAACCAATAGTGAAAAATAAAAAACAACTGGTACAAGAGATTAAAAATTTCATGATCTTAAGAAGTAATAAATGTGTGTTCGATATACATAATTAGAAAAAGCAGTACTCCAAGTAAAGCTGCTGCATAAATATTTTGCAGTCCATCACTAACTATCTTTTTGACAAAAAAATATAGCGCTTGAGCAATCAAAAAAGTTTCTAAAATTAAAAAAGCAACAAAAGGTATAAACTTTTGCAACTTGAGTGACATGCCACTATTCCCACTCTCGCCTTTGTCAAATAAAGAGACGAAGAAGAAAGCCAGGAGGACTAATCCAATCAGCACTATCGAAATAAATCGCTTACCAAACACTTGTTTCATGTATCGAATTAAGGTATTTAAAGAGAATTTCTTTAATTATACAATTAAAGAAGACAAAAATTTTCTTTGATGAATATCCGCCTGTAGGTTTTAATTATTCGCCATCCTTCAATTGGTATTTGTAAAACATTAACGCCTACGCGGAACAATTCTAAACTGTAAACTAATAAGGGAAATCAATTCTGTTTAAGTTAATTTTGTAACATACTAACAAAACATTTATGTCAAAAACAAAACTAACGATCAACAATAACGGATCAGTGAAAATTGAAGGTGATTTTGAAATTGTAGATAGAAACGGTAATGCTTATGGTTTGCAAGGCAGAGAAATTGTTTCTATTTGCCGTTGCGGATTATCAAAAAACAAACCTTTTTGCGATGGCGCACATAACGGCCATTTTGAACATGAAGCTATAGCATTCGATCTTCCTCCAAAAAAGGTATAATTTTAAAATATTACTAAAAGCCTTGCAGCAATGCAGGGCTTTCGCATGTAAAAACAATATTGTAATTAAGTTAACATATTCTGCATATTTAAGCCCAAAAGTGCTTAAACGCCTGCAAACAAGCTTACTTCTTAATTGTGGATTAAAAAAATGTTTAAAATTTTTTAGTTTAGATAAATAAACGTTAATTTGACGATTATTTATTGTTATGAGCACTGCAAACTATGTAATTGGCGTTGATTACGGGACGGATTCTGTTCGGTCCGTTTTAGTAGATACTGCTAACGGAAAAGAAATTTCTGCATCCGTTTTTCTATACCCACGGTGGCAAAAGGGTTTATATTGTAAGCCATCCATCAATCAATTCAGACAACATCCTTTAGATTATGTTGAGGGTTTAACCCACACCATTAAAGATTGTTTGGCAAAAGCAGGTGGAGCGGATATTGCCCATTTGGTTAAAGGCATTTCCATTGATACCACTGGATCCAGTCCGGTTGCTGTCGATGCATCAGGCACTCCCCTTGCATTAAAGCCAGGTTTCGAGGAAAATCCAAATGCCATGTTTGTGCTTTGGAAAGACCATACTGCAGTTAAAGAGGCTGCTGAAATTAATGAACATGCCACGAAATTTCCTGTAAACTATTTAAAATACGTTGGCGGCATCTATTCTTCTGAATGGTTTTGGTCTAAACTATTGCGCATTTTAAGAATTGATTCGTCTATCGAAAAAAACGCAGAATCTTGGGTGGAACATTGCGACTGGATTCCTTTTTTATTAACAGGAGGAACTGATGTGGCAACGATGAAACGCAGTCGTTGCGCTGCCGGACATAAAGCTTTATGGGCAGAAGAGTTCGACGGGTTACCGCCGGAAAGTTTCTTCAGCAGTTTAGACCCACTTTTGGCTGGCTTTAGAGAAAAGCTTTTTGTAGATACCTACACTTCTGATGTTTCAGCTGGAACCTTAAGCGAGGAATGGGCCAATAAATTAGGCTTAAATACTGATGTAGTCATAGGCGTTGGCGCTTTCGATGCCCACATGGGCGCTGTTGGCGGACAGATTGAACCTTATTATTTAAGCAAAGTAATGGGAACCAGCACTTGCGATATTTTGGTTGCCCCAAATCAAGATTTACGTGGTAAACTGATTAATGGTATTTGTGGTCAGGTGAATGGCTCCGTAATTCCAGGTATGGCGGGCTTGGAAGCTGGTCAATCCGCTTTTGGCGATGTTTACGCATGGTTCAAAAACTTAATCAGCTGGCCTTTAAATCATCTGTTAACTGAATCTGAACTTATTGATGAAGCAACAGCAGTTGCTTTGAAAGAAGAATTGGAAGGCAAAATAATTGCTAATTTGAGTAAACAAGCTGAGGTACTTGAAGACGACGACTACGCTGAGTTAGCAATAGATTGGTTGAATGGCAGAAGAACTCCAGATGCCAATCAGGAGCTTAAAGGCGCCATTACCGGTTTAGGCCTGGGTACCGATGCGCCTCGTTTCTTCCGTGCCTTAGCTGCTGCAACATGCTTCGGAGCTAAAGCAATTGTAGATCGTTTTAAAGAACAAGGCGTTCCGGTTAAAGGGATTATCGGCATTGGTGGTGTAGCTAAAAAATCATCATACATTATGCAAATGATGGCCGATGTTTTGGAAATGCCAATCAGAATCCATCGTTTCGAACATACCTGTGCTTTGGGTGCAGCGATGTTTGCAGCTGTTGCCGCTGGCATTTATCCAACCATTGAGGATGCCATGGCTGCTATGGGAACTGGTTTTGAAAAAGAGTACAAGCCAAATGTAAAGAAACAAAAAATGTACCGCATGCATTACCAGCAGTATCTTGGTTTAGGCCGATACCTGGAGCGTTATAATAAAAAAGATGTTAAGCCGTATTTATCATGAGCAACTATCAGGATATAAAGGAACAGGCTTATTTAGCCAACATGCAGTTGCCTAAACTGGGTTTGGTATTGTTCACTTTCGGAAATGTAAGTGCCGCTGATCGTGCTAAAGGTGTATTTGCCATTAAACCGAGCGGTGTGCCTTACGAAGATTTATCAGCCGATAAAATGGTGATTGTTGATTTCGATGGCAATACCGTTGAAGGAAGTTTACGTCCATCATCTGACACCAAAACCCATGCGGTGTTGTATAAACATTGGGAAGATGTAGGTGGAATTGTTCACACGCATTCTACTTATGGAACAGCCTGGGCACAAGCGCAAAAGGCAATTCCAATTTATGGAACTACCCATGCCGACCATTTAACGGTTGATATTCCTTGTGCACCACCAATGGACGATGCGATGATAAAAGGCAACTACGAATATGAAACCGGCTTTCAGATTATGAATCATTTCGAAAGTTTGGGTTTGAGTTATCAAGAAGTGGAGATGATTTTAGTGGGTAACCACGCTCCTTTTACCTGGGGAAAAACGGCCGAGAAAGCAGTTTATAACAGCGCTGTTTTAGAAGCCGTTGCGCAAATGGCATTGTTAACCAAGCAGATCAATCCACAAGCGCCGAAGTTAAAAGATTCGTTAATTGAAAAGCATTATGAACGCAAACACGGTGCAGGCGCTTATTACGGACAATAATTGAGTCTGGAGTTGAGAGTTCGGAGTTGGGAATGTTGAGCGTACACAGTTTTCTGGAGATCTCAGTCTGAAAATGATTTGGAAAGCAATTGCAGTGGTGATTCGGTTACGATAGTCCCGCCATTTGCTACAATCTTTTTCTAATTTCTGTCATGCTGAGCAACGAAGAATCTGCAACCGATGAATCAGATGAGAAAATAGTTTAAGTTGCTGCAAGAAAAAGTATTTCCGCTACTGTCGCGTTTAGGATTGAAAGGTTTACCGAAGTAAAATAAACCTGATTGGAGTGAGCATCCCGATAGTTCATCGGGATAAAACGGAAAGCAGGACTAGCGGAACCGATAGAAATAGAAACCTGCTTTTCAAAAACGATAAAGCTATTATCTGCACCTAGAAATGATAAATCTTTTGGTCTGTGAGCATACAGACTGAGAAGAATTGAATAAAATTAAAATAACATAGAGTAATGATTGATTTAAAAAAATTACAGGTTTGGTTTATCACAGGTACACAACATTTGTATGGTGAAGAAACCTTAAAACAAGTTGCAGCGCATGCACAAGAAGTTGCTGATTCACTAAACCAGAATGGAAAAATCTCTGTTTCGGTTGTTTACAAGCCTATTGTGAAAAGCACTGAAGAGATTTTCGAAACATTGCAACAAGCCAATATCGATAAAAACTGTATCGGTGTAATTACCTGGATGCACACCTTTTCTCCTGCTAAAATGTGGATTAGAGGCCTAAATGTTTTGCAGAAACCACTGTTGCATTTGCATACGCAATTTAATCGCGACATTCCATGGAGTACCATCGACATGGATTTCATGAACCTGAACCAGAGTGCACACGGTGATCGTGAGTTTGGTTTTATGGTAACCAGAATGCGCAAAGATCGTAAAGTTGTAGTTGGCCATTGGCAAGATGAAGAAGTAGCCAAACAAATTGATACTTGGTGCCGTGCCGCTGCTGGTTGGAACGATTGGCAGGGAGCAAAATTCGCCCGCTTCGGAGATAACATGCGTTTTGTTGCCGTAACCGATGGCGATAAAGTGGAAGCTGAAATGAAGTTTGGATTCTCTGTAAACACCTATGGTATAGGTGATTTAGTATCGGTAATTAATGCGATACCTGAAGATGCTATTCAGAATTTGTTAAAGGAATACGAAGAAACTTATGAAATGGCTGCCGACTTAAAAGCTGGCGGTGCCAGACATCAGTCTGTTTATGATGCAGCTAAAATTGAACTGGGTTTACGTAAATTTTTAGAGGATGGCGGTTTCAAGGGCTTCTCAGATACTTTTGAAGATTTGCATGGCATGATCCAGCTTCCGGGTATTGCGGCACAACGTTTAATGGCCGATGGTTATGGATTTGCTGGCGAAGGAGACTGGAAAACAGCAGCCTTGGTACGTGCTTGTAAAGTAATGGGCGCTGGTTTAGCTGGCGGAAACGCTTTTATGGAAGATTACACCTACCATTTTGATCCTTCAAATTCAATGGTTTTGGGATCGCACATGCTTGAAGTTGATGCAAGTTTGGCATCTGGCAAGGCAAGTTTAGAAGTCCATCAATTGGGAATTGGCGGCAAAGCTGATCCCGCTCGTTTGGTATTTAATGTTGCTGGAGGCGATGCTTTAAATGCATCTTTAATTGATATGGGAAATCGTTTCCGCCTGTTAGTTAACGAAGTAACCGCTGTTGAAGTAGAAAATGACTTACCTAATTTACCAGTAGCCCGTGTACTTTGGAAACCACTTCCAGATATGAAAACAGGCTGTGCTGCCTGGATTTATGCTGGTGGTGCACACCATACGGCTTACAGTCAGAATTTAACAACCGAGCACCTATTGGATTTTGCCAACATTGCGGGATTAGAATATGTGAACATTGGTGCAGATACCAAAATTAACCAGTTCAGAAATGAATTACACTGGAATGAGGTTTTCTATAAATAATATTATTTAAACGCTCAAACCTTAAAGCCGATAGTTTTTGCTATCGGCTTTTTTGATTGTATCTGGTTCGTGGAGACAGTTTCCGGGTTTCATATTTCTGGTTGGTGGAGATACCAACCAGTAGGAATAATCTCCAAAAAGCAAAGCTAATCTATACTTACCATTGCTTTTATTACCCCTGTTTTAGGATCTAACCAACTCTCAAACTCGTCTTTTACCTCATCAAATTTAACCTGGTGCGTAATGTAGTTTGTAGGATTCACCAACCCTGCCTTCATTGATTTAATTACATGCTCGAAATCTTCGATGGTCGCATTTCTACTGCTCATTAATGTCGATTCACGTTTATGAAATTCCGGATGGTTGAAAATTAAATCACCTTTTTGCAAGCCTATTAATACGAATCGTGCTCCGTGAGCCATATAATTAATGGCGTTATTGATTGCCTTTTGATTCCCTGTAGCGTCAATTACCACTGTTGGCATATCGCCGTTCGTAATGTCGCTAAGTTGTTGAGTTACATCAGGCGCAAGTGCGTTAACCACGTGGGCAACTTTTAATTTTTCCTTACAAAATGTCAACCGATCTTCGTTGATATCCAAAGCAATAACATTTGCACCAGCGATCCGGGCAAATTCCATCGTCCCTAAACCAATCGGACCAGCTCCTATTACCAGTACAAATTCACCTGACTGAACATCTGCCCTCCGAACGCCATGCGCACCAATTGCCAAAGGCTCAACTAAAGCGAGCTCATCATAACTTAAACCTTCGCCGTGCAGAAGCGTTTTCGACGGTACCTGCAAATATTCACGCATGCCACCATCTACATGTACGCCACAAACCTGCATTTTAACGCAGCAGTTTGGTTTGTTCATGCGACAAGCAATACATTCGCCACAGTTAAAATAAGGAATAAAAGTTACGGCTTCACCTATTTCAAAACTATTAGCACCATCTGCTTCCACTAACTCACCCGAAAGTTCATGCCCTAAAACCCGTGGATAATTAAAAAAAGGCTGCGTACCTTCAAAAGCGTGTAAATCAGTTCCACAAATACCAATTCGCTTAATTTTAATAATGGAGTGGTCTTTCTTTAACTCCGGTTTTTCCGTTTCGGAATAAGTAAAAGTACCAGGTGTTGTACAGGTAAGGGTTTTCATTTTTTAGTGACTGATGTTTGAATGATTGAATGAGTAAATTTTAAATGAGTGAATGAGTAAGTGGTATTTAAAACAATGTGCAATCATTCTCTCACGCGCTCTATCTCTCATTCACTAATTAATTAAATTATGCATTGGCTAAAGCTCTGTCTAAATGGACATAACCACCGTCTACATGGATAATTTGCCCCGTAGTATGGCTCGATTTTGCCGACATCAAGAAAGCAGTCATGTTAGCAATTTCTTCTGCAGTCGTCATTCTATTTTCCAAAGGAATTTTAGCCGTAATTTCGTCCAATTTAGCTTGTGCATCTGGTAAAGTTTCAATCCAGGTTTCGTACGCTGGCGTCCAACATTCGGCCACCACCACAGCATTTACACGGATTCCATATTTTAGAAGCTCTACTGCCCATTCGCGGGTTAAAGCGTTTCGCCCACCGTTTGCTGCTGCATAGGCTGAAGTATTTCCTTGACCGGTTTCGGCTGTTTTTGAAGTGATATTAACGATTGCACCTTTGCTTTTAATTAATTCTGCCAAGGCGTGATGTGCCATTAAATAATAGTGAACCACGTTCTTGTGTAATGAAGCCATAAAATCTTCGTAATTACCGCTTTCTAAACCCACTCCATCATTTACACCTGCGTTGTTTACCAAACCATCAATTCTTCCAAATTGAGCAATAATTTCAGCAACAACTTTCTTACAATCATCAGGATTGGATAATTCGGCAACAAATTGTGCCGCCTTTCTACCCTCTGCGGCAATTGCATCAACAACTTTTTGGTTATCATCTGCCTTTCTACCAACAACTACTGCGATGGCATTTTCCTTTGCGAAAACTTCTGCAATGCTACGTCCGATGCCTTTTGCAGCACCAGTAATTACGATCACTTTTTCTTTTAACTGTAAATCCATATTTTTCTATTTAGTGAATGATTGAATTTTGAATGAATGGATGTTCCCTGGCAACTCGCTAACACATTCCCTCATTCAATCATCTGCTCACTCTAACATTTTATTAATTACATCTGCCCTTCTTGATTCTGGCAAAACTTTTAAATCTACTAATTTTCCGTCTTTCAAAGTCCCTTCAACTATTGTTTTAAATGGCGCATGAAGTTTAAAATGAACATCCCAATCTTTAGGCCAGGCAGGAAACAAATAAATGCTTTTTCCGTCTGCTTGGAGCAGCATTTCCTGCAAACCGATCATCCCAGATCCACCCCAGTTATGGTCTGGAACCCAATCAAAACCCGGTCCCCAGAAAGCGGGAAAGCGTCTGCCAGAATCTTTCAGTTTAGCGGTTGTTAGTTTTGTCGCCTCATCCGTCAATCCTAATCTAGCAGCAAAAATATTATCTTGTTTCCATCCTACATGACTTCGGAATTTTAAAACTTCTGTATCATATTTGAAAGTATTTATTGCCGTATCTAAACCCGGTCTTCCTATTCCATAAATTCCCCAGGGATAAACCGGGTATAATTGCGGACTTTCTGTATTGTTAATTCGCTCCCAAAGTTTCGCTGGAGAAATTGTGGCATGACCATTAAACTCCCTGAAACTCATTGGCGGGATGGTTTTTAGCATTTCCTGCCAATCTGTTTTTTGTTTTTCGGATAAACCGGGATACGTAATCAATCTTTCCAGAACCGTTTTCAAAGCCGCAAGTGTAGATGTGGAGTTATAAGCCATCTTATAAGTCTCCGCTCCCGAACCCGGATATAAAACTAAATGTCCATTGGCATCCAACGCCTTTGCTCCTCTTTGCTTCGCCAGGTATGTATAATGCTCTTTGAAAAATGTGAGTGAGCTTTCAATTAAAGGAAGATATTTTTCAATGTTTGCGCCATCATATCTTTCAGTTTCCAAAATCATCATACAAAACTCCAAAACGGTATCCCATTCATATTCCAACCAGGCATTGTATTCCATGCCTTTGTTAAAATCAGCAGGCCGTTTCCAGCCGTATTCTGCCGGATTTGGCAACCCAAAGTTCTCTAATTGCTCCGTAAAACTTGCTCCCTTATGCCCCCAGGCAGCTTGAGTTCTAATCTCCGCGTTTTTCAATAGATTGAGATAGAAATCAAATTGTGGTTTCATCATTTCGAAGTCGCCACTTTTTAACATTGGCCAGTAAACCAACCGCTGGTTTTGTGCCGTGTGTGTTCCTCCTCCCCAGTTTCTGAAATCGGGCGTGTATTTCAAAGCAGAATCTGTAAGTTGCGGATCATAAGTAAATAAGCCACCGTTAAACTTAGTAGGATAATTTCCAAATGCGTTGCAGCCCAACATATACCGAAATAATTGATAGTTTTTTGATGACTGATTCGCCGTCTCGTCTTTTGAGCTGATGTTGATAAAACTCCTTTTCCAGTAATCATTCCACCATTTAACACTTGCTTTTTGATTGATTTTTTTTGGTACTGCATTTAATTTTCTTTCCCATTCCTGAAGCGATTTGTTTTTTGCAGTAGTTAGGGTAATAGAAATATTAGCCGATTTGGAGGGCTTCTTACTTTTCAAAGTCCAGGCCTTAAATGGCGTATTCAAATATTTTCCCTGGTAATTTCCGGCTGCCAGTAAGTTATCACCTTCCATTGTTCCGCCAAAAATCAGGTCATTTAGAGGGTTATATAGTTCTTCTTTCCTGTCGGCAAGTCCCTGTTGCTTTACGGCGACGTCGAAAACGGTTTCTGCTTTGTTCTGGTGATAAAATTGAACTGCATTATTCTTAAATACAACCTCATCTTTGAAGGTCTTTACTATCCCTTGAGGCGCCCATTTATACGAATTCTGGTTATTTTCCTTGCCTTTACTTATGCGATCTTCAAACCGCCAGCTTTCATAACTTGCTTCTGTTGTAATGTTCTGATTTGATTTAATACCCAAATGAATAATTGGATTAAAAACATCGACCCAAACTTTAATTTGAGTGTTCAAATTCCCATTAACGCCGAAAATCTGAGCATATCCGTCTTTTAAAATTAATTCTTGCTTAAAAGTTTTGCCCTCAAACGGATTAGGACTGAATTTAAGTTTTACCCGACCTAGTTTGAGCAGCGTGTTATTCTCATCAAATGTTCCACTACGAGATAGATACAAGTAAACTTTACCTTTTTCTACCCATAAATTTAGCCCAATGTCTCCTCCGCCCACTGGCATCGATTCTGATGAATTATCGCTTTGAGAAGTCCATACTACGTTATTGAGCTCTTTGTCTTGTGAAAAACCATTAATCGTGATCAGACACAAAAACACGGAGAAAGGATTCAAAAGTTTTGACCCACTTAGACACTTGACAACATCCAAGCAGAATACCGAGAATTTTGACCATATAACGAGTGTAAGAACAATTAAGTTTTTAACAAAAATTCTTGGTGTAAATAGTATCTTAGTGGCTAAATTCATATAACTATTAATTATCCCAATCATCAGTAAGGAAAGAAGATACGGGCAAACCATCATTACCGAATAAATCGCCTATCACAAAATCTTTAAAAGCATAACGAACCGCAACTGGCGTTTTAACCTGATCGGCGGATACTGTAACGCTACTCCCGGTAATTGCCGCTTTCGCAGGATAAAATTTCCGATCTGCACCGGCTACTTCGAAAAGACTTAATTCTTTACCGAACGCGGTCAAACCGTTTGATACATTTTGAAATTTAATCACCGCTTTATTTTTATCAATGGTTAAAGATTCATAGGCGGGACTTAGTGCGCCAAAGCCTTTTAAACCATAACTTTGTGCCAAGGCAAGATAAGCCAAACGTTCACCACCTTGTTTTTTGTTCGCTGGATGAATGGATTTTTCCTCACCGATATCCATCAAAACAGCCATTCCTGAATTAGGAATTTTGACTAAAGATTTCCGCTGGGCATCTCTCAAAAACGCGGAGTTAAATTTTCCTCCAATGTGGTAAGGCGGAAGCTGCGCATAATTGTAGGGAGCAATTTGTGCATAGTAAAATGGAAACTCTCCGTTATCCCAATTTTTTCTCCATGAAGAAACCATTGCTGGAAATAATTCTTCATATCGATCTGGTCGCTCGTAGTTAGATTCGCCCTGATACCAAATTGCACCCTTGATTCCGTAACCAATGACAGGATAAAGCATTCCGTTATAGAGCGTTGTTGGTGTTCGGCTCACTTCCTTTATCGTATCGCCTTTGGCGGGAATTTTGACTTCCGGAAACGCCTTTAAATCTTCAGGCGACATCCAGGCCTCAATGGAAGAGCCGCCATAACTATCATTTATAATACCGATAGGCACTTGCAATAAATCACTTAATAAGGAGGAAAAATAGTAGGCAGTTGCGCTGAAGTTGGAAACCGTTTCGGGTGCCGCCAGTTTCCATTGCGATGCTTTGCTATTTTCCTGGCGTTCGGTAATAGAAGAACGCGGAACGGTATAAAGCCTTATATTTTTATTTGACGATTTAAGAATGGCTTCGTTTGAACCAATTATTGGCTGACTTTTGAAGCCTTTCATTGGCATTTCCATATTCGATTGACCACCACAAAACCAAACCTCGCCGATTAAAATATCTGTTAGAATCAGCTTTTCTCCATCATTTAATTCCATTTCATATGGTCCGCCAGCAGATGGTGTGGCCACTTTTACTTTCCACTTCCCATCTTGATCAGCTATTACTGAATAGTTTTTGTTGTTCCAGGAAGTGATGATTTTTACTTTGGTCGACGCCTTGGCCCAACCCCAAATCGCCACATTACTTTGTTGTTGCAAAACCATGTGGTCGGTAAAGATGGAGGCAGGTTTAACCGTTGCCGATGCGATGATGCAGCAAGCGAAGTTTAAAAGTAAGGTGAGTTTTAGTTTCATTTTTATCACATTATTTCGTCATTGCGAGGCTTGAAGCAATCTCATAGTAAAAATAGATTGCTTCGTACCTGGCAATGACGATTTATTTTTATTTACTCACTGGTAACCAAACCGACATTTCTGAATGCCCACGGTTTCCCCACGCAAAATAAGGTACCAGTTTAATTTCAGCATCACTGTTATTGTTATTAACCGGGCGATACAATACGTTTTTCCAGTTATTCGGTTCCACAATTTTAGCATTACCAACCAAACTCATCATCTCTGCACCATCAATATTTATTGGTTGAGCGGTAAATTTCGTTGAGGTAGGAATAAAAGCATTAAAGATATTTTTGCCAGGTAAATCTGTAGATTCCAGGCAATAAACAATTGGTCCGCGTTTTACTGCAATTTGGTTTCTGTTTTCTTCAACTAAAGGATTGGCCTCAATCAAAGTAGCCTCCATCGGGAGATTCAATTCTATTACATCGCCTTTTTTCCAAACCCGATTTATTTCGGCGTATGTTCCGGAAGTGGCTTTAATATTTTCTGTTTTACCATTAACGCTAATTTGAGCATTTTGAGTCCAGGCTGGTATTCGAAGGAAAACTGAATACGGTTTATTTCCAATTTCCTCAACAGTGATTTTAATACTTCCATCCCACGGATAGTTGGTAGTCTGAACTAGTGAAACCTTACTTCCATCAGCTAATTTAGTAGTTAAGTTATTTCCACCGTACAAATTGAACCACAACCCTTTATCAGAAATGCTGTAAGCATAGTCACTTACTTCGGCAATGGTCCTCACCACATTCGGTGGGCAGCAATTCGACAAGCCAATATAAGGTACTCTATCTTTAGACCAGCGCTGTTTGAAAGGCAAATCATCAGATTGAGCTAATGGATTAGTGTATAAAAAATTCTTTCCATCTAAACTTATTCCTGATAAAACGCTGTTGTGTAAAGCCAGTTCCATCACATCTGCATATTTTGCATCGCCTGTAATTTGGAGCATTCGCCAGTTCCAAAGTACGTTGCCAATATTTGCACAGGTTTCATTATGAGCGGTAAAATTCGGTAACTGGTAATCGCGACCAAATGCCTGATGAACTTTCTGAACATCAGCGGGATTGTATGATGTTCCATCAGGAGAAGTTCCGTCATAAAGTGAACCGCAACCACCTGTGATATACATCTTATGCTGATTTACATCATCCCACATCAAATTCAAGGTTTTCAACAGCGAATCTTTTCCTGTTTCGGCATATAAATCGGCTACGCCAGCATATAAATAGTTCGCCCTCACCGCATGCCCCATCGCCTTGGTTTGCTGCAAAAAAGGAATTCTATCCTGATTATCATCAGTTCCGTCATCAATTTTGCCTTTAATGGCGATTAAATGATTGGCCAATTCTAAATACCGAGGGTCTTTAGTTGTGCGGTACATTTCTACAACGCCCATATAGTGAGAAGGACAAATGGCATTTCTGGCCAGTGTTGGAGAAGCCGATTTGTAGAAATTATACAAATAGTCAGTAGCTTTTTTAGCGATATTTAACAAAGTGGTTTTTCCAGTAGCACGATAATGGATGCAACCGGCAGTCATTAAATGCCCGATATTATAGGATTCAAAACTTAACCTATCCTGAAACTGATTATTAGAACCTGTTTTCCGCTGCTCAATCATCGCTTTGGTGTAGATATAACCATCTTCTCGCTGCGATTTCCCAATTACGACAATGGCTTTATCCATCATTTCATTCAGCCTTGGATTTTTGGTTGAGGCGTATAGACTTGCCACAGCCTCCAAAGTTTTGTAATAATCGCCATCGTGAAAAGACGGCCCAAAATGCGAACCCGTATCTAAACCAGCAGCAATTTCAAAATTTTTAAATGCATGGCTTATTTTTGGATCGTTGTAAATGGCCCACATATTTGGCACCATCGTTTCCGTAGCCACCTTAAATCTATCGGCCCAAAAACCTTTCGTCCATGTCACGTCGCTCATATTCACACTGCGTAGCTTGGCATATTTACTGTTTGATGTATTAACTAGAGCCTTATCCTGTGCAAAGCAAATCGTTGACATGCACAAAACAACTAGACTAACTTTAATGATTTTCATATCTTATTTCTCCTCCACTTGAATAACTACTGGCCCTAATAATCCTGCAGGGTTTAAAGGTTTACCCTCTAAACGGAAAGGTGCAGTAGTTTTAGTAATTCTTTTATTTTCAGGCAATTTACTATCTCCAATTAAACGATTAGCCCAAGTATTTGTCACTTCAATTTCTATTTTATTATTGCCCTTTTTTATCGCTTTACTGATGTCTAAACGATGAGGTGCTGTCCATAATGTGCCGCAATTAATCCCATTGATTTTCACTTCAGCCATGCTGGAAAACCCACCCAAATCAATCCAGGCATTTTTTATATCTCCATTGAATGTAAAACTCTTCGAATAAATAGCAGTCCCAGAGTAGTAATTTATGGAGCTGTCCGTATGTTTAGTCCAGTCAGTTAAATCTTTAAATACAACTGGCTTTGACGGACCACCAAGAGCTGGATCAAATTGAACTTGCCAGTCTTTAGAAATATCCTGACCAGTTTTAAACTTATTGAAATTTGACCCAGCTTGCAGTTGAGTTAAATTTGTCTTTTCATTAAAAATTACGAATACAGAACCATTTGCTGGCAATTTTAAGCGAAAATAAGTCCTTCCGTCTCTAATCGACCAGCTTTTAAGAGCGGTTGTATCATTGGTTACCGAATTGTAGATTTTTGGCACCATTCCATTTATTCTAAAAGAAAAATTAAATTCTCTTTCTTTAGCTTCTTGGTTTGATATAAAATAGATTTCAGAGTCGGTCGTTTTTCTATGACCAAATGCTACTTTTTTTGTTGGCAAAATTATTGAACTTAACAACATTGATCCTGTAGGGATTTCAGTGATATCCAAATCCTTTTCCAATCCTAAACTATTAAAATCATTTCCCTCGAAAGGTGCTCTATAAATTTGCCCTAAATCAAGTTTCTTTATATAGATAGGTTTTCCACCACTCTTAAATGAATCAAAATACCCACCCCAAATTTCATCAACAATTTTGTCAAATTGAGCTACTTTAACTTGCTTGTTTCCATTTTGATACATTGGCTTATCTGCTAAAATGACTTTAGCTCCACTCTTAATCAATTCCGATAGCTTTTCAACAATTTCAAAACTCATGTATTGATAGTTCGGATTCATTTTCATCGCTCCGGGAAAAATCAAAATTTTATAAGTTGCGCCACTTTCAAAAACTACCTCCCCATTTTTTACCGTAGCAGTAGCCAATACATCAGGGTTAAAACTGTCGTAAGCGTAACCGCGTAGCGGATTTACCCAGTTTTCTGGATCCGCGATATTTGCAGAATGCGTTACGCCAGACGGAATCTGACGCAAAGGTTCGCCAACATTGGCCAAACGTTTCTTTTCTGATTCCACAACATCAGCACCGAAAATACCAGGTAAGGTTTCAACTAACCGATCGGGCAGAACTGAACGTCGGGGTAATTCTTCTCCTGTAAAAACAGCGATATCGACCACAGGCTTACCCTGCTGTAACAGGTTTTGTGTTCGCTCTGCGTAGTCTACCCATGCTTTGCCCGGTTTCCACCAGGTTTGGTCTCTTTGAAAATATAAACCCACACCATCTAGCGTCATCCCTGGCTTTCTATCTATCCACGGATTATGGGTAAAAACATGATAAACCAATTTGTTAATCCCAAGCGCATAATTCCTATCCTGCAAGGTTTTCATATTCGAAGGATTTTCATTCCAATCCATGCGAACGGTGGTAAAAGCTTCTGCTTGAACAATATTTTTGCCATAGATATGAGCACCAGAAATGGCATCTAACATATCATTTGGCTTATCGTGAGTCGGGCTGTTCAACCAGAATTCTCCCATCGGCACATCAACAGTTTTGTAATGCAACAAGCCATCGCTTATCATCGTTGGCGCAATGCTTTCAGCAGTGAAGGTTACCCCTTGTTCTCTAGCTAATTTTGCCAAAGTTTTGTAAAACTGATCTACTACCAATTCGGAGATTGTTTTACGAATGTCGTAGAGAAAATTTTCAGAGACTGCAGCGCTTTCTACAGGCAATCCAGTCATAATTGGCAAGTATGGCGTTAAATCGTAACCTCTGCGTTTTTTAAATTCTGCCTTAAATAATGGCGACCAATTCTGGCTGCCACATTCCCAACTATCTACATGGAAAACGCTTAAAACTTTCTTAGCTATTTCTGGTCCACCATGTTTTAGCGCTTCACCATACCAATTTTCGAATTGCAGTTTAACGGCTTCGGGATTAAACTTATCGCACTCCAACCCTTTTCCACCACCTGCTGTTGCATTGGTATGGCCAGTAGTAGTATGCCCAACTCTTAAAATCGTCCAGCTCGTCTGTCCGGCAGGCAGGTTCCCTTCCGGTGCTTTCCAGTTTAAAGTTCCATCTGGATTTAATTTATCCGTTAGGTTGATGATTTTATTTAATGGAATACACAGGTCTTTGGCGATTTGTTCATCCGTACTTCTCCTGCTAATTCTCCAAACCGAACCATTTTTCCCTTCAAACTGATTAATTTGTGCAGCTGAAGTTAACTCAAGATTTACCAGTTTTAAAGAAGGTTTCCATTTAGCAGCATCCAAATCTTCGGCTCCTGGTTCCGAATCCTTCTTATCATAGATAAACCTGAAAAATTTAGCCGCTGTTGGATTAATAGAATGCGTTACATCTTCGTCGGTATCTTGCCAACCATGACGTGGTGCTTCCAGCCTGCCAATCGACCGAAAACTTTTTCCATCATCACTTACCTCGATAGCTAGTCGCTGTGCCTGATAATTATTTCCACTAATTTTAATGGTTACCGTTCTGCAAGTAAATGGTTTTGCAAACTCATACTGAATATAACACGGTTCGTTGGAACCAAAGTTTTTCTTATTTCCGGGCTGAATCAAACCTGTGGCATCAGCACCATTGCTAGCCGTAATTTTAGGTATAACCGTTCTTGTAGAAATGTTTTCGCCCACAGGCGAAGGATAAGCATAAACTGCGATATCTTTATAGTAGTTCTCGTTCGATTCAGGTTTTGAAAGGATGATTTTTGCAGTTGAATTATTTACCACAGACTTTGACCAAACCACCTTTTGCATAGAAAGTTCGGGTGTAATCCAAGGTCCACCAGCCAAGGCGAAACCATCACTCACATGCATCCCAAGTTTTAAGTTTAGCCGTTTTGCCTCACTCATGGCAAACTCCACCAGTTTCCACCATTCGGGTGTAAGTTGAACTGCAGGTGGCGAATAAACAGGCGTTTTATCAGGACCTTGAATACTCATCAAGTAAGCACCCCCAATTCCATTGGCTTTCATAGCCTCCAAGTCGGCGGTAATACCAGGTTTAGAAACCGCACCTTTTACCCAATACCAAAATACCCAAGGTTTTGCATTTTCGTTTTGTTGTGCATTAAGCTTAAAGCTAAAATTACAGAGTAGAAAGAACAGGAATATTTTACTAAACACTAGTTTCATTTTGATTTTTTTTTGTCATTGCCATATTCGATTTTAAGCGAAATGAACCATTGATGGTGTATTGGCCAATTGATATCTTTCGCTGCTCCTGGCAATGTGTTTTGTGCCTTGCCTGCAACTACGGGCAGGCAATGGCGAATAGTTTATGATCTATTTATGAGCGATTTTATAACCTCTTATTCCGAAATAGAGAATAATTAAATAACAAACTAACGGGATACTGTAACCTATTTGGATATTATCTCCATAATGATCGATTAGGGATCCCATTCCAAATGGTAATATAGCACCGCCAACAATTGACATAATGAGCCAAGATGAACCCGGTTTTGTATCCTCTCCTATACCATCTATTCCCAAGGCAAAAATGGTTGGGAACATAATCGACATGAAGAAACCCAAACCGCCCAAAGCGTAAACTACTACTACTCCTGTTCCAGTTATAGCAACAATACTAAGTAAAACACATATTACAGCGTAAATAGCCAATAGTTTGTTTGATGCGATGTAGCGTAATAAAGCTGTCCCCACAAATCGCCCAACTAAAAATAATGTACCATATAACCCTAGATAATTCAATGCTGTATACTCATCAAAACCACCAGCCTGTTGTGCTGCCCTGATGAAAAAGCTAGTTACACAAACCTGTGCACCTACGTAAAAAAACTGTGCAATTACTGCCCAACGTAAATGTTTATGTTTTAAAGCGCCCAAAAAACTACCTTGAGAAATACCATCTTTACTGGCTGTTTTCACCTCTGGAAGTTTCATAAAATAAAATAGCAAGGCCACTAAAACCAAAATAGTTCCCAAAATAATATATGGTGTTTTTACTGTTGATGCTTCGGTTAGAAAATAATTGTTTCTAACAGTTTCCGTCATTGCCGCTAATTCTTCTTTGGTGTGAGATTTACCAGAAAGAATAAATCGACCTACAACTGTTGCCAAAGGTGCTGCTAAACCATTAAATGTTGCTGCAAGGTTTAGTCGCCATGCAGCTTTATCAGGACTACCTAATATTGCTGCGTAAGGATTTGCAGAGGTTTCTAACAACGTTAAACCGCAACCAATGATGAAAAGCGCTATTAAGAATGTAATGTAAGACAAATTATTTGCTGCAGGAACGAATAAAAAAGCGCCGAAAGCGAAGGCCAGCAATCCAGTAATCATGGTTGATTTATACCCGAACCGTTTTAGAAGTACACCTGCAGGAATTGCCATTAAAAAATAAGCTAAAAATACTGAAGTATCAATCAATGTAGATTGACTATTGCTCAGGTTACACGCCTTTTTTAAGTGTGGAATTAAAATTGAATCCAGATTATGCGCCATTCCCCAAAGGAAGAAAAGACTTACGACTAATATAAATGGCAATAAATATTTTTTCCCTGCTGAAGGATCACCTTCGGTTACAATTTCTGGCTGTGTGTTGTGGTTCATTATATTTGGTTTATTTGTTCGTTCATTGGTTTATTAGTCATTGGTTCATTAGGGCGTATCTCTACTTATATGTTCGTTCACTGGGTGGTATTTACGTTTTACTACAACTATCAATATCGGCACCCAAACCAATGAACTATTGGCTAATGAACTAATGATTTTTCTTTACTACTAGCAAATGGTCGCAGACTAAAACTACGTCTCCATGCTGATTGATTATTTCTACATGTTCGGTTACTGTTCCGTATTCGGGTCTTTTGCTATCTCCCTTTTCAGAGATTGTGATTTCTGAATGTATGGTATCGCCAATGAAAACTGGTTTTACAAAACGCAATTTATCGTAGCCTTTGCTCATCGCCTCAGGATTAATTTCTGATGCCGTTAATCCGATTCCTATGCTAAAAATCATCGTTCCATGGGCAATTCTTTGTTTAAAAGGTTGCGTAGCGCACCATTCTGCATCCATGTGGTGTGGAAAAAAATCACCCGTATGGCCGGCGTGAACTACGAAATCGGTTTCTGTGATCGTACGCCCAAGCGTTATACGTTTATCTTGTAATTGGTAATCTTCAAAAAATGTTGATTTGAAATACATTTTATTTTTTTTTAAAAAAATTTTCGTTGTCTTGGCCAGACGGGCTTTTTTCTTTTGATCGTAAAAGAAACAAAACTCCCAGCTTAAAATTTTTCTATTTAAGTTAATGCTTTGGCTTTAACTGTGCATCCCGAAAAATTTGTTAGGCTGGATTTTAGTAGAACGACTTTAAGTGCTTTGGCTCTTCAAATCGCCTATATCCGAAATTAAAACTTATAACTTATAACCTAAAACATTTACCCCTCCAGTATCACTTGATTGATATGCACTTTCCACAACAGCCATCGTTTGAATTACATCCTCAACACTGGTATACAACACATCACTCGAACCCTCGTTATACCTCATCAAATTCGCCATCGTTCCAATAAAAGCTTCCGGAAACCAAGAACCTTCCAGTTTTACAGTTTGCCATTCAGGCGATTTGCCTTCTTCTACAATACAGTACTCGAAAACGTCCGGCACACCATGAGGATAATCCATCAATAAGCCTATTTTTGCCACAATTGCACCTTTTGTACCCTCCCATTTAATATAACTCTCCTGGTGGTTTGGTCCGAAATCATGATCATGGTTGGTGTTAATCACCGCATGGAGCGTATCCCCGTAATCTAACAAAATTGTAGACCGTGAAGATGATAAATTTTTCGCGGGATGCTTCAAAGTTTTTGCTAAAACAGTGTTGGGATTACCCAAAAACGATCTGATCAGATCTACATAATGGATGCTATGGTATTGAATTTCAAGCCTTGGATGAATGATTACATGTGGAAAAATTTCCCATGGCGTTTTAATCGTTACCCGAACTTCCATATCGTAAAGTTCACCAATGAGCCCCTTATCAATCAGGTCTCTTGCTGCACTTACAAAAGGCGCAAAGCGAAGTTGAAAGTTAATAGCTGCTTTCAAGTTCTTAGACCGGCAAAGCGCTAAAATCTCATTTGCCTGGGCAAAATCATCACCCATAGGCTTCTGAATTAATACAGCGCTTCCATCTGGCAATTGATTTAAAGCATCGATATATTGCGCAGGCATTGTTGTTAAATCATAAACTGTATTTTCTGGTGCATTAGCCACAGCTTCTGCTACAGAATTGTACACATTTGGAATACCAAAAGCATCTGCTAATTTTTGGGCTCGTTCTTTGGTTCGGTTTACGATGCCGTGTACTTCAAAACCCGCAATTTTATAGGCAGGTAGATGCGCATCTGCCACGATTCCACCAGCACCAATAATGATAATTGGTTGCTTGGTAAGCGGTAATTCTGGTTTATATTTTATATCAATACTCATTTATCAATTTTATTTATCTGGTTTTGTGCTTCTAAAATAAGCGCTTCACTTGGCGTTTCAGTATTTACCGCCTGCAAAACCATTTGATCAATAATAGCGGCAATTGCTGCCCAATTTTGTTTTTGCGGTAGCATGTTTGCCACCTCATGCAACGTTTCCAATTTGTGGTAATAAGGAATAATGGCGTTGATTTCAGGATCATTCCAGGTTGAAATTCTGCAACCAATTCCGCCTTCCATTGTAAGTTGTTTATCTTGTTCCTGAGCTAAAGCAAAGCGAAGGAAATCATAAGCAAGATCCTTATTTTTACTGCCTTTGGCGATGGTGTAAAGCCAGTAAACATTTAACGAAGCGGAAGTCTTACCCTCCGCTGCAGGTAACAAGCCGACATCAACTTTTCCTTTAACTTTAGAATTTGCATCTACTTCACACATCGCTGCAAAGCCAAACCAGTTGATCATCATGGCAGCTTCTCCTTGCGAAAATGCAATTCCTGCGGCTACCGATTCGAATTCGGCTGATTTTGGATGGACCGCAGTTTTATCATTAACAATTTTTCGGTAGAAATCTAACCCGCTGATTGCGGCCTCAGTATTAATTTGGATAAATCCATTTTTATCTGTTAAGCTCCCGCCCCTGGTCCACAATTGTAGGCAAAAATCAAATACCGTATTATGCCCATCAGGATAGCAGGCAAAAATGCTTCCGTATAAACTATCTTCCGGACGGTTAAAAAATTGGGCAATTTGATGGAAGTCTTCCCAGGTTTTTGGCGCTTCCAACGGCTTGCCATACTTTGCCAAAAATCTTGTTTGCTCAAGGTCGCTTTCAAATAAATCTTTTCTGTAGATGAAACATTCGGGCCCATCGTGAAAGGGCAAGCCTACTACTTCCCAACCGAAACGCTGCAACGTTAATAGCGACTTACTCCATCCTCTCGGAAAATCCTCAGGTTTATTTTTGTTGATGTAAGGATTCAGTACTTCAAAATCATGATGGGAATAACCTTCCAAAACCCAATCTGTACTGATGTGGGCAATGTCAAAATCTCCATTTGCTAAACCTTTTTTTGAAATGGTTTTATCATAGAGTTCGTGTAAATCCATCACCACCATTTCCAACTTTATGGTGCAGCCAGAAAATTCACAATACTGATCCCAGAATTTCTGTATGGCCGATTCAAAAGGAGCAAATTTGCGAACAGCTATTTTAAAAGTTTCTATCTGGTTATGCATTAGCAATCGTATTCTGAGTGATGAATTCTTTGATAATCCTTTCGTTGTCCTGCCCCAATTTTGGAGAACCTTTACTGGAAGTTAATAGCTCGCCATCAATACGAATCGGACATCTGGTGGTTTCATATTTGTAACCGTCTATCATCTCCACTTCCTGTATCATATTTAACACCTTGAAACCCTCGTGAGCCATTAGTGCATTCCAGTTTAATACATCTGCACACCAAATATCTGCCGGCTCTAAAACAGAAAGCCACGTTTCAGTAGTTGCAGTAAGCAGATGTGCTGCTAAAATCGTTTTAATTTCGTCTCTTTTATCAAAAGCTTCTTTCAATTCTACGTAATCTTCCAACTTTTCGCAACCCAATAATTGGCCTAACTGAGGAATTGAACCCATTGCTAAAGCCAAATAGCCGTTTTCCGTTTGATAGATACCATAGGGTGCACCGAGATAAGCATTGGCATTATTTCTTTTTGAACGTTCTGGTAAGGCGCCTCCATCATTCATGAAGGTGGTAATCGTCTCAAACTGAAAATCATAGGCCGATTCCATCATGCTTACTTGCACAAAACCGCCCTCATTTTTTATCACTTTGCGATACAGACAAGCTAAAAGCCCTTGCGCCAAATGTGCACCGGCCAGCATATCAACAATAGATAAACCCATTGCCACAGGACCGCTATCCGCATTTCCTGTTAGGGATGTGAGTCCGGTAACTGATTGTAATAGTAAATCCTGACCAGGTTTATTTTTCCATTCTGTATTTGTTCCATAGCCTGAAACTTCACCATAAATAATTTCTGGATTTAAAGCGCAAACTGAAGGATAATCAAAGCCCAGACGTTCCATCACACCGGGGCGAAAATTGTGGATCATCACATCTGCTTTCTTTAGCAGCTCACGCACCATATCTCTGTCTTCTTCATTCTTTAAATCTACCTCAAAGCTCTCCTTATTTCTATTGATGGCATGAAAAACAGACGATTCTCCGTTCATAATCAGGTTAGAAGTATATAGGGTACGACAGATATCGCCAATCCCTAAACGTTCAATTTTGATTACCCGAGCGCCCATGTCCGCCAGGCGTAAACTCGCCGATGGACCTGATAGAAACTGGCTGAAATCGATAACTAAATAATCTTCAAGCGGTCTCATAATTTTGTTTATTTCTACTACTATAACTTGCTGTCATTCTGAGGGTAACCAAGAATCCCTAACCTATTTACACTGTACTCATTTCAACCACCAAAATGTTCGATGATGTTATCATTCAGTCTTTTATAGCTTGCTGATTCTTAACTGTATTCAGAATGACAACCTATTAAGTATGATTCTCTAATTCAAACTCTTTATTAATATCTGGCGTGTTAAAACCCAATTTTGGCGCCGCTTTCGGGGCCAATAACTTTTCATGATCCAAACGAATTGGGCTAACGGTTGTCTTTATTTTTACACCATTACCCAAATCTAACTGCTGTTCAATTTGCAGACTTTTATAAGTATTTAACGTCGTGGCGGTTTGGTAATTCAATACCTCTGCACACCAAATTCCGTGGCTTTCTAAAAGATTGACCCATTTTTTCGTTTCTTCTTTTTTGAAAGTTTCGGCTAAACGAACAATCAGTTTATCTCGATTCTCGAAGGCTGAACCAGCCTCAACATACAAATCGGAAATATCACATTTAATAATGGCACAAATATTCGGAAGATTTCCCATCGCCATGGCAATATAGCCATCTTTGGTTTCATACATCCCGTAAGGTGCACTTAAATAGGCATGTGCGCTACCCTTCGCCCCACTTCTGTCTGGCAATTTCCCACCATCATTTAAATAGGTGGTGATCACCTCAAACTGCACATCTAAAATGGACTCCAGTAAACTCACCTCAACCAAAACACTTTTATTGGTTTTTGCTCTCTTAATTAAGCCGGCTAAAATGCCCTGAGCCAGATGATTTCCGCACATAATATCAGAAACCGAAAGACCGAAAGGAACAGGCCCATCGGTATCAACGCCCGATAAAAATGTTAATCCCGAAACTGCCTGAACCAATAAATCCTGACCTGGTTTATTTTTCCAGGGGCCTTCGTTTCCATAACCGGTTACTACTCCATAAATAATTTTAGGATTGAGAGTCTGAACATGTTCATAATCCAAGCCTATTTTTTCCATTACTCCAGGGCGGAAATTATGCGTCATTACATCAGCCTTGCTGATTAATTTCTTCAACCTTTCTAAATCATCCGGATTTTTTAAGTCGGCTGCATAGCTTTCCTTATTGCGGTTAATAGTATGGAAAAGCAAGCTATCATCATCAACAAAAAGATTTTTTATCGATAACTGACGACAAGCGTCGCCGGTTTTCGGGCGTTCGATTTTAATTACCCGGGCACCTAAATCTGCTAGTTTTAAGCCGGCAGATGGTCCTGCCAGAAACTGGCAAAACTCCAAAACTAAAAGTCCTTCTAGCGGCCTGTTCATGATAATACCAAAGTTTTAGATTTTTGATATAATTCGTTCATCTTCGATAACACTGCAATTTCGTCTCCACCATTCATTAAATAATCCCGAACTACATCGCCTGAGTGATCTTGAAAAAACATAGAGCCATGATAACGAGGACGAAGAAATGCCCGTTGTAAAGCAGGTAAAGTATTTAAAAAATAATTGTGACTTTGGCGGTTAACCTCTTCATTTTTCCAGGCTGATAAATGCCCAGGCTGCCCACCGTTTTCGAAAAACAAGGTAGATTGACAGGCTGGAGAACCCACAAATTCCACATACTTGGCTGCTACGTCAAGCTCCTTACATTTAGATGATATGGCCAAACCGGTTCCACCTAAAGTACTTCTTAAATTCGTTTTTCCATCAAGGGAAATCATATCGTGAAAATGTAAGGTTTTGCGGGCATATCCGTTTCTTGAATAATTTGAGTAGCCATACGCAAACGGACAATAGGCAATTTCATCTGTTAAAGTCATCGCTTCATAAACCTGAATTGGATTTCTATTGAAGTTTGCCTGATCTATTTTCGAGGCTAGTTCGCGATACATTCCTAAGGCCTTAACACCCGTTTGCTGCGACACTACTTCATCATCACCTTGACAAGGATCTTCGCCCAAAGAGCAACAGAGGGTATAAAAGTTCATGAGCACATCGATTGGAATTCCAGCAAAGGCAACCAATCCCCTATCGGCAAGTCTTAATAAATCGTCGAATGATTTCGGAAATTCCAAATCTTTATTGACAAATAAATCTGGCCGGGAAGCCGCCACAGGGGTTGCTGCATCTATCGGAAGTGCCCATAAATGTTCATCATAGAAATAGCTTTCGTAGGACTGACCCACCGAATTTCGTTCCTGATCAGCAAGATAATCATCAGAAAGATAAAAATCTAAGGGCACGATCGACTGTGTTTTCGCAGCAAAACCAGCCCAGGGATGATCAATTACGAGTAAATCGAATCGTTCTGCCAGTTCCTGAATGGAGAAATCGGCAAACTGTTGCAAACTCCTTTTCTCCCAGGTGATGTTAACATTTGGATATAATTCGGAAAAACGCTGGGCCGTAGCCACCATAGGCAAAAGCCCGCGACTATGATTCCAGGTTATTCCTTTTAAGTTAATTGTCTTCTCCACTTATCTTAATTTTATTAGTATTTTATCAGGTGGGTAACCCAACCGCTATGTTTCTTTTATTTCTCTTATTCCTCATGGCCGGTGTCTTCACCAACCATTTTAATTTTTATGGCATCACCAATGGGCTAAATTCAAACTATCATTTCCCAGTTTTAATTGTAATTGATGCTGATGTTAAACCTCCGGCTGTAGCAGTCAGTTTTATAATCCCTGCCTTCTCCTTTGATTGAAGAATGGCCAGGCATAAACCATGAAATGCTTTTCGGTAGTTTGCCTTAAATGGCTCCAAACTTGCCTGGAAACCATTGTCAACGCCAGCGATAAAACCATCGCCTTCTACCTTGAAGTCCACTAAATGATCCGCATTCGGCACTAAATTACCAGCAGCATCTAAAACCCGAACCGTTACAAATGATAAGTCGGTACCATCAGCTTTAATATCTTTCCTATCAGCGATTAATTCTATTTTGGCTGCTGCGCCCGTGGTTTTCACTTCTTTAACTAAAACTTCTTTACCATTTTTTCTGGAAACTGCTTTCAGTGTTCCCGGCTCGAAGTTGACATTCCAAAGCACATGTAAATCATCATCCTTTTTTGATCTTTTACCCAATGATTTCCCGTTAAGGTACAACTCCACTTCATCGGCATTGTTGTAATACGCCCAAACCTCAACGGATTTGCCTGATTCCCAATTCCAATGAGGCAAAATATGTAAAACAGGTTTATTGGTCCATTCGCTTTGATACATGTAATAAGAATCTTTCGGGAAACCTGCTAAATCCACAATTCCGAAATAGGAACTTCTGGCCGGCCATGGATAAGGCAAGGGCTCTCCTAGGTAATCAAAACCTGTCCAAACGAATAAACCGGAAACGTGATCATATTTTTTTGCTTCCTTCCAGGTTTCTTCATGTGTAGAACCCCAATAGGCCGAAACATTGTCGTATGATGATGCAGACCATTCCTTATTGCCTTCGGTAAATTTGGTTTTTCCATCTTTAGGCCAACGGCGAATGGTATCTGCCGTATCGTAAAAACCTCTAGTTTCTAAAGCAGATGTCGTTTCTGTAGCAAGAAATTTTACTCCTGGATAGTTTTTTGGGAAATCTGCATATTTTTTATGATTGTAATTTAGTCCGTAAACATCAAGCGCATTTGCCTGGTAAATAAAGTTCTTTTTTGCATCAGTTTCTGTTAATGCTGAAATCACCGGACGAGAAGTGTCTAAATTTTTAACGATACCTACCAACTCTTTGGTAATCGCAATGCCCGTACTATCAAATTGCTCACGAATTTCGTTACCAACACTCCAAAGAATAATGGATGGATGATTACGGTCGCGTTTAATCATGTCTTCCAAATCACGTTTGTGCCATTCTGGAAAATTTAAATGGTAATCGTTTTTGGTTTTCTTCTTTGCCCACATATCAAAAGCCTCGTCCATTACCAAGAAACCCATTCTATCGCATAAATCTAAAAACTCGGGTGCTGGTGGATTATGAGCAGTACGAATGGCATTAACGCCCATTTCTTTCATAATTTCGAGCTGACGTTCCATTGCCCTAACATTAACGGCAGCACCCAAAGCGCCCAAATCATGATGGAGGCAAACCCCTAAAATCTTCGTTGGTTTACCGTTTAAAGAAAAGCCTTTTTCAGCGTCAAAATTGAAAGATCGGATGCCAAATTTGGTTTCATATTTATCAATTATTTTTCCATTCTGAACTATTTGGGTAACCATTTTGTATTGATAAGGATTTTTAACAGACCATAAAGTAGGATTTTTAACCTCGAAAATCCTGTTGATCAATGAACCTGGTGTATCAATTTTTAGCACTTGCTGGACAGTAGCAGAAATTACTTTACCCTCGGCATTATGAATGGTATTCGTTATTGAAACAGCTTGTGATTTTAAGGTTTTATTCTGGATCTGAATCTGCAATTCAACTTTACCAGATTGATCTGCAGTTACAAAAGTTCCCCATTTTGCTACTGCAATTTTGGCTGTAGAGCTTAACCAGACGTTTCTGTAAATTCCAGAACCGGAATACCAGCGGGAATCCGGCTGTGCTGAATTATCAACTTTAACTGCAATGATGTTTTTACCTGATTTTAGAAACTTGCTTATTTCATAAGAAAAAGAAGAATAACCGTAAGGTCTTTTGCCCAAGTATTTACCATTAATCCAGACTTCACTATTTTTATACACCCCGTCGAATTCGATGCTGATTACTCGGTTTTGAAAATCTGCAGGCGCTGTAAATTCTTTTCTATACCAACCAATTCCTGTTGGAAGACCACCGCCTTCGGGTTTAGCGGGATTTTTTTCGTCAAATTTCCCTTCAATGCTCCAATCGTGGGGTAAGGTAAGTTTTCTCCATTTTAAATCGCTGTATGCTGGAGATTTTGCTCCTGGCTCGTCACCTAAAAAGAATTTCCAGTTTTTATTGAAATTTGTTCTGGTGCGGGATTCAGAAATCGCCTTTACTGGGCGAGTCGTCATTTCGAGGCTGGGATTGAGTGAGCCGAAGCAATCTGATTCTACAAATGAGATTGCTTCGTACCTCGCAATGACGGTGTTGGTTGATTTTGCCTCGCAATAACGAGACACCGACAACGTCGCTATCAAAAAAAACAAAACCCTAAAATTTTTCAACATCTTCATTCTAATTTTCACCTACAAAGTTCATTTTACTTTTACCTAAATCTTTCGAGGTTGCCACCGCGATTCCGCGTTGATCTTGCTTGTTTACCGCACAATAAAAATGATAAACTATTCCTTTATACTTTAATACGAAAGATTTATGAGCATACAACTCATCATATTTCTCTGATGATTCAATCAAATTATCTCCGGTCCAATCGGTCCAGTTAATTAAATCTTTAGATACCGCAAAACGATTGAATGATCCTTTTCTATCTTGCCAAAAAGCACCAAAATAGAACATCACGTAGTTGGCGCCTATCTTTTGGATTACCGCATCGCCCGTAATTCCAACAGGATGATGTACCACAGGATTTTTGTTGAAACGCTGCCAATGAACCATATCATCTGAAACTGCCATTCCAATTCGTTCGTACCAACGTGTTTTTTTATTATTCACCAAAGAATCGCCAACGGCATTATAATACATTACAAAGGGGTGTCCAGTCAACCGTTTTGGGTCTTCAATAACTGTACTTTTGAAGAGTTTGTTTCTATTTTCCCACCAACGAACATCCTTATCCCCCGATGTTAAAACAGGCTTATCCAGCCTACTCCACTCTTGCACGACTGATGGATGATTTTTTGCGTAAGCCATCCCTATTGAAAGTGGTTCTACTTCGTAGCCCTTCTCTTTTCCACCAAAGTACGACATCCAATATTTGCCATCAAACCGGTTTACACCATAGTTTCCACCCCATTTAATATCTAGCAATGCGTTGTAACCCGCTTTCTGATTATCATCCCACAAACCATCGTTGCCAAATGCCATCAATTTGCCTTGATTTTCCCAGTGCAAAAGGTCTTCACTTTTTGCTAACCAAGTTTCGTAACCACGTCCGCTAAAGATAAGATAAGTCATAAACCAGTATTTTCCCTTTCTAAATATAGTCGGGCAATCCATTTTATGGTCATTATCTTGAGGAACCATTACCAGGCCATACTTAAAAGGCGTTTTAACTTCCTGGTATATCTTTTCCATATCTGCCTGAGGAACAGAGTTTGCAACCTGAGCTTGCACACTGAATGCCTCAAAAACCAAAAAGAGAATGATGATAAACTTATTCATTTGTACAGATAAACTTATAATGTCCAGAACCTATTGTAATTTTTGCCTTGCCGTTCAAGGCATTCATCTTTGGATTTAACTCATCTGTAATGGTTTGTTTTGTTTTACCTGGAAAGTATATATCAGCTTTCGTATTAACCGGAATATTTACCTCAATCGTAAAGTTTTTGTCAATTTTGTTCCATTGCGTTGCTATTTTCCCGTAAGGAGAATCGTAACTTACATTTGCAGAAGTTAAGTCTCCAACTACTTCCGGCTCAATCACAATATGCTTAAAAGCAACTGAATGTTCAGCCTGACGAATACCACCGATGCCGCTGTAAAGCCATTCCATTAAGTGCCCAAGCATAAAATGATTATTCGAAACCGTTGGAAGTGCAGCCCACGATTCTGTTAAAGCGGTTGCACCTTTGGCAATTTGCATTCCATAACCAGGTACGTCAGAGCGGCTATTCATGTCGAAAATCACATCTGATCTTCCTGCCTCTTCTAAAACTCGAAGAACATAGCGGTAGCCGATATCGCCAGCTGTTAAACTGTTTTTCCGATCTCTAATATCCTTTACTAAATTATCAATCACTGCTTTTTTATCCTGATCTGCTACCAACCCCATGTAAATCGCCATGGCATTCGCGGCTTGCGAACCCGTTGCATATTGCTTGGTTTTAGGATCGAAAAACTTATCATTAAAAGATTTTCTTACCTCAACCGCCAATTTTGAATAACTTAAAGCATCTGCTTTTTTACCCAGAAGTATAGCCATTTTTTCTAAAATTTTTAAGTCGTAATAATAGATCGCCGTGCCGGTAACCCCCATTGGAGTGAGTTGAGAAACACCTGGAGGTTTTGTCCCTAAATCATACCAATCTCCCAAACCTTGTGATAAAATATGGTTGTTAGCTTTGGTTGCAAGGTAGTTAATGTAGCCTTGCATCATTGGATAATAAGCAATCATTGCTTGCTTATCGCCATACCATTGATATAAATACCAGGGAAGTAGAATGCCACTGCTTCCCCACTCTGGAGAATCGCGGAACATATCGCCTCCCCATTCAAATTTCACATATTCTGGCGCAATTTCTGGAATAAGGCCGTTAGGCAATTGCGAATTCCTCATATCCTCCAGGGCTTTTTTGAATAGTGGCGCCGCAGCGTAGTTGTAGCCTACGGAATTACCCATTAAATGCAATTGCTCTAACCATCCAAGTTTTTCGCGATGCGGACAATCGGTAAAAACACTCACCATGTTGCTTTTGATCGACCAATCAATCAACTTAAAGGTTTTATTAAAAAGGTCGTTTGATGTATTGAATTCTCCCACCTGTTCTGCAGCATTTCGAACATGATAGGCTCTTATATTTAAAATTGCAGTTTTATTTGGATCATTTTCCGTGTAGAAGGGGTTAGCGCCTTTCACTTGCAAATATCTAAATCCGGTGTAGAAGAACTTTGGTCTCCATATTTCAATTCCATCACCTTTTAAGATGTAGGTAAAGTAAGATGGGCCACCGATATTTTTTTGCGTCACCGAGCCATCTTCTTTAATTAACTCTGCTGGTGTAATGCGAATAGTATCGCCTTTTTTACCGCGAACTTTCAATTCTATTATCGATGATGAATTCTGCCTCATATCGTAAACCCATTCACCGTTAGGAACACGAGTAGTTTTTATAGAAGAGGTATATTCAAAAACTTTTACAGGATCTTCGTTTTGGGCATTTAATTTCGGTCCATCGACCAACAAAGCCGATTTCCATTGCTGATCATCAAATCCTGCTACATTCCAGTTTTTTTGCTCGAGGTTTGCGTTGTAATCTTCACCGCCATAAATACTTGAAAATGTAACCGGTGAAGGAGCCGTTCTCCAACTCTTGTTACTGATGATATTTGCAGAAGTACCGTCTGTATATTTAACCAAAACACGGCAAATCACTTTCGGATAACCATAAGCTACCTTTAGTTTTCTATATCGTTCTTTAACCGGAGGAACATAATAAAAACCATTTCCAAGCATTACACCAACAGCATTTTGCCCTTTTTTAATCTGTTTGGTTACATCGTAAGTAACATACAGTGCTTCTTTATCGTATTTCGTCCATCCCGGCGCAAGAAAATCATCGCCAACCTTTTCGCCGTTTAAACTCATTTCGAAATGACCTAAACCCGAAATAAAAGCCGTTGCTTTTTTTATGGTTTTAGTAACAAAGAAATCTTTACGGAACATTGGCAGTACATTGGTCCCGGTATATTTATCTTTTTTACCATCAACAGGTAAAACATTGATGTTCGAATCTGCCAGTTTTTCGTACGCAATCCATTTTGCGCCCTTCCAATCCTCAATATTTAGCAAACCCATTTGCCAATAAGCAGTGGCGCTCCAGGGAGATACATTTCCAAAATTATCCCATACCTTAACTTTCCAGTAATAGGTTTTGGTTGATAAAAGTTTAGCGCCTTGATATTCTATCTGAATGGATTGTGCAGAATTTACTTTCCGGGTATCCCAAACATCGCCAATATTTTGATTCAACTTTGTAACGCTGCTCGAAACCAGAACCTGGTATGCTGCCTGCGTCACATTTCGTTGATCAGATTGTAATTTCCAACTTAGGCTTGGCGAAGTAAAATCTACTCCGATCGGATTATTACGATAGCCTAAACTTAGACGAGCAACCGTAATTTCTTCCGCGTACAGCGAAAAACTAAATAAGAATAGCCAGGAAAAGATGAATAGTTTGCTCATTAAATAACTTACATCTTTTGGATGTTTTACCTAGGTTTATAATTGGTTATCAGCTTCAAAAACAACAAAAGAAATTAATTCTTTATGTCAACATTCAGGTTTATAGTTAAACGTTAAACCTAGTTACGCTACTAATTCAAATATAAATAATTTTTTTAAATATGAAAAGTGATAACGTTGTAATAATTCTGTAGCGAAATAAGTAGCAGCAGCTAATTATTAATACTTAGCTGCTGCTGGTAATTTAATAATTAGGATTTTGAATCAATTTCGGATTATTATCTAGTTCTGATGATGGAAATGGCAATACATAATTTTTGGTCTCAAAAATCAATGCTGTTCCGGCTGGTGTGCGCAAAGTAGGCAATTTTATATGCGCAATATTCCATCGTTTTAAATCATTATAACGCTGGCCTTCAAGCGCAAATTCAATTCTTCTTTCATGGCGGATATAATTTCTAAGCAAAGCCTGGGTATTATATTTCGTTTGATCAGTAGCTGGCATTGCTATACCGATACGTTGTCTCACATCATTAATTGCTTTATAAACTGTAGCGTCGGGGCCACTAACTTCATTTTGCGCTTCGGCATACATTAACAATATATCAGCATATCGTAAATGAATGTAATCCTGATCAGTTAATGTAGCAGTTCCAGAGGTAATTGGCGCTCTTGATAAATCGACATATTTTTCCATTAAAAACCCGGTAAAAGATTGTGCAAATCCATTCCAAATTACATTTGATGTATTTCTCCAAATTTCATCAGGGAGTTTCATGGTTAAATTTAGCCGGGGATCGCGATTATTGTAGGGATTTGCAGCACTAAAAAGAGGTGATTCTGCACTTGGTTTTCCATCTGTCATTTCGTAATCATCGGCTAAATCTTTATAAGGTTGAATGAGAGAAAACCATCCCAATTCAATGTCCATACCACCTGCGCCAGGAGAAGTTCTTTGCGGATTGGTTGGCGCAAGGTACTGGGTAGAAAACATAATTTCGGTATTTACAGCTGCCGTAGCTTGTCCGCTTGTTTTAAATAACGCTGCATAATTATTAGAAAGTGCAAATTTATTGTCAGTCATAATTTCTTTTAAAACCGGAATAGCTTCTGCCCATTTTTGCTGGGTAATTAAAACTCTGGCTTTAATACCTTCTGCACTCCCCTTTACTGCATGACCATTATATTTATCATTTGGAAGATTAGCAATAGCAAAGTCTAGATCTTGTTGTATAAAAGAATAAACCTGCTCTTTTGTACTCTTCGGAATTTTTACATCCTCAACAGTTTTTGGGTAATGCTCATTAATTGGCACACCTCCAAAATTCTGCACCAAATCAAAATAAGCTAAAGCCCTTATAAAACGAACTTCCGCTTTATAAACATTCTTCTTTGCTTCTGTTACAGGGGCCCGATCTACATTATCTAAAAAATAATTACAAGAAGTAATTGCTCTGTATGGAGATGAATAAAGATTTGGTAAAACGCCACTTAATCCTGGCGAAATACTTCCAGTTGTCATTTCAAGCAAATTTGCTTGATTGGTATTTTGATATGGAAAAGCATTATCGCTTAATGCATCTAGATATACTCTTTCGTAACCCAAAAAATTTTGCTGTAAGCGAGAATACACACCAGCCAAAGCAGTTTGCACATCAGTTTCTGAACCCCAAAAGATTTCAGAAGAAACACTGTTTAATGGATTTTTATCTAAAAAATCTTTTTTGCATGATCCGAATGTTAGTAATCCGAATACAAAACACAATATTATATTTTTATTTTTCATGAGATATCTCTTAGAATTTAACATTTAAGCCAACATTAAAAATTTTCGTTTGCGGATATTGCGCCAGATTTCCAGTAGAACTGGCTCTCTCCGGATCTCCTCCTTCGTACTTTGTAATGGTGAATAGGTTATCGGCAGATACGTAAACACCTAAGCTTTTGATTCCGATTTTAGAAATAGCACTAACCGGTACATCGAAACCAAGCATTACATTTTTAAGTCGTAAATAAGATGCATCTTGCAAATAGTAAGTTGATGCCGCATAAGGTGCCACTCCGCTATAACCAGCAACATAAATGGCAGGCACCGTATTACTTCTGTTTTCTGGTGTCCAAGCATTTAAAAACTTTGTAGTTGGTGCTGTACCTTGTTGAAAAGGGTCGACACCCCAGTTATTTACACGGTTTTTTATACCCTCAACTCCTTGAAAAAATGCACTGAAACTAAATCTTTTATAACCTAAATTTAGACCGAAAGAATAGTTAAAATCAGGATAAGCACCATCTACCACTATTCTATCGTTTGCGTTTACGATTCCATCACCGTTTACATCCTTCATTTTTAAATCTCCCGCTTTCGGACTACGATTTAGCTCATGTACAGGTACACTTGGGTTACCAATATCTTCAACCTGGAAAATACCATCCCATTGATATAAATAGAATGAAGAGTAAGGTAATCCAACTTCGTTAATGGTACTGCCTTTTGCTGGTGTTCTCAGTTCTATCACTTTATTTTTAGCAGTAGAAATTAGCGCATTTAAGCTATAAGTAAATTCGCCGATTTTGTTTTGGTGCGTTAAAGCCAACTCAACACCCTGGCTTCTCATTTTTCCATCGTTAACAGTTGATGCACCTAAACCTAAGCTTAATGGTACGGTTGGTCTGGCTAAAATATCGAAAGTAGAACGTCTGAACCAATCGAAGGTTGCTCCAAAAAGACCATTTTTAATATTGAGATCGAAACCAACATCAATACTTCTGGTTGATTCCCATCTTAAACTAACATCTTTGAAATCATTTATCACCCCACCTTGTTGAAGTGCGCTATTACCGAAAGGATAATTAACGTTATTAATGATAATATTATCCTGATAGAGATAAGTTCCAATATCCTGATTGCCCAGTGTACCGTAAGAAGCCCTGATTTTAAAACTACTTAACCAGCTTAATTTATCTTTTAAAAAGCTTTCTTCAGATACCTGCCATCCGGCAGAAAAGGATGGAAATACGCCCCAGCGGTAATCTGGCGAAACTTTCGATGTTCCATCGTAACGTAAGTTAGCCTCCAATAAATATTTCCCTTTAAAATCGTAGTTAATTCTTCCGAATAATGATCTCATACCCCATTCTGATGGTGCGGCTAAAGACGGTAACCTCGGATGCGTAAAATATAACGATTCTCCTGAGGCAGAATAACCTGTAAGATCTTCCAGAATTGGTGCTACAGAATTAATTCTTCTGCCTCTTAAATTTTGATTTTTATAGGACAACTGTTCAAAACCCGCTAAAGCTTTAAGGTTATGCCCTGTACCCAAGGTTTTTTCGTAGGTTAATGTGGAGTATACAGTTGGATTTAAAACCTTCGAATACTGATCGGTAACACCTAAAATATCAGGACCGAAAGAATTTGCAACGTATTCATTGGTCAAAGGTGCTCGATCTTGTAAGAGAAAGGCAGAGTAAGGATGCTGATACATTTTGTAATATTCATCAACATAATTTATTGCAACTTTTGAGCTCCAGGTTAAGCCTTCAAAAGGTTTAATATCGATATACGCCTGGGCATTCACATTATACTCCTTGGTCGTTTGTTCTCCCATGGCGTAAGCTTCTTGTGGGTTACGGTTTCTGCCCTCGTTTGCATAAGCTCTCGAAACTACCCTACCGCTACCATCAGGCAAAAACGGGCCATAAAGCGGACCTGCAGCATACACCAGTAAGGCCATGTTTTCGCCAGTAAAAGGTGGTTCCTTGCGGTCTTTATAAGTCATGTTGATAATTGTACCAACACTGATGCTTTTGGTTAGGTTGTTATTATAGTTTAGCAATGCATTGTAACGCTTAAATTTATAGCCTTTAAAAACGGCATTCTGATCTAAATAACCTGCTGAAATGTTGAAAGTACTTTTATCACTTCCGCCAGAGATTGAAAGGTTATGCTGCATTACATTAGCAGGATTAATATAGTAATCCAGATTATCAAAATCAGGATATTGCGCTTTATCTGGCGAGTTACGATATAAATCTATATCTGCCTGTGGGTATCTGAAAGCGATACCGGAGCGGGCTGCTGCTGTATTATACATTTCCATGTATTGGGCAGAATTCGTAATTAAATCGGGTAGTGCTGTAGGGGTATGTCTGGCGAAATTGGCCCGGTAGCTAAACACCGTTTCACCTCGTTTACCTTTTTTAGTAGTTACTAATATTACTCCGTTGGCAGCCCTTGCGCCGTAAATTGCGGCAGATGATGCATCTTTTAATACGGTAACATTCTCAATATCATCAGGAGATAAATTATTGAAGGAACCCGCCACACCATCAATTAAAACTAGTGGATCGGTGCTTCCGCCATAGGTAGAACGCCCTCTGATTAAAAAATTCGGGTTATCTCTTCCTGGTTCGCCCGAGGGTTGCGTTACCTGAACGCCAGTTATACGACCCTGAATTAAATTTGCTGCATTTGGAGCTGGTCTTTCAGTGAGTGTTTTTCCGCTAACTGTAGCTACCGCACCTGTTAAATTTATTTTCTTTTGTGTGCCATAACCCACAACAATTACATCCTCTAAGTCGTTTTGCTCTTCGGCAAGCGCTAAATTGACAGTTGTACGGTTATTTACCGCCACCTCCTGAACGGTAAAACCCACGAAAGAAAAAATTAAAGTTACATTACCCGAAGGGGCAGAAATGGAATACTTTCCATCGGTATCGGTTGTTGCACCAATGTCGGTACCTTTCACTTTCACACTCACGCCGGGTAAAGTTTCTCCTTTTTGTGAGGAAACCACTCCTTTGATAATAAATTTACTTGGTAAGGTTTGGGCAAATCCAGTTGTCGCGATAACCATGAGGATGGTTAAAATTTTTGCGATTAAAACATGGCGTAGCCTAAACAAGCAATAGCTTTTGCAGTTAATTAGGTTCATAATCGAATTTATTTGGTTAGGTTTTTTTTTGATAATTGATTAGCAATTATCTTGATTGTTTAAAAAAAAATAGGAAGATTTTTTAGGGTAAATATTTGGTTAATAATTTTACGGTTAATCGAATACTGAAATTGCTCAACGGTTAGTGCTGAGCTCAAATCTCATATCTATCTTTTTAATATCTGATTAACTCAAATATAAATATTTATTTCATATATAAAAACAATTTTTATACTATAACTCCTTTTGATTTTTAATTTTTATTTGCTTCAAATTATTAAGTTTGTTTAAATTACTTTCAATGAATAACGATACGAAATACCAGGCCCCTGCATTAGATAAGGGATTAGACATACTTGAACATCTTTCTGCGCAGTCCATCCCCCTTTCACAAACTGAAATTGCCATTGGCATTGAAAAAACGCCGAATGAAATTTACCGGATGTTAATGAGTTTGGAGAGTCGTGGATATATTTTACGTGATGAAGTTTCCGGAAAGTACAGGCTTTCACTAAAGCTGTTTTACCTTTCGCACAGGCATTCGCCAATGGACGAGTTGCGCAAAGCAGCGCAATTTCCATTAGAAGAACTGGCCAATACCATTCGCCAATCTTGCCACTTAAGTATCTTGTATATGAACCAGGTGATGGTGATTATCCATGCAAAAAGTCCGGGGCCTATTGCCCTATCTATTGAAGAAGGAAATTTGTTCCCCTTGCCATTAACGGCATCAGGAAAGGTTTTGCTGGCCTATATGCCCGATATTGAAAAGCGAACAACTTTAAGAAATAATTCAATCTTTAAGAAATATAGCAAAGCGCAGCAAGAAGATTTCATGCTTTCGCTCGACGACATTAAGAAAACTGGTTCTTATTTTAAAAACAGTGATTCCGTTTCGGGTGTAACGGATATTTCTATTCCGATTGGCGTAGATAGCAACAATGGTATTATTGCCTGTTTAACTATTTCGATGTTAAATGCTTTGAATAATGATAAGGCGATTGGAAATGATATCATTCTTGCGGAAGCAAATAAGTGTGTTAAAAAGATTGAGCAAAGAATTGGAGTGTAAACTCTTTTAAAAGTCGTCATTGGCTCGAAGCAATCCTACTTGGATTGGATAACAACCGCATTAAGATTGCTTCGTGCCTCGCAGTGACGAAAAACAAAAACATACATTATCCAGAATATTTCACACTATAATCTCTCCCTTTCTCAATCGTTATCTCATAAACACCTTTCGAAACTTCCTTAACTTCTGCACCTTTTACCACAGGCTTGGTTTTGCTGCCTATTCTTAATTTTCCTGTTCCCACGGCAGACGAAATTTTAATTTCTTTTTTACTGCAGTACAAGGAGACATCGCCATTAGCAGTCGGTACCTTTCCCTCCATCCATTCTAAGCCACCTAAATTTGGCGTGATAGTGTAAGTTTCATAACCCGGTGTAGTGGGTTCAACACCCAAATAATACTTGCCCAATAAATAGATCGGACTAGCGCCCCAGGCATGGCAAAGGCTTTTTCCAAATGGCCTGCCATACATTTCTAAATGCTCTGCTCCTTTTTTATCTGGATTATATTCTTCCCAAAAAGACGTTGCACCGAGCTTCAACATTCCACCCCAATAACTTTTCATTTCTTTTAAAACGTAGCTTTGTTCACCCATGGCACAAAGAGCTTCAAGTTCGTAGAAACGCATGTAAGGGGTGGTAATTTTTGCGACCTTATCGTTGAGGAGTACATTCTTTTTCACACCAAGTTTTTGTTCAGGCGTAAAATAATCGAAAAAGATTCCAAACATATTGGCGTAACGCGTTACATTATCCGTTTGCTTACCATCTATCCTACTGTGAACTAACGCGTTTTTATTTTGGTTCCAATACAAATCAAATATTTTAGCTTTTAACTCTTTTGCTTGTTGATCGTATTTTGTAGCACCTTCAGTATCATTGGCCAGTTTGGCGCATGAAGCCATCGTTTCTAAGCTTCGGGCATATAATAACTGTTCGAAACTTACTTCACCATCTTTACTCAGTTTGTCTGCCCAATCAATAAAAATCCAATCGCCTGGCATCCATTCCAGCAAACCATCTTTATTTTTTCTTCCATCGATATACGTCATTAAAGACTGCATACGAGGATAAATATCCTGCACAAATTTTTGATCACCTGTAAATTTATAGTAATCATAAATCCCTAAAAACCAATAGAAAGAGTAATCCATTATGGTATTGATGTGGGCAGTAACCGGATCTTTTCCACGTTGTGCCAACAAGGTTCTTTTTACTGTTGGTGCATCAAAAAACGAATAATAATTCATTAGATAACTCTGGTAGGCATCACCACTCCAAACCCAACGGTCGCGTTTAATTCCATCGATAAAAAATTCACGGGTATTCAAGTGAAAGGTGTATTTAGCCACATCGTAAATTTTATTCAGTTCGGTATCAGATGATTTAAAACTCCCTCTTTCGGTTACAGGTGCGTACTCGTAAAGCATGGAGATGGAATCAATAGTCACATTTCCACTGGTTTGGCGATTTACGTATCTGAATGCTTTCGAAAGTGGCATTACCGAATCTTTCTTTTGCGCTATATCAATATCTAGATAATCCAACGTTTCACATCTTTCTTCTGATGAAGCCTCTTCAGGCGATTCGCCATAGTATAAACTCAAACGCCCCTTGCCTTTCAGGCCATGTACTTTAATGAAACCAAATGTTTCCCTGCCAAAATCAAGCAATTCGCCGCCATCGTTTTTCTTTCTCGAAACTGCAGCCATCGGTTTCACTGGCAATTTAAATTGCGATGGCAACTGATTGGGATCATTCAAATTCCACGAACCTGCCGAAACGAATGTCGTTCCTGATTTGTCTGAAACCTTTCCACTTTGATCAATCCATTCCTTATCTTCAAAAGTAGATAACCAGGTTTCATCTGAAACAATTGTTTTTCCTTGTACAAAAATCGCTGGAACATGTGCCTGATTGTAAACTTTAAGGCTCAATTTATGCTTCCCGGGAGGAATTTGGATGGTTTTAGGAAAACCAGAAATGGCCTGTCCGTCGATCTTAACATTATAAGTTCCTTCTACAAAAAGCTTAACTTCTTCAGGTTGAGAAAGGTTAAATTCCTTATGAAAATCTACCAGAACATAGTGGCTATCCATTTTCCAAAAGACTGGAAAAAACGACCCCCGTTCGGTTCTACGGTTTTGCATCACATTGCTCATGTAGATATCAAGGTCACCCGGATACCAAATCCATGAGGCTTTTTGGGCTAAAGCTGGCATCACAAAACAGCTTAAAAGGCCCAGAATAATTATTTTTTTAAAGTTTTTCATAATATGTATTTTTTGCTCGATACCAGTTCTTGTAATCATCGGACCTCAGACTTCTTTTAATGTCCGTTAAAGAAAATATAAAGTATAACCATGACAATGGCCAATGCACCAAAGGATATCCACACCCTTCGACTTGGCTTTTCGATATTTGCCTGATGTGATTCATTTACGATGTAAACAGATGGTGAACGATCTGCAAGAGAAATAATAATCGACAAAATCATCAGCAATGCAAAAATCAGGAAGGACAAAACCAGATAATGTGGCCAGAATGTATATTCAGACGAGGGCAAGATCCACAGGTAACAAACGCCTATACCTAAACTTATGATTGAGCCAATTGAAAGTGTGAAATTAACGGCTTTTCTAGTGGTTCTTTTCCAAAATACCGTTGATAAAAACACTACAGACAATGGTGGAGCAATGAAACCTAAAACGGCCTGAAAAACATCGAACAATTTCAAGCCCTGAATATTATCTATTGCTAATGCAACTAGTATGGCAAAAATGCAACCTGCAACTACTGTTAACCTGCCCGTTTTAATAATTTCTTTTGTTGTAGCATTGGGGTTAATTTTTTTCACATACACATCCATGGTAAAAACAGTACTTAAAGAATTAAGGCAAGATCCAATCGTACCTACCAAAACCGCTATGAGTACCACGATTACCAGGCCATTCATTCCCGGAGGAAACAAATTGGTAACCATCGTCATGTATGCCATATCTGCATTACCCAAATTAGGATATAAGACGTAACACAAAATCCCGGTGAGAATAAAAAGTGGTAAAGAAAGTATTTTAAGCCAGCCAATAAAACTCACGCCTAACTGTCCCTGTTCTAAATTCTTGGCTCCAAGTACCGATTGAACCATCGATTGATCGGTGCAGAAGAAAGCCACCGCAGAAACAGGATAACCCAGCAGAATGGCATACCATGGATATTGCGGATCGCTTCCAGGCTGAACGAGGTTCCAGAAATTCTTTGGTGTTTTTTGGTATAGTGCACTTATTCCTCCAACTTTCTCCAAACCTAAATAAGTAAGTGCGAATGAAACGCATATCAGTAAAATCATTTGAAAAACGTTGACTTTGGCGATAGCTTTAAGTCCTCCAAAAAATGCGAACAGGCCAGCAAAAGCTACTAAAACGGTAACCGATTGCCACATCGGAACGCCCAAAATCTGCCTCACCAAAACACCACCAGCAAACAAACCCAATGATAGCCATGAAATTAAAATTTTAATCAGGGCATACCACGCAAGTATATTTTGTGTTGAATCGCCGTAACGGTTGCCCATAAATTCGGGCATGGTACTTACTTTAGCCGCCAGATATTTTGGGGCAAATACAATGGCAAGCAAGAATAAGAAGATAAAGGCATACCACTCAAAATTAACCGCCACAATGCCTGTAGAATAACCAATACTTGCAAACGCAACCAACATGGATGGACCAACATTTGTGCCCCACATGTTAAAACCAATACTGGACCAATTGAGTGATTTGTTGGCCAGGAACAAGTTTTCATCTTCGTTTTTCTTCTTCGAGAAACTTGCCCTATAACCGATAATAATTAAAATTACGAGGTAAGCGGCGACGATAAAGTAATCTAAGTTGGTTAAACGTTCTACAATATTTCCCATTAATTCATTTGGTTAGTTTTTTTATTGGTTATTGTTTTTTACTACAGATGCACACAGATAAACACAGATCAAAGTTTGTATCCGTGTTTATCCTTTCTATCTGTGGTTAATATTATTCCTTTAGCTGTGGCACAAACTACAAGCCAATCGACTCCCTTGTAATATTGTTTGCTTTCAAAATCTCATCAATCTTTACGGGCAAACCGATTTCCATTGATTTATCCATCGCCTGCAATAATGCAACCGTTCCAATTCCCTCCTTCAAATCCGGATATGCCGTAAATTTGTTATTTATACTGTCTGCAAAATAATCGAGATAGTTCTGGTATTCGCCCGCATGATGACTTTGTCCCTCGAAACGGAAATAGTGTTTCAATGTAGCATCACCCCAAGTAATAATTTTTTCTTCACCGGTTTTGGTTGTAACAGAATAACGTAACTCATGGTAATCGGCCTGACTCGCTCCTTCTGTTCCGCGGAGAATGCAACTCATTCCGCTATCGCGACTTGCAGGTTGCGTTGGGCCTGTATATGCACCGCTTACCCTTGCAATTCTTCCATCTTTAGCCTTGAATATAAAATGCATTGTATCTACATTTTTCAATCCGGCTTTTAAGCCGTTGCTGCTCAACATGCCATAACCCATTACTTCTTCAATATCGGGCATATACCAGCGAACGAAATCAACCGGATGACTTAAGCCGCCGTACAACCATTTAAATGATTGTTTTAAGGACCAACCTTTCTCTAAAAACCAACGGTGATCGGCATGGTAATGACTTTCGATAGTAATTAGTTCTCCGATTAGACCTTTATCAAAATCCTTTTTCTGGCGCATTGCAGGTTCGAAAAAACGAGAACTTTGTCCTACAAAAATTTTCTTTCTTGATTTTTTAGCCAATTCTAAAAGTTCATTTGCCTGAGACAGATCATCAATAAAAGGCTTTGTACAAACCACGTGTTTTCCATGTTGCAAGGCCAGTTTAATGTGCTCAAAATGCAAATGATCTGGTGTGTAAATCGCAATCATATCGATTTTATCACTCGTTAACATGTCCTCATAATTGGTAGTCCAATTTTGAAAATCAAATTCCAATGAGCGTTCTTCACAAAGCTTTTTATTCGCATCGCAAATCTGAATGAGCTTAAATTTCTTGCTCGCTAATGATGCAGAAATCGTGCTTCTGCCTTCTCCTAAACCTAAAATCCCTAATCTTAACATGATGATATTTTTTTATTTCTTAAGTCGTCATTGCGAGGTACGAAGCAATCTTAATGCAAAAAATAGCAATAGTTTAGGATTGCTTCGTGCCTCGCAATGACGGTTATTTATCTATTCAATCGGTTTAAAAAACACCCAAACCTCACCGGGATTTGTTCCTGCTATACCTTCCTGGTATTTTTTCATGATGCCATTCCATTCATCCACCTTCGGATTATTCAAAGTTGTTTTCGGATTTAGATCGTCAAGGTTTTTGCCTTTAGGAATACTGATAATTAATATCAGTTGTCTGCCGTTTTTAAAAATTGCCAGGCGCTGAAACTCGGCATTGCAAAATCCCTTAGATATCTCCGGCCACTTTTCAAATTGCGTTTTGTGGTAATCCAAATACTCCTTTTGCATCTTTTCATCCTCAACCAAATTGGCTGAAAGAATCACCTTATCCCATTCGGCAACCGGTTTCTCCCCACAATTTTTCTCTCTGTTAAAGTCGTAAAAAATATCGTCATAAAGCTTAACTTCTGTCGCATTTAAGCGTTTCAAAGTTTGCTGTAAACTTTCTACTTTTAAGCTTGAGGTATAAATAACCAATCTATTACTCCATTTATAGATAGCGCTAGTTAACAGATTGTTCTCTTTTGCAAATTCATCCAGAGCTTGGTTTCCCGGTAAATGATCATCTTTAAATATCAATTCAAAAACAACCGTTTTATCTTCCGCCTGATTGATATCGCGATTTAAATACGTGTTTTTCTCTTTGAGCAGATACCTATAGGGTAACTCCAAACCTGCATTTTTTTTGATGTTTTCAGCAACCTTAGGTCCGTTGTTTTCCCATAAATTTCCCGGCCCGTTCGCATTCTGAAGATATTTTTCAGTAGGCGTCCAGTTGTTTTTAATGGTAAAATCAGAAGACCCCTCATCCGTATACAAATAAAACCAGTGATCAGGAAGGTGAGCATAAGGTGCCTTATAAATACTATCGACTACATTTTCGGTAATGAAAGATTCCGGTTGAGCAGAGAGCGTATAAATTCCTGCAACATCATACATGTGTTTCCCATAGTGATGGATTTTGTTTGAGCTGATGGTGTTATTCTTCATCGCATTTTGCGTTCTAGTCCAGCCCCAGCCCATGCTGATGCCTGAATAGGAAACATCGCTAATCTCATTATGGATAATTTTAAGGCCTTTAACATAGCCTGCACCAATGCCAACGGCACCCCAATCTTCATTGGTAACATCTGTAATCAGGTTGTTTTCTATCCTGTCATTCGTTGAAATTTCCCGTTTATCTTTAGGATTGTAAGGCAAATGAACTTCTGTGGCTTCATCAGAAAATATGCCCACCAATATCGCTGAGCCTCCAATATCTTTAAATAAATTGCCTCTAATTAAATTTTCTGATGTTCCTTTTTTGAAGTCTAAACCCGTAGAGGCTAGATGTTGGAAACGGCAGTTTTCAAAGCTAATATGATTGGCAAAATTTACTTCAACAGCTGCTAATGGCCTGCCAACCCAAGCCTGATTTTCTAACGTGGGCTTATCTGGAGTTCCGGGTGTTGCAAGTTTATACGCATCGAGCATGTACATACCAGCCTGATGTGGAACATGTCCTTCCCTGGATGGCCTCAGCCAGGTAGCGTGTTCGAATGAAATCCCTTGGAAGCTTACAAAAGAAACCGGATCATCAATTGTTCCTTCAATTTTTAGCAGATTTTCTAATGAAGGGGCCATCACAACTGCCTTTTGCATATTTTCTGATGCCTTCGGCCAATAATAAATTTTATGGTTTTTTAGATCTGCAAACCATTCGCCTGGCTCATCTAAAAACTGGATGGCATTGGATAAATAGAAAGCAGAGTTTCCTGTTTTTTCAGAAATCCAGGGCGCTGGCCAGGGATGTTCGGATTGAATTCTACTTTCAGGCTGCATGAAAGAAAGCTCTACAGCATTACCAATCACTTTAACCGATTTTACCCGAAGATTGGCGATTGCCCACCATTGATGGATTAACATTTCCATCCCGGCAATTTTGCTTAAATCCGTGTTTTGTTGAAGCGGTATTCTACAGGTTTGATTTTTTTTATCCCAGGATAAAATTCTACCCATGGCATCTCCATTATAATTTTTTGCCCGGATCGCCTTAGTTCCGTTTACCCAAAGCTGGCGAAATGGCAAATCGCTGACACCGTCGTTAGGAAGGTCAGCAACCCAAATTTTTCCCAGAGACTTTTTTGGTAATCCTGGAACGGCTCCATTGACCTTTTTCCAACCCGCGATTCTAACCCCACCACTTAAAACAACTTTTTCAGTGGCGAAAATCTGTGTGGGGCTACTTTTAGTTCCAGCATCTTCAGGGCGAAGAACGATGGGCTCATGTAATTGATAAATGCCCGCTCCAACGAAAATTTTGATTCCATCTTTCGTAGATGGATCCTTTAAACGCCTCAATTCCCGGGCTTTCCTAATTGCAGCATGAAGCGTTGCAAGAGGTTGTTCCTTATTTCCATTGTTAGTATCAACACCATTTTTCGCAACATAAATTTCTACTGCAGCAACTCGAAAGTGCAATAAAATCAATAGCAATAAAAAGTTTATACTAATCTGTTTCATAAATTATTTCGCTTGAAAAACGGACTTAAGGTAACTGGTATTGGCACTAAAATTATATTTCACATTTGTAGGTTGGCTTGCATCTCTGCTTCTCTCAACAACCAGCCATCCGCTCCAACCCATATCATCCAGCGTTGCCCTTACCTGCTTTAAATCAATCTTTGAATCATTCTGTAACCAAACTCCATCGTCATTTGTAGCATGGATTTGAACGATATTTTTTCTGCCCAGTATTCTCAATTCCTGCTGTAAATCTCTCCCATTTTTAATCGGGTTGGAAAAATTGAAATAACTTTTAATGTATTTGCATCCAATATCTTTAAGTAATTTGAGTTCCGCTGTGGCCTCAAGGGCTGTCTCAATTCCGATCACAATACCCGCTTTTGCGGCCATCTTGCCAGCAACTTTTAGCCTTCTTACAATAGGTTCGCGCAATTCAGGGTTTCTAACAAGATCGCCCTGAACACCCAGCGGTAAGAATACCACTTTTACGTTCATTGCCTTTGCTGTATCCAAACAATCCTGAATCATTTTTTGATAAGTAGGCCGTGTTGCGAAGGATTGCGCATAGAAACCCGTCATTGCTAAAGAACAAATTTCCAGGTTCAATTCTTTCGCTTTATCAAGGTATTCTTGACGCACTTTCGGGTCGGCCAACTTGTTATCAAAGGTTTCCCGATTCCCGAGACCGCCCATATCGATTTCCAGTCCATCTGCGCCTATCTCTTTTGCAAGAGGCAAAGCACTAATTTTCTGACGCTTCAAAATCATTAAATCAATTACAGCAACTTTGTATTTACCCACTTTTTCGGCAGCTAAAAGTAGCTGATCAGGAATTAATGCGGCGCCCGTTAATAGGACTACGTTGGCGATAAAAGTTCGTCTGTTCTGCTGCATTTGCATTATCTCGTTGCGTTTAAGGGAAATAATTTTTCCAAGTTCTCAAATCCCATCACTGCGTTTTTTGGTAACTTTTCGCCTTTATCTCCAAAAACATACAGGGCATTTTCTTTTTCGATGGTCACTTTGCTTTCATCATATTTCCCTGCTTTGTCTTTTACCAAACTGCCATTCAGTTTAAAGTTTTTAATCAGAAAATCGTAGAGGGCAATGCGTTTATTTATCCCAAAATCGTGCTTCTCCGATGGAAGATGAACATTCTCAACCTTGTTGCTCACCCCATAATATCCATACATTTTTTGCAGGTAACGGAAATCATGTTCGGGTGTGTGGGCCGTCCAATCGCTACCATCTGAAACCAAAAGTTGTGGTCGTGGTGCTGCCATTGCCGCTAACTCTACATTGTCCGTACCGCCACCGCATTGATGAATAGGCATTCCGCTTTCACATGGGCAACCACCGTAGAAATAGGATGACATGGCCACCACAGGTGCACTTAATTTAATTCTATCGTCCATTGCGGTCATTAAAATCGAATGACTTCCAGCTCCCGAACCACCACTAATTCCGATTCTGCTAGTGTCTGTTTCTTTGAGAGAAGAAAAATAATCGAGGATTCTAATTCCGCCCAAAGTTTGTACTGTTTGGGCTAAACTCCGGCGGTGGTCTTCGTACTTAAACTGCAGCATCGATTCGCCCCATGCAAATAAATCGTAGCTGAAAGCCATTGCTCCCATACGTGCAATCGTTGCGCAACGAAGCTGACAATCGGCTCTGTAACGCTGTTTTTCCCAGTGACCATCAGGACTGAGAATTACAGGGATTCTGCCTTTAACATTTAGCGGTTTATAAAGTGATCCATTGATCCAAACCCCAGGCAAAATTTCCAAAGCAATATTTTCTACCGAATAGCCATCAAAAACTCTCTTCGCTGTAGTGATTGGTTTTGAATTCAGTTTTGCTGGCAAAGGGGAGAGTAACAAGGCTTTGTAAAGCTCGGGCTTTATCTCAGCCTTCCGTTTTTCCCAACTGCTTTTGTCGCTGTATTTTTTTGCCAGCGTATCCAGGTAGGCCCAGCCGTCTTTTGGCTCCCATCGGTAATATTCGTATTCTTTCAACTTGTAAACGCCTGGTTTCTCTTTGTTTACCTTCATATCCAAAGGAGCAAGAACGTTTGTTAGTGTTTCATCTACATCAGCACGAAAACGCCATTCTGCATAGTTCAGCCATTTGTCTTTAACCTGTGGTTCAGAATATTTAATCTGAACGTTAAATCGCGTCTGGATTTCTTTTAAAACGTCGACTAATGGTTTTTTGTAAAGGTTATCGGTATTCTGCGTTTGGGCAGATAATTTTGTAAACAACAATAAAAAAATAACAATTCCCATTGTTTTCGCCGATAGCTTAGAACTCTGTGAAACTGATTTAAAAAATTTCTCCATTGCGGTCGAAATGACGGTTGGAATAAATGCAAACTTGCCTACTCTCATGGCTCTTCGTTTTTCGTTTCTGTAATCACAGGTGCTGCATAGCCGTTAAGTTTCGGCCAAACGCCATTCTCAATTTTTTTCAATTTCAACTTAGAAGGATCTACAACCACATGTTTTATTTTTTGCCTTCTCCAGGTGTAAATGAAATGAAGCATACCATCCGATGTTTGAATTACGGCAGGATAGGAATACTGACTAATCGGTGAATCTTCCAAAATCAAAGCTGCAGACCAGTTTTTTCCATCTCTAGAGACCGAAACGTTTAATGGAGTTCGCGGACCCTTGGCTAAATCGCCAGGAGGCAAAACATGATTGTAAACCAGAACCTGCCGACCATCTTTCATCGTTACTGCATCTGTGCCAGAATTATTATTCGGCAATGAGGTTTTCGTTAAAGGAGACCAGCTTTCGCCGTTATCTTCCGACCATGATTCAACAATAGCCCGGTTCGCTGTTCTGGCTAAAATTTGCAGCTTACCGTTTCCATGTTGTAAAATGCTTGGCTGAATGGCTTTGATGCCATTTTCTGGTAAAGGGCCAACCGTTCTCCATGTTTTGCCATTATCTTTAGTTACCTCAAAGTGGATCTTCCAGCCATCACCTTCCCTACTTGAGGGCGCAAATAGATTTCCATTACTTAGTAAAACAGGTTTGTTTTTCACCGGGCCAATATAACCATCTGGCAATTTGGTAGCATCCGACCAGGTAACTCCGCCGTCTTTCGAAGTTTTCATCAACCCCCACCATTCAGATGGTTTAGGGCCGATTTTATAGAATAAGATTAAGTCTCCTCCCGGAATTTGATATAGAACCGGGTTCCAGGTAGGTAATCTTTTCCCATCGGGTTGAACACCATTGGCCACTGATACCGGCGCTAACCATTTTCCTCCTACAAAACGACTGATGTAAATTTCAACATCAGGGTTCCGCTCTTTTGTTCCTCCGAAATAGGAAGCAACCAAGCCCGTTGGTGTTTCAACAATCGTTGCTGAATGACAGGATGGAAACGGCGCCTGATCGTAGAGGAATTCTTGCTTTACCACCCCTTTTTGCCACTTTTCAACTTGTGCATTGGCACTTAACCCTAATGCTAATGCAATTCCTAGTGTGATGTATATCTTTCTTTTTAACATAGTTTTTTTTTGTTCTGGGGTAAATGGAGAATAGAAAATTCTGAATAGTTTCGAATCCTTTCTATTCCCTATTCCCTGCTTTAGATTTATTCGCTTTCTCTTCTTTTATTTTTTTGGTATAGGCGCTGTAAAGGGCTCTCCAACTGCGACCATTATTGTTTAACATTTGCTCTGCCTTGGTTTTGTAAATCTCGAAAATGGCAGAAATCTGTTTCATGTTTTTATAATCGACAGCCTGTTCTCTTGCCTGTTTCATAAAACCCAAAATTTTAGCCTCTTCATCCGCAGTCAAATCCGGAACGATGGCTTTGTAACCTTTCATTGTGAAATCGACTTTACCAATGGTGTATTTGTCTAGAATTACCTCTACTTGTTCTGCAGATAAGTTTTTGTTTAAACCATCCATTAAAGATTGATGAACGGTTGAGGGCATAGCAGAATCGGCAATAATCTGTTTATCAAGATCAGTCAATTTGCTTCCAGTAACCGGATTGATTCCATCTGGAACAGTTGATGAAGGATGGTTGTTATGCCAATCTCTCACAGCCGTTAAATGAACGGCGATAAGGTTTTCTACGGCTGTTTTTTTAGCAGCATCTGTTAGGTTTAATGCTGAAACCCACTCCTTCGCCTTAGTCAGAATTTCTGCATTAGCAATCGCATCCTGTGCTTGGCTGAAGGAAGTGACTGTGGTTAGCAGCATCAACAATATCATTATCGGTTTTAAAATCTTTGTCATCATTCTATTAATTATAGGTTTCTATTTTTAATTGCTCTATCAACTTAGTAATTACGAGCTAAGAAGAATTTTAGCGCATGGCGATCGTTTTAAGATTGCTTCGTGCCCCGCAATGACGATCTGTTTTCTTTTTTATTCTCTTACTTCCTATTCTCCACTTTCTATCTCCCATTCCCTTTTCCCTATTCCCCATCTCCTACTTCCCATCCGCTACAAATTCATAGTCACCCGAACCTATCTCATAAATCGCCCGGTTATTCTCCATTTTAACAAATTTCAAATCTTTTATTGATCTGATCTTTTCCGAAACCTCGCTTTTGCTTTTTGCAGGAATATAAACCATTGCCGTTGTATTTGGCGGAACGCTTAAACTCCAGGTAAAGGTGTTTCCTGTTTTATTATAATTGCTTTTGATCATGCCATAAATTGAATTATAACTGGCATTTACAGTGTTGAGCCCTTCAATCATTTCAGGCTTCATCGTGATCTGTTTAAAAGCAGCACTTTCAGTTTTAATCCCTGCAAGGTTTTCATAATACCAAATCAGTAAATCGCCAAGCATCATCACATGGTTTTGCGAATTCATTTTCGGATCTGCGGTATTACCATTCCATAATTCCCAAATGGTAGTGGCACCATTTTCGACCATGTAACCCCAACTTGGATAGCTTTTTTGGGTAGCAACGGTATAGGCGAGATCTGGTCTGCCATAGTCATTCAAACAACGCATTAACCATTGAATCCCCACCAAACCATTACTTAAATGCCCTTTATTGGTCACTTCAACAGTGTGGGTGATATTTCTAAAAACAGTCTCTACCTTATCTTTCGGAACCATGCCAAAGTAAAGCGGAATAATATTATCGGTCAAAGCATTTGTAGCATAATATCCTTGCTGATTATAATACTTTTCATTGAAAGCATTTTTGATCTTCTCTCCCAAAACTTCGTAGGTTTTTACATCGTCCTCCTTACCAATTGCTTTTCCAAATTGTATCATCAGGTTTGTAAAGTGGTAATAATATGCTGTTGAAATCAATTCAGAAGGATATTTTTTATCAGCACTTTTGCCTCGCCCAAATTCAATTGTAATGGGCGGCATACACCAATCGCCATAACTATCTTTAGTTAAAATATAATCTTTCATGTAGCGATCTTGCATATAAGAAAGCCATTTTTTCATCGCCGGATAATTATCGCGAACAGAAGATACGTCGCCGGTTTGCTTGTAAAGCATCTCTGTTACCAGAAGCATTGCCCCTGGCCAAGTCATGTTATCGCTGTAATAACGCCAGAAAGCAGGCGCAACATCAGGAATTGCACCATCTTCTTTTTGCGAATTTCTAATATCCTGTAACCATTTAGCATAAAACCTGCCATTATCAAACAAGAAATTCTCACCATAAGCTACTGCGCCTCTATCGCCCAACCATGGCATACGCTCGTTGCGTTGCGGACAATCAACCGGAATGCCCTTATAGCTTCCTGCAATTCCCCACCAGGCATTTTTGAATATCTGATTGGTTAAGACATTCGAAGTTTCAAAAGTTCCAACAGTTTTCATATTGTCGTAAACCATTTTACCAACAAAATCATTCACTGATGGTTGGTAACTATATCCCGAAAGTTCTACAAACCTAAAGCCCCTGTAAGTGAACGTGGGCTCCCAGGTTTCGGTTTCCCCACCTTTCAAAGTGTACAAATCTGTACATTTCGCATTGCGAAGATTGGCCGTAAAGAGTTCTCCGTTGTCTTGCAACGACTCAGCAAAACGCATTTTGATTTGCTTCCCTTTTAATCCTCTAACCTTTATTTGCAACCAACCAACCATGTTTTGCCCCATATCAAGAATATATCTTCCACCAGAAAGTTTCGAAATTGAAACCGGCTTCAAGGTATTCATCACCTTCATATTCTCATTCATTTGAGCCTCAATCACTCCGCTAGGTTCCTGCACAAATTCCGCTTTCAGCCACTTGCTATCATCAAAACCCACTGTATTCCAACCAGCTGCTTCTTTGGTCGCATCATATTCTTCACCGTCGTATTCGTTATTCGTTCTAATAGGGCCATCGGCAGTACCTTTCCAGCTATTATCAGTATCAATATTTGCCGTGCTCCCGTCTGTATAAACAATGTTGATATTCATCAGCATCTTCGGGAAACCAAATGTTTTTATTTTATAAGGCTTTTCATTCTGGCGCATGGCGAAAAAACGTCCGTTACCCAATATCGCACCAACAGCGTTTTTCCCGTTTTTGATGTAACTGGTTACATCGTAAGTGTTGTACTTTACATTCTTGGTGTAATCAGTTGGGGATGGCGATAGAACGTCGTTTCCCACTTTTTTTCCGTTGATAAAAAGCTCGTACAAGCCCAAACCAATGATAGATGCAGTGGCGCTTTTAACCTGCTTAGTATTTTGAAATTCCTTTCTAAAATATCTTGCCGAGAGGCGTGAGTCAGTCTTGATATTATCCCAGGCAAATGCCCTGTCGAAACCGATCCAACCTTTTGGCCAATCTTTGTAGTACAGCAGGCCCATAGAAAAATAATTTGGTGTAGACCACTCGCTTTGACCCGCGCTTGTCCAAACTTTTACCTTCCAAAATGCCTTTGCTCTACTTTTTAATGGCTTTCCATTGTAGCTTATATGAATTGATTCTGCCGTATTAACTTTTTGCGAATCCCATAAATCGCCTTCATTTACACTTAGTTTTTCTGCAGTTGATGAAACCAATATTTGATAAGCGGTCTGCATTACATTTCGGTCTTTTGAAATAATATGCCATGCAAAACGAGGTTTTTGAACATCGATTCCAAGTGGATTTTCGAGCATTTCGCAGGTTGTATTCTGCAAAGAAACTTGCGCCACCACTTTTGTTAATGGTAGTAACCAAATACTTATTATCGCTATGTAGATGTTAATGTTCATTTATATTTAATTAGGAGAATAGAGAGTAGGAAATTGATATAAATTTAACGCCTATTTGCAATTCTCCACTGACCATTGATTATCTTATCTATTCTCTATTGTCAATTCCCTAAATCCTATTTCCCTGAGAAATCAAAATACAAAGTCATATCCAATGCCCTACTCTGGTCCTTATCAAAATCATAAAACACATGTTTCATTCCCATTGGTCCGGTGGTTTCTGGTTTCTGTGTTTTGGTTCCTATTGCCGAGATTCCGTTCATAAAAGAAATATCGCCGTTTGGAAATGTCGGGCTCATATTATCCCACTCGGTATCTTTCGATTTCTTTGGTGTAAATAACCTTAAAAATACGTCTTCTCTATCCGTTACGACTTTAAAAGATTGTTGTTTTCCAACAAATTCACACCAATACATATTGGAATAATAACCTTTAAATTCAGGATATTGCCAGCTTGGTTCGCCAGTTGCCGAATCGTTATAATCCTTTTTCCAGATGCCAAACTGCTGTCCTTTCATCCTGTTTTTCCAAACTCGGTAAGGCCCATTGCCTTTATATTCTACACTTTTCATCTCCGTTTCAGGATACGAAAAATTTAATCCAACAAATGTGGTAAAATAGGCCGAGGGAAAATATTTAACCTCCATTTTTAACCATCCAGAAGGATAAATTGTCCACTGTAAAGTATTCCAGCTTTCTTTCTTATCGAATTTAGATGAAATTACCAGATTTTGACCATCCATTTTAGTGGTAAAATTTTTGAAGTTGTTTTCAGCTTCCTGTAATACAGGCCCGTTTGTAAACGGAATTACCCCATTTGAATTTTTAGCTTGTTGCAATAATCCTGTTGTTTTATTGAATATGAAGTCAATACCATTTGCCGACACCTGATACGATTTCGCATCTTCCTTTAAAATTATTTTCGATGGCCCAGTGGTTACCACTATTTTATCTGCGTCAGCTTTTGGCAAGGTAATCGGGAAACTCCAGGTAAATAATTCTTTGCCATAAACATCCTTTATGGTGAGGTAAAGCGCATCAAAACTTCTCCAATCTGCAGGAAGATTGATTTGCAATTTTCCTTTTTCAAAAGGTTTAATGTTTGGCGCATCTGCTTTACCGGCCTTAAATTCAGCATCAGCTCCACCAGACTTCAGCATTCTCAATTTCCATTCGTAAGTACATTGATTAAGGTTCGTAAACGCATAACGGTTCTCCAATAAAAAGGAGCCATCAAAACCAGCGGTCATCTCTCTTTTCTCGACAAAAACAGGACTCCAAACTTCCTTAATTGTAAAGAAGCTGCCCTCCTTTTCATGGTAAGGACCCACAATACCATCGGGGCCGTGATTTCCATCCGTATCCAGTTCCCCGTTTTTATCAGTACGAACAACGGCCTGGTCGGCAAAATCCCAAAGAAAACCTCCTGCTGAAAGCGGGTTGTTCCACATCGCGTTCCAATAATCTTCTATCCCAGCACCATGTCCTCCATCCCACATACCATGCAAAAATTCTGTTGGCATTAAAATATTATGCCCATGATCATAATTTCCTATTCCGTAATTGAATTCACGGTAATGTGTGGTTTCAAATCCATTAAAAACTTCCCATGGATGAATCAACGGCCGCTTCTGAATATCTTCTTCAGCAAAAAGATGATCAAGTTCGCGGTTATGTCCACCCTCGTTTCCATTTGCCCAGAATATAATTGATGGATGATTTTCATCGTTCAGCATCATTTCTTTCATCAATTTTGTGCCTGTTGGCGTGTCGTAAGTACCGTGCCAGCCAGCTAGTTCATCCATCACAAATAAACCGAGCGAATCGCAAACCTCTAAAAAGTGGCCATCTGGAGGATAATGCGACATGCGTACTGCATTCATGTTCATTTCTTTCATGAGCTCAACATCAGCAATGCTGATTTTTTTACTTGTTGTTCTGCCCGATGTTGGATAAAATGAATGCCTGTTTACTCCTTTAAATTTTATTTTAACTCCATTTACATAAACGCCATCACGCTCTTTCACTTCGACTGTTCTAAAACCAATTTTTTTAGAAAGCTGATGGATGATTTTCCCTTTTTTAATGAGCGAAAAGGTGGCAGTATAAAGATTTGGAAATTCTGAGGACCAAAGTTCTGGCTGAGAAAACTGCTGGTTTAACGTCAATTTTTGAGTTCCTTTTTTAACTGCCGTTGTAAATCTGTCACCAAAACGTTTCCCATCTTTAGTAAAAACCTCTACTTCAACCTTGTCGGCATCACCAGTGAAGGCCATTTGAGCGTTTAAGTTTCCATCGGCTTTAGCATCGATTTGTATTCTGTCAAAATGTGTTTGTGGCAAAGCTTCGAGGTAAACAGGCCTGAAAATCCCGCCAAAAATCCAGAAATCGGCTTTACGCTCTGCTTCGTTTACTGATTTATTTGCCGAATGTTTTGAAACCTTTACTTCCAGTAAATTCTCACCATCAAGTTTAACCAGGTTGGAAATATTATATCTAAACACATAAAAGGATCCCTGGTGCACAGTTCCGGCTAATTTTCCGTTTATTTTGACTTCGGTATCCGTCATCGAACCCTCAAAGACAATATTGATTTGCTGACTCTTCCAGTTGCCCGGAACTTTAAATTTATACTTGTAAAGGCCTTCTTCCTTTCCTTTGTTTTCCTCTTTGTTAAAGCCGTAGTTATATTTACCGAAACCCTGTAATTCCCAATTGGATGGCATCGGAATGGTTGTCCACTTACCCGAATTTGCACCAGCAGTACAGAAAAAATCCCAGTTCACAGTATCATCATTTCCCGTTCCAGAAAGATATGATTTTTCCGTTTGCTGCGCACTTGCAACACCAAACAACATAATCGAACAAAAGAAAAGTATAAATCTAAGTTTCATTAATTGGTTTTAAATTGACTGGTTAAAGGATTATCAGTTCTGAAAGGTAGTGCAGGTAAACCATTACTATATAAGTTACCAGTAGGGTTTTCTGTCCAATTGTAACGCACTGCTTTTGGATTAGGAACTTCATTCGAAGAAACGATCACTTTTCCTTCTCTAATGTTAGCTTTGGCTGCAACAAATTTTCCATCACTGCCTGCGATAGTAAAACCAGTGATAATGTTACCTGCAATCGGTCTTAAATAATCGAAATCCATAATAGCCATATTGTTTTTAAAAGCAATGGTTTTATAAACCGGACCGGAAAACTCTATTTTCTGATTGTATGTTTTGCCTAATGCTAAGAGTGCCAAGCGCCTTCCCACCTCCCATTTGTAGGTAGGATGCAAATCTGCTCCGTTGTCATTTAAATCGGATGTTGCAATTATACCTGTATTTGGCAAACGTAAAACTTGCTGTTGAGCCTCCCAAAAATTAGGTTCCGTATCTGGCGTGAGCACAACTTTATCGCTTTTTTGCTTGCTGTAATCGTAAGGTGCAATTTGAACGTAGTAAAATGGCACTTGTTCCCCCCAGGCCTTTCGCCATAAGTTAACCAATGTTTTAAGCTTGTAGGAATAACCAATGGTTTCATTTAAAAAGCAGTTGGTTTCTCCCTGGTACCACAAAAAACCGCGGACTTTAAACTTGGTTAGTGGCTCAATCATTGGTGTATAAAACTTGCCGGGGTCGTTGCTTACCTTTTGATTTTTGAAATATTCCTCCTGCGCAAAAGCCTCCGGAGAAACCCAGGGTTCAATGGCACTGCCAGAAACAGCAGAAGAAATCATTCCAACCGGAATACCCAATTTCTCTTGGATTTCTTTCGCGAAAAAATAACCTACAGCCGAAAATGCCCTTAAAGCAGAATCTTCTGCAACGGCCCAACTTTTATGAATAGAATCGGGTTTTGCCAACTGCTTGCGGTTGACCAGGAAAATCCTGATCTGTTGATTCTTGGCCTTTTCTACCGCATCTGCAGGAAAACGCAGTTTCTCATTTTTTGGTTTAAGAATTTTCGCCAGTTTACGCATTTGATATTCCATGTTCGATTGACCGGAACATAGCCAAACTTCACCGACTAAAATATTCGTCAATTCAATTTTGTTAGTGCCTGAAATCGTCATCGTCTGAGGCTGTGCAGAAGTTTTTAATGGTGATAATAACACAGACCAATTGCCATTTTTATCCGTTATGGCTTGCGTTCTTTGTCCTGCAAAAGTAACCTCTACTTTTTCATCAGGTGAAGCAAATCCCCAGATGTTAATGGGCTTATCTCGCTGCAGAACCATATTACTCGATAAAATTTGCGGCAAAAGAATTTTGGCGTTGGCAGAAAAAGAAAGTACAAGGAGAACTAATGTCAAGAAAGATTGCTTCGTTCCTCGCAATGACGGTGAGGCGGTCGTCATTGCCAAGCCGGGCTGGTGCGAGCTGAAGCAATCTGATTGATCTAATGAAATTGCTTTGTCGTGCCTCCTCGCGATGAGGATGTGTTTATCAATATTCCCCATCCTAAAACCCTTCCGTTTTGACATATTTAATCAAATAAACAGCTTCTTTCTTCTCAGATTCTCCTGCATTTTTCAAATCGTAAGTCTGATCGGCAGGTGTATCCACGTTTGGAAAGCGACGAACATCTCCAGTTCGGAAAACAATACGAGAAACATCAGCCACAGGCTGAAAAGCTAAACTTAGTGAAGTTTCTTTTCCATTAACGGTAAGCGAATAGAACCTGGTGTGTGCATCTAACTTCAATTTGATATCGTAACTTTTTCCAGCCTCATACTTCATGAAATTTTTGTACCGGGCGCCAGCTTTTCCACTCAAATTTCCAGCGGTATCAAATGTCAAACGAACACTTGCTGTTCCTTTTGCATCCTGTAATTCGATCTCTAAAAGACCAAAATAATTTTGCTTTGGTGTAACTGAAAATGAAGTAATTATTTTTTTAGATACAGGAAATAAACGCTCGGCTTTTGCATAATCAAAGGGATCTTTATCTCTTAAAACCAAAGCACCATTTTCAACTTTTACAGGTGCCCAAAGCGGACTGTAAATATTCCAATTTTCTAGTGCTTTTTCTTTAGAAAGTTTATCGAAATCATCGTTAACATGTTGCGTAGCTTTATCATTAACAGGTAAAGGAACTGATGAAACCCAGATATCTTCCTTGTTCATGCTGTAGGTTACCCATAATTTTCCATCGGCGGGTTTTCCATTTCCTTCGATAATACCACGAACATACTGCGGACCATAAGATTTGTAGTTTCCACCATACCGCATCGGGGTAATTTCGCCATTTATCAACAGCAAATTGGTATAATCCAAACCATTTTTGCTGGTTGATATGGCTAGAGGCCACCGGTATTCCGAGGGATTATAAACTGTTGCGTAGTTGCCATCAGCAGTTTTTTGACCCCAAATTTTGGCGTTACTGTTTACAAAACCTGGAGCACGAAAAGCACTCTCAGGCCAGCTTTTCCCATTATCAGTGCTGATTGCCGTTAAAGCATTTTTCCATAAACCAACCACTCTTCCATCAGGCAAATGGTAATAACTGAAAGCTTTATATTGCTTTTGCAAAGTAATAAGCGGATCTTTTCTGTCGGCTTCTTCATTCCATTGTTGCGTCATTAGTTTGTTCGCTAACAATTCATTACAAGCAGAAACGAATGCTTTATTTTTGCTTTTTGTAAAGTATGGATACTTGGTGTTTTTCTCTGTGTAACCAGGATTGTAGTGAATAAAATAAATGGGACCATACTTTCCATCAGCTTGAATTTCGCGAACTGCTCTACCAATTCCATGGCCATCGTTAGGGTCGTCTTTAGCATCAAAACTGATTGCATAAAAACCTAAAACCAGAAATACATTTTTAGTGGAAACGTAAAAACCCATGCGCTGATGCATTACCGCATCTAAATCTTTAGCCACATCGGTTCTGCCTTCTTTAGTGGTACCATCTGCAATTCTATAAATAGGAAAAATCACATCAGGTTTAGTCCAAGTATAACCATCTGGTGAGGATTGCAATAGAGTTTGCCCTGGCGGAATACTTTCGCCAACCTTATCACTTAGATATTCTACGTAAAATTTATTGTTCCAATAGGCCAACATTGGTGCATGGTTATAGGTCCAGCCAAAGTTTTCAGCTAATTCCGGGTGTTCTCTATTCGCTCTAAAAGTTTGAATATTATGAACCCCCATAACCGGCGAAAGTTGTCCATGATGATAATCTGCGTTCACTAAAGTCTTCCCGGTGTAGCGTACTGTATCCTGTGCTTGCGATGTTGATGATGCAAGTGCAAGTGATAAGATGATATATAGCCTATTCAATTTCATTCTTCTTTTATTTTGCCGTCATTGCGAGTTTCCGATTTGTCATCGAAACGAAACAATCTTACAACGGAGGTTTTCTCATTTCATGCCAACGCTTTAGGATTGCTTCGTACCTCGCAAAGACGAATTTTATTTTCGGCTGGTGAGACACCAACCGAAAGTCCTTTTATTTCTTCAATCCTTCAATCACTTTCCTTTTTACTTTAATAATGGTTCCGTGTTTATGTCCTTCTGGTACCGACACCTCCGAAGTCACATCTTTAAAGTTTTTAAAATCTGATGTTTTGTAAGCTGAATAAATTTTTTGGCCATAAGCATCAAAATAAATCAACCAATCGTTTTTCACTTTAACCACAGTTGGCCCTTCAGTTAGCTTAGGACTGAAAGTTTCTGAAACATCTTTATAAGGACCTAAAGCATCCTGCCCAAAAGCTACCTTTAAATTTCTGTTCGGACGAGTATTATCCTTCAACACTAAAACATAATCGTTTACCGTCCGTTTCACAATTACCGCATCAATTACACTAAAACCAGGATCTAAAAACAATTTAGGTTTTGAGAAATTGATAAAGTCTTTGGTGGTAATACTGTACATCCGGTGATTATTCTCTTCTTCTTCAATACCTTTAGAAAAACGGAATGGAATGGTTGATGCCCAGATCATTACGAATTCAGCTTTCTCCTTATCATAAAAAATTTCTGGTGCCCAAACGTTTACCGTTTTAGGTTCACTTTCCATTACCGGAAGAAATTTCTGCTCGCTCCAGGTAATCAAATCCTTTGAGCTGGCATAACCAAACCCTTCGTCGCCTTTCCAGCTGCATGTCCACACTAAATGAAAAGTTCCATCTGGTCCTTGTGCAATGGATGGGTCGCGTAAAACTTTCTGTGTACCAACTTCCGGTTTTAAGAAAGTTTTATTTAAATCTGTCCAATGATAAGCGTCATAACTGTATAAAAAGCGTAATCCATCAGTTGCTGGTTCATGGAACGACGTAAATAGATACCCTTGTTTTGAACAAGATGTTAATCCGCACAACGACAGTCCGATGATGGCTAAACGTAATGTTGATATGAACTTTGCTTTAAACATTTATTATTTTTTATTTTAACTCTGTCTTTCCCGCGTAGGCGGGAATCTTAATGCAATAGCCAAGTAATGGTTGCAATCGCTTTAAGATTCCCAACTAAATTGGGAATGACGACCGCTCTAACAAACCATTTAAGGCTTTGCCTTGAACCTCGCACCAGCGACAAACCAAATTTTTAAACCTTATCCAAAACCAAAACCCAGTCATTACCATTTGCAGGTTCTCCTGGCGGATTGAATTCTTTTGTTCCCTTATTCTCAAACTCACCAATTGTTGTGAATTTTCCTGTCCGTGGATCGTACCAAGAAGCCTTCACCTCATCACCATCTATTTTGCCAAGCTGCACACCAAAAGTCTTACCGGTATAGGTGTAAAACATCGCGAATTCCTCTCCTCGTGTGGCTAAAACTTTATCATATCGTTCTCCATTGGTTCCTGCAACCATCGTTTGATCAGGTACCCGATCAAAGTAAGAACGTGATAACATTAAGTCTTTCAAAAATTTCATTTGCTGCGCTCCCGGAGCGTTTATTGCAGTAATCCATTGATCTTTCGGACCGTATGCTGGTTTCAAATCGGTTTTTTTGTACATCTGCATTACTGAATTGTGACCATATGTGTAGCCGAAGGCTCCAGCAAAAACCGACCAATAGCCATATCTTCTTACATCAGCATCGTTCCAGCGTGGCTGTGTAACATCATGCAATCCTTGCGGAATATCTTCGTATGACGGTTCACCATCAATGGTAGGTTTTGCTGGCTTCAGTTTATAATCGCTTGCAATGTATCTCCAGTTATCTTCCCCGTAGTGTAATTTTTCTTTTGCTGAGGTATCTTGCTCATAACGGCGGTGACCAGATTGAATCATGTCAAAATCATTCCATTTTGCATCGTGAAACCATCCCGAAGAGGCCGTTCTGCCCCTTGGGTGAAAAGTGATCAAATGATTTGGATCATTTGCTCGCAGCGCTTCCCCAATCGCATTCCAAACCTTTAAACCGTCAGTTCCTTTAATATCACCACCATTTAACCAGATAATATTCCACTTATCTCGATATCTTTTTGCGAGGAATTCAGCATACTTTTTTGCCTGAGCCTCATTTACTTTTCTCTCTTTCACATTTGTTCCCCAAACTGGAACAAGGGCCATGTAAAGTCCTTTTTCGGCAGCCTTGTCAACTACATAATCAATATGATCCCAATAATCATAAGCAGCAGAATCCTTGTAATCGTTTTTGTCGGTTAACACTGGTTTGGAAACATCCTTGTTCAGCAGAGCTGAATCACCGTAGATATTTTTTGCCGCAACATCATGCAAAACCATCACCTGAATTACATTAAAGCCCTTTTGTTTTCTGTCTTCGAGATAAGTATTGGTTTCTTCGCGATTTAAGCGGCTAAATAATAACCAACCCGTATCGCCTAACCAAAAGAATGGTTTCCCATCTCCGGTAGAAAAATATCTTCCATTTTCAGAAATCAGTAGACTTTTATCACCAAAATGTGGTTTATCCTTGCATCCAAATGCTAGGATTGATACTAAGAAAACCAGAGATAGTTTAAATTTTAAATTCATGTATTAAATTTTATTGATGATGATTACTTCATCGCCCGCTCCGACCTTACTTAGTTTTACATTTGCTCCTGCGTTTATTTTTTCTTCTTTCAGGATCTTACCATTTCGAGTATTTAAAACTTTCATACTAAACTTCCCAGCCACTTTACTGAGGTCGAGATTGATTGATTCGCCAGATGCATTGTACAAAATGTAGGCTTTGCCTGTATTTCCCAAGCCATATTGCCCGGCAGACTTCCCGGCAGGAAGAAATGCTTTCATGGAGGAAGCAGTGCTTAAGAAATTTTTATCAAACCCTTGAATATTGGAAAGTGAACCGCCAGCCATGAAAGTAGCCCAACCAAAAGAATCGTAATTATCACCCGAATAGATAACAGCTTTCGCTGGAAACTTTTCCTTGTATTCTGAAACTGCATGGTAAACTTCTTCAAACGAAGTTTTCTTTGGTTTCAACAAACGGGCATGTTGCCTTGGCGCCAAATTAAGGCCGCCTTTAGGTGCATAAGCAGTTCCGTCTGCCTGGTAATGCCAATATCTGATATCGATTAAATCGACAACATCTGCCCTTGCCTTATCGGCCAAGATTGCATCCTGAACATCCTTAGTTACACTTAAACCAATAATAGGGTGCTTACCGGTTTCCTTTTCCCATTCTTTAATGGTGTCAATCCAGAATTGTACAAAATATAGCGGACCGGTAAATTCTGCACCGATAAGTTGAATTACACCAGAGTTTCCATCAAAGTTTTCCAGACATTTTCTGATGTATGCTTTGTGGATCGCTTTGCGATTTTCGTTACTGATATCGTAAAACTGCTCGGCCATAAAAATTCTCTTGTCGCCAGCATAGGGCACAGGCTCTGGGAAACCAGTATGGTTAATGTTGTTGGCCGTACGCCACGGAAAATCAGCGTAGTGCGCACCCGCTTCTATAATATTATGCTGAAAATAATTTTGATGAATCAAGACAAGGCTTTTTTGATCAGCAAGGTTTGCAAAAGTTTTTAGCCTGTTCCAATACCAAAGATTATACTTCGTGATGTCGTACTTACTCAAACCGTCCCAAGCCTTTTCCTGTCCGCTACGGGCGAAAGGCAACTCATAAAATGGAGCCCAAACTTCACCGTCCATCCTGCGAATGCGTTCGTGATCATCTCTCCTTCTATCATACCATAGTCCATAATTATGATCCAAAACTTTTACAGAACCATTTTGCATAGAGTCGGTAATCTCGCTCAAATCATCTGTAAGGCCATTTCCTTCGCGACCAGGAACGAAACGGGTAGCGTGGAATTTAGTTTTCTTCAAACCATACGGGCGGGCACTTCCATTCCACCAGGGTACATCCTGTCGATTGCCCACAACCACTTCGTTACCGCGAACCAGCCAGCCATTTTTGATGGTCATCGCCTCAGCAAGTGTTGGTTGAATTACTTTCTCTACGCCAATTTTTTCAATGCTTTTTGCTTGATTTACGTCGGTAGAAATTTTATTTCTCTCTGTTGCTGAATCGATATATTCGGAAATGGTAAGCGCTGGCTTATAAGCTAACTTGGTTAATTTTTGAGCCACATCAACAGGCGGACTACTCGAGGCCTCGGTTTCTACCGGAAGTAAAAATGTCCTTCCTTCAACTTCATTTCCTAATCTATCTTTAAGCTGCGCATAATACAAACTCCTTGGCTGAATCTGTTCATTCGACATGTCCCAATAACCATTTCCAGAAAACTGTGCCCATGTTCCAAACGCCCAGTTTTGAGCAGTTGGTGGCTGAGGATTATCAACCCTTGCCGCACTGCATTGCCAAAAAACACTGTTAGCTGCAGTCCAGCCAGCGCCCTGCCCGTCTTGACCACGGTTTAAATAACTTAAAGCTTGTCCATCTATGTTTACGATATCAAACAAAACGCCAGATGCCCAACTATCTATGGCACCACTAAAGCTGAAAGGCAGATAGGATTGGCATTGTACAAAAGCATTTGGTCCTGGTGCACAAAAGCCAACGGCAAAATCGTGGTAACCAAATTCAGCATACAATCTTTGAAACAGCGTTTGTTGTCCTGTGGTAAAAAAAGTATTTCTTCTTTCTCCGCCAATCTCTGAAATCGGTGCAAATGATTTGCAATCTTCAACAGTAATGCGTTTTGAGGTTTCTAAAACATTTACCGCTGAGCCGGCGAAGTGTTTAAAAACAACCTTTCGAACCCAGGCATCTTGCGCATTCTCAAGGCAAATAGCCGTCCAGCGATGGTATTCATCTTTAATATTTTCTTTGTGATAATCGGATTCTATCTTTAAATTTTCAACTCCTGCATTGTTGATTCTTCCATTCCAGTCATATTTGGAAACGGTTGCGCCACCAAATTTCGCATCTAATGAAGTGGTAAGCGGCGCATCTAAAGTGATGGTAGAGCCATTTATTGCCATAATTTTTCTATCCCAGCGGATATCTCTTGTCCCGGGTTTCCAGCCCAAAGCACTCTCGCCACCGCCAAACTCAGCGGTTTTTAAGGTTTCAATCCATTCTTTAGTTGATGGACGGTTGATCAGGATCTGATCGCCAACTTTAAAACCATTGATACTAGACAAGGTGAGCTGATTTGCGTTTACAGGAACATAATTATTGGTGATGGCCACTGGATTTTGTTCTGACCGATCATTTTTGCCCAATATTCTAATTACCCCAATCCGATCTAAGCCAGTTGCAAAAATTTCAGTGCCACCAACGCCAAAGCCACTACCACGAAGAACCACACCTGAAGCTGAAATTTTCAGGGTGCCTGCCACCTCGTAAGTTCCTTTTTCGAGTAAAATAGCACCACGCAAGCCATCTTTCCCGATACGTAACTTTGAAACATAATTAATCGCAGATTGAATTCTTATCGTGGCATCTCCCTTCGAAACCGGAACCACTACTTTGATTGTGGCATCTGGAATCGCTTTTTCACCAGCCATGTAACCTGCATAAGAAAAATCTGGAATGCGATTTCCCTCGGCATCAGGAGTGTAGGCCAATTTGCCATCCTTGCCTTTGTAAAGCGGTTTGGGTAGTTCAACTGGTTTTGTTTTTTGAGCAAAAGAAACACTGATCAACAAAAAAAGTAAGGCCAGAATAGACAGTACTTTAGAATAATATATGTGGTTAGTTTTTGGCATTAATGTTATTCTATTTATGCTTATGGTCATTGCGAGGCAGGAAGCAATCATACTACGGTAGCCTTCGCTTTAAGGTTGCTTAGTGCATCGCAATGACGACACGGTCATACATGGTGCTTAGTATTATTTATTTTTCACGTTAAACTTTTCAATTCAACTTCCTTTAAGGCCTTACCTTACTTACATCAACCAAACTATTTAAATATACTTCGATATTGGCATAACCTGATTTCGAAATTTTTGCTGCGTCACTGGCATCCTTGGGGTTCAAACCATTTTTAGTTTCCCAGGCATCTGGAATCCCATCTTTATCCGAATCGAGGTAAGCTTTACCTTTGTATTCAGGATAACCACCAACTTGTCCAATATCAGAAATAATTCCTTTTTTGTATGAATCAGCTGGCAAGCGGCGTTTCACATAATTCTGAGCAGCCGGAAGTTTTCCATCTTCTACATGCTCAATTTTACCTGTTGATACCTGTTTTACAATACGCTTGTCTACCGCATCACGAATAGGTAAAGATGCACCAGCATTTGCTAAAACATACTCATACGCTTTTTTGGTTTCGATGATCGAAATTTTTGCCATTGTAAGTGGTTTGTCAGCACGGATAGAATCTAACAACTTCTGCCTATCACGTTTGCTTTCTGGCTGAACCCCACCATCCCAATTGTTTTTGGTTACTTTTTCATTGCCTTCAACAATATTTCCTATCACGTAAGCCTTGCCAAACTCATTTTTGAACCTGATATCTCTTCCCGATTCTGGCTTCAAAATGCGATAAGAAATTGGCTGACCTGCAGGCGTTATTGGACCTGGTTTATAATAATTGTTCACAAAGCTATAAAATGAAGCATTGTCGCCACCATCGGCACTTCTATTCCACCAGTTAAAAATTAGGTTGTTCGCGAAACCAAAATCACCATACATCCCCACAGAAGGATTTCTTGCAATATTCGAAGCCCAAAGGTTACGCATGAACGTAGAATTTAATCCACCAATTGTACTTCCGAAGGCATGGTTATAAGTGTCTAAGGCTTCAGAAAAGATCGAATTTTGAATGGTTACATTCACCGTTGGAAGTTTTTCTGGTTTAGAACCGTCTTTCGGATCATAAACATGGCGGTAAATAGACATGTTTTCATCTAATCCCCAACTTGCTGAAACGTGATCAATCATGATATTTCCAACAGGATTGCCGCCGATTGCGTCATCTCTACGGGTAACATCTGTAGCACCACGGCGGAAACGCATGTAACGAATCACTACATCGTGCGTATTAATCCAAACCGATTCTCCCGCAATACAAACCCCATCGCCAGGTGCACTTTGACCAGCGATGGTAACGTATGGCGCGCGAATAATCAGTGGTGTTTTTAATTTGATAATTCCTGCAACGTTAAACACAATAATGCGGGCACCACCTTGCTCGCAAGCTTCACGTAAAGTTCCTTTACCTGAATCTTCCAGACTGGTCACTACATAAACTTTTCCACCGCGACCGCCAAATGAGTAGGCTCCTCCACCTTCAGCACCTGGAAAAGCAACCATTTTTGCCTGAGGTAAATCACTTGGTTTCGCAGCCCAAGGAATGTAAGGTTTACCTTGTTTTGCCTCAGCATCAACGATGGGTTTTACTTTTAGAAACTGTCGTTCCGATTGCTCTTCAATACTTTTTAAAAGTGAATCGGCTCTTTTTTCCATTGCTTCGGGGATAACCGGGTACTGCGCAAAAGCAACATTTCCAATACCCCATAACGCAGCAATGCTAAAAATAGAATTCCACTTACGCATATTAGTTAGGTTTTACGGTTGAAACTTTTACAACGCTGTTCAAATAAATTTCGATGTTTGAATAGCCGGTTTTGGAAATTTTTGCAGCGTCAGATGCATCTTTAGGATTTAATCCGTTTTTCAATTCGTATGCATCTGGCATACCATCGTTATCAGCATCTTTGTATGGCGTACCTCTATATTCTGGATAACCGCCCACTTGACTTACATCGGTTATAATACCCATTTTGTAAGAATCTCTTGGTAAACGACGGTGCTCAAAATCCTTCTCTGGTAACTTTACCCCTTCAATAAAATCAATTTTACCAGTTGTAACCTGCTTAAGCACCCGTGTATCCACCGGATCTCTTTTTGGTAAATTAGCACCAACATGCGTAAGAACGTAATCTTTGGCTTGTAAAGTTGGTAAAATGGTAATTTTTGCCATTGGGAAGGGCTTTCTCACCCTCATTGCCGCAAAATAAGGAGAAGCCTGCTCAAATGTCATTAGCTCGCCTTTTTTATCTTCAAGCTGCACACCACCATCCCAGTTATTTTTAGTTACTTTATCATTTCCTTCGATAATATTTCCTTCTACGTAAGCACGACCGAAAACCACATAAGGCAATTTACTACGACCGCTTTCTGGTTTTAGAATCCGGTAGCTGATCGGTTCTTTTAAGTTGGTCACCGGTCCAGGTTTATAATAGTTATTTACGATATTAAATAAAGCAGTGTAATCACCACCATCTGTAGAGCGGTTATTCCAGTTGAAAACGACATTATTCGCGAAATTGAATATTCCATTCCAGCCAATTGATGGATTTCTGGCACCATTATCGGCCCAAAGGTTACGCATAAATGTACAGTTTTCACCGCCTAAGGTACTACCGAAAGCGTGGTTCCAGGTATCTAATGCTTCAGAGAAGATTGAGTTTTGAATGGTGATGTTGACCGTTGCTAATTTATCCTCTATTTTACCTGTACTGTCATTGTACATGTGACGGTACATCGACATATTCTCATCTAAACCCCAACTTGCCGAAACGTGGTCGATCATGATGTTTCCAACAGGATTGCCACCAATCGCATCATCGCGGCGACCCACAAAAGTCTCACCTCTTCTAAAACGCATGAACCGAACAATTACATCGTGTGTATTTAACCACACCGATTCTCCAGCCACACAAACGCCATCACCAGGAGCGGTTTGACCTGCAATAGTAATATAAGGTGCACGAATAATTAACGGCGTTTTTAATCGAATGATACCAGCAACGTTAAAAACAACGATACGGGCTCCCCCTTGTTCACAGGCATCGCGTAACGACCCAGGACCACTGTCATTTAGATTTTTCACTACAATAACTCTTCCACCGCGACCGCCAAAACTGTAAGCGCCGCCACCTTCAGCACCAGGAAAGGCAATGATATCCGATTGAGGCAAGTCAGTTGGACGACCAGCCCAAGGAATATACGGTTTACCTTGCTTAGCTTCCTGCTCTATAATCGATTTTGCTTTTTCCCATGCAATATCCGATTGGCGATAGGCCTCTTTCATCATCGAATCGGATTCTTTTTTTACATTATCAGGAATTTTTGGGTATTGCGCAAAAGCTGAACCAGCTGAGAGAATTAATGCTGATGAAAATAGTAGTTTAAAAAAGTTTTTTTTCATATTGTTTTACTCGTAGGAAAAGCAAAGAATTGAAGCTAATATCTTTAACTGAAAAAATATTAATAACTGTGGCTCATTTCTTTGTCAGTTCAAATAAAAAATTTTGGTTAGAAAGTGTATTAAAATTTAAAGTTAACCGTTAAATGTGGCTGTTTTGTGCAACATTTTGACTTAAAAGTATATCATATTAGCAATACCTGCCGAATATGCATTTAAACCTGCTGTTATAACTTAGCCACGATACAAGGTAGAAATAATTTTCATATATAAATGTAACATTCTTAAATGAAAAAGGAAGCACTCGCTGCTTCCTGTTTTCAAACCAAATATATATAAAATTATGGCGGTGTTTAACCGCCGAGAAAAGTGTTATCGTTGCACTTTTACACTGACGTTGATGAATGGTCTTTTTTGCAAATCTGAAGTAACTGTGTTAATATATATTATTCCATACTTACCTTCCGGCGTAAGAAAATACACGGCATTACCAGGTGCTAGTCCATTTGCTGGAACAGTTTGTGTAGTCTCATCAAAGGTAATTGCTCTTGCTTTAGCTAAAGTTTCTATGGAAGAGCCAGAAATTGCCGTGGTTAGAAATGCATTTGCCTGTCCAGTAACAGGTTGACTAAATTTTGTCGCTTTTTTAGGACTAAAGCTACTAACGTCATACACAGTTAATGGGTTAGTTGCAACATTTAATGAATACAGATTAACGACCCAAGTTGGCGTTTGTGTGGTTGAGTTAGAACCAGGTTTCCTGTAAATACCAAAATCAATTTTTCCAGCATTGGTTGCAGCACTATTATAACTAAAACCCGTTGCATCATTAAGAGAAAAGAAACTTGGTAAAGATTTTCCCACTGTATCTGGTAAATAGATATCTCTATTTGCATAAATCATAAAACTTGGATTTACCTCAACTGTAACCTTTTTATAACCATCACCAATGAAGATTCCTTTCTCATTCAAGGCACAAATGCGATAGCTCTGTTTTCCGTCACGAATTGCAGCAGCTGGAAAGGCGCTATTTGGAAGCTTTATGACTGCTGAAAGATTTCTGCGTTGGGAAGGGTCGCTAATTACGACGGTGTAACGTGTTGCCTCCTTTGTACCTGATGAAACCTCAAAAATGTAAGAGTACATATCTTCTTTCGCAGAGTTAAGTGTGAAATCAATCCATACCTCTTCTTTATCGTTTATTACCTTATAATCGGTAACACAACGTGGATCGCTATTATTGAATGTTATGGTAACATCTTCAAACATGTTAAAGATGTTCTCCGATTCTTTTTTACAAGAGATACAAAGAATCAAACAGAACCAAATGAGTAACTTATTAATATATTTAGTTTTCATTATTTTATTTTTTTAATCAGATCGACTGAAAATTTATACTTCAAATACTAATCAAGGGGATCAAACGTACCACCAGCCCAACCAACTGTCGGAAGAATTTTGTTACCAAAACTCACAAAATCATTGTGGAATGTATAGAAGTAATGAAATTCAGGAACATTGTATGGCAGATAGGTAGTGTTGGTGATTACGACGTTTTTAAAGTACTTGGTATATATGGCTTTGTCATTAACGTTTAGAGTCTCTCTGAACGGAGTTGTTGTTCCTGGAACAGGATCTTCTAATACTTTTTTATCTTTTTGATCTGATCCCGATGGCGGATTTATTAACTGAATTTCCAATTTAGACATATTACCTGTTAACAAATGCATTGTACGAGATCTTCTCAGATCTGAGTTACGTTTGTTCTCGAAAGCGAATTCAATTTGTCTTTCGTTAAGGATTAAGTTACGCAATTGAGAAGTACTTCCAGCCAATCCCAATCCGTAATCTGAATCACCAGCCACTACTCCTGCTCTCATGCGAATCTGTCTTACCAAATCTTTCGCACCTGCGATATTTCCTGTTTCATTTAGACAATCAGCATAATTTAACATGATTTCTGCAAATCTGAGTTCAATCCAATCCATTCCACTACCGCCGCCTATAGAACTGTTATAGACAGAAGCACTTGCTGTTAGAGTTGGTGTAGAAAAACGCTTGACATATACTGCATTTCCATTGCTTTCGCCAACCGCCAGATTATAATTCCATTGTTTTCGATTCGCATTTCCACTTAGTGGATATAGCGATCCATTCGTTGCAAAAGTGGCTTCAAACCTAGGATCTCTATTTTGCCAAAACATGGTTGGATCATAAGGAAAAGCGTTAGAAGTATTTAATGGTTTTCCATCTCTCATTGGATAAGCATCCAACATTTTTGTGGTAGGCATGAAGTATGTATTAGGACTTCCACCTTCAGAGGTTGGCCTTACACGCTGTTCGGTTCCATTTCCTCTATTTGGTACCGTATTAGAATATGTTCTAACCAAAATTGCCTCAGTGTTTGCTGAGCCTTCAACTCGAAAAATGTCTAAATAATTTGTCATTAATTTTTTACCAGCTGAAACACACATGTCATAAGCTTCTTTATTAGCGGTTAAAGCATCTGCCCATCTCGACTCTTGATAAGGGTGTTTTGGATCGTTAGTCGGATTAAATTGAGGACTAGCCCAATACAATAACACTTTAGCTTTCAAACAGGCAGCAATTAACTTCGTCATTTTACCTCTTCCATCAGCATCGCCAGGATTAAAGCCTTCTAATAAAATGATGGCGTTATTTAAATCGCTAAGAATTGCCGCAAAACATTCCTTAGCTGGCCTTCTACCCTCATCATAAACGGTATCAGCTCCTTGGGGTGTTAAAGGTAGCGGAACACCACCATACACTTTAACTAATTCAAAATAAGTGATTGCTCTTAACGCATAATACTGCCCCAATAATTCATTTTTTTTAGGGGTAGCCATTTTACTTCCAGGAAGATTTGCAATAGCATCATTACATCTAGCTATATCCCAGTATTTATTCTGACCAGGATTACCACTATAGTTATTACCAGTATATCTTACATCGTTATTTCCTAAAATCCCTTGCAACCCAAGCGCTGCTTTTGCATTGGCATCTGCATCGGGCAGATAATTTTCATCACTTGCATAATGCACACCGTAACGGTCTGGAGTTAATTGCATCGGAAATTGATACATCGCTACATCATATACCCTGTTCAAGTGCAATTGTACAGAACCATCACTATCCCAGATTGCCTGATCGACACCTCCAGTATCTGGTAATAAGAAAAATTCGTCTTTATTCACACAAGCTGGCAAAAGTGCAGCTAATGTCAAAATAGCTACTGCCTTTTTTATATTGTTTTTTATTTGATTAATCATTGCTCAAAAAATTATAAGTTAACACTTAATCCCAGAGATAGTGTTCTCAACATTGGATAATCCCATGCACTTGAAGTGTACGGGTCTTTGTATGGAAGTGGATTAACGATTGTCCACAAGTTATTTCCTGTTAATAGAATACGAGCACCACCGATGCCTAATTTATTCGCGAATGCGGTTGGAGCCTTATAGCTCAGTGTCATTGTATTGATGCGAATCATTGTTCCGTCAACAGCCCAAAAATCAGAATTTATTCCCAATGTCGGATCATCAAATCTAGGATATTTACCTTCCATTGGATTATCTAAAGTCCAACGATCGGTCCAGATTTCTAAGGTGTTTCTTGTTCTCGATGGAGCTGTTCTTGCCCTGCTATCGTAGAATATTTTACCGCCGAATCTCGCATTGATGTTAGTATTTAAACTAAAATTTTTATAAGTCAGGTTTAATGTGATACCCGAAGACAAAAATGCATTGGTGTTGTTGTATAAAGGCGCTAAATCGCTGTCAGATACCACACCATCACCATTTGTATCTTCATAATATAACCATCCCGCTTGCGGAATTCTATCGTAGATTCTATAGTTAGGATATTTTGCCATCCATGCATCAACATCACCTTGAGTTCTAAACATTCCCAGATTAGTTAAGCCATAATTGCTAGTATTGTACTTGCGTGGATCCGTTCCAAATAATTGCAAATTAGGGAATGTATTGTTAATTAAGTTTCCAGGAGTATAGAGAATCCTGTCGGTAACAGAGTTACCATAAGAGAAGTTCATGCTGGCACTAAGATTCCAATCTTTCGCAAGTTTTGCTTTGTATCCAATACTGAACTCTGAACCCCAGTTATAAAGTTGTCTATAATTTAACACTGGTGCTGGTGTACCAAAATATTGCGGATATTGATTATTTGCTCCTAATTCGAAACCATCGTAAGTATAGTTTTGGAAGGCCTCAATACTAATATCCAACTTATTATTAAACATTGAAGTTTCTAAACCGACATTAATCGTTCTTTTTTTCTCCCAGGTGATATCAGGATTAGCCAAACGATTACGGTTTAAGCTGTTTCCATTTGAGTTCCCATAGATATAGCCATTGGTTACATCAATCAAAAATCTATCTTGCCACAAGCGAACTCCAACTCTATCATCACCTGTTATACCAACATTTGCTTTAATTTTTAAAAAGTTGATAAAGCTAAATGCATCTGTGTTTTTAAAGAAATTTTCCTGACTCACTACCCATCCAACTCCGATATTTGGTGATACACCCCAACGGTTACCTAATGCAAAGTTAGACGATGCATCAATACGGGCGATACCCTCAATTAGATATTTTTTATCGAAATCATAGCTAAATCTTGCAAAACCCGAACGTTTAGAAACCGCCGTCCTTTCTAAGTTTGATGCTACTAATGTGTTGATATCGTAGGCAAAAAATTGATCCACACCAGGGATAAGCTGATTAGTATATCGAACTTGTGACTGTTGAGTATTCCCTTCACTTTGCTCTCCACCCGCTAGAACACTAAAAGTGTGTTTGCCAATAGTTTTATTGTATTGCAGCGTTAAGAAAAATTGATAGCTATTATTATCAATGAGACCGGGTGTGAAAGTAGAATTTGCAGCACTGGTTGGCTGAAAAGTAGCTGCAGTGGTAGTTGGTAATTGATTAGTAAATAATTCTAAATTATTCCCTCTTTTGACAAAATTATACAATGTAAAGGGTGGTATATACTGTGTATTTTTTGAAGATCCGCTTGATTGAGATACCTGACCCCGGATAACAAGACCTTTTAAGAAAGTTGGTTCATAAGTTAACGAGGCATTAATGCGATAAGACTTATTGGAACCATTATTATAATAACCAGACTCGGAAATGGCTAACGGATTAATATTACTAACGTTCACAGAATTCACATTGTAGTTAACAAATTTTCCATCAATACTAATGGGTACCCATCTTGGAACCGTGATCAGTCTTTCAAAAAAGGCAGCATCGTTCTCTTGGGCATTATGATGAAGTTCTTTGGTACCATAATCAACGTTAAAATTAACATCAGCTTTTAAGCCATTGGCTACTGTCGCAACTAAACCACTTCTGAATGAATATTTATTAAATTTCATTCCAGCATAGTTTCCATTTTCACCCTGATAACTACCTCCAGCGAAGAAAGTAACTTTATCGCTACCGCCAGAAATTCCAATATTGTGTCTTTGTGTGGTAGCTGCTTGCCATACTTCATCGTACCAGCTTTTATAGTCCAAAGTTTTAATATAATCTAAATCCTCTGGAGCAAAGTATTCTGACGCAGCAGCACCTTGGGAACGAAATGTGTCGTTTAATAATAAAGCATGATCGTATCCAGATAACATTTTAGGAACTTTAATCGCGTCAGACACACCTAAATAGCCGTTATAAGTAATACTTGGCTTACCCACTTTCCCTCTCTTTGTAGTAACTAAAATAACACCTTTTGCTCCAGCAGCACCATAAATGGCAGCAGAAGCATCTTTCAAGAATGTTAGATTTTCAATCATTGAAGCATCTATATTATCGAAAGCCTCTCTGGTAACTGTTATATTATCTACCACATAAAGCGGCTCCGCCGTAGTACCGGCAGCTGCCGTTGTCGTAGTGGAGTTTCTTATGTTTAAAGTAATAGCCGAACCTGGACGCCCTGATTCTTGACTAACACCTACACCGGCAATTCTGTTTCTCAATGCGCCGGCCAAATTCGGAGCAGGAACATCTTGAATTTCAGCGCCGGTAATTGTCGCTACCGAACCTAGAATCTCAGATTTTTTCTTAACTCCATAACCCACCACAACCACCGCATCATTGTCGAGGCTTTGAGCATCTTCAACGAAGCTAATAGTGACATTTGTTTTTCCTGCTAATGGCACTATTTGCCTTACGTAGCCGATATACGAAAACACCAATGCATCAGTGGCAGGGTCTGCGATTAACGCAAAATCACCTTTGTCATTCGTACTTACATTGTTTGTTTTACCTCGTATTCCTACAGTCACTCCAGGAAGCGGTTGACCGTCCTTTTTATCAACAACTTTACCAGTAATTTGTCGTTGCTGCGCAAACACCGAAGTACTGATAATTGTCATGAGTGCTAATACCCAAGATAATTTGCGTAAAAATTTTAAGTTCATATTTATTATTTGGTTAGTTTTTAATACTAATTACATTCAATTTAGGGTTGAACAAGTTGGCTTGTATCAAATTTATTTTGTGAGGTATTTTTATGTTAAAAAAAATTTATTTTGACTTTACAGATGAATTGATGCTAGTTATCTTCTGAAGAAATGAATGGATGCGTTATATTTTGATCTTTCGTTTCTACTTGTTAGTTAAACAATGGTTACGGTTGCTTCTTTTTTACTTAGTATGCTGATCAAACTTTAGCAAAGATGGCTCATATTTCGTTAATGTTTTGTTTGGTTAGAAAGTATAATAAAACTACTAAATAAAGTAAAGTTATAATGTCTTAGTAAAAATTTAAAGTTGTTACTATACTATATTATCAAAAAGCATAAACATCAATGGTTACTGTTTATACAATTTTTAATTAGGATACAATATAGAAACAAAATTCATATATAAATGAAATATTCTTAAATAAAAAATATTAAAAAAAATTTAGCTGTTTAATCATCCATAATTAAGCAGCTAAAAGCTAATTTCCTTGCGCCTTCGCTTTACGTCTTTTCTCCCACTCAATGCCTTCTTTTTTCAAATCGTAGCCAGCAGCAGAAAGGTAATTATTAATTTTTCCCTTATATTTTCCAAACCAGGCATGTTTCTTATCTGATGATTCTGCATCCATTGCATATTCACGAGCTTCAGTAAGCCAAACCAAAATCTGTTTTTCCTGATCTTCAGTTAGTGTTAAAATCTCTTCCTGGTAAGCTTTATAAGTAATTGGCAAAACGTTGTAAGTCATTCCATTTTTTACCAAATCAATTTGATCCTGGCTCAAATGAGCAGAAAGCTTGCTGATATATTTATTATGAAGTTTGGCCAACGATTCCATCACCCCTCTATTTTGCTTAACCAAAGCAGAATCTCTTTCTACCTTGTTGCCTTCCAGTTTGCTTTTAATTTCTTTTGCTTTTAAATCTCTAACAGCATAAATATCATTTAGGTTGCTGTATTGATCTCTGATGATGTTTCTAACCTTTTCCGCTTTTTTCGCATCTGCAATTCCCAGGTTTGCCACAATTTTATCAGCACGTTCGGTAATCGATTTTACATACTTCGCTTTTTCTTCAGGAGTCATTTTTTGAGCAAAAGTTGTTGCTACAGTAGAAAACGTTAACAGCAAAGCTAATATTGATAATTTCATGTTTGAGTATATTTAAATTAAATTCTATTTTTTGATAAGTTGACATCACCACAAAAGTGCACTTTTAAACCCAATTCATCCAAAGCTGCAGCCTTAATTCTACAAGCTTCATGCGCATTGGCTTCATAATTTGTGTAAACCACCTGAATGTGGTTGGCCTGATGCCTGGCCATTAACTGATCGCGACTTACACCTTTTAATATGGCATGCATAATTGGCCACTCTGGTGTGGTTCCATTCCACCTTCTTTCAGTTTCTTCTTTCGGCAGGGCGACCACTTCTCCCACTCCTAAATCGCAATGTAATTCGTTATCCTTCACATATACCCTACTCCAAACGATAAAGCCGGGTTTACTTATGCCTTTTAAAGACCCACCGCCCAAGCGAAAATACATTGCCGGTTGCCGATCGCTACTGGCACCAGTGTAACCATCAATAAAATGTGCCGGTGGAGCAGCACCCGAAATTAAGAATAACCAGACAAAACCATCAACCTCGCCACCTTTGTAATATTCTCCCCAACGGATATCGTGTAAAGTTGTTTCACCAGACATTCCCAACTCATTCCAAAGTTGATAAGTTACCAAAGCATCTAAACCAGCACATTCATCAACTTCGTTAAAATGTGGCAATGCTTTTTGAGGATAAAGTTCTTTCCCTGACTTTGAATAAACCGGAGGACGATCCTGATTATTGAGTAATCCCTCCACCAAATCGCTGGCAACGGTTAAATCTTTTAAACCCTGTTGATATTGGATTCCAATGGTGTCGCAACTAAAATCATCAGCAATGCGCAAGGCTGCAATATACATTTTGCACTGCTCTAATGTTTGTTTGCGGGTAAGTTGGGTCACTTTATCTGTTCCCCAATTAAAAGTCATTCTTTTTTTGAGCAACCATTGAAGAACCTCTTCAGCCTCATTCTCGGTAACTTCCAGCATCGCTGCGTAAAGTGCCGATTGACTCAATCGTTCCTTAAAGAAACCGGTTTTATGGAGCAGCTCATCAGGGATGATGGCATTGTACATTCCCATGCAACCTTCATCGAAAACACCCATTATAACCTTACGTTCTTTTAACGAACGGGCAAATGCTCTTCCTACTTTTTCATCTTCTGCCGGTATTTTGTTTAGCGCTAAGCTTTTAACATGACTTTGATCGTAAGTGATTTTACCAGTTAAAATCCATTCTTGTAAGCCGTCGATAAAAAATTCATCGGTAAAATTTTCGCTCCACAAAGTGCTATAAGAAACGCCCGCTTTGGTTAAGCACCCATTTAAATTGAGCATTCCTACTAAACCAGGCCATTGTCCACTCCAGTTGGCTACCGTTAATATCGGACCTTTATGCGTGATTAAACCTGCAAGAACGTGATGAGAATATTGCCAAACACTTTCAGCAACTATTAAAGGTTGGTTTGGATCAATATTTCTAAAAATATCCATACCCATTCTTTGCGAGTCGATAAAACCGTGTTTTTTCTCTGAATTATATTGATGAGCTCTTTTAACTTTCCCACCTAGTTTTTCAATGGCAGCAGTTAAATCTTTCTCCATTGCAACTTGCGCCGGCCAGCAATTCTGATTTGCTGAAAGTCGTAAATCTCCGCTAGAAACAAGCAGAATTTCTCCTTGATAACCTTCTCTCATAATTTATTAATGAACAAAAAATTTATATAAAAATAATTTGTCAGCTTATATTTTGGTTAAACCTTATTGGGCTATATACAAAACTCAACAATAGAAAACGTTATTTAATAATAGTTTTTATCAAATTAATATAGGATATTACCATAAAAATTACTAACTTTAAGTCAATTAGCAGCACGATTAAATAATAATGATATTTAATCTTAACCAAATATTAGTTCAATAAATATGAAACCTCACTTTCATAAAGTTCCCGTTACGCTTCAAAGTTCATTTAGTATCCGTCATGATATTAAACCTGATTTTGGAAACATTTGGCATTACCATCCAGAACTGGAATTGCATTATGTAATCAAAGGAGAAGGTGTTCGGTTTATTGGGGATAACATCAGTAATTTTGAGCCGGATGAAATGATTCTGCTAGGCGAAAACTTACCTCACACTTGGCGTTGTAAGGATGAGTACTTTCAAAATAACCGGGAGCTTAACACCGAAGCGATGGTGATTCACTTTTTGCCTGATTGCCTGGGAAAATATATGCTCAATTTACCCGAAGCCTATTTATTGCCAAAGCTATTTGAAAAAGCGAAAAGTGGAATGGTTATTAATGGAATGGCAAAAGAAAAGTTGGTTAAGCTAATGCGTTCTGCTATTGATGCGACAAATTTAGACCGCATTATTATTTTGTTATCCATACTGAAAACATTGGCCGAAACTGACGAGTATTCGACCATCGTGACGAGCAAAAATACTTTCTATCGATCGAACGAATCAGAGACTTTGCGTATCAATAAAATCTGTAATTATACTTTAAGCAACTATAAAAAGGACATTACACTTGAAGAGGTGGCTAATTTGAGTAATTTGAGCGTAACCTCGTTTTGCCGTTATTTTAAGTTGATGACCAAAAAGACTTTCTATGATTTCCTGATTGAAATAAGGGTAAGCCACGCCTGCAGGTTTTTAATAGAAAACAAGCTCCCTACCGAAATAATCTGTTTTGATTGCGGTTTCAACAACGTTTCGAACTTTTACCGGCATTTTAAGAAAGTTACCGGGATGACGCCGCTGGACTATAAAAGAAAATATTTGAATTAGCATCATAATATCTGGGCCGCAGATTCGCAGATTGATTAAGAATAATTAATTATGATTTTTTGATTCACCTGATACGAAATCACAAAAAATCGTTGTTTGGAATACTAAAGTGCTGAGATTTAAAATTAACAATTATCATCTTCGAATCTGCGGCCAAACTAAATAAATACCTGGATATTTAAATCCGTTCTTAAAGCAGTGTAATCGTCATATAATTTCTCTACCTCCTTAACTATGGTCGGTGTAAATGATCCTACATTTCTCCTCGTAAATGTTGAGATATTTAACCCTCTTTTTTGAAGAAAATATTTCGAAACTATTGGATAAACATTGTGCATTACATCCATATTATCGATTAAAAATTGCTGAACAGCATTTACTTCTTGAACCAGACTTTCATCATTATAGCGGTCGCAAAGCCATACGATTAACTCCGGAAAATAATTACCCTGAATGCAGGATAAACCAGACGACCCCGCCTTTAAAGATTCTACGGCATGCACAATATACGCATCATATAAACCAAAAGCGTTGCCTTCCGTAAGCCGAAGTTTTTCTTTAATCTGTGTTAAATCCAGACAGGTATCTTTGTGGTAGATCACTCTTCCTGTCGATACAAAATCTGCCAACTGTTCAGGTTTCAAAACCCTTTTGTAAGGCACAGGACATTCATAAAAACCGATCGGAATTTTGCCAGTTTGATTCAGCAAGTCATAAACCCGATCATTAAAAACAGCATCGCTTTCTTGCTCATCTGCCAACAAACCTGTGATGGCAATTACAGCTTCAACGCCTAAATCGCTCACTTCTTTAACAAAATCTGCTTGTTTAGTAATTGGACCACCGAAAGTTCCGGTAGCCATCACCGGTACCGAACCATCTGCTACTTTTATTACATGTTTAATGGCTTGGATACGTTCCTTATCAGTTAATTCAAACATTTCGCTCGAAAGGCAATTGGCAAATAAACCAGAAGAACCCGCTTGCAAATAGATTTCGGTTAATTGCGTGAGGGCAGGATAATCTATCTCGCCGTTACTTAAAAAAGGTGTGAGCATTACCGGGATGAACCCTTTTTGTGCATTTTCCATTTTATATTGATGTGGGATTTAATATGATAATTTGTGCAATCAAATGATATTAATTTGCAGTTTCTATTTTTCTCTTCTTGATTTTTGTAACGAAAATTCCAACTAAAAATATGGTCAGCGTGCCGATTACGATAATCATGTTTTTATGCAAAGGGTTCCTGAAATTTTCATATTCCGGTGGCAATAGGGTGGAAAATGTCATCCAGATAATGACGACAATTCCGATGATGGTTGCGATTATCGCCTCGTGGTTTTTTGTTTGTTTACTAATAATTCCAAGTAAAAATAAACCCAGCATACCAGCAGCAAATATCCCCGAAAGTTCCCACCAAACATCCAAAATGCTTTTAACCCCAATCATTGCAATTCCGGCAATCATCCCCAATAAGCCAAAACCAATCGTTGCAATGTGTAGCAGCGACAGGTTCTGTTTTTCCGTTACATCGGGTTTGATGTATCGCTTGTAAATATCTTCAGAGAAAACCGTTGCAGATGCATTCATACCAGAACTGATAGTACTCATTGCTGCCGATAAAATTGCTGAAACGATTAATCCAACCAACCCTACCGGAATTTTCGTGACCATGAAATGCGGCATAATCTTATCGCCGTAATCTGATGGAAGCAATGCATTTTGCAGTTTCAAAACCTCTGAAGCATTTGTACCCACGGGCAATCTTTCAAGTGCTACCTGGTGTTTAATGGATTGCACCAAGTCCGGATTAACTTCGTAGTAGGCGAACAAGCAAGATCCTATAATAAAAAATAATAGCGATGCTGGAATATATAACCATACACAAAGCCATATTGATTTAGATGCAGCTTTACTTGATGATGCGGTATGGTAACGTTGGATATAGTTTTGATCCATCCCGAAATTGTTCAGATTGATAAAGAACCCATACAACAACACTACCCAAAACGAAGAGCCGACGAAATCCATTTTAAAACTTCCCAGACTAAATTTATCTGCCGATTTACCAATTTCTACGATTTTAGAAACGCCGCCTGGCATATTGGTAATGATGAGGTACAGGATAAGTAGAGCGCCGAATGTTTTCACTACAGCCTGCACCACTTCGGTCCAGATTACTGCTTCAATTCCACCTAACACGGTATAAAAAATAATGCAGATGCCCATCACAATCATGATCATTTGCATGGAATACCCGGTTAACGCTTGTAAACTTAGTGCAATGCCGAAGAATATGGACCCCATTCTGGCCAGTTGCGTAAGTAAAAAACAAAGCACTGCGTAAACCCTCGCCCAGGCGCCGAATCGTTTTTCTAAATGTGTATAGGCAGAAATTTCTCCTGTATTGCGGTAAAAAGGAACAAAATATTTTGAGGCTACCCAAGCGGCAAGCGGCATAGAAATACTAAAAACAAATGCATTCCAGTTGCTTCCAAAGGCTTTCCCAGGAACCCCCAAAAAAGTATTGCTGCTTAGAAACGTTGCATAAATTGATAAACCTATTGCCCATCCGGGAATAAGGCCCGAAGCTTTTGTAAATTGTTCGGAGTTTTTATTTTTTCTTGAAAAATAAACCCCAACTAATATCATCCCAACAAGGTATATGAAGATTATCGCAAGATCGAAAATAGGAAGACCTTTCATTACTTATTGGCTCGTTTATTAATTTGGTTAAAACAAATATGCATTTCTAAACATCAGCATTCATATAAGATTTTGGCTACATCTTGTACCATCTTATCTTTAAGGATAGTGTTACGGGTAACGAGTTAGCAGTTACATATCTGTAAGCCGAAAAATGAAACACTTATCCAATATAAGTTTATATCTCCTCGCGATCATTAAAAGGACTAGCTGTATTTTACGAAGTCTTAACTTGTAACCTTCAACCTTCAACCCGTAACTAATAAAAACCCAAACAGGTAATTCGCAAATGATAACTCCTAACTGATACCCTATTGCACATCTAAAGCATCAATCGCCAACTCTTTCGCATCTATTGCAATTAAACGCACTTTATAACTTCCTGCATTGATCATGCTGCCCGTATTGGTATTCAGATAATTCCATTTACCTGATTTTGTTGGGGCAAATTCGGCCTGTTCTGTTTTCATTAAAGTGCCATCCGCAGAAAGAAATTCGATTTTAGCTCTTGAAACTTTTGAAAATGGATTATGGTATTTGATGGTTAAAGAATACGTATCGGCCACTCCAACGCCTATCGACCATTCTAAAATCCCTCCGCTACTTTCTTTAAAAATAACGCGTTGCTTATCCATTAAATTTTGTTTAACAATACTCTGACCTGCCAGTTTTGCATCAGTTGCTTTGTAACTAGTCACTGTTTTTAAATCGTATGCTGGCTCGAGTTCACTTGGCGGAACAATGGCTATCGCTCTCACGTTGCCTCTCACTGTGACCTGGTCATTTGCTGAAAACCTTTTGCGGAAGACCATAAAGTTTTCTTCATCGCTATTTGTAATCTGCGTTTTGGTATCCTCGTAATCGACTGGCTTGGCATCGCTATCATTTAAAGCCACGAAAACATCAGCTACTGCATTTAGCTTAAAAACAAAATCTTTATCCACTTTACTGGTTTGAATCCACTCTGCGCCATATAAATTTGGTGGCAAGGAAGTAAATTCCACAGACGAATCATTAAATTGTTTATCGCCAATATCCATCCAGCTATTTAATTTGTAGTTTTTGCTAGTCTGAATATTCACAATCGAATTAGATTGATTTTCAGGAATTTGAATTTTATCTAAGCTCGCAACGGCGATCGCCGAAATAAGCGCCTGCCCAACTTTGGTCTGCGGAAACGATATCGTCAATTGTCCCGCTTTGCTGAAAATTTTTATTGCTTTCTTTAAAACAGCATTAGCACCTGCTTCTTTCCAGATGTCAACATCTTTTAGCACGGTTTTGTCGTTAACGGCTACATCAAACAACCTCATTTTTTCAGCATTCATGCCACCACCTATTCCCAGCCAAGGTTCAATAAAATATAGCTCTACTAAATATTCGCCATCTTTTGGGACAGGAAAACTAAACTTCAACTGATCTCTACCATAACGGAAGGATTGGAAGAGCTTCCAATCTGAACTGCCCGCGATTGGCGAAAAGGTTCTTCGCTGACTAGCAAAAAATGACGGTACTCCAGGAAAACTGGAAGTCCAGGAGGTTGAACCGTAATTTTTAGTATTGGAAGATAACTGTTGATCTGCCAGCCATTGGTTCCCGAAATGATCTTGATAAGATGGTCCACCACAATTTAACCGATATAAATACTTGTACTTATCTTGAGGTTTTAAAACATCGGTATTAATTACCAAGCGATCAAAATTTGGAGATTTCGGTAGGCTATTTAACACCATTTGATCTTTGGCGACAGCCTTTCCATTAACATATCCGACTGAGTAAAGCACATTATATTTTATATTTGGCTTATTCCATTGGAAATGTGTTCCGATAGCGCCACGTTTTTGCTTGCCTAATGATGCTCCATCTACATCATTAAAAAGCTCTACCTCATCGCAGTTGGAATAAACCACAATGCTGTCTTTTATCCCTGGTATTGACCAGCGATTTGGCCAGGTATGGGAAACAATATAAACCATAGGCTCGGTAGCTTTTGGCGCATAATTGGCTCTGAACATGTAAAAAACGTCAGTCGGCTCTTCCCACGGGGTAAACATTCCTTTATAATTTACCGGACCAATTCGGTCTAAATCTCGCAGGCCTTCTCCCCCCTGTACCCGCCCAGGATTATCATGTGAACTATATAGCCAGAAGAAATGGCCAGCAGTTTGATCTTTTACCGTTTCTGCCAAACGAACTTTGGTTTCCATCAAATCGGTCATTTTGTTTTCAGTAAAACCTTTTCCGTTTGCATCAACCTCATGAAGATCAATCGTTCTCCAGGCACCATATTCGCCAACCAAAACCTGTCTTTTTAAATCTTCTCCATAAGTTGCAGGATTGCCGCCGTAAGTTCCTGTCCAGTTTTGCGGCACATCCCAATCGGTCCCTTTACCCCCATTACAAGTGGTTACTTTTCTTTGCGATGATGCCGTCGGATCTAATTTCCTGATCAGTTCGGTGCATTCTTTTGCAAAATCTTCGGGTAAAGTACTCTCATTTTCTAAGCCCCACAATACAACCGACGGACTATTTCTGCGTTCCTTAACCCAGTCGACCAGTAATGATTTGAAGTTTTTTCTAAACTCAGGCGTATCATACCAGATATGAGCTGCCATTTGGGTCCAGCTTAAAATACCAAGTTCATCCCAATAGGTTTGGTAAAGTAAATTATGCGGTTGGTGTGCATCGCGGAAAGCGTTGAAACCCGCAGATTTAATTTGTATTACTCGCGAGCGAATCTGCTCATTGCTAAAAGCATGACTGTTGCCAATTAAGTGCTCATATTCTGCAATTCCATTGATAAAAACTGGCTTTCCATTTAAAAGAAATACTTTTTGATTTGCTTGTTCACCAATTGGCCAGCTAATCCATCTGATTCCGTAAGGCGTTTTTATTTCATCTATTACCTTACCATTTTCGATAATGGATGTTTTCAAAGTATATAAATATGGGTTCTCGAGCGACCATAATTTGGGATTAATAATCTCATCGGTTTCTTGATTTATTACAACCTCTTTGCCTGCCGGGATAACTATTTTTTTAGGCAGTGCTTTTTCGATAGTGCCTTCAGCATCTAACAACTGGTTGTAGATTGTTACTGATTTAGGTTTTGAACCATAATTTTTGACAGTAGTAGCAAAATTCAGCAGGGCAGATTTTTCTGAAATCCTATTATCATTCCAAATGTGAACACCAAAAGGCTCAATTCGCAACTCATTGGTCACGATGAGATGTACTGGTCTGAAAATACCCATAGGCTGCGAACCTTCGGAAAAGCCTCTTTCGGTAGAGCAACCTCCATCTACCCAGGGTAAATCCTGGATGTTTGCAGGGTGATCTGCCCTAACAGCCAATAAGTTTTCCTGATTATTTGATTTGATAATGTCGGTCACATCTAAAGTAAACGTAGTTCTTCCACCAGCATGATAACCAACTTTGTTTCCATTTAGCCAAATGGTGGCGTAAGAGCCAACACCTTCAAAGTATAAGAAAAACCTTTTGCCAGCTTTAATTTCGTTGCTTTTGAAGGTTTTTCTATACCAGGCGTAACCATGTTTATTGCCGTGAAGTTTTCTTTGATATCCTTCGTATTGGTCCCAGTTGTGGGGAACGTTTAGGGTTTTCCAGTTATTGGTTTTAAAGGTGGTATTTTCAAACCCATTGTAGGCATTGATGTTTTTTTCATCAGCAATGCTTACCCAGTTGGCATTAAGTAGAATGTCTTTTCGGTTGTTTTGCGAGAAAGCACCGGATGCTAAACAAAGGAAAATGGCAAGAAATGATACTTTTAAATTTTTCATACAATAACGTTATGCGTTATCCCGAGGCACGAAGCAGTCTTATTCATTAATTTAATTTTGCAGTTGCTTTAAGATTGCTTCGTACCTCGCAATGACGATTTACATAAGATTTAAAGCGTTTTTAAATCCCCACTTAACTTATAAACTTCACCTGGCTGGGTCGAAATACTAATGGTTTGATTTTTATAGCGAATTAAACATGTTCCGCCAGCGTTAGAATTCACCTCGAGTGCTTCCAGTTTTCCGTCCTTCCACTTAATATCTAGCTCGAAACCACCTCTGGCCTGCAATCCACTAATCTCTCCCTGAGGGATTTCTGTTGGTAAGGCAGGTAGAATATCGATAAATCCCTGGTGGCTTTGGACAATCATTTCTGCGATGCCGGCTGCACCACCAAAATTTCCGTCAATCTGAAATGGTGGGTGGGCATCGAATAAGTTTACATAGGATCCAGCTCCACTTTTCGCTGGTTTTAGCAACATTTTTACCAGTTCCATGGCATGGTCGCCATCTTTAAATCTTGCCCAAAAGTTAATTTTCCATGCCAAGCTCCAGCCAGTGGCTTCATCGCCGCGATAAAGCAGAGATTGTTTTGCGGCATTCATCATCTTTTCATCCTGACTCCAGGTGATGTCATTTCCAGGAAATACACCCCATAAATGGGAAACGTGACGATGTTTATTTGTGGTATCGTCTTTATCCTCTAACCATTCTTGCAACTGCCCGTATTTTCCGATTTGGTTTGGTGCAATTAACTTCAGCTTTACTGCCAATGAATTTCTCAGTTCACGATCAACACCTAAAATATCGGCAGCAGCAATGCAATTTTTAAATAAGGTACGGATGATTTGATGATCCATCGTTGGCCCGGCAACTAAGCCACCGTTTTCTGGCGAGTTGGAAGGCGTACTGATTAACCAACCTGTTTTCGGATCGTTAACCAAAAAAGCATCAAAAAACAACGCCGCTCCTTTCATCAAGGGATAAGCTTCTTCACTTAAGAATTTTTTATCCTGGCTAAATGCATAATGTTCCCACAAATGCTGACTTAACCAGGCAGCACCGCTTACCCAAATTCCATGATTGGAGGCATTTATTGGCGCTGTAGCATTCCAAATATCAGTATTGTGGTGCAAAATCCAACCCGGTGCATCATAATACTCACGAGCAGTTTCTGCCCCTGCCTTCGCCAGACCTTCTATTTTCTTAACCAAAGGCTCATTTAATGGCGAAAGATTTAGAATTTCCGTTGGCCAGTAATTCATCTCCATGTTAATGTTTGTGGTGTATTTACTCCCCCATGGTGGCGTAAGTAAATCATTCCAAATCCCTTGAAGATTTGCGGGTTGTGTACCAGGCCTTGAACTGGAAATCAACAAATACCGACCATATTGTATGTAAAGTGCAGCGAAAGCAGGATCATTTGAAGTTGCAAACTTTACTAAACGTTCATTAGTTGGCAGTATCTCATTTTCCGAGGCACCAAAATTTACTTTGAATTTACTGTAATAAGCCTGATATTCCTGAACATGATTTTTCTTCACTTCTGCGTACGACTTACCTGTCAACGAGGTTAGCGCTTGGATATTTGCCTTGGCTGGATCGCCAGAAACGTTTTGAGCATTTATAAAATTAGTTCCCGCCGTTAAATATAATGTGGCTTCATCAGCATTAATCACCTGAACTTTTTCACCGATTGTTTTTATCGATCCATTTTTAACCTGGATAGTCAACCTGCTTTCGCCCCTCAATACGCCATCTTTCACATTTACGGTAAGTGAAAGTGTGTTATTCGGCAACACTTTTACCACAGACTTTTGATGTAAACTAGATAAAACAGCAGTGAAACTGATTGATTTTTTACGGTCGGCAGTAAGATTTATCACGATCGCCTGGTTAGGCTGACTCGCAAAATATTCTCTAATAAAATTCACTCCATTTGCCTGATAAGCAGTGCGAACGGTTGCAGTTGCTAAATCAAGAGAACGCTTGTACTTACTAATTGAACCTTGCTGAGCAAATTGTAAATTCAAATCACCAAAAGGCTGATAACTGGCTTGATACTGCGGAACGGCTGGAGGATTTTGATCTTGAATTTTATATTTCCAATTTTTCACTAACGAAACGCCTTGTTCAATTGTTGCACCTACGGGATAAACACCGATCTTTTTACTCGTATCCTTATATCCACCTATCCCACCACGATCGTAGTAGTTAAGCACCTGGATAGCAATTACGTTCTTACCAGGTTTAATCAGTTTTGAAGGCACAGTATATCTTCTGGAATCGGGGCCATCGGTATTGCCAACCAATTGGCCGTTTACGTAAGTAAAGTCCTGATCGAAAATTTTGTTAAGATCGAGTACCAAATCTTTACCTGCCCAGCTCTGTGCTACATCAAAAGTTGTTCTAAACCAAACTGAACCATCAACATTAGCTAAACCTACAGTTTCCCAACCTTCATAAGCGGGTACCGCAATTGTTTTCCAAAGTTTGTCGTCATAATTCGCTGAAGCAGGGTTACCGGTGATTCCCTTACCTTTCTTCATTTCCGCCACCCAGGCCTTACGATCGCCTGCTTCACTTTGCAGACCCATAAATTCTTTCTGCGCAAGTGCTTCAGCCTCTTTTTGCTTCCCATCGAAAAGTAGTTTTCTAATCTCCGGAAGGTATTTATAGGCGCCTTTCCGATTATAGTCACGAGGCTTTCCGGTCCATAAAGTTTCTTCGTTAAACTGAATATGATCGTGAGTTACACCGCCATAAATCATTGCTCCAATTCTGCCGTTTCCAATTGGTAAGGCATCGGTCCATTTCTCTGCAGATTGTTTATACCAAAGTTCCTGCTTGGCTTGTTGAGCAACAGAAACCTTGATGGTACATAAGAGCGTAGCTATAAAAATAATCGATTTAACTTTCATCAGGTTCTATTGTCCTTTATCACCAGAAACATAGTCTATCGCTTCGAAGGCGTCCTTTTCTTTTCTTACACCCACCCTGGCGTTTCTAAAATTGTTATTTCCTAAAGAGATATTTTTCGTTCCGGCACCGCTTAACCTCAAATAAGTGCCTGTTCCTACCATTGGAAAAGAGTTGTAAAGAAATAAATTACTTACATTTTTTAAGTCTACCACTGCTGCATCGTTATGGGGAGTATACGTTTTAAGATTATTAATTACCAGATTATTTACTCTAGATGCCTTTAAAGAAGCACCCATTTCTGTGTTCACCTGTACATTATGAAATTCAATTTTATTTGAAAAACTGATATCAAAACCAGTTTTTGCATCCATATTAATATCGTTAAACGTGATATTTTCAATCGGCATTTCTTCTAAGCCATTAAGGTAAGCTGCCTGGTTTACCTGGCCTGTGATATTACTGAAGTGGATATTTCTGAATTTTGGGGTTCGATCAGACAGGGGTTCTACATTGGTTTTAGCGTACTGCATATCTAAGACAATGGCTTGCTGCTTAATATCTTTCATGATGATGTTGCTCACCCGAATTTCTTCCACTACACCACCTCTTCCTCTTGCAGTTTTAATTCTGATTCCTCTATCCGTTCCATCAAAAACGCAATTAGATATGGTAATTTTTCGCACATCGCCAGACATTTCGCTGCCAATCACCACACCGCCATGACCAGATAACATTGTACAATTGGTAATTACATAATTTTCGGCAGGAATTGCCATTCTTCTTCCAGGTTCATCCTTACCCGATTTAATCGTGATACAGTCGTCGCCAACGCTAATATGGCAATCTGAAATGTGAACATTTTTACACGATTCCGGGTTAATTCCATCCGTATTTGGGGAGTGCGGATTATTAATCGTTACTGCATGAATTTTTACATTTTCGCAAAACTCAGGGTTAACCGTCCAGAATGGAGAATTCCGTATGGTGATGCCTTCGATTAATACGTTTTTACAAAACATGGTTTGAATAAACGGCGGACGAAGAAAACCTCGTTTCATCTGCTTTGGATCATCTGGCAAAAGAATGTCTTTGTTTAATTTATCGAATTCATATTGCCATTTAGATCGAGCTTGCCCTTCTTTATAACCTTCCACAAAATCCCACCACTTCTTGCCATGGCCGTCAATTAGTCCACGCCCGATGATGGAAATATTCTCCGCTTTGTAAGCATAAAATAATGGCGAGAAACTTTTAACATCAACCCCTTCGTATCTACTTTCTACCATTGGCAAATAATCATCAAAGTTATCGCTGAAGTGCAATTCAGCACCAGCATCAATAAAAATGGTGATATTACTTTTTAAATGTATAGCCCCAGTGAGATATTTTCCTGCTGGGAAATAAACCGTTCCGCCACCTGCTTTTGATGCCGCATCAATTGCCTTTTTGATGGCAGCGGTAGCCAATTTACTGCTATCGTTTCTCGCACCATATTTGGTAACATTATAAAACGATTGTGCGTTAACGGATAAATAAAAACCTATTAATAGTAAAAAGATTAGCGACTTTAGGATGTGTTTCATTTTGTTTATTACTATTTATATTTTTAATTTATGATGTGATCATTTATAATTAACTAAGCCTAAAGCATAACATGCTGCTTTATGAGTTTCGCCGTCGCGAAAATGACGAACTGCCAAACCACTTATTGGCTTTAGTTCATCTCAACTTTTACAGGCTTCAATGTTTTAGATCTATAAATTTCTTCTCCATCAACAAACACCGTAAAACCTTTTCCTTTGTTGTACTTTTTCCCGGTTTTATCCCAGATTAAAGTCACTATTTTATTATGGTAAGTTAGATTATCCAAAGCAAACCAATCCCATTTATTTTTTGGAATTAATGGGTAGATTTCTAACATATTATCCTGGCGAGGTTTTACTCCAATCAGGTCGTTAATGATCAAATCGTTAAAAGTGGAGTGATTATAAAAACTACTTCTAGGATTATCACCTTTTAGCCATTCTCCCGTTTTTTCATCCTGATATTCGCCAATGTACGGTTTGCCGTTTTTCACATGAGAAGCCGCATATTGATGCAACTCCTGATAAAAGACCTGTGCATTCATTTTACCGTGATTTTTGTAGTTTGTGAGCAAATTCGAAAGCCCTTTTAAGGTTTGCGAGCTTGCAAAGGGCCAAAGTGCACCATCCCATTCGCAGCTATGGCCCGTACCACGGGTTCTAAAAGTTGGCTCCCGACGCTCCGCAGTGGTTAATCCCCAAGGCGCTTTGAAGCCGGCGGTATCCAGTAATTGATTCCATGCCTTTGCGTATTCTGCCTTATCATCAGGCAGGTTGAAATCCCAGGGTGTAAAACCAATTGCTTCGCGTACATCAGACGAACCACCTTTTGCTTTCCTTGTTTCGAAAAATGATTCAGACGAATTCCACAAACTATCCTGCACTAATTTTTTAATCGCTTTAGCCTTTGATTGATATTTTGAAACCAAATTCTGATCGCTAGACATTTCAGCAATCTTCGCCAAAGCCACAGCATTTCCATACATATAACTGTTAATGGTAGGGCGTTGATTTTGATCTTTCCTTGAGCCGCTCACTGATTCTTCCATTCCATCTTTCACATCATGTTGCCAGAACAAGCCATTTTTAAGTTGTCGCTGAGTTTCCCATTTGGAATAATCTTCATCAAGTGCCGGAAGAATTTCTTTTAAAAAACCCTGATCAGGTTTTACCAGATAGTTCTGATAAACGGCATCATCAACCCAACTGCTAAATTGATGAAAACGTTGCTTTGTTTGACCAACATCGGCCTTGTAAAGCCAAAATTTGATATAATCTTTTAAATAGCTATTGTCTTTTAACCAACGGCCTTCATAAATATGATGTCCTAGGGCACAACTGATGGAGTTATATTTCCCAGCGTGTTTTACTGGTTCAATAAATTCGGTAAAAATGAATCCTTCTGGTGTTTTAACCAAATGCTTTCTAAAGGTCCACCAACGGTAATAATAATTTTGTTCCAGAACAGAATCAGGGCATTCGAATAAAGGCGCCTGATCTGCCAGCCAATTAAAAGCGTCGGCATTTGGAATATAATTTTTTACCGCTTCATCATCAATTGAATTAAAATACGACACATATTTATTTAATTTCTCAGTGCCTAAAATAGATTTTTGCTGTGCAAAGCCTGTAAACGCCATAACCGACAAGGAAATGGTTGCTATAAAATTTCGTGTATTTCTCATTATTCAAATAACCAGTCTATATCTTTTCCTCTACCATCTAAGCCTGCATTGAAGATACGCAGTTCTTGTTTATCATCAATAAAACCTAATATTAAACATTCACCCTTGCCCAGATTTAGCATATGCGTTCCTGCCGGGAATGAATAAGCATGTACGTTTGCAGGCGGAAAGCCATTTAGCACCAAGGCATTCGAAATTTTAATTTCCGACTGGCCATAGTTATTTGCACTTGCATCGGTTTCCAACTGCGGTGGCGCCAGGTATTTTGGGTTTTTCTGATTGAAAAATCCCACCAATAACTTTACCGGAGCTTTAGTCGAAAATTTGATTTCGGTACCCGTTTTAACTTGCTTTTCCTTTGAAATTTTTATTCCTTTCAAACCGATTAATTGTTCGGTAACTTCTTTGATTTGAACGGTGGTATCTGTAAATACCTCCACATTTTTGTTGATGATGTAGTTTGCAGATTCGTTAAGTACATTTACTTCAGCAGCTTTGTAAGGCATAACTTTAGCAACAGCTGCCCCATTTAATGATTTTAAAGAATCGATGCTCTTCTTAAAATGGTTTAATTCCTTTGTAAAAACAGGCAACATTTCTTTCCAATGGATAAAAGTTTTATCAACCCCTCGCATCGGAATTTTTCTTTGTTTGGTTTGCATGCTATTGGCATATAAATAACTGCTTTCAGTAAGCTCTACCAGTTTAGCATAATGATCCACACTTTTTTGGAGAAAAGGCAATGCCTGCTCCAAATCTGCAACGTTGTTAGAGTATTTATATCTCAAAATCCAAAGTGCTGATTTTACCTTTTCTGCATAGAAATTAGCCATTTCATCATAGCAATACATGTCGTTTTTAAGGCGATTAAACTCTTCAACATCTTTGGTTGCTTTTACCTTTTCGATAGATGCCAATGCCTTTTTACCATGTTCCACCACCTCTTTAGCAACCTGAACAGGCGTTTCGCCAATATGACCTTGTTTTTTCCATTCCTTTTCAGCGTACTCAATAATCATCTCGCCTTCTGGCGCTTCCGATTCGTACATCAAGGTAAATAAACCATAACGGAAAGGGTTAATTAACTGCGTCATCAGCATACCTAAAGTTAAGGTTTGGCGGTTGCCATCGGTAATGCCGTACCGACGCAATAATTTTGGCGATATCTCTCCAGACGCTTCATAGGCGTTCAAAATTGATTTTCCATCCGCCAAGCTCGAACCATATTTATCAGCAAGCTGCTTGCCCCAATAATTAATTTCCTGTGGGCGATCACGTTCTGATTTCCAGGCGTATCTTGCCCATTCCTTGTACCAAATCCAGTCGCGATCTACCTCTAAAATCCTTCCTTTCACGTCATCGGCGGCATAAGGCCAATCCCAATAGCTGTGTTGAGGATACAAATGCAAACCTTTCGCGTTGTATATTTTATTCATCGCTATAACCGATTTCTGAATAAAATCTGCAGATCCATATCTAAAAGGCTCCAGATTTGCAAGGATGTGAACGTTTGAAATGTTCACCGTGCCAATGGCTGCCAATTTCCGGTTGAGCTCTGCCCATGCTCCACGAGGTTCGTAAGTTGTTAAAGCCTCGCCATTAAATTTATTTTCGGTATATAAGTTTTTATAAAAAGGTAAAGCCGCCTTCATCACCGCTGGTGCATCGGTATCATGCGCCCGTAAAACAATTGGCGGCTCTTCTTTAATGCCGGCTGCCTTCAAACCATCTTTCACACCTGGTATAATCGTTTTGGTAAACCAGTCGATATCATCCTGCCCGACACCTTCCATGGCCTCGCCTAGCGCAACCATTAAACCAACATTTGGATATTTGGCTACAAAGGCAGAAATAGATTGCTGTGTATAATCAGCAATCAAAGGAATAATCGGGCGGTTCCTGTCTTGGGTTTTTAAGCCATGCTTATCGGCAAAAGGCTTTGGAATAATGATGTTGTAAAACATCTGAATGACCCAAATTCCACGTTTATCAGCCTCACTGGTTAGAAAACGGAAAATTTCTTCGTTCTTTTTTAGAGTCGCATCATCAACTTCAACCGCATAAGGATATTCTTTAAGCCTTAATAAGGATGAAAATGGATGCCCGTTCCATAAATAAAGAGAATTATAACGGTTTTCAACCATCATATCCAGATATTTTATCCATAGCTTTTTATCATATAACCATGGAAAAGACTCCTCCGTATAAGGATATTCATAAACATCATGCCCTGGGAGATAATCCGGTTTTTGAAGGCCAATGCAGGTTCCCCTTAACACCATTTCCGGATGATCGGTATAGGAAAGCTTTGCGGGGAGAACTTTGTTTTCAGCAATTTTATCGGTCAAATCCAAACAACCATAAAGGGTTCCTGAATGGTCTGCACCTATAATATAAAGGGTACCATATTGATCATAAGAGATAGAAAAACCTTCTTTACCAGTTGTAGAAGCCTTTTTGAGAATTGAAACCGGGAATTGCGGTTTAAAAATTTTGTCGTCTGCAGTGCCGATAACAATAGAATTTTTACCCTTTACAAACTTTTGGCGATAATCAATCACACTAAACTTAACGTTATAACCGCTTGCAACTAAAGCATCGGTTAGGCGTTTCAAGCCAAACTTTTCACGTGTACCACTTTGCGAGGATAAATAAATGGTTTTTGATTTTGCTGCTGGCGTTACTGAATTCGCTATCGCACTACTGGAAATAAAAAGGAAAATTAAAATCAGAAAATTTCTCATTCGGTTGGCTCTAATAACAAACCTTGAAAACAAGGCTAAGGAAATAACATTTGGTTAAAAAGCTTATTTAAATATAAATAAATTATTCAAATATAAGTATTATAGCTTTTGGATTATGTAATATTTCTGCAAGGTAAACCATCTTTTAATAACTTTAAAGGCAATATGACAACATAAGCAAGTATTTTGATAATAAGATCAAATTTTTAATCAAGAATATCTGCTTTATTTGTAAGTGTAAAAACAACAACAAAGAGAAGCGTTGTATATATTTGCTTCTTACTAAGATTTCGATCAGGATTTTAACCAAATTATCAATTATTAATCTGAAAAAAAAATATGTTTTCATTACAAAATAAACGGGCTGTAGTTACAGGTGGTGGAAGTGGAATTGGAAAAGCCATAGCAACCATATTGGCAAAACAGGGTGCAGAAGTGCACATCATCGAGCTGGGTATAGAACAAGCTGCCGGAGCGTTATCAGAAATTGAAGCGGCTGGTGGCAAGGCTTTTAGTTATGCTTGCGACGTTGCTGATCATCAGGCCGTAAAAGAAATTTTTAATCAAATCGGAGCGATTAACATTTTGATAAACAACGCTGGCATTGCCCATATTGGTAAGGCCGACACCACTGAAGAATCTGATTTCGACAGGGTAATGCGTGTAAATGTAAAAGGCGTATATAATTGTTTGTACGCTGCTATCCCACAATTGCGGGCAGCTGGCGGTGGTGTGATTATCAATATGGCTTCCATTGCTGCATTAATCGGACTACCAGATCGTTTTGTTTATAGTACCGCAAAGGGTGCAGTTAAAGCGATGACGATGAGCGTTGCAAAAGATTATATCAGCGAAAATATCAGATGCAACTCTATTTCTCCAGCCAGGGTGCATACCCCTTTTGTTGATGGGTTTCTACAAAAGAACTATCCGGATAACATCGATGAAATGTTTGAGAAACTTTCGAAAACTCAACCGATTGGAAGAATGGCGAAGCCGGAGGAAGTTGGTGCACTTGCCTTATATTTATGTAGCGATGAGGCTTCTTTTATAACCGGCTGCGATTATCCTATTGATGGCGGCTTTACCACATTAAATAATTAGATAAAATACAATATAAATACTTCCTAAAATGAAATTAATACGATTTGGCGAGCCAGGATTTGAAAAACCAGGTGTGATTATCAATGAAAAATATTACGATGCTTCATCATTGGTTGATGATTATAACGAGGCCTTTTTTGGTGGCGACGGTTTGGAAAAATTAAAGAAAGATCTTGAGTCGGCTGATTTACCAGAAATTGATCAAAATGTACGTTTGGGAGCAGCCCTTGCTCGCCCATCAAAACTTATTTGCGTAGGCTTAAACTATAAAGATCATGCTGCCGAAACCAATGCGGCCATTCCAACTGAACCTATTTTGTTTTTTAAAGCAACCTCGGCAATCGTTGGGCCGAATGACGATTTAGTGATTCCAAAAAACAGCAAAAAAACTGACTGGGAAGTGGAATTGGCTATCGTGATTGGCAAAAAAGCCAGTTATGTTTCTGAAGAAAATGCCTTGGATCATGTTGCAGGTTATGTTTTGCATAATGATTACAGCGAACGCGAATTCCAACTGGAAAGAAACGGACAATGGGTTAAGGGTAAAAGCTGCGACACATTCGCCCCTATTGGCCCATTTCTTGCCACGCAAGATGAAATTGCTGATGTCCACAATCTTCGCCTGTGGCTAACCGTGAATGGTAAAACATTACAAGATGGAAACACATCGAATCTGATTTTCAATGTTCCTTTCATGATTTCCTACATCAGCCAGTTTATGACACTTTTACCTGGTGATGTGATTACTACCGGAACACCTGCAGGTGTTGGTTTGGGCCAAAAACCTGAACCATGGTATTTGAAAGCCGGTGATGTGGTAGAATTAGGCATTGATGGCTTAGGCAGCAGCAAACAAACTGTTAAAGTTTACAGCGGAAACTAACATGAAAAGATACTGCTTTACGCTCGATTTGATCGACAATGACGAACTAATTGCTGCTTACAAGCAGTATCATCAATCGGTTTGGCCTGAAATTTTAGAAAGCATTAAATCTTCTGGGATAGATGACATGGAAATTTACCTTTCCGGAACCCGCCTTTTCATGGTAATGGATGTAAACGACAGCTTTACTTTTGAAAAGAAAACAGCAGCCGATTTGCAAAATGTGAAAGTGCAGGAATGGGAAGCGTTGATGTGGAAATATCAGCAAGCCTTGCACGGTGCTTTACCCGGCGAAAAATGGAGATTGATGGACCAGATTTTTAAACTATAACAATTTTTATGATTGACTCTCACGTACATTTCTGGAATTTCGACCCTGTTAGAGACAGTTGGATTTCAGAGGAAATGAATGCCATCCGCAAAGACTTTTCTCCAAAAAATTTAATGCGAACTTACAATGAGCTTCAAATTTCAGGTTGTGTTGCGGTTCAGGCAAACCAGTCGGAAGCTGAAAATGATTTTTTGCTTACGCTTGCGGAACAAAATGAAATGATCAAAGGAATAGTGGGATGGGTTGATTTGAAAGACAAATATTTACCAGATCGATTAAGTCATTGGAAAAATTTTAAAAAGATTAAGGGTTTCAGGCATGTTTTGCAGGCCGAAAACCACGAGTTTATTGTCGATCCGAAATTTGTTAATGGCGTAAAGCAGCTTAATGAGTTTGCATTCACCTATGATTTACTTTGCTACCATAACCAATTGGAAAGTATTTTGGAGCTTGTTGACCAACTTCCAGATCAACCGCTGGTTTTAGATCATTGTGCTAAACCCGATGTAAAATCTCAAGACCTCAAAAAATGGTCTGGTCATATCAAAACGCTTGCGCAAAATACAAATGTATCATGCAAAGTTTCCGGATTATTAGTAGAAGCGGATTGGAAAAACTGGAAGGAAGTCGAAATATCTAATTGTTTCGATGTGATTTTTGAAAATTTTGGCTGCGAAAGGGTGATGTATGGCAGCGATTGGCCGGTAATGCTCATCAGTCGCCCATACCAGGATTGGTTTACCTTGGTAAGTAAGTATGCGATGCAATTTACTGAGGCCGAAAGAAAACTTATTTTTGGAGAGAATGCAAGTGCTTTTTACAAACTCTGATCAGTTAAACCAGGCCGATAGAGCAGGATGGAAAATTTAATTTAAAATATTAGTTTTCGCCTCTAGAACCAAATAATAGATAATGAACAAATTAATATGAGTAAAAAGATCACATTCCCTTATAATCCACAATATCCCTCCATTGCCGATTTAAGAGTTAAGGCGAAGTCAAGAATTCCAAAGTTTGCTTTCGACTATCTAGAAGGGGGTTGCAATGAAGGACTCAACCTCATTAGAAACGAAAACGATTTTGATGACATTTATTTAAAACCAAACTACTTAAAAGTGGGTGGTGATATTGACATGTCTGTCGAACTTTTCGGTCGCCGTTATAGTGCACCGTTTGGAATTTCTCCGATTGGTTTGCAAGGTTTAATGTGGCCAAACGCACCAGAAATTTTAGCGAGGGCCGCAGCAAAAGCAGATATCCCATATACGCTCAGTACGGTATCTACGAGCAGCATCGAACGTATTGCTGAAGTATCGGATGGAAAAGCCTGGTTCCAATTATATCATCCGACAGAAAATAGCCTAAGAGATGATATCCTTAAACGATTAAAAGCAGTAGAGTGCCCGGTTCTGGTCGTTTTAGTTGATGTACCGGCTTTTGGTTTACGATACAAAGAGATCAAGAGTGGACTTTCTATCCCACCAAAAATGTCTGTCAATAATATTCTGCAAGCTTTTGCCCGTCCACTATGGGGAATAAAAACGCTGCAACATGGCATTCCTTCTTTCGCAACATTAAAACCTTATATGGGAAAAGGCATGGATATGTCGCAGTTGGGGCAATTCATGAACAAAACCTTCACCGGAAAAGTTGATATCGAAAAAGTTTCGGCTATCCGCGAGATTTGGAAAGGCCCTTTGGTACTTAAAGGAATTGCTACCGATGAAGATATGCAGGCAGCGATTCAAATTGGTGTAGATGGCGTAATTGTATCTAACCATGGCGGCAGACAAATTGATGCAGGCGAATCCTCTATCAATTCGTTAATCAAACTCGCCGCTAATCCGGCATACAAATCAAAGCTTAAAATTATGATGGACGGAGGTATTCGTTCAGGTGTAGATTTAGCAAGGGCACATGCCGTAGGTTCGGAATTTAATTTTATGGGCCGCCCTTTTATGTATGGCGTAGGTGCATTGGGCAACGAAGGTGGTGATCACACCGTCAACATGTTCAAAACGCATTTGTATCAGATTATGCAACAGTTAACGATTGAGAAAATCACTCAGTTTCCTGATCGGTTACTACAACATTAAGATTCCTGAAGAAAACTTTTCGGACTTAGATTGAATAATAAAATAAAAAAGCAAGGCCAATCAGTCTTGCTTTTTCTTTAAATGCAGATTTCAATTCACTCCATTGCGCTTCTTATAAAAGCTTTGACCTTATTTAGAAAACTTATAAGTAGAGCTGGTTTTGTAAGTTTCACCAGGTTTTAACACCGTTGAAGCAAAGTTCGGGTGATTCGGTGCATCTGGAAAATGTTGCGTTTCCAGGCAAAAGGCCGAACGGTGAGGATACGATTTTCCACCTTTACCATCTTTATCTGCACCTGTTAAAAAGTTCCCGCTGTAAAACTGTAATCCAGGCTCAGTTGTAAAAACTTCTAATATAATTCCTGTCGATGGACTTTTAACCTTTGCAACAGCAGTTTTGCCATCATTTGCTTTAAGTGCGAAATTATGATCGTAGCCTTTACCGTACTTTAATTGCTGGTCATTTTCATCAATTGATTTGCCTATGGCTTTGGCGGTATTAAAATCAAAAGCAGTGCCTTTAACTAGCTGTAACTTACCTGTAGGAATCAAGGTTGAATCAACTGGGGTATACGCATCAGCAGCAATCATTAACTCATGATCTAAAATCGTTTTATCTCCTTCACCACTTAAATTGAAGTAGGCATGGTTAGTTAAGTTTACCACCGTTGCTTTATCTGTGGTAGCAGTATAATCAATTGTTAATGAATTATCTTCCGTTAGGCTGTAAACAACTTTCACATCAAGCTTTCCAGGATAACCCGCCTCGCCATCTTTAGAAATGTAATTAAGTTCTAATTTCTGTCCGTCTAACTGCTTGGCTTCCCACACTTTTGAAAAGAAACCATCTGTTCCACCATGTAAAGTGTTTACCCCATCATTTAACTGAAGTTGATACTCCTTGCCTTCAAGGGTAAATTTTCCCTTAGCAATTCTGTTACCATATCTACCGATTAAAGCACCGAAAAAAGGCTCTCCTTTTTTGCGATAGGCTCCGATGCTATCATATCCCAAAACTACATCGGTAAGTTTGTTATCCTTATCAGGCACCTTAAGTGATACGATTCGACCACCATAATTGGAAATTGTAACCACTGCACCTTGCTTATTCTTTAAGGTAAAAAGATTCACTTCCTTGCCATCAAGTGTGGTATTATATTTTGATGAATCAGCCTTAACGCTTGCTTCATCCTTTTTTTCACTTTTTGGATTGCAGGAATATAATGTGGCCGCTAAGCAAATTGCTGCAATTGGAAGGCCTTTTAAAAAAATTCGTTTCATAAGATTTATTTTGGTTAAGGCTAAAGTATGAAAAATAAATTAACGTTATTACAACGATTATCAATTAAATTTAAGGTAATATTGATTGGATTAGCTCACATCTAAAAATTTCACATAATTTAGCGGCTTATGCAGAATTTCGACTTCAAACCTAAAGCATTTCTGTTTGATTTGAATGGCACCATGATCAACGATATGCAATATCACACCATGGCCTGGCATTCCATTATGAACGAAGATTTAGGTGCAAATTTAGATTACGAAACCGTTAAGCAGGAGATGTATGGCAAAAACCACGAAGTTTTAGAGCGGGTATTTGGTCGCAATAAATTTTCTCCATCAGAAATAGAAAAGCTTTCTATGGATAAGGAGAAAAAATATCAGGAAGGCTATTTTCCGCACCTGGCTTTAATTTCCGGATTAGACAAGTTTTTAGATTTGACCAGGCAAAAAAATATCGCGATGGCCATTGGTTCTGCAGCAATTCCGTTTAATATCGACTTCGTTGTTGATGGATTAAACATTCGTAATTACCTTAATGCGATAGTGAGTGCAGATGACGTCGAAATTAGCAAGCCAGATCCTGAAACATTTTTAAAGGCCGCAGCAGCATTAAATATTTCACCGCAAGATTGTTTGGTTTTTGAAGATGCGCCGAAAGGCGTTGAATCAGCATTAAATGCTGGAATGAAATGCATCGTGCTCACTACCACCCACAGCATCGAGGAATTTGATGGATACCCGAACATCTTAGGCTATATTAGTGATTATAACGACGAAAAACTAAACTCTCTTTTTTAATGGGAAAATATTTAAATCAAAAACCTGTCCTTGTTGCTGTAGATTGCATTATTTTTGGTTACGATGGTGATCAACTTAAACTATTAGTAATTAAAAGGGCGATTGAACCGGTCAAAGATCAGTGGAGTTTAATGGGTGGTTTTATCGGCGACACCGAAGATTTAGATGGCGCTGCAAAAAGGATTCTTTTAGAATTAACAGGCTTGCATGATGTTTATCTGGAGCAGCTCCACTCCTATGGTCGCCCAGACCGTGACCCCATTGAACGCACCATTTCGGTTGTTTACTTTGCTTTGATTGATATTAATAAATATAACAAACAGATCAACGATCAATACCATGCAGAATGGTTTAAGATAAAAGAAGTACCCGAACTGATTTTCGACCATAACGAAATGGTTAAGGCTGCTATGGCCAAGATCCGTTACCAGGCAGCACTGCACCCTATTTTGTTTGAACTGCTGCCAAAGAAATTTACTATCCCGCAGTTACAAGCACTATACGAGCAGGTTTACGACTCACCGATTGATAACCGCAACTTCATTCGTAAAATTACCGCCAGCGGACTGCTAATTAAACAAACCGAGAAAGACAAATCAAATTCGAGGCGTGGTGCATTTTATTTCAAGTTAGATAAAAACAAGCACAAGGCACAATTTCAATCTTTTTTGAACTTTATACCAAAGACTATAAAATAATTTTGAAAAATTTTTCACACACTATGTAAGCTTACGAAATTCAAAATCAGTCAGTTGGCTTAACAATTTTTTAACGCTTCACTGAAAGCATTAATAATTATTTAAAAATATTTGTTCAATTAATTTTTATCTCTATATTTGCACCTCCTTAAACAAAAGGAAATGATTCCGTAGCTCAGCTGGTAGAGCATTACACTTTTAATGTAGTGGTCCTGGGTTCGAATCCCAGCGGGATCACAGAAGATGGTATCAAAACTACGTAAAAGCTTGCAAATCAAATGATTGCAAGCTTTTTTGTTTTAACGGAAAAATCAAAATACTCACCTATTCTCATATTAAAAGTGTGTAATTCGGTGAGTAATTTAGGTACTTAAAGAACTCACCGAATTATTTACAACCACTTGTTTAACAAGATGTTCGACCATCGAACATCTTGACGTTTTCAGACTGCGAGGCTAATTTTGTTAACCTTAATTCAGTTTATATGAAAACTAATTTTAGCCTGCTTTTTTATCTTAAAAAGCAGAAAAACTATTGTGGCGGCAATGTCCCAGTTTATTTAAGAATAACTGTTGGCGGAAAAAGATCAGAAATGACCAGCGGGCTTGAATGCGATCCTTTAAAGTGGAATACCAAATCTGGTAGACAGGATGGAAAAAAAGAAGATGTAAGAAGCTTTAACGCTTTTTTGGACAATCTCCAGTCAATGATTTATCAAGTTCACAGGGATCTTTTTGATGCTGGCGAAGTCATTACCTCCGAAAGCATTAAGTGCAGATTTATCGGGCGGGAAGTACGGAAACATACTTTGATAGAAGGCGTCAAAATTCATAACGAAAAAATGAAGGCTTTGGTAGGAAAGGAATATGCCATCGGTACCTTGAAGCGCTTTCAGGTCTTGGAAAGACACCTAACCGCTTTCATGAATGAGAAATACCAACTAACAGATATTAATATCAAAGACATTGACCACGCATTTATAAGAGACTTTGATTTTTTCCTGAGATCAGTTAATGGTTGCGCTAACAACACCACAGTAAGATATCTGAAAAGCCTTGGAAAGATTTTACGCATTTCAATGAGCTTGAAATGGATCGACAGAGATCCAATGCTTGGATACAAACTAAGAAGCAAGAATGTAGAGCGGTCGTTTCTCACAGAGGATGAGTTAACAAAAATTTCTGAAAAGCAGTTTTTAACTGAGCGGTTAGGTCAGGTACGTGATGTCTTTATCTTCTGCTGTTTTACAGGTCTTGCCTATTCTGACATAGAAAAATTACGCTTATCTAATATTAAAACTGGAGTGGATGGCAAAAAATGGGTTTATGTAAATAGAACCAAGACGGGAACCCGGTCTGCTGTCCCCCTATTATTACCTGCAATGGTAGTTTTAGAAAGATATAGCGATCATCCTTATTGCGTCACAAAAGATCGGGCATTACCAGTTTCCAGCAACCAGAAGATGAACGAGTATTTGAAAGAAATCGCTACTGTATGCGGAATTGATAAGCCCTTAAGCTCACATATTGCGAGGCACACATTCGCTACCACCGTTACCCTTCTTAATGGGGTGCCAATGGAAAGCGTATCGAAGATGCTTGGGCATACAAATATCAGGACTACACAGATATATGCAAAGGTCTTGGATATCAAGGTAAGTGCAGATATGGCGCTTCTAAATGATAAATATAATTAGACAAACAACCGTTAATTGACAAATATTTAAAAATATTAGGCATTAACTTCTGTTTTGGTTAAGTTTGTATGATGTTAAAGGAATTGAATAAAAGAGTAATCGTTGTGCACTGGAAGAGATTTGCCAGTACGGACATCGACGTGTTTTCAAGTCTGAAGGGATTTTGCGACAGCTACCCCGCTTATAACTATCATACATTGAACAACTATCTTTCCAAAAAGAAGGTTCCATTCGAAAATGACGAAATCAAAATCGAAAGACAGCCCCTGATACAAAAAGTTAGAAGACCCGACCTGCCCAAGGTATTGTTCTGGGACTTTGATTTTGACAAACTTGACTGGAACAGAAGTTATAGAACCGTAATGGAACGGGTGCTTGATAAAGGCAACCCCAAGGATTGGGAGGAGATGATCAGGTTTTACGGAATGGAAAATGTGGTAAACGCTCTTAAAAATGACATTACCTATCTTTCCGATATGACCATGGAAGCCGTTTGCGAATATTTTCAGTTGAGTAAAGAAAAACTCAGATGTTACACAAAGAAACAGTTAAACCAGGGACACTGGATCTAATCCAGGCTTTGATGAAAGACAATCAGCTCAATTCTTTTTACCTCGTAGGCGGTACAGCACTATCGCTGAGGATTGGGCACAGGGAATCCATAGACATTGATTTGTTCAGCTCTTCGGATTTTGATGGAAACGAACTGGCCGAACACTTACGAAATAAATACGGTGCAGACGTAAAACGCCACAAGGAAAATTATGTCAGTGGAAGTATTGGCGAAGTGGATTTTGATTTTATTTCGCACAAGTATCCATCCATCAGACCTATCGAAAATATAGAGGGGATTAGGATGATGTCCAATCAGGACATATCGGCCATGAAGATAAACGCAATCGTTAATAGCGGACAGCGAATCAAGGATTTTATCGATATACACTACCTTTTAAAGGAAATGCCATTGGATGAAATCATTGGTTTCTACTGCCAAAAATATCCAAATGTAGATCCTAACACCGCCAAGTCGTCTTTAATGTACCATAATGATATCGACTTCAACGTTCCAGTAAAACTGATGGATGGAAAATTAAAGTGGCAGGATGTTCAGGGCAGTATAGTAAAAGCAGTACGGGAATACACCCGTATTCAGGAAATCAAAGCGCTGAACAATAAACTGAAAGAAACAAGGAACGACAACAAAAATGAGCGAGGCAGAGGAATGGGTCGCTAAGTTGGCGAATGCACCACTCCAATCTTTTTGGTAAACACCGCTCCTGAACACAATCCATTTTCAAGACAAGGCTTTGCGAAAAAAAATACCTCGCCAGCTCTGCTGGCAGGGAAGATTTTTTTCCAGCAAAGCCGCAGGGCATGGCCTTGTCGGAAATGGATTGTTCAGTAATTTGTGCAACAAAAAGTTGAGTGGAACAAGTACCTAAATTATTCATTTGTTGTCTTTTGATGCCTTCTCCTTAAATATATAGCAGAGATTCAGCAGTTCGACCATTTGGTTATAGAAAAATATCATATCCTTCAGCTCTTCTCCATCGGGAGATTCAGAAGCAAGATACGTCCAGCCTTCGTAAAGTTTCCATAGCATAGCCCTTGATTCATGCAAAGGATGGTTTACAAAAAAGTAGCTTATTCCCGATAAGGGATCTTCAAGGTCGCTGTCATAAATATCGGCTGGCTGATAGTTCAGCACTTTCATTATCTCTTCCATAATTTTTCATCTATTATAAAACCTGAATATTTTTCTCAAACTGGCAACAAATTCTCTACAGTAAAGCTCGTAATGTGGCTTAAGCATCAGCAACTGAAAACTTCTCCTACTGAAAAAAGCAATCAGGTCGCATTCTGTTACCGACTGCAATAAGTAGAATATCTTCTGGTGCCCCCCTGCGGAAATGAAAAAAGACGTACAATAAAAACTCGAAACCTCGTACATTACTCCCTTAACCATAAACCTTAGTTCAAGCTTGAAGTAATCTCCCCTGTCTTTCCACAGGAAACAGATTTCTGGAACCTCACTACTAAAAACACATGCGCTCATGTCCTGCTTAAGCGGTTTCCCTTTTATGTTCCGCATACCGTATGTAAATCGGCGATGTGTAAAGGTGCTTCCCGCAAGCAATGGCAGTGCCTGATGCCAAAGTTCAAGCAGTTCGCAAAAATTATCCCTATTGCTTTTCCTCTTATGTTCTTCCGCCAATTCATCATCACGGAATTCACGGTATTTGACTAGGGCAATCTTCTTCATTTCAAAACAGATATCAATGAGTTCCTGCTGAAGATTGTCGATTTCTCTATCAGGAAGATCGGCACTCCCCAATACATATTTTTTAAAGCCCTTGACCGAATCCAAGCGTTTGTTTAAAATCCCAGTATATGGAACAAGGAATGGAAAATGGTTGCTGTGCCATTTTTCCAAACTTGTATAAGCCAAACAGAAGCCAATTATATCCTGCGCATCTTTTTGAGGTCTTTCGGGTATAACTACGCCTGTAGATTCTCTTTTCCCAATACGGCTAATATCCAATGGAAGCAATTGGCTTGGTTTAAACATTCCTTTGTAACGCAATTTTGGCTGGATGGTCAAATAGCCTCCATAAAGCTTTATCCTCAGATATTTGCTATTTCCATTCCCATCAAAAAATCCTGGCCAATAATAATCCTCAAAATCAACTTCGTTATAGATGGACATCATATCATACAGCGCAAAGTAGGCATATCTGCTCAGGTAGCTATCAGTTGTGTCCACACTACAGCAAACTAAAAGTTCACTTGCCATTACTTTAATGTAGACCTTTTCTTCATCCTCGCTGTCAAGAGTTAACCCGATAGTTAAAAGCTCATTGGAAAATGAAATCTTCCGACGCTTTATCCGTAGATAAGGGCGTCTTGGCCGTCTGAAATCCGAATATCTGTTCAGGGTATCAACCGTCAGTGCCCTTGTCCCATCCTTTAATGGTAAGCGAAAAAATTTTTCTTCGGCTATATGATAATTGCTAACCATTTTCGGCCTCACTTTCTTTTTTGCTTTGCCTATAGGCAACTGCCTCCAATGCAAGTTTTTCTATCTTCTGCTTACAGAGGACTTCTGTAAGTTTGATAAACTTGAATGCCTTTGAGACAAGCTGTTCCGCATCGGCTTGGCATACTTTGAAATCGTCCTTATAGCGTGCGGACGAATAACTTTTGACCATGATCTCCATGAGCCGTTTATCGTCTTTTTTGCCTGAGAGTAAAAGTTTGGAAGGAGCGGATGAAAAGCTATCGCAGATACTCAATTGCCTATAAATATTATGTATGTCGCAACGGTAGGCCAAATGAACCCGTATCAGGGCTATTCCGCATTGTTCAACTACCTGATGCGCCATAAATGCGCTGAGATGATAATGCTGGTTGGCAAGGCATTCCTTTGCACTGGCGAAAAAGCCTGTAGCCAATGGCAGGCGGTGGTTATAATGTTTTTGAGCTTTTACCGATGCTTGGGTTGGGATATAATCTGCAACTCCATCAGTTTGCAACATTCCATCCTTATTGTAGATCAATCGTCCACTGTTTAAAACCGTGATAAAAAACCTGCTGTTTGCTCTTATCGCCTCTTGGATGGCATCCCTTCCGTGAACCAATATGGTAACCTTTCCGCAGTAGTAGCTGTGGTTTGAAAAGTCCTGTACCTGATGCTCAATTCTGGTGGCACTTTTGGTAACCATCAATAAAAAATGATGATAGGTTTCTTCTCGTCTGTTATTGATAAAACAGCCGTCTCGGCTATTAAAATCCATTATCTTACCAAACCGGTAGATCTGCTCAGGTTCAAACTTTTGAACCAGCTTTTTAATAAAGGCCGATAAATTTTCATTCTGGCCTTGCCCAGATGTTTTGAATTGTGCTTCCATAATCTCTCTATTTTTAGTTGACAGATTAAATTTGCAGACATGTATTGCTGTAACCTACCAATAAAGCTGGTATCTTACCACTGTACATTGGTTCATTACTATCTTAGGAATTTATTATATTTGCTTTATGGAAACGCCTACAAAATCTAACAAAGTGCATCTCGGCAGAAAGATCAGCCGTATCAGGGAAATTCGTGGTATTAAGCAGGATTTTCTTGCTATCGAACTTGGTGTAAGCCAGCAGACCATTTCCAAGATAGAGCAAAGTGAAGAAGTTGAAGATGCAATGTTGGAAAAGATTGCGGGTGTATTAGGTGTGAGCGCTGAAGCAATAAAAAATTTCAGTGAAGAGGTTCTTATCTTCCACATTCAAAATATGCATGATAACGCATCGGCATACCAGTATAATTACCAATGTCATTACAATCCGCTAGACAAAGTAGTAGAACTCTACGAACGTTTACTTCAGAGTGAACGGGAAAAGGTAGAGCTTCTCAAAAAAGGAAATCGGTAATATTTTTATTTGGTTTACAAAAATATAAAGAGGTGGTTTTATAATAAAACCACCTCTTTATATTTGTATATTTCACATATCTTCAATCATATATTTACTTGTCATTTTTGCTAATCATTTATTATATCTAGTTTTTTCTTTAAATAAAGTCCTCGGAAGATCAATTTATAATTGTCGTGAAAATTATGATATACTAAATCAAGCTTATTTGAAGGAATTCCATAGCTAGTACATATAAGATCTTTAATTCCGAATTTTGTGAATTCAGCTTGATAAATTTCAATTCTATTAGCAGAATCATCTGTTAACAATTCAAGCTCATTATATGTAATTTTTTCTATTTTATTGAAAAGAACCTTTCCATCTAACCAGTCTTCGACTTCGATTAAATTTTCCGAAATAACAACCTCCATCTGAATTTGTACGTTTGAAAAAGGTATATAAATTAAATTCTTGTTATATGGCAACAGCTTTTCGATAATGAAACCTCTTGCAATCATTAACCTTGGATTGCTATCTATTATATGTAACTCGTTTATAAATTGTGATTTCAATCTATTTTCTCTAAATAGATTTTCTGAGTTAAAATAAATCTCATATACCATCCCTGCAATAACCAAATTAATTAAGTAATCATTCTTTCTCTGAATGAACTGGTTTAAATTATCAGATAGTAGTCTTATAGCACTAGCAGAACTTCCGCACGCTGCTTGGTAAATATTTCGACCAATAACGAACAATTTATTTTGTTCTTCTACACTTTTATTAAAAGCATAATTATTCACTTCTTCTATAAAATTGTCTATCGTTGGGTTTTGTGTATACCAATTATATGATTTTAATCCTATAATTGTTCTAGATAGTAGATCATCCTCATTAGATAAATCAATGTATTTATCTGCAAATGCTGTATCGTCTAAGTTAAAAGAATCCGCACTATCAACTATCTCTGGATTAATAACAATTTCAGAAGTTTCTACAATTGGTAATTCAGATAGCGGGCTATTTTCTGAATCTGTATTGTTAGTTTGTTCTTGGGGATTATCAAGATTATTAATTAGCTGAAGAGATCTGCCTAATTCAATAAAGTTTCCTGGGTGTTTTTGAATTAACAATTTAATGAAATTGTCGAAAGAAATGATTTCAATATCATCTGAAGCCGTACTTATGCGAAATTCATGAACTAACCTTGGGTCTATTATTTTATACTTCGGTTCCGAATTATTTTTAATTCTGCCATTTTCTGTAATTTTAATTGGAGCATACACCCAATCTTTTTTTGCATCATTTGTAAGAAATAAAACTTTTTTATTGTTATTATTCTGAGAATGTATTAAAATTTCTTTCCAAATTATCAAGTCTCCAAATTCATTTAGATCTTTAGTAGAATCTTGGAATCCAGGAGGAAGTTTATGATTATACCTGAAATTTGCTGATAATGAAATTTCGGATAATATTGCGCCTAAATCAGACTCAATATGACAAGTATTAAGTATCGTTTCAATATTTGAATGAATTTTATGTACGTAATCAGCACTTTTGTTTTTTGAAATGAAACTAATTTTCGTGAAAATATTTTTTAATTCATTTATATCCGATTTTAATTCATTAATGTCTGAATATGTATTCCTTCTATCACCATCTAACACCTCTTCATCAATATGCATGTTTAAAAAGTCAAAAATATTATTGTATTCTTTGGTGATTGTTTTTAGCGAACCAAGTGGTGATAAATAATCCAATATCTGTTCACGTATGAATCTATTAGAATATTCATTTACTACCCAATTAGGAACTTTGACTTTATTTTGTTCAATAAAAGGTTTCAAAAAATTAAAAAGCTCTTCTCTCGATTTATTATTTAGCCTATATAAAAGCGCAATAATGTTGGTGTCAATAAAAATGATTGTTTCCGGATCATTCAATAAATCATAGACGAGATTTTGATGATCATCGATATTGATGTGTGATACTGGTAATTTCATGTTTTTTTTGCGTAATTTTAGATATGAATTGATAGTAATATGTAAATAATAAAACCTTAATTAGCCGTTTTATCTAGAATACAATAAGTGAAATATTCATGATTTTTGATAGAGCTTGAGTAGATAATGATTTCTAAGCTATGGTTTATATTCAATAACTACAAGCGACTTAATAAATCTTTGGTAAGCTAATTTAAACTTCTTTTACAGACTATTGATTTTTTTATATACCCATTTAACGGCTTAAACCTCGACCTTTCTCTATACCTTTCTTCTTTTTTTTCTTTTTATTTCCTTGCAAAGTAGATGATTGTGGCGTAACGTAAATGGGTTCCATAAGTATGCTGAGCAAATCAGTAGAAAATTTACTTGTAGCACTGACCATCTGCTCAATACTTTCAAACGTTCCTTCGGCAACTCCTGTAGCTAGTTCCTTGATGATTTGATCAGATTTCCCCTGATGATTTTGCATGTTATCCAAAGTCTGAATCTGTATTTTTTGTTCAGCAGTACCATTTTTCATGGTGCTTGAATAGGCAATGGTCTCTTTTAATCCACGGTTGAAGCCAAACGCTTTATCGAAAAGTAATTCTCCAGACTGTTTGAAAGCGGTACGATTAAATTCGCCAAGTTTTGCGGAATGTTCCTTATTCTTTCCTTTGGACGTATTCTGTGGACTAAGCTTGATTTTATTGGTAATATCCTTACGACTGACGATGATCTGAATATGGTCTTGTTTTCCCTTCTTACGTTCGCCATTTTGCCTTATACCTTCCTTTACTTCTTTGTCAGTATGTTTGTAATAACGGTAGTTTTCGTGCTTGCCGTACCAGAGCAAATCTTGATGGCTGTTAATGCCAGGTCTTTTAAAGTTCTTGGCATACTCATCCATCACCTTCACCGCAAAATCCTTTAGTTTTTCCTTTGTACCCTTCTCCCCGCACATTTCGTACAGGTGCGCCAGTTCCTTTTGGCTTGGACTAATATTGATTAGAAAAAACTTGCTATCATTTCGGCCGAGCTTGGCGATATTCCTGTCAATCCTTATCCTCACTTCCTGCCTGCTGATTTCGTTGCCTATACCATTAAACCAGTTTTCCTGAAAAAGACCTCTACCTTTTTCAATCTGCAATTGGTTCTCTTTTTCAAGATAATTGACCAATGCCCCACTGCTACCTTTGTTATTTCCAGTTTCTGATGCTGTAATGTTGATGAACATTGAATTATATATTTTCGAGTGACTGCCTTACGTGTAACTGCAATTCTTCTTTCTTTGCATTTGATACAGGCCAACCTAAGTTTTCCCTTTGATTGATGTAGTATTCAAGTATCTTTTTAAATCGGAGTTTTAGTACTGATTTTTCATCCAAATATTTCTGGGTCTTGACAATGGCCTGATCCAACGACACCATACGTTTCGCCAGTTCCTTTGTATTTTCTTCGTTATTCGCTAGGTACTGACCAATAGCCTTGAAATAAGTGGTGTGTTCTTTTGCGATAATCGTTAAGCCTGCGGTATCAGTAAAGATGGGTAGCAAAAAATCTCCTTCCTGCCGTTTTACAAATGACAAAACCCTATTGATTCCATTGGCGAGTTCTTTTTTTAGCAGTTCGTCGTTTAGATCAATGGGATCTTTTTTGCTACGGTAGAAATAATCAACCATCTGCATAACCACCAGTTTTTTTGGTCTTCCCAATTTCAACGAGATTTTTTCCAGTTTTTCATCGGTTGCTTTTGGGTAACGCACTGATTTACTATTAATATCCTCCATTGCCATTCCCCTAAAAGTTTTTCTCTAATTCGATATTTAGTTTTACTTCGCTTCCAAGCTTTGGATGCCATGAGGGTGTATACTTAATAAATCCACTTTCTCTCAACTCACGAATGTTTTTGTGGTACGTTGAAATGGACTTTATTTTGGAAAACCGCATAAGCTTTTTTCTGCTTACATTAAATGGAAGTAGAGGCTTCTGATGATTACAATAATGCACCAGTGCCATTAATATGGTTAAATGTGTTGGATAAAACTGCGACTGCCTTGAGGCATGCTCAAAGTACTTATTGAGTGCATTTCGGTATAGGTTTTCATTTTCCTTCATCTCATTTTCCCTCCATCATTTTTTCAATCTGCTCTCTACTGTAAAACATAGTCCCGCCAACTTTGCGAAATGGCAAAGTGCCATTAATACGTAGATTCTGTAGTGTTCCAGGTGAAATATTCAGCATTTTGCGCACTTCGATGCTTCTCAACCAAGATTTGTTTGATACACCGCTGTTAGTACTTAAAATCGTTTTCATTTCATTTAGCATTTCACTTTTGAATTGCTGTAAATCATCCATTGTTATGATGTCCATTTTCATATTTAACTCCTTTCTGTTTCTGTTCAGATATGAATTCACAGATTCATATATTTTTATCTCTATAAATCCAGTATACTTAGAAGTATACTATTTAATTATTCTCAGAGGCTTTTAAAGCCTCAAAGTATCCCTGGAGGATACTTAAAACCCCTGTCGCGATAGCGCAGGGGCAAGCAAGTAGGGCTCTGCCCAACTTCCGCTTGCTCAGCCCCCGAAAAGGGGCTGACTGCCTGAACCGCCTTTCTACCGCCAATAACCGCACTCTGAAAGCGCCAGAACCCTTTGGGCTGTCCCGAATTATCATGCTGTGCCAGTGGTTATTGTTACACATAAACCTTTTTTATGTAGATATATGTGTATGTTGTTATATGCAGATATATCTAGTTGGCTATATGGATATATAGTTATTATGTTGGTGGTATGACACCGTTAGTTGGTGAATTTATTTCTTCCGAGGTTTTCTTCCTTCCGGATCTTACCCATTCTGACAGTTCCACCGTGGAGAAATAAAGTCTTTTGCCCCGCTTGTTCACGGGGATTTCCTTCCGGCTCACTTTGGTGTAAAGGGTGGATACGGACAGGCTGAGAAATTCGGCAGCCTGTTTGATGTTCAATAAATCGTCTCGGGGACGTTGGGAATTTTGCAACCTGTTTTCCAGCAACAGGTCTTTAATACAATCTACCTTTTCGTGCAGTACGCTAATGGCCTGCGGTAGTTCTTCAAATGTGTACTTCATAAGCGGTATCTTTTGTTTTGATACCGCAATGTTAGCAGCTTGTTTTGTAGGGTTACAACACGTTAAACTGCATCCTTACCGTTTCCCTACTAATATTTACTGTTTTTTTTGTTTCGGACTGTTGGAACCAGAAAAGGAACTTTGTCTTTTATCTTTACCTCTAAAATCGGTGATTTGCAAACCTTGGTATCGGAAGATATTATCGCACTTAGCCAGCCCTCCGAATATTCGTTTACTTTATCTCCATTGCTATATAAGAAGTGTTTTAGAATCCATTTTTCAAGTTCTGCTTTATTGCATCCCACAATCAGGTTAGCTTCATAGAGCTGCTTAAAAGCATCGGCCAGTTTATTACTGTTTCCGTTGAAGATGAACTGGCTTGCAGGTTGTTCGTCCAATTTTATCAGTGCGGTAAGTTGGTTGAAATGTTCCTCTGAAAGATAAGTCCTTATAAGTTGCAAAAAGTCATCTATATACTGATGATTGAATTTTGGCCGACCCGCATCGGGATTATATGGGATTTTTTTGGGTTGTTCAGGCGTGACATCTTCAGTTTGTTGCGGGCTTTTCTGCTTGGCCATCCATTCCTCGAACGTTTCACGGGGATGTAGGATTTCATCAACTTCGCTTATTAGTTCACTTAGGAATTTGTCCCTGATCTTCAAAGTATCATGAAAACTTTCCACGAACTCATCGCCTATATAAGTATCACTATGGTCTGGTTGCAGGTTATTAACTATAAACAAATAATCGAGTTGGATCGAAAATATGAAGTTTCGGGGATATTCCTCCCTAAATTCATTATAGTACTCGTGGAAATTTGTCCATATTAATTTAAACCTTTCCTTTAATTTTTTGAGCTGCTCAAATTCTCTTTTTAAACTGATGTCATTAAGTGAAAGCAGGTCAATTAAAGCCATGTCTTTTAATACCCTGATTTCACTCTTATAAGTAAAAGAATCATAGTAGTGTGTTTCGTGCGCAAGGCTATAAGCTGGCCTATTTCCATCTTGTTTTATTGGGCTCTTAAGTTCACTTTTGTTAATGAGAAGGAGATTAAAGGTTTGTAAACGAGTTAAAAAATTGGCCAGACTTTGCATAACTGAATTAAATTTTAGTAGTTATAACTCTTAAAGATATAGATAATTTAATCTATTTATGTTTGATTAGATTATTTGAAATGAGGCGATTTTTATAAAACAGTCATTAGCTTCATTTTATTTGTCTAATACCTGCAAGTTAGGCATGAATTGTAGGTTGTTATATACTTATATTATCGGCAAATCGACAAAGCTCCTGCGAGAACTTTCAGAAGAAGAATATTTCAAAGTTTCAATCGATTGGGGTGTTAGGGATGCCAGAATGAAAGACAGAGAGGTCGTACTAAGGTATTTAGCCTTTCGCTGGCTTGATTATCGTAAAGAATACACTGGCGACACGAGTGAATATGTGGAAAGTGCGCTCTTTCAGGTAAGCTTCCAGCAGCGGATTACAGCCAAGAGGCTTCACCGCGATCACCTCGAAACTCGGCACCTTCTCCGCCTTTCTGGGACGGGCTTCCCGCGGCGTGTTCTCTGCGAACTGCAGTTTTTGCATCGGCAGATCATAGACCTCACGGATCTTCTGCAACTGCTGATAAAAATTCAGCGCCGGCCAGTACAGATTGGCAAAGCTCAGCAGATTCCCACCTCCGGGTAGACCGAAATCGTTCCAGACCTGTTTCACGGGATTGACGGTAAAGGAAGGCGTTCGGTCCCCAATTCTTACCGGGCTATGGTATTTGAATTTCCCGCCCGACTTTCCAACAGGCTGGTGCCCCAGTTTTCTCAGCAGCTCCACCAGGTCCACCTCCGCCACGAGCGCTTCGGCATCAATATAATTATTCATAGGTTCAGTTTTTTTCCTTGGTTATTGATCGATCTTTTTTCCAGGCCTCTATATAGTTACCGTAGCCCTCGTTCAGCTCGGCATAGTTCACCGAATAGTCCGTTTGCTCCCCGTACCTGGCATGGATGCGCCTGAACAGCCGCTCGGAATGATAGAACAGTTCAGCCTGCCGAAAAAAACGGCACAGGAATATCCCTGCATCCAAAAAATCGGTAGAGTTCAATACGATCACCGTGTGGCTTGGTCTTTTAAAAGCCACCATCCGCCTTAGGTATTCCATATAATGTTCGAACACCGCCACGTGCTCTCCATCTCCCGGGATAATGGTGATCGCCTTGGGGCCCACAAGCCCATGCCAACACGGATTCTGCAGCACCCAGCCACCCGCTTCGTTCTGCCAGCCGAGCGCATAATAGCGCACGTCAGGATCGCAGGTCAACCGGTAATGCACTTCCACTAAAAGGTCACCGGCCACAGTCCACAGTTTGCGCTGCTTCAGGTAACGGCTCGGCTGGTAGGTCGTACCCACCGGCAGCAGGTCATAGATAATAAAGGACTTTTCTAAAAGATCAACGCGTGGCCTCAGCCAGCGTACAGCCCGGGGATCGCTAGGATCACCACCCAGGGCAACAAAAGAATTCAATGAGATTACCGACATAACAAGCTTTTTAAATACCGGAAAACACAAAAGGGGCACATGGCCCCTTTGTGATCGATCCGGAAGGCAAACGCAAAGCCCCGGAAAGATTATAGCAATGGAACTACCCGCGTAGGGATCTACCTCCCCGCCAAAACTGGCTGCCTGCGGCTCAGCACAAAATAAAAAACTCCGTCCCTGCACACAATTTACTGCACCGCTGCAGCAAACGCTTCGTTCCATGATGTCAAAGATCCTGTTGATTAACAGGACCAAAAATGGGAAAGCCCTAAAAAACAAATTCCCAAGTTTTGCAACTTGGGAACGATTTTATTTTGGAGTTGATTAAAGTGGTCTACATTCGATCAATGGATACAGCCGATATACACCGTACCAAAAGTAGCCTTGGCGGCTGCCGCCAGCTCGGGCGAACAAAATTTCGAAATAAACAAACCAGCATCGCCAACCTGCATAACAGCATCGATAAACTGATCGCCAGTCTGAGGATTGGAATTACCTTCATTAAAAATTGAATACCTCAAAGACGCGAACAACTCGAAGCTGAGCTCAATTTCATCATCAGGGTCATATCCAGAATCAGGACCAGCTTTCACCATCTTGTCAATCAGTCCCATATCGCATTTCAGCCGGACTGATGCGGTATGTGCGACCAGGTCGGCCAACTGTATACCCCTGATCAGCCTGGAATCCTGCTCAGGAAAAAAATTGGCGTCAATTTCAGTTGCTTTAAAAGATGAGAGCGCAGCATTCTCGGAGGAAAAAAGTCCTTGGTCCATGAATACCGAAATCGGTGTGTTTATTTTGTTCACATCAATAAACTGTGCTATCGCAAGCAGACACTCTTCTCCAGCTTTTTCTCTATGTGTTCTTGGTAATACGACAACCCCATAGCGGCAATGCTCATGAATGAGGCTACGAAGTTTGATCCTAAAATCTCTCAATTCGGGACTTTTCGAATAATTCGCCGAACTTTTATATTCAAATTTATCCGGATCTAGCCCGTTAGCCAGCATTAGACCGACAATTTGTTGCTCTATATCATCTGGTGCAGATACACAGGCACATAACACAAATCCCGCCTCATCGTGGACGCTGTCATCTACATAAAAATTAGCCATGAGTCTTCTATTATTAATAAAATACGAGATTAAAACCTTTTCGGGAACGGAATCTTCCTATTATCTACAGCAGCCAATCCACAAAGCACCTGGTTAACCCCCAATCATTATCCAAGATGCAATTTAGCAGCGTGAATATCAATTTTTTTAATGGGTATATTGACTTCGCCTAGCGCCTTGAAAGCATGTGGGAGACAATTATGAAACCAGATGGTCAAAACAGTCTCAGTGAAAGTATAAGGAAGATCGTGGCAATCGTACTCTTCCAGACAGCCAATTACAATCTCCCGAGCATCTTCTTCAGCATATGTTGAAAGGAGATACTTCAGATATTCCTTCAAATTCAGGTGCTTTTCATAAGAAAGAATGTTGAACAGTGCAAGCCAGCGATCTGGAGAAAAAGCAAAATTCAGCGCATAAAAGTAGTAGTTAGGATGCATAGCCCCCATCTCAGAATAATTGCTAAATTGAATGCTCAACAGTTTATCATCAAAATATTTGATCGTATATCTCACCGTTAGCTCAAAACCATTAATGCCACTCCTTTCAAGAGCCCAATCCAAATCCTGTTGGACAAATTCCCTTGCATCTTTAATGATGCTATGACCTAGCGATTGGATAAGGCCGTTAATGAATGTATTGGAAAACCGGCTATTTTGGTTGAAGAACGGCACCTTTATATTACTGGTGATCTGCACTTCCTGCGGAAGGTCCAAACTGAGTTGTAAATCCTGATAGGTTACGTCCGTGCTGGGGGCCTGCAAAGCAAAGCTGAAACTTCCTCCCCTGTGGCCCGAACCTGTCAAGGCACCAAAAATTGGTGTCTGGATCGCCCCTGCATCAAAATCCAAAATAACCTGTTCGGAAAAATCATTGAAGGTAAGCATCGCTTTGATATTTGCAATCAGTACTTTTTGAATAGAAAGGTTGAACTGACTATGCTGCCCCTCCCCGTCTGATACTTTTTCTATTCCCCCTGAAGTAAGTGCCTGCCGCGAGACCTTGGAATCCAAAGCGGCAAAACCACCTCCCCTGAAAGTCTCGAAAATAGCACCAGAAAAACAACTGTCAGAAATCAGCGCAATATGTTTTGCAGGAGAAACCTTTAAAAAATCATTCAATGTGGAAATGTTAAACCAGCTGGTAATGTTATTTTTCTTAGAATCCGAACACATCCAGTAGGAACCGCCAATGGTGGGATGATATTCACCGTGACCAGCAAAATAAATCAAAAGGCTATCATCCGGCATCGCGTTTATGATCTGATCATAAAGATTGTAATAAATGGCTGTAAGCGTAGTGGATTCCACTGAAGAAAAAAGCTCGATATTCTCGAATTTATATTTTTGTGTCAGGATATCAATTACTGCGTTTACATCGGCAACACAATTGCTCAAGTCAGGAATCTGAGGATCTTTATAATGATTGATAGCAATCGCTATGAGTCTATTCATATTCTTTCAACTTTCGATATAGGCTAAACTTTAATATCCTTACTTTCGGGAGATGAAACGACGCCGCCTCCTGCATCTGCTTTAACCCCGTTAGTTTAAGATTTGGTCTGTATGTTTCGATCAGACTTGTATCGCCTAAAATAGCAAAATAATCAATCACGAATTGACCTTTCATTTTTCGGTCCAATATCGCTCATCTGTCATCTAACTGATCCATTTTTGGAATTCCAATCCGTTAATAAAAGTCCGTTTACAGTAAACTGAGATCTTCCAAGGTATCCAACAATTTAAACTGGATATCATCTTCGTCGATAACCTGTTTGGCCTTTTCGTAAAATTCTTTGGATTTATCTTTATCTCCCAAACTTTCGTAGTAGTTCCGAAATAGTAGAGCAGTTCCACATTGCGTTACCTCATCAACAACAGTGGGGTTTTCTGCTTCCAGAGCCAGCATTCGATCATAAAGGGAAAGTGCTGCTTCTGTATCAAAATTTGCTAAATGGAATTCTATGCCTTTTTTAAAAGTCATCCAGATCAAATTTGCAGTACGCTCAGTCAGGTCATGCCTTTTCAGCAGCCCTTCTACCTTGACTAAAATCAATTCAGCCACGCTCCGATCCCGAAAAAAAACAGGCTTTAAAAGTCTTTCCTGCGACGCTGTCCATTCCTCGATAGCTTCTGGCGATGCAATGGATAATGCAAGTTTATGGTAATCCTCCAAAAGATTCACCGGGGAACTGTTATTAATAAGTGAAAACCGTACCATATTTTCCATGGCTAAAAAGAATTTCCATCGGTTTTCAACCGTTGAATCTTGCTCGAATAAAAACCTAACCCTCTCAAAATTAAAGAATACCTTTTGCGGATCGTTTTCAATCAGTGCCATTTCCAGCAATATATTCCGCATATTGCTCTCGTCCGGATGACATACTGGATCTTGAGCAGATGAAATCGGATGTTTTATTGTAAAGGGCTCTGCCCGCTCAAACTCTCTTGCTGAATAATCTAAAATTCTGGCCTGGTTTTCCAGCTTCATCGTCAATTCCAACGTTCCAGCATTCCGATGGACGGCATGCATTCTTCTCATCGATGATCGAAAGTGGTCAAACTTAGTTCTTTCTCGCAGCCCACTGTAATGTTTGCCCAATCTCAAAAATGTGTAACAGCAATCCAGCGCAAGTCCATTCTCCCACAACTCACTTTCTCCAAGTTCACTGAGCTCCGCTGAATACTCACCTGCCAGCGTATCGTGATCATTTCTTGCAGCTGTCTCCAGCATACCGCATAATAACCTGACCTTAAATGAATTGTAGCTTTCTGATTCAGATATCAACTGATAGGTATATTGTAAACTATCAGCCAGTTCAGGACTTTCCAGTCCCTCCCCAGAAACCATGTTAATAATTTTGGCCTCGAAAATTTCAAATAAATCGTCCTTGGATTCAAATGCGTTACCCAGGGATAAAGGTGAAATTAATGCTTGAATGTCATCTCCCGGGAAGCGTTGGACGTATTCCTTCAAAAAAGCTTTTGTGCTTTGCGGATTTATTCTCCAGGCCAGATTCAGAATTTTGTCGAGTCCGGATATATTTTGAAGGACATTGGTTGGTGCAACAAATTCCAGGCGGACAAAGTAAATGCCAAGGTCAATTGGTTGCCTCGGGTAAACTTCACCCAAATTGTACATACCCAATTGTTGCAATAGGTCTGCATTGACATTGGTAGGAAAAAGTGCTGGTTCATCACCAATAATCTGGGTCAGATTACCCGCATCTATTTTCCCAACTATATTAATAAAAGCCACCAGTCGCTTATGGGTAATGATCTCCTGCAATGAAAGCCGACTCATATTCCATACCCGTTCCTTGTCTAGGTCCAGACTGGTTTTGACCACGTCGGATCCCTCAATTGTGTCATTCTGCGCGATATTAGTCATGCCCATCAGCGCGTAGAGTGGCAGGTTATGATGATCATTACCAGTGAGCAAATGCTCAATTTCAATGACGCTTTTTGTTTGTAGCTTGTCAGTATCTGCCTTAAAATTTTGTATTAATTCGATTAGGCCTGACTTCGAAAGAGGACCGATTTGGAGCGGAGCACTTTTAAATGGAGATCTTATTGTACCCGCTGATATGGAATTAGATATGGACTGCCACGAGCTATCCACAAACGCTCTTTCAACGACCAGAATACGTATCTGCTTATCATCTAAGCTTGTTTTTTGACTGCATAATCTAAGTATTCTTTGGATTTCAGCAGCGTGCATATGTGCTTCATCAATGACGATCAACGTATCATGAGCGGGAACCCAATTTTGAAAATCAAAGGTGGTGGTAGGTTCTAAAAACCCGGCATTCCAGCCTCCATTCTTGATAAGTTTAATAGCCAATTCAAGAGCGACCCTGCTTTTGCCCGATCCTGCAGGTCCATTTAACGACCACCATTCAAAAAATTCCCTGCTCTCGGCAAATTCAATAAGGTCCTGGAGCTCGTTTTGCCTACCGCTCAATAACCAGGAACGGCTTCTGAAAGCGAATGGGTCCGGAGCTCCATAAAATCCATTGTCGAGTACTGGCTGATTCTTTCCTTGCCTATTGAGTTTAGCCACGACAGCTATCAACTCCTGCCTTGGATCATGCTCAGGCCCGTTCAAGATAGCCTGCTGATCCAACTCTACAATTTTTAAAAATTCGTTTGCAGAGTTTTTCCAGGTATAGCCATCTAAAAGTTTATCCCGCAACCTAAGTATACCAGATTTGAAATGCGCGGAATTGTTATGGACGGTATCAAAAGCCTTTTTAACTGATGCAATATCCTGTTCATTGGTTTCTTCACTATCGCTCCCTGCAACCGAAACCGAAACAACACCAAAGTCCTCAAATGCCGCATCGCCGATAATGCTTTCTAGAAACTGATAAAGTCCCGTATTGATCGATAAGATCAGCGGCACGCCTGCCGATATCGCTTCCAAACCGACCAGGCCAAAACCCTCATGAACTGAAAGCATCAAACAGACACTGTGCCCTGAAAGCAGGGTAATAAGTGCCTCCCGGTTACTTTCGTATTCACGCACAACAATATTGTTATATCTCGAAACGGTACCTTCAATTGCTTTGGTCTTAAACTCTAATGCTTCCTCTGGTTGCGAGGTTCCGATGACGTTTAAGGTAGAGTCGTCATACCCACCCTCGATTTCCAGGTTATGTGCGACAAATGCCTTAGCAGCGAGTAACATTTGTTTAAGAGCATCATTTCGACGATCATATCTGCCAAATGTAATTGCCCTAAATTTCCCGGGAAGATCACTAACCGCACAATGTGATAAACCAGGATTGAGTTGATAGACATCTATGCTGTTCCCACGTTTGGTCTTTGCAGACGAAAAAAGCTTAGGACCGATAGCAATGACCAGGTTTGCCTGCTGAATATTTCCTTCCTGCGAAATAAATTTTAAATTATTCTGCAGCACATCTGGATCCACCTTCATATTGATATAAGATTCGTAATCCATATGATGTACAAAAATTGAACGGCCCAAAGTACCTGTCAACTCATGAAGCCGGATCGCATTGTGACCCGTAAACACGTCATGTCCCACACAATAAGAATCGGTCAAATCTGCCAGCCCGTTTAAAATTTCCTTAATCGCTATCCATTGATCGGTAGGATAAGCAAGCCCGTCGCCACCTACAGACTTGAGGATTATGTTGTGATCAGCCGCCTGATTTTCATTATCAGAGGTCACCGGGGCGGAGCTGATACACAAAACGCCCAGGTTTTTCTGCGCGCTAGCGTCTCCGATAGCGCAAACCAGATCATGGTTTAGGGAGTTGATCCCTCCGTGGATATGCCCCCATGCGGGAACTAAAAAAATCAGATAAGTCATAGGATTGAGGCATATCGCAAGTCAAACCGATGAAAACTTCGGGAGAATCGCAATTCGTAAAAGTCGTACATTTCAAACAAAATGGCAAAAAGAAACAAGAAAATAGCTTAATCAATTGAAGACTCAGGTCATTGATACCTCATCAAAACCGAACCATCAACGTCCTTTTCTCAGACAACTCCTTCAACTTGCGCTGCCGTTCATGTTTGTAGTCGAACCAGGCATCAATCATGCCGACAAACTTGGACTGGTTAAAATACCAGTTATGTATTCCACCATCTTCAAGCACAAGATAATCTCCAACAACATGCTGGGGCACGGAATTGAACAGGAATACGATCACTGAAGAGTAAACCTTTTCTAGCAGTGCATTCAACTCCCTCAACGCATCGGTTCCTTCGTAACCCATAGTGCGGCCGGCAACTGCTTGCATCAATCTTTCCTCAATCTGGTGCGTAGAAGCATGGACATATTTACAGAGAAAGCCGTAAAGCCTTCTCACAGAGTCCTTGAATTCTGCTTGCTGTGCCTCGTCAAGATAACTGATTGGCATTGCAGCAATCAAATTGATATTGGGTGAGTTTAGCGTTTTATCGTATTTCTTTATCTGGCGTTCAAATTCCTCGCTAGGTGCTGATATCACGATAAAGTTCGCCATAAGGGCAAGTTCAAGCAGATATCGAAGTTCTCTTTTACAATTGTTCATGAAACCCTGAAGAGCCAAGTGTTCCACCGAAGTAATTGACTGGATAAGATCGTCAAAAACGCGCAGGATAAAGTTCTTCCGTGCGGATTCAGAATCTCTCGCGGTATCCATATAACAGTACAGCAGACACTCGATCATGCTCACCCTCATGGACACCATTTTTTCTAATTCGGCTTTATATTCCGGAGAGTTGAGCTCCGCGTAGATGTCTTCTTTGTTCATATGGATTAGTTCTCTTTATCGACCTTGGAGCTGTATTCTATAGCCTGGTAAAATGAGGAGCGAAAAGTATCTTTCCTGCGCCGCATGACTTCGTCCCAGTCACCATCCTCTGGATAATAGTCGCGTTCTCCCCATATAATCTGGAACATCGTCAGCTCGTTATCTACAAGATATTGCTTCAACAGATCCCGCCTAAGGTAGGTGAAAGTCTCCTGGTCCACATACTCCACTTCGTAGCTGTAATTGAAACAGGCCAGTAGTCCATCCGAATCTAGAAGATCGGTACTGTGCTGTGGGCTGGACAATTCCAGTTCATCAATCAAGTCCTTGCACAGGTAAACCTTTCCCATATGGTATCGCACCGGAACGAAAACCTCAATTTCATCCTCTACAGGTTCAATTTCCTGCTTGGTAAACTTTTCCTCCAACACTTCGATACCCATTCGCTCCAGCGCTTCTTCGATGGTTTCCTGTTGATCTCCGTTCTCTTTCCTGAACTTCACCAAATGCTCGTGATAAGCGGAAGAAGCAGTCCGGGGCAGGAAGATTACCCGAACATTGTCTACAACAGACTTCCAAAGCAGATCAGATTCGTCTTCAGAAAGCCGTTCTCCATTTTGGATCAGCGCCAGTCTGGTATATTCGTTTTCCACAGGCCGCTCCGAAAGGCTGTAACGCCACTGTTTCCATTCGTTGTGCGGGATACTTTCTCCATCGGGAACCTCCGAAGCGAGCACATGCTCAGTATAGGGAATAGCATTGGCAGCCCTGCCAAGTTCAGTTTCATCACAGAACGCCATCCGGGCTTTGGATAGCTCAACGTTTTTCACAAACACAGTGTCTATCTTGAAATAGAACTGCCGTTGGGCAGACTTATCGTGCTGATGAACTAGTGAATCCATCAAAATCCAGTCTCCCGCTTTTCCCTGGAAATCATCCCTTTGCAGAAAGTCCGAAAGGTCCGGAACAGCGGTATCAGTGCCCCAGGCCTCCAGCGAAAACTGGGTATCTATAAAATTTCTTACTTCAAATCGCTCCTGAGGCATGTAATCCTCATCCAGTTCATCAATAGCCATCGGATCATAATTCGGTTTGAACGTCCGCAAGTAGCCCATGTCCTGGTAATTTTCAAACGAATCCCTGGAATCCAAAAAACCGCAATATTCCTGGAAGGCGATATCGATGTATTTATCAGCATAGCGATCAGTCTCAGAAAACTCCCCGCCCCAATGCTTGCTATTTGCAATCTTTTTGTCCAGTTCCCTGAAGCGTTCAAACTCATATCCCAGCTGATAGGCCCGCCAGCGCAGCTTAGCCTGTATAGCCAGGTATTCTGGAGTTTTGTTAAAATCTGATCCCAACCCCCTGTAAATACGCGGCATCTTTTCCTTATTGAAATAGTAATCTATCAATGAGTTGCCGTCGCGGTATTCATCTTCATTAGGATCTTCCGACTCCTGCCAAACAACAATCCCCAGGTTTTCTAAGCCCTGTAAGACCTGGTCCAGATCAATTGCATCACCGATCTCTGGAACTTTTTTAACCAGCGTCCTCAAAGTCTGAACACAATAGTTGCGTATCCCCAAGTGATTGGTAGCAAAACGACCATTAGGGCTGAGTATCTGATCACGGAGAAACTCAGCCAATTCCCTCAGATCACCCCTGATACCCTCCAAACGGCCTTTGACCAGATAAATCGTAGCAGTATACAGCGCTCCGCACATCCATTCAAAAACAACAGGATCTCCAATTGCAGCCGCTGAATAGAACTGCTCAAAAAATAATTTTGGCAAACTGATGCCCATGGCGAACAAAGCACCACCGGATTTTTCCTTTAGGCTTCTATTGGTCGTGGTTAGCGACCATTTCAGAAATTCTGACACCAGGACTATCTTTTCGAGTTGCTCTTTGGTATGCTCAGGGAAGGAAAGAAGTTCTTCGAACTCCATAACAAGTTCCTCCATAAAACTTTCCCTCAAACTGCCGCGAAGGTATTCGCTCCAAAGACTATCCCGCTGGTTCATAGACATTTTTGACAGCTGAGATGCACAGAAATTGAAATTAAAGGGATGATTGCTGACGAACAACACCCCCTCGGCAAAGGCGAACATTCTCACAAAGTTATTCGGGTTTTCAGCCAGCTCGCGTAAAAAATCAACTTGTGCAGCAGGAATATATGCTGGAGAGAGCAATAGCGTTGCCTGGATAGATTTGGAAAAAAGATGAGATTCCACCGAACTCATTTTTTTCCGATTGGTCGAAAAAAGATCATGCAGGAATACCTGCTTTTTGATCGGCAATAGACTACAGATCACTTCCAGAATGTCCTCATGATTGGGATGGAGGTGCTGATAGTCATCTCCCACCAGGAGTTTGGCCTGATCACTCGCAAAGAACACCGCGAAATCATCGGTTACCTCCAAAAGGTGTTTAGCGATAAAATACCCAGCCAAAAGATCATAAGTCAAATGGACATGTTCTTCCCCATCATTCCAATTGCGGACAAACAGCAGCTCCTCATCCAACAGCGCCTTGGTCACCGAATGCTGGTAATCATCTACCATCTTGCCATCGGCCATCACCATCAGGTCCTCCAGCGGTATCGCACGCTGGTGCTGTTCCCAAAGTTGTTGACCCAATTTATCCAGCACCCTGGAAGCGAGCTTTTTGTTGGCAGCGGTAGGCGGTAACTTTCCCGCCTTCTGAATCCTTCGAAAAACGTTTGCATCGCAAAGCGCTACAAAATCCTCAAAAATCTGATATATCGAATCAAAGCCCAGCGTAACCTGTTTAAGTTCACTACGCATACTGTTTACCGATTCGCAGAAAAGCTTCAGGTACAAAGGTTTGGTAAATCGTTCCAGTGAAAGAAAAGAAAGATCTGCCTGGATCTTATAATGCCTGAAATAGGTTTTGACCAGCTTTTTCTTATCCTCGTGGTTGGTAAAACCATAAAGAAAGTGGAACCTTGGGTCATCATAGGCGTTAGTTCCCCAGATACCCTGCTGATAAGATATCCTGCAGGTTGTTATCAGCACCAGGTTTCGTCGCTCCAGAAAATCCAGTTCCAGCTGTGGCAGATCCAGCGAAAGCCTTTCGTTCAATGCGCCCCTGGAATCGATCGCCTCGTTCAGACCGTCCAGTATAAAAGGAATCCTACGGTTATTAATCCTGCCCAGTTCATCCAGGCAATCCAAAAACTCTGCAAAAGAATACTCCGCCTTGATGTCCAGTAAAGCAAGAAACTGATCGGCTAATGGATTGGAACTGGTTAACAAAATCGCTGGCAGAAATATAGCCGGTAAATCTGCATCAAGGTATTCCTTTGCCAAAGCAACTGCAAAATTAGTCTTACCATCACCACCATTGCCCAGAAAATGGGCCAAACGCCACTTCAGGGGCAGTCTGCTATGGCTCACATAATACTTCAGTTCCTCGATAAATTCAGAATAGATACGATCAACATCGGAAACCTTGGAAAACTGATCGATATTTTGCCTCTCCTTTTCCTTGTCGGTTTGGTCTATATGCTGCTGATACCAGTTTCTTCTGAAATCGTCGAGTTCGGACACAATCGCCCTGAATGCCTCCAGCTCGGCAGAAAAATCCTGATCTGCCAGTTTATCTACAGAATTGGGAGTCAGATTATCCAGCCTTTCCTTAAACTTCGGCAATAGCCCATCAGCTATGCCATTGAACTCCCCATATCGTTCCAGGTATTTGTTAAACAGGGACCTGTAAATATCGTTGGTATAATTCAGTTTTTTCAGCTTCTTCTTTCCCTCATCCAGAAGCTCCGAAAGCTTTCTCGGGTAATAAGCGATGCGCTGGGTATTGAATTTCTCATTGCAAAGCAAGGGATTGACGTAATTGTACTCGAACTCCTCATTTGCAGTATACAAAAAGCTATCAAACTTGTTCTCCACCAGCGTATAAGCTTTTTTAAAAGCCAGAGAAAACCACTGCGGACTGAGTTCTAGGGCGTTGAAAAATGCTTGCTTTAATCCATTGAACATCGGCTGGTTCAAACGCTCGTGAATAAAACTTTCATTCCACACCACGGTTTTGGCAGGATGTCCCGATGGTATATGCTTGCTCAGTTCGGACTTTACCCAAGTGTGCTCGTCCGGTGTCAAGTCCATAGGAAGGCAGAGGAACCATACCTTTATTAAAGGATGCAGGGAAGTTGCGCGCTGGAGAGAGGAAACGATCGCAGCTTTCCTCCCGCTCACGCTTAGCCTTGGAGAACCTTCGTAATATTTGGCCTGCCAACCCCATTCTCTCCCATCCGGAAATGTCAGGTAAAATTCCACGCCATCTCCACCACCACTGTCATCTATTGGGGTGAATACACCATCTTCGCCATGCATCCTGAAAGCAATTTGATAACACAGCTGCTCAAAACTCTTGGTTTTAGTGGTCTTATATGGCTGTAATCTATTCCAGTTTATACTCATCAGTTCTTTCGATAAAATTAGTTGTCCCTAGCCAAAGGTAAGTCGCCCTGGTGCTACAAAACTCCAGATGAAGCAGGAATTTATTAACACAGGATTAACAGCATCAATTACTCCAAGGAATCCTCAAAGTCCCTGCGAAACTCCTGATCAATGCTTCGTTTCATGTATTCGGTATATTCATCCAGATATTTAATGTGTTCCGCGTAGTCAAGTACCCCCGGAAGGCTCATGACCATCTGCTTAAGGTCCTTTACCAACTGCTGCTCAGCTTTCAGCTTTGGGATGAAGCTGCCGGATATCGCACTGATCGACACAGAAAAGTAAATGCTGCGCAGGATCTCCAAGTCTTTGTTCAACAGCAGCAACCTCCTCATGACCGGAACAAATTCTTCAGGATGTATGCTTAGCAGAATGTTTCCCACCATCATCATTTTCTGGCGCTCTGCAAAATACTTGTCTACGTACCTTTCGATGACCTCCATCGCCTTTGTCTTGGCCTGCTCAGTATTAGGATTGCGAACAAACAGCGTACTGGAACCGTGGCTCGAATTAGACCATACCGGTGATTTGGCAATGATGATGTCCAGGCATCGGGTAATGATCGAATGATAGTCCTTCAGCTCCCAAAGACAATCCAGCTTGAACCGTTCAAACCTAAAGTTCAGGTAAGAATCGTTGACAGCCTTTCGCTCCAGGTATTCGATGATAAACTCATTGTCCAGCCTGATTACTGCCTCGAGCTGCTTACCATTGTAATCAAAGTTCCTGTCCAGATCCTTCAACTTGAAAAAAGCCCTTTTTAACAAATCCACCTGACCTTCCAGGTGTTTTGCATTCTCGCTACAGAACTCGTACCCAAAAGCAATATGCTCGTCTTTCTTCTCCAGCATGAGCTGAGTCAGATACGATATGATGTTATGGTCCTCCAGCTCCGCCAAACCGGTGGATGGCTTGTACTGATGCTGAAAACAGTTTTCAAATTTTAGGAAATCGGCAAAGCGGTGGATATCCAGTTTTTTTTCCTGCTGTTTAAAACAGCCGATCAGAAATTGCGTGTAATCCAGGTTAACCTCCTCTTCGGGCAGTGCTTGCAAGAAGGCCATCGTCCAGAACGTTAATCCCTCAAAGCTGCGTCCTGCAAAAGTTGCAAGCAGTTCAGCAGGGCTTAACCACCCCTGGTTGATGATCCAATGAAACAGCCTGGTCTGGAGTGAAAATACCACATCCCTCGAGAAAAACATCTCCAGTGCCAGCAGCAGTTCCTGCTTTCCTTTTTTGCCAATAGCGATGTAGACCTCCGTTGAAGCGCCTTCCAGCGTCCAATCGCCCTTTGAGCTCGATTGCAGCAGCAGATGGTCCATCGCAAGGATGAATTCCCTGATCTCTGTCCAGTTCATTTCATGGATATGATCCGCCAATTGCGCTTGCTTACGCTTCTGTTTCTCCTCCCAACCCAACACTTCATCATAATCAAAGTCATTCCTCAATATTTTGGCCAGGGTCATCACCGGGGCGTCGATGAACGACTGCCAACTGGCAGGAACAGTCTCACCGGCATGCTCCAGATGCTCAGCAAGCTGGCGAACAAACCGGCAGTCCCTGTAGTTCTCATTGCTCAAAAAGCCGCTCACCAACCTTTCGTAAATTGGAGCCTCAGCGATCCTTAGCTGTTCTGGAAAGTTGCCGTTGGGATGTTTCAACTGACCAAGGATCTCCCAGGTCAATTTTTCCGACACAAAAAAACGGTCCAGCACACCTTCCAGCAACTGCTTTCTGAGAGCCTCCAGCTGCGGGGAATAGTGCAGATCGAAGTTTGTGATGTTGAACGTATGTCCCCTTCCCGACCGGAAGTCGGTAAAATGGATTCCCAACAGGACCTTAGCGACCTGTAGATATGCACCGTCTGCAATTTGTTTTTCCTTATCCCCCTGGAAATTCTGAGAAAGAAAATCAACCAAGACCTGTTGCCGCCCAAAGCCATGCTCCACATCCTCCCATTTATAGCCAAAATTGTCGACCATGAATTTTAGAAATTCCGGCAGCCTGGCCGGTTCCTTGGATACAAGCTCAAAACCGATCTCCAGCGAAGGCCTCAGCATCTCGGTATGGTGTGCCCAGAAATTGGTGATCAGTTCAAAATATTCGGTTTCCCTCAGGAAATCGTTAGCCTGAAAATCAAAATCCAGAAAAGGCGGTGGATCCGCTGGCGCATCGCTTAGCGATTTCACCCAGGAGCGTAAAAACAAGATCGCATCCATCTGCACGTAGAACCAGAATAGCTTATAAAACTCATACATTTGCTCATCTGCTGAAATGCCCTGAGATACTTTTTTCAAGTGCGGGACCACCAGGTCCCTTACAAATTCATAGTTGAAGGTATTGTTGACATCGATCAGTGTGCTTCGCAGACGCGAGGGATGACTGGACAAAAACTCCCCTATCCAATCAGCGTAATTGAGAACACTGCTTTTTGGGTCCAGGAAACATTTATAGAACGCATAGGTGGCTAGCACCTGGTCAGAAACCTTGGCCGTATCCTCTGCATATACATCCAGCACCTCGTGCCCGTGGAGCTCCAGGATCGCCGACCAGAGTTCAGACCAATCGATTCCGATTTTTTTACCCAGCAGCTCCTCTAGCTTGGCATTGTTACGCTCCAGCACCCCAAAGAAAGAAACGATAGCAATGGCCTGAAGACCGATCGGCTTTTGGAACAGCTCAATCTCCAGGGCAAGCTTTTCGAAGTACTTTTCGTACAGCTGAAGTGGTGAATCCAGGTAATTGGTCTGCGAATCCGGCTGTACGGACGCAGTAGCCATCAGCGCCATTCTTGCATTCCCCTTGGCAAGTTCTACAATTTTGTCGCGTACCATAGGATGGTATTTCAGCGCAGGAAGGGCAGCCAAAATGATTTCCCTAATGGTTTCATCTTTAAAACTTCCTATGCTAAGTTCCTGGTACCTGGAATCCATAAGCTTTCGCTCGACCAGATGCTTGACATAATCCCTAGAGGTGATCACAAGTTTGAGTTTACTGGTCATGGGCTTTTGCATGAAATCCAGCAGGTAGCTCAGGTTTTGGGCACTCTTGTTCGCATCGTCGAACAAAATGATGTAATCCTTTCCGTTCTGGAAAAGGTTCACAAAATCATCCCATAGCGGAACAGCAGAACTTTGGATAACGATCGGGATAAAATCGTTCTTTTCGGTAAACGTAGACAGCACAGCTACCGCTAATTTGGATTTTCCGACACCTGCCGGCCCCGACAGCAGCAGGATATCGCTGGAAGTCAGAAACTTTTCGGCCTGTTCCAGCTCATCCTTGCGTCCGACAAAAGCATTGGTCAGCGACGGCTGCAGGCCACGGTTGGTCTTCTCCAAAAAATCTGGCAGGTTATAAATCTCTCCCTTCACGATCGTGACGCCCACATATTGTTCAGAAAGCCCCGGAAACCCGTAAATCTGCAATGGAAGGTTCTGAATATCAAAAACAGTTAGCTCCGCTGAGGCATTGAACGAATGAACACGATCAGAAAGCGCTTTATGCTCTTCGGCCGATATTGTGTTGGTAAATGCCAGCACAACCTCCGTAATCTCTGCAGCCTGGATCCCAGTTTTGGACTCATCAAAACAATGGTCCACATCTTTGAGCAGCTTATTGAAAAAGGTCTTTGATTCCCCAACCCGCTCCAGGGTAGTACATTCCACAAAACAGTATTTCCCATTATCCTGGAAAAAAGAATCAGGCGCACCCTTGCTGGTTTTTTCCTTGGCCACTACCGAACCGGGAGCAGAAATAAAAGTTTTCCCCTGTACATGCAGCAGGTGGTTGATCAGATCCTGGAAACGGGCCTGATTGATACCGGTAAGTCCGGCCTCAAGCTGTTTAATCAAATTCATAAGCGCTATCAATAAATGGTACGGCTAAACTACTGAATTCGCTGAACGCTAAAAACCTATCACCGAAATACTTTTTCACAAAAGCCGCTTAAAATGCCAACCAAATGAAAAATCATTAACTTAGCCAGAAAACCGACAAACAAAAACACGACCATTTAATGCACGCTCAAATCTATCTCAACATCCTGCTTCTTGCAATGGCTGCCATTGTACTATTTATACTCGGCAGGTTAAACCAGCTGAACGCCAAATTAGAACAGCACATCAAAAAATCAAGCTCAAAAATGGAAAGGGAAAGCAAATCTAAATGGTACATCTATGTACTGCTCATCTTCGCTTTCCTGGCTGTCATCTTCGCCTTTTGTGCACCGTACCTATACACAGACATCAGTGGGCTGAGTGATACCAAAGATACCGGTGCTATGGGAGATACTGTTGGAGGATTGATGAACCCCTATATTGCCCTGGCCGGAGTTATTTTAACAGGACTTGCATTCTATATGCAATACGAGGCCAACAAACAGCAACGTGCACTTTTTCTGATCGAACAGGAAGAAAATAAGACGGAACTACAAGATCAGATTGACAGACAAAAGGATGAACGTAAGTTACAACAGTTTGAAGCTCAGTTTTACGAAATGATCCGACTCCACCGTGAGAATGTATCCGAAATGAAAATAGAAGGCTACGACTTTACCCAAGATGATATCTTAATGTCGCAGCCAATGATAAAATTTGAAACTTCAACCGAAGGACGAAAAGTATTTATCACTATGAAAACTGAATTTGAAGCAATATTGAGTGCTTATACCAAACTCACCACACTCGATGATGAAGGTTTCAAGGCCTGTTACCATTTGTTTTTCTCAGGAATTGATAAATTTCAAACAAATTATCCCAACCTGCGCCCCTTTGAGATTATCCTAAGATCCGCGCGCCAGGCACATCAATCTCCAACACTAAGTGAGGTTTTTGAAAATTCCGAAAGGAAAGAATTTGTCAAAGGAGTAGTGCTAAAATTTAACTACAAGCCGTTTGCAGGCCATGCCTCTAGATTGGGCCACTATTTTAGACATCTTTACCTCACTGTTAAGTCCGTCGTATTTAGTGATATACTGAAAACTGATGAAGAGAAAATGAGGTACCTGAAAATTCTGAGGGCGCAATTGTCGAACCACGAACAGATCATGTTGTTCTACAACTGGCTAAGCACGTTCGGCGGTGGATGGGAGAACAATGAACATCATTTTTTCACCGAATATAATATGATCCACAACCTCTGGCACGATGAACTGCACCCGGATCCGTTCATCAAATCCAAGGTTGATTTCCTCAGGGAAAAAGCAAAATCTCTAGGTAATGATGATATCTATGAAATAGGCTAAGTTAGCTAAAGCAAATCCAGCAAAGCTAAACTGCTGGATTTGTCTTTCTACTTTTCAATCTGTGTGCCTCCTCGATACTCGCACGGATCGCCTCGATCATCTCTTCCAAAAACTTCGTATAACTTTTTCCCTTGCTGCTGAAATTTAAAGCAGAATAGCTGAGCACGGATTATATACAACCCCCCTTTCACGAAAATTTCAATTTTAGTTATTCACACAGCAACACTTCCGGGTTAAACGAAACCAAAAATCTCCTCTTTATTGCGTAGATTTGATAAATTACCATTCTCAACATGCAAACTTTGAATCCTTATTTCATTCCCGGCATAGCCGCATTCATTTCCCTGGCAGCTGCCGTGATCAGCTATTACAATTTTACGCTGAATAAGACCTTGAACATCAAAAATCAGCTGTTCAACGAAAAACTCAAAAAGTACATTGAGCTCAGCCGGAAGCTTGCCGAATTTATCGAACTACTGGATGTTGCTGGTCCAACACTCAACCAGTCGCAACATGATCCCAGTGTCAAAGAACTGCTATTGGAACAGGCAGCAAAGGCAGATCGCTTGGGCAAGGAGATAGAATACCTGGTGATCGATGCGCATATGCTGGTACCTGAAAAAATCATTAAGCAACTGATGGAATTTGTGACCACCCAGAACATGGGCGGAAGTGATATCTCCGGAACGACAAATGAGCTGTATTGGAAAAACGATGAACTTTTCCGTGAAAAGGCAGAAGCATTAATCCTTGCTTTTCGTGAGGACTTACATGTCGAAAAACTGAGTTTCACGCTTTCAAAATTCAAATAGCACAAAAGACACATGTATATTTCTGCTTCAATATCCGACAAAATTGTCCAAGGACTGATGTTTTCCAGAAAAGTGTTTGTACTAGCGGCATTTTCAATCCTGTTTAGTGGTGTCCCGATATACGCGCTCGCCAAACAAAGTATCTGTTTAGTGATTATGGTTCTTTTTTGTGGCGGGTTCTTCGGCAACCTTTCTATTTGGAAAAAGCACCCTTTGGGCTTTATCTTCGGGTTACAAATATGAATCTAGAAGAAACGCCATTTTACCGCTATTGCTTTAGCACAGAAGAACCAGAAGACAAATACCAACTGGTGATCCGCAAGGATATGTATTCCGATGGAACAATCGTCTATCCGGATAATGACGCGCTGTTCGAAGCTTTTTTTTCCCTTCTCATCAAAGGCAGGAAGGTCGGAGGCAAAGCAGATCCCCTGTTCAGACAACGCAATTGTCTGAACTTTCACTACTTGGAATATACCGGCGATAAGCAGGATTGGCTCAGGTATACCAAACGAAGGTATCTTTCCAGAAAGGAAAACCTGAAGCCCACGCCGCTCCTTGCCGAGATAGACCAAGAGATCATGGAGTGGTTTTCAGAAAAAGAAAAAAAATCCAGCCAGTACGAGGACACCATCCGGATCTACACCACAGCCGATGAGCGCGAGGCGGAACGCATGGAGATCCCCGAGGGTACAAAGTACACCTATATCCCTGAGGCGAAAAGCTTTTCCGAAGCACTCGAGCGGCTCAAAAATCTAGGTGCCCAACAATATTGCGAGTATCTTCAGCGCGAATTCTTCCGAAAATACGCGCAGCTGGACCTGGAGCTCATCTCCGACGAGCTCACCCCAATCAGATCCTTCATTGAGAAGGCAGAAAAACTGTCCCGAAAAGAAGCCTTCGGCAAAGCCGACCAGGATCCCAGCAACGAGTACCTCCGCCTAAAGCACGGCTATTACCTGAACCATATGTGCGATTGGATCTTTGGAGGGCTGCCCTCAATGATATATGGCGAGTATTTTCTGTTCCGAGAATGGCTAGAGGCACAAATGCAGGCCTATGCCCCAAAATCATTTGCCGATTGGTTCCTCGGCGAGACAGCCTGGGCAGAAGTTGCCTGGCAGCGAAATACAGGTAACGGGTACCAGCATAAACAAGACCTGGCCGCCGTATTCCTGAATGCCTACCGTCCCTTGCAGCAAAAGATCCCAAGCTATTTCCAAAAATATAAGCAGATCGACCGCGAATACCTTACATATCAAATCTTCCGGTTCAGGGAACATTTCCCCCTTAAGGGCCGGATCGAGGATATTTCCTATTTCGATGACCTGATCGAAATGCTCATGGATCAATATCCATCCGCTGACAATGCAAAAGAAAAAAGCGGACCTGGGCTGGTCGCAGGGGACAAATCTTTCGCCGTGACCGAACTATACAGACTCGACGATACGGCGATCATTGAAAAGGGCGAAGGGAAATACATCGAATTCAAGTCCACATTTTCCTACGACCTTAGGCAGAACAAAAAATCAGCAGAGGTCGAGCACTCTGCCCTGAAGACCATCGCGGCCTTCCTCAATAGCTACGGTGGGATCCTGCTGATCGGCGTAGAAGACAATAGGAACGTGATCGGAATGGAATCAGAATACAAGCTGCTCAGCAAACCTGACAAGCAGGACCAGTTCTGTACACGCTTTGATGACATTGTATCTAAAAATTTGGGTTCCGGTACTCATAAGGATTTTGACCTAAGTTTCGTGAAAGTTGGTGATAAAGAGGTATGCAGGATCGTTGTCCCATCCCGCGCTGCAGCCCCGGTATTCCTGGTACATAATGGCGACCACCATTTTTACATCAGAAGGCAGGCATCCACTGAAAAGCTCAACATCAGCCAAGTTACCCAGTACATTAACACCCACTGGAAACAATCCTGAACGAATATTAACCGCTAGCGATGAACGAAAAACAGCCCATATCAGACGCCACTAAACAAAGTATGGCAGATATTACCCAACTGACCATTGACCAGGCCTGGAACCAGATCCGGGTGCTGAGAAAGACAGTTGAACAGATCAAGATGGTGCAGGCCTTCTATGAGCAGAACCATATGAGCCCTTCTCAGGCCAACCATTACCTGGGCAGGGTAACAGAATATGCGATACTCATCCACCTGTTATCGGCGGACCTGAGCGTAGCCTACAGGATATATCTGAATGCCAAGACAGGTTACGAGGTGCAATATGCTGGAAGACAGTTAATATTGATCATCAATGAAGGATTTAAGCAGATCTACCACTATGTCTGGCCGGATAAAAAAGAAGGCAATATGGTCACATCCAAACGCAATGATTCCTTCTGGGTAAAGGACATTGGGGGATTGGTGAGATTGATGCTGCCGGGACTGGCTGACCGTTACCAGGAACTGACCGAAAAGCTAAACAGCTATGACGACCCGGAACTTGCAGCAATGACACCGACAAGAAATCTGTTCGTACATTATGATCGCATCACCTCAGATGTAGTCGACGCTATCGAAGCCCTGGACATTGAAGTCCTAAGCCAAAAGGTAATGCCATTTATGCTCATCCTCCAGCAGATGACCAGCTTTTGCATGGAGCTGGTACAGGCCGTGGCCGTTACCAGTGAACAGATGAACGTGGACCTGCACAAAAGGGATAGCGAGAAACTGGCCGCACTGCGCGAGCAGCACAAGGACCGTGCAGACCTGGTGCAGATGATCGACACGCAAAAAGCGTTCATCGATGAGTTCTTGGGATGAAATAAATGACAACCATAAAACAGACTACAGCCGAAAATAAACCAACATGCAAGATCTAGAACGCGAATTCCAGCAGAGACTATCCGATTATTTAAAGCAGCGAGACCTGGACGTCAAATACAAGGTGATTGCTCAGCCCCAATTGCGGCCATACCCACAGCAAGGCAGGCGGCTGGGCAATAGCAATCCAGACTTTCTGATCACCAAAGGCGGCTATCCTTTCATGGTGGTAGAGATCACCGGACGAAACCGGCCGGTTGCAGAATGGCTTTCCAGGTACCGCTTTTCCGTTTCAGACATGCAGGAACTTGGCCTGGACTATTTTGTGGTTACGGATCTGGAAAAGTTCATCCTCATTGAAGGCAGCGAAGGGCAATATATGGAGTCGGAAAATTTCGAGTCTTTCTTTGATGTATTCCAGGAAGCAGATCAAAACGACATCAACCACTACGCCAGGCAGATCATGGATATCATCCGGCAAACTGTCGAACAGCATTACACCCAGCATGAACGTCCGGTGGAGCAGAAACTACAGCTGCTACAGCTATTGGGTGCCGATAGCCGCAGTACTGCCATATCCTATAACCATGAAGGCAGGTTCTTCCATTTTGCCAGCAATGCCGAAGCCGGACTGCATGATTTTGAAAATCTTTTTTTCCAGAACCTGCTTGAAGAGGTACAGGATCAGACGGTCTGTAGGTATACCTCGATGGATACACTTTTCCATACACTTAATGGCAGTTCATTCCGTATGGGTTCTCACCTGGCCATGAACGACCGGGGCGAAATGGATTATGTGGACAAATATGTGGGCGCCTATTACAAGCCAATCGGCTCGATGACCATGACTGAAATGCAACAGATGAACGGCAGTTTCATCTCCAGCTGTACCGAAAGCAGCAATGAGGATGATCTGACCATGTACAGGCTGTACGGGGATGACAGCAAAGGTGTGTGCCTTCGCTTCGCGGTGACCAGCAGCATACAGAACAAATACATGCTGATCCGCAAGATCTCCTATGGAACCTCGCGGACCTTCCATTTTGAACTGGAACTGATCCGGTCCATTATCGCATCCATTTCCGCTACCCTTTCGGCCAGGTTCAAGTTCCTATACCTGGATATCTGGAAGCACTTCTTCAAGAGCTTTGATTATAAGATGGAGCAGGAAGTACGGCTCCTGTATGTGGACAACCAAACTGTTGAACCAAAAAAACGGGATTGGGTTATTGCCCATCCCGACAGGATCATAAGCAAATATGTGCTGTTCGAACTGGGGGATAAAGAATTTCCGCTACAACTGGAGAAAATCATCCTCGGACCTAACCTGCCGGAGAAGGCATTGAACCAGAAACAAATCGAGCTCCTGCTAGAAGAAAAAAAGGTGAAGGGAGTACAGGTTACCCTATCGGAGATTGAGTCCTATAGAAAATCCTAACGGGAGCTAATATCGCAAACAAATGGAGTACCATGCAAACCATCGATAAAATTAATGGCAAAGAAAAAGATAGCAAACGGACCTGATGGCATAATCACCCCACCGGTCGTAGTAAATATTAGCAGTCTCCCCTATGGGCAACTGAGGTGGGACGATTTTGAGCGACTGTGCCTTAGCTTGGCTGCAGCGCAGAACCATATTCAGGAATCGCGTCCCTATGGCAGGCCCGGGGACAGGCAGCACGGTATTGATATCTATGGGGTTTCGTCCAACCAGAGCTACACCACCTACCAATGCAAAAAGGTTAAAAGTTTCACCGCCCGGGATATCGAGGATGCCTTTATCCTGTTTATCAAGGGCGACTGGTATGAAAGGTCAGCCACATTCGTGCTCTGCACCGCGCTGGATCTGACCGGCACCAAACAGTCCGACGCCATTGAGGCAAACCGCGAAAAATTGAAAGCGGATAACAAAAACGTCGAAATATGGGACTCGATCAGGCTCAATTTGATATTAAAGGATCACCCCCAGTTGGTCTATGACTTTTTCGGAAGGGAATGGTTTGCATCATTCATGGGAAACGACCGGCTCTCAGAGGTTATCATACCAAGGCCTATCCCAAAAAAGCAGCAGTATGGCCCACCAGCAATCTACCTTTACAGAACAGTGCGAAAGCTCGATGACGATGTTTTCAGGGGTATGTGGGCGGAACCTGTAGACCTTTTAGAGGTGCTCAAAAAAGATAAGCGTATAGCTCTGCTGGCCTGGGGACAAGACGGGAAAAGCACAGAACTTCAACAGCTTGCACACCTGCTTTCAGCTGAAGATTCCGGATTTCATCCATTTCTGACCACGCTAAAATCACATGACCGTACCCCGATCGAAAGCCTTTTCCCCACCATTGCAGACACACCTCAGGATCAGGCGGTGGTCTTGTTGGATGGTCTGGATGAGGTGCTCAATAAAGACGTCAAAGGGGTAAGCAAACTTATTATGGAATTTGTTGGGGCCTATCCTCAGGCAATGCTGGTCGTATCGTGCAGAACAAATTTCTATGTGACCGATTCCGATAAACAGGGCTTGGAATCCCTTGGCAGCTTCCAGTCATACTCCCTTGACCATCTTGTTCCTGATGTCATCGAAAACTACGTCATCGAAAAACTTGGCAATAGGTCCGGTAACTTTTGGCAGGAAGCCAATTCGGCCGACATATCCTCTTACCTGGTGAAGCCCTATTACCTGGTCCGGCTGACCAGTCAATTCGATGATAATAATCGTTTCAATGCGGGAAAGGCAGAGCTTTTCCGCGAAGAGACCATGGCGCTTTTGCATCTGGACATCAAGCGCATGGGGCTTAAGGAGCCTGAGCCAATTGAGAAAAAGGCTTATGAATTGCTACAGAAAACCGCTTTTGTCATGACTGCCGCCGCCAGGGCAAAACTTACCTCACTGCAAATGAATCAGGTGATCGCTGATCCTGAAGACCGGAAATTGATCGGAGAGTGCGGATCGATCATTTCTTTTGGCGAGGGGGACACCGGGTGGACGTTCAATGCGCAGGGAACCCAGGAATATCTGGCCTCTACCCTGCTGGCCAAACATTCGGTTAGAAGCATCAAAAGAATTGTTTCTTCCACGGCCAACAAAAACAGGGTCGCCAAACATTGGTCAAACGCGCTGCTTTTTCTAGGCAGCATGAAGCTGGAAAACAGAAATAAGAACAAACTATTCCAATGGCTAAAAAGGGACAACATCGAACTGTTGGTACAATTGCAGGTACAGGATATGGCCGAGGCCAGGCGACTGGAAATTTTCAGCCAGATATTGGACTACCACCAAAAACAAGGGATCAGGCTGATGCATGACCGGTTCAAACCGGCCGATATGGCCGGCTTTTCACAAGGCAAATTAGCGCTGAAATTCCTGATGCAAAGGCTAGAAAAAGAGCAGGATGAATCCGCTCTTTTCAATTTGCTGGAGCTCGTTCCTCATTATCATTTCTACAAATTTCCTGAGCTGCGAGCTCCTTATGCGAAGGTTCTGGAAAAACTCATGGAAGCAGAAGAAAAATTTCCATCCTTGCAGTGGCTCCTGTTGACAGCCTATAACAATCTTCAAAAACATTCAGATGGGGATTGCGATAGGATTTTCAATAGATTCTCAACTTCTCCCGATACGAATATACGCTCTTCGCTCTTTTATTTTGTTGTCGAACAAAAGCAGCACGAGCGCTTTTTGAACTACATCCTTCAAGAGGCTTTCAAGTTGGTCAAAGAGGACAACGATATCCGCAACAGGTCAAACAAGCCATTTAGATTGGGAAACGAATTCAGAGAGCTGAACAGGGCCATGGCAGCAGTCTCTACCAGGGATGGGCTGCTAACACTCCTCTCGTTCATGGCCCAAGAGAACAGGCTAGGACAATTTCTGTACAGCACCTATTTCAAAAAGAGTGTGCTTACTGCCTTGGAAAGATCGATTGCATTCGCAGGCGACAAGGAGCTGGATGTGCTGTTCGCTGCGATCTTTCGTCAGCACCACTCGTATATCATTCAACACCAAATGGCTGATATTTTTCTCAGGTATTTTGAAAGAGCAGGAACTACTGGTACAGTATTCCTGGAAATATATAGTCAGGCTGCCGGCCCCCTGGGGGCATTGTCTGCTCCGTTAACCCTTCTTGCTGGAACGAACGAATTGAAGTTTTTAAAAGCGGAAAACCAGTCGGGAGGGATTAGCGAACAGGAAATCTCAACACTGGCCTATTATTTTGAAAAACAGGGCTATAAACTGCTTGATGACTTTCGTACGCTTTTCAACATTCAGCAGCTGGCGGTGACTGCAGGCGTTGATTTCGAAGAGATGAAACGGCAACGGCATGCACGCACCTTAGCCGCGCTATTCGATAAAGAGGTATTTAGAAGTGAGATCATGTTGATTTTTGACGGCATGAAGACCGAGGAGATCAGTAGAAAACATGTTGACAATTACGAGCTGGACTACTATGGAGAAAAATTCCTCGGCGTCTCCAGGGATTTTATTGACATCCATGCACGAGCCAGGGTGAGGCTTGATGAGCTGCTGGAGTACATGGATCAGGTCTGGGAGCTGGGATTCCTCGAACGGATATATGAATGGCTATTGAGACACCCCGATGCTGTTCTCACACCCGAGCAGATCGGAGTGATCAGGGCATGGTGCGATCAGAAGGTGCAGACTTTAGATTTCCGGAACGCAGTTCAGGCGGATGATTACCAAAGTTGGACGATCATTCCGGATGCGATATATCTTTGCTACTTTTTAAGGCGGTTCAATTTCGTGAACTACGCCCAAGATCTGTATCTTGATATGCTCTCTATATCCAGATACCAAGACACCCTGATCGGGATATTTGAATTTGTCGCTATGACTGTCGACAATCAGAGAATCATCGAGCGAACACTGGTAAATCTACAGGAAGGTATCAGTTTTCCGTCCGTGCTGGAAAATCACCTGAACTTCATATCCCAGAATCACCTGGATGTTGCTATACCATACCTGCTGGATTACCTAAAAAATGACCACCTGGGAAACCGGGCCGAAATCCTAAAAATATACCTAGACCTGGGCGGGGCCGTCGAACCGTTGGCAGCAATGCTTCCGAATGTAAACGGGTATTTCTCCGATACCCTTACAGGAACCCTGGTTTCTTCAAGTCCACAACTGATCAGGCCATACCTAATTTCCAGATTTGTGGCCGAAGCAGATGCCAAAATCAAATTGCAGCTTTGCAAATACCTGATTCCCCTGGATCATCTACCAGCACTTAAATTCTACAAGCAGCGGATTGAATCCAGCGGTATTGTCCCTGATACTTCATCCCCGACCAATCCTTTATATCGTATCGCGGCGCCATCAGCGGCATTGACCCTCTTAAAAATGGCAGTTCTCTCTGAAAGACCTTTCATCAAGTATGACCGGATGAGCGACCTGTTCAGCATTAGCATCAGTTCCCTTCGCAACCTTGCGGCTAAGCCGGGCAACTATCCGCATGTTGCCCTAAGGTACCATGCATTCGTGTTCTGGACAAGGATCAAAAACTCATTTTCAAGCGAAAAGACCAGTGAGGAGCTGCTCAGGAGCCTTAGGGAACAATGGGAGTTCATCAGGCATACCCGTGATCATCAGGACGAACAGGGATTAAACCTAGATGCTGCGATTGGTCTTTATCAAAGCAACAGTAAATAGGCCGATACTTTTTGCCTACCGCTGGAATCCAAATGCGTTAGCCTTTGAGCTAACGGCATTTGAATAGCAGACCGCGCGGTTTTACCGCTCATTTACGACCAATTCCCGCTCAGAAAAGTTTTCCAGCCACTCTGCTATCGGGTCGGGGCGGGGCTCCTGGTCACGATTGGTAAAATAACGGACCACGTTTTGCTCCCCTTCAGGATCAAGGCAGGCGCACCAGAGATTGCCTCGTTGATCTAGCACGACTATCGACTCGCATACGGTGTACAGACCTTTAACCGCCCCAGTAATAGTTGTCAGTTCTTCTCCGTCATGGTAACGGTCACCGCTTATGTGCTGAAAATTATCCAGGAAGACGTAAAGATATTTTCCGGTGATACGCTCAATCTCGTTCATATCGATTTCATCAAGGTACCCCCAGTTGATGACCGATTCGTTTTGGTGCCAGTAAGTACCCGAGAAAGTTGTGCTCAATCCATGGTAGCGGTCACAGCCGTCGCCCTCCTCAACCTCTATACACCATGCGTTGTCTTGAAGCCTTCTCCTGAAGATGATTTCGCCGTCCTGCTCGCCGGAGGACCTCAACCTGGCATAAGCAGAATGTGTAGTTAAAATCTGGGCCTTTCCACTTATCATCCCCCTCCTTTTGCCATCGTATATACTCAATGTGAAAAAGAAAGCATCGGAGGAAACCCTGCTGATGTGAAGGTTGCCTCCAACAGCTTTAATCTTGTTTCGCACCTGCCAGTGGCCCCACCAAATTACCTTTTCCTTTGTTCCAACAATATCCTGGCTGTAATACTTCAGTGCGCTTTCGAAGGTATCGACAAGTTGCTTTTTCAGTTTGAGCTTTTCTTCCGGTTTGTTTTCTGCCGCATCGTCGAGTGTATAAGTCAGTATCCGTCTGCCCCTGAGATCAAATGGCAAAGACTCCGGACCTCCGAAAGCAGCGTTTTGAACCAAAATGATCCTGTCCCAGCCCAGGATAGCCGATGCGAATCCCAGTTCGTAAAGGACATTAGGGTTGGGCATCTTGCGGTCTGCAGAATTGGGATTGATGATCGATATATCACAGACGAACACGTCGGACTTGGCGATCTTTCCAGTGATGGATTCCACAATCGATGGACTGCCGGGTATGCCATAGGTGTCCCGGTCAATGACTGCCTCGAGGGAAAATTCTTCCGATCTGGAAACAATTCTTATTGCCTTCTCCAGCGCGTCGGCAATGAAAGAGCGGTTAAGATTTCCGCTGAGGTCCGATTGCCATGAGTAAAAGACGGTATAGTTCATAAAAGAGCTTAATTAAAAATGGTTAACGCAGATCCGGAAGCTGCTGAAATAAGCGCCTGGCCTCTGGCCATCCGGCATCGACGAATACCGCCAGGCAGTCAATCAATTGCTTGCGTCTTGCAGGATCAGCAAAAATGTAACGGTAATCTGCTAGAAATATCCCAACCAGATTCACAAAAAGCTTTGCTCCCATTTGTTCGTATTCATATTTTGCCACTCCAGAAGTCCTGAGCATCGCTTCGCTGATCAGCTCAAAACATTGCTCTGGATCTGCCGCAATGAACCTTTCAAGCACCTGCAAGCAGTCATGTACAGTTTTAGGTGAACCCAATGTGGTCAACTTGGAAATGAGCGGACCATATTCCCGAAGAAAGACGCGCTGCTGCTCTATAGAGAGTGATACGCCCTCACGATGACCTATTGCGAAATAAAACTGCTGGCCGATAGCTGTGAAAATCTTCAATGCAGAGATCTGCTCAGCCGTTGGCTCACGATCAGTTGGCCAGTTAACGATAAATGGTTCCAATACCTCGATCAGTTCCCATAGAAAGGCGATGACATTTTTTCTGCTAAAGGCCAGCTGCTCCTGTCCAGGAGCAAATCCTGCGGCAAAGTAATCCCTTAAACTGAATAGCGCGCTTTGGATAGCAGATTCATTGTCCTTAAAATCTGCTATCCAAAGCTGGAAGATCGCTTTAGAGCCTGAGAGTCCCTTTACCACCGCAAAATAAGCGATGGTAGCAGGAACGGCGCTTTCGCCGCCCATCTTCGAAACTTTTTTCCCTGCAAGCTTTACAAACAAGGGTTCGATGTTCTCTACAGCCGCTGATCGCATACGTGTAAGTTCTCCAGCACCATAACCCAGAACCGAGCTGTTGGATTCTGAGTCTACAAATTTCTCAGCTATCTCCCAAAGGGCGTCACGGTCGGTATCCCAAAGCCCCAGCATGCGGATGATCGCCTGCATGCGAACTGCCGGATGGGGATCGGAAAAAATGATTTCGATGTATCGATCTCTGACCTTTGGCCAAAGGGCGGGAACCTTGGTCATCCCGCCAAGGATCTCAGCGACTTCAACCCTTACCGAGTTTCCGGACCAAACGGCTGCACGCGTAAAATCAGCTTCGGTCTGAACATCGGTTGTTGGGGTGCTGTGTTTGCTTAATGAAATCAGCCTGGCAATAACTGCATCAATCCGTTCGGCAGGTATCCAACCAGCCTTAAACGACTTACCCAAGGCCTTGGCAAGTGTTCCGGCAGTTTCGGTATCCAAGTCACCAGAAATTTGGTCGATTAAACCAATAAACTTTTCCACCTTCGCCCATAACAGTCCCGCCAGCTCTCCATCAGGTTTATCTGCCATTAAATTACGGATAGCTCCGCCCAACCCGGATACGGTATCCTCTACCTCTCTAGCTGCCGCCATCTTTGGCGTCTCATCAGGCAACGCAACAAGTATCTTTCTTTTTTCGGCCGGTTCCGGGTCAATCACTTCTATTTTTTCTTCCAGCGACTTTTTTAAATACTCCTTTGCTGCTGTACTTACCAGATTGGCTTCTCCTATTGCATCAAAAACAGAAGTTATGGTGTGTTTTGAATAATATTCAGAATCTCTGGTGTGGGCAAAGTCGTAGGCCAGAATCTTGGCCTCGGCATCTCGCCGCTGATGCTCACTGACCAGTGGATAGGTGGCCACGATCAATCGGATGGCGGCCTGCCGGGTGTTCATCGAACTGAGCACGACGGTATCGATGGCTGAATTCCACATGACCGTGCCCAATATTTCTGGGCGTTTGGCCCCAATTTCCAGCAGTGCCTTCCAGGCCAGGGCTTTCCCGCTTTCTGCAAGGAGTATATCCGGAGCATCCTTCAGCAGCGATTCATCCGCAGTTTCAGCCCACTGCTGAAAAATCCGGTAAATGTTCTCCTCGCCGTCTCCACCAAAATCATCATCGAACGCCCAAAATGCACTGTGATCCTCTTTAAAAATCCTTTCTCCGTTTCCATAGGAAACCTGGTACTCGACATCCGGGTCAGTCTGCCATCTTCTTTCTTTGACATCTATTGCAGATCCCAGTGCCCTGATGGCTGTTTTTGGTGACTGTTCAAGTAACTTGAGAAAGTCGATACTGAGCGCGTATTCGGCCATATGAAAATCCTGCGCCGCATTGGACCTAAACCCCATGATCCAGCTTGGGCTACCCAGCGTGGTTGCATGTTCGTTGCTAAATTCGCCACCGGCAAAAACCCGGCGGTAAAGTTTGGCTACCAGCTCATCATCATAGGCGGCCAGCGAGAGCGCCTGGTCAGCAAGGGCCGGCACTTCAAAATAACCAAACTTTTTAAAACGTTCATCGGCAAATATCTGCTCTAGCCGCTGTTTGGAACCTTCTGGATCTGATGGGAAGGTTTTAGCTACAAGAGGTATCACACCAGCTGACAACCAATAGATCAATCGGTCGTCTTTGGACATTTCATCGAAAAGTGCCCTGGAAACCTTTCCTAATGCTGACATCGCTGCCGGTGTGAGTGCCGAGTCACCCAGGGTGTAGATGATCACCTTAATGCTCTGAAGCCGGTAAGGTTCGGCGATGTCCGTTATTTCAGAAATCATATTCGCCCAGCTCTCTACTGTGTCATCACCTGCACCATAAGTGCTCAGGGTACCCGCAAGTTGAATGATTGCCTTTTTTTGCCCGGGATCTTCCCCGGACAGTACTTTGGCAAGTTCAGAAAGATCATCGCCAGCCACAACACCCTGAACTGCAATCCTGGCCACTTCGACCCTGATCACCGGATCTGTTTGTTCTGAGGACATCAGCGTTGCCATCAGTTTCCAGTAGTCTGGTGCCGGAAGGTTTTGTTTTAGGTGTTCCAGCCAATATTCAAGTGAAGGAGCAATCAATAGTCCTGCTCCATCGGCCCTTGAAAGTCTTGGGATAGCCTTTGAGGTGTCAGGTTCCAAAATCAGCCTGGAAACAGCAAAATCAAAAAGTATATGGTGCCTAAATGCGATCCTTTTAGCTGGCTCGGTTACCAGCACTCCCCTTGCCTGAACCTGCTGGATCATTGCAGAGGCATCCATCGGCACTTCAGTTTCAGGGAGATCGATGGACCTTTCAGATAAGATAAGATCTACATATTTCTTCAGGGCAACGGTAGCTGGAAGGCCAAGATCACCCAGCCGCTCTTCCCAATACCTGGATAGCAGTTCGGAACGTGTACCTACTTCCGAAAGAGAGGCAGGTGGTACACCGCCGCTGATCAATTCGCCAATGAGCGAAAGGTTAAAGGGATTTTTCGCAAGGGTAGCCATCTTGGTGCCACCGGCAGCAAGGGCTGTTTTCAGCGATGGTGACTTTGCTTCTATTTCTTTGATCTCTGCCTCGCCCAGCAATGTGACATGAACGTGCCGAACAGTGCGGAAGCTCGCTTCCGAAAATACGGGATTGGGCGCAGCTCCCCGGAAGAGCTTTTTCCATTCGACGCCCAGTTTCAGATCGAAGGTTCTTACAGAGGCAACGACCTGCCAGTTAGGAATTAAGGAAACCTCCTCAATCAGCTTCTTATATGTGGACTCCGCGATCCCTCCTCTTGTCGCATCAAGTGCGTCCAGTATCAGGAAGCCTTTGCCTTCAAGCGGAATATTTTTCAGTACTTCAAGTAAAGGGTGTTCAAGTCCAATTTCTTCCTTCAGAACATCAAAATTCGTAACGTTGTTCTCCACCGTTAAGGTCACAACGAACGCATCCTTGGACAATTCTTTTGAAAGGTCATGCATGATACCTGATTTGCCTGATCCCGGATCGCCGGTCAGGGCAAGCGATCCTGTTTTTGCTTCAGCTATTACAATGGCGCTAACAGGGCGGGAAAAACTGATCTCTCCGGAATCGGTGTTGATCTTCGTAAAACGTTCCAGCCGTTTCACCACTTTCTGGCTATGTTGCGTCAATTTAGCCACATCGCTTTGAAAGCTGGGTGGCTCTTTGACCGCAATCTGGCCTTGCAAATAGCGCATAATGGCACCACGTTCGCCACCTGTGCCGTTTTGAGCAGCTTCGACTGCCCATTGCGAAAGCAGTTTAAATAAAGCCGTCTCTTCTCCTGGGGTTTTTACCACTTCGGTCAAGGCGTCGGTAGCTATTTGCTTCTGATTTTGATCAAGGACAGCAACAGCGCATAGCTTTAGGATTTCCTGGGATTTTGCTGGTGTGATTGCTGTACCTTGTTCCGCCAACCAAGAGGCGGCGATTAGTTTTTCAGCCGAATCCAGTGCATTCTTCAGGTTCGACGGCAACGCAGTAGCAGCCCCGGTTCTGTTTCTGGATAAGGCCTCGCTCAGGTCGTTGCGTACGGTAGCAGGAGCATTCTCACTCACCACAAGCACTAACCTGTCCCTGGACAGGTCCATTTCCCTGGTTTTTGAGCCGTCGAGTACTCCCTGGAGATATTGTCTAACAAACTGATCGAAGACAGACCCCAGCTCGCTTGCCGGGTTATCTGATAGTGACAGGCTTGTTTTTGCCTGGAAATATACGAATCCTCTATCAGTGACAACATTAACGTCATCGACTGCAGATGGTGATTCCATAAAAATCTTCAGGGGTTTTCCCGGAAGGTTGTCGCCAAGACGACTTAAAGGACGTTCAGTTAGCAGGAGAGCGGCTGCATAAGCACCGACTTCTGACTGGAAAAGAACGCCCGCTGATGTTCCTCTTCCACTCATAGGCCTAAGATAAATTAAAGTGTTGAACGTTACAAGACAATCGGTTACTCATTTGAAATGACAACTTTAAATGCAGGGTGAGAATTCTGGAATTCTCTGCCAGTGCGATCAAGCAGGCATCAAATCTGGCAGGCCATCACTTTTTCTTTCAGGAAGTTATTCGGCAAAAAAACGAGCCAAAAAAAACGCAAGCCGATCCCTCCGGACTGGCAGCGCTCACTATACTACCTAAATTTATGTTCCCATAGCGGGATTTTATGGCAATCCGGATGATTGCAGAACTTCTACTTTCTCTGACAATATCTTAACGCGATAGCAATATCTTTCCCTACTTGTAATTCTTTTTGACCTATTCACTAACGACCAGCCTCCCCCCGGTCACCTAAGGGACTGGATCGGGATAGAGGTAGCCGCACTATTAACTAACTATTCAATTTTTTAATACCTGATTTTTATCAATCGCATTCTGGAAAGCGTCTTTTTCCTCTTGCCTGGTATGTGTATCATACTTCTCCAGGTAAGCTTTTGGAGTCTCCTTATAACTGTACCAGTCCTGCTGGTTCATTAGTATGGATATGAACATCTTAAAGATGTAAGGGAAATCTATAATGATCTGTCTAGTTTGAATCCACACGATTGGAAATATTTTAAACCAATCTTCGCTCAGTTAACTGACGAAGTGCTACAAAGTTATGAAGATCACAAATTTCTCTCATCACAGAATGAGGCTATTTTTTTTGGTTGGCTTACGCAATTCAATAGCCCTTTGAGAATTGTAATTGGATATGAAGGCTTCAAAAATGAATCTTCTTTTCTTGAAAAGTCCTACGCATATCTGCTAACTAAAGTTAAAGCCGATAGCTTTGGCCCTTTCAACGTACCGGATTTGATTATATGTGGAGAATCGTATATCGTCAAATTAAATGGAAGCCATATTCACCCTTTTTTCAATAATGGAAAAATGGAGTTTTTTGGGACAAATACCGGACACACCATAGAGATTCTTTGCGAAACTATTGTCATGAATTTCAAGGATTACTCCAATTGATTTTTCAGAAGATAAGGATTGTGAGTTACTAAGTTATTTTATGAATACTCAATTTATAAGTGAAGGTCCGATCCAAGGCTGGGCTTATATGATGAATGAACTGGATGACTCTGAACTTAATCAGCGAAATGAATTGCAGCCTTGGAAACCATTGGGACTCTCCTAACCTATATTTGCATGTTTAAAGTCCTTCTGACATGTAACATCCCAATAAACTTTTTCAACACCGACCAAGACCTTTTATTTGAATTCCTAGACACACATTAACTGCAGGACTGGTGAAGAATTTACATTAATTAACCCGACAATTGAAGATAGGAGAGTATGAGGGTAGTCAACGTTTTGTTGGTGAAAATGAAGATTGATATTTCGATTATGGGGAGCTGTATATAGAAATAAGCCAAGTGGTGACTTGTTGTGATGAAAATGGGGGCCTTTAGTTTGGATACCGGGAATTATGCTGTTCTTTAACTAAATGCTTTCTTTCACTGAAGTATTTACTAGAATATTTTATGATTACAACATATTCTTTATTCTAATATCTTTGCAAAATAAAGAAAAGAGATCAACTTAAACCATATATTACTTGTAATTGGCTCTCTACCTAATTTGGTCTAACATTTTAAACCCCTAGACTGTGAATTCATATGCAAAACGATATTGTAAGGAATAAATTATCGAAGAAGATAGGGGCATTAAGTCTTGATAAAGATGACTTGAGAAAGCTTTTGGATATTCTTCAACAGCGGGCCAAAACTGCCAGCGAAATTGAGTATAAGCGGTTTGAAGAAAAACAAGTTGAAAATTTAGAACAGGTGAAACATAACGTGGAGATATGCGCTACGTTAAAAATCACCGTAGTTGGTTTTAAAAGCGAGGAATTATTTGGAACTATTGAAGATGTATTTGGCTCTGTTTCTTTTCCAGACAGCGTAAAAACCATTTACGTGAACAGTGATGTTGTTTACCGAGCCAATTTCAACTACTACCCGAGTAATCATTTTCAATTATACATCGATTTTTCAAAACCTAAAGTCTTTGATTTTTCCTTTCAACCAAGCGACCGAACACCAAACGACTCAGAGTTTATTGTCCAGGGAGACGATAGCATGTGGGTAAATGGGGTATTCCACGAAATTGATGCATTTGTAAAAGACCGGCCATCTAAGGCCCCAAAAATTCATCGAGGAAGTGTGTATGACATTTTGGTTTGGCTGGTTGGACTTCCATTAGGTTTTTATGTCTGCAATAAGTACCAACAGTCGCCCTTTTTGGCTTCTCAGGAAAGCTCATTTTTGAATAACCTGGCAATGACGTATTTTTTCTTCTTAAGCTTATTCCTGTTAAGAGTCTTATTCCATTATTTCAGGTGGGTATACCCAATGATTGAATATAAAAGCAAAAGGGATCAGTCTGCAGTTCATCAAGCTGCCGTGTTGTCCATAACTTTAGGTATCCTTGGAAAAGTCTTGTATGATGTTTTTCAAAATATCCTTAGGTAATTTGAGCGTGGCGCAGGAATGATTTTTCCTCTATAAATCAAACTTTTCCCTCCTCATAACGCACCCAAACGAAGCTAAAGGAACAACACAATTACCTATGTTGGATTTAGAATTAAAATTAGAACTAAATCCAATTCGGAACCTATTGCCAGTTCGGAACCGAACAGTGATTAGTAAATTAAATCATTTTTAATTGTTAAAGAAAATGATTATATTCACATATAGCAATTGCAGTTAAAAACGTACAAATTAAATGGTGAGCGATTAGGTGAGTCTAATTTTAAACCGCATAAAATACTATTTAAACGCTGGTTTTAGCACTAGGTGCAAATCCCAGCGGGATCACGAAAGACGCAAGAGATTGCGTCTTTTTTGTTTAAAAGACCTTTTAAACGACGATTCGCGAAAAAATAATAGGTAATTTCTAACCATAATAATAATCCAATACAAATGGTTCCCAAATGTATTCGGTAAATTTGGGCACCAGTTATCGAGAATACCTTAAATAACATTTGACGGACAATCTGAAAACAACATGTTTACCAAAAGATTGAGAAACGAAAAGTAACTTCACCCTAAAAATCCTGTTCTGGCAGCGCAAATCAAAAGCGGATTTAAAAGATTATGCCCCTATCATTTGTAGAATTTCTATTGATGGCAAGGGCGCTGAGTTTTCTACTGGTCAAAAAGTCCATATTAACAATTGGAACATCGAACTTAAAAAGGTCATCAGATCAGAAAATGCTAAGAAAATCAATTCCGAACTCATTCGTATATCCAGTGTCTTGGAAGTCAACTTCGCATTTTAAAAACAAAGTATGAATTTATCACTCCAACAATGCTAAAAAATTCATAACATCAAGATTGAAAGCAAAGGACAAATCAAATCGCAGACTCTGAACAAGGTTCCTTCATTATTGGAATTAGTCGATTCATATTAAGGTATTTGAAAGGTAATTGAAAAGGCTTTGAGGTCAAAGGAAACGCTAAAACAATGGAACGCCACTGGGAAGAAGATTGCAAAATTCCTGAAAGAGAAATTAAAGATAGACGATATTGACTTATCAGATATTGAATATTGCTTTGCTCAAAAATTCTATAACTACCTCGTTCTAGACAGATTTTCCCTATCAAAGATGCTGCAATCAAGCAGATTAAAAACCTAAAACAGTTATTAAATACAGCTGAAGCAAATCAATGGATATTAAAAAATCCTATTGAAAAATTCAAGTGTGGTTCGGAAGATCCAGAAATAATACATCTTGAAATCTCTGAGGTTGAAAAGATATGGCGTAAGAAACTTACAATTGATTGTCTAGCAAAGGTCAGAGACGCATTCATTTTCCAATGCTTCACGGGTTTGAGCATCCCTTACGAAAAACAGGGGAAGCCTAGGTGATTAAGGACGCAGAAAGGCAAACTTAATGTACGCCAATTTTATTCGCCACCTGTTACATCCATTCAAATAACGTGATTTTTTTTTCCGGCTTTGCTTCTACAATAACTTTTCGATTTTCAACAACAGCAATTTCTTGCTGATGCGACAGTAGTTCTTCCTAACAAATCTTATTTCAGCATCCGGGTCTAGCATCTGATTTGCCGCTAGCCTTAAGTTTGCATCGACACTAAATCTATAACCTTCAGATCAATAAATATTTAATGTACATACATTTTTTTGAATGCACGGATTCGAAATTGAGATCAATGCATAAAAGTCTAGCGAGGCACCCGGCGCATCATAGTGAATTTAATAGTTTGACGGTGTAACTGTACGAAAAAGTTTTATCCAACAATAAATAGGGTTTGTGTGGATAGGCCCCCCAGCTATCATCGCCACCTACGCCCCGCTGCTTCAAATCGATCGAAAGAAAAACTTCATCTCTAACCGGAAGTTCCGTTGGGTGCTGCTGTTTTTTAGTTAATCCAGGATCCAGATCTTCAGCGCTATGTTTGATTGCGGTGAACGATAGAGGTTGGCTGCCTTCAACTTGTAGTGTATTCCCCGCATCGTCTTTTAATCTCAGCCACCTCACATCGGTTTTATTTCCACTTTCCTGCGGTCGTATATAACCTGAGTAATATTGATTTTGAACTTTATCCTGGTATAACCCTATGAATGAAGCATCATGTCTGTCGCTGTAATTTTCAAATGGCCCTCGCCCATAATATTCCAGATTAGCAAATTTATCAGACAAGGTAGTTCTCATTCCAAAACGTGGCAACTCTGGCAAAGTCCTGTCTCCCATATTCATAGATGCCGTCACTTTAATCGATCCGTCATTACCAATTAAGTAGTTAATATGATAAGGCAGCTGTATGGCCGTAAGTTCATATGCCACTTTAATTACCACTCCGCTATCAGTCTGCTTGCTTACATCAACTGATTTAAGTGTTTTATTTTCATGAGCAGATCTCCAGATTCCTAGTCGTGATGGCATGTTATTTCCGAAATCATTATCAGTTGGCGCTCGCCAAAAATAGGGTTCCGGAAAACTTCTCAAAACACTTGTGTTGTTAATGGCATACCTGCTAAAATGCCCAGTCTTGGTATCAAACTCACCAGAAATGTTTCCAGCCGAAAATTTCAATTTGCTATTCTCGGCATTAAGCTTAAGCTGGTTTTCTATTTTTGCAGACTTTTCAAAGTAGTTTCCGGCATATTTGAATTGTTCCTTTGCCACTTCAAAACCTATATTTAACATGGGGATTTCCTTTTTTACTAATGCAAATACATTCAAATAATATTCAGTGCCCTCCACTGATTTGAATTGTGGCAGGTTAAGTTTGATTGTTGTTTTGCTATGGGGGGCAAGGTTAACGTTGAATCTTCCTTCTTTTATTTTGAGCCCATCAGCGAGCATCTCCCATTTAAACTGGTAATCACTTAGATTGGTGAAATCAAAAATGTTTTCAATGTTTAAATTTCCTTTGCTGATGTCATCACTTGAGAAAAGAATATTCTGGTAAACTTTTTTTACTTCGTAAGCACCCGGATCAGGAGTACGGTCGGCACTTAAAATTCCATCAGCTACACCATTTTCATCATTTTGCCAATAGAAACCACCCAGGTCACCTCCGTAGGCCCAGAAAGTCTTTCCATTGGCATCTTTGGTTTTAATTCCCTGATCAACCCAATCCCAAATGAAGCCGCCCTGCATGTGCTCGCCCGTGCGAATAATATCAAAATATTCCTGGAAATTGCCGTTGCTATTGCCCATTGCATGCGCATACTCGCACATAATGTATGGCCTGGTTTTAGTTTTATCGGCCGCATATCTTTTCATACTTCCGATGCTTGGGTACATTGGGCAAACGATGTCGGTATTCCAATCTTCTCCGGCTTGCTCAAACTGCACAGGCCTGCTATTATCCCTCGCTTTTATCCATTTATAATTATCATGAAAAACAGGACCATTTCCGCACTCATTTCCAAGCGACCAAATAATAATTGAGGGATGGTTTTTATCTCTCTCTACCATACGAACCGTACGATCTGTATGTGCGGCAGCCCACTCTGGTAAATATGCGGGGTGCTTGGTTTTATCAAACCATGATTGAAACTCCGCTCCCATTCCATGGGTTTCGATATTGGCCTCATCCACCAAATACAAACCATACTGATCACATAATTTGTACCAAAGGGGGTCGTTTGGATAGTGCGACAAACGAACCGAATTGATGTTTAGCTCTTTCATTAACCTAATGTCTTTTAACATCAGCTCTCTGGTTGTGGTATGCCCGGTAACATCATCGTGCTCATGTCTGTTAACGCCATGAATCATTGTCGCCACACCATTCACAAGCAATTGTGCGTTTTTTATTTCCACTTTTCTAAAGCCGACTTTGGCGCCGGTAATTGCTAGCGTTTTTCCCTGTTCATCTTCCAGCTCTATGATGCAGGTGTATAAGGTCGGTTGCTCGGCACTCCATTTCGATGGTTTATCCACCACACCATTTAATTTAATCGTTTGTAAATCATTCGTTGAGGTGGTGAAATTTTGGCGCTTACTCAGAACTACTTTACCATCCCTATTCAAAAGTTTAACACTTAATTTTCCTGCTGGAGTAACATTGCCTTTAAATTTTCTTAGGTCGATATCTGCACTAAAAACTCCATTTTTATAATTCGCATCCAAATCACCTTTTAAAAAGAAATCCCAAATGGTAAGCTTTGGCAGCGAAAACAGATAAACATCTCGTTCTATGCCACTTAATCTCCAAAAATCCTGATCTTCTAAGTAACTTCCATCATGCCAGCGAAAAACCTGTACGGCTAACTGGTTATTACCTGCTTTTAAGAATGGTGTGATATTAAATTCTGCAGGTGTTTTAGCTGCTTTGGTCATACCCACTTTTTTGCCGTTTACATAAATAAAAGCACAGCCTGAAATGGAACCGAAGTGGATAAATGTTTCCTGATTTTTCCAGTCTGCAGGAACAGTAAAACTTTTCCTGTAAGTACCTACCGGATTATTTTCTCCAATGAAAGGAGGATTTTTAGGATGAGGATAGGTGATATTTGTGTATATAGGGATACCAAAACCATTCAGTTCCCAGTTAGATGGTACAGGGATATTTGCCCATAACTGATCATTGATATCTTCACGATAAAAATCTTTTATACGATCTGCGTGTTTGTCTACATAGTTAAACTTCCATGTACCGTTGAGCAGTTTATAGCGATTTGATTTTGAATAATCGTCATCAATTACGTCTTTTTCATTTTCAAAAAGCATAAAAGGTACATGTGGTCGTTCCTTTCCCTGATCTACGAGTGTCGGATTTTCCCAATCGTTATTTTGGGCTTTTGCCCCAACGAAATTCATCAAAAGCAGAATGAGTAAAAATTTAAGTTTCATGTGTATTCAATCTTATCTCCAAACATGATCTGGAAATTGGTTTATATTTGCTGGTTAAGGTTCACGATAAAGAAAAGGTTATTCTCAAAGCCTAAAGTTGACGGGCTTTTTGCCTACGCTTTCCTTTAACTTATGCCACAAATAAAATGATAAAACGCCTGGGATGTAAGGGGTAATTTGGCATATAACAGGGGATAAATCCTATTTCATAATATTTACGCCCTAAATAGATCCTGATATTATTTTTTCCAAACCGACAGATCCCACCTATCATTCCACGAAATTTCCATTTTCCCTTCATTAAAATCGATAGGCAACCAAAGATATTTTCCATCTATCGGATTTTTAGGTGTCCATTGATCAGCCATAAAAATAAATTGGTTTTTCGTACCTGGCGCTTTGAAAATGTGCGTACTCTGCCCGCCAAAGGTTAAAGCTGAACCTTCACCTATACAAGGGTTCCCCATGTATTTCCACGGTCCCCAAATGCTATCCGCAACAAACCACCTGGCAGGATTTGGCGCCCAACCGGTACAACCCGATCCCACCATATAATATTTACCGTCTTTTTTAAATAAAGCCGGTGCTTCGGTTTGTTGTCCGATATAAATTCTGATAAACTTACCGGTATGCGAGAGATAATCATCACTTAATTCGGCAAGATGAAGGGTAAAATTTTCTTCCGAAGAAAAAATATGGTAAGCTTTGCCATCATCATCTACATAAACCGTCATATCTCTGGCCATTTGGCCTCCCGGCATATCCCGACAGAAAAACCCATCGCTTTTATTGGCAGGACTGCTACAGTTAACCGCCTGCTTTTGTGATTCTGCATTAGGGTAAACAGGAAGCTTGTTTGGATTGGGACGATAACTTCTCGCGAACAGAAAGGGACCTGATGCTCGATCAGCAATGGCCACACCAGCTCTAGCAGCTTCGTAGCCTTTACCTAACAACTCCAGATGGAACCACATTACAAACTTCTTCGTTCTTTTATTGAACACAACTTTGGGCCGCTCCAAAATACACCCCTTAGCAATGTCGCTGGATAGATCATCAGAAACTTTTAAGGCTATGCCCTCATCTTTCCAATTGTACAGATCTTTTGAAGAATAGCAATGAACGCCTACCTGCGCGGTATTTCCAATATTTCCTGCCACCTTATGCTCTCCATACCAATAGTAAACGCCATCAATTTCGGTAATCCCACCACCGTGTGCGTTGATGTGTTTCCCCTTGTTATCTTCCCAGATTTTGCCTGGCTTGAAGTTATTATATCGCTGTTGCGCAAATGCATGGTGGAAAATCAGGGGCAGGAATAATACCAAAAAAATGGTAAATACCTTTTTTAAGTTTAAAAGCATGAGGAAGTTTGGATTTGGATGTTTCTAAATTTGTATTTACTTTAAACTCGCACTATGGTCATTCTGAAAGTCTTCTCCACCCCAAATCTTTTGTGCCGACCATTTTTCTGCAGGACTTGCCCAAAAGGGATCATTTTCTGATAATCCTAATGGAAGAAATATGTTTGTTGCAATGTAAGGGCTACCTTGATTATTATAAAAATCGCCCAACGAAGGCTGTGCTCCATACAATCCGATAGTTAACCAGCCTGCTTTGTAGGTCGTTGGGCTTTCTAGAGTTTTCTTGATAACCGCAGTTAATGCACCTCTAACTTGCGCAGGACTAAGCTGTTTCGGCAATGCCTTTCTTAGCGCAACATCGGCCAGATGATGAAAAGCTGCACCACGATAAATAATAGATCGACCCGTAGCAGGATAACTTCCATCTGCATTAATTAATCGCTCCTGTATAATGGCGTAACGCTCATTTCGCTTGCGAATTTTCTCGAACATCGCATTGTAAGCGTTGGTCTTTTTACCAATGATATCGGCAATCTCTGCCAGATAAGGATGAATGACATAGCTGTTGTAATAATCAAAAGCGAAACTTGTTCCGTCTGTGTACATACCGTCGCCAGTGTACCATTGTTCCATCTGCTGTAGTGCATAATCAACACGCATCGGATCCCAATCAAAGCCGAACCTGGCCATAAAAGCTTCGTTCATTGCAGAAAAAAGGAGCCAGTTAGAAAATACTGGTTTAAACCTTCGCGTTGTTGCGATTGATTTAACCAATAACGACTGATTTTTTTTATCTAGATTTTCCCAAAGCCATGGCGCCCGGGTAAATGCAATGGCCAAATACGAAGCATCTACAAGTTGTTGCCCGCCAATATCAAAATTCATAAAATCCTTGGCATTAGAGTCTAAAGCATTTTTCACTCCTTGCAAGGCCCATTCCCGATATTGATTTCTGAGTTCAACTTCTTGCTTGCTCCCCCCTTCTAGCTGTAGCCAGGGTGCAATTCCACTTAATACGCGACCTAAAACCTCAACATATTGAACTTTAATCCGATTTGCCTTGTTATCGACATGGATGGAAGTTACCTGCGGCATGGCAATACGTAAACTGTCTTTTGCCAGATTATGGATTACAGGCCGAACCATCTTATCCATCTGGGCCAACCAAAACTGACGGTCGCTAAGCACTTGGTTTTGTTTAATTCTGGTTTTCTTTTGCGCAAAAGTGATGGAAGTCATCATGCTCAGGACGAGCAAAATCAGGTATTTACTTTTTATAGTCATGGAAAATTTATTTGTGTTTGGTTAGAAAACGATAATATTCACAGCCAGCAAGTAAAAATGCGCCTACTCCAAAATTTGCAGTAGAGTTTGCATCAACAATTTGCCCCGGGATAGCTTTTTCTCCTATTGGCTGTACGAAACCAACCCTTCCGTCCTTTTGAAGCGCAGTTTGAGAGAGATAATTCCATGCTAATTTAGCTGATGGTAGAAATTGTTTTTCTTTTAAAATCCCGTTATTTATGCCCCAAAATAAGCCGTAAGTAAAAAATGCGGTTCCACTGGTTTCTGGTCCTGGTGCATGTTGTGGATCAAGTATACTTCTGGTCCAATAGCCCTCCTTTTGTTGCGAATTAAGAATAGCGGTGGCCATACTTTTATAAATTTTAAGATATTCCTTCCGGTGAGGATCATTTTTAGGTAAGTCTTTAAGCACCTTTGCTAATCCAGCGAAAACCCATCCATCCCCTCGGGCCCAGAAATCCTTTCCGCCATTGCTCGATTTATGTTTTGGATATACATATTTGGCATCACGATAGTAAAGCCTCGCCTGCTTATCGTACATGATACTGTTGGAATAAGTGAGATACTCATGGAGTTTTTCCAGGTATTTTTTATCTCCGGTAAGCTTATAAAGTTTGGTCATTACCGGCATCACCATATACAATCCATCGGCCCACCACCAGTAATCATTTTTATCCGTATTTATTTGATAGCCCATTACCTCTTTCGCCCGGGCTATTTTATGTTCATCAGGTTGAATATTGTATAAATCGATATAGGTTTGAAAACAGATTTGCCAGTCGCCGAAAAGGACATAATCGTCTTTCTCACCGTATGTATATTTCCATTGAGATTTATCAGTTGACTTGGCACCCATCCAATTGTTATGGTTAGCCCAATCTTCCGAATACTTCCTGTAAGTTTCATTTTTGGTGAGTTGATAAATTTCCATGTTCCCTGTGTGGTAGGCCGCGTGGTCCCAAAATGCCCTTACCTGCGGTTTGTTATTGGATTGCCAATAATGATTTGCCAGATTTATTTGAGCAAGAACAGCTTCACTTTCCTGGGCATGGGTAAATGAAAATGCAAAAAGTACCTGGAACAAAATCAGCTTGATGGTTTTATTTTTTCTCATTGTTTTGGTTGATCATTTTATTTGGTTATCAAGCTTTTCTATTACTCAATTTGAGATCTCTGTCTCATCTTTATCTTAAATCATTAGAGCCCCATCAGATCGGAAGTTCTTTGCATATGTCAAAATAGAGAAATAATTTACTTAAAAAAAAGGGGGTAAATTTGATTTTTTGAATGGACAATTTATAAATAAGCGAACATAGCACTTTTGCTTTAGCGATTGATAGCTAGTGTTCCTGAACATTTCCGAACACACGAGGGATTTTTAAGCTCTCAGTACCCTTATTAGATGTATGATTTTATGACGTAAGTATGTCAATATCTTTAAGTGTCTTATTTTACCAGTAGCAGAAAGTTCGTATTTTATTAGTTTCGTTCAATGGGGCTTCTGGCAATTTATCCCCTCATTTATGCGGATATGTCCCTCCTATCTAATATAAAATACCACTTACTTTATCCTAACCAGATATAACAGAATCAACATGCCACAGACCCCTATTACGGATGATAGTTAAAAATAATCTGATGCTTGTTATCCAGGACTAGTATAACAGGTGATTCAACTTTTCAATCCATTATTTACCGGAATCTATTCCCTTAAAGTAGATCCTAACCAAATAAATATGACTAATTATTACTTAAAATTTAGAGAGAAGCGGGAGTTTAAAATCCTGTTTAATTTGTTTCTATGTTTTGTGTTGCTCACTTCCTTTCCAGGTATTGGCCTCGCTCAAAACAAAACACTCACCGGAACTATAAAAGATGCCAAGAACGGCGAATTACTACCGGGTGTAGTTGTTAAAGTTCAAAACGGAACTGCGGGAACCAGTACCGATGCGCAGGGAAAATTTCAAATACAGGTGCGCAGTACAGATGTGATCGTAATTTCTTTTGTTGGTTATGTAACCAAAACAGTTCCGGTCCCAGCTACAAACAGCTTAGAAGTTAGCATTAGCGAAGACACCCAAAACTTAAACGATGTGGTAGTAATTGGCTACGGTACGATGAAAAAGAAAGATCTAACGGGGGCAATCACGCAAATTAGGCCTGATAAAATTGCCGACCAAAACCCAAATACTACACAGGATATTCTTCGTGGTACGCCAGGTGTCACTGTAGGTTTTGATGCATCTGCCAAAGGCGGAGGTTCTATTCAAATTAGAGGGCAAAGATCTGTTTATACCGCTGGTGGGCATAACGATCCATTGTTGGTTTTAGATGGCGCATTATTCTATGGTGAACTTTCTGAAATTAACCCCGATGACATTGAAGCCATTGACGTTTTAAAAGATGCTTCGGCTGCTGCGGTTTACGGGGCTAAATCAGCTAACGGTGTATTAATCATTACCACGAAAAAAGGTAAAACTGGTAAACCAAGAATAACATTTTCTACCAACTTCGCTTTGGCAACTATGGGCGCCAACCGCGATGTTTTTGATGGTGATGGTTACATGAAATACCGTGAAGATTGGTATACCTCCCCAACTTATGGCGTAAACCCAACTACAGGAAATTATGAAGCTTATCAATCTACTTTTAGAACACAGCCTGGATATTATGATAATCCAACTCAAGAAAACCTAAGCAGATATGGCATTAACCTGGCTCAATGGAAAGCATATACTGCTAATGGAAATGGATCCGCATCAGACAATGAGATATGGGCCAAACGACTATTGTTGCAAGGCACCGCTTTAAATAATTTTCTTGGCGGACAAACATTCGATTGGTACGACCATAGTTTCAGAACTGGGAAAAACCAGGACTACAACCTAAGTGTTTCAGGCGCCAGCGAAAAAATGAACTATTACCTTTCTATGGGTTACCTGCAAAATGAGGGTGTGGTTGTTGGCAATAATTATAGAGCTATCCGCTCCAACTTAAAAGTTGAAGGTAAGATTACAGATTGGCTGGAAATTGGTGCCAACGTCAACTTTCAAAACCGTACTGATGGAGATTTAGCAGTTGATTGGGGAAGACAAATCATCAATAATGCCCCTTATGCCAGTTATCAAGATGCCAACGGAAATCTTTTGGTACATCCTATGGGTGATAATATGGTTAACAATTATGGATATAATTATGATTTTGATCGGGATTTTAGGGATTTAGATAAAGGTTATACCGTGTTCAATACCATTTTAACAGCCAAGGTTAAGCTTCCATTTAATATCAATTACTCCTTCAATGGCTCACCTCGCTATCAATTTTTTCACGATCGCTACTGGGAATCTGCCAGCCATCCCGATTGGAGAACAACGAATGGTTTAGTAAATCGTGAGCAAACTCAACGTTACGATTGGTCGTTAAATAACACCTTAAGCTGGGAACATACTTTCGGTCAAAAACATCGTTTTAGCGTAACACTGGTTCAGGAAGCTGAAAAAAAACAATCGTGGCTGGATAGAATCGAAGCAAGAAATATCCTTCCTAGTGATGCTTTGGGATTTCATGAAACATTTTATGGAGATAAGAATAGAAGTAGCTACGATTCTAACGACGTAAAAGAAACCGCTGATGGCTTACTTGGACGTCTATTTTATTCTTACGATGACCGATACATGCTCACCACTTCAATCAGAAGAGATGGGTATTCTGCATTTGGAACTTCAAACCCAAGAGCAAATTTCTTTTCTACAGCATTCGCCTGGACGTTCACCAACGAAAAGTTTTTTAACTGGAAACCCTTAAATAACGGGAAATTAAGACTTTCGTGGGGTCAAAACGGAAACCGTCAGCTTGACGACCCCTACCTTGCTTTGGCAAATTTAGGTGCTGGCGTTGGTGCTACGACCGGATATTTAGATAATAACGGGAACTTAATTCAATACCGCTATTTAACCGTTGGCCGCTTGGCTAACCCTGATCTACATTGGGAAAAAACAGAATCTTTTAACGTTGGTTTAGACCTGGTCTTCTTTGAAGACAGGTTAACAGCTTCGATGGATTACTATATTACCCCTACAGTGGATATGATTATGAACCGAAGTTTGCCTGGTTTTACCGGTTTTGGAAGCATTACCACCAACCTGGGTAAGGTAGAGAACAGAGGTTTTGAGATCAGTCTTAACTCCTTAAACATTAAAAACAGCAATTTTAGCTGGAGCACTACTCTTGGTTTTTCTAAATATAAAAACACCATTAAACACTTATATTACGTTTACGACAATATCCTCGATGCCCAAGGTAACGTAACCGGCACAAAAGAACGTGATGATATTGGTAATGGTTGGTTCATCGGGCAGCCGATCGGCGCAATCTGGAACTACCGCGTTACCGGAATCTGGCAAGCAAACGAAGCAACCGAGGCCGCACGTTACAACCAACGCCCCGGTGATCCAAAAGTGGCCAATAATTTCACCGGCGATGATATTGTAAACGCCAATGGCACCACCACTCCGGTGTACAATGATAATGACAAAGAATTTTTGGGTCAAACGGCGCCACCAATTATGTGGTCAATGCGTAACGATTTTACTTATAAAAATTTTAACTTCTCCTTTAATATGTATTCGTATTGGGGACATAAAAGCTTAAGTGGTGCTTATTTAAATCAAGATAACGGAAGCTCTCTGGTGACCAACCTGGCCAATGCTTATCAGAAAGAATACTGGACTTTAGAAAATCCTTCAACAGAGTTTGCCCGTTTAGATGCAAAGGGGCCAAGCGGTGTCAATTCACCTGGTCGACTTTTCGACAGATCTTTCATCAGGTTGGAAAATGTTACCCTGGGTTACACTGTTCCTCAAAAATGGGCATCGCAACTGGCGCTGGAGAAAGTTAAACTTTACGCTACTGTAAGGAACGTAGCTGTATGGGCTAAAGATAAAGACTGGGATTACTGGGATATTGAAACTTTTAGCGCAAGTGAAGCAAATAGAGGCATCGCGCCAAGAATTTACACATTCGGATTAAACGTTACTTTTTAGATGAAACCGATGAAAAAGAATATATTACAATCAAAAATAGCTCGCAACATTACTAAATTGTCTTTGTTGCTTACGATAGGCGTGACGGTTTTTCCAGCATGTAAACGCTCTTATTTGGACCCTGATCCACTTTCTCTGTACGAGCCAGGAAAAACATTTTCTACCAAAAGTGGTCTGGATGCGGCAATGGCCATTTGCGACAGGCATTTAAGATCATACTGGACCTACTTTGAATACACTGATTTAAGTCTCCCGATTAGCACTGAATATATGTTCTCTGATGTGGCCGTAGCGGCGAAGACTGATGATGGAAATATTTTTGCCGATATCGCAACCAGGTTAACGCCAACAGACTTACCCGAACGAGTTCCATATTTCTGGAATGAGAGTTACAACGGAATCAAATATGCCAATACCATCCTTAGTTTTATAGGAAATGTGGAGGGTTTGGATGAAAACACTAAAAATCAGTATCGTGGAAGAGCGCTTTTTCATCGCTCATTCCGATATCTGGCATTATGTTTCGAATTCAAGGATGTTCCGCTGGTAACAAAGATTCTTCAAATTCCAAAAATAAACTATCGTTCTACAAAAAGAGAAGCGATTTTGCAAATGATTACTGCAGATATGGAGCAGGCGGTCGCATGGGTTCCAGATCAGGCACAAACAAATTTAATTGGTTTAGTTAATAAAGGTGCATGCCGCCAGTTGCTAATTAAATGTTACCTGGCTACCGGTCAATATGATAAAGCGATTCAACAGGCAGATATTTTAATAAACAGCTCTGGTTATTCATTGATGACAAATACCTTTGGAAACTTTGTTAGTCCATATTCGGCTACATGGCCAGTAACCAGAAATGTGGTTTGGGATTTACACCGACCAGAAAACAAAGCCATTAATGCTAACAAAGAAAACATTTTGGTGATGCTTAATCGTAATGCTACCGATATGGGTATTAAAATGAATACCATGAGAAACTGGTTGCCGTTAATGGATGGTACGGGAGTTACCTCGCCAGATGGCAGGCAAGCACTTCGATATTTTGCTACATCGAACGCTAATTACCGGGCGCAATATGATTATACACATGCACATGGAAGAGGGATTGGTCATATCAGACCAACGTATTATGCTCAAAAAGCGGTTTGGTATGTAAACGGTGTAAATGATGCGGGAGATTTGAGGCACAATACTGTTGTAGGCAATTGGGTCTCGCCAGAATCATTAAAATATAATGACCCTACTAACGCGACATGGTTTGGTCAGAATGTGCGTTTGCGTAGTACAACAGGGACCTTATTATCAAACGATACGATCAGAACCTACTTCGAATGGCCACATTATAAATACTATGTTGAAGATCCGCTGGAAACACAAAATGCAAATGAGGCCAACCACAGGGGTGGTGCAGGCGATTGGTATTGCTATCGCCTGGCAGAAACGTACCTTTTGCGGGCCGAAGCTAAATTTTATGCTGGTGACATTGCCGGTGCAACTGCTGATGTAAATACTATTCGCCGACGTGCTCAATGTACGCAATTGTATACCACTGTGAATATTGGAGACATCATGGATGAACGTGCCCGCGAACTCAACATGGAAGAATGGAGGTTTACCGAAATGAGCAGGGTTTCATATTGTTTGGCCATGAGCGGAAAACCGGATGAACGCGGAACTACCTATACTGTGGCAAACCTGGCACAAAACAGTTACTGGTTTCAAAGAATTGAACGCTACAGTGATTTCTACAACAAAGGAAAAGTTACGGTAAGAAGTCGCTCATACACGATGGCACCAAAAAACATTAACTGGCCAATTCCACAGAGTGCAATAAACTCAAACGGAGGGGCAAGATTAAGCCAAAATCCAGGCTACAGCGGTTACAATGCAGGCATAGAGCTGTGGCAGACCTGGCAGGACGCCGTTGCAGATGAAGACAAAAACTAGCAAAAAAAGGGCGAATCCAATTAGATTCGCCCTTTTTACTTAGTTAGATTTAAAAATTCCGGATTACCCTATGCTTTGATGAAAGGTTGGTTCTATACTTTTTAATATAATCCGATGGCCGCATTCCGAAAACCTTGTTAAACTGCTCCCTAAAATATTTTATATCGTTAAAACCACAATGAATGGCAGTTTGATTGATATTATAATCAGAATTAATTAACAGTTGGGCAGCTTTTCTTAACCTGATATATCTGATAAATTCGTTCGTTGTTTTCCCAGAGATGGCCTTAACTTTCTTATAAAGTAGAGATGGAGAAGTTGCAAGCTCATCCGCTAGGGTTTTCACACTAAAACCAGGGTTATCTAAATGTTTTTCTGTAATGGAAATACATCGTTCTAAAAACTCCTTATATTCAGTGGAGATCTTAAAATCATCCGCTTTAAGGGTGATTTCATTCAAAAAATATTGTTGAAGCGCATTTCTACTTTTTAATAAGTTTACTACACGGGCAATCAAAATGTCCTGATCAAAAGGCTTGGTAATAAAATCATCAGCCCCCTGTTCAATTCCTTTAAGTTTAATTTCTGATGATGAACTGGATGTTAATATGATTACTGGAATATGGCTTAGTTCAGGGTTTGATTTAATGTTTGTACATAAATCCAGGCCATCCCCCCCATTCATTACCACATCGGTAATTACAATATCGGGCACATATTTTTTCACTAGAGTAAAGCCTTCGGTTCCATTTTCCGCCTCATAAACCAAATAGTCATTCGTAAAAATCTTTTTCACATAATTTCTGATATCGGCACTGTCCTCCACAATCAGGATCGCTTTCTTTTCGGTAGTGGGATCAAATGTACCAGCCTTCGCTGGTAAATGATCCTCATTTGGTTGATCATTTTCTGTTAACGTTAAACTGTAACTATTAAAAGTTGTATTGTTAGTAACAGGCGGTGGAGCAATTTCTACAATTTCTTCGGGTGTAAAATGTGAAGATCCCAACAACAAGCTAAATATTAATTCGGTTCCTTCGCCAGGCGTACTTTGGTAAGTAACTGTTCCGTGATGGGCATCTATTAATTTTTTAACTAAAAAAAGTCCAATGCCAAAACCACTGCTGGCATGTTGTTTTGAGTCTTGATAAAATCTTTCAAAAATTTTTGACCCCGCTTCTTTTGAAATACCTGTACCCGTATCAATCACTTTTACAACTACATAATCATGTTCCAAAAGGGCTGATAAAGTGATACTGCCGCCATTTGGTGTAAATTTAAAAGCGTTAGCAAGGAGGTTAAACAACACAATTTCCAATTTCTCCCGATCTCCAAAAATATAAACCTCCTCTTCAGCGGCAATAAATGAATAGGCTATTCGTTTAGATTTTGCTTGTTGGCTAAAAGAAGTAAAAATTTCTCTGCTAAAAGCAACAATATCAAACTGCGACACTTTAATATTTTGAGTTTCCGATTTCCTGAAAGACAATAGTTGATCAACCAATGATAAAAGTCTTCGGGCATTTCTGTAAACTATAATCAGTTCTTTAGGGTCTACATAACTATCTTTACTATTTAAAAATTCCTTTATAGGGTTAATAATCAGCGTTAAAGGAGTTCTAAACTCATGTGAAATATTGGTAAAGAAAGTAAGTTTATTTTCACTAAGCTCCTTTTCCTGCTCTACCCTTAAGTTAGCAAGCTCCACCTGATACCGCAAAAATGACTGATGCTTTTGATAACGTAAAAATAAATATCCTGTAACAACAGCAAGAATTACATAAAATGAAAACGCCCACCATGAGCGGTACCAGGGCGGTAAAATGGTAACAAGAATTACTTTTTCTGTGGGGGACCAGGCGCCGTCAGCATTGGTCGATTTGATTCTCAAACGATAATCTCCATCTGCCAGTTTAGTGTAGGTTGCTGTTCTCAATTTGCCTGCAGTACTCCATCCTCTATCCCAACCTTCCATAAAATAAGCGTAAGATATTTTCCCTGGAACACTGTATTCAAGCGCCGCAAAATCAACAGCCAACCCTTCGTTGTAGGGAATTTCGAGCTTTTCTATCTCACCATATCTCATTCCGGCTACTATAGCATTCCCTGGTGAAACCGCCGTATTGTTAATCCGGATGGCTGTGATAACGATTGGAGCAGCTGTGGCAGTAACTTTGTTACTATCGGGATGAAAAATACTAAAGCCCCGCAAGCCTCCAAACACCAATTCTCCAGATCGCAATTTTAAGGAGGAATTATCAAGAAACTGATTACTCTGAAGTCCGTCGTCCTGATAAAAATTCGAAAATGTTTGCTTTTTGATGTCGAATTTGGAAAGCCCGCTAAAGGTGCTTAACCACAAACTGCCCTCGGTTTCTACGATGCCGATCACAGAATTATTGGAAAGCCCATCCGAGGTAGAAAATCGTTTCACTATTTTTTTCTTTTTCCGGTCGAAGAGCAAGAGCCCGCCCCCTTCAGAACCAATCCAGAAATTGCCAAAGCGATCTTCAAAAATCACCCGAACCGGTTTGCCAATATCATAATATTCATGTTTCTTTTTGGTACTATCAATTTTAATAAGCGCTGATGCGTTGCCACCCCAAAGATTATAGTTGCGATCTTCTTTAAGTGATAGCAGATTTTCGTTTAGATTTCGATCAAAGACTTCAAAACGATCTTTATTCCTATTTAAAAAATACAGTGTTCCGTGAGAAAAAGTTGTAGCCCAAAACACTTTATTATGCCCCTCTAACAATTGCCAAACATTTTCATTTTCCTTTCCTGTAAACTGGTTGATGCATTTATAGTGTTTAAAATAACGAGTATCCCCAATAGCTTTATTAATACCGCCACCATAAGTAGCCACCCAAATATTTCCCAGGTAATCTTCTTTAATAGCACTAATTGCGTTGCTACTTAACGATGAAGGATTTTGTGGAACAGACTTGAGATTGCCGAAGGTATTTTGAGTACGATTCCATATGCTGATACCGCCTGCATCTGTTCCAATCCAAAGCTTTCCATTTCTCTCTTCGTAAAAAGCAGAAACAAAATTGCTCACTAAGCTTGTTTTTAGCTGTGGATTGCTAGAAATTGTTTTAAATTTCGCGCTCTTCGAGTCCAAAATAATTACGCCTTCTTTCGAGGTACCGATCCATTTTCTACCGACCTCGTCTTCATAAATTGTTAGAATGAGTTGATTTTGAATAGCGCCACTTAAAGGCCATATATATTTACCTCCAGTTACCTGTGTTTTAACTTTCAAACCATCAGCATTTGTTCCTAGCCACAGCTGTTTCTGTTTATCAAGATGCATGGTCGAAATGAGTTCTGCATTCGATGGAATAACGAAGTTTTCACCTAAAGCCTGCTGCTGATGTGACAGAATATTTAAACGAATAATGCCTTTGCTGGAACTGATTAACAAATTTTCGTTGTCTTCAACTTCCATGCACTGGGTAATTACCGAAAGTGTTTCTAAAACTTCTACCTGTTTAGCTTTTTGTTTGTAAACGCATAATCCAACACCCTCTATTAGTAAGTAAATTGTTTTATTTCCGGCAATTTTAATATCAAGAACATTATAATTTGCAGTGCTCATCCCATCTTTTAATTTGAGCATAATTTGTATCCCTTCGTTTTGAGCGGCAGGTTTTACAATTAACCCTAGTCCGTTCGTAGCCACAATCATTTCACCACTACCAGTTGCTATGATTTCATTGATCTGAGAAGTTATTGCCAATCTGGCTCGATCGGAATGTCTTTTAAAATAAGCAGCAGTGAAATGATTATTCAATGGATTGTAAATTCCAATTCCCTGTCCAGTGCCAATCCATAAGTTATGCGCCCTGTCTTCGCTAATGCTATAAATGTAATTATGTGGGAGAGATTTTTTATCTCCTAAAATATTCCTGAAAATTTTGAACTCGTAACCATCATACCTATTTAAACCATCGTGGGTACCAAACCACATAAAGCCTTTTGAATCTTTAAAAATTGCCCTTACCGCATTATTAGACAGTCCCTTCTCGATGCCTAAGGTAGAGAACGGTAGATTTTCTGTGCCATAAAGCCGTATGCCGATCAAGAAAAACAAAACAATCAAAAAGTACCTTTTCAGCTTAAGATGCATATCATTTGGTTAGTGATTTGGGATAGAAATTGCCTTTTTTCAAAAGGATGAAAAGGTCAAGCAAAAACCAAAAATAACTATCTTTTGTTATTATAAGGAAGTTTTTTTTTATGGATTTCTGCTCAAAATATAGTCATGACAAGTACCTGTAGCATGCGCATTTCATAGCGCACAGAACGAACCTAGCTAGATTTGCACAAACTTATTATCTGCTAATAATTAAGAACACCTCTTGACAGATCAATTACAAATGTGAGCATAATACAAAAAATATCTCTATTTTTTACTACTTAAATACAATCCGACTAATGTATTAGCTGGTAGTTTCTACTGACATCGGCTTTAATTTTGAGGATGTTAGCTGGATACTGAATAGCTCTAAATATATTTGAAGATATTGTTTAGATTACGGTCGGACGGGGTTGGAAAATGGAAAGATGCTAATAGTCAAACATGAAAGTTGACGCTGATCTAATTGATTCCTTGAGCATCAATCTTATATCTGACACTATGCCCCTATTAAATACGATCAGCGGAAATTGTTAAGGAATAAGTGAAAATCAAAAATAAAATTTATGAAAATTCTGTGGCAATCTTGGTTTTTTTATTGATTTAATCCATATAATTTCCACCGTAATAATTATGCCTCAATCCGAATCCGGACTGGGGCATAATTCCCAAAACAGTAATCTTAATTGATTACTTGGTATTTTTCTTTTCTGTGACCTCAGCTCTGATTTCCTGAGCAAGGTTTTTCAGATCCTGCATACCTTTACGAACACGCGTTCCGACAGCAGCGATACCTGCGTTGTAGAACTTTTCAGCATCAGCTTCAACCGATGCTACAAGCTCGCTAATTTTTGCATATTTTTCTATGATAAGTGATATTTAAGCGGCAAATATATCAGAATCCCTTAAATCACAAAAAAATTAGCCAAACTCAAGTAGCAGGGGCATTTGCCCCCTGCTAAGCCTCAACAAAACAAAAACTTAATACAAAGACAATCTGCCCCTGCCCTTTTTGTCTCCATAGCAACTTCAGGCTCCTGGACAACTGCCTCACTGGCCATTGCCTTCTGGTCCACAGCCTTGCTGTACACCGACTTCATACCCGCGTCAGAAAAGTCCAAAGTCTTATACTGTGGGTAGGCAGCAACAAATCCCTTTGTTTCCCTGCCAACCTTGAAAAAAGAAACCTCATGCACATTACCACGCTGCAATGACTTCATTAACTGATACTTAAAACCTAGCTTTTCAAGATCAGAGATCATAAAACTGTCAATGGTTATGTGCAGAGAGATCAAATCCGCACTTTCGCCAAAGTTCTTCATGACATATCCCCCATCCACTTTTTCAGCAAAGTCCAGCTTTAGCCACAGGTTCGCTTTCTCCCCACTTTACTACGTCCTTATTGACCGCACGGTCAGAAATGAGATTAAATGATTCCTTGGCGGTTACTCCCTTACCCTTATTGATATAGAAGACCTGCGAAAGCGCATCAACAGCGCCTCCTTTTTGCAAAGTCGCTTCAAAGTTGTTAAAGAAATACACATCAGTCACCTTACTTTTTGAAAAGTTCAGCGCATAAGATATCTTATCAGCTAATTCCGGCTTATCCTTATTAACAGGATCGGCCATCACAACGGACGTCTCCAATTTAAATTTAAATTCAGGCAAAGCCTTTCCGATGGATTCTTTTAGCGCCGCATTCAGCTGCTCCCCAAAACCCAGGTATTTTAGATTATTCTGCAAATACCCAACATTCTCTTCATTCATAGATTAAAGACTTATATATTGTTATTATATTCAGCGACCAAAACGCAGTTGATCCAGGAAACTGCCCGCACCCACAGGCCTTTTCCAATGCGAATAGTCCTGAAAGCCCGTAGCCTGCTTAAAGCGGAAAAGACTGAAGCCTTCGACTGTAAAAAAATATGAGCGGCCAGGAAAACGGCAGTAAAGCTGATCTTCACAAAGCCGGAAATGAAAGGAGAAACAGGAGATTTCAATCCCCTGGAATGTATGAAATGAAAGGCTTTCCGAAAGAGAAACTGGATTTCCAAACTCCTCTGGCGGCTGATGAGAAATCAGGGAATGTACAACAACGTGGTAAAGCGCTCAAAGGCATTTGGCATCAACAAAGTAGTGTTATTTGCTGGGCAAACCATAGAAAATAAATGCAGGATATTTTCGACCGGATGCCCGGGATAAGAGTAACAAGTATTATTAAAGTGGAATAATTTCTAATTTTCTGTCAACTATCTTCTTCGATATCTTAATACCTTTTTGAGAAAAATCAATTTATCAAGGTCATAATACCAAAATTTAAAGCTAGATTTTTAGAGATCAGCAGCATTTTTTTTCAGAAATTTTCTTTATCTCTATTCCCGGATGATTACACCATGTACTGGCTTCCCGAATAAAAGATCTTCATACCCATAGCCTTTGTGATTATTTTATCCTGTCTTGAATGTCATCGCTAGCTGTTTTACGGGCACCATTTTCAAACTGCTTTCCAAACCTGTAGGTAAATGAAAGGATTGCTCTTCGGCTATCAATCCAAATTCTGCTGTACATATTGATATTTTCATAGCGGGTATCATTTCTAAAGTTATTGGTCTGAAAAATATCATTCACTGCTAACTTGATACTGCCTTTATCATTGAGTATGCTTTTTTGCAAGGCGGCAGAAACTGCCCAGTAAGATTGCTCGATCATCATACCATAAGCTGATTTTGAGTTATAAAAAGCATTCAGCTCTGCGCCGAAACCTTTAGCTAATTTAAACGAATTCTGGGTATTTGCACTAAAGCTGGTTTGTTTGTTCTTGCTATTTTGCAGATCGTATTCGTTACGAAAAACATTTACAAAATTTGTTGCCGACCACCACTTGAAATAGTCAACCTGGGCGGTAAAACTCACACCCATATTCACTAAACTTGGGAGGTTTTTTGGCGCTTCGAAAGTCGTATTTGCAGCATCATTCTGTCCCGTTACCCAAGTAATTACATCACTGGTTCTGCTGTAGTTTAAAGACGTAGTAAACTTGTTCTTGAATACATAATTAAATACAATGTTTTGTGTTAGTTCTGGTTTTAGATATGGATTTCCTTCATAGTATAAAGATGGGTCTCTGAACATACGAAAAGGGTTTAAGGAACTATAATTTGGCCTTTCAATTCTACGACTATAAGAAAGTTGAACCTGGTTGTTGGCATTGATATTTTGGTTTACCGCCACATTGGGAAACAATTGAAAGTAATCTCTTGCAAAAACCTGATTGGCAGTGATTTGATTTCCGTTGGTATTGGTGTACTCGCCACGTAAACCCGCTTGTATTGAGGTTTTTCCAAACTCCGCCATCACATTTAAGTAAGCCGCATGAATTTGCTCTCTGTATTTAAAATGATGACTTGACGTTGCATCATACTCCCAATTGTTATTGATGAACCGATGATATACCAAATTATTATCCGCTTGGATGAACGAACTCTTTGCTCCAGTTTCCCATTTTATAGCTTCGCTAAATACGTCGGTGTAATCAAACTTAGCTACATAAACATCGGTTTTAGCAGGCACAGTTCCGCGTCTTCTGGCTAAATTTCCATCAGGAAAATCAGTATTAGGTTTGGAACGGGTATCCAAATTTAAATTAGAGTTGAAACGATTAGGCGCAAAGTCTAAATCTGCAGAGAGCGCTCTACCTTTTTTTCCAAAACGATGCAAGTAGTTTAAGTTGTAGGTTAAACTCTCCCAGCTTTGTTTATCGTAGTTTTGGGTAAACATATCACTTAACAAAGTTCCCTGATTATTTCTAATCAGGTTGCTGGTTTCACTATCGTGGATATAGCTCCCTAAATTTCCGTTCACCAAAAGCCCAATAACATGACTGCTATCAATTTCATAATCGATACCAGCACGAAAATTATGGGTATTTAGTGGCTCATTGGTTTCGGTACGCTGGGTAGATGTTCGAAAATTTGAAACTTGTCCATCGGCAAAACGCCTGATAAAATCCAGGTATTCGGTTTCGCCACGATAAGCGTAGTTATAATTACCATAAATGTTAAATTTTGCAGAACGATAATTCAGGTTAAATCCACCGCCATACCTTGCATTACGACCAGCGCCAGCATTTGTATTGATGGAACCGTTAAACCCTCTTGCTTGGTTTTTCTTAATCACAATGTTGATCATCCCAACATTACCCGCAGCATCAAATTTAGCAGACGGACTGTTGATGATTTCAATTTTAGAGATGGATGAAGAATTGGTTGCTTTTAATAGTATTGCCAGTTCTGCTGCATTTAAATAGGTCAGCTTGCCATTGATCATTACGTTTACACCACTTCTTCCTTTTAGGGAAATGTTACCATCACCATCTACCTTCACCCCTGGCGCTCTTTCCAACAATTCTAAGGCTGTACTGCCTTCGGCTAAAATGCTATGCTCTACGTTTAAAGTCATTTTATCCATACTTTGCTCTATCACTTTCCTTTGCCCAGTAACCTGTACCGCTGCTAATTGTTTCGCATCATCCGCCAGTTGAATATCTGAGAAATTAAAGACCTTATTTGAAGCATTAACCTGGAAGTTAGGTAAGGTTTGGTTGATATGACCCATGCTAGAAATTACCAATTTATAAGTTCCGTTTGGCAAATTTGCAAACGAAAATTTACCAACAGAATCTGTTAATACGCCCTTAAAAATTTTATCATCGCTTTGCTTTAAGGCTACCGAGGCATATTCTATGGGTTTGCCCAAAGTAGTTTTTACTACTCCCAAAATACGCCCCTCTTGTTGTGCAACAGCAATTTGTGTCCACAGCAATAAAGCAATAAACCCTAAAATTTTGCGCAAAAAGATATCCTTGACAGCCAATTTAGCTGTAGTACACGTACATTTCATTCTGTATGATTTTAATTGATAAGCGCTTAATTGGGTTCGCTTAAGCTGCTGAATTTCTTTTTTGATTTTTTCCTTTTGCCCCACCAAACGTAAAAGCCGGTAACGGGCAAACTGGCGCAAATTAAGCTAACTATGAAGTAGATTATTTTAGTCGTAGTTCCGCCAATTTCGCCAACGTGTAAGCCATAATTAGAGCGTCTAATCCAAGCGGCGAGGTCTTCATTTCTAAGTCTATTTCTCGATGCTGGAAGTTCTTTTAAGGTATATTGATCTAGGTAAACATCACGCCAGGTACCTTTATACATATCAACACAGATGTAAAGTGCATCAGATGCGCTCTCGGGGAAGTTGACAATAATTTGATCTGTATTATGTTCGCCAATTTTGGAAACTCCTAAGTAAAAGGCCTTGTTTACCTGCTCTAACATATTTGTTTTAAGATTTGTGGTGGTGTCAGAAACAGCTTCAATTCTTTTTTTCTCTGTGCTATCTCCTCCAGCCAACCAATATACACCAGCATTAACCCAGGCAAAACTCATAATTAAACCGGTAAAAGCTAAAATAAGTGCAACAATAATGGAGTAGAAACCTAAAACGTTGTGTAAATCGTAATTTACACGCTTAAACTTACCGCTCCATTTAATTTTAAAGCTCTTATTAACATTAGCTTTTTTCAGGTTTTTGGGCCACCATAAAATCAATCCGCTAATGAGCAGTAGAAAAAATATAAACGTGCCCCAGCCTGTTACTTGACGACCAATTTTTTGTGGCAACCACAAATAATAATGGCCGTCTTCAAAAAAGTGAAAAAAATCATTTAACTGGCCAATAGCTACAACTTCTGCATTGTATGGATTAACAAAAACGGTAGAATCCATTTCATGAATCCTGAACCTTGAGGTCATTCCTTGGCCATGGTACCAAACTGATTCTATTTCTCTATTGGGCACCGCTTTTTCTACCGCCTTGTAAAGTACTGAAGGTGGCAACATTTTACCGCCTTCAGGAATTTCTACCCGTGTCCAAGGTGAGGCATATTTGTTAATTTCTACCTTAAAAACAAGTATGCAGCCCGTAATTCCGAGTATAAACACAACAATACCAGATGCTAACCCTAGCCATAAATGCAGCCACGCATTAATCTTCTTAAATGTCATTGTAAGCTGCTGGTATTATTTTAGTTTTTCTATTCTCAGGATGTAATCGATACCTCCTATAAACTCAACCCCTTTGGTAAGCTCATCGGTTGCGGGATTGTACTGCCAGATGTAATCTTTATCCGCAGAATTTACTGCAATAAAAACTTTTCCATCTTCAACAATTACGGCATTTACCATCCGTTCTCCTTTATCCACAGGTAAGTTTAGTTTTTTAATAAATGACCCGTTTCTAGCATCTACTATACAGAAATAATGGTCGGTATCGATAGATTGACCTGCAATTCTTGAACGCACAATGGCTTTTCCATTACCGATGTACCACATTGCCGGCACCATTTCGTTATTAGTAACTGCAGAAAAATTGAAGAAGTAAGTTGGATCGATCACTGTGGTTCCACTTTTGATACGGTACATTACCGATGGAGAATTGTAATCGTAATTATTTACCGGATCACTGATAAAATAAAGATCGCCCAACTCATCTACAAATGAAGATGGCGCATATACATTTGGACCGCCTAAACCAGTAGTACGAGTATCAGACAGAGATTTTTCTACCGTCATGGTTGCATAGTCTATTATCGCTACTAACGACTCCTGGTATACCGGCATGTTAGGATATTTGGTAAAATCTGTCGAAGAAAACCCATAACCTAAATATAGTTTGTTAGCGCTGTATTGTGCGAAACCGATGTTGTAACCATCGAAACCCGTTGGAATGCTTTTGAGGCTTAGTTTACCCGTTTTAATCGCCATTCTGTCTACGTTAACAACAGCGTAACGCCCCTCATTATTGCCAACCCCGAAGATGACCAAAGTACTTGCATCTTCCCAAGCATACGAGCTCCACTCTAACCACGAAAAAGGAATTTCTTTATCGGTTACCAACACCCCATTTTCAACGTGATATTTGCCTAATTTTCCACTGGATGCGTTGGCGTGATAATAAAAACCATCCCTTTGGATAATATCTTGCGCATGAACTTTACCCGTCATTTCGGCGCCGTTATTAGCCAAACTAATGGTACCGCTGGTTAACGACCCTATGCCGGCAATGTAATAAGCGGTATTTGGCCAGCTACCAATGCATAGTACTGCCGAATATTTAGTTTCGCCTTGGTCTGAACCTCCTGCTGGCTTTTTACAGCTGTTGATAACAACAATCAATAATACTAGCGCAATAGCCTTTATGGCACTACTTATATATTTTTTCATCTTTTAAAAAATTTATTTACTAATGAATGAAATACCTCAATTTCACGGCAAATGATCTGCCTGGTTTTTGTACACTATAGTTATCAAAAGCTACTACATCAGTTAAGTTTCTGCACTCGGCAGATAGGTTGTATTTACCATCTTGAAGCGCATAATTTACAGATGCGTTGTGTATAAACTGGGTAGGTACAAATTGTTTTCCGTTTAAACTGCCACTACCTTCCCAGGTTAAATAGAACCAGTTTACATATTGTGTAAGCCAGTTAAATTGTATACGTGTGTTTTTACCTAACAGGTTGTCTTTACCAATGGTGAAATCTGCATTACCGAATAAGAAAGGTTGGTTTGGCAGTTTATTTAGGTAGGTGCTTTCATAGTTGATAGATTCGGTTCTACCATATTGTGTTGTACTAATTGCGTTTTGGTAAGTTAAGTTTAAGTTTACCGTAATTAACTGATCATAGGCGTATCTTAGTTCGCTTTCGAAACCTGTAATTCTAACTGCCGATACGTTTTGATTTTTGATGACCTTTGTGCGTTGATCTGGCAGTGGAGCAATAAAATCTTGCGCATTACGATAAAAACCAGAAGCCTCTATAAAAAACCTGCTCTTTCCAATTGTTAAGCCATAATACGCCCCCAAATTTACGTTGTCGCTGTTTTCGGGCCTCAAATCTGGATTACCCTGTACATTTAAGCCATCGCCGAACATTTCTTCTGCTTCTTGTAACCGATAAGCATGCTCGAAGGAAGCCTTAATTCCTAAATCAGGTAAAATTTTGTATCTGGTTGCAATACCGTAACCTAAATTGCTAAAAGTAGTATCTAACTTAGTTAAAACAGCGTTGATATACTTATTACGTTCTAAGCCCAAATGATAATATTTTACGAATGCCGTATTCACCAATCTCTTATCTAAAAGGTCTTGTTGATAGGCAAAACCAGCAATCTGCTTCCTGAGCAAACCTGGCATATCATCATGATCTGTAACTAAAGCGTTGAAATTTCTATTCTTTAAATGATCTAAAGTGTAGTTTAAATTGAAAGAATGCTCGCTGTTGATTGTATAGCTTGCGTTAGCCATGGCATAGGTTCTTGGTCTAACCATGTGCGTAATATTCTTAATATTATTCATCTCGGTAGTGCCTCTATCAGGAGAATAGGAACCATCCCAGAAATACAATCTGGTTGCAGTATCTGTAGTAATGTAGGTATCTTTTGATTTTGCCGCAAAGGCTGTTAAGCTTAAACCCTTGGTAAACAGGTTATCTTTCTTGTAGCGCAAGGTTAAATTTTTGGCATTGCTTGCTCTGGTAACCATTCCGTAAACAATATCCTGCTCAAAACCGGTCTGTAATTCCTGGTCAACTCTGTTATAACCCGCACCTACAAATAAAACATCGGCCCAGCTCTTGTTGGTTACTCCAGCTTCTAACTGACCTGATACCGACCTATAATCGTCGTGGAAACGCCTTGCATCTGCTTTTACATAATCAGCACCGTTTAAATCGGTAATTTCTTTCCCGTTTCTGACACCACCGACTACAACATCTACGTCTTTCATCAGATAGTTGTTTTTAGAGTAGTTAAAGAATCCTGATGCCTTAACTACGATCCCTGTTTTTTTATCAACAAATTGACCAAGCAAAGCTGATCTGTTGGTTGCAAAAGAACCATAACTGTGGCTTACATCTAAATAGTTATTAACGTTTTGGTTGGTAATTACGTTTACCGCACCCCCCATTGCATCGGCTCCCAAAGTTACAGGCACAACACCTTTGTAAACTTCCAGACGATCAGCAAGGTTTACAGGAATGTTGTTCAAGGTAATTGCACTTCCCATTACATCCATTGGTATCCCATCAATAAAGAATTTAACCTGCTTACCAGATAAACCATTAATTGAGAATTTAAAATCGGATCCTAAACCACCCTGCTCGCGAACACGAACGCCGGTACTGCGGTTTAAAATCTGACTTAAATCGGCGGTGGTGTTTGCCAACTTTTTAGTGTCGATGGCGTTTACTGCAAATCCAGACTCTTTAATCTGTTGTGTAGCGGTTTTACCAGTTACATTCACATCATGCATTTGTTGTGATGTACTTTTAAGTGAGAAGTTAACATTTAGTTTCTCGCCTGCTTTTAGGCTTACCTGTTTTTGTTGGGTTTCGAAACCCATTATTGATATGACAACTGTATAAGTACCGGGAGCAACTTCAGTAAACTCAAAATAACCGCTACTATTAGTTGTTGTGCCCATTTTAGTGCCTTTAAATATTACAGATGCGCCACTAAGTGGCCCCGAGCTATCTGTGATTATACCACTTAGGCTACTGTTTTGTTGCGCTTGCGCAATTGATAAATGAAAGGAGAAAATGATAATTAGAAGAAGTTTAAAACGAAACATTTTTATGGTTTTTTAAACATAGTAGCCTAACTTCCCCTTACCCGAAGGTGGAAAATGAAAATATCTAAAATTAGTCTAAATTAATTTAATAACCGATCTATACGAACGATGAAGGCAGATACCCCTCCCAACTGCTGGCCCTTTCTTAGTTCATCAGTTTTGAGGTTATATTGCCAGATGAAGTTGCCATCGGTAGTAGAATTTACGGCAATATGAACTGTATCGCCATTTACCAAAACACATTCCTTGCGGGTTCCTTTATCCAAAGGCAAATCCAATTTTTTAATTACTTTCTGATGAACGATATCCAGTAGGTAAAATTCGAAATGTGAAGTGCTGTAATGGTCAGAAAGGCCTTTATACAAATCCTTTCGCTCCGAACGAACAATTGCTTTTCCATTTCCAACATACCATAAGCCGTAAGCATGGTTTTTGATCGTTGACGAGGAAAGATTGAAAAAATACGTTGAGTCTACTAATGAACTGTTGGCATTGATCTTAAAAATAGCCGTTGGTAAATCGGCTCGGTTACCCATAGCAATGCCCGGACAGGACATAAAATAGAAATTACCATACTCGTCTGTAAACTCATTGTGCTGCACCGTATTGATCCCTGCCGGATAAGTTGACCTGATTTCCTTTTGAATACCAACACGCTTCATTTGCGGGTAGGTTAACCGGGAGATGTACATGGTATCGCTGGTTGTATAATTGGCACCGTGGATTATAGGATGAAAAGTGTAGCCAATAAACAGTGTGTCTTTTCTCTTATGCACAAAACCAATAGAAGTAGTTTTAAATTTCCCTTGTGGCTTATTAATATCCAATAGTCCAGCAGCGAGTGTTTTCATACCCTTGGTATCAACCAAATAATATTTCGCTTCGTTAGCCTGATTATTCAGACCGCTCAACAATAGGGAGTCTTTTCCCATCCATAAAAAATTCTCTTCATTGTAATCTTGCAACTGCAAATGGGCAACAGCAAAAAGCTTTCTATCTTTTAAAGTATACTTGGTTAAAATATCTGATTTCCGCTGTAATGAGTAATAAAAGCCATCTTTCACAATAATATTTCTGGAGATAGAATCGGGCAGTGCCTCAGTTATTTCTTCTGGCTTAAGTAAACCTGCATCCAAATTGTTGGTAGTTACAACATATTCTTTGGCATCCATATCCATAATATGAATACTATATTTCTCCCTGTGATTTGTAGAAGAAGAGCTTCTACAGGCGATGAAACAAACGATGCCAAAGAATACAAAAATAAAGTTTAACAGTCTGACAATGCTTGGTTTCATATTGGATAAGGCAGTAATGAGGATTAAATGGATACTAGATATCAAACTCCTGAATTAACTTTTTCTGAATAACGGGAGGCAAACTGATCAGATTTTTTTCGTTTACGATAATTAAACCATGATTTCCAGTTTTACTATTTAGGATGATATAGGTCTGTCCCCCCTTCAGCTTCACTTTTTCTTTTTCACCATCAAAACTTAACTCGATGTCCTTTTTGGGTGAAATCAAGATACTGCCACTCAATTCAATAATGCCGCTATGTCGGTTCACCTCAGCAAAAGTTTCCGGTGCAATCGTCAGGTTGTATTCTTTAGAACTGATGTGATTAACCTTTAAGCTTGATTTGTTGTGAAATGCAACGAATTCGACAGCTGTCTGTCTGCTTTGATTAAAATAGTAAAAAGAGAGACCAAATAACCCGATCACTAAACTTGCTGCAATTGCGCCTTTCCACATATAAAATGATGCAAAATTTGGTGCTACTTTAACAACTTCTTCTTTAGGTAAAATCGCATCCAATTCCTCCCAAATATCAGCTTTGGCAATCTGTTTGTCTTTTTCACTGTGAAACTCCAGATCATCAACATCACTACTTAGCAACCAAGCTTCAAGCGCTGTACGCTCTTCAGGCGTGCAGCGATTTTCGTGATATTTCGCTAAAAGATCGGCATTTACTTTCATCAACCTAATTTATAAAACAAAACTAATATTTCTGATACTTTTCAAGAATAGTAGCGCTAACATAAAATTTCCGTAAGTGAAGCTTGTTTTTTATTGAAAACAGCAAGCTTCATTTTTAAAGTAGTCATCGCTCTGGTAATGTGATATTCTACCGCCCTTTCAGAAATCATGAGCATTTCAGAGATTTCTTTGTTACTCAAACCATCTTCCCTACTCATTTTGTAGACCTTTTTACATTGACAGGGCAAGGTATCTACCAGTAAATCTACATTTTCTTTCAAATTATTGAAGAATACCTGCTCTTCAGTACAATTACTCGAGTTTATGCAGCCCTGATAGTTAAATTCATCTATCTTCTGCCTGCTTGTTTTATTTCTGATAAATTCAAAAGCTTTGTACTTCGCAGATCGGACGAGGTAGCGTTCAACATTATCAAGTTCGAGTTCTGCTCTTCTTTCCCATAAAGACCTGAAGATGTCCTGTACCATTTCCTTGTCAATCTCTATGTCTTTAATGTTGTTGTAGCACACCGCATATACTTTTTCCCAATAGCGGTTGTAAACATCCTCGAATGTTCTTCTGTTAATGGAAATGATACGATTTGCTGTTTCTGCCGACAATTTTAACGAATTTCGACAAATATAGCTTATTTAGATTAATTATAAACAGAGTTTTCATAAATCTCTTTTTATGTTTTCTGTCGAATTGTGATAGCCCTGATGAATTTACCATGTTAGCTAATTATTATTGATTTCTCCGCTGCTCTTCCTCAGATCCCGCACTCCTTTTTCTGGTTTCGATTTTCGAAATTCCAAATCGATATGAAAAATTTAAACGTACATTCCTACTATCGTATTTACTTTTCAAATCATAAACAATATTGCCATAATTAGCTTCACTTCTGGTAATCCCTGTATAAAAAATATCATTGATATTTAAGTTTAGGCTCCCCTTTCGCTGAAATATTTTTTTTCCGAAGCTCAAACTGGTTGTGCTAAATGGCAGGTTCACAGTGTTGCCATAAGTTACCTTAGATTGACCATAAAAAAATACTTCGGCCCATAATGTTGGTGAAATCTCAATGTTATTTCCCAATGAAAGATATCCAGTAGTTTGATTAATGTTTTCACGAGCAGCATTATACAAAAAATCGTAGTTACTGTTCGAAATGCCTAAACTATAATTAAGCTGCAGAATTTTAAAGAGTTTATTGCTGTAAGAAGTGTTAAAACCTATGTTACGATAGGCACTTAAATTGGTTTTAAAACTATTGGTGATCTGGGTTTGAGGATCCCGTGTTCGCAGATCTGTGATTACATTTTTAGCAAAACTATAAGAAGTTGCAAGGGTGAATTTGCTTTGTAGTGTGAAAGCTAACCTGAGATTATCTGTATAAGATGGACTAAGGTTCGGATTACCACTCCTGGTAGTAAAAGCACTTGTAACCATTACAAATGGGTTCAACTCATTATACAAGGGTCGTCCAATCCTTTTTGAATAGCCCAAAGAAATAGAACTGTTATTTAGCTTTAAGCCAAGCGTAGCATTTGGAAAAAGATTAAGATATTGTCTTTTTACTTCCTTGTTTAAGGTAATCGAATTACCATTGGTAAAGGTCTGTTCCCCTCTCAGCCCCAGCAGCATCGAAAACTTCCCTAAAGCCAACCTTTGATTTGCATAAGCCGCCAAGATGGTTTCTCGATATAAAAAATCATTGCTACCCATATCTCTGGCTTGCTCAGTATCATTGCTAAACAAGGAAATGAAATTATTTTCGATCTTTACATTACTGATTTTGAGACCGGTTTCGAAAACACCTTTGCTTAACTTTTTGGTATAATCACTTTTAAAACTATAGATTTCAGATTTTGTAAGCCCATTTTGCATGTACGCTTGGTTTTGATTTGTAGTTAAGAGATTGATGATGGCAATGTTGTTCGTATTTTGATTGTGGTAATCGAAAGTACCTGCATCGGCATCAAAACTAAGCTCTTGTTGATTTTTAGCATCAATTACATGTTTATAGTTCAAGTTTACATTTATCCCTCTTCCAGTGGTTGAGTTTTTGTTGTTAGACCGTGTAAGTGCTTTAGGGCTAAATTGGTTTACGCCATAGGTTTCTGTGTCAGAAAAATAATTGGGATTACGAAGATTGTGAGATCCAGTGATCAGCACACCAAATACATCGGTTTTATTTAAAGAATGGTCAAAACCTAAACGGATATTATTAGATTCGTACCTACTCCTATAAGTAGAAGAGTCCTGTAATCTTTGGTTAAGATCACTTTGATACGTATTCGCTTGTATTTCTTGGTATTGTTTGCCCAAACCAAAACTATATGAACCATAAAAATTGGTATTTCCCGTTTTATAATTGAGCCCAACTGAATTACTGGTGTTTGGAAATTTCCAGCCATGACCACCAGTTATGCTGATGTTGGCATCATAACCAGGTTTATCCCGTTTAATCGTCTTAATGTTAATTAAACCACCAGAGCCGGCAGCATCATATTTTGCAGAAGGATTATAGATGATTTCGAACTGACTGATGTTGGCAGAAGCAGTACCTTCTAATAACGACATTAGATTAGCTCCTGATAATCGGGTTAGTTTACCATCCATCATTACAGCAACCCCTTTCCCTTCTACCATTAGCTCTTCATTATTTTTGAGCACAACACCAGGTATTTTCTTTAAAATGTCTATCGCATTTACGCCAGCTTTTGCATCGCCGTTAACATTAACAACCATTTTGTCTAGTTGTTGTTCAACAAATGGCCTGGTTGTACTAATACCAACTTCATTAAGTTGCACATTTTTATTTTTTAGGGTGATGATGATACTGTCACCATTAAACTCATCTACTCTAAATGGAATATACCCTAAATAATTGATGCTGACATAAAATTTTTGGAAGGGTTTCACAAAAGAGAACAAACCACTTTCATTGGTAAGTAATTTGAGTATAGGTTGATCTGTTGCCGAAAATAAGGACACCGTAGCGTTAGCAATGGCCGCCCGGTTTTCATCTAACACCTTGCCTTTTATAGTTATATTTTGCTGGGATAGTGCTGGTAAGCAGCATAGACTAATAACAATTAACAGATAGATCTTCTTCATTCTCTTTTTTTATAAAGTTGAAGACCCTCATCCTGATCAAAGAATGAATTCTTTGAAAGGCGCAATTCAAACTGCAAGATGAAGGATATCATCTGCAAAATTTTGTATCAAATAAGATCCTAAAAATAATTAAAGAAATGCTTGGATTAGCTGTTTTGAATACTGTAGATTTGAATAATGCGCCTTAAAATACCTATTCTTATTGCCTGCTTTTGTACATTTTATTTCCTTAGCCATAGTGCAGGGTGGTTAAATCGTACAGATAAAACCTGGGGTTTTGCTGTATTTATTAGTGATATCACTAAGGTTTTTATAAGCCCTTCTTTTTTGGTGTTTCTGTTAGATAACATATTAACCTATTTGCTATTCTATTTCCTATACCCAAACAAGGGAATTATTGTTACCCTTAGCCTGTACCTATTAGTTGGCCTACCCATTATGATTGGGCTGCGCTTTGTTGTTGAAGAGGTAATCTTATTTTATATAACCGGGCATCATAATTATAACCCGAAATATCTTACGCTAAAGTATTATGTTTTCGACAACCTATACTTTACCATCTATTATAATTTTGTGTCAATTGCTTTTTTTGGTGTACAGTACGAACGATTTATGAAGTTAAAAGAAAAAGAGTTAAAGCTTCAGGCTCGTAATGCAGAACTGTCATTCCTTAAATCTCAGATTAATCCTCACTTCTTGTTTAACAATCTCAACAATATTTATACATTGGTTTATCAGCATTCGGCGAATGCACTTCCAGCGATCAGCAAACTCTCTGATTTATTACGGTACATGTTGTATCAAAAAGATGATTTTGTACCCTTGCTTAGGGAAGTTGAATATTTACACAACTTTATAGATTTGCAATTGATGAGGTATGATTACATCCCCGAAAGAGCGATAAATATTCAAGCTGATATTGACCCAGCAATAAAAATTATTCCCCTATCACTCATTCCATTTGTAGAGAATGCTTTTAAACATGGAAACCTGAAAGACCCTGAGCATCCACTAACTATTAGCCTGGAAATTAAAGAAGATACGCTGATTTTTAAGGTAGGTAATCAAAAAAACGAAAACAGAAAAGATGCAACAGGTGGAATTGGTTTGGAGAACATCAAAAAAAGATTAGAGTTACTGAACCCTACAAAATATAACCTGATCATAGATGAAACTGCAACTTACTTTCATATTGAACTTAAAATGATAATTAATGGCTGAAAATCTAAATTGCATGGTGGTTGATGATGAGCCCTTGGCCTTATCACTTTTATCTGATTACATTTCGAAGATGCCAGGTTTAAACCTGGTACGGGCCGTATCCAATCCATTAGCCGCAATCAGTTATCTGAAAATTGAAGAAATCGACCTGATTTTTCTCGATATGCAGATGCCTGAATTAAATGGGATTGAATTTTTAAACCTGCTGCAAAAAAAATGTATGGTCATTGTAACTACCGCGTATAGTGAATATGCATTGGATGGCTATAATTTTGAGGTGATTGATTATTTGCTAAAACCGATCACGATGGCTCGTTTCATGGTTGCTATTGAAAAAGCAGCAGACCGATTTAAGATGAACAAGGCATTAGCAGACACCTCTATTTCAATAAATACAAATACGGTAAACCATATTTTCATTAAGACTGAGAACAGGATCATAAAGATGAATCTCTCTGATATTTACTATTTTGAGGGCGCTAGGGATTATATCGTGATCCATACCCAAACAGAGGTAATCTTGACACTTCAAAGCATGAAAAGCATCCAGCAACTTTTACCTGCAGATCAATTTATCCGGGTGCATAAATCATATATCGTTGCGTTCGACAAAATTAGATTCATTGAAAGAAACAGGATTAGCATCAAGGAAAAACTAATACCTATAACCGAGACCTACAAAGATAATTTCTTTAAAAGAATTGGCCGTGATATTACCTCAGGCTGATTTCATAGGGCTCTCTGGCTTCGAACTCAAAAGATTTTAAGCCTGGAAAACCGTATCCATCCAAACTTAATTATATCGTAACCGCAATATTTAACTAAACTGAATGTATATTAACCAAACGTTAATTAGCGATAAAACATTGATATGAAAATGTTCTTGTTGTCCATGCAGAGCTCTAATCAAGAATCAGCTTGAACCAGACCATTCGACCCATAAAAAACACTAAGCACGAAATGCCTTTTGAAATCTCTTTACGCGCTTACGGCTCAGTTAGGAAACTAATTCGAACCATTCTGGACCAATTATTGAAACAGTTGGTCTTTACTCTCACCCTTTAGATATGTCATTGCCATCGTGGTATTCCAATGTAGTTTACTCACAGCAGTTGTAACTTATAATAAAATAGCTGAAGATATTCCATATCTTGCACGGCCCTAATACCTGACCCACGCGGCGGAAATCGATGAACAACAAAAACGAACAGATCAGTTCATTAATTGAGCTCAATGAGGAACTGGAAAACTATTTTAGGAACACCATTATTCCCCAGCTTTTTATCGATGCACACCTGATTCTGCGAAAGTTCACGCCACCGGCGATGCGTCAATTCAGTCTTCAGCTTACCGATGTGGGCAGACCACTTACCGAAATCCACGAAAACTTCCGTTTTCCTACCATTATGGAAAATATTCAGCACGTAATTGATTCCGGAGAGGTGCTGGAAAAAGAAATACAAACCACCGATTTAAGGTGGTACCAGATGAATATTCTGCCTTATATCGTCCAAAAGAATAAAAAAACCAACGGGGTAATCGTCACTTTCGTCGAAATCACCATGCGGATACGTGACCTGAAGGAGCAGGAGAAACTAATTGCAGAGCATGAGCTTTTGCTTGATACCATCTCGCATGATATCAAGACGCCATTGACCAGCCTGGGGTTAACCATTGAAATGCTCAAGCAGTTGCCTGAAAAAGGCATGCAGCGATTCCCTGTACTGCTTGAAAAAGTGGAGAACAGTCTGATCAAGATGCAGCACATTATCCATGATCTCACCGACGCCCGTGAAAACGAACACCGGTACAAACCTGTTGAAGAACTTTTGGATTTCGAGCATATTATTGAGGATGTAAGACTGACCCTGGCCCCACAGATCAAAGAGTCCAAAGCAGTCATCAAAAGCGAAATAGGACATTCAGAAATCAAGTTTGTCCGCCGAAAGCTGAGAAGCGCAGTATATAACCTGGTGAACAATTCCATTAAATACCGTTCAAAAGCACGAACACCTGAAATCCACATCAAAACCTATCAAAAGGATGATTATATGGTGATCCAGGTTTCAGATAACGGCATGGGAATTCCTGAGGCCGAACTGGGCAATATTTTCAAAAAATATGAAAGGATATCAAGGTCCGGAGAGGGCTCCGGTATCGGATTGTACCTGGTCAAAGAAATTATCGAAGCATCGGGAGGCAAGATCGAGGTAGAAAGCAGCTTAGGCGAAGGGACAGTGTTTCGCTTGCACGTAAAGCTGTAAAATATCAGCAAAAGAATATCAGGTTTTAGCTATATGATTTAGGCAGCGCATCCCCGGATCCCGCAAAATGAACTGCTCATTCACCAAAGTAATTTTTTCCAGAAGTTTGGTTGCGATGTCTTTTGGCGAGAGCACATAGTCAGGATGGTCGTTGGCAACAAGTGATCCCGGCATTAATCCGAACTCGGCGGTATCCGGATCCTGCACGATGATCAGACCTTGCTGATCTTCTATGTCCATCGCACCTTGCAATCCATCCAGCCCTGCTCCGGAAAGGATCACTCCTATCGCATGATGCCCTACGTCCTTTGGAAGACTGATAAAAAATTCATCGATTCCCCTATTGATATTTTCCTCTTCTGAACGATCTCTTAACCTCAGCGTACCGTTTACGACCGTCATGATTTTGCCTATACCCAGTGCATAGATCTTCCCCTTTTCTACTTTTGTATCCTCAACAACTTTTATAACCGGTATATCTGTTACCCTTTGAAGAATCAATGCAAGGTTACTGTTATTTTCTTTTGCAATACAATGGATCAAAACGATGGCAGCATTAAAGGGATGAGCTAACTGACTTAGTATATTTTGTAGCGGCTCAAGGCCCCTGCTGCTGAGCAGATTGCAATAACAATAAATGCTGACATGTATACTAAATCAATCGCGATGTATTTTTGTTTTGGCCCGGTCTCAGCTCAAACACTTATGCATAAAAAATGTTAAGAATACAGTAGCATAAAATATGAAAAAAGATAGTGAAAAGCATGGCTTCGAGCAACGTTTTAGGGAGTGTGATGCAAAGTTCAATAGTATATTTGAACTCAGCAGCGTTGCCACAAAGATCATAAACTCAGATCTCACCATTTTAAAGGTTAATAAAGCACTCTGTGAGCTGCTCGGTTATACAGCTGAGGAAATTCTAGGCACAAGAATTCTGGATCACGCCTGCGAAGAATATATAGACCACTGGCATCATCTGCAGGAAGAATTATGGGCTAAACAGGTACCGCACTTTAAACTTAAAGCCTGTCTTTACCGGAAAGACCGGGAAATCGTATGGGTTGATGTGACTACGATTTTATACAACGACGAGGGTGAAACCTTCGGCTTTACCGTGCTCGACGACATCACCGGACTGAAACATTTTGAAAATAGCCAAAAGCGGTTAAATGTTGCGTTAAAATATTCAGGAACGGCCATATGGGAGCTTGATATCAAATCGAGTGAAGTATTCCGCTCACCTGATCACGACCAGCTCTTTGGTTATGATTCCAATAAGAAAAAATGGTTTTTGGAAGATTACTACCCTCACCTGTCAGAGCGTGATCTGGAAGGCTTTAAAAGCGCTTTACAAAAGATCAACCAAACGGATGGTCTGGATGTACAGGCCCGGGTACTGCGAAACGACGGACAACTACAATGGCTGAACATTAAGGGTACGCCCGAAAGGGATGATTCCGGTCAGGTCGTCAGGGTGATTGGCGTAATCAATGATATCACCAAAGACAAATTGATAGAGCGGCATAAAGATGACTTCATCAGTATTGCCAGTCACGAGCTGAAAACACCCGTTACCAGCCTTAAAGCTTCACTACAACTTCTCAACCGTAGTCAGGACGGTTCTTCCGAGCGTGTTAAATCGCTGATCCTCCAGGCCAATAAGGGAATCAACAGGATCACCGCAATTATTGACGACCTGTTGAATGCCGGGAAAAATTATGAAGAGCAGCTCTCGCTAAGAAAAGAAAAGTTCGACATCTACCTGTTGGCCGAGGAAGTGATAGATCAGTTTGAAGCGTTGCCCACTCAATCGATTGAGCTACTGGGACACAAAAACAGTATGCTTAGGGCAGACGCGGAAAGAATAGGGCGTGTCTTAACCAACCTGATCGGCAATGCCATCAAATACGCCCCTAAATCCAGCAAGATAAAAGTCAACATTGAAAACCAGCAGGAAAGCATCCGGGTTTCGGTTATCGATAAAGGCCCCGGAATACCCCAAGATAAGATACCACTTCTTTTTGACCGCTATTATCAGGCAACAGATAACCAGAACAGCGCTTCAGGTTTAGGCCTCGGGTTGTTCATCAGTGCAAACATTGTCCGCAAGCATCTTGGAAAAATCGGGGTGAGCAGTGATCCGCTCTCCGGTACGAACTTTTGGTTTGAGCTGCCAAAGTAAAAACCTTTTTTTTTACAAAATAACATAATCTAACACGTATTTTCAGAAATAAAAAACCGTACATGAGCGCGTAAAATACGCATCTTTCCTGCCTGCAATTTTTTTAATATTGCAGATGCACTTTTTTATTGACCAGTCTTCCTGTGGAAATTTCAAGCGGGAATTCAATAATATTTCAGATGGGATCAAGCAACGCATTCATTCCCAAACCACCGAGAAGTTGATATGCATCATCGACCGAGAATATAACCGCTTTATATCAGTGCGGAGATTCGACTGGCATCTTAACGATTTAAAAACCGGCGTAAATACTAGCCTTCTATTATTATTATTCTATTCCCACGATTAACTGAATGATCATAACAGATCACTGATCCCAAACTCAGGTATACCAGATCAGGAACCCAGTAACTTTTTTTCTTTATTCTAGCTCAGTCGAATGTTTACAAGTATTGATTCGATATCTTTTTGGATATAAAAAAATAAAGATTTCCAGACACCCGGCCGATGAATGGGAAACCAAAGTTATGTCCATTGGAATTCTTAAGATAACAGAAGAAAAATTCTTGCTCCAGTTTAGCTTATAAACCCTGGTTGCGCTTTATTTTTGAAGTAAGTGTTTCAATCAGAAATCTACACTGCTGAACCTGCATTTCCATATCAGAGATGATCCGATTGGAGGATTGTATAAGCCTTTCTGATCGGTCAAGATGATCCTTATTATTAACTTCTCCATCCCACTCAAACTCTTTCTTGATTATCATCAGTCAATTCTAAAACAATGACACTGCGTTGCCATGAGATGGTAAGGAACATGCAGGTCTTCTCATGAAGCAGGAAGATAAAATAATATTATGCTGAACTTGTGTAAAGCTGAACAAGTTAATCAACCTATTAAGTCTTAAAACTCTATAATAATGTAATTAAATCCATCCCATATCATCTCAGGATCTCTACTGGTATTTACCAGCTCAGGGTTTTGACAGTTTTACTATCAAACTGGTACTGCAGCCACTCTAAAACAACATTTTGGTATTTATACTCTCTTTTGTTTTAAAAAATGTATACCGGAAGATATTGGGTACATTTAAACATGCATAACATTCCTGTTTCCGCACGTCCAGTAATTGTTTTTAATCCCAGGGAACTAATGATTTTGAACATGATTGCTGAAGGATTAACAAATATGGAAATAGGAGAAAAAATATTTTCCAGTAAGCGAACAGTGGATTCAATACGAATAAGTATGCTTCGAAAGTTAAAGAGTAGAAACACTGCTGCATTAATAGCCTGCTCATTCAGGTTAGGTATTCTTAGTTGAAATATCAATATACATGCTGACATGAAGCGATTCGGAATCATTTTATCTTACAATAGCCTGTTGTACTGTGGGATAATCAAAGACAATAATGGTCAGAAGATCCGCTTTCATAATGAGAATAACAGAGTTGTCTATAACAGATTTGAAGTCATTCAGTTTTGTATTGGAATGGTAAATAATCGCCTGCTGGCACTACATCTAATTAAAACATTAAATAGCGAAGGCAAAGCAATATCAACTGCTCATCTTATCAACTAAAAAGATTACTAACAGCTGCCAGGAGAAAACTTTTCTCAAACTTTACCTTCCTCCAATATAGAGAAATAGCACAAGCGCGGTAAGAATATTCCAGGTTGACAGGAACTTACAATCAAGCATTATACTCTACTCAGGAATATGCCTATATCAGATTTTTGACCGTAATACATCCATTTCATCATTAATGCTTTGACAAAGTTTTAGTATTCCTTTTTCTCTTGTTCGCTGTGGATGTATGGCAAAAGCGTATTTCACCGGTAATAAAAGGGCATCTCTGGTAAATCCCCTGGGATACTCTATAAGATGATGACTTTATAGCGCACAAATGCTTTACAACTATTATGAATATTCTTGTTAACTTTGGGCCCATCAACCTATGATAAAAGCTTTATTGAACGAAAGAAATGCCATATTAGCGGCAATTGTAGCGAATTCTGATGATACGATTATCAGCAAAACGCTCGATGGCATCATTATGAGCTGGAATCCCGCGGCCGAAAAAATGTTCGGCTACCTGGAAGTTGAAGCTATTGGCAAGCATATTTCGCTAATCATTCCACCCGATCGCCTTGAGGAAGAAACATTTATCATTTCACAGATCAAGGCAGGTCAAAAAGTAGCTCATTTCGAAACGGTTAGACTAACCAAATTCGGCACACTGATTCCGATTTCAGTGACCGTTTCCCCGGTCATTGCTGAAGATGGCAAAATCATCGGGGCATCAAAGATTGCCAGAAACATTAGCGAGCAGATCCTCTTACAGCAGGAAAAAGCACGCCTTTATGAGCAGGTGAAAACGCTCAGTGAGAGACAAAATGAATTCATAGGATTAGCAAGCCATGAGCTGAAAACGCCGCTGACCAGTATAAACGGCTATTTACAAATACTTAAAAAAACAAGTGGAGACCAGAAGTCAACGCACATTATTGACAGGGCTGCCCAGCAGGTAAAAAAAATAACGGCCCTGATCGATGACTTGTTGGATATCACAAAGATACAAGCCGGAAAGCTAATGTTGACGACCGAAGCCAACGATATCAAACGCATTATCGAAGACGGCATTGAGCTCATGGTACATGCCCATCCCCAGCATAAGTTTAAATTCCACACTGATATTGATGTTTTAAGCATAGTGCTCGATGCGCAAAGGATAGAACAGGTACTGGTGAATCTGTTGACCAACGCGATCCGGTATTCGCCTTCATCAAACCTTGTGGAGATCTTCCTTGAAGTGAATGATAACCAGGCGACCATCAGTGTCCGTGATCAGGGACCAGGTATACCGGATGATAAATTTGAGCTGATTTTCTCTCGGTTCTACCGCATGCAGGAAAGCAGTACGCAGGGTCTCGGACTTGGTTTATTTCTATGTAGCGAAATCATACAACGCCATGCCGGAAAGATCTGGGTAGAAAGCAAACTAGGCGAAGGAAGCACCTTCCATTTTAGTTTGCCCCTGAAGGCCGATTAATGCATGACCAACTTGCTGAAGCAATGCCCACGCCTGACAATACAGGCAGATCCTATGTGGCTTTACTTTTTTTTAAAATAAGCAGTAACTTTAATCGCCTCATGCTGGCTATTCATTTTTAAGTTCATTGATAAATTCCTCTACAATTAGCAAATGCTTGACTCCTCCAGAACTCCGAACTTCGATGATCGGCTCCTTACAATAGGTAAAATGGGTAAACATAACCCTCATTTTCCAATTCGTCAGCCAAATCCATACTTGGCTGTAGAGGGACAGTGCGGTCTTTCGAGCCGTGTTAGTACCTTTCAGCATTCGCTCAAGAACATAAATGTCAATGTCCCCTAAGAGTACTAAAAGGTTTTGCCTAGATTCCATGTATGCAGGTAAAGATAAAAAAATGATGCCACGCCAAAACCATAAATTAGCGATCCTCCTTCTTCTCATCATTCTTTCTTTTATCATCGGTTGTAGAGCTAAATCCTCATGACCCAAATGTCAGCCTAATTGAACAAGGTCAGGTCAGGCCCTGAAGGTTTGTTGTTGTCCTCATCCTTTTTTCTGGCATTGTTGATCTTTTATTCCACCTGCCAGACCTTTAACAAGTCATTGTTTACCAGATGCAACACTTATAAACGCTCGGCAACCGGCAGCTCCCGGTCTTGCCAGATCGCATTCTCGGCCTGAGAGAGAAAACAGGGCATGAACAATCCAAAGGATATTTTTTAGATTGATTTTCTCTTCCCACCAAATACCCTTATTTCTGAAAATTTACATTTCACAGGCCTGAAGGCTACAAACTTAATTCACAATAATTTAATCTTAAGGTAATTGATAATAGGCTTTGTAATGATAATTTTGGGCTCATAGAATATTGTCTATGGTAAAGGATTACTCAAAATTAGCTGATAGCGTTTTAATGCAAGAATGCAGCCTGGATAACATGCTCGCGTTTAATCAGTTATTCGATCGTTATTTTGAGCCGTTATACCGATTTGCGACCACATATGTAAAAAACACAGATGCCGCAGAAGAGCTTGTAATGGACCTGATGCATAATATCTGGAAAAAAAGAGCGCAGCTAGTTATTAGGGGCGAAGTAAAAATTTACCTTTTCTCAGCGCTAAAAAATATTGTGTTTAATCATATCCGCAAACGCGAATTACAAACAGTAGCCATCCACACAATTCCAGAAATAACAAATTTTGCTCATACTAGTTTAGAAGAGGCAATTGATGGAAAAGAACTGGAAAAAATTTACCAGCTAAAACTCGAAAAGCTAAGTCCGCAGCGAAAAAAAATCTTCAAGTTAAGTAGGGAAGAAAATATGACCTACCCTCAAATAGCTGAGCAGATGAACCTTTCTATCAATACCATTAAAACCCAGATGGTGGTAAGCCTTAAATATTTGCGAGAGCAAATGAAAGAGCATGTCGATATTAGCATTTGCTTGGTTCTTTATCATTTTTTATAATTTTTTTATTTCCACTCATCCTATCCTGCTATAAGTTGTGTCTTTATAGTTGAAGGATAAAATACCATGAGTTTAGAAATAGATAAAGCGCTGATTAAAAAATACCTCAACGGAGATTGTAGTCCAGAAGAATTACAGTTAGTACGCATAATTTTAGAGCAGGCAAATGCTCAAGCCACTTTTGATGAGGTTTGGGATGAGCAATGGTCTGATAAGATATATCCGGATTCAAATCAAGCAGACAGTATCCAAAAGCAGATATGGAAAACCAAAATCGGGGAAAGAATCTATAACGATGCGTTTTCAACCCCAATAACTAAAAAGCTTTATCAAAAACCCAAATTTTGGAGCTACGCAGCTATATGGTTTGTAGCCATTATTGGTGCTGGCTTGTTTGTGGCTAATCATAACAAAAAAGAGAACGCTGGGCCTTTAATGGTTTACGATGAAATGATTAATCCAAAAGGTCAGAGAACATTAATTACCCTACCCGATAGTTCCGAAGTTTACCTTGGTGCATTGAGCAAAATTCGCTTTGCTAAAAATTTTGATGGTAAAACCAGAGAAGTACTGCTGGAAGGCGAAGCCTTTTTTAACGTAGCCAAAAATCCAAAACGCCCTTTTATTATCCAAACCGAAAACATCAGGACACAAGTATTGGGAACCTCTTTTAAAGTAGAAGCATTTAAAGGCAAACCGATTAGTGTACAAGTAAGTACTGGTAAAGTACGTGTTGATAGAAAGTTTGATAACGACTTAATACCTATAGCCATGTTGCTGCCAGGCCAGGCCGTAGTTTGGAATGAACAAAAACAGCAGAAAACACTTGCTCAGGTTGCTATAGAAGATGTGATTGACTGGAAAGAGGGCCACTTGAATTTTGAGCAGACGCAATTGGCAGAAATCACTTCAATTTTAGAGCGGTGGTACGACGTTAAGATTACGATAGAAAACGACAGGCTTGCGAAAAAATTGATAAAGGTTAACCTGACAACCAATATCGCTATCGATAAAATAATGAAAATTCTGTCAGCAGCAGGCAGCTTTAATTATAATATTCATGAAAACCACATCACGATTAAAAAATAATGCAGAAAGGAAAGCATATGTAAGATATAGACTCAAACAAAAAACGTCCTCCTAAACCTAGGAGGACGAAATATCATAAGGTTGGTTGTTTTCGAAGACGCATCAACCCTCAGATAACATGAAAGATATCCGCCAAAGGCGAAAACCAATAACGAACAAAAATATGCAAAAATTATTACATCTGCATATTTCCACTGAGCGTAATGGTCATTCTATATGGAAAGGCCACTACATAAAGCAGAAATATGATCAGGTGGTCAGTAACCGTCTTTTATTAGATAAAATCTATTTCTTTATGAAGTGCTCGATTCTTCTGATTGCAATTAAGTTGACATTCGCAGGAGTACTTTTGGCCAGTAGTGTAAATGGCCAAAATTTAAATCAGAAAATAAAGCTGAAATTAGAAAACGCTACGCTCGGTAACAGTTTATCCGTTATTGAAAAACAAAGTAAAGTACAAATAAATGCGCAAATTGATTTATTAAGTAACATTCACAAAAAAATTAATGTTTATGAAAAAGACATTAGTGTAGCTGATGCATTAAACCTCGTACTTTCAAATACCAATCTACAATACAAAGTAATTGAAGGATATGTGGTTATTACCAAAAAACCTGTACAAAGGGTAATTGTTGGAACAGTTATAGATGCTAAAACCAAAGAAACCTTAATTGGCGTTAGCATTCGTTTAAAAGGTCTCAATGTTGCCGTTTCAACTGATGTGGACGGTAAATTTAGGGTTACTGTACCAGAAGCTGGTGCTACTGTAGTGGTTTCTTATATTGGCTACCAGACAAAAGAAGTTAAGGTAGATGGTAACACCAGGGAGATTACCATCTCAATTTCTCCATCATCAACACAGCTCGGCGAAGTTGTGGTACAAGCTCGCAGGCGAGCAAATACGGAATCCTCGGTACTCGAAGAACGTAAAAATTCGGCAATTGTGCAAGATGCAATATCGGCCCAAATGATTGAAAGAACAGCCAGTATCACAACAACGCAGGCTTTGCAACGCGTTTCGGGTGTAACCGTTACCGATGATAAATATGTGGCAATACGGGGTTTGGGCGACAGAAGTGTAATTGGACAGTTAAACGGTGTTCGTTTAGCATCATCAAATCCAGATCGAAGTGCAATACCTTTAGATTTGGTACCCGCTTCTCTACTGGATAACATTACCATCTATAAAACAGTTACGCCAGATAAACCTGCCGATGCTGCAGCTGGTATTGTAGAGCTGAAAACCAAATCAGTTCCCGAAAAAGAAACTTTCGAAATTACCGCCCAAACTGGATTGAATTCTAATGTTGGCATCAGCGGTAAGTACAATAGTTTTTATAACAGCGATATGGGGGCTTTTGCTACTAAAATCAACGACAAAAACTTATCTCAGGAATTTAAAAATCTGGCCCAGCAATACCCAGGAGGTTTAAGTTCGGTTCATAAAATGATTGCCAATAGCAATTTTAGTCCAGATGCTTACCAGGAGGTCAACCGTATCAATAATATTATGCAGAGTTTCGATCCGGCAATGAAACCACAGTACAAAAAAGCACCCTTAAACCAATTGTATTCGGCAACTTATGGCAACAGTTATAAAATATTTAAAAAACATACAATAGGTTTAATTCTGGGCGGTAATTACTATCGCCGTATTACTGATATCAGTGGCGGCGATCTTAATCAGTACAGTATTTATCAAGGTGTGGTAACCGGAAATCCTGATGTGTACAGTTTCCGTAACATCCCTAACTATATTACGCCAAACAGTCTCTTTATGGGTAAATACCAAACCTATAAAGAAAATACAGGAACCGAAACGCTTAATTATGGTACATTGGTTGGCCTCACTTATCGCTTTAATTCGCAGCACGAAATAAGCATGCAATATTTAGGCAGCTGGGGCGGCGAAAGTACGGCAACACACTTAAGTGGTCGTTACGAATATACCGGTTTACCGGGCGAGGTAGCAAGTAATACCTATTCGCTAAAACAAACTTTTAGAGATTTAAATACATTCAATTTGCAAGGTGAACATAAGTTCTTTGATAAGGAGCTTTCACCACGTTTAAGCTATAATGTTGCTAAATCATTATCTAAACAAAACGATCCTGATTTTAGATTTGCAAGTTTAGCAGACTATACCCCCAGGGGCGGCGGATGGTACAATCGCCCTGCTGTTGGTGCACAAAATGGTGGCGGAGAACCAACATACACCAATCACCTCTATGCATTAACTTCTGGTTATGTAAACGGTTTTGGTAGCTACGGCATTATACAGGCAGAACCCAACGGACGTAGATGGCGTAATTTAGAGGAGGACAATAGCAATTACAAAGCGGATTTAAGTGTTCCCTTTAAACTATTTGGCCAAACACAACAGTTCAAAACCGGAGTTAATTATTTATTTAGAGATAGATCGTTTACTGAAAATCAGCTTTTCCTTCCCGGATCTAATTTCACAGCAAACAAAGCAATTCCTTTGTACGATGCGGAAGGTAATTTGGATCGTTTGGTGAGCAATGAGATCATAGGCGTAAAAATTCCGGGCGCAGGCCAGGGTGAAGGAATGATGCCGGTAGCCGGATTTTTATACAACAGCCAGAAATCGCCAAATAACTATAAAGGTTATTTTGAAACCAATGCCTTTTATGGAATGCTAGATTTAAAAATAACCGAAAAGCTACGCATAGCGGGCGGTGTGCGTTTCGAAATGACGAATATCGGCTCTGCTGTAGATACCGTGGGTGTTTTCTTAGATCCGGCCTTAACAGCGGGAAGCGGTGGTGTTCCTTTAAACCCCATCAATCCGAATTCGGTTTACAAAACAGGTTATAAGCCTTTCTATTCGGTAAATGCTACTTATACGCTCAATCAGAACATGAACTTCCGTACGGCATTTAATACGACGTTGGCCCGCCCGGAATTAAGGGAAATTACCAACGTATTCGAATTTGATGCGTTTCAGATGGGCTTAGTGGTGGGTAATCCAAACTTAGTAAATCAGCAAACGCAGAACCTCGATTTCAGATGGGAATGGTTCCCCTCAAAGGGAGAGGTTATAGCTGTTTCGGCATTTGGTAAACGCATAGAAAACCAATTGGTAAAGGTATTTAGTTTAAAAACAGAAGGTTTAGCGGCCACTTATCCAGAGTTTCCAACTATCCAATTTCAGAACGATCCTAACGTGGGTAAGGTGTGGGGTATAGAGTTAGAGATTACCAAAAATTTGGGTACTGTTTTCGATCCTTTAAAGAGCTTTTATTTTGGTGCAAACTTGTTGTTGGCACAAAGTGACATTCAGAAAACCGCCGAACGTTACGAAGCTAACCGCTCCCTAGACAGGCATTCTCCAGGAAACAGCCCGCTTTTTGAACAGGCACCGTACTCTATCAATGCTTATCTGAATTACAACAACGAAAAATCCGGAACCGATTTAACCGCAACATTTAATATGGTTGGCGAACGTTTGGTTCAAATTAACCTTACCGGAGAGCCAGATTTGTATACACAGCCCGTACCGTATTTAGATTTTGTTTTCAGCCAGAAGATAAACAAACGTATCCTTTTTAAAGGTTATGCAAAAAATGTCCTTAACCCAAGCATCAAAACTGTTTATGCCAATCCGCAGACAGGAGGTAATTGGTATGGTAACCAGTACATCAACCGCAGTTTTAAGCGTGGTGCAGAAATAATGATTGGTTTTACCTATAAAATGTTTAAATAATGAACACAGCAAAATATAAAATTTTCAGTCTGGGCTTGGCCTTACTGTTATTCGTTCTGGGCTGCAAAAAAGATAAGCTCGATATTAAAATAGATAATAGGGAACTCACAGAAAACAGGGTTAATTCTACCGTTCGTATTATCAATTTAGATGAATATAATCAGGTGATAGCCAATGGAGATAGTTTAACGAATTTTGTAGTGAGAGCCAGCAATGGGCCAGACTCCTATAAATATCCGGGCACTTCTTATTTTCCGTTAGATGGTCGATTGACTAAAAGTTGGTTTATTCCGCAAAATTTATTCAATGAGAAAGAAGAGGTCCGATTACAATTTGCTCTAAGAGAATATCTGGGCAATGGAAATCGTGAGCTTGATGTAAGCCTCAAAAACGACTTCGCCAAGCCAACCGATTATTTCTTGATGCCTCATCTTTTTGTGAATGGGCAACCAGAGGTAGTTGCCGTTCCTCGAGGCGTTACTTTACCATCAAAACCAGATCATTTTAAAATCAGGATCATAAACATTGGCGCAAACATTACCAGGCCAGCTTCAGGTTTAACAGGTCTTCAGGAGGACTTAACAGGTCCGGTATCTTTAGCGTTTGCCGATGGCACTTTAGTAGATGCGAAAACCAATGGTATTTCGACAGCTAATATAGCTTCAGAATATGTAGAGGTTCCTTACGGTACCTATCAATTCAGGATCCTGTTGCGAGATGGTAGACAATTGCCGGCTCGGGGTAGTGAAATGTACGAGTTTGGCGTGATTGACCCCGCAAGTTCGACATTGCCAGAAAGCAGCAAAAGATTAACCAATTTAAGTTATGCGCCAATAAAAACGTATCAGCCGGGTGGCGTTTATACCATTTTGGTAGCGCCACAAAGTTTCAATTACCTTATCAATGATTTAGATGAAACCACTTTCACCTATCAGAACTCTTTTCAGGTCATTACAGATGTTAGTGCAGCTGTTAACCAAACATATTGCCGAATTCAAGGTGCGAACGCACTTGCTGATCAAGCAGTAAGCTTCAAAGCCAGCAATACGGCCTTAGGTAGCAACCTGGCATTTGGGATGGCTGGTGATTACAGCAACTTGGTACAGGGCTACCACAAGATAGAAGCCCTGGATGCCAATGGTAAAGTGCTGGCGAGTACAATCCAAGTGTTAAGAGCCAACCAAAATTATACGGCGTGGCTTCATCCAGATCAGCGTGGCCAGCCTAAGTTGGTATTGGTCAGTAACGATCTAAGTGGAACAGCTTATACTGGTGCACAAGATGATGCATCTTTTGGCAGATTAGCTTTCAATTTTTTTTTCTATAAAAGGTTTTTAAATCTTTCAGTTGGTAACCCTTACGTCACCTTTACTACAAATGATGGGCAAACACCGGCTACAGGAACCGATAATGTAAGTGCCGCGACCAATTTACAACCTGGTCTTCCGATCTTTGATCAGCCTTATTTTAAATCTGTATATAACTTACAAAGTTATCAGATTATGGCCTACCGTTCTAAGCCGAATGTTATACCTGGTGTATGGGCAAGTGATATTGATGTACTGCCAAGCGATTCATTTATCGCAAACAAAACACTTTATCAAAAAGCGAACAGACCTGTTCCGGTGCACGAAGCTGGGGTTTATACAGTTGCGCTGATTGGCAATAGCAGTACAAATGCCAATTCGGCAAATAAAGCAAGAATGATCATCGTTAAACATACCAAATAATGAAGAAACAGACATTAAATATTTATTTAGGACTCATTGCATTAGCGCTATTGATGGTTGCAGGATGCAGTAAGGTAGAATATACCAAAATACATGAGCCAGCTTATTTAAGGGTTTTTAATAACCTTAACTATGTGCAAACATTAGGCAGTAAAGATGATAAAACACCATTTTTCTGCATGCTGATTAATCCGACTACCGATGCCAGTGGAAAACTAAGCGGTGGCGAAGTGGTTGTCGATTTCTTAGATAAAAGAGATGCTTATGCACCTCCCTACCCTTCGCATGTTGGTAACAGTACATCGGTAAATAATCCAGAATACCCTGGCAAAGAGAATGTTTTGGTTGCACCAATTGTCAATGGTTTTGATATGAGTAGCTGGGCGCAGGTTCCATCAGGAAAGATAAGAATTTTGTTTGCCTACCGTCCAAAAAATGCGATCCCATTTTTCCAGTTAGAGGATAACCTGAAAAAAGATATTCTGATTGACACCACCATTGAATTGAGAAGCAGGGAAGTTTATACCCTGCATGTATTACAAAAAGATTTTGTGACTAAACAAACGGGTGTTTTACTTCGTGAAGAGAATTTCCATAAGCTGCCGTTATCAGACTCGCTGGTTTATGTTAATTTTTACAACATGAGCGCGAAAGGTTTCTGGCAGGCCGATGCAGCCTTAAAAGACAACGATTTTAATTTGAAAAGCTTCAAGGGCGGCATTAAAGATGATATGAATGTTTTCGTTTCCTTGTACCAAAGCCAGGGAGAGCTGAGCCACACGGGCCCTACCGTATCAGGCTTTAAAGGGAAATATTTAGCCAATGTAAAGCGTAATACTATTTCTAATGCCGTGAATCCTTACGCTAGTTTTCCAATTTGGGCAAGTAATAAGGCAAATGGGATCCAAACAGACATTTGGCAACGATTTGATTTTTTTGTACCTGGTATGGACATCACTAATAATCCTATTTACCCAAGCGAAACCAATACGGCAAGTAATTGGGCGGTAGTTAATTGTTTGTTGAATGGCAAGGTTGATCTCCAAAGCAATGAAAACGGAATAATACTACCCAATCTACTGGTTAATGTTCACTCTGGTAAAAACAATCCACAAACGTTTGCTACAGTAAATACAATAGAAGTGGTCAATGGTCGGGTTTACCTCACCACCATTCAGCGAAAATATGCACCACCTGTTTATTAATAGATGAATAGAATGAAATTAACAAAATATTCGAAAACCCAACAAGGCCAGGCCTTCTTGGGTTTGATCTTCGCTTTTTCAATGTTGATCAACGCATGCAAACGGGATGATTTAACTGTAATAAAACCGAACGAAAATATACGCCCGGCTGCAGATTTTATTAAAAATAATTATGAAATGACGCTGTTTAGCCAGGCATTAACCAAAGCGGGCTTAACAACACAACTTAACGGTGCTGGTCCTTTTACGGTACTAGTGCCTACCGATGCAGCTTTTAACGAACTGGGCATTTACAAAGCATCAGATTTGGATAAAATAAATGCAGACAGTCTAAAAAAGTTGATTTCCTACCATATTTTACCCAGAAGATTAACCACAAGGGAAATTCCAACAAACGGTGTGGATGTTCGGTATGCAACCTTGGAAGGCAGCGAACTATACACTTCATATGGTGCTTTAAATCCTAATGGAGGTTCCGCTGAGGAACTATATTTTAGCGGAGCAAAAGTTACAAGGAATGACGTTGTGATGGCTAACGGAGTACTACATGTGGTAAACAAATTGATGAAACCTCAGTTTAAGAACAATATACAGCAATGGTTATTGGCCCGAAAAGAATATAGTGTTTTTGTAGAAGGATTGAAGAAATTTGATTTATGGGCTCAGCTGGCACAAAATGGTCCATACACCATTTTTGCGCCTACCAACGATGCACTGGCAAAATCAGACCTCACCTCTGCTTCTTTAGCCTCTTTAGAGAAATCAAAATATGATGGGGATTTATTGTTTGGTTCTTATATCATTTACGGCAGGCACTTTTTCATATCTGATGGTCAAGTATTCAGCATTATCAACTCCAATGGAACCTACAGTTATAAGTTGAAGAACAATATCCAACTGATGGAATTTAGTTCGGGCGAAAGCTATCCCAGTTATATTTTAGGTTATAGCCTATTAATAAGAAGCGGCAGCGGTATTTTCGATCCAATAGTTAACTCGGTGCGCTATGAAATCCCTTCTAAAGTTGATTACCTGTGTAGTAACGGCTTATTACATAATCTGGAAGACGGTTTAGTTACGCCTTCACAAGCTTTAAAACCTTAACAATCATGAAACAAATCACATATAAATCCTTGGCATTAGCCTTCTCATGCGCTATATTTTTGCTCAGTTTTATGTCTTGTAAAAAAACAGAGTTTTTACCAGAACCAGAGGGCACGAAAGTGCCTTATAAAGATGATGCAACACAAACTGTAGAACAACTTTTGGCTGCATCGCCGGCAAAATTATTTTTTACAGCGTGGCAAAAAAGTAACCTGCCAGCACAGTTGAAGGAAAATGGCAAAAATACACAATTCACCCTCTTAGTTCCCAGCGATGCAGCTTTGAATGCCGCCGGAATAAGCGCAACGGTGATCAGTCAGATGCCAGTTAAAGAATTAGATAGTTTGGTCATGTTTTATACCAGTATTGGTAAGGTAAACAAAGAATCACTGAACAGCACCAGTTTAATGGTAAAAACCTTGCTGGAGCATAAGGGACTACGTGTTAAATATTTTGACAGCAAATTAGACAACCAGCAGCAATATGACCCCTATTTCTACAAACAATACTTGGCCATTAAGGGCGACGAATTGTTGGCGAATGGTAAATCGATGGGTAAACTCAATTACCTTCCTGCGACTAATGGTGCTGTTTATCTATTGGAAAAAGTAATACAACGCCCTGATAAAACCCTCGCTGAGGTACTGAAGGCCGATGGGAGGTTCAACACTTACCTCGAACTTTTGCGTCAAACCGATGAGCAGTATTTAGAGATCATGATTACGCAATTGGAGCCATTATTCGGCTACAGAATGAGCGTTGAAGAATATAAAGACAATTTTAGTGGCAGACGTATGTTTTTTGGTGATGAATGGGGTGGCATCAACAGACCACCATACGCTAGCTATAATGGACCGAATATCACTGTATCTACCTATTTCGCGCCCACCGACGATGCCTTTAAGAAAGCTGGCTTTCAATCTATAACAGCCATCATGAAGTTTAATGAGCGAAATAATGTTCGTTTTGATGATAATACTTTCGAACCTTCAGGCTCATTTGCAACCGACAGCATTTTAACTTACCACCAAGATTGGGGAAGAATGTTTGCAACAAAAGATCCCTCTTATGGCATAAACGCGCCGAATAATACGGTCTTTTTTAGCAACGATTTAGTGCCAGCACTGAACGATTATTATGTAAATACCGGCGGTACAGCCAATGCTATCTACAGTTATAAAAACCCCATCCGGTTCACTACAGGAGCAAATGGCGTCGAGCTTCAGGTAAAAGAAAGCAGCTTCGAGCCTGCTCACGTCGTAGAAACAGACCTTAATTCGCTTAACGGACCCATCCACGTGGTCGAACACTTACTTATTCCTAAGGGATTTAAACTAAACTAACACATGGTACAAATTCTCCGTTTTTCAAAAACTAAAAAACTATATGCAATCTGTGCACTGGGCATTTTATTCGCTTCTTGCAGTAAAGATGAAAGTGTACACAGTTTTGACAACAATAAAATTAACCTGGTAATTGCGGATAACTTTAATCTTTCTGCTTTCAGCGCTTCGCTTCGCAGAGCAAGTTTAGATCAGGAACTGCAAAATGGACAAGGCCCATACACTACCTTGGCTCCATCAGATGTTGCATTTGCCAACGCCGGTTATTCAGGTGCGGTTTCTGTATTATCCGCTGATGCTGGTGTGATATCTCGCATTGCTAGGTACCATACTTTAGACGGTAAATATGAGCTGAATAAACTGCCATTTCTGTTCAATCAGGAATTGCGTTCGCGTGGGGGCAGAATGTACGCCACGCATTGGATTAAAGGTACCGATACCGTACTTACCTTGAACGGCGCAAGGGTTTTGGCTAAAAATATTCCTGCCTCCAACGGCTTGATACAGGTGATTGACAAAGTACTTACACCATATCTGCATGATTTGATCACCGACGCGATTTCAGCTGATGCGAGCATTACTTTATTTGCTGAAGCTTTGAGAACTTCTGGCATAATGCAAACCCTAAGTGATAAAGGAACCTATACCATTTTTGCGCCAAATAATTCGGCCATGCAAGCCTTAGGCTATCACAGTGTAGAACAAATTAGCGCTACAAATCCAGCTGTTTTAAAAACATTGGTCAATTATCACATTGTAAACGATAGACGTTTTATTTACGATTACATTCTAAGTACGGGCGGTTCAAATACAACTCGTCAGGCTACTGCCGAAGGCAATTCCATTACCATTAAACTTACTTCAAATCCAAACGTCCCAGGTGGTTTTAGCGGCATCACGCTTCGTGGTATTGGTAATACGGCAGATGTTAATATAGTCAAACAAGATGCACTTGCTGGAAATGGGATATTACACATCATAGACAGTGGTTTGCGTATCACTCAGTAAATCACCGCTATTAAGAAAAGAAAAATGAACAAACATATCACTCAAAGTTCCATGCGAGGATTATTAAGTTGCGCAAAGCAATATTGTACTGCCCGCGTTGGCTTAATATTAATCTTACTACTGGCCACGGCCTTAAGTAGTTATGCACAAGAAACCAGCGGTGCTCTAACTGGGCAGGTTAAAGATGCACAAAAGTTGCCATTGCCCGGCACAACAATTACGGCTCTACACACCCCATCGGGCACCAAGTATGCTATTTCAGCTGATGCAAACGGACGCTATTTCTTGAATAACTTAAGAATCGGAGGGCCGTACAGTGTTACGGTTTCCCTGACCGGGATGAAAAACGAAGTCCTGAGTAATATCAACATCAGGTTAGGTGCTGCGCAGCAATTGGATTTTATTTTGCAGGAAAATGCCCAACAATTAGGTACGGTAACGATTGCAGGAAGAACCAAAACTCAGCGGGCGGATGGTTACGGAACGGGTAAAAACATTAGCGCAGATCAGGTAAAAGATATGCCGACACTGAATAGAAGCATTACTGATGTGACGCGTTTAACACCGCAGGCCAGTAAAGACAATAGTTTCGGTGGCGCGAACTTTCGCTACAACAACGTAACGATTGATGGTGCAATTAACAACGATGCCATAGGTTTTAGTCCGTCTGCAGGTGGTCAAACTGGCACTTCTGGTATGGCTGGTAGCAGTACCAGAACCAACCCATTATCTCTAGATGCTATTGAAGACATGCAGGTTTACCTTGCACCATTTGATGTGAAGATCGGGAATTTTACGGGGGGATCGGTTAACGCGGTTACGCGTAGCGGTACCAATACCGTAAGCGGGTCGGCTTATGGTTACGGCCGTAATGCTGCTGTTACTGGTAAAGACAAGGTTGGTAGCTTAGGCAAGATGAATAGCGATTTTTACGATTATCAAGCTGGTTTTCGTATCGGCTTTCCCATCATCAAAAACAAATTATTCTTCTTTAGTAATCAGGAAATTACCCGTCGAGAAGATCCAACGCAACTATTTGTTGGCACCCCAGAAACCAATCATATCTTAAGTGTTGCAGATGCAAATGCGATTTCTAACGCAACTATTTCTCGTTACGGAGGTATTTTCGATGCAGGTACTGCTGGTGTGTATACCAATTGGAGTAAATCTCAAAAGTTTTTCAACAGGTTAGATTGGAACATTGGCGATAAACATCAGCTCGCGGTACGTAATAACACCATTTTCAGTAAAGCTACACATATGGACCGTGACCAGCAGGACTTCCGTTTTAGCAGCATGGCCTTTGAGCAAAAGAACAACCAAAGCAGTACGGTTGCCGAACTAAAAAGCCGATTTAATAACGAGCTTTCGGGTAATGTGGTAATAGGTTACACTCAGGTGAACGACAGCCGTAATCCTTTGAGCGACCCAAGCTTACCACAAGTGCAAATTATGGGCCGTACACCGGGTACAACCATTTATCTAGGAACAGACAGGGAAGCCAGTATTTTTAATATGAAGCAAAAAACCCTCGAACTTACCGCCAACTTAAATTGGGTAAAAGGTAGGCACAAGTTTCTTTTTGGTACACACAACGAACTTTACAACATCGACTATGGTTTTGTAAATTCGTGGAATGGTCGTGTAAATTATTTAAGTATCGAAGACTTTATCGTCAACAATCCTTACCGTGTGAGCGGAAGTTATAACTATAACAATAATACCAGAGATCATCTGTTAAATAATCCAACGGCGGATTTCAGTGTAAATATGTACAGCATTTACCTACAGGATGAAATCCGCGTAAGCGATAGATTTAAGGTTACGCCAGGTTTAAGAGCCGATATGTCGCATTTGCCGCAAATGCCCAAATTAAGCGAAAAGTTAAGCACCATTAACGCCGATCCAAATTTTGGTTCGACCTTTACTTACACACCATTAAATCGCATCAAAAATGATTTTTTGAATAGGGTGCAACTCTCGCCACGTGTGGGTTTCAGGTACGATGCCCTGGGTAATCAGAAACTGGTTTTTAGAGGAGGTGTGGGTATATTCACAGGTCGTATACCATTTGCATGGTTGGCATATGCCTACTATAATACTGGCGACACTTTTGGCGCCATCGATCAACGAGCAGACCAGAAACCTTTTGTCCCGGGTAGCGATGCCATCAAACCTAACCCTAATGGTATTGGAAATTTTGTTGAGCAGAACGGTTCGGTAATCAATAATCCAAACAGCGGCCGTACGCAAATAGATTTGGTAGATAATGGCTTTGTAATGCCACAGGTACTGCGTGGTAGTTTGGGTATCGATTACGAGACTGAAACCAATTGGCGTTTTACATTAGAAGGAATGTACACCAAGAACATCAAAGACATACTTTTTCAGCAACTAAACACACAGGACAATCCATTGTATTATGGTTACGATAAAAATCTGGAGCAACCGGTTTACAGCGGTACGGTGGATAATCGTTTCTCGAACATCTATTTATTAAGCAACACCAACCAAGGTTACAGGTACAACATTACCGCAACAATTGCTAAAAATTTTTTTCAGAAATTGAATGTAAGTACTTCCTACACTTATGGTCAATCTAAAGATTTGAGCAATGGCGTACGTAACTCGATGGAAAGCAATTGGCAGTTAAACCAGGCGTTGGTACCTAATAATCCGGGTTTAGCCTATAGTAATTTCGATGTTAGGAATCGTATCATAGCAACCATTGGTTATCAGCAGAGCTGGAAAAAGGCTGGCAAAACAAATATCAACCTATTTTTCAGTGCACAATCCGGCAGTCCATTTACTTATGGCATCGTAAATAACAGTATCCAAGGTTTACCGCAACAAGTGTCTTTAGCGTATATTCCGCAGGCTAGCGAGGCTTCGCTTTACTTTAAAGACATTGCCGGAAAAACAGCCCTGCAACAAGCTAGTACATTTAATCAGTTTATCGATGGTAACGAATATTTAAGAAGCAGAAGAGGCCAGTTCACAGGGCGCAACGAAGGACGTACACCGTGGAATATCCAAGCCGATCTTCATATTGCACACGAGCTTTACGTGAACAGAAGCAAGAAACAGTCGGTAAGTATGACCATAGATATAACCAACCTGACCAATTTTGTAAACAAGGATTGGGGCATCCAGTATTTCTCGCCAAATACCTTCAATTCCACCAGTAGTGTGGGCTTAACACCTTCGCTTTTCCCACCACAACAAAACGCAGGTAACTATCCGGTATTTACTTTCAATAACCCTGGCATGCCTTACAGCATAGATTATTTCGCATCCAGAGCGCAAATGCAGTTTGGCTTAAGATATACATTTTAATTACATCATATAACAAATATGAAAACGAAAAAAAGTAAATGGAATTTGAGCATTGGCTTAATGCTGATTTTTACACTGTCAATTGGTGCTTGTAAAAAAGACAAGAACGAAATTCCCCCAGTGCCTTTCAAAATAATCAGTTTTTACCCAAATAGTGGTAAAGCAGGTACTTTGGTAACCATAGAGGGCGAAGGATTTGGTACTTCTGTGGGTGAATATAGTGCAAGTATAGCGGGCAAAAATGCCGAGATAATTAGCGCAACGGCGACCGTTATTGTATTGCGAATACCCGAGGGCGGAAGTACAGGGGGCCTTTCGCTGAAACATAATAGTGAGCTTTACGAGGTAGGCGCTTATACTTACCAGAGTTTAAGCATCGCTGATGTTTTCCCTGCAAATGGCCCGGCAGGTTCGCAGATAAAAATTACCGGAACTGGATTTGGAAGCATTAAAGGCCCGGCAACGGTATTAATTAACGGGAAACCTGCTCTGGTGGTGAGTGTTTCTGATACGATGATTGTGGCCGAAGTGCCTGACGATGCGGGTTTTGGTGCCATTACGGTAAAAGTTGATGGATTGGAATCAAGAGGGAAGAATTTTACCTATCAGGCGATAAGCAGCATTAAACCTTTAAGCGGTGGTAAGAATACCCGAGTTGTAATCAAAGGAGAGGGTTTTGAAACTTTGGTAACCGGTAACGTGGTTGATTTTAATGGTAAACAAGCGGTCGTGATCAGTTCAAGTGCGAGCGAATTGGTGGTAACTGCACCAGAAGGCGTAAGTACCGGGCCATTATCGGTAAGCATTAACGGGCAAAAAACAACTGGTCCGGCATTTACTGTCGTCGAGGCACCAAATATTAGTGCAGTTTCACCACTAAGTGGTCCTAAAGGTGCAGAAATGACAATTTCAGGGGCCATGTTTAGTCAGGTTTTAGATGAAAACAAAGTATTCATCAACAATGTTGAAATACCTATTACCTCAGTGAATGCCAGTCAAATTAAGTTAACCATTCCTGGTGGTACCGGCAGTGGTGTGGTTCGTGTAGTGGTCAACGATCAAGCAACTACAGGCCCGCAGTTCAAAGACCAAAATTTGGGTATCATATCACTTACCCCAGATAATGGATTAACCGGAACCACGGTAACCATTAAAGGTTCAGGTTTCAGTAGTACGCCTTCAGATAATAGAGTTTACTTCAATGGTATTTTGACGACTGTAAAGACAGCCACAGAAAATACTTTGGTGTTAGATGCGCCCACAAATTTAAGCACAGGAGATTTGAAGGTAGTAGTTGGCAGTCAGGAAGCCTTAGCACCACAACCATTTAGAAGAGCAGGAATAACGACTTTCGCAGGAGGCCCTAACAGTAATGTTTTTGGTAGTTTTATGACTGCAATGGCCATTGATCAAAATGATAATATTTACGTTGCAGATCCGGCAAATAAAGTAGTGAAGAAGATTACACCAGCTGGGGTGGTAAGTGTTTTGCAATCAAATGGGGTAAATATTACTTTCAATAATCCATCTGGAATTACCATTGACAAACAAAATAACATTTATGTTGGCGATCTGAGCACAAACAACATTAGAAAAATCACACCAGCTGGCCAAAGCACCATATTTGCCTCAGGTTTTGCGCCAAGTAAAATGACCGTTGATGATAGCGGAACATTATACGTAGGTGTATCAGCCTTTGGTGGTGGAATGAGGAAAGTTAACGCAACCGGAAGCGTGACCACCATCACAGGACCAAGTTGGGTAACAACAGTCCCCGCAGTAACGCCAAATGGTAATTTATACCATTCAGATCAGAACATCAACAGTAATAACGGGATATTGTTACTGGAAGCCGGTGGCAACCGATCTAATAACTATGCAGGTAACGCTGAGGCTGGGTATCAGGATGGAAGGGGATTTAACGTGATGTTTAACGGCATAACCGGCGGAGTGGTAATCGTTGGTAATAAGATGTATGTCGGTGATGGGAATAACTATGCCATTAGAGCGGTAGATATGACAACCGTTATGGTAACTACCGTTCTGAAAGGAAGTCGGGGGTATCAAGATGGTACATTGTCTGCCGCAAAAATAGGCGATCACATGGCGGATATTGTTGTCGATAAAGATGGAGCGTTTTACATCTTAGATGCCGCAAATAAAGCGGTCAGAAAAGTTTTTTTGAAATAACAGATATGATTGATCCTGAGGCTTATTTTTAGCATTGAGCCTCAGGATTTTTATAAACAACTTAATTTTGGCAATAGGGATTGATAGAAGTATGCATCGAAAACTTTTGGAAGGTTTGGGTCAACTCTCTGAAGAAAATGATGATTTAACCTGCCAATGGCAGGAAGTGTCGTTCGAATTACAAACTTCGTACAATGAGGCTTATGATCTTCTCCGAAAAGCAGAACAAGGTGCCAGGGCTTATAATCAGTTACAAGCGCTGATACGCACCAAAGTATCTATCGGCTTAAAAAATAAGAAAAAGCGAATTATTTAAAAGTAATGCCAGTGCATTCACTCTGAAATTAATAAATTACAACTTGCAATCAGGAGGTTTAAAAAACCTCAAAACTGAATCTGCAAACAATCCTTTTCGAAAACTATGCACACGAGTGACATTGCCATCATTATTTTATTTTTTTTAGATATGATCGTTTTAATCATCGGCTATAACGTTGATAAACAAGTGTTAAAGAACTTTACCAGCAACCCTAAAAAGCACACTAATTGGGCTAAAAAAGGGATTTACGCTAAATCTAAATGATGATGTGATGCTGAATAGCTTAGCTCAGCATTCATAATCGACTACTGTCTTTTTTAAGGTTTTTTCTTTACATCTTGAGCGATTAAAATGCGCGGGTGTAAAGATAAATAATGGACTTATATTTTTACCATCGAATGCTTTTAAACAGGTAACAGTGAAAAGCCTCTTTGCATATGAAATCCAAGATACCAAAAGTCCCAGTTGCAGGATTCAACATTTTTTCAAGCCCAAAACCCGGAACAAATGATTCGGAAAGAACGAGATCATTGATCTCCGAAGGATAACATGCGTAAGTCCATGCTACCGTGTTACCGATATCCATCCCAACCAAACTGATTGTCTCAATCTCAGCCTTTCAGCCCGATAAGTCCCTTAGCTACAAAGCGCTTAATTATTGGCAAAGCTACCCGAAAGAACTCAGCGGCAAACTTAAACACCAAACAGAAAGAGCACACTTTGGAGCTCCTACTCCGCTAATAAGTGACCGAAAACTGCATTTCGGGCGTGAAATGAGCAGACCCCTATAGCTATCATTGGTCATCATCATATTGACTCTCGGAATGGATGGCCACGCCAAATCAGCATTACGTTGAATCCAAGCTCTAGCATCAGTGATCCTTCAATTAAGTTAGTAGCATCAGTTCCTTAAACACTGTCCATATTAAGCCAACATTAACTTATGACTTTTAATTGCATGGGTCATGGTTCTGTGCTACCTTCACATCGGAGTAGATGATCTATTTCCAGGCAGCGCGCTAGTAACATGGGGCTTCAAAGGTTCGAATCCTTGCGTTGCAACTAATTGCATCAAGATGAAGATAGACTATTTTGTGGTGGCAGTGGTCGCGTTGGCTATCGCTGGATTAATGATCTGGTTGATCAAAAGAAACGTCCATGATGAGAAAAAGATAGAAGGGAAAGGTAATCCTACGAAAACAGATCCCGAAAAAACAATGGAAGAGCTTTGAGTTAGGGTGCTCAAAAAAGTTATGAGACAAAAGGCCTGATTTTATTATCCATATAAATAAAGCCTATATCAATAACAAGATTCTATGAGAAAGAAAATCCTGATCGTCGAGGACGAAATCTCCAACATGGAGGTCCTGAAAATTACGATGGAGATGGACGGTCATATCGTAATGGGACTGACTAAAGCGGAAAGTCTACTGACTCAAGCGAGAAACTGGAAACCTGATCTGCTGGTCCTGGACATACAACTGGGGGATTTCGATGGACGAGAACTATGCCATTACATCAAACAAGAAAGAAATTTAAAACACCTACCCGTCATCATCACCTCAGCTTCAAACGCTAAAAAGCTTAAATACTCGTTGGATTATGGAGCAGATGCGATCCTGTTTTGACCAGACCGTAAAGGAATCTTAGGGTAACAAAAAATGATTCAGAAATTATTCTAAGTCTGCTCGTGCGCAAAAACTTAGTCCACAAGTACCCCCTACTTGCTTAAAGCCGGGAAATGATTTATAACCTTGATTCTTCTCGCACTTATATTTTTAATCCTGACATAACCTTTGTCTTTCACCACAAAATACAAGGGATTCAATGAACTATAATTTAAACAAACTTATGATCTATCATGAAGTTCACCAAATGGAAAGAGCAGGTTTTTCCATCAGAAGATTGCCGAGCACCTGGTTATGGACTGGTGTATCGTTAAACGTCTATTGCTTTTGAGAGAGGAAGCTTATTTTCAACAGCTAGAAGCGCCACTGGGGAGAAAATGTTCCCTTGATGCCTATGAGGAGTTCGTTCGGGAAAAGCTTATCCTTTAGCCGTCTACTTCTGCAGCCCAGATGCACGACTGGTTGAAGGAGCACGATGGTAATTTCCCACCTTTTACCCAAAGGCCGCCTTCAATTTTGTGCGTTCTGTCAGAAACAAATACAATATCCCAAAGACTGAATCGCAAAGAGATTATTCCTCTGTTCCAGAGCTGGTCAACACCCTCTTTGTTTAGAAAGATTGCTTAGATAATTGAATGTAAAACGTGCAGGTTTGTGAAAGCGTTAAACTGAATTTTGGTTATTAAAGTCCAAATAAAGAGGGTGTTATTGGGATATCATAATAAAACACAAGATAATTCTCTTATGTGAGAATTATTTATTCATCCGTTCAACCTCTCTTCAATAAGTTGTCGACGGCAACCTTTGAAAAATTGGTTTAAGCTAACGAAATGTACGAATGCAGCCGTGTTTCCGTACATACAAGCACTACTTCATATCTGTATTTTCACTTAGCAGGATTGAAGAAAACCTAATCGGCCTTTTTTGAAAATTGATTTTTCTTTCCCTATAAAGATTCATGACTATCTAACTCTTTGTCCTGCTCAAATCCACAATTACGAAAAACAGCCATCACATAACTGTATCTAAAATTGTCCGTCGCAAAGAAAGCAGGTTTTATCAATGCCTTATTATATCCCCGAATTTTGGGTAACTTTAATATTGGCATTCGACACAATACTAGGTAATTCTACAAACTCATATTATAAATGAGCAAAAACAATACAATATAATTTATTCTGATCATAATCATTTTACTTTTCACCCTGTTTTCAATTTCCATCAGCTCGGCCGGTCTCAACATTACAAACAACAACAAATTAAATTATTTTGGCTTAACCCGTCCACACCACTTGTTTTGTTTTAAATCTGCATAGTGCAGATTTTTGTGCAATTGGTTTTAACGATAGTGGCAATAGTAAACCTTAATACATCGATACTGAATTCATATTCGCTATCCTTAACTCCTCTGGAAAATAACATTCAAACTAAAATAAAAATTCTAATCATCAAATATATATCACACTATTATGATATAAAATTATTATTACTTTTGCTCAAGAAAAATCCCTCGCATTGATAACCAGAATTATTTAAAATGAAGAAGTAAATACAGCACAGCTCTGAATAGCGATAAAACCGATCATGACCGAAAGCCATATGAAGGAGTTATATCCGATTTGTTTCTTGACAAAGCCTTTGAAGAGTTCGATAGCTGCCATCGTCAGCGATACTGCGAAGTATCACATTGATAATACCCAACCTCAAACCAACTCTATGAAAATTAAGTTTCTTAACCCTATTGTTCTGATGCTAACATTTACATGCCAGTATATTAAAGCCCAGGAAAGCTTGCCAATACTCAAAAGCAATATATCCACCTTAAGCATCAAAGAAGGGAATGCCGAGTATAAAGAAGTATGGTCATTTTCGCCAGAAGTAAAACCGGACATTTTCATCACAAATCCATTTACCGGTAAAAAGAGAATTACGTTTTACTCAGATATTGACAGTATTTCATTTCTCGTGAAGCCAAACAGGAAATACGACTTTATTATCTTACTAAAAGGAATTGAAAAAGCCTATACCCAAATAAATACAGATCAGAAAGCAATACCATCTTTGGATCCTAAAATGACTTTTTCAAGGATAAAAAAAATACTTCAAACAACAGACACCATTCCATTCACGCTTGCAAAAGATAACCGCATTCATTTAAAAGGCAAAATCAATAATTCAGATCCGCTGGATTTCTTATTCGATACTGGAGCTGGTTCCTGTGTTATTACCTCATCACTGGTGAATAAAAAAGTGACCGTTGCAATAGACGGAAGTCAGGAAAACGGAGGCGCAGATGGCATAGCGAGAGTAGAAAAAAGTTCAAGAAACACCATTGAAATCAATAATCTTAAATGGGAAGCTGTCCCGTTGCTATCCATTGATTACCAACAACCTTCATTTGATGCGGTACTGGGATGGATTGCATTCGAAAACAATATCATTGAAATCGATTATGAAAAAAAGATTCTTGTGGTTCACCAATCCTTGCCAATAATATCTGCCCAATATTCCAGACTCCAGTTCAAATTAATAGAAGGGATACCTTACGTGAAATTGAAGTTGGTCGTAAATGGAAACGAAAGCGAAGATTGGTTTGATTTTGATACGGGTTCGGACGGTTTATTGGTGATCGGGCAAAAATTTGCCAGGGAGCACGGGCTCAACGATGCCATGAAAAAAATAGGGAAAGTTACATCGGTAGGCTCCACCGGAAAAGAGATCATCAGTACATTGGTCATGTTACCTAAGATGAAATTAGGAGATTTTGAAATGTATCAGATTCCCCTTTCGATTCAAGCCCAGGAGATAGAAAATGTCGAGCATAGTGAAAACATCGGTAATAAAATCTTAAAAAGGTTCAACACCATCATAGATTTCAGGAATAATAATGTGTACCTAAAACCCAATAATTTATTCTACACCCCTATTCTTAAGGATTAATATCTACATCACAGTGAAAACATAGTTTAATAAAATCAAGGCCCACGTTAAGATATGTTCTAGGATTTCCAGCATTGACAATTGTTATTCATTGTACCGGCGCTGTATTCATTGGGGAGGAAACCGGCGGGGGCTATTATGGGAATACCAGTGGCAGATTCCTGAATTTTACCCTTCCCGAAACATGGACCACAGGGTGCATACCTCTGATTAAATATTCGCTGGTAACCAGCATCAACACTATTCCATTCGGAAGGGGGCTAATTCCCGATCACATTATCCATCCGGATATCGCAGATTATTTGAACCATAGAGACCCGGAACTTGAATACGTAAAGAGCCTTATTCTTGTCCAGCCAAAACAAGCCAAGAACTTTGCACTCATTAAAAAAAATTACAGTAATACATAAGCGCTGAACGATAAAAACCAAGATTCCCATCGAATCATTTCTCTGAGAATTACCAACATCAGCCGTTGCCTTTTTATATTGAATAAAGCGACTTAATCTTACTCATCTGCCTTCTCGAAACCGGCACTTCTTCCCCTGTAGAGAGCCTCAAAATCAGCTTTCCATCTGGATTTTTGAAAATTTCAGCAATAAATTCTGTATTGACAAGCTGTCTACGGTTGGCCCTTAAAAATAGTCCGTCTTTGAGGCAATCAGAAATCTGTTGCAGGCTTCGTTGGAACAAAGGACGATAACCATTGAAGTAAACCTGTGTATAATTACCATGAGACTCCCACATTCGAATCTCCTTAATCTCAACCAGCCAGCTTAAGTTCCTGTCTTTGATAAATATTTTATCGCTCAGGCCAAGCCTCCTTTCCGCTACCAAGGCCTTATCTTTTTTCATGAAGGTTTCCGACTTTTGGATTGCCCTTTTCAGTTTATCCGGTACAATGGGCTTGAGCAAATAATCTATTGTGTTGTATTCAAAAGATTCAAGCGCATATGCATCAAATGCGGTCGTGAAGATTACCATTGGTACAGCTTCAATATTTGATAAAACATCAAACCCGCTTCCCCCAGGCATGTGAATATCCAGGAAAATCAAGTCAGGAGAAAGGGTATTGATCAGTTCAATGGCAGTTTTAACCGAATCGGCTTCTCCCATGACATCCAGATCCGGAAATTCGGCCAAAAGCGCTTTGAGTTCTAACCGGGCCAATCTCGAGTCTTCAATAATCACTACCTTGATCATCTATCAATGCTTATCGTAACCACTACAAATGAAGACTCTTCCGCCATATCCAGTTTGGCATGGTTGCCGTAAGTAAGCAAAAGCCTTTCTTTTATATTTTGGAGCCCAATGCCGAGGCTTCCCTCCAGGTTGGTGCCTGAAGACAACTTTCCGGTATTTTTGACCTGAAGTATCAAAGTAGTTTGTTGTTTGTAAATATCTATAAAAATTTCCCCGCCATCCACACTCATACCAATTCCATGTTTAATAGAATTTTCAACCAGCAGCTGAAGAACCATGGGGGGTATCATTTGGTTTTGCAAATGCTCCTGCAGATTAATGCTATATTTAAGCCGTTCCTCGAAATGCAGTTTATGAATCTCCAAATAATGGGTCAATACGTGCAACTCTTCTCCTATAGTAATCAACTGCTCACTGGAATATTGGAGCGCATGCCTGAATATTTCTGCGAACTTGGTTAACATATCCCTGGCCAGAACCGGATTCTCCAAAATCAATGCACGGATATTGTTAATGGCATTGAACATAAAGTGAGGATTGACCTGCGATTTTAGCGCCCCTAATTGTGCTTTCTGGAACTCAGACTCCAGTTTCCATCTTTCAACCTCATTGCTGTGGTGGGTGAGAATAAGGTGATATCCCAGATAAACCAGGTTCCATGCAAAAATGATCACGTAAATCGGAACCAGATTCAGTAATACCCTGAAGAAATCGATGCTGTAGGTTTTTGCAAAGGGCCAGCTGAGCAACAGCATGATCAACATCCAGAGCAATGACTGGAATAATGATGAGGCCAGAACGTGAAAGATCATCCCCTTCCATCTTATTTTAAGTTTAGCACCACGGAAATAAGTTCGGTAAAGTGTACTGGAAATCAACCCACCAATAGACAGGCCTGTAAAATTCAGCACAGCAAGCGTCAGATCCAACCCACCAAAAAAATACTGTGCACAGAAATTGACCCCTCCAATTAGAAACCAAAAAAGCAATTGGAGGGGCCAAAACCAGCTCCTTATTTTCATCATATTTTTTCTATCCAGAAGCTTACTTTTTCCAGGGCCTGCGGGTTTACAGTTTCTTCAATCTGGGCATATTCTGTAACTGAACCGGTTTGAGACAACTGTAGTAAATGATTCAGGTTTTTGATCGGGAATATCTCGAATTTTTTATTTCCCGCCTTTAAAAGACTTTCACGAATGCCGCCAAGATTACTATCGCTGGATACTTGCATATCCAGTGTTCCGTTGATTGCCAAAACCGGGCATCTCAATTTCTGCAGATAGGTCTGTGGGTTAAAAGCTATAAAATATCGGAACCAGGGGTCAGTTAATTGCTTTGAAGTGCTTTTCACCCGTTCTGCAACGACAGTCTCACTGACCGTCGCCCCTGCGTTTTCGCGAAATACCTGCGCCAAAGCCGAATCCAGTTTTTCTTTGAAATCATTATTGTTCAGCTTTTGATGCTGAACCGCTGCAGCATATATTTTACGGTTTATCGCAGAATTGGCAACTATTGCGGAATCACTCAGACCAGACATCATCATCTGGTCTCTGCCCTGCTGAACCATCAGTTCGGAAATCGGTATACCTGGCCCCGCCAACAGGACAATGAATTTGACAGAAGGGTCCTTGGTGGCGACTATAGGAGCTATCATCCCACCTTCGCTGTGACCGACCAACCCAAGTTTAAGTGATCTTAAATCCTGGCGTGACTTTATATACTGAATCGCTGCCTGAACATCCTCCGCAAAATCAGCCGAGGTTGCACCGGAGAATTTTCCTGTTGATTTTCCAACGCCCCTGTCGTCATACCTCAGTACCGCGATCCCTTTTTTGGTCAGGTGGTCACTCCATACCAAAAAAGGTTTATGCTTAAATTGTCCAGCTTCCTCATTCCTGTCCTGCGGACCTGAGCCGGAGATCATAATTACGATCTTGGACATCCTGCCATCACTCGGCAATGTTAAAGTCCCGGAAAGTTCATTGCCGGATCTTATGTTTTTAAAGCTTACCTCCTCTTGTCGGTATGGAAAATTCACAGGTTCCTGGGGCCTTTTCACCATTACTTTTTCAGTGCTTTTTTTTGTTCTTGAAAGATTGAGCGGAATACTTCCGGGCCCCTGGGTGAAGGTTCCTTTGAGCTCATTGCTTTCTGGATCAAAGCTTCCCCTGTATGTGAGTCCAAGTTTGGAGGCTTCGATGCTGATTTCCTTTCCCTGAACAGTAGTTTTGTCTGTCGGAAGGCCGTTGGCTCCCTGATCCGGGCTATCCATGGTGGTGATAAAGCCTGTTCCAGCCTCCTTGACATGAAAGTTAATGCGTAATTTGGAACCGGGAACTTCAAGTATACCATACCAGCTTCCGGTAAAGCTTTGTGCATATAAAAAATTTGTGATCGCCATGGTGACCATCAGGCCAATTAATCTCTTCATTGTCTTATCAAATATGCTCAAATATAATTCATCTCAGACGAAGCATAGCGAAATTGTGTCGAACGGCCAGATAAAATGATAAACGGTTGCTGAGGACGGTTGTCCAAAAAAACATGAAATCAATTTTGAAAAAGGCATCAGCTTAACAGGTTTGATGATGTGCATAAAACACTAAAAAACGAAACTTTATTTTTTAAGATTACCGCAAATCGTGCTAATGATTACTTGAGTGATAACTGTGCTACCCACAGTGTAATTAGTTGATTCCAAAAAATCTCTATTAATCGACATCTAAATTATACCTATCTCTTACATCCCAAGAAGACTGAAATTAACGAATACAAATTCCAAAATCAACAATTGTTTGCCACACTTTCAGCATTCCTGCGACTACCATAAAAGACTTTATCATTATGTATCGTACACTTACCCTGATTACCTTCTTGCTTTTAAGCCTCAACACATTTTCTCAAGATGCGGCAAAACAAAAACTGGACAGTGTGTTCAGTATGATGCTTGCTCAAAATCAGTTCAATGGGACTGCGCTTGTAGCAGAAGGCGGAAAGATTATCCTTTCAAAAGGCTATGGTTACCAGGATACCCAGATGATGAAGAAAAACAGCAGCAAAACCCTCTATGACCTCGCCTCCTGTTCGAAGCAGTTTACTGCCGCCGCTGTTGTATTACTGTATAGAAAAGGGCGCCTTAGCTATGAAGACAGCCTTAGCAAATTTATTCCAGAACTTGCACATTGGGGCAGGGTAACCATTTATGATCTGCTGAGACATACCAGCGGCATACCTGAATACCTTATCGATATGTCAAAAGGATTGAACCATAGTAAGATCGCCACTAATGATGATTTAGTCAGTTTTTACGCTACAAGAAAGGATACACTGATGTTTGCACCCGGGAGCAGACATAGGTATTGTAATACCAATTATGCATTTTTAGCAACTATCGTATCGCGCGTCTCGGGAATGAGCTTAGCAGAGTTTTTGAAAAAAAATATTTTCTCACCCCTTAAAATGAATCATACGTTCATCTACAACAGTCGTCAACATCCACAGAACATTCGAAATCGTGCCACCGGATATGTTTGGAAGAAAAACTCATTTAACAGAATCACTTCCGAAAATCCGGATTATGGCGACAGCCTGGTTTACTATCTTGATGGTATCGTTGGGAACGCAAAGGTAAATTCCACAGTAACCGATATTTTTAAATGGTTTAATGTGCTTAAAAACAATTCCTTTTTTACCTCAGAAGAATTTAGCCTAATGACCCGCCAGGTTAAAACAAGTAATGGAAAGTCTGTTCCATATGGTTTTGGTCTTGATTTATCAAGCAGTGGTAACAATCTCTCGTTTGGTCACACAGGAAGCTGGGATGGATACTCCACATTCACTTATCACAACATGGGAAAAGACCGTACAATCATCACCTTGCAAAATTTCAAGATGGGTGCCTATCCATTCAATACAATTAACCAGATACTTGACAAAAAGCCAATTGATGTTGAATACGTTCAAAGGGTATTGTTGCCTTGGCCAGATGTTAGCAAGTTTGTCGGTATTTACATCGACAAGGATAATAATCACGAAAAGCAGGAAATTTCGTTCCTGGAAGGTTACCTGATCTATAATACCCAGACCGTCAAATGGGATATGAGATTCTTTCCAATCAATAACAATCGTTTCAAAGCCATACGTCAGGGCGGCTCAGACGGAGAACTCAGGTTTACAGAGATGACGAATGGAGAGATAAAACTCGAAATGTTACAATCTGGAAAAATAATCGGAACAAGTTTTAAAAAGACCGGTCATTGATTAAAAGCAATTCAGACCCAAGCACTCAGATTTCAATCTATCAAATTCAGAAGGCCAAGTATTATTGTAGGAAATCAGTGACCCTGTGAAAATGATTCAACTGTCTACCAAACCAAACCAGACCTTTCAGGACTGGCAAAGCGAATTCCTCTCTGTTTTTTTAATCGTGATTCTGACCATTTATCTCGAAAAAAGGGCTCACCAGAGTCCAGGCCCGTCGATAGTCCACATACGAATATGGGAAAGTAATGCATCACCGCAACTTCGAATCTTCGTCTCAGGTGCTAAGCCCTACCGCATCACCAAGCATCGCACTGGCAATATGCCAGATATTTGCGTGAATTACCTGAAATTATCCCCAAAACAACCACTGGCAACACATTTGCGTAAATTAACAAACACACAAATATTACCTTATGAATAGAAAGATCACCATTTTGGAGGATGATATGGATATCCGCGAAATATGCACCTTTATTTTTTCTGAAGAAGGCTACCAGGTACAGGGTTTTGCCGATGTCGCGAGCTTCAACAGCTCACCCACCCTACCCAGTATCTTCCTGCTGGACATCAGATTGCCCGACGGCGACGGCCGTGAAGTCTGCAACCGACTAAAGTCCGATCCAATCTACGCCGCAATTCCGGTTGTTATGATGTCTGCAAACACCGATCTGGCCAGTGTAATGGCGGAGTGTAGCGCCGATGACTTTATCCAAAAGCCATTTGACATCGAAAACATGCTCCAAAAGGTAGGCAGGTTGGTAGATTAAAGCCGCTGCATACCAAGAATTCATTGTATGTTTCTTTGGTGCAGAGGCGCTTGAAATCATAAGTCCTACATAGCGCGGTACCTGGTTAAATACTTTTTTAAACCCAATCTGGCCTGATGGATATACGTTTTGACCGTGCCAACAGGCATCTCAAGCTCTTCGGCAATTTCTACATATTTGTATCCCTCAAAAAATTTCTGGAATGCAAATCTGTATTCAAATTTCAATGTTGCCATCGCTTTTTGAATATCAGCCATTGCAAATGCCGTCTCTGCATCATTAGTCTCAGAATTATTGATATGGATGGAATTATCAGCCCCTGATTCCACTACAAAAGGAATTGCGCTTTGCAGCCTTTTTGAAATTATTGAGGTAGGTATTACGGATGTACAAGGTAGATACAGCTTAGATCAGCTGAACCACTAAAAAGAGAACCTGAACTTATCCAGAGGCTAAAAGTGCAATTTTCAAGGCTAAAACACCATCTTCTATGGTTACCTTAAGTTTATGGTCTTTATTCTCTATTTTTTGTATCAGATCACTCAATATAGATTGCACACACTTCCCATACACCTCGCCTTTAGATTGATTAATTTCAAAAGTACCCCTAATCACTTCATCTATGGGATAAGCAATTCCACCAAAAAGTTTGGTGGCTGTATCCTTGCTGTTGTTAGCGCTACCCCATCCCTCAGGTCTCGACATGTCTTCGGATGATTCCAATGACTCACTTTTTTGAATTATCCAACCCGGTAGCTCACTGATTTCTGCCTTGGTCTTGTTAGTTACCATTGCGTGTATTTTTCCTTTCAAGGGCATCCAGCCTTCAATTTCTATTCTCGCCAGGTCATATGCAAGTTGTATAGTCGTCTGTTCAAACATTCCCGGTCCCGAGAAAGCATGATAATAATTACCAATCAGCCCGTCATCATATACAACCATAGCCGCTACCCGGTCGCGCTGCTTACTGTTCCGTTGATGTGAAGCTCCAAATACCTGCTGAAAATTTTGTTTGGTTAGTGAATTCACAATATCAAAAAAATGTACACCATGTTCCACCAGGATGCCACCGGACATCTCTTCATCCCAGAACCAGTGTTCTATCGGCAAGGCCTCATCCTGGGCATAATTATTCACCACAACATGTCTTAATTCTCCAAAAGCACCACTTTCACCCAGCTTTTTAACTTTTTGCATGATGCTATTATACCGGATCATGTGATTTACAGTGATGATTTTGCCGGTTTCTTTCTGTACTCTAAGAATTTCTTCTGCCGTCTTTTCAGTTATGGCTACTGGTTTTTCGAGTAAGACATGTTTGCCTGCCTTCATTGCTTCGCATGCCATCTCCGCATGTAAGCCCGGTGGAGTAACAATACTTACAATATCGATGTCCGGATCGCCAAGCAGCTCTTTCCAATCGTAGTAAACCCTGCAGCCAGGAATATCATGGGTGCGCTGACCGGTTTCAGCGATGGCAACAACCTTTGTATTTTCCATCTTATCAAACCAATGGTGAAGAAACTTTCCGAATCCACCGTAACCAATTATTCCTATTCTATAGTTTTCCATGTGCAAATGCGTGATCAGTTGTATGACTATTTTCAATATATTCTAACCAGTGTTGTACGCAATTGGTTTTACCTTTCGTAGATATACGGTAGAGAAAGTGTGCGGATAGGGACACCAACTGTAAGTGAATAGATGAGGAACATAAAAATATTCATTCCAGCTTATAGGATCTAACAGTATGCAACTTAAACATATCTTAAAGCGTTTGCTCAATTGCCATTCCTGCAAAAGCATGGTCATCCACCCGGACACCAGCACCCATTTGAGCAGCCCGATCTATAATATTCATTTTAAATGGCTGAAGGTATGCGGTTGAATTCTTAAAAATCGGTTCCTGTTATCTCCTCATTCGCCTTTGAATCAATAATGTCGGCACCTACCGTGATTTCCCTCTATGGATCCATGACCTCAAGATCTTCAGGTTGAACACATTTGAAATCCTCATCAGGCCAAGCAGCTTGAATCTTGTATTAATGCAGCAGGTGTCGAAAGAAGATCCGTAAGTGCAGTAGTTCCATCAAACAAGAATAGCCTAAACACCTCGAGCGATAATTGGCCTAAATTTATTTGGCTCAGGTGGTAAGTTATCAAAACATTATTGTTTTAAACGGATTGTATTCTTACAACAACTCCTTACACTATGAAAACGAAAATTTTTATATTAACTGTTGCACTAGGTCTGGCACTAAGTGCATGCAATGGCAAACAGGCGGATGAGAAGAATGCTGACGAAATGAATCAATATACTGATAGTACAACAGGTCAAGATTCATTGAGTGCCGACACTACTCACGATAAAACCACCAACGCACCGGCCGATGCTGGCACAGAGCAGAAACAATAACCATTTTTCCGTGGTTAATTGGCGTCCAGTTTGAGAAGGCTGGGCGTTTTTTTGGGTTGATGCCTAGAGTTGGTATATTCTGCTCAAATTTATGACCAGGATATGTAAAGTTTTAAACCAGACAAATCCTGTCAATACTCTGAAATCTAAATCTTTTACGATAAATGGAGTGCACCATTTGGAAAATGATAAGAGCTGGATTTCGTAGATCTGAATGATGCTTTATTTGGAGGATTGATGAAATAGATGAGGCGCTTTTAAATCAGCTTAAAACAATTAACAAAGCAATCTTACCTTAGAAAAATCAAAGTGGTTTTTCTTTTAGCCACATCTGGCAACAGCTCAACAACACCCCAAGCCACTGCATAGATACGGTTAGGTGCCTTCTCGCCTTTTATTGCTGCCCAGGTTGTCTGTTCATATTCAGCCTATACAAACCTATGAACGTGATGGGATGTGCATTTCGGCGAAACGGGGTGACAGTTTAAATGCGGAACGGCGACCATTTTTGCCCAGATTGCCCTTGCCAAAAACCAAAATACAGACTCATCGCCAGCTATTGAAATTTCATCCTGTCCAACAGATCCATGAAGTATTGCTCACTCCAGATTTCCAGCATTCTGTCATCTTTAATAAATGGTCTCACATCTTCCTTTACATTTTCAAATGAGACAGTGCTAAACTTCTCTTTCAACATGTGCAACACATCTTTTTCCTTTAGTTCATCCTCCTTCCACTCGCCAGTATCTTTAGCACGCTTTGCAAAATGATTTAGGTCAAGCGGAATTCCTTTTTTTATATATTTGTTTTGGGTCGGACCCTGAGTTTGAGTCGATTTTAGAAGCCTGGGAGAAAAGAGAAAAGGGAAGTAGCACGACAAATGATAACAGCAAGAATTTGGAACGATTAAGCATGGAGATAGAATTTAAATTAAGTAGTTAGGTTATTTATTTTGTATCAGGGCGTTGTGTAAATCAATTGACTGTTACTTCATGATGATGAATCAGAATAATCTGTATGCTTATTTATTTTTTAAATTTAAAGAGCTCCTAATCTTGCCTGGAGAGAATAATGATGGTTACATTTACCCGCTATTTTAGCTGTAACGGTCAGCAATTTTATTCTTTACCGGTCTTTTCATTGACCAAAAAAGGGAAAATCTGGGTCGTTTCTTCAAGAGAAATAATTTTTTGCTCAAAAATCAGCCATTCCTTTTCAGAGACACCAGCCTGACGTGCCAACTTCGACAGGAACTTATAGTCTGTGCGTTCTCCTTTGTGCTTCAGGGCCGCTTTCAGCAGTTTATAGGTCTTCTGCTCTCCAAAAGTCCGCTCAAAGGCAAGCAAGATCATAGGGCCATAAGTGTAACGGTAAAGCTCATCAATTTCACCTGCTGCGTTAATTTTCGATAAAGGCGTTATCTTTTTCTGCCCAAGCAGTTTCTTTGCATTGGCAATGTAAGCTGTCGTGGAATCCTTTCCGTATTCATGCTCGGCAGCTTTTAGGGACATATATTCAGCAGTAGATTCCAAAAAGAACCACTTCAAGGCAGCATTGGGAATGAGCTGGGTTCCGAAATAATAATGGCCCAGTTCATGTGCATAAAAAGAGTATTTGATGATGTGATTGAATTTGCCTGTCCGCATATCGATCTGCTGATTAAAACGGCCGCCTGCTACCGCTATGCTGGGAAAAGTCACAAATCCCCAGGAACGGTTGGGACCAAATGGCTCGACGGCCTTATGCTGAACAAATGAAATCTTTTGCTGATAAGGTAGCCCGAGGGTTTTCTCATAGAAACGCTTGATCTGGTTGATCTGCTTGTTAAATGCAGTTGCCACGGGTACGGGCATTTCCGCATTTAGAAAGTCGCTGCCGTCAAATTCCTGTTTCTGATAATCGCCGGCAAACAGAAGCAGTTTATAGGGCATTTTACTGGTGAAGCTGGCAATTGGTCCCGGTTTTGCGGCAGAACCATTCAGGTAAAGCGTCTTGCAATCCTGACACTCCACCTGAATATCGTAGCTGACAGCGGCAATTTCGCGATCGTTTCTCGTATCATAAATCACCGGATACCAGCATCCGGAATCTGCTGCCCTTAAAGTCTTCCCGTTAAAAGCAATCACGCCCTGATAGTCAAAAAAGCTAAGCGTATCGGTATAGACCGGAAAAGCTCCAGAATAAACAACCCTCAATGAACCGGGAAGTGGGATATAATCTTTCCCATTGTGCATCCTGTACTTTAATACATCATCCCCCGGCGAGTCATTATACCGCAGGACACCGGTACTGTCCTTGATGAACTTCATGTTCATCCCCCTATTTAAAAAGACCCTAAAGCCTGTATCCAGCTTAGGGAGATTGGACAGGTTAAACTCGGCTTTGATCAGCCCCTCTTTCATGTTGATGGTCAGTTTTCCAGACAGATGGGGAACGGTAAGTTGTGCAAACAAGTTAAAGGAAAATAGAAAAAGAACGGAAGTAAGAGCTATTATTTTTGAGCGCATAAATAAATGGTTTGGCAATAAGTTAAGTTTGATTTTTTCGATAAAAATCAGACGTGATAAAATAAATTCAAAGATAACGGATATGTTCCTTTTTCCGGTTAAAGAAAAAAGCTTTCCTGAATATATAAATCGCGATCAAGAAAATGACCAGGCTAAGCAGTAGTCCTATAACTATTGGGAGAAATATAGAAGCGGCATCGAAAAACCGTCCCCAGTCCATACCCGAAAACAAAAAATACATTATCAACGCAAAGCTGATCATTAAAAGCGAACATAAAAAATAAAGAAGCGGAGGTTTCAGATCGTTCATATAGAGTTAAACGAGGTTTTTAGCAGATACGCAACAACAACATTGAATTATATTTTATCACCCGATTATTAGTCCTTGCTCAACATTATAATTCATATAAGATACAGCATCCGTCTTGTTCTTTGAGGCTTTGAGCTTTCGAATGTTGTTCACGTATTTTCTGACAAAGTGCAAATGGGTTTAAAAAGACAATAGCATTTCGCTCATCAGCTTAGCAGAATAATTTTTGACTAAGCTGATGATAGCAGGGTATTTCCAGTCTATTAATGCCGACACGTTTTTCTACATTATAAGTCCAAATGATTTAATGTGTTCCATTTATCCTTCCATAACGGCAACCTGCAGACCTTAGATATGGCTTTTTACTATCACTCCTCATTAAGAAATGTAATACCGAATGGTATGATCTGTCAACTTGAAAAACGTAATTGTTATTATGAAAAGAAATGTAAATATAACTTTGAGTAAAAATGTATTTGAAGGTTTCATTCAGATCTAAGGGTTCAAGTAGTCTTTCATCCATGGAGGTTCTCTAGCATAACTTCGTCGTTCTCATGGGCCAGTAAATTAAATAAAGAATTCCGCTGGTATAATTAATCAGATGACTTACCTGTAATCGGTTCCGAGCATCATAATTAACCTATCGTTTCCTGGCTGTTGTTCTAACATATGGAATACAAATCAGATAACGGATCTATTTTGTATTATTGCGATATGCACCGGTATTTATGATATTATGAAAGGTTAGGGAGTTGAGAATGTTGGCTGTTTTTAGTTGTCGGGTAAAATTCCTCTAGCGCGAGTTCGATTATCCCGATCAGGATAAGCAGATACCCATACAACTCCAGACATTCTTCTGCTGCGTTCTTTACTGCTCTAAAATACTGACCTTCCATTACTGCATGCCAAAATATCTTTCGTCCGAATAACCTGGAGAACACAAACGTAGTTATGAATCCTAACATCAGCATTCCTGAAGAGGAAAGTTTTACAAAAGAGTTTAATTCAGAAATCACTTTTTTGCGATTCCTGATCAAGAGAATTACTGCTGTAAAAAGAATGACTAAAACAGGATAAAACCAGGTTGTACGGCCAAAGTATTGTTCAAAGTAGACATCCTGTTCTCTTATAATAGAGACCATCGAAATTGTGGCCAGCATAAACCCTAGGTATCGATACCTTTGGCCTTTAAAGAAGATTGCTAAAGAAAGAGATGCAGATAATACAAGTAAGCCGGTCTGGGCCAATTCAGTGTAAGAGTCTTCCGAAAATCGTCTTTCAAGTGAGGCCTGCAATGCGTCGTATCTAATAAATTCGGCAAGGAGAAACACCAGTAGCGCGTAAAGTATATAGCGGATTAAGGTTAATATTGAATAATCTTTTTTCAAAGTGAATTTCATAGTAATATGTATTATTTGTTTAGTAAAACAAGAGTTATTGCTGGATTCTGGTTTATGGAATCATTTTTTGGATATTATGGTATGGTTTATTTCGGATTGTAATGCATTTTTTCTTTTCGTCAATCGTCTTTCAAATGAGATAATCATCTTACCAAATTGCGTCTTGCGAGCAGCCATTCGAAAAGTAAATATTCCAATTCCTGCGCAGCCAATCCCTCCTAATACGTCCAACGTGTAGTGGTGAGAAGAGTAAATGGCGGAAAACCATATACCGAGCATTACGATCAGAAAGAACAGGTTGATCATTCCGCGTCTGTTTTTCAAACCGAAATAGAATACAATTACAGGATATGCAGAATGCAAGGAGGGCATTGCGGCAAAAACATTTGAGCCTTTACTATAAATTCCTTTGAAAAGAGAAATATTGAAATAGCTATCGAACCGGGCTAGCCCCGCCGTATTGCCACGGGTTTGGGCTATAAATTTGAAGCCATGTTCTTGTACATACCATGGTGGGGCAGCCGGATAAAGATAGTAAATTACAAATCCTATTAAATTTACCCAGACAAATACCAGGGAGAACAACAAAAACTGGTGCTTATTTTTAAAAAATAGAAAGATGGCAAAAACCAGCGGAACAGGAACCCACATCAGATAGAATATACCTGACAAGATATCTAAAAAGCTATTGCTATAGATCTTCCAAAACTCATTAGGTGTTAAAATCAATCCATGAACGTTAATGCCAAAAATCTTTTTTTCTGCATCATATAAATCCTCAATATGCACCCGATTGTACAGGTAATTTGGAAAAGCCTTCATGTAGTCGAACAAGATCCAGTAAACGATGAAAATTGAAAAGCCGATAATGAATCTCCTCGTGCTATCCAATAAGTAAAACATCAGGTTGAAAATCAAAACCAATACGAGTTGATCGAATTTAAAACCAACGAGAAAGTAAGAAAGCAATAAATAAGCTACCGAGACGAACGAGGTGGTATAAATATCGTTCAAGCGGTAAAGATTTCTGTTAAAAAACTGATCTCCCATCCTACTTCTTCTCAAAATTTGATCTGAAAATATGATCCCAGAAAGTCCAGCTTACGCCATAACCCTTCGTGGCATCGGAATAATGGTGTAACATATGGTGGTGTTTTAATTTTTTCCAAAAGCCACTTTTAAAATTAGCATGATGAAGGGCGTAATGAACCATATCGTAGAATAAATAACCAATCATAAATCCTGCAAAAAAAGGATAATTGCAGTTTTGAGGAAGTAGCCATTCGAATAGAAAATAAAAGCCCATTGCCATCGGAATACTGGCGGAAGGCGGCATCACTAAACGTTTTGAATCATTTGGATAATCGTGGTGAACACCATGAAAAATAAAGTGAATTTTTTGTCCCCATGCCGCTTTAGGTTCAAAATGAAAAACATATCTATGCAAAACATATTCAGTGATTGTCCAGATGCCCAGTCCTAATAAAAACCAACCGACAAAATGAAATACCGGCATTTGTTCTAACCAGAGCGACTGGTAAGACAGAAATGCAATGACCGGAATATAAACGATTAAGGGGACATAATAGCGGACTTTCGACAGGCTTTCCATAAAATCGCTTTTAAACATCCTGATGGATTCAGTTGAATTCGAAACGAAATTCTTTTTCATGCTAGCTAAACTTTAATTCTTTCTGTTATTTGCTTTGATGGCACTGAGGCATCGCGGCCTTTAATTTCGACATATTTCACATTAGGGAACCAAAAAGAACCACCATCAATTCTTAAAAAAATGCGTTCCAGTTCCATTTTTTTATCATTAATGGTTGCGTAGACATGGTATTTTTTATCAAGCACTGATTTACTGAGGTACATTGGCAGCTTTTTGTGCGATGTAAACCGAAGTTCGAACTGACCGTTACCCAGGTCTTTGCTGATTATTCCATAGGCAAATTTCCGCTGAATGTAACTGAGTTCCTTCTTTTCACCCTTGTCTGCATAACGTATCCAGAAAACATTTACAGGCTTATCTTTAACTACCTCTCCATGTTTATCTACGTTTAACTGGCAAATGATGCTGTTGGTATTTGGATCACGCTGGAGATAAAAAAGCTGATTGGAAATTCCCTGAGGCAGCGGAAAAACGAGCGGCGACGGATCTGCGCCCTGAGCCAACACTTTTGAAGGTGATGCGAAGCCCAATGTTAATAAAACTAAAATCCCTGCAACAAAAGCCGCCTGGCTATTACCGCCTTTCTCATTTTTCTCCTGTTCGTCTAACCCTTTTTTCGCCTCCTGAAGCCTTTTTATGGCGGTTATATTGGTGAGAAAAGCCATTAAAGTAATTGGCAATGTAAAAATCGACATCGTTTCGAACACATGAAAAGAAATGCCAGGTATATAGATTTTATAATCACCCCCAATAAAATGCCCGGCAATACCACTTGCTATGGCAAAAACACCGATGGTTACCACTCTTTCCGGGCGTTGCATTAAGCCACCTTTGCACTCTACCCCCAGACCCTCTGCACGGGCACGGGTGTAACTCACCATCATAGAACCAATTAAAGCGATAAACGCAAAAAGTGAACTCAAAAAATAATGGTGTGCAACCAGGTAATAGCAAATGCCGAGAAACATAATCATTTCGCTGTAACGATCCAGAACAGAATCGTACAAAGCGCCAAACTTCGAGCTCATGTTTCCTAATCGGGCTACCTGGCCGTCAAGCATATCGAATAATCCGGCGAAAAGTACCAGCGCACCTCCCCATCCGATGTATGACATGTCGCCACGATTGGATTTTTCAGCCCCTAGTACAAAAATCACGGCTACGCCTATATTTAAAGCAAGGCCAATCGTAGTTACCGCATTAGGTGTCAGCCCGATTCTAATAAGCCCCCTGACAAAAGGATTTATAACGTTGTAGATGCCCAACTGTAGGCGATCTCTCAATTTTACGCTCTGCATAATATTTTGTTTAAAAATCAAATTTAACCCTCGCTCTTACTCCCCATTTAGAAACTTCCGGATTATCGAGATAGGTAAAACGCCGAACCATATCCACCCGCAATAATTTGAAGATATTCCCAATCCCCACACTTCCTTCAATATAAGGATCGTTGGCCAACGAATACGTTCTTTGTAAACCATTATCAAACTTGGGAAGCTGGTAAATTCCTGCCCCGATTGCCGGATCGTTCTCAACCCTTAAACCACCATAAAGTGCTTTAACGGAAAATACCTCCCGCAACTTTAATTTCTTAATTAACGGCAGCTTGTTAAAGAAAAAACCATTAAAATTATGATCGATATTGATGCTGACATAATGATCGCTCACAAACTCCAGAAAGTTCATTAGGTTATAAGAATTAAGCTGGTAAGCATAAGTTTGGTTTGCTCTGTGAATGGCCAATAACGGAAATGGAACTTTACCCGCAATATAGCTTCCCTCAAAAGTGACATCACTGTAGCCCAGCTGGGAAAGGTAAAAACGTTTATCAACTGTTCCTGTTATGTTGTGGTAATTGTATTCGCCACCCAATAAGCCCTTAATTCCGGCTGTATAACGCAGGTTGAAAACAGGGTAACGATCAGGAATGGGCGATCTGTAAATTTTGCCCTGAATAAACTTCTCATTTGGGGCATAACGCAGGGCCAAAAAAAGTTCGCTGGTGGTTAATCGGTTAACAGGTTCTGCAGAATTGGTTTGATAAGATAACCCTCCGGCCGGAGTCTGGCTCCATTTTTTAAAGCCAAGTGCGTAAGAAAAATGATTTTCATATTCATGAACATAATCCAGCCGGTAAAAATCATTGTAAAGCAGCATATCATTTACGCCACGCTTAAAAGACAGCAAAAAGTTATCTTCCTGCACAAACTGAAGCTCCTGACCCGGAATTTTGGTATCCCGCTGGAAACTTGCCCGCACATAATTTTGTGGAAACTGATAGATGGATTTATTATTTAACGAATAGGTTCCTGAAAGAAAAAATTTCCACTTCTCATCCTTGAAACCATATGCCGCGTAGTTTTCGAAGTAGAACCGCTTGCTCAACTCAGGCGTTGTTCTCCCGCCGAAACGTAAGCGAAAACCTTCTACATTGTTAAAGCTGTAAAAAGTATTTATCGGGCCGATTTCGTATGGACCAAGGTTGCCGTAACCCGCAAAAAGCAGGGTTGCAATTTTTATGGTTCGCTGAAAAGAGGGAATTTTTTGAAGTGTATCAATGTTGCGGTAAATCTTCGCCTGCTCTTTTGATAAGGGGTCTAATCGATTCGTTTCCCAGTATTTCTCGTCTCTTGTATCTGCTCCGGCAACGGAAACAACGCTTTTGCCCTGAAAAACAGTATCCGCCAGCTTAACATCATACTGGTAATTTTTGTACGTTGATGAACGCTCACCTGTAAAACCGATACCTTTAGTTTTGCCAATACCAAAATCGGCGATAAGCTTGCTTCTGCTCAAACTGTATTTGCCCGAATCTGTAGGTTCGAAATCAATATCAATCTTCAAAGCCCTTACAAAATTCAGGTTGATATTTTTATTTACCCCCATGCTTACTCCGGTGACAGCGTAGTGCGCATCATTGCTCACATACAATTTTCCCTCGAATAGCATATCGGTGGTATTTCTTGGGGTAAAAGAAAGTTCAATCACTTGATGATTTCCGGTTTTTATGGTATCTGTAATAAAAAATTTGTAAAAGGTTGGCGCAGCGTTTGCTATCGGACTCAAAAACTCATTACTGATGACCGAAATATTGTTTTTATAGATATCAATATCCTGGTACATCCGCTCAAAATAGACTTTCATTCCGTTGTTATCGATAAGCTGCTGATCGAAATTAACCTGCTTTTCGCCAATGATGACGGATTTATTCCTGGTAGGATCATTGGCAAAATACTTATCAGTGAGTTTCTCCTGGATGTAGATGGGTAGCAGATTTTTCCCGCCAATTAAGGTAGAATCCTGCTCCTGGAAAAGGAACTGATAATTTCTGAATATCTTTTTGTTTTTAAACTTTTCAGATACATTGCTCATCGAGAAAAGCATTTTATCGTACTGACGAAAGGACGCGGTGTTAAAATTCGAAATCCGGTTTTCATCCTTATGGACAATTACCTGGCGAATAAGTTCTACCGCAGGATTGTCTTTATTGCGGTATCTTATTTTTCTACCACCCACAACAACTACTTCGTCAAGCGATTTCGCATCTGGCGACATTGCTACATCTATTTGCTGCGATACTTTTGGAAGCAGGTTTTTTGAAACGCTAACATAACCCACGTAATTAAAAGTTAATCCGGTTGGGGTGCCCGATGAACTTAATCTGTAGTGCCCGTTAAGGTCGGTTTGAGTACCAATGGTTGTCCCTTTAAAAAAAACAGACACGTAAGGCAGCGTTTCTTTGGTAACGGCGTCTCGAACGGTCCCTGTAACAATAGTTTGCTGTGCATTAGCACATAAACTGTGAATTAACAGAAATATAGATAGAAAAAATGAATAACTAATTTTCATTTTGTGGGAAAATAAACTGCTTCTGCATATAGTAATTGTAGCTCAGTCCCATCACTATGGAAACTGCCATTTTTGAGAGCAAATAATTGAGATTTAAAAACCGGGTAAGCAGGTATACAAATAAAGTAACCAGCAATAAATTACCCAACCAAACCAAAATATATCTGATTACCTGCGGGTAAATGTTCTTTAAACCAGCATTGAATACCCAGTTCCGGTTGATGTAAAAATTGACAACGCCACCAGAAAAGGTACCTATTATGCTTCCGGCCACAAACCACAACCCAAAAATGCTTACGCAAAGAGCGGTAATCAGAAAGTCGCTTGCAGAAGCGGTTAGCGATGAGGCTTGTGCCTTGAAAAACGTGACCATACTTAAAACAACCCGAGCAAAACGATAGACTGCAGTACCAGATTGCCATAAATTCCAGCCAGCACATCATCAGCCATTACGCCCCACCCGCCTGGCAAAGCCTCTAAACGCCGGATATATAGTGGTTTTACGATGTCAAAAAACCTGAAAAGGATGAATGCTATGATGTAATATTGCCACTTTAATGGAATAAGCAATAATGCAATGCCCATTCCTGCTACCTCATCTATCACTACACGCCCATGATCTTTTCCCCAAACCGACTCCACTACATCTCCGGAAATTATGCCCATCAGCACAATCAGTATTGTTGATAGAAATGGCCAGAGATAAGGGTTGGAATATTCTGTTTGCAAAAGCCACCAAATGGCGCAGGTAGCCGCCGCGGCGACTGTACCTGCGCCCTTGCCTATATAGCCAATGCCGAAGAAAGTTGATATGATTTTGTGAAAGAACACTATGCCGTTTCTATAACTTCTTCTTCGTAATCCTGCCCTAAATGCGTAATTAATTCTTCGCCCATGATGTAACGCAATGTGTTCTGAAGCTTAATCAACTGTTTAAAAATATCATTTTCTGCAGGTACGCCAGGTATGGTTTGTGGCGATTTTAAATAGAATGAAAGCCATTCCTGAATGCCAGACATGTGGGCACGTTTAGCCAAATCCATAAACAAGGCAAGATCCAAAACGATCGGTGCAGCCAGAATAGAATCGCGGCAAAGAAAGTTTATTTTAATCTGCATTTTATAGCCCAACCAACCGAAAATGTCGATATTATCCCAGCTCTCTTTGTTATCACCGTGTGGCGGATAATAGTTAATTCTGATTTTATGGTACATATCGCCATATAAATCGGGGTTGAGTTCCGGTTTGAAAATATCTTCCAACACTCCTAATTTTGAAACCTCTTTCGTTTTAAAATTATCTGGATCATCTAAAACCAAACCGTCACGGTTACCTAAAATATTATCAGAAAACCAACCACTGACACCTAGTGAGCGGGCAGCTAATCCTGGCGCTAAAATCGTTTTCATCAAAGTTTGACCAGTTTTAAAATCTTTACCTGCGATCGGGGTATTGGTTTCTTTTGCAAGTTCAATTAATGCTGGGATATCAACCGTTAAGTTAGGTGCACCATTAGCGAAAGGAATGCCAAGCTTTAAGGCAGCGTAAGCGTAAATCATACTTGGAGCAATTAGCGGGTCATTGTCTTTCAAACCTTGTTCAAAAACAGCTAACGATTGGTGTACTGCTGATGGCTCGAAATAAATCTCGGTAGAGCCACACCAAACCAGAACGATACGATCACAATTGTTATCGGCCTTAAAATTTCTAATATCATCCATTACAGCTAAGGCAAGCTCATAACGGTTATCAATATCCTTTACAAATTTACCATCCAGGTTTTTAACATAATTACGGTCGAAAGCTGCTCTCATTGGCGTAATGGCCTGCAATTCTTCTTTCACATCACGCAAAAGATTGGCATCCAGTACGCGGGCATTCATTGCAGCCTCGTAAACGTTATCTTCATAAACGTCCCATCCGCCAAAAACTAAATCTTCCAATGCAGCCAAAGGCACAAAATCCTTAATTTTCGGCTCCTTTTTTTCAGTGCGTTTTCCGATGCGGATTGTTCCCATTTGCGTTAGTGAACCGATGGGTTTCGATAGTCCTTTTTTTACTGCTGCAACACCCGAAATCATCGTGGTAGCCACAGCGCCCAATCCTGGCATTAAAATACCAAGCTTTCCATTTGCTGATTTTACTTGTTCTGTCATCTTATTTTTTCCTAAAGTCTTATAACCATTTATTAGTCTTGTACCATTTTATTGTTTCCTCTAAACCTTGCTGTAGCTGGTACTGCGGACTAAAACCAAGGTCTTTTTTAATACTTCTAATGTCGCATGCCCAGTTAATTCCGGTCAGTTCATTCACCTTATCTATGTTTAATGTGGGCATCTTACCTGTACATTTGTATGCCTTTTCCATCGACCAGGCAATGCCCTTAATAAGCGGCAATGGCACGGTTAGCTTGAAAGTTTTTTTTTGCATAATGCGTCTTGCACTTTCCGATAAGGAAGCTCTGCCATAAACATTTCCGTCAGTGACGTTATACGTCCTGTTAACGACATTTGATTGTAATGAACTGATCATGATTTTAGCCAAATCCTTTACGTAAATAAAGCTGAGTTTTTGGTTAGCGTTGCCCATATAAACTTCAAAACCACGACTAATGGCTCTCAGTACCATCAATATATCTTTTTCTCGCGGGCCGTAAACTGCTGTTGGACGAAAAACCAATAAAGGCAGATTTTGAATATTGCTTAAATAAGTTTCGGCCAGCGCTTTACTTTTACCATAATAGGTGACCGGGTTTAACGCACCCTGCTCATTTATTAGCTCACTTGTATTTTTTAACGGTCCCATTGCTGCAAGGCTGCTTACAAACACAAATTTTTCTACTTTATGCGTTGCATTTGAGACAGCAATAGCCAGATTTCTTGCGTACAATGCATTGTATTTATTGTATTCCTCGAGATTTTTCGCCTTGGTTACCGCAGCAGCATGGATCACATAATCGTATTTGTTTTCTTCAATATTTTTACCCAGGGCGTAAATGGATTCGAAATCAAGTTCTACAAAATCAATATTTAAGCTCTGCAAATGTTCAACTTTGCTAGATAGGCGTGTATTTGCAAACACGTGCAGATCGCTGGAAAGTGCAGATTCAATTAAATGGAAGCCAACAAAGCCCGTAGCGCCAGTAATTAAAATTCGCTTTTTCATAGCTCCCTCTCCAGAATTCTATACTTTCTGTACAGTTTTCCACCAATATCTTCAATAGGCCTATTTACCATATCATTATGATCGAGTGTCCAGCTTGCCTCTGCATACTTCATCTTCTTCTCCTGAAATCGTTTAATAATTCCACCGTATAGGCAGGCCTCTATGCCCATTTTCCGGTAGCCATCAACTACACCCAAAAGCATAATCCTGATGCCATCAATTTTTCCCTTTCCGGTTAATAACTTAATCAAGCCTGTTGGAAATAACCTTCCTTTTTTTATTTTGATGAGTATTTGATTGATATCCGGAATTGCTAAAGCAAACCCGACAATTTTTCCATGTTGCTCGGCCATAATGCAAAATTTTGGGTCGAGTATCAATTTCAGATCATTAGCCGTGTATTCAAATTCTGCATCAGTCATGGGCACAAAGCCAAGGTTTTTATCCCAGGCTTTATTGTAAACCTCACGAAGGGCGTCGCGTTCCTGAGGAAAATTTTTCATGTTGATGGTCCGTATGGTAATGTCATTCCTCAACAACCTTTCTTTAATGCGGTCCACAAGCTGAAGCGATCGGTCGCTATAATCGCCAGCAGTGTAGCGATAAGCCCTTAAATCAACATTTTTTGTAAAGCCTAGTGCTTCTAGCAACATTAAATAATAGGGAGGATTATAAGGCATCATGGCTACGGGCGGACCGTCAAAACCTTCGATAAGTAAACCACAAACCTCATTTGTAGAAAAATTTACCGGCCCAAACACTCTTGTCATTTGCCTCGCCTTCAGCCAATTGTTAACGCTTTCCATTAACTGTTTCGCTGCAGAAACCTCGTTAATACAGTCGAAGAAACCAAAGAAACCTTCTTTACCGCCATATACCTCATTGTGATGGGTATTATCTATCGCTGCAATGCGGCCGACAATCTTATCACCATCTAAAAGCAAAAACAATGCAATGGTAGAATGTTTAAAAAACGGATGCTTTCCTAGCGTTAATAAATCCCGTTGCGCTATAAAAAGCTCAGGAACATAATTTGGGTCTCCAGCATGTAAATCATGGGGAAAATCGATAAAGGCCTGAAGGTCTTTCTTGCCTGAAACTTCTTTTGTAACCCTCATAACCGAATATTTAGCAGATTAACATTAACCGCTTCAAATGCAGCTTTCAATTTGTCGACAGCACTTTTTATTTGCTCAAAAGTATGCGTTGCCATAAGTGAAAAGCGAATCAGTGAGGAATCGGAAGGCACCGCCGGAGATACTACCGGATTTACAAAAACGCCGTTTTCCTGAAGGATATTGGTGATCATAAAAGTAGCGGTATTGTCCCTGATATAAACCGGAATAATCGGGCTGTTGCTATGGCCGATATCAAAGCCGGCTTCTACAAGCAGTTGTTTTGCGTAATTTGTGTTCGCCCAAAGTTTATCTATTCGCTCCGGCTCCCTTTCAATAATATCGAGTGCTGCAATTACACTGGCGACGGCCGATGGCGGCATGCTTGCGCTGAACATAAGCGACCTTGCCCTGTGTTTGATAAACTCAATGGTATCGGTATCTCCGGCTATAAAACCGCCAAGCGAAGCGAGCGATTTGCTAAAGGTGCCCATGATCAGGTCTACATCATTGTTTAGGTTAAAATGGGATGCAGTACCAGCGCCATTAAATCCGATTACGCCTAAGCTATGTGCATCATCCATCATGATGTTTGCACCGAATTCATTCGCAATCTCTACCATTCCTGGCAGGTTAACCAAATCGCCTTCCATACTAAAAATCCCATCTGAAACAATAAGCTTTGCAGCATCTGCCGGCAAACGACTAAGTTTGCTTCGCAAATCATTCATATCATTATGGGCATATTTTATAGTTCTTGAGAACGACAGACGGCTTCCATCAATAATCGAAGCATGGTCATATTCATCCAGAATCAGGTAATCATTTCTATCGAGTAAACAGGAAATTACACCCAGGTTAACCTGAAAACCAGTGCTAAAAAGCACTGCGGCCTTCTTGCCAACATAATCGGCCAGGCGTTGTTCCAGTTTGAGATGAATATCCAGCGATCCGTTTAAAAAGCGTGATCCGGCACAACCTGTTCCATACTTATCTATTGCATTTTTTGAGGCTAATTTTATTTCGGGATGATTGGTAAGCCCTAGATAGGAGTTGGAGCCAAACATCAATACTTTTTTACCATTTATAACCACTTCCGTGTCCTGAGCGGATTGGATTGATCTGAAATATGGATATAATCCCTTATCCTTAATCTGTTTGGCATCAGTGAATGATGCGACTCTGTCATATAATTTTTTATGCATATAAATGCCGGTTTTCTCTCATGGATTTGCAAATCCTCTAAATTGTTGTACTTTTCCTTGGAGGTGAAATAAAAAAGCCCAAATTATTTGATGATTTGTTAATGCAATTTTAACATCGTCTCCCACTTAAAAAAAGGTGTGTAAGTGGGATTTGCTGGTCAAAAAGTTGGATGAACCAATTATGACAATTAGATGAACTGACCATTTGACCTCCTGACTTTTTAAATTAAATAGTAGAATTTAAATTTGTAGACCAAAACTATTGCTCACAGGAGTCATCACAACGCAATCATCACATTAACAGATATTTATAAGTGTATAAAAATATTCATAGTTAATCAATTGATTGATTAATCATCATCAATAAGTCAATTTTTTTTATAAATTATTGTATAAATGACTTTGAAACATACATTTGATGAGGTGCGAATTAAGTGAATATCATATTCTAAACATCAATAGAAAGGCAGCACAAAATATGCGAAAAATCGACTATTCAGATTATGGTAAATGTCAATAAAGGTAGTGGACAGATTAATCAGCTAGATTTTGGAGAAGGGGAAGATTCTCAACTTCTGGTAGCAACCTATGATAAAGGTCAGACAGGTGAATGTCCCAAATCAGCTTTCCGATCATCAGGATTTGGCATTTTGCTTGTCACAAGTGGCTCACTAAAAATAAAAATTAACTTCATTGAGCATTTGATAAGGCATCGGGAAGTGCTATGTATCATTCCAGATCAGATTTACGAGATTCCTCTGGAGCAACTGGCTTCCGTTATTTGCACTTATTTTAGTAAGCATTACCTTTTCAAAAAAGGAATTTTCTTCAATATCGCAGATAAATATAATTTATTCGGCGATAGTGATTTTTTAAAGTTTTCACTGTCAAAGAAGGAGTATGGACTCATCCATGCCAACATGTTCTCCCTCCAAAGCCGGCTGGCAATTCCCAAGACTACGCCGTATTTTAAAGATATTATCCATAATAGTTTTCTAGCTGTCTTATTCGATATTTTCCTGATCAATCAAAAGCAGCAAAAAATAAAGACCACTCCCCTATCGACGAAGATTGAATTAACAAATAGATTTTTATCTCTGGTTTCCGAACAGTTCAGAACAGAAAAAAGAGTGATATATTATGCAGACTGCCTTCGACTTACTCCAAGACATTTGTCTCAGGTTGTTAAAGAGGTTACAGGCAGAACAGCAGGCGAGCATATTGATGGATTTGTTGTACGGGAAGCAAAAATATTATTGTCAAGTCACTCGATGAACATCTCTGAAGTCGCAACTCATTTATGTTTCAGCAATCCATCATTCTTTGGGAAGTACTTTAAGAAGCATACTGGATTATCTCCAATCCTTTTCAAAAGAGATACTTCGCTTGCCATTTAGATGTCTAACATAGTTTTACTTCCCTTTGATATTGAGGTGCTGATGTCCAATTGAGCTGAATCCTTTACATATTGGCCAGGTATCTTCTGAAATCTGTGTCAAAATCGACAATACGGGTATTACGATTGCTCTTCTATTTCAAAATAGACCATCTTCTCTTCCCGGTAACCCTATGATGAATATTCATCCAAGGAAAATTGGCCGTTATTGTGGCAATTAAACAGTTGAGGCAACATCCCAAGGAATTTGCGCCTAGTGATCAACGAATTGTTATAGGTATGATAACCGCATCCCGCTCCTCAATAGTATCAATTAACCTCGCGGTGAAGATGCCTTTCGCCCACCAGCATTGTTCGCCGCACGGTACATATATTTCCACGCAATCGTTTGGAGTGCAGAAAAGTACCTCGAGGTTATTCAAAAAGAGCATGAAAGTTTCGCCTCAAACATATCGGATCTTGCGCAGAAGAAAAACCGAAGGCCCGGAGTAGATCTTCGTAATCTACCGATTCCTACCCCAAACTTGATCTAATAGTCCAGTGTTTATTCAGAATGAGTTAATTTAGGCGGCATCAACCAAACCGTTAAAAGAAATAATATTTGAGGGTTATTGCCATTTGACAAACTTTTAGGCTTTAAGGCAGGAAGATAATATAATCCATCGTCCAAAGAGCAAAATTCAATAAACGTAAGCAGACCTTCGATCAAATATAAGATGGTCCAAGTAGCCCCCTGTGCAATCTTAAACCAAAATAAAAAGTCTATGATAATGATTTACATCTCCGTTATGACAGCGGCATATCCCCCATTTCTACTTAATTTAATGGAGATGCTTGTGTCTGATTTTATAGTTTGAACACTCTTTTTATAATCCATTGCCTGACGATTGGCGTTAACTCCATCTGAAAATGAAATAAGTTGATAAGATTTTCCTTTTGCTAGAAAACTTAAGTCTAAATTAAACTGTCTCTCTTTTCCATTTGTGATCCCTCCAATATACCACTTATTGCCTTTCCTTTTCGCTACTACAGCAACTTCACCAAGCGCTGCAGACAACGCCTTGGTCTCATCCCATGTTACAGGCACCTGAGTGATAAAGTCTGTGCATTCCTGATTTTTATAATATAAGGTCGGATTATCACACAGCATCTGTACGCCACTCTCAAAAAGGACAAAAAGCGCCAATTGATATGCCCGTGTGCCAACACTTGCCGAATTAGGTCGTATGCCCCCATACACTTCAGGCTGCATATTTATCATTGCCCCCGGTGTAAAATCCATTGGACCCACGATATTTCTCATGAATGGCAGGAAAATCGTATTGGATGGTTGGCAACCTTCCATTTGCTCCAGCCCTCTTACCCCTTCATAGGATATCACATTGGGGTATTTTTGCTCTAAACCTTTTGGCGTAAATGAACCGTGAAAATCTACCAGAATGTTATATTTAGCTGCTTCTTTTGCCACACGCTCATAGTAATTGACCATCCACTGATCATTTCTATCCATAAAATCAATCTTCACGCCTTTAATTCCCCATTCAGCAAATTTCTTAAACAGATCCATGTTTTTTTCCACGGTGAGCCATGTGAGCCACAATATGATACCCACTTTTTTTTCCTTACCATATCGGATCAGTTCGTGAAGATCCACTTTCTTATTTGGTATGTAAGGATCATGAACGCTTTCCGCCCAGCCCTCATCCATTATAATATAAGGAACCCTATTTTTTGACGCAAAGTCAATAAAATATTTATAGGTTTCCAGATTAAACCCAGCAACAAAATCAACTTCGGGGCCATATGGAGATGCAGCATTCCACCACTCCCAGCTCACCTGTCCAGGTTTAATCCATTCCGTATTTTTTATTTCTGATCGGGGTGCCAACTTGACCGGAAGGGTACTTTCCAGTAATTCGCGGTCGTCTTTGGAAATAATGAAATATCTCCAGGGATAGGATCTTTTACCATTTGTCTGAGCGATATAATCAGCTTCTTTAGTGATACGGATAAACCTGTCGCCTTCTTGTTTTTCTTCCAGAGCTACCTTTGAAAAAGTCGATCTCAGTCCATCGGAGCTGTTAGCCTTTAAAAACATACAAGGATAATCTGAGAGATCAGTTTCCGCAAAAAGTAATTTAAATCCTTTTTGGGTATCTATGAGCGCAGGTAAAGTAGCCATTTGATCAGTAGCCTTCCATTTTTTCGCATCTAAGTGAATATAGTTGGTTTCATAGTTCGAAGTGAAATCTTTTGCGGGCTGCAAATGCAGCATATAGTTGTCAGGGATATTTAGCGTTACATCTTCATCCTTTATTTTTATCCTGCCATTTTTATCTCCACGAGCATTACTTATAATTCGATAGGCCATCCCCTCGTTATAGGCGCGAAACTCGACAGAAAAACCGTTCTTGAAAGTAAACACCACTACATTACATAGATCGGCTATTTTGGAAAATTTCATGGGCACAACCGGGTTTATTTCCCGGGATATCCTTGATGATTTCGTTTTCAGAATTTTCAGATTTTTATCAGTTGATATGCCGTCCATATTTATACCGAGGTGGCATTGTTCAAGAAGCGCAACACCATCACGGAACACGCTATAATAGATCCGGTCTGAGACAGTTATTTTTACGCTTACCATCCCATTTGGAGATTTTAACTCTGCACCTTTAAGAGTAATGATTGTGAGGACTGATAATAACAAAAGGAATAAAAATTTTTTCATAAAATATTGGGCTTTTAAATACTTGTGATTACCCCTAAGGCTAACTGACCATTTATTGAACGAACTTGATTTAACATATTGTATTGGCGTCAATTATAGGCTTCACAAAGGAAAAAAGCAAATGATAAACAAAGATATCTCAACTTGACCATCATAGTTCACTGATATATTAACATTCCTCCTCCTATTGGTAATAAATACATCTAAACAGAACAAGCCGCCCCAATAAGTGCGGCGTCCTCGCCTTTTGATGATATAAATATCGGAACATTGATTCCCATTGTTTGAACGTGATATTTCAATTGCGGCAAGAAAAGTTGTTCGGCCTTGGCAATGTTTCCTCCGAGTACTACACAATCAAACTTTCGTTTTTTATGAAGTTGTGTAAGAAAAGCACTTAAATTAATGCTGAACTCATCAAAAACCTGCAACATAGGTGCTCCAAAATCAATATTGTCAATGAGCTCTTTAACATTATTCACTTTTAATGTGGCATACTCATTGTATTTTGAAACAAACCATCGCGAGGAGAAAAAATCTTCGCAAATGCCGCCCATAAAAGGGTGGCACCAATAGTTGCCATCTGTAGCAAACCCCGCGAGACCAAATGCAGAACCAAAACCTGTACCCAAAGTAAAACCTGCAACAGCATCATAACTGGCCGCTGGGCCATGGCTGATTTCGCCCTGGAGAAAACAGCCGGCATCATTAATAAAATGAAGCTCATTTACTTCGTGTTTTAATTCCGACAAGATTAACTTACGGATATCCATTCCATAAAGCGCATCATACTTCCCCATATTTTTCATGTAAGAAATGCCGTTTTGATAATCAAATGGGCCGGGCATTGCGATTGCGATTTTGCCGCCGTTGTCATCAGATTGAAGACTTTTATCCATCACTTTGCACCACGCTGAAATGATGTGCCCGGCATCAGCCATAGCATCGATTTTTTCGCGTTGAAGAGAACCTGTTAAAATAGTGCCGTCCTTCACATTAACCAGTGCAGAAGTAATGTGGGATCCACCGATATCAACGCCGAGTATAATATGCTTAGCCATCTAGTGTTTTAATTTTTTAATTTTCAATAATCCAATCCGGGCATAGAGCTCGGCAATGCAGGCTTCGTCCAGTAACCATTTCGGTTTCTGTTTTGCCACCTTGTCGGTAGCCCACCTGGCAGTTAGAAAACCATCTTGATCGACCGATTTTTTCCAGGCCACATCCAAATCTGAGGCGATGGCTTTGATATAGACCGGATTCTGATCAACCTTATATAAGGCCTCATAACCACGAAAAAGTACCGTAACAAACCAGGGAAGGTCGACCTTGAACATCCGTATACCTTTCTCATTTTTGGAAAAGAAAGCATAAGAATTTTTAGCCACCAGTTGCGCTTCATTGAGGTAAAGTTTATCTTTAGTGATCACATAAAGTAAAACGGCAGATTCCAGCATCGAACCGGTATTGTAGGTATAATAAGTTGGATTGGGCTTTCCATCCATTTTTACATCATTATAATAAATGCCATCTGGATTTCGAAGCCTTGAATGCATCCATTGATAAAATTTTTTCGCCCAGATTAAGTATATCTGATCTTGTGTAGCCTGATAAAGTTTTAATGCAGCCAAAGTGGCCATACCGTTGCTACAGGCTGGTTTTTGATCTTTGTGACCTTCTAGCCAATAAACGCCGCCATCGAGTCTCTCATCCCAACCGCTGATGATAAACTGGAATACCTCTCTGGCTTTAGTTACATAAGCCTCATCCTTTGTATTTAAGTAAGCCTCTGCATAATCGATACAAACCAGCGCATTATCATCATAGTAACGATCGGATTTTTCCAGGCTGGCCGGATAAGCCTGATAACCCACGGGCATACGGGTAGTATCCCGGTACGCCAAAACACCAACCGCCAGGGTATCTAGATAATGTTCATATTTTTCCTTCAAATCAGGATATCTGATCAAAATATTGGCTGCAGAAAACATACCTGAAAAAGGCCATAGGAAACTCACTTCTTTTTCTTTCACTTGAGCACCCTGGAAATAATCCAGATTCGCCTGCTCACCTTCAGGGAAATGTTCAATAAAAAGACCTGGATGGTTCTTCGATCGATAATGCGACCAGACTTTATCAAAGAACAAATCGGCTTTTTGTTTATAAACCGTAGCAGACTGAAAATCCTGGGCAAAACTCTCCCCAGACAACATCAAAATGATGATGATCAATACATATTTCATATATCGTTGCGATAAATTATCTAATGAATAGCTGTTGACTTATTGCACAGAAGGTGGTTGATTATCAACACCCCATTTCTCATTGGGCTTATTACCCATCACAAAGTTTAGAGTGCCCCCCTTCATCAGTTCATCTCTATAAAGCCAGGCCTGAAGAAGGACTTTTCCGTTCCAGGTAGCCGACTGAACATACACGTTTTGTTTGCTGTTATTTTTTGTGGTGATAATGAGTTGTTTTCCGTTGGCGAGCTTAATATCCGACCGGTCAAAAATCGGACTTCCGATCTGGATGGTCGGTTTAGCATCGGTCAATCCTTTTACATCAAACAGTCCCATCGAAGCCATTACGTACCAGGAACCCAATTGTCCCTGATCTTCATCTTGCCCGTAACCATAACCGTGGATACTTTCCGTTCCATAAAATTCATCACAAATTGCCCTTGTCCATTTTTGGGTTAGCCACGGTGCGCTGGAATAATTAAACAACCAGCTGATATGTAAATTCGGTTGATTTCCATGATTGTAAAGAGATTGAATTCCGGCAAAGGCATCAATGGTTTTACCGCCACCAAAGGCATTTTGTTGCGAAGTTTCGAAAATGTTATTCAGTCGTTCATTAAAAGTTTTTGTGCCAATCTCCTGAATCAAAGCCTGCGGATTTTGCGGAACATAGAAAGTGTATTGTGTAGCATTTCCTTCCTGAAAACCACGCCACGCTTCTAAAGGATTAAATTTGTCTATAAATTTTCCATCGGCAGTTTTGGGTCTCACCAGCTTCAGTTCCTGATCGAAAATCATTCGCCAGCCGTTTGACAACTGGATCAACCGTTTATAATCTTCATTTTTACCGAGCTTTTTGGCTAACTGAGCCGCAGCAAAAGCGCTGTAACTATATTCCAGCGTATGAGAACCTGAAAAATGAGAACCTGTGGAATCGGTTTTATCGGCATCTAAATAGGGAACATAACCCTTGTTAACAAAACTGCGGTTATCCATTTTACCCGATCCAACCAACCGGTTCTGAAAACCTAATTCATTACCAAGAACCGCTTTGTAAGCAAGGTTCAAATCATACTCTCTGATATTGGCCTGGTAGGCGCCCGCGATAGCCAAACCTACAAAGTTTGTGCCCACGCCCGAGACGAAGTTACTGTTTGCAATTCCATCTCCAAACCAGCCTCTTTCTTTATAAATTTCTAACTGCGTGTGTACAAAATCACTGTAATGCGAAGGATAAGATAACGCCCATAGCTGGGTCAAATTCCAGAATCCACCCCAAATGGCATCGGTATTCATAAAATTATAACTGAATTTTCCTTTTGCATCTTTAGGTAATTGACCGATACTTCCATCATGCCTTGGAAAATTGCCATTCACATCACTGGCGATTCCTCTACCAAGTAAGGCATGGTATAAACCGGTGTAAAATTTTGTCTTATCAGATTCGTTTTTCCCCGATACTTTTAGCTTTCCCAGCTGGGCATTCCATTCTGCCTGAGCAGCGGCTTTTGCATCAGCAAATGTTAAGTTTTCTGCTTCGGTTTTCAGGTTGAGTTTCGCATTTGCAACGGAGGTATAAGAAAGACCAACCTTGATTTCAATACTCTCATTTGCAGCAGTTTTGTAGTCTAAATATAAGCCTGCCCCTACTCCCTTAGCATATCTCTGATTCGCGGTAGCAACATCTTTGCCTAAGGCGCCAACGGCTGCAGGTTTTTTATTAAGCTTTCCATAAAAGTACATCGCCACGCGACCTCCTTCGTCATAAGTTTTTACATATTTAGGATAAGTAATAACAAAGCCCTGAAAATGTGTTTCATCGATCATTTCCACAGATGCATCTGTTATCGGGCCACTTTCTCCCTGAACCTGACCAATGGATAACATGATCCGCGAACTATTGCTTTGGGGAAAGGTATAACGATGAAAACCAACGCGTTTAGTAGCCGTAAGTTCTGCTTTGATCTTGAAATCATCCAACAACACCCCGTAATACCCGGGTTGCGCAACCTCATTCTTCCGATCAAAGGCGGAGCGATATCCGCTTCCAGGCTTCTCCAGTTCTCCCGGCACAGTTTTTAATTTTCCTCCGGTAGGCATAAAACTGATGCCACCAACCTGCCATTCATGGAAATGTACAAACCCCTCAATAGAATGATGGCGGGTATCGTAGCCTACTGCTTCCCAGCCTTGCAAATTACCATAGCTGCCATTTGTAGAGGGAGCAAGTTTGGCCATGCCATAAGGAACTGCCGCTGGTGTGTAAAAAAACCACCTGCTATGCGCTGTTCCGATGTTTGGGTTAACATATTTCAGTAAATCCTGGGCAAACGTTGCAAGTGAAGAAACGAAAAGAAAGAGAATGATCAATACTGGTTTAGAGGCTGTTTTCATAAAATATGGAATCTTGTTATTGGTATTTTGACAACATGGCCTGAAGGCGCTGCATCCAGGCCTGATCTACCGTTTCCATTTCAGGAGAACGGCTTTGGCCATCGAAACCAGCAAAAAAATAGTAACCCATGTTGGTGGTATTTCGGTTCGCGATGTTTAAGCGATTAATGTTTTCTTTGGCATAAACCAGCCATTCGGGATTTTTATCGGCTTCATACAGGCGGATCATGGCTTGCGAACCCCATGCACACCAGGCAGGATTAATTCTTGTTTCTGCAGTGTTGAAAACATAACCTTTATATATCGCATTCCATAAAGTGTTGTTCATCGCTTTACCCAAATTCTGTGCTTTGGTGAGGTAAGCCGGGTCGTTCATAATCTTACTGTATAAAATAAATGCCTCAATCATAATGGCATTGTCGTAAGTAAATTTTTGAGTCCTTTTAGTCCCTTCGCCAGCTCCATCTATTTTCCAAATATACAATCCCGTATTAGGATCGAACATTTTTGCCGTCAGCCAGGTATCAACCTGCCGGGCCCAATCTCTGTAAATGGATTCGCCGGTTAAACTATATAGTTTTAAAAACAACTGTAATGTTAACCCATTGGTTTGAGTTGGTTTTTCTGGTTTGAGCGTATTCCAGTAGAAGCCACCTCCATACACATTATCCCAAAGTCCGCTGTTAATCAACCAATCTCCACAGGCTTTGGCTTTGGCTAAATAAGCCTGTTTATCTGCACCTGTAGTAATATCATAAGCCTCGAGGTAGACCATTCCGCTTAAGGCATTATCATCTACATATTTATCGCCGCCCGCACCGGTGCCATCAAGGTTTACCGAGGCAAAATATCCACCTCGCAAATCCTTTTTATCCCACATGTTATCCATGAACTTGAAGGTGTTGTTCATGTCAACCAGGTAACTGGATTCTCCTGCAGCAACCATTGCAGCATCGGCATAAATCTGACTCACATTATACCATTCAAAACAATTGTTTGATTTTGAAGTGGTATTGGCCCGGTAACCATAGCTTGCAGTGAGCAGGTTATTCACCGTAAAAGTGTGGGTATCCTTTGCTTGCTGAAGATAGTTAACCGGAGCACCCGGTACCACCGGCGGAACTACCGGTGGTGGTGTTACAGGTGCCGGATCCGGCCCTTTTTTACAGGCAGCGGCACCCAGGAGAGCGATAACCAACAGTGTATTTTTAATTATTTTTTTCATAGTACAATATGTTTCGCCTTGCGATCGCTCACAAACGGAATATTAAATTAGTTATTGGGTAACAATGCTGTGCGTATATGGACCCGAAGCCCCTAAATTTACTGTAGCTTTTATACCCTTATTGTCAGCAGATGGATTGAACTTGTAAGTATTGTTCCATTGGTCATTGCTTACTGAATTGAGGTAAAAATAGGAAGCAGCCTGCCCAACAGGGCTTACATTGTTTACGTTACTGCTGCCCATATATTTGATACCGCCAGAAGTATGGAGTGCAAACTTGTAACGTTCATCTCTGCCCCATGAAAATTGATAAAACACTACAGGGATAATGCCAGATTGCCAGGTACCCCCCGAAGTATAACTGAGCTGACCAATCTCATTGCCGTAAGCAGACATATAAAGACCTACACTTTGTACCTCGCTCACTTCAATTACGCTGGCTACATTGAAATCATATTTCATGTAAAAGGCTTTTGTATTGCCACTAATCGTGATGGTTGATGTTCCCTCTTTTATGGAAGCACCTTCCGCAAAAAACTTTCTTCCTGCCGGGGTCATTTTATCTGTCAGGCTATATGTTCCGGCCTTTAGTGACGTATATACTTCGAAGATACCTTCTTCTAACTTTTTAAATTTTACTGCCTTTGCCAGATCATCACCACCCTCGCTGGCAGAACCAGTTAAATAAAGATCTGTGGGTACCTCCGCAAAACCAGCGGGGCGCTCAAGTTGTAGCGTTCTGGTTTCCTGTCCAACTTTTTTGCTGCTGGCTTTTGAAGCAATAACCGTCCAGTTTACTTTTCCTGTTGAGGAAGAACTGATTCCGCATAATGCAGCAATTTTGGTTAAATCTTTGTGAGAAATGGTCACCTGAGGCTGTACGCCGCCACCATCCGATACCACTTTAAAAACTGGGGCAGAGAAGTTGCCGCCTTCTTTATCAAATGCAACCTCGTAGAGGATAAGCCCGCCATCTTCAGGCGTTGCAGCAGTCCATTTAAACTGCTGTGAAGCTGCAGCATTAGAAGGCGTGAGTTTGATTGCAGCCTGATTTAAAGGCGTACTTAGTGTGCCAACAGGGCCAATGTTTTCATTCAAATCTTTTTCATCCTTTTTGCAGGAGAACACTGCAACGGAGGCCAGCAGCATCATGGCGAATATAGTTTTTAGATTTTTCATGTTAGATGTTTTAATAGCCTGGGTTTTGTGTTAAATTTTTGTTGAGGCCAATTTCACTGGACGGCACTGCCCATAAATAATCTCTTTGCGGATTAAATTTACGTTGCTGCGTTCTGATGTAACCGCCATCAACATTTTGATCGGTTGCAAATTTAGCGCCGTGTGCAAAGCCATTCATGGTTATTTCTGCCACTTTCCATCGCCTGATATCGTCTACCCTTAAGCCTTCCATCGCTAATTCTGCCCGACGTTCTCGTCGGATTACATTGGTCAGGTCGCCGGAAGGAAAACTCAATGCGCCTGCATCGGTAAAGCCCGCTCTTGAGCGGAGTGCGCCAATTGTTTTTGCCCAAACTGCAGCATCCATTTGGCCAAGACTATTTTTGGCTTCTGCATAGGTCAACAGTACTTCCGCATAGCGAAAAAGATGCAAATTATTACCAGAAACGAAACTCGATAACGCAATTGGGTCAAAATATTTGCGCCAATAATAACCTGTCGCCGAAGCACTTTGTGAACCAGGAGAATATTCATCAAGGCCAGGCTGAACCGGATCAGAACCAGGTTTAATATAGATGGTTTTGGTTGTATTGTTCGGATTTACCCAGCTGTATCTGTCGTAAACTACGGTTGCGGTAAGTCTGGGATCGCGATTTATATAAGGATTGCTTTCTACATAACCGGATCCGTTTTCTTTGATTCCCCTGCCGTTCAGCATGATGTAATCATCAACGAGTTCCTGAGTTGGCGCCATGGCACTCACCCTGCCACCCACGGTTCTTGGTGCAAAATCCCAAAAATTCTGCCACGTCCTTACCGTAGGTACATATTGAAGCGACAAAATACTTTCGCTATTGTTTTTATTTGTAGCCGGATCGCTAAACAGGGCACTATAGCTTGGCGTTAAAGTGTAAGTTCCGTAGGTAGACTGGTTATTAATGAGCTTCTCGCAAACTGCGATCACCTCATTCATTTTATTTCCCTGGTAAAGCAGTGTTCTCATTTGCAGGGCAAGTGCAGCGCCTTTGGTAATTCTACCATTTTCACTCGCTGGAAGCTGATCTTTGCTTGGCAAATTCGGAATTGCAGCCTCTAGTTGAGCAATAATAAAATCACTTACTGCAGCCTTTGGAGTTCGCGGAATTACCTGCGCTTCTTCTGGCGTTAAATCATGATCAGGAAGAGGTACATCGCCATACCATTTGCTCAGATTAAACAAAGCAAAAGCCCGCATAAATTGATTTTCTGCTTTCATTCTGGCAATTGTTGCCGCAGGAAGGGTTTTGTTCTGATCAATATTTTCAAGGAAAATGTTGACCGATTTGATGGTGCGGTAGTAGCTGGCCCAGTCTCCGGCAAACTTGGCCGTAAGCGAAGTGGCATTTCCACTGGCAATCAAATTTAAATCGCCTGATGGCGAATAAGCATTATCAGACAATGCTTCGGGTTCGAAATAAAGCGAACTGTTATAAAGCAAACTGTAATTGTTATTGAGTGCGTTGTTTACATTCACATCCACAGTCCAGAAGGTTAAGTCTGAAAATCTATCGGTGGGTGCAATATCTAGCTTTTTGCAACCTGCAACAGCAAGGATGGCAAACGCCATCATGAGGTTTTTGAATATCGATTTCATATAAGTAATGCTAACCGTGTGATTAAAAGGTGATGTCTAAACCGGCGCCATAAAATATTGGCAATGGATACTGGCGGGCGCTGTTTGAGCTGGAACCTGTGCTTACATTATTTCCAAACTCTGAGGTTTCGGGATCAATAAATTTGAGTTTGCTCAGGGTAAACAGGTTTTGGCCAATTAAAGAAATCCTTAGGCGGCTAATACCAACTTTACTGGTTACCGCCTGTGGCAACGTGTAGCCAATGTTTACATTCTTCAAGCGGGCATAAGCAGCATCGTATTTGTATAAATCAGAACCTGTTCTCCAGTTATTGGTATTGGATGGCGAACCGATGTTGGCAAAAATCGGGTAACGGGCATCCGGATTGCCTGGGCTCCAATAGTCTGTCATGTGCTCATATACTGTTGCTCCGTAGCCGTAATGGAAAGGCTCTACTAACTCACCTCGCAAAAATGTTTCGCGTTTGCCTACACCCTGAATAAATAACTGGAGGTCAAAACCTTTTACGGCCAGGCGATAAGTAAACCCAAAAGTATAGCGTGGAAAAGGATTGCCCAGAACAGTTTTATCATTGGCATCAATTACCCCATCGTTATTTAAATCTTTAAACTTCACATCGCCGGGAACTACAGCATTACCAGCTATCTTTGGGGAGTTATTAATATCGGCCTGATTTTGGAAAAAACCATTGGTTTGGTAGCCATAATATTGGGTAATAGGCTCACCTACTCGCCTTAGCAGCTGGAATACATCCTGGTTGATGATCTGCTCAGTAGCACCACCAGAGAGCTGAAGCAACTTATTTTGATTATCTGCTACGTTAACGCTGAAACTCTGAGTTACATTTTCTCCCCGCAGGTTATAGGTTAGTGAAGCCTCCCAGCCTTTACTCCGAACTTTTGCAACATTAAAATCTGGCGTAGCAGCTCCGAAAATTGCTGGAATATCCTGTCTCGGCTGAAGAATATCTCTGGTTACCTTATTAAAATATTCAAATGTGGCTGTTAGTTTATTATCAAAAAAGCCGGCATCTAAACCAATGTTAAAAGTTGATGCTTTTTCCCAGGTTAAATCTCGGTTTGAAAGTAAGGTACCCGCCCCACCCACAGAAACATCATTAAAGCCGTAAGCACTTGCATAATTGAAATAGGTGGTTTGGTATTGAAAATTACCCACATTCTGATTTCCCACAACGCCATAAGAAAGGCGAAGTTTAAGCAGGTTTACCGTTTTTGCAATTGATTGCATAAAAGATTCCTGAGAGATAATCCAACCAGCACTTACTGCCGGGAAGAAACTGCCGCGATTACCTTTTGCAAACTTAGAAGAAGCATCATACCTGGCATTTGCTTCTAAAATATAGCGGTCTTTGAAACTGTAATTCAATCTGCCCAACGCAGAAACCAGGCTATAAGCGTTTATGCCTAGGCTATTATTAGAGTTGATCTGATCTACCAGGGTACCTGTAGTTGGCGTTCCCAACAGCTGATCGGTAAGCGTTTTTTGTAACTGGAATCCGCGTTGCGAATAATTTTCGCTTTCTGCACCTACCTGGACTTTAAAATCGTGATCGGCGATTTTCTTCCCGTATTCAAGGTAAACTTTTGTATTGAAAAGCTGCGATTTGCTATTGGCATCCAACACCGATCGATCATCACCATATACTCCCGAGGGAAGGTAATTTACCTGCGTTCTACGGAAAAACGTACCATTATTTTGTAAGGTTCCACCAAACTGTCCGGTTAACCTTAAGTCTTTGGTAATCTCCAGCTGACCATTGAATGATCCGAAAATCTCATCGTTATCCGCCTGATTGAAACCCCCTTTTTCCAGTACGCCGTATTCGTTGTATTGCGAAGCAAAAGGATTGGTGAGGTAATTTCCGTTTTCATCCTGCCAGTTAAAATTTCCGGGAACACGGTTGGCATCTGCAAAAATATTATTATCGCCTACGCTGTTGGTTTTATTCCTGGTTTTTGTATATAAGAGAATGAAATTGGTTCTTAGCTTTCCAATCACATTGGTTTGGTTTAATCTCAAATTATATTTTTGATAGCCAAAATTCGCCCCTTCGCCCCCGTTTCCAATAAAATTACTCTCCTGATCCTGAAAACCTGCCGAGACAAAAAAAGCACTTTTCTCTCCGCCGCCAGCAATGTTCACATTGTGCGACTGTTGTGGTGCCGTACGCAAAAGATTCTCAATATTCCAGGTTCCGTCGCCCTGATCTTTCAACTGCTGGATCTGGTCGGGTGTGTATGCCGGACTAAGCCCGGAATTCACTAAAGATTCATTTTTATAATAAGCATTCTGCCAGGCCGGAACTTTGTGTACCAAAACGTTTGCATCCTGTACTCCATAACTGCCATTATAAGAAATAGTGGTTTTCTGGTTCAGCTTGCCTGCTTTTGTAGTGATCAATATTACGCCATTTGCAGCCCTCGAACCATAAATGGCTGCCGCACCCGCATCTTTCAAAACCGATACACTGGCAATATCATTCGGATTGATGGTGTTCAGGTTGCCGCCAACAATACCATCTACCACCACAAGCGGCGTATTATCGCCAAGCGTACCTACGCCCCTGATATTAACCGTTACGTTACTGCCGGGATTAAGATTGGTTTGTTGGATAATCAGGTTTGGAGATTCCCCCTGCAAAGCCTGATAAGCATTTAACACAGGTTTGTTTTCTATATTTTTAGCATCAATGGTGCTCACCGCTCCGGTAATCGAAACTCTTTTCTGGGTTCCGTAACCTACTACAACAACTTCATCAAGGGCATTTTCTCCACCAGGTTTCAGTTGTACGTTAATGGTCTTTTTGCCAGCAATGGGAATATCCTGACTAACGTAGCCCAGGTAGGAAAATGTCAGGTTTCTGGAAGCTAGGTTATCTGGAACAGTAATGCTGTAGTTACCATTGGCATCTGTTAAGGCACCAATTGAAGTACCCTTAATTTGCACACTTACACCGGGAAGGCCTATACCTTTTTCATCTAACACTTTACCGTTTAAGGTAATTTCTCGCGTATTGAGATATGTTATTGGTTTAGCTGACGATCTCGCCTCGAGATATCCTGGGCTAAAAGGAACCAGTATCGAAACCAGTACCACAAGCTGCCGGAAGGGCAATCGCTTTAGTTTTTTAATTTGGTAAAGTTTATGTCTCATAACATTTAGTTTAAGGGTGATGCCAGATGCATCTGAATATTAGGTTAGTGGTTGAGGTATTTTTCAATGTTTTAGGTGATCTTTTTGCCAGTATTGGTCTATTTCTTCAAGCGTTCTGCCCTTGGTTTCGGGAATGAGTTTCCAGGTGAGGTAAAGTGCCGGTGAGCAGCAAATTGCAAATATCCAAAACGTCCATGATGAACCGAGTCCCTGAAGCATTATGGGGGTAAGCTGACCAACGAAGAAATTTCCGATCCAAAGTGTGAGGGTTGCCAGAGACATTGCCTTGCCGCGAATCCCGTTTGGGAATATTTCTCCAATCACTACCCAACAAACCGGACCAAAAGAGAAAGCGAAGCAGGCGATGAAAGCCAGGATGAAAATCAATATCCACGGACCTGAAATCACTCCGAACTGAAACAACAGACCAATAATAATCAGCGATATTACAGCGCCACCGATACCTACATAAAGCAGCGGCTTCCTGCCCCATTTATCAACAGTAAAAATGGCTACAAAAGTAAAAACTACGTTTACCAAACCAATGGTTACCTGACCACCAAGGGCATTATTTAGGGTGAAGCCCGCTTGCTCCAATATTCGTGGTCCATAGTAGATCACCGCATTAATCCCGCAAACCTGTGAAAGAAATGGCAGCAACAAACCAATCCACAATGCTTTGCGGTAAACAGGTTTAAACAAGGTTTTCAGCGATCCTTCTTCCATTGTTCCTTCCTGTGTGAAAGCATCCAGTTCTTTCCGGGCTGCGCTTTCACCATCAATTTTAATCAGAATCTTTTCTGCTTTACCCTTTTGTCCTCTGGAAAGTAACCATCTTGGTGATTCAGGAACAAGAAACAGGGAGAATAAAAAAATGAGTGCCGGAAGGGCTCCCAAACCCAGCATTGCCCGCCAAACTTCTTGCGATAGTATTTTGGTGGCACTTAGGCTGGCAAAATTATCCCCACTATGATTGGAGAGGTAGGCGTTGGTAAAATAAGCAGTTACAATACCAATGGTTAATGCCAACTGGTATAAGGAAACCATTGTTCCTCTAAGCCTTGATGGGGCAAATTCGGAAATGTAAAGCGGTGAAACCATCGAAGCTACGCCGATTCCAACACCTCCGATTAACCTGAACGCAATTAACCAGGTGAATGAAGTTGCGTACATGCAGCCTAAGGCAGAAGTAAGAAAAAGAAATGCAGAAAGGATCAAGACGATTTTACGACCAAATTTGTCGCTTAGCTTGCCAGAAATAATTACGCCGATAATGCAGCCTAAAAGTGCACAACTCACAAACCACCCTTCGCTAATGGCATTCAACCCAAAATCCCTTGTCACCAGACTTATTGTTCCTGAAATTACTGCGGTATCAAAGCCGAACAGGAAGCCCCCCAAAGCGGCAACCAGGCAAACCAGGTACAAATATGAACTGCTTTTTTGTATTGATGTATATTGATCTTGCTTAACCATAGTATTTATTTTAAAAAGGCTTTGATCACTTTTGCTTGTTGGTTGGATTGGTTAACGATGGTATAACTTCCGGCAGCAGCTGGCACAACAAATGTTTCGGCATATTGGCAAGTCATCGTCGAACCATTCGCTGTAGTAACCAAAACCGAAGAACCTTCTACCAGCATTAAAACATGACATACATCGTCTGTTTGCACTTCTACTGATGAATCAAAATCTAGCCTGTGTATATCATAAAAATGATCTTGGTGTGTAGGCAGGTGATAACAGGTGGTGCCTTCAGTTTCGAAAATCACTTTTGGCTTTGCTATCAATTCTTGCGCTACTTTTGCTCCTTTTCTGGAGAAATCAAGATTTTTGAAAGCATGCTCAATGTTAATGGGCCGAGGTTTACCGTTTAAATCCAGCCTTAACCAATCGTACATCTTAAAAGTAAAAATGTATGGTGTGGCGCTGATTTCAAGCACCAGATTTTGCGCACCTGCACTGTGGATGGTTTGATTCGGAATTAAAAAAAGGTCGTGCTTTTTAGCTTGATGAACCTGCACATATTTTTCAATCTCAACCTCCACTCCATTCAAATTGCTGTCTTCCAATACCGTTTTAAATTCAGCCTGGTTAATATCTTCCTGAAAGCCCAGGTAAACCTGTGCATCATCTTTACAATCCAATATGTAGTAGGTTTCATCCTGGGTGATGTTTTCTCCAAATTCTTTTTGGATATAATCAAGACTGGGATGACATTGAATGGAAAGGTTTCCACCATCAAAAGTATCCAGAAAGTCGAACCTGATTGGGAATTCATCGCCAAACTGATCGGCATGGCGACCGAGAATATTTCTATTTTGGGCAAACATCAGCACATCAAAAGAAACTTCGAGCAGCAAACCACTACTCTGAAATACGATACCGTTTTCAGGCACAATCAATTCGAAAGACCATGCGTAGTTCACTTCATTCTGATCGAGCTGAGGCATGTGTTTCTTCATCCACTGCCCTCCCCAGGCGCCCGGTGCAAACCATGGCCTTGCCCTGAATACCGAAGCAGACATTTCCTGCAAGCCCTTGCGGATATCATCTCCATGAGCCCAATTCAGGTTGATATCCCATTGCGCATCTACAAAAACATCAATAAGGCCAGCTAAATCTTTTTTATGCTGATTTAAAATTACCCAGTCTACAAAATAGAAACGCTTATACATCTCTACCTGTTCCAGCACGGTTGTCATTCCTAGATTACAGATGGAACCTGCACTCATGCGATGCTGCAGTTCATTTTTAGGCAGATCTATATAGATAAGCTTAGCGTCCCAGCCAGCTAATGAAGCGCCGGAACCAATCAAGATGTTAATTCCTGCCTCTTGATTTGAAGATAGAGACTTTAGATGTTGCTCGTCAAAATAATCGCGAAGCGATAAATTAGTTTTTTTGCCCCAAACCGAGTCTTCCTCACCTACAAAAGGCGCTGTAATACGAACTATTTCTGCCTCGGACTTCATTGCTTTGCGAATGTCCACTACCTTGTGTTGCAAAGTCCTGGTTTGGAGTTCAGTGTTGATAGCGGTCATTAAATTATCCCAATAAACACCTATATAGCCATCAATGACAACAGTTTGGTGTTTTATGATGTAATCGCATAACGTTTCAATACCAGAGAAAATCTGACTATCACCCAGGTTAAAAAATGGATAAATATCGTAGCCTTTAACTCTTGTAATTTCGTCAAGGTGTGCTGGCATGATTTCCTGTTCGGTTTTTCTTAAAGGTTCTTCGATAGACATGTTGGTCTTAAAAAAAGGATTATTGGAAAAATTATTTTGCTGCATGTTGTGATTGTATATACATAACCATATGACGTTTTAAGACTGCAGGTCTTAAGTTCGATTTAATAAATAAAATATAATGTTCTTACTAAGCCTGAAGTGCAATTAGTTTTTAACGAACAATGATGTTGAGTAAGGTAAACTGTCTTCGACGGCATCAATCTAAAACGGCTGGTTGAATTAAAGAACATTATATAAATTTGGTTAGATCATACATTCAGTAGTATGTACATACAAATGTATTATTTATAAATTATTTTCCAAATGTTTTTATTTTTTTTTGATTAAAAACCGCTTCTGTACTCCTAGAGGAAGCAAATAAAACCAAACTTTGTATATACATACTTTAAAAAGGTATTTTTTTTTTAATATTGTCGTAATTATGAAACTTAAGATCGATCATGAAAGCCAGGTTCCGCTTCACATCCAGGCAGAAGAACTGCTCAGGAAACTGATTGAATCTCCTGAATATATTGATGGTAAACTGTTGCCAAACGAGGTAGAACTGTCAAAAGATCTGAATATCTCGCGTACAACATTGAGGCAGTCTATCAATAAACTGGTTTACGATGGGCTGTTGATCCGCAAGAAAGGTGTCGGCACCAGAGTGGTGGAATCGAAATCGCTAAGTTCCAAGTCCAAAAACTGGATGAGTTTTTCTCAGGAAATGAGCGCCAGAGGTATTCCGATCAAAAATTTTGAGCTCCATGTAAGTTGGGTGCTGCCCGAAAAGCGGATTGCCAGTTTCTTTGGAATCAAAGAAGATAAAAAAATACTTAAACTCGTTCGGCTCCGGGGCAGACCGGAAGGGCCATTTGTTTATTTCGAATCTTATTTCCACCCGATAGTTGGCCTTACAGGTGATGAAGATTATAAGGCGCCGCTATACGAAATGCTCGAAAAATCACATGGAATTGTTGCCATGATTTCAAAAGAAGAAATTAGTGCTTTACTGGCAGATGACTTTATTGCGGCAAAATTAGAAACGAATGTTGGTTCCCCTATCCTGTTTCGAAAGCGTTTTGTTTACGATATCGAAGAACGACCTATTGAATATAATCTGGGTTACTATAAAGCTGACAGTTTTGTGTACACCGTAGAGAGCAGGCGCGAATAATTATTTTTATGGCATAGGAACACAGGTTTAAAGCCTGATTTTAAATGCTTAACTCTTCAAGCCTATCGGCTTAGATAAACCTGCGTTTTTTAAGCGCTTTAGTTACTTCTTTTAGCATGTATCCGCTTTTAAAATAAGAATAGATCTCTTCTCCGGGGCAAGTGGTTTGGCTGCTATGGTCTCGATGGGTAGAGATTTCGTTTGCGGCTATGTTATACTTGATGCATTGATCTGCCAAAAGATTGACCAATACCTTTCGCAATCTTCTATCCAGTTTCTGCTGGCTGTAATTTCCTAGAAAGCAGATCAGTAAATGACCGGTCGGATCATATTTCGTATTGGTCTCGCCTACTGTAAGCGGGTTTCTTCCCTGGTAAACGGTTCCATCCGTAGCAATCAGCAAATGATAAGGAACATCTGCCCACTTTCGATCTGGTCCCATACCCCAGCTTTGAATGTTTTTGAGCCGCTGTTTTGCATCATCAGTTTTTATTAAAACTTTGCCACCCTCATGATGTACCGTAATCTTGATCGGAACCTGTTGCTTGTAAGGCTTCCCCTCTACTCCTTTCCATTCACTTTTTGGAACTATGAAGACCGTATCTCGGTTAGCGAAACTTTTTGACTGGGCATTAACCACAGGGACAGCCAAACAAAAGGACAAGAGAAGTGAAACAATCCGGTGTTTAAACATGGCTCAAAAATAAGAAACAGTGTAAATCTATGGATTAATCAGCGGTATTATAAACCATATTTTAGTTAGCCTGATTAAAAATAATTTAAACACTTGTTGCAGTGGTAAGACCTGATTCAGATGACCCTAAACCTTTTAAGCTCAGTTTTTCACAGCTTTGAATAATGATAACCGATTATTTCAGGATCTTATATAGCTTGTCGGAGCTGATTGTTCAGGTTGACGGACACATCCAACGTTAAGAATTCGCAAGAGCGCAACAAAAAGTAGAATTTCAGCCAGATCAAATGCATTTAAGCCGCACTCATACGAGGAAAGAATAATTACACGGAAACACATGATCAAATACTCAGGCCCGGATATGGGCCGATCATTCAGCAGATGATTCATATTGTTTATTTGCAGGATATGGATAAGATTACATCATCCCCTCATCGGCAAAACTATAATAGCCATAAGCCGAAATGATAATATGATCATGCACCTTAATACCCAATAGCTCCCCACCCTCGACCATTTTCCTGGTAAGCTTCACATCTGCTTCACTCGGACGAAGTTCCGAACTCGGGTGATTGTGGCTTAATACGATTCCACTTGCGCAGGCCTTCAGCGCCGCGGAGAATATGACCTTTGGATCCACCATCACTTCTGATAATCCCCCCTGCGCAACATTCAGCACACCCAATACCCTGTTCTGCCTGTTCAACAGTATCACCTTGAACTCTTCCAGCAGCTCCAGTTTATTCTGATCCCAACTCTGTTCCAGGATCTGATAAGCCAAATGAGATGAAGTCACTTTGGGTTTTTCCGAAAGCTTAAATGCAGGACGGTAACTGATTTCGATTTCTGAAACTTTAAATTGCTTTTCCATATTATTTAAGATTTAATTATGGTGCAGTTAAAGGTTCAGCCATTGCGCCAAAGCAAAAGGAGGAACGGAATAAATGGAACAGCGTTGAATAGGCCACAGGCGGGTTTATGCCGGAAATTCCTTTGCGTGCCGCAACTGAACCTTAAATTTGTGGCAGAATTGGATTGATCAACTCCCTAAGCCCTATCCAGCCATGCCCTCCAAAAAACCATCACCATCGCCAGTATACCAAAACCAATTCCCACCCATGGCGTAATAGCTATCCCGTAATGACTGATGAACCAGCCGCCAGTTGCTGTACCGAGCGAAACCCCGAGATTTCCAAACGAAGTCTGCAGGCTATTTGCAAATTCCCTGGCATCCTGCGCCGCAGAGACCATATATCCCACTCCAATAAGAAAACAAGGTCCATACATCACTCCCCAAAGACCGACCACCAGCGCAATATTAAAAAATGAACCCGGCACATATTGGAATGCAAACGGTAAGACGAAAGTGCCCGCAAGAAAAAACAGCGTCGTACCAACCATATATTTACCCAATAACCGGCCAGCGATAAAATTAGAGATTACCCCCATTACGCCAAACAACAACAACATGTAGCTGATCTCCTGAGCACTTAACCCTTTTGCTTTTGAAAGGTAATCCGCAAAATAACTGTAGGAACAAAACCAGGCCGTGATCAGAAACAAGTTCAGCCCAGTTCCGGCAATAAACACCGGCCTTTTAAGTATGCTCAACTGGTTTTTGGAAGACTTCACCTCCGTGTTCGGCATAGCAGGTAATTTCATGAAAATGATCACTATGGTGAACAAAATCACCAAAGCCTGGATCACATAACTGAACTGCCAGGCATAAATACTGGCGATAAAAGTGGTAAAGGGAATCAGCGTTACCTGCGCCAGCGCTATTCCGCCGATGATGATACTGGTCAGGCGCATCTGCATCTGGGGGGAAGTATCCTTGCCTGCCGCAGCAATGGCCATCGAAAAAAATGCCGGATGTAAAATCGTTGGCAAAATCCGCAATACCATCAGCAACCAGAACGGCGGGCTGAAAACCGAACCAACATTGGAAATCAAAAATAATCCCATCGCATAAAGCATGATTTTCTTTTTATCAAACCGAGAGGCATATAAAACCATAAATGGTCCGGTCAGCGCAATAGTCAGTGCAAACAGACTCAATAAATATCCAGCCGTGCCAATATTGATGTGATAATGATCCGCTATCTGCGGCAGGATGCCAATTACCCCAAACTCTGTACTGATAATTCCGATAACGCCCAGACATCCAACATAGGCCACTTTTTTGTTTACACTTAAATTCATATTAAACCGATCAGTTTAAAAAAGATTAAAAAAATATTTATTATTATGGGTTGATTTTAAAAGATCCTCAATTGCTTATGCTTTGACCATATTGATCAGGTTCTCTATCATATCATAAACCGCTTTCTGGTCTTTATTCAATGCGTAATTCTTGAATAGCGCACTGGATGAGGCCGCAAAGAAATCAGCGGTCAGTTTAGCATCCAGATCAGCTTTAACCGATCCTTTCTCCTGGCCGCTTTCCAAAACCTTAAGATAAACCTGCTCGATCTTTTTCTCATTGCTCAGCAATACCCCCCTGATATCTTCATCACTTAGCGATATTTCAAAAGCCATCTTAACCGCTAGGCAGGTTCTGCCTTCTTTGATACTTTGATCAACCGCCAGCCTGAAAATGTTCCTCAAGTCTTCAACTGCATCCGAGTGATCCCCTCCGCTAATAGCCGTATATTCAGCAACCTTAGCCTTCAGGTATTTCGTGAGGCATTTGAGCAGCAATGCCTTCTTGTCTCCGTAAGTGGGGTAAATACTACTGCGATTAATCCCCATCTCCCGCTCCAGGTCAGTGATCGAAGTGACATGATAGCCTTGTGTCCAGAACAGTTCCAGCGCAATGTCAAGCTTTTGCTCATAATCAAATTCCTTATTTCGTCCCATGATGCTACAAAGATATATTTTAAACCGATCAGTTTAAAATATAAAACCAAATAAAATTGACCTCCCATTTTTGAACTTATCATCACAATCAATTGATGCTATTCAATTCGATATTGCTCAGCATACTCGAAAACCAGTACATGAAAATGACTTTGATAAAGCGATGAAGAATCTATCAGATATTAATCTCCTGTCATGGAAATATCAGCATGCTTTTGATCCAAAAAACATAGGAGATAAGGATCTACAAGCATTTCTCTGTGCGCCAATATTATCCAATTTTGACCCAGAATTTGTTTGAGCAAAAACTCCCCGATTCGCAGAAAACAAGATTATTAATAGTTATTTTCTTTTCACCTGCAACCAGATTTTGCATCATAAAAAACTTTTCCCCCCGTTACTTTTCCTTTCATAATTTCTTTAAAAAAGCAAATCGTATTGCTCATTGTTATTTTACTATAAAATTGTTTAGGACCATGGTTTTCACCTGTAGCGACATTTAGCACAGCAGCCTTGCCAGCGGCAATAGTTCTTCGATATATGCATGCCGATCCAAACATAAGTGGATAATTACTACAATATGACCCAAATCTTCCGGCATCAAAAGGCACCACAATATCATCGGTGCCATGGAACAAAATTGTTGGTACCGCGTTTTCTTTTGTAATGAGTGTGGAATCAGCCAATGCTCCCCACATATTACATATACCTTTGATAGTAAAATTTTGCTTAATTGTATTTGAAGAAGAATTCAATGATCCCAAATCTTTATTGATGTTAGGAAAAAGTTTAGCGATGTGATCTTGCTTTACATACGCCAAATTGAGCGCCAATACACCCCCAGCACTGCTTCCGCCAGCAAAAATCCAAGAGGTATCAATCCCATAATCATCTCTTTTATCTACCAGAAAACGTAATGCAGCCCTAGCATCTTGCGTAGCACGATAAACGGCTTCCTGCAACTGAGTAATATTTCCCTCGCAACCAAGAGTATTTGTTCCACGATCCCAGCCTTTTCGATAATTAATAGACACCGCTATGAAGCCAGAATCAGCCAATATTTTACAATGGGCTTTCATTGCTTCTTTACTTCCGTTAGAAAAGCCTCCGCCATGCATCATCAAAACCATCGGATATTTCTTACCTGTTTGCTTTATAGGAAAAAAACAATCCAATGTTAGCATTTGCTGATTGCCTGTGTAGGTGTTAGCCTTGCCATAAGTAACATTCAGTAAACTATCTGCTGGCCGGGCCATTAATTCTTTGTAACTTAATAACACTAAAACAATGGCTAATACTTGTATTTTCATCATTAGATTTTTAATGTTCTAAAAAATCCAAATCACGATCGTGTGTTTCTGGAATGGTAAGTACGGCATAAAAACCAAGCACAAAAGCAATTATACCTACAATTGCGCCCGCCATTAGAACACCTGTACCAGGTTTTAAGTAGGCAAATAGAGAGGTCATCAAAACCAATGCTCCACGAACCATGTTGGGCACAGTAGTGGCCGCTGTTGCCCTTAAATTTGTGCCAAATTGCTCGGCACTGATGGTAACAAACATCGCCCAGTAACCAATCCCCAATCCCATCCATAAACAAAAAGCATACAACCAGAAGGCTGAGTGGATTATTCCCGATAAAAAAACTATGGTACCGATTAAGGTAAATACCATCATGAGCGCTACCGCTTTTTTTCTGGATTTTAGTCCATGACTAATAAATCCACTCATTAAGTCGCCAGCTGCCAACCCAATGTAACACCACATAATAGATAGACCTGGCTTTATAGGTTCGCTGATACCCAATGCAGTTCCAAATTCATTTGAGAAAGTAGAAAGGATACCAATTACGAACCAGGTTGGTAAGCCAATGGCGATGCATTTTAAATAGATCACAAAACGCCTACGATTGGTAAAAAAAGCCAAAAAGTTACCTTTAGCAATTGTAGATTCATGCTTGATGGATTTGAACATTCCAGATTCAAAAACGCCAACCCTCAATAATAATAAAGTAATACCCAATCCGCCTCCGATAAAATAAGCAGTTCGCCAGCTACCAAATAATTCCACAGTAAAGTAGGCAACAACAGCTCCGCAAAGTCCAACACCGGCAACGAGCGATGTTCCAATTGCCCGTAGTTTTTTTGGTAATATCTCAGACACCAAGGTAATTCCAGCTCCTAGTTCTCCGGCAAGGCCTATGCCTGCTACAAATCTTAATATCTTATAAACTTCCGCATCTTGTACAAATCCACAGGCAATATTGGCTATAGAATAAGTTAGGATAGAACCAAATAATACGGATAACCTTCCTTTTTTATCTCCTATTATGCCCCATAAAATACCTCCAATTAGCAAACCTATCATTTGCCAATTTAAGATTGAGGCACCGACAATTGAGCGCTGCTCTTCATTGAGCCCCATATCCGATAGGCTTGGAATTCTTACAATACCAAATAGTAGTAAATCATATATATCTACAAAATATCCTAAGGCAGCCACAATCACAGGAATGCTTAAAAGATGCTTTACGTTTGTTTTTTCTTCCATTTTTTAATTTAAGGCTTTTATCATTTTCAATTAGGGCTTAGCCAGTTCAGCTTTTAAAGCAGCATCATCTGGAACTTTATTGCTGTATATTTTCAAATCATCCCATAAAATTTCCATTGGCGTATTGTTCGCTTTCATGTAATCTGCAATCTGCTTATTGGTGTAAAATTTCATAGGATGATATACAGTTAAGCCATCTGGTTTAGTAGCATTTGGATGTATTGTAGCAACTCTTTCATTAAACAATACAATTTTCTTACCTCCTTCGATTTGAACTGTCATGTAAAAATGCCCAGCCGGACGAGTTTCAGTAGCTTTCCAATTTCCTTCTTGTAAATAATACTCAACTGTTATCCAAGTATTTGAAGGAATGTGGAATGTTTCGTTATTGGCATTTTTTATATCAGTGGGAATATACTTTTCTGGTGTTTTACCATCCTCCTTAAACTGGATTCTATATTTATCGCAACTAAAATGGAAATAAAAAGGGTTTTGTTCTCCTGGATGGTGTCCTATACCCACTGTTAGCCTGTAAGGATCGGCAGGAACACTTCCCCAAGCGGCATTGTTCCAAAATTCGGCCAGAGAATACCAATTGATTTGTTCAGGGAATTTCTTCAATAAATTCATTGTACTTGATGGAAAATACATTTTAACCGATTGATAATAGCGCTGTATGCCCTCAGACACATTATTCACCTGACCTTGCACTCTTGTTTTATAGGCACTCGTATCATTCTCCTTTTTTACTGCATTCGATTCGAAAACTGTAAATCTTAGCACCGTGTTTTTGGGATTCATTGGATCAGGCACGAGCGATGATTTCCTCTTGGTACTATCCCCTCCTTCATAAAAAATTCTAAACTCACCAGCTGATGGATAACCACCCTTATTACTAAATTTTGTCCAATCATTAGGGGCAGTAACAGATTGATCTATTCCAACTAAAATATCACTTTGTGCATTTGATTTACTTAGTTTAGTACCATTTTCAAACCCTGAATGAAACAACAGCTTCTCTTCCCCTTTTTGCTGGGCAGATGCATTTATGATCAGCATCCCGAGAAACACCATTAAATTTATTTTCATTCTCATAATCTCTCGAATTTCATATTCACATTCCCAACTGTAGCTTTATCATTTAATTTTATGGCAATCCTATAGTATGGTTTTGGCCCTTCATCAATCACCTCATCACTAAAGGTAAAGCCTCCAGCGGCTGAGGTAATCGTTACCTTCAATTTTTCTTTCTGCCCAATAATTTCTATGATGTTATCGCTAACTTTTTTCCATTTAAAACGAGTAATCAACGAGGTTTCAAATTGACCTTCTGCGTTAAAAGAAAAAGTATCATTTACCATTAAATACCCCTTTGAAGTGCGATCATAAGTAAATGTTCTTAACAACTGTTTTAACGATGGGTTTTTGTAAGCAGAAGTGATATCCAATTCAAATACATCTTTTCTGGTAGTGAAATTTGCTTTGGTAACAACTGCTCGGGCATCTTTTCCAAAATGTTGCTGTATCCCATTTACCAATGGTACATTGTGACCATAAGATGCTGTTGTTTTATACAAATCATACCTTTCCTTACCAAAATATTTTGGCGTGTAGGTAGCCAAACCTACATCACCTGTAAGCAGTTCATTGCCAACAACAACAGTATAAGAAGCTACATCGTTATGGTTGTGATGTTCGGCATTACACCCACCCTTCAAGGTTGCTCCCATGTTTAATGTTGAACCTTTCAAAGGGCGAACAGTTAACACACCAGCTTTCTCGAAATAATCTCTAACAGAAGTTTCTTTTACCTTATCACTCCGCTTTGCCAAAGAGGCTGCATTCGGAAAATAATACATCAAATAACAAAGTGCAGGTTGCTCCATATAGGCTGGAGCATCATTATATTGCTTTAAGCCCAAACCAAAGTCTTTGTTTAGATATTGCATCAATTGCCCTTCTGGTTTGGCATATTGAATGCAATCGCCAATGGCAGGAAAGATATTATTGATGATCTGCGCTCTTGGTGCGAACATGGCCATTTTAGCAACTTTAGGGTCTGAGAACAAATCAATTTTGCCTTTTGTAGCTTGCAAAAGGGCTTCTCTCAAAAAAGTATAATGCCCAAAGCCATAACTATAATACCCGATACCTTCGGTGCAGTAACCATCCGCTAGATAACCTCGCAAAAAATTCCTTGAATATCTTTCGGCAATAGTGGCGAATATGGCTCTTTGCTGCTTATCTTCAATCACTGCCAAAGCAGCCATGGTTACATAGGCAAGGGTTACCGAATTGTGATTGCCCGTATCCATTAATGAAGTAAATTCGCCATTTGCGTTCTTATTCTTAATGGCATTTAGCGTGGGTTCAAAAACCCGCTGTTGTAGTAACAAAAGCATTTGTGCTTTCATTGGAGCCGTCAATTTACTTTTCAGTAAATAATATGATTCAGCGATATCACACCCATAGGCTGAAGAACTTAATCCGATGGTATACAATTTTCCATCATAGTTCAATTTCTTCTGATCTTCGGCAGGAAAAGTCCATGTTTGGGTATTCAAAATCTCGGATAATGCATTTACAATGGCTGGCATATACTTGCCCTTGCTTGTTAAACATTCTGCCCAAACCATTTTGGTAAGTAACATTCGGCGTTTCATGATGAACCTTTTTGAGGTTTCTGAGTCCTTGCCACCAAAATAGCTCATGTAAATTTCTGGGGTAAGTTTCGGGAAAGGCAATAGACTAATCGAATCAGCTTCTGCTATTAACTTTTGGAACTTATTGGTTTTATACAAGCTATCCCATCTATAGCGCACTTCAATTGGATCTCCAATTCCACGAGCTTGATTAGGTAACATGCGCTCGATCTCTTTAACCCGTACCATGTTAACTGGCTGCAAGGTCATTAAGGCATATGGATCTGTTTGGGCATTGACTGACGTAAGCATAACCAACAATATCAAACCGGAAAACGATATTTTCATTCTGTGATCCATAACTATTTTTTTTTATTACTAGCTGCAATAACAGTTTTCACCGCTGTTTCTTTTAAAAATTTGGCAAAGTTATCGTCTACGGTTTTTGGCTGAAAAGTTAGCTTTAAAGGGTCTTGTTTCAATAGCATTTTATACCAGATTAGCCCTGCCAAATAACAACCAGCATCGTTTGCGTGATTTGGATCAAATTTTATTTTTTTATCAACTCCCCAACTGTAACCAACATTGATCGAATTTTTTTCATTTGGTAATGCTGGATAGATCGGGTTGTTGTAATCATAACTTTCATCTTTTTGAAAAGTCCAATTAGCATCGGTAGCCACAGTATAGAAAGCATCTCCTGATGGCAAAATTCTTAAATTACCTAGTTTTGCTGCCGTTTTATAATAGGCAGACCTGGACTTTTGCCACATTTCTTGTTGGGTTTTTGCTCGCTTTTCTCCTTCAATTTTTCCGAAGCTTTTTGCATCTGCACGATATGCCCAGGTTTGGTGTATAAAAATTTCAGCAGTTGGCTGATAAGTTTTCACTAAATCGTATAAATTTTTGGCATATGGGAAATAGGTTTTTTCATCGCCAGATAACAATGAATACTGCTGTAATGTCACAATATCCCACTTTTGTGAGGATAGAAGTTGCCTTAAGGATTTACCATTGTAAGCCTTGCCCCTATTCGTATCGAGATTATTTACAACAACAGAATCCCAATGGCGTTGGAGTGAACATCCGCCCATTTCTGCTCGCCCTAAAACTAATTTTATATTTGCCTCTTTTGCCATTTGCGGTAGAAATCGACTTGCATTTTGCGAAAAACTATTGCCAATCATCAATACATGTAATGTTTTGCCGGGTTGCGCATTGGCATAGAAGCCTAGCAGGATGGCCAGTATGAAAAATATTTTAACTTTAATTATCAATCTCATCTTTCAATTATTTTAGTTGATACAATACAGCACCATGTGCAGCAACTTTAGCGGTGATGTTATTTTGAAACTCCAGTTCAGCACCTGTCCAAAGGTTTTTTGCATTATACTGCTGTGCAATTTTTAGTTTTTGGAATGGAATGCTAACCTCTTCGTCTTGGTCATTTAAATTAAAAACCGCTACATACTTGCCACCCTGTTTGGCGTTAGCTATCCATACTATAATACCCTTTTCACTAAAAACTTCTTTTTGCATTGAACCTTGTTGATTTACAGCAATTACTTCTTTATTGGTTAATAATTTCAGCGTAAAATCATCGTTTTGTGTCAAATCATTACTGATTATTAATGGAGAGCGAGAAATACTCCACAAAGTAAGCAGCGTATATTGTTCGTCTTCGGTAAATCTGGTGAAACGTTCACCACCGGCATCACCACTTCTCGTGGCAATTTTACCTACTGGAAGCATATCTAAATCAGGCCAGCGCCCGGGTGCGTTTACCGCAAATGTTGCCCAGGATTTGGCGTAAGCAAATTGCTGTTTCAACTGTGGCCACGTGTCCCAAAAATCTGATGATACCCTAAACATATCTGAATTGTTAAGCACATGATATCTAGCCGATACTGGTGTAGAACCTGGTGAGGTGCTAAACAAAATATTTCTTCCGGATTTTTCTATTGCTTTGCGTATCGCAGTTATTTCATCTGCATGATAAGGCATAGAAAGGTCATCCACTTTTACAAAATCTACACCCCAGCTTGCATAAAGCTCAAATAAAGAGTTATAATATTCCTGAGCGCCAGAAACACTCATATCAATACCATAGGTTGCGTTAAACCATAAGCACAAGTCTGCCGGATTTGCAATATCTTTTGCCCTCCTATTACTACCTCTAATTGGTAAATCTTGCTCAACAGCTTGCCAAGGAATACCTCGTTGTATATGCAAACCGAATTTTAAACCTTTGTTATGGGCATAATCTGCCATGTACTTAAATGAACCTTTCGCAGAAGGAAACTTATTATTGGCAGGCAGGTAGCGTCCATATTCATCTATCACCGCATCATGTTTCGCATAAGATGCGTGATGGAATTCACTTTTTTTATCTGCTGATACGCTTGGTGAGTACCAGCTCGCATCAATTACCACATAGGTGTAACCAAAAGGTTTTAATTTCTCTGCAACGTAATCAACCTGTTTCTTAAACTCATCTTCAGTAATTTGCAAACCAAAGTTATTCCATGAATTCCATCCCATTGGGGGTGTAGCTGATGCAATAGCCTTAGGTGTATTATTTAACCGTTGGGTTTTTTCGTTAACTGGCAATTGTGTATTTGCAATTCTGGGCATACCCCAGTTAGGTGTTTGTGCAGCAGCATTTAAGCTACACATTGTTACTAATGCCCATGTTAAATACTGTTTCTTTTCCATCCCTAATTGATCATTGGCTTATAGTTGGCCTTGTACGCTTTAATCATTTCACTCGCAGCTAACAAAAATGCACCTGCCCCGTGGTAATCATTTAATTTAACTGGTCTATCATAATAAAATTTAATGTTTTCTCTCATCCCTGTTCCAATACACACATCTTCCAGTTCACCTTTTGGGGTTACTTTTTTCATTAATCCTTTCCAACCGTCATCCGCTATGCCCAAATACGAGCTTGGTATCCAACCTTCATTTATAGCTTTTGCCACAGCGTAGATAAACATGGCAGAGCCTGATGTTTCTAAATATGAATCTGGTTTATCAATTACCTGATGCCACAATCCAGAAGTATCCTGATAACGGGCAAATCCAATAATCTGTCTTTGCAGTAATTTAATCAACTCCTTACGCTTTGGATGATTTTTATCCAGTCCGTCAATCAATTCTACCTGTGCCATGGCAATCCATCCGTTACAACGTAACCAATGTGCAACGCCGTTACTTTGTTCTGCACTGTACCAATTATGAAAATATAATCCTGTGTGGACATTAAAAAGATATTCGTTGTACTTAATTACCTGATTTATGGCATCATCTATATATTCTTTTTGATTATTTGATTTGCCATAAGCCACAAGAAATGGTACACTCATGTACAAATCATCTGCCCAAACCGTCATTTCACGAGGTTCTGGTCTGTTTAAAGTGCCATCTTTAAACCGCGTTTGTTTTGTACTGATATATTCTATTGCTTTTTTTAGATAAGCCGAGTAAGAAGCATGACGTTCTGAAACATTATATCTGGTTAAAGCAGCAGACAATGCCCCCATGTCATCTAACCTATTCATCCTGATCAGGTTATAAAACTCAGTTTTGGGATTACTTTGATATTGTTTTTCGAAGTAGGAAATGTTATCGAATATGAAACTAAAATTTTTACCTACATAATTTTTATAGACTGTATCAATCAGTGTTTTACCTAATTCCATCATACCCATAGCCATTACACCATTAGAATAGTCCCATTTGTTATAAATACTTACCGTTTTTATTGATGCATTTTCGGGTAATCCGCTGGTGGTTTGATAAACCGATTTTGTTTTTGCATCGATAAATTGATACGATGTGTTTTTTACGATATAATCTGCTACATTTTTAGCTACATCTATTGTTGGCTGTATTTGAGCAGAAACTGTTCTACTAAAACAAAAAACAAAGATGAGCAGCGTTATCACTTTAATTCTCTTCATCTATTTAATTTTATTGACGGGATAATTTTAAAATTTCTTCTGCTTTTAACGCTTTATCGAATATGGCTATTCCACCAATTTCACCCTTAAAAAAATTTCCCATTCCTTTTTTAAGCTGAACACCGCCAACAGTAAAATCAGACCCATTATTTCCCATCCCATCTGGATAGTGATATGGGTTTTTGACCTGTATTAATCCTTCTGGTTCTTCTTTAATAAAACCCTTTGTATTTTTGATCAGTTCTGGTTCGCTGGATTTGAATTTGCCATTAAAATAAGATTTGATGTATGTTCCATCATACGTAAAGGCTACACACACCCAGGTATTTAATGGTACTTTTTGTGGGCTTGCCGCATAATCTATGCTATAAGGAAATGGTGGAGTTGCACCTCCATTTTTCGAAATGTGTCCACAAACCTCACTATCTCCATTATAATGAGGCAGCGAAACAAACAAACCATATTGGCGTTTGCCTCCATTTTCAGATTCATTCCATTTGCCAGCCACAAATCCAGTTCCGCCATTCCATTTTACCCAGGCAATAACAGTTACCGAATTAGTTTTAATATCAAGTGTTGAACTTTTTTGATGTTTAATGTACCAATAATCAGTCTTGCCATCTAATACAATGGATTTTCCAGATAGCGGACCTTCACTCCCATATTTTGGTTTCTCGAAGGGTAAAAGTTTAACACCCTTTGCTGTACCAGCGATCGGCATTCCTGTTGTATCTGCAAAATTCCAAAGTGCGACTAAGCTTTTGTGCTTTTTAATTATTGCCATTACCGCATTAGATCTTACATTTTGCGCCTTGGAGCGCTTGATTGAAGTAATAAAAAACCCTAATGCAATTAATAGATGGAGAATTTTGTTTTTCATAATGATTTAAATACGATTTGCATGGTCTCTTTTTGTCTCTGTTGCACAAATGCTTTGGCTTTTAAAGCTTTTGCTTTCGCAGCTTTCGGATTTTTAGCGATTGCCAATACCGTTGGCACTAACTTATCAACCTGCGAAGGTTCATCCATATCAAAAAGCCAATCGCTTAAGCCAATGTCTTTCCACATCAATCCTTTGGTACTTTGCTCATAAAAGCGGCAAACAACTGCTGGAATACCTTGGCCAATGCAAATAATGGGCGAATGCATTTCTAGTCCGAATAATCCTGCAGACCGTTTATAGGTACTTAACGCTTCATCGGTTAACCAGTATTTATTTCGCCAAACCACTTTTTTCTTTACATCTTCTGGTAATAAATCTAACAGCAAAGATTTTCCCAAGGCTACATGTGTTTCATCTTCCGGGCAAATTAATATCTTCATATCCGTATGCCTCACCACTGCCGTAATTGCATCTCTTAACGGACCATTATCATGATCTTTCATCTTATTGTTGTAATCTACATGTGATTGATTAAATGGTCTATTTTTACCCTTTGCCAACCATTCTTCGGTAAATCTATACCTTGGAATGCAGCACATAAATTTTCCTTCTTCTAAACCATTTTCTCTCATAAAAGATAGTGCTGCAGTATCATTATGTAAGTCGACAGCAAATGTACCATCAGGAGCAAACTCCATAATTGGGCAGGTTAAACCATTATTTTTGGCAAATTTTAAAGAAACTGAATCCCTAAAAAAGGCAAATGCAGCTTTATTAATTAGTTCGATATCCAGTTCAGAGGCTTTAACCACTACGTTTTTGGCAGCATAAACTCCTGGAAAAGTGATACCATAAACGCCATAAGGTTTTCCGGTTGCTTTTACCCATTTTACAATACTGTTTCTACCAACAAGTGAGGGGCCGCTACCATGTAACAAAAGGTCTGCTTTTTGAAACGCGGCTGATACATCTGTTTCACTTTGTACGATTTTATATTTAGGAAAACGCTTTTCTAAGATTTCCTTCACACCATTTGCAACGTCATGAGGCCATAATATTACGTCTACCTCTGGTAATTGTTTTTCGAGTATAGCCAGCACGCCTGGTGTATGCGCAATATCCCCGATATTAAATGTTTGCCACGAAGAGCAAAGCAACACAGTTTTTTTAGCATTTGCGCTTGCCAGGAAATGAGTAGCGTCACCAACAGCAGATAATAATGCCATTGCTGCTGTGCTTTTAATGAAACTTCTTCTCTTTAGCATATCATAATTTTTATTAGCCTACTAATTTTTTAATAACCTGCAGGGTATGTTTTTGTATACTCACTACATAATCAAATGCCTGTTTAGTCATCTTTTTTGCTTCAGCGTAATTATTGTGTATTTCTAGCAATTTTGCAGAAATTTGCGAAGCAGGCGTTTCATCCATTAAAAAATACCAATCACCAAGGCCTATATCCCTCCACATTTGTCCTTTTCTGGTATCTTGAGCTTGTTTTACATGAATACTTGGAATATTATTTGCAACTGCCATAATGAGTGAATGGGGTTCGCAACATACCATTGCCCTAGCATTTTTATAAACGCTGGTGGCTTCATCAGGCCCCCAAAAACTATCTCTCCAAACCACATTCTTTTTCACATCTGGTGGAAGGGGATCATATAACGTCTCTTTACCAAGCGCTACCTGATAAGTTACTTCCGGGCAGATCAGTACCTGAAGGTTGGTCGCTTTTACCCATGCGATGATTACATTTCGCATTTTTTCACCGTCGCCTTTTTTATGTGCCATAGATATGGCATATTTTTCTTTTTCACTTTCAGAAGGCGCTCTACCAACCAATTGCCAGTAAGCCGTGTGGCGTATTTTTGGAATTACACAAATAAACTCTTTCTTTTTCAAACCCACTTTATCAAGGTAGGCGTTTGCTTTTTCATCATCATAAAGTTTAATTCCAAAGGTAGAATCTGGTGCAAAACCCTGTATTGGGCAGCTGTTTTTGAGCGATTTGAAATATTTTAGAGATTCGGTATCGCGGCAGTAAAAAAATGATGCCTTCGCGATTAAGTTCTGTAAGTCAGTTCCGACTTCATCTAAAGAAACACCATAAATTCCAAAAGGCTTTTTGGTAGTATCAGACCAGATCTGAAGTTCTTTTTGAGCAGTTACAAATGGACCAGAACTGTGAATCATAAATGCACATTCATCAAATGCTTTTTGGAGTTCTGGCGATATTTCTTCTATTTTACTTTTGATTACTTGTACTTTAGGAAAGTTCTTTTGCAATAAAGGTTCTACTCCTCTATCATAAGATTTGATCCAAAGTACTAATCCAATCTCTGGAAGAAATTGTTCCATAATAGCTAACAAACCAAAAGTATGTCCAATATCACCAATGTTTATGGTTTGCCAACCTGAACGAATTAATATTTTTTTTCCTTTAAAGTTGCCAGCAGCAAGGGGATCAGTTATTGGCAATAATATGGCTCCTGCAGTTGCCATTGATATATTTTTTACAAATCTTCTTCTATCGTAATTCATGTCTCTGCTTAATCTTTTCAGTTAACTAATGTATCCAGGTAGCGCTGATCTTTAATTTCCCTGCTGTCGTTAAATACGCCAAATTGTTTTCTGTATCCCCAAACGGTATATGGAACATTATTTTCTTTAAATATTGATACAATATCCTGCATCCAACGCAGCTGAAGATTTTTATCTGGATAGGCGAAATTGCTGCCAAATTCTCCGCAATGAATTCTTAAGCCAGCTTTTTTTGCGATATCGAGTGCAGGCTTCATTAGGGCATACATCGTCTCTTTATTGTTAATACCATTATAATTCTTCATTACTTTTTTGCCATCTTCGTTTAGTGTATTTACTATACTGTCTGCAACAATTTGTCCGGGATAACTGATAGGAACATCAATATCTTTAATTGCTTTATAAAAGTCTGCTTTGTAATGTGTTAGCAGATAAGGATAATAAAAATGAAAGCTTAAAATGATATTAGGATCGTTTTTTGGAATTTGAAGATCTGGAAAGGTGGTTACTCGATTTGCTTTGTTTGATCCAAGAAAGATAATTCTTTCCGGCTCTAGCTTTCTAATTACTTCAACAATTTTATTGGCTACAACATTCCAAGATACAGGGTCTTTTGAATTGGGCTCATTTAGTATTTCGTAGGCAACCAGCTCATTTGGATATTTTCCAAATTCGGCACTCAATTTTTGCCACAGTACCTCAAATCTTTCCTGTGCTTCGGGCGCTGTAAAAAGTACAATGCTATTATACTTAGAAAAATCGTGATCGTAAGTTTGGTGACAATCCAATATCAAACGCATGTTAGCCATTTTGCACCATTTTATCACGTTGTGGATGAGCAAAAACGTTTCTTCATGGCGTTTGCCATCACTATCATACAACTGATTTTCATTAAACGGTAGTCTAATGTGATCAAAACCAAGGCTTGCCAATTGCTGCAAATCTTTTTGTGTAAAATAAGCTATTTTAGCCTTGTCGGTTAAATTGGCTTGAGCCAACCAAGCACTAATGTTTATCCCTTTTTGAAATATAAAGGTGGTTAATTTGGGTTTTGGATCTGTACTAACCTTAAAACTAAATAAAGGCAAGATGATCAGAAGCAAAACAGACCTACGGATGATGCTAAACTTTTTCATATGCTCTGTTGATAGGTTCATATTATTCTCCCAAAAAGTTTTTTCCTGCAGCTATTCTTTTATAACGCATCATAGCTTCCACATAGTAATAATCAGCATAGGTTAGTGGCACATCGATTTCTGAATGATGAGGAAAACTTCCAACGCTATGTTTTAACAAAAACCCCTTATCATCTTTGAATTTATTAAAGTATGTTTCACTTGATAAAGATGTAATCATTTCTTCTGATGCGCTCAAATACTTTTTACTAGCTATGCCTTTGTTATAGGTAGCCAATTCAATTAATGCTGAAGACATTACAGCCGCAGCAGATGCATCTCTTAATGCATTTGGAATTCCTGGCGCATCAAAGTCCCAATAAGGGACTTTGTCTTTTGGTAAGTTAGGATGATGTAAAATAAATTCAGCAATATTATTTGCCAGATCAAGGTATTTCTGCTGCTTTGTTTCACGGTACATAACAGTATAACCATACAGCCCCCAGGCTTGACCTCTAGCCCATGCTGAAGAATCTGCAGCTCCTTGGTGAGTTCTCTTTTCTGTAATAGCACCGTTTGCTGGATTATAGTCAACCACATGATAAGAGCTGTAATCTTTTCTGAAGTGATTTTTTAGGGTTTGATCAGCATGGCTGACGGCTATTTTGTAGAATGATGAATCACCAGTAACCTTAGTTGCATAAAACAAAAGCTCCAAATTCATCATGTTATCAATAATTACAATGAAATCTCCGGGTTTTTTAGCATTCCACGAACGAATAGTGCCTGTCGTGGTATTAAATCTAGTGGATAACGACTTTGCACTTTGAACAAGGATATTTTGATAGTTTTGATCTGGCGTTAATCGTTGCGCATTGCCGTAACTGCAATACATCATAAATCCTAAATCATGCGTTCCTTTATTGTTTTTTTCTCTTTCCAATAACTTTAATCGATGCGTAATTTCTTTACCTAAAACAACATCAGCTTTGTTCTCATTTAAGTAGAGTAAAGTGCCTGGGAAAAATCCACTGCACCACCAATAGCTTTTGCTGCTTTCTAGGGTTCCATCTTTTTTTAGCGTTTTTGGAAAAAGAGAATCTACTACTTGGGTGGTAAAATATTTGTATTGATCAGCAGCAAGAATTAATTTTTGATCAATTAATGAAACTAACTCCTTTTTTGTAGTTAAGGAATTAGCTTTCTGGGCTTTAGCCGAAAACCCAAAAAAAGCTAAGAATATGATTATTAAAAGTCTTGTATTCATCTTTTAAATTGATTATAATTTTACTTATTTATCTGTATTTTAACCTCCTGCAAATCCTTATCATCAGATGAACCACCTACCAGGATTTTAAATTCTCCTGGTTCGACGACATAATCCAAGTTGATGTCATAACTTTTGAATGTTTCTGGAGATAAATTAAAAACAACTTGTTTGGTCTCACCAGCTTTAAGTGTTACTCGCTGAAAACCTTTTAATTCTTTTACAGGCTTGCTAACCGCACTTACAGAACCATTTACGTAAAGTTGTACAATCTCATCCCCAGTTATCTGGCCATTATTGGTAACATCAATGGTTAATTTTACGGGCTGGATAGTTTTAATTACTGATTTATCTAACTGAATGTTGTGGTAAGTGAAACTTGTATAACTTAGTCCAAATCCGAAAGGATATAATGGTCCGGTAGCTTTGCCAATATATTTCAAAGCATATTGAGAAGGCCTATGGTTGTAATAATTTCCTATCTGGCCTACATTTCTCAGTAAACTAACTGTTAGTTTTCCAGATGGATTTACTTGTCCGAATAATATTTCAGCTATGGCTTTACCGCCAAAACTGCCAGGTTCCCATGCCTCAACAATGGCAGGTAAATTTTCATCTAACCAGGGAATGGCAAGTGGTCTTCCATTAATCATTACGGCAATAACAGGCTTTCCGCTAGCATGTAAGTCTTTCAAGAATGTCGGTTGCAGCCCAGGTAAAATGATATCGTCTAAGTCTGTATTTTCTCCTGCAGTTCTCTTATTTCCCTCAAAACGAAGTGAATTATCTCCTATTACTGCAATTATCAAATCAAAATCTTTTGCACTTTTTGCAACATCCTCTAATAAACTATCTTTCAATTCTGGGATAAATTTTCCAGAGTTAAGAAAAATAACTTCGCAGCCTTTCGGTACTGCTGCCTTAACGCCTTCATATACTGTTGTAATATTTTCATCGGGCTGTTGTTGTGTCCAATCTCCCAACATTGCCTGATTATCTGCATTAGGGCCTGTAACCAATATTCTTTTATATTTACCTACCTGTAAAGGCAAAATGCCATTATTCTTAAGCAAAACGATTGACTTCCTTGCTGCATCTAAGGCTAAATCCTGATTTTCTTTTGAAAATATTATTTGTCCATCTTTATCAACAAATTCATTTTCGAACAAACCAATCTTGAATTTCACCTCCAAAATCCTTCTTGCAGACTCGGTAACTCGTTCTTCAGTAAGTTTGCCTTCCTTAACCAATTGCAAAACACTATTAAAAAAATCAGGACCATGCATGTGCATGTCCATCCCTCCAACAACAGAAGCTAAAACAGCATCTTTATCATTTGATACTGTACGATGTAAATCTGCCATACGCTCAATATCCATCCAATCACTAATGTAAAAACCATTAAAAGCCCATTTTTTTCTCAATAGATCTTCCATTAATGGTTTATTAGCGTGAGATGGAATACCATTCAACTCATTGTGAGCTGGCATAATGGTCATTACATTAGCAGCAACTGCAGCGTGGTATGGAGGTAAAAAAATTTCATTCAGCGTACGGTCAGATATATCGCTCGGCGCTTTATTTAATCCATTAACAGGCTGGCTGCCAGCAATTAAGTGCTTTGCGCTTGCGGCAACCCCAGCATTTTGCAAACCTTCTATTGTGGCCACCCCCATCTGGGAAACTAAATAAGGATCTTCTCCAAATGTTTCACCTGTTCTCCCCCAACGCGGATCTCTGGCTATATCTAAATTGGGGCTAAATGCCCATTGAGAACCAGTAGCTTTCATTTCTTTGGCTGTAGCTTTCGCGATTTCTTTTTGCAAAGAGATATCCCATGAAGATGAAATGCTGATTGGCGATGGAAATATTGTACTTCCTTTTACCATGCCATTGCCGTGTATAGCATCGATTCCAATAAGCAATGGAATTTTTAAGCGACTTTTTTGGGCAAGTGACTGTAGATAATTTGCTTCTTTAGCAGTAAGTACATGCAAAAATGATCCAATTTCACCATTAATAATTTTCTGTTCAATATCGCTGACTTTAAGATTGGGATAAAAAGCCTGCGCATCATTAGAAAGCTTTTTATTCGCAATTCGTTTTTTCTCAGCATTCTTTATATGCTCAAGACCAACATACTGACACATTTGGGCAACTTTCTCTTTTAGTGTCATTCTATTTAGTAAATCTTGAACACGGGTTTCTACTGATAACTTAGAATTTTGATACGGAGATTGAGCAAAAACCATGTTGCAATAAAAAAACATGATCAAAATAAATAAAGAAGGGAGGGTAATTTTGAACACAATATATCGTCTGATTTGCATTGAGGCTTATACTATAAGTTTTTATGGCACTTTAACTATTAATATTTTATAGCTCCAGTCTAATTAATATGGAAAAATAGATTTGCAGGCAATCTCACCTGCAAACCCCAGTTTAATATTTGATCGTTGTTAATAACCATAATCTTGTGTCATCGCACCATGTGAGGCTTCGATAATCGCTGTAGCAATAGGATATAATTCTGATTTATTCGGTACAAAATTTGCCGCAAATTTCTCTACAGAGTTACCAGAGTTAATTCCAGCTAGCCAGTTAATACCCGTAAAACCTGTCAACGATGCCGGAGATGGTTTGTAAAAAGAGTTACCCCATGTAAGTGTGGTAGAATTTGTTCTGAAATACATTCTTTGCGCATACTGATCATATGGAGCAGTTCTATTAATCATTTTTGTTAATTCAGCTCGTGTTGAAGCGATTTTGGCAGATAATAAATTCCATCTGATCAAGTCGTATTTGCGTATGCCTTCTCCAACAAATTCAAACAACCTTTCATCTTGTATGGCACTTAAAAAAGCTGTTTTAGAAGCAGTTTCAGCAGTGGATAATTCTCCTTCCGCGGTGGTTGTTAAAGTTGAGGAAGTTGTTACGCCAGTACCACCACCTCCGGTAAATGTAATTGTTGGCGCAGAAGTGTAACCACTTCCAGCACTTACTATATCAACCGCAGTAACTCTACCGCCACTTACTGTAGCAACCGCAGTAGCCCCACTACCATTTCCCCCACCAGTTATGGCTATTGTTGGGGCAGTAGTGTAATTTGCTCCTCCATTAACTACTGTAATTGTTTTTAAAGCACCAACGGTCCAACTTCTTCTACGCACCTGGTTTACAGCGTCAATAGCTTCAGCAGTAGGGCCATTATTTACTTCGTTGGTAGCTTCCGCAAACATTAACAACACATCAGCATAACGCATAATCGGCCAGTTAATTCCATAATAGGTTCTGGCTGAAGTAATTGCCGGAGTTACCCAATCTACTCTCCATTTTCCATCCGCAGCTGCCGATAATGAGCTACCTACGTAAGTTCCATTTGTATAATTAAATGGTGCAATAGATACATCACGACGTTTATCATAGGGGTTGAACTGATAAAATAAAGATGGAGTAACGTAATTTCTATTGTTACCTGAAACTGTGGTACCAAGCGTTAATCTAATCCCATTCCATGTGCCTATTCTAGAGTCGGATGCTGCATTATTACCCTCCATTGCCACTTCAAATAATACTTCATTGGCTTCAATTTTACCATCCAGTATAAAATCTTGCCAAATTGCCTGAAAACTTGGGTTTAAATTATGATATGTACTAGCGATGATTTCGGCACATTCATCTTTTGCGATAGTGTAATATTTTAAAAAATCTGGTCTTCTTTCCATTTGTCGGCTATCTCTGCGTAAAGAATAGCCACCTCTAAATAATGCAATTCTAGCTCTTATTGCTTTTACCGCACCTTTAGACAAGCGTTCATCGTTTGTTGCCCCTGGTTGTGTACGCCATGGCACTAATGTAGCGGCTAAAGCTAAATCATCCAATATTTTATCATAGATAAGATCTCTGTCGGTCTTTGGCACATCAAATGTTTCTGCGGTTGCAGATGGCTGATAAATCGCGGGAACATCTCCCCATAATTTGATCAGCTCCGAGTAATATAAAGCCCTAAGCGTTAGTGCCTCGCCATGCAAACGCATTAAATCTCTCTTCTGCGCATCAGAACCATTGGTATAAAGGTTCATTGACGGAATGTTTTTGATGCATACGTTTGCCCGCTCAATGCCAGTATACAATACATTGAAAGTACTTGTTAAATAGCTATTACTCGGAAGAATGTCGTATGCACTTAGTCTTCGCTGATCTTCGGTAGAAACCCCATTGATATTACCAATCATTTCGTCGGTATCGAAAGGATAAGCAATGCTTAGCCTTGTGCCATAACCTGCATCTCCAGACATTATCGCATATACACCAAGAACAGCTTGTAATGCGCTATTTGGATTGTTAAAAAGGATATTTTCTGGTGTAGCTGAAACAGGTTGCTGATCAAGAAACTTTTTGCATGATACCGTTCCGATTATGAACAGTATTGCTGGTATATATATAAATTTATGATATGTTTTCATTTTCTATAATTTTATAAAGACAGATTTAAACCAAAGATGTAGCCTCTACTTCTAGGATATGCAGAATAATCTACCCCAGGTGTAACACCGGTAGAACGACGTGTATTTACCTCTGGATCATATCCAGAATAGTTTGTAAGAATGGCGATATTATTTACTGTCGCATAAGCACGAAGACGCTTTATTTTTAATTTACTCAGTAGACTTTTACTAAATGTATATCCAACAGTAATGTTATTTAACCTCAAGAACGAACCGTCCTCCACTGCGTAACTTGTTAAATAATAACCTGGTGTACTACGAACAGGTTGAAATAATGTGGCTCCGGCATTGGTGGCTCTGATTGTTTCTGGATCGACACCAATAACATTTGTTCCGGAAACACGCTGGATCAGATTGCCACTTGCATCAATCGTTTTCCACCTGTCTGCCATTTCGCTTAACAGGTTGTTATTGTTTAGGTATCCATTGGTAAATTCTATTTTATTTGCATTTAAGATATCTCCACCAAAAGAAAAGTTGACAAATACACTTGCATCGAAATTTTTATAGCTAAACTGCTGGTTAAAACCTCCAAAGAATTTTGGAATTCCGTTGCCGATTACCTGTTTATCTGCTTCGGTTATAAAGCCATCACCATTTGTATCTTTCACTTTCATTGCTCCAGGCTGCGCCAAAGAAAAAGAGGTTGATGGATCTGCTACTCCGCTTTTAAGTTTATATATAAATGGAAAAGCGGCAGCAGTTGTGCCCGTGTTCGGGGTCACATCAAAATCATCTACTGTATAAAAACCATCAGCAACAAAACCCCACATTGCACCAACTTTGCCGCCAGCTTTTACAATATAATCGCCATTGCTAACCAGGTTAGACCAACTTGAACTTTGCAGATAATAATCAAGTCCATTTGCTAAAGAGCGAATGGTGTTGTTGTTGAATGAGATGTTAAAATCAGCAGAGTAGTTGAAGTTTTTAGCTTTAACTACTACACCAGATAATTGCAGCTCAAGTCCATTGTTTTTTGTATTGGCTGTATTTTGTAATTGGGTAGAATATCCAGATGTTGTAGAAACCGGGACTCTAGTAATTACATCATTGGTTAAGTTGCTGTAAAACTCTGCGGTGAATTGCAATCGATTTTTAAAGAAAGATAAATCCAGGCCAATGTTTCTGGAAACTGTCGTTTCCCATTTCAAATCTGGATTCGCTAATCCTACTGCACTATACCCAAATGTGGTTAAACTATTGTTTAATGGATAGAGTACATCAGCCTGATAGGTAGTTTGGTAGAGGTAGTCAGGAATTCTATTGTTACCTGAGGTACCATAACTTAGCCTTAATTTTGCATTGGAGATGAATTTCACGTCCTTCATGAAATTTTCATTTGAAAAAGTCCAAGCTACTGCTGCAGATGGGAAATATCCCCAACGATTACCCGGTCTGAATTTAGATGAACCATCAGCCCTCACAGTAAAAGATGCTAAATATCTGCTGTTAAATGAATAGTTCGCACGAGCGAAATAGGAGAACAGTGTGCTTTTAATTAAGGACCTATTTGGATAACCTGGTACAACAGTTCCTTGTGTAAGTTGGCTTAACGCCACATCAGCGGTGATACCTCTGGGATACAAATTGAAACGGTTTTCTAAATCATCGCTTTGCGAGATGTAAATCTCCTGTCCTGCCAATAAGGTAATCGAATTCTTTTTTGAGAATGCCGATTTGCTTTCGCTATTGCTATAATTTAATACGTTAGACCAGTTCAGTGTCCTATCTTTAGAGGTAGTAAATGTGGTACTCGGATTCCCTATGCTTCTTAATACATCATTAAAACCTTTAATATCGAGATTGGTATTGTTCATACCAGCAGTACCTGTATAAGATAGTCCCTTAATTATTTTATAGTTTAAGTTACCACCGAGATTAAAAATAGAAGTAGCCCCTTTACGATATTTTGCCAGTGACCATGCTACCGGATTTTGAAGCCCAAGACCTCCGCCTTGATTGGTAAGGTTGAAATATTCTTCGTCAAATTCTTCTGCACTTTCATTATCATTTAAATAAGGTTTGTATTTCACAAAATTACGCAGCCCATTCACTTGGGCGTTACCAGCATCTGAAAGGCCTGCACCATTTGTACTGGTTTCTGTATAACGCGTAGTAAACGAAACTCTTAACTTATCACTTACTTTTTGATCGAGTTTGAGTGCGAAAATGTTTCTCTTGTAATCCGTGTTAAGTACTATCCCGTCCTGGTTGTTATTGGTGTAACTAAAATTAAAACGGGTGTCTCCTTTTCCACCGTTTATGCTTACATTATTGGTCAGCATTTGAGCATTATTACCCATCACTTCTTCTTGCCAATTAACCGGATTCACGTTGTAAAACCTGTCTATATCTGCAAAAGTATTTACCTTATAAATACCAGAAAAAGAAGTTTGATTAGCGGCACTCTCTATCCTTGTACGTTCCCACTGATAAACTACAAATTCATAAGGTGTCATTACAGGTAAAGTGCTATTTAATTTATTAATCCCAAAAATTCCGTTGTATGAAACAGTTGTTGTTCCCGCTTTTCCGCTTTTCGTGGTAATTAATACTACACCATTGGCACCTCGAGAACCATATATAGCAGTTGATGATGCATCTTTAAGTACATCGATACGTTCGATATCTTGAGGGGAAAGCGATTTTAAACCATCTTCTACTTGAATACCATCAATAATGTATAAAGGAGAATTATCTTGGGTGATTGATCCACCTCCACGTATTACGATACGATAATCTGCATCTAATGATCCTTCGGAAGCGCCAATCTGCACCCCTGCTAAACGACCCACTAAAGCTTGTTCCGCAGAATTATTGGGAATATCTTTTAATTGTTTTTCCGCGTCGAAACTCGTTACCGCACCCGTGTTATCCTTTTTAGATTGTGTTCCATATCCAATAATCGTTACCTCATCCATAGTATTTGAAACAGGTTTTAATGAAATGCTGATCTGGTTGCTGGTACCTACACTAACTTCCCGCGTAATGAAACCAATATAAGAAACAACTAGTACCGTTGTGCTACCCGGTACGGTAATGCTAAACTTTCCGTTGGCATCTGTAGTCACACTTTTAGTTGTCCCTTTAATTTTTATACCGGCTCCTGGGAGGGTTTCGTCGGTTCCGCTTTCTAATACCCTGCCAGTTAATTGGCGGGTTTGTGCGGAGCAGAAGTTTACTGATAAGCATACACTTATTAGCAAGAGTAATCTTCTAATCATAAGCTGTTCAATTTGGTTAGTTTTGTTGTTTGTTCATTCAGTGGCAGGACATCAGATTTACAAAATAAATAGTAAAATCATTTTATTCTCTTGGCTGATATGCCGTGCCAACTATACAAATTTTCATAATTAAAATTGTAAGAAGGGGTAGTAAACATAAATAAATGGGGTATCAAATCATTCGAGACAGTTGAAATGAAAAAAAATTAGCTTAAAAATCTTGTATCATCCAATGGAAAGATTTCTTTCCTCTAATAAATTAACAAGAAAGGAATTAATCAAAACTTCAAGCTAAAAATATTATTATTAATACATAACCGTAGCCAACAAAACTGATAATGGATAGGTATTATTTATTCCATTTCCTCTTCTAATTCTACTCGGGTTTGTTGGATGATAAAATTGGTTGGGCTTAAATCAAATTGTTTGCGGAATTCTTTGCTAAAATGTTTGCGATTATTAAATCCTACAGCAAATGCAACATCAGCAATGCTCATTTTATTTTGCACCAGTAACAAAGCGGCTCTTTTTAAGCGGATAGACTTAATAAAATCTGCTACAGAAAGATCAGTTAAAGCCTTAACCTTTCTGTATAATACGGGTTGGCTCATGCCAATCTCTGCTGCAAGTTCGGCCACTCCAAAAGCAGCGTTTTCCATGTTATCTTCTAAGATATTGATTAATTTACTTAAATATTTACCGTCGCTTGAAGGTATGACTACATCTTTGGGCAACAAAGTAACTTGCTCACTAAACTTATTTTGCATGGCGCTTCGCAATGCCAAAAGGTTTTTAATGCTGAGTTGAAGTACTTGCAAACTAAAAGGTTTTGCAATGTATAAATCAGCGCCATTTTCCAACCCATTAATTTGGTGTATGGGTGCAGCTTGGGCAGTAAGTAAAATAACCGGAATATGATTTGTTCTTTGATCTGATTTTATTTTGGCACATAGTTCTAATCCATCCATTTCTGGCATCATCACATCAGTAATTATCAAATCAGGGATTGTTGCCGTCGCTGAATCGAAACCCTTCCTACCATTTTCACAGCCTATTACTTGATAATGATTTTTCAACGATTCAATGATAAACCCGCGAACCTCATGATTATCTTCTACGACCAAAATCAGTCTTTTTGAAGCGTCAGCGTCTGAAGCTATATTTTCAGAAATCTGATGATCAATATTTACATCCAACACTTGATTAAATAAATCTGAAATTTTATGACTTTCTATACTATTTACTTCTCCGTTTACAAAATGGCTAGTTCCCATTAACAAGGAGACTTTAAATGTGGTTTCCCGTTTATTTAATGAGCCTTCCGTATTACTGGTAAAAGATATTTCACCATGATGCAAATCGATTATACTTTTAGAAAATGCCAGTCCTATCCCCGTTCCAATGTGTTTGGGATTATGGGCGCCACCTTGGTAAAAATCCGTAAAAATATCCTTCTGGTCTTCTTGTGGAATGCCTGGCCCATTATCAATGATGATCAGTTCAACTTTATCATTTGTTTTGGCCACAACTAATTTGATTTCACCATGTGAGGGTGTAAATTTAAATGCGTTACTCAATAAATTGAATAATACCTTTTCCATGTGGTTATGATCAAAGTAAACTAAAACCGGCTCTTGTAGTCCATGAAAAGAGTAATTAACATGATTGGCACTTGCCAAATCCGTAAAAAAGTCAAACGCCTGCAAAGCAAAAGCATTGATATCCATTTCCTGAACATTCAATGCCATCTTACCAGTTTCTGTTTTACGAAAATCCATCAGTTCATTGATGAGCTTTAATAACCTATTGGTATTACTTTGAATCATACTCAATTGCCTGTTCAGGTAAGAGTTTTTCTCCGTTTCCATTACCAATTTCTCAATAGGTGCAGCAATTAATGTTAGAGGTGTTCTAATTTCATGAGATATATTAGTAAAAAAACTCAATTTCATTTGGTGCAATTCCTGCTGTCTCTCAAACTGTAAGTGTTCATAATATAGGTCTCGCTCTAACTTTTCCTGTCTCCTAAAAAATCTAACAATCAAATAGAATACTGTACAAAAAACAAGCACGTAAAATACATATGCCCACCAGGTAAGCCATAAAGGAGGCAAAATGGTAATCTTTATAGTTCTTGGCGATCTACTCCAAACGCCATCATTATTGGCTGCTTTTACCTTAAAAGTATAGGTTCCCGGAGCTAATCCTGTATATACTGCCAATCGCTGCCCACCGATGTAGTTCCAGTCTTGATTATAGCTTAGTCCTTCCATTTTGTAGGCGTAACTATTCTTTTGCGAGTTGATGTAATTTAGTGCGGAAAATTTGAATGAGATTGAATTTTGATCGTATTTAAGTACAATTGAATTGGTAAATTCGACTGGCTTAGTAAGTGGTGAGCCTGCAGCATTAACAATAACAGATTCATTTCTGATCAAAAAATCAGTTATTACAACCAAGGGCTTATGGATATTCTTAATAATTTTAGTGGGATCAAATGAATTGATTCCATTTACTCCGCCAAAAAAAATCTGACCAGTATTACTTTTATATACTGCATTCGCCATCCACAAATTACTCGATAATCCGTTAACAGCTGTGTAGGTGGAAATTTTATAATCCTTAATACCTGGTTTTAAAACATTTTTTCTAAAAGTTATTTTAGAAATGCCATTATTGGTACTTGTCCAGATGTTTCCCAGATTATCCTCAATTACTGATTGAACAATGTTATCAGCCAGGCCATCGGCTTGTGTAATGATCATCCCCTTAGCCGAATTATAATTAAACAACCTCAAACCTACATGCGTACCCAACCACATTCTCTGCTTAGAATCTTTATATATTGCTGTAACGATGTCATTTGTATAAATACCCTTATCAATATCAAGTTTATAAGGAGTAAATTTATCAGTTGCGATTTCCAAGTAGCAAAGACCATTGTTTGTACCTATCCAAATTCCCTTTTTATCGACATCTTCCAATAAGCTATTGACATGGTTGCTACTGATACTATTGGCACCAACTGAATAACGATATTCTTTAATTCTTCCATCGTAACCCCAAAATTTCAATCCATCTACATCCCCTGCTGCCCAAATTCCCTCATCAGTACACAACAGCCCATTGGTACGAAAAACCTTATTTTTCGATTTGAAATCAATATAATTGACCTTACCAGTTGCTTTACTGAATTTTGCAATTCCATCTAGCGTAGCAAGCCACAAATCACCAAATTTATCTCTTGCTAAACCTTTTACAATATTGCTGGTTCTATTTTTTTTTATTTCTTGTACGGAAAAATATTTGGAAATATTTTTCATGGTATTGATATAATTTAATCCACCTCCATCTGTCCCCGCCCATATACCCCCATCAGGATCTCCTAAGATGGCATTTACAAGCAGTTTATTTAAACCTATTCCGTTTCCAACTCGTTCATTTATGCTAGTAAAATTCGCATTAATGGGATTGTAAATATTTAATCCGCCTGCATAGGTAGTAAGCCAAATACTTCCGGCTCTATCTTTCATTATTTTCCATATGGTATTGTAGCTTAAACTTCCCTTATCCTCACTACGATGCTCATAATTAGAAAATCTTTTTGTTTCCTTATTGAAAATACTTAACCCATTACGTGTACCTATCCAAAGCTCATCGGGTTTGTTTACAAAAATGTCTCTCACAAAATCAGAGAGTATAGCATTTTTATCTCCGTAAGTATGAGAAAAATTTAAACATTCACCTGTTGATTTTTTATACCAAAACAATCCAGAATCTTCAGTTCCGAACCAAATGTCTCCATCAAAATCCTCTTTTATACCCACAATCCTTCTTACCGGAGCATTCAATTTAGTTTGTAGGCTAGCCGGAATTGACAGCATTTTGCCGGTTCTTGCATCAAATCTTTTCAAACCTGCTGCAGAGCCAGACCATAAGCTACCACCTCTGTCTTTACAAATCGCATGTACAAACGAACCGCTCTGCATCTGCGAAACAAAATTTTTAACTCTTTTGGTTTTACAGTCTAGTAACCTGATTCCTTTATCAGTAGCAATATAAATTATATTTTTACCTGCGGGATAAAGTACAGAGGTGAATCTGACACTATCCATTGGGATTTTGAGGAATTTTTCCGTATGTCTTATAAACTGATATAACCCACCAGAAGTTGCCAGCCAAAGGTTATGATCATCATCTTCGAACATAGAGTTGACATCACGCTGGCTAGTTGGCTTTTCTGTATCATAGTTATTGAATATTTTATATTCATAACCATCAAACCTTGTTAAACCACTTCTACTGCCAATCCACATGAACCCCTGTTGATCTTGAAAGATAGAAAATATAGGGCTTTGAGATAATCCTTCCTTTAGGGATAAGTGCTTAAACTTGATATTAAAATCCTGGGCGTGCAAAAAACCACATTGTGAGATGATAAAAATCAACAGTGCCGAGCAGATTTTGACAAGCATAAACTAGGGTGTGATTTGGTTAGGAATTATTTTGATATACTACAATATATATAGAAAATCTGGTATGACAAATTGATTAAGTAAAAGTAATTGTAGAAGTTTTGGACGGAAAATTATCTTTTAATCAGACATCTAAGCATATCAGGAATTCATGATGGTGGGCATTTCCGGATTTTAAAATTTTATTTTCTGAGCACCACCAACTAATTGAACTTCCTTACCATTCCATTTAAATACACCTGAAAGATTTGCTGGCAACTCTACGTCGCCCTCTATTCCTTCGCCACTTCTTTTTAGGGAAAGGTTAATCATTCCAGCGGGATGAGGCATATGAGCAGTGACTTGCTTTAATTCACCTAAAGCCGGCTGAATCAATACGCGTTTAAATCCGGCATCAGCCGGCATAATCCCGCAAATGGTGGACAGAAAATCGTAATTCGGGCTGGCGCTCCAGGCATGGCAATCTGACCGGGTAGGATCCGGATTTTCCGCAAATGTGGTTAATCCGTTTTGCAACATCTCCCTCCATGGCTTCAGCTGAGCATAATATAAGTTTGCCATTCCAGCTTTCTTTAAAGCCTGGTTTAGATAAAACCTATAGTAAAAGGTAGCCTGACTTAGCGTTGTATCCATCAAAACCTTGTTTAATAAAACCTTTTCTTCCTCCCCAGGAACTGCGCCCGCCAGCACAGCCATGATGCTGGCATGCTGACTAAAGCTATCTTTTAGCGGAGTATTAGCTACTACGCCTTTTTTTGAATCGAAACACAATTTGTATGATGCTGCCCCCAGACGTTCGGCAATTTCAGCGTAATGCCGGGCCTGCTCATTTTTACCATAGTGCTGAAATACTTTAGCTGCCTGCCTTAGGGTATAAACATATTGAAAAGTTATAATGGAGGAGTTTCCATCGTTTGCGCCATCAGGTACTCCAAAGTTGAATGCAGTGTTCCAATCGGTAAAGTTCCACCATTTCATTGGCCCAAGCATTTGTTTTTTCTGATCGATCTGATTTTCATACCATTTTAAAACCTCTTCCATGGGCAACAGAAACTGTTCTAAAAAAGCTTCGTCATCACGATGGAGCCAGTAATCATGAATCATGGAAACCCAGTAAAGCGAGAATGGTGGAATCACCTGTAGCCTGTTACTCGGATACCTGCCCTGAGTAAGTCCTTCAGGAACTCTGGAATGGTAAAAATCCAGTAACGCCTTACGCATCAACCGGTCGTCACCAGTTACATACAACGATATAAGTGCTTGAATGCGGGTATCTCCTTCGTATTGCAACTGTTCATAGTACGGGCAGTCGTAGTAGGTTTCTCCAGCACACAGTCCAGCGGTTCGCCACCCTACATTCCAAATATCCTGCAAAGATTCATCATTACTGGTAAAGCTCGCCACTGCTTTAAAAGGATAGCCGCTTTGCATACCATAGAAATCATTAATAATTAGCGGCTGTGCTTTGGTTACGATATCTAGTTGAACGAAGCGATAGGTTCGCAGCCATAGCGGCCTGAATAATCTTTTGTTTTCACCATCGGGATGGAAAATATCAAAGTTGCCAACAATTTCTTTACCGGCAATATCATTTCGATTGCCTTTAATGCCGTTTTTAAAAAGCGCCTCTGCATAAGTAACCTTAACAGAAGAACCTTTTCCCTTGCTTAATATCAGCTCAGGGTAAGCGACAGTGTTGAAATTCTGATCGATCAAAATACTGACATTGCTATTGGCAGGTATAGTTAATGAGGCTTTACCATGTAGGAAATTATTTGAGTTTTGTAACCCTGATAACCGGGCAATCTTTCCGAAACGCTGTTGTTTCTCGGTGATTAACGGAATATTTCGCGGAGCCAAAGTCCATTGGTTATCTGTACCGTAGCCTACCGTAACCGGGTTTGCAACTTGTAGGGGTTTTAACCAGTTTGCCGCATTGTATCCGGGCATTTCCCATCCCCAGGGGTATCTTCCGCCCATTACCTCATCACCCGGGCCAATCACCATGTAAGTTTTTAGCCGTTCTCCGTTATCAATAGAGCAAGGCCTATAAGCTTTATTTTGAATTACTTTCCAACCCGAATTGGTATTGATTATGGATTCCTGTTCTGTATCACCCTGCAGCACAAATGCAGTCTGGTTTGATATTTGAGCTACAGGCGCAAGCGTACCCATGTTCCAAACCTGTGCAGCAATTACATTATGACCTGCTTTTAAATATGGAGCAATATCAATACTTTCGAAATACCAATTATACAAATCGCCACGTGCAGGGCCGCTACAAATATCCTGTCCATTTACAAACAGGCGGTATCTGTTGTCGGCTGAAACATGAATAATAAATTTTTCGACAGCTTTATTTAAGGCAAAATCTTTGCGAAAATGATAAACGCCGTAATCGCGTTGAGGCACGTTTGGACAGGTAATCCAATAGGCTGTCCACTGGTTCTTTAATAGCTCTGGATTAATCTGAACCTCTTGTGCTTTGGATAAAATGCCAAAACAAACAAAAGAAAGTAAGAAAAGCAGTTCTTTGGAGGAGATCATGTTAAATATTTTTATTCGTAATCGCACAGGTATAACTGGGAATTGACCTTGGGCAATTTTTCGATTTTTGCGCCAACTTTACTGCTGTTTTTCACTTTTGATCTCAGTTGGAGATCAAAGGATTTCCAGTGCTCAAAATACTCATTTAATTTTTTACCATCTACTTTTATGTTCCCTGATTCAGCAATTACGCCCTTCATTTCGCTGAATCCGGTTGCGAAATTATTCATGACAGTGTTCCCCAAACTTAGGCCCAACTTTTTGTGGTTATAGATTCCGATCCAAGGAATAAATGGTTTTCCAACAAATGGGTTACTCGCTACGGTGTTGTTAGCGATTTTAACATTTTTGGCACCATAGAAGGAGATGCCGTGCCACATATTGGTTAAAACTACATTGTTTTCTACAGTCCAGTTTTCAAAAAACCCATCGAAGCAACCAATGCCCTGCATTCCGGTTTCCTGCGGAAAAGGCTGATCAGGATCAAGCTGACTGATAAAAATATTGTTTCTTAAAATTACATTTGACACTTTGCCCATTCCAACCTTTCCCTGTGCATCGGTGCTCCAGCTCTGAAAGCCATCATCATGATTGTTGTCAATTCCGTAGGAACCTGCAACCAGATTGAACTCAAATACTGAATCATCTGATAAACCTCTAATGCCATCATGAAGAAACCCGTAAATGATATTCCCACTGACCTGGGTCCTTATTGCCGTTTTTGCAACCACAATGCCAAAACTCACCTGCTTCAGGGTATTATTGATAAGCGAACAATCTGTACCCTCTACCCTTATTCCCAAACCTGCCCTGGTCAACATTTTTGATACCGACCAGTTATTCACGCAGCTATCTGTTGAGCTGATATCAAAATTTTCAATCAAAATAAAACTGGAATTCGCTTTAATGGCTATAAAATCCCGTTTTTCAAGCCGTCCGGTTTCATCAGGGCAAACCTTTAAGCCGTAGATTTTCCAATATTTCCCATTTGTAACCTGCAGACTATTAACCCGGGGAAATTGTCTTTCTCCTGGCAGAATCGTAATGGGTTGATTACCCTTTAAGTTGCCAGAAATAACCGGATTGCCATGATTGCCAGACAGCAAGATGATGCTATCTCCGGGCAGGAACTTCTTGTTGGCTAGGAATACCGAATCCAGCGTACTCCAGGGGGAGTCAAATGTCCCTGCGTTTGCCATTCTGCCATTTTTTGGGCTGCAATAGTATTTAGCAGCGAAACATTGGTTTAAGCAAAACACAGCAATACACAACCAGATAATCTTTTTCATAAACGAAATTCTACTTCAGTTGATTATAACTCATTAATTTGAGCCCCAGCTTATTGATTACCTGGTGTGCCCATTCCAATTTCTTACGGTCTTCTGCCCGTTCTTTATTTAAGGATGAAACCACATCTTCATCGTACATACCAAGATGAAATACCATTTCGAGTGTTTCATTCGATTTCATTACATTCAGCCGCTCCTCAATACTGTTCAGACTCTCTGAGGAGGCAATGAACATGTCGTCTGGCGCTTTAAGTTTAACCGTTGTTTCCTTGTATTTTCTAAAGGCCACCTTTTTTTCTATACAAAAACCAGCAATATCATCATAATGATTTCTGAACAGATGATCTTTATGAATATCGATATAATCTGGTTCAAGACCGAGTATATTTATAAATTTATTCCATTGACTGAGGCACAATTCCCTGATATCACTCTGATTGATGCCAATCTCCAGATGTAAGCCTAAACTGACATTTTTTTCTTTTGCAAGTAATTTTAACGTAAGCACCTGTTGCTGTTGCCTAAATAGATGTCCATCAACCATAATGGATACTGATGTGAGCAGATCAGACTGTAAAGCCAGTAAAATTTCTCTGTTGTATATCTTGCTTAACCCAAAATCGTCTGAAGTGAGAATAATGTTGCCCATGTATCGGTATAAGGATTTTTTATTGGATTAATTTTTCTTTGAAATGATTTGATTTGAGTTCAACCAGCTGATAAGCCTTAAAAACCAGTCGTCGTTATTTGTTTTATTATTTAAGCCAAACCCATGGCCGCCTGTTTGATAAAGGTGCATTTCCGCAGGAACCTTTTTATTAATCAAAGCCTGATAAAATAAAATACTATGCTCAGCTTTGACCACCGGATCATCAGAGGCATGAAGGAGGAATGTTTTCGGGGTATTAGCAGTAACGTGTTTATCGACAGAAAAAAAAGCCATTTTATCTTTTTTAAATTCAGGGCCCAGCAGGTTTTTAGCTGAACTTGATTCTACGCCAACTTCAAACGAAATTCGCGGATAGAGCAGCACCATAAAGTCAGGCCTAAGGTTAACCTTTAACGGATTGGGCACATAAGACTGACCGAAATGAGTAGCCAGGGACGCAGCTAAATGTCCTCCGGCAGATGCGCCTACCACCCCTATCCTATTCTTATCCAAGTTCCATTTGGCATACTGGCTTCTCACCAAAATCATTGCCTGTTGCGCATCCTGCAATGGCGCCATACTTTTATCTCTCATAATGGCATCATTAGGCAAGCGATATTTCACCACAAAAGCCGTTATCCCAAATTCATTAAACCTTTTGGCTAATTCCTCTCCTTCATGTTCAATAGCCAATACCTGGTAACCCCCACCCGGCAAGATGATTACGGCAGCACCGTTCGCAGTTCCTTTGTCTGGCACAAAAACAGTCAGGCTTGGTTCGCTAACAAAAGAAATATAGCGTTTTCCGTCATCGCCTCTGTGCTCCTTTTCCACATAACTGGCATCCGTTTTTGACCCGGGTATAGTAGCGTTATATAATAGAATCGTTTCCTGTGACCAAGCCATAAATACCATGACCAAACACAGCAAGGATGTTATAGCAATTCTTTTTTTCATAAATTTTGATTTACCGTTGTTCCGTCTGCAGGAAGATCAAACCTTAATTTTTTTCCACTTATCTGGATTTCCAGTTTTCCGCCAATTTTAAGTGGGTCACTTGCATATATCTTATCTGAATCGATTAAAATCAGACAGGCTCTGTCTACACTGATGATGGTTTTTGGAAGCTTTAAAGTATTTTTCTGATGGAATGAAGCCATCGTAATGCCATCACTGAAATTGATGGCCTGACAAATGCTGGTATTTTGCAGTATCTTCCAGTCTGGTCTGGCTAGTTTTTTTTGAACCTGATTTAAGGGCGTTATGCCATCAACCATATAGGCTGCAGATGTATTGTTCTGATGATGGAGCACTAATTTAAAAACTTTTTCTTCTCCTATATCCTTTGATCCTGATTTCGATAGGTCCGACCAGCTTCCCTTTACCCCCCCAACGCTCAGATCCATTAGCCCTTGAGTTAACGGAATGTAAGTTAAACCATGGTGGTGTATCCATTTTACCGGTTCCATTATAGCATTGGTGATAAGAATATTATCGACAGAATTTAAGAACGTTAATCCCTGGATTCGGCTTTGCTCTAATGTGGTAAAAATGCTATCAGCAGATCCTTTTAAAGCGATGTCTGCAATTAAACAGAACACCCTGCCCTTATGCATCGACCAAAATTTGCTTGCAGAAAGCTTCGAATCTGATCCTATCGTCTCAACGTCCATCACCACAACACCACTGCCATCCGCCTGCACCCCTCCCGCAAAACCTGATCGGGAAATACTTGTAGCAGATTCAAAATTTGTTACACCCGGCAATTTATTCCAGTCCCAAAACGGCATCAAATCAGTATATTCTTTTCCGTTTCTAATAAAATAAGTATTTCCTAAATTCAGGAAAGTACCCTTTTGGTTCTCACCGTTGATTCGTTCGGTTACTTCCGTTTTATTGGAAATGGTTTTGAGGAAAAAACTAAATTCAGGTTGCTGATAGGCAGCAAAATCCGAAAAAGGGAAATATTTAAAGCCTTTTAAACCCTGCTTACCCCCTTTTTGGACTTGAAGCATTGCATCAAAATCCAGGCTTCTGTATCCCCTATCGAGTTGAGATAAATAAGGGATCAACCTGGAAATATCCTGCTTTAAAAAACCTTTACGGCTTACTGCCCGATCAATACTGCCTGGGGTAAGGTAAATGCCACGCTCCGTCCATTGCCACCCTTCTAATAAAAAATCCTTCAGCACGACTATTTTTTCTGCTGGGAATGCCCAGGGAGTTCCATTCAGTTCATAGGCCAACCTAATATTCTCTTTCAAAAAAGCAGCGCCATAGTGGTGGGTTTGCAACCTGCTACCATGTTGGTGATAACTAAAATCAGGCCTTATGCCCTCGCCATTGCTGACCTTGATTTCCTTGGCCAGTAATTTGGTCGCCTGGATTATCAATGAGTCATTCTGGGTAAACAAACCATAATGCAGACTAAGATCGACGCTCCAGGTTAAATTGGCACCGGTAAAATTCGGCTTGAGTTTAAACTGTCGCAAAACATTTAATGCTTTGGTACGCTGCTGGCCTTTCAGGAAATCCCCGTCCAATGTGATTATATCCCGCCAAAACTGCGGCACACCAATTTCGTTATACCACCAGTTTGGATTTCTGTAAACTTTGGTCATCCAATGATCCAGGGCCTTGGAAATGACCTTTCTTGCTGAATCATTCTGATAGAACGGACTTCCTCTTTTTTGATAGGCTACAGATATTTTTACCAACCGATCGAGGTGTTCAGTGGTTTTCCATGAGGATGAATTTTGATCTCTATAATCCACATCCCCCCATTTTCCACTCTCATCTACAGTGGCTAACCAGTTTTTTACGCTCTGAGTCGAAGTTGTATCTAAGTCAATTAAAAAAGCTTTGTACCTATTGATTACCTGATGATATGGCAGCTGACTTTGAGCTACTTGAAAGCCCAAAGTCAATACTACCAATAACCAACCAAGTTTAAATTTTTGCATTATTTAATTTTTAAAAGCTCGGCACCAGCCATCAAAAACGCCCCGGAACCATACTCCTGATTGTCCTCACTTTTTACTGTTTCAGGTTTCGATCCAATTTTCTGTACCCATGTTAGTTTTCCCTCAGGCGTTACTTGAGCGTTCAGTCCCCTCCATCCCTTCAAAATAATTGGTAAGTATTCCTTTTTAGTCAAATATCCCTGATTGATTCCCCAGGTGAGGGCGAAAACATAAAATGCTGATCCACTGGTTTCCTTATTAGTATATTCTGCAGGATCAGCAAGGTTTGGTCGCCAAAGGCCATCTTCCTGTTGAATACCTGCTATTTTCTTTGCCATCTTCAAATACAAATCCTCGAATCTTTTATAGTTGGGATCCCCTTTTGGCAAATGCTCCAATACCTGAACCAAGCCTCCTAATACCCATCCATTGCCTCTGGACCAGAATATTTTCTTTCCATTAGGTGATCGGCGCTGAAAAAAGCTTTTATCCCTGTAGAACAGATTTTCATCCTGATCAAAAAGGAAGTCGGTGGTATCCCACCACATTTTGCTCATAAACTCGTTGTATTTCTGGTTTCCAGTGGCTTCAGCCAACCGTACTAAAACTGGTGGAGACATAAAAAGGGCATCGCACCACCACCATTCTTCTCTGCCTGGCTTGGGGTTGCTGATTAGGGAATCAAAAACACTTTTGGTATCCAAAATTGCTTTTGGATTTTTCGTGACGGCATAAATTCCCAAGTAGGTTTGCCCACGGGTATGATCATCGGCATGGCGATACCGTTCTGCTAATTTATAATTCAAACTTTCCGACCAGCGAACAGCCTCGTTGAAATAATTTTTATCTTTTGTGGTTTCGTATGCACGAATAATTCCCGCATAAAATACGCCTCTTGCCCAATCGTCGTGATTTTTCGCATTGCCTACAACCGGATTGGCAATTTGCCAATTGAATACCTTTTGCATGGCCGTTTCAATAGATTTATGATCAAGCTCCGGGGTATTTTTCTTAAGGGAAGCACAAGCTGAAATCAATATCACTGCAATCAATAATACTGGAATGCCGATTTTCTTTAACATGTTTTTCAATTAGGGTTCAATGGTTAACTTAATCTGTTTGATGATCTGGCTACTCTCATCGCGACTTGCATTAGCGGCGATAAAAGTAACAGTATAAGTTCCAGGAACCGTGTACGCATAAGTGTAATTACTTAAATAAGTGGTTGCAGTTTTTAAACCAAGGCCGGTGTCTGTGGAAACAGCGGCTAAATTAAAAGGCCTGCTGATTACCCAATCCTCGTTGTCTTCATTGATAGCATCTGTTCCCGTACCATTAATGGTTATCTGACCTGTGGTCGGTACGCCCCAAACTACTGTTGGGTTTTTAATGTCTACACCAACCCATCCTACCTGACCAATAGCTGCAATAACGGATGTTCTTCCCTCTGGCAAAACATTGTTTACGTTAAAAGTACGTAAGAACCAAGAGGGCTGTTTAAGTGTAGGATGAAAATAACCCTGGTATTTAAAGGCCAGATACAAAGGTTGATTGGCAGATTTAAAATCAGAGAGATCGATCGTTCCAGAGGCTGTATTATCCGTTCCTGTAGATAATGTGGCTCTTGAGGTAATATCTGTCCATAATGCAGCTGCAACACCGGTAGCGTCATATTTACCGGCAAAGTTGGTTGATGCCATAAGCCTTAGCGTATTGGTTTCACCTGCATTTTGTATAAATGTAGTGAAATTAAGCTGAGGTAATCCCTCTGCTGTGGTTCTACTCCTGAAATCATAATTTTCGCCGGCAATGCCTCGGTAAACGGAAATCAAATCAGGATTTCCGGTAAATCTGAAATTCACTTCCTCACCCACTTTGTAAGTTGTTTTGTCTGTAACCACATCGAATTCAGGCGCCTCAACCGTTAACTTCTTGCAGCTAACAAGGGCAATCAAAGCGATAAGACCAATATATATGTTTTGTTTCATTTTTTCGTCGTTTAAAGGTTCACCTCGGCTTATAACCAACCTGGGTTTTGGGTTAGCAATCTGTTCAATGAGATTTCTGACAATGGAATTGGCAAGAGATTGTGCTTTTCAGAAATATTATCTCCCGGGCGTGATGCGTATTTGAATGCGGCAATATAACGCAAAGTTGCAACTGAAGCCGAATTTTTCATACGCTCTACAAATATACCCCATCTGATCAGGTCGCCCCTCCGAAGGCCTTCATAGCACAACTCACGCGACCTTTCATCAATAATGGTTGATTTGAATGCAGCTTGATTTGCTGTTTCGGCAGGAATCAAATCCGCATCTGTAGCTGTTGATAGGGTTACGTTCGCTGTGGCACCCGTGCCGGTAGTTCCCGATATGGTAACTGTTGGTACTGAAGCGTAAAAAGATCCTGGTGTAACGACGGTTATGGCACTTACTCTACCGTTGGCTATTGATGCAGTAGCTGTTGCCTGTGTGGCAAAACCACCTCCGTTAATCGTAACATTTGGAACTGTGGTGTAGCCCGAACCACCGTTCACTACATTCACAGTGAATACATTGGTTCCATTTAAAACTTTACCTGCGCCACGTTGCCTTACCAGATTCACATAGTTTATACTCTCTGCATCCGGTCCCGAGATTTCATTTTGTGCCTCCGCGTACATCAGCAACACATCCGAATAACGCAACAGCGGGAAATTGGCACCGTTGTAATTTCTGTTTTTCGGTGTCAATAACTCATATTCCCTGCGCCATTTTCCAACACTTTTTGCTTCTGCAACGGTTTGAAAAACTTTGTTTTTAGTTGCTCCACTATAATAATAAGATCCGATGTTCCAGTCCCGGCGTAAATCCTGTGGTTTATAGATATCATACAATACACGGGTTCCGTTCCACTGGCCATAACTATTTCCAATTTCATCGTTTGTTCCAGCCAATCCGCCCAAAACGCCCAGCCTGCCTGTTTCATTCACGCCCGATTGCAATAAGTTACCTGTAAATTCAACTTCCCAAATGCCTTCCTTAATATCATATTTATCTTGCATATGGTTGATAAAAATCTGTTCATAAGAAGGATTTAGGCTATGAAGTCCAGAGTTGATTACCATTTTAGCCCACTTCGCGGCATCTGCATATTTGGTTTTATCATTTAACGGGTTTCCTGCCATTTTTAAACAAACGCGGGCCAGTATACCTTGAACTGCGCTTTTACTTACTCTACCTGCAAAATTGTAAGCGGTAATGGGTTTTACCAACCCTTCAGCGGTAGTCATGTCAGACAATATCTGGGCATAAACTTCTTTCAGGGGCGTACGTGCTATTTCAGGATTGTTAACGGATTTTGTGGGTTCCAGGATCAATGGTACATCGCCAAAGTTGGAAGTGAGCAAATAGTAATAGTATGCCCTTAAAAAAAGTGCTTCCCCTCTTACCACGCTTCTGTTTGCTTCCGACATAGAAGGTTTATCTATATTTGCCAATAGAATGTTCGCCCGCTCAATACCGGCATAAAGTGCTTTCCAGATTCCGGCAACAGAACTATTGTTGGAATCGTAGTTGTAAACCTGCACACCCAAGGTTGTTGTGGATTGCCTGTAAAAACTTTCATCGGTAGCCACTTCAAATTGCGACCATAAAATCTCTCCGTATAGGGCTGCGCTGCCCATAATATCATATACCCCAACCAAAGCAGTATTGAGTTCTGTTTCGTTGTTGAAATAATTTTCAGGGGATACGAAATCCTTTGGAAGCACCTCTAAATATTTTTTGCAAGAACTTATACTGAAGAGCAATACAAGTAAAAGCAGTGACAGTTTTGTTTTCATCGTTCTGACTTTATATTTTAAACTAAAAAGTTGCATTGATACCAAAAGTTAAAGTTCTGGCTCTAGGATATGCTGAATAATCAAATCCAGGCGTAAGGGTAGAATTTTTGACAGATACTTCTGGATCAGGGCCGCTGTAGCCGGTAATGGTAAAGATGTTCTGTGCCGATAAATAGGCTCTTAGTGATCTGATTTTAATGTTCTTTAAAACCGCTGATCCTAAACTATAGCCCAGGGAAACAGTTTTCAGCCTCAAATAAGAACCATCTTCAATCACTCTTGAAGAATAATAAGCAGGTCCTTGTCCGCCTACCCGATTGAGTGTATTGCTAGGATTGGCTGGCGTCCAACGGTCGGCATAGCTTGCATACTGATTCAATCCCACTGCTCCTGTTGCATTCCCTTCAAAAACCAATCTGTTTGCATTTACGATATCGTTTCCATAAGACCATTGCAAAAACACGTTTAAATCGAAGTTTTTATAGTTGAAATTATTTGAGAAACCACCAACATGAATGGGATAAGCCCTACCGATCTGTGTTTGATCCAATGTATTCACCACACCATCACCGTTCAGATCCTTGTATTTGATATCTCCGGGCTGAACCGCTGTCCGGGCGCTTCCATTATTAACCACATCTGCCCTTAAAGAGTATCTTCCATCCGGTAACTGATCAAAATCACTGAACTGATAAATCCCGTCGAAAACAAAACCATACATGGCCGCAATAGGATTGTTCAATTTAGCCACATACAATGGAACGCCGGTATATCTTCTTTCCCAAACAATCGGCGTTTGCAAAGACTCCTGATTATCCGCCAGTCCGAGCAATTTGTTCTCATTAAAACTAATGTTGAAATTGGATGACCAGGTGAAATCTTTCGTTTTAATGTTTACGGTGTTCAGTGTAAACTCTAAACCTTGGTTGCGCACTTTGCCAATATTTTTAAAAGCATTGGCATACCCTGTTGTGGTTGGTAAACTTGCATTCAGTAACAAATCAAAAGTTGTTTTCCTGTAAGCATCAAAAGTAAACTGAATCCTATCTTGAAATAAAGATAGATCATAACCAATATTTGTGGTTGCAGTAGTTTCCCATTTTAAACCTGGATTGCCAATGGCCATGGGAATAATTCCTTTTACGATACTGTTGTTGAATGCATAAGCTGCCATCGGCTCGATGATGAAGGTGGAGTAGGTTGAAAAATCACCTATTCTGTTGTTTCCTGTCTCACCATAACTGATCCTTAATTTTGCATCGTTAATAAATTTAATATTTTTCATAAATGGCTCATCGCTCATTCTCCATGCAAACGCACCCGAAGTAAATACGCTCCATTTATTGTCATCCCTAAATTTTGATGATCCGTCTGCCCTCACCGTGGCGGTGAACAGATACCTGGATTTGTAATTATAATTTACACGGGCCAAACCTGAAGCCAGTGTTGATCCTGTAGCGGTTGAAGTAATCGTTCTTGGCGTTCCTTCATCTAATCCATTAATTCCTAAACTCTCATTTGGAACTGCTACAGCGGTATAGCCGTAACCCGTAGCATTGATTCCCTGCAAGGTGGCTCCCAAAAGTACGTTCAGGCTATGGTTTTTATTAAAACTATTGTTGTATGTCAACGTGTTTTCATTTACCCAGTTATTCACCTGACGATAAGCAATGCCGCCGTTCACGCCTGATGCGCCTAATGGACCAAACGGACTTCCTGAGCGTGTAAGCGTATTGTTGAAACTTTCGCTTCTATTCTGGTTGTTATTCAAACCTCCAGTCACCCTCAGTTTCAGCTTTGAGGTAATTGCGTAGTCAACGTAGGCGTTGGCAATAATACTGTTGTTTACGTTTTTGCGGTATTCGTTATTTACCGATGATATTGGATTGAAACGGTAATTTACAGTCTCGTCTATCTCTGGATCGAACAGTTCATTTAACAGATCAGCGTTGCTTCCACTAACTGGTCTGTAGCCCCAAACACTGTACATTAGATTGGTACTGGCGTTGATTTGTGAGGTAGAAGATGATGGTGTGGTTCCAGTAATGTTGATACTGCTGTAGTTGGCATTGATTCCAATCTTGACTTTTGAATTTAGTTCCTGATCCAGCGTGACCCTACCCTGGTAACGGGAAAATCCTGAATTGATGATGACCCCTCCCTGACCCAGCGCTGAAGCTGAAACACTATAACGGGTTTTGGCAGTTCCACCGCTGATTGATAAATTATTGCTATGCATTAATGCGTCCCTGTAAAGCTCATTTTGAAAATCGACACCCTGAACATTGCGATAAGATTCTAAGTTTCGGCCGTTACTGAAGTATACCGCGGCCGTGGTAATTGGATCAAGGTCGTTCTGCAGGCGGACAAATTCATATGGACCCATCATTTCCTCCCTTTCAGACACCCGCTGTACAGCTACGTAACCATTATATTTTACAACAGGTTCGCCAATTGCACCTCGTTTGGTGGTGATCACGATTACGCCATTTGCTCCCCTTGATCCGTAAATAGCAGTAGACGAAGCATCCTTTAATACTGTAATGGTTTCAATCTCTTCAGGATTGATAACATTGTTGTTGGGATTATCAATTGGAAATCCATCAATTACATACAATGGCGTATTATCTTGTGTAACAGAGTTGTTTCCTCTAATTACGATGTTATTGGATATACCAGGCTGTCCTTCATTGGACGATACTTCTACCCCAGCCACACGACCCGCTAAAGCATCATCAAAAGATTTTACCGGTGCCTTTTGCATATCCGTGATATTTACCTGAGCTACTGAACCAGTCAAATCTTGTTTTTTTACTGCCCCGTACCCAACAACTACAACATCATCGAGCCCCTGAGATAAACTGATTAACCGGACATTGATCTCGGTCCGGGATCCGATCTGGATGGTTTGCGGTATATAACCTACATACGACACCGATAGTGGACCAGCATTTGAACTTGGAATATTAAGGGAGAAGTTGCCATTTTGGTCACTAACCGTCCTGGCGTTCTCGCCAGCTTTGACGTTTACGCCAGGTAGCGATTCTCCGGTTTTTTCGTCTGTTATTTTTCCCTTAAGTTGCCTTGTTTGAGCATCAGCATAATGAATGATCAATAGCGGAAATATTAACAATAATAGAAATTTTCTCATACGCGTTTAGGATTATGATTTGGTTATAATTTAAGGACCAACAAAGGTGGTCATTTTCTATTTGCTATAATAAGAAGGGGTAAATTGCCGAAACAACCAGAATCCAGACTTAAAGTAACGGTTTATATTGGTTAAATTTTATAATATAAAATCATATTTTATATTAATAACTAAAATTAAAGATATTATTTAGATAAACAAATTATTTTCTTTTTTTTTTGAAACACAAAAAAGAATTAACTAATCCAATTGGCAAAAAAAAACCCATCGGTTTAGGATGGGTTCTCTAGCTGACATGATGTAGTCTAACCGGGATTTAATTTTTGGTTTATTGATTTACCAGTTTCAATAATGGATTGCAAAATTCGTTCGTGCCCCAACATATCATATCTGTAAGTTGGCATATACATGCCCAAACAGGCTATGATTTTCTCATCTTTAAACAATGGCACCGCCAAGCCCACAATTTGGTTTACGCTGATTTGAATAGCATATCCAATCTCCCTTATTTTTGAGAGCTCTACAAAAAAAGAAGAAAGTGATTTTGCTTCAGTCCATTCATCAGCCTTCGGCAGTCCAAATTTTTGCACAAATGCCTCCAGTTCAGAATCGGCCAAATAGGCTAACATAATCCTCCCTGCAGCAGTATCATATGCTCTTTTCTCCGAGGCTGTCCGAGCCTGAACATCATGATCACTTTTCACTCTGAGAAGTACCAAACGGAGGTCGTTCTGTAAGACCGATAATTCCGAATTCTCGTTTAGCTCTAATGTTAAATGCTCCATATCGGATCTGGAAACATCTATGAGTCCCTTACGGTATCCCTCATTTCCAGTAAGATTATATGCAGCAGATCCGAGAATATATCCCTTTTTGAATTCGGCCTTTTCAATGTACTTCCTGTTCATCATAGTTTTGATAATGTTGGAACAGGTTCCGGCATTAAGATTTAAGGCTTGTGAAATTTCTCCAAGAACCTTAGGTTTATCCGGCTCTCGGGCAATAAATTCCAATATGTCAAAAGCCCTGTTAATTACTTGTATCATCGAAAGTTTTAAAGTATAGAACCAAATATATAAAGTTTACATTATAAAATGTTATTTTATAATGCAGGTTTTAAAACTTCAATGGTACTGAACTCATTTTCCTAACTCCGCGATTGAAATATGAACATCAGAATCAATCAACAAAGAAGAATTATTTCAGCTTAATTAGATATATTGTTACTTTTAAGGTATCATTCGTAGCCTTAACAAATATAATATCAGCAGAACTCATACCAACAAATTTTATCTGCTCCACAAGACTAGCCTACCCTTTAACTGATCAACTAATGAATTGGGTAGATCAACTCCTTAATTCCTACCCAGCCATGCACTCCATAAACATTACTATCGCCAGCATACAAAAATAATCTCCACCCATCGCATAAATACTATACCACAGTGACTGATGAACCAGCCACCAATTGATGTTTCGAGCGAAACTTCGAGACTTCCAAATGACGTCTGCAGGCTAAGTAAATAAAAATATATCTCTCAGTTCTAAACTTATCAAAACAATCAATTAATCCTCTTCAATTCTGTATTGATCAGCAGAAAAGGAAATTGGTAGATGAAAATTACCTTGATTAAGGATTGTAGAACCTAACAGATAACAATCTTCTTTCAGGGAAAACTGTGGCATCCTTTTAGTCCAAAAATATAGGGATAGCCAGTCCAAAACTGAGGACAGCAATCAAAAAAACTTAATCAACTAAACCTGTCGATAAAAATGAAGCTTTGCTAAACCTTTTCTCTACTCCCCGCTACCGCATTAGCCTTCCAAAGAATAAAGCCCAACCTTCCGCAGCATTCCGCCACAAAATACTCAATATCAGCGGTCACATCATTAACGATATGGAAGCGGATTTTATATTTGGGATTATAACTGATATAAACGACCAGATCATCGGAAGAAAAACCCCTACCCGAGAGTGGTTTAAAATGAACCTCCTGCAGATCCCTTGCCACCCTAACCAAACGTTCATTCATTACCTTCGCCAGGTTCTTCTCCGGCTTGAAATCAGTCTCCAATATGGCCAGTACAGTTACAGTCATGGCGCAAAAATAAATTCCTTTTTTAAATCTGCAAACCTGCAAAAGTAACCAGCTGAAAATGAACTACAATAATTTCACAGGACAAATTCAGCTCTTAAAAACATTAGTATCCATTTATTGAGAGTAGGGTATTGCTTTTTAATGCTTGATTCCAATCTTTCTCCCATTGCTTCGCGGCAATAGGATGAATAATAATGAGCAACTCTTAAATCCTGACCAATAAAACCTGTAAAACACGCTAATACCACTTCTTGCAAGTTTTTCTTTAGCTCTTCCATCAACGTACCCTGGGGTTCTCTTGCACAGAAAATCTTCGAATATGCATAAGTTTTCCTATAAGCTTCTAATCAAAGCGAATTGATGTTCAAGCTTTAGTGCTGGATTTAATTTCATATAATCATCGATGAGGGTTTTTTTCATTTAAGCGATCCACTTGTGAAAGACTTTAAATGCAGATTAATCTCACTGAGTTTAATCTGCTTTTCTAACACGGATAAATCATCAACCCTATGATCAAAAGTACCCACCGACCAAAGATTGGCGCAGGATGAATTGAGAGGATAGTTAAAGCCATTCCATTATTAATTAGAATTTGGTGCAACGTTCTATTTCTAAGTTGAGCTTCTAACCTAAAAAGGATTACACTACCATAAAATCAATATTTTGTAGTTTTAGTTAGTCGGTATGAGAACCATAATTTTATTATTATCATATGTTGGCATATGGATTTAAATAATCAAGCAGTTCCGAGTTTTATGGGAATGGATTCTGAGGAAATCAAAACAATAGAATATATCGCAGAAGGATTGACTTGCGCTGAGATTGGATTGAAATTAAAAGTTAAAACCAGTAGAATTGACAATATCCGAAAAAACCTAATATCAAAGACCCGAAGCAAAAACACAGCTTCGTTGATTTCGTTTGCCTACAAATACGGATTGTTGAAGCTATAACCTTGGGAAAACAAAAATAATTTCACTTAAAAACTCATTCCCGAAGATAAAAATTTATCGAAGCATCAATCCCATCCAAAATTTCCGCAATAAGGACAATCAATGGATGTTACCTTTAAAATATAGAATCCCGCTGCCGAAAACAGATTTATAGGTCAGCCCTCTCCAAGAATTTGTCTATATTTTCTCGATGATCCCTTCACTGACAGCAAATGGCAATATCGATTTGCAGAAATCAGCGGCTTTGACAGCAAATCACGGCCTACATCAAGATTTAATAATTCGCTAACACCATTGGGTATTGTAGAAATTAATTTTGCAAATCAAAACTTTTAAAAATTCATGAAACAAACCTTAGTAATCATTGGCCTGCTGTTATCAGGCGCAGCCTTTTCACAACAGAAGCTCGACGTACAGGCACATCGCGGAGGTATGGCGTTGCTACCAGAGAACACGATTCCTGCCATGCTCAATGCGGTAAAACTAGGCTGCAAAACCTTGGAGCTTGATGTAGTCATCTCCCAGGACGGAAAGGTGGTGGTATCACATGATCCTTATATGTCTGCAGCATTTATGAGCAAACCCGATGGTACTGAGGTGCTCAAAAGCGAAGAAAAAAATCTGAGTATCTACCAGATGCCCTATGATACCGTAAAATCCTACAGCTCGGGCCAAAGACCCCATCCGTTGTTCCCCAATCAGCAAAAACTTAAAACACACAAGCCCTTGCTAAGCGACTTGATCGACAGCGTCGAAACCTATGTCAAAAAAAACAAGCTTAAGCCCGTGTTTTATAACATCGAAACCAAATCATCCCCAATGGGAGACGGAAAATATAATCCTTCTCCAGAGGTCTTCGTGGAAAAGCTGATGAATGTGGTCAATCAAAAGAATATTCAAAGCCGCCTGATCATTCAGTCTTTCGATGTGAGAACATTAAAGATCCTGCACCAGAGATCGCCCAAAGTAAAGCTATCATTATTGGTTCAGGGAAAAATGAATCTAACCGAAGAACAGCTTAGAAAGTATGGACTTACGGAAAAAGAAGTTGCTGACTATTTTAAACAGATGAACGCTAAAAAAGGTGGAATGGAAGAAGAGCTCGCTAATCTGGGCTTCGTTCCCGACATTTACAGCCCTTATTTCAGTGGTGTGGATGAGCAAATGGTTCAAAAAGCCCACCAGAAAAAAATGCTAATATTGCCATGGACCGTGGATAAGGAAGAAGATATGATTTCATTGGCCAAAATTGGTGTCGACGGGATAATTACCAATAGCCCTGATATAATGGTCCGCCTGTTTGGAGATTATCAAAAAAAGTAAAATAAAGTAGGATAATGAGAAGCATTTAGACTAAGATCTAAATGCTTCTGCTTTTTAAACATGTTTAGTTTAAACTTATACTGTTAACTTGCCATCAACAAAAATGTATAAAGTTCATTCACAACTCTACTTGATCATGAGTTGCTGACTCATGAAAAGAAATTTCATCTCTGCCGCAACTTTTTTCTGCTTTACTTTAGAATAAATCTGCGTTGTGCGGATACTAGAATGCCCTAACATATGAGATACACTTTCAATGGAAATTCCTTTTTCTAGTGTAACAGTTGTAGCAAATGTATGTCTGGCTACATGAAAAGTTAGATTCTTATTTATACCAGCCTTTTCCGCGACAACTTTTAAAGCTCTGTTCGTGTATTGATTTGACGGACATGGAAAAACTGTTTCTCTATGAATTGCATCTGGCGAAAATCTATATTTTTGAATTAATGCCAAAGCAATAGGCAAGACCATCACATGAAAACTTCGCTCATTTGTAGTAAGAGTTTTTTTCCTCTTCATAACCAGCCAAACACCCCCTTCGTTATCTGTTGTGATATGGCATGGAGACAGCGAATTGATTTCACTGTATGCAAGCCCGGTATAGCAGCTAAAAACAAACATATCTCTCACAGCAGCCTGAACAACATCTGGTAGATCAATGTTTTGGATAAGGCGTAATTCATCGTCGTCCAAAACCTCCCTGTCTTTTGTCACTAATTTTCTGCTAAAATGAATGAATGGATCACGTATTATCCATCCAAACTTAAGTGCAAGTCCCATTAATTTTTGCAACCGTTCCATATGTTTCATTACTGTGTTGTTAGTACAAACCCTTTGTCCTTTATCCGGAGTCTTTGTTCGCAGGTATACCCCAAAATCTGTAAGAAACTTAAAGTCGATTTTCGCTAACTGGATGTCCGATAACTTTTTTTTCTTTAGAAATTCAGTAAGAAACCGCTCAGTTGAGTAGTAGTTTTTTAAAGTTCCTGCAGCCAATAATTTTCCTGGTTGATCAAAATGATATTTAATTAAGGCTTTCAAAGTCTTACCCTGATCCTCGCCTTCAACCTTGGCTTTAATTTTCTCAGCAGTAATTAGCTCCTTTTGAAATCTCAATTCATCATAAGCTGCTCCAATTTCATTTATCAATTGTCGCATCCTGTCTCGAATTGAATTGTTTTCCATAGAAGTCCCCTTTAACCGCTGGGCTTTTTGGTCCCATTGCGATGGATCTACGGACTTTTTAGTAGCGAAATAAACCATCTTTCCATCGACAGTAATTCTAACATACAACGGAGCGGTCCCAAAGGCCTTCCTGTCACTTCTAACGTAGAAATTAACACTAAAACTGTGCTTTGATTTCATCGAATTTCCTCCTATTTTTTTTACCAAATCCGGATCAAGCAAAAAAGTTGGGGAGTAATCTTAAGCATAAATTTTAGATAACCTGAATAGAAAGAATTTCACATTTCTCACACCTCTGAACTGTGCTCTAAAAGCCTTTATCTTTGCATTGAAAGATTCTGCCGAGGCATTGGTTGATCTGTTATCAAAGTAGTTTAGTATCGTTTCGTAGTTGTTCTGGATTGTTCTTGAAATTGTGTTAAACGATTTAAATCCAGCGGCTTCTACTTGATTATACCAAATGGCCAGCTTTTTAAAAGCAATTATCCTGTCCTTGGATGTACTGAGTATAGTGGACAAGCCCTGACTCAGTTTATAGGCCTGTTCAAGATCAGGATACAAACCAAATAAAAGCTCAGCCCGATGTGATTGTGAAGGTGTCCAGTTGACCTCCCGCTTGAATAGCAGATATCTGCTTCTTGCCAGCAATTGTTTTACAGTGTCACCATTTTCCAGCAATTCCGGTACCCAGCGTTTTTTTACAGCCTTGGCCAGCTCCATTTCCTTATTTTCCTGTTCTATGGCCTCCCATCTGTGTCTTATCCTTATTTCCTGGACGCCTTCGGTAGCCAATTGCTGTACGTGAAAGCGATCAGAAACCAGTTTGGCCTGAGGGAAGCACCGTTTAACTATACGCGACATTGTTGGAGCAAGATCAAGAGTAACTTCTTTCACTTTTCTACGCAGGCCCACCTTGATCTGAGAGAGGACTTTGATTACAGATTCGCTTTCAGTTCCTTTAATAATGGCAACAAGGGCACCTTTTTTACCTTTTGCAGCCTTATTGGTCAGAACGGTATACAACTCTCCCTGGGACAGGCTGGTTTCATCTATGGAAAGATATTCTCCCATATTTTCAGGAAATAGAAGCCAGTCCCCAGCATGTTCCAACTGATCCCAAACGGTAAATCCACTCAGATGGCTAGCATACTGCTCCTCAAGACGTTTGCCGTCAACACCAAAGAAATGACCTAACGTTTTACAGCTTATTGGGCTTGAATCCAAATAGCTTTTCAAAAAAAAATGCAAACTCAGTAGTCATCTTGGTACCATCGGCAATCAGGTTCCAATCCCTGAAAACAATCTGTTTTGTATTGAGATTTTGCCACTTGCGCCGCTTTACCTTCAAAAAACAAGGTTTTCCACGCAAAGGAAAATCACGAACGGTGATTTCATCGAAAAAGCCCTTAGAAATCAACTTTTCACCTGAATACTCTTCGGGATGAATGTTTTTCTCTAAAAGATAAATATGGTAAGAGCCTTCAGAAAGTTCGAACTTATCAAGTTCAAAGTATTCAGTTAACCCTTCTGGTAGTATAAAAGATAATATTGAGCTGTCCAAAATAATAATGTTGAACAAAATTAAATAAACTTCTCAACTCCCCAACTTTTTTGCTTGATCCATATTCTCCCATATTTTCAGGAAATAGAAGCCAGTCCCCAGCATGTTCCAACTGATCCCAAACGGTAAATCCACTCAGATGGCTAGCATACTGCTCCTCAAGACGTTTGCCGTCAACACCAAAGAAATGACCTAGCGTTTTACAGCTTATTGGGCTTGAATCCAAATAGCTTTTCAAAAAAAAATGCAAACTCGGTAGTCATCTTGGTACCATCGGCAACCAGGTTCCAATCCCTGAAAACAATCTGTTTTGTATTGAGATTTTGCCACTTGCGCCGCTTTACCTTCAAAAAACAAGGTTTTCCACGCAAAGGAAAATCACGAACGGTGATTTCATCGAAAAAGCCCTTAGAAATCAACTTTTCACCTGAATACTCTTCGGGATGAATGTTTTTCTCTAAAAGATAAATATGGTAAGAGCCTTCAGAAAGTTCGAACTTATCAAGTTCAAAGTATTCAGTTAACCCTTCTGGTAGTATAAAAGATAATATTGAGCTGTCCAAAATAATAATGTTGAACAAAATTAAATAAACTTCTCAACTCCCCAACTTTTTTGCTTGATCCCCTTCTGGTAGTATAAAAGATAATATTGAGCTGTCCAAAATAATAATGTTGAACAAAATTAAATAAACTTCTCAACTCCCCAACTTTTTTGCTTGATCCCCAAATCCAATACCAAAAGCAGATAAAAAACGGATACGTGGACCTGGTACTTTTGTTCAAAAAAAATATGTCTAAAAAAATTTCGATTTTGTTGAGAGGACAATAATACTGAGAAAAGTCTGGTATTGGATTTGGTAAAAAAAACATTGATATTCTTTTACCCAAACTGATACCAATAAAAAAACAAAACCCCCTAAATTCACCATTTAGAGGGTTTTTGATACAAATTGTATCTGTAGTTGTCGGGATGGCAGGATTCGAACCTACGACCTCCTGCTCCCAAAGCAGGCGCGATACCGGGCTACGCTACATCCCGAACTTAGGTATCACCTTTTTTAAACCCTTTTTTGAAAGTAGGTTTGAACTTTTTGTCGGGATGGCAGGATTCGAACCTACGACCTCCTGCTCCCAAAGCAGGCGCGATACCGGGCTACGCTACATCCCGAACTTGGTATCTTCTTTTGTTAACCCCTTTTTCGAAGGGTTGGCAAAGAAACGATTTTTAAATGATAAATCAATTTTTTTGCCAAATTATTTTTTCTTTTTGCGGAGAGGGCGGGATTCGAACCCGCGGTACCGTTACCAGTACGACAGTTTAGCAAACTGTTCCTTTCGGCCACTCAGGCACCTCTCCAACTTCCTCTAATTTCTGTCCTACCGACGTTGTTTTGAGGTCTGCAAATATAGTAAAACAACCTATTCTACAAAAAAAAATTACAAAACTTGTTGATAATCTATTCGTACATGATAGATACTCATTAGCATCGTCTTGAAAATCAATTTGATAGTTTCAATATCTTTTAATGTTAAATCGCAATTATCTAACTGATTTTGCTCCAATTTATAGTTAATTATCCTTTCAACTATGTCATTTATGTTCTGAGCATCGGGATTTTTTAGACTTCGAGACGCTGCTTCTACCGAATCTGCTAACATTAGAACGCCTTGTTCTTTGCTAAAGGGGATTGGTCCAGGGTATCTAAAAATATTCTCATCAACGAATTTTTCTGGTGTGTTTTTTAAGAAAGACTGATAAAAATAATCCACCCGGGTATTTCCATGATGTGTTCTAATAAAATCTATGATAGCTTCGGGAATCTGATTTTTCCTGAGAATTTCAATTCCTTTATGAACGTGCTGAATAATAATCTGTGCACTTTGCTCGTAAGGCAATTTGTCATGTGGACTTATGGCAGTGTTTTGGTTTTCTATGAAATACTGTGGATTATCAACTTTACCAATGTCGTGATAAAGCGCTCCTGCCCTAACCAATACGGAGTTTCCTCCAATTTTGAAAATTGCCGCTTCTGCAAGATTTGCAACTTGTAATGAGTGCTGGAACGTTCCGGGTGCTTTGAAGGCAAGCTCGCGAAGCAATTTGTTATTAGTATTTGTAAGTTCTATTAGGGCAACATCAGAAGTAATACCAAAAATACGCTCGAAAAGGTAAATTAAGGGATAAGCCAAAAGGGAAAGTAAAACACTAAAAACAAATGGTATAAAATTGATCCATTCAATTTCCCTGAAACTACCTTCTCTTAATAAAGCAATACCAACAAAAGCAACGAAGTATGAGAACAGTATAAACATGGCAGAAACTAGAAACCGCTCCCTTTTTACGAAGTTTTTAATACTGAAAATGGCAACCATACCAGCGGTTACCTGATAAAAAACAAATTCAAAGCTGTTGGCCACAAAGAAACCTGCAATCAGAATCACCAGCATATGCAGGTAAAGTGCCAAACGTGTATCAAAAAGAATCCTTATTATAATGGGGACGACACAGAATGGAATGTAATATAAACTTGGAATCTCCATTTTGATAGCCCAAGTAAGTGCCAAAAGCATTCCCGTAGTTACAATAAGTATTAACGATAGCTGGCGATTATCAGCAAAAATATCTTTCCTAAATAGAAAAAGAAAGGACATCAAAATGGCTAGAATGAAACTTACCAAAACCACCTGGCCAAAATACACGAGCACACTACTACCTATAGTTTTTGTTTGCGCATCGTAAGTAGTTTTGTAAGATTCGAGTTTCTGATAAATTTCTTCATCAATCACATCATTTTTAGAAACAATCAACTCGCCCTTTTGCACCATCCCTTTGGTAGTAGAGATATTGCTAATCGTATTATCTTGAATAACCTGAGTTAGCCTTTCATCAAAGACGATATTGGGTGCTATATGGTCCATTGCAAGGTTCGCTACCAGATCAACCATTACTTGATTTGTAGCTTTAAAGTTAGCCTTGAAAAACAAGAGCGCACTTTCTGCAGTAAAAACGTCTTGAGTATTTCGAGTTTTTGACACGTTATTTTCCATCAAAGAAAAATCGTAATTTTTTGCGCCGCCCTGATGTTTCACATTTAAGCCGATAACTCCTTTTTGATAGATGCTTTTTAAAAGATTATAGACTTCAGTTTTAAATTGAATACGATCTTTTTCGTCAAGTTGCGTTGATTTCCATTTAATATCGAAGTCGTTCGAAAATTCTTCTAAAGCGTTTTCCGAAATCGATTTATCAAATTGGTAAACAGGCAGAATATTTTTTAGGGCATTTTTTTTATCATTACTAACCTGTGGATTGGTTTTTAGTATAGCGAAGCTAAATGGCGAAATCAGGTCTTTGTTTTTCCATACTGTGTTCTTTTCGAATTCATATCGAAAACGCGGCTGTTTAGGAAGAAAAAGCGTAATGATGAACACGGTAAAAATCATCATCACATACTTCAAGTTTGACGAATATTTACGGTAAAGGATTTTATGTGAATTTTTCTTGATTTTGGCCAAAACGATAGGATTATTGTGCTTTCAAAATTAACATTTTTATCTAATATACATTTTACTGAATTTGTTTGCAATTACCATCTTTTATAATTTACTTTATGATATCAAATTAATATCAATTATGTATCAAGAAAAGATTATCAGTCCTCCATCAGGTTATTTAACCTTTGTATTATTTTTAGCGCTTATTGGTGCTGCTATTTTTTGTTTCGTTACTGAAAGCTTTCTATGGGGAGGTTTACTACTGGCGCTAGATATTTTCCTAATCTTTCCAGGTTTCTTAATTATCAACCCAAATCAATCTATGGTATTAACATTATTTGGTAAATATATTGGCACCGTTAAGGCCGATGGATTTTTTTGGGTTAACCCATTAACCGCTAAAAGAAGGTTATCGTTAAAAGCCAACAACTTAAACGGTCAGCAGCTTAAGGTAAATGATAAATTGGGAAACCCCATAGAAATAGCTGCCGTTGTGGTATGGAAGGTAAATGAAACTGCAAAAGCTGTTTTTTCGGTAGAAAACTACATGCAATACGTTAATATTCAAAGTGAAGCTGCTGTAAGACACCTGGCCAATATTTTTCCTTATGATCATTCTGAAGGCGAAGAAGACAGTATCACTTTAAAAGACGGTGCTGATAAAGTAAGTGAGTTGCTGGAAAACGAACTAAATGATAGGCTGTCAAGAGCTGGCATTGAAGTTTTGGAGGCAAGGATATCACATTTGGCTTATGCACCAGAAATTGCAAGTGCCATGTTGCAACGTCAGCAAGCAACTGCCGTAATTGCTGCCCGGAAGCTAATTGTTGAAGGTGCCGTAGGCATGGTAGAAATGGCTTTGGCAAAATTATCACAGAAAGGAATTGTTGATTTAGATGAAGAGAGAAAAGCTGCGATGGTGAGTAATTTATTAGTTGTTTTATGTGGAGATCGCCATGTACAGCCTGTAGTAAACACCGGCACACTTTACAATTAATGCCATGGAATTTGAAGAAAAACAGCAGTTAAACCTGTGGTGGCTTTATATTTTAATCGGCGTGGATGCCATAATGGTAGGTTCTATTGTGCTGTTCGATAAGGGCGGAATGAATTTCCAGGATTTAAAAAATGTATACTTCGCTCCCATCTGGGCTATTTTACTTCCTTTTTTGGTAGTTTATATTATTCAAAAAAACGTTTTGACCTTGAGAATAAATCAAGACGGAATCTTTTATAAATACTTTGCCTTCAAAACCAAATTAACACCTATCGAGTGGAATAGTGTAGAAAATGTTTACATCACAAAGTATGATGCTTTCGGCGATTATGGCGGTTATGGAGTGAAAAACAGACTCTGGTTTAAACGAAACGATAAGGCTTACCTTTTAAATGATAAATCGAAGGGGTTACAGATAGAATTTAAAAACGGGAAGAAGTTATTGTTCAGTTCTAATAAAATTGAAGAAATGGAATTATTCCTCATTAATTTGAAAACAAGATATCAAATACCGGCAATAAGTTAAGGATGGCAGAGAAAGATAAAAAGGCTTTTGTTTTGAGAATTAGTCCTGCGTTGTTAAAGGAAGTAGAAACGTGGGCGGCTGATGAGTTTAGAAGTACAAACGGACAGATTGAATTCTTGCTCAATCAGGCGCTTAAATTGCGAAAAAAGGGGAAAACAAAGGAAGACTAGCAATAAACAGATTGGCACCTCAAAGCATCATCATTGAGATGGTGTCAACCGTTATTAATTTTAATGCGACTAAGCTGACATTTCCTTCATGCTAAAATGGCCGCGTATTCGTTATTGCAACATTAAAAAATGTATAACTTAGCGAACTAACCAAAAATTCATAAAAATATTTATTCATGAAAGAAGTTGTAATTGCATCAGCTACTAGAACACCCATTGGAAGCTTTGGCGGTTCATTAAATCAATTTTCTGCTACACAATTAGGTGGCTTTGCTATTAAAGCTGCCATTGAGAAAGCTGGTTTAAAACCGGAAGATATAGAGGAAGTTTATATGGGCAACGTGCTATCTGCAAATTTAGGACAGGCCCCGGCCACCCAGGCTGCAAAATTTGCGGGTTTACCAGATCTTCCTGCCACTACCATTAATAAAGTTTGCGCATCGGGAACGAAGGCGATTATGTTGGCCGCACAAAGCATTGCCAACGGTGATCATGAGATTATTGTTGCCGGCGGGATGGAAAGCATGAGCAATGTTCCTTATTATTTGGATAAAGCAAGAAATGGTTATCGCTTAGGCCACGGGCAGCTTACTGATGGTTTGGTTAAAGATGGATTGTGGGACGTTTACAACGATTATCACATGGGTTCTGCTGCTGAACTTTGCGCTTCAGAATGTAACATCAGTCGTGAAGATCAGGATAAGTTCGCAATAGAATCTTACAAACGAGCTCAGAGCGCCCAAACAGAAGGGAAATTTGCAGTTGAAATTACGTCAATTGAAGTGAAAGACAGAAAGGGTGAAACAACCCTTATTGATACTGATGATGAACCAACCGCCGTAAAGTTCGAAAAAATTCCCGGTTTAAAATCGGTATTTAAGAAAGATGGAACAGTTACTGCAGCCAATGCATCAACCTTAAATGATGGTGCAGCAGCATTGGTGTTAATGAGTGCAGATAAAGCGAGAGAAATGGGGATTAAACCATTGGCGAAAATTTTAGCTTATGCGGATGCACAACAAGCGCCAGAATGGTTTACCACTTCACCATCAAAAGCGATTCCACTGGCCTTACAAAAAGCCAATATTGACATCAAACAGGTCGATTATTTCGAAATCAATGAAGCGTTTTCTGTAGTATCGATTGCCAATAATCGACTGTTAGAACTGTCAAACGATAAAGTGAATATTAATGGTGGAGCAGTATCGTTAGGGCATCCACTTGGTGCTTCTGGTGCTCGTATTGTGGTTACTTTACTTTCTGTATTGGAACAGAATAACGGTAAAATTGGCGTCGCTGGAATATGTAATGGCGGTGGTGGCGCAAGTGCGATTGTTATCGAAAAAATTTAAAATTTGCCGGGCTTTTGCCCGGCATTCTTAATGTAAATGAAAATAAAAAAAATATATCTTTTATTAATTTTTCTCTTTGCGGGATTTCATGCTGATGCCCAGCAAAACACAAAGGCACTTGAAAATTTCCAGGATACACTAGTTAAGATATCGAAGGCTACCACCGCAGAAACTTTTGATATAAAGAAGCTAGAATTGAATGGAAAATTTGTTAAAACGTTAGTTGATGCATTGAAGACACCTCATTCTTTTGGTTTTTCTTTCGATTCATTAAAAAATGTTTCCATCATTAAATCTCCAGATCAGGCTTTTAGAGTGATCAGTTGGTACCTTTTATTGGAAAATGGCACCTACCGATACTATGGAGCCATCCAAATGAATAGCAACAATGGTCCGCTGAAACTTTTTCCCTTGATCGATCAAACTGAAAACCTTAATGATCCAAATATTATAACTGACAACCAAAAATGGTTTGGGGCCCGTTATTACGAGATTATACCTGTTACCAGTGGTAGCCGCCTGCCCTACTACATCTTGTTGGGATGGAAAGGCAACAATCAAACGACCACCAAAAAGGTAATCGAAATTCTTTCCTTTAGTAAGGATAAGTTAACATTTGGCGCACAAGTTTTCGATGGAAAAAGCATAAAGGATAAAAATAGATTCATTTTTGAATACACCAAATCAAATGCGATGCTTTTGAAAACAGATCACAAAGCAGGCATGATAGTATTTGATCATTTGGCGCCTTTCGATTCTCAGATGACTGGCAGATATGAATTTTATGGATCAGACGGAACATTTGATGGCTTTAAAATAATCGATGGGAAACTAAAACTGATGGAAAGTTTAGAATTAAATAACGATCCAAATGCGATGGATGAGTTATACGCCGATCCAAAGAAAAATATTAAACCAGAACGAAAGTTTTAAAATCTAACGCTGCTTAACAACATCATTACTATTCCTATACGGTAAAAATTTGTGAGTTTGCCAATCGCTACCTATATTGCGCCTTGGAAACAGGCTTAAACAACACACAAATTCTGAATTCATAAACTAAAACCAACAAATGTTTTATGCAAACATCCATTGAAACCAAAGACGATTTCTTTAGCAGCAAAGTATTGGGTCATCCGGCAGGGTTATTCGTGCTTTTCTTCACGGAAATGTGGGAGAGATTTTCGTACTACGGTATGCGTGCCTTACTTGTTCTATTTCTTACTTCTTCTATGTTTGGCGATAATCCAGGATGGGGCTGGCCAAGAGAACATGCGCTTGCAATTTATGGCTCTTATACTTCTTTGGCTTATTTAACGCCTATTTTGGGCGGCTTTATTGCCGATAGATTTATCGGTTATCGTTGGGCGGTTATCTTGGGGGCGCTTTTAATGACCCTGGGACACCTATCTATGGCCTTCGAGTTCAATCCAATTTTCATGTACCTGGGATTATGCCTGTTGGTGGTTGGAAACGGTTTCTTTAAACCAAACATGACTTCGATTTTATCACACATGTACAAAAAACATCCAGAGAAAAAAGATGGAGCATACACTATTTTTTACATGGGTGTCAACTCTGGAGCGTTTTTAGGAATGTTGTTATGCGGTTACATTGGCGAAAATCCAAATTGGGGTTGGAGCTATGGTTTTGGTTTGGCCGGTATTTTCATGTTTGTTGGCATGCTCCAATTCTATTTCACTAAGAATATATTTGGTTCAATTGGGCTTAAACCTGAGAAAAACAATGTAGTTATTGATGAAGATGAAGACCCGGCAGAGGCACAAAAGAATCCTTTTTCCCTATTCGATATCGTACTTATTGGGTTAATATCAATCATTGGGTTAATTTGGATTATAAATGATCCGGTATCAAAAATTACCGGTTCAACGGTGTTTAATTTTAAAATCGGTAGTTTAACGGGAGATAACTTTGCTATTATCATCGCACTGGCCTTGTTTATTTTTATCTTGATTAAAAGGATTGCACAATACTCACCTAAGCTGAGAGATAAAATGATTGTTGTAATCGTACTTGCTTTTATCACTATCTTCTTTTGGGCTTCGTTTGAGCAAGCCGGCGGTTCGATGACGATTTTCGCAAAAGACTACACTGCAAGGTTATTAGAAGGAAATGCTAAAATTATCTTCAATGTTGCCAACACATTGATTACGGTAGTTCCTTTGGTTATCATTACTTATGTTCTTTTTAGTTTATTCAGAAAAACATTCGCAAATTTTGCGTTAGGGAATATTATTCTTGCAGCCGGTTTTGCTATCATTTGGGGATTGGTAATTTACATGCTGAAAAACCAATATAGCGATGTTAAAGCTGAAGTTCCTGCAACCTGGTTTGGGGTATTAAACTCCTTGTTTATTATTTCCTGTGCACCTATTGTTTCAAAACTTTGGGAGAGCAAATTCAACCCTACCGCCACTGTAAAAAACGGTATCGGAATGATTTTATTAGGTATCGGCTTCGCAGCCTTGGCTTATGGTTCGAGTTCAATTCCACCAGGTGCAAAAATTGCCTCGGTGAGTATGATCTGGTTAATTCTGGCTTACTTTTTCCATACCATGGGTGAGCTTTTTATCTCACCTGTTGGCTTATCTTATGTTTCCAAATTAGTTCCGGGAAGAATGATTGGAATCATGTTCGGAATATGGTATTTAGCCATAGCCATTGGAAACAAAATTGCAGGCACCATGGGCGGAATGATTGATAAAATTACAGCACAGTATTCAATGTCGACTTTCTTTTTAATTTTCACGTTGATCCCAGTTGGATTAGGTATTTTCATTATGCTGTTAACGCCGATCATCAAAAAACTAATGCACGGGGTTAAATAGCATGCAAATCGCTACAGAAAAAACGCCTTCTATTGAAACATTAGAAGCGATTCAGAATTTTGATGGTAAATACCCGAAGCAACTTTGGTATTTATCATTAGTAGAGATGTGGGAACGCTTCTGTTTTTATGGGATGCGAGGTGTCCTGGCCTTTTTTATGGTTGATCAATTGGGATTAACTGATCAAAAATCGAATCTACAATACGGTGCAATTCAGGCTTTCGTTTATGCATTTACTTTTATTGGCGGTATCTTTGCCGATAAGATTTTAGGTTTTAGGAAATCGCTCTTTTGGGGCGGATCGTTAATGATTATCGGAAACCTGATTTTAGCTTTTTCTCCGCAGGATTTATTTTATGTAGGGATTACGCTTTCAATCATTGGAACTGGTTTTTTCAAGCCAAATATTTCATCGATGGTCGGCGAACTTTACCATGAAAAAGACAATCGAAGAGATGCAGGTTATGGTCTTTTTTATGCCGGGATAAATGTTGGGGGCCTTTTAGGTGGCGCGATGTGCATTTACTTGGGTAAATATGTTTCATGGCACTTATGTTTCCTTTCTGCAGCTGTTGTAATGGCTTTCGGATTGGGAACCTTTATTTTTACCAAAAAGTTCTTAGGCCCTATTGGAAATTCTCCATTGCTTAATTTGGAAAAATCAAAAAGAACTGCGTACGAAATAGCCGTTTACATAGGCTCTTTACTTTGTATTCCATTGATCTTTATCATGGTTAAAAACACAGCCTATACTGACTATTTCATGTACACTATCGGCATTGTAGCTTTGATCTATTTCATCTACGAAACCGCGATGATTAAAGACATTAAGGCACAATATAAACTGATTGCTGCGTTCGTATTCATATTTTGCTACTTCATTTTTATGGCAATATCAGAGCAAAGTGGCGGTTCCTTATCTCTTTTTGCTAAAGACAATTTAGATCACAGTTTGCTTTTTTTTAACATTGACCCCAATGTGGTGAACAACAGCGTAAACTCATTCTTCGTAATTGTTTTCAGTCCTTTGGTGGGTTTGCTATGGATTGGGATGTACAAACGCAAAATAGAACCGAATACGGTTGTTAAATTTGGAATTGGTTTTCTTTTGTTGGCGCTGAGCTTTTACGTTTTTTACGCCACGAGATTTTTTTCCAATGAGCAAGGGATAAGTTCGCTAAATATTTTCACCCTGGCCTATCTCCTACTTACTTTGGGCGAGCTATGCTTGGGTCCAATTGGCATGTCGATTATTACCAAACTTTCGCCAAAGAAAATGTTTGGTATGATGATGGGACTTTGGTTTCTCTCGAGCGCATTTGGCCAGCTTGCTGCCGGAAAACTAGGTGCAGAAATGTCGAGCATTGATAATGCTTCATTAATGACGAAACTCGTAGCTTACACCGAAGGGTATAAAGCGTTAGCACTTTATTCGCTTATTGCGGGTGTAGCCTTAATCGCTTTTTCACAATTGGTTAAAAAGCTAATGGGAGAAGTAAGATAAATACTTCAATACAACACAATCAAAAGCCTGAAAGAAAATTTCGGGCTTTTGGTTTTTAATAACTAATTTCGCCCCCATACAACAATTACTCAATCGTAATTTTAAAATTATACCAACACGTGTCTGATAGTTTAGTAATCATCCCTACCTATAATGAAAAGGAAAACATTGAAAAGATCATTAGAAAGGTTTTTTCATTAACGCAACCTTTTCATGTGCTTATTGTTGATGATGGATCTCCGGATGGCACCGCAAACATTGTGAAATCGCTGCAAGTTGAATTCGGCGGGAAATTATTCATAGAGGAACGGGCGGGCAAACAAGGCTTGGGTACAGCTTATATTTATGGTTTTAATTGGGCTTTGCAGCGTGATTATGATTACATTTTTGAAATGGATGCTGATTTTTCCCATAACCCGGATGATTTATTCAGGCTTCGCGAAGCTTGTGTGAATAGTGCTGATCTTGCTATTGGATCTCGTTATGTTAGAGGGGTTAATGTTGTAAATTGGCCAATGGGAAGGGTTCTCATGTCGTATTTTGCATCAATGTACGTTCGTTTTATTACTCGAATTACCATTCAGGATGCGACAGCAGGCTTTAAGTGCTATCGTAGAGTTGTACTACAAACCATCCCTCTAGAAAAAATACGATTTGTAGGCTATGCTTTTCAAATTGAGATGAAATTTACAGCCGTTAAGTTTGGATTTACGGTAGTTGAGGTTCCAATTATTTTTACAGATAGAACAGAAGGAACATCAAAAATGAGTACCCGTATTTTTAGAGAAGCTTTTTTAGGGGTAATTCAAATGAAGGTGAGCAGCTGGTTTAGAAATTACAGTCGGGAGAAAAGTTAAATGTTGAAAGTTAAAAGTTGAAGGTATCGACCAACTTATGGCTCGATCCTATTGACTTAGGACTCAAGACTTCTTCTTTGGCTTGCCCTGATCATTGCTCCAAAGTCTTGCCCTTTCTCCATCGCCATAACCGTCATTGTGAGGCGCTTCGTTCTCGTCTGTTCGGTTTTAGCTTCGTTGATGTATTTAATAAAATAGTTTTGATGTGATTTTGAAAGTTTAAGGAATCGCTCCAACAAATCATCAACATCGGCCAGGCACATTTCTAAATCTTCGGGCATTTCTATTTTAAAGTTTTGATCTTCTTCCAGCCACAATTCTACTTTTGCTCCAGCTTCTTTTTTTAATTTTTTTCGAAGTTCGGCTCGAAGTGCAATAATGAAATCGCCTTCCCCCATTGGAACTGTGGCAACCCCTGCGATTTCCACATCGTCTATTTTTCCTCTTACCCTAAAAGAAACCTTACAATCAGCTTTAATTTGATTAGCTATCATCGCTGGAATAAAAACATAGCTCCAGCCCGTTTTATCGGCCATTTGTTCAAACTTTTCTATTTCGGCTTTGATGTGGATCATGGATTAAAAGTAATAAATATATTATTCGGCTCAAAAAACACCCAAATCATGAGCCGATTAGCGAAATTAATCGGCTCAACCTAATCAACCGCTACCGGATTCATCCTAATATCCAACTTGGCAAACTTTAAAACTTCCACACTGTGAAAACCGAAGTCTTCAACAATTTTACCTAATATCAGATAACAGCCCTTGCCTTTGAAAGGATATATTGGAGTTGAGTTAGGAAAATGGGTGGTATCAAAAAAATCGCCATTACTATCTAAAAAAGTTCCAAACCACATTTCAGTGTTTTTTATGGTTCGAACGGTTTTTTCGCAAACGTAATTCCCTACCATTCTAACTGTTTTTCCTACGTTCTTATTCATATCAGCCGCCATTATTTCTCCGCGGTAACTGGTCTTCAAAAAATCGAACATTTGGTAGTTTAGCGGAAAACCCAATAGTTCCCATTCTACGTACGCATCTTCAATCGGTGAGTTGGCCAGTTCCGGCAGCGTATATTCTTTGCGTTCAAGGCTAAACAATTCGGCTGCATTTATAATTTTGTTCTTGTGCCCTAAATAGTTGTAAATATCCCAGAGAAGTGTTTTCTTATCTTTCCCGGTAAACCTAAGCGCGCCTAGCCGAATCAACAGTATTGCTTGCTCTAATGTAATTTGAGTTCGTTTTACGAAATTCTCTAAATCTTTGAAAGGTCCATTCAACCTGCGTTCCTGAGGAATACTTTCAATGAATTTATGCTCCAAACCCTGAACTCCCGTGAAGCCTAAAAAAGCATCATTTCCTTTTATATTCACCACTTCATCGCTTTGGTTTACGCAAGGCAAATGTACTTTTGCCCCAGTTTTTTGAAGCTCGTGAACATATACCCACCTATTGTAAAAACCGCCATAATTATTCAAAACCGCCACCATAAACTCTTTTGGATAATAAGTTTTTAGGTATAAACTTTGGTAACTTTCTACAGCAAAAGAGGCAGAATGTGCCTTAGAAAAACTGTAGCCGGCAAAGGAGGATATCTGTCGCCAAACTTCGGTAATTAATTCTTCACTGTGTCCCTGTTTGCGGGCAGAAACAAAAAACTTATTTACCAATTCATCAAAAGCGAGTTTCGATCGGTATTTACCGCTCATCGCTTTACGAAGCACATCTGCATCAGCTAAATCAAGGCCGGCAAAATAATGGCAAACTTTAATCACATCTTCCTGGTAAACCATTACCCCGTACGTTTCTTTAAGCTGCTCTTTCATCTCTTCGCAGAGATAGACCACCTTATCAGGCGCATGGTAACGCTCAATAAAAGATTTCATCATGCCAGAACTCGCCACTCCCGGACGAATAATTGAACTCGCCGCTACCAGGGTTAAGTAATCTTCGCACTTCAATTTCTTTAGTAATTGCCGCATGGCTGGCGACTCGATATAAAAACAACCAATGGGCTGACCTTCACGTAAAATCGCATTGAGGTTTGGATCATTTTTAAAAGTTTTAAAATCATGGATATCGATATCACGACCGCAATTACTGTTGATCAGTTGTACCGCCTCACGGATGTGACCGATTCCCCGTTGGCTCAACACATCAAACTTTTCATAACCTATTGCCTCTGCCTCGTACATATCCCATTGTACCGTTACAAAACCTTTTGGAGGTAAATCCAAAGCAGTGTAATAGGTAATAGGTTCTTCGGAGATGAGAATGCCGCCAGCATGAATGGAACGTTGATTTGGCATATTTTGCATGTGATGGTGAACGGCAGCTAATTTCTGATAGGTAGCATTTAGCTGATTTTCACGTTCCTTTGTTGGGTCGATGAAACCATCAATTTCCTCTTTGGGCAAACCCAGCACTTTACCAATTTCTCGAATAATGGCCCGGTCTTTAAACGTGCTCATCGTACCTAAAAAAGCAACATGCCACTTCGGGTACTTATTAAAAATATATTTCTGAATGGTTTCTCGCTCATCCCAGGCAAAATCTATATCAAAATCTGGGGGGCTGGTACGTTTCTCATGTAAAAACCTTTCGAAGTATAAATCAAGATCAATGGGATCTACATCAGTAATCCGCAAACAATAAGCAACGATGCTGTTTGCACCCGACCCTCTACCTACATGGTAAAACTTGCATTTCCCCATGGCGTAGCGAACAATATCGAACGTGATTAAAAAGTAAGCGCAGTAGTGTTTCAATTCGATGATGCGCAACTCTTTTTCCATTCGCTCCCTTGCAAATGGATTATTTTTGCCGTAACGATTTTCTAAACCTTTATATGCAATTCGCCTCAGCAATACCTTATCTAACCCCTCACCTTCCTTACAATAGGAAAACCGGTTTTTAGACATAGGTTGGGGCCCGGGCTCAAAATAACTACTTAAATCGCAAGCGTTTAACAAATTCTGTGTGTTTTCAATGATAAAGGGAAATGCTTCAAATTTAAGTTTCAACTCTTCTTCGGAAATCAAAACTTCATTGCATCCGCATTTTGCATCTTCTGGCACCAGGGTTAATAAGGTGTTCAATTCAATCGCTCGTAGATATTCATGTAAGCGATGTTCTACCCGACTACCTACCGTAACTGGATGCCAGATCACCAACTTTTCCTTTTTCTCTAGCAAAGGGTGTTTATAAAGGTGATTTAACTGATCGCTTTTTATTCCGATAAACTCATTCGATTTTAATGTCCGATTAGATTTTTTTGTAAAAGGATAAATAAAGAAAACATCGTTAAGAATGGGCGCAGTATCCGGAAGTGGAATATTTTCGATATTATGGAAACTCAAAAACTCGTTAAGGGCCCGCATCCCTTCTCTGTTTCTTGCAATACCGATATATAAAAGTTGCTGATCGCTTTTAAATTCAATTCCAGTGATGGGTTTGAGTGGATAGGGAATATTTCCTTTTTGAACATCATCTGCTTCTTTCGCAACTCCTTGTCGATAACATTCCCGAATGAATTCAACAGCTCCGGTAGAATTGTTGATATCTGTTAAAATAAGCTGACCAATATTTAAAGCACGGGCTTTGGCAACGATTGTTTGGATATCCATCGTTCCATATTTTAAGCTATATGATGAATGTAGGTTAAGAAACATTTCAGTTTACAGTTCTCAGTTGCCGATTGCCGGTTTCCAGTTACCGGTTGATAATGATAGTTGCTGGTTGACAGTTTCCGGGTTTCGGGTTAAGGTTAGATTATTAAAGATTAACCAATTATAGCAAAAGCTATCCGTCTAATTTGTTAGCTGTTCCTAAGTCAGCGTTAATAAAAGTTCTAATTCTCGATCGCTTTCTTTCTTCGCCGTTTTCATTTTCAGGTCCAGGCAACTTTTTCTTTCGGGGATTATATTTGATGACTTTTCCATATTCATCTCTTTCCGGGCCTTTAACAATACAGGCTTTTACAACCGATTCAATACCATAGTGATTTCTCACTTTATCCATCGCCTGGTATAAATCATATTCTTCTTCTGAGGTATGATATAAACCAATCTGTTCAAAACCGCTTACCAGATGGGATAACCTCACGCCGATTAAGCGTAATAACATTCTCTTGCTATATAGCTTTTTAAATAACTCATGTGCCTTGGAAATCAGAAACGAATCGAGTGCCGTATAAGGAATTCGGGCCTGTTGCGTTACGGTTTCAAAATTAGAATAACGAATAGTGACGGTAATGCAGGCCGTTAACTTCTGCTGACTCCGGAGCTCGTAAGTGAGGTTAGTGACCATGCCGCTTAAAATCGCCTTCATCTTTTCGATATCCATACTGTCGCTTTCAAAAGTAGTCTGTGTACCGATCGATTTCCGTTCACGGTAAGGAACCACCGGCGAAAAGTCGATACCGTTGGCTTTCTGCCAAATTGCCAAGCCCTGCTGGCCTAAAATTTTAAACATTAAATCCTGAGGAACTTCGGCTAAAGTTTGAATTTTTCGAACCCCCATTTCACTCAATTTTTTGTAGGTTGCATCACCAATACCTGGAATTTTATGTACTGGTAAGGGGTTTAAAAAGGGTCGAACTTCTGGAAAGGGAATTTCCAACTCGCCATTTGGCTTACATTCATTAGTGCCGATTTTAGAGACGGTCTTATTTACCGACAAGCCGAATGAAATTGGCAATCCCATTTCTTTGATAATCGTCTGCCGGAGTTCGGAAGCAAATTTCATACAGCCGAAAAACTTGTCCATACCCGTCATATCGATATAATGTTCATCAATACTTGCTTTCTCGAACAAAGGAACACGATCGGCTATAATTTCGGTAATTTCATGTGAAGCCCTGGAATAGTCATCCATATTTCCCCTCACAAAAATAGCCTGTGGACAAAGCTGCTTTGCCATTCGCCCCGGCATTGCGGCATGCACGCCAAATTTACGGGCTTCGTAACTGCAGGAAGTCACTACGCCCCGATCTGCACTGCCACCAACAATTACTGGTTTGCCAAGTAATTTAGGGTTCTTCCGCAGTTCGACTGATACAAAAAATGCATCTTGATCCATATGGATGATATGTTTGTTTTTGTCCGTCATGATTCCAACCTTATAAATTGCTGCAGATTACTTGCAACTCGAAAACAAAAATACTAATTAATTTAGTTTTTTAACGCAAGTAGATCTGGTTTTTTATCAACAAAATACTAATATATTTAGTTCCAGAATAAGCTTAGTAACGCCTATTAAAAATGTAAGGGTGATAAAAGCTAACCTTTTATGCGAGTCGGCAGAGTATTTAATCAGACTTTCCTGATATCCAACCGCCTTGATAAAATTCAGTTCATGAGCAAACAATTTCGTTAGCTATATGTATTCTTAAAATGAGAATAATTTTGGCGTTTCCAATTGCTCTTTTAGCCATCGCTTGTCACAACACCAATCCAGAAAAGGGTTCGGGCGGGAATAGGGTTGATAAACAGGTCACATTATCAAATGATGCTATTGTAGATTCGACCAAAGCACTGTTGGATCAATCCTTCGAATTGGATAAAAAACATATCAATGGTATCATTTCAAGTACCGAATACAATCAAAAGAAAAAATCATTAATGACTACCTACACTGTGCTTTATAAAAGCTTGGCTCCAGCTGATACTCTAAAGGTTAATGAGTATCGCATTAAGAAAGAGGCAACAATTAAACAAGATTCTACTAAAAAGACTAAAGCATCGAGATGGGAATAGAAAAAATGGAAGATCCCAAAGATCATCCAAAGCCTGTTGGAAAATTCGCTCAAACATTCATAAACCTCTACGAGGTTTTCCGTTTTATTGGCCGTTTTTTCAAGGAAGCATTTTTGCCTCCGTACGAGTTTAAGGAATTAATGCGTCAATGTTACGAAATTGGTTACCGTTCGGCTTTATTGATTTCTACCACCGGCTTTATTACAGGCTTGGTTTTTACAAAACAATCGCGTCCATCCTTGTCAGAATTTGGTGCAACATCCTGGCTTCCATCGTTAGTGGGCATTGCTTTGCTAAGAACCCTTGCTCCATTACTTACAGGATTAATTGCCGCTGGTAAAGTTGGCTCGAGCATTGGTGCAGAGCTTGGATCAATGAAGGTAAGCGAACAGATCGATGCCATGGAGGTTTCGGCGACAAATCCATTCAAATTCCTGGTATCAACCCGGGTGATGGCCGCTACCATCACCATGCCTATACTCACCTTTTATACAGCCATGGTTGGCATGTTAGGCGCTTTACTTAACGTGTCCGTTAACGAAGGTACTAGCGCAACCACATTTTTCCAAAGCGCCTTAGAAAGCATCACTTTTCTCGATATCATTGCATCAACCTTCAAAGCCATTCTTTTTGGTTTCACTATTGCAATAGTCGGTTGTTATCAGGGTTACAATTCATCAAAAGGGACTGAAGGTGTAGGTAAGGCTGCTAATTCATCGGTAGTAACGGCAATGTTCCTTATTTTTATTGAGGAAGTAGTTTGCGTACAAATTTTCAGTCTGTTTAACAGCTAATCGCATGGTACAAAAAGAAATCTTAAATAGCACCGAAAAGGTGATCGAGATAAAAAATCTTTATAAGGCGTTCGGCAGCTACCAGGTATTGGAAAATGCTTCTCTCGATCTTTACAAGGGAGAAAATCTGGTAGTTCTGGGTAAATCCGGAACAGGAAAATCAGTATTGATTAAGATCATTATCGGTCTGCTCAAACCAGATTCAGGTCTGGTAAATGTGTTGAATCATATTGTAGACGATATTTCTTACGAACAATTATTGGCGCTACGCCTTCGGGTGGGATTCTCTTTTCAAAACAGTGCGCTTTATGATAGTATGACTGTAAGGGAAAATCTGGAGTTTCCATTGGTAAGAAATCGCAGGGATTTGAGCAAACAGGAAGTTAAAGATTTAGTTGAAGAAATGCTTGATGCGGTTGGATTATCTCAAACCATCAACCAAATGCCTTCCGAGCTTTCTGGTGGACAGCGGAAACGGATCGGGATTGCCCGAACCTTGATTTTGAAACCAGAAATCATGCTTTATGATGAGCCTACCGCAGGACTAGACCCGATTACATCTAAAGAAATAAACAAACTTATCAATACAGTACAGGAACGTTACCATACCAGCGCAATTGTAATTACCCACGACTTAACCTGTGCTAAAGAAACGGGAAACAGGGTAGCGATGTTGGTCGAACGTAGTTTCGAACGTCAGGGATCTTTCGACGATATTTTCAACTCCGGAGATCCGCAAGCACAACCATTTTTTGATTATAATTTTATACAGTAACCATGAACGAAAATAAGAAGAAAATAACGGTCGGAATATTTATTGCCATTGGCATTTTGATATTTCTTTTTGCCATTTTTACCCTAGGTAGCCAAAAGAAAACCTTTGTTAAAAGCTTTACATTGAGTGTTGTTTTTAATGACATCCAGGGATTAAAGAAAGGAAACAATGTATGGTTTTCTGGTGTTAAAATAGGCACAATCAAAAAGATTGAGTTCTTTGGAACCTCACAAGTGCGTGTATTTCTGAGCATAGAAGAAGATGTGCACAAGTACATACATAAAGATGCCGGTGCAAGCATTGGTGCCGACGGTTTAATCGGAAATAAAATTGTGGTGATCACAGGTGGAAATCCGAAATTTCCTTTTGTAGAGGATGGCGACGTACTGAAGGTAAATAATTCTTTATCTACCGATGACATCATGAAAACCCTTCAGGTGAATAATAAAAACTTAGTCGATGTAACCGGTGATTTCAAGATTCTTGCGCATAACCTGGTAGATGGAAAAGGCGCTGCTGGTGCACTTCTTTCTGATGAAAAGTTGGCCCAGGATTTTAAAACAATGGTTTCCAATCTGAATAGAATAACTGCTTCAACTGCGCAAACAGCGCAAAGCTTAAACACCTTCGGTAAGACACTGAATACTAAAAATGGCTTGATGGATAAAATCATGACGGACACCGCGGTATTTGCCAAGTTGGATCGATCTGCCAGCACACTGCAAAAAACTGCTCAATCGGCATCTGTAATGGCTGCTAACTTAGAAAAAGCTTCTGGTAAATTGAATAATAACGATAATGCTGCAGGGTTACTTCTTAACGATGCTAAAACTGCCGACCAGTTAAGGGCGATTATGACAAATTTGGAGAAAAGCAGCAAAAAGCTAGATGAAGATCTGGAAGCTTTACAAAGCAACTTCCTTCTTCGCGGTTTCTTTAAAAAACGTGCCCGTGACTCAATAAAGAACAAGTAGAAGATAATTCAATCTTTCATTTATTCAAAACATCACCAAAATGATGCAGATTGGCGAGTGATTAGTGGCGTAATTTTGATCTCTCTAATCGGCTTGTTCTTTACTCAAGGAATGCATTTGCTAGAAATTAGAAGAAGTCATGGCTCATCTAACAGTCCTTTAAAGAGAATCTCGATTAGCTAAAACTTTTAACTTTCTAAATTTGTTAAACAGTTAAATAATATAAACATCATGAAAACGAAGGAAAAAGATCAAGATAAAGGGAAAGCTAAAACTTCAGGAACATCGAAGGAGAAAGCGAGTTTTGACCAAAATGGAAAGGGCGCTTCCGAAAAATATGGTCAGGCAGGAGATAGTCCTAACGAATCTGGTGAAGAAGGTACTGGAACAACGAATGAAAATAAAAATAAGGATGCCTAGAGCAATCCTTATTTTTCGTAAATGCTCATCTTCTCGGCTAGTTCAATAATACTTTTGATTTTCAGCTTTTGGAACAACCTTAATTTATACGTACTTACGGTTCCCATTTGCAAGTTAAGTTGATTGGAAATTTCCAAAACGCCAACACCTTTGGTCAGCAGTTCGGCAACTTCCAGCTCTCTTCCAGAGAGTTTTGTAAACGGATTGTCGGCGTCGTTACCTAAAATACTATTAAACATATTTTCCTTTACGTTCCGGCTAGAATAACGGCTGCCTGCTAAAATTGTCGTAATAGCTGTTACAATTTCAGACTCTTCGGCATTTTTAGTTAAATAACCTGAGGCACCTGATTTCAGGTAAGGTACTGCGTAAATGTTTTCATTTAGGGAGGAGAACACTAATATTTTAGCATTGGGTTGAACCATTTTAATTTGATCGATTACCTTTAAATTATTGCCTCCAGGCAGATTGACATCGATAATGATTAGGTTAGGTAACTTCTCGGTTTCTATCAGCGCTTCCTCGAGTGTTGCAGCTTGTATAATTTCGACCCCAGCCCAAAAATCAGATATTAAGCTTTTTAAGCCTCTTCGAATAATCTCATGGTCATCGGCAATTAGCACAGTAAAGGTAGTTCCAGTATTCTTTGCTTTCATGTTAATTAGATATTTTGCAATTTAATAAATTGTTTCGTTTTTCTATTATTTTGTCTGTTTTTTTATTCAAAAAAAGACACTTTTTTGTTAGTTTAATCTGTAAGTCTTATCTTACAGATTACAGGATCTGTATCTAAAACATTCGTGTCGCCATCCTGATATTTTGCCTGATGAAAGAATATGCAATCGAAATTTCGCGTGTGCTTCCGCTATAGCTTTGAAACTGACCGATTGAAAATCGTAACCATAACCCTATTCTTAACCTCTCTGATCGGGAATCAGAATAGCGGCTACTGCCGAATTACGTTGAGATAAATCTTTTTTTAGAACAACTCTTAGCGTCACGCCTGTTACGGTACGATTCGCCAACTCACAAAAACTCTTTGATCATAAAATGTATTTACATCCAAACTTTGTTGGTCGCCCACTATCATCTTTTAAAAGAAAGGAAGGCTTAATCTGGAAATTCTCATTTATAGGGAACAAAGCATCAGCAGTTAAATAAAAAATATGGCTTTGGCTGTGGTGAGAACGCATAACGATCTACATAGGCAGTAGTTAAATTATCAGCAGAAAAACTTGCAGAAAACTTATCGTGTGCAAAACATATACCTGCTTTGGCATCGTGCAAGACGGTACTTTTGACGCCAACTGGCTCAAAAATTTCCGGATCGTTTAGATTCAACATTGAACCATCAATACTCAAATAAACCATACCAACAACTAGAACCAAAGCCAACCGGGAGCTACCGTCATCCATCTAATCCGGTAAGCGTAGTTCCATATGGCCAAATTGGTTTGTGCACCTAGTCTATTGCTAGATACCATTACCAAGCTTTTTCCATCTGTATAGCTTAACTTCTTTGTAACCTTGGTAAAGGCAAATACCGTTAAAGCTTCTTCGATGCAATGAGATCCTTGACGGGGGATGGTCGTTGCATTTTCCTTTGGATCCGTATAAGTTAAAACCTTATTGGTGTTATCGTAAACCAGAGCAGTAGCATTCAATGGAAATGATGTAAATAAACCTTTCGCATCTTTGCAGTTTAAAGTGTTCGTAGCTTTATCGTAAGTCAAAGCGCCGTTGTTCAGATCAAGATCGATTTTCAAACCTTTCTCATCTGTATAGCTTAACTTGTTTGTGACCTTGTCTTGGACAAGTACGGTCAAAGTTTCGTTTAATGCAACAAGATCTTTGACAGCGATTGTTGTTGAAACCCCTTTTGAATCGGTATAGGTGAAAACATTTTTCGTTTTATCGTAAACCAAAGCGGTGATTTTCAGTGTCAATGAAGTCACCAAACCTTTTTCATCTGTGTAGTTTAATGTGTTGGTAGCTTTATCATAAACAAAAGCATCCCTGTTCAGATCAAGATCAGTTTTCAAATCTTTCGCATTATTGGCCAACTTGTTTGTAATCTTGTGATTAGCAAGAACGGTCAACGTTTCGTTCGCCTTTAGAATTTGTGCAATGTTTATGGTTTGCTTTCCATTATCCAATACTACAAGTTAGATTAAAATTGAATATTAGTTTCCTAGGCCGAAACTATAGGGCGAAATTTAGGATAGATTATTTGACAATAATCAGCAATTTACTAACAAGATGTCGTATTATATTACAGAAAATGGCTGATTTGCAATTATTACCAAAACAAAAAGGGATAAATTCAAAACTTAACCATCTCAAATACAGTTGACCAATGTATTCGTTTAATGAGCTTACTAAATTTTTGCTCTTATTCTGCTTAATGTTTCCAATCGTATTGCTAAAAAGGACGCAATGTGTTTCAATGGTACACGATTGATTAAATTAGGGAAAGACAGCAAGAAACGCTTGTATCGTTTTTCGGCAGACGAGATGCGGCATAAGAAAGCTCTCTCTTCTGCAGAACGGTAATAAAGCTCCATCATCTTTCGTCCAACAACGTTTGCTTCGGCGAAATTTTGATATAAATACTCTGAAAGCACATGAGGAATAGCAATGAGATCAACATCTTCTAGTGCCTGCAAATATTCTTCTGAATTTCCAACTATCCATAAATTCCTGATAGTGCCAACAATTTCATTCTCCACAGCAATCCAGGTAGTGACTTCAGAAGCACCATCTTTAACAACCCCCCTTACCACGCCTTTAACAATTAAAAAAAGGTATTTATTTCGATCTACAGGAGAAACCAGGAATTTATTTTTCTTGTAACTTATCGGAAAAGTATGCTGATTAATGCGCTTTTCAATTTCATCATTGAGTGGATGAAATTTTTTAAATATTGAAATTAATGGAGAAAAATTGTTGTATTTCTTCCAACTATTTTCCTCAGAAAAATTAACTGCAATCATTTATAAAATACTGGGACAGATAAATTGTTAATATCTATTGAAATTACCATGTAAGTATAAGAAGATAGATTGTAAAAAAGAAGTTTTCCCTGCATTTTCTAGCTTATAGGGGTATTAAAGTATTTTCTCTACTCCTAAACCGAATAAAGCGAAATCATATTTCACTGGATCGCTATGATCAAACTGTTTTAACTTGTTAGTTAGTTCAATTGCCGTCAGCCAATCGGTTTGCTTTCGGGTGATTAAAACCAGTAACCGCGCCACCCTATCAACATGAACATCACAAGGACAGATCAAATGCTCAGGTTTTAAAGTTTTCCAAATCCCAAAGTCAACTCCCTTATTATCCTTCCGCACCATCCATCGTAAAAACATATTTAGTCGCTTACAAGTTGATTTTTGTGCCGGTGAAGAAATGTGCTTTTTAGTTCGGCGAGGAAAATCTTCAAGAGAAAAAAAGTAGCTTCTGAAATAGTTTAAAGATTGTTCAATTGTGAAATTCAAATCCCTTGCAAAACACACTGCTGACGACATTTCAATGGAAGGCAAGTCAGACATTGTTTCCAAATAACCATTTTGAAATGCACCTTGGGGAACAAAAGCATTTTCTAAACTATTAAATTTCACATAATGTGCTTTGAAAAAAGCTATAAAATAGAGTAGATCTGTATCGTTAAATGTTCTGTGCTTAAATTGCAGGAGCTGTTTCAGATCAGTATCTTGATGATTCAAAATGAAATCATGCGGCGAGTTATCCATTCTACCCAACAACTCCCTGCACTTATTGATGATGGTTTTACGTTGTCCCCATGCTAGAATCGCAGCGAAAAAACCTGCAATTTCAATATCTTGCTTTTTAGCAAATAAGTGAGGAATACAAATTGGATCGTTAGCAATGAACTCTGGTCGATTATACTGTTCTACCTTACCATCCAGAAAGTTTTGAAGTGCTAAAAAATCCATTCCGTTCACGCTAAAAAGTCATCCATCCGACCGTTCAAAAGCCGGTCAAATGGATGACTAAATTTTATTAATTGTTTTTTTTTAAACGCTTATTTTAAAGCACTTGCTAAGTCTTCAAGCAAATCATCTACATCTTCAACTCCTACACTTAAACGCAGAAGGCTATCGATAACACCGACTTTTTCTCGTTCCTCTTTAGGAATTGATCCATGGGTCATCGTTGCAGGGTGATTAATTAAAGATTCTACACCACCTAATGATTCTGCCAAGGTAAATACTTTAAAATTTGATGCGATTCTAAATGTTTCCTGTAAATCAGCTCCCTTTAAAGTAATGGAAATCATACCTCCGAAACCTCTCATTTGCTTTTTTGCAACATCGTGGTTAGGATGATCTTCAAACCCTGGCCAATAAATTTTGTCTACTTTTGGATGTGCTTTGAGGTAATGGGCAATGCGTTCGCCATTTTCACAATGCGCTTTCATCCGCAAATGTAGTGTCTTTATTCCACGTAAAACCAAAAACGAATCTTGTGGCCCAGGCGTTGCACCACAAGCATTATAGATAAACCACAAATCTTTGTACAATTGATCATCATTAGTAACCAATGCACCCATTACCACATCTGAATGGCCTCCAATATATTTTGTAACCGAATGCATTACGATATCTGCTCCCAAATCGATAGGATTTTGCAAATAAGGCGAAGCAAAAGTGTTATCAACTGTTAATATGATCTTTTTCTCTTTTGTGATCTTTGCAACACCTTCAATATCAACAACCTGCATGGTGGGATTTGTGGGTGTTTCAATCCAAACCAATTTAGTCTTATCATTAATATAGTCTACAATATTTTCTGGTTTGGATAAATCTAAAAAGTGGAATTTTATTCCATACTTAGAGAAGATTTTAGTAAACATCCTGTAAGATCCACCATATAGATCATTTCCGGTAATCACTTCATCCCCCGGTTGAAGTAGTTTTAAAACTGCATCTGTAGCACCCATACCGCTAGAAAAAGCCAATCCATATTTGGCATTTTCTAAAGCTGCTAAGCAATCTTCCAATGCTTTACGTGTAGGGTTTGTTCCCCTAGAGTACTCATAACCCTTGTTATCACCTGGCGATTTTTGCCAATAGGTTGAAGTTTGGTAAATTGGTGTCATTACAGCACCAGTTGTTGGATCAGGTTCTTGACCTGCATGTATAGCTTTTGTTCCGAATTTCATTTTTTCTTTTGAGATGTGCGCTTCAAGTATCGAGATAAGATTGAGATTTCTCAACCTTATCTAAACAGTTTTACATTAATATTTCAATCGTTTAGAAGACTCAAGACTACTGACTCAAGACTTCTTAATATGCTCTCGCAAATAAAACACGTTGTATTGATGGCTTCCCAGAATAGATACAAACCCCATCTTCCAATTTATTATCTAAAGGAATACAACGAATGGTTGCTTTGGTTTCTTCTTTAATTTTTTGTTCTGTTTCTGGAGTTCCATCCCAGTGGGCGGAAATAAAACCAGCTTTGCCATCCAACAACCCCTTAAACTCTTCGTAGCTGTTCGCTTCAGTAATATGCTCATCACGATAAGCTAGGGCCTTGTTAAACATACTGGTTTGAATATCTTCAAGTAACTTCGCAATGTATATATCTAAACCCTCCTGTGGAACAGTTTGTTTAACTTTCGTATCTCTACGGGCAATTTCCACTGTCTTGTTTTCTAAGTCGCGGCCACCAATAGCAATACGTACTGGTACGCCTTTCAATTCGTAATCAGCAAATTTAAAGCCCGGACGTTGTGTATCTCTGTCATCGTATTTTACCGAAACCCCCATCCCTTTTAAGCGCATTGTTAACTCATTCACATAAGCCGAAATTTTCGCTAAGTCTTCATCTCCCTTGTAAATTGGAACAATTACCACTTGAATTGGTGCCAATTTAGGTGGGATAATAAGTCCTGAATCATCACTGTGAGCCATAATAAGTGCTCCCATTAAACGGGTAGAAACACCCCATGATGTTGCCCAAACATAATCGAGCTTACCATCTTTTCCGGTGAACTTTACATCAAAAGCTTTGGCAAAATTCTGACCTAAGAAATGGGAAGTACCCGCCTGTAAAGCCTTTCCATCTTGCATCAGGGCTTCAATACAGTAGGTATCTAAAGCACCAGCAAATCTTTCATTTGGGGATTTTCTTCCCCTAACTACTGGAACAGCCAACCAATTTTCAGCAAAATCAGCATAGATGTGCAACATACGTTCTGTTTCTTCAATCGCTTCTTCAGCGGTTGCATGAGCGGTATGCCCTTCCTGCCATAAGAATTCGGCTGTACGAAGAAACAACCTGGTGCGCATTTCCCATCGAACCACATTTGCCCATTGATTAATTAGAATTGGCAAATCACGATAAGATTGAATCCATCCTCTATAAGTATTCCAGATGATAGTCTCCGAGGTTGGGCGAACGATAAGCTCCTCTTCTAATTTGGCAGTTTCATCCACGACAATATTGCCATTGCCGTCATTTTTTAGACGGTAATGTGTCACTACAGCACATTCTGTGGCAAAACCCTCAACGTGTGAGGCCTCCTTTGAAAAAAATGACTTCGGAATGAACAATGGAAAATAGGCATTTTGATGGCCTGTATCCTTAAACATTTTATCCAATACGGCCTGCATTTTTTCCCATATAGCATAACCATTGGGTTTAATTACCATGCAGCCTCTAACTGCCGAATGCTCAGCCAGATCGGCTTTTATAACGATATCATTATACCATTGAGAATAATCTGCATCTCTGCTTGTAATTTCTTTGCTCATCTTATGTATTTGGAACGTAATTTGTGTGTTAAAAAAGGTGAAATTAGATCACAAATTTATAAATTTATGCCTACAAAACGATTATAGAGAGAAGGCATTTGCATTAATACATAAATCTGACTGATTAAATAGTTGGTTTTTAGTAAATTTGATCCATTTTTAGTAAATTAGTGAACACACACAACTAAATATAAACACAATGAAACCAATTAAATTTTTACCCATTGTAATGATTGCTGCTGCAGGGTTGGTGGCATCATGCTCAACAACAAAATTGGCCCAAACCAAAGCCAATGATGATGTATATAATTCCGTGGCAAAGGCGAGAGAGGTAGAAGCTTACGTTCCTCCTCAAAATCAAGTTCAAGCACAAGCTCAAGGACAAACCGAAGATTACGATGAATATTACGGTACTAGTAATCCTTATTACGATATGGATTACTCTTCCAGAATTAATCGTTTCTACAATGGCAGTAGCTTTCGTGGCTATTACGATCCGTATTACGAAAACTTTAATTATGGCAACAGTTATGGCGCAACCACTTATTTAGGTTATGGCATGGGTTGGAATAATGGCTACGGTTTAGGTGGCTGGGGTGGTGGTTTCGGTTGGGGCGGTGGCTTCGGTTACGGCAGCATCTGGAATAATCCTTTCTACTATGGCAACATGGGCTACGGTTGGAATAACTGGGGCTGGAACAATTGGGGGCCATATTCATATTACGATCGCTTCGGTTGGGGCGGCGGTGGCTGGTACGGTGGTGGCTGGGGCTTAGGCGGCGGCTATTATGGCGGCGGCGTTATTACCAATAACAATTACAGACCTAGACCAGGGAGTAACGATAGAGGTGTTCCAAGATCTTATGGAAATGGTAGCGCAGGGAATGTTGGAAGACCAAGTAGATCAGGTATTGCAAATCCAAACAGCCAAATAGGTCAAAGCTATGCACCAAATTATAACGCAGGAAGACCTACCCGTAATCAAGGATCAGTTAGTAATAATGCTGGAAGAGGCTACACTCCGCAAGGAACACAAGGTAGTAGACCGACCAGAAACGAAAATTATACACCTCAACAACCTCAAAGAACTGAAATGAGCAGACCAACATATTCTCCACCTCCATCAAGTAGTGGAAGCAGCGGCGGCGGTTCTAATGGCGGTGGCGGTGGTTCCAGACCATCAAGAGCAGGACGAGGTTAATATCTTACTAATAAAGCACATTAAATGAAAAAATATATATTGGCATCCATGGTAGCTACAGTAGCTACCATTGGTTCAGCATACGCACAGAGTTATGCCCCTGACGCGTTCCGATTTTCGCAAACAAATTATGGGAGTTCATCACGTTTTAAAGGAATGGCTGGTGCTCAAATTGGTGTTGGTGGAGACATAGGATCAATCAATGCGAATCCTGCGGGACTTGGATTATTTACCAAATCAGAATTTAACATTACCCCTGAATTTAATAGCGTTTCCAACGAAAGTTCTTATTTAGGCAACAACATTAAATCCAACAAAAGTCAAATCAATCTAAATAACCTAGGTGTTGTATTTTATAACCCAGCCACAAAACTAAAAGGTTCTGATGTTAATAAAGGCTTGGTTAGTACTGTGTTCGGCCTTAGCTATACCAGGAACAATGATTTTCTTAATAACATCGACTATAATGGCATTAACACTAATAGTTCAATAAGAGACTCTTACGTTGATCAGGCTAATAGTTTTGGTACTGAAAATTCAGTTGCGGGTGATGCCTATGACAGTTATTTAATTAATAAAAATGCCCCAAACTATCCAAATGGTTTCTCGGCAGAACCTTATAATAATGCAAACTTCAATCAAAACTGGACAGAAAGCAGACTTGGATCTACTTCAGAATTCAATATAGCTGGCGCACTTAATTTTTCGAATAAGTTATATATAGGTGGAACAGCGAGTTTTGTGAATGTTAAATATACTAGTGATGCTTCTTTTACAGAATCTGGTATTGTTAATTCTTATGATGACGCGATTCCTGCTTACACTGGCAACGAAAATTACACCTTAACTCATATTAGATATCAACAGTCTCGGGGTAATGGATTCAATTTAAAGTTAGGAATGATTTATCGCCCGGTTCCAGAGTTGAGGATTGGATTAAACTTCCAGACTCCAACATGGCTTAATATCCAGGATAATACAACCGAAACTTTGCAAGCAAGATTAGCAGGTAATGCAACTAATGCCGCTTCATCAATTAATAGCCCAAGCAGGTATTACGACTTTACTTATAATCTGCGTACGCCATTAAAAGCATCGGCAGGTTTAAGCTATGTAATTAGTAATATCGCTCTAATCTCTGCAGATGTTGATTATATTGACTATTCATCAATGCGTTTCTCGGCAGATGGTGGTGGAAGTTCATCAACAATTAGCGATAACAATGCATTTGTAAAAGCTTCGTACAAAGAAGCTATAAACTATAGAGTTGGTGCAGAAGTTAAAGTAAGCAATGAAGTAAGTTTGAGAGGCGGTTATGGTGTAAATGGAAATGGTATTCAAGGTGGATCGAATTCTTTTTACCAAAGCCAGTTTTTAACAGGCGGTATTGGTTACCGCGTTGATAACTACTATTTCGATTTAGCTTATCAAAATTATAAAACGAATTTCAACTCTAGTCCTTATTTACTAGATGATTATTCTGAACCTGTTGCAGATGTTAAGAGCAATAGAAACAATGTATTCTTAACTTTCGGAGTTAGATTTTAAGAATAGATAACATTTATTAAAAGCTCTCGATTTGCATCGAGAGCTTTTTTTATGGCCGCTTGATGGTGATGTAATGCTCACCATAAATTGGACCATTGGCAGTAACACCTTGAACTACAATTTTGAAACGGCCGGTTAAATCACCAGTTGTAAAATTTAGAACAGCCTTTCCTTCAGAATCTAAAACTGTTGGTAATTCCAAAATATAGTTGACATGTTAATAGGTTCATCCTTATTATCCAACTCGAATTTATAAAACTCCTTTCCGAGTTTTATCCCCCTTAAAATAGAAATATTGGCATCTTTCTTATGCTCTACACAACCATGATAAATGGTAACTCCACCGTTTTGATTCCGATACTGACCTCCCTCTTTAGGGCTTTTGTTCTCAGAATTTCCAAAATGGTTTACACAATTTAAAATGTTATTAGGACAGACATAATCACCACAATTATTCATATAACCATTATTGGCAAAATCAATTTTTTCGCCTTTATCACTCTTGATCACTACTTCTTTTAGATTTATACCACGAGGATCAGTAAACGCTTGATTAATTGCTGGTTTTGATAAGTTAGCAACTACTTCTTCATAATGCTGCGCTTTGATATTTTTTTTCAGCTCTTCAGCCGGATCATGAATTTCTAATGTATAATCGGATGCGTTTTTACGGTTAAGGTTCACCCATACGTCGTCTTTATCATCGGTAATTAAATTCGAGTAAGGGATTTTGAATTTCCCGGTACTATCTGATGAAATGGTATGAACACTACTCTTCGCTATGGTAAATAATTCCATAGGTAGCATTACGTTTTTCTTCCCTTTTCTGATCTGGCCGCTAACTTCCTCATTAATTATTTTCTTTTGCGCAAATAAGCCATCCCTTAACAGTGGCCAATGATACCGCCTCCACCCTTTCACCAGGAGAATATTATTTAAATACTCACGATCCGTAACTTTGATTCCCATCGGGTTTGCTGGTAAGTGTATCAATTCCCTTTCTAGCAATGCATAGTCTACAATATTTTTATTGTCTAATTCAGAGAATCGGTTAGCTTGTGTACACGAAATGGATACCAAACCTTGGAGGGAATTTTTGCTTCTGGTAATCGTATGGATATCCAATCTAACACTATCCCTCGTACCATATACATCCTTATCAGTTGAAATTTGCAATTGGTTCGTTTGATCGTAGTGGCTAAAAAAAATCCGTTCGGCAAGAGGCTTGAAATCACTATCTAATAAGGTTATGGCATTTAACCCCATCGGTACAGAATCTAGATCAAGTCTAACATTTTGAGTGACACCATCCTTCAAGGCGATCTCACTGTGCAAATAGAGATCGTTATAATTATGAACCACAACATGAACTGGAGTATCAAAACTACTTTGCAATTTTAAACGAAAGTCCTTTTCAGCGATTACATTATTGGCATGCATCGCCACACCCGCACTCAAAATAGGTGGCAAATCATAATGATCTACTTCAATATCATCAGTTAATATTTTTAGGCTGTATTTGAATTTGATATTGGGTATGATAGAGAAAAAACCAAGCCCAGTAGAATTCGTACTAACTGTATCGATAGCTTTATCATTTTCATACAAAACTGCCGTTGTAAGAAGAGGAGTACGGATTAGGTCTTTAATTTCAATCCCCACTTTACTAAACAATCCATTAACCAAATAGCCACTTTCAGGATAGAAATTAATTTGAAATTTTTTCCCGTTGATTATTGGCAATTCGTGCTTGAGGTATTTAACCTGGTCATCTTTTTTTATAGCAATGCTTAATAAATTGTTCTTCGCGTTAATTTTGTTTACCGGGAAATCAATCATTAGTTCTCCAATCACGCTCGTTTTTGACGAAGCTCTTTTCCAAATCGAATCACGACCAATGGTGTACTTCACTTCAGCATTTTCAACAAAACGATTATCACTCGTCAAAACTTTAAGCAACATGGTGCCATTTTGAGTTTTATCATTGTGAGATTTAAAAAGGGAAATACTGGGTTGCAAAAGACTTTTTGTGGTCGATTTTATAGTAATGGGCTGAATAAAATCAGAAACGTTAAAGCCAGCTACCCTAATATTGGTATTCACTACAAAACGGTAAGATCCTCCGGGCAGCGAATCTGGCAAAACTAAATCTCCGAATGCAAAACCTTCATGAATTAAAAATTTCTTTTGAAGGACCACCGAACTATCAGCATTGTTTACTAATGTAAGATGTAAAGTATGGTAATCGCCTATTGGTGCAATACCTTCGAGTAAATATCCGGTAAACCAAACCTGATCGTTATTGGAATAAACGTTTTTATCAAAGTGAACAAATATGCTGGAGGTCGCATTTCTCTTTCCATACTGACGAATTACCTTTATCAAACTATCAACCTGTTGAGCGGACAACCTCATCGAGCAACAAAGTATCAATAAAGTAATGGCGAAGGCACGCGAAAGTTGAGGTAAAATGCAAAACATGTACCTAAAAATGGCTAAATATTTTCAAATATTCAACTAAATTATTCCATGTAGCGGCATTCCTGGCTTAGCCAATGTATCAATCTTTTCCTCCACATTTTTGTCTTTAAGAAGTTCAGGAGCATGATGAGGTTTTTTTCTTGCATCAATAATCATTGGGCCTTTGCAGCCCCAGTGTTTATTGATAGTAAAATCATTAACGCCATAAATATCGGCAGCGGGATTACTTCGGGTAAAAGTAATCCAAACTAAATTATCAATATTTGCTGCTGTAAATTCAGAATCATCGGCCAGTACAATCAATGGTAATCCGGAAAGATCCTGATCAGTTAAGGTAATGTTTAACAAAGCAATTTCTGCCGCTGTTTTTTCCGCACTGATATATTTGTCGCATTCAATAACTAAAACACCAGGGATAGCCAGATGAGATTGATAGCAACCATCCCCTAACTTTAAGCCTTCAGGCTTTTTATTCCACAAATTTCGCTTCTTCTCCCCTGCTGCCGCAATAACAACCTTCGATCCACTATTTAAACCATCGCCACTGTAATCCAGGGTATCGATTGTGGTGTTGGTATAGAAATGGATATCTCTGGTTAAATCTACCCTTTCCAAAATATGAGTAATAAAATCCTGAATGTGATGTGTACTTAATTTTTCATCATCCTCTTTAGCGGCGATGAAAACATATTTAGCTAAACTGAGTTGATTTTTACCCAGGATATGGTTGGCTATCGTTAAGATTTCCTGTGGTCTTCGCTCCTTTAAATATGGCGTGTAACGTTCGCTTCCGATTGCAAACAGCAAAGGATGAACACCTGCTGCATCAACAGCATGTACCTCTTTCAATCCATGAATTTCTTGTGGAATGGCCGATCCTGTAATTTCGTGAATTAATGCACCAAAGCTTGTGTCTTCCTGCGGCGGCCTTCCGACAACTGTGAATGACCAGATGGCGTCTTTTTTATGGTATACGTTATGCACCTTCATCAAAGGAAAAGGGTGCGTAAGGCTATAATAACCTAAATGATCGCCGAAAGGACCTTCTGGCTTATTTTCATTTGGATAAACAGTTCCCGTGATAATAAAATCGGCATCAGCAGAAATGCAAAATCCTTCATCATCGTAAAAGTAGCGGAATCTCCTATCGCCTAATGCACCGGCAAACGTCATTTCTGATAAACCTTCTGGCAATGGCATTACCGCAGCCAGAGGATGAGATGGAGGACCACCGACGAAAATGCTCACCTTAAGTGGTAAACCTGCTTTATTTGCTTTAGATTGGTGAACACCAATGCCCCGGTGAATTTGATAATGGAGACCGATCTCCTTGTCTTCAATATAATCGTTCCCGCCCAATTGAATGCGGTACATCCCTAAATTTGCATTTAGAACTCCGGGCTTATCAATGTCTTCAGTATAAACTTGAGGCATCGTTACAAAAGGGCCTCCATCCATGGGCCAGTTTACAATTTGTGGCAATTTACTGATAGAGGTTTTCAGAAAGTTATTTTTCGCAGATGGTGTTTTCATGGGCAACGACGACAATGCCGACATTGCTGATCCTGCATACTTGAAAGGATTTTTCAATGCTTTTATTGGATCATTTCTCAAAGAAACCAATTGCTGCACTTTTGGCAAGGTGTCTCTGAATATGAATTTCGACCGCTCCAAAGTTCCAAACAAATTAGAAACCGCCGGAAAGGGACTACCCTTCACATTCTCAAACAACAAAGCAGGTCCTTGTTTCTCATAGACCCTTAAATGGATGGCGGCCATTTCTAAATGAGGATCTACTTCTTCTTTAATCCTTATTAGATGACCGTGTTTTTCAAGGTCGGAAACACACTCTGCTAAACTTTTATATGCCATGCCCAAAGATAAATAAATAGCTATTCTATACCACAAAAAAGCCTCAGATAAACAGATTTGACAATTCATCCATTTAACTGAGGCTTTTAAAACCTACTTCAAAGTATTATTTCTTTCCAGCGAAAGAACGTAACATCCAGGTATTTTTTTCTTTAAACTGCATGAACCGATTTACCATATCATTCGACCCATCATCGCCAGCTTTATCCGTAGCTTCTAATAGTTCTCTTTCAATTTCAATCAATTTAGCCATATCATCCAATACCGCATCAACCATATCTAAATCTTTCATACCAATTGTGTCGATTTCTTTGATTTCAGATTCACTTATATAATCTGCAAAACGACTATGAGGTGGTTTACCTAAGGTTAAAACACGCTCGGCAATTTCATCAATGGTGAGTTGTGCATTGGTATATAATTCTTCAAACTTAACATGAAGCGTAAAAAAATTCTGACCTTTTATATTCCAGTGACAACCTCTTAATTTCTGATAATGAATATGATAATTTGCCAAATAATCGTTCAAAAGATCAACCACTGGTTTTACTTCTTTTTCATTTAAGCTTATTTCTTTAGCGTCCATTTTATTAATTTTTATGTGATGTTAATGTGTACGTAACAACCCAAATTTATAAATGTTTTAATCTAAATTCCCATCTGTACAATACCTTATTTATTAGTTCGTTTATTAATCAACACGAAGCCAATTGTTTTCTTTCACAAGATATTGTGAATGAATATCATGACCATTTTTTTGAAATAAAGTTATCTTATTTTTACTCAAAAACGGGTTGATTAACTCGACAGGGTTAAATATTTTATTCGTATAATTGCTTCCTTTGACTAAGAAATTTATAGAAAATAAATGCACAAAATATACTTATCTGCTTTTGTTCTATTTGCTCTAAATATCGCAAATGCTAAAGCAAACACACTTAGAGACTCTATCGGCGTTGAAAATAATAACGGAAAGAAACTTATCGTTCATCAAATTGTAGCCAAAGACACGTATTATTCTGTTGGAAGAAGATACAACGTTTCGCCAAAAGATATTATGAGCTACAATGAGAACAAATACCTTCAAGTTGGCGTCATTATAAAAGTTCCAACCAATATTCCCTGGGGAACAACAAGCAGCACACCCCTTGTTTCTTCGGGCAAAGACGGCGGCATCATTGAGCATACTGTTAAAGCAAAAGAAAATTTAAATATGCTCGCCGAAAAGTATGGAACAACTATTAATGAAATTAAAAGGCTGAACAACCTTACCGGAAATAACTTAAGTATTGGGCAGGTTTTAAAGATCGCTACCAAAAACAATACAGATGTTCCTGCTACGAGCGAGCCAGTAAAACCAGCTAAAACCACGGTAACCACTCCTGCTATTGAAAGTACTGTTGCAGAGCAAACCATGATTGAGCATACCATAGCGCCTAAAGAGTTTCTTGGGAAAATAGCAGAAAAATATGGCACTACCGTAGAAGAGGTTAAAAAGGCAAATAATTTATCAAACAATAATCTTAGAATTGGTCAGAAATTAAAGATTCCGGCTACAAAGAATGTTGATGAAAATAAAGTAATCAGCACTGCTGAACAACCCACAACCGAAGCAGCCAAAACCCCAACCGAAGCAGCCAAAACTTCAGATGCTGTAGGTACCCATACGGTTTTGCGTAACGAAACCATCTTTACGGTTGCCAAGCAATATGGTATTACTGCTTACCAATTAAGGAAATTAAATAATTTGCCAGATAATGCGATTACGATTGGGCAAGTATTGAAAGTGCCCGGAGGAATAGTTGCTGAAGTAGAAGTGCCGAAAGAAAAACAAGCTGAACCGGTTAAAGCCTCATCTGCTTCACCTTCAAAAGAAGAAAGTTTTATTCATACTGTAGCAACTGGAGAAAATATTTTTAGCATTGCGAAGAAGTATAATTTAACGGCTTATCAAATCAGAACAGCTAATAAATTGGATGATAACGCCATTAAAGTAGATCAGAAATTAATTATTCCTAAGCCACCTCAACCAAAATCTGTAAATGAGGCATCTAAAGAAGAGCAGGAAAGTGAACCAGATAGCACAATGGTTAAAGATCCAAAACTTCGTCGCGACCCAAGCGTTTATGGCCTAAGCCAAATCGAAGAAAAAGGTGCAGCCGTTTGGATTGCTGACGCAGATTTAGACGGCTCGAAAATGCTAGTTTTACACCGTACAGCACCAGTAGGCAGAGTAATAAAAATTACAAACCCAATGACTAACAAAACAACATTCGCAAAGGTTGTTGGTAAATTTACAGAGAACGAATCCACAAAAGACGTTATCATTGTAATGACTAAAGCGGTAGCCGATTCATTAGGTGCTTTAGACAAACGTTTTTTCTGCAATCTAACATATAGTGCTCAATGAGTTTGAATAAAAAACCTTTTATAATTGGTATTGCCGGTGGAAGTGGATCGGGTAAAACATTCTTCTTAAACTGCTTTTTACATCACTTTAAGCAAGATGAAGTAACTTTGGTATCCCAGGATGATTATTACATTCCTGCAGGCGATATGACCCAGGAAGAAAATAAACTATACAATTTTGATCTTCCATCAACCATTGATAGTGAGCAGTTTTTAAGGGATATAAAACAACTTACAAGCGGAGAGGTTGTCTATAAAAAGGAATATAATTTCAATAATCCCCTTGCTGTAGTTAAAATTTTAGAAATTAAATCAGCACCTATAATCATTGTTGAAGGCCTTTTTATTTTGCATTTCAAAGAAATTGCAGCCTTGCTAGATCATACCATTTTTGTTGATGCTGATGAACAAGTTGCTTTAGATCGCCGGATAAAAAGAGATGGCCTGGAACGTGGATACCCCGAAGATGACGTACTTTACAAGTGGCATAACCATGTGGTTCCTGCCTACAAGGAATATTTGTTACCTTATCGAGAGCAATGTGATAAGGTGATTATGAATAACACCAATGAGCCTGATGAAATCATCGCCATCACCGAGAATATCTCAAATGACTTAAGGAACAGTATTCTTGTTGATATAAATTAAAATAATAGTTATCAACAAAATGGGGTCAAGCTTTAAAAACTTGACCCCATTTTTATTTTAATCCAATCGCATTTCCGGAATATCGCCTTCAGCAATTAATCTTCCTGCTGTAGATTGTTTAATAAAATCAACGCTCACCCCGGGCGCTCGTTCTAAAAGTTTGAAACCTCCTTCGGGTAGAATGTCTAAAACAGCTAATTCAGTAACAATTTTTTTAATACACTTTACCCCAGTCAATGGAAGCGTACATTTGGATAGCAACTTGCTCTCTCCCGCTTTATTTACATGCTGCATGGCTACAATGATATTTTTTGCTGATGCCACTAAATCCATTGCACCACCCATTCCTTTAACCATTTTGCCAGGAATTTTCCAATTGGCAATATCGCCATTCTCAGAAACCTCCATTGCACCTAAAATGGTTAAATCAACCTTTTGCGCCCTGATCATTCCAAAGCTCATTGCCGAATCGAAAATTGAGGAGCCAGGTAATGTAGTGATGGTTTGCTTACCCGCATTAATTAAATCGGCATCCTCTTCGCCTTCAAATGGAAATGGTCCCATTCCAAGCAGTCCATTTTCGGATTGCAATACAACATTTATTCCCTTTGGAATATAATTGGCCACTAAGGTTGGTATACCAATGCCAAGGTTAACATAATAACCGTCTTTTATTTCTTGCGCTATACGTTGCGCTATTTCTTCTTTAGTAAACATAGATATTTGATGTGATATTGAGAGGATATACTACAGACTAACGACTTCAGACTCCGGACTTTCTAACCGTTCTTTGCTCAATTCTTTTCTCGTAATCTTTACCCTGAAAAATTCTGTGAACATAAATTCCTGGTGTATGAATATAATCTGGATCCAGTTCACCTGCCTCAACCAATTCTTCCACCTCTGCGATGGTTATCTTGCCAGCCATTGCCATTACTGGATTAAAGTTTCTGCTGGTCGATCTAAAAATCAAATTCCCTGCGGTATCGCCCTTCCAAGCTTTTACAATAGCAAAGTCAGCATCGAAGGCATATTCCATTAAATAATCTTTACCGCCAAAGTTTCTGATTTCTTTTCCTTCTGCAACTTCTGTTCCTACTCCTGCTGGTGTAAAAATAGCAGGCATTCCATATCCAGCCGCTAAACATCTTGTCGCTAAAGTTCCTTGCGGAATCAAATCGACCTCTAATTCGCCACTTAGTAATTGCCGTTCAAACTCTGCATTTTCGCCGACATAAGAAGAGATCATTTTTTTAACCTGACGCTGTTTTAACATCAATCCAATGCCAAAGTCATCAACCCCAGCATTATTCGAAATACAGGTTAAATTCTTTACTCCTTTTTCTACTAAAGCGTTTATACAATTCTCGGGAATTCCGCAAAGTCCAAAACCACCAAGCATTAAGGTTGCGCCATCTGATACATCATCAATCGCCTCTTTAGCGTCTGATACCACTTTATTAATCATTTTATGAATTTTTGGTTAGTTCGCTAATTTACAAATTGCGGCTACAAACCTAGCATGAAATCAGTTTAAATCTTCTACGAATAACTTTTAATTGGAATTGATCTAAACAAGCATTACCTTTGTACTGCAATGATTTACGAGAGAGAAGAAAACAATTTTATCCTACCTACCGATCCTGAGTTTCAAAAGGGAATGGGTTTCATTTTAAGCTGCACTGCGGAACATAAGAAATGTTGTGAGAAGTTTAAAAAAGGTAAACGTTGTAAGAAATGTCCTGGGAATAAAAAGTAACAATTTTTCATTCCATCATTTACAAAGCTCAACTTAACAATCCTTCCAGCAATTCACATTAGCGTGAGCATACCAAAAATATCAGCGACGAAGAATCGTAAAATGTTTTCGTAATGACGGCAAGAGAGTGGTATTAAAACTTCAAAATCTACCTTCTTCATATAAGAAATTTAAGAGAAACCTTAATTCAGATAAACATAGGTTATCCCATCACCGCCTCTATCTGCGTGTTCATCTTCCATCCTATTCACCTGACTATATTTCCTCAAATACTCCCGAATCATTTTCCTCAATATCCCATCTCCTTTACCATGAATAAGTTTGATAGATGGAAAGCCCAACATAATCGCTTTATCTAAATATTTCTCTACTTCGAATAAAGCATCTTCCGTTCTTTTTCCGCGAAGATCTAATTCAGCTCTAAAGCCCGACACAGCATCATTCATTCTCCCCGCAAACGAACCAGCACTGCTTTGAATCACTTTTTTCGCTTCCTTATGGCTGATTTTTTGAACACGATTTTTTTTCACGTTCGAGCGTAAATCGCCGATAGCCAAAACAAGTTCGTTTCTGTTAATTTCCAGCACTTGCCCGGTTGTTTCGCTGTCCGTAAATTTCACCCAATCTCCAACCGTAATTTCGCCACCAACTATTACTTGAACAGGTTTTGGCTTTTCTTTTGGAACGGTGTTCTTAACTAACTCCTGATGCAAATTTTGCCTTAGTTGTTTGGTTACTTCTTTATCAGCCTGCTTTTCTTTAATTTCAGCAATCGTATTTTCTACCAGTTTATTGGCATTTTTAATGATGTTTTGCGCTTCTTGCTTTGCTTCTTTGATTAAAACCCTTCTGTTTTCATCCAAAAAAGCTCTTAATTTTTCATTTTCGGCAACTAAATTTTTAGCCTTATTTTGTTGATTCGCCAGGCTCACTTTTGCATCGTAAATCGTTTTCTTTTCACGCTCTAAATCTACCAACATGGTATCGACGCGATTTTGATTCGAACCGGTTTTTTCCCTGGCAAGCTGAATCACTTCTTTAGGCAAACCGATGTTTTGAGCAATTTCAAACGCGTAAGAACTTCCGGGTTTGCCCATCTCTAGAATGTACAAAGGTTTCATTTTAGCGTTATCGAAAAGCATTGACGCATTTTCTAAACCAGGCGTGTTGCCAGCAAAAAGTTTCAAATTAGAATAATGTGTGGTAATTACGCCACGCACTTTTTTATTGTTGAGTACTTCCAATACTGCCTCGGCCATTGGTCCTCCAAATTGTGGATCAGTACCCGTACCGAATTCATCAATCAAAACCATCGTTTTTGGCGAAGCATGCTCAACGAAATAACGCATTTTCTTTAAGTGGGCACTGTAGGTACTCAAATCACTTTCTATCGATTGATCATCACCAATATCAGCAAATATATTTTCAAAAATACCCACTTCACTATTGGCATCAACCGGGATTAGTAAGCCCGTTTGCAACATAATCTGGAGTAAACCAACCGTTTTCATGCAAACTGATTTACCTCCAGCATTTGGCCCAGAAACTAAAACTACACGTGTTTCAGCATCAATATGGATATTTAATGGCGTTACTGTCTTTTTTTCGGCTGCGAAAGAAATAGATAATAGCGGGTGCCTAGCATTTATTAATTTGGTTTTTGGTTCTTTTAATAAACCAGGCATTTCGGCCTCAATATCCAAAGCAAACAAAGCCTTGGCCCTAACAAAATCAAGTTTGGTTAAAAAACCATGATAGGAAAGAAATAGTGGCGAATAAGGACGTAATTCATCAGTCAATGAAATCAGAATTTTAATAATTTCTCTGCGCTTATCAAATTCCAAATCACGAAGTTTATTGTTAAGGGTAAAAACTTCTTCTGGCTCGATATAAACAGTTTGACCAGTGGCCGACTCATCGTGAATAAATCCCTTAAGCTTCCTTTTATTTTCGGCTAAAACAGGAATACACATTCTGCCATCGCGAATGGTTAAGCTACCATCGGCTACCCAATTATTGGCAATAGCTTGTTTGTAAATCGAGTCCATCCGCTTGCGCACATCTTGCTCGGCTTTAGCAATAGATGAAGTGATTTCTTGCAATTCTTTAGATGCATTTGGCTTAATTTTACCTTTCGCATCAATAACTGTCTCTATCTTTCGAAGGATATTTTTCTCAATCGGCAAATGTTCAAATAAGGCCTCGAGTGTTGGATACACTTCTGCTCTTTCCTCAAAAAAACGCAAAACAGAAAAAACGGTCTGCAGGGAAGTATAAACCTGAAACCACTCATCTTCCAAAAGGTAAGTGCCTTCCACTCTAATCTTTTCGACAAGCGATTTGATATCAAAAAAAGTATTGATTTGTAGCGGTTCCTGATGTTGCAGGATGCTTTTAAATTCGTTGGTTTGGCGTAAAAATTTATCGATCTGGTCAAAACGACTCATCACCTGCATCTTTTGCACCATTGTCTGACCCATTGGGCTTAAGCAATGTTTGCTAATCAGCTGTCTTATCTCTACAAATCCTAAACGTTCTAAACAATTATCAGGGTATAACATATTATTGTACTGCAGCGGGCGCTAGTTGTAACGCTCCGCTAAAATTTCTTTTTGAGTTTAATACCGAATCAGCCTTCGCTTTCTTCTTTTTAATTTGGTTTTCTGCTGACGCTTTCGATGCAGAATCCGGTTTCATTTTTTTTCTGATGGCCACAGAGTCAGCTTTGAAGGCTTTAGTAATTTTAACAGAATCTTTTACAAAGGCTTTTCGTACCATTAACGAGTCTGCTTTTTTTAAGCTTACTTTTTGATTCTCCAATTTTTTTGAAATCGCTTTATAGATCTCCTGCAATTGATCGGGGTTGCTGTTGTAATAATTTAAGCTTTTTGTATATTGAACAGAATCCGTATTGTACTTTTTATAAATGCCGCTATAATACGCTGCGCCAACTTTTCTTGCTGAATCTTGTAAGTAAATGGTCGATAGATAGCCATCTACCAAATGTACATCATACAATATCTGCTCCATCGTTTCTCTATCAATAACGCCCTCTGGCGCTTTTGGCTTGCAACCGAACATAAAAAACAGGACTACTAAAGTCCAGACTAATCTCCTCATTATTAATTTAACATTATTTTTTTGCCCAAATTGCAGCAAGGTTGTTAATTTTACCCAAAAATAGTTATAAATGAGCATAGCTGATAATCTTAAACAATATAAAAGCGAAGTAGAGTCTGGTGGAGTTAAGCTAATTGCTGTTTCAAAAACCCAAACGGTAGAAGTTGTCCAAGAGGCTTACAATGCTGGACAACGTATTTTTGGCGAAAACCATGTACAGGAAATGGTGGAAAAGGAAGAAAAACTTCCAAAGGATATTGAATGGCATTTAATTGGTCATCTCCAAACCAACAAGGTGAAATATATTGCACCCTTTGTAAAGATGATACACGGTGTGGACAGTCTTAAACTTCTCCAGGAAATTAACAAGCAGGCTTTGAAGAACAAGCGAGTAATTGATTGTTTATTACAAGTTTACATTGCTGATGAAGATACTAAATTTGGTTTGGGCTATGATGAAGTGATTGAACTATTGAGGTCTGATGAATATCAGCAGCTCAAAAATATTCGCATAGTTGGTTTGATGGGTATTGCTACAAATACCAAAAACGAGAAACAGATCACCATCGAATTTCATGAACTTAGGGTCTTTTTTGATGGCCTTAAGGCTAGTTTTTTTCCGAACGAAGATTCTTTTAAGGAGATCTCGATAGGCATGAGCGCCGATTACAAAATTGCCATACAAGAAGGGAGTACAATGGTTCGTATAGGAAGCAGTATTTTCGGTAAAAGAATAATCAAGCATTTTAAAAATATCTCACCAAACTAATGAACTTAAATATTAGAATAGCCAAAGCAGATGATTGCCCAAGGATTTTGGAATTGATCCATGAATTGGCAGTATATGAAAAAGCTCCTGAAGAGGTAACCGTAAATATCAATCACTTTATCGATGCTGGTTTTGGAGAAAATCCTGTTTGGAAAGCTTTCGTTGCAGAAGTAGATACGGAAATCGTAGGTTTCACCTTATTTTACACGAGATACTCTACCTGGAAAGGCTGTAGATTGTACTTAGAAGATTTTATCGTCACAGAAGAAATGCGTGGCAAAGGTATAGGTAAAATACTTTTTGAAAAGGTGATTGAAGAAGCCAAAAGTGAAAAATATACCGGAATGGTTTGGCAAGTATTGGATTGGAATGAGCCGGCAATAAATTTTTACAATAAATATGCAGCACATTTAGAAGGTGGCTGGTTAAACGCAGCACTTTCTAAAGAACAAATAAAGGCATTTTAATATGGATATTTTTAAGTTTGGGGGTGCATCGGTTAAGGATGCAGCAGGAGTAAAAAATTTAGCCAATATTGTTCGCGATTATAGAAAAGGGAACCTTTTGATTGTGGTTTCTGCAATGGGAAAAATCACCAATCAACTGGAAGATTTAACCAAAGCCTATTTAGCACAAAGTGATGAAACACATGCTATTTTCGACGAGATAAAAAAATTTCACTTTCAGATAATAGAAGCGCTTTTTGAAGGCAAAGCAAATCCGGTTTATGATGACGTAGCAAATTCTTTCGTAGAAATTGATTGGTTGATTGAAGATGAACCAGATAATGACGTCGACTATACTTACGATCAGATTGTTTCCATTGGCGAGGTGGTTTCAACTAAAATTGTAGCGGCATGGTTAAATGAAACCGAGAATAAATCACTTTGGGTGGATGCCAGAAATTATATTCAAACCGACAACACCTATCGGGAAGGAAAAGTAGATTGGCTGAAAACGAATCAAATTATCCAGCGTGACTTGGTGCCGATATTAGCGGATAATATAGTGGTTACCCAAGGTTTTATCGGTGGAACAAGCGAAAATTATACGACCACGCTAGGTAGGGAAGGCTCTGATTATTCTGCTGCAATTTTTGCATCCTGCCTTGATGCCGCTGCACTAACCATTTGGAAAGATGTACCTGGGGTTTTGAATGCTGATCCTAAATGGTTTGATGAAACAGAGAAAATTCCGCAATTGTCTTATCATGATGCGATTGAACTGACTTATTATGGCGCAACTGTTATTCATCCAAAAACCATTAAACCATTACAAAATAAAGGGATTCCTTTATTGGTTAAATCATTTATTCAGCCGGAAGGATCAGGTACTGCGATTACGGGCGAGAACAATCCCCTACCCATCCCCTCTTTTATTTTCAAAGTAAATCAGGCGTTAATTTCCATATTTCCGAAAGACTATTCATTCATTATTGAAGAGAATTTGAGCAACATTTTCGAACTCTTTCATAAGCATAAAATCAAAATCAACACCATGCTGAATTCCGCTATTAGCTTTTCTGTTAGTGTTGATGATCATCCGGCCCAGATTGAAAAACTGATTAAAGACCTATCAGCAGAATTTACAGTAAAATATAATAAAGGCCTGGAATTAGTTACCATCAGATATTACAACCAAAATACGATTGATCGGGTTACGGTTGATAAAGATATTTTATTAGAGGTTAAAAGCCGTCATACCTGCCAAATGGTAATGAGGGGCAAAAATAAAATTGACTCAATTTAAGTGCTACTGAAAAAGAATGAACAAGAATATTTTAGATGATGCAATTCAAAAATACATCGATGCAAACCTGAATGCTGATGTAAATAAAATTGTTTTAGCTAAAAGTAGTTTTGAAAAAATTTCTTCCGTTGAATTGGCTCAACAAATTAGTGCAAAGAAAAAAGCACAAAAGAAATTGTCTACCTGGTACAACACACCAAAAATTTATTATCCAGCGCCACTCTCGATTGAGCAAACCTCATCTGAAGTTACCGCCAAATACAAATCAAAACTTGCAAAAGGCAATACTTTAATCGATATAACTGGAGGTTTTGGTGTAGACGTGTATTACTTTGCGCAAGAAATCAAAGAGGTAACGCATGTTGAATACAATGAAGATCTATCGCAAATTGCTGAATACAATGCCTCGATTTTAAATGTTAGAAACATCGGTTTTTATGCTGGAGATGGAATCGAATATTTGAGAACAACGCCAAAAAGTTTCGATACCATTTATGTAGATCCAGCAAGAAGAGCTGATAGCGGCAAAGTTTTCATGCTGAAAGATTGTACGCCTGATGTAGTTAGCAATATTGATTTATTGTTATCTAAATCATCAAGGATTATCATTAAAACCGCTCCACTGTTAGACATTTCTGCAGGTTTATCAGAATTAAGAAACGTAAGTGAAATACATATTGTAAGTGTAAAAAATGAGTGTAAAGAATTGCTTTGGGTTATCGACAGCAACTCGGATAAAGAAGTAAAAATCCAAGCTGTGACAATAAACGATACTGAAAAAACCTTTTCTTTTCTACAACATGAATCAAACATCTCCGCCACTTTTATCGAAAGTGTTTTACCACAAGATTATTTATATGAGCCTGATGCCGCATTACTTAAATCAGGTGCCTTTAATCTGATAGGAGAAAAATATGGCTTAAAAAAGCTTCATCCGCAAACACAACTCTATACCTCCGCAAAACTAAACACTGATTTTCCTGGAAGAATATTTATGATAAATGAAATTTTATCACCCAAAGATTTGAAAAAAGGCGCAAAATTAATTGGAAATATTATTGTAAGAAACTACCCTGCAAAACCGGAAGATTTAGCTAAAAAGTATAAAATAAAAGCGGGAAAAGATGAGTTTCTTATTTTCACTAAAGATATCTTAGGAAATAATATTATCCTAAAATCAACTATTCTTCAATACTACTAAGATGCAAAAAGCCTCTCCATAGAAAGGCTTAGTTTGAGGATGATTAAGTTTATATATTTTCGCTTAAATCTTTTTAACGTTTACTGCTTGTAAACCTTTTCTGCCTTCAGCTACTTCAAATTCTACTGTGTCATTCTCTTTGATGCTTTCAATTCCGCCCAAAACATCTTTAAAATGGACAAATAAATCTTTATTGTCTTCTTGAACAATAAATCCAAAGCCCTTTTGTGTGTTGAACCATTTAACTTTTCCGGTTGCCATAAAAAATAAAAAATTGTATAAAAAATAAACCGTTATGCTTTGATTCACCTCTTAATTAATCATTTTTTATCAAAAAAAATAAGCAACAACCAGATTAAGCGCCAATTCCGAAACAAAACTATCAAATATAATGATTCACAACTTCAAAACAACCTACCTAGCGCAAATCAACAAAAATGTTGCGAACAAAATCACCGATTTTCAAAATTACTTATTAGGCTGAGGTGTTGTACGTAAATATGGCTTAATCACCTGGTGTCCTTTGGGAAATTTTGCCGGTATATCTTCCGTTTTTATACTGTTTACCACAATTACATCTTCCCCATCTTTCCAATCGGCTGGCGTTGCCACACTATAATTTGCAGTTAGTTGAAGGGAATCGATTACCCTCAACACCTCGTTAAAATTTCTACCCGTCGAGGCTGGATAAGTAATGATGAGTTTAACTTTTTTATCAGGGCTAATGACAAAGAGAGATCGAACGGTTAAGGTTTCTGATGCATTGGGATGAATCATGTCATACAAATTAGCAACTACTCTTTCAGGGTCAGCAATAATTGGAAATTCAACAGAGGTATTCTGCGTTTCATTAATATCACTAATCCATCCTTTATGCGATTCAGCAGTGTCTACACTAATAGCCAAGACTTTTACATTACGTTTTTCAAATTCATCTTTCAGTGCTGCTGTGCGCCCAAGTTCGGTAGTGCAAACGGGTGTATAATCTGCCGGGTGAGAAAACAAAACACCCCAGCTATCGCCCAGGTAATCGTAAAAATCTATTTCACCAATGGAAGTATTTGCTTGAAAATTTGGTGCGGTATCGCCTAATCGTATACTCATAATATTCTTATTTTATAGTTGATTTAAACAAATCTAAACATTACTATAGTAAATACATAGACTTTATATTATTTTAGTACACTCAAATTATAAATGCAGCAAAAAACCCTGAAGAGGTAATCAACAGGGTTTCAAGAATATTAATTTGTTTGGGTAATTAATTATAAACTTTAATCATGAACACATAATCTTGCAATTTTTCAATCTGTTTAGTACGTTTTAAACCAGAAAGCAAACTTTTTTTACTACTTGCCGATAGTTTATTGGTACCTAAAGAATCTTGAGGGATTGCTCTCATAGCTTCTAAGATATATTTTGACTTGATAGCAAAAGCAGCACCTTCAGTTTGGTCTGGTTTGCCACTGATAATACCAACCAAGTTGCCATTATTATCAAGCAGCGGTCCGCCACTGTTACCTGGATTCACAGGGATAGATACCTGATATTGCGTAGTATCGCCAATAAATCCATTTTTCGAACTCACATATCCCTCACCTAAAACAGCATCATCTTTCGGATAACCTAACGTATAAACCGTTTCGCCAATACTACTTGTTGTTTTTTTAATCGAATACGGAATAGAAGAAAGATGGCTAAAGTTTTTATCGCTGATTTTAAGGATAGCGATATCATTTTGCGAATCGGTGTAAATTGATTTCACTTTGAAAGATTCGCCTTTATTGTTTTGAACATATAAAGAATCTGCGCCGTTGATAACATGAAGATTCGTTAAAATGTAACCATTTGTAGATATGGCAAACCCAGTACCACCAAAGCTATTTTGTACAGCAGGTTTACCAGCGGTGTTGGTGGTATTATTAATTTTTCTAATTAAATTATTTTGCGTTTTAATCGCTTTATTAACCTGGTTGCTTAATAACACAAGTTGTTCTTTCTGTTTCGAGTTATGCTGAATAGAATAAACAGAAACCAGCGACAATACTAAAAACGAAGCGGCTACAGCAATGGCAGATTTATGTTTTCTCCATAATTGAACCACTTTTGACGGATGAGGCCTCAAAGCAGAAGCTAAACCTTCTACATCGATCTCACTATGAATGTTATTCAACTGATCTTTTAAGCGTGATTGCGCAGCAAACACTTCCATCGATTCTAAAAAGAATTTATGAGAAACAACCTTATGATCAACTGCTGCATCGTTGCGACGCAAAGTTTCAAAGGCTTCCGTTTCTTGTGGATTAAGTTTACCTAAAAGATAATCTTCAATAATTGCATCTAACTCCAAATCGTTTCTCATTTCAATTACTATGGTTGAAAAAATATTTTCTTTAACCTTTGCAGACATTTATACTTTTGTGTTTTTGCGTTATCAGTATTGGTATAACCAAACTTTTCGCAAATATCCTGCATGGATAAATTGTGGATATAAAAATCCTGAATAATGGTTTTACAGGGTTCGCCTAAATGATCGAGAGCCGATTGCATTTTAACAAATTGCAAATCCTTTTCCTCGTGCTCCTCCACATCTTCCTCAACAATTAAAACATCTTCGTAATCAGTGACGTTGCCGGCTTTTTTACTATTTAAGCTTAACTTTTTAAGCCAAATGCGCCTGCAAACTGAATAAATATATGTTTTAAGCTTACTGCTGAGTTCAAAATTACCTTCCTTAATTTTGTTATATAAGATTATTATAGCCTCCTGGTAAACATCTTTTGCATCATCCTCATCTCCATTATTATTGAGAATAAACTGCAAAACCATTGTATAATAAGCCTTGTATAACTTGTTAAGTGTATCTTCTGAGTTATTTAGAATACCTAAAATAACCTCTCTATCTGTTGGAACTGAACTCTTTAAACTGTTACTCACTAGTTAATACATTTTTCTAAAAATAGTAACCCAATATTAGATAAAAAATTATTTATAGCTACTATCAAAACTTAATACAATCTCCACAAATGTGGTAACCCAAGCCGGATAAAAAATATTTTCAATTTTTTGAAAATTGTTGGGTTACCTTTTTACCTTTGCGGCATTAACAAGAAAATTAATTACTTAAAAAAATTCAAAAATGAAAAATGCATTCAAATTAGGCTTTTTAGCTATCGCTTTATCTTTATCAGTTGTTGCTTGTAACTCAGAGAAAAAAGCTGAAGGCGCAGATACTTTAGGTGCTGATACTACTATCACTGCTGATACAACTGTTAAAGCTGATACTACTGTTGCTGATACAGTTGTTAAAACTGATACTACTGTTGTAAAACACTAGTTAATAGTCTAATAAGATATAGAAAAGCTTCAATCCTTTAGGGGTTGAAGCTTTTTTTTATTTTCACGGGTTACCTTTTTAGGTTTCGCGTATTAACAGTAAATTAATTAATCACTAAAACGAAATTTCAAAATGAAAAATGCATTCAAATTAGGCTTCTTAGCTATCGCTTTATCTTTATCATTTGTTGCTTGTAACTCAGAGAAAAAAGCTGAAGGTACAGATACTTTAGGTGCTGATACTACTATCACTGCTGATACTACTGTCAAAGCTGATACTACTGTTGCTGATACAGTTGTTAAAACTGATACTACTGTTGTAAAACACTAGTTAATAGTTTATAAAATATAGAAAACTTCAATCCTACTGGATTGGAGTTTTTTTTTATTTAAATTAATTTTTCTGGGTTACCTTTTTCCTTTTTAGGTATTAAGGGTAAATTGATTAATCACCTAAAACAAAATTAAAATGAAAAATGCATTCAAATTAGGCTTCTTAGCTATCGCTTTATCTTTATCAGTTGCTGCTTGTAACTCAGAGAAAAAAGGCGAAGGTACTGATACTTTAGGCGCTGATACTACTATCACTGCTGATACTACTGTTAAAGCTGACACTACTGTTGCTGATACAGTTGTTAAAACTGATACTACTGTTGTTAAAAACTAATTAACGGTTTATATAAAAAAGCTCCAATCGTAACTGATTGGAGCTTTTTTCGTTTATATCTTCGACCACAAAAAATGAAATAATCCTGTAGGCTCAAATTTTATTTCATTCAGTCTATTTAATCCATCAATTGTAGTAAATTTGCGGCAAAATTATAATCCGCATAATGAATTTAACTTCGCTACAAGCAATCTCACCTATTGATGGTCGTTACAGAATAACTACCGAACGTTTATCTAGCTATTTTTCTGAGGAAGCGCTAATAAAATATCGTGTTTTTGTTGAAATTGAATACTTTATTGCCTTATGCGAAATTAATTTACCCGGTTTAGAAAATTTCGACAAATCGTTGTACACTAAATTAAGAACGATACACGAGAATTTTTCAGAAACTGATGCGCTCGCAATTAAGGAAACTGAAAAAGTTACCAATCACGATGTTAAAGCTGTGGAGTATTTTATCAAAGCAAAATTTGATGCACTTTTCTTACAAGACTATAAAGAATTTATCCATTTCGGCTTAACGTCGCAAGACATCAATAATACAGCCATTCCATATTCAATAAAACTGGCCTTAAACGAAAGTTATTATCCAGCGATTGATTCACTAATTCAGAAAATAAACGAGCTGGCTACTGAATGGAAGGATATTCCAATGTTGGCGCACACGCATGGGCAACCCGCCTCTCCTACTAAATTAGGAAAGGAATTTTTAGTGTTTTCAGAAAGATTAAGTATTCAATTAGAAAGCCTGAAGGCCATTCCAAACAGCGCAAAATTTGGTGGCGCAACAGGAAATTTTAACGCACACCACATTGCTTACCCTCAAGTTAATTGGGTTGATTTCTCAAACAATTTCGTAAACTCAGTGCTAGGCTTAACAAGAGCGCAACACACCACCCAAATTGAACATTATGATCAGTTTGCAGCACAGTGTGATGCTTTAAAGCGCATTAATAACATTATTATTGATTTAGACCGCGATATCTGGACTTATATATCGAAGAATTATTTCAAACAAAAAATAAAGGCGGGTGAAATTGGTTCATCAGCGATGCCACATAAGGTTAATCCAATCGATTTTGAAAATGCGGAAGGAAACGCAGGAATCGCAAATGCCTTATTTGAGTTTTTTGCAGCAAAACTTCCCATCTCAAGGTTACAGAGAGATTTAACAGATTCTACTGTATTAAGGAATGTAGGTGTTCCCTTTGGGCATACTTTAATCGCAATCAATTCTACTTTACGTGGTTTAAATAAAATTTTATTAAACGAAGCTGCTTTACACGCAGATTTAGATGATAATTGGGCTGTCGTTGCGGAGGCTATCCAAACAGTGTTACGTAGAGAAAACTTTCCAAACCCATACGAGGCATTAAAAGAATTGACCAGAACAAATTCGAAAATTAATGCAGCAAGTATTGCAGAATTTATTGAAGGTTTGGCAGTTATTGAGGACGTTAAAGTACAGTTAAGGACTATAACTCCATTTAATTACACTGGCGTTTTTTAGCAAAATTAAATTGACGCTAAACAGACAGCAGTGAAAAGTATTATTGGCCACTAATTGTTAATTTTGTTTATTCAAATTGATTAAGACATGACGATTAACGTATATACAGAGCAAACTCCAAATCCGGCGACCATGAAATTCATGGTTAATAAGCTTTTAATTAACGGTAGTGAAGATTTCGCAACTAAAGAAAGCGCTGAGCATTCTCCTTTCGCAAAGGAATTGTTCAAGTTTAATTTTGTTTCTGGTGTTTTTTTCGCCAGTAATTTCGTAACCATTACGAAAACTGACGATGCAGATTGGGCTGATATCGAAGCTATTTTAAAGGAATTTGTTAAGGGTGCGGTAGAATCTGAATTAAAGATAAAAGAAGCAACAGCCGAAGAAGCTCCAGCATTCGAAGGTTCGGAAACGGAGATTAAAATTCAACAAATTTTGCATGATTACGTTCGCCCTGCAGTTGAACAAGATGGTGGTGCGATCACTTACAAATCTTTTGACGAAGGCGTGGTAACTGTAGAATTACGTGGATCTTGCAGTGGTTGTCCTTCATCAACCATAACGCTTAAATCTGGTATTCAAAATTTATTACAAAGAATGGTTCCTGAAGTTACTGATGTGGTTTCTGAAGCTTTATAACCAAGCATATTTATCAAACAATAAAGGCTCACTTTTTCAAGTGAGCCTTTATTGTTTATGTTCTTTTTATTTAACTGAAATGCCTTTTTATTGCTTCTAAAATTTCTTTGGTCAACTTGCGGTTAGTGGCTAGAATTTCTCTTTTCGTGAAGTATTCATCTCCGCCCGAAAAATCATAAACCTCTCCGCCAGCTTGCTGAACGATAAAACATCCGGCAGCAAAATCCCACTGTTGTAAATTGTATTCAAAAAATGCATCGAAACGGCCGCATGCGGTATAAACTAAATCTATCGCCGCCGCTCCTATCCTTCGGACACCGTGGCTTTTTTGCATCATTTCTGCCAGCAACTTCAAATACTGCGCTTGCTTATCGAACTGATAATAAGGAAAACCGGTCGCTAAAAGACTGGATTTTAAATCAGGGTTTACAGAAACCTGAATCTCTTTCTTATTTAAAAAAGCTTTTGCACCTTTATACGAGTAAAACATCTCGGCTCTATTAAGTTCGTAAACTACACCAATAACAGGCAAACCATCTTCGTAAAGTGCCACGCTTATTCCATACGCAGGTATGCCATGAATGAAGTTGGTAGTTCCATCTAAAGGGTCAATAATCCAGGTATGGCTTTTACCTTCTCTGGAAATGGTTTTCTCTTCGGTGAGAAAGCCAGCATCGGGAATCAATTTTTCAAGGTTTTGAACCAATTTCAGCTCCGCAGTTTTATCAACGTAGGAAACCATATCATTTAACCCTTTGTATTCAATTTTTGTAGCATCAAATTGCATCGACTCTTTACGGATAAAATTTCCGGTAAGCCTTACAATTGATATTACTTTATTGCATAGTAATTCGTAATTCATAGCTGTTTAACAAAAACCTAGCGAGGTTGTTGGATTTAAAATAAATTTTTGGCAAGGAATTTAGGCTAGTTTATTCTTATTCCTTAAAGCATAAATACTTAAGGCGATACCGCCTACCACTAAAAAGGTAGAAATCATTTCAGCCTGAGTAAACCTCAAACCGAATACATGATATTTTGAATTTACACGAATCAATTCAATACAGAAACGTTCTATTCCATTCAAAATCATATAAATACCGAACATTAATCCTGGTGCTTTTATTTTATCACGGATGCTCCATAGAAATGCAAAAAGAATAAGACAAACAATTACTTCATATAACGGTGTTGGATATACTCCTTGTGCAAGCTCGCTACAAAATTTGCCAGTACAGCCCGGAATCGGAATCCCTTCCCCCACCACATTGTTTGGGTAAGTATAAGACCACATCCAGTCTGGCAACCAAGAAAATGGTTTCGGATTTGGATTTACAATTCCCCAATCGCCATCGCCAGATAAATGACAACCAATACGGCCAACAGCGTAAGCCAGCATCATACCCGGCCCGCCAACATCCAGCATGTGTAAAGGTTTTATTCCATTTCTTTTGGCAATGATAAGTACTGCTGCACCGCCACAAATTAAACCGCCATAAAAGGTGAGGCCACTAAAAGATAACAATCTCTCAATTGGATTTTTAACAAAATCATCCCAATACTCTAAATTATCGAAAAATTTAGCACCCAAAAAACCCCAAATGGCAGCCCAAACAATTAAATTACTCATTAATTGATACGGATGAACCGTAACCTGCGTCTCTTTCGGCTTATCTAACTTGTTTTTATCCTTCTCTTTATAATCCCAGTAAGCAAACAGACAAGCAAAAAATAACCCCCCAATAATGTTCCCCTTGGTAGACATTAAAATAGATTGAGCATCACTTACAAAAAGTGAATAATTTAGAAGTGCATAAACCAGCTTATAACCGATAATGAAGCCAAAAAGTGCATTCATTACAATTTCTGATGTGGTAGCGGGTTTACCAATAACAACGGTTTTCTTTATTGGATGAAGAATTCCCAGTGCTTCTTTGCGTTTCAATTCTTTAGTGAAAGCCCAATAACCTGCTATAAATGCAATGGCAACAAAAACGCCAAAAGTGTTAAATGGCAATGGCAAATTAATACCAAATAGATATTCTAAAAAATGCGAAACGGTAGGAAACATAAAAATAATTTGTTGCGAAGATAGGAAAGAAAGACCAAAGCTGAAAGGTATGGCGTAACTCTTAATTAGCAATGTTAAATTGAAAGATTCTGTTACTACATTGAAGATTTGTTATGATTTGGAAAGCAACCTTCGGCTCAAATTGGTTGCCTCTGTCCTGCTCTACACTTTATTCGCCAGCAGCCAGAAAAAGGCTGTTGCTCATGTTCGCTTCGATAACGTTTAGATTACGTAACCAAGTAATTCTTGGCTTAACGAGGGGATCATACCAGAGTTTATAGCAATTTTTTGGGTGTATAGACGGGATAGCAGCGATATCCTTTTTGTTTCATTCACTTATATTAATTACTGAAAATTTGCAAAAGATTTAGCAGATAGCCCGGGTAGCGTTAAAAGCAGCCTATAGATTGCTCTCTAGAAAATTAAATTCAGTTTAATGATGTGCGTATGTAGTTTCCAGTTCAGCCACTTCAACTTCTCCATCAGCTGTCATTTCCAAAAGCTTGACAGCCTTAAGTTCATTAACCATAATGGGATCGTATTTGGCACGTACTTTAACATAGTTTTTGGTAAACCCATGCATGTAACCCATTTTTTGATCAGCTTCAAAAAGCACTTCAGCCTCGCTTCCAATTTGCGATTCGTAGAAAGCTCTGCGTTTCTTATCAGAAAGAATATGGAGCATTTTACTCCGTTCGTTTCTTTGACTTCCGGGAACAACACCAGCCATTTCAGCAGCTACTGTTAATTCACGCTCAGAGTAAGTAAAAACATGCAAGTAGCTAATATCTAACTGGTTCAGAAACTGGTAAGTGTCGAGAAAGTCCTCTTTTGTTTCTCCAGGAAAACCTACAATAACATCAACGCCGATACAGCAATGAGGCATTACTTCTTTAATTTTAGCAACACGCTCTACATACAAATCTGTACGGTAGCGACGGCGCATTAGACCTAAAATTTTATCAGAACCAGATTGTAACGGGATATGAAAATGTGGAACAAAACGTTTCGAAGTAGAAACAAATTCAATAATTTCATTACTCAATAGATTCGGTTCTATAGAGGAAATACGAATTCTTTCAATACCATCGACTTCGTCCAAAGCTTTAACCAAGTCAAAAAATTTATCTTCGCGTTCGCCATTACGGATACCAAAATCGCCAAGATTAACGCCGGTCAGTACAATTTCTTTAACACCACTTTCTGCTATCATCCTCGCTCTACTTACTACATTTTCAATAGTATCGCTACGACTAGCGCCACGAGCTAATGGAATTGTACAATAAGTGCATGGATAATCGCAACCATCCTGAACTTTTAGGAATGTTCGAGTTCTATCTCCGATAGAATATGATGCAATGAAGTTATGATTTACCTTTTCAATGTTTTGTTGGTGAACTATAGCTTTAGGATTTTTCGTTAAGTCGGTGATGAAATCAACAATTCTAAATTTTTCCGCAGCGCCCAAAACCATATCAACACCTTCAATTTCGGCAATTTCCTGCGGTTTCAGCTGTGCATAACAACCAACAATCGTCACGAATGCATTTGGTGAATATTTTAAAGCTTCTTTAACAACTTTACGGCATTTTTTATCAGCGTGTTCGGTAACAGAGCAAGTATTGATCACATAAACATCGGCCTGATCCTGAAATTCGACAACAGCATAGCCCGCATCGGTAAACAACCGACCGATTGTGGAAGTTTCAGAGAAATTTAATTTACAACCTAATGTATAAAATGCGACCTTTTTCATTGAGCCTGCAAAGATAGGAAAATAGATTAGAGTATTGGAATATGAGATTTGAGATATAAAGTAAATTACAGTGAATCAACATTCGACAGCAGGCTGCTCCCATAAAAATCAAAACATCAAATTCTATTGTTTTTCATTCCAGCGGTAACTTTTTTGCTCAAAACCGGCCAAGTCTAGCACCCGGCTAATTACAGTTCCAGCTACTTCTTCAATTGTTTTTGGAAGGCTGTAAAACGATGGATTTGCCGGACATATGATTCCTCCTGCTTCTGTAACCACTTTCATGTTATTGATATGGATTAAGCTGAATGGCGTATCCCGAACCACTGCAATTAGTTTTCTTCGTTCTTTTAATACCACATCTGCAGCTCTCGAAATTAAGTCATTCGAGATACCGTGAGCGATTCGACCTAATGTACCCATTGAGCATGGAACAATTATCATAGTATCGTATTTTGCTGAACCAGAGGCGAATGGTGCATTAAAATCGTTTTTATTATAAAAAGTAAAGTCTTGATAGCTGCTGTAATCTTGGTTTCCGAGTTCGAACTGCCAAACCTCTTTAGCATTATCGCTCATCACTACCCCAACTGCTGCAATCTGATCGCTTAATTGTGCCAGCTTATCAAACAATACCTTTGCATAAATTGAACCGCTTGCTCCTGTTACCGCAACTACAACTTTCTTTCTATTCATAGTACAAAATTAGCGTTTTATAAATAGAATTAGCGACTATAAAAAAGGGCCAGAACAATGTTCTGACCCTACATCTACCTATGAAAAACATACCCTCGAAAGGGTAAGAACAAATATATATAAATTTTTAAAAAAAGATAATCAAGAAGTATTAAATGGTAAAAATCAGATATTTGAGCTTGGACACATCTTAACAAACTGAATTATAACAGTTTATAGAAATTTAATTCTTATCTTTTTAACGATCAGCGTATTTTTCTTGCACAATTGCAACATTGGAAGTAAAAATTAAATGGATTAAGGCTTAAAAAAACGTATAAATACTTAAAATATCGGCTGAATAAATAAGACTATAAGAAGGACTGATTAGCTTTATTAACTTTCAGCTGAGATTTTAGTCCTCAATCTACTTAAAGTCTCCAATCGCATGCACAGAAAAGATGCAATATATTTTAGTGGTACACGATTGACCAGTTCAGGGTAGCTCTGCGAAAAACGCTTGTATCTCTTTTCAGCTGACTGCAATCTAGATATATAAGCCCTTTCGCAGGCAGATAAGTAATGGATTTGTGTTATCTTTCTTCCTACATAATTGGCAATTTCGAAGTTATTATAAAGTTGCCTCGACATCGCATGCGGAACAGCAATAGCCTCTACGTCTTCCAAAGCTTGTACATACTCTTCTGTTGGCTGCTGCTCATCCCACAAGTTTCTGATGTTGCCCACAAGTTCATGTTCCTTTGCAATCCAGGTGGTTATTTCTTTATCTTCCTCCTTCATATACCCCCTGGCAACTCCCTTTAACAATAAAAAGATGAATTTATTGCGATGTAATGGAGATGAAATAAATTTGTTTTTTTTAAAAGCTACCGGAAATGTTTGCTCGTTTATGATCTGTTCAATTTCGGGAGACAAAACGTGAAAGGTACGAAAGACAGTAATTAAAGGTGAAAATCCGCCATACGCTAACCACTTATCTGCATTATAGATTTCTTCGGGATTCATTTTAAAAATTTAGGGACGTGGAAAATGTTTTCGAGCCGTAAATTAGATATTAGGGAATAATGAATAACAATAATAAGAAAAAGTTTTAGAATGTGGAGTTCATAATATCAGGTTTGATGAATTGCTGTTAAAATCCTTTTCGATTTAGAAATATTTGAGAGTGGAGAAGAGATATAGAAACTATTTATCTAAAGAATTGAGATATTGATGGCTTTTAAACTATCGTCTAATGTAATTTCGAAAGAAACCTGATCATCCACCTTCACAAAGTCATTAACGAATTCCATACTAAATTTAATATCTTGAGCATTCTCGTCTACGATTACGCCCGATTGTTTCTCGCTGTCAATGTAGACAATAGTTCCTACTCTCAATTTACTCATTTATATCATCCTAAAAATTCGACGAAAATAATTAAATATGTAGAATTAAAAATACATTATATTTGATTTTGAACAACTTTTAGCTATAATAAGATGTCAATATGCAAAGAGATAAAAAATTACCGAGAGCAATTAACCTGAAAAATTTCGAAAAAAGTTTCACAGGGCACAATAAATAGACAAAATAATTACTAACTTAGAATTTAAAGCTACATTTTCTTAATTATTGTTTAATAAATACCAAAAAAAATGTTATTATGAATAATTCACCCTCAACAACTAACCAAAAAACAGAAATTGTAAGTATTTCCGAAGAAAAAGATCTAATTTATTGGACCATTAGGCTTGGAATCACAACGGAAGTACTTAAATCTGCGATCAGAGCAACCAGATGCGTTACTTTAAATGATATTTTCGTTTACCTGGACAAGAAGAACATCAAGCACTTTGCGTGAATGTATCCACGTTATTTTGTTCTGCCGTAAGTTGAAGTAATATCTGCAAGCCAATGTTTGATTGCTTTGAGCTTTTCCAGATCCAATCGCCATAACCAGTTGCCATTTGCGTTACCTGGAATATTCATTCTTGCTTCTTCATTTAAACCTAAAACATCCTGGATCGGCACAATGGCTATTTTAGCAGTCGATGAAAATGCAAGTCTGATAAATTCCTTATGAATTTCCTTTTCATCAATTTGGCGATCAAAATATCTTGTTATGCGCTCTTTTGTTTGTTGGTCTACATCTTTCTCATACCAACCAACTAATGTATTATTATCATGTGTACCAGAATACACGATACAATTTTGGCTTGTAAAGTTATGCGGAATATGCGAAGATGCAGAAAGATCACTTCCAAAAGCGAACTGTAGTACTTTCATTCCAGGCAATTTAAATTCATCCCTAAGCTGCTCTACTTCGGTGCTTATTTCCCCCAAATCTTCGGCAATGAAAGGCATGTCTGGAAATTTCGCTTTAATTACCTTAAAGAAATTTTCGCCCCCTCCTTTTTCCCATTTCCCGTTAATAGCATTTTCTCTATCTGCAGGTATTTCCCAATAGGACGAAAAAGCAATAAAGTGGTCTAAACGGAGCAGATCGAACATTTCCATATTCTTCTGTAACCTTTTAATCCACCACTCATAATTACTACTTTCCAGTACAGTCCAGTTAAAAACAGGCATCCCCCATAATTGGCCATTCTCATTAAAGTAATCTGGAGGAACACCAGCTACAAACGTGGGTTTCAAATTAGCATCCAATTTAAAAAGCTCGGGATCAGACCAAACTTCCACAGAATCATAATCTAAATAAAATGGCAAATCTCCAATTATTTTAATACCCTTTGAGTTTGAATAATCTTTGAGTTTATGCCACTGCTTAAAAAATACATACTGCTGCCATTTTACCTCGTCAATTTCTTCAGCAAATTCACTACGAAAAACATCGATTTGTTTCGTTTCCCTTTTTTTAAATTCTGCCCGCCAATTATACCATTCTAATTGTTGATGATGATTTTTTATAGCGGTATATAAACCAAAATCGTCAAGCCATTCTCTTTCTTTGGTACAGAAGTTGAAAAATTCTAAGTCAGTATTTTCCGTTTTGTTCTTTTTAAAAGCTTTGTAAGCTTTTTTGAGCAACTTGAATTTTGCTTCCTCGACTTGAGAAAATTCAACTTCATCTTCGAAAGGCAAAACGGAAGCGCTCAAATCATCAACCGTAAGCCCACCTTCGTCTACCAATTGTTCTAAATCGATTAGTAAAATATTACCCGCCTTAGCCGAATTGCTTGAGTATGGACTATAGCCATTTCCAACTTTCGTGGGATTTAGTGGTAATATTTGCCAGTATTGTTGGTTTGTTTCTGCTAAAAAATCGACAAATCTATTGGCTTCAGATCCAAAATCACCAATTCCGTATTTAGAAGGCAAGGAAGTAATGTGCATCAGGATACCAGCAGATCGCTCAATGGGTTTGCGTTTTAACTCAATTAAACCAATTTGCAATTCACCAAATAACTGGTTGACCAAAAAATTTTCATTTAGGATATCTTTTACTTCATCTTTTTCAGTTATAATATTGCGCCAGCTAGTAGGAAACTCTTTCGGAAGTATAATCTGGGTATCTAACCAATTAAATTCCACAATTTCTTCAGCTTTGCTTATCGTTGCTAAACCTAAAGGAACCGCAATAACAACATATCTATCCTTGTATTTACGAGCAAAAGCTAAAATATTATCGTGATAAGTACCTTCTACTTTTAACGGAATATAATCCCCTTGAGTGAAAAGATCCTGATTTTCTTTTCTAAAATTGATGAGTTTTTTAGTTAACCATAATTTGATTTTCCCGGAATACCTTGAAGACCAAAGTTCTTTTAGTGATGATTCTTCTTGTATAAACTGATTCCGTTTTTCATAATCAACCGGCCTGCGATTGTCTGGATCAACCAAGCTCAAGTCCCAAAGTTCTGTTCCCTGGTAAACATCCGGAATACCTGGACAAACGAATTTCAAAACCAGTTGAGACAAACTATTTAGAATTCCAAAATCTGCAATGCGATTGAGAAGTTTCGAAATTATGGCGAAGCTTTCTTCATTTTCATCAATTAACTGAAGTGCGAAATCCTGTAATAGTTTTTCATATTCTTCATTCGGTTCTGCCCAATCAGATCTTTTCTTGGCTTCTCTTAAGGCCTTTTCTATAAACTGAACCAAACGATTATCAAACTCATCTGCATCCTCGCCGGGATAAGGGATAGCGCCTAAAATAGTCTGAAAAATAAGATAAAAATCATTGTTGTGGATTAACTTATAGATTTCGTTTAGTTTTTCGGAGTTTTTTATCGCTGAACTGAAATCCTGAATGGCTACCTGCCATACCTTAGGAAGATCAGTAAGTACATTTATTCTAGCTCGAAAGTCTTCTCCCTTCTTGGTATCGTGAGTAGAACTTCCGTTTAACGACAATGGCCAATGCAACTGTCGATCAACCATTTTCTGATGGAATTCGGTGACACTGAAACCAAATGCATCGGGTGCATCGCCAACTTCCGAGTGCCCAACAAAACGATTATAGGTAAACATTACGGTATCTTCTACCCCTTTAGCCATTAACGGCCCGCTAAATTGCATTAACCGCTGGTAAAATTTGCTCAGTTTGCCATTATATTCAGCATCCGAATGTAATGGTACCGCTAAAAACATCTGTTTTAAAGCTAAAGTCGCTTCTTTTAAGCCTTCCTGATTTGCAGCGATATCCAATAACGCTTTTAAATTTTCGCTATCGTTGTCTGGAAGTGGAAAATTGTAATTGTAATAGCGATAAACAGGCATTTGAATCAATAGCTCTGCGATTGCCCGTTTTAATTTTTCAGGTTTAACCCTGTCAATTTCTTCAGTTGAAAGAAGCTTTAAATCAGTAAATAAATCAAATAAATTGTTTAGCTCTCCTTGCATGTATTGAAACAGGAAAGTTTCTTTTTTTTCATTTATTAATATTTTTGGATCAAGATTTTTGCCAGTGATTTCTTTATAAATTTCATCGAACTTGCCCCTATTCGTTTGGTTGGTGAATAGATTATTTGTCATGGCCAAAAAGTCATATCCTGTGTTGCCTTGTACCGGCCAATCGGACGGCAATTGTTCATCTCGTTCCAAAATCTTCTCTACAACAATATAAACTTCATCACCAACAACCTTTCTCAATCTTTCTAAATAGCCTTTTGGATCATAAAGTCCATCAATATGATCAATGCGTAGACCTTGAAAAATATCCTTTTTAACTAGCTCTAAAATGTATTCATGGTAAATGTCGAAGTTTTCCTGATCCTGAATATTCAAACAGATTAGTGCATTTACCGTAAAAAACCTTCTGTAATTGATGGTATGATTTGTTTCTTGCCAGTTATACAGGCGATAAAACTGCTTATTCGCAATTTCTTTAATCAGTTTCTTGTCGATGATTTCATCCTCATTTTTACCAGCAAGCCTTTCCTGACTAACTATATTTAAAGGCCAGTTTGAATCTCCATTGTTGAGAAAGTATTCACCTTTAATTTTGATTAATTTTAACGCTGAGCTTTCAATAGCATCTTCCAGATCTGAACCTAAAAAAGGTACCATCAGTTTTTGGTCATTCGAAATATCGATATCAAAAAAAGAGGCATATTTTGACATGCTCCCATTTTTCAAGACATCCATTAACCATTTATTTTTTGGTGAGAATGCCATATGATTAGGAACAATATCCTGAATCCAGCTAATTTTGGCCGCCTTTAGTCCTGTGGAGATTTCTAACAATTCATCCTCGGTACCAATTTCTGGGTTCACCCGAAGTGGATTTACAACATCATAACCATGAGTGCTACCCTCAACAGCTTCAAATATCGGTGAGGCATAAATGGTATCGATCCCTAGTTTTTGTAAATACGGAATGATGTTATTTAATGATTTAAAATTAAAATCTTTATGAAATTGAATGCGATATGTTGAAGTTGGTTTAAACATTTTGGCTACTAAAAATTAGGATCGATTCTGGAAAAATAGTGAGCTTATTATCAGTAAAATCTACATCGTTATTGTCGTTTCCTCCCCACTGATTGGCTGCAGAATTTAAAACGAGGTTATAATCCAATCCATTTGAGACTGGCAAAACTTGCTGTTGCTTTGAAAAATTTAATGCGCATAATACTTTTTGTTTTTGATGCCATCGGATCATCGTTAAACAATTTTGATCTCGATAAACATCAACCTTTAATTGTTGACGGTCAAGATGGGCCAATGCAGGTGAGGACTTTCGCAGCTTTATAATTGCCTTGTAAAATGCATGCATGATCTGATGTTTGCCCTGAATCTGGCTTTGCCAATTTAGTTTTGAATGATTAAATGTTTCCTCACTTTGCGGATCAGGAACTTCTTCACCGTTATGGAATGCGGCAAATTCTCTTTTTCTCCCTTCCCTTACCAGCCCAACCAGTTCTTCGTCAATATGTGAGATAAAAAACATAAATGGATTTTCTTCAGCGTATTCTTCACCCATAAAAATGAGTGGTAAATAAGGGCTCACAAACACAGTGGCAGCCATCAGCTTTAGCATTTCAAAACTTACCAGCTGGCTTGTACGCTCACCAAGCATTCTATTGCCTACCTGATCGTGGTTTTGAGAGAAAACGATAAATTGCTTTCCAGGATTGTCTTTGGCTTTTGTTCCAAAGCACTTTTCTCGATGAGTCGAAAACTGACCATCATATACGTAGGCATCAGTTAAAGCTTTACCCAAATGCTCAATTCCATCGAAATCAGAATAATAGCCGTATTTCGCTTGACCGGCAGTTACACGAAGCGCATGATGGAATTCGTCGATCCATTGTGCATCCATGCCGTAACCACCCTGCTCTATTGGATTGATGTATTTATTATCATTTAAATCAAGTTCAACTATAAGGTTGAAATCCCTGCCAACAGTTTCAGAAAGAAGGTTTACGTTTTCCTTAATTTCTCTTAAAATGTGCTTGGCACTTCCATCTTTAATCGCATGAACGGCATCTAGTCTCAATGCATCAATGTGAAAATCGCGGAACCACATCAATACGTTTTCGATATAATACTGCCTTACGGGATCGCATTTTTCATCATCAAGATTGATTGCGCTGCCCCAGGGAGTATGATATTTATCGGTAAAATAGGCACCAAAATCGCTGAAGTAATTTCCTTCCGGTCCTAAATGATTGTAAACTACATCCAAAATCACTGCAATGCCCTTTTCGTGACAAAGGTTTACCAGATGCTGTAATTCTTTTGGTCCGCCATAGGTATTTTGTACAGCAAAGGGATATACACCATCGTAACCCCAATTTCGGTTGCCAGGAAATTGTGCCACAGGCATGATTTCGATCGCATTTATGCCCAAATCAACTAAATAATCCAGCTTGTTTTCAATGGATTTAAAATCTCCATCAGGAGTAAAAGTACCAGTGTGAAGCTCGTAGATAATATAATCTTCTAACGAAACACCCTTCCAATCTGTATCTGTCCAATGGAATGATTTCAAATTTAACGCAGTTGACATTCCGGAGATGCCATCTTTTTGGTAAATTGATGCAGGATCTGCTCTTGTGATGGGTTTTGCAGCAGAAAGATCGTCTTCCGTTTCACCCGATTGCCAGATTTTAAAAGAGTATTGATCACCCTCGGAAATATAGGATGAGAGCGCATACCAATAACCAAAATTTTGTTTCAATAATGGTATTTCTAACTCTTTTTCTGGAATAAATAACAATACATTATTAGCATTTGGAGCCCAAAGCCAGATTTCGACTTTATTACCTTCCAAAAAATTCAAACCAATGCTTCGCTTTCGGATATCTATTTTCATAATACCTGATGTTATTGGTTTAGCGCAAAGCTGTAAAGTTCCTTTCCTTCGGGGGTAACAAAATCAATTTTTGCTAACGTGATTCCATCTACAATTCCTCCAATATGAGTTTTAAGATCAGTCGAAATCTGATCAACATCTTCCATTTCCCCGATAACTATTTCCACCTCGGCAGGTCCTTTGCTTCGCACTTCTTCAACCCTGTTTCCTAAATATTTTTTTAATTGATTGATTAGCTCTTCCATAATTTTGTATATGAACAATCGCTAAAGGATAGAAAATGTTTGAAGGAATTTTGAAGCAGATGAAATTTTTTATTGAGTAGGTTGCAATAGTTATGAGTTTGATAGAATTTGTGATAAAAAAAGAGCCTGCACTTCAAAATGACCAGGCTCTTAATTTAACTGATTCGTTATTTTATTTTTGAGATGCTTCGGGTGCTTTCCCAATCAGATCCATGAATTGATCTAATTTAGGGGTAATGATAATTTGAGTACGTCTATTTTTAGCCTTACCAGCTGGTGTGCTATTATCAGCTACCGGATTGTATTCTCCTCTACCACCTGCTGTCAAGCGTTTTGGATCAACAGAATATTTATTTTGCAATACCTGAACAACAGAAGAAGCACGTAAAGCACTTAAATCCCAATTGTTGCGAATATTAGGCTGCGAAATTGGAACATTATCTGTGTTACCTTCGATTAGTACATCATAAGAACTGTAATCCTGAATAATTTTAGCGATTTTACTTAGGGTTTCTCCTGCTTTATCGCTTACTTCAAATCCACCTGATTTATATAACATATTGTCGGCCAGAGAGATGTACACTACGCCTTTTAATACTTGAACATCAACATCACTCAATTCTTCCCTACTTAATGAGCGGGTTAAGTTATTTGTTAACACCATGTTGAGTGAGTCGCTTTTGTTCTTCGCATTCACCAATTGTTTGATGTATTTATTTGAACTATTGATTTCATCAACCAATTTCGAAATGTTAACATTTCCCTGGCTGCTTGAACTTAAACATTTGTTCAATGCATCTTGAAGGGCCGTTACATTTGCTTTTTCTGATGCAATTTGCTCTTCTAAACTTTTAACCCTGCTGGTTGCGCCAGTTAATTCTCTTTGGCTATCCTGATATTTATTACTCATCTCCTGGTTCCGTTCTCTGAGTTTAGCATAAGTATCCTGCAACTCTGTATATTTTTTGTTGCTAACACAACCAGATACCAGTACAATTGCCAGAAGCACTAATGGGAATGATTTGTATATTTTCATAATCTTATTTTTTCCAAATCCTTAACAAATTCCTTGCCGTAATATCAAAAACCCACTTTCAAGCCGATTGAAGCATGCTGGCTCTTAGAGAAAGAACTCATTCTTCTTGAAAAAGTAATCTAAAGTTCATCTATTCTGATTAGAAGCGGCGATCGATTATAAATTTTAAATATCTGGGGTGATAGTCAATACCAAATAAAATGATTGGTAGTAAAGCGTATTTAAAGAGATGTTGAACCTTCAGCACAAATAAATCGCCTTACTGATTTTTCAAACAATATTAAACTAATATAATTCAATAAGTTTTGCAAAAAAAGAGGACAATTACATTTGTTTCTGCTTTAATATTGCTTATTTTGCAACATTATTAATATAAAAGGTAGTTATCAAGACATATTAATAATTAAAATTATCCTTAAATTAACTTTCTTAATATGATTAAGCTTTTTGTCGGTGGTTTAGCAGATAATATCCAGGAAATGGATCTGGCAATTTTTATCAGCCTACATGGTAAAATTGAAACCATAAAAATTGTTAGAGATAGAGCAACCGGAAAATGTAAGGGTTATGCGTTTATAGAAGTGCTCAATCAATCAGATGCTAGCAATATTATTTCTATGCTAAATGGTGAAACATTTAAGGGAAATATAATTACAGTGAAACAAAGCGCTGAAGAAGCACCAAAGAAAGTATTTAAGCCAAAACCTTCTGGTTCACAGCCTCAAAAAAGTAAAAGGCCAAGAATGCAACGTTAAAATTGCAGTGTTAAATTGATTACAAACAGAATAAATAAGGCCTATTTTATTTAAACCTTATTTATCACCTAAAATTTAATTCACCAACTCAGATCCATTATCTGTTTGTACCACGTAGGCATCAAGTTCCAAATTAAATCTCTGTTTGTAGTCTATTTTCGCCCGATCAATCAGTTCGTCAATAGCTTCATCTTCTACAATGTTGATGGTACAGCCTCCAAAACCGCCCCCCATCATTCGTGCGCCGAGAACAGCATTATCATTTTTTACAAGTTCTACCAGAAAATCAAGTTCAGCGCAGCTCACCTCATAATCTTTGCTCAGGCCTTCATGGGTTTGGAACATCAGATGACCTAAAGCGGCAAGATCGCCATTTGCAAGTTGATCAGCGGCTTTCACTACCCTTTCAATTTCCTCTACTACGAAGTTACATTTCTGGAAAACCTCCAAACTTTTTGGCTTTACGTATTGCTCAAGCATAGCCCGATTAACATCCCTTAAGCTTGTTACACCCGCAACAAATTCGCCTACCCAAGCTACCCCTTGTTCGCATTGCGATCTTCTGGTGTTGTATGCAGAGTCGGAAAGTGAATGTTTAACATTCGTATTTAATAAAACCAATTTATAGCCATCTAATTTCAAGGGGATGTAAACGTATTTCATTGAACGGCAATCCAGCATTACAGCATAGTCTTTTTTACCAAAAACGGAAGCAAATTGATCCATAATCCCGCAGTTCACGCCTGCAAAAACATGTTCAGCTTTCTGTGAGATTAGCGCCCTATCCATTTGAGAGATACCGAGGTTGTTGAGATAATCGATGGCAAATACGGTTGCACATTCTAATGCAGCAGAAGAAGACAAACCGGCTCCCAAAGGTACGTTACCATCCAGATAAAGATTAAATCCACCAAACTTATAACCTCTCTTCTTTAGCTGATCTGCAACACCTAAGATATAGTTAGCCCAGCCTTTGTCTGATTTTTCAATGCTTTCAATACTACAATTATGAAATTGCTGATAGCTTTCTGAATAAAGATGGATCTCGTCATCTATTCGTTTAGAAACAGCAACATAAATCGCTTTATTTATGGCAGCAGGCATCACAAAGCCTCCATTGTAATCGGTATGTTCGCCAATAATATTGATTCTACCAGGCGATTTTACAATTATTGATTCAGTATTAAAAGTTTTTACAAATGAGGCTTTTAAAGATTCTATGTCCATAACTATTTCTTTGTGTTTTGAATTGAGCGTATTTTCGTTAATCTAATAATAACAAAGCTATATATAATATATTAAATGTCAAAACGACAATTAATAATTTTATTAATATTTTATATTTTAGTGGAAATTTAAATCATCACCCGATAATTATTAAAAATGTTAGAATATTCTAGTCAACCTCATTATTTAGTCGCTGTAGATTGCATTGTGTTTGGATTTGACGGAGAACACTTGAAAATTTTACTCGTGAAGCGAGGCTTGCAACCAGAAATCAACAAGTGGAGTTTAATTGGAGGCTTTGTGGGCAGTAATGAAAGTCCGGATGAAGCTGCTCAACGTGTTTTAAAAAAGAATACTGGCTTGGAAGGAATTTACCTGGAACAATTGCAAATCTACGGAGAGCCTGCCCGCGACCCGATCGAGCGAACGCTTTCCGTTGGTTATTTTGCATTGATTGATATTAATAAATACAAAACGCAACTAAATGATGATTACCATGCAGAATGGTTTTTAATCAGTGAGCGACCTAGACTCATTTTCGACCACGACAGGATGGTTGCAGATGCGAGAGAAAAATTACGCTATAAAGCAGCCTTACACCCTATTTTGTTCGAAATGTTACCGAAAAAATTCACCATTCCCCAGTTACAGATTCTATTTGAGGAGGTAAATGATACCAAGATCGACACCAGAAACTTCAGCAGGAAGATCAGCTCAACGGGCTTACTGATTAAGTTAGAAGAAAAAGACAAATCCGGTTCTAAAAAAGGGGCCTATTATTTTAAACTGGATAAGAAAAAATATCAGGCAAACCTTCAGGCGTTTTTAAACCTGATTCCAAACCTAAAACCCCTTTAGCACTATCATTTTAATACCGTTTTAAGATCATATCACTATTTTTGTAAATGCTTAAAATAGGAATAGCTGAAGATGATCCAAAAATTGCGGCGTTGTTACAAACTGCATTGGAAGAAAACGGCTATCAGATAAATGTTGTTTCCAACGGAATTGATGCGCTCGAGCACTTCGGTCAGGAACAATTTAACCTGCTAATTATCGACATTATGATGCCGGGTTTAAGTGGCATCCAGGTTTGCAAACGCCTTCGCGAAAAAAAAATCCAAACTCCTATCTTGATGCTTACCGCTATGGGTACCGTTGATGATAAAGTTACTGGCTTAGATGCTGGCGCTGATGATTACCTGGTCAAACCTTTTCATTTAAAAGAACTGCTGGCCCGTGTTTCAGCACTTCTAAGAAGACAAACTTCTTTCGAAAATATTCCAAATCATCAACTTATTTTCGAGGATTTGACAATGGATACCTTAAGCAAAGAGGTAAGCAGGGCCGGGAAAATCATCGACCTCAGTGCCAAAGAATTTGTTTTATTAGAGTTGTTTTTACGAAATCCCAACCGTTTATTATCGCGTCGGTATATTGCTGAAATGGCCTGGGATATTAATTTCGATACAGGGACGAACGTAATAGATGTTTATGTTAATTTCCTGCGAAAGAAAATAGACAAAGACTTCGACAGAAAATTAATTCACACGAAAATAAACATGGGCTACATTTTTAAATAATGAAAATAAAAGATCGCATTGCGTTGTATTTTACTTTGATCAGCACTTCTTTGCTCTTCGCGGTGCTTTGCGTAGTGTATTTTACTTTCATGAAATTTCTGCAGGCTGATTTTTTTGAGCGCCTTACAGATAGAACAATGGTCACGGCGAAATTGTATCTGGAGGCCGACGAAATTAGCAGAGATGCCTTAAATGAGGTGCGGCATAAATACCTGCAAAAGTTAAATGGTGAAGTTACCCGTATTTACGACTATAAAAACCGGGCAACCTTTATTGGCGATTCCGCACAATATTGGACAAAAGCTACAATAGAAAATGTTAGAAAAAACAAACGCCTAAAATATACCGATGGAGAGCGGCAGGTTGTTGGCATTTATTACAAAGATAATCAGGGCGATTTTGTTATCCTGGCTTCGGCAACCGACCAAGGCTCTCATGACAGGCTTGTAAAGCTTTTGAAAATTATGGTTTTTGTTTTCGTAATGATTTCCATTATCGTTTTGCTTTTGAGTAGATGGATTGCTGAAAAAATGCTGCAGCCATTAAAAAAGTTTATGACCGAAGTGAAACAAATTGGTTTGAAAAACATGGAATTTAGAGTTGAAGAGCGCAACACGGAAGACGAAATCGGTCTTATCGCAAAAAACTTCAATCAGTTGATGAACGAATTGGAGCAGGCTTTTATCCTTCAGAAAACTTTTGTAGCGAATGCTTCGCATGAGTTGCGCACACCCGTTACGAGGATGATGATGGCTGCAGAACTGGCGCTATCTAAAGAGCGTGATAGTGATTCCTATCAAAAAGCGATTCAATCCATGCTGGACGATGCTGAAAAGATGGACCATATTATTACCGGATTATTGGCCCTGGCAAAAATGGATGTAGAACTGATCCAGTCGCAGCTTTCCCCTATTCAGGTAGATGAGCTGTTGATAAAAATTCAGCAGGAATGGCAGCATCAAAAAAATCTGGAGATTGAAATAATAAATAATTTGGCTAGCAGCCAGCTACAGGTATCGGCAAACATTGTGTTACTGCAGATTGTGTTTGATAACATTATTTCAAATGCCTTTAAGTTCTCCGAAAACAAAAAGGTAACCTGTACGTTGGAGCGAAATGGTCAAAATTTAGTTGTCAAAATAAGTGATCAGGGAAAAGGAATTTCTGCTTTGGAGCAAGAAGAAGTTTTTAAACCATTTTATACCCGCTCTAAAGAATTAGGGAAAACCGGTGAAGGAATGGGCTTATATATGGCTCAAAAAATTATACACCTATTTAAAGGAAAAATTGAGATTTCAAGCTCAAGCACTCAAAAAAGTGCTTTTATTATTACCCTACCTTTATTTTAATCCGCTTTTAATTTCGATTTAATTCCTGTTTAATTCGGCAAAGATAGTTTTGCCGCATGATGAGAATAAGTATTTTTCTACTTTTTATAATTACTGTTTCTACCAAGCTAAGCTTAGCACAAACTAACACTTTAAAGCTCAATTTGAAACAGGCCGAAGTTCTTTTTCTAAAGAATAATTTTGACCTGTTATCCCGTAATTACGAAATAGATGCCGCCAAAGCCGAAGTAATTACGGCAAAGCTTTTCGATAATCCGGAGCTTGAATACGAAAATCTTTTTTACAACCACGAAACAAAGAAATTCCTGCAAACATCCTTTGAGTATGGGCAATATGCGGCTTCAGTTTCTCAATTAATTAAACTCGCCGGCAAGCGAAACAAAAACATTAAGCTTGCCCAAACAGGCGTAAAATTGGCGGAACTGGAATATTTCGATTTGATACGCACACTTAAGTTTGAGTTACGCAATACTTTTTACAAGACTTACTTCTCCAACCAAACGATAAAGGTTTATGATGAACAGATCAAATCGACTGAAAGCCTATTAAAGGCTTACAATTTGCAGTTGAAAGTGGGTAATGTTGCACTAAAAGATGTAATCAGAATAAAATCATTAATTATTGGTTTAAAATCAGAAAGGGTAAACCTGCTGAATGATTTAGAAGATCATTACAAAGATTTAAGGTTATTGTGTGGCCTGGAACCCAATGCTTCCCTGGTTTTAGAACTTCCAGAAAAAGCGGAAAAGGATATTTCCTTAAATCAAATCCGCTATTCCAATCTGCTCGACTCTGCCAGAACACACAGGGCAGATTTAAAGCTTGCCAAAACTGATCTTGAATATAACGAACTCAATTTAAAGCTTCAAAAAGCAATGGCCATTCCTGATGTCGAAATCTCATTGTCTTACGATTTAAAAGGCAATTATCCGGAAAAATATATGGGTATTGGCCTCAAGATTCCTATTCCCTTATTCAATAGAAACCAGGGAGAAATTAAAAAGGCTAAAGTTGAAATTGATGCTGCTACTTCGAATATAACAAAGCAGGAGATCTTACTATCGAACGAGGTTTTTAACAGCTATCGCACTGCGTTGAGAAATGAAAAACTTTATTTAGAAATCGATCCTGCCTTCAATGGCGAATTTGATAAACTGATCAATGGGTTAATCAAAAACTTCAGAGAAAGAAACATTAGTTTGATCGAATTCCTCGATTTATATGAATCCTACAAGGAAAATATCCTGCAAATAAACAATCTGAAATTCGAAAGAATGAGTTCGAGAGAGGAATTAAACTACGTTACCGGCACCAACATTTTTAACTAATTATTATGCAAACCATTCAAAAAAATATCATTAAGGCACTTCTATTAATAGCAGTAAGTTTCGGCTTTGGCTGTAGTGATAAAAAAGCAGTGCCTCCATCTGAAAAATTCGCCATTACAGATTCGCTGTTGAACAGGCTTACTATCGACACTGTTCAGCAGGCAGATGGCAAAGCAGACATTATATTTTCTGCTAAAATCACAGCCAATGAAGATAGAAAATCAGAGCTCTTCCCCATGGTTAGCGGTTCGGTAAACCGAGTAAATGTGCATTTAGGTGACCAGGTTAAGGCTGGACAAATCCTGGCAACAGTAAACAGTGCTGAAATGGCTGGCTTTGATAAAGAAGTAATTGCCGCCGAAGCTGAACTTAAAACCGCAGATAGAACTTTTAAGCAAGCCGAACAACTTTATGAAAGTGGTTTATCATCGGCTAAAGAATTAGAAGAAGCGAAAAACGATTATCAAATTAAGAAAGCGGAGCTGAAAAGGGCCAATTCTGTTTTAAAAATAAACGGAGGTAGTAGCACGGGTTTATATGCCATAAAATCGCCATTGAATGGCTTCGTGATCGAAAAAAAAGTTAACGATAATATGCAGTTGCGTGGAGATAACGACAAAAGTTTATTTACAGTTGCTGATCTTTCTAATGTTTGGGCAATGATTAACATTTACGAATCGGATATCTCAAGAATTAAAGCTGGCGATGAAGTGAATTTGTCGACCCTATCCTATCCGGAGAAAACTTTTAAGGGAAAAATCGACAAAATTTATAACCTGATAGATCAAGATAGCAAGGTTATGAACGCAAGGGTTATCATTGCAAATCCTGATTTTTTATTGAAGCCAGGTATGCTCGGTACGGTAAGGGTTTCAGCTAGTTCGGATGTAAATTTACCTGTGGTAAACGCTAGGGCGGTAATTTTTGATGAGAATAAAAATTATGTTTTACTATTAAGCAGCGATAATAAGGTCCGCATTCAAGAGATCGAAATTGGCCGCAAAACTGCCGACAAGATCTTTATCAGCAAGGGTGTGAAAGCTGGCGATCGTGTAATTGCGTCGAAACAAGTTTTCTTATTTGAAAACCTGAAAACCCAGTAAAATCCCTTCATCATCAAACTTTAATCATGAACAAATTCATTAAAAGTATCATCGGCTTTGCGCTGAAAAATAAATATTTTATATTTTTCGCCACGTTCATCCTCGTCCTGGCCGGTTATTTCAGCTTCAAAAGCACCACAATAGATGCCTTTCCTGATGTTACCAATACCAACATTACTATTATTACGCAGTGGCCAGGCAGAAGTGCCGAAGAGGTAGAGAAATTCGTAAGTAGGCCACTGGAAATTGCGATGAATCCAACCGAAAAAAGAACCAGCATTCGTTCATCATCCTTATTTGGATTATCGATAGTTAAAGTGAGCTTTGAAGATGATGTTGATTACGCCGAAGCGAGGGTTCAGGTAAACAACCACCTGGATGAAGCCGATTTGCCTGAGGGAATCCAGCCTGAGGTGCAGCCGCCATACGGACCCACGGGAGAAATTTTTCGCTACACTTTAAGCAGTGATCAGAAATCGGTTCGGGAGTTGAAAACATTGCAGGATTGGGTGATCCAGCGTGAACTCCTATCCGTATCAGGCATTGCTGACGTAGTTAGTTTTGGCGGAGAGGTAAAAACCTACCAAATCACAGTTGATCCTCAGAAATCAATTCAATATGGCGTAACGGCTACCGAACTTTTTGAAGCTGTTTCAAAAAGTAACATCAACGTAGGCGGCGACGTTATTGTTCAAAGCGGGCAGGCATACGTGGTGCGTGGAATCGGTGTGCTCAACAATATAGATGAGATTAGAAACGTGGTAGTGGATAACGTAAACGGAACTCCGGTTTACGTAAAAACAATTGCCGAAGTTGCGGAATCGGCTTTGCCGAGATTAGGTCAGGTAGGTAGAGATTATGATCCAGATGTAGTTGAAGGTATTGTGGTGATGCGCAAAGGTGGCAATCCGAGTGAAGTAATTGCCCGTTTAAAAGAGAAAATCAATGTAATTAACGGCTCGATCCTGCCCGACGATGTGAAGATCAAGCCTTTCTACGACCGGGAAGATCTGGTTAACTATTCTGTACACACAGTAATGGGAAACATGCTCGAAGGAATCCTATTTGTTACTTTAATCGTTTTCCTCTTTATGGCCGATTGGCGAACCACGCTAATCGTATCAATCATCATTCCGTTAGCGCTTTTATTTGCGTTTATCTGTCTTAAACTGAAAGGAATGCCTGCAAATTTGTTATCTATGGGGGCGATCGATTTCGGGATCATTATTGATGGTGCAGTGGTAATGGTCGAAGGAATTTTTGTTACCCTGGATATGCGGGCAAAGAAACTGGGCATGGATCGTTTTAACAAAATGAGCAAGCTCGGGTTCATCAAAAAAGCATGTATGGAAAATGGTAAGGGAATCCTTTTTGCCAAACTGATTATCATTACGGGCTTGTTGCCGATCTTCACTTTTGAAAAAGTAGAGGGCAAAATGTTTTCTCCACTCGCCTGGACACTGAGTTTTGCGCTGTTAGGTGCGCTTATTTTAACCTTTACATTGGTGCCTGCGATGGCGAGTGTATTGCTGAAGAAAAATGTAAAAGAAAAACATAATGTTTTTCTGGAATGGATGACCAAAGCCACCCTAAAATTTTACAATATCTGTTTCAGCAAGAAAAAATTGGTTTTTTCCATCTCTATTATCGTGTTGCTGATGGGCGCATTTAGCTTTAAGTTTTTAGGCACAGAATTTCTGCCGAGCTTAGACGAGGGCTCTATTTACGTTCGGGCAACAGGGCCGCTGAGTATTTCTTTAGACGAAACCAAAAAGCTTTCTAATGATATGAGAAAGATATTTTTAAGCTTTGAAGAGGTTAAACAGGTCATGTCGCAAACTGGCCGACCGAACGATGGTACCGATGCAACGGGATTTTACAACATGGAATTTCACGTCGATATTTATCCACGGAAAGAATGGAAAAGAAAACAGAGCAAAGAGCAACTGATTGAACGGATGCAGGAGAAGCTCAAAACATTTCCAGGCATCAGTCTCAACTTTTCGCAACCCATTTCTGATAATGTGGAAGAAGCCGTTTCCGGCGTCAAAGGATCTATTGTGGTAAAAATGTTTGGTGAAAACTTCGAATTCATCGAACAGGAAGAAGAAAAAATTGAAAAGATTTTAAAAACAGTTGAGGGCATCGAAGACCTTGGAATTTTGCGCAATCTTGGTCAGCCAGAGTTACAAATTAACCTCGATCAAAAGAAAATGGCACTTTATGGGGTGAGCACTGCTGATGCAAATGCGGTTATCGAAATGGCAATTGGCGGTAAAGCAGCCACGCAAATTTATGAAGGTGAGCGAAAGTTTGACCTTATTATTCGCTATCCAGAAGATTTCAGGAATGATGAAAGTTCGATCTGTAAACTAAGGATACCGACTTTATCAGGTTCAAATGTACAACTTGGTGAAATATCGAGCATCAGAAAAATTACCGGACCGAGCATGATTTACCGCGATAAACACAAACGTTACGGCGCCATTAAATTTTCCATCCGTGGTCGAGACATGGGCAGCGTAGTTGCGGAAGCACAACAAAAGGTAAATGCACAAATAAAGCTTCCTAAAGAGTACAAACTAGAATGGGCTGGAGATTTTGAAAATCAGCAACGAGCCATTTCCCGATTATCGCAAGCCGTTCCAGTGAGTTTGTTGCTAATCTTCTTCATTCTGTTTGTCCTTTTCGGAAATATCAGAGATGCTTTGCTGGTATTAAACAATGTTCCATTTGCCATGATTGGTGGAATTTTGGCTTTGTTGTTTGCAGGTGTAAACTTTAACATTTCTGCAGGTATCGGCTTTATTGCCTTATCTGGGATCTGTGTACAAAATGGAGTAATTCTGATTACCCGTTTCAAAACCAATATTGCCGAACTGAAACACCACGAAACCTGGACATTTACCGATGCCATGAGAGATGGTATTGCAAGTAGATTCAGACCAGTTTTAATGACTGCTTTAATGGCAGCGATTGGATTAATGCCCGCTGCTTTATCAACCGGAATTGGATCTGAAGCTTCGAAACCCTTAGCCATTGTTGTAATAGGAGGCTTAATTACCAATACACTTTTCAACCTTTTTGTTTATCCGATCGTATTCTACTGGTCGTACAAGAAGAAAGTTGAAAAGATTAATCCTGCACAGGCATAAAAGCACAAAGCCTTTCGGAACCCGAAAGGCTTTGTCGATTAAAATAATTTTTTTCTAATATTGTCATTTGAGCTCATCTAAACATTGCTTCAGGAAATTTTAATAAATCCGTCTAGAAGGTCAGGATGACATCGATGTTTTTGATATGCCCGCTGCTTGTTAATCCAGTTTCCAATCTGGTCTTTCAAAGTGGCAGGTATAACCATAAGGAATTTTTTGCAAGTAATCCTGATGATCTTCTTCCGCATTCCAGAAATCTCCGGCAGGAACAACCTCTGTAACAAACTTTCCAGGCCATTTGCCCGAATTTTCGAGTTCCTGAATCAATTCAAGCGCCGTATTTTTTTGATCCTCACTCAGATAAAAAATCGCCGAACGATAAGATGTACCTACATCATTCCCTTGACGGTTTTTTGTTGTCGGATCATGAATTTGAAAAAAATACTCCAATAATTTTCGATATGATATTTCTTCAGGATTAAATACAATTTCTATTCCTTCGGCGTGGGTGCCATGATTTCGGTATGTAGCATTCGGCACGTCGCCGCCAGTATAACCCACTACTGTTGAAATTACGCCTGGTTGATGACGGATCAATTCCTCTACCCCCCAGAAACAACCTCCTGCTAATATGGCTTTTTCAGTATTCATAATTATATTCTAATGTGTTATGTTATAAAATTGAACGGATTAAGCCGCCTTCTACACGTATTGCTGCCCCGTTTGTGCCAGAAGCCAATGGACTTGAATAATAAGTTACTGCATTGGCAATCTCACTTACATCCAAAAACCGCTGGATTAACGACGTTGGACGCATGTTTTTAAAGAAATCTTCTTCAACTTCGGCGATACTGATATTTCCCTTTTTTGCTAAATCTTCAATAAAGCCTCCAACACCTTTTGATTTTGTGGGTCCAGGCAAAATTGAATTTACGGTAACATTTGTACCTTTGCTTAGCTCAGCTAAACCTCTGCTCACACCCAATTGGGCGGTTTTTGTCATTCCATAATGGATCATTTCATCGGGAATGAACACAGCAGACTCACTGGAAATGAAGATAATCCTACCCCAATTGTTTTCCAGCATCTTTGGAAAAATATGACGTGATAAACGAATTCCGCTCATCACATTCACTTCAAAAAAGCGAAACCAATCTTCATCATTAATTTCTTCAAATGATTTTGGTTCGAAGATCCCGGCGTTATTTATTAAAATATCAATCTGTGGCAAAGCAGCGATTAAATCATTCACCTCTTCTACCTTTGAAAAATCTGCAGCAATTCCACTTACCGCGTTACTTCCAGTAGTTTTTTTCAAGTCTTCTACGGCAGTATCAACAGTATCTTTCGATCTTCCGTTGATAATTACATTGACCCCTTCTTTTAAAAAACTTTCGGCAATAGCATAACCAATACCAGCTGTTGAGCCGCTGATAAAAGCTGTTTTATTTTTTAGATTTAAATCCATTTTGTATCTCCTTTAAAAACGTAATAATAACAAATACGTATTGAATCTGTTTATGCGAAAATGCATATTGATGTAAAAATCAATTAGCTGATTTTGTAGCACTCGTTAAGGTTAGCAGATAAGGATAGAATGATAAGTAATTTTTGATACAATGCATTATTGCCAACTACTTCGCCGATGGACTGTTGATTAGATTCAAGTCTATTAACAGAACTTTCCGAACTTAAGTTTAGATTGAAATGGATCTCGTTAAATATTTGATCATTAAAATTTTGATTGACTCTTTCTCCTGATAAAAAGATAGAAGTAACCATAGCATTAATTTTATAAATGATCACCTGCAACTCGTAGAAGTTCTTCAAATCTATTGACGATTGCTGAGGTTCCTGACTGGCAGATTCGATAGACTCAGACAAGCTTGAAAGGCTAAGGTTTGCATTCTTGCGTGCGAGTCTCGCCGTATTTTCACCCTGATTAGATTCCGTTGTGGCGATCATGAAGTACTTCAAGCTGGCATCTGCTGCTTCCTTTATCTTTTGATGTAGGTTTTTGCTATCCCAGATGGGAAAAAGATAAGTAGCCATAATCGCTATGGCACATCCGATAGCGGTATATAAGATTCTAGCATTTACAATATGATCAAAATGACCATGATAACTCCCTAAAGTAAGAATAACTGCAGGCGTAATAAAAAGCACGCTAATGGTATAATTGATTCTGTTGAAAGCATAAAAACCAAGCAGACAAATTGCAGAAGTACACAACAGAACTGCCGGACTTTTAATGATGTAAACCAACACCAAACCAATTACAATCCCCCCTAAACTGCCTTTGAGTCTTTGAAAATTTCGTTTCCAGGTGATGGAAAATTTTGGGCGGGCGACAATTACCAGGGTTAGAAACAGCCAGTAGCTATATTTACTATCTTGAAATTGACTGATTAAGATAAAACCAAAAAGAAAGCAAATCGCCATCCGCAAAGAAAAGCGAAAAATCGGTGATTTTAAAGTGAGATGATCACTTAAGGCAAAACGGTCGGAACTTAAAAAACGAGGAAAAGCAATTTTTTCACGACCAGCTTTGTGGTGCGCAGTAAAAGTTTGTTTATTACGAATGGAAGCTATAATACTGCTGATCTCGTCGACATTTGCTAAGACATTTTTGACAAATTCTGTTTGAGTTTCAGTAAGCGCTGGAAGTTTTTGGATCAAAAGTACTCTACTTTCTAAAAACCTGCTCACCTCTTTTGATGAACTTGGTCGATTATTCTTTGAACGGATCTGCTGCTCAAGCGCTTCAATTTCTTCTGCAAGTTCAGCTATCAAACTGGCAATCAACGGCAGCACATCAGTTCCCGCCAAGGTTTGCCTCACGTTTTCGTAATCAAAATGCACCGCGTTAAGTTGCTCATACAAATCAATAAGAAAGCCGGCCCGGGCCAGCAAAATTTGTCCGTTGTTATTCTCTGGATCCATTGCATAGCGATCAGTTAAAAGCAAATTCCGGATCAGTTCGTGCTTTTGATTAACACGAATATGAAGTTTGATGATCTCCTTTTGTTGATGATCCAGCGGGATACTGGGATCATAATTTTTAGCTTTTGCCTTTAAAAATTCGGCACTAGCCATCAGGCACTCAAAAATAGCATGATTCAACGAACGATACGGTCTGATGACTGTCTGAATCAAACTGATCATGTAATACCAAATTCCTCCAAGTAACATGTATCCACTAAAATAAATTGGCCGTGGCGGATGAAGCCCCATTACAAAGGCGCATACAATAAGCGACATGGTTCCTATCAAACCCATTTTTTGACCGTAAACACTTAGAAGTGAAAATGCGAAGGCCAGAAAGGTAATCACAAGGGCCTTAAAAATAGGATAATCTAACACCTGTGAAACCAGAAAAGTGGTAAATGAGAAAAACGCAAGACTTAATAAAGCCGTTCTAAACTTATTAAAACGGTTATCGGGCAAATCTGTTAAACTAATGAGCAATGCACCTACGCCAATACCGGTTGCAGCTTCCCTATTTCCAAGATAAAAGAAAAATATAATCGGAATGATCACTGTGAGCGTGGTGCGCAGCGCATCTGAAAAATATTCTCCAAGAAAAAAATAGGTGATAGATGAAATTACTCGTTTGCCTTTAGTAATCAAGATGAATATGGATGATTTTGTTAGTACCGCAAAGGTAAGGGATCAAAGCAATTTATTCGTCAGGAATGTGTGTTTATAGCTGACAAATTTAGCTTTTCCGATTTCTAAATCTATTACTGTACCGAAATGCTATTGAGCCAACTTTATGGGTTCACGCAAATTCTTATCATCTACAACAAAACCTGCATCGCCAATGAAAAGTGCTGCTTTTGTATTTCCACGATGCTGATCTACATCAACACCAATTACTTTGAAATTGTAATAAGCGGCAATATTTTGTTTTGTAATGGTATGACCAACAAAAATCTGTTTTGCCCCAAACTTTTTCAACGTAGAATCTACAGTGGAAACGGCTACATTATTTTCACCGAAATATCCTCTAAACCAAAATGGGCCTTTGCTACTCATTAACAACGTACCTTCATCATTTAATTGTTTAGTTGGCATACCGTAAAATGCTCTACATCTCTTGTTAAGCTCTGCCAAAGTTAAGTCTGCCGCATTTATTTCCGGAGATATACCAGCATGCAAAAATAAACGATTTCCAATCTTTTCTACCGCATTTTTGCTCCTCAGCCACTTTCCAATTTCGGTGCTTTCTCCAATTAAATCACCATACGCAACTCCAAATAATTGAGCTGAAGCAGGGTACTTGCTGGCTAAATAACGTAAGTCACCAGCCATGTTCATCACATCATGGTTCCCCAATAGTACATGCAAAAAGCCACCCTTCTCTATTGCATCTGCCTCTAATCTGTAGAGCAACCATAAATATGGAATCACGTCTCTACCTCTATCAAACAGGTCGCCACAAATTACTACATGTGCTTTACCAAAAATCCAGTTATAGTTTACGTCCATCACTTTATTGGCGATCATTAGCGCTCTGAACGCTTCAAATTCTCCTTCGATATCAGAAAGAACTAAGAATTTATCTACCGATTTATAGCTTGTTGCTGGTATAGAAATAGATTTACGAAGGCGAAATTTGAAATTCCAATCTGGATTAGCTGAGAAAGAAACGGGGATTGAATCCGTTTCGTTCAAGGTATCGATCTTGACGACATCGTTTACAATTGATCGGGAAATAACTTTATTGCCTTCTTTAACTAGATAAGGACCATCTTGTTCCATTTGTGCACAAGAAGAAAAACAAATTAACAAGCCGATTAAGGTAAAGGCGTATTTAAGCATGGTTTTAAATATGAAAGATCAGAAGATTTTTTAAATACAATCTGCCAAAAGGTAAATAATAGACTCATAATTTTTCCCGACTGCCTCAGACATTGCTATTTCGCAGGTTTTACCAGAAGAATAGTAACCTTCATAATTGTCTTTTTTTACTTCTGTTGCCTCAGGCAATGTCGCAGAAGCCGTAAGTTCAGGGAAAAGAAATCCACGATCGCCGGCCATTCCGCAACAACCCGAATGAACAGGTAGCAGCACTTCATCAGCCAGTTGCTGGGCGATCTTTACAAACTTACCTTCTAAACCCATTTTTTGTAAGGAACAGACCGGGTGGAGCGCAATCTTGTTTTTCTTACGCACCACATTTGCCCTTGGCAATAAATAATCCAAAATATAGTCTACACTATCAATTATGGTTAAAGCATCATATTTAACTTTGTTATCCTCAGTTAAAGAAGGGCGACATTCTTGAAGCGTATAAGTACAGGAAGTAATGTCTAGAACAATCGGGTTCTTGCCACCCTCACTCCACTCCCATAATCTATTAACCGTATCATTCACAGTATGTTTGAACGCCTCATTGAAACCTTTTGATGAGAAGATTTGCCCGCAACATGTGTTCTGAATATTTTGAGGAATATGGAAGTTGATATTTAGTTTTTCGGAAACCTGAAGAAATGTTTCGATAATATTTTTTTGATCCGTTACCGCTCCACCCATGGTCCTGCTGATGCAGGTTGGGTAATAAACTACAGTTGGGGCATCACTAACATTTGATTTTGATATCCTGCTTCCTTTTGCATGGGTCGGTTTTATTTGGTTCGACCAAAGCGGCACTCCAGGAATTATCTTTCTGGCGCCCTTAGTTAAGTTAGTCATGGCGTTTGCACCAAATACCGAATTCATTCCGGAAGCAACTTCAATGCCGAATTTAATAATAGAAGTTACCGGCTTAAAATTTTTGGCAACCATCAGGGCCAGCCCGTTAGCAAATTTGCTATGGCTTTCTCTTCTCAAACGCTTTATTAATGAACCTGTATTAATATCCACCGGACAAGCCGTTGCACAAAGGCCATCAACGGCACAGGTTTCCAGTCCGTCATATTCATACTCCTTAAGAAGCTCCTTGTAAGTAGCATTATCGTTATTTCGCTTTAGCTTAAGTAACTCACGTCTCACTACGATCCGACGTCGAGGGGTTAAGGTAATATTTCTGCTCGGGCATTTGTATTCGCAAAAGCCACATTCCATACATTTGTCAACCTCTTCTTCAACCTTAGGTAGATCTTTTAAGTTCTTGATATGGGCATGTTTATCTTCATTAATGATTACTCCAGGGTTTAGCAGATTTCGTGGGTCAATCAGTTGTTTCAACGCCTTCATCACCTGGTAAATTCCCTCACCCCATTCAGTTGCAACAAATGGCGCCATGTTCCTGCCCGTTCCATGTTCTGCCTTAAGCGCACCCTTATATTTTTCAGTTACCAGTGTAACTACATCACGTAAAAAACGATCGTAACGGTCAATTTCAGTTGCTGTTTCAAATGCCTGCGTTACTACAAAATGAATATTTCCATCTTTAGCGTGGCCAAAAATAATCGCATTGCTATACTCAAACTTACTAAAAAGCGCTTGCAGGTCTAAAATAGCATTTCCCAATTCAGCTACAGGCACAGCAATATCTTCCAGAATTACGGTTGTACCGCTTGCCCTAACAGAACCAACAGAGGGGAACATCCCTTTCCTGATCTTCCATAAAAATGCCTGCTCAATAGGATCGTTAGTAAACTCTGGTGCCAGCATAAGTTCAAGTGCATCAGCAACGGCAAGAAATTGTGCTAATTTAAAATCAATAGCAGTTTGCGTATGATCCTGATACTCGACCAAAAGCGCTGCAGCCTCCTCTGGTAATGATTTAAGAATTGTTGGAACACCTTTAATATCTTCCACAGAGCGGAGTGATGCCCGATCCATCAGCTCCACAGCTTCAGCACCAGAATGCGTTAGTGGAACAATTGCATTACAAGCGGCATAAATATTTGGAAAATACAGCAAAGCCGTGGTTTTTAGCGGATAATCTGGCACGGTGTTAAGTACTGCTTCAGCAATAAATCCTAGCGTACCTTCCGCTCCAATCAAAATATGGGCGAGAATATCCAGCGGATGAGCATAATCGATAAAGGCATTTACCGAATAACCTACCGTATTTTTGGTTTTATATTTATTTCTGATGAGATTGAAAATTTCCTTATCAGATGTGATTTGCTCTTTTAACGCCAGGATGCCCAAACAGATGTCTTTACACTCGTTTTCAAAACGCACATAATCATCCTTCTGCTCCGTTGAATATCGCTTACCATTCGGTAAAACGAAGTTGATATACTTAATAGTGTGGTAAGAATTTTTACTAACACCGCAGCACATTCCGCTTGCGTTGTTTGACAGTATTCCACCCATCATGGCGGAGTTAATACTGGCCGGATCTGGCCCAATTTTTTTAGAGTATTTTTTTAACTCTGAATTGACGACAGCGCCTGTAACGCCTGGATACACGCGAACTTGCTCGCCACTGTCTTCTACCCGAACCAGGTTCCAGTATTGGCTTAAATCGACCAAAATACCATCAGAAACCGACTGACCTGATAAACTTGTACCCGCAGCACGAAAAGTAATGGGAACGTTATACTGATGGGAAAATCCGAACAACGTGATTACTTCATCTATAGAAATAGGCTGAACAACTGCTTTTGGTCTCAAGTAATAAAATCCGGCATCCGAAGCGTATGAAACCAGATCGATTAACCTGGTTTTGATTCGGTCTTCAGCAATTATTTTGCTAAGCAATTTTCCAATCTCGTTCATCTTTAATTCACAATAGTCTTTCTAGAACAAAGATAGTTTAAACTATCAATCATGTGCAACAACAAATCCCACGATTGGTAACAATATAAAGAGGAAATCCGAAAACTAAAAAGCTGCAGAAAACATCCGTTATTCTGCAGCAGTCTATCATTAACTATTATTTAAAATCTTTCTGTTATTTCTCCGCAATCACCTCTCCACAAGTCAGCATATTTTTAGGGTAATAAGGATTTGCAATTTTCTTTTCATCGCTCACCCAGGTTGTTCCCATCATAGGGCATTTTTGCTGATAAAGAACAATGTTTGCTGGTTTATACTTTTCGATATTTGCCCAAAACTTAGTCGACAGCTTTTCCATCAGCTTTCTCTGTTCATTGATAGATGGAGCGACAATGATGCTATCTGAAAGCGCTTTAATGCTTTGTCTGGCAACTGTCGCGTTGTTCATCTCCTCTAGCGTCAGTTTTTTAAACTTGAATAACGTAAGCGAATTAGAGAATTCTTTGGCAAAAGCAGCTGTTTTTTTCTCATCAGAAAGCACGAGGCTATTTTTCATACCTAAATAATTTGCGATCACTTGCTTTTTAAGTAATTCCCTTTTCTCTGCCAGTTCTGGCGTAGCTACTTCTTGTGCCGATGTTTTTACCTGGGCAGATGCCGAAAAGCCAAAGGCAGCAATAGAAAGCAAACCTGTTAAAATGTATTTTTTCATGTTATGGATTTATGGTTGTCTTTTTAATAATTTTATCGATTTCGATGCGCATATCTTGCAAATGAAGGTTATTTATGCCCGTTGTTTGTGGGATGATTTCCTCTAACTTTCTTCTGAGGGCTTTAATATGCGCCAATGCTTCCAGCCGAATATCGCTCCGCTGGGCACTACTCATCATCTTACCATCTGCAACATCTTTTGGGTTGATGACCATGCCTACTTTTTCTACATACGAACGCTGTAAATTCCTTAAATAGGTATCCTGCTGAATATCGAGTGAAGGTTTTTTCCAAACTGTTACCATTAAATCATCCAGAAATTCACTTACGGGATATGGATTAGCAGAGGTTAGTGCTTTTTGACTTAAGTTATAAAGCATCCCCGGACTAAGAAACATATTTAACATCTGCGATTGCTGATCAGAAATTTGTTCCATGGGCTTTAAATCGATGTATTTAGCCAGATCAGTCGGGTACATCCAAAGTGGTGCCTCAAAAACCTGGCGACCAACATAGCTCACCACGCTTTTCACTTTCTTTTTAGGAACCTCACTGTAAACCACTCCTTTTTCATCTACACTTCGGGTAGTCACGTAGCGATTGCCAATGTTTTTCATTACATGGTACAAATAACGACTGTATTGCTTAACAACTTCCTTGTGAAGCTCAGCCAGGTTATTATACTGATCTCCAGGTTCATATGTCCAATGTTTCAGATTAGCCACTACCCTCTTCAAATTCTTGATTCCGTAGTCGCTGGCAACAATGGCATCGTCACCTAAATCTTCCGACTGGCTACGTGGGTCTTCATCTTTACCTTCACCTCCGAACCATAATCTTGGGTTATTGGTGAGGGTATCGGTGGTCATCTTATCCAACAACTTTTCCTCTGCATATTCATCTTTTTGACCATCAAAATATCGGTAGCCCCAGTTTATTGCCCATTTATCGTAGGCACCAATCCGGGCATAAATGCCTTTTGGAGAAATATTGTCTTCAGGCTGCGCCACATAATTGAAGCGGGCATAATCCATGATCGAAACCGTGTGTCCGTTCTTTTCCACCCAAGCCTTATCACGAAGTTTTTCTACCGGAGTTTGGCTGCTTGCACCCATGTTATGCCTTAATCCAAGCGTATGCCCAAGCTCGTGTGAGGAAACAAAGCGAATTAACTGCCCCATCAATTCATCATCAAACTGCATTTTTTGCGCTCTTTTATCTAGCGGACCAGCTTGAATCATATACCAGTTGTGCACCAGTTTCATCACATTGTGATACCAACCCACATGGCTTTCCATAATTTCACCGCTGCGAGGGTCGCTAATTCGTGGACCATAGGCATTCGGCGTTTCCGAAGCGTAATATCTGATCACCGAAAAGCGGGCATCCTCTAAACTCATCGTCGTATCTGCAACAGGCCATTCTTTACCAATGATGGCATTTTTAAAACCCGCCTGCTCAAATGCTTTTTGCCAATCGTTTATCCCCTGGATTAAATAAGGACGCCATTTTTTTGGTGTGGCCGGATCTATATAATAGACAATTGGTTTTTTTGGCTCAACCAAAATGCCCTTTTTGTACTTTGCAATATCTTCCTGCTTCGGCTCTAAGCGATAGCGTTGCACCAAATATTTGGTTTGCGTACGTTGATAGTCATCATCAAAAAGGATGTATTTGTTATTGAAATATCCAACCCGCTCATCAGAAATACGCTTTCTCATGGGCACTTTTGGCAAAAGAATAAAGGAGGTATTTAAACGGAGGGTAACGGCGCCAGTTAAAGCTCCGGCAGGAATGCCCAAACCAGCACTGGCATATGTTTTGGTGGTTTTAATTTCGGTGTTAATTGGATAGCATGATATCTTCTCAATAAAAGAACGATCGTCTGCTAAACTATTTAACTTTTTCGTTGATTTTTCATCAGCAGAAATTGAAACCACGGCCACGTCTTTCTTAAAAAAATCGGTAACATCAATTACATAATTTCCCGTAACCGGATTCTTGGCTTTTATATCGAAACTGGCCACAATCGGACTTTCCTGCGATTGCATCATCGCTTGAAAGATAGGTCCATCGAGGCTTTTAGCTTCCTGGCGATAAACAACACCTTTAAGAAACAAGTTATTGCTATTCCCTTTTTGAAAATATAATGTTTGTTCGTTCACTTTTTCACCACCGAAACTCCCAAATCCTTGAGGAGTGGTCACATACCGGGTAACGGCAAGCAAATATCTGCCGAGCAAACTATCAGGAATCTCAAAAAACCATTTTTGATCAACCTGACGAACATTGAAAAGTCCATCTTGCCCAATGGCACTGGCAGGGATAATTTTGCTGTACTCAACAGGAGCTTTTTTAACTGTGCTATCGGGTTTTGCAACCGGTTTTTGACCAAATGCTGTTAGGGAGAGCGCAAATGAAATCGGAAGTAAAATTTGTTTAAAATTCATCTTAAAACGGAAGTTTTTCGTCGGTATTTAAAGTTATGTTTGGATTTTTCTTTAGAATGTTAAGAGGAAACGGAATCACATACAATCTTGATGTTGGCAAGAGCGTATAGGTTTGCTGAGGAACAGTTTTGTTCACCACAGGATAGGTACGAACTACTGTCTTTGCATATTCTGTTTCGGTGTTTAATCTTTTTAAATCGAAAAAGCGATTAAAGCCTAACACCATCTCTTTCCTCCGCTCATTGATAATAATTTCCATAGTTTCTTTCCGCGTTGCCGGAACAGGAAGATTAATGGTGCCAGAAAGAATACGCTTCTCCCGCAACTTATTTACAACGGCCATTGCTCCTGCCAAATCATTCTGACGGGCCAAACATTCAGCCTGCATTAAATAGACCTCCGTAGTTTTCAAACCCACTGTTGGATAAAAAAAGCGGGTATAAGCGATACTGTAATAGGCAGCACCAGAACCAATATCCAAAAAGCTTGCGCTTGTAGTGTTAAAAAACATGTTAAAGCGAGCATCATTTGTTCCAAATAAAGCTCTTAACTCAGGACTAATTAACCAGGTAAAACCAAAATTAGTTTCGTTGTAGCCCTGAATGTATTGATAACTTAATACTTCCGGATTATTAGGTGCTATAATTGGCACAACAGCTGGCCCACCTTGAATAGTATATTTTACTAAATCAAAAATCTGGTTATTATAAGAAAGTGACTTTTCGCATGCTTCTTTTGCCTGTGCAATTTCTCTTTTAAACAAATGGATTTTCGCTTTTAGCGCCCAGGCGAAAGCCAAAGATGGATGATATGGATCGCTGGGCTGAACCTGTAAAAATGGAATAGCTTCATCGATATCTTTTTGAATGAAATCGTAAACCTGCGCCACTGTTGATTTGGTAGGTTGCGCCTCTAAATCATATTTATCCATGATGCAAATTCCACCATCGGTAGCCGCAGTAGCCGGATTATAAGCTTTAGCATAAACATTAACCAAAAGAAAATGATCAAAGGCTCTCAATGCTTTGGCTTCAGCTTTGGCCAAATCTTTAACGTTTTGTTCGCCCTTACTTGCATCTACTGATGAAATGATGGTGTTCCAGCGATTGATATATAAGTAGGCACGATCGTAAAAGTTAGATGAACTGATCATTGATACCCGATCAATATTTTCGTTGAAACTGAAATGGACAGTATTGATATTTGGCGTAATACCGATGAAATTGGATTCCTTAATCCACATATCATCCACCAGGTATTGAAAATTACTGATGAGATATGCTCTATTTGGAAAAGAAACTAATTCATAATAATCTTGAGCATTCTCTATTACCAACGATCCTTTTGGCGTTAAATCGGTATATTTTTTACACCCAGAAATTGCGAAGACAATTAGAAAAGATGCAAGTATTGCTATATTTTTTTTCATGACGTTAAAAAGTTAAGTTGATGCCCAATACAAATGATTTCGGATTTTGAAGGGTTCTTGTACCCGAGTTCAGTGAATATGATTCTGGATCAATATCATCTCCGGCAGCACTTGCATACCACAAATTGTTAACCTGTGCCGTAAATTTAGCTGATGGAATATTGAACTTCTTGATAAACTGTTTTGGCAAACTGTAACCAAGAGAAATACTTCTCAGTTTAACGTAATCAGCTTTCACCACATTCACATCTGCTTTCTGCCACAAAGTTGAGATTGTAGACGCTCTCGTTAGCATCGCTTCTGAATAATCAACATATAACCTCGGCAATTCAGGCGTGATCCCGTTTTTATAACGTTGTGTAATATCTAAATCGGAGATATCGTTTGAACCTAATGGCGTCACATCCTTTCTCATCACGTTGCCACCAGAGAAAACCAATAAGGCACTTAAATCAAAATTTTTATAGGAAACACGTTGAGAGAATGACCCATTGTAGGTTGGTATCAAAGAACCCATACTTACCAAAGCAGCATAGTTATTGATATCTCTACTTGTAGATACTATTGGGGTTCCCGTCGCATCAAATTCGAGCGTTGCCCTACCATTTTCATCCAAGAAATAAGGATAACCATTAACCATACCACCATAACGGTAAGCATACAAAGTATTATAGTCTGTACCTTCTGTATAATAGGTTTGTGGAGAGCTTACATATGAAGTAGCAGTTGCCAGCGCTCTATTTACCCTGCCAATTTTACTTCTATTAAAACCCAAAACAAAAGTAGAACTTAACGTCAAATCGCCTGATTTAAACCAATCGCCATTTACTGTAAACTCGATTCCTTTATTTCTTAAAATACCATTATTAATGGTTAATGATGCTGTACCAACAGTTGGATCTAAATCAGTCGTTACCATTAAATCGGTACTTTTTCTATCATAAAAATCAATAGTTCCGCGTAGCCGATTACCCAAGAAAGCCATATCCAAACCTAAGTTGTAAGTTTCTGTCTTTTCCCATCTCAATTTCGGGTTTGGCAAACCAATAATGTTTAAATATTGAAGTGATGTAAATAGATTATCATTAACTCTTCTTGCAGTTAAGAACTTTGTGGTTTCCGTATTTTGATTTCCATTTACACCATATGTAGCCCGAAGTTTGAGCAAATTAACCCAACCAAGCGATTCGATAAACTTTTCGTTGCTAGCGTTCCACCCTAAACCAACTGACCATAATGGCCTGTTTTTAAATTCTGGATCAGCTCCAAATAAATCTGCCTGATCTATCCTGAAACTACCAGTTACGTTGTAACGATTTAAATAAGTATAGCTGGCATTTGAAAAATAAGAAAGATTTCTGTGTTTAGTTTCTTGGAAGCTTCGACCAGCAATACCGAGAGTTTTATTACCACCAAAAATGTAACTCGGTAAGCCTGTTTGACTCACAATTTGATTATTAATTATTGTTGATGTTAACGTAACCGGATCGTAACCATATCTAATATCGCTCATTCCGATAGGTGAAAAGGTTTGACGCATCTCTGTACCTGCAATAGCAGCTATGGAATGTTTTCCATCACCGAAGGATCGATCAAAACTCAATTGATTCCTAAAGGTATAAGAGTTTTTTTGCTGCATATTTTGGCTTATTCTACCACCTGTAGGTAATCCATATGTGTAAGTATTGGTAGCGGGGGTAAAATTCACTAATGCGTTGTATGCAGCTCGCATTTTATAGGAGTTTACATCGTAAATCTGCTCTGATTTTGTTGTTCCCATTTCATACTGAATCTGGCTGGAGAAATTCAAACCATCCATAATTTTAGCTTGAACGTTGGCAAAAGCTCTTAAAGAAACCGTATTGACATCTGTTAAACCTTCATTCAGCGATTCCAAAATATTAAATCGGTATGATTTATATTGTGGCATGTTACTAAGTGCTCCTGCAACTGCACCATTAATAATAGAACCCGCAATACCGTCCTGAAGACTAACATAATTTGAGTAAACCAAACTCCCGTCAGGATTTACTATGAAAGCATATCGAGGGGAGATAGCGGTATGAGAATCATAACTTCCTTCAGTTGAAGTAGATGTTGAGTAAGCACCATTAAAACCGATGTTGGTTGATAACCATTTTTTTATGTTATAAGTATTTTTGAAATAAAGTGTAAATTTTTGACTGTTATTTCCTACTATACGTTCAGCAGAGCGATCGTAGTTGATGGATGCAAAAGTATTCGATTTAGAACCTGCTGAACTCAAAGACAAGTTGTAACGTTGACGAAAAGCATTCTGCCATACGTTATCGCGATATTGCTCGTAGTAATCTGCGGTTTTAAAAGAAGTTATTTGTTGGTTAAACTGATCTGTGGACACTTTGCCTGCATCTCTATCTCTAAATAACTGATATAAGGGACTGTAATATTTGATACTTCCGTTAGCAACTGTTCCATAAGCGGCAAACATGGTTTCAGTATTGGCATAACGGGCACGTTCTCTGTTATAAACATCTGTTTCAAAATCTACAATATCAGCAGTTGATGCGTAATGCATACTTTCGAAAGTCGGTTTTGTATCGATGAAAAAGTCGGTATTTAAAGAAATTTTAAACGGCTCTTTTCCTTTTTTAGTCGTTAATACAATCACCCCATTTGCCGATCTTGATCCGTAAATTGAAGCGGCAGCACCATCTTTTAAAACAGTAACTGATTCAATATCATAAGGATTAATTTCTTCTAAAGGGGTTTCTGTTGGCAAACCATCAATTACAACTAAGGGAGCGTTTCCTCCTACTATTGTAAATGTAGCCTGCCCTCTTAACACTGGCTGATCAGGACCCTGCCCGTTTGGATTTTTATTATAAACCAATCCTGCCACACGGCCTTCAAGCGCACTAAGTATGTCAATATTAATATTTTCGTTTAGCTTTTTCTCGTCAATGATGGTTGCTGCTCCAGTTGATCGCTCTTTGCTAATAGATTGAAAACCATTTACCACCACATCAGCTAGCAAAGATGAATTTGCATTCAATTTTACCGTTACCACTCTCAAAGCAGCATTTCTATCAAATTTTTGTGTGGTTGAGAGGTATCCAATGTAGTTTATATCCAAAGTATTAAACTGGCTATTTAAATTCACATTGAAATGCCCATTACCATCTGTGGTGGTATATTTATTGGTACCCTTGATTTTTACCGATGCTCCTGGAAGCGGCCCACCAATACTATCGGTAACCATTCCATGAACAGTGTATTCTTCCAGATTTTGAGCAACCGCTTTTAGTACAATTGTTTTGTTGTTGTTAATCTCATACGTAAAATCTTGCCCCTTAACCACCGCATCCATTAATATTCTGATACTGTTGGTACTAAGGCTTAAACTAATGGGCTTAGCTTTTTTCACCAGTTCCGCATCATATACAAATTCATATGAGGTTTTGGTCGAAATTTCCGAAATAACGGTATTCAGCGGTGCTTTAACAAAATTGTACTGGTTGTTTTGCGCCGATACATTTAGCGAAACTAGCATCGCTATGCATAGAAATGCCGACCAGTTTAATAAATAGCCGCATCCCGATCGGACGAAGCGAAAGTAGTGGTTTGTCATAAAATTTAGTTTGGTTGGTTGTTAACTGACGACGACGGGTATCTTACTTCTCTAAAACAATCTTATTCGATTCGATCTCGAATTGGTAACCGGTGGCTTTTGAAATGTTTTCTAAAACCTCATCAATATCCGCCTTGCGGGATATTTTGATGTAGAGGTTTTTCTGCGGCATCGCAGCTAAATCGACTTCAACTTTGTACCAGCGCCCAAGTTTTTGCATCACTACATTCAGCGGAACATCGTTAAACAAAAATTCACCTTTGGTCCATGCTGCAAAATCGTCGGCCGAAACATTTCTCACCTCTAATTTGCTGTAACCTGCAGAAACTTGTTGGTTTGGTTTTAAAATAACCTCGCGACCAGCATTTGAAAACCGAATGCTTCCCTCTAACAGTGTTGTGGTTGTTTCCCGATCTTCGGGGTAACTGCTTACGTTAAACTGCGTCCCTAAAACCTTAATTTCACTGCCAGCAATGGCGACAATAAATGGTTTTGCGGCATTTTTGACCACTTGGAAAAAGGCCTCACCTTCGACAGAAACCTTCCTTTCAGTTCCTCTAAAATCTGTTGGAAAAGTTAGCTTCGAGCCGGCGTTTAGCATTACAATTGAGCCGTCGCCCAAAGTAACTTTGTACTCGCCACCTTTCGGAGTTTCCAGCGTGTTCAACCTCGAGGCCGTTGCCGAATCAGCATTTACAGCCATGTAAACAATAGTGCCATCGGCTTTTGTACTTACCTGAATGCCATTGTTCTGATAAATCGTTGTGTCATGTCCTACCCCAAGTCTAGTCTTTTTACCATCAAAACTTAATGTGGCAATTGCAGTTCCTGGAGTAATTTGGTGACCCGGATTTAAAAGCCTGTACGCCAGTAAGCCAAATAGTGAAATGATGAGGAGACTTGCAGCAATTTTAAGCAAGCTGCCAGTTCTTACAAAGGTTAAAACTTTACTTTTCTTCTTCTCAAAAAGATGTTCAGTAAGTTTGGCATGAACAGCATCCAGACGCTTCTGGTTTCCAAGTGCATCAAAGTCTTCGGCTCCACTTTCAATTTCAGCGGCAATTAAGTTTTTCAACTCCAATTCATCAGCAACTTCAAAATACTGAAAAAGCTGGTTAAGCTCCGCAGCATTGCTCTCATTAGCAATAAATCTTTCGAATAGTTCTGGTTTTATTGAGTTTTTCTCCATCGTTGTCATTATATATTATGCACGAGATGAACAAACACACTATCGCACTTTGATTTTTTTTGTTATTTTTTTAAATAAGCCAGAATACAGAGCATAATAAACTCCTGGGAATGAAAAAAAACATATCGCTTTACGTATTTCGTTGCGTTTACCAGTTGATTACTGACAGTTGAAGGACTTATTGCTAGAATTTCGGCAGCTTCCTTATAACTTTTACCTTCTAACCTACAAAGTTTAAAAATTTCCTTGCGTTGCGCTGGTAATTTATCTATCGCTGAATTTAATAAGGCGTAACGTTCTTTGTTAAAAATGTAATCTTCAGTTTGATTATAGAATTCTGCAAAGGTTTCGATCAGGTATTTTTGCATCTTAATGTGTAAGGCTAATTTTCGATAGTAACCATAAACCGTATTTTGCGCAATGGTAAAAATCCAGCCTTTAAAAGATTTAGATAAGTCGATATCATTCCTGTTTATCCAAACTTTGAGAAAAATATCCTGCAAAAGCTCATCAGCAACTTCATTATTTTTAACCATGCGCTGTAGTTTAGGCAATAGCAGCCGGCTATAGGTGGAATAAATGAAGTCAAAACCCTCCCTGCGACCACTTTTTAAGTATTCGAGGTATCTTAATTCGTCGCTATCGTTCAGATTTTCAAGGGACATTTTGTCAAAGCTACAAATTATGCTAATTAAATATTAAGAAATCCTGAAAGCACAACCAATATGAATTAAATTTCAAGAATTTTGGCCATATTTTACATTAAACAGATGCCCTTGAGGAATTTATAATTGAGGTTGGGGTTTGAAAATTTTCATTATTTTTCAGTCGAACATTCAGATAGATTAAAAATTCAAGGTTGGATCAAGTATTTCACGCAGTCAAAACAAACAAAGCGGTGTTAAATACGTTCTAAAAATTGTAAACTAAACTTAAAGCGCTCGGTCGCCTGCCGAACTTTCCTATTTGATGCATTCAGTTCTATTTTCTCTTAGTTTGTTGATTATCATTTCAACACTGATTCCGTTCATCCGTCACGACTTCTGGATTTTCAGGGTGTTTGAATACCCAAGGTTGCAAAAGCTGGCATTAAACCTGGTGCTGGTTGGGATTATATTTTTATTTGATTTTCCAAAAACCACAGTTGATCTCGTTATTATAGTTGCTTTATTGCTTAACCTTTTTTATTTATTATATCTGATTATTCCCTTCACCATTTTTGGTAAAAAACAGATTATTGATTCTAAAAACAAGGAAACTTCTTCTACCCTAAAATTATTCATCGGAAACGTTTTTCAGGAGAATAGAAAAGCGAATGAATATCTTACAATCATCGCCGAGTGCAAGCCAGATGTGGTTCTATTGGTAGAAACCGATTTATGGTGGCAGCAGGAAATGGATTTTCTAAGCAACGATTATCCACATCAAGTTAAAATTCCGCTGGAAAATACCTACGGAATGCTGTTATACTCTAAATATGAATTAATTGATGGTCAGGTAAATTACCTCGTCAAAAGTGATATTCCCTCTATGGAAACTCTGGTGAAATTACCATCAGGACAGTTGATTAAATTGTTTTGTTTACATCCCGAGCCACCAGTACCGCAAGAAAATCCTCGATCGACAGAGCGGGACAAAGAGATTTTGTTGGTGGCAAACAAAGCAAAAGATGATAAATACCCAGTGATTGTGATGGGCGATTTGAATGATGTCGCCTGGAGTTATACCACTGAATTATTCGGTAAAATTAGCGGATTGCTTGACCCAAGACGCGGCAGAGGATTTTTCAACTCTTTTAATGCCAATTATTTTTTCTTGCGTTTTCCTTTAGATCATATCTTTTGTTCAACAGATTTTACGCTTAACGCTATCAAACGCCTGGAAAATTGTGGCTCCGATCACTTCCCTATGTGCGTGGAATTGCAACATAACCCGAAGGCAGAAAGCCAAAATGAAAAACCGCAAGCCACACAAGAAGATCTTGAACTGGCAGAAGAGAAAGTTAATGCAGAAGTAGAGTAAATTACTTCATTCGATGGTAAACCTTTTTGCTATTGTTGGTAGATAACATCATTCGGGCTGGCTCCGCATAAAAGCTGACCGATGATTGCTTTTTACTTAAAGTATCAACAAAAAATAGACTTTTACCTTGCGTGTACCATTCCATTTTTTGCGCTTTACCATTTCCATTGGCATCAACCATAACATCTTTGGTTCCGCCAGCGCTTTTTCCAGACCAAGCAAAGGCGCTTCCATCCGCATTGAGCGTAAGAAAATAATCGGTAGAAAAAGATGAATAAAACTCTCCACTCCCACTGCTGATGACTTCGGTGTTGCGCCAGGTGCCAAATAATCTCGAATCTCTTTGCTTGGTTAAAATGGCAGTGTTTAGCGCATTGATTTTAGTGAGCTCCATTTTAACCACCTGATTATTATACTCTGGAAAAGTAATCGAAAAGAATATTGTGTTTGATTTTCGTTCTGCATTAAAAGCATAGACTTTACCACTAATATCTTCGATAATTTTCCCACTGGCAATATTTTTTGAAGCAATGCCCGAAATTTTCGCTGATTCTCCATTCATCATTAATGATCCTGAAACCTTAGCTCCATCGGCTTTCAAATTAATTGAAATGGCTTTAGCATTATTGATTCCTTCATAATTGCCTACAAATAATGGCGAAACTTGCTTTACCACAATTGCTTTTTTAACCACTTTTTTGTTTTGTGCATCTGTTTCACCGCAAGGAGAAAGCATCATAACCAGCACTAGTATTTTGTGTAACATAACCCTCTTTTATTTTTACTAAAATTGCCACACATCACGGTAGGATGCAATACCTCAAAGGGTGATTTCCATAAAAGTTTGTATCGGGATTTTAAATTTTATATTTTGCTAATCATCCTCCAAATTCAAAACATGAAATACATTTTGTCCACTACATTGCTTTTTGCTGCATTATCTCTAAAGGCTCAAAGTACCAGTTTGAAAGAGATATGGAAGTCTAAAGGTCAGCTTGCTGTACCTGAATCGGTTGTTTATATCCCCCAAAAACAACAAATGTATGTATCGATGATTGATGGTGCGGCGAATAAAAAAGACGCCAAAGGGGGTATCGCCATTTTAAATCGAGATGGTAGCACTAAAAATTCAACCTGGATTACGGGTTTAAATGCGCCGAAAGGAATGGCAATTTACAGTGGAAAGCTTTATGTAGCCGACCTTGATGTGGTACATGAGATCGATACGGCCACTGCTAAAATCACCGCAACAATAAGAGTTCCGGAAGCAGTTTTTCTGAATGATATTGCGATAGATAAACGTGGGATAATTTATGTTTCAGATACGAGAACAAATAAAATTCATCGGATAATTAATAACAAAAGCGAAATCTATTTGGAAAATGTAACAGCTGCTAACGGTTTAAAATTTATTAACAATGAACTTCATGTGTTGTCAGGTACAAAATTATTAAAGTTTGATAATCATAAAGTTGCAACTCAAATAGCTGAAGGTTTGGAAGCTTCTGGCGATGGCCTCGAACCTGATGGAAAGGGGAATTTTATTGTTACCTGCTGGGAAGGAATCATTTACCACATCAAGAAAGATGGCACTAAGCAAAAGCTTTTGGATGTGAGAGGTAAAATGAACACTGCAGATATCGGCTACGATCCGAAAAGCAAAATGCTATACGTACCCACATTCAATGCCAATTCACTGATCGCCTATAAAATGGAATTTTAGCATTATGCAATAAATAAAAAAACCGCATCGAAACATTTCGATGCGGTTTAACATTACTATAGGGGTGATTATTTTGGCATTAAAACGGTATCGATTACATGGATAACACCATTTTTTTGATACACGTCACCGATTGTAACGGTACTCATACCACCTTTTTCGTCTTTCAACATTAATTTTTTGCCTTCCATCCAAGCCCAAAGTTTACCACCTTCAACTGTAGTTAGTTCAGCTTTTCCTTTACCAGCTTTAATTGCTTTTGCAATTGCTTTGCTATCTAGCTTTCCTGATACCACATGATAGGTTAAGATTTTGGTTAACGTTGCTTTATTTTCTGGTTTAACCAATGTTTCAACTGTACCTGCTGGTAATTTACCAAAAGCACTGTTTGTTGGTGCAAACACCGTGAACGGGCCTGCTCCTTTTAATGTTTCTACTAAACCTGCTGCTTTAACTGCTGCAACCAAGGTAGTATGGTCTTTTGAGTTCACTGCATTGTCTACAATGTCTTTCGATGGATACATTGCAGCGCCGCCAACCATTTTGGTTTTTTCCTGAGCCTGAACTGATGTGTTTGATGCGATTGCGATAGCTACTATAGCCACTGCCGATAAAAATAATTTTTTCATGGTTTTTTGTTTCTGTTATGACATCATTTACGCAAAAGTGATTAACCCTGGATTTTTAAAAATCAATTTTAACATCAAACAGTTGATTAACAGAATTTTAAATTGAAATAAATTAATCAGAAGGGGATTTGAAGAGGTAGAAAAAGCCAATTAGACTGGATATATAAAATAAATTAAATACTTTACATCAGTTATCTAAAGTTAACAATACTCTTTATGAAAAAAATTTTATTGATGATCGGCTTCCAGGCAGCATTTAACGCATTTGCTCAAACCGATAGCCTAAAATTAACCGGCCATATTAAATTTACCGCGAACAATAAGTATGTTTTCATTTATGATCTAAACTCAAGAAAGCAATATTTTCAACCGATAAATGGGAAAGATTTCGCGTTTGCATTTAAAAAACCATGTGAAATGGAAATAAGGAAATCACTATTTTTCTCAGCCCGGATTCGACTAAAACTTATGAAGAAGCCAGAAAGATTTATGCTTTCCTGCCGAGATCTTACCGAATGTTGATTTTTGAAAATAACACCACCATTAACATTGCCGATGAAATTGATAGCGCTCGAGTTAGAGGTGGACAGTTAAATATCGATCTGGATGATATGAGGGCGAGGATCAGGAATAAAAAATACCTGGAGTTTTTCTAATCACATCCTGATGCTGCAATTGCAATTAGCTTTCTGAAAGCCTTATTAAAACTTCGGGGTCACCGGATGTTTAATGAACGTATTGACTATGAAAAGTGCTTTTCGGCTTTGGGCAATACACTGAAGCAAAGTACGGAAGGGAAAGAATTAAAGATACTTGTGTACGGAAAATAGTTTTTAAAACTTTTAAATCATAGCAAGGTTGTATGAACATGAACGACATAAACTTACTCATTATACCAGCTGCAAGAAAAGGAGAAATTGAAGTTTTAAAGGAATTGATTCACCGCAATGCAGACTTAAATTTTCAAGATGAAAAGGGATATACGCCTCTGATCATCGCTTGTTATAATAATCAACCGGAAGCAGCCAAATTATTAATTGAGCATGGTGCCGATATTGATGCTGCTGATTTTGGCGGCAATACCGCTTTAATGGGTTCGGCATTTAAGGGTTATATCGGCATTGCCGAATTATTAATTGAGCATGGTGCAAACTTAGATTTGAAACATGGAAACGGAGGAACGGCATTAATGTTTGCAGCGATGTTTGGTAGAAATGACGTTTTGCAATTACTACTGGCTAGCGGTGCTGATGCCAGTTTACTTGATAATAGAGGGCAACATGCGTTAGATTTTGCGGCGATGCAGGGGAATGAAAAAGGAATTGAGTTCCTGGAAGCACACTTGGCAAAAATAGCAGGATAACATTAACTATTTACAAAACCTTAAAACAAAAAAATGGCGACCAATGGCGCCATTTGCTTATAACTATGCTGGGATTTTCCGTGGATTCTCACGTTCCCAAAAGCGATGTAGGGCAATTATTTCAATAAATGTGCTTGTTAGTTCTTTCACATCTCCCGAAACTATAACCCCTTCTCTCAACACCGTTTCTTTCGAATATTCAGCCGGTAACTTCTTATCGAAATAAGTAGATTCTAACACCTGTATGGCTTCATCATCTGCGGCAATGGCCTTGCAATGCTTAAACGCTTCGTTTAAAAAGTGTACGGCGTTAGCCTCTGCTTCTAAAGTGGCTACACTATTCGCACCACCAGGAACATAAACCGCATCATACAATACCGAAGCTGCTGTAAGGAAACTTTCATCAGGTACAATTTTTTGATCTCCTTTAGAAATGATTTCTCCTAATTTTGGAGCAATGATGTGTACTATGGCTCCTCCTGCTAACAAAGCAGTTTTAACGGTACTTAATGCCTTTTCATCTACACCATCCGCTGCCAGAATTGCGATCTTTCTTGTTTTAATGGTGTCCTTCACTGTTCCGGCCATACTCAATGCATCAGATTTTGCCAAACTTCCTTCCGGATTTTCAGAAGCATAATCTGCTCGATCAGCATCTGCTGGAATACTGTTATTTAGATCTTCCAAAGCAATTTCTGGAATATGCAATCCTAGTGCATAAGCAACTTCCGCAGCTAAGCCTTTATCAATTTGCGCCAAAACGGCCAGCATACGCTCACGAATTTCTACCGCTTTAACCTTACCAAGCTCAAAACTTAGCGCATCGATAATGTGGTTTTTCTCTGGATCACTTTGCGAATTAAAAAACAATCTCGCTTGCGAGAAATGATCAAAGAAGCTTCTGCTTCTTGCCCGGATTTTCTTGGCATCGATTCGTTCGTTATAACTCACGAAACCACCATCAGCAGCTTTTACTTGCTGAGGATCTTGATTGGCGATACCGTTCGGACCGTAACTTGTTTTGCCGCGGTTTATCGTTTGGCGCATATAACCATCTCGTTGATTGTTGTGCACCGGAACTACCGGACGGTTAATTGGAATTTCGTGAAAATTTGGTCCACCTAAACGAATAAGTTGCGTATCAGTGTATGAAAACAACCTGCCTTGCAATAATGGATCATTGGTAAAATCAATCCCAGGCACTACATGACCAACATGGAAGGCCACCTGTTCTGTTTCTGCAAAGAAGTTATCCGGGTTCCGATTTAAGGTCATTTTTCCAATTCTTTGAACAGGAACCAGCTCTTCCGGGATAATTTTCGTTGGATCAAGAATGTCAAATTCGAACTTAAATTCATCAGCCTCTGGAACAATTTGAACGCCTAATTCCCACTCAGGAAATGCACCTGCTTCGATGGCATCCCATAAATCTCTTCTGTGAAAATCCGGATCTTTACCAGAAATGTTCTGGGCTTCATCCCAAGCTACGGCATGAACTCCCAATAAAGGTTTCCAATGGAATTTAACAAAGTTGGAAACGCCTTCTGCATTTACGAAACGAAAAGTATGCACACCAAAACCTTCCATCATCCGGTAACTTCTTGGCAACGCCCTATCGCTCATTGCCCACATAATCATGTGCGCAGACTCCGGTAGCTGTGAAATAAAATCCCAAAAAGTATCGTGAGCAGAAGCTGCCTGAGGCATTTCGTTATCTGGCTCTGGCTTAACAGCATGTATCAAGTCTGGAAACTTAACAGCATCCTGAATAAAAAATACCGGCATATTATTTCCCACAAGGTCAAAATTGCCTTCCTGGGTATAAAATTTCACGGCAAATCCGCGTACGTCCCTTGCAAGATCTGTCGATCCTCTCGAACCTGCTACGGTAGAAAACCGAACAAAAACCGGGGTTTCAGCACCAGGATCGCATAAAAAAGCGGCACGGGTAAGTTCAGACATATCTTCGTACACCTTAAATATACCGTGTGCTGCTGATCCCCGAGCGTGTACAACACGTTCCGGAATTCTCTCGTGATCGAAATGAGTAATCTTTTCCCGAAGGATGAAATCTTCGAGAAGTGTGGCTCCTCTATCTCCTGCCTTTAGTGAATTTTGGTCGTCATTAATTTTAACGCCGTGGTTGGTGGTGAGCTTTTGCCCAGTCGAATCGGCCACAAAAGCCTCTAGTTTATTGGTTTTATCATTTTCCTGCTGTGCAGGCGCTGGATTATTTTCAGCATTTTTCTTAGCCATATTTTTAATCTTTATGCCTCCTCAGCCGCGTTGTAATTGATTTCGTTTTCTGCAATATCAGTTAGTTTTGTATCCGCTAACTTTTCCTCTTCAAGCGTTTGCGCCAATACATCAGCAACATCTGTTAAACCCAAAGTAATGGCCAATTGATGAAGGCCGCCATAACTGGCAATTTCATAATGCTCTACTTTCTGCGAAGCGAGAATAATACCCACATCTCTTGTTGCAGTTCCAGGTGGCGTTTCTTCAACAATTCCTTCCGCTTCTTTTGTTAAACCTTCCATGGCGTCGCATTTCTTGGCGATAGCCTTTTCGCCCATCAGCTCAAAAACCTGCTCTAGTCTTTTTACATGTGTTTTAGTTTCTTCTAGATGAGAGGTGATCGCTTTCTTAAGCGAATCTGCTGTAGCTGCCGAAATCATTTTTGGCAAGGCCTTAACCAGATGGTTTTCTGCCCAATATAAATCTGCAATTGAATCCTTAAATAAATCGTTTAAGGCCGGAGAATCGTCAACAGTTGTTTTAGATGCGAATTTTGGATCGCTTCCTGTGTCTTTTGTTTTCATGGTATGTTCTGTAGGGTTGCTTTCTTTTACAACCATAGATTTTACCATTAAGTTTTGCTAATTAATTAAATCTGAAAATGGATAAAATTCTTAGAGGCTATCGAAAACTGGAATAGCTATTTACAAACTGAATTTTGGAATGAAAGCCAGTGTCTGCAGCTCGCTAAAGGCTGATTTGCTACTTATGAGTAGTTTCTTAATTGAAATTCGGCAATGAATTTATCAAAGACATATCAATCTGATAGAGAAAAAAACTAAATAAGAATGGTAGTAAAGGGCTATATACCGCAATAGCTACAATAGGTAAATTTACAATGTCAAATTAGGAGCATCTAGTTTAACACGGGACGATCTATGCCTGGATAGGATAGAAAGATAGATTGCAAACCATACCATCTATAATATGGTTTGTTTCAGATAAAGCCTTTCAGAAATGAAAGGCTTTATTTTTATATAAGTAATTGGTAATGAAGTTACCAAAATTTTATGACTATGCTTCAATAAACTCCAAAAGATCTTTATTTATTGTCGCTGCTTCAGTTGTTGGCATTCCATGAGGGAAACCAGGATACGTTTTTATGGTACCGTTTTTCAATAATTTAATTGATTTTAAAGCGGCATTTTGATAAGGTACAATCTGATCATCTTCGCCATGCAAAACCAACACAGGAATATCCACTGCTTTTAAATCTTCTCTGAAATCGGTTTCAGAAAATGCTTTGATTCCTTCATAGTGCGCCACAATTCCGCCCATCATGCCTTGTCTCCACCAGTTTCTCTGTACGCCTTCTTTCACATTAGCGCCTTCTCGGTTATAGCCGTAAAAAGGAAAAGTCAAATCGATATAAAATTGCTGTCTGTTGTTCAAAGTCTGTTCTCTGATACCGTCAAAAACCGATATCGGAACTCCATCAGGATTGCTATCGTTAGCTACCATTATTGGTGGAACTGCACTGATTAAAACTGCTTTTTTGGCTCTGCCATTGGCATATTTGTTCACATAGCGAATCACTTCGCCACCGCCTGTTGAGTGCCCGATGTGGATCACATCTTTCAGATCAAGAAACGCTACCAGTTCAGCTGCATCAGACGCATATTGCTCGATGGTATGGCCATAAATATCCTGACTAGAGCGACCATGTCCTCTCCTGTCGTGAGTGACTACGCGATAACCTTTCTGTAAGAAAAATATCACTTGCGCATCCCAATCATCTGATGATAGCGGCCATCCGTGGTGAAACATTAAAGTTTGTCCTTTACCTTGGTCTTTGTAAAAAATCTCTGTTCCGTCTTTTAATTTTAGTGTACTCATGGTTTCTAAGTTTTAAGTTTATGATCAATATTTATAGGGTTTTTTAATTACTTCTAGTACAAATGTAGCTTTGAGAATTTCAGATCAAATTGATCTATGATAAAAATCCATCGCTTTCGGCATTAATTTTAAGTATCGCAGCTGTTGTACCAATGCTATTCTTCTTCGGCGCTAATCAGTTGCAGTAAATCTTCTGCACCACCATCGAATTTTTTTCCGTTTACGTAAAACGATGGGGTACCATTTACGCCGCTCATCACCCCGCTTTCAAAGTCTGAATCGACTTTTTCTCCCACCTTTTGACTTTGTATGTCTTCCTCAAATTGAGAAATGTTGAGTTTTAATTTTTCAGCTAGCTTCATCAGTAACATTTCGTTTAGCGCTCGCTGGTTTTCGTAAATAGCATCATGCATCTCCCAAAATTTACCTTGCAAACCAGCGGCTTCTGCAGCCAGCGCCGCAGCTCTGGCATATTGATGCATTTCTGAAAGTGGAAAATTCCTGAACACAAATTTGATTTGATCTCCAAATTGACTCATTAATTTTTTAAGGATAGGATACGCTGCTCCGCAGTATGGACATTGATAATCGCCATATTCTACAATAACAAGGTCTGCATCCATATTGCCTTGTGCATGGTCAGCATTGCTGACGATTGGTTTTAGTGACATCATTATTTAGTTTTAAGGGTTTCTAAAGTTTCCAGAATTCCATCAGCACCGGGATTAATTGCGGTTGGTTTATAAAACAGTGAGCAAATAAGCAATACCGATGCAGGCAATAGCAAGATCCAGGCACCAAAAATAATTAAGGCATAATGCGCCATAAATGCACCGGATAAAAAGCCAAGCCAAACCAGTAAAAGGTGTGTGGCGTTTGATTTATACTTTGTATTTTCTAATTCGTCATTGCTCATGGTAAGCATTGCCGTATTCCTGGCGAGACTATTCAATGTCCCGGTTACAAAATCGGTATTCACATTCTGGTTGCCAACGGCGGTTACGATTGTGTTCATTAATCCCATCGCCAATCCAATAATGGCAACAGATGGAATAGCTGGTATCGCAAAAATATTGGCGGCCGCGGTGTAAACGATTAACATTCCAGAAACGAGATAAAATGTTAAAGCTTTCGTTTTGTTAAGTTTCGATAATGATAAGCAGGTTCCCAAGTAAATGCCGCATACAAAACAGCCGATAACAGTAAGCGATATGATCATCGTTCCGAATTGATCCGAAGAAATCGCTGATCCTAACTGCGTGGTATTTCCACTCATAAACGATACGTAAGTTTTCCACTTAATCAGTCCCGTTGCATCAACAAATCCGGCAACTACAGCCAGGCATATGGCTAACTTTTCTTGTAAGGCTATCTGTGCCGGCAGTAAGGAGCTATTAACTGAAGAAACCATTGGCTGTTGCATTTTAGAATTTAACTTTATAACCGACTCTCAATTATTTTAAAGCTGTAATGGCCTGGCTAATACCTTCTCCAGCAGTTGTAAAGTAAGCTGGGCCAGCCAATAACGTTATTTTTTGAATCGGTTTAAAGTTTGCCATCTTCTTCGTTTTCAAAAACACCTGGGTTCTGTAGGCATTAACAGCACCAGTTACACCATAACCCGCAACTTCCGCTGTAGGAGAATCAATTCCCGCATCTTTAAGGTCGCTTGCGAATGCATATTGAGTAACTCCTAATCGCAATGCTTCCTCCATACCTACGCTAGCCACTTGCTTCATTAACTCGGGTGTAAATTTATTTCGATCGCCTAAACCGATTAGCAATAGTTTTTTTGCTCCGATAGTTCCGGCTGGTGGCGTAATTAAAAAGGTTTCTAAAGAATGGCCCGCAAATTTGCCTGACTTACGGATTTCAGTGATCAAACCATTCAGACTTTTATCAAGATGCACCATTCCATTTACCGCTTCGGGCAATGCTGGTGGAGAGTTGAAAATATCGCCTTCGGTATATTCAAAAACGCAGGCAATTTGTAGCGGCGTAACTTCGGTAGAAGGACCTTGAACCATCCCTTCGATGGCAATTCCATCTACAGCACCCCAAATTTTTGAGGTATTGGCATTTACAGTCGGTACTGAAGTTTGAGCCAGAGAAAATTGTACCGAGCCCAAAAGCATCACTAAAAATAAGCTGATGCGGGCTGTAATTTTGATTTGTGTCGTTTTCATAATCAATAGTTTAAATGAGGTTTGAAATTATATTTTAGGTTGAATAAAGATTTTTTCAGTCGGAAATTTTGCAATTTCACCGTCTTTTAATCCGAAGTTAGTTACCACTACATCTTTAGGATTTCCAGCCAGCCACTCGCTTAAATCAATAGATTGATAGGTTCCGCTATTGAAGCCAATGAGGATTTTGCAAACTGTATCTCCTGTGTTTTTGATATAATGCCCCGCTCCCATTGGCACATAACCTACATCTCCAGCGTTAAATTGTTCGGGTACCACAGTAGATTCCGCCAGGAAAACCGACATCTCTGCCTGACCAGATATGTAATATTGCCATTCGTCTGCATTTGGGTGCCAATGCATTTCTCTTAGCGCACCAGGTTGCAATTCGATAATAGAACCAGACATGGTACTGCTGATTGGAAATTCTTTACTGCTAACCAATCGCTGTAATCCTCCACCAGGTACAATTCTTGGTTGTTGCGCATGTAAAGGGTATCTATGAAAACTTGTTAACTGAATATCTTTTTCATCGGGGCGAGCTTGCGCAACAAACGACATTTCATCAGGAACCACTCCAGCTGCAAAATAAGCTTCTTTTTGAGGTAGCGCAGCAACCTCTTCTAGCGTTAAACCCAAGTTTTGAGCTACAATTTCTGGCGGCATACAAGAAACAAAATCGGTAACACTGAAAGTATGGTCTTCAGAAAAATTTCCATTATCAAATATCAAAATGAAATGGCATTCTTCCGTTCCGGTTGCCTGGATGGAATGACCGTAACCTTTAGGAAAATACCAAACATCTCCAGGCTCGAAATTGTCAATGTAACTATGTCCATCAGGATGAATGATGGTAGTACGAACCGTTCCTGAAATTACATACGCCCATTCTGCAGCGTTGGCATGCCAATGTAATTCACGCATACTTCCAGGTTGCAATCTCATCGAAACTCCGGCAATACCGATTGATGCTGGAAAATCAGTAACAGATGCACCCCTCGTAGTTCCTCCATCGTTGGTACGTGGTTCTTTTTTTTCCAGTTCGTATCTAAAACTTAGTGATGTTGTTTTCATAGTCGTATTTTTTTTGGTTCTTGTTTTTTTCTATTGTAAATCTATCTCAGAAACCTATCATTTTAATTTTCAATTCGGTGAATGGGCGAAAGTAATCGTTGAGATCAGCTGAGATAGATTTTAGAACTTGTTAAGGTTGTTTAATGATTGAGCGTATTGAACTACGCTCGTGATCGGTTTAAAAAGGTTGGTTATACTTTCCCGTTAATGCTTTGTTTTCGATACTTTTTGCAAAGTTTGGCGTTTCTTCATGGTTATGCTCATCAGAAGCGGCTTGTCTGGAAGCGGCAGCATCCGCTAAATTTATGTTATGCGCTTTTAAATATTCGAACATTTCTGGTGTCGCAGTGGCGTGAATTTCGTTGGTATACAAGGTGGTTTGTTCGTCTATTTTTGTGGCTTTAAGTTCCCAAAGTACCTGAACTTTTGTACGGCCCCCTTTTGTAATCGAATTAGAAATGGAAAGCATCCGGCAATAATCCGGGCGGTGCTCAACAGCTACATAATGTTGAACCATCAACGCATCACCGATAGTTTCGACGTTTAGTGATACAGGCTGCCCATCGTAGGTTGAAGAAATGGCGGCGCCAATATGTTGGGTGGAGCACCTTTGATATTCGGCATCAGGAAGGTTTAATAACCAATCGGCGATATTTACTTTTTCAAACGGCGCATTGATGATGGCTGTTACTGTTGAATGAGACAATGCATTTTCTGGGGTTTGTAGGATTTCCATAATGTTAGGGTTTTTAATTGTATTAACTTGATGGTGTAAAACTAATACGAGTCTCGAGCCAAATAAATCACCCTTCGATGAACGGGCAAAAAATGTCGTTAAATACAGGGGTATGGCGATAAATAGGTGAGATTACCTTTAATTCTACATGAAAGTTTCCAGTCAATCTGGGCATTACCCAAGCTACACAAGGGTCCGGCTTTGCAGGGCTCCGCTTCGCTACGGTACCAATAAAGAATTGGTACTAAACCCTTTCAATCCCTAACGCAAAACCCACCGAAGGCAGGATCAAAAAGAATTGATTAAGTTTCTGTTCTAAGGAAAAGCGCAAAAAAAAACAGCAGACAAATAGAATAATGTCTGCTGCTTTTTGAACAACTTGAAATGATAAAGCGAATAATGCTATCTATAAAGCCACTTCTTAATGAGTTTAGTGTAATTCGGCATCACCACGTAAACCATTGCCAGCACAATGCATCCGGAATTTATAAATGCATCGAAATAATGATTTACAGGAATATTCAACAGTCTTAACACAGGCAATGAGAGTAGCGGCACTAAGATTGACAATGGGTAAATGACCGACCAGGTGGCCAAAAATTGTTTCCAGCGGACAGGCGTTTTGTTGCCTTCACTTTCATTGTTAAATAAAAAATCTAAACCTGATTTGATTTGATACCGATCATTTTTTCTAAAGAATGGCTGTGCCTTATCGATCATTCTTTTTCGATCGTCAGATTCCATCCAAACTTTGAGATGCTCAATAGTATCAAAACGAATAATTACGGTGTACACAAAGGTAAGCTTCGGAATGGGCCTTACAATCTGTAAATCTATAAAGCCTTCAGAATGATTGGAGATAGGAATGATTTCACTGAGCCATTGTTCATATTCTTTCTGTTTATCGTTTAAAATATGATGGGTAATTACAACCGAAGCACCGTCTTTTTCCATGTTGAAATTAATTAATACAAACTAAAAGCTCTTTTATACTGCCAAGGGACTTCTATATCAACACCCAAAGCTTTAGCCGAGTGGAGAGCAAAATACGGATCGCGTAAATGTTCTCTGGCAATAAAGATCAAATCTGCCTTACCACTAGCCACAATTTCATTTGCCTGCTCGGCTGTGTTGATCATCCCGACAGCACCAGTGGCGATGTTCACTTGCTCTTTAATGGCAGCTGCAAAGGGAACCTGGTAACCAGGAAAAACCTTGTCTTTACTTACATTGGTAAATCCTCCACCAGAGGCGGTAATAAAATCCACCCCGTTTTCTTTAAGTGTTTTCGAAAGCGTTATACTATCTTCCAAAGTCCATCCTTCAGCGGTATCGATGTAATCTACAGCCGAAATTCTAACCAATAGCGGCATGCCTTCTGGAATTACACTTCTTATTTCTTTAACGGTTTCTACCAAAAAACGAATTCGGTTTTCCAAGCTGCCGCCGTATTCATCTTGTCGCTTATTAATCACGGCAGAATAAAACTGGTGAAATAGGTAACCATGCCCCGCGTGGATCTCTATGGCATCAAAGCCGGCTTCGACCGCACGTATTGCTGCATCAGCAAAATCCCTTTTTAATTCAGAAATTTCTTCGAGGGTAAATTCTTGCCAGGCTACTCCGTTCATCTCTATTGCAGAGCACGATTTCACCGTCCATCCGCCTTCTTCTGGCGTTAATGGTTTCATCCCTTCATTTGGATGTTTTAAACTTCCCTTTCCTCCCGAATGCCACAGCTGAATCGCAATTTTAGCATCTTGCTCATGAACAAAATCTACAATAGTTTTCCAGGCATTTTTTTGTTCCTCATTCCAAATCCCTACATCACTTAAAGTGGCTAAACCTTTAGGCGCTACCGCTGTGCATTCGGTGATTATTAAACCAGCACCACCAACTGCCCGGCTTCCTAAATGTACCAAATGCCAGTTTCCAGGAATGCCATTTTTCGCACTGTATTGCTGCATTGGAGAAAGCACCACCCTATTCTTTAACGTTAAGTTGCGTAGTTTAAAAGGAGAAAACAAATCCATAATCTAATCTTTTTAAAGTTGTTGTAAAAATATTTTTGCTTCAGCAACTGCTTGCATTAACACGTATTCTAAATCTTTTATAGTCTGTTCCGTCACTTCATTTTGTTCAGAAACCAATTGAATAGAATCTAGTTTTTCTGCCAGGATATTTAATAAGCCGAGCATAGCAATACTGGTTTTAAAATCGTGCGCCCGCATGTTTACCGTAGCAAAATCATTATTTTGATAGGCAGTTTTTAACTGCTGTAAATGCTTGGGTACATTGGTTATAAATTGCTGTGTAACTGTTTTTTCAAAATCGACATCGCCTCCACTGATTGATCGCATGTAATCAAGATCGATAAATTTAAAACTATTTTGAACAGTTACATTTTCTACCGTTTGTTGATGACGCTCTTGCAATCCAAAACTAGAAATCAGCTTAAAAAGTTCTTCTTCTTTAATTGGTTTAGAAATATAATCGTTCATACCCCTGCTCAAGCATTTTTCTCGCTCACCTGCCATTGCATGTGCCGTCATCGCAATTATTGGAGTATCTAATTGCAACACCTCCCGAATTTGCTGCGTTGCCGTATAACCGTCCATCTGTGGCATTTGTATGTCCATCAAAATTAGATCGTAAACATAATCACGCAACCGGTTAACGGCCTCAAGTCCGTTAGCAACAATGTCAAAATCTACGTTCCACTGCAACAACAAATGCCGCATTAAACTCTGGTTAATGGCATTATCATCTACCACTAAAACCCGCCAAGGCATATTATTTTTTTCCTTAAAATGATTGACATCTAATGCCGGTACATTTTGTATTTGTTCAGCAGAAATGCCATAAGGGATGTAGAAATTAAAAGTTGTCCCCTTACCTTGTTCACTACTCACTTCGATGTTTCCGTGCTGTAGCAAAATCAGATTTTTTACAATTGATAGGCCTAAACCCGTTCCACCGTAGTTTCTGGTGATGGAATCTTCACCCTGATTAAATCGTTCGAAAACTTCAGTTAATTTTTCTTTATCAATTCCAATCCCTGTATCAGAAACCTTAAAACCGACAGTAACTTGACCATCAAGCTGTACTTTATTATAAACTTCAATATTTACGTTTCCCTGCTGTGTAAATTTAATGGCGTTTCCGATGAGGTTGACCAGAATTTGTGTAAGTCTGGTAGCATCTCCAATTAATGTATCTGGAATAGAAGGATCTACCTGACTTGATATGGTCAGTTTTTTCTCTTTCACACGCTCGGAAAACAGGGTTTCAACAGAGTTGATTAAACCGTTAACACTGAACAGGCCTGGTGTGATGCGCATCATTCCAGCTTCAATTTTGGAGAGATCAAGAATATCGTTGATGATGGCCATCAGATTTTCTCCCGAACGCTGAATAGAGGAAACAAATTCCGCAGCGGTATCATCCAAGGGTCTTTTTTGTAATAGATTGGTAAAGCCCAATATTCCACTCAAAGGCGTTCGGATTTCGTGGCTCATATTGGCCAAAAAGTTTTCTTTGGTTTGAGCAGCCACGGTAGCATTCTTTTCGGCAACATCCAGCTCCTTAATTAAAAGGTGTTGCCTACGAAATTGGCGAATGATATGGAAGCCAACAACCGCACCGCCAATAACAAGCAAAATCAAAATGTAGATATCATACAACCGCGATTTATCTCCCATTTCCTCGCTTTTCTTACTCAGCTCGATCATGTGTAATTGACGGCTCCGATAAATCTTCGCGGTGATAGAAGTAATCTCGTTAGATATTTTTCTAGCCCGGGGATTTGCAATCGAAGTTTGATCATTCATATTCCCCAGCTCGTGGTAACGATGTAAGAGTTTTTCCTTCACCACTTTTTTATCCATGGCAAGCACACTCAAACGGGTAATCAGATGTTCTTCGGCAGTATCTGCATTGTCTTTAGAAAGCGAATCTAAAAAAGTTTCAATCTGGTTGATCTTCTGATCAATACCCTCCAAATGTGTGGTATCGTTCGTCGCAATAGATGCTCTTATCCGACTTTCTACGCCTAGAATATCCCGATCAATCTCCCGCAAATGATTGCTTGCGTGGAGTTCGTGCAATAGCGTATTATTGTTATTAATGAGCGCTTTGGTATTTCTGGCCGAATTTATTTGTACTGCAATTAGTAAAGCAGACCCTGCAACAAAGGTAAGTACAATCAAATAAGCAAATCGTTTATTGCCCATAACTGTCGAAATGTTGATCATAAATTAAAATATAAAGTCGATAATTATGATTGTATCAGCCTTAGACCTGGTAAAATTTCAAAAGCGAAACTTAAGCTAAAAAACGTTCATTCTAGTGTTCAATGCTTTGCGATAAGCATCGGCTACGGGAATAAATTTCCCGTTGATGATGATTCCCCCGTCTTGCAAAGTATCTATTTTACCTACGGCAACAATATACGAACGGTGAACCCTGATGAAATTATCTCGTAGCAAACGCTCTTCGGCTGCTTTCATGGTTCCATGAATGGCAAACATTTTTTCCCTGGTATAAAACTTCACATAATCGCCCATGGCCTCCGCATAAAAAATATCGTCTAGCTTCAATCGCCTGGTAATATTGGCATCTCTAACAAAAAGAAATTCGTCCTTTTCATATTCTACACTTTCTTTTTTACTATCAAATATAGCCTGGGCTTTAGTCACCGCCTGTAAAAATCTGGCTGGCGTAAAAGGCTTAAGCAAATAATCTGCAATATTTAACTCGAAGGCTTCCAGCGCATATTCTTTTTTAGAAGATGTAAAAATGATAATGACATCCTTTCCCGACAGATTTTTTGTAAGTTCAATTCCTGTCATTTCGGGCATTTCGATATCTAGAAATATCAAATCTACTGGTTGCGATAGTATATGGCTATAAGCTTCAATGGCATTAGCATATTCATTTACGATAGTAAGATTTGGAATTTTCTTCGCCAAGTGTGCCAAAGTAGTTCTGGCAATGTCGTTATCATCAACAATTAGGGCTTTCATAGAGATGTTTATTTATGATTTGCACCAAATATAATTACTCTATTTTGTTTTGAAGACCCTGAAAATGATTATCTGAAATATGAACGAATCATCCAAGCCATTTCTTCGTGAGTTTCCATTAAACCTGTAATAAAATCGCTCGTACCATAATCTTTATACTTCTCTGCAAAAGGAACAATGTTGCCACGTAAAAACTCGATAATGCTTTCATGGTCTTGCAACAAATCCTTCATAAAGCCAAGGCCATCATTGCTTCTTTCACTATACTCGGTTAGTTGGGTTAGCTCTAAATAGCTTTTTATTGTTGCTGGAGCGAAATGACCTATCTTTCTCATGCGCTCGGCCACGCTATCGATCAGTTCATCAAGTTGTTTATACTGATTTTCGAAGAAAATATGATTAGCATGAAAATTATCGCCAGTAACATTCCAATGTGCGTTTCTTGTTTTAGTGTACAACACAAATTCATCAGCTAATAATTTTGCTAATTCTACAGCAACAGCGTCTGTGTTTTTTTCGGTGATTCCAATGTTGGTTTTCATGGTTTTAAGTTTTAATTTAAGCGGTATTGCTTCGTTTTATAATCTAAAGATGCGACTGTGATGAGCGAAAATGATTTACCTTTCGGTAAACAGGCAAAAACAATCGTTGAAATATAAGCTCGAAAAGATGAGTTACATTATCAATGGCAGATTGCGAAAGTTGTAAACCCTGTTATTGATTCACTTTATCTAGCGACATGGAAAGGTTTACGATGCGACCTGTCCGTTAAGAGCCTCGCTGGTATTGCTAAGCGGCAAATGGACATTGATGATCATTTATCAAATCAACGAAAATGTGATGCGGTACGGCGAACTAAAAAGAGCAGTTACTGGCATCAGTGAAAAGATGCTGATACAGGAACTAAATATGCTCGTTGAAAATAAATTGGTCAGCAAAAAAATATATCCCGAAATTCCACCTAAAGTAGAATATAGGTTGACCGATCTGGGATTAAAAACTCTGCCGATTGTAGATAAGCTGGCTGAATTTGGACTGGAAAATCTGGTTTAAAGAAGACGGTTTCGAGCCAGAACTTAGATTTTAATTTAGTCAACCCAATTCATTTTGAAATAGAAGTTAGCTCATCGACTGCTTATTTCCTAAAAACTTCTTCCCTATGTTTTATTCCCCACGCTTTCAACGCATCAATTATTGGTGTTAAAGTTTTGGCGTAGGGCGTCCATTTGTAGGTAATTTTTACGGGATAATCATTGGTGACAATCCGCTCTATTAATTTGTGCTGCTCCAGCTCTTTCAGTTCTTTGGCCATCGCTTTTGGCGTAATGCCTGGAATGCTGTCCTGAATATCGGTAAATCTCTCGTTGCCCACCCCTACAGAAATGATAATCGGCAATTTCCATTTTCCATTAATTACATCCAGCGCATCTCTTACTGGTTTCACGCTGTCCAGGCACGATAAATAAGGTTTTTTCCCAGCCATATCAATTTCATTTTTAAAACAAATGCACTTTCCTTTTGGAAACTACTATACAAAGTAAAGCAATTTTAATTTAATTTTGTAGAAGTAATTTAAAAATCTTCAAAATGAAAATAGGAATTATAGGCGTTGGCCACATCGGAAAAACATTAGCCGTAAAATTAGCCGCGGCCGGTCATCAGCTATCAGTGGCCAACTCAGGAGCTCCGGAAAACATCAATCCTGATGTGCTTGCAGCTGGCGCAAAGGCCGTAACTGCTCAGGAAGCAGTATTGGATAAAGAGGTGATTATTCTATCAGTTCCTTTAAACAGCATACCGGCTGTTTCGCCGCTTCTAACATCTGTACCGGAAAATGTTACAGTAATAGATACGTCAAATTACTATCCCGCTAGAGACCAAAAAATTGAAACTGTGGAAGCCGGATTGGCAGAAAGCTTATGGGTTACAGAACAGTTGGGACGACCTATTGCTAAAGCCTGGAATGCAATTGGGTCTCAGTCACTCGAAATAAATGGGAAACCATCCGGAACTGATTCCCGCCTTGCTATTCCTTTTGCTGCTGACCGTGAGAATGATATAGTAGTTACAGAACAGTTGATTGAAGAAACAGGTTTCGACGCTTTTTATTCCGGCCCGATTGCTGATTCGTGGAGACAGCAGCCTGGTGCGCCCGTTTACTGTACGGATCTTAGTCTGTATGAAATGCAATCGCTGATTAATAAAGCAGAAAAAGAACGTTTGCCGGGAAGACGCGATTTAGCCTTCGCAGCAATGATGGAAAGAATGAGTAGCGAAGAAACAAATCCGGAAGCTGGTTTTGCATTGCGTCTGAGCCGTGTTCTGTATATCTAATTCTAAATGATTAAAAATGAGTGATTTGGAAGATAATAATGATAATTTGAGCACTGACAAAAAGCAGATGCTCATCGGTCTTCATCTTGGAAACGGTTATGGCTCCCAACCCGGTGCGTGGCGAATGCCTGGAGTTGACCCCAAAAGCTATACGAGTTTTGATGCCCGGGTAAAACAGGCTCAGGCTGCAGAAAGAGGGAAATTTCAATTTTTATTTCTGCCGGATGGTCCAGGAGCAGTGATGACGGATATTGAAACCGAATCTCCTGCTTTTAATCTTGATGTGATGATGACGCTTGCTGCTGTGGCAAGAGAAACAGAATATCTTGGCCTGGTTGCTACAGGCTCTACCACGTTTAATGAACCTTTCAATCTGGCAAGACAGTTTAAAGCTTTGGATGTAATGAGCCACGGAAGAGCAGGCTGGAATGCCATCACATCGAGCGGAGAAGATGTCGCTGCGAATTATGGCAGAAGAATTCTATCAAGCGAAGAACGTTATGGCCGTGCTCACGAAACAATTCAGCTGATTCAGGCACTTTGGGGAAGTTGGGGAAAAGACGCGTGGATTCATAACCAAGAAACCGGACAGTTTGCTGATACAGAAAAGATACTTCCCATTAATTTACAGGGAAAATATGTGGGTTCAAGAGGTCCGCTTTATATTCCGCCTTCAGAACAGGGGCAGCCCATTATTTTTCACGCCGGCGGAAGTCCGAATGCACACGAGCTGGCGGGACGATTTGCCAACGTGGTAATCGGCGCAGCATTCACCATTGAAGACGCAAAAGCACAGCGAAATGCGTTTAGGGAATCCGCTAAAAGCTACGGCCGTGACCCAAATGAAATCAAATATATTGCAGGACTGATGACTACAATTACTAAAGACAGACGCACCGCACTCGACCGCCGCATTCAGCTGACAGGAAATCAGTTTCCTCAGCGAATTGCCTATCTTCAGCAAATGCTGGGCATCCCTTTGGATACTTCAAATCTGGATAAACCAATTCCTGAATCACTATTGAAAAATGCCCGTCCGTCCCCTTACGACCCGCGTTCGGCCAATGCTTTAAAAATTGCAAAAGAAGGCTGGAGTCTTCAGGATATTCTGGCACACGGTGTGATCGATTATCATCCTGTAATCGTAGGTCCCGGCGTAGATGCGGCAGACCATATGCAAGCCTGGTTTGAAGCGGGCGCAGCCGATGGATTTTGGATTTCGCCCGATGTAAATGCTGACGGAATTGATGCTTTTGTAGATGAAGTTGTTCCCATTTTACAGGAACGCGGCATTTTCAACAAAGAATATGAAGGGAAAACTTTAAGGGAAAACATAGGTGCACCCGAACAGTATGGAATTGACCCACGGGTTTAGCTTAAAATTTAAATAAATAAAAAAATTATATCAAATGAAGATAGGAATTATCGGCACAGGTGCCATTGGTGGAACCATTGCTAAAAAAATGGTTAAAGCCGGACATACCGTAAAAATAAGCAACTCTAAACAGGGGGCAGAACTAGACGCCAAAGCTGAAGAACTTGGAGCAATAGCGTCGACAACTGAAAATGTGGTACGCGACGTAGATGTTTTCGTAATTTCCATACCAACAGTCGCCATTCCAACTTTGCCGAAAGATTTATTTGCAGATGTTCCGGAAACTGTGATTGTGGTTGATACCTCAAACTACTACCCTTTTCGGGATGCTGATATTGAAGAAATCAAAAACGGAAAAGTGGAAAGTATCTGGGTTTCTGAACAATTGGGTAGACCTGTTGTAAAGGCTTTCAACAATTTGTTGGCGGAAACACTGGAAAATGGCGGAAAAGAACCCGATGCAGAAGACAGAATTGCAATGGCAGTTGCAGCAGATGACGCTTCATCAAAAAAAGTGCTTGCAGAATTGATTAATGATGCGGGTTTTGATACAGTTGATGCCGGAAATCTTTCGGAATCCTGGAGACATCAACCGGGAACACCTGCGTATTGCACAGAACTTAATTCAGAAGAATTAAAACAGGCCTTATCTGACGGCGTGAGAGAAGAAGCTCCGGTGAAAAGAGACGAAGCGATTGCCGGACTTTCTGCAATGAAGTCTTATCCTTCTCATCCTGAAGTTGTTGCGTTTAACCGGGCTTTGTTTGAGAAAAATCCTAAATTTGGATAAGAAAACTGAGTTGGAAATGAGCACCAGCCTTTCGTAATTCTAGCTAATATCAAAACGAATTGGAAACGATTGAACTCCTAAAATCATCCGGAAGTATTACAGTGGGAATTGATCTGACAGGTTCTGAAATAAAACCTTCCGGCTGGGCAGTTTTCCAAAATGGCGTGGTGGAAACAAAAAGAATCCGATCTGACGAGGAATTAATTGAGCAAACTATCGCAAGAAATCCACAGGTGATTTGTATAGATGCACCTTTAACTCTGCCACAAGGAAGAATTTCTGTTTTTGATGAGGATCCCGGACGGCAGGAATTTGGGATAACCCGATTATGTGAACGGTTACTGTTGAAACGAGGCATCAGATCCTATCCACCGCTTATCAAAAGTATGCAAAAACTTACGCTGAGAGGTATTGTACTTAGCTCAAAATTCAGGCAGCTGGGATTTAATGTTGTAGAAACTTTCCCCGGCGGATGTCAGGATATTCTTGGCCTGACGCGGAAACAGATAGGTTTATCAGAGTTAATTGCGGGAATTAGCCGTTTGGGTCTACAGGGAAACTATCTGAAAACCAAAATCAGTCACGATGAAGCTGATGCCATTACCGCCGCACTCGCCGGATTGTTTTATTTAAACGGACAATATGAATCCATTGGCGATACTGACGAAGGCGTGATTATACTTCCGAAATTGAATAGTCAGAATTAGGCTTTGTATGATTGTATTCAATGTTAAGATTCAATTTAGATATTTGATGTAATGAAAGAATTATTAGAAAATAAGAAACTTAAGATTCAGCACGAACCCGGAAAAGGCGCCTGGACTTATCATTTAGTAATTCCGGGAACTAAAGACATTAGAGGCAGATGGGGTTTTATGAAAGTTTCAGGCACCATAGATGGTTACGAATTCAAAGACCTGAATTTAGCTCCGTTAAAAAATAAGGATAAACGGATTTCGATAAACGGTACGATTCGGAAAGCGATTAATAAAAGTGGCGGCGATGAAGTAACCGTTACCATGATCAAGACCTCTGATGATAGACTTACCAATGAACAGGGAATAAAAGATTGCCTGAAAGATGCAGATGTTTACCAAAAATTTAAAGCCCTGGCCGAAAGTGAACAAACTGCCATCATCGAAGATATTATTTCACAACAAACGGAAGATGCACAGGAGAAAAAAATTATTTCATTTATCAATAAACTCGCTTCCCATTAATAGAAATATCATCAACAAAGAGGCGTACATTTCTGCATTTGAAATCACAAAAAAGCGCCCAACACTTAGTGTATCGGGCGCCGAAATTCTGTATCGCTTTTAAGCTTGACCAAAAAGATCAAAAAAATTTTGAAGGGTTACTTTTTAGCTTTTAGGTTTAAACCAATTTCTACATCTTTCGATATCATCCAGTTTTCCGGACTACCTTCGGCTTTATAATTGATTCCCCAGGCACTTCTATCAATTACAAACTTAGCAGTTGCAGTAACGCCCGAAGCGGAAACTTCTACCTTTGATGGGAAAGTGATATTCAAAGTACTGTCTTTTAAAGTCAGATTACCGCTGATCAAATAATTAGGATCTTTCAACAGATTAGATGTTTGAGTTCCAGAAAATGGCTCAACTTTAGTAATCACAAATTTAGCAGTCGGATATTTAGCTACATCAAAGAAATCAGGACTTTTCAAATGTCCTTCTAAATCACTTGCTTTTTTATCTTTTTCAGTAACTGAAGCAGGATCAACTTTTAACGAACCTAAATTAATAACGAATTCTCCACCACTTAAAGAATCTTTATCAATCGAGATGGATCCAGAGTCTACACTGATTTTGCCCCAACGTGGCGCTAAACCACCTTTGTGTGCCGCTTTCCAATCAACTGAAGTGCCAGCAGTATCTAATGTTAGGGTTTCACCTTTTTGCGCTGCAGCGGTTTGCTCAGTCGTTGTTTTTGCATTATCAGTTGAAGATCCTCCGCAAGATGCGAGTAAAAATAGCGCCGGAAGCGCAAAAAATAATTTTCTCATGGTTTGAAATTTAAATTAAATATAAGTTTGATTTCTTGAACGACTCTTTCGTCAAAAGTAGTGCCCAAATTTCATTCTTCAATTGATGTATGATAATAAATTACCCGCACCTAATGACTTAGCTTTAAAAATAAAGATGAATGGCCTGGAATCTATCCATACAAAATCCTCTCCTATTTGAACGCCGTTATCGGGTGGAAGATATCTTCGAGGAGCCGTCCTCCTTCTGTTTTAAGTCCCAATATGATTAACTATTAATGAAATTCTTGCTCCGATAATATATCAAAGATTTTTACAATTAGAGGCATGGGGGCGGATTCGAACCGCCATGAAAGGTTTTGCAGACCCCTGCCTACCCCTTCAGCCACCCTGCCAATAGAGGCGACTCGCTATCGCCTCAAAATTTATCTGTTTCCTCCTCCAATCAGATTCCCAAAAAAGATAGCGTTCAAAAATAACCTCGCTGTTCCAAGCCAGTAGCCCCTGTAAGTAGGGTCATCTGCAAAAAGAATTACCTCACCGCTGCCGCTTCCGGTAGCAATTATGGCGGCAGAGTTGGCCACCTTTAAGGTATTTGCTTTAGAAGAATAGCCATTGATAAGCGGTTTGACGGTGTATTGTGCAACGGTTGCATATTTATTGGCACTAGGCAACAATAAAGTAGAACCGTTTTTATTGATGAATAACTTCCTTGAAGTCACTCCAAATGCTATTGGATGAGTAATATCCAGATCGGATACAAAAATAGCCCCGTTTATTCTTTTCGAACCTTCCACATCTTCTTGCCGTGAGTAGTCTAACCTCTCTTCGTTTTGTTTTGGCAATTTAGATACTTCAGCTGATGTTTTTGATTGATCTTTTTTGCGTTCCTCGCTTTGTTTATCTGTCGGAGCTACCACCGAAGGAACTTCCCCACGCCTCGCAAAAGCTTCGGTTTGAGAGAGTTTTTCCTTAACGATTTCCTGCTGCACTGCCCAGGCAGTTGCCGTTTGGAAAGTGATTAAAGTACCACCATCATTTACCCAGGCTTTAATTTTATCAACAGTTGCCTTATCCCATGCGGTGTAATTTCCAGCGGGCAAAACGAGCACATTGTATCTGTTTAAAGATATCCGGGCAAAACTCTGCAAATCGAGTTTCGTAACAGGAAGGTCCAATTGCTGATTTAAGAGAAACCAAACCTGTCCGGCCTCTGATGAAGTTACACCTTGACCGAATGCAAGGGCAACTTCTGGCTTGCGGACGGCTTTAATATTGCTACTTCCCAAATCGATACCTTCTGCACTAAAGCCGCTTGAAACCGGTGTAATATCAACACTTGCTGATTTGGCAACACTATTAAGCGCAGCCAGAAGTGAATCTGCCGGAATAGTTTGCCCCACCACTGGTATAACAAGCGTACCTGGCAAATATGATTTTTTCCCACCCGATGTATTTGCTGTAAAAGATTTGAAGGCAGTTTTTACAAGAACATTTTTGAGCTGTAACTGGTAAAGCGCTTTAGTAAAGTTGTAATCGCCAGAGTTAATCAGGTAAGCATAGGCAGCACGTTCCACGCTTAACGATTCATTTTCTGAAGGAAGATTCTTAACGATTTCGCCCTTTGAAAAAGTTCCGTTTAACTTGGCATATTTTAAACCATAGGCATGAATAATACTCCAGCCGGTATTGTCATAAAAAATACTATCCTTTAAGGTATTCTCTTCAAAGATGGAATGAACGATTAAGAAATTCGGCTGAGCAGCGGGTACAACATAAGATTTACCTTTGTCGAATGTTTTTCCATCCTGAGTAATATTGCTGGTCGTTTGGTAAACTTCTACATGATGCTCTAAAAGCAAACCCAAGAACTTCTTTGTTAGGTTCGGGTCGTTTGTATCGCCAAATACAAATCCTTTAGCGGGATTTTTTTGCCCTTGGTTGAGTGCATATTTGAAAAAATCCTTTTGCACTTTAAACAGCCCGGCTTTTTCGGCAATTGCACCTTTAATGGTAGAAAAACTAGTTGCCAGGTGATTGCGAATGGTAAATGCAAAAGTTAGCGGCCCATTGGTTGATTCCTGTACAATTCCAAGCGACCTTGCCTGCTCAAAAGTGGCGGCTACCGAGCCGAAAAATTTAGGGTATGTGGAACCATAAATTGGAGATAGATTATCGTAATTCTCCTTCGTGAAATAAAAAGAGCCAATATCATCCAATGCTTTTGCATGGTATTTTGCCAGAATAACCTGATAATCATAAAGAAATTGTGGAATAATTGGGCTCTCGTGGCTTTTAGGTGTAGGCTCGAAATAGTACGTTGCATTGGTGCCTTGCTCATGGAAATCAATCTGCACATTTGGGTACCATTTATGAAAAAAAGTTAACCTGTTACGGCTTTCTACCTGTACCAGGTTAAGCCAATCGCGGTTCAAATCAGTAAAATAATGATTTGTTCTTCCGCCCGGCCAGCCTTCCTGATGCTCTTTATCGGATGGGTCGGCTACTGGCGGAAAGGAATGATATGCGTTTAACCAATTTGCCGCTCTATCTCTCCCATCCGGATTTAAGGATGGGTCGACAAAGATGACCGATTCGGAAAGCCATTTTTGCGTTTCAGCATCATTGCTTGCTGCAAGATAATATCCTGTCAACAAACTGGTTTCAGTACTTGAAGTCTCATTTCCATGTACGCCATAACCCAAATTGATAATTACTGGGGCATTTGTGCCCAGTACAGGCTTCGAAGGATCTATTTGCGAAAGGTGCTCCTGCCTGATTTGTTCGAGCTTTTGATAATTTGATGGGGCAGTGATTGTTACAATAATCTGTTCCCTTTGCTCATAAGTTTTACCAAGGCTTTCCACATGTACGCGATCAGAGACTTTTTCCAGTTGGCGAAAATACGCCACTACCTGATCGTGCCTGGTTAAATAACTTCCGATTGGATAACCTAAAAAAGCTTCAGGCGTGGGTATTTTCGCATCCAGACTAGTTGCCTTTGGAAAGAAATAACTGTTTTGAGCATTGGCTTGTTGTACCAGTACAACGCTTAATACCAAAACTATTTTTAGGGATTTTAATAGTGCTTTCATTGTTTTTATATTTTAATAGCCAGGGTTTTGAGTTACATCAGGATCAGATTGTACATCTGAATATGGGATTGGGAAAAGCCAGAAATTTTTATTTGTGATTCCCAGCACCGCTCCTGCCCTTTCGGTTCTTACCAAATCAAACCAGCGATGTGCTTCAAAAGCAAATTCAATTGCATTTTCATCTTCAATCGCTTGTAACAATCCGCTTTGCGTAACCGCTGTGGTTACACCAACATCTGCCCGTGCCCGTACAACATTTAAATCGGAAGCCGCCTCTGTTAGTTTATTTTGCTGCGCTCTTGCTTCTGCCCGAATTAAATAGAGTTCAGCAATCCTGATCAGATAAGATGGATCGGTGCTGGTTGCAGTAGTGTTGTAAAGTACCCCGTAAACGGTAGTTCCACTGCCTGCAATAAGGCTGTTTCTGGCACCGCCAACAGCCGGATTATTCAATTTTGCAACCAAACCATCAGATGGTTTTAAGGTAAATTGGCCACCTGCAGAACTAGGGTACCATAAATTCCAGTAACTGTTTCTATCATTAACAGAATAGGCAAGTTCCAGAACCGATTCAGCAGTTTGAAAAGGAGCAGTAAAGAATGATTTATAAGGCTTTACGAGTGAATATTTCGGATTACTAATTACCTGGGTGGTATAGGTTTCGGCATCTGCCCACTGTTTACGGTACAAGTGTAACCTGGCTCGAAGTGCCCGTGCTGCACTTTTCTGAGCACGATTTCTCGTTGTTGCATCTTCGGGAAGCAACTGCTCTGCCTGTACTAAATCTGCAAGTACCTGATCATAGGTTTGCTCCAGCGTACTTCTTTTAATTCCTTTTAAAACACTTAATTCTGTAGTGGGCTTTAGCTGAAGTTGTACCCCTCCCCAACCACGAGCCAGGTCGAAGTAAGACAATGCCCTGATAAAATAAGCTTCGCCCAAAATTTTATTTTTTTCTGCAGATGTTAACAGCGGGTCGTTCACCAGGGGAACATAAGCGATTACACTGTTTGCCGAATTTATAGTGCGGTAAATCCCCTGGTAGGCAGAAACGGTAATTACATTATCTGTAGGGATAGCATTTTGATCGAGCTGTAAATATTCACTCAAGGTTCCGTTAAAAATTACATTATCAGTTGTAATGGTTCCTAATGTCGGGTAACTTGAAGCGTAATAACCTTGTAACCTGTCGTAAGCACCAATAATTGCAGCTCTGGCGGTACTGGCATCGGTAATTGAGCTTTCAGTTGGCAAGGCATTATTGGGTACTTCTTCCAGATATTTTTTGCAGGATACTGATAGCAACACTACAGCCAGGACAATTGCATTTTTTAAATATGTTGTTTTCATTTTCTTAAGTTTTTGTTAAAATATTACGCTGGCACCAATCTGAAAAGTTTTCGGTTGCGGCACCGTTGCCCAGTCATAACCAGCTGTATTCTGGTTATTGGATTGGGAACTTACCTCTGGATCGAGCCCACCATAGTTTGTAAAAGTTAGAAGATTAGTGCCTTGAGCGTAAATTCTTAATTTACTTACACCGATTTTACTCAAAACATCTTTAGGGAGAGTATAACCAAACGTTAAGGTTTTAAGCCTGATAAATGATCCGTCTTCTAGATAACGTGATGATAGACTGGCAACATTTCCACCATAATTATTGGCTGCACCCCCATTTTGAGTTGGATTTGCACTATAGGTGGTCAACCTTGGGATATCTGTGACATCGCCAGGTTTTTGCCACCTTTCTAACTGACGTGGAAGGAAGCCAATATTGGCCTGCGTACCTCCGTGAACCATGAAAAAATCGTTCATATTCATGATTTTATTCCCTTGTTGGAAATAAAAGAAAAAGCTTAAATCAAACCCTTTAAAAGTAAAGTTATTGGTTAGCCCTCCTGTATATTTTGGCAGTGCATTACCCACAATCTGGCGATCTGCGGAGGTAATTAATCCATCACCATTTACGTCCTCATAAACTGCATTTCCGGTTTGGGGATCTACATAAAGTTGATTATATAACTGAAATGAATTGGTAGAATAACCTTGTCTTAAAATCGAAATATTTCTTCCGGAAGCGCCTAAACTAATATCTGAAGCCAGTTTTTCTATTTTGTTATTATTAAATGAAATGTTGAAGTTGGTCGTCCACTGAAACGCATCTGTTTCTATGTTTGTGGAGTTTATACCGAGTTCGAAGCCCTTATTTCTAACTGCACCGTAATTTTGAAGGTAAGAAGCAAAGCCAGAACGATATGGAACCGGAACGTTAAGCAATAAATCATAGGTGTATTTATTGTAATAGTCGGCAATGATGCTAAGTCTGTTTTTGAAAATACCAAACTCGGCACCAACGTTAAATTGTCTGGTCGTTTCCCATGTTAAATCTGGGTTAGCCAACTGCGTTGGTGCGATGCCTGGCTGCTCGAGGTAATTGGCACCCGACGACCATAATCCCTGAGCAGCATATGCGCCAATTCCATTCTGATTTCCTGATAACCCTAAACTTGCCCTTAGTTTCAGCTCATCAAAAAAGTTTAGATTTTTAATAAACTCTTCCTGACTTAAACGCCAGGCCACGCCTCCCGAAGGGAAATAACCCCAGCGGTTATTGGTGCCAAATTTTGATGATGCATCAGCCCGAATACTTCCATCAATGGTATATTTACCGTCGTAGGTATAACTCACTTTACTGAAAAAAGATACAAGTTTCGATTCTGCCCTTGATGCTGAGCCCGAGCGGGTAGCCGCTACTGAAACCGACCTTAAACTATTTGCTGCAAAACCGGTTCCGCTTGCACTGGTACTTTCGTTTAAAACCGTATTTATGGTGTTTCCTACAAGCGCATTGATGTTATGTTTTTTATCAGCACCAAATGATTTTACAAAATTTAAAACCTGCTCATTAGTCAAAACCAGGTTTTTATTTTCAATAGATGATGCCGAACCATTTGTTGCAATACCAGCACTGATCAGCGTATTTGAATAACTGTTATCGTATTCGCTGCTGTTATCAATACTCCAACTGGTGCGGAGTTTTAGCCCGGGCAGAAAGGTATATTCTCCAAAAATATTTCCAATGGTTCTCCAACCTACGGCTTTACTATCCAGGTTTTCGATTAAAGCCAGATGGTTATCGAAACTACCGTAACGGGCATAAGTTCCATCTGCACTGTATATGGGCAAATAAGAACGGGGGAACAATGCCGAATTGATTACGCCTGTTGGGTTATTATCACTACCACTCAAATTTCTGTCAGATCGGGTAAAGTTGATACTTGTTCCTACTTTTAGTTTGTCGGTCAAATAGGTATCATAATTCAGCCTTGCCGAATAACGCTTGTAATCAGATGGTTTTACGATAGATTCCTGTGCTAAATAACCCAAACCAATGTAGTAGGTGCTTTTATCTGTTCCGCCATGAGTAGAGACTTCATAATTAGAAGTTCTTGCGGTTCTAAACAAACCACTTATCCGATCGTAAGTTGGCTGACTGGCAGGGTTTGGAAACGGCAATATCACTGTCGAAGGGTTTAAGCCATTATCGATGGCGGTGTTGATCCGGGATTCGTTTGTAAGTAAGGCAACATCTGGTCCTGAGGCGACTTCAAATTGCTTTACCGCGGTAGACCAACCCTGGAAAGTATTCAGGTTTATGTTTGCTTTTGTATTTCTTTTTCCCCTTTTAGTGGTTACAATAATAACACCGTTGGCACCAAGTGAACCATAAATCGCCGTTGCGTTGGCATCCTTAAGGATTTGGATGTCTTCAATATCCGAAGGATTTAAGTCGGCTATAGGATTGGAGGCTTGCTGATTACCGAGACCTGCCGAAATTGGATCAGAATTGCTTACAAAAACACCATCAATAATGTAAAGCGGATCAACTGAAGCATTAATTGAATTGTTTCCACGAACGCGAAACGTAATCCCACCTCCCGGAACACCAGAGTTTGATGTTACCTGAACACCGGTTGTTTTTCCCTGGAGCAGCTGATTAAACCCACCTGAAGGCTGATTCTGAACAACGGAGCCACTCACACTACTAATGGAACCAGCAATGTATTTTCTTTCCTGTGTACTATAACCCGTTACTACTACGTCGTCTAACTGGCTCTGAATTTCCTGTAAACGTATGGTAACCGGGCTACCGTTAACAACTTGAGTTTTCTGTTCAAAACCGATAAAACTGACAATAAGGATGTAAGGAAATTTCTGCCCGGTGATAAAACTAAAGCGGCCATCAGGATCCGTTGAAACGCTGTGGGTTGTTCCTTTTATTTTAACCACAGCCCCAGGTAATGGCTGGCCACCGGCGGCATCGAGCACCACTCCATTTAAACGAGATTGAATACTTGGCGTTACTTGGGCCACGGCCAACGAAGACCAAAAGACGCAGAGGAATATGTAAAATCCTGTTCTGTAGATTTTTTTCATTTTTAATGATTTATAAATTTTTGGACATACTCTTCCCACTCCCTTCAGAAAGGGTTATGAAAACAGCAAAACATAAATTAGAGGAAGCAGACGAAATGCTGCAGGTTGCAAGTTATTGCAGATTTGTTACCGCATGGAACAGCAACACATGGGATGTGAAGAGAATTTTTGACGAGGTTGAATGGAATTCGTTGTTTGAAACTGACTAAGCAAACTGTGGTGTAAAAGATGTTTCATAAATAATATCTATAAATTCTATGGATTTAGTAGTACAAATAAAAACAATAAAAAGTTTAGATCAAAATATTAGGGTGAAAGGCAAATAATTTAACATTTGCTTATCAGAATAATATTTTGCAAAATGAGGAAGTAGTACTAAATGAAGTCGAATTTAACCTTGAAAATTTTGTTTTATATCAAAAGTAAGCGGATAATAATTTTCCAATTTCTAAAGTATCTGTTGTTTGCAGCATAGCATTTGAAGGCTAACTTGGCTAAATAAATTAATTCGGTAAATGATTACGATGACCTTTTAAAAAATATAGATAGACAATCGGTTTTAGATGATGAAGGATGTTGGAGACACTCTATTTCAACTTCAATTCCATCTCGTACTGTTTAATGTAAATATCCATTCCTATATCCTTAAAAAATTTCAGTGTTTCTTCTGAAGTATTGTCAACATTTATAATAGAAACATCTTTTCCGTAATTTGTTGCCATGTATGCTAAAAGGTGCCGACCAACGCCTTTTCTTCGGTAATTTTTGTCAACTGCAAGTTGATGTATCCTTTTTATTTTCGGATTAAAAATCGTGTAACCTATTAATTTTTCCCCGTCATATATTCCGATAGAAATGTTGGATTTTTTTAGCTTTTCGACCGCTGTAATTGAATTTTGCCAGGATGGTTTCAAATCCCAAAAGGATTGAAGCTTTTGCCAATCATACGCATTCAATTCCCGAATTTCAAAATCATTATTGGTGTTGATTATATTTAATGAACCTTTATAACAATTCAATTTCCGGATGATTTTGAACCCTATATTTTTGTAAGTTTTGATTGCTGGCTCATTGGTGGTGATCACTTCCAATAACAATTTGTCAATATCATTTTCGTGCAAAATTGGCAAAATATAGTCATACAATTTCGCGGTCAATTTATTTCCTCTTTTCGCTGGAATTACGCCTGTTCCTGCATTATAAACAATTTTTAAGTTGTCGATAGTGTCATATCCATGAAGGATGAAGGCAATTAATTGATCATCCTCGAACGCTCCTACAGAAAATTCAAGTTTGATACTGTCGCTTTTTATTTTGTCTTCGAGTTGTTCTTTAGTCAGGCAAAAAGGGACAACGTAACCTGAAAATGATAAATTGAAAACTTCTAGAAGTTTCTCAGTCGTAATCTTCTCTAATGTTTTTAGGATAATCATAAATTATATGCAAGGTCGGTTCTTTTAAAATGAAAGTTGGTTAATTTTTAAAACCTACTTTGAATGATATAGTTGATTAGGGACGCTAAAATAGTTAAATTAAAAGTGTACTAATTTTAAGAAAAAACACAACGACAAAACGCAGGGTTAATTTTATCTGATTTACTCCGTTTTCAAGCTGAAAGCCGTTCTTAACAGTTTCTAAAACTGCAAACTGTGGCGCTGTTTTCAATTTGAACGGTAGGATGCTGGATGTTGTATTTTTGCATCAGTTGAATGATTTTGTTCATAATATTTGGTTCCGGTTTTCCTGCTAAATCCGTTGTAACTGCGTGTACAGAGCCTACATTGTAACTGCCGTCCAAACTCCAAATGTGTACATCATGAATATTGGTTACACCTTCAACCTGGTTAAGTTCTTCCGTTAATTCAGTTATATTCACATTTTCAGGAACAGATTGCAACATCACTTTCACTGTGGCAATCAGGTTTTTAATAGCATTGAAACCTACATACAGCGCAATACCAATGGTTAATACCCCGTCAATCCAATTCCAACCTGTAAAGTAAATAATCACCGCACCAAGTAAAACAGCGGCCCAACCCAAAACATCTTCCAATAAATGCAGCATGATGGATTGGCTGTTATGATTATGCCCGCCGTGACTATGTCCGTGATGGTTATGTCCACCACCATTTTTAATTTTAAGGAAGGCAAAACCATTTACAGCAAGGCCAAGAACTGCCAATCCTAACATACCGACACTGTGAACTTCTTTCTCTGAAAATAAGGAATTATAGCCTGCAATAGTCATCGTTACCGAACCTGCAAACAAAAAAATGGATAGACCCAATGCGGACAACAGCGAAAATCGTTTATAACCGTATGAGAATTTTGCACTCCGTTTTTTACCCGATACTTTTTCTAAAATTATCGCAAGACCGATGGCTACGGCATCCATTAAATCGTGAAAAGCATCAGCAATAATGGCTATTGAATTCGTTAAAACGCCACCAATGACCTCAACGATGGAAAATGCCAGATTGAGCCAAAAGGCGAAAGATAATGCATTGCCTTTTGAGTGGTTATGCCCATTATGCTCGTGCCCTTCGTGTGAATGATTATGGTCGTGGTTGTCGTGTTCGTCGTCGTTGTGGTCGTGTTGATGTGCCATTATTTTTGAACTTAATTTTATATTTTTTTTGTGTTCCGGTTTTAATAATTCAAAGACAGCCCCACGCCAAAGCCCATATCGCTATCATAATGGGTACGGATGCCGATATTTTTAGTAATGATGTATTTTAAATCTGCCATAAACTCTTTATCGGTATTGACCATAAATCCAGCCCTCAATCTTTTTGAAATTGGAATGTCCTCACGCATTAATGATAATCGAACAATTCCATCATGATAGACTTCCGCCTGAAAATTAACCAGCATTGGTAAAGTGTACATAAATCCTAAACTAACGGCTCTACGGGTATCTTTTTTGTTTTTTTGTCCGAATAAATTGGTTTCTTGTTCGTCCATTCCCATCTTTCTATATCGATAATCAAAACCGATGAACGGCATCAACCATTGCATTTTTCCGATATATCTTCCCAGGTGTGTTTCTACTTCATAACCGTGCATATCGCTGTACCCTAAACGCCATTCCGTACCCAAACTCCATCTGGCATTTTGAAACATTGCTTCTCCATCATTACCGTTGGTGGCAAAATCATTTTGTGCCATAAAGTGGGGCATATTGCTTTCGTGTTGCAACATTTTGTAGGCTTTTTCTTTTTCTGGAAGCAATGGATTTTTGTAATCGCCTACTGCAAAAACCCTGTCCATACCCGCCATCATGTGGTAAAGGATATGACAGTGGAAAAACCAATCGCCTTCTTTGTTTGCGAGAAATTCTATGGTATCGGTTTCCATCGGCATGATGTCCAGCACATTTTTGAGCGGTGATTTTTCGCCTTTGCCGTTGATTACCCTAAAATCAAATCCGTGCAAATGCATCGGGTGTCGCATCATCGAATTATTGTAAATGGTAATGCGTAAAACCTCTCCTTTTTTTACTGGAATTTTATCCACTTCAGAAAGGACTTTATTGTCCATGCTCCACACATAGCGGTTCATATTTCCGGTAAGGGTAAAGTTTAATTTTTTTACATGAGCATCTTTGGGAAGTTCAGTGTTATGAGGTGATGAAAGCATAGCATAATTCAGCGTTTTAATTTTGCCTAAAGCGTTTGCATTATAACGATTTTCATCCTCAATATTGTGTTTGTTATGGCCTTCTTTTTGTTCAATTTCGCCCGTTATTTCAGGATACATCACCACATTCATATCCATCTTGTTCAGGCTCATTTTCATCCCCATATCATCCAAATCGCCATTCATCTTCATCATATCGTTCATCATTTTCATCCCTTCAAAATATTTCAATTTCGGAAGCGGGGCAATCAGCTTTTTAACGCCGTTACCTATAAAATAACTTGAAGAATTGGTGCGGTCTTCGGTAGTGGCCATAAACTCGTATGCATTGCCATCTTCGGGAATGGTTACTACCACATCATAGGTTTCTGATACCGCAATGATTAATCGATCCACTTCCACCGGTGATACATCATTACCATCGTTGGCTACCACAGTAATTTTTCCACCGGCATATCGCAACCAAAAATAAGAGGAAGCACCACCGTTTGAAATTCTTAACCTCACTTTATCGCCCGCTTTAAGTGTTTTGCCATCAACCGTTTTTAAATCTGTGGAAGCATTACCATTCATTAAAATTTTATCATAGTACACATCGCTTACGTCCATGGCCAACATCCGTTTCCATTCGTTGGCAATTTTAGTTTTGAAATGCCCTGCCCGAATGGCTTCTGCATACGACTGTGTGGCTCCTTTTTTTATCGCCGACCAATCGTTTGCGTTATGCAACATCCGGTGTACGTTATTCGGATTTAAATTGGTCCATTCGCTCAAAACAATGGGTACAGTCGGCAAATCATCTATCCCTTTTCTAAAAGTTTTATCACCAGCTTTCTTTAGAAATACAAGGTTGCCATACATCCCGATTTGCTCCTGTAAACCCGAATGCGAGTGATACCAGTGCGTACCATTCTGAATAACGGGGAAACGGTATGTATGCGTAGTTCCAGGTGAGATTTGAGGTTGCGTAAGATAAGGCACGCCGTCTTCTTTATTGGGTAAAAACACGCCGTGCCAATGCAGTGAGGTGCCTTCTTTCAATTGGTTATGCACTACAATTTCTGCCGTGTCGCCTTCTGTAAAAGTGAGTGTGGGCATTGGTATTTGTCCGTTTACGGCGATGGCTCTTTTTTCTTTTCCGGCGTAATTTACCAGCGTGTCTTTAACGTACAAATCGTATCGCACTGCTTTTTGGGCAAATGCGGAGGAAGCCGTTAACAACAAAACTGCCGTTAGAAGTAAGGAGTTATTTTTCGCTTTCATTGTTCTGATATTTAGATACAAAATTGGAATTAAACCGTATGATAATCGTTGTGGTATTTTGGTTAATATTTGTAAGATTTACGTCATCGTTGGTCAAATAGAAAGCTCCATGACTTTTTACCAAATGGTAAATCTCTAATTAAAGCCATTTGCTACCTTTACAGAAATGGAAAAATTAATTGAATATATACTGCGTTTTGGCAATTTGAACCAACAGCAAATCGACTTTATCAAGAGCAAGACAACGGAACTGGAACTGAAAAAAGATGATTATTTTTCCGAAGCAGGAAAAATTCCAAAATACATTGGTTTTGTTTTAGAAGGTGTTTTTCGGTGTTGCTATTACAATAATAAAGGTGAAGAGATAACCAATTACTTTATTGACGAATACAGCTTTGTTTCAGACCAGCAAAAATTTGAGGCACAGGCAACAGCAACAGATTATATTCAGGCTGTTACCGATTGCAAATTGCTCGCTTTTACTAAAAAAGATTGGGATGCACTCTCAAACACAATAGTTGATTGGGACAGGATTGGAGCAAAAATAACCCAAAAATATTTAACAGATGCGATGGATAGAAGAAGTCCGTTAGTTTCGGAAGATGGCACAACTCGTTACCTCTCATTCCTTGAAAAATATCCAATGCTTATCAATCGTGTTCCGCTATCATTAGTCGCTTCGTACTTGGGCGTTACCCAACAGTCGTTGAGTAGAATTAGAAAAAACATCCTGTAAAAATCTCTTTTTACCAAATGGTAAATGTTTTAGTTTTTAAAGCTCGGAACTTTGTATCATCAATTTTAAACAAAAAATAATGAACAAAAAAGTTGTATTAATTACAGGAACAAATAGCGGATTTGGATGGCTTACTGCAAAAAGCGTTGCAGCCTTAGGACATCAAGTTTACGCAACAATGAGAGATACAAACGGTAAAAATTCAGATAAAGCAAAAGTCCTCTCCGAGATAGGAAACATTACCGTTCTGGATGTTGCACTTACGGATGAAAACAGTGTGCAGCAAGCCATAGATACCATCAGCGCAAAAGAAGGAACAATAGATGTTTTGGTAAATAATGCGGGTTTTAGCAGAAATGGCGTGGCCGAAAGTTTTACAACCGCCGATGTTCAAGAAATGTTCGATATCAATGTCATCGCACCTTGGCGATTGATGAAATTGGTGTTGCCATTTATGCGTAAACAATCCGAAGGTCTCATCATCAATATCACCAGCGGATTTGGCGCCGTTTCGTTTCCTTTTGCAACAATGTATAGTGCTTCAAAATTTGGTTTGGAAGGCATTAGCGAAGGTTTGCATTACGAAGTAAGACCATTAGGTGTTGACGTTGCCATCCTACAACCTGGTGCTTTTCCGACGGAGATGTCACAAAAATTCAATCCCGGTTCCGATGCTTCGGTTAATGATGCTTACGAAGTCATAGCAGATTATCCTAATAAAATGGGTGCGGCTGTTGGCAAGGCATTTGAAACCTTAAATCCTAATCCGCAAGATGTTGCAGATGCAGTGGTAAATTTAATCAGCTTACCCAAAGGTCAGCGTCCGATAAGAACCAATGTTGATCCATTCACAGGGCAATACCTTAAAGCTGCAAATGATGCCGTTCAAGTTCAATATGAGAAAGCGTTGACTGCCTTTGGAATGGGCGGTTTGTTGAAGTAAAAAATTGAAACCATCAAATTTTTATTGCAGCATTAAAAATAAAACCTTCATTCTGTGGAAGGTTTTATTTTTTTGGCGACAAGTTCTGATAGAATTTAAAAACTCGTTATATTGATGATTGCCAAATGGCAAACGCCCAACTAAAGACAATTTTTAACGCTGCGTAATGGATAATTATAACGATGTTAAATACCGCTGTTGGGTGAGGTATTTTTAGAATTACTTTATCGGTTCTATCTTAAACCCAGCTTTTTGAACGGTTTCGATTATTTCCTGTTCAGTAATTCCTTCAGATTTTAGGGTGAGAATTTTTTCTCTATTCGTAGTATCTACTTCCCAGCGTCCTATACCTTTGGCATCATTTAAAAAAGGGGTTACTTTTGCTACGCAGCTGCTGCAATTGATATTTGTCTTGAATTGTAAATCTTGATTATTATTTTCCATTATGTTATATTTTATTTGATAGTACAAATTTGCGTCAATTAACCCGTTTTGTCGTTGTAGTTTTCTTTATTTGATTTATAATATTTACTGATTTATTTCTTCCATTTCAACCTTAAGCTGTTACTCACCACGCTTACGCTACTCAAAGCCATAGCCGCTCCGGCTATCATTGGGTTTAGCAAGAAACCGTTGATCGGAAATAACAATCCGGCAGCCAGGGGTATGCCAATCAGGTTGTAAATAAATGCCCAAAAAAGATTTTGCTTAATGGTAGCCACGGTTTGTTTTGATAAACGTATTGCCTGTGCTATCTTGGCAAGGTCTGATGAGATGATGGTCATTTTGGCTACGTCCATTGCGATGTCGCTGCCTTTTCCCATTGCAATACTTACGTCGGCTGTTGCCAGAGCGGTACTGTCATTAATTCCGTCGCCCACCATGGCTACTACTTTACCTTGCTGCTGCAGTTCTTTTACAAAATCGGCTTTGTGCTGTGGCAATACTTCGGCTTTGTAATGCAGGATGCCTGTTTGCTCGGCAATTGCTTTAGCGGTGGCTTCATTGTCGCCTGTAAGCATATACAATTCGATACCCATTTCCTGCATTTCTTTGATTGCCTGAACCGATGTTTCTTTGATTTTATCGGAAATAGCGATTACAGAAAGTGCCTGTTTGCTGTTTGCAAACCAAATGACTGTTTTAGACTGTTTACCCCAATCATCGGCCTGGGTTTTTAATTGTTCTGCAATCGCAATATTGTTTTCAGCCAGGAGCTTTTTATTTCCTACAAAATAGGTTTCGTTATCGTGTTCTGCCTTAGCACCTTTACCCGTGATACTGTCGAAGTTGGCTAAAGGCGCGGTAGCAACGCCTTCCAAATGTTTCACTACAGCTTCCGCCAATGGATGCTCTGATTGTTTTTCGATGCTCAGTAAAATAGTTTTTGTTGTGTCATTATTGTTCAGCCATTGGATACTTGTTACTTCAGGCCTTCCTTGTGTTATTGTTCCGGTTTTATCCAAAACAATTGCATTCACTTTCTTGGCCAATTCAAGGCTTTCTGCATCTTTAATTAAAATACCATTTTCTGCACCATTGCCCACTCCGACCATAATAGCCGTTGGTGTAGCCAAGCCCAACGCACACGGACAAGCGATGACCAATACCGTAACGGCCGCTAATAATCCTTTTACTAAACCATTTTCGCCACCTAAAATAATCCATAAAATGAAAGTAAGAACGGCAATGCCAATCACCACCGGAACGAAAATGCCGGCAATTTTATCCACCAATTTTTGAACGGGCGCTTTACTGCCTTGTGCATCCTGCACCATTTTAATGATTTGGGCAAGCATAGTTTCCTTACCCACTTTCACTGCTTTGAATTGAAAACTTCCTTTTTGGTTAATGGTTCCGGCAAATACTTTTTCATTTTCTGTTTTTAATACCGGAACGGGTTCGCCACTCAGCATACTTTCGTCTACATACGAATTACCGGAAGTAACCATTCCATCCACAGCAATTTTTTCGCCGGGCTTTACCAGAATTATATCATCTACGTTTACGGATTCAATAGCGGTTTGTTTTTCTGTTCCGTCTGGTGCTATTACCATTACCGTTTTAGGTTGCAAGCCCATCAGTTTTTTAATGGCAGTAGAGGTGTTTCCTTTGGCTTTTTCTTCCAATAATTTACCTAAAAGGATAAAGGCGATGACCACTGCAGCTGCTTCAAAATAGACGTGTGCGTGCAATCCTCTCTGGTGCCAGAAATCCATAAAAAGCATATTAAATACGCTGAATATATACGCAATTCCTGTACTCAAAGCGACCAAAGTGTCCATATTGGCAGAACGGTGTTTGGCTTGTTTCCACGCGTTGATGAAGAAATCTTTACCCAGCCAAAGTACCACAGGGGTAGAAAAGAACCACATAATTTCGTTTACATAAGGCATATCCATAAAAAACATACCGATGGTTACCACGGGTAATGATAATATAACCGCCCAGATCGTTTTGTTTTTTAGCTTTTTGAATTTTTCTGCATGGATGGTCTCCAGGGATTCCTGCTGCTTTGCTTCTTCAACGATGAGCAGGTCATAACCAACACCCTGAACCGCTTTTTGCAGTTTGTTAGCGTCCGTCATATTGGGAAGGTACTCAACGGTGAGGTTTCCGGTTGCGTAGTTGACAGAGGCGTCAATCACACCCGGCTCATACTTTACGATACTTTCTGCACTTCCCGCACAAGAAGCACAGGTCATTCCCAAAACAGGAAAGGTATTTTTTATAGATGAAACACCATAGCCCAAGTCTTTAATAGCCGCAACGGCTTTACCAACTGTCTCATTATTTGTAACCGTAATGGCTGCTCTGCGGTTGTTGAGTTCTACTTTCGGGGATGCAACACCATCAACCTTGGCCAATCCTTTTTCAACGATTAATGCACAATGTTCGCTTTCTACATCTTCTAAAGGAATGTAAACCGTTTCTCTATTGTTATTTGTAGCCATAATTTCTATTGCTTTATTTGCACTACAAAATTGGCGACAATATGGAGAATAGTTATTGTGGAATTATGGAATTGATTTGTAAGATTTACTAAACCTGATCCAACGGCTTACGTTTATCTTCCCTTATTTGTTTGAAATGACTTGGCGTCAATCCAGTTACTTTTTTAAATTGGTTACTTAAATAGGCTACGCTTGAATAGTTCAGTCTAAAAGCAATTTCGCTTAATGACAGCTCATCATAAACCAATAGTTCTTTTACCTTTTCAATTTTCTGTGCGATAAAATATTTTTCTATTGTAGTACTTTCCACATCAGAAAATAAGTTAGAAAGATAATTGTAATCATGGTGCAGCTTTTCACTTAAAACATCTGACAAGTTGGTTTTAGTATCATTATCCTGATGATGAACTAACTCAATGATTACATTTTTGATCTGTTCTATAATCCTGCTTTTTTTATCATCTATTACCTGAAAACCTAATGACACCAGCGCACCTTCCAACGCAGTTCTTTCACTAGCAGTTGGTTCTTTTTCAAGTGTAACTTCTCCTAGATTTATATGTTCTACGGCTAATCCAAGCTTATCCATTTCATTTTGAACCACCATAATGCAGCGATTGCAAACCATATTTTTTATAAAGAGTACGCTCATATTTATAGTCTTAGTATAGTTAAAATGTGGGGATAAATCTACGATATAATTCAAAGAGTAATTAGAGGCATTAAAAAATTGACTATCCATTGATTTGCAGGACAGTAAAACTAAACGAAACCTCGATGGTCTAAAAATGGAAGACGAATATCAATGCCTTAAAATCTGCCAGAATTAACTGGCTAATTTCCGATTTCTTTGAGATAGGCTTTTAAGATTAGCCTCAGAAATAATTGTAGCTAAAAAAATCAGTCCACCACCAACAAGTAAGCGTATAGAAAGACTTTCATCAAGAATGAAAAAAGCCGCAAAAGCCCCAAATACAGGTTCAAATAGATAGATTACAGATACCCTTTCTGCACTGATATATCTTTGTGCAATGTTTGAGATTGAATACATGTAAGCTGTGGCAAACAATGCGCAATAAACAACACCTATCCAAAAGGTGTTGGTTTCAGGATACCAATAAGCATTTGCATCGGTAATTGCTAAACCAAAGGTGAGGATTGCGCATGTAGCAAACATAGGAACGATGGTTGGAACTAAACTTTTTCCAGATGCCTTTTTTTCGACTGCAATTAAATAAATGGCAAAACCAAATGCACCAATAATCGTATACAAATCTCCCTCACCTATTTTTAATTGCCCATTTATGGAAATCACAAATAATCCGCTCAGTGCAATAATGGCAGCAATCCAAATTTTAGCTGATGCAGCTTTGCGATAGAATATCAACTTCAATAATGGCACCATAACTACGGTCACACCAGCAATGAAGGCGCATTGTGAAGCGCTAGATAGTTTAATACCCAATGTTTGTAGGTGTATGCCTAGAAACAAAGGTATAGCCAATAGCACACCAGTTTTAATATCTGATAATTTGGTCTTCATCACATGTTTCCAAAAGACTATAGAGAGCACCAATGTGGCCAGTAAAAATCGATAAAAAAGGAATGTAGATGGTGACCCCGTCCCTATCGCTAACTTGGTTACAGAGAATGAAATACCCCAAAAAGCAGTTCCAAATATTAATAAAATCAGTAGTAAGTTTCTTTTTTCCATCTACAAAAACAAGTTTTATAAGTCTAGTTCGTAATTCAGCCAATCAGTGTTTTTATGAGCACCCAACCTTTCATAAAACCGTTGTCCAGCTTCATTCCAATTCGCCACTGTCCATTTAATCCGTCCACAGTTATGCAACAGCGCTTCTTCTTTTAGCGCCTGCATTAACTGCTCACCAATTTTCTGTCCTCTGTAGTTTTCATCTACATACAGTTCTTTTATATAGATGGCTGGTTTGTTTTGAGCGGTGTAAGGAAGAAAATAATAGACCAGAATTCCTGCTATCACCCCCTCATCTTCAGCCAAAGGCAATAGAAATCTGGTGGGCTTTTATGGAAGCCACTTTCCTTTACAATTTCTGGCGTAATGGCAAAGCTATCTATGTATCTTTCAAATATGGCCAGCTCTTTCATCAGCATCCACATTTTCTCACTGTCGGCTTCTGTTGCTTTACGTATTACGATGCTCATGTCAATCTTTTATTTGTTCTTAGCTAATTCTAGTTTCATTAAGATGTCAATCTGCCTGTCATCGCCCAGCATAAACACATGTTGATCAAATGCTACAAAGCCATTCTTTTTATAAAAGGCAATAGCTTTAAAATTCTTCTCCCATACGCCCAACCAAACGTAATCTGCACCAATTTCATCAGCTATTTTAATAGCGTGGAGATAGAGCAACTGCCCCACTTTCTTACCTTGAAAATCTTGCAATACATATATGCGTTCTATTTCGAGAGCGTTGTCATTTTGGTTTTCTTTTTGAGCTTCGCCTACATTCAGTTTCATATAACCAATCACTTCATTTTCCAACTTTGCAAAATAAAATTGTGAGAATTCATTATTCAATTCTTCTTTCAACTGATCAATGGAAAAGCTCTCCTCAAGATATTTGTCCATGTTCTCTTTTGTATTGATTTCTGAGAAAGTTTGCAAGAAAGTATCTTTACTGATATGTTGAAGATGAAGTACATCTTTAGCGGTTACCGGGAGTATTTCTATGTTTTCCATATTACAAATCTACACAGTCAACAAATGCAATAAAATGCTATTTTTTCATTTATTAATGATTAAATTGCATTAATGAACATTCAACAGATCAAGTATTTTTTAGCACTTGCAGGCAAGCTCCATTATTGGAATACAGCAGCAGAAATGAACATTACGCAATCTGCCCTAACCCGCCAAATTCAATCATTAGAAAATGAATTGGGGCTTTTACTATTTGAGCGTAACAAAAGGAATGTAAAACTAACACCTGCCGGTAAGTTCTTAAGAGATAAATGGGAAGTGCAATTGAGCGAGATCGAGTATATCCATCAGTTGGCAAAGCAGATCCATCTTGGAGAAAGTGGTACCATAAAAATTGCACATCCCGATTCAATTTCCGCTTCTATCATGCCCGATATTTTGGCAAATATTTCTACCGACTACCCCAAATTACAGGTTGAGTTAGTTCAGATATTATATGAAAACCAACATGAATTTTTGAGGAACTATAAGATTGATTTGGCGATAACCAGAGATATCAATACCATACCTGGCATTAAATCTAAGAAAATCTACACCGATCATTTAGCTTTGGTGATACCAGAAAATCATCCCTATCAAACCTTTGAAGATCTAACAAAGGAAACACTTGAAAAACAAAAATTTATCCTGCCAACTATAGACGAGGGAAGTAGCTATGGTTACATTATCCAAAAGCTATTTAACTCATTTGATTTCGTGCCAGAGGTTTATCTCTATTCTGAATTTGGTTCAACTATTATTGCCTTAGTGCGAAAGGGTTTGGGAATAGCCGTGTTGCCAGATTCTTACTCGTATCATGAAAGTCCAGGTTTGCGATTTATTAAACTTCCGTTTCAAACTGACCTATATCTTAATTGGCGGGCCGATGATCATAATCCGATTCTTTCTAATGTATTGAAGTTAATTTTGTAATCGACTGCCATTGAGATTAACTAAGCTAATACTCAAAAGCAGTCGCTTTTATTCTGAAATGTAATGCATTCAGCTGGTTATGTATAGAAATTATTTGCTGAGCGTCACTACTTTCTCTGAAGCGCCATTTTTTAGTTCCAGATTCTTATTTGCCTTCTTCAAATCTGTATTGGTAATCACAATATCCCTATTTTTATCTCCATCAATTGACAATAGCAGCGGTGTTCCTGTAGAAAACTTTAATTTATCCAGATGAACGTTCCTAACCCCTGCAACAGATATCAATGGTGCTTTATTCTGCGTAAACACTCCAACATTATCAAAACGAATTCCGGATGCATCTGTAAGTTCGATGCCTTTTTCGGCAACTAAATTCGAGTTGAGTATGGCGATATTCTGAACAGGCATTTCAGATAAACCCCGGATAAATACGGCAACCTTGGCTCCCTGGCAGGTAATATTTTCAAATAACATATTTTTGAAAATTGGAGTACCCTCGTTAACTATCGGAGAATCGTTACGCTTACCATCTGTTGCAAATTTTACGAAATAAAACATGTCGAAGAAAATCGCCTCCTGGTGAATATCTTTCATTTTGATATTTCTGGCATAAATTCGCTCCACCACACCACCTCTTCCCCGGGTCGATTTAAAGCGCAACCCTTTATCGGTACCTATAAAAGTGCAGTTTTCTATAAAAATATCTCTTGCACCACCACTCATCTCGCTTCCTATCACCACCGCTCCATGTCCGCTATAAACCGTATTTCCACGAATTACCCCTTCGGCACAGGCTACTCCCCTCTTTCTACCTTCTTCATCTTTTCCCGATTTGATACAAATGGCATCATCTCCAACATCTAACACACAGTTCTCAACCAGAAACCGTGTACAGGATTCTATGTCGATGCCGTCGCCATTTTGTGCATATTGAGGATTTTTGATCGTCACATTTTCGACAGTCAGATCCTCACACAAAAGCGGGTGAATGCACCAGGCTGGCGAATTTTGAAAAGTAACTCCAGCCAGCAATACCTTTTTACAGTTTTTAAGCACCAACAGATTGGGGCGCAGGTAATCTTTCATATCATTAAAAGATTCCAGCGGTTTACCAGCCTGAAGCAGCATGCTTTTACCTTCTAAATGTGTCTTTTTAAATTGCTCGCTTGGAAACCAGGTCTTTTTGTCATCACTCAACACCCCACCGGAGGCCACTTTCGCAGACCATTGTGAAGTTGTAAGTTGCGTCTGCCCTACAGCACGCCATACATCACCGTTTGCATCAATAATGCCAGTCCCGGTGATGGCCACATTTACCAGATCATTTCCGTTAATCGGTGATTCATTTCTGGCAGCCGGTTTACCCTCATAATCTCCCTCTATCAGTTTATACAATGATTTGTCTTTACTAAAAATCAAATTTGCCCCTCTATCCAGGTGCAACTCAACGTTACTTTTCAAATATAACGGACCTGTAAGCCATATACCCTGAGGTATCAGAACAGTGCCGCCGCCATTCTTACTGCATGTTGCAATCGCAGCATTGATGATTTCGGTGTTTAAAAATGTACCATCGCTTTTAGCGCCCAATTTTGCAATAGAAAGGGTATCAGCCTTAAATATTGGTCTGCTGATTTTTGGTAGATTTTCCCAGGAAAATGAGCTGGTTTTATTTTGAGCGAATGTGGAACAAGTAAGGGTTAATAATGTGAGTAATAATATCCTTGATTTCATAATTAGTGTGCTGATGTTTTCAATCGAAAATTTCTGTTATTTTATTTTAGTGCTATCGGAATGATATCCATTTCATACATCCATTTTTCGCAGAGTGCTGTCCATAGTTCTGCACTTCCCGGGTTGTTTCTCAAAGCGATAGCATGCGCCCCTTGTGGAAACACATGTAAACTGCTCGGAACTTTGTGTTCGAGCAGAGCCTGATAAAAAAGCAGGCTATTGTGTGGATCTACGGCTTGATCGTTAAATGCGACAGCAATAAAGCTGGATGGGGTTTCTTTGGTTACTAGTAACTGTGTAGAAAATTTAGCCTCCAATGCAGCATCTGCTCCTGGTCCAAGCAGGTTCTTTTTGCTGCCTTTATGGGCGTATTTTCCCATATCAATTACGGGAGACACCAAAATCATGAAATTTGGCCGGGCCGATATCTGATCTAAACTATCACCAATTTTCGATATATCGCTTAGGCTGGTTCCTGCCATACTAGCCAGATGCCCTCCGGCCGAAGAACCCTGTATTCCGATTTTGTCGGGCTTGATTCCCCATTTTAAAGCATTGCTTCGAACAACCTTGAGTGCCCGTTGTGCATCCTGTAGCGGAGCCTTCGCCTTTTCTATTAAATCGGCATCATTTGGCAAACGGTAATTGAGTACAAACGCCGAAATGCCAATTGTATTGAACCATTTGGCCAATTGTATTCCGCTAATAACATAGGCCAACCGCTCGTAACCGCCTCCAGGACAAATCACTATCGCTGCCCCCTTATTTTCTTGCTTTGAAGGAAAGTAACAGTACATCCCGGGATTTGCCACCCGAAATATCCGTTCATTCGCAATACTGTCCTTTCTATCGGTACCCTTCGAATTTGGAATTTTATCTTTAGGATATAGTGGAATGAACTCCTGGGCACTAGCAAAACTTAACCAGGAGGCAACTAAAAACGCAGCTATTTTTATCGAATACATTTTAAAGAGATTTAAAAGTTGGCAACCAGTTACCTAAAATATTTTTGATTGTATAGCGCCCTGCCTCTCTTTTAGAAAGCTGCTTTGACCATGCCACTCTACCCGTTAGTTTAGCTCCTGGCCCAACATTTCCGTACTCCGCATAAAATGCAGTTTTATCTTTATCTGGAAATAACGGATCTCCAGGCCAGGCATGCCATCCTTCAGGAACAATATGTGATCCCATATCACAACAGATAAAAACGGTTTTTGCAAATGGCCGCCAAGGACGGCCGAGGTAAACTTTTTGAACGCCTGGAGCGGCGATCAGCTTACATTCTAAAAATACATATCCGAAAGCCTGCTCTTTGGTGGTTGATGCCGCCGTGATATAAGAGTTAGCCAGACTTTTGATCATACACTTGTAAAACACTGCTGTAGCTTCACCAAAGATAAAGTCGGTAGTACCTTCAATATAACAGTTTTCAAAATAACACCTCCCATCTTTGGAAGTGTAAAGCGTATCCTGATGACCCAAAATCGAGCAGTCTTTGGCACTGAAACGATCGGCTTCAATGGTCAGCGCTACTGCCTGTCCAACCGTACCAGCCGTATTTTCAATGGTCATATTTTCTATACTGCAATCATTTCCCTGTACCAGTACGGTATATGAAGTGTAGGTGCCGTATTTCGGATTGCCTGTAAAGTCTTTGCTGGGAAAAGGTTTCCCCGTATAATCACCATTGGTGATAATTGTTTTTTCCTTGTCCTCTCCTATAAGCATGATATTCTTTTTCCAGGCAGGAATCACCAGTTTTTCACGATAGGTTCCCGCTTTGACAAAAATTAAAACCTTAAACTGCATGTGATCGCGAACGGCGTTGACGGCTTCCTGGATAGTCTTGAAATCACCTTTTCCATCCTGCGATACCGTGAATTTAATATCAGGTTGCTTGGCGATAACGGACTGGCTTAGCAGTATCAATAAAAAAAGGAATAGTTGAAGTTTTCTCATATATCTATTTTGTCTATCTCTAACAGATAGGGTATTTTTTCGATTGATTTTCTTTAAAACACTGACCTGGATTTTACTACATTTTTTTTTCTGATGATATAAACGCTCAAACCACTAATATTTCTAACGAAATTGACAGGCGTAAAAGCCAGACTGTTAGGGCCAGAAACATAATAGCCATCGGTTTGGTTATTCTGTGTAAGTACCGAATCGGCTTGATGAAAGTTAGATAGAATGTCCTCTTCATAAATAAACAGCTTTGCGAAACGGCATTGGTTTAGCAATTGGAGTTGGATCATATCTGGCTTAGTGATGAACAACGCACCATGAGAAGCCACACCTGCAGCAACACGAAAATTGAAATTGGTATAGGTTCGTATCCTTAAGAATGCAAGTGATTTTCGGATATCTCTTCTGGTCTTTCCTTTTAAGCGTTCAGAAATGGGGCCAAATGCTCTCGAGAAAAAATAGTCATCATTGTTGATAAATACCCGGGCTCCCGAAATCCTCAGGTGTTTAACGAACTGATTAAGTGGGGAATTTGTATCTGATCGGCTTAATTCCGGACAACCTATTGAAGGTAATGCTCCATATAAATTAAGTACAGCCTTCTGAACAAATTCTGTTAGCGACTGCGACTGAAGATCTCGAGATAAAATTTTTGACATCATTTCTCAGTTTTTTAAATGTTTAGCAACTCCAATGGGATCAATTGAAAAACAACGATTGTGTACATGTTAATTAGGTTTAGCTAATAGTTATTCAGCTTTGCAAAAACGATTTGAAGCTTTTGTAAAACAAGCAGATCAAGCATTCTCCATTCCAATCATACATTCGAAGATTATTTCATACTGAAAACTTTCTTCATGAAATCGGAAATATAATTAGCGGTTTCATCAGCCCAGGGATGAAATAACCAAAACGGGTGAATCTTCACATTAAACTTATGCACTTCCTGGTAAATACCCCATTCTTTAAGGCTGCCTACCAACTCATCCTGACCGGCATGAAAACGGGAAAAACCGCTATTGATGAACAACATTGGAACGGTAGATTCATTTGCCCAATAACCTGCAGAAGCTTGACGCCATATCTCAGGCTTTTGCTGGAAACTGCCACCGAGCCAGGCAATATCTGGAGAGTCTGGTTTGCGATTGAGGTTAAGTGAACTTGGAGCTATAAAACTGATCACACCATCTATATCAATAATGGCATTAACTTTACTCGAAGCAATGGAATTAGCCCTATCTCCTTCGAATTGAGCTAAACCGTTTGTGGTGCCAACAAGCGCTGCAAGCTGACCGCCAGCAGATGTTCCGGAAATTGCAATTTTATTGGTATCGACACCATATTTTTCCCAGTTTGTTTTTAACCAACGAACAGCCGCCTTCAAATTATGAACGGCCGCCGGATACGGCGCTTCCAAAGAGAGCTGATATTCAACCGGAACGGTAACAAAGCCTTGTTTTGCGATCAATTGTGCCAACGGAACTTCCATTGATTTATCTCCAGACCGCCAGCCTCCACCGTGAACCATAATCAATGCCGGCAAAAGCTTCTTGGTTTTCGGTCTAAAAATATCTGCATGTAAATCTCTTTTCCCAAAACGCGTATTAGGCAACGTAGTGTAAATCACATCCCTGAATTGGCTAAAGTTAGCAGGCAATTCATCTTTAACCAATGTGGCGTAAGGATAATCTTTGTGAATTTGACTGTAAACTTTTTGCGCATTGTAAGAGGTATCTTTTGGTATGGTTGTGCTATTCTGCGCAAAACATACAGTTAAATTAATGGCAGTTACAGCAAAGCCCAACAAAACTTTTATTCTCATATTTTCCTGAATGATAGCGATAGCATGATATATTCCCGAGATCATAATGGAAAAACCTTTGTCTCCATTGCATTAAGGGTACAAAGCCAGGCCGTTGAATTTCTCAACCTTCAGGCCGGGCATTGTATTTTAATCATCAGCTTTCAGAGTCGATTTTGCAATTAATATCCATAATCTTGTTTAAGGTTGGGGTTCAAATCCAAAATACTCCTATGAATAGGTAAAACTTCGGAATGGTTAGATTGAAAAGTACGCCCCAATTTTTCTATTGCGCCACCAGCTGTAGTGGTTAAATTCTGCCTCCAATCTATACGGATATATCCCGTTGGATTGGTGGTGGCATTGTATAATGGCGCAGGTGCTACGGCAGGATCAGGCAGATAATAACCTGTTCCCGGCAGGAATTCAAACTCTTCCCCCACATTTCTGTAATACAAATACCTCGCATATTTCGCTGGCGTATTCACAATCGCCGTCATTTCTGCTTTGGCTTGAGCAAGTTTTGCTCCCAATAAGTTCCATCGTATTAAATCATATTTCCTGATTCCTTCGCCACCTAACTCCCATGATCTTTCCTGTACGATTGCATTAAAAAAAGCCGTTTTAGAAGTCGGGGTTACACCTACTTTACCAGGATTTGCTGAGAAAGCCCGCTTGCGCACATCTTCATAGGCTTTTATTGCCGATGCATCAGGCGATCCATTAATTTCGTTTACCGCTTCGGCATACATCAATAATATATCAGAATAGCGTAGCATAATCCAGTTAATTCCCAGCGTTTGGGTAGCGCCTGCAATGATAGGTCTCCAGTCTCTACGGTATTTTCCGTCGTTCATTTCCGTTATTCTGGCTGGGCTTTTCAAATTATTCGCATCGATATTATAATGAGCAATCGTCACCTCTTTTCTAGGATCGGATACATCAAAAGAATAAAAATAACTAGCCGTTGGGTTTAATGCGCCACCACCAGGTCCGTAGCGAGATCCATCAGCAATACGGGTACCGCTAGCTCTTCCTAATTTACTGTCATAGTTGGCATTTCCACCAGCCTGCGCCACTTCGAGCATGCGTTCGCCATATACGTTATCCAAAGTGAGCTCGTTGGCTTTTTTGAATACATCATAAAAACTTGGGTTAAGGGCATGTTGATTCGATTTCATTATCGTATCGCACTCATCTCTCGCCATCGTGTAATATTTCAAATAATCAGGTAAACGCTCCATTACTTTTGACGACCGGCGCAGCTGATACCCGCCTCTGAATAAAGCAATTCTGGCCCTCATTCCACGGGCAGCACCCTGGGTAATACGCTCATCACTGGTGGTTTCTTTGCGCCAAGGCAACATGCGTTCAGCAATTGCGATATCACCTAAAATCTGATCGTAAATGACATCACTATTGGTTTTACTAAGGTTAAAATCCATTCCTGAAACCGAAGGTTCCAATTGCATGGGCACATCGCCCCAGTTTTTAACCAGATCAAAATAATAGATTGCTCTAAGCACCAGGGCTTCGGCATAAAGTCTTCTCAATTCTTTTTTATCTGAAACAGACCCATTGCTATAAGCTGCCATTTGAGGGATATATTTGATGCATAAGTTAGCACGTTCAATTCCCTGAAACCCTCTGGTGAAAGTAGCGGCAAGCTCACTATTTCCGGCATCGGCACTGTAGCGGGCAAGTCCTCGGGCACCGGCATCAACATCGCCACTTCTTGAAAACTCATCGGTATCGTTTACAAACACCAATGATTGGCGCTGGCCATAACCATCATCTCCGGCTAAAAGCTGATAAACGCCCATGATAGCCGAATTGGCACTGGAAACATTGCTGAAAATATCTTCAGGAGAAAAAGCAGATTCTGGTTTAATTTCCAAATACTTTTTACAAGCGCCTAAGCTGAATATGGCAGAGGCCAACATCGCTCCGAAGGCAAATCTTTTAATATTGTTGAATTTCATATGCTGAAATTTTAGTTTTTAAAAAGTTAAGTTAATTCCTAAAAGGATAGTTCTAGATCTTGGATATGCAGAATAATCTACTCCAGGCGTTAATCCTCCATTTGTACGGGTATTTACTTCAGGATCAAAACCTGAATAACCGGTAATGGTAGCCAAATTGTTTACCGTAGCATAGAAACGAAGGCTAGACAACTTGATTTTCTTCGCCAGAACAGTAGGTAGCGTATAACCTAGCGTAATATTGTTGATCCTTAAAAACGATCCGTCTTCTACAGCCCAATCGGTAAACAAATTACTGTTTTCATACGGGCGCCAGGTAGTTGCATTAGCGTTATATTCCTCTAGCTTTGCAGGGTTGTTGTAAATCGACTTACCATTTTGATCTATCGTGGTAAATCTGCCATTCACAGATTCTAATAAGTTTACACCGCGTAATCTCGAGTTTGTTAACTCAATTTTATTCGCATTATAAATATCATTCCCTACACTAAAGTTCACGAAAATACTCATGTCCCAGTTCTTGTAAGAAAATTGTTGATTCAAGCCTCCAATAAATTTTGGTGCCGCATTTCCTATCACAGTCCTGTCTTCATCAGTATGGATCGCTGGACTACCGTCAGGATTTTTTATTGAACCACCCAAATCCAAAAGTTTCATCGTGCCTGGTTGAATGGTGCTTCTGGTAACACCAAAAAAGGAAGCAACATCTGGCTTGAGGGTATAAACCCCTGTAGTTGCATTAAAATTGAAATCACTTACCTTATAATAACCGTCTGATCGGTATCCATACATCTGGCCAAGTGGCTTCCCAACCTCAACTAAATAGTCGTTTCCTGTATTAGTATCCCAACCTGATGCATAGCCTTTACTTGTGATGCCGTCATTGAGCTTTTCAACCTTGTTCCGATTGAAAGACATATTATAACTTGCTGAATAACTGAAATCTTTGGTTTGAACAATCAATCCAGATAATTGAAATTCGATACCGCGATTAGATGTGGCCGCAATATTTTGGGTTTGTTGCGTATATCCAGAGGTTTGTGGAATAGGATTTTGCAGTAATAAATCTTTGGTACTGTTGTAATAAATATCAGTTGTAAACTGCACTCTGTTTTTGAAAAAACTTAAATCAAGGCCAAGGTTTCTTGACACTGTAGTTTCCCATTTCACGTTAGGATTAGCCAACTGCGTAGGTACCACGCCTGGAACAAGTTGCTCATTCAATCCATAATAAGTGTTGGAAGAATAAAGCGGTAAGTAACTAAAATCATTGATCCGGTTATTACCTGTAGAACCATAACTTAATCTCAGCTTGGCATCAGAAACCACAGGTTTGATAGATTGTGCAAATTTCTCATCAGAAATTCTCCAGGCAAGTGCTCCTGAAGGGAAAAATCCCCAGCGTTGCCCATCCAGAAACTTTGAGCTACCATCGGCCCTGGCCGTTAATGTGAGCAGGTATTTTTTGTCTAGCCCATAATTCACACGTCCAAAAAACGAAAAGGTTCTGGCCATCACATTGTTCGTTGTAGGTCGCGGCTGTGCCTGGCCTGCAGGTGGATTTCCCAAATTCATATTGGAAAGTGCCTTTTCCGGACTAATCCCTAAAGGGAAATACCTGGTCTCGGCGTTAAACTGCTCATTTCTGGTTTGATAGGATTCCTGACCAATCAATACATCGATATCATGATGTTTTGCGATATTTTTCTTGCTGTAAGTAACAGTGTTCGAATTGTTTAGCGAATTTACTACACCCGTTAATATTGAAGCAATTGGCATTGCGGAATAAAGCGAGGCCTGACCAGTAATTTCTGAATAAAAATTGTTTGTTCTGGAATTGTTATTGTCATAACCTACGGTCACTCTTGCGGTGATTTCAGGAGTTAATGCATAACTTAGATAACCAGACAAGTTGTATCTCTTCCCAAAAGTTTTCCGGTAAACCGCGGTGGCATTAATTACCGGGTTTCTCAGGTCGGAAACTGCAAGATACTGGGCATCATAAAAATCGATATCTGTTGGATTTTTACTATCTATCGGGCGATAGGAAAGTGTATTCTTCAGGAAATTATCCCTGGCCAAACCCGGGCTTGATACGCCGGCACCATTAATTCGCTCATCAGTATATCTTACATTGAAACCAGCTCTAAATTTTTGATTCGGCCTTAACTCCATTTTGAAACCTAAAAGCTTACGGTCGAAGTCTGAATTGATCATCACCCCTTCCTGGCCATTGGTGGTTAAGCTTAGGTTATAGTTAATTTTTTCGTCTCCCCCGTTTAAACTCAAGTTATGCGTTTGCTGCAAAGCGACTTTTCCGAAAACCTCATTTTGCCAGTCGCGGCCTTTATCACGATAAACTTCAAGGGTATCAAATGGACCATAATTATTCACGAACGAAGTACTATCAAGCACATTGCCGCGGCTGCGTTCATATTGATATTTAAGGTAATCAGTCGCATCCAGCACATCTAACTTACCCAGAATTTTACTTGCGCCAACAAAACCATTGTAGCTAGCGGTCATTTTCCCACGCTTACCGGTTTTAGTGGTAATCAATACTACCCCATTTGCACCTCTCGCACCGTAAATGGCGGTAGAGGCTGCGTCTTTTAGCACATCAATAGATTCTATATCCTGAGGTGACAATGCCCGCAATGCATTTTCAACTTGCACCCCGTCAACAATATATAATGGAGAATTATCTTGTGTGATAGAACTTCCACCCCTAATTCTGATCTGTACGTTGGTTCCAGGAGCGCCATCGGTAGCGGTTACCTGCACCCCCGCAAGCCGACCTGCAAGAGCCTGTTCGGCAGAATTAATTGGAATATCCTTAATCTGATCAGCACGAAGAGAAGAAACAGAACCGGTTAAGGCTTCTCGCGAGACTGTACCGTAACCGACGTTTACGATGGTCACTTCCTGGAGGACATTAACATCATCCTGAAGCGTAATTTTAGCAGTCGTACCATCGGCAGCAATATTCACCTCCTTTTTAACATAACCTACAAACTGAACCACTAAAGTGGCCACACCCGATGGAACTGCGATTGAAAATTTTCCTTCGCTATCTGTATTAATTCCCCGGTTGGTGCCTTTTATGGATATGGTTGCTCCTACTATTATACCGCCTTTTTCATCGGTTACCTGCCCTTTAATTGTTCGATTTTGTGCCCATGCAAATTGTGCTGAACACAAAATCAGGGTTATAAAAATGTATATGTATTTCATAATCGATCAGTTGATTGGTGAACAATTAAATAACTGTAAGCAGAAATTATCATGGCTTAGCTCTCTTGGGGTCTTCAATAATCGCACTCGCTGAAAAGCCTCTTTTTTGAAATAGATGTTGTAGTTTTTCCTCATAATTTAATTGGTTAGCTTGGGCCCTCGAAGATGAAAACCCGGGTTTTTATTTTGATAATGATTTCAATGCAAACGGTTGCATAAGTAGAATCTAAAATTGGTTATAAATCTGATGTTGTAAAAAAATAAGTTGACTTGTGAATTTATTACTTAAGAAGATTCTCTTAAACGATTAACAATTTGAAAATTTGGTTAGCAATAAAATGTGACAAGGGCGAAGCCTTAGTCCATTTTTGATAAACAAATTTAAATTGAGCTACAAAAAATAGGGTAAAAAAATTGACCAAAATAGTCTGTTTTCTGTGCAAATCCACTCTATTACTCTTAAAACCAAATTTATTGAAGTTTAATTCGGATTAGCGAGCATTAAAAATATATTTCTTGCCAGCAACGGTATCAAAATCAAACAGGTTAGTTTTCGGAATTGCTATGCCTTTTAATTTTGCTTCTGTAGATAACATCGGACTTTTGATTTTATTTACCTGATAGAACTTATTCGTATTCTCTCCTTTTGATTTTACAAGCTTTGCGTTTCCGTTTAAACTTACCTGATCTGAAAGTCTTAATCTGCAGTTTCCGCCGATGGTGGATTGAACAATGAGCTTCTTCAATTTGCCATCTTTCCACTCCATATCAACCTCGAAGCCACCCCGAGCTTTAAGCCCTGTTATTTTCCCACTAGCCAAAGCATCGGGTAAAGCTGGCAACACGTAAATATTGCCATCATAACTCTGTAGCAACATTTCGGCAATACCCGCAGTACAACCAAAATTACCGTCAATTTGAAACGGTGGGTGTGCATCCAAAAGATTTGGATAAGTACCACCAGACTGGCCTTTGGTTTCCATCGGGGCTGGAGTTAACTGATCGGAAATCAGCTTGTAAGCTTTATTTCCATCCAGCATTCGGGCCCACCAATTCACCTTCCAGCCCATAGACCATCCTGTTGATTTATCTCCACGGTAAATCAGAGAATTCTTGGCAGCTTCCAGCAATTGCGGATTCCGAAACGGGGAAATCTGTCCAGAAGGATACAAGCCATAAAGATGAGAAATGTGTCGATGTTTATCATCTGGTCGATCTAAATCCTGTAACCACTCTTGCAATTGATTATATTTACCGATTTGCATAGGTGGCATTTTAGCTAATGCGGTCGATACAGAATCAGAGAACGATCCGTCGGTTTTTAAGATTTTCGCTGCATTCACCAGGTTGTTAAACGTATCGAAAATAAGCTGGTTATCCATAGTGGTTCCGGCAGCAACGCCTACGTTTTTTTCATAAGTATTTTCTGGCGACATCGAAGGTGCCATTAACATCCATTTAGTTTTAGGCTCTTCCTTTAATACATCCAGATAAAACATGGCCGCACCCTTTAAAATTGGATAGTTTTCTCTTAAGAATTTGTCATCGCCGGTAAAAAGATAGTGTTGCCACAAATGTTGTGTAAGCCATGCGCCACCCATTGGCCACATGCCGTAAAAACCACCATCCACAATGCCGGTAATTCGCCACAAATCGGTATTGTGGTGCATGTTCCAGCCTCTCGCATGATACATTTGAGATGCGCTTTCCTTGCCAGTGGTGGCCAGATCTTTTAGCATGGAAAACAATGGCTCATGCATTTCAGATAAGTTGGTAATCTCAGCAGGCCAGTAATTCATTTCCGTATTGATGTTTACGGTATATTTGCTATCCCAGGGAGGCGAATTTTTATCATTCCAAATTCCTTGAAGGTTTGCTGGCTGACCGCCGGGCTGTGAACTTGAAATTAAAAGGTATCGTCCGAATTGAAAATAAAGTGCCACAAGCTGTGGATCTTTATGATCGGCAAATTCCCTCACCCGAACATCAGTTGTTTTTTTAGATTGCTCTGAATCTCCCAATTCTAATGTTACGCGATTAAAAAATGAATGGTATTTCTTCTGATGTGTGGCAAGAGCCTCGTCGTATTTTTTAGCAATGGCTTTATTTAAAATTGATTTTGCTTTTACCAATGGCTCCGCAGTCAAATCTTTATAGTTTTTAAAGTTTGTAGCAATGGAGATATAAAAGATTACCGAATTAGCTTTGCTAACCGTTATTGATGAATCAGTTTTATTAACCAATCCACCTTGTACAACAGGGGCCACTAATGCCTCGAATTTAATTTTTCCTTTTTTATTATCTACACTGCCACTATTGCCCGAGAGTTGAAGATAACTTCCGTCATTTATAATCTGGTGATCTTTTTGGGTACTGGATAAGCCTAATGTGAAATTGATGCTATTAGGCTTGTCGGCAGTAATTTTCATCACAATGACATCATCAGTAAGAGACGCGAACACTTTTCTTGTAAATGTGGTATGGTCTACCTGATAGCTTACTGTTGATGTAGCATTGCTGATATCCAAATCGCGATAGTAATTGCTATAGTTTTGGTGACTTGGGAAAGTGATCCACAAATCTCCTACGGTTTGATAAGGCATACCGTAATTGAGATCAGCAGGTGCCTGACGGGGAAAGGTTTGATTGGAAAGGGCTTGAGCTTGTTGGTTTTTACCCTGGAAAAGTAAATTCCTGATTTCATTTATTTGGCTCGAGGTATTCACTGGCACATTATTTCCAGGTTCACCTGCCCAAACCGTTTCCTCATTCAACTGTAAATGTTCCCTTTCAGGATTTCCAAAAGCCATTAAACCCAATCGGCCATTGCCGAGCGGTAGTGCTTCGTTCCAATTTTGAGCCGGTTTATCATAGTGCAATTTAAGGAGCTGCTGTGCAACTGCATTAAAGGAGCTGACCGTAAAGGCTAAAAGGAGGAATAGGCCAAAAATAATTTTGCTAGGGTGAATGCTGGTTTTTATGCTTCTCATATCTTTCTTATCCATTGCAGACTGATGAATACTGAACACATTCAACAGTCTTTATATTTGGTTAGTAATGAGGCAAAAATATCATCAGAAGGATAAAAAGGGGTTTAAAAAATGTGCAAAGGGGTTTAAGTATTAGGCAAAATCAACTACTCACCTATTGATTTCAAATATTCTGAAGGAGACAGTTTGTATTTCTCCTTGAAGCAAGTGCTGAAGTATTTGGCATTGGTAAAGCCCACGGTATAGGCAATTACCGAAATACTTTTTTCTCCGCCATCAAGAAATTGTTTTGCTCTCTGTAAACGCATGTGGCGTACAAATTCTACCGGGGCGAAATCTGTCAAACTTTTAAATTTCCGGTAAAAGGTAGAACGCCCCATGCCAATGGCTTCTGCAACAGAATCGATGTTGAAATCGGTGTTTTCCATGTTCTGCTCCACTATTTCAATTACCTTTTCCATAAACAGCTTATCTTTGTCGGTAATCACAATATCCGAAGGTTCAAGCGGCGGCAAATGTTTGTTTTCTACTAACTCGGTAAAAATCCTTTTTCGTTGCTTTATTAAACCAGCAATAGCGGCCATTAAAAACTCGTTATTAAAAGGCTTGGTGATATAATAATCAGCTCCATATTGCAAGCCTTTAATCTGGTCTTCAATTGAAAATTTTGCAGATAACAATACCACAGGGATGTGACTGGTAGAAATATCATTTTTTAATTGGTCAAGCATATCAATACCGCTCATTACCGGCATCATCACATCACTTAAAATTAAATCGGGTATTAATTTCTGGGCTTTTTGCAGACCCTCGGCGCCATCTCCAGCCGTCTCCACCTCATAAAACCGATTAAGTTGGGTAGTCAGAAAGTTTCTTAAATCATCATTGTCCTCCACCAGTAACAGCTTCGCTTTCGGTTGTAAATCATCACTAAGCACTGGGGCTTTCCCCTCTCCTTTCATCGCCTGTTTAACTGGCAGGCTAACCTGTTGGCTTTCTATAAACTCTATATTTTCTCCAACGAAATGAGATTTATCAGTTAGCAAAGCCACTTTTACAGTCAGGCCTCGATCTTCGTTTTGATGTGCAAAAATCTGCCCTTTATGCAGTTCAATTATTTCTTTTGAAAGCGCCAAACCAATGCCCGAGCCTTTTTGATTCATATCATTCTGATGATCGACTTGGTAGTAGAGGTTAAATATCTCTTTAAGTTGATTTGCTGGCACACCAACGCCCTGATCCTCAACTGAGACATTAACATGCTTCATTGAGGGGTCACTATCAATTTTCACACAAATATTTGAATGATCAGCACTAAATTTAAAAGCATTGGAAAGCAGGTTATAAATTACAATCTCTAATTTGTCCTTATCACCCCAGATATTAAAGGCTAAATCACTTGGTATAAGGCTAAGGCTAATATTGCGTTGCAATGCAGTTTCGCGAAAATAAGTCAATACATCCTTAACCAGCATAGTTAAATCGAAATGAGCGATTTGCAACTTCGCCTTACCACTTTCCAGCTTTCTAAAATCCAAAAGCTGATTGATAAAACGTATCATTCGGTGAGAATTCTTTTTTACAATTTCAATCTGATTAAATCCCTGAGGACTTAAAGCTTCGTTTTTTCCAATTTCTTCAATGGGATTCAAAATTAGCGTGAGTGGGGTGCGTAATTCATGAGATATATTATTAAAAAAGTTGCTTTTTAATTCTGCCATCTTCCGCTCAACGGTAATTTTGTTTCGAAGGTTGATCATGGTTAAGATAATTCTCCTGGCTCCCTCTATAAGCCCCAAGGCAATTAAAATATAAATCAAGTAAGCCCACCATGTTTTCCAAGGTGGAGGTAAAATGGTAACGGCCAACTGTTTGTATGGGAGATGGATGAAACTTTCGTTATCCAGGCTTTTTACCTCAAATACATATTTACCTGGAGGCAAATTGGTGTAGGTAGCTCTTCGCCTTTCTCTATTAATATTCCAATTCTGTTCAAAGCCCCGTAAACGATAAGCATACAATTGCTTAGCTCCTTTCTTCGAATCCAGCACGGCGTAATCAATGCTTAAAATATTTTGATCATAATTTAGCCCCAGTTTATTTAAGTAATTAATATCGGCGTTGATTAATCCATTCGAATCTGGAAATTGATCGACATTGTTTACCTGCAAATTAGTGAACACCATTTTTGCAGCACTTTTCTTATTCACAATACTATCCGGATAGAAATGAATATAACCGCGATTGGTGCCAAACACAATAGATTGATCAGCAAAACGCTGGCTTGCCGACTCAGAGAAAGTGACTTTAGGTAAGCCGTTATAAGTACCATAATTGGTAAACTCTTCTTTTAAAGGATCAAATTTTGATAGTCCGTTTTGCGTAGCGGCCCAGATATAGCCGTGGCGATCCTCTGTACAGCTTAGTACGTAGTCATTCGGAAGCCCCTGCTGGGTAGTATAGTTTTTAAAACTCACTTTTTTGAAAGGATTCTGTACGAATGCTTTATCCAAACCACCACCAGAGGTACTTAACCACAAGCTATTCTTATGGTCTCGGAAAATAAATTGGATATCATTATTTCCAAGGCTATTTTTTACACCAGGCATTTTAGCATAGTTCGCAAATCGCAAACCTGGAGCACCAGCAGAACCCGCATCCTTAACCACTAAACCACTCGTAGTTCCAATCCATATATTTCCAGCGCCGTCTGATGCCAAGGTTCTAATCTTTTGAAAACCTTCGTGCGGGTAGCCTTTTAAACCATTTTGCTTATTTAAGAACTTAGTACTCCCCCCATTAACAATGGCTACATTTAAACCTTCATCGAAAGTACCGATCCAAATTTTTCCAAATTTATCTTCCAAAAGAGAATAGATTTCATTGCTATTTAAGGAATAGGGCTGCGATTGATTTTTTTTGAAATGAGTGAGTGAATAACTGGTCCTTTCTGCATTCAAGGGCTTAGCCAGATATAAACCATTTGCCTTTGTACCCAACCAAATATTGTTTTTACTATCTTCTAAAATGCAGTATACCGCACCTAAAGCATTCTTTTCATGATCAACAAATTTAATAGGGACTTGCTTTCCATCCTTTAGCACATAAATGTTCCTACTTTTCTGCCCAAGCCAAAGGCGGTTTTTACGGTCTACCAAAATACCACGTACATCATTATCCGATCTTTGTATCGTTTTTTCTGTAGGAAATTTTTGTTTAAAATACCCCTCCTGGAGCACTACTTTATTTACACCCCGATCTACACTGCTAAACCAGATTACGCCGTCACCTTCATAAAATAACGCTGTAACGGCATTTGGCAGATTATCGAATGACGGATTTTTACCGCTATTGAATATTTTAAATTTGGTTTTATCGCCTTCCAGATAACCTAATCCGGCATTCTTCATACTCACCCAAACCCTTCCTTTGTTATCTTCAAAGGCCCTAAAGTATGTTCCATTATAAGTATAGCCATCATCGCTTGTTGCCGTTATTTTGTTGAAAACATTGGTTTTTGGATTATAGGAGATTACGCCATTATTTTCAGGTTCGATCCAGATTAAGCCTGTTTTATCTTCGAACATCCAAGCCAATTTCTCGCCTGCCTGGCTTGTTCGAACAACCTTAAATGGATTAGCGGTTACGGTAACGAGTTCTCCAACAGAGGTTGAAGCATAAATATTTTCACTAAACTTCGACGCTAAAATGCTATTAATTTTGCCTCTGGATATCCGGTTTATAGTTACCGACAGATTTGATTTATTTACCACGAGTAGTTTTCCAGTGGCTGATCCGAAATAAAGGCTGGATTTACTTTCTGCAGAGGACGCAAAATCCTCGCCACTAAAAATGCTGGCATTAAGTTTTTGCTGCACAAAACTTTTGTTCCGCTTCATTAAACAGATAAGACCTTTGTCAGTAGATATCCAAATTTTCTTTTGATCATCCTCCTGAACAAAGTTGACAACGTTAGATGGAAATATTACTGAAGATGAGGAACTCGTAGAGAAATGCTCATACTTTTCGGGGAATTTCGGATCTGGGATCACAACTAAACCATCATTTTTGGTAATTAAAAATATTTCGCCCCCGTTTCCAACCTTTATCCTATTAAAAAGTATCTTTTTGCCATGTTTGAGGCTGAACAGGTTAAATTGTTCTTTAACTTTATCGAAACGGTAGATCTGATTATCATAAGCTTTAATCCACAAATTTGTTCCAAAATCTTCTACAATTTGATCAATCCTATCGTTTTTTAACCGCGAAAGATCTCCTGGAAAAGATTTAAATGATCTAAAATGATGGCCATCGAAACGGTTAATTCCATTCCAGGTGCCAACCCAAATGAAACCTTCACGATCTTTCATGATGTTTGTCACCGCATCATGAGAAAGGCCATTTTCTGTTGAATAAAAATCACTTTTGAAAGTCAGTTGGGCGTTTACCTGAATGCATGAGAGTAGAAACAAAAAAGAAAAGAGAAAGGTTAAGCGGCTCATATCCGGTTTAGGAAACTGTACTTTATTTGGTAAATCTGTAGTGCCGAAAAATATTATGGACTACGGTTAAATGTAGTGAATAATTCAAAACAATCAATTTTAGTTTCGTTTTAAATTAGCGTCATCTGCTCAATCCCTTTAAGCCTATTTACAGCTTTAGTTGAAGTGCTAATTTATAATTAAGTCTTTTCTTGTATCCATGAGAATAAGCATCCTGAAAAAGAGGAATATTAACTGGCATGACATTTAATTTCTATTATTGAGTTAACTTACTAATTGTAAGTATATTAATGTCGAAAAAATGTTTATTTTTAAATAAATATTAATATCTCAAACTTAAAAAAATCCCTACAATGAAAACAATCTTTAGCACGGCTATACTTTTCCTGCTGACCCTTATTGCGCAGGCGCAGGTAGATACAACCAGTTATCAGAAAGAGCGGTTAGAAGTTAAACAACTGCTGCGCAGCCAGAAACCCGGTACAGTAATCGATTGTGATGATTTTATTGCAGTTGGGCCAAAAGGCGATATTTCTTTCACCCGCCAGCAATGGATAGAAGCACAGAAAAAAGAAAAAGTTGTCTTTAAATCTGTCATGCCCATTCCTGGACAAGAAATCATTAGGATTTACGAAGGAACGATGGCAGTTGTGAATGTACTCATCCAAGTTAAGCTAGAAATTGAAGGCAAAGATGTAGATATTAAGGTTAGACGGCTGGAAGTTTATCATAAAAAGCAAGGCAAATGGTGCAGAGTAGCCGGCCAGGGCACCCAGGTAGATGAAAATTTGTTTCCCATAAATGCTACCGGCAAATTATAGTGATTGTTGAGAGTCAAATTTTAAGAAGGAGGCGTTAGGTTAGTGTAGCTGTTTGAGTCTATCCTTAGTAAAAAACGCAATACAAGGTAGTGAATTTCAAAGCCATGTACATGTGTATTTGCATAATCGGAATTGAGTAGATCTACTCTAAAATGAATTTGGCCAGGTTTTCGTCATCGCTGCCCATTTGGAAACGTTTAGCTTGCCGAAGAAACCCGACTTTCAAAAGCAATAGCAACAGGAAACCGGTCCGTTTAAAAATCAGAATAATCTGCTGAATATAAAAATAAGGTAACGTTTTTGGACACATTATGTTCATACTGTGGCAAACCGCTGATCTTTTTATACTCTGGACCGAAAGCTGCCCAATGTGCATCCCGATCAGCCTTCTTAGTGAAAGTAGTCAAATACATTAAATTGGGCATTTTGCCGCCGGAAATCACCTGCCCATAAAAAACAGTATTGAAATTTAACCTCAAAAAAATGCAACTTCATAATCTTTGAACATTTCAATTTTGTTGAGAGAAAGACTTTCCGTTGCCGCTTCGTAGCTTCTTAATTCATACACCCGTTCATTGTTAGGTGTAGTGAGTTTTGGAAGCTAACATTCTGGCATTGCAGAAAACGCCTTTAAATGATCGATTCTATTGGGGATAAGGCGCTTCATTCTATGCTGCATTCAAATAAAATTTTCCACTGTCAGCAAACGACTTATCCTTGCCAATTGCCATATTGACCCTATCCAGATCGGTCAGCTTTTTAAGCGGTATAAAACGTAAATCAGCCTGTCCGAAGTATCTTTGGCAATCGGTTTGAAAACACCAACATCCCTGATACCTGCGCTGTGCAAAGCGGCAAGAAAGCAGCTTTTAAACACCCGTCAATGATATTCTCCTGCTGATCGGCTTTAAAATGATAAACTTTAATCTGGTAATAAAACGACGGATTAACGGCTTAAACATGAGTTGATAAAGCTATAAAAGAAACAATCGAAAAAGTATTTTACCAAAGAAGGATTTCACGATATTTAATTAATTTAGATTCAATATTGACACATTTAACTACAAACTGATGTTGAGCCCAAATTTGAAATAATCCTCGTTTAAAAATTATTTATTTTTAAATTCGAATCATACTCGCAGCCATAATCCATTCGCCATCAAAAACCCACTTCGATTGTGATCAGATATGGCTTTGTACCTTATCAGAGTTTTCAATCAGTGGCAATAAAAACGTAAATGGAAACTTTATAAAAAAGCGAGCGTATGGCAACATTCCATCAGCAAGCCAACAGCTATAGCGAGTGAAAAGTGAATTTGAAAATTAATATTTGATGACTAGGCATCACTATGATTGAAGCTATTTATTTATTTTTCCCAATTATCTGTACGAAAAGGACCAGCTGGCAATCCTTCTACATTGTAAAGATTTCCGCTTAGGTTATCTCTAAAACAATACCTTACCGCAATAGGCTGTTTCACCTGATCATTGCTAACGACTACAGTTTTACCAACTATGGCTGCATCTGCAGCAACAAAAATTTTATCTGCACCAGCAATTTCAAATCCTGTTAATTTTTGATCATAAGCTGTAAGGCCAAGTGGAATGTGATCAAAACTAAGAATTGCCTTATCAGCAGTTATTTTTAGCGAATTATAAACCGGGCCCATATAAGCAATACCTTCTTTGTTATAGGTTTTCGCCAATGCCCAATAAGCTAATCTTTTAGCAATAATGGTTTTATTTGGTGGATGAATGGTCTTTTGACTGCCAGCATCTACGCTTACCACCATACCAGAATTACCAATTAAAGACATTGCCCTGGTCTGTGCTTCGTAAAATAACGGAATATTATCCTTATAATCTTTATATACATTGGGAGCAATTTGAACATAATAAAATGGCCAATTACCGACATTCCAAAGGCTACGCCATTCCTTTACCATTGCCGCCATTTTACGGTCGTAGGTTAAAGGGTTTACCCTGTTATTTTCTCCCTGATACCAAATTACACCTTTAATTGTAAAACCAATGATAGGATTTATCATTGCATTAAAAAGTACAGCCGGATCATTTTTTATCATCTTGGCACTATCTGGCGGATTTTTAAAATCATCAAATGCAGCTAAGCTTTTTTTAGTCATCCATGCTTCAATATCAGTACCTCCATAAGCCGTTTGAATAATGCCAACTGGAACTTTTAGCGCCTGCTGTAAAAGCCTGGCATATTGATAACCTACTGCACTAAATTCTTTAACTGATTTGGCATCAGCATGTTCCCATTTAGTTTGAATAGAAGTTAATGGAACTCTGCTCATATTTTTCTCTATTCTAAAAAGCCTAACTCCAGGATCTTCAGCGGCCAGCAAAATATCATTGGCATTTAAAATTGGCTGGTTACCAAATCCTTTAACCGGCATTTCCATGTTAGATTGACCAGAACACACCCAAACTTCACCAATCAGCACGTCAGTTAAGATAATCTTTTGGCCATCATTAAGGGTAATATTAAATGGACCTCCAGCTTGGGGAGTAGTAATTGAAGTTTTCCAACTGCCGTCTGCTTTTACATTAACCGTATATGTTTTTTTATTCCACGATGTGGTTATTGATAACGATGCGTTTGGTTTTGCGTTGCCCCAAAAACTCACTGCTTCTTTTTGCTGTAGAACCATACCGTTGCCAAATATGGCTGGCAAAACTACTTCGGCTTTTGCCAAACGCATAAAACAAACAAAAAGAAGTGTAATGATTAAAGACCTTTTCATCAACTGGTTTTTTTAATTTTTATCGCAAACAAACTCCATGTTGCGATTAACATGATGACCGCAGCAACTTGGTAAATTACCGAAAGATCAATCTGTGCATCTTTTAAAGCACCACCCACATATACCATAGAACCGCCTACAATGGTGCTTAAAAAATTTAGTAAGCCATAACCTGTTGCAATAAAACGACCATCAGCCACTTGTCTTAAAATTGGCATTAGGTTAGCATCATTAAATCCTCTAGCCAATCCAAATATCAGCATGGCTACAATTGCAATGGCAAACACATTGGTAGAGGCCATTAAAAACAAAAACGGAGCACCTAAGGTGAAACCAATAATCAGCATGTATAATCTACCTTTTTCATTTTTACGTGTCCACCGATCTGCCAATATCCCTCCTGCTACCACGCCTATAAACGAACCTATTTGAATATAACCTGTCGCAGAAAATCCGGCAGCGCCAAGGTCTAATTTAAAATGATCTTTCAAAAACGTAGGTAACCAACCATTGACTAACCAGTTCACCATACCCAATACTGCAAAATAAAACAACAAAATATAAAATGACCGCTCACTAAAAAGCACCTTTAAAGCACTAATAGGCGTAATCTTTTCAGCAATTGGCAATTCTTCTGTTTTAGCGAATGGCTCTTTTTGATCTTTTAAAACATATAATAAAATGAAAGAGTAAATTATACCAAATGCACCAAATGCATGGAAACCGAAACGCCAACCCCAAATAGTAGCAATGTAACCACCTAAACCACCAAGTGCTAGACCAGCATATAATCCACTCATGTGTAAGCCAGTTGCTAAAGATCGGGTTCGTCCTTTGTGGTAATCGGTAATTAATGCCAAAGCTGCCGGAATGTAACACGCTTCGCTTATTCCCATTAAAAACCTTGTCAGTAACATTTCATAAAATGAAGAGGCATAACCTGTCCACAAGGTAACTAACGACCATACAAAAACACTAAAGACAATTACCTTTTTACGGCTATATTTATCAGCAATAAACCCTCCAAACGGACTGAATATTCCATAAGACCACAGGAACACTGCTGTAAGTAAACCAAACTGTGCATCTGTAAGTGAGAAATCTGCAACAATTGGATCTCTCATTGAAGTAATTTGGATACGATCAAGATAATTGAGGAAGGCTACTATCCATAACAGACCTACAATTAGCCATGCATAACTAGAAACTTTATTTGTTGAATTATTCATGAATTTGATGGATAGTTATTATTTAACTTTAAACTATTTATTGAGGCATTGCCACTAATACATTTGGTGTTCTTGTAGCCGGTCTCACTTCTCCCCCTGGTACAATAACCTTACCATGCCAAACCGTTAAGGTAGTAGTTACTGATGCCCATAAACTTCCATTTGGATTTTTAGCAGCATCTTCTTTGATATCAGTTTTGATTTCCCCTATTTTATTCCAACTATTTGTTTTAGGATTATAGCTTAAAACTTCTGTTGAAAAGCCAGGGTGTTTCCCTTTTAACTCCGCCGCTTTTGAAGCCAATTCACCATTATCTCCTCCAAAAATGAGAAGTTGCTTTTTATTCGAAAAGGCTGGCGTTGGTGCAGCGGCTACAGAACTCGGTAAATCTGCTAGTTTTTCCCATCCTTTATTAGCAGTGTAGCGGTAAGCGTCGTTCAAATACTTTCGCTCGCCGTTAATTAAAGTTACCCCACTAAAAAGATAGATAGCATTCGCAATAGAACCGGCAACACTTAACATTCTTGGCTCACCTGGCCAACTTGGTAAAAGCTTCCAAACTTTTTTATCTGCGGCAAGATCGAGTGCCCAAAAGTTGTTGCCTGCAATTTTGGCATCTGGTGTTTTTATACCACCCATTACATAAATTACGTTTCCAGCTAAAACACCGCAGGTATTGGCAATGGGTTCTGGTAAATTTGGTAAATGATCAAATCTGATTTGACCATGTTCATAGTGAAGCTGAAAAACATCCTGGTGATGTCCTTCTTGGTTACTTCCACCTATAATTATTAAAGTATTTTTATAGTTTACCGATACACCATAACCCATTTTTTTTGGGAGTTTGGAAAGCGATTTCCAGCTACCATCAGGTTTTTCCAATACAAAAATTTCATCTGTCCATGCCTTTTTTGATCCTGACCATGGGGCGCCACCATCTGGAAAATTAGCCCCTCCAGCTACAATTAATGCATCTCCCGCTACACCTGCAAATGAGCCTGCAAAACCTATTTTATTAGGGATGGCTGGTAATTGCTGCCAATCAAATTTCTGAACAGACTGCGCCTGCACCACACTTTCATTTAAAGTTGTAAGCATCATAAAGAAGACAAATAAATATTTAAGGTTAATCATTATAAATTTTTAAGTGCAGTAACTTCGGCCTGAGTAAGGGCTTTTTTGTAGATAATTAGATCGTCGATTAAGCCATTATATTGATTGCTGTAACCAGCTGTCCCTTCTTGCATGCCAACTTTAAACGTTCCGTTGTTAGATGTAGTTTTTACAGCAGTAGCAGTTGCTTCTCTTATTTTAACCCCATCTATATAAAAAGTTGTTGTAACACCTTGTCGAACCGTTACAAAGTGATGCCAAACCCCATCATTTGTGGTAGAAACAGCGCCATTTGATGCGGTGGTTAAGTTTATGGTAGAACCTCCAGCAGCATCTTCAGTAGAAAATGATGTTAAGTTGGTAGCGGTTCCCAAAATACGTACCCAGGTTTGGTTATCTCCACTCCCTTTTGCACCACTTTCCTGCCAAATCATTCCTCGTTGCTGAGTTGAGGTTTTCATCCATACTGATACCGAATAATCGCCAGTTCCAAAGTTCATTGCCTCATTATCAGGCGCGATAAAACCACCAGTAGTATTAAAAACTCCAGTTCTACCAGCAGCTGCATTTCTATCGGCATCAAAAGTTATGGTACCAATCGAGGTAGACACCAATTTTGATGGTCCAGCATCATTAATACTTCCATTGAGTGGATAAAATGCCGTTAGTGAGCCTCCAGGAACAACCAATACATAAGCTGTTTTCTCTATAGTTGATGTTTTTGCTGTGTTAGAGGCAACCAGTTTTACTTTATAACGACCAGCATTTGGGTAAGTAACCGTAGGATTTTGACTAGTTGAACTGGTAACCGAAGCACCTTCAAATGTCCATGCCCAAGAAGCGGCAGTTCCAATAGATTTATCGTTAAATTTAATGCTTCCTCCTGTATAGGTAGCAGTTTGGTCACTATCAAAATTTGCTTCAACAGAGGTGATATCTATAACCGTAAGCAAATTAGGCTTTGAAACGGTTTGCGATCCCTTTGGATTGGTAGCCGTTAACGTTACTGTGTAAATCCCTGGAACAGGAAAAGTCATCGCAGGATTTTGTTCTGTTGAGGTGAGTACTGTCGCACCAGATTTAAATTCCCATACCCATTTCGTTGGCATACCTAAACTTTTATCAGTAAAAATTACGCTTTCATTCTGCTTTACTGAAGTTGCACCAACCCTAAAATCGGCTGTAATGTCTCTATAGCCTACTGTGATATAACCAACCTTCTCCTCAACCGCAGTATTTTCACTATTTTTAATTGTTAAACTTACTGCATACGTACCCGGCTGATTGTAAGTTACCGTAGGACCCGAAAGTTCGGAAGTTGCCGGAGTACCCCCTTCAAATTCCCAGCTCCATGAAGATGCTTGCCCTTCAGAAATATCTGTAAAAACAATAGTTTCTCCAGCCAAAATCTGTGTAGAAACCACACTGAAATTTGGCGTTAACTCCATCGAAAGTTTATCTTTTTTGCAGCCCAAAGCAAACATAATTAGGCCGATTAATGGTAAAAATTTAAGTTTCATACGATTAGTATTTTAATGTGGATGCATCCTTAACTACATTGAAAAAATCGATTTCTTCTAAAGATTTTTTGAAATTACCTTCATCTTCTCCACTTAAAGCCACCAGCGGCAATCTACAGTTACCTAATTCGAAACCGTCCATTTTCATGATGGCTCTTTGTGCCGGAATTGGCGGATATTTCACCAGACAACGTACCATGTTTACCGAGTTAAGCTGCATCGCTGCCGCTTCATCTGCTCTCCCTTGCTCATAAAGCTCCATCACCTTTAAATAGAGCGGTGCTGCAAAAGTATAAGTACTGCCTATTGCACCTTTTGCGCCAACAGCTAAAGCTGGAAGCAACATTTCATCAAAGCCAAAAAGTATATCATACTTTCCATTTTTATAGGCCAAACAAGCCTGATATTCATGTAAGGTTGAAGCTGTATATTTAATACCAGCAAGGTTAGGTATAGCTTTTTCTGCTTGTTCTAAAAAATCTACCATGTCCATTGCAACACCCGTTAAAGTAGGGATGTTATAATAGTAAAATGGGGTCTTTGGCGCTGCTGATGCTATTTCGGCAATACAAGCCACCAAGTTTTTAACAGAATTTGGTTTAAAGTAAAAAGCCGCGACAGACGATATGGCATCTGCGCCAATTTGTTCGGCATGGGCCGCTAACTTTCTGCATTCTGTGATAGAGCTATGACCAACATGTACCAAAACCAAAATACGCTTATTTGCAGCTTTAACATAAGCTTCAGCAATTTGCATTCTCTCCTCTATTGTCAGATTTGGTCCCTCGCCATTGGTTCCACAGATGAAAACGCCAGTTAATCCATCTTCGATCATTTTATCAACTATTGCTGGAATAATCAATAAATTAACACTTCCATCTATATTGTAAGCTGCAAAAGTTGCAGCGATTAGTCCTTTTATCTTCTTCATTTTTTTGATCTAAATCTATTATAGCAAATCTTTTAATTTAACTGTTTGAAAGACAAGATCTGCCTGACTGCTTTCATACAATACGCCAATTGTTTGTTCATCCACACTAGTGATACAAGAATATCCTCTACCCTTCCATTCATCAAAAAGCACTTTTCTTTCCCATGATTTGCCATCATCATTACTCATTTTGAGTGTGATGTAATTTCGGGCCACTTTCGAATCTGGATTGCAGAATAGAAGTGTTGATTTTTTAGTTTTACCAACTGTATAATCATGGCGTAAAATACTTGCCATGCAGGTTGGCTCTTGCAAAGCTTTGTGCGAAGTAGGATGTATTGTCCAGCTTTTACCCAAATCTTTTGTTACCGCTATTGCCCTGCCGTTATTATCACTTGTATCTGTGCGATTTGAGTTTGCCCTCATGTTTAACATCACCGAACCATCTACTAATTCTACCGCCATATTTTCTGTTGTAGATTCTTCAGTAGCTGCACTGCTGGTTTGCCAGGTTACACCATGATCTTTACTGTAGGTTATATTTGAAAATGGCTTACCCGTAGCATCTCTTCCCTGCGTAGGAAATAGCAACGTACCATCTTTTAAAGTTATCCCGGCACCTGGTGCAGGTGCCCAAAGCCACCATTCTTCCTTTTTGCACATTTTTGTAATGTTTAAAGGCTTGCTCCATGTTTTTCCGTTGTCAGTACTTTTGGTAATCATAAATTGTGAGGTCTGTTTCACATCAAAACCTGGTTGCGATCCCCTATCTCGCCATTGATGGTTCCAATCTGTACTTTGCTCATTTAATCCTTCCACCCATTTACCATCTTTGTTGATGACGCCATACATCCAAAGTCCGGCGACGAAAATGTCGCCAGTATTTTTATCTACCAGAATACAAGCATCAGAAACACCATTAAATTTTTCTGGAAGCCCACCCCATGCACCCATATCTAAAACAACTTGCATTGGGAGCCAAGTTTTACCTTTGTCGACACTTCTAGATAAACCGATATCAATATCACCTTGCAAATCGCCACCTTTTGTTCTTCGAGCGTCGTAAACGGCTAACAAGCTGCCATCTTTTGCTGTTGCGATACCCGGAATGCGATGAGTGTGAACATTTTCTTGATTGTGCTGACGCAAAGCCACCGCAACATATTGGCTAATGCTTTTATTAGATGGAGTAACCTTTATTTTTTTACCATCTAAAACAACTGAACAGATTGTTAAATTGATTTGATGTTGAAGATCTGTATTGTTTTTTAGCTTTAAAGTAAGCCAGAAAAAATGCTGCCCAGATTTTAAAACTTTATTTAACTTGAGCGTAAGCACTTTTGAGCTATTCCCATTAACTGTAGCAATAGGTGATAATTTGTCCAGCTTGGCTGAAGTAATAAAAGTAGTATCCTGATCCAATGCAAAAAGCTGGACCTGATCTATATCTCCACCATGGGTAGGCACGTTAATTTCGAGTCCATTTAGTGTTTTATCCTTAGAGATATTAACGGCTAAACGTAATACCGGACTAAACTCTTTTCCAATTAAAAGAGGTAACTGATATTTCTGTTGCGTAATCTTTTCTTGAGCATCTACTGATGTAAAAGCTAGCATCAAGCAGAATAATAGCGATATCTTAAGTTGATTGATCATATTATTTGATTTCTGATACATTTACATTTCTAAAGGCAATTCCATCTGAGAACCTAGCTGTTCCTGCCTCATACAATATTCCAACTTCATTGTTTTCGATCATCACAAGATCTGAATAAGCCGACATCCCCGTAAATACAGAATAAGCTTTGGGCCAGGAAACACCATTATCTGTACTCATCTTAATGGTCATATTTGTTCTGGTAATGCTTGATGGATTGGAAAACAGAAGCGTATGTTGCGCACCAACTGTGGTAGAAATTATGCTACCCTGGCAAACTGGATCTACCAGTCCGAGGGCATCAACAGGTACCGACCACGTTATTCCTCCATCAGTACTTATACTTTTCATTCTTAAATTATCATTACCTGACACCCTCATATTAAGCATCAAACTTCCATCTGCAAGTTCGGCTACTGTGCTTTCGTTAGGATTTACAGCAATTAGTGGTGTTACGCCACCAAGCTTCCAAGTTTCGCCATTATTATCTGAGTAGATTACATGTGAATAGCCTTTTCTACCAGCACCTTTTTCTATGTTATCACAAGGAATTACAAGCCTGCCTTTAAAAGTACCCTTGCTAATTTGAATTCCATGACAAGGCCCAGTTGCATACCAACCCCATGCGGCCAGTTTAACATCAGTAGTAATTTCTTGTGGCGAAGCCCAACTTACACCATCATCAACCGATGAGGTTTTGTAAACCCTTCTAGTATCTTTACTGGTTCCATTATTTATGGTAGAAATATCATCAGTCCCTAAATTCCAGGTCATTAGTAAATGTATCTTCCCTGTTGCTTCATCTACTACAGGAGCTGGATTCCCACAAGTATTTTCTCCATCAGTCCATACAACACTTAATGCGCTCCAAGTTTTACCTTTATCAGTAGAGCGCTTTACCACCATATCAATATCGCCTTCATCACCGCAATTGTTTTTGCGGGCTTCAGCAAATGCTAATAAAGTACCTTGTTTAGTTTTGATGATTGCTGGAATTCTAAAACAGAAATAACCTCCTTCGTTTGATTTGTAGATATGGTTATAGCTGGTATTGCCTGTAGTTGGCGCAGGCGCTGGTTTAGGTTCCGCAATTGGCCCTGTTTCTTTACCACAGCTTTCCAGAATAGCTATCGCAGCAAACAAGCAGATGATCAACCGATATTTATATTTTTGTTTAGTTAGCATAACCTTCTGTTTGTTTTAAGTTCGGGTTTAAAAATATTTGTGTATTTGGGATTGGAGAAAACAATGGAATAGATTTACCCAAAAGATTTGGCACTTCATTGTATACATCAATTGTACCACCGAAATGGAACCTCACCAAATCTGGCCATCTTTTAAGTTCCATCCAAAATTCCCTTCCACGTTCGTTCAGCAATTCTTTTTCGAATGACAACTTATCCATCGCACCTGTATAAACTCCTATTCCTGATCTTAAACGCACCTTATCTAACTCTGTTTTAGCCTCTGGAATTCTATTTAATGCCGCTAAAGCTTCTGCCTTAAATAAGATCATTTCTGCTGCTCTGTATAGTACAATCTCATTTTCATAATAACGGTCATCTGGATAAACTGTACCTCTAAACTTATTATCGAAAACGCCAATTACATTATTTGCCGCATCAACCGCTGTAATAAAAGAATTTGCCTTTCTAACATCGTTTGCCGCAAAAAGACTTTGAATTTTCATACTTGGTGCATATACGCTACGAGCTCCATTTTTTGAAAAAGGCAATTGGGCAACGTTTGTAGCTGCTGCAACAAAAATATCTCGAGGTTTTAATCTGCTTCCATATTGGTCAGATTTTTCATCACGTAAGAAATAGAATGAAAATATGATTTCTGCATTTTTTCTCTTCTCAGTTGCATGAATTTCACTAAAATTACCTAACAAAGAAACGCCCGAAGCCAATGCTAAATCAGCTGCTGTAATGGCTGCCTCGAGGTCGCTTGTGGTACCCGCCAACACTTTATTTTTCCATAGTAAAGCATCTGCCTTTAGCGCATAAACTGCAGGTTTAGAAACCCTATTTTTATTCACAAATCCTTTTTCTGGAAAATTCTTTAGTGCCTCTTCGATATCAGAAAGAATTAACGTCATCACTTCGCTTGCAGGTGCACGAGCCGGCAAATCTCTTTCTGCACTTTCTGTTGGCTGCAATACAATTGGAACATTACCCCAAGTTCTAATTAAAGAGAAATAGGTATGGGCCCTGATAAAATAAGCTTGTGCAAGCGCTCTATTGATATTAGCAGCGGTACCTGTAGTAATAGTAGGTGCATATTTGATCACCAGATTACAATGATGGATTAGGTTATAAAAGTTGATCCAATTTGGTGCATTTAGTGGCGTTAAATTTTGCGCCCAAGCTGTAGTTGTTGCGCCTTCTAAGCCTAAAACAAATACATCACTTCGGTCTTCAAAGTATAGGGTTGTATTCATTAAGTTCCTAAAATCAGCGTTGATACCTGTCATGTATCCAGTTACGTCTCCCTCAGCTTTCCAATAAGATTCATTGGTTATGCTCGATACAGGTGGCGCATCTAGTATTTTTTTACAACTTGCAAAAGTTACTAAACAGCAAATAGCGGTGTATATATATAATTGCTTTCTCATTCTATATTTCTTTAACATCATGATTTAAAATGTAACTGTTGCACCAAAATTGTATTGTCTTGGTCGTGGATATGAACCCTGATCGTTACCTGTAAATATTTCTGGCATTAAACCATCGTATTTGGTGATGTAACCGATATTGTAAACTCCCGCGAATAGATTTATGCCAGCAATATGTGCTTTTCTTAAAAAATTTGCTTGCAACCTGTAGCTTAATGAAACTTCTCTAAAGGCAAGGAAATCTCCTTTAGAATGGTAAGCTGAGTTTGCAGTAATATAGCCTGATGAAGATGCCAATCCATTGCCACTCCTTAAATGGTTTCTGTAGTTATAATCGGCATCACTCTGTACAGTATATTTGGGTATGCTTGCATTGTCTCCTTGGTTTTTCCATATTTTATCACTCATCACATCACTCAAAGTCATGTTGTTATTCCTGGCACTACCAAGCGATCTTCCTCTAAAAGAGTTATCAATTACATGGCCGACTGCAAAATCGGCTACCACACGCATCGAAAGTCCTTTATAAGTAAAAGTATTTACAATGCCACCCGTTCTATCTGGTCTGATGTAACCCATAAAAACCATATCCCTGCTGTCTATAATTCCATTTCCATCAACATCTTCCCAAATAGCATCGCCCCCTTTTTTAACGCGGTTATTTGTTTCGCTATCCTTAGGTGCTTTAGCTGCATCGGCATCAGTTGCGTAAACACCAATCATATGGTATGCCCATCTACCACCATATCTTTCTCCTTCCGCAGTTCCTCCCACTTTAACATAGTCGTTTAAATTTTTGTCGAATACGATATTACCGCCAATTCTATTTTTTAGTTCTCCATTATTTGGTAGGTCGATAATTATCGATTTATTAAAGGATAGGGTTAAGTTTACATCCCAAGAAAAGTTTTTGGTTTTTATGGCTTTTCCGGCAATTTCGAAATCAAAACCGGCAGATTGGATGGTGCCAAAATTACTTTTGATTGAAGGAAAACCAGATGTCGCATCCAAAGGTTTATCAAAAAGCCTATCGCTTGTTCTTTTGTTGTAATAATCAACCAATACTGTTACTCTATCTTTAAATAAACCAATATCTGCACCAACATCAAATGATGTTGTAGTTTCCCAAATCAAGTCTTTGTTGGCTAACTTTGTATTTAAAATACCCACTTCTCCTAAATAAGTATTTCCGATACTATATTGGCCTTGCGTGTCGAAAATGGATAGTTCATTTTGTCCGGCCTGGCCCCAGCTTGTACGTAATTTAAAAGTTGAAACATATTTTTTTATGGCATCAAAAAACTTTTCACTATGCACGTTCCATCCGGCAGATACACCTGGGAATATGCCCCATTTATTAGATTCTGCAAATTTAGATGAACCATCGCCCCTTAAACTTGCTGAGAATAAATATTTGCGGTCATAATCATAATTTACACGACCGAAATAACTCATTATAATATCAGAGCTAATCTCCGAACTACTTCTTTGTGTTAACAGCGCTGTTGCATTCACTGTTCTGATGTTATCTGTTGGCGCACCATAACCCGATGCATTTACACCATAATTATAATTGTTGATGTAACTGGTACCTAGCACAGAACTAGTGTGGTGTTTCGATCCAAAATCCTTTACATAATTGAATACTCCGTCAACCTGTGCCTGTCTGATAAATGTATGCTCAGCTGCAGCATTCCTATTGATATTTACTTCATTATATGCTTCGAAAGAATTGGTTAAACCTTCTGTAGTAAACCAATACACTGCAGGTTTAAAGCTTAGACCGGGTAAAATATCCCAGGTAGCACCTAAATTAAAAGTAGAACGATACACTTTATTGTCGCTATACTGATCACGATAGTAAATTTCATGCTGTCTATTTCTAAATGAGGCAACACCTTCTCCGGGTGCAGGCAAACCATTTTCGTAAACATCACGATAGGTGAAGGGCATTGTTACCGATCTTGAGAGCACATTTTGAATGTTGCCAATGCCATTACTTTGACGGAGCAGGTAGTTTATATTTGTATTTAATGCCCATTTATCGCTTAGTTTATAAGTAGCATTAATCAAGAAATTATAGTTTTTATAATCTGTTCCAGAAACGATACCAGTTTGATTGAGGTGGCCTAAACTTACGTAATAGGTAGATTTTTCTGTACCGCCGCTTACGTTGAAATCATATTCATTTCGTCTGGCGTTTTGAAAAGTCTCATTTTGGTAGTTGGTTTCCTTGAAGATTAATTTCTTGCCTGTAACTGGATCTGTCATTGTAGTCCAGCCTTGGTTATCAATTAAATTACTGACATAATCTTTACCATAATTTGTAATGTAGGTATCTAAAAACTCTAAGGTATTTTTACTATTTCTAGGATTTCCTGTCGACATGCCATAGGTACCGTTAGCCAGGAATTGATTTGGATTGCTTGTATTGAATTTTTGTGTATTTAACCTGCTCACATATATATAATCGGCAGCGCTCGTAAAATCATACTCGCTACCTTGCTGCTCAACACCACTGGTATATCTAAAATTGATGCTTGGTTTGGTGTTGAGCTTTCCTGATTTGGTTTTGATGATAATTACACCATTTGCAGCTCTGGCTCCATAAATTGCAGTAGAAGCTGCATCTTTTAACACTTGCATGGACTCGATATCGTCTGCATTAATATCACTGATGTTTCTCATGCTCCCTACAATACCATCCACAATAAACAAGGGAGAATCGCCTTCTGGCGATGTAGATGCACCACCTCTAATAAATATCTGTGGATTTGCACCTGGTTGTCCACTTGAAACTTGCAACGAAAGGCCGGCAACTTTTCCTTGCAACTGATTTAAAGGATTAGCAGCGGGTGCATTTTCAAATTCTTTTGCGCTTACTCTAGTGATTGAATTGGTAACCGTAGCTCTAGATTGTTCTCCATATCCAACAACCACAACCTCGTTAAGGCTGTTCTCATTTTCGTCTAAAGTGACGTCGAGCACCGTCTGCCCATTAATAAACACTTCTTTGCTTTGACTACCAACATAAGAAAATGCGAGTGTGCCTTTGCCCTCTGGCACATTGATAGAGAATTTGCCATCCAAGTCAGTCGTTACAACCACATTTGTTCCTTTTAGTTTAACACTTACCCCTGGCAGAGTTTCCTTTTGCATGCCCGATCTTACCACCCCAGAAACTAAAACAGATTTTTGCGCCCAGGTTTCAAGTGCAAAAAGACATAATATGGCCAGCAGCCAAATCGTAATTTTTTTGTTCATAACAGTTTTTGTATTTGGTAATTAGTCTTTATGTAGGACATATCAAATGTGAGAAGTATTCTTTATAATTCCAAATTGAATTAGTGTAACAAATTAATTATCAACCTGAATTAGTAAAAAAAAGCCCGTAAGTGAGGCTTACGGGCAATAAATTAATGTAATGATTAAACTAATTTTACTTGAGTCTATTAAAGTGGGGTTGCAAATGAGCTTGCATACCTTTTTTAAAATCATCAACTGAACCAGATTTTAAAATTTCTACAAGATCTAAATGGCTTACTAAGCCACGGGTTGGTTTCTGTTCAAGCGTTACGACATAATCAAAAATTGGCATCAGCATAATCTGAAATCTCTTCAGAGTATCGTTTCCCGACATCTCGTAAAGCTTTCCATGAAAAGCAATCTCATTTTTTATGCGAAATGAATGGTCATGGTTGATCTCTTTTTTGGCAATATTCTCTAGCTCCAATATATCCTTTGGCGTTTTTCGGATATATAAGAGGTCTGCTATTCCCATTTCCAATACCAAACGAAGTTCAAATATGTCCTGCAGGGTGCTGTTGTCGATAATTAGCGGGTCCAATACACGTTCAAAAGTCCCGAGTATGTCAGGTCTTGCCAGAACCATTCCCCGTTTCTTACGTGTTTCAATCATACCCAGCATTCTCAAACGGCTTAACGCTTCCCTGAGCACATTCCTGCTCACGCCTAGTGCTTCTGCAAGTTCGAGTTCTTTGGGGAGTGCGTCACCAGGCTTAAAGGATTTTCTTTTTAGATATTCCCTCAACTTCAATTCCACTACATCAGCCATGGTGTTTGAAATGATTGGCGGTAGATCCTTACTTAAATTACTTATATCCATAAACCTTTGCTAAGCCACAAAGCACAACATATGCCCTATTATGTAGTACAAATAAAATAATATTTAAATGAACCGCAAAACGGAATTTATTGCTGGCATGCTAATAACTTAAAATCTCAGCATTGATTGGACTCCCAATTTTCGATAAAAAAGGCTGGCATAGTACAATAGCTTTAAATATACCGATCAAAAAGCAAAAAATTATCCGAGGCTTAAAATACTCACCAATGTCATCTTGAATTACGTTATAATATATAGCGTATCATTCACCGTCTTAAAATTATCAAATCAACAATATATTATTGAATTAATATTAATATAAGATTAAGCACACTCCAAAAGATTGGTTTTACCGACTATTTCAACGGAAAATCCATTCGCCAATCGGCTGACAGAAAGGCTACCGCTTGATGAAAACAATAAAATCATTAGGTTTGCAAGAAAAAAAGGATCATGAAACAAGGACTTCTTATTGACATGGATGGAGTGATTTATAGTGGCGAAGCGCTGATTACGGGTGCGGACAAATTCATCAAACATCTTACTGAAGAAAACATTCCCTTCGCTTTCATGACCAATAACAGTCAGCGAACATCACTTGAAGTGGTAAGAAAACTTAAAGGGTTGGGCATCAAAGTTGAGGAAAGCCATGTTTATACCAGCGCAATGGCAACGGCAAAATTTCTGAGTGACCAAAGCCCTAAGGGCACCGCTTATGTACTTGGAGAAGGTGGCCTGCTGAGCAGCTTGCATGACCAGGGCATCACCCTGGTGAACACAGATCCTGAGTTTGTGGTACTTGGAGAAGGTAGAAATTTTACATTGGAAATGGTTCAGCGGGCAGTAGATATGATTCTTGCTGGGGCTAAATTCATCACTACAAACAGAGACCCTTCACCCAAAAAACCAGGTTGGAATAATTTAGGAATTGCGGCAACAACCGCGATGATTGAAGAGGCCACTGGAAGAAAAGCATTTGTTACCGGAAAACCAAGTCCGGTGATGATGCGTTCGGCAAGGAAATTTTTAGGTCTTGAAACCGGTGAAACCACAGTAATAGGCGATACCATGGAGACCGATATTCAAGGTGGGGTGCAAATGGGATACAAAACAATTCTGGTGCTATCGGGTATCTCCAGCAAAGACACCCTTGGACATTATGCTTTTAAACCTGATATGATTGCCAGCTCAGTAGATGAGATCAAATTTCCATTGTCCTGGTGGACATAAAAAATCATTAGTTTCTACGAAGCCTGATAACGTAATTGTGAAAAGCCTGCCAGATTTACGAATAACAAAAATAATGTTCAGCACCTACTGCGGCAACTTAAAAAACATATCTTCACTATATGTACTGGTATGAAGATGAAGTCCGGCATCTCGAAGAGATCCCGCAAGGAGGTAGAGAAGCACATTCCATCCTGTTTTACGGGAGCTCCTCTCTCCGTTTGTGGCATTCTTTAAAGATGGATTTTCCGACCGAAACGCCCTGCAATCTGGCATTCGGAGGCTCTACTTTGGCCGCATGTGTCTGGTTTTTCGACAGGATCATGGTGGGTTACAGACCTCAGGCTTTTGTTTTTTATGCAGGTGATAATGATCTGGGTGATGGCCGTAATCCGGAAGAGGTTTATATATTCTTTCTGCAATTAATGGTTAAGGTAGAAGCACGCTTTGGCAATGTGCCCTGTTATTTTATTTCCCTTAAGCCGAGTCTTTCCAGATGGCACATGGCAGAGCAATTCAAATACACAAATAATTTGATAGAAAGTGAGATCATCAAAAGAAGTGGGAACTGGCATTTTATCGATATCTTTAAGAAAATGCTTGACAGATCGGGAAAACCAGATCCGACATATTATGACCAGGATGGATTGCATTTAAGCCCGAAAGGTTACCAGTTGTGGAAGCTGCTCATTCAGCAGAAATTAGGCTAAGCATGATGATTTGTTAACTTTCAACTAACACAAAAACCACTATCTTCCCTAAACATTCAAACATGCACAGGGAATACCATAAATGGCATAGCGATCATTTGGGTCGCGAAATGGAACTGTTGATTTTCGGAACAGGCGGAAGGGCAGTACTTTTGTTTCCGACCAGAATAGCGAGATTTTATGATTATGAAAACTGGGGAATCATTCATGCACTTTCCAGTCAGATTAACAATGGAGAAATTCAACTTTTCTGTGTGGACAGTATCGATGGCGAAAGTTTCTACAACCATTCGGTCTTTCCTTCAGTCCGCATAGATAGACACTTACAGTATGAAGCCTACTTGCTCAATGAGGTTATTCCGCTGATCCATCAAAAAAACGGGTCTACCCGGCTGCAATCGGTTGGCTTTAGTATGGGCGCATATCATGCGGCAAATATTGCCTTGAAACATCCCCATCTTTTTAATAAAATCGTCGGGATCAGTGGCAGATATGATCTTACTCAATACATCCACCCATTTGGTGATCTGATGAGCGGATTCCGAAGTGACCAGGTTTACCACAACATGCCTATTCAATTTCTTCCGCATCTACACGACAGTGAGCAGCTCAACAACATGCATGCAATGGAAATTATTTTAGTTGTTGGCAAAGAGGACCCTTTTTTGGAAAGCAACAAATCCCTCAGTAATTTGCTTTGGGAAAAAGGGATAAACAATCAGTTCTATGTATGGGAAGAGGAAGCACATCGCCCCTATTATTGGCGAATAATGGCCCCATTATACATTTGAAAGGTATAAAATCCTCCTAAATTAATCTCCCTTTTTTTGGCTTTTATAAAAGCCTCCCTATCTAATCCAGAATATTGTCCAAAAATACCAAGAACAAAACAGAGTAACTAAATGCAGGTAGGAAAATAATTTTCATAATGATTTCATTTTTGGCAAAGAAAGAGCAGCGATGTTAAGTAAAAATTAATAAAAAAAAACAACCTATAAAGGAAGTAAAAAGCGCCCATACAACTAAGGCTGCCCAAAATTAGACAGCCTTAAATGAAATGATAAACAATTCTGGTTAAGCCTTCATCAAAGTTGTTTCATAAATATTTTTGCCTGTATGATCAATAATTTTCGCGTTTAATCGATTTTGATCAATAGAAAAATACATGAAACCATAATCTGAGGCTTCAAATTTACTATAAGATATTCCGCTGGTTACCGGCGTAATCTCAGAACCTGCACCCGATATAAACTGATGCGTCATTCCCGGAGTGACTAAATGTTGCAGCGAATGATCGTGACCGGAGAGATAAACATCAACCTGATTTTGCTCGAATATATCCTCAAGAACCTTTCTCACTGCCAGGGTATCATAATTTTTAATGCGGGGCCCTACCGTATAAATGGGATGATGCCCCATCACCATTTTCCATTTTACATCAGGACCAGCATTTTTCAACGTTTGATCCAGCCACTTCAACTGTTTTTCAGGCTGTTGATCCTGCACCCAGGGCTTGTACTGCTCACTCTGATGAAATTCAGGAATAAGCGGACACGTATCAATATAAACCATCAGCACCTTCCCACCACCTTTAATCGGCACTTCTTTTGAATAATAACGCGATGGCATTTTCCATCTCCGGCTAATTTTGCTGTACCTCACCTGTGCATCGGGATCAGAAATATAATCATGGTTACCTAAAATCGGATACCAATCCCATTGCAATGCAAAATCGGTATAGATATTTTCAAACGAATAATGCCAAAGTGGATCATGCTCGCTGGTGACGCCTTTTGGATAAAAATTATCGCCCAGAGAGATAATAAAATCATTGGGATTTTCAGTTGCCCACTTTCCCATTTGCCTGGCCACATGAACCTGATGATCAGCTCCGTTTCGGCCCCAATCCCCTACCGCCATAAAGTGTACGGGATAATCATCTTTTAATTCGTTACGTGGCGCAACATCCTCACTTTCCAGATGTGTTGTCACGTTTCCCGCAAGCGACTGCAATGGCGCCAGCATACCTGCACCAATTGCACCAAGGGCGGTTCCCTTTACAAAATCTCTTCTTTTCATCTATCAAGTAAACCCAGGTATTTCAACCTGAGATTCTCACAGAACCGTACGTGATGGTCTCCCATCATACGGCTCTTATTATCGTAATTCCATAGTGGGTCTCGAGCCAAATGTCCAATGTGCAAATGAGTTTGGCTTTCGTTTATGTAAACGCTTTATCCATTTTATCGCACTGGTCAAACTTACCCTTAACCCTTTGTATTTCCTGATTGCCCAGTTGGCCAGCTTTGCGTTAACCCTACGCAAAAAGTCTTTCAACTTAGTGCTATAGAACTTCCCGTAATAGTTGATCAAACCCTGCAATACCGGATTCATTTCTTTGGCAACTGCTTCTATCTCAATACCTGCAATTCGTAGTATTGGCATATTATTCAACTTTTCATTTATCGCTTTCATTGCTTTTGTACTTACTGCCGGAAGAAAGTTCGTAAAGCTGACGTTCCTCTTGGTGTTCAATGCCTGTCTGGGCTTGAATGTATAACCAAGGAAATCAAACGTTACGGCTTCATCCGTTTTCCCCCTGCGGTTAGTGTCCTTGCAATAGACAATTTTGGTCTTGTCTTCATGCATCTCCAAACCGCATTCCTTTAGCCGTTGCCCTAATGTTTCCTTCAAGTGGATGGCCTGTTCCTCTGTTCTGCAATGTATGACTGCATCATCGGCATAACGTTCAAAAGCATGCTCAGGGTAATTGGCTTTTAGCCACATATCCATTGCATAATGCAGGTAAAGATTTGAAAGAACCGGACCAATTACAGAACCTTGCGGAACTCCTTTAGTCCTCGGAACTACTGTCCCATCTTCCAGTTGTAAAGATGCCACTAACCATCTTTTGATGTATAGTACCATCCAATCCTCTTCTGTATACTTTTCAACTGCCAACATCAGCAAATCGTGCGGAATATTGTCGAAGAACCCTTTGATATCGACATCCAGTAACCAGTTGTATGCCCAGCACCTTTCACGTGCTTTGGCAACTGCCTGTAACGCTGATTTCTTTGGGCGGTAGCCGTAAGAGTCTTCATGGAATAAGTTGTCGACCACTTCTCCCAGTCTTGCTGCTACCACAGCCTGTCCAATCCGGTCGGTTATCGTGGGAATGCCCAATGGCCTTTTACCACCATCTTTCTTGGGGATCTCTACCAGCTTAATGGCAGGTGGCATGTAGCTACCAGAACTCATCTGGTTCCATAGTTTATAAAGGTATTTCTGGGATTGCATGTCAAATGCTTCCATACTCATCTTGTCTACACCCGCTGCGCCTTTGTTGGCTTTGATCTTCAAGTAGGCTTCCTGAACCGACTTTCTTGAAGTACAATATGGTTTTGGCCTGTACATCTTTTATACCTCCTGTAGTATTAACCTTGAACAGTTTCTATCAATGTACAGCGCCTGATAATGCCACTCCTTCGCTCCAGTCAAGTTTCCAAGACCATCACCACTACTACGGGTGGCTCTGCCCCCGTGGAAGGCATCGGTACTTTCGGCCTTGCGGGTTCTTCCGCTTGGACTTTTCCCTTCACATCCTCCCGACAGGTTCACAAGTTCCATCTGATTGCCTGTATAAAGCTCATGCTGCCTATACGCCGGATGCCACAGAGACGGTAAACAGGTCGTCCTCTCTGATGATAATAAAGTGATACTGTACTTTAGTTTTGACATCATCTAATCCTTTCGACGCCTCTTCGGCAGTTCATTTGCATTCATCTTCTTTATACTTAACTGACACCTTTAAGATGCCTTTTTCCTATGACGCTCACCACCAGGACACTTAATCCAAGCGGCTCAGAGGCGGTTTGGTACCTGCTCCTGTAAGCCGATACCGAGGGGACAGCCCTCATCAATCAGACAGCACTGATTTGCTAGCGCAAATCATTCATGTCGCTCAATATCCCGGGTTTTGTTTGAGGTTTTTGTTCAAAACCAGTTCTGTTGCCGGAATTGGAAAAATATCCCGGTAAGCACCTTCGTTACCGGCTTTAAATCCCCACTTGCCCTGGTATTTTCCAAAACGGATCAAATCATTGCGGCGCCATCCTTCCCATGCCAGTTCACGTCCGCGTTCCTCCAATATTCCATCCAAAGTAATGGTGGTCACTTCTGCTGCTTTCGCACGAACACGTACCCTGTTTACCAGTTTCACAGCTTCGGCCATTGATCCATTTGTTCTGAGCAAAGCCTCAGCTTTCAACAGGTAAACATCGGCCAACCTAAAAATTGGCATATCATTATTCTGAAACCTCGTGCTGCTGTTTGTATTCGGGTCTGGATAGAATTTAATCGAACGAACGCCCCTTGAAATACCATTTACTTCTGCACCCACATCCATGGTTTGATCATTGGTTAAAATGATCTCAGGAGTGAAATTTAATTGAGCCGAACCGTTCATGATCGGCGTAACACCGTCTGCCAGAAATTGCCGGCCCGCAAGCCATGTTGCATTCCGCACATCACCAGGGAGATTGAAGGTATCATAAAACTCTTTCAAAGTACATTGAGCATTACTCGGACTAAATGGAAGGTTATATTTTGCCCTAAGGGTACTGTGCAGCGTATAACGTGTTATGGCATTTCCGGCAGAATAATTGGCATCATAAATCGCAGCGAAAATAGTCTCTGTATTGGCACCGTTAGTTGGCGAAAACAAGGTATTGTAATCACTTACCAATGTCATCGAGGTGCCGTTGATGATTTTATCGCCGTAAGTAATCGATTCGGCATACATCGCTTTACCGATATATTGTTCTGCATTGACGTAGAGTTTTTGCAAAAGTGCATAAGCCATCCATTTGGTAGGGCGACCATAAAACTCTGCAGTTACGGTAGCGGGAGCTGATAAACCTTCAGAAACCGCCAGGAGTTCTTTTTCGATGAAAGCGAACACTTCTGCTTTGGTGGATTGTTTGGGAAGTTCTGCGGTGCCAAAACTGGTAATGGGCACATTTCCGAACATATCCATAATGTAGAAATAATACAAAGCCCTCATGGTTCTGATTTCATTCAGAAACTGAGTTTTGGTTGGACTGTCTACAGACTTCTCCAACAGATTCAATACTCGGTTACAATCGCTGATTCCGGCATAACCCCACTGCCATGCAGCCTGAACAATTGGCTGATCGGGTAACCAGTTGTGTTTATGTAAAGTCTGGTACCTGCCCTGATCATAATATCCACCGTTGCGGGCGGTAATAATAGCCTCTTCACTGGTCAGTTCATACATCCTCCAGATATCGACCCCGAAACCGGCATTAAATTTTTGATAGACAGTTCCTGTTGCCGCCACAAATGCATCTGGCGTCACCGGAAAATTTTCACTGGTCAACTGTGATTCCACAGCTACATCCAATTTTGTACAGGCAGTTAAGCTCAAAGCCATCAATGCCGCAGCTGTAATATATTTTTTCATCTCGATATCTAGATTTTATAAGTTGAAGTTTAGTCCAAAAATAGCTGAACGGGTTTTTGGGTAAAAGTTGCGGTAATCAATTCCTGGTGTCTGGCCGGCCATATTTATTTCGGGGTCTACACCTTTGTATTTGGTAATGATAAATAAATTGTTCCCTGATGCATAAAGACGCAGGCTTCTACTGCCTTTCATTTTGAAAGTATAACCTAAAGTGGCGTTATCCAAACGCAGGTAAGAGCCGCTTTCCAGGTAACGATCGGAAACAAACTGCGCTTTATCATCATTGATCGATTCACTAAGTGCTTCTTTGGCAATATTGGTTTGGAAAGCATAAATCGGAGCGGTCATGTCAGCTAATGTGGCATTCAGGATTTGATTGCCATAAACCCCACGGATGAAAAAATTGAAGTCGAACTGCTTATACCTGAATGTATTGTTCCAGCCATACAATAACTTTGGTTGTGCTGAACCGGTGACTTCAAAATTTTCAAAGCCGGTATTGGCTGTTGATGCATTTCCAGCCTTATCGTAAAACATCGATTTTCCGGCAGCATCTTTTCCTGCATATCTTAAGGTGTAAAAAGAACCCAAAGGCAATCCTTCTCTAATAATCTGATAACCCAATGCACCCGATTGCCCGCGTCCGCCTACATTTGCCGTGTAGAATTCGCTTGCTTGAAAGAGATCATTAGATATGGAAGTGATTTCATTCTTGTTGTGTGACAGGTTAATGGATGTGTTCCAACTGAAATTTTTGTTTTTAACAGGCGTTGTATTCAGGGTAAATTCGATACCCTTGTTAGTCATTGCACCAACATTTGCTGTTAACACATTAAATGGATATTGCGTTGTTGATACCGAATAAGGTGCAATTAGATCTGTTGTTTTTTTATTGTATACATCAACTGAACCATTCAACTTATTTTTGAAGAGACCGAAATCCAAACCAACGTTCAGGGTAGCGGTTCGTTCCCATTTTAAATTTGGATTATCATTTTGGGTCGGACCGATTGCTGTTAACCACTTTCCGTTTGAGTAAAAATAAGATCCACTTTGTGCCCCATATATCAGCCTTGCTGTGTAAGCATCGAAACCTATGGAATTTCCGGAAACGCCATAGCCCCCACGCAATTTCAGGTTATCAATAAAAGTTACGTTTTCCATAAAGGCCTCCCGATCAATGTTCCATCCGGCAGAAACTGAAGGAAACATTCCCCATCTGTTATTGATACCAAATGCTGAAGATCCATCTCTACGAATAGTAGCCTGCAATAGGTATTTTCCCTTGTAATTATATATCGCCCTACCGTAAAAAGATATCAAACGAAGTGTTGAAATGTAATTATTTCCATAATTTACCACGGTTGAACCATTCCCATTGCTTAGCCCCAGGTTGTTCCATAACAGATCATCTGAAACGAAGTTTTGCCCGGAGGTTTGAAAACCATCGCCATTTCGGTTTTCCTGCCAGGAGTATCCTGCCAGCAATTTGAGATTGTGATCTCCAAAGCTTTTATCATAATTGAAATATCCCTCGAAAACTTTCTGAGTGTTTTTTACCGACGAACGTTCGGCATATCCATTGAAACCTTGTTTTAACATAGAAAACCTGTTATTGTAAAGGTTTTCGCTGATCTGTTCACTTTGAACGGAAACCATGGCGTTGAAATCCAATCCGTTTAAAATATTGGCTTTAAGGTTTCCGTTGATCAGATAGAGATTAGTTTTTCCCTGAAAAGTATTGTTTTCCAATAAAGCCACGGGATTGTAGTATCCTCCGGTGCCTGTAGTTCGGCTGGGGTCTTCATAAAAGCTTCCGTCAGCTTTTCTTACTCCGACAGTGGGCAGATAGGTAAACATGTTGTTGTAGACCTGGCTTGCGATTCTATCATTTGTAGTACTGCTATTGGTTAAGTTTAAATTTATCTTCAGGCGGTTATCAAATAATCTCTGCTCCATATTTGCCCTGGCAATAAAACGTTCCATAGCTGAGGTTTTGATAATCCCCTGATTATCAAAATAGTTTAAACTTGCGCCGTAAGAAGAATTCTCTCCGCCACCGTTGAAGTTTAAATTGTGATTCTGTGAAATGCCCGTTCTGGTTACCTCATCCAACCAGTGCGTATTGCTGCCGTCATCACTGATCTTATCCAGAACTTTTCCATTATCACGAAGATAGCTTCTTAGTTCATCGCCGGTGGCCATACCGATGCTATTGGAAATAGTTTCGCTGGCCGCGTAAGCACTGTAAGATAGCTTGCCAAGTCCTTTTCCTGAATTTCTGGTGTTCACCATAATCACACCATTTGCCGCTCTGGAACCATAAATCGCAGTTGATGAGGCATCTTTTAAAACTTCCATACTGATGATATCATCCGGAGCGACCAAATCGATCGAAGCGCCCGGTACGCCATCTATTACATAAAAAGGTTCCTGTGCACCCTCTCTAAAACTCGAAGGGCCACGCAGGATAACAGCAGGCTTATCAGTTGGATTACCACTTCTGGTAATGTTCAGTCCTGCCACCTTTCCCTGGAGCAACTGCCCCGGAGAACTCACCACTCCACGGTTAAACTCATCAGGCTTAATAGAAGTTACGGCACCTGTTATCTCATTTCTTTTACTTTTTCCGTAACCGATTACGACTTCCTGCAGATCGTTAGATGCCTCTTTGAGTTTTATACTCAAGGCGATCTGCTGTCCGCTGGCGAGCATATAACCTGAGAGCGTATCAGATCTAAAGCCGATCGAGCTGAAAATGAAACGATATGGTCCACCTGTAGCCAGATTTGAAAAACTGAACAAACCTGTACCCGATGACGTGGTAACTGTAGATTTACGGGTTTTTTCATGTTCTGCTTTAATGGTTACCCCCGGAATACCCTGCCCGGACATATCCAGAACCATTCCTTTTACAGGCAGCTCCTGCGCTAAGAGGGGACTTGCCCAACCTATCATGGCCAGGCATAGCATACGTTTTAGCATTTTTAATTTTGTTGAGTACATCATAATTTGTCTGGATGCTTTTTGATTTTATTATTTGGATCTTTTGATAAAAAATTCTTTGTCAGAGATTTTACTGAATGTCATATTGTTGATCAGGCATATTACTTTAAGAATATCCTCTGGTTGGTCTTTAACCGTATCAACATTTCCCGTGAAGGTGATATTGTTGATCTCATTCTGGTCTGCAGTGATGCTGATTCCATAGGCAACATGCAACTGATCGAAAACTTTTGATAGTTGAATATTTTTCATTATGATGAGATTGCCATCATGTTTGAGGATTTCTGGTGCTGTTTCAGCTATCTTTAAAGGCTTAATAATTTTTGTTGTCGCTGAAATCGGGTCATAGACCAAGGTGCTACCAGCATTGGAGAGATACATCAGTCGCGTTTTGGCTTCGCTATTGGCCACTACAATTTTGCCTGTATGTAGCCTCACTGAAATGCGGGATCCCAGCGTATTTATGGTAAATGAGGTTCCGAGCGCAGTGGTTTTCAAGGCTCCCGAATACACGCTGAATGGTCTGGCGATATCTCGTTTTACCTTAAATCTGGCTTTCCCATGGAGATAAACATTTCGAAATTTCTGATCAAATGCCCTTTTAAACTTTATTGTTGAGCGTGGATAGATGCTCACAAAGGAGTAATCCGGTAACTGATAGCTTAGAATCTTAGTGGATGGGTTGCTGATTGTCTTCCAGGTATTCGCCGATTTTATTGCGCTGGTTCCTGTTTTCTTAACAGGAAGATTAGCTGTTCGCTCATTGCTCCCATTATTCAGACCAACGTATAAACTGAAGCCTAATAAAATAGTTACGCAGGCTGCAGATGCATATCGCGTCAATTTGACCAGGCGGATTCGTTTAAGAGTTTTGTTGTACTGACTCACTGAGATATGGCTCAACACTGAACGGTACATCTCTTCTGACTTGGCTGCCGGGATTTCTTCTTTTGAATCGAAAGACTGCCACTCCTGATCACTAAAATTTTCCTGGATAAACGTACTGCTGTCTGGCTTTCGTTTTCGTCCCTTGTTTGGCTTCATACTATAATTACGCATGCCACCGGGTTATCCCTTACGGGTTAACAATAACTTAATATTGCTACATCAGAATGGTAAACATATAGTGCTTTAACCGGGAGAGTACTTTACCGATATGACTCTCTACAGTTTTTGCGGAGATACCGAGCATCTCCGCAATCTCCAGGTATGAGAGTCCATTATCGCGGCTCAGTGTGAAAACCATCTTTCGCATGGGAGGCATAGCTTCTATTTCCTTCTCAAAGTGTTTCAACATATCCTTGCTCTCGATCATCTTCATCAGATTATCGGTAAATGGATACTGACTGGATTGGGTATTGTATTTCAATCTGGTGGCCTCTTTACGAAGCTCATCAATCATTACCTGCCTGGCCATACCAAAAAGTTGTACGTTCAGCGAAACGACTTCACTTAAGGTACTTCTCTTTTCCCATAACCGGATAAAGCAAAGCTGAACAACCTCCGTGGCAATGTATTCTGATTGAGTTTTCTTAAAAACGAATTGATAAATCTGGCCATGATAGCGGGTGTAGGCCTCATTAAAAGCCGACAGCTCACCTGCCTTGATTTCGTATATCTTATCCTGGTCCATTGAAGGCACAAAACTAGGTGCTTAGATCTTATCGTATTTTAAGTTAATATTATCAATGTGTGAAGTATAGGCCGAGACAGTTGTTAGAAAATGATCTTAATCGGAAATATACTCTTATCCGAAATTCCATCTAAAAAAAATGAATCGAAGCACACTCAGCGCATTCATCGCCATGATCCTCCCCGCAAGAACCAATTACAACCCATTAGAAATAACGTCTACCTTTATTTCAAAACTTTTTTCAGGTTATAATTTGTCCTTAAAAGCATTATTAACTTACTGGGTTTGTTTATTTCCGAGAACATACATGCTGATAAGCAACAAGAAAATGATAAAAAATTTGACTTTTTTAGTCAAAATGTCAGTTAAAAGAAATATTGTGAACCAGATCCAACCCAAGGGAAACTTTGGTCTAATCTTTGAAAACTTATCATTCAAAACATGCCCGAATGAAAAAGTTCATCCCATTTCTATCTGCCATCGCTATTTCTATGGTTGCGATTCTATCTTCATTAACCTATAGCGAACCTGAGCTGGGTATTTCTACGGCTATATTAGCCTGGACAGGTTGCTTATGGATCGTCTCTGGAAAAAAGGAATTCGAAAGTTGCTTCTCTTGACGCTTACCATCGCCGACCGAAAGTAAATTATTGTTAACTGATAGGCATGTCAGAAGCGGATTGCTGAATCCTTATATCTATTATTTGCATTATATTTACATGATGTCGTTAACGAGATAATCAAAGGATGCCAATAAATCTACGATCATTATTTGTGCCGGTCCAGCCTACGGTAAAACAATCTTCAGACAGGGTTAGTTATCATGAATTTCTCCCTCATCCTGACTTGCAGGATTATATTTATTGCTATTGGCAATTAAGTGCTCCGGAATCCCTGGAAAAGGATTTTATTTATCGGGTGGTATCCGACGGCTGTATCGATATATTCTTCGACCTAAATATTCCACAGGAGAACTTTGTGATGGGCTTCTGTAAACAACACACAGAATTTCAGCTTGAAAATAGTTTCAATTATATAGGGATACGCTTTTTGCCAACTGCGTTTCCACGGATATTTAACGTCAGTGCCAGTGAACTGAGTAACCGTTCACAGTATCTCAACGCCGTTGTACCTGAAACCGCTGCATTTATAGCCTCCAATTTTCACAGTGCTTTGCAAATGCTGCAAATCCATGAACTTCTGGACACCCATTTTATCCAACTGTTAAAAGACATCGCTATTAAACCGGACGCCCGTCTTTACGATGCTATCGCTATCATCCTTAAAAACCATGGTGTAGTCAATGTAGAGAAGGAGCTCGACACAGGGATAAGTCTAAGACAATTGCGCCGGCTTTTTGGATTTTATATCTGTACTACCGCTAAGACCTTTAGTAAAGTAGTGCGGTTTCAGAATATGCTTTGTCCTAAGCCTTCTACACAGCGTTCGCTGGAAAATAAACTTTTTTATGGTGCCGGATATTACGATCAGGCGCACTTCATCAAGGAATTCAAAAACCTTTATGGCCTTACTCCGGGAAAGGCCCTTGAGAGATAGTTGTCCGATTTTTACAATGCTACTTTAAAACAAGTGTGCAACTTTGCCCATAACAAAGTGTATCACTGTGAAAAAGTTATTAATTGTATTGACCCTGATCTGTACGGCATTTGTGGTTGATGCACAGACTAAAAAAGTAAAGAAGATGAAATTGAACGCAGGTATTATCACCACCAAGCTGGCTGAAAGCAAGGCTTTTTACACCGGCATGTTAGGCTTCGGCGTAACTTTTGAAAATGAGTTTTATTTGTTGTTGCATGCCCCGGACGGCAGCAGTGAGATAAGCTTTCTGCTACCTCACCACCCCTCGCAGCAATCCCTGTTTCACAAACCTTTCAAAGGAGAGGGTATATATTTGACCATAGAGGTTGATGATGTGGAAAGTATTTACAGAGAAGTTAAAAAGAAAGGAGTAGCGATCAAGATCGAACTCCGTGATGAGCCATGGGGAGACCGGCACTTTGCCATCTCAGATCCCAATGGCGTCAATATCGACATTGTGAAGTACCAAGAACAGAAATAGCGTCCGAATACCTATTGACACTTGATCAATTGGTGAATGATGTTCTGCTTTTGGTTTGCTAATTATACTAAAGATAATTTTAAAATTTAATTGAGGATCCTTCTGAATGACCGAAGCTATAGCACCGCTTTATCTGTTAATAAGTAAGAGGCAAAACATACCCGCCAAAAACCTTTAGAGTATCTTTTTAATTCACCTGATTGAATTGGAATTTGAGTCCCACAGAAATAAGGCTGTATTATGATCAGTGGCTGCAAAAACCGTTGCAGCCACTATTAACAAAATGAGAAAAAAACGAAAAGCTGCAAAATCCATTGCAGCTTCTTCACTAACTAACCAAATTTAATATAAACCATAATATTTACGTACCAAAGCTAAAACCTCGATGTAAACATGGCTTTATTAAGCTGTAAAATCTTTCTTAAATAAACTTCTGGTGAGAAATGGATTTCCCAGAATCTAATACGCTATCATGCGTGGAGTTCACTTTACCTTAATCATAACTTCACAGGCTGAGCATAATTTTGCAGCTGTTATGAAGTCTTACTCTGATCATAGTTTATTTGAATTGGTTAAAAAAGATAATCACCTGGCTTACACCTTTCTGATTGACCGGTATTGGGAGAACCTCTACAGACATATTTATCAGAAGATCAGAAATGAGGAAGACGCCAGGGACATTGTACAGGATATTTTCCTCAGCCTTTGGAAAAACAGATCAGAAATCAATTCAGAAGAGAAAACCAGCCTTGCACCCTATTTGTTCACCGCTGCTAAGTATGCGGTTATCAATCGTTTTTCCCGTTCTAATATCATTATTGCTGACGAAGAGATGCTGGAAAAAAGCCTCAATCTGGTTTCAAGCACAAAAACTGATGAACAACTTCTTACCAAGGAACTAAGAGGGATCGTGGACCACGAGGTGAATAAATTACCAGATCGTCTTCAGATGCCTTACCGAATGAGTAGAGAAGAGCAGCTATCAATCCGTGAAATTGCACTTAAACTTTCCCTCTCAGAACAGACCGTAAAAAACAATATCAGTACTGCCCTCCATATTGTTCGCACTAGGGTGGGCAAATATAACGCTGAGCCATCTTTTCAATTGATTCTGGCCATCACCGCATTTTTGCATCATAAATAGTTAATGTTTTGATAACCTTGACTTAAAGTACCTCTTGCTATTTCTGTGATATCTATTATAACAATGTCACACACAAACAAAGAAAGCGGTTTAAAACATCTGCTAGAAAAGTATCTGCAAGGCCAGTGCAGCGTTAAAGAAAATCAGGCTATAGAAGACTGGTATGATCAACTGGGAAAAGGAGATCACAAGGTCCCCCCTCTGGAATCTTCCAAACGGAAAGCTGAACTGAAGCTGGAGATTAAGCAATATCTAATCAACCGGATAGTAGATAGAACAACACGAAAGAGGGCGTTTCAATACATTAAATATGCAGCAATTTTCCTTTTGCTGATTGGAGGAGCATTGATTGGCCGTAATGTTACTATCAACAGTAAAAAAGACAGGCACGATATTATTTTTGAATCGAGCGATAAAACCGCAAAACTGATCACCCTCAAAGACGGATCTTCAGTACTGCTCAACGTAGGGAGCAGCCTTACTGTTTCAAAAGACTTTGGCGACAGCATTCGCCAAGTCAGGCTTACGGGTGAAGCCTTCTTTGAAATTGCAAAAGATACCAAACATCCTTTCATTGTACAAGCCGGAAAACTGAAAACAAGGGTTCTTGGCACATCATTCAATATCAATGCCTATGAAGATCTCGACCAGATCAAAGTTGGCGTACTGACAGGCAAAGTTCAGGTTTCAACAGCCGATGGGCTATTGGCCAGTGGAATGACCAAAGGAAAAGTACTATTTTTTAATAAAAACTCCGGAACGACAACACTTAAAACTGAACAAACTGATTACATCGCGATCTGGCGTGACAGTAAGCTCAACATCGAAAGCGCCACAATCAGAGAAATTGCCAGCCAGCTTCAACGATACTACCATGTAAAGGTAAATTATGATAATAGCTTCGACAATGAAAAACGTTACAGCATCCGCTTTGACCGGGAACCCGCTGACCGGGTTATGGAGATCCTATCCATACTAACCAAAAAGAAATTTACTTATAAAAGCAATCAAATTACCATCAAATAAGCCGTTATGTAAAATCAACCGTAAAAAAGCCGGAAATGCGCTAACACTTCCGGTCTTATCTGAGCATTGAAGCAATGCTCAATAGTTCCAATGAATTCTTCAAAAACATTAAAAACTTATTTCAAATATGCAAAAATATTATCCGGGCACCAAACACCCGAAATGGTTACTTTTTAATTTAAAAATGAAACTCACACTTGTACTGCTCTTTCTCTCGAATGCTTTGCTATATGCTGAAACCAGCTTAGGGCAATCGATGAGCGAAATCAAAATCGATCTATCGGCAAAAAACTTGTCTATGAGAAAATTCCTTGATCTGATAGAGAAACGAACTCCGTTTGTTTTCGGTTACGAAAGCGAACTAGCTAATGTACATACCTACAGCATCGAGGCGAAGCAACAATCCGTAGCGGAGATCCTAAGGCAGTTGACAAAAGGCAGAAACATCAAAATCAGCCAGATTAGTGATAAATATATCCTGATCAACGCCCAGAAAAATTTCCCTCCGATGATCATTTCCGGCATTGTTACTGATAAGCGGACCGGTGAAACGCTTCCCGGCATCAGCATCAAACTTAAGGGATCTTCATCCGCAACCCAGACTGATAGCAAAGGTGCTTACAAACTCTCCATCCCAAATAACCAGGACGAGGTAGTTATAGAAGCCAGGTCAATCGGCTATAAAACAAGAGAATTTAAGGTCGCCCGAAATAGTACGGCACCTATCCTCAACATACAGTTGGAGGAAGACCTTTTAGGCCTCGACGAAGTAGTGGTAACCGGACAGGGGATCGATGTGAGCAAACGCAGGTTATCATCGAATGTGGTAAGTATTTCGGAAAAAGACCTTCGGGATATTCCGGCCTCAAGGATTGATCAGCTATTACAGGCGAAATTACCAAATGCACAGATCCGTCTGACCGGTGGTCAGGCTGGCGCCACCTCAATTATCAGGTCAAGGGGAGTCAATTCTGCGTTTATCAGTTCCACACCCATCATCTATGTTGATGGCGTTCGAATGGACAACTTGAACACCAGGGCTGCGTTGGGCGGCGGAAGTGCTTCTGGTGCGGCCATCAGCTCTATTGCAGATATTCCAATGGACAATATTGAGAAAATAGAATTTGTAAACGGAGGCGCTGCAACTACGCTTTATGGATCGGATGCTGCTAACGGCGTTATACAGATTATTACAAAAAAAGGTGGTGCGGATAAAACCGATGTTACCCTGGAAACCCAGATCGGACTGGAAACCCCCACAACAGACTTTCTTTATTTTAAAAGAACTAAAGATCTGCTCATGCAGAACGGATTATACCAGAAACACAACCTGGCCTTAAATGGTGGTGACGGTAAATTTGGCTATAGTTTTTCTGGTGGTTTGCAGAACAGCTCTGGAACACAGATTTATAACCAGAACAGCAATCGCAGAATAGACTTACGAACCGGCCTCAGGGCATCGCTAGGTACCAAAGTGACTTATGAAAGCTCGTTCAGCTTTATTAACAACAAATATAAAAGATCAAGGAACGGTAACCAAGGAGGATATACCGGATTATGGTTTGCCGAAAGCGGTGCCTCTTCCATTACAGGGCCAAGGTTCAAAAGTGATATAGACGCAATGAGCGACGAAGAATATGCAGCCATCAAGGGTTTTGTGGATCAGGCAGAAGCACTGCAAGATAACGGAATTAATGTCAACAGATTCCAAACCTCTCAGGTTTTTAAATACCAACCCATGAAAAACCTAACTTTCAAAGCCACGGGCGGTATTGATTATCGTACGCAAAGACAACAGATTATCACAACCAACCAATACCTGTCTCATACCACGAATACGGCCATCACCAACCAGGGAAGTATCGACAACTTCGATAGAAACTACCTTGGCCTGACCTTTGAGTTCAATGGTCAGCATGAGGCAAAAGTGGGTGACTTCTCATTTATCACTACCGCCGGCGGTCAGTTCTTTAGAAACGAAGACCATCAGATACAATACACGGGAACCAACATTAGGGACGGGGCACAGACCATTAGCATAGCGGCTAACCGTACAGGAGATGAATATTATTCTGCGGTGACCAGTTATGGGATTTATCTTCAGGAGAATGCAGGCTACAAAAACAAATTATTTCTGGATCTGGGTCTACGGGGAGATGAGAATTCGGCATTTGGTAAAAACATTGGCATTCAGTATTATCCAAAAATCGGCTTATCATATATTCCGAGTGCAGAACCCTACTTCCAGCCAATATCTAAAATTTTGTCTTCAGCCAAGGTGCGTGGAAATTACGGTATTGCCGGAAACTTCCCAACCCCATTTGCAAACGAACGCACCATTGCTTTCGTCGGCTTTAATGGTGAACAGGCCGCCTCTTTTGGACAGGCCGGAAATGCTGATCTGAAACCGGAAAAAACAACCACCATTGAGGCGGGTGTTGACCTTGGTTTTTTAGACGACAGGATCATTTTATCAGCAGGTTTCTATCATTCCATTACCAATGACGCCTTATTTGTGGTGCCACCTGCGCCATCTACCGGCGAAACAAGCCAGTTGCAGAACACTGGTCGCATTTTAAACAGAGGCCTGGAGTTCAATACGGTATTAACGCCAATTAAAACAGCAAGTACCAGCCTAAGATTCAACCTATCGGTTAACACCCTTTACAATAAGGTGATCAGTTCAGGGGGAGCAGCGCCGTTCAATATCAACGGTTTTAGCGCCAGGACTGTACAGACTGTAGTGCAGGAAGGTGAACCTGTTGGATTCATAAGGGGGAATTACGGTGTATTTAATGAACAAGGCTTACTGATCAGCACAACCGCACAGCAGCCACTTGGAACCACTATTCCTGATCTTTTTGGAAGTATGGGGATGAATTTCCAGTACAGATCTTTCAATCTATTCGCTAATGCGGATTATCAGAAAGGCGCCTATGCCGTTTCTTTCGATAGACAGTTCAGATTCAACTATGGTACTTCGACCGAAGGGATTCCTCAGGCGGAAATAGATAAAAGCGGAAGAACCAGATGGCTTGATGTGACCAATAGGTTTGTGGAGAAAACCGACTACATTAAGATCAGGACTATTGGCGTTGGCTATAATTTTAAACCAGAAGCTTGGAAAAAGGTCGTGAAAAGTATCAACATTGGATTTTCCGTAGTCAATCCACTCAACTTCTCAGCTTCAAGTTTTGATCCTGAGGCCACAATCAGTGGCAGTTCACAAGGACAGAATGGTGCAACAACCGGAGGCGTTTCTTATGCCACCTATTCTGCACCAAGACAATTCATCGGCACACTCAGGGTAAATTTTTAACAATAAGAGAATGAAAACATATATCAGAAATTTTTGCCTGGCAGCCATTGGCTGTATGGGCCTACTTGGCTGCGCCAAGGATAATCCCAATATTACGGATGACGTTTATTTAACGACTACGAATGTATCTACCACCTGGTTGACCGGAATGAGGCGCCAAATGGCATTGACCTTGAATCAGGTTATCCCGAATACCGAGTTGGTGTCAGACAATTACTTCAACAACAGAACGCTGAGCAATAAAGTATTTGACATCCCACAGATCGATAATTTTGATCTTGATGTGAACACGTTACAATCTGCCATCCAGCGTTTACGTGAAATGGCCGAATACGGACTCACCACTGTTGCAGCGACGGATCAGGCAACAACAAATCTGCAAAAAGCGGAAATGCACTTTATCTATGCCTATGCGCATCTGCTCAGCGGTGAACTTTTTGTAGGTTTACCAGGCACAGCTAAAGGACCAGTTCTTAGTCCGGCGGAGCACTTTGCCAAGGCCCTCACAGAACTAGACCAGGCCATTGCGCTGCAGAGCAATGCTACAGAAAAGCTTATTTACACCCTTTTTAAAGCCAGAGTATATTATAATCTGGGCGATGCACAGCAGGCAAGAACATTCGCAACAGCAGCGATGGCAAACCCGCTATTGTTAAAACAGCAGGCATTTGACGGGCAAAACGGTGCTGCAAATACTTTCCAGACTTATATATTTTCTTCCACCACCAATGAATTTGCCCCACTCCCACGCCTTGATTTTCTTGATCCAAAATATTATCATACCGGAACCATTGCACTCGATCAGAAGCCGATCAGCTACATCAAAGCAGAAGAAGCATACCTCATCTTGGCAGAGATCCAGGCTTCAGTAAACGACCTCCCCGGCAGCAAAACAACACTAAAAAACCTGTTAACTGAAGTCATTGCCAAACGTCCGATCATATCGATCAGTGATGCGAATGAAACCCGTAATGGTGGAAACCGGAACGATTATCCGTTAACCGCGGCAAGAGTAAAATTTGATGAAACGGATGCTGAACGTAGCGGATATGTACTCAACAGGAAAGCCGGAAATGTCACCGTCTACCAGGTCTCAGGAACTAAAGTAACGCCGACCGATATCGATGCTGCTGCCACACAGGATGCGTTGCTATATACCATATACCGGATGCGACAGGAAATATTTTTCGCGGAGGGCAGAAGAATGACTGATCTGGGAATCAAGTTTCCTGTTTCACAAACCGAACAGCTGAACAATCCGAACGTCAAAGGCGCTCATCTCAGTGCACAGATCCCAACTTTCATCCCGCTTAATCGAGGGATGGATGACTTTATAAACAATGCTGCAGCCGGTGTTGTAACCATGAAGTATGACATGAACAAAGTTTTGGTGAGCAATAAAACTGCAAAAGAAATCTTCCCTTTCATCAATTAACACAAAAATCAAATGAACAAAAAATATCTGGCGATAATTTTCGCTGCCGCATTCGCTTTAAATGTTAGCGCACAGACTTCAAAACATGTCATCTTAGTCAGTATAGATGGATTCAGACCTGACTTCTACCTTGATAAAAGCTGGCCGACGCCCAACCTGCAACAATTGGTAGGCAGCGGATCACATGCAGCAGGTGTTCGCTGCATCTTCCCGAGCGTCACCTACCCTTCCCATACTACGCTGATCACCGGAACATTCCCAAACAAACACGGAATTACCTACAATACCATGCCGGATGAGAACCGTAAATACGTATGGACCACAGAAAGCAAAAAAATCAAGACTGAAACGCTTTGGCAAGCTGCCAAAAAAGCCGGATTAAAATCCGCCTCTGTATCCTGGCCGATTTCAGTGGGAGCTGAAATTGACTATAACCTTCCCGAAATCTGGTCAGCCACAAATATGTCTGATCGAAAAAGTGCGATTTCGGAATATGCAACACCAAAAGGACTATTGGAGGAAATGGAAAAGTTCGCCATTGGCGATGTGGACATGGAAGACCTCAATCTAAGCTCATTAGCTATGGATGAAAATAACAGCAGAATGGCAGCTTACATTTTCCGGAAATATAAACCCGCTTTATTGAGTATTCATATCGCGGGCGTAGATGGTGCGCAGCATAAAAATGGCCGCTCTGGCCCGGAAGTGCAGATCGCTGTTGCATCTGCGGATCATGCCGTGATGAACCTTATGGATGCAGTGGAAAAAGCCGGACTGAAAGACAGTACCACCATCATCATTACCGGAGACCATGGATTTGTAGATATTGAAAAAAGTCTTTCACCAAATCTCTGGCTGTCAGAAATCGGTATTGACTCTAAAGTGGGAAAAGAGGAGCCCGTGGCGAAATTCCAGGCCGCAGGCGGATCAACTTTTTTTCACTTGAAGGACGTAAATGACAAAGCCACATTAGAGAAAGTCAGAAAGAAGATGGCTTCTCTTCCAAACGATATCCAGCAGATGTTCAGGATCGTCGAACGTACTGAACTGGATAAAATTGGGGCCGACCCGCATGCCAGTTTCGCCCTCGCAGCGGCGAATGGCGTATACATCCAGGATGCTAATTCAGGAAAGCTAGTTAACATTAAAAAAGGAGGTGCTCACGGATACTTTCCAGACAGCAAAGAAATCAGAACAGGGTTTATCATTGCCGGTGCTGGTGTTAAAGCGGGAATTGCACTAGACTCCATTAACCTGGAAGACGTTGCTCCTACTGTTGCAAGAATATTGGGTTTCCAATTGCCTCAGGCAGATGGCAGGCCAGTTATTCAGGTATTAAAATAAATCAAAAACATTTTACTCCCGGTCTGCATTTTTGGAGACCGGGAATTTTTAATTTAAGCCTTTGAAGAAGTTATCGTTTTAATTCAGATTCTGAAAAACAGAATTCCTCAGATAATAATTAAATGAGCTTTATATTTGCCTTTGCATAATAGAAGTGAGCTATTTCATGGTTCAAGCCTCAAAAAAAATGCTAATCAACTACCTAAACTTAAGAGTGAAATTGGGATAATCGTCTGGTCGATCAAAAGAGAGACCATTGATAAGAGAAAAATCAAAGAAAAACTAAAGCTAAGCGAAAAGATTTTAAAAATACGATGGAAGAAAGCTTAATAAAATTCGTAAAACCTAAAATTTATAGACAAAATAAATACCGTCAAATGCCCATCTGTTTAAGAAATCGCATGTAAGCCATGCTTTAACAGTCGGCGTAAGTTTAAAAACTCAGATTTCTCTTTTCAAGGCACTAATCGTTTCCAGCACATAACGGATAGCTGGATTATCCAGATCTGGACCACGCAACACCTCGCGAAGTTGATCATTCCAGTCCATAAGCGCATCTTCAGGTGTTTCTCCTTTTCCGCATATGCCATTTTTCAGATCAGAATCTAAAACGGCAAAATATACTTCACCGTTTTTGAAAAGCAGCGGTTTAAACTCATTAACATATTGTGGTAAGCGAAAGCGACTAAATTCAAAACTCACTATTTGTTCCGGCTGAACATACATTTGTTCCATCATGATTGATTCATTTATGTAATTTAACACAATTAATCTTTGCTTGTTTTGTAAGAGACATTAAGAAAATATTAATTATTATCCTTCGAAACAGTAAGCTTAGGGTAAGAAAGTTCGCACGTTGTTGTAACAGAATCATCGAGCGATACATGCTGTTCTGTTGTATTTGAAGCAAACAAAACTACCTTTTGCTTTCCATAAAATGCTGTGACATTTCAGCAGTTTCAAGCATAAAGTTGTGCAATTCATAATTCTTGACGAAAGGCTTTAGTTTCGTTGAGCCTGGGCCAAACATCGTCAGTTCTACATAATCACCGGAATGATTCATGCCTGCCCATTGCACATCCGTATATTTACCTAAAATCCTCCCGTATTCATAAAACGGAAGATTGGATTCATTGTATAGCTGATTCGGACTGATATCTTTAAAATGATTCAAAAGGAATTTTGCGTCCTCAGGCGTCATTACAAAACCCTGATTCTCCTTAATCAGGTCAATGATCTTCTGTTCGCCAAAAGACTGGTTCAGTTTTGACAATAACCAGGTGTTGCTATGTTTAAAATGTTGCAATCCATCAAACTTTTTATTATCGTCATCTGCATTGAACAAACCCGGATTAGAATTTCCGTGGTCAGTTGTGATGATGACCAAGGTATTGCCGTCTTTTTCCGCAAATTCGATTGCTTTACCAACCGCCTCATCAAATGCAAGCTGATCGAAAATCAAACCGCTTACATCATTTGAATGTGCTGCCCAATCCACCTTGCCGCCTTCTACCTGCAGTACAAAACCATTTTTATGATCCTTCATCAGTTCGATGGCCTTAACAGTCATTTCAGCCAGAGAAGGTGTGGATTTCATTAATTCCTCATCATGCCTGCGATCCACTTCATAAGGCAATCCATCATCAGCGAACAAGCCCAAAACGGGTTTGGCGCCATTCAAATGCATCATCTCATCTCTATTTTCAGCTAGCTGATAACCTTGAGTTAAATATTTCGGAAGCAGATTCCCACCTTTTCTTTTGTCTGCAAAATACTTGTGACCACCACCCATCATGACATCAAACTTCAGTTCCAGGTACAGTTCTGCAATGATGTCCTGTCCGCCCCGGTTATCGATATTTACACAAAACCCTGCAGGCGTGGCGTGTGTAATAGGAACCGTCGTTACGCAACCAACTTTCTTTCCAGCTTCTTTAAACTTTTGAAGAATCGGTTGTGGCTTTTCTCCGCGTGGCCCAACGTTGAGCGCACCATTGTTAACCCTCATTCCACCACCCCATGATGAACTTGCTGCAGCAGAATCTGTTACCATAGAATTGGCAGATGCCGTATCCATTAAGGCTCGTACCGCTTTATTATCGCGATATAAATCCAACCACTTGCTACCCACTCCCAGTATTCTTTTTGCATAAATGTCGGCCATATTCAATGTGCCGGTACTCATGCCATCACTTACCAGCATGATAATATTTTTAGCTTTTTCAGCCGAAGAATTCTTCGTGCTTCCCGTTACGTCTTTTAATCCAACGAATGGCAAACCAATTCCGGCAAGCAGGCCCCCTTTTAGTAATGATCTTCTATTCATTTGTGTGTATTTTTTGTTGCTTTGCTCTTTGTAGATTCAGGCTAACCTAAATGCATGGAAAAAATCAGCATCCTAAGCCTGGTCGAAAGACAGGTTGTTGTTTGTTTTTGAGCATTGAAAGGCCTTAAAAAACATTAGACTGAGAACACTTATGATAACTTAGTGATATCTGCCTCATTCTCGCTATCATAATTTTTTGAATTTAGCGGGTGCCGCCATATCAATTGCAGTTTCCCTTCAATTAACAAACCAAGCAATATGGTCCATCTAATCACTCATCCTACAAATTTAACACTGGCAGATAAACAGAATTTTACCAAGTTGTTAAGTTATAAAACCCGAACTGTGGTAAACTTAAAACGGCGACTCGATGGGACGCTGTTGGTTATTACCGTTTAAATAAGCTCCAAGGGATTATACTGATTTTCAACACTTCCATCAGCGTATAGTTTCATGATTGCATAGCCAGGAGGCGTTTCCTGATAATAATATTTGCCTGCCGATTCTTGATCGCCTTCACCCCACCAAAAACCGCTCAATGAGCCATTGCAAAAGTAGGATATACCATTATAGCTTACTTCATCCGCCAAATGCTGATGTCCACTCAGGCAAACTTTTACTTTACCCTATATTGAAAAAAAAGCGATTTTAATTCTTTATAATCTCCATGCTGGCCGCCACTCCAGGCACAAGTTGACGAAAGTATTGGATAATGGGACATGATCAGCACTGGCGTATTGGGCTGTAGCTTAGCTAAATCACTTTTGAGCCAGTCCATTTGCTCAACATCCAACCTGGTTCCCTTCTGATTGCCATCAAGAATAAGAAAGTGCCAACCTTTTTTGTCAAAGCTGTAATAACGGTGCGGCATTTTTAAGCGTTTCGCGGCGTAATCAAGTCCATACATCTCATCTGTTTTAGACGGCGCTTTCCACCAGGGATCATGGTTTCCGATACAGCTATACACTTCCATATCAGTTCCAACAATGAACTTATCCCAGACCGCCCACTGCTCGGTAACCATCTCGCGGGTAACATCGTCATAAGATGCATCAAAAATAGCATCACCACCATTTAAATAAAGTCAACCTCATGAGCGGATAAAGCCTTTTTTAAATATCCGGCTGCTCTTTTGGGGATATTATCACTGGATTTAATATGAACGTCGGTAATGTGGGCAATTGTCAAAACCGGCTTTTGCTTTTCAACCTCTTTTATGCTGACTTTTGTTAGCACGCTCCCAAAGCCAAGGGCTAGCGAGCCCTGAAGAAAACCTCTCCTTTCCATTATGAATCTGGTTTATTTTTTTTTATCTGATCATTATACATTCCATAACCTGCTATAATTGCCCAGGCAAGATTAACAAAAGTTGCAGGGTAGGAAGTGTCGTAAAGTGTACTTGCACTTAATAAAACACCTCCAAGTATATTGCAGAGATGGAAAGCAAACGATGTAGCTAACCACCGCTTACTAATGAGCAGAAAGTAAGAAATCAGGAAAAGCAATGCACCAATCCATCCGAGGGTATCAAATATTGAATTCAAAACTAATTGGTGCATAGCATTTAAGATTATTTGTTATTAACGATCCAACGGTTTACCGTGTTGTGAGCCCCTTCAATTATCACTTTATAAATTTCGGATTTAGGGTACTGAGACAGATCGATATCAAAACTGCCCTTGTTTACTGGCACTTCTGCCAAAAAAGTATAGCTATCGCCCTTTCCCATTTGTTTATAATTGTTGGTATTTGCGAGGAATATCTTCACTTTTTCATCATCTTCTCCACTCAACCATTTTAACTTTACCATATTTCCCGTTCGTTTTGCTTCAACATTATAGAGCGAAACCTTTCCTATCAGACTTACACCATCCAATTCACGTTTTTGATCATCTGATAGCGATATGCCTAAATGTGTGGCCAAAGTTGGCAGAATATCCACCACACTAACCTTTTCTCCTTGGGCAACAACGTTTAAAGGTTCAGCATCCGTTGCAATCCATGAGGAACGCTCCCGATCAGACTGTCCCCCGTGACCGCGACCGTTTTTTGGATCACGGCCATGATCAGTAGTCACTACAATGATCCAATCTTCATTGAACTGTTTTTCGCGTTCCTTTACAGCTGCCCAAATCTGCCCGATTCTCTGATCCGCAGCAACAACGGCATCATTATACTGTTTACTGTCGCCAAAAGCATGCCCCATATCATCCGTGAATTCCAAATAGACCCATGATAAATCTGGCGCCTGCTCTCGGATGCAACGGGCAGCTTCTTCGGTTACCGCCTGATCGATTTTTGCCATGAACTGGCGGGCTTTATCGTGAGGATATTCAAGAGTGTCAAGCTCCAGACCGTCAAATTTATAATCTATCTTAATGTTACCCGTTTGCGGCAGAGCATCACCAACCAGTTTAGTCCTGTTGTCTTCCCAACTGGAGAAAATGCCCACCTTTTTATCCGGATATTGGGTTTTAAAGAATCTAAATATCGTAGGATAGAAATAGTTAGGATTCTTGATATCGTTATCAGGAACATTATGTTTGTTAAACCATACCCCTGTAAGCACATTGTTATAACCCGGCGCAGAAATGGTAGGCGTTTGATTATACTCCCCACGTTCTCCACCCTGATATGCACTAATCAACGCGCCTTCTTTAGCAATAGCATGAATGTTTGGCGTTGCCAGTTTCTCTATAACATCTTTACCTACACCATCAATAATGATGAATACAGCTTTCTTCTTTTGAGCATTTACATTTAGTGCTATTCCCGCAAAAAGTGCAATTAAAGTTATTTTTTTCATGTGTTTTATCAATCCGTTTACCAGCCGAATATCTGTTTTAAATTAGGGTTCAGCAACACCTGGCTTTGAGGAATTGGTCTGTAATAATATTTAGGCTCCAAGAAAATACCGTTGTCTGCGATGGTCTGTATCGTACCAGAGGTTCCATTTTTCAAAAATACACCAGCGTCCTGCCCAATGGTTCCGGTGCGGTAGTAAATAAAATCTTTACCTAATGAATTTTTTTCTTTAACAGCAGGAATAGATTCATTGTTGGCCAGTAAAATAATATCCGGAACATCATCACCCGTTAAATCGTGCCTGCCCAGACCAGAAAAATAAATACCTTCCTGTTCTTTTTCCAACAACTTCCCTGCGTTCCAGCGCATTAAATCATCAAAGCGATAACCTTCCAATGCCATTTCAATTCTGCGTTCCCTGCGAATCTCCAATAAAACCGCCTTTTGTGCCCCCGAAACATTTGCATAACGGGCATTTTGGACCGGATCAATAGTAGGATTAAGAGGCATTGCCGGCATTCCTGCACGGGTTCGGATCAGGTTGATACTCTGATCAAGATCTGATTGAGTCAGCTCACCAAGTTCTGCTCTGGATTCAGCAAAAATTAACAATATCTCCGCATATCGAAGAATTGGCACATCTACGGTTTGCATGGCGGCCGTTGTAGGGTCATTTACAAAGCCTTTCACCTGATGATAGCCCGTAAAGTTTTTCGCCAGTTGTTGTACATATAAACCACCACCTTGAGAGTAAGTACGCACATTAGCAAGATTGAAACCCGGGTAAGCATAGGTTTGGCTTAACCGGGGATCGCGGTTCTGAAACTCCTGTACAAATGAAAAGGTAGCATAACCTGGCTGATTGGTATAATAACTTCCATCTTTCATCAGGTAATCCTGTAACAGATCTTTCGCCGGAGAAACCTCATAGTTCCCGAACACCGTTTCACTCCAGCCACTGTTGCGAATACCACTTTCGTTGTAAACGGCCAGTAAAACTTCTGGATTGCTGAGCAAACTTGGCTGGATAAACAGATTCATGTAATCCTGAGCCGGATTGCCAGTGCTGTAAAGTCTGTACTTGGCACTTGTCATGATATCCCGCGACACATCCCTGGCGACCTGAAGGAACTGTGGCGCAGTACTGGCCAGATTCAACTCACTATGATAACGCCTGTAGGTTCCCTCATAAAGGGCAAATTTAGCTCTGTAAGCCTTAACAACAGCACGGTTGATAGCGCCTGTTTCGGCAGTCTCTCTCACATATTGAGCCGCGAAAGCATAGTCCTCCATAATTTTATCTACCACCGCAGCACGTGGATCCCGGCTCTTCATCAACAGCTCATTATCATTGGTACCTATTGTTTTATCATAAAAAGGGATATCTGAATAGCGTTTCAACTTTGCCACATAAAATTGAGCCCTAAAAAATCTGGCCAGGCCCTCGTAATGATTGAGGACTTCCGTTCCCAATGCTGCTTTTCTAAAATTATCAAGAAAATAGTTGGCACTTCGCAACTGCCCCCAGTCCCATCCGCCTGTGATGGTAGATGGACCCGGATTTCCGACCATCATGGTTTTAATTTCCACGTTTCCGGTTGTTGCCGCATTATCGGTTGCCCGGTCATCGTTAAAAATCCCCACGCCTGCAAAGTTGTATAAATTGGTGATGTATAGCTTTAAATCCTGTTCGTTGTTGAAAAAATTGTCGCTACCAATAGAAGTTTGTGGTTGTCTGTCTAAAAAGTCTTTTTTGCAACCACTTAAGCTCAGTGTTGCCAAAGCAACACCAACAATATATTTATTAAAGTTTTTCATTTTGCTTTGTTTAGAAATTAAGATTTAAACCCACCGAGAACCTTCTTTGCCACGGGTATGCGTACCCGTTTCCTGAACGGTTGGTGTTTGTGGCCTGTGGGTTGAGTACATCATTTACATTAATTGATTCCGGGTCGTAGAATTTTTTAAGTGCAGACCACTCATAAATATTTTCACCACTCACATAAAACCTCAGGTTGGAAATGTGCCATTTTTTGGTAATTGAAGCCGGAATGGTATAACCAATGGTTACGTTTTTCAGACGAAGATAAGAACCATTGAGCATGTACCCTGTTTGTGGGATAGCCAACCCTTTGGCATCTCTGATATTTGTACCCAGGTTTACATCAGCCAGCCAGGATTGCAAAATCGGGTATCGGGCATCCAGATTTTGATTGGCCAACCCTGCATTGATATAGGCCTGCGAATGCTTTGCCATATCCACCGGGCTGTCATTGTTTGGACGATAAAAATCAAGCAAGTGAGAATAACCACCAGCATAGGGCTGCTGGTAAAATCCCCAGTATAGGTAATCCAAAGGATAATAATCCCGTTTGGCAACCCCCTGAAAAAATGCCCTCACATCGAATCCTTTCCAACTTGCGTTAAGGTCCAGACCAAAACGGAACCGAGGTGCAGAATTTCCAATGATTGATAAATCCTTTGCGGCATCAGCGGTCAAACCGGTTTCAATTTTGCCATTGCCATCCTGATCGATAAACTTAGGCCATCCCGGCACAATGGAGAGTGCTCCCCATGGAATAATAGAAGACTGATCCAGCGCATTAATTTCCGCCTGGTTTTGGAACAATCCGTTGCTTTGCAACCCCCAGATTTCTCCAAGTTCCATGCCCTCACGATATTGTGTTAAACTCTGGTTTGGGTTTTCAAATCTTGTGATATACGATCTGCTATCAGACAACAAGAACCGGGCATTAAAGTTAATGGGATCTTTAGCGGTTTTAAAACTTGTTTGGTAAGCAAGCGACAATTCCCATCCGCGGTTGCGCAAATCAGCAGCATTTTCACGGGGCTCTGTAGCGCCCAGCACATCTGGTAAATCTCTTCCGTTAGCCAGCATGCCTTTGGTATTTCGCTGATAAATATCAAACGTTAAATTAAATTTGTTGTTGAACAGGCCAATATCAGTTCCAAGGTTTGCGGTGTTCACCTTTTCCCAGGTATAATCCGGGCTTACCAGGCCTGGTGTGGTAACCGTCAAGGGAAGAGAACCTCCGATAAGATAGCCCGAGCGTACCGGGTTAAAGGTAGAAATATAGCCGTAGTTTGATGCAGCCTGATTTCCTAAAGAACCATATGAAGCACGCAATTTAAAGTTACTGATTACCGGGCGCAGACTTTCCATAAATGCTTCCTGATCAATCCGCCAGGCAGCAGAAGCGGAAGGAAAGAAACCCCATCTCTTGTCAGTTGGGAAGCGGGAACTTCCATCATAACGGCCGTTAAGCTCCAGGATATATTTATCGTTAAATATGTAATTCAGGCGAAAAAACAAGCCCTGTACTGCCCAATCGTTAATCGATTGAGTAGAGGAAAGTTCTCCGGTCGCCAGGCCTATCGTTGGATAGGATGAAGAGATTAAATTGGTTCTCCTGGTATCATTTTCTTCTGACCTGAAATATTCCTGGTTATAACCTATCAGAGCCGTGAAATCATGCTTTTGCCAACGTTTGTTAAAGGTGAGGTAAGCATTCAGTACCGTATAATCTTCAAAACCTGTCCATTTTCTGGCGTAACTGTTTCCTTCTTCCCTCACATCATCAGGACCAAAGCCGATTTTATAAGGTACCGTACTCTCATCATAGTTCGTTGCTCCCCTGCGATAAGTAAAATCGGTATTAAATTTCAACATGTTTTTCAATAATGAAGCTTCGCCATTAAACTGGGTTTGAAGACTAAAATATTTATCACTTGCTTTTCCACCGTTTGTAAGTTGTGCACCGGTGCGGCCAACCGCATTATTTGCCCATGTTCCGTCGGGATTTTTATCATAATCAGTAGGAAAAAGGTTATAAATACCTGTGATGGAATATTGACTCGGGTTTTCTCTTTGTGTCTTAGTTAGGAATGTGTTATTACCAAAACTTAACCAGGGCGTTATCTGATAATTTACTTTACTACGCAGATTATAGCGGTCGAAATAGTCATCAGCAATCTTGAGCATTCCATTTTGCTTGTTGTAATTTCCAGAGATGTAATACTGCGCCTTTTCAGATTTTCCACTTACCGATAATGCGTGGTCATGTGAATAGGTTTGATCATTAAAAAAATAGCGGGTCCAATCCTGGTTGCCCATATATTCCCAAAGTTTATTATCACTGGGATTGACCCTCACACCAGAAATATCAGGATTGTCAGACCTTTCTTTTGCATATTGGTAGGACTGGTCGCTATAGTTTACATTATCCCATGGGGTATTGTTGGTGGAGAGTTCCAATAACCGAGAATAGATATAGGGATCGGTAACTTTATCAGGAATGATAGTAGGTTTGTTCAGTGAGATAAAATTACTATAGCTTACTGTTACGCCGTCTTGGGTGCCCGTTTTGGTCTTGATCAGAATCACCCCAAAGGCCGCCCTGGCGCCATAAATAGCAGAGGCCGATGCATCTTTGATCACCGAAATGTTCTCAATGTCCTGTGTAGCCAAACGATTAAGTTCTGCAGCATCAGATGGCACATTATCAATCAAAATCAGCGGATCTCCACCATTGATTGAAGTAATACCACGAATATTGATCTTTGCTGTAGCACCCGGTGCGCCGGACCCAAAGTCGATGTTCAGGTTTGGCACCAGACCCTGTAATCCCTGAGCCACATTTGCAATAGGTCTGCTGGCCAGTGTTTTCGCATTCACCTGATCTACAGCGCCCGAAAGGTTTACCTTTTTCTGGGTTCCATAACCTACTACAACCACCTCGCTAAGATCAGCATCGTTTTTCTTTAAAATTACATCTACTGTTTTGCGGCTCCCAATGGCAACCTCCTGTTTGATGTAACCGATATAGGTAAAAATTAATACCGCATCGGGATTACTCACCGTCAATGAGTAGTGCCCATCGACATCTGTCTGGGTACCATTAGTTTTTCCTTTTTCCTGTATGGAAGCACCCACCAGCGTTTCACCAAGGTCATCTTTTACAGTTCCGCTTATTTTTTGCTGTGCAAAAACATTAACAGAACCAAGTAAAAAACATACCAATAGGGATAAGTAAATTCTTTTCATGTTGTTTGATTTATGCTGCAAAGGAACCATCGGAATGTTAAGGCATCATAAAATCTTTATTAAATAAATTGACCATTCAGTAAATCTATTTTAAAACGTGTTAATTCGCAGAAAATTTATAGTTTAGGATTCTTATGGGAAGAAAAAGCTTAAAGGAAGGTCAGCAAAAAAAAATTATACAGGCCTTCTATGAAATCGCCAGATTAGAAGGCATTGAGAATGTTTCCTTTGGCAAAATTGCCAAAGAGCTTGATATGCACCAGAGCCTGGTGGTACACTATTTCTCCAACAAAGAGGAAATGTTGCTTGGCCTGATTGATTTTATTGTTACCGGTTACCAAAACGTCTATGAACCCCAGCAAGAATATGCAGATCCACTGAGCAAACTAAAACTGGTGATGGAAAATATTTTTTCAAGAAAGTGGAACAGTTATGTAGATGACAGTATTTTTTACAACTGCTTTGCCCTGATTTTCAGGAATGAGAAAATCCTGGAACATTTCAGGGACTTGCATTTGATATTGAGGAAATGGCTTGAAAAGCTGATACAAAACTGTATAGATAAAGAATTAATCCAAATTCAGGATGCAGCGGAAGCTGCTGATATTATTTTTGTCATTTCTGATGGTGCCTATTATTTCCTGAGTATGATTGCTGATCAGGAATCCTATAACAAACACTTACAGAGATACAAAAAGGAGGCATACAAAGTGCTTGGTTTTGAACTATAGGTCATCATTAAAGGCACTCACTTAACATCTTCCCAATTAAATTATAATCATTTCACCAGCTATCAAAATCAACTCATTTGAGTGATATAGCCTCAGAATCGTAAATTTTTGAAACGTCAACCGCTCTTAATGAACCGTTAACAAAAGCAATATCAAATTGAACAAAATCTAAACGGCTGACCTGCTCTTTTCTTTCCAAGTGAAATTTTATTTTCTGGTTATTGGTATCTTTAATAATTCCATGCCCAATTTTATTATTGTAAGCAATGATTGTCCCTTTTCTCATTTCAAATATAAAATTTTGTGTAAACGAAACCGGGACAAGTAAATAAAACCGATTAATAAGGATTTGGTTTTAAAAAATCCCAAGAAATAATTTCCATAGTAGGTAACCTTTTCGAAATTCCTATGTATTATAACTGAAGTATCTCACGAAACCCCATTCGTAAAATTAACTTTAATATTAGAGTTGCTCTTCTGAAAAAACTGTCTGTCGACTAGAGATTTCATCTTCAGTAACCAACAGCTTCCGTAGTGGATCTTAGAGTCCTGAATTTACTTGTCATCTTATTACAGATAAAGCTTCCAAAAAAACGATCACTTTTTCAAATTAATACGAAGGCAGGTTATTACATTTAATTTATTTAATACAGTAAGAATCGCATAATACAAGTATTTAATAAAATAAAGGAAAGAAATATTTTATCAGTTATAAGCTTTGGAGTTTTTTGCTTACAAAATATTATTTAAAAAAGTACGGTATCCCTAAGGGAATACCGTACGATTGGGTCGATAATGGTTCGAATTAGTAATAAATTTATTGCTGATTTGAAGAGAATTGCAGAACTAGACACTAAGATGACAGAGTACAATGAGCTCGGTAGGTTGATGAAATTACGAAAAGAAAGAGAAAAGCTAATTCCCAAAGTTGTAGACAAAAAGAAAAAAATCAGAGCTAAGCGAAAATCCAGAAAAGTGGCACTCCAGAAATGGATAATAAATATTTCTGATGATTAACAGGATGACACAATCAGGTTAATCCCTTTTCACTAAATCGCTAATTAATTGACAAACAATACTTAACAGAAAATCTACTCTTGGTACAGTGGGGTCAATCCATACTGTTTATCTAATTATAATGACAAATGTTTTTTAACATATTTCAAAAATTTCGGAGAGACTGTATCTGGCAATTCTTCTGCTCTACCCTGGGCTTACAACAAGCCATTAGCACTATATCGTGAGTTAATACGAAAATTTGCGCATCTTCATGTGCAAGCCACAATAGCTTGATAATATAAACACACGTTAATGGCTACCGTTGTTACGATAAATGCAGTAATGCTTTTGAAATGTTTTTTTTTAAACAATCGCCAGCATCCCACCCGGATCTTTTATCTATAAATAGAACGGGATAAACTATCCAATTTATCCCGTATCTAACCAAATAATAAACGCAGCATCGGTTACTAGATACCAGTTTAGCTTTTGAATTTTTTTCTACCTATGAGGAGAATTCGGTTTTCCCGAAGGAGGTTAGTTGATAAAACTGTTCTTAAACACTTTAGGTGTCATACCAGCTATATTTTTAAAATGACGATAAAAATTTGAGACATTTTTGAATCCGCATTCAAAACAGATAACGTCTATGGGAAACTTGTTTTCAATGATCATCCTGCATGCGTGACCGATTCGGATCTCTTGGAGAAACTCATTAAAGGTTTTATTGGTCACAAGCTTGAAGTAACGGCAAAATGAGGTAGTGCTTAGATTGCTGATAGCGGCAGCATCTTCCAAACAGATATCATTCTTGTAGTTCTTCAAAACAAAATCGGTAATTCTTTCATGTCTGGATCCATCCTGTTCCATTGGAACTGTCAATCTGAAGGGGGAGGTGATTTCCTCAAATTCTTCCGTTTCTGAAATAGCTGAAAGAATGGATAACAGTATCACAATCCGTTCCATGCCGGTAGAATTAACCGAAGACCTGATCAGGGCGGCCAGCTTTTTGCTCGTATTGCCATTGAAAATCATTCCTCTTTTCGCCCGTTCAATCACTTTACCGACCAATTTCGCTTCAGGTAACGACAGAAAAAATGAACCCAGAAAATCCGCCTCAAAATGCAGGATAATGGATTCCCGCGAGCAAGTGCTGTCAGATGAAAAAGTTTCGTCAAACTTCCACTTATGCGGCAGATTCGCCCCAAGAAGTATGACCTCCCCGGCAGAAAACGGAGCAACATTGTTTCCTATAAACCTTGTTCCCGTTCCTCTAATTACATAGTGAAGTTCCAGTTCATGATGAAAGTGCCATTGGGACAGGTTTTGGGCATTCCCGTTTGACACACTATAACTGCTGTTGTTCAGCAAGTGAACCTTTTGAAATTGTGCTCTCATACTTGATTGTCTATAATGCCATCGCTTGAATATGGCATATTAAAACGTGAAATAAATTTGGTTAACGATTTTGCGATAGTTTCGCCTGAAAGAATATATCGTTGGCTTATAAAATTATCGACGTCCAAACCTACCCATGTTATGCAGATATGAGGTGTATAAAATGGTCGAAACAGTGTTATTTTTGATATTTTAAACCACTGGACAGGATCGATTAACAGATATTGCCAACTTATTGGATCCCAGCAGAAGCGCTGCAGAGCCGTGCGGTCAAGCACATATGGTAGAAATCTCATTAATAAAAGCAATGGCCTTAAATCATTCTGCGGGCTAAACATGCAAATATCATTATAGTATGATATTAAGACGTATGCTTTTCTTTTAAATACTCACTTGGTGTTTTGCCGACAAGTTGTTTAAAACACCTGCTAAAATATTTACCATCATTGAAGCCTACGGCGTAGGCTACGCTGGAGATGTTGTTCTCCCCAGCATCAAGATATGCCTTTGCACGGTTAATGCGCATCTCTTTGATAAATTCTACCGGTGCAAGTGATGTTAGTGCTTTAAATTTTTTGAAGAAAGCCGACCTACTCATCCCGATTGTTTCCGCTACATATTCAATAGTAAATTCAGGATCCGTCATTTTTTCACTTACAACATCGACCACTTTTTTTAGGAAAAGCTCATCTTGGGTAGTTATCACCAGTTCCTCTGGTTCAGGCAATAAACGCTTTGGTCCATCCAGGGTATTCTGGAAAGCATTCTTCCGTTTGGTGATCAGCCCCTTTATTGATGCCAGTAAAAGTTCGTTATTAAAAGGCTTACTGATGTAAAGATCAGCGCCATATTCCAGACCCTGTATCTGGCTATCCACAGATTGCTTTGCTGAAAGCAGTACTATTGGAATGTGGCTGGTTTTGATATCCGCCTTTAATTTTTTCAGCATTTCAAAGCCATTCAGCACCGGCATCATCACGTCGCTTAAAATCAAGTCCGGCCGGGCCTGGATCGCCATCTTAAATCCCTGTTCGCCATTCTCTGCTGTCAATACGCGGAAGTGCTCACTTAATTGTATTTGCATAAATTTTCGCAGGTCATGATTGTCTTCAACAAGTAACACTACCGGTTTATGGTCATCATTTGGCAAATCGTTATCTGACAATCTGTAATCGGATCTAAAGGATGATGTCCGGTTCACAATGGCTCCTGATCCGGATGCAAAAGCGTCACTGTTGAAATGCGATCTTCCATACAACAACTTGAGTGTAACCGTTAGGCCACCATCCGGGTTATTAGTAGCGAATGCTTCACCGTGATGCAATTCAATAAGGGCCTTCGAAAAAGCAAGTCCAATACCGGTACCTGTAGAATTTTGTGATCCAGCCTCCGTTTGATAATATAGTTCGAAAATCTTGTCCAGTTCGGACTCGGGAACCCCCTTACCCTGATCGGCTACGTCAATAGTAAAATAGTGATTCCCCTGATGGTATTCAATCGTAATAAACAAATCACAATTTTCAGGGCTGAACTTAATCGCATTGGCCAGTAGATTGACTAATACGACATCTATTTTGTCTGAGTCCAGCCAGACAAAAAGTACGTCAACATTCGATGAGGTATTAATGGAAATATTTTTCTCATTTGCTATTTCGGTGAAAAGGCTGCACGTGTTTCTGACAAATGCAATTAACTCTATCTCGGAAATTTTAAGTTCCAACTTATTATTCTGAATTTTTCTCAACTCTAAAAACTGATTCACAAACCTGACCATTCGCTCGGTATTTTTTCTGGCGAGCATGAGAAAATTCTTTCCCTGCTCGGAGAGAGGCTCTTTTCGCAATACCTGCTCCAGAGGATTTAAGATCAAAGTAAGCGGTGTTCGCAACTCATGGGACATATTGGTGAAAAAATCCTGCCTTAAGTCGGCAATCCGCTTTTCCACAATGATTTTGTTTCGCAAAGCAAACATGGTCAGAATGGTTTTGCGAATGATATGTGCGAGTATGAGCGCAATACAGAAATAAATGAGATAGGCCCACCACGTTCTCCAAAAAGGAGGAAGGATTTCGATTGCTACGCTCCTGTAAGGGGTTTTTAGGTATAGCCCGGGATTGCGAGCCTTTACTTCAAAAATATATCTCCCCGGTGGCAGATTGGTATAACTGACCAGTTGTTTATTGTCATTATCTTTCCATTCATCATCAAAGCCTTTCAGGCGGTACCAATAATTTGGCTTTCTTTCAGATTTATAATCTACCAAAGAAAAACTGATACTGAAAATATTCTGATCATGATTAAGTCGAATGAATGAACTGTAATTGATATTTTGCTCCAAAGTTTTCTGCGAGGCATATTGGGATGCATCCTTGTTATTGATTTGAAGTTTGGTAAATACCAATTTTGTAAGCGTAGGGCGACTTTTGATCTGAGCAGGCTTGAACATCACCAAACCTTCTACCGATCCGAAAGCAATCATGCCATCTTTTAGTTGGCCGGACGATGCCTCAGAAAAATGCTGAACATTCAGCGCATCATCTTCATCGAAATTCCTTACCTTATTTAAATCAGGATCAAAGTTGGTAATTCCGTTATGAGTGGAAATCCATAGGCCCGTCGTGGAATCTCCGAGTATGCTGACCGCAAAATTACTTGCAAAGCCATCTTCAACAGTATACTTTCTGAACTGAAGGCCATCAAACGGTCTCCTGCCGAGCGCTAAATTGAGACCCCCACCCAGGGTAGCCAACCAAATTCTGCCTTTGGCGTCTTTATAAATGTCCTGGATATCGTTACTGCTCAGACTGGTAGAGTCTCCAGACTTATTGGAATAGGATACTATTGGATAAGAATCAGCCCTATCTCCTGAGGGATTTAATATCAAAAGGCCTTCAGAAGTACCTGCCCAAATATTCCCCTGACTATCTTCTTCCAGATTTCTAAGGAATGAAAACGAATTTTTAGGATAATTCCTGAAGCTGTTTATAAATATCGTCTTGCTCTTACGTGTGGAGATCAGATTGATTCCGCCTGAGCCTGTAGCAACCCAGATTCTTCCCCGCCTATCTTCCAGAATATCGTAAATAACATTGCTGCTGATGCTAAATGGATCTTTTCCATCGTGCTTAAAATTGACTAGTCTATAGCTGGAACGCCCCCCGTTAACTGGCTCGGCTTTGAAAAGACCATTTTCCCTTGTTCCAAACCATAGATTTCCTTTTGAATCTTCCAGGATATCATAAATCCGACCCATATCCCCCAATGGATAGTTAACGAATGGCAGCTTGATTTTTTGGTCAACTTTATAACAATACAGTTTTCTAAATTTTGTCGCAAGCCATAGTCTTCCTTCTTTATCTTGCAATACGGCCTTTACCTCATTTTCATATTTTGCATGGCTGTTTTCAACGAGTTTCCTGACTTTAAAATCATTTCTCTGAAAGGTGATTTTATGTAAACCTATTGATTCCTCACTTAGCCAGACCAGTCCCTGCCTGTCATATAAAAGGCTTGTAATAATATTGGAAAATTGATGTGCCGCTTCGCCAGGCCTGTTCGTTATGGCAGCAATCTTGTTTAATCTTGGATCATAGTATCCGAATCCTCCCCCTTTCAGGCAGGCCCAGATAGTGCCACTATCATCCTGAAAGACTTTATAATAATCTTTGGAAAGATTTACAGCAGCATTCTTTGTCCCGCTGAAGATCTGAAAACTTCTGTCACTTTTTTGAAATCGTATTATACCCTGCTTTTCCGGCTCCACCCAAAGGGCTCCGATTTTATCTTCAAAAATCGTAAATAATGGCTTACTAGTAATTGATGTTTGGCCAACCTGCCTCATCTCCCTATCGATTTCGAGAATAGCGCCTCCAGAAGTAGTGAGGAAAAGATTCCCTCCGTGAACCGAAACCATCAAGCCGTTTATAGAAAACTTTGATAGTCTCTTTTTAACTAAGGCTGAACTATTTTTGGAATATCGGACGAGTGTGCCATCAGCTGTACCAAACCATAGGTATTCCTTGTCTTCGGCGACGCTTCTCAAATCAGAATTGGCAAGAAGGTGCCTGGACCGATAAGGTCTGTTGGTTTTTCCGGTTCTATTCAGAATCGTCAGACCGTTTGTGGTTCCTACCCAAATTTTTAAATTGCGGTCCTCATGAAAAAAACTGATCTGATTTGATTGTATACTGGTCTGTCCTTTAGAAGTGGCACTGTAATTATGATATCGTGGTCTTGTTTTTCTATCACTGGCAATATAATTAATGCCGTTTTTTTTTGTAAAGAGCCAAATGCCGCTAACCTTAGAGGCAATGATATTCACATATTCCACACGATCACTGTTACGCATATTCTTTTCGACCGATAAAAATTGCTCGGTCCGCTTGTCAAAACGATAGACTCTTTTATCTTTTGCCCTAAGCCAGAGATAGCCCGCAAGGTCTTCAACTATTTTGTCGAACCTATTATTCTTGGAAGAGGAATGATCGTTGCTTCTGGATCGATAAGTCAGAAAATCCTGGCCATCATACCTGCTCAGGCCTTCCATGGAACCAAACCACATAAAACCCTCTCTGTCTTTCGCAATACTTAAAACGGTATTGTGGGGCAGTCCGTCTTTGGAGGTATAACGGGCTAATTTTGGCGGAATCTGGGCAAATGTTTGTGCAGCAAACAAACAGAACAGATAGATAAAAAACAATTTCCCGAACACCGCCCTCATATCTTTACAATTTTGGTTTTAGGCAGATGGGTATGCCTTGATTAATGCATTTGATTAGTGATCCTAAGTTAGTGAATTCCACTCAGAGGAAAAACTTCCGTAAACATTTTTCGATTGCAACAGATTTAAAAATTGCAAACGTTTCACCTAATCTTTGTTCAATATCGTTCAACAACCAGGTCTATTATTATTGGAGAAATGCAATGGCTAAGAAATTTATTTACCAGAAATTAAAGAAAGAGAAATTTAAGTGATTTTGTACTTGGCAAATTTGTACAAAGACTTGGTAAAAAAAAGTAAAAATCCATTCTCTGCTTTTCGGAATTTTATGACAGAATAACGGGAGGTCCTTTTGAATTTCGATGTCTGTTGAAGTTTGATTGACAAACAGCTGATTCTTTGTTATTCCAATGGAGTGGCGCAAAATGATGGAAGCGAGGAACGGATATGAATTCATTTACCTAAAATTAGGCATATGTATTTATCTAAAAAAACCGTCATATTTCATATTTTAATTAACAGGCTGATTGGACAAATAAAAAAGAAAGATGAAGTGGTCGGCATTGGGAAATATTGCCCGGGCCGTGAATATTACGAACCGAAATGAAAATAAATATTTACGGAGTTTTAAAATGGGTATCGATCCATTTCTGCGACCAAAGTTTACTCGCTTCTGTTTATATATTGCTTAATGCGACACCGGAAGACTTTTACTTATGCATTATCAATACGCCAAGGGTATTAATCAGCGGAGATAGCGCCTCTTCACAAAATCCACTAAAGAAGGCTTTGCCGAATGGTTCAAAAGATTGTACCATAAAATTCGGCGTATCAACTTTAAATCCAATTAATACCACCATAAAGAAGCAGTCCATCCTCAATCCCCTATGCAAAAGCAAAATTGAAATAATAAAATCCAGAGAAACCTTAATATGAAAATTACAATAATCACTTACTTTATTACTGCTCTGATGGTGATCACAGTGAGAGCCCAGTCCAATAAACGCTATGCTGAAACCGCAAATGATCGGGCGACAAAAATAGTCGAAACACTCCAGATCAATCCTTCAAAAAAGCAAGAGGTCAAGAAACTCATTGCAAGACAATATATTGATTTGAACGCGATCCAAACCGAACGGAATAAATTATCGAACAAAAACACATCGAACACCGGCATAATCAATAAAAGCACGGCAAAGCATACAGCTCAACTGCACCGCACTTTTCTATCCAGGCTCGGTGCACTGCTTGGTGCCGAGGATATAGAAGAAGTAAAAGATGGAATGACTTATCATACCGCCCCCCTTACCTATGCCAATTACCTGCTGATGCTCCCCTATCTGACCGATAACGAGAAGGCAAGCATCATGACGCTACTTAAAATGGCCCGTGAGACTGCTATGGATGGTGGTTCTGCAAAAGAGAAACATGCGATTTTCAATAAATACAAAGGCAAAATCGCTAATTATCTTTCAGCCGGCGGTTACCAGCTAAAACAGGAGGGGGAGTATTGGGCAAAAAGAAGGGACACAACATCCTCAGCACTCGAAATTACAGCGTCCAACCGGATAATTTCCATCCTGGGCCTGAAGAATAGTGAAAAAAACGAAATCATCAGGAACCTAATTGCTTTTCAGTATCAGAAAATTTCGAGGATACAGGGCCTAAAACTCGCCAAGCAGGAGGCTATCAAGAAGACTGCAAAAACCACGGACGAAGTGGAGCAGGACAACCAAAACGGCTGGGAAGAAAGCAAAAGCAAACTGGATCAGCAGCGTGATGCGTTCACAGCTGCATTGCAATCGCAGCTCACCCTGGAACAGGTCGAAGTTATTAAAAATGAAATGACTGCTCAAAGTTTAAAAAAAGAGTATGAAAAATTTATGGCTCTGCTTCCTGATCTGACCCTTGAACAAAAGAAAAAAGTGTTTGATTATCTGATTGAGGCAAGAGAAAACGCCATAAACGTACTGACCAGCAGGGAAAGAAATCAGTGGTTTGCAAAATTCAGAGGAAGGGCAAATAATTATCTCTCAGCGCAGGGTTATGATTTGCGCAAGGCAACCGAAGCACTTGAAAACAAAGCCAATACAGCACAATAGAGTTAAAAGTTAATTACAACGCGTTTGCTGCACCTGCGCAGCAAACTGTTTCACCCAATCAAACCAATGGTAATGAATTACAGCTTACCTTTATTAAAGCGAATAGCGTTCACGTTTCGTAATATATTAGGATTTACAGTAAATACATACAAAATGCGTACACTTTTCGTAGCAGGGATGCTAGCTCTTGCATTATTGATCTTAGCAAAAGGCGTTGATGCACAGGAACCCAATATTGCCAATACACTACCTGAAATCGGCCAGATCCCTCCTCACCCACCCCGGTTGCCCGAAGGGGTGATACCGGCTTTTCCCGGTGCGTGGGGTGGCGGTATGTTTACCTCTGGTGGACGTGGTGGAAAAGTCTTTGCCGTGACCAACCTTAATGATTCGGGAAAGGGCAGTTTACGTGAGGCATTGGAAGCCAAAGGTCCCAGGATGGTATTGTTTCGTATTGCCGGTACAATTAAGATTGTGACGGATATAAACATCAATCACCCTGATATTACTCTGGCTGGGCAGTCAGCGCCTGGTGACGGGATATGCATTGCAGGCACTTTAAATATCAATACATACAATGTTATCATTCGGCATATTCGCGTGAGAAGAGGTGTCCCCTCTGGTGGGCAGGGAGATGACAACATCGGGGGAAATCCCTTTCATCATATCATCATTGACCATTGTTCGACCAGTTGGGGAATGGATGAAAACATCTCACTGTATCGCCATATGCGATCCTCATTAGATGGAAAGAGCCAGATAAAAGATCCCGCGGAACATATCACTGTTCAATGGACCATCTCCAGTGAAGCGCTTGATGCCAGGGGTCACGCTTTTGGTGGGACGTGGGGTGGAAACCCGTCGACATTCCATCATAATCTATTCGCCTGTAACACGGCCAGAAACCCTTCGATCGGCATGTCAGGCGCATTTGATTTCAGGAACAATGTAATCTTCAACTGGCGACACCGATCTATTGATGGTGGTGATGAAACATCGAACATTAATCTCATCAATAATTATTTTAAACCCGGTCCCGCTACGAATGAAAATATGCGTGGCGTATTTGCCCGCATTGAACAGCGCAGTCAGTATTCTCCAGGAAGCGCATGGGCTGAAGGTGACTGGTACACAAAAGCCGCCGCAAGACCGGGCAAATGGTATGTTGCAGGAAATATAATGGATGGTAACAAAGAAGTAATAGCCAATAACTGGACAGGAATGCGCATGACCTCAACATTAGGTCAGCAGCCAGGATCCAGTCTGGCCAGGGTAAATACTCCTTTCGAGGGTTGGCCGGTATCGCCACATCAAACAGCTGATCTGGCTTATGAATCAGTGCTGGCGAAGGCAGGCGCCACTTTACCTAAACGGGATGCAGTAGATATACGGGTAACCGAAATGGTGAGATCGGGTAAGCCCTTAACCCGAATAGGAATCATTAAAGATATAGCCGAAGTAGGTGGCTACCCCAACTTAACCTATCAATCAGCGCAGGTTGCCAGTGATAGCGATGGCGATGGCATGCCAGATGAATGGGAGAAAAAAAACAAACTGAACCCTATGGATGCGGAAGATGGCGCAGTGGATACGGATGGTGACGGATATACTAACCTGGAAGAATTTTTAAATGGTTCGAACCCCAATGAGCGAATAAATTATCGCAATCTCGCCAATAACGTAGACACAATAAGCTAGGGACCCCGCATACGCCAAGGTAAAAACCCTTTTGCATCTTTAGAAGGGTTCGAAATCATCCTTGGAAAATCCTTATAGGTTGTTGCCTTCAAAGGAGTCATTCAAAAAATCAACCTTGATTATGTGCATCATCTTTACCAATATGATGCCTCTTTGCGGGTAGTGGTTCCGTTAAATGAATGTATACATCTAATTTAGTCCATAAGGAAATTATTTAAACTGATCAACACAAAATCGACCAAACCCTGCCAGGTGTTAGATGACTTTCTCGAAAGGACGCGCGCATGATCTATCCAGACACGGACTTTACTTTGAATCTGCTCTTTACTTTATCTAAATCTCCTTGCCAGATAATATAAAGATCATAATGATGCTTGACGAAGATTTACAAGATAAAAATAATTCCAGTTTTTAATTGAGATTAAAGGTTTTAAAAGAAATGCTTCAAAAAGTATTTGTTTAAAATGTATCTGAATCTTCTAATTTCCCAAGACAATAATTTCTGGTATGCTTGTCAATATCTGATTGTTGATAAACACAATAACCCCCAGTTTTATATCAAGTAATGTCCCCTACTGAAAAGATTGGAAGAAATTAACGTTGACGAAATTTGGCTTTATTACAAACAATACCCGTTAGGAAAATTGCGCTGGTTCTATTTTTTTATTTTCTATCGATAATTTTTCTTTTATCAGACTATCCTGATTTGACTTTCGCCCATTCAGCTATAACACAATTTCAAACGGATCATTGATTGTCTTCGACAAAACAATCTATCGGATTATTTTAAAGGCTGCCTAAAGTAGGTAAAATTGTATAAAAAGATGGTAAATAATCATCCGCAAACCAAATCCTCTTTGCAGAATTTTATAGCACTTGATCACACCGTGTTTCTTATATAAAGAAGTTGTTTATTGATAAATGAAAATAAGCATCTCTATTGAAAAACATTGTGATAGTTTAAGGAAATGATATGCAGAACATTTCAATATTGTGATGAGATATAAGGTAAGTATCTGTCGAAAATTTCTCAGCAAGTTATTCATCAAACACTCTGGTGAATGACCTGTCGGGTATCAGATGGAGAACAGCGCTCAGTTCCATAATCTATCACTCACATGATTGACAGTTTTACCAGGAAATTAACCAAATATGAAGAGTAAATTATTTACAAATTCCCGTTGGGCAATAATTGATTGCTCTGGATCCGTCCATTGCAATAAACTTATAACAATGGTTGCTTCATGCAAATCTGCCAGGCTAACTTATCGCTCCGCTTTTGATCCGCAAGTCAACCTGATTCAAGTTTGATGCTAGGCAATATCGATCGGCAATTTGAAGGGGTCGCAACATCTTATTCGCATAGCCACTTATTAGGAACCAAGCTTTTGATAATTATAATTTAATAGGAAATGAAGAAACTTTTACTATGTCTGCTACTCTCTACTATAACGGGACTGGCAATTGGACAAATCAGAACAATAACCGGATCGGTAAAGAGCGCTGAAGACAGCGAACCTCTTGTCGGGGTTACCGTGCAGATCAAAGACAGTCCAGTGCTTACACAGACCGACAAGAATGGTCGGTTTGTGATAAATGCTACCAATGCACAGAATATCGTTTTGATGATAAGATATGTAGGTTACGTCAGCCAGGAGCGAGCGCTTCGCCAAAATGAAACCAGCTGGGATGTAAAGCTTACGCAATCGAACGACAACAATTTAAACGAAGTGGTGGTAGTAGGTTATGGCACACAAAAAAAAATACACTTGACCGGTGCAGTATCCCAGGTCAATCTTAAGGCTGTTGAAGACATCCCTACCACCAATCTTGCCTCTGCGATACGCGGGACATTGCCCAACGTTATTGTTTCGGGTGGCGATACAAGACCTGGCGTAAATGCGGGCATTACTATTCGCAACCCTCAATTCGGGACAGTAAGAAATACAACAGATCCACTCTATATTATTGATGATGCCTTTCGCACCCTTCAGGACTTCAATCTCCTGGATCAAAGTGAGGTGGAGAGCCTCACAATACTAAAGGACGCCTCAGCGGCTATCTATGGTATCCAGGGGGCTAATGGTGTAATTATTGTCAAGACAAAAAGAGGTAAGACCGGTGCGCCGAAAGTCAATTATTCAGGTTCGCTGGGCTTGAGCGATGCAACACAGTTGCCCAAAATGATGAGTGGTAGCGAATTGGCCACATTCGTGAATGATTACTATCAGGCTGCAAACAACTACACTTTGAACGATTTAGGTGTTTCGCCCACTGGCACGAGGGTTCCAGGCTACTATACCCCTGATGAGCTGGCCTATTTTTCAGACCCGGCAAACAATACAAACTGGCTGGAACAGGCATTCAAGACTGCAGTCCTGCAGCGCCATGCACTTGACGTCAGTGGTGGCAGTGATAAAGCGACCTATTTCGCAGGAGCAACATACGTAAAACAGGGTTCCAACTTTGAAGGTGTTAAATCTGACCGGTGGACCTACAGAGCAAGCGCTGATGCCCGCGTGGCAAATGGTTTAAAGGTTGGTTTATCTTTAAGCGGCGCCATTAATGAGAACAGCAAGTATTTGTTCAAGCAAGCTTCTACCAGTGACAATGATGATTTCCTCAGCTTATTACGTGTTGCACCCTGGCAAAAATACTATATCGACGGAAACCCTGTACTCCTAAGTCAAGGATCCGGTGCAGCTAAAGAAAACATTAATTTCTTTGCCATTCAGGCATCGGACAACTATGCCATGAGCAGAACCTACTTGTTGAATATCAACGCCAATGTCAGATATGATGTACCTTTCATTAAAGGATTGAGTTTAACTGGAACATACAACAAAAATTATAATATCACACTCGGAAAGGAGTTTGGCACTTACACTGATTTTTACCAATACAGTGGATTAGGCATAAACAGGCATATCCCAGGCGGCACAATCATCAATATCCCTCGAATAAACAATAGCGACCGGATCCGTATAAACCCCACATTTGCCAACAACTATCAATTGAACGGGATAGTTGATTATAGCCGCAAGTTTGGCAAGCATGACTTTTCAGTTATGGCCCTGTATGAACAGGCCGAACGCTATTCCGAAGGAGTTGTTGCGCAGCAAGATGGAATCTACCCCAACGGTTTGGACAACTTTAACTTTGCTTATGGCGAAAAAGAGGCACATCAGGTCGGATTGCTGAGAGAATATGGACGATTGGCCTATGCCTTTCGGTTGAACTATAATTATGCAAATAAATATTTACTGGAACTCGCCTGGCGTGCAGACGCCAATACAAACTTTGCTCCCGGTAAAGAATGGGGATACTTTCCCTCAGGTTCCGTTGGCTGGGTACTTTCGGAGGAATCTTTTATCAAAAAAGGTCTGGCTTTTGTAAACTACCTGAAGCTTAGGGCTTCGATTGGACTCTTGGGCAATGATAACAGCAATGCCTTTCAGTATCTTCGCAACTATCAGTTTGCGATTGGCCATGCAGCTGTGTTTGGACAGCCCACTGGCGTTCGTGGTTCAACAGTAGAACCAAGCATTCTGCTGGCCAACGCGGATGCCAGGTGGGATGATAATCTCAAAACCAATCTGGGCCTAGATGCCCAGTTTCTAGATAACCGTTTATCATTCACAGTCGATGGATACTTTGAACGTCGCACAAACCTACTGACCCAACTGTCAGCTGCAGTGCCATTTATAGTGGGCGCAAGACTTCCGGTAGAGAACTATCTTGATATCAACAACTACGGGTTCGAGATTTCATTTGGCTGGAAAGACAAAATAGGTAAGGACCTTTCGTACAACTTTACCCCCTTTTTATCATGGTTTGATGCAAAAAATGTAAAGATTGATCAGCAAGCAGGCATAAATGGCACTTATTTGGACAGGAACGGCAGATCCACTGATATCGGTACACTTCGTTATGACTATGCTGGTATGATCCGTACGCCTGCCGATGCTGAACGGGTAAAAAATGAGATGGGAGCAGCAGCGGGAATTAGCCCTGCCGATGTTCGCATCTTTGGTCTGGTGCCACAGCCAGGTATGTTGTATTACAAAGACAAACGTGGACCAATCAATGCAAATGGTCAGTATTCAGCGCCAGACGGAAGGATCAACACCGAAGATCAGGATTACGTTAAACGCTCAGGCAACAACTATAATCTGGGTTTGAATCTGGGTATTACCTTTAAATGGTTCAGTCTAAACGCAATAACCAGCGTACAATGGGGCGGCAGTACTTTTGTTGAAGGAGATGCGTTTGGATATGCGATCAGCAGCTCGACCAATATTACCAACCGGCCAGAGTTCTGGAAAGATCACTGGACACCATCCAATCCCGATGCTGCTTTTCCATCCCCCTATTTTCGGGAGTCCTACAATGTGACCTCTCAATTCTGGGAAAGAAGTTCAACAGTATTCCGACTGACCAACCTAAACCTTTCGTATGCCGTACCGGACTTTATCGCAAAGAAATTGGGAGTTGCCAATATAAGAGCCTATTTCAACGGACAAAACCTGATCAATTTCTATAATCCTTTCAGTTACAGAGACAATGGCTCACCTTATACAAGTTACCCTGTTTTAAAAAATTATTCATTCGGATTAAATGTTGGATTTTAACAATAAAAATATGAGACCTCTATCTACCATAATAACAATCGCTACCGGATTATTCTTCTTACTGCCAAGCTGCAAGAAAGTCTTGGACAAACAGGACCTGAACAAAGTATCACCTCAATTCGTTTTCAGCGACTCCATACTTGTGAAGCAACAACTCGACTACATTTACGATCAGAACCTCCCCACCTGGTTTGGAAATGTAACGGGAAGTTTAGGAGCCAGTAATGACAAGTCTGATGAGGGATGGTCAGAGAATGCATTTGTACAAGGTACTCTAACGATCAACAGTGTATCCGATCTCGGCAGTAGCAATACCTCTGGCAACTATTTTAAGATACGCATAATCAACCAATTTATTCAGGATCTGAAAAGCAGTCCTCTGCCACTGGGTCAAAAAAAACGGTTTGAAGCTCAGGCGCTCTTTTTCCGAGCATTCCGCTACCATAACTTGGTAAGATTATATGGTGGAGTTCCTCTGGTGTTATTGCCACTTGATGCTGTTGGAGATGAGGCTAAAGAAGCAGCCCGCATTCCAAGAAACAAAACCTCAGACTGCATCAAGCAGATATCAGCCGATCTGGATACCGCAGCCAAGTATCTACCGAAAAAGTGGCTCACAGCAGATTATGGCCGTATTACAGCAGGTGCTGCTTTGGCTTATAAAGGCAGGGTTTTACTGGAATATGCAAGTCCTCAATACCTGGAGGGTGATCACACCGCGACAAATCCTGGCAGATGGGATGCAGCCTATGCAGCCAATAAATCAGCTTACGATCTATTGATCGCAAACGGCTATGGCTTACACCCTTCATATGATAACATGTGGTTCAGTGAAGGGAACAGTAACCCCGAAGCGATAATGGTTACCGGCTTCAACAACTCACCCGGGGATCAGACCAGTAAGCCGAACGGTTATGATGCTTCCACCCGCCCGGCATACTTAAGTACCGGTACCTCTTCCGCAGCCAACCAGCCCACCTGGAACCTAGTTCAGGCCTACCCCATGAAGGATGGCAAAACACCAGATGCAAATCCTGCAACAAATAAATCAGCCTATTTATATAACCAGAACACCTTCTATAAAAACCGTGATCCCCGTTATGATAAAACTATCGCTTTTAATGGCAGTACATGGGCGATTAACAACAATACAAATTATAGATTATGGACTTATTTTGCGCCGCTGGCAAATGGTACATTGAGGTCAGTTGAGCCTACCGGCTCGACCACAACCGGTTTATATCTGCGCAAAGCCATTGATCCCAATCTTGGCCTGAACAGCGTGCCCTTTGCCGGCGCTGACTGGATGGAAATCCGTTTTGCCGAGGTGATTCTTAATTTGGCAGAGTCTGCTGCCGAGACAGGAAGGATGGACGAAGCTTTCGAAGGGATTAAATCAATAAGACGACGGGCGGGTATTGAACCTGGCGTTGATGGTAATTTTGGCCTGGATCCAATTATCAAAACCGATCGTCTGCGGATGATCAGTATGCTGATGCTTGAACGCCAGATTGAGTTTGCTTTTGAAGGGAAACGCTTTTTCGACCTACGCCGCAGAAAGCTGCTGCTTTCGCTGAATGGAAGCAGAAGAATGGGCATTCGCATTGTTACGACCAACAATGCACCACCAAGCCTCACCGCCCCACCTTATGCGGGTCGGGATGGTCTTTCTGTAGATCAGGCATATGCTTTTTTTACTGTTTCGACGGTCAATTTAGATACCAGGTTTACCCTTAATTATCAGTCTGGCTCATATTTTTATGGAATTCCCCTGGCATCAATCAACAGTAATCCCGCAATGTCTCAAAACAATAACTGGGGTGGAACTTTCGACCCATTACAATAACTACCAACCAGATACGGATACCCGTACAAATCAGGTTACTATCTTCTCCATTGATCTGTAAAACAAAAAAATGATGATAAGTAATCTCATAAATGAAAACCCTTAATATATAAGACAAATTGCCCGAAATATGAAAACAAGAAACCTTATTACCATACTTTTTTTATCAGCACTCCCCTTTTCGTCAAAAGCCCAGTTGTCTACCACTAAAAAGGCCACATCAGAGCAGATATCCTATGAAATTGCTGCAATAGAAAAAAACGCCCATGATTGGACCGCATCATTGAGGCTTAATGATGCAGAAAAAAACAAACGTATCAGCTCACTGATCAGCAAACATTTAAAAGCCGTTCATGACTGGCATTACTCAAATAGCTATGAAACTGTGCCTGCCGGAATAAATCCCGCCACAGGAAGACCTTTAGGGCCGTTGGACCGTCAGTTGATCGCGTCATCAGCGATGCCTAAAACTTTTCATGAGGAACTGATGAGGGGTCTGCATGAACAGCTTACCGAACAACAGATTGAGGTGATCCTGGACAAATATACAGGTGGCAGGCTGGCATCTACACTGAAAAAATACAAAACGATTGTTTCAGACCTTACGCCGGATGAGGAGGAGGTTATCTTGTCTAATTTAAAGAAAGCGCGTGAACAGTCTATCGATTATAAAACTGTCAAACTTGCAATCGAGATATTTGAAATATATCGCACGAAAAACGAAGAGTATCTGATTTCAAAGGGCCGGGACTGGAATCGATTATATAAGAAGTATATTGAAATAGCTGAGCCGCCCAGATAATTCAGTTATTGGGAAGCGATCAGTGCAAATTTATTGATGGTCCCTCAAATATCGGGTTCTTATTCATTGCCTGGCATATTATTATCATATAAAGTTGAGCTGTATATACCAGATAACAATAGTCTTAAGCCCCTTTTAATAGCCAGTAAACCATTACAGAAAAATAAAGCAAAAACCCCCATGATATGAGAAACATTCTATTCATTTTATTAATTGCCATCTGTTGTTTTGCCGAAAATGCAATTGCACAATATCCATTGCTGACCTCAACCGAGACACCCTCCAGCGATAACGTTCTGAAAGATACCAAGGCAGCCTCAGACAAGGCATGGCAGGAGGCACTTCCTATAATTGACCACGACCGACGAAATGGTAAACCGTACATCACCTGGGCATCTTCACCCAATGATCTTCCTCAGGCAGATATCCCGGCTTTTCCCGGCGCACAAGGTGGTGGCGCATACACCTTTGGTGGCCGCGGTGGAAAGGTATATGTCGTGACCAGTTTAGCCGATAGCGGACCCGGTACCCTGAGAGAGGCATGTGAGAAAGGCGGAGCACGCATAGTTGTATTTAATGTAGCTGGTATTATCAGATTAAAAAGCCCTCTTATTGTCAGGGCACCATATATTACCATAGTTGGCAACACTGCTCCTGGTGACGGCGTCTGTATTGCCGGTGAATCGATATGGATGAATACCCACGACGTAGTTATTCGCCATATGCGTTTCCGACGTGGAGAAATCAACCATGATCGCCGTGATGATGCAATTGGAGGTAATCCGATAGGCAATATCATGGTCGATCACGTTTCGGCCAGTTGGGGACTAGATGAAAATATGTCCTGGTATCGGCATATGTATGAATCAAACAAAGCTGGCATTCCTCCAGAAAAAATGCCCACTGTCAACATCAGCATACAGAATAGTATATTTTCTGAAGCACTGAACAAATACAACCACGCTTTTGGCAGTACTATAGGTGGTCTTAATAGCACTTTTATGCGGAATCTTTGGGCAAACAATATAGCCCGTAACCCTTCCATTGGGATGTATGGAGATTTTACGCTCATCAATAACATTATCTATAACTGGAAAGTGCGTTCTGCGGATGGCGGAGATCACCGATCTATGTTCAATATCATCAACAATTATTATAAACCGGGGCCAGCCACGGTAAGGAATAAACCATCTGGTTTCCGCATCTTAAAACCCGAAGGGGACCGCACCCGTCAGGATACATTGATAATAGGCCGCGCTTATGTGAATGGAAACATTATGGAAGGAAATGAGCGTGTAACAAGGGATAACTGGGATGGAGGTGTTCAGATTGCCGAACTGGCGGACGCAGGAAAATACAAAGATTACATAAAAGTGAGCAAGCCCTTCGTTTATCAAAAGTTTAAAGTGATGACCGCTCAAAATACATATGACTATGTGCTTAAACACGCCGGTGCAGTTCTACCTAAACGTGATGCCGTGGACATTCGTGTCATCACTGAAGCACAAACAGGAAAAGCAAGCTACAAAGACGGAATCATAACTGACATCAGCCAGGTAGGAGGCTACCCAGAATATAATGGCATCCCCTATAAGGATGTTGACAATGACGGGATGCCAGATGAATGGGAGAAAAAGTTCGGACTCAACCCAAAGGACCCAAAAGATGCCATCGGTGATCTCAACGGTGACGGATATACAAATATTGAAAAATTCATTTACGGAATAGATGTCACCAAAAAGATAGACTGGAAAGATCCGAAAAATAACTACGACCCGCTTGAACTGAAATAGCCAGAGGGGTGACCCAAGGAGGAAACAGGAGTTAATGATTTTAAAAGATCAATAATCCAGTTTTTATAGTTCCTGAGGAAATCAATTATAATTAACTGGTGAATGTCTGGCTAATGGAGGCGTCAGCTAATATGCTTCAGCTACATATATAGGGATCTGACTGTGATTGGTTTTAAAGTCGAACAGATATACTGAATTGTCTACTTGGCATACAAGCCCTGTGAAATGTATGCTATCTTTCATAAAACTTCTACCGGTAATGGTATTCGTCTGACATTGAGTTTATTCAGGAATTTATGAAGGATTTTGAGTTCATGTAAACGGTTACATAGCACCGTTTACATGAACTGATATTACCTCGATGACAGGTGCCAGTTGTGAACAGAAAAAAGTTTCTTAAAGAGGAAAGACAGATTTAACACATGTCTATTTAGCTTGAAGAATGCCCACCATTGCTCCCCAGAAATGAGCAGCTGAAACTCCAGCTAATCTGGAACCGTTCAATGAAAGAGTAGCCAAATAGAAAATATTTCGCTCTTAGACATTACCGCAGGACGTTTCGAGGGCTTCACCAGAAGAAAATGGCTATTAGTTTTATTGAAATCTTTGAAGAACTCATCTACAAAACAAAAAACATCACTAATATTAGAGTAGTCAATAATAAAATAAATATACATAACTACTTACTTATGAAACACCTAATGTAATATTTTGTCTTTTGATTGACTATTTTTTACCTTATTGTACTAATTGAACTCGGGTAATTAAATAACCTTATGATGAGTATTATGGAGCCTATCCAAAAAGTTTATTGTCACTCTTATATCGCTTAAATAAAGTCAGTATCTCGAAGTTGTAATCTCAATCAAATTGTTTATGTTTTTTTTATCAATTATCCATACTTTGAAAAAAGAGCAGCCAACAACCTTAACATCGAATTATCAACCGTACACGTGTGACTTTCTGAAAGGGTTTTTGTATTTATCGCTCTATAAGGAAAGAAATTTCCAAAGTTAAATGCTTTCCGAAGCTTTTTAAGTCACTTCCTCTCTATCAGTTCAAAATATTGGATTAGGATCTTTTCTTATTTGATCTATAAGGTATTCAAATAAGGCTTTTGTACTTCCACGCTTGCTTTGTGACACCGACTGTCCAGCCCAGAGCGAAATAATATCAGCAATTCCGCGTGACTTTCCGTATTCTCTCAACGCCGATGTTAAGCTGTTTTGATAGGTATAATAGGGTATTATCAATCCTGAACTTTTCATCTCTTTCATAAAATTGTTCCTTATCCCCCTTGCCCATTTACCGGTAAATGCCTGGGTGAGTTCCGTTGAGGTATCTCTAGAAGTGAGTACACTTTCTTTGTAAACCTCACTAGCCGCACTTTCTTCTGCCGCAATAAAGAAGCTACCCAATTGAGCACCTGCCGCCCCAAGGGCAAATGCCGCTTTAAGTGTACGCTGGTCAAATATTCCTCCAGCAGCAATGACCGGAACGGACACTGCATCCACCATCTGGGGAACAAGTGATATTAAGCCTATCTGTGGCAGGGGTTCATCTTCAATAAAGCTTCCTCGGTGCCCGCCGGCTTCAATACCCTGAGCAACGATGACATCCACCTCGGCTTTATCCAGCAATGTCGCTTCATTGACACTTGTTGCGGTTCCTATCAGTTTAACGCCCCGGTCTCTAAACTTTGAGATTACTTCCGGCTCAAGCAAACCAAAAGTAAAGCTTACGATGGGAACCTGTTCATCCAGCACAACATCCACCAAGTCGAGGTGATTATAAAACTGATAAGCGGCAATTGGCTTACGTTCAAAGGGCAAACTGTATTTTTGATGAAGCGCTTCGAGGTACGTCTCCATTTTTTGAAAGTTCTCTTCAGTAACCTTTTTTGCAAGTGAATGAGCAAAAAGGTTTACTGCGAAAGGCCTATTGGTTTTATCCTTCGTTTCTCTGATAAGAGCTATGGTTTTTTCCGGTGAAAGTCCACCTAATGGCAAACAACCTAAGCCGCCTGCATTGGCTACCGCTGCTACCATTGCAGGTGTGGTAACCCCTAGCATAGGGGCTTGAACAATTGGATAACTGATATTCAGCAACTGATTAAGATCTTTCATAAACGATACATCAAACTTAATTCAAAATTGTTTATTATATTCCTAAATTAAGATAACTGATTAAGAAATGAAAAATCTCGATCTCATCAGTTATTTATCACCTGATCTTTAATTTACAAAACCTGTCATAGGTAAAGAGGAGTATGAATAATATGAGAAGGGAGAATTTCGAATACGAAGCAAAAAATTGTCAGTTGATCCTGATGAGGGCAGAAATAATAAAACTGGGGTTCGACTCAACATTTACCGACGCGGCAGCTATTGAACAATTAAAGCCCAAATTTTTAAGTTAATCGATTCCTTTCCACATTCATATGAGATGATGGCATTGTGGATCTTTTTTTGGTTTTTTGCTGAAGTGAAAAATTCTCATAAACGCTTTTCTACCAAAATGCCTTTGACTTATATCAACTACTTCAATATAAATAAATCCTATTTATTATTTGTAAGTAAGAAGATTATTTAAGCTTTCAACAGTCCATATCTGTAGGCGAAAGACACTAATGATGCTGCGTTTTTAGTTCGGGTCTTTGAGATCAGATTTTTGCGTAGACTTTCAACCTTGGAGGGTATAACATTTAACTCTGCACCAATCTCACTGTATGTTAATCCTTGCGCGATCAATTCTATCATTCTAATATCCTGGGTATTAATGCCCATTATATTTGGTAGGATGTTTTTATCGGGATTCATGAACCAAAGATAATTAAACAATACACTCCTTATCAATATTTGACTAACTAAAGCTACAAATAATTGTTTTTTTGACAATTATTATACCTATTTCATCTTAGTATGTAACAAGCATATAGATAGGCTACCTGTCGTTGAGCTTAAGACTGTAAAGATATTTAAAGCTTTAATGGACTTATTGGAAATATGAGGTTTCTAGCTACCTTTTACATGGTACAATAAAGCCGGGCTATTAGTCAAGACGAAATTAATGATCAGCCAATATATCATTATTACAAGAATTTTTGCATTATTATTAGTAAAGCAACTGATCAAAAAGGCAATCAAACGGACAAATCATTTCTGGCTCAAATTCTAGTAAAACAGAAAGGCCGGCATCCACCGGCCTTGCCAGTCACAACTAAACTAGTTAATCATTCTTTTTATGATTCGATAACTAAATCCATCTACCATCACTGTGCTCATTCCGCTTCTGACGCTTCAGGACAATCCAATTTAACACGGTAGTTATCAGGTAAATCATCAGAAGAATAACTACCAAAATTTCTTCAGGCTCCATAAAACTTTCTATTCTAATTACGAGTTATAAGATCCGACTCATATTCCCTCATGATGTCAATAAGCGAGATAAGCTCTTTTTCTTTGGTAGAACAGATCATGACCAAAAAGTCGTTCTGGCTACTCCAGGTTACAGATGAAAAGTTTCCGGCGCTAAGCAAAGAAGCGAATAGAAGTTTTTCCTTTGGCTCGAATAGGCAAAATCGTACCGCAAGATTCGATCGGTACGCGGGCATGACCGGCGCGTAAAATTTAAGGTTGCGCTCGATTTCACTGTACAGGGCTTTGGCAGATTTTTCCAGATGAAGCTTATTAATGGCAATTCCACCCGTTTTCTCTAAACTTTTCAATGCAGTACAGGCAAACAGGATGCTCTTTAAACACCGTGTAGTCAAATTGGTATGTTCATCGATCAGTAAACTGCTTTGCAACATTTTTGAAGCCCTACCGGTCAAAAAACTATTTTTAACAATTATCAAACATAGATGATCGGAAACAAAAGGGTTACCTGCATGGGCATATACCAGGTCAAAGGATTTAATGTCATTACCGGAAAGAAATAAATCAGCAGACATATCACAGATTAAAGGGATGCCGATTCGAGGATACCGGGGTATTGTATTTCCCTGCTGTTCATTGGTTGAGGTGACATGCAAAAAGGAAACATTTTGGGGAATCCAGTCCATTCCAGGAATATAAGAGTAGGCTGATTCCCTTGAAGAACCGGTTATTTCCACCTCCAGATAGGCTCTGGCACTTCTTATCGTCGCGGACGATCGCTGACCGGAGTCGAGGTAGGCTGCCCGGTTAGTTCTGTGATCATTCAATAAAGATGCAATACTAAAATCTTTTTCATTTTCTGTATTCAGAATCAGGATATGATAATCATCGGGTATATCTAATAATTCTCCAATTAAGGAGCGGGCCTCAAACAATTTCTCAAGCAGGCGTAGACTTCGACCAGGTGTTGAACCCGGGATTCTCTGCAATCGATCTGAAGTAGGTCCTAGAGCTGATGCGCTGTTCTTAAAGTTTCCGTTATCCATGGATTTGCATTTATTTCGACAAAGGTCACCAGTATGCTTTTTATCAGAAAAAAATAACTAAAAAATGGTCAAAAATACTTTTATGGTAAATTTGAAAGGAACAATATTTTGCAGGCAACACAACAAACCAGGGACAATAAAATTATATTCTATTGTGCGGATCCGAAAACCGAGACATACTGTAATAGGTACACTATCAACGTTTTAACAATTAACAAAATATCGGTAAGTGGTGATAGCGGCGTAATTTTGATATCTTTGGCTCAACCAAATATCAAAGACCATACTATAAAAATGACAAAATTCTATTTAGACGATATCGACAGCGGGATTTTGAATTTATTACAGGTTGACGGGGAACTAACCTACAAGGAACTCTCCTGCAAACTGCAACGGAGCAAAACGAACATAGTTGACCGGATCAAAAACTTAAAGGCGAAGGGCCTGATCGAAAAGCAGGTGGTACTGGTCGATGTTCAGAAAATCAGAAATATTTTTACTGCGTTTCCTCATGTGCAGCTAAATAGCCATGCGCAGGATGCGATTGATTCCTTTAAAGAGCAGATGAGTTTTCATTGTGAAGTAATGGAATGTTATCATGTCACGGGAAATTTTGATTTTATGCTCAAAATAGTCACCAGTGATATGGTATCCTATAATGAGTTTCTGAGAGACAAAATCGCTTCGAACCCTCTGGTCGGTGCGATACAGAGTTTTATGGTATTATCTCAAAGCAAACGGGAAACAGCCTATATAATTTAGGTTATCAGTGCAAGATAACTGTGATAGCTCCAGGATTGGAATGTGCGTGACAGGACTTAATGCTGACCTGAAGCGCGGAGCGCTCCCGGGAATGCTAAAGAATTTTAAGGAAACTGCATGACCGTTTGTTCCTCAGTGCGCTGAAATTAAAAATGAGGTGGCATAAGCCACCTTCATTTAAAAGGGCATGATCTGATGATGGGTTGAGAAATACATACTGAGGTCAAAAGCCCGTTGTGCACGTTGTAGACCTGTGCCAAACATGATACTTTTAAGCTTACTTTGTTCATCTGGAAACTTACGCACATTTTGAAAATATCCGGTAATGGCGTTGTAAGCGCCGAAAACTGTTCCTTTCGTCGTAAGCTGTTGCTGGGAAGGTGCTGACAGTGCATATTCATAGACATCTTCTACCATGTTGAGATAATGACTGGAAAGGTGGTGAAAATCTTCATTTTTGAGACTTTTTAGCACCTCCTTCCCTGGTGCCATTGCCACTTCTATTAATTTTCGTACCTGCTGATCCGAAATTCGAACATTTGACCAAAGATTAAAAATCTGTTCCATTTCTGTAGCAAGCTGATCGGTGATCCCGAGCAGCTGATGTGCCTGTTTGAGCCGGTCTACGGCGCTGGCGGTATGCCGGATCTTTATGCTATTACTCTTATTGCGGAATGCGGCATTCAGAGGTTAGGGTGAGGTCACGGGTCGCCCCGCAACCTTCCCCACAGATCTGGACGTGCCCCTTTCAGGGCATCCAGCTCCCAGACTTAACTTATCCGCATAATGTTGTCTGCGGTGACAACGCTTGTGAACTAATTGCATGTTTGATAATTTGTTGTCCATTCGATTCTTGTTCTTATGGTGTCTTTCCCATGATTCATACCAGTGCAACTTACTTGTACACAGGGGACAGTAGCCCTCTTGTTTCCTGTAAAGTTTCTCTGCCATTGACCCCGTTAATATTGCGTTTCTGCAACTCCAATACTCGGTATCTCCATCAAAAGGGCTCCTTGCCGTTTTAACTTTCTTCCATAGAACAGCAGTACTTATATCAAATATGCCAAATGCGACATCTCCTAAAATGTAACGGTCAACTAACCTTCCTTTTCGTTCTACTTTCCCCACATACCGTTTCATAAAGTCATGTCGGCTACTACGATGTTTATGCACATCTTCATACGCTTTATAGAGAATTGAATCCAACTCCCGTCTTAGCTTCATAAATCCATGTGACGCATCCATAGCCCATTTGTAATAATTCAGCCACCCGTTGACCATCATTCTCAAATGGTCTGCCTTTTTAGTAAGTTCACTTTTGTTACTGTACTCAAATAACCGAATCATTTTCGTCCATTCTCTGATTTTCTTTGCGAAAGCATACACTTTATCAGGGTCGGGGTAAAACGTAACTTTTTGTAATTTGTCATGCTTTCCACTTCTCCATTTATCGAATACAAAGCCAAGGAACTTGAAGCTTTCGCCTTTGTGGAATTCTACCTGTCGGGTCTTGGATTCACTAAGTTTTAGCCCTCGTTTTTCCAATATCTTGGGTAGTACTTCCATTACCCTTTCTAAGTAGTCTTTATTTTCGCATACAATGACAAAATCATCTGCATACTGCATAAATCCTACTGATGGTGAGTGTTGCCTATGTCTGTTTTTAACATTGGTAACAAAACTCACAAAGGGTTTAAGGTTCCTGTCCTTTGGTGTCCTTGTTATTATCAAGTGATTATAGAGTTCAAAATCAATTCCCCATAATCCGATATTACACAATAGAGGGCTAATTACTCCGCCTTGCGGAGTTCCAGCTTCGGTCTCATGTAATATTCCATCATCAATATAACCGCATTTAAACCACTGGTTGACGGCACGTAGAATGTTACTGCTTGTACCCTTTAACTTGTCCAGTATATACTGGTGGTTGAGGTTATCAAAACATCCTTCAATATCGGCATCTATCACCATAACATCGCCTTTGCGACATTTCAGATTATGCCAAACCGCCATACAGGCATCTAGGGTACATCGTCCAGGTCTAAACCCATAAATGTTCTCACTGAATTTTGCTTCCCATTCGGGTTCTAATGCAATCTTGACTAATGCCTGATAGGCTCTGTCATCGATTGTCGGAATTCCCAACGGTCTTAACTTACCGTTTGATTTCGGGATGTAGGTTCTTTTCAACGGTTTTGCCTTGTAATCTTTATCAAGGTTCAGCCTTTGAGCCAATAACAATCTTTCCTCATTACTTCGGATAACTGTCTTATCTACACCCGCAGTGTTCTTTCCTGTGTTTTCAGAGGTAACTCTTTTGACACTTAGTAATCTGGCATACGGATCTTTCAGTAAATCCCTTTGTAATCTTCTTACTTCGGTGATATTACTGGCAAGCGTTGCCCGATACATTTGATTTTGCTTTCGGAAGATACTTTGCTCGACTGTTTTCCAGTCGATGTCTTCCCATCTGTTTACTTTCAGCATTTTAGTTACTTTCATTTGTATCTTTTGTTAAATCCACAACGAATTTGGCGTATCTGGTCAACCGTAGCCAACCAGCCTTTGCTTGGTCGTTGTTCCTACCCGATATATCACATTCGTTCAAGAGTACTTATTGCTTCCCAGCAAAGTGATATTCGGTTTCCTCGTTCCTTTAACCAATGTTTGCCTAAACTTAGACCCCTCTCTATACCGCCAGTCGTGTACAAGCTTATGGATAACCCTCGAACAGACTGGGCTCCTGTTGACTGGAATACTGTACCATACGATGTGGGTACAGCGTGCTTGCTCTCGATACCTTAACGAGGTTATCATATTTAGTTCGTCCCATCTTTCTCTTGCAGCATCGCTCCGCTGGATTGACTTTTCTCCGAGCTTCCCACTCCCTGTTCTCTTGGCAGGTTAAGGGTCGGATGGACTTTGTTAGATAAGCCGCTAACACCAGCATTTCACTGAATTGGTTAAAAGTTAAATCCACCCATCCGGGTGAGACCCGTACAGCTTATTAGGCTGCACAACGAGTCGCACTATTTTGACAGACAATTCTTACCGGGGTAAATGCGGCAGAAATACTGCCATAACCATCATGGGAAGTTGTTAAAAAAATATACTGTTCGATGAGATCCACTTTTCCCACTTTAATGTAATCAGGTAGTTTTGCAGTAATGAATATTCGTTCCCCTATTCCGAGTCCCCCGACCGTTTCATATTTGATGTCGTTACTATTTTTTACAATGCTGTCGAAAAATAAAAAGGCATCGGCATTCTGAACGACCTGATAGTCCCTGCCGACAACGCCTAAAACCTGCTCAGTATCTGTTCGTACAGTAGCATAATAATTTGAAACTGGTAAGTCAGGGTGAATCATATTTTCCGCTGAGTGATTGATATGGGCGAAATTGGCATTATCCAGGCTATACAGCGGCCTTTTCTCGACCATATAATTCAGTCCTGCCAGTTGGATCGCTTCAGCACTGCTAGGATGGTCTTCCAGCACAGTGCCGAGACCGTGCCATGGTTTTTCACGAACTGAAAAGAAATTATGTCTTTTGGTTCGCTCGTTATAATTAAGGTTATGCGCCATGTTTTCTATTTTTAAGGTTTCTGATTTGGGTGGTTAGGATTTCGCAGTGTATGACCTTTACCTTTGGGGTATTGGTCATTAAAAATCTGGAGCTGTTTTCCATCTTCTGTAATGTTTCTGCAATATGTCCGTGTTGGGTATTGACTTCAACACGAACGATAAAAAAGATTTCTTCATTTTTCATAATATGCTATTCTATTTAAGTCTTTAGGATTGAAATAAATGATATCCTGCCCATAGTGCTCAAGATATAAAATTGTTAAGCCGGGATAATGATTTCTGCCTCGATTTCTGCTAAACGGTTCGTGCAGAGCTCACGGACATATAGTGCCACTGGTTTGATGATTACAGGATTTTTGGTAGAAAATTTATTTCGTTTATCATCTGTGATCTCCAGTTCGCAGCCCTGATAATAGTTGGACATGGTGTCATCTGCTTCCTGCTTCTGTTCGATTTCGAATTTATCAAGGTTATCGATGGTGTGTACCAGCCTGCCACGTTGGACCATTCTTCGGTGAAGCTCCTCTACCAGCTTCAATGTTCCTTCAAGATTGAGTGCAGGCTTATCGAAAATGTCTTTTGTTATTGACTCTTCGCTCTTTTCCCCTTTTATAGGCACGGGTGGGTTAACACTTTCAGAGGATTCCTTGTGAAATAATTTATCTTCGGCATTGATTTTTGTCTTTCCTGCCATGGGCTGATAAAACGGATTTTTCGCCGTTTTTAGGTCTATAAAGTCGGCTTTGCCGTTTGCACTGTCAATATTTTGATTTTTCATGATTTTTGATTTAGATACGGATTATAAATTCTCACTGATGCACTGGCAACCAGGGATTGGCCCAGCTTAATACAAAGCGGACAAGGGCGGACTTCTTATTTTTAATGAGTACATGGCTTAACTATTTACTTTAGTATTAAAAGTCAGTCGGCAAGAGCCTTCTGGCTTTTTGTTAAGCCACCTCTCCTTGATACAATCCAGAGGTCAAGGCAAGACTTTGCGAAAAAAAATACGCTCCCGAAGGGAGGAAGATTTTATTTCAGCAAACCCCTTGGGGCCTGGTCTTTCCGGACATCGGATTGTTCAGAAATTTGCAACTCAAAATGCCTGCAGTACTTTAGAAAAAAAAGTCCAGGAAAAAATAGAACACAGCAAAATTACCGGTCAGGGAAGTTTGAACGCTCGTGGCAGGAAGGGATGAATGAGTTGGCCATTTCTTCTGTGAGTGTTGAGGCCATAAGGCAAAGGAAATGCGTATAAAAAAAGCTCCTGTAAATCCTCGGGATTCACGGGAGCTTGAGCTATATTATTCCCTCATCAAGAAAGCTAAAAAATCCATCTGTGCAAACAATAATGTGGTCGAAGACCCTGATATCAAGCAATGCTCCCACTTCTGCGAGTTTTCTGGTCAGTTTGATATCCGCTTCACTTGGACTGGATTCCCCTGAGGGATGACTATAAGAAAGAATGATGCCACTTGCACATGCCTTGAGGGCAACGGCAAAAATAATTTTGGGGTCTGCTACAGTTCCTGCCATTCCTCCCTGAGAAATATTGACCATACCCAGTACCCGGTTTCTTCTGTTGAGAAGGATAATCTTAAATTCTTCTACGAGCTCTATTTTATCCTGATTCCAGTTTTGTAGAAGTATTTGATAGGCCTTGGCTGAACTATCAATCTGTGGTCTTTCCGAAGCTTTAAATTTTGGGCGGTAGCTGATCTCGATCTCTGCGAGCTGATAAATTGTATTTTCCATAATATTTTGAATTAATTATGGTGCCCTAAGCGGTTTTATTGACCGCCAAAGCCAAAGAAGCAACGGAATAAATGGAAAAGAGAAAGGCCGGCTGAGCGTTTATGCCGGAATTTCTTTTGCGTGCCGGGCATCAAACCTAACTTGGCACCGGATTAAATGAAACTAATTCACTTCAATGTAGAGTAAAGTTATTTTGCAAGCTATCAATATTTTTATAACTAAGGAACCAACAAGTTAAACCAGGCTGCGTCCCTTTTACCAGTGGTAGCTGTACGGCACGGAAAAGGATCAGCAGATTAATAAAAAGGGCTGAAAGAAAAAAACAATCCGGATGCATTCTTTCCTGTTTACATCTACTTTGATAAAACAAAAAACCAGCACGCTCTCATTTTTTTTTGAAATTTTATGATTTTAAATTCTGCAGCACCTTCCAGGCACTCATCTGAATCAGCGCTTTCTGTTATAAAAGAACCGGTTCAGTTGAGCACCTACAAAGACTTTTAGATAGAAATATGCCAGGAAATATCCTGGCCAGAGATCCTGGAATTCCCTATCCGGATAATTATGTAGTCTCTCTTTAGACTCCTGCCATGGAACCTCCATCAATCTGGTATACTGCGCCTGTGATATAACTGGCTTCATCTGAAACAAGGAATCTCACTAAGTTCCCGATCTCTTCGGGTTCCGCAGGTCTTCCCAGCGGAACGCCTCCGAGTTTTTCGATCAATGACTGCGTAGCTTCTTCAACGGTAATATTCAATGATTTAGCCATATTCTCCATTGCTTGGTGCATTTGGGGTGTTTTGACCAACCCGGGCGAAACAGTATTCACGCGTATCCCTTTATTTCCCAGCTCAGAAGCTAAAGCTTTACTGTAGACATTCAATGCAGCTTTTGCTGCCGAGTATGCCATCGTCATATCCCATATTGGCTGGATAGCGGGATTCATTGATATATTAATGATCACCCCACTTTTCCTTTCGACCATTAAGGGCAGAAGTGCTTTATTGATCCGTACAGCCGACATCAAATTCAATTGTAGTTCATTGTCCCAGTCTTCATCTGTTAGCGAACCGTATCCGCCGCTCGGCGTTAAATTAGCACCGGCATTATTTACGATGATATCCAGGCGACCATATTTTTCAATAATTTCCGTTGACACTATTTGAGCACCCGCTGCATTTGATAGGTCAGCGGCTATGAAATATTGTCCACCTGAACTGTCTTCAGGATTTCCCCTTGCAGTAATAACCACTGTCGCGCCGGCTTCACTTAGCTTATCTGCGATAGCTTTACCTATCCCCTTTGTTCCACCTGTAACAAGTGCAATTTTTCCGTTTAATTTGTTAGTCATAGAATTGATTTTAAATTATTTTCAAAATTAAATCTATTACTTTACTTTTGGAAGTAGTTACACAAATGGTAAGTAATACCACAATGTAAAGTATTACTATCAATCAGTTACTTAAATCATGAAAAAAATAAATAATTTTGAAGAACAGTGTGCATTTCAGGAGATACTCAAAATAATCGGCGGCAAATGGTCAATGTCCGTCATCTATATCCTGTTTTCTGGAAAGAAAAGATTTAGTGAACTGGAACGTACTGTTCCGCATATCAATACCAGGATGTTGGTTAAAGAGCTGAAGAATCTTGCCGAACACAAAATTATCACCAGAGAAGTTTTTGCCACTGTTCCGCCAACCGTGGAATATACCCTCACGGAAAGAGGTAAAAAACTAGAGCCGATAATCAATGACTTTTATAATTGGGGAGTTGAAAACCTGTAGTCGGACATTACACGAGGTAAATTCAACTCGCTGTAGCCAGACAGGTCTGGCAGTCAGGCGTTATTTCGATGCTCCGGGCCATTCATCGTAGCCATAGTAAAAGCCTAAAAACAATTTACTTGCTTTAAGAACTTGCCGAAGAGAATACATAATATTCTGTAGACCCCGCTTGTAAGTTTCTGGGTTTGATTGCCGAAAGCAGCAATCAAAAATCTCCGCTCACAGATACTTATTGTTTAATTGATCATGATAAAAAAATTCCCCGGCAATGCGGGGAATTAAACTGCTGTTTTGTGTACTTGTTTCAGATGACAAAGGATTTTACCTGATGGATCAGCCCGTCCCGGAAATTCCAGATATCGCAATAGGAACTCTTTTTGGATTCTCCATTTTTATCAAGGACTATCTCACCGAGCTCAACCAGAAAGTTTTCTTCCCGGATATATCTTTCGGTTGTGAATGTCAGCCCATCATAGGCTGTGCCGATGTACTCAAGCAGTTCCACCTTTCCGTTGAGTATTTTCTCACCCACACGCTCCCATCGTATATCATCGCTGCAGTAAGTGAGAAATTCCCTGTAGCTTCCTGCTGCCAAAGCCTGGTTGGCCGCTATGAAAATTTGTTTAATATCCATATGAACACCAGTTAATTTGCGCTTTCATCCCCGATCTGAATACCTATCTTGCCATAGAAGTCCTCATCCCCATCTCTGAACTCCAGCAGGCTGTGCGCCCTGCCTATTTCCGAAAGCGGAAAAACTTTGTTCACTACGGGCTTCAGCTTTCCCGATTCCACCAGTTTGGTAATCTCATCAAGCTTGTTCCTGTTCTGTCTGGTAAATACAAAGTGGTAGGTCGCATTTTTACCCCATGCATGGATCAGGTTCTGCGGTTTGTCAATGTCCACCAAGGTAACCACCTGGCCCAGCTGGTTCAAAACCTTTCCGCTGTCGGATAGCGTGGTACCGCCGATGGTATCGATAACAACATCCACTCCCACGTTATCGGTAAGGGCCAGAACCGCATCGATATAATTCTCTTTTTCATAATCAATGGTATAATCTGCACCAAGTTCCTTTAAAAACCGGTGGTGTATCCCCCTGGCAGTAGTATAGACAGTGGCCCCCATGGCCTTGGCGATCTGTATGGTGGGAATTCCAACACCGCCGGCGCCTCCATGTATCAATATCGTCTGGTTGATCTTCAGCTGCGCCCGTGTATAGAGCATTTCCCAGGCCGTACCGCCTGCAAGTGGAAATGTTGCCGCCTCCAGGTGGCTTATGTTTTTAGGTTTGATACCGATGATGGATTCCTTGGCCACATGGTATTCTACATAGCTCCCGGGTCCGTTAAAGATTTCAGGCGTATAATAGACCTCATCACCGACCTTGAAATTTTTGACACCTGCCCCAATCTCCACAACTACACCCGATACATCATGACCGGTGATGACAGGAAGCTGAAGCTCATTTTTATAGTCACCGCGGCGAACCTGAAAATCCAGGGGATTCACAGAGGAGGCCAATACTTTTACCAAGACCTCGCCAACGCCCGGTTGAGGGGTTGGAAGCTCTAGTATTTCAAACTTTTCTACCGAGCCGAACTCGTTTAAAACTGCTGCTTTCATATCTGTTATTTATTAATTTACTTGTTTATATATTTAGCTATTTAGGTAATTACCTAATAACGAGATCAAAAATTTTATAACTCTTCTTTGATCACCCTGGCCAACTCTTGTATGGCTTTTTCGTTGCGTTTATAATAAGTCCACTGATCTTTTCTGGTCGCCATCAAAACATTTGCGGCAGACATATTTTTAAGATATACAGAAACCGTTGGAATCGACATTTTTGCTTTTTTTGCAATGTCAGATACACAAACACCTAAGTCTGGCTTGTAGTCAACCATATCTTCCGCTGGAAAAGATCCTATAGGATCTTTTAACCAAGAGAGTATGTTCAGTCGCGTAGGGTTGGATATCGATTTTATTACTTCCAATAATTTCATGAAACAAATTTAGGCTTTTACCTAAATCCCTACAAACAAATCATTTCATTTTAACATTTTTTTGACAAAACCCCTATCATCCGACTGACTAAAGTTTATACATCCCTGTGATTATCGATTTACCCATGTTTTTTGAATCCGTATTGCATCATTGTTCTTTGGAAGTAAAATGCATAGGCAAAGACCTAGTATTTTACCTCCTTAGTACTATTCCTTGTACTTTATATCTATCTCGGTTAGAATATCGGTAATCTAAAGAAGCTGCATTCCTTGCTATTTTACAACTCCCAGAGAAGTTAAAGGAAACATTATTTCAAAACACATTTACGCTTTACACGGCTCAGGGTATCCTTGTTAATACCCAGATATGAGGCAATAATAGTCTGTGGGAAACGCTGTGAGAATTCCGGATAGCGTTCTAAAAGATCAGCGTAACGCTTCTCTGCATCGTCGCTTATCGCGGAAATAATACGGAGATTATTTGCAATTTCGTTATTTTGATCAAGCTTCACTTTCATCTGCGCATAGGCCGGAACCTGTTTAATCAGGTTAGTTTCTCCCTGACAGGTAATACAGAGGAACTCACAATCTTCCAATGCATCAATATAATACCTGCTCGGCGTGGAGTGTGAAAAACTCTCACGATCACCCAGCCACCATTCCTCGATGCCCAGGGTAACGGTTCGCTCTACCCCCTTTTCATCAACCGTATACATTCTCATAGAACCTTTTGTGATAAAGGCATATTTTCTGCAGATTTCGCCGGGCCGCAATAAAGTTTGTCTCTTTCTCAGCTTATGAGGCGTAAAGGTTTGCCTGATCAATGATTTTTCATCCTCACTGAGCGGCTCATCGGTGTATTTCTTCAGGTAGTTAAAGTAGTTGTTGTACATGATCACTGCTTAAATTGTTAAATCTTATTATTCCGAGCAATAATTTAAAAATCTCTTACACTTCCCAGGCGTAGTCTCAACGGTATGCAAAACGAATACTGCATTTATCCATGCGTCTTCGGCGCAAACGGAGTGTGTATAATTACCTATTTTCCCTAATAGTCCGATAAATCCGGGGGATACCTAGTCCATTGATTCTTTTTGGAGAAAAAAAAATCGGGAAGTAAAGAAGATTTTGTAGAATCAGAAATACGATGTATTATGTTCGAATTTTGCGTTCAATCTACAGAGTGACCGTTTTGTAGATCTACATCATCTTTTATACCTCATTGTTCTTCCTATTTTTAGCCTTCTCAAAACTATTGGAAAAAAAAGGCCTTCGAAGTTTGGAAGATTTACACTTAAGGAGTTTCTACATTTCTGAAACGACCAACGCATTGGCCCGATTGGCGGCAGCTGTATCATTAGAAAAAAACATAAGCAACCTAACGGGTGATGTCAGCCTTATTTATTAATTGATAATTAAAGACAATTTAATATGTTAGAAAACACTCATAATACAGCAGATTTTTGGAAAAAAAAGCTGGAATTATCTTCACATCCGGAAGGTGGCTACTATAAGGAAATATTTAGATCAAAACAGGAGATTTCCCGTTTCAACGAAAACAAGAAGCGAGATGCCTGTACCTCAATTTACTACTTGCTGGAAAGTAATGACTTTTCTGGTTTTCACCGGTTAAAATCAGACGAATTGTGGTATTTCCATAAGGGTAGTCCACTGTTTATTCACATCATTAATGAAAACGGAAATTATGACTGCACCGAGTTGAGCGATTCAGCTTCTGGTCAGCTTCAGGTGGTCGTGGAATCGAATTGTTGGTTTGCGGCTGAAATTCCTTCTAAATCAGGTTTCACATTAGTGAGCTGCGCGGTTGCCCCGGGATTTGATTTTGCAGAATTTGAAATGGCTGAGAGACAATATTTACTCAATCATTATCCTGATCAGGAGTTAATCATAAAAAAATTTTGCAGGATTTAAGGAAATCAATCATTTACGGAAGGAACTGACACTCTTTCGATACACCTGCACTAGGTTATACATTTGGTTTATCTGACTATAATATAAACAACAGCGTATGAAAAGCAATAATAAAAAAAGTTATCACCTTGCCGGGACAGATGGCTTTGGTTCGGAAAAGAATGTGAACGGGGCTAAAGGAAAAGGTTGCAAAATCAGTCCTACAAGTTTGTTTATACTGAGCGGCCGAAAGAACAATAAACCGGTTTTGCAACGGGGAGAAATAAGGGTTCTGAAGATCATCGTTCCAAAAAACGGACTTCGTGGACTACTATGATTGTTCACTGAAGAATCTGAATATAGATGCACCAAAGCCTCAATCCCAGCTTGTTTTACAGGAATTTTGTTTTCGGACGCAAAGTATCTGCGTTAAAACATTTGATAAGCCGGGCATTCTATAGCGGCCAACGGGGTTGAATTATTGCAGTCCGTCATCTAAAATTACCGCCTCTACCTGAACCGATCTGGTTTGCTCCACCGATTGATCATTTGTCAGTTTATTTACCCGCCACATCAAAGCTATACTGATTATCGAGATGCCAACAATTACATATCCTACAGTATCATAGTGTTCAAGAGGTGTACTTTTACCCTTTTGGGTAACAATGAGTCCTGCCACCGCAGCAGCTATTCCACCGGCAATCTGCTGCATTGAAGCATTGATACTCATAAAAGCCCCGCGATCCGCCGCGTCCGGGATTGAACTTGTCAGTGCAGAGGAGGGCACTATCCGGCTCATCATACCTATCATCATCAGGATATTCAGCAGAATAACTATAAGAAAGGGCGTAAAACCTAAGTTGGTATAGACCACACAGATCAACAGCATCCACAAGGTGGCGCCGGTAAATATTTTAAACTTATCTAATCTGTCACTAAGTTTACCGATAAGGGGCATGATGATTAGGGAACATATTCCCGAAATCATAAACAGTACAGGCAACTGAGCATTGGTCAACCCTAAGTTATTGATGGCAAAAGCACTGCCAAATGGCATCATCATAAATCCGCCGATAGAGAGCAATGCCGTAGCGGCAAATCCGATCCGGTATGTGCTCCGTGCAATGGTCTTCCACAAGTGTTTAAGTACGGACTCTTTTTGGAGTATTGAAAGGTGTGCGGCGACAGGGTTTAGCTTAAAAGCAATCAACAAGGCAATGAGGGTGCTTAGGGCTGCTATCATCCAGAACGGGGCTTCCCATCCCCAGTTATTTGCCAGATATAATCCGATGGGTACACCTAATACCTGACTGGCTCCAAAACCCATTTGAACAAAACCCATCACCCGCCCTCTTTGATGGATTTCAAACAGATCAGCAACAATTGCCATGGAAATGGATCCGATAACGCCTCCGAAAAGACCTGTAATAATCCGGGCGGTCACAAGTACCGGATAAGTTGTTGCAATGCCGCAGAAAACGGTTCCGCCGATAAAGCCAAGATAGAAAAAAAGCAATAATTTCTTTCGGTCAAAACGGTCAGCAAATCCCGCTGTAAATAAACCCGATATGCCGGCGCTGAAAGCATAGGCTGAAACTGCAAATCCGAAATCCTGCGGTTTCAGCGACATTGACCTCATCAGCATATCACCAAGGGGCGACATGACCATAAAATCAAGGATAACAGTAAACTGGGTAATAGCTAAGATGAATATTATAAATTTTTGTTTTGACGTAAATGGACTTGACTGTTTTTGTTTCATGATATTATAAGGCCTTTTTATTGCCTTGAGCGTTTAAAGTTAATTTATAGAAAAGTGCTGAGTGGTCAAAGTTTTGCATGATATACAAAAAAGGCGTCCTCTATTTCACTTAAGGTACGCCAGTTCGCTAGCCGCATGGTGTTAATGTTGTCTCCAAGTCCGCCAACTTTAAAATTCCAACGAAAATCCCCTTGTTCCGCCGTATGCCGGCAATACGTATATGGAGCTATTCCTAAATGGTAACGATAATTTTGCCCACCGTTCTTCCCGATTCCACTGCCTGGTGTGCTTTTGATATTTCCATAAATGGAAAAGTCGCTGAGACGTAGGGTTTTAAAATACCCCTGGTCAACAATTCAGCAATTTCATGCATATCCGCTCCACTTGATTCTACCAGAAAGAAATAAGCATCGATACCTGATGCTTCAGCTAATGCTTTTGTCGAAGGATCGATACTGGTTGGGAGACTGATCAGCGTTCCTCCCTTCTTTAGAAGCGGAAGTGATCGTTCGATGTTTCTCCCGCCGATCGCATCAAGCACAAAATCAAACTGGGTGAGTCTGGTATCGAGTTCACCGTTTGTATAATCAATATGTTCATCTGCGCCCAAAGTCAGCACAAAGCCTTTGTTTTTCGCTGATGAAGTGGCTACAACATAGGCGCCCAAATGCTTGGCTATCTGCACTGCAAAGTGTCCTACCCCACCTGATGCCGCATGAATCAAGACTTTCTGCTCGCTTTTTATGTTGGCCTTTTTAACGAGTGCCTGATAGGCAGTAAGGGCTGCGAGCGTAGAAGCCGCAGCATGCTGAAAAGTGGTATCCCTGGGTTTTCTTGCGAGCTGGTCTTCCGGAACAGATATGTATTCAGCATACGCTTTCCCATGTCCGGGAAAGTTTACCATTCCGAAAACTTCATCACCTGCCTTGAATTGGGATAAGTGACTACCTACCTTTTCGACAACTCCGGCAATATCCCAACCGATAATTAATGGCTTTTCATCCTTGATTCTCCCATATATACCTTTGCCCTCTCTTGTCTTGATGTCTACCGGATTAATACTGATTGCTTTTACGCGCACGAGTACATCCTGGCTACCGATTTCCGGAGTGTCTGTTTCTTGAATTTGTAAACGAGATGCATCTCCCGGTTGATCTAAAATAATTGCTTTCATTAGTGATTTTGTTTTAAACAGTCATTCCCCCGCAATGCGGGGAATTAAACTGCTGTTTTGTGTACTTGTTTCAGATGACGAAGGACTTTACCTGATGGATCAGCCCGTCCCGGAAATTCCAGATATCGCAATAGGAACTCTTTTTGGATTCTCCATTTTTATCGAGGACTATCTCACCAAGCTCAACCAGAAAGTTTTCTTCCCGGATATATCTTTCGGTTGTGAATGTCAGCCCATCATAGGCTGTGCCGATGTACTCAAGCAGTTCCACCTTTCCGTTGAGTATTTTCTCACCCACACGCTCCCATCGTATATCATCGCTGCAGTAAGTGAGAAATTCCCTGTAGCTTCCTGCTGCCAAAGCCTGGTTGGCCGCTATGAAAATTTGTTTAATATCCATATGAACACCAGTTAATTTGCGCTTTCATCCCCGATCTGAATACCTATCTTGCCATAGAAGTCCTCATCCCCATCTCTGAACTCCAGCAGGCTGTGCGCCCTGCCTATTTCCGAAAGCGGAAAAACTTTGTTCACTACGGGCTTCAGCTTTCCCGATTCCACCAGTTTGGTAATCTCATCAAGCTTGTTCCTGTTCTGTCTGGTAAATACAAAGTGGTAGGTCGCATTTTTACCCCATGCATGGATCAGGTTCTGCGGTTTGTCAATGTCCACCAAGGTAACCACCTGGCCCAGCTGGTTCAAAACCTTTCCGCTGTCGGATAGCGTGGTACCGCCGATGGTATCGATAACAACATCCACTCCCACGTTATCGGTAAGGGCCAGAACCGCATCGATATAATTCTCTTTTTCATAATCAATGGTATAATCTGCACCAAGTTCCTTTAAAAACCGGTGGTGTATCCCCCTGGCAGTAGTATAGACAGTGGCCCCCATGGCCTTGGCGATCTGTATGGTGGGAATTCCAACACCGCCGGCGCCTCCATGTATCAATATCGTCTGGTTGATCTTCAGCTGCGCCCGTGTATAGAGCATTTCCCAGGCCGTACCGCCTGCAAGTGGAAATGTTGCCGCCTCCAGGTGGCTTATGTTTTTAGGTTTGATACCGATGATGGATTCCTTGGCCACATGGTATTCTACATAGCTCCCGGGTCCGTTAAAGATTTCAGGCGTATAATAGACCTCATCACCGACCTTGAAATTTTTGACACCTGCCCCAATCTCCACAACTACACCCGATACATCATGACCGGTGATGACAGGAAGCTGAAGCTCATTTTTATAGTCACCGCGGCGAACCTGAAAATCCAGGGGATTCACAGAGGAGGCCAATACTTTTACCAAGACCTCGCCAACGCCCGGTTGAGGGGTTGGAAGCTCTAGTATTTCAAACTTTTCTACCGAGCCGAACTCGTTTAAAACTGCTGCTTTCATATCTGTTTATAATTTTTATCTTTAATAATCGGGTGGGCTGAATGACTGTTCCACGGAACCCTTCCCTTCTTTGGACGGCATAACAAATATCCTAAACGAACGGCTACAGAAAGTTGACTTTAATCGAAAAAGAAGATAGATATTTATCTATAGCACAGCTATTTTTAGGCCGGTGGCACCAAGGGTTGCCATAGCGTCAAATCAGATGGCAATCAATGGTGCGGGCCCAGGTGAAATGCGTGTAAAATTCTGTACCTATTGCTTTCCGCCATCGAACAGTGGCAGTAGATGATGCAGCTTTAATATTCCACCCTTTAGAGTGCGCAATAGCCATTTAATTGATACATTGAGCGAACTTGCAGCATCGCGAAATGTTACTTCGGCTCAACTTGCACTGGCATGGATACTCAGCCAAGACAACCAGTACGTACCTATTCTGAGTACGGTCAATGCGAACAGACTGCTGGAAAATATTGCAGTTGCAAGCATTCAACTTTCCCCAGGCGAGATCAACGCCCTAAATATCGTAACGCCACAAAAAAACGCGGCGGGACTGTTACCTGGTCAAGAAGCTTATGAAATTCCAGACCTAGGGTAAACTGGAATCATTTTGTAAAGTTTAGAATTTCCATGGGCTTATGCGACATTGGTTGGTATACACCCCGCTAGTTTCTTTACAGGTGTGAGATCGTGTAATTGATCAGCATATAGCTTGTCAGGCAAAAAACTACAGCAAGCAAAATATTGCACGCTGAATCACTATCCATTCCATGGCATTTGGTGGCGGGGCTCTCAAACAGTTGATGGAAGATTTTCCAATATCCCAATCAAACCCGTTAAAAACTTCGGCTTTGCTTGCGGTATTTAGGCCTCATTGATGAAGAGTTTCGTATCAGGTCAGCTGATGATTTGATTACTTTCATGGGGGTTAAATCGTCTTTTACCGGAAGACTTTTTTACCCGGCTGAGCGTTTCCTTTTGTATACCGACAAAGGATGCAATGATATGAGAAGGAAACCGGTTGAAGAGGGATGGATAACGTTCCAGGAAAGCTGAGTACCGCTGCTCAGCAGAGAGGCTGATGTATGCATTTAATCTGAACTGTGTAGAGATTGCGTTTCTTTCTTCCATAGCAAGTAGGGTTAGCGCGAATGCGGGTGATTTTTTCACCAAGTGATCAAAACTGGGATATGTAATTGCAAATAGCTCCGTGTCTTCCCTTGCTTCAATATTGTAATCGGACGTTTTTTTTGAGGCAAAGCTTTCCATATCTCCTATCCACCAATTTTCTATTGCCAGTTTGACGGTATGTTCACTCCCCTTGTCGCAAACGTAATACTGCCTCATAGCACCCAAGGAAATAAAACCAAAATACCGGTTTATTTCGCCAGCTCTCAAAAGAAGTTCACGTTTCTTGAATTTCATGATCTGAAAAGAAGAATTTATCAGCTCTGTTTCCGCTGGCTCGGGCGTGGTTCCTGAATATTCAATGACGTAATTTAAAATGGCATTGTGCATAAGATTATAGGGCTTTTCTGATTATCGGCTAAAACAGTAAGGATTTCGTCCTGAACTTTGAGTACTTATAGAATGGGAAATTCAACCCCCGAAGGTTTTGAAGATCTGGCTTCCGTATACAAATATCAAGTATAATATCGATAAAAAAGCAAGGCTTATGTCGATAAATTATATCGACATTTATCTACAATAATATCGTGATCATTCTATTTGGCGCTTTAGAAAGCATGCATCTGAATGTTAACTGATATGATTTTCCAGTCAGATGTTAGAGCCAATCAGCCTTATATATTAGATAAGCCCCTAAATTATCATAAACCCATTCCGATGAACTTTGATTATCCTTTCCACTGCCAAGGCCAACTTATTCAATACCCGGAAACGTCTGGATGGATTACAAATCTGTGAGGGTGTAAGAACATGTGATTTTGGTTAGAAGTTTGGCACCTGAGAGGAGCCCTTATCAGCATCTACTGCTTTCGCTGTAATTTAACACGGCTTAGCGTGTCTTTGGTTATACCGAGATAAGAGGCAATGATATGCTGGGGAAATCTTGATACCAGTTGAGGGTACCAGGCGAGGAAGCCCGCGTACCGTTTCTCCGCAGTTAAATTGATCAGGGACATGACCCGCTTTTGATTGGCAATATTATTTCTATCATCAAGCTGGCTGATCATCGCTGCGATGGCAGGAATGCTTTTGATTTTGATCGAGTCGGCTCTGGTGATGGTCAGCATTTCAGTATCTTCCCAGGCGTCGATGTGGTACAGGCTTGGCGTCGAATATACAAAACTTTCTCTATCACCCATCCACCAGTCTTCGATGCCTATACCCACAACTTGTTCTACACCCTTTTCATTAACGATGTATTGCCTCATTGCGCCTTTTACAATAAATGCGAATTGTTTGCACTCGTTACCTGCCTGCAAGAAGTATTGCCTTTTCCTTAGTTTTAGCGGAGAAAAGGAACTGAAAATCAATGCCTTCTCAGACTTCGAAAGAGGCTTTGGACTGAACTGTTTTAAGTACTCTAAAAATAACTCGTGCATAATTTCCCTTTTTTTTAAGATCAAAGGTTTTCATTCATTATGGAACCAAAAACTCCAGGAATTCCGGCAACCACCAGACAATGGCAAACAACCGCCCAACATGAAAGGTTAAACTCCGTTGCCCAATTGCAGCCACCAAATTGGCGGAAAATATGCATAAAACGATTGATATTTATCTACTTTTTTAGCCGTCATTTTCCGTCTTGTGCGCTTGAATAACCGTTACAGTCCAACTGACTACTTATCGTCGCAATTCCTGTTTGCCATGGCTAAACTCAAAGACGGTAAAAGGCAATATTGACAGGAAGCATAAACCGAAAAGCGTCAGGTGGTAAAAATAACTGTTTTTAAAAGGCACAAATTTGGTCTGTAACACCGCAAATGCGATCAATCAAACACCCGACAGGCAAAATAAAGTTTAGTTCAATAATTCCTGGTAAATATACTTATCATAAAAAAGCCTGCCGAAAATAACGTTCATTGGCAGGCTTTTCTGTTATCGATTGCTTGTTTTGCGGGTCTGCCTATTCAGTATCGCAGCTTATTTCTTCAGTTCTTTGATCTTGATGCTTCTGAAGCTTACCCGGTTTCCATGGTCTTGCAAAAGAATATGTCCGCTTACTGATTGTCCGAAGTCTTTCCAGTTCCTGTATTTACTCTCAGCAACGAGTGCTTTGAAATTAGCGTCACCGCGAATATATTCCACTGTTTTAATTCCGTTAAGATAATGCTCTACACGGTTATCAGGGTAGACAACAACTCGTCCGGTATTCCATTCACCAATTTTACGGATATTATTGCCGTCTTTTTTTCCTTTTATCAGATCATATAATGAGGAAAGGGTGCGATTCCCGTTTTTACCGAGTTTCGCATCCGGGTGTTTTTCATCGTCCAGCACCTGAAACTCCAGTCCAAGTGCCGAACCTTTGTTTCCTTCGCTCAAGGTGACAAAATATTTTACGCCGCTGTTTGCACCCTCGGTAAGCCTGAAATCAAAAGTGAGATCGAAGGCACTAAACTGCTTTTCTGTGACAATGTCACCTCCGTTTGTACTCTCTCCACCGTCTGAGGGCTGTACGGTAATTGTCCCGTTCCCTACCTGCCATCCCTTTTCCGGGAATGCATTTTTGTAGGCTCCCTTCCACCCCTTAGAACTTTTGCCGTCGAAAAGCAGTTCATAACCATTTTTCTTTTCGTATTCTGATAATGAATTAGGTGCATAATTTACCTGATAGAGCCCATCGGGAAACGCTTGTGGCTTTAAGTTCTCGCTTTGAATAGTGATATTTTTAAAATAAACCCTTTTACCCTCCAGTTCTGACTTGTTTCCGATGCCGTGAATCTGCAGACCGATAAAACCGGCCTGATCAACCGTATCTTTTAAATAGGCTACCGGCTTGCCGTTTAACCAGGTTTTGGTTTCATTTCCAATACACTCTATTCTGTAATGATTAAAAGCTTCCCTTTTAAACAGGGATTTTGCTTCGGGATGCAATGATAAAGGATAAAGCCATAGCCTTCGTGCTTCATCATATATTCCTCCAGACCAGGCACGCTCTGAGGGGTCTATTTCAATTTGGCGGCCATAAACTTTACCTTTTCCCTCATCCCCTTCCGGGTCAATATGACTTCGGGTCTGCACCCCGGAGTTATTGGAAGCCCCTTCCAGTTTTACATCAAACTCGAGGGCAAAATCCCCATATTCTTTATCGGTAACCAAATAAGAATTTGGAGAATCTTTAACGGACGTTCCGATAATCATTCCGTCTTTGGCCACATATTTTGCCTTCCCCACTACTTGCTTCCATCCTTTGAGAGATTTCCCATCAAAAAGCGGGCGTGGCTTTTGTGCAACAGCTGAATAAGAAAATAATGAGCAGCTGATTAAGGTGTATATTTTTAATTTTAACATTTTTTTTTATCGTTTGTTGTTGTCATCTATATCTGGCTAACCAGGAAGCATTTATAATTGGTTTTACCATCCGATCCAGTGAGCAGTCTCTTCGTTTAATATTTAAAAACTTTGCCGTTGGCCATCACCAGCTGTTTCGCCTCATCAAAAGTGGCTTTTGCGCCTGTCCTTACCGCTGCATTTGTCATCATCAGGGCTATTGAATGATAATAACCTGCCTCCACGGGAGCGTTAGGGGTTTTTCGGCTCCTGATGCATTCCATCCAGTTGCGCATGTGTGCGGACGTCAATGGATCGCCTCCCATATTTGCACCGGTTGCTGCTTTAATGGCTGTTTTAGATAGATCAAATTCGGGCAAAAGATTGGCCTTCATCCCCATCGCGCGAGCTTCGTTTTCTTTCAGACCACCTTTGGGAGACACTTTGTTGGTCATTAAATTCAACTCTCCTCCATTCGAATAGTAAACCTCTCCAACATCACCAACACTGTTTTGCATCCGGGAGGTGAAGGTTACCTGAAAGCCATCTGTTGTATCCGGCTGACCATAGTCAAACACAGCTACCATGCTATCCCAGTTTTTTCTTCCATCCTTCCAGGTATAGATACCTCCGTTGGCAACTACGCTACGGGGGTGTTTTAAACCGGTGAACCAGTGTACGGTGTCAATCTGGTGCGACATCCATTGGCCGGGCATCCCTGAAGACAAAGGCCAGAAAAGTCTGTATTCCAGGTATTTTCTTGGGTCCCATTCCTGGAATGGACGGTTCATCAAAAACCGCTTCCAATCGGTGTCCTCCTGTTTGAGTTTAGCCACCAGATCAGGCCGGCGCCACCTGCCCGGCTGGTTCACGTTCCACACCAGATCTACCGCAGTCAGTGGACCAAATTTCCCGTCCTGAATAAATTTCGAGGCATTCACATAATTTTCCCCGCTTCGCCTCTGCGAACCGATCTGTACGATTTTGTTCGTTTCCTTTACTGCTTTCAACGCGGCCTTAGCGTCGTCCATCGTTTCAGCGAAGGGTTTTTCAACATAGGCATCACAGCCGGCTTTCACCGCTTCCACGGTATGCAGTGCGTGTTGAAAATCTGAGGAGCTGATGATCACCGCATCGAGATCTTTCATGGCATAAAGCTCATCATTGTTCCGGCAGCTTTTCACATCGGCACCGGTTTTATTTTTAATATGAGCTACGCCCAGATCCCGGCGATAGCTCCATAAATCGGATAGGCCTACAAGATCAAAGTTTAGTTCTTTGCTATGATTTAAAAAGCAAGGGAAAAGGGTATCCTTGAATCTGTCAGAAAAAGCAACAGCTCCTACCCTTACCCTATCGTTGGCACCAATTATTCGACTGTAACTCTTTGCACTACTGGTCAGGGTACCGGCATAGCCGGCAGCAGCTATTAACGCCGATTGTTTGATAAATTTTCTTCTGGAATTTTCCATTATAAAGTTTTGTTTTGTTTAATAGCCTGGGTTCTGTTCAAGTTTGGCACCATTGTTCCGCTCTATTTCTGAAGCCGGTATCGGCCAGAGGTTGTAGGTTGCCGCAATGTCTGTGTAATAGGGATTGAACCGTTTAACCCTGTCGAAAATAAGCCCGAGGCGCATCAGGGTAATCCTGCGTTTTTCTTCCGAACCAAGTTCTCTCATACGCTCATCCAATATATAATCAATGTTTACGTTTGCCGGAAGCACATTCGAGGCATTCGAACGGCCTCTCACAGCGTTGATATCAGCGGCGGCATTTGAGAGCTGGCTCAGACCCAGATAGGCTTCAGCACGCAGCAGATAGGTTTCGGCCAATCTGAACATATACTGATCAGCATAAGTTGCTCCGGCACTGGCCTTCAACAATAAGGTGGCCTTGTTTTCGAACATTCCATCGGGATGATCTCCAGGTGTGGTTATTTTGGACTGAAAAGCGTAAAAATCCCGTCTTGGAACAGTGATTCCCGCAGGTGGATTAATCGTGGAGATGGTCTGACCGAACCTGGGATGTGCCGGATTGGTCACTTTGAATTCGCGAACAAAATTGAAAGGGGCATTCCTCAGGTCGTTGTTAAAATCACTGGTCCAGACCACATCAGAAAAGTGTTTTGTCGGAATTGCCCATCCGATGCCTCTGCCACCGGTATAATCGCTGACCGGATATAAAAACGGCTGAACGTTACTTCCGGGCAATCTGAAATTGATGAACTGGGGACCGAAAAGACGTTCAAACTGATAGGACCCGCCGACACCTGTCGATACCGTTCCTCCGCCGGGAATATCAGTCTCAAACTGGATCACCCAAAGCCCTTCCTTGTTGATTCCGTTTTTTCTGTTTTGATTGCCCTGCTGGAAAAGATCCCAATAGACATTTTTAGTGGCATCAGATTGTTTAACGCCAAATCTGGTTGTCATTAACGCCACATTGGGATTACTGATGACTGCAGAGGCGGCGTCAACTGAATTTTGGAATTGTCCCAATGCAAGGTATACTTCGGAAAGCAGGTGCTGTGCAGCAAGGTTATTGATCTGCCCATCCTGGACAGCGTTTATCGCCGGAAGGTTTGCTGCAGCAAATTTAAGATCGCTGACCACCTGTTCCAGCACTGCGGTTTTAGATGCCCGGACGAAATCGGTTTTAGGAGACAGTACTTCATTGAGGTTTAACGGAACCCCACCATACAGATAAGCCAGCGTCCGGTAAGCCAGCCCCCGAAAAAATTTCGCTCTGGCTTCCATCAGTGTCTTATCCGCAGCGGGCATGGAAGAATTGGGAATTCTATCGATGATCGTATTTGATTCTGCCACGATTTTATAAAGTGACACCCAGTGACTCAACGGGATTTCATTACTAAGGGGCGAATAGGCAGCGACCATATTGGTGTGTCGGACGGCAGAGGGCTGTCCATCAAAAACCAGATCGGTCCCAAACACATAATCAAAGGGACGTTGTTCCCCGTTAGCAAAAAACTCGGTCCGGACACGGCTGTAAAGGTTGTTAACGGCAGCATCAAAATCTTTTGTATTCACGTAGGCATTTGATGTGCTCAGGAAATCAAGTGGCTCCTCATCCAGAAAGTTCTTTTTGCAGGATGAGCTGACGATACTTATTGCGCACAATATGATAATAACTATCTTTTTCATATTCTTTAAATTAAAATGTAACATTAAGTCCTATAGCGTAACTTCTCAGTACAGGTCTCCCGTTGTTTAAGAGCCCCTGTGTCTGTCCATCAATTACATTCTCCGGATCCCATCCTTCCCAATCGGTCCACGTGGCAAGGTTTCGGCCGCTTACAAAGAGGTTTAGATTCTGGAGATTGAGTTTCTCGATTACTTTTCCGCTAAACTTGTAGGATAGAGAAACATCCTGCAGCCTCACAAAACTCCTGTTCTGATAAAGTGATGGGCTGAGTGTAGCAGAAACGATCGAGCGTGGATATTTTCCATTCGGATTGTCGGGCGACCAGAAATCGATACCACTGAGATAATTCTCGCGGATAGCGTTATCATCCCTGATCCTGCGCGGGGTATTTCCGGCAAGATACGATCGGTCACTTCCCTGGACTGCGTTTAGAAATACGGTGAGGGTAAAGTTTTTATATTGAAAGTTATTCAACAGGCTCATTCTGTAACCGGGATTGCTCGTACCTAAAATAGTCCGGTCACTGGCGTTGATGAGTCCATCACCATTTTGATCCACGATACGATAAGTGCCGGGAGAATACCCGGCAGGAATTTTCTCTCCTATCTGCCATATCCCATTGGTCTGATAATCATAGATCACACCTGTAGACTGACCAATGAAAAGTCCGGATTGCGGAAGGTCATCCTCGACGCCGTCACCGTTGCTGTCGCCCAGAAGCTTTGACACCTTATTTACATTTCGGGCGAAATTAAATGTTGAACTCCATTGAAAATCCTTTCCAACAATATTTTTTGAGCTCAGTGAAAGCTCAATTCCTTTATTCTTTAACTCCCCTACATTTGTCCGGATGTTTGTAAAGCCGGTTGCATTCGGGATATTGACTAAATATAAAAGGTCAGTTGTTTTGGTATCATAATATTCCAGCACTCCCGAAAGCCTGCTTTTCAATAAAGTAAATTCAAGTCCCAGGTTAAGGCCTATTGTTTTTTCCCACCTCAGATCTGGATTGGCCAATGAATTCACCTGTTGTCCGAACTGTGTGGAGCCACCGTCTCCAAATACATAAGCGGCGCTTACCCCCACATTGGCCAGTGAGGAATATCGGGTAGTTTGGTTACCGGCTACGCCATAACCCGCACGAAGCTTTAGGTTATCCACCCAGGAGATTTTAAAAAACGGTTCCCTGGAAATATCCCAGCCCATAGAGACAGAAGGAAATATACCATACTTATTATTCTCCGCAAATCCTGAAAAACCATCTCTGCGCACGGTTCCTGTAAACAGATATTTACTATCAAAATTGTAGTTTACCCGGAACATTTGATAATTCAAGGATTCCCGGTATGCATTTGAAATGGCAAATCTGTTTACCCCCTGTTGCAGGTTATTATAGCCCAGGGTAATTCGTGAAAAACCGTTAGCATAGGCCCTTGTGTAGCTGTTTTCTCTTTCGATAGCCCCATATAGCAGGGTCCCCGTGAAATTATGCTTGCCTATACTTTTCGTGTAGGTCAATAAATTATCAATGGTATAGTCATAGTAGATGGTATTTTCTTTCGAAGCCTCTCCGGTAAGGTTGGCATCATACTGATTGGAGATGTTTTTGAGTTCTACCCGGTAGTTATTACCGTAGTTTATTTTGTAGGTCAGCCCCTTAAGTGGCAACTTTACATCCGCGTAGACATTGGCAAAGAAATAGTTTTTTACATCAAAGTCATCTGCCTGATAACTAAGAAGCGGGTTGGTTACGTTGGTGTTGTAGGGATTGATTTTCAGGTTCCCATTCTGATCATAAGGCAGTATGATCGGCGACATGGAGTTGATCGTTCCAAAGCTGGGCTCCACGCCACTTTCATTTACGAAGCTCCCAAAAGACTGAAGACCGATGGTCAGCCAACTGGTTGCTTTGGTCTCAATATTGGCCCTTATTCCTTTTCTCTTAAACAGATCGTTATTGATAAACCCGGCATTTCTGGTCAGATTTCCAGATAACAGATAGCTGATCTTGTCTGTGCCGCCGGACACACTCAGCTGATTATCGGATACAGAACCCCGGCGGGTCGCTTCATCGAACCAGCTGAAATCATGAGGCAACAGGTTGCCCTGTGCATCTCTCATTGAAGGATCCACCTTACTGGCGAGATCGAAAGCGGGATTAGGTTCGGTGTAGTTCGGTGCGAGAAATGCCTGGTCATAGAACAGATATCTGATGTTGTTTAGATACTCTTCCCTGCCCATTGGTTTTAGATCAACATTAGGGCTCTGTATGGCATATTGGGTGGAAAACGCTATGCGCGTCTTACCATTTGCCCCTTTCCTGCTGGTGATCAGTAACACGCCGTTAGCCGCCTGCGCCCCATATACTGCTGTGGCGCTGGCATCTTTCAAAACATCAATAGAGGCAATATCATCAGGATTGATTGAGGTTAGCGAGCCGTTATATTGGACACCATCCAGGATGATGAGCACGTTTTGATTTCCGCCCAGCGTGTTTTGCCCGCGTATACCAATGCTTGGTGTGGCTCCGGCCCTTGACACCTGTCCAATATTAAGCCCCGGAACGGTACCCTGCAACAGGTTGGCTATGTTAGTGGTTGGGGAATTCCGGAAATCATCTAAATTGGCTCTCACGACAGAGCCGGTCACGTCAGCTTTTTTCTGAGTTCCGTACCCTACCACCACTACTTCTTCCAAATCAGACTGACTGGATGTTAAAGCGATGTTGATAACCTTTTGCTGACCGATCTGTTTTTCCTGTGCATCATATCCAATATAGTTAAACACGAGAACGGATTGTTCATTTGGAACAGTGATTCTATAACGACCATCATTATCCGTTACCGTTACAGTTTCGGTATTTTTAATCTTTATGGTTACTCCGGGGATAGGTGAACTGGTCTTTTGATCCACAACTATCCCGGTTACCACAATTTCGATGCGCCTATCAATCGAAGGGAAAGATGCCGGTAACGCGCTTACACGGCCTAGTAAACAGGTGCTGAGCAAAACAACCAGAGGGATCAAAATGACCCACTTTGACTGTAGAGTGAAAGTACTTGTATTCATAATATTAGGTTTATTATTGGTTAGATATAGTTAAGGCGTTCGTCCTTTGGGCAAGTTCTTTTCCTGAAGAAAAGACCTCGGTTTAAAACTTAATTAAAGCGGCAAAAGCCAGAGCGAGAGGGTTGTTAAGGAAATTGCCGAACCACTATTTGCCATTTAGTTTTTTAATCAGATCGGTTTCATCCTTTCGGTAGGGGGTGCCATTTTGATTGAAGATTTCGTGAAACCACTCCACCGGCTCGCTCCCATCAGAAAGCGGAGTGTCCCAGGCAAATTTGGTATTGGTTTTACCGTCCACAAATCCCCAGTTGATTGCCCCTACCCCTTCCTTTTTTAACAATGGCAGAATATTGGAAAAACGGCTATTGCGTATTCTGGCCATATACTCAGTACAAATGAGCGGTCTGCCACTCGCTTTCAGTAAATCGATCGTTCTCTGATGCCACTCCGGCGCTTCATAATTGTGATAAGTGATGATATCAGAATTTGCCAATTGTATTTCATTGAGTTTCTCAAACCCCCAGCTCCACAAGCCAATGGTTATGGGCTGGCTTGCATTAACGCTACGTGCCCATTCTATGGTTTTGTTAAGTAAAGGAATCGTTGTTTCCAACTTACCCTGGTTTCCCGGTTCATTATAAAGGTCCCACAGTAAGACTCTTTTATCAGTTTTGAAACGGTTCATCACTGCTTTTACATAGATTTCCAGGTCTGGAAAGCTGGCTTCTGTTTTTGAATCAGGATCTCCGGGATCCTGAAGCCACCCCGAGTTGTGTATACCTGTTCTCGGTGCGGGCTGTATTCCGATCTTGGCAGTCTTGTTCCAGCAGTCATCAAAGAAGACAAACATCGGACTGATGTGGTGTTTGTCGGCAATCGCCAAAAATTGATCCATTCGTTTAAGAAACCCTGCCGGATCCTGTTTGTATGCCTTGCTGTAAAGAAAAACCCTTAGGGTGTTGAAGCCAATCCCTTCAGCTAAAGCAAGCTCTTTGTCAATAAGATCCGGGCTGAAAGTGGCCTCTTGCCACATTTCAAGTTGATTGATCGCGTTGGCGGGGATATAATTTGCTCCGGTAAGCCATTTGTGGTTGCTATACCATTCATTTGCTTTCTGAATCGGCCAGACTTGAGAACCAAAAGCTTTTTTTTGTTGTGAAAAGGCACACGTGGTTAGTGAAACCATCAGGAATGCCAGTAATGAAAAATGTTTGAACATGATATAAAAATTGGTTAACAGTTAATTGGAAGGATCTGAAAGGGCTACGCCTGTTTTTACCGGAATACCAAAAATTGGGGTACCATCACTATTCCAGGTAAACCGTTGCGCTCTCGGCGAGCGAAACCCTCCGCATCCCTGACCCGGTTTATCGTTCGCATGATAGAGAATCCAATCTTCTTTCCCGTCCGGGGATTTAAAGAAAGAATTATGGCCTGGCGCATACACACCGTTTGTTTCGGATTTACTGAACAATGATTTTGGATGTTTCAGCCATGATTTTGGATCCAGGAGATTGGAATTAATACTGGTGGACAGCATTCCAAGTGCATATTGATCTGTCCAGCATCCACTGGCAGAGTATATAATAAAAAGCTTGTCATTTTTCACCAAAAACTGGGGACCTTCATTCACATCAACATGAGCTGGGTTGCCGGCAGACTGTAAATCACCGAATTTTTCCCAATCGAAAGTTGGTGTTGAAATTTTCACCCTTTCTGAACTCACAGTCCATGGATTTTCGAGTTTGGCAATAAAAATTTCCTGTTTGCCATTGGTGTCTCCTTCCCAGCCGGACCAGACCATATACAACTGTTCTTTTAGCGAAATCACATCTCCATCAATAGCCCACTTATTTGTTTTATCGGTAATTTGTCCTTTAAAAGCCCACTCTCCTTCGAATGGATCAGAAGAAGCATTCTCCAGCACGAACATCCTATGGTTGGCATTTTTTCCGTCGTCGGCAGCGAAATAGGCATACCATTTCCCTTGCAGGAACATGACCTCAGGTGCCCAGATCTCTTTAGAATAAGGTCCCTTTTCGGGCGCTTTCCAAATGGTCTTGTGGTACGCCTCTTTCAGTCCCTGAAGCGTTTTTGTTTTCCAAAGCTCTATTCTGTTGCCTGTGGTATGGGTGTAGTAATAATACCCATCTTTGTAGTAACTATATGGATCAGCGCCCGAAGGAAGCAACGGATTGGTAAAGGTCTGAGCATAAGAAGTGGTAGAAAACAAAAGAAAAAGGAGTAATAATTCTCTCATAATATTTGGTTAAGTTTTGAGAAGTATACAAATGTCTGGCTGTAATAGAATATTTAGTCTAAACCACCTGTATAACCGTTTTCAAATATGACAGATTTAAAGATTCTACCCAGCACATATCCTTTCAATATTTACCCTTTTTGATTCTTTTTTTTATCAGTGCTATGGCTAAACCTCATGAAACGGCCTTGAGCCAGACCTGAGGCGCTCCCTGTTTATGTTGGCATCCAGACTTTGTATGGCAGATTTGGATTGGTGTTGATTTTGATCAGCTGGAATTGATATATTTGAATAATCACTCTAATCAAATTGAAACGAACGATTTTTTTTCTCTTGTTCAGTTTTGCTGTTGCGTATTGCACAGCGCAGCCATACTACTTCCGCCATTACCAGGTCGAGAATGGCCTGTCCAACAACACTGTTTTTTGCAGCGCACAAGACAAGGACGGATTCATGTGGTTTGGCACAAAGGATGGATTGAACCGCTTCGACGGTTATCAGTTCAAGACCTACCGCCATGATGCGGATCGGCCAGGCAGTTTGGGAAATGACCTGGTATATGCGCTTCACTATGACATCGCTAACCGGTTATGGGTGGGGACTAACCGCGGGATTTATCTTTATATACCCGAAACTGAAAAATTTCTTGTGGTGAAGGGAACGGAAGGACTGCGTATCAATGATATCAAAACAGATCACAACGGAAATCTTTGGTTTATTTCCATCAAACGAACCTATATTTTTGGGATTGCAAGCGCAAAATTAAGTCAATTAAAAAGCGCGAATTTTGATGCTACATCCGTTTCGGTGATGCAAGATGGAAGTGTCTGGATTACCACCATGCAGGGAACTCTTGAACAGTACAATGTATCCTCCGGCCAATTCAGATCCCATTACGTGATGAGCAGGCTGAGACCAACTGAAAACAGTTGGGTAAGCTGTGCGCTTGATATTGGAAGCAATGAGATTCTGATTGGCACTGCTAACCAAGGGATAAAACGTTTCAACAGAAACACCGGATATACCAAAGAGCTGCTTACATTCAATCCGGATAAAACTTCCATTTATGTCCGACAAATGATCCGGGTGTCTGATCAGGAACAGTGGATAGCAACCGAATCGGGCATTTATGTCTGCAGCAAAGATAAAATTACCCGGCTAAAAAAAGACTTTGCAAATCAGTACTCTGTTTCGGATAATGCCATTTATAGTTTATTCAAAGATCAAGAGCGTGGAATTTGGGCAGGCACATATTTTGGGGGTATTAATTACTGTTCGAGCGAGTATTCCATCTTCACAAAATACTTCCCCCAAAAAGGCGTAAATGCTATAAGCGGTAGCGCGGTGAGGGAAATTACAAAGGATAAGCAAGGAAACTTGTGGATCGGGACGGAGGACGCGGGATTAAACCAGCTGGAGATCGCCACCGGCAAGTTCCGGAATTACTTGCCTGACGGCAAATCCGGAAGCTTGTCGTATTCGAATATCCATGGACTTTTGATAGATCAAGGTAAGCTTTGGATAGGCACATTTGAACATGGTCTGGACATCATGGACCTGAAGAGTAAAAAAGTTATCAGGCATTATACCCATGGCAAAGGAAATGGTCTGAAAAACGGCTTTATACTAAGCTTTTGTAAAACAAAAAGTGGCGAAATCTTACTGGCCACCATTGTCGGGCTATATCGGTATGACCGTAAGAAAGACAACTTTTCATTAATAGAGGGCTTACCGTTTATATCTTACACCGTAATCACTCAGGATTCAGAAGGTAAGATTTGGGCAGGAACGTTTAATCACGGAGCAGTTGTATTTGACTTAAAAGAAAAGGGCTATATTCAATACCAGAATTTACAACATCAGCCTTCGAGCATTTCCCATAATACGGTTAACGGCATATTCGAAGACAGTATGAAGCAGATCTGGCTAACTACGGATGGAGGAGGACTCAATCGCTATAAAAAAATCAGCAAAAATTTTGAGCGCATTACAGTCAAAGACGGATTACCCAGTAACTTCCTCTTCAAGATAATTGAGGACGAGGACCAAAAACTGTGGATAACCAGCAGCAGGGGACTGATTCACTTCGATCCGATCAAAAAAAACATGCAGGTTTACTCCAGTTCCAATGGATTGCTGTCGGACCAATTCAATTACAATTCCGGATTCAAGGATGATGATGGACAGATCTACTTTGGCAGCTTAAGGGGAATGATCAGCTTTCATCCTAAAGATTTCAATCGAAAAAGACCAAAACCCTCGCTTAAAATAACAGGCTTTCAAATCAACAATCGGGAAGCGGGGGTGAGTTCCGATTCTGTGCTGAAAAAATCGATCCTTGAGACAGATGAAATTGTACTGAACGATGCGCAATCATCTTTCAGTTTTGATTTTGCGGCCATTAGTTTCCTATCGCCCGAGATGACCCAGTATGCCTATCGGATGAAAGGTATCAGTGAGGATTGGAACCTGCTGAAGACCAATAGAAAGGTTTATTTCACGAAGCTTTCTCCCGGGGAATATAATTTTGAGATTCGCGCACTGATCAATGGAAACTCAGACTGGACGATCGGTAATCCGAAGATCAAAATTATCATTAAACCACCTTACTATAAAAGCAACCTGGCATTCTTCTTATATACCATGACCTTACTGGGGGCTTTTGTCTATACATTTCGTTCCTATCATAAAAGAATAGAAAATCGCAGCCGAGTGAGAATGGAACGTTTCGAGAACAAGAAGGAAAAAGAGATCTACCATGCGAAAATCGAGTTCTTCACCAACATCGCCCATGAGATCAGGACCCCGCTGACGTTGATCAAAGGTCCGATGGGTGATTTGTTAAAGCAGGCCTCCAGTGCCCCACACCTTGAAAAAAAACTCAAAATAATGGAACGAAATACGGACAGACTATTGAAGCTTACCAATCAACTGCTCGATTTTCGCAAAACAGAAGTACATAGCTTCTCTTTGAATTTTGTAAAGGCAGACATCTCTGATTTTTTAAGGGAAGTCTTTATCATCTTTCAGCCCGCCGCTGAATCAAGGAACCTTACCTATGAGCTGGAGCTTCCCAAATATCAGATAGAAGCCTATATCGATACGGAGGCTTTGTACAAGATATTAAGCAACCTGATCGACAATGCAATAAAGTATAGTGAAACGACTATCAGTATCGGTATAAAAATTTCTGATGACGATAAAGCTTTTTTTGAGATTTCTGTTGCCAATGACGGGATTGCTATTCCCTCAGAAATCCATCAAAAAATATTTGAACCTTTTTACCGCGCAACAGAAACTCAGATCAAGCAGGGATCTGGTATCGGTCTTTCGCTATCAAAATCTCTGGCGGAACTCCACGGGGGGCAAATCAGGGTGATCAATAGTGCGGATGGATATAACTTATTTTTACTGGAATTACCTATTCACCAAGCTATTGAATTCAATTTAAAAGGAAAATGGAAAAAACGAATATGACGGAGACAGTTACAAAGAAAACACGGGCCGATAAATTCATTGTCCTGTTAGTAGACGATGAAGAAGATATACTGGAATACGTGAATGATGTACTAAGTGATAGATACCATGTTTTAACGGCCAGAAATGGTACCGAAGCTTTGAATGTTCTCAACAATGAAATTATCCAATTGGTAATCAGTGATGTGATGATGCCTGAAATGGATGGTTTTGAGCTTTGCGAAAAGATTAAGTCCAATCTGGAATTCAGCCACATTCCGGTGATTTTATTGACTGCAAAGACGGGACTTCAGGCGACTATTCAGGGACTTGAAATTGGCGCAGATGCCTATGTAGAAAAACCATTCCATACGGATTTTCTTCAGGTCCAGGTAGCCTCATTACTGAAGAACAGAGATAAAATCAAAGCCTACTTTGCAAGTTCTCCCCTTATACACATTAAAAGCATGGCGCATTCAAAAGGCGACGAACTTTTTCTGGAAAAGCTTCAAAACCTGATTAATGAGCGCCTGGATGATCCAGCTCTTGATGTTGATTATCTGGCTGACCGCATGAATATGAGCAGGCCAACGCTTTATCGTAAGATCAAGTCGATATCGAATTTAAGTGCAAATGAGCTCATCAATATTACCCGGTTAAAAAAAGCAGCTCAATTGTTGAGTGAGGGTATGCTACGGATTTATGAAATCTCCGAAATGGTGGGCTTTAGTTCACACAAGCACTTCGGAAGAACCTTCTCCAAGCAGTTCGGGATGTCACCAAAGGAATATATTCAATCCCTACAGCGCAACGCAGGCGAGCTCCATTAAACCGGCAGGGCTAGAAATTCAATTCGCTGGGCCAGCGCACAATCTTTTGATCATAAAGCGCCTCATTTGCCAGATGGACACTGATTGCGGTCCTTGCACCCGTTATTACATTGCTGTCGGGCTGTGTGCCATCCAGAATCCGTCTGTGAAAATCGTCAAAAGCATACCAGGTTCCGTCTTTGGTTTTTTCCGGCAAAATAGGCGTACCGCCATTCTTATCCCATGTTATCTCACTCGCGCCGCTTACTCCATCCACTGTAGCTCTCTTAACCACTGCTTTTTTTTCAGGATAAAAAATCCCCTCATCAGTCAATAGTGACAGCGTACCCTTGGTTCCCTTGATCTTAAAAAGATATCCGTCGTAAGCATTACCACAAGTGGCCCCAAAGTTACCGATGAGGCCCAAGTTGGAATACCGTAACATAACCTGAACATTATCAAATGTCTCTCTACCATCTGCATAAATGTCAATGCCACCTGAAGCGCTGAACTGATCAGGATGAACATCAAACAACCAATTGATAAAGTCAATTTGGTGAGATAGCAGCTCTGCCACCAGACCTCCCGAATAAGCTTTATACATCCTCCAATTGATCAGCCGTTCCAACTTTCGGTCTTCCACGGGCCTACGCCAGTCCCCATTTCTGTCCCACCTGCAGTCTATCTGAGTGATCTTGCCTAGGTAACCTTTATCAATCATGTCTTTGACCTTGTAATAAAGTGGAGAATAACGATACTGATGTCCTACCTGTAATATCTGCCCTTTTCGATTTTCCATTAGCCGAACCAGATTAAGTGACTGGTCGATACTATAGGTCATGGTTTTTTCAAGATACAAATGCAATCCTTTAAGGATGGCTGCTACAGCAATAGGATAGTGAAGGTGTAAAGGAACAGCAACGACAACTGCGTCGAGTTTTTCTACCCTCAACATTTTATCGAAATCCTGGTAAGCTTGCCATAGCCCGCTCTGGTCCATTTTTTTCGCCTGAGTGATTTTAGAGGTCAAAACATCACAAATTGCCGTTATCTGAAAATTTTTAGGCATCGACTTTAGAATATGGATGATGCCCTTTCCCCTGTCTCCACAACCAATGATTGCTACTTTAATTAACTCAGGGGGATGATGCATGGCTGTCAGTCTTTGACCGGCCACCAATCCTCCCAGCCCCAGACCCGTTTGTTTTAAAAAGATTCTTCTGTGCATATTCATATCGTAAAAAGACCGGTCTTCACTAATTTCCGAGCGAATAATGTGAATCGTGTTCATCAGCGATCTTAACTTCACAAATTAAAAGAAACAAAGGATTAAAATTATTTCAATCTCTTCCCTTATCATCTCAAATCATCAAAACCCGAAACAGTGCGAACCGATAAAACAAAAACTCCGCTTTTTTATTTTTTTCGTGACTGAGAGGATGGTCATCTATTTGAAAATTTCATTGGTGATGCGTGCTTTGGCAAAGATCAGAATTTAGTCAAATGAGCCAAGGGATCCTGTGGAACCGGATATTTCAACAGGAATTCCGAGATCACCATATCATTTCTGCAAGCGCGGAAGAGTTATTAAAACCCGTAGCTAATCCGATTTCGGGGAAACTGGCCCTATAAATCGATTTGATCGATATCATACGCTTATTAGATCGCAATCAACCAAAATTCTTTGGTAGTCCAGTAAACCGATGCGGTTATTGATTAACTTCAGGATCAGTACCATCGCCTGGTAGCCCAGAAATTCAGCGTTTTCGTCTACTGAGCGCCATGGTGGATTTGGCAAATATTGCGAAAGTGATGTATTGCCGAAAATTATACATTTGATATGCTGTGCAAGATCGGGGTTCAGTGTATTCAGTTTGCCAAAGGCCTCAAAAAAAACAGATTCGTTACCTATAAGCAGTGCAGTCGGCAAATGTTTCGGTTTGAGAAAGAGATTTTCAATTACTTCGTCCAATCTTTTATTCTCAAAATCCGTACAGGCATTTAAATCCCCTGAAGTGAATAGATTATTTTCTTTGAGTGCACTTATATATCCATTAAGTCTATCACCGGTGCGCCTTTCGGAAGTCATTCCATTCAGGAAGGCAATATTGCTATGGCCGTTATCTATCAAATATTGAGTGGCCTGAAAGCCTGCCTGAAAGGTATTGACCAATACTTTGTGACAATCTGTAATATAGAGTGGATCTTTACCGAAATAAACAACGGGTATTTTATTCCTTTCGAAATCTTTGAAATGATCAAAACAGGTGGTATTTGCAGAGACTGCTACAAATAGACCATCCACTTTAATATCGAAAAATTTCTTAGCTAATCTGATCTCCTCTTCCGTGCTATCAAAAGTCTGTGAGATCACCAGCTGATAGCCGTTTTTGGAAGCATACTGCTCCAAGCCGCAAAATACCTTGACAGTGAAATGATCCATCAGGCTTGGGACGACTATACCGATAATTCCTGTTCGTCCCTTTCGAAGGTTGATTGCCCAGTTATTTGGCGTATAGCGCAATTGCTCAGCCATTTTTTGTACACGGGACCTGGTGCCTTCATTCATTGAAGGGTGGTTACTTAAAGCCTTTGATATCGAAGACACTGACATCTGAAGTTTCATAGCCAATAGCTTTAGGGTCACTGCGGGTTTTTCTGATAGGTTCATATGCTGAGAAAAGTCATTAGGAAAGATTTAGTCAGATTTTTGCTATGTTCGGTACGGCACCAGGTGCAGGTCAGTTTTGCAACACCTGGGTGCTCAAGTTCGATGATTCATGTCGTGGCAATGAAAGGTTTCGTTTAGTGCATCAATCCCATAATTCCCCAAATCTGATCAGGATCCATGTTTTACCGATTTCACGTCAAGCGATTCTGATATTCATGGTTTATACATATCCTGCCAGACCAAATATCACTTAATATCAAAAAAATTATGAGACAAAATTGTTCAATGTCTCTGCTTTTTGTATCTAAATGAGCTGCGAAAACAACATCAGAATCTTGACATACCGAAACAAATTTTGTTTGATTCGGTGTCAGGGCAAACAAATGCCGGTATTAAATCCGGCTTCCTACAGTTCAACCGTCTTGTATACGCCCTATCGTATTCATTTTGAAATTTAAGGGAAAAGCAAGAGCATCCAACAACCCCTGAGCCCGGTACCAGTGGGAAGTCAAGAAAATATAGAGGATATTATTTATCTTTATCTCATCTGAAAATGTTTCGCCACATGAGGGGATGCAGAAACTGTTCAGAGAAAGCTGTCTGAAAACGAGGCACATAATAACCTGTCACTTTGAATCACATTATGCCTGGATTTAATTTTATAACCTGTTTTCTATCCATAATGATCCCTGTTACAATGATTTGCAGCCCTCTGAATCAGTCTGGGGGAACAGCAGTTCCAAGGACGGATGAAACCATTCGGCTGGCCGATCCAACCATTTTCGCAGACAAAGGAAGATATTATTTGTATGGTACAAGTGGAAACCAGGGGTTTCTGGTATACGAATCATCAGATCTGGTCAGATGGAAGGGACCGGTAGGCAAAAGTAAAGGATATGCATTGTCAAAGGGCGATTCATTTGGTCGCTCCGGTTTTTGGGCTCCGCAAGTATTCAGGTATCGTGGCATTTACTATATGGCTTATACAGCCGATGAGCAAATCGCCATCGCAAGCAGCGATAGCCCGCTTGGTCCTTTTAAACAGAATGAGATCAGGCCTTTGTCGGGAATTGGAAAACAGATAGATCCTTTTATTTTTTTTGACACGGACGGCAAAGCTTATTTATACCACGTAAAACTTAAAGAAGGAAACAAAATCTTTATTTCAGAAATGGAGTCCAATCTTACGGACATTATAAAGGGGACCGAAAATGAATGTATTACTGCAACGGAAAACTGGGAGAACACAGCATTTTCTTCCTGGTCAGTTACCGAGGGGCCAACTGTCCTAAAGGTGAACAGTGTTTACTACATGCTTTATTCGGCGAATGATTTTCGAAACAAGGACTATGCTGTGGGGTATGCCACATCAGATTCTGCCAGGGGTCCATGGAAAAAACATAAGGCAAATCCGCTGATCAGCCGGGCCAATTTCAATCGTAACGGTACAGGTCATGGTGATGTTTTCACTGATGCATTAGGTCAGTTGAAGTACGTAATGCATACACATTTTAGTAATGAAAATGTGTCTCCACGGCTAACAGGAATCGTAGATCTCAAATTGAGTAAGGTGAAAGGAATCCGGGATCTGGAATTAGCAGTTGATACAAGTACTTTCAATCTGCTGATGCTAGAATCAAAAAGGTTATAAGATAGCAACTATTTAAATTAAATAACCAAGCGAAGAAATCAAATGGAAAATCACCGACGGTGACCTCTACCTTGATCAATAGAATTCGTAGCAGTCCAAATTCGGAGGGAAGCTGCTCTGCTAATCATCGCGAAACTGAAGTACTCTAAGCTTTATCGCCCATAGCCATCGTGACCCTGGTTCCGTTTAAGAAAACTAAAGATACCGTTTCTTAGATACGCTTGACCACTAATGCTGATGCCCCAAAGGATATTTCAAACTAGCGCCCTGTGAAATATGTGAAAGCACCGGATTTTTTTTTATTATGAATACTTTTTCATTTCGGATATACCGACAGGCTATAGTGTAGCAACACTGGTAATCCACTCATGTTGCACACTATGCGCTGCAGCTTTTTGACTTGATCCTGATATCTTGCGATGGCTATAGACCAACTATAGGTATCCACTTCTGGGTACTTGTAGCGGTGGAACTAGCAATTGCATCTTCTCCCTGACCATTCTCATTGAGGGAAAAATTTGTTAATAATTGCCCTGATTGAATATTCAGTTTGGATCTTGGAATAGCGATTTCGACAATGTATCCGTGGTCTTTGTCGGTGTTCTGAGAAGGTGTTCCCCTATAACCGGATTTAACCGTTGCATCCAGGTTTCCGTTTACCCAATTGCCGTTGTACACTTGAACATCCTTGAGTCCGGTATGAGAAAACCTTAACTTAAAGGCGCCTGTACTCAAATTATTACTGGCGGGGCTTAAAAATAAAGTCACAAAGTCCTCAACAGCAAGGGATTCATCTAGCACTTCGATCAGGAAATATATATTACCACTGTCCTGTGCAGTCCGCAGAGTCGCCTGTGCCTGTGACTTCTCTCCCACAAAAAGCGCTTCATCCGTTTTTAGCCACTCTTTGTTATTTCCATCGGGCGTAACGGTAATTTGCGTTGCCCTGATGCTATGATTAAGTATGAATTTAGCCAGCGATACTTCCTTTTTGTCCGTATTTGGCATCACCCCTATTATCTGATGGTTATCTAAAAGTTCTAATGATCCCCAATACCCACTTGTGAACAGAGGAGGTAAATAATCTTCACCAAAATTCCGAGCCTTCGCGTCTCCCATTTTTAGCCTAAACCTTGACGCCTGATTATAGGAAAGAATAGTTTCGCCAGACTTGAATTGTCTAAGGTAGGGTGCACTTCCCAGAAAGGCCAGGTCATTTCGGTCTGTTGGTCCCTGCTGGTCCACGCGGAGCCGCGGCCATTGACCGGTATCACCCGAATAAGCAAATGAAATATGGTAACCTCCGATATTAGCTTCCATAGCTGCCGCCAATTCATTGCTGTTGTTTAATTTAATTACTGACGGCATCTGATTATTAAAATATTTGTTCCCATTTACAATGTGCTCGGTGCGCAACACATAATAAGGTACCGAGCCAAAGGATGGCGTCCAGGTATTCCCTCCATCGCTTGACAATACCATTGCTGTACCGGTGTCGTTGGATTGCACAAAGGTCCGATTGCTATCTGTGAAATAGCATTGAATTTCTCCCGATGGAAGTTGCAAAAGATAAGGTTCCCAATTGACCCCCTGGTAAATCTGAAGCGGTTCACCCCAGGTATTGCCATTATCCTTGCTTCGTCTTATTACCAGCCCTGCATCTTTGGTCAGTTGGGTATAACGGTTCTCCGCGCGATAAGAAGCTATTGCTAGAATATCTCCATTGGCTAACACCAGGGCATCACAAGTCGAGAAGGCGCGTCTATTTGAAGCGCCGCCTCCGTCAACAATGGCAAATGGTTCGAAAATCTTACCCTTCGGATTCCATTTTTTAAGGTCTTCGCTTACTGCATAATCACATGAAGCTCCAACGGTGGATGATGAGTTGTGATAAAAAATAATATAACTCCCATTCGCCATCCTCTTGATCCTGGGATATCTCGGATTGTCAACTCCAAGGTCGGTTTTCCCTAATCCTATAAAGCTTCTAAAGTCCATTTTTAAGGATGAGCGTGACAGAACATCAGCGTGTGAATTAACTGATGATGACCCCTGATTGAGTTCGCCTATTGGAGTAAGCTGAAGAATAGCGGATTCCACAGGGGGTTCTTCCTTTTCCGGAATCTTTATACTTTCTTTTTTCTTGCAGGCTGAGATGATACCTATTGCCACCACCATTATCGCTATGGCTTTGGCCGCATTGTTCGTTTTCAATTTCATCTTGTAATTTTATATTTGGTTTTATCTGTATTCTTAAAAGTATATTGTTGTATCAAGGATATTTTGACTAATATTTCCTTTTTGATTTTAGCTTGATGGAACGGACTATGGGATCCACCTTCAGTTTATTATTTATTCACCAACTGAACTCAGCTATAACGTCATGAGTCGGCTGACCCTTTTCGGACATTTTTGAAGATGGTCAGCGTTCTTATTTGTGTTTGACCATATAACCAGGCTTGTCAAATCAAAAATCCCATAAATTACTGCAGAAAAGCTTTGTGAAGTCCATGTCCTGCTCAACTCAAGCTCATAAAACTTCCTTTTAACCAAAAAGGAGTACAGTTTAGATCTGGTGATACAATAAAGTAAGTTATTCTATTGATAAAAATCTGATCAACTTTTTGACTATTCGTCTCAAAAGAGTCCTTAAGGAATGTTCTGACCTTATAAAATCAAAGTGAATACTGCATGATCGAAACTGTGGCGGTTAACCAAGATGGGACGATGGATTGAATTTTGAAATGCGACAGAGGCTGTATTTGTTCTACAGCGGGCATAGTCATTAAACAGCTGTCAATGATCCTTTGGAAAACAATAAGAGTGCCTATGATAAAATCGCAACGTGCTTTGTTGGTGATTGGAGAATCGATCACCTGATATCAGAATGAGAAGGTAGTTTTTTATTTGGATTGTGCTTTTTAAAATGACTTCATATTGTAATGAGATGACGGGCTTTCCGAAGAAATGCTGGATAACTGACATTTTTTAACAGATTTATTATTCTAGCCCAATGCCGCTGACGAAATGAGTCCGCGATTACTTTTTGGTGTGTATTGAATACGACTTTTTCTCTACAACCAAACGCCCCCAGTCAACCAAATATTTCAGTAAAGGAATAAGTGTTCTGCCAAAATCTGTTAAGGAATATTCGACTTTTAAGGGAGGCTTTATATTAAAAACCTCTTTTTTTATAATCCCGTCCTCTTCTAAGCTCTTCAGTTGAATTGAAAGCATCTTTTCAGTAATATTTGGGATAAGTTTTTTTATTTCATTAAATCTTTTTTTATCTTCTATAAGGTACCAAAGCACCACGGTTTTCCATTTTCCGCCCACATAATGCATTGCCACATCCATTTCACAATGAAACTTTAATTCGCTAATTACAGAAGTTGATATGGATATTTTGTCATTCATCTTAAATTATTCTAAACTGTCAAGTTTGACAGTTATTGATCGAGTACAAATTTAGGAATAGTTTTGCAACTGTAAATTATATAGTTTAAAAATGACAACAAAAAACTCGACTACTCACGTCAACTTTTCAAATGGTTATGACAGGAAATTCTTGGTAATACTCTCGCATCCAGACTTGGAGCATTCAATAGCCAATAAAACAATCATTGAACAGATTAAAAAAACCATTCCGGAATCTCATCTAGAGGTGCGTCATCTTGAATCGTTATACCCTGATTATAAAATTGACATACAGGCAGAGCAGACCGCATTGCTCAATGCAAATTTTCTGATTTTTCAACATCCTATGTATTGGTACTCTACACCGTCTATCTTAAAAAAATATTTGGATGATGTGCTGAGTTGGGGATTCGCTCACGGTTCGGGCGGAGATAAACTTAGGGGCAAACATTTTTTACAAAGTATTACTTTAGGAGGTCCAAAAGATTCTTTTTCACCTGTTGGTTATAATCGTTTCAGTGTTGAAGATATTGTAAAACCAATGCAACAGACTGCCTATCATACAAAAATGATTTACAATCTACCATTGTATTCTTATCAAAATAATTACGTTCCTGGAGTATTCAACTCCATATCGGCAGTAAAAGAAAATGCGATTGCTCATGCAGAGAAACTCATTGAAAAAATTCAGGATTTCTCTAAAGGGAATAAGGAAAAGGTAGAAACTTTTCTTCACAAATGGTTTAGTCATTTTGACAGACTGGATGAGAACGGTTACTTTATTCAATACCTTGATAAAGATATTGAATTCACATTTCCCGAATATGGCAGCATGAAAGGACACGCCCAGTTTAATGGCTGGTATGACTCAATAAGATCAAAATTAAAAGCACCAACAAAACATAAAGTTATAAATTTGATAATTGACGAAACGGAGAGAAATCGATTTGACATACGTTTTCAGGTCCATTTTCAGGCTCAAGAAAAGGAAAGTCAAAAAGAAGTTAATGTTGTTGAAACAGAAAGCTGGAAATTAATCTGGGATGAAATTAGCGACAGACCAGTAATCACAAGGTATTTCGTAAGCAATTGAAAATCAAAACACATAAAAACAAAAAAAAGTATTGATTCTGGTATTTTGGTGTTCAAGTTTAATATTGCTCAGAGACAGAAATATTTTGCCACGGACTATAATCCACCAATATATGAAAGCAGAGAAAATTCTGCTTTCATAAAGGTTATTTTACCATTTTACTTCAAAAGAAGATTTCGTTTAATCCGGCTTAAAGTATCTTTTGTAATGCCAAGATAAGATGCGATAAAGTGCTGTGGAAACCTGAGAACGAACTTAGGATATCTGGCTGCATAGTCAACATACCGCTTTTCGGCACTTAAACTTATTGAGGAGGCAATACGCTTTTGATTGGCCACATTGTTGTTTTCATCCAACTGGCGCAGCATTTCACACCACACCGGTATTGCTCTGAGTATAAGAGAATCGGGTCTGTTTAAGGTGAGTATTTCAGTGGCTTCGAACGCCTCAATGTTGTAGATGCTTGGTGTTGACATGACATAACTCTCGCGGTCTCCCATCCACCAATCTTCAATAGCAAGCATATCAATGTGTTCCACACTTTTCTCATCTACGGTGTAGCGCCTCATGGCACCTTTGATAATGAAAGCAAAATTTTTACACTCATCTCCCGCCTGCAGAAAGTATTGTCTTTTTCTTAACCTGGAGGGTATCAGAACGGATTTAAATACCGATTTCTCCTCCTCGGTCAATGGTTCAGAATTAAATTTTTTTAAATAGTCAAAGAATGACTCGTGCATATCTCCCCCAAAGTTTAACTGATAATTGATAATTATTGTTCATGAATAATTTGATGCAAAAATAATGTTTTATGATTACATAAGCTAACAAAGAAACCAAAGCTCCAAATGCTGAACGGAACATCCCGATGCGAGGTACACACATAACACACTTATAGTTAGCAAGTTAATATTCAACACCATAAACTTGTAAAAAGGATCACAATATCTACAATGTTATATGAAGAAAGGCGATTTTAGTCTTGCTTCTCATCGTTAAACCAAGCGGTCGCTGCGCTATTTACCGTTCCAGAAGGTATAGTTTCTTCCCTTCAAAATCCCATATGGTCTTATACTGAGATAGAAAACCATGACCCAATGAAAGTATATTCTGTGTTTTAAAACCGATTACTTTTCTGATACCGGCACTTTCATTTGGAGAAAGTACGTGGATCTGGGTGCTAAAACCCTTATATCCATTTGAGAATTCAATACCGATCAAACGTGCTTCCTGTTCTTTATTTTTTTCACTCAAGATGCCTTTTCCGTTGATTTCCTTTTTAAAATCCTCTGTTGGATATAATACTCCAGGGGTGCCTGTATCGAAACTGGCCTCCAGCATAGTACCATTGATGTTCACGTCTGTAAGGGGATGGTTAGGAAGTAGACTGGCTTTGAGATCTAAGACAGTTATTACTTTTTCACCTGTCAAAAAATCCTGGCTTTCCTTTCTTTTAATGGTATTTTTGTAGAACGCTATCCTGTGATTTTTATAATCGACCTCAATCAAATATCCTTTAAAGAAATCATACCCGATGAGGCCTAGAAAATCAGGCATCAAGTTTTCTTGTATACCTTTTTGCTCATGAAGGGATACAGGGCCGACCAGTGGAAATAAAAGTTGTTTGCCTACTCGGATATCTCGAACTGTATCCAGTTTAAAGACATCAAAGTGTTCTCCCGATCCATTGAAACCTGCACCATTTTTGTTTCCACCGGAGAGATTGGTATATAAGCTATTAATTGCCAAACTATGTCTTGCACCGGTATCGAACATAAATTTACCCTTGATTTTGCCGATGCTGCCTTCTATAAAAATATAGCGGGGATCTTCAATAAATGGTATCACGCAAGAATCGCCATCCAGGTGAAATTCTGGTATTGAGTCCAGTACTTTTTCCTTCACTATTTGGGCGTGAACAGTGATATTTAAAATCAGCGCCATTATCAGTTGTGTTGATATTTGTTTATTTTTTTTCATGCTATATTTATTGTGATGGTTAACTTCATGGTCAACACGTCTTGGTATTTATTCTTCCTTAAACAAGACTCTCCTATTGTCCAGTCTCCAAACTGTTTACACCTGAATAAGAAACGGTTTGATTTGGATGCAACAAATGTCAGATTCCAGAATTCTTTTCCTGGTTAATGAAGGGTTAATGAAATGTTAATGGCGGGTACTTAACCTTTGCCCTGATTATTTATCTTTAAATTTGTATATGAAAAATAAAAGAGGGTACGGATTATTGCTATATATCTGCATAGCAATCCTCACTTGTTTAGCATCTATTCAGTGCTACCTACTTGTTAAAACCTACGAACTTAATTTGACCAACTATCAAAGTCAGGTACAGTCATCAGTTTTGAAATCCTATGGATCCCCATCAGTTCAGAAAATCAATAAAAGGTATCTGAATAATCTGGTAGAGCTTGCCGGACAATTATATGCCGGAAAGATTGATCGTTCTGAATTTAAACGCATCCTGGATCAAAAGGACAAGAAAGTTATGAATAGCCTGGATAGCATTTTAAAGATTAATTTAGCAGTAAATGGACTGGGTGGTCATGTTTCTTTTAAAACAGGATATTCGGAGATTGAGATAAGGTCTGCGAAAAAACCACCGATAATCCTAAGATTTACCGATCAGGAAAAAATACTGAGCCAACCTAAAACGAAAGGCTTTAAAGTTATTTCTTTGGGTCAGAATAACGGTATCACTGACCATATCGGCACAGATACCCTGGCAATCACCTACAACAACTTGATTTTTTTTGAAATGCCATCAACAGCGATATCAGCATTTGAGCAAATGGCTCTGGTTGGAATGCTTTCACTGACACTATTATTTGCAGTAGTGGCAGTATTTTATAGGGTATTTCGTTCAGCTCAGCGGCAGCAAAAAATCACAGAATTGCGTGAAGATCTTGTCAACAATATCACCCATGAACTCAAAACGCCTTTGACCTCTATGGCTATTGTATTTAAAACCCTCGAATTAAATACTTACGAAAATGATAGGCCTAAACAATTGGAACTGATCAATAATTTAGAAAGGCAGCACCGAAAGCTTACACTCACTGTAGAAAGAGTTTTTGAAAGTGCAGTCAAAATATCAGATCAAGAATTGGAGAGAATTGACATCACAACCTTACTTTCCGAGTATAGAATAAACATATTATCAAACAGCCATCAGATTAAAATTGTCTTCGATGATATTCCACAGTACGTACATGGCAGAAGGGATTTGATTGAGGCCGTTTTAGATAACCTCCTTGAGAATGCAAAAAAATATTCTCCTGAAGGTTCTTTGATTCAGCTCACTGGTTTAAAAGACAAGGACGGTTACCGGATCGATGTCATCGACCACGGGGTTGGAATTGATCCAGGTTATCACAAATATTTATTTGAAAAATTCTTTCGTGTACCCCAAAACCTGTTACACTCGGTCAAAGGGCTGGGGCTTGGATTATATTTAAGTAGAAAGTCGTTAAGAAGTATAGGAGGCGAACTAAAGCTTACTAATTCTAACGAATATGGTAGTATATTTTCTGTTTATTTAACGTTAGCATGAGTCAAAAAATACTTATTGTAGAAGATGATCAGGATCTGGGGCCGCTTTTGAAACAGTATCTTGAACTCAATGGGTTTTTGGTGGAGCTTAGAACCAATGGCAAGCTTGCCAGGTTAGCACTTCAAATATCAACTTTCGATATTATACTCACTGATGTAATGATGCCGGTTGAGGATGGATTTACCTTTGCAATGGAAATTGCTAAAACCCACCCGAAAATACCCTTCCTTTTCATCACCGCCCGCAAATTGAAAAGTGATATCATAACAGGCCTCGATATTGGAGCAGACGATTACATTACCAAGCCATTTGATGCAGATGAACTGGTTCTCAGGATTAGAAATATACTCAAAAGGGCGACTAATCATGTGCCGGAGACTATGTCCTATAAATTAGGAACCTACATCCTTGTCCCAAAGGAGCTTTTATTGATTGGTCCGAGTGAGCGCAAGAAACTCACCGAACGGGAATGTCAGTTGTTAACGCTATTATTAACGAATTTGGGCAAGCTCGTCCGCAAAGAGGATATCTTAAGTCAAATATGGAAGGAATCCGACTTTTTTACAGCGCGAAGTATGGATGTTTTCGTATCAAGATTGAGAAAATATCTGGCTGAAGATCCTGCAATTCAGATTGAAAGTATTCGATCTGCCGGCCTGCGGATGTTGATACACAGGCAATAGAGGGATTTATTGATGCGTTATAAAGGAGTAGAAGCTGAAACGACAATCGCAAATGGATAATACCATGCAATAAGGCGGCGAATAAGATGTCAATCAGGTCTAAAATAGAAAGCACATGCTTACCGGAACACCCTTATATATTTGTTGCGGATTAAAATTTATTTTAGTTACCTAAAATAATAACATTCGAAACCGTATCGGAATTGAAGGAAAGATAATTTAAGGCTATCCAAACCTTTCAGCGAAATAACTACCAGATATACAATACCCTGCTCCACCTGAGCACACTTCATCAACTAAGTCCGGCTTAACAATTGAAAGCTTGTAAAGATAAACTTAGGAATGGTATTAAGGGGCAACATTGGTCTGACAATCCGGTATCAAAAGGCTTAACCACCCTGAGTGGTCTTCATTGCTTTTTCAGCGCTTCCAGGTCCCGCCTCACTGGTAACTTGCATCATATTAGAGTTACACGTTCCATATTTGCAGTACAGGGAGCTATGTTTTCCGCAATCTGTTCCTCAATACGGCATAAAGCCGGTATTTGCCGATATCCAGACGGGATATTCGCTAACTGTACTGCTGTTTGAACTATTTATTAGACCTTTGCTTTTCATAATCAATGGTTCCGTACCGTCCATTGTAGTAGTCTTTATATGCCTCGGCGATTTCAAGTTTTGAGTTCATAACAAATGGCCCCTCTGCAAAAATAGGCTCCTGATAGGTGTCACCGCCAAAGACGATAAAATCGCAGGGTTCAGGGTTGTTGTTGCTGAGCTCAATGGTTCCGGCATTTCGGTCAAATTCGACGAAATCTCCAGCTTTGAATTGTTCATCGTTTATGTTTGCCGACATTATGGGCATGTAAGCGGCAACTTCGGTTTTATCCTCAAAATCCAGGGTAAACGAGGCGCCCGGCATCAAGTGAATATGATAAAGAAACTGGGTGGAGAAATTTGGAATCGATGATCGCAACTCTTGAAATTCTCCAACAATGACCTTAATCCAGCCTGCTCCCTCACCTATTTCCTTAAATGGAACTTTTTCTGCTTCAATAGCCATATACTGAGGTTTTTTAGCTTTTATTTCGGCAGGCAAATTGATCCAGAACTGAAATGCATGCATTAGTTTTGATTCTGTTCTGGAATCAAAATTAAGCGTTTCATCATGTATGATCCCATTGCCTGCATTCATCCACTGAACACCTCCTGAATGAACTTTTGCATAATTTTCAGCACTATCGAAATGTTCATCTTCTCCATTGAGAATATAGGATAGGGTGGCAATTCCTCGATGTGGGTGTGCGCCGGTTCCTTCTTTATTTATTTTTGTCTGAATCATCGGCTTGATGTGATCCAAAAAAACAAATGGGCCTACCGCATCGGCATATCTATTGGCCAGTATTCGGAATATAACCAGGTCGCCAATGTCAGCTCTTTGGCCTTGAGTGGAAAAACTGCTTTTCTTTTTCATATCGGATGTTAGTTCTCTTGAATAGATTTTATATAACAATTCATTTCTTAGTCTTGGTTTTTTTTCAAAATAGGCATCACCTCAGTTCCGATAAGCTCGATGGAACGGGTCAGCTGCTGATGGTTTAGTCCTGCAATATCCATCTGGAAGGTAAACCGGTCTACACCACCCAGAGCTCTACTATGCCGAAGGAGTTTCTTGGCTACAGTCTCAGGTCCGCCTACAATCAATACCCCCTGAGGTGCTATCATCTCATCAAACTGGTTCTTGGTAACCGGCGGCCAACCCCGTTCACGCCCAGCCTTTGTCCATGTTTCCATAAAGCCCGGGTAGTATTCCTGAATAGCTGTTTTATCGTTTTTGCTTACGTATCCCGGAGAATGTAAACCAACTTTGAGCTCCTGCGGGGCAAATCCAGCTTCTTGACCTGACTTTCTGTAGAGGTCAATAAGCGGCGCGAAGCGTTCGGTCTCCCCCCCAATCACTGCTACCATGAGTGGTAAGCCTAAGGTACCAGCTCTCACAAATGATTGTGGTGTTCCACCTACACCGACCCAAACGGGTAGCTTTTTCTGCAGGGGGCGGGGATAAACGGGTTGGTTATTCAGCTCTGGTCTGAATTTTCCAGACCAGGTAACAAATTCTTCCTCACGAATCTTTAGCAGGAGATTAAGTTTTTCTTTAAATAAAGCATCATAGTCATTAAGTTGATATCCAAACAGTGGATATGCTTCAACTGCCGAACCACGACCTACCACAATTTCTGCCCGGCCATTCGAAATAATATCAAGGGTGGCAAAGTTCTGAAATACTCTGACCGGGTCGGAAGTACTTAAAACAGTCACCGCGCTGGTTAAGCGAATCTTTTTTGTCCTGGCTGCAGCTGCTGCAAGAATAACCGCAGGAACAGAATCCAGAAACTCTTTTTTATGGTGTTCACCAATGCCAAAAACGTCAAGCCCGGCCTTGTCTGCAATTACTATCCGCTCCAGCAACTGTTCCATCGCCTGTTGACTACCCAACTCATGACTTCCATACATTGCCGAAGCAAAACTATCAATTCCTATTTCCATGTTTGCTTTGTTTGTTACTTACTATAAAACTTTTCAGAAGTACCCGTTTTTGATGAACTAAGAGAGCGTGTTGGGAGGTGGTCCTTCTGAAGGCCTCGAGTGTGTCTCGGGTAAGGGAACAAATTCGGTATTATCTGTTGGTGGTAGCGCTATACGCCCCTGCAGCCAGTCTTCCTTGGCTTGCTCGATTCGTTCTTTACGGCTAGAGACAAAATTCCACCAGATATATCGGTGTCCCAAATGTTCTCCACCCAGCATCATCAGCGTGGTTGCTTCGTCCGCCTGAATTACCGGATCTACGCCATTGTTGAAAACCAATAGCTGGCCCTGCAAGTATCTGGAACCATTGACAACAACGCTGCCCTTTACGATGTATACACCCCGCTCACTATGGCCTCTGGGAATACCGAAGCGGGATCCCTTAGCCAACTCAATATGAAGATAAAATAAAGGGGAGGTAATCTCAAGATTGCTTTTAAGCCCAAAAGCTTCTCCTGCTATCAGGCGCATCCATATCCCTTTATCTGTAAAAACGGGCAGCTCTTCTGCTTTCATATTCCTGAAAGAAGGCGCTGATTCTTCGTCTTTCTCTGGTAGGGCGACCCAAGTTTGAAGCATTTCCAATTTTCCTCCCGCTCTGAGGGCTGGATCTTCGAAACGTTCACTGTGGGAGATACCGCTGCCGGCAGTCATCCAGTTTACTTCCCCGGGTTTAATTGCTTGCTCTACGCCGAGGGAGTCACGGTGCATGATTTCACCACTAAATAAATAGCTTACCGTTGAAAGGCCTATGTGAGGATGTGGCAAAACATCCATTTTACTAGGTGCGGTTTTTGGCATATCGAGTGGTCCTCCATGATCTAAAAAAATAAAAGGTCCGACCATCCGCCTTAATTGATAGGGTAAGATCCGTCTCACGGCAAAACCATCTGAGATTTCTGCAAGTCTTGATGAAATAACAATATCCAGCATATTCTTTATAATTATAAACCATCTATTCAATAACTGGCGTTAAATACGGATTAATTAATCCATCAGAGCTTAAGGTTGTCACCCATTATTATGCCCTGATATAGATTATTCCTTTGTTGGCGCCATTTACTAAACAGTCAGGCCGGTTTTCGTTCAGCTAAACAAATAGCTTAAATTTTGATCTCTACTATAGAAGGTGTGGCCAGCGGGACCAAGGCTCGAATTTAAACAGTTTTCAAAATCAGCATCACCAATACAACCCTCCTATTTATATTCCCATCAGCATATAAAGATGATTAAAATATGAGTCCGGCAGGATCAGTGTCTAGTATCTTCTTTGAAGTTTAGTTTGCATTTCGGGCATGAGTTAGCTGATTACGAGTAGTATAACAACTTTATCTTGGCCGATTCTATCAGTAAGAAAACTACCTCCTGATAAGCATCAGGAGGCAGATTGTTGACTATACTTATTTTTGGGGTATTGGTGTATTAAGCAGTTGCAGTTCCCAGTTGAATGCGACGCCGGTTGCGCCAACATGTTCGGTCATCAGTCCGCCCATTTGGTTTGCTGTTTCGACACGGGCCCAGTCTCGTTGCCACTCGGAGTTAACAGCAAGCCAGTTAATCGGCGTAATGCCATGTTGGACCATACGGCGGACTGCCATATCGTGAGCTTCAACGGATACCCCGCCACAGGCATCGGTTACCACGAAGACATCATATCCTTCTGCGGCAGCCTGAATCGCCGGCATGGCCACGCATACTTCTGTCCACAATCCGGCAATGATTAACTGCTTACGGCCACTTGCTGCAACAAGGTCTGTAACAGCAGGATCCTGCCATGTGTTTATCCAGGTACGGTTAATGGGTTTTTGTTCTGGAAATACATCCTGAATCTGTTTGATAAGCAATCCTCCCCTTTCCTCGAGCACGGTAGTAAGAATGGTTGGCACATTGAAAATCTTTGCCGCCTTGGCCAAGCCGGTCACTGCGTTGATAATCATTGTCGGTTCGTGACTGTTCAGATTACTAAACTGAAATGGCTGATGATCGATGAGTACAAGAATACTGTCTTCAGGGCGTAACAATGCTTCCAGCCCTTTTTTTTGATTGTTTGACATGTTATTGTAGATTTAAGTGATTATTTATTAGCTTTTAAATTGGTTTTTTACAGTCTCACCGTCATACCCTAAGCCTTTGCCGATTGCAAGGCTTAAAAGAGCTCATATAGCAATCTCGCAATCGAATAAAGAATAGCTATTGGTCGTCTGCATAACGGGCTTGATGTTTAACGAATCCAAAGTTCAGCATCATCAAAAAAGCAAAAGATGATTTAGGTCTAAAAAAAAAATAGATATATATCTACATTATTAGGTGATACATTTTTTCCGGGATAATGGCCGGCATTGAATGCAAGCATTTTCCTTTCATTGTCACAGGTGCGATGAGGAAAATATGCTGGATAACAAAGTTTTCTAACACATTGTACTTTCAGGAAGAGAAACAGCTCAATGGTATAGCGCCCATTTCTACACCACCTTAGCTAGCCTTTACCTCAACAATCAATTCCAGTGCGCAGCAGCGATACGGTGAGTTTGCCGATTTTTATCGTGAACTTCTGCCAGGTTTCCAGAACATGTTATCGCTTTTTATGTCTTGTTTCCAAAGATGTCCTGGATCGCATCGGGCGACATTTATCTTATAGGTAAGTCAGTACAGCACCATACCTGTAGGTAGACTAATGTCTACTTTTTTTTTAGGCATAGATCATCCTTTGCTGTTAGGATATTAAAGACCTTTATCAAAATGAACAGAGGTATGTTTAATCGGAAGCGCATGTTTGCGCCCTTTCGACCCACTCATTTGATATGTTTGTTAAGGAAATATGGAAAAAATTAATTATTCTAACGGGGAAATCACCATTCTTTGGCAGCCCAAATTATGTATTCATTCGGCCATATGTGTAAAAACTTTACCGGCCGTTTATGATCCAACCAGACGACCCTGGGTTCAGGCACAGAATGCATCAACAAGGGAGCTCATCGAACAAGTGAATAAGTGTCCTTCCGGAGCATTGAGTATTCTAGAAAAGGTTACCAATTAAAATAATTATTCAATAATGGAAAATACAAAAGTTGTACTGAGAAAAGCCCCTTATGGGGAGGTTCAGTTGTTTTCGGACGGGATCAAAGCCGGCCGGATGACCATGGCGATCTCAACAGAAAAACTTACTGTTTACCACACCGAAGTTAAACCTGAATTCAAGGGTCACGGCTTTGCAAAATTATTGCTCGATGAACTGGTGGCTTACGCGAGGGCTAATAATTTAAAAATCGTACCGCTTTGCCCCTACGTGCATTTACAGTTCAGGCGTTATCCTGAAACATACAAAGAGATTTGGTCGAACTGATTTTGAGGATCAATTTGACAGATCCATCATCAGTCAGTTTACGGTTGTGACCGGCAAAAAGTCCACTGTTAACTTCTGGAAAATTAAGAAACGATTATAAATGAAATATATTCTCGAGCACCCTATAAAGGGAACTGCAGGAAATCAAAAATATGAGACGGTAATTGAATGGAGAAACGGTGTGCTTACTACTGACGAACCCGAAAAAATCGGCGGGAAAGATATAGGACCTGATCCTTACACTCTGCTGTTATCCTCATTGGTTACCTGCACGATAGCCACCCTACGGATGTATCTGGAACTTAAAGCTATACCACTACCTACGATAGTTGTGGAAGCTAATATGTTCCAAAGACTACTTCCTGATGGATTGGTTATGCATATTGAACGAAAGATAAATTTTGGCCAGTCATTGGACAAAGAGATGGAAGCCCGGCTGCTACGGATTGCTGAGAACTGCCCAGTGTCCAAGATCTTAAAAGGCAACATCAAAATCAACACAGCCTTTTTATAATACTTAGCGGGATTGCCGGACATTTCTCTAACACATCGAAAAGCGCGATTCCAGTTTATAATGACTTATTTTATTTATCTAAGAAGACTGCGACGGAAAATCTCTGACGCTGGTACCTATCAGAACACTGGATGGCAGAAATGAAAAGCTGACTTGAATTGTATAAAAAAAAGCCACATGTACTTGGGACATCATATCTGAGAGATGATAAAACCAATGATGTCTTAATCATCTATACAATGGTAGCTTTGTAAAAAAAAGCGTATTGCGTAACATCGTAAATTTTTCAGGATATTAATCCGTTAAACTCAACTATGTGATAAGAAGGCACTATTTTCAGTATTCCAGCACATAAATCTTCCTGTTATCATAATCCCAGACCGTTTTATATTGCGAAAAAAACCGATAACCGATAGTCATTAAATTTGCAGCAGTTAAATTACCTGCTTTCCTGATTACATTGGTATCTTGCAGGGATGAACGCTCCAGTCCTTTTAGGGAGGTATGAAGCTTGCTGTTGAATCTGATATTCCTGACAGTTAGCAGTACATCTCCTGCGCTGTCTTTTCCTGAAGCAGTGACGGTGCGGCTCTTCAACAGTCTTTGCTCGGAAATGCTGTCTAATTGTAAGAATCCATTCTGGCCTGTATCAAAAGTACCCAGCACGTTTACATTGTCTATCTTGATATTAATGATTGGCATATTGGGCATTTTTTTTATTTCGAACTCAATGACAGCCAAAATCTTTTCATTCGCTAAATAGTCCTTAGAAAGACTACGTGCTTTGCTATTTTTGTAAAAGGTCACATTTTTGTGTAAATAGTCGAGTTTAAATAAGTAGCCGCTAAAAAAATCATGACCAACAAATCCAAGGAAGTCTGTTGCGATATGTTGCTGCAGAAAGTCATAGTTCGCACTTCGAACGTTTATCAAATTTCTAAAGGTAAGTCCATTGGTAAACTTGAGTTCCTGAAGCGTGTCCGTTAAACTTGTGTTAAAGGACTGTCCGCTCCCGGCCTGGCCGCTGCCTTGTATTTTTTTGTTCGCAACCACCACGAAATTATCGTTAAGACTAATTGCAGGCTTGAGGCCTGTATCAAACATGAATTTCCCCGAAACACCGTTAACGCTTCCAGGAATGAACGGATAAACATTGATTATCATGATAGGCATGACCACAATATCCCCATGCAGTTCGGTTTTTTTTTCAAAGACCTGCGCCATAGCTGCATTCGGATGCCCCTGCAATAGAACGAGAAGCAGAAAAAAAGACAAGATCGATCTTAACATAAATTATGATTTAATGATTGTTTAATCTGTGATAACTGATTATCATCCGGCACCTGTTATTTGCCTGAGCCAGCTGCCATTGGCCTCAACACTCCAGTTTGAATCGAATCTTTGAGGGGGATAAGCGCAAAGGCTTGCTTTGGCGTTGATCAGGTAATTTGATAATATGAGTGGAATAAGTCCGGGCAAAGACGGTAATTAACATAAAAAACGGGGCTGTCAAAAATGAAATTTTCATGAGTTGATGAGTTTGGTTGTGTTTATTTGAATTCAGGCTCGCAATGTAAAGGTGAGCGCAGCAAAAAAACTTCTGTTTAAAATGTCCTGCTAGCTGAAGGATAAATTTCGTTTATTTTAGACTAAAAAATAATGATTTTTATCGCAAAAAGCAGTAGATAAAAGTCTACAGAGTAGTGAGCTTTCTAATTTAATGTGCAGAGGACTTAAATGAGGCTGGCTGTGGATGATCTGAAGGTCGGCACGATAACGTCTTGTAAATTATTCATCAGCCCATGTCAACAATAAGATTCGCTCCTAGTACTGCTGAATTATTGATGCGAAACAGAACTGAAGTCCAAAAATGCTTTAAGCGCCCTTGAAAGAAAATTTTTCCGATAAACCAAAACAGTATTCATGGTTGAAAGTTGTTTGCTCAATGGATACACGAAAAGTTTCCGGCCCGAGTAGTGTTGTAATATGACTTCCTCCGGCAGTAATGTGATCCCCAGGCCAGCTTCCACAAAATTTATAATTCCATCTATAGAATTCAATACTATGCTTTTATAGTGGATAATTCCTTTGGAGCTCAACCACGATTCCAGTCTGGCCCTAAAAACGCAACCTTCATCAAAAACGATTATTTTAAGGGGTCTTTCCGACAAGTTATCAATCAGTTTAGGATCGGCGGAAGCACTGACTAAAACCAGTTTCTCCTGTGAAAAATATTTCTGGTCCAGGCCGGCAACGTTTACCGGCGCGGGGACGAAAGCGGCATCAAGGTTGTAGTTCAGCACCTTGTTGATCAAATCACCACGCAATCCTGAACTAAATTCAAGATCGATCATCGGATACTTTTCCTCAAAAGAAATGAGCATTTGCGGTGCTTTGAGTGCCATTGTGGTTTCAACACACCCTACTTTTAGAAAACCGTTCAGTTCGTTGCTGCTTTTAATATTATTTTTTGCCTCCTCGACAAGCTGAATGATCTGCCTGGAATATTGCATCATGATCTGCCCCGCCTGGCTGAGTTCTACTTTGCGGGAGGAGCGAATAAATAACGCTGCGCCAAATTCCTCTTCAAGACTTCTTATCCTGGCTGTCACATTAGACTGAACGGTAAAAGTGGTTGCTGCCGCCTTTGTAAAACTACCTGTACAGGCAACTGCTTCAAAAATTTTCAGATCATTTAAGTTCATTTTAAGCATCATTAATAGTGATAGATAGAATCATTTTTAATCGTTTTTAATAATCAAATATCATCAGTAATTTTGATTATTCAATAGAGAAAATGAAATATTATTTCATATGCAATGAACTTGGTTGATACCCAAATTGCAGCCGGCATCGGCAATAACACTCATAATTTAATTCAACAAATGGAAAACACTACCATTCACCACCGTTATATCGAGGTGGATAATCTCAGGTTATTTTACCGGGAAGCTGGCCCAATTGATGCACCAATACTTTTACTTTTACATGGTTATCCTACATCCTCGCATATGTTTAGGACCCTGATTCCAATTTTATCCGTGAAATATCACATTATAGCACCGGACCTGCCCGGCTTCGGCTTCACAAGTGCACCGGATCATCTGCATTTCAGTTATACCTTTGACAATCTTGCAAGCACAATGCAGGGTTTCATTGATAAACTAAAAATTGATCGATTTGCAATGTACGTATTTGATTATGGTGCACCAACGGGCTATAGATTGGCGATCTCAAATCCCGAAAAAATTACAGGCATCATATCCCAGAATGGAAATGCATATGAAGAAGGCTTAAGTGAGGAATGGAATCCTATCAGGAAATATTGGGAAAGCCCATCACAAGAAAACAGGGATTCGCTGAAAGATTTTGTGTCGAAGGAAGCAACATGGTTTCAATATCACCAAGGTGTTTCGGATGATACTCTGATTGCGCCCGAGACTTACGTTTTGGATCAATTTTTTTTAGATAGACCTGGCAACATGGATATTCAATTGGATCTGGTCAAAGATTATAAAAGCAATGTGACACTCTACCCAGAATTTCAGAAATATTTCAGAACTCAACAGCCCAGATTACTGGCCGTGTGGGGAAATAAGGATCCATTCTTTTTGCCATCGGGGGCGGAGGCATACAGGAATGACATTCCGGGTGCAACCGTAAAGTTTTATGATACGGGTCACTTCGCATTGGAAACACATGTAAAAGAAATAGGTGCTGATATATTAAGCTTCCTGGACTCCCTTTCAGCATAAGCATCCGGAAGAATTCAAGGAAGCTGAGCAGTAAAGTTTTATTGTATTAATTTGTAGTCAGAGTTATGATGGTATCTTCCTGAATATGACCGGGGCTGATCCTGCTGGAACAGCGGATATTTACAGATACTGTGAAAATGGATATCCATCATCTCGCTGACTTTCTGGATTTACTTAATTATAAAAACACTGATGTGTGCTAGATATGATTTGAGAAAGGGCAATAAGCAGTCTCTATCAGGAATAATGGTTAACACTCAGCAAAAATGCCAATATTCTTTAAAAAAAACAAGGAAATGAAAATCACTATCCCTTACCTGTTATGTTTAGTCTGTTCCGTTATGGTGTTCGTGATCTTGGGCATAAATCTCTTTGCAGTGTATCAGTTGCTACCAATAGCTATTTTTCTGATCTTTCACAAAAAGGTTTTTCTTGCCTCCAAAGGAAGATACCTGCAATTTTGTTACTGGCTGACCATTCTGGGTTTCTTGCTATACCCCCTGACCATGCAGCTTGCCTGGCGTTTAGATCTTTTTCATATCGCTACGGGATCCTCGACCAGTGGTTTATTATTTGTGTATCTTCCGATATACGCTGTTTCGATTGGCCTGGTTCCTGCTTTAATCGGAGCGATATTAAAAAAGCGCCAACGATCGAAGGGCTGATATTTGCTATTGAAATCAATATATCCGAAAAGATTTATCCCTTTTCCACTTTTCCAAAAAGAAAGAAGAATCGAGATAAATCGGAACAGATCACTTAAGGGACAACTATAAAAGCAACCAAATTATCCAGGCACTCTTTTAGTTGAATAGTTTCATTTCGGCCAGATGTTGATGTATTTGACTGATGGCCATTGACCCTTCACCCACTGCAGAGGCAACCCTTTTCACAGAGCCTTTTCTCACATCCCCCACAGCAAAAAAACCAGGTATACTCGATTCAAGTGTTTGCGGTTTCCGTTGTTTGAAGATCGCGCTATCTGACAATGAAGACTCTTCAACATCACTTCCCGTAAAAATAAATCCTTTCTCATCCATCGATACAATCCCGTTCAGCCATTCGGTACATGGCTTGGCCCCTATAAATGTAAATAAATTTGATATTCCTATTGTTTGGAGCTGTCCTTCGGTTTCCAATACTACAGATTGTAAATAATGGCTCCCATTGAGTTTGATTATATTGCTGTTCTTGTGCACTGTGATATTAGCAGTAGTGTAAATCCTCTGTACCAAATAGTCACTCATTTTGTCTCCCAGGTCATTTCCACGAATGATTACATGAACCTGATGGGCATGATCGGCCAGAAATAAGGCAGCCTGCCCCGCCGAATTACCTCCCCCTACCACTCCTACCAGTTCATTTTTACAACTGGATGCATTCATTCCGGTAGCGGAATAGAACACTCCGTTGCCTTCAAATTTTTCCGTATTTTCCAGCGGCAAACGTCTATATTCTGCGCCGGTTGCCGCGATCACGGACTTAGCCCGAATGTTTTTATCATTTGAAGCACAGAGGGTAAAAAATTCACCATTATATTCCAATTTCACTGCCTTCCGCGGAATGGAGATATTACAGCCAAACTTCTGTGCTTGCATATACGCTTTATTGGCAAGATCGTTACCGGATATTCCTGTGGGGAATCCCAGGTAGTTTTCGATTTTTGAGCTTTTCCCGGCCTGTCCACCTGGAGCATTCCCATCTATTGTGACTACGGTCAGCCCTTCCGAGGCAGCATAAACACTGGCGGCAAGGCCTGCAGGTCCGGCGCCGACTACTAGGACATCATACAGTTCGTCCTCAAATCCGACAAGCACGCCAGTGAGTTTGGCCAGTTCAGTAATTGTAGGTTTTTTATATATTTCACCAGACATATTCAGAAGAATCGGTAAATCTTCTTCTGCAAGGTTGAAGCTTTGCAACAATTCTTTTGCCTTCAGGGAAGTATCGGTATTTAAGAATGAGTGCCAGATATGGTTTTTCTCCATAAAGTCGCGCAGATCATAGGTTTCCTTGGACCGTTCTGAGCCGATAACTTTTATGCCTCCTGAAAATTCCTTCAGCATCACTTCCTGCCGATGGAGAAAAGCACTCAGCAGGACATCACTTATCCCACTATGCTTTGAAATCACATCCTTTAAGACTTTGGGTTCTATTTTAAGTACGGTTGTATTCTTCGCCGCCACAGCATCGAAGGGAATGCTCCGGTTGGATAACATGCTATTGTCACCGGTAAATTCATTGATTTGATGCGTACCCATAATTTCTTTATTCATTGAATCTTTCACACATATTTCGCCTTGCAGCACAACATAGAAATCATAGTCACTATCTCCGACTTTGAACAGTTGTGTTTCCTTCTGATAAGTGATGATGGTACCAAATTCTTTGAGTGTATTAATTTGTGTCTGGGTTAAAACCGGAAATCTTGGATCAGTCATTTTTAACTTTGCTATTTTTTGAATGGATTTTATCTAAAAAGTTTCTTATCATTTGAATCAAGTTAATTTTTGCCATTAAATGTTATTGATCTTAATGTAAATACTCCATACAAAACTATGGGAATCAACAAAAAAAACAGATGATAAAACACGATATCGAACGTAGACATTTGTCGATTTTATATATACACAAAAATCGCTTTTACCCTACTCAACGCTATATTGGGACAGTTGGAAGATTATCGCTAACGAATAAGTCACTCAAGTTATCGATGGGGACATGGAAATTCCTGGGTGACTAGCAACACCCTTCTGAAAACGCTGAACTGAACATTCTGTTATAGATCAGTTCGAAACAGGGAGTTAACGGATTACCTTTCCCAGCGTCCGGAATTTAAGGGTGAAGTTTACTGCTGCCCTGAAGAAACACCAACGGAAAACAGTGGTTCAGAAGACGATTAAGTTTACTGTAGTCAAATGACTATACATTTATCCGACAAATATCATCTTTTTAAAGTTTCCCACCCCCTTAATTTGCACAAAACATACTTCCGATTATCAATGGGCTTTAGACAAATCCCGCTAAGCCGGGGAGAATTGAATAATATGGAAGGAATTGAAATGACATTTGCACTTTGAATAGGCAATCAAGTTCGTCAAAAAAAAATGATAAAATACAAAAAAAATGAAAGCAACTATTGGTATTACTGAGAACAACCTGGCAGAGGTTGCGCAATTATTAAGCAAAATACTGGCCGATGAGTATGTTTTACTCACTAAAACAAAAAGAGCACACTGGAATGTTGAGGGTACTGATTTTTACAGTAGCCATAAATTCTTTGAGCACCAATATGGTCAACTGGAAATTATAACCGATCAAACAGCAGAGCGTATCCGCAAAATTGGCCATTATGCTCCGGCAACGCTTAAGCAATTTCTGGAGCTCACTCATTTGAGCGAAGATTTCAGGGGCAAAAATGATTCAATGTCTCATTTGGGGGCGCTTCTTGCTGACCATGAAAGCATAATCATTAATCTGCGGGGAAATATCGGTAATTTTGGCGGAATCCATAAGGACGCGGGCACAAGTGATTACCTGACCCGTCTGATAGAGACACATGAGACGATGGCTTGGATGCTACGCGCTCATCTGGCTTAATCCGAATTTTTCTGTGTTTATTTGGACAACAGAGCGCCCGAGACCAGGATAGTCCAATCAGAAAAATTAAATTTAAACAGTATCTGTTAAACAGGACCTCGGTTTTGGCGAAGACAAGCACTAGTCTCAACCGGCGTTGTAACCGACTATTTGCCATGCAGGATAATAAATATACCATTATCAACAATGAATTCAATCAACAATTTGAAATAGAACTGGAAGGGGAAATTGCCTATCTCACATACCGGTTTTATAAAAAAAACATCGCATTCATGCACACGGTTGTACCGCCCACATTAACAGGGAAGGGTTTGGCAACTGCGCTGGCGATTTATGCATTTGATTATGCCAGAACCAGCCGGAAACTGGTTATGGTATATTGCCCTTTTGTCGGCAGATTTTTAAATAAAAACCCGCAATACCTTCCATTTTTGGATCCTTTGTACCTGGGGAGAAAAAATTAGCAGGCGTGATAAAGATAGCTTAAACCTCCTTGAGTGATAAATTCAGATAAAGATACAATATCATTAACTGACCACCATGGATTGTTGACGATAAAACCGTAAAAAAAAACGTAAAAAAATGGCAATAGTAAAATTAAATATTGGAGAAAATGAGGCGAGTTCATTTGAACTTTTCGATGAAGACGGAAAAGCTGGAGAGATGATTTTTGCAATAAATGAATCAGACTTAACAGTATATCATACAGAGGTTGAACCAGAGAAGGAAGGCCTTGGATATGCCAAAATGCTTTTGGAGGCAATGGTTGATTATGTAAGAATAAACAACTTGATGGTCATTCCGATGTGTCCTTATGTCCACCTTCAATTTCGCAGGCATGAGTCAATGTATCAGGATATCTGGAATAAGGTCAATGAAGACTGACGGTCAATGCGCTTATTATGATTTAATCTACAATCTGCTCTTCAGAATTAAAATGTTGTCATTGAAATTGTCTGCATTGAATGTTAAAAGGCAGCGGTTTTTCTTTGATCATCTCATTTCTGCAATAACAGAATCAAAGTCGTTTATAAAAATACTTCTGCCTTTGGCATTTGTATTTTGTGATAGCCAGGTTTATGCACAGCAAGGTGTTTATCATGTTAAGATTGACCTGCTGCATATGAAGAATGAACAGATTGATATCAGTATTGCTCCCCCAAAAAACAACTTGGATAAAGGCGTGTTCATCCTTCCAAAACTTATCCCGGGCTATTATGGGGCAATGGATTTTGGACGATACATTTCATCGTTCCAGGCCTTTGATGCAAAGGGATTTATGAAGCCTGTACATAGAATAGATGTGAATTCCTGGAGAATAGAAGACTTGAAAAATGTTGCCAAAATTACCTATAAGGTGGCTCCAGGCTGGAAATCCATGACCGAGCGCCAAGGTGGAGCGAAGTCGGCAGGGAGCCACTTCGTGAGGGATAGTGTTTTCGTGATCAACTACAATTCGCTTGTTGGCCACTTTAAAGAGTTGAGCCGGCCTGGTTTTAATGTGGAAGTTACCAGAAATAAGGGTTTCTATGCATCCTCCGCATTGCTTTATCATAAAAAAAATGATATTACAGACTTCGCGGTGGCTGAAAGCTACCGGCATCTGGTTGATGCCCCTGTAATGTACTGTATTCCTGACACCACCACTCTTCATGTGGGCGAAACTGAAGTGTTAGTTTCGTTTTACTCAAAACACGCCGGGAACTATTCTCCGGTACTTGCTGCAAAATTGAAAGACATTTTAGAAAACCAAAGAAGCTACCTTGGCGGAAAGCTGCCGGTGAGTAAGTACGCGTTTTTAATATACCACGAAAATTTTCCGGGCTCAGGACTAATCGGAGACGGCCTCGAACATGCTCAGTCCACGCTCTGCCTGTATGCCAGTCATTCTCTTGAAAGTCTGCCCAAAGCCCTTGAGGTTGTGGCTTCCCATGAATTTTTTCATATTTTGACGCCACTGAACATTCACTCCGAAGAGATTCAGCATTTTGATTTTCTCAACCCTAAACTCTCCAGACACCTATGGTTATATGAGGGCATGACCGAGTATGCAACTATTCACATGCCTGTTAAACAAGGGATGATCAGTCTGAAAGAATTCTGCCAGATCATTGAAGAGAAAATGAAAAACATGAAGGCTTTTGACAATTCACTTGCGCTGACAGAAATGAGCATTAACGCCATTGAGCGACAGGATCAGTATATGAACTTTTATCAAAAGGGCGCACTTGTAAATATGTGTCTAGATCTCTATTTAAGACAACTTTCCAAGGGGAAAACAGGGACTCAGGACCTTATGGATAAACTGGCAAAAAAGTATGGTCCAGATGCTGCGTTTGAGGATGATAAATTGTTTGATGTCATCACGGCAATGACCTTTCCGGAGCTGCGCACGTTTTTTAAACAATATGTCGAAGGAGGCGGAACACTACCTTTGGAGGAGTATCTACTTTCTGCAGGAATCAGCTTCGATAGGGTAAATGGCCACCTCAGTCCGATCGAAAATCCGACAGCAAAGCAGCTTTCGGTAAGAAAAAGCTGGATAAACCAGTAAAACTTAAATGGCAGGACTGAACCGGGTTAAGCACCACCTGTTTATGCGCTATTTCTTGCGCGCTAATATTTAAGTGAATGCGGCAGCTGAAGACCAAGACTCCTTAAAAAATTTACCATACAAGGAGAAAAAACAATTGGTCAGGATTGAAACGATAGGTTTAATCCTGACCAGTTATCATTTCACTGGGCCTTATTCAGCATATGGGCTATTCGCCTACGGGTATTGCGATATTGGTATTAACTGGCGCAGCAACGCCAAAATTTGGTGAGCCGTCTGTGTTCCAGGTAAATTTTTGCATTCTTGGCGTGCGGGTTCCTCCAGGGTTTGCTGCCGTTCCGCGTGCATGGTAAACCACCCAGTTTTCTGAGCGAAGTACTCCGTTTCCGTCTGTGTAACTGCTCGTGAAAAAACCGTTGTGACCTGGCCCATATACACCTCCGGCATCATTTCTGCTTAAAACCTGTTTTTTGTTAATCCAGTCTGCTGCCACAGTCGGGTTTCCTCCGGATTTCAGCTGAATCTGTCCGAGGCAATAATTATCACTGCCATACCGGCTACCAGAATAAATGATAAATACGGGACTGGCCGCATCTTTGCGCAACATTATAGGTCCTTCATTGACACCTAAACCTGTACCCGAAGATTCATATTTTTCCCAGGTATTTGTTGGCGAGGATATTTTCACCCTGGGTCCGTTAATTGTCCAGGGATTGGACATAGGCGCAATGTAAAGGTGCTGCTTCCATTTTGTTGCAACATCCTCCCACCCCGACCAGACGAAATAATTGGCGCCTCCAACAGTGAGCACGGTTCCATCAATGGCCCACTGGTCTGATGGGTCAGAAATCTTTCCCTTGAACGTCCATGTACCCACTGTTGGGTCAGCATTTGCATTCTCCAAAACATACATACGGTGATTGGCATCCGCACCATCATCCGCAGCAAAATAGATATACCATTTACCCGATATGAAAAAAAGTTCAGGCGCCCAGATGGCATGAGAATAAGCTGTTCCTGTTGGTGGGGTATAAACAGTGGTCACCTGATAATTATTGAGCAATGCCATTGATGGTGTTTTGATAATCGATATTTTACTGCCCTGGGTAAACAGGAAATAATAAAATCCGTCTTTTTGTGCTACGTAAGGATCCGCCCTGCTGCCGGAGGCGAGCGGATTCTGGAAGTTGAGATTGGTAAACCGGAACATATTTTGAGTTCCACTTACGCCACCTATTTGTTTTATTTTTGTACCCGAACCTGAATTCTCGGGATCAACAACCATGGTCAATCCGGTTGCTTTATTAACCAATGTATAAGCATCATGGGTGCTTGAATAATTTATTGACCAACGCTGAGCATCACTGCCATCATCGGTGCGCTGAAGGAGCTGGTCTCCAGAAGTTGTTGAAGGTGACCAAAGACACTTGTTGCTGGTTAGATTGATCACTTTATAATAAGTTGCATCCACTTTAATCAAACGCCATTTTTGGCCGTTGTTGGGAAACCATGGCCATTGCTGAATCTTTGCATTCTCGGCGGTGGTGTTTCCAGCGACTTCAACAGCCGGGCCAGCTGGAAGAGAGGATATACCTCGTATTCTGTAAATACCACTATCCACCAGTGTTCCAGCCTGGGGCGCGATGAACGCACTTATCTGATGTTTATCGGACAGGCCGAGGGTTTCGGTTGGATAAATTTCTGGAATAATTTTTTGACATGCGGCAAAAAACAGGATACAGTACGATGTTGATAAAAGATAAAAAACTTTACTTCTCATAATTTCTTCTTTGATTTCAGACTTATTTGGTTAAAATGCGCAGGATGACTCTTATTTAAGTCAGATGTTGACGCCCTGTTGCGTTCGGTAATTTTATTTCATGTGTGAGACTTTTGATCTCAGAAAAATATATTGTCCCTCCTTTCAAATTAAAGTGTTGATTTGTAAATGCCCTAAGCAGCTCCCTTGCGTTCGACTAATCAACGCACTACTGTATGTTAGTGGATTTTAGCGAATTGCCAAATTGTAAGCTTATTTGCAATTCTGTACGGGGAGTTAAATTAGAGACCATAAATAAAGTTAAACACAGAAGCTGAGCTGCGGTGCTCATTCACTTGTCTAATCGTCTCAAATGAAATGCTTTATGGTAAAAAAAACGGAATTGATAACATTACTCCATACATCCACATTATGGGTTATAAGCTTTGATTAATGTGCTGAAAACATTAATAGAAACCTTGTAAAGCGTTATAAGCGCAGCTTCAGTCCAGGACTGATAATAAGCTTGGAAGCACCAAAGTGATGAAGTAGTTAAATGTTCTTTCGGCAAACGAAATTCCAAGGGTGATAGCAAAAAAAACCACCCTGAATTTCAGCGTGCGGCGAATTCTATCGCTAGGGGCGTTAAATCCGAAGCACCCCGTATTCTTTCTGGCGAGATCTCTCCTATCGCTTGAGCTGGCGGGAAAGTTTGTGGGGCCTGGGTGGATAAATGTTCTAAATCAGAATATCTTTGGGTAACGTATCGATATATTCTACAGCACTCATCTTAAAGTATTTTTGAAAATTCCGGCTAAACAAACTTTGAGAACTATAACCTACCATCATGCTTATCTCATACAGGGAATAGCGGTTTTCGGCGATAAGGGATGCCGCTTTTTTCAATCTAGTGATGTCGATGAGTTCCTTAGGCGTTAAAGAGGATAAGGCCTTAACCTTTCGGTAGAAGGTTGGTCTGCTCATGAACATATGTTCGGCCAGGGTAATCATGTCAATGTTTGGGTTTTTAATGTTTTTCTTAATAAAGTCATCAAGTTTTTTCAGAAACAGCTCATCAGATTTAGAATGTGCCATTACCCTGGCATCCTCAAAAGGGGTACTTGCGAGATGGTCCTTGATTTTTGACCGATTTAAAAGCAGACTGGAAACCTGAATTTTCAAAAGCTCTTCTGAGAACGGTTTGGGCACATAAGCGTCGGCACCATTCTCCAGTCCCTGAATGTGCGCACGTATACCGTTCATGGAGGTGAGCAGCAAGATGGGTATATGACAATATTCAACATTTGATTTAATCATCCTACAGAGCTCAAACCCATCCATTCCCGGCATCATCACATCAGAGATAATGAGATGAACAACTTGCTGTTCCAACATCAATTTTGCTATTTCTGCATTCTGAGCAAGATGGACGGTATAATCATTGCTCAGAATTTCCCCGAGCAGGTTAAGTAAATCGGGATGGTCATCAATAACCAAGATACTATTATTCATGCGGCTAAATTTTTTTCCAGGTACTTAAATTGAATTCATACTGCTGACGGAGGGGCAAAGCCAGCACAAATACAATCTGATCTGCTTTTCCAGACGATAGTATCAGCGTTCCATGATGTAATTCTGTCAATGATCTTGCCAGAGAAAGACCAATTCCAGTTCCGGGTTTTTCTATGTTCTTAAGCCTAAAAAAAGGCTGAAATATTTTCTCCTGATACTCCTCTGGAATCGCCTTTCCATCGTTTCCGATCTGAATCGAAAACTCGCCGGGCGAGGATAAGTATAGGCTGAGTCTAACATCAGAACGGGCATATTTAACGGCATTACTTAGCAGATTGCTACAGATTTTAATAAACGCTTCGCGGTCAACAAATGCGATGATGGCTTGCTCGGGAAGCTCAAGCCTGAGGTGTATGTTACCCTCTATGGCCAGCTCCCGGTAAGAATCAACAAGGTCCATCAACAGTTGGTTAATATCTACGTTAACGAAATTCAATCCAAACTCTTCCTTTTCAGTCTGCCGAAAATCTAATAGCTGACCGGTTAACTCGACTAGGCGGGAAGTGTATTTGCCAATCATCAGAAGGCTTTTCCTGAGAGCAGGGTAATCATCTGCCTGTTTTAAAACCCGTGTGACCGGTACGCTGATTAGCGTGAGCGGAGTTTGAATCTCATGGGCAATGTGGGTAAAGAACTCTATTTTGGCCTGATATATTTCCTTTTGTTTCTGATGTTCGAAAAGTTTCAGTTCAGCCAGACTTTTCTTCTTTTGAAAAACATGATATTGTCGAAATAGTAGGCCGATGATCAGAACAAAAAGTAAAAGGTAAAGGAAATAAGCGGCTGTGGTTCTCCAGACAGGCGGCAAAACTTCGATATAAAGGCTTCTTTCCCTGCTCACCCAGGTGCCTACATTGCTGGAGGCTTTAACGGTAAAGGTATAGCGTCCGGGAGATAGGTCTGTGAAGTAAGCTTTCCGGCTGGTATTGGAGTAGGTCCAGGACCGGTCCAGCCCCTGCATGCGGTATTGGTAGCGGGTTGCCTTCGCTGAGCTAAAATTTAAGGCTGCAAATTCAATGCTGAAATTCCGTTGGTCGGGTCCCAATATCAGGGTATCCGTATGCGTGATCGATCGGATCAGGGGGCTGTTTGGATCTGCAGGACTTACCTCGGAGTTATTGATCTGCAAACTTGTGAAATAGGTTCCGGGTGCTTGCTCTTTGCGGTTCAGTGTGCTGGGGTTAAAACCGATAAGCCCTTTAACAGTACCGAAAAACAGTTTCCCCTGTGTGCTTCTACAGGCTGAGTTGAAATTGAACTGATTGGTTACAAGGCCATTGGCCTGAGTATAAACTTTAATCTTTTCTGTTTTTAAGTCCATGCACACCAGGCCATTGCTCGAACCCACCCAGAGCTGGTTATTGTCGTCCTCTAACATACCAAAAAGTACATCACTGGGCAAACCCTCTCTGACTGTAAATTTCTTAAAGGTCTTACGATCAGGCGAGAGCCTGATGAGACCTGCTCCAACGGTGGAAAACCAAAGGGCATGTGAGTTATCCTCGAGGATGTAATGTACTGAGGATTCATTGGCCGGATCGCCGAAAACAATTTTACTGTAGCGTCCTGTCCGGGGATCAATGCAGGTAACTGTCTGGGATTTGAGTCCTGCCCAAATCCGGCCCTGGTGATCTTCAAGAACATGGTAGATGGTAGATCCAAGGCGGATTTGTTTAAATCTGTTGAATATTTTCTTTTCAGGCAGGTAACGATAAAGACCTCCATGATCACCTGTAGTACCGACAATCAAATTTTTTCCGCGGGTGGAGCACATGCTCAAAACAAAATCACTTCCAGGTTCACCGGGCTCATTGATGACCTTAAAAACATCGGTTACTTTACCCTTTCTGCGGTCCATGATCTGTAGCCCATGAAAATACGATCCGATGAAAAGTTGATTGTCAAATCCGGCCAGACTATGGATATTGGAGTAAAAACCGACATTATGCTTGCGATTGGATATGTAGTTCACAATTTCATTTGTTTTTTTATCGAGGCGATTTAATCCCGCATCTTCGGTTCCAACATACAAATAGCGTTGTCGATCATCCCAAACCTCACTCACCGCATTTCCGGATAGGCTGTTTTTCAGGGGAATGGGGTAAAATTTCTCGAACCTGGCATTTTGTTTAGAATGGTAATTGAGGCCGCCGAAATATGTACCTACCCACATATCTCCATGTTTATCTTTGAAAAGTGCATAAATTGAGTTATCTGATATTGCATAGGGATCGCCTTGTCTTTTTGTAAGCCTTAGCAAAGAAGCTTTTTTCAGGTCATATATGTACAGGCCATTTTCCGTTGCTATCCAATACTCCTGGCCTTTGCTATGGCAAATGTCACGCACCAACACACCCAGATCGGTTTCGCTTTTTAGGGGAACTATATTCGTTTCTCCTGTTTTGAGGTTATAGGTCATCAGCCCCTTTTTATAACCTATAAAGGCAACATCATTATTGATGGAATGGATTTTTGTGATTGCCCGGAGGTTGGGTGCGACACTGCGGTCAATAACCCTGGTCCGGGTAATGACCTTGGTACGTGTATCACATCTAAAAAGTACACCATCATAATTTCCAAGGAGTAAATTCCCGTCGGAATGCCGGGCAATTCTGGATACATGTATCTTGAGATCCTGTAATTTACTATTGGCCTGACTGTACAGATACAAGCGGTTCTGGCCCAGCAGCCAGAGGTTGTCCCGGTCATCAATGACAAACCCGTTAATATAGACCTGCGGTCCGGCTGACAGCGGCGTAAGGATTTCATTAAGAGGATTGTACGAAAATATACCCCGACCAGTACCAATCCAGATCAGCCCTTTACTGTCCTGTGCAATGGAAGTAATAAAATTGTTCCAAAGGTTGCCGCGCTCGCTATTGTGGTTATTGATGGATTTAAAAAGGTAACCATCAAAGCGGGTCAACCCTCCCCGTGTACCTATCCAGATAAAACCGTTTTTATCCTGGGTGATGACGTTAACTGAATTGTTGATCAGCCCATCATCTGTTTCGAAGTGCTTAAAATAGTAGGGTTGTCCCTTGGCTAAAAATGGGGCAAAATAAAACCACAAGGTTATCAAAGGGAGTAATCGGGCTCGGAACATAATTGGTTAATTCAAATATAATTGGAATTTCATTTAATTGAATGCTTAAGCAGTATAAAATACACTTAAATAATGTACCGGGATTGAAGAAAGTGCCTGGGAATAACTATCCGAACGGGTCGGCCATCTACCATTGAAAAAAATGAGACGATTAGTCAAACTTTTGAGCAATTAAGCGACAAGTCTGTACTCTATATTTGGCTCCGTCAATATTTATTAGAAGTCTAGAAAATGAAATTTAAAACGGCACTGCTTATATTTACCTTATCTCTCGGTCTATTTGCATCCAAAGCCCAGACACCAGGTGAATCCTCAGCGGCATTGATAAAGAGAGTACTTCCTAAACACTTTACGTTTTTCAAGGTTGAGCTGTTAAATGAATCAAACCGGCCCGACCGATTCGAGCTTGAGAGTCTGGGTGGCAAAATCATATTGCGGGGTAATAATGGAGGTTCTATCGCTGCTGCACTATATCACTACCTAACCGAGTACGCACATTGCCAGGTAACCTGGAATGGCAGCAATTTAAACCTTCCCGCTGAGCTACCGGTTTTAAAACAAAAAATAACCAAAGAAACACCATATAAGTTTCGTTATTACCTGAATTACTGCACTTTCAATTATTCAATGAGCTGGTGGGATTGGGCCCGGTGGGAAAAGGAGATCGACTGGATGGCTTTGCACGGCATCAATATGCCTCTTGCCATCACCGGACAGGAATACACCTGGTATCTGGTCTACAAAGAACTTGGTTTCAGTGATGAGGATTTAAAAGAGTTTTTCACGGGACCTGCCTATTTTGCGTGGTTCTGGATGGGAAATATGGATGCATGGGGAGGTCCCCTTCCTATAGAATGGATGAAGAGCCATATGATTCTGCAACAAAAGATTCTTGCCCGTCAGCGTTCCCTGGGCATGACTCCTGTGCTGCCGGCATTCACCGGACACGTGCCGCCCGCTTTCAAAAAGAGATTCCCGAATTCGAAACTCAGGACGACCAACTGGAACAACGGATTTGCTGACAACTACATTCTGGATTCAGAAGACCCTCTTTTCAGCCGGATAGGTAAAATGTTTTTGGCTAAGCAGACCGAATTACTTGGCACGGACCATTATTACTCTGCTGATACATTTAATGAGAACGAGCCGCCTTCGAAGGAACCTGATTATCTTGGCAAACTGAGTGCCAGGGTATATGATGCGATGTACCAGGCCGACAGCAACGCTGTTTGGGTGATGCAGGGTTGGTTATTTTATGCAGACCGGAAATTTTGGGGGAAGCCCCAGACAGAAGCGCTACTTAAGGCTGTTCCCGACGACAGGATGATTATTTTAGATCTGGCGGCTGAGGTTGAACCCATCTGGAAGCGAACACAAGCCTTCTATGGGAAACCCTGGATATGGTCAATGGTCAACAACTTTGGGGGTAATACCAATTTGTTCGGACGGATGGACAATGCGGCCAGCGGACCCGCAGAGGCTTTGAAAAGCGAGCATTCCGGCAAGATGACCGGCATCGGTCTGACTATGGAAGGGATTGAACAAAACCCTGTCATTTATGAACTCTTTACAGCGAACACCTGGCAAAGCGATCCCATAAATCTGGATCAGTGGCTTCCCAAGTATGTTCGCAATCGATATGGCAAAACCAATAGCAAGGCATTAAGCGCCTGGGAGGTACTGCGGCGGACTGTTTACCAGGTACCTAAAGATAAATATATACGCGACGGTGCGGAATCGATCTTACAGGCCAGACCTACCCTGGATAGTACTACTCAATGGGCAAAAACAAAATTGAATTATCGTGCTGAAGAAATTTTACCGGCGTGGCAAGCTTTGGTGTCCGCGGCTGCTGAACTTAAAGACAGTAAAGGCTACCAGTTTGACCTGGTAGATGTCAGCAGACAGGTGCTCGCAAATTATGCGCTTGTGCTGCAAAGGAAATGGGTAGAAGCCTATCGGTCAAAAGATGAAAGGAAGTTCAGGATTTACAGTCAGCAGTATATTCAACTTATTGAAGACCTTGATAAACTTCTGGCATCCCACCAGGACTTCCTGCTTGGTAAATGGGTGGCTGATGCGCGGGGATGCGGCACTACCAAAGCGGAGAAGAATCTATATGAAAAGAATGCAAAAAACCTCATTACCTTATGGGGAGATCAGGATGCAATTTTACATGAATATGCTTGTAGGCAATGGAGCGGCCTGCTTATGGATTTTTACAAACCACGTTGGCAACAGTTTTTCGCCATCCTTAGCCTAGATATCCAGGGAAAAAAAACCTTTGATCCCATAGCGTTCGCTACCGATATAAAAGCCTGGGAATGGAAATGGGTGAACACCAGGAAAGATTATCCTGCAAGCCCAGATGGAGATCCGGTCGAGTCGGTCAGAAAAATATTCCTAAAGTATAATAGGGTTATCAGTCAGAGTTATAACTGACGGAATCAAAGGGGCCATCTGGATGAATTTCAGATGGCCCTTTGATTTAAATGAGACGATTAGGAAAAAGATTGAGCAAAATAAATGACTGCCACTTCCTTAATTTGATTTTATCAAACCAAATGCGCTTATGTCTGAACCTAATCTTCACTTCTGCCTTGCCTACGCAGGTCCCAATTATCTTAAACCGGGAACACCAGAAGCAACCGGAACATCATTCCCTGTCAGCTGATTCAGGAAACACAGGATTTTAACATTATCACCAACCCAAAACTGAAGGCCAATGAGATAAACATCTACTATCACTTCCAGGAGATTGCCTTTTCAGGCTCCTGCGCCCAGAAAAAGTGAAAGCGCTATGGGCACTAACCAAATAACTAACCTAAAAGAAATTAAATTATGAAGAAAGGACTTACTTATCCAGTCCATTTTGTGAAGCCGGGCCTTCATTTCCACCGATGGCCGATGGCTGTAATCATCCTGCTGAGTTTATTCTGCAGCTCATTGCCTTTGTACAGTAGCATATTAAAACCCCACTCACTTGTGGCCCTGAGCAGCAGAGAAACTTTTCCCACTAGCCCTGAGGATGAACGGGGTCACGCAAAGGCAGATATCATTGTAAAGGGGAAGGTTGTTGATGAGAAAGGCGAAGCCATTCCCGGAGTGACCATCAAGGTCAAAGGTACAGCTCGTGGAGTGATGACCGCTACGGATGGAACTTTCAGCCTTTCTGTTCCACAGGGCGCAATACTCGTCGTTTCTTATATCGGTTATTCCACTGTAGAAGTCGCCGCTGGTGCTGATATGACCATAAAAATGACGAGCCTGAACAGCAATCTGGATGAGGTGGTTGTATTGGGTTTTGGCTCAACGCAAAAGCGTAGCGAACAAACGGCAGCCTACAGCACACTTTCAGGAAAAGAGCTGGTTAAGACCCCGGTTCCCGATCTGACGAATGCGCTGATCGGCAGAATACCGGGCGTGGTCACCCGTCAGGGGAGCGGAGTGCCGGGAGAAAATGCCGCAGACATTTTCATCCGTGGACGCTCGTCAACAAATTCTGCCGCATTAATTATTGTAGACGGAGTTGAGCGGACTTCTTTCGGGAATATCGATGCTAACGAAATTGAATCCATCAGTGTTTTGAAAGATGCATCTGCAACTGCACTATATGGGATTAAAGCTGGTAATGGAGTGATTGTGGTAACAACCAAAGTGGGAAAAGAAGGCGCTTTCAGGATATCCTACTCCGGTGGAGCGGGTTTAGTCAGCTTAACAGGTTTACCCAATACGGTAAATGCTTTCGATGCCGCCAGTTACCATACTGAAGGCGAGAACAATTTAATAGCTGCCGGACTGTTCACCCAGGCGCAACGCACTTTTCAGGATGAGGAGCTTATCAAATTTAAGGATGGCTCTGACCCGCTCCGCTATCCTGATGTGAACTGGTATAAAGCGGTTACAAAAGAGAACTGGCTCAGAACACAACACAACCTCAATTTCAGTGGTGGAAGTAAGTTTGCCACCTTTTTCATCTCTCTTGGTTATCTTTTTGAAGATGGCATGTTCAAGAACTTCCAGCCCATTCATGGTTACCGGACCTCAAATTCTTTTACGCGTTATAATTTTAGAAGTAATCTCGATTTCAACTTAACCAAATCGACGGTTTTCAGTATTAAATTTGGCGGCCGCGTAGAGGATACCTTCGGAATAAGGGGAGGCACTGCGGGTACGGGGGATACTGGTGGGACAAGTGCAATAATCAGCAGACTTTTGGCCATACCAGCCTGGGGAGTTCCGTTTTTTCCCGAATATACAAGCAGAGCGACACCTGAACTGGCCGCATTGGATGATTTGTACAACAACATTGAAAATCCCAGAATCGGTGTAAATACATTCAATCCCTATTCCCAGTTAACCCGGAACGGCTATTTCAACAGGATAAACAATACGATAGAGAGTGTATTTGTGCTGAATCAGAAACTTGATTTTATCACAAAGGGTTTGTCATTTAGAGGAACTCTGGGTCTGGATGCCTTTATAATCGGTGTCAGGGCACAATCTGGAAGCTACGCAAAATATCAGGTAGACCCCTCAACGGGAACCCTCATTCCATTTTCTGGCTTTTTCAATGACAATCTTGGTGGCGTAAATACCAGCCGTGATGGTTATAACAAAACGAATATCCAGTTGGGATTCAATTATGACCGGGTTTTTGGCCAGCACAGGTTTTCTGTGCTTTCGCTTGCCCAGAGGGAAGTACGCGGTGTTCAGCGGAACGTGGCTAATGCACCTTTTGCAAATCAAGGGCTTGTGCTAAGTACTAAATATAATTACGCAGGAAAATATTTTGTTGAATTCAACGGCGCATACAATGGTTCCGAGAATTTTGCCGCAGGAAAGCGTTACGGATTTTTCCCTTCCGTTGGGGCCTCCTACAATATTAGTGAAGAAAAGTTCATGAAAGAGATCAGGTGGCTTTCATTTTTGAAAATCAGGGGTACTTGGGGAAAAATCGGATATTCCAATCCGGCGGTTACCGGAGAGACCAGATTTTTATACAACAGCAATTTTACCAATGGCGGAAATGGGGTAAATGCCAGCGGGGGAATTTCAGGAGCCAATACAATTGTATATTTTGGAAACGGAACCAGTGCGAGTGCGAACCCGGTGGTGTTTCAGAGTCAGTTTGGAAACCCAGACATTACCTGGGAGAATTCGGTGAAGCGGGATGTAGGGATCGAAGCGGCCTTTTTTAAAAGCCGCTTAAAGTTAACGGCCTCTGTTTATGACGAAGACCGTACGCTGATTGCTTTACGCCGCACAAACTCGGCACCCCTGATTTATGGCGCTACCCTGCCCATTGTAAACTATGGCGCAAACTACAACAGAGGTTTTGATTCAGAACTATCCTATAACAGCCAGAACGCTGCTTTTAATTATGGTATAAACATTCAGTATTCACGTTACCAGAATAAAATAGTCATCAATGACGAGGCCTTTAATTTACCGGCTTACCAAAGCCTTCTTGGTACACGTCTTGGGCAGTTTATTGGTTATCAGACGATCGGTTTCTACCAGGACGCTGCTGACATCGCCAGCAGTCCGGTAAATAATGCTACCGGAGTGAAGGTCATTCCGGGCGATCTAAAGTATCAGGATACAAATGGGGATGGCACAGTGGATTCCCAGGACAGGGTTGCTATTGGCGGAACGGATATTCCTCAGGGCATCTTGGGATTAGAACCTTCATTAAGTTATAAAGGGTTGTCTTTGTCTGCACTTTTCCAAGGCGCCTTTGAGGTTAACTCTGCGGTTTTACCTTATGACCCGGGACGTGCACAGGTTTACACACCTATGCTGGGCAGGTGGAAATCGCCGGCTGACAACCTTACCGCCTCCTGGCCGGTTGCAAAGCCGACAAATTATCCAAACAACCCCAGTTATGTCCTCAACTCTTTTCTGCTTCAAAATTCCAGTTATGTCAAGCTACGAAACGTAGAACTAGCCTATCAGTTCCCTGCTGTTTTTTCAAAGCGGTTGCGGGTTGCAAACATTCGGGTGGCTTTGACTGGTCAAAACCTCTACACCTGGACCAAGTTTAAAGGAGGCCTAGATCCGGAAATAGCAAATGGGGCAACTGGTGTCGGTTTATCAAATTCGAACGTCTATCCCTTATCAAAGGTTTATAACCTCAACATTAATGTACAATTCTAATTTGAAAGTGATGAATAAGAAAATATTTACCTGTTGTTTGTTCGTGGTTTTGCTCGGACAGGCAGGTTGCAAAAAAGATTTTTTACAACTGGATCTGGGCACAACGCTTCCGGAAGAAAAAGTCTTTTCAGATCCGCTTTTAACAACGCGGTTTGCGGATAATGCCTATAATTTTATGATCGATGATTATGGTCGTTTACAGGACACCTATAAAGGCACAACAGGTCAGCTTACAGATGAGGCAACGGGAGTAGTCAATAGTCTATCGGCCATCTGGGCGGGGAATTACCTTGTTGCCAATACAGAGATAGCCAATACCTACACCCGAATGTATCAGGGCATACGTATAGTAAACACGGTATTGACCAACCTCGATCAGGTGCCATGGGCGGGTAGTTTGTACAACCCAAAAATTGTCAGAGCGCAGATGCTTTTCCTGCGTGGAATGTTTTATTTTGAACTCATCAAGCGATATGGCGGCGTAATCATCGCAGAAAGGCCTTTCACCCCTACAGAAGATATTGATCTTCCCCGAAGCAGCTACGGGCAAACATTATCATTTATCTTAAAAGATCTTAAAGACGCTGAAGACATCCTGAAGGTTGAGTCTTCTCCAAACTACTCTCCTGCCACGGATTGGGATGCGGGGAACTATGGGCGCCCGACGGTTGGAGCGGTGAAAGCACTGCGGGCTAAACTTTTAATGCTTGATGCAAGCCCATTGCACAACCCATCCGGGGATCCGGCTAAATGGACGCTTGCCGCTTCAGCATCCAAGGAAATTATTGACATGAATAAATACGCGCTTCATGGAGACTACAATACGTTACTCAATGTTGACACATCTCCGGAATACATCCTTATCAAAATAAGGGCACCGCGACAGCTCACGGGCACCTCGTTTCTTGGCGATTTTGTAATGTCTCCGGGCTCGGGCGGCGCGCAGGGACTCTTAAATCCAACGCAAAACCATGTTGACCTTTATGAGGCCGTTAAAAGGCAGAATGCCAACGGACCGATTTTAAGTAGCGCGCCAATTAATACCCCAGGTTCAGGATATGATCCTCAGAATCCATATGCAAACCGGGATCCACGTTTTTACGCCAATATCATTTACAATAATATGGCATGGCAGGGTCGCCAGATTCAGATGTATGAAGGTGGTGCTGATTTTCGGATAGGTACCAACACTTTTACCAGGACCCGATATTATTGTAAAAAATTATGGCCGGAAATCTACCGGGCCGGAGCCACAGCAAGGAGTTTAATTAATTTTGTTTACTTCCGTTATGCAGAAGTGTTGCTCAATTATGCAGAAGCAGTAAATGAGGCCAATGGTCCGGGTGCAGACGTGTACCAGAATATAAATCTGGTGAGGGCGCGGGCCGGGATGCCAGCTTTGCCGGCAGGATTGAGCAAAGAGGACATGCGTACCCGGATTCAAAATGAAAGGGCGGTTGAATTTGCATTTGAGGATATTCGCTGGTGGGACATTATGAGGTGGAAAAAAGGTGCGGAGCTCGTGTCTAAACCTTTGACGGCCATGAACGTGGCCAGAAACGGCACCGGCTTTATTTACTCAATCGTACCTGTAGAAGCGGCCTATCAGCGAATGCCTTTTCAGGAACGTCAGTATCTGTATCCGATCCCACTTACCGAGGTAAATAAATCCAAGGGTATTTTAGTGCAAAATCCTGGCTGGTAAATCATGAATGGTCATTGCTTAAACAATAAACCGATTAATTTTATGAATTTTTTTTATAAGTATATATTGCTTCTTTCTTTTTTATTTCCGGTGACGTGGCAGGCTTACGCACAAGGAGGAAAGACAGACAAGCAAGCTGTTTTTGTTAATGGCACAGTCGTTAACACGGACAATAAGCCTCTTTCGGGGGTTTCAGTTTTTATTCAGGAGAAAGCCGGTAAATCCCTCTCCGGCCCGGATGGCGTATTCAGGCTAAAGGCCAGCACCGGAGATGTCCTGATCTTTCAACATGCAGGATACTTGACCGCTCAGCAGGTTTTGGGAAGCGAACAACAGGTGAAGATTACTTTGCAGGCTGAAGAAGTTGATGCCGGAGAAGAGGATAACATCACTACCCCATACGGCGTTTTTAAAAAACGGATAGTTTCCGGGGCAGTCACCAGCCTAAACAGCAGCAATATCCCACAGTTGCCGACAAACGACCTGAGAAATCTTTTTTCAGGTCGTTTATCCGGATTATATCAGTCTCAGGTAGGTACGGCGCCTGGCACAACAGTTACCAGTATTTTCATGAGAAGCATCAACTCTTTTGATGCAGCGACCGCGCGGATCTTTGTAGATGGTACCGAGCGCGATTTCGGAGATATGGACATCAGTGAAATAGAAAATATCACTGTGCTGAAAGATGCGTCTACGTTGGCCTGGTATGGTCTGAGGGGAGGAAATGGGGTGGTGTTGGTAACTACAAAAAAAGGAAATCCATTGAAGTCATATATTCATTTTGATACGCAGATCGGCATTCAGAATGCAGTCAACCTGATTCGTCCACTCAATGCATATGACTATGCTTCGCTTTATAACGAAGCATCAGTAAACGACGGAGCCGCAGCCCCGTACAACCAGGCAGCTCTTGCAGCTTACCGGGATGGATCCTCACCCTACTTATTTCCGGACAACAACTATGTTTCAGAATACCTTAGAAAAGTTGCACCAATTCAACGCTATGCATTCTCAATGGGTGGGGGAAAAAGTAGCGTGCGGTATTTTGCCTCAGTTAGCTATTTAAACCAGCAGGGGTTTCTCAAAAATACCCAGACCCCCAGTTTCGATTCCAATGTCGGGTTTAGAAAACTAAATTTCCGCGGAAATATCGATTTTGAAGCAAGCAGATACCTGACTGTGAGCCTCAATGCAGGTGTCCGTACTGAGAACAGGCGATCACCTGGGACAGGCCTGGGGGATGTGATGGGCAATATCTATAATACACCACCTAACGCCTACCCTATCTTAAATGAAGATGGAAGTCTTGGCGGAAATTCGCAGTATACCAAAAACCTGACAGGCTTACTCCAGCAGAGTGGATATATAAGCGACCAGAACAGGGTCTTGCTGGCCACCTTGAGCATCAGGCAGAAACTTGACTTTTGGGTACCCGGCCTTTCCTTTAGTGCGGTAGGTTCATATGACGGGGTGGGAAATTACATTTCCGGACTCACTCAGCAATATTCCGTTATCGACCAGACACGCACTCCTGCTGTGAGCTATCTGACTGCAAGCCCGGTAGCATACCGGACAACTACCTATGGCAACAATGCGTTACAAAATGAGTTCTGGGCGGGTTTTGATTACCAAAAGAAATTCGGAAGCCATAGTCTGGATTTATCATTAAAGGGTCAGCGCTTTGCAGATAAGGCACCTGAGCGACTTGATTATCGCAACCAGGGATTGGCCGGACGTATAGATTACAATTATAAAACCAAATATTTCCTGGGATTTACCGCCGGATATTCGGGGTCAGAAAACTTTGCCCCTGGAAGACGTTACGGATTTTTTCCCGCTGTTTCAGCTGGTTGGATTATTTCAGAGGAAGCTTTCCTGAGAAACGTTTCTGCAATTGATTACTTAAAATTCAGGGCCTCCTATGGTTCGGCTGGAAACGGCGACATAGGTGGCTCGCGTTTCCCTTTCGAAAGCTTTTACAGCAGAAATCTAAGTAGCGGAGGTTACAGTTTTGGATCAACCCCGACCGCCACTAATTCGGCATCGGAGTCCAACTTAGGCAATCCAAATATTACCTGGGAAACGGTTAGAATGCTGAATACCGGATTTGATATCCGCTTATTCAACAATGCTTTGGGCTTATCGGCAGATTTTTTCCAAACACGTAGAAGCGACATTCTAACAGGTAATGTATTTCCCAACATTATCGGTCAGGAAGCTGGGTTAGTGAATGGAGGGATCGTGGAAAGCCGGGGACTGGAAACTTCGGTATCCTACAGCAAAGCATTTGGAAAACTGCATATACAATTCAATGGTAATCTATTGTTATCCAAGAGCAAGATTTTAGCTCAAAACGGTCAGGTGGGGCTACCAGCATATCAGCAAAGCATCGGCCATATCGCAGGCGCCCAGCTTGTATTTCTCTCTGACGGACTTTTTCAGTCGCAGGCAGAAATCAACAGCAGCCCGGTACAGACCCTTGCCGGGAAGGTCGTACCCGGAGACATCAAATATAAAGATGTAGGCGGGCCTCTGGGTGTGCCTGACGGCATTATCGATAATAACGATCAGGTGCGTCTTGATAAAACCGGCGTCCCGGACACCTACTACGGGTTCGGTGGAAGCTTTCGCTATGGCTTATTAGATCTGGTCTTTCAGTTCCAGGGAGTATTCGGGCGGACGTTGAACATACAGGGTTTGGTGAACAGCGGTCCAAGTTCGTTCAATGAGCTGAGTCTAGACCGTTATACTCCGCTGAGTGCCCAAACGGCCAAGTACCCCCGTCTCGGCATTGCAGACAGGGGAAACAATACCGCCTTATCTGACTTCTGGCTGCGATCTGCGGACTATCTTCGATTAAAGTCGGTAGAAATCGGGGTCCACCTCCCTGGGTCGATGACTGGGAAATTAGGGATAAATAATGCACGGCTATACCTGGGAGGACTGAACCTGTTTACCACCAATGACCTTGGTATAGGTGTTGACCCGGAAGTAAACATTGCTGGGCGGGGGACGACCTATCCTTATTCGAAGACCTACACTTTGGGCCTAAGTGTCGGCTTTTAACTGATCATAAATAAACGAACAATGAAAAATCACAACAAATATTCAAAATGTCTGTTCATAATACTGCTGCTTTCCTTGGGTTGCAAGAAGGATTATCTGAGTTTTGATTACACAGATGGGAGTATCAGAGAAGAAGACGTATGGAACTCGGACCGAAACTCAAGAGGATTCCTGAATACAACTTACTCTGGGCTTATCAACGGTTACAATATAGACGGTGAAGGCGCACTGCTGGCATCAGCATCTGATGAGGCTGTCAATTCGAATGTCAACTCGAGGATAAATATCATCAACAATGGTACATGGGGGGCGTTGCGTACGATCGATGACCAGTATACCAATATGTACAATAACATACGAAAGACTAATCTATTTCTGGAGAAAAGTGTTACCAGTGCCATTACACCAGCGAGCGATATTCCCAGACTAAAGGGAGAAGCCTATTTCCTCAGAGCGATGTATCATTTTGAGCTTATGAAAAGATACGGACAGATTATCCTTGCAACCCGATCTTTTACTACGACAGATAACCTGGATTTACCAAGAAATTCGGTAGAAGAGGTAGTAGGACAAATCACTGCGGACTGTGATGAGGCGATAAAAGTGTTACCGGCATCCCAGTCGGATTTAGGCTCAGCCGACAAAGGCCGGGCAACAGCTGGTGCCGCCATGGCCCTGAAGTCGCGGGTTTTGCTTTATGCAGCCAGCCCGTTGTACAATACCGGGGGTGAGCCAGGTAAATGGGCTGCTGCTGCTACGGCCGCCAAGCAGCTGATCGATGTGAATAAAAATTCGCTTTTACCCCTGGCCCAGTTAGGCAATTTATGGGATTTCTCGGTTGCAGCGTCCAACTATAGTCCGGAGGTTATTTTCGCCACCAATGTTAGCGCGACAAATTCCATTGAGAGCAACAACGCGCCGATAAGCTATGAAGGAAGAGGAAGAACCAATCCTACGCAGGATTTAGTGAATGCATTTGAGATGAGGGTTAGCGGTAAACCTATTACCGACAATACTTCGGGATATTCAGCCACAGACCCTTACTCGACTACGGGCCTGACTGCACGGGACCCCAGACTTGCCTTGTTTGTGATTTACAATGGGCAATCCTTCAAATCCAGGGCGGTAGAGACCTTTACCGGCGGAAGGGATAATACCCCGATCAATACCAATAATACCAAGACCGGGTATTACCTTCGTAAGTTCCTCTCTGAAAGCGCAGCATGGGCCAGTGGGACAACAGCGGTTAACCGAAACCGGGCCTGGATACTCTTCAGATATTCTGAGATCCTTTTAAACTATGCAGAGGCTTTGAACGAAGCGAACGGTCCGGTAAATGAAGTATATCTTTACCTCAACCAGGTTCGATTGCGTGCCGGGATGCCGGCCCTTCCCCAAGGCTTAACGCAATCGCAGATGAGGGAGCGGATTCACAATGAACGCCGGATAGAGTTATGTTTTGAGGGGCACCGTTTCTTTGACGTACGACGTTGGAAAAGAGGCGTTGAATTTTTCAATAAGCCGGTATTGGGTATACAGATCACAAAAAGCGGAGCGGCATTGTCGTACGCAACATTCGTTGTAGAAAACAGGGTCTTTACAGAAAAAAACTATTTGTTTCCCATACCGCAAACTGAGCTGAACAGAACTACTGAATTGACGCAGAACCCAGGCTATTAAATTCAACTTTAGCATTCTTAAATTTGATCACAGGCAGGTGGCTTGCTTCACGTCTGATATTTGATTCAGCAAGTTAACATTCCATTTTTTCACCCCAACGGCCCCGATAAAACATCAGGGCCGTTGGGTTTAAAGGCTAGTTGTCCGGAAACCGGGCACCTGGGCAACCTGATAACATGTCCATATCAATCTGCAGGAAGGAGGCTTAGCGCTCTATCCACTTCAAAAAAGCCTGAGCCTTGGTGCGGCTAACGATGATTTTCTCCGGCGATTGAACTTTTGTAAAAAGTATAAGCTTCCGGTTGAAATAATATTCAATATTTTTGATATGCTCTCGGTTAACGATAAATTGTCGGTTGGCACGAAAAAATTGCCCGGGATCAAGCATGCCCTCCAGCTGCTCAAGGGTGTAAGGGAGAAGGAAAACGGGCTGAGCGTCCATATGCAAAGAAACTGTTCCGCCAGAAGAATAGAAAAAGCCAACTTCAACTAATTTCACCGGCAACAATTTCTCGCGGTAACTGACAAGTAAGGTCTGTTTGTAGTTGTTCTCCAATTGGTTGATAGCCATTTTAAGGTTCTGAGCACTCTTTGTAGCGGAGAGCATGTGATTCTTTAGTCCCAGGTATTTTTCCAGGCTTTTCTGTAGCATCAATTTATCGATGGGTTTCAGCAGATAGTCTATACTATTTGATTCAAATGCGCGAATGGCATATTCATCGAATGCGGTACAGAAAATTATCGGCGAGTGGACATCAATCTCCTGGAAGATTTCAAAGCTGAGTCCATCACCGAGCTCAATATCGGAGAATATCAGTTCAGGCAGCGGATTTTCGCCCAGCCATTGCCTGGCCTGGGCAACTGAGGAGAGTATTGCGCTAATTTCAATATCGAATCCGGTGTGAACGAGCATTTCCCGCAGCTCATTTGCCGTTCTGGGTTCATCTTCTATTATGATAACTTTCATGTTCTAATAATGGGATGGTTACGGAAAATTTTTCATTATCCTGAGTCACCTCAACGGATCTTCCTGCCAGCAGTTTATACCGTTCAACAATATTTTTCAGTCCTGTCCCCGGCTGTCCTGCCCTAGCCTTTTTGGGCTGAAAATTATTCACAACCATCAAGTTACCGGAGTCGGTAGTGAATATGGAAATATATAGTGGCCGTTGGGTGGAACAAATATTATGTTTGATTGCATTTTCAATCAACAGCTGCAGCGCAAGTGAAGGCAAGACGGAGTTTTTGTATTGGGGCAGGATATTGATGTTAACCTGTAAAGCATCCTGAAATCTTTCCCGCAATATATGAAGATAAGAATTGATGAATTTGATTTCATCCTCCAGAGCAGTCAGGTATCGTTCATTAAAACTAAGCACATAACGGTATACACCGGCAAGCTCCACAATATAATCTTTGGCAGCCTCGTCATTCACCATCGTTTTAAGGGTGCTTAATGAGTTAAATAGGAAGTGGGGGCTTATCTGCTGCTGCAGGGACACCAGTTGTGCTTTTAAATGTGCCTTTTCAAGCAGATCCTTTTCTGCATTTGACTTTTTTAAAGCGAAGCTGGTATGCCTGTTAGAAAAAACAATGAAAAGTAATAAGCTTAATAAGGTATTTCCAATAATATGGGCAGATATATCACTGGCTTTATCGTACCTGATTTCTTTGGAGAACAAATAATTGGGGGGCAGAATTAAATCAAGTATTAAACCAATAATCAATAAAGCTGTCAGGCCGGAGAGGATACTGAGCAATGGCTTGATGTAGGAGGGAACGCGCTCAAAATTATTGGTCAGGAAAAACCCGTGTATAAGCCAGCAAGCCGCCATTGGAAGGAAGACTTTAAGCGTATGGTTTAAGAAATACCACCACTTTGCGCTATTGAGATCGACCTGTGCTAACAGAATAGTACCTAATATCATCCCTAATGAGAGTATCAAAAGCCAATTGATCTGGTATTTTCTGTACATGTACAAAGGTAGCACAAATTCTCCCGTAGTTGAACTACCAAGCGGAATGAATATGGTTTCAATGGAATGAAAGGTTGTCATATTTTTTTAGTGCACCTTGCTAATCTTAAAATCATCCTGAATTACAGATCCAATCGAAAGGCAAAAAGATCAAAAAGTTCTGGGTAATCCGTATGCTATCAACAGCAAGTTAGTAAAGTCGTTTTTATCGGAGCTCACCTTCCAGATGGATTTGCCAATATTGATGTTCAAGTGTACAAATTAGCATTTGAAGATTGCGAGGTGCGTATATACTTGTGGATTAACGCCTTTTTTTTGCCCTCAACAGCCGGGCAACCCAATGAGCGTTGCTGCCAGATATGCTTGACCGAGTCACCTTGGTTATGGAGAGTGGTGGTCCTGTCAATTCAGGACACGGATTGTTTGTTTCACAGGCGAATATGTACAAGTGGTCTTCCCAAGTTGATTTCCATTTTGCAATGTTCTTACATTTGCAAAAAGAAATGGTTTAAAATTAAATAAGAACATTATGAAAAAGACGATTTTAATAATACTTCTTGCCGCACTGGCCTTTAACAACGGATTTGCGCAAAAGTATTTCGGCAAAAGTTATACCCCTACCCAGAATGTAGATGAATATTTCGATGCCGCAGATGTTACTAAGCCGCATACTGTAATGGGAAAAACGGATCTGGACAAAGGGTTTCGCTCGCTGGAAAAGACCCAGGCGAAAATACTGGCACTGGCCAGACAAAAAGGAGCAGACGGAGTGATATTTTCAATGGAAGAGGAAGTCTATGCGACATCTAGTTCCGGTGGAGGTACTGTCAACCAGAAAAAGGACAAACAGGCAACAGTTTCGTCCAATAGTACGACCACCGACCTGAAACAGAAGAAAATCAGGGCAACCTTTATCAAATATAAATAATTATGATTTCCAGTATTGCTGTTCGCAAGAACAGCAATACTACCTTATATGTCCTCCGTTCATAAGATCCGTCATTTAGTATTGGATTTAACCGGGATTTCTTTGGTGGGATTGTTAGAAGGAACTTTTCCAGCAGGTCAAAATATTGCCCTGCGATGGCTCCTGCCCCATGAAATGAGGTGTTCAATTAAGGGGTATATCGATTGGCAGTAGTCGGTCAATGTATATTCAACCTGCCTGGAAAAATCAGGGTCCTCTTTCCTATTCACTAATTTATTGAGTTCCATAACTTTGAGTTCTTTGGACAGCATGGCGAAAGTAATGCCTGGAACATTTTGTGCGATTTCCCGATAGCGGTGATGTCCATTATAAATCGCGATAATTACTAACATCCTCCATTTACCATTCAGCACATACAGCGCATCCTGGGCATATTTAATTTCGCTCTGATCTCTTTCGGTACAGAGGTAAGTGCTTTTTACGGTTTCCTGGTCCATGGTGATATTGTCAAGTATAGCATCTTCGATAGATAAAAATGTACAATTTAAATTTGCATAAAAATACAACGATAATTATTGACTTCAAATCAGAAATATATGAATTCTACACACAACGGCACATATTATGAACTGCTTGGCATTTCTTTGGCAAAAGGCGTGGCCAACATTACTATCAATAACCCTCCGGTAAATGTACTGAGTGGTAGCATGATAAAGGAGCTGAAGAAGCTACTTGGCGATTTAGCAACAGACCCGGTGGTGAAGGTGATTGTTTTCGATAGCTCGAACCCTGATTTTTTTATTGCGCATGTGGATATTAATATCCTTGATGAAAAAGAGACTTTGGATGAGTTGGGGCGGTCGGTTCCGAGCGGTTTGAACATTTTCCAGGCAGTTGGCGAAATGTTGAGAAAACAGCCTCAGATCACCATCGTCAAACTCAAAGGTATCGCACGCGGCGGCGGCGCGGAATTTGTTACTGCGGCCGATATGTGTTTCGCATCCAAAAATACCGGCAAACTAGGCCAGATTGAGGCCTTGATGGGGATTATCCCTGGTGGGGGTGCGACGCAATACCTTTCCGCGAAGATGAGCCGTAACCGGGTACTGGAAATTATCCTTGGTGCGGGTTTGTTCGATGCCGACACTGCCGAGCAATATGGATGGATAAACCGGGCCATACCAGATGCGCATATCGATAGTTATGTAGAGGTTTTGGCAGAACAAATTGCCGCCCTTCCAGGGGGGGTTATTGAAGCTGCAAAATCGGTATTAACACCTGAAGTAGGTTTAGAGGGTTTTAAGGCAGAGCACGATGCCTGGGCTAAACTTGCCTTTCAGCCGCGGACTGCTCAGATTATGAAGGCAGGAATGGAAAATGGGGCTCAGACCGTTGAAGGGGAAATGAATGCGGAGTTCCTCTTTAGAAATCTCCCGCTTTAAAGAAAATCAAGACTCAACCGGCAGTCTTAACTTTGACGTGCAACGCGTCACCCTGATCAGCATAGACGTGGGCGGTAAAGTCTTTGGCGGAGACCCTAAAGCTCCATATTTCGGCGTGATTATCAATAGTCTGAGGGAGTACTTTTGATCCTGAACCCCTTATGGGCGCATTTTTAACAATTAAAATTGCGCCTATTTTAAATGAGTGTTAAGAACCTATGATAATCAAATGCTTCAGCTGGCTCAGTCAGGAGAATGAATACGCATCAGCTCTGTAAATCAATGGGCGTTCCTTCTCATCTGAGGTTTACTTCGCTTGACTGATGACAGAGGTAGACTTCAACCTGGCAAACTGCCGCCTCCCAGCTGATGACATCGACTATGCAGGATTGTTGGTATCCTCAATTACAAAAGCTTTTAGTTCTGACATCTTACCATCGTGGAACTTCCAGATATCGCAATAGTCATAAGTTTTCCAGCCACCATCGGCCTGCTTAATGGATATTCTGCCTGTGGCCACCACATGATCATCCCGGTCAAGGATCTTTTGGACATCGAATTTTGGCGGCGCAATGTATTCACTTTGAATGTAGTGGCGTATCTCCTGGATACCCTTAAGGGTCTGTTCTCCGACGAAGGTCCACACTGAATCCTCAGCACAAAATGAAATAAATCCTTCATAATCCCCCTGACTGATTGCCTGGTTTGCGCTTTGAAGAATCTCTTTATTGGAAACACTCATGAGATCAATTTTTTAGGTTTGTCGTTCAGCACTATAAAGGCCGTTGGATCAATATTGTTATTTCTTAAACGAAAATGATTTAAAATGGTTTTCCAGAAGCAAACCAACTAACGCGGATATCTTACAAATCTTGTTGGTGCCTGACATACTATCCATTATAGCGAAAACGAGATAAAGCGTGTAAAACTGGATATCCCTTTTTTGCAACATATGCCTGAAATTGTGCGGGCATCTGGTTAACAGTTGTTTTTTCTATTCAAATCATCACCCGTAATGCTGGCAACGTGATAGATTTTTATCTACTTTTTTTTTAGATATAGATCATCTTAAGAAATTTCTGGGATGTTGAAATTTGTTGTATAAGCGACTGGTTATAAGCTTGAAATTATTACAAAAAAAGTGAGAGCACTAATGGGTCCATGTAAGCGCTGAGAGACCATTCTTTTTAATCTGATGGTCTCTCAGCGGCGGTCGGTACTGCAGCACATCGGCTCAGCGATGCCTGAGCTGTAGTATTTGGTTGATGGTTTATGGAGCTGAAGACTTGATTAAATAACACCTCCGGTTTATTTCCGGTACAATATCAAACAACATGAAAAAAAAGAAAGAACAAGCTAAATACCTGACAAAGAATTTTAATTCAATATTGAAAAATTTCAGCAAGCGCGGCAAAAAGGAAAAGCGTCAGGCATCCTTCGAATTTATCAGTGCGAGAATCAATGAAATCAACCGCTACTTAAGTGGAGATGGAGAAGTGAACGCCGCAGAAACAAAGCATCCGGAAGTAGTCAGCCAGCTCACTGTGGAAGACCCATCCGTTTCTGCGGTACAGCCTTCACCAGAATTATTTGAGGAACTCCGATCAGAACATCAAAATAGCCAGCACTGAAATGGAGAACGTGCTAAATATTTACGAGCGTGCAATGGGTTACCTGAGCAGCTACTATGGTTCTTTTCCTGATGGGAATTTTAATTTTGGCTTATCTTGTTGCAAACGCATCGCAAATGAATGCCTTAAAATAGCCGCTGAAGAAAAACTTACCGGTTTTGAGCTGGGAAACGCGTTACTAGCCTGCAGTTTTCGGTATGCCGGGATAACCAACATTATGGCCAATGAGGATACGGGGCGAAAATTACTTGATGATTTTACCAGGCAGGTCGAATATCCACAGGAGGAGGTCAGGATTGTGCATGAACTGATCAGCAAACATATCGCGAGGGAGGCACCGGAGCGCCTGCTTGAAAAAGTAGTCTGGGATGCACTTGACTATCGTTTGGCCATGGAGGATTTTTTCTTGCACATTCTGTACCTGAAAGATGAAATGAACAGGATTAATCACGAAAAATATGAAGAAATTGTTATCCTGAACCAACTTCATGATGAATTTTCGGGTGAACACTGCTATACGGATTATGCCAAGAAGAAATATTCGGCAGAACTCATCCGCAATCAGACTAAATTGATCAAAAGAATACAGCGTCTTACTGAAAGCAGCAGTACAGGAAAAAACAACAACACGGCAATGAGCGACAGGGAAACCGAAGATCTGTTCAAGATCGCATTCAGAAATTACGTGAAGCTGGTTGATGTTGCTGATTCCAAGGCCGGATTACTGATTCATGTCAATTCTATTCTTATTTCCGTTGTGATAGGTTTTGTGATCAGCCGCACGGAAAAATACCCGATGCTCATTGTTCCCTCATTCCTGATCCTGGGTGTTTCCTTCCTCACAATTTTATTGAGTATACTGGCCAGCCGGCCGCAACGGAATTCCTATATACAGGATAAAGCTTCCAAAAGTTATCAGACATTTTTTTTTGGAAGTTTCGATCTAATTGGCTCGGAATTCCGGGATGCAGATTTTGATAGCTATTCGGTGGAGTTGGCGAATTTTCTCAAAAGCGGAAAAGACAATGTCTACAACGAAATTTATAAAGAAGTTTTTAACGTGCGTAAAGTTCTGAGCAAGAAATTTACCTTTTTATCCTATGCATACATTGTTTTTATCGGGGGGCTGGCAGTTTCAATTATTGCTTTTTTTATTGCAACTCATTAAGTTCAGTATTGGCTGGCAATAGCTTACCTGAAACCAATACCACTGATTATTAAAACATTACAAACACTTTAATTATTTGACCAAATGAAAAAGAAAATATCTCTGAGTACTTTCCTTGCCCTTGTAGTATTCAGTGGAAATCTTTTAGCGCAAGGCCAAAATTATCTACAAGACAGCATATGGGTCAGTGTGCTTCCGAAATATGACAGCGTATCTAAATTTCACCGATGGGTATTCGGTGAAAACTACAGAAAAGAATACGCTATGAAGGCTAAGCTACCGTTGATATCAATTTCCAGGTTTGCCGGGGGGCTGAAGGTAGTTCAGTTGGGCGGTGGAAATCAGTCAAAATCTTTGAGGCTGATCGATTCAAACGGAAATGAATGGACATTGAGGAGTGTGGAGAAGTTCCCTGAAGTATTGTTGCCGAGAGCTCTCCAGGAAACATTTTTAAGAGATGTTATCAAAGACAATATGTCTGCCCAGCATCCTTTTTCTGCCTTGGTTGTCCCTACCCTTGCTCAGGCAATTGGGACGGCCCACTCCCGCCCTGTGATCGGAGTAGTTGCAGATGACATCAACTTAGGCATACACGCAAAGGAATTTGTCAACACCGTAGCGCTTCTGGAACTGCGGGAACCATGGGGCAAGACGGACAATAGTCAAAAGATGTATAAAAAACTTGTAGAAAACAGTGATAACAAGGTTGATGCCCCCGCGCTGTTACAGCTGAAATGCCTCGATGTATTGATTGGGGATTGGGACAGACACGACGATCAATGGAGGTGGTTACCGCGAAAAGAAGCAAACGGGATTCGTTATATTCCGGTACCGCGTGACCGTGACCAGGTTTTTTTCAGTTCACAAGGAAAAATTCAGCGCTTATCTCAATCTTCCTGGTCTTTACCGATGATGCAGGGCTACGAACGGGGTGTGCAAAATATTAACTGGTTTCTTTGGGAAGGCCGGGAAATCAATAGCCGATGGTTTAATGAAATGGATCTGAGTGTTTGGAATGTTATCGTTCAGGATTTCTGCAAAAAAATGACGGACAGCCTTTTCGAACAGGCGCTGCTGAATCTTCCTGAGCCGGGGTATAGTTTAAGACGTGAAAAACTTCTAAAAGAGCTGAAATCAAGGCGAACCCTCCTACCTGGTTTAATGGAAGAATATTACCGGTTTTTTAACAGGATTATAGATATCGAACTCAGTGACAAAGATGAGTGGGTAAATATAAGGGACACATTGAACGGCAGGTTGGTGGTGGATATAGCCAAGCTAAATAGATCCATGCCGGAAAAAAGGTTTTTTTTCAGGGTTTTAGATCCGGAAGTAACCAAAGAAATCCGAATTTATCTACATCGGGGTGATGACAGGATAGTTATCAACTATAAAAACCCGGGCATTCGTACACGAATTATAGGTGGAGAGGGAGACAAAGTCTATACTGCCGAAATGGTAGGCGCTAAAACAAATTTATATGATCTTCAGGGAAGAAGTATTACTGGTGAAAATGCACACAGGATCCGCAAAACACTGCAAAATGATTCCCTTAACCTCAGTTACCAGCCAAAGGAGATTTACGGCAGACACTACATCCTGCCGAACCTGGGATTTAATAATGACGATGGAATTGCTATAGGTATAATGGGCAAATTTTCCCGTCCAGGGTTCCGAAAGAAGCCGTATTCCAGTGTACATACTGTCTCGGCGTTATACTCTGCGGCAACTCACGCAGTTAATCTGACTTATAGGGGCGAATGGTTAAAAGTTTTGGGGAAAGCTGATTTTGTATTGGACATGAAAATATATGGACCCAGCAATACTCAGAATTTTTTTGGTACAGGAAACCAGACCGTTTACGATAGGGATCGCGAGCTTTCTTATTATAGGGCCCGTTTTGATTTATATGAATTCAGTCCAGGATTGAGATGGCAGAGCAAAGCCTCTTCTTTTTATGCAGGCGGGGCCGTTCAGCTTTATCAATATCATCCAGATGATAATATTGGAAGGCTGGTCAGCAATCCCGCCCTTAGACACTCTTCAGACAGTAGCAACATTGAGGCGACGAAAGCTTTCGCAGGGGTATCACTTGCTTATCAACATAATACCAGGAAGGGCAATATTTTACCTACGGCAGGGATTCTTCTAGACTTAAAGATGAATGCCTATACAGGCCTTAATGTTCACTCAAGATCGCTGATACAAATCTTGTCCGCCTTCTCGATCTATCAAAAAATTGACCGGGGAGGAAACCTTATCCTATCTGACCGGATTGGTGGAGGGGTTACGTTAGGTCAACCAGCCTTTTACCAGTCCCAGTTTCTGGGCGGACAGGGAAATCTGTCTGGCTACAGGCTTTTCCGATTTGCAGGAAACCACAGCCTATACAATAATTTTGAAGCCAGGCTCAGGCTGGGCAGATTTGCAAAATACATTTTCGCAGGTGAAGTTGGTATACTGGGCTTATACGATGTCGGGCGTGTGTGGGCGAGCAACGAAAAATCTAAACTTTTACATCATGGTTTTGGCGCGGGTGTGTATTTATCCCCTGCCTCGATGACGGTCATCCGGTTCAATGCCAATTTTTCAAGAGAAGGCTTTTTTCCCTTGTTAGCAATGGCATGGCGATATTAAATATGAAAGCTGATCTGTTTCATTATCAAAAACCACGTCCGGATCTTTTGCGAATTGTAGATCAACTCAAAAACCCTTTTTATGTGTGTTCAGTTAAACTTTCATAAACATCCGGCATTTCCTGAGCCGCTGAAAATGCCGGGAAATGAATATTGTGAGTATTGCATTCAGCTTGGGGAGCAATGGGAAAGTCTGCTCACCTGCCAGGCATGTGGCATTACGCTCTGTTGTGACTTTTCAACTAACCGGCACATGAGCAATCATGCCCATAATTGCGGTCACGCGGTTGCAATAACGGCAGCGCCCGTTGAAAATTGGGGCTGGTACTACATTGGCAAGCCGGATGTTAAACTGGTTGAATTGATAACAGATGATGCACCTTAGCCCTATATTGATGCCCAGAATGCAATTTGCAGGCGTTGAGTATAAGCACATTAATAGACCGTCCGTATTGTCTCAATTACTTAAAATCAAACTCTATAAGGATATGAATTACAGTTGTCCTAACTGGTTAAATGACTCGTTGACGAAGTTGTCTGCCCCGTCCAATCACCCCTTCGAGATACGTTGCAGCCTGAGAAATGAACTCACTCAACAGTATCTCATCTCTCAGGAACTCGCATCCATACTTGGAGACTGCTCTAATTTGATCGCGGTATACGTAAAGAAAGGTCAATATCTTCGGGAAAGACTGAATTACTACAAATCGGATAAAAGGTACCTCGCTTTGAGAGGATGGGATATATCTACACAATTATTATGTAAAATGAAGCTTATTTGCAATTCCAGTGTATTTGATCTACACTCCGAACAGGCGATGGGGCTGACTGTTGGAGTTATTTCAAGGTTACAAAAGAATGGTTTTTTTGACGTAAGGATTATTGATGAGCGCTTATACAAAGATCTTCAATTGAAATTGAGCCTCTATCACACACATGATCTTGTTCACCTTATCGCTTTAAAAGGGCTTACTGAAGACAAATAAGAAAAGTCTTAACATGACAATCCCAACGCGCTAAAACCTCAATCATTCTACTATTCTCTATTAACATCATAGCAAAGCATGGAACGGTAGCCTTTAGATTAAATACAGGCTACGATTCTGCATTTCTGATGAATAACCCAGTCAGCTCAGTAAAATAAAATTTATTGAGCTGACTTAGTTATTGGACATCTTCGGTCGGGTTATTTAAAGACAGCAGAAGGCTGAGCCTCAAAAGTTGGATTGAACTTTCAAGGCTCAGCCTTCTGCTGTTGAGATTATGGAAAAATATAAGATATACAAATAGAAGACAATCTATCTGGCTAAAGCGCTGCGGCAAAGCTTATTTTTCAAAATGATAACCTCCAAAATATTTTATTGGCGACCATGAAGGAAGCACTTCCCCAAGTTTAGGAGAAAGTTCGCTGTATTTATCGGCGCCATAAACTACTCTCCCACCAACAACGGTTAACACAGACTGAAGATACTGGATCCGGTCATCAGAGACGGAAAAATAATCCTCACTCAAAAGTGCAAAGTCTGCCAGATTGCCCGGAGCGATTCGTCCTTTATCACTTTCCTGGTTTTCAAACCAGGCAGCACCGGTTGTGTAAAGCTTAAGGGCTTCTTCCCTTGTCAGGCGGTTGTCTTCCGCCAGGATCACCTTTCCTGATACCGATCTGCCGGTCACTGCCCAGCTTATGCCTGTCCAGGGATTTGCTGGAGATACGCGAAAGGCATCCGTGGTCAACGATAAAGGAATGCCGCTATTCATCAGTGCCCTGAATCTTGGCGTGTAGAGGGCTTTCTCAATACCATACGTTTTAGCAAAGCCCTCTCCGTGTAAGGCCATTTTATTATCAAGTGCGATACCGCCCCCTAATTTTTTGATTCTGGCAATATTCTCATCACTAATTGTTTCTGCATGTTCTACAGCCCATCGCATTCCATCAAGCGGCGTTGTTTTAACCACTTCTTCAAATGCGTCCATGAAAGGTGTCAAATTCTCGTTATAGGTCATATGGACCCGAAAAGGAATGCGTTTTTGAATTAGTTTACGAGTATATTCCTCAGCATATTTATACATTTTTTCTCTTGGGATAATGATAGCCGGCTTATCAAAATTCTCATGATCATGAACCTCTGGACTGAGCACCTCACCGGTACCCTCATACTCATGGCCGTGTTCCATGTTAGGATTAAGATTTTGCCCGGGGCTAATAGGCGAAATTTTGGTGACACGCTCTATTTCGGTATCTACCCAGCTTTTGTTGGGGTCATATGTAAAACCAAGGTCAACAAAAGGAAAACGGATATTCATTTTATTGGCTTTGATGAGGGTTTCAATTGGCAGATGGCCCTGCGGGTATGGGACCACGCTTGAGTTCTCAATTACGGTGGTGAGGCCGAATCGGTTTAGATCCCGGATCAGGTATTCCATCGAACTGACTTCCTCTTCCGGGGTTGCTGTGGGCAACATTGCATCCAGCGCCACGAACACGAACGTATTTGCGTCGATCACACCTGAATAATTTCCTTTACTGTCTTTGTGAAGAACAGTCCCGGGTTCTGCTTTGAATTTTGGGGTCCCTATTCCAAAAAACTTCATCGCTGGTTTATTCAGCCATAATCTATTGTAAGCATACTGTATCCAAAGCGGTTTGTTTGGCACCGCTTTATTCAACTCTTCAATTGTAGGTTCACGGTTCTCCTTAAACTGATAGGGAGACCAGGCTCCGGTTACTTTTACCCATTGGCCTTCCGGGGTTCTGGCTGCTTGTTCAGTCAGCATTTCCAGGGCGCGTTTTAGTGTCGGCACCCCGTCCCATTTAACCTTTTGCGTGAAGTTCCTTTCATTCAAGGGATGCATATGGGAGTCTTCGAGTCCGGGAATAAGGCGTCTGCCGTCTGCATCAATAAGGCGGGTATGGCTATCTTTGAAGGCAAGAATTTCCGCGTCATTACCAACGGCATAGATCCTACCGCCACTAACAGCTAGCGCGGTAGCCTGAGGCTGCGCAGCGGTAAGGGTGGTGATTTTAGCGTGATAAACAATCAGATCAGCACCGGCTGACGGGTTTTTGGTTTGTGCCATTGATCCTAAACTGATAAACGCTGCAGTGAGCACTGTAATAGTTTTTTTCATAATTAATTTTAAGTTTATATATATGCATTCAGTGTTACCCACGCTTGTCATTGCATCACACGTGGGTTGATTGCGGGCAGCTTTTCCTTTCTTCAAATCGCCCTTTTGTTCATTTCATTGAATTTCACCGTGAAACCTGATGATCACAACCGTTGGGTAGATGATGGCATTCAGGACACTAAGAGCGTATAAATTTTTCCAGTTCCTGATTGAACTTTTCTGATTCTTCAAGAAAAAGCGCATGTCCGCTTTGCTCGAAGGGAATGAGAACTGAACCTCTAATTCCCTGATGCAATTGTTCCCCGAGTTGAAAATTGCAGATCTTATCATAGCGACCGTGAAAAATTACCGTCGGAATATCGATCTCCGATAGCTGTGCCCTCAGATCGGCATCCTTTAAAGCGATAAGACATTGCGTCGCGGCTAACGGCGAGGCTTCCCAGTTGATGGTGCCGAGCCAGGCTGCCATTCCTGATGATATAGATTTCTCGCTTATCCCAAATAGGTTACCAAAATCCTCGTACAACTTAGGCCGGTCAATACGGCTAAGGTCGATCAGCTCCTGGGCATCCTCGCGTGTCAGGTTGAAGGGAAAGTCAGGGCGTACTGTCCAGATGGGTGCCGCCGCACCAAAAAGCGCTAATTTGCTGATGCGCTCATTTTTGTAATGACTGGCAAAGTAAACGGAGATGGCGCCGCCCATTGAGAAGCCGCCAAGCACAGCGTCATTGATCTCCAGTTTTTCCAGTACAACTTTGATATCGGCAGCAAAAACGCCATAGTCATATTTACCGTAGGGTTTACTTGACTTACCAAATCCACGCAAGGTGATCCCCACCACCCTTACACCGCGATCAACGAAATACTGGTATTGGTATTCATACATTGCATCGCTGAGCGGCCAGCCGTGGATCAATACCAATGGTTTTCCCTCACCAATGTCAGTGACATGTAGGCGAACGTTCGGAGCTACTTTTATAAACTCCTTTCTGAAAGAGGGTAATGTTTCTGAATTTTCTTGTTTATCTTGCATATCTTTTGTGTATCATACTTTTGAAATACTGCCCGGGCTAACCAACACCATTACTCCGCGCCCCTAAATATAAAATGGTCGAAAATTTGGATATTGTCTATCAGATTGAGCTGATTCAAAGCCAGGACATTTGGCGTTCTGAAAAAAAACGGATCCCTTGTTACATACCGATGGTTGCCCGGTGCCTGATTCTGGATAAAAATATTCGCGAAAGCCTTGTCAGGGGTGCCCGGATAGCGACACAGTCCAGCTCTACAGCGGCATATAAGGTCTCTGAAGTTGTAATTGCATGTTTCCATATCTTTGAAATTCAATCGTCACAGTTTACAACTGTTTTCAACGAGCGGGCAGTTTGGGCTGTTGAGAACTGTGATAAGCTGCTACACAAATCTCCAAAATGGCAAGGCATGCGAAAGATGATATTTATATAAATAAAAAATAGATAAATATCTACTTCTTTCAATCTATTTTAAAGAATCTAAACCAGAGATGGCTAACCAGCGACGGGGTTCGTCGGATACGTGAAGTTAATTTGAGTATTTCAGGGTCGAGATGCGATTAACATCCAAAATCGTGAGGGTAAAAAAATCCAGATCAATATATGTCCATCTGAAATATCAACTTCAATGATATGTTCAAATACCGGCATGTCCGCTTTACATATACCGAAAAATACTTTTTATGCTGTCATAAGGATTATATACTTATGATTTTGATCTATATCGGCGTTTTACACGGCTTAATGTATCTTTGTTTATACCAAGGTAAGAAGCAAGGATATGCTGAGGAAAGCGAACTGCAAGCTGCGGGTAACACTCAATAAATTCCATATAGCGTTTCTCTGCAGTCAGACTTATTGCAGATGTGAGCCGTCGTTCATTGGCCATGTTGTTACGAGCGTCGAGCTTGGTCATCATTTGGCGAAATGCGGGAATCTTTATTTCCAGTTCCTTTGCGCTATCTAAAGTAAGGTAAAGAAGTTCGCAGCGCTCTAAAGCGTCGATATGGTATCTGCTGGGGGTATTATTCATCCAACTTTCCCGATCCCCCATCCACCAGTCTTCTATACCAAGCCTGACAATATGCTCAATCCCTTTGTCATCTACGGTATACATCCGCATCGCACCCTTGACAATAAATGCGAATTTTTTGCACACATCTCCCACTTGTAAAATATATTGTTTTCTCTTCAATCTCCCCGGCGTGAAGTTCTGCCTTATCAATTCTTTTTCGTCGTCTGTTAAGGGTCTGGAGCTAAATGTCCTCAAATAGTCTATATAAGCATCATGCATATATGCCACATTTTTTTATTAATATCAAAGAGTTTACAAGCGAAGATACGAACAATTACCTATCCCTACTGCGCATGTTCCGGATGTTTAATCAATGTTTTGAATTATGACCGATAAAAAACACCAGACGTTGATGCCTCTAATACTAAAATGCACACTATAGACAAATGTCAACGTAATTTTACTACAAATATCATCTTCTGCATTTTGAATATTAATGATATTCGTTTTAAAGAGAACTGGTAATCACGGATAAAAATTGATGATTATATGATCGAGTAAATCACCACAGGAACCCCGCGAATACCATAGCCGGGCTTGAGCAAAATATGATCTCTGGTTACGTGCAGATGGCACCTCTTTAATTTAAATAAACAAAAACTATATTTATGAAAATCGGATTTATTGGTGCCGGCCATATTGGCAAGGCACTTGCGAAAAAATTTGTAACTGCGGGATATCCTGTTATCCTTTCGAATTCAAGAGGAGTTGAATCTTTAAGACCGCTAATTGAAGAATTAGGAGACCTCGCCTCGGCTGGCACGAGCGAAGAGGCCGCGAATGCAGATCTTGTTGTGCTTGCAGTGATGTGGGATCAAACATTTGGTGCACTTGAGAAGATAAAAAAACAGCTTTCGGGAAAAATAGTCATCGACGCCACAAATAACATGAACAGCAGTCCTTTAGACAAACCGACAAGTATCGTGATTTCTGAATTAATACCAGATAGCACAGTCGTGAAATCTTTTAATACCCTTATTGCGGCAACGCTTGACGCAGATCCGGCAGTGAACAATGGTAAACGTGTGATTTTCTATTCTGGTGATCACCAGCCTGCAAAAGAAACTGTTGGAAAACTCATTACGCAACTGGGGTTTGAAGGAGTTGATTTAGGGGACCTGAAACAAGGCTCACCGATTACAGAATTCGGAAAAGCGGTTTCTGCTTTAAACCTTATTAGTTATCCAAACTAACGTTTATCATCTTCAGTTAGCAGAGAATAAAATAATAGGGTGCGGGTAGGATCTCTAATGTTGCTTGGGCAATGTAGAGATTGGCCCATAATTTCTGGTCTGAGATAGCTCAGGCCAGAAATTTTATTCACTGCACTGAACCTTAAAAATTACAGCAGAATGTTCTGCTTTTAACTGCAGGCAGTTATTCCCAGCATTAGCGCAAGATAAATTGAGGCAGCATCGGCAAGACCTCGTCCGCTGAAAATGCAAAGGATTTTTTATAAAAAACACCAAGATAAATAATTTTGCAATCATCGAAAAAGTAATGTGCTGGGATCGATAGCAGATAATAAGTTGATTACCTTATTGATGTTTGAATAAAGATTGCGGGATTATTGACTATCAGAATTATTTATGCTAGCGATCAGCGATTAGCATATTAACGAATGGCAGATTGATGCATTGCCTTTGTTAAACGAAGTTGATGTTTGCGAAGGCTGATAGCTGTTTTTCGCAAATTGCTTGTCTGTTTCGGGGACAAGGATATCCGGCTGAATCAATGCAATCAGCTACACCATAGCCCAGGCACTTGAACAGGTTATCCAACACGTCTGGATTTTGAGCTGAGCTACAGGAGAAAGGCCAGACCACCGTCAATTCACTTTTTTTGGGAAGTAATCCAAAAACCTATAAGCGTTTTGATTTTTCGCTCAGCGCAGGGACGAAACCTGATAATATCGACAAATGCCTACTATTTTTTTAGCTAAAGATCATCTTCCTTATCCTCGTGGAAAATGAAATTTGTCTTGATTTTATTTCTGCTTAAGCACCCGAAAAGAAGGAAGAATGATTGAGTGCAGGCTGTTAATTTTTACAATCAGATCAATGCAAAAGAAGATCTACTTAAATGGCGATGAATAATCACTACAGTTTACCGGTACCTGATTCGTCTACGGATGCAACGTAATGGAAGCGATGTTCTTCCTGCTGATAAATCCGTATTGATGGATGATTCGGAAGCTGGAAGAGAATTATAGAAGTAGCATCAGTCCATCATAATAAAGGGGTTTCAAACACTGCAGGAAGCTTTGCTGAAAAACGGTCACTGCAGCGAGATTAGACCAGACAATTAAACACTGAATACATTGAGTGATCATATGAGCAAGGAAACCACTGTTAATATCCCTAAGTACCTAATACCATCAAAAAACAATTTTCAAAGATGAGAACAAGATATTTTATAATTTTGCTGTTCTGCTTCTCTTGGCAGTTTTGCGAAGCACAAAACTTCAAACTGATGCGATATGATGAGGACTATTCCCATCTGAAAGATAGCGCCAGAACGTTTTATAACACTTTAAAGTTTATCCCGATATCTGCAAGCGGAAGCACTTTCCTTTCTCTGGGCGGAGAGGCAAGACTCGAAGTGGACAGGGTTCAGAATGAAGACTGGGGGGCAAGGGGCATTGGCAGAAATATCTTTATGCTTCAACGATATAATCTTCACGCGGATCTTCATATTGGAAAAAAGGTTCGGTTTTTTTCACAACTTCGAAGCGGTCTGGAAAACGGACGTAAGAACGGCCCCCGGCCAATTGACGAAGACCAGTTAAATATACAAAATCTCTTTGTAGATGTTACAGCTATCAAAACTTCCGATAAGCTGCTTAATCTGCGCCTGGGCAGACAAGAACTGCAGTATGGAAGTGGCCGCTTAATAGATGTTAGAGAAGGCCCCAACCTGCGAAATTATTTTGACGGAGTTAAACTAGCCTATTCATCACCAAAATTAACGATTGATGGTCTTCTGATGGCAGATGGCAAAACCAGACCCGGTGTAATGGATAATCTCCGGGCTAGGAAGCCAAATTTATGGGGAATTTACAGTACGATATCACCTTTGAAGTTTTTGAATGTAGACCTTTACTATTTGGGCAGCAGACGGGACCAATTCCTATATGATGAAGGATTCAGGCCTGAACGCAGGCACACCTTCGGTACCCGGCTATGGAAGAATAACAAGGGGCTAATTTATAATTTTGAAATCGGCGTACAGCGAGGGGAATTTGGCGTCGACCGGATTAAGGCCTGGGGTGGGTCTTCCGAACTGGGTTACCGGTTTGGGTCGGTCAAGGGGTTTCCGACGCTGAAGTTAAGAAGTGACTTTATTTCAGGCGATGATGAAAAGGGTGATGGAAAACTGGGAACTTTTAGTCCGCTTTATCCTAACGGAGGATATTTCGGGATGAACCCGCAGGCCGGACCGGCTAACTTGCTGTCTCTGCATCCAAGCCTGGCCTGGAGCCCACTAACAGATATTGTGGTCACCATGGAACTCGTTATGGCATGGCGCGAGTCTGCAAATGACGGCATTTATCGTCCTGATGGCTCGCTTAACCTTTCCTCATCGGGATCCGAGGAAAAGTATATCGGGACCACCTACCTGACCAGTCTTTCCTGGGGTGTGAACAGATATCTTAATGTTAACGTAGGAGTACAGTATTTTAGAACCGGAAGCTTCTTAAATGATGTAATTCCCGGACACAAGGATGGATTCTTTGCGACCACTGTCGTAGGATTCAAATTTTAACTTCACCTGCGATAATCGATTTCCCCCATGCATGAAAAACTGCTTTTAATTCTTGGACTGCTTTTTATGGTTCTGATGTTGGTTATGCTTGCACGAAAACTAGGTGTGGCATATCCGATTTTCCTTGTGATTGCTGGTTTGGCGATTGGTCTTATCCCTGGTATGCCCATACTCAAGCTTGATCCGGATATCATTTTTTTAATATTTCTGCCGCCTTTATTATACGAGGCTGCCTGGTATACCTCCTGGAAGGAATTTATAAAATGGAAATACCCAATTGCACTACTGGCATTCGGACTTGTATTTTTAACTTCCCTTGTTGTCGCTTTTGCCGCAGGATCGATCATTCCCGGCTTTACCCTTAGCCTTGGTTTTTTACTGGGTGGCATCATTTCTCCACCTGACGCAGTTGCTGCAACTACTGTGCTCAAAGGACTCAAAGTACCCCATAGAACGGTGACCATATTGGAAGGAGAAAGTTTAGTGAATGATGCCTCATCATTAATTGTATTCCGTTTTGCACTTGCCGCTATACTCACAGGAACATTTTCCCTTCAGCAGGCCGTTGGACAATTTTTTCTGGTTTCACTGATGGGTGTAGGTATTGGTTTGGCAGGTGCACACCTTATGTATGCTATTCACCGTTTTTTACCGACAACTCCCGCCATTGATGCCGCTTTAACGGTTATGACCCCGTATATCTTGTTTTTGTCGGCGGAACATTTTCATTATTCTGGGGTGATGGCGGTAGTAAGCGGGGGTTTGTTCATGTCATTCAGAGCACACGAGGTTTTTAAAACGGGCAGTACCAGGATGAATATGGTTGCAGTATGGCATACCCTGATATTCGTCATGAATGCTCTTGTTTTTATCCTCATTGGACTGGAGTTGCCAGAAATTATCCTGGGGCTGGGAGACATCTCCATCGCCCAGGCCATCATGTACGGTGTTTACGTCAGTATAATCGCAATTCTTGTCAGGATGTTATGGGTTTATTCAGCAAGCTACATTCCCCGCTGGATCAGTAAAAAATTCCGCGAGAGACCTGTACCCGATTGGAGGCACCTGCTGATTATTGGCTGGGCAGGCATGCGTGGGGTGGTATCTTTGTCCACGGCGCTATCCATTCCAGTTCTATTGAAAACAGGAGAGGCTTTTCCGAACCGGTCGCTTATCATTTTCATCACTTTCACATTGATATTCATAACCCTGGTATTTCAGGGTTTAACATTACCATTGATGATCAAAGCTACCAAAATCAGCGAAATAGACCCTATACTTCCCGATCATGAGCAACATGCAGGAATAAGGCTCCGGCTGGACATCATATCCCTTCACCAGCTTAATGTAAAACATGAGCATGCTTTAAGGAATAATAACCTGATCAAAATATTTGCTGAAAAGTTAAAAGGCGATATCGAGGGACATCAGAAGTTTCTAACCTCGAGCGAAGTATGCACAGGAAGGGCTCATGAGCGGGAGGAGTTCCAGCTGATCATGGCAAATATATATGAGCTGCAACGGCTGGAGATAGCCAGAATGAAAAGAGAAAAAACCTTTACAGATGAAGCACTCCGGAATGCAGAACAGCTGTTGGATATAAATGACCTTAAATTATCCAAGACAATGTATAAGTAACTGGTTACTGTGGGATCTAAATGGATTGTTGTTTTTTAACCTTTTATTTGAATTCTTCCTATCAGTCATCAACGATTGAATAGCTTTTGTTTCCAAGGTGCTTTACTCCAAAAAAAATGAGCAGGTAAGCTTCCCGGATAATTACATGAATCACTTATCGGAACAACGTGGGTCTCACGGACATGATCTATCCAGAATCTGATTCTAATTTCAATTATAAAGGCGCGGACCTTATTTAAGATTAGTGAAGCCTATAAAAAAAATAGCCAGATATTTATTCCTGTAACGAAGCGGGTATCTGGCTATATTCAAGATTTGAAAACATTGTTTCCTTTGCAATCTGTCGAGAGGCTAATTTTAAATCTGAAAAGACTTGCCCGACCTTTTTTGGCGGCCTTGGCCAGCCGGTGGCTTTCGTTGAATATGTTTTATTTCGGCTCGATGAGTTCACCCAAACCAAAGGCGGTCAATACATTTGCATATTCAGCTTCTACCGCACTGTTAGCTGCCTGGACTATATGACCGGTTGCCCTATCAACGTTTGTTCTCAACGGTCTCTGTCCTTTTGGCAAGTTAACCAACTTAACTATCGCATCTGCAACCTCCTGGGGGTTGGGGTCAGTAGCTTCGAACATTTTTCCAATTGCTGCGCCCATTTTATTTGGAAAATCAGCAAGCGTTTTATATTCATCAGCCACCGATGCATCGGAACCAAACTGTACTTTCTGGGACATTTCTGTCGGAAAGGCCCCTGGCTGGATAATTGCTACATCCACGCCCAGGTGACGTACTTCATAATGCAATCCTTCACTAAGTGCTTCCAAAGCAAATTTTGAGGCGGCATAGATGGCTGAAAATGGAGCTGAAAATCGCCCCCACCCACTCGATATATTGATAATTAATCCATCCGACTGTTTACGCATGTAAGGCAGGGTCAACTTCATTAATCTCCATGGCGCTACAGCATTTACCTCAAGCATACGCTGTAGATCCTCCGCGGTGGCACTTTCCGCTACCCCAAACATACCTGCACCTGCATTATTTACCAAAACGTCGATTCTACCTTCATTTTTTATGACTGTATCCACAGCATTTTTCACACTTTCTTCATCGGTTAAGGATACATCAAGTACGGTTACATTTTCTATCTGCTCCAGTTCCCTTTTTTTATCGGCGTTTTTGCCTTTGGTGTCTCTTATTGTCGCATAAACGGTATGCCCCGACTCTGCTAACGATTTAGTCGCAAGCCATCCGAATCCACTATTTGTTCCGGTAATTAAAACAATTTTCTTTTCCATATCAAAAATTTATTTGTGTTCACAAAGATTGGCATCAAATGAAAAAGAACATTTACCATTTGGTAAAAAGTAATCTACCGGATTGTTTTTCTTATTCTGCTAAATGATTGTTGGGTTATCCCTAGATAGGAAGCAATATAAGAAAGCGGGACACGGTTAACCAGGCCTGGAAACTGTTCAATAAATGACTTATAACGTGTTGTGGCATTTTCTGAAACAAGGGGGCTTCTTCGCTCTATGGTCTTGAGCAGACAGTGTTTCAAAATGAGAACAGTGATGTTGTGCCAGCCAACAATTGTATTTCCGATCTCATCCCAGTCTTTCTTTGAAAAAACAAGCAATTTACAATCTGTAACGGCTTGTATATACTCAGAAGCAACTACTTCTGCTTCAAACCTCTGCTGGTCTGAGACGAAATTATTTTCATCAATAAAGTATTGGGTGATATCTTCCCCTTTATTGTTGTAATAACAAAAGCGAACCACACCTTCAAGAATAAACCCAACAAATCTAGGGATCTTTCCGGCTTCCGAAAAATATTCATCTTTAGAAAGTTCAATGGTTTTTGCCTTACTGATGATGAGATCTATTTGTTGTTTGTTTAGATTTCCAAATTTCAATATGTAATCAATAAATTCTTTCATGGGCTTAAATTTCGTCTTTATTTGGTGCTATTTTTTTACCATATGGTAAAAAAATCGGAAAAAGGCTGCTTCCTTGATAGAAACCCCTTTGTAAACAGGTGACTAAACAAATCCCGCCTTCTTAGATTAAAACCCGGTAATGGAGTCATGAAGAAACAACTTCCTGGTAAAGATAAAAATTCGATAAAAGGTATATTATCAGGGTGTTGTCAAAAATTTACAACATATCTGAAAATTCCTGTTCTATGAAGTGATCTCTATTTTATTTATTAAATTTAAATGGCGAATAAAGATCAGAATGGGACTGGTGCAGCATAAGCTGTAAGAAAGCGAATGATAAATTAAAATTATAAGTATGCTATTAATCACTGGAGCTACGGGCCGTTTAGGCACAATAGTAATCACAGAACTTTTAAAAAATATCGATCCTTCAGAAATAGCGATCTATACCAGGGAAGAAAAGAAGGCACAAAAGTGGAAAGATTCAGGCCTTACTGTCCGGGTTGGAGATTTCAGCGATCATGACAATCTTAAAAGAGCCTATCAGGGAATAGACCGTCTACTTCTTATTCCCATTGCAACACCAAATGCTTTTAGCGAGCATAAAAATGTAATAGATACAGCTGTCGAGCACGGAGTAAGGCATTTATGGTTTGCGGGGCAGGCATTCAATCACCACATTAAAGATAGTAAATTGGGATCAGTTGGTAACAGCTATATCCTTACCGAGGATTATATCAAAAAGAGCGGACTTGAATATACTATTTTTCAGAACGGGCTATATGCCGATACGATTCCGCTTTTTATTGGTCAGCAACTTCCAATAAATGGAATAAACTTCCCTGGTGGGCAGGGCAGGTCTTCATTTGTAACAAGAGAAGATGTGGGAGAAGCAATGGCTAAAATCATGCTTCAAAAAAATAAAGGCAACGTCACCTATATGCTCAGCGGAGCAGAATCCTATTCGTTTATAGATATTGCGAATTTCTTAAGTGATCTCTCCGGGCATGAAATACCTTTTATCAATGCTGATCAGGAGTTTTTCGAGACTACATTGCAAAGAAATGGAAAAGAGGAAGATGGAATTTCATTCAGGTCACTATATGCAAAGGCTATAGAGAATGGGGAATTTGAGGTTTGTGATGGTACGATTGAAAAAGTATTAGCCAGGAAACCAACTTCACTGGAGGAATATCTTAAAGATACTTATCTTCCCTAGCGAATATCATGTCGACGCGCTGCAATTATAAAGCGTCTCCACTACAGCAGTATACAATTGTGTTTAATTTTCAACGCTATTGATGCAAGGGTATGTTGATCAGACACGAATCAGATAGCCTGATTATAAAGTTTAACCCAGGTAATCCGGCCCTACTCTTCAGCCGAAATTCCTCTGGGTTCATTCCCTTTTTTCTTAAAATTTTATTGAGGCGGCTATCCTCATTAAAACAGGATTCTTCCACAATCTCGACCAAAGGCTTATGGTTGCTGGAGAAGCGTTATTCAATCCATGTCTGCCTGTATTGAGGAGGTAAAAACTAGTCAACCCAAAATGATTCAAAATAACGAAGTTTTGAATCATTTTTCGATCATGGACTGCTTGGCAAATTGAAAAAAAGTGATTTCCAGCGCTTGCTATCCCCTATTGCTCCAATATTTACACAGGGGTAATCTCTACTCTACAGCTGACCGGCCAGATAACTCAACGTATAATTGATATATTTATGCCATGTTGAATGAGCTACCGAAAAACAATTGATTACCTGGAATAGACCACACTGAGATCGATCTTTGTTGTGCGCTAAAGGTATCGGTGTGGTTTGTGTGGGTTAGTTACCAGGAATATATTAATATCGCAGATAAATTAAAACATCTCAGCCATCTCTGAAACCCAGAAGAAGTATTCGAAGACCAGCTGTGCTGAGAAGGATCCATTTTCGGTCATGAACGGATCGGATAAGAAAAACTGGCCACTAATTACCGAACTGCCTGAAATGAAAGGTCCTCTGAAAAGATGCCTCATGATTTCAGAACGTAAGTATTTCCCAACACATAGTGGTGAAAACAATGCTTGGCAGAAGGAAGAGACAAGCCTACTGAGCCTGCATGGCATGATTGAATTCACAGATTGATCAAGAAGGGTGTTGAATTCATACGGCGCACTGGTTGGAAGCGTAATGAGTTAGGCTTCGGGGGAAATGTGTTTTTTTAGGGTCCACGAAGTCATCCTTTTTAGAAAAAAAACAAGGCCCGGGCTACTAAAGCCGTGGTTCAAGGATAAAGTTATCGTATGAAATCTATATTTTTATTTTTACTCGCAGGAATCTTTTTACAAGTTCAGCAGACCTGCGGACAACAGGATGTAAAATATCCAGTGCTGGAATCTCTCAACCGATCCCATGACATACACCTTGGAGACTGGGGACCCTATTCAAAAAAATATGCTGGCATATCCCATATTCCGGATATCACATCGGGCATGCGCTTTGATTTCTTTGTCGCACCGGGCTATTACCGCAATAAGGTTCTGATTCCAAATGTGAATTTTGAATCCGGATACTTTCCCTGGAATGCTGATTCAAGGTTAGGCATATATAGCTACCGTTATCAACTGGAATGGAAAGACCAGGTATATGTAGAGGTCAGGTATCAGGTGCTGGATAAAAACAGAGTTCTGGCTAACATAAAATGCGTAAACAAAACCCAGCTTCCACAAAGCGTCGCCCTTAACTTACTTGGCAATATAAATTACCCTGATCTTTGGCCTAGGCAGAAACTCAAAAAACCTGTGGAAAGCTATTGGGTAAATGCAGTAGACTACAAAAATATATATTATACTGATTCACAGCCCAAGGACAATCTGGTTACTGATGGATTAATGGGCGGGGAGATGAGAAGTGAAGCATTCATCGATGGTTCAGCTCTTGGAAAAAGATTTGTTCAAACCATAGGAAATCAGGTGACCTATCCTATCCCCGCTCAAATAAAGAAAGGATTTGTAAGGATATTTTTTACTGGTGCACCTGGGGCGATCGCAAGATTAGTTGCTTCGGGAAGCAAAAAGGAAATCCTGCTGAAAGGCACTGGGAAGATAAATTCCATAGCGCTAGCTTTCGAGGCTGCAACAGGTTCTGTCCTGGACCTGAAATCGCTTAAAGGTGAAGGCATTGAAATTAATGGTATGTTATTCTCCGAGCACGAAAGCGCTGATTTCTTACTGGTAGATAACGACAAATCGGTCATTCCGGAAATAAAGGCCATGCCCAAAAAGCGTCAGGTTATTTTAAAATACCGAGATGTAGCAGGGTATTATGGCATCACCTGGGAGGATGCACCGTTTAAGATCCGTGAAATCCGCAACGATGAACTGGATGTTTATTTTCGCAAGGTCGTGCATAACCATGTAGATAGTATTCTCCGGGGGAACAGCCTGGGGCATTACGAAAATATTTTCATCAGACCTATTGTTTTAGCACCTGAAACCGAAAAAAACCTCCGTTGTCTGATCACCTATCAGCCCGATTTTAGGGGCACTGAAATAAGCCTTGACAAGCTAGGTTTAATAAAATCCGATGCGGATGTGGACAGTTCAGCTTCTTCCTATCTCCCATCTGGAAATCAGTACGTCTTTAGCCAGAACATGATTCAGGCTGCATTGCAGCATAACATAGTCTATCCCATTTACACCCAAAGAAAATACATTCGTCATTATACCCCGGGTAAATGGTGGAACAGCCTTTATACCTGGGATTCGGGATTCATAGCGATGGGATTAAACGAGTCAGATATCGACCGCGCAATAGAATGTATTAACGCTTATACGACGGAAGTGGGAAGTCAGTCCGCATTCATTCATCATGGCTCTCCTGTACCTGTTCAGGTTTACGCTTTTTTGGATTTACTGAACAAAACGCAGTCTGTACAACTTAGAGATTATTTTTATCCGAGGCTCAAGCAGTACTATCTTTTTCTTGCAGGGAGGCTTGGCAGTTCATCGACCAATAAGTTTAAATCCGGAATGCTGGCTACCTGGGATTATTTTTATAATTCTGGCGGATGGGATGATTACCCTGCGCAGATGGGCGTGCATGCGCAAAGGCTCGAATCTTCGGTAGCGCCCGTTATTACAACAGCCCATTGCATTCGCTTTGCAAAAATACTGCGTATGGTAGCAAAAATGACCGGACATACGGCTGATATTAAACGATATGACAAAGACATTAAAACGTTCTCTGAGGGTCTCCAGATATATAGCTGGAATGAAACCAGTGGCTATTTCAGCTATGTCAAACATAACAGCTCAGGTATGCCGACAGGATCCTTCAGAGATCGGGACGGTAGCGAGTTCAATATGGGCATGGATGGTGCCTACCCGATCATCGCCGGAATCTGCAGCCCTAAGCAGCAGTCTGTTTTGATCGAAAAACTTTTCTCCTCTAACCATATGTGGACAGACTATGGTATGGGCGTGGTAGATCAATCAGCGCCGTATTATCTTAAAGATGGGTACTGGAACGGGGCGGTGTGGATGCCACACCAGTGGTTTATATGGAAAACTATGCTTGATTTGGGCCGGCCTGAACTTGCTATGAAAATTGTACAGACCGGACTGGAGGTATTTAAAAAGGAAACGGACAACTCCTATTATACGTTCGAACACTATCTATCTCAAAGCGGACGTGGCGCAGGGTGGCACCAGTTTTCAGGTCTTTCCACACCCCTTATCAGCTGGTACAACGCTGCTTATAAAATAGGAGCGGTCACTACCGGATTTGAAATCGTCATAAGGAAAAGCGTTTTCAACAAAGCATTTTCCAGTTACCAGGCGCAGATTAGTTTTGATGATTCTACTCCTGCGCATATACGCAGCTTATTGGTGTGCCTAAATCCTGCCTATAAATATCAGGCCTTTTTCAACAGTAAACCGGTAAAAGTTATCCATCCTTATCCCGGACATCTGCAGGTTAGCCTTCCTGCTACCAATATATCCGGAACACTTGTGATTCTTACTAAAAAGCAAAAGATCTCCAAATAATGGGCTGATGAGTTTGAAAACGGATATACCGGATGGTGGGAACTTCACGGCGTGAAACGGGAAGATCGAAAACTAGCGGGATCTCGCAACTTTGATGCTTGCGCTGCAGCGAGCAGACCTCATTAAAGGGATAAAACCCAAGTGCATGGCCTGACAAACCACCAAAACTAAAACTCAAGTAAACTTTCCAGGTCAAGGGGCTTACTGTACATATTGACTTTACCGTGGCTGTCCAACCACATCTCCCGTGGACGATCCCAATAGAGCTCAACACCATTTTTGTCGGGATCGTCTAAGTAAATTGCTTCTGATACGCCATGGTCTGAAGCACCTGTAATCGGGTACTTCGCTTTTATTATTTTACGGAAAATATCTGCCAGATCTTTTCTCTGAGGATAAAGGATAGCGGTATGATACAAACCAGGGGCGTTTAGTGGTGCAGGACCGCTGGCTTTGCTGTGCCAGGTATTTAATCCGATATGATGATGGTAACCCCCTGCGGAAATGAACGCAGCTTCCTCGCCATAGGTATTTACGAGTTCGAAGCCCAATAGGCCGCAATAGAACTCAAGGGATCGTTGTAAGTTACTGACTTTTAAATGTACATGACCTATACGGGTCTGAGGTGGTATCTTGTAATTGTCCATGAGTAATATATAAGTTTTAGCTATCTGATTTTATTTGCATAATAGTTGTCCACGTCGCTGAACGTAACAAAGTTCAATTATCCGGAAAAAGTTTAAGATGATGTAGGTCGAAAAACAACGTAGACTAAAATCTATTATTATTTCTAATTCAACTATTACCTTCAACGTATGGTCTTATTGATCAGCTATTAAAACCTCTTTCGACATGTTGCATCAAAAACGATTATAAATCGGTCCTTCTTAAAGCTGAAATCGTACGGTTGACTTCGTTGCTTAAATTCTAACAAAGACTCTATGTCAGGAAATCTGCCATTTGCTTAGTCTGCTGAGGGCATTAAAGCATCCGGAACTTTCCGTACATCATTAAAGATAAAAATGCACATAAAGGGGTCAATCTCGAAGATTGCCAATATTAGCATTTATAATCTCCTTCAATGACAGGATTTTCAAGGGGCAAAGGAAAAAGTTTTTATCAGGCGGATCAAGGAATAAAAAAAAGGGCTTGAAGTTACGATAAGCACGTTAAATCAAATGATCTGCAGACTACCCCGTTGATCGTCTGGGCTGGGATTGATCAAACCAACACTACTGCAGGCCGTTGAATTAGCATAAATACAGTAGCGTTGGATTGAATTTTTAGACCGTTACCGGGTTATGGGCACTTTAGTGCAGCACATATAAAACATAAATAGCATTATTTTTTGATGATATCGGTTAATGCCTGGTCAAAGAGTTTTGCAAACCTGCCGGCTGATAAAATATTAGGGTATTTATGGCTGTCTTTGGCGAGGTTATGTCCCCACTGCGTGGCCGCTTTGCGCTGATCAGGGGTACCGTGATGCGAATCAACTGTAAAATCGCAATCACCGGTATTAAAAAATACCTCAGCTACCTGTTGCACATCCTTTAGCTTCATTGCTGCTCCCCGGGCGTGAGATAAAAAATAGGCGGCATATGCATCTGCCATCAATTCGATCCGTCGCGATGTTTTCGGAACGAGTTTCATTCCTGTTTTCAGAATCCCCAAATCATATTGAAGTTGGTGCCCAAACTCATGGGCCAAAATTGCCTGCGGTGCATTTTCTCCATACCCAAGAACGTCGAATCCCTTCAATAGTCCGTCCCCGATAATTATTTTGGCGGGAATCGGGCCAACATTGGCAACAGTTGTATCAGGGATTGCAAATTGATTAAAAGTAAAAGCGGGGTGATCTCCTTTAACAAACTGCGGATAGGTTTTAAATAAAATCGCTATCGAATCGGCGTATTGATTGGCTTTACTATCGGTGTAGCCGAATACCTGCTTATACATTTTTAAAACTTTGCTCCTGTCCTGCATCATCGAACCGTGAGCGGCAACGTTGATAACTTTTATCGAAGGGGTATTCCAAAAGCGTTTCAGTTCTACAGATGTTTTATTGACCTGGTTGGTATATTCTCCATCCACTCCAAAATACTGGCTATCGGGATTATTTTCAAAATGTATGGCATAAAAATTAGCCATGTTCGACATTTGGAGCTCCTCACTTGCGGCGATCAGTGCAGGTTCCTTTCCCCATTTCACAAATTGCTCAAAAAGCCAGAGGCGTAGAGGGGGTGTAGTGCAGGGACCCGGTTCGACTTCAGCTAAATCAGGGACAGTGGGCTGTTCAGCTGTTTTTCTGCATCCGTAAAATAAAATAAAACAGGTTGCAACGGTTGCAGTAAGGATTTTTACTTTTTTCATAAGGCAATGGTTATTTATAAGGGTTATTGAAATACATAAGCCTGGAGAGGTTGATGGCTATTCGACATTAAAAACGAATTTCAAAAGCCTGTCCCGTGGTCATGTGATTTTGTTCGCGGGTTACCGGAATACTCCAGCAGAGCAGCTTATTTTTAATACATGTTCACCTTCTAGGTATTCTGCAAATGTAATTGCTCATTGAATTGCCGCCCTCAGCAATTCGACGAAGTGCTCAAAATCTGATCTGAAGCAGCCAAACATTACGCTGAGCACTAAATTCTGCTCGGGTCCGACCACATTTCTTTCCGTATTTTCAATGATTGATATTTAGCTTAATGTTACGTTGAATCTCTGTTGTGTTAGTGAATTTCCAGTTCAAAGACAATTTTGGACCTCTTTTGATATTACCGGAGTGCGTCCGCTGTTGACCACCGTCCAGATCAGACCAAGCGAGTGATTAATCAGTCGTTGATAGAGGATCCTCTTCAATCACACAGCTTCACTTTACAATCTAATAAATACCGGCATAAAGTTGGTACAACGAAACGGTATCAATAACCGCATGAGCCAAAATAATGGCATAGATGTTCCTGCCAGTTCGGATAAACACAATATAAAAGCAGGTTGAGATGATAAATATATTGATAACGCCCGACATCCCCTGAGTGTAGTGTGCCGATGTAAACAACAGGGAACCTACCACGACCATAATTGCCTTTGAAAATTGTGATGTTCCGATATAGGATTCAACAAGGGAACAGAAATAGCCCCTGAAGATCACCTCTTCGGCAAAAGCACCGCTAATCATTCCATAGATCCAAAGCTTGAGGACCAATGATCTATTTCCTTTTAAAGCGCCGTAAGCAGTATAATCAGTTTCGCCAAATAAGCTTTCCAAAAATGGAGTCCATAGCAATACAGCAACTGTCGCTATAAAAATAATTGAGGAGGCCCATAAAATTGTTTTAGGCAGTGAAGCCCTGGGCAAAAAACCTAACTGGTGTAAATTTTTATTCTTATAGAAAGTTACCACCATGATAAGTAATGCACTTAATGGCAGCTTAAAAGGAAATTGGATCCAGTTGGTAAAGTAAAGCAGCAGGATAACTAAAAGAAGTACTGCATCTAAAATTGCACTTTTGTTCTTGTTCAATGGTATCATCGTATGAATCTTATGGTTTGTATGAAATCAGTAGTATATTCTTTATCGAAGCTCTGCCAGGAATAGAAAAACGCTGCAATGCATTTTTATTTTCACCGGTTGATTGACATTTATAAGTTTTTAAGATTGGATTACCTCATTTTCTTTCAGCAAATTTCATTAACTGTAAGGATGATCAAGATGATATAGATCAAAAAAAAATGTAGACCTATGCCTATGGCTGGTCATAGCCAAAGCTTCGACCTCAGGTTTTGCGAGATCAGAAAGTGGCTGGATAACTGTGTTCCTTGGATAAGCTTTGAAAAAATATTCTAAACTTCCTGTTGATGGAAATATTCCATAGGAAGTGAATCACGTGTTGAGTATATATATCAGGCTCTGCTTGCAAAAAGCGCAGTGTAGTTTTGACCGGCAGAGGGTGACCTGGTTTTATTTGCAAACAGGCCGGCGAGATGGGAAGAGCCAACCCGGACGTACTGACCGAACAGAAGTAGAAACAGAGCGATCCTGAGGATGTGAAAATTGCTGTCTATGCCTGAACGGATGTGAGAGATTCCCTGTCCGGATTCCGGAGAAAAAATCGTCCAGCGCTACCTTTTCTAACAAATTCACATACTGTATTGGCTATCTACTATTAAGAAAATATTTTCCTTCATCAGTTCTTTGTTCTTTTGAGTTATAACAGTGAAGCAGGTGGTCAGCTGCCACAGTGATCGGAGAAATTACGATAGGTAAGAGCCAAACATGCCTACACATATAACATCTGTTTGCCGCATCGTAAGCTAAACTGATAATGATGGTGCGTTCTAGATGGAGATCTAAAGCGGAGCACCCCGGATATAAAAATAGAGTTATCGGTTTATTGAATACCCTTTCATCCTTGATCGGATGAAAGGATTTTAGCAATCTCCGGATATCCATAGTATTTTGCGAGCAGATAAGGGGTCATACCGGAATGGTTGGTAAGATCCAAACGCGCACCAGAAGCTATCAATGCCTTGGATGCATTTAGATGTCCGTGCCAGACCGAATCATGTAGGGCGGTAAATCCGTTGTATGGCCCCTGTGCATTCACATCGGATGGTAAGTTTTTCAACCTGGACATCTCGCAGAGTATCCCGATAACATTTGAATGACCTGCAAAAGAAGCTTCATGCAGGGGTGTTCCCCTCATAAGCCCTGTGGGTTTCCAGGGATCTGCTCCAGCTTCAAGAAGCAGGCGAACAATTTCAGCATAGCCCTCCCTGGCTGCAATCCCCAACGCACTGTAGTCATCATCCACATCACCTACAATGGGATAGCGTTCCTCAATCCATGCATCATTTGCCAGGGCATTTTTTACATTTACAATGTTTCCGGATTTTACGGCTGGAATAAGTTTCAACGCTGCAATCTTCTTTTGGCGCTTGTTTTTAAAATCCTGCAAGGCGTCCAGAAGATCAGAAATTTTTTCATGCGAGGCGAGATCCTGTGCAGTCTGGTTCCAATAATTACGGATTTCCGTCCTCGCCCCAGAGTCAAGAAGTAAATGAACAACCTCGATCTGTTTGTATAGTATCGCATCCATAAGTGCAGTATTGCCTAAAACTGCAGACTGCTGATCAATGAAAATACCATGGTCCAGGAGTATCCTTACCACTTCAGCATTACCAGATTGAGCCGCTTTGTGCAAGGCGGTTGCACCCATGACAAAATCCACGATATGAACGTTAGCGCCTTCTTCGAGCAAAATCTTCACGATTGATGAATGTCCATATCCGGAGGCGATCATGAGCGGCGTTAACCCATCGGGGTCATAATTGTTGATTTGGACTCCACCTTGCAGTGAGCGCTTCACATTCTGGGCATTCCCTTCCCGGACAGCTGCAAAAAGGGACTGGACTGAGTTTCTGTTATAATGTTCATTTCTCATAACTGCTTAAATATTATTATCATCAATAAAAAATCCGGCCAAGAAATTCAATGAGTTCATCACTGACCTGTTCGGGCGCTTCAAGATGAGGAAAATGACCTATTCTTTCAAGTTTGACAACCTTGATGAGTCCTGGATGAACGCCACTGAGCTCATCTACCGTAGGCGCTTTAGGGTGAAAGAAATTGCACAGGCCGTCACGCTCGCCCCATATATATATCGAGGGCTGGCGTATCAACGCATCTTTAAAGGCCGGCATCAGTTCAAAAGTCAGTTGTGCACCCCGATAGTGGTTTAACCCCCCAAGAAATCCGCTTTTTTCAAAAGCACGAATGGTATCTTTTATGTAATCATCATCAGCCCATTTCATTTCCGCATTGCCAATTGGACGTAACATGTGGTGGGCAGGATCTATGGGATTCCACCCGGTCCCTTCATCAGGGCTACCGGAAAGCCAGTATAATATCCTGGGTATCGATAACTCAGGAGGTAAAAAGCGGGCCTCTGCCCCTTCCCTCATCATTTCGAACGCATAATATAAACTGCCCAAGCCACGGGCACTTAGGTCATCCCATGTGCTTATTTCTTCACGTGGCGCGAAAGGAATACTCAGACTTGCTAATCCTACGAAGCGGTCCGGCCTCATGAGCATTGCTCGCTGGGCATGATCTGCGCCCCAGTCATGACCAACCAATACAGCCTTGGAAATTTCCAGGGCATCCAAAACGCCCACCAAATCACCGACAATCTGCAAGGCTGAGTATTCTGATACCTGAACGGGGGCGTAACTGCTACCAAAGCCTCTCATGTCAAGGGCAATGGTGTGGTACCCGGCTTCTGCCAGGCTGGCCATCTGGGACCGCCAGCCCCGCGCAGTGTCGGGAAAGCCGTGGCAGAAAAGAACTGCAGGGCCTTTGCCCTGTTCGAGGATACGAAATTTTTCACCATTGATGATAACATCCCTGCTCCTCAATGTCATATATAAATCTGAAGTTGTTTTCATATAAAGATACTAGCATTTATAAAAATTTCCGCACCGTTAAAATCTCACTGAATTTTGTTTGATCATATAAGTGAATGTTTCTCTGGAAGCTGATCTGTAATTAAAGGATCAACCATAGTTGTAAAATATTTGAAAGTAATGACTGCAGCTTTAAGCGATGGCGGGAAAGCTCCAATTTGCCTGAAATTATTACTCCGTTTTGTTCAGTTCGAAAATACTCCTGCTTACCTGCTGGACTTCTTACAACCTGGCCACTTCAACATCTGAAGACACAGAGTGGAGCGTTTAGAGAGGAGAAGCGCCTGCGTCTGGATAATAACCTTGTTTAATGTTATGGAAAGCATATTCGAACATTAATTATGCAACATCCCATAGCTGGTTGTCAACTGGTTTAATGAACCTCCTTTATCGCGCAAAAACGGAGCCGTTTTATGCTGTTTTAAAACTTTTTATATACCCGGTTTTTTTTATCCTTAGTTATTGAGCGTTGTCTCCAGTATATATTCCAGTTCGAGCCCACGAACGTCTGCAGCAATGATTTTTCCCCTGGGATCGATCAGAAAATTACTCGGGATAGCAGTTACTCCGTACATTTTTGCCGGCAAGTTCTCCATCGCTTTGAGATCACTCAGTTGAAGCCAGGAAAGCTTATCTTCCTTGATTGCTTTGACCCATGACGATTTGTCTGCATCGAGGGAGACACTGATAACAGTGAAGTTTTTATCCTTAAACCGGTTATAGGCGTCTTTGACATTAGGATTTTCAGTTCGGCATGGGACGCACCAGCTTGCCCAGAAATCCACGAAAACGTATTTCCCCTTAAAATCAGACAATCGATAAGCTACTCCGGAAGTGTCAGGCTGAGAAAAATCTAGAGCCGGTTTTCCCGGCTGGCGACTGAGCTTTGAATTTAAGAGGCCTCGCAGGCGCTTCGCAGTTGGATATTCCCCTGCAGGCGTTTGCTCGATAAGTTGCATTAAGCTATCGGCTTCGTTTACAGACCTCTCGCTGATCAGATTGTTCATGATATAAACCGAAACTGCACTTCCGGGATATTTCCTCAAAAAAGCCTCATAGACCTTGCTCAGGGAATCCATTAGTTTTTGACGGTTGACCTGCAATAATGCTTTCATCTCCTGGGCACCTGTCTTTGTATTGCCAGTCATAGATAAATTTAGCTTTTCCTGATAAGTGAGCAATTGCCGGTTCAAGTTATTGTATTGATCAAAAATAATCTGGTCATTGGTACCCACTGCTTTTGATTCGTTGATTTTTTTGGTGTCCCCTGTCAGGTTAATAGTGCTGTTGTCTACGAAGAAATTGTAAACTGTTGGCTGATCTGCAAATTTTAAGGCAAAAGGCTGAGGTTCTGCCACCTGCCCCCTGAACACAAAATGTCCTTTATTGTTGGTAACCGTGCTATCGCTGAATCTGGAATAATTGCTTTTGGCCTTGATAAAAACCTTAACACGGGAGGCATTTTCGAATTGGCCTATGATTAAATAATCCATTCCGGACTTTTTTTGTGCCTTCAGCGTATTAATAGACAGAAGGGTTAATAAAAACATCAGTATTTTTTTCATCATCTTGGATTTAACAGAAGCAAGGAGCTTCATCTGTGTACTTGATAGGTTAGCGGGTTTTGGTGAAAACTGCATCTTCAACTGCTTTCTGCAGTTCGGTTCCACGGAGGTTCATTCCAATAATTTTGCCCTTGGGGTCGATCAGAAAATTCATGGGCAGTCCGGTAACCCCGTAAAGCCTTGATGCTACATTCTTTGCCTTTAAATCACTTAGCTGTTTCCATGGAAGACCGTCCTGGAGCACGGCTTTGATCCACTGGTCTCTATTGACATCTATAGAGACGGCGAGAACGGTGAAGTTTTCATTCTTGTGTTGATTATAAACCTTTAAAACATTGGGATTTTCTTTTCTGCAGGGTGAACACCAGCTTGCCCAAAAATCCAGCAGTACGTATTTGCCGCGTAGCTCGGAGAGCGAAACCTGTTTACCTGATGTATCTGGCTGGGTAAACTCCGGTGCCTTTGAGCCTATAACAATATTAAAGCGGGAATTAATTAATTTTCGGATCTCTAGTGCCGATGGATAGCGGGCAACGGCAGTATTCTCTATTAACTGCATCAGGCTATCCAGGGTTGAAGTACCTACATCACTTGCGGTGAGACGCTTCATTACATAAAGAGAGACAGCGCTGGATGGATTGGAGGAGACAAATTCAATTTGCCTGGTTAAAAGCGAATCCCGCCAGAGAAGTGTGGAAGCATACACAAAAGAATTGAGCCCTGAAGTGTCTTTCTTTTTGAGATTATAATGAATAGGCGTCTGCATATCCTTATTGAACCTATCCAGTTCAGATAGTAACGCACTGTATTTGTTATAGACTGACTGTTCAGCGCCACCATTAATTTGCGTTTTACTTATGTTTTTCAAATCGCCATTGAGTGTATAAATGGTATTTTCAAGGAAAAACCTATAAATGGCGGGCTGGCGTTTTAGGATCAAAAGGGCAATTAATGGCTCGGGGACTTTTCCTCTGAAGCTGAAGTGTCCATTCTGATCTGATCTCACGCTATCTATCTGGGTTTTACCTTCAAAAGAGTATTCCAAAAAGACCATTGTATTAGACAGGTTTTCAAATTGTCCGTTGAGTTGAAAAGAATTATCTTTTTGTTGTCCCTTTCCGCTCAGCGAGAAAAGGCTGATCAATATTGCGATTAAGTATCTCATAGGATTTTAGTTATAACCTGGATTCTGATCCAGGCTACGGTTGGTGTTTATTTCATTTACGGGAACCGGAAATAATTGTTTAAAGGCATTCCAGGTTATCCCCTTTGCCGGTGCAACGACATTCATTACCTCATCAATGCGACCGGTACGTTTGAGATCAAACCAGCGGTGTCCCTGTTCACAAAACAACTCTACCTGACGCTCTTTTAGTACTGCATTCATAATTTCTGACTGTGTTGAGGCTCCGGAAGCAGACAGACCGGCTCTTGAACGGATGACATTGACATCTGACAATGCACCAGCCATGTTATTCTGCTGCAATCTGGCCTCTGCACGGATAAGGTATTGTTCCGCAAGGCGAAGTATCGTCAGGTATTCGGGTTTGGAGGCAGCCAGGGTAGCATTGTTTGCACGGTATTTATAAGGAAATAAATAGGGGGTGCCACCAATGGACACACTACCAACCCAGTTCGCACGTCTTTGATCATTGGTTTCAAAGGCCTGTGAAAGTTGTGAACTTAGCGCCATGGGAAAAGAGGCTGTACCAATAGCAGTGCTGAGTACAAAAATTCTTGCATCGAATAAGGAATAATTGATGGCGGAGACTGTTTGCAGCTGAAATATAGATTCTCTGGAGTTTTTCAAAAACACCTGGGCGGGCGGCGCAAGAGAGAACATGGCCGTATTTTCAAGAACGGTGGTAGCTTCGGCCTCTGCATTTGCCCATTTCCTGTCATAAAGATAGATTCTTGCCAAGAGCGCAGATGCCGCCCAAAAAGTAGGCCTTACCCTTTCAGCACTGGCAATAGGGTATGGCTTCGCTGCATCACCGTTCAGAAACTCCTTGCTGAGTTTGGACTTCGCATCGTTCAGGTCGCTGACCATTTGTGCGTATACCTCAGAAATCTCTGCACGGGGGGCGACACTGGTGATACGGTAATCGGAGGTGATGAGCAAGGGAACCTTTCCGTAGGTATTGACCAGGTAATAATAACACAAAGCCCTCATAAATTTCGCTTCTCCCAAAAGCTGCTGTTTAATTGCCAGGCTGAGCGTGGTACTGGCTTCAATCCCTTCAATTGCGACATTGCAGTGGTAGACGAGTGAATAAGTACTGTTCCAGTAAAAATCAGTAGTGGGAAGCAGTTCATTTCTGTAGAGCATGGAATAATTTGATGTCGAATTGGAAAAATAGTTTCTGGTTTCATCCGCTGAAGGTGCAAGGTAAGTGGTAGAATAGGTGGAGATTACATTGGCCGTTTCCATAATCCTGATATACAACCCATTGATTACCGAGGTAGCAGAAGCATTGGTAGCGTAGGCAGTTGAATAGTTGAGCCTGTCATCTGGCGGATCAAGCTGCACGAACTTTTTACAGGCGCACAGCACCGCTACACTAAACAACACGAGTGATATTGAAATTAACTTTTTCATAATAGTTCATTTATAATGTAAACTGTAAGCCAAGCACGACAACCTTCAATGGTGGAAGCGTTGAGAAGAGCTGCGTTTCAGGATCGCGTCCCTTGTAGGAGGTGATGGTGAACAGGTTCTGTGCGGAAAGGTTTATACTTGAGTTTTTCAGTTTCAGTCTATCCTTGAACTTCGCTGGCAATTGATAGGACAGCGAAATATTCTTAATGCGGATGTATGAGGCGTCAACATATGTCGCTGTGCTTTGTGACCAGGCGCGATAGGCCTGCTGTCCGGCTGCCGACTGTGTGAATCTTTGGTAAGGAGCCTGATCCCCGGGCTTTTGCCACCTGTCAAGAAACTGAACAGGAACATTGCTTGATCCGGTACCGCTGCTACCAAGCTCGAAGAAGAAGTATCCCGGGGCATTTTGAACGAGGCTTAGCCGCCCGGTCTGTTTAACAAACTGCAGGAATACATCCAGCTGAAAATTCTTGTATTGCAGCGTGTTGTTGAAGCCGCCAAAGAATTTCGGTAGTGTATTCATCCAGGTCGTCTGGTAAATAGGATCTGAAATACTGACACTGCTACCCGCTGTAGATCCGGAAGTACCGTCTCTTTTTAGTGTGGTGTAAAGGCCTGTTACCGGGTCTACTCCTGTGGATATCCAGGCGAGGGTCCTGCCATCTGTAGGCTGACCAATTTCGAGTGAATTGGCGTAGCTTGAACTGCCCAGGTTATCAAATTTTTTGAGCTTATTCGCATTAAAGGAAATATTGAATGAAGTGCTCCAGCGAAAATCTGTGGAGACTATGTTTTGAGTGTTCAGGATTCCCTCCCATCCGGAATTTTCAACTGTTGCAGGAAAGTTGTAATTGTTAATAGCTGTAAAACCCGTCATTCCCGGCAATCGGTAGCTTAATAACTGATTGGAACTGGTATTTCTATAGTAGGAGCCGGATATGCTGATCCGGTCCTTAAAAAACCCCAGATCGAGGCCAATTTCCATTTTAGCGTTTCTTTCCCAGGAGACATCGGGGTTTGCGAGTGCTGTGGGCACAAAGCCGGTAAGTCCCTGATAGGTATTTGTTCTTCTGGAATAAAGGTCATAGTATGCATAATTTGAAATCCCGTCATTACCTGTCACTCCGAAACTGGAGCGAAGTTTTCCAAAACTCAGGATCCCCAGATTTTCGCTCACAAACTTTTCCGAAGAGAATATCCAGGCAGCGCCGAGGGAATAAAAATTCCCGAACTGATTTCCTGGTCCAAATTTGGAAGAGCCATCTCTTCTACCTGTCAGGTTAAGTACATATTTATCTGCCAGATTTGCATTTAGGCGACCATAGACTGCGTTATAGTTGTATTGATAAGAACCGGCATCGGCAGTGAGGAGTGCCCCTGCGTTGGCAATATTGCCAATGAGCTGGTCACTTACAAAATTTGATCCGGCTGTATAAGTGCCCTGATTATCGGATTTTTGAAACGTTGTGCCTACGAGCGCTGATAATTTTAGTTTATTAATCGTGTAATCATAACTCAGCTGAGGTTCCACTATCCAGGTTTTCTGACGATTCTTTGTCGCTACAATATTGTAAACTGGAGCAAGCGAAAGATACAATGGAGAATAGCTTGCTGAGGGCTGAAGAATTTTAATATCAGAATTCAGGTCTGTGTAGCCGATGTTGGCAGTAGCCATGAGTCCTTTGGTGATGGTATAAGAAGGGCGCAGGCTCAGGATGGTGTTATTGGTTTTATTGTTGTAGGTCCTTAAAGTATAGCTATAAGGATTGTTCTCATTATCTGACCGTTCGCCACCAAAGTTGAGGGCACCGTCTTCTTTGAAGGATCTGGGTGCATTCGGTGCTGCAAGGGTAAAGGGCGTCAGGTCACTCTGGGCGTTGCGATTAAAATCATTGAGCATATTTGCAGAAAAATCAAGTTTAAGTTTGCGATTGGTGGAATAGGCAGTCAGACTAAAATTCAGTGCCCCTCTTTTATCATCGAAAGTCCCTGGAAAAAGGCTTCCCTGGCGGTTAAAGGTCCCTCTTAAGCTGTATTGCACGGCCTCGGTCCCGCCCGAAACTGACAGATTCAGATTCGTATAGGAGGCTGTTTGTCCAATGAGGTCCTTTTGCCAGTCGGTGTAGCGGGTAGTGTCCCATGTTCCGTTAAGATCAAAATTGGCATCACTTGGTGTGGTGATCATACTTGGAAGGGCAAGTCCGTCATTGATAAATGCTTCGCGTCTCATTTGGAGGTACTGCCGGGTATTCATCAATTCTAAAGGGGCCGGTGCCTGCATGATTCCGTGACTTAGATTAGCACTCAGGGTCATATTTCCAGCTTTCCCTTTTTTTGTGGTAATCAGTATTACCCCGTTTCCTCCCCTTGAACCATAAATTGCTGTGGCATCTGCATCTTTCAAAACATCAATGCTGGCGATATCATTTGGATTAAGATAATTAAGGGGATTGCCCTGCGGACTGGCCGCATTCGCCCCTGTGCCCCCATTGTTTCCCAGCACATCAGCTAGCAGGAGTGATTGGAAAGGAACGCCATCGATAACATAGAGCGGATTGTTGGCTACCGCAGCATTCAGAGAAGATCTTCCCCTGATGAGTATGTTCACCGAAGTATTGGCAACCCCGCTGTTCTGGGTGATCTGCAGGCCGGCAACTCTTCCCTGCAAAGCCAGCAAGGGATTGACAACCGGCTGTTTTTCGATATCCTTTGATGAGATGGAGGTAATATTGCCGGTGGAAAGCTGCTGCGATTCTTTATAATAACCCTTATTCACGATCACCTCAGACAATTCTTTGGTATTGAGCGACAACGATATGGACATGTCCGGCTGTGCCCTGAGTGTAACCGTTTTATATCCTATATAACTGATGTCGAGAACTGCATCGGATTCAAGTCCGGAAATAACAAATGTTCCGCGGTTATCGGTTATCGCGTATTTTGTTGTTCCCACGACTTTTATCGTTGCACCGAAGAGCGGGAATCCCTTTTCATCCAGGACCTTTCCCCTGATCGTAATGAACTTAAGTGCATCTGTAAGTAAGGTGAGGATAGTCTTCTTCTTTTCCTTGATAAAAATTGTTTTGTTTTCGATGGAAAACTCCAGTCCCTGATTACTGAGACAACGAATTAATGCTTGCTCAATCGTATAGTCAACAATATTGATGGTTACCGGCTTCTTGCTGTCCAATAGATCTTTATCATACAAAAAATCATAACCCGTTTGTTTGTAGATTTCCCGGAATATTTTCTCCAACGGAGCTTGCTTATGATTAAGGGTAACTTTCTGGGCAAGAGCTGCCGCACTTACCTGCAGGAATGTAACCAACAGTATTACGGTAGTTAGTCGCATAATGAGCCATATTTTAATGATATGCCGACTGGACACACCAATATTGATAATATATTTTTTATACATTTGAATGGTTTTGGTTCAGCAGTTGCCTTATTGGGTCCAAGCATCGGGCAGCTGCACAAGAAGTTGATTTTATTGACGGTACCAAATATCAACCAATCCCGATCCATATCGGGATTTGGTTTTTTAGCCTTAGCTTTTCTGTCGTAAATATCTTTTCATTTGGTTCGGTTGCTTTTTTAGTTAGTTGATTTGTTTTTTTTTATTTGCTTACATAGACTTTGCGTCCCTTCCGGCGAAAGTGTACTTTATCTGTCTTTTCCAAAAGGCTGAGTACCTCTGAGAGATTTCTGGATCTTGACAGGAAACCTCCCAGCATGAAATTGTCCGGTGCGTCGGATTCATATAAAACTTCGATATCATACCAACGCGCAATTTTGCGCATGTTGGTCCTGAAATCATCGCCCCTAAAGATGAACTCGTTGTTTTTCCATGCGACAATTTGTTCGATATCGGCTTTTCTGATGTCAACTTTACTGTTCTTTAGCACCGCCTGTTCTCCGGGAAGCAGTGTTCTGTTAATTTTCCCTGCAGTCAGCCTGACACTCCCCTCTAATAAGGTTGTCTTTAAGTCTGCCTCATCGCCGTATGAATTAAGGTTGAAATGGGTTCCAAGAACTTCCACTTTTTGCAGATCAGCTTTGACGATAAAAGGATGATTCTTATCCTTTGCAATTTCGAAATAACCTTCGCCTGAAAGTTCCACTTCTCGCCTGTCCATATTTGCAAATGATGCAGGAAACCTTAAAGATGATGCAGCATTCAAATAAACGAGGGAACCATCGGGCAAAAGGACCTTTGCCTGTTCACCCCGGGAAGTTTGGAGTGTATTGTACTCTATTCTATCAGCCCTATTTCCCGAAACCTGATAAACGATCTCCCCTTTATCCAGTTTATTGATCACGACTCCAGACTGTGCCGCTATTCTTCCGGTCAGGTTATCAGCCAGGCGTATTTTTTCTCCATTCCCCAGTGTGAGCGTTCCACCACTTCTCCCTGCTTTAATATCCCCGATCGCGGCAATATTTTGCAGGGTGCCTTTATTTTGATAAAACCAGAGTGTGGAAACAAAAATCACTATCAACACCGCAGCTGCGATGGCAATACGGGGCCAGAGCCTGTAAACTTTTGGGGAATCCTGAACTGCATCGACCTGGATTCTATTGCTGATGATCTGATATATCCTTGTTCTATGTTGTTCTTCATTTTCAATTTCAGTATCGGACAAATCCAGTTCTTTCTCTAACTGCAAATCATACCAGGCATCAAAATCTGCCCGTTCCTGGGGTGATAATGAGCCCTCTTTAAAATTATGCGCTAAATATTCTATATATTCTTGTGTAAATTTGTTGTCCATAATTTACTGTTTCAGATAATAGTCAGATAAATTAAAAAGATACCTAGTCAAAATAAAAATATTTTCAGCACCCCGGATAAAAGTGCATGTCAGGCAGTGATATGTAAAAAGAAGGATGGATTTACCAGCCCTTTTGGACGCATATCCTGACAGCAGCTTTTGCTGCAACGCACCTTCATCCAATCTGAACCTCAACACAAGAACTTTATTTTCTGAAAAAGCGGAACGTTTAAGACTGCGGGATCCACTTCATGACCGATAAACTATAGCATATTTCAGGCATTGGTTAAACGGTCGATTATTACGATAACCACATTGATTCAATGTACTGTATGGAGCAGCGGAACCAAAATTTACGACAAACAGAAATCAGGGAAGATACAGTGTAGAGTGATCTAAAGTGGAAATAAGTATCTGCTTTCAATTCTTTTCTATCATATCCCTAATGAATTCTGTAACGACTATAAATTGAAGGCCTCCCTTCAGGTTAGCAGAGATATCCTTAAGCGCTTTTGTAATGTGATTATTGACGGTTTTTTCTGATATGGTAAGTTCCTGTGCAATCTGACGATGGGTCATCCCTTCTTCTCGGCTCATTCTATAAACGATACGGCATTTCTCAGGTAAACTGGCTACAGATGCTTCGAGCTGTGCCATCAGCTCCTTTTCCAACAGGCCAACGTCCGCAGGCTCTGCAAATCCAGGAAGCTGGTGCGGTAACAGGGCAGCGATTTTCTGGCGCTTTCTGTAGCGTTTATCGAGGGCGTTGATTACGCGGTACTTGACCGCGACAGCCAGATAAGTATATAGTGAAAATTTTAGAAAAAGTGTTTCTCTCCTTTGCCATATACTACAAAAAATATCCTGAACGCATTCCTCCCCTTCCTCAACGCTGCCCAGGGAATTGGTAGCAAGGAGGAAGATCTTTTTCCAGTATCGTTGATAAATTTCATTAAATGCCGATTCATCACCCGATCGCAAAAGCGCAAGGAGCTTATCTTCGTCGTATTTATCATAAGCCGGCATAGTCAAATTTGTATGGCTAATATACGAAAATGTTATTTGATCCGAGGTCTTCAGCCTTATTCATCATCATGTGTTGCAAAGAGACAGGTTTCAATTTTGAATATCTAATTCTCACTGGTCAACTCATCCAAGTATTTCTCACCAGCATATTGCCGAGGTAAACTTGATTGAAACCATTTCTATCCTTAATAAATTTTGACATTAAAAGTTAAGATAAAATCTCACTTAATCCTGTTTGATGTTGTATGTTGTCCATACTCCAATAGCCGAAAGATGCCATGGTCATTTCCTGTCAGATGTTAAATCGTTCAAGCATTAAATCACTATTGAATAAAGTTTATTACCAACCATATTTATCCATCATGTCAGCGCAAAACCCCGGGGAGGTCAATACCTTAAAAGCCCTACCAACATTCTCTACAAGCCCTGATATCTGGAATTCCGGATCCTGCTAAGGGTCTCCTTTTGAACACCGATAAATGATGCGAGGATATGTGAGGGAAAGCGTTGGAATAACAGCGGGTATCGTTCCTCAAAAGCCTGGTACCGTTGTTCTGCATTGAGAAAATTGTAAGCGTCAAGCCTGAACTGTGCGGAGATTGCATTTTTCTCCTCCATAAGACGTAGCGTTAAGGCAAAGGCTGGCGAATTTGCGATCAGAAAGTCAGCCTGTGGCTTATTGATAATATTAAGCTCGGTGTCTTCTCTTGCATCGATATTATAGCTAGACGGTTTTTGGGATGAAAAGCTACCCAAATCTCCTATCCAATAATTCTCAACGGCTAATTTTACCGCGTGTTCCATACCTTTATCACAGACTTTGTAGGTACGCATCGATCCCTTAACGATAAATCCGCAATATCGACTGACGTCCCCGGTACGTAAAAAAATTTCCTTTTTCTTCAGTTTTTTTACTTGGAATGAGGAATTGATCAATTCAGTTTCGGAAGGGCTTAACACCAAATTAGAATATTCATTGATATAGGCCAAAAGTGCTTTAAGCATAGACTATAGGTTTTATTGTTTATCAGGTCGTTTACAAACCAGGATTCGGTATGGTGATTAGTACTGTATATCGTTCTGCGCAATCACCTCCGGGACCTGACGAGTTATTAACCAAATTTAACCCAGAAGAGACAGTTATAAAGATGATTTATACCTATAATTCGCGTAGACAAATGTATATGTAGCTGGCGCTATCAATCGATCGGAAGCAGTTGTTTGAATTTGGGCACATGAAAATAATGCTCACTGGAATTTAAGGTGGTCAATTAGCGGGACCAAATAGCATAAGAGACTCCGTGTTCAGGATTGAAATTTAGCGTAGACGGGTGATTTCTTTTACCCTTGAAAGCTTAAAGGTCTTTCATTACAACCACGCCACATCCTGTTGGTGTTGCCTTGAATGTGGCCCGCTGGTGCTGGATATAAATTTAAGCGAAGAATATACTTCGCATCAGATCCCAAAATAGACTGAAGTTATTTAAAAGGCAGATAAAAATCTTGCTATCAGACCTATCTACGGCTTCACTTTCCTTCGTATCCTTAAAGTAGCCCGGTCTCGTAATCCACAAAGGATATTCTAAAATCGTTATAAATTCATCAGGAGAAACGCAGGCAGGTGTTCCTGTCCCCTGGAATTCAGCAGTTCATCAGGTATATTATCTAAAACACACACAGCCTACCTAAAAGAAGATCGAAAGATCCGTTATCTTTGAAGCCAATTACGTTTGATCCGGCTCAAAGTGTCTTTTGTTATCCCAAGATAAGAAGCGATAATATGCTGAGGAAATCTGCGAACAAGCTCGGGGTAAGCTTGTACGAAATCATTGTAACGCTGCTCTGCAGTCAGGCTGATCGAAGAGGCAATCCTTTGCTGATTTGCTGCATTATTATTATAATTGAGCGCATTTACCATTTCCGCAAAAGGCTTTACTTTCATAAGCTCCAAATTTTCTTCCCTGTTCATAACGAGCAATTCACTATCCTCACAGGCCTCAATGTAGTAGATACTGGGTGTTGAGAGCACAAAACTTTCACGATCACAAGCCCACCAGTTTTCAACCCCCAAGCTTGCGGTAAGTTCAATTCCTTTATCGTCTACCCTGTATTGGCGCATGGCACCCTTAGTGATAAAAGCAAGATACTTGCAGTGTTCCCCTGCTAATAAAAAGTGTTGTCTCTTCCTTAATTTAAGTGGTGAAAGTGCCTTGGTGATCATTAACTTATCCCCATCTGATAATGGAGCAGAAGTGTATTTTCTCAAGTAGGCAAAAAACAACTCGTGCATAATTCCCCTCGGATTCTAAAATTTAAACTGAAACTGAAATTTAAGATAAATATTTTGCAAAATAAATGATATTTCACGTCTCAAACAAACTTAAAATGCTAACCGCCTGGTTCGCAGGAGAACAGATGATCGTGCTCAGGCGAAAATCATTCGAATTATATCCTGGAAAGAAAAAACGGCCATAAAACAATAGATATTTATCTACTTCATTTCTAGATATGCATCAACCTTAACGCGATTACATATGCTGACATTTGTTATAGATGGGTATAAAACCCATAAACAACAGACGAGAAATATTTACGGATAGCCCCAAAAGAGGGTTCAATATGAATTAAATCTGGAGTTGTCAGGAGTTGAATTGGAAATGATGACACCCGGAAAGGTAAATCTTAAAATCATTAAAATAAATGGAAATAGGCATTGATAGTTTTGCATCGGCAATGTATAGCAGCGCTGAGCTCAAGAGTGTAGAAACAATGGAACAGTTGCTGGATAGAATTGTTGCCGCTGATATTGCCGGACTAGATGTTTTTGGCATTGGTGAGCATCATAAGAAAGAATTTCTGGATTCTGCACCAACGGTGATTTTAGCAGCAGCAGCGGCGCGTACCGAAAACATTCGCTTAATGAGTGCGGTGAGCGTGTTGAGTGCATCAGATCCGGTCCGATTGTTTCAGGAATTCGCAACACTTGATATTATTTCCAAAGGACGTGCAGAGATTGTTGCCGGCCGCGGGTCTTCGGTTGAAGCCTTTCCCCTGTTTGGATATAGCCTGAATGATTATGATGCGCTGTTCAAGGAAAAATTAGACCTTTTGCTTCGGATACGCGATGAAGAGTTTGTTACCTGGTCGGGAAAGTTTCGGCCGGAACTGAAAAATCAGCCTGTTTATCCCCGACCGCTTCAAGAGAAATTACCGGTATGGGTGGGTGTAGGTGGTACAGCCAAGTCATTTATCCGTGCCGGTTCATTGGGACTTCCTTTGATGGTGGCAGTTATAGGAGGTGAAACTGATCATTTCCGTCCCTTAGTTGATCTTTACAGAAAGGCTGGAGAAGAGGCAGGGTTTAAACCGGAGGAGTTGAAGGTTGGACTACACTCACCGGGTTACGTTGGTGAGAATGATCAGTCAGCAATCGAAGATTATTATCCGGGGTACCAGGAGTCATGGACAAAAATCGGACTTGAAAGGGGATGGCCTCCTGTTACCAGAAGCCATTTTGACTCCTTGATATCCGAAAAAGGTGCACTAGTCGTTGGCAGCGCAGAAACGGTTGCTAAAAAACTCATTCGCCATAGTGAATCCCTTGGAGGTATAGACCGTTTCATGTTCCAGATGGATATTGCAGGCCTCACCCATCAGCAGTCAATGAAGGCAATTGATCTCATTGGCTCGAAGGTAATTCCGCTACTGAGAAGAAATGGCTGAAGCCCAATACATTACACACATTTTTCAAGAATCTGACCGTAAAAAATGGAAAAATGATTCCTTGAAACAGAAACTGGCGGTGAATGCTCACCTGTAAAAAGAATTTAATAAATAAAAAACGCAGTTTAGTATGCGGCATCCCGGTATTATTGAAAAAGCGCAGACTGCAGGTTTCATCCACCAAAACCAACAATTAGTGACCTTATTGCAACAGCTTATGTAACATTCATTTATCGCTTAGGCGCCTGATAGGCAGCTATTTTAAATGATCCTTTCAGCCCTATAGAAGCCCTTTGATGTGAGTACAGATTGGAAACTCCACTAACTTTGAAAGATAAGAACCGTTGGGGGGATCCCGGTACAGGGGCTAGGATTGTTAAGGGGCAAATGGGGACACCTGCTGAGGGTCGGATCAGGAGTGCTTCCTGACTGGCGGCCATGTCTGCAAAGAGAACATCGGGAAGTCTGGTGGCCGAAAGACGCTGGGCCATCCCTCATCAGCCCACCGGAGGCCTGATGAGAAATGCCTCGATTTCCCTGTTAGTATGAGTGCAGGAAGCTATCCAGACTAGAATGAGTCAGTCAGATATGCCCGGCACCGGTGATTATAACTGAACTCCGGAGGGAAGCGCCCTATTTGCAAACCGTAAACTGCTCTGGAACAGCACATATCTCCTGCTCGTTTTAGATGCTATTGATTTTGGCGAGAAATCATCAACATTATTACTGATTCTCATCAGAAATAAAGTGGGGAAATTCAGTTCTTACGGAGATGCCGCTCACCCCTTCTTCGACAAGCCGTTTATGCCAGCATAAAAACCGTCCGGAAATCTTCGCAATCACCAGGGGTGTATCACTAACCTGCAACCATTGCAGCTGTTCTAAAACAATTATGCTTCTTTTTTCTTTATAAACCTGTTTTATATAGCACTTATCGGAGAGCCTTTAAGCGTGATCGTCTTTGGCCTAAACCCTGCTGAATTTTTGGTCAGGACAAGTCGAGGATGCATTTCGCAGGCTTTTGGATACTTTGCCTGCGACCTCCAGAAATTCTCAAGCGTTAGGACACAGCAAAACAACTGATCGGCTTTTGAGTATAAAAAACGTATTTTTTCCATTCTGGGTAACTTACTGTAACTGAAGTTCAGTATCAACTATAATAGAAACTTTATCACCTACTAATTTATCAGGGAACTTATTACCGATTTGGAAATCAGAGCGGTTGATCGCACCGGTTACCTGAAAACCCGCTGTTCTTTTTTTCGTCACTGCATTATTTATTGTTCCATTGTAAACCATCGTTAAGGTTACATTTCTGGTGATGTTATGCATCGTTAACATTCCGGTTACCAAATATACATTTTTCACCCTTTTGGATATAGATTTGCTTTTAAATTGAATGGTCGGATAATTTTTCACATCAAAAAAATCCTCCCCTTTCAAATGAGTATCACGTGCTTCAACCTCGGTATCAATAGAGCCGATTTTGGCCTGTAATTCCACCTGAGCATCACTAAAATCCGGCCTGCGGGCACTAACTTTTATCTCAAAGTCTTTAAATATGCCGTTGACCTCAGAAATAAGCATATGCTTTATTTTAAAACCAAGCCTTGAATGCTCAGGGTCGCTTTTCCAGGTCTGAGCTGTCGCGCAAAGGCTTGTCATTGCAAGAAAGAAAAATATTCTCAGTGTTTTCATGTTTCAGATTTTTAGTTTTACAACAGTGCCACCTTGAGCTGGCACTGTTGTAAAAACTTAGTGAAATGTGGCTTATCATTTAATTGGAAAAGCATAAAGCTTTTCAAGTCTCAATTTTAGTTTTTCGTGTTGGTATACCCGCCAAAATATTTAAATGGGGACCAGGCAGGAAGTGTTTCAGGTAACTTTGGGGACAGGCTACTAAACTCGTCCGCACCAAAAACCACTCTACCGTCTACTACCGTCAGTGAGGACGATATTGTCTTGATTTCTTCTTCCGGTATGGTAAAATAATCCTTATTGAGTAAAACGAAATCTGCAAAGTAACCTGGAATAATTTTTCCCATTTCCCGCTCCTGATCCTCAAACCATGTAGGTGCCACTGTAAATAACCTTAGCGCTTCTTCCCTTGTTAACCGGTTATTTTTGGCCAATATTTCAGCACCTGATACTGATTTTCCAGTAGTCATCCAGCTTATGCCGATCCATGGGTTAAAGGAAGCAACCCTGAATGCGTCTGAGGTCATCACAAGCGGAACACCACTGTCGAGCAATTCACGCAGTCTCGGGGTTTGCTGCGCTTTCTGCAGGCCGTACGTTTTTATAAATCCGTCACCGTGCATGGCCATTTTAGTGTCCAGTGCAATGCCTCCACCCAGTCTTTTGACCCTAGCAGCATTTTCAAGGGATATTGTTTCTGCATGCTCGATACTCCAGCGCAGACCATCTAAAGGCGTCTTTTGATTAATAGCCTCCAGCGCATCCAGGAATGGTGAGATGTTTTCATTATAACTGATGTGCATGCGGAAAGGAATACCTTTCTCCACCAACTTGGTTACATCCTCTGTTATATAACGGCGCATCACCTCCTGATCAATTACAACTGCTGGCCGGTCGAAATTTTCATGGTCATGGAGCTCCATCCTGAGTAACTCACCAGCACCTTCATATTCATGACCATGGGCCATAGTCGGGTGCAGATTCTCTCCGGGACTGATGGGAGATTTCTTAATAACCGCGTTAATTTCCGCATCTACCAGGCTAGCGCTGTTGGCATCACCATATTGGAGGTCAATAAAGGGCATTCTAACATTTAAACGGTTTTCTTTCGTCAGCTGCCGTATTTGGGTGTGTCCGTTAGGATGGCCTACCAATGCGGCGCCATCAACAGCCGAGGTGATACCAAACCGGTTCAAACTGTTTACCACATTTGTGATGGAGCTAAGCTGCTCCTCACTTGAAGGTTGAGGAACCATGGCTTCGAGAGAAATAAAAGTAAATGTATACCCATCAACAACTCCGGTATAATTTCCCTTTTTATCTTTTTCAAATACCGTACCGGGCAGCGCTGGAAAACGGCTTGTACCTACCCCGAATGCTTTCATGGCCAAATCATTTAGAAATGCACGGTTATAGGCATACTGGACAATAGCAGGTCTGTTTGGAACCGCTTTGCGAACTTCCTCAATAGTCGGCAATCGATTTTCTTTGAACTGGTATGGCGACCACCCGCCAATAACTTTTACCCACTGTCCCTCAGGGGTTCGTTTCGCCTGTTCGGTCAACATCTCCAGTGCTTGCTTCAATGTTGGCACACCGTCCCATCTGACCGTGTAATTATAGCTCCTTTCATTTAAAATATGGATGTGGGCATCATTGATCCCGGGAATCAAGCGCTTACCGCCTGCATCGATGAGCTTCGTTCCCTGATCTTTCAATTTCAGGATCTCTGCATCAGTGCCTAATGCATAAAATCTACCCCTTTTTACCGCGAGTGCAGAAGCTTGGGGCTTGGACAGGCTTCCGGTAGTGATTTTTGCATTAAACACGATCATATCTGCACCGATAGATTGTTCAGTAGATTGGGCCCTACTGTTTAAAATGCTGATTGTAGCTGCTGCTAGAAAGATTAGTTTCTTCATAATTTACAATTAAAAATAAATTTTAGTTCTCCGTTAATTCATTAAATGGCACTTAGGATTCTCAACTCAAAATTGATTTTTAACGAAGTGTTAAACAATGATATTTGACTAAAAAATACATCCACAAATGTCTACGGATTTGAAAATTTTATGAAGTTGTCTTTTGTATTGATCAGTTCAATCTTTCCTGATATATAAGGCTTGAATGGCTCAGATCAGGTCATAACAGGATATAATTTTTCAATAAATTAGTAATCTTAAAGTGTTTTCGATTTACTAAGGGAAGCAAAAAGATTTGTTGCATCCATGGTAAATGCATCGTAATTAATCGACCTTGCGTCACCCTTTTATGAACCTGTCGATATTGAACCTGGAGAACAGCTTAAGTTCCATCTATACAAGTTTCATTTTTCTAAAAGGGACTTCTAATTTTACTTAAAGGGGATATCGCTTATTGATGCCAGAACCGTCCATCACTTTGATAGAATTGCAGAAACGCAACAGTTGTCAACTTAGCATTCATTATCCATACCGGAAACCGAAATAAAAGCTCAATATCGGGCATAGCGAGTATGCGCCATTAGAATTTCGTTTTAAAGATCGCAGATGAATTTCCTTCAGCACATTAGGGGAATGAATCGGTTTAGCATTTAAATTGGTGCAAAGGAAATCAAGGGAACTTGCTGTACATGATCACAAAAACTAAATTCGCCGAACATCCATCGTTTCTAAAACCATAGTAACCCGTGTTAGGTTACTTTGTAATGAAGTATAATATCAGATTAACATTTTGTGAATAATAAAGGCATATTTGTGTTGTAATATTTGGTTAATATTACAAGTTTAGGTTAGTTGATATAAAAGCCCTGATGTATGTCAGGGCTTTTCTCCTTTTTGGATTTTTTCAGAAAACATATCAGCAAGAAAGATCGCCGTAATTCTCATAGTGCGCTCTTCCCAGAAAAAAATATGCTTTACCTTAACAAAAAATAACCGTATAATTTTCCTATCAGCGATAAATTCTGCGTTGTCATTGCGGAAAAGGAAGCTAGCTAATCTTCGCACGCAATCTTAGGGGTAAGAACTTATTAATAATCCACACCCAATGCTCGGCAATCTTATTATCTTCAAATCTGAAAATAACCAGTAGCATGACTGGTCTACGTAATCCTTTGATCTGACTGTGAGATATTACAAGATCGTTCGATTCAATAGAGATGTCCGGAAGCCAACGGAATTTACTTTTTTTATTCCGTGTTAGCATATCTGTCAAACACTGATGTCCGTTTATACTTGAGGGACTTTGTTGAAGGTAATTCTCATTACAATATTTGTCAATTGCATGGATGTTCCCTAGTGTGAAGATTTCGTTCAGTATTTTAATTCCAATTTCCTTGTTTGTCATTAGATATGGTGTTAATTTTTGAACCTGGGTGCGACATTTGATGTCGTTCATTCAGCCAAAGCTATTTATAGTGTCATTGATTAGAGGCCTTGTAACCGTTTACTTTTCATGAAAAAGAATCAAGGAAACTTGTGATAAACATCGTTTCCATCCTGCAGATCCAACAAGACCAACTAATAACTTAATCGGGAGGCTTAAAGAGACCTGTTCATGAACGGATCCGGTCGAATGCCGGATTTTTGAGGATAATTTTTGAAAAATCTTTAATTTATGTTCCATAGACCTATTGGCTAACGTTAAATAAAGGTCGAAAAGGATTACAACAGTTTAGATGATGCAAGCCGAAAAAAAAAGTAGATAAATGTCGACGGTAGATATAATTAGACTGTTTGGTTAGGGCTTACCGGGCCACTGGACAAGGGCATAGGATTTGTGTTTCTTTATCACAATTAAAAACTGGTATTTCCGCTCCGAGGTAAGTTAGAAAGCCAGCGAGGTGAATAAATGTAAGCTCCCCCGTTTTTCAGACCATTCAAAAGTATAATTTTGTCCTCAAATTTCCTGTAATAAATCTACCGGAGATTTGAAGTCTAATGCCTGGTGTGGTCGATGGTAATTGTAATCCACCATCCATTCCTCCACTTTCTCCCTTACATCATCCAGGGAGTGAAATATGTAAGCATTTAATAATTCTCTTCTTATGCTTCCATTCAATCTTTCAATATATGCGTTCTGTGTTGGCTCTCCTGGCTGGATAAAAACTAGTTCAACATTGTTTTCCTTTGCCCATTCATCCAACTTATGCGAGATGAACTCCGGCCCATTATCCATTCTTATTTTTTTTGGAAGCTCCCTATATTGTTTTAGTTCATCCAAGGCTCTTATAACTCGCAATGCCGGAAGTGAGTAATCTATCTCCATATTAAGCATCTCTCTGTTGTAATCATCAGCGATGTTTAACAGCCTAAATTTCCGTCCATTCCAAAGTGCATCACTCATAAAATCCATAGACCATACCTCATTTATCGTCTCTGGCACGAATAAAGGTTTTTTGACTCTTTCTGGTAGCCTCTTCTTAGCCCTGCGGCGGATATTAAGCCTCATTGAGGTATAAATCCTATAAATCTTTTTATGGTTCCATTTAAGCCCTTTTCGACGCAATCGGTAGTAGCACGGCCAGAAGCCTATGGAAACGTGCTTTTCAACAAGAAGTGAAAGCGCATCAACTACTTCACTGTCATCGCGTCGTTTATGTTGATAATAATGCTTGCTTCGGTTTAATCGAACGCATTTACAGGCCTGACGATGGCTTATCATTTTTACCATTTCATCCACTAGACCCCTTTTCTCGTCAGGCGTTAAAGCTTTTTTTCTACAGCCTCCTTGAAAACTTCATGCACAAGGCTAAGATTCGCATACATTTTTTTTAAACGTGCATTTTCTTCTTCCAGCGCCTTTAATTTCGATAGTTCTTTAACTTCCATTCCGCCATACCTTTGGCGCCATTTGTAAAAGGCTGCAGTGCTAATTCCTAACTCTCTGCAGAGATCATGCACGTTTTTGCCGCTCTCATGTTCCTTGATTGCTTTTACAATCTGGGATTCCGTAAACTTGATTCTTTTCATATTACCAATTAAAATTAATAGTTTTTCTAATAGCCTCGCTGCGCTCGGTCTAGAATTCTACTTTTAAATGGTCTGAATTTTGGGAAGTGCACAAAGCTCTAATAAGCGAAACGATGTTCTTTAACGTTCAAGACATTTTGAATGGAAGAAAGAAAGAATTTGGACAACCAATTGCTACCCGACAGGAACTACTTTTAAGAGGGTTTCTAAAATGTCCCAATTGCGAAAGAACACTAAGCGGCAGCGCCTCAAAAGGCAGAAATAAATATCACACTTATTACCATTGCTCTTCATCTTGTGGCGTGCGTTTTAAATCGGAAGTAGTTAATGAAGCATTTTCGACAGAATTAATGGAGTATTTACCGCGAAACGGATTTGAAGAGATCTTTGTGGAGACAATATCAGCTTATAATAACCAGATCGGATCAATTCTGGATGAAAGGAAATTATATACTACTCAAATAAGAGATCTAAACAAAAAAATAGACCGAGCAAGAGAGTTGCTATTAGATGATGAAATTGAAGCTACTGATTTTAGAGTAATCAAGAATGATTGCAATGTTAAAATTTCAATCGTTGAATCTAAACTAAACGAAATAAACAGGATCAAGCAAAAAAGTTGGGGAGTAATCTTAAGCATAAATTTTAGATAACCTGAATAGAAAGAATTTCACATTTCTCACACCTCTGAACTGTGCTCTAAAAGCCTTTATCTTTGCATTGAAAGATTCTGCCGAGGCATTGGTTGATCTGTTATCAAAGTAGTTTAGTATCGTTTCGTAGTTGTTCTGGATTGTTCTTGAAATTGTGTTAAACGATTTAAATTCAGCGGATTCTACTTGATTATACCAAATGGCCAGCTTTTTAAAAGCAATTATCCTGTCCTTGGATGTACTGAGTAGAGTGGACAAGCCCTGACTCAGTTTATAGGCCTGTTCAAGATCGGGATACAAACCAAATAAAAGCTCAGCCCGATGTGATTGTGAAGGTGTCCAGTTGACCTCCCGCTTGAATAGCAGATATCTGCTTCTTGCCAGCAATTGTTTTACAGTGTCACCATTTTCCAGCAATTCCGGTACCCAGCGTTTTTTTACAGCCTTGGCCAGCTCCATTTCCTTATTTTCCTGTTCTATGGCCTCCCATCTATGTCTTATCCTTATTTCCTGGACGCCTTCGGTAGCCAGTTGCTGTACGTGAAAGCGATCAGAAACCAGTTTGGCCTGAGGGAAGCATCTTTTAACTATACGCGACATTGTTGGAGCAAGATCAAGAGTAACTTCTTTCACTTTTCTGCGCAGGCCCACCTTGATCTGAGAGAGGACCTGGATCACAGATTCGCTTTCAGTTCCTTTAATAATGGCAACAAGGGCACCTTTTTTACCTTTTGCAGCCTTATTGGTCAGAACGGTATACAACTCTCCCTGGGACAGGCTGGTTTCATCTATGGAAAGATATTCTCCCATATTTTCAGGAAATAGAAGCCAGTCCCCAGCATGTTCCAACTGATCCCAAACGGTAAATCCACTCAGATGGCTAGCATACTGCTCCTCAAGACGTTTGCCGTCAACACCAAAGAAATGACCTAGCGTTTTACAGCTTATTGGGCTTGAATCCAAATAGCTTTTCAAAAAAAAATGCAAACTCGGTAGTCATCTTGGTACCATCGGCAACCAGGTTCCAATCCCTGAAAACAATCTGTTTTGTATTGAGATTTTGCCACTTGCGCCGCTTTAACTTCAAAAAACAAGGTTTTCCACGCAAAGGAAAATCTCGAACGGTGATTTCATCGAAAAAGCCTTTAGAAATCAACTTCTCACCTGAATACTCTTCGGGATGAATGTTTTTCTCTAAAAGATAAATATGGTAAGAGCCTTCAGAAAGTTCGAACTTATCAAGTTCAAAGTATTCAGTTAACCCTTCTGGTAGTATAAATGATAATATTGAGCTGTCCAAAATAATAATGTTGAACAAAATTAAATAAACTTCTCAACTCCCCAACTTTTTTGCTTGATCCAATAAACACGAAGAATAAAGAAATTTTAAACATTAAACCTATAGCAGAGCGCGCTATTAACAATTTAAAGCAATTAGATCTTTTTTATGAAAATTCTAGTGTAGAAGGGAAGAGATACTTGATAAGTACACTTTTTATTGAAAAATTGGTCTACGATGGAGACCGTTTTCGAACCACTTTAGTCAACGAAACTGCCCAGCATATCTACCTGAAAAACAAACAGTTAAAGGTAAAAAAATGGGGCAAAAATTTTCGAAAAAATCTTTGCCCCATTGGGGTGGCTGATGGGGCTCGAACCCACGACCCTCGGCACCACAAACCAATACTCTAACCAACTGAGCTACAGCCACCGTGTTTTTTAGTGTCACAAAAGTACGACTTTTAATATTCCTTGCAAATATTTTTTTCAAAGATTTAACAACAAATTTTTAATTAGTTATTATTCAATTATTTGAAACGAAATATTTTTTTCAATCTTGAACTAAACAGCACTTATCAAAACCAAAAACATAACTTTACAGTCTTTATGATCGAAATTTATACAGACGGAGCAGCAAGTGGAAACCCAGGACCTGGGGGTTACGGCACCATATTACGGGCAGGCAAACATTATAAGGAGTTAAGTGGTGGTTACCGCATGACTACAAATAACCGCATGGAATTACTTGCCGTTATTAAGGGCTTAGAAGCGTTAAAAAGCCTTAACCAGGAAGTGACCGTTTACTCCGATTCGAAATATGTGGTGGATGCAGTGGAAAAAAAATGGGTTTTTGGCTGGGTAACTAAAAACTTCAAAGACAAAAAAAACAAAGATCTGTGGATTCGATTTCTCGAATTATACAAACTTCATAAAGTAAAATTCATTTGGATAAAAGGCCACAACGATCATCCAGAAAATGAACGCTGTGACAGATTAGCGGTTTTTGCTTCTCAAGACAAACAAAACTTAGCCATTGATACTTTTTTCGAAGCAGAACGAAAGAAAGCAACGCTTCTCTAAACAGCACACGGAAAAATTAATCTATTCCACCTACAACACCCATATCCTCCAATTTGGCTTCCACCTGTGTATGAGGAGTTGTAGTTTTATCGGCATAAATTAACATCATTTCCTCTGCTTTCTGTACCATTTTTACCGATCCGATAAATACCGGCACACGTTGGTGCACTTCTGTAGGCTGTATATCCAGTATTCGCTCAAAACCGGTACTCGCCTTTCCCCCAGCCTGCTCGATAATAAAGGCCATTGGGTTACATTCGTAAAGTAAGCGCAATTTCCCTTCCGGTGAACGAGCTGTTGTTGGATAAATGTAAATCCCTCCGTTTATTAAACTTCTGTGGATGTCTCCAACCATAGAACCAATATATCTTGAAGTATACGGACGATCAGAAGCTTCATCTTCTACCTGACAATATTTAATGTATTTTTTTACCCCTTCAGGAAAGTGAACATAATTTCCTTCATTAATGGAATAAGTTACACCAGTTTCCGGAATTTTCATATCCGGATGTGACAAACAAAACTCTCCAATCGATGGATCTAATGTAAAACCATTAACCCCCTTACCCGTGGTGTAAACCAACATAGTAGATGATCCATAAATAATGTATCCGGCTGCTACCTGCTCAGTACCCTTTTGTAAAACATCATCAATACCAGCTCTTCCTTCTAAAGATTTCCTGCGATAAATAGAAAAAACGGTTCCTACCGCAACATTAACATCCGTATTTGACGAACCGTCCATTGGATCGATACAAACAATATACTTTGCATTTTGTGAAACGGGAGATTCGATATGAATGATTTCCTCTTCTTCTTCACTGGCGATAATACAACACTCACCTCCACTGGTTAGTGCAGCAATAAATTGTTGATCAGCATAAACATCAAGCTTTTTTTGCTTTTCGCCCTGAATGTTTGTTGTTCCTACGTGACCGATCATGTCAACCAAACCAGCTTTGTTAATCTCTCGATTTACAATTTTTGCAGCAATCGCAATGTCCCTTAATAACCTCGAAAGTTCACCTTTGGCATAAGGGAAATCTGCTTGTTTTTCTATAATAAATTGTCCTAATGTTTTCACGCCGCAAACCATACTTAGTGTAAATTTTACATTATCTACCTGATAACTCTATAACCTCTAAGGTATGAATATTTTCGTCAGTTATGCAAAAACGAACCAATGTTCTCACTTTATGCCAACCGTGCTTTCCCGCTGCACCTGGGTTAATATGCAAACATTTGATCTTTCCATCTAACATCACTTTTAATATATGTGAGTGGCCGGTAATAAATAATTTTGGCGGGTTAGTGTATATCTCTGGCTTAACAAAGGTAGAGTAACGTCCGGGATAACCGCCGATATGTGTCATCCACACATCTACCTGTTCGCACTGAAACCTATTATGTTCCGGAAATTCATTCCGGATCACAGCATCATCTATATTGCCAAATACACCACGAAGCGGTTTAAACGAAGATAGTTCTGTTGCGACATGAGAACCAAAATCGCCAGCATGCCATATTTCATCCACCTGATCAAAGTGCTTAAATACCGCGTCATCTAAAAATCCATGTGTATCAGAAATTAAACCGATCTTTTTCATTATATAAAGTAAATTGTAAAGCAGTGTGTAAACTTTTGCTCATATCTATTGAAGATTTTTAAAAATTCAGCCTAAATTTTATTTCCGCAATCTATTAAACAACAAATTTGAATTTTATTTTTTGACACAGATATCTCTCGTCATCGACTTATTTCTTTTGTACGATATTATCATTAAATGACATCAAAATGCCAGGAAAAAATCTTTAAGTAATCTCTGATATTCCAGGGTGTGACTTCCTCGCGATTCGTAAATGTAAAAATTGCTTTCATGAAGCAAATCGCCTTCCTTACTTAAACATATGATTTGCCTAAATGGCAATTTGTCTCTATCAGAGCAAATATTAATTCGGGTTTTGAGTTTCATCTGGTATTTCATGGCCTCAACGATCACCTCTTCTGCCTGTTTCAAAGGAAGAATTAACCACAGAGAGCCCTTGGCATCTAAAAGCTGACTTGATTTTTCGACCAATAACCTAAAAAAATTATCGCTTGCGTGTCTTGCCATTCCTTTCCTTACCTCCTCATTTTTCAAATCATTAACAAAAAAGGGTGGATTAGACACAATCAGGTCGAATTTTTCGCTACTTTGATATTCTTCAATGGCCACATGATCAAGATACAATCGACTGTTAAATATGGAGTTTTTAAAATTTTTTTCAGCGGTTTCAGCAGCTTGCAAATCGATTTCTACAGCATAAACATCAGCTTCTGTGAAGCGCTGAGCTAGCATCATCGCGATCACACCTGTGCCTGCTCCTATATCTAATATTTTTTCTGGCCTGTTATGATTAGCCTTCGCAGCAACCAGAACCCCATCGGTATTGATTCGCATAGCACAGCCCGTTTGATCTACTTCGAATTGTTTGAATTTAAAAATGCTCATGGTAGAATATTACTCCTTTAGCGATTGACCCCTACAAAAAAATAAACAATGAGGTGCTTCTAATTAAGCCTCGTACAATTCTAAAGGCAAGCCATCTGGATCCGCAAAAAAGGTAAATCTTTTACCCGTAAATTCATCAATCCGGATAGCTTCGCTAACAATACCTTGATCACTCAATCTTCCAGTTTCTAGTTTAATATTATCCACTTCAAAAGCCAGGTGCCGTAAACCTTGAGCTTCTGGTCCGGAAGGACGAGCGGGCGGATTTTCAAAAGAAAAAAGCTCAATTTGATAAAAGCCGTTTACCGCTAGATCTAATTTGTAAGATTTTCGTTCCGCCCGATAAACCTCAGCCAGAATGGTAAAACCCAGTTTGTTTACATAAAAGTCTTTTGATTTTTCGTAATCAGAACAAATAATAGCAATGTGATGAATTCGGTTGAACATTTGAAGTGGTGTAGAATGAGTGAATTTTGAATGACAGAATGTAGCAAAGTTGCAGAAAATGATTGAAATTTAAATAGCTCAGGCGCTCTAAATGATTCGCAGTTTTAGCAACTATAATTATTTTACATTTAACCGTCCAAAATTCTCTCATTCAACCCTTCATTCCTTCACTCATTAAATTTAAAAAAGCTATTTTTGCACTTTCAAAAAAAAAGCATGATTCATTTCTTCCTTAGTCAATCGCAAGCGATTTTTGTACTTCAAACAGATAAAGCGCTTTCCCCAGATGATATTACTAAACTTGAATGGTTATTCGGCGGCGCCAAAATTTCGCAAGATGCAGCTTTAAGCGGCTTTTTCGTTGGACCAAGAGCTGCAATGATTACACCTTGGAGTACCAATGCTGTTGAGATTACTCAAAATATGGATATTCAAGGCATCATCCGTATAGAAGAATTTAAAGCAGTTGCTGAAGATTTTTCTGATTACGACCCCATGCTTTCTCAGAAATACGACAACCTTGATCAAAACATTTATACCATCAATATCAAGCCTGAACCTATTTTAGAAATCACTGATATTGCTGCTTACAACAAACAAGAAGGTTTATCATTAAGTGATGAGGAAGTTGAATACCTAAATAATCTGGCAAAAAACCTGGAACGACCACTTACTGATTCAGAGGTTTTCGGTTTCTCGCAGGTGAATTCGGAACATTGCCGCCACAAAATTTTCAACGGTAAATTTGTAATTGATGGTGTAGAACAACCAACTTCACTTTTTAAGTTGATTCGCAAAACTTCGGAAGAAAATCCTAACGATATTGTTTCTGCATATAAAGATAACGTGGCTTTTATCAAAGGGCCGCGAGTGCAACAATTTGCACCTAAACGTGCTGATGTCCCTGAGTATTACGCTACAAGTAATTTTGATTCGGTAATATCTCTAAAAGCCGAAACGCACAATTTCCCTACAACTGTAGAGCCTTTTAATGGTGCTGCAACAGGTTCTGGTGGCGAAATCAGAGATCGTTTAGCTGGCGGACAAGGCTCATTACCTCTAGCCGGAACTGCGGTTTACATGACAGCGCTTTCGCGTTTGGAAGCAAATCGTCCCTGGGAAAATGGTGTTGAAGAAAGACAGTGGCTGTATCAAACGCCGATGGACATTCTGATCAAAGCATCAAATGGTGCGACAGATTTTGGAAACAAATTCGGTCAGCCACTTATTACTGGCTCGGTTTTAACTTTCGAGCATGAAGAAGATTCACGCAAATTAGGTTTCGATAAAGTAATCATGCTTGCCGGTGGTATCGGTTATGGCAAGGCTAGTCAGGCACAAAAACAAAAACCACAGGAAGGAGATAACATTGTTGTTCTCGGTGGTGAAAATTATAGAATTGGAATGGGTGGTGCAGCCGTATCATCAGCTGATACCGGCCAGCATGGATCAGGCATCGAATTAAACGCCATTCAACGTTCCAACCCGGAAATGCAAAAACGTGCTGCAAACGCTGTACGTGGCATGGTAGAAAGCGGAGAGAACTTCATTGTTTCTATTCACGATCACGGTGCAGGCGGACACTTAAACTGTTTATCAGAATTGGTGGAAGAAACAGGTGGTTTGATCGATCTTGATAAATTACCTGTTGGCGACCCTACCCTATCTGCTAAAGAAATTATCGGCAACGAATCTCAGGAAAGAATGGGATTGGTAATCGGCAACGAACATATTGAAACTTTACAGAAAATTGCCGATCGCGAACGTTCTCCAATGTACAACGTTGGAAAAGTAACTGGCGATCATCGCTTTACTTTTAAATCGGAAACCACAGGTGCTAAACCAATGGATTTTGAGCTTAAGGATATGTTTGGCAGCTCCCCGAAAATTGTAATGGAAGATCAAACGATCGACCGTAAATATGAATATCTAAGTTATCAAAAAGCGGAACTGAACACTTATTTAGAGCAAGTTTTACAATTGGAGGCTGTGGCATCGAAAGATTGGTTAACCAACAAAGTTGACCGTTGTGTGGGTGGCCGCGTAGCAAAACAACAAACTGCAGGTCCATTACAATTGCCTTTAAACAACTGCGGGGTAATGGCATTGGATTTTCAGGGCAAGGAAGGAATTGCAACTTCGGTTGGTCATGCTCCACTTTCGGCTTTAATTGATCCGGCTGCTGGTAGTCGCAATGCGATCGCAGAATCACTATCAAACATCGTTTGGGCTCCATTAAAAGATGGTTTAAAAAGCGTTTCGCTTTCTGCCAACTGGATGTGGGCCTGTAAAAATGAAGGTGAGGATGCCCGTTTATATGCTGCCGTTAAGGCATGTTCGGAATTTGCTATTGATTTAGGAATCAACATCCCGACAGGGAAAGATTCACTTTCAATGAAACAGAAATACAAGGATGGTGATGTAATTGCACCAGGAACAGTAATTATTTCTGCAGGCGCAAACTGTGATGATATCACTAAAGTGGTGGAGCCAGTACTTCAAAAAGATGGCGGTTCAATTTATTATATCAACCTTTCTAATGATACTTATAAACTAGGTGGGTCATCCTTCGCACAGATATTAAACAAAATCGGCACTGAAACACCGGATATCAAAGATGCGGGTCAATTCTCAAAAGCATTTAACGCCATTCAACAGCTAATTAAAGAATGTAAAGTGCAATCCGGACATGATATTGGCAGCGGTGGTTTAATTACTACCTTACTGGAAATGTGTTTTGCAGATCGCGATTTAGGTGCATCAATTGATTTAACCGCCTTAAACGAGCAAGATATTATCAAGTTACTATTTGCGGAAAATATCGCGATTGTTTTTCAAGCGGATTCATCAGTAGAAAGCACTTTAACAACCGCCGGTGTAACTTTCCATAAAATCGGGGAAGTGAATTCATCAGCTACGCTGGAAGTAAAAAATAAAGCTGATAGTTTCAGTTTTGATATTGATCATCTACGTGATGTTTGGTTTAAAACATCTTACTTATTAGATAGCAAGCAGACAGGAAATGGATTAGCGAAAGAACGTTACGATAATTATAAAAATCACGTTTTAAAATACAGTTTTCCATTACAGTTTGATGGAAAGAAACCGGTAATTGATTCCTCTAAACCTCGTCCAAAAGCGGCGATTATCCGCGAAAAAGGAAGTAATTCTGAGCGTGAATTAGCCAATGCAATGTATTTAGCTGGTTTTGATGTAAAAGATGTGCACATGACGGATTTAATTACTGGCAGGGAAACATTAGAAGATATTCAGTTTATTGGTGCCGTTGGTGGTTTCTCTAACTCTGATGTTTTAGGATCGGCAAAGGGCTGGGCAGGCGCATTTTTATACAATGAAAAAGCGAGAGTAGCACTGGAGAAATTTTTCGCCCGCCCTGATACTTTATCTGTTGGTATTTGCAATGGTTGCCAATTATTTGTAGAGCTTGGTTTAATTAACAAAGATCATGAAGACAAGCCAAAAATGTTGCACAACAAAAGTGGCAAACACGAAAGTATTTTCACTTCATTAACGTTACAAGAAAACAATTCGGTGATGTTATCAACTTTGGCCGGCAGCACCTTAGGCGTTTGGGTATCGCATGGCGAAGGAAGATTCTCTTTACCATATGCAGAAGAAAAATATAAAATTGTAGCTAAATATGCTTACGAAACGTATCCGGCAAGCCCCAACGGTTCGGATTATAACACCGCGATGATGTGTGATGAAACAGGTCGCCATTTGGTGATGATGCCACACATTGAACGTTCTTTATTCCAATGGCATTGGGCAAACTATCCGGCTGGCAGAAAAGACGAGGTTTCGCCATGGATGGAAGCTTTCGTAAATGCCAGAAAATGGATTGAAGAAAAGGCATAGGGTTAGCCATATTTATTTATACAAAAAGCTTGGGTTTTACTCAAGCTTTTTGCGTTTATGCTATTTTGATACGGCTATTTTGTTCGTCATTCCCGCGAAGGCGGGAATCGTAAAGCGTGAGAAAGAAAAACGTAGTAAGATCCCCAGTCAAGCTGAGGATGACGACCGTTCCTGGTTATCCTAATGGTTGGTGTCCTCAACAAACATAATGCTATTACTACACTTCCCGTCATTCCCGCGAAGGCGGGAATCGTAAAGCGTGAGAAAGGAAAGCGTAGTAAGATCCCCAGTCAAGCTGAGGATGACGACCGTTTATAGTTGGTTTTCAAATTCAACGGCCACTAATTGCTATCGTTAATCTTCTGCCCTTCCCGTCATTCCCGCGAAGGCGGGAATCGTAAAGCGAAAGTAAAATCTTTAAACGCAGTATTTATACAGAACAAAGGCCTGAATCTTCATCCAGGCCTTTAACCAATCATCCATCACACCTTCCCTATTTTGAGCGTTAAATATTTAACTGATCCCACTGCCTTACATTAAATTAAAATTAATCGGCATGTTATATCTCACCCTAACTGGAATGCCCTTATTTTTGCCGGGTTTCCACATAGGTGATTTCTTGATTACTTTCATGGCTTCTTCATCGCGGCCAAAACCAATGCCTCTAAGCACCTTCACATCAGTTATCGAACCATCCTTCTCTACAACGAAACTTAAAAACACCTTACCTTGAATACCATCCTCCTGCGCTTGTGATGGATAGCGCAGATTACGCTCCATGTATTTTGTAAAAGCTTTCATACCGCCGGCAAACTCTGGATATTCATCTACCCCACCTCCTGTATAAATCTCTTTATCTTCTCCAGTTCCAGCAACCTCTTTTTCTAATCCGCTGCCATTACCATTCAAAGAAGAGGTTACCAGGGTTAAATTCGGTTTGATTTCACCATCCTGAGTTACATTGCCCACTACAGCATTCTGAATCTCTTTAATAGTTGGTGGATCTTTAATTTCAGTTTTATCAACCACAACAATGTTCGAAGTCATTTTAACTGTTTTTACTTTCACTGGCTCTGATTTCGCCGGCTCCACTTTTTTTTCTGGCTCTGGCTTCTTCATCTCATGAATCACATCACTTAAATCAATAACTTTTGGAGGGACAATAACTTCTACCACCGTTGGAAATATTTTGCTATACACTAAAGGAGCAAAGACAAGCAATAAAAAAAGACTTACGGATAGCAATAATGCCCGGGTCATGATTTTTGACGATTTAGACCTTAACTCATAAGCACCATAAGTTTTGTTTCGGTTTGCGAATACAAGATCGAGCCACTCGGTTTTGTACACATTGATTGAGGAGTTGAACATAGCTATTGATTTTTATAGCATGATGTAGCAAATTTCACAATTCCATAAACCAGCTGAAAATTCCACTTTCTTTACGAATAATGAAAAATTCCATTTGAAAAACATTTTTTTATTTCATTTTCAATAAAATTGCTCTAAAACTTACGATTGTTTTATAAAAAACAATAAAATATACTATTTTTGACAAAAAACATAACAAATTAATGAAAAGCTTAAGAACCATCGCATTAAAAGAGGCTCAAAACAGAATTTCGCCAGAAGTAAAATCACCATCTGCAAAAATTTCTGATTTTTTTGGCGCTAATGTATTTGATAAGAAAAAAATGAGAGATTTCTTATCTAAGGACGTGTATGAAAAATTAATCTCATCTATTAATCAAGGTGAATTAATTAATTCTGACGATGCTAACCAGATCGCAAATGCAATGAAAGCATGGGCTATGGCTGCTGGAGCAACGCATTACACTCACTGGTTCCAACCATTAACAGGTACAACTGCTGAAAAACACGATTCATTTTTTGAGCCAAGTGGCGAAGGTGCTATAGAAAAATTTGCTGGAAGTGCTTTGGTTCAACAAGAACCGGATGCATCAAGTTTCCCTAACGGGGGTATCCGTAATACTTTCGAAGCTCGTGGTTACACTGCATGGGATCCATCTTCTCCAGCATTCATTATGGAAAGCAAAGCAGGTAAAACACTTTGTATTCCTACCGTTTTCGTATCCTACACTGGTGAGGCTTTAGATTATAAAGCTCCATTATTAAAAGCATTAGCTGCACTTGATAAAGCCGCTGTTGATGTTTGCCAGTATTTTGATAAAAGCATCACTAAAGTAAATGCATCTTTAGGTATTGAGCAAGAATATTTCCTGGTTGATGAATCATTGTTTAATGCCCGCCCGGATTTATTGTTAACTGGTCGTGCTTTATTCGGACACATGTCTGCTAAAGGCCAACAGTTAGAAGATCATTATTTCGGATCAATTCCTGAGCGTGTTTTCACCTACATGGTCGATTTCGAAAATGAAGCCCTAAAATTAGGTATTCCTTTAAAAACCCGTCACAATGAGGTTGCACCTTCTCAATTCGAATGTGCTCCTATTTATGAAGAAATAAACCTGGCCATTGATCACAATCAATTATTGATGGATTTGATGGAAAAAGTTGCTCGTCGTCACCATTTCCGTGTTTTATTACACGAAAAACCATACGCTGGCATCAACGGTTCAGGTAAACACAACAACTGGTCGTTAATTACTGATACTGGTAAAAACTTATTGGCTCCAGGCAAAACGCCTAAAAACAACTTAATGTTTTTAACTTTCTTCGTAAACACGATTAAAGCAGTAAGCGAACATGCAGATTTATTACGTGCGAGTATTGCTTCAGTAAGTAATGATCACCGTTTAGGTGCTAACGAAGCGCCGCCAGCAATTATCTCAATCTTCTTAGGTTCTCAATTAAACGATGTTTTAGATGAAATTGAGCACTCACGCATCAGCAAAAAAATTAAAGAAGATAACGCACTTTGGTTAGGTATCCCTAAAATTCCACAAATTTTGTTGGATAATACCGACCGTAACCGTACTTCACCTTTTGCATTTACAGGTAACAAATTCGAGTTAAGAGCAGTTGGTTCTTCAGCTAACTCTTCGGCTCCAATGACGATCTTAAACGCAATTATGGCTGAGCAATTGGTTAAATTCAAAGCTGAAGTTGATAAATTGATCAAAAAAGGCGATAAAAAAGACATCGCTTTATTAACGGTAATCAAAAAATACATCAAAGAATCCAAATCAATTCGTTTTGAAGGTAATGGCTACAGCCAGGAGTGGGAAGATGAAGCTGCAACACGTGGTTTATCAAACATCAAAACTACACCGAAAGCTTTAGATGCTTATTTAACTGAGAAATCTGCAAGTTTATTTGAAAGTACCGGAATTTATAGCAAACGTGAAATCCATGCCCGTCATGAAATCATGTTAGAGAATTTCTACAAAAAACTACAAATTGAAGCTCGTGTAATGGGCGAAGTGGCAAATACTGCCATCATTCCTGCTGCAATTGCTTACCAAAATTCTTTAATCGAGAATGTAAAAGGGTTAAAAGAACTTGGTGTAGAAAGCAAATCTTCTCTTGACATCGTTAAAAAACTTTCTGAGCATTTAGACATCGTTAAAACCAATATCGACGCGATGTTAGAAGAACGTAAAGTAACCAACAAAATTGAAGACACTCGTGAGAAAGCAATTGCTTACGATGAGAAAGTTAAATCTTACTTCGATACTATCCGTTACCATGCTGATAAATTAGAGCAAATTGTTGACGATAGCGTTTGGCCTTTACCAAAATTCAGAGAATTGTTATTCATGAAATAGATTTTAAGCCGGAAGGTTTAAGGTATAGGGCGTAAGGTGTAAACTTTACGCCCTTTTTTTTGATCATGATTTTTTGGATTTAAGGATTTTATGATCGTTCTCTTTAACATTGGCGTTTTGTTTAGCCCCACGTATTGCTGAACTTGATTCAGCATCTTTCATGTCTTATGCCCAACGCTTGTTCGTGCTATCAAGTTCCTGAAACAAGTTCAGGATGACGGCCGTTTATAGTTAGTTAATATAAACGAACAAAACTAAAATTTTAACCACCAAAAACTTCTGACTCCCGACTTCTGACTCCCGACTTTTTCCCTTATCTTTGCGCCAACATGAGTGATAACAGGTACAATCAACGTGGCGTTTCTGCCTCAAAAGAAGATGTGCATAATGCCATCAAAAATATCGACAAAGGAATTTTCCCGAAAGCATTCTGCAAAATCATTCCTGACGTTTTAAGTGGCGATGAAGATTTTTGTAATATCATGCATGCCGATGGTGCCGGAACAAAATCATCTCTGGCTTATGTTTATTGGAAAGAAACAGGAGATATCTCCATCTGGAAAGGCATTGCCCAAGATGCAATCATCATGAATATTGATGATTTGATTTGCGTGGGCGCCACTGATCAGATCCTCTTATCATCTACCATCGGACGAAATAAAAATTTAATACCTGGAGAAGTAATTGCTGCTGTAATTAACGGTACAGAAGAAATTCTGGCTGATTTAAGGGAACAGGGAATTTCTATTTATTCTACCGGCGGCGAAACTGCCGATGTTGGCGATTTAGTAAGAACGATTATCGTAGATTCTACGGTAACCTGCCGCATGAAGCGTGAAGATGTAATCAGTAACGATAACATCAAACCAGGTGATGTAATTGTGGCTTTAGCTTCTTACGGACAAGCAACCTACGAAACAGAATACAATGGAGGAATGGGTTCTAACGGATTAACCTCTGCTCGTCACGATGTTTTTGAGAAATCTGTTGCCAATAAATATCCTGAAAGTTTCGATCCTGCTGTACCTTTTGATTTGGTTTTTTCAGGTCAAAAGCAGCTAACTGATGAGATTGAAATTGAAGGTTTCGGTAAAACTACTGTTGGCAAACTCGTTTTATCTCCTACACGAACTTACGCACCGGTGATTAAGAAAATATTATCACAATACCGCAAACAAATTAATGGAATTGTTCATTGCAGTGGTGGTGCTCAAACAAAAGTACTCCATTTTATCAATGATGATATCCATGTGATTAAGGACAATTTATTTCCTATTCCACCCCTATTTAAACTCATCCAAGAACAATCTGGTACAGATTGGAAAGAGATGTATAAAGTTTTTAATATGGGTCATCGCATGGAATTATATGTTCCACAAGAAATTGCAAAAGATATTATAGAGATTTCAAAAAGCTTTAACATTGATGCGCAAATTATTGGTCGCGTTGAAAAAGGTAACCAAAAACAGGTTACCATCGAAAGTGAAAAAGGAACTTTTATCTATAATTAAGAAATAGCTAACCATGGCGCTTGAAAAATCAAGCGTCATTTTTGTTTTCTTTAAAATTGTAATTTTACAGCCATTGATAAATTATAATTTTTATCAAGATTTAAATTAAACTTCGAATTCAAATCCAGCCTCAAATTTTGCATCGTAAACTTTAAAACAAATCAACCATTCGTCTTTAACAAGTTGAGGAATAAAATCACGGAAAATCTTTTCAAAGAATGAAATTCGATATTGGGTTTAGCAACAATAAGATACATAGATTCTGATTGAACAATAACCTCTTCTACCCACATTGGCCAACGATCTTTAATCAGTTTGGGTAATTTTAGAAACTGTTGTCCTTTTAAAAATTTGCCGATTGATTGTACAAATTGTTCATCAAGTTTTTGGTCGCTCAGGTTTCGCCAATATCCGTTAATCAATTCTATCTGACCCAATATTTCATCATCATTTAAAATTATAAATGATTGCTGGTTTTCTTCCTGTAGCAAGAGATAGGCACAGAAACCTAAACTTTCAGTTGGGTCTTCATGAATATAATGAAGCTTAATCATAATGAAGGGTTAATAATATTTCTAAAGGTGAGGTTAATTCTGGGTTTCATATATAGTTTAGATTTCGCAATCCGATGATCCCACTTTTGCTGTAAATCACCTTTCATCAAAAGCAATGAGCCATGTTCTAATTTAATAGAATATTTTTCTGAGTGGTTTGCTTTTAGGCGAATATCAAAAGACCTAACCTGTCCAAAAGACAAAGATGCAATCACAGGATGAGAGCCCATTACGGTTTCATTATCACTGTGCCAGGTTACAGAATCCTGCCCATCTCTATAATAATTAAGCAATACCGAATTAAAGGTGATGCCGGCAGCAGGTTCTACCATAGATTTTAGCTGCAATAGTTCATCAGTCCAACACAAAGGAATCGATTTACCTAATGCTGTATAATCCAACTGCTCTGCATCCCCATACCAGGCAGATAACCTTGGCGTAGTAATCTCTTTATCGTAATACCGCACTACTTTTTGTCTCCATGGTGTATTCTCTATTAAATGAATTAAAAGTGAATCGCTTTCCGTTTTCCCAATAAAGTTGTTTTTATAGGTTAAAATATCCGATGGCAAGCCAATGGATTGTCCTGCTTCAGCAAAAAAACTTAACTGTTCCATAACGCCTACAAAGGTGCAAAACTTTTTATAAATTACTAATATTTTTAGCATTATATTTGCCTTTACTAAATTCAAAACAGGAGGTTGATTATGGTAAAGGAATCTAAACGGCACTTAATTGAAGATTTAAAGAAACAAATTTTAGGTTTGCAGGGCTATAGCGCATTAAGCATTCAAGAAAATAGTTTACCTAAATTGAGTTTGTTTGCAAATGCATTTCCGAATAAAAATTTTCCATTGGAGGGCATTCATGAATTTATTGCTATTGAAACCGAAGATACAGCGGCAAGTGTTGGCTTTATAAACGCATTACTCTCTGCATTAATGGAAACCGGTAGTCCATCCATCTGGATTAGCAGTTCCAGAAATCTTTTTCCTCCTGCTATGCAGCGTTTTGCATTAAAACCCGATCAAATTATTTTTATCGATCTCAATCATCAAAAAGAAATATTATGGGTTTTAGAAGAAGCCTTAAAATGTGAAAATTTAAGCGCTGTGGTCGCAGAAATTTCTGAGCTTAGTTTTAGCCAATCTCGAAGGCTACAATTGGTAATTGAAAAAAGTAAAGTACCCGCTTTTATTTTACGAAATAACCCGCAGCAAGTTAGCAACACCACTTGTTTGGCCCGATGGCAAATTAAGCATTTACCCAGTTTGTTGCCCGATGGCATGCCTGGTGTAGGTCATCCTTCCTGGTCGGTAAATTTACTTAAAGTTAGAAATGCACAGCCTGCAAGTTTTGAGGTGGCCTGGAACGGTACTACATTTCAACACCTCAACCAGGTTCAAAAAGTTCTTCAACCTCTTAAAAAACTTCAGGCAAGTTAGTATGGAAAAGCGTTTTGCAAGTATATGGTTTCCGTTTTTACTAACGGACTGGCTTTGTATCCGCCGTCCGGAGCTAAAAAAATGCGCTTTCGTTTTTACGGCGCCGGTACACGGTCGCGTTATAATTACCGCCTGTAACGCTTTAGCAGCAAGACAGGGCATACAAGTGGGCATGCCTTTGGCTGATGCCCGGGCACTGGTACATGAGATTGAGGTTTTTGATGATAAACCTGACCGGAATATCAAACTTTTAAAAGGACTGGCAGAGTGGTTCATCAGGTTTACGCCCTGGGTAGCCATTGATGCTCCAGATGGAATTGTGCTTGATATTACCGGATGTGCGCATTTATGGAACAATGAAGCGCATTATCTTGCCCAGATCAGTAATCGCATGCTTGAAATTGGATACACTACCAAATTGGCCATTGCCGATACCATTGGAACTAGCTGGGCAGTTGCTCGTTTTTCGAGCCAGGAAAACATCGTTCCCGCCAGGAAACAATATTATGCTTTATTGCCACTGCCAGCGGCATCCCTCCGGCTGGAGCAACCTACCATAGAGCGTTTGAATAAACTTGGCCTGCAAAAAATAGCGCAATTTATTCAAATGCCGCGAAGTGTGTTGCGTCGCCGATTTGGAGAAAATTTATTAAATCGCATTGGCCAGGCCATTGGTGATTTACCTGAAGTTTTTGATCCTGTAATAATTATCCCTGAATATGAAGAAAGATTGCCTTGCCTTGAACCCATAAGAACTGCTACCGCAATAGAAATAGCCATTAAAAAGCTACTGGAACAAATTTGTACCCGATTAAAAAACGATGGACTCGGTTTACGCAAGGCAGAATTAAAAGGTTTCCGTATAGATGGAAAAATTATCCGTACAGCAATCGGAACCCATCAAAGCAGCAACGAAGCTGATCATTTATTTAAGCTGTTTGCTTTAAATATTGACAAACTAGCGCCAGGTTTAGGCGTAGAACTTTTTACCTTATCAGCAAGTAAAACTGAACCTGTTGAACTGCCACAGGAAAAATTATGGCTTACTAAATCCGGACTCCAAAATCCATCACTTTCTGCTTTACTCGATCGTGTAGCCGGAAAAGTGGGACCGAAAGCTATTCGCCGCTTTATTCCTGAAGCCAATTATTGGCCGGAACGTGCTATAAAAAAAGCAGATTCTCTTACTGAAAACAATGATTTACCCTGGCATAATCCATTAGGAAGACCAATCCAATTGCTGCATCAACCAGAACATATCCAGGTTACTGCACCAATTCCAGATTATCATCCTTTGTTATTTATTTACAAAGGGAAACTTCATCCCATTAAAAAAGCAGATGGACCAGAGCGGATAGAGCGTTCTTGGTGGGTTGAAAGCGGAGAGCACCGCGATTATTATATTGTAGAAGATGATCAGGGTTGCCGTTATTGGCTATTTAGGGCCGGTCATTATTCCGCCCAGAATTCGCGTTGGTTTATTCATGGTTTTTTTGCTTAAATAGTTATGGAATATGCAGAACTTCAAATCACCAGCAATTTTAGCTTTTTAAAAGGTGCTTCACATCCTGAGGAATTGGTAGAAGAGGCCGCAAAAATGGGCTATTCTAAAATTGCCATTACCGACCATAATACCCTGGCCGGTATAGTTAGAGCACATGCCGCCGCTAGAAAACATGAAATCAATATTATTCCGGCTTGCCGGTTGAACCTACAGGATGGCCCAAGTTTGCTTGCGTACCCTACAAACCAGGCAGCCTATGCTAAATTATCAGCATTGCTGAGTCTTGGCAACCTCCGTACCGAAAAAGGAAGCTGTTTGCTTTACAGGGAGGATGTATATCAACATTCATCCGGCATTTTATTTATCGCCATTCCTCCTGATACTTTATCTGCAAATTTTGATTTTGAAACCGATTTCCAAAATTCTTTGGCAGAATATAAACACAACCTTAATGATCAGCTTTATTTAGCTATTTCCAGGAATTATCAGGGCGAAGATCAAAAGCGGATGTTTCGTTTAACATCGCTTGCTAATCAATTGAGGATTCCTTTAGTGGCAACCAACGATGTGTATTACCATACGCCAGAAAGACGCGAGCTGCAGGATGTGCTAACTTGTGTTCGTGAGAAATGCACCATTCATGCCGCCGGTTTTCATTTGTTTAAAAATGCAGAACGCCATCTTAAAACTCCAGAAGAGATGTTAAGGCTTTACCGGCAATATCCACAAGCGCTTCAAAATGCCGTACATATTGCGCAAACATGTCAGTTTAGTTTAGATAGCCTCAAATACGTATATCCGGAGGAGATAACCAACGGAGAGCGCTCTCCTTTTGAAGAATTAACCCATTTAGCGTGGAAAGGTGCACATGAAATTTTCGGTGAAAATTTGCCGCAAAAAATTGTAGACAACATTAACTATGAACTGAATTTTGTAAAGGAAATGGAATATGCTTCTTATTTTCTTACCGTTTATGACATTGTGAGTTTCGCCCGAAGGCAAAAAATTCTTTGCCAGGGTCGCGGTTCTGCTGCAAATTCTACCATTTGTTATTGCCTGGGCATAACCTCGGTAGACCCAACAAAATTTGATTTACTTTTTGAACGTTTCGTTTCTTCAGCCAGGAATGAGCCACCCGATATAGATGTAGATTTTGAGCATGAACGCCGTGAGGAAGTGATTCAATACATCTATAATAAATATGGCAGAGATCGGGCCGCGATTGTTGCAACCGTTACCCAACAGCGACAAAAAGGAGCCATTAGAGATGTTGGCAAAGTGATGGGCTTATCTGTTGATACCATTAACAGGCTATCGGCATCCATTTGGGAGTTTACCGATGAATGGTTTGAGGGGAACAGGTTAACAGAGCAAGGGCTTAATCCTAATGATCCACTATTAAGAAAAGTACTTTCACTTACTGCACAAATGATGGGCTTCCCTCGTCAGCTGGGGCAACATACAGGCGGCTTTGTGATTACGCAGGGTAAACTGACCGATCTTTGCCCGATATTGAATGCCCGCATGGCTGATCGAACCAATATTGAATGTAACAAGGATGATATTGATACACTGGGTTTTTTAAAAATAGATATTTTGGCTTTAGGTATGTTAACCTGCATTAGAAAAGGTTTCGATTTAGCAAAACAACACTACAATCTCGATCTTTCTATGGCTAAAATTAACGAATATGATGATCCGGAAGTATATAAAATGATTAGCCATGCAGATACCATTGGCGTATTTCAGATAGAAAGCCGGGCCCAACAATCTATGTTACCCAGATTGAAACCAGAATGCTTTTACGATCTGGTAATTGAAGTGGCAATTGTACGTCCTGGTCCTATTCAGGGCGACATGGTTCATCCTTATTTGCGCAGAAGAAACAAAGAAGAAGTGATAGAATATCCTTCAAAAGAACTGGAAGAAATTTTAAATAAAACTTTGGGAGTTCCACTTTTTCAGGAGCAGGCGATGAAAATTGCCATCGTAGCTGCCGGTTTTACACCTACTGAAGCCGATGAATTGCGTAGAAGCATGGCAACCTTTAAACTGAAAGGTATGGTTACGCAGTTCGAGAAAAAATTAATCTCTGGAATGGTAGCTAAAGGTTACGATGAAGAATTTGCAAAACGAATTTTTAAGCAACTGGAGGGTTTTGGAAGTTATGGATTTCCAGAAAGTCATGCTGCAAGTTTTGCGCTCCTGGTGTATGTTTCCTGCTGGTTAAAATGCTATTACCCCGATGTATTTGCAGCGGCTTTATTAAATAGTATGCCCATGGGATTTTATCAGCCAGCGCAAATAGTAATCGATGCCCGAAAGCACAATGTTGAGGTTCGCCCGATTGATATCAACTACTCTTATTTCGATAATACCTTGGAAGAACTGGTTGGGAAATATCACGCTTTGCGTTTAGGTTTCAGACAAATTAAAGGCATTAGAACAGAAGATATTGAAGCGCTAACCACGTATCGGATAAAGCATTATCAGAATATTCATGAACTATTGGATGTGGGTGTATCATTAGCCACAATGGAACGTTTGGCAGACGCTGATGCTTTTCGTTCTTTAGGTTTTGATCGGCGCCAGGCTTTATGGGAAGTTTCTGCCCTGGCCGATAGACCAATTGCACTCTTTAAAGATCAGGCAGCAGAAAGTCAGCTAGAAAAACAAACGTCCCTCCCGCTCATGTCTACCTCCGAACATGTGATTCAAGATTATGCTTCTACTTCACTTTCATTAAAAGCACATCCGGTAAGCTTTGTACGGGAGCAATTGAATTTGTTGAGGGTATCAGCCAATAAAGATTTAACAGAAATTAAGGATGGAACAACATTAAAGGTAGCCGGACTCGTATTGGTGAGGCAAAGACCTGGAACAGCTGGTGGAGTTTGTTTTATTACTATAGAAGATGAATCAGGATTTTCAAACCTGGTTGTTTTTGAAAGCTTATTTATAAAATATAGAAAAGAAATTTTGCAGGCCAGGTTACTCATGGTAGAGGGAAAACTACAAAGAGAAGGCGAAGTGATCCATGTTATTGTAAAACGTTGCTTCGATCTTACTCCGCTATTAAGAAAATTAAGCAAGGAAGAGAATGATCATTCCTCTTTGTTAACACTTTCCCGTTCTGATGAAAAAACGGCTCCTTTCCCTGTCGAAAATAAAAGAACTCAGGTACGCAAAACAGACCAGGAAATTTCCATTCCGCAAGCCCGTAATTTTAGATAAGAATAAATGCTCAAAATTTAAGTCATAAAAAACCTCTATTGGATGATAGAGGCTTTTACTTACGTTTATTCTCTTTCTACAAACTTATGGAAAGTACTTTCTTCTCCATCAGCCTTCTTTTCCTGATAAAGAAAGTCGAGCTCGTTATCATCAAATACTTTAAAGAAATTATCCCAGTCGGTTTCTTCCAAATCACTACTCTTACTATTTTTAGGGAAATGAATTCTTAAAAGTCCTCCGCCTTTTCCATCAGCTGTATCTGCAACTACTGCAGGTACGCCATCATGTTTTTCTACCCACTTTTTAATGGTATCGTGGTCATGGGTTTGTTTTGAACTGCTCATATCGTTGTATTTTAGTTTTACAGTATATGTATATACAATTCTATCGGATAGAAAAGGTTTTGACTTTTTAAAAATCTTTAAAAAACAAAGCCCCGACTTTTCAGTCGGGGCTTTGTTTTATTTAGTTAATTAAGTATTAGTTAAAGTTATAACGAATACCAAATTGCATGTAGTAAGTAGAAGAAATCGTTTGAGAAGTACCAAATGTTTCGCGAACAACATCTCCACTTGAACTCGCTAACCTAAATGTTGGCCTTGTAGTGTTGTTTACAGCACCAGTATTTGTTGGAACTAAAACTGCTGCGTTATTCACGAAATTAACATTACCCCATTTACGGTTTAATAAGTTACCCACATTGAAAATATCAGCGGTAAATTGTACTGAATTTTTTGTTTTACCTACGTTTTTAAAAACTTCTTGAACTAAACGAAGATCAAACTGATTTCTCCAAGGTGAAGTAGCAGCATTACGTTTTGCATACTCACCTCTGTGTGCGCTTAAATATTTATCTTGAGCGATATAGGCTTCAAAAATTTCACTTTGTTGAGCAGCGGTGTAGGTTTTTGCACTTGGTCCACTTCCTACAGTTTGCGCCACGAAAGTAATTTCGCTTGCATCTCTTGGAATATAGATTAAATCATTACCATTAACACCATCACGGTTAATATCTGCACCATAAGTATAAGAGAATCTACCTTGTTGCGCTCCTTCATAAAATACAGAAACAGATGTAGCTAAATTTTTCAAAAATTCTTTACGGTAAGATACACTTGCAATGATACGATCAGGGGTTAAGTTATTCGAATAACTTAATGTAGGCTCATTTGGGTTACCAGATGTTTGTGGAATAGACCATAAGTTACCCAACTGATCACCTGCTCCATCACCATAATTACGTTGATCTGAACGGGTATAAGCAATCATTGCTGATACTCCACTGCTAAATTGTTTTGTTAATTGTGCAGTTGCTTGCCAGGTATAACCACCTTTTGCATTAGTCATTTGGTAAACATTTAATGCACCTGAACCATTAGTAGTTGGAATACCTCCAGCGTTAATATCTACAACTTGTCTTGCTGATACCGAATTCGCATATATTGGTCTAGTATCAGGATATCCCGAAATCGCAAGATTTATAGGGTTTTCTAAATTGATGTTTTTAGCTACAGCAACATTCAAATCTCTTCCATAAATACCTTCTAATGTACCTACGATACCCCATGGTAATTTAGCATCAATTGCAAAACTTGATTTCCAAGTTTGGGGGAATTTTAAATCTGGAGACATTACACTAATTGTTCCAGGAATAGTTGTTCCAGCTGGAGGCCTTGTTGTGGTTAACAAATTAGGTGCAATGTTAGGATTAAACAAAGGCACTGTACCACCATTTAGACTTGAATAAACTTGAGAATATTGTAATAATCCAGCATCACTAGATTGAGAAACAATCCATACAAATGGCACACGACCAGTAAATATACCAGTTCCACCACGTAATTGTAATGAACGATCTCCCAATACATCCCAGTTAAATCCGAAACGTGGGGAGTATGAAAGTCTGTTTTCAGGTAAAACACCAGTATCTACTTTCTGACCGCCTGCAAATGTTTGAGCAGCCACTAAAGGGTGAGTACGAATTTCATCAGCCTCAGGATAAGTAGCCTGTTCAATACGCAAACCAGCTGTTAATTTTAAACGGTCTGTAACCGAAAACTCATCTTGTAAATAAGCTGAATATTGAGCAAATTTAAAGCTCGGGAAAGCTTGTGAACCATCGGCAGTTAATGGATAAGTAACTGAATACTGTAGTGGCATTCTGTTATTCACGAAATCATCCCAAGTTCTGAAAGTATAGAAACCTGTACCAAAACGTTGAAAACCATTTTTTGTGGTACTAAACTCAGCTTGTAAACCTAAAGTAATGTTATGTTTACCTAAAGCTAAACTTAAATCATCACTGTAAGTATAACCCTTCACATCACGTAAGTTTCCGTAAGTAAATGGTTCATAACCAAAAGTTGTTAACACATTACCTCCTGTACTTCCTGTTTGCGTTCCATCCAAAATATCAACCAAAGGGAATGGAGAACTATCAGAATTTCTAGGATCGTTTTGATGAGAGTAAGTTACACGAGCTACGTTTGTAATTTTACTTCCAAAGTTTGAATTTAATTCAGCTACTGCAGAATATAAGTTAGCCGCTTGGTAGTAATTTGAGTTTTCAAATGGCAAACCAGCCTCACGCTGATTTCCAGATCTTGAATTTAGATAGCCTAAGTTACCCGTTGCACCAGAATTGGTAACTGAAGTACTTGCTGAAAATGGTGATTGACTTTCTACTTGGTTATAACGCACACTGAAACGGTGGCTTTTAGAAATATTCCAATCTAATCGGGCGAACATTTTTTCGTTATCACTGATGTTTGAGTAACCTTCATAACCGCCAGTTTGATATCCATATCTTGTATTCAAATACGAAGAAACTTCATTTAAAAACGATGCATCGGCTCTAACTACGTTAGGGTTAGCCGGATCGTAAGGATTAGAAGGAGTAGCAGCTAAACGCTGTGTTCCAGGCTGTTCAGTTCTTTTCTTCTCGTAGTTAACGAAAAAGAATAATTTATCTTTAACAATTGGACCACCTAAACTAAATCCATAATTTTTCTCATCTAAAGGTTGAAGATTTTGAATTCTAAAGCTTTCGCCAATTCTTTTTCCTTGTTGTTCTTCACCACGCATGGTGTAAAAGGCATTACCAGAAAATGAGTTAGTTCCTGAACGAGTTACAGCTGTAACTGAACCACCAGTAAAACCAGTCTGGCGAACATCAAATGGTGTAACATTGATTGAGATTTGCTCTAATGCATCAATTGAGATTGGCGAACCACCTGCAGGAATATTCTGACCGATACCAAATTGGTTGTTAAAGTTCGCACCATCAACCGTAAAGTTGTTCGAACGGTAATTACCACCACCAATTGATTGTCCATTAGCCTGCGGCGTTAAACGAGTTAAATCGTTTACACTACGCGAAATGGTAGGCAATGCTTGAATTTGTTGCTTTCCGATTACAGTTGATGTTCCATTTCTATTTGAATTTAATATGCTGTTCGTGCTTTGACCAACCACTTTAACTTCAGCTAATGTTGAACTATTATCAACTAACACTAAGTTAAGTAAGTAAGGCTCACCTAATTTCAAATAAATGTCTGATAATTTTGCAGGCTTATAACCCACGAAACTAATTTCAACCGTGTACGGACCACCAACACGCATACCGCCTATGGTAAATCTACCATCAGCGTTTGTAGAAACCGTGTAAACGGAACCTGTTGGCGTGTGTGTAGCTTTAACGCTTGCACCTGGCAAGGCACCACTAGCATCCTTAATTGTTCCTGTCATTGATGATGTGGTTACCTGTGCACTAGCACCGAAAGTAAGACCTACAACTGCAACAATAACGAGTACTAATCTTAAAAGTAAAGATTTGTTCATACTTTGTTTTTTTAAATGTTTTTTGTTTGTTGAATAATAATCGGGGGTGATTTATTGGCGCAAATGTACTTAATAATATTTAACACATTTTAACATCCAATGTTAAATTATCGTTAAGCATTCCAAAACTTTTCAACAATTAACATCATTAATAAGTCCTTTAACTTTCACTTTATCAATCGTTTGTAAGCAATATTGAATTTTCCTTAAAAAATCACATATAATCTTGCCATTATCGAATCAAAAAAAGATCTATTGCTGAATTTCACAAAAAAAGTATGTAAACATTTACACCTTTAGCCCTCTAAATCTTACAAATTGTTGACTAATACTGAATGAAGCGATTAAATTATCCTAAAAAATAATATTCGGACAATGGATTTATTACTTAACCTTCAAAAGCTCGTTTTTATATGATGATTTAGCATTTCAGAAATCTTTTTTAACGATAATTAAAACAGCTAATGAAAGTAATATGTCAAATTCAGAATTTTGACATGGGATCTCATATTCATCAGTGCCAATTAACATTTTTTTTTTAGTTTTGGGGATTATAAGAAACAAAAGTTTTTTAACTGTAATGCTGATATAATTTATTAAAGCGAGGGAAATCTGTTTCAAAGAGCCTTCTCCCAACCCGGGAGATTACCAACATAAAAAAACAACTTAAAAGAAGTCTTTTTTAGATATGAACCGTCCATAATTAAATTGCAAAACGTCACTAACTGATGTTTTAATTATGGAAAGTTCCATCTGACAGATAAAAAATAAACTAGAAAAAACAGATGAATTACGACGTTATTGTTTTAGGCAGCGGCCCAGGTGGCTACGTAGCTGCAATCAGAGCTTCACAATTAGGAATGAAAGTTGCCATTGTAGAGCGTGAATCATTAGGTGGTATTTGTTTAAACTGGGGTTGTATCCCAACAAAAGCATTATTAAAAAGCGCTCAGGTTTTCGAATATATTAACCATGCTGCAGATTACGGTATTACTACAGCGGGTGCTACAGCAGATTTCGCAGCAGTTGTAAAACGTAGCCGCGGCGTAGCCGATGGTATGAGTAAAGGCGTTCAATTTTTAATGAAGAAAAATAAAATTGACGTAGTGATGGGTACCGGTAAAGTGAAACCGGGAAATAAATTAGAAGTTAAAGGTGCAGATGGTTCTCAAAAAGAACTTACAGCAAAAAATATCATTATCGCAACTGGTGCTCGCTCAAGAGAATTGCCAAACTTGAAACAAGACGGTAAAAAAATTATCGGCTACCGCCAGGCAATGGTTTTGCCAGAATTACCAAAAAGCATGGTTGTGGTAGGTTCAGGCGCTATCGGTGTGGAGTTTGCTTATTTCTATGCTACAATGGGCACAAAAGTAACTATCGTAGAATTTATGGAAAACGTAGTTCCGGTAGAAGACGAAGATGTATCTAAACAATTATTGCGTAGCTTGAAAAAAGTGGGTATCGATGTAATGACCTCAGCTTCGGTTGAATCAGTTGATACTGCTGGTGCTGGCTGTAAAGTTTCTGTTAAAACGGCATCAGGCATGCAAACTATTGAAGCTGATATTGTACTTTCTGCAGCTGGTATTTTAGCAAACATTGAGAATATCGGTTTAGAAGAAACTGGAATCAAAACTGAAAAAGGTAAAATTGTTACTGATGAATTCTATAACACTTCTGTAAAAGGATATTATGCTATTGGCGATGTAGTTGGTGGCCAGGCATTGGCACACGTTGCATCTGCAGAAGGCATTATCTGTGTGGAGAAAATTGCTGGTCAGCATGTAGAAGCCTTGGATTACAACAACATTCCGGGTTGTACTTATTGCACTCCAGAAATCGCTTCAGTGGGTTATACTGAGAAAGCAGCGAAAGCAGCTGGATACGAATTGAAAATTGGTAAATTCCCATTCTCAGCTTCCGGTAAAGCAAGTGCTGCTGGTGCAAAAGATGGTTTTGTAAAATTAATTTTTGACGCCAAATATGGTGAATTATTAGGCGCACACATGATTGGTGCTAACGTTACTGAAATGATCGCAGAAATTGTGGTTGCACGTAAATTAGAAACCACTGGTCATGAAATGATAAAATCTGTACATCCTCACCCAACAATGAGTGAGGCCATTATGGAAGCTGCTGCAGATGCTTACGGTGAAGTTATCCACTTGTAAGTCGGGACTCTTTAGTCTTTAGTCAAAACACGAAAACCCTTTAGTTAGTTCTAAAGGGTTTTTGTATTTTTAAAACTTGATAGCCAACTCACATTTTGATACGAAATACTTGATATTAAATACTAGCAAATGAAACTCCATACTATAAACACAGGCCTATTTAAACTGGATGGTGGCGCCATGTTCGGTGTCGTTCCGAAAGCAATCTGGCAAAAAGCCAATCCGGCAGATTCGAACAACCTTTGCACATGGGCCATGCGCTGCCTTTTAATTGAGGACGGAAATAGGCTTACCTTGGTTGATACCGGAATTGGCGATAAACAGGATGACAAATTTTTTAGTCATTATTATTTGCATGGAGATGATTCAATCACAACATCACTGGCTAAATTGGGTTTCGGATTGGATGATATCACCGATGTATTTTTAACACATCTGCACTTTGATCATGTTGGCGGGGCCATTAAGCGGGAGAATGACAAGCTATCCCCTACTTTCAAAAATGCCCGGTATTGGAGTAACGAAAAACATTGGCAATGGGCTGTAGAGCCAAATGCCCGCGAAAAAGCGTCATTTTTAAAAGAAAACATTCTACCTATTCAAGAAAGTGGGCAACTTCAGTTTGTAGAAGAAAAAGAAAATATCGAATGGCAACCCAACATTAATATCTCTTTTGCTTACGGCCATACCGATGCGATGATGTTGCCGAAAATAAAATACAAAGGAAAAACCATCGTTTACATGGCCGATCTTTTACCATCTGTTGGTCATTTACCCCTGCCCTATGTAATGGCTTATGATATGTTTCCACTGCAAACATTAACCGAAAAACAGGCCTTTTTAAATGAAGCTGTCGATAACGACTACATTCTTTATTTAGAACATGATCCTTTGAACGAGTGCTGTACTTTACAAAGAACTGAAAAAGGGATACGGGTGGATCAAACATTTAAATTGAGTGAATTTAGATGATTAGGCCAGCAAAACCAGGTGATGCAGATGCGGTAGTTCCATTAATTGTTTTAGCGATGGATGAACTGGCTGCTAAGTTTGCCAACTCTGGTGATTCAGTAGTGATATTCGAATTATTCAAACATTTCTTTCAGCAGAACGGCAATCAATACAGTTACGAAAACACAATAGTATATGTGGAGGAATACAAAGTTCTTGGTGCATTAAATGCCTACAATGGCGGCGATTTACTTGCATTGCGAAAAGGTTTCCTGGAATATGTGGCAGAGAAGCACAATTTAAAAAACTTTGAACCGGAGCCGGAAACTCAATCAGGAGAATTTTATTTCGATACCTTGAGCGTTGCTCCAGAAGCACAGGGCAAAGGAATTGGCAAAGCATTAATTCAGGCTGGTATAGACTGGGCCTCAGCGCTTGGACATCAGAAGGTTGGTTTACTGGTAGAAAAAGATAACCTGATTGCACAAAACCTTTATAAAAAGTCTGGCTTTAAAAAGCAAAATACTCAGAAATTTATGGGTGGAGAATACGATCATCTTATCTACGATATTTAAATGAACAGCTTGATGTCAATTCGAAAATTTATTTTCGTTTTTATTTGTATTTAATCTAAATAATGCCAATTTTTGCAATACATGGAAAAAGCTTGTATTGATATCAATGAACTGGTTAACGTATTCTCAAATGCACATGGCTCTGTTTATCAATCAGATAAATTAAATTGCTTCTATGTTGATTTTGGTGGAAAGTTTGCCAAATACAATTGTATTTCGCTACAAAAATTAAAAAAGGTAGTGGAGCAAATCGACATCGAAGAGCTTTTACTAAATACACACCGGGCTGATTTCGAGTTGGTAACTTTTAATGGTTGCGAGCATATTTACCTCTTAAGTGCCTTGGAAATCGTTGCTTTAAAAGATTTATTACAAGGCGCATTTACCATGTTCAAACTCAACCACCTCCTTAGCGATTGTCTTTATAGATTAGTTTATTAGATCATTGGTTTAATCGCCGGTAGTTCATTTGTTTTTTATTCATTGAATCAACCGTCTTTAGTATATTTCTGATTAATCAATTGGTGCTTTAGATCTATTATACAGTAGTCGATTTTCTTCTTTATCCCTAGCAATTACCTATTCACATTCTTGCTTAGCTAGTCAATCTCTAATATTCCGACCTTCATTTTTGCTCCTTCATCCTTAACTTTGTTCGTTGCGCTATCGGGCTTTGCTCAAAATAAAAGTACTATCTCACTGTCTTCCAATCGGTATCCGTTAAACGTTATTCAGCAAAACACACCAACAATTGTCATTATTTAAACTCATTACAAATAACTTATTATCAGCAATTTAGACTAATTTCATATAGCAAATAAATAGTGTAATTGAACAATTTCGTTTTACATTTGTATTGTTATTAAAGCACAGAAATTATGAAAGATCTAATGCGTATAAAGTGTTTAATATCTCAGGATATCGAAACACTTTTAAATCAGCAAATAAAAAAAGAAGCTCACTCTTCATCACTATATTTATCAATGGCGTCTTGGTGTAACCAACAAGGCTACGATTTCTCGGCAGATTATTTCACAAAACAATCTGAAGAAGAAAGAATGCACCAATTAAAATTGTTCAAATACGTTTTAGATATGGGTGGAAATGCAATCTCTCCGGAAGTTACAGGAATTAAAACTGACTTTGCAGGTTTTAGAGAAGTATTTGAAGATGCACTTGAGGCAGAAATTGCAATTACGCAAAGCTTTAAAAATTTAGCGGCCAGATGCCATAAAGAACAAGATTTCGTGACAATGGAATTCTTGAACTGGTTCTTAAAAGAGCAACGTGAAGAAGAATATAAAGCACGTAGAGCGCTTGAACTATTCGAAGTGATTGGTGAAGAAGGAACTGGAAGATGGGAAATAGACAAACATGTGAACAAAATCACCTATTCGGAAGATTAATAATAACAATCAACAAAACATATCTTTAAAAGACTATCTTGATTAACCTCAAGATGGTCTTTTTTTTTGTGCATTATTATTCCCAGAACCAAAAACTTATTAAAAAAGAAAGCTCCCAAGTGATCACTTGAAAGCTTCTTTTAGTTTAGTTTGTTTGGTTTTATGTTGATTATGAATAAGTCTGAAGAGTTTTATAAAAAAAGCGCCGTTGCCAGCGCTTTTTTTAAACCAAATATATAATAATAATTAACGAGCATCACAAAAGTACAAACTTTATTCATATAAGCAAGCAATATTTATAAATAAATTAAAATATTTAATAAAAAAAATAAAATATTAGCAAAAAATAGATAAAATCACTACCAAAAAACATCAAAAAAGCATTTAAGTACATTTTTTTTATAACAAAGTCACATTTTTTACTTTCAAAATCATACTTTAACAAAATATTTAAGTCAAATGATAGAAAATTTCATAAAAAATTACTTAAATCATCCCCAAACTTATGATGAAATGTTTTTAAATAGTGACAATTACAGAAATCACTATTCAAGCTTCATCAATAATTTCTCTAAAGAATCTCTCGAAAACCTAAACAAAAAAGAAGAGTTGGCAAAAAAACTCTTCATGAGCCAGGGTATTACTTTCACCGTTTACGACAGTGGTGAAGGAATTGAAAAGATTTTTCCTTTCGATATCATCCCCCGTATCATCACCTCGAGTGAATGGTCGTTTATTGAAAAAGGAATTAAACAGCGTTTAAAGGCTTTGAATCTTTTCTTAAAAGATGTGTATAGCAATCAATTTATCATCAAGGATCAAATTGTGCCTATTAATGTAATTTATTCGTGCCCACACTTTTTAAGAGAGATGCACAATGTGAATGTACTTCACGACATTTATATTCACATTGCTGGCATTGATCTGATCCGGGATCACGACGGCACTTTCTATGTACTCGAAGATAATCTGCGCACGCCATCTGGCGTGAGTTATATGCTGGAAAATAGGGAAATAACGAAGAGATTATTCCCTGATTTGATTCCGCAATGCGGCGTAAGAAGTGTAACCGAATACCCAGCCATCCTTTACAAAAACCTAATGGCGCTTTCACCAAGAGCGGTATCAAACCCTACAATTGTGCTTTTAAGCCCGGGCATGTACAATTCTGCTTACTACGAACACACTACCCTAGCCCGATTGATGGGTGTTGAATTGGTAGAAGGCCGGGATTTAGTGGTTAAAAACCAGAAAGTTTTCATGAAAACCACCACAGGACTGCAACAGGTTGATGTAATTTATCGCCGGGTAGATGATGATTACCTCGATCCGCTGGTATTTAACCCCAACAGTGTTTTAGGCGTAGCAGGATTAATGGGCGCTTATCGAAAAGGCAATGTAGCCATCGTAAATGCTGTTGGAAATGGCGTTGCTGACGATAAAGCAGTTTATACCTACGTGCCGGATATGATTAAATATTATTTGAACGAAGAACCCATACTAAAAAATGTACCGACCTACCAGCTGAGCAACCGCGATGAATTGGATTATGTTTTTCAAAACATAAACACGATGGTGATTAAAAAAACCAATGGAAGTGGCGGCTATGGCATGTTAATGGGGCATGCAGCCTCCGAGCGGGAAACGGATGATTATAAATTAGAAATCTTAAAAGATCCCCGCAATTTCATCGCTCAGCCAACAATAAGCCTCTCATCTGCCCCCTGCTTTATTAATGGAAAACTTGCACCAAGAAGAATCGATTTACGCCCTTTTGCACTAAACGGACCGGATGGAATTTCGATTGTTCCCGGTGGATTAACCCGGGTGGCCCTGAAAGAAGGCTCTTTGGTGGTAAATAGTTCGCAAGGTGGCGGCAGTAAAGATACATGGGTTTTAACTTCTTAGAATAAAAATATGTTAAGTAGAGTAGCATCAAGCTTATATTGGTTGAGCAGGTATGTGGAGCGTAGTGATGGTATGCTTCGCATGCTAAAAATAAATTATGCCTCATCGCAAGATACCATCCAGGAATTTACCTGGAAACCCGTGATCAGGATTTTTTCTGCTGATGATGAAAACGAACTGTTAAATATTCAGCACGATAGCAGAGCCGTGATTGAATATTTACTGTTGAACCGTGAAAACCCAAATTCGATTTTAAATATTGTAACGCTGGCCAGAGAAAATGCAAGAAGCGTACAAGAGCATATCCCGAAAGATTTATGGCAATGTCTAAATGAATATTATCACACTGTAAAAGACGAAAAGTTGTTGTGGTATGTACAAAAAGATGATCCAATTACAGCTTTGGATATTTTGATTAAGCAGGTAATGCTTTACCACGGAACGGCAGATAGCGCTATGGAACGTGGCGAAAGCCGAAGCTTTATGAAAATTGGGAAACATTTGGAAAGAAGTATTCAATCTATTGATATTTTAGATATTAAATTTAGTTCCATTAGCGACAATCCGGATTTGTTAACTGATATCGCCTACTGGAAACATTTACTTTTGTCGTTAGGTGGTTATGAGCTTTATTTGAAAACCTATAGACAAGGATTTGACGCTAAAAATATCATCGAACTGGTGATGTTAAATAACGATTTCCCTCGATCGGCGCTTTACTCAATGCATAATATCGAGCGTTATTTTAACAGATTGAAAAGCGAAAGTAACATTGAACATTACAATAACTTGTCGTTTAAAATAGGCCGGTTGAAAAGTATGATTACCTATAGTTCGGTTAACACAATGGAAGAAGAGCAACTGCATGATTATTTAACTGAAATCCGGGCTGAACTATTTGGCATCGGAAACCTTTTAAACGAATATTATTTCGCAAATTCATAGTATTAAATAATCATCCCGATAGATAATAATAACAAATATCACTATGCCAATTTTTAAAATTAAACATATTACCAATTATAAATACGAGTCGCCAGTTCGGGATAGCGCTAATCAGATTATTTTGTTTCCTATAAAAGACGATTTTCAGAAGGTGGTTAAACACGACCTTAACATTTCAGGTAGTCCCGAGATTGAAATTTTCATAGATTATTATGGAAACGAGGTAGGAACTTTTACTCAAAATGAACCCCACACACAGTTGAAAATATTTTCAAAGGTTAGTGTAGAAACTTTCCCTAAACCACTGCCTCAAGATGATATGTTCAGCAGTGAGCAATGGAATAGTTTAGCGGCCATCAGATACGAAGTGCCTTATATTGATTATCTGAGGCAAGAATCTTTTACGGGAATAACTCAACTTAAAGAAACCGCGTTATCCATTAAAGTAGCAGAAGATACGCCATATCAAACAGCAGTTAAATACTGTGCGCACGTCTTCAGCAATTTCGAATACATTAAAGGAATTACTGCAGTAGATACCACCATTGAAGAAATTTTGAAATTAAAGGCCGGTGTTTGCCAGGATTTTGCACATGTGCTTACTGCTATGCTAAGGTTAACGGGTATCCCATCGCGATATGTAAGTGGATACATTTGCCCGAACAGAGACGGTATGCGTGGTGAAGGCGCAACCCATGCCTGGGCAGAAGCCTATTTACCAGAATATGGGTGGCTAGGTCTCGACCCTACCAACAACTGCATCGCCAATGAAAATCATGTTCGTTTGGCAGTTGGCCGAAATTTTGCCGATTGCTCACCTGTAAAAGGCGTTTATAAAGGTGGTTTTGAGCATATTATGGAGGTAAATGTATCGGTAGGTTATAACGATGAAGATTTTAATGACAATGAGAATTACTTCCAAGCCAAAGAAGTAAATTACACCAAACCATCAGGATTAGCGACTACCGTTAGAAAGCAAAACAGCTACCAGCAATATATGGAAGCCATGCAGCAACAGCAGCAACAATAGAGATCAGGATTTTCAAGATTTAAGGACAAGGCAGGATCGACGGCATAAAATAATTTGTTCATTTGATTAAAATCTGCGTTTTGACGTATTGATCAAAGGACTTCGTATGAGTTAAATCCCTATTTGCTTGCATTGAAACACCATCATTAATGAGTCATTGGAGGAATATCTGCAATTCGCTTATATTCATCCGATGACTTTTTTATTAATCGAAAAATAATATGAGTACAATTAAATTAGAAGTTTAGCTACATTGGGAATTGCTCTCATCTTCGGCTGTAAAGAAGAGAAAAAATCTATAAGCTTAGGCTCCATAAATCCAGAAACAATAAAACGATACATTGCTGTTTTAGCTGATGATTCACTGCAAGGCAGGCGCCCATTTACGGTCGCAGAAACTAAAACTGTAAATTATATTTCGTCGACACTAAAAACCGAGGGGGTAGAACCTGGCAAAAATGGCAGTTACATTCAAAAAGTGCCAATGGTCGAAATCACTTCTACCCCATCAGAAAAAATGGAAATAAATGGCGGGAAAGAAAAACTGAAATTTAAAGCAGTTGATGATTTCGTTGCATTTACCAGACGAGAACAGGATACCATTCAATTGAAAAATTCGCCGCTTGTTTTTGCAGGTTTCGGTATTGTGGCACCAGAATTTAACTGGAACGACTACAAAAACCTGGATATAAAGGGTAAAACAGTCGTGGTATTAATCAGTGATCCTGGTTTTAACGCAAAAGATAAAATGTATTTCAGAAGCGACACCATGACTTATTATGGTCGCTGGATGTACAAATATGAGGAAGCAGCCAGACAAGGCGCTGCTGGAGTAATCATTATACATCAAACGGAACCTGCTAGCTACTGCTGGTCGGTAATTACCAATAGCAATACGGGTGCAAGGTTATACCTCCAGGCTGCTGACAAACACAAATCGAGATATACACTTGAAGGCTGGATGACGGAGCAAGCGGCAGCAAAGTTACTTGCTAACGCTGGAATCACCGGAGATATTCGTGAGTATGCCCGACGAAAGGATTTTAAAACTGTTCCGCTAAACCAAACGGTAACTGTAACTTTAAACAATAAATGCAAATATTCCACTTCGCAAAATGTGATTGGAATTATTAAAGGAAGTAAACGACCGGAAGAAACGATTATTTACTCTGCACACTGGGATCAATTCGGCATCGGACCGAAAATCAATGCCGATTCTATTTACAATGGCGCTGTAGATAATGCAAGCGGTGTTGCAGCAATGCTGTCCATTGCCAAAGCTTTTCAGGAGTCAAAAGAAAAGCCAAAAAGATCTATTGTATTTTTAGCAGTAACCGGTGAAGAACAAGTTTTACTAGGTTCAGAATATTATGCCTTAAACCCAATCTATCCATTAAATAAAACGGTAGCCAACTTAAATATGGATGCGCTAGGTTTCTATGGCGAAACAAAAGACATTTCTATCAAAGGTAAAGGCCAAAACGAAGTGGAAGATTATCGTTAGCCTACTCAAGGATAATAATTTGGAAGCAGTTGGCGACACCCGTCCAAGTGCCGGAAGCTATTATCGTTCTGATCATTTCAATTTTGCAAAAGTGGGCGTACCCGCAATCGATATCGTGAATGGTTTCAACAGCAAGGAACATGGCGCTAAATGGGGACAAGAACAGAGACTGAGCTATAATGAAAAACATTACCACCAACCTTCAGATGCTTACTCGCCACAAATGAACACGAAAGGCTTCGCGCAAATTGCAAATATCCTATTTACCGTAGGTTACAAATTAAGCAACGAAACTACTTTTCCGCAATGGAAAGCCGGATCAGAGTTTAAAACAGCAAGAGATAAATCAAACAACAGTTTGTAGTTCGCAGTTTCAATAACCGAAAATTGGATACTGCTAATTGTTAACCGATGCATTTTTTTTCCTAAATTTGCGCCTTTTACAAATAACAATATGATTAAGAGACAGCAAATTAAAGATTTATTAAAGTCGACAGCATTTGACACAGAAGTAACGGTTATGGGATGGGTTAGAACCTTCCGGAATAATCAATTCATTGCCTTAAATGATGGATCTTGCATGGGCAATATCCAGGTTGTAGTTGATTTTAATAATTTACCAGAAGAGCTGTTAAAAAGAATAACTACTGGTGCAGCTATCTCTGCAACTGGTAAATTGGTCGAGTCGTTAGGAAAGGGCCAATCAGTTGAAATTAAAGCAACAACGGTTGAGATTTTGGGCGACAGTGATCCTGAAAAATTCCCATTGCAACCAAAAAAACACAGCTTGGAGTTTTTGCGTGAAATTGCCCACTTGCGTTTCCGTACCAATACTTTTAATGCCGTATTTAAAGTCCGTCATGCTTTGGCTTTCGCGATACACCAGTTTTACAACGAGCGCGGCTTTGTTTATATGCACACGCCAGTTATTACTGCGAGTGATGCCGAAGGAGCCGGAGAAATGTTTAAAGTAACCACTTTAGATTTCGACAATACCCCTCGTACTGACGATGGGAAGGTCGATTTTTCACAGGATTTCTTCGCCCGTGCTACCAACTTAACCGTTTCTGGTCAGCTGGAAGGCGAATTAGCGGCCATGGCATTCGGACAGATTTACACCTTCGGTCCTACTTTTAGAGCAGAAAACTCAAATACTACCCGCCACCTGGCTGAGTTTTGGATGATTGAGCCAGAAGTGGCTTTTGCTGATTTGGAAGATAACATGCAACTTGCGGAAGACATGATGAAGTATGTAATTAACTATGCTTTGGATAACTGCAAAGAAGAACTGGAATTTTTAAACACACGTTTGGCTGAAGAAGATAAACAAAAACCTCAGAATGAGCGGAGTGAATTTAGTTTGTTAGAAAAATTGGATTTCTGTTTAGCTAACGAGTTCGAACGTTTAACTTATACAGAAGCGATTAGAATTTTAAAATCATCTAAACCAAACCAGAAGAAACAATTCAAATATTTAATTGATGAGTGGGGAGCAGATTTACAAAGTGAACACGAAAGATATTTGGTAGAAAAACACTTCAAAAAACCAGTGATCTTAACCGATTACCCGGCTGATATTAAATCTTTCTACATGCGTCAGAATGAGCCAGATGCCGAAGGCAGACAGACTGTAGCGGCTATGGATATCTTGTTCCCGGGCATTGGAGAAATGATTGGTGGTTCTCAACGTGAAGAACGTTTAGATCGTTTAACGAAACGCATGGGAGATATGAATATCCCACAGGATGAGTTGTGGTGGTATTTGGATACCCGTCGTTTTGGATCGGCACCACATGCAGGTTTCGGTTTAGGCTTCGAACGTTTGGTATTGTTCGTTACCGGGATGACAAACATCCGCGATGTGATCGCATTCCCTCGTTTCCCTAAAAACGCAGAGTTTTAACTGAAGCAAAAAGGATAAAAGCGAAATCCATTTGATATGAAAAATCCGTTTGAATTAATCAAACGGATTTTTTTTACTAACGAGTCGTCATTTAGAATAGAGCGCAGCAGAAGGGAAAAACCTTTTTACCTGGCAACTCTTCTTCAAAAGATTTCTCCGCTTCGCTTGAAATTACGGATAGCATTCTAATTTATCTTCATCCATCAGAACGCTATTCGACAAAAACCATCAAAAACAAAAAAAGCCAAGTTTTAAAACTTGACTCCTTAAAAAATTTCAAAAAATAGCTCAACTATATTCCTTCCTCACTCATGGTATCATTATAAGAATTGGCATGTTGATAATCAACAGCAGATACTTTATAATCGGTTGGCGCAAAACTTTTTGCTGTGCTCAGTGCCATACCCAATTCGAACCTTGTAGGATAAGGGGTTTGCAATAAACTTCCTGCAGGAATATAGGGGAATGTTTCCAGATAAGACTGCATCACATTCTGGCTTACCCTCCTGTTAATATAAGCACGACTCAACTGTGAAGGTTCGCGGAGTCCTGCCGCACCTAATAATTCAACCGCACTGGCTACGGTTAAATTATGAAAGTTTTTCACCCTCACAGTTTTATCTTCCACAACCAAACCTTTCATTAAACTTTGATCTTGCGTGGCCACACCCGTTGGGCAAGTATTGCTGTTACACTCCAAAGCCTGAATGCAACCCAAGGCAAACATCATTCCACGGGCAGCATTACACATATCAGCTCCTAATGCGATGTTCTTAACCAAATCAAATCCAGAAGACACCTTACCAGAGGCTATAATTTTAATGTGTTTTTTAAGGTCAAAACCATTCAACACATCATAAACAAAAGCTACACCCTCTCTCAACGGCATACCCACCGAGTTAGAAAACTCTTGTGGCGCGGCACCTGTTCCCCCTTCACCCCCATCAACGGTAATAAAATCAGGATAGATACCCGTTTCAATCATCGCTTTGCAAATGGAATAAAATTCGCTCTTGCGCCCGATACACAATTTAAATCCAACAGGCTTTCCGCCAGAAAGATCTCTTAACGTTTTTACGAATTCCAAGAGCCCGATTGGCGTATTGAATGCGGAGTGAGCTGGCGGTGATAAGATGTCTTTACCCTGTGGAACCAAACGAATCCGTGCCACCTCTGGTGTAACCTTTTTTGCGGGCAACATCCCGCCATGCCCTGGCTTTGCACCTTGTGATAATTTAATCTCTACCATTTTTACCTGTTCGGTTACCGCTCTTTCTGCATAGGCTTCATAATTAAAAGTCCCATCCTCATGGCGACAGCCAAAATATCCGGTTCCTATTTGCCAGATCAGATCGCCACCGGGCTGACGGTGGTAGTCGCTGATTCCACCTTCACCTGTATTATGAGCAAAGTTGCCCATTTTGGCTCCTCCATTCAATGCTAAAATGGCATTCTGACTTAAAGAGCCGAAACTCATCGCTGAAATATTATAGATACTGGCAGAATATGGTTTCTTACAATCTGGCCCACCCACCAACACACGTGGATCAGAATCAAGCTCGTGATGGGAAATGGCAGCAATACTATGGCTTAACCATTCGTAACCATTATCATAAACGTTAAGCTGCGTTCCAAATGGAATAGTATCGTTATCTTTTTTAGCACGTTGATAAATCAAAGACCTGTTTAGCCTGTTATAAGGTGTACCGTTCGTATCACTTTCCACAAAGTATTGATAAACTTTTGGCCTTAATTCCTCCATGAAATACCTCAACCGCCCAAAAACCGGGTAATTTCTTACAATACTATGTTTGGGTTGATATAAATCATAAATGCCGAGGATTACAAAAGGACCGGTGAAAAGGAAAGTCCACCATAAAAACGGATGATAAAGGCCCAACATAATGGTAAGGGCAACTAAAAATGCTGCAATAGCAACGAAAGCTTTTCTCATGTTTTGTTCAAATTAGGTATGATATCTACATTGCAAAATAATAATAGCTGAATTTTCTACCTTGTAAACCAGTCTGTGTTCTAAATTTATTCTTCGAGACCACCAACTCGAGTAATGATGTTTTAATGGTTCAGGCTTTCCTGTTCCTTCAAATGGTGTACATTCAATTTCTTTTAATAATGCATTGATTTTTTCCAGAATAGCTTTATCAACCTTTTGCCAATACAGATAATCCTCCCATGCAAGATCAAGAAATAATTTATTCATTATCAAGCAATTCTTGTGGCTTAGCTAAGCCCTTTTCATAGTCTTTTAAACCCTGCTCTAATCGCAAAGCATTTTTTGGACTCCTTAATAAGTAAAAAGTTTCCTGCATGCTATCATAATCTGCTTTTGATAATACCACCACATCTTCGCCCTTTGCACGTGTTACAAACAAAGGTGTGTGATCAGAAAAAACTTTATCGAGGTAGGTTTTTAAACTTTGCCTGAATGAGGTATAGTTTGTGATTTCCATTTTTATTCTTTTATACATCAAAATTAAAAATAATAAAACGGCTGTACAAATTTTTGTACATATTTAGAATTTTTATGATTAGACCATCTCGTAAACAACTAACGTCATTATTTGTTATTTTTACGCTATGCTTATTAAGATCTATCCAGAAAACCCAAATGAAAAGGCCATTGAACAGGTGGTTGAAGTGCTTAAAAAAGGTGGTTTGATTATTTATCCTACGGATACCATTTACGGTTTAGGTTGCGATATTACCAATCCCAAGGCGATCGAAAAAATCGCCCGGATTAGAGGAATCAAACCAGAGAAAGCTAATTTTTCTTTTATTTGCCACGACCTGAAACACATTTCTGATTACATTAAACCGATTGACAACACGACGTTTAGGGTATTGAAAAAAGCGTTACCTGGTCCCTTTACATTTATTTTCAATGCCAATAATAATGTACCCAAGTTATTAAGCTCTAACAAAAAAACTGTTGGTATTCGGGTGCCAGATAATAATATCGCCCGCTGCATTGTAAAGGAACTTGGCAACCCCATTTTATCAACTTCAATCAAAGATGATGACGACGTGGTTGAATATTCGACAGATCCTGAATTGATTCATGAGAAATATGAAAACTTAGTTGATTTGGTAATTGATGGAGGCTTTGGAGACAACGAAGCTTCAACAGTAATTGATTGTACCAATGGCGAATTTGAAGTTATCCGTGAAGGCAAAGGCAACATTGAAGATTTTTTATAAACACCATCGTTGATGTGAGCGCAACGTATTAAGTAAACATAAATTATTCCATATAAAATCTATTTTTCCACATTCTGGCGAATTAACATTAAGTTAAACTGACTATTAGGCTTTTGCATATACATTGTTCTAAACAAAACAAACTATATGAAAAGACCTTTACTTCTCATTTTATTCCTTTTATTTTCCTTTCCAATTTTCGCTCAGGTAACTTTGACAACATCTCCGTATGTTGAAAATTTTAATGGAATTGGAACTGGATTACCTAATGGTTTCAGCATTAGATTAAGTTCAAATGCAACGAGTTTAGGTACAGCAGCAGCGTTAACAACCGCTCCGACTGCCTGGAACAACGCAACAGGAGCCTTTAAAAACTTCGCTTCAGCAACTGGCTTAACCTCAGCAAGTAGCACCACAGATCAAAATGCTGCAACAAACCGCAGCCTGGGAGTCAGGCAAACAGGTGCTATTGGTGACCCGGGAGCAGCTTTTGTATTTCAGATTGCAAACACAACAGGGAAATCGGCACTTAAATTAAGTTTCGATTTACAATCTTTAGATAGTTCTTCGCCAAGAGCTGCAGCCTGGGTGGTAGATTACGGTTTTGGAGCAAGCCCAACAACCTTCACCCCTGTTACGAGTACCGGAACACTAGTTACCGGCGGAAGTACATTTTCAAGCAATGCCATTACGGTAGATTTTGGTGCAGCTTTAGACAATAATGCCGGGCCAGTTTGGATCAGGATTGTTACCCTTAACGCAACAACAGGGTCTGGAAACAGACCTTCCTCGGCAATAGATAATTTTAACCTTACATTTACTTCGGGTAGTGCGGTAGTGCCAACCCTTGCCGCTAATCCAAATAACCTTTCATTCGGAAATCAAAACGTAGGTTCAGTTTCTGCATCGCAATCTTATACCTTAAGCGGAGCCAATTTAACAGGAAACGTGAGTGTGAGTGCGACTGCCCCGTTCTCCATCTCTAAGGATAATAGCACATTTAGTAATTCGCTTAGCTATACCGCTGCAGAACTTACCTCATCTCCATTAGTTTATGCCAGATACAGCCCCACTGTGGGCGGTAGTACAACTGGTAATATCGTAAATACAAGTGCTGGCGCATCAACCGCAAATGTTGCGGTAACCGGAACTGGCCAGACATCAATTTTAACCGTTGATAAAACCTCATTAGATTTTGGCAATCAGAATGCAGGTACAAATTCTGCTCCTAAAACCTTTGTTTTAAGCGCTACAGGCTTGACTGATGCAGTAAATCTGACTGCAACTGCACCTTTCACCTTATCAAAAGACAATGTAAGTTTTAGCGCTGCCATTAGTTATTCGGTAGCAGAATTAACTACAAGTAAAACAGTTTATGCTCGTTTTAGTCCTACAGCAGCAGTGCTTTCAAATGATAATATTTCGGTTTCAAGCACAGGTGCTGGCACACAAACTATCTCGGTAACCGGAACGGGAACAACACCGCCCGCCGCCCCCACTCATGTAGTGATTTCGGAGGTATATGGTGGCGGAGGAAACACAGGTGCAACTTATAAAAATGATTTTATCGAACTCTATAATCCAGGCAATACTTCAGTAAGCTTGACAGGGTGGAGCATTCAATATGGCGCTGCAACTGGAACATCGTGGCAGGTTACGCCATTAACAGGCAGTATTCCAGCTAAAGGGTTTTTCTTAATTCAACAGGCAGCTGGTGCTGGTGGAACAATTAATTTGCCAAGCCCCGATGTAACCGGAACCATCAATGTGGCTGGAGCGGCGTTCAAAGTAATTTTGAGTAACGCGACTGCTCCTTTAACAGGTGCAAATCCATCCGGCGCAGCCGTTGTAGATAAAATTGGTGTCGGCCCAACTGCAACCGGATTTGAAACCACGCCAACTGCTGTATTGACTAACACAACATCAGCAGAAAGAAAAGCTACCGCAACTTCTACTACAACTACTTTAGCCGTTGGTGGCCCTGAAGAATTTGATGGAAACGGATTTGACTCAGACAACAACAGCACAGATTTTGTAATTACAGCACCAAATCCTCAAAACTCAAGTGTAAAAGAACCAACGGGTGCAAACCATGTGGTAGTTTCCGAAGTTTACGGTGGTGGAGGCAATTCAGGTGCCATTTACAAGAACGACTTTATCGAACTGTATAATCCAACGCTCTCAGCAGTAAATTTAACTGGCTGGTCCGTTCAATATGCAAGTTCAACAGGTACGAGCTGGCAGGTAACCACACTTGCAGGAAGCATTGCTGCGAAAAGTTTTTATCTCATCCAGCAAGGTGCCGGAAGTGGCGGCACCACGAATTTGCCCACACCTGACCGGATTGGTTCCATAAACATGGCTGGTGCGGCTGGCAAGGTTTTATTAAGCAATGTATCCACTGCACAAACTGGCGCAAGCCCCACCGGAACACAAATTATTGATTTTGTAGGTTTTGGAACGGCAAATGCCTTTGAAGGTTCAGGGCCAACAACTGCTCCATCAAATACTTCATCCATTGAACGTAAAGCAACGGCAACTTCTGATGCGACAACATTGGGCATTGGAGGAACTGAAGAATTTGCTGGTAACGGGTTTGATAGTGATGATAATACCTTTGATTTTGTGGCTAAAGTGGCGAATCCTCAAAATTCGACCGTAACCGAACCCGCTTCAACTGCTGGCCCTTACTTAATCACTACACCTAAAACCCTTGCATTTAGTAATCAGGCGATCAACACCATTTCAGCATCAAAAAGCTATGTTTTATCTGCCGGAAATTTAACTGCCGCAACTACACTTACCACAAGCGCACCTTATGCGATCTCAAAAAACAACATCACTTTTACGAATACCTTATCTTACACTGCGGCTGAATTAACTGCCAACCAAACGGTTTATGTGAGCTTTAGCCCAACGGTTGCCGGCAATACCACTGGGACAATTTTGCATACCAGTCCTGGGGCAACCGCTGTTTCTTTGGCACTTTCAGGACCTGCGATTGATCCAAATCAAACCGTTTTTAATTTCGAAAATTGTACAACAGTTGGAAGTGCTGCATTATCTGACGGCTTTTACCAATATAGCGTTACCGGACCTCAAACCTGGGGCTGTACAACTACTTTCGGTCACGATGCAAATGATGCTACCGGTACAGCCAGCGCTGGAAATGCCTTGCAAATAAATGGTTTTGCCAGTGGAAATATCTTGAATGAAGATTGGTTGATCTCTCCGGCGCTTAATTTATCAACCATGAATTATGCGGTGCTTTCCTTCTGGACAAGATCTGCCTTCGCAGGAGATAAATTGCAGCTAAAAGTTTCTACCAATTACACCGGAAGTGGGAATCCTGCTTTAACAACGTGGATTAATTTAGATGGCAAGTTCCCGGAAACAGGTTCTGATATCTGGACAAAATCAGGAAACATCGATCTTTCAGCCTACAAAGCTACTCCGGTATATGTAGCTTTTGTTTACAATTCTACCACTTCATCGGCAAGCCGCTGGACAGTTGATGATTTTGCGGTGGTCAGTTCAAATACTCCACCACCAGTAGATATCACCACTTCTACAACGAGTGTTAATTTTGGTTTCCAGGCTGCAGGCACCACCTCGACAGAGAAATCATTTACATTTTCTGCAGGTAACTTAACGGGAGATGTTACGGTTACTGCTCCGGCCAACTTTAGTATTGCAAACAGCAGTAATGGTACTTTCGGCTCAACACTAACCTATAACAGGGCCGCAATTAACAATACCTCCCCTACTGTTTACGCCAAATTTTCGCCTACAGCAGTTAACACCACTTATTCTGCAAATCTAAATATCGCTACAGCAGGTTCGGCTACGAAAATGGTCAACCTGGCTGGAAATACTTTTGATGTGGCAAATACTTTAGAAGTGGTGAACTGGAACATAGAATGGTTCGGTAGTCCGGCACAAGATCCGGCAAACGATACACAACAGGCAGCGAATGTGAAGACAATAGTCAATAACATCAATGCAGATATTTATGGCTTCGCCGAAGTGGTGGATACCACTTTATTTAGAAATACCGTTTTGCCTGCGGGATATAATGTTGTTTTCAGCTCCTTCGGTTCTTATGCTGATGATAAACAAGATATTGATTATCCGCTGGCACAGAAGCTGGCTTTTATGTACCGTACCGATCTGGTAAAACCGATTAGAACTTTTGGCGTACTGGAAGACACCTATAATCCTTCCATTCCATCAACGAGTGTAGATGGAACACCTTACAAAAACTGGTCATCGGGTCGTTTTCCTTTCGCAATAGAAGCAGAGGTAACCCTTAACGGCAAAAAGGAAACGGTTTATTTTATTGAAATCCATGCAAAGGCGAACACAGGAACTCCAGCCGAACAAATCGATTCTTACAATAGAAGAAAAGGTGGAAACCTGCAATTGAAAAACTGGATCGACGCTAATTTGGCTGGCAAAAAGGTAATCATTTTAGGTGATTTTAATGATATACTTAATCCGGATAAAACCATTGCACCGATGCCGGCTGGAACAGGAACTTCGTATGCTGATTTTACCCTGGATGCTGCTAATTATTCCCCTATTACCTTGCCTTTGAGTTTAGCCGGCAAACAATCTACCACAGGTTTCAATACCGTGATAGATAATGTAATCCTCACGAAAAGCTTGAATTTGAATTACATACAAGGAACGGCAGAAGTTTTGGATGCCGTTAAAAATCTGGTAACCAATTATAGTTCAACCACAACCGATCATTATCCAATCAAATCAAGGTATCTTTTCGGAAACGGCGCTCCTACCCTGAGCCCAATTGCCAACCAATCATCTTGTTTCACCACAAGGAACAAAACTATTGAGTTAAGCGGAATATCTGCTGGTCCGGAGACTACGCAAACCACCACGCTAAGCATCACTTCTGATAATCCGAATTTATTCGATGTGTTAAGTATTGCGGCCAGTGGAATGGATAAAGGAACCATCACTTATCGTTTTAAAAATAATGTAAATGGTTCGGGAAACATTACAGTAACCGTAACAGATAATGGAGGAACCGACTATGACGGCATCAATACAGTAAGCAGAACGTTTAAGTTGACGGAGCTTTCTGCAGCTACGGCTACCATTTCTGGCAATACTGCCGTTTGTTTAAATGGTACTTTACCTGCAATCACATTTACAGGTGCAAATGGTACGGCACCTTACACCTTTACTTATAATGTAAACGGTGGCGCAAGCAGAACAATAAGTACTACAGGAACAAATGCTTCTGTTGCGGTATCGGTTCCAGTGAATACAGCTGGAAGCTTTGCCTATAATTTATTAAATGTTACAGATGTAAACTGTGGTCAATCGCAAACGGGAACAGCTACCGTAGTGGTAAATCCGCTCCCAGTTGTTGCCATTACCGCGAATAAAGCGCTTTCTATTTCAAAAGGTGATGCTTTAATTCTTAGCGCAACTGGCGGAAACCAGTACAGCTGGACGGGTGCCGATATCATCAACGGTCAGGTGAGTTCATCCGTAACGGTACGCCCTAGGCAAACGGGAATTTACAAAGTAACCGTTACCAATTCAAGCGGTTGTGTGAGTGAGCAAACGATCACCATTACGGTTGCGGATGATTATAAACTGGAAGCCAGCACAGTAGTTACCCCTAATGGCGATGGGTATAACGATAAGTTTATCGTGAAAAACATCGATTATTATCCAAATAACACGGTTAAGATTTTTGATAAAGCTGGTCGTATTTTATACACTAAACAAGCTTATGCCAATGATTGGGATGGAATGGTAAATGGAAGTCCGCTGGAGGAAGGAACTTATTACTACATTATTGATTTAGGTTCTGGAATCGGCACTTTTAAAGGTTACATTAATATTATTAGAGACTAATTACAGACATGAAAGCAATTACAAAAAACTTAAAGCAAATGCGTCGCGTAACGTTTCTATTTGCAACTGGGTTATTTATTTTCAGCACAGCGAAGGCGCAGATCTTACCTTTAAATGCTCAGTATTTTCAAAACCGCTATTTAGTAAACCCATCAATGGCAGGTATTAACGAAGGATTCAATATCAATGGAAGTTTCCGCAAACAGTGGTCGAATATTCCCGGTGCACCCCTCACGCCGAGCGTAACTTTAGATCAGCAAGTTGGAAAAGTAGGTTGGGGCGTTAATGTTTATAACGAAAAATCTGGCGATTTACAACGCACAAAGGCCGTAGGAACTTTTGCCTACCATTTGCCTTTAAGTGATAAGGAACAGCAACTGAATTTCGGCGTTTCCTTTGGAGTAAGCAGAGATCGATTAGATTTAAGCAGCATCAGAAACAGCGATATTAACGATCCATCAATTGCCCGTTTCAACGATCGTGGATCTTATCTTGATGGAGATTTTGGCGTTTCTTATACCTCCAAAGGATTAACAATAGAAGGCGCCGTTCCAAATATGCGCTCTGTTTTTAGAAAGGATGATTTAAACTATGCCAATAAACCTACTTTTTATTCGGCTATAGGATATAAATTTAGCCTTGGTGAAGGAATGAACGGTATAAGCCTGGAGCCAAAAGGGGTTTTCAGAGGAATTAAAAACTATAAGAACTTGTGGGATGCGGGTGTAAATGCCAACTTCGCCAACGATAAACTGTATGTAATGGCCATGTATCATAACACGCAAAATGCAACGGTCGGCTTCGGCGTAAACTACAAATCGTCTCTATATTTTATGGCCTACTACAACACAGCAACTTCAGCCATTAGCGGCTATACAGATGGCGATTTTGAGGTGAACATTCGGGTGAATATCGGAAAGAAAAAATAACTAGAGTAGCATAAACAAAAAATTTAGCCACAGATTCGCAGATTGAAATCTATGATTCTGTGGCTTTATTAGTTTATTCTTTGCCAGTGAAAGGTAGAAGGCACTAGAAACTTTTCGCTAAAAGGAACCCTTACAAAGCAGAGTCCTCCACTCCTCGCTAAAGCCATCCTGCTTTCCGGCATAGGAAGTGATGGAAAGAGAAGCAGGTGAAACTTTTGCCCAAACTTTCAAAATCCGAATGACTAAAACTGCGGTCAGTTCGATTCTTCATCGAACCTAATCCGCTGTTGCAATTAAAGTTTCGCATGGCTTATCCGACATCAGTTCCAAGCCTTGATTTTTTTGTTACTTTTTTGATCAAGCAAAAAAGTAAGAGACTTCGGTTTCAAACCGAAGAAAGATTAGTAAGAGCAAGCTTCAATCACCTTGTCAACCCTTTATCGCTATGAGATCACTCGTACTTCTTATAGGTGTTATATTCTCATTTGCAGCTGTCGATAAGTTTTACTCTTTGAAAAATAAGTTTCCTAATCATTAGATCATATTGTTTTATGATTTTGTCGAAGTAACCAACATTTTCAAATTAAAATTGTTCGGGTTTTAATAGTATCTCTGTTAACATAGATGCTATTTTTTTCAAATAAACCGAAAACTACTCATTCAATAATTAGCTTTGCTATTACAGCACCACTATGGCAAAGAATAGAAATACAATACCCCTTGAAAATATAACTTTTAAAGAACGCCTTTCATCGTTAAAAAATCTGCCCAGTTTGTTTAAGCTGGTTTGGGAAAGCAGTCCGAGCAAGACAATCATCAGTTTCATCCTTCGGATAATACGTTCGGCCATGCCGGTTGCCCTGCTTTATGTGGGCAAACTCATTATCGATGAGGTGGTTGACTTGAGTACCGGCGCCACGAATGGTAATATGCAACTGCTTTGGGAACTGGTAGGATTACAATTTTTACTGGCGATTTTGAACGATGCACTGGGCAGAATGATTAATCTAACAGATAGCTTGCTCGGCGACCAGTTTTCGAATTATACTTCTATTAAAATAATGGAGCATGCAGCTACGCTCGATCTGGATCAATTCGAAGATTCGGTATTTTACGATAAACTTGAACGGGCAAGGCAGCAAACAGTGGGGCGAAGTGTGATGCTTTCTCAAGTGATGAGCCAGATACAGGATTTGATCTCTATGGCCTTTCTTTTGACTGGTTTAATTGCTTTTAACCCGTGGTTAATTCTCCTTTTAGTGCTTGCAATCATCCCTTCTTTTTTGGGTGAATCTTATTTTAATAGCAAGAACTATGCATTATCTCGGAGTCAGACACCAGAGCGCAGGGAACTCGATTATGTACGTTACCTGGGTGCAAGCGATGAAACGGCAAAGGAAGTAAAGATTTTTGGCCTCGCTGATTTCATTATCGACAGATTCAAAACTTTGTCTGATAAATTTTATCAAGACAACAGCAAGTTAGCGGTGCGCAGATCTATTTGGGGTACATTCTTCTCCATCTTAGGCACTATTGGTTATTATGCGGCCTATGGATTTATTGTTTACGAAACAGTTACCGGAAAATCGACGGTGGGCAACCTTACTTTCCTTGCTGGGTCATTTCGTCAACTGAGCAGCTTGATGGAAACAATGCTTTCAAGGTTTACGATGGTTTCTCAAGGCGCCATTTATTTACAGGATTTCATTGATTTTTTTGAGATCAAGCCGAAAATCACCAAACCAAAAGCGGCGCTGCCTTTTCCAAACCCCATAAAATCAGGTTTTGTATTTGAAAATGTGGGGTTTCAATACCACAATAGCGACAGGTGGGCGAATAGAAATTTAAGCTTTGAGCTCAAACCCGGCGAAAAATTGGCCCTGGTTGGAGAAAACGGTGCAGGAAAAACGACCTTGGTTAAACTCCTGGCCAGACTGTACGATCCAAGCGAAGGTCGTATTTTATTAGACGGAAAGGATTTAACGGCTTATGATTTAGACGACCTAAGGCATAACCTCGGCATCATTTTCCAGGATTACATCCGCTATCAAATGACTTTTTATCAAAACATTGCGGTCGGCAATATTAAGGAAATTGAAAATGAACAGTTGGTCAAAAATGCTGCGCAACTTAGTTTGGCAGATGAGCTTGCACAGAAGCTGCCGGGAGCTTATCAGCAATGGCTAGGCAGGAAATTTAACGATGGAGTTGAACTTTCGGGCGGCGAATGGCAAAAGGTTGCGCTTGCCCGGGCATACATGAAAGATGCGCAAGTATTAATTTTAGATGAGCCTACCTCTTCATTGGATGCACGGGCAGAATATGAGGTCTTCCAACGTTTTGCACAACTCACTACAGGAAAATCAGCAGTTTTAATTTCACATCGTTTCTCTACAGCAAGGTTAGCCGACCGGATTTTAGTGTTAGAGAAGGGAACGCTGCTCGAGTCAGGAACACATGAACAACTCTTGAAAGCGGGAGGCAAGTATGCTGAGCTGTTTAATTTACAGGCCTCAGGTTATAAATAAATTCAAAGCGTTTGCCAATAAAACAAGAACTTATTTTTCCATTTAAATCAAATTAATTCCTAGCCGAAACTAAGTTTTCCTTATTTTTGCCATCATGCCGAAACTAATCAACCTAGCCGTATTTCAACGTTTTTTCCGCTCCGGACAAGTTGGCGGTTTCTTACTGCTAATTTGTGTAGCCATCTCCTTACTGATCGCCAACACAGCATCGAAAGAAAGTTTTGAAGCTTTTTTAGAAACCAAGCTCGGGTTTGGCCACGTTAATTATAGCATTCTTGCCTGGATTAATGATGCTTTAATGGCCATATTCTTTTTACTTGTGGGGCTGGAAATTAAACGTGAACTCGTAGAAGGCGAACTATCTTCATTAAAAAACGCAGCACTTCCGGTAATTGCTGCGTTAGGTGGCATGCTGGTTCCCGCCGCAATTTATGCAATATTTAACAAAGGAGCCGAAACTGCTAGCGGTTGGGGCATCCCTATGGCCACGGACATTGCTTTTGCGCTGGCCATAATTGCCATGCTTGGCAAAAATGTACCCGCTAGCTTGAAGATATTTTTAGCAGCTTTGGCTATTGTTGATGATTTAGGCGCAATCTTAGTAATCGCTATATTTTACACCAACCAAATTCATTTTGAATATTTGGCAATGGCCGGCGGAATTTTAGTATTATTAAGCTTAATGAACTATTTCGGTGTAAAAAGCCTGATCTTCTATCTTATCCCAGGAATCTTTCTTTGGTACTTTATTCACCACTCCGGCATTCATGCCACCATTGCAGGTGTACTTTTAGCATTCACCATCCCTACAAACGAAACGGATGTTTTATCTCCTTTAGAAAAGTTGGAGCACGCCTTAAGCGTTCCGGTAAATTACCTGATCATGCCAATCTTTGCCCTGGCGAACACCAACATCACTTTCGAAAAAGAAATGATTAAAGGACTAGTTTCGCCTTTAGGCCTGGGAATTATAGTGGGTTTATTTGCGGGAAAAACCATCGGCGTGACGTTATTTTCCTGGTTGGCCGTTAAACTTAAATTTGCCGATTTACCGACTGGTGCCGGCTGGAAACATGTTTTAGGTTTAGGCATGTTGGCAGGCATCGGTTTTACAATGTCGATATTTATTGCACTATTATCTTTTAGCGATGCCTTGCATGTTTCCGAAGCGAAGTTCGCCATATTAACCGCTTCGGTTTTATCGGGTGTGGTGGGTTTTGTGTTTTTGAAATCGTTGAAGAAAAGTGAAGACTAAACCGAAGGAAATAATCAGCCTTTACATCGCTTTAGGATCCCCGCCTACGCGAGGATGACGATGAGTGGACAGATTTCTCAATCGCGAAAAGCTCATTTCGAAATGACGAGTGAGCGAGTAAAATACCTAAGAACTTTGATGTCTGCTATTGATCTTCCACCCTGCTATCCGGCATAGGAGACAATGAAAGAGCCTGTCCCGATTTACCTTCGGGGAGAAAACGTCAAAGCCTTTACATCGCTTTAGGATCCCAGCCTACGAGAGGATGACGATGAATGAACAAATTTCTCAATCGCGAAAAGCTCATTTCGAAATGACGACCTAATTTATTACAAACCTGTGCTGTAGCACGGAGGGTTTAATTCCACCCCCCGCCTAAAGCATGATAAATATTCACCACCGCATTTAGCTGCTGTTTTTTGGTTTCTATTAATTCCAATTTAGATTGCAACGCATCCCTTTGTGTCATTAAAACCTCGAAATAATCAGCTCTCGCCGCTCTAAACAAATCATTTGAAATTTCTATGGATTGCGTCAACGCCACAACCTGTTTTGATTTTAGATCGTAACTCTTTTGGAGATTCGAAATATTCGAAATTTGATTTGCAACCTCGATATATCCATTTAAGATGGTTTTTTCATAATTGAAAACGGCTTGTAACTGTTTAGCGTTTGCTGTTAAATACTCTGCCTTAATCGCATTGCGATTGATTAGTGGACCGGCCAAATCTCCGGCAAGGGAGTAAATCAACGACTCTGGTGTACGTAATAAATAAGAAGGATTAAATGCTTGATAACCGATGCTGGCAGAAATCCCCAATGAAGGATAGAATTGTGCCTTCGCCACTTTAACATCTAATTTTGCTGCTTCCAAATCGTATTCGGCTTGTTTAATATCAGGTCGGTTTGCCAGTAACTGAGCAGGCAATCCGGCCTGAATAGCAGGTGGAACCAATAAACTAAAAGCATTTCGATCTCTAACAATTGGTTGTGGAAAACGGCCCAATAGGTAATTGATTTTATTTTCACTTTCGGTAATGTCTTGCTGAATGTCGAATTCTAAACTTTTTGAACTCAACACTTCGGCTTCAAATTTACGTACGGCAAGTTCAGTAACTCTTGTAGCTTGTTTTTGAATTTTCATCAGTTCAAGCGCATTGCTTTGAAGGGCGATATTTTGCTTAACGATTTCCAGCTGATTATCCTGTGCCAGCAATTCGTAATAGGTATTGGCAATTTCTGCGATCAAATTGGTGATGACGAAATTTTTTCCTTCAACCGAAGACAGATAGCGGTCGACTGCGGCTTTCTTGGAATTGCGAAGCTTATGCCAGATGTCGGCCTCCCAATTGGCCTGCAAACCAAATGCATAATCGGGCAGCACTTCTGGTACACCTTTACCCGGAGTAATTTCCGTTGAGGCATCGCCGGCACCCGAACTGGTGTATCGGCCAACTTTATCTAAACCAGCACCTACCCGATAATCAACTGTAGGAAGCAATTCACCTTTTTTTGCCTTAATTTCATTTTTAGCCACTTCAATCTCCTGCAGGGTGATGTTTAGTTCCTGGTTATTTTTAAGGGCCGTATCGATCAGGCTTACCAGATTTGGATCGGTAAAAAAACTACGCCACTGTACCGCACCTGTATTGGTACTATCTACTGAGGTATTAAAACTAGCCGGTGTATTTTTATTCTCATTACGTTGGGCAAAATCTGGCACTTTACAAGCATTGTAAGTGGCAACAATGATAGCTAACCCAAGTATTTTATAAATTTTTTGCTTAAACATTATCTTCAATTTCTTCAGTTAACGGATGTTCTTCTTCAATTTTAATCAACTTGTGTTTGGCTGCGATGGTACCGAAAATGTAGTATAATCCTGGAATTACGATCACGCCGAATATGGTCCCGAACAACATCCCTCCCGCTGCTGCTGAACCAATGGTTCTGTTTCCAATTTTACCAGGTCCGGAAGCAATCATCAAAGGAATTAAACCTGCAATAAATGCAAAAGAAGTCATTAAAATAGGTCTGAAACGTACGCTTGCACCTTCCAAAGCGGCTTTTAAAACTGTGGCACCCTGACTATGCCGCTGCGTAGCAAACTCTACAATCAAGACAGCATTTTTCCCCAGCAATCCGATCAGCATCACCATGGCTACCTGAGCATAAATGTTATTTTCTAACCCCAACAATTGCAGGAACAGAAACGCTCCGAAAATACCAGCAGGCAAAGATAAAATCACCGAAAGTGGCAAAATGAAGCTTTCGTATTGTGCAGCAAGGACAAGGTAAACAAAGCCCAAACAGATCAAAAAGATATACACCGCTTCATTGCCTCTGGAAACCTGATCTTTAGAAATCCCAGCCCAGTCGATACCGAAGCCCCTTGGAAGTGTTTTGGCGGCAACTTCAGTGATGGCGTTAATCGCCTGACCCGAACTGTAGCCGGGTGCAGATTGGCCACTAATTTCCGAAGCATTGTACATATTGTGACGTGTAATTTCAGATAGTCCATACACTTTTTCCATCTTCATGAAAGCCGAAAACGGAACCATTTCATCATGATCGTTTTTCACAGATAGCTTTAATATATCTGCTGGCAACGCTCTGTATTGTGGCAAAGCCTGAACCATTACTTTATATTGGCGGTCATATTTAATGAAACTGGTTTCGTAATTACTCCCCACGAAAGTAGAAAGGGTATTCATTGCATTATCAATCGTTACGCCCTTTTGCTGCGCTATTTCATTATCAATATTCAACATGTATTGAGGGAAACTTGCGCTGTAAAAGGTAAATACTGATGATAATTCTTTCTTTTTATTAAGCTCTTTTACAAAATCATTTCCAACCTTTTCCATGCGTTTGTAATCGCCACTACCCGCTTTATCTAATAAGCGAAGTTCGAAACCTCCTGCGGCACCATATCCTGGAACTGCCGGTGGTTGGAAAAATTCAATAGTGGCACCGGGAATAGACTTTGCTTTTTCTTCCAGTTCTTTTATAATTTCTGATGCAGAATGTTTACGGTCGTTCCAATCTTTAAGGTTGATTAAACAGGTTCCTGAATTGGAGCCGGTACCTTCTGTTAAAATTTCGTAGCCTGCTAACGATGAAACTGATTTTACGCCATCTATATCTTCACATAGTTTTTGCAGGCGTTCTGCAATCTGGTCGGTACGTTCAAGCGTTGATCCTGGTGGTGTTTGAATAATCGCATAAACCATCCCCTGATCTTCATTTGGAATAAATCCTGAAGGTACGGTTCCGCTTAATCCCCAAATCCCGAAGCAAAAAGCTACAAGAATTCCGAAGGTTAACAACCGGCGACCCACCACTTTGCTCAGTACAATTTCATACTTACCAGATAACTTATTGAAAGCATTATTAAAGCCATCTAAAAATCGGTCAACAGCTGTTTTCTTTTTCGGTTTCCCATGGTTGTTTTTCAACATAATGGCGCACAAAGCTGGCGTTAATGTTAGCGCAACAATACCCGAAAGAATAATTGCTGTCGCCATAGTGATGGAGAACTGACGATAGAAAATACCAACCGGACCCGACATGAAAGTTACCGGAATAAACACAGAAGCCATTAAGAAAGTAATGGCAATAATAGCACCACTGATTTCTTTCATGGCTTGTTGCGTGGCTTTCAATACCGATAAACGCCTGTCGTTTTCCATCTTCGCATGCACAGCCTCAATCACCACAATGGCATCATCTACGACCACACCAATGGCCAAAACCAAAGCAAATAGGGTAATTAAATTGAGCGTAATACCAAACATAGACATGAAAACAAAGGTTCCAATTAGGGATACCGGCACCGCAATGGCTGGAATAACAGTAGAACGCCAGTCTCCAAGGAATAAAAATACCACCAAACCCACTAAAATAAAGGCTTCAATTAAGGTGTGAATTACTTTTTCGATAGATGCATCAAGAAACTTGGAAACATCATAGCTGATTTCATAATTCAATCCCTTTGGAAAAGAAGTTGACTTAATTTCAGCCATTTTGGCTTTCACATCTTTGATTACCTGACTGGCATTACTTCCATACGATTGTTTTAAAACAATCGCCGCAGATGGCCTTCCGTTTAAATTAGAATACAAATTATAGGCTGCACTGCTGAAATCAACATCAGCCACATCTTTTAAACGCAACATTTCTCCATTCGGATTTGCCCGTAAAATGATGTTTTCGTAACCCTCTTTCGTATTAAAACGGCCAGAATATTTTAACACATATTCAAAAGCTTGTGAACGCTTGCCAGAACTTTCTCCCGTTTTACCAGGTGAGGCTTCCAAACTTTGCTCATCAAGCGATTTCATCACTTCATCGACAGAGATTTTATAAGCCTGCATTCTATCGGGCTTTAACCAAATGCGCATGGCATAATCCCGATCGCCCAAAATATCAGCAAAACCTACCCCATCAATCCTCTTTAATTCGGAAAGTAAGTTGATATCGGCGAAGTTGTACAGAAAATTCTCATTCAACTTTGGATCTGTGCTATACAAATTAATGTACATCAACATATTCGATTCTTCACGACTGATCTTTACTCCTTCACGAACCACCAATGGCGGAAGTTTGTTGGTTACCGCAGCCACCCTGTTCTGTACATTTAAGGAAGCCTGATTGGGATCAGTTCCTAAATTAAATACCACCTGGATGGAAGCTTCACCATCATTACCCGCATCTGAAGCGATATATTTCATCCCCGGAACACCATTTAAGGCTCGCTCCAACGGGATAACTACTGATTTAATTAATAACTCGTTATTTGCTCCAGGATATTCTGCCGTGATATTAACCTTTGGTGGCGAAATAGATGGAAATTGGGTAACGGGAAGATAGGAAACCGATAATGCGCCTAAAAATAAAATAATAAGCGATACGACTATAGAAAGGACGGGCCTTTGTATGAACTTGCTAAACATAAAAAATTTTTGCTGGAGTTATTCGGTTTTTAATCTTAACTGTTTGATTACCTCTTGAGGATTTTGAAATTTGAAAGTGATTTTATCATCATCTTTCACTTTTTGTACGCCTTCGAGTAAAATCTTATCTCCTATTGATAATCCGCTGCCTACCACATATAAATCGGGCATTTCGCCGCTAATCGTGATGTTGCGTGAGTGTACCATATTGCGGTTATCAACGACAAAAACGTAAGTTTTATCCTGGATTTCGTAAGTGGCTTTTTGAGGGATAACAAACGCCTTTTTCAGAGGAACAACCATTTGAATTTTTCCGGTTTCCCCGTTCCGAAGCAAATTATCGACATTGTTAAAACGAGCCCTGAAAGCGATATTCCCCGTTTCATTATTAAACTCACTCTCGATGACTTCTACTTTCCCTTTTGACTTTAGTAGCTCGTTATTGGCTAAAAGCAAACTCACTTCTTGCTGCGTTTTTGCTTTGGCAGCCGCCTGATAATTTAAATATTCGGGTTCGGAAACATTGAAATACGCAAATACCTGACTGTTATCAGACAGGCTGGTTAACAGTGCACCTTCATCTACAAGGCTTCCCAACTTCAAGGGAATCCGATCGATGGTGCCATTAAACGGCGCCCTGATTTCGGTATTAGATAAATGATATTTCGCTAAAGAAGTTTCTGCATTAGCTTGTTGCAGTTTGGCTTTAGCCATGGCAAGCTCATTTTTCGAAACCACATTTTTATCAGAAAGCAATTTGGTATTTTCTACCTCTAATTCTGCTGCTTTCGTTTCGGCCTGGGCTTTCAAAACTTCTGCCTGTGCCATTCGAGGCATAATTTTAAATAAAACTTGCCCCGCATGTACCTGCTGCCCTTCATCAACATAAATATTTTGAAGATATCCCTTTTCCTGAGCACGTACTTCAATGTTGCGAACGGATTTGATTTGCGATACATATTCCTTTGTGAAGGAGGTATCGATGGTTACCGGAGAGGTCACCGCATAAGTAATTGCTTCTTCTTTTTCTTCCTTTTGCTGACTACAACCTGCTGCAGAGAGCAAAGCACACAGGCCAAAATACATGAAACTTCTGTTCATCTTTTTACTGAATTTATCTGATTTAATTCTTTCAATAGAATTAGAAGTGGAAAATCGATATATTCAGCAATCATTACATTTACTAAATAAAGCCGGCTTCCCCCTAATTCCGATGCGAAATAAGGGTAGAATTATGAAGTTATAATGAAGTTGATTTCATGACAGATAATTTCAGCATTTAGAAGATTATTGCTGATCAGTTTAATTTAAAAACATTTTTATCTTCATGCTGTTTAATCCTCAAATCGGAACAACCATTTATGATGAATAATATACCTCTAACTGTAAAGCGATCAATAGAATTACTTGGTTTAATGGCACTTGTAGCCGTTTTAGTAATTGGTCGCGATATTATTATGCCTATACTGATGGCATTTTTTATCAGCATTATGCTGTTACCTATTTATCGGTTCCTAAAAAGAAAAAAAGTTCCGGAAACCTTTTCAATCATCCTGCCCATTTTACTGGTTGCCATATTCGTGGCGCTTATTGTATGGTTTTTCTCCAATCAAATCGGAATATTGGTTAAAGATTTCCCTCAAATTAAAAGTAACGTTACGCAGCATATTAATTCTTTAAGCGATTGGATTAGTAGAATTTCGCAATATGACGCTAAAGAACAAAAAGCCTTTATTCAGGATAAAAGTGATGACATGATGAATATGGGTACCTCTTTGGCAGGTGGTGCAGCGGTTACTTTGAGCGGCATTTTCGTGTTTATCGGTCTTTTACCCATCTACATTTATCTAATGCTTTTTTATAAAGATATTTTATTGCGTTTTATATTTATGTGGTTCAAGCCAGATCATCATCCAAAGGTGAAAGAGGCTATTTACGAAACCGAATCGATCATTAAAAGCTATCTGGTTGGTTTGTTAATCCAGGTGACCTATATGACGGTTTTATTGGGTGGAATTTTAATGCTAATTGGTATTGAACACGCACTGCTCATTGGAGTAGTTTTCGCAATATTAAACCTTATTCCTTATGTGGGTGCTTTAATTGGGAATGTAATCGGTGTGTTGTTAACCTTGGCTTCTTCGCAAGAATTGTGGCCTGTAATTACAGTATTGGGTGTTATCGCTGGGGTTCAGTTTTTAGATAACAATATTTTAATGCCACGAATTGTGGGTTCAAAAGTAAAAATTAATGCCTTGTTCTCTATTCTTGGTGTATTTATTGGAGGTAGCGTTGCTGGAATCTCAGGGATGTTCTTAGCTTTACCAATTGTTGCGGTATTGAAAATTATTTTCGATCGTACAGAAATGTTTAAACAATGGGGTGTTTTATTAGGCGATGAACGTCCGGCCAGAAGCCCAATGACGTTTCCATCTTTCAGAAAAAAGAAACCCGTTCCTATAAAAAGCGGCACAGAAAAAGAATAGTTAACAATTATTATAAATGAGAAAATTAAGCACAATCCTATTCGTGAGCACTATTATTTTAGCCGCTTGCAGTTCTTCCAATCAACAGTCTGATCAGAAGAAAACCGACTCAATGACTGTAAATGAAACATTCAATACGCCGGTAGATGCGATAACCGGAAAAATGGCACTTTTATCGACACCAAAAATCGGTCAGCCGATTAATATAAAATTTACCGTTTACAACAATGCAGATACCGCTGCAAAATTCTGTAAATGGCATACCCCTTTCGAAAACCTGATGAGTAAATATGTTGATGTTACCATGGAAGATGGAACGGAGGCAGCTTATAAAGGTGCGATGGCCAAAAGGGTAATGCCACCTCCGGCAGATAGTTACATCACTTTAAAACCTGGTGACAGTACAAGTGTCGATTTCGACTTAAATAATGCTTTTACCATTGACAAAAGCGGTAAGTACACCGTTAAATATAATTCGGCTAATATCAGTGGGATAGTGATTAAAGACAGTTTACAACTCAACATTGTAAAATAATTTTAATTCGTTGTAGTTAAAACCATTACTGTTAGTCAAATGTTATATTGATAAATTAAATCGAAAATAAAATGGGACTATTAAAAACAGCAATAATTGGTGCCGCAGTATATGCAGGCTTTAAATATGTGACGAAAAAGGATCCAATTACAGGTAAATCTATTGTAGATGACTTGAAAGATCAGGCACCTGAATGGGTAGAAAAAGCAAAAGGCTACAAACGTGAATTCGAAACACGTGCAGATTATGCTAAAGAAGATCTTGGGATCTAGTTATTAGTCATTAGTCATTAGGATGAAATGCAAAAAGCACCGCTGGTTTAACCAAGCGGTGCTTTTTTTAAATCTTCTTTTTATTAGCAGGTTTCCGCTCCTCCAGATAGTAATGCCAAATCATCATTAATCCTACGGTGCGAAAAGGTTTCCAGTCTGCTACCACATTTAACAACTCATCTTTAGTTGTATCTTTTGGGAGTTTCTTTAAACTTTTCAAAGCATTAACTGCAGCTAAATCGCCAGTAGGAAAAACATCAGTATGGTGCAAAATGAAAATCAAATAAATATCTACAGTCCAATCGCCTATACCTTTTACTTTTTTCAGTTGATCTCTAATTTCATGATCAGGAAGTATTTCTAATTGTGAAAGATCCAACTGGCCGCTGCCAATCTTTTCGGCAAGATCACGAACATAAGCGGTCTTCTGCCTACTGAAATAACAAGCCTTCAATTCCTCATCGTTGAGTTTAAGGAAATTCGAGGGAGTGATTGCCCCTATTTTAGCTTTAAGCTTTTGCATAGCCGCGAGCGCCGACGCCAAAGATACCTGCTGCTCTAAAATAATATGAACCAACGATTCAAAAGTGTTGGGCCTCGTCCAAAAGGGTGGATAACCATATTTTGCTAAAACGCTGGCCAATTCCTCATCTTTGCTGGCCAGGTAGTCGCACAACTCATAAAAATTATGTTGATTAAAAGTTTCGAACATAAAGCAAATTACCGCAAAAGAATATCATACGCAAACCTCAATATCGTCCCGAAAACTACAATTAAGAAAAATATACGTACAAATTTATTTCCTTTTAGCAACGCGAGCTTTGTGCCAAAATAAGCACCACCCAAATTAAAAATAGCCATTGGTATGGCATATTGAAAGAGGATATGACCGGTAGAACTAAAATAAATTATAGCCGCCAAATTGGTTGCAATATTTACAATCTTAGCATGAGCACTGGCGCCAATGAAATCAAAACCTAAAACTGCAATAAAAACCAAAATCAAGAAAGAACCTGTGCCAGGGCCAATTAAACCATCATAGAAACCGATAAGCAAACCAAAAATAGCGGCCATTAAAACCTGTTGTTTAACAGTATGGTTTTTCTCCTGATGGATACCAAATTGTTTGTTAAAATAGGTATACAGTGCAACAAGAACCAGCACCACGAAAATAATGGGTTTAATGACTAGATCATCAATCCGGCTAACTAAAAAGGCTCCAAGCAGTGCGGCAAAAAAAGCAGTACTGGCACAGGCCGCCAATACTTTCAAATTAAATTTTACTTGTTTTGAATACTTGAAAGCTGCTAAAGTGGTGCCTGCTATCGACGGGATTTTTGTCGTTCCGAGTAATGTAGCTACGGGATAATGTGGTAAAATTAATAAGGTGGCAGGAGTTTGTAATAACCCACCGCCACCTACAATAGCATCTATAAACCCTGCTGCAAAAGCAACCAAGCAAAGCAATACCAGTTCATTAATCATTGATCAGGATAAAGGGATTTAAGGATTTTAAGATCATAATGCCCGTTGATTCTTCCACCTCAATTTCCAATTCCCTATTTTCTATTTCTTAATTTTATTCCCTATTTCCCATTCCTTATTTCCCATCCCCAATCCACCCTACATTCTTTCCGGCGAAGTAATCCCTAAAATCAGCATCCCTGAATGAATGATATCAGCTGTTTTCTTGCTTAAGTTTAAACGGAATTGTTTAGTTTCTCCTGCGTCAGTTTTAACAATTGGAGGCACTTCGTGGTAAAACTTGTTAAATAACTTCGCCAACTCATATAAATAATTAGCCAAACTTGCCGGACTATAAGCTTTAGCAGCAATCTCAATTTCTGCCGGATATTTTGCCAACAAAAGAATCATTTCCAATTCCACAGGCAACATTTCTCCATCCTCCGGACTTGCAGACTTAGCCGTATATTCCGCTTTAGCTAGTAAAGATTTAATCCTCGCATGCGTGTATTGAATAAATGGACCCGTATTTCCTTGAAAATCGATACTTTCTGCAGGATTAAATAATAAACGCTTTTTAGGTTCTACTTTCAAAAGGAAATATTTTAAGGCGCCTAAACCAATATTCTGATATAAAGCAGCCTTATCTTCTTCGCTGAAGTCATTTGTTTTACCCAGCTCTTCGGTTTTTTCACGGGCAGTAGTCACCATGCTTTCAATTAATTCATCAGCATCCACCACCGTTCCCTCACGACTTTTCATTTTACCGTTTGGTAAATCGACCATACCGTACGATAGGTGATAAAGTCCTTTAGCCCAGCTTTTACCTAATTTCTCCAAGATTAAAAATAACACCTTAAAGTGATAATCCTGCTCATTACCAACTACATAAATCGACTCATCCATATTGAAATCGTCGTGTTTCATCTCTGCTGTTCCTAAATCCTGGGTAATGTATACAGAAGTCCCATCAGCACGTAAAACCAACTTCTGGTCTAAACCATCAGCCGTTAAATCAATCCAAACTGAACCGTCTTCTTTCTTGAAGAAAACACCCTTTGCTAGTCCTTCATCAACGGTATCTTTCCCTAATAAATAGGTATTGCTTTCGTAATAAAACTTGTCGAAATCTACGCCAAGGTTTTTATAAGTTACGTTGAAGCCTGCATAAACCCACTCGTTCATGGTTTTCCAAAGTGAAACCACCGCCTCATCGCCTTGCTCCCATTTTAAAAGCATTTGTTGTGCTTCTTTAATCAATGGTGCATTTTTCTTCGCCTCTTCCTCGGTTTGTCCTTCTACTTTTAAAGCTTCAATTTCTTTTTTGTATTCCTTATCGAAAATCACATAGTATTTTCCAACTAAATGATCACCCTTTAAACCAGAACTTTCAGGCGTTTCTCCATCGCCCCATTTTTGCCAGGCCAGCATTGATTTGCAGATGTGAATGCCCCGATCGTTAACCAGGTTAACCTTTACTATATCGTAACCATAGGCTTTTAGCAATTCGGAAACCGAGTAACCCAATAAATTATTACGAACATGCCCCAGGTGAAGTGGCTTATTGGTATTTGGCGAAGAATATTCTATCATCACCTTTTTCCCGTTGGATGGATAAACACCGAAATCAGAAGCTAAAATTTCATCATTAAACTGATTTAAAAAGTAGCTTTCAGAGATGCTTAAATTTAGAAAACCCTTCACCACGTTAAATTTGGTTACGTTTTCTACGTTAGCCACCAGATATTCACCAATTTCGTTAGCAGTTTGCTCAGGCGATTTTTTAGATATCTTAGTAATCGGAAAAACAACTATGGTTACCTGGCCTTCAAATTCTTTGCGGGTTTCTTGTATATTGATCAGGCTTTCAGCAACTTCTTCCTTGTAAAGTTCAAGGATGGCTTTCTGCGCTTCGGAAATAATAAAATTCATGGCGCAAAAATAAGAAAAAAGTCCGAAGTCAGGAGGCGGAAGTCCGAAGTTCAAAAGCAGATTAAATTCTATTTTTCGGAGAGGTGCTGTTGTGCTCATCGGTTTCTATGGCCTTGCTTTCCCTGACCGTCCGGCAGGCGGGCGCTGTAGTCCCGATTGATTTCGATAAAAAATCGAAAATCGGGAGCTGCCGCTGCAATGAGGTTTAAGCTGTCAGGTTTTCGCAAGAAACAATGTTCTCTTATGCAAGCGGCTACCAAATCTCTCCTCACCATTCTCATATCTAAATTTTTCTAATAGATTTGCAATAACTAACTTATTTATGAGCGAGCAGAATCCAAATTTTAAAGTGAGCGTAAACACCGAAATCGGCAGATTGCGTAAGTTGTTAATTCATAGTCCGGATAGCGGATTGGGGAAAGTGGTTCCATCAAAAGCGCAAGATTGGCTTTTTGAAGATATTGTCCACCTCGATACTATCCGAAAGGGAGAATACGATTACTACATTAAACTCCTGATGTATTTCTTAGATCCTGAAAAAATCAAGGGAAAGCTCGCTCTAATAGATTCGGAAGAAGGAAACAGAAATTTTTACAAACCCAACCATCCCGATTTTCACAACTCAAATTCAGTAATAGAAATTCAAAATCTATTAAGTGAAATGTTGGAAAACGAATCTATCCGCAAAAAATTGGTGGCTGCTGTTTGTGCCATTGAAGGTTGTACTTACAAGGTGCAAATGCAATTGACCAATACCGATCCGAAAGAATTAGCGGAGATTTTTATTTCAGGAACTTTAGCCAACGATACAATGATTTTTGCGCCTATTCCGAATTTGATTTTCACTCGTGATGTGGGCACAACCATCAATAATCATATTTTATTAAACAAACCGGCAAAAAAAGCCCGCGTTCGCGAAACGCTTTTGATGCGTTATATTTTCTTCAACCATCCGTTATTTGTCGACTATCAAAATAAGGTACTCGAGATTCCTGATGTTACCATGCATTTCCTGCGTCCAGGCGATGAACCCGCTTTTAGCACTACCCTGGAGGGTGGAGATGTGATGATGGTGAGTGAAAACCATGTGTTGATCGGTTGCAGTGAGCGTACCTCTGAGCATGGTGCAAACGAGGCGATAAAACTGTTGTTTGATAATGATGTAGTAGAAAAAGTGACGGTGGTGAAAATCCCGAGCAAACGCGACTACATGCACCTGGACACGGTTTTTACACAGGTTAAACGCAATACCTGGGTAATTCTGAACTCTATTGCCCATTCACCTAAATACAATCCATACGAACCTATAAATTTTTTAAAGGAGCCTGAAAAGCTGGAGGCCACAACTGCTATTCAATTTACAAAGGCAAATCCACAAGAGCCAAAACACTTTGAACACGTAGAGGCTTTGTTGAATGATATTAGTCAGAACGATTTAAAGAGCATTGAGCCAACCAAAATCATTTACAGCGGAAATAACCAATTCCCATACGATTCCAGAGAGCAATGGACGGATTCCTGTAACTTGCTGGCAATAAAAGAAGGTGTTGTTTTGGGTTACGATAGAAACGATAAAACTGTAGAAGCATTTAAAGCAGCTGGTTTTGACGTAGTTGATGTAAAAGATCTGATTCAGGATTTGGAAACTGGAAAAGTAAATGCAGAAACCATCACTGATACCTTAATTTTAATGCCATCTGCAGAACTTTCTCGTGCCCGTGGAGGTTTCCACTGTATGAGTTTACCGATATTGAGAGACAGTTTAAGTTGAAAGTAAAAAGTTCAAAGTAAAAACACCACGTCAAGAATCTTTAAACTTTTAACTTTACACTTTTAACTCCTATGCAGACAACCAATCACCTCCTAATGATTCGCCCGGTTGATTTTAAATTCAACGAGCAAACTGCAGGCAATAATAAATTCCAGGTAGCCTCAACCGAAAGTGATGTACAAAGCCAGGCTTTAAAAGAGTTTGATGGTTTTGTAGATCTGTTGAGAAAAAACGATGTTGATGTTACCGTTGTAGATGATACTTTGCAACCTGAAACACCTGATTCTATCTTCCCTAATAATTGGGTTTCTTTTCATGATGATGGTACGATTTACCTCTACCCGATGTTTTCTGAAAACCGAAGATTAGAGCGCAGAAAAGAAATATTAGATGGCTTGACTGAAAAATTTCAGGTCAATAATGTAAATGATTTAAGTTTTTACGAAACTGCGAACATTTTTCTTGAGGGCACTGGTAGCATGGTTTTGGATCGTGCTAACAAAATTGCATACGCTTGCCTGAGCATTCGTACAGAAGTAGAAGCATTTAACAATTTCTGTCAGTTAGCTGGGTATAAATCAGTTATATTTAACGCTCTTGATTCGAGCGGGTTTCCAATATACCATACCAACGTGATGATGTGCATCGGAGATCGTTTCGCCGTTATTTGCTTTGAATCAATTTCAAATTTGTATGAACGCGATTTTGTGCGCAAAGTACTTACATTAACTAATAAGGAAATTGTTACCATTAGTTATGATCAAATGAATCACTTTGCTGGAAACATGTTACAGGTATCTAACGCACAAGGTGAAAGTCTATTGGTGATGTCAGAGCAGGCATATTTATCACTAACAAAGGATCAAATCAGTGCCTTAGAAAAATATTCCCGAATTATTTATGCACCGATTTACACCATTGAAAAAAACGGTGGTGGCAGCGCAAGGTGTATGTTAGCAGAAATACATCTACCAGAAAAATCAAATAAGGTTTTTCGCTTAATTATTTCCCGCTGATTTCGGAGATTTACGCAGATCTATATCTTATCTTCGTGAATCATTTTAATCTGCGGGCAACTTTTTCTTCATCGGCTGGTTTTCTGATCAGCTTTAACGTAGATAATTGTTATCTCTTAAAGAAGTGAACAATGTTAACTTGCCAACACATCATTCATTAACATTCTATTAATAAAACAATATTTAAACAACTTCTAAATGTTAAAAGATTTACAAGAAAAAGAGTTGAAATTAGCAGAGTTCATGAGTGAAATTTCAGAATATAGCTATTCAGCCGGCTGGATGTTGAACTTAGAATATGCACTGTGGGATGCCTTACTAAGTGGAGAAAGAAAATATGGACAATCCATTATCTCGGAAATTGATATTGAAAACCTTATAAAACTTTCAACTGATGCTGATGCTTGGATCATATTTGACTACGAAAAAGAGGAAACGGCAATAAGTTTAAGAGAATGGAAAGCAAAGTTTGAAATCGATGTCGAAAAAAACAAAAAAATCACTGATGGATAAGATTTCCTAAACAATTTTATCATTAGCTATTGCATCAAACGAATTAAACTGGTCGGTCTGCCACCATATACGGATTAAACAAAACTCATTGCCCGACACAGTTATAAATTAATTCTTTAATGTAGGGTCAAACTAAAATGTCCATACCCGCTCCACATCATTGCGAGGCACGAAGCAATCTTAATGCGAAAAAAGGCAAACCCTTAGTTGTAGGATTGCTTCGTACCTCGCAATAACGAACGCATTCAAAACGCTATCGGCTGGTGTCCTCACCAATGCTATTAACTTAGCGTTATAAGTATTTGATATTCAAATATTTATGGCTATATTTGAATATCAAAACAACAGTAATAAGATGAGTATAATTTCTTCAAATCACAAAAGGGAGCAACATAAAGTCGCTCCTAAAAAAAACATTTGATTTCATTCAGGATAAAAATAATTTTTCTCAATATCTTAAAGAGCCAATCTTTTTTACGCGCAAGCGAAGTTTAAGCTTTCCAGTTGTGGTTTCTACAATATTGAATCTTTTTAAAGAATCTGTAGAGTACAACATTTTTACAATTTTGCCCAGTATATCATCAAAAGTGGTTACAGGAGCAGCCTTTTCTAAGGCTCGATATAAAATATCCCTTTCTTTTTTCAAGGATCTCAACGAGATACTGGCAGATCATCACAAATATCATCCATCACAACTTTGGAGGGGATATCAATTGATTGCCGGTGATGGCTCTACAGTTGGGCTACCACCTTCCCGACAGATAAAAGATTTTTTTGGAATATATTCACAAAAAGGTGAAAGTATAAAGAGTTGCCTGGCACAGATTTTTATGTTTTATGATGTTTTTAGTGGCGCAATTCTTTCCAAAAGGATATCAAAGATGGAGAACGTAGAGAAAACACTTTTTAATGCATGCCTTGAAGAACTACCATCCCGTAAATCCGTAGTTATTTTAGACCGGGGATTCGGATATTTTCATATTTTCAAAAAACTTTGCACACTCAAACAGGATTTCTGTATTCGTATAAGCAGTGCGCAGTCCTGTTTTGCAAAACGGATAGTTCAGGAGTGCGAAAATGATTTTATAACAGAGTGGCACCCCAGTCCAAAAGAAATGGAATCCTGCTTAAAGCATGGGTTAGATACTAAAACAATTACGGTCAGGGTTACCAAAATCGAGTTAAATACTTGGGAGATCGAAATTCTCGTATCCTCTTTATTAGACATGAATGATGTATGCACAGTGAATATGAAAGCTCTTTATGGGCAGAGATGGCCAGTAGAAGAAGGTTTTAAGAAATTAAAACCAAAGATGAAATTAGAACAGTTTGGTACTCGGAAACCCGATGGAATATTCCAGGAGTTTGAAGCCCATGTATTCATGATGAATCTGGTTGCATTATTTGGTATCCAGGCACAGCAGAAAATCGATAAGAACAAGAAACGAAAACTAAAATATAAATACAATTGGCAAAATGCTTACAGGTTTGTCAGAAAAGCAATTATTCAAATACTAAATACAGAACACCCGGAAGATATAATTCAATCTCTTATTAAGCTAATAGCATCATCTAAAATACCTATAAAACCGGACAGAAGCCTTCCTAGAATAACATTTAAAAAAAGAAAAAACAGAACGCATCAGACATATAAATAGCTTAAGTTAATAGCATTGGTGTCCTCACCTGCCGAGATTACCTGTCAACCTCATTTCCCGAATAAGTACCCCACCATTTATTACGGATAGTTTTAGTACTTTCGCCGAAAATTTAAAATAAATATGTCTTTAGTACAAGAATTACAAACCCGCTCGGGAAACAAATGCGAACTTTGCACATCAGAGAACAGTCTAAGTGTTTATGAAGTTCCTCCAACGAGCAACGCCAATAGCGATAACAGCATTTTAGTTTGTAAAACCTGTCTAAATCAAATTGAAAAAACAGAACAGTTAGATGCCAACCATTGGAAAATACTCACAGAAACCATGTGGTCAGAATTTGTACCTGTGCAAGTAGTGGCCTGGAGAATGCTAAGCAGATTAAGAAATGACGGTTGGGCATCAGATAGTTTGGATATCTTATACCTGGAAGATGAGGCGTTGGAGTGGGCGAAAAAAACAGGCGATCATGAAATGGATGGAACTGTCGAATTTCATCAGGATAGCAATGGAACTCGTTTACACGAAGGTGATACCGTTGTCTTGGTTAAAACATTGGATGTTAAAGGCTCGACTTTAAGTGCAAAATTAGGCACAGTGGTGAAGAACATTCGTTTGGTTCATGATAATACTGAACAAATTGAAGGGAAAGTTGAAGGCCAAACCATTGTAATTTTGACGAAATACTTAAGAAAAGGCTAGTCAATCGTCATCAAATTACAATGATGAGTTCGCTATAAACTCAACAATGTATTTGTACAAATCATTGCCCCCAAATATCATCTGACTAATCATTGGAACGTGGCTTTTGCCTTTAATTTCCTTCATTTCTACAGAAACATTGTTGGCTTTTAATTTTTGGCAAAGTCTCGGGGTTTGAATCTTTATGGCATTATAAGTTTTTCCGCCGTATAAAAGCAAATGTGGGTTTTTGATATTATTCACGTAGTTTAAGGGAGACGCCGACTTCCAAACCGCGGGTTTGTCGGTAAATGTTCTCAAAAAATCGAAGTAATAATTATCCTTTTCAGCTTCGGTTAAATATTCAAAAATATCGAGTCCAAAGGGATCATTCAAAACCACACCCTTAATAGGATTTTTGATTCCAGCATGTAGAAAATATTGCGGATCTGAATTAATCAGTTCGCCTAAGTGGGCACCAGCGGAATGGCCCATTACAAAAATATTCTCTGCACTCGCGGAATATTGCGATATGTTTTGCTTCACCCATTTCACTGCTAAAGCACAATCATTAGCCATTTTTTGATATTGCGCTTCAGGTGCTAATGGATAATTAATAATAACCGTAACCACTCCTTTTCTAGCGAAATTTCTACCAAGCCACCAATATGTTTCCTTTTTTCCACTGCTCCAAGATCCGCCGTGTATGAATATCAAAACATGCTTATTTTTAACATTGTCATTTTTGTAAAAGACATTTAGCGTATTATTTTCTTCGGCATTGCCAGCATAATTAATGTTTTTGGCTGTTTTTATTTGTGCTGAAGCTATAAGGGCTTGAAACAAGAACATTAGTAAAATGAAGTATTTTGTCATGCCGAAAATGATCTAACATTCAATGGTGAATAAACGAAATTGTTGTTCATACAGATTTATTCTTGATAGAAAAAGGGAATAAGGAAATGGGGAATAGATTAGGTTTTCAAGCGAGTTGTGCGCTATTTTGGAGCCATTAACTATTTCCTTTTAGCTATTTCTTATTAACTATTTCCTATTATCCATTTTCCCTTGATCTATTTCCTATTACTTGTTATCTATTTCCTATTCCCTTTGCTCCCATCCGCGATTAAGCCTTAATCAACGGATTCTTCTCTTTAGCAAACAAATCAAAAACCTTTTTATCTACGAAAGCCGGGAACAACTTGTTCATCCAAACCGCTAACTTACCTTGACCAGTCATTACCAATGTTCGTTTGCGTTTTTCAATTCCATCAGCAATTATGCTTGCTACTTCTTCAGAAGTCATCATTTTGCCTTCATCCATGCTCGTTTCACCATGTACGGCTCCATCTTTTGATAAGGCAGTTACACGAATATTGGAAGCTGTAAATCCCGGGCAGGCCACTAAAACATTTACACCGGTTTTTAAAAGTTCGGTACGCAAAGATTCCATGAAACCATTCATAGCGAATTTTGATGCCGAATAACCTGTTCTCCCTGGTAAACCGCGATAGCCTGCTATTGATGAGATGCCAACAACGGTTCCTTTCGTTTTCAAAATCTCTGGCAGGGCATATTTTGTACAATAAACCGTACCCCAAAAATTAACATCCATTAAATTTTTCAGTACTGATAAATCTAAATCATTAAATAAGGCACGCATAGATAAGCCAGCATTGTTTACCAAAATATCGATTCTTTGAAAAGAAACCAGCGTTTGTTTAATAATCAGTTCGCAATCAGCTTCTTTACTTACATCCGCCTGAACGGCAACCGCTCTAATGCCATATTTTTTTTCTAGCTCTGCTGTGATTTCGCATAGCGTAACATATTGGCGGGCTGCTAAAACTAAGTTTGCACCACGTTTAGCAAATTCTTCAGCACAAGCCTTTCCAATTCCGCTCGATGCGCCTGTAATGATGATTACTTTATCTTTTAGGTTCATATTAGTTCCAGTATAGGAAATCAAGTATCAAGACTTGACACCTTCTAATTCATTTTAAAATAATGGATTGCCTCGGCCACTTTATCGGTGTTGATGATCTCTGCACCCAATTCACGAAGCACTTTCCAGGAAGTTTCATTGTCTGGAGCGCCCCAAAAGCGAAAAGGTAATCCTAATTTATGAGCATTATCAATCGATAATTTCAATTTCGCTTTGTCTGTTTCTGAATTCTCTCCTTCCCCTTTCCACTTCGAATATTTCGCAAAATTATCGCTGATCATTACCAGTTTCTTTAAATCTGCGGCCGAGTAGTCAACATTTGGTAATCCATCAAAATATAAATTGGCCCAGTCGAAATTACTTTCCGGACGATTACCTGTGATGACCACAACTGAATTTTTTCTCTGCCTGCCGAAATCTTTTTGATATTTTTTTAGTGTCTTCAGTAATGCTTTGGAGGTTAAATTCCAGTCATCTTTAATATCAATTACCAGATGGATCGTGTAATAATCTTTCGTTTTTGAAAACCTGGAAAGCGGCTTGAGATATAAATTTTCTAAAGTATTACCAGCTCTGATTTCTTTCTTGCTATGCGCCACCATTAATGAATCGCCTATCAGGAATACATCAGCTTCAATTGAGAACGCTTTATTTTCAATGGCCTCAAAAAAAGGACGTTTGTGCGTGTAATCATTATGAGAATGGATTTTAACTTGTGCCATAACAGCAAAATTGAATCCGATCGCTACCAATAAAATAATAAACTGTTTCGCCATTATTTCATCATTGCAGTTTCATAAGGCACACGGGTAATAATCGATCGGCCTAAGGTAATCTCATCTGTATATTCTAATTCCCCACCAAAAGCAATTCCTCTGGCAATTGTAGTTACAGGGACGTTAAAGTCCTTTAATCTTTTGTAAAGATAAAAAAGTGTCGTATCGCCTTCCATATTCGGACTCAGCGCCAATATCACCTCCTTAATATCACCAGCTGAAACTCTTTGCACTAAACCGTCAATATATAAATCTGTAGGTCCGATACCATCCATGGGAGAAATTAAACCGCCCAAAACATGGTAAACACCGAAATATTGCCCGGTATTTTCAATTGCCATTACATCCCTGGTGTCCTCTACAACACAAATCGTTTCCTTATCACGCTTGTGCGAGGTACAAATTTCGCAAATCGTATGATCGGAAATGTTATAGCAAATGCTGCAGTTTTTAATTTCCTGCTTAAGCTTAATTAATGTGTTTCCAAACTGGTTAACCTCCTCCTGTTCCTTATTTAAAAGGTGCAAAACCAATCTCAACGCCGTCTTTTGCCCAACACCCGGTAATTTCGAGAATTCGTTTACCGCATCTTCAAGCAGTTTGGATGAAAAATTCATGCACAAAAATATACAAAATGGTTGATAAAAATTGTTCTCAAAAACAAGACAAATTTATTTTTTTGGAAAGCAATACCAGTAGTTGTTAGGCTTCATCAGTCCTGCCATTTGCTGCAATCTTTTTCTTGCAAAGTTACTAACTCTAAATATCTAGTTGCTTAGTAGAGTTAGTAACTTTAAAAGCAACCAAAAGGATTTCCGCTCCTGTCAGGTTTGAAATAGTAAGGTAAACCTAGTTAATTTAAACCCGGCCGCAGCGGGCATGAAACCTGATTTTCGGGTGAGTAAAGCGAAGTACGGGGCTAATTAGCCGATGAAAACTGAAACCTGATTTCGAAATCAAAATATTGATTATAAAAATCGTTTTCTTTACATTTAACACCTTAAAACAAAACTATGTCGCCAACCATCCTATTGTGCTTTTTAATTGGTTATTTTTTAGTACTGATTGTTATTTCTTTCGTCACCTCCAAAGATTCATCTGATAATAATTCCTTTTTTGTTGCCAACAGAAACTCGAAATGGTACCTGGTTGCCTTTGGAATGATTGGAACAGCACTTTCGGGAGTAACCTTTATTTCAGTACCTGGTGAAGTTGGTGCACCTGCGGGAAATCAGTTCCAATATTTCCAGTTCGTTTTGGGTAACGCAGTCGGTTTCATTATCATTTGTACGGTACTTTTGCCGCTCTATTATCGAATGAACCTAACTTCAATTTACAGTTATATTGAGCAACGTTTAGGTCATTACAGCTATAAAACAGCAGCTTCTATATTTCTTTTGAGCCGTACGTTGGGTTCGGCAACAAGGTTATACCTGGTGGTAATTGTTTTACAGCGCTTCATTTTCGACAATTACGGCGTTCCATTTTGGTTAACAGTATTAATTTCATTGGCCTTAATATGGTCTTACACGTTTAAAGGCGGTTTAAAAACCATCATTATTACCGATACTTTGCAAACGTTTTTCTTAGTATTATCTGTTTTTTTAACCATCTATTTTATATGCAGCAGCTTAAATTTAAGTATCCCGCAAGCCTTTGAAACGATAAAAGACAGCAGTTATTCGAAGATATTTTTCTGGGATGATTTCCTAACCAATAAGTGGTATTTCAGCAAACAGTTTATCGGAGGTATTTTCGTTACCATCGCCATGACGGGTTTAGATCAGGATTTAATGCAGAAAAACCTAAGCATGAGCACCATAAAAGAAGCGCAAAAAAACATGTTCACTTTTACAGGTGTGTTTGTAATTTTAAATGTTTTCTTCTTAAGCGTGGGTGCTTTGTTGTACATCTTCGCCGCTAAAAATGGCATTGAGATTCCTCTTGATCACATTACGGGGAAACCGCGTACCGATTTGTTATTTCCTGAAATTGCATTGAACAACCTGGGCGCCGTACCGGCCATTATATTTATGTTAGGGTTAACCGCAGCGACTTTTGCCACCACCGATTCGGCACTGACTGCTTTAACTACCTCGTTTTGTGTAGACTTTTTAGGGATGGCAAAAGTCGAAAATGTAAACGCAAAAGATGCTGTAAAAAAACGCCACACTGTTCACGTGGCTTTTTCAATTTTAATGTTTCTGGTTATCATCGTAATCAATGCACTAAATAGTTCATCAGTAGTCAGTTTAATTTTCACTATTGCCTCCTACACTTACGGGCCACTTTTGGGCCTTTACAGTTTTGGTTTGTTTGTAAAAAAACGTGGCTTGCACGATAAATTAGTACCAATAGTTTGCATTTTATCCCCTTTTTTATGTTACTTGCTTTCAAGCTATTCAAAAGAGATTTTAGGAGGCTATGTTTTTAGTGTTGAACTGATTTTGATTAACGGTTTAATCACATTTATCGGCTTGCTTTTCATCAGCAAAAAAACTGATGCGCAAACCAAATTTTAATATTAGAATACAGTATATATGACGAGTGAAGAAAAAATTAGAAGCGCTTTTGAAAATAAAGATTGGCAGGAAATAAAGGTAACCGACTCCTGGCAAATTTTTAAAATAATGGCCGAGTTTGTAGATGGTTTTGAGAAGCTGGCTAAAATTGGCCCTTGTGTTACCATTTACGGATCTGCCCGTACTGCAGAAACGAACAGATATTATCAGCTTGCCGAACAATGTGGTAAACTACTTACCGATCGCGGTTATGGAGTAATTACCGGCGGTGGCCCAGGCATTATGGAAGCTGGTAACAAAGGTGCACATACAAACGGCGGAAAATCTGTAGGTTTAAATATTGAGCTGCCGTTTGAGCAATTCCACAATAAATATATCGACCACAATAAGTTATTAGAATTCGATTATTTCTTCGTTCGTAAGGTAATGTTTATGAAGTACAGTCAGGGTTTTGTGGTTTTACCCGGTGGTTTTGGAACCATGGATGAGCTTTTCGAAGCATTAACGCTGATTCAAACGGGTAAAATAGCCCGCTTCCCAATTGTATTATTGGGTAAGGATTATTGGAGCGGATTAATTGACTGGATTAAAGGAACAATGCTGCAGAAGGAACACAATATTCACGAGGAAGATTTGAATTTATTCCGCCTTGTTGATACTGCCGAAGAAGCTGCCGAACACATTTTTAGGTTCTATGATAAGTATGTGCTTAAACCGAATTTTTAACCGGGATTAAGGATTATTGACCAGAATTAAAGGGATATAAGATTTCCAAGATTTTGGAGGTTAAAAAATTTAAACGAGAATTATAAGATTTTACTATGGGGTTTTATTCAATGATTTAATCATTCAAAATTCAGTAATTACAAAAAGTGCTTGTTCTGCAGGCACTTTTTTTATGTTTAACATTTTGGTGTAACAACTTAGAATAACTTTAATCTAAATCGAAACATATTTCAAATGGCGAAGTTTATTGATTGGAAAAGCAATTGGTTTAACTCAAATTTCGAATTGTTTATTGAAGGAGTACAAAAAGGTGCAATTACTTTTAGCACCTGGAAAAGTGATGCAAAAGCTACATTGGAAAACGAAAACTATTTTTTCAAAAGTGTGGGGTTCTGGAAACCGAAAACAAATATAATTGACCAGAAAACGAATAAGGTTGTTGGGGTGATTACTTACGGTAATTGGAAATTCGAAGCAATAGTTAATATGGAATCCGGAGCCCAATATGCCTGGAACCCGACTACTTTTTGGAAATCACAATGGTTGTTATCCAACAATAACAATACAAACATCATGTATAGTGCTGGCAAAAGAATGGGTTCAATAACAGCTGACACTGACAATAAATTGTTAATTGTTGCAGGATTATTCATTAAACAAATTTACAATAGACGAGCGGCAGCAGCTGTGTGATAAATCGTAAATAGCAAGTTAGGATATAGGAAATAATAGCACCCTGTGGAAATGGAAAGGATATTAAATTGGAGAAAAGGGTTATTTGATAGTAATTATCAGGTATTTGAGGGTACTTACCTGAAATTTTCGATCAATTTTAGTTCATTAAAAAATTCGGCAATTGCCACCACTCAAAAAGGGATTTATTTATTGAGGAGTGATGGTTATAGCAATCCCGAAACCAGAATTTTAAATAGTAATCACGAGCTTCTAGCAACCATTAGATACGATTGGCTTGCATTTAAGGCGAGAGTAACGTTTGCAAATGGCGAAAATTTTGATTGGAGCTATCAAAACAGTTGGTTAAGCAGGTGGTCGCTAAATAACCATACCGATACACAGATTATTTATAATTCATCTACAAGCAATGGCTTAATTCACGGCAATACCGACGATGACATGCTTTTTTTTATCGGGTTATTTATTCGAGAATATTATTCCAGAATTCTTTATGCGATGGTTTTAATTGTGATTTTCATGTCTTTTGTCCGTAATGTTTTTTACTAAAATTTCTTTGATTCGCTCTGTTGGGTGGGCAATCACGGCCTTATCTCCTGAAACTACAATCGGTCTTTCGATGAGAACAGGATTTTTCACCATGGCATCAACCCATTCTAAATCGGTTAAGTTTTTACCCTTATAATTTCCGATGTAGATTTTCTCTGTTTTGCGAATCAATTCAAATGGCTTAATAGCTAGTTTCTTGATTAATTCAGTTAATTGCGCCCGATTTGGTGGGGTTTCCAGATAATAGATTACTTCAAAATCTCTATAACTATTTTCCAGTTCCCGTAAAGCCAGGCGGCTTTTGGTGCATCTGTTATTATGATAAATCTGAATCATTCTTACTCGAATTATAAACCGCTAACACCACCGCTCACTACCAATTTCATGGCATCTCCAGCGCTCATTTTTAAATCCTTAACCTTATCTCTTTTCACAATACAAAGCTGACCAGCAAACGAATAAGACAACGGAAAGTAAACGGCGACATCGTCAGGAAGATCGAGTTTATGTAGATCATTTTGGGTTAGAAACCCAATTTTTTTCATTCCGCCTTCTACTTCAACCAATACCGGATGATTAAATTTTTTCTCATCACCAACAAAAGCTTCGGTTAAATCTTTAATAGATGAATAAATGAAATTAAGCAAAGGCAGTCGATGCATCATGCGCTGAAACCAGTTATACATCGGCTCGGTTACCAAATTGGTTACGAAGATACCAGCCAATAAAATAATGGTTACAACAGTTAATAAACCCAGGCCCGGAATGTTTCTGCTTTCGCCTGTACGGGGATTTACGCCCAGAATATTGTTTACGTTTAGCCAGCTATCAACAGTTGTAACTGCCCAAACTACAATGAAAATGCTCACAGCAATGGGCACAACAATTAATAAACCTTTAATTAAATAGTTTAAAATGGCTTTCCCTACTCTGTTCATGCTGCAAATTTATTCAAAAATGTTCAATAGTTCATTAGTTAGCATGATTGATAAAATTTAAATGTTCATTAGTCATTCGTCATTTGTTCATTAGTTAGCATGGTGGATAAGTTTAGATGGTTATTGGTTCAATAGCCATTTGTTCATTAGTTAGCATGGTGGATAAATTTAAATGTTCATTAGTCATTCGTCACTGGTTCATTAAATAGCATGGTTAGATAAATTTCAATGTGTATTGGCACACATGCAATTATGCATCCAGATTAATGAACTAGTGAACAAATGACCAATGAACTAATTACTAGTGAACTAATGACTAATAAACCAACCTATTCATAAAAATAAACCCTCTTTACCCGCTGTGAAATATTTGTAAGGATTTCATAAGGTATAGTGTTGATATCGTCTGCAAGCCGCATAATAGTATGTTCCTGATTAAAAACAATGGCTTCATCGCCAGCTTTTACATCAAGGCCAGTAACATCCAGCATCGTCATATCCATGCAAATGGAACCTATAGTCGGCACCAAATGTCCATTGATGAGCATTTTACCTATGCCGTTACCATAAGAACGGGTATAGCCATCGGCATAACCAATTTTAACCGTCGCTATTTTGCCACCATTTGGCATCACTCCTCTCCTGCTATATCCAACCGTTTCGCCCGCCGTTAAGGTTTTAACCTGCGTTACGGTTGTTTTAAGTACCATCACCGTTTGTAAGCCGCGATTATTAGCTAAAGCAGCGTCGAAACCATATAAGCCGATTCCTAAACGAACCATATCCATTTGTCCGTTTGGCCAGCGGCTAATTCCCGATGTATTGGCAATATGAAGTAAAGGTTTGTAGCCTAAAACTGCTATCAGTTGTGTAGCAATGGAATTGAATTTTTCGATTTGTTGTTCAGTAAAACCATCGTGGATGGCTTCACCACTTGCTACCAAATGAGAAAATATACTTTTAACGCTTAGCTTCTGTGAATTTTGTAAGCACATTGCTAAATCCTCAATATCCGCAGATTCAAATCCCAATCGATGCATACCACTATCGATCTTAACATGAATGGGGTAATCGAAATCATAATCAGAAAGTGCATTCAAGAAGCTATTCAAAATTTCGAGACTATAAATCTCAGGTTCTAAATGATGGTTAATGATGGCTTCAAAAGCAGATTCTTCAGGACTCATCACCATAATTGGAAGCGTTATTCCCGCTTTGCGAAGGGCGATTCCTTCGTCGGCATAGGCCACAGCCAAATAATCAACCTTGTGAAACTGCAATAAATTGGCAATTTCAAAACTTCCACTTCCGTAAGAGAACGCCTTAACCATGGCCATAATTTTAACGCCAGGTTTTATTTTCGAACGATAGAACTGCAGGTTGCCAACCATGGCATTCAAATCAATCTCTAACACCGTATCATGGATTTTTTGAGTGAGCAATTTACTAATCCTTCCAAATTCATATCGCCGAGCGCCTTTTACTAAAATGGTTTCATGACTGAACTGTAAACCTGGAAATGCTTCGATAAATGCATTTGTCGTTTCGAAAAACTGGGCTTCGGACTTAAAGAGGCTTTCATATTTTGCAATGTGTGGGCCGATCCCGATCAACCGATTCACTTTCTTCTGGACCAATAAATCAGCAATTTCGGTATATAAATCCAGATCGTCCTGACCCGTTTCAAATAAGTCAGAAAGAATTACGGTTTTCTTAGGATGTTGATTCTGTTGATTGAGGAAATCCAGTGCAATTGCTAACGATGAAATATCTGCACTGTAAGAATCGTCGATGATGGAGCACTGGTTAATGCCATTCTTAAGTTCCAAGCGCATACTCACATGACTTAATTTTTCCAAACGAAGATCAGCCTGTTCTGCAGAATAGCCTAAAGCGAGCAAGGTTGCCCAACAAATCATGCCATTTTCTATGGATGCCTTATCCTTAAAAGGTAACATACATTCAATTTCCTGATTTTGATAAATTGCTCTTAAATAGCAATTCCCTTCAATCGGTTCAACAGCAGTAATCCGCAAATCGGCCATTTGGTTAGTACTCCAACTAAAATGTTTCTTACCCGGTAAATCTTTTTCGTTGATTTCTGTCGTGTATTCTGGCGAATAGATCAGCAGATCCGTATTTGTAAATAACTTTAACTTTTCGGTCAGCTTTTCTTTTCTCGAACTAAAACCCTCTGCATGAGCTTCTCTAACATTGGTTAAAATTCCGATTTCAGGTTGGATCATTGCCGCTAATGTTTCCATCTCGTTCACTGCAGAAATACCTGCCTCAAAAATTCCTAAATTATTATCTGCGTTGATTTGCCAAACAGAAAGTGGAACACCGATTTGTGAGTTGTAACTTTTCGGACTACGAACAATACTGTAATCGCTAGCCAAAAGTTGATACAACCACTCTTTCACAATGGTTTTTCCGTTACTACCGGTGACGCCGATACAGGTTAAATCAAAATTATTTCGATGATAAATAGCGAGTTTTTGTAATGCACTTAATGCGTTATCAACCACCAGGAAATTACAATCAGGATATTGTTGTAAATAGCTCGTATCGGTAATCACAAAATTTCTGATCTCTTTGCTATAAGCATCCTTTATAAATTCGTGTCCATCCCGATGGGATAACAAAGCAAAAAACAAGGAATTTTCAGGAACCAAAACCGATCTACTATCAATTACCAAATGCGTAATTCGTGCTTCTGTATTGAATAAATTTGCATCAGCATTTAAAATTTCAGCTACGGTAGAAATGGTATATATCGGATTCAACATGATATTATATTCAGGAAATTATGGTAATCGTTTTTATTTTTACGAAGTTCACCAATTAATTATGAAAACGGGTAAACAAGAAGCAGCAATATTAGATAAAAAACAGGCATTGGCCAAAGCTGAAAACTTTTGCGCTTACCAGGAACGTTCGCAAAAAGAAGTAAGATATAAATTGGTGGAATGGGGAATGCGTGGCGATGAATTGGAAGAAATTTTATCAGAATTAATTACCAACAATTTTTTAAACGAAGAACGATTTGCAAAGCAATATGCCTCGGGAAAATTCAACATTAAAAAGTGGGGAAGAATTAAAATTAAGCAGGGTTTGAAACTAAAAGGCGTTCCGGATAGAATTTTACAAAAAGCGCTATATAGTTTAGATGACGATGATTATATGCAAACCATAGAGAGTTTAGTCCTAAAAAAAGCAAGAACTTTAAATGAAGTTAATCCTTTAAAACGAAAAATGAAGCTAATGACTTATCTTCAAGGCAGAGGATTTGAAACTGATTTAATTTTAGTGGCACTGAAAGCCAGCAATTTAAACTAAATATTAAATTTTTAATAAAAAATCCCTTGACAGAAATATAAATCTGTCTATATTTGCAACACCAAAACGAAACAGCATGTCGGTTTTGTTTAATGCGAAAGTAGCTCAGTTGGTAGAGCACGACCTTGCCAAGGTCGGGGTCGCGAGTTCGAATCTCGTCTTTCGCTCTAAATGCCTTCCTACCAGAGGGCATTTATTTTAAAAGGTTAATCGCCTGCTCGGGTGGTGGAACTGGTAGACACGCAGGACTTAAAATCCTGTGCTTTCAAAGGCGTGCGGGTTCGATTCCCGCCCCGAGTACTTCAAAAACAATCGAAGCTAAAGCCATCAACAATGATGGCTTTTTTTGTTGATTCAACTCCTGAAGATGGATAAACGAAGAATTATCAATCAACAAAAAATAATTTTTAATAATTTTTGAATCTGAAATTTATATTTCTATATTTGCAACCCCAAAGGGAATACAGCGATTGTATTATTCATGCGAAAGTAGCTCAGTTGGTAGAGCACGACCTTGCCAAGGTCGGGGTCGCGAGTTCGAATCTCGTCTTTCGCTCTAAATGCCTTTCCTACCGGAAGGCATTTATTTTAAAACATTAATCAGCTCGATTTATCGGGATTGACTAATGCTCGGGTGGTGGAACTGGTAGACACGCAGGACTTAAAATCCTGTGCTTTCAAAGGCGTGCGGGTTCGATTCCCGCCCCGAGTACAATAAACAAATCGAAACTAAAGCCATCAGCAATGATGGCTTTTTTTATGCCTACATTTTTTTGAACTCACCCTGCTCACTTAAATAAGTTAGTCCATAAAAAAAGGCTTTCTTGTTAGGAAAGCCTTGAACTTTTATACAATTTGATAATTTACGTTTACTCTTTTGGGGTAGTTACTTTCTGATTCATTTAAGGATATAAAAGCAGCTTGATTATGAACTTCATTCTTTAGTGCATGTTCATAATGAAATTGAATAGTTTCTTGATTATTTTTTGGTAAGTTTCTTGTCGCTTCGATTAAAAGGTTCCTATCATTTAAATTCTCTGGCAATAAAGTGATATCGCAATTTCCTTCACTTATTTCTTTAACTAGATATTTCATTTGTTTTTAACATTCGGCTCTTGTGTTAGTCTATTTCAAGAACAGGGCAAAATTAACGCTAGTGAATGTTTTATATGTAATCTAAAAGTTAATTTTAAGCAAAGCATTGTTACGTCTGTTCCAACCAAGTTCATCGTATAAAAAAAACTCCAGATGGTAGATCTGAAGTTTTCAAATGTTTTTCGGTAAATGTTTTTTATTTAAGCAAATATTTTATACTTCTTTCTGAACCTTAGGCTCTTCTGTACCCTCTTGTCCGTTTTTGAATTCTTTAATGCCTTTTCCTAAGCCTCTCATTAATTCTGGAATTTTCTTGCCTCCGAATAATAAAAGGATAGCAACTCCAAGAATTATCATTTCTGGACCGCCAAGTATTGCTGCAATGGTTGAATGTGTCATGTTTTATGGTTTAAGGTTTTTTGAATGAATCTGTTTATATATACGTTGATTAAGCCACTACGGTTTCCAACAAAAATTAGGATGGAAGATTTAATTGGTAATCCACACGCTTCAACAAATCATAAATATCAAAGGGCTTGGAAATAAATCCCTGAGCATTACATGTCTTATTAATTTCTCCAATTTTTGCATGAGCACTCATCATCAGAACCGGAATATTTTTAGTGCTATCGGCCGTCTTTAAACCACTACAAATATCAATACCACTTCCATCAGGAAGCATTACATCGAGTAAAAATAGATCTGGTTTAAGATTTTTAGCATTTAAATTGAAGTCTTCTATACTTGCGAAACCTGTTACATCGTAATTTTCTTCTTGTAATAAAAGAATAATTACATCCCTAATTCCCTCATCATCTTCTAGCACACACACACTTTTTCCCATCTCCTTAATTTTATTCTGACCTGATCAATTTTAAATATTTAGAAACCAATTAATTAACCAACAATGAAATGAATTGTTTTTAAAATTTTAGCGCCTATTAGAATAGAATAAGAAAACTGCAGATGAAGGCACTACTTTTTGTTCTTTAATTTCTCTTCGAACATTTTAATAAAGAATCCGCCAATTACACTTCGGGCAGTAAAATTTTGCCTTTTGGCATCTTTGGTTTCATGCCAATCACTCATTGGTACCCTATCTGGCGTTTCAATAGCATAAGTGAACACTGGCTCAATTATAGCTTCAAAATCCTTTCTATCCGATGCTAAGGTAGCTGTCCAGGTGATCCAGTCAGATTTCGTATAAGTTTTACGACTATCCAATGGCAAGCCGTATTTTGTCTGTTTTGTTAAATAGAATTTAATTTCTTTATCATAAACCGATTGCGGGAATAAGCCAAGATTTAACACTTTATCCCAAACCAGATTATATTTCTGGCTCCATGTATTTTTGTCGTTAAAAGTTAACGCATAATGATCACCCGCATCCGCTAACTCCATCCACTTTTTAGCCATATTTTTGGCCATTTCAGTATATTTATTCCCTGTTGCCGTTTCTCCAAGCATGGTGGCCAACATCCCATATCCGCCTAATGCAACGATTGCTTTAACCGATAAATTTGCATTTCTGGCAAGGTGACCAGCAAAATCATCGGTTGATAATTGGTTCGCCGGATCTAAACCTTCTTTGCTTAAATACTCTGCCCAAATGCTTAGGGTTTTCCAATGCCTTTTCGCATAACTGGCATTACCTTCTGTTTTAGCTATAGCCGCCATTAAGATTAACATGTTTCCCGATTCCTCGATTGGCATATCTTCTCCATAAGTTTGGCCATTTGCCAGTGGATAAGTCCCTAAATCATGTGCTGAATAAGGTTTGGTCCATTTGCCGCTTTCGCTGAAATAAAATATTCCGTTCATCATGCCTTTAACCAATTCGGGATTATAAATTAAAAACAAAGGTGCTGAAGGATAAGTAATGTCAACCGTTCCGATAGATCCATTGCTAAAATTTTCTTTAGATAGAAACAGTAACTCGCCACTTGGGCTTTGCACCAATTTGTGGGCAGAAACCGCTTGCCTGTAAGCCAAAATGCATAGCTGTGCATATTTCTCTCCTCCACTTTTTACAGCATTCTGATGTAATTTCTGATCAAAAGCCTTGCATTTTTGCGTCACTTCCGAATATTGAGCACTGGCCTTTTGCAGCTGGTTCTCTATCTTTTCCTTACCGGTGGTATTCCACCATGGTCTTAAATTGGCATGGAAGTATTGTAAAGAATAGAGGTCATCGTAGCCCAACATCACATAATTTTCCCTTTCTGTAGCCCCCACTTTTCCTAATGGAATGATAGTATTCAAAACCAATTGTTTGCCCTGTAATTCATTTTGTTTGAATTGTTTACCCGTTAAAAATGTGGTTAATGCATTGCTGACACTTGAAATGTTTTGAATGCTTTTATAACTAGCTGGCGTAGCAACGTACATATAACCCCAATCTATCCTCACGTCATCGCCCGCTCTTTTTAGTATAGGTTGCTCAATGGTACCCGCCCTTAATATAGAAAGGGTTGCAGTGCCATATTTATTTGCTTCAACCTTCTGGAAAGCACTATGTATTGCGATATTGGTTGATGCCCCGTAATACAGTTTTACCTCATGTTGTTTTCCATCATTGGCTTTAACTTTACTGGTGATGTAGGAAACTGGCCTCGAAAGAAGATCCAGATCGTTCATTAGAAGTGGAGATGTGAATGTTAAAGTTAAATCAATTTTACCACACTTAAATGTATAAATGGTTTGCGTGGCATTAAAGGTTAAGCTTTGTTGTATTGCTTCTTCGATCTTTGTGGCATTGACATCCGTCGGCTCCTCTACTAAACCATAATCTAAAAAAGATGGCCCTCCGGTATTTTTGGCATAAACAGCCAGCACATTTTTCCCAGTTTTCAAAAGTGCTTTATCCAACGGGATATAAACAAATTTGCCCTCCACCTTTGGTACATTGTAAATTTCCTGACCATTTAGGTAAGCTATGGCATTGTCATCATGTTTTATTCTAAAAAAAAGCTTGTCGCTGTTCATATTTTTTAGGGTAAAAACACGTCTTGTCCAAACCTCATCTTTGCTCCATAATGTTCTTACCTGCGATTTTTCACTACCAACTGGCCCCATTCCCTTCTCCCATTTACTATCGTTAAAACCTACATTAAACCAATCTGCATCTGGCTTGCTTTCTGTAAATGATAATTCCATTGATTTTTCATCTGCGGTAGGTAAAATAGAGCGATATACTTTTTCTGATTGACCCAGGAAATTATAAACTTTTCCATCAACGTTAATCATCCCAGTGAGTGATTGGTTGGCACCAGTCCAATGTTTGGTGGTACTTTTGTTCAAAGAATCTGATGAGGACCAAATGCTAAAATAAGGATCGTGGGTAATTAAAGGATAAGCTGGTGCCGATCTTTGTTGTGCAAACACAGCTGTATAGCTTACTAGAAGTAGCACTAAAATTTTTCTCATAATATATTTGGTAAAACGTTTAACTAGCATCCAAAGTAAGTAATCAAAGTTTACTTTTGCATTTGTTTTCAATTTGTTACGAAAGAAAAAATTGTTCAAGAAAATTACACCGGTAATTTGTCGCATCCGCCCTTGCCAGAATGTGATTACTTCAATTAGCTTTACATAAAAATTAAATCTCAAGAAATGGAAACTAAAACACCAATAACAATAGAAGCAGTTATTAATGCGCCAGTAGAAAAAGTTTGGCAATATTGGTCGGAACCAGCGCACATTACAAAATGGACTTTCGCAGCGAGTGACTGGCATGCGCCTTATGCCGAAAACGATTTAAAAACAGACGGGAAATTCAAGACCCGAATGGAAGCAAAAGATGGCAGTATGGGTTTTGACTTCGAAGGAATTTACAGCAAAGTTGAAGAGCATAAAGTTATTGAGTATGGCTTGGGCGATGGAAGGCAAGTGAAAATCACTTTTGAAGAAACAGATGGTAAAACAAAAGTTATTGAAACATTCGACCCAGAAAATCAGAACCCGATAGAAATGCAGCGAGACGGCTGGCAGTCCATTTTAGATAATTTTAAAAAATATACGGAAGAGAACTAACATAAAGAGCGCTTTCAAACCTAGAAAGCGCTTTTTGTTTACCTATTTTTAGCCAGCCGGTAATGCTCATCCTTTGTTTGTTGGTTGCTAAAACCTCATGAGCCAAATCGGCACTTTTAAAAAAAACACCTTTGCCGCTAACTGGAGAAATATTCTGCTGTGCATCATTTTGGTAAATGCGTAGCTCTCCCCCATCCTCAATTTTCCAATCTGCATTTAAATACAGAATTAGTGAATATTGTCGGCTGCCATTGTTTTGAAACTGATCTATATGTTTCTTGTAAAATGCTCCTGGTTGATAAAGCGTATAGTGAAATTCGTAGCCAGTAATGCCCGTGTAACAAGTATTATTTAAGTGAAGCACAAATTTATCCATCAAATCGAAAAACTCATTTTCGTATGGGTTATTATGTTTCCTATCCAGCCAATAAATTACATCACTCCTAACGAGTTTGTCCTGAACAACAATTTTATTGTTACCAATGCCAGCGCTGAGAAGTTCATTGTTTTGAAAAAGATGAATTAAATTGGTCTTTAAATGAGCAGCGAGAGCGATACTAAGAAAATTTTCTACAACACCAACCTTATCTTCGATATAACTATCTATAAGGCAATCGAATATCTCTGTCAATAAGTCAACGTTAATTAGAACAACACGTTCAAAACATTACAAGGTAGTCTAATTAAAGTATTGCCACGATTTTAATCTTATATATTTGATTGATTTTTAATTCAGCAGTAATGACTTCTATTTTCCCGGCTCAATATTCTACCTTATCGGCAACGGCCTTAAATAAATATCTCATTGACGTTTATCAATTAGAACAGGATACAACTTGTAGCTTACTAATTAGAAATGTGAGCGATACTTACCTGGTAGAAAACACAAAAGAGCGGTACATATTTAAAATTTATCGTGATTCGCATCGTAAGATAAGTGAGATAGAAGCCGAAGTGGAGTTATTAAATATTTTAAAGGAAAATGGAAATTCTGTTTCTCATCCATTAAAAGATAGAAGTGGGAAACAAATACAACAATTTAATGCCATTGAAGGGACAAGAAATGGCATATTATTTTCTTGGGCTGAAGGAAACGTAATCATTGACTTGAATGAAGATCAGTTAATTACACTTGGTAGAGACATTGCCAAATTACATCAAACCACGGTAAATCTAAAACTTAAGCATCATCGACAACAATTCAACGTCGAAACCACGCTATTAGCGCCATTGAGAATTTTAAAGCCTCATTTTAGAGAAATGGTTGATGAATATGAATATCTGAATGCACTATCTAAAAAGGTAATAGATAAATTTTCATCATTTAATACCTCAAATTTTTCTTATGGTTATTGCCACTACGACTTCTTTCCGAAAAATTTTCATTTTGACAAGAATGGTAAAATCACGTTTTTTGATTTTGATTTTGCAGGAGAAGGTTATTTAGTTAACGATTTGATGTCGTTTTTGAATCACCTTTTTTTCCATCAATTAAATAATCGGATTAACAAAGAGCAGGCGGAAGCAGATTTCAAGATTTTTTTAAAAGCTTATCAAGAAATTAGGACGTTGACCGATGATGAAATATTGGCAATTCCCTATTTAGGAATTAGTTTCCATATCTTTTTTTTAAAATTCTTTTACGATAATTACGACGATTGGTCTAACACATTCTTAACGCCAAGGTATGTAAAGCATCGGGTAGAATTGATAAAAAAATGGGTAGCGCTTTATTGTAACTTTTAGCAAAAAATGTATTAAATATCACAAGGCTTGGTTATCTTGTGTATAAAAAATCAACCCAAAATGGATCAGAAAATCATTACCCTTTACGACGAATATACCCACAGCCAGGTAAGCAGAAAAGATTTCATGAAAAAGCTTGCGCTTCTTGCTGGTAGTACGGCATTAGCGTTGACTATTTTACCTATGTTAGAAAATAATTATGCTGCTGCAGCTGATTTTAATAGTGATGACATTGACGTAGAAAATATTACTTATGCTGGTGTTGATGGTGATATGAAAGCAGTTTTAGCAAAACCAAAAGGCAAAAAGAAGTTGGGTTGTGTTTTGGTTATTCACGAAAACAGGGGCTTAAACCCACATATCATTGATGTAACTAAACGCATTGCAGCCGAAGGTTTCTTAGCGCTTGGTGTAGATGCACTTTCTCCGCTTGGAGGAACACCAGCAGATGAAGATAAAGGGCGGGAACTAATTGGCAAGCTTGATCCACAAAAGAACCTTCAAAATTATTTGAAAGGCCTGGAGTATCTGCGCAACAGGAAAGATGGAAATGGCAAAGTAGGTTGTGTAGGTTTTTGCTGGGGCGGTGGAATGGCCAATAAACTGGCTGTTAACGATCCGAAATTGCAAGTCGCTGTAGCTTATTATGGCGCACAAGCCAATGCAGTCGATGTACCGAAAATAAAAGCCAGTTTGATGTTGCATTATGGTGGCTTGGATGAGCGCATAAACGCTGGGATTCCTGTCTATGAGCAAGCATTGAAAGAAAATAAAATAGACTATAAAATTTATATTTACGATGGCGTGAACCACGCTTTTAATAACAATACTTCGCCAACTAGGTACAATGAAGCCGCAGCTAAATTGGCTTGGCAACGAACTATCGATTTGTTTAAAAGTAAACTCTCTATTTTAACCCGATAGCGGTTTAAAAAAGATCTGTACGTAGCATTTCTTTCAGAATATTCGATTGTACATCGAAATTATTGAGGTGATTTAGAAAGTTGATATCAGAAATTTTCTGGTAGCTGCTTTCTAATAAATCTTGCACATCTTTAGACATGGCCGTTTTCATCACCGCAGCATTACTTTTCAACTTATCATTTTTGTATTCTAATTCCTGAACAATTCTTTCTCGTTCTGAAAGATTGTTGGACGTATCGAGATCTTTAAAAACTGATAAATCACATATCAGGAACAGATTTCTGCTGGGATAAAACAGAAAATAAGTCTTGTTATCCAAAAACTTATATACCTCGATAATTAATTCGCTAGATTTTAAACCCAGATGAAACTCTGTTCTAAAATCGAACTTACAAAGTCTTCCCATTAATTTCTTTTCAATCACGGCATATGCATTCGAATAAACATTTTTGCCCTGATAATCCACCAATTGTGATAACTGTTCGGCTGTTAGATCGAAATAATAATCGTTTGCGTACTTGGCACTGAATACGTTAATATTTTTTGAGAATGGAAAATCGGTGCTTAAATCAGAGAGATTGTTATAGAGTCGCCTAAGCGACTGGTTTACTTTTAATGTTTGCTTCTGTTTATCTTGCGTGAATTTATTTTTATCATAGAGCGAGCCTGATATTTTATCGATCAGGGCTTCATTCAGGTCAATTTCATCATAAATTAAGGCCACATTTTTCTCGTTGCTTTTCTTAATTTTCCGTAGTAAGGCAATAACACTATCCGTAAATTGTAAATGAAAAAGATCGAGTTTTTCTATTTCCAAATCTTCATTATTGGAAAATAGTTGATGAATAACCTGCGTTCTTAAGAAGATTTTATAAATAATTTCATCATCAAAAAACGCAGAGAGCAACTGTAAACGGTTGATCTCTGCGTTTGATTTATTTAAAATATTTAAACGGTATTCATCCATAGTTTAGTTTAGCTCACCCTCGTCACGTTCTTTTTCAACTCTGCTTCTAAAGTTTTCAATTCACCATCAAGCACTTTTCTGCTTTGTGCCCCAGCTTCATGAATCTGTTTCACTTCGTTTAATGTTTCAATTAAAGAAGAGGTTGTCATTTTTAAGGTCTCCAAAGAAACAACAGTTTTTTCATTTTCTTTAGCAACATCGATACTATTTTGTTTTAACATCTCTGCATTCTTCTGCAAAATGGTATTTGTTGTATCCGAAACCTTCTTTTGCATCTCTACATTGGCTTTTTGCCTTTGTAGTGCAACTGCAATGGTTAACTGGTTTTTCCAAACCGGAATAGTTGTAGAAACAATAGATTGTGCTTTCTCTGCAATCGATGTATTGTTATTTTGTACTACCCTAATCTGAGCCAGAGACTGCAACATAATGAAACGAACAATTTTCATATCCGCCAACCGTTTATCCAGGCGGCTGGTAAAATCTCTCAAATCAGCTATCTCATAATCTTGGTAATCTGCAGGTCTGCCTTCCATTTCGGCAAGTTTAAGCTGTAGTTCGTTGTATCGCAACTGACCAGAAATAATCAAATCTTCCATTTGTTTGATGTAGCTTACATTGCTATCAAACATGGTTTGTAAAGCGGTATTGTCTTTAATTGAGTTTAATCGACCAGCTTTGATTTTGTTGGTGATCTTATCAATATTATTAACAACCACATCATATTTCTGAAACAATTTTTTCACATCAACAACCAGATTTTTTAAAAATGGAATGCGAGAGATAAAACTTTTGAAGCCACTTTTTTCCAGTTCAGAAACATCAATATAGTTCAGTTCGGTAAGCAGTTCGTTAATAAGACCGCCCACTTCACCACTGTTGTAAGTTCTTACCGATGCTAAGAAATCGTTACTGTATTTCTCCATCGAATTTTGTGCTTCACTTCCATAATTTAAAATGGAATTGACATCAGATGGTTCTAAAGATTTTGCAATCTCTCTATATTTTGCGGTTTCTTCAGTGGTGATTACTTCGAGATTTACATTGCCATCTTTATCTAGTTTAACTGGCGTTAAATTCGGGATCGCATCGTTTGGGTTGGTTTCCATAGTTATATTTAAGCTGTAAACTATAAATAGTTTTGAGTTACAGTTTTAACCGTTTCTTCTAATTTTTTATCGCGGGTTGGTTCTCCAATGGCATTGAATTTCCATTCGCCATTTTTTTTGTAGAAAACGCCCATAACCATAGATACTGAGCCTTTAAAGGCTGCATCATTTGCAATATCGTAAGTAGCGAAGACCTCATTTACACGTTTGCTGGTACCTTCGTAAATACGGATAGAAGCAAATGGAATGGTACCAAAGTCATGTCCTCTAAAGCTATTTAAAACAAAAGCTACGTAATTAACATTGGCATCCAATTGAGCTAAATCTAAAGTAATTACTTCGTTATCCAGGCCATCGTCGCCACCCATGTCGCCAGTTAAATCATCGCCACTGTGCTTTACCGATCCGTTTTTAGATTTTAAGTTACCGAAATAAACCACCTCTAGAAGTTGCTTACTGTGGTTATACAAAACACAGCTGGCATCTAAATCTACGGCTTCTTTTGATGAACCGAAACCAAACATTCCTTTCTTTTCGATAGCGCCCCAGTTAATACCAACACAAACATTTTGCAGCTTGCTTCCGTTTGATTTTTCTAAATTGATTCGCTGACCTTTTTGAAGATTGATTGCCATAATTTTATTGATATTTGTTTAAATAATCCTGTAAACCACCTTTCATTCCCATTCCAACCGCTTCAAATTTCCATTTGCCTTCGCGTTTGTAAATTCTGCCAAACTCAACTGCTGTTTCGATTGAAAAATCTTCTTCTAATTCATACTTCAAAATCACCTCATTGGTTGTGGCATCGAATATTCTTACAAAAGAGTTTCTTACCTGACCAAAGTTTTGTTTTCTGGTTTCAGCGTCGTGGATGGTAACCACCACACAAATTTCGCTTACTCTTGGATCTATTTTAGTCAAATCTACTTTCACTTGTTCATCATCACCATCGCCGTCACCAGTTAAGTTATCGCCTGTATGTTCCACTGCTCCATCAGGAGAGGTTAAGTTGTTGTAAAAAACAAAATTTTCGTCAGAAACTAATTTTTTCTGATCGTTTAAAATAAAAATCGAGGCATCTAAATCGAATGCAGCACCAGTTGAAGAGCTGTTGGTATCCCAGCCTAAACCGATTGTAAATTTAGGTGCATCAATGTTTTCTCTTTGTCCTTTTTGCAAGTTAATAGCCATATCTTAAATTAATTTATAGTTGTTATTTTTGATGTAATTTTTAATTTGATGTAAATTTTTGGCGTAAGCTTCTATGGTATGATAGCCGTTTCCTAGTGCCAAATCGTACAATTCATTTATAAAATCGCCATTTCTACGTTCGAGGAAGATGCTAAAACTTTCTGAAGCGGTATTGAGAATGTATTTAACAATTCTGGTATTGAAACAAAAATCCCCTCCATCGATAATGTCCTCTAAATCGAAAATTGATTTGATTTGGTGGTAATTTAAGAAATTCTCTACGTTTGGATGAATGTTTTTATTCACCAGCTCGGCAAAGTAGAGCATATGCATTTCATTTGATAAGCCATACGCTTTAGCCATTTTCAAAATCATTCGCTCATGGCTACCCGTTATTCTGATATCATCGAGAAATAATAAGGTTTTCCCAACCAGAAAATCTTTATCAATGTGAAAAGAATCATTTCCTATAAGGCTTAAACGTTCTTCAGCACTTAATTCGCCGTAATCTTCCTTGTAAGTTACAGTTCTGTGCACTTTGGTTTCCTGTACCTGTAAGCCGCCGTTTTCTACCAACCAGCGATTTAGCTGAGAAACGAAATAGTTTTTCATCGCAAAGGTAGCTGTGGGAATAAAGCTATACGGACTTGAAATAACCACGATTTGATCAGTAATCAAATTATCAGCCAGGTAGTATTTAATAAATCCGTCTGCCAAATCTTTACCAAATGATTTTGCTATGAGGTTATCACCAAATTTAAAGCGACTGTAGTGATCGGGATTGAAGCCAAAATCGGCTGTGTTATCAATTTTGTGAAGTGAGTAGGTGTAAGGAATCATGAAAGTAACGTTAAAATAGATTGATTATTGGAGTTGATCAACATACTTTGTATACCCATTGCATTAGCGCCCCGAATATCAGCATGTGGATTATCCCCAACATGAATAATATGTTGTAAATCAAGCTCGGGATGTTTGCATCTATCAATGTTGTTTAACATCAATTCGAAAAATTTAGGGTTTGGTTTTGATAGCCGTACATCATCAGAATACAATTGAAAATCGATGAATTGATCTATTTGTAAATGATGGAGCACTTTTTTTAAGGTGTTACCCTTAATGAATCCGGTATTACTTAAAATATTGGTAGAACTTAAATTGCTTTCTTTTATTTGAGAAAGAACGGGTAGACAATTTTCACAATATACAAGCGGCATGTGTTCAAAAAGCAGCTCTTCCATATCATTGTAAATCTTCTCTAAATCTACCTCGTTAAAAGCAAAACTAAAATCGTTGATCATGCTAATCACCATGAGGTACATTTCATCAGCATCAACATTTTTACCGGTTTTTTCGTTAATGGCATTTACCATCAAATCTACCTGGCGAAAAATAGCACCCACCTCATCCACACTTTTTTGCTTAGCATTAAACTTAGCATGAAAGTATTTGGTTCTTTCGAGTTTAAACGCTGGGTTTGATTTAATCAACGTTAACCAAAGATCGAATGAATAATGTTTGTAAAAAGCCATTGCGCCTATTTCCTAATCTGTGTTATAAAATTCTAATATTACAAAATTGATTGTAGAACAAGAAATATTTGATTGTAAGTTTTATCACAGATAAGCTTTGTTTTTGATATTTAGATAGAGCAAAGAAACAAAATTATTGAACTTAAATGCACTTAACCAAAAATTTATTATACCGTTTAGAACGAAGATTGGCCCTTCTGTTACAGATTAATAATAATTTAATTTAGGCTTAACTGATAGACAGATCCTTTTTCTCCAGCCAAAATGATAGCGTTGCCTTTTTTACCTTTTTGAACAGCGTTGAAACTTTGATCAGAAATATGTTTCCAATTCTTGCCGCCATCAACGGATAAATCGGTACCTGATGTGCCTGTAGCTACCAGCGTTTTTGCATTAATGTAAGTTACGCCAGATCGATAACCCAAAACCGGTGTAATAGGCTTTTCCCAAGTTTGGCCACCATCACTGGTAAGCAGCACATTGTTAGTGTTTATTTTATCCTGAACATAATCGCCGCCTACAACAACTCCTACTTTTGAATTATAGAAATCCATAGAAAATGGACCTGTAGTTTCTTTGCCTTGCCAAATCGGGCATTTAAATACGCTCCAATTTTGACCGTAATCATCAGAATAATAAATATTAGAGACCATTCCACCTGTAGAGATCCAAACTTTGCCACCCGATAAGGTTTTAATGGTGCTTCCACTCGCAGCAAAGCCAGCCTCACCTTTTGCTAAGGATACTTTTAAGTTTGGAGAGATATCCTCCCAGGTTTTACCAGCATCTACAGTTTTGAGTAGCTGCATTTTATCCTTGATCGGATCGCCGAAGATAATGCCTTTGTTTTTTTCCCAAAATCCTAATCCATCCAAAAAAATCGCCGAATCTACGTTTTTGTAATGTTCAGTCCAATTTGTGCCACCATCAATCGTTTTCAAAACGTAAGCCGGTGAACCGGCGTTGACAATAATAGCTTGTTTATCGTCAAAGGCTTCGATATCTCTAAAATCGAGTTTTTCGTAACCCTTGGGTTTAATCCATTGCCAGCTTTTACCACCATCAATAGTTTTTCCAACTGATCCATTGCTTCCACTTACCCAAATTACCTTATCACTTACCACACTTAAGCCACGTAAACTGGTTTTGGTGTTTTCGTTCAGTGGTTTTAACGAAACCGATTGTGCAGTGCAAAAAAAAGGTGCCACTAAAAGGCACCATAATATTTTTTTCATCTTAACTATTTTACTCTTCTGAAGGTTTCCGAACGTCCAAGGAGTGAAATCCCTACGTACCCCCGAACGTTTAAAACATCATTTCCTTTTAAACTCATGTTACAGCTATAAGTTTTACCACTTTTTGGATCGTATATTGTACCATCGGTCCACTTGCCATCCTCATAAACAAAGTTCTTCAAAATCTCTAAATTAAGCAGTGATCTTTTTTGCAAACCAGCATCTGGATTTCTGGCATCTAACTTTGGTTTTCCATTTAGATTTGGTTCTTTCATCCAGGCTAACTTTCCATAATATTTATCTCCTTTTTTGAAGATCTCTATTTGTCCTTCGCCAGATGAATTAAGCCATTTACCAACTATAGCATCTTTGCTTTGCGCCAATGCCGAAAATGAAACAGCCACAAAAAGCAGCAGCAAAAAGGGAAATTTTCTCATATTTTTATTATCAGTTAGTTTTTAAAGATAATTAATCATCTTTTATATTGAAACAATAAATAAAGCAAAAAAGTATGAGAAAGTTTTAATAAGGGAAAATATTATTTAGAAATGATAGGCAAATATTTTTGGCGGTAAGCGTAAAATAAAAACAAATTAAATAATAACATTACACCAACCATAGGTAATTCTTTAGGGCCTAAAAAAGCATGATACAAGAAAATATTTAAGGTTATTGGAAAAATAACTATTGCTGCTAATGGTGCCGTTCTTCCTATCAATAACATCAGGCCAGCTATCAACTCTGTAACTTTAATTAAAGGAAATAAGTACTTGGCTACCATAATTCCCGACATAAAGGTGGTTTGATCAGCCGTCATTTTGGGCATTTCGCCCATCGAAATATTAAAAAGAACTGGTACTGAAGCAAAAATATACATGCCTCCTAATAATACGCGGATAATAATTACTGCAATTTTCATGTTTTAGTTTATTAAGTTTTATGTTGTCTGTTTTATAAACTTAGCCAGTTATTTACAAACTGCTCCAATGCAGATTGCTTCATTTTGATGTCTTCCACACCGTAAAACCGAGCTTCTCTTCTATCTTTCCAACTTCCTTGTAAAAACGATGAATCTTCAAGCATTTTGCCATCATAAAAGATAAATATAATTTGAACATATCCCTTGGCCCTAAGATTAAACGCAGCCATATCATTTTTGCTATAAAAGCTTGGTGCATTCCATTTTACCCTTTCCGTTATATCACTGTTAGCATTGATAATGATGGAACGCAACAGCAATATCTCCTCCTTATAAGGATGATTCAACTGGTTGATAAATTCATCAACTTCGGCTTTGCCATTTAAACTAAGTTTCTTCAACGGCATGATGTCTTTGTTAGTTGAATATCCATCCACTGTTGCCACTCTCCATTAATTCTTTGTTCCCAAGTACCTTCTATTTTATTAAGCTTAAATTTACCTTGAAAACGCTCACTATCAGCAAAAATGAGAATGATGTCATCCAATATTTTTATTGTAGATATTGATATTGAACCATCGCTTCCAAAGGCTTGTGTTCTGAAAACATCTTCTAAATCATCATAATGAATAATTTCTATCGAGCTAGACTTCATATCCGCAAAACAGACATCCACATAATGTATCATAAAAAAAGCGCCGTCTATCCATTTATACACATCGGTACCTATAATGCTCTTTCCATCAACTGTATGTCCTTGGGTAGTCCAATTTCCTACAAAGGGTTGTAAAAGCTCCAGTTTTTTGTTCCTCATTAACGTTTATCTTTTGAATTCAATTGATGCAAACAAGTGCAAATTTAGTTAACGATTACATATAACTCATTCCTGCGTAGCCCAGCAACCTTCTCCACAGTGCAATTTGTCCGATGCAATTGGCTTCGCGATAGCTGGTAAAACTAACCATATCAAACAAAGTCATTTCCATGCCTGGCATTTCTATTTTTTGATTTAATTTTTCTTCTGATGCATTACTCAATGCCTCCTGCAGCGAGGGTGAAATCGACTCCCAATCTTTTTTAAAATCAGCTAATGAAGGATAATTAGCGTCATCAATTATTCCATGGTTATCTTTAAAAAGTTCACCTGTTAAAAATTCAGCATCAATACCCAATAAGCTTGCAAGATAATAGCGACCAGAAACCACACTCCCGGTTATCCAAGCGATGTGGTTTGCTTTCGTATCCAATCGTTTTTGTGCATCTGCTTCCTTAATCTCGTCTAGCGCTCTTACGAGAAAATCGGTCTGCATATCATATAGCACCATAAAACCATAAAGTTTGCTGCATTTTGGCTGTACACTCATATTTAATTGGTTTATTAAAGACAAAATAAAATTAGCCAATACTATAAAATTGATGTGTTGCTATTTAGGTCATATTGAGGGGGTAAATCAGACAGACAAACTCCTACATAAGAGCAATTACGACGAAAATTTAAGCAGGCGCCAAAATGATAAACCAACTAAGTAAATAGTTTTCAACACTATTTTTGAAAATGTTGATAATTATTGAAATCATTCAGCGTTTCTACTATAATATTTATGATAACTTAATGTTATAATTACACTAACCAAATAATCAACATTATGAGCACTTTCCTAATTATCACCGCAGTATTTTACATATTATCTTTTGGTCTTATGTTATATTGTTATTTCTCAGCTGAACAAATTCCCAGCGACGACGAAAAATTTTAATACATTCCAATCTAAATTAACGCTCATCAAGTATTCATTTAAAATTGAATAGCAATATCTGTATTCCAGCTATTCGAAAATCAGATCTACTACTTCCCATCAATCCACTTTAAAATACTTGTGGTTGTTCCTGTATAGTACAGAATTAGAAATACTACAAGGAGTACAATTAAAAACCCAAAGAATTGGCCAACCTTCAAATTTTCGTTTTGAGGTTGATTGATAATAATCATCAAAATTCTTATGCTCATTTTCTACCCTATTTACCCCATTTTCAAATTTTGGATCAGACAGGTTGCTCCTAAGATATATTCGGTTAGTGTACAAAACTAACTTTTAAACTCAACATTAAAAAATATGTCGCAATATCAATGAGATTTTGCTGCCTAAAAATTTAAATGGATAATCTCATCATACATTTGAACTTTGCATAAATGCCTCTATATTTTAAATCTCACAAAAAACTTAGATAATTATTAAATGAGCATTTATCATATAATCTTTATAAATGCAAAAACCCATTTAACAGATTGTTAAATGGGTTTTAGATATGTACTAGATGGAATTAAGCTCTGAATCCACCAGATACTTCAATTCTTTGTGCATTAATCCATTTAGCATCATCTGAGCAAAGAAATGCAACAACGCTTCCAATATCATCAGGCAAACCCACTCTTCCTAGGGCAGTTTGTGAAGAAATAAGCTGGTTATATTCTGCACTGTCACGAACGGCACCGCCCCCAAAATCTGTTTCGATAGCTCCAGGAGCAATAGAATTCACTCTGATTTTTCTGCTTCCCAATTCTACAGCCTGGTATCTTGATAATGAATCTATGGCTGCTTTCATTGCGCCATAGGCTGAATAACCTGCAAAAGAGAATCTTGCCAACCCGGAAGAAGTGTTCACCACGCTGCTTCCATCATTTAATAAAGGCAATAACTTTTGCGTTAAGAAATAAGGTCCTTTAAAATGGATATTTGTCATTGCATCCAATGTTTCTTCAGTTGTAGTTTCGAAACTCTCGTTAATTCCGATTCCGGCATTATTTACTAACGCATCTAATTTTGCTGAAGAAAATTGGGTATCTAAAAGATTTTTTACCTCCGAAACAAACTGATTAAATCCAGCAGTTGAGGAGATATCCAAATGTAATGCAAATGCGTTTTGCCCTAATGCTTCGATTTCTTTTACTACTTCGTCAGCAGATTCTTTCTTTGTTTGGTAGGTTAGAATAATATCAAATCCTCTATTTGCTAATGCGATAACCGAATCTTTACCCAACCCGCGGCTGGCACCTGTTACTAAAGCTATTTTACTTGTCATTATTTTTCGTTTTAATTACTAAAACAAAGATCATCAACAAAGCTAACGAGGCGTTTGTACAAATCAAACGAAAATTTGCGAAAATCAAACAATAGCTAGTTCTCTGAAATGTTGTGGCGACTGATTTCCATATTTCTTAAAAAAATTTGAGAAATGCGCTACCTCTTCAAATCCTAATGTGAAGGCAATTTCAGAAACATTCCAGGAAGTTTGTGTAAGCAAAATTTTGGCTTCTCTAAAAATGCGGCTGCCGATAATTTCGCCCGTGGTTTTGCCTGTGGTATCTTTCAAAACTCTGTTAAGGTGGTTGATATGAACGCCTAAAATCCCGGCGAAATCTGCTGGGGTTTTTAGTTTTAAGATTTGACTAATATTTTCAATCGGAAACTGTCTTTCCAATAGCTCGATAAATAAGGTTGTGGTTCTCGAAGCGGCAGTTTTAATGTTTTCAACCGGCAGAATAGGCTTTAATTTTTGCCCAAAATGAATCAGCTCCATCAAATAGTTCCTTAATAAATCGTACTTATAAATATAATCAGATTGTATTTCCTCATGCATTTTTAAGAAAACCATTTCAAATTTTTGATACTGTTCTGTTGATATTTGATAGACGAAATCGCTTTGTGGTGAAAAAACAGGCAGATTGTCGACTTCTAACCCAATCTTTGAGGCAGGAAGAAAATCTTTGGTAAAAACGCAAAAATGTCCAGATTGCTCGGTACAGAGATGGGTGTAGTTATAAGGGATTTTAGGAGAAGCAAACAGCACAGCGCAATCGTCAATCACCACCGTTTTATCTGCATATTCCACTCTATTTTGCCCGCTAATTAAGCTTATCTTGTAATAAGTTCTCTTATTGTAAGGCATACCTGTTTTCGAGGTGCAGGTCTTGGCAATTTCTGAAATATCAAAAACATTGAAATGGCCAACATCTTTATGAATGTTATCCGTTAGAAATTGATTTATATCAGGACAGCTTTCTCCCAATATATCCTGATAAAATTCTTTGATCGTGATGGAGTTCATTTTATTTGTAAAAATCAAAGATAAGTCTTTGAAATATAAAATCAAGATTAATATTCACGACCAGAAGCAAGTCTCACACCCGGTTCATTTTAATCAACTGACAAGGGCTGGAACTTCCTTTCAAAGAAGAACCATAATGTTTTTCTTACAATTTCTGATCGGTTGTAAAAGGTTCTGCCATATAGCATTCCATTGCCTACACCTTCACCGTAATTATCACTTTCTTTAAGGTGTCGTTGTAATTGATTGATGAAACTCTTAATATTTTTATCTAGAGTTTTTGAGATTACCCGAAGGCTTAGGTTCTCAAGTTCACTCTCTGATACCCGCCCTCCTCGCACTGCGATGGCATGGATGCAAAAAACATCGTCAAAGATATCCGTATCACGATGTTTCTGGAATTCTACAGAAGTCAAATAAACTGCAGAGTAGACCTCACCATGACTCAACGAAAGGTCTTCTTTCTTTTTAACTGTTTTTGCAAAATCTTTTTTCCAGTTCGCTTTTCTATATAAACGTGTATTTCCGATTTTTTTTATCAGTACCTCAAACTCACCGTAAAAAGTTGTTAAAGGAATAATAATATTGATAAGACTTGCATAACTGCTAAAGTAATAATAAGTGATTAAACTTCTAAAAATGGAAGTAAGGTAATTTTGCTATCCTATTTGTATGTGATAAATCGGGAAGAATAAGCTTACAAATTGATTAGTTAAAAGAAACGATGATCTTTCAAGATTTATCTATCAAGCAGTAAGAGTGACAAACATATCTATTGACCAAATGGAGTAATTGCCTAGGTCAAAGTGGTTAGACTATTTATTTCAAGCAGAAGAATATAACTGTTCCTAAAACGTATTTGCGCAAAAAAAGCCCTGTAGATATTTAATTTACAGGGCTTTAACATTCACGAAAGTACTCGAGAGGAGATTCGAACTCCCACACCCGTACGGGCGCCAGCCCCTCAAGCTGGTGCGTCTACCAATTTCGCCACCCGAGTAAGTGGAGTGCAAATATAATTTTTTTTTAGGTTTTGGAAACAGAGATTTACAATTGAATTTTCAATCCATCGTAAGCCAACCTGATGTTAGTTGGCAAATGCTTTTCTACGGATTCATGCAAACCCAAATTGTGACTGATATGCGTTAAGTAAGTAATCTCTGCACCAACCTTTTGCGAAAATTTCATCGCTTCGTTTAAGGTGAAGTGAGAAATATGTGGTTCATGCTGCAAGGCATTTAGCACCAATATTTTTGTTCCCTTTATTTTTTCAAAACTAGCTTCGGGAATAGTTTTCGCATCAGTGATATAAGTAAAATCGCCAATCCGATAACCCGTGATCGGCAATAAATGATGCATGACTTCAAATGGTATGATCGTATTCTCCCCTATTTTAAAATCTTCGCCGTTGTTAATGGTGTGAAGATTAATTTGCGGCAAACCGTGATATTTAGTTTCTGCAAAAATGTAATAAAATTCTCTTTTTAAAGCAGCTTGAACACGTTCTGTAGCATAAACATCTATAACCTTATGGAGTAAATAATTAAAAGGCCGAATATCATCTAAACCAGCAATATGATCTTTATGCTCGTGGGTAAATAAAACCGCATCCAAATTCTTCACTTTTTCACGCAAGAGCTGATAACGAAAATCAGGACCACTGTCGACAACAATAGTTTTGTCGTTAGTTTCAATTAAAATTGATGTTCTTAACCTGTTGTTTTTTTTGTCGGTAGATGTACAAACTTCGCAGTTACATGCAATTACAGGAACCCCTTGTGATGTACCGGTGCCTAAAAAAGTAATTTTCATCGTAATGAAACTTCCTTTCTACATCTATAATCTGCTACCTGCGCTTGCATTAAAATAATTCGATTTGTTGTAAAGAATGAAAAAAATGTCGTTGCTTTTCGTCTAATATATTTTCATTAGGATTGGTTTGCTTAACCAAAGCAACTAAAGCTGCTATTTTTCCTTCCAAATTGGAGAATTTATTAACCACGATAATCTTATTATGCTCCAGAAGACAAGAACCCGTTTTAAAGTTACCCTTTTCATAGCGAACCTTAAAACCCATCGCAAAAAGCAATTGCTCTAGCTTCTCTAAAGTATGGTTTGTTAGTGGCAACGACATTGCAACAAACTTAGAGAAATCTATGCAGCATTCATAAAGACAGGCATGATTTTTTTAATCGCTTTTGTTAAGGCTTATTTTAAAGATTAGAGAGACTCAGATGACCTGCGACCATAGAAGAGATTCCTCACCGCGTTTAGAGCAACAAAAGTCGATTGGTACATCTTGCAACAGAAAAAGGTTCAGCTGTTTCCAACTGAACCTTCTAAAATTATGTCCCGCAAAGCGGAAAAAAAATTATCTTAAATCTACTACTTCAACACCTGGATATTTTTTTGCATCGAATGCAAAAGTAGCTTCCGGGATATTTACGTTAGGAGAAAAAGTTTTCACATTGTAAGTGTATTTGTTTCCATTTTTATCAAACAACACCACATTCGCAATTTGCTTAGCAGCCTTATCAATACTTAAACGAACTTTAAAAATTGATTTCTTTGCATCTACCGGAGTCAAATCTATCATTTGATAGGTTTTCGCTCCAACTTTTTCTTCGCCCGTATAAATGTATTTAAAACCTTTTTCGTAAACGGTAAAGATTTTTGCAGGATTAATGGCATCGCCGCTGTTATCTACATTGCTCACTTGCACTTCTTTGTCCTTTTTAAGGTAAGTCCATTGGCTTTTACCATCGCTAAATAATTCTTGATTTGTCATTGCGACTTTGTACTTATTGGAATTGGCTTTCACATACAAAGTACCTTGCTGTGTTTCTTTTACCTTAGCTTTCGGATTATCCAAAGTGAAAGAGAAATCTGTTTTCACAATGTTATACGATTTGTATTTTTTACTTACTTCTGCTAAAATCGCCTTCGCCTTTGCATCAGTTTGAGCATAAGTTGATGTTGTAAAAGCAACTACAACCATTAATGCTGAAATTAATTTCTTCATCTTATATTAAATTTTTTCTTTGAAATGTTAGAGCGATTTTTTTAGTATTGGTTTAATCTAGCTCTTGTCATCCATACTATTCAAGAACTGTTCCAAAGAATATTCATCTGGATATAAAACTTCCCGAGCTTTACTTCCTTCAAACGGACCAACAATTCCGGCAGCTTCCAACTGGTCGATAATTCTACCAGCACGGTTGTAACCCAACTTCAGCTTACGTTGAATTAATGATGTAGAGCCTTGCTGATGCATCACTATCAATCTGGCAGCATCCTCAAAAAACTTATCACGCTCGTTCGGATCGAAGTCGGCCTTACTACCTTCTCCAGCCTCGTCTATGTATTCTGGCAATTGGTAGGCATCCGAATAGCCGCGTTGATTACCAATAAATTCAGAAATCCGATCTACTTCCGGTGTATCAACAAAAGCACACTGTAGCCTGATTAAGTCGCTTCCGGTAGATAAAAGCATATCTCCACGGCCAATTAACTGATCTGCACCGCCACTGTCTAAAATTGTTCTTGAGTCAATTTTCGAAAGCACCCTAAATGCTAACCTTGCAGGGAAATTGGCCTTAATGGTACCGGTTATAATATTTACCGATGGACGTTGGGTGGCTAAAACTAGGTGAATACCAATGGCACGGGCCAACTGCGCTAAACGGGCTATGGGCGCCTCTACTTCTTTACCAGCCGTCATCATTAAATCGGCAAACTCATCAACAACTAAAACGATGAAAGGTAAAAAACGGTGCCCGTTGTTTGGGTTCAGCTTCCGCTTGATAAATTTATCGTTATACTCTTTTAAATTTCTAACCTGCGCATCTTTCAGTAAATCGTAACGCTGATCCATTTCAATACAAAGCGAATTCAGTGTATTAACCACTTTCTTAGTATCGGTAATAATCGCATCGGCTTCTCCAGGTAGTTTAGCCAAAAAATGGCGCTCAATTCTGTTAAATAAAGTTAACTCCACCTTTTTAGGATCGACCAATACAAACTTTAATTGTGCAGGGTGTTTTTTGAATAACAGCGAAACCAAAATGGAGTTAATCCCAACCGACTTACCCTGACCCGTAGCCCCGGCCACTAATAAATGGGGCATTTTAGCCAAATCAGCTATAAAAACTTCATTGCTGATGGTTTTACCTAAAGCTATCGGCAAATCCATGGTGTTGGAAGTCCATTTTTCGGTGTTCAAAATGCTACGCATCGGCACCATTTCTGGATGTTGATTTGGAACCTCGATACCTATTGTTCCCTTTCCAGGCATTGGCGCAATAATACGAATACCCAGCGCAGCTAATGAAAGCGCAATATCATCTTCCAGGTTTTTAATTTTCGAAATCCTTACGCCTGGCGCTGGAATAATTTCATAAAGTGTAACCGTTGGACCAATTGTAGCCTTAATCTTATCAATTTCAATATTATAATGATTAAGCGTTTCTACAATTTTATTTTTATTGGCTTCCAGCTCTTCGGCGTTGACAGAAATTTTATTGGTACCATAATTCTCTAGCAAATCAACTGTCGGGTATTTATAACCCGCTAAATCTAGCTTCTCATCATAATTACCAAATTGTTCAACTAAATCTTCCGATTTTTTCTCTTCTTCCGTTTTTTCAATTGTAAATGCAGGTTCCTTTTCTTCCTCCTGAATAGTTGGCTCCACTGTTAAAGGCATAGAGGTGGCTGCTGTTGCTGCTGTTGATAATGGCAAATTCGTAGCCAGCGGCGATAAAGTTACAGGGGCAATTACCTCTTCTTCTTGCTCTTTTGCTTCGTAACGGTTGGGCTGTATCACTACATTTTGCTGTCTGCGTTCGGTGCTTACGGACGGTTTATCACGCAAAGGAAACTCGATCGGTGCCGATGCCTCCTCCACCTCTTTATTTTGAGAAAATTTTTCCCTCACCTCATTTACATAATCAGGCGTTTCGTTATCCAGATAAACTTCTTTTTCCTTACGCTCTGGAAATTTAAAATCGATGTTATAAGCGATGATCAAAATTGTTAAACCGGCGAAAGCAATTAAGCCAGCTACACCAGCTGCCCCTATTTGCGCCGCCAATAACTTATTGCTCCAATAACCGAATTCCCCCTCAACATAATGTGGCGACTCCGACCAAAAGCCGTGAGCAAAACCTAAGGTAAGCGAGATGAACAATAAGAAGAAAAAACTGTATCCTAAAGTTTTAGAAATGGAAAGAATCTTAACCTTGAATAACAATCTGTATCCGATAATGAAGAAAGCCAATACAAATAAAAACGAAGCAATACCGAACCATTCGTAAATAAATTGATGAGATAATAAGGCACCAAATTTACCTAACCAGTTTTGTACAACCGGAATAGTAACGCCCGAATCTTTAAGTTCCTCAGCTGTTTTAAACAAATTTCCCCAGCCGCCGTTGGCATCAATAACATAACTCTGGTCATCTTGCCAGGTAAATAAATAAGATGTAAAAGCTATTAAAAAGTAAAGTGAAAGGATAACAAAAAACAGGCCTACAATTTTTATTGCGCGTCCATCCTGCAAGTCGAAACTTGGTAAATATTCTCTTTTTTCTTTCGGCTGGCGATTTGACGATGGCCTACCTGACGCATTTTCTGCACCTTTATCTCTGAATGTGTTGGTTTTAAACTGGTTTCCCCTTACCGCCATTTTCTGTACTAATGTTAATATTGAACAAATATAAAATATATAGTTGTATCTCTTGCGTTTTTAAATCAGCCTTAAAATAAATAAAATTATTAAACCAGTATTAAACCTTAAACAGAAAAACTTGTCTATTATTTTAACAACACACAAGTTGTACGTTTTGTCAAATGAAACGGATTTTGTTTTAGGTTTTATCCCGTTTTGCCTGGAGAGGTTAAACGGGATTTTTATTTTAAAAAAGCATGTTCGGTTTTTTATCGCAGCTGTAGCCCTGCCATCCGCTACAATTTTTATCAAACTTCTGTTATTGTGAGGGGTAATTTATTTCATGAAAATCAATATAAATGACGTTAAGAACGGTCTTGCCTGCCTGCGGCAGGCAGGCGAGGCACCAGGCAATCTCCTTTAATAAAAGAATACAACAAGGGAGATTGTGTCAAAGGCATTCCTCTGGAGCTTCTATCGATGAAAAATCGATTTCGCAAAGACGGAAAGTTAGAAACGTCAATGGTAGGCACGAAGAATCTGTTTCATAGCTTGCAGATTCTTCGTGCCTCAGAATGACAACGTATTCAAGATTGTAACAACGAAAAAGTATTTCCGCTTTTATCGGGTTTATTTAACCAACGTTCTAAACTCTATCAAAACCCTGCTCCTGCAAAATCGTATGTCTTGTGCTTTGCCTCTACGCTTCTATATATTTTAAGCTGAGGTTTCAAACTCCATTATTTTTTTGTTAATTTAAATCGATTATTTGTACTAAAATCAATAACATGAGTATATCGGAACTCGAAGAACAAATTGAAGCAGGAAATTTGGAGGCGGTAAAAAAGATTTTGATTCAAAATCCACAACTGGCAAATACGAATACTTCTCATCACATTTCTCCATTGCTACTAGCCTGTTATTATAAAAAGCAAAGCATAGCAGATATAATTGCAGAATTTTCTAATCAGCTGACTTTGTTTGAAGCTTGCGCTGTTGGCAAATTCGATATCGCTACCCTACTTATTTTCCAAAACCCTGATGATGTTAATAAATTCTCTGAAGATGGATTTACGCCATTGGGTCTAGCCTGTTACTTTGGTCATGAAGAATTAGCAAGATTTCTGGTACTCAAAGGTGCAGATGTGAACTTAGCATCTAAGAATGGATTTAATGTTTTTCCGATTCATTCCGCAGTTGCGGCTAATAACATTAACATCACGAAGATGCTTTTAGATGCCGGTGCTTATCCTAACGTTTGTCAGAAAGCTGGCTTAGCACCTTTACATACCGCAGCACAATTGGGGAACATTGAATTAATCATCGTGCTTTTAGAACATGGAGCAGAAGTAGGCTTACGCATGGAAGGGGGGAAATTGCCAGCAGATTTAGCCGCAGAAAAGGGATTTAATGAAATTGCAGAGATTTTGAGGGAGGAGTAGCCCCCTAAAGTGGGAATGAAAAGCAAGAAGTATAAGGTTGAAGATACCTGTTTTAAAATGAAGAGGTATAACTGAGGCGCATTAATCAAACACTAGAAAGGGAAAACTCTTCAGGGGTTTGGGATTCTACTCCCAAATTCTTAACCTAATCTTTTTCATGTAGGTTCTAATATCCAAAACAACCGCTGCCAGGAAATAAAACAGAATCGGAAAACCTACAGCCAGGAAAGAGGAATAAATAAAAAACAAACGTACTTTCGCCGTACTCATATTTAGTTTATTGGCCAGGTATGTAGATACGCCAAAACTTTGTTGCTCGAAATAGGTGATGATTCTTTGAAACATGGTTAGCTCATTTTATTTATTGTTTATCAATATCAAAAAAGAAAGGTGAAGTATCAGCACTAATTTAACAATTATTTCGGTTAGACTCGGAGTTGCACTATTCTAAAATGAGCTTTTCGAAGTCTTGCCTGTTTTCATGTTTAATGAACAAAATTTGTTGTTCTTCTAAACCTGAATACTTTTTCTTCAAATCATTTTTAAATTTTTCTATATCAACATCGGCATTCAATATCACTGTCAAAGCATCAGCATTGCCTCTCACTTCGATAATTTTGTCGGGATAAAGCTCTTTAAGTTCGTGTGGAAATTCCATAATGGATAAACCAATTTATAAGGTAGAAAGTTTGGTTAAATTTAAGTAGTTATGCCTGCTTTAAAATTTTTATATCAATACCACAAGATAGACATTTTTTCTGATCGCAATATTGTTTTTTCAATTGCAAAATCCCTTGCGATGCAAAAGCGTTATCTATTATTACACCTGCAGCGGTAAATTTTTCAGTAATTGCATTTCGCTCTGAGGGTAACCTTTCTAATAACTTAATCGCCCTGCTCACATAGAATTGTGTCCCGGTATGTTTGCCATAAGCAAATAGAAACAAAGCGACAGTGTTAAGCAAAATATTATCAATTGATGTTTTACCTATTTGAATACTTACTTCCTGCGTTTCTTTTTTAAAATGGTAGTGTGTTTTCCAAAAGTCATTTACAGGAAGGTTTTCGAACAACCCACGAAGCTCAGCAACACCACTGATCTCCATCACTCTCGAAAATAGATGATTTGCTTTTACAATTAATGTAGCAAATTGCGCTAAACGAATGGTGGGGAAATTTTGTGGCCGCATCCGCATAAATTTCCAAACGGAAACCTCAATGGGTTGTATTTTATATTTCTTTTGGATAAACTGGAATCTCGTTAAGCGTTGCAGGATATTCTTCTTTAAAATTATCATTTAAAAAGCCGGCTGAACCGAACACTAAAGCCTCAATTAATAGTAAATTATCTTTATGCTTGCTTTAGATTCGCTGTGGTATCGCCTTCGCGAAGAGTTCGAAAGGTAAAGCATTTACCTTGAAACCAAAGTTTCGGGCCATGAACCGGTAGGAAATTTCATCCCAATTGCCATTTAACTCGCTGAGTGTTTCTATTACCGTATGTGTTTTCTGCTCAAATCTCTCGATTAATGTTCTTGATAAAAATGAATCGACAATTAATTTATCTACAGTTCTAATTTGAGCGATGAAGGGAAAATCAGTCAGTGTTAGAAACAGATTTTGGTACTTCTCAATTAATTCATTCGCAATGCGATTTTTTAATTCAAAGACAGGCAGAACAGACCCATCCATTCGTTTAATTTCTATATCATTCTCATAAACCACATGCAGTATTACGTTATCTAAACCGCATCGGTTTGATGATTGTGCTTTAACCAATCTGAAGCCTTGATATGAATTTCAATATTCCCTGCCAAATCGTTTCACCAAGATGTATTTTACTGTTACTAAAATCAGCACCAGCGTTCTTATTTAGAAGACCTTGATGAATGATTTTCAGATTTTCTCCATTAGCCGTTTTCAAATCATTATTGTCAAACGATCTAAATTGCCAAACATAATGAAGAAAATCCTCAGGAAAATTTATTATTGAAGATAATGAAATATTCCTTAAAGTTTTGGTTTAATTTATTCGGCGCCGTGAATATAGTTCAGTTTTCGTTTGAAGATGTCTCCACTATGGTGGAAATAACGAAAAGAATATTAAACTACTTCCGCTTTCTTCTTATAATTCGTGATAAAAACACCAGCAATAATCAAAACAGTTGCAACAATTAAATCTATACCAACATGTTCATTTAAAATTAACCATCCCAAAAATATTGCGATAACTGTATTAAAATAAGTTAGGATAGATACCTCGGATGCAGAAACCTTTTTCAATGCATAGTGATAGCAGAAATAGCCTAGCACCGAGCCAAATACTGCAAGGTAAACCGCAGCAAAGATACTTTCGGTTTTCCAGGAGCTTACCTCAGCCTTGCCAGAAAAAATCAAGGCTAAACCCAGTTGAACAATTGCAGAGAATACAAATTGATAAAAAAGATTTAAAAATATGTACTGCGGTTTCCCGCTATGTTTTTTCGAGTAAATGGTACCGATTGTCCACCCGGAAACGGCGATCACTAATGACAAAATCCCATTTCTGTAGCCCGGTTCTAGCAAGTCGCTAATACCATCCCGAAAAATGAAGACGATTCCAAGGAAACCAACAAACACACCAACACCCCCCTTTAAACTCGGTTTTTGAATCCCCAGGAAAACGCAACCCAGAAAAACCAGAAGAGGCGAAGTGGCGTTTATCAAAGAAGTCAATCCACTTGGAATCGTTTTTTCGGCGACAGTGGTCATACCATTCGCTATTACAACCATCAAAATAGAAAGCAATATTTGCCTTTTAAAACTTGCCCATCCTATCCACTTTAATTCTTTCTGTTTGATAAGGATGATTAGAATAATTAAAGATGCAATTGTTTGGCGAATGGCTGTTACATACCAGGCAGGAATACTTTCTACGGCAACACGGATACCCAAATAGGTTGTTCCCCAAATTAAGGCAACGCCAGTTAAGGCAAGGATAAGTTTTAAATCTATTTTGGATTTCATGGTTGGTTAGAAGTTTGCCACGGAAACACAGAAAACACGGAAATAAATTTAAGTTGCCGTTTTCGTGGCCAATAAAAATTTTGATTGGAACAATCTGTGAAGCTGTAGCTAAGCAATATTTGCGTTCACCAATATCTGTTCCATTTCCTGCTGCAATTTTAAAGCCTCTTCTCTTGCCCTTTCTGCAAAATCTTCGCCATTACTGGCATAAATAATTCCCCGTGAAGAATTAATTAATAATCCGCATTGCGCATTTAAGCCGTACTTGCAAACCTCCTGCAAATCTCCTCCCTGTGCACCAACACCCGGAACCAAAAGAAAATGATTTGGAGCCAATTTGCGTACATCTGCAAAAGCAGAACCACGGGTTGCGCCAACAACGTACATCATTTGTTCATCGCTTGCCCATTGTTGTGAGGTTTTTAATACCTTTTCAAAAAGTCTATCCTCGCCAATTTGCTGTAATTGGAAATCGGCATGACCAGAATTTGAGGTTAAGGCTAAAAGAATAACCCATTTGTCCTTAAAAGTTAGAAATGGTGTAACCGAATCGCTGCCCATATACGGTGCAACGGTAACCGAATCGAAACTCATTTCGGATGATTGCTCATTAAAAAAAGTTTCTGCGTACATGGCAGAAGTATTACCAATATCGCCACGTTTTGCATCAGCAATAGAAAAAATATCTTGTGGGATATACTTCCATGTTTCGATTAAAGTTTCCCAACCTTTCTTACCATAACACTCATAAAATGCAGTGTTTGGTTTATAAGCAACACACAAATCTTTTGTCGCATCTATGATCTGTCTATTGAATTCCAAAATTGGATTTTCGTATTTCAGCAAGTGTTTTGGAATTTTATCCAATGAAGAATCCAATCCGACACATAAAAATGAACGCTTTTTTTGTATCTGCTCGAAAAGTTGTTGCTTAGTCATATAAGTGCTTATTTGCTGCAAATATGAGGTTTTTTAAGTTTTTAGAGCTACAAAAATATTTTCACATACATTATTTTTATAAACATTTTAAACTTTTTCTTGCGGATTACGTTTCAAATACATACAATTGCAACATAATTCTCAACCGTTTATCTGAATATCCCAGAAAAATTTTATCAAGACTTGTTTTTTGTTACCATTTTTTAAAAGCGAAAATCGTTTTTATTCAGCTCGTAAACATTTATGAAACATTTTGAGTATATCTATTAGCCAGCTCATCACAGTTTTATAGCCTTAAGAATTTATACACAAAAAAACCGCTGGGCTTACGCAATCACAAGAGAAGCCTTTGCACATTTTATGACAGGAAGCATCCGTTGTAAACAAATGAAAAATTTCTTGAAACATATATATTTAGAATGTTTAGTAAAACAGAATTAAATGATAAGCTCACACCAGAATTACGTGAGCTTGCAAAATCTTATGGCATTGAAGGTGCCGAATCCCTTAGAAAAATTGACCTTGTTGAAGTACTGTTACACCAGCAAGAAATCATAAATGCAGCTAAAGCAGGCACAGGAGCAGATCCATACAGCGAAAGCGAACCGGTTGCAGTTGCTCCTGCTCCAAAAACTAAAGCAGCCAAAGCAGAAAAAACTACAAAAGTTGCTGCATCAGCCACTGCTGCTCCTTCTACTCTAGAAAAACCAGAAAAACCGGTTAAAAAAAGAGCAAGATTAAGTAAAGATGAACCTGCAGCTCCAATTGAAAGAAGAAGAGATTCGGTTACTTTGTTTGATGAGCCGCAACACCAACAACAACCAGAAAGACAACCAGACAGAATTGTTGAATCGGAAGACGGTGGAAGCAAACCAATTTCTGCTTTAATTGAAGAATCGGCGGAAGTGATTCCTGCGGCTCCGAGACAAAAACAAGAGCCAAGAGAAAAGCAAGAAAAACCTCAACGTGAAGATAACCGCCAGCAGAAACAACCTGGAGGCGGTAACCACCACAAAAACGAAAACAGTTACTCTAACTTAGATTTCGATAACGTAATTACAAACGAGGGCGTTTTAGAAATTATGCCTGATGGTTACGGTTTCTTACGCTCTGCAGATTACAACTACTTAACCTCTCCTGATGATATTTATGTATCTCAATCACAAATTAAACTTTTTGGCTTAAAAACTGGCGATACCGTTAAAGGAAGTATTCGTCCGCCGAAAGAAGGCGAAAAATATTTCCCATTAGTTCGTGTAGAAACCATTAATGGTAGAATTCCTGCCGAAGTTCGTGACCGCGTACCTTTCGATTATTTAACACCACTCTTTCCAACCGAAAAATTAAATCTTTTTACGGATAACAGCAACTACTCTACCCGTATTATGGATTTGTTTACACCAATTGGTAAAGGACAACGTGGGTTAATTGTAGCTCAACCAAAAACCGGAAAAACCAATTTATTAAAAGAGGTTGCAAATGCAATTGCTAAAAATCATCCAGAAGTTTATTTAATTATCCTTTTAATTGATGAGCGCCCGGAAGAGGTTACCGATATGGCTCGTAGCGTAAGGGCTGAGGTTATTGCCTCTACTTTCGATGAGCCAGCTGAACGACACGTAAAAATTGCCAACATTGTTTTAGAAAAATCCAAGCGTTTGGTAGAAAGCGGACACGATGTGGTTATCCTTTTAGATTCGATTACACGTTTAGCACGTGCTTACAACACCACTGCTCCTGCATCGGGTAAAATTTTATCTGGTGGTGTTGATGCTAATGCATTACATAAACCAAAACGTTTCTTTGGTGCTGCCCGGAACATCGAAAACGGAGGTTCATTAACGATTTTAGCCACTGCATTAACCGATACAGGTTCTAAAATGGACGAAGTGATCTTCGAAGAATTTAAAGGAACTGGTAACATGGAATTACAATTAGACCGTAAATTATCGAATAAACGTATCTTCCCTGCTATTGATATAACAGCTTCGAGTACTCGTAGAGATGATTTGTTGCTAGACAGAGATATTCTACAACGTGTTTGGATTTTACGTAACCACCTGGCAGATATGAATAGCCAAGAGGCGATGGAATTTGTACAAGCTCAGATAAAAGGTACAAAAAGCAATGAAGAATTTTTAATTTCGATGAACAGCTAGTAGAGTGTTAAAAGTTAAAGGTTTAAAGTTGAAAGTTTTCGAAATGCGAATCCAGCCACTTTAAACTTTTAACTTTATACTTTCAACTCAAAATAAATGAAAAGGCATATCCCTAATGCGATTACCTGTGCAAATCTGTTTTCTGGTTGTATCGGAATCGTTTTTGCTTTTAAAGGCGATTTACAAACCGCTGCCTATTTCGTCATTCTTTCGGGCATTTTCGATTTTTTTGATGGAATGGCTGCCCGATTGTTGAATGTAAAGTCGGCGATTGGAAAAGATTTGGATTCGTTGGCAGACATGGTAAGTTTTGGTTTTTTACCAGGCGTGATTATGTTTCAGCTGCTAAAAGCCAGTGATTATACTTCTGAATATTTACCCTATTTAGGTTTCTTTATTACTGTTTTTTCAGCCTTGCGATTAGCAAAATTTAATAATGATGAGCGCCAAACCGAAGATTTTATTGGCTTAAATACGCCAATGAATACGCTGTTTATCTGTTCGTTACCGTTTATTTCGATGGATTATCCTCAGGTAATTGGTTCTACGATGCTATTAGTTGCCATCACTGCAATTAGTAGTTTTCTCTTGATTAGTGAGATCAAGATTTTCTCTTTGAAGTTTAGTGATTTGAGCTGGGCAAAAAATAAATTAAAATTCATTTTTCTAATGATATCAGCAGTGCTAATTGCTGTCTTACACTTCGCCGCCCTTCCTTTTGTTTTGGTACTCTATATCAGTTTATCAATCCTACATTTTAGAGGTGCTGGCCGCAGCAATATAATAAGTTCGAAATAGTTGCAAGTAATTTTTTACTTCATCCTCATGCTGAATTTGTTTCAGCATCTCTTTCATTAAATAGCCTGAAATAAATTCAGGGCAACGCCTGCTTTAACGTAATCCTGAATAATAATTTAAACTAAAGCCAAACTTGAGCTTTTCAAAAAATCAGTTATCAGTTAGATTGAATCTCATTTTTAGCGACTTCCAATTGAGCATAGATCTCGACTAACAAGGCTTTCAAGCATTCAACATCTGCGGGAATTTGCTCCACCGCGATCTGATTTCGGGCATTGTCTTCGATAGACTGAACAAAATCTTTAACATCGCTCCGTCCCACATAGCTAAATGTTGGCTTAATTTTATGCGCACAATTGCCTACGTTATCCCAATTTTCACTTGATAAAGCATCTTCCAACTCGGCCAGATAGAAAGGCGTTTGTTCAATAAACGTGTCAAAAACTTCGATCATAAATTCTGGATTATGACCAACCATTTCTTTAAGATATGATAAATCTAAGGGATGATTATCATGATTCTCTTGCATATAACAAAGCTAGATATTTACAATTTCTTAACGTCTAATTTATCTGTAATATTTTCAAAAATATCCAAAAGAGTTTTCCCCAAAATGGGATGTACAACAGCTGGGGCAATTTCAGCCAGGGGCGCCATTACAAATCTTCTTTCTTGCATATGCGGATGAGGTACCTGAAGTTTATTTTTGATATCAATAACCTCATTTCCATATAGAATTAAATCAATATCAATTAAACGCTCTCCCCATTTATCTTTCCTAACTCTGCCTAATTTTTTTTCAATCTCTAGTGCCTTGTCTAAAACTTCAATAGCAGGAAAGTTAGTCTCAACGGCTACGGCTTGATTTAAAAATGAGGGTTGATCAGTTTTGCCCCATGCTGCAGTTTCATACAAAGCGGAAATTGAAACTACTGAGCCTATATTTTCTGCTATGAGTGCAATTGCTTTACGCAAATTATCTTCTCTATCACCCAAATTTCCACCCAGTAACAAATAAGCGGTTTGGTACTCTAAAGCCGTATTAAGCATCATGTATTTTTATATCTTTACGGCACAAAATTAACATTTAAATGAAAGATTTTTTCAAGTATCTATTTGCCTCAATGCTAGGATTTTTCCTATCAGCAGTTATTGTTTTCATCATCATCTTTGTAATTATCGTTGGAGCTATTTCTTCCATCGATAGTGATAAAACCGTTAATGTATCAAACAACTCGGTACTATTTTTAAACTTAGACCAACCCATTACAGAACGTACTCCAAAAAATCCGTTTGGAAATCTGCCCATTGTTGGGGGTACCGAAAAAGACGGAATTGGATTAAATGATTTGTTAAAATCTATTCAAAGGGCTAAAACTGATGACAATATTAAATGTATTTATTTGAATGTGAGCAGTCCGAATGCTGGTTTTGCCACTATGCGTGAGGTAAGAAATGCTTTAATTGATTTCAAAAAATCACATAAAAAAATTATTGCTTACAGTGAGGTTTTTACCCAAGGCGCATATTATCTGGCATCTGCTGCTGATAAAGTTTATTTAAATCCCGAAGGAGCTTTGGAATTTAAAGGTTTTAGTTCTGAACTCACATTTTTTAAAGGTACGCTGGAAAAAGTAGGCGTAGAAATGCAGGTGATTCGTGTTGGTAATTACAAAAGTGCGGTAGAACCTTTCATTTTAGATAAAATGAGTGATTATAACCGTAAACAAGTTACCGCTTATGTGGGTGGTTTGTACAATACATTTTTAACTGATATTGCTAAAAGCAGAGATATTCAAAAAGATAGTTTGTACAAAATTGCTGATGATTATAGAGTTAGAGAACCTCAGGATGCGGTTAACTTTAAAATGGTTGATGCACTAAAATATAAAGATCAAATTTTAGAAGAATTAAAGGGATTATCAGGCAGAACCAGAGGCGAAAATGTACGTACTGTGTCTATTAATGATTATGTTAAGAACAATATCGAAACGGGTTCTGGAAAGGATAAAGTTGCAGTAATCTATGCCAATGGCGAAATTAGTGGCGGCGAGGGCAACGATAACCAAATTGGTTCAGAACGCATTTCGAGAACAATTCGTAAAGCTCGTTTAGATGATGACATTAAAGCAGTTGTAATCCGTGTAAATTCTCCGGGCGGTAGTGCATTAGCATCGGATGTGATTTGGAGAGAAATCGTATTAACAAAAAAGGAAAAACCTGTTATCGCTTCATTTGGCGATGTTGCGGCATCTGGGGGGTATTACATCGGTTGTGCTGCCGATAGCATTTTTGTTCAGCCAAACACTATTACCGGATCTATTGGTGTATTTGGCCTCATTCCAAATTTTCAAAACTTGATGACCAACAAATTGGGAATTACTTTCGATGGTGTCAAAACCGGCAAATACGCTGATATTATGGCAACAAACCGCCCGATGACTGCTGGAGAAAGATTCATTATTCAAAATGAACTAAACAGAATTTATAGTGGCTTTGTAAGTCGCGTGGCAGATGGCAGAAAGAAAAGCAAAGCTTATATTGATAGCATTGGTGGTGGCCACGTTTGGATTGGAACCGACGCCGTTCAAATTGGTTTGGCTGATAGAATTGGAAGTTTCAACGACGCGATTAAGGCTGCAGCAAAAAAAGCAAAAATAAAGGAATACAAAGTGGTGGAATACCCTGATGTTGTCGATCCTTTGAAATCGTTTATGGATGAAAGTACAGACAGGATCAAGACTTACTACACCAAACAAGAGTTGGGCGATAATTATATGCTTTATCAGCAAATGAAAAAAGTTATTGCCAGTTCAGGAATTCAGGCAAGGATGCCTTTTGAAGCAGTTATAAAGTAATACTTAATGGAAAAAGTAAGAGAGATTATGGCATCGACCAACTCCGCTCTTACTTTTTCCCTTTTTCCTATTCCCCTTTTCAATTCTCTATCCCCTGTTCCCTATTCCAACTTATTCAATCATTTTCCACTCCGGATGTAAAGTCAAATAAGTTCCATTAACCGATTGATTCATCGGATGAACAGTTAGAGAAATACTTTTTCCTTTCAAAAAATCAAATCCAATCCCGTCTTGCTTGGCATCGTAAACGGTCACGGTATCTTTTCGCTCATTTAAATAAGTAGAAATTCGTTCCATAGCAGGGAATTTCAATTTCGTGTGCGATTCATTTAATCCAACAGTGAAACCATCCTGGGTTTTGTACTTCGGTGAAGTAATTCTAATTTGTTTCACATCTTTCACTCGCATGGACGAATCTCGATAAGATGAATAAACAGCAATTTCACCTCCTTGTTCACCTACAGAATCTTTGCTAAACCAAATACCCCAGGCCTTGCCCATTGCCGCATCGCCAGCATCGGGTTTACCAAGCAACGCTCCTACTTTTTCCATATTCTCACCCAGAGAAATTTCACCCACTGAGCGACCTGGAACAATCAAATAGCGAGAATCGACTATGCGGCCTGGGCCCGACTCAATACTTTCGATTGAATCGGTTTTATGCTGCGAGTTTTCCGAAGATTGACAAGCTGCCATACTAATGGTCAAGCCAAGAAGGATGATTTTTGAGGATTTCATGACTCTAGAACAACACATTAATTAATTCTGTTTGAAAAAATACCGCTCCCAAAAGTTTTAACGCTTTATTTCATAATTTTACAGCTTATGGAAAACAAAACCATCGCCCGTACCTTACGCCTCTTATCGCAGTTAATGGAATTACATGAAGTAAATCCATTCAAAATAAAATCAATAGCCAATGCTTATTTTAAGGTTGATAAACTCCCTTTTGCACTTAAAGACAAACCTTTGGATGAGATCGATAAAATTGATGGTATTGGTAAAAGTTTGGCAGGAAAAATCATCGAATTATTGCAAACCGGCAAACTTAAAGAACTAAATGATATTATAGGAGAAACACCCGAAGGCGTTGTAGAAATGCTCAGTATCAAAGGGATTGGTCCAAAGAAAATTTTAATTATTTGGCGAACCTTAGGCATTGAAAGTATGGGCGAACTTTATTATGCCTGCAACGAAAACCGATTAATTGAAGCGAAAGGTTTTGGCTTAAAAACACAAGAAGAGATTAAAAATGCTATTGAGTTTAAGCTGGCAGCAAACGGTAGATTCCTTTACGCTCAAGTGGAAGGCTTTGCAAACACCGTATACGCACAAATATCCGAATGGTTAATTAAAGTTGATAACCATTCTTCCTTAGCCTTTGCGGGTCAATTTCGCCGTGCTTGCGAAATTATTGATGAGTTGGAATTTGTAATCGGTGCTGAACAGGTAGAGGAAGTACAAACCAGACTGGAGACTTTTGAACCGCTTTCGTTAATTGCTGGCGAAGATTGTTTCATTACTACAACGGAAGCTGGTTTGAGAATTAAAGTTTTTGTTGTTGATAAATCTGATTTTTATTTAGAATGGTTTAAACTGACGGGAAATACCGAACACGTTGAACAGGTTTTAAAATTGACTGGCGATGGTCCTTTTAAAAGTGAAGAGGCTGTTTACAATAAAGCTGGATTAGCATTTATTGAGCCTGAACTGCGTGAAGGTTTAGATGAAATAGCATTAGCCAAAGAAAACAATCTACCCAAACTTATCACGGACGAAGACTTAAAAGGAAGTTTGCATAATCATTCTACGTGGAGCGATGGAGTTCATACGCTTGAGCAGATGGCGGTCTATTGCAAAGACACACTGAACTTAAAATATTTAGGCATCTGCGACCACTCGAAAACAGCAGTTTATGCAAAAGGGTTAAATGAGCAACGTGTTTTTGCACAACATCTCGAAATTGATGAGTTGAACAAGAAATTATCACCTCTTAAAATTTTTAAAGGTATTGAAAGTGATATACTAAGCGATGGTTCTTTGGATTATTCCGACGAAGTACTTAAAACTTTCGATTTCGTGGTGGCATCTGTGCACAGCAACCTTCGAATGGATGAATCCAAAGCGACTGCCCGGTTATTAAAAGCAATTGAAAATCCCTACACCACTATTTTGGGGCACCCAACAGGGCGTTTGTTGTTAAGCAGAGCAGGTTACTCGATTGATTATAAAAAAGTAATTGATGCCTGTGCCGCAAATAAGGTCGTTATCGAAATTAATGCAAATCCTTTACGTTTGGATTTAGATTGGCGTTGGCATCGTTATGCTTTGGAAAAAGGCGTTTTGCTGTCAGTAAACCCCGATGCTCACAGAACTGAGGGATTCCACGACATGCGTTACGGAATTTTAGTGGCCCGCAAAGGTGGATTAAGCGCCGATAAATGTCTAAATGCTTTTTCTTTAGAGGAAATAACGGAATATTTTAACGCTAAAAGAGGTTAGCCGCAGATTTGCAGATTAAATGTTGTTTCATAAATAACCACAGATAGACAGGATCAACACAGATTTTCTTTTAGGATTTAACGATTCCTCAATCGGTGTTCACCTGTGAAAATCTGTTGTAAAAAACCCTAACTTTGCCTCATGATCAGTGAAATTGCCAACCGCATCTTTAATGAAGTAATTACAGATTACCATAAGTTTGATGATATTGACCATCCGGTTGAAAATCCTTATGATGCCGAGACTTTAGAACATCTTTTCTATATTAAAAATTGGATTGACACAGCCCAGTGGCATATGGAAGATGTGGTTCGTAACCCGCAGATCGACCCTGTTGACGGTTTGAAATGGAAGAGACGTATTGATGCCCAAAACCAGGTGCGTACCGACATGGTAGAGTTTATAGATGGATATTTCTTGAATCTTTATCGCGGGATTTCGGCTTTTCCAAATGCGAAAATCAACACGGAAAGCCCGGCTTGGGCTATAGACAGGCTTTCCATTTTGGCTTTAAAAATATACCACATGCAGGAAGAAGCAGAACGAGAAAGTGCATCAGCTGAACACCGTGAGCAATGTCAAACAAAACTCAATGTTTTATTAACGCAACGCGAAGATTTATCGACAAGCATAAATGAACTATTGGCTGATATTGAGGCTGGCAAAAAATACATGAAAGTTTATAAACAAATGAAAATGTATAACGACCCTAGCCTAAATCCGGTGTTGTATAACAGTAAAGTATAACTGCGGGTATATGATTAAAAAATCATTTTTCTGGATATTTGTTTTAGTATTGCTGTTTACGAGTTGCCAAAGTGGCACCAGTTTGGAGATAGAAAAAGATGAGTATCCGGAAATACCCTGTTTCCCAAAAATAACAGGTAAGAAACTTTACTTAAAACCAATTGAAGTTGATAGTTTAAATTTAGATTCTTCCAGCTTGTCTGGTGCGTTTAAAAGCTATGATGATTCATTCATAAATCATAATGACTCAACTTTTAATACGTATTATTCTATCGTTATAGCCAAAACGAAATCTGCAACTTTTAAGGATGGTTTCCCACAAAGTGATGTCGATTCCCCTATTCGAATGCATTATTACACAATAGCTTTTGAAGGTTTAACTGCGAAAACGAAAATCGATTTTACTAAACAGCTTTGTCCTAAAATAATAAGAAAAAAACATAGCGTGTATTTTCTTTATCAACCGAGAAACGGCAAAATGCTGCAGGCTTATCAGTTATCATTTATAAGAGACAATGGTTAAAACGAGCAGAATTATCGTTTTACGTTTTTCAGCCATGGGCGATGTGGCAATGGTAGCTTCTGTTTTGAAAGAATTTTCTCAGCAAAATCCATCAGTAGAAATTATATTGGTCAGTCGTGATGCCTTTGAACCATTTTTTGATGGCATTGAAAATTTAACTTTTCATGCCATTCAACCCAAAACCATCCACAGAGGCATTTCCGGGCTGTATAAACTTTACAAGGCGCTCCGAAAATATAAACCAACAGCCATTGCAGATTTGCATGATAATTTGAGAAGCAGAGCGATTGCAACTTTTTTTCGATTAACTGGTATCAAAATTAAGCGAATTGATAAAGGCAGAGTAGAGAAAAAAGCTTTAACGCGGTCTGTTAATAAAATTTTTCAACCCTTACGACAAACTGTAGAACGTTATGCTGATGTATTCCGCGAATTAGGTTTTGAGATTAATCTGAGCCATAAGCTTAAAAAAAAGCCGGAGAAATTACCGGTAAAAGCTGAATATTTATTTAAAGATGAAACGAAAAAGAAACTAGGGATCTCCCCTTTTGCACAGCACATTTATAAGGTTTATCCGTTAGAAAAAATGGAGGTAGTGATTGCTGGCTTATCTGCTTCGGGCTATAAAATTTTTATTTTCGGCGGCGGCAGAACCGAACAGGCAACTGCTGAACAATGGGCCAAAATTTATCCAAACACGCATAATTTAATTGGCAATTTTAACCTTACAGAAGAACTTGCAATTATTTCCAATTTGGATTTGATGCTCAGTATGGATTCGTCAGGTATGCACATGGCCTCATTGGTGGGTATTCCTGTAGTTTCTGTTTGGGGCCCGACACATCCTTATGCGGGGTTTTTAGGCTATGGTCAGTTGGAAAGCGATTGTATCCAAATTGACCATCCTAATCGGCCAAATTCTATTTATGGAAACAAACCATGTATGTGTGGTGTTGAGAGCTGTATGGATTTAATAAATCCTGAAACGATTTTAAAGAAAATTAAAAAAAAACTAAATGGCTAAGCAATTATTATTGGTTCGTCACGGAAAATCAGACTGGGCAAATTTAGATTTAAAAGATTTTGATCGTCCGTTGAACAAACGTGGTAAAGAGAATGCACCAGAAATGGCAGAACGCTTAATCAATAAGGGGTTCAAATTCGATTTGATGGTAAGCAGTCCGGCAAAGCGAGCTAAATCTACAGCAAAATTCTTTGCTGAAGCTTATCAAATTGATGATATTCAATACGAAGAAGAGATTTACGAGGCAAATACAGCTACACTTTTGAAAGTTGTAAACGGTTTGAATGATGAGGCAGATACCGTTATTATGTTTGGTCATAACCCTGGGTTTACTGATTTAGCGAATGAATTAAGCGGTGCTGATATTGCCAATATCCCAACAGCAGGAATGGTGTTAATATCTTTTCCTTTCAATTCATGGAAGATGCTGAGCAGAGGAACGGGGGATTTGGTGTTTTTTGATTATCCAAAGAATACGGATGAAGTGTAGTTTTTTGCCACGGAAACACGGAAGACACGGAAAATCGAGAAGTCGTTCTTCTCCGACCTAAGCGGAGAATCTTTGTAATTTAAAGTATAGATTTTCGCCATAGATGTAATTAAAAATATTGTAGTATGAGCGAGAGTTTTATTGATTTGATTGGTAAAGTTTTTTGGTATTTGATTTTTTTAACTCCTATAATTACGCTACCAGTAACTTTTAGATTAAATAGATTAAAAAATGTTGATAAAATTTATAAAATCATTATTGGAATCACTCTAGCCTTTATTCTGTCATTCTTCTTTTATATTTTCAGCATACTAATAATTTTTAGAAACGGCGTGGGACCGAGCTAAATTTTTTATCCTAAAAGCACAATACTTTATTAAATAAACCTGATTGCAATGAGAAGCCACAATTTTTTAGGGCTTGTAATGTAAAGCAGGGCTGAAAACCTAAAAGAACCACAACCCTTCATTTACAAATAAAATCTAAAATCGTAACCCTAAAATCGTAATTTTAATTATCTTTGAACTATAAATAACGAAAGTCCGGCAATAGACATTTCGGTGAATTCATAACCTCATCTCCTCTGGTTATTTCATAATTCGTATCGCCGGAAGATTTATCCATTAAATTATCTGTACATGAATTTTGATTATAATACTACGCGTAGCCATTTGATTTTATCAGAATATGGCCGTAACGTTCAGAATATGGTGAAGTATATTTGCGAATTACCAACTATTGAAGAACGTAATAAATATGCCCAGGCGGTTATCGACCTGATGGGATTTTTGCAACCGCACTTACGTGATGTTGCCGATTTTAAACATAAACTTTGGGATCACTTGCACATTATTTCTGGCTATCAGATTGATGTAGAAAGCCCTTATCCAAAACCTTTACCGGAAAATGCTTTTAAAAAACCAGAGCCACTTCCTTATCCTCAGCAGCGGATTACCTACAAACATTACGGTAAAACGGTTGAGAATTTGATTGAAAAAGCTATGCGGGAGGAAAATCCGGAGCATAAAAAAGCTATGGTGCAGGGAATCGCGAACTTTATGAAAATGGCTTACGTTACCTGGAACAAGGATAATGTAAGTGATGACACGATAATCAAAGATTTGAAATATCTTTCTGGCGGATTATTATCTCTTGATGAGGGTGTGAACTTGGCTAAAGTTGAGTTTAGAGCTCAGAATCCTCGTCAAAATACTAATAATAATAACCGCGGAAGAACGAATAACAACAATAATAATAATAACGGAAAGAATCGTCAAAACAATAACAACAATAATAATCGCGGACGAAACAATAATAATAAACCTAAATACTAATAACTACAGCGTCATTCTGAACTTGATTCAGAATCATCGACATAGATGCTGAAATAAATTCAGCATGACGAATGGGTTAGCAAAAGAAAAATATATGAATGCATTTGAGATAACAGGCGGAATTAAATTAAAAGGCGAAATCACTCCTCAAGGTGCCAAAAACGAGGCCTTACAGATTCTATCTGCAGTTTTACTTACACAAGAGAAAGTAACCATCAGCAATATTCCTGATATTAAAGATGTAAATAAACTGATTGAGCTTTTGGGCGATTTGGGTGTCGCTGTTGAGCGCATCGACAAAGATACTTATACCTTCGAAGCAAAAGACATTAATTTAAATTTCTTTGAATCAGACACTTTTAAAGCTAAGGGTGGTGGTTTACGTGGTTCAATTATGATTGTTGGTCCGTTGTTGGCACGTTTTGGTAAAGCTGCAATTCCTAAACCTGGTGGCGATAAAATCGGTAGAAGAAGATTGGATACGCACTTTATCGGTTTCGAAAAGTTGGGTGCAAAATTCATTTATGATAGTAAAAAAGCTTTCTTCAATGTTGATGCTACTGATTTAAAAGGTGCTTATATCCTGTTAGATGAGGCTTCGGTTACCGGAACAGCTAATATTGTAATGGCTGCCGTTTTGGCTAAAGGCACCACAACGATTTACAATGCTGCATGCGAACCTTATCTACAGCAGCTTTGTAAAATGCTAAACCGCATGGGTGCAAAAATCTCTGGTATTGGTTCGAATTTGTTAACCATTGAGGGTGTTAAGGTTCTAGGTGGAACAGAACACAGAATGTTACCTGACATGATTGAGATTGGCTCTTTCATCGGCATGGCAGCAATGACTGAATCTGAAATCACTATTAAAAACGTTTGTTATGATGAGCTGGGCGTAATACCTGAAGTATTTAAGAAACTGGGTATTAAATTAGAACGCAGAGGTGATGATATTTATGTGCCATCGCAAAAGCATTATGAAATTGATACCTTTATAGATGGTTCGATTTTAACGATTGCTGATTCTCCTTGGCCAGGATTCACTCCTGATTTATTGAGTATCGTTTTGGTTGTGGCTACACAAGCAAAAGGAAACGTTTTAATTCACCAAAAAATGTTTGAAAGTCGTTTATTCTTTGTGGATAAATTGATTGACATGGGCGCTCAAATTATTCTTTGTGATCCACACCGTGCTACTGTTAACGGTATTGATAAAAAATACAAACTTCGGGGTATCAGCATGACCTCTCCAGATATTAGAGCAGGAGTTTCGTTGTTAATCGCCGCCCTTTCTGCTGAAGGTAAATCAACTATTTACAACATTGAGCAAATTGAGCGTGGTTACCAGGATATTGATACGCGTTTAAGAGCTTTAGGTGCGCAGATTAAGCGTGTAAACGCTGATGCGCCAAGCCATTAAAGATTTTTAGAGTTCAAAGTTGAAGGTTTAAAGTTGAAAGACTAATGCTGATAGCCTGATAGACTAAAGAGAAATAGCATAATGCAAAAACGCCCGGGTAAAATTGAGGGCACTGAAAAAGTAGACATAAATTGGTCTTCAAACTCAACAGCGGATGAATAGCTTTTAAAAGTTGTTCATCCGCTTTCTTTTTTGAGACATTTCAGTTTCTTATTTGATAACGTACATTCCATTCGATATGGAGAGCTGGAGCAAACTGTTAGTTTGATCTATAGAATTATATAGATTATTATCCTTTTTTTCAAAATTTGAGAATTCTCTTAAGATTAACCACAAATATCGCAAGTGCACCTTGCATTCTCATGTTTTCCAGGCCATAGGAATTTGCTCTGTCATATCCATGAACATTTTTCAATTCACTATTTTTTGCTTCAATTTTATATCTATGTCTTGATTTTCCCTGAAGTACTCGCTTTGCTGGAATATTTCCTGTTCTTTATGCTCATCTGGCTTTATTGTAACCGAGTACGTTCTGCTTTTAGCTTCTGCCTTGTAGCAGCCATCTCTTAGCGGGCATGTTTTACATTTTTCGACGTCGAAATAATAGGTCATTGCCTGGTTTTTCCTGTCTACCTTTCTGCCCTGTACCCGTTTGTACATAGCCAGGTGCCCTGCAGGACATACGAACATATCGGCATCTTTGTTATAATCAAACTTTTCTTCCTCTTTTCTTGCGCCATGGGTAATGGCAGGGTTCATCCTGGCAACTATCCTTAACTTATTTCCCTTCACATCACAGAGCTTGAGATTGTTCTTCCCGGCATAAGCTGCATCGCCTATGATGGTATCCACCTCCATTCCGTTTGCCTGGGCCTGGTTCAACAGTTTTGGTAGTTCAGGCCCATCTCCTTTCTCTGCTGATGTGACAACAGCAGCCGTTATAATACGCTCCTCTGTCATTGCCAAATGAGTTTTGTAGCCAAAAAAGCTGCTGTCGGCTGTTTTGTGGCCAGTCCTAGCATCCATATCTTTGGATATTGTATAATTCTCCCGGGTGTCTTCAACTGTTTCCTTTAACAGGTTCAGTTTCTCCTTTACTGCAGGGATCTCACTTAGTGTTTCATCAGACTCGATAAGTTTTTGCAGTTCGCTAGAGTATTCTATTTCCCTTAGGATATCGTTTGATTCATTCTTCTGGGGCATCCGGGTTTTGAAATCATCATCCATTGAATATACTGCTCTTCGAAGCAACTTCGAACGTTGTCTTAATACCTCAATAGGTGAATATGGGTTGGATCTGGAAAGTGAATGCGTAGCATCGACAATGATGGATTTGGATTTTATAATACCCTTCTCTAGGGCTAAAGAAACGGTTTTTCCAATCAACAGGTTTAAGAGATCCATATCCTTAAGACGAAGCTTTCGGAACTTGGTCAGCGAGCTTGGATTGATCACGTCTTCTTCAGGGGACATCTCCAGAAAATATTTAAAGGACATATCATAGCGGGAACGATCCACGACATCAACATCAGAAATGGTATAGATCGTCTTCAATAACAAATATTTGAACATGCGCACCGGACTCTCAGCATTACGGCCATTGTCCGGGCAGTATTTGCCTATTAGCTCATCATAGATAAAGCTAAAATCTATTAGCTCATTAATCTTGCGAAGTAAATTCTCCTTAGGAATAATCAGGTCATAAAGCCTGGAAAACTCGCTAAACTGGATTTTTTGTTGTTGAAGAAGCATCTTAAAGGCAGTAATTATATAACTTTAAAATACAAAAAAAGGAGCAGAAAAACTAATTTTCTACTCCTTTTATCCTTTTTAAAAAGGGACTTTTTCAGTGCCCTCGTAAAATTATCCGGGCATTTTTTTTGTGATTTCTCGTTCACGTAACAAGCAATATATCTGCCGCTAGTTGATCACTCAAGCATTAAGATTGCTTCGTACCTCGCAATGACGACCGACTTAAGAATGATTCGAATTAATTGCAAACATTTTCCATTCTCTATTTCCTATTCTCTATGTCCCATTCGCTATTTCTACTCCTCAACCAGCATCCTTACCCCGATATCGCATTTATAATGTCATATTGAGTAATAATTTCAATATTCCCTGATTCATCTTCAACTAAAACAGCAGAATTTTCTTTGTTAATTAGCGATGAAATTTTATCAATAGAAGTATTCAAATCAACGAAAGGAAAAGTTGCCGTCATGATTTCTGATATCGGTGCAGATTTCAGTCCCGGGTTTTCAAGCAAAGCAGTTAAGATATCGCTCTCCGCAATTTTACCCACAATCATTCCTTGTTGCGTTACCGGAATTTGCGAAATATTCATCGATTTGATCGTATTGATCGCTTCTAAAACAGTCTTTGTTGCATCAAGGGTTACAATTTCTGTAGCTTCCTTTTTAGCTAGAATTGATTTTGCTGTTAGTTTTTCATCCTGTAAAAAGCCTCGTTCGCGTAACCAATCTTCATTGTACATCTTGCCCATATAACGGCTCCCGTGGTCATGAAAAATAACCACTACAACATCTTCTGGTTTTAACTTATCTTTCAATTGGATTAACCCGCCAATTGCTGCGCCGGCAGAGTTTCCAACGAAAATACCTTCCTTCCGGGCAATATCGCGGGTCATTAAAGCGGCATCTTTATCGGTTACTTTTTCAAATAAATCAATTACATCGAAATTTACATTGGCTGGTAAAAAATCTTCGCCAATTCCTTCGGTGATGTAGGGATAGATTTCATCCTTATCAAAAATTCCGGTTTCCTTATATTTTTTGAAAACTGAACCGTAAGTGTCGATCCCCCAAACCTGGATATTCGGATTTTTCTCTTTCAGATACTTACCAGTTCCAGAAATTGTTCCCCCGGTTCCTACACCTACAACCAGGTGAGTAATTTTGCCCTCAGTTTGTTCCCAAATTTCAGGACCAGTTTGTTCATAGTGAGCGGCAGTATTTGCCAAATTATCATATTGATTTGGCTTCCACGAATTAGGAACTTCACGCTCTAAACGAGAAGAAACAGAATAATAAGAACGCGGATCTTCTGGCTCTACATTTGTTGGACAAACAATAACCTCAGCACCAAAAGCACGTAAAGCATCTACTTTTTCTTTAGATTGTTTGTCAGTTGTAGTGAAAATACATTTGTAACCTTTGATAATGGCAGCCATCGCCAAGCCCATACCTGTATTTCCTGATGTTCCCTCAATAATGGTTCCGCCAGGTTTTAACTTACCACTCTTCTCTGCATCTTCAATCATTTTTACCGCCATACGATCTTTGATTGAATTACCTGGATTGGTAGTTTCTATTTTTGCCAAAATTGTTCCAGGAACACCTTTCGTAATTGTATTTAATTTCACCAATGGCGTATTACCAATGGTTTCTAATATGTTATTGTACCACATGATACAAAATTAAGCAAAGCTATTAACTATTTTATAAACTATATTTTATTTAAAATATAATTTTAATAAAATAATTTTAACGAAATTTTATTCTATAATCTATCAATAAGATAGGTATTATAGATTGATTATTAGGCAAAATGCAATATTGGTTCTAGGTTAGCGGCAGATTCGCAGATTAGAAATCACTTATAACATCTAATAAATTACAAATACTAAGACGCTGAAATGAATTCAGCATGACGACAGCATAAAAATTTGCGAATCTGCGGCTAACTTACGCCAGTTTATAAACCTTGCCAGGCAATGAAACAATTATCCCTTGCATTTCTTAGGTGAGTATAACTATGGCCAATTTGCTTTGCTGAACAGCTAATGAAATACAAAGTTCATCAATAGAAAGTTGACCGCTTTGTAAAGCATCAACCACTTTCTGCTCATTTGCAGTAAGATTGAGCTGCAACGTAGTTTGCGCTTGTTTCTTCTTTTCTTTCACTTCATCATCCCACCCTAAATAATAAATCAAATCATTTGCATTGTTAATCAACCCTGCCCGATTGGTTTTTATTAAAAAGTTGCAACCTTCAGAAAAAGCATCGTTTGTTCTACCTGGAAAAGCATAAACATCTTTATTGTAAGAGTTTGCAATTTCTGCTGTAATTAACGCCCCACCTCTAATGGATGCCTCAACAACTATTGTGGCATCGGCAATGCCAGCAATAATTCTATTTCTCTGTGGAAAATTTTGTCTGTCGGGATTTGTCAATGTTGGAAACTCGGAAAGTAGGCCCCCGTTTAAAACCATTTTTTGAGAAACTGGTTTATGAATTTGTGGATATAATCGATCTAATCCATTCCCTAATACACCAACGGTGGGTATATCATTGGCAATACATTCGTTGTGAGCGGTAACATCGATACCATAAGCGAGACCACTAACAATTAAAACATTATAAGCCCCTAACACTTCGCAAAGCTGCTTACATAGAGTTTTGCCATACTCAGTTGCATTACGTGTACCTACAATACTAATAATTCTAGAGTGATTCAAATCCGCTTTACCTTTAAAGTAAAGTAAAATTGGAGAATCAAAACAGTTTTTTAAGCGTTTTGGATAATTCTCAACTGTAAAAAACAGAACTTCAATTCCATGCTTTTCAATAAATTTTAACTTTTCATCTGCTCGTTTTAAAGCATCAGTATTTAAAATTGCTTCAACGGTTTTCTCGCCAATACCCGGAATTTGAAGCAATTGATTTTTTGTAGCAGAAAAAACAGCTCAGCGCTGCCGCTATAGGTTAATAAATTTTTGGCATTTACCGGACCAATGGATTTAATGAAATTTAAAGCAATTTTGTGAAGCGTACTCATTAATTTTCAGGCTAAGGTGAATAAATGCGGGATGATTTATTTCCTTAAAAAGACAACCTAAAAATCAATATCAATTAAACTTTTAATTGGGATATGAATATTATTTTTCAGTTGAATGTATTTTTCTGTCACTGCCCAAACCGTAGTGTCTACGCGTTTAGGGCCAATTGTTGTGTTAAAAGTAATCACCGCTTTGGATTTGAACTCATTTCCAAGTCTTTGAGCTTCATCAAGTTTAGTTTTTAGTTCTTCTGTGTGATCTTCTTTTGCATTGATGATATTCAAATAGCTTAAATGTTCTTTTTCTACAATTTCTATTGGCATAGCTTCTCTTTAACGATTAATGTTAAACAAGCTTATCAATTTTTTCGAAGAAAAACAACCGCAAACACTCATTTTATGTAATAATTAACAAAAAAAAACCTCGATTTTCATCGAGGCTAAATTTTAATTTTCTGTTATTTGAACTTCAGTTTTCGAGTTTCGATCATTCCTTTAAATTCGTGGTCAAGTTTTTCGTTGTTGCTATCGATTACCTGCCTAGATACGCCAGAAGTGCTACTTAATGTGCTTTCTTTTAAATATGAGGTGAATGCACCTGTAGCAGAATAATTTAAAGCCTGGGCTAATAATTTTTCTGATGGGTCTCCGAAGTCTTTAGTCAAATCATCAACTACATCTTTATCTACTGCCATTCCATCGAAATAATCGCCGAAGCCTGATTGATTTTTGGTTTGAAACTGAGGGATGTACAAGTCTTTTTTATCGATTCTGAGAGAGAAAAACCCAACAGGTTTGCCGTAGGTTTTTCTTCCAATTAACTTTACATCCATTACTGGTTTTAAATTGTTAATCAACAACTCGCTTGCAGATGCTGTTCCGCCAGCAACTAAAAAATAAACCCTGGTTAGTCCATTTAAACTTCCGCGTTTAGCGAAGACTTCTTGATTTCCAGCAGCTGGAGTAGGTTTATAAGAATAATCGAAGAATGAATACAATCTTGTTACCCCATCATTACCTTTGCCATAAAATTTCTGGTTTTCTAAAATTGTAGCCTGACCATCTTGCATAGTTTTTGTCCAATAAGTGGTATACATTATTTTTCCGTTTTGCGATGCCGGAGCTATTAAATTCGTAAAAGCTTCTGATGTTGCAACTGAACCTCCGCCATTGTAACGCAAATCAACTACTAATTCGGTAATTCCATCCGTTGTAAACTTAGTAAAGGCAGCATCCAATAAAGGAACAGAATTGGTGGTGAAGCTGTTAAAAACAATATAACCAACTTTTTTCGACCCTACGGTATATGTATTTGTGTATAGAATAGGATTAATATTATAACTGCCTCTGTTGATTACCAAATCTTGTGAAGTACCATCAGGTTTTACAACAGTCATCGATATACCGGGATTACTACCAAAAATACCATCGTTTAAATTGTCGATATCGCTTTGGCTGGTTCTTAAGGTTGTTCTACCATTCACTCGGGTGATCTGATAGCCCCTTTTTAAACCGGCAAGAGCCGCAGGAGAGGTAGCGTAAACAGATTTAACCCGTAATAAATTATTAGCATCGTAATTTGCTGAAAACCCATAATCACCACTTACACCGCCCAATTGCCCAGCAACTGCACCGTTATCAATAAACGAATACTTATCTTTTCCACCTGTGCTTGGCAAAGCCGCAAGCGCTGCTAATACTTGATCATCGTTCGCATACTTGCGTGGATTAAAGGTATCATAATCAGGCATGCCCACATTCCAGAAGTAAGTTTGTTTCGCATATAAAAAGATAGAATCGCGGGTTAAATAATCACGGTTTGAAGTTGGGGTTTGCAGTGTATTTTTTTCTACTACAGGAGTAGATGAATCTGAATCAGGTTCAGTATTGTTCTTTTTACAAGAAGCTAAAAAACCAGCCGACCCAACTAAAAAGAACAAAATGCTCTTCTTCACATTAACTTTTCTAAACATATCTATTTGTAAATTTCCAGTGACACAATATACGGCAAATTCATTAACTTGGATTGTTGTTCATCAAAATTATTTGCCCCCACAACTAACGCATCATTTGGCGATAAATTGTTGTCGTTTAGTATCTTCTGAAATATTCCTGCCTTCTCTACGCCCATTTCATCTGCAAAGTATACCGTTAAGTAATTTTCCAGTCCGTTCCATTCTGTTTGTTTAATTTTGTTAAGCTGCTGATCTGGATTTCCAGCCGTCACGATAAATATTTTTTTTCTTTCAATGACCAACTCTTGCATAAACTCTAGCAGGTTTTTGAACAATAAAAGTTTTAAAGGCAATCGGGCATTTTGATGCAGCAAATCAAAATTGTATTGGTATTTGGCGTCAATTTCAAAAGCCTTCGCTGTTTTTACGAATAAGTCCTCCACTCCTGATTGCTCGAATTCACCTCTCATGAAATCTAAGATAGCTTGCGCATTTTTTTGCTCGCTATATTCGATAAACTGGACAAATAAATAATAAACCTGAAGCAGATAATCCTTTTCAGGGTAAAGCACATTATCAAGTTCAAAAATGACGATCTGCTTATCTTTCACTAGCTCGTATGCATCCATCTTAAATTGTAAGGAGTTTTAAATCATCGTTTGAATTGTTGTAACCGAAAACGCCGTTAAGTTCCTCGTTCTGTTTTATAAAAATCTCATCTCCGCTAGCGAAAATACATTCACCTTGAATGAATACCGCATAGTTTCCATAGTTGGTCTTTTCAAGCGAAATATAATTCAGTAACGAATCTGCTGGTGGAGTTAACACCTGAATGCCATATTCACCAAACAAAACGGCTGATTTTGCGAGAGGTTCTATCTCATAATTGTGTAACGGGATGATGCAATCAATAGCTTCAGTGATGCAAAAATTCAATAATAAATGTGCAATACTATCTTGATTGAGCTTGCCCAATGAAGTAAAAGCATAATTTTCGGTAACAATGCCCGGAACGTCTCCATAGTCGGCTAGCAGGACAAAATGACTAGGAAATGCCTTCATTAACTTTAAGGCTTTGGCATTATTTCCGCCAGTAATTAATATTTTCAATGTTTAATTGTTATTTGATACTCAGTGTTGAATGGGAAATGGGAAATTGATAGTAGATAACCGGCAATTGATAACTGGTAATTAATAAATGGCAACTTCCTAAACGATCAAACCATCTTTCATCGTTACAACGCGATCGCTTGTTTTAGCCAGGTGTTCGTTATGCGTTACAATTACAAACGTTTGCTGAAAATTATCTCTAAGTGTTACAAATAGCTGGTGTAAGGCTGATGCATTTTCTGAATCAAGATTTCCGGAGGGTTCGTCAGCCAGAATAATTGATGGATTGTTAATTAGTGCTCTTGCAATGGCTACCCGTTGTTGTTCTCCACCCGATAATTGGTTGGGTTTATGGTGGGCTCTGTCTTTCAAACCGAATAAATCAAGCAATTCCAAACCTCGGGTTTCGGCCTGTTTTTTATTCGTTTTAGCAATAAAAGCCGGGATACATACATTTTCCAATGCACTAAATTCAGGCAATAAATGATGAAATTGGAATACAAAACCAATATTTTGGTTGCGAAAAGCGCTTAATAATTCTCCACTTAATTTATTTATGATGGTTCCTTTAAGCTCCACTGCCCCGTCATCAGGTTTATCTAGCGTACCTAAAATATGAAGTAAAGTACTTTTTCCCGCACCAGACGGGCCAATAATACTTACGATCTCCCCTTTCTGAACTTCAAAATTAACACCTTTTAATATTTGCAGATTTCCGTATGATTTTCTTATTCCAGTGGCTTTTAGCATGGCGTAAAAATAGTTAAATTTTTGCTTTCTGAGTGATAAGTTACAGGTTGTAAGCATAAGGCTAGATGTATGACACCCCATTTACATTTTTATTATTTTTCAATCTGTGTAACTCGTTAATCTTTGTAATCGACCCGATAATAATCTGTAAAATCAATTTATTAAAAAAAAGTTTGGAGTTATAAGAATCTTATTTAACTTTGAAAAACAAAGCACTTTCAAAATGAGCAATTCTGAGGAACAACTAAACGCATTAAAAGATATCAGACAAATGATGGATAGATCTTCAAGATTTATCTCATTGAGTGGTTTATCTGGCGTATTTGCTGGAGTTATAGCTTTAATGGGTGCCTACTTTGCAAACGATGAAATTGAAAAATTCATCAACAACAGAGGTTACGGTTATGGAATAGAAGGCGAAATGGACCTGGAATTTAACTTAATCAAACTGGGTGTTTTTGTGTTGGTAATTGCTTTAGCGGGTGGAATTTTGTTTACTTATCGAAAAAGTCAACGGAATAATTTACCAATCTGGGACAAAACGTCCAAATCATTGTTAATTAATTTAGCTATTCCATTGGTAACTGGAGGATTATTTATCATCGCGTTGCTGATTAATCATGCTCATACTTATGCTATTATTGCGCCTTCTTGCCTCATTTTTTATGGACTTTCACTTATTAACGCAAGTAAATATACCTATAGCGATATTCGCTATTTGGGCTTCCTGGAAATCATTTTAGGATTAATTTGTATGTTTTATGTGGGTTACGGGTTAATATTTTGGGCAATTGGCTTCGGCGTACTTCATATTATTTATGGATTGGTGATGTATTTTAAATACGAGAAAGGCCAATAAAATGAAAAATCCAATAGCAGACCTTAATAAAATATTCGATAGCCGAATTCGGCTCGGCGTAATGTCGATGCTGATTGTTAACCATGAAATTAGCTTTAATGATTTGAAACAGATGCTAGAACTTACGGATGGAAACCTCGCCTCGCATCTAAATACCTTAGAACAAGCCCAATTTATTGCGGTACACAAAGGTTTTATAGGGCGTAAAACCAGCACTACTTATTCTATTACCGATTTAGGAAAGCAAGCTTTCAAGGCGCATTTAGATGCGCTTGAAAAAATGATTAACAAACTTTAAACTATTTTTTTTGCACGAACACTTTGAATTTCAAAGCACTTTTAAATCTAACATTCATGAATAGTCAAGCAGAGCCACAGATTGTCAATCAATGCAGACAACTAGCCATCATTTCCGCATCAATCGGAACTACAATTTTTCTTTTCTTTCTTCTTTTCAGGGGAGAAACCCCGATTTTGGGATTAGGGTATCTATTAATCGCGGCGTTAATTAAAGGCATTTTCTTCACAGTCCTTGCGATTTCATGCTATACCCACAAGCAATATTGGCGTAAAATAGTTGCCACGATGATTTTCATGCTGGCTAACATCCCACTGAGTATTTTTTATTGTTTCATGGCACTTAAATTATTTTAAATTATGAAAACGAAATCTAATTACATCCTACTCGCTACCCTTATTGGAGGGATATTATTCAACTTGATGTTTTGGTCAGAAAGATTGGCACTTAACCTACTCATGTACAGTGTATTTGTCTTGAGCATTACCTTTTTCAACAGCGAGGTTGCTAAAACAAAGAAATTTAAAATCTACGCAATGGCGCATTTACTTGCAGCAGTTATGGTGGTGGTTAACAATTCCGATTTATCGCTTGCTACATACTACATCAGTTTCTTATTATTTGTTGGTTTTTCCCATTACCAAAGCATCAGATCAGTTTGGGTAGCACTTATGGCCACAGCACTACAAATTATTGCCATCCCTGCAACCGCATTCAGGCGACTATATGATCTTCAAATCGGGAATTTCAAATTCAGACCATTGCTAAGACCATTAAAATATATCATTCTACCAATTATTATGGTATTTATTTTCATCGGCATCTACAGTGGAGCTAACGCAATTTTTGAAAAATATGCCTCCGAACTTGGAGATAGCATTGCAAAGATACTAACAGATGTATTTGGTTTTATTTTCAGCGACTTAAGCTTCGAGCGCTTCATTCATTTTGGTCTCGGCTTAGCCTTAACCGGTGGGTTACTCATCACCTTTTACGATCGTGTTTTCGAAAAGATTGAATTGAATCTGAATGAAGATCTGCATCGAAAGAAAAGTAGGAGCAGAATTAAAACCCTTTGGAATGAAGTTGCCCAAATATTTATGGGTAGAATGATTTCAAAAAAAATGGCGCTGAAAACCGAATACATTGTCGCGGTGATTTCTTTTGTTGCTTTGAACTTTTTATTACTGATGCTAAATGGAATCGATATTTGGTGGTTATGGCTTAGTAAAGGGAAGCAATTGGCCGAAACGAACTATGCCGCCGAATTACACGATGGCACAAACGCCCTCATCTTCAGTATTATTTTAGCAATGGCCATTATCGTTTACTTTTTTAGAGGGAACTTAAATTTTTATTCAAAAAGCAAAACGTTAAAAATTCTGGCATTTGCGTGGATGATCCAGAATTTTCTATTGATTATTTCTGTTTTCATCAGAGATGCGCATTATATAGAAGTTTATGGCCTTACTTACAAACGTATAGGCGTAATTGTATTTGCCACACTCTGCATAGTGGGCCTGAGCACTGTTTATTTAAAAATAGCCAAGCAAAAAACTTTCTTCTATTTACTAAAGATCAATGGAAATATTTGGTATCTCCTACTATTGGTTTTCACAATGGTGAATTGGGACATTGTTATTGTAAAATACAATTTAGCGAACAGAGAAACCATTGCATTCGATCCGGACTATTTACTTTCCTTATCTGATAAAACGCTTCCAACAATTGATCAGCATAGAAAAAAACTTGATTTAGCCGATGGAAATTTTGGAAGCCTTGCGCCTAAAGGTACAATTCTCATTGGTGCTACAAATGATCAACTTCAATTAAAACTTGATCAACGAATCGGTTTTTTTAAAGAGCGATACAAAAGGGTTAGTTGGCTTTCATTGAATTTGCAGGATTGGAATACAGCAAAATATTTTGGAACAGAAAGATGAAAAGGCATTGCAACATTATAATTATGTTTTTAGCTCTGGCATCATTAGCATGGTTTGCTTTAGCCAACTTTATAGAAAGTACAATTGAAATACATATTCATGAACCACATACAAAATAAACACTATGCAAATTCATTCATCACAATATTGGACTGATTATTTTACTAAAAACGCAGCTATTTCCCGGGTTGATTGGCAATTAAAACCAATGTTGACAGAACTGGAAAGGAGCAACATTTTGAATTCACTACAGGCCTGGCAATTAGGAGAAACTTCGGAAGGTGAACATTTACAACACGCAGCACAGAAATATGCCTCCGAAATTAATGACATCCACTACCCTAATGCTGTTAAATTATTTATTAAAGAAGAACAAAAACACGGGTACAACCTTGGGAAATATCTTGACCTAATTGAAGCGCCCAGAATTAAAAAAGATTGGGGCGATAGCTTATTTAGAAAAATGAGATATTATAACACAAATATGGAGCTGTGGACGATTGCTGTCATAACTGTTGAAAGCGCTGCGCAGATTTTTTATCAGGCATTGAAAGATGCGACAAACTGTACACTATTAAAACAAATTTGTACCGATATTTTAATTGATGAAGCAGCACACATTACTTTTCAAAAGGAAAGATTGTATATCATTTTTAGCAACAAAAATCCAATCTCCAAATTTCTCGCTAACCATGCCTACTCCTGCTTCTTTATATGCACAAGTCTGGTAGTATGGTTTGCGCATCAGAAATTGTTCAAAGCCGGCAAACTGAACTTCAATAAATATTTCTCAAAAATGAAAGTCAAGCTGAAGAAGGTTGCTGGAAAAAACACACTATATGGCTCTAGCTATGAAAATATCAACCATCAACCAAGGCCAAAAATTATTCAAACTGTACAATAGCTTTTATTAAGTAGATAAATGATTTCACTTGCAACATCTATTAAAAATTTATAAATTAATTAACACAAATAACATCATGAAAAATCAAGAAACAGTAAGCCCATTTAAGTTAAGAATCACAATTATTTTGAGCGTGATCGTATTTATTTTATGTATTCCCTTGATTGCAATGCAGTTTACCAACGAAGTAAATTGGACACTATCAGACTTTGTTGCCGCTGGCGTATTGCTATTAAGTACAGGTTTAGCCATCGAACTGGTGATTAGAAATATGAAAACTGGCACCTGCAGAACCATTGCTTTAGTAATAATTTTAATTGCGCTGTTTTTAATTTGGGCAGAAATGGCTGTCGGTATTTTTGGGTCGCCAATAGCTGGAAGTTAATTCCAGCTTGCATAAACCAGAAACTTTTCCATTTAATATAAAGTATTTGAATCCATCAACCTTATGAAAAACCTAACGCTTATCGCAGTCATCACCCTTAATTTATTAATATTATCCTGCTCAAATCAAGAAAAAACAATTTCTACAGAAGTAGATAATCCATCAGGAACCAGCGAAGAACCAAAAGCGTCAAAGGTAAAATATAGCTCTTCGATCATAATCGACGATAAGGATCTAATTATTTATCCATTACAGTTAAATGATGGCCCATCTGATAGCTATAAACGCGATGGAGGAATAAACTATTGTAATTTAGCATTTTATAATGTGATATCGGGCAAAAGTGAATTATTGACACGTGATAAACTGATAATCAATAGTTTTAATGTTGGCAACCCAGATAAAAACCCAAACCAATCCGCTTTACTAGCGAATAATTTTATCTATTACGAGGTTACCAATGCTGATTTTGATGGTGACAAAAAATTAACATCTGCAGACCCCAGAAAGTTATTTTTATCCAGCTTGGAAGGCAAAGCCTTCGTTCAAATTTCTCCGGAAAATTATTCTATACAAAACTGGAAACTCGATGAAAAGCATGATTTAATCTTAATGGAACTGATAAAGGATACAAATGGTGATAAGATTTTTGATGACAAAGATGAGCTGGAGTATTTCGTATACAACCTTGAAAGCAGAGCTCCGGCCAAACCTGTATTCGATAAAGCTTTTAAAAATGAGGTAAAAGAACTCGCTAAAAAGGTCTTATAAAATTTGCAAGCGACCCAATCCAAAAACGCTAGCCGCAGTTGGATAAATCTTATGAATGAGAAAATATTTTGATTTGTTTTTTAGAGTTGACAACTTTTGGAAAGAAAGCTGTATACTCTACAAGTTTAAAAAACTGCAGCATGGGCAAGACTACTTTTCCCGATTAACATAAAACGTTCATTTTCTACAAAAAAACGGAAATATCTATTTGTTTAAAGGGTTTGAAATTGTAGCTTTGGGCAAATTTTGTAGCAAATGAATATTCACGAATACCAGGGTAAACAAATATTAAAAAGTTTCGGTGTTAACGTTCAAGAAGGAATTGTTGCCGACACTCCAGAGCAAGCTGTTGAGGCTGCTAAGCAACTGAAAACGGATTATAACTCTGATTGGGTTGTAATTAAAGCGCAAATTCACGCAGGTGGTCGCGGTAAAGGAGGAGGCGTTAAATTAGCCAAAAACCTTGATGAAGTGAAACAACGTGCAACCGATATTCTTGGTATGCAATTGGTTACCCCTCAAACCGGACCAGAAGGTAAATTAGTGAGTAAGATTTTAGTCGCTCAGGATGTTTATTATCCAGGTGCTTCTGAAACCAAAGAATATTATATTTCAGTATTGTTAGACCGTGCAAAAGGTCGCAATATTATTATGTACAGTACTGAAGGAGGTATGGATATCGAAGAAGTTGCTGAGCATACTCCACACTTAATTTTTAAAGAAGAAATCGACCCTAAAGTTGGTCTACAAGGCTTCCAGGCTCGCAAAGTAGCTTTTAACTTAGGTTTAAGCGGCGCTGCACACAAAGAGATGGTTAAATTTGTAACTGCTTTATATAAAGCGTACGATACTACCGATTCATCGATGTTTGAAATTAACCCAGTGTTAAAAACTTCTGATGATAAAGTGATCGCGGTTGATGCTAAGGTTGATATTGACGAAAATGCATTATACCGTCACCCAGATTATGCAGCAATGCGTGATACGGCTGAAGAAGATCCGATGGAAGTTGAAGCAAGTGCTTCTAACCTAAACTTCGTTAACCTTGATGGTAACGTAGGTTGTATGGTTAACGGTGCTGGTTTGGCAATGGCGACAATGGATATTATTAAATTGGCTGGTGGTGAACCTGCTAACTTCTTAGACGTTGGTGGAACTGCAAATGCACAAACTGTTAAAGCGGCTTTTAACATCATTTTAAAAGACCCTAACGTTAAAGCGATTTTAATCAACATTTTCGGCGGTATTGTTCGTTGCGACCGTGTTGCGCAAGGGGTTATCGATGCTTATCAGGAAATCGGAAATATTCCTGTTCCAATTATCTGCCGTTTACAAGGTACAAACGCAGAAGAAGCTAAGAAATTAATTGATGAATCAGGACTTAAAGTTTACTCGGCAATCGCTTTAAAAGAAGCTGCAGATTTAGTAACTAAAGTTTTGGCTGAACAAGCGTAAAAAAGTTGAAAGTTGAGAGTTAAAAGTTGAAAGACTAAAACTCAAAGCTTGTTGAATAACAAAAAACCTTCCAGTTTGCACGAGGGCACTGAAAAAGTAGACTTAAAATGGTCTATAAAAAGATTAGCGGATGAGTAGGTCATAAGATCTCCATCCGCTTTTTTTTTTGAGTGTTTTTGTATTTTTTACTGATTCCAATTCATCAAGTTCTCTCGACGAATTTCAGCGTTTTATGACCCTTTTTGGCATGTTTTTTTGGTAATAATGGTCCCGCTTTAGAATTTCAGTATTCTTTTTAGATTTACCACGAATATGGCTAATGCGCCTTGCATTTTCATACTTTCAAGGCCATAGGAATTTGCTCTGTCATATCCATGAACATTTTTTAATTCACTATTTTTCGCCTCAATTTTGTATCTGTGTTTTGACTTTTCCCTGAAGTAATCGCTCTGTTGGAATATTTCCTGCTCTTTGTGCTCATCTGGTTTTATTACAACCAAGTACGTTCTGCTTTTGGCTTCTGCTTTGTAACAGCCATCCTTTAGCGGGCATACTTTGCATTTTTCTATATCGAAATAATAGGTCATTGCCTGATTTTTCCTGTCTACCTTTTTGCCCTGCACCCGTTTGTATATAGCCAGGTGCCCTGCAGGACATACAAACATATCAGCGTCTTTATTATAATCGAACTTTTTCCTCTTTCCTGGTGCCATGGGTAATAGCAGGGTTCATCCTGGCAACGATTTTAATCTTATTTCCGTTCAAATCCTTAAGCTTGAGGTTTTTCTTGCCGGCATAAGCTGCGTCACCTATGATGGTATCAACCTCCATTCCGTTTGACTGCGTCTGGTCCAATAATTTTGGCAGTTCAGAACCATCGCCCTTCTCAGCTGAGGTGACAACAGCGGCCGTTATAATACGTTCCTCTGTCATTGCCAAATGAGTTTTGTAACCAAAAAAACTGCTGTCAGCTGTTTTGTGGCCAACCTTGGCATCCATATCTTTGGATATTGCATAGTTCTCCCGGGTATCTTCCACTGTTTCCTTTAAGAGGTTTAGCTTCTCTTTCACAGCAGGAATCTCACTTAATGCTTCATCAGACTCGATAAGTTTTTGTAACTCCTTGCAGTATTCTATTTCTTTAAGGATATCATTTGAATCATTCTTCTCAGGCATCTGACCCTTGAGATCATCATCCATTAGATACACTGCCTTTCGAAGCAGTTTCGAGCGTTGCCTGAGTACTTCAATAGGTGAATATGGATTGGATCTGGAAAGTGAATGCGTCGCATCGACAATGATGGACCTGGATTTAATAATGCCTTTTTCAAGGGCCAGGGAAACGGTTTTACCAATTAGAAGGTTTAAAAGATCCATATCCTTAAGGCGAAGCTTTCGGAACTTGGTCAATGAGCTTGAATTGATCACATCTTCCTCTGGGGACATCTCCAGAAAATATTTGAAGGACATATCATAGCGAGAACGCTCTACCACATCGACATCTGAAACGGTGAATATAGTTTTCAAAAGCAGGTATTTAAACATGCGTACCGGACTCTCAGCATTACGCCCGTTGTCCGGGCAGTATTTATGTAGGAGCTCATCATATATAAAACCAAAATCTATAAGCTCATTAATCTTGCGCAGCAGGTTATCTTTGGGAACAATTAGATCATAAAGCCTGGAAAACTCGCTAAACTGGATTTTTTGTTGTTGAAGAAGCATCTTGAAAGCAGTAATAATACACCTTTAAAATACAAAAAAAAGGAGCAGAAAAACTAGTTTTCTACTCCTTTTTATCCTTTTCAATTAAGGGACTTTTTCAGTGCCCTCGTTTGCACTGAAAGGTTTTTTTTGTTTCCAAAATTGCCGTCATTGCGAAGCACGAAGCAATCTTAATTCACTTAATTATGGCGCTTTAAAATTGCTTCGTGCCTCGCAATCACGCGATAATTATTGATATTATGAACATTTGAAGATCAGGCCTCTGTGCGTATGGTTCCGAAAGCCCCGCTATCCGTTACAATCTTTTAAAAACTCATTGTTATGCTGAGGCACGAAGCATCTGTTTTATCGGTTGCAGATGCTTCGTGCCTCAGCATGACAGCATATTTGAAGCCTGTGACACCAAAAAGTATTTTGACTTCTATAGGGTCTAATAAGTAAAGCATTTTTACCTCGGTTACTTCTCTTGGCGAAACTCCAGAATATCTCCTGGCTGGCAATCCAGAACCTTGCAGATAGCTTCCAGGGTTTCCAACCGAACTGCCTTTGCTTTACCAGTTTTTAATATAGATAAATTAGACATCGTGATCCCAACGCGTTCACTTAATTCGGTAAGCGACATCTTGCGACGAGCAAGCATTACATCTAAATTTATAATAATTGGCATTTGGTTGTCTATATGGTTAAATCGTTTTCCTCTTTCAGCTTTCTTGAGTAAGAAAGTAAATCATATATTATCGCAAGCACCGCAAACAAGGAGAGTAACGTAAAATTGAAAGATAAATTTGTATCAAGAAAATATTTAAAATCATGACCCGACAATTCACTAACATACTGATTTATTAAAAACATAGATAAAAATTTCAAGGCAAAAAATATCATCGCACCAATTGCAACGCTCTGCCAAAGTCTAGTCTCGGTTATCGTTTCAAAAATCTCAGGCTTTTTGTAGTTTAAAGTTAAGATAACTCCGCCCACCATTAGGTAAAATAGTGTTGCTGCTCCCATTCCACCCAATCCATCTTCCGATAAAATTAGGGCTTGCATCAATGTTGGCTTAAATTCATACACACCAATATTACTATTTGTAAACTTGCCAGCGCCAATTATCTTAATCTCTTTTTTAGCATAAGGTTCGGCTAACTTTATGGCTATTGAGCCATCTCTATAATTCCCGACGGCAGTGAATATGCCACTAACAATGCTAATAATCGCAATAAGAATCAGGCTTATACCTGCTTGCCTGGAAATTTTAAAAGTATTAATTTTCATGAAATTAAATTTGAAGGGTTAATTTTTTTGCGGCAAATCAAATTTTAATTAACTACAAAAGCAAAAGCATTGTTGCAAGCTCATATAATTAGTAAAATGTTAAGAGCGTCATATATTTTCAATAATTTACTTATCAAACATAAAAAATCAATTATTACGAAGCAAAATATATTTATCGATTTAAAATAAATAATATATGTAAATCAATGATATTAAGATAGTGTTAGTAATTACTGACAAAAACTTTATTGGAATGATTTTTGTTATAAGTAAAACTATAAAAAAGGTGTGCAAACAGCAACATTTTCAGTATTTTATCCTTTCGGATTGCTATACAATTTCGTAACTTTGCACACTTCAACAATTAAAGAGCACACAAAACGTATAAATGAGACAACTCAAGATAACGCAATCCATTACCAACCGTGAAAGTCAGTCGTTAGATAAGTACCTACACGAAATTGGTAAAGTAGATTTAATAACAGCAGAGGAAGAGGTAATTTTAGCAAGAAAGATTCGTGAAGGCGATCAAGCTGCATTAGAGCGATTAACTAAGACCAATTTACGTTTCGTAGTATCTGTTGCAAAACAATATCAAAATCAAGGTTTAACTTTAGGTGATTTAATTAATGAAGGTAACTTAGGTTTGATTAAAGCGGCAAAACGTTTTGATGAAACTAAAGGTTTCAAGTTTATTTCTTACGCCGTTTGGTGGATCCGTCAATCGATTTTGCAAGCTATTGCAGAGCAAAGCCGTATTGTTCGTTTACCTTTAAACCAAGTTGGTTCATTAAGTAAAATCAGCAAGGCTTTCTCTAAACTAGAGCAAGAATATGAGCGTGAGCCATCGCCAGAAGAATTGGCAGATATTTTAGAAACTACTGTTGATAAAATTTCGGATACTTTAAGTAACTCTGGCCGTCATGTTTCCATGGATGCTCCGTTCGTTCAGGGTGAAGAAAATACATTGTTAGATGTATTGGAAAACCATGAGCCTAATACCGATAGTTCATTAATCAACGAATCCTTATCCGAAGAAATCAAACGTTCTTTATCTACTCTAACAGAAAGAGAAAGAGAAATCATTGTTTTATTCTTTGGTTTAGGTTCAAACCATCCTCTTTCATTAGAGGAGATCGGTGAAAAATTCAACTTAACCCGTGAGCGTGTTCGTCAGATTAAAGATAAGGCGCTACAACGCTTACGTCATACTTCAAGAAGTAAAATCTTAAAATCATACTTGGGATAAGATTAAAACATACCATATTGCTAAAGGGATTGATTAATTTCAATCCCTTTTTTTGTTCATGATAACTAAGTTTATCGTTATCATTTTATATATTTAGTCGTGTCTTTTAGTCTACTCAGAAAATCAACATTAATATATAAACCAATATTTCTCTGGAATATATTAGTGAGTTTATGCACCTCAGTGTTTTTTTATTTAAACGGCTTTGATGAACCCGGCATTTATTCATTTATGCTAATTATAAAAATAATAGGCTGGATATTCTCTGTTGCGATCTATTTCATGTTTTATCAAAATACTGCTTACTTTTTCAAAAACCAAGGGATTAGTTTCAAGAGAATTATGACCAATCTTATTTTCTATGATTTAGCACTTTTGTTAGCAACATTAATGATCTTACTGGTATGGCAGAACTTTTTGTAGATAGTGTTAACCATTGGTTTGCTGATAGGGAGATCTTGAGCAGTGTTTATCTGAATTGTCAAATTGGTGAAGTAGTAGGACTTTTAGGAAGAAACGGTTGCGGTAAATCAACACTCTTAAAAATCATTTTTGGAAGCGTTAAACCTAAGTTCAAATACTTAAGTATTAATGAGAAGATCTACAAAAAGGGGTTTTTATCTGGCCGTGTATCATACCTCCCTCAGGATAACTTTATTCCTAATCAAATTACTCTAGCAGCTGCAATTGATATATTTTGCAAAAACAATCGCGATGAGTTAATCAAAATAAACTTCGTTTTCAAAAACCTAAATACAAAATTCTATCATTTATCAGGAGGAGAAGCTAGATATCTGGAATGCCTTTTAATGATATATAGCGATAAACCATATGTATTACTAGATGAACCATTCTCGCAACTATCTCCATTATTGGTAGAAAATTTAAAAACACATATTAACCATTTAAAAAGCGAAAAAGGTTTTATTATAACTGATCATTATTACAGGTCTATCCTAGACGTTTCTGATCGTATTGTCCTACTTCACAATCATTGCAATTACACCATTCAAAAGGAAGAAGATTTGGTTTTACATGGTTATTTACCAGGATTTAACACATAAAAAAAGATCAGAATTGCTGATCTCGAATATTTATTAGACCTTACAACATCCTAATTAGGAGGAGTTAAATAACTTGCTATTACAACGATCGATGAAACCGAAAAATGAAAATTTATTGCTCTAAATGTGAATCGCTACGAAGCATCACATAAATTAAAACAACAAATGTTTAACTGTAAGTCCGTTATTTATGAGTTGCTTTAAAGAATCAATGCCAATTCTTAAATGGGTTTCGACATACTTCTCCGTTACAGCGCTATCGCTTTCTGCAGTTTTAACACCCTCAGGGATCATTGGCTGATCTGAAACCAATAGCAATGCTCCTGCTGGAATTTTATTTGCGAAGGCAGTAGTAAATACTGTTGCTGTTTCCATATCAACCGCCATCGCCCTTAATGTTTTAAGGTACTTTTTAAATTCTTTGTCGTGCTCCCAAACCCTTCTGTTTGTAGTATAACAAGTTCCGGTCCAGTAATCTCTGCCATGATCACGGATAGTTGTAGAGATTGCTTTCTGCAATGCGAACGCTGGCAATGCCGGCACTTCTGCAGGAAGATAATCGTTTGAGGTTCCTTCTCCCCTAATTGCTGCGATTGGCAAAATTAAATCGCCTAATTGGTTTTTCTTCTTTAATCCACCACACTTACCTAAAAACAAAACTGCTTTTGGTTTTATCGCTGTTAACAAATCCATCATAGTTGCTGCAAGCGGACTACCCATACCGAAGTTGATAATGGTAATTCCATTTGCGGTAACACTTTGCATAGGCTTATCCAAACCCATAATTGGGGCATTGTCGTTCCACTCCGAAAACATGCTCACATACTTACTGAAGTTGGTTAACAAAATGTAATCACCAAATTGATCTAGCGGTCGGCCGGTGTATCTTGGCAACCAATTTTTAACAATTTCATCTTTCGATTTTAAACCAGATTTAACAGGACTTTCAACCTCTTTAACCTTTTTGGCCTTCTCCACTATGGCTTCGTCTTTTTTTACGTCTTTTTCTTCATTCATATTTTAAGGCTTTGAGCAAAGCGCTTGGCGCTTAGCGTTAATAAATATTATATTAAAAAAAATCCCTCCCGATGCTCGGGAAGGATTTGAATTTTTATGCGGCTTGTAACTTCTTAAAGTCGGCCTTTTCAAATTTTTCTATCGCATAATCGAGCGTGATGTGCAACTCCTTGACATCCGTTTGCGTGGGCGTGTCGAACATGGCATCCAACATAATTGCTTCACAAATCGATCTCAAACCACGAGCGCCCAGTTTGTACTCCATTGCCTTGTCGACGACAAAATCCAAAACATCATCTTCAAAAACTAAGTTAACATCTTCGTAAGCAAAAAGCTTAACATATTGCTTAATTAATGAATTTTTAGGCGCTGTTAAAATATTACGTAGCGATTCTTTATCCAAAGGATTTAAATGCGAAAGAACTGGAATACGACCAATTAACTCTGGAATTAAACCAAAAGATTTTAAATCCTGAGGAGTGATATACTTGTAAAGATTTTTAAGATCTAAAACGGTCTCATCTTTCTTCACTTTATAACCAACAGCCTGCGTACGCAAACGATTTGCAATTTTACGTTCGATACCATCAAAAGCACCTCCGCAGATAAACAGAATGTTGTTGGTATTTACCGGAATCATTTTCTGATCGGGGTGTTTTCGTCCGCCCTGAGGTGGAACATTTACAACCGTACCTTCTAAAATTTTCAGTAATGCCTGCTGAACACCTTCGCCTGATACATCACGAGTGATTGAAGGATTATCACTTTTACGGGCAACCTTATCCACTTCATCAATATATACAATGCCACGTTCTGCGGCAGCCACATCATAATCAGCAGCCTGAAGTAAACGTGTCAAAATACTTTCTACATCCTCTCCTACGTAACCTGCTTCCGTTAAAACCGTTGCATCGCAAATACAAAATGGTACATGCAAAATTTTCGCAATGGTTTTAGCCAAAAGGGTTTTACCAGTACCTGTTTCACCTACCAGCATGATGTTCGATTTCTCAATCTCAATCTCGTCTTTATCAACTTTTTGATTTAAACGCTTATAATGGTTGTAAACTGCAACAGAAAGCACTTTCTTAGCATCATCCTGACCAATTACATATTGATCGAGATGCTGCTTTATTTCTAACGGTTTAAGTAAAGAAATGGCAGCCTGGATATTTTTAGTGTTTTTGGTTCCTAATTCCTGTGCAAGCAGTTGATTGGCCTGAGTAACGCACTTATCGCAGATAAATGCATCCATGCCTTCAATTAACATTAAAGTTTCATGCTTGCCAGAATGGCAGAATGAGCAACGGGATTCTTTATTTTGTTTCGCCATCTTTTTTTGAGTTTCTCGATAAAACTTCATCAACCATACCAAATCCTTTTGCCTCATCGGCAGTCATCCAGTAATCGCGATCTGAAGCTTTCTCCACCCAATCATAACTTTGGCCAGAGTGCTGTGAAATAATATCGTATAATTCTTTTTTCAATTTTAACATTTCTCTCAAGTTGATCTCCATATCAGATGCAACACCTTGTGCACCACCTGATGGCTGGTGAATCATTACTCTTGAGTGAGGTAATGCAGCACGCTTACCTTTAGCTCCTGCAACCAATAATACAGCACCCATTGATGCAGCCATACCGGTACAAATTGTAGCCACATCTGGCTGAATGTATTGCATGGTATCATAAATACCTAAACCTGCATATACCGAACCACCTGGTGAATTGATGTAAATCTGAATGTCTCTATCAGCATCTGTTGATTGCAAAAACAATAACTGAGCTTGAATAATATTGGCATTCTGATCGTAGATTGCATCACCTAAAAAGATAATACGATCCATCATCAACCTTGAAAAAACGTCCATTTGAGCTACGTTCAACTGACGTTCTTCAATAATGTAAGGCGTCATGTTCTGTGGGTTCATGTTCGCCTGTGCAATAAATTTATCTACGTGTAAACCGCCAATCCCCTGATGTTTAACGGCAAATTTTCTGAATTCTTGTGAATCTATGTTCATAATATTGTATTGCGTTTAGAGTTTGGCGTTGAGCGTTGATTAACGAATAGCCAAACCGGATTATAATTTTAACAAAAATTTTCTGAAGTTGGTTAATTTCCGTGCCAATTTATCTAATTCTTCTAGATAATAAAGCAGTTCAATGTCAGAAATATATTTTCTCCTTTCCAATACCACCAAAATATTAGCATTTTCAAACGCAGATGTATGCGCAATGTTCAGATAATGAGCAAATTCCTTGTTTGAAATGGAACCAGAACCCTCGGCAATATTATTGGATATGCTAAGAGCAGCCCCACTGAGCTGCTCTGCAAATCTGTATTTTTTATCAACTGACAATCGGTCAGCTATATCAAGTAATTTATCAGTTAGTTCGATAGACAACTGCCAAACTTCGAGCGATTGAAATTTAAATTGAGCCATCGCTAAATATAAACAATCGATCAATCATTTTTGAACGCCTACCGCTATTCGCCTAACGCTAGTCCTTCTTATCCAACTCTACAAATTTATCGTAATCAATTTCTTTTTGATCCAAGGTTACGATAGTTTTAATTTGTTCGAAAGTTTTAGCTGCTTTAACTTCTTCGAAAGTGCGGTTCGCATTTTCTTTGTCTTGTAAAAATTGAACAGCGTATTGCGCCAATTGATCTTCTGGAAGTGGGCTTGGGCTGTACATTCTAAATTGAGCATCTAACTTAGCTTTAGCCGCTGCAACAACATCTTCATATTTAATTTCGATACTGTTATCTTTGATGATTTTGTTTTCGATTAATGTCCATTTAAGGTTTTTCGCGAAATCATCATAACCTTCTGCTAATTCTTCGTCGGTTAATTTTTCGTTTGTAGCTTTTAACCAACGACGTAAGAAATCATCTGGTAAATCAAAAGCATGTTTTTGCAAAAGTGCTTCGTAGATATCGTTTGATAATTTACGTTCAGCATCTTGTGTAAACATACTTTCTACTTCTTCCTGAATTTTTGCTCTGAAGCCAGCTTCATCTGTTACTGTGCCTTCGCCAAATAATTTATCGAAAAACTCCTGATTTAAATCTGATTCTTCTAAACGGTTAACATTTTTTACTGTCAACTGGAAGTTCGATTTCAAATCTGCTGCGTCCTCTTCAGAAATATTTAGAGCTTTAGCAATCGCCGCTTTATCTTCAAATGTTTTTTGAACATCGATTGTTACTACATCATCCTTTTTTAAACCCACTAACGATTTAAGAACTTTTTTATCCGAGATTAAATCTAAACGGATAGTTGCAGTATTGGAGATGCCACCTTCGAAAATAGAACCATCTGCACCTAACTGAACTAATTCAGCATATAAAACGTCGCCTTCTTCAGCAACTTCCGGGTTTGTCATTTTACCATAGCTGCGACGGACGTTTTTGATACGGCTTTCTAATGTCTCCTGATCAGCTTTAACTACATACTGTGTAAATTTATCTTTAGAAGAAACATTAACATCAAACGCTGGCGCTAAACCCAATTCGTAATCGAACTCGAATTCATCGGTATTATCCCATTTAAAATCGCGTTCGTTATCCATTTGAGGCAATGGCTGACCTAAAATTTCTAATTTTTGCTCAGCAATATAGTTTGATAACGTATCATTTAATAAGTTATTGATCTCTTCCACTAAAATGCTTTTGCCATACATTTTTTTAATATGAGCAGCAGGAACCATTCCCTTACGGAAACCAGGTAGTTGTGCTTTTTTAGCCTGATCTTTAATAGCTTTTTCTACTTTCGGACTATAATCAGCAGGTGCGATTTTGATTTTTACAACAGCATTTAAGTTGCCGGTTTTTTCCTGTGTAATATTCATTTTTAGAGATATGAGTATTTAGAAGTGAGATGTGAGACAAGCTTAGTGTTCGCAAATCACCCCCGTTGTTATTAATCAATGTTTTTAAAAACAAAACCGTTCCGATGTTTAAATCGAAACGGCCTTTATCTTGTTGTGCGGAAGAAGGGACTCGAACCCCCACGCCGTGAAGCGCCAGATCCTAAGTCTGGTGCGGCTACCAATTACGCCACTTCCGCAGTTAGGATGTATTAAGGACTGCAAAGATAGAAACTAGATTGAATAATCAAAAGGTATGCACCAGTTTTTATCTATTATTTTTTATTAAAAAAGCTAAGTCGCTAATTCTGAACGACAAAAATTTCAAAATAATAATTAATTATTATCTTCAGCTTTGCTACTTCATCACCACTTCAGAAACTTCTATCAAATCTGGCCCACCCTCTATTGGGTAACCTGCGACTTTGGTACCTCTTAAAACTACTTGTTTATCGGCATAGGTATCGAGATTTAAACTACTGCTTCTAAGCGCATAAGGTTTGCCGCCATAACTAATGGTATGGGTTCCGTACTGATAAGTCGTCATCCCCAATTTGGTTATCCTGCCTTCGATGGAAATCGATTCCCCGGAAGACGCAGATCGCATGATCCCACATCCAGAAACCGCAGCAACAAAAAATGTGAGGTAAATAAATTTTTTCATAGGTGAAGATATTAAGTTTTATAAACAAAGGAACAGTGAAAGACTAATAAAGTTCTTTTTGAAACTCGAAAAAATATTGAACTGCCTTAACTAAACGGCTTCCATACCAACTGAACATTTCCCCATCAACCAACATCACCTTCGCATTTGGAATGGCATTCTGTATTTCTTCAATATGTTTTTCTTTAAAAGGATAGGGTTCTGATGAAAGTAGAATTAGTTCGCAATTAAGAGTTTTCAGTTTCTCCAATGTAATTTGTGGGTATCGATCTTGTTGAACAACATTAATCATTCCGTTGGTGAGCAGCACATCATCAATAAAAGTATTTTTGCCCGCAACCATAAAAGGTTTTCGCCAAATGAGATAGGCTACCTTTTTATCAATTTGGTTTTGAGCTGCTAACGTTTTCAAATCGTTAAAACCAGCTGAAATAAGGTGGTTAAGGTATGCAGCTTCAGGGTCACGGTCTACCAGTGCACCAATCTGCGAGATGGTTTTCATGGCATCATCTAAGGTAAAAATGTCGCTCATCCAAACTGGAAAATACTCCGCTAACTCTTCAATATCGCTTTGCGTGTTTTCTTCTTTATTTCCAATGATGAGATCGGGATTCAAATCTTTAATCAGATCGATATTAAGTTTCTTCGTACCGCCAACCTTCGTACGTCCGGCAAACTTTTCTATCGGATGGATGCAAAACTTGGTTAAGCCGATAATTTCCTGATCTAAACCCAAATCAAAAAGCAATTCTGTTTGTGAGGGAACAATAGAAACAATGCGTTTGGGCGGAAACTCGAGTGTAACCTCCCGTCCCATCTGATCGGTGAACGTTTTTTGCATCAAGCAAAGTTATAGTTTTAGGTTATAAGTTCTAAGTCGGAAGTAAAACTTAAAGCGTATAACCTAAAACTTAAAAACGTAGCACTTACAACTAAACTTGTACATCACCCTTAACAACGCCGTCGGCAATGTGCAAGATCCTATTCCCATATTCAGCATTTTTTTCAGAATGCGTTACCTGGATAATGGTGATCCCATCTTCTTTATTTAATTTTTGGAAAAGCTGCATAATTTCTTCTGCCTGTGCCGATTGCAAATTTCCGGTAGGTTCATCAGCCAGAATGATGCTCGGTTGAGCGGCTAAAGCCCTTGCAATACCAACCAGTTGTTGCTGGCCACCCGAAAGTTGGTTAGGAAATAAATCTTTTTTAGCTACGATATTAAACCGATCTAACAAGTTAGCAATCCTGCTGGCACGTTCAGCGCTTCCCACTTTTTTATAAAGCAGTGGTGCTTCTATGTTTTCGTAAACCGTCATCTCATCAATTAAATGATAAGCCTGAAACACAAAACCAATGTGATTTCGGTAAAGTTCAATCCGTTTACGTTCATTTAAACTGGTTACATTTTCGCCCATAAACTCGTAGGTGCCGTAAGTCGGCTCCTCCAGCATCCCTAAAATATTAAGAAGAGTTGATTTACCGGCACCGGATGGTCCCATTATAGACACAAATTCGCCTTGTTTAATTGTAGTGGTTACATGGCGAAGAATGTAACTTTTAACCCCTTTATTGGCGTAATATTTTTCTATATTTTTAAGTTCTATCATTTTTTTAGTATCGAGTATTTAGTATTAAGATATTGGCTTCACTTTGGTCTTTCCATTTTATTCTTTCCGCTTTTTGCTTTATTCATATTTAAGTGCAGTCACTGGATCCATAGTCGCTGCTCTCTTGGCCTGAATGCTTACCGTTAATATCGCTATTGTGATGGAAACCACTGTTGCCACTATGAAAGGTAAAACAGGCATATCAATCCGATAGGCAAACGCATCTAACCATTTTTTAATGAGAATATATGCAATTGGCCAGCTGATGACATTCGCAATGATCACCAATATTAAAAACGACCTATTTAACAGGTGGATAATTTCGTAGTTAGCAGCGCCTAAAACTTTCCTAACGGCAACTTCTTTTGTTCTTCTTTTCGCAACAAAGGTTGATAATGCAAACAAGCCTAACAAAGACAATGAAACCGAAATCGTGCTAAATAGTACAATCATGTTCATAAACCTGTTGTTCTCCTCTAACACCTTATTCAACGAATCATTCATGGTAACATACGACATTGGATAATTAGGATAAGCAACTTTCCATTCGGCCTCGATTTTACGGATAATCTTGGCGCTATTTTCACTATCAAAACGAACTAACACATTATTCGTCGTGGACATGCCACCCAAGTGGGTAACCTTATAAATAGTTGGCAGAACAGCCTTATCAAAGCCTTCGTTATGATAATCTTTTATGACGCCAACAATCTGGAAAGTGTATTTTTCCTTATTACTTTTCACATCATACAGTTTACCCACAGGGTTTTTATCAATTAATTTAGCAGCGCTTTCATTGATCACCACAGCGTTTACGGTATCTTGTTTGTATTCTTTTGCAAAAATCCGCCCCTGCATTATTTTAACTCCTAGTGCCTGCAAGGCATCCATGCTTACCGTAACTGTATTTAAGGCAATGTTATTATCCTTATAAGTGATTTCTTCGGGAATGTTGAAAGCATTACCCATTACCTGCGTGGTGGTAGCGATGTATTTTACACCTGGAATTTTTCGTAACCTTTCGGCAAATTTTTCTTCATAATTGGTTCTGATATTGATTAAGTTTCCCTTATCGAAACCTAAATCTTTATTGCTTACATATTTTGTTTGCTGATACATTACACCAATGGCAATGATAAAAGTGACCGAGATTACGAATTGAAAAACGACCAAAACGTTCCGGATTGCTGTTCCTTTTAAACCGTTGGCATAGTTGCCCTTTAAAACCGATACCGGATTGTAGTTTGATAAAACCCAAGATGGATAGAAACCAGCAAGCAGCGTTACAATGAAAAACAGCATAACCAGTTCGAAAATCATCAACAATAGTCTTGGGTTCTGCCAAAAACTTAAGGTTACATTGAAGTGTTGGTTAAATGCAGGCAATACTACCTCAACCAGAACAACGCATAGAAACAGTGCTACAACACTTTGCAAAGCAGACTCTAAAAGAAATTGTGTAAGTAGCTGATGTTTATTGGAACCTAAAACTTTTTTAACGCCAACCTCTTTAGCCCGATTAACAGATTGAGCGGTTGCTAAATTTACAAAATTGATTACCGAGACTAAAAGCAAAAAAATAGAGATGCCAACTACAGGTTTTAATTTATCTTTCCAGCTGAGTTGTATGGCGGGATTTGCATGTACCTCCGACAGCTGCAACGCTCTTAATCCAGGCGTTTTCCCATCTTTATAATAGTCATTGTAATTTATTTTTTGCTTAGCAAACGATGCTTTTTTAGCTTTGACATAGACTTGTTGCAGCGTCTTGTTTAAACTTACGCTATCCAAATCAACATACATTTTAGCGTAAACCTGGCAATAGTGCTTGGCGGTAATGTTATCTGGATCTTTATCTTTTTCACCAGTCCTAACGATGGCATTGAAGCCTACAGTTTGCGGTGTTTGTGGCTCTTTTACCACTCCTGTAACTGTTAATTGCTGACCAGGGTCATTTCTCCAGATCACCAGCTTTAGCGTTTTCCCTAAAACCTTGGTGGTGCCGAACAACTTCAGCGCAATACTTTCTTTTAATACAATTGATTTTGGCGATTTAAGGGCGGTTTCGGTATTACCCTGGATAAATTGATGATCGAACACGCTGAAAAAGCTGCTGTCAGCATCCTTAACTTTCTGTATCATTACCGGGTCTGCATGCTCAACTTTTACAGAATAGCCAGCGTTCCAATCCCACTCCTGATCTACTCTTGTAACGGCTATCGCCTGAGGGATATTTTCTTTAACCAAAGCTGCCATCCGACTATCTACAGCATCTTGCCAATGTTCTTTATTATCAGGTGTAAAGAAATCATGTTTCTCACGGATTTGATATACATTTTTTAAATCCGGCGACCAGGAATCGAAACTTTCTTCATGATTGATGTACAGCAACATCAACACAAAAGCTGTTAATCCAAGTGCTAATCCGCCTATATTTATGGCTGCATAAACTTTGTTTTTCCAAAGGTTCCGCCACGCGATTTTTAAGTTAAGTTTGAACATATTTCTAAAGGTTGAAGGATAAAAAGGTTGAAGGCTGGAGGGTTCCTGATGCTTTAACCCTTTACCTTAAAACCTTCCCTCCTTTATTCATATTTAAGTGCATCAATTGTGTTGGCTACCGCGGCTTTTCTGGCTTGAATGCTTACCGTGAGTATTGTAATAATGATGGAAACTATCGTTGCCATAGCGAAGGGAAAAACTGGCATATCTATCCGATAAGCAAAACCGTCTAACCATTTTTTCAAAATGATATAAGAAATTGGCCAGCTGATCAAATTTGCAGTGATAATCAATAATAAAAATGATCGGTTTAAAAGGCTTATAATTTCAATGTTAGATGCACCAAGCACTTTCCTAACTGCAATTTCTCTCGTTCTTCTTTTCGCTACAAAGGTAGATAGTGCAAATAAACCTAATAGAGAAAGTATAATCGAAATCGTACAGAAGAGGACTGTGATTTGCATCTGCTTGCGGGTTGTGTTCATTGCCATTTGAAAAGCATCTTCAACAGTGGTGTAAACCATAGGGAAGTTCGGATATGCTTTTTTCCATTCTGCCTCTATAGATCTGAGTGCTGGTTTATAGTGATCACTATCGAACCTAACCAATAGATTGTTAATTGAAGACATGCCATCCAAGTGAGTTACTCTGTAGACTGTTGGTAGCACAGTCTTATCAAAGCCTTCATTATTATAATCCTTAATCACACCTATGATCTGAAAAATATTTCCACCTTCTTTAAACTGTTTACCCACCAATTCTTTACCTATTAGCTTTGCAGCTGCCTCATTTATCACAGCTGTGTTAATGGTATCTTGTTTAAATTCTCGGGAAAAAATTCTCCCACTTACCAACTTTGCTCCCAATGCCGGCAAAGCATCCATTGTTACTGTAACTCGATTTAAATTATAATTTTTATTTTCAAAAGTAATCTCTGTTCCCGTATTAAAAGTGTTGCCCATTACCTGTGTTGTTGTAGCAACATATTTAACACCGGTAATTTTTTTAATCTGTATTGCAAATTGATTATCCTCATCAAATTCAGAAGAAATGTTAATGAGCTTATCTCTACTAAAACCCAAATCTTTATTTGCTACAAAACTCGTTTGTTGATACATCACACCAACTCCAATAATAAAAGCAATTGCAATAATAAATTGAACTACAACCAGCCCGTTTCGCAATAAAATCCCCTTGAAGCTGTTTTCGTAATTGCCTTTAAGTACCTTAACCGGATTATATTTTGATAAAATCCAGGCAGGATAAAAACCTGCAAGCAACGTTACCAAAACAAATAAACCAACTAATTGTAGGGCAACGGCTGAAAATTCTGCATTGTGCCAAAAGCTGATATTGATATTAAAATGGTTACTAAATGCAGGCAATAAAACTTCCACCAAAATAATACAGATAAAAAAGGCTGCTGAAGTTTGCAGGGCCGCCTCCAGCAAAAACTGAATAACCAATTGCCGTTTGTATGCACCTAATACTTTTTTAACGCCAACTTCTTTTGCCCTTTGCACCGATTGAGCGGTTGCCATGTTAACAAAGTTAATGATAGATACCAAGAGCAAAAATATGGAAAGAATAACAATAGGTTTCACATTATCCACCCAACTTCTATCAAAAGATGGAGTGGCATAAACCCGTTGTAAAGGAATAATTTTTAATCCTGGTGTTTTTTCGTTTTTATAGTAATCGGCATAAGTTATGTTTCTTTGCAAAAATGAAGCCTTTTTATAATCCACATAAACCTTATGCAAAGTTTGGTTTATTTGAGCTGTATCTAATTGCGTATTGGCTACAGTGTAGATTTCGCAATGCCTAAAATTATTGATTTGAATGGGATCTTTTTCGATATTTCCTGTATGTGTGATGGCACTAAAATCTACGCTTGATGGGGTTAAAGGGTCTTCTACTACACCTGTTACAGTCATTAAAGTGCCAGGATCTTGGGGCCAGGTTAATATCTTAATTTCTTTCCCGACAACACGCTCTGTACCAAATATTTTGATGGCAAGGCTTTTTTTAACAACAATAGTATTTGGCTTGTTGATTGCCGTTAATCTATCGCCTTGAATAAACTTATAAGGAAAAACCTTGAAAAACAATGAATCAGTATCTCGGATATGCTTGATCACAAATGGGTCTGAATTCGCCAACTTAATAGAGAAACCATCTCCCCAGTCTTGATCTACTTGGGTTACATATTTAAATTGAGGTATTTTATCACGAACCAAGTCAGCCATTCTAGAGTCGTTAACCTCCATCCAGTGTTGTTTATTGTCTGGTGCTGAATAATCATGATGCTCTCTGAGCTGATAAACATCCTCCAGACCCGGATCCCATTTATCGTAACTTATTTCACGGTTAATGTACAAAAGCATCAACACAAAAGCCGTTAATCCAAGTGCCAATCCGCCTATATTTATGGCTGCATAAACCTTGTTTTTCCAAAGGTTCCGCCACGCGATTTTTAAGTTAAGTTTGAACATATTTCTAAAGGTTGAAGGATAAAAAGGGTGAAGGGTGGAAGGTTCCGTATGCTTTCACCCTTCACCTTAAAACCTTCGCCTTCCCTCCTTTATTCATATTTAAGTGCATCAATTGTGTTGGCTACCGCGGCTTTATAAGAGCGAATGGAAACTGTTATTAAAGTTATAGCCATTGATATAATCATTGCCAAAACAAAGGGCCAAATGCTGATGTCGATTCGATAAGCAAAACCCGAAAGCCATTTTGAAACCAGTAAATAAGCCAACGGCCAGGCCACCAGGTTTGCGATAAAAACCATCAATAAAAATGATCCATTTAACATTTTTACTAATTCAACCGTCGAGGCTCCAAGTACCTTTCTAATGGCTACTTCTTTGGTTCGCTGAGTGGCTACGAAAGAAATTAGGCCGAATAATCCAATGAATGAAATGAATATGATGATGCATGCAAAAACCTTAAATAAGACCCCCATAACCCTTTCCGTCTCATAATACTGACTAATATCATCATCTACAAAAGAGGCTCTGTAAAAATTTTCTGGGAAGGTATTATTCCATATTTTTTCTATCTGAGGCATGATGGATAGTATACGTTTGCTATCCATTTTTACGGCTATATTTTGGTAGTTATCTTTAACTGTAGTAATGATAATTGGCGATATTGGGTCGTGCAGGCTCAAATTATTAAAATCTCTAACCACTCCCACTAAGGTTGCTTCTTTACCAAAAATTTTAATTTTTTTACCTAATGCATCATTAAAATTAACCACATTTAATTTTCTTAAAGTTGTTTCATTAACCACAACTTCTTTTATGGTATCGCTTTTAGAAAATGCTTTACCGGCAACAAATGTTAATCCGAAAGTTTTAAAGTAATTTTCATCAGCAATTTTTGCATTAGCCTGAAAATTGGCTTTTTCTGTACTATTATAGTTAAAATTAGTTTCGTTATTATTGCTGGATGATGGTGGATTTCTACAAAAACTCGTCGTTAATACACCGGGTATTTTGGAAATCCTTTCTTGTAAAATTTGATATTTAATCAAGGTTAAACTATCATTTCGAACATTTACGAGTGCAATTGCCGAAGGGTTAAAACCCAATGGTTTCTCTCTCATATAATTCATTTGTTTTAAAACTACGAGTGTACCAATAATTAACACTACAGTAATAGAAAACTGAACCACAACTAAAACCTTACGTAAGCTTAAGCCTCCGGCATTTGCAGTAATCTTATTTTTAATTGCCAAAGCTGGACTAAAACCAGACATCACCATTGCTGGATAAAACCCTGCTAAAAAACTTACGATAATGACTAGCCCAATCATAAACAAGAAAATGATGGGATGCTGAATCACACTGAAAGAAATATTTTCATGAAATAAATTTCTCATTCCTGGCATAGAAACTTCTGCTAAGACACAGGCTACAATCAAAGCAAATATGCTAATGGTTAATGTTTCGGTAAGAAATTGAAATACCAATTGCTTTCTTAAACTTCCCATTACTTTACGAACGCCTACTTCTTTGCTTCTGCTTACCGCTTGTGCAGTAGCAAGATTAATAAAGTTTATACAAGCCGTAAGCATCAAAAATGCGCCAATGATTCCTAAACCATAAAGCTCTTTTTTTGACATTGTTTTGCTTGAAAAATTTCCTAGGTTTTCATTGTAATGTATATCGCCCAAAGGTTGTGCACCAATTTCTTGTTTAGATATGTTATCTCTTTGGAAATATTTGTCAGAAAACTTTGATAAAGCACCTCGAACTTCATCAATTGATACACCATCCTTTAAAAGAAAATAACATTCATCATTTGAAGAAACATTGCCCCAATTATCGAATCTCTCATTGTTATGATTTCTAAAGGTTTGGTAAGAAACCACAATATTTAGCGGAAAAGAACTGTTTTGTGGCATCTCCTGTAAAATGCCCGTAACCGTAAAATCATCGCGATTTTGGTAATTAATGGTTTTACCTACGGCCTTATTCCAGTCGCCAAAAAGTTTGGTAGCCATGTCTTTCGATAAAACCACGGTATTAGGCTGACTTAATGATTCTACCGGACTTCCTTGTAACCATTCAAAACTCATGATTTGAAAGAATTGAGGCTCTGCATAAAAAACGTCTTCCAAAGTCTTAATTTTCTCCTTCCCGGCATTATCTTTTACTTTGATAATTCCACCATCTTGACAAATAGCTCCAACTTTTTCAATTTGATTTTTGAAATCATTACGAAACGCAGCCGGCGCTGGTTTAGGTACGCCTTGTGATTCTTCAAATCCATCGGCGGAAGTCCAATTAGTAGTTAAACGGTAAATTCGATCCTCGTTTTTAAAGCCCTCATCAAAACTCATTTGATAACGGATAAAAATAAAAATGAGAATACAACTGGCCATCCCAATGGATAAACCAAGAACATTGATGAAAGTATAACCCTTGTTTTTCCAAAGGTTTCGCCAGGCGATTTTTAAGTTGAGTTTGAACATGTTTTTAATTTGCTGGAGAATTTCAGTTTTGAAATGAAGCTTTCTGACCTGATGCTGCTTGTGCCAATTTTATACCACTATAAACAACAGGTTTCAATAAGTTGATTATCAGTAATTTACAATAAATCAGCAATATAAACTGTTCGATTCCGAACAAATGTTTGTTCAAAATCGAACGGACAGGTTATTCATATTTAAGTGCATCGACAGCATTTGCTTTTGCAACCTTTATCGATTGAATACTGACCGTCAAAACGGCAATCAGGAAAGAAACCGCAAAGGCCATTACAAAAGGCAATACCGATATATTGATCCGATACTCGAATGCCGACAACCATTTGTTTATGATGACATACGCTAAAGGGAATGCGATCAGATTGGCAATTGCTACTAACTTGACAAAATCTTTATTGAGTAGAGTAAGTATATGGCTTGTGCTAGCGCCCAATACCTTCCTGATGCTAATTTCCTTTTTACGCTGTTCTGCCATAAACAATGCTAATCCAAGTAAGCCTAAGCAAGAAATAAAAATTGCAAAACCTCCAAACCAATTAGAGAGCGTTCCTAAAAGCTTTTCAGAATTATATTTCTCTTCAAATGAATCACTTACAAATACCCGATCTATAGGATAATCGGGATTTATTGCTTTTACCATTGCATCGATTTTCGATAAAGAGGCACTTATATTTTCAGCTTCATTTAAGCGAATGAGAATTACACCTCCATCATCATGATAAGCTCTGTTGAAAATCATTGGCGCAACTTTTTGATAGGGTGATTCTGCGACAAAATCCTTCATTACACCAATAATGGTACATTTATATTCATCATAATCAATCACAGTTCCTACCGGGTTTTTAAGCGACATGATTTTGGCTGCAGCTTCATTAATTAAAACTTTATTGGAATCGCCAGGGAATTCGGCTTTAAATTCTCTTCCTGCTATCATCTCGGTACCGGTAGTTGCAATAAAATCGTAACCAATTCCACGTTGATTAAATAAAACTTTGTCGTTAGGATTTTTTCCAGGCCAATTGATATCTGAGGTGTTATTGCCCCCTTCATCAATATTCATACTCAACAAAGACACGCTGGTCGCAGCGCGAGATTTCAAAATCTGGGTTTTTAAAAGTTCAACTTTACTTGTTTGCCTTAAGTTACCTAACGCTGCCATTTGAACTAAATTCCCCTGACTATAACCTAATGGTTTATTTTTAATATAAGTTAACTGCTGATAAATTACCACTGTGCAAATAATTAAACATGCTGCAAATACGAATTGGGAAACGACAAGCACTTTTCTAACAGAAATGGCTGAACCCGTTTTTACGCCGAAACCTTTTAGCACCTTAACGGGATCGAAAGATGAGAGATAGAATGCAGGATAGCTGCCTGCAAGCAACCCCGTAACTAGCACCAGACCAACCAAGGTAAGCCAGTATCGCCAATCGTTGTATTGAATTATTAAGTTGATATTTAGGATGGAATTAAAATATGGAAGACTAATTTCTACTAAGATAAACGCAATTATTGTTCCGATGAGGGCCAGTAAAGTGCTTTCTAAAATAAACTGAGCAACAAGTGCTTTTCTGCTAGACCCAATTGCTTTACGGACACCAACTTCTTTTGCTCTTTTCTCGGACCGGGCGGTAGATAAATTCATAAAATTTACACAAGCTATCAGCAGGATACAGATGGCGAGCATGAAAAAAATTCGTAACTGGTCTATTTTTCCTCCCGCAGATTTACCGTTTTCAAACTCATTGTAAAGATGTAATTTGGAAAGGGGATGCAGAAAAAGTTCATTATTATCTAGCTTGCTATCATGAACTTTATATATGTTTTTAAGAGAAGCATTTAATTTCTCAAACAAATCACTATTTTGAAGTTCCACAATGGTTAAACAAAAGTTGCTTCCCCAGCCTTGCTCCTTGATCCATTTTTGTTTTTGTTCATTTAATTTCCAAGGCATCAAATAATCAAATTTGATGCTGGTGTTTTCTGGTAAATCAGCGATAACGGCTTCAACTTTTAGTCCATCCTCATTATCAAGTTTTACAATTTTACCAAGTGGATTTTGGTTTCCAAATAATTTATGCGCTAGTGATTGAGTAAGAATAACGCTATTTATATTATCAAGTGGAGAAAAAGCATTCCCACTTAAAAATTTGTAGTCGAGTATTTTGATAAATTCCGGATCGGCAAATAAACCTTTATTCTTGATTTTTTTATCATCGTAGCTGATTAGTTGCTCAAATGGGTAGGAAGATCTTGCTGCATTAACAACTGCAGGATATTTGGCTTTTAATTCTGGCGCTAACAATCCAGGCGTCCAGGCCCAGGTGTGCACTTTTCCATTGGCCGTCATATTGGTATGCGCTACGTAAGTCGTTTTGTAGTTTTCATACTGTTTATCGAAACTAAACTCGTAAAAAACGTACAGCAATAACAGCATACAGCTCGCCAATCCGATAGCTAATCCACCGATATTAATCAAGCTGAACCGCTTGTTTTTCCAAAGGTTTCGTAATGCGATTTTTAAGTTAAGTTTGAACATAATTGGTTACGGGTTATGTGTTACTTGTTGCGAGCTCAGACTTATAACTGGTAACCCGCAACTGTTAACTCGATTCTATTCGTATTTCAAAGCATCAACCGGATTAGCTTTTGCTGTTTTATATGCTTGAAAGCTCACCGTAATTAAAGCCATTAATAGTGTTGCTATTGCTGCCAAGGGAATAATCCACCAGGAAATCTCGGTATGGAATTCGAAATTCTTGAGCCATCTATTCATCGCCAGGTAACTTATTGGAACCGCAACAATAATGGCGACCACAATCATTTTGATGAATGAAAGAGAAAGCAATTGCATCAGATTAGCAACCGATGCGCCAAGCACTTTGCGTACGCCAAATTCTTTAGTACGTTGCTCGGCACTGTAGGCAACCAAACCGAATAAACCCAGGCAGGATACGAAAATCGCTAGTCCGCCGAACAGGTTGGAAAGAATACCTAAGGTTTTTTCTGACTTATATTTCTCCTGGTATAATGAATTTATAAAAGTAATCTCTGTTGGATAAGCAGGATTGAAAGCCTTCGTAATTCTACTGATGGTTTCGATGTTGCTTTGCAAATTATTGGCGCTATTTAAGCGAATCGTGATGGTGCCTGTTTGCGCAGGATTTAAGAAAACCACCTGTGGATTATTGGATTTGTATGGCGAATCCCAAACGTAATCGTCAAATACTCCGATGATATAAGCATTAGTGCCATAAAGATTTACCCTTTTGCCAATAGGATTTTTATAGCCAAACACTTTTACGGCCGAGGCACTTACCAGTAACGCACCGGTATCTGAGGCGAAGTTTTTAGAAAAATCTCTTCCCTCTAATAATTTAATTCCGTTGGTTTTGGTAAAATCGTAAGAGGTGGCTACCTGGTTAAACATCACCGTATTTTCGGGCTTTGTCATCCCATCCCATTTAATATCCATAAAATTCCGACCGCGGTGAGAAAGGCTAACGGATGATTGATACATCGATGTTACTGCACCAGACTTCAGCATTTCAGTTTTGAACAGTTCAAATTTACCTTTCAACTCACCATCCTGAGGAATTTCTACCAAGGCATTTACATCAAAGCCAACCGGCTTATTTTTGACGTATTGGATTTGGCGATAAATAACCAAAGTGGCAATAATCAATATAATGGCAAAACAAAACTGGCCTACCACCAATACTTGCCTTAAACTTATCGTTAGAAATCCTCTGGCCTTGACTTTCCTTTTTAGCGTTTGGATTGGATTAAAAGAAGATAGGTAGAACGCAGGATAACTGCCGGCAATTAAACCAGTTGCAATTACAATTGTCATTATACCTACCCAACTTGCGGTATTGAAATACGAAATTCCAAGATTTATATTGAGTAACTGATTAAATGCAGGCAGACAAAGTTCTATCAAAGCAATTGAAACTACTACAGCAACCAATGTGAGCACCATTGATTCGGTTAAAAACTGGAGAATTAACGAGGTACGATTCGCCCCAATGGTTTTCTTAATTCCAACTTCTTTAGCTCTTTTCTCTGATTTGGCAGTTGCCATGTTCATAAAATTGATACAGGCAATAAGCAATATCCCAAATGCTAACCCCATGAAAAGCCAGATTTGCTCAATATCTCCTCCAACTGGTTTCCCATTTTCAAATGTACCAAACAAGTGAAGTTTACTGGCTTGGTATAAAAAGTTTGGTTGCGATTGCTCTGTTTGTTCGGCGCTTTTTTTGACCAATTCGTCTACTTTACGATTTACCATATCAATATTGGCATCAGCGTTTAGGGTAACCATCGTTACGAAACTGTAATTTGTCCAGTTTAAATCTTTGGCGCTCTCATCAACGATTTCGTAAAACGACCAGGGCATTAAAAAATCGAACCTGTTCGAACTATTTTCTGGCAAATCTTTAATTACTCCGGTAATTGTTAAGTTTTCTTTGTCTTGAAAACGAACCGATTTATTCAGAACATCATTGGTTCCGAAGAGCGTTTTTGCCGTACTTTCTGTTAAAATTACTGAAAGTGGATTATTTAGCGCAGTTTTAGCATCCCCGTAAATAAACTCATAATCGTACATTTTGAGAATATCGGGCTCAGCAAATTTTGAATCTTTTTTATAACTATTTTGTCCATTTGCTATCAGGCTTTTTTTGCCATAGTCCATCCGTGCAACGTATTTCGCTTCGGGAAGTTTATCCTTCAGCAGCGGACCTAACGCAGTGGTTGAACCATAAAAAGTACCACCAATTTTCCCACCTTCACCCGGAACATTGGTCATCGCTATATAAACATTTTGCCAGTTTTTGGCTTGCTTATCAAAGTTCCATTCGTATGATACATAGAGCAGCAACATTAAACAAGCTGCAAGGCCAATAGCCAAACCGATTACATTAATGAAAGATGAAATTTTATTCTTCCAAAGGTTTCGCAAAGCGATTTTTAAATTTAATCTGAACATATTTGGGTTATGGGTTATGTGTTACCTGTTGCGAGCCCAGACTTATAACTGGTAACCCGCAACTGTTAACTCGATTTTATTCGTATTTCAAAGCATCAACAGGATTAGCCTTTACCGCTTTTTTAGCCTGAATGCTTACGGTAACTACCGTTAACAAAATGGTGATGGCAGCACTTAGCAAAAACGGCAGTATCGGTAAATCAATTCGGTAGGCAAAGGTTTCCAGCCATTTTTTAGTCAGGATATAAGCCACCGGCCAGGAAATTAAATTGGCTAAGAGCACCATGATAAAAAAAGAACTGTTAATCAACTTGAAAATCTGAACATCGCTTGCCCCTAAAATTTTTCGCACAGCGATTTCTTTGATTCTGCCGTTAGTGATGTATTTTGCAAAGGCAAACAAACCTAAAACGGCAATAAAGATGGTGAGCAAAGCCGCTGCAAAAAACACCGATTGCAGTTGCTCTTGCTTTTTAAATAGTTTGCCATAAAGCTCATCTAAAAATTCGTACCTGAAATCTTCACCATCTAGCGGATTAATCTGCGGCCATTGCGCCTTCAAAGCAGCCAGCGCATCGGTCATTTTATTTTCCTCTATCTTCAGAAGGATTTGTGTTTTGTAACTTCCACAGGGGTCCTTAATCGTATATATTGTAGGCTGTACCGTACTTTCGAAACCCTGGGTTTTAAAATCTTTAATTACGCCTACAATTTTATAATCGATATTACAGCCTTTGATGATCTGGCCAACAGGGTTTTTAAGACCATATTTTGCCACTGCGCTTTCGTTAATGATGGCAGAATTGGCAGTATCTGTTACAAAGGCATTTGAGAAAAAGCGGCCTTCTTTTAATTTTATATTCAGGGTTTCAAAATAGTCAAAATCTACGTTTACGAAATCGATGTTCGCCTTGGTCGCTTGATAGGCATAACTATTTATTCCATTCTGGCCGCCAGGGATGAAACTTGCAACCGTAGCAGATTTTACTCCTGGAATCCGCATTAACCTATCTCTTACTGGATTAAAACTGACAGAACCAAACTTGACTGGATTGTTAAAGAGCGTTAAGTTTTTGACATAAACAACCTGATTGGCATTAAATCCAACATCCTGCGTTCGCATGTATTTCAATTGTGAATTGATAGTTAATAAGCCGATAATAAAAATTACAGCAATACTAAATTGGAAGATCAGCAATCCGTTTCGCAACCAAGAGCTTTGTTTGCTGGCAGCAAAATTTCCCTTCAATACTAAAGCTGGTTTAAAGCCAGATAAAACCATAGAAGGATACGTGCCTGCAATCAGTGTGATGATGACTAAAATTAGTGGAAGCTCCCAAATTAATCCATTATCAATTTGCAAAACGGATAGATTAACCTGAAATAGATTATTAAATTGAGGTAACACTAATTCTGCTAAAATTAAAGCCAGTACGGTAGCGATAAAGCACTGGATAAATATTTCGGTAAGAAATTGTATGGTAAGCTGCGAACGGTAGGCACCCATTACTTTTTTAAGGCCAACTTCTTTGGCTCGTTTACTGGCCTGGGCAATACTCAGGTTGGTGAAATTGATACATGCAATCACAAGAATTAAAAATCCGAGTATGGAAAGCGCCATCAAGGTTTTGTAAGGCAGATCGTTTCCCGCTTTAGGGCGCAGGTGTAAGTTTGCCAGTGGATCTAAAAATATAGAGATGGTTTTTAATTCAGCTAACTCCTTTTTGGCATTAACTTTCAATAATTCGTATCGATATAACTCACTTATTTTTCTTTCAAGGTTTGCAACATCAACATGAGGTTTTAACTTCAGATAGATTGAATAGTCATTCATATCATAGTTATCATGCTCACCCAGTTCGGCTGCCAAAGAAACCCCATCAAAGTTAAAGTTAGAATGTTTTTTCCCGTCAATAGTGCCTGCTATAGTTCCCGTTATCCCCGAGTTGCTCGCTCCATAACCAACCATCTCGGGCTTATTATCTTTTTTATCAGGAAAAAGTGTTTTCATGCTTTCTTTACTCAGATAATTGAGTCTTTCTATATCTCCTGATGGTTTGGTCAGACCATTTTCTGGCACAATGTTTAGCATTTTCGCTGCATTATAGTCTACAGCCAGTATATTTTTGGTAAAAAGTGTGTTCTTTCCATTTTTGATAGTCAGTTCAAAAGAGCCTTCCTTTATTAAACCAACCGATTCTACTTCCGGATAAGTTTGTTTAATGGCTTTTGCAAATGGAGCCGCGATGTAATTCGTTTTAAACTCGGGATACGTTACCCCTACCACATAAATATTCTTATAGTTAGGATTTGATTTGTCGAAACTGGTTTCATAAGTAAAATACATGGCCACCAAAATAAACGCAGCCAAAGCAATAGCTAAACCACCAACGTTAATTGCTGTGATAGACTTGTTGCTCCACAGGTTTCGCAATGCGATTTTTAGGTTGAGTTTGAACATAAAGCCCCTCCTAAATCCTCCCCGGAAGGGAGGACTTTTGTTTGTGGTTAAAAAATTTTATTTCTACTAACATTATTTGTTCGGTTCAAACGGTATAAAACTTTGCAACTCCTCCCCTCCGGGGAGGTTGGGAGGGGCTAATTATTCATATTTAAGTGCATCGACAGGGTTAGCTTTTGCTACTTTTACCGATTGGATGCTTACTGTTAAAATGGCTATCAAAACAGACAATCCAATTGCAATCACAAACGGTATTGCTGAAATTGCAATTCTATATTCAAAAGCAGACAGCCACTTGTTAATAATAATGTACGCTAACGGAAAGGCTATTAAGTTCGCTATCGCCACTAGTTTTATAAAGTCTTTATTTAAAAGCGTAAGGATATTTGTAGTGCTGGCGCCCAGCACTTTACGAATGCTGATTTCCTTTTTGCGTTGCTCGGCCATGAAAAGAGCTAATCCTAATAGGCCTAAGCAAGAAATGAAAATAGCAAAACCTCCGAACCAGTTTGAAAGTGTACCTAGTAATTTTTCATCTTGAAATTTAACCTCGAAAGATTCATCTACAAATCTTCGTTTTACCGGATAATCGGGTTCAATTTGCTTAATTAAGCCATCAATGGTTTCTAACGAAGAACTGATATTTTGGTTAGGATTTAAACGAGCAAGGATCACCTGAACATCATCCATATAACTTGGATAAAAAATCATAGGTGCTACTTTTTGATAAGCGCTTTCAACCACAAAATCTTTCACCACACCAACATTTGTTTTTTCTACATCCCAAAATCTGATTTTAGCTCCAATAGGATTTTTTAGATTCATCATTTTAACGGCAGCCTCGTTAAGCATGATGTTGTTGCTATCTCTTTTCGATTCTGTTTCTACTGCTCTTCCGGCAACTAATTCCGTGCCTATGGTTGTAATAAAGTCACTGCCAATTCCTCGGTTATTAAACAAGATAGATTCTCCAGCTGTTTTGCCTTGCCAATGAACATCTGTTGTATTATTACCACTTTCAGTAATGTCTTTACTAAAAAAGGTTACTCCTGTTGCCGCACCAGACTTTAACATTTGGGTTTTAAGCAGTTCCAACTTGCTTCGGTTGCCCATTTTACCTTGAACCGCAATTTGGACAAGGTTTGATTTATCGTAACCTATTGGCTTATTTTTAACGTAGCTTAATTGCTGATAGATAACTGAAGTACAAACGATTAAACAAGCAGCGAATATAAATTGAACAACTACTAAAACTTTTCGGATAGAAACAGAGGAATCAGATTTAATTTTTAATCCTTTCAACACTTTTATCGGCTCAAAAGATGATAAATACAAAGCTGGGTAACTCCCCGCCATGAATCCCGTAAAAATCATTAAACCAAATAATGTACCCCAAAAAGTGAAGCTATTGTAATCGATTTCCAGGCTTGTATTCAACAGATTATTGAAATATGGCAAACTGACCTCTACTAAAATGAAAGCCAAAACACCTGCTAATACCGTTACAAAGACCGACTCTAGCAAGAATTGACCGATCAAAGATTTTCTCGTAGAACCGATAGCTTTACGAATTCCAACTTCTTTCGCTCTCCGCTCAGAACGGGCGGTAGATAAATTCATGAAGTTTACACAAGCAATCAAAAGAATACAAAAAGCCAATAATAAGAAAATTTTAAGTTGCTCAATTTTACCTCCGACCGATTTTCCATTTTGAAAATCATCGTACAAATGCCATTTGATTAGTGGAAATAAGAGTGCCTCGGCAGTGTTACCCTTCTGATTGCGTTTGTAAATGCCTTTCATATCAGCATTTGCATCAGCCAGAAACTTATTATTGTTAAGCTGAACAACGGTCAAACACATGTTGTTTCCCCAGTTAGGTTGACGTGCCCAGGGTTCTCGCTTTAAAAAAAGTGCCCAGGGAGCCAAGCACTCATAGGTGATGCTGCTATTTGCAGGTACGTCTTCAATTACAGCTTCAACCTTCAGCACATCCTGATTTTCAAGCTTAACGGTTTTATTAATCGGATCTTCGTTTCCGAAAAGTTTTTTTGCCAGAGATTCCGTTAACATGATGTTATTAACGTCTTTGAGCGCCCGTTCCGCATTTCCTTTAATAAATTTTAAATCGAAGATTTTTAAAAAATTTGGATCTGCAAAGTTCAGCTTTGCACTGATTTTCTTATCTCCCACCGAAAGTAATTTCGGACTTGGGTAACTGGAATGTGAGGTATATTTCACGCCAGGGATTTTTCCTGCAACCTCATCAGCCATAACATTTGGAGTCCATGCAAAACTAAAAATCTTCCCGTTCGCAGGTGCATTCTGATAGATTACGTAAGTCTTATCTGCATTGGCGTAGTGTTTGTCATAGCTCCACTCATACGCCACATATAAAAGCAAAATCATACAACTGGCTAATCCAATGGCCAATCCACCAACATTTATAACGGTGAATCCTTTATTTTTCCAAAGGTTTCGCAATGCGATTTTTAAGTTTATTTTGAACATTTTTTGAGTTTTACATCGTTAGTTTAAATTATAAGTACAGTACGTAGAACTTACCACGTTTGACTTTTAACCTTTAAGCGCCTTACCCGAATCTTCCCATCCAGGAAGATTCGGCTGGCCTATCATTAAACTAAAACTATTTTTAATTAATGGAGAGATTTGAGTATGAGTTCAGCCTTGTAACTGGTAACCCATAACTTTTAACTCATCTATATCAACTCCTCGTTTCGGCTTTTATTTATCTTTTCAGAAATCACATGGCCATCTTTCAAGTTGATGATTCTGTTTGAAAAACTAGCATCGTGACTCGAGTGCGTTACCATTACGATCGTTGTGCCGGTTTCGTTCAATTCACAAAGCAACTCCATCACTTCATTACCATGAGAACTATCCAGGTTACCTGTAGGCTCATCGGCTAAAACCAACTTCGGTTTGGTTACCAATGCCCTTGCTACCGCAACACGCTGCTGCTGACCACCCGAAAGCTGTTGTGGAAAGTGTCCGCTACGGTTTACGATATTCATTCTTTCGATGATTTCGTTAACCAACTTTTTACGTTCTCCGGCAGCTACTTTATTATAAATGAGTGGTAATTCGATGTTTTCGAAAACCGTTAATTCATCTATTAAATTGAAATTCTGGAAGACGAATCCCATGTTTCTTTTACGAAAATTAGAGCGCTCCCTATCATTTAAAGTCAAAAGTTCGGTATCGATGAACTTATAACTTCCGCTTTCTGGCTTATCCAATAAACCCATTACGTTCAACAGTGTCGATTTTCCGCAGCCAGATGGTCCCATAATCGAAACGAATTCGCCTGCTTTTACGTGAAGATTAATTCCGTTTAAAGCTGTAGTCTCTACTTCTTCAGTTTTATAAACTTTTTCTAAGTTTTCTATTTTTATCATAGCTTGTTAGTATCAAGTATTTAGTATCAAGATGTGAGGCTATTGTAGATTGGTTAAATATCCTATGAGCATCTTATTTTTTTAATCTTACTTATTGATCTCCACTTGATCGTATTGGTTAAACTGATCGTAAGATGAGGTGATCACTTCATCGCCTTTTTGTAAACCATCCAAAATTTCGTAGTATAGATAATTTTTTCTGCCGATTTTTACATTTTTCTTCGTCGCTTTACCATTGTGTACCACAAACACCCACGAACCACCTGTACTTTGAAAAAACTGACCTTGAGCCAATAGTAAAGATTTGCTGTTATCAGACAACGTTAACTTCGTTTGAAGTGATAAACCACGACGCAAACCTTCCGGTGCAGCACCCTTGAAAACCAATTCTACCTGAAACTGCCCGGCTGTAACCTCTGGAATTACTTTACTCACAGTTAAATTATATGTTTTTCCGTTAAATTCGCAGGTAGAAGTCTGCCCCTCCTTTACGCGGTTGATATAATATTCATCAACACCAGCTTGCAATTTATAACCTTGCAAAACATCAATTTTCCCAATCATTTCATTCGAGTTATATGATTTTCCGATAACAGGATCGTAAGATGATAATTTACCTGATACAGGCGCCTTGATCGTCATATTTTCTATATTTTTCCGAATCATTTCCAAACTTTCGTTCATCTGCCCCATCGAGTGGTCAATTTGCGAAAGCTGCATTCTTCTGCTTTGATTTTCTTGCTTTACCGCCTGGCGTACAATCTTAAGTTTTCCCTGATAGTATTCGTAGTCTTGACTAGACTTGTTAAACTCCTGAAGTGTAATCACTTTTTTAGCAAACAACGAACTATCCAAGCGATACTGACGAGCGGCAGTTCTTAAACTATTTTCAACATCCAAAACATCCTGATTTAAAACCCTTTGATTTTGCTCCAAATCTAATCTCGATTTTCTCAATTGATTAATTTGTTCAGTGGCAGCGGTTTGGCTCGAAGTATAACTCAACATGGCATTGGAATTCGAAATCCTCAATAAAGGTGTTCCTTTAACCACAGAAGCACCATTTTCAGTAAAAATTTCGGCAACTGTTCCACCCTCCGATGAACTTACAATTACCGAAGTTAACGGGACGACACTTGCATTTAATAACACTACATCTTCAAAATCACCGTACTCTACTTTGCTAATCGTTAGTTTTTCCGCATCTGCACTGTAGGTTTTCTTTAAAGATAAAGTATAGCCATAAATTACAACTGCTAAGAAAACAAGTGCCCCACCGATAATAATCAGGGTTTTAGTGCTAAATCTTTTCTTTTCAATTTTTTTGTCCATTGTTCGGTTGTACTGTGTGATCTCAGTTACGCCAAGCTTGTGCCAAACGTAATTAAGTAACATAAATAATTAAAAATCAATTACTTAAAGATTAATTAACATTTTAGATTGTTCATTATCGGACAGTTTATGTGCGAGAGCGGACAGTTTAGTTATTTTTGAGGATAGAACCTCACTCCCTTTATCCCCTCTTCTTACAGAGCAGAAAAAACGTAAGGCATATTTGGGTGTCGGTTCAAACAACTTTACTCTAATCCCTCTATTCAAGGAGAGGGACAGTAGCAAAATGTAAATGCTTCTTCCTTTAACAGGGTGAGGTTTTTTGAAATATACAATATAAGTAGGTTATAAAACTATCTAAACCACAATTTCTTGCGCTTGAATGAAAGTGGAAGGATAGAAAAAACAAATGCCATTACCTTTGAAAGGTGTGGTTTTTTATAAATTTAGATCCATGTTAAACGCTACAGTTTTAATCATCGATGATGATGATGACATTCTTTTAAGTGCTCGCTTGTTTCTGAAACAGCAAGTGAAGCAAGTTATTACCTGTAAATCACCGAAAGAAATCAATGTGCTTTTGAGCAAAAACGAGGTTGATATAATTTTGCTCGATATGAATTATCAAAAGGGTGCAAGCGATGGTCGTGAAGGTTTGTACTGGCTGGAACACATCCTGTCGATTGATAAAGATTATGTGGTTATATTAATGACTGCTTTTGGAAACGTTGAGCTTGCAGTTAAAGCGATTAAGAAAGGTGCCACAGATTTCATTCTTAAACCCTGGGAAAACGAAAAACTTTTTGCCACCATTTCCGCAGCATCAAAACTTCGCGAATCAACCAGAAAGGTTAAGAAACTAGAGAAAATCCACACTTCGCTACACAAAGATATGACACGGGGTTTTGAGCATATCGTTGGCGAGGCCGATGGAATTAAACAACTTCAAAACACATTGTTAAAGGTTGCGCCCACAGATGCCAACGTTTTGATTTTAGGCGAAAACGGCACAGGCAAACAGGTTTTTGCGTATGAAATCCATGGCAATTCGCAGCGTAAGAATCAGGTTTTCATGCATGTCGATTTAGGTTCATTAAACGAAAACCTTTTCGAAAGCGAACTATTTGGATATGCTAAAGGCGCTTTTACCGATGCAAAAGAGGATAAACCTGGTCGCTTTGAATTAGCAGATGGCGGAACCATATTTTTAGATGAAATTGGAAATCTCACCTTGCCCCTGCAAGCTAAATTATTAAGCGTTTTACAAAACCGAACCGTAATCCGCCTTGGCGAAAGTAAAGAACGTAAAGTAAATGTTCGTTTAATTACCGCCACCAATATGCCTTTGAATGAAATGGTTTCCAAAAATACTTTCAGACAAGATTTATTGTTCAGAATAAATACAGTAGAACTACTGTTACCACCACTACGAAAACGAGGAAGGGATATATTGCTTTTATCCAATCATTTTATGCAGGTTTTTAGCACAAAATACCATAAAGAAACCCGAAGTTTAAGCCATAAAGCGGAAGATGTTTTATTAAATTATAAATGGCCAGGAAATGTTCGGGAACTGCAGCATGTTTTGGAACGTGCAGTTATTATGAGTGATGGAAATGAAATTTCAGAAGCAGATTTGCAATTAAGTCCGCAGCGGTTTGCACAAAACACATCAATGCCGGATGAAATGGCGCTCGGCGAAATGGAAAGAATGATGGTACAAAAAGCTATTGACAAACACAAAGGGAATATATCAAAAGCAGCGGCAGAACTGGGTTTAACCAGAGCTGCTTTATACAGGAGAATTGAAAAATTCGGGATTTAATTTAAGGGAGCGTGTAGCAGGTGGAAAGGTTTATTTCGCAAACAAACCCTCAACCTCAAAAACCTCAACCTTTAACCTTAAAAGTATGTTCTACAAACGATTTACTTTTCGTCTAATTTCCAGGTTACTCCTCATTAATTTGCTGGGCTATCTCCTATTCTATCTAATCCAGAACACCCAGTTATGGTTTACGATTCTTGGAGTAGGCTTAATTTTATTGGGTTCGATAATTTCGCTGTACTATTACATAAACGAAATCCGTTCGGATATTAAACGTTTCATTTTAGCAGTCAAAACCCGCGACCATACGTTAAATTTCAAGAATAAAACCACAAAAGGCAGTTTCCCTGAGTTATATGAGTCTTTCAGTGAAATTCTGCAGGTGCACAAGCAAATCAGGATGGAACAAGAGGCGATGTTCCAGCTAATTAAAACCATTTTGGAACAAGTTCCGGTTGGGGTAATCGTAGTAAATAATACAAAAACCGCACAAGATAACGAAGAGATTGCCTTTTTCAATCAGGCGGCATCGAGTCTTTTGAGCGTTCCTGCTTACAAGTATTGGCATCGCCTTAAACAACATTTACCAGCTTTCGCCAATGAAATCGATCAGATTTCTTCGGGAGGAAAACGTTTTCTGGAACTAAAAATTCAGGAAAAATTAATCCAGCTATCTACAGAAGTTATTCCGTTAAATCTATACGAAAAAAATTACACCATCATCAGCTTCCAGAACATTAAGGATGAAATCGAACAAAAAGAAACTGAAGCCTGGAATCGATTAATCGGTGTGATTTCTCATGAAATATTAAACTCCATTACCCCGATCAGCTCGTTATCCGACACGATTAACAGCATGGTAACAGACAGAGAGAACTTGGATTTGGAGGAAATGGAAGACTTGAAAACTGCGTTACAAACCATCAAACGACGCTCTACCGGCTTGTTAGACTTTGTAAAAGATTACCGCTTGATTGCCGAATTACCAACACCAAATTTAGAATCGCACACTATAGGGGAAATTCTGAAACACATTAAAGTGTTGATGCAGCCCTTTGCAAAAGTTAAGAATGTGGTGCTTGAGGTGGAGCAAACTTCCTCAAAAATCACTGTTCAACTCGATTTAAAACTGATTGAACAAGTTCTAATTAACCTCATTACCAATGGCATTTATGCCGTTGAAGAAAATGAAAATCCACATGTTTCGATCAGTTATCGACTGGAAAATACGAAACTTTACATCGATGTAACCGATAACGGAAAAGGAATTGTACCGGAGGATTTGGAGAAAATTTTCGTTCCCTTTTATACCACCCGTAAAAATGGCTCGGGCATTGGTTTAACCATTAGCCGTAACATTATGAAAATGCACCGCGGCAGCATCGAAGTAGTTTCCACTCCAAACGAGCAAACAACTTTTTCATTAGTGTTTAATTACGTTTAGGTTTTTTAACCAAAGGATTTCAAAAATTGATGCAGATTAAAAATCAATTTTCCTTAGCTGTATTCGTGCTTTTATCTGTGATTGATATTTTTCCTTAAATCATTTCAATGTTTGTTTTCAAACAAAATTCAAACAAAAGATGTTTAAATGGCTTTTATTTATGTGGATACATCAAATACAAGCATGAAGACAGTTATAATATCGAACAGACTACCCGTTAAAATCATCGAAGAAAATAACGAGTACACCTTTATTCCGAGCGAGGGCGGCCTTGCTACCGGATTGGGAGACGTGTACAAATCAGGCAATTCCATTTGGGTTGGCTGGCCGGGAATCGATGTTCCTGAAGAAAGACAAGAAGAAGTTATTCAAAAATTAGGAGAACTCAATCTTTACCCTGTTTTCCTTACTCAAGAAGAAATCAATTTATATTACGAAGGCTTCTCTAATGAAGTTTTATGGCCGGTTTTCCATTACCTGGTTACTTATGCGCATTACGAGCAAAGTTACTGGGATTGCTACAAATCGGTGAACGACAAGTTTGCAAAGAGTGCCATGAAGGTGCTGAACAGAAGAGATAAAATATGGATTCAAGATTACCAATTACTTTTATTACCCGGAATTTTGAGAGAAAAATTACCCAATTCTACCATCGGATTCTTCCAACATATTCCCTTTCCTTCTTACGAAATATTCAGATTAATTCCCTGGCGTGAAGAATTACTTAACGGATTAATCGGCGCAGATTTAATAGGCTTCCATACTTATGATGATGTGCGCCATTTCATCAGCACTGCTACCCGCCTACTACCGGTAAATTCATCATCAAATGTGCTTAATAGTAACGAAAGGCAAATTGTTATAGAAGCCTTTCCGATGGGAATAGATTTTGAAAAATTTTCATCATTAAGCACGACAGAAGCTGTAAAACAAGAAATAAGAGATTTTAGCAATGGAAAAGAGGATATGAAAATAATCCTTTCCATTGATAGATTGGATTACAGTAAGGGCATACTGGAGCGCTTAAAAGCCCTTGAACTACTCTTGCAAGTACATCCCGAATACATCGGGAAAATTGAGCTATTTATGATTGTGGTTCCATCAAGAGATACGGTTCCTCAATACCATGAACTGCGGGAACAAATAGACCAATTTGTTGGAAATCTAAATGCCCGTTACCGATCAATGGACTGGATCCCAGTAAATTACTTCTACCGATCTTTCCCTATTGAGGTGTTATCGGCCTTATACGCATCAGCAGATATTTGCCTGGTTACGCCCATGCGTGACGGAATGAATTTAGTAAGCAAAGAATACGTGGCCAGTAGAAACGAGGACGATGGTGTACTGATTTTAAGTGAAATGGCTGGGGCATCAAAGGAGTTAACCGACGCACTAGTGGTTAATCCAAATAACCTGGGCGATATTATGGAGGCTATTGTCACGGCCTTAAAAATGCCTCAAGAAGAACAGCAAACCCGTATGAAAGCCATGCGGGCAATTGTAGAAAAATTCAATGTTAAACATTGGGTAAACAATTTTATTTTAAGATTAAACGAAGTGAAAGATTCTCAAAAATCATTGCAAACAAAACACGCAGTAAATTCAGTTAACGAAATCATAGCTGCGAAATATGCTGAAACTAAAAACCGGGTACTGTTCCTTGATTATGATGGTACACTGGTGGATTTTACTGGTAATATTGACGATGCGTCTCCTGATGATGAGCTTTATGATTTAATTGAGAACCTGACTTTGGATCCTGCCAACACAGTTGTCATCATTAGCGGAAGGCGAAATGAAACACTCGAAAAATGGTTCGGACATTTAAAAGTAGATATGATCGCAGAGCATGGGGCTTGGCAAAAAGCACAGGGCGATAAATGGAATTGTTTGCCACTGCTTACTGATCAATGGAAAGGCGAAATTCGGTCGCTTTTGGAGACCTATACCGACAGAACACCTGGATCTTTTATCGAAGAAAAAAGTTATTCATTAGTTTGGCATTATCGGAAAGCCGAAGAAGGATTGGGAGAATTGAGGGCAAATGAAATTGTAAGCCATATGAAAATCTTAGCTGCCGATAAAGGTCTGCAATTGATGCCAGGCAATAAGGTGATTGAATTCAAAAACATTGAAGTAAACAAAGGTAAAGCTGCATTAAATTGGCTTTACAATAAACAACCTGACTTTATTATAGCCCTTGGTGATGACCATACAGATGAGGATATATTCAGGGCCTTACCAAATGATGCGATTACCGTTAAAGTCGGCAATAATTTATCTGAAGCGAAGTATTATCTAAACGATTTCAAAGAAGTAAGACAATTGCTTTGGAGCCTGGTGAAAGAAGAGTTTGTAGAGAGAGATTAATTTAATTAATCCCATCCTTGCTGCATAGGCTGGAATATTAAATTGAATGCTTTAAATTTGCCAATCAGTGGGGGATGAAAAATAGCGAATTAATTTATTCCAAATAAAAATCCCGCAGATTAAATGATAACCGCTCCAAAATCAGCGAAATTCTTCTTATTCTGCGGGAATTTTTAACCGTTACAAAAATATCGGTCGATCTAATTTAATTGCAATGCGATAAGCCGCATTCATTAAACCAACATGGCTATAAGCCTGAGGAAAATTCCCCCACTGACTGCCGGTTTTTGCATCAACATCTTCACTGAACAACAACAAATGATTACAATATTTGATAATGTTTTCAAATTCCTTAATCGCTTCGTCTGTTCTGCCCACACAAGCCAAAGCTTCTACATACCAGAATGCACAGATTAAAAATGTTGTTTTTGGTTTGCCAAAATCATCTTCATGTAGGTAGCGGTAAAATAAACCATCTTCGGTTTTCAGCTCATTTTCTAAACCGATTAAATGATCTTTTGCACGGTCAGAAGCAGGATCTAAATAACCCATCATAATTAGTTGCAATGTACTGGCGTCCAGATGCGGACTACCAACTGCATTTGTGTAAACTTTTCTGCTTGGATCGTAACAAGACTCAATATGTGCGGCAGCTTTATCAATTAATACCTGTGCCCGATTTTCAAAATCAGCATTTCCAATAGTTTTCGCCATCTTTAAAGCTGCTTGTGCTCCGGCCCACTGAAACAAATTACTATAGCAATGGACATTTGCAATATTCCTGAATTCCCAAATACCTGCATCCTTTTCATCGATTGTTCTTTCAATCTTTGATAGCACACTTTCAATCCATTTAACAGAATCGCTGCGTTCTGAAAATACAAAACGATGATCAGTATAAAGCGGTAACATCGAAATTAAAACCTGACCATAAATATCATTTTGAATGTGTTCGTAAGCCTGGTTTCCAATCCGAATGGGCTGTTCTCCTTTATAACCTTCCAAATGATCTAAGGTATGCTCAGTGATCTGCCTTTCGCCGGCAATTCCGTATAATGGCTGGTATCGTTCATCCTCGGCGTGAGAAATATCAGACAAGTAATTAAAATATTTCTCCATTTCTTCAAAATGACCAATATGGTTTAGGGACGTAAGCACATAATGCGAATCTCTCAACCAGCAATACCGGTAATCCCAATTCCGGGTACTACCTGGCGATTCTGGTAAGCTTGTGGTACTCGCCGCTATAATTGCCCCAGTATCTTCGTACTGGTGAATTTTTAGAACTAAAGCCGATCGAATCACTAAAGGTTGGTAAAAACCTGCAATAGATGAATGTTTAATCCAAAGCCTCCAATAAGAAACGGTTTCGCGAAGGAAATTCTCTGCAGTACTTACAATGGGCGCTTCCAGGTTTTCGCCATAAGTCATGATAAGATACTTCGGCTCATTTAGTACGAAAGCTTTTTGATCTAAAATATAAGTTAAGGAAACGTTGGTGCTTAAGCGGATGTTTTCATCGCAACCATGATAATCAACATGGTTACTGCCCCTACTCGCCCGCATTTTATTCTTTCCATAATCGCAAACAGGCTGACATTTGATAGTTACCCTCGGATTACCTTGCAAGGGTTCGATTTTACGAATAAACATCAAAGGTTTGAAATACCTCTCATAAAGATGAAACCGTGGGGCGAAATCGGTAATTCGATATTTGCCGTCTTCAGCTGTAATTTCAGTTCTTAAAACATTGGTATTTTCAATATAATGTTGAGATGAAGTGAATTCACCTTGCGGTAAAATTGAAAATTCGCCTCCTTGGTTTTTATCTAATAAACTTCCAAATACAAATGGACTATCAAATCGAGGCCAGCATAGCCACGATATGTCTGTATTTTTATTTACATGTGCTAAAAAGGCACAATTTCCTATAATTCCAGTTTGATAAAGATGTTGTTCAGCCATACGCTCATTTTGTGTTTATTGATTAACAAGCTTAGGCCGAAAATGTTGGCAGGAATCTGGTTTTTCGAAGAAATCGCTACCTGTATCAGCGATTTGTTTCTTCTGTTCGAAATTTTTGGAGAAAGAACAATCTTTCAAAACGGTTATAAACAAAAAAACCAGTTCTGAAATTCAAAACTGGCTGAGTTAATCAAAATGACTATCATTAAATTACTGTTCCACTAGGCAAAACAGCACCTTTCTTCACTACCACGATTCCATCCTTTACAGCGTATAATTCGAAATCTCCATCTTCTAAATGGGGACCTCCATTAATTTTAACGTCATTGCCGATTCGGCAGTTTTTATCAATGATTGCATTGTTGATATAACACCTGTCGCCAATACCGATCAAAGAGTTTCCTTGTTCAGTTTCAGATTGGATTTCCTCAAGGGTTTGATATCTATCGCTACCCATTACATAAGTATTAGTTACAATGGTATCTCTGCCAATACGGGCCCTGATCCCTAAAACAGCGTGTTCAATTCTACTCGCCTGAACAATGCAACCTTCAGCAATAATGGCTTTTTCTAATGTTGTACCAGAAATCTTTGAAGGAGGCAACATCCTGGCTCTGGTGAAAATAGTATGGCTGCTGTCGAACATATTAAACTGAGGAATTTCATCAGTTAAACCTAAGTTTGCCTCGAAGAAAGAAGATATGTTACCAATATCTGTCCAGTAACCTTCGTATTGGTAGCTCAACACGCGACTTTCGTTTATTGCTCTAGGCAAAATTTCCTTACCAAAATCTTTCTCTTCTTCGTTCTCGTTTAAAATATTGATTAAATAATCACGATTGAAAACATAGATACCCATCGAAGCCAAAAAGTGACGTCCTTCTCCCTGCATTTCCGGACCAGTATCAGATACCCAAGCTTCCAAACCTGTTTTAGGCTTTTCAGTAAAGGAAGTGATCATGTTCTCTTCATCCGCCTTCAGAATACCAAAATCTGTTGCATCTTTTGCTGTTACCGGAATGGTTGCAATAGTAATTTCAGCCTGTGCTTCAATATGCTTCTCAATCATATCTTTGAAATCCATCTGGTACAATTGGTCGCCAGATAATATTAAGATATAATCGAACTCATGAGAGACGATATGGTGCATACATTGACGTACCGCATCAGCTGTTCCTTGGAACCAACCAGCATTTTGTACTGTTTGCTCCGCTGCAAGAATATCAACAAAAGCCGTACTGAAATGGCTAAAGTGATAGGTGTTTTTAATGTGTTTATTTAGGGATGCCGAATTAAACTGGGTCAGCACAAACATACGGTGGATGCCAGAATTAAGGCAATTAGAAATTGGGATGTCTACCAACCGATATTTCCCTGCAATTGGAACTGCAGGTTTTGAGCGTGTTTGTGTGAGTGGCGATAATCTAGAGCCCTGGCCACCGCCAAGGATAACGCCTAAAACTTTGTCAGTCATGTTTAAGCTTATTTAAGTATTTGGTATAATTCTATATAGTTCAGCGCTGCCCTATCCCAAGAATGATCAATTTTCATCATGGTTTTACGTACCGCCTTAAAAGTTTTTTTATCATTATAAAAGCCCACTGCTCTATCAATGGCATGGGTAACATCCCAAACGCTGGTTTGATCGTGGCAAAGACCAAAACCACCATCGCCAATATCTATAACCGTATCCTTCAACCCTCCCACTCTCCTTACTATTGGAACCGTTCCATATCTCAAAGCATACAACTGGTTTAAACCACAAGGCTCAACCCGCGATGGCATCAAAAGAAAATCTGCTCCGGCATACATTTCATGCGATACCTGTTCATTGTACCCAATATAAGCATTGTACTTGCCGCCAAATACATCTTTCAACTGGTTTAACCGCCCTTCAACCCAACTGTCGCCTGAACCTAAAACCAACACATTAATATTTTCGCCGTGTTGTTGCAATGCCGTGTAAAAAATATCAGGTAATAAATCTGCACCTTTTTCATCAACCAATCTTCCGATAAAGGTAAACAAGGGCTTTGATGCATCTAATTGAAAAACATCGCAGAGCGCCTTTTTGTTTGCTGCTTTTCCCGCTTCAACCGTTTTTAACTTGTAACTTTTTGATAGCATCGGGTCAGTTTCCGGATTCCAAACCTCGGTATCAATGCCATTTAAAATACCAACCGATTTCCATCGTTCCTGGCGCAACAAACTTTCCAAGCCTCTGGCATTGTCCATCATTTCATCCAAATAACTTGGCGAAACGGTAGTAACTCTCCAGGCACATTTAATGGCCGATGCTAAGGGGTTTATGGCGCCTTCCCAGCCCAGCAACCCACCTTTCCATAAATCGAAAGCTGGTAAATAGTACAATTTTTCCCAGCCAAATTGCCCTTGGTATTGTGCATTATGTATCGTTAAAACTGTAGATACTTGATTTAGTGAACTATATTTTAAGCAATTCGAAACCATAAAAGGAACCAGTCCGGTATGGTGATCGTGGCAGTGAATGATATCCGGGCGATGTTCCCATTGTGCCATCCAATCTAATGTTGCGATTTGAAAGGCGATAAAACGCTCGGTATCATCATCATAACCATAAACATTTGGTCTATCGGTTAATCCCTGAATATGAATGATATATAGATCAAAACCTAGTTTATTGGTTTTTTCTTTTAAAACGCGATAAGAAAAATGATTATTGCCATAGTTAGACCAGGCATCGTAAGCCACTTCAAATTCGCTTTCCCTTACAAACCTTGTTTCGTATGCGGGAACAACAACCTTGGCAATGTGGCCAATTTTATTTTGGTATTTCGGTAAAGCCCCAACAACATCTGCTAAACCTCCAACTTTAGCAACAGGGTAACACTCGGCACTGATATGTATAATTTCCATTAAATATTTGGTGTAGATAACTTCGTTAAGTTACCAATTGTTTTCTGATTTGAAAATAATTCAATATTAATTTTTGGCGAGAGACTTTAACTCAGATTTAGAAGATTCTCGCAGATTGAAATTAGATAATTCATTAATTGAATGATCATTTTTTGAAAGTGAAAGTTCATCACTTTTGGCTTGGTGCAACCCTGCTTTTCCTTACAATCGCTTTGTTGCTGTCATCCTGAGCCTGTCGAATGCCCAGCAAAAAAGATTTCCATTTCAATCACGCGTGTTCAGCGAAAGACTGTTTCTACCAAACTGCATCAAATTAACTGCTGCGAAAATCAGCGGGAGCTCCTTGAAACGAAAAACCGCTAAGCTTTCGCCAGCGGTTATTAACAACAAAACAAATATATAATTCTATTACCCTTAATATTCTTCAGCAATGATTTCGTAAAAATCTCTAATCGGTTGAAACTGCGGGTGTAATGACACCACATCACCGAAAACCAATAAAGCTGGCGCAGTAATCTTCTTATCTTGAACAACTTCCGCAATGGTATCCACTATGCCCACAGCAATTTTTTCATGTGTAGTAGAGCCATTCTGAATCACAGCCACAGGAAGCAAACCTTTGTTTTCAGTTTGAAAAATGGAAGCAATCTCTTCTACTTTTTCAATTCCGTTCAAAACTACAATCGTAGCCTTTGTTTTAGCTGCAATGTATAAATCTTCAGATATTTCTCCCTTTGAGTTTGTTCCTGTTACCGCCCAAAAGCTCTCACTTAAGTCTTTATAGATCATTGGAATTTTCTGCAGACTTGGCGCACCAGTCGCACTTGAGATACCAGGTATGATTTCAGTAGGAATGCTATATGATTCTGCAGCATCAATTTCCTCATAACCTTTAGCAAAGAAAAACGGATCGCCGCTTTTCAACCGAACCACATGACCATAGTTTAGTGCATAATCGATGATCAGCTTGTTCACTGCATCCTGCGAAAAATCTTCATCGTCGGTTCTTTTACCCACGTATACCTTAGGAATTCCCTCTGGGGCATAACACAGTAAAGCTTCGTTCACATTTGCATCATATAAAACAACATCAGCTGTTTTCAATGCTTTAACACCTTTCAAACTAAATAAATCCGGGTCGCCAGGACCAGCACCTATCAGTGTAATTTTTGGTTCAATGTTCGCTTTTTCTACTTTAATTAAAATCATGTCAGGAATTTTAGCTCGTGATTATTTCTTATTAATTTATCAAATATACAAAGTCTATAGAAATTGTCGTAATTTATTTAAAAATAATTTATATCACTCTATTTCTTCATTGCGAGGCACTAAGCAATCTTATTGCGATGGTTATGATTTAACCTGTAATAGTCTAAGGTTGCTTGGTCCCTCGCATTAAAAACTATTTTTAACTTTGTCATTCTGAGGAGGTAATTTATTTCATAAAAATCAATATAAATGACGTTAAGAACGGTCGTCATTGCGAGGCACGAAGCAATCTCCTTTAATAAAATAATACAACAAATGAGATTGCTTCAATCGATGAAAAATCGATTCCGCAATGACGGAAAGTTAAAACCGTCAATGGTAGTGCGACAAAGAATCTGCAACCCATTAGCATGCTTCATTTATGTTCACCATTAAACTGGAAAAACAATTCCTATAAGTTAAATAGTCATTCCAGTTCAAAGATTTCTCCGCTGCGCTCGAAATGACGGCGGGGATTGAAATTGACATATAAAAGTCTTAGCGGGACGCTAAGACTAGAATAAGCATATTAATAAAAAAACACTATTTACTTTTGCTTGAAATAATAATCGAGATCTGATGAAATACTTATTCGCGGTTTCCCCATAAAAAAGGTCTGTAAAGATTAGTTTGAAAACCCGCTTCTCCGAATTTGTATTTATAATTAAATAAAATTTTTGAACCTTCTATCTTATAAGTTCCGCTACCCCAGGTATCGCTTTTAAAATTACCATTCTCTAATAAAAGTAAATTATCACCTTTGCTTGGTCCCTCTGGAACAGCAAATGGAAATTCATAGGAATAAGAACCTGACACTATGTTTGTTGTGTAATAGTTATCATAACCAACTGATGCAATTACTACCAAAGAAAACATGATTAAAAGTCTTCGGAAGTTCATTTAAATGAAAAATTTACTTACAAGGCACTTCAGCAAAAGTAAACTTACCCGCCTCGTAATTAATAGGTTTGCCCTTAACAAAATAAGACCTACCTAAAGTGGTTTCAATTTGAGCAACCCCCATGATTAATTTCCCATCCTTCTTCAAAAAAGCCAAGGGATTTGTAAACGCTCTTGTAGTATCTGGGCCAGTGTTAAAACGATAATCAACCAACAAGGTATCACCATTAAATTTGCCATCTATTTTCCCATTGTTCTGAGGTTTATCGCCATACTTAATTAACAATGAGCCCGTAACTTTACCCGATGCCATTGTTTTTACAATCATAGCAGCGCTGTCTTTTTCAAACGCCGAAGCATAACATGTTTCATTAATTAGCGAATCTTTCTTTGCGGCTTCAGCTTTTTTATCTGATGAGTTACAAGCGTAAACAAATGGAAATAGAGTAACAACAACGTAAAAAATTTTGTTCTTCATCTTCTGAATTTTAAGGGTTAAACTGATTTATTAAATATAGGAATACGATGAAATGTTTTTGCTATTTCCACAAAAACATTCAACTTTATTTGACCCCAATGTAGTTCGATTTTAACATTTCCTTTATTATTTTATACCTATTGATTTCATTTATTGTAATTCCATAAGCGATCAGATACCTTCCATCAGGCCTAATGATGATATCACTTATTAAAGGATACTTAAGAACAAAAAATTTTGCAAAAAAACCATCACTGTCTCTAAAATTATTATAAAAAGCCTTATAAACACTGTCTGGATGCAGCTTTTTGTCGTAAATATTGAAGTAGCGAATATTTCCGAGCTTTTTCAAAAACTGATCGTGTGCCTTAAGGTGGTGATCATCTTTTGTCATTAACAGATATCCTTTTCTAATTTTATGTTCGATACCTGTATAGTAAGATACGATTAAGAGACTATTAGTGTCAATTTCTGATGTGGAATAAGTTTCAAGAAGTTTTCTTATCTGGCTTACATAGCTTATTGGTAATTTACCCTGCGCATAGCTCAATGATAATCTAACAAATGTTGCTGTATCAGTTTTATCATATCCCCATCCCACTTTATTCTTTAAAACAGATTTATTAAATTCACTGATACTAACGCTTTTTTGATTTTCGTCAATATAATACATCTTTTGTGCACACAACAAAGTTGGTTGAAGTAAACAGAGCCAACCAACTGCAATAAGGATCGTTGAAACTTTCATTCTACATCAAAATATTATGTTCCGGCGTAATAGCGGGCGGCAGGTCGGTTTCGTCAAGCATATCCCGCATATCAATTTCGATTGTTCTGGAGATATTCGTGATCGGAACATCGTTTGCATTACCTTCAAACGGATTAGAAGAGCTTTCTCCTACTACATCTAAAGAATTAAAAACCCAGGTTAGTAAAATGGCAAAAGGAATATTTAACCAAATTGAATAACCTTCAATCAAGGTACCATTACCCAGTTTATTAAAGTCGTTAAGCAAACCATAAGGAACCAAAAACACAAAAAGATTAAGCATATTGGTTGCAATGGACGAGAAATGCCTCGGGTAGGGAAAGTTTTTAATTCTTTCAGCTTTGCCTTGATTATCGTAAAAAATACTGATTGCGTTTTGCAAAGATTGTACTTGAAGATCGGATATATTTCCACTTGCAAATAACCTATTAATGTGGTTTGATTGTAGTGCCATCAATTGTGTCGCCTTATTTTTCTTTGTTAAAACGTAACTTAATTCATCAGCTGAAAGATATTTAGCTAAAACTTCTTCAAGCTTGTCTATTTTTTCTGCTATATGGTAATTTCTGGAGTATTCAACATTGCGGGGATCATCCATATTTTCCCATGCCCGTGGTTCTCTAAGTTGAAAACGCAATGCTGTTAGCCAGGCAAAGTGGCGGTAAAAAATCACTTTAACTTCAGTACTTTTATCTTTTGATGCTAAAAAATCGCGGATCATTACACCGAATGCCCTGCTGATATTAATAATGCCGCCATAAATTTGTCGTGCTTCCCATAATCTCGAAAAACTGGCGTTATTTTTAAAACCAATAATAAATGATACAGCTGTACCCAAAAGCGCAACCGGAACCCACGAAATAGAAAGAAAGGTAAAGTCACAAAAGTGATAAAGAATTGTTGGAATTACAGCAAGAATCGTTAAGCGATACAGATCTCTACGAGTCCATAAAATAAATTCGAAAAAGGTATAACTTTTTTCCGGCATGCATAATTTAGTCCTTAGTTTCTTGTGAATGTTTGTTTGAGGGATAAGCGAAGATAAAAAAATTTAAAAATTTTGATGATGCTCTGAGGATAAACTTCTAAATCGGGATTCGACCAAACGGAAATAAACCCGGTTGAAGTGAAAATCTTTTTTGTAGCAGCAACCTTAAATAAAGCTGTCATGCTGAGGCACGAAGCATCTGCAACCTATGAAGTAGCAGCTTCTCACCTCAGCACGACAAAAGCTTACAAAAAAATTGGAACGAAAAACGGGGCTATCGTTTCCGATGCCCCGCTGAAATTGCTTTCCTCTTATTAAGAGTTTCCATTATGATATTTGGTTATGGTTCTCCATAGTTTTGCCAAAAACATCCCCATTTCCATTGCACTTACTCAACAGCCGCTCTAAACATTAAAGCGCCAACTGTTAAATTCGTTCTGCTATCTACCAAAATAGCGGAACCATTTGCTCGGTTATCATCATATAAATCGAAAGCCAAAGCATCAGCTGTTTTAACGATTACCCGACCGATATCATTTAATTTAAACTCTTCTGCGGAATGTTTTTCTAGCGTGTTGATATCTACCTTATGCAAAATTTCGCTGATTTTACACTTCGTTACTTTGCTGTTATGCTGAATTAAATACGTGATTGATGTATCTAGGGCCCGTCCATCCATCCAGCATAGGTCGGCCTCAATTAATTTCGATTCTTGTGGCAAAGCTGACGCATTCACAATGGTATCTCCACGACTAATATCTACATCATCTTTTAAGTGAATAATAACCGACTGACCGGCGTGTGCCGCATCTGGGGTTTGATCGAAGAATTCAATCTTCTCAACAATAGAACTGGCACCCGAAGGTAAAACTGTAACTTTATCATTTAGATTAAAAGTTCCGCTCAGCACACGCCCGGCGTAACCGCGGTAGTCGTGAAGCGCTTCCGTTTGCGGGCGAATAACCCATTGCACAGGCATACGAGCTAAAGTAGATTTCTCCAGGCTATCGGTATCAACTTTTTCCAAAAAATTCAGCAAACTTTCGCCTTCGTACCAATCCATCCGTTCAGAATTCTGAACGATGTTATCCCCTTTCAGCGCACTAACCGGAATGTAATTCACATCAATTAACTTTAGTTGCTGTGCTAATACTTTGTATTTATCGATGATAGAATTGTAAACATCTTCACTATAATCAACCATATCCATTTTGTTTATACAAACTACAATGTGTTTGATACCCAATAAAGAAACCAGGTAAGAATGGCGGATGGTTTGTTCAACAACGCCATTTCTGGCATCAATTAAAATGATGGCGAGATTAGCTGTTGAAGCACCGGTAACCATGTTTCTGGTGTATTGAATATGGCCAGGCGTATCAGCGATGATAAATTTGCGTTTATCAGTTTGAAAATATTTGTAAGCTACATCAATGGTAATTCCCTGTTCACGTTCTGCCCTTAAACCATCAGTTAAAATGGCTAAATCTATTGTTCCATCGTCGTTTTTACGGTTAGAGCTTTGTAAGGCCTCCAACTGATCAGCTAAAATAGAATCTGTATCGTATAACAAACGGCCGATTAGGGTACTTTTACCATCATCTACACTGCCTGCTGTGAAAAATTTTAATATGTTCATGTTTTTAGTATTAAGATATTAGTATCTAGTATCAAGACGAATTTCAGTATATCAATTCCATACCTAGTATCAAGATATTGGTATCAAGTCTCAAGACAAATCACCTAATGCCATTTCTCCAGTCATAATGGATCGTCAAAAGTTTAGTTTTTAGTTGGCATCCAGTCTTGATACTTGATACTAACTACTAAGTACTCCCTAAAAATACCCTCCTTTTTTCCTATCCTCCATTGCGGCTTCCGAAACTTTATCATCCATACGGGCTCCACGTTCGGAGATTTTTGAAGCACTGATTTCAGTGATAATATCATCGATCAAAATGGCTTCAGACTCGACAGCAGCGGTGCAAGACATATCGCCAACGGTACGGAAACGTACTTGTTTACGAAAAACGATATCTTCGTCATCCATATTTAAAAACGGAGAAGCGGCCATTAACTGCCCGTTTCTGGTGATCACTTCACGCTCATGGGAAAAATAAATGCTTGGCAATTCGATGTTTTCTCTTCGAATGTAGTTCCAAACATCAAGTTCGGTCCAGTTACTGATTGGGAATACACGCACATTTTCCCCCTTGTGGATTTTACCATTGTAAATATTCCATAGTTCAGGGCGTTGGCGTTTTGGGTCCCATTGACCGAACTCATCGCGAACAGAAAAGATACGTTCTTTGGCCCTGGCTTTTTCCTCATCTCTCCGAGCCCCGCCAATGCAGGCATCAAATTCATATTTTGCAATCGTATCTAACAAGGTTACGGTTTGCAAAGCATTTCTGCTGGCATTTTTACCTTTTTGTTCTACTACTTTTCCCTGGTCGATTGATTCCTGAACAGAACCAACAATTAACCTTTCACCAATCCTTTCAATCATCTGATCACGATAGTCGATCGTTTCCTGAAAGTTATGTCCCGTATCAATGTGCACTAAAGGGAAAGGAAATTTTCCAGGGCGAAAAGCCTTTTCTGCCAAGCGAACCAAAGTAATCGAGTCTTTACCGCCGGAAAATAATAATGCCGGTTTCTCAAATTGCCCTGCAACTTCACGTAAGATGTGAATCGCCTCGGCCTCTAGTTCATCTAAGTAATCAAAATTATATGTACTCATTTATAAATGTTTGAATTTTGAATAAGAGAATGAGTGACTGTTATGTTCTACATCCTAATCTCTTTTCAAATGTTATATTCTTTTGTTGTTGTTATAATGTTTGAAAGTTGGAATGTTTTAAAGTTGAATTATATAGTTCCATACATTTCTGTTTCTATAACCTCACCCTATCAATGTTGGGGCTTTGGCTTATTTTGTGCCTTTCCTCTCCTTGAAGAGACGGAACAAAGTCCTTTCGTTAAACCATCACGATTTACCCTCGTCCGTTAACTCCCTCCCCTCAAGGAGAGGGATGTGCTGAAGTGCTTACGAGCAGTTTCTTTCATAGGGTAAGGTTTTTTTGCAATCGTCTTAATCACCCTCAACCTTTTTACCCTCAACCCCCACAGCTTCCGTAGCATGCAAGCCACATTCCTTTTTACTTTGGTCTTCCCACCACCATCTTCCGGCTCTAAAATCTTCACCAGGTTGTACTGCTCTTGTACAAGGGGCACAGCCAATGCTTGGAAAACCTTTATCGTGTAGAGTATTGTAAACGATATTATTTTCTTTAATAAAAGTTTTTACATCTTCCAAAGTCCAGTCGAAAATGGGGTGGAATTTGATCAATTGATTGCCTTCATCCCATTCTAAATCGTGCATATCTTCACGGTTAGCGCTCTGCTCAGCCCTAATCCCGGTCACCCAAATTTCGTTTCCTGTTAACGCTCTTTTCAGTGGTTCAATTTTACGGATATAACAGCATTCTTTTCTATTCTCTACCGATTCGTAAAAACTGTTTGGACCTTTTGTATTTACCATATCCTGCAACAATTCATTTTTAGGATAATAAGCGTGAATGGGTTTGTTATAAACTTCTAAAGTACGGTTCCAAACATAATAGGTTTCTGGAAATAGGCGACCCGTTTCTAGTGTGAACACTTTTATAGGAATATCATTGGCAAAAATTAAATGCGTTATGGCTTGGTCTTCCCAACCAAAACTGGTTGAAAAAATAATTCGATCTGCATATTTATTGGCCAAATACCGCAATTTCTCAATTGTACTTAAGCCTGTAAGTTCCGCCTTTAATTGCTCTACTCCCATCACTAAATTAATTTTAAAATAAACAAGATCACACTACGCAAACTTACTATCATTACGATGATACCAACCGCTACCATGATCGTTTTCGCAGAAATTTTGTTTGAGACTCTTGCCGCTATTGGCGATGCGATTGCGCTGCCAATAATCAATCCTAAAACGGCTTCCCAGTGTTTGCCCCCTAACATCGTAAAAAAAGTTAAAGAACTTAAGGTTGCAATAAAAAATCTGCTGATTTTTACCGTTCCTAATGAAAATAAGGGATGACGGCCACCGGCAATAAGACTTGAAAGCACTATAGAGCCCCATCCGCCACCAAAAGCAGCATCGATAAAACCACCCACAAAACCTAAAAATCCAATCTTTTTTATCTTTTGATCGGCTTTTTTTCTTTTAATATTGAATGCCTTCATCAAAATTATACCGCCTAAAAATAAGGTATAAACGGCAACTACAGGTTTCACATAAGCACTGTAATGCTCTAATGATGATAAAATGTATGCGCCTAAAACTGCACCAATCACCGCGGGAATGATGAGTATTTTGAACAATTTCCAGTTTACATTTCCCATGCGGTAGTGCATCCATCCGGCAATTCCATTACTCATCACCTCAGAAATATGAATGGCCATACTGGCTGATGCCGGCGGTAAACCCATGGCCAAAGAAAATGAAGCCGTGGTGACCCCATAAGACATCCCAATGGCACCATCAATTAAAGCGAATACAAAGCCTGCGCCTAAGAACCAATAAAATAATGGATCAATATTCAGCAGGAAAGTCTGAAATTCTGGTTCGGTATTCCATAGCGTTAACCCGATAGAACCAATTAATAAAATTGCAGCAGTCCAAATCAGCCACTTAATATTGCGCTCTGCAAAGCTTTTTCGTGGATTGATTAAACTCTGTGTAACCTTATTCAGCTTCTTCACTTTCGACGAAAAATCGCCGTTAAGTGTTTGCCGCAAAGCACTCATATTTTGTAAAGTTTCATCCAGCTCTGCCGGAATTCCCTCGTTCAATATTTGCTTTAACCGTTTGGCAATCGTTGGTGATTTGCCGTTTGTAGAAATCGCAATCTTTAAATCGCCTTTCTGAACGATTGAACCCAGATAAAAATCACATAACTCAGGTTTATCAGCTACATTAATAAGCAAGCCTTTCTCGTGTGTTACTATCCTAATTTCTTCGTTTAAAATATTGTTGTTTGTTGCCGCGAAAACGATGTCGATATTTTCCAAATCAGAAACATCAAAGCTTTTTTGTTTCACTTTGATTTGTGGATAATCCGCGATAAGCGCATAAACCTCAGCAGAAACAATTTCGGCTACAATGGTAATTTTAGCCTGGCGACTGTTATTTACAATTGCTGTTAATTTCTCGAGTCCAATATTGCCCGCACCAATTAATAATGTACGTAGCTTATTCAGTTTAATAAAAACTGGAAAAAGCTGATTACCTTTTTCCTCATCAGGAAAAGGCAACGCATTATCAGGTTGGTTAGGCAATACTTGCATATTGTTTTACTAAATTTTTAAATGAAGGATGTAAAGAAACTACCTCACCAAAAATTAAAAGTGCAGGCGCCTTAATATTTTCCTGTTGCACTAAGCTTTCGATGGTTTCTACTCTTCCAACAACTAGTTTTTCATCTTCAGATGATCCGTTTTGAACCACCGCTGCCGGCAAGTGTTGCCTGCCTGCTGCTTTGAAAATTTCTACAATTTTAGCTAGCTTTTTCAAGCCCATTAATACCAAAACTGTCGCATTTGATTCTGCTGCCTGATAGATATCGTTCGAAACCTCTCCAGAGGTAGTTGTTCCTGTAATTACCCAAAAACTTTCGCTCAATCCGCGGTGTGTAACCGGAATTTGCTGCAAACCCGGAACCCCGATCGAACTCGAGATGCCAGGAATAACATCTACAGGAATGCTGTAAGAGGCTGCGTAATCCAATTCCTCGTAACCTCTGCCGAAAACGAAAGGGTCGCCGCCTTTTAGTCGAACTACATGGCCGTAATTTAAGGCGTAATCAATCATCAGTTTATTGATGGTTTCCTGCGGATACGAATGCTCTCCAGAACGTTTCCCCACGTATACTTTAATCGCATCAGCTGGTGCATGTTCTAGTAAGGCTTCATTCGTTAAAGCATCGTATAAAACAACATCTGCAGCCTGCAAAGCTTTAACTCCTTTTAAGGTTAACAAATCCGGATCGCCCGGACCAGCGCCTAAAAGCGTAATTTTTGATTCTTTATGTTGATTATTCATATCGTTTAAATTATTGATTTTTGAATGAGTGATTTAGTGAATGTTTTACAAGCGATTTTGCTACTTGCATACAATCATTCTCTCATTCAATCATTCTCTCATTCCTTACTTTACTGCTACTGCTCTTTTTTCCTTAATCTGGTTTAAAAAAGCATCAGCTTCATTGAAGTATTTCTCGGCAAACGCTGCTGTCGGCTCATTTTTATTGATTTGTAAAACCAAATCTGAAAAGTTGGTCGATAAATTAAATTCACCGGTTTCCACATAGTGATTATCGAACTCTCTGATTACGCCAACCTGCGTGCTACTGTTTACGCCCTTATCTAAAAGCAGCGATTTTGCTGCGCTTACGAAAGTGCTGTAAGTATGATAGATCGCGTCAGCGTAAGCGCCTTTTTCTAAATTTTGCTTTGCCCAAGCAAATTTTTCATCAGCCTCTAAAAGTAGAGTGGCTACTAAATCAATCACTACGCCAGCACATTCGCCAACACCGATGGCAGTTACAAATTGTTCTACGTGGCCCCAATCCACAAATTCTTCTTGCTGAAGATTGGTTAAATCTGCCAATGGTTTTAAAAGTTGATAGAAATGGTCTTTTCCTTTTCTATCATAATATTGGTGGAAGTTTTCGTTCTCTTCGTTATTTGCTTTAAAATCATTCAAAATGAAATGCAAAACGCTGGTCGCTCTTTTCGATGGCACTTTAATCACACGTTCTGCCACACGGCCAATACCATTACCAACTGTTCCACCGCCGAGCATTACCTGTACCGCTGGAACTACTTTCCCCTCGGCTTTTACCGAACTACCGTGGAAACCAATTTCTGCTAAACCATGCTGTCCGCAAGAGTTCATACAGCCGCTGATCTTGATATTGATGTTTTTCTCGTAAATAAATTCAGGAAAATCGGTGTAAATCACGTCTTCCAAAACCTCTGCTAAAGTCATGGAATTAGAGATACCCAAATTACAGGTGTCGGTGCCTGGGCAAGTGGTAATATCCGCCAGACTATCAAAACCAGCTGTTGTGAAACCAATTTTATTTAATGCTGAATATAATGATGGCAAGGCATCTTCGCGAACAAATTTCAGAAGCAAACCCTGATTTTGAGTGATGCGAATTTCATCAGCGACATAAGGCTTAATGGCATCAACAAAAGCACGGGCTTTATCAGTCTTGATATCGCCAACCTGCACTTTCACATAAACAGCATAAAAACCATCTTGCTTTTGACGAACAACATTAGTTGCAGACCAGTGTTTATAATGCGTTTCGTTAAGAATTTCAACCGCCGGATATTCTTGTTCTAATGGTAACGCTGGTTGTTGAACGACATCTCTATCAATTTTAAAAGTTTTTACTTTGTTCGCGATTCGCTCTTCAGCTACAAGACGTAGCACTTCTTCTAAGCCCAACTTCTGAACTAAATATTTTAAACGGGCTTTATTTCTATTTGTGCGTTCCCCGTAACGATCAAAAACACGCAAAACCGATTCTGCAAACGGAATAAGCTGGTCTTCGTGCAAAAACTCATGAATGGGACTAGCTAAAAATGGTTGTGCACCAAGGCCACCAGCAAACAGCACCTTAAAACCAAGTTCGCCATTTTCGTTAATTTTTGGGATAAAACCTAAATCATGAATATAACTAAAAGCCGTATCCTTATCGCTGGAAGAGAAAGAAATTTTAATCTTTCTGCCCATCTCCTGACAAATTGGGTTACGCAAAAAATACTTGAAAACTGCATGCGCATAAGGCGAAACATCAAAGGGTTCGTCTATATCAATGCCAGCATTTGGTGAAGCCGTTACGTTACGAACGGTATTTCCGCAAGCCTCACGAAGCGTAATGTCATCTTGCTCGAGCTTTGCCCAAAGTTCCGGCGTTCTATCCAAACTCACATAATGCAATTGAATATCCTGACGGGTGGTCAAGTGTAAATTGCCACTCCCATATTCATCGGCGATATCCGCAATACGCAACAACTGCTTAAAAGTTACCTTTCCAAACGGGAGTTTAATCCTGATCATTTGTACACCAGGCTGTCTTTGTCCGTAAACACCACGGGCTAAACGTAAACTTCTAAATTTCTCATCGTGAATGGTTCCATCTCGAAAAGCTTTAATCTTGTTCTCTAAATCGATAATGTCCTGCTCGACAATCGGATTTTCGAGTTCTGTTCTGAAACTTTGCATATTGTGTTGTTAGCTTTATTCAAAAAATGCCTCTCTTATAATTGAGAAGCATCAAATATTTTATACCTATAAATTATCCAAATACCTTCCCCTACTGCGTTTTACAACAATAGTGCATCGACATTTTACAAATTTGGATAGATATAAAATTGAAGTTCATCTTCCAAATATATAAAGTATATAGGAATAGTAGTAATTTTTCTTCAAAAAGTTTTTGTTGTGAATAATAGAAGTACAGTTAGCTGCAAATCACGCCGAGAAAAATAAGAGTTGATTGAAGAAAAAATCGTCTACACTGTGAGGTGTTTTAACAATGTGATGATATGAACAGCAAACGTTATAGGATTGCTTCGTTCCTCGCAATGGCGAACAAACAAAATACACAATAAGCAATTACAACCGTGATTTCTTGCCTTGGCAGGAAGACGACGAGCGAAGAAATCTTAGTGATACCTAACTAATAACGACAAAAAATATACGAAACGTAACGGTTTAAATACTATCGATACCCAACTTCAACGTATCTTCCCTACCAATTACATCAGCAATGCTGGTTTCACTGAGCACCTTAAGTGTAGCATCTCTTACATCGATAAATGCACTTCGAATACCACAGGTTTTTTCGTCAACGCATTCATCACATTTGTGGTAAAAATTTAAGCTGGCACAAGGGACCATAGCAATTGGGCCATCAGTAACACGCATTACCTGTACCAAAAGAATTTCTTCAGGCTTTTTATTTAAACTGTAGCCACCACCAGCACCCTTCTTACTGTATAAGAAGCCGGCGTTACGCAAATCTAACAGAATTTGTTCTAAGAACTTTTTAGGAATATGCTCCTCCTCAGCAATCTTTGAGATTTGCATAGGTGGTTTTTCTACATTTTTGCCAAGCGCAACAAGTGCTTTAATGGCGTATTTAGTCTTTTTTGATAGCATATATCCTACAAAGCTAATAAATTAAGTACAATTATGAAATATGCAAATATGAGTTCAGTGAGCATCACTCATTGCCATATATTTAAAAGATGATGTAAATAATTATATCTTTAGAAATTAAATTGCGTTAGTGCTTAAAGTTATCAAAACCTTAGATGTTAGCCAGCATAAAATTAGCACATAATAGAAACTGTTTGCTGTTTTATGTCTTTGTTTATTTTCGATCTCGCTGATCAATATCGCCGCAAACTTTTTCCTTGGTCTGGTTTGGTTTCTTAATTTATATATTTTTTTAGGGTCCTTCGTCCATTTAGCTTTTTTTATTACGCCATAAAAGATCAAGTTAGCGAGGCTGGACGATTTTGGTATTTTATTTACAATATTGCATCTATCGCTCCAGCCTGGTTTTTAAACGAAGGAATAAAGGGCTCTACCCCATTGTTTTTCGTATTCTATTTGAGTATTGCGATGCTATCTCTTTCGTTGCGATATAGATTGATATTTGTTGTCTTCTTTTTTATCATCACTGCACTATGCGTGGTGTTAGAAACTTTTTTCCCTCACCTGCTCATTCCATATCCAAGTGATGATGCCAGGAATATGGATATCATTCTGGCTTTTATAGACATATCTGTCATGATGATTGTGATGCTCACGATCTATAAAAAAGTCGCAGATTATGATCGCTTTCTGATGGTAAAAAGTAAGCTCAGGCTAGAAAACTCACAGAAGGAATTAATTATTGCCAAAGAAAATGCAGAGGCTGCCACAGTTGCCAAATCAAGTTTCCTGGCCAATATGAGCCACAAGATCAGAACTCCGCTAAATGGTATTACCGGAGCTTCAGAACTTTTGAAACTCACCAATCTTAATCACGAACAGAGCGAGTTACTCAACACCTTGCAAGCGAGTAACAGCATCATGATCGATATCGTTAACGACCTGCTTGACATCTCAAAAATTGAAGCTAATAAGATGGATATTCACAATCTGCCATTCGATATTAGAAACTGTATTATAAACGTTGAAAACATCATCCGTCCCTTTTTATTAAAAAAGATTTGGAGTTTAGTATCGAAATCGACTGCAAAGTACCTGAATTATTGATTGCTGATGAAATTAAATATAAGCAAATCGTTATCAACCTATTGAGTAATGCTGCAAAATTTACCGAACATGGCTACGTTAAACTGAGTTTGAAATATGCAGAACAAAATGGCTTAAAACAGCTCATTACTGTAATTAAAGATACCGGAATTGGTATTGACAAGGATGGGATGACTAAGCTCTTTCTTCCATTTTCGCAAATAAATCCCTCTGCAACCCGGCAGTTTGGCGGTGCAGGTTTAGGACTTTTAATCTGTAGGAAACTAGCCGAAATGATGGGTGGAAAAATTTGGGTTAGTAGTGAAATAGGTGCCGGTTCGGCCTTTACCTTTGAAATACCGACAAATTCCTATCAGGAAGTTCCACCAGCCAAACATAAAAAGAGAACAGTCAAAATCACAAACATGGTTCCCATTGCTGGAATGAATATTTTGATAGCTGAGGATAATGTCTTCAACCAGGTTATTACCTCGAAAATGCTCGAAAAATCTGGCTATAAACACATTATCGCAAACGATGGTTTGGAAGCTGTCAAAATGGTAAAAGAAACGCATTTTAATATCATTTTGATGGACATGCAAATGCCAAATATGGATGGAGTTTCTGCATCTAAAGAAATATTAAAATATTATGATGAAAATAATATTGTCCCACCAATAATTATTGGCTGTAGTGCCAATGCCATGCAAGAGGATATTGAAAAATGCTTAGCGGCTGGGATGAAAGATTTCTTAGCAAAACCTTTCACTTTAGATGATCTCCGCATGGTCATGATCAAGTGGACCAAAATTGAAGAACGCATTTAATCAAACAACCGTAAAAATAGTTCCAATTTGAAACTTAAGTAGCTAACTCCACGTTTAAAATCTATTTTTACATCCATACTTCATTTTTTTTATGAAACGAAAGATTAATTTCTTACCCATACTTGCCATAGTTGTTCTATTTTTTGCGCTTAATTCTTATGTGCTTTCAGGTTTTGGCACGCTGAATCAATCTTCCTTACTTGCTCCATTTTTTTGGGTATTCATTATTGGATTAGCAGTTGCCCTGTTTTTCGCGATTACGCAAATGCGGACAAATGGAATGGGTAAATTTTTCCAAATCATTACGCATGCATTTTTAATCGTGTTTACCGCGGAAGTAGTTTTTGCTTTTTTTCTACTCATTGGAGATTTATTTAGGTTGGTTCTTTCGATATCCTCAAACTTTCAACCAGATGGATTTCAGGTGTTGGGGCGAAGCATTTATTGGGTAGATTTTGCCTTTGTGATGTTCTGCCTTACCGTTCTATTGTTCGTTTTTGGGATTACGAGAGGCAAATATGCCTACAGGGTGATCAAACACAGTCTTTATTTCGATGATTTACCGGACAGTTTTGATGGATTCACCATTACGCAAATTTCCGACATTCATGCGGGAAGCTTTACTAAACCAAAGCAAGTACAAAAAGGTATCGACTTGATTAATGCGCAAAAAAGTGACCTGTTTGTTTTCACCGGCGATTTAGTAAATAATGCTGCTTCGGAAATCGCACCCTATATTGGCCATTTTTCGCAAATAAAAGCGCCATTCGGCCAATTTTCCGTGTTGGGCAATCATGATTATGGAGACTATATCAAATGGCCATCAGAAGCGGATAAGATTAAAAATTTACAGCAATTAAAAAGCTATCATGCCGAACTTGGATTTAAACTACTATTAGATGAACATGTAGAGTTAACCAAAAATGGGGAGAAAATTATTCTTGCAGGGATCGAAAACTGGGGGCTTGGATTTGGGGAACGTGGCGATTTAGCTAAGGCTTTAGCTGGCACAAATGTGGACGATTTTAAGGTGTTGCTTTCTCATGATCCATCGCACTGGGACGCACAGGTGAAAAATAATCCATCAAAAATTCAGCTGGCATTGGCTGGCCATACTCACGGGATGCAATTCGGTATTGAAGCGTTTGGCATTAAATGGAGCCCGGTTAAATATCGTTATAAACATTGGGGAGGCATAAAATTTGAAAACGGACGATATTTAAATGTGAACAGGGGCTTTGGCTTTTTAGGTTTTTCGGGCAGAATTGGAATCTGGCCGGAGATCACCGTGATTGAGCTTAAAAAGAGCGCAAATAAGTGAAATCACTTATCATACGCATATATTTAGCCGTTTAATATTATCTTGTTATAAAATTATAAAGCACATGAAGTTATTACTTTTCTTCCTTTTCACGTTTTCAATGTCCGAAACACCAACTATAGAAAAAGACAGAGAAAGATGGAAGCCTTATTACTCCGATATCAAACCTCAAAAAAATGCTGAAAACTGGTTTCTACCGTTTGATGTAAATGATCGTAAAAAGATTAGCAACATCAAGATCATTAGCATTTTCGGCGATCATCGGGATAGTTATTACAAAGGTCATATTCATACTGCTATTGATATTAATCCGGTAAAACCTACAACAAAATTAATTCCGGTTTATGCCATGGCCAATGGCGTAGTTTGTTCCGTTCATTTAGGCGAAAACCAAAAAACGGTGGTGGTTAGACATACTTTGAAAGACGGAAAAACCATGTTTACCAGCTATAAACACTTAAAAGAAGTTTATGTGAGCAACGGGCAACAGGTAGATGAAAAAACCAAATTAGCTCGATTATTTACAAAAGACGAAAGCAAAAAGTATGGTGGCGACTACCATCATCTTCATTTAGAAATACGCAAAAAGTTTGATGATTACGGGTGCGCAAGCTGGCTTACGTTTAATAATACACAACTAAATGATCGCTTTTATAATCCCCAGGTATTTATAAAACAATACGTAAAATAAACAGGCTGAATGCGAGGATAAAGCTGATGATTGATCAATGCTGAAGGATTTGAAATTCTACTAACTCCTAATCATCTCCGGATTATTAAATGGAAAATCGTGAAAAGATTGAAAAATCTGTTCAACACCTTCAATCGAAATGGATCAGCAATACATGGTCACTATATCTTGTAAGTCAAATTAGTAGCAAGTCAAACAAATGCTGCTTTATTTAGTTTACCTTTAGGCGCTGAAAATTATAAAGCAATATATGACCGTTTATCCTTTACCAAACAACGAGCCTGAGAGATTAAATGCTCTAGGATCTTATAATATTTTAGGAAGTGGTCAGGAACAAGATTTCGATGATTTGACAAAGCTGGCAGCCGAAATTTGTCAAACGCCAATTGCTTTGGTTACCATTTTGGATGACAAGACGCAGTGGTTTAAATCAAACTTCGGAACAGAACTCACTCAAACTTCGAGAGAAGTTGCTTTTTGTTCTCATTCTATTGCTGGCAATGGCGATATCATGATCGTTAATAATGCATTGACGGATGCCCGCTTTGCGCAAAATCCTTTGGTTACCGGACATCCGGAAATTATTTTTTATGCTGGCGTACCACTAATTAACCCCGAGGGTTTTGCTTTGGGAACCTTGTGCGTGATCGATCATCAGGAAAAAGGATTAACTGATAGTCAGATTGCTGCACTAAAAATTCTTGCCAAACAGGCGCAGCACCAGTTAGAATTAAGAAGGAAGGTTAAAGAGTTGGAGCTTGCCAACGCCGCTTTAAGTGAAGCGAATCTTTTTATAGAAAAGTTTGCACAGCGGGTAGCTCACGACATTAAGAATCCCTTATCCAGCATTATTTTATCTGCAGAATCTTTAAGGAAGAAATTCGATACACAGGGCGATGAAAAAGCAGTGAGACTAATTCAAATTGCCTTGCGCTCTGCCAGGAATTTGGTGACCTATGTTGATGACATGCTTGATTATTCGAAAGCACCATCAACCTTGTTAGCTAGGCAAGAAGATGTTGATTTTCGTTATCTTTTGGAGAACTTAATTCCGATGTTGAATGTGCCTCAAGATTTCGAGATTACCATGCCTGAAAGAGTAAGCATCAAAACTTCTAAAATTGCGATGGAACAAATTATGCTCAATTTATTAAGCAATGCCATTCGCTATAACGATAAAAATAAGCCACAAATCCAGGTTTCTTGTTGTTTAGAAGATGATCAATATGTATTGTCTGTGAAAGATAATGGCAGAGGAATTTCACCGGAGAACCTGCAAAATATCTTCCGAGAAGGCTTCACGGCCCAAGGTAATGATCGCTTCAACCGAAAAGGCAATGGCTTTGGGCTAGATGCAGTAAGTAGCCTGGTAGCCAAACTGCAGGGCAGCATTAAAGTTGACTCGATACTGGAGCAAGGAACCACCATTTTTATCTCGCTTCCTGCTTAAATTAATCTTTTTCAATATCCTTTTTTACCAAAAGTGATAATGGAAAGTCCTAGCTTTTTTAAGCCCAGACTTTCACCTAATCATATTTAATAGCAGTAACCTATAATTTTTTTGAGCCTAGTGCTTTATCAACTAAAATTCCATTTACCATTTTTAAATTAAATGTTAGTTTACGTTGGGCTATCGATCGACTAAAAAAAATCAAGATGGAAATACACAAAAAAAGCCGCCTCAAAATTTGAGACGGCCTTAACCTGTTGAATTTACTTTGTTGGTTAGTAACCATTGTTACCGAATTCGGCAGCATTAGTAATGGCATCTAAAAAGTATTGTGGAATCGGCCTAACCGTATGTTTTTTCGGATCGAAGTTAGGGGGAATAATAGGGTTGGTTTGCTGAAAGTAAGCAGTTGATAAGTTTCCGGTTCTTTTCAAATCAATCCAACGGGTATGCTCACCTGCCAACTCTCTGCCGCGTTCTTTTAAAATGTAAGCCACATTCATTTCTGCCGGTGTAGCCAGCATTTCGCTTTCACGCCCAGTAACCGCAGCACGTTTACGAATTACATTTACATAGTTAGACGCTTTCAAAACATCGTTATTTGCTAATATAGCGGCCTCTGCAGCAATTAAATAAACTTCACTTAAACGAATAATTGGGAAATCTCCCATCCAATATTGGTTGGTATAAGCAAAATATTTTCCTGAGAATTTTTTCAAGGCCGGAAAAATATTAATCAAGCTTGGTTCATTAGGGTAGGCAGCTGGGAGTTTATAGTTATTGGTTGCTGGATCAAAAAGATCAGAAGGATCCACTACCAAAGCTGGAATCTTCTTTTTAACGTCACTTGCAATCGTCCAATTGGGAGTAAAAACAGCAAGGCCTGCATCGTTGGTCATATTTTTCTCTTCTTCAAAAGTATTCCCCGAAGGAAGAAAATAATCTGGACCACTATAAGCCGCTCTCGTACTCAAAATAGTTTTACCCAAAATCGACTGATCTTTTTGATAACTGGTGATCATTTGCTGTGTAATTACCTTATCTACACTCGCATAAAACTTGTAAGTGAAAGTATTCGCAAATCTGGTATCTGGCGTATTTTCCCTTGGGTCGAAAATATTGGTGAGCAAATATTTGGTTGGTTTATATTGTTTTGAGTTGGAACGACCATACAAAACAGTGGTCTCAATAGTTCCCCATTCGGCACCACGCCCGCCTAAATCTGGCAAGTAATATTGTCGTGTTCTTCCTCTGTTATATCCTTCCGGATTGAGTCCAGATGTAGCATCTATGGCTTCTATAAACAAAAACTCAGTATTGGCTTTATTATTTTTGTTATCAAAAGCTTTTGCGAAGCCAGAGCGATTGGCATCACTGGTATACAATGCACAGTTATATTTTGCAGGGTTATTAATTAGCTCTTCTGCAGTTTCTAACGCCAGCTTTGCATATTGTTCCTTTTCACCCAGGCGGGTACGCTGTAAATAAACTTTGGCAAGCATAGCATAAGCTGCTTTTTTAGATACGCGTCCTCGCAAACTTTGCGTAACGGGCAGGTTTTCTGTAGCAACCTTTAAATCCGAGATAATTAAATCGTAAAAAGCTTTTTCATCAGTTCTTTTAGGTGTCAAATCTATACCACTCAAAGCAGAGGAAGTGGTTGGCATAGCCACCCCACCAAACTGTTCAACAAGATTAAAATAAGCCCATGCCCGCATAAAATGAGCTTCAGCCACCTTGGCATTTAGCTCTGCCGGACTTGAATAACCACTTACTTTAGTACTATAATCAATTGCGGTGTTACATAAGTTAATGGTAGAATATAAGCCTCCCCAAATTGTTCTTAGGGTTCCGGTTTGTGTATTCAAGTTATTGTCGTAGAGTAAAAAACCACTATCGTTTGCCCCATAATTAACCCAGAGATCAGTACCCATTTCGGATGGACCTATAAAATCAACCTTTCCATAGAAATAGTACATGTCTGTGTAGCACGAGTTAACCAGACCTTCATAACCAGGTTTATTTGTGTACGCTGTTTCGAGTGTGGTACCCCCTGGATTATATTCTTCAATATATTTTTTGCAAGATGTACTGGTAAGTGCAATTAACAAAACTGCTCCCAACGAAATTTTATGTAGATTTTTCATTATTGAAAATTTTAAAATTAAAATGAAGCGTTTAAGCCAAAAACAATTTGTTTATACAAAGGAAAACTATCATTTCCTCCCGTTTCGGGATCTATGTTTTTAAGCAAGGCGCTCTTTGCAAAAATCAGAGTGTTATAAGCCGTTCCGTAAACTCTCAATCTGCTCAAACCAACTTTCTTAATAAATTTATCAGGCAAGGCATATCCTAAGGTGATGTTTTTAACCTTGAAGTATGAACCATCTACATAAGATAAAGCTGATTGATAAAGTGTATTGATATTATTGGTTGTACCACCAATGGTTGGTTGAGGATAATCGTTGGTTGGGTTAGTCGGTGTCCAATAGTTATAAAATGCTGGTTGTGTGATGCTGTTATAATAACCCAACAATTGTGCGTCAATCATTTGTCCGTAACGCATTACCATAAATACCGTTAAATCGAAGCCCTTGTAGGCAAACGTATTCTGGAAACCAATATTAAAATCGGGAATGTTTCTTCCAACAATCATTCTATCGTTTGCAGAGTATGGGTGAACACCATTATCCGATACCCCATTAGCATCTAAGCGGGGAACGGTTTGCAGTTTAATATCACCCGGGCGGGCGCCATACTTTGCAGCTTCCGTTTCTTCTCCCAGCTGCCAGATACCAATTTTTTTGTAACCATAAAGAATGCTTTGTGGCAAAGCATCGCCAACAAATAAGCGGTTGGTAATTAAATTACTTACCGAGCCAGAAGTACCTAAATCAATTTTTGTTAACTCTTCCGTGGCCCTGGTAAATGTTAAGGTACTGTTCCATTTAAAGTTTTTGGTATCGATGTTTCTGCTGTTGATCGTTAGTTCGACGCCATCATTTTTAGTTTCACCTATGTTTGCAAAAACATAATACTGCGTTTTTGCATCATAACCACCAGCAGTTGGCGGCATGTTTTGAGCAAACAAAACGCCTTTTGATTTAGTTTTGAACCATTCGCTGCTCACATCCAGGCGGCCGTTAAATAATGTAAAATCTAAACCCAGATTGAAATTATAAGAGCGCTCCCAAGTAAGGTTCGGACTCCCTAATGCCCTATTTAATACATAGATAGGAAGTGCTGATGATCCACCAAGTGATAGGTTATAATCGTTAGTTCTTGCAGCTACCAAAGTGCTGTTTTGATAGGGTTGAATGCTTGGATTTCCCGCTACTCCATAACCTGCTCTTAGCTTTAAATTGCTTAACCAGTCTTTGGTAGATTCCATAAATTTCTCATCGCTAATTCTCCAGGCGACAGAAGCCGAAGGAAATGAAGACCATTTATCAATCAACTGGGAAACACCATCCCAACGATTTGATAACTGCAACAAATATTTTCCTTTGAAATTGTAATTGATCCTTCCGGCAAAGGAAAGGCGATTACTTTGACGGTAGCCGGTACCTCTACCTGTTATGGTAGTTGCCGCACCTAAATTATAGTAGAGATATTCATCAAAATCAAGTCCGTTTCCAGATAGCGTAGAGGTTTCAGTTCTGTTATCGGCCATAGATGTAATGCCTGTGAAGGTGAACTGATGATCCTTATTGATCGCGTAATTATAAGTAACGATATTCTCCCAAAGGTAGCCGTAATTCAGGTTTGTTGCATAACTGGCTTCTTTAACGTTTCTATTTTCTGACGCTAAATTGTAAGAGTTTTCATTTGCAAACGTACCCCTCCGGTCAGAAGAAAGTGTTACCCCAAGATTGGAACGAATGGTTAAATTCTCTGTCGGTTTAAATTCTACATATGGGTTAAGCTGTAAGAAAAGATTTTTGTTATTGTTAACAAAAACGCCTGGTGCATAATTAGCTATCGGACTTACCAATGAAACGTTTGTTAACGGGAATAAGTTTACACTTCCATCGGCGGTGTATGCTGTACCTAAAGGATAAATCCCGAAAGCTTTATTAATTCTGCTATTGGTTTGATCGCCGTTACGAAGATTGGCTGTAACTTGTACGCCGGCTTTGAAAAACTTCGAAAAAGCAACATCAACCCCCGAACGGGCATTTAAAATGGTAGACTGATCGCCTTTGTAAATCCCTTTTTCGCCAATGTAGCCCAATGACAGATAAGCCTGTGTTTTCTCACTTCCACCCCTCACTGAAATGTGGTGATTTTGTTGTGAACCTGTTTGCAGCGTTTCATCAACCCAATTTACCCACTGGCCTTCGTTAATGGCCGTTATCCCTGCGGCAGGAATACCCGCATCTGCAAGATTATTAGGAAACCGCCCATTGCCGGCAAAATATCGATCTCTAACATACTGTACATAGGCGTCGCCGGTTAATGGCTCTGGATATTTTGCAAAACCATTTACACCATAATAACTGTCAATGTCAACCTGAACTTTCCCCGCTTTTGCTTTTTTTGTCGTAATAATGATCACGCCGTTTGCTCCTGCCACACCATAAATAGCGGTAGAGGATGCATCCTTCAACACGTCAATCGTTTCAATATCGTTAGGATTTAAACTATTAATGTTCCCTATAATCCCATCGATAACATAAAGGGGATCAGACGATGCCCCGGGCAAGGCCCCAGCTACCTGTGCAATTGAGCGGTTACCCCTCAATAAAATAGTAGGTGTAGAACCGGCACTTCCACTTGTACGCTGGATATCCAGACCTGCAATCCTTCCCTGCATAGCCTCTACTGCATTGCTAACTGGACTAATCGTAATATCTTCACTTTTAATGCTGGATACTGCACCTGTTAAATCTTTCTTCTTAACTGTACCGTAACCCACTACTACAACATCCTCGAGATTAGCGATATCCTCGCTCATCACGATTTTAACCTCTGTCTTTCCATTTACCGGAAATTCAGTCGACTTAAAGCCTACCAAACTTAAAACCAAGGTTTCATTTCCGGACTCGAGGTTTAGCGTAAACCTTCCGTCTGCATCGGTAGCAACCGCGGCACCGCCTCCCTTAACTTTTACCACTACGCCAGGTAGTGGTCCGCCTTTAGCATCCACAACGGTTCCTCTTACCGGAACCACTTTAGTTAGTTTACTTTTTGAGATGGATACCAATGGTTTTGGCGATGCTACCGCAAAAGACAGAATAGGTAGCGCAACCATTCCTCCTATTACACCGAGAATACCGAGTGTCTTAAACAAAGGATTGTTATGTAAATTTTTGCTCATGGATTTATATTGGTTAGTTGTAAAAAGTTCAATAAAATGTCATAAACGTCAAAAATACGGTTATGAATTTGATCTGGAATATTCGCATCACTTTTTTTACAAATGAGATTGATATTCTCTAATAAATTTTATCTAACCACAAATTTAGAGAGGACTCCTAAATTTTAACTGTACAATACTATCGATGAATTATAAAATATTATCTAATATCTATCAATACTTCAGCAATAGATTTTTGCAAAATTTCCACAGCATTTTCCATCTCTTGTTCATTCAAACTGCCAAATCCCAGGCGGGTAGCAATTAAATTTTTATTTTGATACAACGTTGTTTTAGGCAGAAACAATCCGTTATCCAGGCATTTTTTTTGGAACTTTATTAAACTAAAACTGGGCAGCCATTCTATCCAAACCGCCAAGCCTTGGTTAGGAACCTGAAAATTGATCAATCCTTCCAGTTTAAGATGAAGCAGCTCAACAAAATAATCCCTCCGCTCCTTGTATATTTTTTTATTTTTCTTCGCCAGGCGATGAACTTCTCCTTCTTCAATCCATTCGGTAAGTACCTGTTCTTTTATCACGTCAACACCGGATGCTAATATGCGTTGATGTTTTTCTAATTCAGCGATGAAATCTGGCGGTGCCGACACAAATCCATAACCAAAACCTGCCGGAAGAGACTTTGCAAACGAGCCAATATAAACCACACTTTTATAAGTATCAATGGCGGCTAACGGAAGCACAGTATTGTTATCAAAATGAAATTCGAAATCGTAATCATCTTCAATGATGATAAAACCGTATTCTTTAGCCAGCTCCAATATTTCTATCCTTCGCTTTGCGCTTAAAGAAATTGTTGTAGGATAGAGATTTACGGAGGTGAGGTAAAGTACTCGTATTTGATGTGCTTTGCATATTTCACGAAGATTGATCACATTAATCCCCTCCTCATCTATTGAAACGGAAATAATTTGAGCTCCGCTATCTAAAATACTCATATTGGAAAAGTAATAGCCTGGTGAAGCAACAACAACCTTATCGCCAGCATTTATCAACAATTTCAGTATAAGAAATAGGCTTATTTCATGATTTGTGGTGGTGAGGAGATTTAATGGTGCTATTTTTAATCCTCGGGTTAGGTTTAGGTAATTGCAAAACTGCGCTTTAAAATTCAGATGCGCTTGTGTTTGCAGTTGTTCCCAAACCCCTTTATTTCTGTTTCTCTTTAATTTTGAAACATACAACCGGGCCAGTACATCTGTGTGCACAAGCCTGGCGTCGGGCAAACCATCATTAAATTGAAGGGACAAGTCACTCCCCTCAACTGGATTATCAAGAATATTTGATTTCTTAAATTCAAAATGGACAGGGACCGGTAGCTCATTTTGCAAAGAACGAATCCCATCTTTCTTAACAACCTGCTTCTGACTCGATAGTATAAAGGTGCCCTTACTCGCCGAAATTTTTATAAACCCTTGCGATTCTAAATCATCGAAAGCTTTGATGAGCGTATTTCTATTAACACCCAATATTTTACACAAAATCCTGCTGCCAGGCAATTTCGTTCCCTCCGGAAGAAATCCGAGCTGTATAGCTTTAATAAACTCAAAAACGATTTGTAAATAAATAGCTGTTGCGCTTTTCGAATCGAGCTGAATAAAACTTTTAAAAGGAATTTGAACCGGACTATCCATTTTATTTAAACTGGTATACTTTAGTGGTACGGCAAGATACTACTTTTGGAAAAAAATTAGCCAAGTGAAAAGACTTTATTTTGCGTTACTGCTACTCTTCAGTGCAGAGTTATATGCACAACAAAAACAAGATACTGTAATTAAAATTGATGATGTGGTCATTAATGAGAATGGTTTTAAAACCCCTATCTCAAAACAAAACAGAAATGTTTACGTAATCGATCAAACCATGATTGCTAAATTGCCCGGCCGCAGCATCCAGGAACTGCTACAATATGCTAATGGTGTAGATTTAAGGCAACGCGGACCTTTTGGCGGTCAGGCAGATATTAGTATTGATGGTGGGAGTTTTGAACAAACCGTTGTGTTATTAAACGGAACCAAAATTATTGATAGCCAAACGGCACATAACATGCTTAACCTGCCGATTCCGGTAGAAGCAATTGAAAGAATAGAGATTATTAGAGGCCCTGCCGCCAGAATCTACGGCATAAACAGCCTAACAGGAGCGATTAATATCATCACCAAGAAGCCAACACATTCTGGTATGCTGGCAGATGTACATGCCGGATCAAACTTCGAAAAAAATACGGAAGGCACTGGAAAAACTTTTTATAACAACCGAGTTCAGTTGGGTGGCGTATTGAGCAAAGCGAAGCAACAACATTCGCTCTTTGGCGGTTACGATAAAAGCAATGGCTATCGTTTCAACACGCAATTTGAAAACACGAAATTGCTGTATCAGGGAAATTTCCAGATTGATGCTGCTAATGAAATTATTGCCGCGGCAGGTTATACCGAAAATGAATTTGGCGCAAACGGTTTTTATGCCGCTCCAGGCGATAGAAACTCGACAGAAAAGGTTCAAACTACGTTAGCATCAATCCAATTTAAACATATTTTATCTACCCGATGGACTTTGCTGCCTCGCTTAAGCTACCGGTACAATTTTGATGATTACCGTTATTTTGGCAATGTAAATCCGAATGCTGGAGTAAGTAAACATGCTACCAATTCATTTGCAGCAGAAGTAACCAGCACATACAAAACCAATACCGGCGAACTGGGTTTCGGTGCCGAAGTGAGAAGCGAAAATATCAACTCGTCAAATATTGGAAATCACCGCCGTGAAAATGCAGGCTTTTATACACATTATCGCACCAGTTTCTTCGAAAAACTGGATGTAAATGCCGGTGCCTACGTTAACTACAATTCTTCTTATAAGTGGCAAATTTATCCAGGGATAGATGCGAGTTATGCCATTGGTAACGCACTCAAAATAATTGGCAATCTCGGCACCAGTCAGCGGATTCCTTCTTTTACCGATTTATACCTTAACCAACGACCAGGAAACATTGGCAACCCCGATGTACAACCCGAAAATGCGTTTCAAAGCGAATTGGGATTCAAATTTCTGAAGCGCAATTTCACTTTCAACTCCAGCTTTTTTTATAGGGACATAGATAAATTTATAGATTGGACAAGACTCGTAGCTACCGAACCATTTCAGGCCAATAATGTGGGCACAATGGTTACCAGAGGGATTAACTTCCGCTCTAATTATCATTTAGCTTTACATGACCAGTCGAACTTTAATTTTAATTTGGCCTACTCTTTTTTAGATTCGAAGTTCAAAAACATGGCGCAAGTGCTGGCTTCAAAATACCAATTGTCGGCGCTAAAGCATCAGGTTACCAATACCGTAGATTTCAAGTATCATCACTTTTCTGTGCTTTTGGCAACGCGGTTTAACCAGCGGATAACCGGGCCATCTTATTGGATTAATGATTTCAGATTGAGTCAATCCATTAATAAATTTACCATTTACATGGATGCACAAAATATTTTTGACACCCAGTATTTCGAAATCGGAGCCATTCCCCTTCCATCCCGTTGGGTAAGTTTAGGGGTAAAATTTGTAACGCTGTAAATACGATAAGCATTTAAAAAACTTATTCGTAATTTTGCAGCAATGATTTTTTATAAAACTGATGAACAAGTGGAACTGATGCAAATCAGTGCACTTTTAGTAAGCGAAACCCTTTCCGAAATCGCTAAAATATTACGTCCTGGATTACAGACCATTGAAATTGATAAACTTGCCAATCAATTTATACTTGATCATGGCGCTGTACCTTCATTTTACAACTATAGCGGTTTCCCACATCATATTATTACTTCAGTTAATGATGTAGTGGTGCATGGTTTCCCAGGCACAGAAACCCTAAAAGACGGTGATATTATTTCAGTTGACGTAGGTGTGATCAAAAACGAATACCATGGCGATCATGCTTACACTTTTGTAATTGGTGAAGCAAGTCAGGACATCCTGGATTTGGTAAGAACAACTAAGGAATCGCTCTTTATTGGTATTAACGAAGCCGTGGTAGGTAAACGTTTGGGTGATATCGGTTACGCCATTCAAAATCACAATGAGAAGCAAGGTTATGGTGTAGTGAGAGATTTCGTTGGCCACGGGTTGGGCAAAAGCATGCACGAAGATCCTCAAGTGCCTAATTATGGCAAACGTGGTTCGGGTTTAATGCTTAAAGAAAATTTGGTTATGGCCATTGAGCCGATGATTAATATGGGCAAAAAAGATGTTTACATCGAAAAAGATGGCTGGACCGTGAGAACTAAAGATGGTAAACCTTCCGTTCATTTTGAGCATGATGTCTGCGTGAAGAAAGGCAAAGCTTTAATCCTTTCAGATTATGCGCCAATTGAGGCTGCCGAGAAAGCAAATATTAATTTGAATACAAACTACCAAAGCATTTCAGCTGTTTAAAACGCAGTAAATATTTTAAGTTGTGGTGGTTCCAAGCTGGGAACCACCACAACTTAAAATCGGCTTCTTAATTTTCCCTACTTTCCAAGTTAAAGATCTGATTATCTGCACTCGCCCATTCATTATCTTGGTGCGTAACCATGATTACAGTAATTTTTTGCTCCTCAAATATCAGTTTCAGCCTTTCCATCATCCGGTTTTTGAGAGCAGCATCAAGTGCAGAAAAAGGTTCATCCATCAACAATAATTTAGGCTTGGTAGATAGCGCTCGCAAAATAGCAAGGCGCTGTTGTTGGCCACCTGAAAGTTGTTTTGGATACCGATGTTTAAGTTGATCTAACTCACCCATTTCCAGCAATTTGCTTATATAATCTAAATCCGTTGTGCCATAGCTCAGGTGCTGTTCAACCGTCATGTTCGGGAAAAGTGCATAGTCTTGAAAAACGAAGCCAACCTGGCGCTCCTGCACTTTTTTATTGTATTTCGTTTCACTATCGAACCAAATGGTATTGTCGAACTTAATTGTCCCTTTATCGGGCAAGACAAGCCCGGCAATAATTTTTAACAAGGTTGATTTTCCAGCTCCCGAAGGACCTAAAACCCTGGTGACTGAATTTGATTGGAAAGCAGTTTTCGCATGAAGTGCCAAACTGCCCGAACCACTACCCATTTTTTTTTCAATATCTATGTCTATCATTCGAAGGGGCTTTTAACTGCATTTCTATTGATGATAAAAACGCCTACTACGATGATGAAAGTGATGGCAAATAAAATAAGAGCATAAGCGTTGGCTGATGCATAATCCATGGTTTCCACTGCATCGTAAATCGCTATCGAGGCTACTTTCGTTTGCCCGGGGATGTTTCCACCTATCATTAATACCACCCCAAACTCTCCAAGTGTATGTGCAAAAGTCAATACTACAGCCGTAAAAATAGAAGCTTTAATGTTAGGCAGAAGCACCTTAAAAAAGGTTTGCATTTTAGATTTACCCATGATGTAAGAAGCCTCTGCCATACATTTAGGCAGGTGAGAGAAAGCAGCTTTTATCGGACTGACCATAAAAGGGAGACTATAAATAATGGAAGCAATAATCAAACCTTGGAAGGAAAAGACCAGTTGTAAATCAAAATGCGTTTGTAACCATTCGCCAAAAGCATTACTAGGGCTAAAAGCCAAAAGCAAATAGAAACCAAGCACCGATGGTGGCAATACTAAAGGCATGGTAATCAGCGCTTCGGCAATAAGTTTTAAAATAGTTTGCTTCCGCGATAGCCAATATGCAATAGGAACCCCAATAAAAAGCAGCAAAATGGTGGTAATGGCAGCCAACTTCAAACTTAGCCAAATCGGTTCCAGATCCATTATTTTTTACTGTTAATTTGGGAGATGATAACCATTGTTTTTAATAATTTTTCTGGCCGATGCCGACGAAAGATATTCATAAAATTTTAATGCATTATTTATTCCTGATTTTTTTGCATGCGACAGCAAAATAACCGCTTGTTCAATATTATTATAACTCTTTTGATCGATCCTCGCCCATTTTAGCTTAGCACTAAACCCTTTTTCATACAGAAAGGATTCAGTTGTAAAACCTAAACCCACAATGCCATTTTGAAGGTAGGTGTTCACTTGCGAGATACTTTCTCCAAATACCAGTTTATGTTTTATTTTGTTCTCTAAATTATAAAATTTTAGCGATTGCCGGGCGGCATAACCATATGGTGCAGTTTTTGGGTTGGCAATAGCAATTTTTTTTACCGCATCCATCGATACCAGCTTTTGCCAATCTTTTAGATCGCCTTGCACATTTCCACATATAATGAGACTGCCTAATGCATAAAGTTTTGGTTTTTGAATTCCATAACCTGCTGCAAAAAGTTTAGCGGGAAATTCTGTATCTGCAGAAAGAAAGATATCGTAAGGTGCCCCATTCATAATTTGAGTAGTTAGCTTGCCAGATGCCCCAGAAACCACTTCTGTGTTGATGCCTGTTTGTTTCTTAAAATCCGCCTGTAACTTTTTAATCACCGCTTGGGCATTTGCAGCTACTGCAATGCGAAGGGTTTGAGCATAGATTTGTGCATTAAACAGCAATAATATGCCGATGCAAGCCATCATTTTATTGGCAACTGACTTAATTTTGATCATTTCGCAAACTCAATTTTTATACTCGTAACTTGCTTTATACATCTCGCCGCCCGCTTATCGTGTTCTACAATAATTCGAAATGGACCTTCAGTAGAAAGAAGCGGCTCATTGTCTACAGTATCTGCCAAAATAATCTTTTCATCTGTAAAATCTGCATCCAATTCGGCCAAAGAAAATACGACCTGATAACCATCAATCGCTTCAATAATCACATATTTTGTTAAGTTTTCCCTTCGTAAATCTTTACCGAGTGTGGCCCCACCTTTAGCCAAAACAGTAGAAAGTAGCACGCCAGAATATTCATAATTTGTGCTATCACCATCTTTCCGTGAAACTTTAACCCTGGGCATTTTCGCCAAATCGGCTAAGGTTAGCGTGTAAGGTTTAGTAAGCACGCCACTTATCTTTACCACATCGGTAGTTTGGGCGAAGGTTTGTCCAAAAGAGTAGATCAACAAAAATGAAAGAATTATTTTAGGGATGATATTGGGTTTCATAAATTCAATAGGTATGCTGATAATCTAAGTGGGCAAATATAATTTATAACAATTGGTTTTGGATTTGTTTAATTCAACTTTCGATATTCTTTGGGCGAATGGCCTAAAGGTTGTAAGATTGCTGTTGGTAGAAGAACATAATTTTTACGATTATCAAATGCCAAGGATTACTGATATTCCGCCGATTGAAGTTTACATTATGGAAAATGATGAAGATGCTGGTGATATTGGCGAGCCAGGTTTACCCCCCATTTGCTCCGGCATTAACCGAGGCCATTTTCGATTTAACAGGAAAAAGGATAAGAAAATTACCGTTCGATGTGGCTAGTATTTAATTTTTATGCCAATCTTGCGGTTTGGTTCGAATAAAATCCCTGTATGAAAGAAATTGTTGATATTCTGGCTGCTTACCAAAAAGCCATCGCCGAAAATAAAAAGTCGGCCTTGGCAACGGTTGTAAAAGTAGAAGGTTCATCGTATAGGCGCCCAGGCGCCCGAATGTTGGTAACCGATGATGGATTTTTAACTGGTGCCATTAGTGGTGGTTGTTTAGAAGGCGATGCGCTCAGAAAAGCACTTTCGGCCATTCACCAGCAGGAAAATAAATTGGTCACCTACGATACCACCGACGAAGATGATGCAAAATTCGGTGTTCAGCTGGGCTGCAATGGCATTGTTCATATTCTTTTCGAGCCCATTTTGCCCGAAGACAAAGCAAACCCGATTGAGATGTTAAAAGCAGCAAATAGCCGACGGGAAAACTGCGTTGTTACAACTTTGTTCTCATTAGAGAGCAAAAATCAGCCCGGCTCAATCATGTTATTCAGGGAGAAAGATAGCCTGGAAAAAATAACTGATGCCATTATAGGTTCCATTAAAAATGATGCCTTTGATGTATTAAAGCTGGGGCTATCAAGGTTTGAAAGTTACCCCATTGATGGGCAGGATTTTGATGCTTTTCTGGAATTTATCCCTCCTCCTATTCAGTTAATTATTGCCGGCGCAGGAAACGATGCACAACCGCTTGCTGAGATGGCAAACATTTTGGGTTGGGAAATTACCGTTGTTGATGGCAGGCAAACACACGCTTCGCAACAAAGGTTTCTGAATGTGAAACAGGTTTTAGTAGCCAAGCCAGAAGCCCTTTTACCACAAGTAGAAATAGACGGGCAAACGGCTTTTGTGTTGATGACCCATAATTACAATTACGATACGGCACTTTTAAACTTGCTCTTACAAACGAATGTGCCTTATATTGGAACCTTAGGACCGAAGAAAAAATTGATCAGAATGTTGGAAGAACTGAATCAACCGGCACAGGAAAGTAAAATAAATGGGCCAATTGGCCTGGATATTGGAGCGGAAACTGCTGAAGAAATTGCGATTTCTATTATTGCAGAAATCAAGGCCACCTTTTCAGGCGCATCTGCAGGGATGCTGAAAGACAAGAAAAATCCAATTCACGTTTACGACAACAAAAGCAGTTAATGAGCACCGCAATGATCATTTTGGCCGCAGGAAATTCCAGCAGATTGGGAAAGCCGAAACAGCTTTTAACCTACCAGGGCCAAACTTTAATTGATATTACAATTGCAGCATCGGTAAAAACGAAGTTTCATCCGATCGTGGTCGTATTGGGTGCTTATGCCGAAGAAATAATGCAACGCTCTGCAGTAGCTGATGTTTATTATGCTGTAAATGAGCGCTGGGAAAATGGCATGTCATCGAGCATTTCTTTCGGCTTACAAACCGCGTTAGCTATCGAACCTAAAATTGAAAATGCTATCTTTACAGTAGCAGATCAGGCACATATTAAGGAGGAAATATTCGAACAGTTAAATTCTGTTCATCAATCGACATTAAAAAACATAGTTACTTGTACCTATGCTGAAACAACTGGCACGCCAACATTGTTCAACAAGAAATACTTTGAAAAATTGCTAAATTTAACAGGTGAAACTGGCGCTAAGCAATTACTAAAAACGCATGGCGATGACACCGTTAACATTCCATTTGAGTTGGGAAAGATTGATATTGATACTGAAGCAGATTACAATAATTTAATTAGCAATAAATGATAGCAGATTCGTTTGGAAGGGTGCATGATTATTTGCGAATATCGTTAACCGATAATTGCAATTTCCGCTGCTTTTATTGTATGCCAGAGGAGGATTATGATTTTACTCCAGCATCGCGTTTAATGAAACCTGCTGAGGTACTCGCTTTGGCAGAACTTTTCGTAGCGCAAGGGGTAAAAAAAATCCGTTTAACCGGTGGCGAACCACTCGTTCGTAAAGATGCTGCAGAAATTATAAAAGGCTTAGGCAAACTTCCGGTAGAATTGGTCATGACTACTAACGGAACCCGCATTGCGGAAATGTTGCCTGTTTTAATCGAAGCGGGGATTAAAACCATTAATATCAGTCTCGATACTTTACAGCCTGAAAAGTTTTTCATGATCACCAGGCGTGATGTTTTTCACCAGGTGAGAAGTAATATCGAACTATTATTACAGCATAAAATCGCCGTAAAAATAAATATGGTGGTGATGAAAGGTCTTAATGATGGTGAGATAAATGATTTTATCAAATGGACAAAACACAACCCTATTCAGATCAGATTTATCGAGTTTATGCCTTTTTCAGGTAATAAATGGACAAGCAACAAAATGTTTTCGCTACAGGAAATATTGCATGTTGTAGAAGAAGATTTTACCGTGTTGCCTGTAGAATCTGCGCCTCATGATACGGCCAAACACTTTATGATTCCTGGTCATGAAGGGTCATTCGCCATTATTAGTACCATGACCGCTCCTTTTTGCAGCACCTGTAACCGCATGCGCTTAACCGCTGATGGCAAACTGAAAAATTGCTTATTCTCTGATGGGGAAACTGATTTGCTAACGCCGTTAAGAAACAATGAGGATGTACTTCCTTTAATCTTTGCCTCCATTTGGAGCAAGAAAAAGGAATTGGGCGGACAGCTGATTACCCATTTTGAAAACCTGGATGCCGACGCGATAAAAAACCGAAGCATGATAACCATTGGTGGATAAATGATAAGTGTTGAAGAGGCTAGAAAGCTAATTGGAGACCATATTTCTCCACTTAAACCAGTTTTAAAACCATTGCAGGAAGCTGCTGACCATATCCTTTCGGAAGATATCACTGCCGCATTCGATATTCCTGCTTTTCGTCAATCTTCTATGGATGGTTACGCTATCATTTTCGACGATGTGCATGAAGAGTTGAATTTGATTGGCGAGATGGCTGCCGGAACTGCTCAAAAATTAACCATATCCAAAGGTCAAACCAGTAGAATATTTACAGGCGCACCATTGCCGGAAGGTGCAGATACGGTGGTAATGCAGGAAAAAACCAGTAAAAAAGATGACCGCATTACATTCGATGATGAGAGGCTGGTAAGGGGTGCAAACGTGAGGCAAATTGGTTCAGAGATCCGTACTGGCGAGCTGGCTATGGCAAAAGGTGATTTACTTGGCCCGGCGGCATTGGCCTTTTTAGCTGGCATTGGAGTAAGCGAAGTAATGGTTTATCCCAAGCCAAGTGTGGCCATAATCCTTACAGGCAACGAATTGCAGCAGCCAGGCTTACCCTTACAATTCGGACAGGTATACGAATCAAATTCTTATTCGCTTGCCGCCGCTTTAAAGAACGAAGGCATTTTTAATGTCGAGATTTTAAAAGCTGAAGATTCTTTAGAAACATTGACAGCTGTTTTGAAAGAAGCTTTAGTAAGAAATGACGTGGTTTTGCTCACTGGTGGTGTAAGTGTTGGCGATTACGACTTTGTGCTTCAAGCTGCGGCGAATTGTGGCGTAAATCAAATTTTCCATAAAGTAAAACAGAAACCTGGAAAGCCACTATTCTTTGGAAAAAAGGAAGACAAAGTTATTTTTGGCCTTCCAGGAAATCCATCTTCCGTATTAAACTGTTATTATAATTATGTGGTTCCTGCGTTAAACCAGCTTTCAAATAAAGCAAACAGTATAAGATCAATTCAGGCGGAATTAACACATCCCTATCAAAAACCACCGGGATTAACCCATTTTTTAAAGGGAAATTACAAAGATGGAAAAGCTACACCGCTTGGCGCTCAAGAATCTTACCGATTGAGTTCTTTTGCCCAGGCAAATTGCCTGATTCAATTGAATGAAGGGCAAGAAAATTTCGTTGCAGGAGAAACTATAAATGTGATTTTGATTTAGGATTTGATTTAAAATGGAGATAGAAATCATCAGCTTTGGAAAAATATCAGAATTCATCAGCAATCAAAAAATGACCATTGATTGTGGAACGACTGATGAGTTGAAGACACACCTGGAAAATATTTTTCCGCAGCTTGCGGGAATGAAATACAAATTAGCGCTGAATAAAAATCTCGTTCAGCAGAATAGTGAGATCAAAAACAGCGACAGCATTGCAATTATGCCACCATTTTCAGGAGGATAAAATGAATACGGAACGATACCAAAGGCAAATTATTCTAGGTGGATTCGGTATTGAATCTCAGCAGCGCTTAACCGAAGCGAAAGTTTTGGTTATCGGTGCCGGCGGTTTGGGTTGCCCTGCGCTACAGTATCTTGTAGCTGCGGGTGTTGGCTGTATTGGCATTGCCGATCATGATGTGGTGGAACTTTCCAATCTGCAAAGGCAAGTCCTTTTCGGGATGGATGATATTGGATTACCGAAAGCGGAAGTTGCGGCAAAACGGCTTCAGCAGATGAACCCAGAAACCGAGTTAATCCTCCATCCTAATTTGGTTAACAGAACAAACGTTATCGAAATCATTTCTGGCTATCATCTCATTTTCGACGGAACAGATAATTTCGAATCGAGATACTTGATTAACGATGCTTGTGTCTTGCTTACAAAACCATTGGTTTTTGCTGCCGTTTCTGGCTTTGAAGGGCAAATTGCTATTTTCAATGTGGCCAACGAGTTTGGTATTAGCACCAATTATCGCGATTTATTTCCTGTTCAACCGGGAGCCAATGAAGTTCCTAACTGCGCCGAGAATGGTGTTTTAGGTGTTCTACCAGGAATTATTGGAACGATGGCGGCAGGAGAAATTATTAAATTACTTACGAAGATTGGCAAACCGCTAATTAACAAATTACTCCATTATAACCTGCTCAGTCAGGAGCAATATGAGATCAATATCAGTTCTTCAGATGAATATCAAAAAGTAACAACACAAGCCGATTTAATGAATAATAATATTGAGAATCCGATACAAAGTTACATCGAGATTGATGCTGAAAGGATGATGGAGCTGAGTAAAAAAGATTCTACCCTAATTATCGATGTTCGGGAGCGGCATGAATTCCCGAGACTAAATGCCAACACTTTCCAACAAATTCCCATGTCGGAATTTGATAGATTTGCCTCCTCGACCATCAAGGCAGATCACATTGTTCTTTTTTGCCAACATGGCATCAGAAGTGTTGCAGCAGCAGAAAAACTGCATCAAAAATATGGTGATACAAAAAGAATATACAGTTTAAAAGGCGGTATCGCTAAGTGGAGAAACCATTTTTTAACTTTTTAGTATGAGCGAAAAGAAAATCAAAAATATATTTGTCGACGGCCCGGTTTCACCAGAATTTATAGCCAAGAGCATCGCCAACCACAATACCAAAACCGAAATTGGTGGACATAGTATTTTCATGGGACAAGTGAGAAAGGATGAGATTGACGGAAAAATCGTTTCAGCAATTGAATATACTGCATTTGAAGACCTGGCATTAAATAAGATGCACGAAATCAGGGAGGAAATTTTTGACAAATATCCCCTGAGTTGCATGCACATTCACCACAGTTTAGGCACAGTCGAAGCTGGTGAAATTTGTCTATTCGTATTCACCTCTTCGAAACACCGTAAACCTGCTATCGAAGCCTGCAACGAACTGGTAGAAAGAATTAAATCAGAACTTCCCATCTGGGGAAAAGAAATATTTGCTGATGCAAGTCATCAGTGGAAAGAAAATATTTAAAAAATGGTCAACATCACAAAGAAATCAAATACCTTAAGAAAAGCGATTGCAAGTGCAACAGTTCGAGTTTCCAAACAAGAAACCATCGATGCTGTGGTGCAAAGAAAAGTACCTAAAGGTGATGTGTTCGAATTCGCCAGAGCAGCCGGTCTATTTGGTGTAAAACGCACTAGTGATGTCATTCCAGATTGCCATCCACTTCCTGTTGAATATACTTCCATTACTTTTGAGATTAAAGAGATGGAAATTGAGATTTTGGTTGAGGTGCATACCATTTACAAAACTGGTGTTGAAGTCGAAGCCATGCATGGTGCTTCAGTTACGGCGCTAACGATGTATGATATGCTGAAGCCCATTGATAAAGGCATCGAAATTCAAAACATCAAGTTACTTGATAAATCTGGTGGAAAATCAGATTTGAAAAACAAAAAATTCGCTGAGCTTAAAGCTGCTGTGGTCGTTTGTTCTGATTCGATTTTTCAAAAGCAAAATGAAGATTTATCGGGTAAAGCAATAATTTCCAGGTTGGAACAGTTTGGAATAGAAACCTTAAAGTACGATGTTGTGCCCGATGATGTGGATGCAATTAGAAAGGTGGCTACTGAACTTTCTAATGAACAGCATCAGTTATTGATTTTCACAGGTGGTACGGGTTTATCGCCACGTGATGTTACACCCGAGGCTATTACGCCACTTTTAGATCGCGAAATTGAGGGCATTATGGAAACCGCCAGGCGCTACGGACAAGAGCGAATGCCTTATGCCATGCTTTCACGCGGTGTTGCTGGCTTTATTGGAGATACGCTGGTACTGACTTTGCCAGGATCGAAAAACGGAGTTGAAGAAACAATAGATGCACTTTTCCCACAAATACTACACTTATTTAAAGTTAATAAGGGGCAAAAACACTAATGAACGACAGGTTTTTATCCTTCGCCTTTAAAAAATTCAATTGCTTCTTTAATATTTCCATCGGTTAGCAAATCATCGAAACGGTCTTGCTTTGAAACCGTAATATCGGGAACAATATTTGGATGATAAACGCCATTTCTATCACTGTAATAAGAAGTTGTTAAGGCCATTGTCGCATCAAATGGAAGCGGCCAGTAAATATTAGCGGTTGTGGCACCGTAGGTAGCTTCTCCTATAAATTTAGTATTTGGCCTCCCTTTAAATGCAAACGCTGTTACCTCTCCAGAGCTGGCCGTGAAGACGCCTGTCAAAACAGCTACCTTTGATTGATCTAACAATGCTCCGTTTGGTCTAATGTATGACATCTTCTTATTTCCAAATAGATAATTGCCCGCTCTTAATTCATCTACACTTTGGAGTTTCTTATTCACATCCATTACGCCCCAAATTTTATTATCTCCCAGAAAATCATACAAAGCCAAAAGCATTGGCATAGAATTTCCGCCGGTATTGAAACGTAAATCAACTATCCAACCTTCAATTTTATTATTGTTTTTAATAGCGGCTATCTGGTCATACATCGGCTGAGAAATTTTGTGAATGTTTTCGGCGCTCAAATCGAAAAAAACCATTGCAGGCATTAGAATGTAGCCATATTTTTCTCCAATCACTTTTGCCTCAAAGGCAGGCTTACTATCGTACTTTTTCTTCCATTGCTCGCTGTAAGCATCTTTCGAAACTATTTTACCTTTTGCGGCATACTTTTGTTTTTTGTAATAAACATTACAATGAGTTGCTCCAATTTGCTTAAATAGAAGCGGTAGTTCATTTAATGATTGATTAAAATTGCCGTAAGAGGTTAACTTTTTGTTTGTTTCAGATTCAACTGCTGACCAATTTACGCTTCCCTTATGTAAGTATTTCTTTTTTAAGGCTGAAAAAACTTCCTTATAAAATATCGCAATACTATCCTGGCTTGTCTTTTTCTGAGCCTTTAAATTAAGAGAAGCGCTTAAAACAAATACAAGCAACAAAATTCTTTTCATCAATTCTTATTCAAAAGATTAATCAGTGTTCAGCTATTTTAAAACGATCAACGCAAAACCGCAGAACTTTATGAATCAGACGATTTTTTTAAAAGAATGGTTGCAAGTTGTCTTCTGGAAAGCTTTTCAATCGTATAATACAATGATCAACAACAAGCTATCTCACTTCGAAAGAATAGCTACCGGCTGAAATATTGATGTTATTAGCAATCAGCTTTCCATTTAAGTATACTTTTTTCCCATTTGTAACGGGAATTTCAACATTAGCTGTAGCATTCGCCGGAACCTTAACATCGTACTTAACACCCTTGGCATTCCGCTTCCATGAAGATAAAATGGTACCGTAAGGGCTCTCGTGACTGGCCGTAAAATGATCTAAACCTGTAACAAAATGTGGTCGTAGAAGAATGTTTTTAAACCCAGGGTTTTGTTCATCAATTTTGATTCCGCCGATCCCTTTAAAGAACCAGGCACCTATTTCACCAAACATCATATGGTTATCAGAAATATCTCTTGTGGCTTTCATATCCCAGTTTTCGAGCAAGGTAGTCGCACCGTTTACAATCCACCAACCCCAGCCCGGGTAAGTATCCTGCGAGGCCAGCTTGTAAGCCGTTTCGGCTTGTCCATTGTCGCTTAGCGCATTTAAAACCGCTTTGGCCCCTAAAACGCCAACATCTATGTGCATACCATCTGCAGCTACTCTTTTCGCCAAATTTTCGGCAACCCGCTGGCGATCGGTATCAGCTACTATATTCCATTGCAAAGCCATGCTCAATTCTGTTTGCACTCCCGAACCGTAAATTCCCGTTTCCGAATTGAAGTACTTATCATTGATGGCTTTTTTTATTTTTGCCGCCAATGCGCTATAAGTTAAATAATCGTTCTGGTGATGAAACAGTTTTGCCGTTTTCGCTAAAATATCAGCATCCACATAAAAATAAACCGATGAGGTGTACTCCAGGTTCGATGTAGATTTTACAGGTACCCAATCTCCCCTGCCAAAACTTGTTAAACCATCCTTACTTGTGCTGTTGATGTAATTTACGTACTGTTTGATGTTTTTATAATTATCTGCAAGCGCTTTAGTATCGCCATAAAACTGGTAAATATTCCAGGGAATGATGGCAATGGTGCTGGTCCAATCGGTCCCATTTGCGGTGCCGTAACCCCATCCGCCTGTTGGAATGATATCTGGTAAAACACCGTTTGGCTGCTGCTCATCGCGGTGGTCACCCATCCATTTCTCATAAACCGTTACGGCATCGAAATTGTACAGGCCAGTTTCTACAGCAAAGTGCCCGTCGCCCGTCCATCCGTTCTTTTCCCGTTGAGGACAATCCGTTGGAAAGCCAAATAAATTTGATAAATAGGAGTTGTTTGTTGCCCACCAAATTTTATCAATTAATGGATTTGATGATGAAATTTTGCCTATCGCAGGTACATCGCTGTGCATAAAATAACCCACTAAACTTTTTTCTTCCAACTTAATAACCTTGCTTGAGGTAACCTCAACATACCTAAAACCTTTGTAGTTAAACAAGGGCATAAACTCTTCTTCGCCACTGCCTTTTAAAATAAAAATATCAGTCTGAAAGGGGTCTTTATCATCTTTAGGGCGATAATAAACATCGATGTTAGATAAGTCTGCATGCCCATTCGAATCCAACCTTTCTGCATGTTTTAACCGAATTACTGTTCCTTCTGATCCTGAGACTTTTAGTTTTGATACGCCGGCGATGTTTCTTCCCAAATCAAAAAGATAGGTAGTATCATTAAATTTGCGCAGTTTTTTTGTCGTTATTTCCTCTACGTTCCGAATGGGATGCATGCTTTGTGCAACAATGTTTCGGGAAGGAGAAGCCCTTAAAGTGATACCTTTCCATTTCGAATCATCAAAATCTACGGTGTTCCAGCCTTTTTGTTCAAGGCGGGCATCGTAATGTTCGGCGGTGTAAATATTGTTCGATATAATGGGGCTCAAACTCGTTTTCCAATCATTACCCGAGGTTACGATATCAGTTGAACCATCGGTGTAAGTAATCCGAAGATCGAGGCAAAAAGTCGGCCGTGCTCTCCACGGTGCTTTATCAAAATTCCAAACCGCTAATGCCTGATGATTGTACCAGCCATTCCCTAGCAACACACCAACCGCATTTTTTCCCTGTTTAAGCTGTGCTGTAACATCATAAGTTACATATAAATTTCTTCTATCAAAACGGGTATACATGGGATCTAAACGATGATTACCTACCTTTTTGCCATTTAAGTATAGCTCATACAAACCCGATGCAACAATATACGCCCTTGCTGATTTAATTTGTTTACCGGAATTAAAAACTTTTCTGAAATATGGTGCCGGTCGGGTATCAATGTCATTTCTGTCGCTAATCCAAGTGCCTCGCCAGTTTTCCATCCCCATCATACCTGTTTCAAAACTTGAAATGCTTGAGGAAATCAGTTTATTATCTTTGTCAGCTACCAAAACCCTCCAGTAATACTTTGTAAACGGCCGCAAAGCCCTACCCTTGTAAACCGCTAAGCTGCTGCCTGAGGATATTTTACCCGAATCCCAGTTAACATTAAGCTTCCCCGTTAGGTTAAGGGAGTCGGTGCCCACAATAACTTGATAGCTTAATTGCAAAGCGCCTCTTCTATCGTCATTCATCTTCCACGATAGCCTTGGCTCTGGATTATCAATACCAATGGGCCGCACCAAATGATCACATTGAAGACCAATTATTTCTGCTGCAGCAACAACTTGTATTGTCAGCGTGAATATGAACGAAAGGAGAATTAATGTGCTTATGGATTTATTCATCGTTTTGATGCTGCTATTTGATACCTGATTAGTTTGATTTGGTTAATAAAAGCTTGATGGAAAATATAGGCTCGAGAGCAAATAAAATCACATCAATCGTTTTAGCAATGGCTCGAATATAAAAATATTAAACTCAATTATCTTCCAACTATCGATAATAACGATTGTCTCTTTTTTGTTTCAATATCAAAACAAGATTTAATAATTCTTTATGCGAATCCATTACCGAGCAATGCATAATAAAAAAGTAAGCTTACAAAGACAAAATAAAACAACCCAAAAACGAGGACTGGAACTTTATTTTTGACCCCGAAAATCCAGACGAAGGCAGGCAAAAGTTGTAAAGCGTGTAAGCCAAAAAAATGTGCTATTCTTAAATCTCCATGCTTTATGCTCCAGTTAAAAAACCAAATTCCCTGCCCACCATCGGGAACGCCAACGGTATGCGCCATCCGTTGACCGATAAAGCCACCCTGAAAAGCAAAAAAAATAGAGATAAGTAACCCTAATCTAATGGCCCAAATCATAGTTTCGGGTAATGCTGATGATAACGGTTTAAAAAACCGGATCGATAAAGCGAGCGAAAATATCGTTTGTAAAATGATAACAACCCCCATCAACGCATATAATATGATATTATAGGTGCCTGTCTGATTGAAGTGAGATAGCTCGCCCCTCGCCGCCTGAGTGGCAACACACAGCATCTCGAAGCTCATTGCAAAAACAGTAAACTTGACAAAATATTTTTTAATCTTCTCTCCCTCGATGTAACCCAGCAATACCACCCAGGTAAGCGAATAAATGGCTATGGAAAGCGCAAACTTAAGTGGCTTGATCCATAAATTGATGCCCAGCACTACCCGGTTTTCAAAGGGCAATAGTACCAGGAAAAACAGGGCCAACAACAGGTGAATAACACCACAATAAAATAATAACTGAGTAGCACTTTGGCGATGCCTGATTAAATTCAACAATGTTTTCATTGGGGCAAAATTGCTCAAAAGAAAAGCATTCAAAAATAACCTAGGTTACTTATTTCTGTTCACCGTTTTAAATTTTCCTGCCCGCGATATTTCTCCTTATTCGACTTAAACTTTGAGGGTGTATGCCCAGGTAGGTGGCCACATGTTGGATTTGTATTCTTTTCAATATTTTCGGGTAGGCTTTAATAAGATTAAGATATCGCTGTTCTGCAGACAAATTGGCGAGATCATACCGGGAGCGCCCAATACTGATAAAAAGCTTTTCGGCAATCAATCTTCCAAAGCGCTCGAACCTGGCGCCCAGCGAATAAAGCTCCTGCATATCGTCATAGCTGAGGCAATAAATTTCAGTATCTTCCAGGGCCTGGATAAAACTGGCCGAAGGTTGCCGCGTCAAAAAGCTTTCATAGTCACCAAGCCACTCGCCTTCAAAAGCAAACCAATGGCTTTGTTCGCCTTTTTCAGTGACGGTGAAATATCGCAATCCGCCACGATTGATAATAACCATAGACTTGCAAATATCTCCGGTACTGAGGATAAATTCATTCTTCCTTATATTTCGCCGTTTGAGGCGTTTCATAAACAGAAGGAGTTCCTCCTGATCAAAATCAACCAGTTCAGTTAAAGCACTGATGACATTTTCGTCCATAAACCGCAGCTACGTTTTGCGTAAAGATAAAATGTATTTATGATAGATCATCAATCGGAACTCCTTAATAAAGCGGATGGATTTACAATCTCAAATTAGCAGTTATCAAAACTTTTAAACGGATGACCTCCCAATGTCCTGACGCTACTTACCAGGCTTTCTGCTGTTGAGAACTAACTGAGCGACGAGTCCATTTTGTTTATACCTTCGCCTTTTATTTTAAATGATCTAATTAACGCATCCCAATAGACATTTAAAAAACAATGAAATTTAAAAACATCCCAATCTATTACGGATTTGTTGCAATCCTGCTGCTATCCGCGTGTTCGAAAAAAACCAACATTACAGACGAGCCAACCCTCCCATCCAAACCACCTACAACCTATTCCATTACCGAAACTTTCGAATCTGGTACTAAAGGTGCCTACGCATTAGACAGTGTTCAGCTTTTAACAGGGAAATGGACTATGAGTGATGCCCTGATCGGCAACCTTGCCGCCGATGCCAAAAACGGCGCAAAATCGGTGAGGTTGAGAACGGGTTACCTCTCCATGAACTTTGACATCGCAGGCGCTAAAATGATTTATGTTTCTCATGCCAAATACGGTACAGATGCCAACTCCATCTGGCAACTTTTGGCCTCAACAGACGGTGGCAAAACCTACGCCCAGATGGGTGCAGATATTGCCGAAACCAGCACTACTTTGGTAACCGATTCGTTCAAAGTAAGTACCACCGGTAAAATTCGTTTTCAGATTAAAAAAGCCGGTACCACAAGAATCAATATTGATGACATTATTTTTAAAGGCACTGGCGATCCAGGTATTACGGTAGGTGCACCTGATACTGATCCTGCAGATAACGGAAACTCCACTACCCCAACCCCTGGAAGAGGAACACCAGAAGCTGGTGCCGATGCCCCACCTGCTGGAGGCGATAATTCCAACTTATTATTTGGTAATCCTTCAGGCGCCCTCGCTTCAGTTGTCTCCGCAGAGAATTATCTGATTGATCAAAAATATTATGTAGAAAGTTATAGCATGACCCGCGGTATTCCGAACTGGGTAAGCTGGCATTTAGATCCAAATAACTTTAATGGAACGGCAAGCAGAAAAGATGATTTCGCTTCATACACCGGACTCCCAACAAATTGGTACCAGGTACAAAGCAATAGCTATTCTGGCTCTGGTTTCGATAGAGGGCACAATTGCCCGAGCGGTGACCGCACCAGTTCCAGCACTGCCAACTCCGCAACTTTTTTAATGACCAACATGATCCCGCAAGCACCAAACAACAACCAGAAAACCTGGGAATCGTTTGAAAGTTACCTTCGTGGCCAGGCATTAAATGGTTATGAAGTTTATGTGATTATGGGAAGCTATGGCACCGGTGGCATTGGTTCGGCAAGCGCATCGGTAGTCAATACCATCAACAGCGGAAAAGTAACTGTTCCTGCAAACGTGTGGAAAGTGGCTGTACTTTTGAAAACAGGTGATAACGATTTAAGTCGTGTAACTTCTTCAACCAGGGTAATCGCCATCAATACACCCAACATCAACAGCACCAGTGCAAGCTGGAAAGATTACATTGTATCCGTAAGAGAAATCGAAGTTGCTACAGGCTACAATTTGCTTTCCAACTTACCGCAAAACATCCAGGATGTAGTGGAAAAGGTGAAAGATCCGGGTAACTAGTACATAAAAATTTTTTTCTAACTGAAGAGGCTGTCTCATAAATCAGTTTATCTTTTAATCTTGTCACGTTGAGCATGTCGAAACGCCTCAAAAAGCACATTTCGCAAGCCCTTGGACAGGCTCAGGATGACATTTTTTATTTATGATACAGCCTCTTTCACTGTGAAGCCTGAATAGTGATTAATAAATACTTGCCTGATCATCCATCACTATTTGTATAAAGTGATTAATATTTACCTTAAGGAATAAATAGTTGAAGCTATCCCTTCATCAGCCGATGAAAACGCTGGCTAAGACACATTACTCACTCATCATAAAATTCGCAATCCTTGCGAAGATAAGATCGTGGATGCTAGAACCGTCGACGCGGTAAAATTCACCCATTCTTTTTTGTATGTAACCTTTAAAAGATTGATTAATCATAATTCGATATAATCCTTCTTCACCTTTAACACCACTAATCACGACCACTTCACTCCCGATTTTTAATTCTTTTAACGTTGTTGCTGCCTTGAAATTCATAAGGCAAAAATTACTAAATTATTTAGCATAAAGAAAAGTGTTTATCAACATAGTTTAGAAAATAATAAACCTATAGGGGTTAGAAAGTTGGTTCACAATAAATCTCTTTGCTTCGAAATTTCTTATCTTTAACTCCACAGCTATGAAAAAATTAAGTTTACTGTTTCTCTTCTATTTGCTCTTAGCGCTCCGAACTATCGTTGTGCACACTCAAAAGCCTTATCGCTTGAAGATGCCATCGACCAACTGCAATGCTATCAATTCAAGTTTCTTTGTATCATTTTAACCTTTGGGCCGCAAAAATTTAAACATGAAATATGTATTAATTTTAATCCTAACATTTTCGTTCAAATCTCAAGCACAAAAACTTGAGATTTTGTTGATTGGGGTATCTCATAACTACAGCAAATATCCCAAACAGGATTTTTCAAATATCTACCTGAAAATAGAAAAATTTCAACCGGCAGCATTTTTTGGTGAATTCCTCAGTAAGGAAGATGAACAGAATGTGATGGATTATTGGTGCAAAAAAGACAACCTTAACAGGCTGAAAATACTTCGTCAAAATAGAAGCATAGATACGGCGGAGCTCCCTAAAAAGATCGACAGCTTAAACGCAATTATCAAACTCAATCCGGAAGACTTTAAGTCGAGAACCGACCTAGCTCATGCATATTACCTGAACCAAGATGTAGCTAACGGCCATTACCAATATTGGAACGTACTTAACGGCCTACAACAGCCTGAAAACTCACCACTTCAGGAATATGTTAATAAGCTATTGAGCCCAGAGCAGGATACTACCGGACGAAGCATGAGGCGTTTGAAAACCTCGGAATATGCAATGATTGCATTTCCAATGATGCTAAAGTTGAAGATAACCGAGCTTAAAGCAATGGATTGTCAGGATTTTGACTTGAATTGGAATGCCTCATGGGCAGCATCTGATGCGAAGTTCAGTACATTTAGAAAGGATACTGCAAAGTTGTTCCGACAGGAATTGAAATCTTATCTGGCAGATATTAACAAAGGCTTTGAACGTTATAATGAGATAGAGAAGTCATCCCGAACGGTAACCGAATGGCTCAACACTGAAGAGGCTTCAAAAATTTCTGCATCGGGTGACTTCTATTATTCTGAAATGTACAATATGAAAGGTTTTCCGAAAGAAGAAATGCTTTCAAAAATACATTGGTGGTTGATGAGAAATCAGGGAATGTGCAATAATGTCGTCAGGCGCTCAAACGCATTGGGTGTTAAAAAAGTGGTAGTATTTGCAGGTGCAAACCATAGAAAATACATGCAGGATATTTTCAGCCGCATGCCCGGGGTAAGAGTTCAAAATATTAATGAGTTTAAATGATAAACAAGAAAATTGAATATAGCAAACACAAAATAATAACATACCTGAGATCACCCAAACGGGCGAGGATTAAAACCCTTACAATAAACAAGTACGATACTATGGAAAATAAAAGTGATGATATACGAGGGGCGATAAAAATTTTCATTGCGAAACGCTTCAATTTGCACATTGATAAGGCCAATGAAAGTGAAGTGGTGGATTCGATTTCAAGGAACTCCATCTTTGTAGGTGGCCCGCTCTGGACACTTATCTTTGCGATCATTATCGCATCCGTAGGACTGAATGTGAATTCCACAGCAGTGATTATTGGTGCAATGTTGATTTCTCCGCTCATGGGTCCAATAATGGGTATAGGCCTTGGGATTGCAACTAATGACTTTGACCTCGTTAAAAAGGGAGGAAGAAACTTACTTATTGCCACTATCATTAGCATTATTACTTCAACCATATATTTTTATATTACCCCGCTACACGAGGCGCAGAGCGAACTGCTAGCCAGAACCACTCCTTCTATTTGGGATGTATTCATTGCTTTTACAGGAGGTCTTGCAGGAATTATAGCCGCCACAAGGAGAGAAAAAAGTAATGTAATACCGGGCGTAGCTATAGCAACAGCGCTGATGCCGCCACTTTGTACAGCTGGCTACGGCCTGGCAATGGGAAATTGGCTTTATTTTTTTGGTGCGCTTTATCTGTTTTTTATCAATAGTATATTTATCTGTATCTCTACTTATCTTATTGTAAGGTTTTTAAAGTTCGACAAAAAACATTTTGAAGACCCCGGGGTAGAGAAAAAAGTATCGAGATATATCCTTATCAGTGTTCTTGTCACTATCATTCCAAGCATTTATCTCGCTTATGGCATTGTCCAGAAAAGTATTTTTGAAAGCAATGCGCAGACTTTCATCCGTGAACAGTTCAATTTCAAAACAACACAGGTGATTAACCGAAACCTTCGTTACTCAAAGGGCGAAAAAGAGATAGACTTGTTGTTAATTGGCGCCGAACTTCCACAGGAGCTCGTAGATAAAATAAAAGGTAATCTTACAAACTATAAGCTGGAAGGAACGAACTTAAAAATAAGACAGGGACTTAACGCCCGGCAAGAAATTGATTTTTCACAAATAAAGGCGAGTATAATGGAAGATGTTTTTAAAAAAGAACAACAACCAGGTAAAACTGTCAAAATTGATAAATTTTCTCAGCCGTTGCCCGAGATTAGGGCTGAATTGATTCCCCTTTTTCCAGAAATCAAAAGCTACGTGCTTTCTCATGTTATAATCAACCGGTTGGATACGCCAGTCAAAGATACACTAACACTGTTTAGCGCCGAAGTATCGAAAATGCCTACAGCTACAAACCAGCTTCGCATACGTTCTTGGCTGAAAGAAAGACTGAAGGTAGATACTGTTAAAACGATATTTGAACCGAAATAAAATATACTGTTGTGATTCATTTATCATTTGATCCTTTGTCTTTTTAAATATTTATTAAAATCTATTGTAAAGTTATTTGTCTAAATAAGATTTACAATTCCATTACGGCGGTGATATCTCTCAGGTGAAACATTGGCCCATCAAAACTTATGGGCCAATGTTCATTCACGGATGATTGATAAACTATTTCCCCATGGATTTATCGTTAAGCAAAATTGAGATTTCCACGTTAAGTTTCTTTTGTAATATTTCACCTTCAAATCCGATGGTTCTAAACTGCAACTTTCCAGCCTGATCTATTACCGCAATCGTTGGTATCACCGTAAAACCTACCTTTTCGCCAATATTCTTATCGTTATTAAAGTAAACAGGAAACTGGTACTGTGGGTTTTGCTTCACCCATTTTCGGGCATCTTCAATAGAATTATTTGATCCACTGTTTACCACCATAAACATCACGTTGGGGTTATTTTTATACTTTTGATAAACGTTATGGAAGTAGGGCATTTCTTGCATGCAGGGAACACACCAAGTAGCCCAAAAATCAAGAATAACAATCTTTCCACTCATCATTTCTGGAGTAACTGGCTTGCCTTCCAGGGTTACCAATCCGGTTAATTCTGGTCCAGGTTTATTCATCATCAGCGTTTTTGTCTTCGCGGTAAGCTGAGCGATTTCAAGTTGTTCCAATTCCTGTACCTTTGCCTTAAATGCATTTTCAGCGCCATTGTGTTTTAAAAAGTATACCTTAGCATCTTTTAAAACTACTGAGTCTGTAGGGTTCTTTACCAGTAACGTCCATAGCGTTTTGAAGGCCAGCTCATTTTCACCAAGTGCTGCAAATACACTTGAGCTGTTGATTAATGCTTCTCTTCCATCAGAGGTTTTTATTGCTTTATCTGCCAGCATTTTAGCTGAATCGGTATTTTTAAGGTGAAGATAATTTAAAGCTTTTAGCGAATATAGCGCTGATTTCGCTTCCGCTACAGCTTGTTTCCTAACGCTATCAGGAACATAGGAAGGAATGTAGCCAAATTCGGGAAAGTATCTAATAATACCTACCGGCCACTCCCCGGCATTTGACAGCGCTTTATCTGCGTAGCTAATGGCTACTTCGGACGCTATTTTACTGGATGTTAGTTTTGATGAAATATTCTTGAAAGTTTCAGGCGTGTAAGGAGAGGATTTAGCATATAGTTTTGAAGCATGATAGAGCGATTTTGCTACGTTCTTTGTTGAGGCATAATATTCAAAAAGCATTTTATGAATACTTTCTGATCCTTCCTCACCAAGCTCATCGCTTTTTTTCAACAAAGCTTCTAATTTGGCCACTCTGATTTTGGGATCTTTCTCTTTTGCAATGATGTTAGCTCGAAGATCTTTTGATAGATCGGCCTCTGGAAAACGTTCCATAATCACTCTTCGAACCGAATCCAATCTGGTTTTTTCTCCGATCATCAGATAGCCCATCGTTACCAGATTAACATTTCCTGGAAGAGTAGGATTTTCTTCCAATTTAGCAGCGATAATTTCACGGGCTTGCTGCCTGAATCTTAATTTGTCTTCAGATTGCGTTGCCATTGCCATTTTTACGACAAGCTGGGCGACTTTAGCTTCATAGTTATCCGGATTATTGATAAGCTCCTGCTTTAACAAGGATAATTTGTTCGCCTGTAGATCTGGAGACTTGGGCATTTGCGCTGAAAGGCTGTAAGACTCATGTAGCAAGCTATTTTTAATCCGCTTATCGTTACCATCGTAAACGGGTAGCGTATATTGTTTATCTGCTGCTGGCTTTTGTACCTGTTCTCCACTCTGCAAATAAAATGTAGCAAATGTGGCAAACCTTCCTGCAGTAAAGCGGGCGACCCACACATTGCCTTCCCGTTTCATTGGCATTTTCCATGGAAGATCGTAAAAAGTAGAATAAGTAAAAACAAGGGTTAAGGAAGGGGCGTCAGCTGAAATCTTTGAATCTGGAAGCCCAGGCTCATAGGTAATCGTAACTAAATCTCCACGCTTTATTTTGGCAGGCTTTATCGACAAGGATTGACCCTGTGACTGCAAGGTTGCAGCCAACAGAATTAAAAAGGCAAGAATTGAATTTTTCATAGTAATAAGATCTTAATTATAGCCAGGATTTTGAACCATATTTGGATTGGTACGCATTGGCTCATTTGGAATTGGGAACAAAATAGCTGTTGATTTCCAGGTGGTTTTGCTTTGCGATAATACATCATCTGCACGGGTTTTACTTGCATCGCCTGATAAGCTTTTCCATCTTTTTAAATCTAACCAGCGGTGTCCCCATTCAGAAAATAGCTCTACCCTTCTTTCCTGTTCTACTTGTGCCATGGCTGCCCCTTGTGATGAGGCAGTTGTTAAAGGCGCTAAGCCTGCCCGGTCGCGGATGACGTTGAGGTCATCTTTTCCTTCGGATAATTTGTTGAGCTGAACTCTTGCCTCAGCACGGATTAAATAAGCCTCGGCAAAACGGAGTACCATAGAATATTCTGTCGCAGCAGCGCCCGCTGCACCAACCCTCACTTTATATTTGAATGGATAACGATGAACTACCGTTGGTGCGGCAGCGGTTGAATATTCTCCAACCCAGTTTGTAAAGCGTTTATCCCCGGCTTCAAATGCATTTTCTAACCCTAAAGCCCCTTTTGTAAGCCGGTAAAAAGGTGCACCTGTAGAAATCAAGGTATTGCCTTCCCAGGTATTTCTTCCTCCAAGTGTGTTCACCACCTGGAGCTGCCAAACGGCCTCGTTGCTGTTTTTCAAAAAGGATTTACTCATGTGGGCTACATTATTAGGGTCAGCATTTTTTAAAAGAGAATACTGCGAAGTAGTTGCAATTACCTCACTGGCCTCAGTTTCTGCTGATGCATTATTCCCCACATAGAGGTATACCCTTGAAAGTAAAAGTGTAGCAGCAGTTTTGTTCGGGCGGATCCGTTCACCGTTGCCAGGATAAGCCAGTATCAAGAGTTCTTTAGCTTCTTTCAGATCCTGAATAATAGCTGCATAAACTTCTGTCTTGAGCGTTCTTGCCTTACTGGTATTATTTAAAACATCAGTATTTAAAATTAACGGTACATCGCCAAAAAAGTTAACCAGATAGAAGTGGCAAAAAGCCCTGATAAACTTGGCCTCCCCTAATAACTGAGTCTTAACCGCAGGGCTTAAAGTAGTAGAAGCATTAACGCCTTCTATAACGGCATTTGCACGGTAGATAAAATTGTATGGCGAGGACCACATTAAACCCACATAAGTATTACCAGGAGTAACTGCGTTATTTTTAAATTCATCAAAATTTGCAAGTGCCGAAGAATATATAAACTCATCGGCAGCCATTGCATTAGTGAAACTGGTAAGTACGTTGGCAAACTGATAATTGAAAGCATTCATATCACTGTAGATTCCAACCATAGCTGATGTTGCGGTGGCATCGGTAGTAAAAACACTACCGGTGACCAACTGATCTTTTGGATCTTCTATGTCAACATATTTTTTGCAGGATGAAGCTGAACTCAGAACTGCAATGAACAAAATATAATAGATAATTTTCATTTGATTTGAATTTAAGGGTTAGAATGATACCTGTAAACCTGCTGTATAGATACTTAACGGTGGAAGCGAGTAGCCTTTTGTCTCAGGATCAAATCCATCATATCCGGTAATCGTAAATAAATTCTGAGCCTGAAGATATAGGCTAATGTTATTAAACTTCCAGCTTTTCAGCATCTCTGAGAAATTGTATTTGAGCGAAACATTCTTCAATCTAATAAACGAAGCATCTACCCAGTTTGCATTCGAAAGGCGATAGTTATTCTGGTATGCGGTGTAAATAGCTTTACCTGCGGTTGCACTTGCTCCCGGCACCGAAGTTTGGTTCCCAGGGGTCGTCCACCGGTCTAAAGCACTAATATCTTTATTTCTTAGCGGATAACCATTGGAATAGCTCAGATAACCATAATTTAAACCAGGCCCTTCCTGTTTTACGAACTGAACAAAAAACTCAAAGCTGAAATGCTTGTAAGTAAAACTGTTTTGCATACCACCATAAAATTTCGGCATACTGTTTCCAATCACAACCAAATCTGCAGGATCTGAGATGGCCTTATCTCCATTCAAATCGCGGAATTCGGGGACTCCTGTGGCAGCATTAACACCCAGAAAATCAAACCCCTTTACAATGGCAATAGGTTGCCCGATAACGAAACGGTTGGCATTTGCCGAGTTTACCAGATTTGGATATTCCAGCAATTTAGTACGGGCGAAAGTGATGTTAAATGAGCTATTCCATGAAAAATGCTCCTTTCGTATATTAACGGAACTCAGTTCAATCTCAAGTCCTTTATTTTCTACCAAAGCGGGAAGATTCGCCTGGTATTGCGTAAACCCAGATTGAGAAGAAAGCGTACTTCCAATCAATTGATTATTAGATCGGTTTCTATAAAAGTTTGTTGTTAAAAGTAATCTTTCATTAAGAAATCCTAGATCCAGGCCTGCCTCAAGCTTTCTGTTTACTTCCCAACTGTAATCCGGATTTGGAAAACGGCTTGGCGTTATACCACCTATTCCACCATAAGGGTAGCTGGTAGGCGACCAGCTGTCGAGAAACTGATAATCTCCGATTTGATCATTCCCTACGGTTCCGAAGCTCCCTCTAATTTTACCAAAGCTTAAAAACGAAACGTTATCCTTAATAAAGGATTCATTGCTAAACAACCAGGCAGCCCCTAAAGCACCAAAATTCCCAAATCGGTTATTAGGACCGAACTTTGAAGAACCATCTCTACGAAATGTTCCATTAACAATATATTTCTCGTCCCAATTATAAGTTAAACGACTGAAAATTGATGTATAGCGGTATTTGGTATAGCTGTAAGTTCGGGGCGTTATTAGCGTTGCCGCTTTGATATTATCGAGCTGCTGATCACTTACGTAACCACTCCCCACAAGCGATTGTGTTTCCCTCAAGCTATGCTGCCAGGTTCCTCCAACTAAGGCAGAGAGTTTGCCTTTACCCAAGTTTAAATTATAATTCAATTGCGGTTCTACAATATAGGAATTGAGCTTTCCATCGCCATAATTTGCTGAACTGCCACTATAAGTTAGCGGATTAAAGCCCAACTTCGGAAAAGTTTGTGTTTGATCCATGTTCATCTTATTAAAACCTGCACTAATTTTTGCATTCAGGCCTTTTATAAGTTCATAGCTCAATGTAGTATTCCCAAAAATATTAGTGGTATTGGTAATATTGGTCCGCTCGAAATAGGCCATAGGATTTTGTTCATTTCCAACCCAGTAATAATTTCCTTGTAGATCGTAAATAGGAAAATTAGGCGCCAAATTGAAGAAACTTGTCACATCGCTCGGTAAATTATTGTTTTCATCCAGTGTATATTTCAAAGAACTTGTAAACTGAAACTTTTTATCCAGTGAGCTATGGTTCAATGAAAGGTTTAAAGCTCCCCTTTTATAACCAAGATCACCAGGAAGGACTGTTTTTTCATCTCTGAAAGTTCCGCTAATCAAATAATTTGTTTGCTGATCGCCCCCTCTAAAACCTAATTGTAATTCGGTTAAGTTTGCTGATTCTCCGATTAATTGATCTTGCCAGTTTTGATCCAAATTCTGATCCCAAAGCAGTAAATCCGGCGCCTGGGTTTCAGTTGGAGTAACCGCGTCATTAGCGTAAGCTTCACGTCTCATTTTGAGATACTCAGCGCCATTAAGCATTTTTACCCTTTTATTAATCGAAGAAACACCGGTATATACATTTGCATTAAATTCAGGCTTACCAGACCTTCCTCGCTTTGTGGTAATCAGTATCACGCCGTTAGCACCTCGAGACCCATAAATAGCAGTTGCATCTGCATCCTTTAAGATATCAATCTGTTCAATATCGGCCGGGTTAATACTACTTAAAGGACTTTGAGTGCCATTGGCAGCGTTTAGGGTCGATAAGGTTTCTGAGATAAACGGTACACCATCAACGATGTAAAGTGGATCATTCCCAGAGGATATAGAATTTTGGCCTCTTAGTCTTACGGTATAACCTGAACCCGGATAACCCGTTATCGCTGAAATATCAAGTCCGGCAACTCTGCCCTGCAGGGCTGCTAATGGGTCAGTAACCGGTTGATTGGCAATCTGTGCCGCAGTTACAGAGGTCACTGATCCAGTGTTTGCCCTTTTTGTTGTGGTACCATAACCAATAACTACAACTGCATCCAGTGTTCCAACATCAGGTTTTAAGGTAACAACAATTGCTTTCCCGCTAATTACCTGAATCTCCGAACTTGCATATCCTATATAGCTGAATACCAAAACATCATCATTGGAAGCCTGAATCCTAAAGGCTCCATTCCCATCAGTAATGGTTTGTATGGGCTTACCCTTAACCTTTACCGAAACGCCTGGCATCTCTACTCCTTTTTCATCTTTAACAACGCCCAATACTTCTATTCTGGAAGTGATATTTCCCTTTTGAGCGATATTGGGTCTGGAAATAATAATGCTATTGTTAACTACTTTATATTGCAGGCCATTATATTCAAATAGTTCATCAAGTAGTTGTTTGATCGATCTGGTTTTTGCTTTCAAAACCGGCACATTTAACCCTGCAATTACCTCTTTGCGGTAGGCGAAACGAAAATCAGTTTGTGCCTCAATGGTGGAAAATGCGTCCTTTATGCTTGCTGAAGGAAAGCCCGAGGAAATTTTAATTTCCTGGAGATCTTGCGCCAGGACAGGCGTTGCAAATAAGCTCCCAACAGTCAAAATGGAAATCAGTATTAACACTGCATTTACTTTCATAAAAAATCTCAGTTTTTTAATAATAGGTTGGTAATAAGTCAATAGTGGTTGACTTGCAAAAGGTGTATATTTATAATACATTGCAAAAGTTTTAAGTTGTGGTTTGATATAATTTAGAACATTTGTAAGCCCCGGTAGCCGCCGGGGTTTACTGCTTATCATAAACTAATCTAGGTTGGGGTTAAATTTTTCTTCATTTACTTGTTTGGTTGGTTTAATAGTTGATAATTAATTCTCGCAGCCAGCGCCGTCTATAGTAAGCAGGTTTCCTTTCAAGCTGAAAGTTGCGCCTGTTATATTCGATAATACATATGTAACTTGGCTAAGATCATTACGATTAAGGAAAGCCGCTGTAAACTGGCATCTTTTAACCTTTTCGTTTTTAAATAATACGGTAACTTTAAATCGGCTTGCAAGCATTCCTGCGGCCTGCTCAAGTGTAACATCGTCCATAATCAAATCTTTCAACTTCCAACTGACCACCTTTTGCGCATCGATACGAGTCTTGGCCGCAGTAAGTTTAGTTGTACTCCAGATCAATTGTTGATTAGGCGTAAGAACTGCCAGTGTTTTGCTCTCATTTCGCACCATCACCTTGCCACGGGCAACGGTTACAGTGATGGCCTTAGCATCTGGATATGCTGATATATTAAATGCTGTACCTAAAACTTTGGTTGTAATTGCGCCGGTATGAATTAAGAATGGATGTGCCTCGTCATGAGCTACATCGAAAAATGCCTCACCAATCAATGTGACTTCTCTGCTGTTTTTTCCTTCAAAGCTGCCACTGTATTCAAGAGTGCTGTTTGTGTTTAGATGCACCGATGTACCATCAGGCAACTTTAGCCATTTGCGCCCACTTGGTTTTGTTTCAGCAACTTTAGCACTTTGTTGTTCAGTTTTCTTATTACCGATATTCAACCGCTGGAAGGTTTGATAACTGATAAAAGAAACGAGTAGCATTGCCGCAGCATAACTAATCCATTTGAATAAATAAGGCTTCTTTTGGTTAATACGAGATTTTATTCTCCGATAAAGTTCCTCTTCATTTTGAAGCTCAATTCCCGTTGCATTATTTTCAAAACCAGCCTCTAATTCTTTTAATGCTGCCTGCCATTCCTGCTCATATTCATCTGAGGCCGATAAAGCTAGTACCCTATCTATCTCCTGCCATGTAGCACGGTTTTGCAAATACTTTAGAAAAAGCTCCTTGATCGAATGTTCCAATTTGTTTGTGTTTAATAGTATAACACCTAACAAGCTTGGTACATTTACTCTTGATGAAAATAAATTATTTGAAAAGAAATTATGACTTAAATACCAGCAGTAAAAGCAGGGCACCGTTCCGGAGCAGATAGGTTTTTATCGATTTAATTGCCCTCACCATCTGACTATTAATGGTACTATCCGAAATGCCAAGTTTTCCTGCTGCTTGTTTATAGGAAAAGCCCTCAATATGACAGAGCTGATAAATCCGCTTACGCTGAGGCGGCAAGGCCGAAATGGCATGATCCAGAAACTCCTTAGTCTGTTTACGCTGGGTATATGCCAATCCATCTTCACATGTATCGTATGCATGACTGGCAATTTCATCGGTAAGCCATTGTTCTCTTCCAGCTTTACGTATAACATTCAGAGCAAGGTTACGGGCAATGGTATAAAGGAAGGCATTGAGAGATGTATCGTCTTCAAGCGTGGGAGCGCTCTTCCAGAGTTTTACAAAAACCTCCTGAACAACATCCTCTGCAACTACCGGCGATTTGAGAATGTTCAAGGTGAAAGCGTATATTTTTTTCACATAGAGCTTGTAGATTGCTGAAAAGGCTTCCTCATTGCCCTGCTTCAAAGCAATCAACAATTCTTCCTCCGTCGCCTTAACTACATGCATAGTCTACAAAATTAATAGAATAAAATTAAATTCATAAAATATCTCCTTCGTGTTAAACAACTTAAAAGAAAAACCCTATCGCTAGATATAAGAACAAATTTGATATCTGAATAGGAGTTTTAAGTAAATAAATAACAATTTCCACATTTCAATCAATTAAAAAAGCCAAACAGATAACATTGCATTAATATCCTGGTAATACGTCGCAGGCATCTTTGTACCGACAAGCACCTGGTGGAAAATTCTTTAAAAAATTGGCACATAAAGCACCAGAACAATCATTCTGGCGACTTAGCAATGCTCTATAAACGCTGGTCGATCTTGCTTCGCGGTTACGCCGAATACTATCTCAACGATTCCGAAGAAGCCAGCAGCATTGTCAACGATGTGTTTTTACAACTCAGTAGCCAGAAAAACGATATCGAAAATATAAAGGGCTATCTGTTTAAGGCGGTAAAAAACGCCGCACTCAATCAAATCTCCAGCAATAAAAGAAAAAAAATTCAATACCTCGAGAGCCAGGATTTAGCGGTTCTTTCTGATCTTTCGCAACCCGCAGTATTTCCACCTTCCGAATCTGCACAAATGAACTTTCTACAAGAAACCATTTCGCAGTTACCACAAAAGCGTCAACTGGTTTTTCGGATGCACAGGATAGAGGGTTTTAGTTACGCAGAAATTGCAGAACTCCTGCAGATTTCGCACCGTACCGTAGAGGATCATCTGGCAAAGAGCATGAAATTTATCCACGAGCATGCTAAACATTTTTTTAACGAACAGTTAACAGAAGCTTAATCTAGCCAGCCCGTATTTTCTGCTTTCAAATCTGTCCTTCATCATGAGCACCTACAAACGACCATGAAAGACGAAATTTGGAATAACATCATCAAAAGATTTACAGATACAGAAACGATTAATTCCCGGCAGGCATTAAATAGCTGGCTTGAAGAAGATCCTGAACACCAAAATACCTTTAACGAAGTGGAAAAAATCTGGAAAATGAGTGGGCAACTCATGCCAGAAGAGAGTGAAGCACTAACTCAATTTGAGTCGAAACATTCCAGCACTGCTCCGAAATTAACATCACGTTCTTTTTGGCAATATGGTTTGGCAGCTGCCAGCATTGGTGCCTTATTGGTGATAGGAAGCTTGTTCTACAAAAAAAGTATTATTCCACAAACCTCAACATACATTACTCAAACCGCAGCGGCAGGAAAGCTATTGGAAATTAATCTTCCAGACGGATCAAAGGTAAATCTAAATGCGGGTAGCTCGATTCGGTACAAGAAAGATATGTTAAAAGATTCTACAAGGATTATTCAGCTATCTGGCGAGGCTTTCTTTGATGTGAAACATCAACCAACCAAACCTTTTGTGGTAGAAAGCCGTAAAATTAAAACGGTTGTATATGGCACAAGTTTCAACATTAGGGCATACCAAAATGAAAAGCAGATACAAATCGGGGTAAAAACAGGTAAAGTCGGCGTATTGAAGAGCGTCTCACCAACTTCTGCTCCTATCTTTCTCCTACCTGATCATCAGATTTCTTTCGACAACCAAACGGGACAATTTGCTGCGATAACAAATAATCACGATGTAGATGCTTGGCGAAGTGGTAGGCTTATTTTCGATCAAACCCCAGTAATGGAGGCATTGGAAACCATAGCCAGAAGGTTCAATGTAAACTTTGACACCAAAGGTTATCAACAAAGTTCTTGTAAGCTCAATGCTACATTCGAGAATAAGGATTTAAAAACAATTCTCAAAACGATACAAACTGTAATGAACATCAATATCAAACAAATCGATAAAACTATTTATGTAAAAGGAGGAAACGCATGTAACGGAAACTAAAAAGCCGATCCCAAGATAGGAAACGGCCTTAATAGGATCGATCAATGGCCACGAACCGTCGATTGATCTGGAAATATGAATAAATACGAACATTTAAACACACCCAAATTTATGAAAAATTTTAATGGGGCTAGCCGCTCTGTGAAAATAATTATGCGAATAAGCTTGATTTACGCTTTTACCTCTATCCTCTTTATCAACCTGTTACAGGCTTCTTCGGCCAATGGACAAACCGGATTGGATAGAAAAATAAACCTTGAACTGAAAAACGTTTCATTAAAAGTTGCCTTTAAAGAAATTGAGCATAAAACAGGCGTAAGCTTTGTTTACGTTAATTCTGCTATTACCGAAAACAGAGTAACTGTTAGCGATCGCCAGAAAACTGCCAGAAAAATTCTTGAATCACTACTGCAAAAAAATTCACTAATCATGATTGAAGAAAATGGATTGGTGATGATTAAAAGCAAACCTCAAATGCGGAAGATTGCAAAACCCGGATCTATTGTGGGTTATATTAAGGATAAGGAGAACGATAAAACTCTACCTTATGCAACTGTGGTATTAAAAGGCGCCAACAGAAAATTTATCACCGATGTAAATGGTTATTTTATTATCGACAATGTACCGGTAGGTAAAGCAGTGCTGGCCGTAAATTATATTGGCTATTCGCCAAGTGAATATACGGTAAGTATTGAAGATGGAAAAATCACCAACGTTGAGCTAAAAATTTCGGGATTGAATAACGACATGAAAGGCATCACCATCAATGGAATCAGACGTGGAGAGGCGGTTGCATTAAGTAGCATGCGAAATGCAGATAACATTAAATATGTACTTTCTGAAGAACAAATTGAACGTTTTCCGGATGCAACAGTTGGCGAGGCGATGCAAAGAGTTCCTGGAATTGCCATGGATTACAGTTACGGATTACCACGCAACATCATCATCCGAGGACTTGATCAATCTATGGGGTCGGTAACGCTGAATGGCAACAGATTGCCTTCCACTTCTACAAGTTCCAGAGAAATAGATTTAAATGGAATTTTGTCTTCTACGGTAGAAGCCATTGAAGTGAACAAAACGCTTACCCCAGATCTGGATGCTGACGGTACATCAGGCTCGGTAAATATTATTTCTAAAACACCAAAACAGGGTCAGGAACAACTTCAGGTAAAAGGTTCATTCGGTCATAATTTCTTGTTAGATAAGCAAAACATCGATGGTTCCATCACCTACGGAAAGCGAAATAATAAATGGGCATACATTGCCGGGGTTAATTACAGCAAGAGCTTTAGAGGCGAAGATCGCGTTCAAAAAGATTATGATACTTATGAAATTAATGGACAGGAAAAGGTTTTGTTATCTAATTTAGAACTTGAAGGTTCTGATTTAAGACGTGAAAACCTGGGTTTGCAAGCAGAGCTCGATTTTTTCCCTACGGAGAAAAGCCAGATTTACCTGCGAGGATCTTTCAATAAGTTTTATGAACTTCAAACCAGAGGGACGAAAAGTTACAGCATTGGCGATTACACCGATATTAACCATGTAACTGGCGTAAATATTGGTTCGAGTGGTTCGCCGAGAAATTACAACCGCGATTTGACAAGTTTCTCATTAGGCTATAAAACCGATTTCAACAACTGGAAAGCGAACGTAGACTTTACTTACTCCACCGGTTTATACGATCAACCGCTATATTTTGATGGTTATTTCAGCAATACAGGTCTTTCAGCTGCGTTGGATGTATCAAATCCTAGAGCCCCTCAGTTTGATTTTGGAAATGTAGATGCCAACAATGCCGCAAATTATAAAACAAACTATTACACCAACCGACATCAGATTGCCCATGACAAGGATGGTCAGGCATCTGCAAACTTGCAACGCACTTTCGATTTGAGTGAAAAAAATAAATTGATGGTCAAGTTTGGAGGACGCTACAAGTATAAAGAAGACGACCACACCAGAGATTATTATCAATATACTTTAAAAACAGGGACACTATCGCTTTCCAACTTCCTCGGAAACTATGAGCGTGAGAAATATTTCGATGGCAATTACAACCTTTCGGGAGCAATTGCTGATGGTTATCTGGTAGAAGAATATTACCAAAACAACAAATCACTTTTTGTAGATAACACGACCTATATCCGTCAAAACACCGACCCAGATACTTACAATGGTAGCGAAACATTGGCCGCGGGTTACGGGATGGGAAAGCTAACCTTAAACAAGTTTGATATTATTGGTGGTTTGCGTTACGAACGGACTGGTTTCAATTACAATGGAAATATCGTAAATTTTGATAACACCGGTAATTATGTGAGTACCAATAAGGTGAACACCAAATCATCTTTTGCTGGATTTTTCCCGAGTTTAAATCTAAAATATGCTTTGGATTCGAGAACCAATTTTAGGGCTGCAGTAACCAGATCACTTTCCCGTCCTGGTTATTACGATCTTGTACCTTGGCAGGAAGTGGAACCTCGAAGAAAACGGATGAAAATCGGTAATCCGAATCTTGATCAAGCGACATCCACAAATGTTGATTTCTTATTTGAGCATTATCTAAAATCCCTAGGTCTAATTTCGGGTGGTGTATTTTACAAAAACATAGAAAACTATATTTTCGAAAGTATTTACACCCAGGTTGGCGGGCAGTTTAACGGCTATCAGGTAACACAAACTGTTAATGGCGCTAATGCGCATGTTTACGGCTATGAAATTGCCTGGCAGCAACAGCTTACCTTTTTACCGGGTTTCTTAAATGGCTTTGGTATCTACGGTAACTTTACTCAAATTCAATCTAAGTTTACTGTTCCTGGAATAGTTAGCGAAAGAACGGTTAGACTCCCATCTATGCGCCCGAAGGTTGGAAACGCTTCTTTGTCTTATGAGAAATATGGTTTCTCTGGTCGTATTTCTGTGAATTTCTACGATACTTTTATCTCCGAACTGGCAGAGGTGCAAGCAAATGATTTGATGGAAAAAGGCAGAGTACAGTTAGACTTTTCAGCATCACAAAAGATCAGCAAAAAGTTCTCCATCTTCATGGGAATCAGCAACATAAATAACGCCCAAATCATACTCGATTATGGTGATGGACGCCCGAACGACCACAAATATTATTCATCATGGGCCAACCTAGGCTTCAAATACACTCCTTTCCAATAATGAAAATGAAAAAAATTCTCTTATCCATAAGCCTTTTACTCTCTGCCGTTATTTACAACCAGGTAAAGGCGCAAAATTTTAACGCAGGCTCTTTTCCCGATCGAATCATCCTCACCTGGTCTGGCGATCCTAAAACCACTCAGTCGGTTACCTGGAGAACAGATAGCACGGTAAGTGTAGGCTACGGGCAGATTTTGCTAGAAAGCAGTTCGCCAAAATTAGAAAAGCCGGATGCGAAGGAATATCAAGCAGTCACTTCCACTCTAAAAGGCAAAGAATACCAATCGGCAAATTATCACAGCATCACTTTTAGCGATTTGCAACCAGATCGTTTATACACCTATCGGGTTGGAGATGGTAAAAATTGGAGTGAATGGTTTCAGTTTAAAACTGCACCAGCTACAGAAAAGCCCTTTTCTTTTATTTACCTTGGCGATGCACAGAACGATATCCGTTCAAAATGGTCGAGAGTAATTAGAAAGGCCTTTGCCACACATGGTGATGCCCGTTTTATTGTTCATGCCGGAGATTTGATCAACAGATCAAACAACGATAATGAATGGGGCGAGTGGCACTTTGGTGGAGGTTTTATCAATGGAATGATTCCGAGTATTCCATCATCGGGAAACCACGAATATTTTAGAGATGAGCACCGTACATTAACTTTAGATCCGCATTGGCGGGCACAATACACACTGCCAGAAAACGGTCCTGCGCAGTTAAAAGAATCGGTGTATTATATTGATTATTCGAATGTGAGGGTAATCTCGCTCAATTCACAAATGATTGTGCTGGATTCTACCTCATTAAAATTGCAAGCAAAGTGGCTTGAGGAAGTCTTGAAAAACAATCCCAAAAAATGGACTATGATTACTTATCACCACCCAATTTATTCTACGGCAAAAGGGCGAGATAATAAGGAATTCAGAGAATTGTTTAAGCCGCTCTTTGATAAATACCATGTCGATTTATTGTTGCAAGGACATGATCATACCTATAGTCGTGGTCAAAACCTGCCTTTCGGAACTTCGGGCAAAGTAGGCGGACCGATGTATGTGGTTTCAGTAGCTGGACCTAAGATGTACAAGGTGGATGTTAACCCAAAATGGATGGATGTTTTTGCAGAAGATACGCAGCTCTTCCAAATCATTTCTGTAAATGGTGACGATTTGAACTATACGGCTTACAAAGCATCTGGAGAAGTGTTTGATCAGTTTAAGCTGAAAAAAACTTCTAAAAACAAAGCAGCGGAATTTACAGATCTGAGAAAGAACAAATAATAAAAAAACTAAATAAAAATGGCCCGGATCTTTATCTGTGGCCATTTTTAAATTTGACTGGAGCGTTGTAATGTTGCGTTATTTAATTTGAACACCGTTAATACGAAGCTTCGTCCAGGTTCCTGGAAACCCCTGCCCCTTAATATAACTGACCACAAAGGGATGTCCTTTCAAATTCGGATGATAAATGGAATCGAATGAAAAGCGCATTTCGGAATCTGTTTTTTCGGTAACGGTAACTTGTTGGTCGGTATCAGTACCCGACTTTATGGTAAAAAACACATCCCCAATTTTTGCATTGAAGTCGGCCCGTATAACCCTTAAGTCTGGATATTTTGGATCACTAGCGATAAGTTTACCTTGCTCATCAATACGCAAATAAGAAATGCTGATCCCATCTCCTCCAATTAAGGAGAAAAATTTGTAGAACAGCTTCCCATTGATTAGCGTGCTATCTTGAATTTCCGTGTAGTTTTCTTTGTTGGCATACCAAAGGTTTCCCACCTGCATTGGAAGAAAAGAATCTACTGGTTTGGTCTGAATGAAACCACGATCTTTTTTACAACTGAGAAAAATAGTTGAAACGAAGATCAATAATAAAAGACTGTTTTTTAGAGCGATATTTTTCATTGTTTTTTGGTTTGGTATTTTATCATCAAAACGAGAACAGATGTGTTTATGCTACACCTAAATAAATAAATATTTCATTGATTTTGCAGGGCTAGCAGAATCTTCAGATTGTATCATTTCTAAATCTTCATTTATATAGATCGAGTATTAAAAATGCATCCATGAAACCGTCGATCAAAGAAAAAATGATCCAAACCAAATCCAGTTATTGCTGTTCAGCTAACACCAATATTATCTTATGAAACAACCGATACAATACGCATTACTTTTCCTTATACTGATTACGCTATTCACCTCATGCAAAAAAAGAAGCCGTGAGGATCTCCCCGATTCTGCACCATTTGACATCTATGCCGCAGGAAGAGAGGGATATGTGGCTAAATACTGGAAAAACGGCAATGCCATAACTTTGGGAAGAGGCTCAGGCTTATCTGATGCAAATGCAATGGTGGTATCCGGATCGGATGTGCATATAGCAGGATACGAAATTAATGCAGCTGGAAAATATGTATCAAAATACTTGAAAAATGGAACAGCAATATCACTCACCGATGGCACTAGAGACGCTTATGCCAATGATATTTTTATACAAGGAAACGATGTCTACATTGCCGGTCAGGAAATCGCCAATGGGCGAACAACCTATCAGGCCAAATACTGGAAGAATGGAACGCCGGTAGTGCTTACCGAGGAAAACCTAACAGGCTATTGCATCGGGTATTACCATTGTAGGCAGTGACGTTTATGTGATAGGCGAAAGACGAAATCTTGATTGGCTGACTCCCATTACCTGCTACTGGAAGAACGGACAATTAACCGATCTTTCTGATCGAACAAGAACAGCCGGCGATCAGGCCTTAACACGATCTGGGAACGATCTTTATATGGCATGGTCTGAAAGCTATAATAGTTCAGGGCAGTCTCAAACTCGCTACAGCAAAAACCTGGGGGCACCAGTTCTTATCAATGATGGTTCTGCCGATGTAAGAGGTACTGCTATTGCAGTGAGTGGAAGTGATGTTTACATTGCTGCCTCAGCTATCGGGAGTAATGCCATAGTTGCCAAATACTGGAAAAACGGGGTGCCAGTTGCGCTGTCTAATGGTCCTCAAAGTGCCTTTGGTCAATCGATAGCCGTGGTAGGATCAGATGTTTACGTCGCTGGTTACAGTGATGCTGGAGCATCCGGAACTGCACAATATTGGAAAAACGGCAGTGTGGTCACGCTGACCAATGGAAACCAGGCTGCCCTTATCCGAAAGATTGTGGTTGTAAAAAAATAAACTTGGCGGTAAGGCCAAGCGATTCAAAAATAAAATTGTCTTAAGTAATAAAATCTTAAAAAGGTTAAAAGCAATCATTGACTTCACAAATAATAATGTTTAGCCAAAATCCACTCATTATTCTACTCCCCTATTCTTAAGTATTGAAATGTAACGTTACTTCATATTCGGTTTGATCAGCAACGGATCAAGTGTATGCAAGCTCGATAATTGTTTTGAGGGTTTTTTTAATCTCTTCCTGACCGGATGGCTCTTGAAGGTTGATACCACAAAAAGGATTTTCCTGCATATTACTATGAAGTGTAAGATAATACACTCCACCCATCAATATCGCATAAATTGCCCGGAAATTCTTATGGCTATCACTGAAGGTTTTATCGAAGATCTCACGCAGCAGCTGATCACCAATATTCTCTCGCTTTGAGTCTAATTCCTTTAAAACAGATGACTTTTCGCTTAGCCCCCAGGTAATGATCCGTCTCATTTCCTCGCTACTCATTAGGCTATTGAACTGGTTTTCCAGAACCTGATAGGCAAATGCTTTCCCATCATCTACTTTACTTTCTTCAACAATCTCACTAATTTCCTCCGGACTAATTTTCCAATAGTCCTTATTATTGAGGTATTCTTTCACCAAGCCCTCCAATCCACCGAAATAATCATAAATCAATCTTCTGTCTACCTTTGCCTTCTCCGCAACCCTACTAATGCTCACTCCCGAAAAACCATCCCTTTTCAAAATTTCTCCAAGCGCATCGACCAAATTTTTCTTGGTACGTTCCTTGTTCCTGACTGGGCCATCCGTTACTTTTCTTGCCATTTGAATAAACTTTGCTGCAATTTGCATTTTTTTCGTGGCACCGTCAAAGCTTCTACCTATAAAACGAAAGGCTGTTTCATTTCTGTCTAATGATAATCTAAAGCTTAAAAGCTGAGTATTTGTTGAACCAAACTAAAAAGATCACAAGAATAAATTATTGGCTTTGTTTAACGATAGATGATGCCTCACCAGTTTTTGTTCACCGTATTCAGCCCTATCTTCCTTTGAAAAATTGTTACCTGTTTAAGATTTTAGCAAACGTAAAATAAATTTAACTCTCAATGTTGAGATATAATAATATTTTGATAAATTTGAAGCAGGCATCGGGAAATTAAATAACTAGAAGAAGCTACAATTTTTACATAATTCGTAAAGGCATCACCTACTATTGAAACCCATTTTTACAGTTTTGAATAATGTTAGCTTTGGTACTGAATGAAATTTTCTCGGATGGCTAAATTTGGTTACATTTTACGATGAAACGATTAAGATTTGAAGAATAGCATGCTGACAGATAAGAATTACATCGCCCGTTAACGGATGATGTGACGTTAAAAACGGAAACACTAACCCTGTTGCTTTAACCGAAAAATTATGTTGCTCCTTCGCTAACGCGCCAGAAGGAGCAGGATAAAATGTTTAGAAATTTAAGCTTTTAACAATACATATAAACGAATGAAAACTGAAGTCTCAGATCAAAGTATCGAATCATTAAAAAAACAGCGAAACCTAATGAAAGGCGTCGCGATAGGATATGCGCTGGTAATGGCTGTTGCCATAAGCTTAGCTTTGTATTTAACCTTTACCAAACATAATGCATATTTACTGGCTATCGTTCCAGTTTGCCTGCTCGTGATGATCCCTATATTGATGAGAGTTAATCAACTTAATGCTGCTATAAAAAACAGAAATAATTGACAGTGGAAGGCTCAAAACATCTAGATCTACATTCCTGCTTAAATTGTCAGTCGGAAACCTCCGGGACTTACTGCGCAAATTGTGGGCAAAAAGCAAGCACTCATCGCTACTCTTTAATTCATTTCATGGAACACGATCTTATTCACGGTGTTTGGCATGTTGATAAAGGAGTCTTATTTACACTAAAAGAGCTGATTTTAAGACCGGGTGATAGCGTTAGGGAATTTATTCAGGGAAAAAGGGTGAGGTTTTTTAGTTTTGTTACCCTGATTATTCTTTTACTGGCCATTTCGAGTTTACTATCGCCATATGTAAAAATCCATTTATCAGACATCATGCCATTGAACAGTAAGCAGACAATGAGTACCTATGAGGGTTTCGCCACCAAATATCCAAAGGTGATTATTTTGATATTGATCCCCCTTTACTCTTTATTTAGCTATTTCTGGTTCAAAAAGGCTAAACTTAATTATAGCGAACACCTGGTCTTGAATTCTTACAAGACGGCAGTAGAACTTATTCTTGCTTTAATATTTACAGTAGTTACGATTTTTTACACGCATATCCCTACGCTATTATTCTTCTATTATTTATTTGTAGCGGTAGGCGGCTTCCTTTACAGTATTTGGTTTTATAACCAGTTTTTTACCGGGTATGGCTATTCAAGGAGATCAAAACTGTTAAGAGCAATAATGATCCCTGTCTCTTATTTAATTATTTCGGTGTTGGTAGGCTTTTCAATGGCGCTGATCAAACTGATTAATTAAAATATTTCAATTGCCTTCAAATTCTAATCGAGTGGTTCAATCAAACAGGAAATTTTAAACGGTGTAATTTACAATATCAAATTTAACCTTATGAATACGATACAGGAAATCAAGCAGCTATCTGACCAAGAGCTACTTAAAAGACATCAGACAGCAAAATCAAGTTTAATTATTACCTGTATACTTATTGGTGCTTTGGTGGGTGTTGCAATCTATAGTTCACTAAAAAACGGGCTTGGCTTTTTTACTTTTTTCCCTTTATTTTTTGTGTTCCTGATTATTAATGGCCAAAAAACCAGCAAAGCTATTGCCGCAGAAATTAAAAACAGAGGGTTAACTTAAGAATTTCTTCTTAGAACTACTAACATCAGCCTTTGCCATCTCATAAAAGAGGGAAAAGCCTGTCTGTTTAAAAATCAGAATAATCTGCTGGATATAAAAATAAGGTGACATTTTTGGACACATTATGCTGATACTGAGGCAAACCGCTGATCTTTTTATATTCAGGACCAAAAGCTGCCCAATGGCTATCTCTATCGACCTTATTATTAAAAGTTGTCAAATACATTAAATTAGGCATTTTACCACCTGAAATCACCTGCCCATAAAAAACAGCATTGAAATTCAACTTTGAAAAAATTGCGACTTCATAATCGTTGAACATCTCAATTTTGTTGCGGGAAAGATTTTCCGTTGCCGCTTCGTAACTTCTTAATTCATAAACCCGTTCATTTTTAGGTGTAGTGAGTTTTGGAAGCGAATATTCTGGCATCGAAGCAAAAGCCTTCAAAATGATTGATTCTATACGGGTATACGGCGGTTCATTATATGACGCATTTAAATAAGGGCTTCCTTTTTCAGCAAACGCTTTGTCCTTGCCAACCGCCGTATTGATTCTATCCAGATCCGTCAGTTTTTTAAGCGGTATAAAAACGTAAATCAGCCTATCTGAAGTATCTTTGGCAATCGGCTTAAAAACACCAATATCCTTAATGCCTTTGGTGTGCAAAGCGGGCAAAAACGCAGTTTTTAAATATTCATCAATGACTTTCTCCTGCTGATCAGTTTTAAAATGATATACTTTAATCTGATAATAAAATGACTGCTTTACGGCATAAACATGAGCTGATAAAGCAATGAAAGCAACAGTTGAAAAAAGGATTCTTTTGAGGAAGGATTTCACGATATGATCTGATTTAAATTAACATCTACAACTTTATAAATAAGATTTTGTTTAGTCCAAATTTACGATAATCCTTGTTTGAAAATCATCTATTTCAAAAATGGTTGTGCACTATCATAATCTAATACTGACATAAAATAAGTTGACTATCACTATCTATTATATTTAAGGGTGACGTTAAGATTTAAACCTGTGCTGTTTTTTTGACTTTCATCCCCGTGATTGGCCGCTCAATCATCATCAAACCATAAGACGATACTAGTTCCTCGAACGTAAGTTGGCAAAATTCACATCTTTAAAAAAGATCCCGCAGCCATTGGTGTTTTCATTATATTTTGAGTGTTATTCATTTAGGCTCTTCGTTTCAAATTCAATGAGCTCTGCCAGATGAGCCTCGGATTTTTTTAAGGTCCTATCGTATTCTGCGTAGGCTTTTCGGCTTAAAGCTATCATAAGGGAAAGCGCAACACAACCAACCAAACAAAAGATTGCTAACGCCTTATTGCTATTAAACAACGAAAAATTGTAAACAATTTTAATGAAAATAGGCACTACACTTAAAACCCATAATGCAACTAGAAAGATGTCGTACTTGGCATTTGCGGCCAAATGAATCCTAAATTTGCAAATATTCTTTTGTAATTGGACTATCGAATCATTATAGTCAGGTTTTTCTATTGATAAATGAGAGATAAATGACCAAAGCATTGCCATGCCACCGAATATCGCCGGTACGCTGTATTCAATTGCACCAATCATAAAAATAGCCATGCCAATTGATATAAAGCAATAAACTAAGGCCATATTCCTCCCTAACAATGATATGTTGATAATCTTGCTAAATTCTCCGGCTGCATTCTCTATATTCATTTTCATCAATTGTGTGTTGTTAAGTCTTATTCTGCTATCTAAGTTCTTGTCATCTGCTTGCCAGAGATTTTTTAATTCGTCGAGTTCCATATAACTAGTCATTTAATAATGAAATGCTTTCTTTCAATTTTCTTTTAATTCGGTTAATCTTAGTGCCCACATTTGTTTCCGTTAATCCAATGATTTCTGATATTTCTTTATAGCTTTTATCTTCTAAATAAAGGATAATGATTGCTTTATTTAGCTCATCAAGCTTGTTTATAAATTTATATAAGAGCTGCGTTCTATAGGTATTCTCTTCAGAACAATTTTCTTCCTCGGAAATTTGAAAGACAGCATCATCATAAGGTTCATTAGTCTCCTTGCGTTTCACATCTCTTCTATAATGCGATATTGCCACATTCAGAGCTATTTTGTATATCCAGGTAGATAGTTTGAATTCCTGGTTATAGTTTTTAAATGACTTCCATAGTTGGATTATAATTTCTTGCTCAAGATCTTTCCTGTCGTCCAAATTTCGGGCAATAAGAATAAGTCACTTTATACAGAAGTCTCAGGAGGGACGGTGTTAGGTTTTTTTTGATAACCAAATTAATTTTGATATCAGAAATGAAGAAATCGATTTGATTGATTTCTATCTTGAAAGCAAATTTAAGCACTTTAAAAATAATCCACTTGATGCTTTATCGGATTACTTAATACGTAATTCTAGTAATAATTATTATATTATAAAAACTGGGCTCAATTATCTTATCAAGACTACAAAATACATTTTAAACTTCATAAACGATCAAAAAGCAAATAATCCTCCAACATATCTTCATGAAATTTTCGATGAGATTTTTGATATCATTGATGGAGGTGTTTTGATGAAAGCTTCATTGCTCAACGAAAAACATCTTCGTTTCTTAGATGTAACAAAGTTAGACAGAGCTATACGCGGAGCAGAAAAACATAATATTAAAAAATTCCTACAGCTGATGTATGAATTAGACGTTTTTGAAAATGTCGCTTTAGTTGCTGCTTCTAAAGAATTTTCGTTCCCGATTTTTAATATTGAGGAAGATTTAAATATATCTATTACTGGCCTCTTTCATCCTTCGATTAAAGAACCAGTTAAAAATGATCTCCAGATAGATGTTACTAAAAACATAATATTTTTAACAGGATCTAATATGGCTGGAAAGTCCTCGTTGTTAAAGTCCCTGGGGTTAACAATTTATTTATCTCACCTAGGCTTTCCCGTCCCAGCAGAGGAAATGAAATTGAGTGTGCTCAATGGTTTGGTAACTACAATTAATCTTCCTGACAATATCAACGATGGTTTAAGTCATTATTATGCGGAAGTAAAGAGAGTAAAGGAGGTTGCAGAAATTTTGTTAAGAACCAAAATGTTTTTGTGATATTTGATGAGTTATTTAGAGGAACTAATGTAAAGGATGCCTATGATGCATCTTCTCTAATTATAGCGGAGCTACAAGCTATTCAAAATTCAGCATTTGTTATCTCTACTCACATCATAGAGCTAGCTACTTCTTTAAATAACTTTAAAAATATCTCATTTCGATACCTAGACACCTATTTTGAAAACAAAAAACCGATTTTTACTTATTCACTTAAAGAAGGAATTTCCAACGAAACTTTAGGAATGTATATAGTAAAGAATGAAGGGATTGTGAAAGTCTTAAAACTGGCTGCAAAAAAATCTTTATATAAATCTTAGTTTTCTACTTTCAATCTTTAAATTTGATTTTCAAAACCTGGGGATTTTCTTGTTTGTAATTTTAGATATGAATTTTAGAGTATCTTGTCTCAAAAAACGAATGTATTCTGCCCCTCTTACCACTTCCTTTTACTAATGATTTCATTAAATATCAGCAAAACCAAATCGCTCATAAAGTGTTTAGATGTTTAAAAAATCTAAAGCCCTTGTCATTGAAATCATTATCGAAAACCCGTTGGCGGATTGAGCCGGACCGTATAACAGTTTACCCATATGGCCTATCCTATATTCTTGCTGCCGTACTATCCATTTTTTTCCTGAGCGGATACCTGGTCTATCTTTATTATCTCCGAAATTCTTTTACTTCTTCCCTGCCAATACTTATTATCCTGATAACGGTCGTTACCCTATTCATCCTGTGGGCGGGCACATCTGTAGAGTTTGACATTAGTGCGGGCGTCATGCGAAAAAAAATAATGGGCTTGCTGACCATATCTTCCCTTCCATTTTCTAAAATATACAGTATTTCACCTGTTTCCAACATGGCTGGGTCCTATACCTACAGGCTATTTAAAAAAAAGGATCGATATGGAAAAGGGATATTGGTATCATCCAGTTATGGAAAAAATGATGATCCCAATGCAATCGCCTTTGTCGATGAGGTAATCACCCCTCTACACCGTCATCTGGAGGCGCATGATAGCCTGGGAGATTTCGCCCCACAGTATATTGATGAGTATAAGTTTTTTATCCCAAATGGTGGCGCATACACTCTTAAAAGAAACAGAATCGGCAGCCTTTTACTTGGCGTTTGTCTTTTGGCTATAGGCATTCACGAAATTACACCCTATGCATGGCTAGGCGGCGGCTTTAATATCGGGAGAGTTTGCTTTCTGCTCTTTACCCTCGTTGGGGGACCAGCGATTATCCTGTCGGGTTTTACCGAAATTACTCTTGACAAGGGTTCCAGAATGCTCACGCGAAAAAACCCTATCGGATTGGGGAACAGAACTTATTCATTTGATGATTTCAATGGAATCCAAACGGTTAGAAAATCAACTAATATGATTTATTCGGGAACCGATGTACAGGTATATTTTTTTAAACCGGGAAGCCAGAAAGAAGATGTGTTGGTTCTATCAAGTTTTTTTAGCACAAAAAAAGTGGAACGTTTTGTAGCGGAAGTAAACAGCATCCTTCTTTAACAAATCATATAGTCAGAACAGACCGGTAACTCAAATCAAAAGAAATTAAATATTAGCAAACGATTAGTTAAATAAGCTATTATCAAGGGCGACCCAAATTGAAACTCACAAAGAATATAGATCTAATGCTTTTTTCTTCAGGTTCCGTATATTTATTAAATCTTCATCTGGAAAAATTAAAAAATGAGACTGGGCTTTTGCGCATTGGCAAATAGTAATTTGCACAAAACAAGAAAATATGCAGGGATTTTCTTCAAAGCGTTTACTCAACCTATCTGATGTAACAAATCGCGAATTACATCACTTTGATATCTGCTTCCTGGAAAGCAACCATGATGCGCAAGAGCGTCTCGCTTTTAAAAGCGGCTTCTACATACACATTGTTAACCCAAACTAAAACTTTAATTTCCACACTATCGGCTGCCAAATTATTAACTAAAATTTCTGGTGGGAGCTTGTTTACGGTGTGGACTGATCCTTTAATCACGTCGGAAATGATTTCCTGAACCTGCTGCATGTTAGCAGTAGAGCTTACTTTGATTAGTAATTCGGATTTCAGATAATCATTGCTCAGCGTCCAGTTGACCAACCTGCCGGAAAGCAAATCACCATTTGGGATGATCACTTCTGAGCCTTGTGGCGTGAGTAATTTGCTCGACCGGATACCAATATCCTGGACCTTGCCTTTCTTATCTGCAAGTTCAACATAATCACCAATACGGAATGGTTTCTCGAAGATTAAAATAATACCGGAAACGAAGTTGTTGACAATGTTCTGCATGCCTAATCCAATTCCAACACCAAGTGCGCCCAAAACAACGGTAAGTTTATCCATCGGGAGGCCAGATGCGGTAAAAGCCAGAAGCAGTCCAATCACGATAATGATTAACCGAAAAAGTGCCACTTTTGAACCCTTATGATCACTGGCGCCATCGAAACTGATTTTTTGTTCCCCAAAAAATAACGGCACATGTTTTTGTAATTTATTGGAAACGTATATAATGATGAAGAAGAAAAGCACATTTCCAAGCGAAAAGTGGATGCTTCCGAAACTTCTTTCTTTGGAGAGTATGCCGGTCATCAGGCTATAAATCCCGGATGACATCCCCAGATTATTAAATAAGATTAAAAGCCAAACAATAAAACTGAATACCTTAAGTACCTTTTTGAACTGCGATTTCATCGCATCAGGATTTAACCTGGAGAAGAAGCCTTTGTTGCAAGAACTTATTTTGATCTGCAGTTCGAGTGCATCCAGCATAATCTGAATAAATACAGCCAACGAAATCATTTGTGTCAGATTAATGACCCCAGCTATGCCAAAGACTTTAGATAAGCTGATTCTGCCAAACACATTCATGATTATCGCCAGTCCGTTCATCAATACCAGCACCCAGATAACTAGTTTAATGAACCTTTTGGAAAACTGCGGAATTTTTGTTTTCCCATACATCCTCACTCCTAAAAATAGCAAACCCAAATGGATGGCCAACAACATCAATCTTGGCAAGAGCGCCTCACTGATCAGGCTCGAGGCAAAAACCAGGAACACAAAGCCACCGAGAATCATAAACCACAACCTTAACGCTTCTTTTGGCAAAACTCTTCTCAAATGGATGGTAATCAAAACCATCAAAATAAGTTGTACCACCTCGATAAAAATAGAGGGTGCATCGGAGTGAAAGGCGAGCAAAAGACATAAAAGAACAATGGAACTGGCCATGATGGGATAAGCCCGCAAATAGTCGAATTTGAGTTCTCCTATCTTTCGTTTAACTGATAAACGATTTGCTGTTACAAAGTTCCGGTGAACCCAGATAAAAAAAGCCAGAACAACAATCAGTAACACAACGCCGGTATCCCAGATTGAATTGATAAAATATTGGAAGATTTCTCCCTGCCCGAAATAGGCATCGGACAATCTTGAACCAATTTGGCTAAACCCAAACAAGCGTAAAGGTGCTGACCAGATGTATGGAACTTCCCTATTAGCAGCAATTCGCCCAGATTTTTCCAGCTGGTCATCAAGGGCAACCTGTAAATCATTTACCTCACTGCTCATGGAAGAACTTTTCGCCAAAAGCTCGCTTACTTTTGAAAGATTTTTGCCTGTAACCTCTCCTGTTTCATGTAAACGGGTTTTTATTTGCAAGAGTTGAGGTCTGTACAACATTTTTTCTGAATCCTGATCTGCAAGAAGCAGCGAATCTGAACTGAGGTCGATTACCTGTTGCGACATTCGCTGAAGTTCAGAATTGGTTTTGACCAGGCGGGCAGAGATTGCCGAAAGTTCAGTCCGCACATCTTTGAGGATCAGTTTAAAACTAACCAGGCTTCTGTTTTGCGCATTATTTTTTCCATTGCCAAAATCCCTTTTTACGGAAGCAATACTAGAACCAAGTGATGCTAGCCGATCCTGAATTGCACTCACATCATAGCCTGTTTTATTGGCTGCATTAATTTCCGTAATGGCCGCCTGGGCAGTCTGGATTCTGAACAGCAATGTATCAGGGATAACCTGAGCAGAATCCTGCGCTTTTTTTAAAGAATCTTGTGCCTTGGATGATCCTACCCAAAACAGCGAAATTGTCAATAAAACTATAAGATTAAGTAAAGCTTTTGGAAACCGGGATTTATTCATTTTTTTTTAAAGTGATTTGAGTTGATAACGGGCCCTGATTCTGGCGGCCGCTAAAATAGCAGATTATCAGTTTTGCTTTAAGTTTATTTGAAAATATCAATTAATGAGCTCGACCTTCTCCCCAAATTTGGTTGCCTCATAGACGGCATCAGGCATTTTCGCGATTGCAGAAAATGACTTTGCATATAAATGGGAAAGACTAGATCGTTGATGTTATTCGAGATGCCCATTTCAACATCTCAAATAACAATAAAACAGGGATACTTTAAACAACTAATGTTAAGCTTACTTTCCGTTTAACGCTTCGTTTTCCAGGTAAGTTTTTAAAGACTCCAGCGCTTCTTTCCAACCCTCCTCGTGTGGATGTATTCCTTCAGTTTCACTTTGATTTTCCTGAGTGATCGTTAGTTCAGAGCCCTCCCCCGCAACTTCAAAGCCAACAGTAAGCAGATAATTACCATTTTCAAGTGCTGCATCATTAACTATCCAGTTCCAGGTATAAACCAGTTTTTGTTCCGGAATTACAGATTGATACTTACCTTCAATGGTTAATTTACCGGTGGTATCGGCTTCACTTTCGAAATGATACGCAACTTTTCCGCCATCCTTAATATCGTTTTCTACATTTGAAAGCGTTTTGCCTGTTGGTTTCCACCAGGCTTTCAATGCAGATTCATCTGTCCAGGCCCTGAACAATGTTGCTGTGTCAACATTAAATTTTTCACTAATTTTAATGGGTTCGTTTTTCATGTTATTGATTTAAAAGTATAATTTACAACATCATAAAACTGAAAAAGTTCCATTAATCTAACTTCACAGGTGGCTATTGCGTGTTATCTTAACGAGAAATCTTATTATAAAACCATGCGCAATCGCTTCCTAAAAAGGCGCAACAACAAAAATTTTCATCCTAAACCAAGTTCTTCAGCCTGCTCACAAACCATATGGAGATCCCAAATAACGAAAACTATGTTTGACGTTAGTGTCAGAAGTTGTTGTTCAGATTATTTTTAACAGGTACAATAACACATTAAGCGGAAAAATTTGAACCAAAAAACTAGATTAATTTTGGGCAATTATTCGCCCAATTGTCTCTATTTCAATTCATTAAAAACTCATTATAACACTAAGAAATTCACGGGATTATTGGAATAAGTTTACAAGAATCATGCTCAAAAAACCATTTTTTTTTGAAAAGGCTGCAACTAGTTGTTTCCTTCTTAGTTCTAACTTGATTCAAGAATTTTATGAAGAGTTATAGGGTATTCTCTGATCCTTACTCCGGTAGCATTATAAACCGCATTTGCAATAGCGGCAGCCACACCTACCAGGCCAAGTTCACCAATGCCCTTGGCTTTCATAGGCGACATCGTCGGATCAAGGTCTTCCAACAAAATAACATCCTGATGTGGAATGTCGGCATGTACGGGAACCTCATATCCGGCTAAGTCATGGTTCACAAAAAAACCAACATTAGTATCAACTACCAACTCTTCCATCAATGCGGCACCCACACCCATGGTCATCGCACCGATCACCTGACTTCGGGCGGTTTTAGGGTTTAAAATTCGGCCAGCATGGCAAACGGCCAACATCCGCCGGACTCTGATTTCGCAGGTGTATCTATTAACGGCAACTTCTACAAAGTGGGCACCAAAAGTATCCTGAGCAAACTCTTTGGAGAGTTCGCCGTAAGTCATTTCATCCTCAGCTATTAGCTCCCCAGACTCAGCCGCTTTCGATAAAGGATACTTCTTACTCCTCACGCTAACTTTTCCATCAGAAAACTCTGCCGTTCCAGGTTCGAATCCGAACAACTGCTCAACCTTTTCGCGAAGCTTAACGCATGCAGCATAAACTCCCGATGTGGAGGAAGCAGCACCCCACTGGCCCGCTGAGCCTGAAGACTCGGGGAAAATGGAGTCACCTAATTTTACAATAACCTTATTAATTTCAACGCCCATCATTTCCGCTGCCGTTTGTGCGATGATGGTATAACTACCGGTACCAATATCAGTCATATCGGTTTCCACCGTAACAATCCCCTTATTACTCAGACGAACTCTGGCTGCACATTTGGTAATCGGTGCACCCCGCACCGCGGAAGCTACACCCATTCCCATCAACCAATCTCCTTCCTCTTTACCACGTGGTTGCTTGCTGCGGCTTTCCCATTTAAACTTTTTTGCCCCTGTTTGCAGGCACTCCACCAGTAACCGGGTTGAAAAGGAGCGCTTTGGATTTTCAGGATGAACTTGTGTATCATTTTTTATCCTGAACTCTACCGGGTCCATCTTGAGCTTTTCGGCCATTTCATCCATAGCGATTTCAAGAGCCATCATACCCGAGGCCTCGCCTGGGGCACGCATAGCTGCTCCCTCGGGCAGGTTGAGCAAAGCCAGTTTAAGTTGGGTCATCCTGTTCTTGCCGGCGTATAGTGTTCTTGTGGATGTAGTAGTATATTCCGCAAACCCCCGTGGAATATTGCCCGAAAGGCTTTCATGTCCAATGGATGTTACGGTACCATCAGCGTCTGCTCCGATCCTCAATCTTTGAATGGTGGCGGGTCGGTGAATGGTATTATTGAACATCAAGGTCCTTTGCAGGGTGATTTTGACTGTTCGTCCGGTAAGCCTTGCAGCAAGTGATGCTGCCACGATATCTGAAAGCACGGTGCCCTTTCCGCCAAATCCCCCACCGATAAAAGTAGAAACCAAACGGATATTCTTTGGGTCTATGCCTAAAATGTTAGCCAGATCCCGAACGCCCCAGTTAATTTGCTGAATGGAGCACCAGCAGGTAAGTTTTTCCCCCTCCCATTTGGCAATGGTTGCATGAGGTTCCATCATCGCATGAGATTGATCAGGAGTAGTATAGGTTTCATCAAGCTTGAAAGGCGCAGATTTAAAACCGTCTTCAAAACTGCTGACCTTTGATGTAGCTGCTGTCGAGGGTCGGCCCGGGTTCAGTATTGTTGCCGAAGCTTCTGCTTGCTTTAAATCAAAGGAACCTTGGGATTTGACATAATCGACCCTAATTAAAGCAGCACCTGCACGGGCCTGCTCAAAGGTTTCGGCTACCACTATTGCAATTGCCTGATGGTAATGATCAACATCCGGGCCTGCTAAGAGTCTATCTGCATAAAATTTTCCGGTTTTAAGTGGGCCAGCATTCGAAGCGGTGATCACCCCGATGACACCCGGAAGTGCTTTTGCTGCCGTTTGATGAATAGCCTCAATTCGTCCCTTTGCAATACCTGCGCCAACAATAAATCCATATGCCGGTTTTGTATTAGCTATTTGATGTTCATAGGCGTAGGTTGCACGGCCTGTTGTTTTCAATGGCCCGTCTATCCTATCAATCGGTTTACCAACCACTTTGAGCTGATCGATAGCATTTTTTCCTGCTGGTTTATCAAATTTCATATTACCTTTTAGCTTGCTGAATAACGGATTCTATGGTGCGCTCGACCAGCATAATTTTATACCGGTTCTCTACGGTTGGTCTTGCTCCCACCAATAAACTTTCTGTAACCTGTTTAGAACCTTTGGGCAAAAGTGCCTCAGCTTGCTCAATACGCCAGGGTTTCGCAGCCACCCCCCCAACCGCCAGTTTCCCCGATCCGTCTGGATAGATAATTGCGCCCACTGAAATGGTTGCAAAAGCATACGATGCTCTATCCCTTATTTTCTGGTAGATCTGTTTACCACCCACGGGTGGGGGAAGAAGGACTGAAGTAATCATTTCGCTTGGTTGGAGTGTGTTTTCCAGATGAGGCGTGTTTCCTGGAAGACGGTAAAAATCGGCTATCGGGATTTTTCTTTGCTCACCTTTTGCATTCAAAGTTTCAACTGTAGCATCGAGGGTCATCATTGCTACCGCCATATCACTGGGGTGGGTAGCGATGCAATGATCGCTGCTACCGATTATAGCCAGTTGCCTACTGAATCCCGCAAGAGCAGCACAACCGCTACCGGGCACCCTTTTGTTGCAAACCTGATTGGTATCATAGAAATATGGGCATCGGGTACGCTGCAGCAAATTGCCGCTCGTGGTAGCTTTGTTACGGAGCTGACCGGATGCACCTGAAAGCAGTGCTCTTGCCAACAACCCATAGTCGCGACGAACCACATTGTGCGCCGCCAGATCGGTATTATTTACCATTGCTCCTATGCGAAGCCCGCCATCTGCGTTCAGTTCAATCTTATTTAACCCGGTTTTGCTGATATCGATGAGATGGGCAGGTGCTTCAATCTGCAGTTTCATTAAGTCAAGAAGATTGGTTCCTCCGGCAATAAACTTTGAACCCGGAATTTTTTCGGCGGCCTTTGCAGCATCCAATGCGGTAGGGACTCGCTGATAGGTAAATGATTTCATTTTTGCTTTTGATATGGACTGTTTATCGGGCTTTTTTAACTGCTTTTGAGGCGACTTCTGAAATGGCCTCTACAATATTTGAATAAGCACCGCAACGGCAAATGTTGCCGCTCATTCTTTCTCTGATCTCCTCATTATTTAATAAAGGAGATTGGTTCAAATTACTACTCACATGACTCGGTATCCCGGATTTTATTTCATTTATGACGGCCACTGCAGAACAGATTTGCCCCGGAGTACAAAACCCGCATTGATAGGCATCATGCTTTATAAATGCAGCCTGCATGGCATGAAGTTTATCCGGCGAGCCAAGGCCTTCAATAGTCATAATATCATCGTCTTCATGCTGAAGTGCAAGAGAAAGACATGAATTAATTCTGCGGCCATTTACCATTACAGTACAAGCTCCGCATTGTCCGTGGTCACATCCTTTCTTCGTACCGTTTAATTTAAGATGTTCTCTAAGGGCATCAAGCAACGTTGTTCTGGTATCAAGTGCTAACTGCTGTTTTTTTCCATTTACAACAAACGAAACATCTGCTAAAGCAATTTTATTTGATTTGCCAGCCGCTATGCCTGTAACTTTGGTAGCAGCTATAGCCGAAATCGCTGCCGTTGTGCCAATTATCATTTCCCTACGGGACAGCTTTAAACGATTATCGTTTTCCATAAATTTTTATCAGATGATTACTCTCGAAGCTATGTTTACATTGATTTTCACATCGTATGATGTTCTATTTATTCTCAAATTTTACGACAACATTTCCATTGCCCAAAGCCGTGGCAAGTCCGTTGGGATTGTCAACATAGCCTAGTTTTGTATAGCTGTATGACGTGTTGAAGCCTTTATAAAATAAAACAAGGGTATTGCTTCCGTAAAGCGTTAAATCGCCCACTTTGATATTTCCACCAACCGAGGCATTGGCGGGCAAACTGTTTGGCAGATCGTAATATTTTTCGTTGCCGTTCAGTTCCGTCATATTGATGGTGAGCGGCAACCTCGCCCTCAAAGCGCTCGCACTTGGATTGTCATAAAGCGTTACCGTAAATACATCGCTTCCTATTGTAATTTTCATTTTGGTGGTAGATAGGTTGGTAGTGATTAAATTTGAATCTCCATTCTCCTGGATGGAGATGGTTTCATTACCCTTGTCGCAGCTTGCCATACCTAACGATAGGGAAGCAAACAGGATCATGCATGACAGTACGTTTTTCATCCTATTTCTATTTTAAATTGGTTTTAAAGAATTTTTCCAGTTTATCAAACGGGATCAAATCGGTTTTATCATAAAGGTCTACATGGCCTGCACCTTTTACATAAACCAGCTCTTTGGGCATCGCTGCTCTTTTGTAGGCATCTTCGCTAAATTCTTTTGAATGCGCCTGGTCTCCGGTGATGAAAAGCAGTGGACGTGGAGAAATGGTTTCGATATCATTGAAAGGATAAAAATTCATGAATTTCGTATTACTGCTTGAGGTTGGTTTTGTTGTCGTTTCTTTAGATGCTCCTTTTGGCGTGTATTCCCCACGGGGAGTTCTGTAAAAATCGAAAAACTCACGCTGGATTGGATGGGTGTTTGCCTCTAATTTTAGAACTGTTCCGCCAGTGTATTTAGCTTCACCACCTGTAAATTCTGCATATCTCTGTTGTGCCGCCTCAGCAATAATCTGCTTTCTTTGTTCGAGGGTTTGTGAATGGTTCAGCGCATCACGGTTCGCCGATCCCATATCATACATACTCACCGTTGCGATGGCTTTCATCCGGGGATCGATCTTTGCAGCACTGATCACAAAGCTTCCACTTCCGCAAACGCCGATAACCCCGATATTATTCCTGTCAGCAAATGGTCGTGTTCCCAAAAAGTCAACGGCCGAACTGAAATCTTCAGCATACACATCAGGCAAAACTGCGTTACGAGGTCCGCCCTCACTTTCTCCCCAAAACGAGAGGTCGATCGCTAAGGTGATAAAGCCTCTGTCAGCCATATTCGAAGCATATACATCGGCGCTTTGTTCCTTCACCGCCCCCATCGGATGACCGACAATAATTGCAGGGTTCTTCGTTTTTCTGTCCATATTATTGGGGATGAAAAGATGCCCTGCAACTTGCATTTGATATTGGTTCCTGAAGGTAACTGCATACATGGTTACCTTATCACTCACCTTAAACGTGGTATAGTTCTTTCCTGATATTTCTTTCATCGGTAGTGAATTTGATGTAGATTGTGCGACTGCCGTACCATAAGAAAAGATCGCAGTCAGCGCTATAAAAAGTAATTTTTTCATGTTAAATGTTTTTAATGAATTTTGCCGGAACTCCCCCGACAATTGTATCTGGAGCAACATCTTTGGAAACAACTGCTCCCGCGGCAACAACGGCGTTTTCGCCGATGGTTACACCCGGAAGTATGGTTGCACCCGCACCAATCCATGCATTTTTTTTTATGTGAATGGCTTTTGGAACCAATGAATGCCGGTCTTCAATTGATATTGGATGTCTTCAGATAGCAGACTTACTTTCGGAGCGATAAATACATTGTCCTCAATGGTAATTCCGCCCAGATCCAAGAACACACAATCGAAATTGATGAATACATTTTTGCCTATCTTGGTATGCTTCCCATAATTAATATGCAAGGGCGTAAAAACCACAACACTCTCATCGATTTCCGAACACGTTATTTGGCTTAAATAATTTCTTATTTCATTGGGATCTGTGGTGCTGTTGATCTGTACGAGAAATTTCAAAGATTCTTCCCGCATTCTGTATGCTTGGGGATCGTTCGGTAAAATGGCTTCCCCATTGCGTAACCTCTTGAAAATATTCCTATTGCTCATTGTCCTGATTTTTATACTGAAACAAAGATAAAAGGAACTGAGAGGTATTCTGTTACATTTATTTCGCAAGTAATGTCACATATCACCTATTACCGGATAAACAGGAGTACGTTGATCCCGTCTAACCAGTACAACATTTGTTGCAAGTTTTAGAATATTTATATATGTAAATTGGAAAGAAGGGTTCAAATTTATTGGGATATCCAATTAACCAACCTCCAATCCTTTCTAAGCATTGGCCGATAGACGAACCCGCTAATTTAAAAATGAACAAGCTAGAATACTCTTTCTTATTTGATAAGAATGATACTTTGGGTCCGCTTAATTGAAGATGCGACCAAAGTTGAAGAAATGATTGATTTTTATAAGGGAAGAAAGGAAAAGTTCAAATTACGCTCTCAAATTAGGAACAAATTCGCTCACATGAGTTCCGTGTCAGATTACAAAAAGAGTATACACACCAAAAACAAAGTCCTTTAATTGTTTAAATTACAGGACTTGCTTATTTAAGAGTACCGATCAGCGGCACTATTTTCAATATTTAAAAGCCTTTTTATTGCTTATTGAACCAATTGCGGACGGTTTAAAATTGAACGTTCCTTGAATCACCTCAATCATCGTATAATCACCTACATTAAGCGCAACAACTGTCATCCTAAACACCTTATCGATACCACTGGTGTATAAAAACTCATGCTAAGACTTTAAAGCAATTGCCCTCTGCAGGAAGCTCTGTCTTTCTAAGGCTTCTTCGGCCTGTTCAATCGCTTTTAAGAGATTATCATTATTCGTTGTAATTTCTGTTAGTGCAGTTTTCATTATTGACCATATAGGTTTTAGCTTTTCTACCAGCTTCTCACCTTTTGAAGAAAGACGTAGGCGACGCTTACGTTCATCAATTTTATCTTTCCTTGAAAGGATAAGCTTTTCCTTCTCTAACTCCTTAAGTAAGCTGATGGTAGAAGGATGAGAATACCCAATCTCTGTCGAGAGCTCACTCACGGTGAGCAGAGGTTGATGAGCAAGAACTAAAATTACAGGAAACCATTTAGGTTCGAAAGCAATACCATATGTATTATAAAAAAGCGCTCCATCTTTCCTTAATTGCTCAGCGAGGCTTTGCAGCCGTGAGGACAGCGCAAGTTCACCCGCATCTTTAATGATTTTCATTGCCGAAACCTAGTTTAAAATAAATATTGTCCGATTTCATCAAAGGAAAATCCACAGGAAGTTCGCTTTTATCCACTTCTACAAACCCATTTTTTTCATAAAACCTAATTGCCGCTTTTAAAATATCAACCGTACCTAGATAAATTTCAGATATACCACCTTCTCTACTGTATGTTATCAATTGCTTCAGCAACGCTACAGCAAGGCCGAATTCCTTACCTCGATATTCTTTTCGAACAAACATTTTCCGAACTGCAGCTTGATTTTTACCAAACCTCAGTAGTCCAATAGTGCCACATAGCTCATCATCTACAAAAGCCCCCCAGAAATTTCCGCCCTGAATAATGTAATGGGTTTCTATATCTTCAAGGTCTGGTTGATCTTCAATGGTGATGGGTACTCCAAATTCTAATTGTTGAATAGGCAAAATGATATCAATTATGCGCCGGGCATCTAGATTTTGCAAGGGTTTTATTGTTATTTTCATGATTATATTTACGTACAATATACGTAGTTGGCTACATAAATGGAAATAATTCATTTGGACCGATATCTCCGGGCAGATCTAAACGGTAAATAAACGAGATATCCTGCGCTAATGCAAACTGAAGATGGGCTTTTAAAGGCAGCGCTGGTGACAATAAATGCAATTAAAGATCATGAAATAGAAAACCTTTGGGGCAGTCCATTCCCCCAAAGGTTTCCTTTCTTTAAGCATCTTTACTTTTCAGGGTTTGATTCGATCCAGAAAGTCTACATAAATGCGTCCATGATCCATATCGGATTCCAGAACTCGCGATAAGCCGATATTTTCCGGTCCCTTAAAGTTATACGACCAATATAGAGCTGATGGTATTTTTTTCCGGTAGCGATTACCTCGGCACTTCCGCCAAATTCTACAAAGACCGTATTTGGATCAGTTGTTGCCGAAAACTGAAAATTTTTAAAGTTCCAGTTTTTTGCTCCGTTAACAACATTTATGATGTAATCCGCAATAGCATCCCGACCGGTTACTTCTTTTGCATAAGGGGCCGGTGCATATGGAAATTGCTGCACTGCGTCTTCGGTAAATAATTCGACATAGGCGTCACGGGTCATATCCGGATTTGTAAATTTAGTAAGGTGTGAATGAAATAAACGTTCTGCGACGGTAATGTTTGTTGTATTGCGCATAATAATCTTTGGATTAACTTATAATGTAATTGATGCGACAAAAATATTAATGTATAGCGATACCTTTGCCATGGGTTACAAATAGGATACCATCTAAAAAAGATATGATGATAAATAAAGATCGTTGTCTGAAGCCTGTCTCCGACGAAGAATGCAGGAAAGCATGGCTGACGCTTAAGGATACAATGGACATCGTTGGAGGGAAGTGGAAACTGGTGCTGATCTCCATTTTGCGGAGCGGCAACTTCAAATTTCGTGAACTTTGCAGGGAAGCCGAAATATCACCCCGGATTTTATCGAAAGAGCTAAAAGAGCTGGAAATAAATGGGCTGGTTAAACGAACTGTTCTAAACACCAGACCGATCACTGTTGAATACCAACTTACCGAATACAGCAATTCTTTGAACGGCTTGATAATGATGATGTATGACTGGGGCCAGATCCACCGGAAAAGGGTAACCGGAAAATCATAATATTCTAAAATCAATACTTTGCCGATTCTGTTTACCAAGATTGGTATTTATACCAATAGGCTGGGAAAACTAAGGCAAGGGCAATACTGGAGATGCCCTATAATTTTTGCATCTTAGGTCCTCCCCTTACCTAAGATGCAAAATCCGTAAATCATTATCCGCTTGGCTAGTGATAGCTGATTTAGAATGGATTCGGTAATTAAGTTATCCGCTAAAAAGACTAATTTCAATCCATGTCCCGTAAGCTGAAATCACTTTAGATCAATTAATAAATCTAAATATTCGTTTCATTACCCTGAATTAATTGAAAACTGTTATCGAACCACCGTTGCTTCGAGCTCCACCTTTAATGTTTCAAATAATGTTTTCACCTGCATTACTGTTGTAGACTGTTTGATATTTTTCTCTACAATCCATTCCTGCAAAACGTGAAATGCACTAAAAAATTCATTTGTGCTGGTATGATAAACGTTGAGCCTAACAATATTTCTGCATTCGTATCCTGCCTGAGTGATCAAATGTTCGAGATTAGTAATTGCCCCTTTTAATTGGGTCTCCATATCTTCATTGCTGGATATCCCATCCGCACTTATTGCGGTCTGACCTGAACAATAAAGTGTACCTCTAACATCGGTGACCTCAACAGCCTGTGAATAATTTCTTTCCTCCTGCCATTTCCACGGATTAATCTGCCTTATTTCCATTATAAAATTATTTTGATAAGCACTATTGCTTGACGTCACAAATATCAAAGGAAATTAAAGAATGAAGTGGTGAGGTAAGGCACCTTTTTCAAGTGATCTATATCACACATCAATCCGAGAACCTGCTTAGGGTCTCTCTTGATACACCTAAGAAGGAAGCCAACATTGATTTTGGAACACGCTGAAACAATGTAGGATATTGTTTCAATAACTGATCATGCCTTTCCTTTGCATTCGAAGTCAGCAAAGACAGAATCCGTTTTTGTGCAGCAATATTTCCAAAATGCGCTTTTTCAAGAAAGAAGTACGATATTTTAGGCACGTTTGCACACAAATTTCTGTAATCTGCTAAAGAAATTCGGAGTACGCTAGTATCCTCGATGCATTCCAGGGACAAGGTGGCATTCTTACCGGTAAGGAATGCCTGAAAATCACTTTCCCACCAGTCTTCCATAGCAAAGGATATGATATTGCTCTTCCCGTTTTCAGCATAATGAACCAACTTAAGCAGGCCTGAAATTATGAAATAAGAATATTTAACAAGCTCCCCCTCCTGAATAATAAATTGATGCTTTTTATACTGGCGATAAGAAAAATACGCTTTCACTATTTCGAATTCGCTATCTGTTAAGGGGACATGCTTCTCCAGATGTGCCCGCAAAATATCGTACATAATGGGGTTATTCAGAGGTCAGGTTGTCTAATTAATTATAAAGTCACGGGTTAGCACGATAACGACTGTAATTTTACCGGCCTTTCGTATCTTATTATTGCAAACGCTGTTGCAATAATAGGTATCGTAATTAGTTTTGCCAACATTTACAGCTATAAAATTTAGATATTGCATCACCTATCAGACCCGGAATAAATCACGAAGAACACTGCCTGATTCGAAAGTTAGCCTATTTAGCATGGAATGATTGATGAAATTGTCAGGTAATTTATAACTTACGAAAAATAATAACCACAACCGATGGAGAAATATAGGATTCACTCAATCTTATTCTATCATCTATAGAGCATTCCGTAACTGCACTCGCTGCTTAGCTTCATCATTATTCAATTTATAAAAGCTATATCTTGGCGCTATACGCGATAGTAACTTAGCCACTTTAGAAAGCCCTATCAATATTTCTTCTTTGCCTGTTATTACCTGTTCAAAAACTTTTTTCGCAAATAGATCAACATCGATCACTGATACACTCTTACCCTTATTCATTGGTGTGTCAACAGCGGGCGGCACCACCTCTATCACTCGAATGTTAGTTTTTCTAGTGGTGAATCTAAAACTTTGGGTAAGGGCACGAAAAGCTACTTTGCTCGCACTGTATGCGGAAGCCTGGGCAGATGGGATAAAAACGTAACCAGTAGTAACATTTATAATGGTTGCTTCGGATTGCATTTCCAGAACCGGCATCAGCTGTTGCGTTAAGGCAATGGGCGCAATCAAATTTACATTTAATTCCATTTCCAACACTTTTATATATTGTGGATCCATCATGTCTGTCATACTATAAATACCAGCATTATTTACCAGTACATTAAGCTTTGGAAAACGCGTGAGTATTGCTGTTTTCAAGGATTCTCTTCCATCGACTGTGGACACATCAGCAACGATAGTATGTAGCTCAGGAAAAGTCTGTTTGGCATCATCAAGCTTTATCTTGGTCCGCCCGCAGATAATTACTTCGTTTCCTTCACTTAGAAATATTGCAGCTAAAGCTAGTCCAATCCCAGAACTGCCGCCGGTTATTAAAACTGTGTTTCCTTTTCTTTTCATTTATTAAACATTTTATTTCTCTTGCAAAACTAAGGCTAATACTATACTTTTGAAAGCAGTTACCTAAATGTATATTAATATACTTTTGGTTACTTAACTGATTATCTTTCAATTAAATTTAATAGGCATGGAGCAATATGAGAATTGCATGATGAATGTATCCGACCTTCAATTTATTCTGCAGGTTTTGGGAGGAAAATGGAAGCTCCACATACTTACTAATTTATATTTTGGAAAGAAGCGTTTCAAGGAACTGGAAAGAGAAATTGTGGGGATCTCCCCAAAAATGTTGATCAAAGAGTTAAAAGATCTTGAGGCTATTGGCATTCTTAGAAGGCAAACGTTTAATACTGTTCCCATCACAGTGGAATACAGCATCACAAAGGAGGGCTCATCATTGAAGCCGGTTTTGGATAAAATTAGAGAGTGGGCAATCGATTATAAAGTGCAACTGCTTAAACTAAGCGCCGATAAAACTTCTTAAGGCAGTGTAAAGTAGCCGTAATAACGCAAACAAAATCTAACAGCATCCGGACATTACTGAAAAAGACCTGCTTTGAGGAATTAAACTTGTGAGCATTCAGACAACAACTAAGAGCAATTTTGGACACTTAAAAGCTCTTTGCATTAATCCTTCGCTGATTGAAGGTTAATCTTTGTGGTGGGAAGCAGCCTGTTCAACAGCTTTTCGATCAGCGAAATTAGCGGTATAAACACGAGTACACCGGCCGTGTTGAAGATCATGTGGGAACTGGCTATTTTTTGCTCCATGCTGGCATTTCCTGAAATCTGTTCAATCAAACCTACAAACAGCGGAAATACCAATAGGCCGATAGCAATTGAAATGATATTAAAGAGCAAATGAAATAAACCCGTCTTCACTGCCTGCCTGTCCGAACGGATGGTCGCCAGCAGAGTGTCAGAACAGGTGCCGAGTTCAGCACCGATCATTACCGCAATACCACCACCAAGATTGATGAGTCCTTTTTTGGCCAGGGTGATCACCATGCCTACGGTGGCAGATGACGATTGGATAACGAGTGTGACCAATGCACCAACAGCGGTTCCCCTTAACGGATTATCTAGTTTTTCCATCCAGCTCAAAAATGCCGGATCATCTTTCAAAGGTTCAACGGCTCGTTCCATCGTATATAAGCCAAAAAACAGGATGCCGAAGTAAAGCACCACTCTACCTGTTTTGGAAAGTTTTTCGCTCTTAGCAAACAGGCTTAATAAGAGGCCGAGAACAATGGGTATGGGCGAATATTGGCCGATATCCAGAGCAATAAGCTGACTTGAAAAAGTAGTGCCAATGTTTGCGCCCATTACAATCCCTATAGACTGCCTGAAAGTAAGTGCACCTGCATTGACCAGCACAATGGTCATGATGATGACAGCTGAAGACGAATCAAGAATAGTGGTAATCACTATCCCACTTAATATAGCAGTGAACATGTTTTTGGTAAAGTAACCCATCCATTTTTTTGCCCTAACTCCAAGCAGCTCTTTCAGCGTATCAGACAGATTGTTGATCGCGAAAAGGAACAGACCAAGTCCGCCCAATATCATCAAAATAATTTCCCACATAGGTTACTAAGCTTGCCTGTAATTTTATTTTCGCAATGAGCCTTGTAGATTAACAATGTGCCTGTTTTCAGGTTTGATGTGCTAGGTTATGATTACGTTAATAAATGCTACCGCAAATTACCAACCTAGCGCAGTAATTTCGAATTTATGAAACGCTGTTTGCTCATTCCGTTTTTGACTCGACAGCTTTATCTAAGTTACTTCGAGCAGGAATATGAAAAAATAGGTTTAAGTGAAGAAACAACATTTTACCGTTAATTATGAATGAGATCAACACTTGGGCAAGTTCGGTCTGATGGGAATTGAATTTTGAAATACACCTGCCAGTAATAATCATTCTAAATTGTAGGCAAACAAACACTTAACAGGAAATTAAAATTGCCGACATATCCCCTCACTAGTTTTGCAGCAAACGGAAAACAAAACTATGAAATACAAACTGATCAGCAAACAGTCACTGGCGCTGGCAGTGGCTGCCTTTGTAGGTGCTGCCATTACCATTAGCGCTTGTAAGAAGGATCGCGACGAGGAAACACCGGCGCCGACCACTCCAATCGATTTAAAAGATTATTCTGTCAATCCTTCACTATTGATGAGCATGCCAGGCTTTGAGGCCCTGAAGATCACCACATTGATCAGTTCCGATGATGTGTTACCAGAATCCCCAGCATTTGTGTTCGGCGCTCAGCCAGATGGTGCCGGGATTCTGAAAAACCCAAGTGGCGAAGGCTTCATCATGATCAATAACCATGAAATCCTTCAATCGGTTTCAAGAGTGTATCTTGATAAAAACTTCAAACCCATAAAAGGCGAGTACATTGTAGATTCTGATGGAGGAATGACCCGTCTTTGCTCAGCAACCCTGGCTACCCCGGAAGAGCACGGTTTTTCAAAGCCAATGTTCCTAACAGCTGGAGAAAGCGGAGCGGAATCCATGATCCATGCGATCGATCCGTTAGCCACTGCTGATAAAAAGAACAACCAAAGAACCTTAAGTGCATTGGGAAGGTGGAGTGCAGAAAATGCTGTTCCATTACCAAAAGCAAGCTACACTGGTAAAAGTGTTATCCTTATCGGCGAGGATGAAAGCGATGGTCAATTGGCGATGTATGTTTCCAATACACAGGGAGATCTGCAAAACGGAAAATTGTACGTCATGAAACGAAGTAATAACGACCCGATCGAAACCAATATGGATAAAGGTACCGCTTATGATGTGGAGTTTGTTGAACTTGACAATGTTAAAAGCAGCACCGGGGCACAGTTGCAACAACAGACCATTGATAAGAAAGCACTGATGCTGGCCAGAGTCGAAGATATTGATTACAGAAAGGGAAGTGCTGCCAATGGCAGGGAAATATACTTCACGGCTACAGGCGTCAGCCAGGGTGATAAAATCACTCCCGTTAGTGGAAAAACCATGTGGGGCCGAGTGTACAAACTGGTTCTGGATGAGAGCAATCCATTAAAGGGCAAACTGGAAGTGGCGGTAGATGGAAATGATAATCCCGGAAAAAGCATTGTCAATCCCGATAACTTATGCGTAACAGAAAACTACGTTTATATTCAGGAAGACGGTGATTCATTTTACAAAAACAATGATCATGATGGTACCATCTGGCAATATGCAATGGGTTCAAAAGTAATGAAACCAATGCTTAGAATGAATCATAGAAGAACTGATGCTACATTCAATGCGAAATACAATCCATCAAACAACCTGCAGTTAAGCACCTGGGAGTATGGCGCAATGTACGATATCTCTGCTCTTACGGGCATCCCAGAAACATTTGCGGTTAATTTGCATCCACACACCTGGACAAGCGATAAATATAAAAATGCTGATGGCGGTTCCACAAGGCTGGTTAACAACAGTGAGGGAGGCCAGGTAGTTATTGTAAGAGGCATCTCAAAATAAGCACATCTTTTAAAAACATTTCTCAAACTAAAATCCCTGGTCACAGATTGTGCCAGGGATATTTTTATATTTACCACATGCGCTTCAACAGGATTGCCATTATTATTTCACTCATTGTCTTTTCTACGTTACTTGCTGTATTCTGTACCTCCAAAAACAATCCTGCGGACAGAATAAAAACATCCTTTTCAGGTTCACTCAAAGACCTGCAAAAATCGGTCAAGCTATCGTTTTATACCACAGTAGAGAGAGGTGATCACGAGGAAATCAAAAAAGCATTTCTGAAAGCACGGTCTAAATACAAATCAATAGAGTATTATATTGAATATTTCTTCCCTACTACTGCCGTTATGCTTAACGGAGCACCCATCGACGAAATTGAACTGGGTGAAAACCTTATTGAAAATCCGACCGGTTTTCAGGTAATGGAAGCCTTGGTTTATGAAACCCCAACCAAGGTAAATAAAACTCAACTGCTGAATGAGATAAAAAAAATGAACCTTAATCTGGAAAGAATAGGCAGATTTAATGAGCAGTACCAGATCACGGACGCACAGATTTTTGACGCGATCAGGCTGGAAATTTTCCGCATTACTTCACTGGGAATTACAGGTTTTGATGTGCCGATAGCATTAAGTTCCATTACAGAGGCTGATGCCGCATTGCAGGGCATCGGCAATGCAGTTTATCTTTATCATGATCAGAAAACAGCAGAAAGCATCACCGCGGCTAGAGGTTATCTAGAAAAGAATACTGATTTCAACAGCTTTGACCGACTAACATTTACCACCAATTACCTTCAGCGGATCAGCGATAACTTAGACCGGCTGAGAAAGCAGGAAAACATCCCAACAGTATCCAGTGGTTCAGGTTTTAGTGACAGCACTGTAAACATGTTTCAGCGCAATGCTTTACTGACCGACCGGTTCGTGGGCAACAGTACCTTGTACCTTACTAAAGAAAAGGCGATGCTGGGAAAAATGTTATTCAGTGACGTCATCCTTTCCGATAAAGGAAACAGAAGCTGTCAATCCTGCCATCAGAACGATTTGGCATTTACAGATGGAATGGCTAAACCAAACGCACAAACCAAAGGCAAAACTTTGGAACGCAATACCCCTACCCTTACCTACGCTTCATTACAGCGAGGTTTCTTTTATGATCTTAAGGCTGGTAGTCTGGAAGACCAGGCTTTGGATGTGATCCATCAGAGCGAAGAGATGGGCGGATCGCTTGACAAGGCAAGCCTTAGAATTAACCGATCAAAAAGGTATCAGCAGCTCATCAGAAAAGCATTTGGTGATACCACAACAAAAATAAATCCATGGAAGATCCAGCATGCACTGGCATCCTATATCCGTACACTAAATTCGTTCTCCTCAAGACTAGACGGGTATATGAGGGGAGAAAAAAATCAGCTCGACAATACGGAAAAAGCAGGATACAACCTTTTTATGGGCAAAGCAAAATGTGGGAGCTGCCATTTTGCACCACTTTTCAACGGTACGCAGTCCCCAATGTTTTCAAAAAGTGAAGCGGAAGTATTGGGCGTTCCGGCAAAAGCAGATACCAGTATGGCCAAGATTGATGGTGATCTTGGAAGGTATGCGCTATACCAATATCGACAATACAAACACTCCTTTAAAACCCCTACCTTAAGAAATATTTCCAAAACAGCACCCTATATGCATAACGGCGTATACAAGACATTAGAAGAAGTGCTGGATTTCTATAGTCGGGGCGGAGGTGCCGGCATCGGCATTAAACTTGAGAATCAGACCCTTTCTTCTGAAAAACTCAATTTGAATAAAAAGGAGATTAATTCAATTATTGCTTTTCTTAAAACGCTCGAAGATTAACCATTAACATTCTTCATCACGAGTTCAACAGATGTTTGGGACTTAATTGAAAATCGTACAATTTTATCTATGCACAACGAAAAGAACAGGGAAGCAATGAACCCTCAATTTTTGCCTATTACACAGAAGTTCATCTCTAGATAATCTGTAAAGAAGAATAATGTTTAATTAACGTTTCGTAAATAATCAAGCCTTATTTTTGTGGCGTAAATATTTGGTTAATATATACAAGTTTAGGTTAGTTGATAAGAAAAGCCCTGATGGATATCCGGGCTTTTTGTGTAACTGCTATTTTCGAAACCTCTTTTAATAAGGAACGTAGCTTTCTTCAAAACGTCCATCGGCAAATACATCTATAACACCGTATCCTGGAGCTGTTTCTCGCCGCTGCCCTTTCCACCAGGCGCCAGAAACGGCACCATTGCATAGATAAGTTACATTGTTGTAAACCACCTTGTCTCTCATGTGCAGATGACCGCTTAGGCAAAGCTTTACATTGGGATATTCGTAGAATAGATCGATGATCTTTGCCGTATCGGTATGCATATCGCCACCGAGCATAGTCCATTTGTTTACGATATTATCTTCGATCATTAACAAAGCCGTAAGAATTGGAATGTGAGACATCACCAGAACAGGCATATCTTTTGATGTATTTTTTAGTTCCTGCTCGAGCCAGTCAAACTGCGCATCACCAAGTTTCCCGATGTACCAGGTTTGATCTATATCCAGATGAACGCTATCTAATATCAAAAATTTCCATCCGCCTTGCACAAAACTATAATATGGTTTTACCAGACCTAGCTGATCCATAGAATATTTTTTCCCATAAAAAGCTTCATTTTTACTGGTTTCATTCCACCAGATATCATGGTTTCCCAGACAATAATGAACGAGAAGGCTTGACTCATCCTTCATCGTGTCTTTGACCAGTTTCCACTGATCGTTAATGGTAGAGATATTCTCTTTATTCATATCGAAAACCACATCTCCCCCATTAAGGATGAGATCTACCTTTGGCGACTGCGATTGCAAGTGATGTAAGCATTTGATAAACTTTTCTGGTGCACCAAATTCGTTCTTCAGATGCACATCAGTAATGTGGGCAATCCTGAGTGCTGGCATTTTTCCGTTTTCGCTAGCACTAAATCCCAAAGATGGAAGAATTATGAGTCCACCAAGATTTTTAATTGCTGATCGTCTTTCCATGATATGATATTTTTTTGAGGCAAAGCTAAGCTTGCGGTATTTCCTTAATATTAATTTTTACGAGCAAAAAAAAGCGCTGCATTTCCTGCAGCGCTCCAAAGAAAAATAATCTATCCTATTTCAATTGATAAGCCCTAATGATCTTGGAAAAGATGTTGGTATTTGGATAGACACCGATGAAATCGGTGGAGCCTGGCCCATAAGCAAACACAGGAACCATAATATTGGTGTGGTCATCAGTACTGAAATTCCCCCTCACCGTTCCTTTTTTATAGGAGGCATCTAAAAGTGATAACCCTCCGGTTTCATGGTCGGCAGTTACGATAACCAAAGTCTCTCCATCCTGATCGGCAAATCTCAACGCCTCTCCCACTAAACGATCGAAATCGTGCTGCTCGGTTACTGCAAACGGAAGATCATTGGCATGACCACCGTGATCAATCTGTGCACCCTCAGCCATGATGAAAAATCCCTTTTTGTTTTTTGAAAGCAGTTCTATTGTTTTCAAAAAAGATGCTTTAAGCATTTCCCCTCTACCATCAAGCTTTCTTCGGGTAACAGAATCATCAAGCAATACAAGCTGTTTTGTAGTATTTGAGGCAATAAAACTTTGCAAATCCTTTTGGTAGGCATAACCTTTGCCAGCCAATTGCTCCATCAATCTGGAATTTTTATTATCAAAAAAGCTTTTGCGCTTAGATCCTACAAGTATATTCACATGGCTGTTGAGCAGGTCAGCGGCAATTTCCTGCGTCATCGATCGCTCGTTTTGATGGGCATAAAATGCTGCAGGGGTGGCATCTGTGACATCTCCATTACTGATAATGCCACTTACAATACCGTAGGAAGCGAGCAACTCTGGAATTGCTTTTAGCGGCCTGCCATTTGAATCGACACTGATGTACCGGTTATTGGTTTTGCTACCGGTGGCCATTGCCGTTGCTCCAGCTGCCGAATCTGTAAAATCTGAATTGGATGCCTCTGTTCTTGAAAACCCAATATGTTTAATGTTAATCATATTGGACTGCCCAAAGTTTGCGCTCAAACCCGCCTGTATTTGCGCCAGGCCCATTCCATCGCCAATCAATAGAATTACGTTCTTCGCTTTGTTGGTTAATCCATCTGTTTTGTAACTGGGTTTGTAAGGTGTGTATGCTGCTGGGTTTATATATTCGAGCTTAGCACGGTTTTGATAAAAGTCTTTCAACATCGAGGGATGATCCGTGCCGATCCAGTCAACGCCCATGTGCTCCAGTTCCTTCCAACTGTTGGGATTATCTTTTGTAGCCCAAAAACGAAAAGCCTTACCCTTTGTGTGAGCTTCTGCAATTACAGCCTTCATTTTCTGTAAATCAGCTGGAGTAGGCGTACCTTTTCCATTCCATACCGAATAGTTGGACATATCATCGCTGATCATGCCGATACGCTTCAACTGTTCAGCAGTATATTTTTTCCCTGGCCGGCCATCAAAACTGATCATCTGCGGATACTCCCTGAACTGATCAACCGGTGGAATGTCGCCGCTCATCACAATTTTAATGGCAGATGGATTAATGTTGGGATCAAAAACAAACTCATAACCCTTTAAGTCAGCTAAAAGTGTGCTAATAACCTTCTGGTAATCTTCCTTAATGTCGATAATCAATTGAAGTTTCTGTCTCAGATCCGGGTAAGGATGTCGATCATTTTCCTTATAGAGCCTGATCAAGGGATCAAGGTAAAGTTTCTTTAATGTTTTACCCGGGTTGATTTCTTTACTTTCATGTGCCACAAACAATTCACCATCACGGTAAAAAACATCGGCCTCAATAGAACCCATTCCGGCGTAGTAAGCTTCCAGAAGTGGGATCTGCTGTTTATAATCATTATGACTATGTCCATTGCCAGCATTCAGTTTCTGCTGCGCAGAAACTGAATGAATGCCCAAAAAAATAAATAAAATCCATATCGACCTAGCGCTTTTTACCATCCTGCGTTTTGTTTGATTAAACCAGAACTGTTATCAATCTCTCTTTGGGGAACTGCCCAAACATCGTGCACCTGTGGGTTGAAAGTTCTTGCTTTCCAAATCACGCTTCCATCAAAATCATGCAAAGGCTTTGCGTAGGTCGCTTGTGCGTCTTCCCATCTCACCAAATCGCGGTGGCGGTCTGCCCATTCTCCGGCAAGTTCGTTTCGGCGTTCACGTTTTAAATCCACCATCTTCATGCCTGATTTTGGCGATAAGCCTGCTCTGACCCTGATTTTATTGAGTTCTGCATCTCCGGCTCCTGTACCGCTTAAAGCAATCGCAGCCTCTGCTTTTATTAACAGCACTTCTGCGTAACGCATCAAAGGAACGTTTAAATCTGTTGTTCCGTTATCCCCATTGGGATTAACATGAGTTGGAATAGGATTGGCATAAGTAAACGGCTCCATATATTTTTTAAACTGATAGTTGGATGTCGCCCCGGCATCTCTGGCAAAGCTCCGCTCAGCTCCGAAGAACATAAATTTATCACCAGGTTTTAAGATGGTAGCCTCACGACGCTGATCGCCCGCTTCAAAGGAATCATAAAGTTCTTTTGTAGGCAGATAATAGCCCCAGCCGTTGTAAATCCCCCAGGCCTTATTGGTTAACATTACGCCTGGCAATTTGCTTCCCCAACCTGTTCCACCGCCACTCGGGGTACATACTACAGACCAGATATACTCTTTAGACCAATTGTTAGAAGCCTTGAAAACATCTGCAAAACCCGTTGTAATCAATTCATGCTGACCAGAAGTGATCACCATATCGGCATACTTAACCGCATTTGCATAATCTTTTTTGTACAGATATACCTTTGAAAGATATGCCCAGGCAGCAGTTTTATGTGCTTTGCCATAATCGGCTGCTTTCATGGCAGTAAATAAAGGAAGGTTATCTGCCGCCTTTAAAAACAGGTTGATAATATAGTCGTAGTTTTCGTTAACATTTTTTGCTCTTGGAACTGCCACCGCCGGATCACCCTCCGGGGTTACAATCGGAACGCCGGCTTTATCGTTTCCATAGTTGGCGGCCAGTTGGAAATATACAAGCCCGGCGTTAAAATACGCATCACCGATAATCTGTTTTTTTAATGTTTCATCCATATCAATTCCAGGAACATTGCTGATAATATCGTTCGCTCTTTTGATGATGGCATAACGCAGGCTCCATTGGCTTTCTGTATAGCCTCCACCGATGTAACTTCTGTTAAAATCCTTGATATTGTCCCCTTCTGGTTTATTTCTCCCTGTAACCATATCATCACTGGCATTGATAAACCAAAACATCCCTCTTCCATAGAAATCCTCTGAATTATAATTTTCATACATACCAGCTTCCGCTTTGATCGCATCTTCTTTGGTTTTCCAAAAATTCTGTGCCGACGGCGAACCTTCCGGCGTAATATCCAATTGCTTGGTACATGAGGCAAATACGGCTACTGCCAATAAGCCTAAATATTTTATATTCGTTTTCATTTTTCAATTATTAGAGGTTAACACTTAATCCCAGGATGAAACTTCTTGCTTGTGGATAACGGCCTACATCAAGTCCATTATTATCCATACCAATCTCCGGATCGAAACCAGAATAATCAGTAATGGTGAAAAGGTTGTTCGCAGTAGCGTAAATTCTAACCGCACCTGTTTTAAGTTTGCTGGTCAGCGATTTTGGCAGACTGTAACCCAGGGTTACGTTACGGATTCTTAAATATGATCCGTCTTCAATATAAAAATCAGAGGCATTAAAATTTCCGTTGTTATCGCTCGTTGAAATGATGGGCACCTTCCCACCCGGATTTTCTGGCGACCAGGCATCCAATATCCCTACAAGCTTGTTGTATGATGGACCACTGGCGCTGTAAGTAGTTCTTTTTACAGCATTAAATAATTTATTTCCCTGAACACCCTGTGCGAAAATATTGAAATCGAAATTTTTATAACTGGCGTTAAAGCTCAATCCATATGAAAAATCCGGGTACGCACTACCTGCCAAATAACGGTCCTTGCTATCAATTGATCCATCGCCGTTAATATCTACAAACTTGAAATCACCCGCTTTTGCATTGGGTTGAACTTTCTGCCCATTTACATTTTTATAATTATCTGCCTCGGCATTGCTTTGGAAAATCCCATCAGTTTTTAACACGTAATAGCTGTATAAAGGTTGCCCAACATTAATGGATAAAGGAGCAAGTTCGTTTCTAAAATTGGTGCCAACTGCAATGTTCTGCAATCCCGGAGCGAGCTCCTCCACTTTATTATTCAGCTTAGTTAAGGTTGCATTAACCGAATAGGTAAATGCAACCTGTTTGTTGCTGTTGTAAGTTAAACCCAGTTCAATACCCTTATCCTTAACCAAACCAGCGTTGATGGTTTGCGTATTCAGCCCGGCGGTACCAGGTAAGGTTCTGGTTAAAATCATTTTATTGGTTTCCTTGATAAAATAATCGGCAACAAAACTCAGACGGTTAAAAACGGTAACATCAAGTCCGATATTAGTCTGTTTACTTTCTGCCCAGGTGAGGTTTTTATTGGCCAAAATGGTTTGAATATAACCTGTTTGCAAGGTTGGCGATTGTCCAAAATAACTCTGCGTGGCGCTTAATAAAGGATTGACCGCTGATGATTGTAAACTACCCAGGTTGCCAAGAATACCATAACTACCCCTTAACTTCAGCTCGTTTAACCAATTTACTGATGAAAGAAAATCCTCTTTACTGATGGTCCAGCCCGCAGAAACAGAACCATAATTCCTGTATCTGTTTTCTTTTGTCAACATCGAAGAACCATCTCTCCTACCGATTAACGAAAGCAGGTATTTTTCCTTGTAATTGTAATTAGCCCTCAAGAAAAATGACGAAATCGCTTTAGCATCATAATAACTTGATGAAGGCTGAATTACTGTTGCATTAACTAAATAACGGTATTGCGCAGATTCATCATCAAATCCTGCACCCGATGCAGACAAACCACGGCTTTGCGTTTTCTGAAAAGTATAGCCCCCTGTGAAATCAAGCTGATGAGATCCGAGCGCTGTTTTATAGCTCAGTACCTGTTCTGCTAAAAAGTCATTGGACTGCGCTGAACTTTCTGATAAACTGTTGCTTAATACCGGCTTGCCCACTTCTGGCCGTTTTGGAACAAAGCTTTTGTATTGAGATGAGTTTCTGGTGATGCTCATATTGGATCTAAAACTCAGACCTTTTGCCAACTGAACAGTTGCGTATGGATTTACCACTAAAACATTGATGGGATTATTGATGTCTATCCGCTTAAGTTCTGCTACAGGGTTTACAATATCACCATAATCGCCGGCATATTGCCCACCTGGCAAGCCTGCAAAACTTCCATCGGCATTGTAAGGGGTTCCGTTTGTTGGATAGTAAATAGCCGATAACAATGCACCTGTATAATCGCTGCTGGTATTTGCGCCATTACCGTTGGTATTGCTGTAGGAAAGATTTTCGCCAACTTTTAACCAGGGTGTTACCTGGTGCTCAGAGTTTATCCTGAAATTATAACGCTGGGTTTTGGTATTCAGCACAATCCCTTCTGCACTGCGGTAATTGAAGCTCATGTAATAATTCGATTTTTCACTTCCACCATTGATTGCGGCGTTATAATCCTGTAATAACCCATCTCTAAAAACCTCATCCATCCAGTTGGTACGGGTAACCTGTCCATCAGGGTATTTGGCTACATCAAAAGCTGGAAGAATGGTTGTACCACCATTTTTGGCCGCGGTTGCCGCTACCTGGGCACGTTGCGCAGCATTTAATGGCGCTAACTTTCGCCATGCACTTTGCTGACCCACTTTAGCATCGAAGCTGATTTGCATTTTTCCGCTTTTACCTTTTTTGGTGGTGATCAAAACAACTCCGCCTGATGCTCTGGCACCGTAAATTGCTGCAGAAGCATCTTTCAGTACTGAAATCGATTCGATATCGTTTGGATTGAGCTGTGGCGTACCTGAAAAGATGGAACCATCAATTACATACAAAACATTTTCACCGTTTATCCCACCGGCACCCCTGATGTTAATTCTTGGAGTTGAGGTTGGATCGCCGCCCTCGTTGGTAACAATTACCCCTGGAGACTTACCAGCAAGTACTTCGCCAACGCTATTTAAAGATCTGGAATTCAGCTTATCGAGTGAAACAATACTCACTGCGCCAGTTAGGGTTTCTTTCTTTTGTGTACCGTAACCCACCACAACCACATCGGCCAATAGTGACCGTTCTTCGCTCAAAGTAACGTTGATCACCTGGTTATCCCCGACCGTTAGTTCTTTGGTACGGTAACCGATCATTGAAAAGGAAAGTATACTTTCTGCACCGACTTCAATTCTAAAGGCACCGTTAGCATCAGTTATGGTGCCTGTTTGCGTACCCAGCACTTTTACTGATACACCTGGTAAACTCAGGCCCGTTGAATCTTTTACCAAGCCGGTAACGATACGATCTGGCTTATTGAAGGTGGCATTATTTAAAATCACATAATTACCATGCTCCATCACTTTTAAACCTAATTTATCCAATAAAGACCGAACGGGTTCCCTTTTGAAATCGCCACTTACAACGGTGTTCCTGTTTTGAAGCAACTCCGGATTATAAACAAAGCTCAGTCCTGAGCGGGATTCGATTTCCCGGATAATCTCCGTTAAGCGGTGTCCTTTGGTGATTTTGATACTAATTCTACTGTTCTCCAACCGCTGGGCCATGCCCGCTGAGGCGAAGATTGAGCTGCAAAATATGCAGAGTATTGAAAATGTTAAGCATGAATATTTCATGATTTTAAAAAGGGCTAGTGTCCTCTTGAGTGAGGTTGTTCTCATTTGTTTGATTATTGTATAAGTGAAATTTGTCTGTTGCTACTTTGGGTTTATTTTTCTATTATTGATAGATTATAAAGCGTTTATGATCTTTACTTTCGATGAGTCGCAGGTGATGCAGATCGCAAAGGATGTCCAGGATTTCTGATGGCTCTTGTCCACTGTTGAAGTCTGCGGTACATTTTAAACTCAAAAACTGTTGCTGGCCAACCTGTATTTTAATGTTGTAGATATATTCCAGTTTTTCAATAACCTCAGCTAATGAACTGCCGTCAAATGCTATTTTTACCACTTTTGTCCGAGTACCAGCCTGAACAGCAATCTTTCCCGATTTTTTATCGAAGCTTAGTACGTCTCCCTTTATTAAAGCGCCGAGTGACGTGGATCCCTGCTGTACGGCAACCTTTCCAGTTGCTACCGTGATGTTCATGAGATCTTCATCGGGAACATCGCGAATGCGGAATGAGGTACCCAAAACCTTTACTTCGAGATCGGATTGTAATTTTACCAGAAATGATCTTTTAGGTTCGTGTACCACAGAGAAGAAAGCATCTCCGGCAAGAAGTTTTACGATTCTTTTTTCAGTTGAAAAATGAGCGGGGTAAGAAATTTTAGTGTTCGGTTCGAGAAGAATTTTTGAGCTGTCCGGCAATATAATTTCCTTGCGCTCATTAACGTTGGTGTAAGCCGTCAGCTCAATTTGTGGTTCACCGTTTCGCTCTGTAGTTTTCCAGAACAATAACCCAATTGATAAGGTTACCAGCAATAAGGCAGCAATTTTTATCCAAGGGGAATAAATTAGTTTTCTTTGAGCGCTTTTTGAATGTGTGGCACGTTTGATGTGCTGACGCATGCTCTCTGCGATTTGCAGTTTGCGCTCGTGAGCTAACGATTGATAGGAAGGCAATGCACCGTACCATTGATCAATCCTGTTGATCTCATCTTGATCAGCATTTCCTTCCGAATATTTTTGCAGCAATTTGACTGCTTCTTTCTGTGTCATTTGAATAGATGTCAATTCAAATAAAAAAAGGTACTAGCTAAACTTGTTATCGCTAAGTTAAGTTTTGGTTAAGAAAGAAGAAACGCGATGAAAAGGACGTAGGAAAGGTTTTCGCGGAGTATTTTCATGGCAGCGGTAATCTGATTTTTTACGGTTTGTACCGATATACCAAGTTCTGCTGCGATTTCTTTAATCGACCGGTCCTGTGTTCGGCTCATAAAAACTACCAAACGCATTCGCTCTGGCAGGCGGTTCAAGGCGGCCTCAACATCCTGGCTCAAATCCTTTAAAAGAAGTGCTGAGTCAGTTTCTTTGGCCTGTTCCAGGTTCATCAGGTAACTGAGTTCTGCATGGTGGCCATTACGCATAGCTTCAGCCCTGAAGTGGTTAATTACCCGATATTTGACTGCGCCATAAAGGTAGCCTGTTAAACTTCCTGTAATTTCAATAGCCATTCTATTCTCCCACAAGGAAATAAAAATTTCCTGCGTAATATCCTGAGCAACTTCCTCATTCCCTGATTTCTTGAATGCGGCATCAAAAACAAATTCCCAATAACGGTCAAACAGTTCATCCATTGCCCGATGATCGTTGATTTTTAAAGAATCGATTAAGGTGTTGTTCAGCATAGTTTTTACTGCTGACAAAACTAGGCGGCCAATATTCCCTTATCATTAATAAATCTTAAAGATTCCAGATTGCAAGTGATTTGTGTAGCATATTTGCAAATAGAATGTTCTATAAAAGAATTTTGGTGAGCATCATGCTCAAAATAATGGATTATAAAAATCTAAGGAACCCCAACACCTACTACGCAAATCGATAGCTTGAGGAATTGTAATTGTGATAAAACTTACGTACCAGTAGGTTTTAGTGAACAACCAATTCTTGCTCGTCTAAAATATCGGTTTTAAACCCTCTTTTATTGATCGTAATTAAATTATGTAAAGCAAAATTTGCCATAATGATGATCATATATGTTAAAGACTACAGTTCTAAATTCCTCACCAAATCGGTACAATCATTCCAAATGTCTGATGTCATTTTACTAAATGGTTTTTATTATCTCTTTTTTGGAGTTTTCCAAAAGTATTGAATATAAAAAAGAGCGGTAGTTGAGAAAGAAATTCTTAGGGATCCCTACCAGGAGTGTGTAATAACCTTTCAAATTCGGTTATTATTACGATAGAGTACAGTGGAGAAACTACGAGATTAGACACCGACATTAAAAATAACCTTAAATCATTCTGTTTGTTGAAAAATCACCAAATACATTCGGCAGCTGCTTTTACAGAAACAATAAGTAACAGCGCAACAAAAACCTGGTTTCAAAAAATTCGAAAATGAAAAGCCAATGCTCAACTATTCGTTAAGCGGCAATCAACCATCTAAATCCGAAATGAGCATGAGCTTATTGACCGAATTTTATCTACCCTAATAACCTCAATAAGATTTATCAAAAAGGCAACATTACACAGAAGCATACGCTGATGAGTAGGGTGTTAAAGATTATCTGTTATGAAGTGACGATATGTTTAGAAACGCTTTTATTGACCCAACGCTCAACGATAACATACTGAAAGTGAAGCAAAAAGGGTTGCTTTTAAATGAGCAACCCTTTAAGGTTTTGGGCTTGAGCCCGGTTAGTACCCATGAGCGGGAATACTTTGAACACCTTGACAGGTTTCTAAGCCTTCTAGAACCGATAATTGATGATTTAACAACTAAAGGTTTCATGGATTAGCGGCTGTTTATTTTGTTTATTATTCTGTTGATTTCAAAAAAAAGACCCTGTAGCGGACTACTTTAGAACCAAAAATTTGGATAATACAAATATCCTATTTTCGGTTTTCATAGGTGCACAAATGGAATTTAAACTATCATGATTTCACCTTTATATTCGTGACTGGACCAAGATGATGAGGTAATGGCTCCCAGTATTACTCTAATAGTTGTCGGTTAGGTATTCAATTGCAATTAATATATCAAAAATTCAAATTAAATTATAAACTGATCGGTTTATAATTACCTTTGTACCATGGGAAGAAACAAAGAATTTGATTATGACCAAAAACTGGATGTTGCGATGAATCTCTTCTGGTCACAAGGCTACCATAACACTTCTATAAGTGATTTGGAAAGTCATATGGGGATTAATCGAAGTAGTATTTATCCGACTTATGGTGATAAAAAGGATTTGCTTATTAAGTGCTTAGATAAATATTTAAGCGGTAAAATTTTAGAATACGCGAGGATTTTAAAGGGAAGTCACTTAGGCGCAGTTAAAAATTTGAAAAAAATTTTAAGATTGGCAATAGATGAAAGTATCAGCGAAGGCAGGACATGTTTAGCTGTTAAAATTGCCTTTGAAATTTCAACAACTGATGAAGAGATTATACGTCTATTATACAAAAATGAAAAAATGATTGAAGAGATCTATTTTCAAATCATAAAAGATGGACAAGAGAAAGGTGTTTTTAGGGATAATCTAAATACAGAACTGACAGCTGCTTTCTTTTCATCTTCATCCAGTGCATTGTTAAAAAAATATGCGCTAACTAAAAACCGAAAAGAAGTTTATGATATGATAGACACTCTAATCCAAATGGTTACAGCCTAATTACAAACTACAGAATTAGCTTCATTAACCTAGTAAATATTGAGCGTAAATTTGTCCTAAATAGCGCTATAAAAGTACAATTTAACAAATAATTTTTTTTCTATATTTTTAAACCGATCAGTTTATTATGAATGTAATTACAAATAAAAGAATAGCGTATATAGGATGCCTGGGCGTTATAGGTATCATAAGTACCGAGTTTGGTATCATTGGTATTCTACCCCAAGTCGCTGAATATTATGATATAAATATAGGAACAGCTGGGTATCTTCTAAGCGGATTTGCATTAGCAATCGCTCTCACAGGGCCTTTTATGGTATTATTTGCGTCAAGATATGACAAAAAGAAAGTTATGATTTACGCTCTAGGCTTATTTTTAATTTCTAATTTCTTGTCTTGTTTCAGCCCCCCTTTCTGGTTATTAATAATACTGAGAATACTGCCAACAATTTTGCATCCGGCATTTTTCTCCATGGCAATTGCTGCTGCAACAAAAGATACTGATCAGAAAACTCAGATGCAATTAACCAGTATAATAATTGGAGGTATAGCTCTTGCACAGGTGACCATTATTCCCTTTACAACATTTATAGCCGGTATTTACACATGGCAGCTGAGCTATGTTATTCAAGGCACTGTAATTCTTTTCGCATTACTGGTTATTTATAGATACTTGCCATCTATGCCTAACAAAGAAGTGAAGTCCTTCAAAAATCAACTAAGCATACTGTTCCGACCAACGTTTATTGCGGGTACAGCATTAAATTTATTATTAATAACGGCCTGGTTTTGTTCCTATAGCTATTTTGCCGACTACCTTTCAAAAGCAAAGGGTTTAGGTACGCAAGAAATAAGCTACATGTTACTTTTATTTGGTGTAATGGGGGTAATTTCAAATTTTGTAGCAGGTCGTTTATTAGGAAAACACATGGTCTGGACGGCCTCCTTTTTCATTATAGGTACATTTTTACTGCCATTTGCATTTGAATATATTAATAGTTCAATAAGCAGTATTGCATTTGTGGTGGGGTTTTGGGGAATTATGTACGGTCCGTGTTTCCTAATAGGTGTTGGTTATATGATATCGGCGGCTCCTGATGCTAAAGAATTTGCAAATAGTCTGCAAACCTCTTTTGGAAATTTAGGGGTATCCTTAGGTACCGCCACCGGAGGATGGTTCATTAATCATTATGGTATACAAATCACTCCTTGGGTAGGGATTGGGTTTGGTTTTCTGGCAGTTATCGTGATCATTTGGAGGGCTTTTTTAGATAGAGCTATTAAAAAATTAATCAAAATCAAATGATTCACCTTGATATTACTACATACCATTAAGCCGTAGTAGAGAAATGATCGACTATGCCTTGTGATCAGGTCAGGCTTTTTCTGGTGTTTTCCTAATAATTATCAATATTCCCTAATTTTTTGATCACCTACAACGAAACACTCACAGGATCCATATAACTTATAAAACAGAATTTCTGCTAAATAGACTTAAACCATGATCTTCAGTAATCTATCAAGAACTCATTTCATTAATCAAATCCATTTTGCTGTTTTTGATGATGAGTTTATGATAAAATAAGCAAAGTAGTTAGGCATGGAAAGATATGGCATATATATAAGGTTCCCTACAGAGTGATTTCTTGTTATGCCGATTGGGATCAATTGATTATACAACATCTTGGTTCAAAGATAGCCCGATTACATTGTTTGAGTAAATTGATGTTTATCATAAATACTTTGAACACACCTTAATGAACTTTTAAGTAGGAAAAAGTCGTAAAAAAACCGGAATCGATGTGTTCGATTCCGGTTAGTACCCAGCGCCGGAGTCGAACCGGCACGGTTTCCCACAGGTGTTTGAGACCAGCGCGTCTACCAATTCCGCCAGCTGGGCATGTGTTGGACGGGGTTGCAAATGTAGAGAACGAAAGTTAAAATGCAAAAAATAATTTAAAATAATTTGTAATGCATTTATTATCGGGTACTTGCATTCTCCGGCCTCTCATCTTTTAGCTTCCTGTCTACAATAAACGGTGCAAAAGGCAACAATGAAGCCACAAAAATAAGGAGCGCTTTACCAAATTTCCATTTTTGTTCTTGCCAGGCAAGAACCAGTGTAGCAGTATACAGTACAAACAATAAACCATGAGCCCAGCCCGTATATTTAACAAATAGTGGCAAATCGGCAAAATACTTTAGTGGCATCGCGACGAAAAGCAAAAGCAAATAGGAAATTCCCTCTGCTACTGCTACCTTTCGGAAAATGGATAGTGAACTCATAAAATCTGATTTTGAGTCGAAAGTAACCCAAAGGAAGGCACAAACAAAAAGTAAAAAATGATTTTACACTTTGATGTTGCAATAGAACACGAACTTTTCAGGACTGCTAACAAGATGAAAATCACATTCTTCTTGCATACGAACATGGTTGCAGGTGAAATCAATCAGCATAAATAAAAACATTTCAATAATTATTTTCATCTTTAGGGCTGAACTATTTTAAATGAAAGCCCTCATCACTACACTATTATGTGCTTTGTCTTTGTGTTTACAAGCGCAAACTAAAATTCCGGTAATTAAAGCTGGAAGCAAGTCCGCCAAAATTTATGAAGAAGGTAATTCAGTTTCATCATGGGGAATAGATCCTAAAACCTCTCCCGATATCTATACCACTAACAAGAATACCAATCGAAAAAAAGTTACTTTCCAAACCGATATAGATTCCATTACCTTGTGGGTTAAGCCTGGCGAGCAAAAAGATTTCATCGTATTGCTGAACGGTAAAGACTCCTGCTTGACAAGGATTAAATCTCCGGAAATCAAAAATTTTAGCAATCTGAAGCCAGAATTGCATGACTCTATCCCATTCCGCCTTAATCAATACAATACCAATCTGATTGCTGTTTTCTTCAACCACCAGGATTCGCTTCAAATGAATTTCGATACTGGAGCAACGGAGATGTCGTTAACTACCGATGCACTTACAAAAAAAGTAAAATCCAATCCTGAATTATATTCTCGCCTATTGGACATAAAACTGGGAAAGCGGACTTATCAAAGTAAAGTTTATGATACTCAGGTGGTGGGTCATGAGGCTGATGGTTTATTGGGCTGGGACATTTTCGACGGGATGGTGTTGGAACTCAATTATGATAAAAAGCTGATGGCTATTCATTCTAAAATGCCGGATAACATCATCAATAATCGCAAAACCTCCAGATTTAAGATCAAATACATCAACAACAAACCTTTTATAGAAGGATTCATCTTTCATAATAAGCAGGCTTATAAAAACTGGTTTCTCTTTGATACGGGTTATCAGCGAACAGCGATGTTAGATAACGACTTGCTTAAAACAGATAAATTTCCAACGGAAAAGATGGAAGTAATTAAAAAGGTAATCATGCGTGGAACCCAAAACAATGAAATTCCTGTGATTACAGCGAAACTTCAGAAGCTTAAACTTGGAAAATTTGTTCTTGAAAATATACCCGCACAGCTTTTAGGATCAGCTAAACCCATGCCTGGGATAAATATCCACATCCTGGGTTCTGATATCCTGAAACGTTTCAATACATATATTGATTTGCAAAAGGACCTAATTTACTTAATGCCTAATCAATTGTACAGCATGAAATATGCTGACCAGAACAAAAGCTAATTCTTCTACCCTAGCCCCCACAAATCATCTAGTTCTTCCTTCTGATTCTCGTTTTTAAAAGACGTATCGCTGCCGAACGGCAATATAAATTACCTATTCCCCTGGCCATATTTTTATCCCGCTAACAGCTTTTTGCACAAGTATCTATAAAAGCCAAGTTTGCCCACAACCACCGCATCCCTATTGCACCGCTAAGGCAGGATAAAGGCATTTTAGGGCATAGATAAAAATGTTAGACTGGAAAGTGGAAACTTATAAGCCAGAAGAATCCGCTCGAAAATCTCTTTTTAACAAATAATTCTACCTATAAAGGAGAAAGCCTCATTACGCCAATCATATTCTAAAACTAAAGAACCATACCAACACTTTTTCGTCGACAAATTACAGGCGTTGGTCTGATGCTTTCTTCGGCTGGTATAAAAGCCAATTTTCCGCTGAAACGTTTCCTGGGTGACCACGTCTTATTATCAGAAAACATTAAGAAACTTAAAATATAAAGTCATGAAAAATTTAACAAAAACATTATTCGCAGTAGCATTAACAGCAGTAGTATTTACCTCTTCAGCAATCAGCAGCGCTGCTTCAGAACCATTAATTAAAGAAACTAAAGCTGCCGTAGCTCCAGGCTTTAACAGAATTTGGGTTAGCGGCAACGTTAAACTGGTTTTAACAAAAGGAAAAACTCAGCACATTTCGGGTGCCGAAAATTTTGATGCCAGCAAAACTTCAGTAAACAGTGATGGAAAAACCTTATTCATCAATTCGATGGAGCATAACCTGGTAACCATCAATATCACTATGCAGGATTTGGAAAGAATTGAAGCTTACGGACAATCTATCGTGGTAACCAGCAACAATTTCGATGTTAAAAACCTGCAGTTGTTTTTGCACCAAAGTGCAACAGCAAAAATTAAAACTTCCGCAGCCAGCTTGTACACCGTAGTTAATGAAGATGCGGTATTAAAACTAAACGGAAAAGCAGAGGAAAGCACCTTAATTGCAACCAACATGAAAAATGTAAGCACTAAAGATTTTGCTACTCTAAAATCAGCTACCTACTATTCAAAAGCAATGATGGAAGCAGAACAAAATGCGCTTGCATTAGCCAAGTAATCAGATAATCCTAGTAACAACTAAAAAAAATGTCCCACGAAGTAAATACTTCATGGGACATTTTTATTAAAATATAATTTGAGTAAATCAGGTGAAAATCGGACATAACCGCATCATGATCATGATAACAATCAGATCTTATTGATGAGATTCCAATCCTCTACCGGTTTTGTGTTGCAATTCATCGATCCTTTTTGATGCTTCTGATTTAGATAAAGTTTCATCAAAGGATTCACCAGCTTCATCAGAAAGGGTTTTTAGATACGACTGCTGTGCACCCGTCATCGGCTCATCTCCTGTTGTCCAATCATCGGGATTTTTCACTGTATTGGAGCCCGTTAAACCATTGTGTTGATCATTGGCAGAATTTTCATTCTGAGGAATTTGTTTTTCTTCGTTAGTATTCATGACATGATTGTTTTAATGTTCAATTTCAACACTAAAACAAGAGGCAATGTTTTGTTTATTCCGATAACGAATCGGAATACTGATATACAGCTAACAAATAAAAATTAGAAGCCCGAAGTATCCGCTTAATACCCCGTTCCCCGGCCGCCCCTTGGACTAAATTTGCTTTGAAATGCCGGACATGCTCTTTGCGAACAAGCTGAAAATAAAGTTAAAAGTATTAAGACAGTGAAAATGTAAGCGAGCTTCATGGGATCTTTTTCTTACAAAGAACAGCTTCTGCTTTCATTACTGAAATAGTCTTTTATGGCTACAGAAAAAAATTTTTAGTAACTAAATCGGTAACATTCTCAATGCAATATTTTCTTATTTGAGCTTATAATATTACCTTGATGCTGCTATATGAATCCTCCAATGAAAAATTTCATCCTCGTCTTTTTACTCATCGCTTCTTTTAGATTATCTGCCCAGGAAAACTTAAATTTTGGCAAACAGAAGGAACTTGTCTCACCAGAAATTCATACTGATAAACGTGTAACTTTCCGATTGTATGCACCACAGGCAAATAAAGTAGAGCTGCAAGGCGATATGCTTAATCAGCCTGGAAATGCGCAAATGCAAAAACAAGCCGACGGTACCTGGACTTACACCACTGCTCCATTAAAATCAGAATTATATAGCTATTCATTCGTATTAGATGGTGTGAAAACCAGAGATCCGAGCAATGTTTACCAGATCAGAGATGTAGCTTCGGTAGTAAATGTGTTTTTAGTGGGCGATGGAAAAGCAGATCATTATGCAGTGACTGATGTTCCCCACGGCACCCTGGCTAAACGTTGGTACAACTCGCCCGGAAACAATATGAACAGAAGATTAACGGTTTACACTCCGCCTGGCTACGAAAGTGGAAAACAAAAATGTCCTGTTTTGTACTTACTTCACGGCATGGGTGGCGATGAGGAGGCCTGGGCAGCACTCGGACGTACGGCTCAGATTTTGGATAACCTGATTGCCAAAGGAACCGCCAAACCAATGATTGTGGTAATGCCGAATGGAAATGTTGCGCAACAGGCAGCGCCAGGTGAAGATGTAAAAGGATTTTATAAACCTACCATGCAACTTCCCCATACGATGGATGGAAAAATGGAAGAAACCTTTAGCGATATTATTAAATTTATAGAAAGCAATTATCGGGTAAATGCCAATAAATCGCAAAGAGCCATTGCTGGTCTTTCTATGGGCGGCTTCCATTCCTTGCATATTTCCAGGTATTATCCGAAAACATTCGATTATGTCGGGCTTTTTTCTCCCGCTATTATGCCCTTCGGAAAAACCAATTCTCCAGTATACGAAAATATAGATGCCACCTTAAAAAACCAATTTAGCAACGGGTTAAAACTGTATTGGATAGGAATTGGTAAAACAGATTTCCTTTACAAAACCGTTGCCGATTACCGCAATAAGCTAGACAATAATCAGATGAAATACACTTATGTAGAAAGTGAAGGTGGGCATACCTGGGCAAACTGGAGAGATTACCTCGTACTTTTTGTGCCGCAGCTGTTTAAATAGTAAAGAACATCTGCATGAATGGAGCTAAAAACCAAGCAGTTAAGTTTTCGGTAAACGCTCCCTGATTCTAGAAATATATTTCTGACGATAAAAGATATCTTTGATAGCAGGCAGTAAGCTTTGAGCATCAGCAGGACTTTCATCAAACTGTTTAACCAGTTTATCCAGCTCGTTTTTAAGCTGCTGCTCAATTACATCTACCTCTCCCCGCACCTGCGATAATTTATCGGCATCAGGCTCAAATTCCAGATCCATCAGCGCTTCATTCACCTCCATCACTTCCATCAAAAAACTTTGTGGTAATTGATATCCCTCATCAGTTTCTACAATCCCTTTAAGTTCCAGCACATATTTCAATCTTCTTTTAGCATTGCTCAAAGTTTGATAAGCTTTATTGTTCAGAGTGGATAAAGTCAAAACTTCATCTTGTTTTTCAACGCTTTCATTCGCGTAAAAATCTGGATGGTATTGCTTGCTCAAAGCATAAAATTTAGCTTTTACCTGCTGCTGATCGGGATTGAACTGCACGGGCAAGTCATAGAACTCGAAATAATTAGACTGTTGCGTTTGCTCACTCATAATAGGATATCATTAAAAAGCCGTAGCTGCAGTTCGAAAATCAAACTTCATCTGCGGCAATATTATTAATTTGATTTTACTTCCCGAAAGATTTTAAAATATCATTACCAAAAGCAAACACCATTAAACAAATGAGGATTACAAAGCCTACAATCTGTGCTTTCTCCAAAACCTTTTCGCTTACTGGTTTGCGTTGTACCATCTCAATAAGTAAAAACACTACGTGGCCTCCATCTAAGCCTGGGATGGGCAATAAGTTCATAAAGGCCAGTGCCATGGAAATTAATCCGGTAAGCGTCCAGAATTTTACCCAATCGAAGGTTGAACCATAAACTTTAGCAATACCAATCGGACTGCTGATGTTACGGGCGCTTAATTTACCGGTGATCATCTTCCCAATACCTTTCGCATTATCTAAAAAGGTGCTGTAAGCCATTGTTGCACCAATAGGTAGCGACTCTGCAAAGCCAAAACTTACATGCGCAGTTTCTGGCATTTTAAATCTCGGCCCAATTCCAATTGTTCCATCTTTGCCAACATTCACATCGAAATTGATTTCTTTTCCACCTCTAAGCGCAGCGATACTTATCTTCTTACCCTTATTTGCAAAAACCTCATCTTTAAACTGATCAAAGAAGGTAACCGGTTTTCCGTTAACAGCTAAAATGCTATCTCCTTTTTTAATTCCGGCAGCATAAGCTGGATAAACCGGTTTTGTATAGGGCCTTTTAAACAGTTTATCGAAAAACGATTGTTTGTCGGCTTTTTCATCTGGTTCCAAAACGGTTTCCACTCTTGCCATCCGGTAGCGTGGGGCAATAAAGTTCTCTTTATCGTTTTTAGAAAGTTTATTTAAAATAGTATCCGGAACAGAAATATAAAGCGTTTGATTGCCACGCAAAATAGTCAGTTGTGCTCCATCAAACAATACTTTACTAGAAATGGCATCTTCAAATTTAATCAGCTTGCTTCCATTAATGGCCAAAATTCTATCTCCGTTTTTAAGCCCGATTCCTTTTCCTATCGAACCTACAGAGATTCCATCTGTTAACTTTCCATTTACGGTATAGGTTTGTCCATATTTAAAGGTAAGCATCCAAAAAATGATTACACCTACCACTATATTGACAATAATACCCCCAAGCATCACAATTAAACGCTGCCAGGCTGGTTTCGAGCGAAATTCCCAGGGTTGAGCAGGCTGAGCCATTTGCTCGGTATCCATACTTTCATCAATCATCCCCGCAATTTTCACGTAGCCACCTAATGGCAACCATCCCACACCATATTCAACATCTCCTTTTTTGAAGCTGAAAAGTTTAAAACCCCATGCATCAAAAAATAAATAAAACTTTTCTACTTTAATGCCAAATGCTCTTGCTGCAAGAAAATGCCCTAATTCGTGTAGTATTACCAATAAAGACAATCCGAGCAACAGCTGCCCCGCCATAATCAATCCATTCATATTTGCTTATAAAATTTTTATGTTAGATGTTAAACTTTACTTTTTGTTACTAATTCGCTGGCGAAGATACGGCTATGTTTGTCAGTTTCTAAATAATCGCTCAATTGTGGCTTCTCAATGAAACTAATCTCTTGCATACACTGCTCAATTACTTCGCTCATTTGCAGGAAACCAATTTTATCCTTTAAAAAAGCTTCAACTACAACCTCATTGGCTGCATTTAAAATACAAGGCATGTTCCCACCCTTCCTTAAAGATTGAAATGCCAGTTTTAAATTTCTAAAGGTTTCCATATCTGCCTGCTGGAAGCTAAAATTTGGATAATCCAGAAAGTTAAAACGTTTAAAATCGTTTTTTAGCCTATCTGGGTAATTTAAAGCATATTGAATAGGCAGTTTCATATCCGGAACGCCCATTTGTGCCTTCATTGATCCGTCAGTAAATTGAACAATGGAATGAATAATAGACTGCTGATGCACAATCACGTCTATTTGATCGACATCAAGATTGAACAACCACTTTGCTTCAATTACCTCCAATCCTTTATTCATCAGAGAGGCCGAATCGATGGTTATTTTCGCACCCATTACCCAATTGGGATGTTTTAAGGCTTGCTCTTTTTTTACTGAGGATAAAAATTGCTGGTCTTTACCCAGGAACGGACCTCCGGATGCAGTGAGGTAGATTTTTTCGATTTCATTCTGCTCCTCGCCTACCAGGCACTGAAATATGGCGGAATGTTCTGAATCAACCGGAAGGATTTTAACCTGGTATTCCCTTGCCAAATTTGTGATATACTCTCCAGCAACAACAAGGGTTTCCTTATTGGCAAGGGCAATATTTTTGCCTGCTTTTATTGCGGCAATAGTTGGCTTCAATCCCACTGAACCCATCAATGCCGTCAGCACAATATCGCTTTTCGGATAAGCTGCAACTTCTGAAAGTGCTTTCTCACCTGCTAAAACTTCGATGTTAAAAGACGATAATGAATCCTTTACATACAAATATTGGCTTTCATCACAAATCACAACGGTTTCGGGCTTAAAGTCCTTTGCCTGCTGAATAAGCAATTCAGCATTTTTAAGTGCAGACAATACAGAAACCTTAAATATTTTAGGATGATCCCGAACAACTTCAAGTGCCTGTGTACCTATACTTCCTGTAGAACCTAAGATGGTTATGTTTTTCAAATTTTATTCTTTTATTCAATTCTTTTTTGGACAGGTATAATCCAATATACCTTCCGCCCAGCTTTGCCTGAGTACTGTATCTTCGTTCAGCTTAATCCGGCCTAACAAATTTTTGGGAATGCAGTACCCTAGCCTAAGCACAAACTCTAATACAAAAATTTTCAGCCGGTAAATATCACCCCACCGCTAGAAGCCCTTTATCAGGAAAGGTTAAATGAGATTGCCACGTCGTGCCTCCTGGCAATGACGGTCTACTTAACAATATATTCCTCCAACTCATCAGCCAACTTCCTATCATTACTCAATCTTGGCACTTTGTTCTGCCCGCCCAATTTACCTTGGCTTTTCATATAATTTACAAAAGCATCTTTTTGCAAAGTACGTATAATTAACGGCTTAAGGATATTCCCTTTAATGAGGTCAAAGTAGTAAATATTTTTCTTTTGCAAAGCCTGATCAACTTTTTTGCTAAAGGCGATTATATCTTTTGGAAGCGATGAAAACTCCACAAACCACTCATGATATGGAAGTTCACCAGCCTTCGGATTAACCTGAGGCGCCACTGTAAATTCCGTAATCTCCACTTTTTCTTCGTTTGCCACAGTTAACAAAGCATGCTCTACCTCTTCTCCAATTACATGTTCGCCAAAGGCGGAAATAAAATGTTTAATACGCCCCGTAACTATAATTTTGTATGGATTTTTAGAAACAAATTTAATGGTATCGCCAATGCTGTAACCCCATAAACCGGCGTTTGTATTAAGTACGAGCGCATAATTGGTTTCTAACTCAATCTCCCCAAGCGATAAACGAGTAGGTTTTTCGTTGTGATACTCATCCGCTGGAATAAACTCGTAAAAAATCCCAGCATCAGCCAACAACAGCAAACCTTTATCTTTTTGGGAGTCCTGATAAGCGATAAAACCCTCTGATGCGGGATAAGTTTCAATCGAATCGATTCTCTTGCCGATGCTTTGTTCTATTTTCGCCCGATAAGGTTCGAAATTTACTCCGCCATAAATAAACAAGCTGAAATTCTTAACGATGTCGGCAATTTTCTTTCCTCCGCTCTTTTCTGATAGTTTATCGAAATACATCTGCACCCATGGTGGAATACCAGAAATTAAAGTCATGTCTTCGCTGATGGTTTCATCTACAATGGCATCTACTTTTTGTTCCCAATCTTCAATAATGTTATTTTCATAAGAAGGCAATCGATTTTTTTGCAAATAGCCAGGAACATGGTGCGCCACAATGCCTGACAAGCGACCAACATTGATTCCGTTTTTTAGCGTCAGCACAGGGCTCCCCTGTAAAAAAATCATTTTTCCGTTTACAAAATCTGTTTTACCGGTTTCATGAATATAAGTGAGTATGGCATTCCGGGCAGCTTTGATATGCTCAGGCATTGATTCTTTGGAAAGCGGAATATATTTTACGCCAGATGTTGTTCCTGATGTTTTGGCAAAGTAAAGCGGCTTTCCTTTCCAAAGCACATCACTTTCGCCTGCAACAACCCGATCTACATATCCTTTTAAAGCTTCGTAATCGCGAATGGGAATAGTTTCTTTAAAATCCTGATAATTTTTGATCTCCGCAAAGCGATGGTCTTTCCCGAAAGCTGTATTTTCCGCCGTTTTAATAAGATTTTGAAGAATTTTATTTTGTGCCTCAACGGCATTCTTTTTCCACTTATTGATTTGCCATACTGCAAATGCTGCAAAAGGTTTACTTAACGCCGCTTTTAACCCCATAACTCCAAACCCTTAAACGGGCTTCTCCTTTCTAATGTTAATATTCAGTTCGTTAATAATAAAATGCATAAAATTTACTATGTTTTTAACGCTCTCATTTTGGAGAGCTGAGACCTAAACGATATTGTGTAAAATATCTGGATGTTCATCGCCCTTATACTCTCCTGCAATTTTACGGTAGGCTACTGTTAATGCCACACTCGATAACGGAACAATAATAAATGAGCTTAAAATATTTACTGCGAAGGCTACAAATGGCCAGTGTAACATATTAAAAACCAGATAAATTAAATACCCCCCACCTAAAACCAGTAATAATAAAAGAATTTTAGTGAAATTTCCTTTGGTAATGGCAAGACTTAGTTTAATAGATTCAAAAGGCGCTACATTTTTATCGATGATAAAAAACGGAAAAAAAGAAATCCTAAGCCAGGTGATAAATATGGCCACAATACCTACCGAGATGGCAACGTTTTTAATTACATCTAAACTTAACCCAGTGTAGATAAACGGAAACGCAACTAAGATGACCACCAGGTAAACACCTAATATACACCCAACAAAATAGAGTGTAGCGATAAGAAAGCGAATAATTTGCTGCCGTGTTGGAAGTGTGTCTACAATTTTGACATCATTTTCCTCATCATCCATTAAATGAAAAATGTATTTGAATAGGGATAAATTGATGGTAAAATAAAGAAAGACAAAGATAATGGCCATTACAGCACTCAACGCTTTGCTCACATCTTTAATAAAAAATGCCATTAAGCTGGATGCGCTTGCGGTGATAAACATCAGAAAGCAGAGCGTAGCGATAGAAAAATAGTGTTTTCTGGTAATGCCCCATGCTTTTTGAATAACATCGTTAACGGCAAAAGTGCTTTCTTTTAGATAATTGATCATTGTTGTTTGAATACCACTCGTTTAAATAAATCCTGTATAAATCCTAAACCATAGGCGGTTAGTTGGATGAACGAAGATATAATGCTCAAAAATGCAACTTTTAACGATTTATTTACAGCCCAGGAATGAAAAAATATCAACATAAAGTACACCAAAAGCAGAAAGTTACAAACATAGGCTAATGGCGGATAGATGAAGTTACATAAAATGGCAAAGCCAAGGCCAATGGTAAATACTGCTGGAAAAAAGTGGACCAACTTGAGCTCTTTTGGGAAGTGTTTATAAATATTAATCCTTGCCCTCCCGAAAAAGTGCAATTGCTTATAAAACTGGCTAAAACTAGTTCTGCGTTTGTGGAATACTTTAGCCTCTGGAATTAACCCGATTTTAAAGCCAGCTGCATGGATCCTGATGCTATACTCGATATCTTCCCCTAAACGGGTTAAGATGAAACCACCAACTTTTTCCCAGGCCTGGCGAGAAACGCCCATATTAAAACTTCGGGGATGAAACTGGCCAACATGTTTTTTGTTACCTCTGATGCCACCGGTTGTGAAAGGCGATGTCATGGCGTAGCTAATGGCTTTCTGTACTGGTGTGAAGCTTTCGTGTGCAGCATCCGGACCACCATAGGCATCTAAGTGGTGCTCGTAAAGATAGTTCCTTACAATTTCCAAATAATCTGGCGGAACCAGAATATCAGAATCGAATATGATGAAATAATCTCCTGAAGCCCGCTCGAAAGCATAATTCCGGGCGAAACCTTGTCCTGCGTTTTCTTTGAAATAATATTTTATATCGAGTTTTTCCGCATAAGAATCTACAATTTTCTTGGCATCATTTTTAGAACCATCTTCAATCACCAAAACTTCAAACTGTAAATAAGTTTGTTTAGTTAAGGTGTACAAAAGCTCGTCGATTTCTTGCGGACGATTATAAAGCGGAATGATTATAGAGAAAAACATTTTTGAGGTTGAGGGTTGAAAGTGTACAGGTTGAGGGTTTGAGTGGATAAACCTTCCGCATTGAAGCCACCTACTTTAATTCCTTTTCTATCAAATACTGGTTTCTTTCTGGTGCGTTCCGAGACAAAAGTTCGGCAATAAAGCCTGCTAAAAACATCTGCGAACCCACCACTATTGCCACCAACGACAAATAAAATAACGGCTGCTGAGTTACATCGCGATAGGCTAAGCCTTTCCAAATGAGAATCTGCTTTTCTACCAGTACATAAAGTGACATGATAATTCCCAAAAAAAAACTCAATACTCCTAATGAACCAAAAAAGTGCATAGGCCTTTTACCAAATTTACCAACAAAGAAAATGGAAAGTAAATCTAAGAAACCATTAATAAATCTGCTAAAGCCAAATTTAGTTGTTCCGTATTTACGGGCACGATGCTCTACAACTTGTTCTGAAATCTTATTAAAACCTGCCCATTTCGCTATTACCGGGATATAACGGTGCATTTCTCCATACACTTCAATGGTTTTAACCACATCGCTCCGGTATGCTTTTAACCCACAGTTGAAATCGTTCAATTCAATTCCACTCATTTTGCGTGTGGCTGCATTGAATAATTTGGTCGGAACTGTTTTGGTGATGGGATCGTAACGCTTTTTCTTCCAGCCCGAGATCAAATCAAGTTTTTCTTCGTTAATTCGACGGTATAATTCTGGAATTTCATCTGGACTATCTTGTAAGTCAGCATCCATCGTAATGACCACATCGCCTTGGGTAGCCTCGAAGCCAACGTTTAATGCCGCAGATTTACCATAGTTTCTTCTGAATTTGATACCCTTAATAGCTGGATTTTGAATTCTAAGTGCTTCGATAACTTCCCATGATCGATCAGTACTTCCATCATCAACTAAAACAATTTCATAACTGAAATTATTTTCAACCATCACTTTATCAATCCAGGCCGTTAATTCGGGCAGCGATTCATCTTCGTTAAATAAGGGTACTACAACTGATATATCCATTGTTAAGCATAAACCTCGCTAGTTTCCAAAACTTGCGAGGTTTGTTTAAAGTAAAACGTGCAAATTTCATCAAATTAAATGATAAAACCTGCACGTTCGAAATTTTATAAGATTTACTAATTTTCTTTCGGGAAAGTATTAAAAGTTGTTGGTTCTTTTTTCTTCAAAATTGCGGCAAGTATTAAAGATAAAACGCCATACATGGCCAAGGACACACCAAAACTTGTGAATGAATTTTTCAAAGTTGGAGCAAGTTTTTCTTCCATATTACCTGCTTTTTCTAAAGCTTCGTCAATTTGCTCTGACGCCATCCCAAATTTCTCCATCATCGCTCTTTGCGAATCTGTAATTGCAGCGGCAGCTCTTGCTGGCAACCCGGGATCAATAACAGTCATTAATAACACATTATATAGCACTGAAACCAATGCTAATATTAAAGCAATAATTAAATAAGACTTAAAAGCTTCTCCGAATGTCCAAAAACCACCGATCTCTTTACGAATGGTAATTCCTGCGAACACCAACAGCACGATAAAAATAATTAAGATGATAAAAGGCAATGCAAAATTGGTAAAAAGCATTACAGGATTAATAAAATGTAGCGTTAATGATATTGCAACGGATACAGCCGCAAGTATGAAACCATACTTGAGTGATAGTTTGGTAATTAAGGCACTTTTGTCCATAGCTTTTCTTTAAATTTAGTTATTAATGGTTGTGATCAATATATACGTAGCCGAATCGAAGGATTTGTTACTGCTAAATTGAATTAATTCTTTTGTGGTGGTTGCACTACCTTCTACATCAAGGAAAAAAGCCATAAAAGGAACAAATAATTCTTGCATTTCTTCGCTAATGTTAAGCGTTGGAGCGGTTTTACAAATCTCTTCTACGCTGCTCTCGGCTAACTGCTGATTGCTAATCATTTCTTCGTAAATTTCAAACTCATCTTGAAATTCATCGTCTTCAACTAGTAAAAACTCTTTTAAGAAATCGCCCAACTCTGGCTCAATATCTTCATCTTTACATTCTTTGATGTATAAAAGTAGATTTAAAAGCTCCGTTCCTCTATCAATTGTTTCTTCCTCGATATCAGCCCATTCATCGCTTTCTAAGTAATCATCTTCTAATTTTTGAACATCGCTGCTAAAGAAATTAACCATCAACAAGTCGAAAAATACTTCACGCAATTCTTCAAATTTTGGATGCGAATCGAAGACTTCGTCAAAAGCAACAACTTTGTCCATGAACTTCACATCAAGCTCGAAAGCCGCAATGAGTTCTGTTTCGAAACCTTCTACGTTGATAGCCGCAACTTCAGCATATTTATTTAACGATGCGACAAGCGCCTTTTTTACTCTGTTATCCATATTTTAAAATTTAAATGAGCAAAGATGAAAGAAGAATGATTAAAGGTAGTAAGCCTAATAAAATCTTCTCCTTGCTTAATCTTCACCGTTGCCCCTTATATTGTTCTTTGTTCCTTATTCTTTAATCCTTAAACAATTGTTGATTATTATAAACTAATGTTACTTTTCCGGTTAGTTCTGTTCCTAAAAGTGGACTATTAGCAGATTTTGAATAGTTATTTACCGCATTATATAGCCATTTTTCATTCGGATTATAAACCGTAAAATTAGCTACAGCACCTTCTTCAATTACAGGAATATTTAAATTTAGCAATTTACGTGGGTTAATCGCCAATTTCTCCGCAATTAAGCTGGCGTCCAATCCTGTCTTTAACAATAATGGAAGAACTGTTTGCAACGCAATGATACCGTAATGTGCAATTTCAAACTCTACATTTTTAAATTCAATTTCCTCAGGGCGATGTTGCGAAGTGATGGCATCAATTGTACCATCTTTCAAACCTGCGATAAGTGCTTTTACATCAGCTTTGCTACGTAATGGCGGTTTCACCTTGTAATTGCTATCGAAATCTGTCAGCAAGTCTTCTGTGAAAACCAAATGGTGTGCTGTAACATCGCATGAAATTTGAACGCCATCTTTTTTCGCCTTGCGTATTAAAGCAACTGAACCAGCTGTAGAAATATTGCTGATGTGAATTTTTGTCTCATTGTACTGCGCTAAAAAAATATCGCGGGCAATATGCATTTCCTCGGCCAAAGCTGGCAAGCCTTTCATACCTAAAAGAACCGAATTTTTGCTCTCATTAATTTGCGATTTGCCTGCAATGGACTTATTTTCCGGGTAAACCATCAGCAAAGCATCAAAACCCTTGGCATATTGTAAAGCACGACTCATAAAACCGTCGTCTTGCAGCGCTTTGTCGCCATCGGAAAAAGCGACAGCACCTGCCTGTTGCATATCAAACAGTTCTGCCAATTCTTTAGCCTCCCGATTTTGACTGATGGCTCCTAACGGATATACATCAATCAGATTATTTTTCGCTTTGTTGATGATATATTCTACCTGCGATTTTGATTGAATAACCGGATCGGTTTGGGGCAAAAGTGCCAAACCAGTAAAACCACCAGCCCTTGCAGTAGCAGTTAAAGTTTGAATATCTTCTTTAGTTTCGAAACCAGGATCGCCGGCAGCGCAATTTAAATCGAAAAAACCGGGACTTAAGAAAGAACCTTCAGCATCAAAAACGTTTTCTTCTTTTTCTGGTGATAGTTTTCCTATGCTTTGAATTTTACCATCAATTACCCGAATATCGCATTGCTGCTTATTAAAACTACTTTGCGGATCGGCAATGGTTACATTTTTAACTAGGAGATTCATATTGTTTTTTTAGGGTTGTTAAAAAATCGAATGAGCAGAATTTCAGCAGCAATAAAAATCAGCGACAAAATTAGACAAAGTTTCCATAAAGTTTGTCCGATTTCATTAGCACCTGCAATTAATTTTACTGCATCTTTATCAGCATCAAATACTTTCAAATTACTTTCAGCGGCAAGATTGTCCAATTCTGTTTTATTCAAATAATGCATATCAGATTCCGTTCTACCGCCATTAAAAGCATAAACAGAAATCAGGGAGTCGGCCAAGGCAAGGTTATAAAAGCCCGCACTTTTTATTTGATCGGCGACATAAATAAGCGTTTTGCCATTAATCTGACGGATTTCAGGAATTGCCTCGAAGTTTTTAGCGCTTAGCTTTAAGGTTTGATTTTTACCCAAATTAATTTTTTTGCTGGCCAATGCATTATCGTTTCCAAGATTATAATACAGTGCTATTTCATTGCCAGCGTTTAAAGCCAAACGGTACATTAAAGGAACAAAAACCGGGTGCCGAGCTAAATTCCCATCACCGGTGTTGAGGCCCGTTGCTGACAAATAAACAGCACCATTACCAGCGCCGTATTTAGCGAAAAAAAGTTTCCCACCCGGAAAGGAAAGAATATTCTCTTTGTTAGCCGAATTACTTTCAACAAAAGAAAAATATCGTTGAGCTACTGGTAAATCGAGATTTTTAGGAATATCTTCGAATACAGTTTTAAAAATAGGGTTCTGTAACTCAATCTGATCTACTTTAGTTTCTGTAGTATTTAAACTCTGAATAATAGGTAACGACAAGTCACTTAAAAAAGCATTGTAGGTTTGTATATTAGCATCTAAATCCGGAAAAATTGCAATGGCTCCGCCTGCATTTAAATAAGTCTTTAACTGTTGTGCCAATCCAGTAGATGGATTTTTCAATCCGTTAAGTACAATTAAACCGAAATTAGCAAAATCACTGTAATTTATATTGTTTTCTCCATTCTCAGTGAGTTTGTAATAATTGTCTGCAGCAAAAAGCGCTTTGATATAATTTCCTGCGTTTGCTCCGTTAATACTCAAAACAGGTAAACTTTCATCAACCTTAAAACTGAAAGATAGCGTATCATCAAACGTAACCGGGAAATCTTTAATGGCTATTTGCCCCTTTTGCCAGCCAGCTTTCAAGCCAGAAAAGCTCAAAGTATCCGTTTTAGTTTTTCCTGCTGGAATAGTCATTGCACTTAAACCTTTCTGCTGGTTGTTAATGCTTAGTTTCAAAGGAATATTCTTCGCCTCCTCATCAGAATAATTTTTTAACTGAACAACAAGTTTCTCACTTGCAGCCGGCTGGTGGTTAGGAGAAAGTGTCCACACGCTATCCACAGCAACATTTGGTAAACCAGTAGCATTCAACTTTATGAAAGCATATTGGATTTCTTTCTTTGTTGATAATGTTGGTCCTTTAGCAATATTTTTCTGAAAATCTGAGATAATAAAACTGTATTTGTTGACTGAGCCAGTTAAAACATTGCCTTGCCGGTTTAATATCTGCTGCAGATTTCTATTTGCCGCGGAAATCTGAACATCGTCAAGTGCTTTCAAAAACTCATCTGCATTTAATAATCTTTGATGTTTTCCCTCGAAATCGTTTGTTAAAAGCTGAAAACGATCATTTACCCCGAAGCTTTTAATTAACTCTTTTGCTCTCCGTTTCGCCTCATCCAACAGATTACCATCCTTATTGATGGCTTCCATACTATAAGAATTATCGATATAAATGCTAATTGAGTTGTTCTGGCTGGTCGTTTTTTGACCTTTGAGCGGGATATAAGGTTGCGCAAATGCAAGTACAAGGAAGATTAATGCTAAAATCCTCGAAAATAAAATCATTAAATTTTTAAGCTTTTCTCGTGATGAATTTTGTTGCTCAACTTCTTTTAAAAGCTGAACATTAGAGAAATAAACTTTTTTAAATTTTCGGAAATTGAATAAATGAATGATGACCGGAATTGCAACCGATAATAGTGCGAAAAGAAAGCCCGGATAAAGGAAATTCATTAAAAACCAAAGATAGAAAAATTATGGAAAGAGGCGAACTTCAATTATAATAAACTAGTTCTAGTACGCAAACCCCGGAAATTCAATATTTACGATTTTCCACTGATCATTATGCAGTGCAAAGTACAGCTTAAACGGACCGCTTACAATTTTTGATTGTTTCTGAATCACATTTCTATAACCGGCCACACCTTCTACAAAACCCATTCCTTTCCCATCGGCTAACAACTCAAAGTTGACATCAATAATATCATATCTCCCACCAACATATTCATCAGATTTACCAAAAATTCCTTTCAGCCGGCTAACAATAATCCCTTTGCCAATCACCTTATTACCAGGTAAAATAAAGAAATCGTTAAGCTCTTCAGTAATCGCTTTAGACTGTTTAAACCATGAGTTTATGAATCTAATGGCACTATTAACGATGTCGGCTTGATGATTAAAGGTGGTATTATCTTGCATGGTAATCTTTCGAAAAGTAATCGACCGGTATAAAACCGGTCGATTAAAAACTTGGCGAAGTTAACTATTCTTTGGTGTTTCTCTAATTTAATAGCGGCAATAGTTGCTTCTACGCTACCTTTTCCCCTTCCTCCTTCTCTGGAAACATGACCGATAAAATTACCGATATGATTAATACACCTCCAATTACAATCAGTGAATAAACTGAATCAATGTGAAAGAATGGAGCAATAATCATCTTGATCCCAATAAAAGACAGGATAATTGCCAATCCGTATTTTAATTTACTGAACAAATGGATGAAGTTATCCAATAAGAAAAACAAAGCACGTAAGCCCAAAATGGCAAAAATATTTGAAGTATAAAGAATGAAAGGATCTTTAGAAATCGCAAAAATAGCAGGGATAGAATCGACTGCAAAAAGCAAGTCGGTAAATTCGATTACCGCGACAACAACCAATAATGGCGTAGCTAATTTCACCCCATTTTCCATGGTAAAAAACTTGTCTCCGTCGTATTTATCGCTTACTCTGAAAAACTTCCTCACTAATCTTGCTCCTCTAGTGTTATTATAGTCTTCATCATCATTGTCGTCATCAGCCGACCACGACTTTATTCCGGCGTACACCAGGAATAACCCGAACAGCGTCATAATGATATTGATGTCGTATTTAAAGCCAGCCACTCCAAACAGACTCAAAATTTTATTTAAGTACGTTAATTCAATGAAAAATGCGCCAGAAAAAATAAAGATCGCCCTTAAAACCAAGGCACCAATAATTCCCCAAAATAGCACTTTGTGCTTGTTTTCATTGGCAACATCAAAAAACTTGAACACCAGAATAAAAACGAAAAGGTTATCTACAGAAAGTGCTTTCTCTATCCAGTAAGCTGATTGAAACTGGGTGAATTTATCAAAACCCAACTCATAATAAACAGCACCACTAAAAATCATTGAAAGAGAAATCCAAACGATTGACCAAGTGATGGCTTCTTTATTGGATATGGTGTGGCTTTTTTTGTTGAAGAGACCTAAGTCAATGATCAGCATTATAACAACCACTACCGCAAAGCCTGCAATTAAAAGTGGGTGATCAAACATGTTATTATTCATTATAGTTATTTTGGTTTATTTGTTTGCAAGCGTTATTAAAATTACCCTTCCACCATCCTCTTTAGATAGTAAAAGCTTCTTTCCATCTGTTAGTTCGACCATCGAACCGATAGGAATTTCCTTTTCTTCAGTTTTATCTACCAAAGATGTGAGTTTTTGGTTAACTAACACCCATTTTCCTTCGTGAAAAGTAAAATAACCCACTGGTATTTTTTGTTCGTCTGTTAGTTTTTCATTTCTAACCACATTTCTGTTTACATGCCACTGAAACAAGTATTGATTATTGTACACCATCAATCTGTGATTTTCAGGTTTCCAAACCGAGGGTTGAAATTGATAATATAAATCCAATATGGGCAAAGTTCCTTTATGGCTGGTGCCGCAAAACGGACATTTTGGGATAGAGGTATTGTCGAAAACATACCATTTCTGATCGCAATAAATATTGCTGCATTGCTGCATTAAATCTGTAGTTTTAAGCAAAGCGATTTCCCACTCTTCAGCCGTTGGGCGCTGCATAGGATTGTGCAAACCATCAATAAAAGCCTTATCAAAAAGTGCTTTTAAGTATGGACCGGTAATGTTATAGGGTATTTTATTCACATCGGCCCAATAGGTATCCCATTTGGAAACCTGATTCATTTTTGGCCGGTTCGATGAATCTGTTGGATGTTCTACAAACAATGCCTTCTCGCCCATACTCAACAAATCGTCCTTTTCGGTATCCAGATCATGAACCTTGCCGCCTTTTAAGGGATGCCGATGCAGCAAATACATGTAAATTAAACAAGCTAGAGCGTGTAAGTCGGTTAACCGGTTTGGTAATTTCCTGGCGGGATCGTTTTTTTCAAGATGTTTAGTAGCCAAAACTTCCGGAGCGATGAAATCTGCAGTTCCAATTACTTCGGCTTGGAATATGCCAGGAACAACCAAACCATCTAAATCAATCATACAGGCAGAACCAGTTGAAGGATCTATTAACACGTTGTTGTATGATAAATCGGAATGAGAAAGTCCCATTTGGTGCATTTTTTTTACCCCACGGGATAAATTAACGCCAATTTGAAAATAGTTAAGCCAGCGGCCCAATTCATTTTGATCTAAACTTAAGGGGAACTGCCTATTTCTAAACTTGGCGGCGGCAAACCATTTTCCATTTTTTTCTTCCCCTTTAATTAAATCGCTTGAGGTATAACCTTTGGAAAAGAAAAATTTAGAATTGTAAATCGGAACAATAATTCCAATGCGATCATGGGTTTCGATGATATCAGTTGGCCAACGATAAATTTCTTCTAAATAATACTTTCCAGCCTCTTTGGTTTCTATCTGATTGAGGTATTTAGTTACTATTTTGGTCAGCCTTTCTTTTTGATTGAAATCTTGTTTCTCTTTAAAAATCGCGACAACGTACTTTCTATCCGGGCTAAAATAAACATTCTTTGCAGTTCCACTTTTCGGATCGCCATTATCTACATATTGATAAGATTTGCCTGTAAGGGAAGATTTAACGGTAATTGTAGACATAGTTTCTCTCTAAAAAATAACAGCTAAAGTTCGATCATCGTGATTACCGGGACTCCAAAAATCCATCCATGCAGATAACTGCTCAGCAATTTTTTCATTATCAGACTCGAAATTGACTCCCGCACCATCTTCATTGTTGCCCTTCAAATCTTCTACAAATGTTTTCCAATTTTCGAGCTTTTCCAGATTGACTTCCACAACAAATTTTGCATCATAAATTCCATCGGTCATGAGCATAAGATAAGAGAAATCTTCGATTAATGTAAAGCCAAAACGAGTAGAAAATTTTTCACTCGTAAAAATTTCCGGCATGGTTATAAATCTTGTTCCTCCACCAAATTCGCCAACATCGAGCCAATTCATTAACTTGATGTCGGTTAAATCTTTGTTCAATAAACCTATCGGACAATCGCCTACGCCAAATGTTAATATGGCATAACCGAAATCGTATTTTTTAAAAAGTGCAAAAATCAAGGTACTGTGAAAATCTTTTACCGGACTTTCTGTTTTTGTAGCGAAATCTTCTATTTTATAATGTGCGAATTGAGCTGCTTTTGATAGGTTATTATAAACGAAATGGCTAATCTTTTTTTGTGCATCCTCTCCGATTTTATGATGATAATCGAAAAGAATTTGATCAAAACCCTTAAGTTTCTCTTCACTTAAATGATCGGAAAAATATTCGATTACAGCGTCACAGGCAATTTTCGACCCTTGGCGAGCTAATTTTGCACTTCCAGCACCATCAGCAACACCAACTATACTCCAGCCGTTTTCGTCAAAGTGTTTGAAGGCATAATCATCATCTCTAAACGACCCCACATTGGCATGGCTTCTTCCACGTTTTGAAGCCACAACAATATGTTTATCCCCTATCGGCTGAAAATCATTTGTATTATCCTCTTTCCAATAATTAGCAACTTTCCAATCTTCATCTTTCCCTTCAGCACTGGCAATATTTTTCCATAAAGATTTTGGATTAGCATTCACAACTAAAGAAAGCATTTTTTCATGTGCCTCGGTATCCAACTCCTCCCCTGAAACATTAAACTTCATTTTAATTTTGAAATCGCCACTTAAGCTCGGGTCGCCTTCAATTACATTTAAAGTTGGGTTGAAAGTTAAACCATATTGCTCCAATCCCTCAAATTCAACATTTGTGATATCACTGAAACCTAACTTTTCAAACTGTAGGTTTGCATAATAGGGTTTCCCAACGGTTGCATTTGGAATGACAATTTGCTTGGCTAAAATATCTTCGATTTTGTTTTTCAAAATCCATTTATCTACCATAATTTGTTGCTTTTCTTTAATCAGTTTTACGGCATCAATATTAAATGTTTCGTTAACATATTTTTCAAAAATATGCTGCCTTGCGGCTGAAACCTCAATGTTTTTGCTTTTGAGCAGATTTTGTATGTATTGTTTAGTTTCGAGCACGATTAACCCTGTGCTCTTCCTACATCAAAGCCACCTTCTCCATATCCATAACTACCAAAATTACCACACCAAGGGCAAGTACTCATGGGTTCGTTGCCGATACAATGAATTTTTTGGCATACACAAACTGCCAATCCAAACTGATTGCCACAACACGGACAAGCGGGTGCTCCAATCAACTCTTCGCTATTCACTTTTTGCTGTACGGCACTTTCATCGCAGTACTCATAGTAAGAATTATCAACTTGAAAGCCGCCCACCAGACGGTAAGCTTGTGTTTGTAAATCCAAGCCTTCAAAGCCCGATTCATTCATTACCTTTCGGTATTTCATCAAATATGGACGTTTTGTGTTTTGGCATTTGGCCGATAACACTACATAATTATTATCGATATACTGCGTATTTACTGGTGCTTTTGAAATATCAATTTTTGAAAGTGTATCGCCATCCATCTTAGCCAGTTCAAAGCCCGATTCATTATTTTCTACACTGATACTACTCGTTTTAATGGAGTCAGTTACCCATCTGAAAAACTTGTTGTAATCTTCGCTGGTGGCATTTTTAAAGTGCAGTACATTTTCTGTTAGTTCGGATAGCACTCGGGTGTCCGTGCTATCGCCAAATGAAATGGCCACCATGTTTGCCGTACGTTGCCAGTTTTGCTTCCACTCAGAAATTGCTGTTTTAGTATCATCTGTGGGGACCCCATCGGTAAACAAAAATACTATAGGTTTCCAATCCCCCTTTTGTTCCATGGTAGTTTTTACAATATCTTTCCGCATCTGGTACATTAAATGCCCCAAGCCCTTACTTAATGAAGTGCCACCGCCAATTGGAAATTTTGGCGGGTAAAAACTCACCACTTCCTGCAATGGCACTAACGTTTTTGCCTGGCCTGCAAAAACAATAATCGAAATCCATACGGTTTCAATGGCAAAAGGATCAGTTTTTATGGCTTTTATGATAGTCGCCATACCTTCTTCAACCTGCTGGATTTGGTCTCCAACCATCGATTCGGAAATATCTATTAAAAAATAAATGGGTAATCTTCTCATATTAAAAATAGTTGTTTATCAGCAAGAGTATTATCAGCAATATAATCTGAGTCATATCAACCGCCAAGCCTTGCCCTACTTGATATGGGTTTATAAAGGTTTTTAGAAAATTAAGAACAGGCTGAAAAATACCTTGGAAAAAATTAAATGCACTTTTATATCTGCTATTTAGCTTATCCTTATGGGGTAACAATTTCGAATATAAAAACAGCCAGACTATTAAAATATTTAGAAAAATCCTGAAGGCTAAAATCATACAAAAATGGCTTTCCGGATTTCGCCAGCAATGATTTTGTAGCTATCCTGCACACGTTCCTTACAGCTGGAACAGCCATAAATAAGTATATTTTTGCTATCTCCTAAATGGTTGACAGAAAAGTAAGTAACCACATCATTATGGACTCCCTTCATTTCTCCGGTTTTGGTTTTGCGATCAAAAACATCTACAAATCCGACGCTTAAGTACAAGCAGTTGCCCGCCAAACGGGTAGCCAATAAACTAAATTTCGTATGATGGCTATTTCTCAAAGTACGTTCAACGTGATGCATATTTAATTTATCAACGCTAAAAGTTTCATAGCAATTTACTATTCCATCTAAAGTACCATCCTGAAAAGGATCAAGCGGTTCGTTGTAGCTGTGTTGTGCGGGAACATCATGGTCTTCTCCACCTGAGGATATTTTAACAATAAAACCAATGATGGTAATTGCTAAACTGATTATGCCGAGTACGTCCATTTAGATTACCATTGTTATTTCACTTGGTGGGGGCGGTAGTGCAACACTTTCTCCCGTTCCTTGGCTTTTGTTACCTTGTTCGATGGTTTCTGAAACCCATTTAAAAAACTGCTTCAGTGTAGAACTGTCGGCAGTATCCAAATGAACAACATCAGGTGTGAGTTCTTTTAGAAGTGCATCATTTGCAGAATGTCCGGCAGCACAGCCAACAATTGCGCCGAAGTTTAATGATTTTATTTTCGGCACCATTTCGCGATACAACTGCAGATCACTAGGTTTTCCATCAGTGAAGAGAAATAAAAGCGGCTTCCAATCTCCCTTTTGCGCAGAATTCCCTTTGATCAGATCATTTTGAACTTTGTCATATAACATATCCAAAGCCTGGCCTGTATGGGTTGGGCCACTTTGCGGACAAGTAATTTCAGGAAGCTGAAAAGAAGCTAATTCGGTTAAAGAAACGATTTCTTGTACCTCACGATCGAAAGTGATCATCGAAATCCAAAGCGAATCCAGTGCCTGTGCATCTGTCCTCAAAGTATTAATCATCCCACTTAAGGCGTTGTTCAAAGCCTGTATCGGCTCTCCATACATGGATCCCGAAGTATCAATTAGAAAGTAAACGGGTAGTCTTCTCATAATTTTCTGTTAAACAACGATATTCAATTCAGATGGTGGCGGAGGAAGTTCTTTCAACAAACTAATTTCCTTCCCTGCATCTTCGACTTTTGTAGAGGTTACACCAATTGAAGCCGTTACCCATTGAAAGAACTTACCAATACTCGCAGAATCTGCTGTATCTAAACTTACAACATTATCTGTGATTTGTTTAAGCACAGCGGTATCTGCTCCCGACCCTGCTGCGCAGGCAACAGTGAAAGCGACTTTTTGCTTCTTAAATTCAGCCAAACCTGGCAACCAATCATCGGTTGGTACGCCATCGGTCATGATAAAAACTAATGGCTTCCAATCTCCTTTTTGTTCGGTTGTAGTTTTGGCTACTTCATTTTCAATTCTGTTGGAAACCAATCGTAAAGCTTCGCCTAAAGCCGTAACTCCAGTAGCTTTTAAGTCGACCATTTGGAAAGATGCCAAATCGGTGAGCGGAATGATTTGTTGTGCAACACTATCAAAGGTGATCACACTTAAAAAAGCGGTTTCGATGGCTTGAGGATTTCGTCTTAAGGAACTAATCATCAACTGAACTCCATTTTTAACGGCTTCTATAGGCTCTCCACTCATCGAACCTGATGTATCTAGCAGCAGGTAAACGGGTAATCTTCTCATATAAAATTATTGAGGAATATGGTAAGTGCTGGCGGTTTCGTTGCTATTATTTGGCACATTGTAAGTACTACCATTATTATTTTGTCCAGGAATATTGTAACCAGTTCCTGTACCATAAGTAGGATCGTTTCGGTTTATATGCGACATATTTTCGGCAGTATAATCTTTTCCTCCACTTAAAATAGTATAAATATTTTGTATAGTATAAACCGGGCCCCATGTAATTCCCCACCATCCTAAGAAAAAGTTGGTAAACAAATGCCCTAAACCAGGCCCTACCCTAATTTTACCGGGATGGATAAAATGGAAATCAGATGGGTTATTGAATGTCATCACCACTACTGAGATGCAATATTTATACATTACAAATTTTCCGCCCTGCGCTACCAAACTCCTAATTTGATCGCCAGATAAACCCTCTATATTTTTAATGTTCATTACAAATAAGATTTACTGATTAAATGAATGGTTTGCCCTAAAAACGTGTCAGGTGTCGGATCGCCGATGGCATCGAATTTCCATTCATCATTACGTTTGTACAAGTTGCCTAAAATCAGCGCTTTTTTACCTGCATAACTTTGTTCGGCAGAAACGTTGTATGACGCAAAAACTTCTTTCACCTGCGTAGGTGTACCTTCGTACATTCTAATTTTTGAATATGGAATTTGAGAGAAATCCTCTTTCCCAACATTATTCAAAAACAAAAATATTTTAGAAACTTTTGGGTCAATTTAGCTAAATCGACTGTAATAATCTCATTATCCAATCCATCATCGCCACCAGAATCTCCTTGCAAGTCATCGCCAGTATGCCTCAAAGCACCATCCAATGAAACCAATTTCCCTTTTGGCAAACCAAATTGCTGTAAGAAATCAATATTGTACAGCGGCGAGTAGATATGATCACACAAATTGTTGTTCTCATCGATTAGAATGCAACTTAAATCTAAATCTACGCTTTGCTTATTGGTAGATAAACCGAGAAATCCTTTTGTTTCTATTGCGCCCCAATTAACGCCTACGCAGAAACCAGTGAGTTTTGCACCGGTTTCTTTACTTAGATCAATTTTCTGCCCTTTTGATAAATTAATAGCCATCCTTTAGTTTAGTTTTAGTTGTACTTACTCAAGAAAAATTCAAGCCCATCTTTCATCCCGGCACCTACGGCCTCAAATTTCCATTCGCTATTTCGTTTATAAATCCTTCCAAATTCTACCGCTGTTTCGATTGAGAAATCTTCTTCCAACTCATATTTAAGTATCTCGGTTTTGGTACCATCGAATATTCGGATATAAGAATTTCTGATTTGTCCAAAATTTTGTCGCCTGTTTTCAGCATCGTGAATGGTTACCACAATACAGATTTCGGCAGCAGTTGCTGCAATTTTTGAGAGGTCAACTTTTATTTGTTCATCATCACCATCGCCATCACCAGTTAAATTATCACCAGTGTGTTCTACCGCCCCATCTGGCGTTTTCAAATTATTGTAGAATACGAAATGAGCGTCAGATAGTAATCTTTTATTTTCACCTAATACGAAAATCGAGGTATCTAAATCGAAGCTACTACCGGTTGATGAACTATTGGTATCCCAGCCTAATCCGACTGTAAATTGTGGAGCACTAATTGATTCTCGTTGCCCCTTTTGCAGGTTAATTGCCATATTTGGTTGTATTTTAGCTTGAAGTTATCTTTGCTGAATTTGTGAATAAAATCTATTTAGTTCGCGTATTTTTTCAAAACTTCCAAAAAGCTGTCTGTTGGATGAGGCTCTCCAATGGCTCGAAATTTCCAGCCATCATCTTTACGATAAGCCTCAGCAAAAACCATTGTACACATACCATTTAACGAAGCATCTCCAGAAAGGCTGTATCTAGTAATTTCTTTCCCTTTTGCATCAACAGCTCTGATAAAGGCATTTTCAACCATGCTAAAATGTTGGTTGTTCTGCCTCCCTTGATAAATCGAAACTACAAAAACAATCTTTTGATAAATGGGATCCAAGGCATCTAGTTTAACAATAATCTGTTCATCATCGCCATCTCCCGCTCCTGTTCTGTTATCACCAGTTAGCCAAATATTACCCGATGGATGTCTCATGGAGTTAAAGAAAATAACATCTCCTTCGAAAAGACCAATCTGACGGCCGTTTTGATTAACGGTTCTGCCCAAATTCATAAGCTTATCGTTTCCATCAAGCAGAAAAGCAATGGCATCTAAATCGAACTCGTCCTCTTTTGGACCAAAAAGTTTCCCTAAAAAGCCTGTGTTTTTTTGTCGGACATCCCACCCCAAACCCATCGTCACTTTTGATAAGTCGAAAGATTCTCCTTTATCATTTTTTCGGAGATCAATAGTTTGACCTTTTACTAAGTTAATAGCCATACAGAGCGTTGTTAATTTATTTTATAATTTGACCTTTGAAATATTTTGATAAAAAGAACGATAAATCTTCACGATACCCGATTCCTGAAGCTTCGAATTTCCATTTACCTTCACGTTTATAAAGTCTGCCAAATTCTACACCAGTTTCAATAGAAAAATCTTCGCCCAACTCATATTTTGCCACTTCTTCACCTGTGCTATCATCAACTATTCGGATATATGAATTTCTAACTTGCCCATAATTTTGTTTACGGGTAATGGCATCATGGATGGTTACTACAAAAAGAATCTCCTGGATATTGGTATCAACCTTCGACAAATCAACCTGAATACTTTCATCATCGCCTGTAGCACTATTTCCTCCTGTCGGATCATCGCCTGTATGGTGTAATGCAAGATCAGGTGAATCTGTATTGCCATAGAAAATGAAGTACTCTTCCACAGGAATTAATCGGTTTCCATCAATCATAAAAGCCGAAGCATCCAAATCAAAATCATAGCCAGTACCTTCATTTGGATCCCAGCCTAAACCCAAAGTAATTTTAGATAATCCGATATTGATTTTTTGTCCTTTTTGTAAATTAATAGCCATTGTTAAATTTAGTTTTTGATGTTTTATGTTGTAAAAAATGAGATGTACGGGACACTCAGCTACATAAAAATGCAGCGAGACGCTGAAAAGATCGAATCGGATTAAAACCGACACAAACAATCGTAATAAAATAAGTAGAGATAGAATTGGTTACAGCGACAAGGGTTGAGCGCTAATTTTTACATCCTGTAACCGGGTTTATCTGTTTAAATGTTTCCTAACAAATATATTATTTTGGATTTTAATTGCAAATTTCCTACTCAAAAATGTTGTAAATTTTGAGCTACAACCTATACTTTTTCATGGATACCCAAAGCTTTTCGTCCATTTGATAAACATCAGGGCGATATTCTATTTTATTGTTCTGAGCCCAGGCAGTGAAATAAGTAATAATTAATGGCACTGGTTTTTTTGGACCAAACCAAGCTGGTTTAAGTTTAAATGCTTTCGTGGTGTCGGCTTTCGCGGCCATGCGCTTTTTGTACCATTTGTTATGCGTACTGTCAACCGGCGGCAAATCTACCTCCGCCCTAAGTTTATCATAGATATAACCATCACCAACCAATCTTTCGGCAAACTCAAGTGGCTTTTCTACACGAACGCAACCATGGCTAATTGCTCTATTTGTTAAGTTAAAACCGTTCTTGTTATTTGTATCGTGAAGATAGATGCTGGAGCTATTATCGAATATAAACTTAAATTTCCCTAAAGCATTACCACCGCCCGAACCTTGCTTAAACTTGAAAGGAAGTTTATCGCGTGAGTATCTGCTCCAGTTTATCGTATCTGGCTCGCCAATAAGTTTATCTTTATAGTAAACGTTAATGTTGCTGTTTGATAGATAGTAGGGATCCTTTCTGGCCATCCAATAAATTTCGCTTTGCGCAATACTCACGGGAATATTCCAAACCGGGTTGGCCTGTATAGAATTAATTTTACTAAACAACAATGGGGTTTCATGGTTTTTAGGCTTATCATCTAAATTTCCAGATTTGGCAAAAGCCTTCAACTTCTCGTCGTAACCATTTTCGCGTTTACCACCCACGCAAACTTTCATCGAGATTACAGTATCTTGCTTATCAAACCAGGTAAGTTTAAAATCAGGAATGTTTACCTGGACGTAATTGTCGCCGGTCTCAGGCATTTTCCAACGAAAACGCTCCATATTCAAAAGCAAAATACGTTTTTCATCCAATGCATCGGCCTTTAAGTATGCCTCTTGTAAAGCTCTATATTGGGGTGATTTCGGCTGGACTATACGTAAGGTATCAATTAAACTTTCAGAAGCCAGAAGCTTTGTCATCCCCAAACTATCTGGCCGTTTTACTTTAATATAATATCTGGAGAAAATATTGCGAGGGTTTACAACACCGTATTTTAAATAATTATTATAATTAAGGTAGGCATTAGCAGATAATAATTCCAGTTTCGCAATTACCGGATAGGTTTCCTCAACATTTTTAAATTTGTTAGTCGCTAATTCAGCTAATAAACCTTTTATTTCTTCAGTTTTGAATATTTTTGGATTAAACCCGTGCACCTTACTATTTTCTAAGTACGCAACTAGTGAATCTAATTCGCCATCGGTGTAGAATTTTGTAACCAATTTTGGCTCATTAGTCGTGGAAGTATAATAAGCTTTAATAGTTTTAGGATTTACAAATAATTCTGATAAACTATTCATAGTGGAAACAAACACGCTATCGAAAGCAACAGTATCAAAATCTTTATAAATCTTATTTTTAAAATGTTCCGATAGCACTTTGCCAATCTCTGGTGGCTGTTTAAACCATCCACAGGCAGATATACAAATAATTATAGGGATAAAAAGAAAGCGAAAGTTTTTCAAAGCGTCGAATTTTTAGTGTAATAAGTGAGCAACAGCAATTATAAAAATGCAAATGAGGCAAATTAAGTGCCATTATTTTTTGATTTACCGATGCAAACGTTATATTTGCCAATGCATATCAGCTAAAGTATTGATACTGGCAGAAATAAATATATGAATTTAACTTTGAACCATCACTTACATTTACACCATCGCCGATAGGCGATATGATATGTTTGTTTTGTACTTCAAAACTTTTTTTCCGTAAAATTATTTCCTGTTCATTCTATATTCAATACTTTGAAAACACTAAAAATTGCTATCCAAAAATCGGGTAGGTTAAACGAAAAGTCCGTAGAAATATTAAAAAATTGTGGTCTTTCTTTCGAAAACTACAAGAGTTCATTAATATCAACTGTTCAAAATTTTCCATTAGAAATTCTTTTTCTTCGCGATGATGATATTCCAGAATACGTTCAGGATGGCATTGCCGATTTAGGTATTGTTGGCGAAAATGTGATCACTGAAACCCAGGCTAAAGTTGAGTATTTACAAAAGCTTGGCTTTGGAAAATGCACCCTAAAAATTGCAGTTCAAACCGGTAGCCAAATTCAAAATTTGGATGATTTAAATGGCAAAGCCATCGCTACTTCTTACCCGGTAATTCTTGAAAAATTCTTAACAGAAAAAGGAATAAAATCTGATATCAGAACCATCTCTGGTTCGGTAGAAATTGGCCCCGGTTTAGGCTTGAGTGATGCCATTTTTGACATCGTTTCTACTGGCGGAACTCTTAAAAGTAATGGACTAAAACCATTCGCAGATGTGATGCAATCCGAGGCAGTTTTAATTGGAAATAAATCGATTTCAGATAACCCAGAAGTTGCAGAATTGCTACAGAGAATCCGTTCGGTTTTGAGCGCAAAATCTAATAAATATGTGGTGCTTAATGTATCGAAAGATAACCTGCAAAAAGTTGTCGATTTATTACCAGGTGTTAAAAGCCCGACAATAGTTCCCTTGTTCGAACCCAACTGGGTTGCTGTTCATTCTGTAATTGCTGAAGAAGATTTTTGGGAGAAAATCAATAGCCTAAAAGCCGCTGGAGCCGAGGGAATTTTAGTGATGCCAATTGAAAAAATTATCACTTAAAATAGCACAAAAAACACCTAATTACATATTAACTATTAGTTAATTTAAAATCATAACACCTTGAAAGTCTACAATTATAAAGATTTATCTACATCAAAGATCAAGGAATTGTGTTCGAGACAAATTGAAGACGACAAATTGGTTGAAGAACGCGTTGTAGATATCATTAAAACGGTTAAAAGTGATGGAGATAAAGCACTCTTTAATTTCGCCAAAGCATTTGATAAAGTAGAATTAGAAAAGCTTTATTTAGATGCAGAAGAATTGAAAGTCATTGCATCAACCATTCCTGCGGATGCGAAACAAGCAATTGAAACAGCTTATCACAACATCAAAACTTTTCACCAATCGCAACTAAAAACTGAAGATAGAATTGAAACAATGCCTGGAGTGGTTTGCTGGCGAGAATCCAGGGCAATTGAAAAGGTAGGCCTCTACATTCCAGGTGGCACTGCAGTTTTACCGAGCACTTTCTTGATGCTGGCTACCCCTGCAATAATTGCTGGCAGCAAAGAAATCGTAGTGTGCTCACCCCCACAAAGCGACGGCAAAACGAATTGTTACCTTGCCTATTGTGCTGTGCTTCTAGGTATCGAGAAAATCTATCTGATTGGTGGTGCCCAAGCTGTTGCCGCAATGGCTTTCGGAACAGAAACTGTGCCCCAAGTTTATAAGATATTTGGTCCAGGAAACCGATACGTGACAACAGCAAAAACGATGGTTCAAAATAAGGTTGCAATAGACATGCCCGCAGGCCCATCAGAGGTTTTAGTGATTGCTGATGATACTGCCAATCCGTCATTTGTTGCCGCCGACTTACTAGCTCAAGCTGAACATGGAGTTGATAGTCAGTCAATTTTAGTTTCTATCTCAAGTGATATAATAGCTGATACTCTTCAAGAACTTCAAAAACAATTATCTGATTTACCTAGAAAGGATATTGCAGCGAAAGCTATTGAAAATTCTTACGTTGTTTTAGTCGATAATTTAGATGCTGCAATGGAATTTTCCAATGAATATGCGCCGGAACACTTGATTTTAGCTACAAGCAATTTTGAGAACCTTATTCCATTGATAATCAACGCTGGTTCGGTATTTTTAGGAAACTTTACTCCAGAGAGTGCTGGTGATTATGCATCAGGAACAAATCATACTCTACCTACAAGTGGCTTTGCTAAAGCGTATTCGGGTGTGTCAACTGATGCTTTTCTTAAAAAGATAACCTTTCAGCATTTGTCGGTCAATGGATTAGAGAACATTGGAAATACTGTTGAAACACTTGCAGCTGCCGAAGGCTTGCAGGCACATAAGAATGCGATTACAATAAGATCAAAGAACAAGGATTAAAAACAAAGATTTAAAGCAAAAAGTAGAACTAAGGCTTAAATACCAAGTCATTCATCTTTGGCCCTTGCTCCTTTATCTATCACACAGAAATAACATGGACATTAACGAATTAGTAAGAGAAAATATAAAAAACCTTAAACCATATTCTACTGCCAGAGATGAGTTTAAAGGACAAGCATCTGTATTTTTGGATGCCAATGAGAACAGCTATGGTTCTCCCCTACCCGCAAATTATAATCGCTACCCAGATCCACTACAATTGGATTTAAAAGATGCCATTAGTAAGATAAAAGGCGTGCCTATTGAAAATACCTTTTTAGGCAATGGAAGTGATGAAGCGATAGATTTGCTTTTCCGAGCCTTTTGTAACCCAGGAAAAGACAATGTGATCGTTCTTCCGCCAACGTATGGCATGTATGAAGTTTCTGCAAATATAAATGATGTCGAAATTCGCAAAGTCAGCTTGCTGCCGAATTTCCAATTAGACATGGAAAAGATTGCAGAAACGATTGATAAAAACACAAAATTAATCTTCATTTGTTCACCAAATAATCCGACAGGAAATTCGATAAACCGCGAAGATATTGAAACAATTTTAGCCAACTTTAAAGGCATCGTTGTGGTTGATGAAGCCTACATAAATTATGCTCGCCAAAAGACCTTTATTCAGGAGCTAACCGAGTATGCAAACCTGGTAGTTTTACAAACTTTTTCGAAGGCCTGGGGGCTTGCAGCTTTGCGTTTGGGAATGGCGTTTTCGTCGCGAAAAGTGATTGACGTTTTGAACAAAATTAAACCACCTTACAACATCAATCAAGCCACGCAAGATTTAGCTTTTGAGGCCTTGAAAAATATTGCACAAGTTAACGATTGGATCAAAGAATCTGTTACCGAAAGAGACCGTCTTTCCGCTGATTTGAATACGTTAGATATTGTTAAAAAAGTCTATCCATCTGATGCAAATTTTATACTCGTGGAAGTGACGGACGCTACTCAAATTTATGATAGTTTGGTTGATAAAGGCGTTATCGTTCGCGACCGTTCGAAAGTGACTTTGTGCGAAGGTTGTTTAAGAATTACCGTTGGAACAAGAGAAGAAAATGATAAACTACTATCCATTTTGAAAACGAAATAAAAAGATGAAGAAAGTATTATTTATAGATCGAGACGGAACCTTAAATATCGAACCGGAAGATGAGCAGGTAGATAATTTTGCAAAGCTGAAATTTTATCCACGGTCGTTGTACTACCTATCCAAAATTGCAGCAGAGATGGATTACGAATTGGTGATGGTAACGAATCAGGATGGATTGGGAACACCATCAAATCCAGAAGAAAATTTTTGGCCAATCCATAATTTCATGCTGGATACTTTTGCAGGAGAAGGTGTAAATTTTAGTGAAATTATTATTGATAGAACTTTCGCGAAGGATAATGCCCCTACCCGCAAACCCGGAACGGCTTTACTTACCAAGTATTTAAATGGCGATTACGATTTGCAACACTCATACGTGATTGGAGATAGGTTGAATGATGTTGTACTGGCCAAAAATTTAGGAGCGAAAGCTATTTTTCTCCGCCAGAATGATGCACTCGGGTCTACAGAAGCTTTAGATAAACATGAAACCTTGCTTGACATCATTATCCTGGAAACGCAAAAATGGGAAGATGTCTATAATCTCTTAAAAGCAGGCAGCAGAAAAATTAACCACGTTCGCAAAACCAACGAAACCGATATTACCATTAATCTGGACTTGGATGGCACAGGGAAGGCTAAAATTGAAACGGGTTTAAACTTTTTCGATCATATGCTCGATCAAATAGCCAGACATGGCAGTGTAGATTTGGAAGTAATCGCCAAAGGTGATTTACATATTGACGAACACCATACTATTGAAGATACTGGAATAGCACTTGGCGAAGCTTTTGCTCAAGGACTAGGCAATAAATTGGGCATAGAACGTTATGGCTTCTGCCTCCCGATGGATGATTGCTTGGCCCAGGTTGCCATTGATTTTGGTGGCCGCAACTGGATTGTTTGGGATGCTGAATTCAAACGTGAAAAAGTTGGCGATATGCCGACGGAGATGTTTTACCACTTCTTCAAATCTTTTAGCGACGCTGCGAAATGTAATTTAAACATCAAAGCAGAAGGCGAAAACGAACATCACAAAATTGAAGCTATATTTAAAGCTTTTGCAAAAGCAATTAAAATGGCGGTTAAACGTGATGCAGAGAAAATGGTTTTACCGAGTACAAAGGGTGTATTGTAAATGAATAAGGATAAACCAACAAAGAAAAATGATAATTATCTTTACTCTTTGTTATTTATTCTTTAATCCTAATTGATTATGATTGGAATAGTGAACTACGGAGCGGGGAATATTTTTTCTTTAACCGCAGCTTTAGAAAGGCAAAACATCACTTACGGAATGGTAAATACGGAGACTGATTTAGATAAATACAGTCACATTATCATCCCTGGGGTTGGCCATGCGGGTGCAGCAATGAAAAAACTGGAACAAACCGGTTTAGTAAGCGCCATAAAAGCGTTAAAAAAACCTGTACTTGGAATCTGTGTAGGCATGCAACTCATTACCGAACATTCAGAAGAAGGAGATGCAGAACTATTGGATATTGTACCAGTGAAGACTAAAAAGTTTGATAAGGCATTGCAAATCAAGATTCCACATATGGGCTGGAATGATGTTGAGCATAAAAACAATTTATTGTTTGAGGGTGTTGAAGATAATGCACAATTTTACTTTGTTCATTCGTACTTTATTGAATATAACCCTACTTTTGACATCGCCTCTGCCAACTATGGACTAAAATTTTCGGCAGCAGTAAAAAAAGATAACTTTTACGGCGTTCAGTTCCATCCGGAGAAATCGGGAAAAGCTGGCGAACAGATATTAAAAAATTTTTCAAACTTAAGTTGAGGAATGGCTCATATTTATATAACTTTTCACGTTCAACTTTTAACTAAAAAAAAATGTATATAATTCCTGCAATTGATATTTTGGACGGAAAAGTAGTCCGCCTGCGAGAAGGCGATTACAATCAGAAAACCGAGTATGATATTTCTATTGCCGATATGATAGAAAAATATCGTTCAAATGGAACTGATTTTATCCATATCATTGATTTGAATGGTGCAAAAGGTGATTTCAGCAACCAGAAATCACTTTTCGAGATCATTAAAAAAACCGAAATGAAAGTGCAGTACGGCGGTGGAATCCGTACAATCGAGCAGGTAACTAACTTGCTTGATGCAGGAATTCACCGTGTGATTGTAGGTACGCAAGCGATTACCAATCCCGACTTTTTACAGGAATTGAGCGAAGCTTTTGCAAAAAAAGACAACTATGCAAACCGTATTGTGATTGCCATTGATGTTTTGGACGAAGTAATCAAATACTCAGGCTGGATGGAAAGTTCGCCGATTAAATTAATGGATTACGTTGATAAATGCTTGGCGCTTGGTTTCTTTCGTTTTTTATGTACAGACATCAGCAAAGACGGAAAATTAGGTGGAGCGGCTGTCGATTTGTACAAAAAATTGTTAGAACATTCTCCGATGATTAAGTTAATTGCATCAGGCGGTGTTAGTTCAATGGAAGATATTCATGAATTAGCTAAATACCCTATTAGGAGCGTTGTTGTCGGAAAAGCCATTTACGAAGATAGAATTACAATTGAGCAGATTAAAGACTGGAATTTGAAGATGTTGAGTAGTATATAAGTGAATGAACTCAAAGAAGCTGTTAATTATTGGGTTAATATTAATACCTATTAGCTTCGTAATGTTTCTATGGGGAATGCACATGTTTACATATGTAGGTAATTATACAAAGTTTATGGGAGTTAGTGGACTGTGGTGCTTCCTTCTCTGTATACCGACTTTTATAATTGCCTTAGTTTTAATAACAATTGCATCTAGAAGAAAAGATAAAATTTAACACACTCGTCATTGCTAGGCACGAAGCAATCTTACAGCGATAGCTAAGTGCTTTAGGATTGCTTCGTGCCTCGCATGCAAGCAATGACGAAAACTCAAACAAATGCTGAGTAAAAGAATAATCCCCTGTTTAGACGTTAAAGACGGGCGCACAGTAAAAGGTGTAAACTTTGTTGATTTACGCGATGCTGGCGACCCGGTAGAACTTGCAGCCCAATATGCGCAGCAAGGTGCAGATGAACTGGTTTTTTTAGATATCACCGCTACTCACGAACGTCGTAAAACGATGATTGAGATGGTGAAATCGGTTGCCAGACAATTGAACATTCCTTTTACTATTGGTGGCGGTATAACCGAAATTGCAGATGCTGAAGCCTTGTTAAATGCTGGTGCTGATAAGATTAGTATCAATTCTGCAGCAGTAAAAAACCCACAGTTAATAGAAGATTTAGCCAAAACCTTCGGGGTTCAATTTGTGGTTTTAGCAGTTGATACTAAACATATTGATGGCAAAAACATTGTTCATTTAAATGGAGGAAGATTGATAACCGAACTAGAAACGGAAGCCTGGATCAAAAAAGCGGAAGATCTAGGTGCCGGAGAAATTTTATTGACTTCTATGGACCATGATGGCACAAAAGCTGGTTTTGACTGCAACTTGTTAAGCAAGATAAACCAAATGATTAACATACCAATCATCGCATCTGGCGGAGCGGGAAAAACGGAACATTTTACAGAAGTTTTTCAAAAAGCCGGTGTCGATGCTGCATTAGCCGCTTCGGTATTTCATTATGGTGAAATATTAATTCCAGATTTGAAACAAGAATTAAAGAGGAATGGAATTCCTGTTAGGATATAATTTTTTGTCATTTTGAACGCAGTGAAGAACCTCATTTAAGAATTCACAAAATGAGATTCTTCGTTGCTCAGGATGACAAATCCAGTTAAAGATTTAAACAAATGAATATAGACTTTAGTAAGAGTGATGGCTTGGTCCCCGTAGTGATACAAGATGAGCAAACATTAGAAGTGCTAATGTTGGGTTACATGAATGCCGAAGCATTTGAAAAAACCCAAACTGAAGGAAAAGTAACTTTCTATTCTCGCTCTAAAAACCGATTATGGACCAAGGGCGAAGAAAGTGGCAATTTTCTTTTTGTAAAATCTATTCATATAGATTGTGATAACGATACGATATTAATCAAAGCCAATCCGCTTGGTCCAACTTGCCACACTGGAAGTAGAAGTTGTTTTAAAACAGATTACAACCAGAACTTCATTTTTGAGTTGGAGAATATTATCAATGATAGATATGAAAACCCTGTTGAAGGCTCATACATCAATAAAATGCGCAGCAAAGGCTTGAATAAAATAGCGCAGAAAGTTGGCGAAGAAGGTGTAGAAACTGTTATCGCCGCATTGGCAGAAACTGAAGCGGATTTAATTGGCGAAGCAGCTGACTTAATTTTCCACCTGACTTTTTTATTGAAAGAAAAAGGTTTATCGATTAAAGATATTGCTAAGAAACTAGAAAGCAGACATAAATAAGGCAACGAGTTACGGGTTACAAGTTTTTGGGGCAAATTGCCTAATCTAAATCCTAACCTGTAACTCGTAACATGCAACCCATAACTCGAATATGCTTAAACATCTCCACACCTTTCCTGGTCATCAAAATCCTGTTTATGCTTTAGCAAATGCTGATGAGAATGGTATTTTCTATAGCGCAGGAAATGACAAAGGAGTTGTAGAATGGTCGTTAAAAAACATGGCCTTCGTAAAGGTAAAAACACCTGTACAAAGTTCGGTTTATAGTTTACTTAGCTATAATAATTTGTTATTTATTGGCGAAAGAAGTGGCGCATTTAGTGTTTATGATTTAACTAAACAGGAAATAGTTATAAGAATTAACGCACATCCGAAACCAATTTTTGATATCCAACTAGCCAAAAGCAAAAATGAATTATTAACTACAGGTGAAGATGGTTCGGTTGCAGTTTGGTCGCTAAATGATTATTCGGAAATCTATCGGTTTCAAGTCGCTTATGATACAGTTAGGTGCATTGCAATTTCACCAGATGAAACGGAAATCGCCTTTGGCTGTAAAGACCATTTAATAAGGATTTACAATTTGGCGGATTACAGTTTAAAACAAGCTTTGGAAGGTCATTCGTTACCCGTTACTACTTTAGCTTATCATCCTAATGGAAAATATTTGATTTCCGGAAGCCGAGATGCACAATTGAAAATATGGAGCTTACCCAATTACGAATTGGTACAAACCATTCCAGCGCACATGTTTACGATTTATAATATTGTCTTTCATCCAACCCTTCCCTATTTTGCTACGAGCAGCCAAGATAAAAGCATTAAACTTTGGGATGCTGAAAACTTTAAACTCTATAAAATTTTAAATTTAGAAAAAGGAGAATTTGGACATACCCATTCTATCAATAAAATCATTTGGAGCAAAAACGGAAAATATCTAATTTCTACGGGAGATGACAGAAAAGTGATGATTTGGGAGATGGAAATCTAATCCTAATTTAAGTAGTGTCAATTAAAACTGGAAAAGGTGCTACCATAAATCAGTTTGCATTATGGTGCGACCCTATCATTTATGCCACAAACCTTTTAATAATTCGCAACTTATGGCTGTAAACGCCTAATTCTCTATTAAAAATCCCTTGATCATCAATTGGATCAATTTTAACTTTTGCTGATGAGTGGATAATTTCATTCGGACTCAGCATAATACCCACGTGTGTAATTTTACCCTCAGCATTATCAAAGAAAGCGACATCACCAGGTTTAACTTCTGCTAAAAATCCAACCAATTCGCCTTGTTCTGCTTGCTGTGAGGCATCTCGGTTTAACTTAATATTTAACATTTTAAAAACAGTTTGTACAAATCCAGAACAATCGAAACCGAAAAGGTTACGGCCACCCCATAAATAAGGGATATTCTGGAAAAATTTAGCTGTGGATTCGATTTCTGTTTTAAAATCTGTCTTCGATGTATCATGAGGCTCAAAGTTGACCTTAAATTTTTCTTGGCCAGCAAAACAATAGCCATCAGCCAAACATGGGATATTACTCGCCGGGCTCAAATGATAAACACTACCATCGGCAGCTGTTAAAACATTATCGAAACTTAAGGGAGCCAATAATTCACAACTATTCATTTCTACAAATTGTGTTTGCGAAATTGCAGCCAATTGCCTAAAATCCATCCAGCCTTCGTAGCCATCGTAGCCATTTTTTACAAGCCACCATCTATCATCTTTTCCAATAACTTCTACATGTTCGCCGAACAATAACTGCGAAACTATTTCTGCTCTATCTGATGGTTCATCCCTCAAAGGAGCTACTGCAATTCTACAAATACCGTATTGATTTTCCATTTAATGTTGCTCATTGAATTGGACGTAAAACTAACAATTTACAATCAATGCTAACATTTTGAATTCAAATTTGTTATTTTTATGATGTTCACATTTAAATCTGCTAGTGATGAATTTTAAAAAGATATTAATTGCTGTCGATAATAGCACTTGTTCGGAAAAAGCTGCAAAAGCTGGATATGACATGGCTGAAAAGTTTGATGCTGAGGTTGCATTGGTAAACATTATTGAACCGATCCCTGCCAATGTAAACCCCGATTTAACCTTAGCACCTGTTTTTTTAGAAACTTACGATAACAGCGAAGAAAACAGCCATATCTTGCTGAAAGAGATGGAAACTAAATTCGGTAACGGGATAAAAACAACTTATTTGAGTGTGGTAGATACTGCGGCTCACGGCATTATTCAACAATCTGACGAGTGGGGATCTGATTTAATTGTAATAGGAACCTACGGAAGAACTGGCTTGTATCATTTTTTAATGGGAAGTGTTGCTGAGCATGTGGCTAGAAAATCTGCTTGTCCGGTGTTGATTATCCCTAATAAATGCGACATTTAGCAGGAAAATACCTTCTCATGAAAAAATTCTTATACATACCATTATTTTTACTGTTGCTTACGTTCAATAGTTCGTATGCACAACTAAATGAGGTTAAAAGTCCGATATCGTCAAAAGAACTTTTTAAAATTGATAGTCTCTTCAAACAATACCTTGATAGCGGATGGATTAAAGGCATCACTGCAAACATTGCTGTTGATGGAAAAACAGTGTATAACAAGGCTTATGGAAACCAACTGAATCGTCCGTTTAAAACAGATGATATTTTGAGAATTGCCTCACAAACCAAGGCCATGACCTGTGTAGCGGTGATGATGGTTTTTGACGAAGGAAAATTTACACTAGATGATCCCATTTCTAAATTTATTCCGGCTTTTAAAAATCCGAAAGTGCTGGATAAGTACAATAAAAAAGATGGTAGCTATACCACCGTACCAGCCAAACGCGAAATCACCATTAGGGATTTACTTACACACACTTCAGGTTTAGGATATGCGCAAATAGGATCGCCAGAGATGAACGCCATATATGCTAAAGCTGGTATTGAAGCTGGCTTTGTTATCCATAAGAAACTCTTGGAAACCGAGATCAATAAATTAGGAAAGTTGCCGCTCGCTTTGCAGCCTGGCGAAAAGTGGCAATACAGTCTGGCTATGGATGTTTTAGGGAGATTGGTAGAAGTAACTTCAGGTTTAAGTCTGGATCAATTTTTTAGAGAACGAATCTTCCGCCCTTTGGAAATGAACGATACCTACTTTGCGTTGCCCAAAGAAAAACAAGATCGATTAGCAACGGTTTACACCGAAGATAAAACTACAAAAACTGTAAAACCCTGGGTAGATGGTGCGTTTCCAGGTGCAACCGTTAATTATCCAATCAATAATAACGGCTATTTTGCTGGCGGTGCCGGTTTGGTTTCTACTTCAACAGATTACGGTTTATTTCTCCAAATGCTGTTAAATAATGGTGAATTAAATGGAAAAAGAATATTGTCTAAACGAAGTGTAGATTTGATGACCACAAACCAAATTGGCTCTATTCCGTTCGGCGATAACTATTTTGGCTTGGGTTTCGAAGTCATCTCTGACAAAGGAAGTAAAAAACTCGGCCAAAGCGTTGGTTCGTATGGCTGGGGAGGTTTTTTTGGCTCAAATTTTTGGGTGGATCCAAAAAAGAAAGTTGTTGCTCAAATTTATGTTCAACAATGGCCACTTTCTCACGGCAAGCTGAGCGAGCAATTTAAATCGCTTGTTTATCAAGCTATTCAATAATTATTGGCAAAAAAAATCCCGAATTTCATCGGGATTTATATTCATCTTAAACTTTAAATTTGTGGAAATTTAAAATCGTATAGTCACAATCTTAATTCTCCTGGTGTAGCCAGGCTTTTTTCGCAAGTAACTCTTCTTCCGTTTCGCGAATATCCTCATCATCTACGCAACAATCTACCGGACAAACCGCAGCACATTGTGGCTCATCATGAAAGCCTTTACACTCCGTACATTTATCAGATACAATGTAATAAACTTCATCAGAAACAGCTTCTTGCGAAGAATCAGCTTCGATTTGTTGATTACCAAAGTCGATGATACCATTTAGATTTGTACCATCAGAAAAACGCCATGCAGTACCGGCATCGTAAATTGCGTTATTAGGACATTCTGGTTCGCATGCCCCACAATTTATACATTCATCTGTTATTTTAATTGCCATGTTTTCGTCTAATTCTTTTGCTTAGTTTACCTTTGCGATGCAAATATAGCACTTAATCATTTAATAATAATTCTAAATATGTCAGGTTTAACTAAAGAAAAAGTAATAATTGCCTTCAAAAAATTAGGAATAAAGCTTACAAACCCTACTGACATACTAGGAAATGCAATTTATACTGCAGAAAACAGCAATGCCTGGTTTACCGCAGAAAATATAAAAAAGTCTTTATCCTCATTTGCAGAGATGTTAAATGAAGCTGATGTTGAACAGTGGTTCAAAACGATCAGCTTCAGTTCTTCACCGAAAAAGATTGGTTTAATCCTGGCAGGCAACATTCCTATGGTTGGTTTTCATGATGTTTTGAGTGTAATTGCTTCTGGAAATATTGCCATGATAAAGCTTTCTTCATCAGATGACAAATTAATTAAAGCAGTAATTGCTGAGTTGCTAAACATTGAACCTGCATTGGCAAGTAAAATTGAATATGTAGAACGATTAAAAGATTTCGATGCAGTTATCGCCACTGGAAGTAATAATTCATCTCGATATTTTGATTATTATTTTGGCAAGGTGCCAAACATCATCAGAAAAAACAGAAATAGCGTTGCTGTGATTAACGGAACTGAGACAAAGGAAGATATCGAAAATCTGGGAAATGATATTTTCGACTACTTTGGTTTAGGCTGTAGAAATGTTTCAAAAATTTATATCCCTAAAGGATACGATATTGCCAAGTTTTATGAAGGAATTGAAAGCTTTCAACCTATTATTAATCATTTTAAATACAATAATAACTACGATTACAATAAATCAATCTATTTGGTAAATGCAGCCAAACATTACGATAATGGATTCCTATTATTAAAAGAGGACGAAAGTTTGGCATCGCCTTTGGCCGTTATTTTTTATGAAGAATATGAAAACTTGGCTGAAGTTGAAATAAAACTTAACCAGAAAGCAGAGAACATTCAATGTATCATTAGCAAATCAGATTTAAAGACTACAACATTTGCATTTGGTGAAAGTCAGCACCCAAAACTTTGGGATTATGCAGATAATGTAAATACAGTCGAATTTTTGAATAGCCTTAATTGATTAAGCAAAAAATTCTTGCAGTGGAGCCTTGGGAGATCCTATCGTAAATGTTGATTATGGTTCTGGAGCAAGTACTTTCGGGCCTCCCCTAAATAATGGAATTACCAATTACATAGCTGGTTCCCCAAACGATGGCTCTTACACTTTTGCAAAAACAATTTCAGGTTAAATCCAGGTTGGGTGCAGAATATTGTTAATCATACCCCGAATGATCCAAATGGATATATGATGGTGGTTAATGCCTCCAACAGTCCAGGCATTTTTTACCAATCAACTGTTACAGGCTTATGTCCGGGCACAACTTATGAATTCTCTTCATGGATAATTAATATTCTTCGAAATACCGGAATAAAGCCTAGAGTTAAATTTACTAATAATGGGGTAATAATTGGCACATTTATTACGCCAGATATACTTGAGGGAGTTCGACAAATTGCGTTAGATATCCATTAACTTTTACTACGCCAACAAACTTGGGTGTAATAACTTAAAAAATGACGAATGAAAATCCTAGGGGAACAGCAAATGATTTGACATAGAATGACATTACTTTCCGAGCCTGTGGTCCCATCATCACACAAACAATAAATGATACTGATAATATTAGCACCAACTTATGTGAGGGCCAAAGCGCTAATTATTTATTAAAAGCAACAATTTTACATGATGTTTACCAGAACCAAAATACCAATGGCAAGCCAATAACGGTAATGGTTGGAATGATATTGCTGAACAGGTAGGTAAAGAATATTTGGTTAGCTATATTTATGCAGTGGCTGGTAGTTACCAATATCGTTTAATTACGGCAGAAAACATTGGCTTAGCAACTTGCAGGGTTGCAACCACACCATTTACTATTAATGTTACGGCGTTTCCAATAGCAGTTGCAGAAAATTTGGCCCAAATTTGTATCGGGCAAACCATTCATTTAAATGCTTCCGGCGGAACATCGTACAGTTGGGTGGGACCAAATTTCTCATCAACAGAAAAAAGCCCGAGTATTATAAGTGCCACAAAGGAAATGGCTGGAGAATATACGGTTACAGTTGCCACAAATGGCTGCTCCACAACTGCCGCTACCACCGTATCCATTTTAGAACCGCCAGTTTTGGCTACCAATTTTAAGCAGACAACCATTTGCGAAGGTACTTCTGTTGCACTGTCAGCATCAGGTGGAACAATTTATCAATGGGCACCAGCAGTAGGATTATCAGATCCAAATTCTTCAAATCCAACTGCATCTCCAACTGAAACCAAAATTTACACTGTGAAGGTATCAAATGGTGCATGTTCAGAAACCGCTGAAATAACTGTCAACGTAAATAAAAATGCCGTTGTTGATGCCGGCTTAGATCAAAAAATCATATTGGGACAAGCCATTACGCTAAATGGCAAAATTATTGGGAATGATTTTACCTATTATTGGTCACCGAACGATTTCTTGGATGATCCATCAAAATCAAACCCAATTGCCCAACCCACAGAAGATATAACTTACACCCTGCATGCCATTTCTAATTCAGGCTGCAACACCATTACCGATAAAGTTTTTATAAAAGTGTATCCAAAAATTGTAATTCCCAACTCCTTTCGCCAAATGGCGATTCAGTAGATGATACTTGGAATATACCCGCAGCCTTGGCATTTCCAAATCCTATTGTTAGGGTTGTGAATAGAAATGGACAACCTGTTTATCAAAGCAATGGAATTTATAAACCTTTAGATGGAAAATTGAATGGAAGAGATCTTCCGTCTGCAGTTTATTGGTACACCATTATTTTAATGAAGATTTTGAAACCTATTCTGGATGGATAAACTTGATTAGATAAAAACTGTTTTTACTTTCGCTGATAGTTTTGAAATGCTAATTTTATAAAAAATGTAATTCTGCATTAAACTTTAAAAACGCCCTAAAAAAAATCGATTTCTAAAAATGAAAAAGTTCCTATTTCTTTTCTTCGCAATTGCAAACGCATACTCGTCCTTAGCACAGTCAAGCAAGCAACAAATTTTAACAAACACCGATTTATATGTTTCGGATTATCCAACCGGAGTTTACAAAACAAAACAGGATTTTGAAAATAAAATACCAAGTGATACTAGCCAAGTTGTTCCTAAAAATTTGCCTGGTAAGAAAAAAGATTCTATTGTATTAAATCAAAATACTTTTTTTTACACTGCCGCCAATGATAAAAAAATTAAAAATGTTTTTGCAATTTGTTACCGTGGCTATTTGTTTTTCAATGTTCAATCTATTCTTTTAAATAGAAATAAAACCGATCGAGCCCAAACAAATAGCAACCCAAATGCCTTTGTTGGGGTACTTTACGCTGGAAATAATTATTTGTATACAGAAGCAAATTTAGCCAATGCTTGGGCTCAAGGTTTTGCTTATGGTGTGGGTGGAGCCGTTGGTGGCATTGCTGCCCAAGGCATGATTTCAGGCAAAGGGATTTTGTGGGATTTTAAAAATAAAGAGTTTAATATTTTTAAAAACTGCAAAGATTATAATGAGTTTATAAAGGATAAATATGCTGATGGTGTGCAAGAATGTAAGAATAATTATCCAGATATGCTGAGAGTTAGAAACGATATTAGAAATATTCTTTAATTGGATTTTAGCGATGACAGAACTACAATTTAGATCAATTTTTGAAGGTTTTTCTAAATTGAAATGCTATTTTTGAGCACAATGTATATCGTTAAAGTTAAAGGCATCGCCAAAATTCCAGATTACGTACAATTACGAGATGATAAGTTTACCTTACTGGCTTACTTTAGGGTAGATCGGCCAGATAAATCTTTGGAGAAACTGGGTTTGGGCGATAAACAAGAGTACATTATGGAAATGGTTAAAGATTTGCCTTTTGGGCAGATTGCTAAATTAGAAATATAAAATGGCAGGACACGCAGTAATTCATTTAAGCAATGTTGATGTTTTTCAACAGAAACACTTAGTACTCTCAAACGTAAATTTACACATCGAAAATGATGAATTTATTTTCTTAATCGGTCAAACAGGTTCGGGTAAAAGTAGCTTACTGAAAATTTTATATGGCGATTTACACATTGGAAATGGTGAGGGAAATATTGCAGGTTTCGATTTAAAAAATTTAAAAGAAAGCCAGGTGCCGTTTTTACGCAGAAAATTAGGCGTAGTTTTTCAGGATTTCCAGTTGTTAACAGATAGAACCATAGAAAAAAACCTGGAGTTTGTTTTAAAAGCCACAGGTTGGAATGATCAAAAACTTATTGACGAGCGCATCAAAGATGTTTTAGATAAAGTGGGTTTACGTTCGAAGATCAAGAAAATGCCACACGAAATTTCCGGAGGCGAGCAGCAGCGGATTGTTATTGCAAGGGCTTTACTTAACGACCCGGAAATTATTTTGGCCGATGAGCCGACTGGAAATTTAGACCCAGAAACTTCAGAAGAAATTGTAACACTTTTAAAGCAAATAAGCCAGGCCGGAACTGCGGTTTTAATGGCTACCCACGATTACCATATCATCCGCACTTTTCCATCCCGTATTATTAAATGCGAAAATGGAGTGGTGCTTGAAGGCGCACAAATAGCCTAATCATTTAAGAATTTAAATTTACGATTTTAGATTTCGTGCTGCGAAATCTGAAATCGCAACGCTAAATTTCGAACGCTTCTTTCTGCCAAAACCGTAAAGCAAAATTTATCAATCATAAATCCGCTGTCAATCTGTTCAGATAAAACAACATAAATCTGACAGCTTGGCTGATTTACGTTTATGGCAAAATAGTTGAGATTAATACAAAAAAATTCAGCCTAGTATTATGTTTAATAAGAAGAAAAATAACGATAAAGAAGAAAATATAATGAATCCTGAAAATTCATCAGAAAATACTGCTGAAAACGCAGAAAATACTGATGCCACTATAAAAGAAACTGAACAAGCGCCAGAATTATCTGTAGAAGAAAAATTGCAGGCTGAGGTTCAACAACTTAACGATAAGTACTTGCGTTTATATGCCGAGTTTGATAATTACAAACGCCGTACTCAAAAAGAACGCGTTGAGTTACTACAAACTGCAGGTAAAGATGTAATTGTATCATTATTACCTGTTTTGGATGATTTTGATCGGGCGTTAAAAGCCATGGAAACTGCTGCTGATGTTGCGCCAGTTAAAGAAGGAATTCTATTAGTGAGCACTAAATTGAAAAATACACTGTCACAAAAAGGTTTAAAAGATGTTGAAAGCATCAATCAGCCGTTTGATACAGATTTTCATGAGGCAATTACCAATATCCCTGCACCTACCGAAGATTTAAAGGGAAAAGTGATTGATGAAGTTGAAAGAGGTTATACATTAAATGATAATGTAATTCGCTTCGCTAAAGTTGTAGTTGGAGCGTAAATTAATTATTGAATGTTAGAATGTGTGAAGGATTGAATGATTATACATTCTATCACTCGATCATTCAAAATTCAATCATTTTAAAAAGAAGATGAGTAAAAGAGATTATTACGACGTATTAGGCGTTAGCAAAAGTTCGGCTGCCGACGAGATAAAGAAAGCCTATCGCAAGATGGCCATTAAGTATCACCCAGATAAAAACCCTGGCGATAAAGCGGCTGAAGATAAGTTTAAAGAAGCAGCCGAAGCTTACGAAGTGTTAAGTAGCCCAGAAAAAAAGCAACGCTACGATCAATTCGGGCATGCGGGTGTTGGTGGTGCCAGTGGCGGTGGTTACGGTGGTGGCGGAATGAACATGGATGACATCTTCAGTAATTTTGGAGATGTTTTTGGTGGTCATAATCCTTTCGAAAGCTTTTTCGGCGGTGGTGGCGGTGGCCAGCAACGTGGCGGTCGCAGGGTGGCTAAAGGCACTAACCTGCGTATTAAAGTTAAGTTAACGCTTGAAGAGATTGCTCATGGTGCGGAGAAAAAAATCAAGGTTAACAAATTAATCGTTTGTAAAACTTGCGATGGTTCTGGTGCAAAAGATAAATCATCGGTAAGTACTTGCGGTACCTGTGGAGGTAGTGGACAAGTGCGTAGGGTAACCAATACCATTTTGGGCCAGATGCAAACCGCTTCTACTTGCCCTACTTGTAATGGTAGCGGTCAACAAATTACGGCAAAATGTAATGTTTGCCATGGCGATGGCGTTGTACGTGGCGAAGAAACCATCACCATTAACATTCCTGCTGGTGTGAGCGAAGGCATGCAGTTAAGCATGAGTGGCAAAGGTAATGCAGCACCAAACGGCGGTATTCCAGGAGACTTGATTATCTTAATTGAAGAAATTCCTCACGAAACTTTAAAACGCGAAGGCAATAATATAGTTTACGATTTGCATTTAAGTTTTGTTGATGCTGCTTTGGGCATGAGCCTTGAGGTACCAACAATTGATGGAAAAGCGAAAATTAAAATCGAACCTGGAACGCAGAGCGGAAAATTATTACGCTTAAAAGGAAAAGGTTTACCAGAAGTAAACTCTTACCACAGAGGCGACGAAATTATTCACATCAACATTTGGACGCCTAAAGCTTTAAGTAGCGATGAACGCAGTGCACTTGAGAAGTTACGTGAATCTCCAAATTTCAAGCCGCAACCCGGTAAAAACGATAAAAGTTTCTTCGAAAGAATGAAAGAATATTTCGAGTAACCAATTATCGATATAATACAAAAAACCGATGGCCCTCGCTATCGGTTTTTTTCATTTTCAGGCACTCCTACTAGTCAACAAAACTGTTGTAACTGGTGCGCATATATTCGTGCTTCCTAATTAAATTTTCTGTATCATTTTCTGTTATTTTACCAGATGTTGCAGCATCCCTCATCACCTTTTTGGTTTCTATTAAAAACTCTTTAAAGCTTTCGTTAAAACGCCTGAAAGAATCATCCTTACCTGGATACTTAGCTGCATTTGGAGCATCCATTTCTGTATGTTTTTTGTTTTGTGCTTCCAATGCGGTGTAGGCAGTCTTTATCTTACCTTCATCAGCTTTATAATTTTTCGATTCCAAAATTAGTTTATTAAAATCAGCTACCGCTTTACGGTCGTCTTTCATCGCAAAAATATATTCTTTAAGGGGATGCGTTTTCAAAATAATTCGTTCTGCATCATCACCAATTATTTCTAATTTCGTTAATAACTGATCATCATATTTGTAATAAGTTTTACTCATTGCATAAATAGAATCAACAAGCGCTTTGCCTTTTACACCTTTATCATCTTTGAAATCTTCTGCTTTAATATATTCATCAAGCGATTTATACGTATTTTTCATTTTTTCAAATGATTCATTCAGTGCCAATACATTATCCTTAAAAAACTTCTGATCTTCACCGCTTAAAACTTTTGGTGGCGTTTCAGGTTTCATGGTTGATTTGCTAAAATGCGGAACCGAAAAAGGTGTTATAATACCTATAAACGCATATTGATTATTAGGTTGTTCCAGTCCTCTGGCAATGCGCTGCACATTGCTCTCCATGCTTTTCAAATAAGTATTGTTTTTATCTGTGTAAGCAACTAAAACGTTGTTATATTCTACTATTTGATTGGCCTCATCATTACTGGCCTCGGCATATTCGGTTTTAGCATTTCCATCTTTTTTATCCCCGCCTTTACATGCAGAGAATGAAATCGCTGTTGCGATAATTAGTAGTTTAATCGGTAGTTTCATCTTTAGCTTTTGTTTATATCTGATTTATTAATTAAATGACAGTTGTTTTTAAATAAATGCTTAACAATGATAGCTTCGGGATGTTTGTTGAAACAAATGCTTTGTTTGAGGGATGACTCATCAAACTAAATTTTATTCGCCTTTAAACGAAATTTATTTTCACTTCAACATTGTTTTTACTAATTATTTTAGTAATTTTAGATATGGAAAATTTGTTTTTGGTATGTTTAATCCCTCCAAAAGACATTATGGATGATATTGATGATTTAAGAAATTTTATATCTGAAAAGTTTAACGTTTTCGAATCTCTTAAACGCCCTGTACACCTTACTTTATATGATCCGGTGAAGATAACCTCACTTTCGCAAGAGGAAAATTTTTTCAGCGCACTAAATAATGCCGCCTATTCCGAGTCGTTTGATCAGATTTTATTGAATTTCAATTCCTTTCCAGAACATACATTTTACATTGATGCAGAACAGAATCAAGGCATTATGAATTTGAAGAAACAAATAGATGAAGAACCTAAGCCGATGAAATTAATCGAAAAAAATAGGCCGAAATTTAATCCACACGTAACATTAGCATTTAGAGACCTAAAGTCAGACGTTTACCGGGAACTTATTACTGAGTTTAAGGATCGTAAGTTTAAAAGGAAATTTTTAGTTTCAGCGTTTTCAGTTTATAAACATGATGGCAAAAGATGGCAGGCCTTTAAAGAAATCCCATTTAAATCTCCATCAGAAAAACCGAAACCACTAACACTTTTTGGTTGATTAAAAAGGCATACCGATACCAAAATTATACTGAACAAATCGATAGGTATCTGGAGCATGCGTTAAGTTATATTGTTCTTTAAACGCTTTTGATCCCGAAAACATTTTGCCGATTACCCATTGATCGCCACTCCCAAATTGTGGATCTTTTAATTTCAAACCTACATCAAACCTGAAAACAAAATACTGTACATCGTAACGCAAACCAAAACCAGTACCGATAGCCAATTGTTTAGCCAGTCTACTCAATTTAAAAACGGTTAGTTCATCTAATTCGGTAACCTGCTGACTGATTGATTCCCCTAAACGAACATTCCAGATATTACCAGCATCTAAAAATGCTGCTCCTCTTAAGGTTGCCCCAAAAAACTTTCTTGCCAGTGTAAAACGATACTCAAAATTGGTTTCAAGGCGCATTGTTCCCAATTGATCTAAGCCAAACAACGCCTTTCTTAAAGTCTCTGAGCCAATGACTTCTCTGTTGTAATTACCAGGCCCAACCGTTCTAGCCTGCCAAGCCCTTAAACCACTAGATCCACCAGCAAAAAACTGTTTCTCAAATGGAATACCTGTTAAAATAGAATTTCCGTAAGAGTAGGCTATTCCAGTGTTTAGGCGAGCAATAAACTGCCTTTCGCCTCCCAGATGTTTATACCATCTTAGATCTACCTCTGGCCTAACGTATTGGTTAAAAGGCAAACCGAGGATACGCGCAGGGTTATCATTGGCCGGATCGCTATCCGATCCACCAAGCCTGGAAATGCCTTGCAAAAGGTTTCCAGCAATATCAATGTTTGCCCTTAGATAAAAGAATGTTCGCAATTGGTTTAACTTATCTGCATTTAAGGTATAACTGTACTTCATCCCTAAAGTTAAATCCTGACGTCTTAACAACGTTGCATAATAAAGGTTATTTGCAACTTCATTTACATCCAAACTATCGCTTAAATTACCAAAACGATATTCGAAATTTAAAGGCGTAAAGGAATGTAGTTTTGATTTCGTTTCAAACCAATCGTAGGTGATCGAGTTAATAAAAATATTCCTTACAGAGACATCTTTCTGCAGGGCATAAATGTAACTGGAAGAAAATGTAGTATGCGGCATACCATTTCCCCCCAATACCGGGTTGTAAAATGGAATAATTAAGCGTGGAACGGTAATGCTTGCACTAACAGAAAAATCGCGTTGATAAATATCTCTAAATGGAGATGATCCATTTCCTATCCGAGATTGTAATCCGCCTTTTACTTGGAACTCAAATCGCTCTGCGCCTCTAAATAAATTGTTGTTGGTATAAGTATTACTGATATTAATGCCCACCGTACCACCATTAAAAGGTACTTCGCCCTCTATCCTATTGCTCATCACCTTTTGGGGCGTAACCATGATAATTGGATTTATTTTATTGCCCGTGCTATCGCGATTGAAATAATCAATTTTAACATTTTTGAAAATATTCAGTTCGTACAAGCGATCATAGGTTAAATTTTCATTTCGGATGTCGTAGAGTTCGCCCTGTTTTAAGAAATCATAGCGAAGAATAGGGTTTCTTCTATATCTTTTGGACAAATCGGTAAATGAAACACCGCCAGTAGTATCTCTGTTTACGTAATTACGCAACGAATCTGGAAAACCATCCGGACTGGGAGCGATAATCATATAGGTTGTGCCGATTTTGTATTGTTTGTGCGGCCCCGTGGCTGGGTTGGTAATATTTAAACGCAAATTTACTTTTTGTGGCTGTTCGGTTTCGATCACATCAAAATTTACATAAGGACGTAAGAAATAAAAGTAACCATTTTCTTTCATCACCCGGTAAATTTGTTCACGCTCATACGTTAACGAATCTACATCATAGCGCATACCTGAATGTAAACGCGTAAAACTCGATTTATTTCGATCATAAACATCCTTAACTGATTTACTAAAGATGGAGTCGCTCAGTTTTGCTACATACGATGCCTTACCCTGGTTTGCCTTGAAGTCGATTTCTGCTTTCTTGTTTTCTACTTTAATTTCAGCGGCAACCTTTGCATCGAAATAACCTTTACCCGTTAAAAATTTCTGAATCTGATTTCTTGATATTTCTACCAGTGCACTATCCAAAATTGCCGGAGGCGTACCAAAGGGTTTAATGTTATTGGTTTTATAACGGCCATCTTTAGTATTGAACAAATTGTATAGGGGTACGTTTATGCTAAAAGCCGATGGCGGACGAATATCTTTTTGAACATAATTATAAGCTTGCTCCTCAAATTGCGCATCTACACTATCAATTGTAACCTTTTTCACAATTGATTGATAATCGGGAATATACTTTGTAGAAGAACAGCTCTGAATTAAAACAATAATAAATAGTAATATTGCAGTGCTTTTCAGTTTTATATTTATCAAGTATTGGTATGCTTTCAAAGTCTCAAATTAGTTTTATAAAGTCATTGCATCAAAAAAAATATCGTAAAGAGCACGGTTTATTTTTGGTTGAAGGCATAAAATCAATTCAAGAATTTATCCATTCGAGCTACCAAATCCACAGCATATTTTACAACAGCGAACAATCCAATTTGTTACCCAAATTGCCTGCAAATATAAACTTATTTGAAGTAAACAACGTTGAATTAGGTAAGATTAGTACTTTGCAAACGCCACAAGGTTTTTTGGCGATTTTACATATGCCGAAAGACCGAAAAGTAAATCCAAAATCGTTGCAAAATCAATTTACATTGGTGTTAGATGGCGTTCAAGACCCAGGCAATATGGGTACCATTATTAGAACTGCAGATTGGTTCGGTTTTGATAAGATTATCTGTTCTGAAGATACAGTAGAGGCTTATAATCCTAAAACTGTACAAGCCACGATGGGCTCGCTGGCCCGGGTTGAAATTTATTACGAAAACCTTCCATTATTTTTAGAATACAATAATTTGCCAGTTTTTGGTGCGTTGCTGGATGGCGAATCTATTTACAAAACCAATTGGGGCAACGAAGGCTTAATTGTGTTAGGCAATGAAGGGAAAGGAATTTCCAGTGAGGTGATTAGTAAAATAAATAAGCCAGTAACCATACCGCGAATTGGAGCAGCCGAATCTTTAAATGTAGCAGTAAGTGCAGCAATTTTTTGCGCTGAATTAGTGCGGGTTAAAAATTAGACTGATAATAATTAAGATATTATTTGCGCACTAATTAATAATTGCTATTTTTGCAACCTTGAATTTCAAGGTCGAGTGGCCGAGTGGCTAGGCAGAGGTCTGCAAAACCTTCTACAGCGGTTCGAATCCGCTCTCGACCTCCATTTGTACAAATAAAATAATTAAAAGGTTATTACCATGGCAGTTACGAGATTAAAAAGAAAAGACAGAAGGAATAAAAATACAGCTCACCAAGAGGTAGCATTTTTAAAAAGAGCAACTAACATTGAGTTAGGAAGTCGCTCTGCTCAACCTAAAAACGATCAATTAGCTAAAAACAATGCTGTTTTAGCTGGTTTAGCAAAATAGTTTTTAGCGAGTTTTCTCAAAGGCATTTAAAGCATCCTTCTGATCAAAGGATGCTTTTTTTATGCAATAATTTTTGTAAAAAAAATCAAGTGGGCTTTGAACCCTTTGGTTTGCAACATCGGTTATGTGGGTATAAATTGCGTCGTATTTAAACTATTATGTCCGAGAAGTTGTTGGATGTACCTAATATCCGTTCCATTTTCTAACAAATAATATACAAAGACCAAACTGCTAATAGGGTTTTTCAAAAACTATTTAAAATTTTGAAGATAACTTAAACAGCTACACCTGAACCCGCCAGAATTGAAAAGCCGACGTGATGTGCCATTAACAATATACTCCATGATCAAATTGGCAAATCATTGATTCTCTACTTTTAAAATGATATTCCGCAATCGTTCTTCATTTTCGTCTCCCCAGTTACCCAAAGCAGAAATTACAGGAATTAAGGTTTTTCCAAAATCTGTTAAACTGTATTCAACTTTTGGAGGAACAACAGGGTAAATAACTTTTGAAATTAATTCGTGTTCTTCCAATTCTTTTAACTGAATATTTAGAACCCTGCGTGAAGCCTCTGGTATTTTCCTTTGCAATTCACTGGGACGTTTATGTCCTTGTTCAATAAACCACAACAAACGAATTTTCCACTTGCCATAAAGCACCTCACCAATTAAATCAAGGCCACAATTTAGGTTCAATGGAATTTTTCTGTCTTTCATAAAGCAAACTTAGTTCAATGTTCCAAATTGTACAATAGGGGAAAAATTTAACCCAATGCAATTCGATATTCCGTACTTGTTCAAACCTTTTGTATACACCAATTTTGCCCATAAATAATTATACAATGGATCAATTTAATTTTAGCAATGAACTATCTGGCAAAATTGCCTTGGTAACAGGAGGCACAAAAGGAGCTGGAAAAGCGATAGCGGAGAGGCTTTTACAAGCTGGCGCAACCGTTATTATTACAGCACGAAATGCGCCTGAGAAAGAAAATAACAATCTGCATTTCATTTCTTCCGATTTAAGCAAGGCAGAAGATTCACAAAAAGTAGTCAACGAAGTACTTTCTACTTATGGTAGGCTTGATATTTTAGTCAATAACCTTGGTTCTTCAATAACGCCTGCTGGTGGTTTTGCTGCTTTAAAAGATGAAGATTGGGAATCGACGCTACAAGCTAACTTACTTGCTCCTGTACGATTAGACAGAGGATTTTTACCACAAATGATTGAACAAAAAAGTGGGGTCATAATTCATATCGCCTCTATACAAGGCAAACTACCATTATACGATTCTACGTTGCCTTACGCAGCTTCAAAAGCAGCATTGATAAATTACAGTAAAAGCTTATCAAACGAAGTGACGCCAAAAGGAGTTCGAGTACTCACTGTATCGCCAGGATGGATCAATACTACAGCATCGAAAGCATGGCTGGGTGAAATTGCAAGAAACGCAAACAGCAGCGTAGAAGAAGCTCAACAAGGTGTTATGGATGCCTTGGGTGGGATACCGTTTGGCAGACCTGCAGAATCAGAAGAAATAGCGGAATTAGTTGGCTTTTTGGTTTCGCCAAGAGCTAATTATTTAACAGGAACCAATTTTGTAATCGACGGAGGAACAGTACCCACAATTTGATAATCTAAAAGAACAAAAATATGAACTTACCAAAAGTAATCACCGATTTAGTAACAGCGCAAAACAATTTTGATAGCATAGCTTATGCCAATTGTTTTAATGAAACAGCCGTAGTTTTTGACGAGGACAAAACGCACAATGGAAGAAAAGAAATAGAAAATTGGATAGAAAAAGCCAATAAGGATTATCAAGCGACAATGAAACCCATTGAATATCTAAATGCCGATCAAATATTAAAAACTGAAGTTTCTGGCAACTTCCCCGGAAGTCCTATTGTTTTGGCATATCACCTGGATATAAAAGATGGTTTGATCCAATCTTTAAAAATTACTGGTTAATAAAAATTTGGGGCGCAAGCCAAATTGAACAATTCAATTATTAATCGACATCTATTCTTTTCCCAAATCTGCTAAATTGATCGCTCATTCTAGCGGTAGTTTGGGAAAAGATTTTTAAAACTAATAACAATTGGTTATCATCGAATTCATTACATGGCCAAGCGAATTATAATTCACCTGCCATTGTGAAGGAGATCATCAATAGCTCCTCTAAATTTTGTGGCTGGAAATAAAGAAGAAAATCAATGGGCAGGTTACCTGTTTAAAAATAAACCAGCTGTTATTTTCGGTTTCGAGCACCATTCTTTTGGTTGCCCAAGCATTATTGTATTAAACAAAGCCTCTGATAATATTGCCATTAACTGCGACAACCGACATTAGATATTACAGTTTTTTACGTACTCCCCAAAAAATGTAAAAACAAACTCTCCCACTCTCATTTTCAAATATTCAACAGAATGGAACGAATATAAAATAAAGGTCCACGGATAATAACAACGTCTTATTCTCGTAGCATCAAGGTGTATTTTTATTTAGTTAATCTACATATACCTATTAAACTAAAAGACATGAGCACCACACTTATTATCCTTCTCGTTGCCATGGTGGCCATATACGGAGGCTTTTTCTATTTTATGCAGATAAAAAAGAAGAAGCAAGCAGAGATGTTTCTCAACACAAATTTTAGCGCAGAAATGAATAAAGCCGCCATTTATAAAAACAGCTTTTTAAATGGAGAGCTCTCCTCTATCAGTGAACAGATGGAAGGCAAAATGATTGATGCCTTTAATTATGCCGGTCTAAATTATACAACGAAAGATTCTATTAAAGATAGCCTGAAAGATAGCTTAAAGGGAATGGCAATGTTAGGAACAGTCAGATTTCATTCCGTTCAAACCCCGAAATATCTGGTTTTAAGCGGAGATGATTTACACCTGTTTGATACAGATACTGATGGAGAAATCTCCAGCTATTTTGTTTTCAAACCTGCTCGTTTGCTGGTCTCGTCAATTACCGAAATTCCGCTTGAAGGAACAATAAAAGCATATGCCAGGCAAAAAGGAGATCAAGTTAAAGCTTTTAGAATTTCGTTGGCTACTGACGAAAACCTGATAGAGCTTATCCTGTTTTCTGCATTGTTGTTCAGCTTTCCTAACACAGGTTTAAGTACTTTTTCATTGAACGTACAAAAAAACCTTGAAGAAATTATTATTGGCAATGATTTCCTTAAAAAGTTAGGCAATCGTTATCCAAACCTAAGCGTATCAGGCCTAGTGGCCTAACATCCTTAAATATCTGATTACAAAGTCTATCTCGATCAGATATTATATTAGCCTACCTAGGCTATTCGTTCTTAAATCAATCAACGCAAAAAGACATGAAAATAATAAAGCTTATCACATTAATGAACTTAGTAATCGTCTTGGCTTCTTGCAACGGACAAGAAGCAAAATCAAATCATCAGAATAACCAGCTCACAACAGATACCGTGAATCAGTTCGTGATCGGAGGTTACATGATCATGCCCAAACTAAAAGAGGTGCGGGCTTATAAAATGATTGGTGGTGCAAATTGGGATGGTTTCACTTTTGAGAAAGATCCAAAAATTGATTATGATAAGACAACCCTCCTAGCCATTGGGAACGCCATTTTTTTTAAAGAATACTTCCCTTTCAAATTTGATTTAGACAAGCTAAAAATCATTCTACGTGATGAGTTTTACTTCCTCTGTCGAGATGACAAAAATATTTATTATACATCTGAACGAATTAAGACTGTTAAAGTTGACATTTCAAATTTCACTGCTGTTAATGATTTTGTTTATAAATCCAAAACAAATGGAAAGCTGTATTTCCTTGATATCAAATCCTATGCGCTCGCTCCGGTAGCCATACCAGTTGATGAGCCATCTTTGAAACATATTGCAGCAAATTATTTTTATGATAAAAACGGGCTGTATTTCTTTGGTGAACATTCTAAAATTAATTCAAAAGGCTATTATGACGACCATGTAGATCAATCGGAGAAGCTCATGGATGGAAGCAATGTAGTGCCAGTGATCTCTAAAAAATACTTCTCTTACAACAACCAGATTTTCGCAATTGACGATAACTCCATTAAGAAGCTAGATATAGATCAGCGTAAAATAATCGAAATTAAAATTAATGATTCAGAATCATTTATTACGGATGGAAAATCGATATATAGTGATTTAAATTACGGCTATGATGATAGTGGACGTAACGAAAAAGGCTATTATGGTATTTGGTATCCCAGCCTTTACTCCAACACTAATCTTCAGAAGATACTCTCCCCTTCTCTATATTTCCAAAGAGAAGGTAAGGCCGTAGTCTTCAATAAGTATAACCCAAATACTTTCCCAGGGCTCTTTGTCAAAACTGACAATAAAAATTATCTATTGACAGACAAAAAGAAAGTGGAAATAGAGCAGGTACTATTTTACAATCCAGAAACTAAGAAAAATGAGGTTTTTGAAGAAAAGTATATCAAAACGTATGCTTTAGACGGGTTTATGCAATATAAAAACAAACTTTATTTTAACGGAATGCCTGTTGAAACTTCAAAGCTGAAAATGGATAAGTTAAGGCAAATTCCAGAAAGTAATTACCTTACTGATGGCGAATCAATCATATACCTAGGTAATATAGGGGGCTATAGCAGTGTAACGAAGGGCGATCTGGAATATGCAGTTTTTGATGAGTTAATTTTAAAAAACGTTTTTACAGATAAAATGAAAGCTGTAAATCCTGATTTGATCACGGATGGTATTTCTTTAATCAGCAGGGCACAAATAGTGAAAATAAAAGATCTGCATCTTAACGTCAAGATCCTGGAATAATCATCTGCAAAATCTAATAATTATTTCATCGATTGCCGCTAAAGATTGAAAGGTGTTAGAAAAATCTTATCCTAAAGGGCAACTATTTAGAGTTTCAGATTTCCAGTTTTGATATTATAAGTTCTGATCTCTGCAACGAATAATAGATGAACCCCGACAAATTCTAAAATAAAGCTTGCGAATCCTAATTATATTAATTCTGATAAGCGCTAACGCTTATCTTATGTAATGTTAAATTGAATTAAAAAAATCCCTTTAAAATGAGTGCAATAAAACCATTATTACTGCTTTGTTTTACTTTCTTATTGATAAGTTGTAGTTCGCAGGAAAAGGAAAGCTACTGGAAAGTGAGTGACATTTACAGAGAAAATAAAGAACCATTTAGGGGGCTTAACGGCGACCTGATGCAAGAGGTAGTAGATTATAATTTCCACTTTATAAAGCGAAATGATAGCCTGTTTTTTGAACTTCCCGAAAAATTCACAATCGAAACAAAAAAACTCAAAAATTTCCGTCAGCTCCAAATTCCGAATAAGGACTATTATGAGATCTATGCAAACGAGTTTGATGGCGATGCTTTTAAAATCAAATTTAAAGATAATGCCACACTGTCGGGCTCGAAAAATACGATTCTAGAATTTAAGAAGATTAGTAAGGAAGAATACCTTAAAAGTATGAATGATGCAGTTCTTCGTCAAAAAGAAATGCAAAAAAAGGTTGAAAATTTGAAGCTTGAGCTAGGCAAAAACCCTCAAATTGTTCTCAACCCGATCACTAAACTGCCGCAAAAAACAGATACCTTAATAAATAATCAGGGAAGGGAAATTCTCATTAAAATCCCGAAAGAAATTGAGATTAAAGAATCAGGAGACTTAAAAAATCAGGTTTTTGGGAACATCAAAATTGGAACTTTAATAGATCGCTCTATTATTTATGATCTTCACCATAAAGAAAATGATTTCGGATTAAAGCAACTTACCATCTGGATGTCGACAGATACAACAGCTTTTAATATCGATAGCTTTTTGGCAAGCCAGCCCAATATCTTAACTTATAAACGTGACAAAAATAGTGTTATCGGTTACGAAATTGTATTTGATGAAAGTAGCAATCAAGCAGTTGTGCAGTCTTTGTTCTGTTTAAAATACTATCAGATAGAAAATACACATATTTTCATTTATGGCGATGCATATCGATCTCGAATGGAAAATGTGGACAATAAAATGGAGATGAATAAGATTTTGAATTTTAATTATTTACTCTCTGAAAATATTTCCATTGCTCAATAACATTTTAAACCCACTATTATAGCCTAAAGTTTAATTTATCAAACCAAAACCTATAAATGATGAATTCGCAAACTATAAAAATTATCGAGGCCATTACTTCCATCATCGCGGCAGCTTATTAAGAGATCATAATAACCAAACCAACTAAACTTTATCGCCATGAGCAATCCATTATTAGAACCTATTCACGGGGTAAGCATACAAGATTATGCGGCAATTTCAGCAAAAATGGCTTCTGCAATTGATGTGAAAGACATTTGCAAACTACTAGGTATCGAACCTGCAGTTTTTGAAGAAGCTTCGGCAATTTGGATTACTAGGATGCAGGAAGACCATACATTTGAAGTTACCATGGAATTTGGAAAATATTTCGGAGGCCGATCAGCATCCAAAACTTGGGGGTTTACAGGCATCGCTTACAGAGGAAGGTGCAATAAACCTGGAAAAAATGAAGACAGACCGCTATTTTTATGAAGAATTAAATGGTGCCAGGCAAGCCGCTTATGAATATGGTGTTGACGGGGCACTATGGATCGAAGAAAAATTTGGGATTAACCTGGGCGACTTCCAGGCCGTAGCGATGCAATGGATGCCTATCACGAATGATGAGCCTTTTGAAACTTTAGACTTGTTCAATAAATATCGAGAAGAAAAGCAAAAGGAATATGCGGAAATTTTTGCAGCAGAACAAGGGGGTAATCTGGCGGATGATGTGGAATTTTAAACCAAGCCGCATAATTACTTAGCTGTTTTATGCATGCTTGAAATTCGAACACGGATACGAATAGCTTTTTATGATGGTATCGATCTTATTCTTCGATACCATCATTAAGTGTTATGATTCGACTTTTGAAAACTAAAAGCGATATATTTTTTTCGTTTTTTCTTATTTTTATCCTTCGGAAAAACTGGAAAAATGAAAGAAAATGCATCTCATAACGAAAAAATTGCCAGGCTAACTTTTGCAGGGGTATATCCACACTATGTAACCAAAGTTGAAAGCAAAGGCAGAACAGAACAAGAACTAAAACAAGTGATAGAATGGTTAACTGGATTTGATGAGCACAAACAGCAGGAGCTTGTCGATCAAAAAGTGACATTCGAAACTTTTTTCGAGCAGGCTAAACTAAATATTAATGCTGAAAAAATTACAGGTGTAATTTGCGGCTATCGCATTGAGGAGATCGAAAACCCGTTGACTAGGCAAGTAAGATATTTAGACAAGCTAGTTGACGAACTGGCTAAAGGCAAAAAGATGGAGAAAATATTAAGAGTATAATTCTCATGGATCTTTCCATAATCTTATTTAACCAAACTTTTGCAAATTGATTTGATTAGTCCGGGACCTTCGTAAATAAAACCGGTGTAAAGCTGAATCAAACAGGCACCAGCGTCCAATTTATCCTGAGCATCTTGTGGGGAATGGATTCCGCCAACCCCAATAATCGGAAAAGCTTTATTCGATTTTTCTGAAAGATAGCGAATCACTTCCGTAGAACGCTCTTTAACCGGTTTACCACTTAGGCCGCCCATTTCTGCGGCTAAAGTTTTTTCGGTGGCCAAATTTTCACGGCTAATAGTTGTATTGGTAGCGATAATGCCTGCTATTTTTGTTTCTGCTACAATTTCAATAATATCATCGAGTTGCGCATCTGTTAAATCAGGTGCAATTTTTAGTAAAATTGGTCGAGAGATATCGTTTTTTTTATTTCGCTGCTGCAGTGTATTCAAGATATTTTTCAGCGGTTCTTTTTCTTGAAGTTCTCGCAAACCTGGAGTATTTGGCGAGCTTACATTGACTACAAAATAATCTACCACATCAAATAGTCGGTCAAAACATTTAATGTAATCACTTACGGCATCTTCATTCGGCGTTGCTTTGTTTTTACCGATGTTTCCACCCACAACTATATCCGGATGTTTGTCTTTAAGCAATCGCAAACGCTCTGCCATTACATCAACGCCCTTATTATTGAAACCCATTCTATTGATTAAGGCTTCATCATTTGGCAAACGAAACATGCGTGGCTTATCGTTCCCTGGCTGTGGCATTGGCGTTACTGTACCTACTTCGATAAAACCAAAGCCTAGGTTGCTTAACGCCTCCACATACTCACCGTTTTTATCAAAACCTGCAGCTAAACCTACCGGATTTCTAAATTTTATACCGAAAACCTCCTTCTCCAAACCTCTTATATGAACATCGAAACTGCTGCGAATAATGGTTTTACCCAAAGGAAACTTATCATTAAACCACTTTAATCGCTTAACAACGAAATAATGAACATTTTCGGGGTCAAACTTGAAGAAAATTGGTTTAATAAGGCGATACATGCCACGAAGATAAATAAAATATGGAAAATGGAAGGTAATGGAAGATGGAAAATGTTAGACGCCTAATATAAATGGATTGCAACTTAAGTGGCGATTTGTATCCTGTTCGCAAATCGTCATTTAAAATAGATCATTATATTTTACATCAAGTTCCCGCCTTCCATTAATAATTTATTTCCTTAGTACGCGGCAGTAAATTGCTCCTGGTGATGTGCATCATTCTCCAATTCATCTGCCAAAACGATACTTAAATCTTCAACAGATAAAATTGAGCGACCTTCTTCATTAAAAACCGGTGAGGTTTTACCTAAACGATATTTTCCGGTTTTACCGATTGTAATACCTGGATGCATTTCAATAGCGGGACTAAAAAACACCCAATCCAATTCTTTCTCTTGTTTTAAAGTATTGAAATAATCTCTTACAGCAGATGCTCCAGGATAAATTTCCTTTGGAAAATCGGGACCATCAACCAACTGGGTTCCGTCAATTTGCAAAGTTCCGGCACCGCCAATAAAAATGTAACGTTTTACTCCCGATGCTTTTACTGCTTTCAGGATTGCCTCTGCACCAGCCAAAGTATCATCGTAAAGATTTGGATTAGTCCAACCCGCGTTAAATGCGCTTATTACCGCATCTGCTCCCGTTAAAACCTCTGCAAGTTGATCGGTATCCAAAACATCTACCGCAACTTTACTTACTTTTTCGTCAGCGTTTTCAATTTTGGTGGCGTCACGGGCTATGGCAACTACTTCATTTCCACGGCTAATTAATTCATTTAAAAGGGCTTTGCCTACAAATCCTGAGGCGCCTATTAGTGCTACTTTCATGTTATTTTATTTTAATTGGTGAATATTGAATCTTTGAATGAGTGAATTTTGAATGAGTGAATGAATGAATAAGATTGGAAGATCATAACTGAAACTTATTTTATTACAGTTTTGGATAAAAAATTTTTATTTAAATTTTAATGCAAAATCAGCCAGTGTCTGCGTTGATAAATTTTCGATTAACGCGTTTTCTGCATCGCTGTAGAGTGTATTTAAGTGTTGATTAATTTGTTTCCCTATTGGGCATTTAGGATTTGGCTCGTTTTTACTTTGCCCCAGAATATTATTGCTTTTAACTGCTTGATAAACTTCACCAAGATTAATTTCAGAAGCGCTTTTTGCCAAAAATGAACCTCCGCCTTTCCCCTCTTTGCTATCAACAAAACCATGCTTACGTAAATTAATGATCTCCTTTCGTACCAGTACCGGATTAATGTTAATACTTCCAGCCAGGTATTCTGAGCTCACTACTGCACCTTTCGCATCATCGAGCAAGGTTAAAATGTGTAATGAAATCGGAAACCGGCTATTATTCATTCTGTAATTATTTTTATTACAGTACAAATGTACGGAGATTTATTTAACATCAAAATATATCGGGAGTTATTTTTTTAGAAAAGTATATGAGACCCCGATAAGTTAGAATGAAGCAGATAGCCGAGGCAATTAGCCCATCAAATCATTTATTTTTGCATACTGCAATAACATAATGGTTTTGCCATCTTTAATCTCACCGGTTGCAATCATTTCCAGGGCGTTTGAAAAAGGCAGTTCCAGAACCTCGATGTTCTCTTGTTCTTCGTGATGGCCACCACCGTCGTTTACTTTCATCTCTTTTGAATATTCTGCTACGAAAAAATAAAGAATTCGGTAACAGAACCAGGCGACATATAAGCTTCAAAAACCTTTTTAACCTCGCTAATTTTGTAACCTGTTTCTTCTTCGGTTTCGCGTTTGATGGCCGTTTCAGGATTATCTTTATCCAGCAAACCAGCGCAGGTTTCAATTAACATTCCGCTCTCATTGCCATTGATGTAGGTTGGCAACCGAAATTGACGGGTTAAAATAACCGTTTGATTTTCTTTATTGTACAGTAAAATTGTAGCACCATTTCCCCGATCATAAGCTTCGCGTTCCTGCGTTTCAATTACACCACCATTGGTTTTATACTCAAATTTGATTTTGTTTAAAGTATACCAATTATCTGATAGGATTTCCTTGCTGATAATTTTAACGTTTTCGTTGCTCATGGCTGTTTGGTTTTAAACCAAATGTATTATTATTTTATTGGGGATGACTAATGAAATAGATTCTTGCCTGTTCATCATCATTTAACTTTGACGACCGATTTTCTCGATTTCGCCTAAAAAACAGAAATTATAGTTTCTTTGCTTTCCTAAATCTGAAAAAACTGGCTATATCAAGCTAACTTCCTATTTGATTTTAGAAATAAAACAAGCCTTTAAAATTCGTACTTTTGCAGCCGAAATGATTTCAATAAATAATTTAACATTCCTAATTGGCTCAAGAGCCTTATACGACGAGGCGAACTGGCACATTAAACCCGGTGATAGAGCTGGTTTAATTGGCGCCAACGGTACAGGAAAATCAACACTTTTAAAAATAATTGTTGGCGAGTATGCACCTAGTTCGGGTACGGTTTCTATGTCAAAAGACTTAAAAATCGGCTATTTAAACCAGGATTTGCTTTCTTACGATTCGCACCATAGTATTTTGCATGTGGCCATGGAAGCTTTTGAGCGACAAAACCAGCTACACGATGAGATTGAAGAGCTACTGAAAAAAATTGAAACTGATTATAGTGAAGAAGTTTTATATAAGCTAAGCGATAAGCAGCAGGAATTTGAAGCTTTGGATGGCTACAACATTGAATATAGAGCAAATGAAATTTTGGCAGGTTTGGGTTTTAGTACCGCAGACCAACACCGTCCACTAAATACCTTCTCTGGAGGGTGGCGTATGCGTGTGATGCTGGCTAAAATCTTATTGCAAGACCCTGATATTTTACTTTTGGATGAGCCGACCAACCACATGGATTTACCTTCCATTAAATGGTTGGAAACCTACTTGGCGAGTTTTGAAGGGGCAATTGTAATTGTTTCACACGATAGGTATTTCCTTGATAAAATTGTAAACCGTACGGTCGAATCTCGCAAAGGAAAATTAAACGTTTATGCTGGAAATTACAGTTTCTATGTGGAAGAAAAAGCACTACGTGGGGAAATTCAAAAAGGTGAGTTTAAAAATCAGCAGGCAAAAATTAAGCAGGAAGAGCGTTTAATCGAACGTTTTAAGGCAAAAGCATCGAAAGCTAAAATGGCGCAATCGCGGATGAAAGCTTTAGATAAAATGGAACGCATTGATGACGTTGATGACGATAATCCGACGGTAAACTTCAGTTTTAAATTTACCAAACCATCAGGCCGACATGTAGTTCGTATCGAACACGCCACCAAACATTACCCTAATGTTCACATCCTTCAAGATGCTGAAGCAGTAATTGAGAAGGGTGATAAAATTGCCCTGATTGGTGCGAATGGTAAAGGAAAATCGACCTTATTGAGGATGATTGCCGGAACCGAGAAATTTGAAGGTTTCTGCGAAACCGGTCATAATGTAACCACTACCTTTTTTGCCCAGCACCAGTTGGAGTCGCTTCATCTTGACAATGCCATTCTGGAGGAATTACAAGCTTTCGCACCGAAACATACAGATACGGAGTTACGTAGTATTTTAGGCTGTTTCTTATTTACAGGAGATGATGTTTTCAAAAAGATTAAGGTGTTATCGGGAGGTGAAAAATCTCGTGTGGCTTTAGCAAAATCGTTAACAACAGATTCGAACTTTTTAATTCTCGATGAGCCTACCAACCACTTAGATATTCAATCTGTTAACATCTTGATTCAGGCTTTACAACAATTTGAAGGCACATTTATAGCCGTTTCTCACGATAGGTATTTCCTGGATAATGTTGCAAATAAAATCTGGTTTATTGAAAATGAACAGATTAAGCAATACCCTGGTACCTATGCCGAATATGAAGAGTGGAACAGCAAACGTGAAATTCCGGTATCGAAACCTATTCCGGTAAAAATGCCTGAAAAGAAGAAAGAAGAGCCAAAAGCTGTTACACCAAATACGGCCAGTCAATTGAAAAAATTGAATGATGGATTGAAAAAGGTTGAAGAATCCATTGCAGAACTGGAAGCAGCAGTAAAAAATATTGAAGCAGAATTGGCTGATGAAAATGTTTACAGCAAAGCTGATAAATTGGCCGAAGCCAACAAACGTTATTTAGCTGCCAAACAGGATTTAGATAGCAACCAAACGAAATGGGAAAATTTAGCTGCCGAAATTATGGAGCTGGAAAGCTAGTTTTTGCCGCAGATTCGCAGATTAAAAAATTAGGCCACAGAAAAAATTCTGTGGCTTTTTTATTGTCATTTCTTTCCGCGGAGACACGGCAAACGAGAGCAAAATCCGTAATGAAACTTATGCAAAATAATTAGTTTAGAGATACGATTCAATCATATACATGATGCTTTTTAACGCAATTAAAAAATATCCGTGGTTATCCTTTTCATCTGTGGTTAATACTATTTACTTTTAACCATGCAAAAACTAATCGTAATACTTTTATTTTTCATCCCCACCCTAAGCTTTTCACAAACCGATAAAAACTTCGTTTACGAGAATAAAATATACCTCCCTAATATTAAAACGGTTCTTTGTTATAACAGCACCCGTGAGCAAAGTTTACCTGTTATCCAATTAAATTCTTCGGAGACCATCACCTTTTCGTTCGATGATTTGCTGGCTGGAACTAAAAATTATTGGTATTCTATAGAGCATTGTACTTCAGACTGGCAGCCATCAAGAATATCAACAATAGATTATCTAGGCGGCTTTAATGACGATAGAATCATTTACTACCGTTACTCATCGAACACCACCAGGAAGTATACCCACTATGAATTAAATTTCCCTAATACACAGATACAGCTAAAAATTGGTGGAAATTATATATTAAAGGTTTACCTCGATGGCGATAAAAATCAGCCGGCAATATCGCAGCGTTTTTATATTGTAGATAATCAGGTGGCCGTGGCAGCAGAGGTTACCAAATCTATGCAGGTGGCAGATCGGAATACAAAGCAAAAGATCAATTTTACCATCAATCACAGCATGCCTATTCCTAATCCTTATCAGGATTTGAAGGCGATTGTGATGCAGAATTTCAACTCCAATACCGCACAAATAAATACCCGTCCCTCGTTTATCCGCCCTAATCAACTTGTATTTAATGATTTGACCACCAACGATTTTTGGGGTGATAATGAATTCAGAAAATTTGACACCAGAAGTTTACGATACAAAGCCGATAATGTGAAAGATATTTATCGCGATAGTGAATCGGTAAACGTCATGCTTTTTCAGGATGCGCCGAGAAATACCGGTGCTTTTGCCAACCAATATGATGAGAATGGCAATTTCTTCATCAAGAATACTGATGGAAGAGACGACAAAACTGAAGCCGAATATATGGGCGTACTTTTCACATTGAATGCTCCTGCCCCATCAGCCAATGGCGATGCCTATGTAATTGGTCGTTTTAATAACTATACTTTAAGTAAAGAAAACAAAATGATTTATGATGCAGGGCGGAAACAGTTTTATGCCAATATTATGCTGAAGCAAGGGATATATGATTTCGAGTATGCCTGGTACAATAACGAAACCAAGACTCTGGAAAGTCAGCCTTTTGAAGGCTCCTTTTTCGAAACAGAAAACACCTATCAGGTTTTTGTGTATTATCGTCGCCCTGGTGCGAGATGGGAAACCTTAGTTGGTTTTGCCAATATCAGTAATAAAGTAGTTGATAGGCGCTAGTGCGAAGAACTGCGATTAATTGTCAACTATACCTTTATTGTTACATTAAATTTCGTCAGTTTAATATTGGTTAATTACTTTAGTAATCAGATTATTGAGTAACCGTAAATGCCTTTCAGCAGGCATTTCTAACCAAAATTATGTTTAAAACAATTTTCGCATTTGCATTAATTTCAATTAGTTGCCTGCAAATCTATGCTCAGGAAACTCAAAAATCGTATACCCAGAATATTGACGGCACCAGGTTGAGCTTTGACATGGAGCCAATTCCTGCAGGTACATTTTATATGGGAAGCAAAACTGGAAAACCAGATGAACAACCCGTTCACCAGGTAAAGTTAGCTGCTTTCTGGATGGGCAAGTACGAAGTAACCTGGAATGTTTTCGAACCTTTTTTGTATCGTGATTTCGAAAAGCAAGCCAGTACAGCTGCTGTTCCAGCAGAGGTTGATGCGGTTACACGGCCCACAAAGCCTTATCTGGATATGACTTTTGGTATGGGAAAAGACAACCAGCCAGCAGTGGGCATGACCCAATATAACGCTATCCAGTTTTGTAAATGGCTGTATGTACGAACAGGTATTTTTTATCGCTTGCCTACCGAAGCAGAATGGGAATATGCTTGTAAAGCTGGATCTAACACAGCCTATTCATTCGGTAATGAGGCCGCAACATTAAATGATTATGCCTGGTTTGCCGATAATAGCGATAATAAAACACATCAGGTAGGGCAAAAGAAACCAAATGCCTGGGGTCTGTTTGATATGCATGGCAATGTGAGCGAATGGACCTATGATCAATATGTTGCTGATTTCTATAAGCTCGGTGAAGGTAAAATAGCTGAAAACCCTGTCGCTAAGCCCGAAAAGCTATATCCACATGTTGTTCGTGGCGGCTCTTACGATGAAGCAGCTGAAAATCTTCGATCAACAGTCAGGTTGGCTTCCGACCCATCCTGGAAACAGCTTGATCCACAAATTCCGAAAAGCAATTGGTGGTTTCCTGAAGCCCCTTTTGTTGGCATGCGCCTGGTCCGCCCGGTTAAAGCCCCAAGTAAAGCAGAAATAGAAGCTTACTATAATAAACAACCTATAAAAGATTTATAAACCGAACTGATAAAACCACAAACCCAAAATCAGGAATGAAAAACGAACCAAACACAAACGATAGAAGAGATTTTTTAAAATCATCTGCCTTGCTTGCAGGTGGCGCTATGTTAAGCAGCATTCCGCTTGCCGGAGCCTATGCTTCGGGAAGCGATACCATTAAAATTGCCTTAATAGGCTGTGGAGATAGAGGTACGGGTGCAGCATTTCAAGCACTAGGCACTAAATTCAACATCAAACTCGTAGCCATGGCAGATGCGTTTCAAGATCGTTTGGATAGCAGTTACCAATCTTTAAACACCAAATTTGCCGACAAAATGGACGTGCCTAAAGAACGTCAGTTTGTTGGTTTTGATGCTTATTTGAAAGCAATTCCTTTGGCAGATGTAGTATTGCTCGTAACGCCTCCTGGTTTCAGACCAATCCATTTTGAAGAAGCCATTAAGCAAGGAAAACACGTTTTTATGGAGAAACCTGTTGCAGTTGATTCACCGGGAATTCGGAAAGTTTTAGCCGCAGCCGAAATTGCCAAAAGCAAAAAGCTCAACGTTGTTGTCGGGTTGCAACGCCGTTATCAAGCCAACTATCGCGAAGCGATGAAACGCGTTCAAGAGGGCGCCATTGGCGATATCGTTTCTGGTCAGGTATTTTGGAATAGTGGTGGTGTTTGGGTGAATCCGCGTAAGGCAAATCAAACTGAAATGGAGTACCAGATGCGAAACTGGTATTATTTTAACTGGCTATGTGGCGATCATATTGTGGAGCAGCACGTCCATAATATCGATATTGCAAATTGGATAAAAGGTACACATCCCGTTTCAGTGCAGGGTACGGGAAGCAGGGCCTGGAGAACTGGAAAAGATTATGGAGAAATTTATGATAATCACGCTGTGGAATTAACCTATGCAGATGGATCGGTGGTTTATAGCCAATGCAAACATTTCGAAGGCGTTCCTAACCGGGTGGACGAAACTTTCCAGGGTACAAAAGGAAAGATCTATTTATCGGCTGGAAACCAGGCGAAGTTGTGGGATTGGAAAGGAAATGTAATCTATAATCACAATACAAAAGGAAATGCAAATCCATATCAAACCGAACATGATGAGCTTTTCGATGCCATCTCAAAAGGGGAGTATAAATTTGACAACGCCGAATATGGCGCTCATAGCACTTTAACCGGCATAATTGGCCGATATGCAACTTATTCTGGGCAAACCATTAAATGGGATGAAGCCTTAGCTGCCGACAATAGTTTAATGCCCGAACGTTTTGCCTGGGACGCAAACCCTAAGTTGATGCCTGATGCGAATGGGTTATATCCAATTGCTATGCCCGGAAAAACCAAGGTATTATAGCTGAAATAATGTACCGATATCTGTTTCTCTGCTTTCCGTTAATCTTTTCGATTTTCAGTTCTAAAGAATTGAACCAATATAAGATTACGGGTTTAGCCCAGGGAACAGACTATCACATTATGTATTATGCTGCTGATAGCCTTGCTACCAAAAGCGGAATCGATAGCTTATTGAATGAAATTGATTTATCGATGTCTCTTTACAAAAAGGGATCGCTCATCAACCAATTTAATTCATCAACAAAGGGAGCGAAACTCGACACATATTTAAATGCTGTTTTAGAAAGAAGTTTTGAAATTAACCGTGACACCAAAGGCATTTTTGATATCACTGTGGCTCCACTGGTTCAAGCCTGGGGATTTGGTCCTGCAGAAAATAACAGGGAACCAGTTGCCGAAGAAATTAAAACCATTTTGAAGTGCACAGGAATGGAGAAACTGAAACTGGAAAACAACATGCTGACTAAATCATCACCTTGTGTAAATATCGATCTTAATGGCATTGCACAAGGTTACAGTGTAGATCTGATTGCAAATTATTTGACTAAGAAAGGAATTAAAAGCTTCGTAGCCGAACTGGGTGGTGAAATTAGAATTGCCGGCCCTAAACCAGACGGAACCGCAATGAAAATCGGCATCGAGGGACCAGGTAAAGATGGCACACCAGTAATCAGGCATATCGCAGTTTCCAACAGCGGAGCGATTACAACATCGGGCAATTATAGAAAATTCCATCAAAGCGGACGAAAAACAATCTCTCATTTAATTGATCCGAAAACGGGCTATCCTTTGGATAATGAAATGATCAGTGTAACCGTATATGCACAAGATGCCATTACAGCCGATGGGTATGATAATGCCTTAATGGGCATGCATCTAGATGATGCTTTAAAATTTGTAGCCAATCGAAAATACCTGGAAGCTTATTTTGTTTACCGAAAAAAGGATGGATCTATAGCCGATACTTTATCAAACGGATTTAAGCAATTAATTAAAAACTAAGTCTTTACATTTTTAAAAACCAACAAATGAAAAGAAGTGAATTTATAAGAAATAGCCTGTTAACCGCAGGTGGCATTACAGCCGGAGCTGGATTTACAGAAACCTTTGCTGCTGAAAAATCGACCGCGATACTGAGTGACAAAACTTTTAATATGGATTATGCGCCACACCAGGGGATGTTCGCTAATCACGCAGGTAAAAATTTTCTCGATCAAATTCAATTCATGTACGATAAGGGCTTCCGCTCCATTGAAGATAACGGTTACTTAAACCGACCTGTAGAGGAGCAAGAGAAGATTGGTGCCTTATTGGCTCGACTTGGAATGCGAATGGGAGTTTTCGTTGTAGATGGCGGCGATAACTGGAAAACTTCTTTAACTACAGGTAAAAAAGAATTTAAGGATAAATTTGTAGAAACCTGTAAAAAATCGGTTGAAGCAGCCAAAAGATGTAATGCGAAATGGCTGACAGTTGTTCCGGGTTTTTACGAACGCAATTTGCCTTATGGAAATCAGTTTGCAAATGTAATTGATGCGATGCGAGCCGGGGCCGAAATTTTCGAACCACATGGCTTAATTATGGTATTGGAAACACTAAGCGATACGCCAGAACTATTTCTTCAGAAAACTAACGAAACTTATGCTGTGTGCAAGGCCGTTCAAAGTCCGGCTTGCAAAATTTTGTACGACATTTACCACATGCAGCGCACCGAAGGCGATTTAATTAAAACGATCGACCGTTGTTGGGATGAAATTGCCTATATCCAAATTGGTGACAATCCGGGTAGAAAGGAACCTACCACCGGAGAAATCAACTATAAAAATTTGTTTAAGCACCTTCATAAAAAAGGCTATAAAGGTGTGATGGGCATGGAACACGGAAACTCGCAACCTGGAAAAGAAGGCGAATTAGCTGTAATTGCAGCTTATAGGAAAGAAGATGATTTTTTGTAAAAGTTAGATGGTAATTTAAAGGTCGGGATTAGTAATCCCGACCTTTAAATTACCATCAATATTATTCGGTTTTTAAAACCCAAACCGATACACTACCGGCTTTACAATGAAATTCTGCCCACCCATTCTCGTCGATTACCACTTCCTGTTCACGATATCCAAGTGCATCAACAAATGTTTTTCCAGCAAAACTCTGCCCTATTTCCATCGTTTTAAATCCTTCTTCACCTGTGCTTAATAAAACCGCCACCCCACTATTTTCGTGTTCATCATCTCCAGCTCTTGTCCAACCCACACAGTTATTGTGGTCAAAATAATCGCGTTGCTCCCCGTAGGCTAAATGAGCTCTGATTTTTGTCATGATGTCCAGGCCTGGTAAAATAGCGAGGTCGATATGTGTATCTTCTCCTTCAGGATTTTTATCATCGTAAATTCCACCGTATAAATCCGGAAAAAACAAACATGGAATTCCCTGCTCTCTTAATAAGATGATGGAGTATGCCAATGGTCTAAACCAGAATTCCACGTAGCTTTCTAAGGCTTGCAAAGGCTGAGAATCGTGATTATCGACAAACGTTACAGCAAGTTCAGGCGAGATGGAAATCAGTGTATTATCAAGAATAGTGCGCATATCAAAGCCGTCTCCATCCTTACTGGCAAGGAAGAAATTATGATGCAGCAGGGAATCAAAAATCTGGGTTTTGCCTTCCATTAATCGCAGGTATTCTTCTTGCGATTCGGTATTTTCGACATTCCAATCTTCGGCCACAATAAAAAACTTCTTATTAAACTTTGCCTCCAGGTGGTCAATCCATTCCTTAATAAAATCAGGATTGATGTGTTTAACCGCATCCAACCTGAATCCATCTATGTTGGTAGTTTCCACAAGCCACTCTCCCCAATATTTCAACTCCTCCACAACGGCACGATTGCGGTAATCAATATCATCGAACATCAGGTAATCATAATTGCCCAATTCAGTAGATGGAACTTCCTCGAAACCTTCGCCCAAATGATTTTGGATAGAGTAAATTGCAGTTTCTTTCAGGTCTTCTGCCCAATCTACTCCACTAAAACATTGATGGTCCCAAATGAACTGTGAGTATTTCCCTGCCCTATTTGGAAAAGTAAACTTGGTCCACGCTTCAATTTCAAAAACATCGCTGGTGAATTCATTTCTATTATCAGGATTAACGGTTCTCACAGGCACTTTTTCCAATTCATCGCCGCCGGCTTTATGATTGAAAACAATATCTGCAACGGCTGAAATTCCCTGATCTTGAAGGGCCTTAATGGCTTTCAAATATTCGTCTTTTGAACCATAACGTGTGTTTACACTTCCCTTTTGGTCGAATTCTCCAAGATCGAAAAGGTCGTAAACATCATATCCAACTGAATATCCACCTGTACTCGCTTTATAGGCTGGCGGTAACCAAACCCCAGTTACCCCGATTTCTTTCAAATGCGTAGCTTCTTGCGCTACTTTACTCCATAAATTTTGTTCTTCATTGTAATACCAATGAAAATATTGAATTAAGGTTTGGTTCTGCATTAATTTAATTTTAAGATAGGATAACATGAGTTTCTGGCAATTGTTTTTCCAGAAATGTAAGCTAAAAGTAAATCGGTAAGTATTTAAGGAGATGGTTTAAAGATAGTCGAATTTATATTAAAATATATCTAGCGCCGTAAACAGGTTGGGCAATTTGAGCTGCCTACTGTAGCTAAACCTGATTTACCGGAAATCCTTTTAAAATTTAAAGCATATTCTTTAAATGAAGCAAAAACAGATTTTAAAAGATTGAAGTGAGAGCAGGACGAACGTTAAGCAGAGGCAGAAGCTTTGCTTTTCAAATGATTAATGAAATGCTGATTTAAGGCGCATTTTATTTACTTTTGCGCTTGAATATGAGCTTAAAAAAGAAATTTGCCAGAGAGAGTTTTACCATTATGAATGAACTGGTATTACCCAACGATACCAACACACTCAACAATTTGATGGGTGGCCGTTTATTGCATTGGATGGATATTGCTGCAGCTATTTCTGCTCAAAAACACTGCAATCGTATTGTAGTGACTGCTTCTGTAGATAACGTTTCTTTTAAACACCCCATCAAATTAGGTGATGTAATTACTATTGAGGCCAAAGTTACAAGAGCTTTTAATACATCAGTAGAAGTGAGGCTGGATGTTTGGGCAGAAAATATTCCCAGTGGTGCCCGCCAGAAAAGTAATGAAGCCTATTATACTTTTGTAGCGGTAGATCAAAGCGCCAGAACTATTCCAGTACCCGAACTTATTGCAGAAACTCCAGAAGAAATTGAGCTTTTTGAGGGTGCTTTAAGGAGAAGACAGTTGCGCCTGGTTTTAGGCGGCAAAATGAATCCGGACGATGCCAGCGAATTGAAAGCGCTATTTTTTAAAGCATAATTTTTACAAAAAACTTCTTGGTGCTTAACATGTTTGTTTTATTTTAGTAGCTTAACATTCGCTCAAAATATGACTACATATACCATACTGATAATTTTAAGCGGATTAGTTATCTTTTCCTATCTGTTTGATTTAGTGGCAAGTAAAACTAAAATACCATCGGTTTTACTACTGCTTTTGCTGGGCATTGGCCTTCGTTTTTTAGTAGAGAACTTAAAAATTCAAACCTTCAATTTTCTATCCATTTTACCAACTTTAGGTACCGTTGGATTAATTTTAATTGTTTTTGAAGGTTCATTGGAGCTTAAATATGATCGAAATAAAAACAAGATTATCAAGAGTGCGTTTTTCTCTGCGCTTACTGTGTTACTTGGCACAGCCACCATTATTACCGTAATTATTTACCAAATTTCGCATAAAGATTTATACACCTGCATTGCAAACGCCATACCTTTTAGTGTAATCAGTTCTGCCATCGCCATTCCCTCTGCAGCGGCTTTGGGTGGTAAGGATAAAGAATTTGTGGTGTACGAATCTTCGTTTTCTGATATTTTAGGGATTATCATTTTTAACTTTGCCATTACCAATCATTCCCTCACCACATCAGCATTTATCGGACTAGGTTTAAGTACATTTTTGATTATTCTTTTATCGGCAATTGCTTGCGTTGTTTTATTGTATATCATGGGCAGATTGGTGCACCACATTAAGTTTTTCTTGATTATTTCCATTTTGATACTCGTGTATGCCATCGGTCAATCTTATCATTTATCGTCGCTGGTATTAATTCTGAGTACAGGATTATTTTTGAATAATGCCGATACCATTCAAAACGTTTGGTTCAGAGGTGTATTTTTATACAAAAATCTCTCTGCTGATTTATCTCAACTGTACCAGTTATCAGCAGAAAGTGCATTTATTTTAAGAACCTTTTTCTTCGTCATTTTCGGCTTTACCATGAACATAAACGAACTTAATAATTGGCCCATTATTGCCAACGGACTTATTATTTTAGCCTCAATTTATGTGATCAGACTTATTTTCCTAAAGATTTTCAAGAAAGATTCGATTGCCCCGATTTTATATATTGCACCGCGGGGATTGATTAGTATATTGCTTTATTTCAATTTACCAGCTTCGCTGAAAATTGCTGAAGTAGGGCCTTCATTCTTGTTTTTGGTAGTATTGGGATCTAGTTTGGTAATGACTTTAGGAATAGCATTTAGCAATAAAAAAGTAGAGGAAAGCACTACGGCTTAAAGCCCGCCGACAATGCTTTAATTTTGTTTAGCTCGGCCAGGGTATTTGGATTCTGCTGATAATAAACGGAATAGTAATTAAGTGCTTCCAGCTGACCATAATCAAACCCTTTACTAAATTTATAGTTAGCAATGCTTGGATTTATATTGTGCAAAGACCCGGCAATAATATTTGCAACGCCTTCCATCGCTGTTCCAAATATAGCCCCGCCAACAGCTCCAGCAAGTTCTTCATCTGGTGTAGGCTCTTCTCTTCCCCATTTATCTACCGCTTTTCCTTGCTGGTTGGTGTATTTGTATTCGTTGGGATCTTTCTTTCCAACGTATTTAAAAACATAACTCTGCAATTCATAGCTTGCTTTCGTTACCCTTAATTTTATTGACTTTATTTCGGAAGTTTTTATTTCATGGTATTTTTCATCAGAATAAAGCAGAACCGTTTGAGAATCTATTTTAAAAAACAAGCCTTTAATTTTGCTGTCATTCGTTTTTACAATGGCAATGTAGGGTTTAATTCCATCCGAAATTTGCGCTTTGCAAAACAACGTACTGATTGATAAAATAGCTAAAACTACGATTCTTGTTTTCATAATACGGTGTTTAAAATGAATAATTATCCTGGGTTTGATAAAAATTTAACTGCCCATTTCTAAAATCTTATCAAATTCTTCCCCTTTTAGCGGCATTACAGAAAGGCGCCCCTGGCGAACTAATGAAATATCCACCAAACTAGGTTCAGCTTTAATTTGCTCAAGAGATACAGGGTTTTTTAAGGTTTCAACTGGCGATAAATCTACCACTACCCAATTGGCATCATCAGTAGTTGGATCCTGATAGAATTCTTTCACCACTTTGGCAATTCCAACTACATTCTTACCTTCGTTGCTATGATAGAAAAGAACTAAATCCCCTTCTTTCATGGCTTTTAAATTATTTCTAGCCTGATAATTGCGCACACCATCCCAAAAAGTTCTTCCATCTTCGTTAAACTTTTGCCAGCTGTATTTGAAGGGTTCTGATTTTACTAACCAATGATTCATATATAGATTTAAGATTCAAATTTACAATTAAGAGTTGATTTTATAAACCAGAATCCTCCTAAAATGACAATGGCATTCCTCTTTTAGAAACGTCTTTGCGATAATTAAGCTGAAAATTTTTCGATTACGTTAACCTTCTAATGTTGGGTTTTCTATTAATCCGATCACATTACCAAAGGGATCAAAAATACTTCCTACCCAAATCGGTCCGCCTACATTTTTAGGTTCTTCATGAATTTCGACTTCTAATTCTTTAAACCGTTCGAAAACACCTTTAATATCACTAACACCCCAATAAGTAGTGGAATGGTTTCCATTGCTAAAACCCGAATCATCCGGATCTAGACCAAGTTCGAAACCACCGACGTTGTAGCCAGCGTAATAAGGCTCATCAAAATACGGTTCAATATCAAAAACTTTTTTATACCAATTTTTGGCAGCAGTTAAGTCGCCAACGTAATAAACTATAGTTCTTAATCCTTGTAGCATGGGGTTTAGGGTTAATTTATTTATATTTATTTTATGATCAAATAAACAATTTATGGCTAAGATAAAAATAATAACATTGGCTCTTTTAGTCTCAAGTAATTACATAGTCAATGTCCAATCAATCGACTTGGTAAAAAAGTAGCTGTCTCTGATGCTAAGTCTTTTAGACTCGATCAGATTTCGCTTAGGGTATTTAGAAAAACTAAAAATCCAAATTCTAATTATTTCAAACCCAATCAAAATACGGCAAGTAATATAGCGCTAATTACAGATTCAATCTATGTAAAACAATTTAGAATATCTGCCTATCAACAAACTACAAAGAGGGAACGGCTGGTCATTATCTACTTATTGAACGTATAGCATTTATGGGTGCAGTACTAACAGTATCAACTGTTGCGTTAAGTAACCTTTCCTTTTAATCGACCAATTTTTATCAAAGAATTAATGAATGATCTTAAAAACCAATTCTTTAAGAAGCTCGCCATCGCTAACATTGCCCGAACTTTCTAAGCCTTTACTTTTCAAATCGTATTCTCTGAGTAAGCTAATTACATGGAAAACTTTCCCAGTGTGGTAGTTTCTGGCGGCAACTTCATAATCTTTTATAAAAAAAGGAGGAACACCCAAAGCAGATGCCGCATCTGCCTTATTTGGAATATAATGATACTTTAAAAGCTTGGTAAAATAACCACCTAGATTAGCTAACACCATAACCGTGGGATTGGCTTTTGGGTTGCTCGCAAAGTAATTGATAATTTTATTGCATTTCAAGACATCACGAATAGCTAAGGCTTTTTGGAGCTCAAAAACATTATATTCTTTGCTAATTCCAATATTCTTCTGTACCAAATCTGTATTGATAATTACATCTTTAGGCACATTTAGCATCAGCTTTTCAATCTCATTCGCAATTTTAGAAAGATCTGTTCCTAAATATTCGGCCATCAAAGCCGAGGCTTGCTGATCGATTTTATAACCTTTTTCTTTGATAAAATCTTCAATCCAGGGAACGAGTTTATAATCTCTAACAGGATCTGATTGAAAAATCAAACCACTCTTATTGATCGCTTTATAGATTTTCTTACGCTTATCGAAGTTTGCATACTTATAAGCAAGCACTAAAATGGTACTATGCAAAGGCTTTTCGAAATAATTCAGTACAAATTCTGCCTCTTTACTGCCAGTGTCTTCTTTTCCCCATTTTAAATCCTGCGCTTCCTTAACAATTACCACCTGATAATCTGACATCATTGGATATCGTTTTGCGGCGCCTAAAACTGTCGCCATATCCGTATCTTTTCCATACAAAACTGTTTGATTAAACCCTTTTTCGGCATCACTCAACAGCTTGTCTTCAATATAATCGGTTACTTGATCGATATAATAAGATTCTTCCCCGTGTAAAAGATAAACAGGTTTGAATTTTCGCACTTTAATATCTTTTATAATTTCAGTAGCAGTCATTGCCGTAAAATTACAATTTAGCTTTTATGATTTTGATAAATGTTTATAAACAATATTAACTTTGAACATTATTAATTGTGGGGCAAATTGGTAGCGCCAAATTAATGACTGACAACTTCCGACTCACAACTGCATGTTCAACCCTACCCCACTTAATCTTCCGCCTTATCCATTTAAAATTACCAGGAAAGATGATGTAGTTTTTATTTTTGATGAATTAAGGAAGAAACATTTGGTGTTAACACCAGAGGAATGGGTACGGCAACATTTTATCCAAGATTTAATCGCCAGCAAAAAATTCCCAAAAAGCCTAATTCAAATTGAAGGTGGACTGGTTTTGAATCAACTGCAAAAACGAAGCGATATTCTGGTTTATAACAATGCCGGTGAAAAGTTAATGCTTATTGAGTGTAAAGCTCCGAAGGTTAAAATTACACCTTCTGTGTTCGATCAGGCATCACGATACAATTCCATCCACCAGGCCAAGTGGATTGTTTTAACAAATGGTTTACAGCACGTTTATGCCAAAATGGATTTAGAAAAGGGAAGCCTTGTTTTTGCACAAGAGCTCCCGGATTATTCTGATTTGTAATTTTGATTTCCAACAGTTCCTGCCGAAGCTATGCTGTCATCCTTAGGTACGAAGGATCTGTTTCATAAATCGCTGATTCTTCATTTTTAGAATTAACTTCTTTATTTCCCGTCATTGCGAAATCGATTTTTCATCGATTGAAGCAATCTCATTTACGTGATGATTACTGGGTTGAGGTTGCCATGAAACTATGAAAAATAGTTTCTCACAATGACGACCGCCGCGGACACCATAGGCGTTAATTTTTATACCAAAAACAACTCCTCAGAATCTCAAAACCTTAAAAACTATATTCTTTCTTCCAAACCTGTTTATTACCAGAATAGATCGCTTCATTACACATAGCCACGCAAATGGAAGCCTGCGTACCAGTATTAATGTTAGATACAGGTTTTGCACCACTTGTAATCGATTGATGAAACTCATCCAGGGCATAGTTGGTTCCATCCATCGTGGGCTTATCCAAAATCGGGATTCCACCATCTTTGTTGATCACAATCTTGGTAGCGCCGGTTACGCCATCAACAATTCCCAATTCCTTTCTGGTTACTTCCTCCGGATAAAAAACACCTGTATTGGTGAGTAGCGAAACGGAACCTTTGGTTCCTTTAATTTTGAACAAGTATCCATCATGTGCATTGCCACAGGTAGCGCCGAAATTGCCAATCATTCCTTTCTCCTGATAGCGCAAAGTTGCCTGGATGTTATCGTAAGTTTCTCTGCCATCTTTAAAAATATCTATCCCTCCCGAACCCATAATTTCATCTGGTTGCGTTTCAAATGCCCAATTAATGAAATCGATTTGGTGTGATAAAAGTTCTGCGGCTAAACCACCAGAGTATTCCTTATACATCCTCCAATTTATTTTCCGCTCCAAATCAGGGCTCGGAACACTTCTGCGCCAGGTTCCGTTCCTATCCCAGCGGCAATCAATCTGCGAAACCTTGCCCAGGTAGCCGCTTTGAATCATATCCTTAACCTTGAAATAAAGCGGAGAATACCTGTATTGATAACCTACCTGAAAAATCTGTTTAGGATATTTTTGAACCAACTTTTTTAACTCCAATGCCTGGGCAATATTATAGGTCATTGTTTTTTCTACATACACATGTTTACCAGACAGAACAGCGTCTTTTGCAATTTTAAAATGTTCGCTTAAGGGCGTGGCAATAAAAACAGCATCTATATTTTTATTATCTAAAACTTGTTTATAATCATTTATGGGTTTTGCATCAGCAGGCACATACTTTTCTGCTTCTTTGAGCCTAAAATCTAAAACATCGCAATAAGCTACCGCTTTAAATTTTGCCGGCATTGATTTAATAACAGATAAAACCCCTTTCCCACGATCTCCGCAACCAATCATTGCAATATTGATTACTCGATCTGCACTAAATGCATACAAAGCATCTCCAACTAATAATCCCGAGGCTAAAGCTGCCGAACTTTTAAAAAATGACCTGCGATGCATCTATATTTTCTTTATTTTGATTGTTCTGAAATCGACCTTGTTTCCATGATCCTGAAGCAAAATGTGTCCTTGTGGCGCTTCCCCAAAGTTTTTCCAATCTTTGTATTTACTTATCGCAACTAGCTTTTTAAACTCCTCCGATCCACGTACATATTCCAAAACCTTAACACCATTTAAATAATGTTCAACCTTGTTGTTTGGATAAACTACTAAACGGCCATTGTTCCAGCTGCCAATTGGGCGAAGATAGCGGGCTTCTTTTTTAGACGTCATTAAATCATATAACGAGGCCAACGTTCGGTTTCCGTCTCTGCCTAATTTCGCATCGGGGTGCAATACATCATCTAAAACCTGATATTCCAAACCAATTGCCGAACCTGTATTTTTTTCACTCAGCGTAACGAAATATTTTACGCCACTATTTGCACCTGGGCTAAGCTTAAATTCGAACGACATATCGAATGCGGCAAACTCTTCTTTGGTAACGATATCACCGCCATTTGTAGATTCGGCTCCTCCAGATGGCTCTACACTAATTACACCATTTTCAATTTTCCAACCCTTTGCCGGGAAAGTTGTTTTGTAAGCCCCAACCCACCCGGCGTTGCTTTTACCATCAAAAAGGAGTTTATATCCTTCTGATTTTTCGTAGGTAGACAGCGTATTCGGGGTTAAATTCACTGTGTATATTCCCTTCGGAAAAGATTTAGACTTCAATCCTTCTGTTTGGATATTGATATTTTTGAAATAAACCTTTTTCCCATCGTTTTCCAGGTTATTTCCAATGCCATGCACTTGCAAACCAATAAAACCTGATTGATCAAGGGTATCAATTACATAGGCAACCGGAGTTCCGTTTACCCAGGTTTTTAGCTCATTGCCAATATTTTCTATTCGGTAGTGATTAAACTCATTCTTCTTATAAAGTGATTTGGCTGATGGATTTAATTCTAAAGGATAAAGCCATAACCGCCTGGCTTCATCATAAATCCCACCAGTCCAAGATCTCGATGTAGGATCGATTTCCATTTGTCTCCCGTACACTAATCCCCTTCCATTATTTCCTTCAGGCTTAATATGACTTCGGGTTTGCACTCCAGAATTTGTAGTTTCGCCTTCCAGTTTAATATCGAGTTCGAGCACATAATCGCCATATACTTTTTCGGTAATTAAAAAGGAGTTTGGCGTTCCTTTGGTCATGGTACCAACTATGGCTCCATCTTCCACTTTGTAAGGTGCTGTTCCGGCTACGGCTTTCCATCCATTTAAGGTTTTACCATCGAAAAGTGGTTTTGCTTTTTGTGCAGCGGCAGATAGACTGATGAGTGAAAACGCAAGAATGCTGTATTTTTTAATGTTTAACATGGTTTTGAATTTGCCGTCATTGCGAGATACGAAACAATCTTAATCCTTTGGGTTTAGATAGCGACCTTTGTAAAATTACTTCTTGTTTCGCAATGATGATGTATTGAAATTAATATTTAAAAACTTTTCCGTTTGCAATTACTTCTTGTCTGTTTTCGTCGAAGGTAGATTTCGCTCCTGTGCGAACCGCAGCATTAGTCATGATGTTGGCAATGGAGTGCGAATAGCCCGCCTCTACCGGAGCATTTGGCGTTTTACGACTTCGAACACATTCCATCCAATTTCTCATGTGACCCGAAGTAAGCGAATCGCCACCCATATTTGCACCTGTAGCTGCCTTTATTTCGGTTTTACTTAAATCAAAATTTGGTAGCAGGTTGGCTTTCATGCCCATCGCAGCAGCTTCCTTTTCTTTTAATCCACCTTTTGGAGATACTTTATTGGTGATCAAATTTAATTCACCACCATTGGAGTAATAAACTTCTCCAACATCGCCAACGCTGTTTTGCATTCTGGAAGTGAAAGTAACCTGAAATCCATCTTCCGTATTGGGCTGACCATAATCGAAAACTGCAACCATCGAATCCCAGTTCCTACGACCATCTTTCCAGGTGTAAATTCCTCCATTCGCCACTACACTTCGAGGATGTTTTAAATTGGTAAACCAATGAACAGTGTCGATCTGGTGAGACATCCACTGGCCTGGCATCCCTGATGAATAAGGCCAAAATAAACGATATTCTAAATACTTCCGTGGATCGAAGGCTTCGTTTGGCCGGTTTAACAGAAACCTTTTCCAATCTATATCTGCCTCCTTGAGCTTCGCAACTAATTCAGGCCTACGCCATCGTCCGGGTTGATTTACGTTCCAAACCAAGTCTACAGCCGTAATAGGTCCGAATTTTCCCTCCTGAATAAATCTTGCGGCGTTTGCATAATTTTCACCGCTTCGTCTTTGAGAACCAATCTGAACAATTCTATCAGTTGCTTTAACTGCTTTGAGTGCAGCTTTTGCATCATTCATCGTTTCGGCGAAAGGTTTTTCTACATAAGCATCGCAATTGGCTTTAACCGCTTCAATAGTATGCAACGCATGCTGAAAATCGGCTGTACTGATAATCACAGCGTCTAAATCTTTCATAGCATACAGCTCGTCGTTATTTTTACAAGCTTTAATATCATGACCAAACTTTTCTTTGAGATGTGCAATACCTAAATCGCGGCGGTAGTTCCATAAATCGGAAAGACCAACAATATCAAAATTCAAGTCTTTGTTGTGATTTAAAAAACAAGGCAGCAGAGTATCCTTAAATCGATCTGAAAACCCAACCACGCCTACTCTTACCCTATCGTTGGCGCCGATTATTCGTCCGTAGCTTTTGGCACTCATACCCATTGTGCCAGCGTAGGTTGCTGCAGCAAAAATGGCAGATTGTTTAATAAATTTTCTTCTGGAATCTTCCATGGAATGATTGAGTAATTAGTTAATATAAACGTTTTCGATTTGTTTGCATAAGTATTTGAAGCAGAATTTGATTTGCCCTTCCGAATAGTTGCTACCTGCCTCCACGAAAATTGGCCCTTTATAGTTAGCCGCCTTTAGTGCCGCAAGGTATGGCGTAAAATCATCACCCATAATTCCGGGTAATGTCCGCTCTGCATCCTCCGCAATTTCGCAATGAATAAGTAAATCTTTTGCATCAATAATATTTTGAGGAGGCTCATGCTCCCTCCTCATATGGAAGATATCTGCGTTTAGCCTGAAGTTGGGATGGTTAACTGACCTGACAATTTCAGCTGCAGATTTCACCGTATTGATAAAATTGGTTTCTTTAGTCTGAAGATTCTCCAGCGCTATTTTAACATTATATTTGGCCGCAATTGGTGCTATCTTTTTACAAAGTGATACAAATGCACCTTTTGCTTTTTTAACATCGTAATCATCAGGTAATCTGCGTGCTCCCCCACTTCCTAAAACAATCAAACTCACTCCAGCTTTTTGGGCACGACTAAAGAGACTATCCACATACCCAAGTACAACTGCATCATTAACATCCGGACCGGCGATTTTCATATTGCCGGGAAACATCACGTTGCACATATATAATTTCGATCGCAATTTACTGATCGACTGGAGGTTACTATTGAATTTTTCTTCTGATAGAGAAGGTGAAATCATTCTGCCAACTGATTCTCCAATAAACTTAAATCCAGCGGCACGAATTAAACTATCTTTTTCTATCGGGGCAACGATACCCAGTGGAACAAATGATTTATTTATCGATTGAAAACCAAACACAAAAGAGGAAAGAAGAAATATGAGGATGATCGTTTTTAGTTTCATGTTCAGTTTTACTTGGAAGATATTTTATACATCTTTTCCATTTAGGTAAAATCTAGTTTTTATTCCATTTGGTTAGTGGCTTTTAAGCCATATATCTTCACAAAATAAGGCTTTTAACTGAAAAACACTAAAACGGTTTAGTAACATTTTAGAAACGGGGGAAGTTTGCCAGATCATTCCGAACATTTTACGGGGAATCCGAGCAAAGCCAATGCGCCTTGTTAATTCCAATTCATATCTAGCCTTAAATAGTGGTAGAAAAGAAAATGTCGGATCACAATAGTTAAGTAAGGTTTAAAGAGCTAACTTTAGGCGCTAGTTCTAAAAGCGAAAGCCCTTCAGAAAATAAATCCTGAAGGGCTTTATAATTTCTTCAATTATAGAAACCGCCAAATTTTATTAAGATAGCTTAACCTAGTAACGCTAAACTTTCCTCAATAATCTTTATTTTAGCTTCTGCATCTGCCTTTTTATTGCGCTCGTTTGCAATAATTTCTGGTTTGGCATTTTGAACGAAACGTTCGTTGCTCAATTTGGCATCAACCGATTTTAGGAAACCCTGTAAATAAACCAAATCAGCATTTAAACGAGTGCGCTCGGCATCAACATCAATGTTTTCTGTTAAGGGAATGAAAAATTCATCTTTACCAGCCATAAATGCTGTTGCACCTGCAATCTTATCATTCACCATTTCAGCCTGAGAAACATTTGCTAATTTGAATATGACATTCAGCCATTTTTCATAGTCGATCTCAGAATTTACTTTTAAACTTAACGGCAAAGCTTCTTTCGGAGAAATCTGTTTTTGATTGCGCACATTTCTAATCTCGGCAATCACGGTTTTAATCACCTCCGCGTCTTTCAATAAATTTTCGTCTATTGAGCCACCTTTCGGGAATTCGGCAACGATACAGCAATCCATTTCTCCACGCTCTGCAAACAAATTATCATGCCATAATTCTTCCGTTAAGAAAGGCATATTTGGGTGCAATAACTTAATGATATTCTCAAAAAAAGAGATGGTTGCTTTATAGCTTTGAGCGTCAATTGGCTGTTGATAGGCAGGCTTGACCATTTCTAAATACCAGGCACAGAAATCATCCCAAACCACCTTGTAAGTGATCATTAATGCTTCCGATAAACGGTATTGTTTAAAGTTCGCCTCAATTTCTACAAGCGCTTCATTGAAACGATTCTCGAACCATGAAATGGCCTGTGTATTTGGATTTTCTAAGCTTTCATCAACTTCCCAGCCTTTAACCAAGCGGAAAGCATTCCATATTTTCGAAGCGAAATTACGCCCCTGTTCGCAGTAACTTTCATCGAACATTAAATCATTTCCTGCCGGAGACGACATTAACATCCCTACACGCACTGCATCGGCTCCATATTTTTCAATCAATCCTATCGGGTCTGGAGAGTTGCCTAAAGATTTAGACATTTTCCGCCCCAGCTTATCACGTACAATTCCGGTTAAGTAAACATTAGTAAATGGTTTCTTGCCCATAAACTCATGCCCGGCCATAATCATGCGCGCCACCCAGAAGAATAAAATTTCAGGCGCCGTAACCAAATCATTGGTTGGGTAATAGTAATTGATATCTTTATTATTGGGATTTTTAAATCCATCGAAAACCGAAATTGGCCATAGCCAGGAAGAGAACCAGGTATCCATTACGTCCTCATCTTGCCTTAAAAAAGGTTCCAGCTGATGCTTAAATCCAGCCTTTTCAGTTTCTGAATGATTTTCGTTTAAATGTTTTTTATTCCAGAATTCTTCTAAGGCTTCATCCTTTGTTTTGGCAACTACCCAATTTCCTTTATCATCGTACCAGGCCGGAATGCGTTGCCCCCACCAAAGCTGACGGGAAATATTCCAATCGCGAACATTCTCCATCCAGTGACGATAGGTATTTTCGAATTTATTGGGAATCAGGTTTACCTCACCATTTAAAACATCATCTAAAGCTGGCTGAGCCATCTCTTTCATCTTTACAAACCACTGCATAGAAAGTTTTGGTTCAATTGCAGCATCTGTACGCTCAGAAAAACCAACCTGCGATTTATAGTCTTCAACTTTATCCAAGTGACCCGCCTCTTCCAGCATTTTGGCAATTTTTTTACGGGCAACAAACCGGTCCTCACCCACTAGAATAACCGCCAATTCATTTAAAGTTCCATCATCATTCAAGATATCGGTTACTGACAAGTTGTGTTTCACACCTAGCTCATAATCGTTCAAATCATGTGCAGGGGTAACTTTTAAACAACCTGTTCCAAACTCAATATCAACATATTCATCCTCGATAACCGGAATTTCATGGTTCACTAGTGGCACAAAAACCTTTTTACCTTTTAGGTGGGTAAACCGTTCATCGTTCGGGTTAATACAAATTGCGGCATCAGCCATTATAGTTTCCGGACGGGTGGTAGCTACGACAAGATAGTCGGAAGCTTCACGTCCAGAGTCAGCAGTCTTTTCACCAACTATCGTATAGCGGATGTAATACAGCTTTTGGTTTACTTCTTTACGGATTACTTCCTCATCAGAAACAGCCGTTTTACCTGCCGGATCCCAATTCACCATTCGGATACCACGATAAATCCAGCCCTTTTTATACAAGTGAATAAAGGAATCGATAACGGCTTCAGAAAGATCTTCCTCCATCGTGAAACGTGTACGGTCCCAATCGCAGCTTGCGCCTAATTTCTTTAATTGTTCTAAAATAATCCCACCATATTTCTCTTTCCACTCCCATGCGTATTTCAGAAATTCCTCGCGGGAAAGGTCTTTTTTATTAATACCCCGTTCCTTTAACATCGCCACTACCTTTGCTTCGGTTGCGATAGATGCATGATCAGTTCCCGGAACCCAGCAAGCATTTTTGCCTTGCATACGGGCTTTACGAATCAACACATCCTGAATGGTATTATTTAACATGTGCCCCATATGCAGCACCCCGGTAACATTTGGCGGTGGAATTACAATAGTGTAAGGTTCACGCTCATCAGGCTCGGAATGAAAAAACTTTTTCGATAGCCAATAGCTATACCATTTATCTTCTGTTTCTGCAGGATTGTACTTCGTGGAAATGCTCATGAAAAATTATTCAGTATCAATTTAAGTGGCAAAAATACGTTTTTAGGGGCAAAACTTAAAGTAGAATTCATTTGACAAGCCAGATGTGCATTTCATTGCAAAGTCAGTCCTGCTTTTCGTTGCAATCTTTTTGCGAAAGTTGGTCTAAGTTTGTTTAAGGCCTGCATCAAAAAGTATTTACACTACAATCAGTTTAGAAAATTCTGTCTGCTACTCCGTTGATCATTCGGCCAATGCAAATTGCATATTTTGGCTGAAGCCAACCAACAAAATTTAAAAGGCCAGGAAGCTAAAGCAACATGCAATGAAATGCGAAAAAATTATCGGGTCTTCCTTCATTTCCGTTGATTTTAATCAACGGAAAAAATTAAAATCTTAATCCAAATCTGCAAAAACATCATCCAGAAGAAGCTCGAAACGGGGCAAAACAGATGAAGTAATTCTTTTCGCTCAGGATAAATATTTTTGAAGGCTGAAATTTACCAATATTGTTAAGAGTGTAAATAAGAATGCTTTGATCACTTTGGCTAACCACCCAATATTCTTTCACACCAAACTCTTCATAAACCTGATATTTATTTAGCAATTCCTTTTTGTTATTCCCTGTTGAGAGAATTTCAACAACAATATCAGGAGCACCAATGCAACCGCGATAATCCAATTTACTTTTATCGCAAATTACACAAATATCAGGCTGGAGCACCGTAAAAACATCCTTATCAGCTTTACTTTCCTTCGGAAATCGAACATCAAAAAGGGGCAGAATAAACTTTACAGTTTTGTTTTTTTGAGAAAGTTAACGAGAGGATTGAAAATGTTTCTCGATATTTCCTAATGCACCCGTGAAGCCGCAGAGCTCATTTCAAAGATTTTTCCTTTAATCAGCTCTACCCTCTCTTCAAAAAGCCAGTTTAAGTAATTCGCATAGCTATAAGTCAACGATGCATCAATATCATTGAGTTGACGAACGGGTTCATCATGTATTTCAGGATATGGAATTGGCTCAGACATAACCAAATATACTCAATTCTGTAGTAAATCAAAACCGCATCTTTTGAATCCTGACGGCGTTCAAGATAGCCAATAATGCTACTCCAACATCTGCGAACACTGCTTCCCACATGGTTGCCAAGCCCCCTGCCCCCAAAATTAAAACCAAAACTTTCACTGCAAAGGCCAAGACTATATTTTGAATGACTACTTTTTTTGTTGCTTTGCCGATTTTGATTGCAGTTGCAATTTTCGACGGCTGGTCAGTCTGAATTACCACATCGGCTGTTTCTATCGCCGCATCACTACCCATAGCGCCCATGGCCATGCCAATGTCGCTGATGGCCAAAACGGGTGTGTCGTTTATTCCATCGCCCACAAAAGCGACAACTTTAGTTCTATCCTTTTTAATTTCCTCGAGTTTAGCAACCTTATCTTCCGGCAGTAAATCACCGAAATAAGAATCAATACCTAAAACACCAGCCACCTTTTTTACAATCGATGTCTTGTCTCCACTTAACATGACAACTTGTTTTACGCCATTTTCATGCAGTTGTTTAATAGCCAATACTGCATCCTCTTTAATTTCATCTGCAATTAAAACGTAGCCGGTATATTTCCCATCTACAGCCATCACTACAATACTTTCTTCTAAATCCTTTATTTTAGTGTCGAAATCGATTTTAAATTTCTCCAAAAGTTTAACGTTTCCAGCCAGAACTTCTTTGCCGTTAACCACCCCTTTTAAACCCATTCCAGCAATTTCCTCAATATTTTCTGCAGTATGAATGTCTTTTTCCGCGGCATATTCTACAATGGCTTTCGCGATAGGGTGTGTAGACTTCCCTTCAACAGCAGCTAATAATGTTATAAATTCATCTTCATCAATTAAACTCTCTACCTGCTGAACGTTGAATACTCCTTTGGTAAGCGTTCCGGTTTTGTCCATTACAATTGTATTTAGTTTGGCCATCAGATCTAAAAAGTTAGAACCTTTAAACAAAATTCCATGAGCAGAGGCAGCGCCAATCCCACCGAAATAACCAAGGGGAATAGAAATAACCAAAGCACAAGGACAAGAAATGACCAGGAACACAAGTGAGCGGTATAGCCAGGTTTGAAAATGATAATCTCTACCCAAAAATAAAATCGGGACAGTAACCAGAGCCAACGCTAAAAAGAATACGATTGGCGTATATATTTTAGCGAATTTACGGATAAATAATTCCGTTTTTGCTTTACGGGTTGTGGCATTTTGTACCATCTCTAAAATCCGCGAAAGCGCACTATCTGCAAAAGCTTTGGCTACTTTAATTTCAATAACCCTATCCAAATTCAGCATTCCCGCTAATACCTTTTCGCCTTTATTAATGGTTTTTGGCTTACTCTCACCTGTTAAAGCAGCAGCATTGAAACTGCTTTTTTCTGATAGCATGTCACCATCTAACGGGATTTTTTCACCAGCTTTAATCTGAATAATTTCCCCAATGGCTACTGTTTCCGGATTTACGGTTTCGTATTTCCCGTTCCGCAACACACTGGCTACATCAGCCCGAACATCGAGTAAGGCAGAAATATTTCTCTTCGCCCGGTTCACTGCGGCCATTTGAAAAAGTTCGCCGATGGTATAAAATAACATGACTGTAACACCCTCAGGGTATTCGCCAATAGCGAAAGCGCCAATGGTTGCAATAGACATCAAAGAAAATTCGGTAAAAAAATCTTTGGCTTTGAAAGTTTCCCAAACCTCTTTTAAAACCGGAATGCCTACAGGTAAATAAGCTACGATATACCAATACGGACGAATGATTTTAAATGCATCGATCTTTAAAAAATTATCGAAAACAATACCAATAAGTAACATGATTAACGTTACTGTCGCGGGCAAATATGCCTTAAATGAAGACGGATCGCCACCGTGATCATGATCGTGCTCATCACCTTCTGCGTGCTTATGCTGGTGCTGATCTTGGTGTGGTTTGCTACTGCAACAGTTATCTTCTTTATCCTGTGGATGACTCATTTATTTCTTTTTCGTTGTGAAAAGCAACATCAGTTTCTCTTCGGTTTCTGTGTTCCCGCTACCGTTTCAAATCCTCACCTGGTGAAAAATCGGGTTTCGGGTTTTCTACTTTATCGGGTTTAGGTGGCTAAAATAGATGCACAATTTAAAGTTAGCTAAACTCGACGAAAGCGATACCCTTTTTTGTCGCATTACTTCAAAGCTTCACACTGCAATCATAAAAAAGGTAAAGCGTAGGGCGGGACTGTATTACCGGATAAAATACTAAATGCCCATTTCCGAATTCTGTTCAACTAATAGATAATCTTTCAAATTTAAACTTTATTCTAAATCATTCTTAATAGCTAAAATTTTCTGAAGTACACAATAAAAGATGTTAAAAAATGTTAATACTGTAATAAGATTCAAAAATCATGAAATCGTTAAAATTCCATTTTTCACCAGCTGAATTTATTAGACGTTTGGGCTTAGCCAAAATTTACTATTGGTTTAACAAGTAATATTCTTGGTATATTGTTTCAGTATTAATTAGTATTTCATAAATTTCGCTGTTAAAACTAACTTTAAAAGCGAATGAAATACCAAAATTTGAAAAGTTATTTTGCAGGGCTAGCTATAGTTGCTGCTGCCTTTTCTGCAAATGCACAAACTACCAGAAAATTTATCGACCCGGCAAATATGGATTTATCCGTAAAACCAGGCGATGATTTCTACACTTACGCAAGTGGTACCTGGATAAAAAACAATCCGGTTCCGGCGAAAGAAACCCGCTGGGGATCATTCAACGAGCTTCGCGATTTCAATATTAATGCCGTAAAATCTTTAGTAGAAGAAGCTGCCGCAGATAAATCTGCGCCTGCAGGTTCGGTAAAACGTAGAGTAGGCGATTTTTTCGCTGCCGCAATGGATACAGTTGCCATAGAAAAATTAGGCTACACCCCTATTAAAGCTGATTTAGAAAAAATTAAACAAATTAAGGATATTCAAGGCGTGCTTGACCAGGTGGCTTACATGCGTATGAGTGGAATTGGGAGTCCAATGTTTGGCCTTGGTGTGGGTCAGGATCGTAAAAACGTTAACAAATACATGGTTAACATTGGCCAGGGCGGAACCACTTTACCTGATCGTGATTATTACCTGAAAGATGATTCAAGAAGCGTAAAAATTCGTGAAGCCTATAATACTTACATTACTACCCTGTTTACTTTAACCGGAAGCACAGCTGAAGAGGCCAAGAAAAAGGCAGAAACAGTATTTAAAATTGAAAAGCAGTTTGCTGAGGCCCAAATGAGCCGCTTAGAGATGCGTGACCCTTATGCAACTTACAACAAACTTACTGTTGCTGAATTGAGCAAAAAAACGCCTGACATTAACTGGGCAAATTATTTAACCAAGTTTAAAATCAAAGGTCAGGATACCCTATTGGTTTCTTCTCCTAAATTTATGACCAGCCTTGATGGAATGCTAAAATCTATCCCGGTTGCAGATTGGAAAACTTACTTAGAATGGAACGTTTTAAAAAGTTCTGCCGGAAGCTTAAGTTCGCCCTTTGTTAAAGCAAGTTTTGCTTTTACCCAGGCACAAACCGGTCAGAAAGTTCAAACACCACGTTGGCAACGCATGTCATCTTTAACAGATGGCACTATTGGCGAGTTATTAGGTCAGTTATATGTAGCTAAATACTTCAAACCAGAAGCGAAAGCCCGTATGGATGCGATGATTGTAAACCTTCGAAAAGCGTTCGAAATCAGAATTAAAGGTTTAGAGTGGATGAGCGATGAAACAAAGAAAAAAGCACTGGAGAAACTTGCCGCATTCGAACCTAAAGTGGGTTATACCACTAAATGGGAAACTTATACAGGCTTAAACATTAACAGGGGAACTTATTTCCAAAATCTTCGCAATGCAAGCGTTTGGGGTTACAATGAAAATGTAAACCGATTAGGCAAACCGGTAGATCGTACGAAGTTCGGTATGACGCCACCTACGGTAAATGCTTCTTACAGCCCAACAATGAATTCAATTACCTTCCCTGCCGGGATTTTACAATTTCCATTCTTCGATCCAAATGCAGATGATGCTTTAAATTATGGTGGAATTGGCGCAGTTATCGGACATGAAATGAGCCATGGTTTTGATGATAGCGGCAGCCAGTATGATGCAAAAGGTAACTTAAAAAACTGGTGGACTGCTGAAGACCGTAAAAAGTTTGAAGAAAAAACAAAAGCTTTGGGTGAGCAATTTGATGCTTACACTGTTTTAGATACGGTTCATGTTATCGGCAAACTAACAATGGGCGAAAACATTGGAGATTTAGGTGGACTTAACGCCGCTTATACTGCATTTAAAATGACTAAACAAGGTCAGAGCAACGATAAAATTGATGGTTTTACACCAGATCAACGTTTCTTCTTGGCTTGGGCGCAGGTATGGAGAGGCAATATTCTTCCAGAAAGTGCAGCTCAGTTAATTAAAACAGATCCACACTCACCTGGTCCGTACCGTACAATTGGTGCTCCGGTAAATATGGATTCTTGGTACCAGGCGTTCGACGTAAAACCTGGCGATAAATTGTACAAAAAACCAGAAGACAGAATTAGAATGTGGTAACACTGAAATAAATGATTTAAAGATCGAAGTCGAAAGCTTTCTACATCAGTTTTTAAATCCCTATAGTTTTTCATCTCGAAGAGGAATATCAAACCTATCATGCAAACGTCCCGGCCATCCGGGACGTTTTGTTTTACCAAGGTTTTCTGCAACATGCAAAAGTCAAAACTATATTCATCTATAAATTAAGAAAGCTGAGCAACAAAAAATATGGTTAGTTTAGTAAATATTAAATATCATCCTATCTTTGAATAACATAAGTATCATACATGAGAAGCATTATTAAAGCACTTTTTATTTTAGGTTTAGCCTTGTCAGCTAATATCAGTTTTGCACAGGATAACTTGATAAGCCTGGATGCACTGATCAACAAAACCGATCCTGCGTGGCCATTGGTTAAAAAATGGATTGATGCAGCAAAAAACAAAGTTGAGGTTCTGCCTGTAGATTCTGCTAAAGCGAAACAGACATTATATAACGCTCAGGTTTCTACCTATGCCACCCTCGGATCTGTAATTTACAATACCGGAGGTATCATGGTTGATAATGGTTGGATCAGAATTTTAGGATCGGGAAGTGAGCGTTTAAACAGAGATATTGCCAGCTGGAATAAAGAAAAAACCATTAAAGAATTTGGTGATAAAATCCCTTACCTATTAATTGCCGACGATGCAATCGGCGGCTTTTTCGCTATAAATTATGGTGGTTTGGGGCCCGATATTAAAAATGTTTACTACCTTGAACCGAATACGTTAACCTGGCAACCGCTTGGAGCTGGATATGGAGAGTTCTTAATTTTTTGCTTCGATAGCGATCTAAATAAATTTTATAAAGGCTTACGTTGGAGCACCTGGAACCAGTTTATTGGAAACCTGGAGGGAACTAAAACCTACAGTTTCCGACCATATTTGTGGGAGAAAGACACCGACATAGAAAAATGTAGCAGAAAGCTGGTTGGCATCGAAGAAATGTATCGTTTCAACATCTTAAAATCGAAAGAACTTAACGCAGATGCGGGAATCAAAAAAGACGATTCAAAACAGTAATGCTGAAAGCGATCTATAATTTCTGATATTTGGCCTGTGTTTTCTTAGGAAGTTTGGCTAATACCAAAGCTCTTGACTGCGCTAGAAGACTTTCTAGTTCCTTGTCGTTAAGCACATCCAAGCTAGCAACTTGAATCCATTGGCGTTTTGCTAAGTGATAGGCTTGCGCAATTCCATCTCTCGCTGTCAGGGTATCGAAATCGTCAGGGTTGCATTTAATGGAGAAACTTGATCCGGAATCAATCGCGACGATTACATAAATTTTCTCCTCAATCATAAAACACAAATGATCCCATTTCATACCTTCGGTAGTACCTGGTAAACTTAAGCAGTATTCTCTAAATGATTCGATATCCATTTTAAGTTTAGGGTTTAGGGTTTCGGGTAAAAACAGCGAATTTCGCTATGTTTGCAACTATTATAATTTTAAAACGAAAGTAATAATTCTTCACTAAAATAGTGAAAGCCAAATATCTCATAATTCTGGTTCCATTTTAATTAATCATGAATATTCTTACCCAAACCGCCGACGGTTCTAATACACTTTACAATGAAACGATAGGCGAACATTATCATAGTAAACACGGCGCCTTGCAAGAAAGTAAACATGTTTTCATCAATGCTGGCTTAGCGCATGCTGCGACTGAAAAAACTGAAATATCGATTTTGGAAGTAGGCTTTGGAACTGGGCTCAATTTTCTCTTGAGCTTCGATTATTGTATGCAAAATCAAATCAAACTTGATTATGTGAGCATCGAAGCATTTCCACTTGCCATAGATCTATTAAACGCAACAGGTTACGCTGCATTCGTATCGCCAGATATCTGGGAAAATTTTATCACCAACTATGAGCAAAGTTTAAAATCGAAGCAGCATTTATCTTCGCACTGCGATTTAGAAATTGCGCACACCGAACTTGCAACTTTTACTACAGATCAGAAATTTGATGTAATTTATTACGATGCTTTCTCTGTTCAACACCAGCCTGAAATGTGGAGTGATGAAATTATTACCCATGTTTGCAGTTTTTTAAAACCGGGCGGAACCTTTGTAACTTATGCCATTACAGGAAAACTTAAAAGAGCCATGAAAGCTTGCGGTTTCTCTATCGAGAAACTACCTGGAGCACCAGGAAAAAGAGAGATGCTCAGGGCTTCCAAAAGAATGGAAAATGAATAATGAGGTAAATATTTAGAGACAATACTCGCCTGTCCTTTCTGACACAAATCCGACCGGCTGAAAAAAACCACTTAAGTACATAATTGTTGACCTTATACTAATAATCATCATTATGGAAAAAAGAACTTTAGGAAAAACCGACCTAACTATAGCGCCCATTGTATTTGGAGGAAATGTATTCGGTTGGACAATAGACGAGCAAAAATCATTTGAAATATTAGATCACTTCGTTGAAAGTGGATTCAATTTTATTGATACTGCGGATGTTTATTCGACATGGGTTCCTGGTAATAAAGGCGGTGAATCAGAAACGATAATTGGCAACTGGCTAAAAAAGACGAATAAGCGCCAGGAAATTATAATTGCTACCAAAGTAGGCTCTGACATGGGTCAGGGAAAATCCCTTAAAAAAGACTATATCATTAATGCTGTAGAGCATTCGCTTTCGCGTTTGCAAACGGACTATATCGATTTATATTTTTCACATTTCGACGACGAAACTACGCCTGTTGATGAAACTTTGGGAGCTTATGAATCACTGATTAAGGCAGGAAAAGTACGGTGGCTTGGTGCCTCGAATTTTTCGGCTGATCGTTTAAAAGAATCTTTGCTCTTCTCTGCAAACAACAATATTCCACGCTACGAAGTTTATCAACCCGGCTACAACCTTTTTGATCGGGAAGAATTTGAGCAATTACATGAAAAAATATGTCTCGACCATGGGCTGGGTGTCATCACCTACTATTCGCTGGCAAGTGGATTTTTAACAGGAAAGTATCGCAGCGAAAACGACTTGAAAAAAAGTCAGCGGGGTGGTGGTGTTAAAAAATTCCTAAACGAAAGAGGTTTTAAAATTTTGGATGCGCTAGATAAAGCTGCAAAAACGCATGGCGTTGAGCAAGCATCGGTAGCATTAGCATGGCTAATGCAAAGGCCTTCAGTTACCGCCCCAATAGCAAGTGTTACTGATTTAAGTCAGCTGAAATCATTTACGGAAGCAGCAACTCTAAAACTCACTGCTGAAGATATTTCTCTTTTAGATCAAGCGAGCAGCTATTAAAAATATTCTCTTATATTTAAATGCCCGATTAGTGAAACAATTAATCGGGCATTTTGTATTAAACAGGATTTTTATATAGCCATGAAAGAAAAACTCACTTTTCTACCCAAGCTCGCCCTTGTACTGTTCTGTTTAATAAGTTTAACCTACATCGCTATTTTAGGGCATTCGTTGTTGGCGCCACTTTTATTTTCTTTCCTGATGGCAATTCTACTTTTGCCAGTCAGTAACTTTGTGGAACGAAAATTTGGATTCAAGAGAAGCCTTTCTACCATCTGTTCCGTTATTCTAATGATTGCCGTAATCGGCGGAATAGTTTACTTTTTTGGCAACCAACTGAGTTCATTATGGGCAGACTGGCCCCTGCTGAAAGAAAAAGCGAATGTTTCTTATCACGAGTTACAGAAATGGATTTCAACTACCTTCCACGTAAATACTGAAAAGCAGCTTGCTTACTTGAATGATAGCACTGAAAAAGCGCTGGCTACAAGTGCTACAATTGTTGCCACTACCTTGGCCACATTATCATCAACCTTGTTGTTTATGGGTTTTACGCTTCTTTTTACCTTCTTTATACTTAACTACCGCCGGGTACTTTTCACTTTTTTAACCTCGGTTTTTGCAGCACAACATAAAGAAAAGGTTACCGAAATTGTGAACCAAATACAGTTTATCATCAAAAAATATATCATTGGTCTATTCTTACAGATGCTAATCGTAACGGTTTTGATGATCACGGTACTAAGTTTACTGGGGGTAAAGTACGCTGTTTTACTTGGCCTTGTGGCCGGCATCTTCAATGTTGTACCCTACCTTGGAATTTTCTTCGCTTTGCTGGTAAGTTGCTTAATTACTTTTGCCACTGCCGGTGCAGGTAAAGTACTGCTTGTTTTAATCGCTTATATTGGCGTTCATGCTATAGACGGCAATATACTGATGCCTCTTGTAGTAGGTTCTAAGGTAAAAATTAACGCTTTATTTGCCTTTATTGGCATTATAATTGGCGAGATGATTTGGGGAATATCAGGCATGTTTTTATGTATTCCATACTTAGCTATTTTAAAAATTATTTTCGACCGCGTAGATACCTTGAAACCTTGGGGCATTTTAATGGGTGAAGAACATAAACCAGAAAAGAAGAAGCGGGTGTATCGCATCACGAAAAAGATTAAATTAGAAGAAAAAGATTAACAAATGCCTGAAAATAGGTCACCTCACATATTAAGTACATCAGCCAATTTATTAGGAATTTGCTTCATCGTATTAACTTCGCTAAAGAAATTAAACCTGGTAGATGATTCTATAATTGATGAATTTGCGGTGGTGGCAGTGATGCTTTTTATGACGAGTTGTATATTATCATTCATATCAATGCGAAGGGAAAGACAGGAAAGTCAGAACTTGGAAAAAGTTGCCGATTTTGTTTTTCTAACAGGTCTGGTCGTGCTATCTGTAGCTACTATTTTAATCGCCTTCAATTTAATCAAGTAATTTTGCCCGGTGTCATTCATTATTAACTACGGAAAGTGAAACCTCTATTTATTCTTCTTGTTGTTTATATAGCATTGATGGCTTTCGGTGCCCATACCGCGTTTGATAAAGGCGAAATTTTCGCAGGAAACATTGCGATGGCGGTGATGTTGGTCTTTACTGCAATTGGACACTTTAAATTTAAAACTTCCATGGCCGCAATGATTCCACTATCTATCCCCAAAAAAGTAGAAATTGTAATCTTTACAGGAATATTGGAAATTGCGTTTGCCGTTGGACTTTGTATTGAAAGTACTCGCTATTATTCCGGAATCGGCCTGATCGTTTTCTTATTGGCAATATTGCCAGCTAATATTTATGCCGCAAAACATCAAATTAACTACGAAAATTTATATAAACCGGGCCCAGGTGTAAAATATTTATGGTTTAGAATTCCTTTTCAGCTTTTCTTAATCGCCTGGGTTTGGTACTTTAGCGTTCGCTAATAAAAATACCATGCCTAAAAATCCTATTCCTGTTACAGCTAACAATCCCGCTGACGCTTTTAACCGCTTGCTAAGTGTTTTAGATACCTTGCGTACGCAATGTCCGTGGGATAAAAAACAAACGATGGAAACCTTGCGCCACCTCACCATTGAAGAAACTTACGAGTTAAGTGATGCCATACTGGAAGGCGATTTACAGGAAATCAAAAAAGAATTAGGCGATGTAATGATGCATTTAGTATTCTATTCAAGAATCGCTTCAGAAACCAAAGCTTTCGATATTGTTGATGTTTTAAATGGCGTTTGCGATAAGCTGGTTAACCGTCATCCACATATTTATGGTGATGTAGAAGTAGAAAATGAGGAAGATGTAAAAAGAAACTGGGAACAAATCAAACTAAAAGAGGGCAATAAATCGGTTTTAGCTGGCGTTCCAGCTTCTTTGCCCGCCTTGGTAAAAGCTGCCAGAATTCAGGAAAAAGCCCGCGGAGTTGGTTTCGATTGGGAAGATAAAAGTCAGGTTTGGGAGAAAGTTGAAGAAGAGCTTCAGGAATTTAAAGCTGAATTTAACGTTGCAGATCAAACCGCAATCGATATAGACAAGGCAGAATCAGAATTTGGTGATGTGCTTTTTTCATTGATCAATTATGCAAGATTTATCAACATCAACCCCGAAAATGCTTTGGAAAAAACAAATAAGAAGTTTATCAAACGTTTTCAATACTTAGAAACCAAGGCAAAAGAAAATGGTAAAGCCCTGGCAGATATGACGCTGAGTGAAATGGATATTTATTGGAACGAAGCAAAGAAATTGTAGCATGAACTTTGGAGAAAACGAAGCCCCGAAAAATCTAATTGGTATAATTACTTTTAATGTTACCGCAACGCAAACTGTTGATGGAGGTGTTATTCCGTGGGTTAATATAGGCAAGGCAAATGAGGAAATCTTGAATCTGATAGATGCTGATGAAATCGTGATACCTGAACATGAAATTACTGTTGTTATCGATTACCCGCTAACAAGCCCAATATCTTTTCAGTTGTTTTCTGCTATCGGTTTCTCCCGGAAGTTATTACTGATAGAAATTAGAGAGCAGTTTTTAAGCTTAGCCAAAGCAGAAACGTTAGATGTTTCAGCGATTGATTTGGTAGCTTTGGATGTTTACAGAACCAATTCTGATAAAATAGAAATTACTTTGGATATTGATGTTTAGTAAAAAATACCATCAACATAATACCATTTCCCCTCTTCGAATTTGAAGTTCGATTTTTCATGGAGCACTTCAGTTTGAAATTTGCTATTCAGATAATAGGCCTTAAATTCAACTTTATCATACGTTGCTGAAATAATTTCTAGCTTAAGCCATTTGGTATTTTTAGCACTTTTTAGATAAGCGTCTTTCGAATTTTCTTTACGTTTACTGATGTGCGTAGTTTCGAAAAGATAATCTGCATCTGCTACAACAAAGGCCGAATACCGCGAACGCATAAGCATCTCGGCTGTAGGCGCATTGGTGGCTTTTAAATGGTATAGCCGACAGCAATTTTCATATTTTAGTTCCGTTCCGCAAGGACAAATCATCATTTAGCTTTTGATTAACGAACAAATTTAGGATTAAATATTTCCTCTGCTAAAATTTCCGTAAAATTGCACTCGAAAATAATGAGGTATTTCTTTCACATTGCATATCAAGGACAGTACTTTAGCGGTTGGCAGAAACAGCCTGGCGTTAAAAGTGTACAAGAGATTATTGAGCAAACCCTTTCTAAAATATTAAAGTTACCAATAGTCATTAACGGCTGTGGAAGAACGGACGCACATGTTCATGCAAGTCAATTTTTTTTTCATGCAGATATAGAAAAAGCGATTGATTTTGATTTGCTGTATATCCTAAATAAAGCGCTTCCCTATAACATTGCTGTGTTCGACATTATCAAAATGGAAGGCAAGCCACATGCCCGTTTTGATGCCGTTCAACGCAAGTACGATTATTTTGTACACACCTACAAAGATCCTTTCTTAAGTACTCAAAGTTCATTTTACCAGGTCAATGATCTCAATTTTGATAAAATGAAAGCTGTGGTAAAGCTTCTGCCAAAATATAAAGATTACAGGGCTTTTTGTACCCATCCAGACAAGTATGAACATACCATTTGCAATGTAATGGAAGCCGATTTATCGGTAAATCCGAAAGGAGATCGTTTCCGGTTTCACATCGCGAGCAACCGTTTTCTAGGTAAAATGATTCGCATTACGATGGGTAAAATTTTAATGGTAGGTAAAAATGAACTGAGCATAGAAGAGTTTGAAAATGACCTGATCACCCTGCAAGCATCAAAATTATCGTTGCCAGCGCACCCAACCGGATTGTATTTATCAAAAGTAACCTACCCCTACTTAAACCTAGAACCTAGAACTGATTTTATTAGCCCCTTACCAGGAACTGAATGGATTTCGGTATAATTGTAGCATTTTCAATGTCAGTTTCGTTTTACCAATAAAACAAAAACAACAACAATGAAAATGCTTAGCTACATACTCCTTTCAGTTTTATTAACCAGTTTCGGTTGCAAGAAAAAGAACCTAGAAACCAACTCAAGCATCGAGTTTGCGTTGAACAAATCGCAGATGGTTAATTCTGCAAACGTCACGGTCACCAATATCACAGATAACCGTTGCCCTCCAAATGCAGATTGTATTACCGCTGGTAAGGCTGAGGCGCAGCTCTCGGTAAAAGTTAATGGCGAAACCAAAGATTTAACGCTGTGCATTGGCGGAGATTGCAACAAAGCCGGCTTATCAGATCAACAAACTTTCAGTGTTGCAAGCGTAAATTATACCGTTAAACTTGTTGAAGTAAATCCATACAATACTTTTGAAAAAGCGATTGTGCCAAAAACGGTAAAACTGCAAGTAACAAAAATGTAATTCCGATTTCAGTCAAATAAAAAACCTTTAAGATTTATAACTCTTAAAGGTTTTTTATTTGCTTTCAGCTTGAAGCTTATTTAAGCGTCAATTTTAGCATATTTTGCATTACGCTCAATAAACTCTCTACGTGGGGCAACTTCATCGCCCATTAACATAGAAAAAGTATGGTCGCATTCTGCTGCACTTTCAATTGTGGCTTGTAGTAAAGTACGGGTAGCAGGATTTAATGTAGTATCCCAAAGCTGCTCGGCATTCATCTCACCCAAACCTTTATAACGTTGAATATGCACACTATCTTCTTTACCTGCACCTTTTAAACGTTGTACAGCCGCATCGCGTTGTACGTCATTCCAGCAATATTCAAATTCTTTACCTTTTTTAACCTGATAAAGAGGTGGTGATGCAATGTAAACATATCCAGCTTCAATTAAAGCCCTCATGTAACGATAAAAGAAAGTCAGAATCAACGTTGTAATGTGCGAACCGTCGATATCAGCATCCGTCATGATAACGATTTTGTGGTAACGGAGCTTAGTTAAGTTTAATGCCTTATCATCTTCCGGTGTACCAATGCTCACGCCAATTGCAGTAAACATATTTTTAATCTCGTCGTTTTCGTAGATTTTATGCTCCATCGCCTTTTCAACGTTCAAAATTTTACCTTTTAAAGGTAAAATAGCTTGAATATTTCTATCGCGACCTTGTTTAGCGGTACCGCCCGCCGAGTCACCCTCTACAAGGTAAATTTCACATTTTTCAGGATCACTGTCAGAGCAATCGGCTAGTTTACCTGGCAAGCCAGAACCACCCATAACACTCTTCCGCTGAACCATTTCACGAGCTTTACGAGCCGCAGCACGAGCAGTAGCCGCCAAAATCACTTTGTTGATGATCATTTTAGCTTCCTTTGGATTTTCTTCCAAATAAGCACCTAACGCCTCACCAACCGCAATATCTACAGCACCCATCACCTCACTGTTACCCAACTTAGTTTTGGTCTGCCCTTCAAATTGAGGCTCTTGAACTTTAACAGAAACTACAGCAGTTAAACCTTCTCTAAAGTCATCACCGGTGATTTCCATTTTCAGGTTTTTCAACAATCCTGATTTATCAGCATAACTTTTTAAAGTACGAGTTAAACCTCTACGGAAACCGGCAATGTGTGTTCCACCCTCATGTGTATTAATGTTATTCACGTAAGAGTGAACGTTTTCCGAATAACTGTCGTTGTATTGGAAAGCCAATTCAACCGGAACACCATTTTTTATACCGTCAATATAAATTGGTTCAGGTAAAAACGATGCACGGGTACCATCTAAAAACGTTACGAACTCTTTTAAACCACCTTCAGATTGAAAAACTTCTGACAAAAATGAACCATCTTCCAGCGTTTCACGCTCATCAGTAAGTGTTAATTTAATTCCTTTGTTAAGGAAAGCCAATTCGCGTAAACGACTGGCAAGGGTATCATATTTGTATTCAGTAGTTTGCGTAAAAATAGTAGCATCCGGACTAAAAGTTACGATCGTACCTCGTTTGTCGGTAGTTCCAACTTCTTTTACGTCATATTGCGGAACACCAATTTTGTATTCCTGCATCCAAATTTTACCTTCGCGATGCACTTCTGCCTTCAAATCGGTAGATAATGCATTTACGCAACTTACCCCAACACCGTGTAAACCACCAGAAACTTTGTAAGTATCCTTGTCAAATTTACCACCTGCGTGTAAAACTGTCATTACAATTTCAAGCGCCGATTTATTTTCTTTCGTATTAATACCAGTCGGAATACCACGACCATTATCTTCTACTCTAATCGAATTTCCTTCTAAAATTCTAACGTCAATAGTATCTGCATGACCGGCCAAAGCCTCATCAATCGAGTTATCTACAACTTCGTAAACCAAGTGGTGCAAACCTTTTACACCAGTATCACCTATGTACATCGAAGGGCGCTTACGCACCGCTTCCAAACCTTCTAAAACCTGTATATTATCTGCCGAATAATTTGACTTTAAATCTTGTTCTTCGCTCATATATTAATTAAAAACTATAAGTATCAAAAATACGGAAATTTTGGCAATTAAACTAATATGTGGATAAGTTTTAAGACGTTAAAAACTTATCCATAAAATGGCTTATCGGCCATTTAAATGAGGATCTGGAAAGCAAAACCACCCCTTCCGATGGATGTCAGTCCCGCTGTTCATTACAAGGCTCAATGAAGAATTGAGCGCTTTCCATTTTCATGGGGCTTAGGTGGCTAAAATCTGCAACTATTAACGACAAAAACCCGAATTAAATCACGTCAAAACACATGAAAAGTTCCTACGGAACGAAATACCAAATCTTTATTTTTTTTCTACGGAGGAGACGTCCAGATGGGACGAAGCAAGTGTTTAAATAGTGGCAGTGGTGATATAATGACATATCAATTTGTCACGGTTTGTTTCCTACATTTAGCTGATGGTATAAGCCTTAATTGAGCTACTAAAAAAGCAAGCAATGTATTTTTTATTCCGTAGGAATATTTCATCGGAAAAAAAACAGACGACGCATTTTTTCGTACCGTAGGAGCGTTTGATTGGTAGAAAAAACATCAAATTATGTCGTTCTATGAGAACGTGTCAAGGGCAGAAGGAAAATATTCGAATTATCCTTTCGTTCCGTAGGAACGTTTCATCGGTAGAAAAATATTTGATCGGGAAAAAACAAGCGAAGCATTCTTTCGTTCTGTAGGAACGTTTCCTGAATAAACAACAACAAATGAATTCATAGCTCTTGGAACGTTTCATGGATTTTGAACACTGCAACCATAAATTTAAGCACTACCCGCACCACTTAAACCCGACAAAAGTGAACACGAAACCCGATTTTTCATGGGGAGAAGTAAAGCGGCTAGGGGGACAAGCTTTAAAACAAATCACAACATTTGCTTTTCAAATAATAATTCACAACTAAACTTCGTTAAGTCAACCTATAAACGATTATAATTGAAAAGTTTATGGGCAGAAACTATTTATTGCATACTTAATTATCATTTTTATCTTTGCTGAAATTTATTAAACAATAATGGAAAGAAGAACCTTTAAAACCTTTGGCTTATTTGCGACTGCTGCTCTAATTACAGCATTTTCTTCATGTCAAAACAAAGACGCTAAAACAACTGAAACTAAGAAAACAGATAGCACCACAGCAGCAGTAGCGCCAAGCGAAAAAATTGTTTACGTTAACTCTGATTCTTTATTAACCAAATACGAATACTTCAAAGATTTGAAAGTAAAATTTGAAGGTAAAACCAAAAATGCTCAGGCCGATATGCAGGCTAAAGGTCAGGCTTTTCAGAGAGAATTGGCTCAATACCAACAATCTGCTCAAACTTTATCTGCCGATCAACGCAAATCGACTGAAGAACGTTTAGGTCGTAAACAACAAGAATTACAAGCTTACCAACAAAATGCTGGTGCAGCTTTACAAAATGAGCAAGCAGCCGAAAATGAAAAACTTTATGATAAAGTTGCTGATTATTTAAAAGGTTATGCAAAAGAAAAAGGCTATAAAATGGTTTTAACCTATTCTAAAGGTAACAGCGCAATTTTATTTGCTGATGAAACTTTAGATGTGACTTCTGAAGTGATTAAAGGCTTAAACGCTCAATACAGCAAGAAATAAATTTAAAATAGATATATCAAAAATGTCCCGATCATCGGGGCATTTTTTTTTGCTTAGATATTTATCATGGAAAACGATCACAAAGAATTTATGCGTATGGCGATTGCGCTATCAATACAAAATGTTACAGAAAGTATTGGCGGACCATTTGGGGCAGTGATTGTGAAGGATGGAAAGTTTGTTGCTGGCTCGGCCAATAAGGTTACTTCTACCAATGATCCAACAGCTCATGCTGAAGTATCGGCCATTCGTTTAGCCTGCCAGAAATTAAACACTTTCGATTTAAGTGGTTGTGTAATTTATACGAGTTGCGAACCTTGCCCGATGTGTTTAGGAGCCATTTATTGGTCGCGGATTGAAACAATTTACTTTGCCAACACTAAGGTTGACGCAGAAAATATCGGCTTCAGCGATAAATTTATTTACGAAGAACTGGAAAAGCCAATGGATAAACGGTCATTACCTGTGGTACAAATGATGCGAGATGAAGCGATGCAAGCTTTCAAACTTTGGGGTGATTCAGCAATGAGAATAGATTATTAAAAACCAGGTTCAGCAAAAAGCTGAACCTGGTTATATTCTATTTGCTAGTTTCTTTGGGCAGTAATAAGCCCACCATTGAATCTATTTCTTTCACCACACCATCATCCGAACCTGAAAAACCAACTGCCTTAAACCTAATATTCCCTTCCCCATCAATAATAAATTTAGTAGGAATGCCGTCTACCTTGTATGCACTTACCACGTCAAATTTTGAAGGATCTTTAACATTCTTGGTATCATACAAGATATTAAAATTCAGTTTTTTCTCAGCTACGAAATCCGTCACCACTTTTTCTCTGTTTTCTTCGTTCTGCCAGGTATTCACAAATAAAAATACCACATTTGGGTTGGCTGAATATTTAGCCAAAGCTTTTTGCATTCCTGGAAAAGAAGCTACACATGGTCCACACCAGGTTGCCCAATAATCAAGAATCACCACTTTACCCTTAAAATCAGAAAGACTAACTTTTTCACCTTTTAAATTAACCAGTGAAAAAGCTGGTGCTGGTACGCTAATCATTTTCTTTGTCCACTCTGCTTTTGATTTCTCTATTGCTACCTTTTCTAAACCCGCTATGTAAGTTTCATAGGTTCCGGGCTTTTTCAATTTACCATAAAGTATCTTGAATTCAGTTTTTAAAGAATCTGAAGCTTTACCATCTTTTATTAACTTTTCGGCCTCTAAATAAGCTTTATCATCCTGTCCATTTTTAATAAGATAGGTTACTAAACGGGCAGATCCATCTGGCGAAGGACCAGAAAGTTCAATGGCTTTTTCTTGTAGCGAAAGCGCTTCTTTGAAATTATCCTGATGATACTGCAGCAAGGCATAAGTATCAGCATACATGCCCCAAGATTGGTTTAAAGATTTTAGATAATCTTCTTTTGTGCTAAAATAATCTGGCTTTTCATCATTTTTAGCTTGCTCTACCAAATCCAGAGATTGTTTAGATAGCTTGCTCGCCAATTCTAAGTTTTCCTTTTTCTCTGCACTTGACCAGGCGAAGGAGTTAAATAATCCAGCTTTTGAAAGCTTGTTACTTACTTTATTGGCGTAAAGTTCAAATTTCTCATAGTTTTTAGCTTTTATAGCCGACGACGCTAAGATATTATACACTGAATTTATTTTATTCTGATCTATTTTCTTTGAAGGGTCGAATTTATATTTTGCAATTAGTTCATTTGCTTTCTGCTCTTGTTGGGCAAAATCTTTCGTAGCATAAAGTGCATTCATTTCTTGTCCATACGCATAATTTCCTAATGGAAATTTTTTCAAGGTAATGGCTTTTACCGAATCGGCTTGCGGCTTTTTCTTTAATAAAGTGTAGAGCGAAGTTGCGGCAACCAAATCTTCCTCTTTAGGATCTTTAATGCTCCCCAGGCTTTTTATATTGTCGTTAATCAGCTTGGCTCCTACTTCCTTGTCAACTTTGTATTCCATAGACAAATATGAAGTAAGATTTTTCTTTTTTAATATTGGTTTCAGCGCAAACGCTTGTTTGTAAAGTGAAGCTGCCTTTTCAGGGTCGAGGGTTAAACCCAAATAGTAGTTGCCTGCTAAGCCATACAGAAACGCTTCATTAATATAGGTTTCAGGTAAAACCTTCCCTGCTTTGGTGTATTCAAGCACATAACCTTCAGGCGATTCGTCCTTTTGATCGCCAGCTGAGAAAACTAAACCGATTAAAGTTACACTGTCGGCTGTAGAAATTTCTCCCTTGTATAATTCTCCGTCTTTGACAATATCTATTTTTGCTTTTTTAGGATTTGTGCCTGAAAAGAAAGTATAACTGGAGCAAGTTATATCAGTTAAATTTTGCAAATTAGTGCCTTTTGGTTGATAAGTAAAAGTAACTTTGCTCCCGGCTGCCGGTTTTTCTGATGAAAATTTAACGCTTTGAGCATTGGCGGTTCCTGCTAAGACCACCAATAAATAGAGAAATTTCAATGCTTTCATAATGAATGATTTAAATGAAAATTAAGACAACTAAATATATAGTTTAAATTTCAAAAAATCAATAAAGAATTAAAAATTTAAGGAACAATTTTTGCAATAAACGCAATATGAATTACGAACAAAAAATAACGAGTGAAGTTGATTTCTGGAAATTTAAAATTTTACAAAAGCCATCACTTTTTAATAAGGTGACTAATTCTGTTCAAAAAAAAATTAACAGTTATATTCCTGATAAAGTTCACAATGCCATAACCATAGCGATAAAACAAATGGTTAAAGCCGTACTTTTTGGTTCTACATTTACCACTTCAAAACCATTAACCGATTTGACATTGATGCATCGAGAAGCATTAATCAAACAAAAAATTGAAAGCTATAAGAAAACCGGCGCAGCAGAAGGTGGAATTACGGGAGCCGGAGGATTCTTAATGAGCTTAGCTGATTTTCCCTTATTGCTGGGCATTAAAATGAAAATGCTTTTTGATATCGCTGCCGTTTATGGTTACGATGTTAAGGATTACCGTGAACGCTTATTTATCCTTCACATTTTTCAATTGGCATTTTCCAGCAAAGAAGAGAGCCAGAATGTTTTTGTTAAAATGCAAGACTGGGATAATAAAGCACACCAACTTCCAACAAATATCGATGAATTTGACTGGCTTACCTTTCAGCAGCAATACCGAGATTATATTGACCTGGCTAAGCTGGCTCAAATGTTACCCTTTGTTGGCGCTGCAGTGGGTGCGGTTGCAAATTACAAATTGATCGATAAGTTGGGGAAAACTGCAATGATGAGCTATAGAATGCGCTTTTTCAGCATGCAGTATGCAACAATAAGTACTGAAGAAACTGAAAACCAGAATTTGAGAATTAGTTAATCTTCATCATCAAACAAACCGCTAATTAAGTCATCAGTCTCCCTCCGATCTTTTTTAGTTGGTCGGCCAGTACCCCGATCTCGCTTTAAGTTAGGCGAGTGAAAAGCTGATTTAAAAGCATGGGTTTCCTCTAGCGGAGTCAAATCTTTGTATTTAGTTAAGGCAGTTGGCGAATCTGTTCTGTTATAAGAAAAATCAACAACTTCAATCACTTTCTTTTCTATTCCTTTTGATACCTGATAAACGTCGCCAATCTTCACGATAGCTGAGGGCTTTATATTTTGTCCTTTTAATTTCACACGGCCAGCTTTACAAGCTTCAGTAGCCAGGCTTCGAGTTTTAAACAACCTAATCGCCCACAAGTATTTATCTATCCTAAGTTTTTCCGTTTCCGCCATAATGCTTTGTTAATTGGTGTTGTTTACGAGGTGCATATCCTAAAATTCAAGTGTCTGACTTATAAAAACCAAAGTTAAACAACCTAAACTAAAAACGAAACCACCAACCTGATCAAAAAAACCAAACACCTAAAAATCTAAAAAACCAAAAAAATTGAGTTATTTTGCGTAAAATTTAAAAACATCATGTATTCAGATTTAAAGAAATTAATTGAAGCCGCTTGGGAAGACAGAACGCTCTTAAAGTACAGCAACTATTGCGAAGCTATTGAAACCGTAATTTTAGGATTAGATAAGGGTGAAATTCGCGTTGCTGAACCAGTTTTGAACTCTTGGGGCATTAATGAATGGGTAAAGAAAGCGGTAATTTTATATTTCCCAATTCGCGAGATGAAGGAAATAAAAAGCGGACCATTTGTTTACCACGATAAAATGGACTTAAAAACCGATTACAAAGCAACTGGAGTTCGTGTGGTGCCAATGGCAAGTGCTCGTTACGGTTCGTTTTTGGCTAAGGGCGTAATCATGATGCCATCTTATGTGAACATTGGTGCATATGTTGATGAAGGCACAATGGTTGATACCTGGGCTACTGTCGGTTCATGTGCACAAATCGGAAAACGGGTTCACTTAAGCGGTGGCGTGGGTATTGGAGGTGTTTTAGAACCTGTACAGGCTGCTCCGGTAATTATTGAGGATGATGCGTTTTTAGGATCGAGAGCCATTGTAGTGGAAGGTGTAAAAGTAGAAAGAGAAGCAGTTCTTGGTGCAAATGTGGTTTTAACTGCATCGACTAAAATTATTGACGTAACGGGACCAACGCCTATCGAATATAAAGGTATTGTTCCAGCTCGTTCCGTGGTAATTCCAGGTAGCTATACTAAAAAATTCCCATCAGGAGATTATCAAGTTCCATGTGCTTTAATTATCGGTAAACGTAAAGAAAGTACAGATAAAAAGACTTCACTTAACGATGCGTTGAGAGAAAATAATGTAGCAGTATAGTAATTAATTAAGAGTTGAAAGTGGAAAGTAACATGATGCAAGAAAATCGCGAAAGTTTGATTTCTCTGCAAGAGAACTTTCAACTTTCAACTTTAAACATTAAACTCCGAATTGGTTTCGACGGTAAACGGGCTGCGAATAATTTAACGGGTTTAGGCAATTATAGCCGATCGTTAATTGAAGCCTTATCCAAACAATTTCCTGAAAACCAATACCTCGTTTATTCGCCGAAAGTAAAATCTTCAAGGCAGATAGATGCTTTTTTCGAAGCGGAAAACATTCAGCTAAAACTGCCAATAAACGGTACTTTTTTGTGGCGCTCACTAAATATTCTGAAAGATTTACTGAGAGATAAAGTTCAGGTTTTCCATGGCCTAAGTCATGAAATTCCTTTCGCTATTCAGCATACAAAAATCAAGTCCATTGTTACGATTCACGATTTAATTTTCCTACGGTATCCCCAGTACTATAAATTTATCGATCGGAAATTGTACGAGTGGAAGAGCAGATCTGCCTGTAAAAGAGCTGGTCAAATCATCGCAATAAGCGAAAAAACGAAGGCCGACATCATTGAATTTTATGGCATAAATCCTGAAAAAATTGAAGTCATTTATCAAAGTTGCGATGATAGTTTTAAAACGGCCTTTCCTCAAACTACACTTGATAAAATCCGAACCACTTATAAACTACCGCAGAAATACTTATTAAATGTTGGTACCATTGAAAATCGGAAAAACCTCAAACTGATTGTCCAAGCATTGAAAGATGTGAACGAAGAATATAAGTTGGTAGTTATAGGAAAGAAGACAGCCTATTTTAAAGAAGTAGAAAAGGAAATTAAGCTTTTGGGATTAGGCGACAGAATTATTTTCCTTAAGAACATTCCTTTTGCAGATTTGCCGGGCATCTACCAAATGGCTAGTGTATTCGTTTACCCCTCTTTTTATGAAGGCTTTGGGATTCCCATTATCGAAGCCCTCTATTCTGGAATACCCACAATTGCGGCGATTGGTTCTTGTTTGGAAGAAGCTGGCGGGCCAGACAGTATTTATGTCAACCCCAATGATCCCGAAGGTTTATCAGCAGAAATAACTAGGGTCCTATCATCTTCAACTTTACAAAACGAGATGAAAGAAAAAGGGCTGGAATTCGTTCAAAAATTCAACAGCCCTCTAGTAACGCAGCAATTAATGAATTGCTATCAAAAAGTTTTAAGCTAATTATTTAGCGGCAAGTGCATTTGGCGGATACTGCGCCAAAATTTCTCTTACGCCTGTATACAATCTTTCTTCTCGTTTATTTAAATTATCAAGGTTAAAGCCAGAACCTCTTCCATGCCAAAATAATATTTTTTTGTTGGGATCTAAAAAGTCGATAATGATGGTTCCTTCGATGTATTGGTTTACATAAGTCGGACCACCGCCCCAACCCCAGCCTCCCCAGCCACCACGCCAGCCCCAGCCGCCGCCCCAACCCCAACCACCAAAGCCAGAGTTGTATACGTCAGTTTTTTCTCTTCCTACCACAACAAGGTTGACCAGCATACTAGGTTTATCTGCCTTAACAAATCCCTTTGCGTTCATTTCAGCTTCTACAGCAGCCATCAATCTGCGTTTATCGAGATTATTAAGCCTTACCCGCTCAATTCCTTTATCGTAGAAGTTATAAGTTTTGTAAGAGGTGAAATCTACGTTTTTATCATAGTCGGATGCTGTCCGAAGACTCGAACATCCTGTTAATGCCAATACAACTGTAAATAGCATTAGTAGTGTTTTAAATGTTTTCATTTGTACGTTGTTTTTATTTGAATAACCTGAAATAAATATAGTGATTTTGTATGTACAAAAATACCGAGATCAATAATTTTACATTTTTATTGTCAATTAAAAAACGAATAAATATTGATTTAGTTTTAGCTTATAGCGCTTAGCTTTAGGATATTATGAAAATTTAACATTTGATAGAAAAAGCTAACTTTGCAGTATGCTAAAAGATGAAATTAATAGAGCTTTAGAAGTGATTAAAAACGGCGGAGTAATCCTCTATCCCACTGATACCATTTGGGGTTTAGGCTGCGATGCAACGAATGCTGCTGCAGTAGAAAAATTGCTTAAAATCAAGAATCGGCCGGCAGAAAAAAGCCTGATTGTACTTTTGGATGTGGACAGCAAGCTTCAAAGTTACGTTAAAGAAATTCCTGAGGTGGCCTATGATTTAATTGAATACGCAGAAAACCCCTTGACAATCATTTTTTCTGATGCAAAAAATTTAGCTCCAAATGTGATCAATACAGATGGAAGCGTGGGCATTCGTATAGTTAAACATGATTTTTGTACGCCACTCATTCAGCGGTTTAGAAAGCCTGTAGTATCAACATCAGCGAATATGAGTGGCAAACCATCACCACAGTTTTTTGATGATATCGACCCTGAAATTATTGAAGCTGTTGATTATGTGGTAGACTTTCAGCAAGAAGACCGCAGCATCAAAAAACCATCTACTATCATGAAACTAAGGCCAAGCGGTCAATTTGAATTTATCCGCAAGTAAATTTTAGTACTTTTGTAACCTATTTAAATCGCCTTCGCCCTAAATGTTTAGGGAGGTATGTGTATATGCTAATCCCAAATGATCAGGATAGCATGACGATTTCAAAACTATGCAGCAACATCTTCAAAATCCAATTTTTAAAACACTATCTGCTATTGCCGATAAAAATAACACTGAAGCCTATGTTATTGGGGGTTTTGTGAGGGATTTATTTTTGAACCGACCTTCGAAAGATATTGATGTGGTTGTGGTTGGCAGTGGCATTGCGTATGCCGAAGCCGTTGGTAAAAAGCTAAATAGCAAAGTGGCTATTTTTAAAAACTTTGGCACTGCAAATATTAAATATCAAGATTTAGAAGTCGAATTTGTTGGGGCGAGAAAAGAATCTTACCGATCAGATTCCAGAAAACCCATTGTAGAAGATGGTAGTTTAGAGGATGACCAACTCCGCAGAGATTTTACAATTAATGCCTTGGCCATTAATTTAAACGCCAATCATTTTGGCGAACTATTAGATCCATTTAATGGAGTCAAAGATTTAGAAAACAAGCTCATCCGTACGCCATTGGATTCAGAAGTAACTTTTTCTGATGATCCATTACGTATGATGAGGGCTATTCGCTTTGCCGCTCAATTGAATTTCGATATAGATCCGGCTGCCTTAAACGCAATTAAGACGCAGAAAAAAAGAATTAGTATTGTTTCCAAAGAGCGAATTACGGATGAAATGAACAAAATCATTTTATCACCAGTTCCTTCTGTTGGTTTCAAACACCTGTTTGATACCGGATTGCTTGAGATTATCTTCCCTCAAATGGCCCAGCTTTATGGTGTAGAAATTATTAAAGGGAAAGGACATAAAGATAACTTTTACCATACGCTTGAGGTATTAGATAACATTTGCGCAGACACTGATGATTTGTGGCTGCGCTGGGCTGCAATTCTGCATGATATTGCCAAGCCCGCTACCAAACGTTTCGAAGAAGGCCACGGCTGGACATTTCATGGCCATGAAGATAGAGGAGCGAAAATGGTTCCTAAAATCTTTGCTCAGCTTAAGCTTCCATTGAACGAAAAAATGAAATTCGTGCAAAAGCTCGTTCAATTGCATTTGCGCCCAATTGTTTTAGCACAAGAGACCGTTACCGACTCTGCAGTGAGAAGACTTTTATTCGATGCTGGTGAAGAGATTGAAAGTTTAATGATGCTGTGCAATGCTGATGTTACCACCAAAAACGAATATAAAAAAACCAAATACCGAAGAAATTTTGAACTAGTTAAGATAAAGCTGAAAGATGTTGAGGAACGTGATCAACTTCGTAACTGGCAACCACCAATAACCGGACTTGATATTATGGAAACTTTTGGTTTACCAGCAGGTAAAGAAGTGGGGCTAATTAAAAATGCGATACGCGAAGCTATCCTCGAGGGAGAAATTAAAAATGATTACGATGAAGCACATCACTTTATGCTAAATCAAGCAAAACAAATGGGTTTAAATCCTGTTAATAAGTAATTTAATGCCCATACATCAATTAAACGCAACCTTTTTATATTTTTTGTTGTTTGTGGTGATATAAATTAACTTTATTTTTACGGTTCCAAAATACAATAATGGCTATTTATAAATTTAGAATTACTTTCGAAGATTTTGATGATGTTGTGAGAGAGATCGACATTAAATCAAACCAAACTTTTGAAGACCTGCACAAGGCTATTCATAAATCTACTGGTTACAATGCCGAGAAACCATCATCATTTTACGTAAGTACTGATAATTGGCTAAAAGGTGATGAAATTGCCTACCTACCCAATGAGCGAAAAAAAGACCGGGTAGTTTTAATGGAAAATTCTAAGTTAAGTGGTTTTATTGAAGATCCTCATCAAAAATTTTATTACATCTATAATTTCGATCGCCCTTACGATTTTCATGTAGAATTAGTGAAAATCGTTTTAGATCCTGATCCGAATATCGAATATCCGTTTTTAGCGAAGAGTACTGGTGAGGCTCCTAAAATTATGGAGCAAAATGGTCCGCAAACGGTTGACCCTCGAGGTGCTGTTGCAGCAGCAAGTGAGTTTGATTTTTTAAATGAAATGAACTTTGTACCAGAAGATACAGACGAATTGGAAGCAATGGGTGAAATGGGAATCAATGAGAAAGAATCAGATGATGATGAAGAAAGTGAAGATGATGAATTTGGTGACGAATTCTCTGACGGAGATAACTTCGATGATGATCAAAAAGAGGATTATTAATCTATCCCATAATTAAAGTAAACTTAAAGCTGTCAAATATTTAAATTTGACAGCTTTTGTTTTTAAATCCAGTTTATGCCGAATAAAAAAACGCTAATATCTATCGTTGGTCCAACCGCTATTGGAAAAACAGCTTTGGCTATTCAAGTTGCTCAACACTTTAATACCGAAATTATTTCGGCAGATTCTCGTCAGTTTTTTCGGGAGATGGAGATTGGTACCGCAAAACCTTCTCCTGATGAACTTGCTGCCGCAAAACATCATTTCATCAATTCACATTCGATTAATCAGCTGTTCAGCACCGGCGATTTTGAAGTGGAAGGCCTGCAAAAGCTAGCGGAAATTTTCGATCAGCATCACACAGCAATCATGGTCGGCGGATCTGGCTTGTATGTGAATGCGCTAATTAATGGTTTGGATGAAATGCCAGAAATTGATTTATCTATAAGAGAAAAATTAAATAAACAATTTGAAATAGAGGGCTTGAATAGCATTCAGGAGCAACTCTCATTACTAGATCCCGAATATTATGCGAAGGTGGATCAAAACAATCCGCAGAGGATGATCAGAGGCCTGGAAGTTTTTCTATCAACAGGAAAAAAGCTTTCGTCAATGCTTTCTGCCACAAAAAAAATACGCCCATTTAATATGATTAAAATAGGTTTAAATACAGACAGAGCCATTTTATATGATCGAATTAATCAGCGTGTGGATGAAATGATTACGAATGGACTGGTAGAGGAAGTGAAATCTTTATGGAGTTTCAGAAAATCTAACGCTCTTAACACCGTTGGTTACAGTGAAATTTTCGACTATCTGGATGGCAAAATCGAATTAGACGATGCCATTAATGCCATTAAACAAAATACACGTCGCTTTGCAAAAAGACAGTTGACTTGGTTTCGTAGAGACGAAGAGATAAAATGGTTCGAGCCCAATGATAAGGAAAATGTAATTAGCTATATTGAAGGTAGATTATAAATAAAAAAGGATTCACAAATTGTGAATCCTTTTTTGTTGAAGTCGATTATTTATCGGGGAACTTCACACCTCTATATCTAGTAATATCAATGGAAGGAATGGTAGAATTGTATTTGCTGTTAATGGCATCGATAAACACATTTGCAATTACCGCGTTTCCTCTTGGTGTAAGGTGAACGCCATCCAACGAAAATGCACCACCAGTGATAAAAGCAGAATTAATATTAATTCCCTGAATAGGGATACCAGCTTTAACCATATTTAAATAAGTGTAAGTATCCGCTACAGCTAAACCTTTACTATTAGCAAGCGATTTAATTGTACTGTTATAGCTGTTTACATAATCTTTAACGCGTATAATCTCATCTTTATCCAACACCCAATTGTTGGCAATTGGATTTCTTGGGTCCAGCCCATAAGGAATTGCTCCTGTACCAAACAATCCAGCAGTTTGGAAAGGTAAACGAATCAAATCTTCACTGGTAGCGGCTCTAACACCAGTTCCAGTTTGAATAAATACTGCAACCGCAGCAGGATTTATTGCTTTTGCAGCAGCTAATAACGCCGGTACTGTTACTGTATTAAAGTAAGGCACGGCCGTGACATCAGGAATAGTTCCTACCACCCCTTTTTGACCTCCAGCAGTTAATGCATTTATCAAATTAGAATACAACATTGAAAATGTAGCTTTATCCGTTAGCACATTTGTTGCGTCGGTGGTTACGCCTCCATTTGTTGCCCAGCCCAATGCGTCGTTATTTCCTAACCATAAAGAAAAAAAGCTGTGATTTCTTCCTTGTATAAACTGAAAATAAGTTGTTGTTCCTACTTGTGTATCACTGAGTAAACGTTCCATATACATATTTGCAGCACTGTAAGGGGCCGCAAAAGCCAAATCAACACGCATTCCTGGAATGCCCAGGTTCTGAACTTCTCCGGTATACTTTGCCAAGTGGGTCGCATCGCGATAAGCAAGATTCGTGGTTACATTTGCCAAAGTAGGACTTCCATTTACCAAAGCCGATAAGTTTAAATATCCAGAACCATTTGCTTGAGCATCAGCGAAAAATGGCGAGGTGAAAGCTCCACCCCCCACAGTAGCCATTTGTGCGGCTAATAAATTCGGATAGGCTACTTTTTGCCCTTCCAGGTAAAGGCCACCGTCTGCAAAACCAGCAGTGAGTGAATTCCCGACAGCAATATATTTACTGAAATTTGCTTGCCCCGCGTTGGTGCCTGCAGGCGTTTCAATTTCTGGCTTACATGAAGCTGCAAATAAAAAAACGGCAGCGAAAAGACTATTTAATATATATTTTTTCATTTAAATTTCTCCTACCACTTATAAGTTAATGAAAGACCCGGTGCATAAACTAACGTTTTGAAAGTACCATCTAAACCAGTTTCTATATTTTTTTGCTTACGCGATTGAACATCTTCAAAGAAGAACGAAGCATTTACTTCAAAACGGCTTGTCGGTGCATAGCCTACCCCCGCACTTAAAATATAACGATTTGCGTCTGGAGCTTCTGGTGTAACGTATCCATCCTGCACAGGAGAAAATGCATAACCCACCCCAGCTCGTAATGATACTTTTTCAGATGCCTTGTGATTTACACCTAATTTAAACGAAGATCCATCGCGATAATTGCGGGCAGATTTAGTATCGGCCAAAGCAGGAGTATTGACAGCATAATCAAAAGCCAATTCCTCGTAGATTCTCCACTGTACCCAACTCGCATCAAATGCAAGAGTAGTACTTTTTGAAAGTGGAATGCCAATACCTAGAGTTGTTGTAGATGGCAATGGCAATTCTGCATTAAAAGTATTTCCGGCTGGGAAGGATGACCTTAATGACTCGGGAACATCAAAAGTTGCCGATCCACCCTCCAATTTGGTAATCACTTTTGATTTGTGAACCACCGCAAAGGTAATATTGCTCAATGTGTTAATGTATAAACCTGCATTCCATCCATAACCACTTCCAGTTCCTTCTAAAGTGGCATGGCCGGAGCGTCCGTCAGGATAGTTCACAGGCAATGCCCTTTGTAAATTAACATCTCCGTAATTATAAACGAAGCCTGCTCCAATACCAATCCGATCGGTAATTTTAACACTTATTGTAGGTTGAAAATAGACTGCCTTCAGGTTTAATGATGTCAATGCATATCTGCCAGACCAATCATTACCCCAGTCTACCAAACCTCCAAATGGAGTATAAACACCTAAACCCAACTTCCACTTATTTGATTTCGGACCCCAAACGGCATAAGCTTCAAAAGGCGGTGCAATTTTATTTTTAACGTTTTCAGTGATGTTTGATCCGTTTTGTTTAAAAGCAGATTTAAAAAGTAACGGATTAACTCCCGCAGAAATAGAATTTTTTTCTAAAAAAGTAACTGCACCGGGATTGAAGAATACAGAAGCTTCGTCTAAAGCCAGTGCCGAGCCGGCGCCAGCCATTCCTATTTGTTTTTGTCCCTGTAAATTGACCTGGAAACCTTGTCCCAGCACCCATAGCGGAGCCGAAAATAATAAGGCTAATAAAAGTTTTCTCATAGTTCGATAAATGGTTATAGCAGAAATGCCTACTATGCTAACATAGCAAGCAAAAATTTGTTTTTAAGATGACCCTGAAAACTTTGCAGGTTACGCTTGAGCGGTAGGCCCTCCAAAACCCATTGGAAACGGTGGTTCCTCTTGCGTTTTGATTCTACCATTTACCGCTTCAAACTTCTGGATATTGTCATCCAAAGCAACAAGTAATCGTTTGGCGTGTTCTGGCGTTAAAATAATTCTTGATTTAACTTTTGCCTTCGGAATTCCCGGCATTACACGTATAAAATCCAATACAAATTCGGTATTGGAATGAGTAATAATGGCAAGATTTGAAAAAATACCTTCAGCGATTTCTTCAGATAGCTCTATGTTTAATTGATTTTCGTTTTGTTGTTCTTCCATGATGTGGTAAATTTTGCACTGTTCTTAATAGAGCATTTAAAGGTAATATTTTATCATTAAGACTAAAAAAATATTTAAAACAAAAAGGGCTGCTTCAAATAAATGAAACAGCCCTTTCTGAAAAAAATGAAGTATATTATGCTTCTACTTCTTCTTGTTTCGAAGCCAATAATTTATCGTATTCTTCTTGAGAACCAACAATGATTCTTTCGTAACCACGTACACCAGTACCTGAAGGGATTAAGTGACCAACGATCACGTTTTCTTTCAAGCCTAACATGTTATCGCGTTTACCTGCAATTGCCGCCTCATTTAATACTTTCGTAGTTTCCTGGAACGAAGCCGCAGAAATGAACGATTTAGTACCTAATGATGCACGAGTAATACCTTGTAAGATGGAACTAGCTGTTGCTGGTCTTGCATCTCTAACCGTGATCTGTTTCAAATCTTTACGTTTCAATTGAGAATTTTCGTCTCTTAATCTACGCAATGATACAATTTGACCTGGTTTTAAATCTGTCGAGTCGCCTGCATCTTCCACAACTTTTTTGTCGTACATTGCATCGTTCTCTTCTGCAAAATCCCAACGATCTACAGCGTTATTTTCTAAGAAAATAGTATCACCTGGATCTTCGATGTGAACTTTCTGCATCATCTGGTGAACAATTACCTCGAAGTGCTTATCGTTAATTTTTACACCTTGCAAACGGTAAACCTCTTGAATACCATTTACTAAGTATTCTTGAACCGCTGCTGGGCCTTTAATTGATAAGATATCTGCAGGAGAAATTGAACCATCTGATAAAGGCATACCGGCTTTCACAAAGTCATTATCCTGTACAAGGATGTGTTTCGACAATGGAACAAGGTATTTTTTAACTTCACCATCTTTAGATTCGATTGTAATCTCACGGTTACCACGTTTAACACCACCTAAAGTTACTACACCATCAATCTCAGTTACTACAGCTGGGTTTGAAGGATTACGAGCCTCAAATAATTCCGTTACACGAGGCAAACCACCTGTAATATCTCGGGTTTTACCAGTTGCACGAGGAATTTTAGCGATAATCTGACCAGTTTGAATCGCTTCACCTTCATCAACTGAAACGTGAGCACCTACTGGAATGTTATAACCTTTGATAAATTCACCTTTCTTATCTACAATTTGAACAGAAGGGTTTTTAGTTTTATCACGTGTATCAATAATTACTTTTTCACGGTGACCAGTTTGCTCATCTGATTCTTCACGGAAGGTAACACCTTCAATAATCGCATCAAATTGTGCTTTACCGGCAAATTCTGAAAGAATAACCGCGTTATATGGATCCCACGAACAAATTTTATCTCCTTTAGATAACTTATCTCCTTCTTTTACGAATAAGAAAGCACCATATGGAATATTGTTGGTAACGATCACTCGGCCTGTACCTGGCTCAACAATTTTAAACTCACCTGAACGACCCAATACAACTTGTACTGTACCATCTTCAGTTTGTGTATCAACTGTACGGATATTTTCGAATTCGATAACACCATCAAACTTAGCAACGATGTTTGATTCTGCAGCAATGTTTGATGCAGTACCACCCACGTGGAAAGTACGAAGTGTTAACTGAGTACCCGGCTCACCGATTGATTGTGCTGCAATTACACCAACTGCCTCACCTCTTTGAACACGTTTACCAGATGCCAAGTTACGGCCATAACATAATGCACAAACACCACGTTTAGCTTCGCAAGTTAATACTGAACGAATTTCAATACCTTCTAAAGGCGATTCCTCGATCAATTTAGCAACTTCTTCATTAATATCTTCACCAGCACCTACTAATAATGTATTATCCAAAGGATTGTATACATCATGTAATGAGGTACGACCTAAAATTCTATCAAATAATGGTTCAACGATATCTTCCTGATCTTTCAAGGCAGTAGTATACATACCTCTTAAAGTACCACAGTCGTTATCATTAACAATCATGTCCTGAGCAACGTCATGTAAACGACGAGTTAAGTAACCCGCATCCGCCGTTTTCAAAGCCGTATCCGCCAAACCTTTACGAGCACCGTGAGTAGAGATAAAGTACTCTAATACCGATAAACCTTCTTTAAAGTTTGATAAGATCGGGTTTTCAATGATATCACCACCCGAACCTGATTTTTGAGGTTTCGCCATCAAACCACGCATTCCGCAAAGCTGACGAATCTGCTCTTTCGAACCACGTGCACCTGAATCAAGCATCATGTAAACTGAGTTAAAACCTTGGTTATCTGACGATAACTGAGTCATAACAAAAGTAGTTAACCTGTTGTTGATACGAGTCCAGATATCGATAATCTGGTTGTAACGTTCGTTGTTGGTAATGAAACCCATGTTATAGTTGTTTCTTACCTCTTCAACTTCAGCTGCAGCTTGCTCTAATAGAGTATGTTTTTCTACCGGGATGTTTACGTCTTGTAAGTTGAACGATAAACCGCCTTGGAAAGCCATTTTGAAACCTAATTCTTTGATATCATCTAAGAATTGAGAAGCACGGGCCATACCAGTCATTTTCACTACTTCACCGATAATATCTCTTAACGATTTTTTAGTCAACAACTCATTGATATAACCTACCTCTTCAGGTACCAATTGGTTAAATAATACTCTACCAACAGTAGTCTCTGTTAATTTATTAACGATAGAACCATCGTTTTGCTTAACATTTACCCTTACCTTGATGAAAGCATGAAGATCTAATTCTTTCTCATTGTAAGCAATAATTACTTCCTCTGGAGAATAGAAATTAGAATCCTGTCCTTTTACTACTCTTGTATCATCAGTTCTACGGCCTTTAGTAATATAATAAAGACCCAAAACCATATCCTGAGAAGGTACTGTAATTGGTGTACCGTTTGCAGGGTTTAAGATATTGTGTGCAGCCAACATTAATACTTGGGCTTCCAAAATTGCTGCGTTACCTAGCGGTAAGTGGACAGCCATCTGGTCACCATCAAAATCGGCGTTGAATGCAGTACAAACTAACGGGTGTAATTGGATCGCTTTTCCTTCAATTAATTTTGGCTGGAAAGCCTGAATACCTAATCTGTGTAAGGTAGGTGCACGGTTTAATAAAACCGGGTGACCTTTCAATACATTTTCTAAGATATCCCAAACTAATGGATCTTTTCTATCAACGATTTTCTTAGCAGATTTAACTGTTTTTACCACACCACGCTCAATCATCTTACGAATAATGAATGGTTTGTAAAGCTCAGCAGCCATATCTTTAGGAATACCGCACTCGTGTAATTTAAGGCTAGGCCCAACAACAATTACCGAACGAGCTGAATAATCCACACGTTTACCTAATAAGTTCTGACGGAAACGACCTTGTTTACCTTTCAAGATATCTGAAAGTGATTTCAAAGCACGATTACCTTCAGTTTTTACCGCGTTAACTTTACGTGAGTTATCGAATAACGAATCTACAGCTTCCTGCAACATACGTTTCTCATTACGTAAAATTACCTCTGGTGCTTTAATCTCGATCAAACGTTTTAAACGGTTGTTACGGATAATTACACGACGGTATAAATCATTTAAATCTGAAGTTGCAAAACGACCACCTTCTAATGGTACTAAAGGACGTAATTCTGGTGGAATAACCGGCACGATTTTAACAATCATCCACTCAGGGCGATTCTCAATACGTGTATTAGCACCACGGAAAGCTTCAACAACCTGAAGACGTTTTAAAGCCTCATTTTTACGTTGTTGAGAAGTTTCGTTAGCAGCCTGGTGACGTAAATCATAAGATAAAGTATCTAAATCAATACGTTTTAATAAATCTTCTAATGCTTCAGCACCCATTTTGGCGATGAATTTATTAGGATCTTTATCGTCTAAGTATTGGTTTTCTTTAGGTAATTTATCTAAGATATCTAAATATTCTTCTTCGGTTAAGAAGTCCATATAGTTGATACCTTCTTCGGCCATTAAGCCTGATTGAATAACTACGTAACGCTCGTAATAGATAATTAAATCTAATTTTTTAGTAGGTAAACCTAATAAATAACCGATTTTGTTTGGTAACGAACGGAAATACCAGATGTGCGCAACAGGAACTACCAAAGCGATGTGCCCCATACGCTCACGACGTACTTTCTTCTCTGTTACCTCAACACCACAACGATCACAAACGATACCTTTATAACGGATACGTTTGTATTTACCGCAATGACATTCGTAATCTTTTACCGGGCCAAAAATACGCTCACAGAACAAACCATCACGCTCAGGTTTGTAAGTACGGTAGTTAATGGTTTCCGGTTTCAACACCTCACCGCTTGAACGTTCCAAAATAATTTCTGGAGACGATAAGCTAATCGTGATTGATGTGAAATTGCTTTTTAATTTATTATCCTTTTTGTAAGACATATGCTTTTTTGAGTTAAAAGTTAAAAGTGCAAAGTTGAAAGTAGCCGGAGCTTTTAACTTTCAACTTTATACTTTATACTTTAGTCTAACGTAATATCTAAACCTAAACCGCGTAACTCGTGCACCAATACGTTAAACGATTCTGGAACACCTGGAGTTGGTAGGTTTTCACCTTTTACAATGGCTTCGTAGGTTTTTGCTCTTCCGATTACATCATCCGATTTAACGGTTAAGATCTCCTGAAGAATATTAGCTGCACCGAATGCCTCTAATGCCCAAACCTCCATCTCACCAAAACGCTGACCACCAAACTGGGCTTTACCACCCAATGGCTGTTGTGTAATTAACGAATATGGTCCGATTGAACGGGCGTGCATCTTATCATCAACCATGTGACCTAATTTCAACATGTAGATAATACCTACCGTTGTAGTCTGATCGAAACGCTCACCTGTTAAACCATTGTATAAGTAAGTTTTACCTGAAGCAGGAACACCCGCTTTAGCAATCCACTCTTCTACTTCATCATGAGTAGCACCATCAAATATTGGAGTTGCGAATTTCACGCCCAATTCCTGACCCGCCCAAGCCAAAATAGTTTCATAGATCTGACCAAGGTTCATACGTGAAGGTACACCCAGTGGGTTCAACACGATATCAACCGGAGTACCATCAGCTAAGAAAGGCATATCTTCATCACGTACAATACGTGCTACAATACCTTTGTTACCGTGGCGGCCCGCCATTTTATCACCTACTTTTAATTTACGTTTTTTAGCAACATAAACTTTTGCCATTTGTACAATTCCCGATGGAAGCTCATCACCTACACTAATCGCAAATTTATCACGTTTGTAAGCTCCAAGTTCTTCGTTAACACGGATACCGTAGTTGTGAAGCAACATTTTAATCATCTCGTTTTTGTCATCATCAGTTGTCCATTTGTTAGGGCTGATGTGTGCAAACTCAAGATCTGCTAAAATCTTCTGAGTAAATTTAGCGCCTTTAGGTACTAATAATTCTTTATAGATGTTAAATACACCTTGAGATGTTTTTCCATTTACAATAGTGAATAATTTGTCTACTAATTCTGCTTTTAACTTCTCAGTAATGTTATTGTAGCTCTTATCTAATTTCTCAATTGCTGATTTCTCTTCAGCTTTTGTAGTTTTCTTAGCACGGCTGAATAACTTAGTATCAATTACCACACCTTGGATTGAAGGAGGAGTTTTTAAAGACGCATCTTTAACATCACCTGCTTTATCTCCAAAGATTGCACGTAGTAATTTCTCTTCTGGTGAAGGATCAGATTCTCCTTTTGGAGTGATCTTACCAATTAAAATATCACCTTCTTTTACATCAGCACCAACACGGATAATACCGTTTTCATCTAGGTCTTTTGTAGCCTCTTCAGAAACGTTCGGGATATCTGGTGTTAATTCCTCTTCTCCACGTTTTGTATCACGTACTTCTAATTCAAACTCTTCAATATGCAATGAAGTGAAAACGTCATCACGAACAATACGTTCGTTAATTACAATCGCATCCTCAAAGTTGAAACCTTGCCAGGGCATGAAAGCCACTTTCAAGTTTCTACCTAATGCCAATTCGCCGTTCTCTGTTGCGTAACCCTCACAAAGCACTTGTCCTTTAGTAACTTTCTGACCTTTCTTAACGATAGGTTTTAAGTTGATACAAGTATTCTGGTTGGTTTTTTTGAACTTAATTAAACGGTAAGTTTTGCTATCACCTTCAAATGAAACTAAACGATCATCTTCGTTACGCTCATATTTAATTGTGATTTCGTTGGCATCTACATATTCAACAACACCATCACCTTCAGCGTTGATCAATGTTCTTGAGTCACGGGCAACGCGACCTTCCAAACCTGTACCAACAATTGGTGCTTCAGGACGTAACAATGGTACGGCCTGACGTTGCATGTTCGATCCCATCAAAGCCCTGTTCGCATCATCATGTTCCAAGAACGGAATTAACGAAGCAGCAATTGAAGTAATCTGGTTAGGTGCAACGTCCATTAAGTCTAATTTCTCAGGCTCAATAATCGGGAAGTCACCCTCATAACGTGCTTTAACGCGTGGTGTTATAAAGTTACCTTTATCATCATATTCTGCATTTGCCTGAGCGATGGTTTTACCATCTTCATCTTCTGCAGATAAATAAATAACGTCTGAATCAACCACTACCTTACCATCTTCAACACGTTTGTATGGTGTTTCGATGAAACCTAAATTATTGATTTTTGCATGCACACAAAGTGATGAAATTAAACCAATGTTTGGTCCCTCAGGAGTTTCGATAGTACATAAACGACCGTAGTGAGTGTAGTGAACGTCACGTACCTCGAAACCAGCTCTTTCACGTGATAAACCACCTGGGCCTAAAGCTGATAAACGGCGTTTGTGCGTAATCTCTGCTAATGGATTCGTTTGATCCATAAATTGAGACAACTGATTTGTACCAAAGAAAGAGTTGATTACTGATGATAACGTACGAGCGTTAATCAAATCAGTTGGTGTAAACACCTCGTTATCGCGAATGTTCATACGCTCACGGATTGTTCTAGCCATACGGGCTAAACCAACACCAAATTGTGCGTACAATTGCTCACCTACCGTACGTACACGACGGTTTGATAAGTGATCAATATCATCCACTTCTTCTTTTGAGTTGATCAATTTGATCAAATATTTAACAATTGCAATAATATCTGCTTTTGTTAAAACTTTAACCTCATCAGGAGTATTCATTTTCAATTTACGGTTGATGCGGTAACGACCAACATCACCTAAATCGTAACGTTTATCCGAGAAGAATAAACGATCAATGATACCACGAGCAGTTTCCTCATCAGGTGGTTCTGCGTTACGCAAAGCACGATAGATGTTTTCAACAGCTTCTTTCTCTGAGTTAGAGGTATCTTTTTGTAATGTATTATAAATAATGGTATAATCTGCCTGACTAGCGCCATCTTCTTTTGATAAGATGATGCTTTTTACGCCAGCTTCGATAACCATATCAATGTGTTCGTCTTCTAAAACGGTTTCTCTTTCAAGAATCACTTCATTACGGTCGATAGAAACTACCTCACCTGTATCTTCATCTACAAAATCTTCAACCCATTTCTTTAAAACTCTTGCAGCCAGTTTACGACCGATATATTTCTTTAAACCTGATTTACTAACTTTTACTTCGTCAGCAAGATCAAAAAGTTCTAAGATGTCTTTATCAGAATCGTAACCGATAGCACGTAATAAAGTGGTAACCGGGAATTTTTTCTTACGATCGATGTAAGCATACATCACGTTGTTCACGTCAGTAGCAAACTCGATCCATGAACCTTTGAAAGGAATAACACGGGCAGAATACAATTTGGTTCCATTAGTGTGACGGCTTTGGCCGAAGAACACACCTGGAGAACGGTGTAATTGCGAAACGATAACACGTTCTGCACCGTTGATAACAAATGTACCTTTTGGTGTCATATACGGGATCGTACCTAAATACACATCCTGAATAATAGTTTCAAAATCTTCATGTTCAACATCGTTACAAGAAAGCTTAAGCTTTGCTTTTAATGGAACATTGTAGGTTAATCCACGCTCAATACACTCGTGTATATCGTAACGTGGCGGATCAACAAAATAATCAAGAAACTCTAATACGAAGATATTTCTTGAATCTGTTATTGGAAAGTTTTCAGCAAACACTTTAAACAAACCTTCGCTAGAGCGATCGTCTGATGTGGTATCTATCTGGAAAAATTCTCTGAATGATTGCAATTGCACATCCAGAAAATCCGGATAGTCTATAATGTGCTTACTAGTTGCAAAATTTACTCTTTGTTCGACTGTCTTTGCCAATGGACTAAAAGATTTTAGTTTAAGAATAAACTATTTGTTTGGTTCGGATTTTAAACAGGCTCATTAACCAAACAAAATGAGATGTTTATAAACAGGTAAAGACACCGACATTTTCAGTCGGTGTCTAATACATTTTTAGCCTAGCTAAATTAAGTGATTACTTAATTTCAACTACTGCTCCAGCTTCTTCTAATTGTTTTTTAAGAGCTTCTGCTTCGTCTTTAGTAACACCAGCTTTTAATTCTTTTGGTGCTCCGTCAACTAAGTCTTTAGCTTCTTTCAAACCAAGACCTGTTAAGTCTTTTACAAGTTTAACAACTGCTAATTTAGCGCCACCAGCTTCTTTAAGAATTACATCAAAAGATGTTTTTTCTGCAGCAGCAGCAGGTGCATCACCACCAGCAGCAGGACCAGCAACTACAGCAGCAGCTGCAGGCTCGATACCATACTCGTCTTTTAAGATTTGAGCTAATTCGTTAACTTCTTTAACGGTTAAGTTTACTAATTGCTCAGCAAACGATTTTAAATCTGCCATTTTATTAAGATTTTAAATTTTTACGTAAAATAATTTTGTTTTATTTGCGAACTTAAGGTGTTCGTTAACCTTCTCTTTCTTGAAGAGTTTTAACAATTCCTGCAATTTTGTTACCGCCTGATTGAAGCGCAGATAGAACATTTTTAGCTGGTGATTGTAATAACCCAATGATATCGCCAATAAGCTCTTCTCTTGATTTTAAGCTTACTAAGTTATTCAATTGATCATCACCAACATATACTGATGAATCTATGTATGCTGCTTTAAGCACAGGTTTATCAGAAGTTTTTCTCAAAGTTTTAATCAACTTAGCCGGAGCGTTTGCTGTTTTTGAGAATAATAATGATGATGAACCTTTAAGCGCTTCGTATATCTCAGAAGCATCGCCATCTAAACCTTCAATCGCTTTGCGAATTAAAGAGTTTTTAGCAACCTTCATAATGATATCACCTTCGAAACATTTGCGGCGGATGTTATTAATCTGCTCAACAGAAAGGCTAGAAGTATCAGCAATATAAAAATTGCCATACTCTTGCATTTGTCCTTGTAGTTCTAAAACTACGTCGTTTTTTTCTTCTCTGTTCATGATTAAATCCCCGCTACTGATTTAGTTTCAATTGCAATCCCAGGACTCATTGTAGAAGACACGTGAATGCTTTTAAAATAAGTTCCTTTTGCAGCAGATGGTTTTAATTTTGAAATTACTTGAATGATTTCAAGTGCATTCTCATAAATTTTGTCTGCTGGGAATGATACTTTTCCTATCGAGGCGTGTATGATACCCGTTTTGTCTACTTTAAAATCGATCTTACCTGCTTTAACCTCAGTTACAGCTTTACCAACTTCGTTAGTTACTGTACCTGATTTTGGGTTAGGCATTAAGTTCCTTGGACCTAAAACACGGCCCAATTTACCTACCTTAGCCATACAAGCTGGTGTAGTGATAATAATGTCTACATCGGTCCAACCACCTTCAATTTTAGCAACATACTCGTCTAAACCAACGAAGTCTGCGCCAGCTGCTTTCGCTTCTTCTTCCTTATCAGGAGTTACTAAAGCTAAAACACGTACAGTTTTACCTGTACCGTGTGGTAAAGTAGCAATACCACGTACCATTTGATTGGCTTTACGCGGATCTACTCCTAAAGATACATCAATATCAACTGAAGCATCGAATTTAGTAGTAGTGATTTCTTTTACCAAAGCAGCAGCATCCTTCAAAGTATAAGCTTTACCAGCTTCTATTTTAGCATGTGCCTTTTTTTGATTTTTAGTTAATTTCGCCACTGTTGTAAACTGTTTTTTAATTAATTGTTCCAGGGTGCGTCACCAGAAACGGTGATTCCCATACTGCGTGCTGTTCCAGCAACCATACTCATTGCAGATTCGATTGTAAATGCATTTAAATCAGGCATTTTATCTTCAGCAATAACTTTAATCTGGTCCCAGGTCACCGACCCAACTTTCTTACGGTTAGGCTCAGCAGAACCACTCTGTAATTTAGTAGCATCTTTTAACTGGATAGCTACCGGAGGGGTTTTGATGATGAAATCGAATGACTTATCAGCATAAACAGTAATTACAACTGGCAATACTTTACCTGCTTTATCTTGGGTACGAGCGTTGTACTGTTTGCAAAACTCCATAATGTTCACCCCTTTAGCACCTAATGCAGGTCCTACTGGTGGCGATGGATTTGCCGCTCCGCCTTTGATCTGTAATTTGATCATTGCACTGACTTCTTTTGCCATTTTGTGTTTTTTGTTTATTTAAAACTCAATGTTAAATATTGGAAGCATGTAACATTTATTTTCCTTATAGTTCCTATAAAACTTAAAGGACTGCAAAGATATGGATAATCTTGCAGTCCTACAATAGTTTAGGAAAAATATATTTTATATTAACTATATATATCTTTCCTTAAAAGAAAAAGCTTTTCCTTTTGAGAAAAGCTTTTATTATATCTTAGTAAATTCTTAAATCTACAATCGTAAATCCCATTATTCTTTTTCTACTTGCATATAGTTAAGTTCCAATGGTGTTTTACGACCGAAAATCTTAACCATTACTTTTAATTTTTTCTTCTCTTCGTTCACTTCTTCAATCACACCAGAGAAACCATTGAAAGGTCCATCCATTACTTTAATGCCTTCACCAACATAGTAAGGCACATTCATGGTTTCGCCTTGCTCGCTCATTTCATCAACCACACCTAAAATACGGTTAACTTCTGCCTGGCGCATTGGAATTGGATTACCAGCTTTATCACCTAAGAAACCAATAACACTATTAATTCCTTTAATGATGTGCTCTAATTCTCCATCTAATGTTGCTTCGATTAAAACATAACCAGGATAAAAGTTACGTTCTTTGGCAATTTTCTTACCATCTTTCATTTGGTAATATTTTTCCATCGGTATTAAAACCTGAGGAACCAAATGAGAGAAACCTAAACGGCTGATCTCAGCATCAATGTATTGTTTTACCTTCTTTTCTTTACCGCTAACCGCCCTTACAACGTACCACTTTAGATCGCTCATTAGTAAATATTAATTAGAAAGTGATTTATAAAAAGTATCTAACACAAACGTAGAGCCTTTATCCATTGCAAAAATAACCAATGCAATAATCAAAGAAGCTACTAAAACAAGAATCGCAGAGCTTTGCAACTCTCCCCAAGTAGGCCATGTAACCTTATTGGTCATTTCATCGTATGATTCTTTTATAAACTCAACTACTTTAGCCATATTTATTATAATGATTAAATGATTGAATTAGTGAGTGAGAGAATGGTTAACATTCAATCATTAAAACATTCACTAATACAATCATTATTTTTTGGCACGGGAACAAGGATTCGAACCCTGATCAAAGGTTTTGGAGACCTCTATTCTACCGTTGAACTATTCCCGTGGATAAAATTAGCTAATCAGCATAGAAGCCAATTAGCTAATTTTTATATAATAGCTTAAAATTAAGCTAAGATTTCAGTTACCTGACCAGCACCTACTGTTCTACCACCTTCACGGATAGCGAAACGTAGACCTTTTTCCATTGCGATAGGAGAAATCAATTTCACAGAAATTGTAACGTTATCACCTGGCATTACCATTTCAGTACCTTCAGCTAGTGAAATTTCACCAGTTACATCTGTAGTACGGAAATAGAATTGAGGACGGTATTTGTTAAAGAATGGCGTGTGACGACCACCTTCAGCTTTTGATAATACATAGATCTCAGCTTTGAAATCAGAGTGAGGAGTTACTGAACCTGGTTTACAGATTACCATACCACGACGGATATCAGTTTTCTCAATACCACGTAACAATAAACCTACGTTATCACCAGCTTCACCGTAATCTAAAATTTTACGGAACATCTCAACACCAGTTACTGTAGATTTTAAGTTCTCAGCACCCATACCTAAGATCTCAACTGGATCTCCAGAGTTGATTACACCACGCTCAATACGACCTGTAGCAACAGTACCACGACCAGTAATTGAGAATACATCTTCAACAGGCATTAAGAAAGGAAGTTCAGTTAAACGTGGAGGAATTGGAATGTAGCTATCAACAGCATCCATTAATTCCATAATTTTACCAACCCATTTAGCATCACCGTTTAATCCACCTAATGCAGAACCTTGGATTACTGGAATATCATCACCTGGGAAATCGTAGAAAGATAATAATTCACGAACTTCCATTTCAACTAGTTCTAATAATTCTGGATCATCAACCATATCCACTTTGTTCATGAATACAACCAATGAAGGTACACCAACCTGACGAGCCAACAAGATGTGCTCGCGAGTTTGTGGCATTGGACCATCAGTAGCAGCAACAACGATAATTGCACCGTCCATTTGAGCAGCACCAGTTACCATGTTCTTCACATAATCCGCGTGACCTGGACAGTCAACGTGTGCATAGTGACGGTTAGCTGTTGAATACTCAACGTGAGCTGTATTGATTGTAATACCTCTTTCTTTTTCCTCTGGAGCAGAGTCAATTGAATCGAATGAACGTGCCTCAGTTAAACCAGCATCAGCCAAAACTTTTGTAATAGCTGCTGTTAAAGTTGTTTTACCGTGATCGACGTGACCGATTGTACCGATGTTTAAGTGCGGTTTACTGCGGTCAAATTTTTCTTTTGCCATTTTATTTATAACTAATTAGTAGGTTAACTTTTTATTATTTTTATTTTTTGTTATTTCAACACAAAAAACCTTGTCTACTCTGTAATATATAACAGATTTAACAAAGCTTTATTACACCTGAGCCAACTATGGGAATTGAACCCATGACCTCTTCCTTACCAAGGAAGTGCTCTACCGCTGAGCTAAGTCGGCTTTTCCAATTATCAATCTTCAGTTTTGTCAGTTATCATAAAACTGCAACCTTTAATTGCCAACTGCTCAACTTTATTGGAGCGGAAGACGAGGTTCGAACTCGCGACCTATAGCTTGGAAGGCTATCGCTCTACCAACTGAGCTACTTCCGCTTACTAATTTACGATTGATGATTTACGAATTACGATTTTACAATCGTCAATTTAAAATCTTCAAATCTAAAATCAGATGGTGGGGAGAGAAGGATTCGAACCTTCGAAATCTTGCGATAACAGAGTTACAGTCTGTCCCATTTGGCCGCTCTGGAATCTCCCCTACTTTATTTTAAAATACCAACACTTTAAAATAAAAGAGCCTCCTATCGGAATCGAACCAATGACCTACTGATTACAAGTCAGTTGCTCTACCAGCTGAGCTAAGGAGGCTTTTAATTTTGTGCAATGATACGAAAAATCTTCATTTTTCATACTATTAGCGTGTTTTTTAAAAACTTTAATCTTTTAAAAGAACTTACCTTTTCTTTGTTGCTTAACACCGTTTCCGAAAGGGAATGCAAATATACACACTTATATTTCACTTCAAAATAAATTTGAAAAAAAATAGCGAACATTTTCTGTTCGCTACCCTATAAATTATACTTTATTTAAATATACACTTAATAATCAGTCGCTTCGCTTTCAGTTAAAATTGCTTTATGCTCACTTAATTTTGCACGTGTTTTTTCTTTGTGCTTCGTGATTTGTTTCCTCAACGACTCAATCGCTAAATCGGTCGCCTCTTCAAATGATTTACATTGTTCTTTAGCGAAGAGTGTTCCACCCGGCACAATGAGTTTAATCTCACTGATCTTATTGGCTTCATCCTCTACGTTCTCTAATTTTAAATACACTTCGCCGCTAATGATCTGGTCAAAAAACTGATCTAGCTTGTTTGCCTTTTTCTGGATAAAGTCTAACAACTTACTATCTGCACTGAAGTGGATTGATTGAACTCCGATTTTCATTTTTCCTCCTTTTTTTACGCCTTTGGATGGGCTTGTTTATAAATTGTTTTTAATCTTTCGATTGAATTGTGGGTGTAAACCTGGGTTGCAGCCAAACTGGCGTGGCCCAAAAGTTCTTTAATGGCATTTAAATCTGCTCCTGCATTTAACAGGCTTGTCGCATAACTATGCCGCAACACGTGTGGACTTTTCTTTTCATTGGTTGATATGTGGTTTAGGTATGAAGTTACAATACGGTATATTAGCTTTGGATATGCCGCTGCACCTGTATTCGTAACGATTAAGTTAATCAAATTGTTATTAAAATTCTGCAATTTTTTTTGATCAATATAGCTATTGATCTGATTAATAAGCTGTTTATTTACCGGAATAATTCGCTCCTTATTTCTTTTACCCAACACCTTAATCGTTCCTGAATAAGTATCTACATCAGCTTCTTTTAATTGAATAAGCTCCGCCAGGCGGATTCCTGTACCAAAAAGCAATTCGATAACCAAATGATCTCTAACAGACTCAAAACTATTGTCAAAATAATTTTCCGAATCAAGTAGAACGTTCATTTTCTGCGAATCAACAAATACCGGAAGACGTTTCGGAATTTTAGGAGCCTTGATTAAAAGTGTAGGATTTTGATTTACCTGCTCTTCCCGCATTAAAAACTTATATAGACTTCTTAAAGCAGAAATTTTTCTGTTGATTGTGTTCTCTGAAGTTTTTCGCTCCATCAAATCAACCATATAGCTTCTGATATGCCTATGCTTAACTTCTGTGAAGTTTACTTCGAAAGTGGTATGAATGTATTGCTCAAACTGATCCAGATCAGTTTGATAGGAAGTGATGGTATGCGAAGAATAGCGCTTCTCGTGAGTTAAATAGGTAATAAAACTTTTTAGCAACATGCAATATCTCCTGCTAGGTATAGATATGAAGTTACAAATTGTTTTGATATAAAGAAATCATTAACTAATTGTTTATTGTAAAGATTTCGATGATAGCCTAAAACAAAAAAAGTCCCGACCTAAAAGATCGGGACTTTAATATTCTATATCGTGAACAACTTATGAAGTTGTATCTTGATTCATATTCTGAATGTAAACAGCATGTTTAATTTCAGTACGACGAGCAACGGATTTTTTCTCGTATGCTTGGCGACTACGTAGTTCTCTCAATACACCAGTTTTTTCAAACTTTTTCTTGAAACGTTTTAGGGCTTTATCTAATGATTCGCCGTCTTTAATGTTAATAATGATCATAACGCTGAAATACCTCCTCTCGTGGTTTTTAAATTATTCCCCTATTAGCGGGGCTGCAAATGTAAGTAAATAATTGAATATGAGAAAGATTTTTAAAAACAAATTTTATTCAAACATTAATTGTTTTATAATGATCTTTAATTACTTTTAGTGATACATTTAACATATGACAACCGGTAAAAAAACAATCTCGATCATTGCAGTTTTAGTAATTATTATTTTAGCTATAGTATTTTACTATCGTTATTTCTTTGTGTTTGGCGAAGGTGTGAAAGCTGGCGAGCTAAACTTTGTTGTTAAAAAGGGTTATATCTTCAAAACCTACGAAGGGAAAATAATTCAGAGTGGTTTGAGATCACGGACTACCGGGAGTGTGCAAAGCAATGAGTTCGAGTTTTCAATTGCAAACAAAGAACTTGCTGAAAAGATGATGGCCAATAGCGGTAAATTTTACGAGCTGCATTATAAACAATACAATCATGCTTTACCCTGGAGAGGATTTAGCGAATATGTAGTAGATAGTATTATAACCGCTAAGTAGTCTTTAGTCTTTAGTCTCTAGTCTTTAGTCTTTAGTCTTTAGTCTTTAGTCTTTAGTCTTTAGTCTTTAAATCAACTGACCTGTGCTCAACTTGTTTTCCAATTAACAGATTTAACTTTTCTTTTTCGGAACTTTTGCGCCTTCTTTTTTCGCCTCGGATAAACCAATGGCTACCGCTTGCTTCTTCGACGTTACTTTCTTGCCAGATCCTGTTTTAAGCTTTCCCTCTTTCATCTCATGCATGGTTTCCTCTACTTTTTCACCTGCTTTTTTCGAATATTTTGCCATAGCTTTTGTTATTAGTCATTAGTCATTAGTCATTAGTCATTAGTCATTAGTCATTAGTCAAAACCGCCGTTATCAAAGCTTGGTTTTAAAATTTAGCAAAAAAAATCCGGAGGTGGTTAAACACTCCGGATTACTCATAATGTATATTTGGTTTAATAAGTTTGAGATCGAGGTTGAGCTCAAGCAATGCTAAATCTTAACCTAAGCCTTAGCTTCAATTAATTCAATATTTCTCTGGCGATGACAATTTTTTGTATTTCTGATGTGCCCTCTCCTATTGTACACAATTTACTATCGCGATAAAATTTCTCTACCGGGAAATCTTTGGTATAACCATAGCCGCCAAAAATCTGAACCGCTTCTGTAGCCACTTTAACGGAAACCTCCGAAGCGAAATATTTAGCCATAGCCGATTCTTTCGTCATCGGCAAATGCCTGTTTTTTAAATCAGCTGCCTGTCTGATTAACAATTCTGAAGCTTCAATCTCGGTCGCCATATCAGCTAGTTTAAAACTTATGGCCTGGAAGCTAGAAATAGGTTGTCCAAATTGCTGGCGTTGTTTCGAGTAAGCAACTGCAGCATCAAAAGCTCCCTTTGCAATTCCCAATGCTAATGCGGCAATAGAAATTCTTCCCCCATCCAAAACTTTCATGGCTTGTTTAAAGCCTTCGCCTACATTACCCAACACATTGGCTTTAGGCACACGGCAGTTATCAAAAATCATTTCTGTAGTTTCTGAGGCCCGCATACCTAATTTATTTTCCTTTTTGCCGGCCGAAAAACCTGGCGTTCCGCGTTCCACCACAATTGCAGAGATTCCTTTCGAACTTCCCTGCTCCCCTGTTCTTACCATTACAACGGCAATATCGCCACTTTTACCATGGGTGATCCAGTTTTTTGCGCCATTAATGATGTAATCATCACCGTCTTCAACGGCAGTGGTCATCATCCTTAATGCATCAGATCCGGTATTGGCCTCTGTTAAGCCCCAGGCACCAATCCATTCTGCAGTAGCTAGTTTTGGTAACCACTTTTGTTTTTGCTCCTCATTGCCGAAAGCCAAAATATGTCCTGTGCAAAGCGAATTGTGTGCAGCAAGTGATAATCCAATAGAACCACAAACTCTCGCCACCTCTACAATTACATCAACATATTCTTGGTAACCCAAGCCCGAACCACCATATTCTTCAGGAACTAACACACCCATTAAACCCAAATCGCCTAATTGCTTAAACAACTCTACAGGAAAATGTTGCGCTTCATCCCATTCCATAATATTTGGACGTATGTTTTTCTCAGCAAAATCGCGGACCATTGCCTTTACATTTTGTTGAGTTTCTGTTTCTGAAAAATTAAAGCTAACGCTCATTAAATTTATATTTTAAGTTAGTTCTGGCAATTATAAACAATTATTTTATAGTTAATTGCCATTATAAATTTGCATGTATACAGAATGAAATGGTATTCGGTTCAATAACATTAATGATTAATTTTAAAGGTATAAATACGGTACAGCAGCTATTTTATATTTTTTAGTTCATTACGTATGAATTTTAGTTATTTGCAGAGGTTTAAATTAAATAAACCCGGATTAAGCGGAAATACTCCTATGATTAATATTAGGCACTTAGAAGAGAACAGGCCAAAACTTTCCTTTAGAACAGCAGACATTCGATATCCGCCGTTCTTCCAGGCATTTGTTTCTCATTACAAATATAATATTTTGCTTCCAATCATTCCCAACCTCCTATTAGTAGTCAACACTTTTGCGCTACAGGTATCAATTTTTTTCTGATTTGGATAAAAGACAGGCTACAAACTTTTTGAATGTATTTTCTTACAGGTATTTCCTAGTAGTCTCTGTCGGTATTATAATGGGATAATCCACGGTAGCAATCTTAACTTATTTTATTATTCCTTTTTCATATCCTTGTTGTTTTAGTAATATATAATAAATCCGATTTAACATCTTTCTTGCAATTCTTATTATGGCTCTTTTACCACTCATCCTTTTTTTGTACTCATTGTATGCGAGCAGCATTGCCGGGTCCAACCTGATCGCTGTCCAGGCAGCCTCTGTTAGTAAACTCCGGAGCAATGAGTGGTGCCTTGGTGTTAGTGGGCCGACACGTTCGGAATCCCCACTTGAAAATTCAGTCGGGCACAGGCCAACAAAAGCGTTAAGCTGATAAAAAGTACGAAATCTTTTCACATCGCCCAGCTCGCTCAAAAGGGTAAGGGCAGTGAGTGCACCGATTCCCGGAACGGTCATTAAAAGGCTCGCCTGTTGAGCGTATACCGTTGAGCGGAGCATGGCCCTCAAATCCCGACTAATCTCCAGTAACTGTCCCTGGAAATATTCAACTTGTCTGATCATTCGTTCTAAGGTCAAATCTGCATGTTCAAAACCCAATTGGGTAGACTTAAGCCAAAGCAGGAATGCCCTGGTCCACTTACCTTTGGTAAATATAGGGGGGATGGTGATTCCAAACTTATAAAGCAGGCTCTTGATTCTTGATTTACATCTGTTCAGGTCACGGGCTATACGATAGCGATAGCGAACAAGCGAGCGGTCGCTTTCCTGTATTAAGCTGGGCACATAGATCCCCTCAAGCATACCCCCTGCCAGGGCAGCACCTATCCTTCGGGAATCGTTGACATCATTCTTGGTGCGAATGCCCTTATCAGTCTGGGGGACATCAGCCGCGTTAACAACCAGGCAGTCAATACCAGACTCACTAAAAATCCGCTGTGCCCAGAAACCGCTGAAACCAGCCTCGTAAGCCAGCCTGAAATTGGCATTGGGATAATGATGGCGTAAATGTTTGATAAGAATCCCAGGATTGGATTCCTGCTGGAATTTCCTTAGGTAGACCTGATTGTGGAAGATGGTCACATTCCAATGCTTCAGGTGAACATCAATTCCAACATTTATCTGTTCTCCTGAAAAATCTACAGTTTCACGTATATTTGACATAAGCCTTAATTTTGAGTATAAAATTATTCTTTTTATTGTAGCAAGTTTGACTACTACTCGAACTAAGGCTTGTTATTAATACATGGATACTTTTTTTTGAAGCAACTCTAAATGTACTGTCATGCTGAGGCACGAAGCAGCTGCAACCGAAGCATGACAAAAGTTAAAAAAAGATTGAAGTGAAAGCGGGACTATCGAAACCGATTAGCACTAAAACTGCTTTTCTAAAAAGAAATATAAGGTGTAATCTTATCGATTACTTCTTGATTGAGGATTAGGACTTTCTTTAAATCAGCCGGAGCACTATAATTTCCATGCTGTTTTCTGTATTGAATAATGGCATTAATTTGTTTGTAGGAAAGATATGGATTCCCTTTCAAGTCGTTAAATTGTGCGGTATTAACATTGATGACTTTTAGCGCTACCGGACTTATTGAAATCTGATTTTTAATCTCCTCGTAACGAACCGAATCTAAACCATGGTGTACATCTTTTGAAGATCTTCAACCTTATAGAATTTGCCGCCTTTATTGGTATAATTCACAATAGCTTGTGCCTGTTTTACAGATAAACCTAAAGATTGCCATCCTTCAACACCTAAACTATTCGGATCAAAATTAAATAGTTTTACCTCTCTGGATCCTCCCGAACTCTCAATTCGATCTCTGTTATAATGAAAATCTTGTTGGTCGGTTATTTCTAATTTATGGATTTTGGCTAGTGAATCAGGACTGTCCTTTTCTACCGTTTGCACCTTCTCGTATATAATAGGTATCGCCTTTAATATGATGATAATAAATATCAACAACAGTAATCCATTGAATTCGCCCTTACTGAAACCAAAATGTTTATTGAGCCAAATTCTCATGTGTGATATGACGTGTGTATTATAAATATAAATCTTATTTTTGGGATTGCAAAGCTCACGGGTTTTAGCTATCAACAATCTAAGAATATTATATGAAGATCATTACTACCTCTGAGTTTGCGAAAGCAACCAAGATAGATAAACTCGGTGTGCCAGGTTTGGCCGGCTTGATGATGGAGCTCATGAAACTGAATGACATTAACGATGTTTTTGCTCAAAATCAACACTTTAAAGGCTTAGAATTTGTAGATAAAATTTTGGAAACTATTGGAGTTTCTATTGAATTTGACGAAGATGATTTAAAGAGCATTCCTAAAACGGGGCCATTTATTGCCATTGCAAACCATCCTTATGGCGGGGTTGAAGGTTTGGCCCTTGTGAAACTTTTATGTACTGTTCGTCCGGATGCGAAGGTAATGGTCAATTTCATTTTGAAAAAAATACCTAATCTAGATGAATTTTTTGTAGCGGTAAATCCCTTTGAAAATGTGCAACATTCATCGAGCATAAGCGGTTTAAAAACTACTTTCGATTTACTGAGAAATGGAATACCAATAGGAATATTCCCTGCGGGTGAAGTTTCTACCTTCAAATTAGATGCACAACAAGTTACTGATAGGATGTGGCATCCGGTAGTTGGGAAGCTAATCGCGAAGGCAAAAGTTCCGGTTGTTCCCATTTATTTCCACGGCAATAATGGTGTTTTATTTAATATTTTAAGTTTTATTCATCCTACCCTTCGTACTGCTAAACTTCCATCTGAGTTTTTGAATAAGCAGGGTTTAACCATCAAAGTTCGTGTTGGAAAAGCGATTGCTCCATCAGAGGTTTCGCACATGAATAGCAGCAACAAGTTAATGGATTTCCTTCGTGCCCGAACCTATGCGCTTGGCGTTGGTTTAGATCAGGAAAGAAGATTATTTAATCCGCTTAAATTATTTAAGATAAAGAAAAAGCCAGCCGAGATTATTGAAGAAACTTCTCGTGAGTTGATTAAGACCGAAGTGAGCAAGCTGGAAGATTTTAAAGTATGGACGGAAAAAAACTACGAGGTTTATATTGTTCCCACGCTAAAAATTCCAAATGTTTTACGTGAAATAGGTCGACTTAGGGAAATTACTTTTCGCGAAGTTGGTGAGGGAACCAATAAAAAAATCGATTTAGATAATTACGATATTTATTACAACCACCTATTTATTTGGGATAAAGATCTGGAAAATATTGTGGGTGCCTACCGCATTGGAAAAGGCGATGAAATTTTAGAAAGCATGGGTCGCAGAGGTTTTTATCTTTCCGAACTTTTTAAAATGAAAGATCAGTTTTACCCTATGCTAAAACAAGGCATTGAACTGGGCAGATCGTGGATTAGAAAAGAATATCAAGGTAAACCGCTTCCATTATTTTTATTGTGGAAAGGTATTTTAAAGTATCTTATTGATAACCCTCAATATAGATATATGTTCGGACCGGTAAGTATTAGCAACAGTTTTTCTAAATTTAGTAAGGCGCTGATTGTTGATTATATCACTAAAAACCATTTTGATTATGAAATGGCGAAATACGTTAAGCCACGTAATAAATTCAAAGCAGATTTACTTCCAATTTCAACCGACACGTTAGTTGATAGTAGTGAATCTTTTAAAGATTTAGATAGCATTATTGGCGACATTGAAAATTCGCATATTAAAATTCCTGTTTTATTAAGGCAGTATATGAACTTGAATGCAAAGATCATTTCTTTCAATATAGATCCGAAATTTTCAGATTGTCTGGATGGTTTCTTAGTAGTAGATACACATAATATTCCGCCAGAGATGTTGGAAAAACTAGGCAAAAACTTATAGCTTTAAAATAAAAATACCCAGACATCCATCTGGGTATTTTTGTTATCAACTAACCTAAACTTTATAAATACTAACCAAATATTTATGCCACAAATATGAGGATGTATTGTTAAGAAGAAATTAACTTAAGATTATAAAATGGATGTTTTTTAAAGGTAATTGTCATCATAGCTATCAATTATTTACACACCATAATAGCTGTTTGCTTTCCATCGCCAAGCTTAAATGCTTCCTTACTAAATAAAATAAAACCATTATCCATAAAAAGATTGCCTTCGCTATTTTCTTTATAAAAGGCATTGATAACCACTTCTCACCTTTCTCGGCAGTGATGGCTGGTACTGGATCATGCAAAAGCTAATCAACTTATTGAATTTGATAAACTGCGAGGACAGAAATAGTCGCTATCCTAAATCAATCAATTTCTCTTACCAACATTTGGTGTAAATATTCAACCATCGTTTCCTTATACTGATGGAAATTTTCTCTAAAAGATAAATATGGTAAGAGCCTTCAGAAAGTTCGAACTTATCTAGTTCAAAGTATTCAGTTAACCCTTCTGGTAGTATAAAAGATAATATTGAGCTGTCCAAAATAATAATGTTGAACAAAATTAAATAAACTTCTCAACTCCCCAACTTTTTTGCTTGATCCGAAATTGTCTCTGCTAGAATTGACGATATGTCAATATCGCTAATGGGAATGGCTTTGTTTTTTTTTGCCTTTTGCGTTTAGGCACCTGAGTGATTTTAACAAAAAAAGGTTACAACAATCGCTGTTGTAACCTTTATCTAAATTAACGCTCTCAATCTTTATGATTGTGATGCAAGGCTCTCACCCCTTGCGTTGGCAAAAGTATAATTTATGTTTGAATTAACAACAAAAATTTTCAAAAATTTCTATCTAATTTCCCATAGCCGCAAATCCGTGTTAAATATAGGTGAACATCACTCAAAATTCTTAACATAAAGAAATTGTTGATTTTAAGTTAATAAGATGTAAATTTAATGTAACCAAATATTAATGAGTTGAAAACAGGCTTTTACATAAATAAATTTCGACAGGTACTGCTCACATGCTTGCTGCTTTGTGGAATTTCCGTAATGGCTCAAAATCGGTCATTTGAATTTTATGATGGTACTTTTAACTTCAATTTAGATTCATCATTAATTATTTCTACCGTTAATAAGCCAACGGCTGCCGAGGCGCTAAATTTTTACAGTAAAATTGAGTCAGCAGATAGCCGAACAATCATTTCAGCGCTTAAGGCTTATCAAGAAAAACACCATCTTAACGATTGGATCTACTATCAACTGATCAGGAAAACAGCCGAAGAGATTAGTCCGAAGGCGGAGAATTATTTTAGTTATACGCTTTACAAATGGTATTTACTGAGTAAATGCGGCTACGATGCCAGAATTGCAATCGGCAATAATCAGATTGTGTTTTATGTTAATAACGATGAAGATATTAGCGATATCCCTTTCTTTATGATTGATGATAAAAAATATATGTGCTTAAATTATCACGATTATGGAAAGCTATTTAAGCAGAGTGTTTACGTTCCTGTTAAAATTAAGATACCAGAAGCCACTAAACCCTTTTCTTATAAGGTAACACGAATGCCCGAGTTTAAACCAGAAAATTATGAAGAAAAGGATCTTCAATTTAGCTATAAACAAAAGGTTTACCACTTTAAATTAAAAGTGAATGACGAAGTGCAAAAGATATTTAAAAATTATCCGGTAGTAGATTACGAAAGCTATTTTAATATTCCATTGAGTAGAGAAACCTACGGCTCTTTGATTCCAATTTTGAAAGAAAACACCAAACACCTGGACCAAAAAAATGGGGTAGATTATTTGATGCGATTTACCCGATATGCTTTTTTATATGAAGATGACGGCCAGAATTTCGGTAAAGAGAAAAGATTGTCTCCAGAACAAACTTTACTAAATAAATATAGCGACTGCGATGACCGGGCAGCATTGTTTTTCTTTTTAGTGAAGGAAATCTATAATTTACCGATGATTGCCTTGCTCTACCCTACACACTTAACAATGGCGGTTCAGTTCGATAAACCTGTAGGGAGTTTCATTACCTATCAAGGTAAAAAATATTCCTTCTGCGAACCAACCCCACAAACGCAAAATCTAAAAATTGGCCAGATTTCAAGTAATCTAAAAAATGCCAGTTACGAAGTCGTTTACGCATACGAGCCAATTAAAAAATAGCCGTATTCCAAACAATTGATGTTAATTTAATATTAACAAAACGTAATCTTATTGCTAAAAACCGAAACTATACTGCTTTTACGGTACTTTAGTTCACTAAATAATTTTAGTTTAAAAACAAACCCTATGTCGGCAGTCATTTATAATATTTTGAAAGAATTTTTTGTTGAGGTTCATGGCCATCCTGTTAAGGCCAGAATTATGTCGCCGATTAATGACGAGAACAGCTTCAAGTTTCAAATCAGCCACTATTTTAAAAGCAAAAGTGATGCCGATGCGAATGAGCCGGCAGCTACATTTACCTCTTACGCCAACGCGGAAAGACATTTGTTAGCTTACCTGGAAGCCTTTCAGAACACCTTGGATTTAGGTGGTGAAATAGCTGAAGGCAGTAATTTCTAAATATTTTCCTTATCGTCTTTTTCTGGCTGGATTTCTTCATCGATCATTTCCTGCTCGAATTTCTTTTTGTCTTTTTGGTTTCTCTTAATGATAAATACAATTAACAGAACCACTATCATGGCCACTACGATTACAACTGGCAAATTTACACCCATGGTTATTTCTTTAGTGATGAACAGATCATTATAAATATAACACAAAATATTTTTGATGTTAACTCTCAATCCTACGCTTAACATAATCATAATATTAATTTAACTTCACGAAATTTTATCTTTGGAGAAATCCATATGAGTTAAATGAAGAAGAATAAATCCAGGTCGAAAAAGCAATCGGCAAGCAAAAAATTACGTAAAGAATTAGAATCTAAATTAGCAATAGCATTTAACGAAGTTGTAATCCAAGTAGGTAAAGCCAAAAAGACAGATAAAGTGATAGAGAAGTTTGCGAAACAACTTTCGAAGAAAGTGACCTTATTGCAAAAAGACGATTCTATTACACCTTTTATAAAGGAAGATGATAATTTACTCGTTACAGCAGTTGATGAGGCCATTGAAAAGAAAGTGAGTAAAAAGAAAGATAAGACGGATGCAAATAAAACCGCATAAAAAAAGGGTCAGAAATTAATTTCTGACCCTTTTTTTATATAGTTTAAACTCTTAAATTATCTTATAAGTTAGCTAACAAATCAACACCGTCAACTGTAGCCCATTTACCTTTAGCTAATGACGCACCAGTTGCAGTTGTAGAAACTGACCAGTTTGCGCCAAAGCTAGCTGCGTTTACTGTAAAAGTATTTGCTCCAGAGATGAACAGATTTGGTGAGTTGGTCACCTTAACATTTGTTAATTTAATTTTACCGGTTAAGACTTGATTATCGTATGTTAATTTATCTAAGATTTGAACAACACCACCATTGAATGCAGTCGGAGTAGTTTGACTTCCGTAACCATCTACAACGATGTTACTAAACTCACCATTACCGTTAGCTTTGAACTGGAAGGCATCTAATTGAATTTCGCCTTGAGCTTCGGTAATTGTACCTGCAGCTCTTTTCAAAGTAATGTTTGTAACTTTTGGCCAAAATGCATTGTTGTTGCTTTTTGTTTCAACTTCCATACCATAGTTACCTTTACCCGTTTGATAAGCAAACCAGTTTGTATTATCTTGACCTCTCCAGCTATCTTGCCAATCGAATGAATCATCAGAATTACCGTAAGAAATTAAGTTTTTAGCACTTACTGTACCACCATAAAATTCAAAACCATCGTCGTTACCTCTGTATGAAACTAAATTCTCTAAAGTAGTTCCGCTACCAACTGCATAGAACGAGAAACCATTATGCTCTTTATTATTTGTAGTAATTACCTGCCCGGCATATTCTACTCTAACATACTTTAGTGAACCACTACTATGTGCCGCATTGGTACCGCCATATACCTGACTTAAACCATCTTCAGAAGTTGAGGTTGTTAAACCACCACTGCCAATAATTGGAGCATCACCGTACATAATGATACCAGCCCAAGAACCAGCAACTTTAGACTTTTCTGTTAATACGATTGGCTCATCAGCTGTTCCGTTAGCGATTAATGTACCACCTTTTAAAACCACTAATCCATCTTCTCCATCCGTTTTATCTGCCGTAAAGGTAGATCCTTTTTCGATTGTTAACGTAACACCTGGCTGAATTTTCACTAAACCTTTTAAAGTATAGTTTCCAAAAGCTAAAGTTCTGTTTGCAGTAATATCACCTGTAATTTCACCTACAACTGGTTCTTTCGTTGGCGGTAAAAAATCATCATCGTCATCAGAGCATCCTGTAAAAATCGTAGCTGAGATTGCAACTGCGTAAAGTAATTTTTTCATGTTAATATGTTTTATAATGCAAAGTTAAATTCTGTATGTTTTGAATAGGTTAACATAGTTTTAAAGTTATATCAACCAATTATTAAATTAATGTTATCTGTCTAAAATGTATAGCCTAAGCCTAACGACACACCAACTCCTCTTTTATAATCCTTTACGGTTAAATCGTTTTCAACAACATTTATTTTACTATCGCCACCTAACTCAATTTGATAAGTTGGATTTAAAATATTTTCTACACCAAATTTTAGATCCCACTTGGTTGCAATTTTATTGTTCCAGATAAAATCAAGCTTACCGAAAGGTTTTTCGTAATAGCTATCTAAACCGTTTGTTCCCACAGCGTAAATACGTTCTCCATAAATATTATAAGCTAAAGTCATCGTACTTTTCCATTTCTTACCAAAATCACTTTCATGTTTAATATCAGCATTGATTAACCATGGTGAGGCACCTTGAAGTTTACGGGTTAATTTATTTCCAAGAGATTTTATTTCAGAAGCGTTTCTTACAGGATCAATAGTTGCTTTAGTAACCATTAATGAAGTATTGAAACCGAAAGAGAAGTTTGAAAGCGCTTCATTAATTCTGCTTAACTGCAGTAATAATTCGATTTCAGCACCGTAAAGAACTGCTTTTTTAGAATTATCATAAGTAATAACTAAACCACCACTACCTGCAGATTGCATGAATAATCTTTCGATTGGATTTTGAAGATACTTCGCGAAACCTGTAATTGCAAACATCTCCTTATTGGAAGGGAAGAACTCATACTTAAGATCCAAGTTATAATTCTTACTATTTGAAATGTTTGGATTACCATTTTCAATTGTAGCATCTGGATTAACAAATTCAAGTGGATAAGCTTCCATTACCACAGGCTTAGTTAAAGTTTTTGAAGCTGATAGACGGAAGTTTGCCTTATCTGTAACTGCATATTTTATGTTTGCGGCAGGAAGCACATCAAAATTATTTTTGGTGATTTTTCTAAAGGGATCATCGAAACTTCCTGATTCTCTATATCTACTGATTCGTTGTGATTGTTCAAATCTGGTTCCGACATTTGCTTGTAATTTATCATTAAGGTTTAATGCTAAGTCTAAATAACCTGCGTTAACACCTTCCTGCATTTTGGATCTATAAGTCGCATTTGTTCCTTCACGATAAGTAAAGCCACCGTTTGCAATCTGACCGCCCAAAATACCATCAGGTTGATTTGTTGGAAATACAGCTGTATTTGATGCTAAGTCCTGAGATACTAAAAATCTAAAATCAGATTGAATTTTATTGAATGATCCATTATAACCTACTGATAGCTTATGGGCTTTCGTTATGTCACTATTCCCAAATTTCCAGTTGTATTCCAACATGCCCGAAGCAAAGAAATCTCCATTAAAATCCATGTACTGCCTAACTACACTATTACCAGAATAGCTTAATGCTGTGGTATTGGCATCAATTTGTGAACCTTTGAAAGATTTACGGTCTGGCAACTGATATTGCGTTTTAGAGTATGAAACACCTGCTCTCACACTGTGCTTATCATCTGCAGTAATTTTATAATTAGCGAATAACTGTCCAGTAAAGAAATCTGTTTTCTGCAATTGATTTAGTCTAATGAATGCATTGTTAACTGTTGCCTGACTGTTGGTATAACCCAACTGATCTTGGATAAGATTTTCTGTACCCTTTAAGTAAAATGCATTCATACTAAGACTCAATCTAGGACTTGCATAATTCAATGCCCCCAAAACAGATGAGTTGGTCGAAAATCTATAGCTACGTGTGTACAAGTTATTATCGTAGATACCTTGAGCGGTATTAAAAAAACGATCAACTCCTTCTCTAACCTGGAAATTATTATCTGTATTTAGTGAAAATAAATATTGGAATGAACGCCCATTATCTAAGTTGAATTTTTGAGTATGAAGAATACCTACATTGGTATTTAATGGTGCATTGCCTTCATCAACATTAAATCCTGAACCGAATTGTGAATTAGCTTCACTTGTCGACATAGTGTATGCTGATGGTACTTTACCAAAAACCTTTGGCAGGTTACGACTATCACCAGAGAAACCGAAATAATCGCCGAATGAGGTGGCATCATCAGCTCTCAAAAATTTTTTAAACGTACTGTTAGAGATAAAGCTTGTTCCAATACTAATTTTAGTTAGTGGTTTTTCTCCTTTAGCAGTTACGATATTAAATGTACCGCCAGCGAAATCACCATATAAACTTGAATTAAATGTTTTATAAGTTTCTAGAACTGAGACGATATCAGTTGGAAAAAGATCTAATGGAATTATTTTTTTAAAGGGGTTATTTGATGGAACAGCTAGCCCGTTAATCAATAAATTATTATACCTGTCTTCTAAACCCCGCACAAACAAGCCGCGACCATCAACTTTAGTAATACCAGTGATTTTAGTTAAACCTTCTTCAACGTCACTTACTCCTTTTCTTGATAATTCCTGGATTCCGATTCCTTGCTTAATTTCGATAGAGTTTTTTTGCATGGATAACAAAGCTGTTTCACTTTCTTTTCCAGCAACACCTCTAACTTGAACATCTCCTAAGGTTTGTGAATTGGACTCATCCAATATAATATTAAGCGAAGTATTTCCCCCACCTTTAACTTCTACACCTGGCAATTCTTTTGTCGCATACCCGACATAAGATGCTTCAATAGTGTGAGTTCCATCTGCTAGAGCTAAAATAGTATATTTACCGTCTGGCCCTGTCGATGTCCCTTTAGCAGTGCCCTTAATTTTAACCGTTACCCCAATCAAGGTTTCACCGGTTTTTTTATCGGTTACTGTTCCAGAAATTTTACCAGTTTGTGCGTAAGCTGCAATGCTCAGAAATGAAATCAGCATGACTAATGCCGACTTTTTAAAAATTGTGATTAAGTCCAATTTGCCTGTATTTAATTTTAGGCAAAGCTATTACCACAATGTTAGCTGTATGTTAGATGTTAATTAAGCTTTGTTTAGCTAAAGGTTAATTTAATGTTAGCTACTTTTAGATTAGTACCTAATACCCGTTTTCTTGCAGATGAAGTGCAATAACCAAATCGGACCGATTAACAGGAACTTAACATCATCTAGAAAAGATGGTTTCTTACCCTCAATTTTATGCCCTATAAATTGCCCTACCCAGGCAGCAACAAATATAGCGGCATAAATAGCATACGCCGTCCCACTCCCCAAACCAACAGCTTGCTCTATTTTCACAATGATATAACTCATTAAGCCAACCACCCAAATCATTAAAAAAAACAATACAGGCGAGAGCGTGAAATAGTAATATAGACTAAATGCCAACAGAAAAGAAGCCCAATTAAAGAAGCCATTGTAATTGCCTAAAAAACCAATGTGTGGAAATGGAATTTGCCAAACTAGGCCCAGTAAACTAAAAACGATCAATGGCACACAAATCCAATGCACCAGTTTATTGGTGGGGTTTTGGTGGCTTTCCGCATACTTATCAAAAAGTACATCAACAGGGCGTTTAGGTTCAATTTGGATAGTTGGTTTGCTCATGGTGTAAAAATATGAAAAATGTTGGAGAAAGCGTATCGTAAGGACGTCGCCCCTGCGAAATCGATTTTCATCGAAACAAGCCATCTCATCCTGTTGGTTCTATACAGATTGCTTCGGCTCGCTCATTCCCTGCCTCGCAATGACGAACTTTTTAAAGATTAGAACCAATACTAATTATGTCTTTAATCTGCGGGAAACCTAAATAGATAATTGCATTGGGCTCAAAACTCCCCGCAGATCACGATGATTTTCGCAGATAGGATTTTGTCCATCTCATCCGTCGTCATTTCGAGCGAAGCCTAGAAATCTTTGAAATTAACACGTCCCGAATACAGGCTTAAAAAATTTCTCCATTCCACTGCGTTTCAGTCGAAAAAATGATATAAAAGATTTTAGTTATAAGAAAATTCATCGAATAAGATCTGCGTTAATCTTCTTAATCTGCGGGAAACCTAAATAGATAATTGCATTGGGCTCAAAACTCCCCGCAGATCACGGTGATTTTCGCAGATTAAAAGAAGTTCAAATCGCCTATCACATGTCAACCCTAAAAACCAAAAAAGCGATGAAAAAATTCCATCGCTTAATTTATTAATGAGATTGCTTCGGTTTTAAGAAACCTCGCAATGAAGGATAGACGACTACTTCGCAAATGCTACCGAACGTGTTTCACGGATAACAGTAACTTTGATTTGCCCAGGATAAGTCATTTCCGTTTGAATACGGGTTGAAATATCCGCAGCTAATAATTCTGCCTGTGCATCTGTAATTCTTTCGCTTTCTACAATCACACGAAGTTCTCTACCTGCCTGGATGGCGAAAGTTTTTTCTACCCCAGGATAAGATAAAGCCAGTTCTTCCAGATCTTTCAAACGTTTGATGTAACTTTCAACTACCTCTCTACGTGCACCCGGACGAGCGCCTGAAATGGCATCGCAAGCCTGAACGATTGGAGAAATCATCGAAGTCATTTCTATCTCGTCGTGGTGGGCACCAATTGCATTACAAATTTCTGGATGCTCTTTATATTTTTCGGCCAGTTGCATTCCTAAAATTGCGTGAGGCAATTCCGGGTTATCATCAGGCACCTTACCAATATCGTGTAATAAACCGGCACGTTTAGCCATCTTTGCGTTTAAGCCCAACTCAGCCGCCATTGTAGCACAGAAATTAGCCACCTCACGCGAGTGATGTAAAAGGTTTTGACCATAAGATGAACGGTAACGCATCCGGCCAACCATACGGATTAATTCAGGGTGCAAACCGTGAATTCCTAAATCGATTACCGTACGCTCGCCAATCTCCACAATTTCATCTTCGATTTGCTTTTTAGTTTTCGCTACAATTTCTTCAATACGGGCAGGGTGAATACGACCATCCGTTACCAAACGGTGTAAAGCCAAACGGGCGATCTCTCTCCTTACCGGATCGAAACCGGATAAAATGATCGCTTCAGGAGTATCATCAACAATAATTTCAATACCAGTCGCAGCTTCCAAGGCACGGATATTTCTACCCTCTCTACCAATCACTCGACCTTTAATCTCATCACTTTCGATATGGAAAATAGAAACCGAATTTTCAATCGCAGCTTCTGTAGCCGTACGTTGAATGGTTTGGATCACCACTTTTTTGGCTTCTTTGCTTGCAGTTAACTTTGCTTCATCAACAATATCTTTCACCTGCATCATCGCTTGCGTGCGGGCTTCTTGCTTTAAATTCTCTACTAATTGCGCTTTAGCTTCTTCAGCAGAAAGGCCAGCAATGGTTTCTAATTGTTTAAGGTGTTGATTTTTTAACACCTCAACTTCTTCTTGTTTTTTAACTGCAAGTTCAGTTTGCTTTTCTAAATTGGCTTTTTGCTTATCTAGTTCCTGCTCTTTTTTGTTAAAGTTTTCCATGCGCTGGTTTACCGATTGCTCTTTCTGCTTCATGGTATTCTCACGCTGATTGATAGAATTATTTTTGGCATTCACTTCTTGTTCATGCTCTGCTTTTAACTGCAAAAATTTCTCTTTTGCTTCTAAAAGTTTATTTTTTTTTAAGATTTCTGCATTGTTCTCTGCATCTTTTAAAATCTTTTTCACCTTGTTTTGGGCTGCAATTTCCTGCCCTTTTAACAGGTTGCGCAGTAGGAACCTGCCTACCGCTATACCGATACCTAAGCCTGCTATTAAGGCAAATATGTATCCTAGAATTTCCGTTATCTCCATTTTGTTTTTTAAGTAAAAAAAAACCGCAACTAATTTTTTTAAAGTCTCATCATTTTAAACCTCAACTAAGCATAATTGGGATTTAAGCCATTTTCAGGTGCATGAAGCAGATGAAATACGCCCTCTTAACCCCATAGATATTGAAGTGTTAAGTTTTATAAATTTGAAACTCAAAAAACTAGCCGCGGCTATGTTTTTATGCTAATTAGAGCGACGCCATCCTGAATTTATTCCAGGAACTTAATTGTTAAGACTTTGAAACAAGTTCAAAGTGACAAATCGCCAAAGAACGAACCTTATTTTGTAAAAAAACCGTCGAGTAAAATATCCAACTCTTCAACTTTATCAGCAACGGCAGTATCCTGGTTTTGCACTTTATTTTCCGTTCTTAATACAGCGGTTGCATAATGCAAAACTGCCATAGAAAGAAGATCCTGCTTATCTCTAACCGCATAATTATCTTGATAATCTTTTATGCGCTCATTGATCATTTTAGCTGCCCGTCTCACAATTTCTTCCTCTTCTGTATTCACCTTAAGTGGGTAAATACGGTCGGAAATGGTTATTTTAATCGAGATTTCTCCCATTTGTTAGCTTAGTTTCTGATTTCTTCGCATCATTTATTTTTTAAGTAATGCGATACTTTTATCAATCTCCCGCACAAAATCGTTAATTTTTTGTTTAATGTCAAGCGACTTTTCACTTGTACCCTCAATACTTTTGGCCAATTTAGTAACCCTTAATTTTTCTTCAAGCTCTACATTTTTGACTTTCGAAGTATCAAGCGCCACTTTTAACGATTGATTTTCAAGCTTTAATAAATCATTTTCTTCTTGTAATGCATTACATAACTCAATTAATCGAGCTGTTTTTTGTAATACCTTATCTAATTGATCTGCAACAGAAGTCATGAATTTATTTCTAAAAATACGAATTTATATTTTATTTCCTAATTTCTGCACCCGCTTGCTGGGTTAAATTCGCGATTAATTTTTGCATCGTATTTTCGATCTGCTTATCAGTCAGTGTTTGTTCTTCATCCTGCAAAATGAAATTCAACGCATAAGATTTTTTACCTTCCGGCAATTTATCCCCCACATAAACATCAAAAACACCTACTTCTTTAATCAACTTTTTATCCGTTTTAAAGGCAATCCCTTTTAAGGTATCAAAAGTTACGGCCTGGTCAATCAACAACGATAAATCTCTTCGCACCTGCGGATACTTGGAAACCTCTTTATTGATGATCTTGTTTTTCCTTACAATGTCCAGTAACCCAGCCCAATCAAAGTCAGCATAAAAAACCTCCGCATTTACATCTGCAAGTTTACGATCAGCTTTACTTGCTGCCCCGAAACTAACCAGCGTTTTATCTCCACGGAAATATTTAATTCCATAAGCGAAGTTCTCATCATTTAAAACATCCGTTTGATAACTGGAAATCCCTAAACGATTGATAATCGCATCAACAGCCGACTTCAAATTATAAAAACCTACCGATTTGGAATTTTGATTCCATTGCTCACTTTGTTTTGCGCCAGATATTAGTAACAACAACCGCGGGCGCTCTACATATTGTTCGTTAATTAAATGATAGGTTTTACCAAATTCATAAAACTTAACATCAGCATTTTTACGGTTTTGATTATGAGCCACACTTTCCAGCGCTGGCATTAACATGCTTTGGCGCATTACATTCAAATCGCTGCTTAGCGGGTTTAAAATAAAAACCGCTTCATCAAGATTTTTTGAATAAGTCGATTTCGTTAATGAATTACACATAATTTCAGCGTAACCGTTGGCACTTAACAAATCTGCAACAGTATTATGTGTGTTTTCTTTCTCTGGCTTTAAGCTGTAGGATAACGAAGCATTTACTTTTGAAGGAATAGCAATATTATTATAGCCATAAATGCGTAAAACCTCTTCGGTAATATCACATTCGCGAGTTACATCTACCTTGAAAGATGGCACTCTCAAAGCCAGAGTATCATCAGACGTACTGGTTGCGGTAATTCCTAGAGCGGTAATGATATGCTTAATCTCTGCAGATGGAATATTTGCACCAATGAGCTTATTGATGTTGTTATAACTCACTTCAAACTCGAAAGGACGAATGTGATTAGGATAAATATCAGAAACTGATGATGAAATTTCCCCTCCAGCCAATTCTTTAATCAACAAGGCAGCATATTTCAAAGCTGTAACCGTAATTTCCGGATCAGTACCACGCTCGTAACGGAAAGACGCGTCAGTTTTTAAGCCATGTCTTTTTGCCGTTTTACGTACCGAAACCGAATTGAAATAAGCGCTTTCTAAGAAGATGTTTTTCGTTTGGGTATCAACGCCTGAAGTTTTGCCCCCGAACACACCGGCAATACACATTGGTGCGTCGGCATTGCAAATCATCAAATCATCAGCAGTTAATTTGCGCTCTACATCATCAAGGGTTACAAAAGGCGTTCCTTCAGCAACTTTTTTAACGATTACTTTTCCGCCGGCAATTTTATCGGCGTCGAAAGCATGTAGAGGCTGGCCTAAGCCATGTAAGACGTAGTTGGTGATATCTACCACATTATTAATCGGGCGAAGACCAATTACTTTCAATTTATCTTTTAACCAATCTGGAGATTCGGTAACCGTAACACCAGAAATGGTTAGGCTACTGTATCGCGGACACGCATCAGCATCTTCCACTTCAACAGGAATAACCAGATTTTCATTATCAACTTTAAACGCTGATAGATCTGGCATTTCATATTCGCTTCTGAAATAAGCAGCTAAATCTCTGGCAACACCCAAATGTGAGGCTGCATCAGCACGATTTGGCGTTAATCCGATCTCAAAAACAAAATCATCATCCATTTTAAAATGGTCTTTAGCACGAATACCGATTTCGGTATCTTCAGCCAAAATCATAATTCCATCGTGAGATTTGCCTAAACCTATTTCATCTTCCGCACAAATCATTCCCTGCGAAACCTCACCCCTGATTTTTGATTCCTTAATTTTAAAAGGTTCACCTTCCAAAGGATAAACGGTTGTTCCAACGGTAGCAACTACAACTTTTTGCCCGGCGCCCACATTTGGTGCACCACAAACAATTTGAAGATTTTCTTTGCCGCCCACATTTACCGTAGTTACACGTAAACGATCGGCGTTAGGATGTTGCACACAGGTTAAAACCTCGCCAATAACCAAACCCTCAAGTCCGCCAACAACAGGCTGAACCTGATCTACACTTTCTACCTCTAAACCTACATTAGTTAAGATTAAGGAAAGTTCTGCCGGCGTTTTATCTATTTTAACAAATTGTTTTAACCAGTTATATGATATTTTCATTTATTGAAATTTGAGATTCCAGACATGAGATTTTAGACATACGATGTCTAAAACAGTTGTTCAAGAATTATAAAACGCAAAGATAATATTTAAAGATGAAACGTTTTAGAAATTGAAAAACATTGAATGATTAATAATTTTATTTATTAAGACTATATTTGTTTATGAGCACCACTGTTTATAACAAAGCAACTCTTTTTTAATCAACTTCAGAAAAACGCAGAGAAAATAAAGTCTTTCGGAGTAGAAAAGTTGGGTGTATTTGGCTCTTTTACTACCGATCGAATTACTGAAGATAGCGATATCGATTTTCTTGTGGAATTTGATCCCTCCAAAAAAGCTTTGATAATTTTATTGAGCTGTCTTTCTACCTGGAGGATTTATTGAATCGCAAAGTCGAATTGGTAACACCACAATCATTGAGTAAACATAGTGCTCCTTATATTTTACAACAGACTCAATATGTCAGCATCTAATCGTGAGTTGATTAAACACATTTTAGATGAAATGGACTTCATTCTTAAGCAAACAAGCTACAAAGGTAAAGAAGTGTAATTTCAGATTCTGTTCTTTCAAGAGCTTTGATCAGGAGTTTAGAAATTAAAGGAGAAGCTAATTCTAAATTAGAGGACGATTTTCGTGCGTTATACCCTCAAATTGAATGGAGAAAAATTATTAATACAAGAAATAAGCTTATTCACGATTATTTTGGAGTAGATTATGATATCGTTTGGGATATTATCATCAATAAGCTACCAAACCTCAAACGTTCGTTATTAGATTCCATCGGTTGAGGTTAGCCTACCGCCCTATGCTTAAATTGGATAAAATGATGGCACAAGCTCCGGCGCCGATCACGATCATAATTACCGATATAATAATCAGCATTAATCCTGGCTTTATGGGTTGGTTTCTGAAGGATCTGATGATCACCTGAACTAAACCTATGATAAACAATACCGCCACCGCAAGCCAGTAAAAAATAATTAGCCCCATTGCTTATCCGTTAGCGAGTAACACCGCACAAGCGCCGCCACCAATTACAACCAGTATAATCGACGCGATTAACATTTGAACACCCAACTTTGTAGGTTCGTTGTTAGATGATTTTACAATGATGGTGATGATCCCGCCGATAAACAGTCCGACAATGGCGAGGCCATAAAGAAATAAGAGGATGATGATCATATCAATTCATATTTAGTTTTTCTCTAATAGTGTCGATCTTGTTATCACGATAAAAAATGTTCATCGTTTCAAAAGGCACCATCTTATATTTATCACTAACAATGTGAACGCAAGATTTCTTCACAGCTCTTACATCAAAATCAAGCGGATCCATAAAATTCATGATGATGATGCGGAACAGATTATCGTAACTTAAATTATCCGATTTCACCCTCGGTAAACAACACATCAATTCTCCAAAAGTATCTTCTGCACAATCTACAGAAACACCGGTACTAAATAAATTTAACATGTGCTCCTTCAACTTTTCGTCATGCTCAAAAACGATAGTGTTTTTGGAGTTGTTCAATAAATCTTCAGGGTTGATTAAATGTGTCATCGGGATCACTTCGTCGCCAATTTTGAGCGCATAAGCCATACAAAGCGCATCTGGATTGCAAGGAACCGGAATCAAATCTTGCGGAGTAAAAGTAGGATATTGTTCATATATCTTCCTTCGAACCTCCGTTAACGTAATTCTTCCCTTTTGGTCATTGTAATCATCATTCCTCCCGGCAACCTGGGTAGGCTGAAAAGTCACCCCACGAACGCAACGCTGTTTAAGTGCGTACTCCAAAATAGCTCCAATTTCGTGATCGTTCAGGCCATTTTGTAAAGTGACCACCAAAGTTGTCGATACATTAAATTGATTTAAATGGTCTATCGCTTTCTTCCTTACTTCGGTTAAATCTTCTCCCCTTAATCTGGTTAACACCTCCGAACTAAAACTATCAAACTGTAAATAGATTTCGAAATCGGGCATATATGAAGCCAGTTTTTCTACGAAGGAAATATCTTTAGCTATCCGAATTCCATTGGTATTAACCATTAAATGTTTAATGGGCTTTGTTTTCGCCAGATCCAATATTTTAAAAAACTCTGGATGCACGGTGGGCTCGCCACCAGAAAGCTGAACCACATCTGGCTCTCCTTCATTTGCAACCACCACATCCATCATTCGTTCAATTTCTTCTAGTGTACGGTGACGACCATAATGTGGCGACGACATGGCGTAACACGTTGGGCAGGCCAGGTTACAACGATCGGTTACTTCGAGAACGGTTAAACAGGAATGCTGCTCGTGATCGGTACATAAACCACAATCGTACGGACAACCGTAATGTACCTTCGTATTAAACTTCAGCGGCATTTCCGATTGTTTGTTGTAATTTCTAATTTGTTTATAATACTCCACATCATCAGCAATCATTACTTTACTATCGCCATGCGTTTTACAATTTTTAAGCATGAAGACTTTCGCGTCCTGAAAAACAATTTTCGCATCGCAAAGCATCAGGCATTCCGGACAAAGACTCTTGGTATAATCGTAATAAATATAATCCCTGGTGTTAGCCATATTGAACTTTTTTAGTAAAAACTGATTTTGATATTCTGATGATGAATTTATAATAATAAGCAAAAATCAGCAAAGCAGACCAATGAATGCTGCTTAAATTTAGGAATAATGAATGATACGGCTTGATAAATTCGATGAGAAATCTGAATAAAAAATAGAGCACCATGAATAATTTAAAACGATCTCCATTGATCAGATTCTTATTTTTTAGTGCGTTAAAGAAAAATAAAAGGACTATCAAATAAAACATTTCATAGAGCATAATCGGATGTCTCTTTATCCCATCGCCCAAATCCATTCCAGTAAATAATTGGGTAGCGATACCAAAAGTCGGCTCATCTATTCCCATTGAAAAACAACCGATTCTACCGATGAATAATGCGATTATAATCGGCAAAACATAAATGTCTCCCGAAGCAATATGAACGCCGATGATTTTTTTAATAAGCTCTACTCCGAACAAACCTCCAAGCAAGCCGCCAATAATGGTTTTGCTTTGATAAAGAATGGAAAAATTGAGCTGTGCTAATAGCGCCGGAGTTTCTAAAACTGCCACCACCCTCGAGCCGATCAAAGCACCCACCATCGCTCCAAGCATGATCCATAACCTGTTTTCATCAGAAATGGGATCAACAATCCCCTTCTTTAAATAATAATATACCCGAACACCTACAATGAAGGCCAGGGTTTCAAACAAATAATGATAATGATATTGATTACCAAAAAGTTCGAACTGAAAAGGAAAGGGGGAGTTAGATTTCAATAGCTTTCAGTTAGAACCATAATCTTGCAAACACTGGTAAATGATCAGATGGATATCTTTTATCTTTACTGTCAGACAGTACAGCGAATTTTTGAACTTTAAAACCTTTGTTTACAAAGATATAGTCGATTCTATTTTTTAAATCGCTGTTAAAATCAAAAGCGTTGAACGTCCCATTCGGACCATACGCAGGCTCTATACTGACTTCTTTTGCATCAGTTAAAAAAGATTTTATAGTGGCAATAGCTTCGGTTTCTGGAGTAACATTTAAATCGCCTGTAAAAACAACCGGCAAAGCAGGGGCAATTTCCTGTATCTTCCGTTTTAACAGCTTGGCAGATTCAATTCTCGCCTTCTCACCAATGTGATCGTAATGGGTATTAAATACCAGAAATTCTTTTTTGTTGATTCTATCGTAAAGCCTTACCCAGCTACATACCCGATTTAATGCGGCATCCCAACCTTTCGATGGCACATCTGGTGTTTCTGAAAGCCAGAAAGTCCCTCCGTCTTTTTTGGTAAAGCGATCTTTATCGTAATATACCGCAGAAAATTCTCCCTTGCGTTTTCCATCCTCTCTCCCCACACCAACTACATGAAAATTAGAGTTTTCAAGCAAGGCATCAAATTGTTCAGGCAAAGCCTCTTGTACGCAAAGGATATCAGCATCGTGGAATTTTACCAGCGCTTTCACATTTTCCTTACGGTTAGGCCAGGCATTTACACCGTCGGAAGCGACATTCAAACGAATGTTATAGGTAATAATGTTGATTGGCGCTCCTTTCTTTTGGGCAAAGGTTACAACAGAAATAAGTATTAAACAGAATAAGGTTTTAAAGAATTTCATAAGATGGGTTATTTTTTCAATTTTCCAATATTACTAATTTAGTGTTAATTCAGTTTTAAGTAGTCAAATTGTTATAAATATCCTGGCTGAGATTAATCGATGCATTCATCTTCTTGAACACAAAACACTACCAAGGGCGTCATCTCGACCGGATTGCAACGAAGCGGAGAGATCCTTGAACCTCGTTGTAGCTTTGCTCTACTTTAAAAGATATCTTCGCTACGGCCGAAATGACGACGCCCTACAATAGTTCGCTTGCTATAGCCCCCTGCTTCCGGCATAGGAGATGATGGAAGAAAAAAACCTCTATCCGCCTATCGGCACCTGTCACCTCATTGCTATAGCCGCCCTGCTTGCTGGCATAGGATATGATAGAAGGTTATACCGTTGAAACTTGTGCACTAACTTTCAGTTATCAAGCACAAGGCAACGCGTTCTGTTCCGACGAAGGGTCGGAACAGAACGCGTTGCCGCAATGATAGTTTCAACGAGGATAGCCGACATCAGATCCACATGTTTCGATTCATCGGGAAGCCTTGACTTTATTAATAGTTTATTTTTGTCTTTTAAATGTATTAATGGGCTCGCCGAATGGCTCGGTTTAGTTACCTTTTTTGTCAAGAAAAAGGTAAGAGGCCGCCGCCGATGAGGCGAAAGAGAACAACTGAAAATAGATCCTTCGACTACGCTCAGGATGACACACACTTTTGGCTGAAACTTTCTAAAACATCCCCGCATACTCGAGGATGACGGATTTGGCACCTAGTTTTCCGGCATAGCAGCTGATGGAAAAATCCTAAATCAAATCCTCATCTTTATAACTATAATAATAATCGTTCGCAAAAATCAAGTGATCAACCACATATAGCCCTAGCATAGCTCCAGATGCGACAACATTTCTGGTAAGTTTATTATCGCTTTCACTAGGTTTTAAATTTCCCGATGGATGATAATGCGCCAGAACTATAGGCAGCATTATTTTCAATGGCTACTTTAAAAATATTTTTTGGGTCGGCTACCGTTCCAGCTTGCCCGCCTTTGCTAATTAGATGTTTGCCAATAATGTGATTAGATCTGTTTAGCAATAAAACCCAAAATTCTTCATGGTTAAGATCAGCAAAGGTGTGTTAAAGGTATTTATGGACATCGCTGGATGCGGTAATTTGGGTAAGCTGCTCTTGCTGTGTTTCCCTTCTTCGCAAACCAAGTTCCAAAGCGGCCACTATCGAAATTGCTTTCGCCTCCCCTATGCCTTTAAACTTCGAAAGATCTTGGATAGATGTTTTTCCAAGTTTGGTCAGGTTGTTATCGTAGAAGGCTAAAATTCGTTTGCTTAAATCTACAGCTGTTTCATTTCTGTTGCCCGATCCCATTAAAATTGCGATCAGTTCGGCATCGGTTAAATGCCTGCGACCATGCTGTAAAAGCTTCTCTCTTGGCCGATCTTCTTCAGCCCATAATTTGATTCCTAACTTTTGATCGTATTCATCCATAATTTTTTACGCAAAAAAACATCCCAACTTTTGGTTGGGATGCCTTTTACTAATATCGTAAAAAAAACTTAGCTATGCTAAACCGTTAACGAATTTCGTTAATTTCGATTTGTTGTTAGCTGCTTTGTTTTTGTGAATGATGTTCTTTTTAGCTAAACGATCTAACATAGAGATCACTTTAGGCAATAAATCTGAAGCAGATTTTTTATCTTCTGCAGCACGTAATCTCTTGATGAAAGTACGGGTAGTTTTTGCCTGATATCTGTTACGTAAACGTTTTGTAGCGTTTGCTCTAATTCTTTTTAATGAAGATTTATGATTTGCCATTTCTATTTAGCCTTTTATTTTTTCTTAATCGTTTCCTATAATTCGGGTTGCAAATATAGAGTTTATGTTTTTAAATTACAAAACAATTTAACTTTTTTATCCACATACATTGCAACACATTTTCCAACAGCAAAAATACATTAAATTTAATCATTAATAACACTTTAACCCAGGCTAATAAAAATTAACTTCTATTGAGAAAACCTGCTTAAAAATACTATTTTTGGGGAAAACGATTTTTGAGTGAAAAAACGAATAGCCATTTTCGCATCCGGCTCAGGCTCTAACGCCCAAAAGCTAATGGAGCATTTTAAACGCAGTAACGACATCGAAATTTCTTTGGTATTAACTAACAACGCTGATGCTTACGTACTCCAAAGAGCAGATAACTTTGAAATTCCGTCTCACATTTTCGATAAGCAAGAGTTCTACAAAACGGAAGAAGTGATCGATTTACTGAAAAACTTAGATATCGACTTCATTGTTCTGGCCGGTTTCCTTTGGTTAATCCCTCAAAATTTAATAGCCGCTTACCCAGGAAGAATCATCAACATCCATCCTGCAATTTTACCGAAGTTCGGAGGAAAAGGAATGTATGGCGACCATGTACACAACGCCGTAATGGCTGCCGGTGAAACTGAAGGCGGCATCACTATTCATTATATAGATGAAAACTATGATGAAGGAGAATATATTTATCAGGCCAGATATAAAATAGACAAAGGCGACAACCTGGAAATGATAAAATTTAAGGGACAACAATTGGAGCATCTACATTATCCGAAGGTTGTTGAAAGTCTTGTAAAAAAAATAAAGAAGTAGTGAAGGCTACCTCATAAAATATAAATCCAAGCGCTCGATGTAGCCACCCTACTATCCTGCATAAGAACTGATGGAAGAGGAAAACGTTAAAGCTTATGCGGCAACGTTCAAAAACCACAATCCATATCATCGCAGCTTGTGATGCCAATATAAAAGCTTTGAAGAATTCACCCAGCATTAGATTCAATCCTTGATCTTTTGCTACTTTTCCATCAAGGAAAAAGTAGACTGCCGCCGCCGATGAGGCAAAAAAAAATCATAAGCGAAGCCTTCAAGGCGCTTTAAGATCCCCGCCTAAGCGAGGATGACGATAACCGAAGCAGTTTCCGAACAAAATCTTCTTGTAAACAATAAGATTGCCCCAGTCTAAAAATAAGATAATCCATTTTTACAGCCTTAGCATACCAAAAAAATCATCATGTTTTACTACCTTTGCGGCTCAAAATTTACAGTAGAATGAGTCAGCCCATTAAAATCAAAAACGCTTTAATTTCAGTATATTATAAAGATGGTTTGGAGCCATTAGTAAAATTGCTAGCCGCTCAGGGTGTGCAGTTATTTTCTACCGGTGGAACTGAACAATTCATCAAAGACTTAAACTTACCTGTTACAGCGGTTGAAGATTTGACGGGCTATCCATCTATTTTAGGCGGTCGCGTTAAAACTTTACACCCGAAAGTATTCGGTGGCATTTTAAATCGCAGAGCATTAGCAGGCGATCAGGAACAAATTGCCGAATACGAAATTCCGGAAATTGATTTGGTTATTGTTGATTTATATCCTTTTGAAGAAACTGTAAAAGCTGGTGGAACACCCGAAGAAATTATCGAGAAAATCGATATTGGTGGAATTTCATTAATCCGTGCCGCAGCTAAAAACTTTAATGACGTTGTGATTATCGCTTCGAAAAACGACTACCCTACTTTACAAGCTCAATTAGAAGAACAAAATGGTGAAACCACGTTGGCACAACGTAAAGCATATGCTAAAAAGGCTTTTCATACTTCTTCTCACTATGATACGGCAATCTTCAATTATTTTAATGAGGAAGATCCACTTGATGTTTTTAAACAAAGTGTGGCCGATGCTAAAACCTTGCGTTATGGTGAAAATCCACATCAAGGTGCAGTATTTTATGGCGATTTAGATGCCATGTTTACGAAGTTAAACGGTAAAGAACTTTCCTATAATAACCTGGTAGATGTGGATGCTGCCGTGGCTTTAATAGACGAATTTGAAGATCCGACTTTTGCAATCTTAAAACATACAAACGCTTGCGGCATTGCCTCCCGCCCTAGCGTTAAACAAGCTTGGATGGATGCATTAGCTTGCGACCCGGTTTCTGCTTTCGGCGGTGTGTTAATTACCAATGTTGAAGTTGATTTAGCAACAGCTGAAGAGATTAACAACTTGTTTTTCGAAGTTTTAATTGCACCTTCTTACCAACCAGAAGCGGTGGAATTGTTCAGCAAAAAGAAAAACCGCGTTATTTTACAACGCAATAATGTAGAGTTGAGCAAAAAACAATTTAAAACTTTGTTAAACGGCGTAATTGAGCAGGATAAAGATTTAATTATCGAAGGTCCGGAGCAAATGACAACCGTAACCGATAAGGCGCCAACTGCTCAAGAATTAAAAGATTTGCATTTTGCAAATAAGATTGTGAAACATACTAAATCTAACACCATTGTTTTGGTTAAAGATGATGTGTTAATTGCAAGTGGCGTGGGTCAAACTTCCCGGGTTGATGCGCTAAGACAAGCTATTGAAAAAGCAGCTTCTTTTGGTTTTAGCGTAAAAGGAAGTGCGATGGCATCTGATGCTTTCTTCCCTTTCCCTGATTGTGTAGAAATTGCTGCAGATGCAGGCATTACTGCAGTTTTACAACCAGGTGGATCAATTAAAGATGCAGATTCCGTTGTGAAAGCAAATGAAAAAGGTATTGCTATGGTAACTACCGGAGTAAGACACTTTAAACACTAGGTAAAGCAAAAGGTTGAAGGCTTAGAGGTTCAAGGTGATGCATTATACCATCATTGCCAGCATGAAGCCTGCTTCTCGCAGGCTGACAATCTTAAGCGTTAAAAAGCTTTGGTAATAAGATTGCTTCGTACCTCGCAAAGACGATCGTTTTAAAAAGAGAGAAGCTGGTTTGATAAACCAGACGCGAGTAATAAACCCTGGCCTGCGGTAGGCAGGCGATTGATTGAAATACTTTTTGATAACGGTCTTCGACAATCTTAAACTGACATTCGCAAAAAATTGAACAAAAAGTGGGACTATTTAAACCAAAGATTGCAGGTTTTGATTTTCAGAATAATTTAATTGCCTTAAAAACAATTTAATGAACGAAGAAAATAAAACTTAAAACAATAAAAAACCTATTTTTACATTAGGAATAGTATAGATTTAACAAATTAAAGAAAATATAACTCATACATGGGATTATTCAATTGGTTTACGCAGGAAGTGGCCATCGATTTAGGCACTGCGAATACCCTAATTATACATAACGACAAAGTAGTGGTAGATGAACCTTCTATTGTTGCCTTTGATCGCACTACAAACAAAGTTATCGCTATAGGTCGTCAGGCGATGCAAATGGAAGGTAAAACTCATGATAATATTAAAACTGTTCGCCCTTTAAAAGATGGTGTAATTGCCGATTTTAATGCAGCTGAGGCGATGATCAAGGGCATGATCCGTATGCTAAATGGCGGTAAAGGGTGGATGTTTCCCTCTCTACGGATGGTAATCTGTATTCCATCAGGTATTACTGAAGTAGAAAAACGTGCTGTACGTGACTCTGCTGAAATTGCCGGTGCTAAAGAAGTTTATTTAATTCACGAACCAATGGCTGCTGCAGTAGGGATTGGAATTGACGTGGAAGAACCAATGGGTAACATGATTATTGATATAGGTGGCGGTACGACAGAAATTGCGGTTATCGCCTTATCAGGTATCGTATGCGATCAATCTATCCGCGTTGCGGGAGATAACTTCGACTCTGATATCGTAAATTACATCCGTCGCCAGCACAACATCATGATTGGCGACCGTACTGCGGAGAAAATTAAAATTGAAGTGGGTGCAGCTTTACCAGAGTTACAGGATGCGCCTGCCGATTTTGCTGTTCAAGGTCGTGATTTAATGACTGGTGTTCCAAAGCAGATCACGGTTTCTTATACTGAAATTGCACATTGTTTAGATAAGTCGATCTCTAAAATTGAGGAAGCGATATTAAAAGCATTAGAGATTACCCCTCCAGAACTTTCTGCCGATATTTATCAAACTGGTATTTATTTAACCGGTGGTGGTGCTCTATTAAGAGGTTTAGACAAGCGTGTTGCTGCCAAAACGAAGCTACCTGTTCACGTGGCAGAAGATCCACTTCGTGCAGTAGTTCGCGGAACTGGTATCGCCCTTAAAAACATTGGCGGTTATAAATTTTTAATGCAATAAATCAGGTTATACGTTGTAAGTTATAAGTTTTAAGTCTTGTAACTTACAACGTAATACTTATAACTTATCACTAAATGCGTAACCTTTGGATTTTCATCAGCAGATACAACGCATTTTTCCTGTTTATCATCTTTTTCATCATTGGCATTTATCTTACGGTAAAAAATAATGCCTATCAGCGAAGCGTAACCTTAAATTCATCTAATGAAATTGTGGGTACTGCATACGAAAGGCTTAATATTTTTAAAAGATACATGAATCTGGGTATGGTAAACGACAGTTTAGCGGCCGAAAATGCTAAACTGAAGACACATTTATTAAACCTGACTACAGTTGATACTACTAAAGATGTAAAAGTAATTGATACCCTTACCGATCAGCAATACACCTATTTGGCTGCAAAGGTGATTAAAAACTCCATTACCCTTCGCAATAACGTAATGACTATTAACAAGGGCAGTTTGGATGGGATAAAAAGTGGCATGGCTGTAATTGCGCCACAGCGTGGCGTAGTAGGTTTAGTTCGTGATGTTTCTGAACACCTGGCAACCATTCAATCGTTATTGCACAAGGATACCCGAATTAGCGTAATGCTTAAAAAGAATATGGCTTTGGGCTCGTTGGTTTGGGGAGATTCAAATTTCGATATCAAAAAAGCATTGATCAAGGAAGTTCCCAATCACATTAAAATGCTGGTGGGCGATTCTGTGGTAACCTCGGGCTTTGGTTCATTTCCAAAGGGGATTCTAGTGGGGAGGATTATTAAACCAAATGTAGCAACCAACGATAATTTTTTATCTGGTGAGTTAAATCTATTTACCGATTTTAGTACGTTACAATACGTTTACGTGGTAAAAGACAAAAGAGCTGAAGAGCAGAAAGCTTTGGAGAGCTTAATTAAGCCAAATGAATAGTAGAATAGTCATTGTAAATATAATCAGATGGATTTTACTCCTTTTTGTTCAGATATTTCTGCTCAAAAACATGGGCTTTTACGATCTTTCTACCCCCTTCGTTTACGTTTTGTTTTTACTCTTATTGCCCTTTGGCATACCTAACATTTTACTTTACGTTTTGGCTTTTGCAACGGGCTTAACACTCGATGCATTTTACGATACGATGGGCGTTCATGCTACGGCCTGTATCGTTTTGGCCTTTGTTAGAATATCTTTTATTTCAATTAGTTTAAACCGCGATGCAATTGACGACCCTGAACCTTCATTAAGTTATATGGGTTTCCAATGGTTTTCGCTATATGCTTTACTCTGCATTGTTGCACATCACCTGGTGCTGTTCTTTTTAGAAACATTTAGGTTAACCGAAATTGGCTATACCTTAATGAGATGCGGCTTAAGTTGTATCTTTACACTGCTTATTATTTTATTGGTAGAGTTTATATTCTATAGAAGACCATCCCGCTAATGGATCAATTATTTAACCGAAAATATATCGTTCAAGGATTATTTATTGTAATCGCCCTGATTTTATTGGGGAAATTATTTTATATCCAGATTGTTAGTGATAAATACTTTCTTTCTGCTGAAAGTAATGTGCTACGCAAAATTTATAAGTACCCTGCCCGTGGCGCCATTTTAGATCGCAACGGAAAAGTTATCGTTCAAAACGAGCCTGTTTACGATTTAATGGTTACGCCAAACGAGGTTAAAGAATTCGATACGCTGGCACTTGCCCAGGCTTTAGAAATTTCCATTGATGATGTGCGTAAAAACTTACGCAAAGCCAGAGGAAAATCTACCTATCAATCGACCCCTTTTCTTAAACAAATATCTGTTCAAAGTTATGCCCGTTTGCAAGAAATTCTATACCGTTTTCCAGGATTTAGAACACAAGACAGAACGGTAAGGCACTATCCTGACAGCGTTGGAGGCCAGCTTTTTGGCTATGTAAAAGAAGTTGATAGTGCTGATATTGCCAATTCGGAAGGATTCTACAGACCAGGGGATTACAAAGGAAAAAGCGGTTTGGAAAAATCATACGAAGAGATTTTACGGGGAAAAAAAGGGGTTGTTAATACGGTATATGATGCTCATAATACACCACAAGGAAGTTATGCTGATGGCAAATACGATATCAATGCCGTTTCAGGTGAACGACTGATATCTGGTATTGATATGAGAATTCAGAAACTTGGCGAAGAGTTGATGAAAGATAAAGTGGGTGCAATTGTGGCCATTGAGCCTGCTACCGGCGAAATACTATCTTTGATTAGTAGCCCAGGTTACGATCCTAATTTACTGGTGGGCCGAGATCAGGGCAATAATTATATGAAGTTCATTGTTGGTAACCCTTATCGGCCATCATTGGTGAGGCCAATCATGGGTTATTATCCTCCAGGCTCATCTTTTAAACCTGTAGATGCCTTAATTGGCCTGCAAGAAGGTGTAATCGATCCAAATACAACTTTCTTCTGTCCGCATTATTATCAGGCTGGAAACAGAAAAATTAAATGCGAACACTTTGATGGTTCAATTTCTTTACGAAGAGGCATAGCCCGATCTTGCAATACCTATTTTTGTTATGTTTTTCAGAAGTTGATAACCAAAAATGGGATGAAGAACCAAAGAAAAACCTATCAAGAATGGCGGGATAAAATTGCGAAATTCGGCTTCGGAGAAAAATTGGATATTGATATGCCTTATGAAAGAAAAGGATATTTTTATGAAGCAGATCATTATGATAAAATTTATGGCAAACGTTGGGGCTACACCAATGTAATTTCGCAAGCTATCGGACAGGGTGAAATTACGGCGACACCGCTGCAGATGGCCAATGCAATGGCAATCATTGCTAACCGCGGCTACTATATCAAACCCCATATCATTAGGGCAATGGGCGATAAGATTAAAAAGGAATACGTAGATAAAAAATATGTTGGAGTTGATGCCAAGCACTTCGAACCCGTGATTGATGGCATGCAAGATGCAGTTAACACCAGTTGGGGAACCGCAATATTATCCAGAATACCTGATGTGGTGCTTTGTGGTAAAACAGGTACAGTGCAAAATCCGCATGGTAAAAACCACTCCGTTTTTATCGGTTTTGCCCCACGCGATAATCCGAAAATTGCAATTGCGGTTATTGTAGAAAATGCAGGTTTCGGAAGTACTTATGCCGCTCCCATCGCCAGTTACATGATTGAAAAGTATTTAAAAGGCAAAGTAACAGGCTCAAGAGCTGCACAGGTGGAATGGATGAAAAGCCAAAACCTTTTACCGGTTTTAAAAGATAAAACGAAGCCAGTTAAGATCGTGACCAAAGCAGATAGCTTATTAATTAAAAAAGCGGATTCAACTAAAACAGTAAAAGATAGCTTGAGCATAAGGGCCGCAACTATAAAACAAAGTGTGGCTACCAAGCCAAAAGGAAACAAAACCGTTCCATCAGAAAACCCTGTAACCCAAAAGTAAGATGCAGCAACAACAGGGAAACCGTTTCTTTTTCAATGTAGATTGGATTACCGTTTTGATTTATATTGCCTTATGCGCCATTGGGTTTGTCAACATTTACGCTTCTGTTCCTCCAGAGAGAACGATGGCCTTTGGTTTTAACGAACTTTACGGCAAGCAGCTTATTTATGTGATTTCCGGATTAATTTTAGGCTTAGCCATTTTGTTATTTGATGGCAGGCTTTTTAACGTCTTCTCTCCTTTTATTTACGGAGGTACGTTATTATTGCTTCTCGCGGTATTAGTTATCGGAAATAAAGTGGCAGGTAATCAGGCCTGGATCGCCATTGGCTCCTTTAAACTGCAGCCTGCCGAATTCGCCAAATTTGGAACTGCTCTACTTTTGGCCCGATACGTGGGTAGTTTTAATCCTAAATTCCGCGATTTTAAATCAATAGCCATAGCAGCATTAATTGTTGGTGCACCGTTGCTATTAATTATGCTTCAGCCCGATACAGGCTCGGCTTTGGTCTTTCTAGCCTTTATGTTCCCGCTTTATCGCGAAGGTTTATCTGGTTATTTCCTTTTGATATTTCTGGGAATGATCGTATTGTTTGTAGCCGATTTCCTGGTACCTACATGGATTTTGATTACCATTATCACCGCAATTGCAGGTTTATTTATTTACAATAACCGCAGGAAACAGAAGATTATTTTCTCTACAGTTTTCGTTACCGTTTTTGCTATTGGTTACCTCTTCCTAATTAAAGTTGCTTACGAAAAGGTTTTGGCACCACACCAAAGAAGTCGTATTGAGCTGATGCTTGGCCTAAAAACAGATAACAGAGGTGCCGGTTATAACGTAATTCAATCTCAAATTGCCATAGGCTCTGGACAGGTTACCGGTAGAGGATTTTTAGAAGGAACACAAACTAAATATGGCTATGTGCCGGAACAGAGTACCGATTTTATCTTCTCAACCATTGGTGAAGAATGGGGATTTTTGGGCTGTTCTGTAGTCATTGGTTTATATAGTTTTTTACTGTTGAGGCTGATTAACTTAGCCGAAAGACAGCGATCTACTTTTTCCAGAGTTTACGGCTACAGTGTAGCCTGTATTCTCTTTTTCCACGTCTTCATTAACATAGGGATGACCATTGGAATTATTCCGGTGATTGGAATCCCCCTGCCGCTAATTAGTTATGGAGGTTCTTCGCTATGGAGTTTCACCATTTTGCTATTTATCTTTCTGAAGCTAGATTCGAATAGAATGGGATTTTTTTAGGAGCGAGAGTAAGGATTAAAGAGTAAAGATCAAGGAGTAAGGATCAAGGAGTAAGGATATAGTCGTACAGTCAGCGGGCTATTTCGCTGCTAGTCGAGATTTGCAATCTCGACTCAAAATATGTTATTGCAAATCCTGACGAAAATACGAATGAGATTGCGAAGCTAATGAAGGATTAGCTTCGCAATGACCATTGTTGGAACGGAATTGCAAATCACAATTGACAAGAATGAGATTGCCACAGCTAATGAAGGGTCCGCATCACAATGAAGATCGTTGGAACGGGATTGCAAATCACAATTGACAAGAATGAGATTGCTACAGGTAATGATGGATTAGCTTCGCCATGACGATCTTTGGAACTCACTGCGAGTTAAGGGGTTTTGCCTTGATGCGATCAGGCTTAAAACTTATAGCCTATAACTTACAACTCAATAAAAAGTCCTGACACCTAAACCCGTAATAGGCAACTCATTTAAACCTTCTATTCAACAATTCGTAAAACTGGTCGACTGTTGCCTGTTTGCTGGCCCAATCATTTTTAGCAGCATAATTTGTCTGCAAAAAGCTATCTGCTGCTTCAAAACTATTCATCTTATTTACAATATCAATCGCTTCTGAATAGGCCAGATTGTATCCTTTAAATAAATCTTTAATGAATAGTAATTTTTCATTTAAACTGATGCCTTGTTTTAAATCAGCTATTGGTGCTTTAATTGGCTCTTCGTTGTTTGCATGTGTTTTGGCCAATAAATCATTTAAACTAGGTGCTGGCGTTGATGAGATCGGCTGAACTGGAGGTCTAACCGGAATGGCTTCCGGAATAAACATGGGTTTTTCTTCAACCACTGGCGGCGAAATAATAGGATCGTCCATCTCTACATCTCTTAATGCTTCGATAGGTTTAAAATCATCAATCTGAGCCTCAACCTCTTTCTTGATCTCTTCCTTGGCCTCAACCGCTTCCTCTTTAACTTCTGGTTCATCATCATGAGGAATTAAAAATGGCTCCGGACCAATTTCATCTTCCTCAGTCGTTACGGTTTCTTCCTCAACAAAATTTGGCTGCTCCTCTTTTTCATGGATCATTTTCTTTTGAGCAAGTACCTGCTCTTCATCTTTACTCAGCGGACGATCGAAAATATCTTCAACCGACTTTTCTTCGTAATCGAATTTATCATCAGTACTGTGATTGCCTAAAACAAACTCAAAAGAATGATCATCCTGATCGGGTTTAAAGAAATCTTTTTGTAAAACTTCGTCTGCAACATCTTCATGAATTTTTTCGTCATCCAAAACTTCTTGCTCCTGCTTTACGTCCACTCTTTCTTCCTCCTCCTCTGCAGTGGCAATTTCCTCCAGCTCAGCGGTGTCGAAACTTTCCTCTTCCTCTAAATAACTTTTATCCGCCCAAATTTCATCTTCTAAAGTTTCTGGTCGAGCCGCAAACAGCACCTCATGCGTAGTTACATTTCGCTGTTGCGAAGTGCTGTTCAACTTTTGAACAATACGAACATGATCAGCTAAAAAATCCGCATTCGCTAAAAACAGCTCCACTTCTAAATCGTTTAATTGTTCAGGATTTTGAGCCAAGAACTGGTATTGCTCATTTAATTCATTTAGAATATTGCCTACTTTTTTAAAGATATCTTGTTGGTTCATCATGAAGTGATAACGATTTTTTGGTCGATTTATGTTGGTAACTATGTATTCAAAAATAACACATAATTATGATATTTGTTCGGTTTAAAATTAAAGAGAATCCACCGGGTTATAAAAAATAGGGCATGTTATTTAGCGAACAGAATTTTAGAAGAAGGGGAGAATTTTCAGGAAGTATTGAAGTGGTATGTGGCTCTATGTTTTCTGGAAAAACTGAAGAGCTAATCCGCCGACTAAAAAGAGCCCAAATTGCTAAGCTGAATGTAGAGATTTTCAAACCTCGGACAGATACCCGCTATCATGAAAGTGCAGTGGTTTCTCATGATTTAAATTCCATAAACTCCACTCCTGTTGATAGCGCTTCGGCCATTTTACTATTGGGGACCAATACCCAGGTTGTAGGCATTGATGAGGCCCAGTTTTTCGACAATGAACTTCCGGATGTTTGCAATAAGTTAGCGCTCAAAGGCATCAGAGTTATTGTTGCCGGGCTCGACATGGATTTTACGGGCAAACCTTTTGGACCCATGCCCGCTTTGATGGCCATTGCCGAGCATGTTACAAAAGTAAACGCCGTTTGTGTTTGCTGTGGCAACCCTGCGCTTTACAGTTACCGGACAGTTGCTGATGAAGCTACCGTTTTACTCGGCGAAAAAGAAAGTTATGAGCCACGATGCAGGGCTTGCTACAATTTGGGTAAGGGATAACCGATTTCAAAACTGTTTTCTTATCCGATTGTTAGTCAATACTAAATACTAAAATTCAATTGAAAACGATTTCCATTTTAGGTTGCGGCTGGTTTGGTTTTGCTTTAGCAAAGAAATTAGTTGAGCTTGGTTACGAAGTGAAAGGATCTACCACTTCGGCCGAAAAACTTGATTTACTTGCAGAAGAGAAAATTAATCCGTTCGTAATCAATTTCACAGCTGAGCAAATTATAGCCGACAACGAATTCTTTGATGCGGATGCGCTTTTTATCTGCATTCCTCCAAAAAGAAACTCTACTGAACTTCTTGATTACCCTCAAAAGATAAAATCAATTTTGGCAGCCGCCAAAGATAAATCGAAACAGGTCGTATTAATCAGCTCGACAAGTGTATATGCTGATGAAAATAAAACAGTAAACGAAAACAGCGAGACACATCCCGATACCGATTCGGGGAAGGTAGTATTGTCTGCAGAAAACGTCTTAAAGTCTTCTCTACCAGATCAGTTTACCATTATTCGCTTCGCGGGATTGATTGGGCCTAATAGAAACCCCGGCAGGTTTTTTGCTGGCAAAACTGATGTTCCAAATGGTTTAGCACCTGTTAATCTCATCCATCAAACTGATGCTGTTGGTATTGCGGTTGCAATTTTAGACAAACAGGCTTACGGACGGATTTATAACGCTTGCTCTCCTCACCATCCCACAAAAAAGGAGTTTTACACCGAGGCGGCGAAAACATCTGGTTTAATGGAACCCTTTTTTACAGACGAAATGAAAGATTGGAAGGTTGTGGAAAGTGTTAACGTTCCTGAGTGGTTAAAATACGATTTCCAGATTGTAATTTAGTTTCTAGCTCACGCTTCAAAAAAACCTGTCATTCTGAGCGCAGCGAAGAATCCCTAACCTACACAAAGCGCTATCTCAACTTGCCGCAACACCTGAAACAAAATCTGTAAATTATTAATGTTGGATCTTTGATTTAACAGATTCTTCGCTGCGCTCAGAATGACCAAGCGTTGATCGAGATTTAATCAGCTCAACAGCCCCAATAATTCCTTTTTGCTTAAGTTCTTAAAAAATCCACCATCGGTTTGAATCAAATTTTTAACCAGATCCTTTTTTGTAGCTTGCAATTTCATAATTTTTTCTTCAATCGTATCCGGGCAAATTAGCCTTACTGCCATTACATTATTATGTTGCCCAATGCGGTAAGCTCTATCAATGGCTTGATTTTCAACCGCAGGATTCCACCATGGATCAACGAGATAAACATAATCTGCCTGGGTTAAATTCAAACCTGTTCCTCCTGCTTTCAAACTGATCAGAAACACAGGAATATCATTATTTTGCTGAAAAGATTGAACAACTTCTTCCCGATTTTTGGTTTGTCCAGTCAGATACTCATATTTAATATGACGTTTTTCGAGTTGTTTTTTAATTAAATCGAGCATGGTTACAAACTGAGAAAACACTAAAATTTTATGGTTTAACGCCTTGTTTTCTATTTGTTCCAAAAGTACATCGATTTTTGATGACGCCTGTAAGTAAGATTTTCCATCGGCCAACAAGGCTGCAGAATTGCAAATCTGCCTCAATTGAGTAATGCTTTTTAACACGTGCATGGAACTTTTGGGCAGCTCGTCTTCAGTTTTATTTAAAATATAATCCTGAATTTCCTTTTTGTTTGCCTCATAAACTTCTCGCTGCTCCGCTCCCATTTCACAGTATAAAATGATTTCTGTTTTATCAGGAAGTTCTGTAGCTACCTGCTCTTTGGTTCTTCGAAGAATAAATGGCCTGATCTTCTGCTGAAGTTCCTCTGCTCGTCGCTTATCTTTGAACTGATCAATCGGGGTAGAATATAAATCAGCAAATTGCTGTTTACTGCCAAATAAACCCGGGCAGGCAAAAGACAATTGCCCGTATAAATCAAAAGTATTGTTCTCAATCGGTGTACCGGTCATCACAACTTTATTCCGCGATTGCAACAACCGAACTGCTTTGTATCGCTGCGATTCAGCGTTTTTAATGTTTTGCGATTCATCCAAAAAGATGTAGTTAAAGCGATAATCTTTCAAAAAACGAATATCAGAAAGCAAAGTCCCGTAAGAGGCTAATATCAGCTCAAAGCGATCGAAAGTATCGGTAGTTTTAGTTCTTTCACTGCCATAAATCGTTTTTACCTTTATTGATGGGGCAAATTTTTCTACTTCAGCTTTCCAGTTGAAAATTAAAGAGGCTGGCACAACAACAAGATTAGTATTGTGCTTTACTTTATCTCGCTGAGAAAGGATAAAAGCGAGAATCTGGATCGTTTTACCCAAGCCCATATCATCGGCCAGACAAGATCCAAAATTAAAATCATCCAGAAAATTGAGCCAGTTTAAGCCATCTTTTTGGTAATGCCTTAAAGTGGCTTGTAAAGTCACTGGAACTTCAACTTCCGTTATCGAATCGGTATTTTCAAACTTCTGGCGATAAGATTGAAGCTCATTTTTAACTTCACCATCAAGCAAAGCATCTTCATAAAGCTCGTTAATGGTGGCAAATTTAATTTTTGGCGTCAATATAGCATCTTCAGTTAATTCACCAGCGTTAAAGTAATCGGTAAATTTTTGCAGCCAGCTTTCCGGCAAAATACCTTGCGTGCCATCGTCGAGGGTAACAAATTTGCTCTTGTTCCTGACTGATTTATGCAAATGCTTTAAGGCGACTTTTTGCTTTCCAAATTTTACGTCCACTTTGGTTTCAAACCAATCGGTTCCGCTTAAAACCTCAATGTTAATATTTGCTTTGTGTTGATTAAGTTTATTATTTTTCAGCTTATTGAAGCCCAGAATGTGGATTCCTTTATTCCGCCAGGTTTCAAATGCATCTAAAAACCAGGCTTCCTCTAAAAATCTTTTCCGATGAAGGTAAAAGGAATCATTACTCTCCTGATCGTAAAAAAAGGGATGCTGCTTTAACAAATTGCCAATAAACTGTAATTCAGCATGATCATCACGATGAACAGTAAAAACATTTCCCAATTTATCTTGTGCGTGAATCTGCTTTTTCGAAAGTACCGGAATTTCCTGATTTCCGTAGCGCATTACCGGAGTGATGAGAATAAAATCTTCCGATTCGGATAGGTAAATCAGCTGCTCGGTTTCTAAATCAAAACCCTTTTCTTCAATTTGTTTTTTTGTTGCAGGCTTTAAGTAAGAATAATCTACATGAATGCTTCCTTCCAACTGCACTAAAATTGTTATTTGGAACTCAGGATATTTCGATTTATGAAGGATTAAGCGATTACTTTGCTTCTTGAAAAATCCAATTATCCGCAACAAATCCAACCGGGTAAAGAGGTAAAGCTGATCTTTGAGCTGGATAAAATATTGATGGACCAGCGTTAACTGATCAAGTTCATAGGATTTCCCTTCGATGCTTAAGCGCCCGGTAATTTCAAAGAAATCGCCTTTTTGATTAACAGTTAAGCGCAAATCAACTTCCATTGCTTTAACAGTTACGGCAGCTATTGTTGATGCCTGAATGGCTGAAGATTGCTTATTGCTTTGAATATAGAAAGGTAAATTTAAAGGATTTTTAACAACGGCCTTTAAAGCGTTAATTTCTTCTTCACTTTGTTCGTTGTTATAATTTTGTTGAAAAGCAGCAACTCCACTATAAAATTTTAATACGTCGCCTTCTTCCGCCTTAAAAATATGGGTGTTGGGATTTACACTTTTTAATGGATTTTTTACCTTTCCGTTTTTGGTAATCTGCGCCTCAAAAAGCTCTAAAGTTAAATTGTTGTAGTAGCGGTGTTGCCCCAAAACTAAAATCAGATTACCAGCATCAACGTTCGGCTTTTTACCTGTCTCCTTTGGCAACAACATTTGCTCGAGTTGTTCTTTCGCTTCGCGATTGAAAGGTTGCAGTGCTTCAATTTTCGGTTTGATTTTTATTTCACCATCTTGTAAAGTCAAATTAAAAATCGACTCCAGATCTTTCTCATATTCTAACCCGTAATTTACTGCAATTTTGAGCAGCTGCTGTTTTCTGAGGTTTTTATCGAAAAAAATCAATAATTCTTGTCGATACAAAATGTTGTATAAAACCTGCGCCTGATGTTCACATAACTTAGTTTTTGGTGTTTCGCAACGGCAAGAAAGTTTTACATTTTTTTCATTCTGCTGAACCTGAACAATGGGGAAAACTGCCGCAGAGTCGTAGCTACTGAAAGCGGCAAAATCAATTTCAATTTGTTCTGCAACTAAACCGTAAAACCCTTTTACATCGGTATGTATCTGTTGATTTAAATGCTTTAAAATTACGATGGCACTCAAATATTGGAGATTAAAATTCTCAAGTATATAGTCGTAAGGATTTAATTCTATCGTTTGATCGCTGCGATTCTCGTCACTCATTTAAATTGGAAATAATGGATAAAAATACATTTACCCTGCGATAATGACGCAATAGGCTGGGAAGTTTTTACCAACAGCCTGTTCGAAAGTTAATTTAACATAAACACATTGAAAGGTAATTTAACTAAATATAATTTTGAATCCTCTGATTTTAAATTATGTTTGTTCACATTAAATAAATTAAGCTCCAAACCGAATATTGGCCATGAAAAACATTACCGACAGACACGAATTCATCTTAAAAAAATTAAAGGAAGACGGAAAAGTAAGCATCATCGAGCTTACCGATTTGATGGAAGTTTCTGGAGTTACCATTAGAAAAGATTTAAAACTTTTAGAAGATAAAAATTTACTTTTCAAAACTCGTGGAGGTGGATCGATTAACAATCCCTATGCAAACGAACGGACGATTAATGAAAAAGCATTCATCAACGCTGATGAGAAACAAAAGATTGCAAAAGCAGCCCTTTCTTTAATTGAAAAAAATGATTCTATCACTATAGGTTCTGGAACAACGGTTTTTGAATTGGCCAGATGTCTATACCCAAATCAGCATTTAACGGTCATCACTCCTGCGCTAAAAGTGGGCTTGGAGTTGACCACACGCCCTAACGTTGAGGTTTTACAGCTCGGCGGTTTAATTCGCTCCAACTCCTCATCAGTAGCCGGCTCATATGCAGAACGGGTACTAAGTGAAATATCTTGTGGTGTACTATTTTTAGGAGTAGATGGCATCGATATGGATTTTGGTTTCTCGATAACCAATTTAGCCGAAGCCACACTTAACCAAAAAATGATAGATACTGCCCAAACTGTTGTAATTATGGCCGATAGTAGCAAATTTGATAAGCGTGGCCTCGGCAAGGTTTGTGGCTTCGAACAGGTTCATTACATCATCACCGATAACGGCATTTCTGAATTTATCGTGAATCAAATTGAAGAAAAGGGCGTCAAAGTCATCATTGCTGATTAATTAATTAGGGCTTACATCTACGCATTCGGGTTTTGCTAATTCTGGGACAATGTATTGGTAATTATTTTTTAAGGTTTACTTTGCCCATAAACCTGGCTTTCGGATTATTTTTTGGCTGGAGCGTTGTAATGGCCTCAGCCACTTCAATGGGCAAATCCGATTCTAAAATATCTGCTCCCTGTTCAAAGGTTTCTCTATAATTTTTAGCCCGTTCTTCTTTTGTCGCCAACTTATCGTAAGTGGGTGCTGCAGATATCATACACATCACGCCGCGGGCATGCAGCATATCAAAAAGCTCTTTATTTTCAGGTTTGTTAGTTGGCCCGATATAAGCAATCATGCTTTTCCAGGGAATGCCTACAGCCTGGTATTCCGATAAAGCTTTCTTAGTTTTCACAAAAGCAGAAAACATCCGGTCAGGATTTTGATCGTAGTAAAACTTAGCATGTTGGGCATCATGGATAGTAATCATGATTACTTTATTGGGATTTTCCTTTAAGATTCGTTCCTGCATTTCCAAAGGCACATCTTTACGATCTAAATTAACCACTGTTTTACCAGCACTCCAATCAATTACCTCTTTCAGGGTCGGGATTTTGTACTTCGTAACATGCCCTTCTGAATCTTTCAATCTAAATTTTTGAAGCTGGGCAAAAGTATAGTCCGCTACCTTACCAGTACCGTTTGTAGTTCGGTCAAGCGTAGCATCATGCATTAAAACCAAAACGCTATCTTTAGTGAGCCGCGGATCAATCTCAAAAAAAGCTGGTGTAAATTTCAGCGTATTTTCAAAAGTGGCAATGCAGTTCTCTGGAAAACTTTAACCGTACCACCCCTGTGGCCGCTAATAATGGGTATAGTTTTTCCTGTGTATTTAAAAAATTCACGCAGTTCGTTTACGTTTTTAATTTTTAGCGTGTTGATATTGGTTTGTGCAAATACACAAATAGTTGTGGCAAAAACAAGCTTGGTCAAAAGGATTGCTTTTATGGTAGTTTTCAACTCGAACTATATTTTGCTGTTTAAAAGTTTAAGCATCATTACGCCGTCATCATCAAATTCAATTTCCGTTATCGATGAATTTTGCTGCGCCAACTGGCGATAATTTTTTAAGGGCATTCCGAGTTTGCTGGCCATAAAAATGCGGTTGATGCCGTTATGCCCAACAACCATGATGGTTTGGTTACGATGTTTCAACATCATTCCATCAAAAAAGCTGGTTACCCGATCTACAATCTCTATAGCCGATTCTCCGGTTCCACCTGCTTTATTGATTTCGGGAGCATCCATCCAATTGCTCCACAATGAAGCATTTTCTGCAATGAATTCTGCTTTCGTTTTGCCTTCCCAATTGCCAAAATCGACTTCAATTAATCGATTATCTACAAACACCTCTCTTTTTCCAGATGCAATTTCGGCGGTTCTTTTTGCACGAAGCAGTGGAGAAGAATAAACTGCATCAATTTTCATATCGCTCAGCTGATCGCAAATAAATTTTGCCTGCCTGAGCCCTTTTGTCGTCAATTCGATATCAGTTCTACCGCAATAGCGATTTCCATCTACATTATAAGCAGTTTCTCCGTGCCTTAATAAATATACTTTAAGCATAAATTTCTTCGTGTTTAAGCAAATAATCAACCAAAAAAATTAAAGTGAATTACGAAGATTTAAGTAGAATGGAACTTCGAGTTTTCCGGTTTTTCCATTTAATACAAATTCTGCTGCCTGTGTACCAAGCTCATGGAAATCTGTAGAGATAGTGGTTATTCCGTCTAGAATGAAACGTTTGAGAGGGGTTTCGTTGTAAGAAATTACACCAACATCTCGTCCGATTTTTAGTTTAAGGACAATTAATCGTTCTATTAGCGTTACCAAATCATCTTCCATCAGGTTTATATAAACTTCGCCTGGCTTTATTTCTTCTTCCTTAATATTATGAATCACTTTGTGATCAAAAGCATATTGCTGGCAAAATCGATAGAAACCCGTTAAAATTTCTTGTGGAAAATAACTGTTTTTTGGGAAAATAATTTTGATTGTACTGTACTGAGATAATCGTGGCAAGGCCTGGTCTAAGGCAGCATAAATGTCTTGAGCGAAGTTTTCATAAGCAGCTGCAAAATCGCCGGTAATCCCTGGTAGCAACTTATCCAAAATAATTAATTTCTCTTTTGGGATGGTGTTGATAATTTCGTGGGCATTTTCACCCCCTTCTAAAAAATGCGGTATGATGACAAAATGGGTGTAGTCGTCAATTTTAGAGATGATCATTTTTTTGAAGAATGCAAAGTCGTTGTTATAGATATAGAAATCTATAGCTGCTTTTTCTCCAATTGCTTTCGTAAACGAATCATAGATGATCTTTTTGTGGGTACTCAGTTTATTGAATAGCAAACAAACTTTGAGTTTTCTGGAAAAATCTATGTTGGTAATAAAATATCCTTTACCAGGAACAGAATCGACAACGCCAAGTTTACGTAAATTACGATAACCTTTTTCTGCCGTATCTCTCGACATTTCCAGACTGAAGCTGAGCTCATTAATTGATGGCAACAAACTTCCTTTTTTTAGTTTGCCAGATTCGATGCCACTTAGTATCGCATTAGTAAGTTGCTTATACTTTGGCGTTGATGAATATTCATCAATCTGAATTAAGGAAATTAGGTCGTCTGTTTTCACTATATGCTGGCTCTAAGCCCGAATATAGCAAATTAATGTGGTTTGAGGTCGGGTAAATTAGAGATTATTTCATTCCGCTCATTTTTGTAACCCTAACACAATTAAGCCACTCAGCTTACTGTGTTAAAGAGCTTTAGGTACCCATTTGCATCCCCAATGATTTCGCATCCGAGATGCCTCTATATCGTCCGTCGAATTGCAGAGTAATATTTGAGCTGAATCATATCAGTTGGTGCCGGGTTTTCATTCCAGGCATCGTTAATCGCGAGTGCAGTTCCAATGGAAGTGGCTTGCGAAACCGAAGATGCATAAACCTCAATATCAGGAATAGAGGTGGCCAGCAAGTGCATGTAGATGGCATTTTTACCAAATCCTCCATCGACAAATACTCTTTTTACGCCTGAATTTAGAACCAGGTTTAAAGAATAAATCTGTTGCTTTACCAGATCAAAAATAAGCTGATGGTAGGCTTCTTCAGCAGTTTGAAAAAGATTCAAATCACGATCCGGGAACGCGGAATTGGCAGAAAACTCTGTTTGAGCAGTTAAGTTTTCTGGTACTTTATTGGCCAGCTTTAAAATCATGGAAGGATTAAACTTCAGGTGCTTAAATAAATAAGCGGCTCTATCGAAGTGCTCAGCAATACGTTTTAACTGCACCTCATGTTCGTAGCCCGCAAAGATTCGGGAAGCTTTAATCGGTTTGCCTTTGTAATGCATGTAACAAAGGCAGTCTTGTTTCAATTCTTCTTTAGTAAGCGGCTCTTGATTAAAAGGATTTAAACTGATGCACCAGGTACCCGTTGAGATTAGAATAAATGGCGTGTTAAAGTTTGCCAGGTAAGGAATTAGGGCGGCTGAACTATCATGCAAACCAACGCCAACCTGAAACGTTGCGCCATTAAACGTGGTTGCGATGCTTGAATCGGCAGGCGTAAATTCACCAAATTTCTCCTCAATTTTTTCTGAAGTAACCCATTGATGATACTGATGTTGGTTAAAATCCCAAAGTTGTGTATGGCAGCCAATGCTGGTGATATCGCTAACGGCTTTACCGGTAATCAAGAAGCTCAAGTATTGTGGCAAATGCAACGCATACTTCACTTTGTCGAATAAAGCAGGTCGCTCTTTTTTAAGTCTGTAAAGCTGCATTCCAGAATTCAAACTGCCTAAAATTGGCGAGGCAGTTTCTAAAGAGATCTTTTCCTCGCCGCCGTATTTTGCATAAAATTCTTTTTTTAATTCTTCTGGATATTCCTTCAGATAATTATAAAGCGGTGTTAAGGGTGATCCATTTTCATCGAGATACACAAAACTGGCGCCATAGGTAGAGAAATTGACAGCTTTAACGTCAAACTCTTTCATTTGCAAAACCTGATGCAAAGAATCGTAAACCGAGGATTTCAGGCTCTCCAGATTTTCACATGGCTCACCATCTTCATCCACAGTTTCTACGAAACGGGCTGAACGTTCGTAAACAATCTGATAATTTTCATCAATAAGAAAAAGTTTTTTGTTCGTTTTCCCAACGTCAAATATTGCAATAACCGGTTTTGGCATCTCTTTAGCTCCCTTTTTTATAAACCTGTTGCTACAGTAATTCCTCTATGGTTAACTAAATTTGATCTCACACTCAAATCGCGGTACAAGCTTATCGGAGCCAAAGCTGCTCCAGCTCTTAACCTTGCTTCAGCCACTAAAGCTCTTAAATCGCTACGGAAAGTATTTTGTAAAATTTCCTGTGCCTTTGCCACGTCGTTATTATTCTGGGCAGCATTTAAAGCTTTACGATCTACCAATAAGGCTTGAGCATAAGCAATCATAATGGCTTCTACCGATTGTAGTAGATCTTCTAAAGGGTCTTTCACATTGTGAGAGGCATCTATCATCCATCCTAAATCTTTAGCATGGTTCATTCCTTTTGCATCCATACCCTCAACTAGCTCATTAAAAATGAGGAACAATTGATAAGGCTTGATACTTCCGGCAGTTAAATCATCATCACCGTATTTGGAATCGTTGAAATGGAAACCACCTAACTTTCCTTCCATCAAAAGCAAGGCAACAATTTGTTCGATGTTTGCATTTGGTAAATGGTGACCCAAATCTACCAGGGTATAAGCTTGCTTACCTAATTTACTTGCGTAAAGCAGCGACTGACCCCAATCTCCAACCGTTGTGGAATAGAAATTTGGTTCGAATGCTTTATATTCTACGAACAATTTCCAATCTGCCGGCAAAGCCGAATAAATTTCTTCTAAACTTTCTAATGTATTTTCGAATGCCCTACGGAAATTTAACTGACCAGGGAAACAAGATCCATCGGCCAGCCAAACTGTTAATGCATCAGAACCTAGCGCCACACCATGCTTAATTACTTCGATGTTATGCTCAATTGCTTGCTTGCGAATGGTTTTATTTACATTTTGTAAGGAACCAAATTTATAGCTATGTGCCGAACCAGCCTGATCTTGAAAAGTGTTTGAATTCATAGCGTCGAACTTCAGTCCGTAGCCCGCTGCAAGGCTTTTCAAACTTTCTGCATTTTGTGGGATATCCCAAGGGATGTGAAGCGATATAGCACCGCTTGCCCCATTTAATGCATGAAGCAAACCAACATCTTCAATTTTTTCTTCAATTGTGCGGGGCTCGCCGCCTGTAATGGCGAAACGACCGAAACGTGTACCACCAGTACCTAAAGCCCATGATGGAATCGCAATCTGAAAATCAATCAATTTCTGGATTACACTTTCTAAATCAACATGCGACCAATCTTCTTTTAAAAAGTTGAGCTTGCGCTGATGTGAACTAATAAGGGAATCATTGTGTTTTTCTATTTGGTTCTGCTCGATATTCATGAGAATACTTGGTTTTGTTAGGTTAATAATTAAGCGATAAATCGCTTTGATTTGATCCTCAATGTAGATTGAGAATTTTTAAAGTCATTTCCAGTCTGTGGCGAACCACAGACCGAGAGAACAACTTACTAAAACTAATTTTAAATATGATTCTTGATATGTGTTTCCAAAGATCGTTTACTTCACTTACTTTTTTCGGTCTTTGAGGACACAGATCGAGGGGCAGCAATTTATATTTACTAAAATTTTAGCCAGAATGAGATTGCTTCGTACCTCGCAATAACGGCGTCTTTTTTATCTGGCAAAGGCCATTGCTACGCCACCATCAACATTTAACATGTTGCCGGTAGATTTACTTAACAAGCCACCTACAAATGCGAAACATGCATTTGCAATATCATCAGGTAAAATAATCTGGTTTAGCAACGTGCGTTTTGCGTAATATGCAGGCAGTTCGGCAACGGTAATTCCGTAGGCTTTTGCTCTACCTTCAGCCCATCCGCCAGCCCAGATATTACTATCGCTAATCACGGCATCAGGATTAACCACATTCACACGGATGTTATCAGCACCCAATTCAGCAGCATTTAATCTGCTTAAATGCAATTGCGCCGCTTTCGCACTTCCGTAACCTGCATTGTTTGGTCCGCTCACCAATGAGTTTTTGCTTACAATATTGATCATGTCGCCACCAATATCCTGCTTTTGCATCGTTTTGGTAGCCGCTTGCGTAATAAAGAACTGACCCTTAACTAATACGTCGTATAGTAAATCCCAATCTTTTTCAGTGTGATCGCCGATTGTTTTAGAAATGGATAAACCAGCATTGTTCACTACGATATCGATACCTCCAAAAGCCAAAGCTGCAGCAGCAAATGCGCCATCGATATCTTCCTGACTGGTTACGTTTAGAACCGCAGTACTGTATGAATCTTTTCCAAATTGTTTTTCGAAATCAGCACCGGCTTCTGCTAAACGCTCGGCATTCATGTCGTTCAAAATAACAACGCCACCTTCAGCAACGAATTTTTTTGCAATTGCTTTTCCAATACCACCAGCACTACCGGTAATCAAAGCGATTTTTCCAGTTAAGGGCTTTGGCTTCGGCATGCGTTGCAGTTTTGCTTCTTCCAATAACCAATATTCGATGTTAAAAGCTTCCTGATGCGGTAATGAAGTATATTCGGAAATGGCTTCAGCACCTTTCATTACATTAATGGCATTAATGTAAAATTCGGCAGCTACCCTTGCCGTTTGTTTATCTTTCGAGAAAGTAAACATTCCGATTCCAGGATATAAGATTACCACCGGGTTAGTATCTCTAATAGCTGGACTGTTATCATGTTTACAAGTTTCGTAATAATCAGTATACATTGCCCGATATGCCTCAAAAGCCGGCAAAAGCATTTCTTTTACTGCTTTGGTATCCGATAAATCTGCATCAGTTTTTAAATCCAAAACCAGCGGACTGATTTTCGTTCTCAAAAAATGGTCAGGGCAACTTGTTCCCATTGGCGCCAAACGAGAAAGATCATTAGAATTGATGAACTCTAACACACGAACGTCATCAGTGAAATGACCAATCATGTGTTGTTTTGACGAACATAATCCACGCAAAATCGGAGCTAAACTAGCAGCCTGTTTTTTACGGCTTTCCGCATCAGCACTTTCTATTTTTTGTCCGCCAAATACCGGACCTTTTTTGCCATAATTTTGCGCCAGGTATTCTGAACAAATTTCGATTACATCAAGAGTGTTCAGGTAACTTTCGTAAGCAGTATCTCCCCAGGTAAATAAACCATGAGAACCCAACATAATTCCGCGGATACCTGGGTTTTCATCTAAACATTTTCTCAGTGTTAATCCCAGTTCGAAACCAGGTTTTTTCCACTCTACCCATCCAATTGTACCGCCGAAAAGCTCTTCGGTAATTTTCTTTCCATCCTTTGCTGCCGCGATCGCGATCGCCGCATCCGGATGCAAGTGATCGATGTGTGCAAAAGGCAAAAAGCCATGCAACGGAGTATCAATTGATGGTGCTTTTGAGCTCAAATCGAAAATGCAGTGATTGAACAATTCAACCATTTCATCTTCATGCTCCACACCGCGGTAAATATTTTTCAAACTGCGCAAGCGGTCAACATAAAGCGCTGCTAATCCACTTTTTTTCAAAGTGCCCAAATCGCCACCGGAACCTTTTACCCACATTACTTCGGTTTCCGAACCCGTTAAAGGATCTTTTTCCATCAGTTTACATGATGTATTTCCACCACCATAGTTGGTTAAGCGCAAATCGGCACCTAATAAGTTTGAACGGTAAATTAGTAAAGCTACTTCATCGCCAGCTAGCTTTGCGGCTTCCTCTTCATTCCACAAATAGCTTACGTGTTTATAATTTTTCGTTTCGATCGACATTATCGTATTTTTTATTTTTTGTGATTTATCCTTTAAGTGAATTACCGTAACCTACAATTAGTACGGAAACAATGATGGTGATGATCCCAGCCAACACCGTAATGAATGTTTTTCTGGATACGCCTTTCCATTCTTTTAACACCAAGCCCCAAACATTGGCAATTAAGATGATGAAGGCCATGTGTAATATCCATGAACTTGCGCCATTGCCCATTTTGCTCTCTCCCATTCCATAAAAAAAGAATTGTAGAAACCAGGTGGTACCTGCAAGTGCTGAAAATATATAGTTTTTTAAGAGTGGTGTTTTTGCGTTGGTATAATCGCCGAATGTTTTATTTCTGGCGTTCAAAATCATACACCAAATGAAGTTGGTAGTTAAACCACCCCAAAGTACAATGATGTAAGTAACATTGTTGGAGAAAAGAAAATTACCGGTTTCTGATGGGTTTGCTGCTTTCCAGATAGAATTTGCGGCATCAGCCAATGGCTTACCGGCCTCAATACCGAAATTGAAACAAGCACTTAAAACACCTGAAACGATACCAACGAATAAACCTAAACCGAATTTAAACTCGGTTTTTACTTCCAAACCATGTGGATCGGTAACACCCGTGTTAATTTCTTTTTCCTTCATCATTCCGGCTTTACCGCAAATCACGATTCCAAGTACACAAACAATCAGCCCGAGCAATACCATTCGGCCCCAATCGGTTTGCAAAAACATCGTGAAAGTGTCTTTGCCTTCCTGCGGAAAAACATCGAAATAAATAGAAGGCAAAATTGAACCGAGCACCATGCAAAGGCCGAGAATAATACTGCTGCCTAATGAAACGCCGAGGTAACGAACACCAAGGCCATAAGTTAAACCTCCAATGCCCCAAAGAACGCCAAAGAAATAAGCCAATGCTAAAGTTTTTCCTTCCGCTGTGGCAATAATATCAGCAAAGTTCGGAATGGTTAAATAAGCTGCTAAAGGTGGAACAATTAGCCAGGAAAAAATGCCGCCAACTATCCAGTAGCTTTCCCAGGCCCAACCTTTTACCTTTTTATATGGTATGTAAAAACTCCCGGAGGCGAAACCGCCGATGAAGTGAAAAATAACGCCTAAAAATGCCTGCATGCTCTAATTTTAAATATTTGGTTGGTCTAAAATAGAAAATAAGGATACCTCTACTGTTATGCACTGTCATGTTAATCGCTGAAAATTCAAACCTGACCGATTAAACCGGAAGGCGACAATCCATCGTTTATTCGGGTAGACTTACCACGGTTAATAGTGCCCATTTGCAATGATATCTGTAGCAACTTATTTGTTACTACGTATTCGAAGTGATATTTCCCTGTTCCCACTTCAAAAGTTCTATTCCGGGAAATTTCGTCGCTTTGTTTACGTGATTTACTTTATCCACATCTGTGAAGATTTTTAGAGCATAACCTCTCCATTATGCTATAATATTCGAACTACCAAACTAAAATGGCCTTTTTGAAGTATAGCTATCATGGATTTTAATAATAAGAACATTTTAGTGGTTGGAGGAAGCTCAGGAATTGGATTGGCTTTGGTAAAAAGCCTGACAGAAAAAGGGGCAACAGTTTACGCCGCATCCAGAACAATAAGCAAGGAATGGCCAGCACAAGTTAAACATCAGGAATTAGACGTTTTGCAAGACGTAAATGCGTTAGCTGATTTTTTACCTGAAACATTGCATGGTTTGGTGTATTCTGTAGGAAGCATTACTTTAAAACCTTTTGGTAGGGTCTCGGAAGATGATTTTTTGAATGACTACCGCCTAAACGTGGTTGGAGCCGCTAAAGTAATTCAGCAAGCATTTAAAAATCTGAAAGCAGCCCATTCTGCTTCAATTGTTTTGATAAGTTCGGTTGCGGCAACAACGGGGATGGGATTTCACAGCAGTATTTCGACTGCGAAAGCAGGTATTGAAGGTTTGACAAAATCTTTAGCAGCAGAGTTTTCGCCTGTAAACATTCGGGTAAATGCAGTGGCACCGTCACTTACCGATACGCGTTTATCAGCTAGCTTATTAAACACTGACGACAAAAAAACAGCATCGGCAAAAAGACATCCACTTGGAAAATATGGGCAACCAGAAGATATAGCCGCAGCAATTTCATTTTTATTAAACGATGAAAGCAACTGGGTAACTGGTCAGATTATCAATATTGATGGCGGTATGGGCAACCTCCGAACCAACCTTTAATTTATTCTCGTCGTAATTTCGCCAACAATTAATGAAATTACCTCCGGCGATTTAATAATTTTGAAATGACCGATATCCTCAAATTTAATTGCTGTGATCTCTTTGTTCTGAGTTAAAAAATCCTGCAGATAAGGGTAAGGTGAGATGTGATCTTCTGGATCGTAAATTACTAAATGCTTAATCGACGCATCCAAATGATACAGATTTAACAGATTGAAATGGTTGGCAGGGACTTTCACTTCAAGCTCAAAATTGCTAAAGAAAATATCCTGATCTGCTTGATTCACACCTATAGATTCCAAGCTCTGCACAAAATTTTCTTTCAGTTTGATTAAAGGAGCAATGCTCATTGCCAATTTTGGTTGAATAGCTAAATCTTGTAACGCCAAAATGTTGGCCATAGCGCCCAGGGAGTGGCCAATTACGAAATCGACAACTTCATATTTTTCTATAATCGCCTTAACCGAATCTTTATAAAGTATGAGATTGGAAAGTTCTGAAACCGAACTTCCGTTTCCGGGTGCATCGAAAGCAATTATTTCTACATCTTCTAATTTGCGGAGCTCCATAATCAGCTCGTAAAAATCGAGTGCTTTAGAAGCCCAACCGTGAGTAAGCAATATTTTGGTCTTGCCATCGCCCCAGCTAAAACAGTTAATCGCAATGTCGCTTGACTTAAAGTATTCGTCATACACAGATAAGTTAAACTTTTTCGCTTCGGCAATAAGCTGCTCCTGATGTAATCGGAGCGGCATTTTTGGAGAGTAAAGCACGAATTTACGAATCAGTGCATCTCGATTTTCTCCTGGTTCAACAACCGATGTCTTAATATCTGCAACTATCTGTTTTAGTATCTTCAATGTTCAGATGTTATACCAGGTGTGATTTTAAATCAGCTGGAGAGTAATTAATAGACTTCAACGTTTTATCATCTGCTTTTCTAAAAACTAAAAACAAACCATCAACCTCTTTATAATAGGATTCTGTTTGATCTTTATCGAAGTAATGTTTGATGGTCAGTTCTGCTTCTTCAACAGTTTTACAAGCTTTGCTCATATTGGATCGATGCACTTCATCAAACAGCGTTTTAAACTTTCCACCTAAACCAAACTCATGAATGGCTCCAGCTAAAACGTATTGCAAATCGCATAATGCATCGGCAACCTCTACCAAATCATCATTCTCAATTGCTTCCTGCAATTCTTTTAATTCTTCAGCCAGAAGCGCAACACGCAGGTTTGCCCTTTGTTTAGCAGGAATAACAGGCGATTCTAAGATTGGATGTTTAAACGTAGTATGAAATTCAGCAACCTGATTTAGCGAATTGGTTTCTTGCATTTTTTGTTTGATTTAGTATCGGCAAACTTAACAAATATTGTTCGATTCTTAAATGGCCTGTTAAAGCTAGCCTGTCAATTGCGCACATTATCAACGAACATCAGCTTTCAATTTATCTTTAGAAAATTCGCAGTCAATTATTTATCCAGGGTCCAATTCTACTTTCGATCCTTTATAATTTTGAAAAATTCTTCTTTGTAAGTGTCACCAATCGGAATCGATTGATCATTGATGTAAATTGTATTTCCATCAATCATTTTGATTTTCTCCAAAGAAATGATGTACGATTTATGTACCCGATAAAATGGCGGCTTTGGCAAATCAACTTCCAATTCCCTGAGGGCCTGATAAGTAATGATTCTTTGTGTAGCGGTGTAAACCGACACATAATTCTTCAGGCCTTCTATATATAAAATATCATCGTAGTTTACTTTGATAAATTTATTTTTCGTGTCGCCCTTAATAAAAACAAAATCGTTTCCACTTGTTTGCGATGGGGTATTGATGACTTCGTACCGCGAAGGCGAAATAATTTGTTGCGCTTTTATCGCCGCTTTATAAAAACGTTCGTAAGATATTGGTTTCAGCAGATAATCCACAACATCCAAATCAAAACCATCTAATGCATACTCAGGATAGGCAGTGGTTAAAATTACCTTACATTTTCCACCACAAATTTTTAAAAACTGTATACCTGTTAGTTCTGGCATTTGAATATCAAGGAAAACAAGATCAACCTTGCCTTCCTGAACTAAACTTAGTGCCTCAAACGGATTAGTTGTGGTTCCTACCAATTCTAAAAATGGCGTTTTAGAGATGAAGGTTGCAATTATATCTGATGCGTAAGATTCGTCATCAACAGCTAAACAGCGGATTACCATATGTAGTTTTTAAAGTTGCCTCCCTATTTTAGGAATAAAATTTTCAAGGTTAATTCGTTTATTTGAATAGTTACCCATCCTCACAATAATTACATTATTTTTTGGATTGACATATACGTATTGACCTAAAATACCAATAGCCGTATAATCAAAAGCTTTCACTTTGAAATAATACCCATTGTATTTAGTTTTCTTAATAGCGGTATTTAAACTCAACTTGTTAAGTGCAGCTTCGGCACCTTTCAAATCCTTAAAATAACGATAATCATAACAAGCCCACCATTGATTTTTATATCCAAGTTTTTCGAGTGTATCGGGATTTGTAGTGTCTTCAATCCATTTAGCAGAGAGAATGCGCTTGCCCTCCCAGTTTCCTTGATTAAGATAAAGCCTCCCTAATTTTGCAAAATCGAGAGCAGTTGCGTTTAAACAACAAAATGCTTTTGCTGTTTTTTGATTATCTAAACTCCAAATGGCATTTGATTCTGCCCCTAAAGGTTGTCATAAATATTCTGCTAGTAAATCTTGCAGTTTCCTATTTGTTGCCTTCTCTAAAATTGCAGCCAAAATTTGAGTATTTATGCTTTGATATTCAAATTTTAAGCCCGGCTCCCCTTTCATCTTGAGTTTTGAAACCTGACTATTTATAGAGGCACCATAATATAATTTTGTTATAGGAGAAAATGGGGTCTCTTTGTGTTCATCATAATCAATAGCGGAGCGCATATCTAATACATGCTGAATAGTCAACCTCTTGAAACGCTCATCATTCTTTTCAAGTTCTGGTAAATATCTAATCACTAAATCTTCTGTTGAAAAAACGTCTTTTTTATCAATTGCGATACCCAGTAGTGTAGCTACAAACGATTTAGCAACAAAAAAGCTTGGATGTAAAGACTCTTGATTTACGCCAGTTGCAAAATGCTCGTATACAATAGTGTCATTTTTAATTATTATAAAAGCATTGGTATTTGTGCGATTAAGAAATGTATCTAAATAGATTTTTAATTCATGGTATTTGGAAGGATCATTTCCGTTGATAAATCGAAAGGGTAATTTAGACGGCCGTACCCTAGCACTTTTAAATTTGCTACTATCATTTAAATCTGGCGACCACCATCGCACCGCTCTTATAGGAGCACAAGACGAGTATAAAGCTAAGATGACCAAACCTATCAATTTGCTAGCTCGTCTATTTAATATCTGCAGGATCATATATTCAGTATCAAAGTAGTTTTATAAGTATTCCCATTATTTGATACCAGCAATTCATGCTGATCAGGATAAATTAAATCCAATCGCCTTTGAATATTAACCAATCCCACACCACTCGAATGGTCTTTCTGCCCCCGATTTATCTTATTGCTCACTTCAAAACTCAATCGTTTAGCCTGCACTTTTAGCTTAATACGGACTGGGTGTTGCTCATCATTCAAAACGCCATGCTTAAATGCATTTTCTACAAAAGGAATTAACATTAAAGCGGCTAACTTTTGTTCTGCTATGCCTTCAGTAATAAAAATCACATAGAATTTAGGCTCGAAACGCATTCTAAAAAGCTCGATATAACTTTCCAAATATTCAACCTCTTTATTTAGCGTCACCTTGCCATCAACACTTTCATTTAAAGTATAACGCATCAAATCTGAAAGACGCAAAACCGCATTTGCAAGTTGATCAGAAACTGGAATGGCCAGCGAATAAACGTAATTTAAAGTGTTGTAAAGAAAATGTGGGTTAATCTGCGATTTTAAAAAAGCCAATTCCGATTTAACCACTTCTGCTTTCAGCTTCCGATTGGTAATTTCGGTTTTAAAGTTTTGTTCCACGCTGTAAACGGCTGCTGGCATAACTAAAAATGCCAGACTGTAATAAATATTATCTGCAATGTATTTCGATATTGGTGTATCATCTGTATAGTTTTGCATATCAAACCAATGCTTGTACAAAACCTGCTCAATGAGGTATCGCGAAGCAATAAAAACAGCAATGGTAAAAAACATTGCTCCAATAAGCTGAGGGATTTTATCTCTTTTTAAAAAATATGGATATACCCATAGATAACAGATATAAAATTCGACTATTTGAATAAAATTCATCGAAATATCAAATGCCGATTGCCTCAAGGTTACCCCTTTTATCAGCGCCCCACCATACAGATAGGCCAATACCACTAGCCAGCAAACAATGTGTATGATTACGATTCTTGTCCTTTTCATAAATAAAAGTAGTTTAACCCTGATCAGTGATAAACTTTGTTATGCCAACAGGCTGAAAAATTATCCCAACTGGCTATTTCGAGGATAATTTTATCAAAGTACAAGTAGCATCCAAACGTTGCAAGCAAAGTGGCCAGAATTGCCCAGTGGTGCTGATAAATACTTGAAGCCAGTGTTTTCATACATCGAAATGGCGGTTGTTAATTCCGGAAACGACTCCAGATAAATTTCATTGTAGCCGAAATGTTGAGCAGATTCTATACTTTTCTGCATCAATGCCTTCCCTACGCCTTTACCCCGTGCTTCAGCCGATGCATAAAGTTTCACCAGCTCTACACAACCTTCTGGCAAACCAGCGGTGGGATAAATGCCACAGCCACCCAGCAATTGTCCATCTTCTTCAGCAACCCAGTAAACAGATTGCGCTGCAGTAAAAACTGCTGATAAATGGTCAGTTGTTGGATCAGTATAAACCGTACCTGGCTTATCAATCTTAAACTCTCTAAATATTTTTCTAATTAAATCTGCAAGCGATTCGTCGTCCCGCTCCTCTATTTTTCGGTATGTAATAGCCATAGCTTTTTCCTCAAAGGTAGAAATCGCAGACTAAAGCATTGAAGAAATTTGAAACAAAATTGTGGTCGAATTCATTTAATAAAGAAAAGATATTACCATGGAAAACGAAAAAGATAAAACAACGGAAGAAAACACAAATACACAGCCGAAACCGACAGATGATGTTCAATTGGATATTGAAACAGTTGTTCCCTCGGCCCATAAAGAAGAAGTCGATCCATCAAAGCCTGTAGATGAAAATACCAATGAGGCGCAAGAACAGCCTAAAGACACCGAAGATACAGCTGAAAAAAGTGCTGAAGCAGCGCAAACTGGATCTGAAAGTAAAGCACCAGAAAGTGAAGGATTACCAGTAACTGAAGGTGAAAAAAGCGCAGAAACCGCTGATCAAAGCGAACAATCCACCAAGGAAGAAATTAGCGAAAACGAAGAGGCTACAGAAGAGGCAACTGAAAAACAAGATGATAGCAACCGGGATGATAAACGTGATGACATTGAAACGGTAAGTCCGTAATGCTAATTTTAGTTAAAGAAATGTTGTTCCTGAAATAGTTTGCCTAAATTGGCGTTATGATTAACATGAAAAACACACTATTGCTTTGCCTGGTAACTATTACCCTTTTTAGTTGCGGCATAAACAGGCAGGCGCAACAAATAAAGGCGCTGGAAGACTGTACTTATAAAATAACAAATGTTCAACAGATTACCATTGCCGGTACCGATGTTAAAAAATTAATTGATCAGCAAAGTTTTAGTTTAACCAGCTTGCCTGGGGTGGCTTTGGGTTTATTAAGAAAAGATATTCCGTTAAAAGCAAATCTAAACCTGGAGATTACAAATCCATCAGCGAATTTGGCGGCAATTAACCAGTTTGAATATAAAATTTTAGTTAATAACACCGATTTGGCAGAAGGAATTGTGAACCAGAATGTGAGCATTGCGCAAGGACAAACCGTGACTGTACCTGTTCAATTGATCAGCAACATTTATGGTTTAGTTTCAAATGGAAATGTTTTCAATGATATTGTGAAGGCTGCTCAAAAAGGGTCTTCTTCAAAAGATGAGAAGTTGGGATTATTAACGATAAAAATCAAACCGACTTTTATGCTTGGCAATACGCCAGTCAAATATCCTGGTTACATCACCATCAACAAAGATATTAGCAGCAAGATATTGCTTTAAACAAGAAACTCCCTTCAAATAATGAAGGGAGTTTTTTTATGCTACTTTTTTATCAGGAAACAATTTTATTTCTGTTTATAAAATGGTTGACTCAGGAAATTCTTAAATCACACCCGAAAAATGTCGCTATTACACCGCAACTTTAAATTTTCATGTTCTCATATTTGAATATAGAACTTTTAATGATGAACGATAAAATACAGCAGGTGATTGATACAATTGATCATCCTTTAAAAAAGGAAATGGTTAAAGTGATCACGATTATACAAAATGCCAACCCTAAAATTGAAAGCAGTATAAAATGGGGCGGACCGAGTTTTAGCTTCAAAGGCGATATGGCAACGATAAATCCAAAAATCAAAAAATATGTTATTGTAATATTTCACAAGGCATCACTTTTTAATGATGATTTTGGTTTGTTGGAAGAACAGACTAAGGGCAAAGCTTATGCTAAATTTTACAATATGGAAGACGTAGAAAAGCATGCTGATGGATTGAAAAAAGCGGTTAATGCCTGGGTAACATTGCTGGAAAACGCTTAATCAAAATTCAGATAATATGGAAAAGATTGAATTCAAAACGGAAATTAATGCCAGCGCAGAAAAGGTATGGAATGTACTTTTTGGTGGGGATACCTATCCAAAATGGACTCTAGCCTTTGCAGAAAATTCTTCAGTAGAAACCGATTGGCAAAAAGGCAGCAAAGCAATATTTGGTGATGGAACGGGAAACGGAATGCTTGCTGTTATTGAAGACAATATCCCTAACAAATTTATGTCTATTAAACATTTAGGCGAAGTGAAAGATGGTAAAGAGGAACTTAAAGACTGGGGAGAACCTTTAGAAAATTATTCGCTTAGCGAAAAAGACGGAAAAACTGAGCTGAAGATAGACATGGGTATCATAGACGAATGGAAAGGCTATTTTGAGGAAACCTGGCCTAAAGCCTTACAAAATGTTAAAGATTTGGCCGAAGGAAGTGCAAAAGATCACATCGAAACCTGATAAAAAACGAGAGCCTTTAGATTTTCATCTAAAGGCTTTTTTGTGGTGCCACCTGGATTCGAACCAGGGACACAAGGATTTTCAGTCCTTTGCTCTACCGACTGAGCTATGGCACCATTCGTTTAGGAATGCAAATGTAGTATTCTTTTCTTCAAATGCAACAACCCAATTTAATTTATTTCCCCATCGCAGAGAATCTTTTTATCAAAAAAGCCTGTCATCTCTGAAAGGCTTTTGGAAGTGGTGCCACCTGGATTCGAACCAGGGACACAAGGATTTTCAGTCCTTTGCTCTACCGACTGAGCTATGGCACCTCCTACATTAGGATAATTTACAATGAAATAACCCGTTTTGGAGGCACAAATGTAGTGTTCTTTTCCCAAAAGCAAAACTTTTTTCTCATTATTTTAGTTGAACTCTGATAATCAATTAATTAAATTTTTAGCAACCAAAAAACGCATGAATGCATGGCTTAGAATGAATACAAACTAAAAATTTTCATACTTTTTTTATGCATGCATAGTAATTTATTTCGATTAATATCATAATTTAGCATAAACAATATAATATTGCATGGTGGCTCAGATCCTATTTCTAGTAATAACCCTTGCAGCAATTGCGCTGTTTACCTTTAATTTTCGCAAAATTATTCGCAATATCCGCTTAGGAAAATCTGCTGATAGAAGCGATCAGCCTCAAAAAAGGTTAATGACGATGCTTCGTGTTGCATTCGGACAATCGAAAATGGTGGTACGCCCAATCCCTGCATTCCTTCACTTTTTTGTCTACATTGGCTTCATAATCATCAACATTGAGGTGTTGGAAATCATGATTGATGGCCTTTTCGGAACACATCGAATCTTTAATGGCTTAGGTGGTCTCTACAATTTTTTAATCGGCTCTTTTGAAATCCTAGCCTTAACGGTTTGGGTATCCTGTGTTATTTTTCTTATTCGTAGAAACGTTTTAAAATTAAAGCGTTTCAAAGGTGTAGAAATGACCAATTGGCCAAAATCAGACGCGAACTATATTCTCATTGTGGAAATTTTACTAATGAGTGCGTTTCTCCTGATGAATGCTGCTGATGCAAAATTACAAATACTGGGTGCCAATCATTATACAGTTGCTGGCTCTTTCCCTGTAAGCCAATATTTGATGAATTTGTTACCCTCAAGTGAAGGCGCATTAGTTATGATTGAACGTGGTTGCTGGTGGTTTCACATCATCGGTATTCTGGCTTTCTTAAACTACTTGCCCTACTCAAAACACTTCCATATTTTATTTGCTTTCCCAAATACGTACTTTTCAAATTTAGAACCGAAGGGGGAATTCACCAATATGGCATCTGTTACGAACGAGGTAAAAGCCATGCTGGATCCTTCGTTTGTTCCTGCAGAAACAGAGGCTGGTAAGTTTGGGGCACAAGACGCTACAGATCTTACCTGGGTAAATTTAATGAATGCTTACACCTGTACTGAATGTGGGCGCTGCACATCGGTTTGCCCTGCAAACATCACGGGTAAGCTTTTATCGCCACGGAAAATTATGATGGATACCCGTGATCGAATTGAAGAAATCGGAAAAAACATGGATAAGAATGGCACTGAACATCAAGATGGAAAGGCTTTACTAGACGATTATATCACCAGGGAAGAAATTTGGGCATGCACCAGCTGTAATGCTTGCGTAGAGGCCTGCCCTGTAAATATCGATCCACTACAAATTATAACCGAATTGCGTCGATATGCAGTAATGGAAGAATCTCAGGCGCCTGCAAGCATCAATGCCATGCTTGGCAATATCGAAAATAACCAGGCGCCATGGAAATATTCTCCGGCAGATCGTTTCAATTGGGCAAATGAAGGAAATTAATTTGAGAATGAAGTTTAGGATCTTTCATATTTTCGTTTTATTGATTACGCTAATATGTACTGCAAAAGCAGAAGCGCAAGTAAAGACAGAATTATCAAAAGAAAGTTTAGAAAATTATAGAAAACAGTTTTGGGACAGCATACCCAAACCAAAAGGTTGGGTTAATGATTATGAACAAGATTTTACTCCAAAACAGATTGCTTCGCTGGATAGCACAATTGTAAATTTTATGGAAGAATCTAGCATCCAGATTGCAATTGTAACCGTTGACTCGCTTATGACGAGCAAAAAAAAGTTTAATGATCTTGCTTTAAAGATTGCAAATCAATGGGGTGTTGGAGAGAAAGTGAAGGATAATGGAATTTTATTTGCCTTTTCCAAATTGCATCGGCAGATAAGAATTGTGAATGGATACGGAATAGAAAAGCTAATATCTGATCGGGAAACTAAAGAAATTATTGAGAATACGATCATCCCGTATTTCAAAAAGGATGACTATTACACTGGAACTTTTAATGGTTTAAGTGCGTTAATTAAATTACTGAAAACAAAAAATTAGTAATTCAAGTCTTGCTACTTGATACTAAATACTTGATACTTAAAACATGGAATTTAAAGTACCTACAATGGCCGAGTTAATGGCCGCTGGCGAAGAACCAGAAATATTATTTTGGGTGGGCTGCGCTGGAAGTTACGATGAAAGAGCACAAAAAATTACCCGCGATATTTGTAAAATCTTACATCATGTTGGGATAAAATACGCTGTTTTGGGCACAGAAGAGGGCTGCACAGGAGATCCAGCAAAGAGAGCAGGAAACGAATTCCTTTTTCAAATGCAGGCCATGACTAACATTGAGGTGCTGAACGCTTATAATATTAAAAAAATAGTGACCGGCTGCCCGCACTGTTTCAATACGATTAAAAATGAATACCCAGGTTTAGGTGGAACATACGAAGTTATTCACCATACCCAATTGATTCAGGATTTAATAAATGAAGGCAAACTTAAAGCTGAAGGTGGAGAAAGTTTCAAGGGCAAAAAAATAACGTATCACGATCCTTGTTATTTGGGTCGCGGAAATGGAATTTACGAAGCACCTAGAAAAGCATTAGAAGTGTTAGATGCCCAATTGGTAGAAATGAAACGGTGCAAAAGCAATGGACTTTGTTGTGGAGCGGGTGGCGCACAAATGTTTAAAGAACCTGAAAAAGGCAAAAAAGATATCAATGTAGAACGCATTGATGAAGCATTGGAGACCAATCCTCAGTTTATCGCAGCGGGATGTCCATTCTGTATGACAATGTTAAGTGATGGTGTAAAACTAAAAGACAAAGAACAAGAAGTTAAAGTGTTAGATATTGCTGAGATTACGGTAAGGGCAAATGGTCTTTAAACCCCTAAAGCAAACATCGCCTTGCGAACGTTTATTCAAGGCGATTGTAGGAGATTTACTAGTTGGGAGTTTGAGGGCTAATCTTCGTGAAATTTTCCCTGATCAGATTCAGTTCTTCCGGCTCAATATTTTTAAGCGGAATAGCTACCTGAGTAGCCATTGAATCTACATCTCCACCCCTATCCTTATAAGTTTGAACGATTACGTCATCACCCTTGGTGCGTAAAAATAACTTACCCGAAGTCGCATTGCCTAGATAATCCATATCCTTAAATTTTGCCAACTTGAAAGCAAAGTATTCTGTTTTTCCATTGTTAAAATATCGCTTGTAGCGGCAGAAACCATTGTTAGTAATATTGAGTTCATAGCGCTTTATCTGGCTACTTTCCTGACTAAAATCGTAATGATCTGTTAGCGATTTTTGTAAATATCCCACGTATTGTTCAATAGATTCGGGATCGGAAAAAGCACAAAATAACGTACATAGCGCTGAAATAAGCACTATTTTCAAGCCGATTGTAAACTTTTTCATGGGAATGACGTTTTAAACACCCCAATTTAATTAAAATACTAAATTTGTATATGAGTTTTTCTCCACAATCACGAGTTTGGGTCTACCAAAGCAATCGCAAATTTACGCCCACTGAGCAAAGTGACATTTTAAGTAAGCTGGCTTCGTTTACCAACCAGTGGAAGGCGCATGGAAATGAATTGCTTGCTAAAGCTGAGGTTAGATATGGTTTTTTTATTATCCTAACTGTTGATGAGTCACAAGCGAATGTTACCGGTTGCTCTATTGACAGCTCTGTAAGATTAATAAAGGAAATTGAACAAGAATTCAATGTTGATCTTTTTAACCGTTTTAATATGGCCTACAAAGTTGGCGATGAAGTAATCGTGAACAGTAAAGAAGACTTTGAAACTTTGGTCAATATTAAACAAATCACTCCAGATACTATTGTGTTTAATAACATGGTACAAACATTAGCAGAACTGGAAACCAAATGGGAAGTACCATTTAAACAAAGTTGGCATTCAACGGTGTTTGCACATTTGCTATAGTTTTTCTTTTTAAAAGAATAGGGAGCTAATGCTTTCACTTACACCTTTTAAGCCTATTTATTTTCAGTTAGGCTAAAACAATTATGCGTTAAAAAACATTATATTGCTTCAAACCAATCATGTTTATGAAACGCTGGCTCAAAATTTCGTTAGGTATTCTATCAGGGTTAATTATTTTGGTAATTATAACCTGGCTGGCTGCTGCATTCTACATCAGTAGAAATAAAAAAGAAATTTTAAGTACGATATTGGCTCAGTTAAATAAAAACTTGAATGGCCAGATTACAGCTACGGGCATGGAGCCGACATTGCTGAAAAGTTTTCCAGGTGTTTCTGTTTCCTTAAATGGCGTATTGCTACGCGATAGTTTATGGATTCAGCACAAGCATAATCTATTAAAAGCTCAGGATATTGATGTTTCGTTAAATGTACTTTCCTTAATTGTAGGGAATGTTAACATCAACCAGATCGCGATTAATGATGCATCGATCTATCTCTATACCGATTCGACAGGATATAGTAATACCAGCATTTTCAAGAAGAAAAAAGCAGTTGAGGATAATGAATCGCCATCAAAATCGCCAGATCTTGCCGTTAAAAAAATCGATTTTAATAGGGTTTCCCTCATTATTGATAACCAAAAAAGACATAAGCTCTTTAACTTTAAGATTAATCAAATCCAGGGCAGGATGCAATATCCTGATAGTGGTTGGACAGGAAGAATTAAGCTCAAAACACAGGTAAATAGTTTTGCCTTCAATACCCGGAAAGGAAGTTTCTTGAAAGACAAGTCTCTAGAAGGAACGCTTTCAGCACATTATAGCAGGGATATGGATGCCGTAATTCTTGATACCGAAGTGTTGAAAATTGGTGGTCATCCATTCAAAATCGGTGCTAAAATAGAATTAGATAAATCAGCATTTGCCATTAGCATTGCCGTTGATGATATTTTATTTAAGGATGTGGCGATGTTGCTATCGCCCAATATTTCTTCGAAGTTGTTGAAGTTTGGCATTGAGAAACCTATTGATATCAGAGGAAATATAGTGGATGATGGGTCAGGTAAATTCGGCGACCCTTTAATTAAAGTCGGGATTACCGTGAGAGATAATGTAATTTCGATTCCTGCAGGACAATTAACTTCAGCAAACTTCGACGGATCATTTACCAACCAGGATACTGTTGGAGGCATTATTGGCGATGAAAATTCGGCCATTAAGTTTCACCGCTTAACTGCTAAATATTATAATGCCCCCCTAAAAATAGATACATTTACAGTGACCAATTTATCGCGGCCCATCGCTACAGGATTGGTTACTTCGCAGTTTCCGCTCACAAATCTGAATAATTCATTAGGTACTCAAGATTTTGAATTTAAACAAGGTACTGCAGATTTGCGCCTATATTGCAAAGCAGACATAGACAATTTTAGGTTTACGAAACCCGTGGTATCAGGAAAGATAAACATTGCAAATGCCGATATTCTGTACATTCCACGAAAACTTCACTTAGTAAAAAGTGCATTGAATATCAATTTCAATCAAAACGATTTATCTATCCAAAATGGCCGTTTCCAACTGGGTAAAAGCATTTTAAATGTGAGTTGTAGCATTGAGAACTTTGCTAAACTTTACTATACCGATCCTGATAAAATTTTGGTGAATCTTAAAATGCACAGTCCACAACTATATTTAAATGAGTTTCTGCCATTTTTAGGTCCACGTACAAAAAAGAAATCTCCGTCTAGCAACTCAATGAAAGCAGCATCAAAACAATTAAGTAATGTTTTGGAACTTTCTAAAATGAACATGAACCTTCGGGTAGATAAAGCGATTTACGAAAAATTTTTAGCCAAAAACCTAATTGCTGATATCTCGTTAAGAGGCGAAGGAATCTATTTTAATAAAATTAGTGTAGCCCATGCTGGCGGAACGCTTTCATTAAACGGAAGTGTCATTCAGCAGCCAGGTTCAAATAGCTTCAAAATCAATTCAAAAATTAGCCATGTAAGTGTGAAAGATTTTTTTTATTCCTTTGATAATTTCGGCCAGAAAACGATCACGAATAAAAATCTGAAAGGCTATTTATCATCCACAGTAAATATTGCAGGAAAGATTTCTCATTCTGCAAAAATTTTACCCCGCTCCATAAATGGAAAAGTGGTTTTTAATTTAAGCAATGCAGCTCTTGTTAATTTCGATCCTATGGTTAAAGTCGGAAAGTTTGCCTTCGCTAACAGAAACTTATCAAATGTTGAGATTAAAAATCTTGATGGCACTTTAAATATCCGTGGCGATAAAGTAGATATTAGCCCAATGCAGATCAACTCCAGCGCCATGAATTTTAACGTAAAAGGAATTTATGCACTTGGCACTGGTACCAACGTAGAATTGGATATTCCGCTTCGCAATCCTAAAGGCGATGAAAACTTAACCAGGCAGGAAAAACGTGAGGCCAGAATGAAAGGTATCGTATTACACTTAAAAGCGATAGACGACGATAAAGGTGGAATAAAAATCAGATGGAATAAGGATCATGATTAGTCGTGAGTCTTTAATGCTATTTATTGAACTATAGACTGAACACTAAAGATTTGGAACTACGGACTAAAAATCAAGCGGGCCCAACCTGTTCATATTTCTCAAAATTAAATATTGTCGGTGCCTGATATAGCGGGTTGGGTTTTTGGGTGTCCATCTTATTGGGTTTGGAAAACAAGCAGCAATAAGTGCGGCTTGAGCTTTGGTTAGCTTATGACAAGATTTGCCATAATAAGCTTGGGCAGCGGCTTCCGCTCCGTAAATACCATCGCCCATTTCAATTACGTTTAGGTAAACTTCCAAAATCCGCTCTTTGCTCCAAAATAATTCGATTAGGAGCGTAAAATAAGCTTCGAAACCTTTCCTCATCCACGATCTTCCCGGCCATAAGAACACATTTTTTGCTGTTTGTTGCGAGATCGTGCTTCCCCCCTTTACCTTTTTACTTTTTGCATTGGCAGCAAAAGCTTTCTCTATTGCTTTAACATCGAATCCAATATGTTTTAAAAACAGCTGATCTTCTGCAGACACCGCTGCCCTTTTCATGTTATCAGACATATCTTCAAAATCGACCCACTCTTTCTCTGTCTTAAAAGGCTTTCCGTCAGATTTGCGTTCAATATTCCGTAAAACCATTAGCAGCGTTATTGGTGGGTTTATAAAACGGTAGGCTAAAACCCAAAGCACAGAAACCATCAAGAAATACAAAAAAACCTTTGTAGCAATATTGGTAATCTTTTTAAGTAAAGGACGTTTAGTTTTCGTTTTTGTAGAACGCGATTTAGCCATGCATCAAAGGTAATAAAAAGCAGTTTTGTAATGGAGGCGATTTTTATTTAGCAACTGTAAATATGTTCCCCTTGCTATCGATCAATCATTTCTTATCTTTCATCCTCAGAAATATGGAGCCTGCTAAAAACAAGAATTTACAATGACTAACATAAGAACCACACTTTTTCTTCTTACTGCCGTGATGTTTTTGAGTTGTAGCAGCATTAAAAATGCTGATCAGCATCAAGAGAAATGGATATCTTTATTTAATGGGAAAGACATAAAAGATTGGAATGTAAAAATTCATCACCACGATTACAATGTAAATTTCGGAAATACGTTTAGGGTGGACAGCGGAATAATCAAGGTAAGATATGATCAATACGATGATTTTAATGATCAGTTCGGTCACCTTTACTACAAAACGCCTTTTTCCAATTATCGCTTGAAACTGAAATACCGTTTCGTTGGCGATTTACACAAAGGGGCACCAAGTTATACTTTACGAAATAGTGGCATCATGTTTCATTCACAAGACCCTGCCACTATGCTTAAAGAACAGGATTGGCCGATCTCGGTAGAGATGCAGTTTTTGGGTGGCTTAAGTGATGGGAAACCTCGTCCGACCGGAAACATGTGTTCACCAGGAACAGAGATTATTTATAATGGCAAATTATACGATGGCCATTGCCTTGATTCCAAATCAAAAACCTATGATGGAGACCAATGGGTTTCGGCAGAGCTTATCGTATTGGGCGATTCTTTGGTAAAACATATCATCAACGGCGATACTGTGCTTCAGTATAGCAAGCCGCAAATTGGTGGCGGCGTTGCAAATGGCTTTGACCCAAGAATAAAGATAGATGGAAAACGACTACAACAAGGGTTCATCGCATTGCAGAGTGAAGGACAACCGGTAGATTTTAAAGATATTGAAATTTTGAAGCTACAGGCTGAGCGAAAGAAATAAACATTTCTACCCTTTTTGCGTTTAGAAAATATGAAAGTTGCATTAATTACAGGAGGAAGTAAAGGTATCGGTTTCGGTATTGCCGAGGCGCTTCTAAAAAACGGATACAAGGTAGCCATTACGAGCAGAACAATAGCTGCTGCAAATGAAGCTGCTGCCAAGCTTGTTGAATTTGGTGATGTACTCGCCATTGAGGCAGATGTTAAAAATTATCAGTCGCAAGCTGGAGCTGTGAGTCTAGTGATAGAAAAATGGGGACAATTGGATGCACTAATTGCAAATGCCGGTGTGGGTAGCTTTGCACCTATTGATGAACTGGCGATAGAAGATTGGCAAGACATCATCGATACCAACTTAACAGGCGTTTTCTACAGTATAAAAGCCAGTGTAGGAGAAATTAAAAAATCTCAAGGTAGTATTTTTACCATTTCTAGCTTAGCTGGAACCAACTTTTTTGCCGGCGGTGCTGCATATAATGCCAGTAAGTTTGGTTTAACTGGTTTTACACAATCGGTAATGCTCGATTTAAGAAAATACGGTGTAAAAGTGAGTACCATTATGCCAGGATCGGTAGCCACGCATTTTAACGATCATCATCCAGATGCAGAAAACGATTCCTGGAAAATCCAGCCAGAGGATATGGGTAAGTTGATTGTCGATTTATTGGCCATGCCAGCAAGAACTTTACCAAGTAAGATCGAAATCAGGCCAACAACGCCAAAAGGATAGGTTGTAACTGAGGAGGAGAAAATAGGAAAAAGAAAATGGAAAATGGATAAGTGAAAATCAAAGTCTAACATCCAATTCTAGCCCTTCTTTTTAAATTTTATATTAATCGAGTAAGAAGCAGGGAATTAGTTTCCCTGCTGTCTCCTCACACCTTTGTTCAGTAATTAACTTTTGAGGATATCAAAAAGGGATTAGGAAAGCAAGAGGTGTTAAACATATAAGAATAACGTTTACATAAAAGACAGAGGTGAACTTTCTCTCACACTAGAATTAAAGTTCTATCGGTGGTAATAGTCCTCTGTCTTTTATATTGCCCAAGGCCCAACTAGAATAATTTCTTTGATCCATCAAAGGTGATTGGCAAAAGGCAATTTTTTATGGTATTAAAAAGTAAACGTATGAAAACTTACAATCTTATCTTGGGAGTGGATGTTTCGAAGTTAACACTCGACATTAGTTGCGCTAAGCGCAGTCTGCATATCAAAATAGAAAATGACAGCAAAGGATTTAGTAAATTCAAAACTTGGTGTAGGACAAATAAGATTCACTTAAGCGAAACAATGGTTGTCATGGAACACACCGGAGGTTATGAGTATCGCTTCATCCAGTTCTGCGAATCAGTATCATTGCATTACTGCAGGATTTCTGGGCTAGAAATCAAAAGATCTATGGGAATAACACGTGGAAAAAATGACAAGGTGGATTCTTACCGAATAGGATTGTATGGCGAAGAGAAAATAGCGCGTCTGAAACCATCTTAACCATTGGATCAAAACATACTCACCCTTAAGCAACTATTATCATTTCGAAAAAGACTTGTAAGAGAAAACGCTGGTTTATCCGCCACAATAAAGGTGCGTCAACATATTTATGAAACTGGGTCAAAAGATGCTGTTGTGCGTATTGCAAATCTAAAAATAAGAGCTAATGCAAATCATATCAGCCAGATTGAAAAAGAAATAGATCATTTAATCAAATCCAGCGATTCTTTATCAAAAAGCTATCGCATTTTAACCAGTGTCAAGGGAATCGGTCCAATAAATGCATTAATGACGATAGCATACACAGAAAACTTTATTAGTTTCACAGATCCAAGAAAGTACGCAGTATATGTCGGCGTCGTACCATTTGACAATTCTTCGGGAACAAGCATTAAGGGTAAAAAAATGGTTAGCTACATAGCTAACAAGGAACTAAAACAAGAACTGAACCAGGCTGCCAAGTCTGCGGTAACCCACGACCCTGAGCTGAGAGCATACGCCCAACGAAAGATGGAAAATAAGCACTATAAGATCGTCTTGAATAATGTTAAATTTAAGCTCATCCTCCGAATGTTTGCTGTAATTAAAAGAGGAGAGTTGTACACCAAAGACTTTAGAACTGCTGCTTGATAACGTAAATAAATAAAGATATAAGAGGGCTAGCGGGTATGTAAAACAAACTGTGTCAATCTAAAATAATGCTTCTCAAAAAAATCTAGTTCAAATCTAATATCATTCTATCAGGAAACCAAATGGCAAGTTTCTGAGCAGTTGTAGCCCAATTGCTCAGAGGCATAGTCCATTTCTGGCTAATGTTCTTTTGCGCCAGATAGATCAATTTCAGCAACGCCATATCTGAAGTAAATGCACCCTTTGTTTTGGTGACTTTTCGAACCTGTCGGTGAAATCCCTCAATAGTATTTGTGGTGTAAATGAGTTTTCTGATTGCAGCATCATATCGAAAATAGGCGGTGAGTTTGGACCAGTTTCTTCTCCAGGACTCCAGTACCTTTTCATATTTCTTGCCCCATTTCTCATCGAGCTCATCTAGCCTCAGCTCTGCCAGCTCAAGGGTTTCAGCTTGATAGACAGGCCTCAAATCTTTCATGAAGGCCTTTTGATCTTTTGATGCAACATATTTTAAACTATTCCGTATTTGGTGAACAATGCATGTTTGTATTTCCGTTTGCGGGTAAACGGCATTGATTGCTTGTGGAAATCCATTCAGGTTATCAATGCAGGCGATTAGAATATCCTTAACTCCCCGGTTCTGCAAATCGGTAATTACGCTCAGCCAAAAATTGGCACCCTCACTCTGAGAAACGTACATTCCTAAAAGTTCTTTATGTCCGTGACGGTTTATTCCAAGTATATTGTAGACAGCATGTGAAACCATTCGGTGATCTTCTTTTACTTTGTAATGCATAGCGTCAAGCCAAACGATTGTGTAGAGCTCTTCAAGAGGCCTAGATTGCCATTCCTTTACCTCGGGTATAATCTTATCGGTAATAGCGGAAAGTGTTGTATGACTGATATCAGTATCATACATATCCTTAATATGCCTCGAAATATCCCGAAGGCTCATCCCAAGACCATACATGCCGATGATCTTACTCTCCAGGCTCTCAGCCAGAATGGTCTCCCTTTTACGGACGATCTCAGGCTCAAAAGTGGAGTTTCTATCGCGGGGAGTCTGAATTGAGATTGTCCCAACGGAGGTTTTGATGTCCTTCGAGGTCTTACCATTTTTCCGGTTACCTGAAAAACGCTCATTCTCGTCAAGGTGGGTTTCCATTTCTGCCTCAAGGGCAGAATCAAGAAAACTTTTAAGCAAAGGAGCGAATGCACCATCTTTGCCATACAAGGATTTACCCGAACGCAATTGCTCAAGGGCTTTTTGTTTCATTAACTCATAAGCGAGCTGTTCTTCTCTCGTCATAATAAACTGTATCTAAAGTTAGTAATTTAACTTTTGACACAGTTTATTTTACATTCTCGGGCTAGCACAAATGGTCAAGCTATATTAATGCTCCTCAAAAATTTTATTTTAAATTAAATTTGGATATATGGTAAACCTAGAATACCACCGTACGTACCGATCGGTATACGGCGGTTTGCTAGAAAAACTTCGTTTGGTGTGTCGTTTTCCAATAGTAATAATTGGTAAATCCATCAAGTCCATGCCTCAAAAAGAACTTCTTGTCAAGGGTTGTAAGTAATATCGGGCTGTTTGCAGTCCTACAGTACCCCTTACGGGTATTGGCCAATTGATAGGCCCTTGATTTTACCAAACCCATCTTCATTAAGTTCCGCGCTCTGCCCGTTATACTCTTCCATTGCTTCCAAAGAATAATCCGCAGTCTGGTTCTCGTCAATTCGTCCAGTTTTACCATGTACCCCTTTGCATTTGCAATAGAGAAGTAGTTAACCCAACCACGAATGATTTCCTGAAGCTTCGATATCCGTTGGTGTAATGGAAAGGGTTGGTTGCGCCTGGTCTGCTCCCTTATTTTCTCTTTGATCGCGCTTAGAGATTTGGATGAAATTCGCATCTTCCATCCCTCTTTGCTGCCATAGAATGAAAACCCAAGCAGACTACTTTGGCCCGGTCTGCTGACCTTACTTTTCTCCATGTTAACCTTCAGTTTCAGCCCCTCTTCCAGATATACTGAAATACCTGCCATTACCCGCTGTGCCGATTTCCTGCTTCTTAAATAGATACTGCAATCATCAGCATATCGTACGAACCTGTGTCGACGGTCTTCGAGCTTAACATCAAGTTCGTGAAGGATAACATTTGATAGTAACGGACTTAATGGACTGCCTTGTGGCGTTCCTTCTTTTCTTGGGCTGACCAATCCATTCTCCATGATACCAGCGCTCAAATAAAGACGGATAAGCTTCAATGTCCGCTTATCTTTTATCTTTACTGACAGCAGGTACATAAGTTTATCATGGTTTACCCGGTCAAAAAATTTGTCCAGGTCAAGTTCCACAATCCAGGTGTAACCTGTGTTAAGATATTCCTGAGCTTTTAGCACTGCCTGACGGGCATTGCGATCTGGCCGGAAACCATAACTATCAGAGAAAAAGTCGCCCTCGTACTTTGGGCTCAGCCATTGAGAGATGGCCTGTTGGATCAACCGGTCAATGACCGTTGGGATGCCAAGCATCCTCTTACCACCACTGCTTTTGGGTATCTCTACCTTTCTCACAGCGCTTGGTCGATAATCGCCTTTTAAAATATTAGCCCGTAATCTCTGCCAGTTAGCACTCAGGTAGTCGCGAAGTTCATCGGTCTGCATACCATCAATACCACCAGCACCCTTATTGGCAGTAACCCGCCTAAAGGCTTTTTGTACATTTCGGATGTCTAATATTTCTTCAAGCATAATACTAAAAAAAAAAAACTCCTTCCCAGGCATTGTGCACATTGGTTGCACGGCTCGGCTCAGCTCCTCTTATACTTTACTCTCGGATTCCGTCCTACCCTCATATAAGCAGTTCGCTAATGTGGTTCCGCTGTAAACGCTCTGCCATAAACTTCCTGTTTCCTTTGCCATCCTAACATTTGGTCCTTTCTGCATCCGAAAAATGCAGTACTATTACCGCTGCTGACTTCTAAATGAGTCATTTAGCGTCCCCGCTAAGTGTTTCTTCTCCTGTAATCGCGCTTACACTTGACAGAACTCATTCAGATCTCCCGGGGTAAGACAATCTACTTCCTATGGATGTGGCCTCTGTATCTACGTAATAGTCCCCGTGCAGTATCGGGCTTCTGTTTGTCGTGCAACATCACCCGGACTAAATCCGCCTCATATACAGTTTCTGTTCGTAAACCCCCATATTTGCCGCCAACTTCCTTCAGATTCGCAGTCACCCACGACACCCTTGTTTTAAGCTAACACTACCTACTGCTAAGCGTGTTCGGGACTCTAACCCTATAGTCGATTGCCATGCCCGGCGCACACGAAAAAAGTCCTTTCAGAAAACTGAAAGGACTTTTCTATGACTCGTTTAAGAATGCTTATTCAGCGATTACTTCAAAAGGAACCTGAACTTTAACTTCTTTGTGTAAGTTTAAGTTAGCAACGTATTCGCCAACAAATTTAGGTTCAGTTTCGAAAGTAATACGACGACGATCAACATCAAAACCTTGTGTTTTTAATGCTTCAGCGATTTGGATCGTGTTAACCGCTCCAAAGATTTTTCCGCTTTCGCCAGCTTTAGCACCGATAGAAAGTTTAACAGCAGTTAAACGCTCAGCAATACCTTCAGCATCTTTCTTAATTTTATCTTGTTTAAAAGCAGCTTGCTTTAAGTTTTCAGCTAAAACTTTTTTAGCAGAAGAAGTAGCTAAAGCGCCAAAACCTTGAGGGATTAAGTAGTTACGGCCATAACCGTTTTTTACATTTACTACATCATCTTTCTCACCAAGGCCTTTAATATCTTGTTTTAAAATAATTTCCATATCTCTGAGCCTCCTATTTTAATTGATCTGCAACGAATGGTAACAAACCGATGTGACGAGCACGTTTAACAGCTTGAGCAACTTTACGTTGGAATTTTAACGAAGTACCAGTAAGGCGTCTTGGTAACAATTTACCTTGATCGTTAATAAATTTCAACAAGAAGTTTGCATCCTTGTAATCGATGTATTTAATTCCGTTTTTCTTGAAACGGCAATATTTTTTACGGTTATCCTCTACTTTAGGGGCAGTAACGTATTGAATTTGTTCTCTTGCCATTACGCTGCAACCTCCTTAGTTTTTTTGTTAAACGCACCACTACGTTTTTTCTCATTGTAAGCAACAGCGTGTTTGTCTAAACGGATAGTTAAGAAACGTAACACACGCTCATCGCGTTTTAATTGAAGCTCTAATTTTGCGATCAAATCTCCTGAAGCTTTGTATTCAGTTAAGTTGAAGAATCCGTTTGATTTTTTCTCAATTGGATACGCTAATTTTCTCAAACCCCAATTATCCTCTTGGATAATTTCGGCACCGTTATCAACAAGAACTGCTTTAAATTTAGCTAATGCCTCTTTTGCAGCCTCTTCAGATAACAATGGGGTTAGAACGATAACAGTTTCGTACTGATTCATTGTTATAAATTATGTTTTTAATTTTTTAATCCCGAGGTATATTACGGGGTTGCAAAAGTAGCAATATATTTCTTAAAATCAAATGATTGAGCAGAAAAATTAATAAGAAAGAGTCGGAAGTCTGAAGTATATTCTTAATCATTAAATACAAAATTAGACTGATTTAGCTTCCTTATCCTTACGTCCTTTTCAGCAAATCATTAGCAATCTAAATTCACCATCTTTCTCTACAGGTGCCCGATGAATACACGGCGGAACTGGTTTTTCAGGATGATCTACTGCTAACCTCCAGATATGACCTAGCCCGAGGTTTAGTGGCTGCGCATTTGGTTTAGGCTGATAGTGCAAATCAAAATAATTTTCAATCAAAAAAGTTTCAAATTCTTCTTCTGGTCCATCATATATAGCTTTAAGTTTCTGCCGAATTTCGGGAATTAAAATCTTTTGCTCTGCTTCACCATTAGCCACAATTTCACTGGCCGCACCATAATATGTACATAAATAAGTATCAATACCAACGGGTGAGCGATCTACATGGAATGAATAAACATCTGTTGAAATGAAATCCAACTCTTCATCGCGTTCGTAATTTTTAATCAAATTAAGTGAAGGCAATGCACCACAAGCCGTTAATAAGTTGAAGTCATTTATAATAATCTCCCTTGCCCTACTTCCCTCTTCGGAAAGCTCCAACGATTTAATTGTTTCTAAAGAAACTTCTGTCAAGTTGCCCTCCAATTGTAGCTTTGATACTATTTCAACAAAATCTCCAGTTAAATTTCTGTACCAGCAGATTGCATTTTTTATGCCCTGAAAATCTGAGTTGCTTAATTGATCAAACGTTGATACTACTGCAGCACTTTTGTAATCAGAAAATTCATTGTCCATATCCAAAAATAGCCGCTTAGTAATCTATTGTCAAACAAAAATAAAGAATAATACACTTCGAACTAAAAGGCTATGAAAACAAAAAAGGAGATACTGTGAGTATCTCCCTGATTAGTTTGTTTGGTTGTTTGTTTTAGCGAGTTTGTATTGTATTTGTAAACGACTCATTGTTATGTTTTACAACAAATGTTAGAGAGTCTCCATCAGCTTTACCGATGTTAAATTTTTTGATCAGTTTCGATCTATCTTTGAAAATTTGAGAATAAAGTTCATCATTACGCTCGTTAAATACGGCAACCTCAATTGGCATATTATCTTTAACCTGATAATCAAGCGTAATTAAATCTTTTACCTTGGTAATTTTAGGCTTAATCACCTCTGTTATTTTGCTGGTCAAAATTTGAGCTTTATCATATGCTATTTTAACTGCATATTCTGCCACTGTAGTGCCCGACTCAACTTTAAGCGTATAATTCCCCTCAGGAAGTGCATTTAAGTCATATGTTTTAGTTAATCCAGCTGTTCCTTTAAACTTCTGATCAAAAAGTAAGTCATTATTCTCAGAAAAAACAGAAAAGCTGAATTCTTTATTGTTTCTCATTAAGAAACTTATTGATTTCTGTTTTTCGTTTTTAACTTTTAAAGAAAATTCATTGTCATTTGCTTGCGCAATCGAAACAGTGAATGACAAGGCAGCAATTAAACCGATTTTAAAGAACTTTTTCATAACTAAATCATTTAATGTGTGTACAATTATTTTATACTGCTAAATTACTTCAAGAAAACACACAGAAATTACGCTATATTTTCAGATATATATGTAAAATTACCCTCATTATCATTAATTTTATAGAAAACCATCAATTAAGCACATTATTTAACCCAGAATTAACATCAAATTGTCATGAAAACTTTAAAACCAAGCTTTGAAGTTGTCGAACCATCCTTTGGAAGCTCATTTTACTATTCCAAATATGTGGAAAATGAAAATAACAAAGCACATGTGTGGCATTATCACCCTGAAATAGAAATGGTGTTTGTAAACGGAGGTTCGGGGAAGCGACAAATTGGTAGTCACGTTTCTTATTATACCGATGGCGACTTGATTTTAGTAGGCAGTAACCTGCCACATTGCGGTTTTACGGATAATAATACGGGAAACAAAAATGAAACCGTCATCCAGTTCAAAGCCGATTTTTTAGGCCAGCAATTTCTTGAGCTACAAGAGAATAAATTCTTAAGAGACTTATTTATAAAAGCAAAGGGCGGCATCGCCTTCGGTGAGAAAACCAAAAAGGCTGTTGGTGTTCATATAGAAGCTATGGAAGATCAACAACCATTTGAAAAACTGGTTACACTGCTCTCCGTTTTAAAAACGCTGGATGGATCGAAAGATTTAACCATTTTGAATGCTTCGGGCTTTGCAATGGAAATGCAAATTCAGGATAACGATCGAATCAATATGATATTCAATCATGTTAAAGATCATTTCCAGGAACAAATTAACCTGGAAGATGTGGCAGAAATGTCGGCAATGACGGTACCCTCTTTTTGTCGCTATTTCAAAAAAATTACTAAGAAAACGTTTACCCGTTTTGTAAATGAATATCGCGTTGTACATGCATCTAAGCTTTTGGCCGAAAAACACATTAGCATTACCGCCATTTCTTTAGAGAGTGGCTTCAATAACTTTAGTCACTTCAATAAAATTTTCCATGAGTTTACAGGGAAAAGTGCATCAGAATACAGAAATGAACTAAAATCGATAATAAAATAATTAGCAGAGATAAACCATTTCGAATTCCTTATCTTTATTAAAATATTTACAAGATGACAAAAGCATATATTATATTGCTCCTAATAATACCTTTTGTTGCATTATCTCAAGAGAAAAACAATTACTTAAAAAGACTTAAAGCTGTTAAAAACAGATCTGTAACTTATTATAACATAGACGGAATTGATTTCACCAGCCAAACTTTTACCAGTCCCTTTACCGATAAAGATTTAAAATTTGCATACCGGAAATATTCCATTACAAACGACGATCTCAAATCGAAGGATGATAGCCTGGCTTATAATAATGTACATATCACTAAACGCGAAAAAATATCTGATAGTTTACATGCAATTTCGTCGTATTATTTTATAGAGGATAAACAAAAACTGACTACTGTAATTTGCTTCACCTATTTTGATACCCCTAACCAGCAATTTGAGCGGGAACTTATTAACCTCATTGTAGAAGATAAATTACCTCCCAATGTTTTTGAAGACAATCAAATTGACAGCATTGATTTTGCTGGCAGAAAAATTCAGTTGAGTAACAGCTGCTATTGGACCAATGTAAACACCGTTCAGTGTCCTTATTTAGGAGAAATGAATTGGTCGTTACACCAAACACTGCAAAGTGCAACAAAGGCGATTCAAAATCAACTGACTGTAACTGGATTGAGAAAAGGTTTAAAAATTATTTCCAAGACGGAGGTAAAAGTCATTTTTGAAAACACACCAACAACCGTATTAAAAGTGGTTTATGGCTTCACAGGGCTTACCAATTTAGCGGTAAAAACATCTGGAGGCAAAACGCTAATCGCGTATTATGTTGCCGATAAAGTAAGAGACAATTATGTGAGCTGCGTGATGAGCTTTTGGGATAACGATAAAATATTGGAGAATGGATTACCGCCGTTGCTCGATAAAGTGATGCAATTAAGCAAATAGTCAACTTTTCAACATTCACATTTTTCAATAAAACTCCATCTAAATTTTTCCTATTTTCGTGCCGATGGAAAATTTTATTGTTTCTGCCCGTAAATATCGTCCGGCCACGTTTGAAACCGTTGTTGGGCAGCAGCATATTACTGGCACGCTAAAAAATGCCATCAAAAACAATCAGCTGGCCCAAGCTTTTCTTTTTTGCGGTCCACGGGGCGTTGGTAAAACTACCTGCGCCAGGATTTTGGCGAAAACCATTAACTGCACCAATCCTACAGCAGATATGGAAGCTTGCGGAACTTGCGACAATTGCCTTTCTTTCCAAAACGGACACTCTTTTAATGTTCACGAATTGGATGCGGCATCAAACAACTCGGTTGATGATATCCGAAGCTTAATTGAGCAGGTTCGCATACCGCCACAAGCTGGCAAATACAAAATTTATATTATTGATGAGGTTCACATGTTATCTCAAAGTGCATTCAATGCATTTTTGAAAACATTGGAAGAACCACCATCTTATGCTATTTTCATTTTAGCTACTACAGAAAAACATAAAATTCTGCCAACGATTTTATCACGTTGTCAAATTTTTGATTTCAACCGCATTCAGGTTGAAGATATTTCGAGCCATTTGGCTGCAATTGCACAACGTGAAAACATCGCTTTTGAAACTGATGGCTTACACATTATCGCTCAAAAAGCAGATGGAGGTTTACGTGATGCTCTATCGATGTTTGATCAGATTGCAAGTTATGCAAACAAAAACATCACTTATAAGGCTGTAATTGATAATTTAAACATATTAGATTACGATTATTTCTTTAAGCTTACCTCGCACCTAACCGCAGCAGAAGTAAGTGAAACATTATTATTGTTTGATGAAATTCTGAATAATGGGTTTGATGGAAACAACTTTATTAATGGTTTAGCTACACACTTCCGTAATTTGCTGGTAGGTAAAGATGCAGCAACGATCAAACTTTTGGAGGTTAGTGAGAACATCAAACAAAAGTATTTAGATCAATGCAGGCAAACCGAGCTTTCATTTTTGTTAACTGCATTAAACCTGGCTAATACCTGCGATTTAAATTATAAAAACTCCAAAAATCAGCGTTTACAGGTGGAACTGGCATTGATTAAAATGTGCCATATTCGATCAGTAGTTCATTTAGCACAGCAACCTTTAAACACAAGTAACACAGCAACTGACGGAGATCAGGATAAAAAAAAAACTGATGTCGTAGCCGAAAAGGCTCCTGAAGTTGAAAGTTCAAAGTTGAAAGTGGAGGCTGAAAATCCTTCGTCAATTGTTTCCGATAAGCCTCAAGCTGAAATTCCTGTAAGTATTTCATTAAACGAAAAACCGAAAGAATCTCCTAAACCCAACATTCCATCCGCTACTTCCATTAGCATTAATATCCCGAAAAAAAATGTTGGAACATTAATTCCCTCATTAAATGATTTGGAAAGACTTGCTACAGGAGAAGATGATGGAACGCCAAAAACTGTAACCGGTGAAGCCAGGCAACAGTTTAGCTACGATAGACTATTAGAAGTTTGGAACAGCTACATTCAGATACTTAAGAAAGCTGATAAAATTAATTTGTTTACAATTCTCAATAATTTTGCTCCTACCCTTGTCAATCCAACGCTGATTGAAATCTCTGTAGAAAGCAAAACACAAGAACAGTTAATTGTTCAGGAGTCAGTAGAATTAATGAACTACCTGAGGAATGAACTTCAAAATTTCGCTGTTGATATCACTTTTAAACAAGTGGAGCGAAAAATTGAAAACAGACTGTATGGCAATCGTGAAAAATATGATTATTTGGTGAACAAAAATCCAAAACTCGACGAATTGCGCAAAAGATTTAATTTAGATATTAATCCATAATATGATCATCGCTGAAAAAAAAGCTACTATAAAAAGTCTAGTTTATGCCTCCATCGGTTTTGCCTTGCTATTTGGCATTTTCATAGCATTTACAAATGGCATTTGGTATGCGCTAATTGCTGGCCCCATTACAGGTGCACTTTGGGGTTTGCTGATGTACCTATTTATTAACTCTAAAAAAGTAAAAGAACAAACAATAATTGAAGGTGTGGTAGCCAACGATATTATTTATTCTGGCGGGGCAAATCATTTCAAAAATGCGGAAGCCGTTGGCGGCAAGTTGTACCTTTTGAGTGATCATTTAGAATTTAAATCACACCAATTCAATATACAAAACCATACCTTCGCCATCAATATTAATGAGATTCAGGATATTATTTTTTATAATACTTTAGGCTTGATTCCAAACGGTTTGAAGATTATTTTAAAAGACGGAGCGGAAGAGAAATTCGTAGTGAATCATCGAGATATTTGGAAAAAAAATATCCAGATATTAATTGATCAACCCCATTCACAAACCGCATAAAAAAAGCAGGATTCATTATATGTATCCTGCTTTTCTGATTATGACTGTTAAGTCAATCAACCATTTTTATGTTAAGCTATTTTAGCGGCGTATCGTTGATGGGATAACCTTCTTCGTCCAAATCATCACGGCTATCTTCTGGTGTACGGGCTAAAATTTCATCCTCTGCATTCAGTCTTACGCTTTCTCCATTATCCACATGCATGCCGAGCTCTTCTAAATTGTCTTCTGCAATACCCTCATTACTAGCATATTCATCACCAATATAAGGGTTCGCCTCGTCATAGGTAGAATCGTCATCCTTCGCTCCTGCTGCCACAGTTTCATAGCCCATCGGGTGATCATAATCTTTGTCGGTTCCATTAACATCTAGTTCGTAGCTGCCTTTAACCTCATCGTAGGCTAAATTCTCTTTGTTGATTTCAGGGTTTTCCGTTGTGCTATGTATCTTATCTTGTGAGCCTTTATTTTCGTTATTTTCCATGGTTGTTGTCTCCTATTGTTTTATAAATATACAACAAAGATGCAAAGAGATGGTTTGCAAAACAGGGTTTTATAATTTGAAATCTAAATCGTTAAAAGACTTAGGTTTTCCAATAGTGCAATAAAATCTTCAAAGAAAATTAATAGTGATAATTTACCGGTTTTAATCTTATTCGGTAAGTAGCCAAAATATTTCTTAAACGCACTTGTAAAATGAGTGGCATGTCTGTAACCCATTCTTTTAGAGATTTCTGAAACTGTAGTATCTTCTTCAATCAACATATTTTTGGCCTTTTCCATTTTATGCTGATTAAGATAGGCGAAGACAGTTTTTCCAAACAAGGCTTTAAAATCTCTTTTTAAATTAAATTCATTTGTGCCCACTAAGTGCGCAAGCGCTCTTAGCGAAAGCTGATCTCCAGATTGTTGAATTAAAATTTTTCGCACTTCGTGCATCCTCTCCACCTCTGTCTTTTTAAGCTTTGTCGGCGCGGCGCTATTCTGTAGCTGTTCAAACTGTGAGATTTGTAGAGCAAAAAGCTCGATCGCTTTGGATTCAAGCAGTAACTGATCTGAAAATGTGGATTGATCTGAATTGCCTAACTTCTGCAAAATCGCACTGATTTCTGGCGTAATAGGCATATTAATGGTTGATAATACCATTTGACTATCCAAATCTTCATTCAACAGCAGCTTAAAGGCTGGGTGGTCATGAGGTAGAAATCGTTTTAAAAAAGACTTACTTAGGTTGATGAACAACACATCATCGGAAGTATCAACCAGTATTCTCGTAGATTTAAAAGGCAATCGACAGAGATTATGTTGTTGACTTTCTATTTCGACAAACTCATGGTTAGACCCAGATTTAGTAACCTTTATATTTCCCTTCAGCACAAATATCATTTGATAGGTTTCCTTTTCCAACTCATCTGGATGGTTCAACCTGATTTCTATTTTATTCCTATCATTAATTGAAGTGCTGTAATTCACTTCCATATTTTGATTGTACAAGAATACGTTCTCCACCGCTTGTCGAGATTCTCCTTTTTGCGTTACAATTTCTTCTGATTGCGTCATATTCAGATTTTATCTTTGCGCAAAGTTATTCTTATTAAGACCTATTCTAAAGAAGAATTTAAAAAAGTTACATGATTGATGAAAATATCGCTGCTATCCCTATTCTTTCTTTGCTTTTCTATAGTTGCTATCGCTCAAACAGCCACTCTTTCCGGGAAAATCACTAATAATAGCGGACAGCCGATGGATGGTGCAACAGTTATTATCAAAGAGCTTAATAGAAGCACAATGACTGATGACAAAGGAAGGTATGAATTTAAAGACGTTAAATATGGTAGTTACACGCTGTTAATCAGTTCAATAGTATCTGAAAAGAAAACGCAAAATATAAACATCGATTCACCAAGCATTTTATTCAATACCAAAGTGAAGGAAAATGTTAATCGCGATTTGCAGGAGGTAAGTATAGCTGGCAAAACCGAAAAACGCAAAATGGAAACCAGCGGTTTTGCAATGTCGATTATCGAAACCAAAGAAGCTTCATTAAGAAACCTCACCACAAATGAACTTCTAGACCGGGCAGTTGGTGTCAGAGTTCGTCAGAATGGTGGCGAAGGATCGCCGATTGAATATAATTTGAATGGTATGTCGGGCAGTACCATTGGTTTGTTCTTAGATGGAATTGAGATATCAACCTACGGCTCTTCCTTTAATCTGAATAACATTCCTCCATCGATGATTGAACGCATTGAGGTTTACAAAGGCGTACTTCCATCGCATTTAAGTGGAAATTACATCGGCGGCGCCATCAACGTGATCATGAAAAAAGATGCCTCAGCAAATAACATAACTGCGGCAGTTTCTTATGGATCATTTAATACCTACAGAGCAGATGTAAGTGCATTATACCGCAATCAGAAAAATGGCTTTACAGCAAGAGCATCAGGATTTTATAGTCATTCGGACAATAATTATGAAATGTGGGGAAAGTTTTCAAAATATACTTTGCCTGGCGGAAGAATTGTTAGAAACTATCGCACCAAACGTCCTAATGATGAATTTGAAACCATTGGTGGCCGATTTGAAGCGGGTTTCACCAATGTAAAATGGGCAGATCAATTTTTTATCGGCTACAACATTTCAGATTCATATAAACAAATTCCACATGGGATAACGATGACTAAGCCCTACTTCGGCAGATTTAACGAGTATCAAGCGCATGTTTTAAGCTTGAATTATAATAAGAATAACTTTTTGTTGGATGGTTTAGCACTTACTGTTAATGCAGTTCACAGCAGAAGAAGCACTTATCTGGAAGATACGGTAAGTTTAAAATATAACTGGGATGGAACGCTGCTGGTTAAGAATTCCGAAGGTCCGCCAGAAACCTATGGATATAGCCCAGGCATGGGGCAGCAAGGTGTGGCGGTAATGAGTAATATCGAACGTAAAATTTCCAACATACGCTCGAATTTAGCTTACACCATCGTGTCTGGCCACCGTGTCTCATTAAATCATAAATTCGAGCAATCTGACCGGAACGACCAGGATCTGCTGATTCCGGAACGCAGTAAGTGGATTACACTTAACGGATTAACTACGAATATTTTCGCCATGAATTATGAGGCCGAACTTCTTCGTGGGAAATTGAAAACCAACATTTTTGGAAAGTATGCCATCTACAAAACTGACCAGCAAAGACCAATAAGCGAATTAAATGGTGTACTAAATTATCAAAACAGCAGCACTACCAGAGATAATAAAGGCTTCGGCGGTACGGTTTCTTATGAAGCAATTCGCAACGGATTCTTGATTCTATCCGCAGAGAAATCATTTATCATGCCTACTGATAGACATATATATGGTGAACCAGAAAACAACTTGCTAGCTAACCCAAATATTTTGCCAGAACTGGCCATTAACTCCAATTTGGGTGGACGATACAACTTCAACACCTCAAACCAGCATAAATTCTCCTTGTATGGAAATGCTTTCTGGAGAAATGGTTATGATAAAATTATTCAACAAACCCGTGTAGATCCTGTAATTGAAGGACGTGAAAATCAGGTAGAAGACATCCAGGTCACTCAGTTTGTTAACTTATCAAAAACACAATCTATTGGATTTGAGGCCGAGTTTAATTACATCTATGACAACAAATTAAATGTTATGGTAAATTTCTCAAAATTCAATTCACTATACAAAGTCGAGCTTGATGAACGCGGAAATCCAAACAGCTTATACAACAAACAGGTTCCGAATGAACCTTTCTTTACAGTGAACGGGAATATTCAGTATCGCTTCGATAACCTGTTTCAAAAGAAATCTGTAATGAACGTTTACTACAATGCCGGATATGTAGCCGCTTTTAGTACCATTTGGATTGAATCAGAATGGTTTACTACCCCGAATCAATTTACTCATGATTTAGGAGCAAGTTATCGTTTCCCTACGGGGAAACTGGTTGCGAGCTTAGATTGTAAAAACCTGCTAAATGCTGAAGTATACGACAATTTTGGCGTGCAGCGACCAGGAAGGGCATTTTATTTCAAATTGAATTACACTATAAATAACTTTAAATAAGTATAACATGAAAACTAATTTACTAAAAACCGCCTTATTCGGATCAGTATTGGCCATCAGTGCCTTAGCAGGTTGTAAAAAAGATGGTGGAGATTCACCAGAAACTGGTGTTTCGGGACCAGATATCTGGGATAGAAAATTTATAACATTGACTGCTGCTTTTCCAGATGCTGAAGGTACCGCTGGAAATGGTGGTACAAGAGCTTTTGCTATTACGCTTGCACAAGCTATTGACCCTAACTTCGAAGTAAATGTATTTGCGAATGGATACGGTTTAAGGTCTCAACGTACTGCCCGGGTACAAAGTTCTCCAAACGGAAACTTTTTATATAACATTCAGTATACAGGTACAGATGGTGGTATCTTCAATAAATATAAAGTAGAAGGCGATAAAAACTTTGTAGACACTCGTGAAGAGGTAAATACTGAGCCAATTCTTGGATCGTCTCCTCGTTGGGTAGTGGCTGGCGACGGCATTGGCATAGGTGTATTTGCATCATCTGTGATTACTGGCGCTCCGGCTACCGGCGCAGGAGCTGAATTTGTTGATGTAAAAAGTACTGCTAAACTTGCAGTGCTTAACTTAAATGATCCGCAAATTACCCGTCAAACAGAGTTTACTATACCTTTTACTGCTGAGCAAACCAAAGCAGGTTATCAAATTGGCCGAATCGATGTGCCGGTTTTAAATGCTGCGAAAACTAAAATTTTTATTGGTTGTAATGTGTCGAGAACAGATGTAACTAAGAAATCTGGTGTAAATACTGCTGGTACTGCGCAAACCTGGTCAACAGGCGTAAGAGAATTGGGTACAGCAACCTTGGTTGTTGATTACCCATCGTTAACCAACCCTAAATTGATCTTTGTAGACCCTAATATCAGTAAAGTAAACAACCACTCTTATCGCACCATGACGCAATATGTGGGTACCGATGGAAACGTTTATCAGGCTACAGCAACTTCTGGTTCTCAGATTTTGCGGATCAATGCTTCTACTAACGAATATGATAATACTTATAATTTCAATTTAAAGACTGCTTTAGGTACAGGCAATAATGTTGCTATCAGTGCATGGAGATATATTAAAGATGGTGTTGGCATCGTATTATTCACTGAAACTGGCGTTCAGGGCGGATACTTGGCATTGATCGATTTAAATGCTAAAACTGCAACCCGGTTAACTACAGAAAAACAAACTGATGGGGGTTACTCAGGTTTAACTGCTGCTCAAAATGGCGGAACAGCATTAACTGGTACCTTCGGTCAGTTTCAAAATATCGGCCTTGCAGGCGATAATGTCTATGTTCCAATGACGCCAAACGGTGTTGATGGAAATTTATATGTAATCAATTACAAAACCAAAACAGTTACTAAGGGTGCCAAATTAAAGAATCAATCGGGCAGCTTTTATCTGGGTGCTTACTAGCGAAACTAAATTATTTCTAACAGGGCAATCATTATGGTTGCCCTTTTTTGTTATTTAAATCCTTTTACATTTCAAATTAGCTCCTGATTTTATTTATATTCATAGGATGATTTAACGCTCCGATGAACGAAAAGTACCTGAACAAATACAGAAGTCCTTCTGCAAGATTGCAAACTTGGAATTATGCCAATGATGGCGCATATTTTATAACCATTTGTACAATGGACCTTCGTCATTTCTTTGGCCAGGTGAAGAGTGGGAAAATGATACTAACAAATGCGGGCGTAATTGCCGATATTTTGTGGCATGAAATATAACATCAATATCGAACTGGGAGAATTTATCGTAATGTCTAATCATATTTATGGGATTTTGATTTTGGATGGGAATAATGCGTCTCATCCCGGCTCCGAGGTACAGACAAGGCATGCCTTGTCTCTAGCGCCACAATACAACCCCCATCCCACCGTTGATATCCCAAAATCTCCCGGACAATCACGCTTTCAAAACCAGGGCAAAAACTCCATATCTTCTCTCGTCGGGGGCTATAAATCTGCTATTACCAAACATTGCAACAGACTGGGCATTGAATTTGGATGGCAAACCCGCTTTTACGACAATATAATCCGCGATAACCGGGCTTTCGAAAACATTTCTAATTACATTTTAAACAATGTAACTAAATGGGAGATCGATAAATTTCACAGCAAAAAATGATAAAAAAATCCCCAGCTGAAAAAGGTGCAGCTGGGGATTTAATGTTTAAAAGCTTATTTTATAACGATGCTAATGCAGTATTTAATGTAGGACTTGGACGCATTGCTTTACTAGTCAAATCATCATTTGGATGGTAATAGCCACCAATTTCCTGCGCTTTACCTTGAGAGCTGATTAACTCTTCTGTAATCTTCGCTTCGTTCTCAGTTAATGCTTTTGCCAAAGGCGCAAATCTTGCCTGCAACTCGGCATCCTTCGTTTGTGAGGCTAATGCCTCTGCCCAATACAAGGCCAAATAAAAGTGAGAACCACGGTTATCAATTGTTCCCAATTTTCTACCTGGCGATTTATCTGTAGCTAAGAATTTCGCATTTGCTTCATCTAGAGCATCAGCTAAAACCTGTGCTTTGCTATTATTTTGTGTTTGCGATAAATGCTCTAATGAAGCTTGTAAAGCCAAAAACTCACCTAAAGAATCCCAACGCAGGTAACCTTCGTGAATAAACTGCTCGATATGTTTCGGAGCAGAACCACCCGCACCCGTTTCAAACAAACCACCACCATTCATTAAAGGAACGATAGATAACATTTTAGCAGAAGTTCCTAATTCCAAAATCGGGAATAGATCTGTTAAATAATCCCTTAAAACATTACCAGTAACTGAGATAGTATCTTCGCCTTTACGAATACGCTCTAAAGTAAACTTGGTAGCCTCAATTGGCGCAAGAATGCGAATATCCAAACCTTCGGTATCGTGATCTTTTAAATATTTATTCACTTTAGCGATGATTTCTCTATCATGCGCCCTGTTTTCATCTAACCAGAAAACAGCAGGTGTTTCAGATAAACGAGCTCTGTTAACCGCTAATTTAACCCAATCCTGAATGGGCGCATCTTTGGTTTGGCACATCCGGAAAATATCTCCGGTTGAAACTTTTTGATCAAAGAAAACTTTTCCATCAGCATCAGTAACGCGAATTATTCCATTAGCGGCAGCCTGGAACGTTTTATCGTGCGATCCATATTCCTCTGCCTTTTGAGCCATTAAACCAACATTTGGCACCGAACCCATTGTGGTTACATCGAAAGCGCCGTTTGCTTTACAATCATCAATTGTAGCAGTATAAACACCAGCGTACGAGCGATCTGGAATTAGCGCAATCGTATCTTCAGGTTTACCTTCTTTATTCCACATTTGTCCCGAAGTACGAATCATTGCCGGCATCGAAGCATCAACAATCACATCACTTGGCACATGTAAATTTGTAATTCCTTTATCAGAATTTACCATGGCCAAAGCCGGACCATTTTCAATTGCCGCGGCTAATGCAGCTTCAACTTCTGCTTGTTGCGGATTGCCTGCAATTTTTGCATAAACATCGCCCAAACCATTGCGGGTATCAACATTCAATGCTTTAAAAAGATCAGCATACTTAGTGAATACATCAGCAAAATAAACTTCAACAATGGCACCGAAAATAATTGGATCAGAAACCTTCATCATTGTAGCTTTTAAATGTGCAGATAATAATACACCCGCAGCTTTTGCCTCTTTAATTTCTTTGGCAACAAAAGCTTTAAGGGCTGATAAACTCAAAGCTGATGAGTCGATCACCTCCCCTGCTTTTAATGGAGATAAACCTTTTAATTCAGCTACAGCACCATCTTCGGCCACGAATTCAATTTTAAACTGAGCAGCTTCTGCAACTGTGGTCGATTTTTCCGATCCGTAAAAATCGCCTTCAGTCATACTTACTACTTTAGTTTTCGAATCTGCAGACCACTTACCCATTGAATGAGGATTTTGTTTTGCATAATTCTTAACTGCCTTTGGTGCCCTCCGATCAGAATTTCCTTCACGTAAAACGGGATTAACTGCTGAACCTAAAACCTTTGAATATTTCGCTTTGATGGCTTTTTCTTCTTCAGTTTGTGCGTTGTCAGGATAGTTCGGTAATGCATAACCTTGCGATTGCAATTCAGTAATGGCATCTACCAATTGCGGGATAGATGCAGATATATTAGGTAATTTGATGATGTTCGCCTCCGGGGTTGTTGCCAATCCACCAAGTTCAGCTAATGCATCTCCAATTTTTTGATCGTCGTTTAAATACTCAGGAAAGTTTGCCAAAATTCTTCCTGCTAAAGAAATATCTCTGGTTTCTACATCAATACCTGCTGATGCGGTAAAAGCTTGTACAATAGGTAAAAGTGAATAAGTAGCCAACATTGGCGCCTCGTCGGTTTTGGTGTAGATAATTTTTGATGTATTTGACATGTTTAAATTGATTTTGCTTTAATAAGTTAAATATTACCTCGATTAAGATTGCAAACCGAGTTTTTTTAAATCGCCTAAAGATAAAATAATCGAATGAATTAAGGAACATTGTAATGTTATTTATAGCATCGATAAGATTGTGGCAACTATTTTTTCTAAAATGATCTAGTTAATGATTTTAGTTTTTAACTTTCAATTTGTCTACTGCAAAATGTTGCGTAATTACAAAAGTTAAACCTCCATGAACTTAATTTAAAATTGATGAAAACGAGATTTACAACTTCCTTATTTTATCTTCTATTCCTGTTAATTTCATGCAAAGCAGAACTGGGCAAAGGAAAATTGCTTCCTAACAAAGATGCTAAAAGTGTTTACGAAACACTGTATGCCAACAACAACCATGATGGACAAAGGATAGCCATCGAAGGATTTCTAAGTATTCAAAACTGGAGACAAAGAGGCGACGAAATTTACGGTGAACTGGTTGATGAAAAGGGCGAGCACCTTCTTTTCATCAAATTAAAAAATGACAAGAAAAATTCAATCAACCTTGGCAAAACAGGTGATTCAGAAAAGAAAAATAATCTGCACTATGAAGATTATGATTAAAAAAAATCGTTCTCTATCGCTAATGATGGAAAGCATATTCCTTTAGCAAACAAAATCATACTATCCTTCGATATTGTTTATTCTAAATACAAAGATACTGGTAAATATGTTGTAGTAGAGGTACCTGAAAAAACCAATGGTTTACCTTTTGAAAAATACATTAAAAAAGGAGACAAACAATTTCTATTTCAACCAGAGAACATCAGAATTGACGAGTCAAAATAAAATTTCTACACTTACTTCAGTACTTCCCTCCAAAAAATCAGCCCTAAATATTTTTATTATTTTACCCTAAATAATTGGCGATAAATGAATATTCGTTGGTTGAGTAATGAACAATCTCCGACTCATTTACGTTTATTATTTAGAAAACATGTATACAAAAACTTGACTACTACAACTAATATGAGTGAGCAGACTTTAGAACAACTTTTTAATTCAGCAAATTTCACAGACGCCTATGCTAAACTTTTAGCTGGCGAAAAACTTTCAAAAACATTGCAACCCCATCAGAAATCCCAAATATTAGATAATCTTTTCCGTGGTGAGCAATACGAAATTATTTTTCATTTGATTAAGGATAAAACCATCGAAACAGATGTTTATGAGTTCGAAAATTTTGATGGAAGCATTTTTCAAACGGTAATCAGGTATTTAAAAGCAGACGAAAAAGGTCGGGAGTTTTTCAAGGGTTTTATCTCAAAATTCGACAACCTTAATGATGAAGTTTCAGCACAAACCTTAATGGGCTATTTTTTTGAAAAGCTAGTGCCTCTTGAGCTGATCCAAATTTTAATTGATGCTGGTTGCGACGTGAATTTCAAAACCAATGCAGAAGAAAGCTACATCCACCAGGTGGTAAAAAACAACCAAAAAAGATTTGATTTAAATGAGGAGCAATTACATGAACTCCAAATAAGTTATCTCAATTTATTAATAAATGAAGGCTTAGAAGTCGATGCACAAAACATCGTGGAAAAAACGCCATTGATAAATGCAGTTGAATCTAACAAAATACAATTTCTCTCATTTCTACTAGAAAATGGAGCCAATCCAAACCTTTTAGATAAAACAGGAAATTCGGCTTTCTTTTATGCGGTAGCACATGTGCAAAGCATGAAGATGTACGATATCATGCGAGAATTTACACTACCGAATTTCGAGATGATAAATAAAAATCAAGTCACTTTATTATTTGAGTATGTAAGAATGATGTACAATTCGGATACTGAATGTACATTCCTGATTAAATTGTTGGAAGATGGGGCAGATCTTTACCAGCCTTCCGTTTATTACGGTACCGAAACCACACCACTGGATTTAATTGCTGAAAAACCTGCGGCAATTTTAGAAGCCGTTTTAGAAACTGGTAAAGTGGATATGAATAGAAATGATAATAAAGGGAACAGTTTACTGCATAAAGTTTGTGCGCAAAACGTCAATTATGAACCTGAAAAAGCAAAAGAAATTTATCGAAAAGTAAAGCTATTAATTGAAAATGGTGCTGACATCAAGGCTACAAATGACGAGGATAAAACCGCTTTAATGTTGGCTTCTGATGATAATTTAAAAATAAAAACAGTAGAATTGTTAATGAAAAACGCTCAATAATGTTAGAAGAATCGATACGAAACAGAGATTTTGCCAGCACAATTGCAGCACTTGCGAACGGTGAAAAATTGCCAGCTGATCTAAATATTCAGGTGAAAGCTATGCTGATGGAGATTTTAATTGAACAAAAGCAATTCGACATTCTACATCTTTTTGTAAAAAATAAAATAATCGAAACTGATATTTATGAATACGACAGTTTCCAATATAGCTTCTTCGATGTTTTGTTCAATTACAGGAAAATTGATGATGAAATAAATGCGTTTTTTGACACGTTTATCAGTGATTTTACGAATATAAACGATGAGATAAAAGGTGAAACTTTACTCAGCTTCGCATTTCTTCGTGGTGCTACTTTAAGCTGTATCCAAAGCTTAGTTAATTATGGTTGCGACATTAATTTCATGAATCATGAGGATGAAAACATCATTCATCAATTGGTGAAAGCGAATGCACCACATGGGCTGGGTGGCGATGAATATATTCAACGCATGCATCATTATATCAGTCCATTGGCTCAAATGGGATTAAATGTAGATGCGCCAAACATCAAAAATGAAACTGCCTTAATTTCTGCGCTAAGGTTTCGAAAGCCATTTTTTATCGACGTACTTTTAGCCAATGGCGCTGACCCAAACCATGTTGACAATGAGGGAAACAACGCATTTTACTACGCCATCATCTGGAATCACGACCTTAATGCTTACTTAAAACTTAGCGAATATGCATCGCCAAATTTAAATGAGATAAACGGTGTCGGCCAAACAGCGTTGTTCAATTATATCACAGAAATTAATTTTGATAGTTTGGAAACCAACCAGGCTATCATTAAGCAGTTGATAAATGATGGTGCAGATTTACAAAAAGCATGTAACCGTTATGGAGAGCAAAAAACAGCTTTAGATATGGCTGCAGGAAAATCTGTCGAAATTATTCATGCGATTTTAGACGCAGGCATTGTTGATATCAATGCTCAAGATGAAAAAGGCAATACTTTATTGCATAAGGTTTGCGCTTATGATGTAAATGACGATCATGAAAAAGCGAAAGAAACCTACCGAAAGGTCAAACTTTTGCTCGAAAATGGTGCCGATGCAAGTATCAGTAATGATCAAGACCAAACGCCAATGATGCTTGCATCGAATGATAATTACAAAATAAAAACAGTAGAACTTTTAATGAAACAAGCTTAATAGAAAAAAATTATGTCGATGTCATTTATAATTGCCTGCGAAAGCGGTAAGCGAAAAATTGCCGAGCTTTTATTGGCAAACAAAGAAGTTGAAGTTGGTTATACCGATGAAAAGGGCAGAACTGCGCTGCACTATGCAGCCCACCGCGGCTATTTGGATTTAGTGCAGATCTTGATAAATGAGGGAACTGATTTGGATTATGCCGATCACGCAGGTGAAACACCATTTTACTTCGCTTGCTTACAAAAGCAGAAACAAACGGCGCTGTATCTTTTAGATCAAGGCGCAAAAATCGACATTAACGATTATAAAGGAAACAGTCTGCTACACATTACCGCTCAAAACGGACAAATAGAGGTTTTGGAAAAATTATTAGAAAAAGGTTTGGAGGTTGATAAAGAAAACAACGAAGCGCAAACTGCCTTACTTATTGCTGCCAGTTGGCGAAATAAAGACGTGGTACAAATGCTTTTAAACCATGGCGCAAATATCAACACCACCGATAAAGAAGGAAACTCACCTTTACTTTTTGCAGTAAAATCCAAAAACACGCCAATGGTAGAATTGATTTTGGAGAATGGCGGCAACATTAACCACGTAAATCACCAGGGCGAATCTGCTTTATTAATTGCCTGTTACGGTTCGAACAGAATGCTAACTAAAATTTTGGTCGATAAAGGTGCTGATATTTTTGTCTCCTCAAAAAACGGCCTCTCTCCTATCTGGTATGCCTGTGCCAATAATCAAAAGGAAATTGTTGAGCTCTTTTTAAACAATGGTGTAAATGTAAATTATGCAAAGCCATTAACCCACAATGATGATTCGATGTATTCTTACCTCGACTGGGTGGAAACCGCCAACAATATTTCAATCTCGGCGAGTTTTTCTTTGAATGGTTCTTATGAATATGGTGGCGAAAGTATGCTACATGTTGCCGCTAAGAGTGGCCATTTAAATATGTTGAAATTACTTTTAGAGAAGGGTGCCGATGTAAATATTCAAGATGAAAGCGGCAACACAGCTTTGCACTATGCGTCTGCAAATGGCAAGAAAGATGTGGTAAAATTTCTTCTGGAAAAAGCTGCCGATCCTACCATTGTAAATGTTAAGGAGCAAAAAGCGATCGATTATTCAAACATTAAAGGCTTTAATGAGATTACTGAGTTATTATTGAAATTTGGACCATCAAACATTTCTCCGCAAGCCACTAAAACACCTTTACAAGAAACGGCTGAACCGGCCAAAAATGATATGGCAAGTAAAAAGCAAGCCTTGCTTGATTTGAAAGAATTGTTGGATGCTGGAATTTTATCGCAAGAAGAATTTGATGGTGAAAAATTAAAGATTTTAAAGGGATAGTGATATTTGCTATAAGAGTTTGCAATAGTTAAAATCTTCAATAAAACATGCAGTACAGTTGCCTTGATAAGTAAATAGCTTATCGAGGCAATACGCTAAACCAGCACCGCAAAACATCTGCTTTAATTTTCTGTTATATTTTGCGTGAAACACATCCCTTTCTCAAAAATACAGATTATGAAAAAACAGATTCTCTACACTACTTTATTTTCAGCCACAATATTATTCGGCTGCCAATCTAACAAAACATCAGAAAAGCAGGGCGACTCCACTACGGTAAGCACAGAAAATCAACAGGTAAATTTACCAGCTCCAGATACAACAGCGGCTAAAAATAAATTTAGCAAAGTGATAGGTTGGCCAGAGAATAAAATGCCAACAGCACCCGAAGGATTTGTGGTAAGCAAATTCGCATCAAATATTAAAAGTCCGCGGAACACTTATATTGCTCCTAATGGAGATGTATTAATTGTTTTGAGCAACTCCGAACGCAGCACAAAAGAAAAAGTGGCAAATGCGGTTACTGGCAAAGCAAAATCTGAAGTTGCTGGCGAAAGTGCCAATACCATTCTATTGTATCGCGATGCGGATAAAGATGGTGTTGCAGAGTTGAAAACCACTTTCTTAACAGGTCTCAATCAACCTTACGGCGTAACCATCATTGGAAATTCGTTCTATGTCGCGAATACTGATGGTCTTTTGCAATATCCATATAAAACTGGTGACACCAAAATTACGGGCACCGGCAAGAAAATTTTGAGTCTTCCTGCTGGCGGATATAATAACCATTGGACCAGAAATTTAATTACCAATGCGGACAAAAGCAAAATCTATATTACTGTAGGTTCTGGTAGTAACGTCGGCGAAAACGGCATGGAAAATGAGGTAAAAAGAGCAAATATTTTAGAAATAAATCCTGATGGGACAGGGGAAAAAATTTACGCAAGCGGGTTGCGCAACCCTGTTGGCGTAGATTGGGCGCCTGGCACCAACATGTTATGGACTGCGGTTAACGAGCGTGATGGTTTGGGCGACGATTTGGTTCCTGATTATATTACCAGCGTAAAACCAGGTGGTTTTTATGGATGGCCTTATGCCTACTTCGGTCAAAATGAAGACCCACGGTTGAAAGGGCAAAAGCCAGAATTGGTAAAGAAAACAAATGTGCCAGATGTGGCAGTCGGTTCACATACGGCTTCACTTGGCTTGGCATTTTATAAGGGCGATAAATTCCCTTCGAAATACCAGGGAGGTGCATTTGTTGGTCAGCATGGTTCGTGGAACCGTTCGGCTTTAGCAGGCTACAAGGTAATTTTTGTTCCGTTTAAGGATGGTAAACCTACAGGGAAACCAGAAGATTTTTTAACAGGTTTTATCGCTGATGTAGAAAAAGCAGAAGTTTATGGCAGACCAGTTGGCGTGACCCAAACACCAGATGGTGCAATTTTAGTTGCTGATGATGTGAGCGGTGTAGTTTGGAAGGTTGCAGCCAAGTAATTTAAGTATTGATCTTCAATTCGCAGATTAAAGTTCTACATTAGGCTTTATCTGCGAATTGCTTTTTATTCCAAATCATCACGTATTGAAATCGTTTCCATTTTTAATTTTAGTAGTTTTTAGCTTAGAAGTTGGCGCACAAAACATTCCAATTGATACCGCTAAAAAACTTGAAGAAGTTGTTGTAAAAGGCTATTACAATAAGCAGCCCTTGTTAAGATCGGTTTCAGCGGTAAATTTACTCGATAGCAACCAACTGAAAAACCAGCAACATTCTTCGTTGGTAAGTGCATTCAATTCCGTTACCGGTGTAAGGATGGAAGAAAGATCGCCTGGCAGTTATCGCTTATCGCTACGCGGAAGTCTATTGCGTTCACCTTTTGGGATCAGGAACATCAAAATTTATCTAGACGAAATTCCACTCACAGATGCAGGAGGAAATACTTATTTAAATTCAATTGATCCTTTGGCTTTGCAATCAGTTGAAATTTACAAAGGGCCTGAAGCCAATATTTTTGGCGCCAATACAGGTGGAGCAATATTAATTTCTTTAACTGATGAAAATACAAATAAGGCTAAAGCAACAGTTACTGCCGGGTCTTATGGCTTATTTCATCAAACTGCGCAAATTCAGCACCAATTCAAAAAATACAGTTTCAATATTTTCCAGGGTTATCAACGGAGCGATGGATATAGAGAAAATAGCGACATGAGCCGGAAGTACTTTCAAACGGCACATCAATTAAATTACAATAAGGGGAGCTTAAAAGTTTTTGCATTTTGCAGCGACTTAAATTACAATACTCCTGGCGGACTTACCTTTCAGCAGCTGGAGCAAAACCCCAGATCGGCGAGACCCGCAACAGCCACATTACCCGGAGCGATTGCCCAAAAAGCAGGTATATTTAATAAATCAACGCTAGCTGGCCTCACCAATAGCTATCAAATTGCATCAAAATTTAAACATGTCATTTCCCTTTTTACCTCTTATACCGATTTCAAAAACCCATTTATAACTAACTATGAAAAACGTTATGAAAGTACATTAGGATTAAGAACTTTCGTTGAATATGCAGAATCGGAAAACGACCTTAAATGGAATGCACAGCTTGGTGCCGAAGCTGCAGGAACTAAAACACAAATTAAAAATTTTGACAATAGCGCAGGCGAGCCTTCAAATCTGCAAGCATTTGACCGGTTAAAAGCGAACCAGGATTTTGCCTTTGCCAGGATAAATTTTGACATTAAGAGAAAACTTTTGGTGGAGCTGGCTACAAGTATTAATTTCTTCAATTATGAGTACGAAAGCGTTTTCCCAATTCCTGTAGAAGTACAAAAACGTAAATTCCGTAACCAGGTAATGCCAAAAATTGCAGCCTCCTATTTATTAAGTAAGTCAGTTTCGTTAAGAGCATCCGTTAGTAAAGGTTATTCGCCACCTACTATTGCCGAAGTTCGGGCATCAGATACTAACATAAATAATAACCTCCAAGCCGAGCTAGGCTGGAATTATGAAGCTGGTATGCGCTTTAACAGCAAAAACAACCGTTTTTATGCCAGTGCAAATATTTTTCATTTCGAATTACAGGATGCCATCGTAAGAAGGTTAAACGCAAATGATATGGAATACTTTATTAACGCTGGAGGAACCAAACAACAAGGCGTTGAATTGGAAACATCACTTTGGGTATGGAAAAGCGATATTTCATTGGTTAGCGGCATTCAATTTAGAAGCAATTATACTTACAACCATTTCAGATTTAGGGATTTTCAAAATGGAAATTTAAATTTTTCTGGCAATAGATTGACTGGAGTACCTGCTAATATATTGGTGAGCAGTTTGCTGATGGAGTTCAAAAAGGGAATTTATCTTTTTGCTCAACATAACTACACTTCCGCCATACCGCTTAACGATAGCAATGCTGCTTTTGCAGAAAAATATAACCTCGTAGAAATAAAAACCGGCATCAATAAATTAAAAATTGGCAAACTAAATTCTGATCTTTTTGTAGGAATAAATAACCTGTTTAACGAAAAATATAGTCTAGGAAATGATTTAAACGCAGTAGGTAACCGATTTTACAACCCGGCTGCTGGCATAAATTTCTATATCGGCACCGCTTTAAAACTTTAGTAGCAAATTAAAACTGAAACGCCGATTTGCTAAGCTCAGCATTTCAGTTCTTTGTATGCTAATTGGTTATTTCTATTTCTTGTACTATTAAACCGCTTACTACGACATCGGTGGTAAATCTTTTTGAACCATCTTTTGCTTCATAACTTCCCGTTTGCAACCTACCTCCAACGGTAATCTTAGTCCCTTTTTATTTGAGCTAAAGGCAATTCTGCTTTTGCATTCCAGAAAGTAAGATTGAACCATTGCGTTTTCTTCACTTCCTCGCCTGAGGAATTTTTGAAGTACTCATTAACAGCTAAGTTAACTTTTGCTAGTTTTTGATTTCCTGATAAATTTTTGAAGTCTGCATCTGCTCCTGCAAATCCGCTTAATACTACTTTGGTAATTGCACTTTCCATAATAATAAAATTTAAGTATTGATGTTTAACGAACAATAGTCACCACGACTACCGACAGAACAAAGGTGAGAAGGTGCTCAAAATTTATTCGGTTTTTAAATAATTATAGTCGGTTATAAACGCTTAAAAATGGATAAGTGTCAATAGAAATCAATCGAAATGGATTATTTATTTATTTAAAAGGTAATTAATTAGTACTTTTAAAACATCATCCCGTAATAAACTTAACAAATTATTATGGACCGCTCCTGTTTAGATTGTGGCAAACCTCTTGTAGGTAGGGCCGATAAAAAATTTTGCGACGATGCTTGCAGAAATAATTATAATAATCACACCAAAAGTGATGATACGGTTGTAATTAAAAAAATTAACCTGATTTTAAAAAAAAATCGAACCATTTTAGCCGCACTTAATCCAAATGGCAAAGTAAAAACTATGAAAAAGAAACTGGCATCGGCAGGTTTTAATTTCGAATACCATACCCATACTTACCAAACCCAAACTGGCAATACTTATCATTTTTGTTATGAGTATGGCTTTTTATTTCTGAGCGAAGAAAAACTTTTGTTGGTAAAACGCGAAGAAAAGCTGTGGTTATCTTAAGCTCTTAATTTAATAATCCAATCAAATATTCAGATTATGGCAACAGTAAATGTTTACCTCACTTTTGATGGCAATTGTGAAGATGCTTTCAATTTCTACCGCTCCGTTTTTGGGGGCGATTTTGCATACATTGGCAAATTTAACGAGATGCCCCAACAAGAAGGACAACCCGCTATGAACGAAGCGGATGGCAACAAAGTGATGCATGTTATGCTTCCGATAAGTAAAGAAACTTGTTTAATGGGTAGCGATACGGGTGGCGAATGGGCAGCGAGCTTTAAACAGGGCAACAATTATTCTATATCTATAAATGCAGATAGCAAAGCGGAAGCCGATAAACTTTTTGAAGGACTATCTACGGTTGGCCAAATAACCATGCCAATGAACCACACTTTTTGGGGTGCTTATTTTGGGATGTTTACTGATCAATTTGGCATTAATTGGATGGTGAATTTTGATGAAAATCCAATGTAGGAAGTAAGAGTCAACCCGATTAATTTAACCGATTATAAACGTTTACAAACGCTTAAGGTGCGTGAAGATAGATGTTAGCGGTCAGCTTAAAAGACGACACCAAAATGAAAGAATCGGAAGAACATATTGATAATATTAGAGTACGACGAGACTTTTTTCAGAAAAATTTTGACTTAAAAATTGGTTTACAAAGAACAGATGTGAATAGCGCTGAAGTTTTAAAAAACTCTTGCCCAGTTTGCGGTTATTTGACATTGGACGAAAGAAATACATTTGATATTTGTGGCATTTGCTTTTGGGAAGACGATGGAATTGATGACTTTGAAGAAAATGAAGAAAGCGGACCAAATCATATGACATTAAAAGAGGGACGATTAATTTTCCAAGAAGCTAAAAGTAAATTATTGAACACAAAATTTAATGACAACAATTTAATAGAAAAATTAAAAAGCAGTTTTATTAAACTTGACAATTTCATCAACCAAAACAATTCCATAAATGAAATAATTAAATTACAAAATGAAATACTTGACTTATTGACAAAAAATAAAGTTTATGGAATTGAAAAACTATTCAACAAATAAAGCCGAACCGCTAACAAGGGTTCCTATGTAAAGCAGTTTTCCTAGAACCAAGTTAATCAATCCTTTTAAATATTCCAATAAATGGACATTTGGGGGCTAAATTAATGCTCCTCAAACACCTCCATAATCATTAAGCTCAGGCTCCTATGTGTGGCTGCCCATTTTTAGGACACCACAAGCACCCCTTTGGTTTTATTGATTTAAATACAGCTACCTGCTTTGCGGTGTGACAGCCTGACGCTTCACAACCCATGTTTTGTAGTCTGGATCTCTTTTTTGATGAGCTTTTAACAATTACGCTTTCTTTTATAAATCTCCTTTTTTATGCCATGGCCCGTGGTTTTTGATAATTGATCTCATATGGCTTTTCTGTTTTGATAACCGATAAAATACGGTTCAGTAATTTTCTGGCGATCTTAACCACAATACTCTTGGGGTTCTTGCCGATATGGCTCCGGTAATAGGCCTGCAGCTGTGGGTCCAAACGCAGGGCAACCCAAGCAGCTTCTATAATGTAACTGCGCAACAGCCCACGGCAACGGGCGTTACACCAAATACATTTTCTGTTCCTCCGCTGTTGCGCATCATCGGCACAAGACCGACGTAACTCGCAAAGCTCACCTCGTTACCAAAACGCCTAATATCCCCAAGTTCGGCAAGAGTGCAGCGGCAAGATAGCCACCAATGCCAGGGATACTCTTCAACAGGTAATAATCTTTTTTATGGTGCTTCCTGCAGTGGGCACGAAGTTCATTGGCCAGCTGAAGATATTCTGTATGGATAAATTCGTAGACCCTCAACTTGCTCTCCAGACAAAGTTTGCCTGTAATTGAACACCATTTCACCTCTTTCAGCCAGTTTATAAAAGCCTTCGTCCAGTTAGGGTTATCGTGCTCCGCAGGAATTTTTATACCATGATAAAGCAATAAGCTCTTGATGTGCGCTTTTGCACTACGGAGCTGACGGGTAATGGCTGCACGGTGACGCAAAAGGCTCTTGAGTTCATCTTCCGCCCCGGTTGGAACATGGATGGCCTTTAGTTAGCCCAATGATAGTTGTCGGCTCAGATTACGGCAGTCCAGCGCATCGGTTTTCTGATAGTACCGGTTGTTATTGGTGGGCACATCGGCAGGGTTAACAACCCTAACAGCCCAGCCCATCTGCATAAAATACCTCGCCGCACTGAAGCCACAGCAGCCGGCCTCGTAGGTTAAACTAACCTCGTAGCTGGGAAAGTTCCGCTCAACGTAATCGTAAACCACAGCAGCGTCTGCCGGAACGGTAAAACTTTTGTGGTCGATGATATCGCTACGGATGTGGACGGACCAACTTTTCTTGTGGATGTCGATACCAATGTATAACTTCGGTAAAGCAGTAGTTTGTGTTGCAATATTTCAATTGTTTTGGTAGCTAGTTAACGTTAGACTACACCTTTTTTGGATGGAACAGGATTACTGCTTTTACATGGGTGCTTTGCGTCAGGCGGGCTGAAGTGCAAAATTCAACAGCAGTTTTTCAAATGAACGTTAGTAATAAAACCAGTCTTTGTGCTTCGAAATCCCGCCACATCGCCAAGCCCCGGAACGTTGTGCGATATGCTAAAACAACACTTGCACAAAATGAAACGAAATAAGACAGATGAAAAAAACATTTAAAACTACTTCACTCCTTTTGTTAACATTTAGTGTCATATCATGTTCTGTTTTCTAAAAAAAACAGAAGTATATATGTGGAAACGACATTGATTATATATTTAAAGAGTTGTTGCAGGCCAGATTAAACCAAAATTTATTAGGCACTTGGTGTTTCGTAAAATACTCACACATTAACTACAGTTATAATTGGGAACAATTATACGAAAGTGTAAAATATGATAATTCGAAAATGAGAATATCATTCAAAAATGATAACATTTTTGAAGAGACGTTACGTAGTAATATTGAAAGCACGGGAACATTTGTTAAAGGTAAAAATAACACTATCATATTAAGAGAAAGTAAAACATTGAAAATCGATACTCTTACAGTGATAAACATTGATGATAAGTTTTTACGGATAACTAAAAGCAGTGAAAAAGATTCTAGTTATGCTTTTATTTATGCAAAAGAGAAAAGTGAGTACTAATAAAAAAACCGAGCCCACAAAAAAAATGAACTTGATAAAAACGGAAATTTTGAAAAAGCACAATTGCACAAAAAGGGATTCGCATCAGGCCGCCTGATGGCAAAATTGAACAAAGTGGCCAAGAAAAAATAGATTTATTGGAACTGAATTTAAACGAACCTGCCTAAACATTGATTAGCGAAAATGAAAGCACTCATAAATTCATCGGAACAGAAAGTGTGGAATATCTTTTTGCTATCTTGTGTGGAGATGCAAATGCTAACAAATTTTTCAATTTCAGAAATTCCTGGTGCACGCTGAATAGTTGGGCTTCGCTGCCTATCCGCCTGTCGACAGGGATTACTACACCCTCGCAAAGCCGAAAAATCCTGGCCGACACTTATAACCGACCGTAATTAACAATCAACCAATGAAAAAAATATTTACACTTATATTATTTACCACATTTTTTACAAATGCGTTTTCACAAAAAAAACCAAAATTGGAATTAAGAACAGTTGGAACTTCCGATATCTCTAAAACCGACAAATGGAAAGAAAACTTTACAATTAAAAAGAAAAAATTCAATGTGTATCTAGGTTATCAGTATCTGAGTCAAAATTTAAGACAAGCCAAGGGTGATACGTTAGAAGTATACAAAATCACTTTTGATAAGCTAAAATCAAGTGAAATAGAAATTACAAAGTATGCAACAAGAAACGGGAGAATTATTATTGAAGGTTCGTATAAAGTAGAAAACGACACATTAATCGTTTGCACTAACACCTACGATTATATCGGTGCTTATCGTATGACTGACAAATACGTCATCGGCAAATATGGTCTGAAAAAATAAGTGATACAATGAAAGGAATTGATACACAGAATTTATCGGACAAGTATCAAAAATTTGCTGAAATGAAAGGTCCTATACTTCAAAAAATTAAAATGTATTAAGATTTAACGTCTAATCCAACTTGAATAAATGTAGACAGACTGATTATTTTAATCTTCACTTCCTTGTTTAGCTGTGCTAATATTTCGGCACAAAGCTAAAAATATCTAGAAAACTCTGAAAGCTCAACGGAATCTTTTTAATTAAAACCTAGTACTTACACAAGGCTTTGTGCATCCATAAGTAGCGGCAGTAAGGCTGGCCTCTTATCAGCAGGTACCAAATTGTTAGCTGTGCGTTTTAAGGCAGCACTTTAAACTAACTAAATAGATTAAAAATTTTTAATTTTAATTAGCTTAAGCCATTCACTATATGGAAACAATCAAATCTGAAACTATTAATACTGAATTTATACAAACATTTTTTCATGGAACCAAGGGCGATTTAAAACTTGGCGACCTCATAAAAGTTGGGTTAAATTCCAATTACGGCCAGCAAAAAGAAGCCAGGTTCATTTATCTATCCGCTACGCTAAATGCAGCGGTTTGGGGGCAGAGCTTGCTTTAGGTGATGGAAAAGAAATGATTTATTTGGTAGAACCAACTGGACCTATTGAAGATGATCCAAATTTAACCGATAAAAAATTCAAGGGAAATACAACCAAATCCTATCGTTCTAAACATCCCTTCAAAGTGGTTGGAGAGGTTGCCACTTGGCAAAGCCATCCAAAAGAGCAGGTTGTGGCAATGAAAACAGCGTTGGCTGCTTTGAAGGAAAAGGGAATAGATGCTATTGAAGATTAGTTTGAACATTGTTCCTTAGCCAATTATTTCCCTTTCGGGATTTAAGAATGTCATTATACAAAAAGATAACCATATCTGGCAGTCATTTTTGTCAAATGGCAATTCTTGTGAACCATGATTTATCTATCTTGCACACATGAAACAACTTTTTGATTTTATCTTGAGATTTGGCAACCTGAACCAACAACAAATAGATTTTATAGCATCAAAATTGGTGGTGGTCGAAATCAAAAAGGATGATTATTTTTCTGAAGCTGGCAAAATTTCCCGACAAGTAGGTTTTATTACCGAGGGTATTTTAAGAGTTTGCTATTACAACAATAAGGGCGAAGAAGTAACCAAATACTTCATCGAAGAAAATAATCTGGTTGTAGATTTGGAGAGTTTTGATAATCAGATTTGTTCAAGCGCTTACGTACAGGCAGTAACAGATTGTAAAATGATGGTTTTTGAAAGAAAAGACTGGTTAGAACTTCTACAAACCATTGTGGGCTGGGATACCATCGTACATAAAATTATTGCAAGAGCGCTGATGCTAAAAGTAGAGAGAAGAAGTCCATTGGTATCAGAAGACGGTACAACCCGTTATTTAAAATTTATGGAAATTTACCCAACTTTAGTTAACCGCGTACCGCTTTCTTATATTGCTTCCTACCTTGGCATAACCCAATCATCACTAAGTAGGATAAGAAAACATATACGGTAGCTACTTTTTGCCAAATGGCAAATGATTTCATCAATAAAACCTGCAGTTTTACATCATCAAATTAAAAAAGATAAAAATGAAATCAGCATTAATTACAGGAGCGAATAGAAGCATAGGATTGGAAACTGTTAAACAGTTATCTCAACAAGGAATATTCGTTTATTTAGGAAGTCGCTCCCTTCAAAAAGGAGAAGCAATAGCAAATGAACTTGCGGAAAACGGCTTTCAAAATATTAAGGCCATCGAGATAGATGTTTTAGATACAGATTCTATTATTGCGGCTAAAGATCTCATAGAAAATGAACAGCGCAAATTGGATATCTTGATCAATAATGCCGGCATTCTTGGTGTAAGCCCACAAACAGCCACAGAAACTTCAATTTCGGAAATCAAAGATGTTTTCGATACCAATTTTTTTGGTGTGATTCAGGTTACACAAGCATTTTTAGCACTCCTTAAAAAATCGGATGGTCCGAGGATCAGCAATATTACATCCGGTCTTGGATCATTAACCCTTCATAGCGACCCAACTTGGAAATACTATCCGGTAAAAACTGCTGCGTACGGCACGTCGAAAGCTGCTTTAAATGCCTACACAATTGTATTGGCTTACGAATTAAAGGACCTGCCTTTCAAAGTAAATGTAATTGACCCAGGATATACTGCTACCGACTTTAACCATCATAATGGGCCAGGTACAGTAGAAAGCGCAGCAAGTTTTATTGTTAAACATACCCTTACCGATGAAGATGCACCAACTGGTCAGTTTTACAGTAATGATATTGAAAATGAAAAAGGCATAAGCCCATGGTAAACATCATTTAGTAGTGTTTTTAAGTCCAATGGTAGGTGTAACTATTGGACTTTTTATTTTCTTAGGTTCTCTTCATTTTTATTAACCATCTGAATTTTCCCCTTTGCACTAAATAATAATTTAACTAATTTTATTTGTAATCTAATCACTATTACGACCAAATAAAATGAGCACCTCGACTAGAAAGCCTTCCGAAGAACAGCGTGACGAACTTTTAAATATTTTAAAACTACGTTTCGAAAAGAATATGAATAGACATGAAGGTTTATCATGGGCAGATGTTAGATCGAAACTTGATGCACAACCTGAAAAACTATGGTCGCTTAATGAAATGGAAGTTACTGGCGGTGAGCCAGATGCTATTAGATATGAGGAAGAAACTGGCGAGTTCCTTTATGTCGATTGTGCTACTGAAAGCCCGAAAGCAAGAAGAAGTTTGTGTTATGATTTAACAGCCTGGGAATCGAGGAAAGAAAACAAGCCACAAAACAACGCTTTGGATGTAGCTAGTGAAATGGGAATAGAATTATTAACTGAGGATCAATATCGCCGGTTACAAGAATTGGGCAATTTCGATTTAAAAACCTCCAGTTGGATTAAAACGCCTGAAGATATCAGAAAACTTGGTGGTGCCCTTTTTTGCGATAGGCGATACAACAAAGTTTTTACCTACCACAACGGAGCAGAATCGTACTATGCTGCCAGAGGATTTCGTGGCTTGCTAAGGGTTTAAGTCACGTATAATTTGTCGCAACCGCCAATAAAATTTGCCATTTTTACACCATCTATTTATTTACGATTGGTTGTAACTTCAGCTATTAAATTTGGCAAAGAATGAGCAACGTTAACCCAGAAATAGACAAATACATCGCTAACTTTCCCACAGAAACCCAGGAAAAACTACAGCTAGTTAGAGAAACCATAAAGGAAGCCGCCCCAGAAGCCAAAGAAAAAATCAGCTACGCCATTCCTACCTTCGATCTGTATGGAAATCTTGTTCATTATGCAGGTTATAAAAACCATATAGGCTTTTATCCGGGAAATGGTGGCATTGAAGCTTTTAAGGAGGAAATCTCAATCTACAAAAGCGCAAAAGGATCAGTTCAATTTCCTCTGGATAAACCCTTACCTTTGGATTTAATTAGCAGAATAACCAAGTTTAGCGTTATCCAAAATTTGGCAAAAGCAAAGCTAAAATCTAAAAAATAAACTGAGTGGCACTTAATGGATTTATTTAATACCAAGAGCGATCCCGATCAAAATTTATTGCCCCATAGTGGTACCGTAAATTATTTCGGCAAGTTATTTACGCCTGAAACTGCTAACAAATACTTTAGCGAGTTAATGCACACCATCGAGTGGAGAAATGACGAAGCTTTTATTATGGGCAAACACATTATTACCAAACGAAAGGTAGCTTGGTATGGCGATGAGGGTTACGCTTACACCTATTCAAATGCCACTAAACATGCGCTTCCATGGACTAATTCTTTATTGGAGCTTAAAGCCATTGCAGAAGAAAAAACAGACACCAAATTTAATTCGTGCCTGTTAAACTTATACCATAATGGTGATGAAGGAATGGCCTACCACAGCGATGATGAAAAAACTTTGGGAAAAAATACCGCCATCTCCTCTATGAGTTTTGGTGCCGAAAGAAGATTTTTATTTAAGCATAAGCAGACCAAAGAAACCATCACTACTTTTTTGGAACACGGCAGTTTACTGGTGATGAAGGACGAAACCCAAACCTTTTGGTTACACCGCTTACCTCCGAGTAAGAAAGTAACTAAGCCCCGAATCAATTTAACTTTTAGAACGATGGTTGTTTAATGAATCATCTGATAAAAAATTACTAGTTATCTATTTCATCAGATGAAACCATTAAAACTTAGTGTTTAAATTCTCTGATGTCTACAATGCGGTCATCATCTGGGTTTGCTTTCAAAAACGAAGTGCCACGACTGTTTTTCTCCCAACTATAATTTTGTTGAATCTCTCTCACCATGGTTTTAGAGTTTAACACCTTTGCAGGAACTGGTAAAGTCATGGTTTCACCCGTTAAATAATTTACCTGGTATAACCCTTTATCAACTGCGAAAACAAGTGTCGATTTATCAGCAGAATATAAAATGAAGTTACCCTGAATCAATTCTGATGGATTTTGTCTTTTAATAGGATAAACCTTTCCACGCACAGTAGCCACCACAAAATCGTTATTTACCACTACCGTTGTCCGGGTGATTTCTTCCAAACCTTTGGCAAAATCTTTATCCTTAGCACCATTTGATGGCATTGATAATGCTACCGCCATTGGCAAGCCATCTTTAAGTGTGATGATATAGAATGGCGAAATTTTTCCGGCACCATCTGCTATTTGTACCAAAACTGCAGTTTTTTGTGAGTTGATAAATCTGGCGTCCTGATATTTTTTGGCCAGAGGTTTCGATCCATCTTGAATGTATAACGCAGTATCTTTTAATTTAACCGTAAAACCACCAGAGCTATCCGGATTCTTATCGTAAACATCTTCAACAGACAAAATCTTATCCTTGAATTTGGGAAATTCATTAAAATCATCTTGATCAGCAAATGCTTTTGATGTTAGGGTTTTTTCGAGCCCTCCGCCCGTACAGCCAAATAAAATAACCGATAGAAAAAGAGCAAATAGTGTGTTTTTCATAAAAAGGAATAGCTTTAATTTTTTGGCTAATTTATCATCTTTTGTTGCTTTAAAATTAAAAAGCCAATGAATAAATTTCTGATTAACAAAAAAAATACATGATTGTATTCTATTGAAAACTAACTAAATTCAGAAAAATGAGTGTTACGATAGAAACAGAAAGGTTAATTCTTCGCGAATTGGAAGAAACTGACGCAAAAGGAATGTTTGACTTAGACAGCGACCCTGCCGTACATCAGTTTTTAGGCAACAAACCAGTGTTGACCATCGAACAAAGTTTGGCCGATATTGCCTACATTCAGCAACAGTATATTGAAAGCGGCATTGGCCGTTGGGCAGTAATTGAAAAAGATTCCAATCAATTTGCGGGCTGGAGCGGTTTAAAATTAATTAAAGAAACTTATAATAACCATTGCAATTATTATGATCTTGGTTATCGTTTCATCAAGAAGTTTTGGGGTAAAGGCTATGCTACTGAATCTGCTCAAGCATCGATGAAATACGGCTTTGATATCTTAAAACTAAACGAAATTATTGGTATTGCCGATACAGAAAACATAGCTTCAATAAAAGTTTTAGAAAAATTAGGCTTGCAAAAAATCAATATTTTTGATTACCATGGGAGAGCGCATCACTGGTTGAAAGTGGAACAACCATGAAGTTTCTAAAATATCCCTTGAAAAATTTATGCGTCATAGATAAGATAGATTTCTTGAATTCTGACTATATTAGTTTAAATACCTTTATCTGTTATGCTGCTTTTAATCCCATTCATTTTTATCCTGCTGGCGAAGAAAGCAAATGACGCACGGGCTGCCTATAACATGAAGAATTATGCAAGATTAAAAGTTCAACTGACCATGCTTATAATAATGGTAGTGATCGGATCAGGCCTCTTGATTTTTTTGCAACTGAGGTTTTTTAAATAAGTGGAAACTAATTTGACTTCCTATCTAAAAAATCTTTCTCAAGCGAATCAATTGCTTACCATTTCCACTTTAGATCTTCCTGATATTGTACATTCACTTTTCGGGCAAGCTCAATTAAATCACTCCTGAAATCGCTAACATTTTTTAGTTCACTTTTCGGAATGATTATCCCTTCAAATTTTAATTTAATAAAGAAATAATTTTGAGTTTCATCGATGGAACTGATTTGAGCTAAAAACACATTAGATTGCCCAGCAACGCTTTCGTTATTTAAGTGAGTATCCGTAACTTTCAACTTTACTTCCTTAAAAAATCTACTCTCATACACCATTACTTTCTTTTTATAATAGTGAAAATAATGTCTTCTCATCCTACCCGAATGAAAAAATGTAATGATTGCCAAAATACAAACAAGCACTAAAGCCATCATCATTTCTTCTTTCCAAACAAGAAACCCAATGATAATTGAAATAATAAACAAGTAGGCTAGCCAAGTTCTCAGGATGATTTGCTTTAGTTTTCCTTCCTTTTTGAAGAAGTAAAGATTGGCCTGTAAAAAATCCTCTTCTTTTAAAATATATTTAATGTCGATCACTGTTTATTATTTATAATGAGCGCTTTGAAGGGTATAACTAAAAAATGTTCGAACCAACCCTTATCAGCTCAAAATTAATTAATCTCTCTATAGTTTGAAATTATAATGCAGTGAATTTTAGATATTCAGCTGGAACATCCACAAATTCTTGACGGCTATTCGGATTAGCAGGCTTATCATTTCAGCCGTTTGTCTGGCAACCCTAAAGCAACGACATCAACTGTAATCTTTGCGCAGTATGGTTTTGCAGATTTGTATGCTTCAAATTAGAATCCAGCTTTCTTAAACCAAACCATATTACTTTTGTAATTATGATCTTGGTTTAGTTTTTGATATAATTTTGAAAAATAAAAATCCATGAAAAATTTACTTATTTGTTGCCTGGTAGTGTGCCTATTTAGTGCTTGTTTAGAAAAATTTGACCAAAATAAATTGACTCAAACCAAATGGGAACTCACTGAACTACCAGGTTTAACTTTACCAACCACCGCAAAGGCAACTTTGAACTTCGGCGACAGTTTAAAAGTAACTGGTAAATCTTTTTGCAATAACTATGGCGGTAAGGCAGAGGTAGTTGATAATAAAATTATGCTTAGAAACTTATTTAGCACCAAAATGTTTTGTCAGGAAACCGATGCTGCAGAACGTGCTTATTTACAAGCAATTAATCAGGTTAATGCCGCAAAAATTGAAAACAACCAACTTACTTTATTAAACGGGACACAAAAGTTGTTGGTTTTTAGAAAAATAGATTAGCAACATTTTAAAAATTCAAAAGCCCGAAATAAACCTTTTTTAGTATTTTCGGGCTTTTAGTTTTTATATTGAAACAATGCCATTAAAAATCAACCTGGATTTTAAGTTCTTTTTTGCTACTGCTAGAAATGCTTTTTCTTTGTTTCAAAAAAACGACCCATTACGTTTAGCAGGGGCAACCGCATTTTTCACCAACTTTGCCCTTCCTCCCATTTTGATTATTTTAATCAGGTTGTTTGGGATGTTTACCGATAGGAGAATGTTGGCAACTAACCTGTTTGAGCGTTTGGCAAACATTCTTGATGATGACAGTATCCAACAAATTAGATCAACCTTAAGAAACATTCGGGGGGTAGATCAAGCCTGGTACATCACCCTTTTCAGTTTTATTTTTTTTCTTTTCGTAGCTACTACCCTTTTCAACGTGATCAAAAATTCGCTGGAACAAATTTGGAACATCGGACAAAAAGAGAAAAAAGGAGTTTTAAGTACATTAAAGTCTCGGGCAATTTCTGTGATAATTATCCTTTTGGCGGGCATTCTTTTTTTTATCGGCCTGCTTGCCGATAGTGTTCAAGCCATTATAGGTGCTTATTTAAAAACAAATTCTCCATCATTCGGATTGATTTTAACATCAATTTTAAATCAGATTGTATTTGTAATTATCGTTACAACCTGGTTTACCATGCTGTTTCGGTATTTAACCAATGGAAGGCCAACATGGAAAGCGGCATTTTCTGGTGGTTTACTTACAGGCTGCTTATTTACTGCGGGAAAATACATTTTGCGGATTTTGTTGCCACTCAGTAATATCAGCAACATTTATGGCTCTGCAGGGTCGCTCATTGTAATTATGCTGTTTGTATTTTATTCTTCCTTGATTTTTTACTTCGGAGCATCTTACATAAAGGCTTTAAGCATTGGTCGAGAAACACCGATTATTCCAAAAAATGGCTCTTACGCTTACGAGTTAACAGAAGTGGATACAGAGAAACCGGAATAAAAAAAAGCAAACCTTTCGATTTGCTTTCTTACATGGGATGCTTTTTTCTAGAATAATCTGTAACCAAGGCCTACAGTAAACAAATTTAATTTCGTTCCTGGATAACCTGATTTGTTAATTTTTGACAAACCAAGTTCGTACCTTGCTTCCAAACTAAGCTTCTTTATATCTACTCCCGCCCCAAATTGCCAAGCCAAAGCCTGGTTTTTAAAATCGGCTCTAAATACGCTCCCCGCAGCTTGCCCGAAACTCTGGTTTTCATCAATAATTAAAGAGAACATTGGCCCGGTATTTAATCTAACGCCGATACCAGCAGCGCCGAACTTTGTGCCTACCAACAAAGGCACATCTAAACTTGTGAAGCGAACTTTATTTACCTCTCCCGTTGCATCGCTAATTAAATCAGCTTTCTTGCCGGATAAATACAGTTCTGGTTGAAAATGGATTCCCGCTGCACCAATCCTGGCCCAAACTCCTCCGTAAAATCCAGCACGGTTATCACTGCTAAAAGTATTCTCCGAATCAAACTTGGAGAAGTTAGCTCCTGCTTTTAAACCAAACTGAAATGAGGGTAAAATTTGCGCACTTGCAAAAAAGCAAACCAATAAGAATGCTGCTGTTAAAGATAAAAATTTCATAATAGGGATGATTTAGAGTTCTTAGCTTGTTGCGTTGTTAATAGCTTCTTGTTCTTTCAAAGCATCAACATTGTTTTTATTGCCAAAATTTTCTGTGTTGTTAGCAAAATAGTCTAAAATAGATACAATAGTATCCAAATTGTCTGCCAGTCTTTGATGCATATCGCCAGCATCTTTTTCTAACCTTGTATCGCCAAGTTCAATATTATCAACTTCAATTTTACCAATCTTTTGAATAAGTGCCTGTTGCGAATTTTGTAAATCCTCAAGTTCACGCACAATCTTTTCCATTAATTCAAACTTCTTTAAAGTATTCATAGCTTTTGATTTTATACTGTTTCCTAATAAACCCATACCTGTCCATTTTGTTTTTATTCAATTTATTTGGAATTACAAAAAACAACTAATAAATTAGTTTAAAACTTTTCGAGTATGAAAAAATTCACTTTGGTTGCTGTGGGATTGATATGTAACATCTTTACTTTCGGCCAACAACTAGCGTTAGATAAAGACAAACTATTCGATTTCTATCAAAATCAGCGTTATGCAGAAGCTGCGGAATACCTCAAACAGAATTACGGAGAAAATACCGATGACTTAAAAGCTTTAACTCAAATGGGTTATTGTTTTTTAATGGCAGGTAATAATGTAGACGCAGAAAAATATTATTTGAAGGCCAATTCGCTACAAGCTAAAAGTTTGCCTATCCTTTTTAATTTGGCCAGCATTAATAACCGAAGAGGCAATACCGATAAAGCAAAACAGTATTATGGCGAAATTGTGAAAATTGATAGCAATAATTTTATCGTTTACAAGCTTTTGGCAAACCTGTATAACTCCAATAAAGACTCCTTAAAGCGTGTTTATTTACTAAAGGCAAATAAACTTATGCCTAATGACGGCGATGTTGCCGTAGATCTGGCAGAAGTTCATGCCTTATATCAAGATTATGGAAAAGCTTACGATGTTTTAAATGTTGCTATTGAAGCCGATAGTGAAAATTTTGTTTTACAGAGAACAAAACTGCCGATAGCTAATTATCTGAAGAAATATGATGAAGTAATTGTTGCTGGCGAAGCACTATTAAAGATTGGCCCGGACGCTGCAGTGATAAAAGATGTAGCAAAAGCTTACTACTTCACAAAAAAATATGATAAAGCAATTGCGTTGTTTACCCAATTGGAGAAAATGCAGATGCAGAATGAAAATACTTTATATTATACAACTCTATGTTATCGCTATTTAAAAAACTTTAAAATGGCAGCAATGTATGCGAAGAAAACAATTGAGGAGGGCATTTCGCCCAATATTCCTAACTATTACGCACTATTGGGTTTGGCTTACGAAGAGAACCAGCAATACTCATTGGCAAATGTTGCTTATAAAAAGGGACTTTTTTTTGATACCCACCCTACTTTGTATTATCGCCTTGCGATACTTTATGATACAAAATTAAAACAGTTTAAAACCGCCAAAAATTATTATAAACTTTATTTAAAAAGCAAACCCGATGTTAAGATAGACGAGCAGGAGATTAAATTTGCACAGGCAAGGATTGAGCAAATGGATTTAACTAAATAAGATCTTCGAAGACCGGCTTTACATGATCCCAAAATTCATCTAAAGCAATAATACGAGGTTTAAAGAATGATATAAGATCTGGCCAATGCTGTTGGTTGAAAACACTTACAGCGGCTAACGAAGTATAAATTTGACTTACTGTTCTGCCATAATCGTCGGTAGAATCCTTTGCCCAATCCCATTCTTCATTCATGATATTAGTAAACATAAGCTTAAATTCTTCAAACTGTTCGAAAATCAAATGCCTGATATCAGGATCGGAATGAGTAAGCTGAATGGCAATAATCGCCTGTTTGTTGGTCACATCCATTTTGAAAAAGATGTTTTTTACACCAGTTTTGTAATTCACCCAATGTACAGTTGATCCGCTTGCCGACGGAACAGGTTTCATATACTGCCCAAAGCTGATCCAAAATTGTTGCCTTAACCTCGCCGCTTCCTCTTTACTATACATGTTATAAAAGTTCGTAATTATTTATTCATTAAACGGGCTACATATTTACCAATAATATCGAACTCTAAATTTACGGTATCGCCCACTTCAACTTGATGTAAATTGGTATGCTCAAAAGTATAGGGAATGATGAAAACCGAAAACTCATCAGCTTGGGAGTTGACAACCGTTAAGCTGATGCCATTTACGCAGGCAGAACCTTTTTCAACCGTAACGTTTCCAGCTGATGCATCATATTTAAAACGATACTCCCAACTGCCATCCAATTCTTCCCTTTTCACGCAAACGGCAGTCTGATCTACATGGCCTTGAACAATATGCCCATCCAAACGGGCGTTCATTTGCATGCAACGCTCCAGGTTAATTTTACTCCCTACCTTTAGATAACCGAGGTTGGTTTTACTTAAAGTTTCATCAATTGCAGTAACAGTATGTGTATCTTCTGTTAAGCCTACAACGGTAAGACAAACCCCATTGTGTGCTACGCTCTGGTCAATTTTAAGCTCGTGGCTAATAGCCGAAGAAATAGTGAAATGAATATTAGTATGATCGGTTTTGATGGCTTTTACTTCGCCCAGGTTTTCTATAATTCCAGTAAACATTACTTAAAGTTTAATTCTATTTTTTCTCCAATTGGAGGGTTCTGCAACTGTGCTATGCAACTTTTCAGCCTCTTTCTTATTATCAAAAAGCCTAACTGCAACCAGGGCCGCTATCAAAGCTTCTGTCTCGTCGGCGCTTTTCAGGCTTTCGGCATTAAAGTATTTGCCAACAAAATGAGTATCAAAATCTCCAGTTCTAAACGCTTCATGCTGCATCACAAATTTACCAAAACCCAAAGTAGTTTCAATCCCAGTAATATCATATTCGTCAATTGCCCTGATCATTCTTTGGATAGCTTCTTCCCTATCTTTTCCAAAAGTAATTAGTTTTGCAATCATAGGATCGTAATAGATAGGTATTTCCATGCCTTGCTCAAAGCCATCATCTACCCTTACGCCATTGCCTTTCGGCGTTTTGTACATTTGCAACGTACCAATATCTGGTAAGAAATTATTATTAGGATCTTCGGCATAAACGCGCAATTCAACTGCATGACCGTTTATTGTTAAATCTTCCTGATTAAAACTAAGGGCTTCGCCCGAGGCGATTTTTATCTGTTCTTTTACTAAATCTATTCCAGTGATCAATTCTGTAACCGGATGCTCTACTTGCAAGCGGGTATTCATTTCCAAGAAGAAAAAATCGAGGTTTTCATCCAGAATAAATTCAACCGTTCCTGCACCGGTATAATTTACAGATCGAGCTACGTCAACCGCACACTTGCCCATCCTTTCTCTAATTTCAGCAGTTAGCACGGATGACGGTGCTTCTTCTACCACCTTCTGATGTCTCCTTTGAACTGAGCACTCACGTTCGAAAAGATGAACAATATTACCATGCTCATCGCCCAATACTTGAATTTCGATATGCCTTGGTGAGGTAACATATCTTTCTATAAAAACTGCTCCATCTCCAAAAGCTGAGGTAGCTTCACTTACGGCCACCTGCATTTGTTCTTCGAAAGCATCTACAGATTCTACAATTCGCATGCCTTTGCCCCCTCCACCCGCAGCAGCTTTTATTAAAATCGGAAAACCAACCTCAACAGCTCTTGCTTTAGCCTCCGAAACGTCTTTTATGGCCTCTTCTGTACCAGGAACCATTGGAATATTATACTTAAGCGCTGCCGCCTTTGCCGATAACTTGTTTCCCATAATTTCCATCGCTTTCGCCGAAGGGCCAACCAATATTAACCCCGCCTCGGCAACCTGTTGTGCAAAACTTGCATTTTCAGAAAGAAAACCATAACCAGGATGAATGGCATCAGCTCCTGTTTCTTTACAAGCCTGGATAATTTTTTCACCTACCAAATAGCTCTGGTTAGAAGGTGCAGGTCCGATAAAAATTGCTTCATCTGCATAGCGAACATGCAATGAATTGCGATCAGCTTCTGAAAAAACAGCAACCGTTTGGATACCCATTTCTTTTGCCGAACGCATGATTCTCAAGGCAATTTCACCGCGATTGGCGATAAGGAGTTTGGATATTTTAAGCTGTTTTTTATCTGGTATCGACATCTGGCTAGAATTTATTAAGTTATTTTTTAGTATCCTTAAAGAAAAATCAATCTGTTATTACAAATGTAAAATTATTTCGATAGCCTCATCAATCATCGATTGATTAAGGCCCAAATGTGTAACCAACCTGATGGTGCTTGCACTTGTGGTATTGCAGTGAAGGCCTTTTTCTTGCAGCTGATCAACGATTTTTTGAGCCGTTCCTTTCGCTACCTCGAAAATCAAAATATTGGTTTCTACCGGCATAATCGAATTAACGAAACCGGTTCGTGCCAAGGCAACCGCCAATGCTTTTGCATGAGCATGATCTTCCTTCAATCTTTCTACATGATGATCAAGCGCATAAATACCTGCAGCAGCTAAAAACCCTGCCTGACGCATACCTCCACCAAAAGCTTTTCTGATTTTCCGGGCTTTGGTAATCATATCTTGTGATCCCAATAATACTGACCCTACAGGCGCACCCAACCCTTTTGATAAACAAATTGAGATTCCGTCAAAATATTTTCCATAGGCACTCGCCTTGTCGCCGGTGGCTACGAGCGCATTGAAAACCCGGGCACCATCTAAATGTAGTTTTAGTCCTTTTATGTTACATAAGTGATGGATCGGCGCAATTTGATCCAAAGTATAGCATTTCCCGCCTCCCTTATTGACCGTATTTTCCAGAACCACCAGGCTCGAATTTGGGTAATGAATATTATCTTCGTTAATTTCTGGCTCAATCAATTCAGGCGTAAGAATCCCGCGATCGCCATAAAGTAACCTCACAGATGCGCCCGAATGATAGGCAATGCCACCAATCTCGTATCGATAAACGTGAGCGGTTTGATCACAAATCACTTCATCCATAGGTTGCGTAAAACATTTAATAGCAATTTGATTGGTCATTGTTCCGGATGGACAGAATAAGCCTGCCTCCATATTAAACATCAATGCCAATTTCTGCTCGAGTGCGGCTACCGTTTCATCTTCCCCGAAAACGTCGTCGCCAACTTTGGCGCTCATCATCGCCTCTAGCATTCCGGCAGTTGGCTTTGTTACTGTATCACTTCTAAAATCTAAAAATCTGCTTTTCATTTTTGTATGAAATGTAAATATTTTTTACGGTTATAAAAAAAGACCAATGCCTTTTCTGGTATAATTTTAAGGTTTTTAGCCCATCAAGCGATGTATATAGTGTATTTTTTACACACTTAATTTTAACCAACATCAAATTGTTAAAAAATTATTAAAAAAAAAGATACAAAATATAAGAGTTTTTATACTTTTATCGTGCTAAAACCAAAAATAAATAAAATGATAGTAATTGCAGACGGTGGATCAACCAAAACAAATTGGTGCTTGATTAACGAGGCCGGCAGAAAAATTTACTTTAACACCGAGGGTTACAATCCATATTTTTCCAAAGGAGAATACATTGTTAAGTCTTTGAATGAAACTCTTCCAGACCACTTGGAAAGAGAAAAATTAACAGGAGTTTACTATTATGGTGCTGGATGTTCTACCCCGGGCAATGTAAAAATTGTGGCTGATGCCATGAAACAGGTTTTTACTAATGCCGAGATTTTCGTTGGTCATGATTTGCTTGCTTCTTGCAGAGCACTTCTTGGAAACGAGCCGGGATTTGCTGCTATTTTAGGTACAGGAACCAATTCATGTCTATACGATGGAACAGACATTACGTTGAACATCGATTCACTAGGTTACTTTTTAGGTGATGAGGGAAGTGGTTCTTTTATCGGTAAACGCATTTTGAGCGATTACATGAAAGGGTATATGCCGAAAGGATTGCGTGAAGCATTTTACGATAATTATGCTTTAACAAACGAGGATATTTTCGATAATATCTACAACAGGCCCTTGCCAAATCGTTTCTGCGCTAGCTTTAGTAAATTCTTATACGATTTTAAAGATAATTATGAAGATTATGCATTTAGCACAATCGATTATGCTTTTACCTCGTTTTTTGAGGCGTTGGTTATTCACTATCCAAACTATAAAGATCACAAATTGAACTGCGTAGGATCAGTAGGTTATAGTTTCCGTGATATTTTAAGTATTGTAGCTGATAGATACGAAATGGGTGTTGGAAAAATCATTCGCTCTCCTATAGATGATTTAGTGCATTATCACTTAGAGTTAGCTCCAAAGAAATAGTTTGGAGTTGGGAGTCTTGAGTTCAGACTCGAGAGTCAATCTTTATAAAACAAATAAGCCAGATTTGAAATTTCAAATCTGGCTTATTTGTTAAGAGCTCTTTATTGACACTTTGTCTTTCAACTCTTAACTTAAAAAGAAATCTCCTTACCAAAAAGTTTAGCGTACTTTCTTTTATCAAAACGATACAAAGTAGCTGCTCGGTATGAAACCCCTTTTTGTTTTTCATCCAATTCTTTTAAAACACCAAAACTTACAATTTTTTTTCTGAAATTTCTTTTATCAAGCTTTTTACCCAATATCAGCTCATAAACATGCTGCAGTTGCGTCAGCGTAAACTTTTCTGGCAAAAGCTCGAAAGCAATTGGTTGATGTTTAATTCTCCGTTTAATTTTTTCTAAACCTTTATCATAGATCTTTTGGTGATCGAAAGCTAGTTTTGGCAAATCAGTAATGGGTAACCAGTTTGCCCTTTTTGCATAAGTACTGATGGGACGAAGTTCTTTATCGCCCCCCAAACGGATCAAAGCATAATACGCCAAAGTAATTACCCTACCCTGCGGGTGCCTATTAGGATCGCCAAAAGCATAATATTGCTCCATATAAATGCCACGGAGACCGGTAAGTTCATATAAAATTCTAGAGGCTGATTGATCTAAACTTTCATCGGCACCAACAATGTTACCGGGCAGTGCCCACCAATCTTTAAATGGTTCTTCATTCCTTTCAATGAGAAGGATTTTTAATTCCTTTCCATCAAATCCAAACAAAACGCAATCTATCGAGAATACTGAATCTAAATGAGGTAAAATTTGTTCCAAGGTAAAATTTAGTTATTTTAAGCAGATAAAGGTATGACTTTCAATATTAAGTAAAAAAAATAAAAAAAATTACTTAGTGTAAAAATTACACACTATATTCGTATCATAGATGGAGCCAAATATTAAAAATATAGCTGTACTTACTTCTGGTGGCGATGCCCCAGGAATGAATGCCGCAATCAGAGCTGTTGTTCGTACCGGAATATATCATGGCATTAACATGTTTGGTGTTATGCAAGGATATCAAGGACTGATAACCGATAATATAAAACCAATGGATGCCCGATCTGTAAGCAATATTTTACACTTGGGCGGAACGATTTTAAAGACCGCACGTTGCCTTGAATTTAAAACTGATGAAGGACAACAAATAGCCTATAATAACTTAAAGAAAAATAATATCGATGGATTAGTGGTTATTGGCGGCGATGGAACCTTCACTGGTGCTAAGAGGTTTTCAGAAACTTTCGGCGTTAAAGTAATCGGTATCCCTGGCACTATTGATAACGATTTAGTGGGTTCGGATTTTACACTGGGGTATGATACCGCCATTAATACCGTTATTGAAGCAATAGATAAAATTCGGGATACTGCAGATGCTCATGATCGTTTATTTTTTATCGAAGTAATGGGAAGAGATTCCGGCTGTATTGCTTTAAGAAGCTCGATAGCCAGTGGTGCAGAAGCGGTTTTATTACCAGAGAGAGAAACCAGCGTAACCGAATTAATTGATAAACTCGCTTTGGGCGCTGCAACAAAAAAATCATCGAGTATTGTTATTGTTGCCGAGGGTCACAAGCAAGGTGGTGCTTACGATATTGCCAAGAAGGTGAAGGAAACTTTTGATCATTACGATACCAAAGTAACCATCCTCGGCCATTTGCAACGTGGCGGAAGTCCAAGTAGTTTTGATAGGATTTTGGGCAGTAGACTGGGATTTGCAGCAGTTAACGCCTTGATTGCTGGACAAACAGAGCAAATGGTTGGCTTAAAAGGCAATGAAATAAAATTAACCAGCATTGCGGAAGCTTTAACAGCACACAGCTTCAAACTGGAACCAGATTTAATGGAAATGACTGAAGTTTTATCTATATAATCATGATAGCAGTAGTTTACAGTGGATCGAGAACAGCATTTTGGAAATTAACCCAAAATGGGCAGATTGTAGGACATTGCAATACCGCTGGTATTAATCCAACTTTTGTAGATTCGAAAATGCTGCTGCAGATTTTGAATAAAAAGGTAGTTTTAGTTAACAACGCTGAAAACATAAAGAAAATTTATTTCTTTGCCGCTGGTGCTTCATCGCCTGGTCGTAAAGAAGAACTCTCAAAAACTTTATCTTCATTTTTTAGGTATAGTAAAGTTTTTGTTGAGGATGACCTATTCGGTGCGGCAAAAGCTGCATGCTATGATAAGCCAGGAATTGTTGGGATGTTGGGCAGCGGCTCACATTGTGCTTTTTTTGATGGCAAAAAACCAATAATGAATAATTTTGGATTAGGCTACATCCTTGGAGACGAAGGGTCATCAAATTATTTTGGAAAAATGCTTCTGAAAGATTTCTTGAGTCAGAAATTGCCAGGTGATTTGGAAGCAAAATTTATTGGAAACTACAATTTAGATCGCCCTCAGATATTAGAAAGAATATACAATAAGCCACATGCGAATATTTTTCTAACTTCATTTTTTGATTTTTTCACTCAAAATATTGAACATGAATATATTATTAAGCTAATTGATAATGGATTTGAAAAATATTTTCAAACCTACATTTTACCGACGGTAGAAAAATATGGAAAAGAAGATATCCATTTTGTGGGTAAAGTTGCTGCAGAATTAGAAGACAGATTGCTACTTACCGCAGCGAAGCATCAGATTAAAATAAAAACGATTATTAAAGAACCAATACTAAATTTATTAAAACATTACACTAATTAACAAAACAATGAGCAAAATTGGAATAAACGGCTTTGGCCGTATCGGCAGACTGGTTTTCAGAGCTGCCCTTAAAAGAGGATTAGATATTGTAGCAATTAACGATTTAATTGAGCCAGATTACATGGCTTATATGTTAAAATATGATTCAACTCATGGCAAGTTTGACGGAACAATTGAAGTTGTTGATGGAAATTTAGTTGTTAATGGAAAAACAATCCGTGTAACAGCAGAAAGAAATCCAGCTGATTTGAAATGGGATGCTGTAGGTGTTGAAGTAGTAATTGAATCTACTGGCCTATTTTTAACACGTGCAGATGCTGAAAAACACATCGCTGCAGGTGCTAAAAAAGTTGTTTTCTCTGCACCAGCTAAAGATGCTGATATCCCTACTTATGTAATGGGCGTTAACCACCATAAATTAACTGCAGATCAAACTATCGTTTCAAACGCATCATGTACTACAAACTGTTTAGCGCCAATTGCTAAAGTTTTAAATGATAACTTCGGTATTGTAGAAGGTTTAATGAGCACGATCCATGCAGTTACCGCAACGCAAAAAACTGTTGATGGTCCTTCTGCTAAAGACTGGAGAGGTGGCCGTGGTGGTTTCTCAAACATCATCCCTTCATCAACCGGCGCTGCAAAAGCAGTAGGTATGGTACTTCCTGAGTTAAAAGGAAAACTTACCGGTATGTCATTCCGTGTTCCTGTTGCCGATGTTTCTGTTGTTGACTTAACAGCACGTTTAGAAAAACCAGCAACTTATGAGCAAATTAAGGCAGCTATGAAAGCAGCTTCTGAAGGTGAATTAAAAGGTGTATTGGCCTATACTGAAGACGAAGTGGTATCATCAGATTTTATTGGCGATGATCATGCTTCTATTTTCGATGCAAAAGCTGGTATTTCATTGAATGATAACTTTGTTAAAGTTGTTTCTTGGTACGATAACGAATGGGGATATTCATCAGCCCTGGCTAAATTCGTGGAATACTACGGTAGCTTGAAATAAATTTAAATAAATATTAAAATTAGGAAAGCGGCAATGTCTCAAACATTAGCCGCTTTTTCTATATAAAAAAATATTTCACTAATAAAATTAAAATTATTTTGCCCGAATTTTAGCTAATAAAATTTTTTCTAGCCTATTATTCCGTTTAAAAATGAAGAATACACTATAAAAAGGCCAAAAAATTCGCTCATCCTTAATTTTTAACCTTTAATTAACAATTTGATAGCTTAAAAAAATTGAAAAAATCACGATTTAACAATTACTTAACATAATTTCAGCTTATATTTGCATTTAAGTCGTTTTTAAAGCCTCAATCTTTCAAAAAATCAATTGTAAATAAAAAATGACAAAAAAAATATTTAAAAATTTGTTAGTGTATTTTTTACACTATGAATTTTTTTACTATATTTGTAGAGTAATAAACGGAACGATGTTTGTTTACAATAAAAAAGATAAAAACATCCTTACTGAAACTTAAGTTTCGAATAGGATTCAAGACAAAGCCTGGCTCATAACAGGTTTATATTTGGTTAGAAAAAAAGGAGACGCTTGGATGAGGTCTCCTTTTTCTTTTACAGCAAATTCCAGATAGCTGATTATTTTTTTTTCAACAGACAATAGTTGTAATAATCGTTTAGGATTATAAACAAGAACAGATTGAGGATCAAGCAAAAAAGTTGGGGAGTTGAGAAGTTTATTTAATTTTGTTCAACATTATTATTTTGGACAGCTTTGATAAGCTTTAACTAAGAGTTAGCTTTTGAAAGATTGATATGTTTTGCTGCAATTTGATTTATCCAAGTAAACAGCTTGATCTTGTTTTCATCATAAGCCGGGATTGAATACCAAACTTCAATAAAAACATTTTCCAAAACCACCGCTGCCTTGTCTTGATCGACACAAGCTCTGAGTATATTGCCGTAAATAGCAGAAGCATATTTATGATAGAGCATCTTAAATGCACCATCTTCTTTTGCTCTTAACTGATCTGAGAATGCCACTTCATCGGATAACCAAACTTTGAAGATTTGATCTGATTCGCAATCCTGAATTTCCGTGGTTGACAACTGCATTTTGTAGGGCTAATAAACTGATAACACAGTGATGCCTATATTGTTCTTTGCTGCCCAGAGAATCAAACAACTGGTTGGAATACAACCAAAACGAGTAAATTTTTCGTTGAATGGAGCGCATTATTTGTTACTAAATTTAAAACAAATTAAAATCCAGAAGTATTTAGAGATGATTTGTACCTTTGCATGGAATGAAGATCTTAATCTACTTATTAAGCTTTATAATCATCAGTTTATCCTGCATCAATTGTGAGGATGTTATGGCTATGGTTAGTCATTCTGAAATATCGAGCGCCAGTATAGAAAAATCTAAAGGCATAACTGAGCAAGATAATTGCTCTCCATTATGTACCTGCAATTGTTGTGGTCAGCTTTTGATAGCAAACGTTCCGATTTCTATTCCAAAAATACTGAAAAGATCAATTCCGAAAAAAGAGTCAAACGCTTACAACAGTAATTTCATTTCCAGCTACGTACAAAATATCTGGCAACCGCCAAAATTGAATAATCACTTTAACGGGTAACCGTTGAATTCAGGACTACATCCATTTATTCAATTTTACAATACATCAATGCGAAAAATAATTTTATTGTTCTGCACAGTTTTGTGCATTACAACTGCTTATGCACAGAATTCATTTAAAATAATAGTCAAGAATAAGGACACCAAAGGCACTTTGAGTGATGCAACTATCTTATTAAAAAACACCACTATTGTTGCTAAAACTTCAGCCGATGGCATAGCAGTACTCAACAATATCCCAAATGGGAAGCAAACACTGATTATCAGAAATGTCGGTTTTCAGGAACAACAATTAGCACTTCTATTCCCTAATAATCAAGATCAACCATTGGAAATTTTAATGGAAGAAGCTGAGGAGGAACTCGAAGAGGTGATTGTATCTTCTACCAGAACAAGCAGAACTATCCAAAATACGCCTACCAGAGTAGAAACCATTGAACTGGAAGAAATAGACGAGAAAAGCAACATGCGCCCCGCAAATGTGTCCATGATTTTGCATGAAAGCACCGGTATTGCAGTACAACAAACTTCAGCAACAAGTGCAAATGCCAGTATTAGGATCCAGGGTTTGGATGGGAGGTACACCCAACTTTTAAAAGATGGTTACGCCAGTTTTGGAAATTTTGCCAGCGGATTGAGCATCTTAGAAATTCCGCCGCTGGATCTAGCCCAGGTTGAAATTATCAAAGGTCCATCTTCTACCCTTTTTGGTGCTGGTGCAATTGCAGGTGTGGTCAATTTTATATCACGGTCTCCGAGAGAAAAGGCCGATCTCAATTTCATCCTTAACCAATCGAACGTTGGGCAAACCAATATTGGAGCTTTTACCATGCAGAGAAGCAAAAAAATTGGCTACAGCCTACTTGCACTTAGTAATTTTCAAAAGGCATACGATGTAGACAAAGACGATTTTACCGAGCTGCCAAAAACCAGTGATTTCACCATTCACCCTAAGCTGTTTATTTATCCAAGCGATAAAACCACCATTGTTATTGGCAATGCGTTTACAAAGAGTGAAAGAACTGGAGGGGACATTTTTGTAGTAAACGATGGAGTTGATGCGAATCACCGTTACTTTGAGGCTAATAATACCATCCGAAACACCACGACACTAGATTTCAGCTATCAAACTGCAGAAAAAGATTTGCTAAAAGTAAAAACTAGTTTCAATTATTTTAAACGTGGAATAGCCATTCCCGATTATAATTTTAATGGGGTGAACTATAACTCGTACACTGACATTAGTTATTTAAGAACTTTGAAAGATCAAAGTTTAATTTTTGGCGGTAATGTGGTTTATGATAAATTTAATGAGCAAGACCAAACGCTTTTTAAAAAGGATTTCACAACCAGAACAGCTGGCGTTTATGCACAACATACTTGGGATATTTCGGATAAGTTTAAGTTGGAAAGCGGTTTACGAGCCGATTTCGTTAACTACTTTAACGCCAATTATAGTGAAGATGAGAACTTCATTTTACCCCGTGTGTCTGCACTATATAAATTTGATGATCATTGGAGCTCGAGAATTGGCGGTGGATTAGGCTATAAAACGCCTACCCTTTTTACAGAGCAAACAGAAACTTTCCAATACCAAAACCTGCAAGCACTAAATAATGTAAAAGCAGAAAGAAGTTACGGTGGGACAGCCGATGTAAATTATAGAACAAGCATAGGTGACGATTGGCTAATTAGCTTCAATCAAATGTTTTTTTATACCCGAATTAATAACTCCACCATTTTACTTCAACAAGCAAACGGCAGTTTCTTTTTCGATAATACCAAAGCACCTGTTACAAGTTTAGGGTTTGAAACCAATGCGAAAATAATTTTCCATGAATATTTTAAACTTTTTGCCGGTTATACATTTACCGATGCAAAGGCCGATTATCTACCCGTAATCCAGAATATTAGATTGCTACCAAAAAATAAACTTAACCTGGCCTTACTTTATGAAAAGGAAGGAAACTTTAAAATGGGTTTAGAAGGTTATTTTACCGATAAACAATACTTATACAATAACCAGCAAACCAACGCTTTTTGGGAGTTTGGTTTTATGGCCGAAAAGATTTTTGGAAAGTTTTCAATTTTTATAAACGCCGAAAATTTTACCGACACCAGGCAAAGCAGATATAAAAGTGTAGTTAACGGATCGCACCTAAACCCTACGTTCGACGACATCTGGACCCATACAGAAGGTAGAACCTTCAACGGCGGCATCAAGTTTAAACTATAATATTTATTTATAGAAATAAACTTGTAACTATCAGCTCTTATCGTATCTTTGCAACCTCCTTGGAAGCTTCCACTCCAAGGATTAAGAAAGCTTTTCAGCAATGAAAGGCTTTTCTTATTTAGACGTTTTCTTCATCTAAAGCTTTAGATGCTCCTATTTACTTTTAAAAATTGTAACAGCCAACGGTGGTAGCGTAATATCAATCGAATACTCTTGATGATTATAGCCAACAGCGTTAGGCACAATATCTCCCCTATTATTGATGCCACTTCCGTAATAGATGATATCGTCAGAGTTAAATATTTCCTGCCATTTGGTTTTAAAAGGCACACCGATACGATAGTTTTCCCTTACTACAGGGGTAAAATTCAAGGCAATTATTAAAGTATCTTTCGCCTTTGGTCCCTTCCTCATAAATGCAAAAACCGATTCGCTTGCATTATCGGCATCCAACCATTGAAAACCTTCATAACTAAAATTAAAATGATATAAGGCAGGCTCTTTCCGATACAGGAAATTTAATGCCTTAACAGTTTCCTGCATCCCTTTATGTGGTGCATATTGAAGCAAATGCCAATCTAATGATTTAGTAAAATTCCATTCATTGGTATCTGCAAACTCATTGCCCATAAAAAGCAACTTTGCTCCAGGATGGGTAAACATGTAGCCGTAAAGTGCCCTTAAATTGGCGAATTTCTGCCAATCATCTCCAGGCATCTTATAAAGCATAGGCGATTTACCATGAACCACTTCATCATGCGAAAAAGGAAGCATGAAGTTTTCGGTAAAAGCATAAGTCATGCTAAAACTTAATTGATTATGGTGGTGCTTTCTACCCAGCGTATCAACCTTGAAATATTTTAAGGTATCATTCATCCAGCCCATCATCCATTTCATACCGAAACCTAAACCACCCGCATGAACCGGATGGGTAACGCCAGGATATGTGCTACTTTCTTCGGCAATGGTTTGAACCCCTTCAAAATCACCATATACAGCCACATTAAGATCTTGAAGAAATTTAATTGCGCCGAAGTTTTCAGGGCCGCCCTGATCATTTGTTGCGGCATCACCATCCTCACGAGAGAAGTTAAAATACAACATCGATGCCACCGCGTCAACACGCAATCCGTCGGCATGATACTGATCCAGCCAAAATATCGCGTTACTGATTAAAAATGAGCGCACTTCGGGCCTGTCGTAATTAAAAATATAAGATTTCCAATCGGGATGAAACCCCTTACGCATATCGGCATGCTCATATAAATGCGTTCCGTCGAATTCATAAAGGCCATGTCTATCTCCAGGAAAGTGCGATGGAACCCAATCTAAAATGACCGCGATATTCGCTTTGTGAAGTGCATCAATAAGGTACATCAAATCTTCAGGTGTTCCGTAACGGGAGCTTGCACCAAAGTAGCCTGTTATTTGATATCCCCAACTTGGAAAGAATGGAAACTCCATAACCGGCATTAACTCTACATGGGTAAAACCCATTTCCTTAATATATGGAACCAATCGGCCCGCAACCTCCCTGGCTGTTAACACCCTTGTAGGATTGCCCGGATCGCGTTCCCAAGAGCCTAAATGCAATTCATAAACCGAGATAGGCTGATCGAGTGCATTAAGCTTTGGCCTCTTTGCCAGCCATGATTTATCTTTCCAGGTATAATCGGTATCCCACACAATAGATGCCGTTTGGGGCGGATGTTCCCATTTACGGGCATAAGGATCGCCTTTTAAATGTTCAGATTCATCAAATCCTTTAACAAAATATTTATATACATCGCCTTTTGCCAAGCCAGGAAGAAAACCTTCCCAAATGCCCGATTTATCCCACCGTTTACTTAATGGATGACCCGTATTATTCCAATCATTAAAATCTCCAACAACACTTACTCTTGTAGCATTAGGCGCCCAAACGGCAAAATAAGTTCCAGCGGTTTTCTCCAGAACAACAAGATGAGAACCCATTTTTTCATACAACCTAAAATGCTTTCCGACCAAGAAAAGATCAATATCATAATCGGTAAACAAACTGTGTACCCAAACTGATTTACTGGTGTCGATTTTTGTTAAAGCTGCTTTTGTATCTGAAACTTTCTTTGTTTTTGACATAATCTTTTTGGCTAGACGTATTTAGATGTGAGATCGGAGTTAAAAACTCCCAAATAATCATTAGCCCCAAAAACTAAACAGCATTTGGGGCTAAAAGATTTAAAGACTTAGAATCTGTATTTCGGCAAATGTTTTAAGGCACTTAAAGTGAAGAACATTTTTATCATCAGTATAAAAATCAGTTACCTCTTTATTATCCACTATAATTTTTTTCACCTTAAATTTAACGCCCATTACATTACAAGCATAAAACTCATAATTAGGTGTATACAAGCCTTCTATCCGTTGATTAACTTTCAAAAGTTGGTTATCTGCTTTAACAGTAAACTTTTTTTCCAAGTAAATATCTTGCTCAAAGGCAAAAGTATCGCCGTGATCTTCATACATGTATGAGTTCACTTCGTAATCGCTTTGGTAAATATTTAAAGTTACTTCTGTGATTGATTTCTCATCCACATACTGCATCACCGGATACTCTGGAATAACCGAACCTGCTCTTACAAACATTGGCATGCTATCAATCTTCGCCTCCACCGTGTATTCGTTGCCACCGTCTAACACTTCATTTGTCCAGAAATTGTACCAGGTTCCTTTTGGAAGATATACTTTCCTTGAAATTGCCCCCTGCTCTAAAACAGGACAAATCAATAATTTATCTCCATAACAAAATTCATCCTGGCGGAAACTGTTGCTGATATTTTCTTGCTCAAGCATCACTAATGGACGCAAAATCGGAAATCCGTAACGGTGATGCTCCCAGAAAACGGAGTACAGGTAAGGCATTAAACGATACCTCAACTCAATAAATTTTCTATTGATATCTTCGAAGAATTCGCCAAAGCTCCAAGGTTCACGTTCTGCGGTATCACCTGCAGAGTGTGCTCTCATAAAAGGAGAAAAAGTACCCAACTGAATCCAGCGGGTGAATAATTCGCCATCAGGCTCCCCACTAAAACCGCCAATATCGGTTCCGCAAAAAGGAACGCCTGAAACTGATAACCGTTGGCATTGAATGTTACCAATTTTTAGATGTTCCCAAGTGGCAATGTTATCACCTGTCCACACGCTGGCATAGCGTTGCATACCTGAATAACCAGCTCGGGTGATGGTAAAAGGACGTTTATTGCGCATCAGCTTTTTCAAACCTTCGTAGGTTGAACGCACCATTTGCATGCCATAAACATTGTGTGCCTTGCGGTGCGAGCCACGGTAACCGTCGTAATTGTGGCGAACATCGTTAGGAAAAGTGCCCGAACCAAAAACTGCAGGTTCGTTCATATCGTTCCAGAAACCCGCAACACCCATATCAACTAATTCTTCATATAATTTGCCCCACCATTTCCGCACTTTAGGATTTGTAAAATCAGGAAACTGGCAACGGCCCGGCCAAACATGGCCTTCCATAAAATAATCATCGCTTCGGCGGCAGAAATATTTATTGTCCTTTCCTTCTTTGAAAACCCAATAATCATCATCCACCTTAATTCCCGGGTCGATCATTACTACAGTTTTAAAACCATCATCAGAAAGTTCTTTGATCATTCTGCGTGGATCGGGGAAATATTTTTTATTCCAGGTGAAACAACGATAACCATCCATATAATCGATATCCAAATAAATGGCATCACATGGGATTTTACGGTCTCTAAATTGTTTCGCTATTTCTTTAACCTTAGTCTCAGGGTAATAACTCCAGCGGCACTGTTGGTAACCTAAAGTCCATTTTGGAGGCATAGGATGCGTACCCGTTAAACTTGCATAACGTTTAACCACATCCATGATATGTGGACCATGTATGTAATAGTATTGCAATTCTCCCCCATCTGCCCAAAAACTCGTTTTAGAAACATCTTCGCCACCAAAATCGAAATACGATTTGAAGGTGTTATCAAAGAAGATTCCGTACGCAGCCTGATTATGAAGCCCGATGTAAAAAGGTATTGTTCTGTAAAGTGGATCCTGGTTCCAGCCGAAAGAATAAGCATCGGTGTTCCAGTTTTCGAAACGGCGACCACGTAAATTGAAATTACCCGATTTATCACCTAAGCCAAAGAAGTTTTCTTCGGGATGGCATTTTTTCGTGGCATAAATATAGTAGCCTCCAAAATCGGTGTTTTCTTCCCAGTGCATAGAATTCGCCTCATCAACCATCACCAAGTTCGTAATGTTATCATGAAATGAAACATGAAAATTGGCTTTTTCTATTTTACAGGTAACCGAATGGGTTGATACGGTGTAATGATCTTCGTGCTCCTGCATTTTAAATACAGAAACTTTTTGATCTACTTCAGGCACTGCATAAGAAAAATCATCCAAAAATACACCATGTGGCGCCAGGCGAACGCGAATAATTTCATCGCTCACTACCCGGATCTCTACTTTAGCATCACCATCTGAAAAATAAAAACGGTTACCTTCTTTCTTAACTTTCTTTACTGTGCCGAGATATTGTTTAACAATAGGCTTAACAGATATATCAACTGGGTTATTTAGATGCTGTATTTCTTGTTCCTTATCGATCAGATCACTTACCTCGTTTATTTTGTCGTTATTCTCTTCCATCCTTATTTATTCAAAAATTTAATTTAATAGCTCTTAAACTGGGATGTGCTTAAGAAAGTACTATAATACAAATATTTTATAAAAGGGGGGTATTAAATAATAAATAAAAAGCCCCGAATATTAATATCCGGGGGCTTCACGAACGCGAACATTTTTAATCCCTATGGATTGAAAGAGAATGCCAAATAATATATAGCACCCGCTGCTGGGTTACCATAAGATGTAATGTAATATTTGTTCATCACGTTAGAACCTCCCAATTTGATAGACGATTTTACTGATGGTATTTTGTAACTCACCTGCGCATCTAAAGAGCTATAAGCTGGCACATCGCCTGAGGCAAATGAAGAGTTCCAATAAAATTTATCTTGCCAACGGTAAGACAAGTTAAAGCCTACGTTTTTAATAATTTCTTTGTTTCCAAAGCCCAGGTTGAAGCGAACTTTTGGTGTATTAAAATCGTTAATATAATTTACCGGAAGATCGCCAATTTGATTGTATGAAACGTTTCCACTAAAATTGTAGTTACCCACTAAATAATCTAACCCTAACGCCGCACCATAAGAGGTTACTTCTCCTTCAGCATTTACCGGAACTCCAAACTTAACAAAAGTTGGACTGGCTAAAGTGCCCACGTTCTGGTAAACATCTACAGCGGTAATAAAATCTTTGTAAATATTATAATAACCATAAGCATCAATCAATAGGTTCGGCAAGATTAATCCTTTGTAACCTAACTCATAAGACTGCACACTTTCCGGACGAACACCTCTCGCATCAAAGGTATATTGCTGCAATAAAGCAGGGTTTGGCGTGCCTGTTGCGGCTGATGCCAAGAAAGCACGGTAACTCACATCGGTAAATGCTTTATTAGTATTCAAATTGTATTTACCGAACATAACTTCAGGCAAACCACCAATTAAACGTTGCGATCCACCTCCCACTGATAAATCGATGTATTGATTTTGAGTGGTTGGATTGCGATAACCAGTTTGGTAAGAAGCCCTGATGTTATTGTTTTTAGCTACGGTGAAAACCCCGGTAATACGTGGGGTAAAACGGCCTTCGAAATTCATGCTTTTATCATAACGACCGGCAAAAGTAAATTTCACTTTATCATTAAATAGTTTTTTACCTATTTGAGCGAAAGCGCCATATTCATTAATGTCGATAGAACTGGTTAAATCGTTAAAGATTGTTCCTGCCGAATTTAAATCGTACAAACGATATGAAGCACCCACTTGAAACTCTACCACATTGTTAAAGGCATTGGTAAAATTGTACATTCCTTCGTAGTGGTATAAATTCGATTTGTCGTCAAACTTAGCACCGTAAACACCCGAACCGAAATTAGTGGTGCTAATGTTGGTGTTCATAATATTTTGTTTAGCGGTTTCAAACTGCGGGCTACCTGGCTCAAATCTACCCTGGTTAGCTACACCTCTTGCAGTTACATGGGCAGCAGCATCACTTTGTCCGGCGGCTCTTGCACCTGCGTAATTTCCAATATATTGTGGAAACCAAGTGGTTGATGCTTTAGATACTTCATTAATATAACTTCCTAAAATAGACGAAATGTATGAATCGCCTGAACGCTCTTGGGTGGTGTACCCTTTAATAGAGAAATCTTGCCCTTTAACCTCTAATTTGTACTGACCAATATTGAAGTTTCGCAAAGAGTAACGATCGGAACCTGTATAAACCGAAGTTCCTGTGCCCCAGTTTGCCTGTGCAACTGCTTGAATGGTATTGGTGATGTTGTAATACACCGCACCGGAAGCTTTCAACGATTTGGTATCATAATCTACCAAATCACGCTCATTGTAACCTGTCCTCGATACATTTTGATCTGGAATTAAGTTTGCTTTTAAGCCCACATAAAATGGAAGATAATTTTGTACCGCAGGACGTAAGCCAGCTGGCAAACCAGCCAGAAAACCTGCCTGTTGTGCCGCATTAGGAATAGCTGCCCCAAAAGCACCATCCATCAAAGCTTTAATATTTGGAATAGCACCACCAGAACCAGCATTGATTCCTGATATCGTTGCATTTTGAACGCTTAAAGCTACATTACGCATGTTCTGACTCACCTCATCGCCATAAACATTTATTCCATCGTAGTTGTTGTCGCTATTGCGGTCTCCAGATTTGAACGTTCTTGCATTGCGATCAAAGTTCGAATAGTTGGTACCCATCCAATCTTTCGCCTGTAAAAACGAGAAAGCCGCTTTAACCCCAAACTTATTGTTCCATGATTTTGCTAAACGAACATCCAATTGGTTAAAAGGCTGTACGCTGTTGTTATCATCATTTACGTGGTTAATGCCTGTTTTGTATTGAAAACTAGCACCCTGATATTTGAATGGATCTTTAGAAGTCATTAGTAGAGTACCATTAATACCGCCAGCACCATATAAAGCGGATGAAGCTCCTGGTAAAAGTTCTACATTATCTACATCAAGTTCCGTAATACCCACAATATTACCAACTGAAAAGTTCAAACCTGGCGCCTGGTTATCCATTCCATCGATGTATTGATTGAAACGGGTATTACCATTTGAGTTGAAACCACGTGTATTAATGGATTTAAAGGTTAAGCTTTGCATGCTACTTTCTACACCTTTCATGTTGTTCAAGGCATCATAAAAAGATGGTGCAGCAATTTCTCTAATTGAAGCAGCGCTCATTCGCTCTATAGAAACAGGCGATTCTAATATACGTTCCGGAGTTCTCGATGCAGAAACCACCACATCACCTCCTAAAACTACAGCGCCTTCCAATTCGATGTTAATTCCAGCAGTGTTGCCAGTTACCTGACGCTCTACTGTGCCATAGCCTACATAAGATGCCACTAAAGTAAATGGCACTTTGGCAGATGTACTGAAAGAAAAACTTCCATCACCAGATGATGCAGTACCACCAGTTTGACCTTTTATGGTTACACTTACTCCAGCGAGGCCTTGTTTTGATTCCTTATCTTTAACGGTTCCACTAACCGTGATGTTCTGTGCCTTTGCCGCAATATTTATTGCAAATACAAAGAATAACACATACAAGATTTGTGTAAAGTTCCTACTCATAAATGATTAAAATTTGGTTAGTTGTATTATTAGTTAGGATAAACTTAAATGCTTTTTTTGAATTAAACAAATTATGTTTGCATAATAATTTCGATTCATTTTATAATTTGGATTGATAATCAGTTTGTTGTATTTTCATTCAATTAAAATCACCATTTTACTTTATCTTAGTCACCTGATAGTTTTCAGCTAACCATTATTTATGAATAAAATTAAAGCTCTATTCTGTGTAATAATTCCCATAACACTCGCCTTTTTATTTAATACGAAAATTGGCCAAAATCCGCCGCTGCTGAAATTTCTGAACCCTTTTATGGGGTTTTGGCAAAATGCTGAAAACAATCATTTTATTTTTAATCATAAAGCAAAAATTAAAGGCGCAATTGATAAAATCGAAATCGTTTTTGATGACAGAATGATCCCTCATATTTTCGCCCAAAACGATCACGATCTTTATTTGGCACAAGGTTACGTAACAGCCATGCATCGCCTTTGGCAAATGGATTTTCAAACGCGTTTTGCCGCAGGAAGAATTAGTGAAGTGGTTGGAGAAAAAGCAATTGAAGTTGATCGTTACCAACGTAGAATGGGCATGGTTTATGGCGCTGAACATTCGCTAAAAGGAATGATGGCCGACCCAAAAGCCAAAGAAATGATTTTAGCTTATACTGAAGGCATCAATGCTTATATCAAAACGCTTTCTCATTCTAATTACCCGCTGGAATATAAGTTACTGGATTTTAAACCTGAAAACTGGACGCCTATTAAGTGCGCCCTGTTATTGAAACAAATGTCGGCCGTTTTGGCAATGGGTTCCGACGAGTTTTACATGACTAACATTCTGAAAAAATTTGGACCTGAAGTCACCAAAGATCTTTTTCCTGATTATCCTTTTAAAGAAGACCCAATCATTCCCGTGGGTAGCAAGTGGGATTTCACCCCTTTAACAACTCCAAAAACGCCTCAAAGCTTTACCGATGCCACCACGGGCGATGTAAAAACAAAAGAAAAAATTGAAGGTATTGGAAGTAACAATTGGGCACTTTCTGGCTCGAAAACGGCTTCTGGATATCCAATTCTAGCCAATGATCCACACTTGGATTTAACGCTTCCATCTATCTGGTACCAGATTCAGCTACATGCACCTGGGGTAAATACCTATGGCGTTTCTTTACCTGGTGCACCAGGAGTAATTATAGGTTTTAACCAAAAAATTGCCTGGGGCGTAACCAATGTTGCTGCCGATGTGCTGGATTTCTATCAGATTAAATTCAAGGATTCATCGCACAATGAATATTGGTACAATAACAAATGGAACAAAACAACCAGGCGTTTAGAAAACATCAAAATCCGTGGAAGCAAAGATGAAATCGATACGGTTTACTATACGCACCATGGTCCTGTAGTTTATTTTCAAAAACCTAAATATGGCAGAGCCGATAACGTGCCCGTTGGAGATGCATTGAGATGGATTGCACACGATCGGTCAAACGAGTTGATGACTTTTTATTATCTGAATCGAGGAAGTAACTATAACGATTACCGCAAGGCACTCACATTTTATACCGCACCAGCTCAAAATTTTGTGTTCGCCAGTATAGATAACGATATCGCCATTACACCAAATGGAAAATTTCCACTAAAATGGAAAGAACAAGGTAAGTTTATTTTAGATGGAACCGATCCGGCTTATGATTGGCAGGGATGGATTCCAGCGGTTCAAAACCCAACAGTCAAAAACCCACCACGTGGCTTCGTAAGTTCGGCAAATCAATCCTCAACCGACCCAACTTACCCTTATTACATCAATTGGGAATTTGCGCCCTACGAAAGAGGAAAGAGAATTAATGATCGCTTAGGTGCCATGAGCAAAGCAACGATGGACAGCATTAGGCTAATGCAAACCGATAACTACAGCATTTTGGCTCAAAACGTTCTGCCGGCAGTCGTACCGTTGTTAAACCCAGAAAGTTTAAATGCGACACAAAAAGAAGCCTTGAGCTATATAAACAAGTGGAGCAAACGTTACGATGCGGATGAAATTGCAGCCAGCGTTTTTGAAATCTGGACCAAGCGTTTAGCTTTCAATATCTGGAATGATGAATTTGTAGTGAAAGGCATTCCGATGCGTTATCCTTCGAGAGACCGTACCGTGGAAATGATCTTGAAAGAACCAAATGCCAAGTGGTATGACAACATCAACACCAAGCAAAAAGAAACACTTCCTGATTTGGTAAACGAAGCTTTCAAATACAGTTGCGATAGTTTAGAACGCCGTTTTGGCCCGATAAATAAAGATTGGCGATGGAGCAATGTAAAGCAAACGAATGTACCACACCTTGCGAAAATTCCAGGTTTCGGTTCTAAAATTCTCCAAATTGGTGGAGCAAAAAGCACCATTAATGCCATCAGTGAAACCAACGGACCATCATGGAGGATGGTGATTGAACTAGGTAAAACGCCAAAAGGTCATGGTGTTTACCCAGGCGGTCAATCTGGAAATCCGGGCAGTAAATTTTATGATAATATGGTGGATACCTGGGCAAGTGGTCAGCTGTATGACTTGTTTTACATGCAAACTCCTGATGATAAATCCGGAAAAATAATCTCTCGTTTAAAAATTTCAAAATAGTTTAAAATGGTATTTATCGTTATCGTCATAATTTGTTTTTTACTTCAAATGATTGCGCCTTGGTGGGTAATTATTGTAGTTGTGTTTGCCACCTGTGGCATTATCGGTAAAACAGCTAAGATTGCCTTCTGGCAATCTTTCTTTGCCATTTTTTTACTGTGGATTGGCTATGCTTTATTTAAAAGTTTACCTAACGACAACGTTTTGGCGGGTCGCGTTGCAGTAATGACAGGAATTAAAATTTGGTGGGCGCTACTATTAGTTACCGGAATATTAAGCGGATTGGTTGCCGGCATCAGCGGTTTTTGTGGCTATCATTTTAGAATGGCCATGCTTGCTAAAAAAACTGACGAGAAGTTAGCATAATGCTTCGTACTTTTGCAGGGTGATGCTGCTTACTGAAGATATCTTTTCAATACACAATGATGATGAGTTTAGTGCTCATGCTTTGTCCGTTTTTAACCACCAGGTTACGCATTGTGAAATTTACAGGCAATACGTTCATCATTTAAAAGTTGATGTGGCGGAAGTAAAGCGCCTGGAAGAAATTCCCTTTCTTCCCATCAGCTTTTTTAAAACGCACAGTATTTTAAGCAGTCAACTTCCTGTTGAAATCACCTTTAGCAGTTCGGGCACCACTGGAATGATTCAAAGCAGTCATCACGTAACCAATGTAAAACTTTACGAGCAAAGCTATCTACAAGCTTTTGATCAATTTTACGGAAACATTCGCAATTATTGTTTTTTAGCCTTGCTTCCCTCCTACCAACAGCGGTCGGGCTCTTCTTTAATTTATATGGTTAACGATTTAATCGAAAAAAGCAATCATCTTGAAAGCGGTTATTTCCTTTATAATCATGATGATTTGTACCAAACTTTGCTTGCCCTTAAAACGAATAACCAACCAACTGTTTTAATTGGCGTAACCTATGCCCTACTTGATTTTATTGAAAATTTCGATATCGATTTCCCTGATTTAATTGTAATGGAAACCGGTGGAATGAAAGGAAAACGCAAAGAAATGGTTCGGGAAGAGTTGCATGCACAATTGACTCAAGGTTTTGGCGTACCCACCATCCATAGCGAATACGGAATGACGGAATTGCTCTCTCAGGCTTATTCTTTAGGTGATGGGGTTTTCAACTGCCCCAAGTGGATGAAAGTTTTGATTCGTGATACGAATGACCCATTATCGTTAGTAAAAAACGGAAAAACCGGTGGCATTAATGTAATCGATTTAGCAAATATAAATTCATGCTCTTTTATTGCTACGCAGGATTTAGGCAGAGTCAACAGCGATGGCAGTTTTGAAGTTTTAGGTAGGTTTGATAATGCCGATATTAGAGGTTGTAATTTGTTGGTGCAGTAACTAAGTTTTAAATCTTTTATCAAAAACGAAGTCTCTTCTGTTTACAAGCTTAATTTTTTTACTATCTGGATGGTGAGGATTGATAATAAAATTAAATTCTTCCTCAAGTATAATGGATGGAACCTTCATCAACAGATAAATTCCATCGCGAACAAACTTATCGCCTATTTTTTTTAGTTCATCCGCTGTCTGAGGATCTCTCCAATCCTCAGGCAAATCAAAAATGCTGATGTCATATATTTTATCATCTGGTACATCAAATGTAGCAAGAACAAAAGGGCGGTCTACTTGCTCTGGACTTAAATGCACTAGTACTTCCATTACTGCCATGGCTCTGCTTTCCGCCAAATACACAACAGCTGTTCCTTTATTATTCCACCGGCCGCCGTATTGTTTAGCACCAGCGCCACTTAAATCTTCAATATATTTTGAAGATGAAATTCTATAGATTAACATTAACTAAATATCCCGTGCTCGATTCGGCCTAAAATGTCTGATACGATGGTGAAACCAATATGTGTATCTAAAAGATCAAAAGGAATTTCGCCACCTAATGCATAATTGGGAGATTTTATCCAACTGTTAAATGCTTTGGCACTACCTAAAACCTCAATGCCCCTTTCGTATAACCTTGCAAGTTCAATGGCCCGATCGGCATACTCCGTTTTAACCAATGTATCTGGCGTATACCGTTGTAAAGTTCTATCCGAAATGTGTAATACTGCGGCAATTTCTTCTATCGTTAAAGAAATCTGTTTTGCTAGAGCAGTTATTGATTTTTTGGCAATCCCTTTACGGGCGAGTTTAAGCAAATCATAATCAGAATAATTGGCGAAGGAATTACCCATCATGGCCACCATAGGTGTATGCATGACGTTTCCGTAAGCTATTATTCGCTCTTCAACAACTTTTGACTCTTCAACTTTCCTTTTCATAACCGACAATCTTACCCAAATATATGCATTTTGTCTGGTAATAAAAAAGTCTCAAAAAAAAGTCCTAGAATGATCTAAGACTTTTTGAAACAAAATATTTTACTGAATCTTATTCCGCGATCAGCAGGAAATAGTTTTTCTTACCTTTCTGAACAACGATGAATTGATCATTAATCAAATGATCGGCATTGAAGATCTGTGTTGCTTCACCAACCTTTTCTTTATTTACCGAAACACCGCCACCTTGAATCAACTTTTTGGTTTCTCCTTTTGAAGGAAATACGGAAGCTTTCTCAGCCAGTAATGTAGCAGCATCTATTCCATTAGCCAGTTCTGCTTTCGAAATTTTGAATTGAGGAATTCCCTCGAACATCTCTAATACTTGTCTTTCCGAAAGGGTTTTCAAAAATTCAAGAGATCCGTTTCCGAATAAAAATTCGGAAGTTTTGATTGCTGTTTCTAACGCTTCTACCGAGTGCGTTTTAACGGTGATGTCTTCAGCCAACGCTTTTTGCAAAATTCGCAAGTGCGGTGCTGTATCATGTTCAGCCTCTAAAGCTTCGATTTCGGTTTTGGTTTTTAGCGTAAATATTCTGATCCATTTTTTAACATCATCATCTGATGCATTTAACCAAAACTGATAAAATTTATATGGAGAAGTTTTTTCGGGATCTAACCAAACCGCACCACTTTCGGTTTTACCGAATTTTGTTCCGTCGGCTTTTTTAATTAATTGCGTAGTAATCGCATAAGCTGTTCCAGCATCTTTTCTTCTAATCAGTTCTGTTCCGGTAACAATATTTCCCCACTGGTCTGATCCACCCATTTGAACCAAACAGTTTTCGTTTTTCCATAAATGATAAAAATCGTATCCCTGAATCAACTGGTAGCAAAATTCGGTAAATGACAATCCAGAATCACCTTCTAAGCGTCTTTTTACGCTATCCTTTGCCATCATATAGTTAACGGTAATATGTTTACCAACGTCTCTAATGAAGGTGAAAAGATTCATATCCTTAAACCAATCGGCGTTGTTTACCATCACGGCACCATTGCCACCATCCTCAAAGGTTAAGAATTTAGCCAATTGCTTCTTCATCCCTTTCAGGTTGTGTTCAATCATCTCCGGTGTTTGCAAATTACGCTCATCAGATTTTCCTGATGGATCGCCCACCATTCCTGTAGCACCACCAACTAAAGCATAAGGCTTATGACCAGCTTTCTGGAAATGAATTAAAGTCATGATTTGAGTGAGATGGCCAACATGTAAAGAATCTGCAGTTGGGTCAAATCCGATATAACCAGAAGTCATACCTTCGTTTAACTTTTCTTCAGTATTCGGCATAATATCATGCAGCATGCCACGCCACCTTAATTCTTCAACAAAATTCGTCATTGTACAAACACTTTTATAATTGTGCGTGCAAAGATAAAATTTTAGCTTAGTTTAAAGCAAATTAGTTGGTAAGTGTAAACCAGCTTTTAAAATCAGCCTTGGCAGCGTTAAAATCAGCATGGCCAATTAAACAATTTAGCGCACTGTCGCTGCGAATAGCCTGGTTTGGAACGCCTGAATTGCCCAACCAATTCTCGCACAATTTAATGATTAAAGATACTTCCTTATCTTCAACAGCATCCATATCAGTGGCATTTAGCGCCACATATTCGTCTTTGTTTATACCTACGGGCAAATCCCAATGTTTACCAGCTGTATCATTAACCATCATAGGGCGCAATACAGGATTCATTCTGATAAAATCTATAGGTTTTGCAGGCATCGATGAATTCAAAATCATGTAAGCTATAAAAGCTGCTGTATCAGGCGGATCGTTCAAAATACTGGTTCCCATTTTTTGGATATCCTTGATCAAACCAGGCGCTTCGTGTTTCGCTTTCAATTCATTGTAACGCACAGGAATTTCTTCATCGTATTGCAGTTGCGAAACCGATCCCGTACCTATTGAAAGAACTTGAATGTGCTCAATTTGATACTGCTCGCGGTTGCAAATGGCCTCAGTAACGGCTGCTAAAACTGGATTATTATTACCTGTTACGCCGCCATCCCAATAAAATTTGAGCTTATTATTTACTTTGAACGCCGCAGGTTCGTTAAAGTAATTAACGGGTGCCGTACTCGAAGCGTGAATGGCCTCAACCAAACTCACTAAACAATCTGAAGGCGTTTTGGCAGTAGCAGGCAAATTTTTAAGTTTCCGCTCTATTACCGATGTAGATGCCAAGCTATCGCAATCTGTTCGAAACATTTCTGCCCGGTTACGATAGTAATCGTATCCGATAATTAAAAACTGAGTTTTGATATCTCCGTTAACCGCAACATGTTGTGGAATGTGCATCAGATCAATTTGTGATATTTTTGGGAGAATATCTTTTAAGGCTTGATATTTTCGTTTTGTAGCATATTTTGCACCTATTTTGAAAATTCGAGCTACGCTGGAAAGCAAACTTTTTTCAAAAAAACTTAATCTGGAAAATACCTTACTCCTCAATTGTTCATCGCCAAAAATCTTTTCAATTTCTGATAAACGAAGGTTCTCGGCCATAGCGGCGGCAACGAGGCTCCCGCCACTATTGGCAGCCACCAAATCGAATTTTGACAATACCTCATGCCCTGTTGGATCAGGATTATTAAAAGTTTCTGCAAAGAGCTTTCTTAAACATTTTACTTGAATAAGCGCCCAGGATCCGCCTCCATCTAAAGAAAGAATCCTGTAAGTTTTGGGATGAGGCATGATGATCAATTATGGTAATTAAATTTATAAATAATTAACTTACAAAACAATACAGGTTCGAACCCGAACATTTACCCATTTCAGTTTTTAGGCAATAAAGAAAACATTAACTTGTGAGCATGAATTTCCTGTCCCACTACTACTTCGATAAATCAAATGATGATGCCAATGTGGTTTTGGGAACAGTATTGCCTGACTTAATAAAAAACGCTTCCAAAGAAGCCAATTTATACCCTCAAAAAAACGAATTCCTTTTCTTAGGAAATCCTGATGAAGAATCGCTATTAAGAGGCTGGAAAAGACATCTCGCAGTTGATTTACTTTTCCACTCTTCCAATTTTTTCTTGGAAAAAACTACTGAATTGAAGTTCCTTATAAAACCAATTGTCGAAGATACGCCTGTTCGACCCTCGTTTTTAGCACACATCGGGTTAGAACTGATACTTGATCACCTACTAATAGAACATAATCTCATTCAGGTAAATCATTTTTACGACAAATTATCGGCGGTGAAAAAGGAATCACTAGGAGATTTCCTTACGCATTGTGGCTTGAAAGATCAGTCGGTTTTTTTTAAATTCATGGAAGGTTTCATTAGTAGCAAGTACCTTTTAAGCTATCAAAAATTAGAAAACATCAGCTATGCGCTAAATAGAATTTGCATGCGTTTGTGGCCAGAAACTTTAAACGAAAAGCAATTGGCAGCGCTAACATTTCAATTGGGAATATTTAAGGAAACGCTGGAGAAAGATTTTACGAAAATTTTCGAGGAGATATCGGATCAATTATCCGGCAGTTAATTATTTTTCCAAACGAATCCTAAAGCAACTCATCCTTTTTTTATATTTGCTCTTATGTCGCTATTTGCAATTAAAGAAGAAATGGATGCGCTGGTTGCCGAGTTAAACCAGCATAATTACAATTATTATGTGCTGGCTATGCCAACCATTGGCGATTATGAGTTTGATAAAAAGCTTAAGCATCTTGCTGAATTAGAAAAGGCAAATCCTGATTTTGCTGATCCAAACTCTCCTACTCAACGCGTAGGTGGCGACATTACCAAAAACTTCATTACCGTAAATCATAAATACCCAATGTTATCGCTGGGTAATACTTATAATGAACAGGATCTTCGCGATTTTGACGAACGGATTCGAAAAGCAATCGGCGATAACTTTGAATACGTTTGTGAATTAAAGTTTGACGGATTATCAATCAGCCTCACTTATGAAAACGGAAAATTGCTAAGAGCAGTAACCCGTGGCGATGGAACCAAAGGTGATGACGTGACAAATAATGTTAAAACCATCCATACTATCCCGCATCAAATCAAAACTGAAAAAGCACCAGAGCATTTCGAAATTCGGGGAGAGATTTTTATGCATAAGGCCGCGTTTCTGCGTTTAAATGCTGCACGTGAAGAATTAGGAGAAATTCCTTACGCTAATCCACGCAACTTTGCTTCCGGAACGATAAAAATGCAAGACAGCAAGGAAGTTGCGAAGAGACCTCTAGATGGTTTCATCTATTTTCTATACACCGATAAAAACGAATTTAAAAATCATTGGGATAGCCTGCAGGAGGTTAAAAATTGGGGCTTTCATGTGTGCGAGCACAATCGCTTGGTCAAAAATATTGATGATGTCCTGGCATTCATTCACCATTGGGAAACCGAACGTTTTAAACTGAGTTACGATATTGATGGAATCGTGATTAAGGTAAACAGTTATGCCCAGCAACAAGAACTTGGTTTTACAGCTAAATCTCCGCGTTGGGCAATCTCCTATAAATATAAAGCTGCTGAAGTGGAAACCGTTTTAGAGAAGGTAACCTATCAGGTTGGTCGAACTGGCGCAGTAACGCCCGTAGCTAATTTAAAGCCTGTTTTATTGGCAGGAACGACTGTTAAAAGAGCTACTTTGCATAATGCAAACGAAATCGAAAGATTGGATTTACATGTGGGCGATACGGTTTACGTTGAAAAAGGCGGAGAAATCATTCCAAAAATAATAAAAGTGAATTTAGATAAAAGAGTTGAAGGCTCCAATCGTGTTCATTATCTACACAACTGCCCGGAATGCGACACTGAACTGATTAGAAAAGAAGGAGAAGCGGTGCACTATTGTCCGAACGATGAAGGTTGCCCGCCACAAATCGTCGGAAAAATTCAACATTTTATTTCACGCAAAGCGATGAACATTGATGGCCTCGGTGATGAAACTATTGAAACTTTTTATAAACATGGCTTAGTTAATCACATTAGCGATCTTTATACTTTACATTTAAAATCAGATCAGTTAAAAAGCTTAGATCGGTTTGGCGAACGCTCTATTGAAAACATGCTTGCTGGAATCGAAAAATCAAAAGAAATGCCATTTGAGAAAGTGCTTTTCGGATTAGGTATTCGTTATGTGGGCGAAACGGTAGCAAAGAAACTAGCCGCTGGCGTAAAAAATATTGACAACTTATCTCGTGCTACAATGGACGAATTAATTGCCATAGATGAAATTGGGCAACGCATTGCCGAAAGCATTGTTGAATATTTCGCAAAAAAAGAGCATTTAGAGCAGGTTCAACTATTAAAAGTAGCGGGTTTGCGGTTCGAAATTGAAGAAAAGGTAATTGAACTGGCCAGTGATAAACTTATTGGAAAAACATTCGTAATTTCGGGCGTTTTTGAAAATTATGGCCGCGAAGAACTGAAAGATATTATTGAGGCAAATGGTGGAAAAATTTTGAGCGGAATATCAGGTAAATTAAATTATTTGGTAGCCGGTGATAATATGGGACCATCCAAGTTAGAGAAAGCAACCAAACTAAATATTCCCATCATCAGTGATGCAGAACTTTTAGAAATGATAAAATAAAATAAGAGCGTGATTGAATGAGTGAACGATAGAATGCTTAACACATTCATTTAATCTCTTATTCAAAATTCAATAATTATAAATTAAAATGAACAAATTTCAGGGTACTGGTGTGGCATTGGTTACACCTTTCAACACAGATGGATCTGTTGATTATGATGGTTTAAAAAACCTGATTAATCACTTGGTCGACGGAGGGATAGATTACCTCGTTTCTTTAGGTACAACCGGCGAAACCGCTACGATGACCAAGGAGGAAAAGAAGAAGGTGTGGGCCTATACTGCTGAAATAAACAACAATAGATTACCATTAGTTGCTGGCATTGGTGGAAATAATACCTTGGCAGTTGCAGAAGATATCAAATCCTTTGATGCAACCGGCTATAGTGCCATTTTATCTGTAAGTCCTTACTACAACAAACCAACTCAGGAAGGGATTTATCAACACTATAAATATTTAGCCGAGGTTTCAGCTTTGGATTTAATTCTATACAACGTTCCAGGAAGAACGATGAGTAACATGACTCCGGAAACGACTTGCAGATTGGCGCATGATTTCAAAAATATCATTGCAACTAAAGAAGCTTCGGGGAGTTTTGACCAATTTAATCAAATTATGAGGGATAAACCAGAAGATTTTCTATTAATTTCTGGTGATGATCCTATTACCCTGCCCATGATTGCTTTAGGTGCATCGGGAATTATTTCTGTAATTGCAAATGCTTTACCACGACAGTTTTCTGATATAGTGAGACAATGTTTAGCCGGCGATTTTAAAGGCGCTACTCCTGCACACTTAAGTTTGGTAGAATTTACCCGTCTAGCTTTCGCAGAAGGAAACCCAGCGGGAATAAAAGCTGCACTTAAACATTTGGGTGTTTGTGATGATACAGTAAGGTTACCATTGATTAAAGTGTCTTCAACACTAGAACAATCCATTATCAAAGAGATTGAAAAATTAGGTCAATTTGCTTAAAAAACAAAAGAAGTCAAGTTCAAAAAACTTGACTTCTTTAAATATCTATATCGCTTAAGCTTTATTTTTAGTGTCCTGAACCTCCAAACGGATCGCCTGAGCTAAGTTTTTCAAATCCTGCATGCCTTTACGAATTCTTGTTCCTGCGGCACTGTTTCCTTTGTTATAAAATTTGTCTGCATCAGCTTCTAAAGCTGCAACCAGACTTTTTACTTCTTCAAATTTTTTCATTTTTTAGTACTCCTACAATTTTAAAGGTTTGATTTTTAATTATATAACTCTAATTTAATAGGTTTGTTGTAGAAACAAAAATTTTTAACTGAATAAAAATCGCCGTTAATGCCGTTTTTTTCCACACTGAAACGTTTTATGAACATCAGTAATTATAAATTAAAAAGCAACAAGCTCACTTACAGTATATTAAGAAAACTCACTCACAAAAAAGCCCTTTAAACTAGTTGAGGGCACTGAAAAAGTCCCTTTTTAAAAAGGATAAAAGGAGTAGAAAATTAGTTTTTCTGCTCCTTTTTTTGTATTTTAAAGTTATATAATTACTGCCTTTAAGATGCTTCTTCAACAACAAAAAATCCAGTTTAGCGAGTTTTCCAGGCTTTATGACCTGATTATTCCTAAGGAGAATTTACTTCGCAAGATTAATGAGCTAATAGATTTTAGCTTTATCTATGATGAGCTAATAGGCAAATACTGCCCGGACAATGGCCGTAATGCTGAGAGTCCGGTGCGCATGTTCAAATATTTGTTATTGAAGACGATCTATACCATTTCTGATGTTGATGTCGTGGATCGTTCCCGCTATGATATGTCCTTTAAATATTTTCTGGAGATGTCCCCTGAAGAAGACGTGATCAATCCAAGCTCGCTGACCAAGTTCCGAAAGCTTCGTCTTAAGGATATGGATCTCTTAAACCTGTTGATTGGAAAAACCGTTTCTTTAGCCCTAGAGAAGGGTATTATAAAATCCAAATCCATCATTGTCGATGCTACGCATTCACTTTCCAGATCCAACCCATATTCACCTATTGAGGTATTAAGACAACGTTCGAAGTTGCTTCGAAGAGCAGTATATTCAATGGATGATGATTTCAAAACCCGGATGCCCCAGAAGAATGAATCAAACGATATCCTAAGGGAAATAGAATACTCTAGCGAACTGCAAAAACTTATCGAGTCTGATGAAACACTAAGTGAGATCCCTGCAGTAAAGGAGAAACTGAACCTGTTAAAGGAAACAGTTGAAGACACCCGGGAGAATTATACAATATCCAAAGATATGGATGCTAGGACTGGCCACAAAACAGCCGACAGCAGCTTTTTTGGCTACAAAACTCATTTGGCAATGACAGAGGAGCGTATTATAACGGCTGCTGTTGTCACATCAGCAGAGAAAGGAGACGGGCCTGAACTACCAAAACTGTTGAACCAGGCCCAGGCAAACGGAATGGAGGTGGATACCATCATAGGTGATGCAGCTTATGCCGGGAAGAACAATCTCAAGCTCTGTGATGTGAAGGGAAATAAGTTAAGGATAGTTGCCAGGATGAACCCTGCCATTACCCATGGCGCAAGAAAAGAGGAAGAAAAGTTTGATTATAACAAAGATGCCGATATGTTCGTATGTCCTGCAGGGCACCTGGCTATGTACAAACGGGTACAGGGCAGAAAGGTAGACAGGAAAAACCAGGCAATGACCTATTATTTCGACGTCGAAAAATGTAAAACATGCCCGCTAAGAGATGGCTGCTACAAGGCAGAAGCTAAAAGCAGAACGTACTCGGTTACAATAAAGCCAGATGAGCATAAAGAACAGGAAATATTCCAGCAAAGCGAGTACTTCAGGGAAAAATCAAGACATAGATATAAAATTGAAGCAAAAAATAGTGAATTGAAAAATGTTCATGGATATGACAGAGCAAATTCCTATGGCCTGGAAAACATGAGAATGCAAAGTGCACTTGCGATATTTGTGGTTAATCTTAAGAGAATTCTCAAATTTTGAAAAAAAGGATAATAATCTATATAATTCTATAGATCAAACTAACAGTTTGCTCCAGCTCTCCATATCGAATGGAATGTACGTTATCAAATAAGAAACTGAAATGTCTCAAAAAAGAAAGCGGATGAACAACTTTTAAAAGCTATTCATCCGCTGTTGAGTTTGAAGACCAATTTATGTCTACTTTTTCAGTGCCCTCAACTAGTTTAAAGGGCTTTTAAAATATAATTATCGATTAAGCTATTGCAAACTGATTCTCTTTATAATAGCCATTTTCAAGCTTTTCAGCAACCTCGCTAAAAGCATCTAAGGTACGTTGAACATCTTCTAATGTGTGTACAGCTGTTGGAATTAGGCGAAGCTCGATCATTCCTTTCGGAATTACCGGATAAACAACAATCGAACAGAAAATGCTGTAGTTCTGGCGTAAATCGAACGTGATTGCTGTAGCATCAGTAAGCTCTCCTTTTAAGAAAACTGGCGTTACCACAGAATCAGTTACACCTAAATCGAAGCCTCTTTCACGTAGTCCTTTTTGTAAAGTCATCGCAATTTCCCACAACTTATCTTTAAGTTCTGGTTTGCTCTTTAACAATTCCAAACGTTTTAATAATCCTTTAACCATTGGCATTGGCAACGCCTTAGCAAAAGTTTGTGAACGCATATTATATCTTAAAAAGTTGGTAATCTCCTCAGTAGACGCTACGAAAGCGCCAATACCAGCCATCGATTTCGCAAAGGTTCCGAAGTAAACATCAATACCTTCGATACAATCCTGAGCTTCGTGCGTACCTGCACCTGTTTTACCCATCGTACCAAAACCGTGAGCGTCATCAACCAAAATACGGAAATCAAACTCTTTCTTTAGATCAACAATCTCTTTTAGTTTACCTTGCGCTCCACTCATACCAAAAACACCTTCGGTGATCAATAAAATACCTCCGCCAGATTCTTTGGTTAATTTCGTAGCACGCTCTAATTGTTTTTTCGCACTTGTAATATCATTGTGTTGGTACACGAAACGTTTACCCATGTGTAAACGAAGACCATCTATAATACAAGCATGAGATTCGCCGTCATACACAATCACATCATTTCTATCCACCAAAGTATCGATGATAGAAACCATCCCCTGATAACCATAATTCAATAAAAATGCATCAGGTTTGCCCACAAATGCTGCAAGTTCCTGCTCCAATTGTTCGTGGTATTTGGAGTTTCCACTCATCATACGGGCACCCATCGGGTAAGCCATACCAAATTCTGCAGCTGCATCAGCATCTGCTTTTCTAACTTCTGGGTGGTTGGCTAAACCTAAATAATTGTTTAAGCTCCAAACCAAATGCTCTTTTCCTTTGAATTGCATGTGAGGTGCAATTTCTCCCTCTAATTTTGGAAACGAGAAATACCCATGAGACCATTTTTGGTGTTGACCAAGCGGGCCCATGTGCTTTGCTATCTTTTCAAATATATCCAATGTATTATGTGTTTTTGATAATAAAAATTTTGCGAATTTACGGTTTATTTGGCTTAAAATCAATCAGATTAATCTTCCGCTTGTCAATAAGATTTCTAACACTCGAAATTTATGCCAAAAAAGCCCCGATAGTAAATCGAGGCTTTAAAATTATATTTGGTTTGATTTAATCAACATTATCGTGTAAGAAAGAATTGTTTGGTCTAATCTCTGTACCACCATCTTGATCGTTACTTAAAGTGAAACGACTTACCTGCGATTCAGAAGAATGTTGGACTTGCTGTAACTGCATTTGTTTGCGTTTGTAAGCAGGTTCATTTTCTAATTCTTGCAAGCCGTTTGTAGTGCGCAATTTCATGCTTAAATCTTTCAGACGTAAGATACGTTCTTTAGATTTTTTCAACTGCTCTTCCATTGATTCATCATTTTTGTCATCATCCAAACCCGCAACAGACATTTCCACTTCTGGCTCCCGAGCAGGTTGTACCGCTGGTGTTTCGAACACGAAATTGGTTTCTGCCAATTTCACTTCAAACTCGAAACCAGTTTCCTGTGGTTCTTCTACCTGAGGCTCTTCTTCAATTAAAGTATGACGAACAACATTATTTTCAGGCTCCTGAACTTTTTGAGGTTCAGCTTTCGCAAACATTCCACCGAAAAGATCAGCTTGTGAAACTTCCTCTTTAGCTTTCAAAACCGGCTCGTAACTTGGAGCAGCTTTTGGCTGAATAAAAGAATTTATCGGCTCAACTGGGCGAACTAGTGGCGCTTCTTCAGGAGTTAATAAAGAAATCTTCTTTTTGTTTTTCTCTTCATGAACACGCTCTTCAGATGTTTGGAAGCCAGTAGCGATAATAGTTACCGATAATTTCTCTCCTAATGATTCATCTGTACAGTTCCCCCAAATTAAATCAGCAGATAAACCTGCTTTTTCCTGAATGTAATCAGTAATGATGGAAACTTCATCCATTGTTACTTCCTGAACACCAGAACTGATGTTCAATAGAATATATCGGGCACCTTCAATTTCGTTATCTTTTAATAGTGGAGATGCTAAAGCACCCTCAACTGCTTGTAAAGCACGATCTTCACCGTCAGCTGCATGACTTCCCATAATGGCGACACCACTTTCTTTCATTACAGTACGCACATCCTTAAAGTCCACGTTTATATAACCTGGAACCGTGATGATCTCTGCAATACCTTTTGCTGCTGTTGTTAAAATATCATCGGCCTGACCAAATGCAGAACCTAACGTTAAATTCCCGAAGATCTCACGCAATCTATCATTAGAGATCACCAAATAAGAATCTACATATTTTTTCAATTCTTCCATGCCCTCATCAGCCTGAAGCTTACGTCTTTTTCCTTCAAAAGAGAATGGCGTGGTAATAATGGCAACTGTTAAAATATCAAGTTCTTTAGCAGCTTTGGCAATAATGGGAGATGCACCAGTTCCGGTACCACCACCCATTCCAGCAGTAATAAACAACATTTTGGTTGTACTACCCAACATGGCTTTAATATCATCGATATTTTCTATCGCAGAGTTTTTGCCAACCTCCGGAATAGAACCAGCACCCATCCCTTCAGTTAAACTAGCGCCTAATTGTACCTTGTTAGGTATCGGACTAGATTCCAAAGCTTGGGCATCTGTATTACAAATAATAAAGTCTACACCAGTAATACCCGACAGGTACATATGGTTAACTGCGTTGCCGCCACCGCCCCCAACACCAATTACTTTGATGATTGATGACTTATCTTTTAACATTTCGAACTGCATATCTTTATGAATCAGTTGTTTAAAAAGTTTTAAATTCTGTTCATTACTCAACGTAATATTAACACTTTTTCAACAGACGTTTTCCACAAGTGTTAAGAATGTGGAAAACTCACATGTTGTTGAAAAAAACTTAGCTTTTCAGATAATCTTCATCGCTAACATTCATATCATCTTGAATGAATGTTTTTGTTTTGGCTAGAAGTTTATCAAATAAACCTGGACCGCGTTTTTCTTTTTCTTTTTGTGCTTTTGGCTTTTCTACATATACACCTGGCTGTTTCATTTCCTCAATTAATTCTTCAGCTTTCTGAATACCTTTAATTAATAAACCAACACTGGTAGCATACATTGGGCTTTTCAGATCATCGTAAATCGCCTTTGGCATATCTTCATATTTAGATAAATGCTCATTTGGATAACCGATGCGGCAATCTAAACCCGTTACATATTCTACCGCCTGCGATAAGTGTTTCAATAAAGCACCACCACCCGTGATTACAATTCCGCCGATTAGCTTTTTCTCATAACCAGAAGATTTGATCTCATAGTAAACATGCTCGATGATTTCTTCCATACGGGCCTGGATAACATAAGCCAGGTTTTTAACCGAAATTTCTTTCGGCTCACGACCACGAAGACCAGGAACGCAAATAATTTCGTTTTCCTTATTTTCTTCGGCCAAAGCAGAACCAAAACGTGTTTTCAATAACTCAGCCTGGTTGCGCATTACTGAACAACCTTCTCTAATATCTTCAGTTACGCTATTTCCCCCAAATGGAATCACAGCGGTATGACGAATAATACCCTCGTGAAAGATGGCAATATCGGTAGTTCCACCACCTATATCAACCAATGCAATACCTGCTTCTTTTTCTTCATCGCTCAACACCGATTCAGAAGAAGCCAATGGCTCAAGAATCAGATCCTGAGTTTGCAATCCTGCGTTATTTACACATTTGATTATATTTTTAACCGCTGTAACCTGCCCGGAGATAATATGAAAATTAGCCTCTAAACGTACGCCGGCCATCCCGATAGGATCTTTGATACCAGGTTCGTTATCAATGGTAAACTCTTGTGGCAATACATGGATAATTTCCTCACCTGGAGGCATCACCAATTTAAACATATCATCAATTAACTTATCGATATCTTTTTTACCGATTTCATTATTTAATTCTCTTCTTGTTAAAATTCCGCGGTGCTGCAAGCTTTTAATGTGTTGTCCGGCAATACCAACATTTACCACCTGTATTTCTACATTTGATTGTCCACTCGCCACCTCAACCGCCTGAGCAATGCCCTGCACTGTTTTTTGAATGTTAGAAACTACTCCTCGTGTCACCCCCGCCGATTCTGCCTTTCCTATTCCTAAAATTTCTATCTTACCATGTTGGGTTCTACGGCCAACGATAACACATATTTTTGTAGTACCGATATCTAATCCTACTACAATGGGAGACTGACTGGTAAATTTTGCCTTGTCCATATTCGTTAATTTTGTTGAGTTTTATATTGTTTTTCTAGGGCTCTGATTTCTTTTTCTCTCTCCAGCTTCATTTGGGCTGCAGATTTTGTATTTGTTTTTTTCTTTTCCGTTGTTTCCGAAGTCGCCGGCTTTTGTTCCTTTGGCTTAACAGCTGCTGTTATTACTGGTTTTTTGATTTCAGTCTGTGCTGGAGCAACTGCTTTCACTTCTGGCTTTTTCGGCTCAGCGGTTTTCGTTTCCGTCTTTTTCGGAACAACAGCAGCAGTTTGTTCTACAATAGCATCGCTGATTACATTTCTGATTAGCGAATCGGCTACCTTTTGTTGTATTCTCAAACTATCTGAAGATGAAATTGTTTTTCGCTTCCTGGCAATTGCTGTCGAATCTCTTTTTTCGCAAACTATTTGATTGGTATATTTAATATTAATTGTTCTGTAAGCATCCCAACCTACTTGTGGCATTGCTTTCTTGTAAAATAGCAAAAGGTTAGTCATCTTTTTTTCCAAAGAATCGGCATTACCTAGAATGATGCGCTGATCACCTACGCGGGGAATCAGTTCAATATCATTTTTTTGATCTACAACCAATTGCTCGATCTGCGAATCCCACAAAGTATCTCTCTTGATAAATAAAGCAGTTTTATAAATATCATGAGCCAATTTGGTATGCAGGGTATCAACTCTACTTCCAAAAACCTCTGTTATATTTCCAGTTGCCACCAATACATTTGCAGTAAAATTTGATGAGATTGGCATTTTCAAGCCGTCGTTATCAATATAAAAATCCTGACCGCTGCTGTTTAAGATCCTCACTACCGGCTGGCGCTGCTTCACTTCTATGTGCAATACACCATCCATTTCTACGTACACTTTCGCAAAGGCGATGTATGGATTTGATTGTAGCTTCTTCTCTATCTTATGGATATTTATATTTTCGATATTTCGTCCCAGCAAAACGCCCTGATCTTCTCTTAAAATTTGATCAATTTCTTCTCTCTCGATAAAGTTATCTGCTCCCGGTATTAAAATTTTAACATCCGTACATTTAACCGTTTGCTTTTTAATGTTGATGAAACTTAAAAGCACCACCACACCAGCCAGGCTTATTAGCCATGCAAATCCGGTAAATATTGCGCTCCAGTTTATTCTTTTAAGCATGGTTTAATGCATTTTTCAGAGGTTCAATAATCGTATCGATATCGCCCGCTCCAACAGTCAAAATTAACTCAGGTTTTGTGTCCTTAACATACTGAACCACAGAATATTTTCCACATATCTGTTTATTCTTCAGGTTGATTTTATTTAATAAAAACTTCGAATCAATACCTTCCAAAGGCAATTCCCTAGCCGGATATATTTCCAACAGTAACAAATCATCAGCTGTGCTTAAAACTTTTGCAAAGTCATCAGCAAAATCCCGTGTACGCGTAAACAAGTGTGGCTGAAAAATAACGGTAAGCTTCTTATCTGGATATAGCTGACGAACCGCATCGAAACAAGCTCTTAATTCTTCAGGATGATGGGCATAATCATCAATGTAAATCTGGCTATCGTTATTTACGATGTATTCGAACCTGCGTTTTACGCCTTTAAAGTTTGCTACTGCTTGCTTAATTTTATCTGCATCAATTCCCAGTTTTAAAGCAATTGCAATGGCAACCGTAGTATTTTCTACATTGTGCCTGCCGGGCAACATTAAACTGATGTCTTTAATCTGGATACCATTATCCATATAATCAAATACAAATTTCGACCCTTCTACACGAAGATTTACGGCCTTAGCGGTTGCAGTTGTGCTTGCTGCATAGCTAATGCTATTGTTCAATGGCAAACCCTCATAGGCGTAAAGTGTACCGTTTGGCTTTAGTTGGCCAGCATACAATTGAAAAGATTCATCTAGATGGCTTTTATCTCCATAAATATCTAAATGATCGGCATCCATTGAAGTAACCACAGCAATATCAGGATGTAACGTTAAAAATGAACGATCATATTCGTCTGCCTCAACCACTACCACATTATTCTTCCCAAACAATACGTTGCTGTTGTAGTTACTGGTAATTCCGCCCAAAAAAGCAGTACAATCGTAACCTGTATCTTTTAAAATATGCGCAACAATTGATGAGGTAGTGGTTTTGCCATGTGTACCTGCAATGCCAATACAAAACATGCCTTTACTGATGATGCCTAAAACCTCCGATCGTTTTTTAAGACTGAAGCCTTTATCGATGAAGTGATTTAAAATTTTGGAATCTTTTGGAATAGCAGGGGTGTAAACAACTAAGGTATCATCATGATGATCTAAAAATGCGCAAGGCAGAGATGCTGACTCATCCAAATAAGTGATCAAAATGCCTTCCTGTTCCAAAGTCTCGGTCAATTTCGTTTTGGTTTTATCGTAACCACAAACCACTTGACCGCGTTTAGCAAAATAACGAGCAAGCGCACTCATGCCGATACCACCGATACCTACAAAAAACACTCTATTTATTTTACTTAGTTCCATTTTTTTTTAAGCTAAAAGCAGAAAGACCAAAGTGAAAAGCTTTTTCTTTCTATCGGTTATATATTCCTTGGCTTTGAGATTGCTTCGTACCTCGCAATGACGAATTGTCAATTATGCTTTGGTAATTCAGCTTTAATCTTAAGCTTTTATCAATTTCAAGACTTCTCCGGCAATAATTTCATCTGCTTCTGGCAAAGCCATTTTACCTATATTTTCAGCCAGTTTTTCACGCTGTTCTTTATCATTCAAAAGCGACAACGCTTGCTTCACCAATGTATCTTCAGCGAAACGGTCGTTAATAAGTAGTGCGGCACCATTTTTAACCAAAGCCATCGCATTTTTGGTTTGATGATCTTCGGCTACGTTAGGAGAAGGCACCAAAATGACTGGTTTCTTGATTAGACAAAGTTCCGCGATCGTTCCCGCTCCTGCCCTACTGATAATCACATCTGCAGCCGCATAAGCCAAATCCATTTTATTCAAAAACTCCAGAATGCGCACATTTGGATGATACTCCAGGCCCAAACGCTCAATAATTCCATTGTAATAATATTTACCCGTTTGCCAAACCACTTGCACATCCTGTGCGATGATTTCTGGCAAATGTTCTTCAATCGCTTTGTTCAGTGTACCAGCTCCTAAACTTCCGCCTGTAACCATTATAGTTTTCTTCAATGGATCGAGTTTCAACAGTTCAGCACCTGCGTGGTGTTTTCCCTTGATATCAACTACTTCTTTGCGAACCGGATTCCCGGTTTTCAAAATTCGATCAGAAGGGAAGAATTGATCCATTTCATCGAAAGCAACGCAAATTTTTGAAGCCTTTCTACCCAGCCACTTATTGGTTACACCAGCATAAGAATTCTGCTCCTGAATGAGGTATGGAATTCCTTTTAATGATGCTGCATACAATAACGGACCAGAGGCATAACCCCCAACGCCCACTACGGCATCTGGTTTAAAATCATTAATAATTTGCATCGCTCTGCGTACACTGCCGATAACTTTAAATGGCAAGGCAAGATTTTTAACAATCGAACCCCGCTGCATCCCGCTGATGTTTAAGCCTATTATTTTATATCCGGCAGCTGGAACTTTTTCCATTTCCATGCGGCCATTTGCACCCACAAACAGAATTTCACAAGCAGGAACCAAGCGCTTAAGCGCGTTGGCTATGGCTACGGCGGGGAAAATATGCCCGCCGGTGCCACCACCTGATATGATAATTTTTGGGGAATTATTCATTTGTTATTTAATTATTGACATTCTTTATGCTCGTCTTTGCGAGGCACGAAGTAATCTCATTTGCTATATATTTAAAAGATTGCCTCGTCATGCTTCCTCGCAATGACGATAAATAGCTACCCAAACGCCGGTATCTCTCCTACAATCACTTTATTCTTTACTTTCTCTTTATCTTCTTTTGCTATGGCACCTGCGTTTTCCTCAACGTCTCTGCTTACACTTAATATAATTCCGAAGGCTACGCTGGTAAAAATCATCGAAGTTCCGCCCATGCTCACCAATGGCAAAGGCACTCCTGTTACCGGACCTAAACCCACCGCCACCGCCATGTTTGCAAAAGCCTGAATGGTTAAGCTAAAACTCAATCCAGCTGCCAGTAAAGCCCCAAATGCCTTGGGGGCCTTGGTCACGATTTTTATACATCGGTATAAAAGTACCAGGTACAGTACCATGATTATAATTCCTCCCAGTGTCCCCCATTCTTCAATAATAATGGCGAAAATAAAATCGGAATACGGGTGTGGTAGGAAATTCCGTTGCGTACTATTACCTGGCCCTTTACCAAAAACCCCTCCAGTAGCTAAAGCAATTTTTGCCTGATCTGCCTGAAAAGTTTTATCTGAATGTTGCATCTCGGGGTGGATGAATGAATTGATACGCGACATATAAGTCTTTCTTCTAGGCCCGAGAAAAAACACAAACAACAACAATACAAATCCACCAGCGCAAACAATTGCAATCTGTTTAATACTAATACGCCCGATGATTAAGAGCAAAATACTTACACCAAACAACATTAAGGCCGTAGACAAATTGGCTAATGCAATTAAAACGAAAACCACACAAACAGAGCCCATAATTGGCACAAACGACTCTTTAACGTTTTTGATGTTTTCTTGTTTCTTGGTCAACATTCTGGCCAAAAAGGTAATTAATGCCAGCTTTGCTAAATCGGAGGTTTGGAACGTAAGTCCAATTACCGGAATTTTAACCCAACGCGATGCATCGTTCAAATTTGTTCCGAATATTAAGGTATAAACCAAAAGCGGAATGGTTACTATCATCAAAATTTTCGAAATACCGGCATAATAGCGGTAATCTAACAAGTGGGCAATGTATATCATCCCAATCCCCATTAAAACAAAAATTAAGTGCTTGGTTAGAAGCAGCTTTTCTACCGCCTCACCTTTTTTATAGGCTAAAGTTCCTGTTGCACTGAAAACGGCCATTACAGAAATAAGCGAAAGCAGGATGATGATCAACCAGATCCATCTATCGCCTTTAGTTTTGTTAAGTAGTGCTTGAAACATATAATTAAGCCTCCTTTTATAATTCTTTTACTGCCGCTTTGAATTGATTACCGCGGTCTTCATAATTTTTGAACAAATCGAAACTGGCACAAGCTGGCGATAACAATACCGCATCACCACGTTTAGCCAAATGAAAAGCAATCTGTGCTGCTTCATCAGCCGAAAAAGTATTCACAATTACCTCAACATCATCCTCGAAAGCATCGTGGATACGTTTATTATCCTTACCTAAACATACAATTGCCTTTACTTTGCTCTTCACCAAGTCTTTAAGCATATTGTAATCGTTACCTTTATCCACGCCACCCATAATTAACACTACATCGGTTGTCATGCTTTCCAAAGCATACCAGGTAGAGTTTACATTTGTAGCTTTACTGTCGTTGATGAAATCAATTCCCGAAATTTTTGCCACATGCTCCAGCCTATGCTCAATATTTTTGAAATTGCCCATACTTTCACGAATGGTCGCATTTCGTAACTCTAAAACCTTCGCTACAATGCCCGAAGCCATAGAGTTGTAAATGTTGTGCTTGCCTTGTAAGGCTAAATCTGAAATAGACATGGTGAATTGGTTATTTGGTTCAGTAAGGATATGTATGATTTGCTCGTGTAAGTAAGCGCCTTTTTCTAATGTGTTTCTGATTGAAAAAGGATATGTTTTAGCCAGTGGCTGGTTGTTTGCTAACGCTTTTTTGCTTTCTTCGTCATCTTCACAGTAAATAAGAACATCGTTAGCAGTTTGATTTTGGATGATGCGCATTTTCGACGCAGCGTAATTCTCCAATTTATAGTCATATCGATCTAAATGATCGGGAGTGATGTTCAAGAGCACAGCGATATCGGCTTTGAAATGAAACATATCATCAAGCATAAAGCTGGAGATCTCCAAAACGTAATAGTCGAAATTTTCTGTGGCTACCTGAGCGGCAAAACTATGACCGATATTGCCTGCCAAACCCACATTTAACGCGGCATTCTTTAGGATGTGGTAAGTAAGCAGACTGGTTGTCGATTTACCGTTAGAACCCGTAATGCAGATCATTTTTGCATCTGTATAGCGGCTAGCAAATTCAATTTCCGAAATCACTGAAATATTTTTAGCAACCAATTTTTTAATAATTGGCGCCGTAGCCGGAATACCAGGACTCTTTATTACTTCGGTAGCATTTAGAATCAGCTCTTCAGTATGTTTTTCAGATTCGAAAGGGATGTTTAGCTTTTCTAATGCCGATTTATATTTATCAGTAATAACACCAAAATCAGATACAAAAACATCAAAGCCTTTTAATTGAGCAAGCTTAGCAGCACCAACTCCACTTTCTCCAGCACCCAAAATAACCACGCGGGCTTGCCCTGCCATTGCTGACTGAGGATTGCTTATTGTGTTATTTTGATTTGTGCTCATTATTTAATTAGTATTAGGTACTTGGTAGATAGTATTTAGAGTGCTAAAGACTATACAGTTGAAATTTTATTTATTTATTCAGTTCGCGTTTTGCATTAACTTTTAACGTTCGACTTTTAACCCTCAATTTTTAACTTCCACCCTATCTCAATTTCAATGTTACGATGGTGATAATGGCAAGCATAATTCCGATAATCCAAAATCTGGTGACAATCTTCGCTTCGTGATAACCTTTCTTTTGATAGTGGTGATGTAACGGGGACATCAGAAAAATTCTCCGCCCTTCTCCAAATCGTTTTTTGGTGTATTTGAAATAAGATACCTGCATAATTACCGAAACCAGCTCCACTAAAAATATTCCGCAAAGAATCGGAATAATCAACTCCTTACGAATCATTACAGCGAAAGAAGCGATAATACCACCGATGGCCAAACTCCCTGTATCGCCCATAAAAATTTGAGCCGGATAAGAGTTGTACCAAAGGAAACCGACACAGGAACCCACAAAGGCGCCTGCAAAAATCAGCAGTTCTCCAGAGTTGGGGATATACATAATATTCAGATAATCGGCCATTACGGTATTACCTGATACATAAGCCAGAATACCTAAAGTAATCCCAATTACTGCAGATGTACCCGTAGCTAAACCGTCGATACCATCCGTTATGTTAGCGCCATTACTTACTGCAGTGATAATAAAAACAGTAAAAATGATGAACACCAGAAAAGCATATTTCTGATAATCGCCACCTAAAAACTTAAATACCTTTGCGTAATCGAACTCATTATTCTTGTAAAAAGGCATGTTCGTTTTAGTCGATTTTACATCCTGCGTGTAGGAGAAAGCTTCGCCTTTCTGGCGAAGAACCATCGGCACAGTCGAGGTTGGTTTAACATCATCCTGAACAGTTTCACGAACTACAATATTGGGATGGAAATACATGGTACAACCCACAATTAAACCTAAACCTACTTGTCCAACGACCTTAAAACGACCCGCTAAACCTTCTTTATTTTTTTTAAAAACTTTGATATAGTCGTCCAGGAAACCAACAGCACCCATCCAAACCGTGGTGATAATCATTAAAATCACATACACATTTGTGATATTGGCGAATAACAGGGTTGGAATTAAAATACCCAGCAAAATGATGATACCACCCATTGTCGGCGTACCTTGTTTTTGCATTTGACCTTCTAAACCTAAGTTCCTAACCGTTTCGCCAACTTGTTTCTTGTGTAAAAAATCAATCAACCTACGGCCATACACAGTGGTGATGATCAAGGATAAAATGATAGAAATGGAGGCACGAAACGTGATATACTGAAACAACCTTAATCCAGGAATGTCGTAATGCTTATGCAGGTATTCGAATAATAAATATAACATTAGCTATTAGGGTTAAGTTGTTCAAGTAAAATCTCTTTATCATCAAAATGGTTCCTTACACCATTAATTTCCTGGTATTTTTCATGGCCTTTACCGGCTACTAGTATAATGTCTCCGCTCTGTGCTAAGTGGCAAGCAGTTTTTATCGCTTCTTTTCTATCTAAAATAGATAATGTTTTACGCTTGTTAGTTGGTGAAACGCCAGCTTCCATATCGCTGATGATTGCTTGCGCATCTTCCGTTCTTGGATTATCGGAAGTTAGAATCACCTTATCACTCCAATCGCAGGCAACTTGTGCCATAATTGGCCGCTTGGCTTTATCCCGATCGCCACCGCAGCCAATAACAGTAATAACTTGCTCCGTCCCTTTACGAATATTAGCAATGGTGCTTAAGACATTTTGAACGGCATCAGGTGTGTGTGCATAATCTACAATGCCGATGATTTTATTTGGCGAAGTAATGTAGTCGAAACGCCCTTCAGCCCCTGTTAAGCGACTTAGCAAAGTCAAAACTTTCAATTTATCTTGCTCCAGAAGAATCGCTGTTCCGTAAACTGCAAGTAGATTATAAGCATTGAAAGTACCGACTAACTTAAAAAACACCTCCTCATTATCGATATCTAAATGAAGTCCGTTGAATTGATTCTCGATGATTTTCGCTTTGAAATCAGCAAGTTGCTTAAGCGCATAGGTTTTCTTATTAGCCTGTGTATTTTGCAACATCACCATTCCATTTTTATCATCAATGTTGGTTAATGCAAAAGCCGATTTTGGTAAAACATCAAAAAATGCCTTCTTGGCTTTTAAATAACTGTCGAAGGTTTTATGAAAATCTAAGTGATCGTGAGTGATATTTGAAAAAACACCACCCGAAAACGTTAATCCTTCAATACGATGTTGGGTTACCGCGTGCGAGCTTACTTCCATAAAGCAATAATCGCAACCAGCATTTACCATATCACGCAATAACTGATTCAAAGCAATTGGATTTGGCGTAGTATGCGTTGCGGCAACAACGGTATTGTTAATATAATTTTCAACTGTTGATAAAAGGCCGGTTTTATATCCTAAATCTTTAAAAAGCTTAAATAAAATAGTGGCAATGGTTGTTTTACCATTGGTGCCCGTAATGCCAATTAATTTCAAATCGGCGGATGGATTTCCAAAATAATTACCTGCCACAATACCTAATGCAACAGCAGTATTTTCTACCTTAATATAGGTGACCGTAAAGTCATGCACTTCCGGCAAACTTTCGCAAATAATAACAGCAGCACCTTGAGCAATGGTTTGGTCAATAAACTGGTGACCATCAGCAAGCGTTCCAACTACAGCGAAGAAAACATCATCTTTTCCAACTTTACGAGAATCAAAATTTAGGCTGTTGATTTCCCTATCGGTTTTGCCAACCAATTCTTTAATCGTAATACCGTAAATTAAATCCTGTAATTGCATACTTTTAAATTTTGAGTGAGTGAATTTTGAATAAGTGAATGTTAACAGCGATCGCAACATTCTAGCATTCAATCATACTCTCAATCATTCATTGTTTTTTTTTAATTCAATTCTATTTGTACGCCCAAACCTTTGCCAACCCTTGTACCGGCGGTGATGGATTGAGCGATTACCTTTCCAGATCCAATCACTTTCGTTTTTAAACCTGCATTTCCCAAAAGATAAAGCGCATCTTTTAAGCCCATTCCCGAAACATTTGGCATTATGCCTTTACGTTCCGTATTCTCTTGAAAAACTTCTCCTGCGCTGGTATCAACGATGTTATAATATTCAGATTTTGATGCAAAAAGCGGTTTAAAACCAAATGCTTTGAATACTTTTTGAGTGGCTTTGCTTTGTCCGGCTTTTGTTGGTGGATTGCCTGTATTGCCTACCAAACGCGTAGGTACATCGTTGTACATTTGCATGTCGCTAGCGTAAATACGATCAGCAACCTCTCTAAAAACTGGCCCTGAAACCAATGCACCATAATAACCACCTCGAGGATCATTGATTACCACGATCATAGAATATTTAGGTTTATCGGCAGGAAAATAACCTACAAAAGAAGCTTGATACTGCTTTTTAGCTTTGTAACCTTTATTTGCATCGGCAACCTGAGCAGTACCGGTTTTTCCAGCAATTTTGTAAAGTGGGTTATGAACGTATTGTTTACCACTTCCATCAGTTACCACACCTTCGAGCATCTTTTTCACTTTGCTTAACGTAACGTCAGAACAAATTTTTTCGTTAATTACCCTGGCTTTAAACTGTTCAATTGGATTGCCCAGGCGCCTGATCTCTTTTACGAAAATCGGAGCGATATACTTTCCATTATTAGCTACTGCATTGTAAAACGAAAGCATTTTTAAAGGCGTTAGTTCCATTTCGTAACCATAAGCCATTTGCGGCAAAGTCATTTTACCCCAGCTTTTGTTGGATGGATTTTTAATCGTTGGCCTTGCTTCACCAGGAATTTGCAACTGTAATTTTTCGTTTAAATGCCAATCATATAAATGATCTGTAAACTTTTTAGGATCTGCGCCATATTTACTATTGATTAAATAAGCGATAGCCGCGTTTGATGACTGTTCGAAAGCTTTTTTAACAGTTACTACACCAATACTTCCATGCGAATCTTTGATCATGTGACCAGGAATCTTGTAATTTCCGGTACCCACCATCATGTTCGTATCGATCAATTCATCTTCAAGCAGCGCCATGTATGATGCCAACTTAAAAGTTGAACCCGGATCCTGATTTCCGGCAATTGCGTAATTAAATTTCTCTTTATAAACGCCTTCTTCGACTTTTGAAAAGTTGGCAACTGCCCTAACCTCACCCGTTGCTACTTCCATTACAATCACTACGCCGTGATCAGCATCGAATTTGATGAGTTGTTTCTCCAAAGCGCTTTGAGCCAAATCCTGCATATTTACATCGATGGTAGAAATGATATCTGCTCCATCTTTAGGCGCAACCTCTGCCTCCTCGTTTACTGGAATGTAAACTCCGCCGGCAATACGCTGCATTAATCTTTTACCAGTTTCTCCGTTGATATACTCTTTGTAAGCACCTTCTAATCCCACTCCATTGGCAACGTTCTCATTTTTATAGCCGATGGTACGGGCAGCCAAAGCCTGAAAAGGCAGAATTCTTTTATTTTGCTGAACAGCTATTAAACCTCCACTAAATTTCCCGATATTGTACAAGGGAAAAGTTCTGATGGTTTTTAAATCTGAATAACCTACTTTGCGGTGAATCAGCAAATAACGGGCACTATCCTGGCGACCTTTTCGCAAATAACGGGCGTAATCTTTTGCAGATTTATCCTGAAAAATTTGCGCCAGTTTCATCCCTAATGAATCAACCTTCTCATTAAAAACCTTATCGTCGGCAATTCCACCTGCGAACATATCCATACGAAGTTCATATTCGGGTACAGATGTTGCCAACAAACTACCATCGTTTGAATAAATATTGCCACGAGTAGCCTCTACGTTTACATAACGAGTAGAAAGACTATCGGCCATGGCCTTCCATTTTTTACCTTGCACAAACTGCACCTGACCCAGACGCAGAAATACTGCAAAAGCAAAAAGCACAATTAAGCCAAATGCCAGATATACACGAAGCAAGATGTTTGCTCTAATATTCATCGCTTTTAACAATTATTTTTTTTGGTGGTTCAATTAGTTCCTTTATACCAAGGGTATCTACCTTCTTCGCTACTTCTGTTAATTTGCTTTTAAACATCAGCTCCGCTTTCAAAGATTTATACTCCCATCTCAATTCTTTCACTTCCTTATTTAATTTGTCAATACTACGCACATTGTTTACCGCAAAATGGCTGTTGGCGATGTATATCATTCCTAAAAATGCCAGAAAACACAAATAAGGTAAAGCATCAGTGGCCGCCTCTTTTGATATCAGTCCGTCATTAAAAAGCTTACTGATAAATGAATTACTATCCATTTTCTCTTCTGCTGTTTTCGGTCTTTTAGGCGCCGCTTTTAATTCCGGCTCAGGCCCTATTTCCTCTTCCTCTATCTCCTCTCTGAACCTATTCATATTTTTTCAGCTATTCTAAGTTTCGCACTTCGAGCCCTATTATTTTGCGCAATCTCTTCTTCCGTAGCCACAATTGCCTTACGGGTAATTACATTGAATGGCTTTTGCTGGTTACCAAAAAAGTCTTTCTCTACCTCACCTTGAAATTTACCTTTGGCCATGAAGTTTTTTACCGGCCTATCTTCCAACGAATGATAAGACATCACAACCAGGCGACCTCCTGTCGTCAACACCTCAGAAGCTTGCAGAAGAAAATCTTCCAAAACCTGTATTTCAGCATTTACCTCTATACGCAGCGCCTGAAAAACCTGTGCTAAATATTTATTTTCTTTACCTTTCGGGATATATTCTGAAATGGCTGATTTTAAACTATCGATATCGGTAAAAGGCTTCTCAAGGCGGGCAGTAACAATAGCTCGAGCCAATGATCTGGCGTTTTTAACCTCCCCGTAGATCCCAAATATTTTATGAAGCTTTTCTTCAGAATAAGTGTTTAATACCTGTGCAGCCCTAAGATCGCGGTGTTGATCCATACGCATATCCAAATCGGCGTTAGAACGGATGGAAAAACCACGCTCCGGCACGTCAAACTGATGTGAAGAAACACCAAGATCAGCCAGAATACCATCTACCTGACGAAAACCCTTTAAACGAAGATTATTTTTCAGGAAACCAAAGTTCTGGTCAACGAAAATGAATCGATCATCAGCTACGATATTTGCCTGCGCATCCGGATCCTGATCGAAAGCGATTAAAATTCCTTTCGGACCAAGATGTTTTAAAATTTCCTTCGAATGGCCGCCGCCACCGAAAGTAACATCCACATAAACACCATCTGGCTTAATATTTAACCCATCAATACAAGGCTGCAACATTACAGGAACATGGTAATTATTCACCATCAACACCTCCTTTCTTATCGCCCATTACTTTTTGAGCTAAACTTGCAAAGTTGGCCGGCACATCGTCAAAAATATCTTCGTAAGATTTTTTATCCCAAACCTCAATTCGATCCAGCTGACATGCTAAAACCAAATCACTACCAATGCCAGCATATTCCACCAAAGATTTCGGCAACAAAACACGTCCGGCAGCATCAAGCGAAAGCTCTGTTGCGCCACGAGTAAAGGCCCTTACAAATCTCCTGTTCTCTTCGTCGTAAATATTTAGCTTGGCAAGATCAGCAACAACAGCATCCCAAACAGCTTTTGGATAGATAACAAGATTTTTTTCAAAACCACGGTTGATGATTAAACCCTCATTCTCCGAATTAGGCAATTGTTTCTTAAGCGCAGCGGGTACCATAAGGCGTCCCTTTGCGTCAAGTTTACAATCGAATTCTCCTAAAAGTTGGGTCATAGTGGTATCTACACTTTTTATCTAGTGTAAAAGTAAATAGTTCTACCACTTTTTACCACTTTTTACCACAAAAAAGTTTTCCACATCCTTTTTGTTACATTTAACCTGACAAATGAGACTAAATCAAACATTAGTCTAATAAATAAAAACCTTAAAAACTGATAATTAGGCTATTACAAGCTAGCAACACTGAAGTGAAAGAAATTTAAAAAATATGATTCGGTGGGAGAAATAACACATCAATCCAGTTCATGAGGGGTTGAAGTTACAAAAAAAGCACACGAGAATTGATAATTGAATTTATAATCCCGTTAAGATTTTCTAATGACCAACCAGCTTGACTGAATATTGGCTGATAATTTTTATCCCTTACAAAATAAGAAGCCCTGACTACGGATGTAATCAGGGCGAAAATGAGAGCGAACCTTTTTTGTAATCTAGTTGCCGATACCGTAAAATCTGGCTACCGCCTGATAGTCTTTCATATCAAGCTTATTTTCTTTGGCAACTGCTGTTGCAGTACCGCCAGGAATAATGACATAGCGATATTGAAGTAATGTAGATAGCGCAACTGATCTAGTGTTATCTGCAGTGAAGCGGGTAAATGTAAACCTACCCAATCTTGGCATATAGTTGATAGTACTGAGTTTTGAGCCGGCATAGGAAGTATATGGCAAAGGATAAACACCTCCACCGAAATCCAAATAAACCTGTATCGAACCAGAGTTCAAAATTGAGGTGGTTAATGCCGGCGCCATAAGATCGCCGATTCGAAGCAATGAAGCATCAATTGTAGTATCTCTAAAGTTTTTGGCATAATTCCAGCCAGAGTAAATTACATTAGCTGTTCCTTTTAGTGAAAGCGCAACACCCCAGCCTGTTCCTGTTTTCGGCCCATATAAATTATAGCTTACCTTATCAAGGTAATAGTCCCCCACTGCACCCAAATCAGCAGCTGGAGTAACTGTTCCATTTAAGATTTTACTTCCTGGCACACCGTTCGCTCCATTAGTGCCGTTAGTACCATTTGCGCCAGCGGCTCCTGTTGCTCCAGTCGCCCCGGTAGCCCCAGGTAGCCCAGCGGCCCCTTTCATCGAAAACGGCGTTCCCCATCCCTCAACCTTTTTTGGTCCATAAAAGTTACCTGCGGCTAGATCTAGATAAAAATCACCTAGCTTACCTAATGTGGCATCTGGCCCACCATTTCCACTTAATACCGTACTGCCTGCAGGCCCTGCTATGCCAGGCTCACCTTTTAATCCTTGTTGGGCAATCTCTTTTTTGCAACCTAAAAATGTAAAAAATGCCACTACCATCAGTATGGCTAATAACTTAAAATTTAATTTCGTTTTCATGTCAAACAGTTTAGTTTATTGAATTTGTGTTTCGATCACATTAATTTCAAGAACTAAACTATGCACACCTGGAGATATAAATTTTGATACTGAGTAAAGCTGGCAGTTGGATTAGCAAAAACAGGGTTTCAGTGAGCGAATAAAAGGCTCCTTCGAGAGAATGAAGGCACTGAAAAAGTCCTTTGGAAAAAAGATTTGAGATACTTCTTCAGAACAAAAAATCCAGTTTAGTGAATTTTTCAGGCTTTATGCGCTGATTATCCCCAAAGAGAACTTACTGCGCAAGATTAATGAGCTTATAGATTTTAGTTTTATATATTAGAACACTGCAGTAAACTACAAAAACTTATCGAGTCTGATGAAGCATTAAGCGAAATCCCAGCAGTAAGGAAGAAACTGAACCTATTGAAGGAAACAGTTGAAGATAACCAGGAGAATTATGCAATATCCAAAGATGTGGATGCGAGGATCGGTCACAAAACAGCCGATAGCAGTTTTTTTGGCTACAACACTCATTTAGCAATGACAGAGGAGCGCATTATAACAGCTGCTGTTGTTACTTCAGCAGAAAAGGGAGCTGGTCCTGAACTGCCAAAGCTGTTGAGCGAGGCCCAGGCCAATGGAATGGAGGTAGTTACCATCATAGGTGATGCAGCCTATTCCGGGAAGAATAATCTCAAGCTCAGCGATGTGAATGGCAATAAAGTAAGGATAGTTGCCAAGATGAAACCTACTATTACCTATGGCACCAGAAAAGAGGAAGAAAAGTTCGATTATAATAAAGACGCTGATATGTTTGTATGGCCTGCAGGGCACCTGGCTATGTACAAACAGGTGCAGGGCAAAAAGGCAGATAAGAGCAATCAGTTAATGACCTATTATTTCAATATCGAAAAATGCAAAGTATGCCCGCTAAGACATGGCTGCTACAAACCGGAAGCCAAAAGCAGGACGTATTCGGTCGCAATAAAAACAGGTGAGCATAAAGAACAGGAAATATTTCAACAGAGCAAATACTTCAAATAGAAATCGAAACACAGCTATAAAATTGAGGCCAAAAATAGTGAATTGAAAAATGTTCATGGATATGGCAGAGCGAACTCCTGTGGCCTGGAAAGCATGAAAATGCAAGGTGCGCTTACGATATTCGTGGTTAATCTTAAAAGAATTCTCAAATTCTAAAAAAAAAGGATGTTAATTCAAAAAATCTTCCGTGGAAAAACTAACAATGTTCCCCAATTCTCAATATCGAAGGTAAAGTTCGTTATCAAATAAGAAAAATGAAATGCCTTAAAAAAGAAAGCGGATGAACAACTTTTGAGAGCTATTCATCCGCTTTTCTATTCGCAGACCATTTTATATCTACTTTTTTAGTGCCTTCCGTTAAATCGAGGGAACCTTTCACATAAGGTAATACTTATTATTTATTCGTTTATCGCCTTAACACCTGGCAACTCTTTACCTTCCATATACTCTAACAACGCGCCACCGCCAGTTGACACATAGCTCACCTCGTCTTCTAAGCCAAACTTAGCAATTGCCGCAGCAGAATCGCCACCACCAATTAATGAGAAAGCACCGTTATTTTTCGTTGCAGCCACAACCGAATCTGCAACAGCTTTTGTACCTACCTGAAAGTTTTCCATTTCAAAAACACCCATTGGGCCATTCCACAATAATGTTTTAGAGTTTTTGATTACATCCTGAAACATAGCTATAGATTTTGGACCAATATCTAATCCCATCCAATCAGCTGGGATCTGACCAGAATCTACATCTTTCCTATCAGCATCATTGGCAAATTTGTCAGCGATTACGGTATCAACAGGAAGAATTAAATTGACCCCTTTCGCTTTAGCTTTTTCTACAAGCTCCAAAGAAAGTTCTTGTTTATCAGCTTCTAATAATGATGTACCAATCTCTCCTCCTTGCGCTTTAGCAAAGGTGTAAGCCATCCCACCACCAATAATGATGTTATCGACTTTATCCAATAACTTTTCAATCAATAAAATTTTATCTGAAACCTTGGCACCGCCCATAATAGCTGTGAACGGACGTTCAGCATGATTTAAAATTTTCTCGGCGTTTTTTACTTCAGAAGCCATCAAATAACCAAAGTATTTTGCATCAGGAAAAAATTGCGCGATGATTGAGGTTGACGCATGTGCTCTGTGCGCAGTCCCGAATGCATCATTTACATATACGTTACCCAATTTCGAAAGCTTCTCTGCAAAAGCGACATCACCTTTTTCTTCTTCTTTGTAAAAACGTAAATTTTCTAATAATAAAACCTCTCCTGGGAAGAGATTCTTCGCTTGATTAACCCCACTTTCTCCAATGCAATCATCGGCGAATTTAACCTCAAGATCGAGCATGCGAGACAAATCGCCAAGAATATGCTTTAAAGAATATTTATCGGTTGGACCATCTTTTGGTCTGCCTAAGTGCGACATTAGCACCACCGATCCTCCATCGTTTAAAATCTTAGTAATAGTAGGCAAAGCAGCACGCATTCTTTTATCGTCGGTAATTTTAAAATCGTCATCCAATGGGACGTTGAAATCTACTCTGATTAGTGCTTTTTTATCTTTGAAATCTAATTGGTCAATCGTTTTCATGTTTATATTTATTTTAGTTTTAGTCTCATTTCGTAATGGAAGCCAATTCCGGGTATATCAAATTCTGGCGACTCGTTTATAAAACCCAATTTTTTATAAAATGTTACAGCACTGCTTCGAGCATTGCACCATAAATAAATGGTTTGATATTCTTTCATGTATTCTACCGCGAAATTAATTAATGCTGCACCATATCCTCTACACCCAAAATCGGGATGAGTAGCCATACCCCTCAGCTGGTAACCCTCTCCTTCTTCGGGGAAGTAATCGTTCCGCATCAAGCTAGCAATTGACCTGATTTCATCATTTTCTACATAACCGAGGTGGAAGGTATCGTAATTCCTGTCGCCTTCAAATACACATTCGGCCAAAGGTTTTCCATTCCTTAAGACCAAACTTCTCAAGGGCAGAACCTCTTCCGGAAGAATAAATTTAACCATAGCTCATTAGTTGCGAGTAGCAGATATCAGATGTCAAGATGATATTGAATAAGCCTCGCAAACGTTTGCAAAGTTAATAAAGCATTTGACAGTGCATTCAAAATTAACGCAAAAATAAGAATCCTGCATCAACACCGACAGATAAATTTTAGCATTAAAGTCTAAAATTCAGCCCTTCAAGCTCATTTGTCCAAGCGGTGAACCTTGTAAGGATTTCGGTTTCAAGCAAGCCTTTGAAGCTTTTAAAAAATATGAATATAACCCTCAATAAGGAAGTCAAAATCTGGGAGCTGCCATTTGCTAAAAGTTTTCTTTTCAGCGACTAGGAAGACAACAATTTCGAACATATAATATTATCAAAGAAATGACGATCATTTTTCAAAAATCTGCACTTTTAAAAAGTGCTTGAATTATTTTTTCCTGTTTTAAGGCAAATTCAGTGTTTTTCAACCCACCCAAATAATGGCATCTAGTTTCATGTTAAAACACTGCTATAGTGGTAAAAAAGCGTTTAAAAATCTAGAGATAAGTAATGCTAGAGTTTCATCCAAGGATTTCAAAACTTATGCAGAATCTCGTAAAGATCTAATCTTCTTCACCACATCAATCAACCTGCTACTGTAACCGTACTCATTATCATACCAGCCTACCACCTTAACCATATCACCTACTATGGAAGTGAGCAAAGAATCGAAAGTACAGGAGTTCGGGTTATCAATAATATCAACTGAAACAATTGGATCTTCAGTGTATTCCAAAATTCCTTTGAATTCATTTTCAGAAGCTCGTTTAAAAGCTAGATTGATTTCTTCGATTGTTGTTTTATTCTTCAGGAGACAAGTAAAATCCGTAAGTGAACCGTTTAAAACAGGCACTCTGATACCCGCGCCACCTAAACGTCCCTCTAATTCTGGAAAAATATGGGTAATAGCTTTTGCCGCCCCGGTAGTAGTTGGGATGATAGAAGATGATGCTGCTCTTGCTCTTCGTAAATCTTTATGGTTGGAATCATGCAGGTTCTGATCGCCTGTCATGGAATGGATTGTGGTGATATATCCTTCTTCTACACCCCAATTATCATTTAAAATCTTAATCATTGGCGCGATGTTATTTGTGGTACAACTTGCGTTAGAAAGAATGGGACTAGTTAAATCGATTTTATCGTCGTTAACCCCTAAAACCAACATCGGTATTTCATCTGCAGCGGGTGCAGAAATAAGTACCTGATTGGCGCCCGCAATGAGGTGTTTTTGAGCAGCCTCAAGGCTTAAGTTTTTCCCGGTAGAATCCACTACTAAGTCTACCCTTAACGCCGACCATGGCAGTTCGTTAGCATTTTTAATTGCGAAAACAGGGACCATTTTTTTATCGATAACAATTGCATCTGGCTTGGCAAAAACTTCACTTGAGTGAACCCCGTGCACGCTATCATATTTGAATAAATGTGCCATTGTCTTAGCATCAGCCAAATCATTAATTGCCACCACATCGAAACCCTCGGCCAATGCCAAACGCAAAAATGTTCTCCCAATCCTCCCGAAACCATTTATCGCCAGCCTCATTAATTTAGTATTTAGGCGCAAAAATACGCTTTATTTTGATATTAAAAATGAATGTGAAATTGGTACCGCAAAAATATGGTCACAAAATATAATATTTGATAAACACAAACAAAAGAGCAGCGATCTTTGCATGAACCTTTTCTAAAGGAAGTATTTTGTCTCTTCTCAAGAAAATCACAATTACTAATCATAGGGATGATTTTTTTCGCAACCTAAATACAAAAACCCCTTAACGAATCAAAAATCTGCACAATTAATATGGCTACAGCATTGGCAGTTCAGAATAGGAGTGGGCTAATAATTTGTGGTAAATTACTAAAATAAGAAACGCTTAAGTGACACTTTGGTAATTCACATATACGGGTTTAATTTCCAATATCTGCTCTCCACTTTATAAATTTTCTATTTCACATATTAAAAAGTATTTTTGCTTCCGATATCAATAGTTTGGTCAACAAAAACTGGTAGTGCAAAATGACAATGTTATCATGCTTCAACCAACTAAGAGTTCGGCTACTAGCGATAAACTCCAAGCCTGAACAATATTTTGAAGGCACTTTCAATGGTATTGAACTTGGCTGTTTGATATTTACAGTAACAAGCTAAGGCACTAATGTTAGGGTTAACTAACTGGGAGTTGGGAGTCAATGGTTTAGGTCTTTTTTAGCCAACCTTACCTTTGTTCTCGACTCTTCTATTATTGTGCTATTATCCATTATATATGCATAGATTTTTTTGCCTTTTATTATTCCTTTCCCTGTTTGCCCAAATCAGCTATGCTTCAGAGATCAAAAGCATTGGGGTGCCGTATATCGAAAATTATCCAAAATTGATTTACGCATCAGGCAATCAAAATTGGAGCATTGCGAAGGATAAAAGTGGCATTATGTACTTCGGAAATGCTGAGGGCTTGCTAACTTTCGATGGCAAATACTGGCAAAAGTACCAGATGCCAAACCGACAAATTGTTCGTTCGGTAGCGGCTGATAATAGTGGAAAAATATATACCGGAGCTTTTGGAGAATTTGGATACTGGGCTTACTCCAACAATAAGTTAAAATATAAATCACTCACCCCGCTCCTACCAAAAGACAATAAAGTAAGTGATGAAATATGGAAAATATATGTAGATAGAGATCGGGTTATTTTTCAATCTTTCTCCAGGATATTCATTTATAAGAACGGGAAAATTGAGATCATTAAAGCACCATCTTCCTTTCTCTTTCTACATCAGGTAAATAACAAATTCATCATTGAGGTGCTTGATAAAGGTTTATTTGAATTATCAGGAAACCAATTGAAGTTTATTCCAAATAGTGAAAAATTAGGTAAACAAGGTGTGTTATCTATATTACCCTATAAAAATGGAGGTTTCATTATCGGCACCAGTAAAAACGGTTTATTTACTTTCGATGGCAAAGATTTTGCACCTCTTATTACGCCAGCAAATGATTACCTTAAAACTTATCAACTGAATAATGGCGTAAAGCTTTTAAGTAAATATTATGCTTACGGTACCATTTTAAATGGTTTAATAATCATTGATGAGAATGGGCGGGTAGTGCAACGCATCAATAAAACCAGCGGATTACAAAACAATACGGTATTAAGTATTTTTGCTGATAATGAGCAAAATCTTTGGACGGGTTTAGATAATGGGATCGACCGCATTGAGTTAAACTCCCCACTATATTTCTATTTCGATAAAACCGGACAGTTCGGAACCGTTTACTCCAGCATCATTTTTAAGGATAAAATTTATCTGGGAACTAACCAGGGCTTGTTTTATAGCAATTGGTCTAAAAACAACGAATTAACCCCTTTCAATTTTCGCCTTATCCCGAGTTCGCAAGGGCAGGTTTGGGATCTCGCTATCGTTAACAACGAATTAATTTGTGGGCACAATAGCGGTACTTTTAAAGTTTTAGGCGATCAAATCAATTGGATTTCCTCGGTAAGTGGAGGTTGGACCATCAAACAACTTCATTCTAACCCCAACTATTTTATCCAGGGAACTTATGTCGGGTTATCTCTTTATCAAAATACCCCTTCGGGACTGCAATTTGACAGTAAAGTTTTAGGCTTTACAGAACCCTCGAGGTTTATTGAACAAGATAACAAAGGCGATATTTGGGTAGCGCATGCCTATAAAGGCTTATACAAACTCACCCTAAACAGCGCTTTTAGCAAAGTAACCAGCGTAAAATATTTCGATGAACAAAATGGCTTACCAGGAAACTATAACGTGAATATTTTCAATCTGGAGAATAGAATTGTATTTTCCTCCGATAAAGGATTTTACACTTACGACCAATTGAGTAATAAGTTTACTTTGTATGATGTACTCAATAAAAGCCTCGGCTCATTTTCTACTTCAAACAAAATTATTAGTGCGGGCAACAAAAAGTATTGGTTTATCGATCATGGCAAAACCTCATTGGTAAACTTTTCCGAACCAGGGAAAATAGAAATTGACTCCAATCAATTTAGCCTTTTAGATGGCAGGATGGTTCAATACTATGAAAACATCAGCCAGATAGGAAATTCTATTTATCTGATCAGTGTTGACGATGGTTTTGTCATTTACAATAATATGCTTAGTCAATCCCCTGGTAAGAGGAAACTACCAGCGGTTTTAATAAGAAGAATTGAAGACATCACCGACAAGTATTTCACCATTAGCGAAACGGGCAATCAAAATGAAAAAACCGAGATACCAAACAACAGGAACAATATCAGAATCTCTTTTTCCCTACCTTATTACCGACAGGCAAAGCTCAAATTTCAATACTATTTAGAAGGATATTCCAAAGACTGGTCGGATTGGAGTGTAGCTACCCAAAAAGATTTTACCAACCTGAGCAGCGGCACGTATAAATTCAAGGTGCGGGCAAAAATCAATGATTCTTCGATCAGTGAGATCACCACTTTCGAGTTCACCATACTCCGGCCCTGGTATCTGAGCAACATCGCTATTGTTTTATACTTAATTTTATTTGTGGTGGTATTAATCGTGGGCAAAAAGCTGTATGAAGCAAAGCTGAAACGCGATAGTCATAAAATTAGTGAGAGATTAAAAGCTCAGCAGGATGAAATTCTCAAGCAAGAGGCTGAAGTAAACGAAAAGCAAATCATAAAGCTGCAAACAGAAAAGCTACAGGCAGAGCTAGCCTCCAAAAATAGGGAACTTGCCAACTCTGCTATGACCTTGGTTTATAAAAATGAGCTGCTTCAAAAACTCAGTGATGAAATTGCCAAGTTGAAAGACGAAAATGGCAAAAAGCTTTCAGACGATCAGACTAAAAAAATTCAAAAGGTAATTAACGATGGAATGAATGATGAGCGGGACTGGCATTTATTCGAAAATAGCTTTAATGAAGCTCATGAGAGTTTCTTCAAAAAGCTTAAAGCACAACATCCCGACCTAGTGCCGAATGACTTAAAACTTTGCGCGTACTTAAGAATGAACATGAGCAGTAAAGAGATGTCGTCATTGCTGAATATTAGCCTAAGAGGTGTGGAAATTCGCCGCTATCGCTTGCGTAAAAAATTAGAAGTACCACACGATAAAAACCTAACCGAATTCTTGATGGAATTATAACTCCAAAAAAGAAAACAAAGCTGAACCAACGTCGGGAACGTTTGCATAAAAACGATATTGTGTAGATTTTTAAACTTCATTACATTAAAAACACTACATCATTACCTCTCATATCCATTTTTTTACCCCTACAAAAGCCTTAGTGTAAATTAGACACTTAACTTGGGTAATTAATTAGTTACACAGCCTAAAAATTAAGTTTTTGGCCCAAAATGCCAATTGGTTTTTCTCTGAAAAAACTTCTCTAGCAAAAATGATGTATTAATGTTGAGGTAAAAGCGCTTGCACAAAAAGAAAAACAACCCCACATTTATCCTATCAATTAAACTAAATTTTTAATAAGCATGAAAAGAATTTTTACAAGAATTTCTGTTCTGGCCGTCTTTCTTTTACTCGCAATTAACGTAGCGTTTGCGCAAAACATCACTGTAAAAGGTGTGGTAACAGATGGGGGCGATAAAACTCCATTACCAGGCGTCACTATTTTAATTAAGGGAGCTCAAGGCGGTACACAAACAGATGCAAATGGTAACTACTCCATCAGTGTTCCATCAACTGCAACATTAGTCTTTAACTTCGTAGGTTATACTGCGCAGGAGCTAGCGGTTGCTAATCGTACTACAATCAACGTAGCCTTAGCGTCTTCAACACAACAGTTAGAGCAGGTTGTGGTGGTAGGTTACGGTACACAACGAAAAATCGACGTTACCGGATCGGTAGCTACGGTGAAGGGAGAAGATATCTCCAAGCAAATTTCCACCAACCCGGTTGGCGCACTTCAGGGTAAAGTTGCCGGTGTTTCTATTACCAATACAGGTACTCCGGGAGGTTCACCAACGATTACCATTAGAGGTTCAGGAACGATATATGGTAAAACTGTTCCCTTATATGTGGTTGACGGCGTTTGGTATGACGACATTAATTTCTTAAATCCTGCCGATATTGCAAATATTAGCATTTTAAAAGATGCATCAGCGCAATCTATCTATGGTATCAGGGCAGCCAATGGTGTAGTTTTAGTAACCACCAATAAAGGCAAAAGAGGTGATGCCGTTATTAATTACAACGGAACGGTGGGTTTCCAGAAAGTAACCAACCAGGTAGAAATGGCAAATGCAAGTGAATATGCTACTGCGGTGAATGAGGCATATGCGCTTCAAAGTGCACAACCTTTATTTGCTAACACCAACTTGGGAGAAGGTACAAATTGGTATGACGTAGCATTGAGAGATGCATTAATTACCAATCACCAGCTATCAATTAGCGGGGGTAGTGAAAAATCTACATACAACCTCTCATTGGGTTATTTAGATCAGGACGGTATTGTAAAAAACAATAATTACAAAAGATACACAGCAAGGTTATCAAACGATTTCCAGGTTTTCGAACCATTAAAAATTGGATATAACGTAACTGCAACTTCAAGCAAATCAAAAGATCCCGCATCCGGAATTTTCAGAGCCTTGTATGCTGCCTCACCAGTTGTTCCAGTTTTCAATGCTGACGGTAGTTATGGCGATCCAAATGCTTTCAATTTAGGTAATGGCAGCAATATGAACCCTCAGGCTACTTTAGACTTCTTCAACCAAAATACTACAAGATATAAAGTTACAGGTAACGTATTTGCTGAATTAAAGTTTTTAAAAAACTTCACATTCAGAACAAGTCTTGGTGGAGATTTTGGTCAGCAGGAAGTTAGGGGTTATGTACCTGTTTACAAAGCCAGCAATACACAACAAAATACAAACAGTAAATTAGATATTGATCGTATTGAAAATAGAAACTGGATTATTGAGAACACTTTAACCTATGATAGAAAATGGACTGATCATAACGTAACCGTTTTGGTTGGACAAACAGCACAACGAAATAAAATGTATGAAATTAATGCCGATGCATTAAATGTACCGTACACTTCGGAAGGCGATTTATATTTGGCCTTAGGTGATGCTGCGACAAGAAACATAACAGATAAGGGCGAAATCTCTACTTTTGCTTCTTATTTTGCCAGAATAAATTATAGTTATAAAAATAGATACTTATTGAATGCCTCTATTCGTAGAGACGGTGCATCGCAGTTTTTTGGTTCTGACAATTTATGGGGTAACTTTCCTTCTATTGGTGCAGGTTGGGTGATCACCAATGAGGACTTCATGAAAGATCAAAAAATCTTCAGTAATTTAAAGTTAAGAGGAAGTTGGGGTAAAGTTGGTAACGCTGGGGTTCCATTTAATCCATCAACCCAAACAGTCGATCAATCTGCAGGATTAATTGCATTCTTTGGTGGTTTACCATATACAGGTGCTAGTATTCGTTCAATTGTTCCTCCATTTTTATTATGGGAAAGAAGTGCCGGTACAGATGTAGGCTTGGAAATGGGCTTCTTAGATAATAGATTGACAGTTGAAGCAGATTATTACAACAGAAAAACAGAACAAGCCATTTTTGATATTCCCGTTCTGGGAAGTATCGGCACACAAAATAGTTCACTAATCGCTAATCAGGCTGACATCCAGAACAGAGGTTTCGAATTCTCTGCAACATGGGCAGATAAAACCGAGGGTGGTTTTAGTTACTCAATCAGTGGAAACGTGGGAATGAATAACAATAAAGTATTAAATGTTACCTCTGGCTCTAATCCTATTTACAGAGGTGGTGAAGGTCTTACAAGTGGATATCTTTCCACCAGAACCGTAAATAACCGCCCCATCGGGGAGTTTTTTGGTTATCAGGTAGAAGGCGTTTTTCAGTCGGATGCTGAAGCTGCTGCATGGCCTGGATTTAAAAGAGGCGATTTCAAATACGCAGACACCAATGGCGATGGTATTATTGATTTAAAAGACCGGGTTGTTTTGGGTAATCCAAATCCAAAATTCACTTATGGTGTGAATACTAACTTTGCTTACAAGAATTTCGATTTGACTCTTGATATACAAGGTGTTGCTGATGTAGATGTATTTAATGCAAATTTAAGTAACCGTTTTGGTAATGAAAACTATACCAAAGATTTCATCACTAATCGTTGGACTGGACCGGGAACATCAAACTCATATTCTTCTGCAAGTTTAGCAAGTGGCTTAAATAATGCTCCAAATTCATTTTACGTAGAGAAAGGCGATTATATTAGATTGAGAAACATCCAATTAGGATATACTTTACCGCAAGCGATCAGTAATAAAATGAAGATGCAGCGTCTACGAGTTTTCTTAAATGCACAAAACGCAATCAATATTTTTGGCTACAAAGGCTTTAGTCCTGAAGTTGGTGGATCGCCAACAAATGCTGGGATCGACACAAATGTGTATCCATTATTTGCTACTTATAATTTTGGACTTAACGTTACTTTCTAATCGACACACAATGAAAAAGAATATAAATTTACAATCTTGCATTATTGCCACCGCTTTGGGATCAATGCTCTTCACAGCATCGTGTAAAAAAGATTTTTTAAATGTTCCACCACAGGCTCAACAACCTTCCGTTACGTTCTGGAAAACTCAGGATGACGCTTTAAAGGGTGTTAATGCGATGTATGCGAATTTAAGAAGTTGGGATAATGTTGCTTTCAATGCAATTGCCATTGAAAGTACCGGCTCGGATGAAGCAGATAAAGGCAGCACCCCTACTGATGCAACCTTCTTTAACTTATTTGATCAGTTTACCGTTACATCAACCCAAGGCAGTTTGCAAGGATTCTGGACCGGTCAATACCAGAACATCAATCTTTGTAACCAGGTATTGGATAACGTGCCAAACATTACAATGGATGCTGCATTGAAATCCAGATTTTTGGCTGAAGCAAAGTTTATTCGTGCCTATTCTTACTTTAGGTTAGTTAGGGCCTATGGCAGTGTTCCTTTGAGATTGAATGTTCCGAAGGATAATACCGAATACAATATTCCGCAATCGGACAAAGCTGCTGTTTATGCACAAATTGAAAAGGATTTAACAGAAGCCGCTACCGTTTTACCTCAATCTTACGGTGCCGCCGACTTGGGCAGGGCAACTAGAGGTGCAGCATTAGGATTGAAAGCAAAAGTTGCCATGTATCAAAAGAAATGGGCCGATGTACTTGCGCTCACCAATCAGGTAATGGGCTTGGGCTACGATTTATTTTCTGATTACGAAAAACTCTTCAGAACACAGAATGAAAACAACGTAGAATCATTATTTGAAGTCCAGGCTGAGTTATTACAAAGTAATGGTGATGCTTCGAATTCGCAATATAGCCAGGTACAAGGTGTTGCTGGAGAGATGGGTTGGGGTTTCAACACGCCTTCTGCAGAACTGGCATCTGCCTATGAGACAGGCGATCCAAGAAGAGATGCTACCATTTTGTTTAGAGGCGAAACCACTCCACAAGGTGATTTGGTTCCAACAACGGTTCCTAATGAACGCTATAATCAGAAATCCTATGTTCCCTTCAATACGCGGGTTTCGGGATTTAATGAAGGTGCGCAGCAGAATTTCAGGGTATTAAGGTTTGCTGATATTCTGTTAATGAATGCGGAAGCTGCAAATGAGTTAGGAAACCCAACTCAGGCACTAACTTCGCTTAACAGAGTGCGCAGAAGGGCAAGAGGCAGCAATGCCAACATCCTCGCGGATGTTACGACGACAGACCAAACCGCATTGAGAAATGCCATTTGGAAAGAAAGACAGGTTGAGCTAGCCATGGAAAACGACCGATATTTTGATGTAATCAGACAAGGAAGAGCACTTCAGATTTTCGGACCTAAAGGTTGGAAAGCGAACAAAAATGAAGTTTGGCCAGTTCCTCAAACTGAAATAGATTTAAGTGGTGGTTTATTAAAGCAAAACCCTGGTTACTAAAACTAAACAATTTGATGAAGGTTGCCAGTTGACTGGCAACCTTTTTTACTTTTTTGATATGATACTAAAAGGCTTCACATCCCGAAATCCTCTCTACTTTAAGCTTCTGGCAATTGTTTTCATGTGGCTCACTTCCTGCACCAGTGGTGATAGCCAAACCATTAACCCGGACGTAAAGATCAAAAAAGGCTTAACTGATGATCAGTTACTTGATCTGGTACAAAAGCAGACCTACAAATATTTTTATGAAGGTGCAGAACCCATTTCCGGTCTTTCGAGAGAGCGCTATCACAGCGATAATATATATCCGCAAAATGATAAAAACATTATTGCTACCGGTGCCAGCGGCTTTGGTATCATGGGTACAATTGTTGCCATCGAACGTAAATTTATCACCAGAGAAGAAGGATTTAAACACCTGAAAAAAGGCTTGGGTTTTTTAAGCAAAGCAGATCGTTTTCATGGTGTATGGCCACATTGGATGCTGCCTTCTGGCAAGGCAAAAGCATTTGGTGAAAACGATGACGCCGGCGATTTAGTTGAAACGTCATTTTTAGCACAAGCTTTAATTTGTGTTCGCCAATATTATGCAAAGGGCAATACCCAAGAAAAGGAATTGGCGGCAAGAGCTGATGAGCTCTGGAGAGGTATTGACTGGAACTTTTACAGAAAAGACAACGAGAATGTATTGTACTGGCATTGGTCGCCCAACTCTGGCTGGAAGATGAACTTTGCTATTACTGGTTACAACGAATGTTTAATTACCTATGTATTGGCGGCCTGTTCTCCAACGCATGGCGTACCTGCTGCAGTTTATCACGAAGGCTGGGCTAAAAATGGAAAGATAAATACAAATCTTTCCCTGTACGGACATCCGGTGAAATTGAAACACAACGTAGTTGGCGAGAATGTAGGCCCATTATTCTGGGCTCATTATTCTTACCTGGGCTTAAATCCAACGGGATTAAAAGACAGGTACGCCAATTATTGGGAGGAGAATAAAAGCCACACTTTGATCAATTATGATTATGCTATTCAAAACCCAAAAGGATTTAAAGGTTACGGAAAAAATTCATGGGGATTGACGGCAAGCTATTCTGTTAAAGGTTATGCAGCACACAATCCGCAAGAAGATTTAGGTGTAATTGCGCCTACCGCAGCGCTTTCATCTTACCCTTATGCGAAAAAAGAAAGTATGCAGGTAATCAGAAATTTATATGAAACCCTAAATGATAAGGTTTGGGGAGAGTTTGGTTTTTACGATGCCTATAGTGAAACGGAAAACTGGTTTCCTAAAAGATATATAGGAATAGATCAGGGACCGATTGTAGTCATGATTGAGAACGGTAGAACCGGTTTATTGTGGAATTTATTTATGAGTGCACCAGAAATAAAAAGTGGATTAACAAAGTTAGGATTCGAAAGTCCAGAGATAAAGCAATAAGGTAGCCACAGATTAAAAATTTTATAATGCATTATATATAATCTGCGAATCTGCGGCTAAAAAGCAAATAGCAACATCATGAGAAAAACCATACTTACACTTTTCTTCATACTATCATTTCTGGCCCTACTTGCGCAAAGGCAAAAAACCTATTGCAACCCAATCAATGTTGATTACGGTTATACGCCTTTCGAATCTTTTACCGAATGGGGTAAACATAGGGCAACGGCCGATCCGGTTATTGTGAATTACAAAGGTGAATATCTGCTGTTCAGTACCAATCAATGGGGTTACTGGCACAGTTCGGATATGCTGAACTGGAAATTTATAGAACGAAAATTTCTCCGCCCCTGGAACAAGACGAAAGATGAACTTTGTGCTCCAGGTGTTGGTATCATTGGCGATACCGTTGTGGTTTTCGGAAGTACTTACACCAAAAATTTCACGCTTTGGGGAAGCACAGATCCACTAGGTAATAAATGGTTTCCATTGGTCGATTCATTGGAAATTGGTGGCTGGGATCCTGCATTTTTCACAGATGATGATGGAAAATTCTACATGTACAATGGCAGTAGCAATAACTATCCGATGTATGGCGTAGAGCTCGATCGAAAAACATTTCAACCAAAGGGCACACGTATGCCGATGTATTTGCTAGAAAGCTGGCGTTATGGTTGGCAACGTTTTGGTGAGTATATGGACAATACCTTTCTTGATCCTTTTGCCGAAGGAGCCTGGATGACCAAACACAATGGAAAATACTATTTTCAGTATGGTGCGCCTGGAACGGAATTCAGTGGCTATTCTGATGGCGTAGTAGTAGGCACAAAGCCACTTTTTTACGATTCACAATTTACACCACAATCCGATCCGCTAAGCTATAAAGGTGGTGGGTTTTCCCGAGGTGCCGGTCATGGAGCAACTTTTCAGGATAACAGCAAAAAGTACTGGCACATCTCTACCAGCATCATTTGTGTAAAAAATACCTGGGAACGCAGAATGGGAATTTGGCCAACTGGTTTTGATAAAGATGATGTGATGTGGACAAATACCGCCTTCGGTGATTATCCGCTTTATCTCCCATCAGAAAGAAAAGAAAATGGACCAGTGGGACCAGGCTGGATGCTCATTAATTACAAAAAGCCAGTTACAGTTTCTTCTACACTTGGGGGTTTCCACGCCAATAATGCCGTTGATGAAAGCATAAAAACCTATTGGAGCGCCAAAACAGCCAATAACGGGGAGTGGATTCAAACCGATTTGGGAAGCTTAGCCACTGTCAACGCTATCCAAATAAACTATGCCGATCAAGATGCTGAATTTATCGGCAAGCAAATAGGCATTTATCATCAATATAAAATACTTTCCTCAACAGATGGCAAAAAGTGGACAATTTTAGTGGATAAAAGTCAGAATAAAACTGATGTTCCCCATGACTATATCGAATTGAAAAAATCTGTTAAAACGCGGTATATCAAAATGGTCAACATCCACATGCCAACCGGGAAATTTGCCATTAGCGGCATCCGCGTTTTTGGAAATGGAAACGGTGAAAAACCATCGAAAGTTAAAAACCTAATTGTACTCAGAACAGAGAAAGATAAACGCAGTGCTTACATCAAGTGGCAACCTGTTGATAATGCATTTGCCTATAATTTGTATTACGGCACAGCTCCAGATAAATTGTATAACTGCATTATGATTCATGACTTCAATGAGTATTGGTTTAAAGCAATGGACAGCCAAAAGCCCTACTATTTTTCTATTGAAGCGATAAATGAAAATGGCGTTTCAGCCAAAACCACGGTGAAAAAAGTGGACTAAATTGTAAAAGCATAAAACACACATATAATGAAAAAAGCGAAAATCCTAGTTGTTTTTTTAACATCCTTAGCCCTGAATATTTCAGCGCAAACCAAAAAACCGGCATCTCCTGAAGAAGCCAAGATGAATACTTTTATTAGCAACCTGATGGCTAAAATGACTATCGACGAGAAAATCGGGCAGCTCAACTTGCCTAGTTCTGGCGATATTACCACTGGTCAGGCCAATAGTAGCGATATCGGGAAAAAGATTAAAGATGGCCAGGTGGGTGGTTTGTTCAACATAAAAGGTGTTGATAAAATTAAATCAGTACAAAAAGTTGCCGTTGAAGAGAGCAGGCTAAAAATTCCATTACTTTTTGGAATGGATGTGATTCACGGTTACAATACCGTTTTTCCAATTCCACTGGGCATGAGCGCAACCTGGAATATGACGGCAGTAGAAAAATCGGCAAGGGTTGCAGCTATCGAAGCCAGCGCTAGCGGTATCAACTGGACCTTCTCTCCTATGGTTGATATCTCTCGTGACCCACGTTGGGGAAGAATTTCTGAAGGCAGTGGCGAAGATGCTTATCTAGGATCTAAAATTGCCGCTGCTATGGTAAAAGGTTATCAAGGTAAGTTGCAGGCAAATAATGAAATATTGGCTTGCGTTAAACACTATGCATTATATGGAGCGGCAGAGGCTGGTAGAGATTATAACACTACCGATATGAGCAAAGTGCGCATGTATAACGAATATTTTCCACCGTACAAAGCTGCGGTAGATGCAGGTGCAGCAAGTATTATGGCCTCTTTTAATGAGGTTGATGGTATCCCTGCGACAGGAAGTAAATGGCTAATGACGGATGTGTTGCGTAACCAATGGGGTTTCAAAGGTTTCGTAGTTACGGATTACACGGGTATCCCTGAAATGATTGCGCATGGTATGGGCGATTTACAAACCGTTTCTGCTTTGGCCATGAACGCTGGTATCGATATGGATATGGTTGGAGAAGGTTTTCTGGGAACTTTAAAAAAATCACTTGCCGAGAAAAAAGTAAGCATCAATGAAATAAACAGGGCTTGTCGTTTAATCCTGCAAGCTAAATATAAGTTAGGATTATTTACTGATCCTTACAAATTTTGCGATCCAACAAGAGCTGAAAAAGAGGTTTTCAATGCAGAAAACCGCCAGATAGCCCGTGAGATATCAGCTGAAAGTTTTGTATTGCTAAAAAACAGCAACAACCTGCTCCCACTTAAAAAAACCGGCACTATTGGTTTAATCGGTCCTTTGGCTGACAATACGGCAAATATGTATGGCACTTGGAGCGTTGCGGCTTTGTTCGATCAATCGGTAACGGTGTTACAAGGTTTAAAAAATGCCTTGGGTAATGATGCTAAAATTTTAACCGCTCGTGGCTCAAACTTTTTAGCCGATTCTCTTGCAGAACACCGCTATATTAACGTTCACAACCCAACCTATAAACGCGATCCAAGGTCAGAAGAAGAAATGATCAAAGAGGCAGTGAGAGTTGCCGAAAAATCAGATGTGGTAATTGCCACTATGGGTGAAGGTTCTGAATTTACCGGTGAGGCCAGTAGCGTTACCGACATTCAAATTCCAGAAACCCAGAAAAACCTGTTAAAAGCTTTGGTAAAAACAGGAAAACCAATTGTGTTGGTATTGTTTACTGGTCGCCCATTGGCATTGAAATGGGAGCAGGAAAATATCCCGGCAATTTTAAACGTTTGGTTTCCTGGTAGCGAAGCTGGAAATTCTATCGCCGATGCACTTTTTGGAAAAGTAAATCCGTCGGGTAAATTGAGTGCTACCTTCCCTCAAAATGTGGGTCAGGTGCCGCTTTATTATGCCCACAAAAACACTGGTCGCCCTCTGGCAGAAGGCAAATGGTTCGAGAAATTCCGTTCCAATTATCTAGATGTGAGTAACGATCCTTTATATCCATTTGGTTTTGGTTTAAGCTACACCACTTTCAATTACAGCGATGTTAAACTGAGTGCAAATACCTTAACCAAAGGCAAATCGATTACAGCTTCTGTAACCTTAAGCAATACTGGTAAATACGATGGCAAAGAAGTTGTTCAACTTTATATTCGCGATTTGGTTGGAAGCATTACCCGTCCGGTTAAAGAATTGAAAGGTTTCCAGAAAGTGAATTTAAAAGCTGGCGAAAGCAAGACAATATCTTTCAATATCTCAGAAAATGATTTGAAGTTTTATAATTCTGACTTAAAATTTGTAGCTGAACCTGGAGAATTCCAGGTATTTATCGGCACAAATTCCAGAGATGTAAAAGCAGCATCATTTACACTAAAATAATCAAGGTTAGGTTTGATTATGAGCCCTGCACTATTGTAAAATAGGCAGGGTTTTTTATTTTTGCTAGATGAAGAATATTTTTCTAACCATCTTTTTGCTCCTTGCAACGATCCTTTTAAATGCTCAAGATTTAAAAAAATATGATCGGGGCAGTTTTATCAAAGGAAAGGATTCAATCTATTATAGAATACTTTTTCCAGAGAATTTCAATTCTAAACAGAAGTACCCGATATTATTTGTATTGCATGGGCGTGGAGAAAGCGGTAATGATAACGAGAAACAATTGACACACGGGGCGAAATTATTTCTAAACGAAGATATAAGGCGAAACTTCCCCGCTATCATCGTATTTCCACAGTGCCCGGCCGATAGCTATTGGGCAAACGTAAATATCACTACAAACGATAAGGGCAAAAGGAATTTTAGTTTCATTGAAAATGGAAAACCGACAAAAGCCATGCATGCTCTACAGGGAATGGTAAAGGATTTCTTAAAAAAACCATTTGTAAATAAGGAGCAGGTTTATGTGGGAGGCCTATCCATGGGAGGCATGGGAACTTATGAACTATTGAGAAGAAAGCGAAACACCTTTGCTGCTGCCTTTGCCATTTGCGGTGGCGATAACACCAACAATATTAAGAAATACAAAAATATTCCTTTATGGATTTTTCATGGCGGAAAAGATGACATTGTTGATCCGGCATTTTCTATGGCGATTGCCGAAAGGCTAAAAGTAGTTGGTAAAGAGGTAAAGTTTACGCTCTATCCAAATGCAAACCACAACAGCTGGGACAGTGCATTCGCTGAACCATACTTGTTGCCTTGGTTGTTTGGCCATAAGAAGGATTAGGAAAATTAATCCATCGTCTTCCCGACCGGAGTGCAACGTAGCGGAGAGATCTTTTCCATCTGTTTTCTGTTCAAGGATTCTCCAATGCGGTCAAAAGGACGGTTGAGGTTACTATGAGGATCAGAAAAAACAAAAGGCTTGAAGAATAAAATCTTCAAGCCTTTTGTGTTCATTTTTGAAAATTTTTAATCAGCCATATTGTGATAAACTGCCTGCACATCATCATCTTCCTCTAATTTATCAATCAACTTCATTACATCAGCGGCTTGCTCTTCTGTAACTTCGTGGTGCGATAATGCGATACGCTCTAGTTTAGAGCTTTTCAATTCAATCCCTTTTTCTTCCAAAGCTTTTTGTAAAGAACCGAAATTCTCGAAAGTACCTTGTGCTACGGCGATATCGTTTCCTTCCTCGTCAGCTTCTACATATAATTCTTCCAGGCCCGCATCAATCAATTCGAATTCCAATTCTTCCAAATCTAAACCTTCTGCAGGTACAAAACGGAAAATAGATTTACGGTTGAAAATGAAATCCAATGAACCAGTTTTACCTAAAGAACCGTCGGTTTTATTGAAATAACTCCGAACATTTGCAACGGTACGGTTGGTATTATCAGTAGCGGTTTCAATTAGAACGGCTACACCATGAGGCGCATAACCTTCATAAACAATTTCTTCGTAATTGGCCATCGATTTATCGGATGCCCGCTTAATAGCCGCCTCCACCCTATCTTTTGGCATGTTTACCGCCTTTGCATTTTGCATTGCTGTACGCAGGCGAGAGTTTGTTTCAGGGTGAGGCCCTGATTCTTTCACCGCCATCACGATATCTTTACCAATACGTGTAAACTGAACCGCCATTTTGGCCCAACGCTTAAACTTTCTTTCTTTTCTAAATTCGAATGCTCTTCCCATTTTTAGTATTAAGTATTTAGGATCAGATATAAAGAATAGGGTTAAAACACCCTAAACCTTCCACCTTAAACCACCTACCTTATTTTTTTAAATTATTTAACATATCGGTTGTCAGTTTCGATAAATCGAACTCCGGTTTCCATCCCCAATCTTTTGCTGCAGTACTGTCATCAATCGAACGTGGCCAGCTATTTGCAATTTGTTGCCTAGGATCAGTTTCGGATGTGTAAGTTAAGGTAAAATCTGGAATATGTTTTCTGATTTCTGCTGCCAAAATTTCTGGCGTAAAACTTACACCACCAAAGTTGTAACTGCTACGAACGGTAATCTGGTCTGATGGAGCATCCATCAATTCTATTGTTCCGCGGATCGCATCATCCATATACATCATTGGCAATTCGGTACCCGCATTTAAGAAACTTTGATAACTTCCTTTTTTTAATGCATCATGAAAAATATGAATAGCATAATCAGTTGTTCCACCACCTGGAGCAGCTTTCCAGCTGATTAATCCAGGATAACGGATACTGCGTACATCTAAACCATATTTTTGGTTATAATATTCGCACCAGCGTTCGCCCGCGAGTTTACTTATTCCATATACCGTGTTCGGGTCCATCACGCAATATTGATTCGTGTTATCTTTAGGAGAATTTGGTCCGAAAACAGCGATTGAACTTGGCCAGTATACCTTTGCTACTTTATATTCTAAAGCTAAATCTAACACATTTAAAAGACCATTCATATTCAAATCCCAAGCTAACTTAGGATTTTGCTCACCAGTTGCTGATAATAGTGCAGCTAAAAGATAAACCTGCGTAGGTTTATACTTTTTGAAAATGCCGTTAATCATCTCCTTATCCAAAACGTTTACGAACTCAAAGGGTGCAGAATTTTTGATGTCGTAATCTGGTCGTCGAATATCACAAGCCACCACATGATCATCACCATAGATTTTTCTTAACATGGTAACCAATTCGGTTCCAATTTGCCCGTTAGAGCCTAAAACAATAATATTTTCCTGCATAATTTTTTAGAGATTGAGCAAAGGTAAAAAAATGAGACAAAAGGCATATAAAATATTTACGCTTAGGCGTATGCTTTAAAAAGTCCCCGGTATAAATACGGAAGATTATTGCTAAATTTAATCACAAATGGAATTTCAGAAGGAAATAATTTCCTACATTTACTTCATTCCTAGCTAACCAAAACGAATTAATGACGCTCCACGAGCCCGAAAAGTCTATCGATTTACTTTTGCGCCTCAAGCAAGGTGATAAGCAGGCTTATGAACAGATTTACTTCACTTTTAGTAAAGAGCTGTTATATGCAGCCTATAAAAAAACTGGTGATAAGGTTGTAGCGGAAGAATTGGTGCAAAATATTTTTATCTCCCTTTGGGAAAAACGACAGGATCTACAAATCAAAAACCTCCAGGCTTATCTTTTCGGGGCTTTAAAGCTAAGTGTGATTAACCATGTACGTAGTTTGGTGATGGAAAATAAATACATGGCGTACCAAACCTTAACATATAGCGAAAATCATCAAGACACGGCCAACCTCGTAGATCTGCATGATCTATCATCAATTATAGAAGAAGGCATTAACTCATTGCCCGAAAAAACCCAGGAAGTATTCCGTTTAAGTCGTTACCAACACCAATCCATAAAGGATATTTCTACTGACTTGAATATATCTGAAAAGGCGGTGGAATACCATATTACACGTTCTATCAAAAGAATTAAAGAGTATATCAAAAATTTTTATCTCTTTTTTTAGCCTGAAAATCAACATATTACAATTATTTTTAATTTTTTTATGATTATACTTTAGGGATACTGGCTAGTTATGTTACTCGTATAGTATAGAGCCAAATATTTCCTTATGAACCAGAAATCATTCAACGATTTACTACTCCGTTATCAAAACGGAAACTGCACCGATGCCGAAAAGCTTTGGGTAGACAAATGGTATCATAATTTAAACAATAAAAGTTACAACGACCTTTCTTCGAGCGAACTTGATGAAATGCAGGATAAAATCTGGCTCAACATCAATCACTCTGGCGAAAAGCAAATTGATACACTAAAAATGAAAAGGTTATGGCCGAAATTTGCAATAGCCGCTTCAATCATGATCGCTTTTTTTCTTGGGGGTTCATATCTCTATAATTATAATCCTACCGAACAGGCCTTTATCAATGAAAATGGCAATGTAGCGCTGATTAGCAAAACAAACAATACAAACAGTTTAATGGATATAAAGCTTAGCGATAAAAGTGTCATAACGCTTAAGCCTAAAGCCAATATCTTATTTCCGGAGGTTTTTGCCGGTAATAAGAGAACTATTTACTTGAAAGGAACGGCTTTCTTCTCGGTAAGTAAGAATGCGAAGCGCCCATTTTATGTTTATAATCAAAAGTTGGTTGTTCGTGTTTTGGGAACCAGCTTTTGGGTAAAAGAATCAACCGATAAAATGCCTGGGCAAGTTGCCGTTAGAACTGGAAAAGTGGAGGTGCAGGAAAATGAGAAAAGCACATTCCTTGGTTTATCAAAAGAAAAATTAGCTCGACCTATTTTGCTAACGCCCAATCAAAAAGGTGTATTTAGCAATCATCAGTTAAGCAAAACCTTGGTAAGTAAGCCTATTCCACTGGCCGAGGCTTATAACGTGCCAACAAGCGTAAGTTATAATTTCAAGGAAGAAAGTGTAAAACAAATCTTCAAAACCCTTACCGAAGCCTACGGAATTGAAATAAAGGCTGATAACGAGCAGATATCGAACTATACTTTTACCGGAGATTTGAGTAAAAAAGGGCTATATGAGCAGCTCGATTTAATCTGCGGAACCATTTCAAGCAAGTATTATATTCAAGGAACCAGCATTGTGGTTTCAAACAAAAACTAACCAAATATATAAAATTATGAAGAAAGCAGTAACCTATTTCAGTCAGTAGCCGCCGCTACCTACCCATAATATCTTCTAAAAACAAAGCCGACAATGTGGGGCATTGCCGGCGAGTTAAATACATTAGAATGTATTCATGTTATTTCTATGTCCAATAAATCCAATCATTTAATGAACAATAACCAAATTTATGAAAAAAAATCAACTTATTTCGCTGGCGATATATGCAATGAGAGTTTCGATTTACCAAATACTTGCAATAACTATTTTTACTTGCGCTGCATTTGCCAAAAATGTCGATGCTCAGGAATTTTTAAATAAACCAATTTCGATCAAAGCCGATCAAACAGATATTAAAACCATTATTGCAAAAACGGAAAAGTTAGCAAACGTGAAGTTTGTATACAGCCCGCAATTAATAAATTCTGATAGAAAAATCTCTATCAATGTAGTAAACCAAAAACTTAAATACTTTCTTGAGAATTCGCTAAAACGTTATGACGTGGGATATAGGATAGTTAAAGACCAAATTTTACTCTATTCTATTCCCGCCAATAACAACCTGGAACTGTTGAAAGCCTTCGATGGTGTAGTTACCGGTAAGGTTTTAGATAGCAAAGGCAATCCAATTCCCGGCGTTTCTATAACCGTAAAAGGCAAAACAATCGGTACCACAACCGATGAAAATGGAAACTTCGCACTTAAAGGACTAACTGTTGATAGCCGCATATTAGTGGTACGTTATGTAGGCTACATTTCGAAAGAAGTTAATCTTTCGGCTGGCAATGCCGATGAAAACATTAGCATTAGCTTATCAGAGGATAATCTTCAACTGGAAAGCGTAATGGTAACGGGCGGTAACCCAAAGAAAAAACTCGAAAGTTCTGTAGCCATTACTTCCGTAAGCAATAAAGACATCACCAATAGAGCGCCATTAAACAGTACCGATTTATTAAAAGCGATACCCGGTTTAACGGTAGAAAGCACGGGTGGCGATGGACCAGGTAATGTTTGGGTACGTGGTTTTCCACAACAAGGCGGATACATCTTTTTAGGCATCCAAGAAGATGGCTTACCACTTTTGCCAACCGGATTTAATACCAATCCCTCGGTAGATCAATACTATAAAACGGATTTAACCATTCAAAATATTGAAGCTGTAAGAGGTGGTAATGCTTCCATTATACAAGCAAATACACCAGGTGCGGTAGTTAATAATTTGAGTTACGTTGGTGCCGATAAACAATATGGCCAGGTTAAATTTACAACTGGCTTTTCTCAAGGTTTATATCGTTTTGATGGAAACACCGGCGGTAAAATAAGCGATCAGATTAAATATAACATTGGAGGTTTTTATCGTACAGATAACGGTGTTGTAGATCAGGGTTTTAATCCTGCTAACCAAGGTGGACAAATTAAAGGCAACATGACTTTTAATTTCAAAAATAACAAAGGCTTTATTCGTCTATATGGTAAGTACTTAAACGATAAGGTTCAGTTTCTATTAACCAGTTATTATCCCTACGATGGAACAGGCAAGCCTACCACCTACCGCGATTATAACATGGCAACGCAATCAATCGTGCCTGTACAAACTGACTGGAGTTACAATGATCCTACAACCGGCGCTCACAGCTTCAGTTTAAAAGATGGTATCCATACCAAACTGGGTTCTGCAGGGTTTCAATTTAATTATTTAACAGATGGCGGGTGGCAGATCGTGAACAACTTCCGCTACCAAAATACCCATACTAACAGTACTTATACTGCACCTGCAGGTATAACCGCAAGAACATCAGCAGTTCCTTATTATTATCCCGGTGGAGCTGTAGCGCCTTTTGTTTCAGGAGATTATGTCGTAACCTCAAATGCACAAGGTCAAATCAACAGGGATGTTCAATTTGTAAATTACCTGGATTTGAAGAAAACCATTAAAAACCACAGTTTAAACATTGGTGCGGGTATTCATCAATACAACAGAGATGATTTACGTTTTGCTTTCCGTTCGTTTACCGAATTTAAGGAACACCCCAGCATTATATTACAATCACCAAATGCCCTGGAGCGTACAGTACAAACCAAAAACACCTTTATTGGCAATACCAGAACTTTATCATTATATGCTGGCGATGAAATAAAAATTTCGGACCAATGGCGTTTGGATATTGGCGCCAGAATCGATAACCAGAATGTAAAGGGCGACAGACCTTATTACGCATTGAATACTAACGGAACAGTGAACATCGCAGCAGCTGCAAGTCCTAATATTTTAGGATATACCGCTTACGATGAAACGTTAACAAACTGGTCTGCTTCGGTAGGTGCAAATTATAAAATAAGCACTACAGCAAGTATGTTTGCTCGTGCTACTAAAGCGTACAATGCACCAAATATTGGCGATTATAATGCATCTGCCTATAACGGCGCTAACATTAAAAAACGCCCGGTGTACTTAGGCGAAGTAGGTTTTAAATATGCTAAAAACAACCTGGCTATTTTCGCCTCTGGAAGTTACTCAGCAATTAAAAATGTTTCGTTAACCATTAATGTGCCAACGGTAGCAGCTGGCCAGCAAGCCTTGGTTGCCTTTGGTTCTACCCGTACCTGGAGTGCAGAGTATGAAATTTCGTATAAAATATTTAAACCTTTAAGTTTAAGATTTACCGGGACTTTACAAGATTCGAAATATACCGATTACGAAGCCAACACTAGTGGAAATGCCGCTGTAGCAGCAGAATTCGGAAATCGCGTGTATAGTTTCACAGGAAATAGAACTGAGCGGGTTCCTGTTTTAAACACAGAGTTAGGAGCGAATTACGATTTCAAAAATTTTAATTTATATGTAGCGGCAAACTATGTTGGTAGTCGCTTCACCTCTCCTAGCGAAAGCTATAAGTTACCAGGATATGTGGTAATGAAAGCTGGGGCAGGTTATAACTTTAGTAAAAAAGTGGCGATAAGATTTTGGGCAGACAACTTGTTAGATGCGAAAGTGTTGACTGAAGGTGATGTTCGTGGGGATCAGTTTAGAGATTTCTCTACCGTAACGCCTGGTCAATTAATGATTGGCAGAACTTTACTTCAACGTACTTTCTGGGGATCATTAGCTTATTCATTTTAACATTCAAAGCCGGAGTTTATGCTCCGGCTTTTTAATTTAACACTTCATGACAACAAGAAAATCATTTCTACAAAAAGCAGGTTTAGCAGCTGCCGCGGCATTTATAAGTCCATCAATTATCACTTCGGCATTGGCACAACAGGCTAAAATTTCGAAAATTGGCATAGGTCTGTTTACGTTAAGAGAGCAACTTACTGCCGACGTTAAAGCCACGATCGAACAGGTGGCCAGAATTGGTTATAATCAGGTAGAAACTTATTACGGATATCCCGGCAAATATGAGGTAAAAGGGTTTTGGGGTTTACCAGCCAAAGATTTTAATCGATTATTGAAAGAAAATAAACTCACTTCGCCTAGCGGGCATTACAATACATCCGAATTTTTATCAAGCGGAGATGATGAAATACTTAAAACACATATTGAAGTGGCACACAGTGTTGGACAAAAATATTTTGTTATTCCTGCCCTTCCAACCGATGTACGAGCAAACGGAACTTTAGATGATTACAAAAGAATGGCTGCTAAATTTAATACTGCAGGCGAACTTTGTAAAAAGGCTGGTTTAAAATTAGCTTACCATAACCATAACTTTGAATATAAAGATCAGGGAAATGGCGCCACTGGCTACGATATTTTGTTAAATGAAACCGATGCCAACCTCGTAGGTTTTGAACTTGATATTTTCTGGGCTGTAGATGCTGGCTTAAATCCTGTAGATTTATTTAAGAAAAATCCTGGGCGTTATAAAATGTTTCATGTTAAGGATATGGATAAACAAGATAAAAGTGTTTTCGCCGAGGTAGGTTCAGGAAGAATTGATTTCAAAAGTATTTTTGCGGAGTCGAAATTGGCGGGCGTAGATTATATTTTTACCGAACAAGATTTGATTAAAAAAGACGTTTACCAAAGTATAACTGAGAGTTACAACTATGTCAAAAACAACTTGATTTAGCCTAGGCATTCTTTTTACAAGTGAATATTACTTTTATATATAGATATTGTATAATTCACACGAAGCATAGAACAAAGAAAAACACCAAATAAACGTTAGTGAGACGGTCATAATCACCTTATTTAGAACAATTCTATGTAGTAACAATCGCATTGCAGATTGTTAAATTAAACAATCAGATTTGATTATTACGCCATATTTTTTCTAATATTACTCATTCAACGCATAAAGAACCAATATAAAAAATATACAACGATGCACAGAAGAGAAGCACTCAAAAACGTCGCATTTTTACTTGGAGGAGCGATATCTGCAAGCACAATGGGCGTTCTATTCGAAAGTTTTACGCTCCCTGAAAACGAAAAAAACTTTGTATCATTCTCTGTTCAGGACGAAAAAATCTTTGCTGAATTTGCGAACATTATCGTGCCCACCACTAAGTCATCTCCGGGTGCCAAGGCTGCTGGTTTAGGCAAATTTATTCCGATGATGATGAAGGATTGTTATCCAGCTAAAATGCAAACATCATTTGCAAAGGGCTTTGAGCAACTTCAGGAAAAAGCAATGAAAGATTTTGGAAAAAATTACATGAGCTTAAGTGTTGCAGAACGCACCAAACTAATGGTGGATTTAAGACTCATGTCTATCGCTCAAAAAGAAACCAAAGCACCTGAAAACGAAGATCTGGCTTACTTCTTTATCACAGCCAGAGATTTAACTTTACTAGGCTATTACGCTTCAGAAATTGGTTGTACACAAGCTCGTGAATACATCCTTGTTCCCGGAAGGTATGACGGAAGTGCACCATTAAAACCTGGACAAAAATCTTGGGCAACCTAATTTCTAAACTACAACAACAAAACATCATGAATTTAAATACAAATTTAAAAGCAGAAAATACTTACGATGCTATTGTTATAGGATCGGGGATTAGTGGCGGCTGGGCTGCAAAAGAACTTACCGAAAAAGGACTAAAAGTACTCATGCTCGAAAGAGGAATGAACATCGAGCACATTACCGGTTATGAAAACGCGATGAAAAGCCCTTGGGAATTTCAGCATGCAGGTAAATTAACCGAAGAACAAAAACGTACACACCCTGTACAAAAAAGAGATTATCCTTATCAGGAAGCCAATGAAAAATGGTGGGTGAACGATTTGGAATGTCCTTATACGGAAGATAAGCGTTTCGACTGGTACCGCGGTTTCCATGTAGGTGGAAAATCATTAATGTGGGGCCGCCAAAGTTATCGTTTTAGTGATCATAACTTTGAAGATAACGCCAAAGACGGCCACGGAAACGATTGGCCAGTACGTTATAAAGAATTATCTCCATGGTATGATTACGCAGAGCGATTTGCAGGGATCAGTGGATCAAAAGAAAACTGGCCACTTTGTCCGGATGGAGAATTTCTTCCTCCAATGGATATGAACATTGTAGAAAAATCTGTTAAAAAACGTATTGAGGAAGCTTACAACAGAGAACGTATCATGATGATCGGTCGTGTAGCTAACCTTACCGTTCCGCATAAAGGCCGCGGTAATTGCCAATACAGAAATTTATGTAGCCGTGGTTGCCCTTTTGGAGCATATTTCTCTACGCAATCTTCTACCCTACCGGCAGCAATGGCTACCAAACGCTTAACACTTAGACCATATTCTATCGTAAACCACATTATTTATGATAAGGATACTAAGAAAGCAAAAGGAGTAATGGTAATCGATGCACAAACCAATGAAACAATGGAATTCTACGCGAAAATTGTTTTCGTTAATGGTTCTACATTGGGTACAACATTTATTTTATTAAACTCTACCTCAGATGCTCATCCAAACGGTTTGGGTAATGCAAGTGGTCAGTTAGGTCACAACTTAATGGATCACCATTTCCGTTGTGGTGCCAATGGCGAAGCAGAAGGTTTCGATGATAAATACACTTATGGCCGCCGTGCAAATGGAATTTATGTTCCACGCTACCAGAATATTGGTAACGACAAACGCGATTATTTACGTGGTTTCGGTTATCAAGGCAGTGCAAATAGAAGTAACTGGCAAAGCGATGTGGCCGAATTATCATTTGGTTCAGGCTTGAAAGAGAAAATGACCAAACCCGGTAAATGGACCATGGGCTTAGGTGGTTTTGGTGAAATGTTACCTTACTACGAAAATAAAGTATACATCGATAAAACTAAAAAAGACAAGTGGGGACAGCCAGTATTAGCCATTGATTGCGAGTACAAAGAAAACGAAAAGAAAATGCGAGTTGATATGATGAATGATGCTGCTGAAATGTTAGAAAAAGCAGGATTAAAAAACATCAAAACATTCGACAACGGCTGTTATCCAGGCATGGCTATCCATGAAATGGGAACGGCTAGAATGGGCAACGATCCAAAAACTTCAGTGCTTAACAAGTGGAATCAAATGCATGAAGTGAGCAACGTTTTCGTAACAGACGGAGCTTGTATGCCATCAATCGCTTGTCAAAATCCATCCTTAACTTTTATGGCATTAACCGCCCGTGCAGCAGATTATGCTGTAAAAGAGCTAAAGAAAAATAATATATAAATTGGTTATAAATTGTAAGTTATAGGTTTTACGTAAAACCTATAACTTACAACTTACCACTTTTTAATGATGAAGAGAAAATTAAGAATGGGCATGATAGGCGGCGGTAAAGACGCGTTTATCGGTGCTGTACATCGCCTGGCTGCGAACATGGATGGTTTAATCGAACTTTCTGCCGGAGCCTTAAGTGTAAATCCCGAAGTTGGGTACGAATCCGGAAAACTATTGTTCCTTCCGGATAACAGAATATATAGCAATTACGAAGAGATGATCAAAGCAGAAAGCGAATTGCCTGCTGATGAAAAAATTGACTTCGTAACGATTGTAACCCCGAATTTCGCACACTTTGCGCCAGCAATGATGGCCTTAGAACACGGCTTTAATGTGGTGATAGAAAAACCAATGACATTAACGTTAGAAGAAGCGAAACAGCTGAAAGCAAAGGTTGATGAAACTGGATTAACGCTTTGTTTAACCCATACTTATTCGGGTTACCCGATGGTTAAGCAAGCCAAACAAATGGTTGGCGAAGCTGCTTTAGGCAAAATCAGAAAAATTATTGTTGAATACCCCCAAGGTTGGCTTAGTACTTTATCAGAAAGAGAAGGAAATGCACAAGCCGCTTGGAGAACTGATCCCTCTAAAACAGGGAAAAGCGGTAGCATGGGCGACATTGGCACCCACGCTGCTCATCTTGCCGAATATATTTCTGGTTTGCAGATTACTAAAATTTGTGCCGATTTAAATATCGTTGTTCCCGGGAGAGCCATTGATGATGACGGAAACGTTTTATTGAAATTTGATAATGGATCAAACGGAGTTTTAATCGCATCGCAAATTGCTGCTGGTGAGGAAAATGCCTTAAAAATTAAGCTATATGGAGAAAAAGGTGGCTTAGAGTGGCACCAAATGGAGCCAAATACCTTAATTGTAAAATGGTCTAACGCTCCTGCTCAAATTTACAGAACAGGAAACGGTTACATGGGCAGTTTTGCACAACACAATACCCGTACACCTGGTGGGCATCCAGAAGGTTACCTAGAAGCCTTTGCTAATATCTATAAAAACTTCGCCTTAACGGTAAATGCAAAACTAAATAATGAACAGCCTACTACAGAAATGCTTGATTTTCCAAATGCGGAAGACGGAATTCGTGGAATGGCATTTATTGAAAACGTAGTAGATTCGAGTAAATCCGATCAGAAATGGTGGGATTATAAAATTTAAAATTAAGCATGACAACTTTAAAAGGACCCGGAGTGTTTTTAGCGCAATTTATTAGTGATGAAGCGCCCTTCAATTCTTTGGATCATATTTGCCAATGGGCTGCCGGGCTAGGATTTAAAGGTATTCAAATGCCGACTTTGGATGCCAGATTTATCGATCTTCAAAAAGCTGCAGAAAGCAAGACTTATGCTGATGAGCTGAAAGGTACTATTGCTTCTTATGGTTTAGAAATCACAGAACTTTCTACACATTTACAGGGTCAGTTGGTGGCTGTGCACCCGGCATACAACGATTTATTCGATGCTTTTGCACCAAAAGAAGTTCATGGCAATGCAAAAGCCAGAACCGAGTGGGCAGTTCAACAAATGAAATATGCAGCTAAAGCTTCGCAAAACTTGGGTTTAAATGCACATGCTACATTTAGCGGTTCTTTGCTGTGGCAATATTTTCATCCATGGCCACAAAGGCCTGCCGGTTTAGTAGAAGAAGGATTTGCAGAATTGGCAAAGCGATGGACACCAATATTGAACGAGTTTGACCATTGCGGGGTTGATGTTTGCTATGAAATTCATCCTGGGGAAGATTTATTTGATGGAGAAACTTATGAAATGTTCCTTGCAGCGGTAAATAATCATCCTCGGGCATGCTTATTGTATGATCCATCTCACTTTGTGTTGCAGCAATTGGATTACATTCAGTACATTGATTTTTATCACGAAAGAATTAAAGCCTTTCATGTTAAAGATGCTGAGTTTAATCCGACAGGTAAACAAGGTACTTTTGGTGGATACCAGAGTTGGGCCAACCGAGCAGGTAGATATCGGTCTCCTGGCGATGGGCAAGTTGATTTTAAAACCATTTTCAGTAAATTAGCGCAATACGACTTTAAAGGTTGGGCCGTTATGGAATGGGAATGTTGCATTAAAAATCAAGAAGATGGTGCTCGCGAAGGTTCTGAATTTATCCAGAAACACATTATCAACGTAACGGACAAAGCATTTGATGATTTTGCAGCATCGGGCAGTGATAGCGCTTTCAACAAGAAAATATTAGGATTACAAGATTAACAACACACACACAATGAAAAAAACATTTTTAGGTTTAGGCGCAATAGTAATACTTATGGCGTCTTTTTCAAGCGCAGATTTAGAGAAGGAGAAAATGGTGATTGCAACGGCTAGTTCAACCAATCATGAGCTTCAAATGAGTGCAGGCGAGAAATTGATTAACAAATCAGATTGTATTGGCTGCCACAACAAAGTGAATAAAATTATCGGTCCCTCATATACTGAGATCGCTAAAAAATATCCAGCTACAGAAAAAAATATCAATTACCTGGCTGATAAAATTATTAAAGGTGGTACAGGGGTTTGGGGTACTATGCCAATGACAGCTCACTCTACACTTAAACCAGCAGATGCTAAATTGATGGTTAAATACATTCTTTCGTTGAAGAAAAAATAAGCTAAAATCCCTATTAAACTTCAGATACTAAATGAAAACAGATCAAGAAAATAAAAGCACAACTAACCGCCGTGATTTTATTAAAACAAGCGCCATAGCTGCAGCTGCATTTATGATCGTTCCACGCCATGTTTTGGGTGGACCGGGCTATTTAGCTCCAAGCGACCGTTTAATTATTGCCAGTATTGGTGTTGGTGGCAAAGGCCAGAGCGACATTAATATGTTTGCTAAAAGTGGAAAAGCCGATATTGCTTACCTATGTGATGTAGATGACCGCAGGGCAGCAACAAGCGTTAAAAATTTCCCTAAAGCAAAATATTATAAGGATTATCGTGAGATGTTAGATAAAGAGCATAAAAATTTCGATGCAGTATCTATCTCTACTCCCGATCATAACCATGCTATCCAGGCACTAGCAGCGATGCAATTGGGTAAACATGTATATGTTCAAAAACCTTTAACACATGATATTTATGAAGCCCGTATTTTAACTGCCGCTGCAAAGAAATATAAGGTGGTAACTCAAATGGGTAACCAGGGTGCATCAAACGATGGTCCCCGTCAAATGAAAGAATGGTACGAGGCCGGGTTAATAGGTGATGTACATACGGTTTATGCATGGACTGATCGTCCGGTTTGGCCTCAAGGTATTCCCTGGCCTGCTAAAAAGGCTGATATCCCAAAAGAATTAGACTGGAATTTATGGCTAGGTACCGCTCCTGAAAAAGATTTCGTAGATAAATTAGTTCCTTTTAATTGGCGTGGCTGGTGGGATTATGGAACAGGTGCATTAGGTGATATGGGTTGCCACTTAATTGAGGCTCCGTTTAGTGTACTGAATTTAAAATATGCAAAAGAGGTTGAGGCAAGTGTGGGTTCTGTTTACGTTGATGAATTTAAACGTGGATATTTCCCTGAAAGCTGCCCTCCATCTAGCCATGTTACTTTAAAGTTCCCTAAAACAGATAAAACCAAAGGTGATGTTACTTTGCATTGGATGGACGGCGGAATTCAGCCAGAACGCCCAGCAGAACTTGAAGCAAATGAAACATTTGGCGATGGTGGTAACGGTACCTTATTTATCGGTACAAAAGGCAAAATGATGTCTGAAACTTATAGTGCAAACCCTAAATTATTGCCTTTAAGCAGAAACAAAGACATTAAAGTTAAAGAAAAATATGCCCGTGTAAAAGATGGCGCAAATGGTCATTATGCGCAATGGGTTGATGCCGCAATTGCAGGTTATGGAAAACAGGAAGTAAGTTCTCCATTCGAGATCGCTGGTCCGCTAACGGAAGCACTATTGATGGCAAACCTGGCCATTAGAAGTTTCGATATCAAGAAAAATGTAAACGGCAAAAACACCTATCCTGGAAGATACATGAAAATGCTTTGGGATAACGATAATATGAAAATTACCAATTTCGATGAAGCAAATCAATTTGTAAAACGCGAATACCGTTCTGGTTGGAATAACTTAACTCTTTAATTTGATTACAGACCTCGCAGATTTTGATAATCTACGAGGTCTATTCACATACACATAATGAAAAAACTCGTTCTATCTGCCTGCATTTTGTTGGCAGTTACTCAAATTTCTCAGGCTCAAAAAGGTTTTAAGCCTTTATTTGAAGGAAAAACAACAATAGGCTGGCACACGTATAATAAAACGAACGTAGGCAGCGCATGGCAAGTTCAAGATGGTGCCTTACACCTGGATCCTAAAACTAAAGGAAAAGAGGGCGGTGGCGATTTAGTTACCGATAAAGAATATAAAGATTTTCATTTAAAATACGAGTGGAAAGTAGCTCCAAAAGCAAACAGCGGACTCATTTTCTACGTACACGAAGAGCCAAAATATCATGCTACCTACTCTACTGGTTTAGAGATGCAGGTGTTAGATAACGATGGTCATCCTGATGGAAAAATCACTAAACACCGTTCTGGTGATTTATATGACTTGGTTAAAAGTAAATCGGAACCTGTTAAACCCGTTGGTGAATGGAATAAAGCAGAAATCATCAGTAAAAAAGGAAATTTAACGCTAGTTTTAAACGGCGTTGAAGTAGTAAAAACTACCCTTTGGGATGAAAACTGGAAAAACTTGGTTGCAGGAAGCAAGTTTGCTAAATGGGAAAACTGGGGAACTTATAGATCAGGAAAAATTGCATTGCAAGATCATGGCGATGAAGTTTGGTACAAAAACATTTCAATAAAAGAACTATAAAATGAGATTGAGGTTTAGGTTGAGATCAACCTAAATCTCAACCTAAACATTAACCTAATATAAACCAAATGAATAGCACTACTCGCTTTAAACTTTCTACCATGATGTTCCTAGAATTCTTTATCTGGGGTGCCTGGTTCGTAACAATGGGAACTTTTCTTGGTAAGAATTTGTTATCTAATGATGTACAAATAGGGTCGGCTTATAGCACTCAATCTCTTGGGGCTATTATTGCGCCTTTCATTATTGGATTAATTGCCGACAAGTTTTTTTCGGCGCAAAAAGTGTTAGGCATTCTACACTTAGTGGGTGGCGTTCTACTTTGGGTAGCTGGAACCTCATTAAATTTCGATGCATTTTTTCCGTTTATTCTGGGATATATGATTGCATTTATGCCTACTCTGGCCTTAGTAAATTCTATCTCGTTTAAACAACTAAAAGACCCAGGTAAAGAGTTTCCATCGATAAGAGTATTCGGTACAATCGGATGGATAGTGGCGGGTTTAATAATTGGTTGGTTAAATTGGGAACAATCAGGAAATTTAATATTAACGTTCAAAACTGCCTCAATCGCTTCAATTCTATTAGGCATATTTAGCTTTTTCCTCCCAAATACACCGCCTATAAAGAAAGGAGAAAAGACTTCAATCGGAGATATCTTAGGTTTGGATGCGATTGGATTGCTTAAAAACAAATCTTATCTGTTATTTTTCATAGCATCTGTTGCAATATGCATTCCACTAGCTTTCTATTATAACTTTACAAATCCATTCTTGAATGAAGTAGGAATGAAAAAGGCAGCCGGAGTTCAATCGTTAGGGCAGGTTTCTGAAACCTTATTTATGTTATTAATGCCTTTATTTTTTGCTCGTCTGGGCGTTAAGAAAATGCTTGCAATAGGTATGATTGCGTGGGTAGTCCGTTACCTCTTCTTTGCATTTGGAAATGCAGATTCAAATTATTGGATGCTGATAGGCGGAATAGTGCTTCATGGCATTTGCTATGACTTTTTCTTCGTTACCGGCCAAATCTATACTGACAGGTTAGCTGGAGAGAAATTCAAAAGTGCTGCTCAAGGTTTTATTACTTTAGCAACCTACGGTGTTGGTATGTTAATTGGCTCTATCATATCGGGTATGGTTGTTAATAGATATTCTTTAGAAGGATCACACAATTGGTATGCAATTTGGTTGATACCAGCCGGTATAGCAGGTGTAGTAGCTTTATTGTTTATCTTGTTTTTTAGGGATAATAATAAATCAGAAATAGACGCTAAAGCCATTTAATCTTATTCAAAATAGTTAGCTAAACACCGATTGTTAGATGACAGTCGGTGTTTGTTTATTTAAAACATGGAATCATTAATGCAGAACCATCCCCTAAAAGGCAACATCAATCACTCGGTTTGCCGTTGGTGTTTCAACGATTTCAGTTTGGATGAACTTTGCATAGAGGGTAAAAAGATCGGGCTTACTGGCATCGACCTGGTTGGCCCAAAAGATTGGCCAATATTGAAAAAACATGGTTTGCAGTCGTCTATGTGTAATGGTGCCGAAATTAATTTAGTTGATGGTTTCAATGATAAACAATTTCATAAAATTCTGATCAATAATTATTCGGAAATGATTCCATTGGTTGCCAAAGCAGGTTATAAAAACTTAATCTGTTTTAGTGGTAATAGAAGGGGCATTGACGATGAAACCGGTTGGAATAATTGTATAGAAGCGTTAAACCAACTCATTCCTTTGGCAGAGCAACATCAGGTAACGTTAGTGATGGAATTACTCAACAGCAAAATCGATCATCAAGATTATCAATGCAGTAAAACCGCATGGGGAGTTGAACTTTGTAAGCGATTAGATTCTGAAAACTTCAAATTACTTTACGATATTTACCACATGCAGGTAGATGAAGGAGATGTAATTTCAACCATTAAAAATAACCATCAATACTTTGCGCACTATCACACTGCAGGCGTACCAGGCAGAAACGAGATTGATGAAACGCAAGAACTGAATTATCCTGCCATCGTGAAAGCCATTGCAGAAACCGGCTTTAAAGGTTTTGTAGCACAAGAGTTTATTCCTAAAAATGCAGATCGAATGGCCTCATTAAAGCAAGCTGTTTCAATTTGCGATATTTAATCAATTAATATGTTATCAAGAAAAAGTTTTATCATCAACAGCTGTTTAGCAATTGCAACAGTAATTTTAGCTCCATCAATTGGATGCGTAGCGCAAAAGAAAGCAGTAGGATTGCAATTGTATTCATTAAGGGCTGAGTTGCCAAAAGATGTAAAAGGCACTATCGAAAAAGTAGCTAAAGCTGGTTTCACGGAAGTTGAACTTTACGGTTTTTCTATCAAAGATCAATTTTGGGGCATGAACCCAATTGAGTTTAAGAAACTTTTAGATGCCAACGGCTTAAAAGCACCAAGTGGACATTACGGCTTGGGAAGTTACTTAACTGATGGCAATACTGCCGAACTAGAGGAGGCAATTGTTGCTGCAAAGATATTGGGTAGCGAGTATGTAACCATTCCATGGTTGGATCAAAGCATCAGAAAAACTGCTGAAGATTATAAAAAAATTGCCGCAAAAATTAATGTGGCAGGTAAAATGTGTAAAGATGCTGGCCTAAGATTGGCTTATCATAACCACGATTTCGAATTCCAGAAACTTGGAGAAACTACTGGTTATCAAATCTTATTAAACGAAACAGACAAAAATTTAGTTGATTTCGAATTGGATTTATATTGGGTAGTTCGCTCTGGAAACGATCCAATTAAGTTGTTTACTGATAATCCAGGTCGTTTCACCATGTGGCATGTAAAAGACATGGATAAAACAAATCCGGCATTAAACACCGAAGTTGGTTCGGGCAGCATTAACTGGAAACCGATTTTTGCAGATGCAAAACTGTCAGGGATGAAACACTTCTTTGTTGAACATGAAACAAACTATAAGCCAAATCCAATGGAATCTGTTGCGGCTAGTTGTGCATATTTGAAAAAGAATATTTTATAACTTTAATTTCTATGAACGCTAGACGAACTTTCTTAAAACAAGCCGGCCTAATGGCAGGTGCTTCTTTGGTTATCCCTTCTTTCGCTTTTGATAAAGTGAATAAAACAGTGGGGCTTCAGCTCTACACACTGCGTGATGAACTACCAAAAAATGTACAAGGCGTAATGGAGAAAGTTGCCGAGGCGGGATATAAGGAAGTAGAAACTTATGGTTTTGCCGATGGAAAATTCTGGGGCTTAACTCCAAAAGAATTTAAAGCTTTGCTTAAGGCAAACGGCTTAAAAGCACCCAGCGGACATTATTTAATGGATGCATTTTCTAAAAACGGCAATACCGACAAATTGAAAGCCGACATAGAAGCAGCCGCAATTATTGGCGGAAAATATTTCACCATTGCGGGTGCCCAGGTGGATACTAAGAAAGGTATTGATGGTTTTAAAAAGACTGCTTCTGATTTTAATAAAGTTGCCGAACTGGCAAAAAATGCTGGCTTGAAATTCGCTTATCATAACCACGATTTCGAATTTAAAAAATTAGGTGATATTACAGGTTACGATGTTTTTTTAACTGAAACTGATAAAAATCTTGTCAATTTTGAACTTGATTTATATTGGGTTGCTCGCTCAGGAAACGATCCGTTGGCTTTATTTAAAAAGTATCCGGGTCGTTTCCCCATGTGGCATGTTAAAGACATGGATAAAGCCAAGCCTGAACAGAATACAGAAGTTGGCAAAGGTTCAATTGATTTTAAATCAATTTTTGTCGAAGCTAAATTATCAGGCATGAAGCACTTTTTTGTAGAGCATGAAAATAATTACAATCCAAATCCGATAGGCTCAATCAAAACGAGCTGCGATTATATTAAGGCAAATTTGATATAGTCTGTTGAGGGTTTATATGATTATGGTGTATTAGTTTTATTGTTATAAATCGTATTTTTGTTAAAACTATAATGGATTATGGATATTGCAGCAAAATATAAAATTGTAGAAGGTATTATTCAAACCGATAACGATTTAGTTTTAAAAGAAATTGAATCGCTTTTAGGGCTTTACAACGAAGATTTCTCGAAACATTTACCAGAGGAATTGAAAAATCAGATTAATGAAGCGAAATCCGAATTGACTGAAGGAAAAGGCATTCCCCACGAAATCGTAATGCAAGAAATAACTAAATCTTTCATGAACAAGTAGCTTTATGCACGCAATAATTTGGTCGCCTATTGCAAAAACTTCCTATATTGAAATCCACGATTTTCTGGATGAAAATTTGACCATGAAAGAAATCAAATCTTTCATCACCCGTACCGAAAGATTGTTAATATTAATTTCTAATAATCCGAACTTATTTCAATATTCCAAGGATTCAGATACCTTCAGGTGTGTAATCGTTCCACATGTAAGTCTTTTTACACCTTAAGAAATCAGAACATTGAGCTATTGACATTTTGGGATAACAGAAAAGATCCTAAAAAACGACCGCTTTAATCCAGCTTCCGGGCCAATACACACGTATTTTTGATCCGTTTCGTATTTCCATTTAAATCGAAAATCTCAAACAAAATAACGTAGATGCCCACAGCGGCTTTCTCCCCGTTCTCTCCTACTCCATCCCAGGTTAAATTCCCATTTGTACCAATGGTTTGGTTTTTTAGTAATTGCCTCACTAATTTTCCTTTATCATTGTAAATGTTAACCGTAGCTAAACTTTCGTTCGCAGCAAGTTGATATTGGAGTATCATCAAATCCTCAAAGTTATCGCCATCAGGTGAAAAAGTTTTAGATATAAAGCGAGCGAAATTTTCATCGTCAGTCAATTCTTGAGAATTCCTATAAGTTGGTGTGGCGAAACCCGAGTAGCCGCTGCTGATTTAAAATTACCCGCTTCGTTTGCGCCGGCATTAAATGAAACACGCCCCAGAGAAATCCCGTCTCCATCCTGAATTAAAGGATGATGAGTTTTCGAATTGTAGTCCAACCGATCTAGCACCTGATTATTGCTCAATAAAATGACCACTCCTTTATCATTGTTAAATGCGGGCAAACTACTAATCTGCACAAATTGATTTGGAAACTTTGTTTGGTAATTTATCTTGATATTCACTTGATTGGTGGTAACTACCCAATAACTTCCTGGCGCTATCATCAGCTTTGCCGAAGAGACATTTTTAATGCTTGCAGGTTCCCCAGCAGCATTTGCGTTTGCCAGCTGTAATTCCATCAAATCAATTCCGTGATCAGAATTATTGTATATCTCAACAAAATCAACTCCTCCCAATCTCGGATTAAATAAAATTTCAGAAATCAGAATATCGCCTTTGCTGATAATATCAAATGGATTTCTCTGTTTAATACTTATAAGGGTTTTCTTGGCGAACGTTGGGATGGAAAACGTGTCATTGCCTATAAATTCCGTAGAAAATATAGGACTTAGAAGATCAACCGTAAATTTAAAGAATAACAATAGGAATATAAGCGTAATTTTTACCATATTTGGGCTTATATCAAATGTTTAATAAATATAATAATTAAAATCTAAAATGAAAGTAGCAGTTGTAGGTGCAACCGGATTGGTTGGTACCGTTATGTTAAAAGTATTGGAGGAGAGAAATTTCCCTTTAACAGAGTTAATTCCCGTGGCATCAGAAAAGAGTGTTGGTAAGGAGATTACTTTTAAGGGTAAGAAGTTCCCAATCGTTAGCATGGACACTGCAATTGGCATGAGACCAGATATCGCTCTTTTCTCTGCCGGAGGTAATACTTCATTAGAGCATGCACCTCGTTTCAAAGAAGCTGGAACAACCGTTATCGATAACTCTTCGGCATGGAGAATGGACCCTGCGGTTAAATTAATCGTTCCGGAGGTTAATGCGCACGAGCTTTCTATCGACAATAAAATTATTGCTAATCCAAACTGTTCTACCATTCAAATGGTAGTGGTTTTAAAACCATTGCACGATAAATACAAAATTAAACGTGTGGTGGTTTCTACATATCAATCGGTTACCGGAACGGGCGTTAAAGCTGTTGAACAATTAATGAATGAGCGCAAAGGCATTGACGGCCCGAAAGCTTATCCTTATGAAATCGATTTAAATGTGCTTCCTCATATCGACGTTTTCATGGAGAATGGTTATACCAAAGAAGAAATGAAAATGGTGAAGGAAACCAATAAAATCATGAGCGATAACAACATTAAAGTTACGGCGACAACTGTTCGTATTCCGGTAATGGGCGGTCACTCAGAATCGGTTAACATCGAATTTGAAAACGATTTCGATTTAGCTGAAGTGCGTAGTATTTTAGAAAAATCACCTGGTATTATCGTTGTTGATGATGTAGCAAACTTAAAATACCCAATGCCAAAAGATGCACATGAGAAAGATGAGGTTTTTGTTGGTCGTATTCGTAGAGATGAATCAGCGCCGAAAGCTTTAAACCTTTGGATTGTTGCAGATAATTTGCGCAAAGGTGCTGCAACCAACGCAGTTCAAATTGCAGAGTACTTAATTCAAAAAGAATTAGTTTAAAAATAAACTCCTTCCTTGAACTTGTTTCAAAGTCTTATTTATAAGGTGCTGGAATAAGTTCAGCATAACAACTATATAAAAAGCGATGTGAATAAACACATCGCTTTTTTAAAAGAAAAAGTTATCGTAATTCAGTTATTAAATCAAAGTTTTTTTAAAGGAAAAGCCATTATTTTAACTGGTGCAAGGCAAGTAGGTAAAACAACCTTATTAAAAGAATTAGTTAAAGAAACTGGATTACCATCTATTTTTTTAAATTGCGATGAGGCCGAAGTTCGTAATACACTAGAAAACACAAGCTTTGAAAGACTTAAATCGATTATCGGGAATAATAAAATAATTTTTATTGATGAGGCACAAAGAGTAGGTGGGATTGGATTGACTTTAAAAATAATAGTTGATAATTTCATTGATATACAGTTACTGGTAACGGGTTCGTCTTCATTGGAACTAGCTACGGGAATAAAAGAACCGCTTACAGGCAGGAAATTTGAGTACAACCTCTTCTCTTTTTCAATATCAGAATTGGCGAATAACAAAAATTTATTAGCTGAAGAACAGGCTTTGGAAAAGAGATTGATTTATGGCAGTTATCCTGATGCCATCAACTATCCTGGTGAAGAAAAAGAACTGTTATTGAATTTAACAAACAACTATTTATTTAAGGATATTTTATCATTAACCAGCATCCGAAAACCGCTACAGTTAGAAAAATTGGTTCAGGCGTTGGCTTTACAGATGGGAAATGAAGTTTCTTACCAAGAACTTGGGCAAATTATCGATGCAGATAAACAAACGGTAGAAAAGTATATCGATTTGTTAGAACAATGCTTTATAATTTTTAAGCTTACAGCTTTCAGCAAAAATCTTCCAAACGAGATAAAAAAGAGCAGAAAAATATATTTTTATGATAATGGAATCCGAAATGCTATAATCCAAAATTTTAGCCCATTGCGATTAAGACAGGATACAGGAGCACTATTTGAAAATTATATTATATCAGAATACATAAAAAGGAATAACAACAAAAGAAAATTTGCTAAATATTATTTCTGGAGAAGTTTTCAGCAACAAGAAATAGATTTGATTGAAGAAGTTGACGGAGGTATCAATGCAATGGAAAGTAAATGGAACGAAAACAAAAAAGTTAAATTTCCAACTACTTTTACAGATGCTTATTCTATAAACACAACAGCTGTTATTAATAAAAAAAACTATTCGAGCTTTTTAATGTAAATATTTACAATGAAGATATTTAAACTAACCATAATCTTAATTGCGCTATCTTTTCAATCTTTTGCCCAAAACAAAATTCAAAACCTCGAAAAAGCTTTCAATAATTTATTAGCAGATGAGCAGGCGAAACATGCCATCCTATCACTCTGTGTGTTAGATGCTAATAGCGGCAAAACACTGTTTGCAAAGAATGAGCAAATTGGTTTGGCTACTGCATCAACATTGAAAACGATTACCGCAGCCACCGCTTTTAGTATTTTAGGCAAAGACTTCCAATTTCAAACTACCTTAGCCTACACTGGAAACATCACAAGTGATGGCACTTTAAAAGGAAATCTTGTGATTATAGGAAGTGGCGATCCCACGCTTGGCTCCTGGCGTTATCAAAATAAAGAAAATGCAGTTTTAACACAATGGGTTGCTGCTGTCAAAGCTGCAGGAATTAAAAAAATTGAAGGTTCGATTATTGGTGATGATAGAGTTTTCGGAACACAAACTACGCCAGAAGGCTGGGTTTGGCAAGATATAGGAAACTATTACGGCGCAGGCACTTCAGGTTTATCCTGGAGAGAAAATCAGTTCGACATTCATTTACGTCCGGGCGCTAGCACAGCTGATGAAGCTAAAGTAATTAAAACTGTACCTGAAACGCCCTATATTAAGTTGGTAAATGAGTTGAAAACCGGTGCTTCTGGAACTGGTGATCGAAGTTATGCCTTTCTGCCGCCATACAGCAATGTAGCTTATTTACGTGGTAGTTGGGGAATGGGTATTGGCAAATCCGGTATCTCTGTTGCCACACCTGATCCCGCCTTTGATTGTGCTTATCGGTTACAGGACACCTTGAAGAAATTGGGAATTTCAACAAGTTTGGACGCTACAACAGCAAGGCTCCTCGCTTTAAATAATCAGCCTATTTCCTCTCTAAGCCAAAAAATAAGCACCATTAGTTCACCAGCGTTGAGCGAAATCAGTTATTGGTTTTTAAAGAAAAGCATCAATTTATACGGCGAAACTTTGCTGAAAACAATTGCCGTAAAATCAGGAAAGCCAGCGACAACCGCCAAAGGTGCAGAAACAGAAATTAATTATTGGGCAGCAAAAGGAATCGATAAAACAGCTTTGAACATCATCGATGGTAGCGGACTTTCTCCTGGCGATAGAGTAACTACCTCGGCAATGGCCAACATTCTATTCCAGATTCAAAAAGAAAGCTGGTTTACCGATTTTCATAAAGGTTTACCAGAATACAATGGCATGAAAATAAAAAGTGGAACAATAAATGATGTTTCTGCTTTTGCAGGCTATCATACCGATACTGCCGGAAATAAATATGTAATTGTGATTAATATCAACAACTACAGTGGAAGTGGAATTAACAAAAAACTTTTCAATGTTTTAAACCAACTAAAATAATTATGCCCTATTTTATCAAAAACCTTCAAACTGTAGATGGATTGATCTCAAATTTGTACGGAAATATCTCTGTTGAGGAAATGACGAAAACAATTGTTTACCATTTAGAACAACAAGGATATAAAGTACAAGACCAAGGTTTTGGTAATTTAATTTTAGAGAAAGGCAGCAGATTACAACGCATTTTGCTGGGAGCGTTTGTAAAATATTTTAAATTCAGCGTGAGCATGACACCTGCGGAAAAAAATGAACTAGTGGTTAATATTTTTCAGCAAACTAGCGGTATGTCGGGTGGTTTAATAGGGATGAATCAAGTTAAAACTGAATTGGCCAGGTTAAACTTCGTTTTCGCCAATCTTTAAATTTTAGTTTTCAATTGATTACACCACCAAACTTATTATGACTGGAAGGCTATTCATCATTATTCTGCTCTTACCGGTCACTTCAATCGCACAGGTTAAGGTATTGCTAAATGTTAGTGTTCCTCAGAAAACACAACATACGCTCTTCATTGCTGGCAGTTTTAACGACTGGAATCCAAAAAGTGAAGCTTCCATTTTAAAGGAAAAAGGTAGTCTTACTTATGTAATCGAGTTAAATTTGCCAAAAGGAAATCATGAGTTTAAAATTACCCGAGGAAGCTGGGATAAAACTGAATGCCAAAAAAATGGCACATCAGTAGCAAACAGAATTTTAAATTTGAATGTTGATACTGTAATGGATATAGAGATTGCAAATTGGTCGGATAATTTTAAGCAGGTTAAAGAAAAATACCATTTCGGCGACCATGTTCATCTTGTCGATTCTGCTTTTTACATGCCACAGTTGAATAAACATCGCCAGATTTGGATCTATTTGCCTAAAGGCTATTCTAAGTCTGACAAGCGTTATCCTGTAATTTATATGCAGGACGGTCAGAATTTATTTCATGCCAATCCGCCAAGAGCCGATGAATGGGCAGTTGATTCGATCATGGACAGCCTAATTCGTGAAGGATCAAAAGAAATGATCGTTGTAGGAATAGATCATGGGGGCAAGGATAGGCTAAAAGAATACAATCCTTACGACAGTCAATACGGCAAAGGCGAAGGAAAAGAATATGTTTCCTTTTTAGTGGAAACATTAAAGCCTCACATCGACTCGAACTACCGAACACTGAAAGATTTTGCAAACACTTCAATAGCCGGCAGCTCAATGGGTGGCTTAATTTCCATGTACGCCATTGCACGGTATCCAAAAACATTTGGTTCGGCTGGAGTTTTTAGTCCGGCGTTTTGGTTAGCCCCGCAAATTTATACAGAAGTGACTACTAAATTGAATGGCTTAAAAGGCAAGAAGATATTTTTTGTTGCTGGAGATAAAGAAGGAGCTACGATGGTTCAGAACACGAAAAAGATGTATGATATCTTGAACTCCGAAGAAAAGAATCATAATATTGTTTTTTTGGGGAAAGAAGATGGAAAGCATACCGAATGGTTTTGGCATCGTGAGTTTGTCCCTTTTTATCAATTCATAGCAAAATAATAGTTCAGATCAGATATTATAGCTTTCTAATTTTCAGTAACTCTTTACTATTTAAATATCATATCATTGAAAAGCAGCTTTATCATTTTCTTGGTCCTCTTCCAATTTACAGCATCAGCGCAAGTATTAAAGAAACGAACCACCTTGTTGATGGGTAGTAAGTTCGAAATTACGATTGTAGCTAAAGATGCCCTAACCGCCACACAAAACATTGATAGTGTGATCGCAGAAATCAGCCGCATTGAATACTTAATTTCAGACTGGAAACCAGAAACACAAATTTCGAAAGTAAATAGAAATGCGGGAATAAAACCTGTAGAAGTTGACAAGGAAGTTTTTGATCTCACCAAAAGAGCGCTTAACCTTTCAAAAATAACAAACGGTGCATTTGATATTAGTTTTGCAGCCATGGATAGGATTTGGAAATTTGATGGATCGATGACAGTCATGCCTGATGATGAAACTGTAAAAAAATCGGTTGAAAAAGTAGGTTATGAAAACATTATTCTTGATAGTTTAAATTCGACAATCTTTTTAAAATTAAAAGGGATGAAAATTGGTTTTGGAGCATTGGGTGAAGGCTACGCTGCAGATCGATGTAGAAATATGATGCTTGCGAAAGGGATAAAGGCAGGCATTGTAAATGGATCTGGCGACATGAGTACCTGGGGGAAACCACCTAAAGCAAAACATTGGGTAATAGGAATTACCAATCCATTTAATAAAGACAGTCTTTTCGCGGTAGTGCCACTAAAAAGTGCTGCCGTGGTCACCTCAGGAAGCTATGAAAAATTTGTGGTGTTCAATGGAAAACGCTATTCTCATATCATCAATCCTGTTACAGGCTACCCAGCCACAGGTTTAACGAGCGTAACCGTGTTTGGACCCGATGCTGAATTTGCCAATGGTTTTAGTACCTCGATGATGGTTCTAGGGAAAGATAAAGCACTCAAACTGATCAAAGCCTATCCGAATTACAGTTGTATAATGTTCGGTGATGATGGAAAGGTTTATCATTCCGAAAATATCAGTGAGAAATTGCTTAAGAAGTGGAAGAAGGGAATATAGGCATTGGAAGTAACCAGGTTTTCCGCATTTTTGCGGAGATTAGCTGAGGGTTAATTCATTTCATAAAAATTAGTGTTTCGGTATGTGAGGACACAGAACCAGGCGTTTGAAGGGAATATAAATTAAGACATCTGGAAATCATTAGGCTTTCGCATTTTTTCGGAGCCTAGCTGAGGGTTAATTTATTTCATTAACCTATATTGAGGACTTTTCTTCCATTGTCTGTGTCCCCACAGACCATTACTGATTTGTTAGTGTTTCGGTCTGTGAGGACACCAATGCTATTAACTTAAGCTATTTATATGTCTGATGCGTTCTGTTTTTTCTTTTTTTAAATGTTATTCTAGGAAAGCTTCTGTCCGGTTTTATAGGTATTTTAGATGATGCTATTAGCTTAATAAGAGATTGAATTATATCTTCCGGGTGTTCTGTATTTAGTATTTGAATAATTGCTTTTCTGACAAACCTGTAAGCATTTTGCCAATTGTATTTATATTTTAGTTTTCGTTTCTTGTTCTTATCGATTTTCTGCTGTGCCTGGATACCAAATAAAGCAACCAGATTCATCATGAATACATGGGCTTCAAACTCCTGGAATATTCCATCGGGTTTCCGAGTACCAAACTGTTCTAATTTCATCTTTGGTTTTAATTTCTTAAAACCTTCTTCTACTGGCCATCTCTGCCCATAAAGAGCTTTCATGTTCACTGTGCATACATCATTCATGTCTAATAAAGAGGATACGAGAATTTCGATCTCCCCAGTATTTAACTCGATTTTGGTAACCCTGACCGTAATTGTTTTAGTATCTAACCCATGCTTTAAGCAGGATTCCATTTCTTTTGGACTGGGGTGCCACTCTGTTATAAAATCATTTTCACTCCTGAACTATCCGTTTTGCAAAACAGGACTGCGCACTGCTTATACGAATACAGAAATCCTGTTTGAGTGTGCAAAGTTTTTTGAAAATATGAAAATATCCGAATCCCCGGTCTAAAATAACTACGGATTTACGGGATGGTAGTTCTTCAAGGCATGCATTAAAAAGTGTTCTCTCTACGTTCTCCATCTTTGATATCCTTTTGGAAAGAATTGCGCCACTAAAAACATCATAAAACATAAAAATCTGTGCCAGGCAACTCTTTATACTTTCACCTTTTTGTGAATATATTCCAAAAAAATCTTTTATCTGTCGGGAAGGTGGTAGCCCAACTGTAGAGCCATCACCGGCAATCAATTGATATCCCCTCCAGAGTTGTGATGGATGATATTTGTGATGATCTGCCAGTATCTCGTTGAGATCCTTGAAAAAAGAAAGGGATATTTTATATCGAGCCTTAGAAAAGGCTGCTCCTGTAACCACTTTTGATGATATACCGGGCAAAATTGTAAAAATGTTGTACTCTACAGATTCTTTAAAAAGATTCAATATTGTAGAAACCACAACTGGAAAGCTTAAACTTCGCTTGCGCGTAAAAAAGATTGGCTCTTTAAGATATTGAGAAAAATTATTTTTATCCTGAATGAAATCAAATGTTTTTTTTAGGAGCCACTTTATGTTGCTCCCTTTTGTGATTTGAAGAAATTATACTCATCTTATTACTGTTGTTTTGATATTCAAATATAGTCATAAATATTTGAATATCAAATACTTATAACGATAAGTTAATAGCATTGGTGAGGACACAGACCGAGGCATTAGAGATTAAAATGCCTTTTACAATAGCTGTGCGCATTTTACAAGAAAGATCGTCATTGCAAACCCAAACTTGTATGAGGTTTTCCCCATGGTCTGTGTCCCTACAGGCCATTACATGTTTGTTGGCGTTTCGGTCTGTGAGGACACAGACATAGGCGTTAGAGATTAAAATGCCTTTTACAATAGCTGTTCGCATTTTTCAAGAACGATCGTCATTGCGGAGGAGTTTTTCACCACTGCGGCAATCTTACCATTTACGCCGTAAATCCTGCCACAATTTGCTTAAGAAAAATAAGAAAGAGGCAGCTAAAAGGGTTTAAATCACTAAATCTTAAAACCCTGTCTTCTGGAGAGGGGTGCTAAAATATTTGCCCAACTAATGCTTTCATTTTACCTCACCCCCGCCCTCTCCTTGAGGAGAGGGAGCTTTGGGCGGCTATAGCGTATGCCAAAAAACCCTCCGCCAAAACCCATTTCACACAGCCCAATACGCCATTGCGAACACGGACTTTTGCGAGTGAAGCAATCTTTCTTACCTAAATAGGTTGCTTTACCGAACGGTCTTGACAAGCTGTACCTCAATCACAGAAGCGCTGCTAACCAATGCTTTCTAGAAATATTAATCGAACTCCAGACTAATAACAATCCATTAAAATCTGACCTCGCGATTGATAGTAACTGATACTTTTTTGCTGGTCTTGCTGACATAATTGATCCAACAACTCGATCACATCTTTCTGCATACTTAAAGACCCACAAAGCATAATCACTCCGTTATCTCTTAATGTTTGGCAAACAACCGACTGGTCTTTTAAAAGAAGATCTTTAACATATTGTTTTTCTCCTTCTCTAGAATAGGCTACATGTAGCGAAGTGAGCAAATTGGCTTCTTTATTGATCGCATTTTCGTAAAGTGTAAACGACGCTTTGTTTCTAAAACCACAGTACAGATGAATATCCTGCACTCTTCCTTGCTGATCTATCATACCTAAAAACGGCGCTATACCCGTTCCGTTTGAAACCATGATTACCGTTTTTGCTTTAGCAGGAAAATGAAAATGTGTATTCTTAACAACCGCAGCCCTGAATTTCTCATCGATTTTAAGATCGTGCAAAAAACCCGAGCCTAAACCTCCTTGATGAAGTTTAACGCTTAACTGAACATCTTTATCCATTTTACCAATGGAATATAAACGTTCTCGATGATCGTTTGCCGGGTAAACAGCTAATAAATCACCAGAAGTAAATTTAGTTTTTTTAAGAGGCTTTAAGCGGATAATGAATGAAGTATCCTCATGGCTTGAAACTGTTTTATCTACTACTTGAAACTCCTGCGTTTTCGCAGGTTTTGGGGCAAGCAATTTATCAAGAGCACTTAGCTCGATATGAGAAGTCTGTGCCCATAAGTTTGCCCATCGCATAAAATCCTCTGGCGACCGATCGTTTACGGTATGGATTTCGAGCAAGGGTTTTGCCCAATCTTCATGCGCTAAAGCATTGTTAACTTCGTAACCAAACTTGCAAAAATCAGGGTAGGCTTGAGAACCAAAGGCAACTACCGAAAAATCGACAATTGATAATTGTTTATGCTTTTTGAGGAGCGATTTAAACTTCGACGCATTTGTCGGTGCATCTCCCTGACCATAAGTTGCCGCAAAAATTAAAATATGCTCGGCTTTTGGATAAACTTTGTAATCATTAAGTTCGGCCATGAAGGCACTTTTCCCATTCTTTAAAAGCTGTTGTTGAATGGCATTGGCAAAACGAAAGGTACTGCCGTTTTCAGAGCCAACCAGTAAAATATATTCTGCCTGATCGAACTTGTATTTGTTTTTGATACCATTACGGCTGCGTTTCCACCAAATTACAAAACCCGAATAAATAAAAAACAAGATATTTGCCGATGCAATGGCTAAAAAAATCGCCCAAATGGCACTTCCCCTACCCGTATGTAAATCCATACTGAGGTTATTAAAAATGGTGGCTTTGGAGTAAGGTTGTTGGGTAATAATTTCTCCGGTGATTTGATTCACGGTAATTTCCCGGTCGCTAAGTTTAAGCGTAAAGTAATCCTCTACATCTTCAGAAAAGGGAAACTCTATTGATTGTAAATCGCTTAATGGGATATTTTTGAAAACCTCAAAATCGCTAACCGATTTGGCAGGATTAGTTTTCAATGCATCGAAATCAATTTTGTGCGTTATTTTTTCTTCCTTAATAATTCCAAATCGTTGTAATGAAAGGTAGGTACCAGATAGCGAAATGATGATGATTGGAATTAACAGTAATCGCCCTAAAACAACATGATAATATTGTGCAAATCCATCTTTAACAATCTTTCCGAAAAATTTCTTTAGGCTGCGTTGGCGCTGAATAATCAAAACTGTACCAGATGTTGCAATAAGAAATAACAGAAAGGCGGTAATACCAACAAAAAGCCTCCCCAATTCATGTAGAAATAACGACCTATGTAAAGTAGTGGTCCACCTAAAAAATTCATTCTCTTTGGCTACTTTACCAAATGATTTGCCAGTTTTAGGATCGACATAAAAGTTTCCAGACTCCTCATTCGAGTCTGTGCCATTTACTTTTACAAATTGATTGGCATCAATGGTTACGTCAGCAATATCCGTATAGGATTTTTGCAATGTCGGGATGAGCTGGGCAACATTAAGCCTATAGAAATCTTTTGATTTATAAGGCTGAATCTTTTCAGCAACAGGCTTAAATGATAGGATGATACCTGTAACAGAGGCAAGTGCAATAAAAAGAAAAGAAGATACAGCTAAAGCAAGATGGCTGTATCTCCATAACGAAATTGTCATTGAATAAGCTTTTAGTTAGGGCTTAGGCGCACGTACCTAATGTAACCCGTTCCTTCAGTTTTAGCGGCCAAACCTTCAGTAGTTAAGGGAATTTCAGCATCTTTAACATAGTATTTATTGTCTTCAACAGCAGTTTCGAAACGCAACTTGTAACCTTTGTTGATTTTGGCGGTTTCAATATCAAAAGTAGTTACACTTCTATCGCCACCCGTTACCGATGCGCCGGTAACAGCACTGATATTTGTCGGCTTACTTTTATAAGCTTTATGCCATTCTTTTAGGTCAGGATACCATTTCTTATCTGATCCCATCACATAAAGTGTTTTTTCGTAAGCGCCTTTTGCATTGATTAGTGATACCGCGATATAAGCACCTTCACCTGTGTAGTTGGTCATTTGAACCATACATTTGTATTTTGTAGTTTTTTGTGCCGATGATAATTTAGGTACGAATAGAATTAAAGTAAAAGCGAGAGACAGTCTATATATGTTATTCATTTTATTATTTCAAAAAGTCGATTGATAATTTATTTTTAGTTAAAAATTCGTTTTCAGTGGCTAAATCGTACGGGGTTTCTTTAAACTCTGTTGCTACATCTTTTTTCGCACCTACAGAAATTAAATATTTCAAAAGCTCGGTATCTTTAGCTGTCATTGCTGCTTTGTGTAAAGCAGTGTAACCTTCTTTATTTTTTACGTTTACGTCTACTTTGTAATCGGCAACCAGTTTTGCTAAAGCCAAATCGTTTTTCGCAACCGCTAAATGATACAAAGTATTGCCATTTGGCTGCACGGCAGCAAGATTAAGACCTTTATCAGTTAATACTTTTAGTTTAGCATTAAAGTCTTCCATACCACGAGGTCCATAAGATTGGAAAAGATAATAAGCCAGGTTATTTCCATCTTTATCGGCACCGTTAATATCAGCACCTTTGCTCAATAGAAGAGTAACTGCCTCTGCAGAATTACCACGAACTGCCATTGCCAATGCAGATACACCTTTTGCATTTACCTGATTAACGTTTTTTACATTTTTGGCTAATAACTCCAAGGTAGCTAAATCTCTATTCCCTCCGGCGGCAGCCATAAAGGCAGTGTTGCCTTCTTTATCTGCTGCATTCACATCCACTCCTTTTGATAGGAAATAGTTGATTACTTCTTCTTGCTTCGGTTTACGAGCTACATACGATAAAGCATTTTCTCCATTGCTTCCGATAACAGTTGGCTTTAATTTAAGGCTTTCCAAATATTGAAAAACGGCTATACCGTTTGAACTTCCTCGCCCGCCTTGTGCGGCCATAATAAACGCATTGTCGTTATATTTTACGCCTTTTGCAATCAATTTGTTCATCAACTCGATGTTACCACTTCTTGCCACATAGTTAAAAGCGGTGTTGCCAGCAGCATCAGTACTGTTTAAGCTTAATCCTTTGCCTACAAAATAATCCGTTAAAGCAAAGTTTTTATCATTGGCGATTCCGATTAATAAAGCATTTGCACCATCATGATTCAAATTGGTTTTTACATCTGCACCGTTTGCAATTAAAAGATCGTAAACTTTAGTATCAGCCTGGCCGCCGCCTGCTGCAAAGGTTAATGGAGTGGCGCCATGACTATCCTGAAGATTAACTTTAGCACCATTTTTTAACAGGTGTTCCATCACTGCCACGTTTCCTCGAGACGCTGCCCAGAACAGATACGTTCTGCTATCATGCGTAATTTTATTCACATCATTACCAGGTTGCGATAAAAGGTATAAAATCGTTTCCGTTGGCGCATTATTGTTAATAGCCAACACAGTAGCATCAAACGACATTGGGTTTAATTGTGAAGGGTTACTGCCTTTTGCAATTTCTGCCTTAATTGTTGCCAAGTCTGTATTTCCTTTCCAAAAAGACTGATCAAAAAAAGTATTTTTCTGAGCCTGTGCAGTAAACGATGCCATCGCAAGAACAGCAATTAGGATTTTTTTCATTTCTAAGCTTAATAGTTTGATTAACAAATTCGATAGCGCTTTGCAGGGCAAAAGAATTTCGGGCTAAGTTACCAAGAATCATTCTAAATAATGCATTTCAGCTCTATTTATTTAAATTAATTATAATTAGTGAAAGGTTTTATGATGTGGTTTCTCCTATTGAAAAATGGAAACTAGCTTCTCTATTTCTAAAATTCTGGCTAAAAATTTGTAATAAGACTTTTATAAACACTTGATAATGAGAAAAATTATTGTTTTATCCATGATTTCGTTAGATGGAGTAATGCAGGCGCCAGGCGGTCCTAACGAAGACAATGCCGGAGGATTTAAACATGGAGGTTGGGTTGCACCTTTCAACGATGAGATCTCTGGCACAGAAATGCAAAAGAATATGGAAGCGTCTGATATTCTTTTGGGCCGAAAAACCTTTGATATTTTTGCTGGCTATTGGCCAGAGCGAGAACAAGGTTGGCCAGGAATTAACGATGTCAACAAATATGTTTTGTCATCAACCTTAAAACAATCCACTTGGAAAAACACCACTTTCCTGACCAATCTGGAAGATATCAAACAGCTTAAAAACACTAATGGTGGCGATGTAAAGGTTTGGGGGAGCAGTAAACTTGTTCAATTATTGTTAGCGCACAACTTGGTTGATGAATTTATTATGATGGTCCATCCGGTTATATTAGGTAAGGGTAAACGACTATTTAATGATGAAGCAATCGCGGCTTCATTTGAATTAATAGAAAGTGTTACCAGCAAAAAAGGGGTGATATTTGCCAAGTATAAAAGATTTGGCGAAGTTAAAACTGGAACTGTTTCAGATTAACAATGTTGACATCTGGGTTTTCACTACAAAAGGGGTTTCAACACCACCCAAACGTTTTCAGCTAAAATCTTGTCTCCTTCTGCCGTTGGGTGAATTCCGTCCTCCTGATTTAATTTTGGGATTCCACCGACTTTATCTAACAAAAAAGGAATAAGCGCCATATTATTTTTCTTGGCTAAATCGGGAAATATATTTTTGAAATCATTTGCGTATCTGGCGCCCATACTTGGTGGCATTTGCATACCGGCTAACACCATTTTAACATTTGGATACTTCGCTTTAACGGCATCAATAATATCCTGAAGATTTTTAGTGGTTTGTTTTACAGGCAACCCTCTTAAACCATCATTGGCACCCAATTCCAACACAAATATATCAATGGGCTGTTTCAACAACCAATCTATCCTACCTTTTCCTCCTGCAGATGTTTCTCCACTCAACCCGCCATTAATTACGGTATAAGGTAAATTCAAAGAGTCGATTCTATTCTGAATCAACGCAGGAAAAGCCTCAGTTGGGTCAAGACCATATCCAGCAGTTAAACTGGTGCCGAAAAAAAGGATGGTTTTCTTTTGACTAGCGCTTGCCACTTGCTTTTGGTCAGCCGAATCTAAAGTTTTTTCTTCATTTCCGGTACGGTTATTATTTCCGCAGGAAGCGAATAGGATAGCCAAAACAAATAAACCAATAAAGCGTTTTCGTAACATCATATCTAATTTTTTCTCTAAGTAAAAACCACTATCTTAACAGGCAATGCCGGGGTTATGTTTGGTAAAGCATAGGTACAAAACTTTAATTCAAAAATTTGGAAAATATTTTAAACATTCGAAAAGTAAGTAAAATTTATAAAAACGCTGGAAGAGACCTTACTGTATTAGATCAGATTAATTTCTCTATCGATGCAGGTTCAACAGTTGCCATTACTGGACCTTCCGGAAGCGGCAAGACTACACTTTTAGGTTTATGTGCCGGACTAGACCGGGCGAGTAGCGGAACCGTTGAACTAAATGGTATTGCGCTCGAAAAGCTAAATGAAGATGAACGAGCTGCCATTCGAAACCAATATGTAGGTTTTATTTTCCAAAATTTCCAGCTTTTGCCAACATTAACGGCATTAGAAAATGTAATGGTGCCTATGGAATTGAGAGGCGCTAAAAATATTAAAGCCCAAGCCATGGAACTACTTGAAAAAGTAGGTTTGGCCGATCGTTCGCACCACTATCCTATTCAATTATCGGGTGGAGAACAGCAACGTGTATCGCTGGCCAGGGCTTTTTCTAATAAACCTGCAATTCTTTTTGCTGATGAACCTACCGGCAACCTCGATGCAGAGACCAGCGAAAAGGTAATTAAATTGCTTTTTGATCTGAATAAAGATTTCGGTACAACTTTGGTAATTGTAACCCACGATTTAGAACTTGCCGCCCGAACCAGCAGAACCATAAAAATTAAAGGTGGAGTAATTATTTCTGATGAAAACTCAACTTATGCCTAATCATATCCCCAAACAAAGCATCAGTTTTTTATGGCTTTTCAAAATGGCCTGGCGAGACAGCCGAAAAAACCGATCAAGGCTGTTATTGTTTATCTCCTCCATTGTTTTAGGGATCGCTGCTTTGGTTGCGGTGTATTCCTTTAAAGATAATTTGCAACGCGATATTGATGCTCAAGCAAAAGAACTCACTGGTGCCGACTTAGTGCTCGACAGTAGAAAAGGAGTAAGTAAGGCGATGCAGAAGGTTATCGATAGTTTAGGCGATGAACAATCCCAGGAAAAAACTTTCGCTTCGATGATCTATTTTGAAAACGGCGGTGGCAGCAGGTTGGTTCAAATGAAAGCCTTGGAAGGGAATTATCCTTATTATGGATCAATTGAAACCCAGCCGGCAAGTGCGGCAAAACATTTTCAAGAAGATAGAACGGCTTTAGTAGATCAAACACTGATGATGCAGTTTAACACTAAAGTTGGCGACTCTGTTCAAATTGGCGATTTAAAATTTAAAATTTTAGGATCATTAATTAAAGCGCCTGGACAGAATGGGATTGCGGCAAGCGTAGCACCAATCGTCTATTTGCCGTTAATATATTTAGAAAAAACCAATTTGATAAAAACGGGCAGTAGAATTAATAATAAATTTTATTTCCGTTACGATGATCCATCGGGTGTGGATGAATGGGTAAAAAAGAATGAGGTTAAACTTGAGAGGGAAGGTTTTGATGCCGATACAGTTGAATCTCGGAAAGAACAAACCGGCCGATCTTTCAAAGATGTAAATCGCTTTCTTGCGCTTTCAGGTTTTATCGCATTGTTACTTGGTTGCGTAGGTGTTGGAAGCGCCATTCATGTATATATTCAGGAAAAACTGAGCGCCATTGCCACTTTGCGCTGTTTGGGGCTAAAATCGCGACACGCATTTTTCATTTATCTTATCCAAATATTTTTTATTGGCTTAATTGCCGCTACCATCGGTGTTATTCTAGGTACTGGGATTCAATTTTTATTACCATTGGTATTAAAAGATTTTCTTCCCGTTGAAATTACAATGCAGATCTCCTGGTCTGCGGTTGGTCAAGGCCTAATGCTTGGATTAATTATTTCAGTGTTGTTTGCTTTGCCTTCACTCCTATCAGTCAGGAAAATATCCCCGCTCAATGCTATCCGTTTATCTTTCGAAAAAACACGTAGCAAAAGTGACCTTTTAACCTGGTTGGTTTATTTGTTAATGGCTGCATTTGTGGTCGGTTTTACCCATTTGCAAATGAAAACCTGGGTACAAACTTTGGCTTTTACGGTAAGCATTGGCGTTGCCTTTATTTTGCTGATTATCCTTTCCAGGTTATTAATGTTTTTAGTGAAAACGCTACTTCCAAAATCATCGAATTACTTATGGCGACAAGGTTTTGCTAATTTATACCGACCTAATAACCAAACCTTAATGCTTACCGTTTCTATTGGCTTATCCACTGCTTTTATCGGTACGTTGTTTTTTGTTCAGGGAATTTTAATGAGTCGGGTTACGCTTTCATCTGGCAGTAATCAACCTAACATGGTGATGTTCGATATCCAGAAAACACAAAAAGAGAGAATCGATAGCTTAACTCAAGCCTTTAAATTGCCATTGATGAACCAAGTACCCGTGGTTACGATGCGGATTGAAGAAATCAACGGAAAAAAAGCCAGTGCAGATACCAATAATCGAAGGGCATACCGGAATGAAATCAGGGCGACTTATCAAGATAGCTTAACCGCGGCCGAGAAAATTGTTAAGGGCAATTGGGTTGGTAAAGTGAAGCCTAAAGAAACCATTTATATATCTCTGGATCAGCGATACGCTGATCAAATTAATGTGGGTTTAGATGATAAAATTCTCTTCAACGTACAGGGAATGATGATCCCAACGGTTGTGAGAAGCTTAAGGGAGGTAAATTGGAGTCGGATGCAAACCAATTTCAGGGTTGTTTTCCCTGCTGGGGTACTAGAGGAAGCGCCACAGTTCCATGTACTCATGACCCGCGTACCTACAAGTGAACTATCAGCTAAATTTCAGGGTGAAGTGGTTAAAAACTTCCCGAATGTATCGGTAATTGATTTAGATCTAATTTTAAAATTACTGGATGAAATTCTCAATAAGATCGGATTTGTTATCCAGTTTATGGCAGGTTTTAGCATGGTAACTGGCTGGATTGTTTTGGTATCAGCGGTACTTACAAGCAAAAATCAAAGATTAAAAGAAAGTATTTTATTGAGAACGCTTGGCGCAAGCAGAAAGCAGATTTTAGCCATAAACGCTATTGAATATTTCTTTTTAGGAGCCTTTGCAGCGGGGGCTGGTTTAATTCTGGCTATCGGCGGAAGTTGGGCTTTAGCTAAATTCAGCTTTGAGGCTTTTTTCATTCCTCCCTTTTGGGCAACATTAGGACTTTTCGGATCAGTTGTTTTTATTGTGGTAATTACTGGGGTGTTAAGCACAAGAAGCATTTTAAATCAACCACCGCTTAAGATATTAAGAACAGAAGGATAATCAAAGGAACTTATAAATACAGGGATATTGCAAATACAATTATCCAGATAATACTGAAGACACTACCGACATATACGACTTGCATATGTTTTTTCAAGTTTTTTTTAATCAACCCAGCATAGATTAACCATCCAATAAACAGAGCAAAATAAAAAGGTACGAGGAAAAACAGCATATCTAAAAAGTAAAGTGATATTCAAATATACAAAAAGAGGTTGGTATTTTGCCAACCTCTAAATTGAGTACGATTAATTGTAGTAATTAAGCAGCATCAATTGCTTCACGAAGTGCTTTTGCTGCAGCAGCAGGATCTTCAGCACCATAGATAGCAGCACCTGCAACCACCACCTTTACGCCAGCTTTAACTACTGCTGTTACGTTTTCAATGTTTACACCACCAGCAATTGAAACTGGAACGCCCACTCTGGTCGCCTCATCAATTAAAACCTGAATAGAATAACCGGCTGTCCACTGCTCGTCTAAACCAGCATGTAGTTCTACAAATTCTACACCAAGTTCCGTTACTTCCTGTGCTCTTGTCACTCTATCAGGATAGCCGATGGTGTCTACAACAACACCCTTTCCATGTGCTTTTGCAGCTTTTACTGCGCCTATAATAGTTGCATTACCAGCTGCGCCCATTACGGTTACTAAATCAGCTCCAGCTTTAAAAGCGATATCAGCTTCCAGTTCTCCTGCATCAGCAGTTTTCAGATCAGCAAAAACCAGTTTATCTGGATGGGCATTTTTCATCGCAGTGATTACGCTTGATCCAATATTTTTGATTAAAGGTGTACCCAACTCTATAATATCGACATAGGGTGCAACTTTCGCCGCTAAAGCCAATGCCTCTTCTGTTGTTAATAAATCGATTGCTACTTGTAATTTTGCCATGATTTGTTTTATAAATGATAAATATGATTTTATTCTAAATTTGAATGGTTCTTCCAAAGCACCTCTGCAGGCTTATTGCTTAATTTCCAAAGCGATTGGAAAATAGCATCGTTAAGCAATAGAATAAATTGCTCGAAAAGACTGCCTGCATACTGGCTGGAAATTTTCTTGCTATGATCCTGCTTTTCTGCTGCAGGAACAATTACGGGATGAGTTGCCAACTCGGCCAATTTCGATGTTGCGTTTGTAGTTATGGCCACCAGCTTCGCCCCTGCTTGAATCGATTTTTCTGCTGATCTGACAATGGTTTCAGTCGTGCCTGATCCTGACGCAGCTATCAATAAATCGCCTTTTTTGATGGCGGGCGTAGTGGTATCTCCGACATAATAAACGCTAAAACCCAAGTGCATCAGGCGCATGGCTGCTGCTCGCATTGCAAAACCCGAACGACCAGCCGCAGTAATGAAGATATGATTGGCCTGTTGAATCTGATAAATAAAAGGGATGATTTGCTCAAGCTCCAGCCGTTTAGCTAGATTTGAATTCTCTTCTATAATCTGGTTCAAATTGGTTTGTAAACTCCATACCAGCTGCTGATTATCTACCGTATCCAATACCGTTTTATCTTTTTCCATCTCTTCCATTAATGTCTTAACTTCCATACACAATGATTAATTCGTTGGTCAAAGGTAGATTTGACAGCTGCGTATATGGTTATACTATCAGCCACTATTATGGGACAATCAGGAAATTTAATCGTTTAAAAGTCATATATACTCAACCATAACTATAAAGTTTCCGAATATTCCTCCTTAATTATCATATTGTCCAACTGCAAAGAAATTAAGTGTTTAACTTTGATGGTGATGAACACAGCAAGCGATTTCAATCTGGAAAAATCAGTTATTTACATTAGAAATTTAAATAACTGCCCACCGAGCTACCTTAACGATCCAAGCCGCAGAGAATTTTTCGAAATCGTATGGTTGAAGAATGAGAATGCTTTACATGCCTTATCGCCTCATTCGGAAATTGACAGCAAGGGCGACTGGATTTATCTTATCCCACCCTATCGAGTTCATCAACTTAACAAAGCAGGGAAGAATGGCGAATTGATATCTTTCAAACGATCTGTGCTTGAGGGAGAGGATAAAGAATTTTTGTTAGATCTGTTTAAAATATTCAATGTTCAAGGAGAATTTTCCTGCCTTAGGCTTGATGGAGAAACCGCGAAGGAGTTAGTCTCCATTTATAGCCTGATAGAGAATGAATATCACAAACCAGAAAATAACTTAATCATCATAAAGGCATTACTTAAAGTTTTTATTTTAAAATTAGTACAAGTCAAAGAGCACGATTTTACCAGCCAGGATATCAACCAGAAAAGAGTTTATGAATTTTTGATGTTGCTGGAGAGCAATTATCAACAAATTAGGAACACAGATTTTTACGCTGGTAAAATTGGAATTAGTTCGAAGCGCTTAAATCAAATTTTGAAAGATAAGCTGAACAAAACAGGCATGCAAATTATTCATGACCGTATTATTTTGGAAGCGAAAAGGAAAATCATCCATAGCGAACTTACCATTAAAGAAATATCTTATGATCTTGGCTTTTCCGATCGGCCTTATTTTAGCAGATTTTTCAAAAAACAAACCAACCAAACCCCCGAAGAATTTCAAAAACAAGCTAAAAACCATATCGAATCGAAATTTAACACTTTGATTTAGTTCAGCGTTAGGTTATCATTATGTTAAATATCGGTCTATCAAAAAACCTTTTTGCTAAACAGCTGTTCAATTAATCTAAAAAGATACACATGAACACTAAGCTAAGAAATGCAATATTACTAGCCACTTTAGGCGTGATCATTATTAGTTATGCAAGTTGCAGTGTTTCTATTCCGCCAGGCGCTAAGGCCGTTAAACCTTTTCAAAAAGATAAATATTTAGGTAGGTGGTACGAAATTGCCAGAATGGATTTTAAGTTTGAAAAAGATTTAAATAATGTAACGGCAACCTATTCGCTTAATGATGATGGCACGATTAAAGTTGATAATAAAGGCTACAACTACATTAAAAAAGAGTGGAAGGAAAGTATAGGGAAAGCTAAATTTGTAAACGAAAATGATGAAGCAAGATTAAAAGTTTCCTTCTTCGGCCCATTTTATGCAGGCTACAATGTAATTGAAATCGATAAAGATTACCAATATGCTTTAGTTGTAGGAAATAACTTGGATTACCTTTGGCTTTTATCGCGAACTAAAACGATTCCCGAAAACATCAAACAAGCTTATTTGAAAAAAGCACAGGGTTTAGGTTATCAAACTGCAGATTTAGTTTGGACAAAGCATGATCAATAGTCGACTATCAATCATGCCCGTTTTTAGTGGTTTACCTCAATAACATCTAATTTACCAGATAGTTCGCCTTCGTTGGTTAAATCCAACCGTAAAGGCGTGATGGATACAAAATCATGCTCTACAGCCCAGCGATCTGTGTTTTCATCAGCTGGCTCAAGAGGCGTTACCGTAATCCAGAAATGCTTTCTACCCATCGGATCTTCACCTGGAACCACTTGTCCATCATAAAGTCTGACAGATTGCCTGGTCCATTTAATATCTACCGGTTTTGGCGGGAAATTTACATTGTAAAGCCTCAAATCATCGTTTTGCAACAGAATTTGAAGTGTTTGCTCTACAAAAGGATCAATTTCAATAAAATCAGGTTCAGTTTTACCAACTGGCGTACTTAACGCAATTCCTTTAATACCTAAAAGCACTGCTTGCTTAGCGGCGGCTAAAGTACCCGAATGCCACATGGAGTTACCCAAATTTGGGCCCATATTAATCCCCGATAGCACCACATTTGTATCAGGAAACATGTGCAGGCCCAAAGCAACACAATCGGCAGGAGTTCCATTTACACGAAAGGCATCAACGTTTTCGAATGTTATTGGTGATGATTTGATGGATAAGGGCCGCGAGTGTGTAATGGCATGCCCCATTGATGATTGTTCTACATCGGGAGCTACAATCCTTACTGTGCCGAAGCGCTGCGCAATTTTTGCTAAAGCTGCAATCCCCGGACTATAGATACCGTCGTCGTTTGTGATGAGAATATTCATGATCAATAGTTAAAATTATGTGCTATACTTTAAAACCTAATTGACAGCGATATTGTTCCAATCATTATGAAAAAGGCAGATAAATTGGTTCGTTTGGTTCATAATCCAACCGCTGGAGATGGGAAACATTCTAAAACAGAGATTGTAAAGATCATGAAATCGTATGGCTATGAGTGCTCTTATGTGGCCTCTAACAGTAAATCCTTAAAAGATATAGTACCAGAAACCGAGTTTATTGCGATAGCCGGCGGCGATGGTACGATTCGCAAAACGATTATGAATCTGTTAAGTAAAAAGTTAAAATCTAAAAGGCCCATTGCCTTGCTTCCTTTCGGTACAGCCAACAATATTGCTACATCATTGGGAATCACTGAAGATGTAAGAAAAAATATTTCTACCTGGGATTCGTATAAACTTCTGAATTTTGATGTTGGCCAGGTATTAGGTTTAGAAAAAGCAGCTTACTTTATAGAAGCTGTTGGCTTCGGACTTTTCCCTAAACTCATTGAAACTTTAGAGAAGACCAATACCGATCATATTAAATCGGCCGAGGATGAATTTGAACTTGCGCTGGATACCTTACTGAAAATATCGCAATCATACCCGGCAATTACTTGCAGGATAGAAATTGATGATCAAGTAATTGAAAAAGATTGTTTGATGGTAGAAGTGATGAATATTTCCAGATTAGGGCCAAACTTAAAACTTAGTGAAAACGCTGATCCTGGTGATGGTTTCTTTGATGTTATTATTGTTTCAGTAGAAAAGCGAAAGGTAATGGAGAAATACATTCAGGACATTATTGATGGCAAAAAAACTACCTTCCCAATCAAGCCCATTCAAACCAAAAAACTAAACATTACTTGGAAAGGATCAGACATTCATATTGATGATGAAACTAAAAATGAGGGCAAGGAAATCAACTTAAAAATTTCATTATTGCACAGTCTTTTAGAAGTAATTGTGAATAAAGAGGAGTTAAAGTAAATTTTCTATCCGTATTTATTGTTTAAATAATACATTTACTACATGATCAGATTAAACAGTGAAACGCCTGATGATGTTCTCCGGGATGTTAAAATTGGCGATATTGTAACCGATACCTTTAGTAAAACCGGCCTGGTGGAAAGCATCGGGATAGACGACGACGGTTTATATAAAATTTACGAATTTTATCTCGTCACGGGAAGAACAATCGTTGTAAAAAAGTAAGTTTCCAAGATATTCCCTTAAACCAACAACCATGTCAATACTCATTCTGCTACTCGGAATTCTGGTTCTCTTTGTATTGATCTTGAAAAAGATTAACCCGATGATTGCCTTATTGGCAGTTGCTATTTTGACTGGTTTGTTCCTGGGTATGCCTGCTGCAAAAGTAATGAGTTCGATTACCAGCGGTGTCGGCAGTACGCTGGGCAGCATGGTAATGGTACTTGCCCTTGGTGCTATGATGGGAAAATTAATTGAGGATAGCGGTTCCGCACAAAGGATTGTGTTTATTCTGATTAAGGCTTTTGGCAAAAACAATATTCAATGGGCGGTATTAGTTACCGGACTCATGGTCGGCATCCCATTGTTTTACAATGCCGGTTTTGTAGTACTTATCCCTTTGGTTTTCGCTATATCCGCTGCTACAGGTCTTTCCAAGTTATACATCGGCTTACCAATGGCTACCGCTCTTTCGGTAACACATGGCTTTCTACCACCACATCCTGGTCCGGTTGCATTAGCAGGAATTTTCCATGCCGATATAGGCAAAACCCTTATTTACGGCTTAATTTTAACCTTGCCAATTGCCGCAGTTGCGGGTGTTCTCTTTCCGCGATTAATCATCAAAAAAGATCAGCCAATCCTATCCACTTTAGTCATCGAAGAAGGGAAAAATTTACCTTCGGCTGCCAGAAGTTTTATTACTGCACTGCTCCCGGTTTTTTTAATCGTTGCCGGAACCGTTGGAAGCAGTATAAACTTTCCTTACGTTGGGAAAACCTTCTTTGTTTTCCTTGCAGATCCAACGGCGGCTTTATTAATTTCTGTATTGATTACCTTATTTCTCCAACAGAACAGTATTGAGAAAGCAATGGAATCTTGCGCCGAGGGTGTTAAAAGCATCGCGATGATCATTTTAATTATTGCTGCTGGTGGTGCCTTTAAACAAATCTTAATTGATAGTGGCATGGGCGAAACCGTTAAAAATCTAACTGCGAACCTGAGTCTTTCGCCATTAATTTTAGCCTGGCTAATTACCGCAGCACTTCGGGTTACACTGGGTTCGGCAACTGTAGCCGCACTTACCGCTTCCGGAATGGTTTTGCCGTTAATTGGCCCAAATGCGCCTCCAGAGTTAATGGTACTTTCAGTTGGCGCAGGGAGTTTAATGTTCTCTCACGTAAACGATACGGGTTTTTGGATGTTTAAGGAATATTTTAACCTCACCTTGAAAGAAACTTTCAGCACCTGGACCATGATGGAAAGTATCGTATCTATTTTAGGCCTGATTGGGGTTTTAGCTTTAAACCAGTTAAACTTTTAGTTATTTTCTTTATTAAAAAACTTACTGAAATACATCATTTGGTAAGCAACTGCATTCTCCCAATACTCAAAATTGTGAGCTCCGGGCCTTACTGTAAAATCGTGAGGAATGTTGCGGGCCGTTAGTTTATCATGCAGCGCCACATTAACATCATAGAAAAAATCGTTCCGGCCCACATCAAATATAATCGCTAGTTTATTTGGACTTAAAAGATGTGTTAAGTTAATTACGGTATTGGCTTCCCAGCGATCGGGAAACTGGTTGTAAGGGCCGAGCCTTTTTGCAATATTCCAGTTTTCAGGAAAAGCTCTAATGTCGACTCCTCCGCTCATACTTCCACAGGCAGCATAAACATCCTGGTGCCTAAAAGCAAGGTATAAACCGCCATGACCGCCCATACTTAAACCTGTTATTGCCCGCCCATTTCTATCTGCAATAGAACGATATTTCCGATCAACAAATTCGACCAATTCTTTTGAAACATAAGTTTCGTATTGATAGGAAGGGTCGACCGGACTATCGAAATACCAGCTGGTTACTCCTCCATCCGGACAAACAACCATCATTCCAAAGTTGTCTGCAAGTTTTTTAACAGCTTCTTTGTCTTTGGTGTTCAATAGCCAATCAGAATACTTACCCCCAGCACCGTGTAATAAATATAAAACCGGAAATCGTTTTGATGAAGCTTCATAATTCTGAGGTTTCACAACGATCGCCTTGATGTCCTTATTCATCACGTTACTGTGGGTAAGCACCGTATCAACAGTTGCTGCAAAACTTAACTGCGATGATAGTAAAACTATAATTGTTGCAAGGCAAGTGAATATTCCTTTTCTCATATCTGAAAGATGATTTTCGACTGAAAGTAGAACATTTTCATCATAAAGCAAAATCACTTATGCGGCAGCTAACAGATTTATTTTTTCGTAGTCTTTGTTACGTTTACCACATAACTTAACGAATGGCTATCACTTTCCAAAAATTTTGATTTGTATTGAGTGTGAAGACTTTTACTTTGTTTTACGCCGTTCACAATCAGGTTATTTTTATCCAGCGAAAATGAAAGTTTTGTGGTATTGGAAATTAATCCATCGTTCAATAACTGAGTGGTGATTCTATTGGAATTGTCTTTTCCATTCTCAACATGCACACTCACAGTATTCCCTTCATTAACTGTTAAGCTGCCACTCACTTTTGTTGGAGTTGGCGGTGTAGGGGGGGCTGGAGGAGCAGCATTTAATCGAGGCAAAGGCGGTGCTGGTGGCGCTGATGGAACAGGTGCATTATTTATTCTCGGTGTTTTAGGCGGCTTCGGAGCTCTCTGCACACTACCCATCTTTGCTGGTTTTTGAAAGTTTCTAGAATCTTTTGCTACTTGTCTGGCATCAATGATGGCTTGTTTAGAATCTTCGTCAGCAACCCTGGCATCGATTACCGCTTGAGCTGCATCTTTCTTTGCTACCTCAGCATCAATTACCGCCTGTTTGGCATCGCGATTTGCTTGTCTAGCAATCTCTTCATAATCAGCCTGATCCTGTTTACCAGATGATTTTTTTGCCGGCTTATTTTTTTCTGTTGCCTTCTTTTCTGCAGCTTTTATTTTCTGCTCAATTTCCTTTTCCAACCGCTCGGCAGACTTATTTTTCTTCGCAGTATCCTGCACCGCTAGAATTGAGTTATAAATAGTTGTGCTACTTATTGATGCTGCTTTGCCTACATTTTTAAAGGCTGCAGTAAAAATCACAGTGGAAACCAATGCGATGGTTAATATTGTCTTTTCCATTTTGTTTAAAGTTGAATTGGTGTTAAATAACATCCTGCTTGCCCTATGCAGCAGGCTACCGTTTTTACCATTTATGCCCATTGCATAAGCAGGTGCACGCTGCTTAAACTCCTGACAAAAAATTAAGGCCTTAACATAGTTTTTCCTGTCGTTTACACATGCAATGGCCAAATCATCGCAACAATGTTCGCGTTCGGTTTTAATCAGTTGCGATACCCACAATACCGCTGGATTGAAGAAGAATACAATTTCGATAGCACTCTGTAACAAGTTCACCAGATAATCCCTACGCTTTACGTGTGCCAGTTCATGTGCCAAAATGGCCTCAACCTCCACAGTGCTCAACCCATTTAATAACCCTAAGGGAATTAAAATGAGTGGTTTCAAATGACCGACTACCAAGGGCACTTTCACAATTCCCGATTGCAACATTTTTACCTCTTGATTTAAACCAAGTTTACGGGATAGCAAGTTCAAATGTTCTTCCCAGGTTTTGCCAGCCGCATAAGTTTGGTTGTTTCTTAAGCGATAAATGCTGCTTAAACCCACAACTAACTGCACGCTTTTACCACAAATAATTAAGAACCAAAGCAATACAATTTGATAAGCATACGAATTCCAGATGCTCAAAACCTTATTTAGGTTGGCAAATAAATCAAACTGAATAGCAGCTATAAACTGGCTTTGGCTCGACTGGACTAAATGAATGGCCAATCCAGTGGTTTGTTTAGCATTCGGATTAGCCGGTTGATGGCTTAGTTCCAGAGAAAAAGTAACGCAAATGGCGAGAACAAATAGTAATAAGCAGCCAATAAGCAAATTGTAACGAAGCTTTGCACTTGCCTTTCGGGCGACAAACATAATTCCCCCTGCAATTATGGCCAGCATTACGCCCATCCATAAAGAGTGGAATAACATGGTGCCCAATGCGTTTAACCAATTTTCGGGCAAAAAATCAAAATGTTTAAAATTCATAATTGTGGTTCTTTAGAATTTTTAATATTTATTCCATACCCTCCAATAGCCGCTTAATCTCTTCAATTTCTTCTTTTGAAGTTTTTTCATTGCCTAAAAGCTGCATCATTAATTGCGATGCAGAGCCTTTGTACAAAGTGTTTACAAAACGATCGAGCAGTTGAACTTTAGTTTTTTCTTCGGCCTCCACAGGAATATAAATGTGCTTCATTTGGCTTTCATCACGTTTTAAAATTCCCTTTTCGGTTAAAATTTGCATCTGTTTCAACGTTGACGTATAGTTTACCTCCCTATTCTCGTTCAGTTTTTCGTTTACAACGCGAACGGTAGAGGGACCGAACTCCCAAAGCACCTGCAGAATTTCTAGTTCAGCTTTGGTTGGTTCTGGCAAATTATGATCAGCTTGATTATTCTTCATGAATCAAAGGTACGATATTTTTCGTACGATTCAAATATTACCTTATTTTTTAATTCTTTTGTTAAACGAGGGTTAATTAATTCATAAAAATCAATATTAATGACGTTAAGAACGGTTATTATTGAGAGGTACTAAGCGATCTCATTAATAAAACAATACCACAAATGAGATTGCTTCAATCGATGGAAAAATCTATTTCTCAAAAACAAAAAGTTAAAAACGTCAATGGTAGGCCAACGAACTTTCATATTTGGTGTAAATGTAAAAGCACATTAAACGCCGCTACTAGTCTTAATACTCTTGCCGTCATTCCCGCGAAGGCAGGAATCCTAAAGCGATAACAAGTGTAAAATCCCCATTCAGGCGCAATATTGTTCTTCAGATTAAGCGAACAATGTATCATGAAATGCATGATTAAGGAATAACTTGCTGATGATTCTGAAGCGGAATTTCTATTTTAAAGCTTTGATTACGGCAATTAAATCCTCCTGTCCATATTCAGCCTCTGCGCTCTCAAAAGTTTTTAAGGCAGCTTGCGCCAACGGCGAAGAGATACCTTCGGCTTTTGCCAATCTTAAATCCTTAACAATGTGTTTCAAAGCAAATGCTGGTTTATAATTTTCAGCAAGAATGGCATCGCCCTTTATTTTAGTAAAAATATTACCGATGGCGGCGTTGTTAATGAGATGTAAAAGATCATCGGTTTTAATTCCATTTTGATTGGCAAATAAAACGGTTTCGGCTAAACCTTGTGTATATAACGCAAGCAAAGAATTAATTGCCAGTTTAGCCTGATTTCCCGCTCCTACTTCTCCAACACGCAAGGTCAATTTACCTAATTTTTCAAATACAGGCTTGGCCTTTTCGAAAACCTCTTCTTCGCCGCCCGCCATAATAACCAGCTGCCCGGTTTCTGCCTGCTTAACGCTACCCGAAACTGGAGCATCGAGATAATCACTACCTTTTAATTTGCATTTATAACTCATCTGTTTAGAAATACCAGGAGAAACAGTACTCATATTGATGATGATTTTACCTTTTGCATCTGATGAAAGTAAACCATTTTCACCTTCAAAAATTTGTTCAATCGCCTGATCATCAGAAACCATTACGATTAAAACATCTGCTTTTTCTAAAAGTGCTTGTGGCGTATCAGCAATAGTTGCACCCATTTTTTGCAATTCACTTTCTTTTCCCTTACTCCGATTATAAACTGCAACCTGATAAGCTGCATCAATGAGTTGTGTTGCCATCGGAATTCCCATATTACCCAAACCTATCCATCCTATCTTCATATTATTTTATTTTTAAGTGATTATCAAATTTGCCAAATAAATGGCTCAATAATTAATTTTATAAAAATGATTTGATTTATGGATGAAATAGAAGCCGATTGTTTAAAACATTTCAATAATCCGTATTACCCAAAGCTTAAATTTGCTTAACCAAAATGATATGTTACTCAAAGATTTATACTCTCCAGCCTTTTACGATAGATTAGGCAACGCTTTAACCGTTTCCATTCCTAATTTCGACAAAGCTCAATTTATCAAAAACATTTACGTTTCAGATTTTGAATCTAAAGAACTGAAAGAGCGAATGAAACATACTACAAGGGTATTAAAACAGTTCATGCCTGATGATTATCTCGCAACTATTTTGCTATTAAAAAAAACAATTGAGCAATTGCGAATTGCCGGAATTGGGGAAGATGGATTGGCTTTTATGTTTTTGCCCGATTATTTAGAAACCTATGGAATTGATTATTTTGAAGAATCGATGGAGGCACTTGAATTTGTTACTCAATTTGTAAGTTGCGAATTTGCTGTTCGCCCATTTATTTTAAGGTACGAACAACGAATGATAGAAAAGATGCTGAAATGGTCATCACACTCAAGCTTTAAAGTACGTCGATTGGCCAGCGAGGGTAGCCGACCAAGACTCCCTTGGGCAATGGCGATTCCTTTTCTAAAAAAAGATCCAACTTCAATTTTACCAATTTTGAATAACCTAAAACAGGATTCATCAGAGTATGTAAGGAGAAGCGTGGCAAATAGCTTAAATGATATTGCCAAAGATCATCCTGATGTGGTCATAAAGGTTGCGCAAAGCTGGGCAGGGTTAAGCCCAGAAACAGACGCCATTATTAAACACGGTAGCCGAACCCTCTTAAAACAAGGACATGCAGAAATTTTGCAACATTATGGCTTAGACGATAAGGGGATTATTATACAAGATTTTCGACTCATCAGTCCTGAAGTTAAAATTGGCGAAAGCCTCTCTTTCGCTTTTACCATTAAAAATGTGAATAAAATGGAAAAGAAAGTGAGGTTGGAATATGCCATTTACTATAAAAAACAAAATGGACAGAACACAAAAAAAGTATTCAAAATTTCGGAACGCATGTATTCTGCCGGCGCTAAAATAAGCGTTCATCGCAACCAAAAGTTTATGTTAATTACCACTAGAAAATTTCATTTAGGAGAGCATCAAATTGCAATGATCATCAATGGCGCTGAAAAGGAAATACTCCCTTTCGAGTTACTCGCTTAATTTTAATAGGTCTCGCAATTCGTCAAGTAACGGAATCTGCCGATCTTTAATGGCTACGCAGGCCTTTTGATAGTTAAACCAATCGCCACGATCTACTTCAACAAAATCCTGCATTTTGCCAGATTTTGGCGGCCATTTCATCTCGAAGGTATTACTCACTAGCGTGGAGGGATCAAAATCACCTTCTACTGCCCAGCAAAGCACCTTTTTCCCTCCTTTTTGGATAATAGGGTTTAGAGGGATAAAGTTACCGGTTACGCTCTTTCCAGTCTCCTCTTGAAATTCTCTTACAGCAGCTTTTAATGGCTCTTCATCACCATCCAGTTCTCCTTTTGGCACAGACCAAACACCTTCATTCTTTTTGGTATAAAATGGGCCACCTGGGTGAACTAGAAAAAATTCCAATTCGTTATTATTTTTTCTAAAAAGTAGTAATCCAGCGCTAATTCTCATCCTAAACTTGGTTTTAATCACATTCAAAGTAACTATAAATATTGTTCACAATAAGCAACAAAATTGCTGAAATTCTACAATTTCAAACTTGATGAATTGGATGACCCGCAATTTCTTATTGCAATAGGCTATAGAAGCAATTTGATTTCGTACCATAGCACAAATAAAGGATGCCTAGGAATTACTATTGAAAAAGCCAAAGTTAAGTTATGCTTTATCGTACTTGCTTAATGCTACAGATTATCTAAAACGAGGAAAAAGAAGTTAATGAAATTAGAAAACACCTACTCAATAAATTTGGTTGGAGCTATTTCTATATCTAATGCGTTAAAAAAAGAAAAGAATTGCTATTTGCCCACACCCGACAAAAAAGGGGACATTTCATTTGCTCAAAAAAAAGCCATACTAAAGCCTTCCAACTCCAAGTGATTTTCCTATATGGAAGTTACTTATTTAATTCGGTCTGACTTAATGATCTAACAACAATTTGTGGCTTAATTTCGTACCGGATAACCTTGCCGCTAACACAAATCTTTTTTCCACCGAACATTTTTTCGGGCTTAATTTTTAAGAGATACAAATCTTTCTTATAAAATACAAGCGAGAGTTTTTGATCAGGGTAGTCTCACCAACATTCACGAAGGTTAGGTGTGGCAATACCTTAGTGCTATACCCGCTATCCCAAGTGGTAATCTTTTGACCAATATAATGTAAAGCACTATCAATTTCTCCCTGAATACCGAGTAACTATTTGTGGAGAAGTCGATTTAATTTTAATAACCATTTTATTGCGTGATTATTTTGTTAATTTTAATGAAAATTAATCCGAATGCGCTCCCTCTATTACTCGCATATTGTGCTAGCTTTACTTTTTTGTTTTTTAACAGGTGCAAAAAAAATCCGATTCCCGACCCAATCATAAGCGTATCTATCAATGATACCAATAAAGGCTTCCAATTTAATGCATCTATTTCAGATCTTGCAAACAGTGACTTATTAGAAACCGGTTTTGTATGGGGTGACACTGAAAATCCTGTTAAAATATCTGCCTTTAGCTATGTTACGGCTAAACCGCAAACTGCCTTATCCTATACCGTAATAGCTGGCTTTTCTAAGGGAAAGCGTTACTTTCTGAGAGCGTACTATGTAGACCAACAAGATCAAATACATTATAGTGATGTAGTAGCATTTGATGGAAAGAATACTATAGGAGTGGACATTACTATTGCGCAAAAGAACTACACATGGGGAGATGAAAGTGAAATAAAGATATTAGATACAAATTTACCAGATTTAAATGCCTCAAATATTATCCTTGATGGGTCGATCCGCATTAAACCCTCCCGCATCAATCAATTGATAAGCTTAATGAGGAGTTTCGCCCTGATTTAATTATTCTGGATATCGCCCTTGGAGATGGCGACGGAAGAACCATTTGCGATGAGCTTAAAAACAACGATGCAACTGCCCACATCCCTATACTGTTATTAACAGGGTTGAGTTACCAGGATATTTCCGAAATCGAATGTCTGGCAGATGGTATTATTGGAAAGCCATTTGAAAGCAGCCACCTTTTGCTCAATATCAAGGAACTCATTTTAAATTAAAAAGAGCTAAGTCCTATCTTGATACCAAAAACTAGGCTGGAAGCTCAACTATAAATGTCGCTCCTGCTCCTTCCCTACTTTCGAGTTTTATCTCTCCTTTATGAAGCTCGATAATTTCCTTGCAGAGATAAAGGCCGATTCCAAAACCTGCAATTGATCCCATGTTTGGACTTTTTATCCGGTAATAGCGTTCAAAAATTTGTTGCTGGTCTTGCTCATCAATCCCCATCCCATCGTCCTTCACCACAATCGCGACATTTCCGTTCTCAGGTTTAGAGTAGGAAATATTGATTTCGCTACCAATTGGTGAATATTTCACGGCATTGCCGATGAGGTTATGAATAACCTGTGAAATCTTGTCTCTGTCGGCATAAAGGTCAACGCTTTCGTTCTTTTCAAAAACAATTCTGTGGGTATGTACAGTGGAATGAACTTCGTCTTCGAGTTCATAAAACAATGCTTTAAGATCAAAATAAGATTGTGCCAACAGCATTTTGCCAGAATCCAGTCGAGAAATATTGAGAAAGCCATTGATCATGGACGTCATGTTGCGAACCTGGCGGAGTGACTTTTCGAGTATGCCTTCCAGCTTCTGATCTCCGGAAAGCATGGCATTACGCTGCATGAGCTGCTGATAAGCATTAAGAGAGGTAAGCGGCGTTTTCAGTTCATGACTGACCATGGCCATGAAGTCATCTTTCCTTTGCTCATCCTTTTTTTGTTCGGTAATATCACGCAAGGTTCCGTTTAAACTAATCACATTTCCATTATTATCGTAAAACACTTTACCACGGGCCTGTACAAGTCTTCCGTTTGGATCCTCGAGATTATAGATGCGGTATTCAATAAAATAATTCCCGTTTGAGGTAGCGCTCAACGATTCCATGATGGCCTCTTCAACCCTGGCCCTATCTTCATCCAAAATACTGGAAAATGCGACGCTCAGATCGATGGTTTGGGCTTCAGGAAGTCCAAACCACGACTTTAATAAGGCATTGCCAGAAAAAAGATTTGTTTTCGGCTCATAAAAAAATGTGGCAAGATCTCCTGCCTCTACGGCCAGCAAAAGCATCTGTTGATCTTTCTCACTGGCACGGCGATCAAGCACCAGTTGTGTAATTTCTTCCAGAATCACCAATACGCCACTCACTAATCCATCAGAGGAGAATACGGGTTGATAAATTGAATTAACGATAGCTTCACGCAAGCCGTCATGGTCTCTTAATCTGACGGTAAATTCATTGTTTATTCGTCGCTGCCCTGTCGTAAATACCTCGTTAAGCCACCTGTTAACCGGCTGGCCGATAAGTTCTGGTCGGGCCTTTTCATGCGGAAGCCCCTCAACTTCTGGAAGTGAACGTCCCCAGATTTTTAAAATGGCTGGGTTGGCAATCTCTATGATATGTTCCGGCCCCTGCAGCATCGCGATTCCTACTGGTGCCTGTTCAATGATTGTTCTGATATGTTCACGACTCTCTCCAAGCAGCTTCAGCGAGGTGTTCAGGTCTTCGTTGGTGGAACTCAGCTCTTCCATGGTAGCCGCCATCTCCTCCATTAGTGATTGTTCTTTTTCTTCCTTTCTCTGAATCCGCTCCAGATATTCCCGTCTCGAACTCACTTTCCGGGCAGTATTTAGGATACACCAGGTTCTGCCCTCCTTGTTTAAAAGTGCTTTATACTCATAATCATAATAATCAGTCGTAGAAATTCCGTTTTTGATCACATTAACTGGTGCATCGCTTACGGAATAAGTTTGACCAGAGCGCCACACCTGTTGAAGCAGACCGAGGAAAGGTTGACCTTCCAGCTCAGGAAGCGCTTTCATCAGCGGCTTTCCGATTACTGAAGCATTCTTTCCCCAAACCTCCAGCATTCCTTCATTTGCAAAACGGATGATCATATCCTCATCGGTATATATGGCTGTTGCCTCTGGCGAGCATCCAAGTGCCTGGATGATTAGCTCTCCACTAAAATCCTCCCGGGATGATTGTTCTTCGATATTCATGGAATACCAAAGATAGAAAAATTGCCCTATGTAAAGGATATGCAGAGCTAACAGCTTTGTAGTTTTTTTTTGCACAGCCCTGTTTCACAATCAATCTCATAATGGATAAAAAAATGATGTACCTATCTGTCTGAATCGTTCATCTACCGAAATGATTGACAATAAGGCTATTCATTTTTTGATGAACCCAAAACCGATCAGCATATCACCTGAAAAAACTCAAATTTTACCAAACCAAATTCAAGCTATTCCGTTAATAATAGGCTATAGAACCTTTAATCCGACATAAATAGAAACTTAGATGAATCCTTCGCCGACCCGGTTTACCGATACAAAGTTATTAGAGATCCTATCGAAAGTGCCTAATGCTACGGCCATTTATTCAACTGAAGATATTTATATTCATTTTGCTAACGATGCAATGATATCCCTATGGGGAAAAGATCGCTCTGTTATCGGAAAAACAATTGCAGAAGCATTGCCTGAAATTGTTGGGCAACCGTTTATTAGCATCCTGAAAGAAGTTTGGAAAAGCGGCCAGACCTACCAAAGCAAAAATACCCCTGCAGAACTTTTAGTAAATGGACAGCTACAGCTATTCTACTTCGATTTCAGCTATCAGGCAGTTAAAAATCAAGTTGGTGAAACAGAATATATCCTACATACCACAACCGATGTGACGGAAATAAACAGGGTTAGAAATATTGCGGCTGAGAGCGAAGCAAAAGAGAAAGCCCTGGCTCACGAACAAGAATTGAACATTGAGCTGGCTTCGACAAATGAGGCGCTCGCCGCTTCCATGGAAGAGTTAAGTACAACTAATGAAGAACTTCAGCAGAGCAAGGAAAATTTCAGGTTATTGAGTGAGGCACTGGAGCGCAAAGTAACCGAGAGGATTACTACAATTGCCTATCTAAACCAGGAACTTGAGGCTTCAAACGAAGAAATCCGGGCATCAAATGAGGAGTTAGCGGCAACAAATGAAGAGCTTATTCAAAGCAATCAACTGTTATTCGATAGTTCATCAAAACTCGAACAAACCCTGGCCAATTTAGCAGAAAGTGAGTTTCGTACCAGAAGCATTATAGAAAATGCTCCTTTCCCTATCGGTGTTTACACTGGTAAAGAAATGACAATCACTTTTGCCAATGCATCCATTATTGGGGTTTGGGGAAAAGGCAGCAATGTAATTGGAAAACGTTATGCCGATATTTTACCTGAACTAGATAATCAGGCGGTTTTCGGACAGCTGGACCAAGTATTTACGACAGGGAAATTTTTCGAAGCGAGAAACCAACGTTTGGTGTTAATTGTAAATGGGGTAGCTCAGGTTTTTTACTTCAATTATATTTTTACAGCACTACGTAATGAGGCGGGGGAAATTTATGGCGTAATGAATACGGCGGCTGATGTTACCGATGTGGTTTTGGCCAAGCAAGCACTGGAAGCTGCGGCTCAGGAAAAACAAGAACTCAATGAAGAACTGGCGGCTATAAACGAAGAGATGGTGGCCATTAATGAGGAGCTCACCGCATCAAATGAAGAACAGGCACGATTTAATGATCAACTCTCATCCATTTATGAAAAACTTAAAGTTAGTCAGGATGAGTTGGAACTCGCTATTGATGCAGCTGGTTTAGGAACATTTGATTTAAATCCTTCAACCGGTGGTTTTACGGGTAATGCACTTACAAAAACATGGTTTGGCTTACAGCCGGAAGATGAAATCGAATTGAATAAAGCTACTGACGTTATTCACATAACCGACAGACAAAGGGTTATTGACGCCATCCAAACTGCATTAAAATTTGATTCAGGAGGCTACTATGACACTACTTACACCATTCAAACTACCGAGCAAGCACGGGGGCGAATTGTGAGGGCAAAAGGTAAGGTACTTTTTAATGAACAGCAAGAAGCCATCAGGCTGAGCGGTGTTTTACTTGATGTTACAGAGCAAGTAAATTCTACCGAGAAGATGGCCGCCCTACTCGATAATCTTGCCAGAAGTGAACAGAAATTCCGCTCCCTTATCCAGCAGGCTCCGGTAGCTATCAATCTGTTTAAAACCAACGAATTTATAATCGATAGCGCAAATGAGAAGATGCTGGAAATTTGGGGGAAAACAGAATCTGTTGATGGAAAGCGCTTGGTGGAAATATTGCCGGAACGAGCTAACGAACCGCTAATCAGAATTTTAAATGATGTTTTAGTAACCAACAAACCGTATTTCGGCGTGGAGAATAAGATGTATATTCTAAAAAATGGGGTGCCTGAAGAAAGGTATTTCAATAGTATTTATCAGCCCATTAAAGGAGACGAGGATAAAATTGACGGGATTTTACAAATTGTAACCGAAGTAACTGAGCAGGTTAATGCTAAGAAGGAAGTGATTGAGGTTAACAACCGTTTAAATATTGCCATCGAGGCTGGTGCACTGGGTTCTACTGAGATAGATTTAGCAACAGGTGATATGGTTTGTAATGATCGGTTTAAGATATGTTATGGCTGGCCTTTAGACCAGAAATTTACTTATTCTGATTTACTTCAAGCCATGCTTCCAGCTTATCGGGACCGCATTCCTCAGCTCATTAATGAGGCAGTTAAACATCAACAGGTTTATCAGGCCGAATATGAAGTAGGTTGGCCGGATGGATCTGTACATTGGGTTAGTGCACACGGAAAGGGAAGATACGATAACGACGGTAAAGCCACCAAATTGGTTGGTATTGTATCTGATATCACAGAAGTGAAGGCTGATGAGCAACGAAAAAACGATTTCATCGGCATGGTTAGTCACGAATTAAAAACGCCGCTTACTTCACTTACGGCATACATTCAATTGTTGCAAAGTAAGGCTGATCAAAGTGGCGATGCCTTTGCGCTTAATGTATTGGAAAAAGCGAACAATCAGTCGAAAAAAATGGTCAATATGATCAATAGCTTTTTAAATGTTTCTAGACTGGAATCAGGAAAAATCCATATTGAAGCAGAATATTTTGATCTTTCCATTTTACTGCAAGAAATTGAAGAAGAATTTAATGTGGTGATCAACAGCCATCAGTTTACTTTTACAACCGAACAGATATGGATTACGGCAGATCGCGAAAAAATCGGGCAAGTCATCAATAATTTCATCTCCAATGCTTTAAAATACTCGCCAACGGCAAGCAATATTACTGTATCGTGTGAGGTTAAAAATGGCTCAGCTGTGGTTGCTGTGAGCGATGAAGGGATTGGAATTTTGCCTGAAGATCAGGGCAATCTTTTTGAAAGATATTACCGGGTTACCAACCAGCCACAAACGGTATCTGGTTTTGGAATCGGACTTTACCTTTGTGCCGAAATTATTAAACGGCATCATGGTAAAATTTGGCTGGAGAGTGAAGTAGGCAAAGGATCTATATTCTATTTTAGTTTACCATTATAGTACGATTCTGTTAAGATTTTAAACTAGGAAGCGGTCGATTATCTCAACAGCATTAAGCGCACCCATTCCCTAAATTATTTTATTTCGTATTGTAATTGGCATGAAAACCTATTGAAGCATCGATCACATTTATATCGTTTCACAAGGATAAATTTTAAAATATTTTAAACAGATAGGTTCAAGGGGTGCGGTAGGTTTCATGATTCCTACGCCTTGGTTAGGTTGGACAGTTGCAACCTTAATCGCACGCATATTTTCAATCATAATAGGGATAGTCTCTTAGGAGATAATAGAACTAACAAATATCGACTAGTATTCTGGAGATGGTATGAATTTTATCTACCAAATGGGATGAATTTCTCAATTGTTTTGACGCTCTTAACAATTTTAATTACCTCTACCACACAGATTTGTATTAATGATTGAAATACCATCATTGATGGAGACAGAAAGTAACTTTATATATTTAACTCTAGGTACTATTTTAAATATCTTCCAAAACAAATGCCCTTATCTTGTGAATAAGGGCATTTAAATTTTTGCATTTGTTATAACAACCCATAAAGGCCGTTTGCGTATGTCCTAAGTGAAGCTGATACCGTACTCATTTTTTCAGGAGATGGCCCCTTCACTTTGTATGCCTCTGGATGAAGTTCTAATGGTTGATCGCTTGTATTTTCTGTTAGGGCTTTGTTGCCTAAAGTAGCATTTTGTTCTTCGCTTAATTTTAAAGGTGCCATGTCGTATCTAGTTATACTATTAAAACAGGCCTGAGAATGATTTGTTTTTCGAATTCATTTAAAATTGAAAATTTTCGATCATTTTATTCCATGCTTGAAATCCAGTTTTCAGTGCTCGAAACTTTAACAGGATCAGCAGAAGAAACAATCCTTAATACGCCACCTTGTTTAATATCTTCCTGCGTAATATAATTTCTATTAAAGGGCTTGCCATTAAGAAACACCTGTCTAATATATTTATTGTTCGGGCTGAAATTCGCTACCTCTACCCTAAATGTTTTTGCCTTCGGCAAGTGGAAGGTAACTGATGGAAATAGCGGTACGTTGAGATAGTAAACCGGCCAGCCTACGCAAGCAGGAGAGAATCCGCTTGCTGTAAAAATATACCATGCGCTCATCGCCCCTGCATCATCATCCATAGTCCGTAAATAAGCTTCAGGTTGATTCTTATAGATTTTACCAATATAACTTCCAATCCCCCTACTATTATCATTGAAATAATTTTGAATGACGGTATCGGCGGCAAGTCGGTGCATCCAATATTGCGATTTATATCCTTGCCTGGTTACGTTATACATCAGCGGTACCTGTAAATCGGGCTCATTAGCGTGGTTATACAAATCTCTAGCAAAAAATTCATCCAGCTTGGCAATGTAGGCTTCCTCTCCCCCATCAAGTGACATCAACCCTTTAAAATCGTAAGGAACAAACCATCTGTATTGCCAAATGGTACCTTGATACAAACCTCTTGCCTGCATTTGGTCAACATCCCGTTTACTCATATCTTTAAAATCCTTGTTCCAATAGGTTCTATATTCGAGTGCTTTATTTTTATAAATCGCTGCCTTTTGGGGCTGCTTTAAAATCGTAAAAATTTCTGCCAAAGCCCAATTGTCATAGCTCGATTCCAGTGCCTTATCAGGCGATTTGTAATCTAATCCCTTAACCTCTTTCTCCAGCGAATCAGCAATACCGGCGAAATCCACAAGATAGCCTTTGCGATAGGCATCAAGTAAAACCACAATTGCATGTTCACTGCGAACAGTATTTGATGGTTCGGTTTGACCTGCGTAATCTTTCTTTCCTGAGTCGTACAGATCAGCGATTGAAGTAACCATTCCGGCATAGCGATCCGGAGTAATGATGGAAAGCAGCGGCAATTGTGTGCGGTAATTATCCCAAATAGCCCAGCCGTTGTATCTTATCTCTTTGTCTTTTCGAAGTTCAGCCTTGGTATTTCGGTATCGTCCATCCTGATCAGAAATAACATAGGGAGATTGCATAGTACGGTAAAGAAGCGAATAAAAAAGCTTCGCATTTTCCAGATCGCCACTCACCTCAATTTTAGCCAGATTTTTGTTCCATTCCGCAGTACTTTTATTTTTAATGGCTTCCAGAGTTTGATCTAAAATGGCCGATTTTGCCGATTCGACACTAACAGAAGAAAGTGCCACATTAATTTCTGCTGAAGTAGCTGCAACATCTAGTCTGGCAACTAATTTATGTTCTGATAGTTTTTCCCAGTTCACCTTGCTCGTAATTTCCAGATAATAGTAAATCCGGTATTTACCTACGCCACATGTCGTTTTTGATTCTATCCAGCCCGAAACAGCATTCCCATCTACAACATGTTCTTCCGTTACAAAAGCACCATTAAAAGCATAGCCCAAATCGAGATAAATTCCTTTTTCTCCTTTCGGATAATGATAAACATGCTTGCCTGCATTACCTGCAACAGCGAAGCTGGCATCGATTTTATTTTCAAAACCTACCCGATAATATCCCGGACTAGCGTTTTCAGTTGATTTGATAAGCGTAGATTGCATCGGCTCTTTTCCTAAAAATGGCTTGATAAAAATATTTCCACCCGAGCCCTGGCAGCCTACTCCTTCAAAACGATTGTGTGTAAATCCTTCAAACTTTTTAGCCAGGTACTCGTAACCGGTATGGGTTTTCGGATAGGTTTGAGGGCCAATGCTCAACATGCTAAACGGATAAGATGCCGCTGGCGACATTTGCCCATGATCTCCTGAAGAGCCCAAAAAAACGTTCACTAAATCAACCGGCCGTTGCGTTTTGATGGAAAAAGGAACGGCTTTCTTTTGTGCCAGAACATTCAAATGGAAAAGAAAAACAGTAGCGATAATATTAAGTGCAAGTTTCATATGGGGGATGTAAAATCGGCCTAAAATAGCATTTTAGCATGAAGTACAGGTTATGTTATACTTTCTTTACAAAGGCTATTTCTTGAATCGAGCGGGAAGATAGGGATTAGTTCCCTATCTGTCCTCTCACACCTGTACGTACCGTTCGGTATACATCGGTTTGTTGAAACAGTATCTCTTGACAAGCGATGATATTCACCTATTGCCAGGCATTGTGCCCATTGGTTGCACGGCTCGGCTCAGCTCCTCTTATATTTTACTCTCGGATTCCGTCCTACCCTCATATAAGCAGTTCGCTAATGTGGTTCTGCTGTGAACGCTCTACCATAAACTTCCTGTTTCCTTTGCCATTTCAACATTTGGTCCTTCCTGCACCCTAAAACGCAGTACTATTACCGCTGCTAACTTCTGAGTGAGTCATTGAACGTTCCCGCTAAATGTTTCCTCTCCTGTAATCGCGCTTACACTCAACAGAACTCATTCAGATCTCCCTGGGTAAGACAATCTACTTCCTATGGATGTGGCCTCTGTATTTACGTAATAGTCCCCGTGGAGTATTGGGCTTCTGTTTGTTGGGCAACATCACCCGGACTAAATCCGCCTCGTATACAGTTTCTGTTCGTAAGCCCCCATATTTGCCGCGGACTTCCTTCAGATTCGCAGTCACCCACGACACCCTTGTCTCTAGCTAACACTCATATCTTTGAACAATAATATATTTGAAGAACAAAACAGAACCAAAGCAGCAACTCGAGCTAACACCAGACACGAATATATTTCGATGTTGATAGGAAGATAGGTCTGCTTTGATTTCTTTCCGATTTAGCCGGAATAGTACTTAGGGATATCCGCTGAAGTTGGATAATCCTGTATAAAATCATGAGAGATGGCTATACGGAGAATTCTGTTTTTGGATTCAATAACGATTAAAGGAAAATTATGTTAAAGTATTCATTAGGTATGGACATATCAGCAAAGGATATCCACTGCTGTATTTCAATTATAGATGCCATTCAAAAAGTAACAGTTAAGTGTATCCGTAAAGTAAGTAATAGCCAAAAGGGATTCCAGGACTTAGAGGGTTGGATAGAACGCCAATGGAAACATAGAGATATTCCGTTGGTTGTATGCATGGAGGCCACCGGAGTATATTACGAGAACTGTGCCCTATACCTTTACAAGGCTGGTTATACCATATCCATTATCCTTCCTAACAAGGCCAAAAAATATCTACAGGCTTCAGGGGCAAAGTCTAAGAATGACAGGATTGATTCAAAAGGTCTTGCTCAGATGGGGGCTGAGAAATCACTTGAAGTTTGGCAGCCATTGGGTGAATATTTCTATCAGTTGAGGGAACTTACCAGGCATGACCAAAGCTTACAAGAGCTAAAAACAGTCATCAATAATCGTCTACACGCCAGTGAGCAAGGCATGTACCTGAACGAGGGTGTGATTAATCAGTTAAAATCGCAACTAAGGCTATTGGAAAAGCAGATGGATGATTGTCAGAAAATGCTGGCACAACACATACTGACTGAACCCGATGTTTCAAACAAGGTCGAACAAATCTGCCAAATTAAAGGCGTTGGCGTCAAAACCGTAGCAACCCTTTTAGCTGAGACCAACGGCTTCCTGCTGTTCAGCAATGCGCGACAACTGATCAGTTTCGCCGGATATGATGTGGTAGAGAATCAGTCTGGGAATCATATCGGAAAAACAAGGATGTCAAAAAAGGGCAATGGTCGGATACGCAGAATACTGCATATGCCAGCGTTTTGCGTAGTAAGAAACAACGTTCGGCCCTTTACAGACCTGTACGAACGAACAGTAGCGAAACAAGGTATTAAAATGAAAAGTTACGTCGCGGTACAGAAAAAGCTTCTAACGACAATTTACACATTATGGAAAAATGACCAAGCTTTTAATGAAAATTATAGCCAACAAAAACATGAGCAAACAATGATATTTGAGCCAATCTAATGATCAAAACTAACCATCAAAGCGATAGAAAAATAGATAGTTCCAATCTAGTCAGAAACCCGATCCGAACTACGCAAGGTAGGCATACCAATGAATGATCACCCTATGTCTCCTCTATTGAAAACAAAGTTAAAAAATATTGGGAATAACTTGTATTTATAGATAGTACCTTCCTACTGCTAAGCGTGTTCGGGACTCTAACCCTATAGTCGATTGCCATGCCCGGCGCACACAAAAAAAAGCCATTCCGGTGTTTCCGAAATGGCTTATAAAAAATTGTTTAGCTGCTTACTTGATCGTTACCGGAACAGATATTTTATCCCAATCTAAAGAAAAACCAGTTTTAGTGATTTTATAAATTAAACGCTCTTGAGTAGCTTTTAAAGGTTTGGTTTTCACCTCAACACGTAAAGCATCTTTTGCCTCTTCGTATTTATATGCACCCCATTGCTTTGGTTCTTTATTAAAAATTGCTGTCCAGGTACCGCTTTCTTTTGGAATTAAAAAGAAGCTATATTTTCCAGCAGCAAGTGTTTTACCTTCAACCATAATATCTTTATCAGTGGTAAAAGTGGTCGCCTCATTGGCACCTGCACGCCATACTTTATCGTAAGCTTCTAAACCTCCCCAAATTTTACGTCCTTTAACAGCAGGGCTGCTATAAGCGATAGTGATGGTAGCACCTTTAACTTTTCCTGTTGCAGTAGCCGCAGGACTTGGTTTTGGCTGAGCGGCATCTTGCGCCATTGCACTTACTGAAATCGTTATTGCGGTAAAAAGCAATGCAACAGATTTAATCATCGTTTTCATAGTAATATTATTTATTTGTTTTTGTTGTTTTGAGTTTACGAATCTAATGCTTTGCGACGATAAAATAATAATCCTAAAGTCGAAAAAATTATTACTGCAGCGGCACCGACTACGTTTAACCAAAGGAATGATACCACATCAAATTCATAAACGCCGACAACCACAATTTCAGCCAGGATAGCTGAGATAAAAACAATTGATCCGTTAATTTTCTTGAAATAAAAAGCAACCAGGAAAATACCGAGAATAGGACCATAGAAAAGAGAACCAAGAACGTTTACCGCCTCAATAAGTGAACCCATTTGTGTGGCAAACATGGCTACAGCAATAGAAAATATCCCCCAACCCAAAGTATGTAACCTACTGTACTTTAGCTCCGTGGCATCGTCCATGGCTCGCTTACTGAACATTAGATGCACATCTTTTAATGAACAGGCGGCCAATGAATTTAAGGCCGCTGAAATAGAGCCCCAGCTGGCTAAAAAGATAACGGCAAACAACAACCCAATCATACCCACTGGCAAAGTATTTTTAACGAAATACAGAAAAATATAATTGGTATCCGTTTTCTCGGCATTAAAATTTGCTTTATTAATGGCCACCTCTACCCTACTGTGCAAATCTTTAACATCTTTTTGGGTTTCTTTAAAATTCGCAATCGAAGCATTTAATTCTGGAGAGTTTTTTTCTCGCTGAGCTAAAATAGCCTTCGACTGGGCATTAAACTTTTCTTCAAGCAGCTGATGTTCGCCCTCGAAAACGGCAGCCTGCTGTGGTTGTGTTTCTTTTAAATATTGATACGAGCGTTCATTGAAATAAATCGGCGCTGGTTTTAGTGAGAAGAAAGCAAACAGTAATGCACCGATTAAAAGAATGGCAAACTGCATGGGAATTTTAACTAAACCATTTAACAGCAAACCCATTTTGGCATTGGTATTATCTTTGGCAGTAATGTAGCGGCCCACCTGACTTTGATCGGTACCGAAATAAGAAAGTGCAAGAAAAAATCCACCGATCAAACCGCTCCAGATGTTGTATTTATCTTTCCAGTCGAAATCGGTAGTGATCACATTCAGCTTTCCGGATTTACCAGCAAGATAAAGCGCATCGCCGAAACCAACGCCATTAGGCATGTTTTGAACCAATAAATACCCGGCAAATGCCATCGTACCCAGAATGATCAGGAACTGAAGCTTTTGGGTATGGGCGATTGCTTTTGCACCACCAACGTAGGTGTAAATTAATAGGATTCCACCGGTTAAAACATTGGTTAAATAAATATTCCAGTTTAAAACACTTGATAGAATGATACTCGGCGCATAGATGCTGATTCCGGTTGATAATCCCCTGGAAAACAAAAATAACAGCGAGGTTAAAACCCTCGTTTTTTTATCGAAACGTTGCTCCAGATATTCATATGCGGTATAAACATTTAGTCGCTGAAATATCGGAATGAAGGTAATGCAGATGACGATCATCGCCAATGGCAAACCAAAATAATACTGAACGAAACGCATGCCATCCGTATAGGCTTGCCCGGGTGCAGAAAGAAAGGTAATGGCACTGGCTTGGGTAGCCATAATGCCTATAAGCACAATGTACCAAGGCATTTGGTTGTCGGCTTTTAAGTATGAGGCATTACTTTTTTGCCCCCTGCCGATAAAAACACCGTAAGCAACAACAGCCAGCAGAGTAAAGATGAGTACTAACCAATCGATATTACTCATGCCCAAAATCTAGTAAACAGGTAATAAAATACAATTTGGAAAACCAGCGCTATTGCAAGCAAAACGTACCATGTATTCCAATTCTTGAGCTGGTTTTTCATCCTACTTCCCTGCTGATATAAAGTTGAAAAACAACCTTGCGGCACCTATATTTCCTGCAGGCAATTGCCTGAAAAATGCAAGTGGTGTGTAAATAAACTGGCCTTTACCGTATTTTGCATACAATGTAGATCCTTTTAACGGCTCTTCTCCAGTATCATTCATTTCGAAAAGTGTCTCGTATTTATCATCCCATTTATCTGGGAAATAAGCGCCTCGTTCCTGTACCCAACCATTAAAATCTTCTGCGGTAATTTTATTTGGATAACTTAACAGTTTATGATTTGGATTAAAAAATTTAACAGCAGCATTTTCGTCTGTAACCCTTTTACTGCTAATGCTCAATGGATATATGCCAAAATCTTGCAAAGCCATATCTTGAGTGGTGTTGTATTGCATCACGATTGTTCCACCATTTTCTACATAGCTTTTAAGCGCCACCTGCCAATTTTTAATCCGTTTATCTGTGTTGATTACCCTTACACCTGTTACTACGGCATCATAAGACGCCAACTTGCTTGGATTTAAAATATCGGCTTCGGTTAAAACATCAACCTGCAAACCAGCCTGGCGCAAAAACTCAGGAATTAAATCTCCTGCACCTTGGATATAGCCCACCTTTTTTGCCAACACTTTTACGTCGCCTTTTAATAACCAGGTTGTGGCTGGAACAAAGTATTGCAATGATGGCAAATGTGGATACTGAATCAGCACCTGGCCTCTTGTAAACTCACTATTTTCTGAAGAAAAAACTACTTCAAGCTTATTTTGAGTAGTTTTTATTCTCGCCAGATCGCCAGCAGGCAGTATAAAATCTTTAATGGTAATGGTATTCTCTGGTAAATTGATACCCGTAAAAGTGGCTATAGTTGCATTTTCTACTCTAAAAATCACTTTACCGTAATTGATGTATTTGTTGGCCTTTAAGCGAAGGGTTACTTTCAAATCTTCCTTCTCTTTTGCGAAATAAACCGGTTCGGCAAAACTTAAATCCATTGCCGGAATAATCCTCAACTGCTCTACCACATCACCCTTTACCGGGTCGAGTTTTTTATATGACAGTGGAAGTTTAACCGTAAACTTTTCGCTTCCGATTTTTAAAACAACCGAAACATTTAATGGCGATGCAAGCTCTGGCAAACCGATCAAGGTATCATTGGGCACGCTAAATGTTGCTGCATTTTTCGCCGGCTTTTCTAACCAGTAAGGTTCTGTAAGCGCAGCATTTAAAGGGATTTGAATTTTACGCTGGATGTTGATCAGCGAATCTCCAGAAATCCTTTTATTTAATACATCAGTTTGAGTGATCCAATTAACTTGTTCAAGAATTACTGGTGGAGCCCCTCTCGAAATTACATTTAAGCTGAAATTGTAGCTGTTGCCTGCAATAGCCTCTGCCTGGTTAGTTACCACTTCGCCCATAAAACCAGTACAGCTTAAAATAATGTGGTCTATGGCATTCAGTTTATCCTTCTTCAAGCTCGCATCCTGAATTTCAGAAATTCTCTGACGTAACATTAACAAGCCATGTAGACTTTTATCTGGATGATTATAATCGAAAGATAACAGGATAATATCAATCAACTCATCAATGTTATCAATTCCTTTTTCAGACCAATTAAGCGGAATTTTATCAAAAAGACTTTCTCTTGCCTGGACGCCCATAACATGGGTAAAATATTCTGTCCTGACGCCGGCTACAGATTGCGTTCCCGCTCCCTGGCTTTTATGTAAACTTCGGCTTAAACCAGCAAGTTCGCCATAACCCATTCCGAGTTGTGGATCGAATTGCCCTACCGTAACTTTCAATTGATTTTCGGAGGTTGTATTTACCAAACCAAAACGAAAAGTGTTCCAAAGCAATCTTTTCGGTTGCCAAACATCAACATACTTCAACTGGTTTGGAAACATGGTTTTATCTGCAGCTGCTTTAAATGCCTTTTCGGCAACCACCGCAGATGCCGCATGTTGCCCATGTCCTGCAGCCGCAGTTGGTGGAAAACGACAAATAATTACATCGGGTCTGAATTTTCTGATTACCCAAACTACATCTGCGGTAATGCTATCCGCATCCCACTGTTTAAAAGTATCATCGGTATTTTTAGAGAAGCCAAAATCAATTGCCCGGGTAAAAAACTGTTGTGCCCCGTCCAGTTTCCTGGCCTCCAACAACTCATGCGTTCTGATTAATCCCAAAGCAGCACCCTGTTCGGTTCCTAATAAATTCTGCCCTCCATCACCTCTGGTTAATGACAAATACGCAGTTTCTACATTTTGTTCATTTATTAGCCATGATAACAAACCGGTATTTTCATCATCGGGATGTGCCGCGAGGTAAAGAACCTTTGGAATATGCCGAAGTGTTTTAATTTCACGAAAAATTTCAGATGACTTTGCTGGCCTAATTTGTTGAGCGAAAGAGAAAAAAAAGATGAAACAGGAAATGAATACCAGGGTTAGCTTTTTAAACATAGAATTTGCTTTGTGAGACAAAGATGCTTAAAATGGTTTTATTTAGCGTAGTAGAAATGAAAAAGGTACAAATAAAGAATAATTATTAATCCTTAATATTGCACCATAAATTACACCTATGAACGGCATCGTCCTCATCATTGATGATGAAAAGAAAATCTGCAGCCTGCTTTCAAGAATTATTGAGCTGGAAGGCTTTAAAACCCTTCAGGCGAATACCGGTAAAGAAGGCTTAAATCTTTTAAAAAACAATGATGTAAGCATAGTTATCAGTGATGTGAAGTTGCCGGATGTAAATGGCGTAGCGTTGGTAAAAGATATAAAATCGCTGAAGCCTTATACCGAAGTGATTAATCTTACAGCATATGGCACCATTGCTGATGGTGTTTTAGCCATAAAAAACGGCGCTTTCGATTATCTTGTAAAGGGAGATGACAACGAAAAAATCATTCCGTTGCTTTATAGGGCAATGGAAAAGGCTAACCTTCAGCAACGTATTTTTGAACTTGATAAGAAGGTAAATTCGAAGCATAGTTTCGCAACAATTATCGGCCAATCAAAAGCATTAAAAGAGGCCATTGATCTAGCAAAGCGGGTAAGTAAAACAGATACTACCGTTTTACTTTTGGGCGAAACAGGAACAGGAAAAGAAGTTTTTGCCCAGTCTATTCATCAGGAAAGTCCAAGAGCTGCCAAGCCTTTTATTGCGTTGAATTGTAGTGGTTTTTCTCCAGAATTGCTGGAAAGTGAACTTTTCGGGTATAAGGCTGGTGCATTTACAGGAGCAAATAAAGATAAAAAGGGCTTATTGGAAGAAGCGAATGGCGGTACTTTGTTTCTCGATGAAATTGGCGAAATGAATCTCGATTTACAGGCCAAACTTCTTCGGGTGCTGGAAAACCAAAGTTTTATTAAAGTGGGCGATACTTTAACGCAGCAGGTGAATGTGCGTGTGCTTGCGGCAACAAATAAAGATTTAAAAGTTGAGGCAGCAGAAGGTAAATTCAGAGCTGACCTTTATTACCGACTTTCTGTTTTTACAATAACGCTACCACCACTAAGAGAAAGAAAAGCCGACATAACTGCTTTGGCAGCACATTACCTGAGCGAATTTTCGATCAAAGTTAACCGGCCAGAATTGAAAATGACCGACAATATATTAAATGCTTTTCAGCAGTATAGTTGGAAAGGAAATATTCGCGAACTAAAAAATGTAATTGAAAGAATGGTCATTCTTTCTGATGGAACACAACTAAACATTGCAGCACTTCCACCTGATTTTTTTGAATTTACCGCTCAGGAAAATAAATTTAACTTAAATCAAATAGAAAAACAGCACATCCAAAAGGTATTGATCCACACCAAAGGGAACAAAACAGAAACCTCGAGATTGTTGGGGATTGGCTTAACCACACTGTACCGAAAAATTGAAGAATATGGCATTGGAGAATTGTAAGATCATTGCTTCATCTTAAGCGGCAATTTGATTTTTTTTGAGTTGAAAGCAACAAGTTACTTTTAAATTTTGCTTCAGCAGTTTTTGAGAGATCACTCCGAAACGAAAAAAACCCTTCCAAAATGGAAGGGTTTTTTTATGCTTAAAACTCCACTAAAACACATAAACAACTAACAATCAGCAAACTAAAATTTTTTCATACTCATCGGCATAAGAGTTGGCAATAGGCATTTCATAAAACAATAAGTTATGACAATTATCCTATTACTCGTAATCCTTCTGCTCTGTTGGGCAACTTACAAATCAATTGATTGGTTCGAAAAAATTTAAAGCCATGTTAGCACTATTCATCATCGCAATCGCCGTATTTATCTATATGATTTACGTTTTGATTAAACCCGAAAAATTTTAAAAACAGAGAATATGGATAGCGGGGAATGGAGAATCGGAAATAAAAAATAGCCTATTTACAGATATTCTAGGCAATGGGAAATAGAAAAAATAGAATGATAGTCTACTTTCAAATACCCCAGGCAAGGGAGAATACGAAATAGGAAATGATTGCCTATTTCCAAATACCTATTTCCTATTGCCCACATCGCCATTCCTAATTTCCTATTCTCCAAAAACAAAAAAAATGAACACTGAATTAATTGGCATCATCGCCACATTCCTCTTAACCTTAATTATCGCCATCCCTTTGGGGAAATATTTGGCGAAGGTTTTTGCAGGAGAAAAAGTTTGGACAGACTTTTTAAAGCCGCTCGAAAATGGAATCTACAAATTATCCGGCATCAATATTAAAGAGCAAATGAACTGGAAACAACAGCTAAAAGCTTTACTAACCATAAATATCTTGTGGTTGGTTTACGGTTTTTTAATGCTGATATTTCAAAATAAGCTACCATTTAATCCTGATGGTAACCCTGGTATGACGCCAGATTTAGCTTTCAATACAATTATTAGCTTCGTAGCTAACTGTAACCTTCAACATTACTCAGGCGAAAGTGGCGTCAGCTATCTCACTCAACAATTTGTACTGATGTTTCTTCAGTTTGTAAGTGCCGCTACCGGTATTGCCGCGGCTGTTGTATTATTTAAAGCTTTTAGAGATAAAACAACCACCTTACTTGGTAATTTTTGGGAGTTTTTTGTAAAGGCAATTACCAGATTACTGATGCCTTTATCCATTGCTATTGCGCTAATTTTAACCTTTAACGGAACCCCGGCCAGTTACGATGCTAAAGATCAATTCCTTTCTGTACAAGGTGATACTATAAATGCTTCTCGTGGACCAGCGGCGCAAATGATTGCCATAAAACATTTGGGAACGAATGGCGGTGGGTATTTCGGTGCAAATTCTGCCCACCCATTCGAAAACCCAAGTTATTTAACCAATATGGTCGAAATGATTGCCCAGGTAATTATTCCAATTGCCATGGTTATCGCTTTCGGCTATTTCATCAGAAGAAAAAAACTAGGCTGGACAATTTTCGGCGTGATGACCATCGGTTTATTTATGCTGATGATTCCAACCCTGAACTCGGAACTTGGTGGAAACCCAGCGCTAACCAAAATGGGAATTGCACAAACTACAGGTGCAATGGAGGGCAAAGAGGTTCGTTTCGGACCTGCCGCAACTGCATATTGGAGCACATTAACTACCGTAATTTCTACAGGTTCGGTTAATGGCATGCATGATAGCACGATGCCGCTAACAGGTTTATGGCAATTGCTGGCCATGATGATTAACGGCTTGTATGGTGGTTGTGGCGTTGGCTTGCTAAACTATTTTATCTATTTAATAATCGCAGTTTTTATTTCAGGATTAATGGTGGGCAGAACGCCAGAATTTTTAGGTCACAAGGTGGAAGCCAGAGAAATCAAAATTGCGGCGATCATCACTTTATTAAGTCCGTTTTTGATCCTCGCTGGCACGGCGATTTCGAGTTACGTGTTTGCCAATTATGCCGATGCAGGTTGGGCAACACAGCCGAATAACTGGTTAAATAATCCAGGCTTCCATGGTTTCTCCGAAATGTTGTACGAGGTTACTTCCGCTAACGCCAACAATGGCTCTGGCTTTGAAGGTTTAGGCGATAATAATGTATTCTGGAACCTACTTACCGGAGTTATTATTTTTCTGGGTCGTTTCTTACCCATTATTGGTCCGGTTGCAATTGCAGGTTTGCTTGGCGCTAAAAAGTTCATTCCTGAATCTGCCGGAACATTAAAAACCGATACAAAAACCTTTGCCTTAATGACTTTTGCCGTGATTTTAGTGCTCAATGCATTGTCTTACTTTCCAGCACTGGCCCTAGGACCGTTAGCAGAATATTTTTCAATGCTCAAATAGATATAGTTGTCACATTTAGCCTGTCGAAATGATTCGGTGCTTCGACAAGCTCAGCATGACAAATTACATGATAAGAATCTGTGAAATCATTTTAATCTGTGAAATCACTTAATTAAAACTCAAAATGAAACCCAATAATAAATTGTTCGAACCTGCTTTAGTGCAAACTGCATTGAAACAATCTTTCATCAAACTAGATCCCAGATTAATGGTTCGCAACCCGGTGATGTTTACCGTGGAGGTAGGCACACTCGTGATGGCCTACGTTACGGTCTATTCTTTTAACCACAGCGGACAAGGCTCCTTTCTATATAATTTTTTCATCTTCCTGGTACTTCTGTTAACCGTTTTGTTTGCCAATTTCGCAGAGGCGATTGCCGAAGCAAGAGGAAAAGCCCAGGCCGATAGCTTACGTAAAACACGCGAAGAAACGCCAGCAAAAGTACTTTTAGCTAACGGAACGATTGAAATTCGTTCGTCAAATCAATTAAAAAAAGGCGATGTTTTTGTTTGCGAAACGGGTGACACGATTCCAACCGATGGCGAAATTATCGAAGGCATTGCTATCATTGATGAGTCGGCCATTACCGGAGAATCTGCCCCGGTAATTCGTGAATCAGGTGGCGATAAATCTTCAGTGACCGGCGGAACCAAAGTGTTATCTGATGAAATAAAAGTTCAGGTGAGTACAGCTCCAGGCGAAAGTTTTTTAGATAAAATGATTGCCTTGGTAGAAGGTGCGTCCCGCCAGAAAACTCCAAATGAAATCGCGTTAACAATTTTACTGGCCAGTTTTACCTTAGTGTTTATCATCGTTTGTGTAACGTTAAAACCATTTGCCGATTACGCAAATACACCGATTACCATTGCAGCTTTAATTTCACTTTTCGTTTGCTTAATCCCCACTACTATTGGCGGCTTATTATCAGCCATCGGCATTGCCGGAATGGACAGAGCTTTAAGAGCAAACGTGATTACCAAATCAGGTAAAGCGGTGGAAACCGCTGGCGATATTGATGTTCTATTATTGGATAAAACCGGAACGATCACCATCGGAAATCGCAAAGCAACCAACTTCTACCCAACTGCCGGCGTAGTGATTAAAGATTTTACCGATGCATGTGTTTTAAGTTCTTTGGCTGATGAAACACCAGAAGGAAAATCAATTATTGAGTTGGCAAACGAGCAGGGCTTTAAAAATTCAGGCACACCAGCAGGTTCAACATTTATTAAGTTTACAGCCGAAACACGCTCCAGCGGATTAGATACTGCCGACGGAAGAAGGATTAGAAAAGGTGCGTTCGATTCTATTAGAAATATTGTTGAAAAAGCAGGAAATATTTTTCCTTCGGATATTGCAGACCATGTAAAAAGCATTGCAACCAACGGCGGAACGCCACTAGTGGTTTCTGAAAATGAAAAAGCTTTAGGCGTAATCGAATTGCAGGATATCATTAAACCAGGCATTAGCGAACGGTTTGAGCGTTTACGCAAAATGGGTGTTAAAACAGTAATGGTAACGGGCGATAATCCATTAACTGCTAAATACATCGCCGAAAAAGCAGGTGTAGACGATTTTATCGCAGAAGCAAAACCAGAGGATAAAATGAACTACATTAAAGACGAGCAGGCCTTAGGCAAACTTGTTGCAATGATGGGCGACGGTACCAATGATGCGCCTGCACTTGCGCAGGCAGATGTTGGTGTGGCCATGAATAGCGGAACACAAGCTGCTAAAGAAGCTGGTAACATGGTAGATTTGGACAATGATCCAACCAAATTAATTGAAATTGTAGAAATTGGAAAACAGCTGTTAATTACCCGTGGCACGCTAACTACTTTCTCTATCGCAAACGATGTGGCTAAGTATTTCGCTATTGTTCCTGCCTTATTTATTGCATCCATTCCTGCCTTGCAAAGTTTAAACATTATGGGCTTGCACACACCCGAAAGTGCGATTATGTCGGCAGTGATTTTCAATGCGATTATCATTCCTATACTAATTCCACTGGCGCTTAAAGGCGTGGCTTACAAGCCAATTGGCGCTACGGCTTTGCTCCGCAGAAACTTATTTATCTATGGCATCGGAGGTATTGTCGCTCCGTTTATCGGCATCAAATTAATTGATTTAGTAATTGGCTTATTTGTTTAAAAATGAGGAATAGAGAATTGTAAATAGAGAATAGATTCAATAAATAATGGCAATTAGCCCGTTTACCAATACCTATTTCCTAATTCCAAAATCCATTTCATTAAAAAATTAAAATCTGTTCTCTATTCACTACTACCCATTTCTCAATATCAACAACTACTTATTTCTCTTAAAATTTAAATAAAATGAAAAAATACATCATACAATCGCTACGCTTAACCTTAGTTTTAATCGTATTATTATGCATCATCTACCCCATCAGTATTGCTATAGCTGGAAAACTTGCCCGAGGAAATGGCGGGGGCGAGAAAATTGTAAAAAATGGCAAAACAATCGGCTACGAATTATTGGGCCAATCTTTTACCAAACCCGAATACTTCTGGGGCAGACCATCGGCTGTTAATTACAATGCTGCAGGCTCGGCCGGCTCAAACAAAGGACCATCCAATCCTGATTATTTAAAAGAAGTTCAATCCAGAGTTGATACCCTTTTGAAATATAATCCTGGCTTACAAAAATCAAATATTCCTGCTGATATGGTTACGGCATCGGGCAGTGGTTTAGACCCAAATATCTCCGAGCAAGGTGCAGAAATTCAGATAGCAAGAGTAGCCAAAGCTAGAAATATCAGTCAACAAAAAGTGAAGGAATTAGTGGCTATGAACACCCTACAACCTTTATTTGGATTATTCGGTCCATCATCAGTAAATGTTTTGAAACTGAATTTGGCATTAGATAACTTGTAACAAAAAATGCCGTCATTGCAAGGCACGAAGCAATCTTAATGCACTCGCTGCTTTATAACTTTCGTTGTAGGATTGCTTCGTGCCTCGCAATGACGACCGTGTAAAAAATCTGTGTAATCCTTAGATCCGTGTAATCATCCCGAAGGAAAATCAGCAATCACTTAATCGAAATGAAAAAATTAATCACCCTTATCGCAACATTAACAGCATCTCTAACTACTTTAGCACAAGATGAACCCAAAGTAAAGTTCTCTGGTTACCTAGAAACTTACTATGGTTACGATTTTAACAAACCAGCCGACCATAACAGACCCGCTTTCATTTACTCGCACAACCGGGCGAATGAAGTGAATTTAAACCTGGGTTTTATCAAAGCAGCTTACGAAAGCAGTTCAATCAGGGCGAATTTAGCGCTGATGGCCGGTACCTACACTAATGCGAATTTAGCCGCAGAGCCTGGCGTACTTAAAAATATTTTTGAAGCTAACGCTGGCGTAAAACTTTCAAAAACAGAAAATCTATGGATTGACGCAGGGATATTTTCCTCACACATCGGATTCGAAAGCGCCGTTTCGAAAGACTGCTGGGTTTTAACCAGAAATATTTCTTCGGAAAACACACCTTATTATGAATCTGGAGCTAAAATCACCTATGAAACAAAAGATGGAAAATTGACGGCCACACTACTCTACCTGAATGGATGGCAAAGAATCACCCGCCAAAATGGAAACAATAAACCTGCGGGTGGCTTGCAGTTAACCTGGAAACCAACGACAAAAATTACGGTAAACTATAGCAATTACCGGGGAACAGAGGGCGCAGATTCCGTTCGCGTAAACCGTTTCTACCACAACATTTATGGTATCTTCCAGCTCAGCGATAAATTCGGACTAACACTGGGTTTGGATTATGGTACTCAACAGCAATCAAAAGACAATCACAGCAAAAATGAGGTATTTTCTCCGGTAGTTATTGCGCAATACAAATTTGCAGAAAAATGGGCAGTAGCCGGTCGGTTTGAATATTACGAAGACAAAAATGGCATTTTCATATCTACAGGAACAACAAATGGATTTAAAACGAAAGGTTATTCTTTAAACGTAGATTATTCGCCAATTCCAAATGCGGTAGTCAGATTGGAAGGTAAAACCTATGACAGCAAGGACAAAATTTTTGCAAGAGAAAACAATTCCGTTAATGTCAATACAACATTAACAGCAAGTATTGCTGTTTCATTTTAAAAATACTGCCACGGGAGCACTAAAATTACAGAATATTTCGGCGCCAATCTAACGCCTCAGTCTCTGTCCTCACAGACCGAAACGCTAACAAACAAGTAATGGTGTGTGGGGACACAAACCATGGGAAAGAGAAAGTTAGAGTAGTGCTCATTAGTTGCAGATTCTTCGTTCCTCAGAATGACAAAAAGTAAAATATCAATGCAAGAAAAAGACGATTCGGTTAAACATTTTCTCGAACTCATACAAAAATCGAGAAGGGGCAAACTCAAGATTTATATTGGGATGAGTGCCGGTGTAGGCAAAACCTATCGAATGCTGCAGGAAAGCCATGCGCTTTTACGCAACGGCATCGATGTTTGCATTGGCTACGTGGAAACGCACCGGCGGGCAGAAACGGAAGCCTTGGTAAATGATTTGCCCCTAATTGCCAGGAAGAAAATTTTTTACCGGGGAAAAGAAATTGAGGAGATGGATTTGCAGGGAATTTTGAATCGGCACCCTGAAATTGTTGTGGTTGATGAACTGGCACACACCAACGCCGGGGGAAGTAAAAACGGCAAACGTTGGCAAGACGTTTTCGATTTGCTGGAAGCTGGCATCAGTGTTATTTCGGCGGTTAATATTCAGCATCTCGAGAGTATCAATGAAGAAATCGAACGCATCACGGGCATCGGCGTAACGGAACGTATTCCCGATAAAATTTTGGAAATTGCTGATGAGATTGTGAATATTGATTTAACGGCTGATGAATTGGTTACGCGTTTAAAAGAAGGCAAAATTTACGACAAAAGTAAACTCGAACAGGCTTTGTCGAATTTTTTTCAGTCAGATAAAATTTTGCAGTTGAGAGAGCTGGCCTTAAAGGAAGTAGTTCATCAGGTGGAGCGGAAAATTAAAACCGAAATACCAAAATCAGTTAAATTGAGGTCGGAAAAGTTTTTAGCCTGCATCTCTTCTAATTCGGAAACTGCTGGTGTGGTTATTCGAAAAACAGCAAGGCTTGCTTCCTACTACCACTCTCCTTGGATGGTACTCTACGTACAAAGTGATGCAGAAAGCTTTGATAAAATCAAGCTTGATAAACAACGCCATCTCATTAACCATTTTAAACTCGCTACAGAACTAGGTGCCGAAGTGGTGAAAACAAAAAGCAATCAAATTACCCAAACCATTATTAACATGGCCACAAAAAAAGAAATCACCACCATTTGTATTGGAAAGCCACATTTAAATATTTTCCAGGTAATCATGCGAACGGCAATTTTTAATCAGCTGTTGCGTAATTTAGCCGCCAAAGAAATTGATTTGGTTATACTTTCTTAAAAATCTAACCGCAAAGCACACAAAGAAAAGGCGCAAAGAACACAAAGACTAGGACACTTAACTTTGCGCTTCTTTGCGGAAAACTTGGCGAGCTTTGCGGTTAACAAATTAAACCACCATGAAAATTAAAACCAAGCTTCGTCTCGGATTTGGGTTCCTCTTTATAATTGTTTTATCCTTCGGATTAATTGCATTGTTTTTTCTAAACGAGCTTTCAGATAAATCAAAAGTAATCCTGAAAGACAATTACAAATCCTTAAAATATGTTGCTGCAATGCGAACTATTTTGGATGAAGGAGTATTTCCTTTATCGAAAAGACAAGCGCAAATATTTGAAGATAACTTAAAAAACGAGGGCCAAAATATCACCGAGAATGGTGAAAAAGTCGCTTATCAAAACCTGGCTTTAGCTTACAAGAAATTGCAGCAACCTACCGGAAAAATCGATTTGAAAACCTTACGATCTGCACTGCAAAGTATCGAAGAAATAAATATGAAAGCCATCTACGACAAAAATGAACTGGCAAACAAAACGTCGGCAAATGCAAATATGTATATTTCCATTGCAGCGGGCTTAAGTTTTTTAATTCTATTTACTTTCATTGTTAATTTCCCTGGCTTTGTGGCTAATCCGTTGGCAGAATTTAGCGATGCCATTAAACAAATCAGCAGGAAAAACTACAAGCAACGTTTGCATTTCAATAATCAAGACGAATTTACAGAACTTGCAGATGCGTTTAACGTCATGGTAAAGAAATTGAACGAGTGGGAAAATAGTAATCTCTCCAAAATAAAGTCGGAAAAATCCAGAATTGAAGCCATTATTGCTCAAATGCAAGATGCCATTATTGGCTTAAATGAAAAAGGCGAAGTGTTATTTTTAAATCATTTGGCAGCAAAGCTGATGAGTGTTGATGAGGAGAAAGTTATCGGGCAGAACATCACCGAACTGGTTAAAAAGAATGAATTGTTCAAAAGAATTACCCAACCCGAAACGGAGGATAAAACCCTTAAAATATATGCCGATGAAAAGGAATCTTACTTCCTTTTGGAAAACCGCGAAATCGTGATCCCAAATTATGATGAGCAGGATGAAAAGGCACTCACCGCATCGTCAAAATCTGCAGGGAGTGTTTATGTGTTAAAAAATATTACTCAATTTAAGGAACTTGATGAAGCCAAAACAAATTTCATTGCTACGGTTTCGCATGAGTTGAAAACTCCGTTATCTTCCATTAAAATGAGTTTGAAACTGCTTAACGATCATCGGGTAGGTTCGGTAAATGAGGAACAGAATCAGCTACTCAACCATATTAAGGAAGATAGTGACAGGCTTCTAAAAATCACCGGTGAATTACTGGATTTATCGCAGGTAGAAACCGGAAATTTGAAGTTAACATTTGCCCTAACCGAGCCAAAGGAAATTGTAAACTATGCATTAGATGCCGTAAAGTTTCAGGCTGAACAGAAACTAATTCAACTCGAACTCAACTGTGCTGAAAATCTACCAAAGGTGAATGCCGATATTCAAAAAACGGCTTGGGTTTTAGTAAACTTTTTATCAAATGCCTTGCGTTATAGTTCAGAAAAATCGAAGGTTGTGATAGATGTTTTTCAAAAAGGCAAATTTGTTCAATTCTCGGTAAAAGACTATGGAAAAGGAATTGAAGAGAAATATCAAAAACGATTATTCGACCGCTATTTCCAAGTACCTACTGATGGGCAAAACAAATCTGGTTCTGGATTGGGTTTAGCCATATCAAAAGATTTTATCGAAGCAGAAGACGGAAAAATATGGATAGAAAGTGCGCTTGGCGAAGGCAGTAAGTTTAGTTTTGTGTTGCCAAGTGTAGCTTCTATCGCTACAAGTAACTTAGAAATAAAGAAATGTAATCAATAAATGGAGCCGAAGGGATTCGAACAGTTGTCCATTGTTATTTGAACACTAAATTGGCTAAACAATATAAGGTTCCATTTCTTTATCAATGCTTTTTCTTAACTCCATTAATTTTATAGCATAGCCATGCATAGCAATTTCCTTTTCAGTTTTTGGTTTAAATGCTGGGATTGGTTGCGGTTGGCCCTCATCATTTACCGCCACAAAAACAATGATACAGTGTGTGTTTTTGACAAAATCGGCTTTACCCACAGGTTTTGAATAAGCATCTACAGCGATGTGCATACTGGTTTTACCGGTGTAAATAATTCTCGCTTCCATTTTTACCAGATGCCCGATATGTACGGGATGGAAAAATCGGATGCCGCCTACATAAACCGTTACGCAGTAAGATTCGCTCCATTGCAAAGCACAGGCAAATGCCGCCTGGTCAATCCATTTCATCATCATACCGCCATGAACTTTGCCACCATAATTTACATCAGATGGTTCGCTTAAAAACTGTAGTTCGATGTGATTTTTGGTTCTGGCCATAATTGTGAGTTTGCGTAGATTAAGTTTTCAACCGCAAAGTACAAAAAGTGAAAACGCAAAGAAAGAAATTTGGATTTTTTAGATGAAAACTTAACTATTATTGCTCCGATGCATGTTTCGGTGAGGATTAATCTACTTCATAAAAATCAATATAATGGCTTTAAGAACGGTCGTCATTGCTGAGGCACGAAGCAATCCTGGTATGGAAGCTATTAAACTTTTCGCTTTAAGATTGCTTCGTACCTAGCAAGGACGAAAAACCTATCATAAATCACAGAGGAGATCATTTTAATCTGCGGGCGTATTTTTCAAAAAACACCATTAAAAAAGTCGTTCCACTTGGAACGACTTGAACTGAATAAATCACTGAAAGACCTAACGTTCTTCGCAGTCAAACTTACTTCGCCATGATGCTGATTGCATAACCACCACCCGGCGCACAATTCAGCGTTAATTTTGTTTTATTGGTCACCTCCATTTTACGAATGGTGTAAGCTTTAGGATTAGTTTCGTAATGCGCACCTTTCGCATCAGCATAAATGGTTGCGATATATTTTTTACCGGCATCTAAAAAGCTGAAATCTATTCTCGACGTACGGGCAATTTCATCATTGGTGCGACCCACAAACCAATTGTTTTTGCCTTTGGCTTTACGGGCGAAGGTAATATAATCTCCTGGTTCGGCTTCCAAAACTTTGCTATCATCCCAATCAACCGCCACATCTTTAATAAACTGGAAAGCATCCATGTATTTGTTATAAGTTTCAGGCAAGTCGGCCGCCATTTGCAGCGGACTATACATGGTAACATAAAGTGCAAGCTGACGGGCAAGTGTGCTGTGAACAAATGAATTATTTTCTGGATTATAAGCACTCACCTTCGTTTCGAAAATGCCAGGTGTGTAATCCATCGGACCGCCGATTAAACGAGTAAATGGCAAAATTGTAGTGTGATCTGCATTGTTACCACCAAATGCCTCATATTCTGTTCCTCTGGCAGATTCATTACCAATTAAATTTGGGTAAGTACGGGCCAAACCAGTCGGCCGAACGGCCTCATGTGCATTTACCATAATTTTATATTCAGCTGCCTTTTGGATGGCATACAAATAATGATTGTTTAACCACTGCCCGTAATGATGTTCGCCACGAGGAATCATATTGCCTACATAACCACTCTTTACTGCATCGTACCCATTGGCTTTCATAAACTTATAAGCAGTATCAATGTGTCTTTCATAGTTACGAACAGAAGAAGAAGTTTCGTGGTGCATTATCATTTTGATGCCTTTGCTTGCTGCATAGCGATGCAATTCTTTCACATCAAAATCAGGGTAAGGCGTTACGAAATCGAAAACATAATCTTTTGTTTTCCCAAACCAATCTTCCCATCCTTCGTTCCAGCCTTCAACCAATACCGCATCCAAGCCATTTTTCGCAGCGAAATCGATGTATTCTTTTACATGAGCGGTGTTTGCAGCATGTTTACCATTTGGTTTTGTTTTAGCATAATCGGTTACGCCAAGTTGTACACTGGTTAAATTATTATAAGCCCAGGTACTTTTTCCGGTGATCATTTCCCACCAAACGCCAACATATTTTGTGGGCTTAATCCATGAAACTTCTTTAAATTTTGTTGGTTCGTTAAGGTTGTAGGTTAATTTAGATGTCAAGATATCACCTGCTTTATCGCCTACGATGATGGTTCTCCATGGTGATAAACACGGCGCTTGCAGATAACCCTTATCCCCTACCGCATCTGGCGTTAACCATGATTCCAAAACCATATTTTTATCGTCGAGATTCAACGACATTAATGAATAGTTGATTAACGCTGCCTCATGAATATTGATGTACAAACCGTCTTTGCTCTTCATCATCAAAGGCGTTTGTAAGCCCGTTGGTGAAAAAGTAGTTTGAGATGCATTTGGTGTTACCGCAGCCTTCATTTTGCTGCGAACTTCTGATAAGTTTGAAGTTACCGTACTGTATTCTTGCGTATCATAATCGCCAGGCAACCAAAATGCTTTGTGATCTCCTGCTAAGGCGAATTGCGTTCTTTCTTCTTTGATTACGAAATAATCAAGATTTTTTTGCTCCGGAAACTCATATCTAAATCCTAAACCATCATTAAATAAGCGCAACCGGATGATGATGAAACGGTTCGTTTCTTTCTGTGTTAATGTTATAGCCAGTTCGTTGTAATGATTTACAATTTCTTTCACTTCTCCCCAAACAGGTTTCCAGGTTTCGTTGAAGGTACTGGCTTTAGAATCGGTAATGGTAAAACCATTTAAAAATGATTTACCGTCTTTTAGTTCTAAACCTAGTTTACTGGTTTTGATTACTTCTTTACCTTTATACTTTAGGCTGTAGGTTGGTACGCCGCTGTCAGTCAATAAAAAACTGGCTACTAAGTTTGCATCCGGCGATTTTAATTCCTGTCCGGAAACGTTCCCGGAAAAAAGAAAAATGCAAATGAATACCAGAAGTTTATAAGGGCTAAGGGATTTGTGGGTTAGGTTTTTATTCACTTTATATAATTTAATGTTTGTAATTCTTTTATTTGGTTTCGTCATTTCTACCTTTCGGAGAAATTTTTAAAGGTCTCTTCATTCCGCTGCGCTTCAATCGGGATGACGTGACGACCGACTTAAAGCAGTTCGCTTAGCCATCTCGTTTGGCTGAATCTACGTTAGCAGTTTTTGTATTTATTTTACTGTCATTCTGAACGCAGTGAAGAATCCGTAACGAACAGCACTATATAAAATTAACCCACTAATTTCTGTAACTAAATTTTTCGGGACCAGCATTCCAGACCATGAGATTCTTCACTGTATTCAGCATGACAAGCTCTTATTTTAATCCAACAGCAATGTTTCATCATCATCGGTTAAACTTAACTGAATACTATCGCTACCGGCGATTCCTTCAATTGAACCACGAATGTGCGTTGCATTTAACAATACTTTTTCGAGTTGCTTTTCGCGGGCTTTCCACAAACGTTCCATGGCATCGCGTTCGCGTTGGATAGACAACTTCATACTCATAAAACCTTCGCGAATGGCTTTCCATTGCTCTGAAAATTCAGCTCCGGTGAGGTAATCGTAAAGCATGTGCATTTTGTCACCGCGATTTTCCTGCGATTTCATAGCGCTCGACAAACGTAAAATTCCATCACGCAGCACATAAGCCACTGCATTTACTTCTTCAAAAGAGCAAATCCAAACCCCGTCTTTTTGTCCAAAGCAATCCATACCTTTTGGGTAACACTGACTTACAATCACCGCCACATCAACGCCCATGCTTCGCATATCTTTCTTCAGCTTTTCAATCCAGTCGCCACCAAAATCTTTTGTACGCTTGCTTTCATAAATAATTTTCCCGCATTCCTGTCCGAAATTGTTGCGCACCACCTGCACACAATCGGCACCACGAACGCCCTTCCCAACTTCTTCAATCAAATCAAAAGGAAAATTACTGCGCAACAATTCTTCTAAAATCAACTCTTGCACTTCGCCTTGCAGCTGCATGCTGCCCTGCTCGGCCTTACGTTTCATTTCTTCGGCCAGCTTTTTCTGATCATCAAGTTGTTTCTCCAACTCTTTTAAGCGAAGCTGATGTTCGGTATCTTTGATGCTGTTTTTTTCGGCTTCCTGCTTGCGAATTTGCTCTACCAACTCATTGCGTTGCTCCTGCATTTTGCGTTGGAAAGCCAATTCCATCTCCTCTTCCTTAATTTTTAAGCTTTCCTCACGTTTCAGAAACTGAAGTTCCTTTTCCCGTGCCAGTCTTAATTTTTCGGCATTGTCCTTTGCAGAACCTTCCAACATCTGAAGTTTAGTCTCATAATCCGAAGCAATACTTTTACGTAAATTCTCTTCTAAATCGCCCTTGAGTTTGTTTTTCTCTTCAACCAGTTTTGCATCAAAAGCCTTTTGCTGCAGTTGCTTTTCATTTTCTATTGTGGCAAGCTTACGCTGAAATTCTTCATCTTTTTGTTTGGTAAAAGTGACCATTTTCTCACGCAGCTCTTTCTTATAATCTTCGGCCATTGCTTCTTCCATCGGAAAAACATGGGCACAGTTCGGACATTTAATTTCGGTGGCCATATATAATTTTTTTACTTCAGAAAAAACTGAAGTGTTACAAAGATATTAAGACTTTTTAGCATTGTGGGAAACGAGTTTTGCACCGTTACCGTTAAAGCACTTTAGAGCGTACCTCATGCCCAACAGTCAATATTTTGCTTACCGGGCACTTGGAAGCAATAACTTCAAGCCTTTGTTTCTGATCTTCCGATAAATTGCCAGTACACGTTATTTCCTCCAGAAAAACATCTTCTGCATTTTCAATGCCCATATTAACTTCAACCTCAATTTTATCTACAGCCCAACCCTTTCTATCTACATACATGCGCAAAGTAATGGCCACGCAAGAAGCAAGCGACGCCATTAGCAAACCTTTAGGAGCAAATCCTTTGTGTGTTCCGCCTAGCTCTATCGGCTCATCTACAATCACTTCGTGAGATCCGTTTGTTACCGAACAGGCATAATGCGCTTTGTTTATTGTGGCTTTTACCATTTAAAATGTATTTGATTTCAAATATTACGTTTTATTTTAAACATAGCGCTATAATTATTAGAAAATGAAGGGTAATCAACTTCTGGCGGTCTGTAGTCCTGCCATTTGCTTTACTTCGTTGTTAACCCCGAAGGTTAACACTGCGTGCTCGCTCTGCCCGTTAGGTTTATAAACGCTAGCCGGTCCCATAAAAATAACCCTGTTCCTGCAATTTTATTACTCTTTCTCTAATATGTAATTTAACAAACGATAGGTTTTTACCTAGCTGCACAGCTGTTGCCACTTAAACCCGATCTTAGCGAAATGCTCCCGATTTTTTATCGGAGCAGAAGCGAGAGCGGGATCGATTTAAACCAAATGCTGGTGTAATTGCTTTCCAAAACAAAAAATATGAAACATTATTAACTTAGCGTTTGTTGAATTTAAAAGCTCATAATTATGAAATACAGAAAGTTAATCGGAAAATATGTTGCCCACAAATCGACCAATAACGCTCAGGTTGCGTTGGCATTGGTGGCTGGCTTAGCTGCAGGGGCAATAGTAAGTATTTTATTTGCACCAGATAGTGGTTCAGGAACAAGAGGTAAAATTGCCAGTGGCGCAAAAAATTTACGCTACGGATTTCAGGATAAATATAACTTGTTAAAGGAAAAGGTTTTTGGTGTAGAAGCAATAGAAAACGATATTGTAGAACATGAAGTGCCACATTATAAACATACGGTAACCAAAAAACCCAAATCAGATATCAAGGAAATTCTAGAACATGCTCATGATAATGGGCAAGTTCAGGATGGCCAGGGATAACGTACAATTGGCAAAATAACCTTAGTTTTGAAAGGTTATTTTGCTTTATGATTTTTATTTTTTCAAAATTATTACTTTTTCTTCTGCAACCCATCATTTGGGTTTTCGCAGTATTATTATTTGCAATTTTTACGCGAAAAGAGCGGCGGAGGAAGATACTTTTTATACTGGCGGCCTCACTGCTCGTTGTTTTTTCGAACAGTTTTTTAATCGGAAAAATATACAATATTTATGAACCCACTTATCCTAAATATCAAAAGTATGATATCGGAATACTACTAGGTGGTTTCTCTAAATCTACCCAACGTGGAAAGCTTGCCGCAAATGAGCGTGGAGATCGGCTTATTCAAACTATTTATTTATTTAAAACGGGTGTAATAAAAAAAATCCTGATTAGTGGTGGTTCCGGAAAACTGATTGGCAAAGAATCTATTGAAGCCGATTATGTAGCGAAATATTTAAAGCAAATTGGGATACCAGACTCATGCGTTTTAATAGAGAATAGAAGCAAGAATACGATTGAAAATGCAAAATATAGTGTAGAACTGATCAACAAAAATAAACGGGACGCAACCGTTTTGGTAATCACCAGTGCATGGCATCTTCCGCGTTCAAAAATGATTTTTGATAAAGCTTTCGATAAGCAATTGGCTTATTACCCAACAGATTACATCGGTAAGGAAAAATATGATATATCAGACTATTACATGCCCAACGCAGATGCGCTAAGCTACTGGCAATTCATTTTGAAAGAATGGGTTGGATGTTTAGTAGACCGGCTTAGAATTTAGGCTTGATATTAATATGATATTGAAACTTATCGTTTTAAAATACTGAAGTACCCAAAAAATAATTTAAATGGACAGGTTGCGAACTAAACAATGTAACTTGTATGCCCCAAATTCCTTCAACTCTCAACTCTCAACTCTCAACTCTCAACTCTCAACTCTCAACTCTCAACTCTCACCTCTCAACTCTCAACCTTAGCTTTCAATCGCTTTTACAAGCATATCTTTTAGCTCCAATAAGTTTTTTTGTGCCACTGAAGAGATAAAAATCGACGGTATATCTGGCAAATCCTGTTTCATTTCTGTCATCAGTTCTTCATCCAACATATCGGATTTCGTTATGGCCAAAACATGCGGTTTTTGCATAAGTTCAGGATTATAAGATTGAAGCTCACTTTTTAAAATCTCATATTCTTCTTTGATGGTTCTGCTGGTATCTGCAGGAATCATAAATAACAACACCGAATTACGTTCAATGTGACGTAAGAAACGGTAGCCTAAACCCTTACCTTTTGAAGCGCCTTCGATAATTCCCGGAATATCGGCCATGACGAAAGATTTGCCTCCGCGGTAACTTACAATACCCAAATTAGGAACAATTGTGGTAAACGGATAATCTGCAATTTCTGGTTTAGCAGCCGAAACCACGGATAACAAGGTAGATTTTCCAGCGTTTGGAAACCCAACTAATCCTACATCTGCTAAAACTTTCAGTTCAAGGATATTCCAAACCTCTTTTCCCGGCTCACCTGGTTGTGCAAAACGTGGGGTTTGCTGTACTGCGTTTTTGAAATGTGCATTTCCTAAACCGCCACGACCGCCAGCAGTTAAAATTTTAGTTTCACCATCCTTAGTAATTTCAAAAAGAACCTCTCCGGTTTCAGCATCTTTAGCAATTGTTCCCAAAGGAACTTCGAGGATTTCATCTTGGCCTTGCTTGCCGAATTTGTGTGAACTTCCGCCTGCACCACCATCCTGGGCAATGATATGCTTACGATATTTGAGGTGTAATAATGTCCAGATATGAACGCTGCCTTTTACAATGATGTGCCCGCCACGACCACCATCACCTCCATCAGGCCCGCCCATAGAAGTCAAAATATCACGATGTAAATGTGCTGAACCAGCTCCTCCTTTACCAGAACGGCAGCAAATTTTTACATAATCTACGAAATTCGAACCCTGTGACATATTGATTTTAGATTTTAGATTGACGATTTTAGATTAAAAAAATCGATGAACTCTTGTTGTATTTTTTTGTATTAACGAATCTGATTTACAAAAATCGCTAAAAAACAAACATCCGCAAAAAACAACAACTGTTATTTTTGCGGATGTTAAAATTTATATTTTTATCCTTTAAAATTGATCAATTACTGCACAGAGATCATTGTATACATTTCCAATTTCTCCAATGCCGTTTACTTTTTTCAACTTTCCTTGCTCTTCATAATAAGGCAAAACATGGATTGTTTTTTCAAAGTATTCTGAGATCCGCTTTTTTAACTTTTCCGCGTCATCATCCGGTCGGCCACTTGTTTTATGACGTTCAGCTATGCGTTTGGTAAGTTCCGCCTGATCAACATCTAAAGCAATAACTCCAGCAATCTTGCTTCCTTTACGTTCTAAAAACAAATCGAGTTCTCTTGCTTGAGGAACAGTACGAGGAAAACCATCAAATACGAAACCTTTTGCATCAGGATTTTTGTCTACTTCTTCTTCAAGCATGGCAATTGTAATTGCATCAGGAACTAACTCTCCATCTGCTAATAATTGACTAACTTTTCTTCCTAATTCTGTTTCACCTTTAACGTGTGCTCTAAAAAGATCGCCTGTTGAAACATGTACCAACTGATATTTTGCAATCAGCTTTTCAGATTGGGTGCCTTTACCCGCCCCTGGAGGGCCAAAGAGAACTAAATTAAGCATTAACGTGGTTTAGGTTGTCTTTAAAATAAACAGTCTTGACAACAAGACATCAACTAATCATGAAAATCGCACAAAGCGCTGCCTTTCAAGGCTGCAAATATATAATTATTAATTTGGATGAGTTTTATAATTAAGAATTTATTTGAAAAACGAGGCAATTTGAAACCTATCTAAATTATTTTGCAAAGAATCTTATGATTTAGGGAATCTTTGCAGAATTTCTAGCAGAATTTTATGCAATTCTCAAAACAAGACTGGTTCTTGATAAAAATTGAACATAAAAAAAGAGGATCTCATTTCGAGATCCTCTTTAAGTGCACTTGTAGGGATTCGAACCCCAAACCTTCTCATCCGTAGTGAGATGCTCTATCCAATTGAGCTACAAATGCATTTTCGTTTGTTAACGGACTGCAAAGGTAAGATTTGAGATTTAAATTCAAAATAATTTTGAAAAAAAATCTCAAATAAACTTAGCGTTACGGAATATTAAGCTTTCAAAGCATCATCAATTGCCTTAAAATCAGGCAAATCTTTTGCATCTTCTAAAACTTCAGCGTAAACTATTTTTCCTTCCTCATCTATTACAAAAGCTGCTCTTTTAGAAACGCCCTTTAAACCGAACACAAATTCTGGGTAGATAGCGCCAAACGATTCAGATACTTCCTTATTAAAGTCAGATAATAACGGGAACTGATAATTTTGAACTTCCTTGAATTTGGCCAAAGAAAACGGAGAATCTACAGAAATTCCTAATACTTGGGCATCGATACCTTCGTAAAAGCTGAAATTGTCTCTCATTGTACAAAGTTGTTCGGTACACGTACCCGTAAAAGCCATCGGGAAGAAGTGTATGATTACTTTTTTTCCTTTGAATGCAGATAAAGAAACTTCTGCTAAATCTGAGCTGTATAATTTAAAATCTGGGGCCTGATCGCCTACGTGTAATGACATATATTTATTATTGTTTAATTGTTTAACTGTTTGAATTGCTGGAATAAATTGGCTAACTGATAAATTGCGGTACAAAGTTCGAAAAGAAAGAGCTTACGGATTTGTCTATTTCCTAATTTCCATTTCCCCGTTTTCCATTTCCTATTTCCTACTTGTCATCTGCTCAACCACGATCTTCAAACCTTCCTCAAAACTATGCGGCCGGTAATCCAAATCGTTTATCGCTTTATCTAATACAAAACCGGTTTTCATCGGTCTCCTCGCCGTTTGGTTTAAACCGACAGAACTTACCTCTGAAATAATCGATTGATCCAATGCCCAATAATCGGCAACTTTTCGCACTAAATCTGCAATGCTCATGTAATCTTTGCCAGATACATGATATATTCCCTTTGCATTTTTTTCAACGGCTAACAAACAAGCTTCGGCCAAATCTTCAGCTAATGTTGGCATTCGCCATTGATCATTTACAACTTTTATTGGCAAACCTTTCTCCAAAGCCCCTTTTGCCCACAAGACAATATTACTTCTGCTCATATCGTTGGTAATGCCATAAACCAAAATCGTTCTCATAACTACCCAATCTGCTGTCGATTTCCTAATTATTTCTTCAGCCAAAACTTTCGATTCGCCATAATAACTCACGGGGTTAACCGGATCATCTTCTTTATATGGTCCTTCTTCCCCGTCAAAAACAAAATCTGTACTTAAATGAATCAATTGGATATTTTTTTCTTCGCATAGCGATAAAAGATTTTGAACCGCTACTACATTTAATTGATAACACATCCCTTTATCCGCTTCAGCGGTATCTACATTGGTCATTGCTGCAGTATGAATGATGGCGTCTGGTTGATATTTATCTATAACTTCTCTGACCTGTTGTAGATTGAGAATATCCATTTCTGCATATCCATAGCCGGCTTTAACTGGATAACGGTTTATACCTTTTGATGTGGCCACCAACTTTACCCTACCCTCTGCCAAAATTTTTTCTGTTAATTTCTGACCTAAGAGTCCGTTGCTGCCAGTAGTTAAAATTGTTTTCATCGATTGATTTTATACCGCTAAACTACCCATTAAAATCGCCTAAGAAAAATTTGTAATATATATTTAAAATTTACTAATAATAACTTAACTTTGCCAACCGAATTGGAGCCCTTACAAACAGCTTTAATTCATTGACTGTAATAAATTTACTCACAACAGATATGCCTAACTTAGGAAAAATAGCACAAATTATCGGCCCAGTGGTTGACGTTAGCTTTGCTGATGATGCCCATCTACCTAAAATTTTCGATGCGTTAGAGATAACAAAAGAAAATGGACAAAAAATTGTTTTAGAAGTTCAACAGCATTTAGGCGAAGATCGCGTACGTGCAATCTCTATGGATTCTACTGATGGTTTAGTCCGTGGAATGAAGGTACTTGATACTGGTTCAGCGATTAAAATGCCAGTGGGCGATCAAATTAAAGGTCGTTTATTTAACGTAGTAGGTGATGCGATTGACGGTATTACTGCTGTAGATAAAACTGACGGTCGTCCGATCCATGCTACTCCTCCTAAGTTCGAAGATTTATCAACTGAAACTGAGGTACTTTTCACAGGTATCAAAGTAATCGATTTATTAGAGCCTTATGCAAAAGGTGGTAAAATTGGTTTGTTCGGTGGTGCTGGTGTAGGTAAAACGGTATTAATTATGGAGTTGGTAAACAACATCGCTAAAGCTTATGCTGGTTTATCAGTATTCGCAGGTGTTGGTGAGCGTACTCGTGAGGGTAACGATTTATTACGTGAATTTATCGAATCAGGCGTAATCAACTACGGTGACGATTTCTTACACTCCATGGAAAAAGGTGGATGGGATTTGAAAGCGGTTGATACTGAAAAATTAAAAGAATCTAAAGCAACATTAGTTTTCGGTCAAATGAACGAGCCTCCTGGTGCACGTGCTCGTGTAGCATTATCAGGATTAACAGTTGCAGAATATTTCCGCGATGGTGATGGTGAAGGCGCAGGAAAAGACATCCTTTTCTTCGTTGATAACATCTTCCGTTTCACTCAGGCAGGTTCTGAGGTATCGGCTTTATTAGGCCGTATGCCATCTGCAGTAGGTTACCAACCAACATTGGCAACTGAAATGGGTTTAATGCAAGAGCGTATTACTTCAACTAAACGTGGTTCAATTACATCAGTACAAGCGGTATATGTACCTGCGGATGATTTAACTGACCCTGCACCGGCGACAACATTTGCCCACTTAGATGCAACTACAGTACTTTCTCGTAAAATTGCTGAGCTTGGTATTTATCCAGCAGTAGATCCATTAGATTCTACTTCACGTATCCTTTCTCCTGCTGTTTTAGGTGATGAGCACTACAACACTGCACAACGTGTGAAAGAAACTTTACAACGTTATAAAGAATTACAAGATATCATTGCGATTTTAGGTATGGACGAATTATCTGAAGAAGATAAATTAGTGGTATCAAGAGCTCGTCGTGTGCAACGTTTCTTATCTCAACCTTTCCACGTAGCGGAACAATTTACCGGCTTAAAAGGTGTGTTGGTTGATATTAAAGATACCATCAAAGGTTTCAACATGATTATGGATGGTGAAGTTGATGAATATCCAGAAGCTGCATTTAACTTAGTTGGTAGCATTGAAGATGCTGTTGAAAAAGGTAAGAAGTTATTGGCAGAAGCTAATTAGTATATAGTAGTTAGTACTTAGTATAAAGATACGGTCTCTAGCCTAAGTACTACCTCAATAATTTATTTAGCGAACTAGTTTAATTACTAGTTACTAAATACTAACTACTAAAGAAATGAATTTAGAAATATTAACTCCAGATAAAAAAGTTTTCGAAGGTGAGGTAACAGCAGTTACCGTTCCGGGTACTTTAGGTTCTTTTCAAATTTTGAAAGACCATGCGGCGATCATCTCAACTTTAGAAGATGGAGAAGTTATTATCAAAGCTGGCAAAGCCGATGAGCAACGTTTTTTCATCAAAGGCGGTGTTGTTGAAGCTATCCACAACAAAATTGTTGTTTTGGCTGAAGGTATTGCTTAAATAAAATTAGTGCTGAATTTATTTTAGCATCATTATAGAAAGCCTTTCCGATTAATTTCGGGAAGGCTTTTTTGTTATAGTTAACCCTTAGAATTTGAACATTTCTCCAACCAGAAGTCACATTTAGGAAGAAAATAGTAAATTTTACAATGCAAGCATAACAAACATACCGTATACCGTTTTGATATTCGGTATACCACCAACGACATTAAATCACTATTTCCGTTTCTATAAAGAATAACATTCTGTTTAAACAGAAAATTTAAAAATATTATTCTTATTTAACTTTTTTCTTATTTCTCTTGCATATTAGTGAACCAAAAACTAAATTGGTATTTATAAAGCATCAGAAAATAATGACAATTCAAAACAATAATCTTTCCAAAATCAGTACCGCAAATGCGGGCGGAAATATTGTGTTGTTATTTGTCATTATTCTAAACCTCCTACTCCTAATTTTAGGAAAGAAGACGGGCAGCTTTTAAATAGATTTAAAAAACTAAATATACCTAAAGCGTCCTGATACAAACAGGACGCTTTTTTTAAATAACAAAACGCAGTATTATGAAGTACTACAATTCTAATACGATTATTTATCTTGATGGAAGGTTCGAAAAAGCTGTAGATAGTGGCACCGACCTTTATGGCCAGTCGTTACACTACGGTTATGCCGCGTTTGAAGGTATCAGAGCATATAAAACACACAATGGAAATCGGATTTTCAAAGCCGCTGCCCATTTTGACCGTTTAGAGCGCTCTTGCCAGTTGGCCAATATTCCCTTCCCATGGGATAAACAAGAATTAATTAAAGAAACCTACAAGCTTCTTACTTTAAATAAGTTAAAGGATGCCTATATCCGGCCGTTGGTTTTTTGCCATCCAAACATGAAATTGAATGGACCAAGTGGTGTTTCGATACTGATCTGCGCCTGGGATTGGGAGGCTTACTCAGGGAATAAACTTTTAAAACTCACCATCTCCGATTACGAAAGACCAAACCCGAAATCGACTCCGATGGAGGCTAAGTTAAGTGGAAACTATGTAAACTCGATTTTGGCAACTACTGCGGCCAACATAAAGGGCTATGATGATGCGCTACTTTTAGATATGCATGGATTTGTTGCTGAATCTTCGGGTGCGAACATTTTCTTAGAGAAAGATGGAAAATTGTACACTCCATCATTGGGTAATATTTTACCAGGAATTACCCGGGCAACGGTTAAAGAACTTTGTAGTGTATTAGATATCGAATGCATCGAGAAAAAATTAACCGTCGAAGGTTTGAAAAATGCTGATAGTGCATTCCTATGTGGTACTGCTACCGAAATTGCAGGTATTGCCTCTATTGACGATATTGTCTTCCGCACGCTTTGGAGAGAATCTATCGGTTATACCATACAAAGAGCTTATAAAAACCTTGTACTGGAAAAAGTAAACTACGAAGTGATCATTTAGTATCAAGTAGTTATTATCGAGTATCTAGACGGATTCCAAAACATTACAACCTTAAAACATTACAACATTACCACCAATTACTAAACAATGAGCGAATTAAACAAGTACAGTAAAACATTTACACAAGACCCAACGCAACCTGCTGCACAAGCTATGTTATATGGAATCGGATTAACCGATGCAGATATGGCAAAGGCACAAGTCGGAATTGCAAGTATGGGTTACGATGGCAACACCTGCAACATGCACCTGAACGATCTTGCAAAAGACGTTAAAACTGGGGTCTGGAAAAATGATTTAGTGGGCTTGGTTTTTAATACCATTGGCGTAAGCGATGGAATGAGTAACGGAACAGATGGGATGCGTTACTCATTGGTGAGCCGCGATGTAATTGCTGACAGTATCGAAACCATTTGTGGTGGACAATATTATGATGGAATTATCTCCATTCCAGGCTGTGACAAAAACATGCCGGGAGCAATCATGGCTATGGCTCGTTTAGATCGTCCATCAATTATGGTTTACGGAGGAACGATTGCTCCAGGCCATTATAAAGGCGAAGAATTAAATATAGTTTCAGCATTTGAAGCATTAGGACAAAAAATCTGTGGTAATTTATCTGAAGAAGATTATCAGGGAATTATAAAACATACTTGCCCGGGTGCGGGTGCATGTGGAGGAATGTACACCGCAAACACCATGGCATCAGCTATCGAAGCTTTAGGTATGAGTTTGCCTTACTCCTCTTCAAACCCGGCAATTAGTCCGGAGAAAAAACAAGAATGTTTAGATGCTGGAAAATACATCAAGATATTATTAGAAAAAGATATCAAACCATCTGATATTATGACGAGGAAAGCATTTGAAAATGCCATCCGTTCGATCATTATTTTAGGAGGAAGCACCAATGCAGTACTACATTTTATTGCAATGGGTAAAGCTATCGGAGTTGAAATTACACAGGATGATTTCCAGAGAATGAGCGATGTAACTCCGGTTTTAGCTGATTTTAAACCAAGTGGAAAATTCCTGATGCAAGATTTACATCAGTACGGTGGTATTCCTGCAGTGTTGAAATTCTTATTGAATGAAGGCTTATTGCATGGCGATTGCCTAACCGTAACTGGAAAAACAATGGCTGAAAACCTGGGTGATGTGAAATCAATTATGGATTACGATCAAAAAATCATTCAGAAATTAAGCGAACCAATCAAACCAACAGGTCATCTACAGATTCTTTATGGAAATTTAGCGGAGAAAGGTTCAGTGGCAAAAATCTCTGGTAAGGAGGGAGAAAAATTTGAAGGTCCGGCACGTGTTTTTGATGGCGAGCATGATTTAATTGCTGGTATTTCTAGCGGTCGTGTTCAACCGGGTGATGTAATTGTAATTAAAAACTCTGGCCCAGTTGGTGCTCCAGGTATGCCTGAAATGTTAAAGCCAACATCGGCCATTATCGGTGCAGGTTTAGGTAAGTCGGTCGCTTTAATTACCGATGGTCGCTTTTCTGGTGGAACACACGGCTTTGTAGTGGGGCATATCACGCCAGAATCTTATAAAGGAGGTTTAATTGGTCTGGTTGAGGATAATGATCCAATCTTAATCGACGCCGTTAATAATATAATTAGTTTGCAGGTAAGTGACGAGGTGATCGCCGAGAGAAGAAACAGATACGTTCAACCAGCGTTGAAAGTGACAAAAGGTGTTTTATATAAATATGCTAAAACAGTATCAGATGCAGCAAGCGGTTGTGTAACTGATGAATATTAAATTTTGATGTCATCCCGACTAGAAAATAATATTAAACTTAAAGATATGCAGATTATTAAAAGCATTCAAAGTAGAATTTATACGATTCGGGGTGAAAGAGTAATGCCAGATTTCGATTTGACTTTGCTTTATGAAGTTGAAACAAAGGTTTTGAATCAAGCGGTTAAGCGTAACAAACAACGCTTCCCGGAAGATTTTATGTTCCAATTAACAATAGAAGAGTGGGAAAATTTGAGGTTTCAAATTGAAACCGCAAATGAATTACTCCGTCCTCACAGATTGTGATACTGAACTGGTCACAAATTGTGACCGGTTCCCAAAAACACCGGGGGAACTTACCATACGCTTTACAGAGCAAGGTGTAGCCATGCTTAGTGGCGTTTTGAGAAGCGAAAGGGCGATTAATATGAACATTGCCATTATGAGAGCATTTGTAGATGTTCGCAAAATTTTGCTAAAACAAAGCAATATTAATGAACAGCTACTTAAAATTAAAGAGCGACTTGGAGAGCATGATGTTCAATTAAACGAACTCTACGATGCAATGGTTAACATGCTCGACGAAAAAATTGCTCAATTAAAATGGAAAGATAGGGAGCGGATTGGGTTTAAAATTAAAAAATAATAGAACCGTAAAAACATAATTATGGAAACTGCACAAGATACGATACAACAAACCGAGGCGAAAGCAGAAGCTTCAAAAACTTTATTCAAAGGAACAGGCTCACAGGTTTTGTTGAATGGATTAATTGAGGAGGGCGTAACCACCATTTTCGGCTATCCAGGTGGGGCTATCATGCCAATTTACGATGCACTTTACGATTACGCCGACAAACTAGAGCATATTTTAGTTCGCCATGAGCAAGGTGGTATTCATGCTGCACAAGGTTTTGCCAGAACAAGTGGAAAAGTTGGGGTTTGTTTTGCAACAAGTGGTCCAGGCGCAACTAATTTAGTTACTGGTTTGGCCGATGCTCAAATTGATAGTACTCCTTTGGTTTGTATCACAGGGCAGGTTTTTGCACATTTATTGGGAACCGATGCTTTTCAGGAAACGGATGTGATTAACATTACAACCCCCGTTACTAAATGGAATTATCAGGTTACCGATGCTAAAGAGATCCCGGAGGTTTTGGCTAAAGCATTTTATATCGCAAAAAGCGGCAGACCAGGACCAGTTTTAATTGACATTACTAAGAACGCACAATTACAGGTTGAGGAATTTCCTGAATATGTAAAATGTAATCATATCCGCTCTTATCGCCCAAAACCAAAAGTTAGGGTTGAATATATTGAGCAAGCGGCAGCATTAATCAATGCAGCAAAAAAACCATTTGTATTATTCGGACAGGGCGTTATTTTAGGCAAAGCGGAAGCAGAGTTCAAAGCGTTTATTGAGAAATCTGGCATCCCAGCTGCCTGGACAATCATGGGTGATGGCGCAATTCCAACTTCACACCCATTAAATGTTGGGATGCTAGGGATGCATGGCAATTACGGTCCGAATGTTTTGACTAATGAATGTGATGTATTAATTGCGATTGGAATGCGTTTCGATGACCGCGTAACTGGTCGTTTAGATAAATATGCCAAACAGGCAAAGGTAATTCATTTCGATATCGACCCTGCTGAAATTGATAAAAATGTAAAGGCAGAAGTAGGCGTTTGGGGCGATTGTAAAGAAACCCTACCCCTATTAACCAATCTGGTTAATGAAAGCAAACACGAAGAATGGTTGGCGAAATTCAAAGATTATAATCAGCAAGAAATAGACCAGGTAATCACGCCAGAGCTTCATCCAACAAGTGATGAAATGACGATGGGCGAAGTATTGCGCAACATCAATGAAATCTGCGGCGGCGATGCTATAATCGTAACCGATGTTGGTCAACACCAAATGGTTGCCTGCCGTTATGCCAAATTTAATAATACCCGTAGCAATATCACTTCTGGTGGTTTGGGCACCATGGGCTTCGGCTTGCCGGCAGCAATTGGTGCAAAATATGGTGCGCCAGATAAAACGGTAATCGCAATTATCGGTGATGGAGGTTTCCAAATGACGCCCCAGGAACTGGGAACCATTATGCAGTTCGGTGCGGCAGTAAAAATTTTGATTTTGAATAATCGCTTCTTAGGGATGGTTCGCCAATGGCAACAATTATTCCACGATAAACGATACTCTTTTGTAAACATTACGAGTCCTGATTTTGTGGCCCTGGCTAAAGCATATTATATCGAAGCCGATAAAGTTGATGAACGTGCCACCTTAAGAAAAGCTTTGGAAACGATGATCAATCACGAAGGATCTTACCTTTTAGAAGTGATGGTTGGAAGAGAAAATAATGTTTTCCCAATGGTTCCACAAGGAATGAGCGTAAGTGAAATTAGGTTGAAATAAGATTAAATCTGATCGTCATCTCGACTGGAGCGCAGCGAAATGGAGAGAACTTTGAACAAAGATTTCTCCGCAAGGTCGAAATGACGACAAGGTAAAAAAGAAATTATCATGAGTACTGAAAATACAATACAACATACAATAGATAAAGCCGATATCGACGGGAAGCAAGAATACACCATTACCGTGTATGCTGAAAATCGCATTGGTTTATTAAACAGGATTGCGATTATCTTCTCGAAAAGAAAAATCAATATCGAAAGTTTAAATAGTTCTGCTTCCGAAATCGATGGCATCCACCGTTTCAACATCGTCATTACAGAAAGTTATGAAGTGGTTCGGAAACTTGCCCGTCAAATTGAAAAGCAAATTGAAGTTCTGAAAGTCTACTTCAATACCAATGAAGAAATTATCTGGCAGGAACTGGCGCTGTACAAAGTATCTACAGATGAAATTGCGGAGAAAGTAACCGTAGAACGTTTGCTTAGACAATATGGAGCAAGCGCCGTGGTAATCCGTAAAGATTATACCGTTTTTGCCGTAACTGGCCACAGAGAAGAAACCGATGCGCTAGTGAAAGCACTTGAGCCTTACGAACTGATTGAGTTTGTACGTTCTGCAAGGGTTGCGATTATTAAAGATAGCGCTGGTTTCCACGAGAAACTGAAAGAATTTGAGGCCTTTGAACCCGGGGAAGAACTGGTAGAAAATGAGTTCTTAGATAAAGGCGAGAAGATATTTACAATGTAGATGAATACGACGTTAGAAGTTGTAAGTTATAAGTTCAGGACGTAAAACGTATAACTTAAAACCTAAAACAATAGAAAAAATGAACGAAATATTTGATTTTATAATTACCTCACGCAAAGCCTTTATTCAGTTAATAGATGGTTTGACGATTGAGCAATTGAATAAAATTCCTGAAGGTTACAACAACAATATTGTTTGGAATTTCGGGCACATTGTGGTAAGTACACAAACGCTTTGTTATGTACGCACCGGGGTTTTAGCAGATACAAACTCGGTAAACTTTAACGAATTCTATAAGAAAGACACTCGGCCGACATACACTGTAACTATGGAAGAAGTTGAGGAATTAAAAGCTTTAGCACTTGATAGCGTTGAAGAGATAAAAGAAGATTATGCAAATGGCGTTTTTGCAAACATCACGCCTTTTTCAACTTCCACCTATGGAGCAGAGATGAAAAGTATAGAAGAAGTGCTGGTTACCACTATAGGGCACGATAATGTGCATTATGGATATGCTTGGGCACTGAAGAAAGGCGTAGAAAGGGTTTAGGGTTTAGCGAAAAGACGAAAGCTAACACACTCGTTTTTGCGAGGAACGAAGCAGTCTTAATGCGATAGGTTAAAGATCTCGCTTTAGTTATAGGATTACTTCGTTCCTCGCAATGACGACCGCACATAACATATCGGTAAATCGTCCCGAAAAGAAACAACTGTTCGTGAAGACACGGACTTGACAATAATATTAATAGAAAATAGAACCATAAAATAAATAACAAAAACGATGTCAAATTATTTTAACACATTACCTCTAAGAGAAAAATTAAACCAGCTAGGTGTTTGCGATTTCATGGACAGCAACGAGTTTTTAGATGGCGTTAGCGCTTTGAAAGGCAAAAAACTAGTGATTGTAGGCTGCGGCGCTCAAGGCTTAAATCAAGGTTTAAATTTAAGAGATAGTGGTTTAGATGTAAGTTACACGTTGCGCAAAGAGGCGATTGAAGGCAAAAGAGATTCATGGAAAAATGCAACCGAAAACAACTTCAAAGTTGGTACTTACGAAGATTTAATTCCAACTGCCGATGTGGTAATTAACCTTACGCCAGATAAACAACATACTGCCGTTGTAAATGCAATTATGCCTTTGATGAAGGAAGGTGCAACGTTATCTTACTCTCACGGTTTCAATATTGTGGAAGAAGGCATGCAAATCCGTAAAGATTTAACGGTTATTATGGTGGCTCCAAAATGTCCGGGTAGCGAAGTTAGAGCGGAATATGTTCGTGGTTTTGGTGTGCCAACTTTAATTGCTGTTCATCCAGAAAACGATCCACAAGGTAAAGGATTGGCACAGGCAAAAGCTTATGCTGTTGGTACAGGTGGCCACAGAGCTGGGGTTTTAAAATCATCTTTTGTGGCCGAAGTTAAATCTGATTTGATGGGCGAGCAAACTATTCTTTGTGGTTTATTGCAAACTGGTTCTATCCTATCGTTCGATAAAATGGTAGAAAAGGGAATTGATGCTGGTTATGCTTCTAAATTGGTTCAATATGGTGTGGAAGTAATTACTGAAGCCTTAAAACAAGGTGGAATTACTGCAATGATGGATAGATTAAGCAATGTTGCTAAAATCAAAGCTTTTGAAATTTCTGAAGAATTAAAAGACATTATGCGCCCATTATTCCAAAAGCACCAGGATGATATTATGAGTGGCGAATTTAGCCGCACGATGATGGAAGATTGGGCTGCTGGTGATAAAAATTTATTGAAATGGAGAGCTGAAACAGGTGAAACTGCTTTCGAAAAAACGCCTGCTGGCGATGTTAAAATCGGTGAGCAAGAATACTTCGACAATTATTTATTAATGGTTGCTTTCGTTCGTGCAGGGGTTGAGTTGGCTTTTGAAACAATGGTGCAGGCGGGTATTAAACCAGAATCAGCTTATTATGAGTCGTTACACGAAACGCCGCTTATTGCTAACACCATTGCCCGTAAAAAATTATTCGAAATGAACCGCGTAATTTCTGATACAGCTGAATATGGTTGTTACTTATTCGACCAGGCTTGTAAACCATTATTAGCTGACTTCATGACTAAAGTTGACACTGACTTAGTGGGTAAAAACTTTAACGAGGGTAAAGATGGCGCTGTAGATAACAGAAAATTAATCGATGTTAACGAGGCAATTCGCTCACACGAAGTAGAACAAGTTGGCGCTACATTGCGTAAAGCGATGACTGCCATGAAAGCAATTAAAACTGCATAATAGAACTCAAACCTTATAGGTTTTAAAAACCTATAAGGTTTACAAAAAATAACAAAATGTCAAAAACATTAGTAGAAAAAATTTGGGATGCACACGTTGTAAAAAGCGAAGAAGGCTTTCCTGATATTTTATACATTGATACACACTTAATACACGAGGTAACTTCTCCGCAGGCTTTTGATGGTTTGCGCAAGAGAGGATTACCAGTTCTTCGTCCGCAGCAAACGGTGGCTACTGCCGACCATAACGTGCCGACTTTGAACCAATTACAGCCAATTAAAGAAGAGCTTTCTCGCTATCAGGTGGATATGCTGACCAAAAATTGTGCAGAATTTGGAATTGAGCTTTATGGTTTAGGTCATCCTTTTCAAGGCATTGTTCACGTAATCGGTCCGGAATTGGGCATTACCTTACCAGGGAAAACGATGGTATGCGGCGATAGTCACACTTCAACACATGGTGCTTTCGGAGCCATCGCTTTTGGTATCGGAACCTCGCAAGTGGAGCAGGTTTTTGCAACGCAATGTTTATTGCAGTCGAAACCTAAAACCATGAAAATTGAGGTTAACGGGGAATTGGGCAAAGGTGTTGGTGCAAAAGACATCATCCTTTACATCATCTCTCAAATTTCTGCAGCTGGCGGAACGGGTTATTTCATTGAGTATGCCGGTTCGGCAATTGAAGCTTTGAGCATGGAAGCCCGAATGACAATCTGCAACATGAGTATCGAAATGGGTGCGAGAGGTGGTTTAATTGCTCCTGACCAAACCACGTTCAGTTATATTAAAGGAAGAGAGTTTGCGCCTGCAGGCGAAGAGTGGGATAAAGCTTTAGCGTATTGGAAAACTTTGTATAGCGATGCTGATGCGAAATTCGATAGCGTTTTAACATTTAATGCCGTAGATATCGCACCGATGATTACTTATGGAACCAACCCAGGAATGGGAATGGGAATCCAGGAGCATATTCCGGCGACTAACGCACAACCTGATAAAGAAAAACTTTCTTATCAAAAAGCTTTGGATTATATGGGCTTTGATGATGATGCCGCTTTGATCGGAAAACCGGTTGATTATGTTTTCATTGGCAGCTGTACCAATTCTCGTATTGAAGATTTACGCGAAGTGGCAGATTTTGTAAAAGATAAACGCAAAGCGGATAATGTTACGGTTTGGATTGTTCCGGGTTCGAAGCAAGTAGAGCAACAAGCGAAAAATGAAGGTTTAGATAAAATTTTCGAGGCCGCAGGTTTTCAATTGCGTGAGCCAGGTTGCAGTGCTTGTTTAGGAATGAATGAAGATAAAATTCCAGCTGGAAAATATTGCGTTTCTACATCGAACAGAAATTTTGAAGGTAGACAAGGACAAAATGCCAGAACATTACTAGCCAGTCCGCTAACAGCTGCTGCGGCTGCCGTAACTGGCGTGATTACAGATGTTAGAGAAATGCTTGAACCGGTAGAAGGTTAAAAGGCGGAAGGTTTAAGGTTTAACGTAAGAACAAAATCCCTAAAACACTCGTCATTGCGAGGCACGAATCAATCTATTTTCCAACTGAGATTGCTTCGTACCTCGCAATGACGAAAAGCTAAGAAAAAATGATTTTAGAAGTTGCGATATTAAATATAAAAGCTGGCTTATCAGCTGATTTTGAAAAAGCTTTCAACGAAGCTCAAAAAATCATTTCCTCCATGGAAGGTTACATTTCACATCAACTGAAAAAGTGTTTGGAAGAAACTGACAAATATATTTTGCTGGTAAACTGGGCAACATTAAAAGCACATACCGAAGGTTTTAGAGGTTCTGCAGAATACCAAGACTGGAAAAAGCTACTGCACCATTTTTATGATCCTTTTCCAACTGTTGAACATTATGCTGAGGTGAGATAGCTTAAATGTAAATGATTTACGGTAAAGCAAATAACCCGTAACCAAAGACAAACAAAAATGGAAACATTACAAGAAATACAGAACCAATTTAATGCAGTATCCGAAAAATACGATAGGCAAAGGCGTTTCCTTATACCTTGTTTTGATGATTTTTATGGTACCGCTTTATCGCTGTCTGAAAATGTTTCAAGAATTAAAAACATCTTGGATATTGGTGCAGGAACAGGGTTGATGAGTGCGTTCTTTCATGAGAAATACCCAAAGGCAAAAATCACTTTGGTTGATATTTCTAAAGAGATGCTTAAAAAAGCTGAGGAGCGTTTCGAGGGAAATGAAAACATTAGTTTTTTAAATGCCGATTTCTCCACTATGGATTTACCAGAAAATCATTATGAATTAGTGGTTTCAGGACTGGCAATACACCATTTACCAAATGAATTGAAACAACAGTTGTTCGGCAAAATTGCAAAAACGCTCAAACCTGGAGGTTGGTTTATCAACGCTGATCAGGTTTTAGGCGAAACTCAAATAGCAGAAAAGGTATATACTGAAAATTGGAAAAATCATGTGGAGCAAAGTCCTAACTTAACGGATGAAGAGAAACAAAGTGCATTTGAGCGAATTAAGGTTGATATTATGGCGCCTTTAAAACCGCAGTTAGAATGGCTGGAAAATGCAGGGTTACAAAATGCGAATTGCTATTATCAATATTACAATTTTGTAGTATTTGCTGCAAATAAATAAAAAAAGGCGATATAACGGTTCCTGAAACCTGAAACTCGCAACTTGATACTTGTAAAATGAAAAAATTCATAAAATTAACATCGGCAGTAGTGCCTTTAAACATAGAGAACATTGATACCGACCAGATTATTCCGGCAAGGTTTCTAAAAGCGACCACACGTGATGGTTTTGGCGAAAACCTGTTCCGCGACTGGCGTTATGAAAACGATAATCAACCTAAAGCCGATTTTGTGCTGAATGACCCAACTTATAACGGTCAGGTTTTAGTTGCCGGAAAAAACTTTGGTTGTGGTAGCAGTCGTGAGCATGCAGCCTGGGCTATTCAAGATGCAGGTTTCGATGTCGTAATCAGTAGTTTCTTTGCAGATATCTTTAAAGGCAATGCATTAAACAATGGCTTGCTACCTATTCAGGTTAGCGAAGATTTCCTGGCCCAAATTTTTGGGGCTGTGGATAAAAATCCAAAATCGCCATTAGAAGTTGATCTGGAAAACCAAACGGTAACCATTGTAGAAACAGGAGCACAGGAATCTTTTGAGATTAACCCATACAAAAAATCGTGTTTAATTAATGGCTACGATGATATCGATTTCATCTTGGCTCAAAAAGATTTGATTGAGGAATTTGAGAAAAATTAATATCGAAAAGCTAAGACAATTATCATTTCAAGGTACGAAGCAATCCTACAACTATTGCTAGGTTCTTCAAACCATCGCATTAAGAGTGCTTCGTACCTCGCAATGACGACAGTAAGAATCAGTGTAATCAATCAATCTGTGTATTCAATCCGCAGCAATTAATAACCATGAAAGAAAGCATAGTCAACATTCAAAACCTAACCTTAAAACACCAACAAAAATCGGTGTTAAAGGATTTGAACTGGACTATTTATCGTGGTGAAAACTGGGCATTAGGTGGCACGAGTGGAAGCGGAAAAACATCTTTAGCAAAAATTATATCAGGCCTGCAAAGTGCAGCTGGCGAGGTAAGAATTAATTTTAATAATGATAGCCATTTACCAGCAGAGGCTTTATTTGTAGAAAGCTGGTATCAGTTTAAAAACCTGGAAGGCGTTGCAAACTTCTATTATCAACAGCGCTATACCAGTCAGCAGGCTAAAGATACCTTAACTGTCCATGCGGAATTAGTTGATTTTGGCAAGGAGAACTATCTACATTTTGATCACGTAGAACCGATATTAGAAGCACTACACTTTACAACATTTGCCAGTTCTCAATTGATTGAGTTATCAAGCGGCGAACATAAAAAATTGCAACTGGTTAAAGCTTTATGGTTGAAGCCGCAGTTGTTAATTATCGACCAACCTTATACAGGCCTGGATGCCGCATCTCGTAAAAACCTCAATCTTTTATTAGATGAAGTTTCAACGAATGGTGTTCAATTGATTTTAATTTCCAACGATTCGGAATTGCCAAGCGCTATTAATCGTTTTGCGGAAATAATAAACGGTCAAATTTTAGTTTCAGATTCAAGACTTATAACATCAGCTTCTGAAAAAAAACATACAAGAGAAATTCCTGATTTCCTTAAGGAATCACCTAAATATTCTTCGAAGAATATTGTAAAAATGGTAGATGTTAACATCAGCTATGGCGAGAAACAGGTTTTAAAAAACATCAATTGGGAAGTTAATGCTGGAGAAAAATGGTTACTGCAAGGCCATAACGGATCGGGCAAATCAACTTTATTGAGCCTTATAAATGGTGATCATCCGCAATCGTATGCCAACGAGCTTTATTTGTTTGGTAACCGACGAGGAAGTGGCGAAAGTATTTGGGACATTAAACAACATATCGGTTTAATCTCTCCTGAGTTTCATTGGTATTTTGATGCTACCTCAACCGTTTGGCAAAGTATTGCTTCCGGTTTTTATGATACCGTTGGCTTATTTCAGCAATTGCCCTACTCAAAAAGTGAGCAGGTAAATGAACTGATAGCATATTTTGGGCTAAGCGAAAATAAGAACGAGCTATTAGGCTCGCTTCCATTAGGAAAGCAACGCTTGGTTTTGCTGGCAAGAACCATCATCAAAAATCCCGAATTATTGATTCTGGATGAACCATGTCAGGGCTTAGACCAGCAGCAAACAAAGCTTTTTAATCAATTTATTGATGAGTTGTGCAATAACGGCATGACGATGATATATGTTGGCCATTTTGAATCGCAGCTGCCAACCTGCATAGAAAAAAGAATATTATTAGAAAACGGCGAAGTAAAAGTCGTCGAAAGTTTAAACACCAAAACTCGTCATGACGAGGTAGGAAGCAACCTTTTGCACCGTACTATCTAACTGAGATTGCTTCGTAACTCGCAATGACGGCAATATACAATACAATGAAGAAGAACATTTTAGTAATACCTGGAGACGGTATTGGACCCGAAGTTACCAAATGGGGAAAAGCAGCATTAGAAAAAATTGCTGAAATCTTTGGACATGAATTTGTGTTCGATGAGGCTTTAATGGGACATGCAGCGATTGAAGTTACTGGCGAACCACTGCCAGATAAGACTTTAGAAAAAGCCAGAAAAAGCGATGCTATCCTTTTTGGAGCCATCGGCCATGCCAAATATGATAACGACCCAAGCCTAAAAGTAAGGCCAGAACAAGGTTTGTTAAAAATCCGTAAGGAACTTGGGTTATTTGCAAACCTCCGCCCAATATTATTATTTGATGAACTTCTTCAGGCATCGAGCATTAAACCTGAAATTTTAAGAGGAACTGATATATTATTCTTCCGCGAGTTAACTGGCGACGTTTATTTCGGCGAAAAATCTCGTTCTGAAGATAGAAATACAGCTTCTGATTTAATGATTTACCACCGTTACGAAGTGGAGCGTATTGCACATAAAGCTTATCAGGCTGCGCAACAACGCAACAAAAGATTATGTTCGGTAGATAAGGCTAACGTATTGGAAAGTTCTCGCTTATGGCGTGAAACGGTTCAGGAAATTGCAAAACAATATCCTGATGTGGAAACGGAGCACATGTTTATCGATAACGCGGCCATGCAACTGATAAAAAACCCGAAGAAATTTGATGTGGTGTTAACGGCAAATTTATTTGGCGATATCTTAACGGATGAAGCTTCTCAAATTGCGGGCTCGATGGGTATGCTGGCTTCTGCATCTGTTGGCGAAAGCACAGGTTTCTTCGAGCCAATTCACGGTTCGGCACACGATATAACAGGAAAAGATTTGGCAAATCCACTGGCCTCTATCCTATCGGCAGCGCTAATGCTCGAAATTGGTTTCGGATTAAAAGAAGAAGCCAAATTATTGGTTGATACCGTTGACGAAGTCTTAAAAGAAGGTTTCAGAACACATGATATTGCCGACCAAACCACCAACCGATTCAAAGTTTTAGGCACCGCCGAGATGGGTAAATTGGTATTAAAATTCTTATCACAAAAATCAACTACAACCCCCCAAGCATAATGATACACGATCCCAATAAAGTATATATTTTCGACACCACCTTACGTGATGGAGAACAGGTTCCAGGTTGCCAGTTAGATACCAACCAAAAAATCGAAATCGCTAAAGCTTTGGAATTACTTGGCGTTGATGTAATTGAGGCAGGTTTTCCAATATCCAGTCCTGGCGATTTCCAGAGCGTTGTGGAATTATCAAAAGCAATAAAAAACCCGACCATTTGTGCGCTAACACGTGCAATAAAAGGGGATATAGATGTTGCGGCAGAGTCTTTACAATATGCAAAATATCCACGTATTCATACTGGAATTGGATCTTCTGATATGCACATTAAATACAAATTTAATAGCACCCGCGAGAAGATTTTAGAAAGAGCAGTTGAGGCCGTGAAATATGCAAAGAAATTTGTAGAGGATGTTGAATTTTATGCAGAAGATGCCGGAAGAGCGGATAATGAATTCTTGGCTCAAATGATTGAGGCAGTAATTGCTGCTGGTGCAACGGTTGTTAACATACCCGATACAAATGGCTATTGCATGCCTGATCAATACGGTTCTAAAATTCTTTACCTTAAAGAAAACGTAAAAAATATCGACCAGGCCATTATCTCTGTACATTGCCATAACGATTTAGGTTTGGCAACAGCAAACAGTATTGCTGGCGTAGTAAACGGTGCCCGTCAAATCGAATGTACTATAAACGGTATCGGTGAGAGAGCAGGAAACACCGCCCTTGAAGAAGTTTCGATGATTTTAAAAACCCATAGTTTGGGTTTACATACAGGCATCAATAGCAAGCATTTTACCGAAATTAGTGGTATGGTAAGCCGAATGATGCACATGCCAGTACAGCCAAATAAAGCAATTGTTGGTAAAAATGCCTTTGCACACAGTTCTGGTATTCATCAGGATGGATTTTTAAAACATCGTGAAAACTATGAAATCATCAATCCTGAAGATGTGGGCTTAAATAGTGCTGACATTATATTAACTGCAAGAAGTGGTCGCCATGCATTAAAGCACCATTTAGAGCGTTTAGACTACGACATTGATAAAATTAACATCGATGATGTTTACGAGCGTTTTTTAGTTTTGGCCGATGAAAAGAAAGACATTACCGACGACGATTTACTTTTTTTAATGAGTGATGGAGAAACACCGTCATACCTTAACGGTTATAAATTAAACTTGCTTCAGGTGGTTTGTGGCGATTTGGTAAACCCAACGGCTACGATTAAGCTTCAGTATAATAACGAAGAGAAAGAAGCGAAGGCAGAAGGAAATGGACCAGTAGATGCGACCATTAATGCGATATCAAGCTTAATTGATAAAGATATTACACTTAAAGAATTTACGATACAAGCCATGCATGGTGGAAGCGACGACGTGAGTAAAGTGAATATGAAAGTAGATTATAATGGCAAATCCTTCGTAGGCTTTGGTTTTAGCACAGATATTGTAAAAGCTTCGGCAAATGCATATTTAGACGCAATAAATAAGTTTTTGTAAGCAAGGTTAAAGCTAAAAGATTAAGCTGAAACCATAAATAGAATCGTCATTGCGAGGTACGAAGCAATCTTAAAGCGAGGGGAATAATCTTGAGTAGTAAGATTGCTTAGTGCCTTGCAATAATAAATAGAGAAAAGAACAGGATTAAATCATTTTTGAGGGAAGCTCCCCTCCTTATTTTCAAGGAGGAGTCGGGGGTGGTTTTTTACTTCCTTTTACAAATAGTTCCCTAAAAAATTGCAACGCCTGCCGTACAGCCAAAAATGGCAGCGCTGCAACAACTGAAAAAACACTGAACCTGCTTTTTCAAAAAATAAGTGTGAGTAACGCCTTGATTCTCACTAATACATAATATACAAATGAACGACACCATAAAAAATACTTTTGATTTTGAAAGCGCATACCATACCTTAAAAGGTGTGGTAAAGCGCACTCCTCTCGAGCTAAACGAAGGTTTATCTTTAAGATATAATGCCAACATTTACCTTAAAAGAGAAGATTTACAAATTGTACGTTCGTATAAACTGCGTGGTGCTTACAATAAAATCAGCACTTTAAATCCTGATGCCTTGCAAAACGGCATTGTTTGCGCAAGTGCCGGAAACCATGCACAAGGTGTTGCTTATTCCTGCAAAAAACTAGGTATTAAAGGCGTAATTTTTATGCCCGAAATAACGCCAAAGCAAAAAATCAAGCAGGTAAATATGTTTGGTGGCGATAATATTGAAATTGTTTTAGTAGGCGATACTTTTGATGATTGCCTGAAGGAAGCACTCGCTTATTGCGAAGAAAAATCATCAACCTTCATTCCTCCTTTTGATGATGAAAAAGTGATCGAAGGGCAAGCCACCGTTGCTATGGAAATCTTTCAGGATTTACCTGAGCTTGATGCCATTGTGGTTCCGGTTGGTGGAGGCGGTTTAGCTTCGGGCGTAAGTGCCTATTTACAGACTGTAAAGCCCGATGTTAAAATTTTCGGTGTCGAACCCATGGGCGCCCCTTCGTTAAGTGAGGCGCTTAAAAATGGTGGTCCAATAACCGTTGAAAACATTGAGCGTTTTGTTGATGGTGCAGCAGTAAAACGAATGGGCTGGATTACCTATAACTATTGCAAAGAGTTACTGAGTTCCACTTATTTAATCCCCGAAGGACAAATTTGTACCACCATTTTAAAACTTTATAACGAAGATGCAATTGTGGTAGAACCTGCTGGGGCGCTTTCGGTAGCAGCGCTGGAGCAAGTGAAAGATCAGATTGTAGGAAAAAATATCGTTTGTGTAATTAGCGGTGGTAATAACGACATCGAGCGCATGCAGGAGATCAAAGAAAAATCTTTACTGTTTGAGGGCTTGAAACATTATTTTATTGTTCGTTTCCCACAGCGTCCGGGTGCTTTAAAATTGTTTGTAAACGAGGTTTTAGGTCCACATGATGATATTACCCGTTTTGAGTTTATCAAAAAAACAAATAAAGAAAATGGGCCAGCTTTAGTGGGTATCGAATTAACCGACAAAGATGATTATGCAAGTTTATTGCAACGTATGAAAGATTTCAAATTTGAGATTATAGAATTAAACCAGGATCAAACTTTGTTCGAGTATTTGGTTTAAAAGGTTAACTGCTCTGAAAGATGATATTTTAGAGCAGTTACATTATGATTCTTTAACCAAAATTTCTTTGGCCATAATCATCGGAACACTGATACATTTCTTCTCCATGTAATTCATCACCCGTTCTAAAACCTCACGAGAAGCTTCATCCATCTGGCTGATTTCATCGGCAAACACGCCATTTAAAGCTGTATTTTTAATTTCCTTAATCTTCCTTGGAACTTCTTGCATAGCCAGCTCAATGCGGCGTTGCTTTAAAACAGTAAAAAATTCGGTGATGTTGTTGTTAATGATATCTTCCGCATGAACCAATTCGTTGTAACGTTCTTGAATATTTTTGCGGGCAACCTCTTTTAAAGATTCAACCTCAATGTAATGGACAAGGTTATTATGTATTACTGCAGGCGCAACATCATTCGGGATCGCTAAATCAACGATCACCTTCTTGCCAGTATCGCCATTAAGCAACTTAGCATAAAGTTCTTCATCAATAATAGCCTCTGTAGAACCTGTGCAGGTAATAATCACATCGAAACCAGCTGTAAAATTTTCTAAATCGCTTAACGGATAAGCTTTACCGTTTAATTCCGCAGCCAAAGTTTCAGCTTTAGAAAGCGTACGGTTAAAAATAGAAAAGTTAGAATATTTATGTTTGTTAAGGTATTTGGCAATATTCTGATTGGTTTCGCCAGCGCCAATAATCAGCACCCTCGAATTGCCACACATATTTAATTCTTTAAGCTTACGATAAGCCAAAGAAACCACCGAAACAGGGTTTTTTGAAATATTAGTATGCGTATAAACCTCTTTAGCCGTCTTCACCACCCTATCCATAATCATGCGCATGTAGTCGCCTGTAAAGCCTGCATCACGGCAGTTTTCATAAGCTTTACGTATTTGAGCAAGAATTTCCTTTTCGCCAACAACCAAACTCTCTAAAGAGCAAGATGTTCTTAACAAATGATTAAAAGCTTCTTCGTTCTCGTAAACCGTTACGTTATCCAGAAAACGCTCCATAAATTCAGGAGGTAAGCCCATATCCAAAACGGTTAAAAACCGGGTAACAAATTCCTTATTAGTTTTCTCTTTGGTAAGAAAAACAAACTCTACACGATTACATGTACCAATATAAAATATCTCACTAACCGGAAGTTCTGTTTGAATATTCTTCAACCTGCTATCTAAACTTTGATCACAAATAACCAATTTCCCTAAAGATTTTAGGTCGATGTGGTGATGCGTAAAAGCTATTACTTTTAAATATTCCAAGTGCTTCCGTTATTAACTATTATCGGGAAACAAAAGTAACACGGTTAGCGGTTGCGAACGTCATTAATCTGTAATTTACATCAATTTAGAACGGTTTTAAATAGGCGCATTCTGTTGACAAAATCTTCAAATCGCTTTTTGAAAAGCAAGAACAGTTTTTCATTTTAATGTTGGTCCTGATTTCCCTGCAAGCACAATGAAAAATTGTGGCTTTTCGTTCAATCAGTTTAGACCACTCAGGTTGCTGCTCAACAATAAAACCCAACCCATCCCATCAGGAACTTTCCGCCGAAAACAGGGATGGTACGCCCTTATAATTGATACTCGGATTAAAATACAACAAAATCATAATTTGTAGGTTTATAAATTGTACCAATACCTTAAACGATGATTATACAAAATGAGTTTAGCCTTAGTGGTTCAGATGGAAAATTAATTTTTGGCGACATTACTTTCGACGATAAAAACCCCAACACGCCTATCGTACTTTTTGTTCATGGCTTTAAAGGTTTTAAAGACTGGGGTGCCCATAACCTTGTTGCCCGCTATTTTGCAGCAAACGGTTATCGCTATATTAAATTTAATCTATCGCATAGTGGTGTAACAACTGATCAGCCAAAAGATGTAACCGACCTGGAAACCTTTGGCAGCAACACTTTTTCGAAGGAGCTATTTGATGTTAATACCGTGCTTGATTACATTGAGAAAGCGTATGGAAAGGAAACGGAAGTAAATATGATTGGACACAGCAGAGGCGGCGGACTGGCGATTATCGAGGCAGCAAACGATTTAAGAATACAAAAGCTAATTACCTGGAGTGCGATTTCAAGTTTTGACAGTCTTTGGAAAAAAGAGCAGGAAGCCGACTGGAAAAAAATAGGTAAAATTTACGTAGTTAACGCCCGAACGAAGGAGCAAATGCCACTAAATGTTACTTTGCTCGAAGATTTTGAAGAACATGCTGAAACCTTAAACATTTTAGATGCAGCGAAACGCGTTAATATCCCATGGTTAATTGTTCAGGGCGATGATGATGTGAATGTTCCATTTGAGAATGGGCAAAAGTTGGCTGATGCGAACCCAAATAGCAGGCTGGTCAAGATTGAAGGAGCTAACCACGTTTATGGCGCTTCCCATCCTTATGAGCATGAGACTTTGCCTCCGCTTTTATTTAAAGTTTGTGAGAAGGTTCTAACATTTTTGGGGGAATAATTAATATTACGACTGCCTTAAGTTTAATCGCTTAAATATTTAAATTCTTATTGAGCGGTCGTCACCCTGAATTTATTTCAAGATCTTAATAGCAAAGAAGATGCTGAAATAAATTCAGCATGACGTTATTTGTTAAGTAGCTATGGGTAAGCCTTAAGCTTGACTTGTTTTTGCAGTTTGTAAGGCCAAAGTACTATTTCTCCGTTCTACTTTAAACCGGCCTAACAATTTTTGGGGCTGTACTGTTCAAGCCTTGGCAGAAACTTTAAAACAAAAATTTTCAGCCGGCACTTTTGTTTCTTTTGGTGCCAAAAGAAAGAAGCCCGTCTGGCTAAGACAAATAAACACCCCGCTGTAAAAACGTCAATTATATTGATTTTTATGAAATAAATTAACCCACAGCATCACGAGAGGTAAAAGAAGCAATTAGCAAATTTTAATCATTCCCTCTTCCTACAAAGCCTCGCATGTCGCTTCCACTCGGGCTTTGAAAAATTTCCAAATCGAAATAAGGAACCGCAGCAAGTAAATGATCGAAAATATCGGCAGCAACTTCTTCAAATTTCTTTAGTCCTTTCTCTTTCGAAAACACATAAATTTCGATGGGTAAACCATTCTCTGTGGCCTGTAATTGCCTAACCATGAAGGTTAAATCAGTATTGATGTGTGGATTGCTCTCCAAATATTTCTCCGCATAAACCCTAAAGGTTCCTATGTTTGTCATGTGCCGTCCGTTGACCAGATTATTCGGATTTACGGTATTCTCCGCATTGAAAGTTTCGATTTGCAACTGCGTTTCTCTCAAATAATCTTTTAGGAAATCGATGCTTTTTAAACGGCCAATCAACTCATCATCGCAAAATTTAATGCTGGAAATTTTAATGTTGATGTGTCTCTTAATTCTCCGCCCTTCGCTTTCTTCCATAGCCCGCCAGTTCTTGAAAGATTCACTTACAATGGCATAACTTGGTACTATCGTTACAGTTTTATCCCAATTTCGAACTTTTATAGTCGTTAGGTTAATTTCGGTTACTTCGCCATCGGCACCGTATTTTTCGACGGTAATCCAATCGCCTACCCGTACTAAATCAATGGCACTCATTTGCACAGAAGCCACAAAACCTAAAATCGGATCGCGGAAAACCAGAATAAAAACCGCTGTTACTGCACCAAAACCTCCGAAAATATACAATGGAGATTGATTTAAAATAATCGATAAGATCAGTACAAACCCTACGATATAGAAAACGATTTTTGCTACTTGCTTATAACTTCTAATCGGTTTATCAGCATATTTTTTAGAGGCTTCCATGATGGAAACCAAAGCGTTTAAGAATGCATTTACTGCAAACATCACCGCTAAAACAATATATATTTTTGCAAAGATTGAGGCGTAGAACAACCAAACCTTAAAATCAACAAAGACAAAAGGCACAGCGTTATAAATAATGTAGGCACCAAAAATTAGTGCAAAAGCCCTAAATACTCTAAATTCGAAAAGTGCAATCTGCCAATTAGATTTTGTTTTAGCACTTTTTACCACTGCAATAAAAACTTGACGTGTTAAAAATATGGTCACGAAAAGAAATAGCGTAACGCCAACTAACCCGATGAAAAAATACGAATAAATGAGTTCGCTACCAGTTAATCCTCTACTAGAAAGCCAGTTTCTAAGTTCACCAAAAATAATTTGAAATTCAGGGATGCGCATAGCGGTAATTTAGGGATTTATTGATTATAGTTTTGGAATCGCTTTAGTAATGATCTGTGAGGACACAGACCATGAATTTGCGGACGGTATATAACTTTAACCCCTCGGCCTGTGTCCTCATAGACAGAAATTCAATGGATTATAGTGACCTCTTAGGGCACAGACCATGATATCTAGAACATTTTTAAACCTTTTCTATCCAATTCCCGTCGCCTTTGATAATGTCGATCAATTCATCTAATGCAAAGGCTGTATTTACATTTTTCTTAACTACTTCTTGTCCACGATACAAGGTAATTTTATCAGGACCCGTTCCTACATAACCATAATCGGCATCAGCCATTTCACCTGGACCGTTTACAATGCAACCCATGATCCCAATTTTTAAACCTTTTAAATGGTCAGTACGTGATCGGATTAATTGAGTGGTTTCCTGTAAATCGAAAAGTGTTCTTCCACAACTCGGACAAGAAATATATTCAGTTTTACTAATTCTTGTTCTGGTTGCCTGCAAAATGCCAAAGCTGGTCGCATTTAATAATGCTAAATTTTGTCCTGCGGCGTCAATCCAGATTCCGTCGCCAAACCCATCGGTAAATAAAGCGCCTAAATCAGTAGCTGCATACAATTGCAAATTATCTGCATCCAAATCTTTGTAAGTTCTCTTAATAATTACCGGAATTTGTAGATTTTTTTCTTGCAGCGCAACAAAGAAAGCTCGTTGTTCGGCCATGCCGTGTTGAGCCGAAGTATTTAATATAAAAACAACATTTACTAATTGACGCAACGATAAGTGATTAAACTGCGTCGCATCAATCTCTACAAAGTTTAAATGCTCATCCTTTATGGTGGAGGCATTAAATTCATCTAAAGAAAATACAGGATGGCAGTTGTGTTTGTCTCTTAAAGCCAACCATGTTTTATGGTTATAAATTTGTTTTAAGTTGCCGGGGAACGAAAATGAGGGCAGGTTATCTCCCAAAAAAACCAAATCACAAGCTTGATCTGTTAAGTTGTACTTATCTAATCCTGCGCTATAGTTATAGCCCACAGCATTTAAAAAATAAGGGTCTTTTAAATTTTCATGCGACACATCGATCATGACTACCGGATGGTGGTGACCACCAATATGCTGTACGAGTTCAGTAACTCTGCGAGAATAGGCATAGGGTGAATAAGTTTGGAGTTGGGCGTTTTTAATTGGGAGTTTCCCAGAAAACTGAAGACTCCGATCTCCATGCTTCAAACTCCTTTTCACATATCGATCTGCCAATGCTTTAGCAACCGGTGCTTCAAATTCAGGATCTTCAGTTAATGAAACGCGGATGGTATCGCCTAAACCATCTTCTAGTAAAGTTCCAATTCCTACAGCTGATTTGATCCGACCGTCTTCGCCATCGCCCGCCTCGGTAACACCTAAGTGTAACGGATAATTCATGCCTTCTTTCGCCATGGTTTCAACTAACAAACGGTAGGCCTGAACCATTACTTGTGTATTGCTGGCTTTCATGGAAATAACCAGATTGTAATAATTTTCCGCCTCGCACATGCGGATGAACTCCATTGCAGATTCTACCATGCCTCGTGGCGTATCACCATAATGACTCATAATTCGATCAGAAAGCGATCCATGATTGGTACCAATACGCATTGCTGTTCCGTACTCTTTGCAGATTTTTATTAACGGAATGAATTTTTTGTTGATTCTTTCCAGCTCTGCTGTATAAGCATCTTGAGTATACTCTAAATTTTCAAATTTCTTTTTATCGGCGTAATTACCAGGGTTTACACGCACCTTTTCCACAATTCTTGCAGCCATTTCTGCAGCATTCGGCGTGAAATGGATATCAGCAATTAGCGGAACATCATATCCACGGAACCGCAACTCCTTTTTGATATTGGCTAAATTTTCCGCCTCTTTAATACTTGGAGCGGTAATTCGAACGTATTCGCAACCCGATTCTACCATGCGTATGGTTTGTTCAGCCGTTCCGATGGTATCCATGGTATCGGTAGTGGTCATAGATTGTATTCGAATGGGGTTGTGCCCCCCCAAAGCGATGTCACCGATTTTTACTTCACGAGTTAAAAACCTCGAATAAGTGGTTAAACTGTTGCAATAACCGCCTTCTAAATCATGCTTTACCGATAAATTTTCCATGTGATTGCAAAGATATAGATAGAAATTTGAATGAGAGAATTTTGAAGGAGAGAATGACTTTTATTCTATATCAACCTGTCTTTAATCACCAGTGCATCGGCTGCTATATCATGCCAGCACTGGTTTTTTTTGTTTAGGAAGCTGTACAAATAACCAAAAAAAACTGGCACTACAGAAAGGATTTTGGAGAAATTTCTGGCTAAAGATCTACCAAATGAAATCCGTGATCCTTCGAGATCGGTTACCTTAATGTTGAGTAATTTTTTCCCGATTGTAGCTTGTGAAGCAGAAGATTCGGCAACACTCCCATAAATAAGCTTGATGATAAAAATTGATGGAAATGGAATCAAAAATGCCATTATACGGGCATCTTTCCCTTGGATAAAAACAAAGCTAACTAAAATGATAACCGAGTAAAATCCAAAGATGATGAAATGGTCAATCACCGAAGCCAACAATCGCTGATCGAAAGCGGCAAAATATTGAGGCGCTGTCTTTTGATACTTAAAACCTAAAAGCTCACGCAATTCTTCCATCGCGTGAGCTTCTTTATAGTCATCCATTCCTGGTTTGCGAATGAATGTATTGGGTTTAATATCTAAATTTTTAAGTTCAGCTAAACTATATGGGCCTTGAGGTTTTCCATTAATTACAACTGTGTATTCCATAAGCCCCTCCCAACCCTCCCCAGAAGGGAGGGCTTTGTATGATTAATATTTTATTTCCGAACAGCATCCCGCTCTTCGCTTTATTCTTTGAGCTTTCTAATACCTTGACACTTCAAAGCTACTTAATCCACCGTCTAAATTGATAAAAATCTTTTTGGTTGATGTTTTATAGTTTGAGGTTTCGTAAACGCCATCGCTAAGTTTTTCAAAGCCATCAAAATCTTTGGCAGATAAGCCTGTTTTTGTTTTAATGCGGCAACCAGAATTTGTTGGTACTTTAATTTTCACATCGGCCACGCCCGATTTTACAATTACATCAGTAATGGGAAGTAAATCGCCGAATTTAATATCCAGCGCTGCTGCACCACCATCAAAGCGGAAAGTACGAACTTTGTAATCGGCGAAATCGAAATTGGCTTCACCAGCACCAAGCTTCATTAGAATATCCCAATTGGCAGCTTTGTTCAATTTAAAATCTACATCGTTACCATTTTCGCCAAATTTCCATTTGCTTTTTCTGTTGTCCATACTAAAAGTAAGCACAGTTGCCGAATCGGTAATTAATTTCTTCAGAGAGAAATTACCATGTCTTTTTTTAACCTGAGCATTAATCAGTTCAGATGTTTCGCCGTCAAGGTTGAACGAAATTCCACCACCGGAAATATTTAAAACGGTTTTCTTAGCGTTTTCCGCTGCAACAAAAGGCTCCGCCAATTTCAAGCTATTAAATGCAGTATCGGTATGGTCACTTTCATCATCGTTGTCATTGTCGCTATCATCGATAGTAATATCGATATCTTTCTTAAACTTATGGCCCCACCAACCACTTTGACTAGGTTCTTGTTGGCCTTTATAAAATAAAAATGCCAATGCCACCACTAAAACTCCAACCGAAATGATGCTACCGGTTTGCGAATTGTTTCTGTTGAATAATATGTTTAAACCAGCAATGATTAAAAACACTGGCCAAAAGCCCCAAATGCTACGCCAGTAAAAATCAATAACACCAAAGTTTTCTAGTAGAAGTACACCACCAATAAAAAGCAGTAAAATACCCCAAATTAATCTATCTATTTTCATAATGCTTATGCTTGAGGGTGAGTAGTTGATGTAGAATTGTTGTCGTTTTTGGGTTCCTCTTCTACCACTGTAGTTTCAGTAAAATCGGCAGCCTTTTTTTCTTCCTCCTGAGCTTGTTGATTTTGAAATGTTGCCCACTCATTTTTTCTTTTTGATTTCGCAATAATGCCAATTCCTAAAGCGATAAAAATAAGCGGCCACATAAACTTGAAGAGGTTGCGAATGGTAAACCATTCGGGAATAAAGTCAAGCTCCCGCATCAAAAATATGCAACCAATTACCAAAAGGAGTAAACCAGCCACGGTTCTTCCAGCATCATTCGGCTTGCTCATTTTACCAAAGTCTGGCTGCGTTTCAAATGGTTTTTTCTCCGTTTCGTTTATCGGTTGAGACCAGTTTGTATTTCCAGTATTGGTAGTTCCTCCAAAAGGATTTGCATTTCCAAATGGCGGTGTATTTGGATTATTTTTATTAAAATAATCATTAAATTTTGTGAATTTTAGCGATGGGTCATTGTTAACCGGCACGATAATCCACATCACGATATAAGCAATTAAGCCGGCTCCAGCCATAAAAATGGTTGATAGCACAAATAATAGCCTCACTATGGTAACCTCTACCTGCATGTAATCTGCAAGTCCAGAAGCTACACCGGCAATCATCTTATCGTGTTCGTTTCTAAAAAGCTTCTTTTCCATAACGCTGTTCATTTTGTGTGTGTGTTTAAAAATTCAGCGGAGTAATCAAAACCTCATCAACATTTACCCCTTTACTTAAATTCAAAATGGTAAATAAAGTTTCTGCAATATCTTCGGGCTGTACAAATTTTTCATCCGGAATAGTCGTCCCCTCCCAGGATGAGGTTTTTGTTGAACCCGGCAAAAAAGCAGTTACTTTAACATTGTGAGGAGCTAACTCTTGCCGCAATACATTGTTAAGACTTAACATCGCTGCTTTTGTTACACTATAACTTCCACCATTTTCTACAGGGGCTTTACTTGCTATCGAACAAATATTGAATATATGCCCACGTTGAGCTGTACGCATTTTTTTTCCAAAAAATTTACTCATATAATAAGCCGCATTCACATTAAGGGCTTGTTGTTTTTCGAAAGCTTCATCGGCTTCATCCAACATACTTCCAGGTAAAAAAGCACCAACATTATTAATCAATACATCTGCGAAACCAAAATCGTTTTCTACATTATTTAAAAATTGACAAACTGCATCTTTATCTGCGCAGTCTACCGCGTATATTAAAACTGTTCTTCCAGTGATAAACAATTCATCACGCAATTCTTTAAGTTCTTCCAAACCTCGAGCTACCAGCGCCAAATGATAACCTTCGTTCCAGAGTTTAATTGCAATTGCTCTACCAATTCCTTTTGTTGCTCCTGTTATTACCGCTTTCATAGTTATTAATTAATTTTTGTTGACAAAAAACCATATTTATATTCTAAACCACGAATATTTTCGCAATTATCAAAGCGCTCCAACTTTTTTATCGTTTCTTTGTAGTAATATAAAATGATCATTTAAATTAAGCAATACATACGGAATGAATTTTACCAATTTCGGCAGATACATCCTGCTACTCAAGTCTGTATTCAGAAAGCCGGAAAAACTGAAAATATATCTCAAAGAAATCGCTAAACAAATGGATTATGTTGGTGTGGGTTCTTTGGGTTTAATTGCCATCATTTCTACATTTATTGGCGCTGTAATGACTTTACAAATTGCTTTCCAGTTGGTAAGTGATTTTATTCCAAAAACCATTATTGGATCGGTAAACCGAGATTCGAGTATTTTAGAGCTGAGCCCAACCATTAGCGCTATTGTTTTAGCAGGTAAAATAGGCTCGGCTATCTCATCAGAAATTGGTTCGATGCGTGTTACTGAACAAATTGATGCACTGGAAATTATGGGAATTAATGCACCTGGTTACCTCATTCTTCCAAAAATTATCTCTGGAATAACAATGGTGCCCATGTTGGTTATCATTTCTATGTTTTTAAGTATTTCTGGTGGTTACATTGGTGGATCAATTTCCGGAGCAGTAACCCCAGCCGAATATATCCAAGGGATTACAACAGATTTTAATCCTTACACTATCGTTGTGGCATTAGTTAAGGCTTTTGTTTTTGGTTTCATCATTACCTCGGTACCAGCTTATGAAGGTTTCTATGTTCGTGGTGGTGCTTTAGAAGTTTCACAGGCAAGTACAAGAGCGGTTGTTATTAGCTGTATTTCTATTCTTGTTTGCGATTATTTGGTTACTCAACTGTTATTGTAATGATTGAAGTTAAAGATATATACAAATCATTCTCTGGGAACGACGTTTTAAAAGGCATTTCAGGAAAATTTGAAGAAGGAGTAACTAATTTAATTATTGGAGGCTCTGGATCTGGAAAAACAACGCTCTTGAAATGTATGGTTGGCTTGCACCAGCCAGATTCGGGTTCTGTTTTATACGATGGGCGTGATTTTACGCCAATGACTTACGAGCAACGTATTGAAGTTCGTAAAGAAATCGGCATGCTTTTCCAGGGATCGGCTTTATTTGATAGTATGACGGTGGAGGATAACATCATGTTTCCTTTAAACATGTTTACTCATCAAACTCGCAAAGAAAAGATAGAGCGTGTAAACTTCTGTTTGGAACGCGTAAACCTGGCAGGCAAAAACAAACTTTTTCCTGCCGAGCTTTCTGGTGGTATGAAAAAGCGTGTGGGTATTGCCCGGGCAATTTCGATGAACCCGAAATACTTATTCTGTGATGAGCCAAACTCGGGTTTAGATCCGAAAACATCTATCGTAATTGATGAATTAATTCAAGAGCTAACTGAGGAATTTAAAACAACAACGATCGTGGTTACTCACGATATGAACTCGGTGATGGGGATTGGTGATTACATCTTATTTTTACACGAAGGAAAGAAATTTTGGGAAGGCAGCAACAAGGAAATTGCCCATACAGAAATTAAAGAACTTAATGATTTTGTATTTGCAAGTCGCTTCATGAAAGCTGCAAAAGACAAGTTTTAAGAAAATCCTTATATTTGGCTATGACTACGGCTACACAAAATATCATTAAAAAATTAGAAACCTTACCAGAAGGCATGGTAAATGAGGTAGAAGATTTTATTGATTTTTTGAAAGCTAAGCACGCTAAAAATTTCTTCAAAGCATCTGAAGAAAATAATAATGTGGTTGAAGAACCAAAAAGTTTATATGGAGCAGCGAAGGGAACTATTCTTTATATATCTGATGATTTTAACAAACCGTTGGATGAATTTAAAGATTACATGTAATGCGTTTCTTGCTTGATACTCATATATTCTTATTCTTTATAAATGGAGAATCCTCAATAAGTGAAGAGATCATTGAAATTCTAAATGATAAACAGACAGAAAAGTTTATCAGCATTGTGAGTATTTGGGAAATTACAATTAAGATGAACATTGGAAAACTTAGGCTCAAAGATGATCTAAAATCCATTTACATTTTACTAGACAATTTTGGTATAAAGATACTTCAACTAAGTAAAATAAACTTCGAAGTATATTTATCATTACCATTCGTTCACAAAGATCCTTTTGATAGAATGATTATTTCGCAAGCTATTGCAGATAATTTAACATTGATAACTGATGATCAATACATCAGAAATTATCCAAATTTAAAGTTATTTTAATACATGATACAATTATTAGCCCCCACCCATTGGAAAGATTATGAACTGATTGATTGCGGGGATTTTGAAAAATTAGAACGTTTTGGTACTGCAATATTAATTCGCCCTGAACCGCAGGCAGTTTGGAAAAAAACGTTATCAGAGCAAGAGTGGAAAAAAACAGCTAACATTACTTTTAGAGGTCGCTCGGCAACGTCAGGAGAATGGGTTAAGAAAACCCAATCGATTCCAGACCGTTGGCATGTCGAATATAAAAATAACGAAGTTGCCATTAAACTACGTTTAGGCTTAACTTCATTTAAACACGTTGGTGTTTTCCCAGAGCAGGCTGTAAACTGGGATTTTATCTCATCATCCATCAAAAAATTTAAAACACCGCAGCCTAAGGTATTAAACCTTTTCGCTTATACAGGTGCAGCTTCACTTATTGCAAACGCGGCCGGTGCAGAAACCACTCACGTTGATTCGATTAAACAAGTAGTTACCTGGGCCAATGAAAACCAAGAACTTTCTGGATTAAAAAACACCCGCTGGATGGTGGAGGATGCTTTAAAATTCGTTAAAAAAGAATTCAAAAGAGGAAAAAAATACAACGGGATTATCCTCGATCCACCAGCTTACGGTCATGGACCAAATGGCGAAAAATGGAAATTGGAAGATCATATTCAAGAAATGATGCAAGACGTTGTTCAGCTTTTGGATGAAAAAGAACATTTTTTAATTTTGAATACTTACTCTTTAGGATTTTCTTCCGTTATTGTAGAAAATTTAATTCGCACCTCATTCCCTGGCGTTAAGAATTTAGAAACCGGAGAATTATATTTACAAGCTACAGCAGGCGTTAAATTACCCTTAGGTGTATTTGGCAAATTCTGCAATGTGTAAATGTTAATTACTTTATTTTAAACTACCGGTTTTCCATCCTACTTTCATGCAAAACAGATTCGGAAAAACTGTCTACACTTTAATACTATAATAAATATCTATGAAACTTCCTCAATTAGCAGGTACTTTAATGCTCGGGCTTGCTACAGTAACCTTATTTGCTAACTGTACAGCAGATGGCAAAAATGGCGGCGGCAATGGCTCAAGTGCCGACACTTCTAAAAAGAAAACAGATTCAACAGTAAATATGATGAAACCTGTTGATAGAAAACTATATGACTCTTTAGATAAAAAATTGGCTAACGGTGATACCACAGGCAGATGGCCGGTTAAAAACCAACCTACACCACTAGCTGGAGCAATATTGCCATTTAAACGTATTGTGGTTTATTATGGTAATCTGCACTCAAAAAAAATGGGTGCTTTAGGCGAATATGCTCCTAAAGAGATGTGGCAACGCTTAAATACCGAAGTTAAAAAATGGGAGAAAGCAGATCCAACTACTCCAGTTCAGCCAGGTTTACATTACATCGCAGCAGTAGCAAGCGGTACCCCAGGTAAAGATGGAAAATACATCAACCGCATGGGTAATAAACAGATTGATTCGGTTTTGAAAATTTCAAAGATGCAACCCAATACGATCGTATTTTTAGATCTTCAGGTGGCATTAAGTACCATTAAGGCAGAATTACCTCACATCGAAAAATATTTACAACTACCCTATGTACACTTAGGTATCGACCCTGAATTCTCCATGAAAGATGGATCACTTCCAGGTAAAAAGATAGGTACTTATGATGCAGCTGACATCAATTATGTAACAGGTTACTTAGCAGATTTGGTTAAGAAATACAACTTGCCTCCAAAGGTTTTTGTATTACACCGTTTTACCAAAAAAATGGTAACCAACTCCAAAAACATTAAATTACGCCCAGAGGTACAGGTTGTAATGCACATGGATGGTTGGGGCGAACCAGAATTGAAAAAAGGTACATACAGACATTTTATTCAAAGCGAACCCGTTCAGTTTACAGGTTTCAAATTATTCTATAAAAATGATTTGAAGAAAGCACCTAACAGATTGATGACACCAGAGGAGTTGCTAAAACTCACACCAAAACCGATATATATCCAGTATCAATAATATTTTAAACCCGCAGCCAAATGTTGCGGGCTTTTGTTTTTTCAATCATCCAATTGCGCTCTTCATGAAATCCATCTTAATTATTACTGCATTTCTAATTTCTTCATTGGCCAGCTTTTCGCAAAAACTTAAATCTGCCGAATCATTGACCGCAGCGTTCTCAATAGCTGCAAAAAGCGGAAAGCCGGTATTCCTGATTATTAATACTCCTACTATTGAGCATTTGAAAAAACGCCCTGAGAATGCCAAAGTAGATTTCACATCTGCTTTAGATGACAAAGAGGTGATATCAAAAATTGAAGAAAACTTTGTAGTATTTAACACTACGATGGCAGATACCAGCGTGCGGTCTATCATGCGTTCGGGCAATATTAAACAATTTCCTGCGTATATCTTTCTTCGATCGAACAGAGAAATATTTTTTAGTGAATCTGCAAGCTCTACAGACAAAAACAGATATTTTTCAATGGTTGAAAGGGCAAAAGCTGCTTTTAAAGAAAAGTCAATTTCAGACCTGGAGAAAGATGCTCAACAGAAGGGAGACGCTGTAACATTAAAGAAGTTAATTGATGCCCGCAAGAAAATCGGCATTACGAACAATGCAGACTTAATAGAGCAATATGTTGGTAATTTGAAAATCAGTGATTTTAACAATTATGATAATGTTGTTTATATTCTAGAGGCCGGACCCTATGCAGATGGCACCGCATACAGGCTTGCCTATACAAACCGAAAGCTTATAGATAGCGTATACAAAACAGAACCACAATATAAAAGGGTAGCCTTCAACAATGCAATAATATCAAATACGATGATTGCGGCGGCGAAAGATAAGAATCTGAACAAAGCGATGGCAGGTGCAAATTTTGCCCGGTCAACTTGGTCTAGAGATTACCGTGGAGCCGATAAGTCGTATAATAACCAAATGCTCTGGTATTACAGTACAGTAAAAGATACTGCTTCATACCTGCGAACGGCGGCATATTTCTACGACAATCATTATATGAATATCGGTGCAGATAGCATTAAAAAAATTGAACAGCGAAACCATACAGTTAATTCAAAAAATCAATCGCTTCAATTGGGCGCAAAGAAGATGGTTTCAAAAGAGAAAATGGATAGTCTAATGAAACTTCCCGGCATTAAAACGGTGACATCATCTATCGTATCTATAAGTTCTTCAGGTAATAACTACGCAAATGAACTAAACAATGCAGCCTGGAAGTTTTACGAAATTGGAACTAAAAATATCAATTATTTAACGAAGGCCATGCTCTGGAGTCGGCGTTCAATAGAATTAAATCCAATTTCGGGATATTACGATACGTTAGCTCATATTCTATATCGAATTGGTTACTTTGAAGAAGCAATTAAAACGCAAGAAATAGCTATCGAGAAAGCCAAGAAGGAGCAGATCTCAACTACTAACTTTGAACTAGAGCTGAAAAAAATTAAAGCAAGAACATTGTAATCAATTGCTAATCTATAAAAGTTAATAAGGCATGTTGGCTAGCTGTATGGATATCTCGCCAAACCCTATTAATTACGCTTTCTTTCTTTGCAGCTTCTAATCCGCAATATGGAAATAAGGTATCACTCGCTCGTCGGCAAGCATGAGCGAGTTTCCTGCTTATCAAACTCACTTCTGAAAGTAAATTTTCTTCAATTTTTCCTGATGTAATCAATTGGTCCCAGGATTGATCGAAGGCATTATAGAATCGGCTGCGTAAATCTGCAATCTCTTCTTTACATTTTCGCAACTCTGACTGGAAGAACAAAATCTGTTGTTCATTGTATCTCTTCAACCCCGACCGCGATTTAAAAGCTTCTTCTACAAGTGCAATAAAATGTTTTGCCATACCTAAGCTATTTACAGCCAAAGTAGTTTCTGCAAGCTGCAGAAAAGGATAGTCAAAACCTTCATCAGCCACTTCGATATTACTATTAATGGTAAAAGTTCTATTGGTTGGTACTACCAAATCTTTTAGCTCAAAGGCATGGCTTCCAGTAGCAATTAACCCAAAGTAAGACCACCCTGCTAAAATTTCTACTTCATCCCGCTTAAGAATAAATGATTTAATAACCGGATTTCCCTTCTCATCCAGAACATCGCTTTCATCTGGATTTTTTAGTACACAATTGGCGGTAAATATAGTAGCATGCAAAGCACCGCTTGCATATTTCCAGTGGCCGTTTATCAGGTAACCATTATTTGTTTTAACCGCAGTACCACCAACTGCACCGCTTCCAGCAAAACAAACTTCTCGGTCTGCAAATATTTCCGAAGCCAGTTTAGGATTTAAAAAACCCGCGAACCAGGCTGCTCCGGCACACAAAGTGATGGTCCAGCCTAAGCTTCCATCGGCTTCAGCAAGTTCTTCCTCTAACCTTAATATTTCGGGAAGCTTTTTACCGGCACCACCATAAATCTTGGGTACAAAAAGTTTAAACCAATTTTCCTGATAGGCAAGTTCTAAAATCTCCGGGTGCAGCTTGCCCATTTCTTCAGATGGTGCCGCAAATGCCTGTACCTTTCCCTGCCAGGTTTGTGTTGATGTATTTTCCATGGAATTCCGATTCAATATGGGGTTGATATGTTAAATGGTTCGAAGGCTTCTTTTACCTATAATCTTCTTCCAATCGATAAAACCGAAAATGGCAACTACAAACAAGAAAATAGTTAAGCAAGCCATTAAAGGCAACTTTTTATGAAACAGAAGCGGAACAGCTACAAGGTTGGACACATTTAGAAAGATCCAGTTTTCAATTTTACGTTTGGCCAAAAGCCACATTCCTGCCCAGGCTGTGCTTGATACAAATGCATCGAGAAGTGGCACATCTGAGTCGGTATGGTTTCGCAGTACGAAATAGAAAATAAAAAAGCCAACTACCGAAATCATAACTGCTATGAGCAATTGATTGTTAGTGCTCCAGGCCACTTGGTTTGCCCCTTCAACTTTGCGTTTCTTCCAGATGATCCAACCGTAAACGCTCATGATTAAATAGTAAATACTAAGGCACATTTCTGCATATAGCTTTACATTTAAAAGTAGATACATGGATAATAAGATAGAAACAATACCTGTAGGATAAAGCCAAATGTTGTTTTTCTTGGCCAGCAACACTTCTGAAACGCCAAAGCCTACGGCAAGCCATTCGATTAACGAGGTATGTAAAATTTGCTCCTGAAAAAGCCTGAACCACTCTTGAAAATTCATTAACAATAATTTTATGTCTTCCGACTAATAAAAAATAATTGAAAACTGCTTTCAGGGCGAAACAGTAAGATAAATTTAACCTCTTCCCTCCGTCGGCATTATCCGAATCAGGTGCATTTAAGTTGAAAGTTTAGTGTTCAAAGTTGAAAGTTCCTCACACTTTTCACTGTTGACTTTTCACTTAAAATGGGTGTAATCTCAGCCTTTTGATTGCAAAAGAAATTGCAAAACAAAAAGCACCCCTTTGAGTAGCGCAAATATAGTTTTTATATTTAGAAGATAAGTAATTGAAAGATATTATTGTTTTAGCTTGCCAACTATCGGAGGATTACCTGATCCGCCAATTCTTTTAAACGTTAGGTAGTCGAATTTACCATCAAGATTTATACTACAAAGGAAATCAGCATTGATATTTTTATCTTTACAAGAAAAAAGATAGTAAAAATTTCTATCCTGCATAAATTTAAACTCTGCGGACTTGAAACCATCAATCATATCATGAATTCTACTTAGATATTTAGTGGTTTCTTCTTTTGTCATTTTCAATTTGAATCCACTAGAAAAGGTCCCGTAAATATCATCGTACATCGCTGAATTAAAATCTATCAGAAACTTTTGAATTATTTTTTCCGCGACTCTATCTTGAGCAAATACAACAGTTGAAAAAGAAATAAATAATAAAAATAAAAAAACTCTCATATTTCATCAAGCTTTTAAAATAATCCCAACTGTCCTTTTTCATCAATTTCTATATCATCTGGATTGGTGATTTCGAAATCAACTTTCTTAACAGGCTTTTCTTCTTTTGGTTTCTCCGATTCTGTAGCTGGCTGATTTTTAACCGCATCTGCTTTAGGATCCTTAACTGGTTTTTCAACAGCTTGGGCTTCATCGACTGCTTCTTCAGCCTGTGGATTTTCCGTCACGCTTGTCTTTTCAGCCATCACATCAGGCTTACGTTCAAATTTAGGCTTTGACTTTTCCTGTGTAGACTGGTCAGCTTTATTAGGCACTACGTTTTCTGGAGCCGCTTCCTCGTTACCTTCTTTTATCTCCACAGTATCCTCTTCAACCGAAGTTTTATCTTCTCCACTACCCTCATTTTCATTAGCTTCTTCCGCTTCAATTTCAGGATCTTCTAAAATTACCTTTCGAACATCGTGAGGTGATAGACGATTTCCATTGGCTTTCAAACCTTTTACATCAATCAGTTCGGCCAATGTTAAGTCAAGTGTTTCCGGAATTTGTGTCTTGCCTTTCAGTACATCAACCACTACTTTAGCGGCAGGATTTGACGTGAGAAATAATAAATTCGATTTTGGTTCTTCGCTAATAAAAACTACCTTTTTACCATTCGTCTGTAATTCAAAATTGAAGCGTTTGATGAAATAATTTTGTGCTTTTCCTTCAAAATGAACAGCAGCAAATATCTTTTCGGCATCAAACCTCTCAATCAGAATTAGTCCATCATCAAAGTGATTACTGAGTTCAAAAGAGCTTAGCTCGTAATATCCATCTTTATGAACCTGTAAAATTCTGTCATCGCCATCAAATTCGCCTAGATACTTCCCTCGTCCATCAACATTTAAACGCTTCAGTAAATCATCATACCAAATTTTTAATCCCGATAAAGTAGATACCCCTTTGCTTTTCAGAATGATTTTCTTGACCGGATATTTAGAAATGATATTTCCTTGCGAACCACGACCTTTGATAGCAACTTCTGCAAAATCTTGATCAAATTGTAGTTTACGTAACTTTGAATGCGGCTTTAAGGCAACGTTAACCACTTCTGCCTCACCATTTGGATTAGCTGTGAAATATAAAACCTTCGAACCTTTCGAACCCTTAGTTAAATCATATTCCTTATCACGGGTAACCCCGACAACTGCGAAACGTTTGATGTAAGCGGTTCCTGAAGAACCATCTTTATAAATCATATTGTAAATTGTCCGCTCGTCGTTTTTCTTAAAAACCTGTGCATGAATAATTCCCTTGCCAACAAAAGTTTTATCGGCAACCTTGGTAATCATGCATTTTCCATCCTCACGGAAAACAATTACTTCATCAATATCAGAGCAATCGGCAATAAATTCATCTTTACGCAAACCGGTTCCAATGAAACCGTCTTCGCGGTTCATATACAACTTAACATTTGCCAAAGCCACTTTTGATGCCTCTACCCTATCAAATAAACGGATCTCGGTTTTTCGTTCTCTGCCTTTGCTATACTTATCTTTTAGTTTTTGAAACCAGGCGATGGCATATTCGGTTAGATGTTTCAAGTGATTTTTAACCACTTTGATTTCATCCTCCAGGTTTTTCATTTGCTCATCGGCCTTTTTCACATCAAACCGGGTGATGCTACTCATTGGTTTATCGATCAGTTTCTTGAAATCCTCAGGTAATATTTCGCGATAGAGCGATGGCTTAAATGGATCAAAAAGCAAGTGTAAAACCTCAACTACCGTATCAAAGTTGGCAGAATTTTCATATTCAGGATTTTTATACATTCCTTCCTGAATAAATATTTTTAAAAGCGAACTGAAGAAAATTTTCTCCTGTAACTCGTGCAGGCGAATCTCCAATTCTTTTTTCAATAAACTTTTTGTATGCTTTGTATTTTCAATTAAGATATCATTCACACTCATAAAGTGTGGTTTGTCACCTTGAATAATACATGTATTTGGGGAAATGGAAACTTCACAAGCGGTAAAAGCATAAAGTGCATCGATGGTCACATCCGGCGAAATACCGGGTGCTAAATGCACAATAATTTCTACATGAGCCGCTGTACTGTCCTCAATTTTCTTAATTTTTATTTTGCCCTTATCATTGGCGGCCAAAATACTATCAATGATGGAACTGGTAGTGGTACTATAGGGAACTTCCGTTATAACCAGTGTCTTTTTATCCTTTTCTGTAATTTTAGCACGAACACGGATTTTCCCCCCCCGCTGACCTTCATTATAGTTTGAAAAATCGGCCATTCCACCCGTAAAAAAGTCGGGCAAAATATTAGGCCGAACGCCTTTCAGCGCATCAATGGAGGCATCTAACAATTCGATAAAATTATGGGGCATTACCTTGGTAGCCAAACCAACCGCAATACCTTCTGCCCCTTGTGCCAATAACAATGGAAATTTCACCGGTAAAGTAATCGGTTCGTTGTTACGTCCATCATAACTTAACTGCCACTCCGTAGTATCAGGATTGAAAACAACTTCATTAGCGAACTTAGATAACCGGGCTTCAATATATCTCGGTGCCGCAGCACTATCGCCAGTAATGGGGTCACCCCAGTTACCCTGCATGTCAATTAGCAAATCTTTCTGCCCAATCTGCACCATCGCATCGCCGATAGAAGCATCGCCGTGAGGGTGATATTTCATCGTGTTACCAATTACATTCGCTGCTTTGTTGAAACGTCCATCGTCCATTTCCTTAAGCGAGTGCATAATACGACGCTGAACAGGCTTTAATCCATCATGAATATGAGGAACTGCCCTGTCCAAAATTACATAAGATGCGTAATCGAGGAACCAATTTTCGTACAGACCGTTAATTGGTGTAATGGTATGTTTATGCTCTTCGTTTGGATTTAGGTTTTGATCTGATTCTTCACTCATTTATCTACAGAAATTGGCAGCCGTAAATATAATAAAAATGATTGCACAGTGTAAAAACAGGTTATTCACATTTAAGTACCGGAAATATCGGCGAGGCAATTTGTAATTAGGTTAGAGTATATCAAACCTGTTCAAAAAACCTTGGGAAATTGTTTGAAGATTACTCAGCAGAATCTGATAAAGCGATGAGTACCGCACCGGCAATCATCACCGTGCCACCAACTACAATTTGCCAGGTGATTTTTTCTTTCAAAAAGATGATCGATAAAACAATAGCAATCACTAAAGAGGTTCTTTCAATAGTAGCCACATAAGATGCTGGACCCATTGATAACGCTTTATACGAAAACAAAGTTGACAACGATGTAAAAACCCCTGCCGAAAGCAGAAATATCCATGCATTTTTTTCGATTGCCTTCCAATCGCTAAAATTGCCCTGATAAAACACTACTCCCCAGGTAATGAGTAAAATTAAGACGGCTTGAATGGCAAAAGCCAAACTGGAATCTACATTTTTTAATCCCGCCTTTGTTAGTACAATTACCAATGCAGCTGATATTGCTGCCAGCATAGCCCATAAAACCCACATAGTATTTTTGTTTATAGCTTAACAGTAGAAATTCAAAATAGATTGTAACAAAAAACAATATGTAAAACTTCATTATTTAGTTGAAAATGACTTGCACCACATTAGAAGTGGAAAGTTTAACCTGCGTTGCGCCACGCTCATGTTTATAATCTCCTATTAACTCATAACTGTGTACTCCTGGAATTTTAACCGGCTTAGTGATCCGAATATAAGCTTGGGCCGTAAATTCATCAGTTTTTTCAAGTGTTACTTTTAAACCAATTTACGATTCTTATAGCCGCCACTCGATTTATTTGGATGTGACTTTGAAATAAACCTTTCTGGCTCTTTTATTACAAATGAACTTTATATTTATCCATGATCTCTTTTAACCTTGGCCAATCAAAAGTGATATCATATTGTTTCGCCAGTCGATCCAAATCACCAGGTTTTGGTCGTTGATTATTAATAAACAAGTCAGCCAAATCGCTCATATATGCTTCGTGGCCAGCCGGACTGTACAATTCTATAAACTTTACGGTTTCTTTGCCTGTGTTCCAAAAACTATGAACAATTCCTCGCGGACGTAAATGCCAATCACCAGCTTTTACCTCAAACAATTCATTGCCAACCATAATGGTTAAAACGCCCTGTGTCACTCTACAAATCTCATCGAAAGTTTTATGATAATGTGGCGGGGCGCCCAAATAACCAACAGGTAGTGTAGATTCGGTTATGCCGACATGGCCATCGGTTTGGCTTTTATTAAGTTTAAAACTGATTTCTCCGTCACCGATTTTACCTTTTTTACCAGAATTTGCAAGAATGAAAATAGGTTTCTTAATATCATCAAAAATATCGCTTTGCGATTTAATATCGGCAAAAGCTTGAGAAGGCAGTGCAGCTGAACCAATTGAAGACATCGCAAGCAAATGTAACAACCTTCGCCGAGTTAAAATATTTTTCTGTTCATTCTCCATATTGATGATTTTTCTTCTAATTTATTGAATATCAAGAAATAAAAAGCATTTTTTAAAGAATAATATTATGGATGGGACTGAAACCCGACCCAAAAACTTCAACCGAAGATTATAAAGGGAATGGCTCGCAGATTAAAAGCATTTTCTGCATTTATAAAAGCGAGGACTTGCAGCGATAGCAGGCCTGAACTCACCAATCACTACCGAACTGTCCATTTTCAACTATTTTTAAACTTCAGCCCCTAAACGATCTTCTACAAAAGAGAATGGCAACAAACTTTGTACACTGGGCACTTTCAAAACTTCGCCGTTTAAACAGTAAAAGATTACTTCAATTGGCGATGCTTGCTTTCTTTCAAATTCGGCCATTACTTGCAAACAACCACCGCAAGAGGTAACGGGCTTCAGGATTTCAAAGGCATCGGTTTGCGCAGTAATGGCCATACTTTCGATCACCGAATTTGGATAGGCCGCACCAATGGAAAAAAGCGCAACACGCTCGGCACATAAACCAGAAGGATAGGCCAGATTTTCCTGGTTGCTTCCTAGTATTATCTCGCCTGAAGCCAGCCTGATAGCGGTTCCTACCCTGAATCTTGAATAAGGAGAATACGAACTTGTTAATGCTTTCTCTGCATTTTCACAAAGTGCTGCGTCTTGCTCCTTTAATTCGCTAACCCCATTGTACTGTTCGAAGGTTATATTAAGATTTAATAATTTCATTTTTAATGCTTTAATAAATAGCTATTGTTAAATTTTTATAGCGGGCGAACAATTTAGTTTAATTTTTGTAGTAATTACAAATAACTGTCTTAAATTTAATTTTAATGGCACGCTTTTGGCATTTAACAACCACCAAACACATTCGCTTTGAATAAATACGTACGTAAAAGTTTAAAAATTTTGCTCTGGGTAATTGCATCAATCATCATTTTGGTGGTCGCGATTGCGCTCTCGCTCAACATCCCTGCAGTCCAAAATTTTGTTAAGGGAAAAGCTATTGATTACCTTAAAACGAAAACAAAGACTGAAGTTAGCCTTGAAAGTATTAAAATCGCATTACCCAAAGATGTGGTGTTAAACAAGTTTTATATCGAAGACTTAAAAGGTGATACTTTGTTATTTGCTGAAAAATTAGCGGTTGATATTAGTTTATTTAAGTTAATGGACAATACTGTTGAGGTTAACAGTGTTGAGCTAAAAAACATACGTGCCAACGTTAAAAGGATTGCGCCAGACACTACTTTCAACTTTTCTTTTTTAGTTGATGCTTTTATGAGCGATCAAAAGAAGCCGGAGGAAAAGGTGGATAAGGATACCACATCCACCATGAAGTTTTCTGTCGATAAGGTTTCTTTTGAAGATATAGGCATTAATTATCGCGATGATGTGGCGGGTAATGATGCTAAAATTTACCTTGGCGCATTTAAGGCAAAACTGAAAACTTTCGATTTAGCTGGTCAGCATTACGTGATTCGAGATTTGGCGTTGAATAATACCTCGCTTAGATATTTACAGCAAAAACCTTTGGTAGAACTGGTCCAACATGTTACCAATAGTGTAGATAGCAGCCAGAAAGAAACGGGAAAACTGCCATTGATTGAGGTAGAGAACTTTGCTTTCAACAATGTGAAAGTAAATTACGACGATCAGATTTCTACTACGAAGGCAGTAGCGGATGTTAAGGAATTGGGCCTGATTAACTTGAAAGTCGATTTAACGAATAGTAAATATTCGGTAGAAGATGCTAAGTTAAATAAATCGAATATCCTCTTTGCTTTTAAACCTGCTCCAGGTAACGACTTAAAAAAGGTCGAAGACAACGTTGTTGCTGAAAAATCGGCGCTGGGCTTGATGATTAAAAATATTAGCCTGGCTGACAATAATGTGCAATTTGACAACTTAGGTGCAAAAGCTGCGCCTAAGGGAATGGATTTTAATCATTTAAAAATTACTGGTTTAAATTTTGGCGCCGGCGATGTAAGTTACGGTACCGAGGGCATTAAGGCCAATGTTAAAAATGGTTCGCTAAAGGAGAAAAGTGGTTTTGCGTTGAATGAGTTAAAAGGAAACGCTGTTTACAACGACAAGCAAATAAAGCTAAGCAACTTTGTTTTAAAAACACCAAATACCACCATTGAAAATGCTACGGAATTAAATTTTACTTCGATGGATGATTTAACCAAACATCCTGAAAGAGTGAAATTAGCATTAAGCTTAAAAAATACAACCATCGGACTAAAAGATGCGGGTTATTTTAGTGATGCCATCCCAGCGAATTACCGCAATGAAAAAATAAAAATAAATGCAGATGTGAATGGCTATTTAAATAACCTTAACATTCCTCGCTTGCAAATTACAGGATTAAAAAATACACAAATCGATATTAGCGGAACTGCTAAAGGTTTGCCCGACATTAACAAAACTTTCCTTGATTTGAATATTAAAAAACTCTACGTTACGAAGAGTGATATTTTAGTTGCCGTTCCAAGAAGATCGCTTCCATCTACAATCGAATTGCCAAATGTGATAAATGCCAATGGTAAATTTAAAGGTTCGATGACGGACTTTAAGACCAACATGAACATTCAAACCGATATGGGAGGTGCAATTTTAACCGCAGCGATGAGCGGACCAAACGGGAGAGAGAATTATAAAGCTGATGTTTCTTTGAACAATTTTAATGTTGGTCGCTTGCTAAAAATGCAGCCTAAATTAGGGCGAATAACGGTTAAAGCTAACGTGGTGGGAACGGGGCTTGATCCTAAAAAAATAAATGCCAAATTCAACGCCAGGGTGCTAAATGCCTACTACAATAAATATACTTACCGAAACTTAAATCTGGCAGGAACTTATGCTAATCAGAACGTTACCATTAAAGGTAACATGCCAGATAGCAACGTAAATTTCCTTCTGGATGCCAAAGCCAACCTTGCGGGGAAATACCCTGCCGTAAAAGCTGATTTGAACTTAAAACAATTAAATCTTCAGGCCCTCAACTTTAGTCCAACGTTGTTAAGCGCTGCTGGTTTAATAAAAGTTGATTTAAAAACTGCCGATGCAGATTATTTAAATGGTTCGGTAGATATTACAGGCTTGCAGTTGGCTAAAGATGCGCAAAGAATCAATGTTGATACCATTTCAGTTCGGGCAAAGTCGACAGCTACAGAAAATGAACTTTCGTTGAAGTCGGAAATCATATCGGCAAAAATTGATGGGAAGTACGAGCTGACAAAAATCGGTAGTGCATTCATTAACGAAATCAACAAATATTATTCTTTTGGGCAGGTAACCAAAATTCCTGATCAGAGGATGAGGTTCGCTGTTCAAATTTATGATTCGAAATTACTGAAACAGTTTGTACCAGAGCTGACTGTTTTCAAACAATCGCAGTTTTATGGTTTAATTGATACCCAGAAAGACAGTATACAGATTAAAGGAAATTTCCCGCAGGTAGTTTATGGAGATTTTAAAATTGATACTACTTCAATTAACATTAATAACGAAAACAACAAACTCGATTATGCACTAACGGTGAAGAGTTTGCAAAGTCCTTCCATTGCCTTGTTCAACACCGAAATAAGTGGTGAAGCACTAAACAACTTATTGGGTGTTAATATCTTCCTTCGCGATAGACAATTGAAAGATAAATATGTAATTGGCGGTAATTTTCAATCCATAAACAAAGATTTTAAATTTACACTGGACCCGCAGAAACTGTTATTGGATTATCAAAAGTGGGTCGTATCACAAGATAATTTTATTCAATTCGGTCAATCCGGAATATTAGTCAATCAGTTTGCAATTAGCAATAGCGGTCAGTCGCTATCAATAAATAGCAATCCCACCCAGCCAAATGCACCTTTGAGTGTTGAGTTTAAAGATTTTCAATTGGAAACGCTAACCAAATTCGCAGAAACGGATACTACTTTAGTTGGCGGCCGTTTAAACGGAACTGCGAATGTGAAAGATTTGGCATCGACCCCCAAGTTTGAAGCCAACTTAACGATAGATCAGTTACGTTATCAAAAAGACCAGCTTGGTACTTTGCGTGTGGCTGCTAATAACAATACACAAAATGCCTTTGAAATTAATGTGGCTTTAACTGGTGTTCACGATTTAAGAGTGAATGGATTTTATTACACCGCCCCTCAAAGCGCTTTGGATTTAACCGTGAATATCGATAAAATCGAGATGAAAAATATCGAGAGTTTATCTCAAGGGCAGCTGAAAAATGGAACGGGTACATTAACTGGGGCGTTAGCAGTTAAGGGGGCATTAACTGCGCCAAAAATATTAGGCGATTTAACCTTTAATAACGCTGGAATAAATGTGGCTTATGTAAATTCATACTTCCGTTTGCCGAACGAGAAGATATCTTTTACTAACGAGGGGATTGCCTTTAATAACTTTACATTAATTGATTCTTTGAACCAGAAAGCAACTATTAATGGAAAGGTTTTAACGACAGATTATAAAAATTATCGCTTCGGTTTGGATATCAGAATGAACAATTTCCGGGCAATTAATTCTACTGCTGCCGATAATGAGATGATTTATGGTACGGTTTATTTAACCAGCGACATTAAAGTTCGTGGCGATTTAAACCAGCCAGATGTAAACATGAATATCACGGTAAATAAAGGCACTAAGTTCTTCTTTGCTTTACCTTCGAGTGATCCATCAATCATTGATCAGGATGGAATTGTTCAATTTATTGACGCCGATGCACCTCCTTTTAACGGTCAAAAAGCACTTAAGATAGATAGCATCAGCAAATCGCCAGTAAAGGGAATAAATTTAGTTGCTGCAGTGAAAATAGATCCAGAAGCAGAACTAAATGTTGTTGTTGACCCCTCAAATGGGGATGCACTTAACATAAAGGGAGATGCTGACTTGAATGCAACCATGGATCCAAGCGGAAAAATAAGTTTAACCGGACGTTACGAAGTGGTGGATGGTTCTTACAATTTATCTGTTGGGCCATTAGGTAAAAAGGAATTCCGAATTGTGAAAGGCAGTACGATCGTCTGGACAGGTGAGCCCACTTCTGCTAATGCCAATTTAACGGCAATGTATGAAGTTAATGCTGCTCCTATTGATTTGCTTAACCAGCCAGATTTAGTACAGGCCAAAACCAAAATTCCATTTCAAGTTTATTTAATGATGAAAGGTGAGTTATTAAAACCTACTATTTCATTCAGAATCGATTTGCCTGAAAATGAAAGAGCTACAGAAATTGGGAGTTTGTCTTATACCCGACTTCAAAACGTTAATCGTGATGAAAGCGAACTAAATAAACAGGTTTTTGCATTATTGGCACTCAACCGATTTATTGCAAACAATCCTTTCCAAAGCTTGTCTGGCGGTGGCGGTGGTGTTTCTACACTTGCCCGATCAAGCGTGAGTAAACTATTAACAGAACAATTAAATAATTTAACCTCCGATTTAATTCAAGGCGTTGATTTGAACTTCGGTGTAAATTCATCAGAAGATTATTCTACCGGATCTATGCAACAAAAAACGGACTTGGAAATTGGTTTATCTAAGAAACTATTGAACGATAGGTTAACCGTTACCGTCGGAAGTTCATTTGCATTGGAAGGACCGCAAGCACCAGGAGAAAAATCTACCGATATTGCGGGTAATGTAAACGTAGAATATGCCTTATCTGCCGATGGAAGGTACCGTTTAAGAGCCTACAGACGTAACCAAAACGATGTAATTGTACAAGGTCAGATTATTGAAACCGGATTAGGTTTTACGTTAGTAGTTGATTACAACAAATTCAGAGAAATTTTCCAGAAAAAACGCAATAGAAGAACAAGAAACATTGAACAGAAAGCACAAAATGAGAAAACTAACTAGACCTATTTTATTTGTATTGGCCTGTTTAGTTTATGCAGGTTGCAGTAGTACGAAATCCTTAAAACCTGGACAAATTTTATATACGGGAGCAGATGTGATCATCAACCCAGATTCATCAGGGAAAATTGATGATGAGAAACAAGTAAAGACTGATTTAAAAAGTAAAACCCGGCCCCGCCCGAATAACAAACTCAAACTGGCTATCTACAACTTTGCTGGTGAACCTAAAAAGCCTAAAGGTTTGAGAAACTGGATCAGGAAAAAAGGTGAGCCGCCTGTGCTTTTGAGTGAAGTTAAATTGAAATACAATAACGATGTATTGACTAGCTATTTATTAAGTGAAGGCTATTTACAAGCAGCGGTAACAGGCGACACCGTGGTTAAAGATAAAAAAGGAAAGGCAGTTTATACTGCTGTTACTGGCGAGAGGTATAAAATTAACAAAATCACTTTCCCTCCTGATTCTGGCGTGTTAACTAAAATCATTAATGCCAATAAAGATAAAACGCTATTAAAAGTCGGAGACTTTTATGACTTGGATGTTTATAAAAACGAGCGAATCAGAATTGATAACGACTTAAAAGAGAGTGGATACTTCTATTTCAGTCCTGATTATTTGATTATGCAGGTAGATAGCACGCTAGGTAAAAACCTGGTAGATGTTACGGTTAAGGTTAAAGATATTGCTCCAGACGCGGCTTTGAAACCCTATACCATAAAAAATATTAAAATTTATCCGAATTACTCGCTCCGCAGAGATAGTATACTGCGTAAATTGAAGCCTTTGGAGTATCATGATTTTAATATTTACGATGACCGCAATACCTTCAAGCCCAGATTATTCGACCGATTGGTTTTCTTTCAAAAAGGGGAAGCATATAACCGCAAAGACCATAACCAATCCTTAAACAGGATGGTAAATATCGGTGCCTTTCAAGATGTTAGAGCCGAATTTTTACCAGTGGATAGCTTCAAGAATAACGAACTGGATTTGAACATTTACTTAACACCGCTAAAGAAAAATTCACTTACCTTCTCAGTAACGGGCACTAGTAAATCGAACAACTTCGTAGGTTCGGAAGTAAAGGTTACGCAAACTGTCAGAAACCTTTTCAGGGGGGCTGAGCAACTGGATGTTAGTGTGAGTGGTGGTTTTGAAACGCAAACCAGAGGTACTTCATTAGGTAAAAATTCACTGTCCCTTACAGCAGAGGGAAAGTTAACCTTTCCAAGATTTATTGTGCCGTTTTATAAGCCCAATAGTACTACAGCCTTTATCCCTAAAACAATCGCTTCATTATCTTACCAGATGTTGAACAGAGGATCAGAATATACTTTGCATGCCTTTAAAGGAGAATTTGGATATAACTTCAAAGAAAATCAGTACAAGGAGCATAATTTTAACCCGATTTCGGTAAGTTACATTTCAACAGGTTTCCCTGATTCAAATGTTAGAGACAGTTTGTTTAGGGTTAATCCTTTACTGCGAACAACTTTAGAAAATCAACTTATTATTGGTAGTAGCTATAACTTCACTTATACCAACCAAATGGAAACCAACCGCAGAAATAACACATTTTTCTACGGTGCACTAGAAACTGGTGGTAATGTTTGGGGAACGTTTGTTCCAAAAGATGAACAAGGCAAACGTTCTATTTTTAACGTTCCTTTATCGCAATTTGTGAGATTAGAAGCAGATTTAAGAGATTACTACAAAGTGACCAGAAATGTAACCTGGGCAAACAGATTGAATTTAGGTTACGGTTATGCCTATGGAAATAGTACCTCACTCCCATTTGTTAGACAGTTTTTTGCTGGTGGTAGTAACGACATCAGGGCATTTCCGGCCAGAACCTTAGGTCCCGGAACATACAAAGTACCAGATGATGCTATTTTTGCTGATCAAGGTGGTGACATCAAATTAATGCTGAATTCGGAGCTTAGATTTAAAATTGTAAGTATTCTATATGGCGCCTTATTTGTCGATGCTGGAAATATTTGGTTACGCAAAGAGGATATGGGCGTTCCTGGAACGGCAAATACTGGCAGGCCAGGTTCGGAATTTAAATTAAAAAATGTGCTCAACGAATTAGCTGTAGGTACCGGAGCAGGATTGCGTGTTGATGCCTCAATTTTTGTAGTTCGCTTGGATGTAGCATTTCCTGTTCGTAAACCGTATCTTGCCGAGGGTCAGCGTTGGGTGTTTGATGATATCGCATTTGGAAATAAGGATTGGCGCAGACAGAATTTAATTTTTAATATTGGGATTGGTTATCCTTTTTAACTTTTTAAATGAGATTAATCAAAAAAATCAAACAGTTTTTTATTGCACTTTATCATCTTTTTATAGCAGCTGGGAAGGGTTTTGCTGAAGATAGAATCACTAAATTAAGTGCTTCTTTAGCATATTATACCATATTTTCTTTAACCCCACTAATCATTATCGTTTTATCTGCTGCTACCATTTTCTTCGGTGATAAAATGAATACAGAAACCAGGAATAAGTTCTTTGCGCAAGTGAGTGATATGGTGGGTCCAGATGCTACCCTTCAGTTACAAGGTTTCGTTGAGAACGCAAATAAAACTGGCCAATCAACGATGGGATTAATTATCGGTATTGGGGTGTTAATTGTTGGATCCACAGCCATATTTATCGAAATTCAAGACAGTATCAATATGATCTGGAAGGTAAAAGCAATCCCGAAAAAAGGCTGGCTAAAAATGATTACCAACAGGCTACTCTCCTTTTCTTTAATCGTTTCAATGGGATTTTTATTACTGGTTTCATTAGTTGTAAATAGCGTGGTGGTAGGCTTGGGTGATAAACTCATTTCATTGTTATCAAAAACTGAAATAGACAAAGTTGTTCCTGTGGCTGATGATACCATGGCATTAATCATCTACATTTTGAATAACGTGATTACTTTGGCCGCGGTAACCGCAGTATTTACGGTAATTTTCAAGGTTTTACCCGATGTGATCATTAAATGGAAATCGGCTATCATTGGCGCACTATTTACTGCAGTACTCTTCAGTTTAGGTAAATATTTGATCGGTATTTATATCGAAAAAGGGAACCCAGGCTCTGCATTCGGGGCTGCAAGTTCCATTATTGTAATTTTGCTTTGGATCTACTATACCTCTATTATTTTATATTTTGGAGCAGAATTTACCCAGGCTTACGCCGAAAAATATGATGGCGGAATTGCACCTAGCAAATATGCTGTATTTACAAAAATTACTATCGTAGAAAAAAAGGTGGATATACTACCTCCCCAACACCCTGAAGATACAGTTGATGAACCGGAAAAGAAAAGTCTTTAGTCTTTAGTCTTTATTCCCAAATCTTCTTTGATAGAATTTGTTTGTTATTTGCGAATAAATTCAGGATTTCTCCAGTAACTCTTGCTCTAAAAACGGTTTGAGCACTAACGCATCCATGCCAGAAGCGAGGTACTTTTTGCGATCTTCCTGAATTACATTTGCCGTAACACCCAATATCGATACGGATCTTTTATTCATGTCTTCGCAGCTTCTAATTTTTTGAATAAGTTCAAGTACGATAAAGTTTTAAATAGTAATGGTGTTGAGTTATAATTTGTTGTATGCCAAATTGAGCGAGGAGGTTATCGGCAGTAATAACGGTTTTAATAAATGTTAATTTTGAACTGTCGACACCATTTTTATCCTTTTTGTTTATGGCGGCAATAATTCGTCCGAAAAATTTCTTTTTTGGCTGTGCGGCAACACTTGGTTTTACCGTATCAATTTTTACAATGCTTTTAAATTGCCTTGCGGTAAAAAGTTTGCTTTGAGGATTTATCTTTTCTACATCTTTATCTACCGCAACTGAAAAGTTAATTAAGCTATCAGAAAGTCTTTTGAGCTGAATAAACTGGGCGTTACGAGGCTTTTTTGAAGAATGAGCTGATCAAATCTATCAGAACTAAAAGCTCTTTCTATTATTTTGTTTCTCAATGGTATCCATGATTAAGGAAATTTCCTTAATCTCTTTTACGAACTGCTTGTAATAGCTTCTCTCCCCACTAATAACATACATTCTACACCTATTTTCTGCATCTTACAATTTTAAAAATACAGCTATCTAGTTTTGTTAAATCACTTTGTACCTGAGCAATTTTATTTACCCATTTTAAGAGTAGTATTTTAGAGAAATTAACACATAAAGCTGCTGTTATTCCTAAAAAGACTAAGATTAAAAATGCGACTATTAAATACTTTCCTGCTGAACTTCTAGTGGGTTTCCATTGCGTTAATTTATTTTGCGATTACATCAAGGCCGAATTTTATGCTACTTCATCAATAATTTTAGGTTCTTCCTGTACCTCGTCTTTTTCTACACGCAGATTTCTAATGATGTGTTGCTGCCTGTCGGGAGTATTTTTTCCCATATAATACTCCAGCAAACTTTTAATGGTTTGATCTTTCAAAATAACCGGATCTAGCCTGATATCTTTGCCAATAAACAAACCAAACTCATCAGGAGAAATTTCTCCTAATCCTTTAAAACGGGTTATTTCAGGTTTATTTCCTAATTTTTCGATAGCATTTCGGCGCTCTTCATCACTGTAACAATAAATGGTTTCTTTTTTATTTCGAACCCTAAACAATGGGGTTTGTAAAATGTAAACATGTCCTGCTTTTACTAAATCGGGGAAAAATTGGAGAAAGAAAGTCATCATTAACAATCTGATGTGCATGCCATCCACATCCGCATCAGTAGCGATAACGATGTTGTTGTAATGCAAACCTTCTAAGCCGTCTTCAATATTTAAAGCATGTTGTAACAGGTTAAACTCTTCATTCTCATAAACCACCTTTTTGGTTAGCTCATAACAGTTAAGCGGTTTACCTTTCAAGCTGAAAACGGCCTGACAATCTACATCCCGGGATTTAGTAATCGAACCCGATGCTGAATCTCCTTCAGTGATAAATAAGGTAGTTTCATATCGCTTCTCATGTGTAGAGTTGAAATGAACCTTACAATCGCGAAGCTTTTTATTATGTAGTGAGGCTTTTTTTGCTCTGTCGTTTGCCAGCTTTTTGATTCCGGCAATATCTTTTCGCTCTCTTTCTGATTGATTAATTCTTTTTAAGAGCGCATCGGCTACATCTGGATTTTTGTGTAGATAATCATCAAGCTCTTTTTTAACAAAATCATTGATAAATGTTGCTACTGAAGGTCCTTCAGGTCCCATATTTTGAGAGCCTAACTTCGTTTTAGTTTGCGATTCGAAAACCGGTTCCTGCACACGAACGGAAATAGCCGCAATAATTGATGAACGAACATCGGCAGCATCGAATTCCTTTTTGAAGAACTCTCTGACAGTTTTTACCACCGCAGCCCTAAAAGCAGCCTGATGCGTTCCACCTTGTGTAGTATGTTGTCCGTTTACAAATGAGTGGTAATCTTCTCCATATTGCTGACCATGCGTCATCGCAATTTCGATATCGTTACCAATCATATGAATAATCGGGTAACGGATTTCTTCGGGCTTATTAAATTTGGAAAGCAAATCATAAAGACCTCTTTCTGAAAAATATTTCCGGTTATTGAAATTGATAGTTAAACCCGTGTTAAGGAACACATAATTCCAAACCATGCTCTCCACGAAGTCGGGAATGTAGTGGTAGTTTCTGAAAATGGTTTCATCAGGATAAAACGTTATGGCAGTACCGTTTCGCTGAGTGGTATCGATAACAGGTTGTTCATTTACAATTTCACCTTTCGAAAATTCTACTTTTTTAGTTTTCCCATCACGGTAAGATTGTACAGTAAAACTGGTAGATAAAGCATTCACCGCTTTTGTACCCACGCCATTTAAACCAACCGATTTTTGAAAGGCGTTACTATCGTATTTTCCTCCAGTATTGATCTTGCTTACACAATCTATAACTTTCCCAAGCGGGATGCCACGTCCATAATCACGGACGTTTATTTTTTGCTCAGAAACTGTAATTTCAATGGTTTTTCCGGTTCCCATCACAAACTCATCAATTGAGTTATCGACAATTTCCTTCAACAAAACATAAATACCATCATCTTGCGCAGAGCCATCACCAAGCTTACCAATATACATACCGGGGCGTAGTCTGATGTGTTCTTTCCAGTCTAATGAGCGAATGCTGTCGTCGTTATAAATTACTTCTGCCATAAATTTTGTTATTTGTTACCAGATTGATTGAACTTTGCACAAACGCAAAGCAGCTATACCGAGGGATGGTTCGGAGCAAGCTTTAACATTCAACATGACAAGTATTAAGGGATAATTTGATATTGAGTTTTTTTGAAGTGAACATTGTTTGACTTCGCAAATCTCCAATAGCAAAAATTATTATACAATAATAGATTTATTCTGCGAGGCTGGCAAAATAAAATTTCAACAAAAGAGACGACTAAAATGTAGGAGTTAAAATTGAATAATAGGTGAACACTTTAATTCATTTTCACATCTCAAATCATCCATCTTCCATCCAACCTATTTACCTATCTTCACCCCGTTATTTTATCACTCCTTAATGCAACAAAAAAAGCAACTTTCGCTCTTCGATTTATCCATGATTGTGGTTAGTTTGGTCATCGGAATGGGCATCTTCCGAACGCCTGTAAACGTGGCTGCGAAAGCACAAATGCCCGAATTATTTTATCTGGCTTGGTTTATAGGTGGTTTTGTAGCCTTTTGTGGTGCATTAACTTACGCCGAAATCGGTTCCCGTTACCCGGTAACCGGCGGCTATTACAAAATTTTCTCGCAAGCCTATCATCCTTCAATTGCATTCGCTATCAATTGCATTGTGCTTATTTCCAGTGCTGCATCGGTTGCTGCAATATCAATTATCGGTGCAGAATACTTAAGTAAAATTGTTTTACCAGCCGAAATGCAAAATGAAACTTATCGAGTAGCTATTGCCATCTCCACCATTTTGATGTTTTACTTCATTAACCTGCTCGGCTTAAAAGCCAGTTCGAAAACCCAAAATATTTTAACCGTTATCAAAATCGGCTTAATCTTAACCTTAATTTGTGCGGTATTTTTCGGTGGACAAACCCAGGACGTTGCTCCCGTTTTCAAAACGAGCAATGGTGCTACACCAAGTTGGCAAAATTACGGAAAGGCTTTAGGACTTTGCCTCATAGCAGTTTCATTTTCGTACGCTGGATATGCACAAACGATTAATTTTGGTGGCGAAGTGAAAGACGCGAAGAAAATCATTCCGCGATCTATTATCATCGGCTTAACCATAATCGTAACACTTTACCTGATCCTTAACTATGTTTATGTTAAAGTCATCGGTTTTGAAGAACTGAAAACCGCAGAAAGTATTGCGGCAATTTTGGCTTCGAAAATATTTGGCCCAGCGGGTTTCAAAATTCTTTCGGTTATCATCTATATTTCCGTGATGGGTTATGTAAATGTAAACCTGCTAAGCAACCCGAGGGCAATGTTTGCTATGGGTGAAGAAGGCGCCTTGCCAGGCTTTTTCAGTAGGGTGAACAAAAAAACAGAAGTTATTACCTGGAGCTTAACCATCTTTACGGTAGCGGCAGTGGTGATCATTTTTTATGCAAAAACATTCGATAAGATTTTAAACTACACCATTTTTCTGGAAAGCATAAGTATGGCAAGTTCTGCAGCAACTATTTTTATTCTTCGAAAGCGAACTACAAATCTGGATAAGAAAACCATTTATACTGTTCCATTATATCCTGTTTTGCCCATCATATTTATTGCTGCCTATACTTTTGTAGCATTTAGCATTTATGCCGATGACCCAAATGCTGCATTAAATGGAATTTATATTTTTATAGGCTTTTTAGTGATTTATTTCATATCAAGAGTGATCAACAAGAAATAATTTAAAATGTTTTTAAAACTTATCTCATTTTGATGGTTAATTTATCGCATAAAAAGCAATATTATTGATGTTAAGAACGGTCGTCCTTGCAAGGTACGCAACAATCTCATTTGATAAATTAATATTACAAAGAGTTTATGCCAAAGGCATTCCTCTGGGAGCTTCGATCGACAAAAAATCAATTTTGCCTGCCTGCAGCAAGAAGGTATTTCATAGTCTGCGGATGCTTCGTGCCTCAGAATGAAAGCTTATTTAAGGTTGTCGCACCTGAAATGTACTTCTTCTCTGTCGGGTATAAATTTTGATTTTGAAACCTTTATTAACGAATTCCTTGGCGTTTTACCGCAAAATAATTAAGTTACCCTGCGCAAACAAACCTAATTGTAGTGAATAGAAAAACAGATCGTTTTCGACTGAAGCGTAGGGAGATGACAAATAAATAATCTAGTTTAACCAACTTAATGAATAAAACACTCTCGCTAAAACAAGAAATTGCTTACGCCGCCGGTATGATTGGTTGGAGCACAATGACGAATATCATCATTGTAATGTTGCCATATTTTTATCTGCCACCAAGTAACGCCGGCTTACCGCCATTGGTACCGCAGCTTGTTTTTTTAGGATTGTTCAACATACTATCCATTATTGCAGCTTCAGGAAGATTAGTTGATGCGGTTTTCGATCCTTTTATCGCTTCTAAAAGTGACGCAAGCACCAACCCGAAGGGCAGAAGGATGCCCTTTATGAAATGGGCAATTATACCGGCAATCATTTTCTGTGGATTAGTTTTCTACCCAATACAAAAAAGCGAAAGTTTACACAATGCCTGGTGGCTAACCATAACACTTTGTTTATTTTTCGTTTCAGTCACCACTTACATTATTCCGTATAACGCCCTATTGGCTGAGGTAACAAATACGCCGAGACAAAAAGTTAAATTATCCAGTTACCAGCAAGTGGGCTTTGTGATCGGGATTATTCTATCTGCCTGCACCAATAATTTTGCTGATCTGGTTCAACAGCATTTTGCAATCACAAATCGAAGCGAGGCTGTACAAATAGCCATTTGGGGTTTATGTATTTTATCAGGACTGGTTATGTTATTGCCTGTTTTCTTTATTAACGAAAAAGATTTTTCGCTAGCTAAACCTACACATATTCCACTTTGGCCCGCGATTAAAAACACGTTTAAAAATAGCAATTTCAAATATTATCTTATCTCAGATTTTGCTTTTTATACGGCATTAAGTATAATTTCCAGCGGATTATTGTATTTCTGTACGGTTTTACTAGGCTTAGATGAATCGGAAGGTGGAAAATTCATGGGTGCAATGGTGATGGCTTCTTTACTTTTTTATCCGGTAGTTAATTTCGGATCGGCAAAAATTGGCAAAAAACCATTTGTTCTTGCTTCATTTGTGGTTCTTTGCTTAATCTTTGTCACTATCTTTTTTCTCGGGAAATTACCCCTTTTGCCACGTACTCAACTTTATATTTTAGTTCTTTCTGCTTCCTTTCCGTTAGCTGCATTGGGAATTTTACCCAACGCCATTTTGGCTGATATTGCTCAAAAAGATACTGTAGAAACTGGTGAAAACCACGAAGGGATGTTCTTTGCAGTGAAGTACCTATTTGTAAAATTAGGGCAAACGCTTGGAATAGCCATTTTTGCCATGCTTACCATCTACGGCAAAGACCCTGGAAATGATTTTGGTTTACGCTTAAATGGCATTGTAGGTTTTGGACTTTGTTTAATCGCTTTAATTTGCTTTAGCAGGTTTAAGGAAGAAAAATGATTGAATTAGAGGATGATTGAATGATAGAATAAACCATTCTTAAGTCGGTCAATCCATCCGAATCGTTCATTCAAAATTTAGTTGCTCTTCGCTGAATGAATCATTTAATAAGTCATTCATTCGAAATTCACTCCTTCAATCATTTTAATTTACTTATCTTTGCAGCGAAGCAGGAATAAGGGCTTGCCATTCTGAATGGCATATTCTCTCCGCAAGTTAGTCCTTCAACAATTGATTGTTCTAGCTTCTTCGATAAATATTACAGAAAAAAACACATGTTATTCAAAGAATTAAACCTCATTGAGCCAATTTTAAAGGCACTTGAGAAAGAAGGTTATACTCAACCTACACCAATACAGGAGCAGTCCATACCCACAATATTAAAAGGAAAAGATTTATTAGGTTGCGCACAAACCGGAACGGGTAAAACCGCTGCTTTTGCCATCCCGATGTTGCAGTTATTGCACGAGAAACACATTAATACTAAAGCAACAAAAAATATAAAAGCTTTGGTTTTAACCCCTACGCGTGAGCTTGCCATTCAAATTGAAGAAAGTTTTAAAGCTTACGGAAGAAACCTTAATTTACGCAGACTGGTAATTTTTGGTGGTGTAAACCAACACTCGCAGGTGGAAGCTTTGCGTAAAGGTGTTGATATTTTAGTGGCTACCCCAGGCCGTTTGTTGGATTTAATGAACCAGGGTTTCATTAGTTTAAATACGATTGAACTTTTCGTTTTGGACGAGGCTGACCGTATGTTGGATATGGGTTTCATCCACGATGTGAAAAAGGTTGTGGCTAAATTACCTGCGAAACGCCAGACCTTGTTTTTCTCGGCTACGATGCCTGATGAAATTCAAAAATTGGCGAATACCATTTTATCTAGTCCTACAAAAGTGGAGGTTACACCAGTATCTTCTACCGCTGAAACCATCAACCAATCGATTTATTTTGTAGATAAGCCCGATAAAAAGAAACTTTTAATCCATTTGTTGGAAGATAAAGCGATTGAAACAGCTTTGGTATTTACCCGTACAAAACACGGTGCAGATCGTATTGTGAAAGATTTGGCACATGCTGGAATTAAAGCTGCTGCCATTCACGGAAATAAATCTCAGAATGCTCGTCAAAGGGCTTTAACAGATTTCAAAGATAGAAAAATCCGCGTTTTAGTGGCTACTGATATTGCTGCCCGCGGGATTGATATTGACCAGTTATCTCACGTTTTTAATTACGAATTACCCAATATTCCTGAATCTTATGTACATAGAATCGGTCGTACTGGTCGTGCGGGTGCAAATGGTATTGCGATTTCATTCTGCGATGCAGAAGAGAATGAGTATCTATTGGATATTCAGAAACTGATTAAAATTACTTTACCTGTTGTTGATAACCATCCTTACCCATTAACTTGGGAAAGTATGCTGGCCAAAAATCAGGTTAAACGTAAGCCACAAGCACAATCGAAAGGTGGCGGTGGTGGCAAAAGAGGTGGCGGTGAAGGAAACATGAGCGGCAAACCTCGTAATGCCAGTAACAACCGCAGGTTCGGCGGAAATAGAAATAAGGCTAAAGCATAGTCTAAGCTGAAAGAACAAAGCAGAAAGCCTAATGCTTTTTCTGGCGAATTACATATAATCCCGGGTTGTAAACTACAGCTCGGGTTTGTTTTTTGGGCCGTCGGCTAAAGCCAGACGGCAATGAATAGTAATATGTTAACATGAACAGTCGTCCTTCCTGCGTAGGCGGAAATCTTAAAAAACAAAAACCCTAAATTGAGTAGATCAATTCAGGGTTTTCCTGTATAAACTTTACAAACAAGCTTTCCTCTTAGTTAAACCACCACGTTAATAATCTTTCCTTTTACGAAAATGATTTTTTTAGGCGCTTTGCCATCTAAAAATTTCTGGAAGTGCTCATCCGCTAATAAAATTGCTTCAACTTCTGGCTGCGCTAATGTTAAGTTCAAATTCAGGTTCATCTTCATTTTACCATTGATAGAAACCGGATATGCAAATTCATCCTCTACTAAATGTTTTGGATTGAAAATCGGGAATTCCGTGTGAGACAAGCTGCCCGCTTTATTACCCAATTGAATCCAAAGTTCTTCGCAAATGTGTGGAGCATAAGGCGACAAAATAATCACCATATCCTGTAAAATATTCCGCTTATTGCATTTTAAATCCGTTAACTCATTTACCGCAATCATGAAACTGGATACAGATGTATTGAAAGAGAACCGCTCAATATCATCCTGAACTTTCTTAATGATTTTATGAAGTGATTTCAATTCGGCTTTGGTCGGTTCAGCATCAGAAACAGTAAACTCCCAGGCTTCATTGTGGAACAATCTCCAGAATTTGCGCAAAAACTTAAATACGCCTTCAATGCCGTTTGTATTCCAGGGCTTACTTTGTTCCAGCGGACCTAAAAACATCTCATACATACGCAAGGTATCGGCTCCATAACGCTCAATCAAATCATCGGGATTAACCACGTTGAATTTTGATTTAGACATTTTTTCGACTTCAACACCACAAATATATTTTCCGCCTTCAAGAATAAATTCCGCATGAGCGTACTCTTCTCTCCAGGCTTTGAATTTATTTAAATCTAGCGTATCATTTTCTACGATGTTAACATCGACATGCAATGCTGATGTTTTATATTCTTTTCTAAGGCCCGCAGAAACGTAAGTATTAGTTGGCTTGCCATCGGCATCATTAATTCTGTATACAAAATTACTTCTACCCTGAATCATTCCCTGATTAATCAATTTTTTGAAAGGCTCTTCTTCTTTCGTGTAACCCAGATCTTTCAAAAACTTATTCCAGAAACGACTATATAGTAAATGGCCTGTTGCATGTTCTGAACCGCCAATGTACAAATCTACAGCCTTCCAGTATTCAATAGCTTCTTTTGAAGCGAAGTCGGCATTGTTGTTGGCATCCATGTAACGGTACCAATACCAGCTACTTCCTGCCCAACCCGGCATGGTGCTTAATTCATAATGCCCCCCCTCCTTCGGGCTCCAACCTTCCGCTCTGGCTAAAGGAGGTTCTCCGGTTTCTGTAGGTAGATATTTATCAATTTCCGGCAGGATCAAAGGCAGTTCTTCTTCATGGATCAAGTATGGCAAACCATCTTTAAAGTAAACCGGAATTGGCTCTCCCCAATAACGTTGGCGACCAAAAATCGCATCGCGCTGGCGGAAATTAACTTTCGCCTTACCCACTTTTTCTACTTCTAACCAGTTATTTAAAAACGGAACAGCTTCTTTATATGTCAACCCGTTAATGAAACCTGAATTGATATATTTCCCCTCTTTTGTTGGGTCAGCTTGTATTTCAATATCCTGCTGACCATCCAAAATCTGGATAATTGGCAAGCTGAAGTGCTTTGCAAATAACCAGTCGCGTTGATCGCCACTTGGCACACCCATTACCGCACCCGTTCCATAACCGGCAAGTACGTAATCGGCAATCCATAATTGAACCCGTTCGCCATTTACCGGGTTAATCACATAAGTACCAGTAAATGCACCTGAAACCGTTTTTGTATCCGCCATGCGGTCTAATTCTGATTTCTTTTTGGTTTGAGAAATATAATTCTCGATACCTTGTTTTTGTGTTTCCGTAGTTAGTTCGGCAACCCATTCGTGTTCTGGAGCCAATACCAAATAGGAAACGCCGAAAATAGTATCTACTCGAGTGGTGAAAACTTCAATTTGTCTATCGCTGCCTTCCACCTGGAACTTCACACTCGCACCAACGCTCTTTCCGATCCAGTTGCGCTGCATTTCCTTAATCGGTTCAGGCCAGTCGATGGTATCTAAACCTTGCAAAAGCCTATCCGAGTAAGCCGTAATTCTCATGCTCCATTGCATCATTTTCTTTTGCTCAACAGGAAATCCGCCACGCTCAGAAAAACCATCTTTCACTTCATCATTTGCCAAAACTGTTCCTAAAGCCGGGCACCAGTTTACGGTGCTTTCTCTCAGGTAAGTCATACGGTATTTTAACAACTCGACTTGCCTTTCCTCGTCTGTAAAAGTAGCCCAATCACTCGGTAAGAAAGATTTCACATCCTCATCGCAAACCGCCTTAACATCAGCTGTGCCAGATGCATTGAATTTTTCAATCAACGTGGTGATGTCTTCTGCCCTATCATTTTCAATGTTATACCATGAATTGAATAACTGCATGAAAATCCATTGCGTCCACTTATAATAAGACGGCTCACTGGTACGCACTTCGCGGCTCCAATCAAAAGAAAAACCAATTTGGTCTAACTGCCGACGGTAAGTGGCAATATTTGCCTCCGTTGTAATAGCCGGGTGCTGACCAGTTTGGATAGCATATTGTTCTGCTGGCAAACCAAATGAATCGTAACCCATTGGATGCAAAACGTTAAAGCCCTTAAGGCGTTTATATCTCGAAAAAATATCTGATGCAATGTAACCCAGCGGATGACCAACATGTAATCCAGCTCCTGATGGATAAGGAAACATGTCTAACACGTAATATTTTGGTTTCTCAGAATGATTTTCGGCTTTGAATGTTTGATTGTCGGCCCAAAACTTCTGCCACTTTTGTTCTATTTCTTTGAATTGGTAATCCATTGCAAGTTTTAATTTTTAAAAGGGCGAAATTACGGAAATTAAGGGGTTTAGTGAAACATAATTTTTATCGCTTTTTGCCACATAACACACATATCATTGGATTTGATTTTTATACTTGCGTTCTTCATACTTTCTCGATTACGAGATATGAAGCAAGCTATTTAGTGTAAAAAACCATGAATAAAGAAACTCACCAAATAAAAATGCGCCACTGATCTAAAACCAATGGCGCAAGCAAATAAACGGGGATTTTAGATTTTTTATCGCGTTAAAGAATAGATTTTCACAACGTTTGTTTTATCAAGTTTAGCAGTAAACTGCAATTGGTTTGTAGTCAACGCTGTAACAGTGCCATAATAATTACCTTCAGCAAAAGAGATATTTAACCTGTTATCAACGATAACGTAATTACCAATGGTTCTGTTACCCTTAATACTTTGTTCAACCTGATCATCATTATCTGCTTTGAAATCCATATAGTCGCCACTTAATCCTGTAATTGTACCGTTAACTTTACTTGGATCTGCCAGTGCATCAGCAGCCGTGTAGCCAGATACTTCTATCTTCGCTATGCTCCATCTACCTGTAACACGAGCTTTAACAGACTCGTCATCTTTCTTACACGAAAATAGAACAGAGGTAAATACAATAAATAAACCGAGCAGGGTAATTTGTCTTTTCATTTGAATTTTAATTGGGTTATTAAGATAACGGCCTTTTAACAAAATTCGTACCGCACTGTAAAAATCATCAAAATTTTAAGGTATTAACTAAACTAAATATTGGCCTATACCGTTAATGATGATTATATTGGTGTTTATCAGGTATAATTTATATTTTCGCAAAAACAAAAGAAAAATACATGGAAGAATTCGAAGTAAGTGACGCATCTAAGAAAACCAAAACCGTATACATCTCTACTATTATTAGTATTGCATTGGTTTTATTAATGCTCGGACTGCTTGGGTTGGTACTTGTACATGCCAAAAACCTATCAAACTATGTTAAAGAAAACATAGTTTTAAATATCATAGTAGATGAGGGTGCGAAAGAGGCGGATGTTTTGGCTTTCCAAAAAGAGTTGAATGCAAATAAAGCGGTTAAACAAACCCAATATGTAAACAAGGAGCTTGCTGCCAGAAATCTTACTCAGGATTTAGGAGAGGATTTTGTAAACTTCTTGGGCTACAATCCTTTAACATCAACCTTCGATGTGTATTTGAAAGCAGAATATGCCAATAACAAAAGTATAGATGGGTTGAAAGCCTCGATTTCAAAAAACCCCGTGGTTAAAGAGGTCGTTTATCAAAGCTCTTTAATTGATATGGTAAATAAAAATATCAATACTATTGGCTTGATTATTTTAGCTTTTGCAGCATTACTTTTAATAATTTCTATTGCATTGATAAACAATACCATAAGATTAGCTATTTATTCTCAAAGATTTTTAATTAAGAGTATGCAGCTAGTTGGTGCAACGAAAAATTTTATTCGACGTCCTTTCTTATTATTTGCTGCACTACATGGTTTAATAGCAGCGTTCATTGCGATCATTATTTTATTGGCTACCTTAATATATGCCAGAAAAGAAGTGCCTGAAATTATCATTTTAAACAACTACAAAGAATTTGGTTTTGTATTTGTTGCTTTAGTAATTATAGGCATATTTATAACAGGGATTAGTACCTGGTTTGCAGTGAGCAGATATTTACGCTTAAAATCTTATAACCTTTACAGATAATGGCATTAGAGAAAAAAACAAATCCGATTGCAAAGGATGTGAAAAACGAGTTGGTTTTTACGAAAAAGAATTATCAATTATTGTTAATTAGTATGGCTATTGTCGTTCTTGGCTTCATTTTAATGATGGGCACAACAGGCGACATTTACGATTTTAGAAGAACATTACTTGCTCCTTTAGTGGTGTTATTTGGTTTTGCCTTCGGCATTTACGCTATTTTAAAAAAATAATTTGTTCATTACAGACTACCATAACGAAAACGCTTAATAAATTAAGCGTTTTCTACATTTCCGCACTACCCAAAACCTATGAACTATTTTCAAGCCATTATCCTTGCCATCATTGAAGGATTAACTGAGTTTTTACCGGTATCAAGCACAGGCCACATGATTATCGGCTCCTCATTTATGGGGATAGCCAGCGATCCTTTCGTAAAACTATTTACTGTTGCTATTCAGTTGGGGGCTATCTTATCAGTTGTAGTTTTGTACTTCAAACGCTTTTTCAAATCAATAAACTTCTACATCAAACTTGTTGTTGCTTTCATCCCTGCCGCTGTTTTTGGCCTTTTGCTAAGTAAGAAGATAGATGAACTTTTAGAAAGTCCGATGGCAGTTGGTATATCACTCTTGGTGGGTGGTATAATTTTGCTTTTTGTTGATAAGTGGTTCGATAAACCAACCATTAATGAAGAAGAAGAGATTAATTATTTAACCGCTTTAAAAATCGGATTTTTTCAGTGCATCGCCATGATACCCGGGGTTTCACGCTCTGGAGCCACTATTGTTGGTGGTATGACTCAAAAATTAAGCAGAAAAGTAGCGGCAGAATTTTCATTCTTTTTAGCTGTTCCAACCATGTTTGCTGCCACCGCAAAAAAACTTTTAGATTTTTATCAGGATGGTCATACCATTACCCAGGAGCAAACCAATTTACTTATTGTTGGTAACGTAGTTGCTTTTATTGTAGCACTTCTGGCGATTAAAAGTTTTATTGGGTATTTAAATAAACACGGTTTCAAAATGTTTGGCTGGTATAGAATTGTTGCAGGTTTAATCATCATCATCCTGCTAATGACTGGCCATAACTTAGAAATAATTTAATCTGTATCTTTGCGCAAAAAAAGATTTGTGAGTACAGAAAATTCAAAGTTTAGAGATTTCAATTTTGCAGAAGGTGAACTGCTTCTAATTAATAAACCATACAAGTGGACATCCTTTGATGTGGTTGGCAAAATTCGTAATTCTTTAAAACCTCTAAAACTTAAAGTTGGCCACGCAGGCACACTAGATCCATTAGCAACAGGCCTGCTGATTATATGCACCGGCAAATTAACCAAGCAAATAGATACCTTTCAGGCAGAAGAAAAAGAATATACCGGTACCATGATTTTAGGTGCCACCACCCCTTCTTTTGATATGGAAACGGAGGTTGATGAAACTTTCGACATTAGCAAAATTACTGAAGATGAAATCTATGCAGCATGTAAGCCGTTTATTGGCGATATAGAACAATATCCACCAGCACATTCAGCGGTAAAAGTTAATGGCGAACGTTTATACGTAAAAGCAAGATTAGGAGAAGAAGTAGAATTGCGAAAACGTTTTGTTACCGTCCCTGAGTTTGAAATTACCCGTATCGAACTGCCAGAAGTAGATTTCAGAATTGTTTGCAGTAAAGGCACATACATACGTTCGCTCGTTTCCGATTTCGGGAAACAGCTCAACAATGGCGCCTATTTATCAAAACTCACCCGCACACGTAGTGGAAACTTTTTGCTTTCCGATTCATTTGAGGTTTCAGAACTCGTTAATTATATTCGCAGTAAGAAGGAAGAGCCAAAAACCGAACCTCAACTATGAACAACATTAAAAACCGAAACACCAGATTTGTAAAAGAATTCTTTTTAATCGTTGCTGGTGTAACTTCAGCCTGTTTTGGTTTGAAAAGCTTTTTAATGCCAAACGAATTTATTGATGGAGGTGTTACAGGTATTTCGCTATTGGTAAGCACCTTAACCAAATGGAATTTATCTTACCTCATTGCCATCATCAACATTCCATTCGTAATTTTAGGCTACAAACAAATAGGCAAAGGTTTTGCCATTAAAACAGCCATTGCCATTGCAACATTGGCCGTAGCATTGATTATTGTTCCGTTCCAGCCCATTACTCACGATAAATTATTGATTGCATTTTTTGGTGGTTTGTTTCTAGGCGGAGGAATTGGTTTGGCTATGAGAGGCGGTTGCGTAATTGATGGTACAGAAGTTTTGGCGCTTTACATCAGTAAAAACAGCATTTTAACGGTGGGCAATATTATCCTGATTTTAAACATCATTATCTTTGCGTTTGCCGCTTATTTCCTCAACATCGAAACTGCGCTTTACGCCATTTTGACCTACCTTTCTGCATCAAGTACGATCGATTTTATTGTGAATGGTTTGGAGCAATACACAGGCGTCACCATTATTTCCGAGCACCAGGAAGAAATTAAGGCCTATATTATCAACGATATGAAGCGTGGTGTGACCATTTACAAAGGCGAAGGCGGCTATGGCGAAAAGAAAGATCTCGATATTATTTTTACTGTAGTAACGAAGTTAGAAATGAGCAAATTACAATCGGCCATCAGGCAAATCGATGCAGATGCGTTCGTTATTCAGCAACAAATTGCCGATTTAAAAGGCGGTGTAGTGAAACGCCATGCATTACATTAAAATATAAATAATAATTCGGGCATGACCCCAAGCTGCGCAAGGGGTCGGGCTATACGCTAAATCTTTTCTGTCATTGTCATCCTAAAAATCAAATATCAGCAAACAAAAAAGTATACCGCTTCCATCCCTCATGCAAAACCCATAACCATAAAACATTCCCATTGAAAATATACCACAACCTTTCAGACTTTCAAAAACTGGATAATGCCGTAGTTACCATTGGCACTTTTGATGGGGTACATTACGGCCATCAAAAAATCATCAAACAATTGGTTGCCAAAGCCAAAGCCGACAAAGGTGAAAGTGTTATTTTAACCTTTTTTCCGCATCCAAGAATGATTATCGATCCTGAAAATCAGGATCTGAAGATGATTAACACCATCAACGAGAAAGCAGAAATCTTAAGAAGTTTAGGTGTAGATCATTTAATTATCACCACTTTTACTAGAGACTTTTCGAATCAAACGCCTGATGAGTACATCAAAAATACGCTAGTTGAAAACATCGGAACCAAACATATTATAATTGGATACGATCATCGCTTTGGAAAAGACCGATCTGGCAACTTAACCGACTTAAAAGCTGCCGGAATCCATTTCGGTTTCACCGTAGAAGAAATTAAAGAGCAGGATATTCACGATGTTGCAGTGAGTTCGACTAAAATCCGCCAGGCACTTTTAGCTGGTGATGTAAGCTTAGCCGCCGATTACTTAGGTTATCCGTTCTCAATTTTCGGCAGAGTAATCAAAGGCGATAAAATTGGCAGAACGATAGGCTTTCCAACGGCAAACCTATTTGTTGAGGAAACCTATAAACTTATTCCTGGTGATGGAATCTATGCAGTAACAGTGGAAATAAGTGAGGAGTTTGAAGAAGAAGGAAGTGTAGATTCAGTATGCAGACCCCGGACTTCGGACTCCAGACTTCGGACTTTCAAAGGTATGGCTTACATCGGCCAGCGGCCCACCATAAATGGCATGACCAGAAATATCGAGGTTAACATCTTTGATTTCGACCAGGAGATTTACGGACAGGATATCAAAATGAATTTTCTTAAATTTCTACGCCACGATGTAAAGTTTACCGGGCTTGAAGCATTAACGTTACAACTTCATCAAGACAAAGAAGCTACACTCGCATTTTTTGCATCATCTGCATCAATTTAAAAAAATAAATCCTCTAAAAAAAGCCTCAATTCGTTATATTAGCAGCAATGAGGCTTTTTTACATCATCATATTCTTTTGTATACCTTATCATTTTGTGAGTGCAGCATCACAAATAAAAACAGATTATGCTGTAATTAAATCCACGCCTACAAGTTTTCAGCCTTATTATGGTCAGGTTAAATTCCATCAGCAAACGGCAATGGAAAACGAAAGTATTGAAAAGGATCTCCTCAACAATTACCAGCATCAAAATTTCACCGGCATATTATCGCTATTATTTTTCACTACTATTTTTTTGAAGTTCTATTTTTCTATTTCCAAAAAAATAGTACAAACTATCAGGCAAAATTATTGGTATTCGTTTAAAATGCTTTACCCAAAACATGTGTTTTGGTAAGTAAGTTGGCAATTCGTCAAAACCGAAAGTCCAATTTATTCAAGTGTAAATACACTCGAAAATTATTTTAACTACCATCATTATCAATGCATTTACCAGATTTAATAGCCGATTTAGGATTAATACTTGCCGCAGCAGGAATAACAACGCTCATATTTAAAAAAATAAAACAACCCTTAGTATTAGGTTACATCCTGGCGGGGCTATTGGTTGGCCCACACCTTGATTTTTTTCCTTCAGTAACAGATACGAAGAGCATCAACATTTGGGGAGAAATTGGAGTAATCTTCTTGCTGTTTAGTTTGGGATTAGAATTCAGTTTCAAGAAGTTGGTCAAAGTTGGCGGCTCGGCTTCCATTACTGCTGTTGTAGAGGTTGTTTTTATGTTGCTTATTGGTTTTTCTGCAGGCAAGTTAATGGGCTGGAAAACGATGGATAGTATATTTTTAGGCGGTATACTTTCTGTTTCATCAACCACAATTATAATTAGGGCATTTGAAGAACTCGGTGTAAAGCACAAAAAGTTTGCTGGTTTGGTTTTCGGTGTGTTGATTGTAGAAGATTTAGTGGCCATTTTATTGCTGGTTTTACTATCAACCTTAGCAGTAAGTCAGCAATTTGCAGGGAGCGAAATGCTCATTTCAATTTTGAAACTTGCCTTTTTCCTGGTGCTTTGGTTTTTAGGTGGAATCTTTCTTATTCCAACGTTTTTAAAGGCCACCAGAAAATTAATGAATGATGAAACGATGCTAGTGGTTTCACTGGCACTTTGCTTAGTAATGGTTTTGCTTGCAGTTAAAGTGGGCTTTTCTCCAGCTTTAGGGGCCTTTATTATGGGCTCAATTTTAGCAGAAACAACACAGGCCGAGAAAATAGAGCATCTTACAAAATCAGTTAAAGATTTATTCGCAGCGGTGTTTTTTGTATCTGTAGGCATGCTCATTGACCCAAAAATTTTGGTTGATTATGCTTTGCCAATTGTTATCGTAACGATGGCTACCATTCTAGGTAAGTTTTTAAGCTCAAGTCTAGGCGCTTTATTATCTGGTCAGCCGCTCAAAACATCGGTACAAGCCGGAATGAGTTTGGCGCAAATTGGAGAGTTTTCTTTTATCATTGCCACTTTAGGCCTCACACTTAAAGTAACCAGCGATTTTCTCTATCCTATCGCCGTAGCCGCATCGGCGATTACTACGTTCACAACACCATACCTCATTAAATTATCAGAACCTTTTTATCAGTTCCTAACCAGAATTTTGCCAAAGAAATGGATTGATGGGATATCAAGGTACAGTTCCAGTACAGCTGGAATTACCACTTTAAGCGACTGGAAAATCCTGCTGCGCAGTTATGCGTTTAACACCATTATACACTCGGTAATTATCATTGCGGTTATCTTTTTAGCTTCGCGATATGTGCAACCATTTATCGCTAAAAACGTGGTTAATGGTTTAAAATCTACCATCATTAGTTTAGTTGCATCGTTCATTCTAATGGCTCCGTTCTTATGGGCATTGTCAATCAGAAGGATACAGAAAACCGCTTATTCTCATTTGTGGTTAAACAAGAAATATACCCGTGGACCATTGATTGCCATCGAAGTATTTAGAATTGCACTCGGAATATTTTTTGTCGGTTTTTTGATGTATGAATTTTTCGACACCTGGGTTGCCGCTGGAATTGCATTAGCCTTAATTGTGTTGATGATGGTCATATTTTCACGCAAACTTCAATCCTTCTACAATAAGTTAGAAAAACGTTTCATGCTAAATTTGAATGCGAGAGAAAACCAAAAGCCTGATATTTTACCTTGGGATACCCACTTAACGGAAATTAAGGTATCACCGGAATCGAATGTGGTTGGAAAAACGCTTTCAGAACTAATGATTAGGGAAAAGTACGGGGTAAATATTGCCCTGATTGAACGTGGTAGAAACAACATTCCAACGCCTGGCCGCGATGAGAGACTTTACCCGAATGATAATTTATTATTAATTGGAGCTGACGATCAGCTTGCTTCAGTAAAAGCACTTCTTGATGTGGATATACCCCATCATGAAGACGAAAAATCTTTCCCCGATAAGGAAATGACACTGCAGAAGGTGATTGTCAATACCGAATCACCGGTGTATGGCTTAAGCATTCGAAATGCTGGCATCAGGGAAAAAGCACAAGCATTAATTGTTGGCATTGAACGGGGTAGTGAACGCATTTTAAATCCTTCATCCGATTTCATATTTGATAACGGAGACGTCATTTGGATTGTGGGGAACAATAAGAAAATTAAGGAGGTAATATAAACCTAAAATTGAGCGTGTTAATTTGGAGCACAGTGGATCAGTTATAATATTATTTCTTTTGCTTCAAACTTCCGACTATTGACTTAGGACTTATTTTTCTATATTCGTGTATAACCTAACCTATGAAAGTTGATAGAGAAAAGAGTGAATTTTTAGATGATATGATTGAACAGTGGCAAACCACTGGCTTAATTACTGAAGACACTGGCAGCAAACTTCGCAAAAGCTATGAGGCTAAAAATTTTGATTGGTTGCGTTTAGCTCAGTATGCTTTTTGGGTTGCCCTTGCTTGCGGGTTTATCGCACTCGGTTCATTATTAATAGATAATTCCATCCTCAACTATCTTAAAAGGGTTTACAACACACCGAATATTGTTATTGCAATTGTTTCAGGAGGTCTGGCCGCCTGGCTTTACCTGCTAGGATTTAGAAGAAAAAAGAAAGTGGCTCATTTAAAGTTTAGCAATGAGGCCATCGTATTTTCAGCCATATTACTTACAGCAAATGCCATTGCCTATTTCGGAAAAGCAATGGATAATGGTTCTGGAAATTTTTCAATTTTAATCTTAATATCCGTTTTCATTTATGGGGGATTGGGATACTTTTTCCATTCGCGGCTCATCTGGGTTTTCGCATTAATCTCTTTAGGCGCCTGGTTTGGAACAGAAACTGGTTATTTAAGCCGTTGGAATTATTATTTTCTGGGGATGAATTATCCTTTGCGCTTCGTTGTATTTGGAGCGGCACTAACTGCAGCGTCTTTCATCATGAAAGCATTGCCCAAAACACAACATTTCTTTCAGGCAACTTACATTGCCGGAATGGTTTACTTGTTTGTCTCACTTTGGGCATTATCCGTTTTCGGGAATTTTGCCAGCTTAGAAGAATGGTATTCGGTAAGGCAATTAAGCTTATTCTATTGGGCATTAATTTCGGCAATAGTCTGTGTAGCAAGCACCCTATTTGGCTTAAAATATCATGATGCTATTGCCCGTGAATTCGGGATCACCTTCTTATTCATTAACCTCTACACCCGTTATTTCGAATACTTCTGGGATAGCTGGCATAAAGCGTTGTTCTTCTCGGTACTTGCAGCATCCTTTTGGTTAATCGGCAGAAAAGCCGAGAAAATTTGGAACGTTGAGTTTTTGAAATAGGAATAAATACGGGTTATACTCAAAAAACCAATTCTACGGCTTGTTCAATATTTTGCAGCGCAAAAGACAGTGAAACATGGGTTACAGTAGTCCCGCCCATACTACCTGTCTACCGCAAGAAGGCAATCTTTCGATTTAAGGTGAAGTAATGAAAGTTTTGAGCAATCAAAAGTATTTTCGTTATGTCCGGGCTATTTAGTTTAATTCAGAACTATTTTGGTGGGTTCTATGCACAACGTTGTATTTAAACCCGACATAATCGAACACGGAACGCAGTGAAGTAAAGTGTTTGGCGGGACTGGAAGCCGCCATTAAAACAGCGCTTTCATTTCTAAATAATTAAATTTAAACTGAAGGGGTCCGAGAACCTCCAAGATCATTACAGCTAACTTGGCAATGAAATAGTTTCCTCTATAACAAAACCACTAATTGTTTAATTACCAAATAAGCGGCCAGCACGTATAAAAATATGGCTATCGATTTATTGATGATCAGACTGCTTAGAGCAAATTTTTCCTGAATAAAAGTGGCAAAATGCGCATAAACATATAATGCTACTGCAGAACCCACACCAGAACCTAAGCTAAAAATAATCAGCGAAAGGTAATCGGTCTCAATCCATTCGTGCAAGATTACATAGTTGCCGAAAAATAGCCAAAAAGGAATTTGTACTGGATTTAAAACACCTAATATTAATCCGTAAAGTACACTGCCACTGCGCTTGTCCTCTTTTTTATTGCTGGTAATAGGTACTTTTTTTCTGTTTACCCATGTGATTGTGCCCATGGTAATAAACATCAAAATCATAAAGCAATCTACTAATGTGCCTAACCTTACTTCACTTACGGCCTCATTAGGATTGATGTCGCTCATTGCCCAGCGGGCAAAACGCATCATTCCAAATGTAAAAAAAACCTCTACGCAAGAGAAAGAAAGGATGAAATACCAAACCTGGCGCATACCTTTATTTATGGCGAGTTGCGCAACCGTGAGGTTGATATTACCAGGAGGAATATACCCCATGGCGTTGAGAAGAATGCCTATAAAAAAGGTGAGAAAAAGCATTGCCGAAATTATGGATTTAAATTCAAATGCGATGCTAAATATTTTCCTGTATAAGAAGTCTTTTCTTTCACCAAATCTTCAGGGATACCCTCAAAAACAACTTTACCTCCACCATCTCCACCTTCCGGACCGATATCGATCACCCAATCGGCACACTTAATCATATCCATATTGTGCTCAATCACCAAAATAGTGTTTCCCTGCTCTATCAACGTATTTAAAGCCTTTAATAGCTTTTTGATATCGTGGAAGTGTAAACCCGTAGTGGGCTCATCAAAGATGAATAGTGTTTTGCTGGCGTTATTTCCTTTAATTAGAAATGAAGCCAGTTTAATCCGCTGGGCTTCACCACCTGATAAGGTATTAGATGATTGGCCTAAATGAACGTAACCCAAACCAACATCAACCAAAGGGTTTAACTTATTGAGAATTTTAGGTTCATCTTTAAAGAAATCCACAGCCTCATCGATGGTCATATCCAAGATTTCCGAAACATTTTTCTCTTTATAAACTACATCCAAAACCTGCTGCTTAAACCGTTTTCCTCCGCAAGCCTCGCATGGCAAATAAATATCTGCCATAAACTGCATTTCGATTTTCACCTCACCCTCACCCTGGCAAACATCGCAACGGCCACCTTCTACATTGAAAGAAAATGCTGCTGGCTTTAATCCAGCTGCTTTTGCCGATGCCAAACCAGAAAATAAAGCACGGATATCATCCCAGGCCTTTACATACGTTACGGGATTAGATCGGCTTGAACGGCCAATTGGATTTTGATCAACCATTTCTACGGCACTGATCAAATCACAATTACCAAAAATCCCATCGTAAGCTCCGGTTTGTTCGCCAGCATAATTTCCAATGGCTTTCTGCAAAGCAGGATATAAAATCTTTTTAACCAAACTGGTTTTACCCGAACCTGAAACTCCACTAACCGCAGTAAAAACACCCAAAGGAAATTTAACATCAATGTTTTGAAGGTTGTTTTCTCTGGCACCTTTAATAAGGATATGATCTTTCCACTTCCGGCGTTTTTCTGGGATGGCTATTTTTTCTACCCCCGATAAATAGCGTCCGGTTAAACTGTTTTTATCTTTTAATATTTCTTCGTAATTCCCGCTAAAAACAAGGTTACCGCCGTGGGTTCCCGCCTCCGGACCGATGTCAATAATATAATCGGCAGCCCGCATCATTTCTTCTTCGTGCTCTACAACTAGAACCGTATTACCAACGTTTCTGAGGGAAATTAATACTTCAATCAGTTTATTCGTATCTCGTGGATGCAAACCAATACTTGGCTCATCCAAAACATAAATAGAACCGACTAAGCTACTTCCCAAAGAAGTTGCCAAATTAATTCTTTGCGATTCTCCTCCTGATAAGGTATTTGATAAGCGATTTAAGGTTAAATAACCTAAACCAACATTATTTAAATACAGAAACCGGTTATCAATTTCGGCTAGCAAACGTTTAGCTACCTTAGCATCAGTAGCGTTTAATTTTAACTCGTTGAAGAAAACTAAAGCTTTTGCTAAGGGCATTAAAACGACATCGATAATCGATTTTTCTGCAATCTTTACATAAGATGCATCCTTGCGCAAACGTGATCCTTTACATTCTGGGCAAGTGGTTTTTCCGCGGTAGCGAGACAACATTACCCGGTATTGAATTTTATAGGTCTGTTCTTCCAGCTCCTTAAAAAAAGCATCAAGGCCAGCAAAATATTTATTGCCCGTCCACAGTAAACGTTGCTCTTTCTCAGTTAGCTGACTGAAAGGACGATGTATGGGAAAATCGAATTTTGGAGAAGCTTTAATAAAGTTCTGCAACCAAACACTCATCTTCTCTCCTCTCCATGGCGCTATTGCATTATCAAAAACGCTTTTGCTCTTATCAGGAATGACCAAATCTTCATCAATACCAATTACATTTCCATAACCTTCACAGCGCTTACATGCACCATAAGGATTATTAAAAGAGAAAAAATTTGGTGTTGGCTCCTCGAACTTCATTCCGTCAAGCTCGAAGCGATCGCTGAAATGCTTGGTTTTACCATTAGCTTCGACATCACAATCACCCTTACCTTCAAAAAAAGCAGTTTGAACAGAATCGGCTAAACGGCTTAAAGTTTCTTCTTCTTGGGTAGCAACTATTCTATCAATTAAAATCTGAACCGTTTTATCATCGGTTAATTCGGCATCTTTGAAATCAGCATCATCTAATACAGATTCAATTTTTAAAATTTTATCTTCAATAAGTACCCGTAAAAAACCCTTTTGCAATAAAATAGCAAGTTCTTCTTTTATCGTGCGATTGTTATGTGGGTATAAAGGACAAAATATTGTTACAGTGGTATCTTCAGGCAAAGCGCTCACATAATCAACCACGGTACTAACCGAATCTTTTTTTACTTCATTTCCTGAAATTGGGGAAATCGTTTTCCCGATCCTCGAAAAAAGAAGTTTCAAATAATCGTATATTTCTGTGGAGGTACCCACAGTAGATCGAGGATTAGAAGTAATTACCTTTTGTTCAATGGCAATGGCGGGAGCAATACCTTTAATATAATCTACATCAGGCTTATTCATCCTACCCATAAATTGGCGGGCATAAGAAGATAAACTTTCTACATATCGGCGTTGTCCTTCTGCGTATAAAGTATCGAAAGCCAGAGAAGATTTTCCCGAACCAGACATGCCAGTAACCACGACCAGTTTATTTTTAGGTATGGAAACATCAATGTTTTTCAGGTTGTGCACACGAGCACCTTTTATAATAATATTTTTATGCGGATCTTTTTCGGCTTCTTTTTTGCTCATGTATGGTTATGATTTTAAATATAACCCATAGAATACTGTTGGGTTTTTAAAACATACAAAAATAAGGTACTGATGCGGTTAATTTATTTTTTAACATTTTATTTTTTGTTTTTTGATAAAAAAATAACTTTCTTTGAATATTAACAACCTCAGAACCAAACTAACACAATCTAAAAAACATAGGAGAGACGCTATAGAAATTAAACTTCTACAAATTAATTTTTAGCAAACAGTACGGGATTTAGTGTAGGTAAACCTATGAATTTACAATCATACAGTGACCAAGACCTTGTAAAGTTATACATTGCAGGGGATGAGAATGGGCTACAAGAACTTTTAAGAAGGCATAAAAGTAAAATTTATACTTCCATCTATTTATTGGTAAAAGATCAATATTTAGCTGAAGATATTTTTCAAGATGCTTTTATAAAAGTAATTAATACGCTTCGTTCGGGAAGATATAATGAGGAGGGCAAGTTTCTGCCTTGGGTAATGCGTATTGCTCATAACTTAGTTATTGATTATTTCAGAAAAGAAAAAAGAACTCCAATCATTACGAGTTCTGATGGGATGGATGTATTCAATATGCTACACTTTTATGACGAAAGTGCAGAGGAAAAAATGTTACGCGATCAAACCCACAAAGATTTGAAAGAAATGATCCATTTACTGCCTGATGAGCAAAAAGAAGTGCTTTTAATGCGGCATTATGCAGATCTGAGTTTTAAAGAAATAGCTGACTTAACAGATGTAAGCATTAATACTGCCCTTGGGCGTATGCGTTATGCACTGAGCAACCTGCGCAAAATGCTTAAAACTAAAGAGATGACTTACAAAGGGTAATAAAAAAGTTACATTAAAAATTTTAGGGCTCGAAATAAAGCATCTGAACTATCGTTAAGTTTATAAACTTATCACATTTAGTTGCTTATGACAAAAACCTCTACATCAAAAAACAATGTAAATTTACCAACTCACAGTATGTTTCAGCCTAAAACTGATATTGAATCTGACGCGGAAATCGATTTATTTTACGATCAAATCAAAAGTAAATTAGATCGTCTGGCTAAAAATCCTCAAGATGAAACCATCAACAAGATTTTAGCATATAGTAAATCGAAGTAAATTTTACACCAGCCCAAAGCTGCCTTTCATAAAAGGCAGCTTTTTTTAGGCAGGAATTTTAACAAATTTTTCTATTCGTTCATCACTTAACTTATAGTCTATTTTCCATTTCCTTACTTTCTATTTCCTGATTCCCATTCCCATTTTCCTTTTCCAAACCCCCTTTTCTTTTTTACATTTCATTAACTCAAAAACACCTACCTTTACATAGTGTAATTTTAACACTAAGCACAGGTATGAATAAGAACTTACTACCACTCACCCTAGGAGGATTAGGCATTGGCATAACAGAGTTTGTGATGATGGGCCTGCTACCAGATATCGCAAAAGACCTAAAAGTTACCATTCCACAAGCCGGACATTTGATTTCTGCCTATGCCTTAGGAGTAGTGATTGGTGCGCCCCTATTAATAATGATTGCCGGGAAATATCCACCAAAAAAAATATTAATGGCTTTGATGATCATGTTCACTGCCTTTAATGCATTCTCGGCTTTTGCACCAACTTTCGACACTTTGTTTATTGCCAGATTGCTTTCTGGATTGCCACATGGGGCATTTTTTGGTGTAGGGTCGGTAGTTGCAAGTAGAATTGCAGAAAAAGGTAAGGCGGCTCAGGCTGTTTCCTTAATGTTTATGGGTTTAACCATTGCAAATATCTTAGGTGTTCCGCTGGGTACTTTTATAGGCCATAACTTTTCCTGGCGAATTTCATTTGCCGTTGTGGTGCTGGTGGGTTTAGTTACCTTATTAAGCTTAAAACTTTGGCTGCCGGCATTAGAAGCTGCTAAAAACAGGGATTTAAAAGCTGAATTAAGTTTTTTCAAGAAGAGGGAAGCATGGATTATTATCATGATGATCTCAATTGGTACTGGCGGCTTATTTACCTGGTATAGTTACATTGCCCCTTTAATGACGGATGTAGCAGGCTTTTCTGCCGATGCGGTAACGTATATATTAATGCTCGCTGGCGTAGGGATGTTGGTTGGAAATTACATTGGCGGAATATTAGCCGATAAGTTTTCTCCTGCCAAAGCCTCAGCTGCATTACTTCTGGCTATGGCCATAACTTTAACCATTGTACATTATATCTCCTTTAGTCAACCCTTGGCTTTAATAATGACTTTTATTACAGGAGCAGTTGCATTTGCACTTGCTGCGCCAATCCAAATGTTGATGATACAATCAGCGACGGGATCAGAAATGCTGGCCGCTTCGGCGAGTCAAGCCAGTTTTAACATCGGAAATGCATTGGGCGCCTTTTTTGGCGGTTTACCTTTAGTTTACGGATTTGATTATACCTCCCCCGCCTATGTTGGTGCAGCAATGGCTTTGGTCGGTGCATTTTTCGCCATTTGGCTGATCAAAAGTAAAGCCACAAAAGGTCTTGCTTCATCCAAAGAAAAATACGCGATGATGCATTAATCTTTTGGCTCGCGAGTAAAAGGATCAATTTCTATATTTGCTCATGCTAAAGAAAGAACGTTATAAACTTTTTGTAGAGCACTTTTCAGCAAAGCAGCCCGATGCAGAAACCGAACTACATTACAATAATCCTTATCAGCTTCTTGTTGCCGTAATTCTTTCGGCTCAATGCACAGATAAGCGAGTAAATATGGTTACCCCCGCCCTTTTTCAACGATTTCCAAATGCGAAAACACTGGCTGAAGCCACTCCAGATATTGTATTTGATTACATCAGAAGTATCAGCTATCCAAACAACAAAGCCAAACATCTTGTAGGTATGGCCAATATTCTGGTAAATGAGTTTAATGATGTTGTTCCATCGGGAATAGATGATTTGCAAAAAATGCCAGGAGTTGGGCGTAAGACTGCCAATGTAATTGCATCGGTAATTTATAATGCACCGGCAATGGCTGTCGATACACATGTTTTTCGTGTAGCAAACAGATTGGGATTAACTAACGGGAAGACGCCTCTGGCAGTAGAGAAAGACTTGGTTAAACATCTTCCACAACAGGACATACACATTGCGCACCATTGGCTAATTCTTCACGGCCGCTATGTTTGCGTGGCCCGAAGTCCGAAATGTGATGTTTGTGAAATTACCTACATTTGCAGGTATTTTGAACGTCTAACGGCGAAAAATGAGCGGGAAAAGCACGTAGCTTAAAATATTTTATAATTACTATTGACATTAGCTAAAAAACAACTAACTTAGCTAAATATTTTAGTAAATAGTTATAAACATTACACGCATATTAGCTCATAATTCAATTATATTTACGAAATCAAATCACAAGAAAATGGCAAGCGCAAACCCCGACAAATTAAAAGCTTTACAGCTTACTTTAGATAAATTAGAAAAATCGTATGGTAAAGGTACCATAATGAAACTCGGCGATACGGCTATTGAACCCATAGATTTTATTTCTACGGGGTCAATCAGTTTAGATATTGCTTTAGGCATTGGTGGTATTCCGAAGGGAAGAGTAATCGAAATTTATGGCCCGGAATCATCTGGTAAAACGACATTAGCTACCCATATCATTGCAGAAGCGCAGAAAAAAGGTGGCATAGCGGCTTTTATTGATGCGGAACATGCATTCGACCAATTTTATGCTAAAAAACTCGGCGTAGATACTGATAATCTTTTAATTTCTCAGCCTGACAACGGCGAGCAGGCATTAGAAATTGCTGATAACCTGATTCGCTCGGGAGCAATTGATGTAATCGTGATTGACTCCGTTGCTGCATTGGTTCCAAAAAGTGAAATTGAAGGCGAAATGGGTGACAGTAAAATGGGCTTGCATGCCCGTTTGATGAGCCAAGCATTACGTAAGTTAACTGGTACCATTTCAAAAACAGGCTGCTGCTGTATTTTCATCAATCAATTGCGTGATAAAATCGGTGTGATGTTCGGTAACCCAGAAACAACTACGGGTGGCAATGCGTTAAAATTTTATGCTTCAGTACGTTTAGATATACGCCGTATTTCCCAAATTAAAGATTCTGATGAGGTTTCTGGTAACCGTGTTAAAGTTAAGATTGTTAAAAACAAGGTAGCACCACCTTTCCGTATTGCAGAGTTTGACGTAATGTTTGGTGAAGGTATTTCGAAAAATGGCGAAATTGTAGATTTAGGTGTTGATTTTGGTATTATAAAGAAAGCAGGTTCTTGGTACTCGTACGGAGATACTAAATTGGGTCAAGGTAGAGATGCCGTTAAGCAACTTTTAAGTGATAACCCGGAATTAGCAGAAGAATTGGAAATTAAGATTAAAGCCGAAGTAACCGGCGATAAATTGGAAGAAAAATAATTTCGATACTCAAGAAATAAGAAGCGCTTTGTTAGACAAAATCTGGCAAAGCGCTTTTTTATGATATCGTGGCAATATTTTTAGCCCTGGCTAAAAACTGCGTTAAAATCTTTTGTTACGTAAACAATTACCAATAAGGCTGCAATTACCAAGGCACCTAAAATAATTACTCCCCAACTTCCGCTTAATTTATTTTTATCTTTTCTGATCAAATAATATAACAGCCCAATAAGCGGTACTGCACAAACAATCCAAAATATTAATGATGCTCCAGTCATAAAAAAAGTTAAAAGTGTAAAGTTAAATAATCAGATCAGGATTTTCAAAATTCAAGAATAAGACATAGAGGGCCAACCTCAAAATGTTTATTTATTCAAAACTACATCCATGTAATCAAATAATTTGTGTAATCATCTTATTAAAATTCCATTCTCGCTTTCGGAGACACCTCTTGGCCAACAAAGTCGTTAACCGAAAACTTTTGGTATCCGGCAATGGCAATCATTCCGGCATTATCAGTACAATATTGAAATGCAGGAATATAAACCTTCCAGCCCAATTCATCAGCGGTTTGCTGCAGGCCATCTCTTAATCCAGAGTTTGCAGAAACACCACCAGCTATTGCAATCTCATTGATATTAAATTGCTTTGCTGCTTTTTTAAGCTTGTTCAACAATATCGTAACAATGCTATGTTGAACAGATGCACAAATATCATCCAAATTTTCGGTAATAAAATTTGGATTCTCTATCTCCTGCTTTCTGATGAAATAAAGAATGGAGGTTTTGAAACCACTAAAACTAAAATTTAAATCAGCTATTTGTGGCTCGGCAAATTTATACGCTTTCGGATTACCGTTTTTAGCATGTTTATCAATTAAAGGACCGCCAGGATAAGGCAACTGCAAAATTTTAGCCGTTTTATCGAAGGCCTCTCCCGCTGCATCGTCCAATGTTTCACCCACAATTTCCATATCGAAATAATCTTTCACCAATACAATTTGTGTATGCCCGCCAGAAACGGTAAGGCATAAGAATGGGAAATTGGGTTTTGGCTCATCAATAAAATGCGCCAATATATGCGCATGCATATGATTGACAGAAATTAAGGGTATATTTAAGCCCAATGCGAATGATTTCGCAAAGGAAACGCCTACCAAAAGTGAACCTAAAAGGCCCGGACCTTGTGTAAACGCAACAGCACTAATGTCCTGTTTTGTAACCTGTGCATTTTTTAGAGCTTGCTCAATAGTAGGCACAATATTTTGTTGATGTACCCTAGATGCTAATTCAGGGATTACACCACCATAATTTTCATGAATTGTTTGGTTTGCAATAACATTGGCCGTAATTTTGCCGTTGTTACATATAGCGACTGAAGTGTCATCGCAAGAAGATTCGATAGCAAGTATAACAGACAAATTATTTATTTTTAAGCTGCAAAATTATTAAAAAACTATTTAAAATACTCCTTTGGGTAATTGCATCAATAATTTTGCTGCTGGCGCTTATTATTTTTTCACTACAGTTTAAGCCTGTCCAGACTTACGTTGCCCAAAAAGCAGCTGCATATTTGTCAAAAGAGCTTAACACTAAGGTATCAATTAAAAGCCTTTACATCAAACCTTTCAAATCTATTGTATTGGAAGATTTGCTTGTTCTCGATCTTCAAAAAGACACCTTGCTGAGCACTCCAGAATTCATGGTTGATATTAATCAACTCTCGTTTGACAAGAAGATTATTGATATCAATACCATTCAAATCAATAATGGCCAATTTTTCCTAAAGGATTTCAAAGATAAGTCTTCTAATCTCGATTTCATTATTAACTATTTCGATTCTGGTAAACCTACTGTAAAGAAACCGAAAAGTAAACCTTATGATATCAACATAGGTCGGGTGATCTTAAATAAATTCGCTTTTAGATATAAGAATTTTGCTGCGAAAGATACTGTTCAAGGTAAAAATGTGAATTTCGATAATGTTGACGTTAGGGAATTAAGCGGAATATTTGAAGGACTAGACACCAAGAACCATCTGGTTAAAACCAACATCAAAAATTTAACACTTCGTGAAAAAAGTGGCTTTTATCTAAAAAATTTAACTGCTGAAACAACTATTGATAGTAATGCGATAGAACTAAAGAAACTGTTGTTGGTAACCGAGAATAGCCGCTTAACCGATTACTATCAAATGAAGTTTAAAAGCTACAGGGATTTTAACCATTATGTAGATAGCGTACGGATGAAAGCGATTTTCAAAGAAAGTCATCTTTCCTCCAAAGATGTTGCTTTTTTTGCTCCTGAATTAAATTCAATGAAAATTGAACTCGATGTAGACGGCCAGATTACTGGATTAGTAAATAACCTGAGAGCCAAGAAACTTTCCATTCGATCAGGAAAAGCTACGCACATTAAAGGCGATTTTATCTTTAAAGGTCTTCCGAGATGGAAAGAAACCTTCATGGATTTAAAGATTGAAATGGCTGGTACGAATAAAAAAGATTTAGATGAAGTACTAGCTGGAATTACAGGAAACAAAAAACCGATGATTCCAATTATCGTAAGCAAATTCGGCAATATCAATTTCAATGGAAATTTTACTGGTTTTCAGAACGACTTTATTGCTTACGGGGAATTTAAGACGAAGTTAGGACGAATTGTTTCTGATGTGAATATGAAAATCGACAAAAATGATGTTCCCTCTTATACAGGTAACGTTAAAACGTTTGATTTTAATATCGGCAATTTATTAGATGAGAAGAGTTTGGGCCGAATTAGTTCATCATTGTATGTAAAAGGAAGAGGTACTGAATTGAAGGAGCTAACCGAAAAACTTAGCGGAGATGTTGAATACATTGACTTTAACAATTATCGATATAGAAACGTTAAAATTGATGGAACTTTTGAAAAGAAAAACTTCGACGGAAAATTAAGTATCAACGATAAAAATGTAAAACTTCTCTTTGATGGAGGTGTAAACTTAAATCCGAAACTTCCAGTATTTGCCTTTAACGCCACCATCACTAGGGCCAGGTTAAAGGCATTAAAGCTTTTAAAAGATTCGTTGTTGGTTGACGCAAAGTTTAGCACAAATTTTTCGGGAACAAACCTAAACAATATTGAAGGCAGCTTGCTTATCCAGGAGATCAGGTTGCAAAATCCGAAGGGAATTTATAATGTAGATTCACTTCAATTAATAGCAAAAGGCACAGGAGTAGATCGGACATTGGATATCAGATCAGATATTTTAGATGCAAGTATTCGCGGTGAATACGATTTAAATTCCATCGTGTCCTACTACAAAGCCATCGCCAAAACATACGTTCCCTCGCTTAGGGCTGATATTTTCAAATTTAAGAATCAAATATTCAAGTTTAATTTGCAAGTGAAGAAATTTGAGCCACTAGCTCAGTTTATTTCGCCTGGCTTAGAAATGGAGGAAGGCGCCACGCTTATTGGAGACTTTGACTCGCGAAACAATACCGCTACTTTAAACGGTTTTGTAAGGAAATTGAAATACAATGGCGTAGTGGTAAATAATATTATTCTGGATGAAAATACGACCAAGGAACAGTTGCAGCTAATCGTTACCTCAGACCGTGTTCAGCTGAATGATAGTTTATTCATCAAAGATGTAAATATTTCAAATATTCTGCGTAATGATAGTCTTTCTTTTAACGTAAAGATGTCTAATTCTGACGAGGCTAACCAACTGGATTTAAACGGCTTGGTAGAGTTTACTAAAAATCAGGATACTGTTGCACGCCTAAGCATTTTACCATCTATTTTAAAAATAAATAGCGAAGAATGGCGTATTCAGGAGAAAGTACGCATTGCGTTAAATAATGGTAAAACTTTGATCAGTAACTTCGATCTGACGAACGGAATTCAACAATTAACTATTGATGGTTTAATTTCCGAGGATCAAAAAGATCTGCTGGCTGTTGGTTTTAAAGATTTTAATTTAAAAACGCTGAATCCTTTTACTAAGGGTTTTGGAGTAAAATTAAGCGGAAATGTTAATGGAACAACTAATCTGTACGGCATTTTGAAAGCTCCAAAAGTAAACGATGACCTCAAAATCGATTCACTTACCTTCAATGATATTTATATTGGAACCCTTACCGATACATCATCTTTCGATAATCAAAGCAACAAAGTGAACGTCTTCACCCGGATCATGACCGAGGATTCAGAGACTTTTAAACTCACCGGAAATGTTGATTTAAAAGAGAAACTGATTGATTTGAATGTTAGAATGAACGACAGCAAATTGACCATACTGGAGCCCTTTGTTAAACAACTTGTTTCTAATCTCAAAGGTGATATTTCTGCCGACATAACCGTTAAGGGAAAATTAGATAAACCCGAAATTAATGGCAGTGTAGCTTTTGATAAGGGACAGTTGATGGTGAATTACCTTAAAACCACCTATGTTATTACTGATGAGGTAAAGATAGAAAACAGTGTGGTGTTATTAGATGGCGAATCATCAGATGGTTTTGTCTTGGCTGACCTGGAGGGCCATGAAGCTACTGCGAGAGGAACAGTAGACCTGAACAACCTAGATGATCCTACATTGAATGTAACGGTAAATGCAAACAGTTTGATGGCTTTAAACACCACTTCAAAAGACAATTCAGTTTATTTTGGAAAAGCCTACGGAACGGGGGTGTTTAAGTTTACTGGTCCTACGAGTAAAATGAAAATTGATATAAAAGCCAAAACTGAAAAGGGTACAGTTTTCAATCTTCCACTAAATAGTTCGGAAACGGTTTCGGATAAAGATTTTATAAATTTTATCAGTAGAGATTCAAGTAAGGTGGTAAAGAAAACCACCAATTTCGATGGCTTAACGTTAACATTTAAGCTTACCATCGACCCGAATACAACAGCAAATATTTACACCACACTTGGCAATTTGAGCGGCAAAGGTAATGCCGAGTTAAACCTAAACATCAATAGCTTAGGTGATTTTGAAATGTCTGGTGATTATATTATTGAAACGGGCAGTTTTGACTTCACGGCTCAAGAGGTGATTAATAAAAAATTTGAGATTAGGCAGGGAGGTACGATACGATGGACGGGTAACCCGACCGCAGCGCAAATCAATTTAAAGGCCGTTTACGCGTTACGGGCGAACTTGAACGAATTGTTTAAAGCTGCGAACAGAGATGCCAGCAGTAATGCTAACCAGCGAGTAAACACCGAAGTAGAAATGGGTTTAACAGGATTGCTGCTACAGCCAGATATTAAACTGGATATCTTTTTTCCTGCCCAACCAGCAATTAAAGAAGAACTTCAAACCTATTTTAGCGATCAGAATAATTTAAACTTACAAGCTTTCAGTTTAATCATAAGAAGAAGTTTTGCTCCAGGAAATGGTGGAGAATCTATCGGAAACCAATTGAGCTCAACCGCCACAAGTACGGCCACCGAGTTGGTTTTTAATCAATTTAATAATGTGCTTTCTTCATTAAACTTAAACTTTGTCGATCTTAACGTACGTTCATTAAGTGAAGCCAGTGCATCTGTTAAACTTTTTAACGACCGTTTAATTATCAATGCTGGTATTGTAGATAGAAACAGCTTAAATGATTTTACCATTATCGATTTTAACAGAAGCAACGTTGGCGGCGAGGTTGAAGGTCTATTTTTAATAAGAAAAGATGGTAGCTTGTTGGGTAAAGTAGCCAATAAACCACCAACTATCCAAAGTATCTTTGCTAATCCTGGTATTGATCAAAATAGAAACGTAACCTCATTTGGTTTAGTTTACACCCAGCAGTTTGATACGTTTAAAGAATTTATTCAAAAAATTACCGGAGCTTACCGCAAAAACTTGAAAAGAAAGCAAAGTGAATCGCCTGTTAAAACGAATAAATCAATTAATAAAGAAGCAATTATTAATCAAAGTAAGGGGAATCAGCGGAGATAGGCTCCAGTTGGAGTTTTTTGTTAGCAGCTACTAACTGCTAAATTGAAGTTATTAGTTGGCAATCTTATTAAGTGAAAATTGCCAACCAAAAATCAACCTATCCTTTCATAATAGAATGACCCATTTTATCTCTTTTTGTTTTCAAATAGCGCTCATTGTGAACGTTACTTTCAATTTCGATGGGAATGTTTTCTACTGCTTCAAGACCATAGCCAATTAGCCCAGCCCTTTTTGTAGGGTTGTTAGTCATTAAGCGCATTTTGGTTACGCCCTCCGATCTCAAAATTTGAGCACCAACACCATAATCGCGTTCATCGCCTTTGAAACCCAGTTTAATATTGGCCTCAACGGTATCAAAACCTGCATCCTGTAGATTATAAGAGCGAAGTTTGTTTATTAGTCCAATTCCTCTGCCCTCTTGATTCATATAAACCACGATCCCTTTGCCTTCCATTTGGATCATTTCCAAAGCTTTGTGTAATTGAGGTCCGCAATCGCATCTACAAGAACCGAAGATATCACCAGTTACACATGAACTATGGACACGAGCCAAAATTGGTTCATCAGGACCCCATTCGCCTTTTGATATGGCCAAATGTGTAGCACCATTGTCCAATTGAGTATAAGCACTCATTTTAAAATCGCCCCACGCCGTAGGTAAATCAATAGTAACTTCTTTCTTGATTAAACTATCAATATTTAAACGGTAAGCAATTAAATCTTCAATCGAAATAATTTTTAACTGATGCTGCTCGGCGATCTTCATTAAATCCGGAAGTCTGGCCATTTCGCCATCTTCTTTAAGAATCTCTACCAATAAACCCGCAGGCTTCATCCCGGCAAGGCGGGCTAAATCTACTGCTGCTTCAGTATGACCAGCACGGCGAATAACCCCACCATCTTTAGCTATCAAAGGAAAAATATGCCCTGGCCTACCCAATTCTTCCGGATCGGTTTTAGGGTTAACAAGTGCCAACATTGTTTTTGATCTGTCGCTGGCAGAAATCCCTGTGGTACAACCATAACCAACTAAATCTACTGATACTGTAAAATTAGTTTCGTAAGCGGCGGTATTTTTGCCCACCATTAAATCAAGTTTTAATTCTTTACAACGCTCTTCGGTGAGCGGAGCACAAATTAAACCTCGCCCATAGGTTGCCATGAAGTTGATCACTTCTGGCGTGGCATTTTCAGCTGCGGTTAAAAAGTCACCTTCATTTTCTCGATTTTCATCATCTACAACGATGATCACTTTACCAGCTTTGATGTCGGCGATCGCCTCTTCTATGGTGTTTAATTTTGTTTGCATTTGTATAAAAGCATATAGGTAATTCGATTAGCTTCGCCCAAGACAGGTAATTTTACTAATGTTTTACAGGTACAAAGGTACAATCTAAATGACCAATTTGGTGAAATAAATATCATCTGGAAGTAAATGATATTTGAGCTTATTTCTGTTTGATTCGAAGGAGTTTTTTAAAAAACTGTTTATAATAGTTTACGTCAAACAGTGCAGAATCGACAGTAGCTTTATAAGTTAAAAATGCAGCCAATGGCGATAGCACAATAACGGCAATCCACATGGCAAATATGGGATTTAAATTACCTTCTCTGGCAGATTTCTCAGCCACCGTAGTGATGATATGATAAACCAAAAAGAAAGAAATAGCGATGACCACAGGTAATCCCATTCCGCCCTTTCTGATAATAGCACCCAGAGGGGCACCAATAAAAAATAGCAGGATACAAGAGGCTGCAAGTGTAAATTTACGTTGATATTCAATCCGGGTGAAGATAATCTCCCCCATCAAATCATCATATCTTGGTACCGTGTTTGAAAGATTTTGAACCATCCCAGAAACGATGTTCGATGCGTTATCAACTGCTGTTTTTCTACTTCCGTTAGGAATAGATTTCAAAGTGACCTCGCCGATTACAATAGGAGCAATGTTAACTTTCGTATACCCTCTTGTGGTATTAAATTGTTTGAAGGTATTGCTTGCCACACGGTTTGATTGCCTGTTAAGCGTATCGAGTTGCTTGGTTAAGGAATCTCTTTTTTTAACAATGCCTTTCAGATTTAGCATTGGGGTACTGTTTCCGAAAGCATTCGGATCAGTCCTGTTCATTTCAAAAGATGATAAGTCAAATTTAGGTGCTGTTTTTTTAAATCTGCTCCTATATAAAACTTGCCGGGGATTGTAAGCTCCGCTGGTGTTAGATTGCTCTTCATACTGAACGCCATCCTTAAGCGCTAAAACTAAAAATTTGCCGTCAGTGGTTTTATTCATTTGCCCTTCCTTGGCCATGATCACTTTTGGAATGCCGTTGGTACCTTTATGATCATAAATCATGATGCCGTGTAGCGTTCCATCCTCATCTTTTGCATCCACACGAATGGAATAATTAGGAATGCTATTATTGAACACCCCAGGCTTAATCAAGAAGGCCAACTTTTTATTTCGAACATCGTACAATAATGAGCTAAATTTCAAATTGGCTTTTGGAAGCATGTAATTCGAAAACAGAAAAGAGCCGATGGTGAGCATAATAATCACTACAAAGAGTGGTCTCATAGCCTTTTGAAGCGAAATTCCGGCAGATTTAATGGCGACAAGTTCGTAATTTTCGCCCAGCGTGCCGAATGTCATGATAGAAGACAGCAGTACAGAGAGCGGCAATGCCATGGCTACATTGGCTGCCGAAGCATAACACATCAGTTCTAAAATGGTGTACCATTCGAAGCCCTTACCAATTAAATCATCAATCCACTTAAATAGAAAAAACATTAAAAGAATAAACATTACCACAAAGAATGTGGCAAGGAAAGGCCTAATAAATGCTTTAATAAGAAGAAGATGTATTTTTTTCACCCTACAAAGGTAAGCAATGCAGCGTTAAACTATGCACCTAAAACGCTAATCAAATAGTCAATTTGGTTATCCCAAATCAATTTTTTCTCTGCCAATAAATCATCGGTAGTAAAATCGGTTATGGCAAGAGCAACATCATTAGTAAGTTCATCTTGCACAATTTCCATTTCGAAATAGCACTGCGGCTCATCATCAAGCCATTTAAACTTCACTAATTTATTTTCTTTAATAGAAACGAGCTTTGCTTTAAGCTGTTCGTCGTCCCAAGTGAAGGTGTAAACCTGATCACGGAAATTTACATCATCGGCAAACCATTGCGATAAGCCATTCGGCTCACTTATAAAGCTATACAAAATTCGTGGTGACGATTTAACCTCGTACTCAAGTGTAAATTTTTTCTTTTCTGCCATGTTAATTCATTACCAGAATATATCCGGACGTATTTTTTTTATTTTATTTTTCTAAAGAAAGGTAATTTATTCTATATTTGCAACTCCAAAAAATAACCACCTAAATATTTGATAATATAAGCAAATATTTTTACCCGGCGGGGTAGCTCAGATGGTTAGAGCGCAGGATTCATAACCCTGAGGTCGGCAGTTCGATCCTGCTCCCCGCTACTTAAACGGCAAAAAGCCTTGAAAGTCGAACTTTTCTAATGAAAATGGACGCATTCAAGGCTTTTCTGTTTTTCAACTATTTTGAGATAAACAGTAAATGACTGACAATAAGATAAATAGCAGTTCAACTCTTATTCGGTTAACCCAATCGGCAGAATTCCACTAAACATTAACAATCAATTATTTACGGTTCGACATTTATTAATTCATTTGATTGCCTACCTTACTGCAATGATCCCTAATGACAATTCTATTAGCACGAAAGTTGCTATTTTGCGCTCAGTTTGGCTAATTTCACAACATATTAATATGAAGAATATGGTAATATTGGAGCAATATTTATTTGGCCTCTCTAGTTAAGGGAACGTTGATACGCTAATGGAGTCATATTGATTTTCTTCTTAAAAACCTTATTAAACGATTGCGGGTGCTCAAAGCCTAATCTGTAGGCAATTTCTGCAACAGATAAACTTGTAGTAGCTAGAAGCTCTTTTGCTTTATCTATAACTTTGCTATGAATGTGCTGCTGGGTATTAAATCCAGTTTGATTTCGTAGCATGTCACTTAGGTAATGTGCAGAAACATGTAGTTCGTCAGCAATATCCTGCACAGTAGGAAGACCCTTCACTAAGGTTTTCTCCTGATCGAAATATTCATCAAGAAAGGTCTCCAATCGTGCCAATAAATCGATATTTGGTATTTTTCTAGTAATAAACTGCCTATTATAATATCTTTTGCTATAATTTAAAAGTAATTCGATTTGCGTAACCATTACTTCCTGACTAAAAGTATCGATAGTGGAATCAAGTTCTTGTTCAATAAATTTAAAGATGCCCATAATAGTTGCCCTTTCCTTATCCGAAAGGTATAATGCCTCTGCTACCGAATAAGAGAAAAAACCATAGTTGCGAATATTTTTTCCCAGTGGAAAATTTCTAATGAAATCAGGATGAAATAATAAGGTATAGCCACTATATTCTGCCTCATCATGTGCCGCTGTAATTACCTGGTTTGGCGATATAAAAGATAGCCCGCCCTCATCAAAGTCGTAATGAGTTTGACCATATTTAATTTTACCCGAGAAGTCCTTCTTATATGAAACTTTATAAAAATTAAAGACCATACCATTTTTTAGGGCCGATGGATCGGAAGTGATTTTACCATAATCCACCAAGCTCAATAAAGGATGCAGGGGTTTGGGTAATCCCAGTGCACGATGTAGCTCAGAGATAGAATTAAATATCAATGGTTTTTTCTGAATATTCTGCATAAACTGTAAGTATTGGCACCTAAACCTTAAATGATGATCTAAGTGCCAAGTTAATAATTATAATTAATTTGATAAGTTATCCTTTGGAATGCCGATCCAAGTTCCCACATCCTGCCTTACCGAAATGGTTTGGGAAATGGTGTAGGCTAATAGTCCAGACAGCCCGCTCTCGCTACCCAGGCCCGATTGCTTATGGCCTGAGAAAGCTACTGAAGGTGAAAGTGCCAAGGCCTCATTTACCCATACCGATCCCGCCTGCAACTGCTCAGCAATAGCTAAACCAGCATTTGCATCCGTTGTCCAAACACTTGCCCCCAAGCCGAAATCTGAAGAATTAGCAAGTGCGATGGCCTCTTCAATGTTATCGAACATGATCAGCGGTAATACTGGCCCAAACTGCTCCTCCTGAACAATCCTAGAATGATGGGGAGGATTATCTATCAGTGTTAATGGAACAAAATAACCAGTTTCACGATCAGGCAAACCACCCAGAAGAAATTGATGTCCATTATCTTTTGAATCCTGTAGCAAGTCTATAATTCGATCATACTGTTGACGGTTCTGAATTGGTCCAAGTTGTGACCCAGGATCGGTACCGTCACCCACGCTTATCGTTCTGGCATATGCAGTCAGGGCCTGTTTCATTGGTTCATAAATATCCTTATGGATATATATTCGTTTGGCGGCAAGACAAATCTGTCCAGAATTTCCGAACGAGGCCCAGAATATCGCTTTGGCAACTACCTGTACATCCACATCGGGCATTACAATGGCAGCATCGTTTCCACCAAGTTCAAGGGTTAAATGTTTTAAAGTAGCTGCTGCACCTGCCATTACCCTACGGCCGGTCTGAGTAGAGCCAGTAAAACTGATTTTTGCAAATCCCGGGTGGCTCGTCATCCACGGCCCTAGATCATCCGATCCCGAAACCACATTCAATACACCTGCAGGCAGTAACTGCTGAAATAGCTCACCCATCTTTAAGGTAGTTAACGGCGTAAATGGCGAAGGCTTTAAAACAACAGTATTACCAGCCAGTAAGGCAGAAGAGATTTTGAATGTGGCCAGCCCTATTGGATAATTCCATGGAGCAATTGCACCTATTACGCCAAGTGGGATGTGTTTGGTAACCGAGCGATGCTCCTCAGAGTGGTCATTAACTGTTTCTGGTAAAGAAAGTTTTGCAGTTTCCCTTAGCCAATAGGCAGCTCCGGCTATTTCCATAGCTGCATCGCTAAGTGTTTTCCCCTGTTCAGCGGTTAGCAACTGGCTTAAATCGGTAACGTTTTGTTCAAGTAGATCAGCCATTTTATTTAGATAAGCTTGTCTCTCGGCATAAGGTACCTTAGACCATTTTAGAAATGATTTATCAGCAGCAGCAACTGCTTTATCTAGCATTTCGCGTGTACAATCTGGCGCCTGTGCAATTACCTTTTCGGTAGCAGGATTAATCACCGTAATTTGATCAGCAGTTGTTTCGCACTTTCCATCAATAGACATGGTAAAGTCACCATTGAAGTTGATTTTTTTTGAAGTCATCTTATTTGATATTAATAGGTTTAATTTTGGTGTCACCATTGGGATGACAGGAACAAAATTGCCAAGTTTTCAAATTAGGCGATAAATTAAAACGGACTTATATGTATCCAAAACGGACGAAAGCAAAAGCCACCAACATCATAGGCCTTGTCGCATAACTGAAAGCCCGCTTGGCTTTTTAAATGTTTATTAAGAATAAAGATCATACAAACTGTCACTGCCTATTCTGTGACGTTAAAATGCGGATTAAAAGAGCCAGCAGAATTAACGTAAACAAACCGTGATGTATTCATCGATACCACCACCAAATACATTCTCCGTTTTGGATACAGCAAAACCCAATATGGCAACATGCCCTAACTGCGTATGCAAGATCTTTGTATCACACAGAAAAAAGAATAGATAAATGGAAAAGCAAATTAAAGATTTCTTGACAGCCACAAACGCATTTGATGTTGATATGGCATTGAACCTGTTTACTAAAAACGCTATCATCGATGATGTATCAGTAGGTGCAAAATTTGAAAACAGCGATGGTGTTCGAGATTATATCGAAAGATATTTTGTCGGTTACCACACAAATACCAAGCTAAAAGACATAGAAGTTACCGGAGCCTTGAATGCAAAAGCAAAGGTTGATTTTACTGGTAATTTTGGATATGAAAAAGGGGTTCTGGAATTTACTTTTAACAAACAAGGCCTAATTGAGCGGATTGATGCCGATCTGGAATATTTCGGCAGATTGTTGGAAATTGAAGGTCAAATGCGTCGTCTTTTGGGAGAACAGGTTGAAGATTAACCATGCTAAAGAGATCGACATCAGGAAGGAGAATATTGTTTTCTCATCGCTATTATTCTTTCCCGATGCTGATTGCCCCAGTTCATCAGCTCTCTGACCACACCATCAAGCGTACAGCTGTAGGGGGTCAATTCGTAGCTAACCGATACGGGAATGGTAGATGTCACCGTGCGAAGGACAAGCCCATTGATTTCGAGTTCTCGAAGCTCCTTTGATAAAACTCGAGGGGTAATACCGTCCAATGCTCTATATATATCCTTAAAACGATGGGCACCTTCTGAAAGAACGAGGAGCAATGGAAGTTTCCATTTGCCACTTACCACATAAAGGGCATCCTTAATAGCTCTTACGCCATCTGTAGTGATCCCTTTGATATCAACCGATTTTTCCCTTGCATTTTCCATATCGCTATCCAATAGTATACCGGTATCCTTTTGTATATCAGTATCCTTTTGATAGCAAAGTTAGCTAGTTTTGACCAGATAAATCATAAAGAAATGAAAACAATAAAAATCACCTATTGGATCAGCACAGGTCTGATTACACTCATGATGCTCTTCTCGGCTTTTTCATACCTCACGCAGGATGATATGAAGAATGCTTTTATACATCTAGGCTTCCCGTCCTATTTTAGGATAGAATTGGCTATAGCTAAACTTATCGGTGCAATACTCATCCTCGCTCCAGTTCCATCTCGTTTCAAAGAATGGGTTTATGCAGGATTTGCAATTACTTTTATCTCTGCACTTATCGCACACGCAGCAAGTGGCGACCTATTATCAGTTACTGCTGTCCCAATTGTCTTTCTTTTAGTCCTGGCAACATCTTACGTCAGTTACCATCGGTTGCGGTTACGACGATCGGACCTTGCAGCGAATTAATACTTTAATGGATATCCATATAACAAAACAAACTAACAAATCATGAAGACACAAAAAAATTCCTCGGATTCTTTCCAATTTCGAATCCTTTTGTTAACAACGGCTATACTTATTTCATTCCATTCAGCAAAGGCCCAAATTATACCGCCTATAGACCGTTTGGACTACCACCTTTCGTGGGATGGTATTTCATCCATCCTAAAAATTGATCTCCAGTATCAAGCAACAACTAAAGACAGCTTGACATTCGTATTCGGTAACCCGGAAGCAGGCGGGCAACCCCGTATTTTCGAAATACTGCAAAACGTTAAAATTGATGGAAGTGACTCGTTAGCTTTAAACCCGGATACGAGAGAGATTAAAATTTATCACCATAGCAAAGGACCAAAAAAGCTGCATTTTGAAATGGACTGCAGGCTCATAAAAGATAAGAGGCGGGCATTGCCCAATGAGGCTTTCCGACCTACTTTAGAAAAGGGTTTTCTTTACACATTAGGCTATCAACTGTTTTTAGGTTTCCCTGAACAACGTTTTAAGCACATCGGCATAGTCTGGGATAATTGGCCTAAAAATATGCCCTACTTAGTTTCCACAGATCCAAAGGCAAAACCCAATGATCTCCAGGTTATAGCAGCCAACAGCGCTGAAATGAACGTGTTCATGTTGCAGATGAGCGATGACCTGGTCATCAAAAAATACGTAATAAAAGGCATTGACAACTACCTGTTAACTTCGAAAAACGATACTACCAGTGGCCTCCCTAAAGACATTATGTCTTTGATGGAGAACTTTATTCCCAAGGTGAGGGATTTCTGGCAGGACTATACCGGATCATATTATATTTTGAGTGCCATCCAACTACGCAATGATGTGGAATCCAAAATGACCGGAATGGGTCTGCGTAATGGGTTCTCTGTTCGCTATCGAGGTCCACTCGACCTTTACAAAACCCGGCTCATCTCCCATGAAATTTCCCACACCTGGATTGGAACAAGGTTGAAATATAAATCGATCAAGATGGAGAACAACTGGTTCAACGAGGGATTCAATGATTATATATCGGTATACAATCTGGTGAGAACAGGGTTGTTTGATGAAAAAGCATTTGTAAATTATATGAATGAGGAAAATCTTAAAGAACATTACAGCAGCCCAGTAGCAACGATACCTGGCGATTCTATTTCAAACGAGTTTTTCACAAACAACCTTTATGAGAAAATCCCTTACCAGCGAGGATTTATCTATGCCTTCTACCTTGATAACCAAATCCGTTTGGCAACCAAAGGCAAACAGAACATGAGAGATTTCTTGGTTGCGCTGTATGCAGAAAACAGAAAGCAGAACAAAGATACTATTGAAAAAGCAAATTTCTTGAAGGCAATTGTCCCATTTCTTCTTGGAAAGGACATCGGTAAGGAAATTGACACCTACTTATTGGATGGAAAATTAATCGACTTTAAAACAGCTAAACTTATCGACGCTTTCCGAATTACCTATGCAAAAGGTTGGCCAGAGCTAAGTTTAACCGAAGGTACAAACCTGAAAGAGATCTATAAATAGTAAAGTCTTAAAAGCTGACCCTGTTATACGATATTAACCCGGGTTAAGAAAATTGAGCGGGAACAGGTCGAGATTTGTAGAAAAATAAAATCATAATATGAAACTTACAAAAATCTATCACAGCCAAATTTTAAAAGCTGCCTGTCTATTGCTAATGGTTACATCTACAGTGTTATTTACCTCTTGTAAAAAAGATGCCGATCCAGCAACATCAAAACCTGTCAAAACTTTCGTGCTGGTACATGGCGCATTTCAGGGCGCCTACAGCTGGAAACAGGTTAAGGAAGATCTGGAAAAACAAGGGCAACAGGTCTTGGTTGTCGAACTACCTAGTCATGGCGATGACAAAACAGACCCAGCAACAATCACAATGGATAGTTACAAGAATAAGGTGGTCTCTACCATTCAGGGTTTACCGGGAAAAGTAATTTTGGTTGGCCATAGCATGGGCGGTATGGTAATATCGGCAGCTGCTGAAGCTATACCAGAAAAGATTGAACGGTTGATTTATGTTGGCGCATTTGTTCCGGCAAACGGACAGTCCCTGCAAGAATTGTCTTTGGGAGATCCTGACAGCAAGCTAAAGCTCATCCTGCAACCAACAGCCCAAGGCACCATAGAAATAAACGACCTCAGCAAACTCACAGAAGTATTTTGCGCCGATGCGAGTACAGCATTAAAGACAGAGCTACTTAGCAAATACCGCCCCGATCCGATCGCACCTTTCGCAGAAAACGTTATGCTTAGCATTGGAAAATTTGGATCTGTAAACAAAAGCTACATCAGAACAATAAATGACCTGGCCATTGGTCTTGCCGCCCAGAATAAAATGTTGACCGCGGCAGCAATAAAAGATGTTTACGATCTGCAAAGTAGCCATTGTCCACATCTGTCAAAACCAGTTGAACTGTCCAACCTATTGTTCAAAATATCAAATTAAAAATTTAAAGCATCAATGTCAAACAACAAAATCAACATAGGGGACCATGTCCCCTTGTTCACTTTACAAGATCAAAATGGCCAAACTTTCTTGATTAAAGATTTTATTGGCAAGAAAAAGCTTGTTATTTATTTTTACCCCAAAGATGAGAGCAGCGGATGTACAAAGGAAGCATGTTCATTTCGAGATAGTTATCAATTTTTTGAGGATGCTGGAGCAATAGTAGTTGGGATAAATTCCGCGAGCCCCGAAAGTCACCGGAACTTCGCAAAGAACCACCATCTGAAATTCACCTTGCTGAGCGATCCTGGAAATAAAGTATTAAGTTTGTTTGGAATCAAGAATGTTTTGTTCCTAACGGGAAGGGAAACATTTTTGGTAGATGAAGGCGGATTGATCAAATTTCGCTATCGTGGTTTTCTCGACGGGGCAGCCCATGTTAAAGAAACCATCGGCTACCTTAAATCAGAAAACATCTAGAATCTTGGCTAATCAGAGATCCAATGTAGGCTAGCCGATTAAATCAGTATTTAAAAGTAAATTATGGAAAGCGTATATCTGCGTCAATTACAAATAGCACTAAAGGAATTCGCTGGTATCGACGAGCCCGCTTTTGACCTCAGTAAGGAATTTTGGAAAGAACATCATTTCATAAAAGGTGAGTTTTACAATGAATATAAAAATGTTTGCAAACGCTTGGGCTTTGTGATTGAGGGCATATTTCGGACCTATCACGTAAGTTCCCATAGTGGTGAGCAAAGGAACATGTTCTTTTATTCTGAGCAACAGCTAGTGGTCTCCTACAAAAGTTTTGTTGAGCAATCGCCCTGTAATTATTTTACAGAGGCGATGCTCGACTCAACAATTCTATATATCCATGTTGACTCCCTGCAAAAGCTATATAATCTCTCGAAAGATTGGGAACGGTTTGGTCGGCTAATAGCAGAGCGGGCCTTTATCATGGCAATGTCGAAGGCCGAATCATTTATGTTTCGCAAACCTGAAGAGTGTTATTTGGAACTCGTTAGCCAACACAGATATTTAACAGAACGTGTCCCTCTATATCAGATCGCATCTTATCTCGGTATACAAGCGCCATCTTTAAGCAGGATTAGGCGGAAACTCATTGGAAAAACTTGAGGTATAAATCGGTGTGCTAAAGCTTCAAATCTCCATTTCCCAGATTAACAGCAGTTCTCTGATAAAATCATAGGCCGTTAATCATAATTTAAGAAAGTTTTCTTCCTCCTATACTGTCCTTCAACCTTATTCTTCAGTACTTTCTCAAAATTTACCACCTCTTCACAATCATCATAGAAGTTAGACCTATTGAAGCTTAACCTACATAAGGAAACAGCATATATTTGTTGTTTCCTTTTTTTATACCCATAAACCACTATACAACAATTAGTTGTACCCATCCCATTACCGGTTCGATATTTTCCAACCAGTTAACGTATACCAAAACGAGTTTGGGTCTAAAAAAACCTATCAAGGTTACGCCAAACAATTATTTGGCTTGTTCGACTTTTCCTTAGGGATCTCGGCATTTTTCAACCCCATTTTTCTGTTATGGATTTTGGCCATGAGATATAAAAAATTCAGTATTACCACAGCCTCTTCGTCATTAACCTCTATGCCGTTTCTGGCAAGCAATCCAATTGCCTTCCTGCTGGAAACCTTCCTATCTATAAAATCCATTTGCTTTTCCTATTATCCTATTTACAAACCAATATCTTCGAAAGCGCAACATTATGTCCAATAGAGACCCCGCTTTTATTTAGGTCTATCTCCACTGGAGGAAAAAAGCTGACCAACTGCTTTTTATCTGCCGTATCGAGACTTTTAAAGGCCCCAAATATGTCGATTGAGGATCTTAGGTCAAACTTCCTCTGTTCTTCGATGGCCCGTAGCTTGGTAGCAACGTTACAAAGTTCCTTCCTTATACCGTCAGTAATCCTCCGAAATTCACTTTTCATCTCGCTATAGTCGTCAAATTTCAATATGTTCTCTACGAACAGTTTTCTCGCCCTGGAGAGTATTGTCTCCTGCTCGCCTAACTGACGCCGAAGCGCCTGCCTTTCGTAAAGGAATTCTACCTTCTGTGTATCCACATTCCAGTCTGCAAGAATGGTACCGAACAGATCACTTGCCATTCCCGACAGTTCCAATTTCTGGAGTTGTTCCCTATAGCTGTCGTTTAGCTTATCTGCCCTGACCCTTGCACTGAACCTCTATATCATATCGCCTCTTATTTGGGCATACAATCACCCTCTTTAAGCAGGATTAGGCGGAAACTCATCGGAAGAACTTGAGGTATCAATCGGTGTGCTAAATCTTCAAATCTCTATTTCCCAGATGAACAACAGTTCTATGATAAAATCATAGGCCGTTAATCATAATTTAAGAAGTTTTTTTGCTTCGATAATGCCAGTCGACTTTATTAGACAATGCCTTTTCAAAATACAGCAATCAGATCAGGATAGTCCACATTAACTGCTTAGAAGTTTTTAACTGCATATTGGTCATTCTATAAAATTTCTAATGAGGATATAGTGGCCTTTAAACCAAAGTAAATTCGGCCTTTTAAACAAACCTCACAATCTCGATGGTCAATAACTTTGTATAGTAAAAAAAACTTAAAAAATTATGATTGATCACGTTATTCTTACCGTAAGCGACTTCGAGCGCTCAATTGATTTTTATAATTCGGCTATGAAACCGTTAGGCATTTCGATGACCCACGATTTTAAGGGACCTGGTGAACATCCCGATCTAAAAGGGTTTGGAGATGCTAATACTATTTATTTCTGGCTCAAGCAGGGCGATCCAACACCAGGTGGCGTACATGTTGGATTCGTAGCGAAAGATAACGAACAGGTAGAGTTGTTCCACGAAGCAGCGATTGCTGCTGGTGCAAAAAATGTGGAACAGCCCAGGGTCTTCACCGAATATTATCCAGGATACTATGCAGCATGGATATTGGATCCTGACGGGTATGAAATTGAGCTAGCTCATAAAAGCTAGAGAAGTCCTATAAATAATTTTCAAGAGACAAAACATATGGATAACAATAACTATAATGGTGTATGGCAACATGCAATCAGCTCAGGTTTTGGGCCTGAATCTACAGCAATTGAGGTTATTAAAGGTACTGACTTAAGCGGAAAAATAGCAATAGTTACTGGTGGATATGCAGGTATAGGCTTAGAAACAGTAAAAGCATTGGTGTCAGCGGGAGCTCACGTTATTGTCCCGGCAAGAAATAAAGAGAAGGCTTTAAAAAACCTGGATGGAATAGCCAATACGGATGTGGAAACAATGGATTTAACGGATCCCCGTTCTATTGATGAGTTTGCCAACAGGTTTTTAGCATCTGATAGGCCTTTACATTTGCTAATTAACAATGCAGGTATTATGTGGGTACCGTTAGAAAGAGATTCACGTGGATACGAATCCCAACTTTCAACCAACTACCTCGGACATTTTCAATTAACGGCCCTACTTTGGAGTGCTCTGGTAAAAGCCTCTGGGGCAAGAGTAATTAATGTTTCCTCTTGGGGCCATCATTTCTCTCCTTTTATATTCGAGGATCCCAATTTTGTAAATAGAGAGTTTGAGTCATTCTCAGCGTACGGACAATCAAAAACAGCGAGTATCCTATTTTCGTTGGAATTGGACAATAGAGGTAAAAAATCAGGAGTTCGCTCTTATTCCCTACATCCAGGCATAATCTCTGAATCTGAACTAGGCCGCAACGTTCCACATGAAGACCTTGTTGCCTATGGAGTTTTTGATGAAAACGGTATTGTAATCAACGATCCCTCTAGAGGGCTTAAATCTATTTCACAAGGTGCCTCAACAACAGTCTGGTGCGCTACAAGCCCATCTTTAGACCATATAGGTGGAGTTTATTGTGAAAATGCGAACATAGCTGAGTTGGATCGGGAACAAGCCAATGAAAATATGGACGGTTCATCAATGATGAAAGGTGTAGCTGGATTCGCACTTGATCAGATATATAGTCAAAAGTTGTGGGTTTTAAGTGAAGAGCTTACCGGTTTAAAATTCTCAATATAAATAATCAAGACAACCTTAAGCAGAGGTGTTTATTAGATATCTCTGCTTATATTTATACCTTAAATAAGTCTTATGTCAGGACAGGAACAAAGTAAGTATGCGGAAATTCTTCTATCTTGCATTGAAGAAAATTATTATGAAGCTGAAGTGGCTTTGGAGTTTCATGCCTTTGCCAAGGTAGTTTCGGGTGAAATGAAGGTGATCCAGGGGGATGAAACTTTTACTTTTGAGCCAGGAGACACCCTATTATTCCCCTGCAATCAGCTGTCAACATTAATCAAAAATCCGAAGAACGGCTTACCATATAAGGCTATTGTTATCTCCTTTACCCCAGAGCGCTTAAGAGAATTCTATCGGGAAAATCCAATCCACATTACCGGGCCACACGCCCATAAAATAAGAAGTTTCAGCACGGATCCGCTTTTGGAAAGTTATTTTGCCTCCCTTATCCCTTACTTCGGGTTGGAAAGAAATTTGCCGGAAAAAATTGTTTCAATGAAAATAGTTGAGGCGCTAACTATTCTTCGCGCTATCGACATGAACATTGATAATTTCTTTTCCACTTTTCTCCAATCCTACAAATTGGATATCGCTGATTTTATGGAAAAGAACTTCAGGTATAATCTTACAATAGAACGATTCAGTATTTTGACGGGCAGAAGTCTTACCACCTTTAAGCGGGATTTTAAAAAGGCATATAATACCACACCCCAAAAATGGATATTGCAAAAAAGACTGGAGCTTGCGCATTACAAGTTGTCAGAAAAGGGAGAAAAACCGAAGGATGTTTATTTAGCAACCGGCTTTGAAAATCTTTCCCATTTCTCACACTCCTTTAAAAAGCACTTCGGCTATGCTCCAACAGAATTATCTATAGCTGTCCCAATTAGTTAGTTGGAATAAAATTTATATCGTAAAAACAACATAGAACTGAAAATAAGGGCAGTATTGCCTGTTATATGCTTTGTGAGGTACTTGGCATTGCTTGCATTAAATCCTTGAATTTATCACTATCCTGCATAGCCCAATCTGCCAGCAATAGCAAAGCAGGGACTAACCTGGCACCAGACTCTGTTAAGGTGTAAGTTGTGATTGGAGGCATTAATTGGACGACCTCTCTGCTAATTAACATGTGTTCACACAATTGTTTGAGGTGCTGAACCAGCATTTTTTCTGTAATCGCAGGAATTGCCCTTTTTATATCGCTATAACGCTTTGGCCCTTCTTTTAGATGATAAAGAATAATTGGCTTCCAATGTCCGCCAACTTTATTCATCACATAGGTGATAGGGCAATGCGACTCTGAAATAGATTTGTTGGCATTCCACGTCGATGCCTCTTTTACTTTTGTCATGACTACTTACTTTGGGGTATGTGCTTGTATCAAAGTTAATGTAAAATCATCTTTGTGCATTAATAAATAAATACTATATGAATTTTACAATATTAGGTTCACTGGGTAATGTTAGCAAACCACTTGCAGAAATTTTAATCAGCAAGGGGCATAGAGTGACAATCGTTAGCAGCAACCAGCAAAAAAGAAATGAGATTGAATCTTTAGGGGCAAAGGCGGCTATTGGTTCGGTTACAGATGTAGATTTTCTAAATGCGGCTTTTAAGGATGCAGATGCAGTTTACACGATGGTTCCACCCAATTGGGAAGTTACTGATTATAGAGGTTATATAGCAAAAACCGGGGAAGTTTACCGAGTTGCAATTCAAAAATCCGGCATTAAGCGTGTTGTCAATTTAAGCAGTGTAGGTGCTCACCTGAGTCAGGGAACCGGGCCTATAGCGGGTCTTTATGATGTAGAGCATGCTTTTAAGAACCTAGATGGTGTCTCCGTGAAGCATTTACGTGCCGGTATTTTCTATATCAATTATTTCTTTGATATAGGTACAATTCGAAATATGGGACTGATGGGAAATAATTACGGCTCCCATACGCCGCTTCTTTTGGTACATCCACGAGATATCGCAATGGCAGCTGTACAGGAACTTGAAGAAATCTTCGAAGGTAAAAGTTCACGATATGTTGTTAGCGAAAGAATAACAGTAAGTGAAGCTGTAAAAATTCTAGGGAGCTCAATTGGCATGCCGCAGTTACCCTGGGTTCAATTTCGTGATGAAGAGGCATATGTAGGCATGACGGCTTCTGGTATGTCGCCTGCTATTGCCAAAGTATATGTTGAGATGGGTAACGCCATTCAAAGCGGGATTCTGTTTGAAGATTTCCAAGCTAACAATCCGCCTTTTTGGGGGAAAACCACCTTGATTGATTTTGCCACAGAATTCGCTGCTGTATATAAATCCCAAGTCTAATTATTATATACTGTTGTAATAAGCATCTAAACTGCTCAATGTAAAAGGATTACCAAGAAATAACCTATTTTAAATGCTACTAGAACATATTGTGCCCAAAACCAAAGGGAAGCTTATACTTATACATCATGAGCCTGTATTAGGGAAAGTTTTTGAAGAGAAAACTGAAAAGGAACAACTCTTAACGATCGCTTTTAATACCGGTGAAACCCAGCGAATGGTAATCAATGGGGCTACATTTGACTTTCCATCCCAAAATGTGCTCCCAATGGTATCGCGTGAAGTTTTTCAATTCGATAAACCAGAACAAATAACAATGTTTCAATATAATCGGGATTTTATTTGCCTTGAAGATGCCACTCACGAAATCAGCTGTATCAGCGTAATGTTCTTTGGTTTTTCCGGTAATTTGTTTCTGCACTTGGATAAAATTCATCACAATAAAATCGCTAACCTTCGGCAAATGTTTATGGATGAATTCAGTACCAGAGATAGCATACAGACCGAAATGCTGCAGATGTTATTGAAGCAACTAATCAACATTACAACCAGGCTGGCCAAAGACCAGTATATGAATGGAAGAACATTGGAAGATCAAAAATTTGATATGATCAGACAATTTAACCTTTTGGTGGACCAACATTACAAAACAGAGCACCAGGTACAGTTTTATGCCAGTGCACTTAACCGTTCTCCCAAAACCATATCAAATTTATTTGCACAGTATAATTACCGTTCACCTTTACAGATCATTCATGACCGGATTATTAGTGAGGCTAAGCGCCAATTTTATTATACGAGTAAGTCGTCAAAGGAGATTGCTTATGAGCTTGGTTTTAGTGAGGCCGCTCACTTTAGTCGTTTCTTTAAAAACGCCACTAAACAAAACATCTCTGATTTTAAGAGGAACTAGTTAGAATTAGCCATAAGCATGAATAAACACAACTACTATATTAACCGCTGCGTTGAACTTGCCTTGATTGCAAAAAATAAAGGGGAAAGTGCCGTTGGGAGTGTACTTGTATTAAACGGGGCAGTTATTGGTGAGGGCTATGAGCAAAGCGTGCAACAAAAAGATATTACCCGACATGCCGAAGTGGTGGCGATTTTGAATGCTGTAGCCAAAAATTATGATTGCAAAGGTGCTATTCTTTATTCAAATATGGAGCCCTGTATCCTGTGCTCCTATGTTATTCGTCATTATCAAATCGCCACTGTGGTTTTCAGCAAGCGCTGTGGCGAGCTGGGAGGCACCAATCCTCAATTTAATATACTTAGTACAAATGATATTTCCTCTTGGGCAGAAGCGCCAAAAATAATCCTAATCCAGTCAGATAATTTAATTTAAGGATAAAACGCCAATTCTTCGGGAAGGATATCCATTTTTTGGCGCTTGGTTCTAACCCATCTTTGTATTGTCAATAACGACATAAATATTAAAAAATAATACAATGAAAACTCAAAACCAAGTACCAGGCAATAAAGTAGCCGCACTCGTTGCAGGAATCCTTTTAACAACTGGCATCTCTACAGTTAGTGCCCAGGTGCAAGATTATGCTACTGATCCACACTTAACACCCGCAGTCAAAACTTTCCTTAAAGCAATCCACGGAGGTCCGGGAATAGAAACACTTTCTACCAAGGATGCTCGTAAAGTACTTGAAGATGCGCAAGCAAGCGTTAAATTCGATTATTCTCAGGTTAGCGAATCAGAGAGAACAATTACCCAAGACGGTATCACGGTAAAAATATTTATCATGCGTCCAAAAGGGATTAAAGAAACATTACCAGCATTTATGTTTATTCATGGCGGTGGATGGATACTTGGAGATTATCCTACCCATAAACGTATGGTTAGAGATCTGGTATTAGGGTCAGGTGCAGCAGGCGTATTTGTAGAATATACCAGAACTCCGGAAGCAGCTTATCCTACAGCGATAAATGAAGTTTATGCAGCTACCAAATGGGTTGCGGAACATGGATCAGAGATCAATGTTGATGGTAAAAAATTAGCGGTTGTAGGTAATAGCGCAGGAGGAAATTTAGCTGCTGTTTTATCGATCATGGCTAAAGAACGTAAAAGCCCGGAAATTAAAACAGTGGTATTGATGTGGCCTACTACTGATACCGATTTTACTACTGAATCAATGAAAGCATTTGGTGCAGACCGTTTTCTCACCATTCCGTTTATGAAGCAACTTTATGATCTGTACGTTCCTGATCACTCAAAACGCAACGACATTCACGTTTCCCCACTATTAGCTACCACTGAACAATTGAAAGGTTTGCCTCCAACGCTGATACAAATTGCTGAAAACGACGTATTGCGTGACGAAGGCGAAGCATACGGGCGAAAGTTGTCCGAAGCAGGGGTTAAAGCCACAACTGTCAGATATAACGGTGTAATCCATGACTTCGGATTGCTAAATCCATTGGCAGATTTGCCGCAAACTAAGGATTTGTTTATCCAAGCCTCTGCCCAGTTAAAATCATATCTGAAGTAATTTCACTACACCTGCCTTTTAGTTGATCGAAGACAGGTGTTTTTTTACAACATTAAATCTAATCAAATGAAAATTACAAGATTATCATGGGCGGGTTTGTTACTGGAAAGTACTACGACCTCTATTTATATTGATCCATTGCAAAATGTGACGCACATGGCACCCTTCTTAGGAGAACCCAAATTTCCAGTGTTTTCTGTGCCTTTTGCAAAAACCTTAATTGCCAGTGCATTGATTACGCATATTCACCAAGACCATTTTGATTTACCACTGCTACGCGAACTGATTGGCAGCAAAGGTGATATTTGGGGGCCAAGTGCCGTTAAAAATGCAGGAAAAGAAGACGGGCTCGATGTTAGCGACGTAAAACTGTACGAAACCTTTATGGCTGGCGATTTCAGGGTAACAGCAGTACCGGCCGTTGATTGGATAGGAGATGAACAGGTCTCTTATATAATAAGTGATGGCAAGCACACCATAATACATGGTGGAGATACTAATTGGCATGGCTACTGGTGGCCTATTGCCAAAAAATACGGGCCATTCGATGCAGCCTTCCTACCTGTTAATGGCGTTATTGGCGTAGTGCCCGGTGTTAACCCTCCAGCGGGAATGTTCGGTACAATGACACCAGCTCAGGCAGTTAGTGCTACACGCATTCTTGGCGCTGAAGTTTTGGTACCTATGCATTACGCCCAGTTTCATAATGCGCCTGCCTATACTCAATTTCCTGACCTAGAGAACGTTTTAGATCAATCTGGAGTAGAACAGGGTATTAAGATAAGAAGACTGAAAGACGGAGAGACAATAGAACTATAGACATTAAACAACAACAACAAAGGAAAGCCCTTACAAAGACGTGGCTTATCAAAATCTTATAATAAACAATAGAATCATGCAAAATCAACTTTCGTTACTTGGAATAATCCATACGGTAATCAGCATTATAGCACTCGTACCCGCAGCTTATGCTTTAGTCCGTTACGGGCAAATCAAGCCCGAATCTACATCAGGAAAGGCATATATTTATCTAACTATAATTGCCTGTCTAACCTCCTTACCTATAATGAAAAGTGGCCATTATACGATTGGCCACATATTCGCAATCCTAATACTAGGATTATTCCTTTTATCATATTTCGCAAAAAGTATTTTTGGCACCAAAAGTTTGTATGTGCAAACAGTCGCTATATCAAGCACTTTATTTTTCTCCCTAATTCCAGCTATAGTAGAGACCTTGACCCGTATACCTATTGGTCACCCTATTGCCAACGGCCCCGATGAACCAATTTTACAGATTGTGCTATTGAGTATCTTAATATTTTATGTAGGCGGTGTTAGCTATCAACTTTATCGCTTAAGACAAGCCCTACTTTATTAAAATACTAATACATGGAAGAACTAGTGAGGCATACCTACCTTTCAATTCAATCGGAACAAATCAAGATATCACATAACATTGTCCCTGAACCGTCACAAAACTAGTAAAACCTCAATCACTCATCTCGATACTAAAAAAGCGCATCAAAAACTACTCTTTCCTTTTTCTGTAATCTTTCTTTTTACGATAGTGTCCCTCAACCTTATCCTTTAAAACTTTCTCAAAATTTACCACCGCTTCACAATCATCATAGAAGTTAGACCTATTGAAGCTTAACTCTACTAAAACGGCAAAAGCCTTGAAAGTCGAACTTTTCTAATGAAAACGGACACATTCAAGGCTTTTTTTGTTTTCCAACTATTCTGAAATAAACTGTAAATATCTGATAATAAGACAAATATAGGTTCAACTCCTATTTGGTTAACCCAGTCTGCTACATTTTTTTCTACATACTGATTATCAATCGATTAAGGTTCGACTATTTACGTTCCACTTTCATCATCAATATTATTCTTTAAGTAATCACAATAAACAATTTCCGCAAACCTTTTAATTGTCTGTACCACCTCTAAGGCCTCCTTGTCTGAGAAGTTAGAAAAAATCTTAAAGGATTTTACCTCGTCGATTGTAAGGTCATTCAGTCGGCTTAATTCCGATTCGTTCATATTTTCCATGTTATTTTAATTAATATTCTATTTTAAAAAACCAAATTTTTAAAAAATAATTGATTTTTAAATCGACAGAATGACCATTCACAATGGTTTGGATAGAAGATTAGATACATCAAACAGTTATTATAGGTGTAACAAATCACAACCGAAAGTCGACAATAAAAAAATTGTCAAATATTTTGGCAATAAAAAAATTGTTATTATATTTGACAACGAAAAAATTGTTAAATGAAAAATATTGTTGGCCAAATAGCCTCTAAAGAAGATTTTTACATGCGAGAAAAAGAGATTAGACGGATTAATCTAAATCTAGCTGCAGGAGCAAATTTACAAATAGCTGCCCCACGAAGAGTTGGCAAGTCGTCGATATTGTATTATTTTTTGGACAATCCAGAAAAGGGATTTCTCCATCTATATATTCAAGTAGAAAGTGCAAGAACAAAGAATGATTTTTATAGAAAACTATATAAAGAAATCATCAAAAGCGATGCTGTTGGTGGAGGAAAGAAGTTTTTCGAGCAGTTAAAGTCCGCTGGAAATACATTTTTGAATAGACTTAAAGGCGTCAAAATTGCAGGTTCCGGAATTGACTTTAATGAAGCGGAGGAAATAGATTATGAAGATGAGCTTTTAAACCTATTATTGGGACTTGATATGGGCGAAGACAGGCTTGTTTTGATGATTGACGAATTCCCAGAAGTGATCCTAAATATCGTTGAAGAAAATAAAGGGGACATTACTGAAGCTAAAAAATTTCTTCAATCTAACAGAGAGCTTCGCAACAATGCAAATCTAAGTCGAAAGGTGCAGTTTATATATACTGGCTCTAACAGTCTCAACCTAACTGTAGGGAATTTAGATTCATCTTCTCTGATAAATGACCTGCCAGCAATCCCAGTCAATCCACTAAACGAAACAGAATCTAAAGGACTAGTCACCTCTGTTCTAAAAACTTACGGACATTCTATTGGTTCAGATGCACTGAATCACCTTATCGCAAGCGTGGAATGGACAATACCTTTTTATTTTCAACTGATCATTCACGAGATTATTACTGAGATTTCGGTAGGAGATGAAATCACAAATGGTGTAATAGATCGTGCTTTCACTACTGCACTTGAGCAGCGTAATGACCATCATTTTGAGCATTATGTAAAGCGTCTGAAACGGGTATTCACCGATAAGGAAAGAGAATTTATACACATCTTTCTCTGTACACTAGCGAATAAGTCAACGATGGAAAAAAACGAAGTAATTAATCTTGCTACCGGAATTTTGGATGAAAATCAAACAAGAAGATTATTAGATGCCCTAAGATACGATGGCTACATCATCAATCAAACCGATACCCTATATAAATTCAACTCACCAATATTGAAAAATTGGTGGAAAAACCACGAATGTTAGTATTATGGAGATCTTACTCAGAAATAACACAGGAAACCAAGGAAAAAGCACCTTAGTAAAAGGATTTGTAGTCCGATTAAAAGTGTTTAATAATATTTTAAATGAGCTGAAATTATCTCAGAGCGATAAGCCAGAACAGAATTATCTGATTATTGGACAAAGAGGGGCTGGAAAAACCACTTTACTCTATCGCCTGAAGTATGCGATTGAAGATGATAACGAACTGAAAGGCAATATTTTGCCAATAATGCTCAGTGAGGAACAATACCACGTAACCGATTTAATAAATCTGTGGGAAACACTAGCAGAGCAATTGAACGAAATAAATGGGTTTGAAGGTCTGTCCAAATCAATTCAGTCAGCGTTTGTTGGAAATAAATATGACGAGGAAAAGGCGTACGATCTATTGGAAAAATCCTTAAAAGAAAACGGCAAAAAGGTCGTGCTCTTTATTGAAAATGTAGATGTTCTTTTGAAAAAATTTGGCAAAGAAGGTCAGCAAAGATTAAGAGAAGTTTTGACAACTTCAAAAAACTTGCGAATCATCGGCTCCTCTACCACTTATTTTGAAGGCATAATAAATTATACAGACCCTTTTTACGACTTCTTCAAGATTATACAATTAAATGGCCTTAGCAAGAACGAGACTTTCAAGTTGTTACTCAAGATAGCTGAACAATCAAATGAAACAGAAAAGATAGAGTTGCTATTAAGGCGAAGTGCTACAAGGATCGAATCCCTACGTAGACTGACAGGAGGAAATCCAAGAATGATGTCTTACTTATATCAAATCTTTTTAGATAACGCTAATGGGAAAGCAATCAAAGATTTGTATAGACTGTTAGATGACCTTACATTCTTATATAAATCAGAGCTGGATCAACTTTCGGCACAGCAACAAAAAGTAATAGACATCATCGCAAGAAATTGGGATGCAATATCCGTAAAGGAAATTGCAGGGATTTCGAGAATGGAGAGCAAACACATCTCCTCCATTCTAAATATGCTGGACAGAAACCAAGTAATTGAAAGGATTAGCACTAAGACTAAAAACAACCTTTACCGCCTTAAAGACCGATTTTTGAACATATGGTATTTGATGCGATTTGGCAAGAAAAAAGATAGAGAGAATATCCTTTGGCTCGTGCGATTTTACGATGCATGGTGTAACAAAAGCGAACTTTCGGAACGCGTGCTGCACTATATCAATGATTTGCTCGATGGCGAATATGATAATATTGCAGCGATCGATATGGTCAACACTTTTCTTTCATGTAAAAATGTGTCGGCAATGGATAAATATAAACTATTCAAAACGACAAAATCTGCATTGCCAAAAGCCCTTATAAGTGACCTCAAATTATCACAAAATGATTGGTTTGAAACAATAAAGGAACTGGTAAAGAAGAAAAAATATAGACCCGCAATCATCGCATTGGAGGAAATGGGAGATAAAGGGCTTTTGTATCATACTTACTCATATTGGATATATTACAATCAGGGAGAATATCAGAAAGCTGTTGAAAATTTAGAATGGATATTGGAAGAGAAAAAAGATAGTTTAACTGCATTTACGCTCGCCGACATCTATGAAAGGAGATTGTCAGATAATACTAAAGCTATTCATTATTATGAGATTGCCCTGGAAAAGCAATATTTCGAAGCAGCATTCCGACTGGGGCAGATATATTATTTCGTAAAACATCAAGAAGCTAAGGCCATAGAATATTATGAGTTGGCAATAAAACATGATATAGATGATTCAATAATGGGACTTGCAACCATTCACTTCTCAAACAATAATTTCCCTGAGGCTAAAAGGCTTAGCTTGATTGCTGTTGAAAAAGGGGTAACAAGTGCATACATAAATCTATCAGTTCTTCAACAAGAAGAAGGCGATATTGAGGGAGCGATTGCAAGCCTTAAAAATGCGATTGAATTAGGAGAAGATTATGCGCTCATTGCACTGGGAGAACTTTATCTTACTGCCACTAAAGGTAATGAGCTTTTGGCCAAAGAATTATACGAAAAGGCGGTGGTGAAAAAACAACAACATGCGCATTATGCCTTGGGAAGATATCTGCTAAAAACTGAGAAAAATGTTAAGGAAGCTTTAAAAGTACTTAATGAAGGTGTTAAGCAGGGAGATGAGGATGCGGCACATTTGCTTGCACATTATTACCAGGACATTAAAGTTTTTGATAAGGCCGAAAATATGTTTATCAAATCCTTTGAAATGGGCAAGCGCACATCGTTGCTTTGTTTGGCTAATGTCGCTTTCCATGATGGGCTGGAGGACAGAAAAAGGTCTATTTTGACATTATTTGAAGATAAAATGGCCCCATTTACTGAACCGTTAAAGTTGCTTGAATACTGTAAATTGCTAATATGGAATGATAAATTTCAAGATTCTGTGGTAGCACTCAATGAAAGCCAAAAAAGGATTTCTGATAGCTTAGAAGGCGATAATGAGGACTATAAAGAAGATCTCTTAGCTGCACTTGCTACATATTTTATCAGATTAATTGCGAAACAACAATATAATTTGGTTAAGCAACTTTTCCATTCCGAAGCAGTCGATTACAAACAGATCCTAAAACCAGTTTATTATGCATTCATGCGTTATTTGAAGGAAGAATTTCCAAATGAGCACTTAAAAGCAGGCTCGGAAATGGATGAAACAATCGAAGAAATCATTAAAGAAATTGAGCAATTAAAAATTCAATCTTAAAACCCAAACATTAGCAAATATAAAGATGGATACTAGTTAGAAAAAAAAGGGAGAGAAGTAAAAAGGGCCGGGCTGTTGACGCATCCCGAGCCCCAAAATATTTACTCATCTGTGCCGAAAGAAAACTCAAGGAAAGATGATATCGTGTTAGTGAGCACGTACAAAAATATAAAAAGTTATCAAACGCAAAAATCATTTTATATTTTTTTCATTCCCTTCCTTTCGACCACATAGGCGGATCTGAACTATGCCTCAACAGTCAGATGATTTACTGTAATCGCTCGCATCAAGTTAACTTGAACGCAGGACGTTTTAACCTTAAAAACAATTAAAAATGACGAAGAGATTTAGTCAGAACTCGCTTTTTTTGAACGAGTCAAATAGTAAACATCGATTGAGGGTCAAAAGTTTGATGACCTTGGTCGAAGAGCACCCGTATAGGGAAAATATTGAAAGGACTTTCGGAACGGAAGAAATAGGGGATGAATTCATTCTTATTGACCACATCGATACAGTCTATAACCGCCTTACAAAAATTCTTAGGGAAAACAGCCGTTTTAACATCCAGGCAACCAGAAAGGATATTTCCCTAGTGGAGCAGATAATCGAGGTCGAGGGTATTGCTGGTACGCCCGTAAAATTTGTTTTCGACGAGTGCGTAAATGAAGACGGAGAAATCATCAATGACCTGGAGGCTTTTGCCATTTATGATGCAAAAAATATGTTCCTGAACCAATATGAGATGGCGAAGTATGCCAATCATTTGTACAAGGGAAAACAGTTTGAACTTGTAAGATACAATATTGAATATTTTAAGAACCAGGCTGCCGAAGCAAAGATCCCAGGCAAACCCAGAAGTTATCGTTTGATAGAGAACGATGGGGAACTTTTTTTGAGGGGAATCACATCTGTTAACCAGTATAACGAATATGGAGTTGATTTTGCGTTTGTTGTCTCTATGCTAACATTCCATCAGATGATGAAGGATTTTCCAGGTGATAATTATGCTATTTCGAGCGCTGCTTTGAGCGCATCTAAGCTTGAGGTAATTGTAGAAAGTAAAATACTGAAAGAAGCGGAAGGCTTTGGAAAAGTAAGTTCATCTACAGTAGTAACGACAAATGACCTTGGAAATGCCTCATTCAAGTTCCTTAACATAGTTAAGGTAGGAATTCAAGAATCGAGGGGATTCTACATTTTTCCTGATTCAAAATCGGATTACAAAAACGAATTGGTCATACCTCACAATACAAAAGCTGACAGGGTGCTTGCAATGGTAAAGGACTCTAAAGATGTTATACATAGTACAGATGACTTCATTGATGAACTTAAGAAGGTAAAGGGAATCAAAACTCCTGACGAACTAAGGGTGCAGATTCTACTCAGGCTAGAGAACAGTAAAACCGAACTCAAGAGCATGAAAAATGTGAAAGACCTTTTCAGTAAGAGCATCAACAATACTCTAGAGAACTTTGCCAAATTGTTGGAAATGTGCAGAAAGGCAGAAGAATTGGATATAGATTATGATTTAAAGGATAAACTACGCTACATCATTTCTGAAATTATCCTAAACAAAAAATCGAAGTCATGATAAAGATTAAACTTTTGACATTTCAGCAGGCTTTAACAGAATCCGGGAGATTTGCTTCCCGGCACCTGCTGCTGGGAAATGGATTTAGTATAGCCTGTATACCAAGCATATTTACCTACACTTCACTTTACGACCGTGCAGATTTCTCAGAAATCCCTGAAGTAAAACTTCTTTTTGAAAAACTAGGAACCATGGATTTTGAGCTAGTGATTAGGTCACTAGAAAATGCTAGCGTTGCTTTGCCTATATACCTTAATGGGCATATAGACATTGCGCAAAAGATGCGTGAGGATGCTATTAAGCTAAAGGAACTGCTAATCACGACAGTGGCTCAGAACCATCCTGCATTTCCATCAGAAATTGAGGAGAGCAAGTATATGCATTGCATCAATTTTCTTCGGCACTTCATGGACCACAAAGGCAAGGTATATTCTTTCAACTACGATCTATTACTTTATTGGACAGTAATGTATGGAATGGAGAATAAACTGATAGAGCAGAAACCATTGGATGGTTTTGGCAGGGATACGGATTTTCAGAATGGCGAGTTCAATGTGTCCGACTACCTTACTTGGCAAGGCGAATCAACTGCCCATCAACAGAACATCCACTATCTTCATGGTGCGTTGCACCTCTACGACAATGGTGCCTTTCTTGAAAAATTTACGTGGAATGATAAGAATATACCATTAATTGACCAAGCTAGAAAGGCGTTGTCTGAAGGACGGTTCCCATTGTTTGTTTCGGAAGGAGAATGTGAAAAGAAGTTGGAGAAGATTACACATTGCGGATACCTTTATCACTCTTATAAAAGCTTCAGCAAGACCATGGAGGTGGTAACACGTGGAGGTGGCAATTGCCTATTTACCTTTGGGGTTTCTTTTACGGACAACGATGATCATATACTTAAAAAAATTGCCTCTGGCAAGGCCAAGAGCCTTTATGTAAGTATCTACGGCAATCCAGACACATTAGATAATCAGCGTATTATCGCAGCGGCAGAGGCCCTAAAAGGGAGGCGAAGCACTGGTGATCTTGAAATTTTTTATTATGATGCCGAATCTGCTAAGGTTTGGGGTTAGGCACTAAAAAACTTAACTGATAATGAAATGACAGTGTGATAGTAACTCAGAATTAAAGCTTTTTCTTCATTCTATACTGCCCTTCAACTTTATTAGCTAGTGCTTTCTCAAAATTTACCACTGCTTCACAGTCGTCATAAAAGTTAGACCTATTGAAGCTTAACTCTACTTAAGGAAATACCAAAAGCATGGTATTTCCTTTTTTATGCCAATAAAAACCTGATAACCAAATTGTTACAGCTTGGCCAACGGGTGTTCGACAATTAGTAAAAAACCTCCTTAGACTCTTACGTGAATCAGTCTAAAAATGCTATTTGTTCACTCTTCTTGATGGATTTTAGCAAGTTCGATTTTTCCTTTGGGTTCCGGTCATTTTCCACTTTATCATTCTTGGTATAGTTCTTTGCCATTAGGTAAAGAAAATCCAAGATGATGTCAGCTTCGTGATCTTCAACCTCAATCCCACTCTTGGCCAAAATAGAGATAGCTTTTCTGTTTGAAATTTTCCTTTCTATAAAATTCATATACTTAAACAACGTTCTTGGTTTCTAATATTTTTGAGAGTGCCGGGTTTGACTTGAACGAAACATCTCCCGTCAGTAAATTTATATGTTCAGGCGGGAAGAGCTGCACAAGATGTTTTTTATCCGCTATATCCAAATTTGCGTTTCCACTGAAAACATCTATTTCGGATCCATGATTTAACTGGCGCTGCTCATCGACTATACCAATGCATGACCTGAGAAGTCTATGGAAATGGTAAATATTGTCTTAGTCCATTTCTCAAACACCATAAATTAACTTTATGCTGTGCGGTAAATAGAACCTTTATTCACCGCAAAAATAAGGCGATTAGTAACGCTCTTCACCGAAAAAAAATGGATAAAATTTTAATATGCGGTAATTAAACCCTATATTCACCGCACAAATGCGGTAATTATGTTTATTCATCAGCGAGAAAAGTGGCCAGATTTTAACTGGGACCGGGAGAAACTCTTCGCAAAATTAGGCGATGTCAGGCATAGGCAAGGCAAAATCTTAGGTCAGATGCAGGCATTTGGTTTCAAGATCCAGGAAGAAGCGATGCTTCAGGCATTGACTTTAGATGTTGTGAAATCTAGTGAAATTGAAGGTAAACTGCTCAGCGAGGAACAGGTTAGGTCTTCTATCGCCAGGCGTTTAGGTATAGAGGTTGCGGGTACTGTAACTACCGAGCGGGATGTGGAAGGTGTGGTTGAAATGATGCTTGATGCTACCCAAAGATACGACCAACCCCTCAGTCAGGACAGAATTTTCGGATGGCATGCGGCACTCTTTCCAACCGGACGCAGCGGCATGTATAAAATAAAGGTGGCCGACTGGAGAGACGGTCCAATGGAAGTCGTCTCGGGTGCAATGGGACGGGAAACGGTGCATTTTACAGCCCCTGCCGCAGAAAAAGTTCCACCAGAGATGGACGGCTTTTTACACTGGCTGAATGATCAGCAGGAACTGGACCCGGTGATCAAGGCAGCGATAGCGCATCTTTGGTTTGTAACCATTCACCCCTTTGATGACGGAAATGGGCGTATCGCGAGAGCTATTGCCGATATGCAACTGGCTCGTGCAGATAAAAGCAGGCAAAGATTTTATTCCATGTCGGCCCAAATACTCAAAGAAAGGAAGGGCTATTATGAGATCTTAGAATCCACTCAGCGAGGTGAGCTAGATATAACACCCTGGCTGGAATGGTTCCTTGACTGTCTTTATCATTCGATGGAGGAAACAGAGCAAACCATATCCAGGATTTTAGAACGAGCAAGGTTTTGGGAAAACCATAGCGGACAGGAATTCAATCTGCGTCAGCAAAAAATGCTGCAGGTCCTGCTTGACAATTTTTTTGGGAAACTAAATGTTTCCAAATGGGCGACAATCACCAAAACATCTACAGATACTGCACTAAGGGATATACAGGACCTGGTAAAAAAAGGTGTACTCGAACAGGAGGAAAGTGGTGGCCGAAGTACAAGTTACAGATTAAAGAACATTAGTTAAATATCAAATTACAACGCACAAAATTTTTATGTCTGTTCTAATAGAGAAGTAGATCTCGACAATAAAAAGGATCGGAGGAAAGTCATTCCTACTTTAACCCCGCTTATTAACGCTCTCGATGCAAATCTAAAAAAATATTTGCAAGTTATCTCCTCATCAAGGTTCTTCAATTCCTTCGCCCCGACAAAATGCGATAATAAGGAGTGAGATCCTATCTCACGAAAAGTGAAAAGAATGAAGAAAGAGCGGGACTTTATTATGGGATTACAATGTTTAGCATAACTGAACGTTTTTTCCATGACCGTTCAATTAACCACAACATCACCCCTATCACCTATCAAAAGGGCAGAGAACCAAATGAACTTCATTTATAAAGAAAATCCTTAAATTTAAGTGTCAATGATAACGAATGAGATCTATGTAATTTATCTTCCAAAAGCTTGAATAGACAGCGGGTACTCATGGCAGTTCCGCCAGAATCGGTTGTAATTCGGAATGTCACAAATGCTTGGAAAATAAAGTCTAATTTTTTTGTGAATGGCTAATTTTAGCCATTCATTTTTCCTATGAAAAGGTTTTTTAAATCACTATTGCTTCTTCTTTCGATACTGACCTTCAATTCTTGTAAGTACTGATTTCTCAAAATGAATTATTGCTTCACAATGGTCATATAGGGTCGACAAATTGCGCCTCGACCCTACTGATTAAAAAGCTCATCGAAAGATGGGCTTTTATACTTTAGAGGACTTTTTCTACATTCCATCCTAACTCCCTAATGTCTTTTGTTTAATCTAAAATCACTTCCGATCAGAAAATGAGAAATCTTATTTAATTCTCTCATTGGATTTTTAGAAAAATATACTTCTTACATTATCATGTAGTACAACATCATTGAGCACCTTGTCCACAGTTGGAGATTAAGAAGTTATTGAACTCTAATTTACTTTCTGGATTTGCCTAACATAACCTTCTTTGATCAAATCAATTTCGATATTTGTTTTATCCGAGATTCTTGTCTACCCCAAACAAATTACATTATATTTGGTTTGGCAATGTTTAACCGCACTAAGAATATTGAGAGGCTACTTTTCAGTTTTTAAGAGCGACCAAAATTTAAGTTACGAGTGGATGTACTTTTTAACCATAAGGGATTAAAAAATGATCTAAATATTAGCGACATGGAAACAGAAATTAAATTGCAATATGGGAAAAAGCCTGATAAGTTCAAAAAGGACTATTGGGAAATGAGCCCCGAGCTTCAAGAAGAATATAAAAAATGGCAAGAAATGAATATTAGGGAAAACATATTTTCCCGCAATCAGCCATTGGTTTACCGAAGAGCTTCAGATAATAAAATGATAGCTGAATATAATGATGGTAAAATAGAATTGATGAGAATGTAAAATAAACTGTGTCAAAAGTTAAATTACTAACTTTAGATACAGTTTATTATGACGAGAGAAGAACAGCTCGCTTATGAGTTAATGAAACAACAAGCCCTTGAGCAATTGCGTTCGGGTAAATCCTTGTATGGCAAAGATGGTGCATTCGCTCCTTTGCTTAAAAGTTTTCTTGATTCTGCCCTTGAGGCAGAAATGGAAACCCACCTTGACGAGAATGAGCGTTTTTCAGGTAACCGGAAAAATGGTAAGACCTCGAAGGACATCAAAACCTCCGTTGGGACAATCTCAATTCAGACTCCCCGCGATAGAAACTCCACTTTTGAGCCTGAGATCGTCCGTAAAAGGGAGACCATTCTGGCTGAGAGCCTGGAGAGTAAGATCATCGGCATGTATGGTCTTGGGATGAGCCTTCGGGATATTTCGAGGCATATTAAGGATATGTATGATACTGATATCAGTCATACAACACTTTCCGCTATTACCGATAAGATTATACCCGAGGTAAAGGAATGGCAATCTAGGCCTCTTGAAGAGCTCTACACAATCGTTTGGCTTGACGCTATGCATTACAAAGTAAAAGAAGATCACCGAATGGTTTCACATGCTGTCTACAATATACTTGGAATAAACCGTCACGGACATAAAGAACTTTTAGGAATGTACGTTTCTCAGAGCGAGGGTGCCAATTTTTGGCTGAGCGTAATTACCGATTTACAGAACCGGGGAGTTAAGGATATTCTAATCGCCTGCATTGATAACCTGAATGGATTTCCACAAGCAATCAATGCCGTTTACCCGCAAACGGAAATACAAACATGCATTGTTCACCAGATACGGAATAGTTTAAAATATGTTGCATCAAAAGATCAAAAGGCCTTCATGAAAGATTTGAGGCCTGTCTATCAAGCTGAAACCCTTGAGCTGGCAGAGCTGAGGCTAGATGAGCTCGATGAGAAATGGGGCAAGAAATATGAAAAGGTACTGGAGTCCTGGAGAAGAAACTGGTCCAAACTCACCGCCTATTTTCGATATGATGCTGCAATCAGAAAACTCATTTACACCACAAATACTATTGAGGGATTTCACCGACAGGTTCGAAAAGTCACCAAAACAAAGGGTGCATTTACTTCAGATATGGCGTTGCTGAAATTGATCTATCTGGCGCAAAAGAACATTAGCCAGAAATGGACTATGCCTCTGAGCAATTGGGCTACAACTGCTCAGAAACTTGCCATTTGGTTTCCTGATAGAATGATATTAGATTTGAACTAGATTTTTTTGAGAAGCATTATTTTAGATTGACACAGTTTGTTTTACATACCCGAATTGATTGATTAAATGGCTGAAATAATTCGCATTAAATCAAAGAAATACTATTTATTTATCACTTTAACTTAAAGGCATCAAGTCAGTTATTAGCGCCCAATACGACGTTGAGGCATTTGATCCTCCTCCTCGCTTTCCCATGGTATCCGCTGAGATTTAACGATTTGAAGGATGTAATCTTCCCCTTCTTTAAAAGCATTGCTTTCAGTTAAAACATTTTGCATTCGATCCATATCCTCACCGTTGATAGTTACGCTAAACAGCTGAGCACGTTGAAGCATCCTAATATATGTATCGGGCTCTTGTCTGCGTGTCAACTGTCTTAATCCCCCTAGATAGTCTTCCCTATATACTGTAGGAATAATAATTTTAGACTGTCCCACGCTTGCCAACTCTGCGTTCATCATCACTCTGGCTATCCTACCATTTCCATCTAAGAAAGGATGTACTTCACTGATCATAAACATCATATAAGCGGCCCTCGCGAAAGAGCTTTGCAGCCCTCTGTAAAAATCAAACCCCTGTGTGAGTGTTCCCCTTACCAGTTTATGATCAACGAATTCGGTATCACCAGCACGGTTATTTTTATCCTTAAATTCTCCTGGATTTTTGTGCGGACGAGCGCTGAGTATAATCTTGTGTCTATATTGCAGGATTTGGAGCAAATGATCCGGATTTTCCGGAGTGATACTCATTTCTGATTTGTTACTAACGATTTGGTAAGTACCCAGAACATCATGCGAATCTTCGTCTCTGGCCGGAAGCGGCTTCCCTGTCTCGACGATTTGCTTGGCTTCCTCAATTTTGAACTTAGTGCCTTCAATAAAATTGGAAAAATACGCTTCAAAAAAAGCAAAATTACGGAATGCCTTAATAGAAGTATTTACTTCCGGGATGTCAGCAAACTCCCTTTGTTGCAATTCTACAAACAATTTTTCAAAAAGGGACAAACGCAATGGATCGTAAGGATGGCCAAATGCCCTTGCAATTGCGACTGGTGAGGTCAAAAAATCAGAAGGCTTTGTGGTCAGCATAGCACTGACCATCCTATTTAGCTTTTCAAATTCCTTTTCCATATCCAGTTCAACACTGATCTCTCTTGCCCTGTCTCTCAAAGCATTCAGACCTTCTTCACCTTTTATTCTGACTACCTGATCAAGACGTTCCTCAATTTCAGTTAAAGCGAGCGCTTTTGATGTTGCCCCAACCTTCTTACTTGACTGGAGATTTTCAAGCAATGCCCTTGCCTGTTGGGAAACATGAAGCTGTCCGCTAAAAACATTATCCCCTGATAAAATGCCAGGCCCTTTCATAATATTAAGGATCACTCCTGGTAATTCTATCTTTCTGTTATGGGAACTAGTAAGAAAAAGATCCCCGGTTGAGGTAGGTTTATATTCTAAAGCGGAACGGTGACTTAAGATAGTCCCAGGATATAATTGACCTATGATCTTAAAAATATTGCGCCTGATGATTTCAGCTGGATCTTCATCAAAATTTGGAGTATAAATCCTCGGAGCGATCTTTCTAAGCTCACCACTTTTGGTCAGTTTGCCGATCGATCGGCTGATCTCTGGATTACTTGAAGAAAAAATAACTTCCTGAAGATGTAGTGGTATTGTATTATCCATAGATTTAATTACAAAATTTTCTTACTAAACGATTCAAAATGTAGCATTAACACAAATTTTTCATACTATAAAAGCAGTTTCTACAAAAAATCATAAATGGACCTTTACAAATTTTTCGAGTAAAAAACCGATACAACTATGTATATCACAAATTTTTCATAACATAATAACTAAAATTACAAATTTTTCATATTATAACCTAAACTTAGGAAAATGAAGGAGCAAAATTACCTTGACTCACTCAGATTTTATAATAACATATCTAGCTATAACTTCTTCTTTCGATATTCACCCTTACCACGATTATTAACCAAATTCTCAAAATTTACAATCGCATCATAATGCTCATAAAAGTTCGACATATTGCCGCTTGATTCCATAAGGAAACAACATATTTTTGTTGTTTCCTTTTTTTATAACCATAACCAATATATATCAATTAGTTACACCTCCCCCATTACCAGTCCGACATTTTCCAACTAGTTAACCTACACCAAAGTAAATTTGAGTCTAAAAAGGCTTATTAATCATGCGCTGAGTGAATATTTGACTTGTTCGATTTTTCCTTAAGGATCTTTCTATCCATAAGCGCATTTTTTTTGTTATGAATCTTGGCCATGAGGTATACAAAATTCAGTATTGCCGCAGCATCTTCTTCATTAACTTCAATTCCGTTTTTTTCAAGCAAACTAATTGTTTGTAAATCAAAGAATTAAATTCGATTTAAGCCTTAAAAATGGCTATCCTACTTTTGCACTTACCGATTTTTCGTCATGAGGAGTTTTAATATCCGATAAATCTATCAGCATTTCCTCTTTTCTGATTACCTCGTCACTAAATTCTTTTTCCTTTCGGAGTTTATGTTATTCTTCTCTTTAAACTCTGTAAATATCTTTTAAAACATCATTACAACACTCCGTCCTTCGTAAAATTTACAGTAAAAATATCCTTTGTCATTATATTTCTCTTTATGTTCAAAGCTACAACTTTAACCCTTTCTATAAGCGCTGGCAATATTTCGTGCGATCATCGAACTTGGCAATAGCGCCATTAGCTTGGCTCTTATTCTATTTCTGCGCCCGGAGATAGCGAAATTACGCCGGTCGTCCAGCGCCTTTATCAGTTCGACCGCCACTTGTTCAGGTGTTTGACTTGCAGCCTGATTATGATTAGATCTTAATCTTAAAGCCTTTTCACCTTCTATTCCGGCAGAAGCATTAAAGTTAGTTCTAGTAAGCCCGGGAGAGAACAGCAAAACACATACCCCTTTGGGCTTGCATTCTTCACTAATCGCTTGGGTAAAAGATCGAACAAATGCCTTACTAGCTGCATATACAGCCATGTATGGCACAGGCATAAAGGCTGTCATGGAAGCTATATTTACCAAAGTGCCGTTTCTTCTTGACTGCATTTGCGGTAAAAAAAGGTGCGTTAAGGCAACTAGTGAACTGATATTTAGCTGGATAAGATTCAATTCAGATTGCAAAGATATAGCTGTGAAGTCACCCCCCGATCCAATACCAGCGTTATTAACCAGCATTTCTACCTCAAGCCCCCTTAAGGTAACTTCTGTAAATACTCGTAAAGCAGTTTCAGGTGCAGATAAATCAGCAGCAATGTAATGGGCGCTGATGCCATGTCGCTGCATAAGCAGTTTGCACTGTTCCTGCAGCGTTTCCTCATTACGGGCTATTAACAGTAAATCATGTTTCCTTCCAGCAAGCTGATCTGCAATAGCCTTGCCTATTCCTCCGGATGCTCCAGTTATCATTGTCACTTTCATATGCTCATTTTTCATACTCAAAAATAAAATAGGTAACCAAGGTAAAAGTGTCTCAATGTCGGAACATTGTATGCGGAAATTCAGATTCAGGTAAAACCAAAATGTGGTTTAATTGATGATTTATATCCCTAAAAATTTCTCAAGAAACGGTCGTTACGACCAGAATGATTATATCTTTTCTTTAACAATGCAGCATTTCCACTCGCTCGACCCCTTTCTTGTTTTTCTGAATCTCAAAGTATATATTTATCACCTGCTTTAATCTATATTAATGGAGATCCCTGACCAAATATTATTGAATGACCTCAAGAGTGGCAAGAAAACTGCCTACGAACAGGTATTTAAAAAATATTACAAACCACTCGCGTTAAAAGCATATTTAATGCTGGAAGACGAGATGGAGGCTGAAGATCTGGTTCAGAACCTGTTTATTTCCATGTGGCAAAAATCACACTACCAGTCTGTAAACAGTTCGCTTAAAGCTTACCTTTTCAGAGCTCTTCATAATCAATGCCTAATGAGTTTAAGGGCAAGAAAAGTTACACAGCAAAAATTGGATGAATACACCGAAAGGATAAATCTGGGAGAAGATATTGAACTAGCAGAGCAAACCTGCAGCGAAAACACCATTAACCTAGCCCTTAACGAGCTTCCCGCCCAGCGTCAGAAAGCATTTAAGCTGGTTTACATGGAAAATAAAAAATATAAAGATGCTGCCGATGAAATGGGACTTTCGGTTAATTCAATAAAGACACATCTGAAGCTCGCGGTTAAGATGTTACAGGAAAAATTAATCACTTTCAGATGAGCGTTCACCTAATGATACCATAACTGCATCTATAAGTAAAAGATGGAATATAACGAGGATTTTATAAAGGGGCTTTTATTTGAAAAGATTGCAGGCACGATAAGTGAAAGCGATGACTTTATTGCTGAAAAAGCAATTCAGACAGACCCTGATGCCAGGAAATTCTGGGAAGAGCTAAAAACTGAAATGGAAAGGCCTGGTGCGGAATCATTTCTTTCCGGTATCGATGAAACTAAAGCATGGTCAAATATCGAACCCGGGCTTTCTGAAATACCAGTCAGATCCTTTTATGAACGGAACCGGCGATACATTAGCGCCGCGGCAATGCTGCTTATCGGGCTGCCATTGATCTGGTATTTTTTCGCTAGACAGGAGTTACTACATCAAGAGAAAAACACAGTACTTCAACAGGTGTACCTGAAAACCAATGATGGTAGGATTATCGAACTTAATGCTGATCGAACCATAAACATGGATGGTGCGACAGTACATACAAAACAAAAAGAATTAAGTTACGCTCCGACAGAAACTGGTAATAAAGAATGGGCAACCCTGCATGTACCACCAACTAAAGATTACAAGATTACCCTGCCCGATGGAACAGCAGTCTGGATGAATTCTACTTCCAGCCTGCGTTTCCCCTATAGCTTTGATAAAAAAATAAGGGAAGTCTATTTAACAGGCGAAGCTTATTTTGATGTAGCCCATAACCCAAATCTTGAATTTATTGTACATACCGATTTTGCCGACATTAAGGTTCATGGTACTTCTTTTAATGTGAATGCTTATGATAAAAAAACCTTTGCGACATCCCTGGTAACCGGATCAGTTTCGGCCGTAAAAGGAAGTGAAACCGTTAAATTAAAGCCAAACCAACAGGTAAGCAACAGCAATGATAAACTTATCATCAAAACGTTTGACCCTCAAGAGGTCCTTTCCTGGCGAAACGGCACCTATTATTTTCATAACCAGTCTCTGGCCGAAATTGCACAGGTACTCAGCCGTTGGTATGATGTAAAAATCAACTGGAAATCCCCTACTGTATCCGAACAAAACTTTACCGGGGAAATCGACAAGAAGCTTCCCTTGGGTGTAGTGCTATCAAATTTAGAATTATCTTCAGGCATAAAGACTAAACTGGAAAGCGGGATATTGACTTTCAGATAAAAATTTTCAGGTTCCATTCACCCATTCTGGTTACAGTTGCATCTTAAGGGAAACCGATATAAACTTTAACTGTTATGAACAAAAAATTTACCCGAACGGGCCGGATTTCATTGCCGTTTTTTTTCATGATGCTGTTCACCCTCATTACAGGTGCAAGTCCTCAGGCACCCGGAAAGATCAGCATAGAAGGCAAAAACCTCTCCATTGCTTCTGTATTCAGAACCATCAAAAAACAAACAGGCCTCACTGTTTTCTACAGCAACAAGCTGCTTAACGATTCAGAAAAAATTTCTGTTAATTTTAAACAGGCAGAACTTCCCGAAGTAATGAACCTGACTCTAAAAGGGAAAAAGCTCGATTGGGTTTTAAAGGAGAATTACATTGTACTGCAAAAAGCTGCATCTATCGAAAAGGCTGAGGAACGTATTCAAATTAAGCCCAGCCTGGAACAAAAAAAAGAAGATAGAATTGGTATTGTTACCGACGAAACCGGAAAACCGGCTCCAGGGGTAAGTGTAAAGATAAAAGGCCGTAATGGCGGATCAGTGACCGATGTAAATGGTCAGTATAAGATTGATGCTAATGCAGGAGATATCGTGGTATTTTCATATATAGGCTTTGCAGTACAGGAAATACTTGTTGGAGCGGAAAAACGGATAAACGTTAAACTCCTGCCCCTTGATGAAAACCTGAACGATGTCGTGATTGTGGGCTACGGCACCCAGAAAAAGGTAAACCTTACCGGGGCGGTTTCACAGATTTCGGGTAAAGACATTGCTGCGCGGCCAATGGGACAAACATCCGCTACGCTACAGGGAATGGCACCCGGGGTTACCGTAAGGCAGAGTTCCGGAAGACCGGGAGGCGATGGCGGTACCATCAGAATAAGGGGAATCGGTACCTTAGTTGATCCCAATCCGCTGGTCATGATCGATGGAATTGAAGGCTCGATGAACAATATTGACCCCAATTTGATTGAGTCTATATCCATTTTAAAAGATGCAGCTTCCGCCTCCATTTATGGCTCAAGGGCAGCAAACGGGGTAATTCTGATCACCACAAAAAGAGCTGTTGGCGATCAGATCAATGTATCTTACAATAACTATATCGGCTGGCAGGAGGCAACCAATATGCCCAAGCTTGTTGATGCATTAGACCATATGCTGCTAACCAATGAAGCTTATGTGAACACCGGACGCACGCCGTTATATTCTGAAGCGCTTATACAAAAATATCGCGAACAGGGCGGGGTCAGTTCCGATCTGTACCCCAATACCGATTGGCAAAAGGAAACCTTAACCGGTTCAGGCCTACAGCAAAGCCATTTCCTGACCATCATGGGTGGAACCCAAAAAGTAAAACTGCTGGGCTCGTTCGGACTTTTTGATCAGAAAGGAATTATTGAAAACTCAGGCTTTAAACGCTATACCATCCGGAACAATGCGGACATAACGTTTTCGGAAAAATTGAAGGCCAGAATAGACCTGCAATTTGTGAATGCCATCACCACTGACCCCGCAGCAGCATCGAGCGAAATTTTTCAGTGGATGAATGGAATTCCTGCAAATCAGATAGGTATAAACCAGAGCGGCCAGTGGGGTGTTGGATGGAACGGTTCCAATCCGATTTCTGCAGCTAGAGACGGTGGTATCAACCGGACGAGAGGTCCTTTTGGTAGCCTTAATGCCACGCTGAATTATAAACCTGTAGAATGGCTGGAAGCCGAGGCTGCTTATTCACCGAAATATGCCTTATCCTCATCAAAAAATTTCAGGAAAGCAATCCAATCTTACTTGCCAAACGGTGCCACAAGTTTCCTCACCCCTGCCCTGACATCACTCTCGCAAAATAAAAGTGAATCATTTTATAACAATATGCGCGCTACAGTAACGGCCTCAAAAACATTTGGAGACCACAGTTTAAAACTTTTGGCCGGGGCATCAAGGGAGGATTATTTCAATGAATGGACTACCGCCTTTCGCGACACCTACATATTACCTGATTACCCAGTGCTAAATGCTGGTTCGGCCCTAAATCAGCAAGCCACAGGCAGTGAAGAAGAATGGGCATTACAATCGCTTTTCAGCAGGTTCAATTATGTATATAAAAACAAATATCTGCTGGAGGTGAATGCCCGTTATGATGGTTCTTCACGCTTTTCATCCGGAAATAAATACGGCTTTTTCCCATCTGCATCGGCAGGCTGGCGCATCTCGGAGGAAAATTTTATGGCTGGCTTAAAAAACGTAGTTAACGAAGCCAAACTAAGACTTTCATGGGGAAGGTTGGGTAATCAGAACATTGGTACCTACCCCTCCGTTACTACAATCTTACTTGAATCCTATACCCTTGGAAAACAGATTGTAAATACTGCTGCATTAAATACGCTGGCCAACAAGATGATTTCCTGGGAAACCACAGAAGAAAAAAATATCGGTATCGATCTCACTTTGTTCAACAACCTGAGCATAACCGCAGATTATTACAGAAGGAGAACAAGCGATATCCTGCTTCCGTTGGATATTCCGTTAATAGTTGGTGTTGCTAAGCCCTTTCAGAATGCCGGAATTGTTGATAATAAGGGCTGGGAACTTGGACTTGCTTACAAAGGAAAAATAAATGATTTTAATTATAACGTCAGCTTCAATATTTCAGATGTAAAAAACACCATTGTGGATACCAAAGGCGTTAACCAGACCGGGCTGACTGTAAACCGTGAAGGTTATTCAATCGGTTCTCTTTTTGGTTACCAGGCCGAGGGACTCTTTGCTTCTGATGCAGAGGTTGCCACCCATGCTAAACAGTTTGGTACGGTAAAGGCCGGAGACATCCGCTATAAAGATCAAAACGGCGATAACCTGATCAATGAGGCCGATAAAATGGTTATCGGCAGCACCGTACCAAGGCTCACTTATGCATCAAACTTAAGCGGCTCTTACAAAGGTTTTGATCTTTCCGTGTTAATTCAAGGGGTTGGTAAAGCAAACGGCTATCTTGCAGGCCCTGGTATCTTACCATTCAATGTTGGGGGCGCAATTGGCGGAACCATAAGGGAGGATAACAAAGACCGATGGACACCAGATAATCCCAATGCCAAATATCCACGCCTTGCCTTCGGTGAAACCAATAACGAACAGGTTTCTACCTTCTTTTTAAAAGACGCATCCTATCTAAGGATAAAAAATGTCCAGGTTGGTTATACTTTGCCCGTTGGCATTGCCCAGAAAATGGCACTTAAAAGGCTCCGCGTTTTTGCAAACGGATCCAATTTATCTTCATTCGACAGATTCTGGGAAGGGTATGATGTAGAAGCGCCGGTTGGTGCTGGGAATATATACCCCCAGGTTAAGGTTTATAGTTTCGGTTTAGAAGCCACTTTTTAAAAACAGAACAGATGAAAACTAAGATATACAATTTAATGCTCGTGCTTTTATGCACTTCCCTATTTTCCTGTCAAAAAGATTACCTGGACAAAAGCCCCTTAAGCGGCCCTTCAGACGAATCATTTTTCAGCAACCAAGATGAACTTATATTGGCGGTAAACGGCCTCTATCGATATGGAAGTTATGCCCCTTTAGATAACATGCCTCTTAACCTGCTTACCGACAATGGCACGGATATCGGCTGGGATCGGAATAATAGTGCACTACAGAGTCTGGGCAAGGGCAACCAGGATAGCAATAACGGTTTTTCCTTAAGCGTATGGACCGAGGGCTACAAAGTAATTGCCAAGTGTAATTTCATTTTAGATAATATCGATAAAGTAAAAGATAAGGCCACTGCCGCCATCTACAACAGAAGTAAAGCTGAAGCACGTTTTATGCGTGCCTACACTTACCAGTACCTTATTGATTATTTTGGGAGCGTACCCCTGGTTACCAAAACTTTGACACTCGAAGACTCACAACTACCTAAAACGCCAAAGGCCGAGGTACTGAGCTTTGTACTCAAAGAACTGACTGAATCAGCTGCTGATCTCCCTGTTAGCTATGGCGCTGCAGATGTGGGAAGGGCAACCAGGGGTGCCGCGCTGGGAATTAAAGCCAGAGTTGCCCTGAACAATGAGAAATGGGCGGAAGCCGCAGAAGCTGCAAAAGCAGTTATGGACCTGAAAGTTTATAGCCTGCACAATAATTTCGGCACACTGTTTTCTTACGCCGGACAAAATTCGCCTGAAATTATATGGGCTTTTCAATACCTGAAAGCCTCAAAAACAAAAATGCATTCCACCCCCAATAACCTGGTGTCGCGCAATGGTTTGGGGTTCACCAATAAGGTACCGTCTCAATCTCTTGTCGATGCCTATCCATGCACAGACGGGCTCAATATTGACAAGTCTCCCCTGTACGACCCTACATCTCCATATAAAAACAGGGATCCCCGGCTTGGCTTTACAATTGCAGTCCCCGGTTCTATGTTTTACAACTACCAGTTTGAAACACACCGAGACAGCGTAAAATGCTGGAACTACAATACCACACCAGCTACACGTGTAGATAACCAGGATGCCCTGAATGCTTTCGCCACGTTTACCGGTTACTGCTGGAAAAAATATGTCGATCTGGAAGATAAGGCCGACCGGACAAATTCAGAACTCAACGTAATCCAGATCAGATATGCAGAGATACTGTTAATTTATGCGGAAGCAAAAAATGAACTCGGACAGCTGGACCAGTCTGTTTATGACGCCATAAACCTGGTAAGAACACGGCCGAGCGTTAACATGCCGCTTATCACGACAGGAAAAACAATAGCGGAATTCAGAAGCTTGGTTCGTAAAGAACGGATGTATGAACTAGCAATGGAAGGATTCAGGCTTTCTGATTTGCGGAGGTGGAAAATTGCCGAGAAGGCGATGACCGGAAACTTTTATGGCAGGGTTCAAAAAGGATTGCTGGTTGCCGCACCACAAATTGATGTAAATGGCCTGGCCGATTACAGCGCTGTACCAAACCGGGCAGATCTTAGGATAATCGAAGTCCGCGTTTTCGATACCGGAAGAGATTACCTTTGGCCTATTCCAAATATTGAGACTGTTACCAATCCGAAACTCATTCAAAACCCCAAATACTAATGATGAAACATACCTTTCTATACACCATGCTGCTAATGGTATGCGCTTTAACAAATCTTAAGGCGCAAACCTCATTGTATAAAAATTATGACATCTGCATTTATGGGGGAACCTCTTCGGGTGTTATAGCAGCTTACACGGCCGCCAGATCGGGGAAATCTGTTCTTTTGATCGAGCCCGGAAAAAATCTGGGTGGTATGAGTTCGGGTGGGCTCGGTTTAACAGATATTGGAAATAAATATGCCATCAGCGGACTTGCCCTCGATTTTTACCGGAGAATAGGCAAACATTACGGTAAGTTTGAGCAATGGATTTTTGAACCTCATGTGGCCGAAAACCTCTTTAACGAATACATCAAAAAAGCAAGGGTACCTGTTCTATACGAAAACCGGATTACAGGTGTGGAAAAGAATGGAAGTAGCATAACGGCCATTACTCTGGAAAATCCTGCAAATAAAAGTAAGGGAAGCGTAAAAGCTAAAGTATTTATCGACTGCTCATACGAGGGTGATCTGATGGCTAAAGCAGGGGTTTCCTACACCGTTGGGCGCGAAGCAAACAGCACCTATAATGAAACCTTCAATGGTGTACAGCTGATGAACGGCCACCAGCTCCCCGAAGGCATAGACCCTTATAAAATTAGAGGAGATGCATCCAGCGGACTGCTCTGGGGGATTAATTCAGGAAAACTGTTGGAAAAAGGCAGCGGAGATAAAAAGGTGCAGGCTTATAATTTCAGGATCTGCCTTACCAACAATCCTTCTAACCTAATCCCGATTACCAAACCTGAGGACTATGAACCTGAACGCTACGAACTGCTCATCAGACAGATGGAAAAAAGGAACTGGAAGTCCCTCCAGGATGTTTTTATCTGGAGCGGGATGCCCAATCAAAAGACAGATATCAACAACAGGAACGGATTTTCAACCGATATGATCGGGATGAACTGGGACTACCCTGATGCAGACTATACAAAACGCGAACAGATCTGGACAGCCCATACCAATTATACAAAGGGACTGCTTTATTTCGTCGGTCACGATTCCCGGATTCCGGAACACATCCGGAAAGAAATCAGCCAATGGGGCTACCCTAAAGATGAATATACAAACAACGGCAACTGGTCCCCTCAGCTCTACGTAAGGGAAGCACGAAGAATGGTTGGCGCGCTTGTAATGACACAGCAACATTGTCAGAGCAGGGAAGTTGTAACGGATGGGGTCGGGATGGCGGCCTATACAATGGATTCGCACAATTGCGACAGGCTGGTTGTTAACGGCATGGTCAAAAATGAAGGCAATGTAGAAGAAGGCGGATTTGGTCCATACCCTATTTCCTACCGTGCAATCATACCAAAGGAAAGCGAAGTTTCAAATCTAATTGTCCCGGTTTGTCTTTCTGCTACGCACATCGCTTACGGTTCCATCCGGATGGAACCGGTTTTCATGGTGCTTGGACAATCTTCAGCAATGGCGGCCGTACAGACGATAGACCGTAAGATTTCTGTACAAAAAATCGACGTCGCCCTCCTTCAGCGACAATTAAAAAGTGACCCACTGGCTGACGGAAGCACGCCCGATATACTGATCGACAACAGCGATACCGATAAAGTACAGGTAAAAGGCAACTGGACGAAAAAAAGCCGCGGAGGCTTTGGCCCTGATTATTTTGAGGCTTCCCAAGATACAGATACCGCTAAATTTATACGTTATATGCCCGGTTCAAAAACCAGTGGAAAGTATGATCTGTACACCTATTACCCAAAACTTGAGGCGACCGATGCAGAAACCAGCATAACAATATTTGATGGTAAGAAAAGCAATACCACAATGATTAAAGGCGCAGAGGTTAAGGTAGTTGGTCAAACCTCAGGTGAATGGGTACACCTTGGACGCTATACATTTACCGGAAAGGGAAAGCCTTACATTGAAATCAGGGCTAATGGACAGAAAGTGGTTGCCGATGCGGTATTGCTGGTAGCTTCACCCAGGGAATAAGTTTATAGTATTATAATAACATTAAGAATTACAGAATTATCACTCTTAATGTTCAGTGTCCGGTAATGGATATTAATTAAAAGCTCATCGAAAGATGGGCTTTTGTTGTTTAGATCTATCTAAAATTAGTTGAGTTGGGTCTTAGCGGGATTGCGACGACCAGAATGAGTCTGAGTTTATTTAGCCAGAGTTTCGATGATCGATCCAAGCTTTTTACGACTGAAATATTCGTAAAAATACCTATAACTGGGTATTTTTAAGTTTGTAGGATTTGTTGACTTAAGTAAAAGGATTGAATTAGTAATTTAACTACATTACAATTAATAAAACCTACAACTTAGAAATTAAACTCAACTAAAAACGACCACAATTCAACAAAATTTTTGTGAAATACGTTCTAATTTTACTAGCAAAGCGAAATAGGGTGTTATTTTAAAAGAGGAACGCGCGGCTATTTTTGCCGAAATGCCCACTTTAGCCGCATTAAATGCAAAGAAATACTATTTAATAAATCAGCACCAGCGCTTAAATACAATTTATTATCAGTATCAACGCCGGATATCATACAACGCCCATAAGTACCTTTTGAAGAAGTCTTCTTTCCAAAAAACCTGCTTTCACCTGCGCTGACAATAAAGCCCTTTCCCGGCTTTACACCTAAATCTTTTATAGTCAGAAAATTCAGCTTTGCCAAAGCGGTAAACGGCACCGCTAGCAATGATGCCAAAAGAAAGTTACGTCGTTCCATGGGATGTTCTTATTTGTGGTATTGATGTTTCCGTTTGTTTAATATTCAATCTCATTAACTTAAACCTTATTTATCGATAACAGCCTGGCTCTTTTCCGGATAATAGGTAAGCTCAATTTTATCTCCAGTGCAGCTATGCCTTTTACAATTTTGGGTCTTCGAAAGATATTACACGTTCACTAACTTCCGGGATGATCTTATGCTTACGGTCTGAAGTCTTTTTTGAATTCTATTCGGTATGCTACACCATTTTCAAAACCTAAATTCGTAATGGAAGTAGGCCCTTCGGGTTTGATTAACTGGCCAATGTCTACAGGCATTTCATTAATTCGCAAGCTGTCTGATCTAATCAGACTTCCATTCGCATTTTTCTTATAGTTATTTATTTGACAGGGAACAATTGGCTTTGCAATCCACATGATGCTTTTCCATTTATGGGTATGAATTGGCTCTGATTCTTTTCCATTCAGAATTACTGCCAAGACTCTGACATTATCGTCTTCATATACCACCTTATGGTTATCCGCCGCAGCTTTTATTGCATCCAAGCTGTCGGGCCATTCCCATTTTGCAGAACGGGAAGAACTATCAATTGTTTTTGGCTTGGTACCGACACTTTGCTGCCTGATTTTGTCAAAATATTTTGTTAAACCAAAGCCCAAAAGTATACCAAGAAAAAGTCCGGCAAGTAATTGTTTAATTTTCATAGCGTTGTTTTTGTTTTTTGTCATTGAATCTGCGGGTAGGATTTTGGCAAACGTTTTTGGAGATTGGGGTTAGGGCTGAAAAACCAAACACACACTTTCCCGATATACTTTTGGAAAGGCCAGGTTTATGTTTGACGTTTAATCGAAGATTTTTATTTTTTCCAATTGACAATAGCTTGATCCAGAGCGGGATGAGCTGTCTTTAATAAATTTATTAGTTCCAGATCGCTGAGTTTCTGCTTATGGCTCAACAATGCACCCCATAGGTTGTTCATAGCGGCCAAGCCCCCCGAATCGTAGATTTGCCCGGCTACAACGTGAAAACGACATTGATACCAACCATAATTGTCGGGATTTTTCTGCGCAATGTCATTGTAATATATTTCAAAATCCTCAAGACTTGTATATTTCAATCTTTCCAAAGGAAATCCTGCGACGGTCACCTGTGGAAATACCGTGAGCGAGGGTATAAGCCTGGGATTTTTTTCGGCAATGAACGTATGAAGCATTACATTGCAAAGCAACTCACTTAACCAATTGCGTTGTCCTAACATTCCTGCAGCTTTTTGGAACGCATGTCCCAATTCATGAACAGCAAGAAGATCAAAAAAATCTGTTAAGTTAACTTGTCCATTTTTATCCAGGTAGGTGGCTCTCAATTTTCTAACCTGTGCTTCTGGAAGTTTGTCGACTGGTGGTGTATTTCTTTTCCAGAAGTCGTTATTTTCAGAGGCAACCACCAGCCTGCCATCCTGCAGATAGTGAGGGATGCCGTAAATGGCATTGGGATGAGCATAAATTTTCCAGTCTGATGGGGAGAGCACCAACAAAGTATAATCTGGGTGAACTTTTAATTTCTTCTCAAAATAGATCTCAGCTTTGGCAACATTATCTAAAACTTTCCTTGCCCGTTCTCCCGCACTTGCACTAAAATATACTTTTTGGCTTACTCCATTCATTTTTTGGAGACCATTATAGGCCTGCGAGAAAACCATTTTGGTTAATAATAACAGCGTTAAAAAAATGATATTTTTTTTCATGTCTTTTTTATTAATGTTTGAACAATTAGCCAGGAAATTAATCTTTGCTTTTTTAATTGTCAATGAATTTGTTTTTTAGCTCAGCACTAGCACCCTGTTTGATTTTTCTCCTTTCGTTTAAATCAGAACAACTTTTGCAGTAAAGCTTCTTTTCTTTGGGCCGATACTTCTACTTCCGAGCCGTCCGAGAGTTCTAGAGTTCCTCCGTCTCCTTTCCGGTATTTAACGACATAAGTTAAATTGATGATCATCGAACGACTGATACGGGTAAAAAACTCATCATCCAATATGCTTTCAAATTCTTTTAAGGTTTTGGAAACCACTATTTTTTTGCTGCCTGCCAATATAAATACACTATAGTTACTCATGGCTTCAATCCGGATAATTAGAGTCTTATCTACAATATAGATGCCTTCGGCAGTAGTCAGCGCTAGCCGATTGCTATTGATTTTTTCTTTTTTTAAAGACTTGTAGTTAGATTTTTCCGCCACACGTTTTCTTAATCTGGTAAGGGCAGTTTTCAGTTCCTCCTCATCAACTGGTTTAAGCAAATAATCTACAGCACTTAACCGGAGTGCCTCAAGGGTGTAGCTATCATATGCGGTAGTAAAAATGACCTCAAAATCGAAGCTGCCCAAACGCTCTAAAAATTGAAAACCATTTATTTGCGGCATTTCGACGTCTAAAAAAAGTACGTCCGGTTTAAGCTCAAGAATAGCATTTAAAGCCTTAGCCGGCTGATTAAAAATGCCAACCACCTGTAACTCATCTTCAAAAAATCCGAGCTTTTGACTGAGCAGTTTACTCCCCTTAATCTCGTCATCCAATATCGCGGCTTTTAACATGTTTTTTTATTAAATTTCGTTTATTAATTTGGGCTAAACAAATAAAAATTAAGCTGTTAAAACTGATCTAGATATTTAAAAAAGTTGAAGGCTTTGAGTTTATCGTCCCCCATATTTCTGGAAAAAAATTCCACTTATGAGTGCTAAACCTATAGGGTCATGCATGTGACTAATAGGTCTATGCTGGTTTAATGTGCATCGCGGTTTCAAATTTACTTGGTCTATCCACCTCAAATGAACGACAGGGAAGGCCTGGCAAACTGTTTTTTCTTCAGATTAAGTGATTTATTTGGCGAAAATGTTATAGACCTTCAATTCTTATTGACGTTTTATTTTTTTTAGGAGGAATGGGTTGTGGATTCAGAATTACTTTGTCTTTTGGATAAATCTTTACAGGTCCTAATTTTTGATCAGGAATTTTATCGGTGATGGGTCGCTGCGGAATAAGATGAGTTGTAGGGGTTTGATCCAGAGCTTTGTTATGTATTGCGGGCGGACCAACACGGTTAATTATAGTATACCAAAATAAAGATTTTTTTCCCATATATTCCTGGTAAACATTTAGCCGATAAATTGTTTTTCCTTCAACCATCTTCTTACCAGGTATATGGTAGGGTTTAGGTTCGATATATAGATTTGTAATGCTCCATTTACCGCCATTTCCAATATTTACCGCCAGCGTTCTTTTATTCCCATATCTTTTTTGGTCGCCTTCCATGTTGTAAGCCATCATGATTTCGGCCTTCACCGATGCAGAAACTTTATTCGGCCAAACGGCGCCTGGTATTTCAGAGAATGGAACACCTACTATATCAAAGGGAAAGCTTACTGTCATTTGCGTGTCTGTTGGCACGCCTACCACTTGTGGTATGGTGAGTTGTTGAGCGAAGCCTATGTAACTTAAACTCATTAAAACGATGTAAAAAAAGTATTTTTTCATGATAGATAATGTTAAATTGTTTGTGAAAAGCAGGTGTAAATTGACTACAGCTTTATCTCCGTAAAACTGTTTTTGGCTATAGTTGTGCCGTCACCCAGCTGCCCTGAACTATTTACACCGGTAACCCAAACTGTATTGTCATTTTTTATAATCAGACTGTGCTGATGACGCGTTTTAACTTCCCTTACATCCATCATTACTTGTTTAAAAGTTCTGACACTGGTATTGGTAGCGTCACCAATCTGGCCGGCAACATTAAAACCGGCAGCCCACAATGTGTTGTCCGTTTTTAACACCATGGTATGAGCATCTCCGGAACTTACCGCTTTTACATTGGTCATTATCTGTTTGGCTACATATGCAGTACCTTGGGTATTGTCACCAAATTCGTACATGCTACCATTTCCCAGGCCCCAAAGCGTTTTGTCGGTTTTCAAAATCATGGTGTTGAGTGTTCCGGCAGTTACCGACTCTACATCTGCCATAATTTGCTTAAAGGTTTTTACGTTATTTTTGTCAAAGCCCCCAAGGTTGTAATAAGCATTTTCTCCTGCTGCTAATAAGCTGTTATCTGTACGCAAAACGAACGTGTTATTATTTTTTGCTAAAATGCTTTTTACATTTACCATTATTTGCTTCGGTAGTGTAGACACGGTCGTTGTGCCATCTCCATACTGTCCATAACTGTTGTTTCCCATTGCCCAGAGTGTATTGTCAGATTTTAAGATCAATGAATGAAAATTGCCTGTGGCGACCGACTTCACCTCTGTCATAATTTGTTGAGGTGTTTTCGCAGCAATAGTGGTACCATCACCCAACTGACCGTAAGTATTATTTCCCATTGCCCATAGGGTTTTATCTTTCTTCACAATCAAAGTATGTTCAGGAGCTGCGCTTACCATTTCTACGTTGTCCATAATCTTTTTTGCCTTAGTCACATTGGTTGTCGTGCCATCACCCAGTTGTCCGAACTGATTGGCTCCGGTGGCCCATAAGGTGCCGTCAGCTTTTAGAAAGAAGCTGTTCAAATCTCCTGCAAAGATATTGACCACCGTATTTTGACCCTTATCCTGAGATTTATCTTTTTTACATGCCATAAAGCTCAAAAGCAATAGCAGGGGTAGCATTCTTAAATTTTTCATAATAATGATTAAGTTTAAAATTATTGTTTCGTGAACTCGCCTGTTGCCAATTCTCCGTTAGCATAATTTCTTGTTCCGTAAAGTTTTCCGTCAATCATTATCAATAGCGTGCTTACATTATTGATGTAGCTATAAGCACCGATATTTTTAATCGATGTGTACTGTTTATTTGGAACAGGCAAATCAAATGAAGCCTCGGCAAAATGCGTGTCTGTAAATTTGAATGCTGAAGCTTGAAACAGTAGGCTTCCGCGATTTTTCCAGCTGCCAGAATAGGTATTGCCATTTAGCTGATTTCCTTTTGGTATTTTAATTAACTGACAACTATAGGGCTGATTTTTATTAGAATAGGAGATGATTTTTTGATTTTCAATTTTGAACTCACTGTGAAGAGTGGCTCCCTGGTAAATTCTTAAAACACCATCATTATAACTATAGGTAGGACCCGAAAGAAACCCAGACGAGGTGTACCAGATAGCTTTACCTTGTAATTCGAAGGTGGTAATGACATGATCATTATCCGAAACACCTAAGCCTTTTTCTACCAGTACATACGCTGTAATATCAAACGGCTCTTCTAAGGTTTCTGGCCCAACTTTTTCTTTTTTACATGCCATAAAACTCAGCAGCAATAGCAGGGGTAGTATTCTTAAATTTTTCATGATTATGGATATAATTGCCGTCCCAAAAAAACGATTTTAATGCTTTCTAATTTTTGATAATGAGTGAGTGGGTAATTTGAATGAGTAAACAAGGTTATGGATTAGCGAATGAAGATTATGCTGGCACAATTTATTGAAGCGCAGTACCTGTGTCTTGATTAAGTTATTCCCGCTGCTGCAGTCTTTTTTTGTTTTTTACTGATGATGAAGCATCTGCTTTTGTATCACAAATCCATCACGTCCCAGTAAATATTTGAAGTTGCTTGGAAAAAAAGGATTTCCTGGACAATCGGGGCCACGAATTAAGGGCGATCTAAAGTTATGCACCTACTGGGCAGAATGTACAAAAGAACCACTGGCTCTAAATGATAAACCCGATTGTAAAGCGGTGTTCAGTTGCGAAGCGCTACCAAGATTAATTTTCAAATACTTTTATACTTGCTATGGATTTACTATCAGTTTTTTTTTAATCGTCCTTGGCGGAATAGGCTGCGGATTAAGAATTACTTTATCTTTTGGATGGACAACCACCGGGCCTAATTTTTCCTCTGGTATTTTACGAATTTGCACATCGCTACGATTGATATTCGCATACCACATTGCTGAATGCTTACCCCCAAAAGACTGATAAACAGACAGCAGGTAGGAAGTTTTTTCGTACACCATGCCTTTGCCTGGTTTAGAATAAGGTGATGGTGCCACGGCGAGACCAGTTATAGTCCAGCTTCCTGCTTTTTCTGAAGGATTTACGAACTTGACTGTTTTAGTGGTGTATTTCGTGGCATCTCCCTCCATGTAATAAGTCATTAGTAACTCGGCCACGATACTCGAATTAGGATACCATGTACTGCCCGGCGTTTGTGAAAACGGAACTCCCTTTATACCAAAAGGAAAACTCACCTGAATTGTACTACCACTAACATAGTCCTTTACCTGTGGGGGCGTTAACTCTTGAGCAAAGCCCAGATAGCTTAAGTTTATCAAAACGATATATAAAATAAATTTTTTCATGATAGTAAGGTTAAAGTTTAAGTTCTTTGAACAGGAATCTGAATTTATCTGCTTCATCTCCTAACTGGCCGTAAACATTGTAGCCGGTAAGCCAAACTGAATGATCAGTTTTTAAAATTATCGAATGATCGCTTCCCGCACCTATGCTTTCAACATTATCAGTTACAAATTGTGGTGAGCTAAACATGGGCATATCACCTATACCTAGCTGACCGGCCCTGTTATCTCCGGTAGCCCAAAGTGTATTGTCTGTTTTTAGAATTAAGGTATGGTGCGCCATCGAACTCATCGCAGCTACATTTGTCATCATTTGTTTTTGGGTACTGATATTATCATAAGTTCCGTCACCTAATTTACCGGTAGGATTAGCGCCAATCGCCCAAAGTGTATTGTCATCCTTTAAAATCAGACTGGCATCAATAGTTGCATTTATGGCTCTTACACCAGACATAATGAATTTGGGTGTTTTAGCACTGGTGGTATTGCCATTGCCAAACTTCCCATATTCGTTAATGCCGGTTGCCCACAGGGTATGGTCTGTTTTTAAAATTAAAGCGTAATTATACTCTGTGCTTACGGCCAGCACATCTGTCATAATTTGTTTGGGTGTTTTAATCATTTGGTTCGTACCATCTCCCAGCTCGCCATAATAGTTGCCTCCCATAGCCCAAAGTGTGCCGTCGGTTTTTATTGCAAATGTTTGGTTAATCGAAGTACTTATCGCCCGTACATCCGTCATAATTTGCTTTGGGCTTGCCGAAGGCTGAGTGGTATTATCACCCAATTGTCCGCCCGAATTATAGCCCACTCCCCAAAGTGTTTTATCGGTTTTTAAAATCATAGTATGTGTACCTCCGGAACTTACAGCAGAAACGTTACTCATCACCATTTTTGGTCTGGTTATCCCCTTTGTCGTGCCATCAGCCAATTGCCCATGATCATTCCTCCCAGTTGCCCATAGACTATGGTCAGCTTTGATAAACATAGAAAATTGTGCGCCGGCGTAGACGGCTATAACTCTGTTATTTTCTTCTGCATCATTATTTTCATGATCTTTTTTGCATGCCATAAAGCTCAGTAGCAGTAAGAGCACCGATGTGATTTTTAATGTTTTCATTTTGAAATGTTAAATAAAAAATGTGTCAGCCTTCTTGCATCATAAAAGTGCCCCAAACATTAACCGGATATGTACTGCGGCCTCCCTCAAGCCTATTGTTCATTATCGTAAATAAGGTAATGCTGTTGCCCTCCTGTTTTTTAACTGCGAGGTTATTGATCAGCGTATAATTAGCTTCACTTTGCTGGTTATTGGTAACTTCTGTGTACTTGGTTCCGGTGAATTTAATTTGTGTTGAATGCCCTGTCCCATTCCAATTCCCTTTAAATGTTTTACCATCAAATTGATTGGTAACAGGTATTTTTACCAAATCGTAGGTGTTAATTATCACTGGTCCGTTATAAGCTTTGATTTGACCATTTTCGATCACAAAAAAACCTATAAGCTCATTATCGAAATTAAACTTAAAGACACCATTGATGTAAGTATAGCTTCCACTGCTGACGCTGTAATGGGTAAGCGTTGCTTTATCAGCTCCTTCTAATGTTAGAATATAAGGGTAGCCACCAGTTAATTTCCCAATAATGGCGTGTTTGGTAATGTCAAAGACTTCTGGACGAGGGTCTTTCTTTTTACAGCTCGCCATTATCGTTAACAATAATATTGGTAGCATTCTCAATATGTTTTTCATGATTATGGTTTGAAATTACTGTTTAGTGAAAGTGCCCGTTGATCTATTGGGATTATTATTGCCGTAGTAGGTTCGATACCCTTCCAAATTTCCGTCTGATAGTACCCAAAGTGTGAGGACCTTATTGGTTACATCTTTTTTATAAGCAGCTATATTTTTAATGAGCTCGTAGGTTTTATCTGGTACTGGTAAATTGATGGAAGCCTCACTAAAATGAGTGTCAGTAAATTTTAAACTGGCAACAACCGTTACCAAGCTTCCTTCGGACTTCCATCCACCTGAGTAAATATTTCCATTAAATGGATTATCTGAGGGTATTTTAATCAATTTATATGATCTGCCTGCTGCATTATCTGTCGTTGCTTTAATAGCGTTATTTTCGATCATCAATTCGTGATTAGGCCTTCCGTCATAAAATAGTTTCAAGATACCTTTATCATAACTATAGGTAAACCCATTATCGGCAATAGGCCCGCTTTCAGTAATTATGACACATTTATCTTGCGCTTCGAAAGTCCTTAACCTGATATCATCTACCCAACCGTTACTTTTTGTTTGTTTTATTACCAGAACATATTGCCGGATGTCAAAAAGCTCTTCTTCCGGCTCCAGCGTAACTTTATCCTTTTTACATGCCACAAAGCTTAATAGCAAAAATATCATTGGTAGTATTTTTAATATTTTCATGATAATTCTTTTAAATTATTGCTTAGTAAATGTGCCCACGCTTTCCTTTAAAGTGTTGACATTAATTCTGGTTCCCTCTAGTTTTCCATCATCTAGCAACCAAATACTTCCTATGCCATCTATATAACTTTGAGCAGCTATATTTTTAAATAAGGTATATTCTTTATTTGGTATAGGTAGGTTAATTGACGCCTCACTGTAATGCGTATCTGTAAATTTCAAGCTGGCCACAAAAATCAGTGTGCTTCCTTCGGTTCTCCAACCTCCAGCATAGGTATTTCCATTAAACATGTTATTAGCAGAGGTTGGAATTTTAACCAGTTTGCAGGTATAATTAGCTAATTTTGCTGAACTTGATACGATGGCTTTATTTTCTATTTTAAATTCCTTTCGAAGCGTGCCTTCGTAAAAGATTTTGAGAATACCATCCTGATAAGTGTGGGTATGGTTTGGGATACTACCTCCAATTATTGTCAGGATTGCAGTTTTGCCCTGCGGATCAAATGTATTGATGATCGGATCATTCCGTGTAAATCCAAGTCCTTTTTCCACGATAACATATTTTGTAATATCAAATGGTTCTTCTATAGGATCTGGCGTAACTTTATCCTTTTTGCATGCCATAAAGCTTAAGAGCAATATTGACAGCAATTTGATTTTTAGCGTGTTCATAGCGATTTTTTGTTGTTCAAAACTAAGTTCATGAGATCTTCAAACGTTTATTCTGCTTTGAGCAGTCCGTAATAATGTGTGTTACCGGCAGCATTATATTGTGAATAATATAACTTTCCATTGGCAATGCTCATCAGATGGAGCCTTCCCTCGTTGCCCGTATTCGCGGTAGCTACTCCGTTATTTTGCAGGGTGTAGTCGGCTCCATTACCGGTCTGGCCAAACCCGTCGATACTTACAGTAAATTTTTTAGCTGCAGTAAATTTTATTGAGCACGTTTTTCCATTAACAAGACCGTTTGTCGCTACCGTTCCTCTAAAGTTCCTTCCCGAAAAAGCATCGGCATCTGGTATTTTTTGTAAATAGTAAGATTTGTAATTCGGGTTGCTACTGGAAGTAACCGCACCGTTTACGATTGTAAAGGCTACACCAATATTTTCAGCTTTTAAAGCACCACCTTCGTATATATAATTAAAAGAGGCATTCTGGATTCCGCCACGCGCACTGAAATGGCCCAGGGCATTGGGTTTTAAAACGATAGCATATGATGTGCTATAGCTATCTACTCCCTCCCCTGTAATGTAATACTGAGTAGGATCGAAAACATCCTCCTTAGTGGCATCTTTATCTTTCTTGCAAGAAGCAAACACAGCCCATACAGCAAAAATGAAGAGTGTTTTTGTGAATATATATTTTAAGCTTTTCATGACTTACTTTTTAACGATTTATATTATCCGCATTATTGTAACCAAAACACCATTTTGTTATACATTTGCTTGGTCCAGTCGCCACCACAATGGCTGTTACAATTATTGTCTGTTATCCCTTCACTCTTAGCTTTAACAGCAGAACTAACCGGAATTTGATCGTAAAGCGCCTTTCCATTAAAGTTTCCTTCGTTATTAGCACTACAGTTTATTGCAAAAACTGGGACTTTAAAATTTTGTGCGTTCCAGGCTCCGCTTCCGCCACATGCGCCTAAAACGCCTTTGGTGTAACTAAGGGTTGTATTTACAGATATATCTGAAAACAGCATGAATGATGCATAAGAGAAACCACCCACAACCGACTTGTTTTTATCGATACTGTATTTTCCCGAAATACCTACAATGGCCTTATTGAAATCTTCGCCCATTAATTTGGCCCTGCTATTCCAGTCAGCACCATTTGGAGGTTTTTGATATCTTACAATTGCTGCTGCATAACCGTTAGCGGCGGCTTTTTCGCACAAAGCAGTTTCACTTGCACCGTTGATTTGGCCTTCTGAAGGATTATTTTCGTCGTTACCGCTGCCCACAACCAAAATCCCTTTGAAATCGGTTGCATTTTTATCCGTAAAGATTTTGTAGGTGATGCCATTTACAGTTTCCACAATTTGTTTGATATCACCTTTAATCACCTCTTGATCTTCTGCAGGTGTTTTATGCTTTTTACAAGCAAGTGCCGTAAGGATGATACACATTGGTACGATTAATGATTTTTTCATGGTTCTTGGTTTTATGTTATTTTTGATTTGCTTACCCAAACTTAACAAGCACCTGGAAGGTATTTGTTAACGATGATTGAACACTGCTTTTTAACGAGTGGAGGCTATGGTGAAATGAGCAAACAGATACTTATTTTTTATGGAACTTTAGTAAATATGCCGTAAGTGAAAATTTCTGAGCCAGTACCTACCAGATTTTTCTTATTGCAGGTGACCTCCAATTTGCCATCAATTAACACGATATCATACTCTGCGTAATTGTTGGCTGCTGCATCTGGTGTATTGCTTCTGGCTGCGAGGTTTGCAATTAAAGTGTACTTGCCGGAAAATGGATAAATTGCACCAGCTTTTTCATCGTAATTATCCGGGCGAAAAGTAAACACCGAAAATGTTTTCGCTATGTTGGTCCAATTTCCTTGATAGGAAGTTCCATTCAGTTGATTTTTAGCTGGCTTTTTTTGCAGATTGTAAGTGGTAAATGGATAGCGTTTGAACAAATCTTCGTAAGCAGTAATCGCCTTGTTTTGCACAGTAAAAACCATTGTGCCATCAATTCTGATTTTGCCGTCTTTAAAAGTAAACGGTTTAGCGCTTTCTCTCAATAGTGATGCTTTTCCATATTCATCAAAGTTAATAATGTAAGGTATTGGTAAGGTTTGGCCATTGGAGAGTTGCGCAGGTTTTCTGCCAATGATACAATAGTCTGCCAGATTAATTTCTCCTTCATCTTTATTATCCGCATCCACTCCATCCTTCTTGCAGGAAGCAAATAGTACTAGGCAAAATATTATCCCATATTTCAGGATGTTTTTTAAAGTTTTCATTAGTAGATGGTTTTAAGATTGGTAATTATTGAGTGTTTATACCAAAAAAAAAACTAGTTGGCATTCCACAATATTTTTAGGATACGCCTGTTCACATAATCGCTCGAAGTGTAGCCCTTTTCGCCCTTTATACCCGCTATTCCGCCAACTCTAAATGTTACTTCAGGTTTACAATCTTGATTATAATATGAAAAGGCCCTGGCGCAATCCTTGCAGTTGGCCAGTTTTGGGTCTGTTTCATGCTCTATACCGTAAAGAATCTTTTCTTTGATACGCACCTGCACGATTATTTTCACGCCTGACTTTTTTAACGAATCCGGATTCGACATAATTTTTGTGATGCATGCTGCAACCGGTTCCTGCTTTTCACCATAGCGAACGTTATGAAAACCGGATTTACCGAAATCTGCTACTGCATAACCGTCTGCTACAAAACCGCTTGGCCCCCTGGTGTTCATAAAATACGCTACTGTATTACAGTTCGCATCGTAATAAACTATCCCTCTTTCACAATGGATGCATTGGTGTTTGCTCGTGATGGAAAATTCATAGACCGTCCTATTGCCGCTAAGCTTTAGAACCCGCTCGAACCTTTTAGTGGTCAGATCTGTTTTGCTGTTGAGCTTTTCAATACATTTGGGCAAATTTTGCGCTGGGCTACCACTGCTAAACAAAAGCGTTAATAGCTTAATTATGAACATGTTTTTCATCTCTTCATTAATTCAGATAAATAATGACTATCTCCTTACCTTTCCTAATGATGTGACCTTGCAGGCATCTTAACGGTTTCCATTAACATGGTTAATTTTGGCGAGGCCAAATATTCGATGTTTTTAGTCTGATAGGTATAAGATCCAAATATCTGGTCAACAAAAGCAAATATCCTTCGGCCGGTTGTTTTACTATCAAACCTTACTTCTATCAACGGACTTTGCCACACACCATTGGCATCTGCCTTAGCACTAAAATGTTGTTGTTTATGCTGAGGGGTACTGACAACCAAAACTGGTTTTCCGTTAGCGCTTTTTGGTAATTTATATATTGGCGTAACATATATATTTATAGCTGTATTGGGCTCAGCCTTACCCACCAATACAAAAGGGCCATCTACTGTTGAACCGGCCATGGGCGATGTAATCACTGGCTTGACTTTGCCTTCCATAGGATCTGCCGGCTTTTTGGTTAGTTTTTTACCCACTTGAGCATCCGCATTAATGCTATAAATAACTAAAAGACAAACAGCTATACTGGTCTTTAATAAGTTTTGAAGGTCGCTTTTCATATGATATATTTTTTAAGAATTTCGATTTGCTTAACCAAACTTATGAGCGCTAACCATATCGTTTTTTACTGATGAGTGAAATAGGTTATATAATGAGTGAAGTCATCTTTAGGGTTAGGGAAGAAGAAGAAATATTCCTAAAAGAACTTTTATATTTAAAAAACCTTTTATCTTGTTGGTAATCAATAAAAAACAGAGAGATAGACGAATCTATTTCCTACAACCCTATAAATTTTTAAGAATGTATCTTAAGCAAAAACCCCTGGTCTATATATTTATTTTGACTTTTTGGATGGTAAGACCTGATACCGCTTTAGGACAATCTAAAAAAATTGATTCTCTTGATATTTTATTAAAAGTCCATTCAAATGAAGGCAACGCAAGAGCTTTGGTTTTATATGATTTAGCAGTCATAAAGATGCGGACTGATATAAGTAAATCTTTCGAACACGTTGAGGAAATCATTTCATTTCAGGATAAAATCACTAAAAAAAACATTGTTGCAAATGCTTATAGGGTCAAAGCTATATTGCAATATTTTACTTCTAAGTTTCCAGAAGCATTAGCATCACTGAATAATGCATTGAAAATAGATAACGCACTTAAAAATAATACCGGGGTTGGGAAAGATCTATCTACTATTGGCCTGATTTACATGGCGCAATCTAAATTTCCGGAAGCATTAAGGTCTTATTTAGCAGCATTAACAAAACTGGACCCCATAAAAGATGAGCTTGATATAGCAGCTACGAATTCAAATATTGGAACTATCTATAATGAAATGGGCAACGTGACGCAAGCCATGGATAATTATCAGAAATCTTATCTGATACATAAAAAACACAAAAACTATATTAACCAGGTTAATACACTCACTAATATAGCCACTGTTCATTTTAAGAAGAATGATTTAAATGAGGCGATAAGATATAGTAAACTGTCTTTAAAATTAGCGGATTCAATAGCAGACTTAGGAGCCATTGCCAGAGAAAGCGGTAATTTGTCAGGATATTATGCTAACCAGATGCAACCAAATTTATCTCTGACATATGGATTAAAAGCCATTGAACTCAACAAAAAATTAAATAACGAGAGAAGTCTTGGATTCAATTATATTAATGTATCATCAGCCTATTACAAAAGCGGCAATTATCAACAAGCCAAATCATATGGCCATAACGCATTAAACGTTGGTAAAAAGCTAGATATTAATGAAATCAAAAGAGATGCAAGTTTAGGATTAAGTGAAGTGTATGAAGCCTTGAAAATTCCGGATAGTTCATTGTTTTACCATAAACAGTTCTTTAAGTTTGCAGACAGCATTGGTAGCAATAAAAAGAAAACTGAAATTACCCGGATGGGAATACAGTACGAATTTGATAGAAAGGAACTCTCCTATCAGCAAAATCAGTTGCTAGCAGATGAGCAATTGAAACAACAAAAGCTACAATTGGCTTTGAATTACGCGGAACTGCAGAAGGGCCTACAGTTTAGAGATCTTCAGGCCATTCAACTACAAAATGAAAAGTTACAATCTGATGAAAAAGAAAAACAGCTTTTAATAGCGAGAAATAATGAGAAGTTGCAGGCGAGCAAAGTAAATGAACTTTCACAGCAACAAAAATTAAATAAGTTAGAATTAAAACAATTGTGGTTATATGGGATTCTAGCGCTGGTTATTTTAATGTCAGTGTTGATTTACTTTTTAAACATTAACCGGATTAGACGGTTAAAGTTCAAGAACGAACTTCAAGAGCACCAATACCAATTATCTGAAAGCGAGCTAAAGGCCATCAGGTCTCAAATGAACCCACATTTCATATTCAATGTCCTCAATTCAATTGAGGCCTATGTAATGGACAATGAGAAAAGGAAAGCTTCCAGGTTAATACAAAAATTTGCCTCATTAAGTAGATTAATCCTTGAAAATTCTACCAAAAGTTTAGTAACCGGCGATAAAGAATGGAAAGCGCTAAACTTATATACAGAACTGGAAGCAATGCGCTATGATAATGCCTTTACTTACACATTTAGTGTTGAGGAGAACATTGAATTGAAAACTTTGTACCTCCCGCCGATGTTAATTCAGCCATTAATAGAAAATGCTATATTACACGGACTGATTATCGATTCAAAAGCGGAAGCTCATCTCGCTGTGACAATTAAAAGAAAAGAAGATAAAATCTGTATCACCGTAGAAGATAACGGTGTGGGAATTGAGAATGCCGCAAATAAAAATGTAACTGGCGGGATTAAAGAAATCTCAATGGGACTTGTTTCGATTAAGGAGAGGATTGATATGATCAACAAACAGCAATCAGGTAAGCTGGCAACCTTTGCAATAGGACCCGGTGCAAATCAGCGAGGAACCATTGCCATTATATGTTTGCCATTTTCTATCAGGACACCGGGTTCCAAAGAAAACACATGAGAAATAATACAAGTATTGAAATCAGGATGGATAAAATAGTCATTGAACCATAAATCCAGGGTAACATATACGGAAGTTCTTACCTGAGTCAAGGCAGTTTATAAAAACTCTGTTTTTTGTTGAGTTTTTAAGGGACTGGATTATTGTATTGAAAGATGTCATTGCCTAATAGACATCTTTAATGAAGATTACTATGAACCTGCCTTTCCAGTTGTCGCGACGTCCAGTTGTTCTTTTTTGTTTCAGCAACATAAAATTCTCTTTTTCTTCATTGTCAACACTAAGGAGTAATTTATACTGTATCCAACTCAATTTTGCGTGCAGTGCATGCACAGTCGGAAAAGTACGATAACGATAGCATCGTTAAGGCATACATTAAAATTGATTCATTCAACCGAAACACATTCTATGCAAGTGATCCTATTTGATTTCTTAAATTTTGTAATGTTAAAAGGTTTATCTTCTATTAACTTCAGCTAACTAGAATTCGGGTTAGCACCAAAAGTAAAATAGGTGCTTTTTCGAAGCCGCCATCAAAAATATATAGTCATCTAAGAACAGCGAAATCAGTTTGTGGAATAGATTTAAGGAACACCACTGTCCATAGGCTTTTTATTTAAAAAACAATGAAGTTGCCAAAATATGGTTCAGTTTTTTATTAGCATCTCAAAAAATAGTGCAGGTTTATTTCAACTTTTTAAATATTGCCTTCATGATTTCCTGATCCAGGCTTTCCATATCAATCAATTTTAATGCTTTCACCATTTTTAAAGTAGATGTTTTATATTCTTTAAAATGAGGAGTCTGCAAATGCTGTTCGTAGGCAGCTTTGTCGGCATAAATCTCTATAATCCTCACTTGTGAGGGCTGCTCCCTTTGTAACATTGGAAAAATGGCGATCACTCCCGGTTCTTTCGCTATTGACGCTGCCGATTCTTCCTTTAAGATCGCATTGTAGGTCTCCAGATTTTCTGGAAATATTTCGATTTGAGAAATGCGGACTATCATATCGGGCTTGATCACTGCAAGTGTCGGTTGATCTATATTCTTAAGCAAGATGTTCGCCTGCGTAGTACTTACCAACTGCTGAACAACAGCACTCAGTGCTTCTAGCTCCGCAACTGTAATTCCTGTGCTTCTGCCCATTTTGATATGAGATTGTAGTTGGCTTTCTACGCCCTCCATAGAGGCCAGTGCGCTAATGGTAACCAGTTCCCGCTGGCGAAAATCCAGCACCTTACTGGCAAAAATATCGGCAAACAAATGTTCTTTCAAAAAAGCATCGATACGAGGCGCAAACTCTCCAAAACCAGGTGCAGGCTTTGTTTGCAGTGTTTGAGTTAATTGTTCTAAAACCTTTCTGCCCTGTTCATACTTATTCTTTACCGTATTCGGGATAATTTTTTCTCCTTCAACATCGTTAATTTTGTTCGCTTTGCGATCGGTTAATACGGCAGAAAACGTATTAATGGCATTTAAACTTCGTGGGAAACCACAGTAAGCGTACAATTGCGTCAGGGTTTCTTTGATTTCATTGACCGTCAATCCATTGTTCAAACCCTCAACGAGTTGAACTTTAAGCAAGTCTAGCTTACCTGTTGCCGTTGTAGCAGAAATACCAGCGAGGCTTTTTTCCTGTTTAGTTAATGTTACCATTTCTTGTGCTTTCGTTTTGGGAATCATGATATTGGATAGCAAAAGGAGCAATCCAACTTTCCAGCTGATGACTTTCATTATTTCAAAATTTGATTGTTAGCAACCTGATAATCTTCATCACTAACAGCCTCCAGCCATTTATTTTCGTTGGAAGCCGGGCTACCGTTGGTGGCAAGGTGCGAAAACCAACTCTTGGATATGGCGCCATGCCAATGCTCAACATTTGGCCCGATTTCAACGATATTACCCGCCTTCAAATGCCTCGCCGGTTTCCCCCGCTCCTGATATAAGCCTTCGCCGCCGATCACAATGAGCAACTGCCCGCCGGTATGGCTGTGCCAGTTATTTCTACAGCCAGGTTCGAAAGTTACATTGGCCAAGGGAACGTTAAGGCCTTTATCGCTGGTTAATGGAGCGAGATAAGATTTACCCGTAAAATATTGGGCAAAGCCTGTGTTTTCTTCTCCCGTTGGGAAATCGCTGATTTTTGGAATATCTCTTTTCATCTTGTTTTCTGTTTTTTCAGGTTTTACTTGCGCCTGTAGCTGGAGCGTACTTAAGCTGGCTATCAAGCTTAGGATGATCAACTTTTTCATTATCTACTACATTAATCTTTTTGATAAACTTTGCCGGCACCCCACCAACAACGGTATTGTCATCAACATTTTTTGATACTACTGCACCAGCAGCAACCACAGCATTTTCGCCAACAGTTACGCCCGGCAAAATGATGGCATTAGCACCTATCCAGGTATTTCTTTTAATATGGATTTTGCCTGGCACGAGTGAATCTCTTTCAGCAGCAGCCAGTGGATGTCCTTCAGAAAGCAAGCTTACTTTCGGGCCTATGAGTACATGATCTTCAATTGTGATTCCACCTAAAGTCAGGAAAGTGCAGTCGAAATTGATGAAAACGTTTTTCCCAATACTTAAATTTTCTCCGTTGTTGATGTACAATGGCGGAAACACAGCTACCGTTTCATCTATCTTTTTACCGGTAATTTTAGCCAAAAACTCATTAATTAAGAGCGGATCGGCGCTGCTATTCATTTGCTGTAATAGGCCAATAGTTGCGTAGGATGATTTTCTAAGTTCGTCGCGACCGGGATGGGATGAGGTGATTGTTTTCCCATTTCTTAAATCATCAAATACCGAGTGATTTTTCTTTTTCATCTTTTGTGTTCATCAAATTTCCGACCACTTTATTTCTGATTTATGCCACTAATGGCGCCGTTAATGTCAAATATTACTTAATTTAGAATGCAAATAATAAAAATGACACAAACGCCTGCCCCAAGAGTTGTATCATTATCACTTTGGAACGTGGATGATGCAACTCAAAAGCTTTTAAAAAAATATCATGTGCACCTGTATTGCCATAGTGGAAAATTAAATTTTATTTTCAACGATCAGCAAATGAGCTGTGCAGCTGGCCAGTTTCTCTTTTGGTTTGCAGAATCCAGATGGAAAATATCCCAAGTATCAAAAGGTTTTAAGGCAACGGTTTTACTCGTAGAAAAAAATTTCCTGATCGATAACGTTCCCGATCAGGGATGGAGCATAAATGCACAGCTCCACTCCAGGGTACACCCTGTTAAAGATATTAATACTAAAGCCGAGAAGGATAAAATATTAAACAACTTTAACTGGCTCCTGCTGCGTTTCCAGGAAACCGATCACCGCTTTTACGAGGAAGCACTCAAATTACAGATGCGTCTGTTTATATTAGAGATGTGGCATAGCTTTGCAAACGAATATGAGCGTCGGCGTCATAGTTTGCAAACAGGAACGCTCTACGAACAGTTTATCCAGTTACTGCAACAGCATTGCCTCACCCAAAGAGAGGTACAATTTTATGCCAATGAGTTAAACATTACACCAAAATACTTAAACCACCTTTGCAAAATCCATTCAGATCGCACTGCTTCCGATTGGATAAAAAGCCATGCCAGAGAAAGAATCATTTTGCTTTTGCAAAATAGACACTTAAATATATCCGAGATTGCCGAGGAGATGCGTTTCAGCAGCAAATCTTTCTTTACACGGTACGTTAAAAAATTATTGGGACAAACGCCAACTGACTTTAGGACAAGATTAGGCTAATTTAGAAAACCCCTTTAGAGATAAAGCATTCTACCTCAAATGCGTTTTTTTTCTTTGGATAACGCGAACTATCATACTGTTATAGAATACACGCGTTTCTTTGCCTTTAACTCAACAGAACATCGAGGCTGTGCATGAAAAAACAATAGAGTGGTTACTAAAGCTGTTCTAGCAGTGGTTTTTCGAAAGCTACCCATTTCTGATATCCCTTATCATTTAAGTGCACCCCATCTTTTGTAAACTCTTCCTCTAAATCGCCATTGCCATCTAAAAATACAGAATAAAGATCAACAAGCTGATAAAAACCCTTGGTTGCATTTTGCTTAATGTGACTGTTCAGAATAAGAATATCCTTCTTGAGAAAGGCTCTTCTGGTTGGCAGCAGCGTTAGAACAAAGATTTTGGTATGGGGCGATTTGCGGTGAATCTCCTTTGTGATTTTCAATATGTTTTTGGCTACAAAAACCGGAGAGGGAACGGTGTTGGCATATTTCAAAGCAGGATTATCTTCCAACTGGTGAATATTAAACAAATCGTTAATCCCAATGAGGATAAAAACAGCTTTTGGTTTGAAATAAGTTATCTCATCTAAACGTCGCAACACACCATCTGAGAGATCGCCTGCAATACCCCGGTTACGAATATGCTTGATACCAAACTTGCTGCTCCAATCACCACCGCCTTCTGTAATGCTGTTGCCAATGAAAACAATTTCTCCAAATTCAAGCGGCTGCTCCATAAACTCTTTAATCCGTTTTGGAAAATGCTTTTGAGTCCAGGAATTGTGATAGGGAGATACGTTAGTTTGCTCGGGATAAAGTTTCTTAAATTTCTCAATCGATAGATTTGAGGTCTGTCCGAAGCCTTTAAAACTAATGATACCAAGAACGAGTGCAAATAGAAATTTGTTCATTTTGTATAGAATTTGACTAAAAGACACATCCAGTTTTTAACTTCTGGTTGCTTCCAAAATTATTCTTTCCTCAAACTTACAGTTTTTCGATCAAGCCAATTGCCCTATCCCACTTTTTGTAAACCTCAATTGGCTTTATATATTCTGAAATTTCAAATTGCCAGGGGATTAAAACTTCGATATCGTTTTTGTCCGAAAGCGCGGGAATCCATTTGCGTATAAAATCCTGTGCCTTGTATTTGTTTGATTGGTGCACAGGGTTAGTGTACCAGATTTCGAATGCCTGCATATGCCAGTTCATCCAATTAGAACTGACATCATAATCGATTAATTTCGATTCGAAATAGGCTGCCCCCCAGGTCCAATCGATTTTTAAGTCGTGTACAAAATAACTGGCACAATTTACCCGTCCACGATTACTCATATATCCGGTTTGGTTTAATTGCCGCATATGCGCATCAATAAATGGAATTCCCGTTTCACCATCGCACCATTTCCTAAACTTTAATGGGTCGTTCTCCCACTCTAATTTTTTCTTTTTATAACCTTCTGTTTTGTAAATTTTGCTACCGAAGCGCATGGCTTTGAAAGTAAAATAATCTCTCCATACCAGCTCAAAAATCAGCCACCAGGTACTTTGATTTTTTTTGATCTTCGATTCGTAATCTCTAACCTTTTCATAAATTTCTCGGGCAGAAATACAGCCTAATGCCAAATAAGGAGAAAACTTCGAACTGTAATCTAGCCCGTCCGATTTATTTCTACTCCAGCGGTAACCTGTTAAAAGTTCGGATTGGAAAGTATAATATTCCAACCTTTTTAAAGCTGCCGTTTCACCACCTTCAACAAAAGGCTTTGCACCGTCATATTCTTTTTTAGTAAATCCGAAAGTTTTATAAGAAGGACATTTATGACTTACAATTTTTTTGATTGATTTTAACTTGTCAGGTAGGCCGAGAGTTGCCCGTGGATCAGCTTCTTTCCCCGCAGGAATTCGGTAAGCTTTGCTGGTAAGTGGAATCTTAGCTATCGTAAAGGGAATATCATCTATATGATAAAGCGTTTTGCCCCAATAAAAATGAAATTGAACCTCTGGTAAAGCTTCAGTGATGCGATTAACCAGGTTCAGTTCATAATCAGCATATTCTTTTTCCGAATAAATAGCTGTTATGCCATACTCCTCTACCAGTATGGGCAAAGTTTCTAGTGCAGACACCGATCCAATGACTAATTTCCCACCTTTTGATTCAAGATTTTTTTCCAAATCCAAAATAGATTGTTCCAAAAATTTGAATCTCACTATATCTATTTTTCGAAATCCAAGTTCCAGCTTTTCAAAATCGCACTTTTCAAAACAATAGCAAAATATTAATTCATCGCATTCTCCTGCTGCCTTTGTCAAGGCTTCGTTATCATGCAACCTTAAATCATTTTTGAACCAAACCAAGCCGCGTTTTGCCATTAAGAATATATCAAGATGAAGCTATAACAACAGTACAGCTTAACTAAAGTTTTAAACCGCAATTTTGCTTCATAATCTTACACGGCTTGATATTTATTAAACTGAACTTGTTATTAAAAACCAATCAGCAGGGCTTATTATCTATCCTACTCTGCAAAAGGTTTTTTGTTTTCTATCTTTATGGGATGAATGACTTATACATTTCTGGCATCTATGTCTACCCAATCAAGTCTCTTGGTGGCGTGAGTTTAAAGGAGGCTATTATGGAAGATCGCGGCTTGAAATACGATAGAAGGTGGATGCTTATTGATAATGAAGGAACTTTTATTACACAAAGGAAACACCATCAATTAGCCTTACTTAATGTCGAAATTGAAAATGAAAACATTATTGTTTCTCACAAAAATGATTCAGGCGTAAAGATTTCGTTTCCCATAGCTGAGGTCAGTGCTACAGAAATTGTGGTTAGCATTTGGGATGATATTTCTGTAGGTGTGGAAGTGAGTAAAAATGTGAGCAAATGGTTTACTGATTTTATGGAAATGGAAGTCAGACTTGTAAAGATGCCTTTAAAAGCAAAAAGAAAAGTCGATCCAAACTATGCTACCCAGGGTGAAATTGTGAGTTTTGCAGATGGCTATCCATACCTGCTTATCGGACAATCATCACTGGATAATCTTAATCAAAAGCTTGAAGAACCCATAAACATGAATCGATTTCGCCCTAACTTTGTTTTTACTGGTGATGAGGCGCATATGGAAGACCGCATTAAAACATTCGCATTAAATGGAATTGAATTCCAATGCGTTAAACCTTGTGCCCGATGTATTTTAATTACCGTTGATCAAGAAACAGGAATAAGGGGAGGCGAGCCCTTAAAGACTTTAGCTAGCTACCGTAAAGAAGGTAATAAGATTATGTTCGGTCAAAATCTTATCCACAAAGGAGAAGGAAAAATCAACCTGGGAGATCAGATGATAGTTAGCAATTGGAAATAATTTACTTCTCATTTGCTATTTTAGGGAAATAATGCACTTATCAAAAATGCTTATCTTCGGCCGTTAATTACCATGGTGGATTCAAATAACCTAAAATCACGTAAAATCTTTAGCTTTCTATTAAAAAAGGAATGCATCATTGCCGTTTACATTCTCCTGGCCATTATTGCTGGCTTCAAGCAATATCAACATCATTCTTATAACAATTATCTCATTTTTAAATATGTTTATTACCACACGATAGACTTACAGAACCTTTATAATAATTACCCTGAGTATGGCGATAGTAACCATTATGGCCCTATATTTTCAGTATTTATAGCACCTTTTGCATTATTGCCAGATGGTTTGGGGATGATTTTATGGAACGTAGCAAATGTTGCTGTGCTACTGTTTGGAATTTTCAGTCTGCCAATTTCAATAAGGAAAAGGAGTATCATTGCGTGGATTTGTGCCCACGAAACTTTAACGGCGTTATTCAGTTTTCAATTTAATATTGCACTTACTGGGCTCATCATCCTCAGTTTCTCCTACTTAATAAAACAGAAAGAAGTTAAATCTGCGTTACTGATCGCCATTGGCACATTAATAAAATTATATGGGATAGTAGGTCTGGCTTTCTTTTTCTTTGCCCGTAACAAACTTAAGTTTATCATAGCTGGGCTTATCGCATTTTGTATATTATTCGCCTTACCGATGGTTCTATCATCTCCAACATTTGTAGTGCAATCTTATGCTGATTGGTATAATTCACTGGTGCATAAAAATGCGACAAATGCGTCATTAACGTCTTTTCAGGATATCTCGCTAATGGGCATGGCAAGGAGAATTAGTGGAAATGTGGAACTATCTAACACCCCATTTCTATTGGGTGGATTATTACTCTTCGGCTTACCATATTTACGCGTTAGCCAGTTTAAGCATTTAGCCTTTCGATTAATGTTGTTGGCTTCTACATTAATATTTACGGTAATTTTTAGCAGTGGTTCCGAATCGCCGACTTACATCATTGCATTCGCTGGTGTCGCAATTTGGTTCGTTATTCAGCAAAAAAACAATTGGGTTGTGGGCCTATTCATTTTTGCGTTTATACTTACCAGCCTATCGCCTACTGACATTTTTCCGAGAGCGATAAAAGAATTTATTCGTCTATATTCGCTCAAAGCCCTACCTTGTATAATCATCTGGCTAACCATTATCTTCCAGATGCTGAAAGAAGATTTTGGATCTTATTTGACTACCGATAAATGAGAAAATTAGTTTCCATAGTGATACCGGCTTACAACGAAGCTGATAATATTTTTGTTATTGCAGAAAGTATTAAAAAGGTTTTCTCATCAATTGATTATCATTATGAAATCATACTGGTTGACGATGGAAGCGCCGATCATACGCTCGAAAAGATCAAAGCTTATGCATCAACTTCCGATAATGTTTTTTTCCTTGAATTCTCCAGAAATTTTGGCCATCAACTCGCTGTAAAAGCAGGGATGGACCATGCTTTCGGTGATTGTGTAATTTCTATGGATTGTGATATGCAACATCCGCCAGAACTGATTCCAGAAATGCTACAAAAATGGCAGGAAGGTTTTGAAGTTGTCTATACCATTCGTGAGGAAGATAAGACGCTTTCAAAAGGAAAACGCAGTTCGTCGAGTTTATTTTATAAAACATTAAACTGGCTATCAGATATCGATTTAGAACCCGGAGCGGCAGATTTTCGTCTGCTCGATCAAAAAGTGGTCAATGTGTTTAGAAATTTCCAGGAGAACGAACCTTTTCTGCGTGGACTGGTAAAATGGCTGGGATTTAAACAGTACGCCATAAAATATAACCCGGCTGCACGCTTTTCTGGAAAAAGTAAATACACCATAAAAAAGATGTTTCGCCTCGCACTTCATGGTGTTACCTCATTTAGTATTAAACCACTTTATTCTGCCGTCTATTTAGGCTTCATCTTGTCACTGGCTTCGGTACTCTATATTCCTTATGTTATTTATGCATTTGTAAACAATGTAGAGGTTTCCGGCTGGGCATCAATGATCATGACTATCGTATTTTTTGGGGGTTTGCAACTGATCATTTTAGGTATTATTGGCATCTATGTGGGTAAAATGTTTATGCAAACTAAAAACCGCCCAAATTATATCATCCGTTCAACAAATATTCCCAATAAATAATGGTGCTTTTAAGTTTCGATATTGAAGAATTTGATATGCCCTTTGAATACGGAAAAGATATATCTTTTGCCGATCAAATCGCCATTTCCAGAAAGGGTACAATTGCTATTCTGGATCTGTTAGATAAACATCAAGTTAAAGCTACCTTTTTTTGCACAGTAACATTTGCAGAAAATATTCCAGATCTAATCAAACGAATTATCGAAACTGGCCACGAGTTAGCTTCCCATGGTTACTACCATTCCGATTTCAAACCGGAACATTTGCTTCAATCAAAATTGAAATTGGAAGAACTATCAGGTGCTGAAATCACAGGCTATCGCATGGCTCGAATGATGCCTGTAGATGAAAAGGAAATCGAAAAAGCAGGATATCAATATAATACTTCCATTAATCCTACTTACCTTCCTGGGCGGTACAACAATTTCCATATCTCCAGAACATTCTATACCGAAGAGAATGTTTTACAAATTCCGGCTTCAGTAAGTCCAGTTTTAAGGTTTCCACTTTTTTGGCTTTCCTTTCATAATTTACCTTTAAGTCTTTATAAGAAATTGGCCAGCTGGACTTATAAAAAAGATAAATACCTTAATATTTACTTCCACCCATGGGAATTTACAGATCTTGACGACTTTGAACGATTTGGTTTCCCAGCTTATGTTCGTAAAAACACTGGCGATAAAATGATGAGTAGAATGGACGATTTTATCAAGTGGCTAAAATCAAAAGGCTATCCGTTCGGTACTTTTCAACAGTTTATCATAAATATCAATAGGTAATGAATAGATAAATGGAATTGCAAAGAGCAGATTAAAACTATTTATATGTCTCTGCCAATTTTAAGGCGTTGTAAGCGTTGACTATTCCACCACTTACGCAAATTTCGCTAAACATAGCACGGACATTGTCACCCTTATTATCTTTATATTTGACTTTGTGTACCACTGGCGAAACCGATTTCATAATAATTTCCCGTACCTGTGTAGGAGTTAACTGCGGATAATAACTGAGAATTAATGCGGCAAGACCTGACACCACTGGGGCAGCCATACTCGTTCCATCAGCCTCTTCATATTTCCCCTCAGGAACAGTAGAATTGATTAAAAATCCAGGAGCAAAAACGTCTACAGTATATTTTCCATAATTAGAAAAACTTGCTTTTAAATTTTCATCATCTTTGTAGGAGCTTGCGCCTACTTCAATCCAATTATTGGCATGCGGGAGAGCAAATTTTGCGGTATCTAACGGATTTTTTTTAGCTTCAGGGGTTCTCCCTATTGAAGGTGCTATTCCTCCAATTCCACTACTTTGATTAGTTTTTGGAAGGGGTACAAAATCCGGCTTAACAGGTTTTTTATGAACTTCTTTATAAGCTTCAGCTTCCCTACTCTCGAAATATTTAGTGGGAAAATTTTCTTCAACGTCATTGTTTTGGTTATCATTCCCAGCAGCATGTACCAACAAAACCCCTTTGGTTTCTGCATATTTAACCGCTTCATCAACAATTTTTTTGTCCCATTTGTAGGCTTTTCCGAAGCTCATGTTAATTACTCTGGCACCATTATCTACCGCATACCTGATTCCATTAGCCACATCTTTATCACGCTCATCACCAGTAGGCACTACTCTAACAGCCATAATACTGACATTATTTGCAACCCCCATAATCCCCAAAGAATTTGAACGATCGGCACCAATAATTCCAGATACATGCGTTCCATGAAAGGCATCTGGCCCCTTTACATCACTATTGCCATAGTTTTTTTGATGAGAATTAGTATAGTCATCTCCTACTAATTCAGCTCTAAGATCGTATTTGGGATTAAGATTATATTTAAGCATAGCGTCATATTGCTTATATCCCTCTTTGATACTTTTATAAAATTTTTCAAAACTCCCGTCTTCTTTTGAGCCTTTTCTGATAATCGTCTTGACTTGTTCCTCCGTTTCATCATTAGCTTTATATTTCTCGATGTCTTCGTATGACGGAATTTTCTTATTATTTGATATTGATACGGAATCCAAAACCTTATTAATAGCCAACAAAACAGAAAAAGTATTGCTGGCATCTTCATATTTTTTACCGAAGTCACCAACCATTTTTTTATACAAATTAAATTCTTCTTTCTGCGCACTATCTAAAGGGGTAAGATTGGTTGTAGATTGATATTTTGGCGTGTAAATTCTTAGCAGTCTTACAAGTTCTAAATTATCGAATTCCAAATTCCCATTTTTAGATCCTATAAAATTCCATCCATGAATATCATCAACATATCCATTACCGTCATCATCAATACCATTATTGGGAATTTCTTTTTTATTCCTCCACAAAACATTTTTTAAATCGTGATGATTAGTGTCAACCCCACCGTCAATAACAGCAACGATAACATTTTGCTCAACTTTTTTATCTTTTAATAAGTCATTATATGCTTTTTCAGCACTGATACCAAAATAGCCACTTTCAGTCAAGTCCAAATTGTACCAATTGGTAGGAAGTTGTACATTCTTAGATTGACCGAAAACACTTGTAGCCAAAAGGTGAAAAAAAATGAATAAAATTAATTTATGGGATATGTTATTCATGATAAATAAAGTGTACATAGTATTACAATAATACGGTTTTATTGCCTTGGAGGAGATATATTTTGCTTTTTTTAACAGATTCGAATATAGTATTTCAATTCTCCTTCAGCCCCGGTGTCCCTCAATCTTTTAGGGTATATCTTTCCTACTACAGTGTCAGTCTTATGAGGGGCTCTTAAACGAGGAAACCCCATCAGCTGTTGCTGATGGGGTTCTCGTTAATGCCCTTTTGGGCTTTAAGATTTGGCACCGACCTACTCTCCCACGTGTTACCGCAGTACCATCGGCTCTGGTGGGCTTAACTTCTCTGTTCGGAATGGGAAGAGGTGGACACCACCGATATAGGCACCTAAATGTTTTTAAATAAGTCTTGAGTTTTAAGTATTGGGTTTTACGTTTTTGAACGTACCACCCACAGCTTATCACCTACAACCTAAATGACATATTATTGAAAGAAGTTATCTTAGAAGAACAAACAACAGTCTGTTTGCTTTGAAAGCTTCGGATGATTAGTACTACTCGACTGTGCTGTCGCCAGCTTTACATCTGTAGCCTATCAACGTAGTAGTCTTCTACGGTCCTATATGGAATTCTCATCTCGTGGCTAGTTTCGCACTTAGATGCTTTCAGCGCTTATCTATTCCCAGCGTAGCTACTCTGCAATGCCCCTGGCGGAACAACAGATTCACTAGAGGCTAGTCCAACCCGGTCCTCTCGTACTAAGGTCAGCCCCACTCAAAATTCCTACGCCCACAACAGATAGGGACCGAACTGTCTCGCGACGTTCTGAACCCAGCTCGCGTGCCACTTTAATCGGCGAACAGCCGAACCCTTGGGACCTTCTCCAGCCCCAGGATGTGACGAGCCGACATCGAGGTGCCAAACCTCCCCGTCGATATGAGCTCTTGGGGGAGATCAGCCTGTTATCCCCAGCGTACCTTTTATCCTTTGAGCGATGGCCCTTCCATGCAGAACCACCGGATCACTATATCCGTCTTTCGACCCTGATCGACCTGTATGTCTCACAGTCAAGCAAGCTTATGCTATTGCACTCCGCGTACGGTTACCAAGCGTACTGAGCTTACCTTTGAAAGCCTCCGTTACCTTTTTGGAGGCGACCACCCCAGTCAAACTACCCATCAAACAATGTCTCCCGCTTAGCGGGATTAGACACCGAATACAGAAAGGGTGGTATTTCAACGTTGGCTCCACGACGCCTAGCGACGCCGCTTCAAAGCCTCCCACCTATCCTACACATCCTGTATCCAATGTCAATGTTAAATTGTAGTGAAGGTGCATGGGGTCTTTCCGTCCCGTTGCGGGTACCCGGCGTCTTCACCGGGACCACAATTTCACCGAGCTCATGGCTGAGACAGCGCCCAGATCGTTACACCATTCGTGCAGGTCGGAACTTACCCGACAAGGAATTTCGCTACCTTAGGACCGTTATAGTTACGGCCGCCGTTTACTGGGGCTTCGATTCAATGCTTCTCCTTGCGGATGACATCCCCTCTTAACCTTCCAGCACCGGGCAGGTGTCAGGCCTTATACCTCATCTTTCGATTTTGCAAAGCCATGTGTTTTTGTTAAACAGTCGCCTGGGCCTTTTCACTGCGGCTGACATTGCTGCCAGCGCCCCTTCTCCCGAAGTTACAGGGCCATTTTGCCGAGTTCCTTAGCCATGATTCACTCGAGCACCTTAGAATCCTCTTCCCGGATACCTGTGTCGGTTTGCGGTACGGGTTTTTATAACCTGAAGCTTAGCGGTTTTTCTTGGAAGTCTGATTACCTGCGCTATCCACTCACCCGAAGGCTTGCGGTACTATCGACTTTCAGCTAGATCGGCGGATTTGCCTACCGTTCCATTACCTACTGTCTTTAACGATCTATTCCGTCAGATCGCGGCAGTGTCACTACTCCGTCCCCACATCGCAGTTATAAAAAGTACTGGAATATTAACCAGTTGTCCATCGAATTTCCCCTTCGGGTTCTCCTTAGGTCCCGACTGACCCTGATCCGATTAGCGTTGATCAGGAAACCTTATCCTTTCGGTGGGCGGGTTTCTCTCCCGCCTTATCGTTACTTATGCCTACATTTGCTTTTCTAGAAGCTCCAGCACCCATTACCAGATACCTTCGCTGCCGCTAGAATGCTCCCCTACCGATATATTTCAATCCCATAGCTTCGGTGTACAATTTAATGCCCGTTTATTATCCATGCCCGATCGCTCGACTAGTGAGCTGTTACGCACTCTTTAAATGAATGGCTGCTTCCAAGCCAACATCCTAGCTGTCTGTGCAATCGGACCTCGTTAGTTCAACTTAACTGTAACTTGGGGACCTTAGCTGATGGTCTGGGTTCTTTCCCTCTCGGCGCGTGACCTTAGCACCCCGCGCCTCACTGCAGATCATATTTCATAGCATTCGGAGTTTGTCTGGATTTGGTAGGATTTGACTCCCCCGCACCCAATCAGTAGCTCTACCTCTATGAAACTTAATATCCACGCTGTTCCTAAAAACATTTCGGGGAGTACGAGCTATTTCCCAGTTTGATTAGCCTTTCACCCCTACCCACAGATCATCCGGAAACTTTTCAACGTTTATCGGTTCGGTCCTCCAGTACGTGTTACCGCACCTTCAACCTGTCCATGGGTAGATCACAAGGTTTCGCGTCTACCCCCTCTGACTATACGCCCTGTTCAGACTCGCTTTCGCTTCGGATCCGTGCCTGAAGCACTTAACCTTGCCAGAGAGGAGTAACTCGTAGGCTCATTATGCAAAAGGCACGCCGTCACACCACTTGGATGCTCCGACCGCTTGTAAGTACACGGTTTCAGGTTCTATTTCACTCCCCTGTTCGGGGTTCTTTTCACCTTTCCCTCACGGTACTGGTTCACTATCGGTCTCTCAGGAGTATTTAGCCTTACCGGATGGTGCCGGCAGATTCCCACAAGGCGTCTCCGACCTCGCGGTACTCAGGATACTGCTAGACTAGCATTCTATACGTGTACCGGGCTATCACCGTGTATCGCTGGGCTTCCCATCCCATTCCACTTCTGTTTGCTAATGCCACGTTGCAGTCCTACAACCCCACCTATGCCGTAACATGGATGGTTTGGGCTCTTTCCCTTTCGCTCGCCACTACTCAGGAAATCATTGTTATTTTCTCTTCCTCTGCTTACTTAGATGTTTCAGTTCGGCAGGTTTGCTCATTATATGTGACTGGTCTTCAACCAGCCGGGTTGCCCCATTCGGAAATCTTCGGATCAATTCCTATTTGCAAATACCCGAAGCTTATCGCAGCTTATCACGTCCTTCATCGCCTCTGAGAGCCAAGGCATCCCCCGTGTACTCTTTATTACTTTCTTCTACTCATATGCCTTTTGCGCCATATGGTATGCTTTTTTTGCTCTTGTTATGATGTCTCATGCTTATCGGTCCCTTGCGGTTCCTTTAAGCGAGCACAAACACAACAGTCGCCTATTGTTGTTTGCTCTTCTTTTTTAACTTCTTCCAATATGTCAAAGAACTTTATTAAGGTACAGCGCTGAGGGTATAAAGGTTCAGGGTTTAATGTCCCCCGGACCAAGCCTATAGCCTATTCCTTATTAGTCAAAAACCGCGGTCTCGAACCGTTTCATATACCTTCCATATATGTGCCCCATGGCGTTTCTTTTTTCTTTCAGTCTGTCAATGATGACCACCGATCCCGGTGATGTATTTTCTTGATGTGGAGAATAACGGAGTCGAACCGTTGACCTCCTGCGTGCAAGGCAGGCGCTCTAGCCAGCTGAGCTAATCCCCCAGGATTATTAAAGTAGTCCCGTCCAGATTTGAACTGGAGACCCCTACATTATCAGTGTAGTGCTCTAACCAGGCTGAGCTACGGGACTGTGCTTTTCGGTTCGGCATTCTTCGCGGTTAGTATATTACCGCTACCGCTCCCTTTGCTTTACCTAGCTTTCGTTCCGATGGCCCTATCGTTGAGGACAACCGTCATTTCTTCTGGGTGTTTCTTCTTTTTTCTCTTTTTTGAAATATCATGTTGCGCAGTGAGTAGTCAACTCCACTCCAGAAAGGAGGTATTCCAGCCGCACCTTCCGGTACGGCTACCTTGTTACGACTTAGCCCCAGTTATCGGTTTTACCCTAGGACGCTCCTTTCGGTTACATACTTTAGGTACCCCCAACTTCCATGGCTTGACGGGCGGTGTGTACAAGGCCCGGGAACGTATTCACCGCGTCATTGCTGATACGCGATTACTAGCGAATCCAACTTCATGGGGTCGAGTTGCAGACCCCAATCCGAACTGTGAATGGCTTTGTGAGATTCGCATCATATTGCTATGTAGCTGCCCTCTGTACCATCCATTGTAGCACGTGTGTAGCCCCGGACGTAAGGGCCATGATGACTTGACGTCGTCCCCTCCTTCCTCTCTGTTTGCACAGGCAGTCTGTTTAGAGTCCCCACCTTAACGTGCTGGCAACTAAACATAGGGGTTGCGCTCGTTGCGGGACTTAACCCAACACCTCACGGCACGAGCTGACGACAGCCATGCAGCACCTAGTTTCGTGTGATTGCTCACTGATCCATCTCTGGATCATTCACTAACTTTCAAGCCCGGGTAAGGTTCCTCGCGTATCATCGAATTAAACCACATGCTCCTCCGCTTGTGCGGGCCCCCGTCAATTCCTTTGAGTTTCACTCTTGCGAGCGTACTCCCCAGGTGGAACACTTAACGCTTTCGCTTAGCCGCTGACTGTGTATCGCCAACAGCGAGTGTTCATCGTTTAGGGCGTGGACTACCAGGGTATCTAATCCTGTTTGATCCCCACGCTTTCGTGCCTCAGCGTCAATAAGACCATAGTAAGCTGCCTTCGCAATCGGTGTTCTGAGACATATCTATGCATTTCACCGCTACTTGTCTCATTCCGCCTACCTCTAGTCCATTCAAGCCCATCAGTATCAAGGGCACTGCGATAGTTGAGCTACCGTCTTTCACCCCTGACTTAACAGGCCGCCTACGCACCCTTTAAACCCAATAAATCCGGATAACGCTTGGATCCTCCGTATTACCGCGGCTGCTGGCACGGAGTTAGCCGATCCTTATTCCTTCGGTACATTCAGCTAGATACACGTATCTAGGTTTATTCCCGAATAAAAGCAGTTTACAACCCATAGGGCAGTCTTCCTGCACGCGGCATGGCTGGTTCAGAGTTGCCTCCATTGACCAATATTCCTTACTGCTGCCTCCCGTAGGAGTCTGGTCCGTGTCTCAGTACCAGTGTGGGGGGCCATCCTCTCAGATCCCCTAGTCATCGTCGCCTTGGTGGGCCGTTACCCCGCCAACTAGCTAATGACACGCATGCCCATCTCCATCCCATAAATGTTTGATCATTGGATAATGCCATCCTGTGATTTTATGCGGTATTAATCCGGATTTCTCCGGGCTATCCCCCAGATGAAGGTAGGTTGCATACGCGTTACGCACCCGTGCGCCGGTCTCAAAGAAGCAAGCCTCTTCTACCCCTCGACTTGCATGTATTAGGCCTGCCGCTAGCGTTCATCCTGAGCCAGGATCAAACTCTCCATTGTAAAATGTGTTGTAAGATTCTGACCAGTTTTAACTATCGTTAAAAATAGTCTTCTTTTGTTTTGTCCGTTGGACATTGACTTTAAAATGTAATAAGGAACTCTGTACTTGAATTCGTACTTCATTACCCCACTACGCATCATTGACATCTCTTTTAAGAACTTATCGACTATCGCCTCACGGCATGTCTTTATATATCGTCTCGCTTCAGTTGGGCGTGAGTCTTGATCGTCTCTCCCCTGTTTCCGCTCGTCTCAATCTTTTTGTTTCCCGTCTTCCGCGACATCCGCCGCTCGACTTTTTCTAACCCTTCCTTTCGGTTGGGAGTGCAAAGGTAGAAAACTTTTTCGAACTTCCAAATAAAATAATTTTTATTTTTTCTATTGATATGATATCTGACTTACCCTTAAAGAATAAATTGGTGATAGGCAATATGATTGCAGGAAAGTATTTGATAGACCAATCCTTAAAATGCCTGCCTTGCAATAGAAACCATGTAATAGATAAACCGAAAAATTAAGATTCTTCACGATAGCATACGCCTACTGAACATGGAAGAGCTGCTGATGGGAAATTAACTCACTTTGGAAAAATAGGATGTAATAGATAAGGAATGACTAACATATCGGTTAGTAATTTCAACACCCCGCTTGAAGAATCTATGCGGCGACTTTTAGTGGGCATAAACTTCTATGTCAATCGGAATACGATTTGGAAAATATGCTATTTAATCTTAGAATTTGCTATAGATAACATTATGTCAACAATCGTTTTATTGGACGATCCTACTACGATGAAAACCATTTACAATTTTCTTTCGTATATTGTAAAATACAATATTTTAATATGATGTTGGCTAACCAAGACATTGAAACGTTAAAAATATCGGTGAGTGATAGATGCGGCTTTGAACTTTCGGATTCACAATCATGTAAATTGCTATCTATCGATATATTCCTGAAGACCGATAATTATTTAAGTACAAAGACATTAATGAAGTTTTTTGGCTTGATTGATACCTATGATGAAGAAAATCCGATAGTAAAGACTTTCCTAGCAATTTATGTTACTTAGGTGAACAAACCCTTTGGGATTAATAAGATAAATAAATTAAGGATAGACTATTACAAAAATCAACTGTATTTATCTCCCGATGGTGAATATAGGGCGTTTCCGAGACATTCGCATGCTCATGACTTAATTTGTATCAACCCAACTGCAACTAGCCCATCTTCAGCAAGCTCGATTTCAAAACCAACCTGGCTACACAAAACGAGCTCATCTTTTAGTGATGAGAAATGGAATTCTATTTCTTGTTCGTTTTCATCAAGAATGATCCCTTTTCCCAGTTGGGTATCAATCGACGTTATAACTCCAATTCGCATTTAATGTATTTTAAATGTGCCTGATATTGGCAGAAATTTTTCCCCAGTGTAATAGTTCAATCGAGTATTGGATTTCATTGCTCATTATCCTGAAAAAATAGTACAAGAGAACTTATTCCTATCAGAAGTAAATTTAATTAATAATATCTGTCTTTTGAAGAAAAAAAATATTTATTTTTTGACCACATCAACAGTCGAACAAATCTGCCAAATTAAAGGTGTTGTGTCAAAACCGTAGCAACCCTTTTAGCTGAGACCAACGGCTTGCTGCTGTTCAGCAATGCGCGAAAACTGATCAGTTTCGCCGGATATGATGTGGTAGAGAATCAGAGTGGGAATCATATCGGAAAAAAAAGGATGTCAAAAAAGGGCGATGGTCGGATACGCAGAATACTGCATATGCCAGCGTTTTGGGCAGGAAGAAACGACGTTCCCCTTTACTTTACAGACCTGTACGAACGAACAGTAGCGAAACATGGTATTAAATTGAAAAGTAACGTAGCGGTACAGAAAAAGCTTCTAACGACAATTTACTCATGATAGAAAAATGACCGTGCTTTTATGAAAATTATAGCCAGCAAAAACATAAGGAAACAAGGATATTTGAGCCAATCTAATGATCAAAACTAACCATCAAAGCGATAGAAAAATAGATAGTTCCAATCTAGTCAGAAACCGGATCGTAACTACGCAAGCTAGGCATACCAATGAATGATCACCCTATGTCTCCTCTATTGAAAACAAAGTTAAAAAATATTAGGAATAACTTGTATTTATAGATAGTACCTTCCTATTGTAGATAGCTTTATAACCTGCAAGAATAAGCTGGGCCACTTACTGATTGCGGCCAGGATGATATTCGAAGTATGCCAGTTTGGTGAGTGGAGCCTGAGTCCCCGTGCAGTATCGGGCTTCTGTTTGTCGTGCAACATCACCGGACTAAATCCGCCTCATATACAGTTTCTGCTCGTAAGCCCAGATTTGCCGCCGACTTCCTTCAGATCCGCAGTCACCTGCTACACCCTTGTCTTAAGCTAGCACTCCTACTACAGTGTCAGTCTTATGAGGGGCTCTTAAACGAGGAAACCCCATCAGCTGTTGCTGATGGGGTTCTCGTTAATGCCCTATTGGGCTTTAAGATTTGGCACCGACCTACTCTCCCACGTGTTACCGCAGTACCATCGGCTCTGGTGGGCTTAACTTCTCTGTTCGGAATGGGAAGAGGTGGACACCACCGATATAGGCACCTAAATGTTTTTAAATAAGTCTTGAGTTTTAAGTATTGGGTTTTACGTTTTTGAACGTACCACCCACAGCTTATCACCTACAACCTAAATGACATATTATTGAAAGAAGTTATCTTAGAAGAACAAACAACAGTCTGTTTGCTTTGAAAGCTTCGGATGATTAGTACTACTCGACTGTGCTGTCGCCAGCTTTACATCTGTAGCCTATCAACGTAGTAGTCTTCTACGGTCCTATATGGAATTCTCATCTCGTGGCTAGTTTCGCACTTAGATGCTTTCAGCGCTTATCTATTCCCAGCGTAGCTACTCTGCAATGCCCCTGGCGGAACAACAGATTCACTAGAGGCTAGTCCAACCCGGTCCTCTCGTACTAAGGTCAGCCCCACTCAAAATTCCTACGCCCACAACAGATAGGGACCGAACTGTCTCGCGACGTTCTGAACCCAGCTCGCGTGCCACTTTAATCGGCGAACAGCCGAACCCTTGGGACCTTCTCCAGCCCCAGGATGTGACGAGCCGACATCGAGGTGCCAAACCTCCCCGTCGATATGAGCTCTTGGGGGAGATCAGCCTGTTATCCCCAGCGTACCTTTTATCCTTTGAGCGATGGCCCTTCCATGCAGAACCACCGGATCACTATATCCGTCTTTCGACCCTGATCGACCTGTATGTCTCACAGTCAAGCAAGCTTATGCTATTGCACTCCGCGTACGGTTACCAAGCGTACTGAGCTTACCTTTGAAAGCCTCCGTTACCTTTTTGGAGGCGACCACCCCAGTCAAACTACCCATCAAACAATGTCTCCCGACAGGCGGGATTAGACACCGAATACAGAAAGGGTGGTATTTCAACGTTGGCTCCACGACGCCTAGCGACGCCGCTTCAAAGCCTCCCACCTATCCTACACATCCTGTATCCAATGTCAATGTTAAATTGTAGTGAAGGTGCATGGGGTCTTTCCGTCCCGTTGCGGGTACCCGGCGTCTTCACCGGGACCACAATTTCACCGAGCTCATGGCTGAGACAGCGCCCAGATCGTTACACCATTCGTGCAGGTCGGAACTTACCCGACAAGGAATTTCGCTACCTTAGGACCGTTATAGTTACGGCCGCCGTTTACTGGGGCTTCGATTCAATGCTTCTCCTTGCGGATGACATCCCCTCTTAACCTTCCAGCACCGGGCAGGTGTCAGGCCTTATACCTCATCTTTCGATTTTGCAAAGCCATGTGTTTTTGTTAAACAGTCGCCTGGGCCTTTTCACTGCGGCTGACATTGCTGCCAGCGCCCCTTCTCCCGAAGTTACAGGGCCATTTTGCCGAGTTCCTTAGCCATGATTCACTCGAGCACCTTAGAATCCTCTTCCCGGATACCTGTGTCGGTTTGCGGTACGGGTTTTTATAACCTGAAGCTTAGCGGTTTTTCTTGGAAGTCTGATTACCTGCGCTATCCACTCACCCGAAGGCTTGCGGTACTATCGACTTTCAGCTAGATCGGCGGATTTGCCTACCGTTCCATTACCTACTGTCTTTAACGATCTATTCCGTCAGATCGCGGCAGTGTCACTACTCCGTCCCCACATCGCAGTTATAAAAAGTACTGGAATATTAACCAGTTGTCCATCGAATTTCCCCTTCGGGTTCTCCTTAGGTCCCGACTGACCCTGATCCGATTAGCGTTGATCAGGAAACCTTATCCTTTCGGTGGGCGGGTTTCTCTCCCGCCTTATCGTTACTTATGCCTACATTTGCTTTTCTAGAAGCTCCAGCACCCATTACCAGATACCTTCGCTGCCGCTAGAATGCTCCCCTACCGATATATTTCAATCCCATAGCTTCGGTGTACAATTTAATGCCCGTTTATTATCCATGCCCGATCGCTCGACTAGTGAGCTGTTACGCACTCTTTAAATGAATGGCTGCTTCCAAGCCAACATCCTAGCTGTCTGTGCAATCGGACCTCGTTAGTTCAACTTAACTGTAACTTGGGGACCTTAGCTGATGGTCTGGGTTCTTTCCCTCTCGGCGCGTGACCTTAGCACCCCGCGCCTCACTGCAGATCATATTTCATAGCATTCGGAGTTTGTCTGGATTTGGTAGGATTTGACTCCCCCGCACCCAATCAGTAGCTCTACCTCTATGAAACTTAATATCCACGCTGTTCCTAAAAACATTTCGGGGAGTACGAGCTATTTCCCAGTTTGATTAGCCTTTCACCCCTACCCACAGATCATCCGGAAACTTTTCAACGTTTATCGGTTCGGTCCTCCAGTACGTGTTACCGCACCTTCAACCTGTCCATGGGTAGATCACAAGGTTTCGCGTCTACCCCCTCTGACTATACGCCCTGTTCAGACTCGCTTTCGCTTCGGATCCGTGCCTGAAGCACTTAACCTTGCCAGAGAGGAGTAACTCGTAGGCTCATTATGCAAAAGGCACGCCGTCACACCACTTGGATGCTCCGACCGCTTGTAAGTACACGGTTTCAGGTTCTATTTCACTCCCCTGTTCGGGGTTCTTTTCACCTTTCCCTCACGGTACTGGTTCACTATCGGTCTCTCAGGAGTATTTAGCCTTACCGGATGGTGCCGGCAGATTCCCACAAGGCGTCTCCGACCTCGCGGTACTCAGGATACTGCTAGACTAGCATTCTATACGTGTACCGGGCTATCACCGTGTATCGCTGGGCTTCCCATCCCATTCCACTTCTGTTTGCTAATGCCACGTTGCAGTCCTACAACCCCACCTATGCCGTAACATGGATGGTTTGGGCTCTTTCCCTTTCGCTCGCCACTACTCAGGAAATCATTGTTATTTTCTCTTCCTCTGCTTACTTAGATGTTTCAGTTCGGCAGGTTTGCTCATTATATGTGACTGGTCTTCAACCAGCCGGGTTGCCCCATTCGGAAATCTTCGGATCAATTCCTATTTGCAAATACCCGAAGCTTATCGCAGCTTATCACGTCCTTCATCGCCTCTGAGAGCCAAGGCATCCCCCGTGTACTCTTTATTACTTTCTTCTACTCATATGCCTTTTGCGCCATATGGTATGCTTTTTTTGCTCTTGTTATGATGTCTCATGCTTATCGGTCCCTTGCGGTTCCTTTAAGCGAGCACAAACACAACAGTCGCCTATTGTTGTTTGCTCTTCTTTTTTAACTTCTTCCAATATGTCAAAGAACTTTACTGAGGCTGAAGGTCGAAGGTATAAAGGTAGAGGGTTTCATTGTCCCCTGCCTAAGCTCCGTTTCAGCTTCGTTAGTCAAAAACCGCGGTCTCGAACCGTTTCATATACATTCAATATATGTGCCCCATGGCGTTTCTTTTTTCTTTCAATCTGTCAATGATGACCACCGATCCCGGTGATGTGTTTTCTTAATGTGGAGAATAACGGAGTCGAACCGTTGACCTCCTGCGTGCAAGGCAGGCGCTCTAGCCAGCTGAGCTAATCCCCCAGGATTATTAAAGTAGTCCCGTCCAGATTTGAACTGGAGACCCCTACATTATCAGTGTAGTGCTCTAACCAGGCTGAGCTACGGGACTGTCTGTTAGGTTGCTTATAGTTGCGGGTTAGTATATTACCGCTACCGCTTCCTTTGCTTACCTAGCTTTCGTTCCGATGACCCTATCGTTAAGGACAACCGTCATTTCTTCTGGGTGTTTCTTCTTTTTTCTCTTTTTTGAAATATCATGTTGCGCAGTGAGTAGTCAACTCCACTCCAGAAAGGAGGTATTCCAGCCGCACCTTCCGGTACGGCTACCTTGTTACGACTTAGCCCCAGTTATCGGTTTTACCCTAGGACGCTCCTTTCGGTTACATACTTTAGGTACCCCCAACTTCCATGGCTTGACGGGCGGTGTGTACAAGGCCCGGGAACGTATTCACCGCGTCATTGCTGATACGCGATTACTAGCGAATCCAACTTCATGGGGTCGAGTTGCAGACCCCAATCCGAACTGTGAATGGCTTTGTGAGATTCGCATCATATTGCTATGTAGCTGCCCTCTGTACCATCCATTGTAGCACGTGTGTAGCCCCGGACGTAAGGGCCATGATGACTTGACGTCGTCCCCTCCTTCCTCTCTGTTTGCACAGGCAGTCTGTTTAGAGTCCCCACCTTAACGTGCTGGCAACTAAACATAGGGGTTGCGCTCGTTGCGGGACTTAACCCAACACCTCACGGCACGAGCTGACGACAGCCATGCAGCACCTAGTTTCGTGTGATTGCTCACTGATCCATCTCTGGATCATTCACTAACTTTCAAGCCCGGGTAAGGTTCCTCGCGTATCATCGAATTAAACCACATGCTCCTCCGCTTGTGCGGGCCCCCGTCAATTCCTTTGAGTTTCACTCTTGCGAGCGTACTCCCCAGGTGGAACACTTAACGCTTTCGCTTAGCCGCTGACTGTGTATCGCCAACAGCGAGTGTTCATCGTTTAGGGCGTGGACTACCAGGGTATCTAATCCTGTTTGATCCCCACGCTTTCGTGCCTCAGCGTCAATAAGACCATAGTAAGCTGCCTTCGCAATCGGTGTTCTGAGACATATCTATGCATTTCACCGCTACTTGTCTCATTCCGCCTACCTCTAGTCCATTCAAGCCCATCAGTATCAAGGGCACTGCGATAGTTGAGCTACCGTCTTTCACCCCTGACTTAACAGGCCGCCTACGCACCCTTTAAACCCAATAAATCCGGATAACGCTTGGATCCTCCGTATTACCGCGGCTGCTGGCACGGAGTTAGCCGATCCTTATTCCTTCGGTACATTCAGCTAGATACACGTATCTAGGTTTATTCCCGAATAAAAGCAGTTTACAACCCATAGGGCAGTCTTCCTGCACGCGGCATGGCTGGTTCAGAGTTGCCTCCATTGACCAATATTCCTTACTGCTGCCTCCCGTAGGAGTCTGGTCCGTGTCTCAGTACCAGTGTGGGGGGCCATCCTCTCAGATCCCCTAGTCATCGTCGCCTTGGTGGGCCGTTACCCCGCCAACTAGCTAATGACACGCATGCCCATCTCCATCCCATAAATGTTTGATCATTGGATAATGCCATCCTGTGATTTTATGCGGTATTAATCCGGATTTCTCCGGGCTATCCCCCAGATGAAGGTAGGTTGCATACGCGTTACGCACCCGTGCGCCGGTCTCAAAGAAGCAAGCCTCTTCTACCCCTCGACTTGCATGTATTAGGCCTGCCGCTAGCGTTCATCCTGAGCCAGGATCAAACTCTCCATTGTAAAATGTGTTGTAAGATTCTGACCAGTTTTAACTATCGTTAAAAATAGTCTTCTTTTGTTTTGTCCGTTGGACATTGACTTTAAAATGTAATAAGGAACTCTGTACTTGAATTCGTACTTCATTACCCCACTACGCATCATTGACATCTCTTTTAAGAACTTATCGACTATCGCCTCGCGGCCTGTCTTTATATATCGTCTCGCTTCAGTTGGGCGTGAGTCTTGATCGTCTCTTCCCTGTTTCCGCTCGTCTCAATCTTTTTGTTTCCCGTCTTCCGCGACATCCGCCGCTCGACTTTTTCTAACCCTTCCTTTCGGTTGGGAGTGCAAAGGTAGAAAACTTTTTCGAACTTCCAAATAAAATAATTTTTATTTTTTCGTCCCCGTTTTCTTTCTGCTTTTCAATTCTCCGCTCTTTCAGGCGGCTTCCCGTTTCTTCCGAACCGGGCTGCAAAGGTAGCGATCTTTTTCTTTTCCGCAAATTTATTTTAAAGTAAATTTTTGGCCTTTTCCACTCTAATCTATCAACCAACCGGCTTTTCAATGCAACCGTTTCCTCCGAAGCGGGATGCAAAAGTAGAAAAAAATCCGCTCCCAACAAATATTCAATCCCCTTTTTTCCATCCTTTACTGTAAACGCCTGTTTTTCAAGCCGAAAATTTTTAGGGAACGCCAAAACAAAAAGGGCGATCGAGTGTACGTTCGGGAAATCAAGCCCGCAGGAGCCGGGTAGAAATATAGGGAGCAGGGAGACATACGATGGCCTGATGCTGCAGAATGTTAGCTATTATAGGTTTTGAATCATATATTACACATAGAGAACATATAGGTTACCTAACGGGGCAAAGCTTTTAAGTATTCAGCAGACGCCGTGCTTTTTGCTTTCGCCCACGAGCTTTTTGTTTTATGAACCATATAGGAGAAATATATACAATAGACGGCGTATCAGCGGTAGAAACTAAATACAACGGAAAGGGTTTCGGTATCGTGGTTTTTGGCTTGATAGGTGGAATAGGGTTTGTTTCTTCAAATGCTGCGCCATGTAAGGCCGTCCGAATTAGAAAATACTGCCTGCAGCTGGCAAGCGCCGCATCACATTTCCGGAGGAGCATTTAAAAAAAAGGAGGGGCTGAAGTTCGAGGATAACAGAAACAGCGTTTTCTCAATCAATATTGACCTGTACTTAGCATCACTAATGTACAAGCTCTAACCGGTTCAATTCCATGCTGATCTAATAATTTTTCGAGCTCGAAGTTTTCGGTACCAGGATTGAAAATTACCCGCTTTGGCTTGGTGTCTAGTATATAATTATGATATTGAGACTGCAGAGCTGGCCCGATATAAAGTGTAACAGTGTCAATATCATCATGGATTACTCCAGGCTTTTCGATCTCGATGCCAGCAACTTCACCTTTTTTGATGCCAACATTAACAAAATCGTGATTGAAGCGCTTTAACATATGGGCGGCTTTATAAGCGTATCTTGATGGATCTGGTGAAGCTCCTATTATTAATGTCTTTTTCATTTCTTAAAGTTAAGCATTATTAAATTTTGATAACAGCGCAATTTGGCCAGCATGATAAGCGTGGTGTTGTATCAAGCCATTTAACAACTCTGCTTTGGTTATTGCTGAACCTGAAATTGGAGTGATTTCATTTAATGTTTCTGAATCCCATTGACTATCTGAAAATTCAGTACATTGCCTGATAAGTTCTTCATTGGCTACCTTGAAATCAAAAATAATTCTTTCCCACGCTTGAGCAGATTTTGTTTCAGGAATTGGCCAATCTCCTTTTACTGGTTCACCCGATGGAGCGCCCATCAATCTAGAAGTCACTTCTTCTGTCCAAGAGGTAAGGTGAAGTGCAATTTCTGCAATAGAATGTGCTCCGGGAATGAAATGTTCGAATGCATTTTCTGCCAGAACATTATTTAAAATCTGCATGGAATGATTACCATGCCAAGCATCGCCATTAAAGGCCCTTTGCATTTCGTTTAAAATATTCAGCATATCTTAAATAACAAGCCTAGCATTATAATGTTTTATAGCGAGTTTAGGATTGCGTTGGCACAATTAATTCCATCAATAGCGGCTGAAACAATTCCGCCAGCATACCCAGCACCTTCTGCGCAGGGATACAAACCCTTGATCTGGGGATGCTGATAGGATTCTTTATCTCGTGGAATACGAACGGGCGACGAGGTTCGGCTTTCTACACCAACCAAGATTGCCTCATTTGTATAATAGCCTTTCATTTTTTTTCCAAACAATGGCAGTGCGGCTTTTAGACTCTCTGATACGAATTGTGGAAGAATATTATCTAACATTACGCTTTTGGTACCTGGCAAATAAGAATTTCTTGGCAAATCTATCGATAGCTTGTTATTAACGAAATCTATCATGCGTTGTGCCGGGGCTACTAGGTTTCCTCCGCCAGCTTCGAAAGCAAGCTTTTCTATTTCCGATTGAAAGTTTAGCATTCTCAGCGGATCATAACCCTGAACATCATCTAAAGTAACCTGAACGACGGTGCCAGAATTTGCAAATGGATTATTCCTTTTTGAAGGCGACCAGCCATTTACCACGATTTCGTTTTCGCCCGTAGCACAAGGTGCTATGATGCCGCCGGGACACATACAAAATGAAAATACACCACGTGCCCCCACCTGCTCTACCAAGCTATAATAAGCAGGTGGCAAAAATTCAGACCGGTTATCGCAGTGATATTGGGCTGCATCGATAATTTCCTGAGGGTGTTCAATTCTTACTCCTAATGCAAATGGCTTTGCTTCGATTAAAATATTCTTTCCATGCAATAATTCATACACATCTCTTGCAGAATGACCGGTAGCAAGAATGAGATGTTCTGCATATATCTTATCTTCAAAATTTACTTCAATGCCTTTTACTTTACCAAATTCGGTGATGATGTCTGTCATCTGTGTATCGAAGAAAACTTCTCCACCAGCATTTAATATGGTATCTTTTATTGCGGTAATAATGTGTGGCAATTTGTTTGTACCAATGTGCGGCCGAGCATCTATCCTGATATCCTTCTCAGCACCGTGATCAACAAAAACCTGTAATACTTTGTTTATGTCCCCCCTTTTATTAGAGCGTGTATAAAGTTTCCCATCAGAATAGGTACCGGCACCACCTTCTCCATAACAGTAATTTGATTCGGTATTGACCAAACCTTGTTTATTTATAGCTGCTAAATCTCTGCGGCGCTGCTTCACATCTTTTCCACGCTCAATTATGATGGGTTTTAAACCATTCTCAATACATTGTAAGGCGGCGAATAATCCGGCGGGCCCGGCCCCAATAATTAATACAGGTTGTGCATTGCTTACATCTTGATAAGTGATCATTGAGATATCTATTGCAGGTTCTTCATCTATAAAAACCCTGACTTGCAGGCGGAAAATAACCTTTCTGGAGCGGGCATCAATAGAACGTTTCAAAATCTCGAAAGCCTTGATTCGGTTTTCTGCCATTTTTAAGGATTCTGAAATCTTGTTTTTGATGATTTCATCCTGATCGAGCTGATGAGGAAGAAGCGTAATTTCGATGTCTTTTTGCATATATCATTGCTCAGGTATTTATCCCAAGAAAGTACAAAAATACAAAATCGGAGCAATAAATAGTATTTTACTGATTGTGCTGTTAAATTATCATATTGCTAGAGTTTTTAGTGATGCTAAAAGCTGTTATTATGACAGTTTGTAACAAAGGCATACAATTTGATATCTAATTTGTAAATTGAATAAAATTTAATTGGAACAAAGACAAAAAACATAAAGATGAAAAAATTAGTATTTGGAATTATTGCTGCTGTAATTGCGGTAAGCACTTTAAGCTCATGCGGATACAATAGTATGGTGAGCCTGGACGAGAATGTGAAATCGAAATGGGGAACGGTACAAACACAGTATCAAAGAAGAGCGGATTTGATTCCGAACCTGGTAGCGACCGTTAAAGGTGCAGCAAAATTTGAACAGGGAACATTGACAGCAGTTACCGAAGCAAGAGCAAAGGCAACTCAAATGACTGTTAAAGCAGATGATTTGACTCCTGAAAATATTCAAAAATATCAAGCTGCACAAGGCCAGTTAAGTCAGGCTTTGGGTAAGTTACTATCCATTACCGAAAACTATCCAGAACTTAGGGCTACCCAGCAGTTTAGTGATCTATCTGCCCAATTGGAAAGTACCGAAAACAGAATTACTGTGGCACGTAAAGACTTTAATGATGCCGTTCAACAATATAATGGTAAGATCAGATCTTTCCCTACTAATCTAACAGCAGGGATGTTTGGGTTTAAACCTAAAGGTTATTTTGAAGCAGATGCCACTGCAAAAGACGCACCAAAGGTAGAATTCTAACTATAGGAACATAACATTTCGGGGTAATACGTGTTTAATTGTTTTAACATGTATTACCCTTTTTTACTTCTAAAACCAAAGACATGTCGTTATTTTCAGAGTTGGAACAAGACAGAATTGCAAAGGCCATTGCCGATGCCGAAAAAGCAACCTCGGGTGAAATCAGGATTGCGATAGAAAAGCACTGCCCTGATGATCCGTTTACCAGAGCTACACAATATTTCTCTGACCTGGATATGGACAAAACATTGCGAAGAAATGGCGTTTTGATTTACCTGGCAAATGCCGATCATAAATTTGCGATCATCGGTGACTTAGGGATTAATGCTCTGGTACCGGAAAATTTCTGGGAAACTACTAAAGTTGCCATGACTGCCCATTTTGCCAAAGGCAATTTAGCCGATGGCATAATTGCAGGAGTAGCTTTGGCTGGAGAAAAGCTAGCATTATTTTTTCCTCCTCAAAATGGAGATATAAATGAATTGCCAAATGATATTGTTTATATGGACAACAAAAAAAATAAATAAGAGATGAGAAAAATATTCCTTTTATTTTTATTTCTCTTCACCGCAAGCATTGGCTTTGCCCAGGATTTTCCTGAAAAACCATCTACTTTGGTTAACGATTATGCTGGTGTGCTTTCTATTGAACAAAGAGCGTCCCTGGAGAAAAAACTTGTAGCTTTTGATGATTCTTCCTCCACTCAAATAGCGATTGCGGTATTAAAATCGGTTGGGGATTATGACATTAACGAATATGCAGTAGAATTAGGCAGAACGTGGGGCGTGGGCCAGGGAGGTAAAAACAACGGAATCATGATTGTAGTGGCAGTTGGAGATCGCAAAATTTCCATTCAAACTGGCTACGGCCTGGAGGGGGCCTTACCCGATGTTTACGCAAAGCGAATTATAGATGAAGATATCAAGCCAAATTTTAAAACCGGTGATTACTATACGGGATTAGACCAGGCAACCACAGAAATAATAAATTATACCAAGGGAGAATATAAGAATGATAAACCTCGAACGTCGAATGCATCAAAAAAAGGCGGCGTTGGTAGTATTGCTGTAATTATTATTATTGTTATTGTAGTGATAATCATTATGCGTAAAGGCGGTGGAGGCGGCGGCAGCGAAATTATAGGCGGCCGTGGTGCTTCAAATGCGCTTTTTTGGGCTATGCTTTTCGGAAGCGGAAGTGGCCGAGGTAGCGGAAGCAGTTGGGGTAGCGGTGGCTTTGGAAGCGGTTCTTCTGGAGGTGGCGGTGGATTTGGTGGCTTCGGCGGTGGAAGCTTTGGCGGTGGCGGATCAAGCGGTAGCTGGTAGATCCGAGTTATAGGTTATAGGTTTGGAATACCTGCTTAACTATTGTTACTAGCACCTATTGTTTTTAGGCAATTAAACATTGAATTAAATGTATAGAAAAGACTTAATCACCGCGGAGATACAAAAGCTTGCTGAAGTTTTAGCCCGGATTATGGGGTTGAAATTAGAAGGTAAAATTCGAGACGCTCAAGCAATGTTTGACGAAACAATGGAAAAAAGTTTCACTTTAGCAACCGGAAGCTTAGAAGATACCGATCTAGCTATTTTTAAAAACTGGCTCGAATCGGTAAATTTTGCCCCGGAGAAGCTTGATTCGCTAAGCGAATTTCTATATTATGAACTGGGAGTAAGCGCTGAAAGAAATAAGCTGATCGCCCCTAAACTAAATATGATCTATAATTATTTATCAGATAAACACAAGGTTGTACATTTGGTTAATCTGCATCGACAGAAAACGATTCAACAATATATTTAATTTACGATTTCAGATTGAAGAAATATGAATAAAATTGAAAAGTGGCGAAAGCTCGCTTCTAAATATTTAGTGAAAGAAAAGTGGGCTACGCTAAGGGTAGACGAAGTGATGCTTCCTAACGGAACTGTGAAAGATGATTATTTCGTACTCGAATATCCTGATTGGGCCACTGCGATCGCCTTAACTGAAGAAGGCAAAATGATATTGGTTCGGCAATACCGCCATGCTGCTGATATCGTTTCTTTGGAAGTTCCGGGCGGAGTAATAGATGGAGATGAAGGTCCGGAGGCGGGTGTAAAGCGTGAGTTATTGGAAGAAACTGGTTATACCTTCAAAACCTGCAAACTGGTTGCTGAGCTCTATCCTAATCCAGCTACAGCAAATAACAGAACATTTACTTATGTATTAACAGGCGGGATTAAAACGCATGAACAACATTTAGATGAACACGAAATTCTAAGCGTTGAAGAATATACGATTGATGAAGTAAAACTATTACTTAAGGAAAATAAGATTGCCCAATGTATACATGTGGCTGCACTGCATTATGGTTTAGCTGCGCTAGAGGAGATGAAAGAGGTATAAAACTGCTTTCCATATTTGGGAACCTAGGAATGTAGAAGTACAAAAAAGAGGCCTGATTTTCAAAATGAAACAAGGCCTCTTTTTTTAGTGCTGGATATAAAATATTCTTTGATAGATCTTCTTCCTTAAAACCTGCTTAGCTCATTTTCAATTTCTTCTGGATATCATGAACATAGGCTTTAAATTTCTTATCCGTATCTATTAAATCTTCTACCGTTTGGCAAGCATAAATTACCGTACTATGATCGCGACCACCAAAGAAAGCACCAATAGTTTTTAGTGATGATTTGGTATGGCTCTTTGAAAGATACATTGAAATTTGGCGGGCCTGTACAATTTCCCGTTTCCGGGTTTGCGACTTTACCATATCAACCGGAACCTCAAAATATTCGCAAACCAATTTCTGGATATACTCCATTGAAATTTCTTTCGATGTATTTTTGATAAAATTCTTTAACATTTGTTTGGCTAACGCTAAATCAATCTCTTTCTTATTCAACGTTGCTTGAGCAAGTAAAGAAACCATAGCACCTTCCAACTCCCGAACGTTATTATCAATGTTATGCGCAACGTATTCAACTACCTCACCGGGCAATTCAATTCCATCAGCATACATTTTCTTCCTTAAGATAGCAATACGGGTTTCCAAATCGGGGATCTGCAAATCGGCAGATAAACCCCATTTGAAACGACTTAAAAGGCGCTCTTCCAATCCAGCTAAATCTTTTGGCGCTTTATCTGAAGTCAAGATCACCTGCTTACCAGATTGGTGCAGATGGTTGAAAATATGGAAGAAAATATCCTGGGTTTTCTCTTTACCGGCAAAATTGTGTACATCATCCATAATGATGACGTCCATTGCCTGATAGAAATTCACAAAATCGTTAATGGTATTATTCTTTAATGAATCTACAAACTGCTGGCAAAATTTCTCGCAGCTTACATAAATCACCAGTTTATCTGGCATACTGCGTTTAATTTCGTTACCAATTGCTTGCGCTAAGTGAGTTTTACCTAAACCAACCCCACCATAGATCATCAATGGGTTGAATGATGTACCACCTGGTTTTGCCGCTACGGCATATCCTGCAGAACGAGCTAAACGGTTGCAATCTCCTTCTATATAATTTTCAAAAGTATAATTGGAATTTAATTGTGGATCAACATTTAACTTTTTTAATCCAGGGATGATGAAAGGGTTTTTGATATCCTTATTTATTGATACGGGGATTGGCATTGATTGTACTTTTGCCTCTGCCCCATTTCCATTTGATGGCATGTTGGTGGTATATGGACTACCACTATTGGATGATTTATCAACTACGATATTATATTCCAACCGGCCATCCTCTCCAAGTTGTTTTTTTACTGTTTTACGTAGTAAGCCTACATAATGTTCTTCAAGCCATTCGTAAAAGAACAAACTTGGTACTTGTATGGTTAAAACCTTACCTTCCAATTTAAGGGCTGTGATAGGCTCGAACCAAGTTTTGAAACTTTGGTTCGGGATGTTATCCTTAATAATTTGAAGACAGTTCTTCCACACTTCTGTACAAGTTTTTTCCAT